>NZ_JAUSZA010000001.1:1462500-6262500 GCF_030817215.1 Paenibacillus sp. V4I3
AAGAGAATTCTAAGGCGCGCGGAAGAACTCTCGTTAAGGAACTCGGCAAAATGACCCCGTAACTTCGGGAGAAGGGGTGCCTCGGTAGGGTGAATAGCCCGAGGGGGCCGCAGTGAAAAGGCCCAAGCGACTGTTTAGCAAAAACACAGGTCTGTGCGAAGCCGCAAGGCGAAGTATACGGGCTGACGCCTGCCCGGTGCTGGAAGGTTAAGAGGAGTGGTTAGGGACCTCGGTTCCGAAGCTATGAATTGAAGCCCCAGTAAACGGCGGCCGTAACTATAACGGTCCTAAGGTAGCGAAATTCCTTGTCAGGTAAATTCTGACCCGCACGAATGGCGTAACGACTTGGGCGCTGTCTCAACGAGAGATCCGGTGAAATTTTAATACCTGTGAAGATGCAGGTTACCCGCGACAAGACGGAAAGACCCCATGGAGCTTTACTGCAGCTTGATATTGGACTTTGGTACGATCTGTACAGGATAGGTGGGAGCCTTTGAAGCCTGAGCGCCAGCTTGGGTGGAGGCATCGTTGGGATACCACCCTGATCGTATCGGAGTTCTAACCTGGTACCGTGATCCGGTATGGGGACAGTGTCAGGTGGGCAGTTTGACTGGGGCGGTCGCCTCCTAAAATGTAACGGAGGCGTTTAAAGGTTCCCTCAGAATGGTTGGAAATCATTCGCAGAGTGCAAAGGCATAAGGGAGCTTGACTGCGAGACCTACAAGTCGAGCAGGGACGAAAGTCGGACTTAGTGATCCGGTGGTACCGAATGGAAGGGCCATCGCTCAACGGATAAAAGCTACCCTGGGGATAACAGGCTTATCTCCCCCAAGAGTCCACATCGACGGGGAGGTTTGGCACCTCGATGTCGGCTCATCGCATCCTGGGGCTGAAGTAGGTCCCAAGGGTTGGGCTGTTCGCCCATTAAAGCGGTACGCGAGCTGGGTTCAGAACGTCGTGAGACAGTTCGGTCCCTATCTGTCGCGGGCGTAGGAAATTTGAGAGGAGCTGTCCTTAGTACGAGAGGACCGGGATGGACGTACCGCTGGTGTACCAGTTGTCTCGCCAGAGGCATCGCTGGGTAGCTATGTACGGAGGGGATAAGCGCTGAAAGCATCTAAGCGCGAAGCCCCCCTCAAGATGAGATTTCCCAGTATGTAAGACCCCTTGTAGACGACGAGGTTGATAGGTTCGAGGTGGAAGTGCAGCAATGTATGCAGCTGACGAATACTAATCGGTCGAGGGCTTAACCAAAACCCTAAAATGTTCACTTTATGTAAGTTTCGTATCTAGTTTTCAAGGCGCAAACACGCTTTGACTGTTTGGTGATGATGGCGGAGGGGATCCACGCGTTCCCATCTCGAACACGACCGTTAAGCCCTCCAGCGTCGATGGTACTTGAACCGCAGGGTTCTGGGAGAGTAGAACGTTGCCAAGCAGTTTTCCCTGATAGCTCAGTTGGTAGAGCACTCGACTGTTAATCGAGTTGTCACAGGTTCGAGTCCTGTTCGGGGAGCCAATGCTTCCATAGCTCAGTCGGTAGAGTGCATCCATGGTAAGGATGAGGTCACCGGTTCGATTCCGGTTGGAAGCTCCAGTAATTTATTAGTAAGGCCCGTTGGTCAAGTGGTTAAGACACCTCCCTTTCACGGAGGTAACAGGGGTTCGAGTCCCCTACGGGTCACCAATAATCCCCACAAAGTGACGTAAAGCTATGAAGCTTAATCCGAATACTTTGCGTGGGCACCAAATTCATTATCCCATGGAGGCTTAGCTCAGCTGGGAGAGCATCTGCCTTACAAGCAGAGGGTCGGCGGTTCGATCCCGTCAGCCTCCACCATTAACTTCATAAGCCGTTGTAGCTCAACTGGTAGAGCAACTGACTTGTAATCAGTAGGTTGGGGGTTCAAGTCCTCTCGACGGCATGTTTTCGATGGGGATTAGCCAAGCGGTAAGGCAACGGACTTTGACTCCGTCATGCCAAGGTTCAAATCCTTGATCCCCAGTTCTTCACTTGAGTCATTAGCTCAGTTGGTAGAGCACCTGACTTTTAATCAGGGTGTCGTAGGTTCGAATCCTACATGACTCACTTGCCTTATTTACAGCATGCGCGTATGGCGGAATTGGCAGACGCACTAGACTTAGGATCTAGCGGGTGACCGTGGGGGTTCAAGTCCCTCTACGCGCATCAAATCCTCAGCAGTATTCATACTCCTGAGGTACCCATGCGGAAGTGGCTCAGCGGTAGAGCATCGCCTTGCCAAGGCGAGGGTCGCGGGTTCGATCCCCGTCTTCCGCTCCATTTTATTAAGCGCCCTTAGCTCAGCTGGATAGAGTATTTGACTACGAATCAAAAGGTCGGGAGTTCGAATCTCTCAGGGCGCGCCATTTTTCATATGTTATTACCTTATCGGGACGTAGCTCAGCTTGGTAGAGCACCTGCTTTGGGAGCAGGGGGTCGCATGTTCAAATCGTGTCGTCCCGATAGACACGCGGGCGTAGTTTAATGGTAGAACTTCAGCCTTCCAAGCTGATCGCGCGGGTTCGATTCCCGCCGCCCGCTTCAATGAAAAAAGACCACCTTCAGGTGGTCTTTTTTCATTGAACGGGAAAGAAGAGAAGCCATATAGGTTCGATCGTCCGTGAATTTGTACAGGCTGTAAAAGACGTAATACATAAATTACCACGCTCTGGCGTGGCTTTTTTTTATTTTAATACTATGTGTAGAGGGCGGATTGTGGTAAAATATTCTGAAATGAGTTTTTATAACATCTAGCTTTTGTAGAGAGAAGCATTAGTGCAACATAGTGAATAGATGAGGTGGAGAGTAATGTTAGAGAATGATATTGTCCTACAGAAGCAAGCAACGAATAACCTGCTGCGCAGGGACGTACGCTTCTTGGGCCACATACTAGGTGAAGTTCTGGTTCATCAAGGCGGTAATGATCTGCTTGATGTTGTCGAGAGAATTCGTGAGATGAGTAAGTCTTTAAGAGCACACTATGTAATCGAGATATATGATGAATTTAAGAAAACGATCTCCTCCTTGGATCCGGAGATTCGTCATCAAGTGATTCGTGCATTCGCTATTTACTTCCAACTTGTTAATATTGCTGAGCAGAACCATCGGATCCGTCGTAAAAGAGATTACGAACGCTCATCTGGTGAGTCCGTACAGCCAGGTTCCATAGAGAGTATTGTGCAAGAGTTAAAGAATAATCATATTCCATATGCAGAGGTTCAAGAAATTCTGAAAGCTATCTCCTTGGAACTAGTAATGACAGCACATCCGACAGAAGCCATGCGTAGAGCTGTACTTGATATTAATCTGCGTATTTCGGAAGATATGATGAAACTCGATAATCCTATGTTGACTTATCGCGAGCGTGAACAATTGCGTGAGAAGCTGCTCGGAGAGGTTCTTAATCTTTGGCAAACGGACGAGCTGCGTGATAGGAAACCAACGGTTATTGATGAAGTTCGTAATGGTATGTATTATTTTGACGAAACTTTGTTTGATGTACTACCAGAGATCTATCATGAGCTTGAGCGCTGTTTAAATAAATATTACCCGCAAGACTCCTGGCATGTGCCGTCTTTCTTGAAATTCGGTTCATGGATTGGTGGGGACCGTGACGGTAACCCATCGGTTAGAGCGAATGTGACTTGGGAAACACTAGGTTTGCATCGTCAACTGGCTTTGCAAAAGTATGAAGAAGTGCTCAAAGAAACACTTGAGAATATGAGCTTCAGTAAAAGCATTGTGAACGTTAGCGACGATCTACTTGAATCTATTCAATGCGACCGTGAAGCTATGGGGAATATACAGGACGTTTGGCGTAATGAGAAAGAGCCATATCGCATCAAGACGACTTATATGATTGAGAAGGTTCATAACACTGGCAATCCGAATGTTCCTACAAGCCAGAAATACAACAGTCCGGAAGAGTTTATTAGTGATTTGAAAATCATCGAGGCTAGCTTGAGGATGCATTTTGCTGACTATGTAGCTGACAAATATATTAAAAAGCTTATTCGCCAGGTTGAGCTGTTCGGCTTCCACTTGGCTGCTCTGGATATCAGACAGCACAGTAAAGAGCATGAGAATGCGATGACTGAGGTTTTGGCGAAAATGGGCATCACGAGTGATTACAGTATGCTGTCGGAAGAGGAGAAAATCAGTCTCTTAACGGATGTTCTGAATGATCCAAGACCGATTACATCTACGTATTTGGATTACTCGGAAAGTACTCAGGAGTGTTTAGATGTTTATCGTACTGTAGGCAAAGCACAGAAGGAATTCGGTCGCAACTGTATTAACAGCTATCTCATTAGTATGACGCAAGGAGCTAGTGACCTCTTGGAGGTAGTTGTCTTTGCAAAAGAGGCTGGATTATATCGCAAAGAGAGCGATGGCAGTGTGACGAGTACGTTACAGTCTGTACCTCTTTTTGAGACGATCGATGACCTGCATGCGGCTCCTGGGATTATGAGCACGTTGTTAGCGATCCCTGCTTACAAAGCTAGCCTTGACCCTGTGACACAACTCCATGAGATTATGCTGGGCTACTCAGACAGTAATAAAGACGGCGGTGTGATTACAGCGAACTGGGAGCTTCGTATGGCGCTTCAGGATATTACGGAAGCAGCTAAACAATATGGTGTGAAGCTGAAGTTTTTCCATGGCCGTGGCGGAGCATTAGGTCGTGGCGGTATGCCGCTTAACCGCAGCATTCTGGCTCAGCCGGTTGAAACGCTTGGTGGCGGCATTAAGATTACGGAGCAAGGCGAAGTATTATCTTCCCGTTATTCCTTGCAAGGCATTGCATACCGCAGCTTGGAGCAAGCGACTTTTGCGTTAATTACGGCATCCAAATTATCCCGTTCTCCGCAAAGAAATCCACTTGAAGACAAGTGGGAGAACATTATGCGTGGTATTTCGGAACAAGCACAGACGAAGTATCAGGATCTCATTTTCCGAGACGAAGACTTCTTAACGTTCTTCAAAGAATCCACACCGCTTCCAGAGATTGGTGAGCTGAATATCGGTTCACGTCCATCCAAACGTAAAAATAGCGATAAATTCGAAGATTTGCGTGCGATTCCTTGGGTATTCTCTTGGACCCAAACGAGATATTTGCTTCCGGCTTGGTACGCGGCGGGTTCGGGTCTCCAAAGCTTTTATCAAGGTAAAGCGGCGAACTTAGAAACTTTGAAAGAAATGTATGAAAATTGGTCGTTCTTCCAGACGATGATTGATAATTTGCAAATGGCTCTAGCTAAGGCTGACCTTCAAATTGCTAAGGAATACGGCAACCTGGTCAAAGAATCGGCAATTGCAGAGCGTATCTTCAATCTCATTAGGGAAGAATATGAACTGACTTCGTCCATCATTTTACAAATTACGGGTCAGCAAGAGATTTTGGATAATGTTCCTGTTATTCAGGAGTCCATCCGTCTGCGTAATCCCTATGTAGATCCGCTGAGCTATATGCAGGTTGAGCTGCTTACTGAGCTTCGTGCACTACGGGAGAACAACGAGGATGATGCTATCCTGCTTCGTGAAGTGCTGCTTACGATTAACGGAATAGCCGCTGGGCTTAGAAATACAGGCTGATAAAACTTAGAGCGTAGGAAGTAAGATACAGGATGATAAAGTCGGGGGCCACGTCTAACGTAGGCAGCTCGACTTTTCCTGTCCTTATACGAAATGCCCATAGACGGGAGTTGTGCAACAACATGGGGCGATGGTTAGCAATGGTCCTTGTTATAATCGGGGCGTCAAGCTATGGCTTGCTTTCCTCTTTTATCAAGATGGCCTACGATCAAGGATTTACAGAAGGACAAATTACACCGGCACAAATGACGATGGGAACGTTGTTCGTATGGATGTTGATTCTTTTTCACAAAAAATCATGGGTCAATCCCTTTAAAGGTCCTTGGATTAAGCTTGGTTTGATAGGTATTTTTGGATTGGCTTTAACGACGGTCTTTTTCAATATTGCTTTAAAAGAGTTGAATGCTTCTTTATCGATTATTCTTCTGTTTCAGTTCACATGGATGACCATAACAATGGATTGTATCGTGAAACGAAGGCTTCCAAGAAAGGCAGAAAGCATAGCGATTGTCTTAATATTGGTGGGTACATTACTTGCTGTAAATGTGTTCGAAACGAACTGGGAACAATTTAGTTTACTGGGGATTTTATATGGGTTGTTGTCGGCTTTGACTTACAGCATTTTTCTCTTTTTCACTGGACAAGTGGTTAGTACCCTGCCTCCTCTTATGAATTCGGCTATTATGCTTACCGCGGCGATGCCTGTTATGTATATTCTGTATCCACCGACGGTTTTTGTACATGAGAATGGAAGTACGCTGCTGTTATGGGGACTTATGCTGGGCTTCTTGGGACAGGTTGTGCCTACGGTGTCGTTTAATATCGGAATTCCGCGAATCGGTAGTACGCTTGCTGCTATGCTTGGATCGGTGGAGCTGCCAGTAGCCGTTATTGCTGCTTACCTACTTATAGGAGAGCCGGTAAATGGGTTACAATGGTTAGGGATGGGACTGATCATAGGAGGCATAATTATTTCTGAAAACAAATCATAATTTCTGCGTATGTATATGTAGATCGAATTGTCGAGAAGCCGGAGGAAATCGAATTGAACTTTGTAGAAGCACGTCTGGCTAAGGTGGCCAGGAATGGGGATCGGAATGCTTTTGCAGAGCTTGTGGAGCTCTATAAGGACAAGATCTTTCATTTGGCTTACCGTATGCTGAATAATAAGCAAGAAGCCGAGGATGCTGTGCAGGAGACGTTCTTGCGGGTATTTACCAATCTGCACCGATACGATGAGAATCAGAAGTTTTCGACTTGGATTTTCCGTATAGGGACGAATCTGTGTATCGATAAGCTGCGTCGAAGAAAGAACACCTACTCGCTTGATGCGGAGATGCCGGATGGAGAGGGCAATGATTATTATGCCATGCTACCAAGTCATGAGGACACACCTGAGAAGCAAGTGATTGTGTCCGAAACACAGGAACAGATACGTCAGGCTATTGAAACGTTACCTGAAAAATATAAATCCGTTGTGATTCTGAGATATCTGCATGATATGTCTTTGCAGGAGATAAGCGACGTACTTGATATGCCAGTTACAACGATCAAAACGCGTGTACATCGTGGTCGGGAGTACTTGCGTAAAAGGTTAGAGCAGGAGGATCAAGTTGGTAGCACAAATCCTGTTCATATGTGAAACATATTTGAAATTCAAACGTATGGTATACCACAACATGCAAAAGTCTAAGAAAGGGGTGGCTGAATGATGAATTGTAAAGAAGCCCTCCCGCTCATACATGAATATCTCGACGGTGATTTGAACGGATCCGATTCTCAGCGATTGAAGGAGCATTTGATATCCTGCCAAGCATGTCATGCTCTTTTCAGACAATTGGAGAAAACGGACGCGATGGTTAGAATGCTGCCTCCCGTTAGAGTATCTGATACGTTAACTGCACAAATCATGAGCGGACTGCCTCCAGTGAAGAAGCGCAATTCCTGGATGGACTTCATTCGCAAGCATCCTGCTGTATCAGTAGCTGTTGTTTTCGCTACTGTCATGTTCGGAAGCTTCATGTCCATGTGGAATGATGATACGAATTTGATGGTGAAGGGAAGTAACCTTCAGGACGTTGTGATTGAGGGTAATACAGTTACTGTACCGCAAGGGCATACTGTGAAAGGTGATCTCGTTGTTCAGCGGGGTAAACTGAAAGTTGAAGGCGATGTAACAGGAAACTTAACCGTTATTGATGGTTCTCTCAATCTAGCGTCAACCGCGCATATCTCTGGGCACGTCACGCAAGTCGATGAAGCATTGGGCTGGGTCTGGTATAAATTAGGCGAGTTCGTAGGCATGCTCTCGCATTAGCTTGAAACGTTTTCCAAATGGCTTTTTGCCAGAGGAGGACGTTTTTTTCTTTACATACTAATAAAATGAACCAAACTCGTTTTGATAACGTCTTGTGTAGAGAGAAAAATAGAAGTATATCTGGGTTTATGTTATGATTCTATTATAGAGAGATCACTGTGTTCAGTCGCTGGGGGAGAATAATAAATGGACTTACTCACGAGCATCTCGGCTAAGGATATCGTTGATATTCTGATCGTTAGCTATGTGATTTATAAACTGATCCTGTTGGTGCGTGGGACAAGGGCTATTCAACTTATGAAGGGTATCCTTGTTGTCGTCATTACATGGGTATTTAGTATTTGGTTTCAGCTCAGTACGCTGCAATGGATGATGAACCAGACCTTTACGTTCGGGGTTCTTGGGGTCATTATTATTTTTCAACCGGAGCTAAGGCGGGCATTGGAGCAGTTGGGCCGGGGGAAGCTATTCAGCCGATCTTCCACGGAAGAGGATCAAGATGTTAATAAGCGGATTAGTGAAGTAATACGTGCTGCGAACTATTTGGCCAAAAGAAAGATAGGGGCCTTGATTGTTTTCGAGAAAGAGACCGGTCTGACTGATTATGTTGAGTCCGGTATTGCGATAGAGAGTAAGATCAGTGCGGAGCTGTTGATTAATATTTTCATACCGAATACGCCGCTTCACGATGGCGCTGTAATTATTCGACAAGGCCAATTAATGGCTGCTGGTTGTTATTTGCCCTTGTCTGAGAATCCCTTTATCAGTAAAGAGCTTGGTACACGGCATCGTGCGGCCATTGGGATGAGTGAGGTTTCAGATGGGATGTGTATCATTGTTTCGGAAGAGACCGGGCAAATCTCGCTCACAATGAATGGTCATATCGTAAGGGACATTAAAGAAGAATCTTTGATCGCCAAATTGTTCGAAGAACTGAAGCCAAAGGCGAAAACAAATGAGAAAAACCCTTTCTTGAAATGGAGGGGGCGTTCGAATGGATAAATGGTTACGTAATACGAATGTGGTGCGAATTGTTGCACTTGTGATAGGTATTTTGCTATGGGTTGTTGTTCACATGGAAGAAACCAATATATCCGGAAATTCTCCTCTCCGAGAGCGGGAGGAAACCATAAATAACGTAGCCATTACGACAAAATATGATGAAACTCATTATCACATTTCGTCCATGGCTCCTGCCAACGTACAGGTTATTGTGAAAGGGAAGGAATCCTCGGTTAAGAAAGTGACGACCAGTAATTCCTATCAAATTGAACTCGACTTGACGCAAGTGGGCAAGGGAGATCATCAAGTTACACTTAAACCGGTTGGTTTTCCTTCAGATGTGGAAGTTCAAATTGTTCCTAGAACGGTCCATGTGATTATCGAAGAGCTGCAGATGAAAGAAGTGCCAGTCGTTATTAATGTCAAAGGAACACCAGCAGCCGGTCTCAAAGCCGGACAGCCGATTGTAAAGCCAGCCAAGGTGTATATTACCGCGCAGACCAGTAAGCTCGAGCAGATCGAGAATGTTCGCGGCGAGGTCTCGGTAGATAAGGCCCAGGCTGCAGTTACGAAGCAAGTGAGACTGCAAGCTTTTGATAAAGATGGCAAAGAAGTAACTTTGAATATCAATCCTTCTGTGGTCGATGTCGAAGTGCCAATCACGAGCCCTTTCCAAACCATACCGCTGCAGATGAAGATTAGTGGAGAGCCGCCGAAAGGTTTCGCGATAGCGATGGTTACTCAAAATCCGGACAAGGTAACCGTCTACGGTACTCAAGATGTTGTAGATCGCCTAGAATTTTATCAGGGGCCGCAGCTGAGTGTTCAGGATCTGAAGGAAACAAAGGAGTTTGCACTGGACATTCCCTTGAGGAATAAAGTAACTCAACTGGATCCTGCCAAAGTTACGGTCCGCGTGGAAATTGTTCCTTCCATTACGAAGGCTTTGGAAAATGTACCGATCACGATTATTGGCCAAAACGAAAGCTATGATACGAAAGTTACATTGCCGGAGACGGCTAAGCTAAACATTACGGTAGAGGGCGCTCCTGCACTCATTGATCAAATGAAAGTGCAGGATGTACAGGCGATCCTGGATGTTAGTAATTTACCGCCAGGTAAGCATGAGCTGAAGGTGACATTAAATCTGCCGACCTATGTGAAGCTCGGTATGCCGCAAGAAGTGAAGGCGACTGTAGAAATCAGCGAGAAAACACCTAAAGTAACAAATCCATAAAATGGGTTGTAGAAAAAGAGGAGAATATAAACATGGGGAAATATTTTGGTACAGATGGTGTGCGAGGAGTCGCTAATGGCGAACTGACACCAGAATTAGCTTATAAAGTAGGCCGATGCGGCGGTTATGTATTAACGAGACAGGCTAAGCATCCGAAGGTTGTTATCGGGAGAGATACACGGATCTCGGGTCCAATGCTGGAAGCTTCACTCGTAGCAGGCTTACTATCGATTGGCGTTGAGGTTATTCGCATCGGTGTCGTCAGCACACCGGCGGTAGCTTATTTAACGAAAAAGCTCGGAGCCGATGCGGGCGTTATGATTTCGGCTTCGCATAATCCGGTTGAGGATAACGGGATTAAGTTTTTTGGGGGCGACGGCTTCAAGCTGCTTGACGAGACGGAGCTTGAAATTGAGCAGCTGCTTGACGCGGCTGTGGATGAATTACCTCGCCCAGTTGGCGGCGAGATTGGCACGGTTTCGGATGAGCCAGATGCGAAGTTCGCCTATCTGGCGTTCTTGAAAGAGACGGTATCCGAGTCTTTCGCCGGATACAAAGTCGTTCTGGACTGCGCGAATGGTTCAGCTTTCGAGCTGGCTCCTACGGTGTTCCGCGAGCTGGGAGCGGAAGTTATCACCATCGGCGCTGAGCCGAACGGTCGCAATATCAACGATCATTGCGGCTCTACGCATCCTGAGAAGCTTCGCGCAGAAGTGGTGAAACATGGCGCAGCCATTGGTCTTGCTTTTGACGGCGACGCGGATCGTCTGATCGCAATCGATGAGACTGGTGAAGAAGTCGACGGCGACTTCATCCTTAGTATTCTGGGCGATGCGCTGAATCGCACTGGGAAGCTGAACCACGGCACGATTGTGACGACGGTGATGGCGAACATTGGCTTTTTCAAAGGGATTGAAAAAGCGGGTCTTAAAGCTCTGCAAACCGCTGTAGGCGATCGCTACGTGATGGAAGAGATGCGTAAAGGCGGTTATAACTTAGGCGGAGAGCAGTCGGGGCATGTTATCTTCCTTGATTACATCTCGACCGGGGATGGCATTCTGACGGCATTACAGCTGGTGAACACCATTGTCCAATCAGGGCGTAAGCTTAGTGAGTTAAAAGGAATTATGCGTAAGTTCCCGCAGCTATTGGTTAATATTCGCGTTGCGGATAAAAGCAAGCTCAAGGACAACGCAGTGATTGAGGAAGCCATTCGTAAAGTGGAGGAAGAACTCGGAGATAACGGCCGCGTACTGGTGCGACCTTCGGGAACGGAATCGTTAATTCGCGTTATGGCTGAAGGTCCTGACAAGGAGCAAGTTGAGGCTTATGTTCATGATATTGCTAAGGTTATTCAAGAGCAATTAGTATAAAAGGCAGGGACATGTGGATCCCCCTTTCGTGCTTATTGCTAATTGGGGGATTTTCCAAGAAAAAATAAGTTGCAAGCAAGCTTTAAAATGAATATGATGTATTTGACTCAAGAAGGAAAGGCAGGATAGAGGTTAATTAAGCAGCAAATAGCGCCAGAACTCGCAAGCGGGACGGAAATGTAGTGAGATTGCTACTACTACGCAGGTGAGTTGACGAGGTGAAGGTGTTCGAAACATTCGGCGGGGACCTTCCGGCATGAGGAGTGCCGTTAAGTTGGAGAGCAAAAACGTTTGGGCGACCAGGCTGACAAGTATCCAACATCTACTTAAATTATTATTTATGAACGTAATGATCGTCCTTATATATGGTTTATTTGATTTGCCGTTTTTCTTGTGTATTTGATTGATTGTTAAACCAGGATCTTTGAAAAATAGCCCTTATAAAAGAGGCTTATAAAACTATGGAGGTACTACTATGTGCGGAATTGTTGGTTATATTGGAAAGCGTAATTCTCAGGAAATTTTATTGGAAGGGCTCAAAAAGCTCGAATATAGAGGATATGACTCTGCAGGTGTAGCTGTGTACACGGCTGATGGTTTACAAATTAAGAAAGCAAAAGGCCGCATCGCGAATCTTGAATCCAAGCTGGATGAGACTCCACTGAACGGAAGCGTTGGAATCGGACATACGCGTTGGGCAACACATGGTAAGCCTTCGGATGTGAACTCTCATCCTCATACGGATAATTCAATGAAATTTTCGGTTGTGCACAACGGTATTATCGAAAATTATATTAGTCTCAAAGAAGAGTTGACTGCGAAAGGTCATGAATTTGTATCTGAGACGGATACAGAAGTAATTTCTCACTTAATCGCTGATTTGTACGAAGGAGATATCCTCAAAGCTGTCCAAAAAGCTGTAAAGTATATGACAGGTGCATTCGCGCTAGGTGTACTGACCGAATATGAGCCGGATCGCCTTGTAGCTGTGCGCCAGGCTAGTCCTTTGATTATCGGTATTGGCGAAGGCGAGAACTTCATTGGTTCGGATATCCCTGCTATTCTTGAATATACACGTAATGTGTTTATTTTGAATGATGGCGAAATGGCGCTGTTGACGCGTGATGGTGTCGAATTAATGACTTTAGAGGGGAATTTTATTTCCAGGGAAATGTTTCATGTCGATTGGGACATTGTAACTGCCGAAAAAGCCGGATTTGATCACTTTATGTTGAAAGAAATCTATGACCAACCCAAAGCTTACCGCGACACAATGGGCAGCCGTATTTCCCCTGATGGTCTTAGCGTGACGCTGAATGAGCTTACGATTACAGCTGAAGCGATTCGCAACATTAGCCGTGTTCATATTATTGCTTGTGGTACAGCCTATCATGCCGGTATGGTTGGTAAGTATGTTATTGAGAAGTTGGCGCGTATTCCGGTGGAAACGGATGTTGCTTCTGAATATCGTTATCGTTCACCCATTATCACGAAAGATACGCTTGTTATCGTAGTAAGTCAGTCAGGTGAGACGGCGGATACGCTGGCTGCGCTTCGTGAAGCTAAACGTTGTGGTGCGCATGTACTGGCCATTACGAATGTGGTAGGAAGCTCGGTAGCGCGTGAAGCTGATGATGTTATCACAACTTGGGCGGGCCTTGAAATTGCAGTTGCGTCTACGAAAGGATACACTTCACAGTTAATTGCTTTCTATCTGCTCGGCTTGCACCTGGCTCAAACGCTAGGGACACAAACATCGGATGAGATTAAAGAAGCGGTTAAGGCATTGAAAGAGCTGCCGGCTCAAGTGGAAGAAATTTTGGGGCAAGCGGAAGCCATTAAAGCAGTCGCTGAGGAGATGGCTAAGCATGATAATCTCTTCTTCATCGGAAGAGGCTTGGATTATGCTGTAGCCATGGAAGGATCTTTGAAACTGAAAGAGATTTCTTACATTCATTCAGAAGCTTATGCAGCAGGTGAATTGAAGCACGGCACACTAGCGCTAATCGAGGATGGTGTTCCGGTTATCGCGTTGGCTACTCAGCATGAACTGCTTGAGAAAACGGTAAGCAATATTAAAGAAGTTAAAGCGCGCGGCGCAAATGTACTTGGGATTGCCGTAGAAGGTGAGCTGGAGCTGCAGAAGTCTGTAGATAGCACCTTCGTTATTCCTAAGACGCTGGATGTTTTATCACCTGCGTTGTCGGTAATACCGCTGCAGCTGCTTTCGTATTACGCGTCGTTGGCGCGTGGTAATGATGTTGATAAGCCTCGTAATTTGGCGAAGAGTGTGACGGTGGAGTAGGTTTGGATTATTTAGACACTACATTGTCTGGTGATATAAAAGTGTGGAACCAGTAACAAAAGTATGGAACCAGTAATAAAACTGTGGAACCAATAATAAAAGTGTGGAACCACAATAATAACTTCTTGTCAAAACTAACGGCTTTTATTCAGGTGACCCGATCAATAAGATGGTCGGGTCACTTATTATTTAATTGGATGTGAAAAAATGATAAATATCGGGTCCAATATTCGTAGATTACGAAAATTAAATAATATGAATCAAGTGGAGTTTTCGAGTAGAATAGGCATCTCTCAAGGGAATCTAAGTGAGATTGAGCAAGGAAATTGCAATCCATCCTTTGATACCTTATTAGCAATAAAGAAACAATTTAATTGTAATATAGATGATTTAATAATAATTGAGAATGATTTAATTAAATCTAATGTTTCTTCTGTTCTATCAGAAGGAGAGTTAAGCATGATTTCTAACTATAGGTTGTTAGATGGGTTTGATCAAAAAGAAATCGATGAAATCATTAAAATAAAAATTTCTTTAAATAAAGGTAAAATCAGATCTGATATTAAGTCGTGAACACTTAGTTAGTCCCGGTGAGCTATTACAGCCATCGGGACTATTTTTTTTAAGTGTAGAATAACGAACTGTTTTTAAGCTTAACGGGAGACATTAGCTTAATATCAAACTCACGACGGCAGCCGGGCATGAACTGCACCCTCTCAAGTAGACAGTACAAAAAATAAAATCAATTAAGCGGCCTTAGTCCTGTTTTCCATCGGGCTGAGGCCGTTTTTCGCTTGTAATCATTCGTTGTTGTAAAAGCGGATATAGGCCTCAATGTCCCGCTTGAGCTCCTCAAAGGTATGGTACGTGTGTAAATAGTATTTCTCGCATTTTAGGGTCCCCCAGAAAGATTCCATGGACCGTTATCGATGCACCGCCCAACTAGGGACATGCTCTGAGACAAACGAAATGAACAACAAAAATGGACTTTACAACAAAGTAATGACAGGCAGATCGTGGTATCGTTTACTGATAGAATCAAAATGATGATATCAAGACAAACTCAGATTGGAATTGGCTCTCTTGTTAAAGGTTATTCAGAGTATTAGCAGGCAACCAGAAACAGCCGAAGCGGCTGAGGAGACGATCTTCCGGCTTAAGCACCAAACTCTGAATTTCATATTGTTCTTCTGTTCCGATGATTACGATTTTGAAGAGGTGTCGGAGCATCGTTTCATCATCACTTCCCGGATACGCAATGTATAGGATACGTAGTGGCGGGAGGAATCTCCAAAGAAGGATTTACCGATCGCTGTATCGTTGCCATCGGGCTATCCTCCCTAAATCTGCAATTAAATGTGGCTGTGATCGAGGGGATTTGAACGATTCCGATGCGGTTCAGAGAACGCGAATCAAGTGCGTTTGAAGGATTGGCCCTATATGATAACAATACGTTTGGTATTTTGCTCGTTGACGGCTTGAGGAAAGCGGAGGAAAAAGTATTGTCGGTTATTCAATCCCTATTTCCCAACAAAGACTTCCCTCTTATTGGGGGAAGCGCCGGAGATAACGGGAAGTTTGGCATGATGCTTAGCTGCAACGGCAGCTTATACTCAAATGCAGCCATTCTGACAATCGTAAAAACCAAACATCCATTTTACTTGTATCGAGAAAATATATTTGTCCCAAAAGGTGAGTCGTTGACGGTGACTAAAGCAGATATAAGAGAACGAAAAATATACGAGAATAATCATGCTCCTGCAGCGGACTATTATGACCAAGCAAATAGGTGTTCCGGTGGATCAACTTTCCGAATATTTCATGTATCATCCGTAGCACCTCACCTGAAATCTAGCGGGTATATTACATGACGTGTTATTTCTTATAATGTTTACAAAGTCCAGCAATCACACGAAAAACAGCGAACCGGCCAAGCTGAGATTTCTTGAACAGGACCGGCCAGCCAGGCGAATATAGGTGAAGTCAATTCTAAGAGGTGCACATTGCTCTCAATGAGGCAGTGCTTTTTGTTTGAAATATCTTTGCAGCGGGGGATACACTATGGAATTGCGCCAGCTTGAATATTTTATTCAAATATGCAAATCGGGAAGTTTCAGCAAAGCTAAAGAAGAATTAGGTGTGACTCAGCCTACACTAAGTCAGCAAATTCGGGTTTTGGAAGATGAGTATAATATTCCATTGTTCGATCGGGTAAGTAAGGGAGTTGAAGTAACGGAAGCGGGAAAAATTCTCTTGAATAAGGGAAACGCTATTATGAATCTTCTTGAAGAGACGCGAAATGAAATATATGGCCGAAACAATATATCTGGAGAAACAACTTCTATTGGATGTTGTCCTGCTGAACTTGAATATCTTGCTCCTTATTTCATGAGATTTCGCGAGAAGTACCCGAATATTCTATTAAAAATTATCGATGCAAAGGATGCAGAGAATAAAGTTTTGGAGCAGAGGGTAGACATTGGAATCACTGCAAATCCGATTTCTGATGCTTCGGTCATTTCGACTCATTTGTATAGACAAGATATGGCGCTATTGATTCACTCAGAACATCCTTTAGCCGATAAATCTTCGATACCTTTTCGATCCTTAAAGCAAATGAATTCGATCATGTTTTGTAAAGAAAACAAATCATTAATTGATATGTATTGTTTCTCTTGTGGGTTTACCTTGAAGTCGATAATAGAAACGTCCTCCACTTCAGTATTGATTCATTGGGTTCGTCATGGACTTGGAGCAGCTCTTATACCAACATCTTTGCTCGAAAGTCTAAGGGACGATTCTTTGCGTATTGTAAGATTAGAAGGCCATGTTCCTTGTTGGGATATATCTCTTGTATATCTTAATTCCGTTACTATGAGGTCTACTGCACGTATATTCATTAAAGAGATGAATTCATATGTCCAAGCGGTTAAATGCGTTTAACGAAGATGTGGCGGCTAAAGCGAGGCAGCTGAGCGATTATACGGACATCCGTCTGCAGTCTCCGCAAGAGATCGGTTTGATGCTGGGCGTTTCCGAGTACACTCGGAAGTATTTAGGCGAATATTTGACCAACTATGAGAAGCTCAAAGTTTCCAGTTTCGTCAACGGCATTAATGGGATAGCTTCTAGCCAGAGCCATGCGATCGTTGTCACCAAATATACGGATAATTATGTCATCTTGAATAATCGGACCGGGAACCTGGATTTTTTCCGATCGGAATTTTTCATGACGGAAGAGCTGCTGAATACGATCATCTCCCGCTTTAACGAAGATTGCAGCGAGCTGGTTCTGGTGCATACCGTAAAGGATTTCGATCAAAAGAATCTGTATATCATTGCACGGCAGGAATGCTAAGGCGCCACCAACTATGAGTTTCGCTGCACGCATATTCATTCAAGAGATGAATTCATATGTAAGTACAGGACGATCATATTAAACAGTACGATCTATTGGGAAAAGGGGGTAAATCTTTCGTGTTCAGGCAACTAGAATGTTACGTTCAAATTTGCAAAGAAGGAAGCTTTACTAAGGCTGCAGAAGTTTTAATGATCTCTCAATCTAATTTAAGTCAACAGATCCGATTTTTAGAGAGAGAAGTTGGAACTCCATTGTTCGCGAGAGTTGGTAGAGGGGTAAAGATTACAGCTGCTGGTGAAATACTTTACGAAAAAGCTCTTTTCATGATGAGGCTCATTGAAGAATCGAAGAAAGAAACTTACGAGTTACGCAATGCTCGAACAAATAATCTTTTAATAGGCATCTCGCCTATGGCCTTTTTTTGTTTAATACCCCGTTTTTTGGAATTCCATGAACAGTATCCTGATATCACATTAAATTTTACCAGTGCAGAGGATACATCACAGCAATTATTGAATAGTAGTATCGATATTGGCATTACCGACAAACATGAACCAAACAAAGAAATTCATATGATGCACCTATATAAAGAAGAACAAGCATTGGTCGTTTATGCGGATCATCCATGGGCAGATCGAACCGTTATTTCTTTTCATGAGCTAGAGGATTTAGAATCTGCCTTATTTGTTAAGGATATAAGTTTAATCGAGCAACTTCATAAATTAAGCCATAAGATCGCCAAATCTTTGCAATCAAAGTTTAAGTCAACTTCCACGGAAATTCTTCTTTTTATGGTACTGCATAAGATGGGGGTAGCTATTTTACCTGCTTATTTAATTGAAAGCAGCTTTTTTGGTCAGCAATTAAAAATGATCCGACTCGTAGATCCAACGCCTGTTCGTGAGATCAAGCTTATTTTTAAAAAGCATCATTACAATAATCCTTCGGTTCAAACATGTATCGATTTCTTTTTAGAACAATCGAAAAAGTAAGCAGACTATAGCCATCGCAAATAGGGCAATTATGAAGCTTAAACGCTTCCTCGATTTACCCTTCAACCCATATTGAAAAAAAGACATTAACTACTAGCTGTCGGTGATCATCGACAGCTCGGGTGGCCAATCGCTGGTGCTGTTCGGGCAGCTGGAGCAGCTGGACCTACCTTTACGATCCTGCCGCACGTACGAGGAGCTGCATCAGGCAGCTCTCGATACGTTGGCGGCGCTGGACCACTGGTTCTCCCAAGAGCGCGAGAAGTCGAACAACAGCCTGGCCGAGAATATGCTCTCCTTTATTCATGATAATTATAACAAGGACATCAGCCTGTTCAGCTTAGCCGATTACCTGAACCTGTCTCGCAACTATGTGTCCACCTTGTTCAAGAATATCGTGGGCCGCAACTTCAAGGACTATTTGGGCGAATTCCGCTTCCAAATGGCCTGCAAGCTCGTGGAAGAGCAGCCGAAGAAAAAAATCAAGGAAATCGCCGAACAGGTCGGCTGCACTACGGAGATCTTGACCCGCTTGTTCGTCCGCCACTCCGACCTGTTATCGAGCGAATATCAGCAGCGGCTATGGCAAGACGAGTTGAATGGGTAAATCGCGTTGGCGGTTAATTGAACTAACGTTCTCCGTCGTATTATGAGGTCAACCGGTTTTTACTGGTTGACCATTTTTGTCTTGGTGGTGTATTTCTTAGTAGCCGGGGCCGATCGGATGTTCACCTGAGTCTGTGACCCATCGTTAAAACTATTAAGTCTCGCATAATAAGCAATGTTGCGGAACTATATGGAAGGCTTAGAGGTTTCGGCTAGTGAATAGGTTTTTATTAGAATTGATCATCTCAAACACAGAATCATTTTGACGTTCGAACATGTTACCGACCAACAACAAAAAACCCCGTAAATAAAATACGGGGCTGTTATTTTCACTTTACATCGGAAAAGCTTTCTTCATAAACACATACGCGGCTACGTCCCTGCTGCTTCAGTGGCAAGCCTGGTCCCCCTGCGTTATATCCGTAGGTATAACCGTGAATGCCTCACCGCCCTACCTAGTCATGCGATGCAATGTACGCGATATTCTAGCAAATTCAAATTTATTCTAAACATAGCACCCACTCATAATTAGAGAATGGTTAACCGGAGCATAACCTGCTTCGAGACATTACCGCTTGTGTAACCAACGAGGGTCCCTCTCCACGAAACAACCCCCACATCGTTTATCGACAGAAGTCTTGTTTTGTGTCTCGATATCGGAAGAGGAGCGGGACTCGATCGCGATTAGGGCCAGCGCGGTCGCGGTGACGCCCAGTGCGGCGTTGTAGATAACCCTAGTGCAGGTCTTGAGCATGGAAAGCGGCAAATTTCTTTCTAGCAAGAACGGGCGGCACCCACTTGAGGTACCGCTCGGTGGCTAGGTTGAGATCAGATTCGGTTTTCCCAAGCGGCGAGCTGATGGTTCTTCAGCATGTCCTCGACCACCTGGGGGACGACGTTTCGGAACTTGCCTTCGTCGGCGGGGACGATGTCGATCATGCGATCGATCATCTCCTGCGCATCCATCTTGCCTTCAGGCGTGGCGAAGAAATCGTCGAAACCTTTGCGCAGATCGGCGCGCTTTGTGAAGTTGACCTGGTCGTCGAGCCAGCGGAACGGATTGTCCGCCATCGTCTCGTTATAACCCGTGTAATAGGCGCCCGGATTGATGGTCTGGACCTTGATCCCATACTGGGTCAGCTCTTGTTGCATGGCTTCGGCGAATGCCTCCAGCGCATGCTTGGTCGAAACATAGGTGCCCCAGTTGGCGGGGGTGAACAGGCCGCCCATGGACGAAGTGAAGACGACCTTGCCACGCTTGCCCTCGCGAACCCATTTCTGGACAACGCCCTGGGTGAGGGTCAGTGGCAGGAAGACGTTGACCTCGTAATTCTTGCGGACGAGATCGACGGGGATTTCCCAGACCGGGCCGGCTTCGCCTATGCCCGCATTGTTCCAGAGTACGTCGAAGTCCCAGGACTGCGCCTGTTTGATATCATAAGGGTCGGTCAGATCGAGCCGCTCGACGCGCAGGTTGGTAAGGCCGAGTGCTGTGGCTTCCTCGCGCAGCGGGGTCACCTGCGAGGATACGTGGACGGTGGCGATGATGTTGTGGCCATTCTTGGCCATGCCGATGGCCGCTGCCTTGCCGAAGCCCGAGCCAGCGCCGGTGATGAGGATGGTTTTAGTGGTCATGATATATACATTCCTTTCACATTCAGATGGGTTGATGGTTGTGCTTGGGTTGGTGTTCAGTTGCTAACCCTGGTGCAGGTCTTGAGCATGGAAAGCGGCAAATTTCTTTCTAGCAAGAACGGGCGGCACCCACTTGAGGCACCGCTCGGTGGCTAGGTTGAGATCAGATTCGGTTTTCCCAAGCGGCGAGCTGATGGTCCTTCAGCATGTCCTCGACCACCTGGGGGACGACGTTTCGGAACTTGCCTTCGTCGGCGGGGACGATGTCGATCATGCGATCGATCATCTCCTGCGCATCCATCTTGCCTTCAGGCGTGGCGAAGAAATCGTCGAAACCTTTGCGCAGATCGGCGCGCTTTGTGAAGTTGACCTGGTCGTCGAGCCAGCGGAACGGATTGTCCGCCATCGTCTCGTTATAACCCGTGTAATAGGCGCCCGGATTGATGGTCTGGACCTTGATCCCATACTGGGTCAGCTCTTGTTGCATGGCTTCGGCGAATGCCTCCAGCGCATGCTTGGTCGAAACATAGGTGCCCCAGTTGGCGGGGGTGAACAGGCCGCCCATGGACGAAGTGAAGACGACCTTGCCACGCTTGCCCTCGCGAACCCATTTCTGGACAACGCCCTGGGTGAGGGTCAGTGGCAGGAAGACGTTGACCTCGTAATTCTTGCGGACGAGATCGACGGGGATTTCCCAGACCGGGCCGGCTTCGCCCATGCCCGCATTGTTCCAGAGTACGTCGAAGTCCCAGGACTGCGCCTGTTTGATATCATAAGGGTCGGTCAGATCGAGCCGCTCGACGCGCAGGTTGGTAAGGCCGAGTGCTGTGGCTTCCTCGCGCAGCGGGGTCACCTGCGAGGATACGTGGACGGTGGCGATGATGTTGTGGCCATTCTTGGCCATGCCGATGGCCGCTGCCTTGCCGAAGCCCGAGCCAGCGCCGGTGATGAGGATGGTTTTAGTGGTCATGATATATACATTCCTTTCACATTCAGATGGGTTGATGGTTTGCTTGGGTTAGTGTTCAGTTGCCGAGCGCCGCTGCCGCGGCTTGGGCGATGTCGAGGTCCTGAGCTACTGCGCCACCGGATACGCCGACTGCGCCGATCAGGATGCCGCTGGTGTCTAGCAGGGGGAGGCCTCCTGCGAAGACCACCAGACCGCCATTGGTCTGCTCCAGGCCGGGCGAGGTGCCGCCGGGTTTGGAAAATTCACCGATTGCCTCGGTGGGCATGCCGAACAGCGCGGCTGTCCGGGCCTTGCCGAGAGCGATGTCGATGGAGCCCAGAAGGGCACCGTCCATCCGGCCAAAGGCCTTCAGGTTCACGCCAGCGTCCAGGACTGCAATATTGACCGGAACGCCTATTTCTGTGGCCCGCGCCTCGCCGGCGGCGATAATCTTGCGGGCTTGATCTGCTGTAATCATCTGTATTCTCCTGCCTTTTAGAGTTTTACGATGGCATTCAAAATAACTAGTTATGAAGCCTCTCGCATGTCTTATAATACTAATACCGAAATATATCGATCAATTCTATATTTTCTATACATTCAATCTGTTTAAGCTATAGGGCCGTTCGACTACAACATATAAGTACTCCCTATATGTTGGTTGATACTTTGTTTACTAATAGAATTAGTTCAAGGTCTTATAATAAAAGGAGGCATATTTATGTGGTCTATATTTTTTCATTATTACTGAGAATGAAATGTTCAAGTTAGGCTGAATCAATCTTTAGAGAATTCCGAGAATGGGAGGGGTTATGGTGAAAACATTGGTACTTGTCGCTCATCCTAATTTGGACATACTCGAGTGAATAAGGTTTGTTTGAGGAAGTAATAAAAGCCCATTACGCTGAGCTCAAAGGCGTGGTGATGTCGATGGAGCAGCTTCTTCAGTACCCGATCTCCTGTTCTCGCGGAACAGCCGGGTCCGGATGCCATCACGGAATTGTTCGAAATCGAGGTCGGCAGCATCGACCTGTTGATCTTATTCGCGCGCAAGGGCCTGGGCGTTTCGTACGTGACCCGGGAATTCAGCTCCACGTCAACATGCCGTCGTCCCAGGTAGGATTCATGATCATGGGCAACATGCCGCTCTCCACCACAGCGCATAAGTTTATGGAATTGGTCAAATAGCGATGAGTACGCTGAAAAGGCCCGCGATGCGCAAGGATAATTGCAGAGTTTTCAGCCAAAAGTAGATCTGTCTTGCCGTCAGACGTTTCAAAAGTTTTATTAAGTTTTTGCATAAGCGATTCCTATGGCTGTTATAGAGAAAGCCTTATTACTAGTAAGAATACTGACTTTTAGACTTATAATTTCGGACATAGCTTGTTAAAACAATTGAAAGGATTGAGGAGATGAGTAAGTGAGGTATGGTAAATTATAGAAGTGCATCCAAGGGAAGGGCCGCTATGTAAGAACATGTAAATCCGCGGCATAGAAGATGAGAGCCCACCAGGAAATGGTGGGCTCGTTGTTTAGGTATTATTTGGGGTCTGCTACTGTTACCGTCTGCATCTTTACCCGTGCTAAGCGTGGCAATGGATAGACTACACGACCATACGCCTGATTTACAACCTGTGCTGAACAGAGGTACACTGCAACAACGCCTGAAGCAAGCAGCGCCCATGCAGAAATTTGTTCAAAGCCTTTTGCCAGCACACCAAGATCAGTCAGTGCAATAAACGGAAGGGCAACATCCAGTAATATTACTATAACAGAGAGCAGGCTGAATGATTTAAAAAATGCAGGCGTCCACAGCAACAATATAATTGCCAACACCGACCATGCATAACCGTCAATCCGAGAATCCAAAGGTATACCTGCTGTTATCGCGTCGTATTTGAGCAACATTTCCAGGCCACCCACCAACATGAAGAACGCACTGAAAAATAGAAATGTATTTCCTCCAGTATCATTTTGTCTCTTTAAATCCAAGATGCCGACGATCAATTGTACTACAAAGCCGCCTAGCAGCCAACAGGCGATAAGAGGCAGCGCAGAAGATTCCACGCGACCGGTCAGCAAAGCGAAAAAACATGCGCAGGCAACTGCCAGTGCCACTAGACCCGCGGGTGTCGGATTTGCCCATTCTTTACTTGTTTGATTATTCAGCATACTTTTTCCTCCTAAAATTTAATTGCAGAGTTTTCAGCCAATAGTAGATCTGTCTTGCCGTCAAACATTCAAAGATCCCAACTTTCCATATTTGATTGAACAGGTCCATAAAAATGGACATTCTGTGCTGCTGTCTCAGTCTAATGAAATTTAACTGTACAAACAATATTCTGTTTTCTATACAATGCTTTAAAAAAAACTATACCCTTTAAAAGTTTTATTAAGTTTTTGCATAAGCAATTCCTATGGCTGTTATAGACAAAGCCATATTGAAATACTGACTTTTAGACTTATAAATAGGGACATTATTAACTCATATCTACTGGTAGTGCACCCCCTGGAATGGACGTTGGAGTAACCATCCTGGTTTATCCGATGAAATTTTTAATGGGTGCATTTTCTTTTCTAAAAACGGGTATGAGCTAAATGAACAAATAGATCGGACCTTACAGAAAAGCGAAAAGCCCAAATATACGTTAAAGTTAATACATCCGGAATTCATAAACAATATATACAAGGCAAATACGGAAGGAAGTAAAAATATGAATTCCGAAATAGGAGGGGTAATCGTGAAGACTTTGGTACTAGTCGCTCATCCTAATATGGGCAAATCTCGAGTGAACAAGGCACAAATGCAATGCCCCATGTCCCTTTAGCTGAGTTTGGACGCTTAAGTAGACGTAACTTGTCAGTCAGCATACGTTCTCCTAAGTAAAGTATCCCTATGAGCAGTGAGAGATGATAGAACAATATAAAAATAACTAAATTATTAATATCGACTTATTTTCAACTTTATAAAATCAATAATTTCTTCCTGATCGGCAGCCTTTAATTTATCGAAATGCAACAATATGTTGGCCTCTTTTGCATTAATGTCCTTAATTCCAAAAGCCTTGCCTTCTGCACTCTTCATTGGATGGAAAATATATTGCTGACTTTATTCGTTTCGTAAGGGGGACAATTACATCATGAAGAAATCAACGGGTGTCCAAACGGCTTTATTGATCGCATACCTCGTCATCGTCTGGGGAGTCAACTGGCCCTTATCCAAATATGCTTTGGCTTACATGCCGCCAGTGCTGTTTTCCGGTATTCGAACCCTGCTGGGTGGACTATTGCTTTTGGGGGTTGCCATTCCGAGATTCAAGAACCTGCAATTCAGGCGAACTTGGCGCATCTATGCGGTTTCCGCCATCCTCAACGTCGTGCTGTATTACGGCTTGCAAACGATCGGACTAGGGTACCTGCCGTCAGGCTTGTTTTCGGCGATCGTCTTTCTTCAGCCGGTACTGGTCGGTTTGTTCTCGTGGTTATGGCTGGGCGAATCGATGAACGGGCTAAAAATCATTGGTCTCGTTCTAGGATTTGCCGGTGTGGCCGTCATATGCAGCGGCGCGGGAGGTATCTCCGGCCATATCTCTGTCGCGGGGATATTGCTTGCCTTGGGATCAGCGCTCAGCTGGGCGCTTGGCATCGTGTTCGTCAAAAAATCTAGCGCCGTCGTGGATCCGATATGGCTCGTGACGCTTCAACTGCTGATCGGGGGGGGATTCATGACAGTGCTCGGCACCTGCGTCGAGAACTGGTCCGACGTGGTTTGGAGCGCCGGCTTCATAGGGAGCCTGTTATTCATATCTGTCTTCGTCATCGCCTTGGGCTGGCTCGTGTTCTATCGGTTGATTGGCTCCGGAGAGGCGAGCAAAGTAGCGTCGTTTACGTTCATGATCCCTCTTGTGGCTATCCTCACAGGCTGCCTTATCTTCAGCGAACCGTTTACGGTTTCCCTGTTCGCGGGACTCGTTCTGATCCTGCTCAGCATCTATTTCGTGAGCCGGCAGCCATCTCGGCAAGCAGCCCGTATGGTTGCGTGATAAATGGCGGGGAAACAACTCGCGGGCAGTTCATCTGTTGCTGCTAAGCTGCAAATTAAATCATTAAAGGAGTTAATGGTAATGGATCATTTATTTAGTACTTTTAAGAAAAAAGGCTTGAATAAAAAACCGCGTCGTCATGCCTCCTATGTGTCAATTTTCCGTCAGAAATAAAGATGGGTTTCCTACCAAGTGGCATTACATGCACTATGTAAGTCGAGCTATTGGAGGAGCGGGCCTCATTGCAATATACATTAACTATGTAATAACACTCAATTTGAATAGAACTGCTGAAGTATAGCAGTGGTATAAAAAAAATCAAAATAAGGATTTCTTCAAACAAACACTTGTGATTTGTTATAAATAAAAATATACAAATATTGTTATGAATATAGAAAACGGGTGAAGAGGAATGGGTGGAAAAGAAGGGGCGAGAGGATACCTCCTACCAGTCGGTTGTATCAGTTCTTAATTCTGATCGAATCGGCAAAGATAGACGGCGCGGGAGATTTCCGGACGTTCGTCTCGGTAGTCCTCCCGCTCTGCCAGCCGGTTCTGGCTACCGTGGACTGTTTATCGCGGTCGTGCAGTGGAATTCCTGGTTCGATACCTTCCTGTTTACGTCATCCAAGCAAAATTTGAGTACGCTGCAGTACGAGCTGATGAAGCTTCTGTCTTCTTCCATGAACTCGAACAGCAATCCGGCCGTCGCAAACGGAGCCGATTTAAGCGCCATACGCAACATGGTAACACTGATGTCGATCCGGGCGTCGATTACGATCGCCTCGGTGCCGATCCTCGTCGTCTACCCGTTCCTGCAAAAATATTTTGTGCATGGTCTGCAGCTCGGCAGCGTCAAGGAGTAACTGGCCGACAACAAGATCCTCGAAATCCGAGGCAGGGAAAGCTCCGAAGGCATCTACGCGCCGACGCAACGCTATCATGACGGACCTACTTTAACTTATCACGACCGACGACGTCTGGGGCATCGGCAATCCGGCAGGACTATGGTCCGCCCCAATCCGTTTGCCGTCGTCTGGGAGAGCGATGAAGGCCCATGGATGGAAGGTCACATCTTTACAAAATCAACGGCTCATATTGCGCATTGGGCGGAACGGGAAGTGTCCATCGGGAGTCGTTGCGCGGGAGGAGATGGATCGACGAAAGAAATGTTCGAGTTTGGATATTTAGCGGTGCTTTGGATCTATCATCTTACGCTGGATCCTACACTCATATCCAAGCAAAATCAACTTTTTGGAACTAATACATTTGATAAAACGAACGGAAAACAATTAAGACACAACGGCAGCTGACAAAACGATCGGCTGCCGTTTCTCAATTAACGGGCAGATTACGCTGGTCGTGCAATAAACCCAATAACCAAAAGAAAATTGGGAGGGAGTGTGTTTGTTATCGAAGTTCCCCGAGCAAAAGCTTTCGATGTTGCCTACACAACGTTTCTTCAAATGAACTAAATCGTCTGTCTGAAAACCCAATCCCTGGGGGTAAAAAGATTGCTGGATGAAATTCAGCAATCACTCATGGAATACGGTTATTTGGCTTAACAACATCATGGAGCAATAGGTTTCTCAACTCCCGCGGTATCCCCTTGCATACCTTCAAAACTTGAATGCAAACATAGTATGTTGGTTATTCCGGCTCTAGAAAAAAAGACTTAGCAATTGATTAAAAAAGGCGCATAGGATGAAATGGGAATATAACCTCCTGGTAGTACACCCCCTAGAATGGATGTTGAATAACCACCTTGGTTTATCCGATGAAATTCTAGTGGTGCATTTTTCTTTTCTAAAAACGGACATGAGCTAAATGAACAAATAGATCGGACCTTACAGAAAAGCGGAAAGCTCAAATATACGTTAAAGTTAATACAGGAATTCATAAACAATATGAACAAGGCAAATACTGAAGGAAGAAAAAATACGAATTCTGAGAATAGGAGGGTAATCGTGAAGACTTTGGTACTAGTCGCTCATCCCAATATGGGCAAATCTCGAGTGAACAAGGCTTGGATTGAGGAAGTAAAGAAGTATCCGGATCAGATTACCGTGCATGATTTATATGCATCCTATCCAGATTGGCGGATTGATGTTCAAACAGAACAAGAACTCGCTGAAAAGCATGATCGGATCATTTTCCAGTTTCCGTTCTATTGGTATAGTTCACCTCCGCTTCTTAAGAAGTGGTTGGATGATGTCCTGACTTACGGTTGGGGCTATACGTCGAAAGGAGGAAAGCTGCGAGGGAAGGAACTTGGGTTGGCAATTTCTATGGGTGGCTCGGAAATTGATTATCGGCCTGGAGGCGGTGATCTTTATACGATTCATGAGCTCCTCAGCCCTTTCCATGCTACGAGTAATTTAATCGAAACCGACTTCTTGATGCCTTTCACAATCTTTGATACCGATGATAAAAGCGATGAAGAATTAGTTTCAAGCTCTAGGCATTACGCAGAATATCTGCTTGCTGATGAGATTATGAGGTTCCAAGCAAATAACGTACTTCAAAAATAAGATAAAGGAAGAAGGAAGCAATATGACAAATCAAAAAGCTTGGTTTATTACCGGTGCAGCAAGAGGCATTGGTTTTGAAATCCTGAAGGCTGTGTTGGAAACTGGGGATCATGTAGTTGCAACGGTCCGGAGTTCGGCGGAGTCTTTAGCTGATAAATTGGGAAATCCTGAGAATCTTCAAGTTGTTCTTCTGGATATTACCGATGAACAACAGGCGATAGCGGCTGCAAATCAAGCCGTACAGAAATTCGGCAAAATTGATGTCCTTGTTAATAATGCAGGATTTGGATTGTTGAGTGCCGTTGAAGAAGCCACTGCTGAAGAGGTGAGGAAAAACTTCGAAACCAACGTTTTTGGCTTGTTGAATGTGACCCGAGCGGTCCTGCCCCATATGCGTCAAAGACGTTCTGGACATATCATCAATTTCTCGTCAGTTGGCGGATTGAGCGGTTATATCGGATGGGGCGTGTATGGTGCAACGAAGTTCGCTGTTGAAGGATTGACGGAGTCACTTGCATTGGAATTGGCCCCGCTTGGGATTCATGCGACCGTAGTGGCCCCGGGCTTCTTTCGTACGGAATTTCTGGATGCTGCGTCGCTAACGCGGTCAGGTAACATCATTCCGGATTATGCGGAAACGGTAGGAGAAATGAGAAAATTTGCTACCCAAGCAAATAAGAAACAACCGGGCGATCCCGTCAAGTTGGCCAAGGCAATCGTGCAGGTTGCAAACGCGGAGAAGCCGCCGGTCCACTTGCCGCTTGGCAAGGATTCGCTGCAAAGATACCGGGAAAAGACGGCTAATTTTGAAAAAGATATACAGGCATGGCATGACGTTATTACAGGCACAGATCATGATGATGTCTAATTTCTAAGTCGAATACATCCAATTGAACCGGGGGCGTTCGCACTCCGGTTTTTCAATTCCGATCGTTATACGCCGAGCAACTTCACCTGTGGATGGCGCTTAAGTTTGGTACCTTCATTCTGCTTTTCGCCTAGGGTCGATTCGATAGGTCTTTATTAATATGATCATCCTGGTCACATTTATTATGACTGTTTGTATCTCTTTCAAAGGGAGGAAATAAATTTATGACAATTCATGCAAACCAACAGACCCCGCAACAACCTTTGCACACCGAATACAGACCATGTACGACTGCGGAAGAAATCATACAAGGAGTAGATTTGGCAGGCAAGGTTGCCATCGCGATTGGCGGATATTTCCGGTATTGGCTTGGAGGTATCGAGGCTATTAGCCAAGGCAGGCGCCCAAGTATCGTTCCGGCCCGCTCACGAGACAAAGCCATCGTCGCATTGGACTCTGTTCAATGAAGCGTAACTAGGTGAGACTTAAAGAACTATTCGGCTTAGAACCGGATAAGCGTGGCAAGCCGAATCATGTACGAGCGTTCTCCGTACACCCCGGTACAATTGTCTGGTGTGCTTTAAGCAACCAACTTGACTGGAAAGATGGGCGTTGATTGCCAAAACATCGATATGGCTCCTTTGGTTCCGATACAGGAGTTATTTTTTTATCTGGAAATTATCTTAACGAGTGGAATTTTATAAATGCGGAGGCGGTAGGATCAAACTACTCGTAAGTATGGTCCTTGTTACCATGGAGCTGTTCCTAGCAGTTGAACAATAAGGAGGAAATACAGTTGTTTTTGCGAGCCGAAAAAGTAATAAAGGTTCCTCACGGTCTGGCCAGAGAACCGCTTAATCAAGGGATCTTGAAGATGAAAGGACTTACAGTTGTCGAGTCTTGTACCTTTACAAAAGGTTTAAAGGGAACCATGTTTTTGGAGGATCATCTGCTTTTGTTTGTACTAGAGGGAACCTATAAGGTAAGATTCGGCAGTCATGAATATATCGTGCGAAAGAATGAAATGGTTTTACTGCAGAAATTGATCAGGGTTGAATATGAGAAATCGGGAGAAGAAGGTTCTGACTATGTTTTGGACTATATGATGTTCTTTCTTAAAGAAGAGCTCCTCACTGAATTTATCAATATGGCATATCTCGAAAGTAACTATCCATCAGCGTTAGTACCGGTATCTGTCAAAGCGATCAATGAACGATTAATTAAATATATCTATTCGTTGAAACCGTATTTCAAGGAAACCAATAACATTAGGGATGGATTAATTAAAGTAAAATTGTTGGAATTATTGTTTGATGTTGCGGATGCTGACGAACAGTTTATATTCCAGTTTTTACAGCTCAATCGTTCAAAGAGGAAGAGCATAACGGAGGTTGTGGAGCAGAATCTAACCAACCCTGTCTCGCTAAATGATCTTGCTTACTTATCAGGCAGAAGTTTATCAGCTTTTAAACGAGATTTCCAAGCGATCTATTATACAACATCACCTGTACGCTGGATCCGTAATCGCCGGTTGGATATCGCGAAAGAAATGCTGCTTAACACCTCTTTATCCGTTACGGATGTTTGTTTTTCGACAGGATTTGAGAGTGTGGCTCATTTTTCCAAGGTGTTTAAAGAAAGGTTTGGCGTGGCTCCATCCACATGCAAGCACCCCCTGCAAAAGCCCAATCATAAGTCTCCCCTTAAAATCTGATTCAAATCTTTGAAGACGGAGCGGATGGCAATCACGGACTATCCGTTCTCCCCATCTTCCGAACTTTCCCACTTGGACAATACATTGTAAGGTAATCTTTCGTTCTCCCAAATTTGTTAGTACAGTGTTTAGAAAACAAATAAAAAAATTGTGGAACTGCTGATGGTTCCTGGATAGTAATATTGCGTATCCGCTTTATTGCTTCCCAATTCGTATTTTGACTGGAATGTCCCTTTGCAAGGATTGTGGGCAATTTTAAGGGTGTAAAGATGTAATTTAAGGTTTCGCAAATCGATAGCCTAGACCCCATACCGTTTGGATATATTTCGGCTTTTTGGGGTCTATCTCGATCTTCCTCCGTAGATTCGTAATATGAACGTCGATGGAACGATCATTAACATGGTAATTAATGCCTCGAATAATCGTAATTAATTCATCGCGTGTGAATACTCGATATGGATGTTCATAAAAAACCTTCAAGAGTTCGAATTCTGAAAATGTTGTCTCAACCCTATCACCATTGACTGAGATATACCGACGAACCGGGTCCAATTGCAATTGCAGAAAATGTTCAGCTGCGGGAATTTCCGGACTGTTTTCCGTAGAAGGTAGCTGTATTGATTTGCGGATCGCTATCATGATTCTTGCTTTCAATTCCTGCATACTAAAGGGTTTTGTTAAGAAATCGTCAGCCCCTGCAGTAAAAGCCTTGATGATTTCACTTGCTCTGGAATTGATAGAAACAACTATAATAGGTGTTTGCGTTTGCTGTCGCAAAGTTTTACACAACGTAATCTCGTCTACATCCGGAAGCGAGAGGTCGAGCAATACAACATCCGGTACAAAGGAATGAAATGTCCTGAGCCCGTCCCGAGCCGTTGAAGCGGTTTGAACAGTAAAGTCTTCTTCGGCAAGATACATTCGAACCATTTCGGCAAAGATGACATTATCATCAATGATCAAAACCTTCATGATTTGTCTACCCTCCTCCGGCTTTACTATGTAATCTTAGGATTTAATTAGATAATTTTTTGTACTTGTGTTGTTCGATTACAATCATTCCTACTAACACTAAAATCTGAATTGTCATCATTTGTAAAGTTCCAATCCAACTGAAGGCGTTGAACATAAGAATGAATAAAGATAGAGCGGCTGAACCAAGTCGCGTTCCAGCTGGTCCGATGCGAACCAGTCTTCTGAATATTGCGGTTCCGACAAGGTATAAGGTAATGCCGCCATTTAAATACCATGAAAAAGAGTGTACAGATTCGCCGTTAAGTTGTTTAATGGCTACTTCGATACCTGCAGCAGAGATGACAATGCCAGATATCATAATTAAATGAGCATGCCAATAAGCCTGCATAGCTAGTCGAGCACGTTTCTCAGGTGATGCCTGCAACATATAATCTTCAGCCAGTAGCGTATCCTTGTCAAAATAGCTCCACCATAAAGTGATGACGATGGCCAATCCTAAAACTATAGACACAAATAGCGTGAAGCTGAAATATAAATGGCTGGAACCTAAACCCATGGACAGAATGGTTTCGCCTAGCGCAATGAGCACAATCAAGCTGTGCCTTTCAACAAAATGCCGAGTGTTAATAACAAAAATATCGCCTTGATTTTTAAACGAAGCGGTCAGAATAACCAAGACAGCTGCAACCGTCAACCACCAGCTCCATGTATACCAGGTATTCAATATTCCGGAGGCAAGAACCAAAAGAGCTGCTGAAAGGTTAAAAGGAGCCAAGTATGTAATTGCCTTGATCGATGTTACATGTGGTGAACGTCTGAACAGAAGGATATGAATGACCGTAACCAGTAGAAAAGCGATGCCGAACGGAACTCCACCCGTCCCAAAAATAGATGGGATACTAATGGCCATACTAAGAAAACCGGCCATACCACAAAACATCAGCATCCTATAAAGAAATCGGTCAGTTCCAATATTATTTGCCAGCCAAGCATATCCGCTATACATCCACCAGGTTACAGTCAGAACCATTAAAGCTTTAAACACATCCAATACGGAGTGAGTATCGATGACTAAATGGGTTACCTGAGTAATGGTGAAAACAAATACCAAGTCAAAGAAAAGTTCAAGGTAGGATACTTTGGTTCTCGTATCAGCTTTTTCAGAGTCTCCGCGCCGCGATTGATGCATAGTGAGTCACCATCCGTTATTATTTTTGTTTGTTCCTGTCGATGATAAGCTTACTATACCGAATTTTTACGGGGTTTACTTTTCCAAAAAGTTCTAACTTATTGTTCATTTAGCTCATGCCTAAAAATTAACATTGCAAAAGTGTTGGAAAGTTAAACTAAAGGTATGGAAAACAGAAAAAAATCACGGAATTGGCGCTGCGGCTCCTCTGGAAATGAGAAGAAAGGGGATTTAGGTATTTCGTTTCTGATCGTATCAAATAAATCCTCAATCTGTATCAAAAAGCGGTTACCTGATTAATTTGGTAATAAAATTTTTGAAATGCTGATTTCGGCCGCCTGGGCGAGCCTGAAAATACTTCAAGAAAAATAGACGATCCTGATCATCTTTCTCAGGATCGTCTTATTTTATTTGTGGTGTTATTGACGCTTGGGGAAGCCGAATTGCCGCCTTTGGATTTCTGCGGCTCGGGGTGACGGGTAAATCCATCGCTTTAGGTTATAATGTATGTAAGAATGTAATCCTTTGAAAAGAGAAGACCCGGATCGCTGGTAACGAATTCAAGGCCGCGTCAATAGTTATCCGTTATGGGGGCAGCTATTACCGACCTACGGGTATTGATATATCGGTAAAGTATCATGTTTTAGATTTGTTAGAACATTAATTGAAAATCTTAAATAGAAAGGAGGAATCATATTGCTCATAAGGTCCAGTAAGGTTGTAAAGGCGCCTCTGGAATTGACAACTGCCCCATATAATCAAAGTATTTTAAAAATGAACGGGTTATCTGTCATAGAATCGTGTACGCATACGCAAAATAACACAGGAACCATGTTTCTTGAGGACCACTTGTTTTTGTTTGTACTCAAAGGTAAGTACACCGTTCGCTACGGAAACCAGTCATACACTGTAAAGAAGAATGAAATGGTTCTCTTGCAGAGGTCAATCACTGTCGAGTATGAGAAGTCGGGGGAGAAGGAAGAGGAATATTTACTCGACTATATGATGTTTTTTTTAAAGGATGATTTACTTAACGAGTTTGTCAAGATGGCCGATCTCAAGCCCTCCTACCCCGAGGCTCTTGTTCCAGTATCGGTTAAATCAGTAAATGACCGCCTTATTAGTTATATTGAATCTCTAAAGCCTTATTTTAATCAACCTGAGGAAGTAAGAAATGGGCTTATCAAGATTAAACTGCTTGAATTGCTATTTGATGTGGCAGACACCGATGGAAATTTTTTAATTCAGTTTTTGCAACTGAAACGGAAAGAAAGAAAAAGCATTACGGAGGTTATTGAAGAAAACATTTTTAATCCCTTATCTTTAAATGATCTCGCCTATTTGTCTGGGAGAAGCTTATCAACCTTCAAGCGGGAGTTTAAGGAAATTTATAATACTTCTCCTTTACACTACATACGTAATCGAAGATTGGAAAAGGCAAAAGAGCTGCTGACTCATACTTCACTATCTGTAACTGATGTCTGCTTTTCTACGGGATTCGAAAATATAGCTCACTTTTCAAAGGTATTTAAGGAGAGATTTGGTATTTCTCCATCACTGCTTAAAAAACCGCTAAGATTAACATAATAGATTTCTATCAGAGGCTCATGCAATTCGCATGGGCTTATTCTATTGTAACAAAACAGAAATGAGCTAAATGAACAAATAGTTCGGACTTTGCAGAGAAGTGAAAGCTCCAAAAGTTCAGTATAGTTAACTTATCGGCCGGCAGGACATAATAACAATAATCATCAAAAGGATGGGATTATATATGGCAAAGCAAAAAATTTGGTTCATCACTGGGGCATCCAGAGGTATTGGATTTGAAATCGTAAAGGCAGTGCTGGATACAGGAGATAAAGTCGTTGCGACTGTCCGTAGCTCGGCGGAGTCATTATCTAATAAATTAGGAAACCCCGAGAATCTTAGTGTTGTTCTTTTGGATATCACGAATGAAAAACAGGCGGCTGAAGTCGCTAATCAAGTTGTTCAAAAACTCGGAAGAATCGATGTATTAGTCAATAATGCCGGATTCGGACTTCTGAGTGCAGTTGAGGAAGCCACTGCTGATGACGTGAAAAAGAATTTCGATACCAATGTGTTTGGTTTGCTCAATGTCACCCGGTCGGTACTGCCTTTTATGCGAAAAGAACATTCTGGACATATTATCAATATCTCATCCGTTGGAGGATTAAGCGGTAATATTGGGTGGGGAGTATACGGTTCTACTAAATTTGCTGTCGAAGGATTGACGGAATCTCTTGCATTGGAGTTGGCTCCGATTGGGATTCATGCGACCGTGGTAGCCCCAGGCTTCTTCCGTACGGAATTTCTGGATGCTGCGTCGTTAACGCGGTCAAGTAACATCATTCCGGATTATGCGGAAACAGTAGGAGAAATGAGAAAGTTCGCTACTCAAGCGAATAAGAAACAACCGGGCGATCCCATCAAGTTAGCCAAGGCAATCGTGAAGGTTGCGGGCGCGGAGAAGCCGCCGGTTCACTTGCCGCTTGGTAAGGATTCGCTGCAAAGATACCGGGAAAAGACGGCTAATTTTGAAAAAGATATTGAGGCATGGTACGACGTTATTAGAGGTACAGATCATGAGGATGTTAGTGCTCAATAAAAGAGGAAAAGATAAATCTAAGCTTTTAAGGTAAAACCTAGTAACGGCAGATTCATATAATGAATTCTGCCGTTACATCATCTGACGTAAGATAAAATGGATTGCAAAGGCTTGAGTTCCCCCGTTGGCATAATTTTTGCTATGTAAAAAGATAGATTTTTTATTTTTATGTAAGCCTCCGAAAAATCAAACATGAAATCTTATTGCAACTCGTCAATAATCAATGCAATAACCTTATTCAAATCAAGTGGATGATGTACAATGATGCTTCCCCAAAGAACTCCACCCACTGTTGTCACCCCGATGAAAATAAGTAATTCCTTTCTAATCAACTTTCGTACCCGGTTAAGAACCATCAAACCTCCGATGAGAAATATTGTGTACAGGATTAGCATACTGATCATGCCGTGGTTTCACTCCTCTGTTTGTTCCGCAGCCAGGAACCAATAATTAGAATGGCCGGAACGATGACGGCGTAAAGCATATAGTAGCTAAACAAATACTTTTGAACCCACTCAACGTTCTCTATAACGTTTGCGAATAAGAGGGAGTACGCGGAGATGATCCATACTAACGGATAGGCAACTACAGAGCGTCTGTCCACTTTGAACAGCTGGCATATCGCTGTTACCGCACAATAAAATAACAAACTTAATTTGATACAGACTAACAGGAAAATATTTATAGAAAGAATCGATTCTAAATGTTCTACGAAACCGGAAAACTTCATTTCACGAAAAATGGTGTAAACCGGGTATAGATGATGGGAGCTGCGCTCTAATCCTAAAATACCAATTGTCATATACATAGAAATAGAAAGGATAACCCCGGCTGAGCCGATTCCTAAAAGAAATGAAGTTTTTAAATTGCGTTTTACATATGGAAAAAGCATCATGAACATAACCGTCTCCATATAGGGAAATGCAAGCGCATATTTGGTTTGAAGAATTGTGGTCCAAAGCTGAAAATGATAGGGTGTACTGAATGCCCGCCAGTCCCAGACCTTAAGCATGACCGAGAAAGGAATCCAGAAAGCGACTACAATATACGGCGTAACAAGCTCGCAAACCATTGCAATCGACTCAATCCCTTTCACAACAGCATAAGCGCACACGAGCAACACCACGATATTGAAAATGGAAATGGGAGTTCGCGGCATCAGATTGGTATGCATAAAGTCACCTAAATTACGTGTTACCCAGGATGCAACTTGGATGAAATAAAGGATGTAAAGCAAAGTGACGATTCCTCCAGCCCATTTCCCCAGAACTTGTGTCGCAATTTGTACGATACTTTTCCCAGGGTAACGTTTGGATAAATACAGCCACAACACCGCCAAAACTAACCCGTACAAGAACGACCACACACAAACAAGCCAACCGCACTGTTTTGCATCAGCGATAAGTTTTCCCGGTAACAAAAGAAACGTAGTACCGCAGACAAAGCAAAAAGTTAATGTGACCAATTGCCATCCGCTTAGCTGGGCATTTTCCATTTATCAATCACTCTTTTCTACCTTGTATGAAGATCCTGTATTCCCGATCGTTGTGACCTTGGAGTTTACGAGAACCAAGACCTTAAATTGATGCCATGCTGCAGGATCAACGTCTTTATCCTGAATGCCTAGCAGATCCCAGTCTTTGTTTTTACACAATTCATCGAAAGACTTTGCTTTCTGTTTTAGGGATTGATTAAATGCCGTTTCTATATCATGAAGATTCTGAACGGTCATTTCATTTTGTTTATTGCTTAATATCCGAAGATCAGCTCGGACCTGTATAGTAAGACGAGAGGAAGAGCGGTCATATTCCCTATGAACTCGAACATTCTGTGCTTCAACATCGACCTTTTCTCCATTAACTACAATGGGTTCTACAAATTTCTCGAGCTTGCCATTCAAGATGTAGAATACCGTTTTTGTTTCCACACCTAAACGGCCAACCATGCGAGCATGGATAAACACAGCTCCATCATCAAAACTCATCGACTCTTTACTTGCATTGATGCTTTCCAATTTATCTGCCTTAGAAGCAGGTTGCTTGCTGCTGTATTCGAGAATGGGGATGATGGTCGGTTGGTGGAAATTGATACCTTTCGCTAAATCGTTTAACCGGCTAGGGAATACACTCATATGAAAATTACGCGCATGAAGTTCAAACAAAGAGCGAATATACCGGCCCGGTACTCTTTCCAGAGAGGTAAAGCTGTTCATAACAACGGATAACGGTGCGTCGGAAACGATAATATCCACATTTGTCCGATGTTCCGGATCTCGCTCCAGAAAATTAATTAAATCTAAAATACCTTGCCGGGCATACCGTTCCGAAACAATATAACACTGTATTTGAGGTGTATAAAACAACCTTGGCATTACCCTGCTTGTCTTATCCGCAAATCTCCCCGAACTATATTCCTTGAAATCATACGTATATACGGCTGCGCCTCCTGAGCCGCCTTTTTTCGTTGAGACACCGGAGGGATTTATTACTTGATAATAAGAGGTGATCATACCCGTTTTCGGGTCTTTGTCGGCTGCAGCGATGTTGACAATCGCTAATTGATTAATTTCCTTCATATCCCAGCATCCTGAGCAGAACAGCAGAAGAAATAAGGCAAGACATGATTTTCTCACGATTCTCACTCCATTTTATTTCTTTGAATAAAACGCACGCGGAATTCGTTTCATTAAAAACCGGGGGACCCTAACCAAGGTGTCCTTCAAGTCGGAAAGCGCTACGGGAGCTAGTGGAGTCATATATTTGACACCGAACGAACGTATCGACACCAAATGAACCAGTAGAAAAAAAACGCCGGACATGATGCCAAATAATCCCAGTGCCCCGGCCAATAGCATAAAAGAAAACTGAATGATTCTTTGAGTAATACCGAAACTGTAGTTAGGAGAAGCGAAGTTCGAAATAGCTGTAAGGGATACAACAATAACCATCGCTGCCGAAACGAGCCCGGCTTCCACTGCGGCCTGGCCTAAAACGAGAGCGCCTACGATAGATATGGATTGGCCGGCAATACGCGGCATACGAAGTCCGGCTTCACGTAAGATCTCGAACGTTACCGTCATGATAATCGCTTCAATAAACACAGGAAACGGCACTTCTTCACGTTGAGCCGCCAAACTGATTAGGAGGGAGGTAGGCAATAATTCCTGGTGATAGCTTACCACCGCTATATAAAGAGAGGGTATGAATACGGATAACAAAAAAGCAAGCATACGCAACCATCGCGTAAGAGTGGCAATATCCGCTCGTTGGTAATAGTCTTCTGCCGATGAGAACATTTGAAAAAAAGTGACGGGCCCCAATAGAACGATCGGTGTTCCGTCTGTAATGACCGCGACTTGTCCCTCGAGTAATTTAGCGACAATAATGTCTGGTCGTTCTGAACTAACTAGTTGAGGAAACGGCGAGAATGTTTTATCTTGAATCCATTCTTCAATATATCCACTCTCCAAAATGCTATCGGTTTGAATGGCATGAAGACGACGGCGGAACTCATCAATAACTTGCACGGAGGCCACATTATTGAGATAAGTCAGGTATACTTTAGTCTTTGTTGCTGACCCGATCGTCATGGATTCAAACACTAGATGTTCGTTCTTCAGTCTTTTCCGGATTAAAGCGACATTCCGCGATATATCCTCAACGAAGCCCTCTCTTGGACCACGAACAGAAGCCTCCGATGTGGGTTCCGAAATAGTACGATATTCCCCTTTTGAGACATCATAACTTAGAATTGTATTTCCCCAGGTTGGAATGAGAAGACAATGACCTTCAAGAAGTTCGTTGATACCTTCTATGGATCCTGACAATTCCTTCCGCCCAATAAGAGGGATTCTATTTGTCAACCAGTGAACTGGATGATGTGTAGATGCTTCTATGCTTGGATTTCCTTCAAAAATGGGCTTCAATAGCATTTCATCGATCTGATTCGTCGTTACGATCGATGCAAGATAAATGCAGTAAAGGTTCAATTCTTCATTGATTACCAGTTCTTTACAAATAAAGTCGGGAGATTGTCCAAGACGTTCCGTGATTTGTTCAACAATGAGACTAGTTGTGTCAGCCCTTAACATGGAAAATCCCCCACTTCCCACTAATACTAGCCATATTGTTTGCTGTGGTGGAATTTTTATACATATGCCAATAATCTGTGGAAAATTAACCTTACAAAAGTTTAATCCCTTTAATGAACAGAAAAATCAAATCACGGCTTTGGAAAGAAATATTGAAAAGCAACTTGCACGATTGAACTAAATGAACAAATAGTTCGGACTTTACAGCGAAGCGAAAGATCAACAAGTTCGGTATAGTTAACTCAACAGGCGGAAGGAACAAAAAAGTATCGGCTGCGATGATCTGATCTATTGGAATCATGATGAAATAAGCTCAGATTCTTAACAGAATCGCAAACTATTTTGAAAAGGATGGGATTTAAATTGGCAAAGCAAAAGTTTGGTTCATTACTAGAGCATAGAAGAAGCTTTGGTTTGGAGATCGTAAAGGCAGTACTGGAATCTGGAGATAGAGGAAATATAGTTTATAGTTAAATATTTTATAGAAAAAATAAATTGAATTTTGGAGACGAGATATGATGAGTTCAACTACCGTAACACTGCAAGAAGTGTTGAATAAACAAATAGCAAACTTGAATGTGCTGTATACCAAGCTGCATAACTACCACTGGTATGTGAAAGGACATCAGTTTTTTACGCTTCATCTCAAATTTGAAGAGTTATACAACGAAGTTGCGCTTCACAGTGATGATTTAGCAGAACGGTTACTTGCAATTAAGGGGCTGCCGATGGCGAGAATGGTAGATTATTTAAATTATTCCTCAGTGAAAGAAGCAACCGGGACAGAAAATGCGGATCAAATGGTGAAAACCATCGCTCAAGATTTTGAAATTATGATTGTAGAATTAAGGGGCGGGATGGTATTAGCAGAATCTCTCAACGATGACACAACGGCAGATATGTTGCTGGCTATTCACACATCCTTGGAAAAGCATGTTTGGATGTTAAATTCATTTCTTGAGTAAGCGAAATCTTTGGCTTTATGTTTAATCACTTCTAATTGGTAATACAATTACGCAACTCTGTTACCGGACGTCCGTTGTTATATTCGTCGACAAATCAAATAAGTTTTGAAGTAACAATATAGAGTCTTGAAGTAATTAGGCGTTCGCTCTACTGGGTGAACGCTTTTTTTAGCAGGATGCTAGTTAGACGAACGAATCTTTGTCATTAGGTGGGGGATAAATTGATTGAGGGCCACTCCGGCGATTAAGCTAACGAGGAACGATAGCTCCATGAGTACATGACGAGGCTACCGGGTATCAGAGTCGCAGGGGTTTTACGTAATGGTGATAAAATTCTTTTTCAAAGAAACAAGAAAGGTGACGCTTGGGTCTTACCTGGTGGAAGAGCTGAGGTGAATGAGCCGACGGAGGAAATCGTCGTCCGTGAATTCTTGGAGGAGTTAGGATTTCAAGTTGTCATCGATCGACTTATCGCCATAATTGAAAATTTTAATGCCTACGAGTATGAATCACTTCACGAATTCGGAATGTATTACGAGGTCAAGTTGCTGGGACAATTACCACATAACAGCTGAGTTCTCATTTTATGAGGACTCAGCTTTTCTAATAAAGGGAGGGGCAATCATGGTAGTACAGAAACGTCTCATTTATTATATTTTATTAGGAGTTTCGGCTCTTATATTATTGTACTTTTTTATCACTTTGATCTCGAATCGAATTGATCCAGTCGGTAGTAGTGTGACAGAAGAGGCTTTGATACATGACCTCAAGATTATTGCAGCAGATAAAGTATCAGTTGAACGAATAGACGTAATTAGCAACAATAAATCAACTAAAGAGGCTATCCCCGAGAGGGATGGAACAATTGATGAAACAGCAAAGGTTTTATACGTAATATCAAAAACCAAAGATAACAGAAAGCTGAACCATGTCTACGCCGCCATGGAGATGTTTATTTATATGAATGAAAGACAGGTTCCTTTTAAGGTGAAAGGAATTCAGTTGGGAACCACTCGTAAATATATGGTTGATCAGTTATGGAAAATTACTGTTACTCAGGAAGAATTCAATGAATTATATGCAACTGTAGATAAGAAAAATCTCACAAACGAGCAAGTCGTACAATTATTGGGTGATCAGTGGACCAAAAAACATAATTACAAGGGCTGGTTGAAGTAACGCAAATCGTTCAAAGCGGGGATTCCCCGCTATTTGTTCTTCCAGACAGAAAAGATCAGGCGAAAACATATTGTGATCCCTTCGATTTGTTCCAATACACGTCTAATATGAAACTTTTTAAGGGAGTTGGCAATGGTGAGCTTCGCAGGTACTCCCCTTCTTCTTAGAGCATTTTCACAGAAAAGAACAAAGTGGAATCCCTTAATAAATATAGGATTCCACTTTTTGAGTTTTTCCTTTTAGGATTAAGTGGTTTAGAAAAGGTGCTGATATTTTTGGCTTTATCGGATAGAACAATTCAGATGGAGTCACTGAAAAACTTAACGCCATCATATATTTGGAATATTACCAAACAAGTTATTAATCAATGCCCTCGATGCGACATTAATTGTTTCAATCGAAGAAAAAGAAATCGCACGTTTTGACCTTTCTAAATCTAAATGAATGTAAAAAAACGTTGAACTAACGGATAACGATAGCTCAATAAAGGACATTTGAACAAAACACCCGATTTTGTGTGCATGTATCCAAACAAAACTTAGACCGAATGCTTTTACTTACAAAACAAAGCCAGAGTGCATTAACACGCATTCTGGCTTTGTTTTATTCAACTCCCAAGCGACGGACTGCCTGAACATGAAGGCAGCGGGCGAGCATGTTGCCGGGTCTACCATCAGCGACTTACGCTTTCCTCCGGCTGCTTCGCGGTCAGATTCGTATGGAAGAACTCCGCAAGCTTCGAAACCGCAGGCGACACATACTCGTCCTTGTCGTATAGGGCGACGTGGCTGGCCTCATCAATCCAAAACAGTTCCTTGGGCTCTCGCGCGTTCGCAAACGCTTCGGTCGTCATCCATGACGTGACCGCTTGAGTTCCAACGATCATGAGCAGCGGGCGAGGCGCGATCAAGTCGATGAACTGAAATGCGTCGAAATATGCAATGCGGTCTATACTGTTCCAGGTGAATTCCTTAGCCGAGCACGGGTGCTGAGCGCGATCGGTGCAGTAATATTCCCAACCCTCGAATCCGTGCTGGCCGAAGGCGTGGGCCTGTTCCTCGGTCTCCGGGAAAATCGGGAATGTGCCGACGCCTTCGCCGCGGGCTTCGGCGGTGCGGGCCGCCGCTGCGGCGTCAAGCATGCCCTGGATGATGGCGGGGTCCTGTTTGCCATCACTGCCGTTACGGAATTGACGGCCGATGTCGGCGGCGCTAACTGTGGCGACGGCTTTGATGCGGTGGTCTGTCACAGTGGCGGGGATCACATAGCCGCCAGAGGCGCAGATGCCCAATGCGCCGATGCGGTCCGGGTCGACCTCGTTGTGCACGCTGAGAAACGAGACGGCAGCCTTTAAGTCCTCGACGCGGTGGGCTGGGTCCTCCAAATTGCGCGGCTCGCCCCCACTTTCGCCCTGAAAGGCAGCGTCGAAGGCAAGGGTAACAAAACCTTGCTCGGCCAGGCGCTTCGCGTAGAGGCCTGCAGTCTGCTCCTTGACGCCGGTGCCGGGATGGCCGACAACGATCGCAGGACGCGGCCTGATGACCTCTCCGTTTGGTGTGTAAAGGTGACCAGCGAGCTTCACGCCGGCACTGTCAAATGTGACGTCCGTCTTAGTATAATATTTCATGCATTATCCCTCCAAAATTTTATTTTATCTTCGAACCGATATTTACAATCTTGACATATTTAGTTCCAAATGTCAAGTATGAAAATTAACAAACTTGACATTTGTTGATCTGTTCGTTAACCTGAGTACATGGATAAAAAAGAATCGGCAAGACTGGAATACGTTCTTGAGACAGCTCTGAATATTTTTGCGCGGTACGGCTATAAAAAAACATCCATTGAGGATATCTCGAAAGCCGCGGGCATCACACGTCAGGGGATTTATCTTCATTTTAAAAATAAAGAGGAGATTCTTAAGGCTTCCATTCAAAAAGCGTTGGACGACGGTTTGCAAGCAGTCGATCAGATACTTGAGAATGACAGCTTAATGCTGGAAAAAAAACTGTTTCAAGCTTTAGACGAGTGGTTTGGCCGTCACGTAGGTTTCCTTCATCCTGAAGCGTCTGATCTTGCGGCCCAATGTGAACGCGTTCTCGGCGACGCTGTTGAAAACAGCAGTTCATCATTTCAAAAGAAACTCGAACAAGTCATTCTAGCATCATCTGGGAAACAAACAAAAGACGCGGAGACGCACGCTGCAACCATTGCCGACATGCTTTGTACATGTGCATTGACTTGGAAGCATCGTTTATCATCGCGGCAAGAATTTCAAGAGAAGTTGTGTGGCGCCATCCATTTGTGTTGTCAAAATCTTCGAGACTAGTTTTTGAGATTAGACGGAAAAATGAGCATCCGATAAAAAATTTAAAGATGCTAACGTTATTTAAATGAACTAAACAAACGAGGAAACGATAGTTGAATGAAACGGGAGTTGCGATTGCGACTCCCGTTTTTTTTAGTGAATTGAAACATTTCTTTGCAGCGGATTCTTTGAAGCATATTTTTGACGCAGCGGCAAAAATATGCTTCATGTCTCAGAAATTGCCATTAAAGAATGCGTTAATTTATCAATAATTCAAGTACTAAATTATTTAGGAAATGATGGATGGGAGTTTGCGGGTAGTATAGGAACAAACGGATACATTATGAAAAGAAATCGAAATTATTGAGAGTTAACAGAAAACTACTACCATTGTTGATTAAGCTAACGAAAACTATAGCCTAATAAACAACAAAGACGCGGCTGCCGGCATGGATCGGCAGCCGCGTTATGCTAAACGGGCAGGTTAGTTCCAATATGTGTTAATATAGTTTATGTAAGACCAATAAATTAACACGGGCTAACCCAGGTGATTTGTATTAGTTTAACCCACGAATTTTTCCTTCTAAGCAACGATCTTGATTTGAATGACAGATATGAGATTATACGGGGTGTAAAAAAACGCCGGTGACCTTAAGCAGGTGACCGGCGTTTCCATATTAGCGTTTCGGCATTTTGCTCTCATCCATGTACAGCAGGTTCCAGCGGTGACCGTCCAGGTCGGCAAATCCTGCGCCGTACATCCAGCCGTCAATTTCACTCGGCTTGCCAAAGATGCTTCCTCCGGCAAACTCTACTTTTTGAATAAAGGCATCTACTTCTTCTCTGCTTTCAGCGCCAATGGAAAATATTACTTCTGCGCTATGGGAAGTATCTGCGGTTTTTGAACCTGTAAATTTCTCAAACGCCTCATCCGGGAACAGCAGAATCGTTGTTTGGCCTATGGCAAGCTTGGCTCTCTCGTTACCAACGCTCACCGCATGGAATCCAATCTCATTGAAAAAGGCAGTTGACCTCTCAACATCTTTGACCGGCAGGTTAATCCAAATCTCCTGTGACATGGCTGTAGCCTCCTGGAATATATTTTCAACTACTCCTACTATACTCTACTTCTGGCATCAGAAGCGAATCTTATAAAAGAAACCGTAAGGTATGACATTCCTGTCATGCATCCTGCGTTACAGGCCCCCTTATGGAGCCGGTTCAGGCAACCTATGGAATAACAGGTAACGGAAAAACAGCTGTAATTGAGGTGGCGGCTGCCTGTGGATTGCCGCTAGTGCCTGAGGCAAGCAGGAATCCGATGCTTACAACAACCCAAGGAGTCGGCGAGCTCATTGCACATGCGATAGGGCAAGGCTGCTGTGAATTTATCATTGGACTCGGCGGAAGTGCGACGAACGATGCGGGTGTGGGAATGCTTCAGGCTTTAGGCTACCGTTTCAAGGACCAAGAGGGCAATGATGTTGGTCCAGGCGGGAATGCCCTAGGCAAGATTCATCGTATTGACTCTGCCCATGTACATCCGGAATTAAGACAATGTGAGTTTAAGATTGCCTGCGATGTCAACAATCCGCTGTACGGACCTAATGGAGCGGCTTACGTGTTTGCCCCTCAAAAAGGAGCGAGTCCCGCAATGGTGGAGGAGCTGGATTATGGTTTATACCTGTTTGCCGGTGTCGCCCGGAGGGAACTTGGTGTAAACCTTCAAGACATCCCTGGAGCGGGTGCGGCTGGTGGACTTGGAGCGGCATTTGCTGCTTTTTTAAAGGCGGAGATGCGATCGGGTGTTGGGCTGGTGCTGGAGAAGATCGGATTAAAGGAGAGTTTGGCAGGGGCTAATTTCGTGATAACAGGAGAAGGGAAGCTTGATGGACAAACGTCGATGGGCAAAGCTCCATTGGGAGTTGCTGCGCTTGCACATGCCCAAGGCATACCGGTTATTGCGTTAGCTGGTGGAGTACCAAAGAGGCCTCGGTACTGAACGATCTAGGCGTTACTTCTTTTCATTCCATTATCAGCGCTCCTATGTCTCTTGAACAAGCCATGGATCCAGTTGAAACGCGATATCATCTTAGAAGTACAACCAAGCAATTATTCAGATTAATTCAAGCAGTGAAAGCTGTGGAAAAATAGCGAAATGTAGTATACCGATAACTCCTGATCTGGGGAGGGGTTGGTATATTTGCATGATAGGAAGGGGAAAAACCTTTATGACGAAATTTAAGGTGGTATTAACCAAAGAAACATGGCCTGCTGCTATGGAAAGAATTGAACAGCATTGTGAAGTGAAGTGTTGGAAAGAAGCGGAACCGATCCCACGAACATTATTACTTGAATGGTTAAAGGATGCGGAGGGTTTATTCAGCACAGGTGATGTACAGGTAAATGAAGATTTGTTGGCTAATGCTCCTCAATTAAGAGTCGTAGCACAATCATCGGTAGGGTACGACAATATTGACATAGGTGCTTGCACGAGAAGGGGAATCCCCTTTGGAAATACACCTGGCGTGCTTGTCGAAACAACGGCAGATTTAACCTTTGCCTTATTGCTGAGCGCAGCTCGCCGAATTCATGAATGTTGGGATTTTGTCAAATCAGGCAAATGGGCAAGTACGAACAACATTCCTTTCGGTGTAGATTTGTATGGGAAAACGCTCGGTATCGTAGGCATGGGAGATATCGGCTGCGCTGTAGCTAGAAGAGCTAAGGCGTGTGGGCTAAACATTATTTACTATAATCGTACAAAGCGTATAGATGATCATGTACTCGAAGCGAGATATGTTGACTTTAGGGACTTGCTGCAAGAGTCCGACTTTATCATTACCCTCGTTCCTTTATCGAATCAAAGCCGGGGAATGTTTGGAGCTGAGGAGTTTGCGCAGATGAAACCATCGGCCTATTTTATTAATGCGGCACGTGGGTCTATCGTGAATACCCAGGCCCTTTACGAAGCATTGAAAAGTAAACAAATTGCATACGCCGCATTAGATGTGACCGATCCAGAACCCCTTACGGGAGACCATCCTTTACTCAGTCTTCCGAATATCTTAATAACCCCGCATGTAGGAAGTGCAACTTACGAAACGAGAAATCGCATGGCACATTTAGCTGTGGATAATTTATTGGCAGGTCTTGGTAGACAACCGCTTCCAACTTGTGTAAATCCAACGGTTAATTATCCGAAGTAAGCCCTTTAAAGGTTGTCCCCTTTAGAAAAAACCAAAAGTAGAGAAGATGACATCTGAAAGAAAGTCCCGATGAAGAACACACTCATCGGGACTTTTTTTATATTGAAAATCATATATGAAATGATATACTTAGTATATTAACTACAAAGGTGTTAGGGTGAATTGGATGGAAGGACATTTATATGAACAGCTTTATAAGCATATCCTTCATGAGATTAAAGAGGGACAATTGAAGGCAGGAGATCGCGTATCTTCCGAAAAAGAACTGGCCGAACGGTTTGGCGTCAGCCGCATTACTTCCAAAAAAGCGCTGGAGAAGTTGGCCGAAGCGGGAGTCATCAAACGCATTCAGGGAAAAGGTTCGTTTGTTGCGGATGGTATCAGAGGGGGATTGGAGCACAAACGTCATTCGGAGGAAAAAACGAGTCTGGAATCCGATGAAAATGAAAGACCGTTGATCGGGTTCATTATTTCGAATTTTTCCGACGAATTCGGCTTGCAGCTGCTTCGATCGATTGAAAAGCAGAGCGCTGAGCACAACTATGATTTGATCATCAAACGAACTCGTGGGAGTAGGGACGAAGAAGAACGTGCTATCCAACTGTTTGTTAGTCTAGGCATCAAGGGTTTAATCGTGACTCCAATCCATGGACAACATTATAATGCTGAACTGCTTCGCCTCGTATTGGACAAATTTCCCATTGTATTCGTCGATAGATACCTAAAAGGAATTCCGGTTTGCTCCGTTTACACGGACAATAAGAGAGCCGCTCAGGATCTTACGATTCATCTGATTGGGAGAGGCCACGATAAAATCGCCTTCTTGTCTCCACCGGAGGAAAACACATCAACTTTGGAGGAAAGGCTGCTGGGGTATACTTTGGCTTTTACGCAAGAGGGATTAAAGCTAAATCAGGACTATTGTTTGACGAATTTAAAGGGTACCCTCCCCATGAACCTGGACGGAACCGCAATCGATAGTGATAAAGAGATGATTCAGCGCTTTTTGGAACAATACCCTGATGTAAAGGCATTTGTCGCCTCGGAGTTTCTGGTCGCAACAATGCTGGCTCAGGTCATCAATTCGTTGGGGAAATCACTGAACGAATACGATATCGTTTGCTTCGATTCACTCAACGATTACCTAGGAAAGCCGATATTCACTCACATTCAACAAGATGAGAGGCGGATGGGCGAAGAAGCGGTGGACTTGCTCGTCTCGCAGTTAATCGGAGAAGCTGTCCCCGAACAGAGAATTATCGAACATCGGATCGTCATAAAATAACCGGTAGCGGTGATTGAATAGCGATTGGAAAAAAACATGGTAAAGCCATGTTTTTTTGTTTGGCTTGCCTTATGCGGACAATATCTCTTCAAAAAAAGTCTGGAATAGGTGTATTTTTAGACAATCATGTCGCGAAATTGAAGTTGACATGATATGTGTGAGATATTAATATACTCAGTATACATAAACATACTATTTTATGGAAATGAGGTGAACTGGCTCCCTCCCAAGGATTCAATAACGTGTATTCAGCAACGATGTAAACGCATACATAATTGGCGCGTGATATCAATTGACTTTTGATCTCATGTACATCTGAATTTTATAGGAGGTGAGTTAGGTTTACAGGAAGTGAAGATGAATAACAAAACTTACCTTAAGGGGGATTTATGCATGAGCAAATCCAAAAAACTCACATTTCCAACACTGGTATCTGTTCTCACTATTTCAGTTCTTGCAACCGCATGTTCATCAACTACTCCAACTACGGGAGGCAGTAATTCAACCACTCCATCAACCACTGCAGCCTCGAACGATAAAGGCGGACAAGGTAATGTAACTGTCACTATGTGGCACGGCCTAACCTCAATCGATTTGGACAATATGAATAAAGTCGTGAAAGCATTTGAAGAGAAAAATCCAACGATCAAAATCAAATTGGTATATACAGAATCCAATGAGGGCGCCGATCAGAAGCTGCTGACTGCAGTCGCAGGTGGCAACCCTCCAGATATTGCCTATTTCGACCGATTTAAGGTCGGCTCTTGGGCAGCCCAAGGTTCATTGACTGACCTATCTACTATGGCTGCTGGAGCTGGAATAAAAAAGGACTCGTATTATCCATTTGCATGGGACGAGTCCAGTTATAAAGGCAAGCTATATGCCATTCCGTTAGGTACGGACTCACGTTTGCTGTTTTACAATAAGGATCATTTCAAAGAAGTTGGGCTCGACCCCAACAATCCGCCTAAAACGCTTGCCGAGCTCGAAGCGGCTTCTGAAAAGTTGACCATCAAGGATGGCAAACGTTTCAAACGAATCGGTTTTATTCCATGGTATTCACAAGGTTGGCTTTACAGCTGGGGATGGTCATTTGGAGGAGACTTCCAAGATAAATCAACAGGCAAAATCACTGCGAATGATCCTAAGGTCGTAGATGCGCTTCAGTGGATGACCGATTTCGGTAAAAAATACAATGTCGAGGACATTGCAGGATTCACAAGCGCAGCCGGTACGGATGAGATGGATCCATTCATTTCCGGTCAAATCAGTATGAAGATAAGTGGAAACTGGACGGTAGCCGGTATCAAAAAATTTAAACCTAACCTGAATTACGGTGTTACACCGATACCGACACCTACTGGATCAAACTTTTCGACGTGGTCGGGCGGCATGTCCCTTATTATTCCTAAAGGCTCCAAGAACATTGAACCCGCTTGGAAGTTCCTTGAATTCTTGGGTAAAGAAGAGGGGCAATATTTGGTGAACGCCCAGTCTGGCATGTCGGTTATAGATTCCGTTAACGCCAAGTTCGGGTACAAGGACGATCCAATAATGAAAGAATTCGTCAATATTCTTCCGAAATCACACAACCGTCCGGTCATTCCTGAAGGACAGCTGCTTTGGAATGAATTAGCTTCCGCAACAGAAAAGTCCACTCGCGGTAACGGCAGCCCTAAAGAGAATCTCGATAAAGTGACAGAAACTGTAAACAAAGCACTAGAAAAATATAATAAATAGGATACTCCATAGGCAGGGAGAGTCTCTCTCTCCTTGCCTATTCATATAGGATATTCGGAAGGAGGATGCACATGGCAAAACCAGCTGAGTCTATTCATGTATTAAAACATACAGCAGCAAGAAAAAAGAGATCATTTCGTACGACAAACTTGATTGGGTGGCTCTTTGCTTCACCTTGGGCTTTAGGTCTCATTTGCTTTTATGCAATTCCTATGTTTGCATCCATCTACTTCAGCTTCACCACTTACAGCATCCTGCAGCCTGGTGAATTTATCGGGCTGAATAATTATAAGGATCTTTTTAATGATCCTTTGTTTTGGAAGTCCATCTACAACACGATTTATTTTGCTGTTTTTTTCGTTCCGTTAAGTATATTTTTCGGTGTGGTGCTCGCTATGATGCTAAATATGAAGGTCAAGGGTATGGCTGTATACCGAACGATCTTCTTCTTACCGACCCTTGTGCCGCAGGTGGCTTTGGCCGTTCTGTGGATGTGGTTGTTGCATCCAAACTTTGGTTTGGTGAATGGCATGTTAGCAAGCCTAGGTATCGATGGGCCCCCTTGGCTGGGTGGTGAATCGTGGTCTAAACCCTCTCTCATCCTTATGTCGTTATGGGGTATCGGTCATGCTGTCGTTATCTACCTTGCTGGATTAGGAGACATTCCCGATGAGTACTATGAAGCAGCGGAAATCGATGGGGCTAATTGGTTTCAGAAAGCGAAAACAGTAACGCTGCCTTTGCTAACTCCTGTTATTTTCTACAATCTGGTCATGGGAACGATCGGTGCCTTTCAACAGTTCACCCTCCCGTACACAATGACCAAAGGGCAAGGAACTCCAGCAAATTCCATGACATTTTACGTCATGTATTTATACGAGAACGGATTTAGATATTTCAAAATGGGCTATGCTTCCGCCATGGCATGGATTTTATTTGTTATCGTTATGGCCTTAACTGCGTTGATTTTCATATCGTCTAAACGCTGGGTTCATTATCAAGGGAAATAAAGGAGGCAATAAAGGAATGAATCCTCTAACTATTAAAAAAATGAACCGAACGTTAGCTCATTTATGCCTAATTATTGCTTCATTTTTTTTCATTATCCCGTTTATTTGGCTGGTCTCAACTTCCTTGAAACCGCTCACACAAATCTTTACATTTCCCCCAGAATGGATTCCGCATCCCTTTCAGTGGAGTAACTATTCCCGTGCAGTTGAGTATATCGCTTTCTGGACCTATCTGAAAAATACAGCAGTTATTACTATAGTTAGTACAATTGGTGTGATCATATCTTGTCCGTTGGTCGCATATAGTTTTGCCAAGTTGGAGTGGCGAGGTCGCGGCGTGTTGTTCTTCATTACCCTCGCTGTTATGATGATTCCCGGTCAAGTCACCATGATTCCCCTTTTTCTTTTGTTTACTAAATTAGGTTGGGTTGGAACAGCTCTTCCGCTCATTATCCCGCAATTTTTTGGAGTACCGTTTTACATTTTCTTATTAAGGCAGTTTTTTCTTGGGCTGCCCGATGCCCTTCGCGAAGCGGCACGCATAGACGGCGCTAGTGAGTTCCGCATTTATCTACAGATCATGTTCCCGTTAGCCAAGTCCGCCGTTTTAGCTGTGGCACTGTTTCAATTTATGGGAAGCTGGACCGATTTCATTGGTCCCTTGCTCTATTTAACCAATGAACCTACCTATACGGTCTCACTCGGATTGCAGCAATTCCAAAGTCAAAAAGGTTCTGAATGGGGCTTATTAATGGCCGTATCCACCTTAATGACATTACCCGTTATTATCCTGTTCTTTTTTCTCCAGAAAACGTTTATTAGCGGAATTACCTTTAGCGGTATAAAAGGTTGAGTGAAAATGAAGGATTAAAAAGCAAAAGCTGCCATTGGCTTAGTCCGAGGCAGCTTTATTGCTTTGTCAGTCCACCAGTGTTTCGCCGTGTTTTAGCAGTTTAAGACGGCTTGAGTCGAGTTCCCCTCGCTGCCAATCAGCCAGCAACCGGTCAAGTGCTTCCTGCGGCGTATCATCGGCAAGCCGGAAAGCGCCATAATGCATGGGGATGAACGTTTCGGCTCCAACATCGAGGAACGCCTGAACCGCCTCCTCCGGCGTAACGTGCTGCATCCCCATAAACCACTCCGGCTCGTAAGCGCCGATTGGCATGAGCGCATAGCGAATACCCGGAAACCTGGCTCCGATGTCGCGGAAGCCTTGGAAATATCCCCTGTCTCCGGCAAAATAAATCGCGTCTTTATTCTCCGCACCATCTACTGAATTCTCTGCTGATCGATTGATCACCCAGCCTCCCCAAAGCGAACTGTTCGTATCCGTCAGCGTTCGCCGCGTCCAATGCTGCGCTGGAACGAAATGAAACTCCAGCGGCCCGAGCGTCGTCTTCCCCCACCAAGGAAGCTCGTGGACCGTATTCAATCCAAGCCGCCTCATCTTCATGCCAAGTCCTTCAGGCACAAGCGCGACAGGCGAGCCTTTCAGCTTGCGCAATGATCCGACGTGCAGGTGATCGTAATGCGAATGAGACAGCAAGACGATATCAACCGGCGGTATTTCATCGAGTGTAAGTCCTGGCGCCTCTAGTCTGCGGGCAAAGCCCATCCGGTTAGCCCATACCGGATCCGTAACGATCGTCAGGCCCGCCATCTGCAACAGGAAAGTCGAATGTCCAATCCAAGTGATCGTTGTTTCGCTGCGGTTATGCATAAGCAGCTCTTGCTGCTTATGCTCCGCTTGACCGATACGTAAGGTGAGATCCTTGACTTTCCCTTTCCGTTCTTGCTGCCATCGGCGAATTTCCTTCCATGTTTTCACCTTCGCAGCTGGATCTGCATTGCTATAACGTTTGCGTGCCATCAATTTGTTACTCCCCTCGCCAAACCACCATAAGTACCTTCATACACATAAAGATGTAGAATATTCAAGCATTTGTCAATGATGAGTAGAGATAAGCATACATGGTCAAATGATGAAGTGGTTATGGGGAAATCGTTACGCGGAGATTTATTCTAAACCCTTAGGAATTAAATTGCTCGACAAACAAGCCATATCCTCTTGCTTCAAGGTCACTTTTCGGAATGAATTGTAAAGCTGCAGAGTTAATGCAGAAACGCAGTCCTGTTGGCTCAGGTCCATCATTGAACACATCGCCTAGAAAGGAATCGGCATAACGGCTCCTTACCTGAGTAATCACCGAGAATAAGTCATGTTTTTCTTTAAATATAATATGGTCTGGCTCCAACGGTTTAGAAAAGCTTGCCCAACCCGTACCCGCATCAAATTTGTCTTTTGAGCTAAATAAAGGCTCACCCGAAACAATATCCACGTAAATACCTTCTTTTTTGTTATCCCAATATTCGTTATGAAACGGCTGCTCGTCCTTATCATGCTGAGTTACGTCGTATTGGAGCTTAGTCAACGTTTTCAACTTTTCTTCTTTGTTAAAATCTTTATACACATTTATCTTTTCGGGAATCACGACCCGATCATTACCCCAAGTTTTATTTAAAAATGCACCCCGACCAGAGCCAAGTTCATTTACCTTGTAGCTGATTGGATTTTTTTTGTAATAGTCCTGATGTTCCTCCTCCGCTTTGTAAAACGTTGATGCGAGTACAATCTTCGTTACAATCGGTTTATCAAACTGTCCGGATGAATTTAATGCATCTTTGGATGCTTCGGCTATCTCTTTCTGTTCATTACTATTGTAAAAAACGACGGAACGATATTCTTTGCCGCGATCAACGAATTGACCATCTGCATCCGTAGGATCAACGTTCCGCCAGTAAACTTGAAGCAGTTGGTCATACGTAATCTGACTCGGGTTAAAGCGAACTTCCACCGATTCTAGATGGCCTGTAGTTCCAGTAGACACCTCACCGTAGGTCGGATTTTCCTTTTGTCCTCCTGTATACCCGGTTACAACACGCAAGACACCATCAAGCTTTTCGAAGGGCGCCTCCATACTCCAGAAACAACCTCCAGCAAAAATAGCGGTATCGTAATTGGTGCTCGATTTTTCACTAATCGTAGTTAAAACCTCTTGAGCCTTCGTTATTCCATCCTTGTTAAATGAAGCGTAAATGGTATAACCCAAAAAGACGAATAGGGCAATGGGCAACACAAATATTTTTTTTTTGAAATTCATTATTCCTTTCGCCTCCGTAATAGATTTATCGCATCTTCAAGCTAATTGGCTAATTCCATACCTTTCTGCATTTTTCTTAAAAAGTAGTAAGAAAGCAGAACAAACAATAAGACTACAACAGACTTAATACTTCCCATCGGATTTCCGACAGCGTTTTCTGACCAAAATGCAGAGATACAATCAATAGTAAAACCGGCATATGCCCATTCTTTTAGTCTGTTAAATTTTGGAACAAGAAGAACAATGATACCTATGAGTTTGGCTACTCCAAGAATAGTCAGAAAGTAGGCTGGATAGCCTAACAGTTCAGTCGATTCTGCCAATGTTTTTGGGGTTTGTAAAAGCTCATTGACGGCACTGAGTAAGAATCCTATGAGCGTACAAATCGTGATTACCCAGTAGGTGATTTTTACTTTCTTCATTTTAATAACTCCTCGTATCATATTTTTAGTTTTGTCCGAAATCACGGCCATACTCGCCTGATTTCTTACACTTTGATTTTATCAAGATCAAGACGTAAGCAAATCTGTGAAAAGTCATGTCTTCACAAAGAAAAAGGCAGAACGTTTGATCACTAAAGCATGATTAATCTCATACTCTATGCCAAAAGTCATGCCCTTTAATTATATTTGGTGACGAACTGAGAACACGGCTGCTTGTGTTCGGTCTCGTAATCCTAGCTTAGCTATGAGGTTCGAGACGTGATTTTTCACTGTACCTTCCGTGATAATAAGCAAGCCTGCAATCTCTTTATTATTTAATCCTTGGCCCAATAAAGCTAGGACCTCTTTCTCTCGCTCCGTCAGTTGACTGAGCTGGGCAGGCTCATTAATATGTAAAGGATGAGCGTTATCCGGGTGCCATTCCGACATTTTTTTCAACTCGTTAAGAAGTGTTGCTGTGATATCTGGTTGAAGGACAGTCCCGCCGTTGTATACCGTTTGAATCGCACTTATGATCGTCTCCGATGGCATATCCTTCAACAAATAGCCATGGACGCCTTTTTCCAAAACTTTTAAAATTAACTCCGCGTCATCGAAGGTGGTCAGAATCAGTACCTTCGTCTCTGGTAAAGCCCTAAGAATCAATTCCGTTCCTTCCACGCCATCCATGCCAGGCATTCGGATATCCATCAACACAACATCCGGTCGCCATTCGAGCGCTTTGGTATAGGCATCTCTCCCATCCACCGCTGTTCCAACGACTTCCATGCCCTGTTCCAACCCGATGATGGTCGCAAGTCCCTCTCTCATGAGCCTCTGATCGTCTACTATGAGGATTTTCAATGATTTACACGCTCCATTTCCGTTAATGGATAAGGGAATTGCACTTCAACAGCAAACCCCTCTTGCTGATCCATGTTAAAATGCACCTGTCCGTTCCACTCCTTGACTCTTTCTTGTAAATTGATTAAACCAAACCCCGGCTTCAGGTCAGCAGGGACCTCTCCGTCATTACGTATGCACAGAGAAAAATTGCTCTCCGAATAGGTTAACAAGATTTTCGCATTTTTCGCATGGCCGTGTTTATGAGCATTCGTCAGTGACTCCTGTACGATTCGATAAGCAGTTAATTGAAGATCACCTGGCAGTGGGACGGTTATCCCATTTACTTCAAAAGAGGTTTGAACCTCGGCAAATTTGGTAAACTCCTCAGTAAGCTTCCCAAGGCTATCATTTAAGGAAGTGGACTTAACAGGTTCATCTCGAATAGCCCTTACCGAAAGCCGGACCTCTTGCAAAGATGATCTTATTAAATCTTCACATTCAAGATAGGTTTGTTCACTGCGTAAAGGATCCAGACTACTTAGCTTGCGAGCCGCTTGCATTTGAACCAATAATGCCGTCAGTTTATGACCTACCGTATCATGAATTTCTCGTGCAATGCGCACTCTCTCCCTTGTCGCTGCCCACTCCTCCGTTTTGAGAGCATAGTCCTGAAGTCGCTCATGGGATTGCATCAATTGTGCATACAACTGCATCGTATCCCGACGTGCGCGTTGATAAAAATTGATTAGAGCGCTCACAATACCTGCGAAAATAATGAACGAACAGGTAATAAAGTAGCCAATTTCATCGATTCGTTTAAATAAATACCAATCAATGCTTCCCATCGTAATAATATACACGACCAGCAGCAGTAAGCATGTAATAATTAGCATTCGGGTGTTCTTTAAAAACATTAAAATCGCTAAGGCTGTAATTCCAATAAATAGATGATTCGGGAAATTTCCACCTATATATACATAACCATAGGAAGCGGATACCAAGAAATCTAAGATGAGGATGTGAAATAGCCAAGTGTGTTTTTTTGGCATCTTTAGATAAAATAAATGAACTAAAAGAAAAACCACCAATGAAAAGACAACAAAACTTAGTCCCCAAAAAATTGTAATTGAATTTTGAAAATAAAAAACACCGGTTAAAGCCAAATCAAAAGCAAGCTTTATACCAAAAAACAGCCTCCATGAAAGGGGGTTCTTGCTTATTTTATCCGTTTCTTGGATCATTCTCTTTTATTCACCTCATCTTGTGTTGGATCTTATTGGAGCGAATTCAAAAGCATCTAAGGCTTTAGGATGGAGCCATCCATGCTTTAGAGGAAACCTCATCCAAATGGAGATCCTCGTAGGTGGAGGGTACGACATTTTAGGCAGCAGATCGGGTTCGGAAATGAGGGGTCTGGGTTCCAAGTGATGCTCTTACATACATGATCTCCACTAAATTCGTCCGTATCTCATTAGCTAAAGAGAATGGTACACAGTTTCGAGGAATTGTGCAAAAGAAACGTGGAAAAAGGAAAGTGATAGCTAAATTTCCCTGTAATAATAGAAGGAAATTAAGTTGCTCACTAGATCTGGGAGGAAAGGGGGAAAACAGTATGAAGCATCTGGCATTTTTTCATAGATAAGCACTTCCCCTAATATAACTATTCTATTTAAGTACATGACCTATGCAGTTTGATCCATTTACTGGTAAAACAGACTACAATCCAGTGATTAACGTGAAAATATACCTGTAATTGGATTGCAGTTACCACTTCGATCAAATCACATGGAATTTCTCCCGTTAATTTCAGTCATTTTCTTCGAAATCACCAAAAACAGTTGTTTTTACGGTAGGTTTTCCATCTAAAATGTGTTTTCAAAGAGGAAAGGGTATGATTAGAAGCAGTTTTTCCAGTTAAATTGTGTCGACCACTCCCATGGAAAACCATTTATCTGGACAATCACAGTAAATGGGGTGAACTGCATAGGTCATGCAATTTATTAGTAGAGGTGTCTGGATTTAATTGGAATCGTTAATTGACATGCGGATGCCGCCATGCTAAACTGTAACGAAATTGATTATAGATAATTAACTTCAGCATATAGTTTAGCAGCCTTGGGATAGACCATCTGAGTGGGGAGGATCATTCGTATGTCAACCGATTTACCAAAAGTAGAGCAACCATCCGTACCAGAGGTACCCAGTATTATGCGAGAACGGACGGTCTCCTGGTTACTCTGCATTACTATTATTCTAGTCGTTATGAACACGATGATGTTCAATTTGGCATTGCCCAAAATTGCTGTACAATTTGCACTCAACCCCTCGACTGCGTCATGGGTCGTGACGGGTTACTCCATCGTCTTTGCCATATCATCGATTACTTTCAGCCGATTGTCCGATTTCGTGCCAATTCGAAGGCTCTTCACGGCGGCGCTGCTGGCATTGGGAGGGGCATCCGTGATTGGCATGTTCAGCGGCGGATTTGGGCTACTTCTTATCTCGAGGCTTATTCAGGCTGCAGGCGCTGGCGCCATTCCTTCGCTTGCGATCGTGCTTGTTACTCGTTACATTCCCGTGTCTCGCAGGGGCATGGCAATGTCGTTCATTTTGTCAGCCGCCTCACTTGGCCTCGGGCTTGGTCCTGTCGTCGGCGGATCAATCGTTCAGTATCTGGGGTGGCATTTCCTATTTGTAATCACCGGCCTAACACTGCTGCTGATCCCGATTTTCCTGCTAATACTTCCCCGGGAAAAGGCGGAGCGCGGTTCGTTCGATTTTATTGGCGCCGTCCTGATCGGGATGGGTACGACGGGGCTGCTGCTCTTCCTTACATCCAAGAGCACAGCTGCACTCGTTGTGGGTGTGATTGCCCTAGCATTGTTCGCGGTGCGCATCCGCAAAGCGACGAATCCATTCGTCCTGCCCGCCCTATTTGGCGACAGACTTTATCTGGCGCTTGGTGCTATCGGCATTAGCGCCTACATGATCAGCTTCGCCTTCTTGTTCCTCGCCCCGCAAATGCTGGCCAGAGTCTTCGGTTTAACTCCGGCCGTGTCGGGTCTCGTACTCTTTCCAGGCGCGCTCCTTGCCATGCTGGTATCCAACTGGGTTGGCCGCCTTATCGACCGATACGGTAACGGTGCGCTCCTTCGCTACACGCCTTGGCTGCTGCTGGTTTCGACCGTGTTGCTCGCGCTGACTGCCGTCCATTCCTTTTATGGACTTGCCGCCGTCTATATACTGACGAGCATCAGCATCACTTCTATCTCCAGTGCGGTCTCAAACGAGCTATCGCGGCAATTGACGAAGGAACGGATCGGCTCTGGTATGGGCTTATTCCAGCTGCTGCAATTTTTCAGCGGGGCTTTTGCCGTAGCCATCTCGGGGAGTGCACTCGTCTGGCAGAAGTCATTGCCAACCGAGCGCGCGTTCGACAATCTAATCTGGGGCATGGTAGGAATCGCCATATTGACCATCGTCTTTACCTTTATTTATCGCGGCTACGCCAGAAAGCGAACGAATGCCGCTGCTACTCTGGCTTAATAAATACAAAGAGGATCCCACGCGGATCCTCTTTGTATTTATTACACTTCATATACATTAAGCCATAGATTCCTTCTGCGGCAGCTTTTCGTCCTTCTTGGGTTTGATCGCGAATAAGGCGATTACGCTGGCTAAGACACATATCCCTGAGATGGTGTAGAACATCGTGGCCGGCGACATTTTCACAAGGATTGACGCAAGAGGAGGTCCAATGGCAACCCCGATGAAGCGGGTAGAACTATAAATCGACGTGATCGTACCCCGCTGGTCCTTCTCGATTCCTCTTGTAATCATGACGTCAAGGCATGGCAACGCGGCGCCAATTCCGATTCCAGCCAAGCCAATCCAAGCAATGAGCCAATAAATCGACGTCACCATACCGCAAAGAAGAATGCTTCCAGATAATACAATCAACCCCGCGAATATCATCCATTTCATGAGTCTCTCGTCCTTGCCAATACCTTTACCTGTTATAAAAGAAGCGATACATAAAGCTGCAAGAGGAATAGCAAGGAGGCATCCTTTTACCACGCCAAAAACGTTGAATTTATCTTCTAATAAGTCCGACAAGTAATATAAAGTCCCGAATATAACAAGCATACAAATACATCCGATAGCGAATATCGCATACAGCCAGCGGCCATTGTTCTTGAAAATGCTTTTGATATGGGAAAGATAGCTTGCAAAAGATATCTTATCTGCTTGTTCCGATTTCCTTTTTGGGGATTTTACCAGAAATAGCACAAGCAACATCGAAATCAGACACAGTAAGGGGATGAACATAAAGGGCAGAAACCAGATAACCATCGCAAGAGCTGATCCTAGAATAGGGCTGAGCACTTTCCCAAATGTATTCGCTGTCCTCCACAATGCCAAGACCGCTGCTGACGTCATCTTCCTGCTTGAAAATATCACCTACGAGTGGAATGACAATGGGGAAAGCTCCCGCGGCACCAATACCTTGAATGAAGCGGCCAACCAAAATCATTGCATACGATTGATCCATCCACCATGCCGCTAAACCCGCAATCAAACCGCCAATACCCGTGATAATTAAGCTGGGTATAATGACAATTATCCGACCAAATCGGTCGGATAAATAGCCGGCAATAGGTATTAAAATAATAGCCACAGCTGAATAAACCGTAATCAGTAAACTTACTTGTAGAGAAGTGATTCCTAGTTTACTCCGAATGGCGGGTAACACAGGAATTAACATGGAGTTTCCCAAAGTCATGATAAGCGGTATGGATGCTATTGAGAAGAGCTGCTTTTTATTTTCGATACTCATAGCTTAGTACACTTTACACCTCTCAATCCATCTTTCATGTACATTAAATTAACCCAAGACGCATAGCCCTATCCGTACCAATCTTCGAATTCAGAAATTAGATATAGAGTAAATCGAAGTATAGGTTATCCCTCATGTGGAAAAATTAAAGCGTATATGTATAAATGGGGGGGCTTTTCAGTTGAATAAGAAAGAAAATCAGTTATCTGTTTTCTCTTTAGGCGGCATCAACGAAATTGGTAAAAATATGTATGTGGTGCAATATGGCGATGATATCATTGTCATTGATTGCGGCTCAAAGTTTCCGGATGAAAGCTTGCTCGGTATTGACTTGATCGTTCCGGATATTACCTATTTGCTCGAAAATAGCGATAAAGTCCGCGCACTGATTATTACACATGGACATGAGGATCATATCGGGGGCATTCCGTATATACGAAGACAATTGAATATGCCGATTTATGCAACTCGGCTAACGCTAGGGCTAATTGAAGGCAAGTTGAGAGAGGCTGGACTGCTTGCAGATACGAAATTTATTGAGATTGACTCCGATTCGAGCATCGAGCTAGGGCAAATCACGTCTACCTTTTTCAAAACAAACCATAGTATCCCTGATTGCTTGGGGGTTGTTTTTCATACACCTGAAGGAACCGTCGTACATACGGGAGATTTCAAGTTTGATCTGACACCAGTCAACAATCAATACCCTGATATTCATAAAATGGCGGAGATTGGGAAGAACGGTATTCTACTTCTTTTATCGGAAAGCACGAATGCTGAGCGCCCAGGCTATACACCTTCGGAAAGTCTTGTAGGTAAGCATATTGAAGATGCCTTTCATAAAGCGAAGCAAAAAGTGTTCATATCCACCTTTGCCTCTAATGTTCATAGGCTTCAACAAGTTGTTGATGCTGCTCAGGCAACGAATCGGAAATTAGCCTTATTAGGCCGCAGTATGGTCAATGTTGTGAGAATTGCTTCTGAGCTTGGTTACCTAACGGTCCCTGAAGGGATGCTAGTAGAAGCGGGAGAAGTCAATCGGATGGCTTCAGAACGGATAGCGATCTTATGTACCGGTAGTCAGGGAGAACCGATGGCTGCATTATCGCGCTTGTCCCGTTCGAATTATCGTCAGGTAGAAATTATGCGTGGAGACACTGTTATTCTATCCTCATCCCCGATTCCGGGAAATGAACGCAATGTATCGCGGACTGTCGATAATTTATTTAGCTTAGGAGCTGAAGTGATATATGGTTCGAGCTCGTCTACAGGCATGCACGTATCCGGACACGGGAGTCAAGAAGAGTTGAAGTTAATGCTCACACTGATGAAGCCGAAATACTTTATTCCGATTCATGGCGAGTTTAGAATGCTTCATCAGCACCGTATTTTGGCTGAAGGGGTCGGTGTGGACCCAGCAAATATCTACATTCTAAATAATGGCGATGTCGTGGATATCAAGAACGAGGTAGCAACTCAGAGCCGCAAAGTGTATGCGGGGAATACCCTTGTCGATGGATTAGGGGATGTTGGCAACATTGTTCTACGTGACCGTAAACAACTGGCCGAGGATGGTATTTTGATCGTGGTCCTACTGCTTAGTAAAAGTGACGGTAAAATTTTGTCCGGTCCGGATATCATCTCCCGCGGGTTTGTCTATGTTCGTGAGTCGGAAGACCTGATGGATCAAGCCAATATTTTAGCAACAGAAACGATAAATAGGCTTCAAAAAGAAAACGTGAATCAATGGAATGTGCTTAAAACGAATGTAAAAGAAGCTCTAGGAAGACTCTTTTATGAAAAGACGGGCAGAAGACCCGTGATTCTCACCATACTTACGGAAATCTAGCACAAACAAGCGGATCCCTTCGGTTTGAAGTCGAATCCGCTTTTTACTTTATTAACGGATCACTGTCGATGTATGAGAAAATGTCTTGGGGGAGGAATCAAATGATCCATTACTGGCTTGTACTACTCACTATTGCCGTCGCAGTCGCCTATATAGCGGACAAGATCAAACAGCCGTATCCAACATTGCTGGTTATTGCAGGGCTATTGTTGGGGGTCATACCGATTCCTGCTCTGGATGAAATCAAAACGTATGTCGCTTCGGATCACGTCTTTCAAACAGCAGTCATTCTGATCTTTCTGTCAGCTTTAATAGGGGATGCGGCCCTTAAGCTGCATGTTCAAGAATTAAAAGCAAATAAACGACCGATTCTCTTACTCTCATTGCTAGGTACATTCATTACTTTTGTGCTAATCGCAGGACTTTGTAACGCTCTGTTAGGTCTTTCTTTACAAAAGTCCTTGGTGTTCGGTGCACTAATGGCCGCGACAGACCCTGTGTCGGTGCTTAGCATTTTTAAATCTATGGGATTAAATGAAAAGCTGTCCACGATTGTTGAAGGCGAAAGCTTGGCCAATGATGGTGTAGCCGTTGTTTTATTCAAGATTGCAGCGGTTACAACGGTTCTCAGTGCTTCAGGAACCCTGGAAGGTGCTGTGGAATTCGTGAAAGTTGTCCTCGGCGGTATGATTATTGGTGTGGTCGGAGGATTCATTGCCTCAAGAATTACTTCGAAAATCGATAACTATTTGGTTGAAATAGGGCTTTCTATTGTTCTATTCTATGGGGTTTTTGAAATGGCAGAGATGTTTCACCTATCTGGAGTGATTTCCGTCGTATTTGCAGGTCTATTATTGGGGACATATGGGAAAAAGATTGGGATGTCCGACTTTACACTTGAGAAAATGGACTCCTTCTGGGAAGTGATAGCTTTTATAGCCAATGCTTTAATCTTCCTTATGGTAGGGCTAGAGATTTCAAATATTGATTTTACGGACAAATGGCTGGAGATTGGCGGGAGCATTCTGATTGTAGTGGCTGCAAGATTTATTGCAGTCTATGTTAGTCTGCTCAGGGATCGTTCGATCCCTAGTGCGTGGAAGCCTATTATTGCTTGGGGCGGTCTGAAGGGTTCCTTATCCATTGCATTGATCCTCAGTATATCTCCGTCCTTTGAAGGCCGTGACTTATTGTTAGCCATGACCTTCAGTAATGTGGTCTTTTCTCTTCTGATTCAGGGCACTACGGTTAGCAAATTGGTGTCTAAATTAAAGGTTAGCTAGCACTGCCAGCCAAGAGAACCGCTGCGAGAAACACGAGCTGCAGCAGCGTTCGAGCGAGCAGCTTAGGCGTAGGTCTTCCGCCGATGGTTAATCGTTCCCGGGCTGCCTTCACATTGGCTGGAAACATGGCTATTAGCAGCATCGCCAAGCAGATGGAAGCCACGCGGGAGGTAGCGGGGAGGAGAATGCCGATGGCTCCGGCAATTTCCAGCCAACCAGTGGCAGTAATCAGCCAATTCGGCCTCGGGAATGCGGGTGGAACCATCCGGATCAGGTCTTGTCGGCTTTTACCCCAGTGAGCGGAAGCGGTAACCAGCAGCATAACGGCTACCGCTCCTTGGAGCGAAGTTTGCCAACCGTCGAAATAGGACCAGCCGAACAGGCCTAGAACCCTAAATAGCGTAAACGAAACAACAAGCACATAAAAAGGTACCATGGGTATCCCTCCGTTAAAGTCTATTGGCTTGAATTGGCTTGTAACATATCCCTCATAAACAACGAATAATCTTGGGTATTAAAAGAAGTCCCAGCCAGTGGAATCGAGGATCGCAAACGTAAACCGAGTGAGAGCAGAACGAACATCTCCGCTGTTTTGTCCGTATCCACTGATTCCGGAATGACCCCATGTTCTTGGCCAGTCAGTATCCACTGCTTGGATACATGCACAGACCGCTTATAATACTGCTTGAGCACATCCGCTATCAGAGGCTGATCCTCTTTTCCAAGTAAATACATCAACACCTTGTTCGTCACGTCCTGACCGTCTTCCAATGCTGAAAGACTGTCTGTAATCTTCTGCATAGGATTCTCGAATGTTGGGCGGCTTTGATCCACTTCGTTCATAAAACGTTTATTGGTCTCTTCTAGCCGCTCTTGCAGTACCCAAGCAAAGATTTCGTCTTTACTCTTCACGTAATGGAAAATAGCCCCCTTTGACAATCCTGATTTCTCCATGATGTCTTTCATTGTGATCGAGTGACACCCTTTTTCCCGTATCAGCTCTTTGGTTGAATCCAGCAGCAGCTTCGTTGTTTGCTGCCTGCGTTCCTCTTGCTTCAAAGTCATCCCTCCGTGTACGTTTGTAACCTAATAACGTCGATTATTATAGCTATATCTGAATTATATATACCGACCATTGGTTTGTAAATAGGTTTTAATCATTTTTGGAAGGCATACAAACAAGCGCATGCCACCTAAATGGCGCATGCGCTAGTTTATATGTCAATATCTAGACAGGCAGCAGAAGCACTTTGCCCGAGGTCATATTTGTCATATACTGCTGGATGGCATCTACAGTTTGACTCATCGGGAAGTTTTGACTAATCTCGGTTTGGATATGTGATCCGATTGATTTTTTCATCGAGCCCTGCAGGGCCAGAAGTTCGAAGATCGATTGTGTTTTCACCCAATCGGATGCCCAGAATCCGGCGATACGTTTCCCGGCGAAAAACAAGATCATCGGCGTTGATCGTTGTCGTTTTTCCTCCCAGAAGGCCGTATTGGAAAATGGTAGCGCCATCAGGTAGCGCCGACAGCACGAGCCCCGTCAAGTCGCCTCCTACGGCATCAAAGCACACGGTAGCTCCTAGCTCATGAGACTTGCGCTTTAAGTCCTGCTCGAAGGTGTCTGAGCTGCTGTTGACGATATGCTGTCCGCCTATTTCTCTCAGCAGCAGTTCTTGTTCTTCCTTACGAACAACACTAATCACAGGAATACCATGCTCTTTTCCGAGCTTCACTAGGATTCTGCCAAGTGCGCTAGCACCGGCTGTTTGGACGATTGCTTTGGATTTATGCTGCTTAGCTATTTTCACCATGGCCATGGCACTCGCCGGATTGACGAAGAAGACGGCACCCTGCTCATCGGATACATGATCAGGCAGCACCATGCAGGTCATAGCACTTGCTTTGGTATAGGGCGCCCAGGAGCCGTAAACTTCGGATACGAAGGCGACACGCTTTCCTTTTAGCATTCGTGCGACAAGGCTGCTGCCTGTCGCGATAACTGTTCCGCATCCTTCCATACCGCCAACCGAAGGCAGTTCTCGTTGTATGCCATAATGACCGTGCAGAAATAATAAGTCGTCGGGATTAATGGAGGCAGCATGTACTTTAATCAGCACCTCGCCGCTGTTTATTTCCGGAATGGCAGTCTCGCCAAATTCAATACCTGAAATCCCTCCATACTCCTTGATCATAACGGCATTCATTATCTTCGTCATGCTAGTAAACCCACCTTATCTATTTGCGTATAATGTTCTGTAATGATTATATATGACTGCTGCAAAAGTGGGAATATTTATAACTGTCTGATAAATCCATGAGCGATATTGAGATCCGACGGCATGAATTTGGTAGCGCCTGATTTGATCAAACCAGCAAGAACGACACAATTAGAGGCAATGGCCCCACGCATCCATTTGGGATCGAAGGGAGAGTTGGCTTCTAAGGTTTGGAGGTCCTGCGCTGCCAATTGTCTGGTTAGTAGGGTGAAATCATTTCGTTGGCAATACAGATCATCCTCAAGCTCGATCTGGAAATGACGCAAATACGTTTTCTCACCGCCCGTATAAGCAAACTGCTCTAAGGAAGCCGGTAATCGGCAGGAGAGCCATTTGATACAAGTGGCAATCTGTCTTTGTTCTGGAGGTCCAAGCAAGTTGAATTGTTGGTTAAGATCCGAGATGCCGAAAGGAATCAGATAAGGAGCCTCGCTTTCGCTCGTGATAATTTGGATGCTGCCTCCCCCGGCATTGATCACATCAAGGTCACTCGGGATATCCGATTCGGCTATAGCTTTCTTCAGCAAGTCAGCCTCCTCTTTCTGGCTAATGGTTCTGTAAGCAATCCTCAAATTCCTACAAACTTCCTGCATATGTTCGGACAAATGAGGTGATCTTCGCATCGCTTCTGTACCAATAGCTTCGATGTCTCCTTGACCAAGGCCTTCGATAAAGGAGCACTGCGTAGAAAGCAAAGACTTTAAAGTACCTTCAATAGACGGCAGGTCCACCCCGCTCTCCAGAAGCTCCCATGTTAGAACATCCACTTGCTCAATTTGATCGTTTGATTTCCTGAACACTTTGGCACTATGACTTCCCAAATCCAAAATTAATTTATTACTGTGCATAAGATCTCACCCATTTGTTTTCGTAGTTTGGTTATCCCCAAGCGTGGCTTCAGAACTCCAATACTAAAGGATCAATGATTTCTATGTCAACCAATTTTTACTAAAAATTAGTAAAAGTTTGTATAAAGATCTAGTTTCAACAAATTGCATTGTTATACGACACAGATAGCATTAAGCCAGAGGAAATAGATACAAACCTCCCTTATATGTTCATCAAAAAAAGATGACCCAATCCTCGAAAGGATTGGGTCATCTTCACATGACAAATTTATAACCTACGCCCCACACGGTTTTTATGTATTTCGGTTCTTTGGGATTAACTTCAATTTTTCTGCGCAAATTCGTAATATGAACATCAATGGCACGGTCGTTTATGTAGGAATCGAAACCGCGTAATGCATTTATGAGATCTTCTCTGCGGTAAACGCGTTCGGGGTGCTCGTACAGCAGCCGGATAAGCTCGAATTCGGAGAACGTCATTTCGATGGAGTCGCCTCGGACGTAGAGTGTTCTTTTTTCCAAATTAATGTTTAAATCCATGGCTGGTACGGTAACTTCATGATCTACCTGAAGTTTTGGAGTCTCGGGAGGGTGTCCCAGTTTGAAACGACGTAATAGGGCTTGTATTCTGGCTTTCATCTCATGCATACTGAATGGTTTGCATAAGTAATCGTCAGCACCTACGGTGAAGGCTTCAATCTTTTCGCTCACTCTGGAGTCGGATGAAATGACAATAATGGGCACAGGAGTTATGTTCCGAAGGGAGGTACACAGCTCAGTTCCTTCAAAGTCAGGAAGATTGAGGTCGAGAAGAATGAGATCCGGTTCGAATTCATGCAATGCTGTAAGGCCTTCCTGACCGTTGTGGGACCTTAGGACTAGGAAGTCTTCCTCTTTCAGATACATACAGATCATTTCTCCGATAATATCATCGTCTTCAATTAGTAGAACTCTGTCCATTAGAAACTCCCCCAAACTAAGCTAAATTTTCCAATTCAAAATTCATGAAATGAACAGAGGGAATGCACGTGCTAACACTTTACTCATTAATTCTATTATACTTTGTCGAAATTTAAGAGTAAACCGCTATCATTGACATTTTAAGAGAAATTGTTAGTAAATTATTAGCGAAAATAGAAGGGGGAATTCGTACCATTTATGTAAGTAACCTAATAAGTGGAAAGTATAATAGAGATAATGCGTAATTATTGCTTGTAAGGGTGGTGGGGAAATGGGTCTTTTGGACGGGTATGGTGTTCTAATCGTAAGTGAATCAAATGAATTAAGATCGGTAGTAGGGGCCTTAATCGAAAAGGATATACAGTTCGTAATGACAGGTATGGCGAAGCATGGAAATACCGTACTTGACTGCATCTTGGCTAGTAAACCGGATTTGGTCATCATTGATTTAGATATGGATAACTCAGATGGACTAATTGCGCTTCATCTTATTATGAATCATAGTCCTATTCCTGTCGTAGTACTTAGTACGCATACACCCGAAGGTTCTATGAAGACCATTCAAGCGATGCGGCTAGGTGCGGCAGATTATTTTCATAAAGAAATGTTAGCCCAGGAATTGAAAAATAAAATTGCGACCTCTTATTTTCTAGAACGATGCAAAATGGCCATTCAAAACGGGATTCAAGGCGTCTATGACTCTCACTTTTATTCAACAGGAATTGCAGAAACAGTTCTTTCTGCCCCCCTGCCACATAGACAAGATCAGTTCCAAAGGCGCATGGACATCGAGTTTCACTTGCGAAGAGCGATTGACAATCAGGAGTTTCATCTTGTTTATCAACCAGTCGTTGATGTATTTACGAATCGAATTGTAGGACTAGAGAGCCTGATTCGTTGGAATAATGCTACTTTGGGTCATGTGCCTCCTTCTGATTTTATCCCTATAGCGGAAGAAAGCGGACTTATTCATGAAATTGGGGAATGGGTACTGAAGGAAGCCTGTATGCAGAACAAGCGGTGGCAGGAGGCGGGCCTTTCCAAGGTGTTCGTTGCGGTTAATCTGTCCAGACGACAGTTCAATGATAGCCGACTTAGCCGGATGATTCAGACTATTTTGGAGAAAACGGGCTTACAGCCCAAGTACTTGGAGCTCGAAATTACCGAAAGTATGAGTATGCAAGTTGAGCTGGCCGCAGACGCGCTTCGTCAGCTGAAGAAGCTGGGTGTTCGCGTCGCGATGGATGATTTTGGCACCGGGTACAGCTCACTCGGGTATCTCAGAGATTTTCCCATTGATAAATTGAAAATTGACCAATCCTTTATTAAGGGATTGATACAAAGCCAAGTGAATGCGGTTATTGTAAACACAATGGTTACGATGGCTAGAAATTTGAATCTTCTCGTTGTAGCGGAAGGTGTAGAGACAGAGGAGGAGCTTCAAGTACTTCGGGAGTGCGGCTGCAGGCTGGTTCAAGGCTATTATTTTAGCCAGCCGGTCATGGCGAAGCGTATCGAGGAAATGCTGCATCTAGAAACAAACAAACAGGATAGCGTGATTATCCTACATTCTAAGTCGATATAGGCTGGTGATTATTCTGCTTCACGCTTTGATTACCAATTTTGCTATTATAACGATTTTTGTATTATTCGTGGAACAGCTTTCCATAACGATGAAACTGAATCAGAAGCCAACTTGGCTCTATAAGGTTTTTATTGGTCTTTCACATGGAATGTTAGTCTTTGTCCTCTTGCACTTCAGTGTCCACGTTGATGATCACGTTATTATTAACTTTCGCGGAGTAGCCTTACTGCTTTCTACTTATCTAGGAGGATTCTTCTCCTTAAGTATTACATTCGTATGCTTATGGATAGGGCGCTACATCTTTGAAGGTTACATAGAAATTCCGCAGCTGATATTTGGAATGGTAGCTGTCACGGGGACTAGTATAATATTTGCTAGAACACGTTCGTATTGGCTTAAATGGTTATATGGAGGAGCTATTTTCTATCCGTCCTATTATACGATGATGTGGTTTGTTTATCGAACACCGTTTGATGTCTTTTACAGTTATATTTTCATTCAGCTGCTTTGTTTGTTTCTTGTTGCTTGTTTTCTGCGATATTTACTCCGGGCTCGTGAGTATAAGCAGCAGATCTATCAAGTGGAACAGGAACTAATCGATATGCTGCGCTTTCAGGCAGGGTTTACGTTTAAACTCCATAAACACCGGGATCGATACGTTTACATCCTATTTGAAGGACAGCTGGTCTATCATCTTGGTCTGAGACCTAGTCAATTCATCGGCAAAGAGTTGGACGAAATCCATGTATTAAGTGAAGAGTTTAAACAATTCGTAAAGAAGCATTATGATAAAGCTTGGCAGGGCGAACGAGTCTCGTATGAATACGATTGCGGCGGCTCTACGATCCTTGTTAACCTACAACCCATTTATAAGTATGGTTCCGTCAATGAAGTGATTGGATCTGCCGTGGACGTGACCGAGCACCGTGCAGTGCAAATCAAAGCAAGAGTCAGGGATGAGCAATATCGGACGTTGGTGGAAAATTCGGAGGACTTTATTTTCAGATTTCGACTGGATGGTAGCATCTCCTCTACGAACTACAAAATGCATCAGACCTTTCAGCTAGAGCCTGAGCAAGTAAGGGGACAGCAATTAACGGATCTGGTCCAGATGGATGAACCCGAGAAGTGGGAGCGGATATTTGAACAAACGATTGAGATGGGGAAAACACAGCAATTTGCGATTAATTTCCTGCTTCCAGATGGCGATCAGCACGCGTATAACGTCACCTTGTCCCCTTTATTCAATGAGGATAAATCAGAAATCACCGGCGTCACCGGAACGGTACATGATATAACCGACTTGAAGAAGCGAGAGGAAGCGGATGAGTCCAACAGGGCGAAGAGTAAGTTTCTAGCTAGGATGAGTCATGAAATACGCACCCCCCTGAACGGGATTATTGGACTTTCTTTACTTTTACAACGAACAGAATTGACGACGATTCAGAAGGATTATTTGGACAAAATTGATTGTTCCTCGAATGTCCTGCTTGCAACGATTAACGATATTCTTGATTTTTCGAAAATCGAGGCAGGCAAAATGACCTTGGAGATGGTGGATTTCTCACTAGAGCTATCGCTCCAAAAGGTTGCCGATCTGGTCAGCGTATCTATCGGCAAGAAGCGAATCGAGATCATGCTGGATACTCCAGCAGATTTACCGGATATTGTTAGCGGGGATTCCTTTCGACTAGAACAAGTACTCATTAATTTATCTAATAATGCGATTAAATTTACCAAGCAAGGCTATATCCGATTGAAAGTACGGCTCGAGAAATATGTGGACGAAGGGGTCGTTGTTTCTTTTACAATGGAGGACTCTGGAATTGGTATTTCTAGGGAGCAGCTATCGCAGCTATTTTTACCGTTCTCGCAAGCTGATACATCCATAAGCCGCAGGTACGGCGGTACCGGGTTAGGACTTGTCATTTGTCAGCATTTGGTGCAGTCTATGGGGGGCGTTTTGCAGGTGGATACGGTCCTTGGGGAAGGCAGCCGCTTTTATTTTAGCCTGACGTTTGGCACAAAGGGGGATGCAAGGAAAGAGGCAAAGCGCCTGGACAAGCACGCTGGGCTGCCGCAGGGGAATAACCGTGTGCTCTTAGCTGAAGATCATCCAGTTGTAGCGCAGCATGTATCCGAGCTCCTTAGTTCCTTTCAATACCAAGTGGATACGGTTACATCTTCTTCCGATTTGTTTGCTTCTTTGGAACATGATAGTGCGAATAAGTCTGCACATGACTATATATTCCTGGATATGCAAATGGATCAAATGCAGCATCCCGCCACTTGGCGCCATATATTAGTTTCGTTAGATCGCTCTCAGACGAGAGTGATTGCGTTTACAACACTTGAAGGCAGAGAGGAAATGTCCGAATTGCCATCGGAACTGAAAGCGGATGCAGTTATTGTTAAGCCCGTCAGTAGGCTGACATTGCAGAAAAGTTTACAAGCTTTGAATCAACATAGATTGGAGACATTTCAAGCCTCTGCAAACAATTCCACTGAAGTAAGCAACTCGTCGTCCATGTCCAAAGGTAGTATTTTAGTTGCTGAGGATAATGAAATTAATCAATTGGTGATTATTGGCCTTCTTGAACAATTAGGTTACCAAGTGGTTATTGCGCAGAATGGTTATGAAGTCCTGGAACTTGTTGATCAGCAGGAATGGAAGCTTATTCTAATGGATATTCATATGCCTGAGATGGATGGCTATGAGGCAACACAGCGGCTCAGGAAGCTCAAGCTGATGAATCGGATCCCGATCATTGCCCTTACCGCAGATGTCATGATGCAGGAACGCCCGGAAGCCCTAAAACTTGGGCTGAATGACATCCTGATTAAACCAGTAGATGAAGAGCAGCTTTCTGATATGCTGGAGAAGTGGCTAAATCCGAATTGGTTATTTGAAATCGAGGGTGTAGATACCACGCAAATAATGAGAAATATCGATCATAAAATACATATTCTTCAATATATGATGGAGAAATTTAAACAGGATTATCGTAATTTCTCGGAGCAATTTTTCCTGCTTATCATCAATCAGGAGAATGCGACTGCACGCAGAATGGTTCATACGCTTAAAGGTATTGCAGCCAATTTCTACGCGGAGCCGTTGTTAACGGCAGTTCTGGCTTTGGAAAAAGAGATGGAAAACGAAATAAATTTGGATGTCTGTCATGAGGGGATTATACGTATTCAGATTGAGATTGAGCGGATACTTGGCGTGAAGCAAGATGTTCCGCAAGCGAATTACCGGAGTCGATAGATGCCCGGTTTTTTGCTTTTTCAAAAAAGAAGCTGCCGCGGCAGCTTTTTCTTTTTTGAGAAAGAAAAAATTGAATAATACTCTGGAAGAGATAGTAAAATGAAACTTTTTTCCTATTTCTGACGTTTTAGAAGATGTGCTACCTTAATTACGGAGGGGATTGCTATTCGAAATAATATCGCATTAGCTGTACCGATTCAACTTATCGCGTGGGTGGTACTTGTTTTATCATTGACTTTGGAGCCTTTTAGTTGGTTTTTACTGCCAAGCGTCAATAACACCCCAGCGTTTATTACCGTTTCAAAATGGTTAATACAATCCTTAATTGTTGCTCATTTAATTGGATATTTCGTAAATAAACTGTTAAATAGATATAAATTATCGGATATTAATTGGAAATATTCTGTGCATCTCATTTTTTCTATTCTTCATATCGTTATCATCAGTGTTCTGATCATTGTCTTAGTGGGATTTGAGGATCTATAGTGAAAAGGCAGGTGTACGATATGAAAACAATAAAGGTTTATCATTACGATGCATTCAGTCATATTCCTAACATGGGTAACCCTGCGGGCGTCGTATTGGAAGGCGAAAAGCTTTCTGATGATGACATGCAAAAAATAGCAGAACAAGTTGGTTTTAATGAAACGGCTTTCCCGCTTAAGTCCGAAAAGGCTGATCTTAAGATTCGTTTTTTTACACCTGGTCATGAAATGAACCTCTGTGGTCACGCTACAATGGCAACCATTTATGCAATGAAAACAAAAGGGTTGCTTGGAGATCAAACAGAATTGACGATTGAAACAAAAGCAGGCGTATTATCGATTAGACTTGAGTCACAACTGAATAAAGGGATTTACATAACGATGCAGCAAGCCCCTCCGCAATTCCAAGAGTTCAATGGTTCACTGAAAGATTTGGCATCTGTTATGGGGATTCAAGAAGAAGATCTAGAAACCAATTTACCAACAGTGTATGGAAGTACGGGCATATGGACGTTGTTAGTCCCGATAAAAAACCTTAGTGCTTTCAGAGCAATGAAACCGAATAATAAGCACTTTCCAGAAGTATTAAAAGAAATGCCAAAGGCGTCGGTACATCCTTTCTGCTTAGAAACGTACGATGTGAATGCGAACATGCATGCTCGTCATTTTTCATCTCCATTTTCCGGTACGATTGAGGATCCGGTTACTGGAACTGCTTCTGGAGTAATGGGTGCTTATTATGCCAAATACATAAACAAGGAAGCAGGATCTCCACTAAATCTTTTGATTGAGCAAGGCCATGAAATGGGCCGGGATGGCAGAATTCACGTAACAGTAACACCAAACAATGATCAGTATGGCATAGAGATAAAGGGTACTGCTGTTCATGTTAAAGATTTCGAGGTTTCCATATAATACGGCGGCCTACGGATATATCGACATTAGCATTGTTAAAAGAAGAAGGGACATGACAGTCCTAGCTTTGGAATGAAATGCACTCCTTTGAGTAACAATAACTTGAAGTGTATTTAGTAATGGATAATGGAGGGATTTCTTTGGATCAAAATGAATTGCATAAGAAGCTTGGACGTCCAGTTAGCTGGGCTATAACCTCGAATCCGGAAGAGAACGCGGATAACGCTATCTCGAATAATGTGGACCAGACAGATGAGAAAGTTCCGTCTAACTATCAGGCGATAGGTGAGAGCTATAGCGATACGACTAACTTTGAAGTTAATAAAGAGCCCGGTAGATTAAATTAAAATGATAAATAGGAGGAGCCATGTTGTGAGTTTTCAATGTGGCTTTTTTTATTGCTAACTATTGTGAGCTACCGAACAAGAAAGGGACTGCTTTGTGAAAAAATATATTATCTCATCTTTTATACTTCTCCTAATTCTTTCTGGAGTTGCACTGCGTAAAGATTTCACTTTGTTCATTAAAAACATCGAAAAGGAATTTTATTATCACTCATCAAAATTGACGGAAAATATAAGCGTCATATTAGCTTACAGAGGAGTAACGAGCAATTCGGATAGATATATCAAGTTTATAGAACATGTTCAAGAAGGGGAAAGTGATTCATTTACCAGAATTTGGTTTGATGATATGAAAGATATTAATAATTTCAGCACTTTTCATTTTAACGGCAACGTGATTACATATGTACAAAATATTACGTATCTTGGTGAAACATCAACTGCCTTATATACTTGTAAAGGGATAGAAGGTATAAAAGTAGAGCGAAACACGGTTTATTCCTTTACAGGTTGCACGAGTCAGGAGAAAGATAAAGATACCTTTAATATGGAGGTATTTTGGATTCCTAATTAATAATTCACATTGCTTTCGAATATCGGAAATATCTTTGAGCGCCTTATCCGTTAATCGGTGGGGCGCTTTATTGCGCGTTGGACAATCGCTAATGAGGGGGAAATTGTAACTTTCTAGCAGGACTTACGTCTAATTATCGAAAGGAGATGATTAACTTGACCAAATGGTTAACCTTGCTGCTGGCCGCAGCCATAGGTTTCCTATCCGGGCCGCAATTTTCTAAGGCTGAGCAGGAGCTCGCTGCACCAAGTGCTATGCCTTATGTAACCTTGATGGACGGGTTTACATTATATGCAAGCAAGGAAACAAGATCTAATGAAGTCATCGGCTCGCTTAGCGCGTTCCAGTCTGTCCACCTAGCTCCTATCGAGAGCAGCATGCTGCTGGGCATCACTGGTATGGATAAAGTGCCGGTTATGACATGGCTTGGTGAAGCATGGATTAATTTGAAGGAAGGCGCGTACAAATACGGACAAATGGAGCTTCAGGAGCAAACGCTGACTTTACTTGAACAGGAAACAGATCTGTATGACTCTGCTTCACCGATGAAGATGACCGCGTACAAACTCTCTCCGCAAACAGTTCAGGCGGTTGCCTCTATCACTGTGTGCGACCCTTACACGCCATGCTACTCCAATGATAAGTGGTACCTAATCAAAACTTCGTGGCTTGGAGACAAGTGGATTCGCCCGTATCATTATGCAGAGAAATACAAAGGTTCTCCGGTCGAAGGAATGATATCGATTGAACAGGAGACTGAGGTTTATATGCTGCCTTTCGAGAAACCGTTGGCTGACGAGCCGAAGCTTCCCCCTCAGATCGTGAAGCCTATCGAGAAGTATAAGCAGCAAGCGAGAATGGTTCCTCCAAGCGTCTGGTATAAGATCGACACAACGATGGGACTAAGATGGATACACGCAGATGATTCCCATGGACTCGGGTTTGAGGGTGTAGAGAAGGTCGACCTTAAGCTGGACATTCCTGTCCCATTTCACTATTACACATTACCATTCCCTTATAGCAGCGAGTTACCTGGGCCTCAGCTGCCGCAAACCGTTCATGCGATTGGAAAAATAGATGGTTGGTACTTTGTCGTAATAGACGGTTCTGGTAAATGGATCAACCTGGCCAAGGAAATCTCTTCCCGGTTAACCGGTGACTTCGATAACGATGCGAAGCTCGGGGTAAAGTTAAGTGATGTTAGTCTTGAACTGACGGCAGCATCCATTGCACTGGACACACCGTATATGGACGCTTCATTGACTACGCAGGAGCTCACCTTCACACCACAAACCGTCACCGCTTCACGCGAATGGAAGTCTCCAAACGGGGAGTTGTGGTATTACATCCATACTTGGCTGGGAGCCAAATGGGTACGGCCATAGCAAAAAATTGAATCCATGCGACGACTATATAGCTGATTGAATGATTAGCTTTTCGCAACGTAAGTCAATCCATAAGACAGCCAAATGAAATGATATACATTGACGGCCCCGTATATCAAGACGGTGAGGGTCAAACAGGGCTGGACCCAGACCCTTTTTCGAATATGGGGGTATATGGCCATTAGGATCAAAGGAAGTATCAGTTTAACAATAGTATCCACCCACATGCCACTCGTAAATTCTTCGGATAAGTGGATTTAATTCCTCGATAAATGCCAGATGCAGGCCAATATCTGTAAATAACGCGTCACTACAACATAAGAAAAGTAACCTAATAAGTGTTTTACTTATAAAAAATTGACGAACGACATCCATAGGCTCGTCCTCACTTTCGACTGCAAGAATGAAGTGAACTTGATATGGTTATATATGGATGATACATAATGTAACTTTTGTAAGCAATAGGTCATGTGCAAATAAAAGTGTAAAGACTTGGAGGATCTATTTTGACATTACACAGCATAGGTGAAATTAGTGAAATAAACCGATTTCCTGTAAAGTCATTTGCGGGAGAATCTTTACAGACTAGCCATATTGTGAATAGTGGTTTAGACGGCGACCGCTGTTTTGCTTTTATTGATGAAACAAAAGAAGGATGGGATGGTTTTATCACGGCTAGAGATATCCCTAACATGCTTGCTTATAAGGCGAAAATCATCAGGAAGGATCATGAAGATGAGTTGCCTGAATTAGTAGTAACATCGCCAGATGGGCGGATCTTTAACTGGAGTGTAGAATTATTAGATGAAATCCAAAGGTATTCCAAAAGAAAGATATCTATGAGGTGCTATAAAACGCAGAACGCTGACCAGATGGCTGTCGATTCAGGGAGTATCTTAATCATTACGGACACTACTTTACGCAAGCTTGAAGAGATATGGGGAAAGAGATTGGATAAAAGGCGCTTTAGAGCAAACCTAGTTGTAACATTAGATGAAAACTCCATGAATGAAGGTAATTGGATAGGTAAGCGAATACAGATAGGCAATACTGAATTACAAATTGATAGTTATTGTGAGCGTTGTTCAATGATTACAATCGATCCAGATACACTCGAACGCGATGTTTCTTTGTTGAAGAAAATTAACGAGGAGATGAATTTAAATTTCGGAGTGTATGCTTCTGTCATAAAGCCGGGACCAATTAATATTGGTGAGAAGGTATATTTAGTAGATTAGCCTAATGAATAAAACTGGTCCGGAAAATATAAATGAAACTCCTATATGTTCTCCGGACATAAAAATTGTCTATTCATCCAACTACTCTAACTCTTGGTTTTGCGGTTAGTGAACAACATCAGTCCAAATGAGATAATGATAATGGCTCCTGCCCAACACCATGCAAGGGTTTGATCACCAGATTCAACAGCCATATATATGGCGGTAGGAAGTGTTTGGGTTTTGTGAGGGATGTTGCCTGCTATCATAAGCGTTGCACCGAATTCCCCGAGACCTCGAGCAAAGCCAAGAATGTAAGCTGCCGTAACAGATCGCCATGCCAAAGGTAAGGTTATATATCGTAGAACTTGCCACTCGTTTGCTCCCGTTGATCTCCCCGCGTCCTCCAGATCTTTGTTAACCGAGGTAAATCCGGTTTTCATCGTTTGATAAACTAAAGGAAAAGCCACCACGATCGAAGCGATCACCGCAGCCCCCCATGTAAATATGATCGATTGATTGAAGAAGCTTTCCATGAGGTACCCAATCCAACTCTTTTTACCCAGTAGGACCAGCAAGATAAAGCCCACGACTGTCGGAGGCAGTACCAAAGGCAGAAAAAACGTAGTTTCTAACAATGTCTTTCCGCGAAAGTTCCGCCGCGACATACCCCAAGCTGCTAATCCACCAATCAAAAGAACAAAAACGCTGGATACCACGGCAACCTTTAATGAAAGAATTATAGGATAAGTAAATTCTGTCCAGTTAATTTGTTTCATCATCATTTTGGAATAGAGAAGCCGTATTTTACAAACACATCTTGGGCTTCTTTACTTTGGAGATACGTGTAAAAGTCAGCGGTTTCTTTGCTATGTTTTGTTGCTTTTACAATACCTGCAGGATATTCAATGGGCGTGTACGTTTTGGGATCAACACTAAAAGCTGCTTTCACATTTCTTGAAGTCAACGCATCGGTCTTATAAACAAAACCGGCTTCAGCATTCCCGGACTCTACGTAGGTAAGTACTTGGCGTACATCTTTTCCTTGTACGATTTTGGCTTGAAGCGTGTCCCAAAGTTTCGCGTTAGTCAGTGCCTCTTTGGCATAGCTGCCAGCTGGCACTGTCTGCGGTTCTCCAACTGCCAAGTGCTTGATCGTTTCGTTTGTTAAATCTTCTATTTTTTGTACAGTCACTTTACCATCAGCGGGAACAACGAGAACTAATTCATTAATTAGCAAGCTTTTTTGCTGTGTTGGATCAATCAACTGCTTGTCGACTAGTGTTTTCATATTTTTAGTTGCTGCCGAAAAGAATAAATCTACAGGAGCTCCCTGTTCGATTTGCTGTTGCAGAGCCCCAGAGGCTCCGAAATTAAAATTGAGTTTAATTTGTTTGTTTTTGTTCTCGTAATTCGTTTGAATCTCTTTGAATGCATCGGTTAAGCTTGCGGCTGCAGAAATCGTTAATTCTACTTTCTCAGTGGGTATTGATGTTGAACTTGCAGCAGGTTGCTCCGTTTTGCTCGCACAACCTGTGCTGATCATAGCAGTTATAACAAAAAATAAGAAAATATAACTAAACATTCTTATTTTTAACATTTTATTCCCTCCGAACTTAAAATTATATCTATTTGATTATAAATAGAATAAATCTGATTATTGATCATTATATAAAACCATGTTTAATTAGTAAACAACGGGATTGAAAATACCCTATGTATCAGCTTATGATAGATGATAATGTAATAGCAGTTTTGATGTAGGAGTAAATCTACTCTACCTTTATGAAAAACATGCTTTTGGAGGCTTACAATGACAGCTGACATTTCCTATACAACGGAAGAAATATCTAAACTTTTGAAAATCTCCAAACTAACCGTCTATGATCTAATAAAAAAAGGTGATCTGCCTTCCTACCGTGTCGGAAAGCAAATGCGCGTAGACGCATCGGATCTCGAAGCATATAAAACACGTGCGAAAGGAGGTGTGGCCTCTATCCTCAAAAAGGATTTGGCTGAACCTCCTGCACAGCAGCAATTCCATGCTCATACTGCCTCATCTTCGAAACATTCTCTTGTTATAACTGGACAAGACGTGAGCTTGGACATTTTAGCCAAACATATCGAGAGAAATGTACCCAATTACAGACCGCTTCGTTCTTACGTAGGAAGTCTGGATAGTTTAATTTCGATGTATAAGGGTGAATCTGATATTGTCAGCACCCATTTGCTGGATGGTGACACAGGTGAATATAACATTCCCTATATCCGAAAATTACTGACGGGTTCTTCCTATCTTGTTATGAATCTCGTCTCTCGATCGGCTGGCCTATACGTTAAGCAAGGAAATCCTAAACAGATCTACGGATGGGCTGATCTCAAGAAGCCTGGACTTCAATTGGTCAATCGTGAAAAAGGTTCCGGCGCACGTGTTCTTCTCGATGAGCAGCTCCGTCTTCATGGCATTCCGCATCAGCTGCTTAGCGGATATGAGCGGGAGGAATCGAATCACATGGGTGTGGCTGGTAAAGTTGCCACGGGTGAAGCGGATTTCGGAGTAGGGATTGAAAAAGCAGCCTATATGGTTGGCGGCGTTGAGTTCATTCCGATTATTCAAGAACGATATGACCTTGTCATGTTAAAGAAACCGGAAAATCTGGAATGGATTGAGAGAGTTAAGCAAGTCTTACAATCCGAATCCTTCCATAATGAGCTGCGTCCTATCCGAGGTTATGACTTATCGCAGACAGGACGCATTTTATTCGAGACTTAACGTATCACATTTAAAACATGCCAATTCACTTGTGATCTAGTGAATTGGCATGTTTTTTATTTTTTATCGCTGTGGTGTCAGAGGAGGAGGAATTCCGTCTAAGGACTGATTTTAATCCGAGAGATCTCATTTACAATAAATTCTATGAGAAGAACGGTCATGGAAGATGGTGAGCATGCTGCATTATTGGATTGGGATAGTGAGAAAACAGATCATTTGGTGCAGTTGTATTCCCATATATGTGTGCTTGGGAGTACGAGTGGGATGGTTCGTTCGAACGGTTCTCATTCACATGAAACGAATGCAAAGGATGATGACGCGGGGGAAAATGCCAGTTTGAAATATCATAATGCAACTCATATTTCAATATAAAAAGCTTACCTAATCGCAAGCGATTAGATAAGCTCCTTAGGTACGATTTAAAACACTTTCGTCGTCCAAGATTCACAGTTCCATGTTTCTGTTACGACATCCCGATAAAAGTCCGGTTCATGGGAAATCAGCAGGATGCTGCCTTTGTACGACTGGAGAGCACGTTTCAGTTCATCCTTCGCATCGACATCCAAGTGGTTCGTCGGCTCATCGAGCACGAGTAGGTTCGTCTCGCGGTTGATCAGCTTGCAAAGTCTAACCTTAGCTTTCTCACCACCGCTGAGTACCACAACTTTACTCTCGATATGTTTGGTTGTGAGACCGCATTTGGCTAACGCCGCGCGTACTTCGAATTGTGAGAATGAGGGGAACTCATTCCACACTTCCTCAATACAGGTGTTGTTATTGGAATCCTTGATCTCCTGTTGGAAGTAACCAATTTGGAGGTTATCTCCCTTTTGTACAGACCCGGATAATGACTTGATTTCACCTAAAATACTACGCAGCAATGTCGTTTTACCGATGCCATTCGCCCCTACAAGCGCGATCTTCTGACCTCGCTCCATACGAAGGTTGAGCGGTCTGGATAAGGGATCCTCGTAACCGATGACGAGATCGGTCGCTTCAAAGATCAGCTTACCAGCCGTTCTCCCCTCCTTGAAATTAAACTGCGGCTTCGGTTTTTCTCTGCCCAGTTCGATGACTTCCATCTTGTCCAGCTTCTTTTGCCGGGACATCGCCATATTCCGCGTCGCCACACTCGCTTTATTACGGGCAACGAAATCCTTCAATTCAGAAATTTCCTGCTGTTGGCGCTTATACGCGGATTCAAGCTGCGACTTTCTCATTTCGTGAACCTGCTGGAAATGCTCGTAATCGCCAACATAGCGGTTTAAGGCTTGATTTTCCATGTGATAAATCAGGTTGATAACGCTGTTAAGGAACGGAATATCATGTGAGATGAGAATGAAGGCATTTTCATACTCTTGCAGGTAGCGTTTCAACCATTCGATATGCTGTTCATCGAGATAGTTCGTCGGCTCATCGAGGAGAAGAATGTCCGGCTTTTCGAGTAGAAGCTTCGCAAGCAATACCTTCGTTCGCTGCCCACCGCTTAAATCATTGACGTCCTTATCCAGCCCAATATCCGTAAGGCCTAGTCCACGGGCGGTTTCTTCGATCTTGGCATCGATCATGTAGAAATCTTGATTCGTCAGTGTATCCTGAATCGTTCCAACATCTTCAAGCATTTGCTCAAGCTCTTCTGGGGTTACGTCGCCCATCTTGGCGTACATATCGTTCATTTCCTGTTCCATGTCGAACAGATATTGAAAGGCTCCCTTTAAGATGTCGCGGATCGAAAGTCCCTTGTTCAGTACTGCATGTTGATCCAGGTAACCAACGCGCATACGCTTGGACCATTCGACCTTGCCGTCATCCGGCTGGAGCTTACCTGTAATGATGTTCATGAAGGTGGACTTCCCTTCACCGTTAGCGCCGATGAGTCCGATGTGCTCGCCCTTGAGTAGGCGGAAGGATACATCGTTGAAGATGGCGCGGTCTCCAAAGCCGTGACTTAGTCGTTCTACGTTTAATATGCTCATGAATGACACCTTTTCTTTTGATCTATTCTTACTTTATTCCTATTTTATTATAAACCATATGGAGTGAACAACTCCCTGGAAGAAGAATTCATCGAATCCTCATTTACTGTCCCTAATGATATATCCTTGTCCAAGTTCAATCTCTGTGAAACCCGCCATGTGGCGTGCCTGAAATCCGATTGGCTTGTTTCTGCCCATGATAATGATATTTAGTATGTCGGCCGCACCCTCAGATGGCAGGGCAAACGATTTGATATAAGCATATTCCTCGCTAAGAGTCGTATGAATGGCATTAAGGAGCTGATCATTCTCGCCTTTGCCCATCAGATTCATGATGATAGACCCTTGCGAATCGAGTTTTTCCCTAGTCATCCTGAAAAATTCCCTGGACGTTAAATGCAGAGGAGTACCCTTCTCCGTAAAGGCGTCCAAAATAATATAATCGTAGGTCAGCGGTTCCTCACTCCCGAGAATCTGGCGTCCATCACCAACAATCACATTATCCTTGCGGTATCCAAAAAACCTCTTGCTTAATTCCACGATTTTATCATCGAGCTCCGCTACTTTAAATCGTTTCTCCGAATAATGCCCTGCAATCGTTCCAACTCCGTGCCCAATGACAAATACATCCTCGAATGATAGGGTGTTAAAATCCATTAAATGGATAATCGCTCGCGGATATTCAAATAGGATTCGTTCGGGATTATTCAAATCCATCGCACCTTGTATAGCCCTATTGGAAAACTCCAATACTCGGAAGTTTCCTTTCTCACCATACAGTTCCGGCGTGTCGTATACAGATATCTCGTGGTTATTGCTGACCTCTTTAAACAGTAAATCCAAGTTATGTAGCTCCTTCCTTACTTCCTATTTTTTACAACTAAATGGAATGGTTAGCGTCTAATCATTTAAAGAATGAAGAAGAGGTGCAGCTCATTGAAAAAATTTCTATTGGGATTAAGTTGTGGTTTCGTTATGGCCTGTTCATCGGTTGCTTTGGCGTCGGATACTATTCAAGCTCTGCTATTTCCAGCAAGCTTTGAAATCAATGGGAATAGTACGACATTAAACAATGATTACAAGGTACTTAACGTAGATGGGCATGCGTATGTACCTATCCGTTTTGTCGCTGAACACTTGGGGGCTACTATTGACTATGATGCGGATACACATAAGATTTTCATGAAAAATGCAAATCTAACGTTAACGGATCCCAATTATAAAGGCATAACTGTTGGGAACTTAATTCTAACAAAATTGGGTGAAAACACGAAAGTTACAGGGCAACTGCAAATCGAAGGTATGGGTAATACCAAGAATATGATAGGAGCAAACCTTTCTTTTTACAATGATAAATGGGAAAAAGTTGGAGAAGTTGCCATAAGCGGTAATGATTTTGGGGTCGATGCGCAGACCTTCGTGTCAGAGGGATTAGGGGACTTCCGAACATACTCAACGGTTAATCTACATATTGGCGCTGTAAACAATCGGATTATTAGTCAAGTCCCAAGCATCATGTATGAAAATAAGGCATACAATTTCACTCTAAAACTCCCTAAGCGTTGGGAAGGGAAGTATGAGGTCGCGAACACCATCTTTGAAGCTTCTAAACGTGAAAGTTTTGATTTTATCGATAAGGCAAATAAAGTGTTTGGGGGCGTGTCCTTTACGATCACGAGATGGACGAAAGAAGACTGGCAGACAAACAGTGAAGAAACGGCTAGGAATAGTCATCTTTCAAAAATCGGAGAAAAGGGAGACCATATTTTCACGTTAAGCACTCCAACAGATGTACAATATAATCTACATGATGAGAAGTTGAAGGCTGAGTATCTTTCTATGTATGACGATATCATTAACATAAAAACGTCTTTTGAGATTAAAAATTAGTTCGAATTTATAAAAGCTGACAGACTGTTGTCATATTATGAATGTTATATTTTCTATATTAAAACTAGTAGGAGGACATATACATGCATGCAGCAGTTACTGAAAAACTTATTTATGGCAAAAGAATAAGAACAAATAATCAAAATACAGATAAAATACTTAGTCTGTGGGAAGAGTTTCTTCGTTTAAAATTAAAAGGTGATATATATGCAGTTTATAATAATTATTCAAGTGATTTTACAGGTGATTATGATTTGCATATTGGTTCTGAAGAGAAATTCACGGATGAAAGCAGTGTCATAATTCCAGCAGGAAACTACCATGTTGTAGAGGTAGATAATACCGATCCACAGGGAGTCTTTCATGCTTGGGTGGATATCTGGAAAAGTAATATTAGAAGAGCATATAAAACCGATTTTGAATTTTATTCTCAGGATGGCAGTATAAAGATAGTTCTATCCATTTAATCGCAAATAGTAAAAAGATCCACAACTCATTGTTGTGGATCTTTTTCTATCTTTTTGACAACAAATTATCTATTGCGTTGTAACAACAAAAATCCGCTAACACTTGACGTTTTTCTCTGGAACACGATTTTAAAACCAATGTTATGGTCTAATAAGCAGTTTAAGGCATTGATAAGCAATCCATTAGGTACTAGCGTAAATCTACAAGGTTGAGCATTGCCAATAACACGAGCAGCAATAATCCTGCGTGGTGAACCAGGAACTAGAGGGTTTCTTGTCCAACTGATCAATACTAAATCGGGCTGTTTAACAGCTTTTACACGAGCCATTCCGATCACCTCGCTTCTATATTAGATTCTCTATATTAAATGCAAAGTAGATTTATACTGTGCGAACAAAAGGCGGAGTAATGAACACTGGCATACATGACAAAAAAGACCTCTCAGCTGGCTTTCGCAGGCGCGTGCTTCGCCAGAGCGCCAAAAAAGACCTCTCAGCTGCCGACTACGGCGTGTGAGGTCTGGGCCCGGGACTGAGAAGGCCGTCTCCGACTTCTCAGCAGGCTTTCGCTGGCGTGTGGTTAATTCCATGTGAAAGATGCCATCGAAGTCATTTATCCTTGCGTCACTCGACGACCATACTCGGCTTTGCGATAGTCCTTCGGCACGATGCCTTTGCTTTCTCGAAAAATGCGAGAAAATGTCTTATAAGACCCGTACCCGACCTCCAAGGCAATCTCCGTTACGCTCATGTCGGTGGATACTAGCAGGCTGCACGCATGGCGCAGTCGAAGATCGTGCAGGAAATGAACGAACGTTTGGCCGGTCGTTTGTTTAATGACCTCGCTGATGCGGGATACACTCATCGTGAACCGCGTAGCGAGGTCAGACAGGGCCAGATCCTCTTGATAGTTTCGGTGGATGTAGTGAATGATTGGCCACACGGAAGGACTCGTTTTCGCTCCTGAGAGCGGCGAGATGGCCGTGACTTCTGCCTGTCCTGCTTGTTTCCAACGATAACGATCGAAGCGAACAAGAATTTCCTTCAGTCTCGCCTTCAGCAGCGTCTGCCTGTAGCGTTCGTTGGCGTTGTACTCTTTGTACATATCTTCAATGAGAGCGCTCATTTGCTGTTGATCTTGCCCACTTAGCTGGACATAGCCCGGCAGGGTATTCGTATCATTAAACAGGCCGGACAAGCCTTGATCGTTCCCTGGCTCCATAAGCAGATCCATACTGAATGAGCAGTTGAATAGGACAAGATGCTCCCCCGGATCTGTGAAAATTTCATGCACCTGATAGGGCAGTACGAACGTAAAAGTGCCTGGTGTCATTGTATGTTTCACATCATTTATGGTTTCTGCTCCTCGGCCATTGACGACGTAAGAGAACTCTAGGTAATCATGGCGATGTGCCCGAAAGCCACGGTCGAGCGTATTCCTGCTGAAGTGAAAAGGGAAAGACGATTCCATATTGGGATACGTTTTTAGATAATCGGGAAAGTACGTCATAATGAGGCTGATCTCCTTCGAAAAAATGGGACGTTTTCCGAAATAACGGTACGACTTCTTGCTGCACTTATTTTACCATAAAAGGAGATCGAACAGGATGTGCATATGAGGAGGAACGAACAGTGGGAAGCGTTAACAAAATTAGAGTAGGTATTATTGGAGCGGGAAATATTGGCGGGGTTCACATTCGTGAATTTTCGAAGCTAGGCAATTTATGTGAAATTACGGCGATTACAGATGCCTATCTGCCACTCGCGGAAGCACGCGCGCTGGAACACGGTATTACTTACGTGCCATCTACCCCTGAAGAACTTATACAAAGTGAGAATGTAGACGCTGTTATTATCGGCGTGCCCAATATGCACCATGCTTCGCTTGCTGTACAAGCGATTGAAGCAGGCAAGCACGTGCTGATTGAGAAGCCAATGGGTATCAATGCGGAAGCGGCCAAACAAATTTACAAGGCAAGTCAAGCATCGGATAAAGTCGTCATGATCGGCCACCAAATGCGCTGGGAATCCGTGCCACTTCAGATCAAGGAGCAGGTCGATGCCGGTGAACTCGGCAAGATTTATACAGCGAAAACAGGTTGGTTCCGCCGCAAGGGTATTCCCGGTTGGGGCACCTGGTTTACGAAAATGGAGGAGTCAGGCGGGGGCCCGCTGATTGATATTGGCGTTCATATGCTGGATCTTGCCCTCTACTTGATGGGGAATCCGAAGCCAGTGTCGGTTTCGGGCGCTACGTATGCCGAATTCGGGCCTCGCCGCAAAGGAATCGGAACATGGGGTACGCCGAACTGGAACGGTACGTACGACGTGGAAGATCTGGCCACTGCTTTGATTCGCATGGAAGATGGCAGCACGCTGACGCTGGAAGTGAGCTGGGCCGTGCATATGGATACGGACAATACACCGTTCGTTCACCTGATGGGAACAGAAGGCGGAGCGAGCTATCGCGGAGCTAACGGTAAGCTGTTAACGGAGAAGTTTAACAAAGCGATCGAGACCGATCTGAAGAAACCGGACGATGATGAGGGTGAACGTCTGCGCCTTAGTCTCCATTTCCTAGATTGCATTCGCGAAGGCAAACAACCGATAACATCGGCACTCTCCGGCTTTACGAACAATTTAATTCTCGATGCCATTTACGAATCTTCACGAACTGGGAATGAAGTGAAGTTGAATTGGAACGAATAACATCATACTTGGAGGGAAGAACATGCTAAGAGGATTAACGGGGGCTGGACTCGGCAAGCTTGAAAGTAATGAACAATTCATAGAGTTGGCTGCAAAATATGGCTTCGGGGCTGTCGATATCGACGCGCTTGGTCTAGTAGAGAGCTACAGTGTAGATGGGGCACGTGAGCTGCTTCATAAACATGGCCTCGTCATTGGTTCCATCGGTTTGCCGGTTGAATGGCGAGGGACGGAAGAGACCTTCCGTGCAGGCTTGCCGAAGTTGACACAAGCAGCAGCCGCTGCTGCAGCACTTGGATGTACGAGCTGCTGCACATACGTGTTACCTTCAACAGATTTGGGCGCTGCGCATTTCATGGCGTTAGCTACACGCAGATTGCGTACTTGTGCTCAAATCCTAGGCGCCTACGGTATCCGTCTTGGTCTAGAGTTCGTTGGTCCGCATCATCTGCGTACCCGTTGGAAGCATCCATTCATCTGGACGCTGGATGAGACGCTGGATTGGATCGACGCCATTGGCGAGAGCAACGTAGGCTTATTGTTCGACGCGTACCATTGGTACACGAACAGGCTAACGGTGGCCGATATTGAGAAGCTTCGCGCCGAGCAGATCGTGCATGTCCACATCAACGATGCACCAGACGTTCCCGTGGAAGAAGTGCTGGATAACGGACGCTTGTATCCAGGTGAGGGTGTAATCGACTTGGCAGGCTTCCTGCAAGGGCTGCAGCGTATTGGTTATAAGGGGGCTGTCTCTCAGGAAATATTGACGGCAACGCCACCGACAGAATCCCCCGAGAGCTTAGTTCAACGTTCGAAAGCCGGCTTCGATAAAGTGTATGCGGCAGCTGGGATTTGATTTTGCAACATAGCAGGTAATGGTTAAATAAGATTGGGCTCGCCTTGAGTAGGCTGGGCCTCTTTCTTTTTTATAGCATAGGAGGGCAGCATGGGAAATATCGCGCTAATCACAAACAATATTCAAATAAAGAAGAAGCTGATCCTATCTTATTTATTAGTTGTCTTTGTTCCTGTCTTAACGGTAGGGCTCTTGTTGACGGAATCTTTGAAGGACATGGCAATCGAACATGCCGTACAGCAGTCTATCAACAATGTCGAGAAAATAAAAAAACAAGTGGAGGAGACACTCAAAATACCGACGGATATTTCTAATAAAATCTACTTCGATAAACAATTAAAAGCTTTAGTAAGTAAAGAGTATGAATCTAATCTTGAAGTATTTCATGCGTATTCCGAGTATACCGATCTAACCGACTACATGCTTTTATACAAAGAGATTTCCGGAATCCGATTCTACACAATGAATGCAACCTTGCTTGAAAATTGGTCTATTTTTCACTTGAATACGAGCATGCTTAAAGAACCTTGGTATATGGAGGCCATTGAAAATCGCGGCAAAATTGGTTGGTACTATATACCTGATCAAACGAAGCAAGGACCAAGTTATGTTAGTCTTGTCAGGCCAATTTATTATAGCAATATGATCTTCTGCGGTATGTTGGTAATTACGATCAATCCGCAGCACTTGCATGCGACTCTTAATCAAGAGCCTTTCGAGACCATGATTCTTTCTGATCAAGATGAGGTTCTTGCCGCGAAGGACCAAACCCTTGTCGGCAGCTCGCTTAAGCAGCTCCAACTAGTCGATTCTTTCGGAAGCCAAGCGATTAAAGTTGAGGATTCGATCTACCAAGGTAAACAAGTGAAAATCATTATTCAATCCATATTCCCAGAAAATAGTAATAATAGCCTTCGTATTATTAGTGTGATTCCATTGGAAACCATATTAAAGGAGTCTCAACACATTAGTTACATCGCGTATTGGATCATATTCAGCAGTCTGCTGTTATCCATATTTTTTATTCTCTTTTTTTCAAGTGCTATGACGAAACGGATTGGTGTTTTGATCAGAGATATTCGGATGGTAGCAAGGGGGGATTTATCACATAGCTCTGTTGTTCAAGGCAAGGACGAAATCGGACAGCTCTCGCATCATTTTAATCATATGGTAACCAGCATTGATGACCTCATGAAACGGGTCGAAGAAGCTCAGCGAGAGCAGCATGCGCTTGAGCTTAAGCAAAGGGAAATTAAATTTAAAATGCTTGTTAACCAAGTGAATCCACATTTTCTGTTTAATGTGCTAGAGACGATTCGAATGAAAGCTGTTTGTCAGGAGGAAGAGGAAATTGCCAACTCGGTTAAGGCGCTTGGAAAGCTTCTTCGTCATAATCTTGAAATTGGGCATGAAGCAGTTTCACTGTTATCGGAGATTGAAATGATACACATCTATTTAGAAATTCAGAAATTCCGATTTGGCGATAAGCTCAATTATGAATTGCCTAATCAGATGGAAATTGGGGGAATTATGATACTTCCCATGCTTTTACAGCCTATTGTAGAGAATGCCATTATTCATGGTATCGAAAATAAGATCGGAAAAGGGACAGTAAGTGTCCAAATCAAGTATGAGGGTTCTACGATTAAACTTAGTGTAAGCGATGACGGGATTGGCATGGAGGCGGATAAATGCAGGGAGATTATGGCTACACTTCATAATCCAGAGGATGAACAAGGTCAGCGGATTGGTTTGCACAATGTTCATCAGCGGATCAAACACTACTATGGGGCTGAATATGGACTAGATCTTAGCAGCCATCCCAGATTAGGAACGAGGATCAGTATCATCATACCTATTGGAGGAAAAGAAGATGTATAAACTAATCATAATTGATGATGAACCCATCATTCGTCAAGGATTGAGGAAAATTATTGACTGGAAGTCCTTCGATATTGAGATTTGCGGTGAAGCGGATAACGGCTTGGATGGACTTCAGCTGTGTAAGGATATCAATCCTGATGTGGTGATCGTTGATATTAGAATGCCCGGTATGGACGGACTGCGGCTTATCGAAGAGGCCAGGCTGCATGGACTGCAGAGTGATTTCATCATTTTGAGCGGTTACTCCGAATTTTCCTACGCCCAAAAAGCTACGGAATATGGTGTTCGTTGTTATTTACTGAAACCGATTGAGCAGACTGAGCTGCTTACTCGCATGAATGATTTACGTGAAATATGGAAAAAGCGGACCAAAGAACAGGCGCAGCTGCAATCTTCTACACAACTTATTGTTCAACATAAGCTTCAACAATTGCTGCGTCGGGAGAGCGTTTCAGATGGAAATGAAGAAGAACAAAATCTTTTATCGTTGCATCTCGAGCTTCCGTGGAACACCTACCAAATGATTTTGATCGAATCGGAGCTCCAACAATGGGAGCCTGAGGAGATGACATACCTATCTGAGCATTTAAACAGACATATGATCAAACGCCATAGAGGTGTCGTTTTTCCCATTGGAAAGTACATTGGGATATTGTGCGAGGAAATAGATCCTTATTTAGAGCTTGATCTTTATTTATCTGAGGCTCAAGAGGCAATGGACTTGGAGCTAGTTGTTGCCATGGGGCCTAAAGTGAACCACTTTAACCAGATAGGTAAGTCTTATCAATATGCCTACGAATGCATGAAGAAGAAGTTCCTTTCTGAGAGAAAGGGCAGCATTCTTACCCCTCTTCCTGTTCAGGATCCTGTTATAACCATCGATACCTCAGCTTTTTCAATGGGGAGTTTTGCCGATCATACCTCAAAAGCGATTGTTGCGGGTAATCAAGAGCTGCTATTGGATATATTGACGGATGCTGAATCCGCAATGCTGCAGCTTGGATGGTATGAAAAACAAATCAAAGCCAGCTATATATCCATGTACGTAGAATTGATAAAGCTCCTAACTGACATAGACGAACGGATGAAAGCCCATATGCCTACGTTAAATGAGATCGTTAAGGCCATTGACAATCAGAAAACTATGCAAGCTTTACGAGCCTTAGTCGAAAAGGAGCTGCTTGGTATTTACGAGCATTGGGCTAAAGAAAAAAGAAATAACAACTTCAATAGTATTCTCGATTATATCTCTACTCATTATTGCTCGGAGATCAACTTAGAAATGTTGGCGAAATTATTTCATTACAATAGCTCCTATTTAGGGAAATTGTTTAAGAGTCAGACAGGTGAATCGTTCAATACTTATTTGGATCGGATTCGAATGGACAAAGCCAAGCAGCTATTAATTGATGACTATAGAGTGTATGAAGTAGCTGAAATGGTAGGCTATGCGAATGTCGATTACTTTCACTTGAAATTTAAGAAAGCGATTGGAGAATCACCGACGATGTACCGGGAAAAATGGAAAACAAAAACATGAACCTGTGTGCAGATAACGCGTTAAATTGCCATTCAATATCCAATTAACAAATGATTCATATCTAGTTTTTCGGGTGTTGCAAGCGCTTTATTCCCGTTATATTTGTAGATGTAAGAACAATTATGTGACTAAAGGAGCGCGTTTAGATGGAAACCAGGAGTCAACCTCATATCGTTGCTTCAATTGGAAGGAAGAAAACGAAGTGGAAAACCGTCATTGAACAGCGGTATCTATTTCTCATGTCACTGCCTTTTGTCATTTGGATATTCATTTTCAATTACGTCCCTATTTGGGGATGGTTGATGGCATTCCAGAAATACAAGCCAGGTAAATCGTTCAGTGAGCAAACCTGGGTTGGATTCGATAACTTCGTTGCACTTTTTAATGAGCCTCACTTCTACCTGGTCTTGCGGAATACGCTTGCAATGAGCTCTATGAGCTTGGTTGTAGGATATACATTTCCAATTTTATTCGCTATTTTACTCAATGAAATTCGTTTAATTGCTTTCAAGCGAACGATGCAAACGATTTCTTATTTACCCCATTTTGTGTCATGGGTCGTGGTGGCTGGTATGGTAACGAAGATGCTGTCAACAGATGGCGGCATCGTTAATGAAATTTTGGTTGGTTTGCATATTATCGATAAACCGATTCAGTTTATGGCGCAAGGACACTTGTTCTGGGGCATTGTAACGTTATCTGATCTTTGGAAAGAAATGGGTTGGAATTCAATCATATACTTAGCTGCAATAGCAGGTATTGATCCAGAGCTATTTGAAGCTGCTAAGGTAGACGGAGCTGGGAGATTTCGACGCATTTGGCACATAACGCTTCCTGGAATTCGTCCTACCATTATGGTCATGATGGTTCTATCTATCGGGTGGTTAACCAGCATAGGGTTTGAGAAGCAATACTTGCTTGGCAACGCAATTGTACAAGATTACGCAGAGGTTCTTGATCTCTATGTGCTGAACTACGGAATCAAGCTTGCGCGCTTTTCATTCGGTACAGCGGTGGGGATTGTAAACACTATCGTCGCGATTACACTGCTTCTGACGTCTAATTGGCTATTTAAGCGTTGGACAAAAGAAAGCGTTATATAGGAGGCGATAGATAGCTATGAAGGTTGGAACTGGAAATAAATTTGGGGATGTCACGTTCGAACTATGCTTGTATGTCTGTATGGTTATTGTAGGTATTGTGACAATCTATCCGTTTTGGAACATTCTCGCGATCTCTTTCAATGATGCGATGGATAGCGTTCGAGGAGGCATCTATCTTTGGCCTCGCGTTTTCACATGGGAGAATTACAAACAGATATTTATGTATAACAATTTGATTGTTGCTTTCCAGAACTCTGTGCTTCGAACTGTGATTGGAACTGTACTTGGCGTATTCAGCTCAGCGATGGTTGCTTACGTACTAAGCCGTAAAGATTTTATTGCTAGAAAGCAAATTTCATTGACCTTTGTTCTTACCTTGTACTTTTCTGGGGGCTTAATACCCGTGTACATGTTAATGAGAGAGCTGCATTTAATGAATACGTTTTGGGTGTATATTTTACCCGGTCTCGTCAGTGCATGGAATATTTTCATCATCCGTTCTTTTATAGACGGGCTGCCGATTAGTTTACAGGAATCGGCGAAGCTGGACGGTGCAAACGATTTGACGATCTTTTTCAAAATCATATTACCGCTGTGTAAACCTGTTCTTGCGACCATTGCTTTATTTATCGCGGTTGGGCAGTGGAACTCATGGTTTGATACGTTTTTGTACAATAGCAACTCCGAACACCTATCCACCTTGCAGTATGAATTAATGAAGATATTGGCAAACACGACAGCAGGCTCCAATAATGCCGACCTTGCACGAAGCTCTAATCCAGGGCTCTCCGCTCAGGTATCACCTGAATCCATACGTGCTGCTATTACCATAGTTGCTACGCTGCCCATTCTGATTGTATATCCGTTTCTCCAAAAGTACTTTGTCAAAGGCTTAACATTGGGGGCTGTCAAGGCGTGATCTAGATGACGTATATGATTTATTTCATTCGGTATGAGCAGGTCATCGGTCTGTTACTACATAGGTACCAAAATAAGGAGGGCTAATATGAAAAAGAGCAGAAAAATGATAGCGTTCACTTTAATTGCAACATTGGCATTGACAGGCTGCAGTATGATGGGTGAAGGTTCAAAAGATACGAAGACAGTGGGGAATTCGACCACCAAAGATGACAAATCTCCAATCACAATAACCATGTTTAGTGCTGATCAAAACACGAACTATGAGAACATGCAAAGCCCGGTCGGCAAAAAGATTACGGAACTAACCGGCGTTACCCTCAAAATTGATTATCCGGTTGGGGATCCGAAACAAAAGGTAGCCCTTATGGCGGCAAGCGGGGAATATCCTGATCTTATTTTTGCGAAAAACGATTCAAATATCATCGCAGATGCTGGCGGGTTCGTTGATCTTGCTCCGCTGATTGATAAGTATGGGCCTAATATCAAAAAGCTGTATGGCGATTACTTGAAGCGATTGAAGTGGAGTAAGGATAATAAAGCGATTTACTATCTAGGTACATTTGGTGTCAATGAACAGCAATGGGAGCCAAAAGATGGTTTTCAACTGCAGCATCAGGTTGTCAAAGAACTTGGTTATCCTAAACTCAAAACGGTGACGGATTACGAGAATGCCATTAAAACCTTTAAAGATAAACACCCTACAATTGATGGGAAACCTACGTTAGGACTATCGTTACTCGCAGATGATTGGCGGATAGCCCAATCTGTTACGAATCCAGCCGTTTTTGCAACCGGGGGTTCTGACGACGGGGAATGGTATATCGACGAAAAAACACAAAAGCCGGTGCTCCATTTAACGCGTCCTGAAGAAAAAGAATACTTCAAATGGCTCAATCACATGAATGATATTGGACTTTTGGATCCAGAAAGCTTTGTTCAGAAATACGATCAATATAAAGCGAAAATTGCTTCCGGTCGTGTGCTCGCTATTATCGATTCCAAATGGCAGTATTTAGAGGCAGAACAATCTTTGAAGCAAGCAGGAAAAAATGAACTAACGTATGGCATGTATCCCATTACATTAAATGAAAGCTTTAAGAACAAAAACTTCCAAAGCGCAGGTTACTCAGCAGGTTGGGGAGTTGCCATTTCCAAGTCTGCTAAAGATCCGGTGCGTATTATTAAATTCCTGGATTGGTTAGCTTCTGATGAAGCACAAATTTTGAATAATTGGGGAATTGAAGGCGTTCATTACAAAATAGAGAATGGCAAACGTGTCGTTCCTAAGGAAGAAATGGATCAACGTGTGAAGGACCCTCAATATGGGAAGAAAACAGGAATAGGCGTATACGGTTATCCATTCTCTCAGTACGGCGATGGTGTGAAGGATCCTTCCGGCCAAACGTATACGATTAAAAGTGAGCAGCAAATTATTGACGGTTATACAACGGTAGAGAAAGAGGTCCTTGCTAAGTACAATGCGAAGATGTGGCAGGATCTTTACCCTAAAGCTTCTGAATTCCCAAGTAAACCTTGGGGGGCGGCGTGGCAAATCAATATTCCTCAAGATACGGATGGAGCCATCATTTTCCAGAAAATTATGGAGCTGTCTAGAAAGCGAATTCCGGAACTCATCATGGCAAATCCGAAAAAGTTCGACGAGTTATGGGACTCCTTCCAAAAAGAACTTGAGCAAGCTGGTGTGAAAAAGTTGGAAACGCAATTTGATGCTCTCCTAAAAGAGCGTATTAAGATGTGGAACGAATAGCTTGTAGTTATAGGATGAACGGTGGAAGACTGCCGCTATTGTCAAATGGACATAGCAGCAGTCTTCTTATTTTTCCAACAAGAAAGCGAACCAAATGGAGCCCATTTTCCATTCGACAAAGGTTCCTAAAATCCACCCCTATGGAATGACAACCTTTTTATCCATTTTCTTATAGTATTTTCTTGTCCATAGACACAACACATCACGAATTTAAAGGAGATATCAAAGGGGAAATGGAACAAGAAGACTATATCGCAGAGGCAACCTTCCATGCTAACATTTCATACCTCATTCAAGCCCAAACGAAAAAGCAAGCCTTAGAACAGGTGGCATACGAATTAGACAAAACCAACATCCAGCTTAGTGAAATTACGCTAGAAAATGAATTAGGGGACTCCAACGTTTTTACGGTTCAAGAAGTTGAAAAAATGGATTGGTATGATGTGGATCATACAGAGTGCTGTAACCAATTTAGGGTATTTGGATGTATGCAGCTGCTTATTGTCCTACGGAAACAGAGTGACACTATGAAAGATGTCGAACAAGTAACCTACCATATGTCTCAGTTACTTGTATACGGTAAACCTGTTTTGACGATATCAGAAGGCTATAAGCACATATTTTTAACCGTTTCACAACATAAAATGGAGTGGAAAACCAAGCTTCAGGAGACAGAAACGGAAACGGAAACAGTGCTTTTGAGTAAACTTGCCTAACAATAAATGAAAGAGAGGATACGATCATGCAAATCAAAAAGAAAAACGACATTGGTGAGATTTTGGACAATTTTTCATCGTTTGCGAAATGGGACGCTTCAGGAGAGAAACTATACCTAGTGTTTGCTGACAACAAACGCGGAGGGCAATGGACTTTGATGAACTACTCGGATGATCGTTTCAGCGTTCATGGACTTGGCCAAGACTATGCAGATGAGAAAGAATCGTTCTTTGAAGAACGTAACAGCGTTGTATCGTTTCTATGGGATAATCGTGCTGCACTCAAAGCAGCGGTCAAACCAACAACCTAGCATTTGCTAGCTAGGATTAGGACAAGCAAGGAAGGCAAGGAACCTACCCACTAGGTGCCGAGCCTTCTTTCTTTTTGTCCCGATATTGGCCGGGTGTTAATCCTTCTTGCTTGCGGAACGAACGAATGAAATTTTGGGAATTGTTATAGCGCAGCTTGGAAGAGATATCTTTGATCGGCATATCGGTTTCGGACAGCCATTTCTTAGCCATGTTGAACCGGTATGTCGACAAGTAGTCACTGAAGGAACAGTTCGTTTCTTTGCGGAAAATACTGCTCAAATAATTCGCATTATAATGCAGCCGGGAGGCGCACTCCTCGAGCGTCAGGTCGGTATCATAATAGTGCTGCACGAGATCAATAATCTTCTCGGAAATGTTGTGGTACTGGGCATCCTGCCGATCGCGATAAATGCGAATCAGCGGGTGAATGACCTCTGTCCAGAACCAGTCCTCGATTTCGGCAGTCATATGCAGATTCAGGAGCTCCTCGAAGAGGGACCCTTTGTTCGGATGAATCTGATTCAAGCTGATTCCGGATTCCTGCATCACCATGAGCAGGTTGTTGAGCAGTCTTGCCAGTGGAATTTGATACTCCTGCGGCGTCAGCGGAGCTGCGAATACGGCTTGCAGCAGCTGTTTCAGCAGCTCTTTGGACTTATCCTTTTCGGCAAGCTTGATGGCATCAATCAATTCATTTTCGATCGGCTTCGGATAGTTTAAATTCAGGTAATGCTTCCCTGAGTTAATATTTTCGTACTGAATGATGATGCCCTCACCCAGCTTGATGCGATGCTTCAAAGCCTCCAGACCTTCCCGATAGGCAATCGACATCTGCGAGAAAGCTTGAATCGGGAGACTCATCCCTATGCTGACATGGAGATTCAGAAAGCTATAGATATGCTGCTGCATCTGCTCGGTTAATGCATATACCGTATTGCGAAAGGCAGCTTCTTCGCTATCGGCACTTCCAATCAAGGTGACCACGGTCTGGTCTATAATGATGGGAGCGAGACGCTGCTGGGAAGGAATCAGTTCCTCGATCATATTGTGCACAGCGAAGAGCAGCAGCTCCATATTCCGTTTTTCGTAACGCGTATTATCGATAGAATCGATCTGCATCGTGATCACTGACATCGTTTTCCACTCTTCAATGTGCTTGTTATAGCCGAACTGCGCCAGCTTCTCCAGCAGCTCGCTCTGTTTGATATGCCCTTGAAAAGCCTTGATTAAGAAAAACGTCCGTACCTGGCCGATATGCTGGTGGACTTCTCTTTCCAGTTGGGACTTCGATTGGAACAAGGTATGGACATGCTCGCTGATCATCTGGAACTCGTTGGCCTTCCGCTTCTGATTCACGGTCACAAGCCCTCCGATTTGGTTCAAAAGAAGCTGGATCGGCGAATACATTTTGCGCGAACCTAGCCAAGCTAGGACCATGGAGAGGAGCAGCATCAGGACGCATACATAGATCGTATAGGTTCCAATTTTACTGGATTCCTTCGTCAAACTGTCGATGGAGGTTAAGGATAAGTAGGTCCAGTTGTTGAGGTTGGAACGCAGGAAGCTGACGGAATAGGGCTTCTCGTTAATATCCGCTGAGAACTGGCCCATTGGCGCCTCTAACTGCTTCAAATCTGTAAGGCCAGCTTCGGTTATAGATTTACCGATGAGATTTGCATCCGGATGCATGAGAATCCGATTCTGTTCGTCCATAATCAGGATGTCATCCAGATTCTCGGTATCATTTTTAATCAGATCCTGCAGGCTGCAGGCAGGAATGTTAGCCAGAGCCAAGCCGTATTTCTCCAGACCGGTGGTGGGCAGCTTTTTAACTAGAGAAATACTGTACTCACAGGTAACGCTTCGCGCATTTTCTTCCGTGAAAAACCACTTGGATGGATTAAGCGTCCAAACGCTGTTCTCCTGCGTGTTCATCAGACTCATAAGCTTATCGTGATATGGGTAGCTGTCATAGCGGTACAAGCCCGAATTCTTAATCATCCAGTTTTCCCTGGCATTGATCAAGATGACATCTTCCAGTTTGGTATCAAAAGATTGCATATACCGAATTTCGCTGCGCAGATCGTCATACATCATGAAATCGTTTACAGTAAGGGGCATGTCCATCGCCTTTTTGAGTACGGTGGAATTGATGACCTGATTAAGTGTATGGTTGACAGTCGTTAATTTCTGCTCTACATTGGAGTTGATTTGGGTGATCAACTGCATTTTACCTTCGTTGACATTCTTTTGAATTTCGCTCGACGAGGTGACGAAGGCGAAAGCGCCGATGAAGATCACCGGCAGAGTGCTGAGCAGGAACCCGAATATGGTCATTTTGCTAAGGAAACTTAAAGAGCGCATCGCATCCAACACCTATCTATCTTGAGGATGATTATTCAGACTATCTATGTATTGTAGTCAAGACAGGCGTTAAGAGCAACAATCATCTGAGTGACGGATAATCATTTTCTCTGAATTTGACTATAAAACACCGCTGCTATAAGGGAGGATCTCACATGAGAACAAGTTTATATGGCAAGGGTTTCAAGCTTTTTGGTCTCCTTTTGATAGGACTGCTGATGGTTATTTTGAACAGTGCTTGTGAGAAGAACAGCTGGGAAAAGGCAGATGATGTGAACGGAAACCGTCCGGTTATTTCGATCATGGCACCGCTGCATTTTCCGCATCCGCCCATCCCTGAACTCGTTCAGGAAATCGAGAATCGCACACAAACGAAGCTTGATCTGAACTGGGTTCCGGACGGTATATATACGGATAAAATGAACACCGCGCTCACCACAAACTCTTTGAAAAAAGCAACCTATGTGAAATATACGGACTACATGCTGATGAAAAATTCGATCCGTTCCGGTGCATTCTGGGATATCGGACCTTACTTGGCGGCATACCCGAATCTGAAACAGCTGAACAAGGAAATTTTGGGACAGGCAGCTGTCGATGGCAAAATCTATGGGCTGTATACCGAGCGGCCTTCCTCTCGTCAGGGCATTATTATTCGTGAGGATTGGCTGAACAATCTGAAGCTGGCCAAGCCGACGAATCTGGATGAGCTATATCAGGTATTGAAAGCTTTCACGTTCGGCGATCCCGATCTGAATGGGAAGGTAGATACCATCGGTCTGACCGACCGGAATGATTTGGTGTTTGGTGCGTTCAAAACGATCAGCTCTTATTTCGGTACTCCGAATAACTGGGGTACTGATGCCGCTGGGAAACTAGTGCCTGAGTTCGAAACCCAGGCCTACGTGGACACGATGAACTATATGAAGAAGCTGTATGAGGAGAAGCTGATCAATGCTGATTTCGCAGTCACCAGTAAGGAAGTTCAGCGCGATAAACTAATTCGCGGCATTGCGGGCGTCTATATTGGCAGCATGCAGGATGTGCAGCGTCTTTCGGATGAAGCTCAGCTCATTAACCCGAAGGCGAAGCTCACGCTCGTGAACCATATCGAAGGACCGATGGGTTTTAAAATTTGGTCGATTCCCAATTATAGTGCGCTCTACCTGTTCTCGAAAAAAGCGATTCGTACCGAAGCGGAATTGAAGCAGATGCTGCAATTTTTTGATCGCACGATGGATAAAGATGTCGCCAACTTGATGAAGTACGGGCTGGAGGGACGTCATTATACAGCCAAAGGGGATCAAGTTCAACTCTCGGAAGAGACCTCTAAGCTCCGTGTGAATGAAGTGAATGCGCTGTATGCACTCATGATTGCTGATCTGAACAATCCGAAGGTCATGCGCGTCTCGGAGAGCGAGTCCTTGTCGCAGCTCGCGGATCGGCTGAGCTTGGACAATGAGAAAAACGTCGTCAAAGACCCGACCGTTGGTCTAGAGTCGAAGACCTACGACGAGCGAGGCGTCGAATTGTACAAAATTGTATCGGACGCTACGTACAATTACATCTTGGGGAAACTGGACAAAGCCGCATTCCAGCAAGAAATTGAGCGCTGGAAGCGGAGTGGCGGCGGTCAGATGATAAGAGAGTACAACGAGGCTTATAGTAAACGAGGTTGATGATGGGAAAGATGAGGAAACCGCTGGCGCTGTTGCGCGGCGGTTTTTTTTGCGTTTTGGTTTGCTGCTGGAGGAGATGAGCGGCCTCGGGGGAGGCCTGGTCTAGGCTGAGACGATGATTTTCATCGTTAAAGTTGCGTATGAGCGTGTACGAGTACGTGTAGCGATGAAAAACATCGCTACAGTAGCAGGAAGAGCGGATAATCATCTCCCCGACCGATAATCATCATCTCACATCCCATGCCAAACGGGGTCTAAATGAGTAAATGATTATTTCGGTACCTCCCTACGGCCGTGTAGTGTGGAACTTGTAGCACACAACAATTTCGCGGAGGTCTAACCAATATGAAGAGAAAATTAGTCTCGATTCCACTTAGCGTTCTGCTTGTTTCCAGCTTTGCGCTGGCAGCTTGCTCAGACGGGGGGAAGTCAACTCCTGCAGCTACGACTGGTGTGGTAGAGTCGCCTAAAGCAACAGCAGACAATAAACCGACAGCAATCACGATTATGGCACCGCTGAACACAGCACAAACGCCGCCGGATACGATTATTAAAGAACTCGAAAAGTTAACGAATACGAAGTTAACGTATCAATTTTTCCCGGCGGATACGTATGAGGAGAAGCTGAATACGACGTTCGCTACAGGCGCAATGCCGCAAGTCACTTACCTGAAAAACCAGGCAACATTTATTCAGATGAAATCAGCCATTCGTGACGGACAATTCTGGGAAATTGGTCCTCTACTGAAGGACTTCCCCAACCTGAGTAAATTGAAATCTACGACCAATGATAATACGAAAGTGGATGGCAAGCTATACACACTTTATCGCGGTGTAGACATTGCCCGTCAAGGCCTCATCTATCGAAAAGATTGGGCGGATAAGCTGGGACTGAAGCCACCTGCAACAACGGAAGATTTGGTTGCCATGATGAAGGCGTTCACTGAAAATGATCCTGACGGCAACGGCAAAAAGGATACTATCGGCTTAACGGATCGTAATGATCTCATTTACGGATCTTTCAAAACCGTTGCTACTTGGTTCGGCGTACCGAACAATTGGGGCCTTAAAGATGGCAAGCTGCAGCCTGAGTTCATGTTCCCCGAATATGTAGCGACAATGGATTACTACAAGAAGCTGCGTGATGGTGGACTTATCAACAAGGACTTCGCAGCTACAAGTAAAACCGATCAACAGAAACTGTTCACGAATGGTACAGCTGGTATGTATATCGGTGCCATGACGGATGTTTCGTCTCTTAATAAAGATTTGATCAAAAACGTGACTACCGCTGTGGTGGATGTGCATAGTATGGTCGCTGGGCCAAGCGGTAAATTCGCGGCATGGGCTCTTCCTGGCTATGCGAACGTCGTTCTGTTCCCGAAATCCGCTACAAAAACAGAAGCTGAGCTAAAGAAGGTCTTGGCCTTCTTTGACAAAATGATGACGCCTGAAGTTGCCAACGTTGCAAACTGGGGCATTAAAGATACTAACTACAGCGTAATCGACAACAAAGCGAAGAAGCTGGATGAAGAGAAATGGACACGCGAGGTTAAGCCTTTCACGGACGCGGCCATTGGTGATGAAGATACTTCCGGCAGATACTTGGGTATTCCTACGATTCCTGCTCAAGGTAAGGCAGATGAACTTAAGATTGCCAATCTGAAGTTTGCTGTGCAGGATCCAGTAGCTGCTTTGGATTCGAAAACGAACCAGGAGAAGGGCGTCCAACTTCAAGATGTGATTAAAGATGCAACGAATAAATATATCTATGGCACGATTGATAAGGCAGGTTTTGATAAGGCTATTGAAGATTGGAAGAGTCGTGGAGGCAGCAAAATTATCGAGGAATACAACGCTGTTTATAAAAAATAATGAGATAGTCGCGAATCATGCAGGTTGAAGGCGGGAAGGCTGCTGATCTTGCAGCAGTCTTCTCAGTGTAAATGAATCGCCCGGAAAGGAAGAAGTCGTATGCAGGAAGTGAATATAGCACAACGTGTGGTGGCTGGGAAACAAAGCAGTGAGCTGGGTAGACGACTCTGGAAAAACAAATGGATCTATGTCATGCTGCTGCCGGGAGTCTTATATTTTCTCGTTTTCAAATATATTCCCATGTACGGATTGATCATTTCATTTCAGAATTATAAACCGTTTAAAGGGGTTAGCGGGAGTGAATGGGTCGGTTTAGAGCATTTTCGGCGGTTATTTACAGAGCCGGATTTCTTGATTATTTTAAGCAATACGTTAATTTTATTTGTCATGAATCTCTTGTTTTATTTCCCGATTCCTATCATTCTGGCACTCATGCTAAATGAAGTCAGAGGGGATCTTTTCAAAAAAGTATTTCAAACGATCGTCTATCTTCCTCACTTTATGTCCTGGGTCATTATCGTCTCGATCAGTTTCGTTATGCTGACGATGGACGGCGGAATTATCAACGATATTATTGAGTTTTTCGGTTTTGAAAAGATTAATTTCTTGTTAGCTCCGGAATGGTTTAGACCGATCTATATTCTTCAGGTCATTTGGAGAGAAGCGGGTTGGGGCACGATTATTTATCTGGCGGCGATTGCTTCTATCGATCCTCAATTGTATGAGGCTGCCCGTATGGATGGTGCAGGACGGATTAGACAAATATGGCATATTACATTGCCCGCTATTCGAAGTGTCATCATTGTTTTGTTAATTTTGAAAATTGGTGCGGTTCTCGAACTCGGTTTTGAACATGTCTACTTGCTTCTTAACTCCATGAACCGAAATGTTGCGGAGATCATTGATACTTATGTATATACGGCAGGGTTAAAACAAGGGCAGTTCAGTTACAGTGCTGCTATCGGATTGTTCAAATCGTTTATTGGACTTGTTCTGGTTATGTTAGTTAACCGAATTGCCAAGAAGATGGGTGAAGAGGGCGTTTACTAGGAGAGAACAGGAGGTTTACACCATGGTAGAAGATAAAACGCTAGGCGGAAGAATGTTTGGTATCATCAATTACTTGTTACTGACAATCATTGGTCTCATTACGCTTATCCCCTTTGTACACGTTGTAGCGGGTTCCTTTACGACAAGCGCGGAAATGGCTGCCAAGAAATTTGTCATCATTCCGACGGATTGGAGTATAGAGGCATATCGATTCATTTTCTCAACGAATACTATTTTTAAAGCCATGGGTGTTTCGATTGGTACCACGCTTGCGGGAACGATCATAAGTATGTTTATCACAGCTCTGATGGCCTACGGTTTGTCCCGTAGAGACGTTGATGGAAGAAAAATCATTATGTTTCTTGTTGTGTTTACAATGTTGTTTCACGGCGGGTTGGTTCCGACCTTCCTGGTTGTGAAGGAATTGGGGATGATCGACAGCTATGCGTCGTTGATTCTTCCTTCTGCGATTAGTGCATTTAATTTAATTATTTTGAAAAATTTCTTTCAAAACATTCCAGAGGGACTCGAAGAGTCGGCTAAGATCGATGGATGCAGCGACTTTGGAATCTTGTTCCGAATTGTGCTGCCCCTATCGATGCCTGCTATTGCAACCATCTCGTTATTCTACGCCGTGACGTATTGGAACACTTACCTCAGCGCGATTCTTTACTTGAATGAGAGTGCGAAGTGGCCGATTCAGGTCCTCCTCCGACAAATTGTCGTGCTCGCTAGCGGGATGGATGTCAGTGCGGATTTGGATAGTGTCACACCGCCTCCTGCACAATCGATTAAGATGGCTGTTATCGTCGTTGCGACTTTACCGATCTTGTGTGTGTATCCGTTCTTGCAAAAGCACTTTGCTAAAGGGGCTATGATCGGCTCCATTAAGGGGTAAGGAAGGGATTTCAATTAATCCAAAAATCTATGTAGACATAGAGAGGAAAATTCAAAATGACTCAAACTTTAATTAAATCACCCATCGAATGGGCAATAGCTGCCTGCGATTCAATTATGAGCACGTACACGCCTATGGAGCTGCCGCCTGCCGAGCGCTGGCATTACCACCAAGGTGTTTTCTTATGCGGCATGGAAATGCTGTGGGAAGCTGAACAAGATGATCGCTATGACGCCTACATTCAGGCGTACGTGGATGGTTTGATCGACGAACACGGCAATCTCTATTTCGCGCGGGATGAGCTGGATGCGGTTCAAGCGGGGCTTTTGTTGTTTCGATTGGAAAAACAGACAGGACACAGCAAATACCGAATCGCTGCGGATAAGCTGAGAAACTTGCTGAACACGCTGAATCTTACTTCGGAGGGCGGTTACTGGCATAAAGATAAATATGCCTACAACATGTGGTTGGACGGCTTGTATATGGCGGGTGTCTTCTCATTGAAATATGCGAATGCATACGGAGACCTTGGCTTGCGTGGAACCGCGCTGCATCAAGAGAAACTAATGCGTAAATATATGAAAGACGAAGAGACAGGGCTTCTGTACCATGCCTGGGACGAAAGCCGGAAGATGCCATGGGCGAATGCCGAAACTGGCTGTTCACCGGAATTTTGGGGCCGCTCACTCGGCTGGTATGGCCTAGCGGTTACACAATTCCTTGATGAGCTCCCGGTGGACGAACCAGGGCGCGAAGAGTTAGTTAACTCGTTGCGTGATTTCGTCCATGCCTTGATTCGTTATCAAGATCCGGAGAGCGGACTCTGGTATCAAATCGTTGACAAGGGTGGTCAATCCGATAACTGGCTGGAGACATCCTGTACGAATCTGTTCGTATACACGATTGCCAAAGCGATTAAGCACGGGGTTGTCGGTCAAGAATGTGTAGACGCAGCTGTGAAGGGATATGAAGGACTGATCCGAACGCTAAAGTTCGACGAGCAGGAGCGGGTGATATTGCCGCTGATCTGTATCGGGACGTCAGCAGGCGATTATGAGAACTATGTGACTCGTCCGACTAGCGAGAACGACCTGCATGGCGTTGGCACATTCGTGATGGCCTGTGTAGAAATGGAGTCACTCATGAAGTAAGGATCCTAAGAGCTTAAATTGAGTTTTATACTAAAAAGGCTGGACACATATTCGTGTTCAGCCTTATTTTTAATAAATTTAGTAAATCGTTATTGGCTTTGTCGCAATTTAGAGTCTCTGTGCGATATTGACTTTTGGTGAAAGTAAGCTGCTACCAGTAACAAACTAGGTATTACAAATTGTAAAGGAAGTTGAACATAGGTCATGTTAAATTTAAAACCAATAGCTAGGTGCTCGGCATATGTTTTTGTCATGACATGACCAAGAGGGGCAATAATCGCTGCAATCGGAATAAGAACATAATGGTAACTCTTCAAATTAAATAAATGGGCTGTTCCAACTGCGGCGCAATAGATGTAAACACCAACTTTGAAAAACCCCCCTGCTACCATTAGCAGAATAACTACTGCATCGATCCGCTCAAGAAAATCCGCCACCGAAGCCATTCGTATTGTCGATAAAAGAGGATAATTTAACATACCGTACAACTGAGGTCCAAGAACGGAGATCATGCCTACGATATTAAGCGATAATAAAACTCCTGCTGTCAAAACTGCAGTCATCCCCACCTTTTTAAGCTTCGTATTATCTTTTAACGTTGGCCAAATCATAGTGAATACGACTAATTCCCCAAAAGGAAGGCTGGTAAGGGTTGGGAATGACTCTTTCCATACGTTTTTTATTCCTGTACCAAGTACAGGTGTAAGCTGTTTCAGGTCTACAACTCCTGAAGCATAAACGATGATCCATGTGCTAAAGGATATTAATAGAACACCGGGAACCACCATTTCAGCCATCCTTCCAAACACTTCAATACCCCCGCGGAGCGTATATATAATTACGGCTACAAAAGTTGCAAGAATAAAAATTTCTGGGGTTCCAACTAAGATTGTAGAAAGCATAAGATCGGAGAAATCTCGACTGATCCTTGCAGCTTGAGAGGTAAAATAAATAATATAAGTGATACTGAGTGGATATCCAATGTACCTACCTGAAATTTTTTGAATGATTTGGATCAAGGAATCATTTGGATAATACCCAGACAATTTGGTGTAGACGGACATTAAAATAAGCCCCAACACCATGCCTATTAATACGGCGAGCCAAGCATCTTGTTTAGCTTCCGCTCCTAACGCAAAAATGACAGCACTTCCTATTTCAAAAGCTAACATCATTAGAAAGAGTTGTTTGATACCTATTTTCTCTTGATTCATATCGCCCTCACCTTAACATCATACATAGAATTTACTATCAAGCCATACAAAGTCATCCTATTTTGTGAATTAGATATCATTATTAGCGTTCGCCTTCTTTTTAAACGAAAGTGTTAGGAATTAGGTATTATTTACCTTCATTTGTCGAAAGATAATAGTTGGAAATAGCCAATAGAACAACTCGCTTGTCAGAGGAGAAATGATGAAGAATATTCGTGATTTATGTTTTTTCTCCGTGCTCATCGCTTTTATTGGATGGTGTATGTATTTCTACTTACAGGAAATTACGTCAAAATTATTAGTCCATCTACATATATACACTTTCACTGTTTTGGAAATGATGTTGGCTGCAATGGGAGCCTTCTACATGGTTGTTATGGTTGTTATGTCGATCGGTTATCTTTTCGTAATGGTGGTGAAAAAATAAAGGCTTAAAAGTGAGGGGGATTTAGTATGGGAAATGGAATCCTCACGGACCCATTGAAAAGTGATCTGCTTAGCACGGATCTTTTACAGAATATTGGACAATTGAAAACGATCTTTGATCGTTCTTCTGACATTGTGTTTAGGGATTTTCAAGTAGGTGCGACACAAAAAGGGACGCTTCTTTTTTTAGACGGCCTTGTCAATATGAAATTGATTGACGATGATGTCATAAAACCTCTGTTGGAATACGGGAAAAATAATTTGACACAACCTATATTTCGTTATGAGGAAATGGAAAATTTGCTTCAGGATCAAGTGATTTCTGCTGCGCAGGTAAGCAGTGGGGCCAATTTTCAAGATGTGATAAATCATGTGCTATCCGGGGATACCGCATTGATTCTTGATGGTGCAGAACGAGCTTTATTCGTCAGTGCAAGAGAATGGGAGTCCCGTGCGGTTGAAGAACCAGCGACAGAAGCGGTGATCCGCGGTCCTAGGGACGGATTTACGGAAAACCTGCGGACCAATACCAGTCTCATTCGCAGGAGATTGAAAACCCCCCAGCTAAAAATGGAAGCGATGAAAGTAGGAAGGTTATCAAGAACTGAGATTGTCATTACTTACTTGGATCATATTGCTGATGAATCTCTGGTGGCGGAAGTTCGCGAAAGAATCGGCAGGATTGACATCGATGCGATTCTTGAAAGCGGATATATCGAGGAATTAATTGAAGACACTCCGCGTTCCATTTTCCCCCAGGTGCAGAGTACGGAAAGACCGGATAAAGTCGTTGGCAACTTACTGGAAGGGAAAGTAGCCATTATCATCGATAATACGCCTTTTGCCCTGTATGTTCCGGTTACCTTTTATGAAATGCTGCAGGCGAGTGAAGATTATTATGGGCGCTTTATGATTTCGACGGCGATCCGCTGGATCCGCTTTTTGTTTTTGGTGATTGCCTTGTTTTTGCCATCTCTCTATATTGCTTTATTAACATTTCATCAGGAATTGGTTCCGTCAACCCTGTTATACAGTGTGGCTTCCTCCCGTGAAACGGTCCCCTTTCCGGCTATTATCGAAGCATTGCTAATGGAAATAGCCTTTGAAGGATTGCGAGAGGCTGGTGTGCGCTTGCCAAGGCCGGTAGGACAGTCGGTGAGTATTGTCGGAGCTTTGGTCATTGGTCAGGCCGCCGTTCAGGCGGGTATTGTTTCCGCCCCCATGGTTATTGTCGTATCCATCACCGGTATCGCTTCTTTTATCATTCCCAGCTTTAGCCAGGCGGTCGCGATCAGAATGCTGCGTTTTCCCATGATGTTTTTAGCGGGATCACTGGGATTATATGGAATTCTATTAGGCATATTGTTTATCATGAGCCATATGTGCCGCCTTCGCTCCTTCGGCATGCCCTATTTGTCTCCATTGGCCCCTTTACATTTTGGTGATTTTAAAGATGTGCTTGTACGGGCGCCTTGGTGGAGTATGACGAATCGTCCGGAAGAGGGAGCAAAAAGAAACCCGCAGCGAATGAAAAGGTCCATGCGTCCCGGTCAGCCGAACCGCAAGGAGTAGGATTTTCTACGGAAGGGTAATGTTGGATGAAAACACGAATTTTATTGGGATTGATCCTTTTGATGATGCCGATTCTCTCGGGCTGCTGGAGCCGGATTGAGGTCAATGACCTTGCATTTGTAACCGCGGCAGGAATCGATAAGATGGAGGATGGCAAAATCCGTTTAGCGCTGCAGGTGGCTATTCCGCGGATGTTAGGCGCCGCAGGCCAAGGGGGCTTTGGTGGGGAGAAAGACATAGGAGCCAAAGCTGTATGGGTCGTTTCAGAAAAGGGGGAAACGATTTTGGATGCCTATCGGAGACTCCAAGAGAAGCTGCCGCGCCGAATTTTCTTTTCCCACAGCGGTATTATTGTTATTGGCGAACAAATGGCTCGAGACGGTGTTTCACCGATACTCGATTTTTTTATTAGACAACGGGAAGCGCGAATGCGCAGTTACATCATATTCACAAAAGGGGAGTCTGTAAATATTCTCAAGTTTGTTCCCAAACTCGAAAAAATACCGGCTGAAATCATGAGAGAGCAAGTGAAACAGCACATTGGTGTAAGGATAAATCTGAAGGATTTTGTCCATATGCTTGTGACGGAAGGTATGGAACCGGTTGCTGCTGAAATGGAACTCGTTTCTTCGAACTTAGCGAATGCAGAGGATTCCAAGGCGCCATCTCCCTCAAATCTGGAAACCAACCTGTCGATCAAAGGATCAGCGATATTCAAGAAAGATAGATTAGTCGGTTGGATGAATGATTTAGAGACACGAGGAGCTCTTTGGCTTCGCAAGGAAATGAAAACGGGTGTTGTCACCGTAAACATTCCGAAGGAAAAGGGAAATGGAAAAATAAGTGTTTATATATTGAAGGCCGAGACACAAATCACTCCTATTCTTAGCGATGGTGAATTAAGCGTGGAAGTGAAAGTAAGAGCTGAGAACGAACTTTATGAGAATAACTCGAAATTGGATGTCAGTGATCCTAAAGTGATTCATTTTGTGGAAAATGAGTTGGAAGAGGATCTCAAACAAAGAATCCAAATCGTACTCGATATGGCGCAAAAAAAATTCAAATCAGATATTTTCGGATTTGGCATTGAAGTGGAACGGAGATATCCAAAAGAGTGGAAGAATAAGTATAAAGAACATTGGGAAGAAGAATTTTCAAAGCTGAAAGTCAATATCATTGCTGATATGACAATAAACCGTACAGGTTTAACGAATAAACCTTTGATTTTGAAAGTGAAGGAGTCCGAAAAATAATGAAAGTCATTCTGGTTGTAGTTCTTTTTGGACTTCTTGCTTCTCGAGATGTGCCGGGATTGATTAGGAACAAAAAGTATCGTAAAGATCTGGTTATATACAGTTTTTTGATGATGGCAGGGATGACATTGAGTTTTCTTGCTGTTTTCCATGTTTACCTTCCGATCTGGCCGCATGGTTAAAAGGGGTATCGTACATCAATAGTAACGGGAAGTAGAAAACGAGGACGTCCGTCAGGACGTCCTTTTCATGTTTCTTACGTTAGAACAATGATAATTAAGGAATCCCGAATATACCAAACTATGATAAAATAAAACCTAAATAATAGAAATACACATAGATTCGGAGTTTGCTAGGGAGAGGGTTTGCCGGAGCGCGCCATCAGGAGGTACAGGATATGAGAAGAACGTTAGCCGTAAGCGATATACATGGCTGTGTGGATGAATTCAAGCAATTACTCGATAAAGTACATTTTAATGCCGAAGAAGACCAGCTGGTGCTGCTTGGTGATTACGTGGACCGAGGGCCGCAAAGTAGGGAAACCGTGGAATTCGTTATGCATTTAGTACGCGAAAAGGGAGCGATTGCTCTCAAAGGGAATCATGACCAACGTTTCGTGGATGTTCTGGGGGACGTAGATTCACTAACGGAAATGAAGTTTTTTGAACATGGTGGTATCCAAACGTTTAAAAGCTTCTGCGGGGCCGAGGCTCTTGATTTGAAGCAATCGAAAGAACGAATCCGAGGAAAGTTCAGCGATCATATTTCATTTCTAAATAATCTTCCGTTCTATTATGAGGACGAGACGCACATTTATGTTCATGCTGGGCTTAACCCTGCATTTTTGGATTGGAAAACCCAACCAGAAAGGGACTTTATGTGGATTCGAGCTCCTTTTGTCCAGCAGCGAACCGTCGTTAAAAAAACAGTCGTTTTTGGGCATACGCCGGCTAAGGATATTCACGGGAAAGCAGATGTTTGGTTTGATCGTGATAAAATCGGCATTGATGGCGGCTGTGCTTACGGCTTGCAAATCAATTGCTTGGAAATCAAGGGCAGGAATCAGTACAAGACCTATTCGGTTGCTTCCAAAGGAAGTTGGAGATAGTCGATGGGATAGCATCGGGCAAGCCTTTGAGCAAGAAAGATCAAGAACCGTTATTTTAAATAGCTTACACTGTGTTTAGAATGCTGGAGGGGGCAACCGATGGACACCGATTACTTTGTGCAGATTCAGAAGACTTTGGATTATATTGAAGATCACCTTTCTGAGCCTTTATCTGTTGCTTGTTTAGCTCAAGTCGCTTGTTTCTCTGAATTTCATTTTCATAGAGTCTTTCAAACCATGGTGGGAGAAGCTGTGATGGAGTATGTTCGGAAAAGAAGACTAGCGAGCGCGGCCTATCAGATCGCACATACGGAGAAGAAGTTAATCGATATTGCCCTCGACAATGGGTTCCAGTCCCACGAGAATTTCACTCGAGCATTTAAAAAAGTTTTTGAACGTACGCCGCTTGCTTACCGTAAACAAGGCATATTGACGCCAGTTTATGCGAAAGCGAATGTGCTGCAAAGAAAATTCAACCCCTATTTAGGAGGAATTCGAATGGAATATCAACTGAAGACGAAGCCTGCTTTTAAACTGATTGGCTATGAACTGAAAACGTCCTGCAAAGAGGGAAGAAACCATCGTGAAATCCCTGCATTCTGGAGCTCGTATTTACAAGAGGGCAAGGGAAATCGCATTACCAACCGCGTACATGCAGATTCACAAGTTGAGCTGGGCATTTGTACGGATTTCAATATGGAGACTGGGGATTTAAGTTATATCATCGGGATGGAGGCAACTGGTTTTGAAGGTGTGCCAGCCGATCTGGTGAGCCGTGAATTTCCGGAGGCCAATTATGCGGTGTTTACGACACCTAAGGTGACTCAGGACCAGTTTGCTGCATCCATTCAGAGCACGTGGAAGTCCATTTTTGAAGAGTGGTTTCCTCATTCCGGCTATGAGCATGCAGGTGGCGCGGAGTTCGAATTGTATGATGAACGCTGTAACCCATCCCGAAATGAGCTCATCCAAATGGACATTTATATTCCGATCAAGGAAAAATAGATCGGCATGTCTGTAACAAATAGGAATCATTTGTAACAAAAATGACATCTGGTTTTCAGCTTGATTTAAGGTTCGGGGCCTATACTGAAATTCGACCCCCTTTTAAATATATATACTTGAAGACCCGCAGCCCGTTGCTGTGGGTCTCTTTTTTTGCGTCTGGGTTTGGAGAGTGAGCTTATGGTGAGAGAGTGTAGAGCGTTCATCTTAGGAAAATGAACCTAGTTTAAGTAAGGTGACAGGGCAATTGTTAAGAAAAGACAGCAGAATAAAACGTGTCTATTTGCAAGTAAGCAGTGGCAGGATACGATGATATCGCCGGCACAACAGCAGGCTCACATTTGGAAAGGGTGAACACAACATGGAGGAAAGAGTGACCGGCTTAAATAAGAAGCTAAGCCAGCGGAAGCCAATTCCAACCAAGCCGATTCCGTCCACATTCCGAGGCCGCTTGATACGGGATCGACATTTGTACCTGATGCTTCTGCCTGTGATTGGATTTTATCTGCTATTTAAATATGCTCCGATGGCCGGCGAGATTATTGCCTTCAAGGACTACCGATTCGCCGACGGCATCTTTGGCAGCAAGTGGGTAGGGCCTAAGCACTTCATAAGCTTGTTCCAAAGCATCGATTTTTGGAGAGTACTAAGAAATACGTTGCTGCTCAATGTGTACAGCCTTGTTTTTGGATTTCCGGTACCCATACTGCTCGCGCTTCTGCTTAATGAAGTACGCAAGGAGTGGTACAAACGGACCGTTCAAAATCTGCTCTACTTGCCCCATTTCATCTCATGGGTTGTTCTTGGGGGCATCTTCATTGCTATGCTTTCACCAAGCACGGGTGTTGTCAATTTGGTGCTGACGAAGGTGTTTGGCATCGAGCCTATTTATTTCATGGCTAGCTCCGGCTGGTGGCCAGTTGCTTACACCTTATCAGGCATATGGCGGGAAGCGGGTTGGGGCACGATTCTTTATCTGGCTGCAATGGCCTCGATTGATCCGCAGCTGTATGAGGCGGCCAAGATGGACGGCGCATCGAAGCTGCGTCAGATTTGGCATATTACATTGCCCGGCATCCGCAGCACAATCGCTATCCTGCTCGTTCTCCGCATGGGGCACATGATGGATGTGGGGCTTGAGCAGACACTGGTGCTGCAGAATATGTCCGTCTTGGATGTTGCAGATGTAATTAGTACATATGTGTACCGTGTCGGTTTGCAAAATATGAACTACAGCTATACGACCGCCTTAGGGTTGTTCCAATCCGCTGTTGGGTTGATACTGGTCGTAGGCGTAAATAGATTGACTCGAGCGTTCGGAGAACGGGGGTTATGGTAAGCGATGCAAAGTTTATATAAAAAGCAATCCCTTTTATCCCGTTTAGGGACGTCAGCTAATTATGCGATACTCGGCTTTCTTTCGTTAATTGCCTTATACCCGTTCTGGTATGAGGTCGTATCGTCCTTCAGCAGCAGCAGGGCTATTACAGCGGGTGAGGTGACATTGTGGCCGGTCGAATTCAATGCGGAGGCCTATAAGCGTCTTTTCCAGGATGGACAGCTCTTTGTAGCGATGTGGAATACGGTGCTGGTAACCATAGTCGGCACAGCGCTCAATGTGACACTTACTTTACTGGCTGCGTATCCGCTTTCCAGACGAAGACTGATGGGGCGTAATGGGCTGCTCATTTTCATCACCTTCACCATGCTGTTCGTTTCGGGCGTAATCCCGAATTTTATACTAGTTAAATCATTAGGATTTATGGATACCTATTGGGCTTTATGGCTTCCCTCATTAATCAGTACGTACAACATGTTTGTGATGAAAACGTTCATGGAGGGCTTGCCGGAGGAAGTGGAGGAATCAGCGTCTATTGACGGCGCAGGGGACTGGCGAATTCTGCTTCAAATCATTTTGCCGTTATGCAAACCGATCATAGCTGCCATCTCACTCTTTTATGCCGTAGGCTGGTGGAATTCATACTTCAATGTATTACTGTACGTTACCAAAACAACCAAGCAAACCTTAACGCTCAAGCTCTATCAAATGATCCTGCAGGTGGATCAGAATCTACTGGATCAAGGAGCCGGAAGCGAGGGTGTTGCAGAGATGACGCTTACTCCCGAGGGTATTAAAGCGGCTGCGATCGTCATTGCCGTTACTCCCATTTTGCTCGTTTATCCGTTCTTGCAGAAACATTTTGTCAAAGGCGTCTTGATTGGATCGGTTAAAGGCTGATATCTCGGGGCAATAGTCCTTGATATATACCACACAATATTTAGGGGGATGGAACCATTGAAAATGACTAAACATGCGTGGAAACCAGTTCTTGCAGCAAGTATGTCTTTAGCAGTACTAGCCGCTTGCAGTACTAATACGACTACAGAGGGGGGCAGTTCAGCAAAGCCTCAAGGAAGTGCAGCTGCTACGACAACTGCGGCCGGTCCGAAGAAAGAAATCAGCATCTCCGCTTTTGATCGTGGAACAGTAGCCGCAGAGGAGGGCAGCTACGAGAGCAACCGTTGGACAAAGTGGATGAATGAGAATTCGCCGGCTAAGGTAACCTGGGTGCCAGTACCTCGTGCGCAAGCTCAACAAAAGCTGAGTACCCTGGTGGCTTCCGGGAGCGCACCTGATCTCATTTGGGAGTATGATCGTAATTATATTGCGCAATTGGCCAACCAAGGTGCCATACAACCGATAGACAGCTTTATCGAGAAATATAGTACGACTTTGAAAAAGTATCTGAAGGAGCATCCTGAGCTCGAATCAGCATCGACGATTAATGGAAAAATGTATGCCGTTACCAGCAGCAGAAGTATAGAGGGGCTTGCCAACCACGGGATGTGGATTCGTCAGGATTGGCTGGATAAGCTGGGCTTGAAGGCGCCGACGACAACGGAAGAATTGATCGAGGTGGCCAAGAAATTTAAGGAAGCGGACCCGGACGGTAACGGCAAAGCAGATACAGTGCCAATTGCGTTTAATGGCAACGCTGTGCAAATCATTAGAGCTCTCTTTTTCGTGAATGAGAATCAATGGTATTTGGAAGAGGGCAAGCTCAAGTTTGGCAGAACGTTGGATCGTTATAAGGACTCCGTTGCTTATCAGAAATCATTGTTCGATCAAGGCTTGCTGGATAAAGAGTATATCACGGATAGCAACTTCCAGCGCGCGCGTCAAATGTTGACAACTGGCAAGGCGGGTATTTACTTTGCTGGTTGGGATATTCAGAACGAATTCATGGATCTCAAGAAGAACGTACCAGATGCCAAGATGGTTCCATTGGAGCCAGTAGCCAGTAAATATGGCAAGAACGGCTTGTATCAAGAACTTCCGGCGAATATTCTGGTAGCCTTTAACAGTAAAATGAAGGAGGATAAAATCGAATCCGCTGTTAAATTCCTCGATTGGATGATGGAGAAAGGCGATATGGCGATGAAGTTCGGCGAGGAAAACGTCCATCACAAGCTAGTGGATGGTGTGATTCCGCAAAAAATCGACGCTGATAAATTCCGGAAGGAAGTTGGCTACGCTGCTGAGTATGCGATTGTAACTGATTTCAGCCTGAAAGCCGAGTGGTTCCCGACCATGGCTGCTCAGGATGCGCTCTCCCAGGAGTATGCCAAATTGAAGACACAGTCGCTAGGTGTGGCACTCAAAAACAAATATCGCAGAGACATAGCCTTTAGCCCGGATATTCCGGAAGTAAGCCAACTGATCGCCACGTTCCATCCGATTGCTACGCAAATCGAGGTGAAAGCCGTAACTGGAGGCGGTGCATTAACCCCAGAGGCTGCAATGGATGAGGCGCGTAAAGAGTGGAAACGTCTTGGTGGAGATAATGTGGAGAAGCTTGCACAAGAGTGGTATGAGAAGAATAAAGAGTTCTTGAAATAATCAGTGCACGCCAATTGGGAGGGATTGTTCCAGCATGAGCGTAAATGAGACTATTCTTGATCATAAAGCACATTTGATAAAGGCAATCAAAGCCAAAGAAAGCGAGTATGATTCTCAGATCAGTATGCTTCGTCGGCCTTTTCATAGCCCGGGGTATCATACTACGTTAACGGCGAAGGATCACCCGACGACTCATCCGACTTATCAATCGCTGCTCTATGCGGTTGGCTTGCTAAATACGGAAATGAAGGAATATGAACAGAGGGCCTATGATATCATTAGCCGCCTGTTATCTTTGCAGGATCGGAATCCGCTAAGTGATACCTATGGGATATGGCCTTGGTTTTATGAAGAGCCGCTTACACAGATGGCTCCTCCTGATTGGAACTGGGCGGACTTTTGCGGCAAGGAGCTGCTGCTTACAGTACTTCGTCACGGTCATAAGCTGCCTGAAGCGCTGAAAGATCAGATCGGAGAATCGGTAAGCTTTGCATGCGACGCGATCATCAAACGGAATGTAGGGCCGCACTATACGAATATTGCGATTATGGGGGCATTTGTGACCTTGATCGCCGGTGAGCTGTATGAACGGAAGGATTATGCTGATTATGGGCTGGAAAGGCTAGAGAAGCTGCAGCAATATACAGCAAGTCTAGGGACCTTCCAAGAATTCAACAGTCCTACTTATTCTGTCATTGCCATTGTGGAGCTGTCGAAAATCCGCGAGTATTCCCTCAATTCTCGTGCGAAAGACATAACCGCCGAATTGTTAGACATGGTCTGGCGAATGGTGGTGGAGCATTATCATCCGGTCTCCCAGCAATGGGCTGGTCCGCACAGCCGCAGCTACAGTACCTTACTGACGAATAAGGCCAAATCCTTCCTGCAAGTCGCTACCGATAACAAGCTGGTTTTCTTTGCCTCTGACGATTTGGATTATGATGCAGAGTGGTTTGGCAGCGGAATCAAATGTCCGAAACAATACATTGAGCAGTTTACCCGAGTAGAGGTACGTGATCTTAGGCAGCCTTATTATCGCAATGAAGAGACCGGATTCGTGAAGTGGGCGGAGACTTACATAACACCACAGTATGCGATCGGAGTGTTTAGGAAAGAGATCATGTGGAATCAAACAAGAGGAATGGTTGCATATTTCGATAATAACGGGCAGCCGACCTATCTGCAAATGCGCTGTTTACATGATGGGTACGATTATTGCTCGGCTGTTCTAAGTGTTGCAGCGAGCCGAAACCAACTGCTGTTAGGCGTAAACTTTCTGACGAACGGCGGGGATACACATCCGATTTTGGATCGTATCCAAGGTCGTATAAAGGCAACTGATTTCCGGATTCGAATGGAATTTGGCGGTTGCTTGAAGCGTATGAGCATTGAGCAGGAAGGCGCTGTGGCGCAAGTGCAGATTAATGGACTGCCACTGCACTTCGAAAGCTTATATGCTGCCTTTGAGGGTACTGGAGAGAACCAACTGCGCTGCGGCGACAAAAGCGTATCCTCCGTTAACTGGGAATGGAGCAAACAGGGAGACACTTATGGACTAGATCTGGTTATTTACACAGGTGAGCGGCAAACAATAGACTTCCAAGCTATGGACAAAGCTGCGTTAATATTCTCGTTAGCTATAGGTGACTCGGTGAAGGAATTGCCTTTGATTGTCATTGAAGAAGAAGCGGAGCAAGTGACAGCAAGGCAGGCTGACAATCGTGCGGACGGCTCGCAGCAACAGCTGTCGATTTCCTTGAAGCCGAATGACAAGCATCCGAACTAAGGAAGCAAAAAAAGGAGCTCGCCAATTAAATGGCGGTCTCCTTCCTTTTTTCAATCATTTCTGAGAGCAGCATTAGCACTAGCCCCTGTCCATAAAGCGTTGGATAACATGGAATTGTATTATAAGCTTCAATCGTCGGCATAACAGGTGTTCCGCCCGACACGCCGGTTACTTCCCCGCTAGGCAGAACTTTTGATAGAATAGATTCAGCTGCGCGATAGGCTGCCTCTTTGCTGGAAGGGTCCAGCAAACCGCGTTTTACGGCTAGTAGAATACCGCATGCGATACCGGCGCTGCCTGAAGTCTCCGGATAGTAATCAGGTTGATCCATGACGGTGGCCCATAGACCATCTGCTTGTTGATATCGGATGAGCCCTTGCATCATAGCACGGTAGCGCTCTAAAGTTTCTTCGGGTACCTGGGCGAGGCCCTCGAGTTCTTGCAGGATCATTGGCGTTGCGACTGCGATCCATGCGTTAGCTCTCGTCCAGCGCGCAGCGGACATATGATCCTGCGCTATGCAATTCCAACCGTGGAACAGCACTCCTGATCTATCGTCCTGAAGCAGTCTCAAGTGGAGGTCAAGCTGGTTGACAGCTTCCTGAGCATAGGCAGCTTCACCGGTAAGGCGGGCAAGACGCGCTAGGAATAGTACAGCCATGAAGATCGTATCCGCCCATACCTGCTCAGGGAAGCTGGCATTTTCGGTGACGGTATGCTCAAACGCGCCTTCTCTTGTACGGGGAGCTTCAGTTAGCATCCACTTCCCGATGCGTTCAGCAGTTTCCAGAAAGACGGGGTCCTTCGTGTTACTATAAAGTGCAGGGAATATGGCGAAGGGTGCCATGGAGTTGATTACCATCAGTTTCTCAGATTTATGCATGTTTTGGCGTGCCCATCTAGTCAGATGATTCAAGATCTCCGCTTTTTTCGTGCTTTCATAATAGGCTAGTACCGATATGACGCCGACGCCGGGCACCCAGTCCCAATGGTGAATATCCAAGCCCCAATTTCCCGAATGATCAGATAGCATGTAACCATAAATTTGGCTCGCGGTTTGTTCTAGATGAGCAGATGTAAGTGTAGTTGGCATTGTGGTATTCCTCCTTGAAAGAGTAGTGGCATACGTTCACTATACTATGCAGGATGACCGTGAGGCTTGGCGTATGCTCTTATTGACTTGGGGTATTGTCTACGAAATAGAACAGAAGGAAGTGAAAAGCTGTGAGCGGGGTGAAATCGGAAAACTTAGAACGGGTGGAGCAGCCTGATGCCATTGGAGCGGCAATCGACGAGTGGACGAATCTGACACTCTCTGCCTTTCCCGTTCATTGTTTGTATCGAACGACGAGCTTGTACCAGCGCAGCTTCCATTCGCACAGCGGATTCGAATTGTATTTATGTATACAAGGCAGCGGTAAATACATTGCTGGTGAACGGATTTATGAGTTGGGACCGGGAAGCTTCACGGTCGTGAGGCCCATGGCCATGCATAGATCCCGCCCGGATATGGAGGTTCCTTTTCAGCGATATGTCCTTGCGGTGGAGAAAAGCTATATGGATGGGCTATACGATCAAGATGGGCAAATAGCCGCTTGGATCGAACAGTGGCTTCCGGGGATAGGCAGCGATTCCCTTCATGTTCAATTAAATGCCCGCCAATTGCTGGGCTTGCAGGAAACGCTTAGCCAACTGGAGCGGGAAATCAGGGAACAACAGCCGGGATATCCCCTTGCTGTGAAAGGGCTCCTGCTGCATATGTTCACACAGCTAGGCCGTTATCAGACGGATATAGGCATTGTTCAGCCGGGAACGGGAGAACGGAAGAAGGTCGTCGAAAACATACTGAGCTATATGATGGAGAATTACCAAGAATCCTTGCGTATAGAGGATTTGTGCGGACAGTTTCACCTTTCGCGATCGTATCTTTGTAGAATTTTCAAACAGGATACAGGGGTCTCCGTCAATGAGTTTCTAATTGCCTATCGCATCAACAAAGCGAAGGAGTACTTACAGGGGAGCGATCTGCCCATTACGGAGGTTGCAGCTTCTGTAGGGTTTCAGGATATTTCTCACTTTTGCCATACGTTCAAGCGGTTGACGGAGTTGACACCAAGCGGTTATCGGAACCTGTACCATTCCATTTAATTCGTACATCAACAGGCATGCTGGGCAAGAGAGTTCTCTTGTCTCAGCATGCTTTTTCATTCTAAGAAGTGACCTACAGACGGATCAAGTTACATCTTTTAAGACGTTTTTATAGGATCCGTTGAATTGCACTCATACAGCGTTGGATCGAAAGAAATGCGACGTCCGACAAAAACTGTCTATTGCGATTTTAACTGCATTTGATAAGGTTAGTTCATCATTCCCCTTCAGGGCAACTGTGTTAATGGTACAATAGGAACAAAACAATGCGACCGAGCGGAGGTCCACCATGAGAACCAGCATATCCGGAAAAGCCATGATGATATATGGTATCGTATTCCTCTTCATCATCGCCCTGACCTTCTGGTTGTCCTATACAGGCACTGTGGGCAGGCTGCAGAAGGACTTGCAGGATGCTAATCTTGCACTATTGAAACAGGTTGATTCCAAGATCGAGGCTGCCTTTCGCCAGACGGAGAAGGATCTGCTCTCCATGGCTGAAGGGTTGGAATTTGTTTATTTTATGAATAACAGCTACAGTGATGACGGTCATAGATATAGCATTTACTATACATTGACAAACAGGTTGAGGGAATTTATTTCAAATAATCCAAATTATTCATCCGTCTTTGCGTATTCACATATCAGTGGAGACTTAATGACAGAGGAAACCTATTTAAAGCAAGCTTCGTCAGAGTTCAATTGGTTGGCCCAGTACCTAGATATGCCTGAATATTTTAAGTGGCTATCGACTCAGAAGGTGTGGGATGGCCATGAGACCCAAGATGTGATTACCTTGGTCCGCAGCTATCCTAGTCTCAGCAGTCCAGGCTTCAGGAAGGGTCTAATGGCTATTAGCATCAAAGAGGCTCAGTTGTTTCAGATGATTAAAGCGATCTACGAGGATGGCCACGCTGGTCAATTTTTCATTCTGGATGCGGAAGGAAATGTCGTCACACATGACGATAAGAACCAGCTTTACCGCAATATGAAGTCGCTGCCATATATACAGACGATATTAAGGGATCCGAACAGCGGATCCCTCAACGTGAAGCTGGACGGGATTCAGGAGTCTGTCTTTTACCGGACGAGCGGATACACAGGCTGGAAATTTGTCAGCATAATGCCGGAGTCCACCGTATTTGAGCCGATCAAGGTCACTCGCAACCTGCTGCTCACTTTTGCCGTCGTGATGTTCTTTTTGGCATTGGCTGCATTATTTTATGTGAACCGCTGGACCTTTAAGCCGCTTGATCGTTTGGCAGGTAAGCTGTCCGGCGTGAACAAGCGTAGAGGGCAGGGCGCAGAGAGTATAGGACTCAGAAACCTGGAGCATATATTCGATGAAATGGTTACGGACCGCGAGCAATTGGAGCAGCATGTCAGGGATTCTAAGCCTATGCTCAAGTGGAAGATCATGATGGATGTATTGAATGGCAACCGTTCCGATTTCCATGCGATGTATCACCATTTGGAATTTTTGGGGATTCACATGTATTCGGAGCGCTTTATCGTTTGTACGGCAGAGATTGGCAAGGAAGATGAACAGCTTGCTCCGCGGGACGAAACGTTGTACACCTATATGTTCTGCAATGTCGCGGAGGAGCTGATTCGAACCGAGCATGCAGGCTTGGCCATCGATCTGGGGGGCGGCCGGGCTGCTGTTCTTCTCAGCTTCGCAGAAGGCGATGCGGAGCAAAATCATTTGAGAACATTAGTCATTCTTGAACTGATACTTGATATCATGAACAGGCAGTTTGGCTTAACGGTAACGGTCGGAGTCGGCAAATGCCGCATGGAGATGAAGGACATACCAAGCTCCTTCGATGAATCGCAGAAGGCGCTTCATTATAAGATGATCTTCGGCAAGCATTCTGTCATATCAGTAGACGACTTGCAGCCGCCGGACCGACAGGACTATTATAAGCTCAGCCGGATGATCGATCCGGTGATGGAAGCCATGAGGCAAACAGATCGCGTCAAGATGCTCACGTACTTATCGGATACATTCCGTGAAGCGGTTGAGAGCAATCTTCCTCCGGAGCTGATTAGGCAGCTGTGCTACGACCTTATGATGAAATCCTTGCAAACCGTCAAAGCCATTGGGATTGAGCCGGAAATATCGATGGGTCCCCTAAGCAGCTTTTATGACCGGATCGGAAAATGTGAGAACTGGAAGGATGCGGAGCGGCTAGTCGGAGAGACTCTCGAGGGCTTGGCTTCACAAATTGAGGAAAAGCGCAATCAACGTGGGAAAAATGAGACGATCGAGCGAATGCTGGACTATATCCGAGAGCATTATCAGGAGTATGATCTGTCCTTAGACCGGTTGGCCGAAATGTTTCATCTCACTCCGCCTTACATCAGCAGACTGTTTAAGGATCATACGGAAAGCAATTTTATCGATTACATGATCGAAATTCGCATTAAAGCGGCAATGGAGCTTTTGAAAGATAAGTCCATTAAAGTTAATGACGTTTCGGGAGCGGTCGGATACGCAAATACGAGAAGCTTCCTGCGCACCTTCAAAAAATATACAGGCTTAACGCCAACGGAGTATCGGGAACACATGTCGAAGCCTATTCCGTCGTAAGTCGCAAATAACGGGTATCACCTGCCGTCTGGCTGAGATACCCGTTTGCTTATGCGCGTTTAGAACGTCTTAGCACAACAATTAATGCTAGGATGAGAAAGATAAGTGGTAATGCCGCGGCGCTCATACCTTGACCTGATCGGACATGAGTTAGCATAGCGCCAGCCATTATAATTACAATACTGCCAGCGGAGTAGAACGCGATGAGCGGCTTCCAGAAGCCGATAATTAGCCCGATACCAGCCAATAATTCAATAGTTCCAACGACATACATGGCATTTAGACCATACCCATAGGTTACTGTAAAAGCTCCCACCTGCATAGGATTTGCGGATAATTTCATAAAGCCAAACATTAAAAAGGATAATGCCAGCAAGCCTTGGATGATGCGAGTCGTCCATTTCATTGTAATAGTTCCTCTCTAAGTAACTACTATTATTTTATCATGTACCTGTTAAAAAGAGACTGAAAGATAGCTGAGCGAGCCAACTTCATAGCTGCGATGAATCACTTGAACGGGGCGTTCCGGGTCGCCGCTGCCCATTGTAATAAAGAGCGGAATGAAATGCTCTGGTCTTGGCACAGCCATACGAGCATTCGGGGCTAAAGCAGCGTAGTCGAACAGCGCCTCCAGGTTCTGCGTTTGTATGTTCTGGATGAGCCATTCGTCGAAATCAACTGCCCAAGCGTCTGGCTCTTTGGCATCCCAATTGAGAGCTCGCAAGTTATGCACAGTAGCACCGCTTCCGATAATCAGAATATCCTCCTGATCGAGGCCGCGCAGTGCTTCGCCAATGCGATACTGCTCCGCAGGCGGCAAGTAAGGGTTGACGGACACTTGAATGACGGGACATTCTGGTGTTGGAAACATTCGCAATAGCGGAACCCAAGAGCCGTGGTCAAGCCCGCGCTGTGAATCCAAATTCACAGGGATGCCTTTCGACGTGAAACGGCCAGCGATCATTTGAGCCAGCTCCACATCCCCTTTGGCAGGATATTTGATTTGAAACAGTTCATCCGGGAAGCCGCGAAAATCGTAGATGGTGTCATATACGTCATTGGTGGACGAAATGGTGAGTACCTCTGTTTCCCAATGAGCCGTAAAAATGACAATAGCTTTCGGAGAAAGTTTCTTGCCATAGTCGAGAAGGAATTGCGTGCAAGCTGTATCTTGAATAGCCATCATGGGGGATCCGTGTCCTACAAATATGGGTGAAATCACGATAAAAACACTCCTCTATAAATTACTTTTCTTTTTTTATTACTTAAATTCACTTAGTTACTTTATGTAACTGATACTACGTTAAAATGTTAGTTTCGTCAAGTAACTAAATTACTTTTTGTAACCTTGTATATCCGTGTCAACTTACTCTATAATAAATAAACATATAGAGGTGATAAATATGGAACGCAACCTATTGTGTCCTCGTTTCGAAAAAGCTGTAGAAATCCTCAGCAAGCGCTGGACATCGCTTATCGTTTTTCAATTACTATCAGGCCCGCAGCGGTTCATAAATATCGATCAGGCACTTCCAAATTTGAGCGGCAAGGTGTTGTCGGAGCGACTGAAGGAGCTTGAGCATGAAGGTATCGTTAAGAGGGTAGTATTCCCAGAAAGTCCCGTCCGTATCGAATATTCACTTTCGGACAAGGGACTGGCATTGGCGCCGATTTTCGGTGAGATTGCGATATGGTCACAAGAGTGGCTGCCTGTTCAGGAGTAGCTAGTGTAAGTAAAAAAGGTCATCTAACCTGTGGAAATCTGCAGGGTAGATGATCTTTCTGTTGAAGAAAAAAGCCGGCAGTTCAATGAACCGACGGCTAGTCGTATTTTGTTATTCATGTTTCGTGGGATCGACCAATTCCAAAGCGGATAAAGCATTTCCGCCTTCCTCATCGTCCGATTCAACGAACCGTTTGAGCACATTTAACTTGTTTTCCCAATAGCGTTCATAATAGGAAAGCCAACGCTTCAACTCCATAAGCGGTTCCGCCTCCAGCCTGTATCGGGTCTCGCGGCCGACTTTGCGTTCTTTCACCAGCCCGGCATCAGCCAAAATGCGAAGATGCTTGGATACCGCGGTGCGGCTCATCGGGAAATGGCCGGAGATAACCGTAACGGGCATCTCTTGTTCACCGAGCAGCTTCAACACCTGACGGCGGGTCGGATCGGCGATCGCTTGAAAGACGTCATGCTTCTGCGAGGGGGCAGCCATCTTATGCCTCGACGTAAGCAGCGAGCGCCTTCGCCAGGCCTCCCCAGCCCATTGACATCGTCTCGCGAACAACCGTGTGAGGTTGACCGAATTCCGTAACTTTATCCGCATCCCAGCCGGAGTGGATGAGAGTGAATTCCGTTTTGCCTTCTAAATCAGTCAATTCGAAAGTCAGCGACCAATCCTTGCCCCATTCGAAAGTCATACGGTTCGGCGGGTCGAGCTCGGTTACTTTACAAGGGGATTTGCCAAAGGGTCCTGCTTCCAAGTGAAATTCATAGCCAATCTCTGGCTTGAAATCATTGGGCATGAGCCAAGCTGCGATGCCATCAGATGTCGCTACGGCATTCCAAACCTTTTGAATCGGTGCGTTAAAAACAAGTGTTTGTTTGATATCCGGCAATGTGCCTTGAGTCTGGTTTTCCATAAATAAGAAGCCTCCAATGATTCATTTTTTAGGATTTGGTTTTTACTTTACTCTTATGTCGCAAACGCAGGGCCGACCATTTATCGTCCACCGCAACATTGCTTACAAGACGATAGTCTGTTTTCTCATTCATTAACTTCCAGAGAATGTCTCGGTTAATGTCGGTTTTCACCTTCGAGCTTTGCTTCGGATAGGTTATCCAGAACACAGCCTCATCGTTCAAATAGGCAATCGCTTTAGGCGCCCATTCAGCCACCTCGGCGGCATTGTTTACAAAAAGCTGAACGAAATCATAGGTCCCATTCGGCTCCTCATTATCCTCAATGCCAAGCTTGTAGCCTTCAGGTGCCTGAAGAACGAGAGCTCGTCCTTGCTTGTAGCGCAGCTTCTTCAACAATTCGTCCTGCATCGTAAGTCATTCCTTCCTGTATGTCCTTTTCGTATTGTGTCCAAAAGATTAGGTTTTCCAAAGGCATTACAATACGAAACCAAATGGTTACACAAAGGATTATACGAAACCTTTTGGTTTCATGTCAAGGGGGGTTGTTGGGTAACAATTCTGCCGTGAAGTTTCTGTTCTCTTTTTCAACAATTCTGAAATCATGGTATAGTTATGAAAAACATAGAGTGGAACAAAGGAGAACGAGATGATACGTTTTGCTGTTATTGGAACCAACTGGATTACGGAAGAATTCATTCATGCTGCCCGCGAGACGGGGGAGTTCGACTTAACTGCCGTATACTCGCGTACGGAGGAGAAAGCTGCGGAATTCGCTCAGAAATTCGAGGTTTCTCATATCTATACAAGCCTAGAAACGTTTGCGCAAAGTAAGGAATTCGATGCAGTTTATATTGCGAGTCCGAACTCGCTTCATGCTGAATACGCGATACTCTGTATGAATCATGGCAAGCATGTTATCTGCGAAAAGCCCGCGGCATCCAATACCGCCGAGCTCTCAGCGATGATTCAAGCTGCACAAACGAATAAAGTGGTGTTCATGGAAGCTCTCAAGTCCACGCTGCTTCCTAATTTCAAGGCGATACAAGACAATTTACATAAGTTGGGGAAAATTCGCCGTTATTTTGCGAGCTATTGCCAATATTCCTCGAGGTATGATGCTTATAAGCAGGGAACCGTACTGAATGCGTTCAATCCCATTTTTTCTAATGGCTCGATTATGGATCTAGGCGTCTATTGTATTTATCCGTTGGCGGTGCTTTTTGGTACTCCTGAACGTGTACAAGCAAGCGGAGTACTGCTGGAGTCTGGTGTAGATGGCGAGGGCAGCCTGCTGCTGAGTTACAAGGACATGGATGCGGTTATTATGCACTCCAAAATTTCGAGCTCCTATCTACCAGCAGAAATTCAGGGTGAGCATGCGACAATGGTCATCGATAAAATCAACACGCCAGAAAAAGTTGAAATCCGTTACCGAGATGGTTCTGTGGAAAACCTGACGCGGGAGCAAGCTGTAAGAACGATGCGTTATGAAGCGGAAGAATTTATTCGGCTTATCAAAAGCGGAACATTGGAGTCAAAGACAAACTCACATGCGAATTCCAGCATTGCCATGGCCATTATGGATGAGGCTAGAAAGCAGATGGGGCTTGTTTTTCCCGCTGACCGTAAAGCGGGTCAGTCCGAATAGGTAAGGGCTTTGAACTTTGCTTGCAAATGAATCAAAGCGTGCCGTCACATCATTCCGCCAAGAAAAATATCGGTTCGCCGTCCTTTTGGGCAAGAGTGGCTATCAAGGTTGAGTAAGTTCGATACTGGCAAGTGAAGTGGTACTTTCTATATCTAAAAAAGGTTGTCTCATAAGTAGCTAAGCTACAATGGGACAACCCTTTTTCGTTCTAATCCAGAGACCCGGAAGGGCGGCCACTGCCTGTGATGTTGGGCCTGCTTGCCGCTGTTAATGTACGTGCGGAACGCTTTCGAATCAAATGATACATAATGCCCGCGAGGAGCCAAACGCCACCCATCCATAGGGCATCTTTGTCGAGCAGAGACAGTAGATAGCCAATGAACCCGGCTCCGATCAACGGAAGAATGAGATAGAGGAACGTTTGCTTTGGCGACCGCTGCTTGTCTTTGATGTATTTTTGAGCAATAACTGAGATGTTTACAAAGAAGAAGGCCGTTAATGCCCCGAAATTTACGAATTTCACAGCATTGTCTAGCGATATAACAAGAGCGAGCAAAGAGACGACGCTGACGATCACGATGTTGGTGACGGGTGTGTTGAACTTAGGGTGAAGGGAACCGAACACCCGTTTAGGGAGAACCGAATCACGCCCCATCACAAAGAGGAGACGAGAAACGCTAGTTACTGATGATAAGCCTTGGGTGAAAATGGCGAGTATAAGCACGGTGATGAACACAGAGCTAAGTGCTGCTCCGCCGACGAGCTTAACGATCTCGAAACCAGCCGAATCTATGTTGACGAAGGTTAGCTGTGGATAAACCAATTGTGTCAGGAAAGACGGCACCAAGTATAGAATGCTGGCTGCAATGATGATAATCATGATGGCCCGAGGGATCGTTTTCTCGGAGTTTTTGGTTTCTTCCGACATAGTCGTGACCGTGTCAAAGCCAAGAAATGAGAAGCAGATCATCGATGCTCCCGCAAGAATGGTGGAGAACGGTACTTCGGTTTGCAGGAATGGCTGCAGCGGATGAACGTCTCCGGTGATATTCCGGAAAAGGAAAAGACAGAAGACCGCGATAAAAAGGATCTGAATCCAGACGAACAGCTTGCTGATATTTGCAGAAAACTTAATGCCAATAATATTTACGATGCCGAGGACGATATTGAGTCCAATGATCCAGACATACGCTGGAATGGACGGGAATTGTGCGTGAAGATAGATGCCGAAGGTAAGGCAGGCAATAATGGGGGAGAAGAAATAGTCAAGGAGCAGTGCCCAGCCGACCAGGAAACCTAAGTAGGGATGGATGCTTTTCTTCGTATAGGTGTAAGCGGAGCCTGAAGTGGGAAAAGATTTGGACATAACACCATAGCTGTACGCGGTGAAAAAGATGGCAACGAAAGCAAGCAGATAAGCTTGCGTCAGCATGCCATGTGCATTCTCATAAGCAATGCCATAGATGGAGAAATAAATCATAGGCGTCATCCATGCCAGTCCCATGTAAACGACTTGGGATAGATTTAAAGATTTGCGCAGTGTGACTTCTGATTTCATGATGTTGACACTCCCTTATCCTTGTTTTCCGGTGATCATACGGAGCGTATATGCAAAAAAGCCAAGGAGATATCTATGAAACAGATATCCTCCCGGGCTTTTATCCCTCCGTGAACACAGGGTTAGCTGTGCGTTTTCTCTTGGTCCAGACTGAGCTGCTTGCACTCACGGAACCCTAGAAAACCATTTATGTGATGAATCATTACTTACCTATTAGCGGAAATGACGATTTACTTAATCATGTTAGATATCAGCCTGATGTGTAAGTTAATATAACACAAAGGTAAGCTCGTGAGAAGTGTTTTAGATAAAATAAGGATTTAATCTAGAAGTTATTGACACATATCATTAACGATGTTATGTTTAGTAACACAAAAGAATACGTTTGTTTACTAGGGTTCCGCCGGTTATGACCGGGCTGGTCCGAGAGTAAACCGCTCTTGTATAAGGGCGCCACGGAAGGATAAAAACCTGGGAGATATCACCAAGACATTTGAGTCTTGTGGATGTCTCCCTTTTTGTTTAACGACATAGCAAAGGAGATTGGTAGCATGGATAACATTTGGAGCAAGACGATAGGACCAGGCGGCAAATGGTCGGGAGCGATTGGTAGAGGGAAGTTGATTCGTTTTACGGCGCTGGAGGCCGGCGCGAATGTGTCTATACAAGTGTTCCACGCGAAGGATCTTACGGAGCGCTACAATATGCCGGATACGCTGAAAGCCCAACATACAGCTCATTTGACGCGTGGAAACATACTGATGAGTGACAATGGCCGAGCGTTAGTGAGCATCGTGGAGGACAGTATTGGTTGGCATGATCCGCTTAGCGGATACACAAGTCGTACGGCTACCGATGCCAAGTACGGAACGACGAATTTCCAAGAGCAGCGGAATGAGTGGCTGAGGAGCGGTCAAGAAAACTTTGCGGTAGAGCTGGTGCGTAATGGCCTTAGCATGCGCGATATGATGCCGGTTGTGAATTTATTTTCCAAAGTGTTTTGTGATGACAATGGGGATATGCATTTTAGTGCTGCTCATTGTCCTGCGGGAGCCACGGTTACGCTGCGTACGGAATTAGATTGCTTGCTCGTCTTATCGAACACACCAAACCCGCTTGACCCAAGATCAACGTATCCATCAGTGCCTGTCAAAATTGAGGTGCTAGCTGCTGCTCCATTGGGTGAAGATGATTATTGCTTGAATTATCGCCCGGAAAATCGCCGAGCTTTTGAAAATACATGGGAATATCACACGCTGTTAGGAGGAATTTAAATGGCTGTTTTTAATCGAGTGGAAAGCCCTCGCCTAGTCGAGGATGCCATCTATAGCGAAGTTATTCAAGCGGGAGACGGTTGGATGCGCGTTTTGAAGCCAGGGCAAGTGCTGCGCATTGTCGATCTGGAAGGGAATCAGGCGGCTGACACGCTGTTTTATGATGCTGAGAATCCGGAAGATCATTATAGCGCAGTGGCGACGATTGCAGGTCAAAGCAATATTTATCTCAGCACAGGCTCTGTCCTCCGGGCGGAATCCGGTAAGGAATTGCTCCAAATCGTAGCCGACACCTGCGGGCGCCATGATACGGTCGGGGGTTCGTGCTCAGCTCAAAGCAACACGGTGCGCTACTCGCACGATAAGCTGTCCATGCATAACTGTCGGGATACGTTTATGCTCCAGCTTGCTCAGCACGAAAGTGGAGCGTATACGAAGCGGGATTTGGCACCCAACATTAACTTCTTTATGAATGTACCCGTAACACCAGATGGTGGATTGAAGTTCGATGATGGTGTCTCCGCTCCTGGCTGTTATGTGGAAGTTCAATCGATAGGCAACTCGATGGTGCTTATCAGCAACTGTCCGCAGCTTAATAATCCTTGTAATGCCTATAATCCGACACCGATACAGGTTCTTATTTGGGAGAAGTAAGTTCCTTTGTTTAAGAGGAGATAGATGGTCTACGAAATTCGAAGGGGTGTGGATACGATGTTTACAAAAGTACTGATTGCTAATCGTGGCGCTATCGCTGTACGCATTGAGCGTACTTTACGCAAGCTCGGGGTTGCGTCCGTTGCTGTATATACGGGGGCAGATCAAGATAGTTTACATGTGGATGGGGCAGATGAAGCTGTTCTGATCGGTGAAGGACCGGCGAAGGAAAGTTATTTGAATACAGAGTTGATTTTGAAAACAGCGCTTGAAACCGGTGTGCAGGCGATTCATCCCGGTTACGGCTTTCTGAGCGAAAATGCAGATTTCGCACGTGCTTGCCGAGAGAATGGCATTGTGTTTATCGGCCCTACACCTGAGCAAATGGAAATGTTCGGACTCAAGCATTCTGCGCGGGAAATCGCTGAAAGAGCCGGCGTGCCGATGCTGCCAGGAACCCCGCTGATTACAGAGCTGAATGAGGCATTAGTTGAAGCTGCACGTATTGGTTACCCTGTTATTCTCAAAAGCACAGCAGGTGGCGGCGGCATTGGGATGCGTGTCTGCGCAGATGAGGCAACGCTAAGAGCTGCTTATGATGGCGTCCGCCATTTGGCAGAGACGAATTTCAAAAACGGCGGCATGTTTCTTGAAAAATATATAGCGAGAGCGCGTCACGTTGAGGTGCAAATTTTCGGTAATGACTTCGGTGAAGTCGTTACGCTGGGGGAGCGCGATTGTTCCATTCAACGTCGTAACCAGAAGGTCATTGAAGAAAGCCCGGCTCCGAATCTGTCGGATGAAGTGCGTGAGGCGATGTTCGCCTCGGCGAAGCGTCTTGCTGCTGAAGTGGGCTATCGCAGTGCGGGGACGGTCGAATATCTTTACGATCCGGAAACGTGTGAGTTTTACTTCCTTGAGGTCAACACCAGACTACAGGTTGAGCATGGTGTGACGGAGGAAGTGCTGGGTATTGACCTCGTTGAGTGGATGTTGCTTGAAGCGGCGAATGAACTGAAGGATATTCAATCACTTATCCGTAAGTCGGTAGGGCACAGCATTCAAGCTCGCATCTATGCGGAGGACTGCCTCCAGCAGTTCCGTCCGAGTGCAGGACAGCTGGATCGTGCTGTTTTTTCGGATAAAGCAAGAAATGAGACGTGGGTTCGGGACGGGTTGACAGTGACGACGCTTTACGATCCGATGCTGGCTAAAATCATTGTCCACGGTATAGACCGTTTGGACGCCATTCGTAAGCTAATCGAAGCGTTGGCGGAAACGCGCATGTACGGAATTACAACGAATCTGCAGTATTTGCAGGCTCTTCTGCAAGAGAAAGATTGCGTAGACGGGAACGTCTTCACGCAATTGCTGAATACGTTTGAGCCTGTGGAACTGGCTCTGGAAGTGGTTGATGGCGGGATCCAAACCACCGTTCAGGACTTCCCCGGTCGCATCCGCCACTGGGATGTGGGCGTACCTCCTTGCGGACCGATGGATCCGCTATCGTTCCGTATCGGTAACAAGCTGCTTGGCAACGATGACTCTGCCAGCGGATTGGAAATGACGCTGCGCGGAGGTTCTTATAAGTTCCGCAGCGACATGTGGTTCTGCGTCACTGGCGCAGATATGCAAGCTGAGTTGGACGGAACGGCTATTGTAATGTATAAGCCGGTGTTTGCGGCTCGTGGTCAAGTGTTGAGCTTCGGCGAGGCAAAGGAAGGTATGCGTACTTATCTTCTTATCGGTGGCGGATTGGATATACCGAAAATTCTTGGCAGCTCCTCCACGTTTACGCTTGGCGGCTTTGGTGGTCATGGCGGTCGAGCGCTGCGTACGGGTGATGTACTGGGTGTGAATGAAGGCGGAAGTCCGGTTCAAGAGGAGGTAGAGCTTGCTTTGGAGCATCGTCCTGTGATGACGCGAGTGTGGACGATCGGTGTGATCCCTGGACCTCATTGTACAGGTGAGTTTTTGCACGCAAAATACTTGGATCAATTGACGGAAACGAGCTGGGAAGTTCATTTTAACTCCTCAAGGACGGGTGTTCGTTTGAAAGGACCTGCTCCGCTATGGACGCGTGAAGATGGCGGGGAAGCGGGGCTTCATCCATCTAATATTCACGATAATGCATATGCGGTCGGCACGCTTGATTTGACAGGGGATATGCCTATTCTTCTTGGACCTGATGGCCCGAGCCTTGGCGGTTTCGTATGTCCGGTGACGACGGCTTCGGCTGAGTTTTGGAAGCTGGGCCAGCTTCATCCGGGTGATACAATTCGCTTCCACTTGCTCACACTTCCAGAAGCAGAGGCATTGCGCGATCTGCAGGAAAGTAATTTGCGCGCGATTGGTGAGGGGGATTTCGGACGGCTGGTGCTTGTGCAGCTACCTGTTGTTAATGAAGAGATTACGCCGGAATATCCGCGTCTTTTCCATGAAGCAGCTAATCGCAGATTTCCAATTACGATCCGCTGCTGCGGCGATCAGAATTTACTTGTTGAGTATGGTGAGCTTGAACTGGATTTGCTGCTGCGATTCCAAGTGCAGGCTTTGATGCAAGCCATTGTGAAAAGCGGCTCAATTCCGGTGCTGGATTTAACGCCAGGGATTCGTTCTTTGCAAATTCATATCGACCCTTCCCAAATCACGGTAAGTGAAGCGTGTATGAAAATTGTTGAGATTGATGCAGCGCTGCCTCCATTGGAAGAGTTCCGCGTACCATCTCGAATTGTTCGATTACCGCTATCTTGGGATGACCCGGCGACGCAGCTGGCGATTCAGCGATATCAACAAGGGGTGCGTCCAGATGCGCCTTGGTGTCCGAGTAACCTGGAATTCATTCAACGCATGAATGGATTAGATACAATTGATGATGTTAAAAAGATTGTTTATGACGCTAATTATTTGGTGCTCGGATTAGGTGACGTGTATTTGGGGGCTCCTGTAGCCACGCCTGTCGACCCGCGTCATCGCCTAGTCACAACGAAATATAATCCAGCACGAACATGGACACCGGAAAATGCCGTTGGTATCGGCGGAGCTTACATGTGTGTGTATGGGATGGAAGGTCCAGGCGGTTATCAATTCGTAGGGCGTACTATTCAAATGTGGAATCGCCTGCGCTCAACGGAAAGCTTCAAGGCGGGTAAACCGTGGTTGTTAAGGTTCTTTGATCAAATCCAATTCTACGAGGTCAGCGCTGAGGAATTGCTTCAACTGCGTGAAGACTTCCCGAGAGGCAGATATGAAGCGGATATTCAAGAAACGACATTTGATTTAGGTGAATATTTGCAATTCCTAAGCTCCATCGAAGAGAGTACGGAAACTTTCCGTAAGCAGCAGCAAATTGCTTTTAAAGAAGAGCGGGAGAGCTGGAAGGCGAAGGGATTGGCTGAGTACGTATCCGAACAGGAGACTGTCAATGAAGGGCCAGAGGATGAGCTGCCGGCAGGGACTGTTGCTGTTCGCGGTATTATGCCGGGAAGTGTATGGAAGCTTCTTGTTTCTCAGGGTGAACAGGTGAAGAAGGGCGATCAACTGGCGATTCTCGAAAGTATGAAAATGGAATTCCCGCAACATGCGCCTTGTGATGGATATGTTTCAATGATTCAAGTGAAGCCTGGAGATCAAGTTCATGCAGGTCAGTTGATTCTCGGTATTGCACAATCTGCTTAAGGAGAGAGGTGTCTGTTGATGACTGAGGCTAATAATGTGGAAAAGATCGAACGGAATGAGAAGAGCGGAAAGAATGGAAAGACTGAGAAGAATGAGAATGGAAAGAACGAGAAAAATGAGAATACTGGAAAAAAGATGGTTGAAGTGCCAAAAGAGTTAAGTATCTCATGGCTACGGGATAAGTATGAGATTCAAGAATTGACTCCGCATGAAGTAATAGCGGCCATTGTGCAGCGCTCTTCTGATGATGTGGGTATGAATATCTGGATTACACCGCCAACGATGGATGTCATTCAGCCTTATTTGGAAAGATTAAAATCGGTTTCTATGGCTGATTCGCCGCTGTGGGGGATTCCATTTGCGATCAAGGATAACATTGATCTGGCAGGTGTGCCGACGACAGCTGGCTGCGCGGAGTATGCGTATACGCCGACGGAACACTCGGGCGTCGTGGAAAGATTGATTGCCGCAGGAGCGATTCCGGTCGGCAAGACGAACTTGGACCAATTCGCGACAGGGCTGGTCGGCGCGAGAAGTCCTTACGGTGACGCGCATAACGCGCTTCGCCCGGAACTGATCAGCGGCGGCTCGAGCTCCGGCTCAGCCGTCTCGGTAGCTCGTGGCCAAGCGGCGTTCTCGCTTGGCACGGACACGGCAGGCTCGGGCCGCGTACCTGCTGCTTTGAATCGACTGGTTGGCTATAAGCCGAGTCTCGGCGCCTGGCCAACCAAAGGGGTAGTGCCTGCCTGTGCGAGTTTAGACTGTGTAACCGTCTTCGCGCACAGCTTGAATGACGCGCTCGCCGTAGACGGCGTAGTGCGCGGGCTTCACGCGGATGACCCTTGGTCACGAAGTGTAACAAGGGAAGCGGCTAAGCTTCCGGCTAAGTTCTTTTTGCCGGATGGTCCTTTAGGATTCTACGGACCTTATGCTTCTGAGTACAGCGCTGCGTGGGACACTGCTGTTGAGAAATTGAAGGGATTAAGTGTTAATTTGAACATCCCCGTTGAATATATCGATGTTACGTTATTCGCTGAAGCGGCGGCGATTCTATATGAGGGCCCATGGGTGGCCGAACGTTGGGCGGCCTTGGGCAACTTTATTGAAGCCAATCCGGGCATTGCGTATCCCGTTACGGAAAAGATCCTCCGCTCGGGCTCCGCTGCAGAGTACGATGCTGCATCCGTGTTCCATGCGATGCATAAGCTTCAGCAGTTCAAGCTGGAAGCTCGCAAACTGCTGAAGGATGCCGTGCTTGTCATGCCTACCTGCGGGGGGACTTGGACGCGCGAGCAAGTCCTAGCTGACCCGATTAGCACGAATCGGGATATGGGGCGCTACACGAATCATTGCAATCTGCTTGATTTGTGCGGGGTTGCTGTGCCGGCGGGTGATGCGGCACCACAGACGCCTTTTGGCATCACGTTCTTCGCGCTCGCTGAAGAGGAGAGCTTGATCTGCGGCGCAGCCGAGCTGTTCGTGGCGGGTGCTGTTGACGCTGAGCTGGAATCGGCTGCTGGGGCGAGTGCGCCGCGTCTGGCAGGCTCGGCGGCGGATGAGGTTGTCGTGGCAGCGGTGCCGACGACGCTGGTCGCGGTCTGTGGCTTACACATGCGCGGCTACCCGCTGGAGAAGCAAATGCTAGGCTGTGGAGCGCGGTTCATCCGGGAGGATGAGACCGCAGCGAAATACAGCCTGGTGAAGCTGCCAACCACGCCGGCGAAGCCGGGGCTTGTGAAGCAGCAGCAGGGCGGCGCAGCCATCCTGCTGGAGGTTTGGGAAATGCCGCTGGAGGCATTCGGCGGCTTTGCGGCTGCGATCCCAGCTCCGCTGGGGATCGGGAAGGTTGAGCTCCGGGACGGCACGGAAGTCCCGGGCTTCGTTTGCGAAGCTTACGCGGCCGCAGGCGCGGAAGATGTAACAGCTTTGCGCACATGGCGCAAAGTGGTGCCTTTATAAGAGGCGGGACGCGCCTGCCTGCTAATATGTTTTTGGCCCAACCCGGAGAGGCGCGAGCCTACGAACCATACCGAAAAAGAGAAGACCGGATAAAGCAATCGCTTATCCGGTCTTCTTTTCGCTATAACGACCCTATAAGACCGTTAATTCAGTTATTTTCCATCCCATTCTTTATGCAAGACCGCTCTACTGTTTATCGCATGTTGTATGAACCGCGTTCATAAATATAGAAAGGAGTTAAGCGTTCGAAGGGAGATGCAATGATAACTAACGTTTTGTTTTTCTCTCATACGGGGGTCGATGACGCCGTTGCTCTTATGTACGCTAGCTTTACGAAAACAATCAACATTATCGGAATTGTTTGCAGCTACGGCGGACCTATCTCGCTGTTTCCGTTAAATGTAACCCATAAGGCTATTGTGACGCAAAATATGAGTGATTCAATCAACCGGGTAGGTAAGGTGCCCCTTTTCAAACCAATTTTTGATGTATATTACGACTTTTATAAGACATCTATGCCTCAACTGCGAGGTGCCCCGACGCATGACTTACTTCCCATGATGGCTCTTGTTAACCAACATATGTTCCAGTGGATGAATCGACTGGTTCATGTTGTTACCAAAGAAGGAATCGCGAGGGGGCAAAGCATTGCCGATTTTCGACCAAACACTACCGTTGAGCTAAATACTATTAGGATCGCGGTAGATTTGGACTACCGGCAGTTTTATTGGAATTTTATGATTAATATGATAGATAAAAAAGGATAATCGATAGCTCCATAAGAGCCTGATTATCCTTTTTCTTTTTCTAATGAAGCCTATAGATATATTTCTTATGCTCTCTGCAACGGCTCAACTGAAGATTCAGCAGTAGCCATGCTTCCTGCGCTTGATCTTCTAAAAGATAAGATTGTAATAAACATTGCAATCCCAACGCCGATCGCTCCGATCCAAGTAACGGACGCCAGAGATATCTGTCCAACTACAACGCCGCCAACGCCTGCACCGGCAGCCATGGCAAGCTGCATAACCGAGCTGTTAAGGCTAAGCATAATACCTGAAGATTCAGGAGCTAATGTAACTAGATTATATTGCTGCGTAGGTCCGGACGACCAAGCGGCAAAGGACCACAAAATAAGCAATGGAAATACAACGCTTGGTGAGTGCGCGGCTAAAGTTAACAAAATAAGCGTGATTACATGTAACAGTATACCCGAAGTTAGTGTTCGCTTAACTCCCCAGCGATCCGTGCTGTAGCCTCCGAGTTTGGAGCCGATAAGGCTAGCTATACCGAATGCAAACAAGGCGGTACTCAGCGTTTTCTCACCCATACCGGTAATCGTTAAAAGATAAGGTGAAATGTACGTATAGGCAATTGAGTAACCGCCCAGCCAAAAGAAACTAACTGACAAAGTCATAGCCATTTTTGGGTTTTTCAAAAGTGCCAATTGTTTACGCAGCGGTATAGCCGCCTCTCCTTGTAGGGAAGGAATGGTTAGGGCGATAATGACCATCGCTACCAGGCCTAGGGCGCCGATTCCGCCAAACACCATTTTCCAATCGTATGAAGCAGCAATCATTCGACCCAGTGGGACCCCGACGATCAAGGAGGCAGTGAACCCCATGATGACAGTTGCGATCGCACTGGCCTGTTTTCCTTGAGGGGCGATCATAGCCGCGATACTCAATGAGGTAACAACGACGACCCCGGCTCCGAGAGCCATCAAGACTCGAGCGCTGACGAACATTCCGAATCCCGGCATGACAAAGGCCAACCCATTAGCGATGACGAACAAACCAAGCGCATAGAGGAGCAGTTTACGCCGGTCCCAGCCTGAGGTGAAGGCCATGATGATTGGAGTGCCTATTGCGTAGACGAGAGAGAAAACAGTAATCAGTTGGCCTGCAGCCACTAATGAAATATCCATCGAGCTCGATATTTTATCCAGTATTCCCGCTATAATGAACTCTGATGTTCCGACTAAAAAACTAAGGAGTGCTAAGATGTGAATTTTCCATGTTTTTGACATGTTGATAACCTCTTTCGTTTATATTTTTATATTTCTAGATCCATTGAAATATTGTTTAAAAAAATATCTGCAGCAGATATAAGGGGTATTTTTATATTTCTAAATATGTAGAAATATAAAACAAAAAAACTAATCAAGTAAATAAGGCACAAATTTTTTAGCGTTTTCCCAATTTACGGTGAAGTATACGAACGTTCCTTTTTTTTGAGAGTCAAGCAGCCCACAGTCTGTTAATTGTTTCAAATGATGAGACAGTGTGGATAAGGCTACCGATTCCAAACGGTTTTCAAGTTCTGCGGGGCATAAATTACTTTCTTTGATCAGGATCTCAAAAATTTTGTAACGAGTGGGTTCGCCTAACGCTTTATGAACTTTCACCGCTTGCTTGGCTTCCATACTGACATCAACCATCGTAGTTTGCTCCTTTCTGTTGTTTCTATATTCATCGAAATAAGAATAGCATGCCTCTGTGTAAAAGTAAATACCTGCGCGTGTTGCCTTGCAACCCTACGTTGTGAGCTTTGACCACTGTATGCGCTACATGGGGAAAAGGCTGAGAAGCCGCTTTAAGATAGCTCGGAAAGCGAAACGGGTGATGCAGCCAGACAAAGTAAGGCTGAGAAGTCATTTTCCGAGCTAAAAGTTGTTGTAAGTAAGCGGCTTGTGTGTGAAAGCGCGGAAAACGAGCTTTCAATTTGTGTAAACTGAAATAGGCTCGAAAACCGAGCCTAAAGTAAGCGGAACCCGCTATGTAGCCGGAAAAAGTAGGCTGAGAAGCCGGTTTCCAACACTACTTAGCCATCAAAAACTCATTCGTATATAAATCCTTAACCGGGATGTCATCCTTAATCATGCCGGCTTCTTTCATCTGGCTTACGAGTGTTTTCCAGCGATCTTCGGACATGTAGCCAACGCCGTGAGTTTTGGCATCGCCGCCGAAGATAAAATCTTTCGCAACGGCTTGTGCATCTTTCAAGTGATCCACGTCGTAATCCTTGTTTACTCCGTTAAGCGCATTGTTCACTTCATCGGCATGAGCATAATAGTAGTCCCAGCCCTCAGTTGTTGCTTTTAAGTATCTTTTGATCAAGTCCGGATTCTTTTTGATGAAGTCATCGGTTGTGATGACGACGTTGCCGTAGGGGTTGTAGCCAAGGTCGGCATTGAGGAACCAAGCGACGTCGACACCTTGTTTTTTCAGGACGTAAGGTTCATTGGTTGCAAAGCCTTGTGTGATGGAGTCTTTATCTGCGCTAAAGCCAGCGAGGGAGCCGGTGTAATTTTGGACTTGGACTTTATCGAGTTTATATTTGTAGCTGATGTATTGCCAGAAGGGGAAGCCTACAGCTGTGTAGACTTTGCGTCCATTTAAATCTTCTATTTTCTTAATACCGGAATCTTTGTGATAGATGAGGTTCTGTGGATTGGTCTGCAAGTTTGCATAGATCACTTTAACCGGGATGCCTTCTTTGCGCGCTAGTACGACTTCGTCGGCGTTAGCCATCGCAAATTGTACCTTACCTGAAGCGACTAGCTGAATGTTGGATACTTGTGGTCCGCCTTGCTGTAGGGTGACGTCTAGACCCGCTTTCTCATAGAAATGGGCGACTTGCGCGGCGTAGTGTCCGCCCATTTCCGGTTGCGCAAACCAGCTCATCGCTTGGGTGACTTTATCCGTTTGATTATTGGCCTTGGTGCTCTCTGTAGGGGGAGTTCCGCCTGTGGTTGATGTTGATGTTGAAGTTGTGGTCGTTGAAGTTGATCCAGCTGTCGTACTTGTTGTTGCCGTATTGCTCGTTCCACAAGCTGTGAGAAGGATGACCATGCCGATGGCGGTTGAACTGACCTTTATTGTCCCCAGTAATTTCATTGAAATCTCCCCATTCTCTCTCGGTTATTTTCACTCTTAAAGTCACCTTTAAATCTCCCAAGCACTCTGCAGCTGTCTCCCGGCAACTGGGACGCCTCGCACGCAGACGATCTCACGTGGTGGAGCGGTAGCTATCGCATGCTCAGCATTTATCGCATCTAGCAATATGAAATCTGCAGTGTCTCCTATCTGGAAAGCAGCTGCTGTGGAACCTAAGTAAGGATAAACGGAACGCAGCCGCTCATCGTCATTCCAGCGGTTCATGTCCGCCATTCTTCGGCCTCTCGCAAGCTGGTCGGTAAAGCCGAAGGGTGTCCAAGCATCCAAACCGGTATGATCAGAGCCGACGTAGACTCTCACGCCTTGCGAGGTTAACTGCGCTACGCGGGGCATCGCTGAGTCAATGGGAACGCTTGTGACAATAGCGATGTCCAATGTGCCTAGCCGTTCTGCAATAGCCAAGGATTCAGCTCCTGACACCTGGCCTAAGCAATAGGCGTGGCTGACCGTTACTTTGCCGTTTTTACCACTCTGCTCGGTGTAGTTCATAACGCGCTCTAAGGTGAACAGACCAAGATGCCCGGGATCGTGCAAATGAATATCGACCTCCGCGTCATGGGCCACACTTAGATCGAATATGGCACTCAAGCAGGCTTCTATATCCCGGTCAACGCCTGCGGGGTCAACGCCCCCAACGATAGATGCTCCTTCTTGGAGTGCTTGCTTGATAAGGCTAACCGACTGTGAACGGATTAATCCTTGCTGGGGGAAAGCGACGATTTCGATGTCCAGCGTGCTTTTGAACTCCTCCTGAAGCCCTCGAACCATCTCTAAATGCGTCAGCCCAATCTCGGGATCGATGTCGACGTGGACGCGAAGCCGTGTAGTTCCGAAGGCCAACATTTGCTGTAAAATCGCTCGTGCCCGCTCCTTCTGCCCGCTTTTCATAGGCGCTAGCAGATCCTTTTCCATTTGAAACTGTTTAAATAACGAATCAACCTTTCCTCGTGAAACCCACTCTCGATCCGGGAAAGCTTTGTCCAAATGCACGTGATAATCTTTAAAAGTAGGCAGCATCAGCATCCCTTGTGCGTCCCAAGTAATCTTCTCCTGATCACTCGCTCCAGGTACGATTTGGGCAATGATGCCTTGGTTCAAATAGATGTCGTGCAGGCCTCCGTTAACATGAACGTTACTTAACCACTGTCCCATGATTACTGCTCCTTTCATCCTAGCTCCAACCCTGCTAGTGCTTGCTAGTTTGCAAATAGTTTCGGAAAAGAAAGGCCAACTTTAAGCGCAGGACGTCACTCATTTTTTTGAAATCCATCTGTAGGATGTCAGCAATTTTCTCAAGTCGATAAGAGACTGTATTTCGATGTATGAATAAAAGTCGACTCGTTTCATTAATGGAACCGTCATATTCGAGGTACACCTCGAGCGTTAAAGCCAGCTCCTGATCAATATGCTTGTTATTGCCGTAGATGGGCTCAAGGACGTAATTGTAGTAGCTGCGCATCGCTTCCTCCGAAAGGTGCTGGAACAAAGAGAACAGCTCGATGGATTCATGATGCAGAACGGTTTGGTTCATGCGCAGCCTGTGGGCCACGCGACTAGTCTCCAGACATTCCTTATAGGCGTCGTAAACCAGGTCCGGATGAGCCTTGGCTCGACTAACCCAGCAATTCAAGCCTGAAGCGGAAGTTCTTGTTGTCAAACCAGATAGGCAGGATGTAAGGGCGGCGATAAATTCTTTCTTATGGAACAATTGCTCCTCGGGTAAGGAAAAGATCGAAAGCAATCCTTCGGCGATATAGAGGTGCTCAGACTCATAATGCTGCATCGTGGGGTGATAAATGAGCTCCTGACGCACTTCATTCAACAACCTTTTGGCAGTTGGATGCTCGGGTGCGACCGTTGTGAACACACACTGATAAGTGCTGGAAAGCACACTGAGGTGATAGGTCTTGCAGCTTTTCATAAAATCATGAAAGGAAAGCTCTCTCCCGAAAAAGTCTGTAAACACCTGACTAAGCGCATGCTGTCGAGAGGGATCTTTGCCCTTTTGAATATCCAAACCAAGATGAAACGTTAATATTTCGGCCGCTTGGTGAAATAAGGCTTCCTCTTCTTTGAGTGTGAGCGGAGAATTCAGATACACTTTGAAAAAGCCAGTGCATCCTTGAGGGTCCATCAAAGGAATGCGAAAGCACCGCGTATCTCCGAAGCCTTCCCATTGCACGCTTTTGTGCCATGGCCACTGATGCAGCAGTATTTCTTCCGCCCACGAGGTGTTATGAAATAGGACATTTCCGCTGTGTCCGAACACGGCAATGGGCTGCCCTAGAATACCCGAGATCATATGAAAAATATCCGATGATTCTTTATGTCGCAGTGCAAACTGCATGAGCTGCTTTTGTTTTTCTAGGACGTTTTGCAGTTTTTTGGTCGTTTTGGTGTGTTCAGCGTTGAAGAGAGCATCCATCTGGTCGGAAAAGGTGAATTCATACGGCAGCTCAAGAATGGGGATATCTAATCGATTCGCTTCATCGAACAATTCCTGTGGAATTTGAGACCAGTAGCGGCCTACCTTAATGCCGAGGCCAGCACCGCCGCGTTCGTCTAACATGCGTAATAGCGTTAAAGCCACTTCCAGGTGATCTTTCATGGCGAAGGCGGTGGTAAAAAGCATCTCACCAGACTTAACCCAATCGCCGGCATCGGGAGCATCCATCACATTGACGGATCTTAAAATGCGGGACACGCCTTTCTGTCCAGCGACCAGCTTCGCACGAGATAACGGGTAAATCGTTAGCGCTTCTTCGACGGTCAGATGCATCAGGAACCCACCTTTCTTTCATCAAAAGCCGCAATTTCATGGTAAAAGGTTGTTTGTTTCATGGTAGAAGCGACGAGTTTACCTTTCTTCCATACGTACAGCCTCGGGGCGCGTTCGTAGACAACACTCCGTAGGTCAAAGGCATCACATAAGACAAGATCTGCGTATGCGCCAACTTGTAACCCGTAATGATCGATCTGAAGGGCTTGTGCGGCTCGAGTTGTTGCCATTTCGACGATCGTGACCACATCCTGTTTGGAACCCATATAGGCGGTTTGGGCGAGAAGTAGTCCAGTATCCATGGGGTCCGCGGTGCCAAAGGGGGTGAAAGGATTTTGAATATTATTGCTTCCAAAGATCACATTAGCGCCTTGCTCTAACAGTAAGGAGACAGGAGTTAAACCGCGGCGAGGGCGATGGTCATCACCACGACCATTTAAGTAGAGATCCGTTGCTGGCAAACACATGACGTGAATGCCCGCATCTGCAATTGACTTGCAAATTTCTTTGGCTTGCTCGTAAGGGAGGGATCCTAGAGATGTGAGATGTCCAACGCTGACGCGCCCCTGCATATCGTACTCGTGCGTCATTCGAATGATCGTGAGAATCGCCAGTATTTGCGGGTCATCGGAGAAATCCACATGCAAATCTAGAGGCTTGTTGAAGGTATGGGCTAAGTTGAAAACAGTGCTTAGATGCTCTTCGAGATTCGGATCTTGATAGGTAATGCCGCCAACCACATCCGCTCCAAGCTGTAAGGCTGTTTTCAACAGTTCTTCTGTACCTGGCTGCTTAATGATGCCTTCTTGAGGAAAGGCGACAATCTGTAAGGTAAGTGCGTCGTGGTAACGTTCTTTCAGCTCCAACATGACTTCGAGGCCGATGAGATTAACGATAGGGTCAATTTCCACATGACAACGCATGTGCGTAACGCCGTGAGCTATAGCTTGTTGAATCACTTGTGTAGAGCGAATCTCGATATCTTCTTTCGTGAACGTGCGTTTCATCTCCAAGGTCGATGCCATGGCTTGCTGTATCGTGAGGGCCTCTTCTTTCATTTGATTCAAAAGAAAAGCTTTATCCAGATGGATATGCGGTTCTATGAATCCAGGGAGTAGAACGCGTCCATGGGCTTCTATAATATTTCCTCCGCTGTAGGAGTCAGGTTGATGCTCACTCAGGAAAACAATTCTTCCCGCTTTAATGCCTACATCCATGAATGTGCTGAAGTGAGGATTAGAGAAACGTTGGATGATCAAATCTGGCTCCATGCCACTTCACCTCGTGATTATGTTAATTAATCTAACGTTAAATTGATTTGTTAAGTGAATTATAGGTCCGTCATGTAAATTGAGTCAATTTAATGTCAGGATAATTGTGTATTTTAATAAAATAGATCCTGAAATTGTGATTTTGTAAATTTGGTGTATGAATAACTCACATCTCCTCCCTCTTTTTACGACTTCATGCTGATTACTTTATAGTTATCCACAAAGTTACCCACAATATCAACATGTCCACAGAGCAGGCTGTGTACAATAAATCAGACATTCTATACACATATCCACAGGACAACTTATCCACAATCATGAAGGGTTCTAACATTCAGGAGAACTCCTTTAGATGGATTCCAATGGGGGGATTCTGGATATTCTTTTGTGTGGTCTTCTCTTATATGGCAAAAAAGTGTATGGTATCTTAGGCTCAAGGTAACATTAACCATATCGTTGAAAGTTGTGGAGGTATTATGAAGAAAATTTTGAGCATTTATTTAACGGATCTTAGGAACTTGTGGAAAGTGCCCACAGGTCTTTTTCTTATGATTGCACTAGCTATTTTACCGTCTGTGTATGCCTGGATTAATCTAGAGGCGATGTGGGATCCCTATGCCAATACGTCTGGTATCAAAATTGCGGTAACAAGCAAAGACGAAGGGGCAGTTGTCGCAGATAAAGTCATTAATATTGGTAATGAAGTTGTGGATAATTTGAAAAATAATCATTCTCTGGGTTGGACGTTTGTGAACGAGCAGGACGCTCTGGACGGTGTTGAACAAGGGGATTATTATGCAAGTTTGATCATTCCGGCCGATTTTTCGCGAAAAATAACAAGTATTGTGGATGGATCGATGGAAAAGCCAGAGATTTTATACACGGTAAATGAGAAAATCAATGCGGTTGCGCCTAAAATTACGAGCAAAGGCGTTTCCAACGTGACTGCGCAAATCAGTGAAAATTTTATTAAAACGGTGAGCACGTCTATTTTGACGCGAATGAAAGAGCTCGGTATCGATTTGGAGAAAGAGTTACCTACAATTCGGAATATGGAGTCAAGGATCTTTGAGCTGGAAAAGCGCTTGCCGGAAATTACGGCTATGGGAGACAAAGCGCTTGAGATCGAGCAGAAGCTGCCCGAAATCAAGGAAAAGGGGCAAAAAATCGTCGAACTAGAGAAACGGATTCCCGAAATGGATCGGGCTGGAGATACGATTCTAAAGATTGAAGAGCGTTGGCCAAAGATTGAAGCAGCTGCGCAAGAGGTATTGGTCATTCAGCAAAAACTGCCGGAGATCCAGCGGGCCGCTGATCGTATCGCAGAACTGGACCAGAACTTCGGCAAGGTCGAAGAGGCTCTAAACACAGCGATTGATAAATCAAGCAAGGCGGACGAAATTGTTACCGCGGCGTTAAACACCCTGCCTAAAGTAGAGGCCATTGCTGCGCAAGGTGGTCCGTTTGCAACCCAATTGGCCAACTTTTTACAAAATAATGATGCGGCGTTCCAAGCGCTTATCCCTGTCGTGAAGCAGAATTTGATATTACTTCAACAGACAGCCGATGCGGTAACTCAGCTTACTGGCTTGCTCCAGGATGCTAATCTTGACCCGCAGAAAGCTTTGGCTGCTGTAGGGCTGCTCACGGATCGCCTTACTGCGGGCGTGGCGGTCATCGACCGAACAGTCGACCTGCTTACGCGTTTGAACACCTACTTACCGAATGGCCCGCTTACCGATTCCATCGACCGTTTGAACAGTGTCAAATCCAAGTTCAATAACCAACTTCAAACGTTAAGTAAGATCCAATCGGCCATTCAACGCGGGGAGAAACCAGCGAAAGAACTTGTGGATAATTTGAATGCATTGTCCAAAGAGGCGAGCAGTGCATTAAGTAATATCTTGTCGCGCTACGACTCAGAAATTGTCCCGAACATCACCAAGGCACTAGGTCAACTGAAGTCTATCGCCCAAAACTCAGCTGCTGTGCTGCAGACACTGCAGTCCCAACTGCCGAACATCAAAGAGATCTTAGTGGATGCGCAGAGCGGCATTCATTTCGCGCAAGCTCAGCTCGATATGCTGCAAAAGGAACTGCCGAATATCCGTACGAAGGTACAAGAAGCGTCAACGACCCTTCAGACCAAAATGAACGAGTTCACCAATGCGATCAATGAAGCCGCTCCGTTCGTCCGTAATGATCTTCCCAAAGCCCGGCAAAAGCTGCATGAGGCAGCGGACTTTGTGCGCAATGATTTGCCGGCGGCTGAGGATGAAATCCGTAAATTATCTGATCTGTACCAGACGAAATTTCCGGAGGTTGAGAGTGCCGTTCATCTAGCGGCCAACCTTGTGCGCAACGATTTGCCAGCATTTGAGGCGGCTGTCCGCAGAGCAGCAGATCAAATCCGTAAGGTGGAAGGCGGGGGCAGTATCGAAGAAATTCTCCGACTGCTGCAAAATGATATTCAGAAGCAAAGCGATTTCCTCGCGAATCCTGTGCTGATTAAAGAGGATAGGCGTTTTCCTATTCCGAACTACGGGTCGGCGATGTCGCCCTTTTATACAACGCTATCCCTGTGGGTAGGCGCAATGATGCTTGTTTCGATGATGAGAGTGGATGTGGATAACCCGGACGGCCTGCTGAAGCCTCGCCATATCTACTTTGGACGTATGCTCATCTTCCTGACAGTTGGATGTCTCCAAGCCATCATCGTTACACTCGGTGATATGTACCTCCTGGGCACATATGTTGTGGATAAGTTCTGGTTCATTCTGTTTGCCATTCTTATCAGTAACGTGTTCATAACCATCACGTACACATTGGTCTCCGTATTCGGGAACATAGGCAAAGGCATTGCGATTATCTTCCTTGTGCTTCAGTTTTCCAGCTCCGGCGGCACTTTTCCGGTTAGCACAGCTTCGTCTTTTTTTCAAAAGCTTAACCCGCTCGTGCCGTTCACTTATGCGGTAGGTATCATGCGCGAGGCGGTTGGAGGCATGCTGCTCTCCGTGGTGCTTAAGGATGTGTTCTTCCTCTGCGTGTTCATTGCGATTTGCTACGTCATTGCTCTAGCACTGAAAAAGCCGCTCAGCGGCTATACCCAGAAGGTTGCGGAGAAGGCGAAGCAGACGAAGCTGATTTCTTAAAGAAAGTTAGGTAGCTTGAACTAAGCTAAGGGGAGGGGGAGTTTTTGCTGAAAACATTATTACTGGCGGGGGCAATCTTACATGCCACCTGTCCAAAAATAGAGGTGTTTGACATTGATTTAGGTAAGGTTACGAAGACCACTTCCTCATCTAAACAAATACAAGAGGAAGTTCTGGTCTGGCTAAAATCGATCAATGGCATAGACGACAAAGTGAAATTTGAACCTCCTCCACATGGCATGGTGATCAAAATGCCATTATCTCCACCTTGATGCTGATCCTAGCCCGTTTATAAAACGTATTTCTAGCGATCTGACAGAAATAAATAAGCATATACTTACTTCACTAGCCTTTTAGACTTGTGCCTTAGTCACAGGTCTTTTCTGTGTATTTTTCCTTTATGCAAAAAATAGAACTTAGACTTTGGTCTAGGTTTTTTCGCGACCTTTGGCTAACGAAAGACAGTACCTTAGTGCGTTAAGAAGTCATTGGATCTCTTTTATAATGAAGATAACGTAAAGGAGAGCGAGGAATTGATGTGAAAAAAACTTCGTGGTGGTCGTTTATAATGGCATGCAGCGGCTTGCTATTGATCCCCCTAGTGGGACTCATCTACATTCATCTGAATCAGGCGGACGGGGTGGCTTACAGCTTAGTTACTGATTTGGATCGGCAAATTCCGTTTATGAAGAGCTTCGTAATACCTTACCTGTCTTGGTATGGATTTCTGTTGGTTGGGTTCTTATATTTGGCTTATAAGGATCGCAGCATGTACTATAAAACACTTTTTCAGTTCATAATGGGTCTGCTCCTGTGTTATGGGGTATATGCTATATATCAGACAACTGTTCCTCGGCCGGAGCTAACCGGAAGCGATTGGCTGCTGCAGATGGTACAGTGGGTGTATCGCACAGATCAACCGTTTAACTGTTTTCCGAGTACGCATGTGTTAACTTCGTATTTAATGATGAAAGCCTACTTAAGATCAACAACTATACCTTGGCCCTATAAAATAGCCGTTACGAGCATGTCATTGCTCATTATTGTATCGACGCTGCTCGTAAAACAGCATGTTCTTCTGGATATTGTGGGCGCAGTACTGGTTTCTGAGGGGGTCGTGTACGTCGTGGAACGTTTTAGAATTGGTTTGCTGAAAGATTCGGTGGCTGTGAATACGCAGCAGCGAAAGTTCGAAGGGGGACTTAGAAGATGAAACGTAGGGACAAACTATTAATCCTGACAGGCAGCCTAGGGGACGGGCATAATAAAGCAGCGCAAGCGATTCTGGAGGCTGCATGGTTTTATAAACCGGATGTGGACGTGAAAGTGGTTGATTTCCTAGAGTGGACGCATCCTTACCTGCATTCGGTGGGCAAATACTGCTATATGCAGTGGGTGAAAAGTCTGCCTTCGGTTTACGGGTATTTGTACCGCAAGACGCGAGAGGATAATACATTGTCCCATATGTTTAAAAAGATGAAGTCGTTCAGCACCGATAGGATGCTGGAACTGCTGCAAGAAGAGGAGCCGACGGAAGTGGTCTGCACCTTTCCAGGGGCGGCAGCGGCGATGTCGTACTTAAAATGTAACGGTCTGACCACGGTGCCTACTGTGACAGTGATGACCGATTATACGGATCACAGTTACTGGGTGCATCCCGGTACGGATCGTTATCTGGTTGGTGCCGAACATGTGAAGCAATCGCTTCTTCGTTACCGGATTCCGGAGCAGCGTATTATGGTGACGGGGATTCCGATTCGAAGGCCTTTCACGCAAACGTATGATCGTAATGAACTCCGTGATAAGCATGGTTTGCACCGTGATATGCCTACCGTACTAGTGATGGGCGGCGGGCATGGTTTGATCGGCAAGCAGTTCAAGTCTGTGCTGCAATCAGACGATTTGGCGGTGCCGGTGCAGTTTGTATTCGTTTGCGGGCGCAATGAGAAGCTGAAGCAGCAGCTAGAGGAGGAGCTGGGCGGCGAGAAAACGCGTCATCGCGTGATGGTAACAGGATTCGTGGATCATGTCCATGAGCTGATGGCTTTATCCGATCTGATCGTGACGAAGCCGGGAGGACTTACCGTATCCGAGGCGCTCGCACTCGAGCTACCGATGATGCTGTACAAGCCGATACCTGGTCAAGAGCAGGATAATGCGGCATTTCTTGTTGGCCTTGGAGCGGCGATTGAAGTGAAGAATGCGGTGGAGCTGAAAAGACAATTGCTTGAGGTTATCGCCAACCAGTCTTTGCTGGTGAGACTTAAAAAGAATGCCAAGCTTAGTCAGCATAACCAAGATGCTCTTCACACGCTGAATGCGATATTGGATACTCACCATCATTTCATCCCTGCACTAGATGGCCTGCAGCTAGCCTATGCAAATGTGTGATACGTTAGGCTATCAACAATCGATGTAAAGTTTGCTTTGGTTTGGGAGCCCCTTTGTCCCTCTTTTTCCCCTTCGAAAAGCACCGTACTTTGGCTCGAAATGTACAGGTGCTTTTTTGTTGTCAAGTTTGTTGTCAATGTGGGGTTATCGCAGATTTTTCATATTATAAATTTGTGAATTGAGGGTTTACTTGACGTGTTGTTGTTGTCAACATGAGTGGAAACCCCGTGAAAACGGGCTGCCACTGACAACTGCCGCTACGTGCGCTTCGCGCCGCATCATGGCCAGGCATCATGGCGAGAATCACGGCCGGCACAACGGTCAGTACCGCAGCCAGCACTATGGTCGGCACCGCGGCCCGCACCATGGCCTGCCCCCGCGGCTTCTCGCATTTCGCACCCGAAGGGGCTCATTAACTACATGATCTTACTTATCCTCATGCATCGTAACCACGATGTCTTGCTCATAATTTCCAAATTGCTTGCCGAACAAAGTAATGCCGCCGCAGTTTGTGGAGTCTTCTAAGGATGCAATTCGAAAATGGATGTCTTTTGCGAAAGAAATATCTAAGTCTTGGATGGTGATATCGGAAATCTTCGTTCCGTCCAAGAATGAGCCTTGCGGATTGATGGTGATGATTTTCAAAAGACCATGCTGAGTGAAACCATTTCCCCACCAATCCGGGGATAGCACGCCTCTTTGCTTTCCAAAATCACCAGGGCTCGTCCACTGACCTAGGGGAGTTTCGTTGATAAAGAAAGAAATATCGGATGGCCAATTCTCGTTAAATCCCGGGGCCTCGGAACAGATTTCAAAAGAAATTTCCATGGAGCGAAGCTTCTGATTGCTGTGAAAAAAGTTAGGTATTCTATACTCGACATAACCACTCCCGAACCAGAGGATACCGGCGTGCACATGTTGGGGATCAGCAAAATATCTGGGGTCATCAATGACGCCAATGATTTGCGTAGGCGAAGCAAGACCGCACGTAGGCCTCACCTCGAAGGATGAGTATTGGCCAACCGGAATTGAAATCGTATTCGTCGGATGTTCATACGGTTTCTTTGCTTTGAACTGAAGCGTCGCAAGCTCGAGCTGCAGATAACATACTTTCTGTGTCCCGCGAACACCTGTCATACTTTCGGACGTAACAATTCCGGCATGCTCTAGCTTCTGTATATGCTTAGTCACAATAGCAGATGAAATCTCCAACCGCTGTGATAATTGTTTAATATTCAAAGGTTCTTCACCCAGCAGCTCAATGATTTTCACTCGGGTCTCCGAGGAGAAACATTCCAGGAAGAACATATTTTTGGTCGAAACCTCAATTTGCATAGTGGAACCTCATTCTATTGTTTTTATTCATTGTATAACTTGTAGGTTAATTAAACAATGTTAAAACTGTGTATAAACTGCGAGTTTTGCTCAACTCCGATGTCCGACTAATGGTCGCTCAATTTATGAATATCTAACTAGTTGCTACTCAATTAGTACATATCAAACCAATAAGAATCCTCAACACGCCGAGATGTTGTATTTTGTGCAACAACTCCTAGGCGCTTTCTTTGGACAAATTGGCTTTTTGTTGTACCGCGTACAACATTATGGTGCGAATCGCTCAAAAATAGGCGTTTTAAGCTCAAATTGTTGTACGAAATACAACAATAGCAGGCCAAAGCAGCGTGAGGTAGATGTATTGTTGCACAATATACAACTTGGACTGAGTGAACTCGGGGATTTTCAATGCATGTCTGATTAGTGGTTGCAGAGATCAAATAGTGCCTATGAAAAATACTTGGTGAGTCTGTGCATTCTTGCTAAGCGCTAAGAGCGGTCCATATCTTTGATATGGCTTTGGTAGCCGTCACACTCAATTCCAAAATAACCGATTGGGGTAAGGAATGCAAAATCGAGGAACTGTGACTTACGATTCCAATCGTAAATCTCATATTCCGGATGTAGGTTGTCGAAGTTTCCGAATAGCGGCCACCATACCTGTTGGAGCAGCAACTTTTCTGCATAGTTGTGCCCCCTTAGTAAACGGCCCTTTCTCTCACCAGTTCTGCGTGCATGATGGTTTTCTATGAACGACTGATGTGCTTGTTCAAATGGCATTTGGGTACGCCTCCTTATAAAAGAATAAAAAAACGCCCTTGCGCCACAGGGCTCAAGGACGTTCTTCGTCTATTTGACATTATAACATTTTCCAGTAGACAGAGGAATTCAAAAAAATATTTCTATCCAAGCACTTTACAAGAATCACGCTCGATGAGTTCTCCATAAATGGAAATCTTCGCAGGGCTTCCGCCGAAATCGATTTTGCGAATGAGAAAATCCACGGCTTCATTGCCGAGCTGTTCCCGCTGCACTTGGATCGTCGTTAAGCGAGGAGCGATCATTTGAGCCGCTTCAATGTCGCCAAACCCAACAACGGAGATATCCTCCGGCACCTTGTAGCCTTTGGAAATAAGGATTTGAATGAAGGAAATCGCAATACGATCATCCGCACAAAACCAAGCTGTCGGCATAGAAGGCATCGCATCGAGATGATCTGCTAACTCAATGGGGGTGGAATTTAGCGCCTCCAGTGGTGAAGGATTAACGATATTGTGATTCATATCGATTGCCAGCCCTGCATCAGACATGGCATTTTGGTACCCGGACCAACGTTCCCTGAAGCTCTTCGTCCTACTAATCGCACCGATAAAACCAATCTGCTGATGACCTTTGTCAATGAGATGAGTGACGATTTTGTAAGCCTCTTCGGCATTCGCCGTTACAACAGCGTCAAACTGTAAGCTATCGTAATAATGATCCACCGTAACGAGGGGAATTCCCAAGTCAAAAAGCTTTCGTACATAGTTAAGATGAAGGACGCCAACGAGGAGTATGCCGTGAAATTCAATTTCATGATAAAGCTCCGGCAGGATGAGTTGATCCTCCATCTCTTGTGTAACACTGCAAATAATGGCGTTGTAGCCATTTTCTTTGGCTCTTTTTTCTATGGACCAGAACACCTCGTAGTAGAAGATTTTATCATTACGAATGTTTTCAGGGATTAAGACGAGCAGGTTGCCGCGTTTCTTTTTTGTTTTTGTATCTGTCCGATAGTTCAACTGATTAGCTGCTTCGAAAATACGAAAGCGCAATTCTTCGCTGACGCCAGCTTTATTATTAAGAGCCAGGGAGACGGCATTCTTGGAAATGCCTAGCTTATCGGCTATGTCTTGCATGGAGGTTTTCGAATTCATTTTATGTACGGCCCCTTGAGAAGTATGTAGATCCTATTTTGTATTCTATAATTATAGGAGTATTTTGTAAAGCAAAGTCAATTCATAAATCACTTTACAAAATAGATATTGTCAATGTTGTTCTTTGGATCATTAGCCTCTATAAATGAATTTCTCAAGTACATCTAGCTTTACAGATGAAAGCGGTCCTGAATTATCGAAATAGAGAATCGAAGAGGGATCAATTAGCCATTTGATTTCTCTGCGAACGAGCGACTGGCTAAAATGCTTCCAGTTGTCCAGCTTCCAAACATCTAAAGCGGAGCCTCTAGTCTGTATACGTTCTTGGTAGGCTTTCTCGCTTGGTAAATAGACAAAAACAGCCCTAACGCACACATCGTTGATCGTAGTGCCGACGTTTGAAAGTTCCTTTTCCAGCCAAAGCGGATCTGCTAGTTCTTTGGTGAAAGGTCCGACTACAATGGCATCCAAGCCTAGTTCAAGATTCTCAAGTGCTGCGTCCATCGTTATGCGGTATCCCAAATCGCGACAGTATGTCTTATATGTGGGGGAATCCCGGTCGTTCGGGTCTTGTCCGGCAAGGGTCATGATCGCTTCTGCCGCGGGTCGGAGCAGCGTATCCATGTCCAAAAAAGCTCCGCCGTGCTTGCGTGCCCATGCTTTGGCGAGTGTCGTTTTCCCTGCACCGGCAGGACCTATGAAAAATATGAGTTTTCGCATGACTAACCTCCGAATAAGGTTTCCTTTTAAGGGGATTTGTACGAATATTGTAACATATGGGGTGCAAATCACATGAAATTCAGCAAACGTTCAGCTAATATTAAGGTTCTATTAAGGTTTAAGCCATAATTAGTTCACACTTATCAAGTAAAATACTTAGCACAGGGGGCTAAAAACCATACTGGAAGGAAAGATAGAGATGAAAAACAATAATAAACCACTTGTCGGAAGTGGAAATAAAACAGCAGCCCTTTCTTTGTCAGCGTCTGGAACCCAAAATAAACAAGTTCATATTTTGAACAAATCGATTCCACAAATGACTATCAATTCTGATAGTATTTCGGCAAAAACGGCAAATGATTGGCCTACACAAGGTTGGAAAACATCTACGCCAGAGGCGCAAGGGATGAACTCGGCTGGACTAGCCAAGATGCTCGAAGTTTTTCGCGACCAGCAGGTACATAGTGTAGCGGTAATTCGTAACGGGCATTTGGTTGCTGAAGCTTATAATGAGAGTACCCAAGCTGATTTGCCGCAAGATGTGAAGTCCGTGACCAAAAGCGTGACGTCAGCATTGATCGGTATTGCCTTGTCTGAGCGTAAGCTGATAAGTCTGGATCAGAGGCTTGCTGCTTTTTTTCCTGAGCTAGAAAGTGATCCACTGAAGTCTAAGATCATGTTAAAGCATTTGCTTACTATGACCTCAGGGCTAGCGTGGAACAATGAAAATGAACAATCCTCAACTGAAATGATGTACTCATCGGACTGGGTGCAAAACGTTCTGGAACGTCCGGCTAAGAACCAGCCTGGTGCAATGTTTAATTACAGCAATGGTGATGCGCATCTTCTGTCTGCTGTACTGCAAAAGGTCACAGGCGAGTCCATGTTTGACTATGCCAAATCCCGCTTGTTCGAGCCGCTTGGTATAACAGATGTAAACTGGAATCATGATCCTGGGGGCTGCACGATTGGGGCTTGGGCTATGGCTTTAACGTTAAGAAACATGGCCAAGATTGGCTATCTGTATCTGAAGGAAGGCCAGTGGGAAGACAAGACCATTATTCCGAAGTCATGGATCCGGGAGTCGGTGACTAAGCGTATATTCCTCAATTACAGTAATGGTACACAAGGTGGGTACGGCTATTATTGGTGGTCCAAGCCTTTGGCTCAGGGGCTAGTCAGAGGAAGCAAAAAGCAACATGAAGTGTTCTATGCATCTGGTTCAGGCGGAAGACGCATATTTGTCGTCCCTGATCTGCAATTAGTCGTTGCAGCTACAGCGCATTCGGCGGATGTGGACATGCCGGAACAACTACTAAACCATGTGGTTCAATCTATTAGATCGGATAAGCCGATTCAAGAGAATTCGGAAGCTTTTGCTGGACTGGATCAGGCTATTGAGGCTTTTAAGATGGGATTAGAGTAGACTTAAAAAGTTTATAGAAATAATGAAGGAGCTGCCGTGGCAGCTCCTTTTTTTTGCAAATTATGTGAGTGGAAGTTCGTAAAAGTGCAGGGATATATTGGAATTAATTGAATTAATAATTAGGGAAGCAAATGATCCAGGAGGATTATTTAAGTGGAGAGTAACAAAAATCCATTCGCTGTAGATTCATACATTGTTCTTGATATCCCTGAAGACATAGCACAGAAAGTAATGAATATTCGAAAACATAATAAGGATCAATTTAGACTGTCATTACCTGTAGAAATAACAATTACTGGTTCAAGTGGAATTGGTGTTATAGACCATAATGAAGATCCGGAAAAAGTATTTAATATTGTAGGGGAAATAACGGCCAGTATTCCACCTATAAGAGCCACATTTGGTAATGTTATACGATTTCCGTATACAGATATATTTGTGTTAACACTTAAAGATGAGGGACCTTTCAAGAAGTTTCAAAAACGATTAGCTGATTCTGGTATTAGGTTTAAGGAGAATCCTTTTCCATATAAGCCCCATTGTACATTAAGAGGTAGGTCACCTGTGACAGAAGAAGAGGCAGAACAACTATATAAAGTCTCTATTACAGAAGCGTTTTATCTGAATACATTCTCTATATATTCATTAGGAACTGATAATGAAAAGGTGAATTTGGAAAGACTACAATTCGGTAAACTTCTAGGAAAAAAAAGTAAATTATTTTGAGAGTAAATCAATGAGGGCATTGAAAGATCAGAGACAACAATATTGGAGTTGATCATTTTGTCAGTGAATGTAACGCACAAAATATATACAATGTGTATGATACAAGATGGAACTAGAGTTTTATTAATGAATAGACCAGACAAACTAGGGTTTCCAGGATACATAGCACCGGGAGGTAAGGTTGATTTTCCAGAGAGTATAGTTAATGGGGCAATTCGGGAAGTAAGAGAAGAGACCGGCTTAATTATTAAAGACATTATTTATAAAGGTCTGGATGAGTTTTGCGAGCCTAATAAAGGGCTAAGGTACATGGTATTTAATTATTTGGCCACTTCATTTGAGGGAGATATACTCAAGAATCCTCCAGAAGGGGAGCTATTGTGGGTAGAAATCGAAGAAGCATTAAAGTTACCTATGCAAGATTGGTTTAAGCGAAGATTTCCTTTGTTCTTTGAACAGGGAACGTTTGAATTGAGTTTTGTATGGGATGAGAAAAGCAATGAAACATTAGAAGAGACTATTAAGAGCTATGCTGTAGGTGAATTCAAAGAAGTTGGATCCATCAACTAACATGCGGCGCAAACGCGCCTTAAACTAGTAAGGGTTCGGGAATACAACAAGGTTATCCGAAAGAACCGATTAAAAATCTTTTAAATGATAATTCCTTTTTCCGATAAAGTTTTGCGCAAAACATCTGTCATTATGTTATAGCCGAGCACATTTGGATGAAGGGAGTCGTCAGACAATTCCGATCGCAACGTTTTGCCGTCCGGACCCACGAGATTGGCATGATAGTCAACATAGATAACTCCTTCATAATCTGCCATATGTTTTAGAGCTCGGTTTGAGAATGCAAGTAGTTCATTACGAACACCCGTGCTGTTGTTGGGACAACGAATCAACGGTTCGAAGGGGAAGCAAGGAATATCTCTGCCAGTAGGCAGGTTCGAACCGACAATTGGTATTATGCCGCTGCTTTTGGACAATCGAACCATCGACGTGATATCGCTTAGAATCTCATGATTGATTTGTTCGGGTGTTCTTCGTTCGCGCATGTCTACAGCATCAAGTCTCCATGTATTATTCGTTCCCCCTAGAATATGGACATATTGGGGCCTTAATTGAATAACATCGGCAGGAAAACGTCGAAGCATAATCGGTGTGATGTCTCCCGAAATCCCGCGGTTGACAATGAAATTTCTGGATGAACCGAAATAGACTTGTAAATCCCAAAATTGTGTGATGGATTCACCGATGAAAACAAAATTAACTGCGATATGATGAAACAGGATTTGCTCGTTAAAGCCGTCATAAGCGGCACGCAAACGGTCAGCGGCTGCATTGAATGAAAAGTTGCCTGGCCTGATGAGTGGTACTCTTTGTCTAGCGGACAAAAAATCCCCTACTTTCCGAATAATCGTTTCAAATTATGTGTATAAGAAATTCTTGTATAAAAGAACAGGAATGAAATAGGTTAAAATAAAATATTTGATTTTTGTAAGATTAAGTCATTCAAGAAGCACTTGAGTTTATAAAGCAATATGACTTATATTTTGAAGATAATTTTAAATGATATGAGGTGCAATTATGTTTGACGAATTCACAAAGAAACGATTAGAAAATATTTTACAGGAATATATTGGAAAGAAGATACCCAAGCATTTAAACAATCAGATTCGGATGGTGTATAAATTTAGAGGGAACAATGTGACACTCATCGAGGAAAGGGAACGCTTTATTGGTACTGAATGGACGCAATTTGATATTGCGCAATTCAGATTTGAATCAAATGAATGGAAGTTGATAAGGACAATACAGGAGTGTTTTGGGGATAATACTGCGAAAGCTGTTTGAAGACCTGCGAACGATAATAAAAAGCCTATTCTACGAAAGAATAGACTTTCATCTAATTTTTGTTCGTATCCTTCGCTGGAAGCTCCGTCATACCCGTATCAATCCATGGCGGAAGCGTCTTACCCTCTGCGGCCATCAGCAGATGATCGATGAGGAGGTTGCCCCACTGATGTTCATTCTCTGATATAACGGAGACCATCTGCCCGTTGATTAGAGCCTCCTTGACTTCAGGCGTCAAGCCAATAGCAAGAACACTTCGGTTTAAGCCTGTAGCTTTCCAAAATAAGATCGAAGCGGAGCTTGAGATGATATCCAGATTGACCAAAGCATCAAAGTGAGGATGCTCGTCGATCATCCCTTCCAGATCCTTTAGCGCCTGCTCGCTGTGCCCTTCGTTGTAGCGAGTCTCTAATACTTGGATCTCTGTTTGATGTTTAACATAATGGAGCAAACCTTCCAATCGACGACTGTATAAGTTCATCTTGGCTATACCGGACTCGATGAGGATCATTCCTTTGCTCTTCAGGTGCAAACTTAGCATTTCCCCCATCCGAATACCTTCCTGAAATGGATCAGCACCGATAAAGGTCAGCCGATCACTATCCGGGGCATCGGATTCAAAGCAAATGACTGGAATGCCGGCTTGAACTGCTTTATTAATGGTAGGAGTCAGCGCCTCGGGGTCAATAGGATCGATTGCGATTCCGCTTACCTTTTGTTTTATCATCGTCTCCATCATCCGGATTTGCTGTTCTAGGTTAATTTCATCCGGAGCCTTCACGATCAACTGAATGCCCTGCGGCTTTGCATCGCGTTCGGCTAGTTCTGTAATCATCTCATAGAAGGGATGCGCCATCGGATAAATGATTCCAAAGGTGCGAACGGGCGTCTGCTCCTTCGCAGTTGGTACGGGCGTCCGTTCAGGGGCAGGCGTGCTTGTTGGTGAGATGCCCAGGCATCCGGAAAGCAATATAAGCGCTAGCAACGTAAGCCGTTTAACCTTGGTCACACCACGTATCAATAGCCTCAGCCTCCTCACCTATCGGGCCAGACAAGGCTTCTCCCAAACTCCTTGATTTTCTAAATTCCTTTGTCGTCATTCCGGTAACCCGTTTAAATAGATTGGAAAAATAGTGGGCATCATTATAGCCAACCTGATAAGCGATCTCATAAGATTTCGCAGAGGTGCTTTGCAGCAGCTCCATCGCCTTGCGGATGCGGGTTTGTGTCAAATATTCGATAAAAGTTTGCCCGGTCTCCTGGCTGAACACCTTGCTGAGATGGCTTGGGCTAATCGTAACATGCTCGGCTGCATCCTGGAGGGAAATATAGTCTTTGCCATAATGGTCTTGGATATATGCCTTCACCTTTCTCAGCATTTCGCCGTATTTATCGCTCGTTCGGGAGCGCCATGCCCAGAACTGCTCCGTAAGCTTAACGAGAAAGGCGCAGGCCTCCGCCCAAGAACGAATCGTTTCAATCTGCTGCTGCAGCGGATGAACCATCTCCTCGGGTGCCTCCACATGCCGATACATGTCTTTGGCAGCTCGGAAAACCTCCAGCGTCAAGTCGTTCAAAATATAATAGCCAATGGGGGAGGCATGCCAGTCGAGGTCCAACAGCCCGGAGGCATATTCGTTTACAAAGCTCTTAAGCTGTGCGGGAGTGCCGATTTTCAGGAAATCGACGAAGCACCCCCGGTCGAGGAAAACGGAAGGGTCCAGTCGGCCAGCGGTGGTTTTCCACAGGTCGTGTCGATTTTGACGTGCGAGCCGCCTCCAGTGCATATCCTCCTCCGCCTCCAGAAAGGACAGATGTACGCCCTGCAGCCGTTCTTGAACACTGCCGATGCCAATCGTAATCGTCCCCACTGTTCCAGTAGAAGCTTCAGCGGTCAAACGCTGAAGCTCCTTCAATGGCTGCAGCTCCTGCTGCAGCTGTTCAAGCGAGTCCCCTTTCATAATCCAAACCGTCTCCGTACGGCTTCGCTTGCACATGAGTATATCGGATCTTTCCTGAAGAATTCGGTAATCCCTAAGTAACACCTCATCTGAGGGCTGCTTCTCGAGGTCACGGTTATCAGAGATCGCAACGACGTAGTAACGCGCAACAAGGGGCAGGGATAAGGAAGCGCTGAGATGGATGGCTTCCGTGGTAGAGAGGAAGCCGCTGCTTAGATCATTCAGCAGCTTATCCCGGGAGACATGCTTGGTTTCGGCTTCACGCTGCTGCAGCTTATCGATTCGCGTCTTCTCCTCACGCTCCTTATCGATCTTCGCGCTGACTTTCTTGAGCAGCTGGATAATATCCGATGCGCTGACTGGCTTGAGGCAATATTCCTCTACACCCATGTGAAGGGCCGTTCTTGCATATTCAAACTCTCCATGACCGCTCAAGATAATAATCTTCATGTCCGGGTACTGTTTCCGCACAATATCGCTCAGTTCTAGCCCATTCATAAACGGCATCATAATATCCGTAATTAATATATCCGGACACAGCTCCTCGATAATCGGCAGTGCGACTTCTCCATCGGAGGCATCCCCACAGTAGACAAAGCCTTCCTTCTCCCAATCAATACAGTCCCGAATCGTTTCTCTGATCAAAATCTCATCGTCGACCAGCATTATTTTCTTCATTGGTCCTCACCCCAGCTGCATTGGTATTCGAATCATGACCGTAGTGCCTTCCCGTTCCCTGCTGTTCACCTGCACACCATACGCTTCTCCGTAGTATAAACGAAGCCGCTGATGCACGTTATGAAGCCCAAAGCCGCCGGATACTTCCTTGCCCGTTTCCTCTGGGGGATCAGGCTGAGATAAAGCAAACCTAAGCTCCTCCAGCCGAGTCTCCGACATCCCGATGCCGTTATCCTCAACGACAATGAGGATATCCCGGTCCTCATCCATAACCCCCCGTACTTGAACCATCCCTTTACCGCGCTTGTTTTTGATACCGTGGTAAATCGCATTTTCGATAATCGGCTGCAGCGTCATCTTCAGAATCGGGTAGCTATACAGCTCGGAAGCTATGCAAATGTCATATTCTAGAATGTCTCTGTACCGCATTTGCTGAATGACCATATAGCTTTGTACGTGCTCCAGCTCTTTTTTGATGGTGATCCAGTCTTTTCCCTTGCTTAAGCTTATGCGGAACAGGCTGGACAAGGACTGAACCAATGTAATCACTTGATCCTTCTTGCCGGACTCAGCCATCCATATAATTGACTCCAACGTGTTGTATAGAAAATGTGGATTGATTTGGGCCTGCAGGGCGCGGAGCTCAGCCTTCTTTATTTCCTGCTGTTCTTGAATGCTCTGCTCCAGCAGCCTCCGAATTTTACCTAACATAATATTAAAGCTGTTCCCAAGGTCTGCGATTTCATCGTTGCCGGAAGGGACGACCTTGGCTTCAAGAAAGCCGGAGGCGGCCAGCTGCATTTTGTTTTTCAGCACATGTACCGGTCTAGTAAGCCGGGTAGAAACGAAAAAATGAAGGGAAATCGCAAAAATAATACTTAGTACCACACTAATGATAATTAATTGGCGTATGGCATTGGCTTCCTCAACGATTTCCTGTAAGGGTACGATCCCCACGATACCCCACCCAGTGGCTTTGGAATGGGAAGCAAAGACGAACTTGGGCTTCCCCTCCGATTTATCGATAAAATGGGTTTCCGGTCCTTTAAGTATGGAGGATAGTTCATCTGAAACTGGCAGCATTGCCTGGTTAGTCAGTGCCGAAGGCATAAAAATGGGTGTACCCGTTTCGTCCACGACATAGAAGAACCCGGTTTTGCCGATGGTGACGTTGTCGCAAAACCGTTTGACGATGCTGTCGTCCAAATCAATGATGATAAAACCGATGACCTCATGGGTAATGCGCTGCTTTACTGTAGTCATGATGGAGATGACATTCTTATCCTTGTACTGAAACCCATCCAATCGATCCATGGAGGAGGATTTTGAAGAGGGGATGTTAAGAACCGCATTCGGGTGGTTCACCAAATAGGCGAGATTCTCATTGCGCAGCGGATTTCGATCCAGCTGAAATACGCCCTTTCGTTCGCTAATTCCACGTCCATACAGGTTGATCATCGTTATGTTCAGCACACTATCGTATTGATACGTTTGGCGATAGGAACTCATCGTCCGCAGAATGTCCTTAGCATCCTCATAGGAATCACTTTGGGGAGAAAAGAAAATGGAGCACTCTAGGGTTTTTATCGAGCTCCAACAGCTTTCCTGTATCCCTAAATAGGATGTCGAGATCTAGGGCTAGCTGATCTGCAACCAGCATAGTTGACGCTTTACTATTCTTAAACACGGTGTTGAATGACTTCTGATGAGAGATAAGCCCTACGGAGATTAAAGGAATACAAGTCAAAATAACAAACATGGTCAACAGTTTCGCGCGCAAACTGGAGGATAGCCATCGGAGCAACGCCATAGGCATTCGTGACCTTTCTACTAATATAGTGCAGCGTTTCTTGTATTCAAATTATGAGGTATAAAATATGAAAACGCAATCATTAGACAAGAAACTACACTTCTTAACAAAGAAAACAAAGGAATTAGGGCTTGGCTCTCAAACAGCCTGAAAAACACATAAAAATTTATAAAGACGAGATATGAAACTCCGTATACCCTCGATCTGTAAGCGTCTTATAATCAGGGCACACCAACGATAATGGTGAGTCAAAGGGAGGAATGAATATGAAAGTTACTAAGAAAATGGGGCTCGTAACCGCTGCGGTGATGATGATGTTGACAGCAGCGTGCGGAAGTACAACCGGAACGACAACAACAGGGGCTAAGCCAGCAGCGACAGAGAACACGGCCAAGACCACCCCGGCTCCGGCTCCGGCAGACAAAAAGATTACGCTCGGCTTTGCCCAGGTTGGTGCGGAGAGCGGCTGGAGATCAGCGAACACCAAGTCGGTTCAGGATTCGGCGAAGGAAGCCGGCTTTGATCTTAAGTTCTCCGATGCACAGCAAAAGCAGGAGAATCAAATCAAGGCCATCCGCACGTATATTCAGCAAAAGGTTGATGTGATCTCGTTCTCCCCTGTGGTTGAATCCGGTTGGGATACCGTGCTTAAGGAAGCGAAGGATGCCGGCATTCCCGTCATTCTTACAGACCGTGCGGTTGATTCGAAGGACACCTCCTTATATGTCTCCTTTATAGGCTCTGACTTCGTAGAAGAAGGCCGCCGTGCAGGCAAGTGGTTGGTGGATCAATCCAAGGATAAGAAGGAAACTGTGAATATCGTTGAGCTTCAAGGGACGACAGGCTCTGCACCTGCGAATGACCGGAAGTCCGGCTTTGAAGAGGTGATCAAGTCTAATCCGAATCTTAAGGTTATTGCTTCCCAGACCGGTGATTTCACCCGTGCGAAAGGGAAGGAAGTTATGCAGGCATTCCTGAAGGCAAACAAAAAAATCGACGTTTTGTATGCGCATAATGATGATATGGCCCTTGGAGCGATTCAGGCCATTGAAGCAGCAGGCTTAAAGCCAGGCAAGGACATTATCATTATCTCCATCGACGGCGTGAAGGACGGCTTTGTTGCAGCAAGCGAAGGCAAAATTAACTTTATCGTGGAATGTAACCCGCTGCTCGGACCACAGCTGATGCAGGCTGTACGCGATGTGCTCGGCAGCAAGCAAATTCCCAAGCGAATTGTAACCAAGGAAGGCGTATTCACCTCTGAGGATGCGAAACGTGAGCTGGCTAACCGACAATATTAATTAACAAAAAAAGGATCAAAGCCGTTCCGATCGAGTTATCTGTGTGGAGCGGCTTTTATTCTTGAAGGGAGAGGGTTTGTCAGATGAAGGAGCACGGACCCGTATTACAAATGACAGGAATTCATAAACAATTTCCTGGAGTTAAAGCGTTGTCGGACGTAAACTTCCGGATGTTTCCCGGCGAGGTTCATGCGCTGATGGGGGAGAATGGTGCCGGTAAGTCCACATTGATTAAGGTGCTTACAGGCGTCTATTCGATTGATCAAGGTTTAGTGGAGATGGAGGCTAAGCAGATCCAAATCATGAGTCCGCAGGATGCCCAGAACGCGGGAATCAGTACGGTATACCAGGAAGTGAATCTTTGTCCGAATCTTTCGGTCGCCGAAAATATCTTTATTGGACGCGAGCCGTTGCGCTTTGGCCGCATTTTATGGAAGGAAATGAACCGCAATGCGATAGCCCTGCTAAAGGACAGACTAAATCTGCAAATTGATGTCACGCAGCCGCTGCAGTCTTACTCGGTTGCCGTTCAGCAGTTGATCGCGATTGCAAGAGCGTTAAGTATTTCGGCGAAAGTGCTTATCCTGGATGAACCAACATCCAGCTTGGATCGAGGTGAGGTACAGCAGCTATTCTCAGTGATGAGGAAGCTAAAAAGCGAGGGGCTTTCTATCTTGTTTGTTACCCATTTCTTAGAGCAGGTATATGAAATTTCAGATCGAATAACCATTCTCCGTAATGGAGAGTTTATCGGGGAATATATGGCCAAGGACCTTACTCGAATAGATTTGGTATCAAAAATGATTGGTAAGGAGCTTCATATGCTGGAGGAGTTGCCGAAGCTATCCGGCGTGGATGGGGACACAGGGGAAGTGCTGCTCGATGCTTCTAAATTTGGCAGAAAAGGGGCGATAGAGCCGGTAGATCTGCAGATTCGCAAGGGGGAAGTCGTTGGACTAGCGGGATTGCTCGGCTCCGGAAGAACAGAGCTGGCCCGGCTCTTGTTCGCGGCAGACCGTGCGGATGAGGGAGTCCTCCAATTCGAGGGTAACCGTGTGTCCATCCAGACGCCGCGGCAGGCGATCGATCAAGGCATTGCTTTTTGCTCCGAGAATCGAAAGACCGAAGGCATAATTGACGATCTGACCGTTAGGGAAAATATCATTTTGGCGCTTCAGGCGTCCCAAGGCTGGTTTAAAGCGATCTCTCGGAAGCGTCAGGATGAAATTGCGGATGCGTATATGAAAATACTCAATATCAACCCGCCGAACCCGGAGCATCTGATCAAAAATTTAAGCGGCGGAAACCAGCAAAAGGTGCTTCTGGCCCGCTGGCTGCTGACTCAGCCGAAGCTGCTTATTCTAGATGAACCGACTAGAGGCATAGATATCGGGGCCAAGGCGGAAATTCAGAAGCTGGTGCTCTCCTTATCGGAGAAAGGCATGTCCGTGCTGTTTATATCTTCTGAGCTCGAAGAAGTACTGCGGGTAAGCGATCGAATCGCTGTGCTTCGGGATCGCCGCAAGGTCAAAGAAATGTCTGGCGATGAGATGAGTCAAAAAAATGTTATGCAGGCTATAGCAGGGGGGTAAGTGAGATGGTAAGGCATCATTTGTTTTGGCCGCTTACCGTGTTAGGCGTGCTGTTATTGTTTAACCTGCTTTATTCGCCGGACTTCTTCTCAATTAAGTTGAGAGAAGGGCACTTATACGGCAGCCTTATCGATATTTTAAACTTCGGGTCACCCTTAATCTTGGTGGCGATTGGGATGACTTTGGTCATTGCGACCAAGGGCATTGACTTATCTGTAGGGTCAGTTGTCGCCATTGCTGGAGCGATCTCCTGCCTTCTTATTAGTAAAGGCAGCGCACAGGACTCTCTTTCCCTCGTATTCATAGCGGTTGGTGTTTCCTTGGCGTTATCGATTGTACTGGGGACTTGGAATGGCTTCTTGGTCGCTGGTGTGGGCATTCAGCCGATTATTGCAACTTTGATTCTCATGGTGGCGGGGCGCGGGCTGGCTCAGTTGATCACTGGTGGACAGATCATCACGGTGTCCAGCGCTTCGTACAAATATATTGGTGCAGGCTCGCTAGCTACGCTGCCGTTTTCAATCTTTATCGTTGCTATCGTGGTGATCATAGCTGCTGTATTGACGAGAAAGACGGCGCTTGGCCTATTCATCGAGTCGGTTGGCTGCAAACCGACAGCCAGTCATCTGGCTGGCATCAGGTCCAAGACCGTTTTGCTCGCGGTATATATGTTCTGCGGATTATGTGCGGGCATTGCCGGCTTAATTCTCAGCTCTAACGTGTCGAGTGCAGATGGAAATAACGCGGGACTGTGGTACGAGCTGGATGCCATCCTTGCCGTCGTGATCGGAGGTACTTCTCTGAATGGCGGACGGTTTTACTTAATGGGGACGCTCATTGGGGCACTCATTATTCAAACTTTAACGACCACCATTTATATGATCGGCGTACCGCCTGAAATTACATTGGTGGTGAAGGCATTCGTTGTATTAGCTGTGTGCCTGATCCAATCGGAGCAATTCCGCAAAACGCTGATGCAGCGCTGGAAAACCCGCCATTATTCGGCGGAGCGGGAGGTAAAGCAGCATGTTTAAGAGACAATATATTCCGATTCTGGTGACCATCTCCTTATTCGCGCTCATGTTCGCTGCGGGGTCCTTTCGATATACCGGATTCTTCTCCCTGCAGGTCATACTGAATCTTTTGATCGATAATGCCTTTCTGCTAATCGTGGCTGTGGGGATGACCTTAGTCATTGTGTCCGGAGGCATTGACTTATCCGTCGGTTCGATAATCGCATTAACAACGATGGTGTCCGCAAGTCTTGTACAGGCAGGCTGGCCGCCGGCGCTAGTGATCCCACTGGTGCTGCTTATGGGGAGCTTGTTCGGATGGGCAATGGGAGCCATCATTCATTATTTTAAAATTCAGCCGTTCATTGTTACATTAGCCGGCATGTTCCTGGCTCGTGGACTATGCTATCTGATCAGCATCAATACCATTACGATCGATAACGGCTTCTACACCACAATGGCTCAAACCAAGGTCAGTTTACCAGGTGGAAATCACGTATCCATTAGTGTCATCATTGCGCTATTGGTATTGTTCGCCGGCTTCTTCATTGCACACTACACTCGCTTGGGACGCAATACGTACGCTTTGGGCGGCAGCGAGCAATCTTCCCTGCTGATGGGACTGCCGGTGGGCCGTGTCAAAATGCTGGTGTACACCTTCAGCGGCTTTTGCTCCGCCCTTTCGGGCGTCGTGTTTACCTTCTATATGCTGTCAGGCTACGGGCTGCATGCGATGGGTTTGGAGCTGGATGCGATCGCTGCGGTGGTGATCGGCGGAACACTGCTGACCGGCGGCGTTGGTTACATCGCAGGCACCTTCTTCGGCGTCATGATCCAAGGTCTCATTCAAACGATTATTAGCTACGAAGGAACACTGAGCTCCTGGTGGACCAAGATCGTCATTGGCCTGCTGCTCTTCTTGTTTATCCTGCTGCAACGCTTGCTGAGTGAACGTCGTTGGGTACAACGGAGAGGGTAAAATTAGAGCAACACATGGCACGTTTTTTGATACAATAGGTATTAATAGAGCTTTCAACGGTTCTGGCAAGCATGCTTGAAAAGGTCGGTGAATTCGTGGGGAAGCTGGCGAAACTTGTCACTGCAGGGGCGATGGTCTTATTTATAATGCTTTCGGGCTGCGAGACAGGGCAGGAAAATACTGAACGTTCAGCGATGATTTCATCCAACGAGCCGACACTTCAGGCTGCAGGGAATGAGATCGTGCCCGCAAGAAGCATTGTAGTGGGCTTCTCACAGCTCGGTTCGGAAAGCGATTGGCGCAGAGCGAATACGCGCTCTATCCAAGAAGCGGCGAAGGAAACGGGTATTCAGCTCATTCTCGAAAATGCGGAGCAATCCCAAGAGAAGCAATTCGAAGCGATACGGGCCTTTGTGAAGCAAAAGGTTGACGTCATTGCCATTGCCCCGGTCGTAGAGAAGGGCTGGGAGCCCATTTTACGAGAAGTGAAGCAAGTTGGAATACCGGTGATTATCACAGACCGTTTAGTTGAGGTGTCGGACCCATCGTTATACGTCAGCTATATCGGTTCAGACTTTTACGAGGAAGGACGTATGGCGGGAAAGTATGTCATGGATAAGCTGCTGCGTGCGGAAGGGCCCATCGGTATCGTAGAACTGAAGGGTACAGAAGGTTCTACCCCCTCGCTCTCAAGAGGGAAAGGCTTCCATGATGTCATTAAGCAAAACCCTAATCTTCAGGTGGTGGAGAGTGAGTACGCAAACTTTACGGTAGAGCAGGGCAATAAGGTCATGCGAGAATTGCTGGAACGGAGAAGCAAGGAAATTCGTGTGCTCTTTGCGCATAATGATGACATGGCGCTTGGAGCAATTGAAGCGATAGAAGCGTATGGATTAAAGCCTGGCAAGGACATTGTGATCGTCTCGGTAGACGGCACCCGGAAGGCCTTCGAACGGATGGTAGCTGGTAACATCAACAGCGTAGTAGAATGTAATCCCTTGCTGGGACCCTACCTGATGCAAGCCGTGAAGGAGATGCTCGACGGTCGAACGTTACCAAAGCGGATCGTCACACCGGAGCGAATTTTCACAGAGGTTACGGCTCATAATGAACTGAATAACCGTATGTATTGATATAACCAGGTGAGGTGTCCGCTGTAGCCCTGGAATCGTCTTCTGCCACTGAGCATTTAAATAAACCAATAAAAATGGTTACAACTTACCCCTCAATCACCTTTGAGGGGCTTTTTTTTGTTCCCGAGGCAAGATGTAGTAATATAGGAAGAACAGCAAGAAGAAGGGGAGTTTATTCGTGGGTATAAGAAGTTTTACGGATTATAATTTGAGTGAAGATATCGTACGGGCGCTTCAAAGCTTAGGATACGAGCAGCCAACAGATGTGCAGAATGAAGTGATTCCTATCGCGCTGCAGGAGAAGGATCTCACGGTTAAGTCAAGAACAGGAAGCGGGAAGACGGCGGCGTTCGGTATACCGATTTGTGAATTGGTGGAGTGGGAAGAGAACAGACCGCAGGCGCTGATTTTGACACCGACGAGAGAACTGGCCGACCAAGTAAAGCAGGATATCACGAATATCGGGAGATTCAAGCGGATTAAAGCGGTGGCTCTGTATGGGAAGCAGCCTTTTGCCAAGCAGAAGATTGAGCTGCACCAGAAGTGCCATGTTGTTGTTGGGACGCCTGGCCGCGTGCTGGATCATATTCAGAAAGGGACGCTGGACCTGGAGCGGCTGAAATATCTAGTCATCGATGAAGCGGATGAGATGCTGCGGATGGGCTTCATTGAGCAGGTGGGGGCGATTATTGATGAGCTTCCGACGGATCGCATGACGATGTTATTTTCGGCAACACTTCCAAATGACGTGGAACAATTATGCCATCGATACATGCGTAACCCCATTGATATTGAGATTCAAACGCCGGAGGCATCTAAGGTTCAGATTGAGCATTCCATTATAACGGTTCGAGAAAATGATAAGTTTAACGTGCTTAAGGATGTCTTCGTGGTGGAGAATCCCGATAATTGCATCATTTTCTGCCGGACACAAGAGCATGTCGACTACTTATATAGACAGTTGGAGCAGTTGGACTATCCGTGCGATAAAATCCACGGGGGCATGATACAGGACGATCGGTTCCTAGTCATGAATGCTTTCAAAAGAGGGGAATTCCGTTTCTTAATTGCTACGGATGTCGCGGCGCGAGGGATTGACGTGGAGGATATCACACATGTCATTAACTACGATCTTCCGCTTGAAAAAGAAAGCTATGTCCACCGAATCGGAAGAACGGGACGTGCGGGGAAGACGGGCAAGGCGATTACATTTGTTACGCCAAATGAGGACAAGTTTCTAGCTGATATTGAGGGCTATCTGGGGTTCGAAATACCGAGAAAAGACGCTCCCACGGCGGAGGAGGTTGCTACTGGACAACCTGCTTTTGATCAGAAAATGCAGGCCACGCCGGTCATTAAGAGGGATAAAAGTGACCAACTGAACAAGGGAATCATGAAGCTCTATTTTAACGGCGGGAAAAAGAAAAAGATTCGGGCTGTAGACTTTGTGGGAACCTTGGCCAAAATTGAAGGTATCACGGCTGACGATATCGGTATCATTACGATTCAGGACAATGTTTCGTATGTGGATATTTTGAATGGTAAAGGCCCGTTGGTGCTCAAAATCATGAAGAATACGACGATTAAAGGCAAGCTGCTCAAGGTGCATGAAGCGAATAAGTAAGAACAAGGATCCGGTTAGCCTCTGTGGCTCATCGGATTTTTTGCTGTTTGAGGGAGAAGGGGGCGGATTAGGAGGCCAGCCTGATAGTCTTTTTTCGGCTTATAGGAGCGAAAGTTGTACAGAGTACAACAATTTCAGAGGTTTCTTCTCATCCTAGCAGGAGATGTTGTATGTTGTACAACAATTTAGCCTCATTTCCTTCAAAAGAGCTGTTTTTGAGGGAAATGTTGTATTTTCTGCAACAATCGCAGGGAAAACGTGGATTAGCCAGCTTATTGTTGTACAAAATACAACTTTGAGCTACAGGTTAAAATTTTACCCAAAGGGGTCAATTAATTGACTTACCGATCCTACTCCACCAAGGTAGACTAGAGAAAACACGACATGGGGTGAATTTCATGGCTACCAAAATACATTCACAAGCAGACACCATTCCATCCGTACAAGTGAAGCGGAAGCGGTCCATGCAGCAGGTGCGCGAGGATCTGGTCGGATACGCATTCGTCAGTCCCATGGTACTTGGATTATTTATCTTTACATTATTTCCAATCGTAGCGTCCTTTTTCCTCAGTTTTACGGATTGGAACTTTGTTGCCAGATTTTCTAAAGTGAAATTTCTCGGCTTAGATAACTTTGTTAAGCTTGTGCATGACAGCGTATTTCTTCTATCACTCAAAAATAACCTGATTCTTATGATTGTAGTGCCGTTAACCTTGATCTCTTCGCTGGTTCTGGCGGTTATCATCGATAAGAAAATTCATTTTAAAGACCTCTTTAAAGTTGTTTATTTCATTCCTTACATCTCAAGTGTTGTTGCTGTAGCTATTGTGTTTCAGGTATTGTTCCACCCAACCTATGGACCGATTAATCAAATATTAATCGACTGGGGGATGGCGAACCCGCCCAAATGGCTAGCTGATCCGGATTTTGCTTTATATTGTGTAATGGGACTTATGATCTGGGTGAGTATCGGATATAACATGATTATATTTATGGCCGGTCTGCAGTCGATTCCGAACGATCTTTATGAGGCAGCGGACATTGACGGTGCATCGAAGTTGAAGCAATTTTTCAGCATAACCGTGCCGCTCTTATCACCAACCACATTCTTCTTACTCGTAACAGGCATTATAGGGACATTCAAAGCGTTCGACGTTATTTCCGTTCTAACAGGCGGCGGTCCTGCGAATTCAACCAGTGTAGTCGTATATCGTTTGTATGAAACAGCTTTCGTTAATCTACAATCCGGTTATGCCTCCGCAATGGCTATTGTGCTGCTGGTGTTTGTCCTCCTGATTACACTCGTTCAGTGGTTTGGGCAACGTAGATGGGTCAATTACTAGAGAAGAAGGAGGAGTAACCGATGGACAAGTTTAAAAATGTTAAAAAAACACTGCTAACTATACTCATGTTTATTATAGGCATATTGTTCATGTCTCCCTTCTTATGGATGATATCCGCATCTATGAAGCCGGAAGCAGATGTGTTTATATATCCCATTCAGTGGATCCCGAAGCATTGGAATTTGATTGAAAATTATAAGACGGTGTGGTCGACGAAGTTCTCCCTTTATTACTGGAATTCTATCAAGGTTTCCGTCTTAACTACGGCGCTTTCCGTCCTGCTTTCCGCCATGGCAGCCTATGCCTTCTCGAAGATCAAGTTTCGCGGCCGTCATGTACTCTTTATTCTCGTCCTGGCGATCTATATGATTCCCAGTCAAGCGATTCTCGTTCCACAGTTTCTATTGTTCCGCTGGATGGGCTTGTTCGACAGTCACTTTGGCTTGATTTTGCTAGGCTCCTTCAGTGTTCTCGGTACTTTCATGCTTCGTCAGTTCTATATGGGCATTCATGAGGAGTTTATCGAGTCAGCGCGAATGGATGGTGCAGGTCATGTCCGAATTTTCTTCTCTATCTGTACACCGCTTGTACGTCCGGCGATCGCCACTTATGCGATTCTGCGTTTTATCTGGACTTGGAACGATTACCAGAACCCGCTCATTTTCTTAAGAACGAAAGATTTATTCACACTGCCTCTCGGCATCCGATCCTTTGCTGATTTAAATGGAGAGTTCTACTCACTCATCATGGCCGCTTCTGTATCGGCAATCGTACCTTTACTTATCATTTTTATCATTGGTCAAAAACAAGTTATCGAGGGAATCTCGATGGGTGGCGTTAAAGGTTAAGGGTAAAAGGTCAAAAAATGAGTGCATGAGGTTAAAATAGTGCCTCGTGTGCTCCATACAAGTTTGTTACGATCGATCATGTAAAGGTTTTCAAAATAACGAATACAACTTGGAGGGGTTCCTATGAAAAAGAGTTTATTAGTACTAAGCGGTGTCCTAGCGATCAGTACTGCACTTGCAGGCTGTGGCAAAGGAGATACACCAGCAGCGGATAATGGTAAGGATGCAGCAGCAACGGCGAAAGCTCCGGTTACAATTAAAGTACAAGGATGGTACACCGAAGTTCAAGGGAATTGGAACGCGACAGTTGAAGCTTATAATAAAACACACCCGAACGTAAAAGTCGTATATGAAAACATGTCTGAAAAGGGTGATTCCCAAGAAGGCATGAAAAAGTTAGACCTATTAGCAGCTTCCGGTGAGCAAATGGACGTTGTTTTGTATTCCAGTGCACCTGAATTCGCTCAACGCGTAGGAGCAGGTATCTTGGAACCGCTTGATGAATATTTGAAGAAAGATAACATTGTTGTCAAAGATGAATATAAGCTTGACCCGATCGTAAACGGCAAATATTATGCACTGCCAGGTAAAATGGCTGAATGGTTCGTTCTATTGAACAAGGATAAGTTGGATGAAGCGAAGCTGCCAGTACCAACCGAGTGGACTTGGAATGATTATGCAGAGTATGCTAAGAAATTGACGAAGGGTGAAGGGGCAGCAAAGTCATACGGCTCCTACTTCCATACGTGGAAAGAATACGCGGAATTAGCACTAAACAACGACATGGATAACGCTTACCTTGTGAAACCGGATGGTACACAGAACATCGATAATCCGAAGGTTCGTTTCTCCCTAGACTTACGTAACAAAATGGAAAACATAGATAAAACATCCGTTCCTTTCTTTGAAGTTGTCTCGCAGAAAATGGCTTACCGCGATGTATTTTATAGCGGAAAAACAGCAATGTTAGCAACGGGTAACTGGATGGTAGGAGAACTATCACAAAATGCGAAGTTTAAAACCGTTTTTGCTCCATATCCGAAGTACGACGCGAAAGATGAAAACGGACTAACGATTGGTGGCGCAGACTTCGTTGGTGTTGCAGCTAATTCCAAGAATAAGCAAGCGGCATATGACTTTGTGAAATGGTATACGACGGAAGGAATCCAAACACAGGGTCTGTTCTTCTCAAGTTGGAAGAAAGCCGATATTGCCAAGAATGTAGACGCGATTCTGAAAAGCGGTAAACCTGAACAAGCCGCTCTGATCGATAAGGATTCATTGCTGGCTACGTTGAAAGTGAATAAAGCAACGAAGCTTTTAATTCCTCCGACATATGCGCTGCAACAAGAGAAAGAATTCTTAACACAAGTTGAGCTTTTCTTAACAGGCAAGCAGGATCTGGAGAAAACGATTCAGATGGCAAAAACGAAAATTGAAGATATCCGTAAGAGCAATGCCAAGTAGTTATTAACCAACAAGTGCACCATTCCTGATATAATTGAAAGAGGAGGCCTAGGGCTCCTCTTTTTCCCATTTCATCGATTCAACCGAAAGGCAGGAGAGTGCAGTGCCGAGCTGGCTTCGTACCTTATCACTACGCAATAAATTGGTGCTGACGATTCTGATTTGTCTCGTTCTTCCTTCAATCGCTTCCATGAACGTCTCCAGTTTGCTAACACGGGATGCAGTAAGGTCGCAAGTGGCAGATAACTCGCAGGAATCGATGCGGATCGTCAATCAGATTGTTAACGGACAAATGAAAAATATGCTTTATGTGATGAATTTCATTCAATTTGATGAGGATCTGCAGCCTTCCATTCGGGAATTAGGCCGGGCAAATGACCTAACGGATAAAGGCGATGTCTTGGCTTATAAGCAAACGATAATCAAGAGAATATCAACGGTCATCAACTCTTTTGGTAATTTGTACGTCACAGTGCTTTTGCCCAATGGAGAGTATGTTGCTTCGTATTCAACCTTTGCTTTTAACCCGAACGAATTCCTGCAAAAAAGTTGGTTTAACGATGTGGAGAAGATATCCGGTTATAATGTCAAATGGATAGGAGCTGAAACCAATTATAGTCAAGCAACCAATCAACCTTATTTATTGGCGGCAGCAAAACCGCTTCGTATCAATGGATTAACGTACGGTTATGTGGTTGTTGGAATGGAATTAAGCACAATCCAACAGTTATTTGATCAATATAAAAACAATGAATCGATGGTCATTGTTGACGGTCAGGGGCGTATTCTGGTCGATAAAGACTCCAGCACAATCGGTAAATCATTTCCTTACTATAATCAGCTCCCTGCGCAGGATGGATCCTCGTTTGTGAAGGTAGATGGAGAAGATTATATCTTGCATAGCACCCATTTAACATCTGAATGGAAGCTTGTTAATATGAGTCCTTATAAAAGCGCTGCCCACAAAATTGAGTCGTTCCGAAAGACTGATTTTCTGATTCAGTTATTCTTTTTAATTCTATTCGCTGTTGTGCTCCTTTATATGGTACGCACGCTTACGAAACCGATTGCGCGGCTTGTCCAAACCGTAGTCCGAATTGAATCGGGTCAACTGAGTGAGCGATCCAACATCAGCGGGGGGGACGAAGTAGGGCGGCTTGGATATGTTTTCGACCGAATGATTGACCGTATTGAACGGATGTTAGAAGAGAACCGCCGTGAACAAGAATTAAAGCGTAAGGCAGAGTTAGCCATGCTGCAGGCGCAAATAAATCCGCATTTTCTATTTAATGTACTCAATTCGATCCGACTGAAAATCATGATGAAGGGTGATTCTGAGAATGCGGAGCTGATCAGTTCATTGTCATCACTGTTACGGATGACGATCAACCGCAACAATGAATACATTTCGCTGCATGAGGAGATTGAGATTAACGAACATTATATTCGACTATTAAATTCTCGGCACGGTGATCGGGTACATCTGCGGATTTCAGCGGCTTCAGACACCCTTCTTTTTGAAATACCTAGGTTTTTATTACAACCGCTTATTGAGAACGCTTATATACATGGGCTTAAAAGTAAGGCAGGGGATATTACCATAGCCTCGAGGATTTGTGAGGATGGTAGGCTGCAGGTGGAAGTTAGAGATTCGGGGGTAGGGATGCCTCCTGAACGTCTAGCTGCACTTCGCAATCATTTAGATGTCGTTCCTACCCAACAATCTGAAGAAACAAGCAGCCCATCCTTGTCAGGCATAGGTCTTCACAATGTATTTGAACGACTTCGTTTAATATATGGTCATCGTTTCGATTATGAAATCGAAAGCGGGCCAGATCAGGGAACGCAGATTGTGCTGCGCTTTCCTCAACAGGCAGGAAAGGAGGGTTAACCATGTACTCCGTTATGATTGTGGATGATGATTTACCTGTGCTTGAGTTTCTGAAGACTTCAATTAAGTGGGCAGAATTAGGGTATACGTTGACAGGCGCTTACGAGAATCCACTAGATGCGCTCGAAGCAGGACGCCAGGAAAAGACGGATGTGCTTATCAGCGATATTGGCATGCCTGGCATGAATGGACTGGAGCTCATTGGGCATCTTCGTGAGGCTCATCCTCACGTGAAGGCCGTCATATTATCTTGTCACGATGATTTTCACTTTGCGCAAACAGCGATGAAGCTATCGGTGAGCGAATATATCTTGAAGGAAACGATGAACGTTGGCAACATTTCCGAGTTGCTGGGAAGGCTGAAGGAACAATTGGACGCGGAGGTCCAAGTATTGTCGAAGAGTCGCAAGCTCGAGAAAGAGGCTTATCAACACCGCGGAGCGTCTAAGCGTCAATTTATCCGCAGTACGGTGAATGAGCCCTTATTTGATGCTGAAGAGTGGACTTTGAAAGCTGAAGGATTCGGTATTCGACTTGGAAAACAAGGCGTACTTCCGGTCTTTGGTTATGCGAATCGTGTGAAGGAGGCGGATAATCGTTTTCAATCCAAGGATCTGTTTGAATATACCATCCAGAATATTGTTGAAGAGCTGCTTGTCGATCAGAAGGAGACAGCACTTTTCACTTACGATACAGGAGAATTTGTTTTGTTGTTTCCTCATTACTCGGAGCTTCACGTCAACAACAGCCAGAAGGTGGAGCAGACATTAAAGCAACTGCAAAGCAGCTTGCAGCAATACTCGAAGCTATCCTTCACCTTTCTAACGGGAAGCCCAGTCAAAGATGCGCGATCTTTGAAAGATCAATTGATTCGTATGGTCGAAGGGAAGAATCTACGATTTTATTTGCCGGAGTCATCTATTATTAAATTGGGTCATGTCAGAGATGGATTCGGGGACGGAGGGTTGCTGTTAGCGCAGTACTCTGAAGCACTAGATGAGTTTCGGAGTGTCGTTTTCGATGAGCGATTGGATATGATCGACGTGTTTGTCTCGAAGTGGATAGATTTTATCCAATATAACCGATTTCGCCCGATGGAAGTAAAGGAATGGCTGCTGAAGATGATTCTCGACGTGCGGATGCGGCTCAAGTCGCTTCAGCATTATCAGTCAACCTTTTCTTCGGAGCTCTTGCATCATGATGTTCATGAATTATCATCAATTCGTGAGTTTGAGCTGTGGCTCAAAGACTACCTTCAGCAGGCCATTCAATGGGCAGGTCAGGTGTATCACGAGTCTCACAACCGTGAAATTCTAGAGTGTCAACGTTTTGTATACAATCATCTACATATGAAAATTTCCCTCGAAGATGCTGCCACTCATCTGCATCTGCATCCAAGCTATTTAAGCCGATTGTTCAAACGGGAAACCGGGGAGAATTTCATTGAATACGTCACACGGCTGAAGATGGAGAAAGCGAAGGAGCTCTTGGAAATCACAGACAAGAGCATCGAACAAATTTCCGATTCGTTAGGCTACGAGAATAAGAATTATTTCGGTAAGTTGTTCAAAGCGCATACGGGGTTTGTGCCGAATGCTTACCGAGGACAAACGAAAGCGAATCAGCCGTCTTAACTGTTGTAACCAGAATTTCTTGAGGGATGTCGATGCTATTTGGATGGAAAACACCCGAAATCATGGGGAAGTGGAACGTAGACGCGCTATTTCGCATTTTTTGCCTCCGAATCGTTCACAATGCTGTAATAGCGCATATTTTCCGAAATAACGGATCGTCGTTCCGTTAACTAAAGGTCGGGTGACTTTCCTTGCCCATAATTTGCTTAAAAAAAGCAGAGGCATACAAAAAATGAGGACAGTTGGGCAGGCAGGTATAACCTGCCGTTCAGCTGTCTTTTCAATTTTAGGGAATGCCCGAAAGCGATTGCAAGTCAACTAAAATGATATTCATGAACAATCAAGCTCGAGTGATAGTGAAGTTCGCATAGGTAGCTTATTAAACGATTGTACATCTGCACAAACTTCCTTATCTTTACAAAAAAATATCACTTTTCTCTTTTAAATCATGGTAAAATTTAGAAGTATTATTGGGCTTGTCTGTCCATAAAGCCTCGGCTTATGAAGAAATGTTTTGACTCAGCAAATGCTAAGGAGGAATTGTAATGAGTAGGCTACCAGGATGGAAAGCAAAACTTTTTAAAACAACACTCGCCTTAACAATCGCGTTGCCGTTTCAAGTGTTGGCCACAAGCAGCTGGCAAGCTGTTATGGCGGAAGGACCGAGTGATCCGGCTCCATTCATTGAAGCCAAAGTTGTGAATGAAAACGCAGGCAAGAAGGTGCTTTTCGACAATACGCATGAACAAACCGCTGGAGCGGCTGATTGGGTTATTGATGGCGCTTTCTCCGATTTCGCCAATGCTTTAGCGAATAATGGTTATTATGTAAAAGAGCTGCGCAAAACGACACCAATTACTTTGAGTGACTTGAGCGGTTACGATGTATTCGTCGTTGCAGAATCGAATGTTCCCTATAAGACGAGTGAGCAGGCTGCGTTGGAGCAATATGTGCAGGGAGGCGGCAGTATCTTCTTCATCGGAGATCACTACAATGCAGACCGTAACAAGAACCGTTGGGACGGTTCGGAAGTATTCAATGGCTACCGCAGAGGCGCATGGACGAACCCAGCTAGCGGCATGAACGCAGAGGAGAGCGCTTCGTCATCCATGCAGGATGTAGCTAGTTCGGATTGGTTGGCCACGCAGTTCGGTTTGCGTTTCCGCTATAATGCTTTGGGTGATATTACGGCGAATCAAATTGTTGCGCCAGAGCAAGCTTTCGGGATTACCAGCGGCGTTTCGACAGTGGCTATGCATGCGGGTTCAACATTAGCCATTCTCGACCCGACGAAGGCGAAGGGGATTGTGTACCTGCCGCAAACGAGTGATGCTTGGGCAAATGCAGTTGATCAAGGTGTATATAACGGAGGCGGTATTGCCGAAGGTCCTTATGTGGCTGTTGCTAAAGCGGGTGCAGGAAAGGCTGGATTTATCGGCGATTCCTCACCGGTTGAAGATGCGACACCGAAATATGTCCGCGAGGATACAGGTGCGAAGAAGACGACCTATGACGGTTTTAAAGAGCAGAATGATGGTGTGCTGCTTGTAAATATGGTGAACTGGCTCTCGAAGAAAGAAAGCTATACAAGCTTATCTCAGGTTAGCGGCTTACAGTTGGATCAACCGACAGCGCTGCTGCCTTTTGAAGATCCGGCTGCGTCAACGGAACCACAGCCAGAGCCTTGGGCTGCGCCAAACGCAGGCTACAAATGGTATGACCGCAGCACATTTAAACCGGGCTCATACGGCGGACCTACGGCAACAGCTAGCGCAGCTTACAGCTTTGTGCATCAAGCAACACTACCCAATGCAGTGGACTTCCCAGTACGGGTAGTTGTGGATAACCTTCCTGCGTCTACGACTGTAGCGGGGTTCAGTGTGGGTATTTATTTGGTTAGCGGGGGCGCTCAAATTGCCATGATTCAAAATTCAGACGGCACATGGCCTGCTGCATACGGGTACAGCTCCACGTTTAGCGTGACCTCAGATATTAACGGACATGCTTCAAAAGATTTGAAGGTTCGAATTAAGCCGGGAACGACAGCTGCGGCCAACTTGAGGCTGCGTCAAAACGGAACGAACCTGAAGACCGAAGCCGTTACACTTGGCAACGTTCCGGCTGAACCGTTACCGGAAGAGCAGAATCCGATTCCGGCGAAGATCACCGTCGCTGAAGCACGGGGGAAAGCTGCAGGAACACTGGTGACAGTGGAAGGCGTTGTAATTACGGAGCCAGGATCTTTTGGCGGACAATCTTTTTACTTGCAGGATGCTACCGGCGGTCTGTATGTGTTCCAGAGCTTGAGTGGATTCCATCTTGGAGATACCGTGAAGGTAACTGCTTCGACAGCGCTATTTAACACAGAGCTTGAGTTGACGGATCCGGTGGAAATTGCCAAAACAGGGGTCGCTGTTGTACCTACACCTGTGGTTGTAACAGCTGTAACTTACGAGAATCAAGGTCAATTGGTTGAGCTTAGCAATGTGACGATTAGCAATATCATCAGCGCTTCACCGACTGGTTCTTTTGAATTTGATGCGGTTAGCGGAGCGGTAAGCAATCATGTTCGGGTTGATGCACGTACTGGATTAACACAAAGTACGTTCCCATACCAGGCAGGTCAAACCGTGAATATCAAAGGTGTGGCTGCCATTTTCAAAGGTGTATTCCAGTTGAAACCAAGAGGTTCGGGCGATTTCACCGTAGTGGCTGACACAGTGGCACCTGTGACGACGGCGGCATTGTCGGGTGCTCCAAATAGCGAGGGCTGGTTTAAAGAAGATGTGACGATTACCTTAACGGCTATGGATGAATCAGCTGGTTCGGTGGGGACCGAATACAGTATCAATGGTGGGACAGCAGCTGCTTACGTTGCATCCATTGTCATTCAAAACGAAGGTACGAATATGATCGGATATTTCTCTACAGATGCCGCAGGGAATGTGGAAGCGGCGAAATCTTTGCAAGTGAAATTAGATAAAACAGCGCCTGTTGCTGTTTTGACGGAGTCCGGCCACACTGTGACGGATGTGACAGATGCGGATGCGCTGAGATTTGATTTGAACAGTACAGATGCACACTCTGGTGTGGCTGCACAGACGTTGACTTTGGATGGCGCTGTGATTAACAGCGGTCAAACCATTGCTGCGGGAAGTCTAGCATTAGGTGCACATACGGTGCAATACAGTGTAGTGGATGTTGCGGGCAATTTGGTGCAATCGACACAAACCTTCAACGTGAGTGCGAGTGTTACGTTCAGTCAAGCTACCCTAGCTGCTGACGCGGTGTCTCTGAAACCGGGTGAAACCACGGCTACTCATCTTACTGGTACATTAAGCAACGGAGCGCCTGCTGATCTTAGTGGTGCTGTAGTTGCCTACAACACAAGCAATGGAGCGGTAGTTACTGTAGATGCAGCAGGTAAAGTTGGCGCTTTGGCAGAAGGATCTGCACAAATTACAGCTGCTGTCACACTGAATGGAAAAACAGTACAAACCAACGCTGTGACTATTACGGTTGTGAAGCCGTTATCGGTTGGAGTGCCAGGTAAGCCAGTTTTATCAGATAACAGTGGTCATGCAACTGGATTAAAAGATGGTAACTATACAGTCACAATGAACATGTGGTGGGGGAATAACGGCTTCCTGTTCAAGCTGTACGAAAATGGCGTACTCATTAGTACGCAAACATTGACAGACGCGTCTCCAGCTGCGCAAGTGGCTAAAGTAGATGTTAAAGACAAAGCGAACGGCACTTACACCTATACAAGTGAACTTATTAATTCTTTCGGAACAACAGCCAGCAGCCCACTTGTGGTCAAGATTACAGACGCATCGCCAGGAAAACCGGTACTATCTCAAGATAATTGGGATGGAGATGGCAACTACAAGGTGACAATGAACATGTGGTGGGGCACCAACGCTACCGAGTATCGCCTATTCGAAAATGGCATCTTGATCGAAACTAAGAGCTTGAACGCAGCTTCTCCAAGTGCTCAAAGCGCTGTGTCGACGATTGCCGGCAGAGCCATTGGCGTGTATGAGTACCGCAGCGAATTGGTCAATGCGGGTGGCATTACCTCGAGCGAGAAGATTACGGTGAAAGTAACGAAGTAAGAGATGACGTTCTGGAAAAGGGCCTTTAACGACTCCAGCTGGAGTTGTTGGAGGTTCTTTTTTTGTCTGGTTTTCAGCTTTGTAAAAGTTACCTACTAGACAAAACCACATCTCGATGGTAGCGTAAATTTACTACGAATGAAAGTTTGTGATACGTGATGTCCAATCCTATTGCTTCCCAAGCGAGACTAACTGTAAGTCGTTCAAACCGTTTATGGATTGTGCTCGTGCTCGGTTCACTGGCCTCTTTCGGTCCGCTCTCGCTCGATATGTACTTACCCGCGCTGCCTGTGCTCGCGAATGATCTTCATACCACGACCTCGCTGGCACAAATGAGTTTAACTGCCTGCATGCTCGGCCTATCGATCGGCCAGCTCATCGCCGGTTCGGTGAGCGATGTGCGCGGAAGGCGAATGCCACTGCTGATCGGGCTCGTTATTTATGCGATTTCCTCGGTCCTATGCATGTTCTCGCCAACGATATGGGTATTTCTGGGTCTGCGTTTCGTTCAAGGCATGGCTGGCGCAGCTGGCATCGTCATCTCTCGTGCGATTGTTCGTGATATGTATGAAGGTGTGGAGCTGACGAAATTTTTTGCACTTTTAATGTTGGTCAATGGGGCTGCGCCTATACTTGCTCCCATCGTAGGTGGTCAAATTTTGCAGTTCACCTCGTGGCGTGGCGTATTCCTTGTTTTAAGCTTGATCGGGGTGGTTATGCTCTTTGCTACTGTGCTCAGCTTGAAGGAAACACACCCGCCAGAGCGTCGTTCCAAAGGCGGTCTCACCAATACGTTGCGAACGTTTGGCGGCCTGCTCACAGACCGTATGTTCATGGGCTATACGTTAACGCAAGGGCTCGTTTTTGCCGGCATGTTCGCCTATATATCGGGTTCCCCGTTCGTGCTGCAGGATATTTTCGGCGTTTCCCCGCAAATGTTCAGTCTTTGCTTCGCGATTAACGGTCTGGGTGTTATCATAGCCGGTCAAATCACAGGCAAGCTAGCAGGCAAAGTAAGCAATTATCGATTACTAGCAGGTGGGCTTGCCATTGCCGCTTTCGGCGGCTTGTTACTGTTCATTTCTACCCTTATCGGGGCAGGGTTATATGCGATTTTGGCGGCTTTTTTCTTTATCGTTTCTAGCGTAGGACCTGTCTCTGTAGCTACTTCCTCCCTAGCTCTTCAAAATCAAGGGAAAACAGCGGGCAGCGCCGCAGCATTGTTAGGTTTGCTTTCTTTTATCATAGGAGGCCTAGTTGCTCCGTTGGTCGGTATTAGCGGGAGCCAAACCGCGATTCCATTAGGCATCATCATAGCCGTGATGGAAATAGGAGCGATCCTATGTTTTATTTTACTTACCCGTAAAAAGGCAGCGGCACACTAGAAAATTAAATAAAGGTTGCCTCTTTCGATCTTACTAAGACCGGAGGGGCAACCTTTTCATATACATAGGGGAATTCTGTTTGACATAGAAGGTGAAATATTACTTTTCTTCAGGCCGTTTCATCGTTGAGGCTTGTGCAGCCCTGTTTTCAAACGATTACGCCATTTGAGAAGGAGAAAAAGAGCCACCGCAATACACAACCCAATCAAGGTGTAAATCAAAAACTTTTCAACCCACATAAAAATGATAAGCCACTGATCACCGAAAAGGTATCCGATTCCGAAAAATACAACCACCCATAAAGCTGAGCCTGTGAAGGCGAATAAAGCAAAAATTCGGTATGGAACGCGGATGATGCCTACAAAATAAAAGATAAATTGCCTGATTCCCGGTATGAAATAACTGAAAAGCAGCAATTTGTTTCCGTACTTTGCGTAATATTCTCTAGATTTCTGAAGATGTGCAGGTTTCAAAAACAGAAGTTTTCCATAACGTTCAATCAGAGGCGTGCCCAGTTTATATCCGATCCAATAGGTAATCGTCATGCCTATTATAGTTCCGACCCAGGCCGCAACCATGGCTAAGAACCAATGAAGCACCCCTTTATAAACTAAAAAACCCGTATACGTCATCGTCGTATTTCCTGGAGGAATTGGAAGCGCAATAGCGTCCAATGGCAGACCGATCAACAATACCCAATAGCCATATTGTGCAAATAATTGTTCAATTAGTCCCATAAACTTCATGACATATGCACTCCTTGTAACCGAGAAAGAGAATATTAGTAATAGATGTTTGCTTTAGTATACTACTTCAAGTAAAGCCACGAACCGTTTGAAAGTCAAGTTTTGACCAAGACCTAAGTCTAGTTATCGATGTTTAGAGAGACGATAGATAAAACCATAACAATAAATAAAGGTTGCCGCTTTCGATCATAAAAGACCGAAGGGAGCAACCTTTTTCTCGCATTAGGCGATTTCTTTTTGATAAAGAATCACATTGAAACCATCAATAACGGCAGGGCCTTGCAAAATATAACCGTTTTTCTCAAAAAGCTTCTGAGCGCCGATTTGATTGGATAGTGTATCTAAAATTAGCTGCTTCATACCGAGTTCTTTGGCTCTTTGCTCCAAACGGTCTAAGAGCATTTGACCATAGCCTTTTTGCTGAAAGCTGGGATGTACGCGTAATCGTTTGATTTCGGCCTTGTTGTTATCGAGGATTTTTAAACCTCCCATGGCAAAAACGGTGCCATTCTCACCTGTACCTACCAGAAATTCCCCGCCTGATTGCAAATATTGCTCATCAATATGTAGGATATCGTGATAGTGCTGATGAGTAGGTTCTACTTTCGCTTCCGAGATGACTAATAAATGAATTCTCCAAACATCGTCATGATCTAGCGTAGAATAGCGTCGAATTTGTATCATAGAATCTCTCCTCTTTGTTTTGCTATAAATGTAATATAAACTAACGCATGGTTGATAACAAATCACGTTTTTTTATATGAAATCATAGAAAAACAAATAAATGCGAGTAAAACATAACATGTACATTACATTAATTAAGAGATATCAATACAAAACACGCCATAAGTAAAAAGTTGCGTAAGCTTCCCAACCACTCCATCCTTCAGCAAGCTGTCGAATATGAGGAAGAGTCGGTTTCTGTTCTAAACCAAGCACATGCTTCAGAGCATTGTGCAAACCAACGTCGGCAAGAGGGAAAGCAGCGGGGTTCCGCAAGCAGCGCATCAGTACATAATTGGCCGTCCACGGACCGATACCGCGAATATTTAACAGCTCTTTCTCCATATCGGCAAAATCGTTCCGACTCAGCAGCTCCTCTTTAACAAGCAGCCTCTCGGCCATCAACTTGGCAACGCCAATTAAGTATTCAGCCTTTTTACCCGTGAACTGTAAAGCAGTCAAGGCATCAGGTGTGAGCTCGGTGATTCGCTCTGGTGTAGGAAATGCCCAGTACGTCCGTCCTTCCCAGTCTAGCTGTGTGCCGAAGGCTTCAACAAGACGTCTTTTGAGCGTATAGGCAAAAGTCAGGTTGATTTGCTGTCCGATAATGCCCCAGCTCATCGCCTCGAATAGATCTGGAATCCCCATCAGGCGCAGCCCATAAAAGTCCTGTGTGACTTGCTTCAGCAGCGGATCACCCTTGGCTAACTCGTAGAACGGTGTAAGTTCGGTGCCGAGGTCAAACCATTCCCACACATAACGAGCCACGTCTTCACGAAGGGAGGGGGTGAGGGTACCGTCGGTACTATGGAGTAGTTGAATGCGCAGCCGGGAATTATCCTCACTGTTGACAGCGATTAGCACGTGATTATCCCCAACCTGAACAAGCTTGTAAATAGCTAAGTTATCCACATGGAATAGGCACTCATTGGTTGATCGGGATAGGTAACCGAGATTTTGCTCATAACGAAAAGGATCGGGAAGCGGAAGTATGAGAGAGCTCGTCTGTTCGCACCATTTTAGGATAGAAGGGTCAAAGGGTTGAAGATGTGGCATGTTAAATTCTCCTCTTATCTGATAAAGTTTCTTCCTCTATTATCACTGATAGCGGCTTTCGTAATCTTGCTTTCTCATCTTCCTTCCCTTACAAGAGCAGCATAGTTTGGTTATACTGAAGTTAGTAGGGAGATGGAGCTGAGAGGAGCGGTAGTCATGCAAGAACGGTTTTGGAAAGCGATTGTTGCGAATGATGCGGCTTATGATGGTACGTTTTATTATGCGGTGACGACAACTGGGATCTTCTGCAGGCCGTCCTGCAAATCAAGGCTGCCAAAGAAGGAGAATGTCCGGATTTTTGGGAACCGCCAAGCGGCTTTCTCGGAAAATTACCGTCCTTGCAAAAGGTGCAGACCAGACGGCGTGAGACTGCCAGATGAAGAATGGGTGTCGCTTATGGCGGCTCACATCGAAGAACGTTATGCCGAATCGCTGACGCTGACAACCCTGGCAGATCACTTTTATGCGAGCGTGTATCATCTCCAAAGGACTTTCAAACGCGTGCAGGGCGTCTCGCCTCTAACCTATCTGCAACAAGTGCGTATCGAAGCCGCCAAACGGCTGCTTCTAGAGACGAGTGCTCCTGTGAATGCGATTGGTGTTCAAGTGGGGATTCCGAATGCGGCACATTTTGCCACGATGTTTCAAAAAAAGACCGGTTTTTCGCCAACGGAATTCCGTCAAATAAAATTAATTTAAACATAACCGAGGAGGGTTCGAAGATGCAAACTGTGCGGGTGAAGTCCGAGTCGCAAACCATGCAGGCGAAGTCAGAGATGCAAACCAAGCAGGCGAAGTCAGAGATGCAAACTAAACCGACCAAGTCGATCTTTTGGGGAATTGTTCGTTTACTGGAGAATAACTTTTTAATGGCGGCAACGGATGAGGGGCTTTGCTATTTGCAATTTCATGAGGCGGATCATACAGGTGGTGTAGATGAGGGTGCTTGGTTGGAATTAGTGAAATGGGCTCGTGCTCAGCTGCCTGAGCCTAACTGGGTAGAGGATACAGAGAAGCTGCAGCCCTATATCCATCAATTAGAGGAGTACTTGAAAGGACTACGCACGACATTTACATTGCCGTTGGATCTTCGTGGTACTACGTTTCAGCAGTCGGTGTGGCGTGTGCTTCATGAGATTCCACATGGGGAAACGTGTAGTTATTCACAGGTAGCCCAAGAGCTGGATAAAATAAGTGCAGTTAGGGCCGTAGGCACTGCCATTGGGGCTAACCCCGTGCTAATCGTGGTGCCGTGTCATCGCGTTGTGGGGAAGGATGGGTCGCTAACTGGCTATCGCGGTGGACTCCGGAACAAGGAGAAGCTGCTGCTGTTGGAGCGAGCAGGATTGTGACTCTGATCAGATGTGGCTGTATATAACTCTAATCCATTGGAGTTTGGAGACTGCCGATTGATTCAATATGTCTCTCACAACTGGTATTCAAAACTCCAAAATTTGATTTTAGAGTCATTAAGCTCGTGAGGAACGGGCGAATAGGGATTCATTCATTCAGCAACCTCAACCAAGCATAGTTGACGATTGATCCTTATTTAAGACACCTCAATCTAGAGCAGGATTGTTTATCAGATTTTTAATTTAGGGTTACTGATAATCGATTCTATTGGAGTATTGTATTTTATCCAATGTAATAGATGAAATTAGTTAATACGATATTTATGATATCCAAATATGTTCTCCGAAAGGGAAAATGGAGGTGAGTCTATGAAGGTTGACGTAAACCGGAAGACGGTGAAGCAGCTGCTCACGAAAGCGAGCGGCTTTCTTAAGGGGTACACACACACGCTAAACCCTTATACCGGCTGTGCTTTTGCCTGTTCCTACTGCTACGTGAGGCAGATGCCGGTCGCATTATTCCGCAGCGATTTATGGGGCGGTTGGGTCGATGTAAAAGAAAATGCGGCCGAGCTTCTAGCGAAGGAGCTGGCCAAAGCGAAGAGCAAAGGGCCGGTTACGATCTTCATGTCATCGGCAACGGATCCCTACCAGCCGATCGAACATAAGGAGCGAATCACCCGTTCGCTCCTTGAGGTGCTGTCCGCGAATCCGCCGGACTTCTTGTTCGTTCAGACCCGCAGCCCGCTCGTGACACGGGACGCGGATGTATTAAAGCTGCTCGGCGAACGTGTAAGAGTCAGCATGACGGTCGAGACCGACCGCGAGGATATACGCCGAGCGTTCACGCCGTCCGCGCCGCCGATTCCGGCGCGGCTAAATGCACTGCGCGAGCTCGCAGCTCGCGGCATTCCGGTGCAGGCCACGATAGCGCCAGCGCTGCCGAGCTCGGAGCATTTCGCCGAGCTGCTTGCGGGCATCGTGGATCGGGTGTGCATCGACGATTACTTCATGGGCGATGGCAGTGGGGGCAAGCGCACGGAACGCATCGGCGTGCGCGCTATCTATGACGCGCTGGAGCTGCCAGACTGGTACAGTCGGGATGCGTACGAGCGCGTGCGCGAACAGCTCCTGCGGCATTTTCCTCAGGAGCGTGTGTTTGTCAGCCAACAAGGTTTCCTGCCTTGATGGATATAACAAAGCCTCCTGCGGGATTTCCCGTGGAGGCTACTAGGCAAGCGCGCTAGTCCGCTTGCGCAAGCAGAGGCGTCAGCCCGGATTGACTGCGCATGCGTTGTTTAAATTCTTTGGGCGAGCATTGGTTATGACGCTTAAACAACTTGTAGAACTGCGCCATATTCAGTATGCCTACTTCAAAGCTTACTTCCATAATGCTGAGGTCGCCTGTAAGAAGGAGACGCTCGGCTTTTTTGATCCGCTTGTAATTAACGTAATCGACGAAGGATATCCCCATCACCTTTTTGAAATACTTAATAAAGTAATGATAGCTCAAATTGAGCACATTGCACATGTCTTCGACCGAAATCCGTTCGCTCAGATGCTCATCGATAAAATCTAGCGCCGGACGCACGCGAGAAATGCCGGAGTCCTCGGCAAGAGCTGAGAAATCTCGGTTGTCATTGCGCAGCATTAAAAGTAAGAGATTTTTGATCGCTGCACTGATCGCTAACTCGTACCCAATTTTGCGGGATTGCGACTCTTCGTAAATCTGCATGATGAGGTTGTAAGCAGCTTGCTTGACGGCCGTATTGCCTTTAAACAGCTCATTAAATTGCTCAAGTGGATGAGTCAGCTCTGAGAAACAGTGCAGGTAGGGCATGGTGCTAAGATCAAAATGCTGTTTTAGATCAATCTGGAAAACAATCTGTCGCAAGGCATCCGCTGAATGCTTATATGTTCGATGAGGCTGGGAAGAGCCCAAGACCATGACATCCCCAGGCGCCATCACCGTATAATCGTGCTTCGTCTGGATGCCGAGTTGACCTTCAATGACCACAAGAAATTCAACTTGCATATGTGAATGCCAACGCCAAGGAGTAGGAGGTCCGTACTGCTGGGTGTCAGAACTCATTTCCCAAATTTTCAAAAAGAGCAATGGGTTCTGATAAATGACTTCTTCATTTACAATCTCGGTGAAGGTGCTAGAGCTATGTATAGGGTCCATGGATATGTATACCTCACTACTATGAAAGACATTTTTGAATACGTAAAAAGTGGTGAAATGTAAGGATTATCAGTAATGAGTATATCATTGCTTGAAAGGGAAGGACACTATTGAATAAGAATTAGGCAGGATCTTGCCTTTATTTTCGGCGAGGGAGTGACTATACTCAAAAGTATGAATGAATACGCTACCTTGGAGGGAATAAGAAGATGAGTCAGAAGCTTAGAGTAACGGTTTGGAACGAGTTCCGTCATGAAAAAGAAAACGAAGTCGTACGCACAGCGTATCCAGATGGTATCCATACGGCGATTGGTGAAGGTTTGAGCGGAGCAGTTGATGTCACGTATGCGACATTAGATGATGCTGAGCACGGCTTGTCCGAAGAAGTCTTGAATAACACAGATGTTCTCATTTGGTGGGGACATAAGGCGCATAACGAAGTGCAGGACGAGATCGTAGACCGCGTTCAAAAGCGTGTATGGCAAGGCATGGGGCTTATCGTGCTGCATTCCGGACACTTCTCCAAAGTGTTCAAAAAGCTAATGGGCACTTCATGTGACCTCAAATGGCGTGAAGCTGATGAGAAGGAACGTCTTTGGGTTGTTGCTCCAGGTCATCCAATCGTTGAAGGCATCGGCGAGTACATCGATCTTGAAGCAGAGGAAATGTACGGTGAGCATTTTGATATCCCTCAGCCGGACGAGCTGATCATGGTTTCTTGGTTCGAAGGCGGCGAAGTTTTCCGCAGCGGTTGCACGTTCAACCGCGGCAACGGGAAAATTTTCTACTTCCGTCCTGGACACGAGACGTACCGTACATACTACAATGAGCAAATCCGCCGCGTTATCAGCAATGCGGTTCACTGGGCGGCTCCATCCACACGTGAGTATCCGAAATACGGTAACCACAAGCCGCTTGAAGAGATTAAAGCAAAGGCTAAAGCTTAATTGTGATGTGATAGGAATGCTTCCGGTGATCGGGGGCATTTTTTTGCTTTGCGATAGTTGTTACACGTATCCATGAGGATTTCCGCCATTAGGAGGAGGTCCTTTTTTTGGCAGAGTTGCTCTTAACGGAACGACGATCCGCTAAAGTGGAAGAAATGTGTAAAATTGAATTAGTGGCTATTTTTCATAAATAGGGGATCTAGGTTCGTATAAAGGAGTCTACCTTTGGTAGAAGGCTGCATATTTCCGTGAAGAGGCTGCTCACTCTAGAAGCACTAGAAAGAAGACCACTCTCTGGATGGTCTTCTTTCTAGTGCTTATTTCTTTATAAGATTCAGCTTTAGCGCCTGCTCCTCAGTCAAAATAAATTCCTCCTGTGGCCATATCTCCTCATCTTTATCTCTCCCAAAGAGACGAAGTATCTCCGACCAGACCCCTTTTTCCATTGCTTCCGAAGCTGAAATCATGATCTTCAAAGCAAACACCTCCTGAGATTAGTTACTTGAATACCGCCTTAGCTCAGTGATCAATGAGTTAATATTGGAGCCATATCTTTTTCTTTCATATGATGCTCCCCCCAAGCACACATGGCATCGAGAATGGGCTTGAAAGACCAACCATAATCGGTTAAGGAGTAGACCACTTTCGGTGGCACTTGATCATAACTTGTTCTTTTCACCATTCCATCTTGTTCCAACTCGCGTAATTGTTGAGTAAGCATTTTCTGTGTAATGTCGGGCATTAACCTTTTAAGTTCGCTTGTTCGTTTGTCCCCTTTGTCCAAATGACACAAGATGACGACTTTCCATTTACCACCGATCACATCAAGTGTAGCTTCGACTGGAACATTATAGGCCATAGTAGTAAACCTCCTTTTGAAAATAAGGGTACTTTATAGTACCTATATACCTTAAATGTATCTATACTACTTCAAAGTGCGTACTAATCAAAAAGTTCGTATACAAATATAATAGCACTCAGAGCCGAAATGTTAAAGTGTACGGCCGTTCACTTCAATTATAAACTAGGAGGATATTATGAGCCAATCATTCTATAATCGGCGGTGTGGTTGTCGACTCTTTGGACTTTTGCATACACCATGGATTGGTGGACTGATGGTTCTAGTTGCCGTCGTACTCACTGGTTTTTCCGCCAAGCTTGAAAATAATCATAATCGTGCTACTTAAATGAGCTTCCGTTGGAACAAAGGAAAAAAGCACAAGCGGCCAGGAATCGGTTCCCTGTTGCTTGTGCTTTTTCGTCCTTATGAAACTTTGGGAACGGTCGACTTATTCTCATGCTTTCCTGGCTCGATATAAAAGGATACGCCATCTCTCTGGTTTGCCGCGCGAACGGTCATGCCATGATGATCCATAATTTGTTTCACGATGGCGAGGCCAAGTCCGAATTGGCCATCACCGCCGGAGCGGAAGGGCTCAAAGAGACTGTCCGCGATGGCTTGATCAAGAAGCGGGCCATCATTACTTATACAAAACTCAGATAAAGAGGGTTGCCCTTTTATCGCATTCGCATTGTCGAGTGTCTGAGATTTGACCAGGATGCGAATGCAGCTTTTTGCATAGCGGAGCTGGTTGTCGAGCATATTTTCCAAGGCTATTTTCCACTGTTCCTGATCACCAATTAGTGTGGTATGAGGAGTGAGATCCATCTCCCACTTGATTTCAGGACGACGATACCGCAGCCGCTCAACCACATCCTCAATGACAGCATTGATCTCAAAAGGCTGAAAGGGCTTCTCTCTGGCCGTCAAATAGTTCAGCTTATTCAGCAGCAGCAGGTCGCGAATCCGCTTCTCCAGCCGCTCGCCTTCTTTCATAATAACGCCAACGCTTTCATTGAGGGTTCCCTTCGGATAAACGCCGTCTTGTATGGATTGCGCATAGCTGCGAATTACCATTACAGGTGTTTTTAACTCGTGAGACGTATGCTGCAGGAAGAACTGCTGCGCCCGATCCTGGCGCACTAACCGCTGCCGCATGGATTCAATCGCTTTGGCTAGCCGGCCAATTTCATCCTTACGTCTTGTTGTGATAGGCTCGTGCCAGTCACGTTCGGCCATCCGCCCGACATGGCGCTCCATCTGAACGAGTGGACGTGTGAAATAGCGAGCTATTCCCAGACAGGGGAGCCAGCTGATGACAATAAGTCCTACCATCAGCAGCATGAGCCGGCCAAACATCGTCATCACGAGATCGTTGCGATAGTTTCCCCAAGCATACGAGACGATGAAGTTGGGCTTAGCTAGATCACCTTCTTTGCGAATCACATAGAAGATACTTTTGTTCTCGATATTCCGCGTATATTTTTCTACAGGCAGCTGTTGTGCAAAGGCATCATGCTCCATAGCCTGCATGAAAGGCTCGCTAATGGCAGCGCTCGTAGCCCATGTTTGATTGCTGGCTGTACCACTTATCATGAAATGCTGAATGGCTGGTCCGCTAAATGTCTCTTGAAGAGTCGCGGTTGCCCGTGTCCCCATAGTTGAATTAGGGAGGATGTTGTTTACTTCATTGAGGTCCATTTTCGATACGACCAAAATGCGCTTGTCCATAGGTATGCCCTGTACAAAGCTGGGAACCGGGAGTTGAATGGTTGGCTCCGCGGGGATTGCAAAAGTCGCCGCTTTGCTGCTTTCCACCCGAAGACCGCTCTGTGTATCGAGTAAAATATCATACAGCTGCTCAGTGAAAAATCCCTTCAATGTCCAAGGAAGCAGGATAGCGAGCAGTGTGAAAATCAAAAGTGTCAAAGAGGCGAACGCCCCCCATAGCTTGACCGCAAGAGGCCAATTTCCCAGACGCATTCTCATGCTTTCACCATCCTATATCCGTAACCATACACGGTTTCAAGTCGCAATTCCGGCAGCTTACGGCGTAATCTTCGCACCAAATCGTCGACGACGCGATCCGTACCGAAGTAATCGATGCCCCAGACAGCAGTAAGCACCTGCTGACGTTCAAGCACCTGTCCATGGTGATTCACCAGGTAAAGCAGCAGTTCGAATTCCTTCGACGTAAGCTCCGGGTTCGTTCCATCGGCGTCGGTCACGATGCGGCCTTGCTCATCGATCAGATAGGGTCCTACTGTCAGTTTCACGCGGCGTTCTTGAGCGGCTGCCAGAGATCCGCCGAGTCGTTCCCCATAGACACGTTCAAGTAATTTACGTGTGCGGATCACGAGTTCCCGCGGTAAAAAAGGCTTGGCCAGATAATCATCACTGCCTAGCTCCAGTCCAATAATCCGATCTATATCTGCATCCCGCGCGGAAATAAAGATAACAGGCTGCATCGGTTGATCCGCCTTGATTTCCCGCATCAATTGATAACCATCCACGCCGGGCAGCATAATATCGAGGACCCACAAGTCCGGCCGCTCCGAGATTGCTTCTCGGGCTGAGGTTCCGTCGGGGAACGAGCGCACTTGCCACCCCTCTTTCTCTAAATATGCTGCCAGGACGCCTCTTAAATCCTCTTCATCTTCTACCAGATAGATGTGATACATGTGCATAATCTCCTACTTTCCTGACTACATAGGGAAAAAGTGGAGCCGATCAGCTCAAAAAATGCGATCGATTCCACTAGATTCAAATAGTTAAACAATCTTTATTTCTCAGCAGGTGCTGGAATTTCTGTTTTCAATTTCTTCGTTAACTCGCGTAGCTCTTCAGTTTGCTTCACATAATCCTTCAACAATTCAGGCAATAGGCTTTTAATCGCCGCTGTATCATCAGCTTCCACTGCTTCCGTTAATTTCTGTTGGCGTTTGAAAGATTCGGGTAGCTCCGCTTTCATTATATCACCAGCTACTGCACCCTCAAGTGGAAGTGCTTGGGTAACCAGTTGTTTGATCATGATATCTTTTGTAGGCGGCGTTATAACACCATCTGAATTGATGGCAACAGAAGGAATAGCAGGGACGGCAGTAACGGAAGCTGGGAGCCCTTCTAATTGAAGTGCATCGTCTTCAGTCAGGACTTTCTCATCTGTTTTACCCGTCTCAGCATCTTTCTTAAAGATCACTTTTTTTGTAAAAGCAGGTTTTGGAAACTCATTTTCTACCTGTTTGCGATCTTCCAACGCTTTCTTCCAATCGGATAAAGTTTCTGGTGCATAGGTACTGGCAAGCAGCTTCCAGTAGTTTCGCTCATGCGATGGCTGCAACAGTAAACCTGAGCTTGCGTTAGTTGTACGGAACATCATTAGTGGTTTGCTGCCTTCAGGTTGTGAGATTTGAATGCCTTGGATTGTTTTCGTTTCTTTGTTCGTGTCTGCTGCGGATGCACTTACGGCTCCGAATGCGATAGTTGCGATTACGGCTAGCAAGCTAGTTTGAGCTGCGCGTTTTTTCCATTGTGTTTTCATTTTGAAAACTCCTCTCGATATATGTAACTTGTAGGGAATGTTATTCATTTCCCTTACACCCTTACTGTACCGAAAAATTATGGACATCCTATCGTAACATTGTGGGAAATTATGTGTAGAAGAATGTGGATTGCGATAAACTAATAAGACGGAAGTAATCAATATTTTGCTAGGAGGATTAGGATGAAAGAAATTGAACTGGGCCCCGAACAACGTTTCACAGAGCTACCCGCAGAAGTTGAGATTGAAAGCCAAAAGTATTGGATTTTGAAAAACGACGAACCTGAGAGCTATCGTTTAGTGTCGCGCAAATGTCCGCATGCTGGGGGATTGGTAGAAGAGGAAAGTGGGGAGCTTGTGTGTCCCTTGCATGGTTGGGAATTCGATACTCATACAGGCGTGTGTCTGAACGTGCCTTCGAAAGGTCTAACCGCGTATACCGTTGTTGTAAAAGATGGGCTGCTCGTTGCCCAAATGTAAACGCTATTTATTGTTCCCAGAGAAACATTAGTATGCGATGAAGGATGTAAAAAAGGGCGAAACAAATAGCGAGAGAATGTTTGCCAGTTATGTAAAGAGCAATAATGGCAATAGCAAAAATAGCGAGTTCGATGAAAAATTGAAGAGGCTGAGAGACGGTTATTGAAGCTTTCGGTGAAACGAACACGCCCCATAGGAGGGCTGCAAGCAGCGGAGTGCCAATGCCCAAAACGCCTTTGAGCAGCCCTCCTTTGCCAACGTGAAATCCCCAATAGCTGAGGGAAGCAAGGATGCAAAGTTCTAGCAGAAAACGTAAGCCTAAATTGGCGGCTTTCATCATGATCATCATAGGACAACACTCCCTTTCATAGGAAGACTAATGATGATAATATTTTAACTAATTATATTAGTTTATGTAATCTTTTTTTGGATTTGAAAAATACCACTGCAGAACGTCTTTACGTTCCGAAGTGGTATTTGTTTTGATTATTACCTATTCAAATGCAGCTTACGTGTGTTGAGCATGCCGTCCAGACCAGTGGGATCTTGACTCACTTTATATTGGACGAAAGCTTCCGCAGCCTCCGATGTTCGAATGCGTAAGGGTTTCGGATCCATCTCCGTGACTAATTTAACCATCACCTCTGCAACCGATTCTGACGTTTGAGGCACCGAATTCCGTTTGGCGAAGGTGTCCAAATACTGCGTGATAATCGGCTTATATTCATCCTCAAGAATGCCGCCGGTTTTTTGAACGTGACCGAGGACGGTGCTGTTAAAATTAGTTGCGATCGCGCCGGGCTCAAGCAGTGTGACATCGATATTAAATGTCGGTTTGTAGTAGGTTGCTAAGCTCTCCAACAAACCCTCAACGGCAAATTTAGCCGCGCAATAAATCTCATTAAAGGGTTGTCCGACCAAGCCGCCGACACTAGTTGTTGCAACCAGATGCCCAGCATCTGACTTGCGAAGAAGCGGAAGCCCTGCACGAATCGTATGCATAACCCCATACACATTCGTATCAAAAACGTTATGAATCTCCTCCATAGTCGCTTGCCCCAAGGCTCTCAAAAATCCAAAGCCCGCATTACAGAACAAAACGTCAAGGTGACCGTGGTTCTTTTCGATAACGGCAAACGCATTTTCCATAGATTCAGGGCTGGTGACTTCCATTTCGATAAAATGAAGATTAGCCTGATGGCCGTACTTCTCTTGATCGCGTTCGACGTTGCGTGTGCCAGCGTAAACCGTCCAACCAATCTCAGAAAATTTCAATGCAGTCGCTAATCCTATGCCGGATGAGGCTCCTGTGATCGCTATAATTGTATTCATTCAAAATACTCCTTGTGTGTTTATGTTTTAAACTGTTTATGAACTAAACGATATATCGATTAAACGAATTCGTCAAGATGAAAATAAAAAATCCCAACAGGAACGTTGGGATTATAGCGGCAATTTTTCTAAAAGCTTTTTGAGTGAAGCCAATTCTTCCTTGGAATAGGGGGTGAATAGCTGTTCGATTTTTTTATTATACGCAGCTAAAATGCTAATTATCAGTTCATTTCCTTTATCCGTCATTTGAACGAGCTGACTTCTGCGGCTAGTGGGATGCGGCTTGCGGATGACCAAACCCTGCAATTCCAACTTATCTAACAGCTGTGTGATAGCTCCTCTAGTTAGCCCAAATTCATTGGCGATATCCACAGCGATGCATTCAGGGTGTTTGCGTAGAAACTCCAAGACATACATCATTATCGGTGAAATCTGAAAGTGAGGCAGAACCTGCATCAAGTAGGAGGAGATAACATTTTTAATTTCGCGAAATTTGGTCGTAATCAATTCTTGGTCATTTTCCATAGGAAGCCGCCCTTTTTTGTTTAGTTTCTATACATTATAACAAAAAAGTGACCCACAGCAACGGGCCGCGGGTCTAAGTATATATTTTAAAGGGGGGTCGAACTTTATTATAGGCTTACTTCATTAAAATCAGATGAATTTAAGATGTCATTTTGATTACATTTTTGCTAATGGTAAAATAGAGCTAATGAATACATCAAAGAATAGTGTTGCTAGAGTGGAGGAACCATGGTTTGAAACATTATTCTATGCGATCACATTTGACCATAACTTTCGCTATTATGGCGATGATTCCGATTCTAATTCTAGGCAGTTTTCAAGTTTCTCAAATTACCCATATTACGCAGGAGTCCAATCAGAATCAGCGGCAGACAACCTATCGACTGGGGGATGCCGTCCAAGATTACATGTACTATCATCGAAATGCGGTAGAAACGTTAGCTGCCACAATTACGGCGTCTGATGCTACATTCAGAACACGAGAGAGTTTAACGCTGAAGCTGCAATCGCTGCAAGAAAACTTGGCAGGCTTTACGGGCATCTACGTCGTTGATCAAAATGGAATCATTAAAGCGACTCATTCGGCTGCGAATAACTCACTCATCAGCTCCGATCTCAAGGAGCGGGACTACACCAAACGTGTGCAAACCGCACAAAAGTTCCAGCAGGCTTACCTTTATAAGTCAGCGTATAAGTTGTCCCGGCTTTTTGGGTAGGAACTGGAACGATGTAGGTGGATTTGGAACCTGTTTTTAACCGTGGAACATTATTGATCGCTAGGCCGTTGTCAAAAACAAAGTTTTTGGACGCTTGATCAAGTTCCAATTCAGCTGCCGGAATCAGTGCCGAGAAAGTAACTTGCAGTGTTATGGCATTCAAAGCTTGAAGCTTAGTCACTTGAATAGGCGCTAATTGCTGCACTTCAAAGATCAGAAGAGCGGCTTGACCTCGCGTCACTTGACTTCCTGTGATAGATGCAAAGCTTGGCAGCTTTTCAACCGCTGCTTTATCAACTTTTAACACGTTCACAATTACGTCTGCAAGTTGACCGGAAGAGATGGATTGACCTCCCCGGAATTGTCCGGAAGTATCTTTCATTGCACCAAGAGTTTCAAGGGCAACCGCATAGGAATAGAACCAATCACCTTTCATTACATCGTTAAAATGGTTGGCCGCGGCTGGGTCCATGCTCACATGAAGCGCTAATGCGACTATTTTGGCAACCTCTGCGCGAGTCACAGTCTGATTCGGTTTGAAGGTGTTATTCTCATATCCGGATACAACTTGCTGCTGTGCTAATTGTTCAATCGCTGTTTGAACTTGAGCTGTGTTGGCAGAATCCGTGAAAGGATTAGCTGCTAGTGCATTGAAAGGAAGAATTGCTGATAAACCTACGGTTGCTGTAATCGTTAATGCGGCTAATGTCTTTTTGCTGTTTTTCATATATAACACTCCTATTCGATGATGTTTGGATTGCGCTGTTGTTTACATCGTGCTGTCGCTCTACAGAACCTAGTTTACCTGTCAGGGCATTACAATCGAATAAAAATTCCGTGCTGCACATTACAAAATCGTAAAAATTTGATATCCCCACTCGAAAAGCAATACAAAAAACGGCCTTACAGCTGTAAAAGATTTGAGTATGTGCTCAGATCTTCTACGTCTGTAAGGCCGTTGTTCGTTTTCAGAGTCTTAAATGCTAAGATCTGTAGGGCTATTACTTTTAACGACGCTATGTGAAGAGTTGCCCGTAAGTCTTTGCGGGGGGAATACTTGGCGAACAGGAGCAATGATGAGTGCTGCAACCACAGCCTTGATGGCATCTCCTAGTAAGAATGGATAGCACGCTGCTGTCATGGCTTTGGCGAATGTATAGGTAGGTACTTTGTACATTAACCAAGGAACTCCGGCCAGATACAGAATGAGAGAGCCGAATACTTCAAGGACTAAGAAGGCGGCGATGTAACCCATAATGCCATTCACACGAATACGAGGTAAAATAAGACCGATAAGCATAGCCGAAATAGGCCAAATCATAATGAAGCCGCCAGTAGGTCCGAGGACGACACCTAAACCGCCATTCCCGTGAAGCAGGGGAAAGCCAATGGCTGTGAGGACGACAACGAGTGCCATGCTTAGGAATCCATAGCGAGCTCCTAGTAATCCGCCAGCAAGCATAACCGCTAGTGTTTGCAATGTAATAGGTACAGGTGTCAAAGGAAGAGAAATTTTTGCAAAGCTGAATAAAACGAGAATAGCGGCAAATAGTGCGCTAAAAACAACGCCGCGGAGAGTGAGTTTCATATTGTTCATCGCTCCTGTTTCTGTTATTGTAAATGTATTGTCAACCAATTATATCGACGTTGGTTAACAATTCAGATGATAGCACATCTTTTGTGAAAGTGAAAGGAACATTTTACATATGACAAAGAGAGAGATTTTAGCTTCTTTGGAGAAAGCCTCCGTTATCTATCGAACAGAATCGGGAGAAGGAAGGCAAGTATGGTCAGATATCTCCATGGATATTCGTCAGGGTGAGTGGATTGTCGTCATAGGACCCAATGGCAGCGGAAAAAGCACACTAGCCAGCGTATTACTGGGCTTAAGTCCGCTCTCAAGTGGGCAGTTCGTTCATAAACAAGACCAGCATAGGCTAACCCGAGGTGTGCTGCAAATACCAGATGCCCAGTTTGTTGGAGATACGATTCAGGAAGAGCTGGACTACCTACCGAATGGGCAGAATTTAAGCACAGAAGCACGTAAAGAGTGGTACTTTGAAACCTTATCTGCCGTTGGATTGACGATCCCGATCGAGCGGGCGCTTAATACGTTATCCGGTGGGCAAAAGCAGTTGGTGAATCTTGCAGCAGCGCTTGCTGCTCAACCAAAGATTCTTGTATTAGATGAGCCGACCGCGATGCTGGACCCTGCGGCAAGGAAGGAAGTACGCCAAGCGGTACGTGAAGCGAATAAGCGTGGAACGACGATTGTGTGGATTACCCATCGTTTGGAAGAATTGGCGGATGCCACCCGTGTCGTTGGTTTCGGAGAGGGACGGATAACCTTTGATGGGGAGCCGAGAGTGTTTTTTTATGGGGAAGGGGGAGAATTATCGGTCATGACACCCTGTATGGAATTAGGGTTTGATCCGCCTTTTGTGGTCAAGACAGCCATTGGTCTTCTGCAGCAAGGTTGTCAGCTTGACCTCCTCCCGATAGATATGGAAGAGCTGGCCAAGGCGGTGACAAACTTATGCCCATAGCTCTGCAGGACATTCGGGTAGATGCTCCGGATGACCCTAACAATCAACTGCTGAAGGATATCAGCTTCAAATTGTCGGATGGATCGTTGACCTTGTTAATTGGTCATACGGGTTCTGGGAAATCAACACTGTTGCAGGTCATGGCCGGAATTCTGGAACCATCCTTAGGAACAATTACCCTTGATGAGCAGACATTGTGGCACAAACGAAAAGTAGACCAAGCCCATCTCCTGCGTCTAGGTTTGATATTTCAATTCCCCGAGCAGCAGCTGTTCGCGCGCAGTGTACGTCAGGAATTCGCGTACTCTTTGCGTCCTTACCGGCTCGGGGCGGACGAACGCGAGCGCCGCATTCGCGCCGCTTGCGCTGATCTCGATCCACGTGGCGTCATCGCCATGGATCGGTCGCCCTTCTCGCTGAGCGGCGGCGAGCAGCGCCGGCTCGCGCTGGCCACAACCTTCGCCACTGCGCCGGATTGGCTCCTCATGGATGAGCCAACTGCCGGCTTAGAGGCGGCAGCCGTCCGCGAATTGCTGCGCATCATTCGCGTGCGCGAACGTGGCGGCTTCGTCATCGCCACGCACGACCTGGACACGTTCTTTCCGCTAGCGGACCGTGTCCTCGTTCTAGACCGCGGCGCGCTCGTCTTCGACGGCTCGCCGGAAGAGCTTTGCCGCGCGCCGGAGGTGCTGACACGCGCGGGGGTCGGCCTCCCGAGCTGCGTGGAGGCCGCTAAAGAGCTGGCGCGCTATGGCATCACCATAGCGCCGGACCGGCTCACGCCGGAGCTTGCCGCGCCGGCGATCGCAGAGGCGCTGCGCGGATGCGCCAGCGCCAGCCCTAGGCCGGCGCCGCAAGCGGCAGCGCCGAGCCCGCAGGCCAGGCGCGAAGCTGCTGGCGAGGCCTCGAAGCCGCCGCAGGCCGTGTGGCTGCGGCTGGACCCGCGCGCGAAGTGGCTGCTCTACCTGCTGCTCGTCATCGGGACGATGCAGCAGCAGCAGTGGAGCGGCCTCGCGGCATCCATGCTGCTCCTCAGCCTCGCGTTTCTCGGCCTCCCGCGATCCGTCCTTCGCGGCAGCATGAAGATCGCTCTGCCATTCCTGATCTTCATGTTCATTTCGATCTTTCTGGCAGGGCTGGACTGGTCAACCGCTGAAGGGCAGTTTCCGCTTGGTTTCTCGGCGGAGCGTGGCTGGAGCACGGCACTCATGTTAACACGGTTGTTTCTCGTCCTTATGGCAGGCTATTGGCTAGCCGTCACGACGCCTTATGGTCAGCTCGTGGAAGGGCTCAATTGGGCCTTGAAATATTTCCACAAAGTTAAGCTGCCGGTTGAATCGTTTTCTTTGGCCGTTTCCTTGATTTTCCGCTTCATTCCGCTCATCCTGCGGGAGTGGCAGCGGTTCTCAGCCATCGTAAGAGCCAGAGGCAAAGCATCAATCCGCCCGGGTACTGTTCGTTCACGAGATATCCCGGCGTTGGTCGTCCCCTTGCTGCTCGCTATGTTTCATAAGGCTGAGCAAATGACCATTGCGATGGAACTGAAAAAAATCGACGGCAAACAGCTGCTGCTGAAGAAAAACACTTTGCAGTGGCGAGGTATGGACACAATTCTCGTTGCCACGGGTATTTTTTGTTTTTCATTACTGATGTACATGCAATCATAAATTCCGGGGGCTGTCCCAAATGTAGATAATGTCTACTTAAGGACAGCTCTTTTAAGTCCTATTGACCTTCAGGGACATTTGAATCGGTATTCAAAACGAAATTCATACTTCCATTGGATTTTTCCAATGGAAGCTACTCTCAGGCTTCGAAATTCGTGTTTCTACTGGAAAAATCCAATGGAATTGATTTTTAAGCCGTCAAATCCCTACTTCCACTGGATTTAATCCAATGGAAGAAGCAAGCAGACTGCGAAATTTACAAAGTCTAAGCTGAATTTTCCATTTATGACTTTTGGGGTTGCTCCTTGATTTTTTTGTTTTTCTTTTTGCACTTTTTTATGCTCTTTTTTTAGCTCTTCTTCTTGCTCTTCTTCTTGCTCTTCTTTATGCTCTAGCTCTTCTCACTCCACTTGCTGCTCCATATTCTCCTTCGCTCGCCACGTCATCTTGAGACCAATCGCTCCGTATACTATACTTAAATGAAGAACAGGGATGGCGGTGACGAGAATGGAAACAGCGTACACAATTTACGAGCAGCAGATGTTAAAAAAGCTGAAACGCTGGGAAATTCGGCAGCAGAAGGCACCTAACCTGATGGAAAGAGCCTCCAAATCTGTTCAAACCAGCATTAATAACTTGATCCCCGACAAGGTTCATAAGACAATAACCGCGACCGTTAAAGGAATCGTACAAACGACCCTATTCGGTATGAATTACATTCCCAAAAACAACCCGTTATACGGCGTCTCCTTAGCAGATAGCGATGCCAAAGCTGAGGAACTATTATCCCTATATAAAAAGATTGCAGCAGCAGAAGGAGCAGGTACGGGAGCGGGTGGGATCCTGCTAGGATTGGCGGATTTCCCGATTCTGATCGGCATTAAATTGAAATTCCTATTTGAGCTGGCACATGCGTATGGCTACTCGACGAAAGATTACCGGGAGCGGTTGTTCATTCTCTATGTGTTTCAGCTGGCCTTTTCCAGTCCGAATAAGAAACCGGATCTTCTTCATACCATTAAGAATTGGCATACCATTTCTCATTCCTTTCCACCGGCTGAGGACTACATGAATCAAGTGGATTGGCAGCAGCTGCAGCAGGAATACCGGGATACGATTGATTTTCGTAAAATGCTTCAGCTCGTCCCCGGCATCGGGGCGGTGGTGGGCGCTTGGGCGAACTTTGGTTTGCTGGAGGAGCTCGGCGTGGCAGGAATGAACTGTTTTCGATTACGCCGATTACATGATAAAGCGGAGAGCGATGGCTTCGAATCCAAATAAAACTCATATTGTTCAAAAACTGGTCAAATTTATAGTGATTTTCGATGAGAAATAGCATATTATAAAAGAAAGAGTCGTTAATCGGCTCTTCTTATAAAAGTATGTGATATTTTTCACATATATATGTGATTTATTTCACAAATCGGAGGAGAGGATTTCAATGAGCAAACCGAAAGTGGTTATTCTTGGCGCAGGTTACGGTGGTCTGGTCACAGCTATTAGGCTTCAGAAGCAGATGAAAGCAAGTGAGATGGATGTAACTTTGGTGAACAAACATGACTATCACTACATGACGACGCATCTGCACATGCCGGCTGCTGGTACCGATCATCACGATAATGCCCGTGTGGCGATTGCGGATTTGATTGATGAGCGTAAGATTCAATTTGTGAAATCAACGGTAAGTCAAATTTTGCCCGAGGAAAAGAAGATTGTGCTCGGCGATAGGGACCTCTCCTACGATTATCTGGTTATTGGGCTGGGGAGTGAGACCGAGACATTCGGTATTCCTGGGATGAATGAATATGCGATGTCGATTAAGAGCATTAATAGCGTACGCTTTATTCGCCAGCATATTGAATATATGTTTGCCAAGTCAAAAATGGAGCCAAAGAGGAAAGAGTACCTCACCTTTGTGGTTGGGGGCGCAGGCTTCACTGGAACAGAGTTTGTGGGGGAACTGGCGGATCGGATTCCTGTGCTGAGCAGGACCTATGACGTCGACCCGTCCACTGTGAAAATCATCAATATCGAAGCCTCCCCATCGGCGCTGCCTCCTGGTCTACCTGAAGATCTTGTCGAGTATGGCATGGAAGTCATGCGCCGCAAAGGTGTTCAATATAAACTATCCACACCAATTAAGGAGTGCACGCCAGATGGCGTTAATTTGGGCAATGGCGAGTTCATTCGTGCAGGCACCGTTGTTTGGTCGGGAGGCATTCGCGGGAATTCCTTGTTACAGCAGGCGGGATTCGATGTACAGCGGGGAAGGGTCAAAGTGGACGAGTGCTTGCGCTCCTACCAGTATCCGGATGTATTTATTACAGGTGATTGCTCCATTGTGATGAGCCCTAAGGGGACGCCTTATCCGGCAAATGCCCAAATTGCCGTTCAGCAAGGCTACAACGTAGCGAGAAATCTCCTTTATGCCGTTCGCGGCCGCGACCTTAAGCCCTTCGCATACGATTTCAAAGGAACCGTGGCTTCCTTGGGCAGAGGAGAGGCAGTGGGCCTACTCAAAGTGAAGAAAGTCAAAGGGAAATTCGCAGCTCTCCTGAAAAAAGTCATCGATGCTCGCTATTTATACCTCATTGGCGGCATCCCGCTCATATGGAAAAAAATGATTTTCAAACAAAAAACAACAGCCCGCAATTATCACGTGCCGAATTGAATAAGATGAAGAGCAAAAACTGGATAGAGAAGATCAGAAACTAATCTGACTATCTCTCCAGTTTTACCTTTTTATAGACTATAGAGCTCCTTTTAGCTGAAATTGTTGTATTTATTGCAATATTCGCGTGGAAAACGCCGATTAGCTTGCGTAAATTTGTACAACATAAAACATTACACGAATAAGCAAATGCTACAACATATACGTCTTGAGCGTACCATGCGTTGCATCAACCAATACAAACAAATTCGACCAAGGACGTCATAAGCCGTGTATGTTTGTCATGCACTTGTAGTCAGAGCTTCTTTTGTAGTCACAGCTTCTTCCGTGTTCGTCAGCACTTCTTTTCTCATGAACCAGCAAGCTATGAAAGCTACAATGGCGAAAATGATGCCTATAGCAAAAATGTGTTGGAACGCCTCTGCAAATACCATTTTGATCCGCAGTAGTAGGTCTGCTGAGAGCCCTTGTGGGATACCACCATTCAGGATTGTCTGTGCAGTTCCTTCTGGAAATTGGTCCGATAATCCGGATAAACCACTGGCGATATTTCTGGAAAGCAAACTGCCGAAGATACTGAATCCTAGCGTGGTACCAATGGCCTGGAACAGCTGCACCGTTGCCACTCCAACTCCGCTGTGTTCTTTCGCTACGGACTCCTGCACGATCAAATTGTCTGAACCGAATAGAACGCCGATCCCAAGCCCCAAAATGAAGAACGCTACGATAATATAGATAACTGTTGTGTCAACATGTATGCGTGATAGCAGTACATAGCTTACGATCGGGAGGATAAACGATACAATGAAGAGATTCTTGTAGGCGATCTTCGTTATGAGATTACCGCAAAGGATACTCGCCGGAATGGCGCCTGCCATGAAGGCCAGCGACAAGTAACCGGATGCGGTGGGCGACATACCTATGACATTCTGAGCAAAAAATGGGAATCCCGACATGCCTCCCATGACACCAAGCATGGTTAGGAACACGATACAAGACAACACTACGACTGACCGATTTCTGAAGAGAACAAGCGGAATGATCGGCTCCTTGGCTTTCGATTCGATTCGGATAAAGAGTATGGTAAGAGCTGCGAATAATACCAATAAGCCGATAATAACTGGGGACGACCACGTATAGCCTTTGATGTCGATCAAGACCGGAGCCAGAAGAAGTGAGAGCATGGCAAGAACGAGTGTAAAGGCCCCTGCCCAGTCAATGGATTTTTTCTCGGTGCGGACCGCTTCACGCAAGCCTTTGGAAACGATAAAGGCAGCGATAAGTCCTATAGGAATGTTGATCAGAAAGATCCAATGCCAGCTCACATAGCTTACGAAATACCCGCCAATCGTAGGTCCGATCAGCTGTGGCAGAATCAATAACGGACCGACAAGGCTCTGGACCTTGGCTCGCTGCTCTAGCGGAAATGTATCGCCAATGATAATCATGGCCAAAGGCATGAGTCCACCGGCTCCGATTCCTTGAATACCTCTTCCGATTAGAAGTGTGGTCATCGAATCAGCGAGTCCACTGATGATGGATCCGACCATAAATAGCGCGACACAGCTTAAATAAATCTTCTTGCGGCCATAAATATCGGCAAGCTTGCCGAAGATCGGCATGAACATCGTAATCGAGAGCATGTAAATCCCTGCTACCCAGCCGTAAAGTGTCATGCCATGTAGATCACGAATAATGGTCGGCAGAGCCGTCGACACGACCGTTTGATCCAACTCTGAGAATACCAGGCCTAGCAGCAGGCCGAGTAGAACTAAAGTCTTGTTGTTTCCTTGCTTTTTCATGGTTACACCTCATCTTTAATTAAATTCCTCAACGCTTCTCTAAGCATAGATCTTCAAGGTGTTTCACTCATCCGGCGCAAGCTTTAAAGTGTTCTCGGTCTGGCGATGTAGTTTTTAAATATTAGTTTAACGTAAAAAAAGCCCTTTCGGGCTTTCTCGGCTTTGGTTGATATCACAGTTGGAGATGTTTCAATAAATCCATCCGATACTATCTTGGTGTTACCCCTGTCCACTTCTTAAAGGCACTTTGAAAGGCACTTGGCTCTGAAAAGTGAAGAAGGTAAGCGACCTCTCCTATTTTATATTCCGGTTTAGCCAAATAACCAACAGCAAGCTCTCTTCGAGCCCGATTCATGATATCTTGATAGGTTGTATTTTCCTGCTTTAACCTTGCCTGAATGCTTCTAACACTCATTTTAAAAGCCATTGCTGTCTCTTTTAAACTTGGAAAAGGCATCGGCATGTCCTTGATGATCCAATTGTATAATTGGTCAGAAAATATTCGACCTTGCATGAGTCTGTGTCTGGTTTCCTCCGCGATAGCCTCGAAAGTCCCCAATAGCTTGGAGTCCGCTAATAAAATGGGGTATTCCAGAATGTCCTTGCTTATACGAATTGCATTCGAATCCTTACCAAACTGCGGCGTGATTCCTAATACCGATGTATACGCGTCAATCTTCGTGGAGAGAGCATGAGTGAAATGCACTTCTTTTAAAGAAATGTTTCTGCAGCTTAGCCTTATCATCAAATGATACAAAGAACTAGCCATATCCTCTATGCAATGTGCGGGCCGGTTGCTTGTGAGGACGATTGTAGGACAACCCGATGATAACGTCATTCTCTTCTATTTGCCAATTGATGTTGTATCCGTCACATACGATCATATTATATTTTTGAAAAGCAGCTAAGCCTTGGCCGATGGTTTTTGAGTGAAGCATCACATAGCCTAGAATCCCCAAATCAGAAAGCTCTATGTTCTGACCCTGATGTAACCCGAACATGTCATCCGATGTAATGGCAGCGGCTAATTCCGTTATACGTTCGAAATCCTCTTCCGACAACCGAGCCTCGGTGTCATGAAGAATGGACTCATCGATATGTAGCCTTTTGAAAAAATCGTCTTTGTTATGTCCCTTGAACACAATCGCTTTGATAATCGGATAAACAAGGGATACAGATAACCCTGTGTAGTTGGGTGACAACTCCCGAGACCTCCTTTCTGCACATAAGAATAAGATTTTGGCATGTTTCATCATACTTTTCTAGCCCCAAATGGCTTATTCTTACTTTATCTTAACACGCACAGTGATCAAAGATGAATAAACAGAGTCACGAGGAGGCAGGAGCATGCAACCAAACATAGCCATTATTAACGGACATCCCTATGCCAAGAGCTATTGCACAGCGTTATCGGAGGCCTATAAGAAGGGTGCAATCGCTAGCGGCTCGGAAGTACGCAGCATTCATATAGGCTCTTTATCTTTTGAACCGAATTTGAAATATGGCTACCATCAACGGCTGGAGTTAGAAGAGGATTTGCTTGCGGCTCAAGAGACGATCCGTTGGGCGGATCATCTGGTGTTCATATATCCGATATGGTGGGGGACGGTCCCAGCGATCTTAAAGGGGTTCATCGATCGTGTATTTCTACCAGGCTTCGCCTATCGGAATCGTCCCAATTCCATGTTCTGGGACAAATTAATGAGTGGGAAGTCTGCCCGTCTCATAGTAACCATGGACACACCTTCCTGGTACTATCGGTGGGTGTACAAACAAGCAGGGCATCATGTCATGAAACGTGGGACCTTGCAATTTTGTGGAGTCAATCCCGTCAAGATTACAGAAATAAGTCCCGTTAAGTCTTCAACGGATAAGCAGCGTGAAAAGTGGCTGCAAGATGTTGAAAAGTTAGGTTTGAAGCGTTCATAGAAATGGAAGAAGACTGAAAAAATGCAGCTTGGAAGCTGTGTTTTTCAGTCATTGCTGCCCTTATGTTCACGAATCAACCGTATTAAATTTCAAATTCCCACTATTTCTAATATTCACTTTCACATTTAATGTCACTTTCAGCCGTGGATACCAGGTATTTCTCCATTCCTTTAATTGAGCATGAGAAAGATCATTACGGAAATATTGTCCATAACCAAATAAATCAGACTGATTTTCCTGTAGTTTGGCAAGCATGGCTTTAGCCCGCTTATTCAACAAGCTTTTGAGTTCTTCACTAATCAGTTCTTTACTGGAGTTACCCTTCGTCTCCAGAAGCATGCCAATGACCTTCATATCCGTATCCACTTGCGGTATATGGCCATCCCAATGATGACGATGTTTAAAATCCACATCGAGAAGAAGTACACTGGCATGTTCCATTACTTCTACATTAGCCCCCTGGAAATTACCTTTCATAATGTTGTATATTAGCGTATCATCTGATGAAATCGTTCCAACCATGACTCCCCGGCTCATGATGGCGGAACCATCTAACTTAAACATCGTACGCTCTCCAGGTTTAATGATAGGAAGAGCATAATCTTCCGTATGTGAAAAGCCCCCTCGAAACGCTTCCCATAAATACACAATAGAAGTATTGGGGGTCCAGCCAGCCAACTTGTTGAAATAATCATAGCTCGCAGTGCCCCCCTCCGCTCCGCCTTGCTCTTTTTTGTTTAACATTTCGATCAAATCACCTCTATATACAGAAACCAGCGCTTTAGGTGCAATGTCATGAGACCTAATGGCATATTCAAGCACTTCTTTTATACCAAACTTAGCGGTTTTTTCATCAATCATCAGAAGTTTGAGGTGCAGTAAATCAATACTGCTTTCTACATTTCCACGCATCCGATCCAACGCTTCACTAATCGTGGAGGCTTCCCCCGTTATGATTCGAGGCGTCATATTAGTGGAACTAGGTTGAGGCACTCGAAGCCCCACTTTATACGTTTTTGCGTCTGTTTGACTAATAGCCATCTCTACAGGCAATATCCTTTTATTAATATCCTTATTGTCCCAACAGCCTGATAACAGGGAAATAGCTAGGAGTACTAAGACTGAACGAAATATGTATGTCATCCTTAGTTAACTCGCCTCCTTTGCAGTGCGCCAATAATCCCAATTACGACTGGAAAGACAAAGATACTATAAGCTCGGAGACCAGTATCCAGCCAGATTAGGTGTTCGGTTTCATACCAATCTGGAATCAGAAAACTAAGAAAGTAGGCAATTATTGTAATAATTACACTCAACCACCTATTGGATAAGGGAACTACGATGCTCCGAAACATCTCAGCTAAGATCCATATTAAAACCGAACTATAAACAATTAGAAAAGCAATCATAGAAGTCGTGTAAAACAGCGTCATTCTCTCGAATATGGACCAACTCATATCGATCGTATCCATCCCTGTGTGAAGAGGAAATTGGAATTGAATGACAGTCTCTTGCCCGAAAATGAGAAGGGGGATATACACGGATGCCAAATATAAAGGAAACAAGCCAGCCATCAAAAGGATGAATACCTTGCGGCTGCGCGCGACATTTCGAAAATAAGGGTGAATCATACCCAAAAATAAAAACCCAGAAAAGGCAAAAAAACTGGAATAATAAGCAGGATGCTTGAAAAAATCAAAGTTAGTGTTCCAAATTGGGGATGCATTACGTATATCGAAATTTGACATGGAGCTGATGAGTGCTGCAAAAATCCAAGGTATGAATAAAACGGAGATAATGACACTTGTTCTGAGCACAGTCTTGATGCCATACCAGGCAGCAAACAAGCTCAAGAAGATAAAACAGAGTAAGGCCCATATCGGCGTTTTTGGTAAAAATACGATGGTCATCATTTCCGAATATACCCTGGAAACTAATGCTAGAGTCGCAAGAAAATATAACATGATTGGAATTAGAAGGATTCTTGACAGCCAGGGGCCTAATACTTGTTTACAAATCTCAACGATCGTCATGTTAGGGAAAGATGACAGGCCTCTTAAATAGATCCACATCATAGTTCCTTCCAAAAGGCAGCCAATCAGTATAGCTTCCCAATGGCCTTTGCTTGTCGATTCAAATATTTTCTCAGGATAAATGAAAAATATCAGCCCGAAATGTACAGTGATGAAGGTTAGATAGACTGATATTTTATTAACCATCTTGGGGACCTTCCTTTACATTTACATTGACGTAGGCGACCTCAAATGTCGTGATAGAGGCCATATAGATGGACAGCCAGATGATTCCGCCAATCGTACCAAGAACACCAAAAATAGCACTAAAGACAAGCAAAACATATTTGGATATTCGAATAAACAGGGCATTTTGTACCCCGTTCAATGTAAAATTCGCTAAAGCGGAAGCTGCCAAAACAATAATGAATAGATTACTTACCAATTTGGCGCTTACAACAGCTTGCCCGAGAATAATACCACCCACTGTCGTTATGGAGGGACCTATACTTTTGGGAAGACGAATACTGGCTTCAATCAGCATTTCCAGAACAATTAACATAAATAAAACTTCCAATAAGGCCGAATAGGGTACCCCTTCACGGCTCTGGGCAACGGACAAGGCTAGCTGGATTCGGAGCACCTCTGGATTCACAGAGACCAAAGATACATATAGAGCAGGCAAGACCAAAGCGATAAACATGCCCATTATTCGAAGCATTCGAATGGTAATCATTGTAATCTTAGGGAAGTTACGATCGGAGTTAACGCACCAGAGATCTGTAATGATAACAGGCATAACGAAAGCGTACGGAAGCCCTTCGATAAACAGGATAACACGGCCATTTTTCAGATGGTCTGCCGCTTCTGCCGGTCGCTCAGAAGTTAGACATGGGGAAATAAGACTGAAATTCCCTTCTCCCAATACCTTGATGATTTCCTGCAAATGGCTAAATTCCTTGGCTTTATTTGCCTCCAGCTTCTTCATTAAGGATGAAAGCAGCTTATGGTTAACAGAGTCGGATAAATAAGCTAAGGTGGTTCTTTTGGGTTGTTTTGTCCCCATCATCAAAGAATTCATAGTTAGTAGTGGGGATCGTAGCTCTTCGCGGATCAACGCCATATTGGTATCCAAATCCTCATTAAATGCTCCAAAGGAAGACTCAATCACATTCTCATTTTGTGGAACATTTATCGTTCTCTTAATCGTTGATGGCACGGGCTTGATAACAAAATTTCTTATAGGGTTCTCGAGTAAATAAATAACTAAATTCCCTTCCAATAAGCTGCTCATCTGCATGTCGTAAGTAGTGTTTAATTGGCCATTCAATAGGCTTATTTGTTGAAGCCAATCATTGATCGGACTGGACTCCATCCAAGATAATAATTGGTTCGTATGTGCCAAATTAACAAATGGGCGAAAATAACAAAATACAACTTCCTGATCCAAAAGTTGCTTTTGTTCCATCACAAAATCGCTATTTGATTCGAATTGAAGTTTCAGTCTGGCCATATCCGTTGTTTCTGGCAGATTCATGTTATATCACCTGAGAGTAGGTTTCCTTAGAAAACGGAAATTTATTCCTTGTACCATGACTAAAAAAAAGGGGCTGTGGAGTGGTAGCTTGATTTACATTGATGTTTTCCAAATTATGGATTATACTCAGGTGAGTTAGTACCAGGTACTAATTTTTGGGGAGGTATTTAAATGAAGTACTTTATTATTACTGGGACATCTAGAGGTTTAGGTGAAGCACTTGCTCGTAGACTTCTATCCACTGAACATCATTTGCTGTGTATTTCCAGAAATAGGAATGTGGGCTTGATGGCTGAGAGTGAGCAGATTGATTACTTTGAATTTGATCTAAATGATATCGATCAAGTGGATAGTCTGATGAGGGATGTATGTAATAAAATCGATGAAAGTAAAGCCGAAGCCATATACCTAATCAATAATGCTGCAGTTGTAACCCCGTTATCCAGTATTGAGCATGGAAGTACTGAAGAGTTGACTACGAATGTCCATGTTAATTTGCTGGCCCCAATCCTTTTAACCTCCTTGTTCATACGGTTTTCCCAACACCTTCGGATTCCAAAACGTGTATTAAATGTTTCCTCCATGTCCTCGAAAAATCATCTTTCTGGTATGAGTGTTTATTCAGCAGCCAAAGCTGGCCTAGATGTCTTCTCAAAATGTGTTGGGAAAGAGCAAGGAGATGGTGCCTTTGCAGTTAAAGTACTATCTGTTTGGCCGGGGATGATTGACACTTCCTTACAGGAAGAAGCACGAAGTGCCAATAAAAATGTTTTTGCCGCCTCTGAACTATTTAATAGGGTAAAGGATAAAGGGATGCTCGCCTCACCTGCGACTATTGCCGAGAAGTTAGTGGATTTATTACTTAGTGACCAATTTGCCCAAGGTATTGTCGTTGAAGAGCTTTGAAAATCCAAAATGAAAGAAGATGTAAATTTGGAAATTACCTCTCGCCGTAAGAAGCTTCTAGCTGTTTATGCTGTCGTTATCATCATTTTTTGCTTTCTTGCCGTTCCTGTTGATTATTTCCAAATATCGAATAGTCCGTTTCCTTTTCCTGAAAAACAAGGTTATGTACAAAGTACAACTTTACACAGATGTGTAAACGAATGTTTCAACATTTCGTCGGGAATTATCATTATAATCCAATATTTTCTTTCACTTTGCTCCAATAATAACTCAATGCATTAACAAATGTTTAAAAAACCACGATGTAGTAAGAGAATGGTAGTAAATCAATGAATCGTATGATTGTAAGCGAATTATTGAGTGAATGTGGTGGTTGGAGTTATATTTTTAAGTTTTTTCAATCCTTTACTATGCTGCAAGAAGAGAGTAGTATTCAACTCGTACGTTATAGTTGAATATTTCGCTTAATTTTCTTATTAGAAAAGCGGGGGAACCACAAGTTTCATGGGGTGAGTAAAGGTGCTTAAGTGTATGGCACCATTTAGGGCAGATTCTCGCGGCCCGAACCCGACAGCTAACCTCGTAAGCGACCGTGGGAAGGAGAACATGTGTATAAACACAAGGTCTATCCTTGTGTTTTTTTGCGTCCTAAAACGCAAGTTTATGTCAGATATTAGGTTTAATTGGGGGAACTAGCACGAATGACAAGCGACTCATTGAAAAAAATTATGTTTGGCAAACCGCTTAAATCCAGCGAAATTGAATCTGAAAAAATGCAGGTTTGGAAAGGACTGCCGATCCTATCCTCGGATGCCTTATCGTCAGTTGCCTACGGGACTGAGCAGATTCTTTTAGAACTCGCGACTGTTGGGATTGCCGCTTTTGCGTTCTCTTTGCCCATTGCGATATCCATTATCGCTCTCATTATGCTGCTAGTTTTGAGCTATAGACAAGTGATAGAGGCCTATCCGCAAGGTGGCGGAGCCTATATGGTTTCCAAAGAAAACCTAGGTATGGTGTGGGGGAGGCTGACTGGGGTTTCGCTGCTTATTGACTACACACTCACCGTTGCCGTTTCGATCTCTGCCGGTGTGCAGGCGATTACTTCAGCTTTTCCCTCGGCGGTGCCATATATTGTTCCGATTACTTTAGTTCTTGTGTGGATCATGGTTTGGCTTAATTTGCGAGGAACTTCGGAATCAGGTACGATTTTCGCTATTCCAACGTACTTTTTTATTCTTTGTATTTTGCTGCTAGTGGGCAAAGGCATATACGATATGCTGACGGGATCCATTAATACGCATCCCATTGCATTTGCTCCGAGTTCAATGACGAGCTCATTAACGTTATTCGTCCTTTTAAAAGCATTTTCCTCCGGGTGTTCAGCCGTGACAGGAATCGAGGCCATCTCCGATGCCGTGCCGCATTTCCGCTCACCGTCCGTGCAGAACGCGAAGCGCACGTTAGTATCCTTAGGGACACTTTTGGCTATCGTGTTTGGAGGCGTAACGGTGTTAGCTTTGGGTTATGGTATTGTACCTGATCCTAATGGCCATACATCCGTATTATCGATGGTGACAGAGCAGGCTTTTGGTCGTGGGGCGATGTACTACGCAACTCAAATTGGTACCATGCTCATTCTGGTTTTGGCTGCTAATACTAGCTTCAACGGGTTTCCAATCTTAGCATCCATTATGGCACAGGATAAAAACTTCCCGCGTATGTTCTCATTCCGAGGAGACCGACTTTCGTTTCATTATGGTATTATCACACTTGGTGTGCTTGCCAGTATTCTTCTGATTGGTTTCAAAGGTAAGACCGATGCACTCATTCCTCTATATGCGATAGGCGTGTTTTTATCTTTTACACTTGCGCAAGGCGGCTTGGTTCGTAAATGGTTGAGAGAGCGAGTGAAAGGTTGGATCGGAAAGCTGCTCATCAATGGTTTAGGCGGGATCGTTTCTCTAGCTGTTTTACTTATATTTTCTATAACTAAATTTACCGAAGGTGCATGGATTGTTATTATTATAACCCCGCTGCTGCTTTGGTTAATTACGAAAATTAGTCATCACTACGATGATGTAGCGAAGCAATTGCGTATTGATATAACGATTGAGCGGGTTTGCACGAAGGAACCTTTGATTATTGTGCCTGTGGCGGGCATTCATCGGGTTGTGGCACAGTCCTTGAACTATGCGAAATCGTTGTCGCCAAACGTGATTGCCTTCTACGTATCATTCTCAGATGAAGATGAAGAATTGATGCAGGAGAAGTGGGATAAGTGGGATCCCGGCGTTCGATTGGTTGTTTTTAAATCACGTTATCGGACGATACTGAAGCCTCTGGCTGAATTTATTGAGAGAATTGACACGCATGTTTCGGAAAAACAAAACATTATGGTCATTTTACCGCAATTTATGCCGAAAAAATGGTGGCATCGACTGCTCCATAACCAGTCTGCTGCACGTATTCGTTCGAAGCTGCAAGCGGATAAAGATATCGTCGTGGCGACGGTACCGTATCATTTGCACGAATAGAAGTGGTACAATAAAGGGGAGAAACTGAACTGAGGTGAACCCATTATGGCTAAGAAAAAATGGTCGTCTACTCCTGCTGTAACCAGCGTGCAAGATAAACCTGCAACACTTAAGGATTTACTGCGTCCGGAAATACTTGAGGGACTCAAAGCGCAGGCTGATGCCATGAAAGCAGAGGAACAAGCGAAGAAAGATGCAGAGAGAGCGAAGGCGGAAGCTGCTCGCAAAGCAGAAGAAAAGCGGCTTGAGAATGATTTTGGACATCTGCTCAGTAAGAGCAGTCTGGATTGGCGTAAGCACAAATGAGGGAGCGCACAGTGTGCCTCCTTTTCTTTCTTTTCGCAATGATAGCGCTGTCATCCTGTGAGGTGGGCAATAGAGAGGCAGCTCAAGGGACTGCTGAGGTAAGTGGTGCACCGGTAGCGACAACAATACCACCACCAATTTCAACACCAATAGAAACACCAATAGAAACACCAATGACAACAAATATATCAAAAGAAATATCAAAAGAGACACCAATACCAACAGCAATAGAAACACCAAAAGAGACCACGGCGGTATCTGCAACAGCCCCAACAGCAATGGATACACTGACGATTCCATCGTCGGAGCCAAGCGACCCAAGTTCATTGGCTATTCCGGCTTTTTTGTCTTTGGAAAAGACCTTGATCGAGCGTTACGGAAACGCTAAACCAAAGAAATGGGGCGAAAATGTCCCTGGTGTTCGGACACATCTTACTACGAAGGAACAAGTGATTGCGCTGACTTTTGACGCATGTGGGGGGAAGGAGGGCAGTGGGTACGATGAGAAATTGATCAACTATTTGATCAAGGAGAACATCCCGGCTACCTTATTTATCAATGCGAGATGGATAACGGCCAATAAGGACATATTTGCCAAATTAGCCGCAAACCCACTGTTTGAGATTGAAAATCATGGGACAGAGCATAGACCCTTGTCCGTAAATGGCAAGTTGGCGTATGGCATCGCGGGAACCAAGAATGTGAATGAAGTTATTCATGAAGTGAAAGACAATGCTGACCAGATCGAGAAGCTGACTGGAAGGCGTCCTTTATTTTTTCGCTCGGGCACAGCCTATTATGATGATATTGCAGCAGGAGTTGTTCATGATTTAGGCTTTCAGTTGGCTGGTTACAATGTACTCGGCGACGCTGGAGCGACTTATAACACGGAGCAGGTCTACAAAGCGCTGCTAAAAGCACGAAACGGTTCCATCGTACTAGCTCATATGAATCACCCAGAGAAAGATACGGCAGAAGGTATTATGAAAGCTATTCCTGAGCTTCAAAAAGCGGGCTACCGCTTCGTTCTTTTAACTTCCTATACATTAAACTAAGCGATAGCTGCAACAGCTATCGTTTTTTCATTTCAAAAAATTCACAAACCTCTCGATCATAATACGTCAAATCACTAACACGAGTTTGTACGACAACCGTTTTTTCACTGAAACGCAATACAACCGCATTCGAATCTACAATGTGATCATCCTTGAAAACACGGACGACAGCCTGTCTTTCAACAGCATCTTGAAAATCTGTATCCGTTACTAAGCGTTCATTTCTAGCCATCCTCGGCATTCCCCTAACTTGGTTAAAATAGTTCTTCTATTGTACCACAAGGTGTCGCTCAACCCGAATTCACACGAACTCCTCCGCCCAGCCTAGCATACAATGTAGCACCAAATGCTGTATGGGCAGAGAGGATGCGTGATCTAGGGTGGACATTCAATTATTGCCGATTCATTGGGTCTATTTAGTATTTATCGGTTTTATTCTTACCCTTTTAATCAAGCGCAGAGATACAACGATGATTTGCGTGGTTGGTATTTTCGCGCTTGGCTTGCTGGCAACGGAAACATTGAGCGGCTCCGTTTCCGGTATTTTCAACAGCTTCATTTATGCGACCAAAGAGCTGATGGGTACCATCATGATCATCTCTATAATTGTAGCAATGAGCCGCGTGCTCATTCGAACAGGCATTAATGAAACCATGATCGCTCCGCTAACCCGCTTTCTGCGAACGCCTGCTTTAGCTTTCTGGGGTATCGGTATCATTATGATGGTGACGTCATGGTTTTTCTGGCCGTCTCCCGGTGTTGCGCTCATTGGTGCTGTTCTGTTGCCTGTGGCCGTCCGCGTTGGTCTACCAGCGCTAGGTGCGGCTATGGCAATGAACTTATTCGGACATGGGATTGCGCTTTCGGGGGATTACATTATACAGGGAGCTCCTAAATTAACAGCAGATGCAGCTGGATTACCAGTGACTGCCGTCATGGAGGCAAGCATTCCGCTGGTTATCGTGATGGGGCTTGTCACGACGATCACCGCTTTTTGGATGATGCGGCGGGACATGAAGAACGGGACGTGGCGAAATGGCCTCGTGGCGAGTGGTCCAGGGGATAGCGGTTCACTTATTTCGGCTACTTGGCAGGCCAAGGTCAATTTAGCGCCACGTCTGAAAAAGACTTTGGCAATTATGATTCCTCTACTCTTCGCCTTAGACGTAATTGCGATGTTCGTGCTTGATCTGCAAGGGGGAGATGCGACAGCGCTCGTTGGGGGCACCGCCGTATTCATTCTCATTGCGGTGACGCTGCTCGCGCATCGGAATCAAGGACTAGAACAAACGACCTCCTACCTCATCGAAGGTTTTGTATTCGGTTTCAAAGTATTCGGCCCCGTGATCCCGATCGCCGCTTTCTTCTACCTAGGCGACTCCGCGTTCGCGGAGCTGTTTGGCAAAGTACTTCCGCAAGGCTCGCACGGGATCGTGAACGATCTGGGTGTGGCACTCGCGGGGCAAGTGCCGCTGAACGGCGCGGTCGGTGCCGTGACGCTTACCGTCGTAGGCGCCATAACGGGCCTCGACGGCTCCGGCTTCTCCGGAATCTCCCTCGCGGGCTCGATTGCGCAGCTCTTCGCAACCGCCATTGGCTCCGGCGCGGCTGTGCTCACAGCGCTCGGCCAAGTGGCCGCCATCTGGGTCGGCGGCGGCACGTTGATTCCGTGGGCGCTGATTCCAGCAGCAGCCATCTGCGGCGTGAGTCCGTTCGAGCTGGCGCGACGGAATCTGCTGCCTGTGCTCATCGGCCTCGCGGTGACGACGGTCGTGGCGATGTTTTTGGTGTAGGGTGTAACATTTAACCCGTTACATCTGTGGAAGTGTCCATGGGGTGTGGCGGGTCTTTATGGTTTGGGTGGTACCCAAACCACCCAAACCGTCAAAACTATCAAAACCATCAAAACCCGTCAACCCCATCAACCCCGTCAAAACTGTCAAACTCACCCGGCATTAGCACTTTTGAAGCAAAATTGTATGTCTGTAAACAAGAAGATGTAAAAAGTGCAGCAAAATACAGTAATTTTCCGCTTTGAGTAATAATAATGTATTTTGTGCATTTGAGGAGCCGAAAAGCGAGCCGAAAGCGCCTTTGTGGCGCTCTCAGGCGGCGTTGAGGTTTGTTGTAGAGCTGAGAGCGCCGAAACGGCGCTTAAAGCTGTAGGCTTAGAGGGTTTTGTGCATTTGAGGAGCCGAAGAGCGAGCCGAAAGCGCCTTTGAGGTTTGTTGTAGAGCTGAGAGCGCCGAAACGGCGCTTAAAGCTGTAGGTTTAGAGGTTTTTGTGCGTTTGAGGAGCCGAAAAGCGAGCCGAAAGCGCCTTTTTGGCGCTCTCAGGCGGTGGTGAGGTTTGTTATAGCGCTGAGAGCGCCGAAAGGGCGCTTAAAGCTGTAGGTTTTGAAGTTTTGTGAGTTTGGTGGCGGATAGCGGCGCCTGAGAGAACTTGTATGGGACGAGTTTGCAGCAACTTTGATCTGGCCCCCAAATCTTTCTTGGGATGTCTAATTCAGCGATATCGCAAGACAAGCGCAGGAAGTATCGCCAATTTCCTATACAATGAACGGAAAACGTACGGGATCGGAGTTGCCTATTGCCCACTTTAAGCAGTAAGCTTACATACAGTGAACTCGAATGGAAGTTGGAATTGAGAAATAGGAAGTTGGAGATGAGATAGATGGAAGCCAAGTTTTGTATGACCTGCGGAGCCGCTATGGAGTCGCGCGATGTGGATGGCACGATAAGAAGAGCTTGTACGGAGTGCAGCTTTGTTCATTGGGGTAATTATAGCATCGGTGTAGGCGCACTCGTGATGAAGGATGAGAAGATGCTGCTTGTACGCAGGGCTCAGGAGCCAGGGAAAGGCCGATGGACCAACCCGGGCGGTTATATTGAGCAGCATGAGCTGATCCAAGATACGATTGAGCGCGAAGTGATGGAGGAAAGCGGAGTTAAAGCGGTTGTAACCCGCCTTGTAGCCGTGCGTGATTTGCCTAGAAGCATACATAATGTATACATTGCTTTTGAAATGGATTACATAAGCGGTGAGCCTCAGCCAGACGGCGTGGAGGTCGATGCAGCAGGGTTTTATAGTTTGGCCGAGATGGAATCGATGAATGTGGCAGATTTTACACGCTGGCTCATTGATGTTGCCCTGCATTCCGAAACGACCGGACTAGTTGAAGATAAAGATCCAATCATCAAAATGGATGGATACGGATTGTACCGTGCACCTAAAATATGACCAAGGCGATCCAGCTTCGGGGACATCACTTAATTTGTCTGCTAGGATACAGAGGAATGGGTTATTCGAAAGAGTTTTGCGAAAATATGACGAACGTCTACGAGGAATTGCGTCAAAAGCCCGAAACGATGATCCGCATTGTTCTTGGACCTGATGATCTTTGCGCAGCTTTCCCGAAGGATCAAGAAGCGCATTGTGAAAATAGGACGGTCTATCAGCGCGATGCAGAAATCGTCACCAAGCTTGGCTTGCAAGTGGAGATGGAGCTAAGCTGGTCGGAAATTTGTGGGCAAGTGGCTGATCGTGTGAGACCGGACGACATTGGTCACCTATGTGCCACATGCCGTTGGGAGCCTTACGGTGTTTGTGCGGAAGGTGTACGATTGATCGGGGAGGGTGGCGACTTGCCGCCCGTCATTACCAAATAAGAGGGCTTGCGTGTAGACGCAGCCCTCTTATTTTTATACAAAAACACTTACATCCGAGCCGCTTTCCAGCTTCTCCGCAGGAGAAGACAATACATTTGCAACCATGAGCAAATCATCTACAGGTCGAAGGATGGATCTGAGGAGTCTGCTGTCTTTCATCTCTGGCTGCAGCCACATCTCGCCCTGATCTTGGTCGAGTATCGCAGGCATTCTGCGTTGATAAGGAGAGACGAGTGAGTTCGCTTCTGTCATCAGCATCATACACGTACGAAGCTCCTCTTCACCAGATGGAGCCCGCCAGACATCATACAGTCCCGCGATGCCAAAGGTGCCGCTGCGCATTTTGAACTTAATCCACTCTGTCTCTTTTCCCTCTGTCACGCTAATATAAAATCCACTGCAAGGAATAATACAGCGCTGCTTTCTGACGATACGCTCGAAGACTACATTGGTGAAGATTGAATCGCGGTCCCCGCATACGGCATCTTTTGCCCAGAACGGCATCAGACCCCAACGGAATTCATCAAGGATGCGCTCTCCCTTTTTGTTCATCATCACAGCGGAAACAGACTCTGTCGGCCGCACCTCATAACGATTGGAGCTATACGATAGCAGCCGATCAATGCGGAATTGTTTAACCAGTTCGTTGACATCAGCAAGAATAGATATGGAATGACACATTTTTTTTACCACCTCATTTGGTTTTGGCTATTATTTGCCTAATTAACCAAATACATGTATGAGGCCTATCTTTTTATTAACCTGTATTAACCCTGCTTCCTCACCTTACACAATCAACAGCTTCTGCATCGTTTCGGAAGAGGCGACTCATTTCATGAGGGTTTTCGTTTGGTAAGTAATGACATGGTAATCGGCAGCCAAAAAAAGCTAGAAGCTTTAGGGCTCCTAGCTGAAACAACCTATTCGGAAATATGCGAATGAATGCGATTTTTCCCATTTCTCTTGGCGGTATACAAACATTCATCAACAAGCTGGAACCAGGCTTTTTTCATCGTATTGCGATTATAGCTAGCGAGTCCGATACTCATCGTTAACGGTTGATCCGGCATCTCAGGAATTTCGGTATTCCGGATGACATCCATTAATTTTTCGCAAATATGTAAAACTTCCTCGTGTGATTTGCCTGCAAACAGAACGGCGAATTCCTCACCACCATATCGAAAAGACATATCGTCAGGGCCGAGCACGTCTTTCAGAATGGAGCCAATCGTTTTGAGAACCATGTCACCGACCCAATGCCCGTAGGTATCATTAATCCTTTTGAAATTATCGATATCGATAAGAGCAAGCTCAAGCGGTGTATCATGGGGCATATGTGAAATCAGATGATCGGTATGTTCTTGAAAAGAACGATGATTAAACAGCTCGGTGAGCGCATCCACTTTGGAGAGTCGATCAATCATCACATTTCGAATAAGGAGATCCTGTTCGCGGACGACCGAATCTTTTAACTCTGTAATGAGAACTAGCCCTTTATTCATGATTGCAAAGCACACAAGCGCGGTTAAGGTGATGACTGTAATGGATACGATCACATCAGAGGGCGTTAGGGCATACCTTTGATATACCTGGCAAACTAGTATTGAAATTAAATATATAATGCCTAAACTATAAGCGTAAATAATATATTTCTTTTGGAAATAGACAGAGGCTAAAATAATAGGGATACTAATTAATTCGTAGCTGCTCATCAGCTCGGGAATACAGATAATAAAGATACTAACCATGGTCATGGTCCATGTAGTCATGATAAAATCGCTGTATCGTTTCAGAAAGTGAATAGCCAAATAACCGGCTCCCATTAAGATGAGCTGTAGACAAGTCGTAATGATTTGAACATGCAGGAACCTGTTAAACCATTGCGGAGGCTGATCATACAAATTAAAGAAGAATCCAAGGATAGCAACTACTCCATAGATGAATAGGATCCACCATAAAATATGTATAAGTTTTCGATTCCATATATGATCATTAGCCGGAAGTTGTTCCATGTAAAGGAGGCCACTTTCCTTTCGGGTTAGCAATTATTGGAAAAACATTTTGTGCCTTATCAAATCATTGTAAAGAATAACACCCCTTTTAGGCAAGCTGTTTACGAAGGGGAGGGTTGTATTTTTTTGTAAATATAGATCAGGGTTATCAGGAGGGGCTATGACAGCTCAAGGTTACGTACATGCATGGGAACATTATAAGGATGAGCTTACCTTGTTGGATAAAAAGCTTGAGCTTTTATATAAGCGTCGTCAAAAGCTAACGCCCGATCCGCAAACGGATTCGTTTCGCGGGATGTTCGTGTCCGAAGATGAGTTCATCCGTCTCATAGGCGGGAAAAATAAAAATGAGGAGCTTGATGGGGAAGAACTCGGGCTCTTGGCTAGTATTCGGAATTCGGAGGCGTTCATTGCCCTGCGACGTGAAGAAAGCCGCAAGGCAGGTGTGTTCTTGCCTCTGTCGTATGTATCTTCTGTGTTTGGGTTGTCCCTCGTAGAAGAGCGGTTCGTTATGCTAGGGCTCGCGGTAGAACTGGATCGCAAATATGAACGCATCTTCGGCTTTCTGCAAGATGATCTAACCAGCAAAACGCCTAATATTAGTCTGGCGCTGCAAATTGCTTGCAGCAGCCCTGAGGATATGCGGGCAGCACGGACGACATTCATGGCGCCTGAGGGTAAACTGGCGCGCTATGCGCTTCACCGCGAAGCGCAGGAAATTAGCGGCCAGACGTTATTGTCTAGGCCGCTGCTTCTCGATAAGCGAATCATCTCATTCATGCTGGATTCCGGTGAAATGGACCCGAAGCTGAAGCCGGCAGTCCGGATGGTTTACCCAGATGACGAGCTGGCCCCTCTGCTCGTCCATGAGGATTTTCAGCAGCGGCTGCGGGGCTTCATCCAAGCTGCGTTCCAGGCTCCGACGGCTGAGCGCAAACGGCTCGCCTTCCACTTGTGGGGGAATGCGGGCGCAGGCAAGAAGCTGCAGGTGGAGCACCTCAGCAGCCATTTCAATAAGCCGCTGCTGCTTGTTGATCTTGCTGATGTGCTTCTGCACGCAGCGAGTTTTGAAGAGCAGCTGAGCGCGATTGTTCGTGAAGCGATCCTGCACCAAGCCGTGCTGTGCTTTACACGGCTGGAGGCGCTCTATCCGGAGGAGCCGGATCTTGCGGCGCAGCGGCGACTCGGGTGGTTTCACGAGCTGCTGGAAGGCTACGGCGGCATGGTGTTTCTGCTGGCCGGGCGGTTCAACCGGCTAACGTGGAAGCCCAAGGAGCGGCTGCTCCTTGAGCACGAACTGCATGTGCCGGACGAAGGCGGGCGTGAGCGCCTTTGGGCGGCATTCGCGCGCGAGCTCAGCGTGAGCGCGGACGTGGACTGGCGGGTGATGAGCGGGAAATTCCGCTTCACCCCAGGGCAAATTCGCCGCGCGCTGACGCTGGCGCGCGGGTACTCCGCCTGGCAGCGTGAGACGCAGGCTGCTGTGGAGGGTTTCGGCGACGTGGCTGCGTCGAATACGCTGCGGGCCGATGCGCTCTACAAGGCGTGCTACCAGCAGGTGCAGCACAAGCTCGAGCGCAAGGCGACGCGCATTGAGCCTCGCTATGGGTGGGGGGATGTGATCCTCCCGCCTGAGCAGAAGGATCAGCTCCGCAATGCGTGCAATCAAGTGAAATACCGTGGCGTTGTCTACGGCGACTGGGGGTTCGAGAAGAAGCTGGCCTACGGCAAGGGGCTAAGTATGCTGTTTGCCGGTCCACCGGGTACGGGGAAGACGATGTCTGCACAGGTTGTCGCCGGTGAGCTTCAGCTGGAGCTATACAAGGTCGACCTCTCGCAGGTGATCAGCAAATATATTGGCGAGACCGAGAAGAATTTGCACGAAATCTTCGAGGAAGCGCAGCTCAGCAATGCGGTATTGTTCTTCGACGAAACCGATGCGCTATTCGGAAAGCGTTCGGAAGTCAAAGATTCGCATGATAAATATGCGAACATCGAAACCGCCTACCTGCTTCAGAAGATGGAGGAGTATCAAGGAATCACGGTGCTGGCAACGAATCTATTAAATAATATTGATGAAGCCTTCCTCAGGCGAATCAATTACGTCATTAAATTTCCGTTTCCGGATAGTGAATATCGTGAAAAGATTTGGCATTCCATGTTTCCATCTGCCGCCCCGCTTAGCGGTGATGTCGATTTCAAATATTTAGCTCAGCGCTATGAGATCGCCGGGGGGAATATCAAGAACGTCGTCCTTTCTTCGGCATTCCTAGCTGCTGAGGCTGGCGAACCCATCCGGATGCAGCATATTATCAAGTCGATTCGGCATGAGCTGCAGAAATCAGGTAAAATCCTTGCCCGCCAGGAGTGGGAAGAGTACTAATAATAGCTCCGAGAGACATATCGGAATTCATTGGACCGGATAGCCCGATCCCCCGAGTGCATCTTTCCTGTCTGGCACTGCATAACGATGATAAACATCGTTATGTATCCCTATTTATCAATGAAGCCCTCGCTAATGATGAAAAGCATCCTTAAGGTGAGAGCTTTTGAGTTTTGGCGCGAATTTTTTTGTCTGAAATGATGAAAAACACCGTTATAGCGACTAGTCTCTCACTATTCTCAAACTTAACGATGATAAACATCGTAAACGCTCAGCACAAGCTAGCCACCCAAATTGTTGACCAGCAGAATTATAAATAAATAATTTTTATCCCTATAGTCATCCTAGTAAATTGCAATTATAATAGAAAAAGATACACAATATGACATAATCCTTACCATCTTCATTACATTACATAGGTATTTTGAGGCAGGAAGTGACTCCTATTGGCGATTATTCTGTAATTGCAGATGTAAGCGCATCTTTAATCAAGCTTCTCAGAGAAAATATGACACCTGATCCCATTCCTCAACCAGAGATGATTGGGCTTGCTTCGCCTGTCGATAAAGGGGATTTCTACTTATCTCTTTATTTGTACAGCGTCCGCGAAAGCGGCGATAATCGTCGTACCCACATGATTGCCAGAGGGACGAATGAAATTCAGTATCCGCCTATGGTTGTAGATCTTAGCTACATGCTGACGGTACAATCACCAGCAGAGCTGCAATCCAGAGCGCTGGATGAGCATAGGATACTAGGAAGAGCGATGCAAGTGCTCTACGATCATTCTATACTTCGAGGTTCTATGACCCTCGGAACTCTAGCAGAGCAAGATGAAGAAGTGCGCATTGTCATGGAGCCTCTTAAAGGAGAAAGCATCCTGAATATGTGGAACTTTGCTGATACCCCTTACAGACTCTCTGTTAGCTATTCAGTTGGGCCAATAAATATCGATTCAACCCGCATCAAGACAACCAAAAGAGTTTCGGAAACCGATTTTCGTATACAGGGTTAGGGGGCTTAGGTTGTGGATCACATTCGCGTATCGCAATTGAAAACCCGCGTATCTTTGGTTGTATGCGTCATCGATGCAATTACCTCACAAACTCCTCTTGGCAACACGACCACTGTTTATCTGGAAGGCACCCGTTCGAAAGCAATTCGTAAATCGAATGGTTCCTATATATTCAACGATTTACCGCCCGGTGATTACCGTCTTATAGTAAGCAACGAGCACTATTTTCAGGAACAAACTCTCATCACAGTAGGAACCGGTAATTTTATAGAGGTTGTTCAGTTAAAGCCGCTGCCTTCTTATCCTTTTTCGCAAGGAACAGGACTTATCCGAGTCATGCTGCAGGATGCAGCCGGAGCTCCTTTGAGGGATGCCCAGCTGCAAGCGATGATACTATCGGAAGAGTGTGCCCGCGCTCGAATTATGGCAGATCAAGCCGACAAGGGAGCACTTGAAGTAACACTGGGTTCGTTTACAGGTGTTATCGCAGTTGGAGATTCTTACTTGCTTCGAGGACGCGGATCTAAAGCTGCCGAAGAGCAAATTCGAATTGCCCAGGTATTGGAGCATCAAAAGCGTTTTCGTCTAGAGAAAAAGCTGACTAAAGTATTCACTCGTGGTGCACTGCTGCTGCCCATCCAAGAAAGCCGAGTTACAGAAAAAGGAGAGGCTGTTGTAGCTTTTCGTGGCAATCGGATTCCGTCCTTTCAGACAGAGTTGGCTATTACATACGGCGAAGATCGGCGGCATATTATGAAGGAAGTAATAGTAGCAGAAGGAACAACGACGAACCTTGGCATCATTCGGCTCACTTAACCCTAATTAGTAGAATGGACACGTCCATCTTCTATACAAAAATGACAAGCAGAAAGGAGAGAACTGGTTTCATGTCTGTGGCCGTATTGATTTGCAAGAAGTGCCATCTGACTGAACTGGGGAACAATGGCTGACTATTTATCACCTGGAGTCTATGTGGAAGAGTTTGACAGCGGGGCGCAACCGCTTGAAGGTGCAAGCACAAGTACGGCCGGGTTTATAGGGCTTGCGCAAAGAGGGGAAATTGAAGGTGTCCCTCAACTGGTTACGAGCGTAGCTGATTTCCATCGTTTATTCGGCAGCTACTTGTCCGAGAATGAATTCGGTGAGTATCGTTTCCTTTCTTATGCGGTTGAGCATTTCTATTTAAACGGAGGTTCTCGCTGTTATGTCATGCGTGTAGCGCCAACTGACGCTAAGGTAGCAACGAACAAAGCGGCAACGAACAAAGAATCTGCGATTCTGGAGATTGCTTCCAAGAACCCAGGGACATGGGGTAACCAAGTTCGTATCGTGGTTGTTCCGTCAAGTAAAGCTAAGACGCAAATCTATGAAGTGCTGAGCGAGACCCAATATCGCGTGAAAAATAATGCTGGTTTCAATGTCGGCGATGTTGTTGCCTTCGAAGCCGCTGGCCAGAAGCAGTACAACAAAGTCGTTTCTTCCCAAGACAACATTATTGAGCTTGCTGAAGCGCTTGATGGGGATGTTGTGGATAGCGGTCTGCTTCCATCCAAAGTGTTAACAACTAGCGAATTCACGTTGCATGTATTCTACGGCGATGAAGCAGAGACTTATGAGAAAGTGTCCCTAAATATCTCTGCAGCGAACCACATTGAGAAAATTGTTTCCCGTTCGAACATCATTACGGTGAAAGATTTGACAGATGGTAAGGATCTGGGTGCTGTTGCTCCGTTCGAAGTGCTCTCAGGTGAGAGTGAAACGGTTGGCAAATTCCAAATCGCATTGTCTGGCGGAAGCAACGGTTCAATCGCGCAAGTGACTCCTGATATCTTCATGGGTGTAGACCGTGGACCTGGTAAACGTACAGGTATCCAGTCTTTCATCGACAACGATGTTGTTAGCATCATCGCGATTCCGGGCGTAACTGAGCCTACGGTTCAATTATCTCTTGTAGCACATTGCGAAAACTTGGGCAGCCGTTTTGCCGTTCTTGATATTCCACGAGAGAAAACAAAAGTAGCCGATGTAATGACGCACCGTAACATCTTTGACAGCAGTTACGCAGCGATGTACAATCCGTGGCTTCAAGTGTTCGATCCATTAGACAAAAGAAATATATACATACCGCCATCTGGCTCTGTTATTGGTATCTACTCCCGTTCCGACCAAACGCGTGGCGTTCAAAAAGCGCCTGCTAATGAAGTCGTTCGTGGCGCAGTGGGTCTTGATTGCCAATATAACAAAGGCGAGCAAGATATCCTGAACCCACAAGGCGTCAACTTGATTCGTGCTTTTGCCGGACAAGGTATTCGTGTATGGGGTGCTCGTACAACGTCGTCGAACGGTTTATGGAAATATGTGAACGTGAGACGTTTGTTCATCTTCATTGAAGAGTCCATCAAGAATGGCACGAACTGGGTCGTATTCGAACCGAATGATGAACAGCTTTGGGCTCGTGTACAACGAACCATTGATGCGTTCTTAACTCGTGTCTGGAGAGACGGTGCCTTAATGGGCGGAAGTCCTTCCGAGGCGTTCTATATCAATATCGGACGCAGCACAATGACGCAGGATGACATCGACAACGGTCGACTTATCTGTGTGATCGGGGTAGCTCCGGTCAAACCTGCCGAGTTCGTCATCTTCCGTATTACTCAGAAAACAAGAGAAGAATAGTCGAAACGTTAGATATTTCTCATATTAGGAAAGGGGTATTATATGGCTGGCGAACGTAGGGATCCATACCGCAATTTTAGATTTAGAATTGAAGTAGAAGGTATTCAGCAAGCTGGTTTCAGCGAAATCTCTGGATTTGACGCATCCCTGTCGGTAATTGAATACCGCGAAGGAAACGAAACCATTACGCCTCGGAAGCTTCCGGGACTTGCGAAATATGGCAACATCTCACTAAAGTGGGGTGTTACTGACTCCATGGACATGTATAACTGGATGTCGGAGTCGATTCAGGGGAAAGTTTCCCGCAAAACGGTCACGATCATCGCAATCAACGAAGAAGGCGCAGACGTAGCGACTTGGCAGGTTATTGAAGCATGGCCGTCCAAGTACTCTGCTCCAAGCTTCAAAGGTACAGGCAATGAAATTGCCATTGAGAGCCTAGAGCTTGCCCACGAAGGCATGACACGCACGAAGTAATGCAGCACTAGAGTAGGCGCCGGAGCACGAAGTCTCCGGTTCCTAACTCTTCTTTTTTTCAGGCGCTAAGCTAGTTTGCTTACGCAGTAAGTTTTCTTTGATAATGCTAAGGGGGTAACATCATGGCTTTCAAAACGGAATATGAATTCGAGCTGCCTAGAGGATATGTGGATGACAACGGTACGCTGCACAAGAGAGGCGTTATGCGGTTAGCAACAGCTGCGGATGAAATCCTACCCATGCGTGACCAACGCGTCCAGCAAAATCCGGGCTATTTAACGATCATCTTACTTACTCGTGTGATTACCAACCTAGGTGATCTGCGTGCGATTGATACACGTGTGGTTGAGAAGTTCTTCACGGCCGATCTAGCCTTCTTGCAAAACTTTTATCGTCAAATTAATGAAATGGAAGTGCCAAGAGTACACACTAGCTGTCCGAAATGTGAGCATGAGTTTGATGTGGATGTGTCTTTTTTGGACGAGATGGCGGGGGCATAACGGGTTATCCCATTGACAAGATCTATGAGGAAGCGGGCTTTATTGCTTACTACTTTCATTGGACACATGATGAAATCATGTCAATGGAGCACCGGGAGCGCCGAACGTGGTGTGAGGAAATATCCCGCATCAACCGCAATCTGAACGACGATGGTAAAAAGCAGCCTGACAATCCGTTTGATGTGTTCGGTAAGAGGTGAGTAACAAGTGAAACAGTCCAAATTGCATAACGTAGGTGGCGCATTCCGGTTCGAGGTAGAGCTGGACGGACTCATTGTCGGCGGTTTTTCTGAAGTAACTGGCATGAAGTCTGAAACGGAAGTTAAGCCCTTGTGGGAAGGCGGCGTGAACACGCACCCCCACTATATGATCGAACATACGAAGTATCCCAATATTGTGCTAAAAAGAGGCATCACCACTTCCAGCGAGCTCTGGGAATGGTACAATGGTGTCGCCCAAGGCAAAATAAAGCGTAAAAATGGCTCCATTATTTTACACAACCAGGCAGGCACGGAGATGTGCCGATGGAATTTTTTTAGTGCTTTTCCGGTGAAATGGAACGGACCTGATTTGAATGCCAGCAGCGGTAATGTAGCTATCGAGTCGATCGAGCTGGTGCATGCCGGTTTGAAAACTATTTTCAAAAAATAAGTGTGCTCAGTAAATGCTTACGATGCTAGTTTTGCTAAAGCAAAACTTTTAGGGGGATTGTTCATGAAATCTCGACAATCGCATAAACCCCGAGTGAAGAGAACCAAGGGCCTATTACAGATTTCTGCCGCAAGCAGTAGTTCTGCAGGACGTGCAGCCAGGCAGTCCAAACAGTTTGCATCCGGTATTATGGGTAAATACGGATTTTGGCGTAATAACTATTTAGGTCTATTAGCTCTAATTTTTAAACAAAAAGGAATTCTTACGGATAAGGAATTATCGGCCTTAACGGAGTCGAATGATCAGTCGTGGGTTATCCAGCTGCAACTGCAGCTTCAAAGCTTGCAGCATCCCGAATCAGCACCGCTTATTACGAAAAAGCAAACGATTCGTCAGTTACAGCAGCTGATTACGAATAGTGGATATAGGCTTGCTTCACAGACGACTGTTGATCATTTTTCAAGCCAACCGGATGTACAATCTTCTCACCAACAGATGCAAGTACTTGCTGACAAGCAGAGCAAGAAAAAAGGACGAAAAAGCAAAAAGAATGCGGACCTATCCGTAAATCAAATGAATCTTCAAGCTACCGCTGCTCATGAGATATTGGGTGAGAAGCAGGCGATGCCGCCAAAGAATTCAAATTCATTTAACTACGTTAACAAAGGGATATCACCGTTAATCCAGCGTTCTATTCGGCAAATTACCGCTTCAATTGGGATGCTTTCACATGCCCAAAGCAGTAACCCGAATCAACAATCGCAATCGGTGAATGGACCTCAACATACAAAAATACATACGCAGCGCTCAATCGTGCATAGAGCTGCACCTCTGGTTAATCATGTGCAGGTAGTTAAACATGTGGATGCTATTCGGCATACATCGCAATGGATAGAGGAGTTCCAAGAAGGGAAACCAAGCGCTGGTTTGCCTGATGCCAAGGCAGGTCATTCTGCTATTGCTCCTTCTGTGGTATCTACAACTGGGATGCAGCCTTCACTACTGCATGCAGCTAAGCTCTATTTAAATGGTGTGGCCCAAACACAAACGCTGCAAAGGGGAAAACAAAGCTTACAACCGCGGTATGTGAACTCATTGCCGAAGCTTGGTGAGGGGCCTTTTTCGAATGCGGAAGCACCTGCTTCTGTACATTTTATTAGAAGCTTACTTGTCAGAAATATGGCTAATGTCAATGATATGGAGGATGTTTCGCCAACTGCTCTATTGTCGCCGATAGGTGAGCCAAAGAGCGATGGGAAACTAAATCGCAAGGAAGAAGCTTCAACTGCTAGAGGTTTTCTGGCTGCTAGTCAGCAACCGTTAGCTATTAATGCAGCGCGGTTGACTTCAACTTTGCCTTTTGCTATGCATGCTTCCACATCAAGGGGAGCCCGGCAGAGTGTGCCACATGTTTGGCGTAAGCGGGAAGAGCAGCTAGAAGGATTAGGACAAGAACGACTAATAGATCAAGTGGTGCATCAAGTTGATGCTTTGGCTTTGGTGAGAAGGCAAGAGCAAGAGGAACTAGTAGAGCGAATTCGTGATCTAGAGCAGGAAAGAGTGCTAGAAAGATCGCAGGAGCGTGATCAGGGTAGCGAGCAAGTGCAAGATCGAGCGCAGGAACGATCACTGGAGCAAGATCAGGGTATAGAGCAATGGCAAGATAGAGTACAAGAACAAGTAGAAGAACTTGTACATATGCGAGAACAAGAACAGTTGCAAGAACGACTGCGAGGGCAAGAACAGGAAAAAATGCAAGAGTGGGATCACGCCCAAGATAATGAGCAGATTCAAGTGCAGAATCAGGTGCAAAATCGAGCTCAGAATCAAGTACAGAATCAAGTACAGGATCAGGTACCGAATCAAAATCGAAACCAGGATCAAGTACTGAATCAATTGTTGCAATATGAACATACACACCAACAAGTGCTGCTAGAGGCAATCTCTTCTGCCGGTCAAAAGCTTGAGATGGGAACTGGGCAGCAGCCGATTTCGGAAGCTAGCTCATATGAAAATTGGGAAACTCGTTCAAGCTCGCGTGAAGGTAACAAGAGGAATCGAGGCTCCTCCATGATGGAACGCCTCATCAAGTTAGTTACTAAGCAAGTGGCTGAGCAGGGTATTGAATCAACTCCATACAATGAGGCTGCTTTTCCTTCACAGATACATAGAAAACCTAATGTGATGGAAAATGGACTAGAATCTGTTGTGAAAATTCAAAGCAACGAGAAATTGCTAAAGCAGCTGGTCCAACGACAAAAACAAAGACAAAACTCTTCTAATGATTCATTTGTTGGGAGTATACATACAGTTTCAAAAAAAAAATTACAGGTGATTTATGATCATCTAGCAATGACTACTCACATTCCGCGGATTATGCGCAGGGAGAATATCATGCTAAGTAACGCTGATAATCCCCTAGCCATCACGAGATCAGCTGCGAATCCGAATGTGGAATTGAGAATGCAGTCACACTCTGAGTCAGTGCCACTACAACCAAATAGGAGTACAAGAGCAGCTGTAGAAGCTGATCTTGGTACTGATATTTATGTAAAAGCACAAGGGAAATCCGGGAGTGCACAACTATCTTCCAAGCCTAGTGCTATTAGAGTGACATACCAAAAAGGAAATCCCCGTGAGGGATACCTGGCCAGTCTTCAAGCCAGTTCTTTTTTACAGGATTCACAGCGTGTTCTCAGAGCTGCTTCGAAACCTGAAGAGCAAAATGAAACAAGCATGAAAATGGGTCGGAATTTCCCAGTAGCTGCAAGGTCAGTGATACTTAGGGACCAAACATCAGATGCACTGGGTGCTATGAAGCCGCTTGAGGGATATCGAGCTAGCTTGCAAGCCAGTATTCAGCTGCAAGAGGTTGGGCGTGTATTTCGTAAGGCGGCAGGAAACGAAGTGAATAGTGAGTTAATGAAGCAACAATATGCGTCACAAGTGGAAGAAAAATTAACTCCTGCTGTGGGAAGCATACGTTCAACTCCAACTTTGGGTTCTGAACTAGCTGCAAAAATGGCCGAATCCAGTGTCAAGAAAATAGGAACAAGCCTGAACTTGGCGGCAGAAGCTAAAAGGAAAGCTGATTCAGAGAATCGACTTGATGGTTTTCAAACTAGCCTACAAGCTAGAGCAGGATCACTTAAGCAGGAGACTCGGCGGATTTTTCGTACTCCTGTTGAGTCAGAAGGCTCGAGACAGTCGGAAAAGGGCAGACAACAACGTGCAAGGGCGAACGAAGACAGATTAGGGACTAAGCCGCACAGTGTCCTCCCCTCCTCCCAAAGTTTAGCTTCTGAGATAGCTACAAAAGTAGTTGAAAACAGTTTGAAGAAGATTGGTCCCAGTCTTACAGTGAATGCAGGTCAAATAGGCTTACAGCGCAGCTTCTCCCATAATACTGAGCTATCAGAGCCAGCTTCCGTTCGGGCCATTTGGAGGCAAGCTGAAAAAAGGCCGATAGGTGAGACTGGAACGACTATAGAGGCAGTAATGGGAACCATCCGAGAAAGAGCTAATGAAAAGGTTGGTAACAAAGCTAGCAAAAAAGTTAGTAATGACAGTACAAGTAGTGATAGTGCAAGTAATGAAGAAGCAAGCCATACCTCATTGGAACTTGTTAGAGGAACTATAAGCCGGACACCTGTGGACATGGTAAGAAGAACGGGCAGGCCGACGGGAATCGATCGAGTAAGAGAACAACAAGCTGCGATACAAAGAAAGATCGATACCGAGGTAGCGACGACAATTCGACCAGAGATTGGCGGGGCTAGACAATCGATGACTCAAACTGGGACGGGGGAAGCAATGACCCGACAAGTGAAGAGTCGAACAAGCTCAGGAGAAGCCGGGCGAACAGCGGATATTCACACAGGTGCAAGAAAAACCAGTCAAAGGTTGGATTATCGAGCAGCAGGCGAAGGGGTTGCTGGGCAAACGACGAGTCAGACCGGCCGAGCCGTTTGGCGCAGGGCGCAAGTCGAGCATGTTCAGAGACAAGTCATTGTCGATGACAGCGAGCGCGAGCTGCAGGCAGGGAATGGTTCGGAGAATCGAGTGGAAGCCGGAGGCTTGCAGTCAGATTCAGCGGAACGAACCATTCGGGCTAGAGTGAGCGCGCTGGAAGAGGAGCGCGCTCAAGGGTTTGAGGCTGCTGCCGCTTCGCGGGCAGCAGGGAGTGTCGGCGGCGCGCGTGCTGCGCTCGCGCCGACGGCTCGCCAGCCCGTGAGCATGACACCGCGTGTCATGCCGCTGCTGGCGAGCAGCGCAGGAGCGCTTCGCGCTGCTCCTGCGGGTCTCACCCAGGCGGCTGCCATCGGCAGCGCCGCCTGGGCAACTACAGCTGGCGCTCAGCGCAGCGCCAGCATGACCCACAGCAGCAGCGTAAGCTTGGCTGCTGCAGCAATCAAGCCGCTGCCCACGCAGGTGCAGCGGCAAACACTAGCCGGCGGCGTGCCGAACGCCGGCCAACCAAACCAAGGCGCGCCGCTGTTCAGCGGCACGCCAAGCGCGAGGCAAGATTACTTAGCCTCGCAACAACTTCAACCCACGCTGGAGCACAAGCAAGCTCCAGCCGTAGAGATCAGCAGCGCGCTAGCCGAATCGCCGCTGGAGATGGACTGGCTGCGCACCAAAGCAAGCGCAGATGAAGCCTCAACCCCAGAAGCGCCGGTTCATCAGGCGGCGCCGGAGCTAAGTGCGGAGCAGCTGCAGGAGCTGATGAAACAGCTCCCGCAGCTGGACATAGCCAAAATCGCGGACAAAGTTTACCGCGAAATTGAGAAAAAGATGAAGTTCGAGCGGCAGCGTCGAGGCATCTAATTATTTCCATCGTGAATCGTTAATAACGTTAAGTATATAGATAAAAGCAGAAAGGACAGACACCTATGGCGCTCAAGAAAGCAATGATTATCGTTCATAAGGGAAGCAAAACAGAAAATGTACAAGTGATGTTCAATCCGGGTGAGTATACCCTAGATACGAATAACAGCTATTCTTGGAAAACAGTGCCGGGTCTGTCCATGCCCATCGCTCAATTCGTGAGCGGAGGGACAACGACGCTGTCCATGGATTTTTATTTTGACACCTACGAAAAAGGGACGGACGTCCGTTTGCTTACGAAGAAAATCTCAGGTCTCCTGGATGTTGAGAAGGAGATTCATGCACCGCCGCTTTGCCGGTTTGTTTGGGGTTCTCTGGACTTCAAGGGGGTAGTTGTGGCGGTTAATCAGCACTTCACGATGTTTCTAGAAACCGGAGTTCCGGTTCGTGCCAAGCTGAAAGTGACCTTTAAATCCACGCTGAGCAAGAAAGACCAGCTTAAGCAGATACCCCGCCATTCGGCCGACCGGACGAAGTTGAAGATGCTGAATCAAGGGGAACAGCTTTGGATGATTGCTGCAACGGAATACGAGGATCCAACCTTATGGCGGGAAATCGCCAAAGCCAATCAGATAGATAATCCAATGAAAGTCGCAACGGGACGCCGCATTTCAGTCCCGAGGCTGGATTAAGCCGATGCCCTTAGAATTAGAAACGAGCTCCTTTCCCTATGACGAGTTGGCCAAAAAGTACAAAGAATTTTATGCGCCTTCCTATCTAATTAGCGTAGATGGAACGAAAATATCGGACACGATTGCCATTGATATTCTTCGCGTTGAAACATCTATCGATGGAACCGCAGACTCCTTTTCGTTTCGAATTGCGAATGCGTACGATATTACAAATAATGAGTTCCAGTGGCTGTCTACGTTCTCATTAGGCAAAGCCATTGAGATCAGTTTAGGTTATGTAGACAAAATGACCGCTGTATTTTCGGGACATATTACATCCGTTGTTGTTGATTTCCCGGAAGAGGGTGCTCCTGGCCTCGTCGTGCGGGGGATGGACATTTCTTATCTTATGATGAAAGGGACCAAGTCTCGCTCGTGGAATAAGAAGAAATATAGTGATGTTGTTGATGAAATCGCCAAATCGTATGGCTTCAAAACACATATTGATGCAACGACGACGGAATTTCCTGCGCTTTCGCAGAGTCAGATTAATGACTATCACTTTATTCAAAATTTAGCTAATTTGGTTAACTATGATTTCTTTGTTGTGGGGAAGAACTTATATTTCCGTAAGCCGCTCACGGCTATGACGGCATTGATGACACTAGAAATGGGGAAAACCCTCCGTAGTTTAATGATTGATATGAATTTAGCCGAGCAAATTACGGGAGTAACCGTTCGGGCCTGGGATAATAAAGAGCTGAAAGTGATCGAAGGTAAATCGGCTAGCATTACGAAGCTGGGCTCGAACAGCAAGACGGGCAAGGATATCTTGGCATCTAAAGGTGATTTCGTCGAGCATATGTACACGAATGTGACCTCCGTGGAAGAAGCGCAAAGCTATGCAAATGCGATCCTGAATCGCCGAGCGATGAAGCTGATTAGCGGTAACGGGGAATGTATTGGGATTCCTGAGATACGAGCAGGGCGATATATCAAGCTCAGTGGTGTTGGGAAATCGTTCGACCAGACTTATTATATTACTGGGGCGACACACATTTTTGACGATGAAGGCTATACTACACGGTTTCAGTTGGGAGGAAATGCGGTCTAATGTTCAAAACTCCCGATATTACCATAGGTGGCGTGTCTGATTTTGCTAGTCAGAAGTTAGATGGCGTCATGGTTGCTATTGTAACGAATAATGCCGATCCTGATAAAATGGGACGAGTGAAGCTCAAGCTTCCCATGCAGGAAACAGAGACCGAAACGGATTGGTGCCGCATCGCGACGTTAATGGGCGGCAATAATATGGGCAGTCTTTTTATCCCGGAAGTGAATGATGAGGTTTTAGTTGCTTTCCATCTGGGAGAACTCCGCCAGCCCTACGTCATAGGCATGCTGTGGAATCCGAAGAATAAGCCGCCTGCTCCCGCGGAGAAAAATGATCTGCGCATGATTAAAACACGCTCTGGCCATGAATTATCGTTCAATGATAAAAGCGGTGATGAGAGCATTACGATTAAAACGAAAAAAGGCCAAATCATCGAGCTGAAGGATAAGGATGAGAGTATTTCGATCGCGGATTCAAGCGGGAATAACAAGATATTGATCAAGGGCGGCTCGGCAAATGAAATTTCGGTTGTGAGCCAAACCTCGAAGATCACCTTGAATGCCAAAGGCGAGGTCAGCATTGAGAGCACGAAGGAAATCAAAATCAAATCCACCCAAATTAGCATAGAAGCTTCTGCCACGATGGCTCTGAAGGCTGGGGCAACACTGGATCTGAAGTCCGACGGTATCATTAATATTAAGGGCAGTATGGTCAAAATCAATTAACGAGAGGAGCGTGACGAGGTGTCGGAAGCTTTTTTGGGACGAGGCTGGAAATTCCCCATTCAGGTTGATCCTGCAACAGGGCGAATCCGAATGTCTGAGTATGAGGAAGACATCGCCGAAGCGATCCGCGTTATTCTGGGGACCACACAAGGGGAGCGGGTTATGCGCCCGAGCTTTGGATGCGGTGTTCAGGAATTTATTTTCGGATTAACGGACGATACAACGCTTCATTTGCTCCAAAGTAATATTGAGGAAGCCATTCGCAACTGGGAACCTAGGGTTCACGAAGTTGATGTACAAGCCATTCCGGAAGCAGATGACCCTGCTAAGGTGATGATTCATATTTCCTATTTGGTACGTACGACCAATAACTTATTTAACCAAGTATATCCATTTTATTTATTTGAAGGATCGAAATAGAGAGAGGCTGGCTGCGGTAGCGATGACGATACGTACAGAGAGGAGGTGGAGCTGTGCAACCTCCCAAAATTGATTCCAGAGATTTACCCGAGTTGATCGCGCAAATGAAGGAAATGGCGCCGTACTATACGCCAGAGTGGCGGTTTACGCCTGACAATCCGGACCCGGGTTCCGCGCTGTTCTTGATGTTTGCTGATATGTTTCAGGACAATATCAAACGGTTGAACCGAGTGCCTACGAAAAATTTGATATCGTTTCTCAACATGTTCGATGTGACGCTGCTTCCGGCACGTCCTGCCCGAAGTTACTTAACGTTTGCACTGAACGAGGGTACGAAGGAATCCGTGTTCATCTCGGCAGGCACGCAAGTTGCCGCTGCAGCAGAAGAAGGCAGTATCCTGTATGAGACAGCACGGAGTAGCTTATTGACACCCGCGTTACTTACAGATATATACATGACGAGCCGCAAACAGGATATGATCATTCGCATTTCTGATGAGTTCGTCACGGCATCCCGGCAAGGATATGCAGCACCGACAGCGCTTTTCCGCTTGCAGGATGGCGACAATTTACAGGAGCATGCCATTTATTTGGAGCACAGCTCACTTTTCACCGTGTATCATACGGCACGTATCGAAATCGAATTCCGTAACTCGAAGCGACGTTTTGACGAACTTTCGATGTCCAGCCAATTGGCGGATCCTGAACTAACCGAGTGGCTGTATGCCACAGAGGAAGGTTGGAAGGCTTTTGACCACGTAGAGGCTAGAGGTAATCGGGTTATTTTATTGAAAGCAGTGGCGGGTGAGATTGCTCTGCGAGAAGTGAACGGGGCATCCGGGCGCTGGATACAATGCCGTTTAAAGCCGCTCATAAGCGGTGGTAAAACGCTGTCGGACAGCAGGTTGTCCATGGATAACATCTCATTTAAAACCGATTATGTCGATACACTGGAAACAGGTGGCGTTCGGCCTGATCAGATGTTTTACAATGATATTGGCGCGGACCCATCGGGGTTCTATCCGTTTGGTGATCAGTTTGCGCTATATGGTTCTTTTTACATCGGGAGTCAGGAAGTGTTTACGAAAAAAGACGGCGATATTAAGCTGAGCTTCGGGCTGCAAGCGATTCAGAATCGGTTTCAACCGGAGCTGACGGAACAAGTCGATTGGAAAATGGTGATGAAAAAGTCCAAGTTCGATAAACCGCCAGTTACTCACGTCACCGTTGTGGAGGTTGCTTGGGAGTATTGGAATGGGGCAACTTGGTTGCGGCTGGATGTGGGGAAGGAAGCAGAGAAGCTGTTTTATTATCCGCAGGAGCAGAAGGTACGCAAAGAAATTCACTTCCGCTGTCCGGATGATCTAGAAGCGACTTATGTGAACGGCAATGAAAACTGCTGGATCCGGGCGAGGATTTTACATATTGAGAATGCGTATGTGGCGCAAGCGATCTATCTTTCACCTTGGGTGGATGATGTGTCCCTAACCTATAAGTATGATGATCGTCTGTATCCAGCCGAACGTTGCTTAGCGCTGAATAATACGGTGTTTGAGGATCGGACTCGGCATAGCCGTCAGTTTGAGGGCGGGTTTGAGCCCTTTCAACCTTTGGAGGGCCGTCATCCTGCCTTGCATCTTTCTTTTGATACACCGCCAGTAAAAGGCCCGATATCGATGTTCGTTTCAGTGAAACAGCAGCGTTTTTCGGAGCAGGACATGCCATTACTCGAATGGGAGTATTTGCGTACCGGTTTGATGCCGGGAAGTCTTCCCGAATGGGCAGCGCTTAAAGTTATTGATGATACGAACGGTTTGACCCAGAGCGGTACCGTGCAATTCGTTGGTCCATCTGATTTTGCTGGAGCGTCATTGTTTGGTAAAGATGGCTACTGGATTCGTGCAGTTAATCGTGATGATAAATATGATGATAGTTCCGATCGGATACAAATTCCTACCATTCAAGGTCTGTACATGAATACGGTTCAAGTGCTTCAGCAGGAGACGATTATCGGGGAAATACCCGATTCCAAAGGTCTAGAAGAAACGGAATATCAGCTCAGTAGGAGCGGGATCGTCTCCGAAGAGGTATGGGTGGATGAGACGGAGTTTGTGACTGAAGAGGAAATAGCCGAGTACGAACGTGCAGGAGCGCCTCTTATGGATATAAGTCGAGATTCCGAAGGAAACTTACTTCAACTTTGGGTTCGTTGGACAGCGGTTCGTCAGATGGCAGATTCCGGAAATCGAGATCGTCATTATATGATCGATCGTACGTTTGGACGTATTCGTGTAGGTGACGGTATCCATGGCATGCGTCCGCCAAAGGGTGGGCTGGAGCAGCTGAAAGTAACTTACCAAGTTACGTCCGGACAAATCGGAAACGTAGGGGCTAGGCAGATTAACCAGATGCAGGACTCTATTGCATTCGTCGGTGAGGTTTATAACCCAGAACCAGCGTCAGGCGGTTGCCAAGCCGAAAAGCTGGAGTCAGCCTTGCAGCGCGGACCAGAAATGTTGAAGCATCGGGACCGAGCTGTATCGTCCAAAGACTACGAGTGGCTGGCGCGTGAGGCTTATCCGAACATTGCAAAAGTCACGTGCATCCCGAATCGGAACGCCTATATGCACAAAGAAATTGGGGCTATGACTTTAGTGGTGCTTCCAAAAGAAGGGCAGAAGGGAAGCTCCGCGTTTCCAGAGCTGAAGAAGCAGGTAGAGAGGTATATTCTACAGCGGGCTTCCAGCCTGGTTGCTTTCCCGGAACGGCTTCAAGTGATTGAGCCGGTCTATATGGAAATTTCCGTTTCGGCGATCGTTGCTGTTGAGGGGATGGACGCTGTCGTAGCTACTGAAATTCAGGCGTTGGAGAAGCTGAACCGTTTCCTCGATCCGCTAACCGGCAATTTCGACGGCAAAGGTTGGGAAATTGGAAAACAAATTCACCCCTCCGTTTTCTATGCGTTGCTGAAATCAATTCGAGTGATCAGTCATGTAGAGAAGCTTTACATGACCGTATACAAGATTGAGGACGCCGAGCGTACGGAACTCGACGTGAACCGCCTTCCGGCGCTCCCGCACGGGATCATTGTGAGCGGCAAGCACAAGGTGGTTGTGAACGCTTTGTAGTGAGGGAGTCGAGGATGGGGGAAAGTGGGGCCTCGGCCCACGGACCCCCGGACCCCCGGACTCCCGGACTCCCGGACTCCCGGACCCCCGGACTCCCCAGCAACATTGGAAGTCAGCCATACTGACGAAAGGGTTCTGGCAAATAAGAGTCTTTAAAGACTTCTATTTTCTGTTTTTTAGCTGAATTTGCTGTAATAGAAGCCTCTAGAGACTCTTATTTCGGCAATATCATATAAAAAGAGGGGATTTAACAGAAATAAGGGTCCTTAGAGACTGCTAATCAGTAGCTCCAACGGAAAAGAGCAAATAATAGGAGCTTCTAGAGACTTCTATTTGGTTGGTAAGTGATGTTTTACATCGCTAAAGTAGGAATAAATGGGCTGGTTGGCGGGTTAGCAATGTTTTTCATCGTTAAAGTAGCCGATGAGTGGTTGCACGGGAGACTTGAGCAACTTTAAGGATGTTTTACATCGCTAAAGTAGGATTAAATGAGCTAGTTGGCGGGTTAACGATGTTTTTCATCGTTAAAGTAGCTGATTAGTGGTTGAGAGTGAGTATCGAGCAACTTTAACGATGGTTTGCATCGTTAAAGTAGGAATAAATGAGCTGGCTGGTGGGTTAGCGATGTTTTATATCGTTAAAGTAGCTGATTGGTGATGGATGGTCTTGTTGGTGGGGGTTAGTAATAATCGAAGGAGGTGAGCACAAGTGCTGCCAATACCCAATTTGGATGATCGTATGTTTGAACAGATGGTACAGGAGGCTCGGAAGTCGATACCGAAGCTTTTTCCGGAGTGGACGGATGAGAATGAACATGACCCGGGGATTACGCTGCTGGAATTGATGTCTTGGATGACGGAGATGCAGCAGTATTACTTAAACCGGGTGACGGAGCGCAGTGAGCGGAAGTTTCTGAAGCTGCTTGGGATTAGCCCTCGTGAAGCCGTATCTGCGGTTTGTGATGTAGCGTTTGCTGGATTACAGCAGCAGCTTGTGCTCCCCAAGGGGACACCGCTGCAAGCGATGGACCAGCGGTTTGAGACAGTAGACACGGTGCATCTTGTTCCTTCCGAGCTTGAGAAAGTGCTAGTCCGTACGGAGACGGCGGCTGGCGATTTTACATCCAATAATCAGGCTAAGATTGCTTATTATGCTTTTGGACCTGAAGCGCGTAAGGGTGCGCATTTGTATCTCGGTTTCGATAGAGCGCTGACTGAGCAAACGGAGATCTCGATCTTCTTTAAGTTATTTGACCGCTATCCGGTAACCGTGGGTCACCGTGAAGATGGGACAACGCCGATGATTTCGTCTGCTAAAGTGGCTTGGACGTTCGCGGGGGCTGGGCAGCAGGGGCAAAGCGAAAGCTGGCTGCCGATCGAACAGATAAGCGACTCAACGGTTCATCTGTCACAAAGCGGCGAGCTCCGGTTTCGGATCACGTCGGAGATGAAGCCGATTGCTCTTTACCCTGCGGATGATCGCAGCCGATTCTGGATTTGCTGTACACTCGAGGAGGACGGCTATGAACTGTCTCCGAAGATTGAGAAGGTTAGTCTCAATGCGGTGAAAGCAGCAGAGCAGGAAACCTTCAGCGAAGTCACTGCTTTCAACAGTTCTGGAGAGCCTGATCAGAGCTTCGAAGTAAGCTCGTATCTCGCTTACAACGGCCTGCACACTGTGCAGGTGCAGGACGAGCAAGGGCACTGGCGCGACTGGCACATCGTCGCGGAGCTCGAGGACTGCGAGCCGGATGATCGCTGCTGCCAGCTGCAGCAGGACTCGGCTCTGCGCACCACCCGTCTGCGCTTTGGCGACGGGGTGAACGGGAGTATCCCGCCGCAGGGTCCGCAGCGGGTACGGCTCATTGCCTATACGGCCGAGTTCGACTACGGCCGTTTTGTCGGGGGCAGCAGAGGTCTGCCCGGGCAGACCTTTGAAGTCAGCCGTGGCCGGATGTATAAGCCCAGCAGCATGCTGCTGCAGGTTGGTTACCGGCCACGCGGTGAAAGAGACGTCGTTTGGGACGACTGGCAGTCCGTGGATGACTTCGATAATTCGAAGTCTACGGACAGGCATTACGTCTACGACGCTGCAGCAGGAACGATCCGCTTCGGCAATAACGAAGCGGGTCTCACTCCGCCCAAGTCCGTGGAACCGAACATTCGGTTCCTGGCGCTGCAAGCGGGCGGAGGTGTGCGAGGCAACGTGAAGGATGGCCTCGTGACCGGCTTCACGAATACCAAAGGCGTGCGTGTGACGAATCCGTTCCCGGCGCGAGGCGGCCTCGAAGCGGAGACACTCACGCAGGCGAAGCTTCGCGTGCGGCGCGAGCTCGACACGCCGACACGGGCCGTGACTGGCGAGGACTACGAGGCGATCGCGAAGGCGACGCCGGGTCTGCGTGTCGCGCGTGTAAAGGCAATCCCGTTATACAAGCTAGGCATGCGGGATTATCCGAAGGTCAAAGCGCCCGCTCAGATGACCGTCGTGGTCGTCCCTTACAGCGAGAGCGATAAGCCGAAAGCTGGCAAGGGTTTCTTGCAAACGATCAAGCAGCATCTAGATCGGCATCGTCTTTTGACCACAGAACTACATGTGATTCCCGCCGAATATATTAAAATAACGGTTCACGCTGTCGTGGTGATGGAACCCAAGCACAAAGATGAACAGCGCCGAATTATGCAAGAGCTCAGACTATTGCTACAGCCGATGGATCATGGGCAAGGATCGGAAGGCTGGCGTTTTGGCCGAACCGTGTATAAGGGCGATATTTATGGCGTTATTTCCCGGATAAAAGGGGTTGTCTATGTGCAGGACATTTGGATAGACGCCGAGGGCACAGGCTTCCACAAGGATGGCGCTGGTGACATTCATATCCCGCCTTATGCCTTGGTCTATTCCGGTGAGCATGAAGTGGAAACCATTAGTCAGACGGATTTATAATCCTTATTTAGGAAAAGAGGTGTCGAACGATGCAGGATGGACAAACGTTTTTCTCACTTAACAAACCGCTTGACTGGGAACAGGGATATGAAGCCAATATTCATATGCAGAGCGAAGGATTTTCGATTCAGCAGACAGAAAAATACAGCATTCATCGCATCGTTCGCACAGACGAGCTGGAAGGCATTCATCCTATTCAAGAGATGACGGTCGGGCCAGGTCGGAAACTATTTTTGCTAGACGAGGCTTCGAATGTATGGATTTATGATGATGAAAGTCGTCATCGGGAGTCGTTATTTCGTCAGGGTCATCAGTTATTTAGCCATCAAGCGATGCTGGCTTCTATGTCAGATCTTTTGGTGATAGCAGATGCCCACGTTGAAAGCGAGAGAAGACTTGCAGTTTATTCGATTTCCAATGGACAGACGATGTGGGCTATCCATGATTGGGGAGGGCTAGAATTATTCCCTCTCGCGGTTAATACGAGATTAACAACGGCGAATTCGCTTTACGTGGCGGTCCCTTTGGACATTGCGATTGGTATGAATGGAAGTCCTGAAGTCCCTAAAGGCGGCAGGATTGGCATTATACAGTGGAACGCGGCAGGTGATGTGGTACATGTGTACGAGCATGAAGCACACCGTTTGGAAGAAGCAGTTGAAATTGCTGCACTTCGAGGGCGTTATTACACCGCTGCTGCGGATGGTAAATTAGTTCTATTGGATGCACAGCTCAGAACGGTAACGGTGTTCCATGAAGATGGTCGGGAGCCGTTTCATTTTAAGCTGGAGCAGGAAGGGCGCTTTGCCGGTATTTCCATTGATACGAATCATAATATCTATATAGGGGACAGCGGATACGCACAGCAAGAGGGAGTAACGGAGCGGTTTATTCTAAAGTTTCGCGGAAATGGTGAGCAGTTTGATAAAGTGACTAGCTTCCGAGGGCGAACGGATAAATTGCTCCATGATGGGCGCAATCGGTTGTATGTTTTTGATCGGATAAGTGGTCAGATTAGCCTGCTTGATCTTCGTGCCCGTACGATGCTGCTTGAGGGGACTCAGCTTCCTGAGGCCATCTATTTCTCGGCTGAGCTGGATACGACGGAGACGGAGACACAGTGGCATAAGATTCGTCTAGAAGCCGATATTCCGGAGGAAACGCAGGTTCGTTTTTCCTATTTTACATCGGATGAAAGTGAAGGATTCATTGATGGCGAATACGTAAATTATACGGGCTATTTGACGGATCCAAGCATTTCGATTCGAGATAAGCTGGCTGCGACGCGTGACTTATGGTCGGAGTCCATTCTGAATCCGAAGGATGCTCTTCTGATGAATGCCAGAGGCCGTTATCTATGGTTCAAAATCGAGCTGGTAGGCAGCGAGCAAAAATCGCCTTACATCCGAAAGCTTCGGGTCTACTTCCCGAGAACGTCACTGATTGCCTACTTGCCGCCGATTTATCAGCAGGACGAGGATCATAGCCCTTTTCTGGAGCGGTTTCTGGCGATGTTCAGCACGTTCTTTGACGATATGGAGGATAAAATAGACCGTATTTCCTCTCATTTTGATCCGGATGCAGTATCCGGCACTTATCTGGAATGGTTAGGTCGCTGGCTGGCTATCACGGATCATGAGGCATGGGGCGAGACGAAGCTAAGATTGCTGATCAAACAGGCCCCTGAGCTTTACAAATTGCGGGGTACTCGCGAGGGCATGATGAACATGCTTAAGATTTACACAGGGTCTGAACCGTTTTTGCTGGAATATTTTCAGTTTAAACAAATGCAGGAGACATCGGAGCTGCGGCAGCTTTTTGCCCAGTTATATGGGGATAATCCTTATTGCTTCTGCATTATGTTAAAGCCTGAATTCGTACAGACAGACGCACAGCGGCTAACCATCGAGCAAATCATCGAAGACCAAAAACCAGCCTATACCGAAGGCAAATTAATCGTTCTACAACCGTGGATGTACGCGGACATGCATACCTATCTTGGCATTAATACTTACTTATCAGAGCCTACCCTGTTAACACTTGATCAGCGTTCGTCGATGCCTTACAATACGGTGCTGATTGACGTAGATCGCGATAAACGAATGGACATACATACTCGCTTGGAATTGGATTCCGAAATCGAATAAACGAAATGAGTCTTGGAAGGTGAGGGGATACTTATGAAAAAAACACGCTATTACCCGTTTGAGCGCAATCGGTATTTCTATGGAAAGCTGCTGACGGTAAGGGATTTCGAGTCTGAGCAAAAGTATTTCAACGATAAGCGCAGAATGATGAACCGTTTGCTGCATGGTTCGGGGGTACTTACGGGTCTGCAAGTTGTCGCGGTCGATGAAAAGTCAGTTTCTGTAGAGATGGGAGCTGCGATCGACACGCTTGGCCGGGAAATTGTCGTGCCTTCTCCGATGACATTGAAGCTATCGATGATGGACGGTTTCAGCAATAATCAGTATGCCAAGAACGTATACCTATGTATTGCCTATGACGAAAAGGAAAAAGAACCCGTTCACGCGGTGGCTAATTCTTCTATTCGTTCCGACGAAATTAATGACTATAATCGTGTTTTGGAAAGCTATCGTTTGTTTATCCGGGAAGATGCGCCTGATCCAGCCTCACTGCCTTTGGCAAATCTGTCCGATCAGACGGTTGTACTTTATCAAGATTCTGGGGTGCGCGTGCTTCAAACAACACCTCGTTATGTGAATCCAGGTCAGCTCTTCGAAATGAAGCTGCGCTTCGAGAAGACTCTTAAGGCCGGCAGACTGTCCTTTCAATATGAGCTGGCTGCTGAACGCGTAGAGGCGATTGAAGGAGCAACGATTGAGTTCCAAGAGCCGCAGGATGGGCAAGAGAGCGAGTATGAAATGAAGGTGCTTTTGCGAGCGGATAGTACGACTTCCGTGAAGGGCACGATTGGTGTGCAGGTGAGCACGGCTGTTTTGAAGTTGGACGACAGGCAGTTGGAGCTGCAGACTCAAGCTATTGGCGAAGTGCAGATTATTGGCGAATCCGTGCGGGAACGGTTGATGTCCGACTTCGTGAAACAATCTTTGGAAGCTTCCTTAGAAGCCCCTTCAGAACCTTGTATTTATTTGGCTAAAATATGCCTTGTTCAAGTGGGACCAACCTATGTCATTGAAAGTGTCGAGCAAGTGCCATTTGGCGAATACGTGTACAATTCCTCGGTTATGTACAGGCTTGCTCAAGCGAACGAGTACCGCGAGGAAACATCCGGTCAGTTCGTAACGAAGTCCAAAGTGAAAACCTTGGCGCCAGGACAGCCTCCGGAATTCAAGGTTAACTTCAATAAAGCGATTAGCGAGCTTTCATTTGATTTAAGCATTCCAGCAGGCGGTGGCAGCGGCATTGCGGGTATGCTGAGCGGTGTCGTGGACATTCCGATCGAGCCTTTCACGAAGATTGCTGTGTCCCCATTCGGGAGAGCAACGAAAAGCTTCTTCTCCGGCGAAATCGCACATGGACTTGGCGAGGGCAACGTGCTGATCATCACTAGCTTGGAAGAGAGCAGCGGTGAAGCTTTTTCCGAAATGCTATCCAGCGGGGACCGCGTATACGGCGGAGCCTCCGATGTGTTCAAAGGCAGCGAGTTTGAACCCGATGCGCCAGAAGTGAAGATTGGCACGATTGCCTATCCACAAAAAGGCACGTTCCGCATTGGTGTGAAGGTACAGCAAACTTCGGAGCCGGGGAATGTACGTGTGCGTTGGTGGGCGTATAGCGCGGAAATGGCCAGTACTGCACTGGGAAGTGCCAGTGGTGGCGTTGATTCACTAGACGAAGCGCTTTCGGCTATGAGAGAAGCTGCATCGGCGGGCAGCGGGGCTGAGTAGTACTAGTGTGCTCTCTCCTATAGGACATAGGATGAGTTCGTAATATGGATGGTTCGGTTGGCTCAAAGGCATCCACAAAAAAACAAAATTTATACACGCCAAGTAAGGCGTGTTTTTTTGTGTTTGGTGGAGTCACTGTAGGAAGCGAAATCCGGAGTTTTCCAAAAGCTTAAGATCAATACGCTTAGTTTGGCCGCAGTTCCTCTTTTACATATTGCATTAAAAGATTTTTGGATGATGAAGTATACTCCGTGTTACGTAATTGCAGCAGGCCGACCGGGATGGATGAATCCTTCAGTTCGACGTGTATTTTCACGACATTCGGGGGTAACGCCGTGGAATCGAGAACGGCTCCTACGGAAGGGATTCGCTGAACGAACCCAGGAATAGCCGAGATTTGACTCACTGTATATAGAAAAGGAGTTTCGGTGTAATGGGAATATTGCTTAGATAACCTCAGGTAATACAAGCAGGTATTTCCGCCAACGATCATCGGATAGTTAAGCAGTTCTTCAAAGGGTATTATTTCGTTTCTTTCGGCCAAGGGATGGCTGTTCGCTACAATAAAGGAGATATTCTCGTTATATAGCGGTTCGAAGCGAAAAGAAGAAAGATCGGTAGGCTCTCCGCATATGGCAAAGTCCAATTGATTCTGGAGTACCGCGCGTGATAGGGAGTCGGTGTTTCCATTGACAAAGTGACACGATACTTTTGGTTTATGTTCCCGAAATCGTCGCAGTGAGTTGGGTAGCACATGCTCTATCAACGATTCAAGCCCTCCGACGCGCAGGGAGCCGATATCCTCTCTTTGCAAAGCTTTCGCTTGCTCAGTTACATGGTTCCAGTGTTGAATGAGCTTGTTAATTTCCGCGGCAAAAATTTGTCCAGAAGCCGTTAACTCCGCATCCCATCCTCGCTTGAATAGCTGGATGCCCAATTCCCTCTCCAGCCGCTGGACTTGATTTGTAATCGTAGACTGTGCGTAATTCAATTTCGTGGCTGCTTTGGTGAAGTTTCCTTCTTGAATAATGGTTTGAAACGTAGTTAGTTCCTTTAAGTCCATGGCATTCTCTCCATCGATTAATTTGAATTAGTATATCATTTTATTCAATTATACAAATAAAGAAGTGAGAAGTACAATTAGGGTATCTTGCTGAAGGAGTGATATAAAAATGCCATTCATCAGAGTAAGCTACATGGAAAATCAATATGGGACACAGCAACTGCCCATCATTAGCCAAGCGATTATGAGCGCTCTAATCCAGCATTTCACTGTGCCGGAAGACGATTACTTTCAAGTGTTCCACTCGCACAAAGCAAGCGAATTTTATTATAGTCGGAATTACTTAAACATAGAGCGAAGTGACGGGCTGCTCTATATTCAAATCGCGCTCAAATCCGGAAGAAGCACCGAGCAGAAAATAAGCTTTTACGGAAAGTTAGCCGAACTATTATCAGATACGCTTAACATGAGGAAAGAAGACATATTCGTCGTACTGGTCGATACGGAATTCGAGGACTGGACATTCGGTAACGGCGTTGCGCAAATGATCGAACGTCCAGACAACAAGGAGGGAGGCATAAGTATGAAGCATCGAAAAATTGTATTAAACGCCCGTGAATTGTTTGGGGATATTGCCCCTTCTTTCGTACGTTATTCGGAAGATGTGCTCTTCGAGGACGTTTGGAGAAGAGCACAATTATCGCTTCGGGAACGTAGTCTCCTTACGATATCAGTGCTAGTCACCGGAGGACTTACAGGGCAGCTTCCTTATCATCTCCGCTTAGCAAAAGAGAACGGTTTGACCGAAGAAGAACTGATCGAAGCGTTGACCCATCTCGCGTTTTACGCCGGATGGCCGCGTGCCGCATCTGCGATTCAAGTTGCGAAGGATGTATTCGAGGACAACTCATAAAGACAGGATAAGGTGTGTAACTAACCACTGCGGGAGCGCGCATCACTGGCAGCGATGCGTCAGGAGCTCAGCCCTCGCGGACTGCCGCTTGCGGTGGACAATAGAAAAAATAACAAGTTAGGTTATCATCTCGTTTACCCAGTTTATTACATAATAGTACTGGGTAAACGTCAAAAAGACCCCATCTTCGTTGGGTAGTCATGGATATATCGTACTTTATCATTTCAGTTGGCGCTTGAATGGTAAGAAAGTATGAATAACCGTAACACAGAAGAGATGGAATTTATTTATATGCCGAATTCTTAAACCACATTGTTTCAGTTGGATTTTTTCAATATCAAATGAAATAAAAAGAAATGTATCTTTCATTTGGTATGATGTTATGCAAAAAAAGCACCATTTTCAAGACAGGGTCTTGAAAATGGTGCTTCGTTTTGAACTACAAATTTTGATTTATATTATTTATAGTAAGAAGTAGTTAAAGGTACAAAAATACCTGATTTATCGTTATTTTCATATGAATAAATGACAGTAACTTCATTTAGTCCAGCCACATTAACTTCGATTGTTTTTAATCCATCATCTATCTTCACTGTGTCTTGTTTAAGTAAAATGCTATTTTTGTCTTGAATTTTTATTTCAACATCTGAACCTATAGCAGCAACTTGTAAATAAAGTTTTTGATACTTCCCTTTCGGCTCTAATGTGAAATTCGATCCTGAATATGCTGTATCCTTAATGACTTCCCCATAATCCTTATTTTTATATTTGGTTAAATTAGGGTCTTTAATAGCTTGATAAAAAGTTTGAAAAGCATTAACAGGAGTACCCTCGACTTTTTCTCCAAACAAAACACTGTTTGATGCAGCATCATAATCTACAGCTACGTTCAGTGAACTTGCAATAGCTCTTGCAGGTAAATAAGTACTTCCATCGTATGTAATTGGAGTTACTACATTCCCTTGAGCATCCAATAACTGAACTGTATTTCCGTTAACCTTTACTTTAATATCGTTGTTCAGATAAGCTTTAATTTCTTGCAAATTAGCTCCTGCGTAAACTCCACCTGCTGCGCCAAAAATCATCGAAAGCCCTACAATAGAAACTATCGTTCTTTTCACAAATATCTCTCCCTTGCTTCCTTTTTTCCATACATTTCCTTTCTTAATATATATGACAAATAAAGGAAACACAAGTGATGTTATGGGTAAACGTTAAATAGCCCCCATCTTTTCAAGTTGGGGGCTATTTGACGTTTACGGAGGAGCATGGCATTTATATCTACGGTTAAACTTGTCAACCGGATCAGGATCCCGTATTAGGTACTGTAATCTGGCAGTAACGAGCTGACTATCATTGACAACGTTAGCCTGTATACGGAATGGGCCGATTGCACATCTCCCAAGTGTCCACCCATGTAAAGATGAATAACGCCATGGAGAGAGGCCCAGACTATTCGTACAACGGATTCCGTGTCGTACTGGCCAGGAATCAGTCCTTGCTCTTGCGCGTTGCTGATCAAGGTCAATAATTGCCGCATGGCTGTTGCGGTGCCATGCAGGCTTTCCTCGTCCGGTTTGAAATCTGCGAAGGCTCCTCCGAACATCAGCTTATAATAGCTGGAGTAACGTTGCCCGAATTGCCAAAAGGTTTCCCCTAGATTCAGCAAATGCTGCACCGGATCAGCAGCTTGCGGCGTCCCCTCGAATTCGTTAGCGAGAAGCTTACAACCTTCCAGATACAACTGCTGAGCCAATCCCTCTTTATTGACAAATAAGCTATAAATGATTTTTGTCGAGCAATCCATTTTCTGCGCTACTTTACGCACCGTAACGGCTTCCGGTCCCTCTTCTTGCAAGAGCGTGGCTGCAGCATCAACAACGAGCTTGCGGAGATTTTCAATATTCTGTAAGCGAGCCTCTTGATAGGTTTTCAACACTCGTGTGTTCGTATTAACGGAGTTATCCTGGTCGCTCATAATCATCACCTTCGGTTATCGTGTTTTCGTCAGGAAACAAAGTTTCTTAATTTCTTACAAAGAATTTTATACAGTGAATGGATAGTTGTCAATGAGACATGTGATGTTCCAAAATCGTATTGACTTTCTAAAAAAGTGTAGTTACAATGAAATCAATGGGAAACACTGTTACCGAATGACGGATGACTCTTAATTTTCTTGGAAATTGAGGATTACTTTTAAACACTTGGTAACATTGTTTCTATGTCATAACACAGTATCTAAAAGGAGAGTAACACTATGACATTTCAAGGAAAATGGGCACTCGTCACGGGAGCTTCTTCCGGTATTGGAGAGCAATTCGCGAGACAACTGGCCAAACAAGGCAGCCATTTGGTACTCGTGGCCCGATCGGAGAGCAAGCTTGAGAGCCTGGCATCAGAGCTCAAAAAGATGTATAGCATCAAAGCCGAGGTTATCTCAATGGATCTTGCGAAAGAGGGCGCGCCCAGCGAGTTATATCAGCAATGTCAACTTTTGAAAGTGGATATCGAACTGCTGATCAACAATGCAGGCTTTGCTACACATGGTTTGTTTGAACAAGTGTCAGGTGAGCGTCAACATGAAGAAGTGATGCTCAATGTCGCCGCTGTTGTAGATATGACCCACTTGTTCTTGCCGGACATGTTGCGCAAAAGCTCAGGTGCAGTTATCAATGTTGCATCAACCGCTGGATTTCAGCCGCTTCCCTATATGGCCGTATATGGGGCAACGAAAGCATTCGTCTTGTCGTTTACTCAAGCGTTATGGTGGGAAAATCGCGACCGCGGTGTGAAATTCTTCGTACTTTGTCCCGGTTCGACGGACACCAGCTTCTTTAATGTTGTAGGAACGGAAGAAGCCTCCGTTGGAAAGAAAGATACGCCGGAAAGAGTCGTAGAGGTTGCACTTCGTGCGTTGAAGGAAGGGAAAATATATGTCGTTCCGGGTATGCAGAATTATATCGGGGCGCAGTTATCGCGATTCATAACACGCAAGCAAGGTCTTCGACTTGTTGGAGGCATGCTTCGTCCACGCGGAGGATCCGGCAATACTAATAATTATAAGAATACAGGTAATCAATCTGATCTTGCAGGGAGGACAATTCGATGAAAGCTATACAACTGACAAACGGCTTCGGCTTTGAGGAATTAACCTTAACGGAGCTCGAGATTCCAACACCAGGCCCCCATGAGGTGCTGATCCGCATGAGGGCAGCTTCTCTGAATTACCGGGATCTAGTGATCCTCAGCGGATTAATGCCGATTGAAATCAAATTCCCCTTCATTCCAATATCAGACGGAGCGGGAGAAATTGTAGCCGTTGGCCAAGGAGTAACAAGGTTTCAGGTCGGACACCGAGTAGCGGGTAATTTGCAACAGCGATTTTTTGCCGGCAACCCAAGACCGGGGGTATTAGAAGATAGTCTGGGAGGTCCGTTGAACGGAGTAGCGGCGGAGTATGTCGTTCTACATGAAGACGGAATCGTCCATATTCCCGATCACCTCACTTGGGAGGAGGCTGCCACCTTGCCGATCGCGGCATTAACCGCATGGAGCATGCTAATCGAATACGGTGGTTTGCAAGCGGGCGATACCGTGCTGCTGCAAGGAACAGGCGGTGTTTCCATCTTCGGGCTTCAATTCGCTCTTATGGCCGGAGCACGAGCGATCATCACATCGAGCAGCAACGACAAGCTGGAACGAGCAAAAGCTCTCGGTGCATGGCAAACGATCAACTATTCGGAAGTTCCCGATTGGGATAAAGCAGTGTTAGAACTGACTGGCGGCGTGGATCATGTTCTGGATGTTGGAGGAGCGGCAACGATGGTTAAATCCATAAATGCGCTTCGCATTGGAGGAACCTTGAGTATGGTCGGGTTCTTATCGGGCTTGACCATTCCAGAATATGATGTCACGGGCATCTTGCAGAAAGCCGCAACGGTTCGCGGCAGTCAAGTCGGCAACCGGAATCACTTTGAAAATATGAATCGAGCGATTGCCCATCATCGTTTACATCCCGTCGTCGACCGTGTATTCCCTCTAGATCGAATTGGCGAAGCATTCGCGCTCTTGGCTGAAGGAAAGCAATATTTCGGAAAAATCGTAGTCCAAATTTAAATCTCACTTAAAAGACATAGGAGGCACTCTAATGCCAAATGCTCAAATTCGTTCCGTTAAATCTACTGAAGGCGTGAATCGTCCAAAACGCTCACCACGTAAAATGCGCAGAGCGGGGCTATCGCTGCTTGCGGTGCTCCTTCTTGGAGTCATTGTTTTCTTACTAGTTCCTTCACCTATCGAACCGGTAAAATGGCTGGCACCGACGGCTCCCTCTTTTCAAGAAGCGGGCCCTTGGAAACAGAACAACAAACTCAGCTCTGCTCAGCTTGTTACAGATGCCCCGCAATTCCCGGAATTCATTACATTCGATAAAGACGGCCAGCTATATACAGGGGATTCGGACGGGAAAATTTACAAGGTTCCTTTCGATGCAGAGGGCAATCCGCAAAAGGCCCAAGTGTTTGCAGACACCAAAGGAACGCCTAATGGACTTAAATTTGATGCCAAAGGCGATTTGATCGTTACTGATATCAAGAGGGGACTGCTGTCTATAAACCAATCCAGGAACATAGAGGTATTGGCCGATCAAGTGGACAGCAAGCCGATCTATTTAGCTAACGAGCTTGATATTGCCCGGGACGGCTCCATTTATTTTTCGGATACCTCGAACTATGGACGTGTGACATTCAGAGAAATTGCCGAGAACAAGCCGCATGGACGCTTGCTGAAGTACGATCCAATGACCAAACAGACGACCGTCCTGTTAGAAGGCCTCTATTTTGCGAACGGGGTTGCCTTGTCTGCGGATGAAGATTTCGTGCTTGTGGCGGAATCGTATCATTATCAGTTGACCAGATACTGGCTCAAGGGTCCAAAGAAAGGGACATCTGATATTTTTGCGGACAATCTCGCAGGCTTTCCAGATAACATTACGCGTGATGAACAGGGTCATTTCTGGGTCGGGATCTTTACGACTCGCCTTTCTTTTGCAGATCAGATGCATCGCAGCCCGTGGTTGGCCGGTATCATGGCCAAAGTACCAGAGTCGCTGCTTAGCGGCGCAAGCGCACCGGCGAAGCAGGGGCTTGCTGCGGAGTTTGGCCCACAGGGAGAACTTATCGGAAGCTGGCATGATCCGGAAGGTTCGCTGAATGGCGTAACTACGGCTGCAAACCATAACGGATATTTATATATAGGAACGGCACCTGGAGGCAGTAAAGGCGTTCATCGCGTGCTTTTAACAAAATAATGCTCCGAGAAACCCTAATTACGTACCAGTTGGGGTTTCTTTAGATATTTGGTTGAAGGAATTAAGGATTGACATTCTCCTCATCAGTGAAACTAAATGCAACAAGTTGGGTTTCTAAAGTAATTATGAAAGTGACTCAGTTTTGATGCTTTTTAATAGATAGAAAGAGTCCCATCTTTTAGATCTAAACTAATTTTCCCCCGCAAGTTAGTCATAATATTTAACTGTTTTGCTTTGCGTTCTAGCAATTTAATCCATTCTTCATTTTATTTTATTCATTAATCTATAGATGACAACGGCAGCCTTTGCTCTTGAGCTATCATCCTTAGATGCAAATTTCCCCCGCTAGTTCCACTGAGTAGACCCATTGATCAGCAACTCCGAAATTCAAAATAAACCACACAGACGGAATGGAATGGATTTCGCTGGACGATATACTTCACATCCGCCTTCAGTCTGACGGAACGCGATCTTGAATAATTTCTTTACTGGTCTCCGAGCCGGGAATGCAGTTGTCGCAGAGACTCCTCTGTGATGGCTGCTTGTTCTTTTGCGAACGGCCCTTCAGCATCTTCTGTTCAAGGTCGCACCTCAGCTTCTCCAGCAGCATCGAATTCGATCCCCCGTTCGCAACGACGTTGACGGCATTGGTGATATGCCGTTCCACGCCATTCAGGCTTTTTTCAAGCCGTTTTATTGCTTCTCTCGCGTATTCGGAAACGAGCCGACCACCGAAATCCCAGAATATCCCGGTAGCATTCGCTGAATTTGATTTAACACCAGCGCCTTGTCATCCACCAATATAATCTTCATGTATTTCACACGCTCCATAATAATGTATGTATTTTTTATCGGTTCCATTTGCGTGAGTGAAAACAGTGTGTGAAAGTACCCATAGCTTGTAGAGATTTTGTATAGTTCCTTATGTTACGATCATACCCGTCGAAAGAACAAGGATTTTAGCAATATATCGGGAGTGAGGTGCTTTGGTTCCCTTCAGATAGGAGCTGAGAGCGGAAGAGAATAAGAATGGTCGGATGTTTTACTGTAGTTGGAGTTGAACTCCTGATTTTGACGAGGTGCGGCTATGAAAACGTATTGGAACTGCTAAGTCTCCACAGGTTATCCTGCTACAAGGCCGCCAAGTCTTTACGTGTATGATAAAACCAAATTGAACGGGGGATTTGGCGATGCAACTAAATCTGCTTGAGATAATTGGGAAACTCCGAATGATGTGTTATTGCTTAACACCTGGAAAACCATGTAGCAGCTACATTTAATAGAACAATTTGTTCGTGTATGTGAACGGGATTAAAATGTATTCTACTATCGTTTGGGGAAAATGTTGAACTATGGCGTAATTTGTTATTTGGTAGAGATGGAATTCGCACAGATTAATCGTATTAGGAGATGATGAAATGATGTTTGTGAGGAATGGTAGGATGAATTGGAAGAAGCCGCTCAAGCTGCTGCTGGTCGGCGCCTTGACCATAGGTTTATGGCCTACGGTGTTGGCTCCGCAGACGGCCAAAGCGGCGGCGGCAGCAGCGCCGGGCGGGGTTACCACAAATCTTCATCTATGGCTTCGTGCTGATACCGGCGTGACTACGGCGAACGGTACTGTTTCAGCATGGAACGATCAGAGTGGTAATAACCGTGATTTCTCTCAAACCGATGCTACCAAACAGCCTGTTTATAATGATGGAAGCAACCGGATTAACTTTAATGAGGCAGTAACTTTTGACGGGACGAATGATTATTTATTAAATGCGAATGGTGTTCTGGGAAGCAGCGCCTACAATAATTTTAATGTATTTTTAATGTCGGATCTAGGAAGTGGTTCGAATTCCATTTTATGGGAAGAAACGTCCGGTGGGGGCAGATTAAATGTGCATCTGCCTTATAGTGGAGCTGTTTATTGGGATGCAGGAAGCCAAGGTACTGAACGAGTATCTGCTTCTGCAGGAACAGTGGGTCCAAAGTATATTTGGAATTTTAATTATGGAATCAATGGTTCCGGAGACGCAGGTCAATCCATTTATCGTGATGGGAATGCGCTTGTTTCTGCACCCAGCCGAACGATTCCTCTAACAGGTATTAACCACAAAATATCATTCGGCTCACAATATGATACGAATGGAAATCCAGTAAGTTATTATAACGGCCAAGTAGGCGAATTAATTTTCTATTCAGGTCCATTGACGGCAATAGACAGACTTAAAATCAATTCCTATTTAGCGATTAAATACGGAAAATCATTAAACAATCTCAATTATTTGGATTCGAATGCCACTCCAATTTGGAATGCAGATCTGAATTATAATAGTAATATTGCAGGTATTGCCCGTGACGATGCACAAGGTTTGTATCAAAAGCAAAGCCGTTCGGCGAACGTTGCATCGAAGATAACAATTGGCATCGGAGCACAGTTGTCAATGAAAAATGAGAGTATTTCAGAAACGCTTGCAGATAAACAGTCGTTAATCTGGGGCGATAACGGACAACCCCTAAAATTTGATAAGCAAATTGGCACGACAGACAAAAACCATGCAGAACGTATCTGGAAAGTTCAGAACACTGGGAATGTCGGCGAAGTGCTAATTGCGATTCCGAAGAATATGATTCCAGCAAATTCGACGTTGCTTGTAAATGATAACGGCTCCGATTTCACGAATGCCACAGAGCATCAATTAACAGTAGTAAGCTTTGAGGGAATAGATTATTTTACGACAAAAGCAGCCTTAGCGAATGGACAATTCTTCACCTTTGCTGCTCCAGTGCCAGTACCGAATAATGCAGTGCTCGAACATGCGGCAGCGGGCGGGAATAAAATTATTCTTACGTTCGACAAAGAGGTGGGGTGGACAAATTCAACCGGGTTGACAATTACAATTGACGGTACACCAATAACACCGGTCATTAATGCTGACCCAACTGACGCTAAGAAAATGATTTTCACTTTACCAACAGGAACGGATGTCACCGGTAAAACAGTGAATGTGTCCTACAATGGCATTGGTAACTTAATAGGTACGAACAGTGTACCTGTGAATCGATTCTCAATAGATGCAAAAACAGGCACGTTAGCTAGTGCGGCGAACAACAGTGTCAACGAAAGCCCTAGCAGCGTCACGGTAGGCGGTTCGGTGACGCTAACGGCAGCGGGAGATCGGCAGTCGGAAATAGGAGCGGTGTACGGGGATGAAAGGTACATCCCGACAAGCTGGTCATCGACGGAAAGCGGCAAATCGGGAACGTTCAGCGTAAGCGGAGTCACCTATACCTCAACTTATACGCCTGCGACAGCAGGCAGTTACACGGTAACGGCTACTTTCACGAAGCAAACGTGGGATGGCAGCGCATGGACAGATACGACCACGACGGACGTGAAGACGACCACCGTTACGGCTGCTCTTCCTGTGATAGGAGGCAGTGTAGCGATCAGCGGTACTGCCAAGGTTGGTCAAACGTTGACGGTGGACTTAACGGGAATCACGTATTCGGCTACAACGAATGATAATCCGACTTACCAATGGTATCGTAACGGAGTCGCTATCGCGAGTGTGACAGGTTCCAGCTACGCGTTAACCGCAGACAACATCGGTGCGGTCATCACGGTGAAGGTCACCGCCGACGGTGTGCATGCGACAGGCAGCGTAACGAGCGCGGCGACCGGTGCGGTAGCCGCAGCGGACGGAGCGGCGGCTCCAACCAATGTGATTTTGGACGCAAGTGCGAAGACGCTGACGTGGAACAATGTATCGGGATATGCCAATGTTTCCGATTATGAATATACGGTGGACGGCGGGACAACATGGACGGCAGCAACTGCCAACCCACAGCCGCTGGCAAGCGTGCCGAATCCTGTTTCCAATGCTCAAGTTCGCGTAAAAGGAGACTCCAGCGCCGGTCGGGCTCCCGGTGTAATCGGTACAGCTGCTCTTCCGGCTATGGGGGGGAGCGTAGCGATCAACGGTGTCGCCAAGGTTGGTCAAACGTTGACGGCGGACTTATCGGGGATCACGTATACGCCGAGCACATCGGGTAACATGCCGACTTACCAGTGGTATCGCGACGGAGTCGCTATCGCAAATGCGACGGGTTCAAGCTACACGTTAACCGCAGCCGACCTCGGCACGGCCATCACCGTGAAGGTCACCGCCGACGGCACACATGCGACAGGCAGCGTAACGAGTTCGGCGACCGCTGCGGTAGCCGCAGCGGCGGCTCCGGCAGCACCTGATGTAGCAAGTAAAACAACAACGAGCATCACGTTGCTGGCCGTCGCTGGTCAGGAATACAGCAAAGACGGCGGTGTGACCTGGCAGGATAGCCCAACGTTCAGCGGACTGACACCGAATACGGACTATACGATTGTAACCCGTGTGAAAGCGACAGCGACGCAGAACGCGTCCGCTATCAGCGCGGGAACAACGATTCGTACATTGGCTTCGACGTCTACAACAAACCTGTCTGGCGGAATGATGTATGAAGATACAACCTATCCTACACAAGCAACAATCACTGTGGCTGGCGTTACAGGCAGTGTCTATCAATATACTGGCAAATACGCTGTAAACGGTGTACCGGTAGGGGTGTATCCGGCAAGTATTACGATTACGAACCCTGTCAACGCATCACTTAACGCAACATTTACGGCTACTGCTACCGTAGATAACGCTGGTAACGTCACATATGGGCCATTTAAGCCAAATGCGGGAGCACCTGCGGGAATGAGCGTTACAAGCGATGACAAGGGAAACATTATTGTGCATCCTTCTACTGCTGTTTCAAAGGTAGCCAGTGATATGACAGCTGCTATCCGCACGAATACTTTAGAGGCTTTACAAGCAGCACATGACGAATTTACGGCTCTCACACCGGAAGAACAATTGCAAATAAGCCGGACAACGGTAGAGAATGTATCCAATGCGATATTGAATTTACTCCAGGCTTCATTAAAGATTAGCAGTGCCGTAAGCGGTGTTGCAAACCCTGCTGCCACAAGAAATCAATTGGATAATCAAAAGGGTATGCTGCTTACGCCTGCAGAAATTGCTCAGCTACTGGGTGGCCAATCTTTGAATGTCACTCTTAATCTGAATGCAGCGGATGTGTCTACTAGCACAACTCCAGGAGTATCAGCCGACAAAGGCTTAATTGAAACCCGCGTTACCTCAAGTGCGGCAATCATTGGCTTTATGTATGATATTAACATTACAAAAAAAGTAGATGTACTAAACAGCAGCGGCACAGTAATCACTCCAGGCGCTTCACAGCTTGTGCCTGTAGTGCCGGAGCCGATTAGTATTACACTGCCCATTCCGACAAACCTGCTGGGTTATAAGTATTTCGCTATTGTGAGAGTTCATGGCGGCGTTGCGGAATTCATACCAGCCTCTGTCAATGGAACAACGGTAACGTTCTCCTCAACCAAGTTTTCGACTTATGGTTTGGTTTACTCCAACCAAATGATATTTGCGGATAACTTGCCGGGCACAGGACCTTCACTGCCATCAACGGATGGCGGAAGTGGAGGCGGAGGTTTCATCAGCCCCACCGTTACGATTGATAATGCCGCAGGCGGAAAAGTTACTGTAGATAATAATAGCGCTACATCCGGTACAAAAGTGACCATTACTGTTACACCTGATGCCGGATATACTCTGGACAAGTTATCGATTACAGATGATAAAGGTAATGTAATCAACTATACAGACCTTGGCAACGGTACTTACACGTATGTCCAACCGAGTGGTTCAGTTAAGATTAACGCTGCGTTCAAAGCTTTAGACAAGGCACCAGCATCGGCTGCCGATACGGGAGTATCCAAGTTGCTCAATACGATGGAACATTTAACATATTTAAGCGGGTATGAGGATGGAACCTTTAGGTCGGACGGCTCAATAACCCGTGCTGAAGTCGCTCAAATGTTCTATAATCTTCTAAAAAATCAGGATGTAAATACTTCAGGAAAGCACTTTGCTGACGTACCTGAAAAGGCATGGTATGCAAAAGCTGTGAACACCTTAGCTAGCCTCGGTATTATTAACGGCTATAAAGATGGCTCCTTCGCACCTAATAAGGCCATCACTCGCGCAGAGTTTACAATAATAGCAGTAAGCTTTTCGAATAAAGCTCCTGGCAATAAGAGTTTTACAGATGTATCGAACACCCATTGGGCATATTCCAACATAACAACCTCAGCGGAATATGGATGGGTAAATGGCTATCCGAACGGCACCTTTGAACCGAATAAAACCATCACTCGTGCAGAGTCTGCTACGATTGTAAACAGAATGCTTAATCGTCAGCCTGACAAGAAAGCCATCGATGCGTCTACCAGCTTCAAAGTTTTCAAAGACGTTTCAAGTGGCTACTGGGCATACTATGATATCATGGAAGCAACCCATGCCCATAAATACAAAAAATCAAACGGTATGGAAATTTGGATACCGTAACAAAACGTCATTGATTAAGTAAGCTCAAAATAAGAAAGCCCACCAATGTTTCGTATATTGGAGGGCTTTCTTTACATTCCAGACTTTATTATCCGATTGCGGCAGAAGGAATTCACGCTGTTCTTGTCGAAAATATGAGCCCCAGCATTTGCAAGCAGATGGTGGAGTTGCTCGGCGAAATGTTGGGAGTGAGCTTCTTTATGATACGGATAAAAAACAAAAACGCCCTGAAATATGCTGCCACGTTCATCCTGTTTCTTTTCATACTTCTCGGCATCCGGTGGCTTTGGTCCGGGTTTTTTCTTACGCCTGAACATCCTCGAGCGGTTCAAGGCGTGCTCGATCTGCGCGGCTGGGACTTCGCGAAATCCCGTTCCATTACGCTGAAAGGCGAGTGGGAGTTTTATCCGGAAGCGTTCATCACGCATGAAGACAAGGGCCGGGAATCTCTTGGCAAGCGTTATATACAGGTTCCGGGGGATTGGCGAAGCGCTTTGCCGTCAGGGTCAAAGTCATCTTTCGGATACGGGACGTACCGGCTGCGCATTCTTGTCAGTCCTTTTCTGCAGCAGTCTTTCGAATTCTGGATTCAGGAAATTCAAGCCTCTTCAACAGTTGAATTCAACGGTCAGCTAGCAGGAGTCGGCCAACCGACTGAGCAAGCGAAAACGTATACGCCCCGCCGGATTTCTTATACCCCGCTCTATAAGGCGAACGGAGTGAGTGAGATCGAGCTGCTTGTACGCGTTGCCAATTTCGAAAATCCGTTTAATGGCGGCATTGTCAGGGACATCCGCTTCGGGTCGGATGCGGTCATCGATACCGAACGCTGGAGCTCCATTGGCTTTCAGGTTGTGACATTCATGATACTGATGTTGCATGGCTTGTACGCATTGATGTTATACATGTTCAATCGGCAAAAATCGTTGCTCGTCTTCTTCATGCTGCTTTTGGTCTCTGGTCTTTCGATTGTGTCCGATAACGATAGCCTGCTGTTGGTAGGCATGCCTTTCATCAACTATGCATGGGCGTTGAAAATCAAGGTACTCTCGTACTTGTCTTTTTCCTTTTTTTTCCTATTACTGATTGGAATATTTGCCAAGATCAAAACAAACACTGGATTGTTCCGTACGTACGTCGGCGTTTTCACTTTATATTGGGGGTTTGTGGCGGTCATGCCGCCACCGCTCATTTACCATTCGATCGATGCTAATGTATTCACGCTGATTAGCTGGTTCCCATGGGGCTGGATTGTCTATCTAGTCGGCAAAATGATAGCAAGAAACCAGTCTGGCGCCATCTTTCTGGTGCTTGCCACCACGAGCATCTTATCCAACTCTGTCTGGGGGGCGTTTAATACTCGCTCGGAAGTAACGAGCGTATACTACCCGGTTGACGTGCTGGCAGCTATTGTCTGTTTTTCCGCTTACTGGTTCAAGCAGTACTTCCGCAATTCCGAAGAAAACGCTAAACTGAATGAGCAGTTAAGGATGGCAGACAAATTGAAGGACGATTTCCTGGCCAACACATCGCATGAATTGCGCAATCCGCTGCACGGGATACTGAATATGGCGCAAACGGTACTTGACAGCGAAAAACATGCGCTGAGCGATAAGAGCGCCAAAAATTTGGAGTTGATGATCATCGTCGGCCGGCGCATGTCGTTTATGTTAAATGACCTGCTCGATTTGACGCGTCTCAAGGAGGGTATCGTCCGCCTGCATCTGCAAAGTGTTCAGTTGCAAGCGGTCACTTCCGGCGTATTCGACATGGTTCGCTTCATGACCGAAGGTAAACCGATCCGTCTCATCAGCGAGATTCCAAACGAGTATCCCCCTGTGATGGCCGACGAAAACCGGCTCGTTCAAATTGTGTTCAATCTAGTTCACAATGCGGTCAAATTTACTAATGAAGGGACAATCACCATCCGGGCAGCCGTTAAGGGCGGGAAAGCGTACATTAGCGTTGCGGATACAGGCGTAGGCATGGACGCGGAAACGCTGCAAAGAATCTTTAAGCCCTACGAGCAAGGCGACACCGGCATGACGGCGGCTCCAGGCGGCGGCATCGGACTCGGGCTTGGCATTTGCAAGCAGCTCGTAGAGCTGCATGGCGAAGCGTTAGAGGTCATCTCTGCCCCCGGCGAAGGCACAGTATTCACGTTTTCATTGGCGCTGTCCGATTCGCTTTTCGTTCAACCGGAAATGGAAGCTGCGTCGATTCTATTGCCCGCTTATATGGAAACAGGCGCTGCCGGCTCGAACATTCAATACGGTGAAGATACGGAGATGCCAAGTTCCAGATCTACGGATAGACCGATCGTATTGGCTGTGGACGATGATCCGTTTAACCTGAAAGTATTGGAGGACATTTTAACTGCGAAAAGCTTCGATATCGTTGCGGTTACGAGCGGCAAAGAAGCGTTGTCTCAACTAAATTCGAGAGTGTGGGATCTGGTTATTACCGACGTCATGATGCCTCACATGTCGGGATATGAGTTAACGCACGCGATCCGCGAGCGCTATTCGAGCTCAGAACTGCCCATTCTGCTTCTGACCGCACGCAACAATTCTGAAGATATTGCCGCGGGATTTTTGGCAGGCGCCAACGATTACGTTGTAAAACCTGCGGATACGATGGAGTTGATAGCTCGGGTCAGGGCATTAACCGATGTGCACCGTTCGATGCGCGAACGGCTGCGTATGGAAGCTGCATGGCTGCAAGCGCAAATACAGCCGCATTTTTTATTCAACGCGCTCAACGCGATAGCGGCGCTCAGCGACATCAATCTGAACAGAATGCGCCTTCTGCTTGACGAGTTCGGAAATTATTTGCGATCCAGCTTCAACTTTCAAAATTCCGAGCAGCTTGTTCCGCTTGAACAGGAGCTTGCTCTCGTCCGTTCCTATTTGTATATCGAGAATGAACGTTTCAACGGCAATTTGGATATTGTATGGGAAATTGATGTGGGCATGAGGCTGAAGATTCCTCCGCTTTCCATCCAGCCTCTCGTGGAAAACGCAGTACGGCACGGTATAACGAGGCGTTCGTCGGGAGGAAAGATCCTTATTCAAATCACCGAATATGAAGACCGTTCAGAAGCAACCATTACCGATAACGGTGTTGGAATGGATGAAGAAACGGTGAAAGGATTATTGCGCACACATTCGAGCGGCAGGCAAGGAGTTGGTCTGCGCAATATCGATCGGCGGTTGAAACAAATGTATGGGAATGGATTGCAAATTCAGAGTTATCCGGAGCAAGGTACGACCGTTTCCTTTGTCATGCCGAAGTGAAGTGTGAGGAGTATCAAGCTTTAGCGTTTGCAGGCTGTTGGCTTGGAGAGAGGCGAACGATGTGATTGCCTTCCTCCTCAAAGCCAAGTGTGCACCTCAAGATCTACTTTGAAAATGGCTCGAACGAGCTGTAGCGAAGCATTGTTAGGGGCGCCTCGCAGCGGCATGGATAGTTACCAAGGTTTCTGCTTCTATGTCCTCCTTCGTCACTCTCATTGTGTTATGGGAAATTTCATTCTCGATTAATTCGAACCAGTCTACGAGCTTGTCGGTCAAGCCGATCTGCAGCTCTTTGGAAAACAGATGATTCAGCTTACGGAAGTGCTTCTCCGCTTCTTTGCGCCGTCCGCTTGCCGTATAAAGCTTCATCAGCGCAAGTCCGTTGTCTTCGTTATACGGATCCGCATCCTGAATCCGTTCGTACATCGCGAGCGCTTCCTCCAGCAATCCGGCTTTCTCATAGAATCGGGCTATCGAACTGGCGTGCTTATACCATAGCTTCCGTAGTCTTTCGCGCTCGGTCTCCGCCCATCCAAACCCGTACTCCTGAAAATAGTCCCCTTCATAAAGCTCAAGCAGCCGCAGCAGCTCGGAATGACTGTCGGCCAAATTTCCTCCGCTCGCCTGCCGCAAACCGTTCTCCCATTCATCCACGTCAATCCGAATGCGGCTTGTGTCCAACACGTAGCCTTCCTGAATAGTCAGATTGCGGATGGGGATATCGATGACCATTTGCTTCAAGCATTGTCTGATGTGATAAATCGATGTGTACAGTTGACTCGTCGCCTGTTTCACGTCAAGCTCCGGCCACAGCAGCTCCAGAAGCGTTTCCTTGAGGACGATATTGCCGCGATGGTGCAGCAGATAAGCAAACAGCTCTTGCGTTTTAGTCGTCCGCCATTTCGGAATTTCCGGAGACCCGCTGCTGTTCTGAAAACGGAGAGACCGAAAACAGAGAACACGGGAAGGCGCCGTTGATTGGATGTCTTCTTGTTTATGCAATCTTCTTTGCATTAGTCGCTTTATCGTATGATCCAAACGAGCTTGATGCAGCGGCTTAAGCAAATAATCGACCGCATTCAGTTCGAACGCTTGGATAGCATATTCGTTATATGCCGTTACAAACACAATATCGATTCCCGGGCAAGCCTCCTGTGCCAATTCTACTGCATCAATGCCCGACAGCTCCGGCAAGTGAATATCGAAAAATATGACGTCCGGCTGAAGTTCCGGCATTCGCGCAATAGCCTCCCGCGCATTCTGAAATGAGCCGACCACCGAAATCCCGGAATACCCCGATAGCATTCGCTGAATCTGATTTAGCACCAGTACTTCGTCATCCACCAACATAATCTTCATGTATTTCACGCTCCATAAAAATGTATTACATTGTTTTTCAGTGCCATTTGACCCGTTATACCAATACTATCGGGATTTTGGTAATGGATGATTAGAGCTTGTCCGAACAAGCCGCGCAGATGCGGAAAAAAAGCGCTGTTATTCGCTATATCATCATTGGGGTACTGTTCCCATAAAATTTAAAAGGGGTACCGCCACATGCCTATCAAGCTAAGAACAAAGATACGGGATGCATATTATCAGTTCACCCTTGAGCCTGGTCCAGTTCAGCTCTAAACGGAATTTCGTGCAGACCTAAATAAGCCTTTTCAGGCTGTCTTTTTTAATATTTAAAAAGTGAAATTAAGAAAGCCCATGCAACTATGCATAGGCCTTCTTAATTTTGTCGATTAGTTCTAAATATTCGGTAAAGCCCTTGTCTCAGACTCCTTCAAGACTACAGTCTTCTTTTGCTTCTTTCTACCAAACGAGAAATAGTAAATAGCTAGAATAACCAGTTGCAATGCGGCTATAACCAAACAGATATTACTGAAAATAAAGCCAGATGAATAGCTGTAAAAGGGGTTCCAGTTTGGAATGCCTTGGGATCCAAGATCAACAATTTTACTGTATATGCCAATAGCAATCCCTTGCGAAATAAAGTTGACCATCGCCAGCATGCCCATCCCCACGCCGACCTGTTCCTTAGGCAGGGTTCTTGAAACCGAGTTGGATAACGCAATGACAATGAAAGATTGCCCGACGTTGCCAAGAATCAGAAATACAGCAATAAACAGGGGGGATCCTCCAGTAAAAGTGGAGAGTAAAATAAAACAAGCCAGCAGTAGGCTTGAAGCCACATAAACGACGAACGAATTGCCTTTTAGATCCGCGAGTCTACCGCCTCTACGTCCAAATACAGCAGAAGCAACAGCTGCAGGGACCATCGCGAAACCGATCCAAACGGATGGCAACTTCTGAATATTTGCTAATAGCAGAGGACTGAGTACATAGAGTGAGCAGCAAGTACCGCTGATGAGGAATGAAATGGTTAGTCCGAGCGTGTACTTATTATTTCGAAAGAGTTTTGGCGCAATAAAGGGCTCCCCAGCCGTGTAAATTCGAGCAATGAATAACCCTAAAGCGAGTAAGCCACCTAACAAAAGCCAGATTCCCTTCGTAACACTCAGCAGAAATAAGGCTATTGTGATGGCCAACAGACTACCGCCAATCCAGTCAAATTTCCCTGTTGTTCCAGGCAGTTCATTTCCTAAATATTTGCGGTAAAAAGGGAGGGTCGCCAAAATAAGCAAGGGTACAGCAAATAACCAGCGCCAGTGTACCGTGCTAACGATTAAAGCAGCGACAACAGGCCCAAGTGCATTACCAAAAGCTAAGCCTACAGCGGTCATACCAAGAGCTGCACCTCTGCGCTCCGGAGCGAAATACCGCAAGGGTATGATCATCGCAATCGCGGGAATAACCGCAGCTCCGGATGCTTGCAGACATCTGCCAACTAGCGCCATTCCGAATGTTTGTGAGGTCAGCCCGATGAGAGACCCGGTCGTAAATAAAAGGAGTCCGAAGGTTATCAAACTTTTCAGCCTATAGCGGTCTGCCAGCTTTCCGTAGGTGACTGCGCCAATCGCGTAGATCAGAATGTAGGCAGAAGAAAGCCAGCTGACCTGGGAAATCGTAAGGGAGAAGTCTTCACTAATCTTGGGCAAGACGATGTTGAACATGATGCCGCTCATCATGGATATAATCAGGGTGAACATCAAAATACGCATTAATTTGTCACCGGCTTGCTGCGGTTCTTGGGTTTGGGTAGTCATACGTTACCACATCCTTTTTAAAATTTGACTGTCAGTACTGACTGACATTGACTCTGTAAAAAAACTAGGGTTGTAAGGCCCTAGCAAAAATCTTTACGCTCTCTTGAATAAATGGCTCCAACGAAATGGTTGAGTAATTTTTATGGCTATCGAGATCGTTCATGAACGCCCCGAAATTCATCATCATAAAGGAGAAGGCGTGCATCTCCGGATTCGTGGGAATCATTTTGCCTTTCTCGGACATCGTGATGAAATAATTCGTTAAGATTTCCAACAATTGCAGAGGATGCTTATGCGTACGCTCGCTGAATCCGGGCAGTTGGCCTTCTTCTTTGAGGCTGATCTGGATCAATTTGCGATTACGGTTCATAATCTCATGATAGGTTTTACTAACCAGAAGCAGATCCTTCTCCAGATCCCACACGAGCTTTTCACTAAACAGCTTTTTCATCTCTTCGGCATAATGATAGCGGTCAAATGCGGCTTCGAGAAGCTTCTGTTTACTGCCGAATTGGCGAAATAATGTCTTCTCACTAAGACCTGCTTCTGTGGCAATTTCAAGGGTGGTTACCCCATTGTAGCCTTTAGCCGCGATCAAATTGAGCGCCGCTAAGAGAAGTCTATCGCTGCTTCCCAGCTTGCTGCCGTCCATGTTATTATCCCTCTTCCACAACGATGTCAGTACTCACTGACATTATAATATGATGGATATGAAATAAAGTCAATGTATGTATATCCTGTTATAAAGAATTTTCTGCAAAATTACGCTTTTATCCGCATGGCACCACTGTTTAGCCAAAAAAGCTAATGATCAGAATGCCGATCAGGATAAGAATCGAGCAAATAATTCGTAGTGTGCCTTGCTTTTCTTTGAGCACAACAATGCCCAGAATCGTAGCAAAGACAGTGCCAATCTCACGAATTGGTGAGATATGGGCGACAGGAGCATATTTCATGGCGATCAAAAATAACAAATAAGATCCGGGATTGAGGATCGCACCCAGTAAAATGATCTTGGCGTTCAGCTTCCATTCGACGCGAAGTTGTTTAGAAGCGAGTACAATCGGCGTCAGTGCAGCCATGAACCCAATATTCGTAACCTCTAATAAAGAGATAGCTGAAACATGCTGAAGGTTGATGCGATCAACAAAAACGTAGCATGTCGTGCATAGGCCGACACTAAGGGCCATAAGGAATGCTTTAACCGTTCCGGCGGATGCTTGTTTACGGGTGAAAATACCGCTAAGCCAAATGAAACCGAAGACCATGCAGAGCAGACCTATCCAACCGTATATCGATAAGGATTCACGAAGGAACAAGACGCTGCCAATGGGAATGAAGAGCGTGCTGGTGCCTCTCATAATCGGATACACCTGGGACAGGTCGCCCATATTGTAGGTGCGTGCCAACAACAGGGAGTAGACGCTTTGCAAACAAGCAGATAAAAGTAAGAATCCGTAGGCTTTTAGAGATAAAGGGGTAAGCCATAGTTCTCTGATTAAATAAGGAAGAAGTCCGATTGTGGTTACCATCATGATGGACCATAGGAAGACGCTTTTATTCTGGCTTCTTTTGGTGAATAAGCTCCAGACCGCGTGCGTAAGACCAGAAGCTACGACTAGTAAAATTGAAACGATAAACAAGCGATCATCTCCAAACCTTGAGAGAAGTTAAACGTTGGGGTTGTGTTCGGGTTGATCGATGATTACCGTACCGTCAGCCAGTCGCAGCCAGGATTCGAAAGAACGCTCGCCTTCGCGGAGTCGAATCATCCGGGCACCACGTGGATAGCCGTCTTTGCCATAGGTATTGTAACCGGTTGCTCTTCCGTAGCAGAGACGTACTCCGTAAAGCTCGCCCCAATAATCGTTGACGTGGTCGTGTCCGCAGAAGGTCCCTACGATATCGCCCATTTCAACCATTGCTGTAAATAGTCCTGAATTGACGGGAGAGCAGCAGACATTTTCAAACTTGTTGCCGTAGCAGGTCTCATTGTCCCAAACTTGTTTATACTCCGGAAGCGGGATGTGAAAGAAGGCCAAGGCAGGGTACGCCTGCGCCCCGATGCTCAATTGGAGCTTACGGGATTCCTCCCTGTACCAGTCGATCTGATTGCTGCGAATCCAATCATAACCTTGGATATGCGGCAGCACAGAGCGATCCCCGGAATCAAAGAAGTACAAAGCGGCAGCGGTCTGACCATCGGGACCGGAAATGGATAACGTATAGTTGCCAACACCGTTAATTCCTTCTGGTCCTCGCTGGGTAATGGTATGGGAATGCTCAAGCACTGTATGCATAAGTTCATCTCTAGTGATGGTAGTTTCTGTATCATGGTTGCCGAACACAACAGCCCATGGAATACCGCGAGATTCGGCCGTGTGAACGGCATCGCGAAACGCTTGATGCGGATTCTCGCAAACAGGTTCACCAGAAGCCCCGTGCCCTGTGTAAATGACGTCGCCTGTAAATACGACAAGATCAGGATGCTCAGCGTCTAGCACTTCTTCCATTAGACGACGTGTTTCCTGATCCTGATCCTCACCATTTTCCCAATGTAAATCGGTGAACTGGGCAATCGTAAAAGTTCGATCTTCGCGAAAGACAAGCTGATGCTGCACGATAATGTCCCCCTATAAGTTGTATTTTTGTAGTAATCATGTTGTTTCTTTATTATATATTGTTGTTTGTTGGCTATTGTATCGCTGGTTTGCTATGCTGTCAATGAAGAATTTTTTCACAAAAAAGAGCGATTAGGCAAAAAATGCCGATATACGGTACGGAGTAACAACCGTATCTTTATAATCAATCAACATATTAATTCTAAGTAAGAGGAGATCACATCATGTCTGATAAAAAGGTTGAATTACGATGTTTGAATTCTTTGGCTAAAGTAATCGCTCATCATGAACTCAATTCTCTTTATTTCCTTGAACGAGCAACAACGTTCAGCAACGAAATTTATTCGTTTCAGGTAGCCTATCGATCGGAGCAGCTTATCAAAGGCATACGCATCGAAATCGAATCACCTCTAGCCGAGTGTATAACAATTCGAAAAGTCGGATTAGTGCCAAGTGAATTAGCATGTTATGGCGATCATGATGGTTATGTGATCAGTGATCAACCTGGTCTGTATCCCGATCCGTTGATGCCATTGGATGTAAATGGTGAAGTCGCTTTACCTGGGAGCTGGAGCTCTCTATGGATAACGGTGGATCTCAAAAATCAACATTTAGAGAGTGTGTATCCGATTGATGTGATGTTGTTATCCTCAGATGGCAATAAGATGGGATCGGAACGTATCCATTTGCACGTAATGAGCGGTTCTTTGCCCAAGCAAAAGTTGATTCGAACCGAATGGTTTCATACGGATTGTTTGGCTAATCATTACAATGTGAATGTCTTCAGCGAAGAGCACTGGACTCTTATTGAGCAATATGTTCAAACTGCGGTCAAACAAGGAATCAATATGATTTTAACACCCTTATTCACGCCTCCATTGGATACAGAAGTTGGCGGTGAGCGGACTACTGTGCAGTTGGTAGAGGTAGAGCGTGATGAGAATGGGTACCGATTTGATTTTCGCTTACTAGAGAGATGGATAGCACTTGGAGAACGCTGCGGGGTTGAATACTATGAGTTTTCTCATTTATTTACGCAATGGGGGGCACAGTTTGCGCCCAAAATCATGGCTGCGGAAAAGGGGCAGCTGAAGCGAATATTTGGTTGGGAAACAGACGCAACTGGAGAAGAATATGGCCAGTTTCTAGAGGCATTTTTACCTGAATTGGATCAGTTTATCAAAAAGCAGGGCATTCAGGATCGCGTATTTTTCCACGTTTCGGACGAACCGACCTTGGACAATTTGGAATCATATCGAGCAGCAAGTACCCGATTGAGCCAGTTCTTTCAAGGATATCCTACGTTCGATGCACTTTCGGACTATGAATTTTACGCGCATGGCCTTGTGAACACACCAGTGGTTGCCAATAATCATATCGATTCCTTTATTAGCCGCGGCGTGGATAACCTTTGGACTTATTATTGCTGTGCGCAGTACAAAAAAGTATCAAATCGATTCTTTGCATTTCCTTCGGAGAGAAATCGGATCATTGGATTCCAGTTATATAAATTTAATATACGAGGATTTTTACACTGGGGGTATAACTTCTGGTATTCACAATATGCACGTAAAATGGTGAATCCATTTGTCCAAACGGATGCGGATCGAGCTTTTCCTTCTGGGGATGCCTTTCTTGTATATCCAGGAGAAACGGGACCAATCGAATCTATTCGTATGGTCGTATTTTATGAAGCGTTGCAAGATGTAAGGGCGCTTGAAATGTTAGAAGGTTTAATTGGTCGCGAGAAAACTATTGCTATGGTTGAAGAAGATCTTGCTGTGCCATTAACATTCAGCGATTATCCGCATGAACCCGACTGGATTATCAAGAAACGTGAGAAGATCAATCAACTTATTGCATCGCTGGCTAAAGGATGAAGCCGATCCGTTGACATCGTAAGCGCCACCTTATAAACTGGATGAAAACAACAGGAAACATCACCATGTGGATATCATCGGTCAATAGCTGATGCTTACGATGCCAGTTTCCTTACGGAAAACTCTTAGGAGGCCATTATGTCATTAACATACGAAGATCGCAGGATGACCATCCTGAACCATTTGGAGATGGAAGGGAAAGTGCAGGTGCATCACCTGTCTGAGATGCTTAATGTCTCAACGGAAACGGTGCGGCGGGACCTAGATCGGCTAGAGAAGGAAGGCAAGCTTCGCAAAGTGTACGGAGGCGCTGTCAAAATGCGCATGGAGCTTGTTGAGCCGCCCTTTCTCAAACGGACCCAAATGATGAAGTCAGAGAAAACAGCGATCGGCAAGCTGGCTGCCTCTTTGGTCCAAGACGGGGAAACGATTATGCTGGATAACGGCACGACGACGATTGAGATATTGCCTTACCTGAAGGATCGTACGAGTGTAACCTTGATCACCCATTCAGTTCCGATTCTCAATCTGGCCATGGAAACGTTCCGGGGAAGAATTATCTTCGCAGGCGGGGAAGTGAACGTCGAGTATCAAGCCACATCAGGCTCCCTGACGGATCAGATGCTGGATCAATTTAAAGTGAACAAAGCATTTATTTCTGTTGGAGGCATCTCACTCGCGGACGGCATTACAGACTTCCATTTGGCTGAAGCTATTATCTCACGGAAAATGATGCAGCGGGCCGAGGAAGCCATCCTGGTAGCGGATCATTCCAAATTCGGTATGGCTACGTTTGCTAGAGTGTCCAAGCTTGAAGAAATCTCGATGCTCATTACCGATTCAGGCTGCTCGAAGGAATGGATCGATACAATTGAGGCGCTCGGCATTGAAGTGCTGATCAGCGACTAATACGCAAATCGCCACCGAACCGGCTCCCATAGCGGCGAAAGGGCGATTTTTTCTTTGCAAATAAGGGAATTCTCAAATAATGATGATGGTACAAAAAGAAGCGACGTCTATTCCTAAGAAAACAATACGATTGAATAATCGACGATATACGACATCAGGAAGTGTGAGATATGCTTCTTTCACAGGGCTAATCCGCTTCACGGCGTTAGCGCCGGACTACGATATAAGGGGAGTGTTTCCATGAAAAGAAGATCTCAATTAAAAGTACTGCCGATCGCGGCGACCATTCTTGCACTATCACTTGCAACCGCTTGCGGAAATGCTGGATCTACAAAAGATAAAGGCAGCACAGCGCCAGTCGCAACTGCTGATTCTAAAGAACCTGTGAAGGTGACATTATGGACACCAATGAATCCGAATGCGAAAGCCGTCGTTAAGAGCTTGAACGAGCTGCCTATGGTAAAAGAGTGGGCCAAGAAAACAAACGTAACGTTTGACTTCCAACATTCTTCCGGAAATACACCGCAAGATGATATTCAGCAATACGGTGTTATGGTTGCTTCTAATAATCTGCCGGATTCGATGCTGTGGAGTTGGAACAGCGTGCAGGGCGGAACATCCAAAATGTTCAAAGACGGCACGATTATTAAACTGAATGATTTAATTGAGAAGAATGCTCCGAATTTGAAAAAGATTCTGGATGCGAATCCGCAGATCGCCAAACAAGTCAAGTCAGATAACGGCGATATTTATGTGATGCCTCATCTGAAAGTAGGTCAATATGGTCAGTACAAAACATTCAGCGGTATGATCATTCGACAAGACTGGCTCGAAGAACTGGGACTGAAAGCGCCTGAAACGGTCGACGAGTGGGAAACAGTACTTAAAGCTTTCAAAGAGAAGAAAGGCGCTATTCCTTTCACTTTGAACAAATCGACTGCTATTGGTGGTTTTGATTTTGCAGGCGCTTACGGCGTATCAAACGCCTTCTATATCGACAATGGGAAAGTGAAGTTCGGACCCATCCAACCGGAATATAAGCAATACTTGACGACTATGCAAAAATGGTACAAAGAGGGTCTGATCGATCCGGATTTTGCGTCCAATGACGGAAAAACGATGGATTCGAAAGTAACCTCCGGCAAAGCTGGGGCGTTCTATGGATACATCGGCGGAAGTATCGGTACGTATTCGCCTGCCTTGCAAAAGACAGATCCGAAAGCAAAACTTGCTCCTGTCCAATATCCAGTATTGAAGAAAGGCGACGAACCTAAGTTCGTGCAAGCGTCCTGGGAATACGACAACATCGGAACGGTGATCACAAGTGCGAACAAGCATGCTGCTGAAACCGTGAAAGCGCTGGACTATCTGTATAGCGAAGAAGGCGCAATGCTCAAAAATTTCGGTATCGAAGGCCAAACGTACACGAAAGTAGATGGTCAACCGAAGTACACGGACCTGATTTTGAAAAATCCGGATAACCTGCCGATCAGTCAAGCGATGGCTAAATATTTTATTGCCAACTACGGCTTCTCCGGTTTGGACGATGACCGTTACAATGATCAATATTATCAATTGCAGTCGCAAAAAGATGCCGTAAAACTTTACGCCAAATATGCGAATAATGCATACAAAGTGTTGCTGCCGCCAGTGGCGCTGACACCGGATGAAGCGAAGGAATCTGCGAAAATTATGAATGATGTAAGTACGCTCTTGTCCGAGCAAGTCACGAAAGTGGTCATGGGCGCCGCGAAAATCGAAGATTTCGACAAAGCTGTGGAGCAATTTAAAAAGATGAACATTGACCGCGCGACGGATATTTATCAGGCGGCAACGGATCGTTACAACAAACGTTAATAGATTTCAAAAAATAGAGGGGAGCCAGCCTCCCCTTCTTCATCATACAGGTAAGGAAGTGAGAACATGGCTAATTCCCTTCGGGTTTTACTAGATGACATAAGAAAAAATCGCGCGATCTACCTGATGGTACTGCCGGTTGTGCTGTACTTCTTCATTTTCAAATATTTTCCCATGTATGGCGCTGTTATCGCCTTCAAGGACTTCAGTCCAGCAAAAGGGATCTGGGGCAGCGATTGGGTAGGGTTTCAGCATTTCACAGCTTTCTTTAAAAGCTATTATTTTATCCGCGTGCTGCGTAATACGTTTCTGATTAGCATTTATAACCTCCTTTTCGGCTTCCCTGCACCGATTATTCTCGCGATTCTTTTGAACGAGATTCGCCAGAAGCTTTTTAAATCGATTGTGCAGACGGTTTCCTATTTGCCGCATTTCATCTCGATTGTTGTCATTTCAGGGTTAATTATTGACTTCACGAACCGTGGAGGTATTGTGAACTCCATCATTATGTTCTTTGGCGGGCAAGATTCTGCACTTATGAATGATGCCGGCAATTTCCGTACCATTTTCGTCAGCACGTCTGTTTGGCAAGAACTCGGTTGGTCGTCCATCATTTATTTGGCTGCGCTTAGCGGGATTAACCCGGAGTTATACGAAGCTGTTCGCGTTGATGGGGCAGGAAGGTTCCGGCAAATATGGAGTGTAACGCTTCCTGGGCTCATTCCAACCATTATGATTCTGCTCATTCTTCGAATTGGTGGATTGATGGAGGTCGGTTTCGAGAAGGTCGTCCTGCTGTATAATCCGAATACGTATGAAACGGCGGATGTGATTTCGTCCTTTGTGTATCGAGAAGGGTTAGCACAAGGGAATGATTTTAGCTATACAACGGCCGTAGGGCTATTTCAATCCATGATTAACTTTATTCTACTTATTAGCGCTAACAGCTTATCCCGCCGATTCTCCGGCAGCCGGTTGTGGTAGGAGGAACTAACGATGAAATTAAGCGCAACTGAGCGTCTATTCGATATCGGTAATGCGATTCTCATGATTTTGCTTATCGTCTGTACGTTGTACCCGTTCTACTATGTGTTCATGGCATCCATCAGTGATTCTAATTTGCTTATCCAGCATTCGGGCTTGTTGTTTAGACCGCTCGGGTTTAATCTCGACGCTTTTCAGAAAGTGATTGCGAATCCCAACATTTTGACGGGTTATGGGAATACATTACTCATCTTGATTGTGGGTACGGCGGTTAATCTGTTTTTTACAACGCTTGGGGCCTACGCGCTGTCCAGAAAGTTTGTGATGCGGAAGTTCTTGATGATCTGCATCGTGTTCACGATGTATTTCAGCGGCGGATTGATTCCGACATATTTGTTAATCAACAACTATCTGCACATGGGAAATAGCTACCTTGCCCTCATCTTACCCGTGGCGATCAGTACGTGGAACTTGATTATTATGCGAACTTCGTTCGAAGCGATCCCTGAGGGCTTGATGGAATCCGCTAAGATTGATGGCGCAGGCGAATGGCGCATTTTGTTCCAGATTGTAGTGCCGCTGTCCATGCCTGTTATTGCCGTTATGGTGCTTTATTATGGTGTAGCTCACTGGAATTCCTGGTTTAATGCGATGCTGTTCCTTCACGATCGGGAGATGTTCCCGCTGCAGCTGATTCTTCGAGAAATTCTGGTGCAAAACAGCACGGATTCGATGACCACTGGAACGGGGAATGCGAACGACACGCAAGCGATTGGGGAAAGTATTAAATATGCAACGATCATGGTGGCTACATTGCCGATTCTAATTGCCTATCCTTTTTTACAGAAATATTTTGTGAAAGGTGTTATGGTCGGCGCGCTCAAAGAATAACGACCAGGCCTGTTCTCTTTTTGGATCTTCAAAAAGAGGGCGGGATATTTGGTTTTTTCCACTTTCTGTGAGGGAATCAACAAAAATGATGATGTTACAAAAATCGTAGATGTACTTGAGCTGATGAAGATGGGATAATACTGCTTACAGCATGAGTGAGGGAGGACTTCTTTGTGAAGCGGAGCGTATTTTTATTTTGGCTTTACTCGAACTTAACCATTCTATGTATTCCCATCGTCATCACGATGTTGGTTCTTATTCAGTCGCAGTTTTTACTGAGCTCGGAGGTCATTCGATCCAATAAAGCGCTGCTTAACCAAGTGAAGCAATCGCTAGATAATCAGTTCAAAGATATTAAGCGGATGGGGCTCCAGCTTTCCCTGGATCCTAAAGTCATTAAGTATGTTAATCAAGCTGATTTCAACAATTCGCAAGTCAAGATCGATACACTGGATCTGATCACTTCGCTTCGTTCTTATGCGGCCTCGAATGGGGATATTAACGATTTATATGTATATATGAAAAAAGATCATTTCGGTGTTACGACATCGACAATGAATCAAGATGAGCTTCTCTTCCAATTGCTCCACGCAAAAAATAAAGGCATCACCATGAAACAATGGAGCGACAGTATGGAGAAAATCTACTATGGAAATTTCCTTCAATTCGCTGACGATGACATGGTGTACATGCAGTCACTGCCGATTCAGAATGCCAGCGAAGCGCCGGCAACACTTGTTGTCATGCTGAATGCAGAACGTTTGAAAGCAGCTATCTCAAATATCCAAATTGCCCAAGCAGGCAGCGTATTGATACTCGATTCCACTAATAAGCTGCTGATGACGGCAGGCGATTCGGATCATGTATCCGATATTGATTTCGAGCAGATCCACTCAGCGGAGGGTTCATTTAGTCAAAAATGGGGCAAGGAAGAGGTAACGGTTTCTTACGTTTCTTCGGTTGAAAATGAATGGAAGTATGTGTCCATCGTTCCTACTAAAATTTATTCAGCGAAAGTAAGTCAATTGCGCAGCTGGATTTACGCTGGCTTATTTATGTGTATTTTTGTCGGTGGTCCGATGTCCATCTGGCTGACGCGAAGACATTATATGCCGATCCGCCGCATGGTGGATTTGGTTTCTCCGAAGGTGAAGTCCAATATCGAAGGGATTGGGAATGAATTCTCACTGCTCCAGTCCTTCATGTCGGAAAATGAAGCTTTACAGGTTACGGCGAACCGAACTATTCAGAAGCAGCAAGACGTGCTGCGCAGCCATTTTCTGGCACGGCTGCTTAAAGGCAGAGTCGAGAGCGGTTCTGCACTCGCGCAATCGATGGAATCGTTTGACCTGCGGTTCGAGACGAACCGTTTTGCCATCCTGCTGTTTCATATCGGCGATTATGAGGCTTTGTTTGCTGATGGTGGGACGCGCGATGCGGAGTCGAAATTACAGTATGTTTATTATATTGTGACGAACATTACGGAAGAGCTGATTGGCCGAAAACATACGGTGTTCACGACCGAAGTGGATGGTATGATTGCTTTTCTGGTTAACATTCAGAATGAAGATGAAGTTCGGACGAAGCAGGATTTGATTGATATTGCGCAAGAGGCGCAGACGATTATTCAGGGGAAATTTTATATTCAGCTGACGATTGGCATCAGTGATATCCATCCACTCTTGACCGGAATCCCCCTTGGATTCGACGAGGCGCTGGAGGCGCTGGAATATAAGTTTGTTATAGGTCCAAGCCAAATCATACCTTTTGATCGGATCAAACGACCGAAGAACGAGCTGTATTATCCGCTGGATATGGAGCGGCAGCTGATCAATCATATTAGAACCGGGCAGTACGAGGAAGCCATGGAGGCTGTCAGCGAACTGATCGTAACGAATGTGTCGGACGGCACGTTGTCGCTTCAGCTCGGCAAGCTTCTCATGTTTGAACTGATCGGCACGATCTTGAAGGCCATTGAGCATCTGGATCAGGGACCTAATGAATTGGCGGTAGAGAAGCATGCACTCATTAAACAATTGACCCAGTGCGAGTCCTTCGTGGAAATTGAAGATGAAATTTATAAGTTTTTGAAAACCGTCTGTGACTACGTTGATTCCAAGAAGAAAAGCCACAATACGAATCTGAAGGATCAAGTGCTGAGCTATATTGATGAGCATTTGGCGGATATGGATTTGAGCCTGACCTCATTGTCTCTGAAGTTCGAAGTCAATGCGCCTTACTTGTCACGCTTCATCAAAGAGCAATCTGGTGAAACGTTTATTGATTACGTAAATAAACAGCGTGTCCAGCTGGCCAAGCAGTTAATGACGGAGACCGATGATACGATTACGGATATTACGCAAAAGGTCGGCTTTTCGAACAGTAATACCTTCATCAGGGTGTTTAAACGCTATGAGGGGATTACACCAGGACAGTTCAGGAAAGGGGAATAATGCAGGGAATAAGGCAAGAATTAAAGTGCCATTTTGTGTGCTGTGATACAGAATATTGTCTGTTTATTAGGTATAATGATTCAATATACAAAAAACGACAAATTATTCTGGGAGCGTGTAAAGCATGAAATGGAAGCTTAACATTGTGGTTTCGCTAGCAGTTCTGGGTACTTTATTAAGTTCTGTGGCGTATGCAGAGCCTAAGCATGATAAAGGTTCGGATCATTCAAGTTCGAGTACCAGTTCAAGTTCAAGTTCAAGTTCAAGTTCAAGTTCAAGTTCAAGTTCTAAATCAAGTTCAAGTTCTAACGATCAAGTGGATGGGAAGCTGAAGGAGAAAAAGAAAAAAAAGGAAAAGAAGGTTTCCGGAGAACAAGAAACGGTGACTTCATCTACCTACGGCTCTCATGGACATAAGGGGTATAAAGGTTTACAAAACGCTTACGAAAACGTCAAAGATCGCCCTGCCGGTGCCGTCATTTCCAAATTATTGGAAAAGTATAATTTGCAGTTAAGCGAAACGGCAGATATTGGTTCAATTCTTGCGGACTCGGTCATTGAGGCAGAGAATAACGGGGACTTGGACATAGCTGCAGAGATTCAAACAGAAGTGATTAAATCAGACTCTACGAACCTGACTGTATATAAAAAACTTGGAGCACTGAATAGTAAGAGAGGCAAGTTAGGTGTCAAAGCCTACGTTAATGGCCTTGAACCTCACTTTGAAGTCCCGCCATTTATTAAAGAGGGGAACACGTTAGTTCCTTTCCGAGCGATTGCTGAAGCCTTGCAGGCTACCGTTACTTGGAATCCAGAAGATAACTCGGTTACCGTGGTGAAAGATGGTGTCACAGTGAAGCTTGTGTTAGGTGTTCGCAAAGCCTTTGTGAATGGACAAGCCGTTGATCTAGAAGTGGCAGGAGAAGTCTATCAGGGGTCCACGATGGTGCCGGCTCGCTTCATTAGTGAAGCGCTGAAAGCCGATGTGCAGTGGGAACCAGAATCACAAAGCGTCGTGATTAACGAGGTTGAAGAACAAACACCGGACATAGACGCGGCACAGGAGTAAAATACCGAGAACGCCTGCAAACCGGGACCATGAGTGAAATGCGCGAGAACGCCCGCAAACCGGGAAACAGGAGCAAAACACACGAGAACGCCCGCAAACTTCGAGGTTTGCGAGCGTTTTTATTGTTCAAAGAAACGGAAGGATGAGCAAGTTGAACGACGATGCGCTATTTCGTGATAAACACGTTGAAAATGGGATTAGCGGAACGTTCCGCTAAAGTACGAGCGGCTGCTGCGCAGCATGATGCTTCGGCTTGAATTCACTTGGCGACAGGCCAGTCCAGCGCCGGAATTGCCGCGAGAAGTGGCTGGCCGAATGGAAGCCGAGCTTCTCCGCAATGTCTGTCATCGGCAAATTAGTTGTGACGAGCAGCTCTTTGGCTAGGTTCAGCTTTTGCCGGCTGACATACTGACGCGGTGATAGTCCGTAGACTTTGGAGAAGAGCTTGCTGCACTGACTGCGGCTCAGGTTCAGCTCTTTCGCGACCCCCGCGACAGACGCCTCCTCGCAGAGGCCAAGCGACAGCTTTTCTTCAATCGCATGGGCGACATCAGCGGTGAACAAGGAGGCGTCTTTGTCCTTCATTGGCGCATGTTTGCTCAGTGAATCCTGTTTGCGTAGCAAATCTAGCACATCATGAATGATTAGCAGTGTATAGGATTGCAGCAGCAGTTTATCCTCGAAGCGCAGATATTGCTGTTCTTGCTCCGTGTCCTCAGTCCGATTGCGATGCATGATAGCCTCTAGTTCGCTTACGTAGAACTGAAGCCTGCTTTGCTCCGCATCCTGATGATGGATGTGCCGATATGGAGTAGTCGATAGCAGGCTGCGTATTTCGGTATCATCAAGATCAAAATGCACATTAAAGTAGCCATAATTTGTGGCAGCGGCATTGGAGGATTGATGCCTCACGCCTGATTTGATCAGCAGCCAGTCTCCTTGCCGCATTGTTATGGATTCACGGTTCATTTCTTGCACAACTTCACCCTCCGAGCAGTAAAGCAGTTCAAACAAATGATGATGATGCCGAGGGTAATGCCATCCCGGGGGCTGTAAGCCAAAATGGCATCCTACTACTTGTAAGGTATTGATCATATTCGGAAAACGGTACAAATCATCCATGAAGGGCTCCTTCCGTACGTCATTGCTGTACGTTCAATCATATCATTGAACTGGCACATTTGGTATAGAAAATGCTCCATTTGGAGATTGAGGATTGACCGCCTTTTCAGCGATGATTAGATCATTCATACACTATCGCATTCATCAGTCGGAGGGATAACCATGGCCATTTTACAAGCTCAAAATAAGCAGTTTCTTTTAGATGGGAAGCCTATTCAACTCATATCTGGAGCCATCCATTATTTTCGCGTCGTGCCTGACTATTGGGAAGATCGTTTATTGAAGCTCAAAGCCTGCGGGTTTAATACCGTGGAGACTTATATTCCTTGGAATTTGCATGAACCGCAGGAAAATGTGTTTAACTTTGATGGAATAGCGAACATCGTGAGATTTGTGGAGCAGGCTGGTAGTTTGGGTCTGCATGTGATCGTGCGGCCGAGCCCATATATCTGTGCGGAGTGGGAGTTTGGCGGATTACCGGCATGGCTGTTGAACTATCCGGATATGCGGCTTCGCTGCATGGATCAGGCTTATCTGGAGAGAGTCGACCATTACTATGACGCGCTGATCCCACAATTGGTCCCGCTGCTTGGCACAAATGGTGGACCCATCATTGCGATGCAGATTGAAAATGAATATGGCAGCTACGGCAATGACACAGCGTATTTAACGTATTTGCGGGATGGACTCATCAAACGCGGTGTAGATGTTATGCTGTTTACATCTGACGGTCCGGAGGACGGCATGCTGCAGGGCGGGACGGTTCCAGGCACGCTTGCCACGGTGAACTTCGGTTCTAAACCGGAGGAAGCTTTTAATAAGTTTCGTGAATACCGTGTTGATGAGCCACTCTTTTGCATGGAGTACTGGAACGGTTGGTTTGATCACTGGTTGAAGCCTCACCATACGCGTGATGCGGGCGATGTTGCGGACGTATTCGACCGAATGCTTCGCGCTGGGGCCTCTGTTAATTTCTACATGTTCCACGGCGGGACGAACTTTGGCTTCTACAACGGAGCGAACTATCATGATAAATATGAAGCGACAATCACCAGCTACGACTATGATTCGCCTTTGTCCGAATGCGGAGATGAGACGGAGAAATATAGGGCTGTCCGCAGCGTGATTGCAGGTTTTTTAGGTAAAAATGTTGAGGATTTCCCAGAATTGCCTGCACCAATAAAGAAGAAAAGTTATGGTCGAATCGCTTTGACCGAAAAGGCAGATATGCTTGAACATTTGTCACATCTCGCTAAGCCCGTTAAGAGCACTTGTCCAGAGCCGATGGAAAAGCTGGGCCAAAGCTATGGATTCATCGTTTATTCCACGCATGTGTCCGGGCCGCGTACCGGTGAAAAGCTGCACCTGCAGGAGGTACATGACCGTGCGCAAGTCTTCTTGGACGGTGTCTACCAAGGTACGGTGGAAAGATGGGATTCACGTCCACTCCCGATGGACATTCCCGCTCAAGGCGCGAAGCTTGACATTGTGGTCGAGAACATGGGACGCGTCAACTATGGTCCGAAATTAAAGGACTATAAAGGTATTACAGAGGGTGTGCGGATGAACAATCAGTTCTTGTTTGATTGGACAATATATCCACTCCCACTGGACGATTTGACGGCGATTCCATTTGGACGTTCCGCTGAGGCGAATGAAAGGAATGATCGTCCTGCCTTTTATCGAGGGGAATTCACCGTGGAAGAAGCGGGAGACACGTTCGTTCGTTTAGAAAACTGGTCGAAAGGCGTAGTCTGGATTAACGGTTTTAATTTGGGACGTTATTGGGATAAAGGGCCGCAGCAAACGTTGTATCTGCCGGCACCTTTACTGCGAACTGGACGCAATGAAATTATCGTATTTGAATTACATCATACGGAGGAATCGGTCATCGAACTGACGGATGCGCCGGATTTGGGATAACTTGTAATCGGAGGGATTGACAATGGTATCAACAGCGGCAGTCAAAAGAGTCATCATTCTTGGAATAGATGGAGCGGGTGCGTTCGTCAGCGAAGCTGATACGCCGTATATCGATGTGCTTCTCCTGGGCGGAGCCAAAACGGATCATGCGCAGACTGTCTTTCCCTCCAATAGCGGGGAATGCTGGGGTTCTCTGCTGCATGGTGTAATGCCGGAGAGGCATGAGTCCCATTTGAATATTAAAATGGAACAGAACTACCCAATTGCCTCGGCAGCGCCTTCCTTATTTCAAATCATAAGCGAAGCCAAACCTAACAGCAAGATGATGGCTTCCTTCGTCTCATGGAAACCGATACAGACCGGAATCATTGAAGAGAACGACGCAGTTTATAAATACGCTGCACCTGATGAAGAATTGGTTCCTGCCATTGCCGCGTATATCCGTAACAATCCGGAATTTGAGCTGCTGTTCGTTCAGTTGGATGATGTGGATGCTGCCGGCCATCGGCATGGGTATGGCTCCGAGGAGTACTTAAAGGCGATCTCGCATGCAGACAATCAAATCGGTGAGATCAGTAAAGCCATTTTAGATGCAGGAATGCTGGAAGACAGTCTGATTATCATAACGACGGATCATGGCGGCGGGGGCTTGGATGCTTTCAATCACGGAAGCGATCATCCGAAAGACATGACGATTTTCTGGGGCTGCCGTGGTCCTGGCGTTCAAACAGAGGCTGATTTGGCTGGCCTGAGTATTATGGACACAGCTGCCGTCGCGCTGTCTGCGCTGGGTCTGCCATTCCCGGATAATTGGGATGCCAAGCTTCCGAGCGGGTTGCTGGCGCAAACGGGGCAGCGCTAACGGATGAAGGCACGGCGACTGGATCTAGCCAGACGCCGAATGTGCTAAGCAGGAATGAGTCAGTCTCAGATTTTTCGTGAAAGAACCTCCGAGTCCACCAGTGGGAATGGAGGTTCTTCTTTTTTAGTAAAGCTCGGAATTTACAAATGGGCTTTTGTGACGTCGGAACTGGCAACGCAGGCCGGGTTGTATGATTGCCGCTACGCAAGAATGTTTTTCATCATTAAATTTGAACGCTACCGAAATGTGTTTCGTTAACGATATAAAACAACCTTAAATGACGTGGAATCAAGCTAATTAGTCCGTTTTCCGCTCCATAGTGATGTTTTTCATTGCTAAAGTGTGTGTGAAAGGGGAATCTCCATACTTTAGCGATGATTAACATCGCTAAATACCTTGTAACTGGGTGTGATAGTTACCGGGCCCAACATTCAGAATTAACACTATCACCCAGCCCCAGCACCAAGCACCCGGCCCTCAGCACAGCTTCGCCCAACCTGCGCGGACTTAAAGCCCAGCCTATTTTACAATCAACTACCCCTTTCAGCGAATAATGTGCTCATGAGAGGAGTGAATGCGTTGGTGCAAATTACGATTGCCGCTGTCGGAGATTTGTTGATGAAAAGTGAAATCATTGACTCTGCTAAACAAGGAGACGGATATTCGTTTGATCCTATTTTTGAACCCATTAAACCTTATCTAATGAACCACGATCTAACGATTGGTAATCTGGAGACGACCTTCTCTGGGAACAGGCAATTGGGCAGGATGGGAATCCGTCCCAAATGCAATTGTCCAATGGAACGAAGGAATCCGAGAACCGGGTACCCCGTATTCAATTGCCCGGATGCATTAGCAGCAACGCTGAAAAACGTAGGCTTTCATGTATTAACAACTTCCAATAATCATTGTATGGATGGTGGTGTAGTTGGCTTAAAGCGGACATTGAAGATCCTCGATCAAAACGGGCTCAAGCATACGGGGACCTCTCGTACCCTTGATGAAGCTAATCAGCATTTGATTATGCGTGTAAAAGGGGTGAATATTGGCATTTTGGCCTATACCAAAGGGACGAATGCCATACCTGTTCCTCATCGTTGGATGGTTAATCCATTCGATCGAAAAAAGATGATTGCAGATATCCGCCAATTGAAAAACAAAACCGATTTCATCATAGTATGTTTACATTTCGGGAAAGAGTATCAGACGTATCCGAGCAGAGATCAGAAGCAATTGATGCAGTTCCTTTTTAAGCAAGGTGTTAACGTAGTCTTAGGCTCACATCCTCATGTGCTGCACCCGATAACTCAGACCGTAGTCAAAGACAACGATGGCAAGGTGCGCAATCGAGTCGCTGCATCCTCACTAGGTAACTTCATATCGTCGAAGCTGACCAGAGGTGAGAATACGATTCGGGGTATGATTTTGTCATTGACACTAACTAAAAATGAAAGTGGCGTCATAGATGTTCTCAAAATCGACCAAATTCCAACGATAGTGAAGAAAAGGAAGGCGGATAAGACTACGTTTACAGTTGTACCGGTTTGATAAACATCAATAGGAGATTTTCCAGACTTCATATGATGGCATACAGTTGCTGCTTATAATAAAATAAAGTCGAAGAAGCAGTATGAAATTTATCCTGACTTCGGACAACAAAAGTGCCTCTCCATGTAAGCACATGGGAGGGGCACTTTTGTTGCATTTGTTGTTGATGAACTGATTTTTATTCATATTGAGAAAGGGGAATGAACTGCTCGACTAGTTTTTCGGCCCAACGTTGATTTGCTTGCACAGTTCGTCCAGCGTTATGCGGGGTGTGAACGACATTGTGCCTTCCTAATAGTGAATCATTCAATGGTAAGGGCTCGATATCAAAAACATCTGCTGCAAGGCAAATCTCATCTTTAAGAACGCGCTCACGAATTGCCTGCATATCGCAAATTTCCGCTCTCGTTACCAGTACCACTAAACATCCTTTAGGCAGTGAATGAATATGTTCCGATGTAAGTAGTCCTCTTGTTTGCTCTGTTAATGGCACCATGGGTACAAAAATCTCAGCATCTTGGATGAGTTGACTCAAGTGCCATTCTTTTCTAGCTCGTGCACGGTGAAAGGAAGGTTCCGTAGCAAAGGGATCCCACGCCGCAACGTCTGCCCCAAGCATACTGACAAAGCTTGCATAACGGGAAGCAATATTGCCTGCCCCAACAATACGGACTCGTTTACCTTCAACGGTTCCATTCGTAAAGTTGGGATCGTCACAAAACTGTTCTCCTCTTTTTTTCGGTGTGCCTACACCATTCTCAGATTCATAATACCAAGGCTGCAAGCTTGTAATGATGTCATGATGCGTTTGAGGAATTCTACGTAAACCACATAGGGTTAGCGCCAGACCGAATTCGGATACTGATTGTCCCCAATAACCTTCGCTTGGATGCGTGTACATGTTAACCCCTGCATCTTTCAAAATGGCCATTTGTTCTTCCGTTACAGGACTCCCATAGGAGCAGGTTGTAATAACGGCTTCTTTTAAACTACTGAAAGCGCGTAAGCAATCGGATGTCACAGCTACATTTAAGGAAATCAAACGGGTAACGCTGCCGGGCTCGGGAACAAGCTCTCCAAGCGTTTTTAACTCATTAGGAGCCAATCGAATAAAATCAGTTGATCCTTGGGCTTTCCAAAGTGTGTGAAAGTGGTCCGCGGTCCACGGCCAGGTCGCCTCGAAGCTAGGATGGACGATAATAACGCTTCTCATATTAGGATTCACTCCTTGTAAATGGATATTTTTGACGCAAAATTTCGCCAGTTGTTATTCACATGGGATGGATCCATATCACCACAAAATACGAGTATCCGATATCGATGGACTTGTGTTTCTCCTATACGGAGCTCCCACTGACCTGCAATACAACGGCTTGGGGAAATACCTAATTGTCCATCAACACGCCATGGCACAGGATGTTCAGCATTGTTCGGATGATCCATAAACACAAAGCCAGCGTTATCAGTTCGGCCTTTAATCGGCATTCTGCAGGAAACCCAACGGGCACGTTTTCCCTCTGCTTCACCATTCATTTGACCTTCACTATTGAGCGCTTCGCCTCCTAGTTCACGACGATAAGGCATACGAAGAAAAAGACCGCCGTAATCATAACGTCCGAAGGTTAGGTTAATTTCAGCTCGTAAAGACCATTGGAAATCAAGCTCGTATGTACTCCCCAGATCATGCAGACTCCATTGCTGCCGTTCTGTTATCATGTGGTTTCCTTGTGGATCGCGCCAATACGTTTCAATCTCCCATGAAGCATAGTGCAGGTTAATGACCGCAGGCTTGAGCGGCAGAGGGTGAAAGCTGCCGTCCTTTGGATGATGATTAATGCCTTCCTCCCAAAACCCAATGCCATTTACATCATTCAAACCGATATAAATGCCATGCTGCCAGGGGTGATGAGGCGGAGCATTTTCAGTTAACACACCATTTCCATCCGGAGCAAGAATGGGGTGAATAAAGGGACGTTGATGTGTTTGTGCATTCTGTACAAGAATCGGATCTGGATGATTACCACGATAAATACGTATGCTTTGTTCATCATTTTCAGCTCTTAAATAAGGAATATCCATGGGGATGACCTCCATATGATTTAACGGAATATTGGCAGCTTCACTTGCGCACCATTGTTCATGGCGGATTCATGTGCGCATATGCCGGCACAAGTCCAATTGGCAGACGTATAGCTATTTGGGAAAGACTCACGCTTCTCAACTATGCTCATGATAAATTCATGTGCCAAATGCGGATGGGAGCCACCATGCCCGTTTCCTTGTTTAAAGGATAAATGTACGTTATCTGCCGAATCGTAGACACCCTGCATCGTATATTTACGTATGCCTTCTGGGAGCAAGTTCACATAATCTGGAATTTCAACCCGCTTAGCGTTCTCACCTATGAAGATAACAGGTTCTTCACCCTCTAACTGCTGCCATTCAAAGCTCATTTGATCCGCATAAACGTCAAAGCTTTCAACATATTCGCGTGATGTTTCAAATAGAGATCGCGTAACCTCGATGGCAAGGTAGGAGTCACGAAGCCGGAATAATGCGGATTCGACTGCAAAAGGTGACCCATATTTTGCAGCAAGATTGTCAGCTATTTGTCCAGAACCTAGGCACGAGACGAATTCTGCTTCCTTGTCGGCAAGTGCGAGCAATGGACTAACCGCGTGCGTCGCATAATGCATGGGTGGGAGCCCTTCCCAATATCCAGGCCAGCCTGACATCTCTTGTTGATGAGCTCCGCGCAGGAACTGAATCCGCCCAAGTTGGCCGCTGTCTCGCAAAGCTTTCACATATAGAAACTCGCGGGTGTAAACGCAGGTTTCCATCATCATATAATTTTTCCCAGATAGCTGCCCAGCTTCGACTATTCGTTTGCAATCTTCAACAGTCGTTGCCATAGGGACCGTACAAGCTACATGCTTGCCTGCCAACAATGCTGCAATGCTTTGCTCGGCATGGTTAGGGATTGGAGAATTAATATGCACAGCATCAATGTTATCGTCCTTCAGCATTTCATCAAAACTGGCATACCTAACTTGGATACCGAAATGGTCACCTATTTGATTCAATTTATCCGTTGTTCTTTGACAGATGGCGTACATTTCCGCATAGGGATGATTTTGATAGATGGGAATAAATTCTGCCCCAAATCCTAAACCGACTATGGCGACTCGTATTTTTGAAGACACAGTTGGATCCTCCTGTCATATTCCGTTTATAGCTTGACTTTAGACCAAACAACAAAGGAAGTCGATGAGATTATTTGCTTTATAAAATGAGATTTTTCACCTATCTTTCCTAGTTGTAAATAGTAGAATATAACCATATATTTATAAGTAGTGCGAAAAAGGGGTTGTTTACCAATGAGTTTATTCACATCAGGATTCAACGAAAATTTATCCATATCGAATCCACAGCAAAAACAAGTCGCTCTATTAATTGAAACTTCGAATGGGTACGCTCGTGGACTTCTTAGCGGGATAAACACCTATTTGCGTGAAAACCGTCCTTGGTCGATATTTCTCAGTGAATATAGCCGAAATAACACCGATTTGACTTGGCTGCGTGAGTGGCAGGGAGATGGCATTATCGCCCGTATAGAAAACGAGCAAACTGCTCGGTTTATTAAGGACACGGGTCTTCCAACAGTAGACCTCAGTGCCTCAAGAATGATTCCGAGCCTTCCTTATGTAGAGACCAATGATCAATCCATTTCCCAATTGGCTGCGGAGCATTTTCTCGAACGTGGCTTTAAACATATAGGATTTTACGGTGACTCTCGTTTTCGATGGTCTAACTTACGATGCACTTATTTAGCGGCATATCTGGTGGAGAGAGGCTATTATTGCCATATTTATGAAGCCTCTGAAGATCTATTAGGTGAAAAATCAGGGAAGACAGAAAGAGACAAGCTGGTCCAATGGTTGTATGACCTACCCAAGCCGATAGGGATAATGGCGTGCTATGACATTTGCGGTCAACAGCTTCTCGAGGCTTGTCGGATTGCTCAGATTGCCGTTCCTGATGAAGTGGCTGTTCTAGGTGTGGATGACGATGAGCTCTTGTGCGAATTATCCAATCCTCCCTTATCCAGCATCAAAACGAATGCCGTCAAAACAGGCTATCAAGCAGCGGAGTTACTCGAGCGTATGATGTCAGGCGAAGTAATAGGGGGGCAAATGTACCTGATTGAACCCTTAAGTATTCAAGTACGATTGTCAACAGATGTTCTTGCCGTAGAGGATAAAATGGTATCTGATGCCGTACGATTTATTCGCAATCATGCTTATGATGACATTCAAGTTCAAGATATTCTTGAACAACTTAAGGTATCGCGCCGTATATTGGAAAGCCGATTTCAGAAAGCATTGGGTCGCACACCACATGATGAAATCATAAATGTAAAACTAAAACTTGTAAAAAAACTACTCCTAGAAACTAAACTTTCCTTAGCAGTCATCGCTGAACGCATCGGATTTAAACATACAGAATATATGAGTGTAGTCTTCAAGAGAGCGACTGGGATCAGGCCAGGGGAGTTTCGGCAGCAGAATAAACATCGAATTCAAGATTTGTAGACAAAAGTGCCACTCTCATTGCAATCGCGTGGGAGGGGCACTTTTTACATTTAGCAAAGAATCAGTAACTTACCACCAGGTCCGGAATGGCGATGACTTTCTTCAAATGCTGGGATTCCATACCCGCAAGTATGGTCTGAAGCGCTCTGTACCCATCCACTCCGGTAATTTCATGACCGTTTCCAGACAGAATACCATCGACAAAATGATGAATAACGCCCGAATTATGCTGTTCCCTAGTCTTATTGGTTTGCAATGCCCCCACTTCATGGTAATCCCTCATACCGTCTGAGTATTCAACGATCACTCCGAAACGGTCATCGGTTCCGATTTTCAGCGTACCTTTTTCGCAATATAAAGTAGTAGCGTTAACTTCATTCGCATAGTTAGTCCAACTGGCTGTTAACGAGCCTACGATTCCGCTTGCTGTTTTCAATAATATCATCGAGTGATCGTCCACGTTCGTGGGCTTATGCAGCGTTGAGCAAAATGCCGTGACTTCCATGAAACTGTCTTCCAACAGCCAGTGGATCAAATCCGCTTTATGGATGCCTAGATCACCTAATGCCCCGGAAAAGGCATGCTCCTGGTTGAAAAACCAGCTGTTTTTGCCATCTATACTCCAATGTTCAGGCCCCGAGTGAGCAAATATCGTACTAAAGCTTAACACTTTGCCTAATTTTCCGGATTGTAAAATGTCTTTTGCTTTGCGATGTGCTGGCATAAACCTTTGATTGTGGCCGACCATTAAAAATACATTCTGTTCTTTGGCCGTGCGAATCATAGCTTCCGCTTCTTTCAGAGAGGTGGCCATCGGCTTTTCAACCAGTACGTGCAGGCCGAATTCCATAGCTTCAATGGACACGAAGCTGTGAAGATGATTCGGTGTACAGACGGAAACGGCGTCAATCCCGCCACTCTGCAGCAGTTGTTGATGTGTTTCGTAGGCATTCGGTATACCAAACTGCCTAGCAACTTCTTGTGCGCGTTCCAAATTAGGATCACATACAGATACAATGACGACATCCTTATGTGCAAGGTACTCAGGCAAATGACACGGCGCTGTAAAATGGCCCCGCATCCAATCAGTCCTACCCTCAATTGTGATTTCACAATGCGATTCCTCTCTTCCGATTTCATCATTGTAGTTTCGTCCAATCAAACAGAACACCCATGGCAGAACTGCGGTTTTGCACTAATGAATCGTACACTTGCGGGGCCTCAGATGGAGAATAATAATGGGTAATCAAAGGTAATACGTCCATTCGTCCCTGCTCGATATAACTTAAAAATAAGGCGGCCATTTCGGGATGATTCCAACTGTTGTAATTCATTTGGGCGTGGATGCCCAGAATGGAAACAGAATTGGACACTACATTGCGGCCCATCCCCTGCTCAGAAGGTGTGGCTGTATCTCCCAGCAAAATAACACGTCCCAAAGGCTTGACGAGCCGAGTGGCTTGGGCTAAAACAGCCGGATGTCCAGTAATATCGAAGATAACATCCAGCATCCGACCATCTGTTTTATGCTTGATTTCCTCATGTGCTTTTCCCGCATCCATGGGAAGCAGATGAATGCCCGGTCGTTCTTGAACCAGCTGTAAACGGCTCTCAGCAGGATCGATGGCGAAAATCTCTTTGACCCCAGACAGATATAAATATTGAGTAACCAGCTGTCCGAGAAGTCCGAGACCGATGACGCCTACCGTTTCTCCTAACTGCAGCTCTGCTCTTCTTACACCAAGCTGTGTTGTTTTGGAAAGATTGATCCATACGCCTTGCCCGGCGCTGATATTCTGCGGAAGAAGATAGGCATGCCTGGCATCTGTTTTAAAATATTGCGTATGCGAATTCTCGACAAACACGCGATCCCCTTTTTGTATCCCCTTAACTTCAGGGCCAACTTCAAGCACTTCAGCCACCATGCAATAACCGGGATAGAAAGGATACTTCACCCAGTCCGACCAGTTGGTATCGGGGTCAAATACACCTCGAAGGCATTGAAGCTCTGTCCCTGTACTAATCAGGGAGCATAGAGCGGCACATAAAATTTCGGTCTGGCCGATTGTAGGATCGAATGTTTCCTTTCGGACCTCAACCTTTTGCTTTTCTGTGAAAACGATACGCAGTGTTTCCATTTCCCTACCTCCTCGAACGGGTTCATTGACCCTCGAGATTAGTGTATAGGTATTGGATTTACATAAATAGAGCACAACTTTGCTGAAGTTTAACACTTATACAGGTCGTGCAGCTGGAAGATTTTTAAATATTTTTATCAAACAAACGCTTGTATTGAGCAGGGGAAATACCCGTGTATTTCTTGAAAAGGCGGGTAAAGGTTTGGAGGTCGTTAAATCCGAGGGAGCTGCTGATTTCGGTAATGTTCATTTCCTGCATTTCCAAAAGCGATTTCGCTTTTGCGATTTTCATTTCCCGATGCAGCAGGATCGGCGATTTGCCGAACATCTCTTTGAAGTGGTTGCTTACATAGGTTGGATTCATATGTAAATCCTTAGCTAAATCGGATAATGAAAGCGAAGCCTCGGGCTGGGTTACAATCTTCAATAAGATGGACAAAAAGCTATGAGACTGCTGTCTCAAATCCAAGGTATTCATACTTCCCAAAGCATTGTCCAATAACAAATAAAGCAACTCAAGAGATTTAGCTTTTTGCAAAATGATGGTAGGAATATGGCCTTCCCTTGTGGTGGAGAGTATGAATTCGTCGAATACGGCCTCGAATTTTTTGTGATTTTTCAGCGGATAGATATAAGGGATCTGTAAAAACGGCAGCACATCGATCACATTCTGAATCTTGTAAGTGAAATGCCACCAGAGAAACTCGGTTTCGTCATCGCTATCTTTATATTGGTCGTGTTCCAGAAAAGTAGGGATAAAAATGACGGAGCCCGGTTCAATCGCATAGATTTTGTCCTGAACCCTGAGTTTGGCCGAGCCTTTTCTCACATAGGTCATCATGTAATACTCTTGAAATACACGGTTCCGGTAGCTCATCTCGCGACGGCGATGGATATCAAACTTTAACACTTTTAGCTCGGCTGTTTCCAGCAGAGAAGAGAGCATATCATTCTTCATGCTAGTTACCCCCCATCTTAAAGTTATTATATCATAATCACTGGTTCTTATTTGATTCTTATCTAAATCTATTTGCAGAAGAAAAGGACGAAATACCTATGAAAAAAGGTTTGACAGTCCTTTTACTATCGCTTAACATGAATTATATGATCCAGATAAGTACCAATGACGAAAGGAGGGAAGAGATGAAAGCCGTTATTTCCTTGAAAGGCAAGGTTGAAGTCTTAGACATTGAAGAACCTTCCATTGAAACGAACCATCTACGTGTTGAAACCTGCTACTCTGCAATTAGTTCAGGCACAGAGCTTCTGCTGAAAAACCTGATGACCGATACTCCCATTCAACTTGGTTACAGTGCGATGGGAATCGTACGGGAAATCGGCGAAGGCGTCTCCCATGTGAAGGTAGGGCAGAGAGTCGCTTGTTACGGTTCTCCTTATGTTAAGCATGCGGAATTCTTAGTGGTGCCTAAGCATTTGGTTGTTCCGCTTTCGGAGGAATGCAGTTCGAAAGAAGCGTCCTTCGTCGGACTCGGTGCGATCGCTATTCATGCGCTGCGTCAAGCGGATTTGCGTTTTGGAGAATCGGTTGTCGTGGTTGGACTAGGTATTCTGGGACAAATCGTATGTCGGATTGCAGACGCTTCCGGCAGTAGGGTAATCGGGCTTGATTTGTTGGCAGAACGCTGCGCCAAGCTTTCGAAAGCCGGTGCCGTACAAGTGTGTGACAATGTACAGGATGTCAACCGTACCGTCGATTCACTACATCAGCATGAAGGTGTTGATGCGGTTATCATCTGCGCCAATGGTGCCAATTCCGGCATTATTGATCAGGCTCTACGCTGGATTCGCGACAGGGGGAAAATCGTCATCGTCGGCGATGTGAAGATGGACTTCGATCGGGAGTTGATGTTTGCCAAAGAGGCGCAGGTGCTTATCTCGCGCGCTGGTGGTCCTGGGCGGTATCATGACAGCTACGAAAGCAAGGGCGTTGACTATCCGATCGGTTACGTACGTTGGACAGAAGGTCGCAACATGGCGGAATTTATCCGTTTACTTTCTGAACGACGGATTTCCATCCAAGCACTTATCACGCATGAGATGGCTTTACCCTCTATGACAGTGGCTTACGAATTGCTTCGTGAATCTCCACGAGACGTATTAGGCGTTCTCATTGATTATGGGAAGGAGCAAGAAGTAGAAACTGAAAAACAAGTAAGTGCTGTACCTGTATCTTTTGAAATGTTGTAGTTACTGCTATTTGTATACGATCCCCAAAGAAACGCTCATAGCCAATATTGTGCAAGTTGTTCAATGCCATTCATTGATGCGTACCTCGTTTTCCTTCATCAAATCCTACCAGTCCATGAGAGTATTATAGATATTTCTAGCCATTTTTCATTTAAAAATAGCATTGTCATGCTCCATGACTGGTCAGGTTACGACTTTTTCTCATTAGTTCGTTTATACACGATATGTAAGCGATTTCACAAAAGCATTACATCAATCTCGCCTATCACCACACACACTGCCGATCGGGTAGAATTTTGAAAAAGGATGATGAGAATGGCTATATCAATGGTTGGAAGAAGCACGTTATCCAAATGGTTGTTGGGATTGTTGGCTTTACTATGCTTAGCTTTTTATTTGCCCTCCAACGTACGAGCCGCTGAAGCGGCAGAAATCCTTCCGGTACCGAACTCCGGTTTCGAACAAGATTTAGTATCAGGCAAAATTCCGGGATGGGGTTATTTTTCTGCCGGTATACCTTCAGGGCTCTCTTTGTCAGAAACGATCAAATTCGCAGGCAATAGAAGCTTGAAGATGGAGAGAACTGGGGCAGTGGCAGGGGCGCTTGGAGCGGAAAGCGTAAAGCTGGCTGTAACGTCCGGGAAATCTTATGAGGCTGCAGTTAAGTTGTATATCGAAAACTTTACAGGAACCCCTGCTCTTTGGATTCGTTGGCATGACGCAGCGGGGAAACCTTTGAACAAACAGGCGACTTATAACATCTCCGCGCCTCCGTTAAACAAATGGCTGGACATTCGAGCCCAAGGTATTGCTCCGGCGGATGCTGCCTTTGCGACGGTCTTTGTGTATGCTTCATCGGGTACTACCATGAAGGCATATGTAGACGAGGCCCAGTTTTACCGCGTGGCCGATACGATTGCCGTGATCAATCCCGGATTTGAAGATCCTACTTCCGGAGCAACCATTCCTGGTTGGGGATTGTTCTCAGGTACGCCTGCAGGTTCTGTGTCGATAAGTAAGACGGAACAGAACAGCGGGATGTCCAGTCTGTTGCTTGAGGACACCTATACGGATAAATCCGTTGGGCTGAGCACTCAAGCGATAAGTGTGAAAGAGGACGGCATATATGAAGCGAAAGCCAGCGTTTACTTAGTATCCGGAGGAGGCGTAAGCATTTATATCAAATTTTATAATGAATCAGGCAAAGAAATTGGAACATCCTCCGTTTCACATGGCACACCGCTGAATACATGGAAGCAAATCAAAATGGAGGGGATAGCTCCGGATAAAGCAGAAACAGCGAAGGTTTTATTGTATTCCGGGGGAGGGACTCTTAGCAAAGCCTATTTTGATGATGTTTCATTTACTTATAAGGGTGACGCGCTTAAATTACCGTTTAAGTATGGCGATCCCGTCAACTTGGGCAAAGCAACGCTCACGGCGACAACCATGGGGGGAGCGATAGGGAATGGCGAACTCTATTTCGTAGCCAACGGCAATCCAGGGACGTTCTATGCCGTTGATGCTGCTTCAGGAAGTATTAACTTCTCGGAGGCAGTCCCTGGTACGACAGAAACTTGGGCGGTGACGGTGGGGGCGGATAAGAACGTCTATTTTGCCGCTACAGCCAATCGTAAGTTCTGGAAATACGATCCGTTACTCCGAAAGATCACAGAAGTAGGGAATAATCCTTCCAATAATTTCGTATGGGATTTGGATGCAAGTTCTAATGGCCTCATATACGGCTCTTCTTATCCGAATGCCAAGGTCTTTAGTTACGATACCAACACAGGCTTGTTTGCCGATCTAGGCAGCATGCATTCAGTTGAACAATATGCCAGGGGAGCCGGGGTTACCGATCAGTACTTGTATGTCGGGATCGGCTCCAAAGAGCATTTGATGCGAATCGACCGGGTAAGTGGAGAAAAGATTGAGATTCAAATGCCGTTCACGGGTGTGGATGGTTTCATTCACAATATTTCTCCTTACAACGGACTTCTTTACCTTGCACGTGGTACATCGCTTGCCATCTTGGATGAACAGACGTTTGAAGTTAAGAAACGATTTGCCTATACAGATCCGGAGGCATTTGATGGCAAAATCTCACCTCCGTCTCCTTATGACGCCAATCTGCTTTATTACCGGAATAAATTATCGAGCAATCTGTGGACATATAATGTCTCAACCAATACGGTGCAGGCCGTAATGCCGGAGGTTGGACTCCCTGAGACTGGGAGTAGAGCGTTTGATTGGATCACTTTGCCTAATGGCGTTCAAGTGTTGGCTACCTTGTACGAGAACGGCAAGTACACGCTGTATAACCCGTTGGATCATTCGATACAGACTATCCAGGTGCCTATGGCAAGGGATGGTGTCAATATACAAAGCCTCGCAGCAGGGCCGGACGGCAAGCTATATCTCGGTGGTTTCCTGGATGGATTGAGTGTATTTGATCAGTCAACGCAAAAATATGAAGCTCAAATTTCTTCTCCGTTCTCTCCCCATCAAGTTGAGGAGATCGGCTTTTTGAATGGCAAGACCTATTTCGGGGCTTATAGCGGAGCACGCGTTTACCGTTATGATGCAAGCCTGCCCTACAATTACGGATCAACGCCATCGCATAATCCAGGGCTTGTTTACACGGTTCCCGATAGTCAAGATCGGCCTTATGCGTTTGCTTCCGGCGATAACAAGCTGTTTATCGGAACGATTCCTTTCTACGGCAAAATGGGCGGCAGTTTAACCATTTATAATGAAACAACGAATAAGTGGACGTCAACTCGCAACGTTGTAGAAGATCAAAGTATCATTGCGCTTGCCTATAAAGACGGCGTTGTCTACGGCGGCACCTCCATTGATGGAGGTCTCGGCACAACGACGCCACCCACAGCGGTGGCCAAACTGTTCAAATGGGATGTAGCGACAAGTACCAAGCTTGATGAGTTTGTACCTGTCATTCCTGGCTTGACGTCCCCTAAATTACTCGGCGGTTTGTCTTTCGGTCCTGACGGACTGTTATGGGGTGGCGCATGGGGGAAGGACGATCAAGGGGGACAGATTTTTGCCATCTATGCGATGAATCCCAGCACCAATGCGGTTGTGAAAAGTAAGTTGATTTACCCGAATGCAAGTGGTGGCAGCCCATGGCGTTCCTTTTATTTACGCTGGGGGCAAGATGGCTTGCTGTATACGACTATTGCTCGCAACGTAACCGTATTCGATCCTGTGACTCTGAAATACCGTAAACTTACGGAAACGCAATCGAATCTGTTGGACTTGGGTGTAGACGGAAGCATTTACTATACTTCGGGACCGACGCTGTTTAAACTACAAGCTCCTTTGGCTCAAGCTTCAATATCAATGGCCAAGGTTACGCTGGATCAGGGGCAAAGTGAGCCGATTATCAGTTCCGGCGTTCTGGAGAACGGACTGCCGGCCATCTTAGCAGGGGGTACCACTTCCTTCACAAGCAGCGACCCGACTGTTCTGTCCGTTGTGTATGGAGAGGTTAAAGCGCTCAAAGCGGGAACGGCGAACGTTTATGCCGATATCACTTTAGGTGGAACGACGATCAGAACGAACACGATCGGAGTTACGGTTTATCAAGGAACTTCGCTAACTGTGAATACAGTAACGGAAGCCACTTACAGCGATACGGCGACTTTAAGTGCGACGTTGACAGATCTTCAAGGGCAGCCGCTTGCTAACCGTTCCGTACAATTCTCGGTGGACGGGGTAACGATAGGCAGTGCCTCGACGAATGCGCAAGGCGTTGCGGCGTTGTCATATGTAGTAACACAAGGCGTGACGACAAATATGGAAGAGGCTGTTTTTGAAGTGCGGGCAGTCTTCGAGCGGGATGACATCACGCATACTGGAGCGAGCGAAGGAAAAGGCAGCATAACTGTAAAGCGTGAAACGGCGTCTGTCGCTTATACAGGCACTACAGCTGCTTCGGTTGGGACGGTGAAACTAGCAGCTCATGTATCTCAGCAGGAAGATGGAGAATTGGGTTCTATAGCTGGGCTGCCAATCCAATTTACGATTTCACTGATGAATCCGGATGGAACACTCACGCCATATTCCGCTCCGGCACTAGAGATTGTATACCAGACAGATGTCACAGGGAATGTTTATTTGAATCAGCAGCTCCCAGCAGGATTATATCAGGTGAAGACGGAGTTGTTGATGAATAGCGGGTATGTAAAAGCGGAGTCGAACGTGACTCTTGCTGTATACGGCTTAAGCGAAGAAGAGGTGGAAGCAGAGGGATGGTTTGCCATTACCGAGGGTAACACGGCGATTGGCAGCAAAGCTAAGAAAGTACACATCGAAGCCGAATGGGAAATGGATGAAAAAGCAAATCTTCCAAAAGGGAAATTGAAGATTCATGCAGAGCCGAATGGATTAAAACTGGAATTGAAAACGGCTCAATGGTTGGTTGTAACATCGAGTAGTGCCTATATACAGGGTCAGGCAACGGACGATGATGGAGTATCCTACATGGTAAGGCTTATGTTAGGAAAACAACAGGAAGTCGTTTCACTGCAAATTTGGCAGGGTCTTAATACTCAAGGTGCTCCGTTCTATCAGGCACTGGGGCAAAAATGGTCTGGCAATATCAACTAAGAATGGAGAGCTTTATTATAACCAAACGAGGCTGTCCCAAACGTAAAGATATTCACTTAGTGGCATAGAAAACATTAAAATGAGGTGGCAAGGTTATTCTTGCCATCTCATTTTTTTGTGTTTTGTCGAATGCAAAGCAAAAGTCACCCGACCTCTAGTTAGCTGAACGTAGATTCGTTATTTTGGGGAATTTATCTTAAAGGCTATTATCCAACTGTCGGCAAACCGTCTCGAAGTCGTCGAGCCGTGCCCAGTAAAGCTTGAGAATGTGGCGCATGGTTTCCAGTTCGTGGAAAGTTACATTCATGTCTTTATAGAAACTAAATGTCGGGATGATGTCCCGGTACATGAAGAACCGGGAAGGACGCGCCAACGTCTCTTCCCCGATCCACTCAGCCGCCGTTTTAACACTAGGAATGGTAAGGGTGGTTTTGCGAATATGCAGCTGCGCTTCGTTCGAAACGAGAAAATCGAGCATGGTTTGGGCTGCTTCCTTATGCTTACTCGATTTAATAATCGCAAGACCAATGATTAAGAGCTGAGTCTTCGCTTCCAGTGAATAAGGAAGCGGTGCGATGTCATACGCGAATTCAGCGTTACGTAAATGGTTTAAGCTGTAATAGCTGGTGACAATCATGGAAGCTTTTTGTTGCAAGAAAAACCGTTCGGCATCAGAGTCATTCTCCGACATATAGACGGTGTCGGGGTTCATTCCTTCAAACAGCCCAAGGCTTGTTTGCATGGCTTTCCGAAAATTATCGTTGTTGAAAATCAGCTTACCATGCTGATCTCGTTCAAAAACGACCTTGTTTTGCAGTAAAAAGAGCGGCCATCGATTGATGGATTGCAGGTGAAACAAGATGCCGATTCGGTCCTGCTTTTGCGTTAAGGCTAGCGCTGATTTCTGGACATCGTTCCAACTCCAACTGCTATCCGGCTCTGGCAATGCTGCTTCCTTGAAATGATCGCGATTGTAACACAAGACGATCGGTGAAAAAATAAACGGCTGCACATACAAATGACAGTCTTTGGTGAAAGGTCCTGACAGAAAGGTATACGTGCCATTCTTTCGTTCAAGCGGCTCTAGGATATCCGAGACGGCTCCAGTTTCAGTAACCGTTTCGTAGTTTTGGGTATTTAAAGTGATAAGGTCGAGCGCGTCTCTCTCCATGGCTTCCTTCGTGTTCTGAGAAAAGTACGAATGCGAAAGAGGAATCATCTGGACGACAATATGCGGATGCTGCTGTTGAAACTTTTCGACCAGCTCCAATACATTAGCTTCAAGGGAAAGAGTGGGGTAATAACCGAATTTCAATGTAAGCTTTTCGTTCCGACCTGTCCCAACAACGCGCGTCCCGATTCGCGGCGCTTTTTCAATCATTTCCTGATCGAGTAGTGCCTCCAGTCCTTTGCGAACCGAATTTTTACTAAGCTGAAACTGTTCAGCAAGTGTTAATTCGGAAGGTAAAAAGTCACCGGGCTGAAGTTTTCCGGTTACGATGTCGCTGCGTAATGTCGTGACCATATCTTCCAGTCGGGTTCGGAAGGTTGATCTTTTGGGTTTACCCGCCATTTATTTTAGAACCTCCGGGTCATTCAATGTTGGTATCTATCTGGGTTATATTATAGTATGCCAAGCTGATTGGATACAAGGTTCGTATCTTGCTGTCATCATTTTTTTATAATTAAATGTCGGATCGCATAAGTTTTCATAGTTTTTCCTTATCATTTAAATACATCAAGTGTTAATTTACATAACAAACAGTTTACATCAATGATGATTCATCGAAGGGGGGGTTCCATTGATCTCATTTCGTCAAGTAGAGAAGCATTACGGCGATTTCCATGTGCTCAAAGGAATTGATCTTCAGATCAAGCAGGGAGAAGTCGTTGTCGTTGTAGGTCCGTCAGGTTCAGGCAAGAGTACGCTGCTAAGGTGTATCAACCGACTGGAAACCATCACAAGCGGTGAGCTTATCGTGAATGAGTTCAAGGTCAGCAATAAGAAGATGGATATGAACAAGCTGCGTCGAGATATCGGCATGGTATTCCAGCATTTCAATCTATATCCGCATAAGAAAGTGATCGATAACATTACGCTTGCTCCGATGAAGGTGCATGGTATGGCTAAGAAAGAAGCCGACGAGATCGCGATGTATTTTCTGGATAAGGTTGGTATTCAGGATAAGGCGTACAGTTTTCCTTCACAGTTATCAGGTGGACAGCAGCAGCGTGTGGCCATTGCGAGGGGACTGGCGATGAAGCCGAAAATTATGTTGTTTGATGAGCCCACATCAGCCTTGGATCCGGAGATGGTCGGAGAGGTTCTTGATGTCATGAAGGCGCTTGCAAATGAAGGAATGACGATGGTTGTGGTTACGCACGAGATGGGCTTTGCCCGTGAAGTGGCCGATCGTGTTGTTTTTATGGACAAAGGTCAGATTGTAGAAGAGTCACCTCCCGAGGAATTCTTCGTCAACCCTCGTGAAGAAAGAGCCAAATTATTTCTGAATCGTGTACTTAACCATTAATAAGGAGATGAACAAAACCATGATGTCAAAAAAGTGGAATTTCATGTTTATGTTAATTGCGATATTCGCATTGGCGGGGTGTGCCTCTAACGGCACAAAAGGAGGCGCATCAAGCGCTCCGGCTAACTCTCCGGCAGCAAGCAGCGCTCCAAGTACTGCGAAGCCGGCAGGTGGAGCGACCGTTCTGGATGAGATCAAAAGCAGAGGCAAAGTTGTCGTTGGTGTGAAGTTTGATACCAAGCTATTCGGTTTGAAAAACCCGACTGGCGGCGAAGTTGAAGGCTTCGACATCGACATTGCGAAAGCATTAGCGAAAGAAATTCTCGGCGATGAGAAGAAAATTGAGTTAAAAGAAGTAACGTCCAAGACACGCATTCCGATGCTCGATAACAAAGAGATTGACATGATTGTTGCGACGATGACGATTACCGAAGAGCGGAAGAAACAAGTTGAGTTTTCTGATGTTTATTTCAAAGCAGGACAGTCTTTGCTCGTCAAGAAAGGCAGCCCTATTAAGAGTGTAGCGGATGTTAAAAAAGGAACGAAAGTGTTGGCTGTGAAAGGTGCTACCTCCGTTGCGAATATTAAAGCGAAATCCCCAGATGCCACCATACTTGAATTTGATAATTACCAAGATGCTTTCAGCGCCCTGAAAGCGGGTCAAGGGGACACGTTGACTACAGATAATGCCATCCTCTATGGCATGATGGAGCAAGATAAGAACTTCGAAGTGGTTGGCGAACCGTTCACGGATGAGCCTTATGGTATCGCGATTAAAAAAGGTGAAACAACGCTTCAAGCCGCGGTGAATGATGCATTGAAGAAGCTGGAGTCAAGCGGTCAATACACGAAAATTTATGAGAAATGGATTGGCAAAGCGCCAACCAAATAAGAGTAACAAGAATAAAAGAAGAGATGGGTGGCAGCTGCTGCCCATCTTCTGTCTATGAGGGGGGAGCGCATGCCGGATTTCTCGATTTTTACCGATTATTTTGATATCTACATGAAGGGCTTCTTCAACACGATCATTGCCAGCGTTATTGCGTTAATTGGCAGCTTTGTGCTGGGTACGATTATTGCCATTTTTCGTATTGGATCGGTGAAACCGCTGCAATGGATTGGGACTGCCTATGTAGAGTTCATTCGAAACATACCGCTCTTGCTTGTTGTATTCGTGTTTTTCTATGGCCTACCGTCCATGGGCATTACCCTTAGCGGATTTGTATGCGGGACCTTAGGCCTTACGGTGTACACGGCATCTTTTATTGCAGAAGCGATCCGAGCCGGTATTATGTCGGTGCCCAAAGGCCAATCTGAGGCAGCACAATCCTCGGGACTGACCTATTTCCAAACCATGTGGCATATCGTCCTTCCGCAAGCAATCAAAATTGTCATACCACCGCTTAGCAATCAATTTATTAACCTCGTTAAGAACTCTTCCGTACTTGGCGTATTCGCAGGCTTTGATCTCATGTATTTCGGTGATCAGGTCGCAAGTGAGACTTATGCTACGTTCGATACCTATATCTTCGTTGCTGTGCTTTATTTGATACTCACGCTGCCGCTAAGTTACGTGGCCTTGCGCCTAGAACGTAAATTAGCTCGTACGGACTGACTTTAGGGGGAGGTGAACGAATGGATATCATGCATGCTTTCTCGGCTGATAATGTAAGGTTTGTATTTGAAGGTTTCTATGTGACGCTTAAAGTCGCTGCGATCTCTATTGTATTGAGCTTTATCGTGGGGTGTATAGTCGGTACGATCCGGTATACGAAGCTTCCGGTTATTTCACCAATTCTGGCTATAGCAGTTGAGCTTCTTCGCAATTTACCATTGCTCTTAATCATATTTTTCGCAAGATTCGCCCTACCAGATATCGGGATTAAACTCGGACCTATGAATGCAACGATTGTGGCATTAACGTTATTTGAAGGCGCGATGATTGCAGAGATTGTGCGAAGCGGCCTGAATTCCATCGATAAAGGGCAGATTGAAGCCGCTCGATCTTCAGGACTAGGCTATGTGCAAACCCTTTGGCATATTATTCTACCTCAGGGGCTGCGCCGAATGATGCCGCCACTAGTGAGTCAATTTATTTCCTTGTTAAAAGATACTTCTCTTGCGATTGTTATTTCCTTGCCTGAACTGATGCACCATGCGAAAATAGTAATTGGACAAAACTACAGTTATACCATGCCCATTCTATTTTTAGTGGCTATTCTGTATTTCGCTGTGAATTATGCCTTATCATTAGCAGCCCGCAGAATGGAATCAAGATTGGTATAGAGGAATTTAACACACAGAAGGAGTCTTGCATCATGTTACAAATAAGTTGGGAAATGATGATATTCATCATCATCGGTGGTTTTCTAGCGGCTTATGTAGATTCTGTCGTTGGTGGAGGGGGACTAATCGCTCTTCCGGTTCTGCTGGCAACGGGATTACCTCCGGCTGTCGCGTTAGGAACGAACAAATTGGCGGGCACCATGTCATCACTGACAAGTACGATTTCTTTCATGCGGTCTGGGAATGTTGATCTGAAAGCAGTACGAGGTTTGTTCATATTGTCTCTCTTAGGAGCTGTGTGCGGAACGATGGTGCTGCGGCAAATTCCATCTGATTTCTTAAAGCCGTTGGTTGTCGTTATGCTTATACTGATCACCATCTACACGATTTTTCGTAAAAATTGGGGGGATATTTCTACCTTCAGTCAATTCTCAACGAAAACAGCGATGTTAATGGGCTGCGCTGCATTCGGTTTGGGCTTTTATGATGGTTTCTTCGGACCGGGCACCGGTTCCTTTCTTATTTTCGTGTTTCTGATGTTAGGATTCGATTTCGTCAAAGCGGCCGGCAATGCGAAAGTGCTAAATTTCGGGAGCAACGTGGCTAGCTTGGCTACTTTCATGGTTATGGGGTCCATTAATTATGGGATAGGCATTCCGATGGGAATAGCCATGGTTTGTGGATCTTTGCTGGGCTCACGCATGGCGATCCGCAAAGGATCAGCGTATGTTCGACCGCTATTTCTTACCGTTTGTATAATCCTCATTGGTAAACAGATATGGGATATCTTGTAGGGGGTGAAAGGCTGGGACGCTTAAAGAACGAAGGGCTGCAAATGATTCTCGTCGCTATTGTGACGGCAATTGCCGGAGAGTTTAAGATCACACCTTTCATTGGGGAAATGTTTCGGATTGGTCTTGGCAGCAGCGCCTTTCTACTCTGTTTGCTTTTGATGAAGCATCTGCCTTATATCTATACAGGTATCGTTACCGGAATCACTGTTCTGCTATTTCGGACGTTGGAAGATGGTATCCTATTACATGGGGCCATGTCTTTCAGCGCGAGCGCGCAAACGCATTTATCAGCCGCATTTTATTATATGGCCTTTGCGATTGCCATGAGCTTCATTAAACGGAATTGGGACCAATTCCACCCTTTTGTTCTTGGGTTGTTCTTATCGGTTATTGATCTTATGTCCAATGAGATTGAATTGTTGGCGCGCAGCTTGATTTTCCATTCACCGCATATGTTTTCAGAGCAGTTAGTGTATATCACAGTTACCGCTGTCGTACGGAGCTACTTCGTGGTCGGTATCTACAACAGTGTGACCATTAATCAGATGCGAGTCCTGCATAATGAGCAGCAGAAGCGTATGGAACAAATGTTAAATACGAATAGCGGTTTATATGGCGAAGTATTTTACTTACGGAAGTCGATGGATACGATTGAGCAAATAACAGCCAAGAGCCACAATTTATATGAAAAAATTAATGGCGCGGGGTTAAAAAGCTACTCTCGCACCATTTTGGAAATTACCCAGCAAATTCATGAAGTCAAAAAAGATTCGCAACGCATCCTAGCCGGGTTGTTGAAGCTGTTCGATCGCGATTTCGCTTCCGAAATGAGGCTGGCCGAAGTCGTGGAGTTCGCCATCAAGTCCAACCTGGGTTATAGTTCGATGATTGGAAAAAAGATTCAATTCAAAAGCGACATTCAAACGGACTATTGTTCGAATCAATACCTACCCCTTTTAACCGTAATCAATAATCTCGTTTCTAATGCTGTGGAAGCAATTGAAGATCAAGGATCGATTCTCGTAAGTGCTTATGAGCAAGGTGCTGAGACCATCATCATCGTTGCCGACACTGGTGTTGGCATTTCAGAGCAGGATAGAGATATGATTTTTGCACCCGGATTTACGACCAAATTCAATCAAGAGGGCTTTGCCGCGACAGGGATTGGACTCTCTCATGTTCGAGATATTGTTCATTCATTAGGTGGAGACATTCATTTACGCTCTGACGAGCCGGGTTTTCAGACCACTTTTGTGATTACTATATTGACCGATACGTTGAAAAAAGGAGCGTAGAGATCATGCTGTCATTCGGAATTGTTGACGATGATGCGGTAAGTAGACGGATGCTGCAAAAGATCATTGAAAAAGGCGGATTAGGCGAAGTCGTAGGTACGGCTGGCAGCGGGAGCGAAGGAGAAAAAGTTCTTCTGGAAACCACACCGGATGTCGTGGTCATTGATTTATTGATGCCGGATCAAGATGGAATTGAGACCATCATTCGATTGAAGGAGCAAGGTTATCAAGGGAAATACGTGATGATTTCGCAAATTGAAAATAAAGAAATGATTGGCAAAGCCTATCAAGCCGGTGTCGAATTCTATATTCAAAAGCCAATTAATAAAATTGAAGTGGAAGCGGTGCTGTCCAAAGTTAACGAGCAGTGGAACATTAGCCGCTCCTTGCAGGAGATTAAAGAATCTTTAACCAAGCTGAGTTTACTGCACACAGGTCCTGAGAGTGTTCGTAAAAAACGCGGTGTCCGCGAAATTATGCAGCCCATTCTCATGGATATGGGGATCGTGGGGGACACCGGCAGTCGCGACCTGATGGACATTATGGAACATCTCACTCGTCATCATAAAGCGGAAGGAATTCCGCCGCTCAAGGAGCTTTATGAAACGGTGTCCAGATGTCACAAGGTAAAGGAAGCGGATGTTGAAAAAGAAGGTAAAGCTGTCGAACAGCGGATTCGCCGCACGATAATGACCGCGTTGACCCATATCGCCAGTATTGGCTTGACGGATTACAGCAATCCCAAATTTGAGCATTATGCGCCTCTGTATTTTGAATTCCAGGATGTGCGTATGAAGATGAAAGAAATCGATGAGAACTGTAAGCCGGAGAAGGGCAAGGTCAATATTAAGAAATTTCTCCAAGTTCTCTATCTTGAAGTTACGGATAAGATGCGCAGTGAATATTAAAAATAGCGAAGAACAAAATTAGGCAGTTTCTGGTTGCGAATTGACCAATGGTTATGGTATTATTTTGAATTAGTGATAGAAGAAGGAGGTGAAGGTAGGATGAATCGAGAGTTCGTGAACAACCGTGTGAGCCAGTTACCCATCGCGATGGCTGGCATCGTTCATGCAGCAGGCAAAGACGCGAGAAGTCTGTCCATTTATGCTCATACGGAATTACAACTCACGAAAAGACACCTACCTTAACCCTCGACGGATTAATCCGAAAGGTCGTAGGAATTTTCCTGCGGCCTTTTTTTGTACGTTGGTTGCGATGGATAGGGTCTTTCATAAACTAGGAGGATCCTTCATTATGTTAATAGTTAATGGTCAAAATATAAAAAAATACCATGGTGCGCAGCTGGTGCTCGAGGATGTTGCTTTTGAAATTCATCAGGGAGAAAGAATAGGACTTGTGGGACGCAATGGCAGCGGTAAATCGACATTGTTGCGCCTTATATCCAAGATAGAGAAGCCTGACGAAGGACAATTAACGGTACGAAAAGATACGCGGATCGGCTATTTAGCACAAATCCCAACGGAGTGGGAGAGCGGTACGGTATATGATGTGCTAGCCGCGAGCTTTCAAGAGATACTTGAATGCCGCGCCAACATGACGGATCTGGAGCAGCGAATGTCGAGCCCGGACGTCATGAGCGATGAGAAGCAGCTAGATCAGCTGCTTAAGCGATACGCACAGCTGCAAGAACGTTTTGAACGGGAAGGCGGCTACGAGCTGGATGCAAGAATCGACCAAGTAGCGAACGGCCTTCGTATTGCACGGGAGTTTTACGAGCGGAGCTTTACCTCGTTGTCTGGAGGGGAAAAGACGAAGATTGCTCTCGCTTCCCAGCTGATCGGCAAACCTGACTTGCTGCTGCTGGATGAGCCGACGAATCATCTGGATTTGTTTGGCGTGGAGTGGTTGGAGGAATATCTCACCCATTATGATGGTGCGTGTTTCATTGTTTCTCATGATCGTTACTTTTTGGATCGGGTGGTCACGAAGATCGTCGAACTGGAAGATGGTGAATCAACGACCTATCTGACTTCATATTCAGGTTATGTGAAGGAGAAGGAGGTCAGATTACTTCAGCAGTTTGCTGATTATCAGGAGCAGCAGAAGGTCATCAAAAAGATGAAAGAGACGATTAAGCAGCTGACGGAGTGGGGCCGAGTAGGAGGAAACGAGAAATTTTTCCGTCGGGCAGCTTCTATGCAGAAAGCGCTGGATCGGATGGAAAAGCTCAAACGGCCTGTTCTCGATCCGAAGGCAGCGGAGTTCGATCTGAAGCTGGACGACCGCTCAGGTCGGAGAGTGATTCGCTTCGATGATGTGAATAAACAATACGGAGATAAAGTGCTGCTGAAGCGGGCAAGCGGATTGCTGGAATATGGCGAGAAAGTAATGCTCGTCGGGCATAATGGTTCGGGTAAAACAACCCTATTGAAGATGATTCTTGGTGAAGAGCAGCCTGACCAAGGGGAGCTCGAGCTTGGAGCGCGGGTCGATATTGGTTATCTGGCTCAACAAGAGTATCCAGAGGACCATAAGAAATCGGTGCTGACTTACTTCTGTGAGGAAGCGAAGCTGGAAGAAGGAGAGGCTAGGGGCCGGCTTGCTGCTTATTTATTTTATGGAGCAGATGTATTCAAGTCGGTTTGTTCTCTCTCAGGAGGTGAGTGGACTAGATTGCGACTAGCACTGCTTGTGCTGCGTAAGCCTAATTTACTCATTCTAGATGAGCCCACGAATCATATGGATATTGCTTCAAGGGAAGCGTTGGAAGAAGCGCTGGAAGAGTTTCCTGGTACCGTGCTGGCTGTGACGCATGATCGTTATTTTATGAATCGGCTGTCCCGGAAAATATGGGAGCTGGATCAAGGGCGAATTACTGTTTACTTGGGCAACTTTGATGATTATAAAGAGAAGAGCGGGCAGCTGCGCGAAGATCAAATACGTGAAACCACTATCGTTGGGGTGCCAAAGTCGGTTGTTGCACATGCGGCGTCACGGGAAAAGTCTAAATGCTCGTCCGTGTTCACAAGGGGAAATCTGGAAAATCAGATTGCTAATGAAGAAGCGCGTCTGAAGAATTTGGACCAACGAATAGAGAAGAACCTGACGGCAGATGAACTCAGCAAGTTATGGATAGAGAGAGAAGCGGTACAGGACCTGTTGGATGGGCTCTATGAGCACTGGATGCAGATGGAGGAGCAAGAATAGAAAGAGGGGGTGCGAAAGCACTCCCTCTTTTCAATTCCTTTTTGTTCCATTTGTATCCTGTGCAGATTTAGAAAAATAGAGCTTGAAGCTTAAATCTTGATTGTAGTTGCCAAAGCCGGACCCGAATAAGGTGACGCCTCCAATATGCTCGGCATCCTCTAAAATGGCAACTCGGAAGGACCAGTGAGGATTACGAATGTCGATTTGGTCAATCGTGACGTCGGATAGCTTCAGGCCGTCCATGAACGTTCCTTCTTTTTTGATAAAGATCCGCTTTAGTAGACCAAATTGATTCACGTCTTCAAACCACCATGCAGGATTAAGTCTACCCTTGCCGCCAAAGTCACCTGGGCTAGTCCACATTCCTAGCTTAAGTCCATTGAAGAAGAACGTAATATCAGAAGGCCAGTCGCTGTTTGTTAAAGGGGCTTCAGAAGATATCTCCATCGATATTTCCAATTCCTCTGGTTCCTCGCTGTTCATTAAGAAATTTGGAATCTTATACTCGATATATCCCTGTGCGAACCAAAGAATCTTAGCGTTCAATCGTTCCGGATCAAGGAAATAACGGGGATCATCGAAAATACCGATGACTTTAGATACCGTACAAATACCGCAAGTTGGAATGATGTTTAAATCCGTATAGTGGCCGACAGATACATCGGTTCTTCTTGAATAACGAGGGGTGACATTGCGCTGCGGAAAAGCAATCTCAAGATGATCCATGTGAAGTGAGCACATCTTCTGGGCTGCGCCGCCTTTGCCGGGCATCATTTCGGAGCGGATCACATCGGCTTTCTCTAACTTTTTGACATGCATCGTCATAATTGCGCTGCTAAGACCAAGGGCCTCCGCCAATTCACGGATATTCATGGGCTTTTGGGAGAGCAAGTGGACGATTTGAATGCGAACGTTACTTGAAAGTGCTTCAAATAGAGGTAAATTATCTTCCGATAAATCAATTCTCAAACAAATTCCCCCGTATAATAAAAGATTAATATTTATGTGAATGACATCCTTATATAGTAATATACATTTTTCTTAAATCTTTAACAACTTCGAAAAGTTTAACAAGATGAATCATGAAAACTAAATATTAATATAAATGTGTATTATTAATAAATATATTGACAACTCGAGGGGATAGGCATTACTATTTACTCAAATATGGAGTTGTTCATATTTGTGAAATCATTAAAATGATAGGGGTTTTGAACATGTTGAGTAACGAGAAGGCAATAGAACAGGAATATTCGAATCCCATTATCCCACAGCGCGCAGATCCTTGGGTGTATAAGCATACCGATGGATATTATTACTTTACCGCTTCTGTACCGGAATATGATCGAATCGAAGTAAGAAGAGCAGTTACGATTCAGGGGCTCGGTTCCGCTGAACCGGTGGTCGTATGGAACAAATATGCGGAAGGCCCGATGAGCGCTAATATTTGGGCACCGGAAATCCATTATTTGAATAACAAATGGTACATCTATTTCGCGGCTGCTCGCACTACCGATACGGTGGAGGGATTGTTTGATCACCGAATGTTTGTTCTGGAGAATGAATCACCGAATCCATTGGAAGGACAATGGGTTGAGAAAGGTCAGATCAAACCGAATTGGGAGTCATTCTCGCTCGATGCAACTACCTTTCAACATGAAGGTAATCTCTATTTAGTATGGGCGCAGAAGGATTTGAACATAATAGGAAACTCCAATCTGTATATTGCGCTGATGAGCGATCCATGGACAATTAGCGGTCAACAGGTCATGATTGCACAGCCGGACTATGAGTGGGAAAAAATTGGTTATTTGGTCAATGAAGGTCCAGCCGTATTGAAACGCAATGGGAAAATTTACATTACCTACTCTGCTAGTGCTACAGACTATAATTACTGTATGGGATTATTGACGGCAGATGAGTCGAGTGATCTGTTGAACCCGGATTCATGGAATAAGACACCTTACCCCGTATTTCAAACTAATGAGACTACTGGTCAATATGGACCTGGTCACAATAGCTTTACGGTTTGTCCAGAAGGTAAGGATGTGATCGTGTACCATTCCCGCAATTACAAATTTATTGAGGGTGACCCTCTATATGATCCAAATCGCCATACAAGAGCACAAATATTTGGTTGGCACGGTGACGGGACACCTGATTTTGGCATTCCGGTTGCAGATGCTCTAACTCAGAAATATAAATGAACTCGAAAAATTGCAAAATAACATAGTGTTGACAGTGAAAGCGCTTTGATTTATTATAAATTTAACATATATATTAATAATTAATATAAACGCTTACGTTTGTAAGGCAATCGCTTTAAAGGTTTAACTTACATTATTAATTGAATATATGTATGCGGTTCCATTTCATCGGATTTTTTATTATTTACTACAATTAGGAGGGGTTTAAATGAAAAAGAGTCTAGTATCAGTAGCAGCGCTTTCCATGTCGTTAGTAATTGTACTTGCAGGTTGTGGTGGGAACAACGCGGGAAGCGGTAGTGGGGATACGGCGAAAAAAGAAGAAAGCAAAAGCACAGAGGCAGCAAAAACAGAAACAAAAGAACTAACATTTATGTTCCGCGGCGGCCCCGACGAGCAAAAGGCATACGAAAATACGATTAAGAAGTTCGAAACGGAGCACCCGGGTGTTAAAGTTAAAATCATCACAACAACAGCTGACCAATATGCAACAAAAATTAAGGCAGCTATTACAGGTAAAAGCTTACCCGATGTATTCTACTTTGAACCAGGTGATTTGAGAGCTTATGTAAATGGCGGCGTTCTCCTGGATCTGACAGCTAACATTAAAGGTGATAAAAATGTTGATCTGAACAACATCTGGAAATACGGCGTTGACTTTTATCGCTATGACGGTTCCACTGTTGGGAAAGGCAATATTTACGGTCTGCCAAAGGATGTTGGCCCATTTGCACTCGGCTATAACAAAACAATGTTTGAAAAAGCTGGAGTACCACTTCCTGACAAAGATAAGCCTTATACGTGGGATGAATTTATTAAAGTCAACAAACAACTGACCAAAGATAACAACGGTGACGGCAAGTTGGATCAGTTCGGTACTGGTTTCAATGTTAACTGGTCCTTGCAATCATTTGTATGGAGCAATGGTGCAGATTGGCTAGATGCAACAAAAACAAAAGTTACGATTGATGAACCTAAATTTGCTGAAGCTTTGCAATATTTTGCTGATATGCAAAATAAGCATAAGATCACTCCATCGATTGAAGATGCGCAAACGTTAGATACTTACCAGCGTTGGATGAAGGGCGAAATGGGCTTCTTCCCGGTAGGACCTTGGGATCTAAGTACCTATGAAAAATTGCCGTTTGAATATGATCTGATTCCTTACCCAGCTGGATCTACAGGTAAATCTGCAACATGGTTAGGTTCCTTGGGAATTGGTGTTTCCAGCAAAACGAAACACCCTCAGGAGGCTACTGCTTTGGTAACTTACTTAACAGCTTCGCGTGAAGGACAGCAAGCCCTGGTAGATGCTAAAGTACAAATCCCGAACTTGATCGATATGGCTGACAAGTGGGCTGCAGACACATCCATTAAACCGGCAAACAAGAAAGAATTTTTGGAAATAGTTAAAGATTACGGCAGAGCTATTCCCAATACGTTGACTTACAATGCAGAATGGCACCAGCTCTTCTTCACGGATATTCAGCCAGTCATTGATGGTAAAGTAACTGCAGCTGATTATGTGAAGGGTCAACAGCCGAAAATGCAAAAGCTTCTTGATAAGGCAATTGAACAAGAACAAAAATCTAAAAAATAACAAGTTAATGAAAGACTATTTTTAGTACAGTTGAAAATGATGTTAGTTGCTGAAGTGTAATAACAAGGAACTAACATCATTTTCTTCTAACTAATCAGGGGTGAACTATGAAATCCAAATCTAATCTCTATCGGAAAGAGAAATATTACGGGTTTTTATTTATACTTGCACCCGTTCTTGGTCTAATTCTATTTACATTGTACCCAGTTTTATATTCTTTCTACGGTTCCTTCACAGATTGGGATGGGTTGGGCCAGATGAACTTTATCGGGCTGGATAATTATATAGACATATTCCAAGATGAGCAATTTTACAAAGCTATGTATAACACTCTATTTCTAATGATTGGCATTCCAATTGGTTTGATATTGGCTTTACTGTTGGCGCTTGGTCTCAATAGAGGAATTTTTGGAACTACTACTTTCCGAGTCATATACTACATTCCGGTCATTTCTTCGTTGGCAGCGATCTCCATTTTGTGGCAATGGGCTTATAACGGTGATTATGGTTTAGTTAACCAGTTTTTGGATCTATTCGGAATTGAAGGACCTAACTGGTTAGCTAATAAAAATACGGTTAAACCTGCAATTATGATTATGGCAATCTGGAAAGGCTTAGGATACTCGATGCTCTTGTATTTGGCGGCGCTGCAAAGCGTATCCAGATCTTATTATGAAGCGGCAGAGATCGATGGGGCAAATGCTTTACAGTCTTTTTGGAATATTACATGGCCAATGGTGAAGCCGGTTACATTCTTTATCGTTGTGACAAGCATCATCGGTGGTTCGCAAATTTTTACCGAGATTAACATTATGACTTCAACAGGTGGTCCTGAGTATAGTTCTGCTTCAGTCGTCTTTTATGTGTGGCAGAAAGCATTTGGAAACCTCCAAATGGGATATGCATCAGCAATGGCTGTTGTGCTGGGTCTGTTTATATTTATCGTTACGCTTATCCAATTTAAAATGAATGAAAAATCATCCTATGATGTGGATTAGTCCATCAATCGGGAAGGAGCGGGTAATCCTATGATAATTACCAAACAACAAAAAATAATTAGCATCGTTATTTTTCTCATATTAGCAATCGGCGCTATTGTCATGGTAGCTCCCTTATTGTGGATGGTATCGACTTCCTTCAAAGAAAAGAAGGATGTGTTCGCACTGCCTCCCCAGTGGATACCCGAGACGTTTTTATTTATTAAATACAGTGAAATTTGGGAAAAGGGACCTTTGCTTTCGGGTATTAAAAACAGTGTCTTCATTGCTGTTTCTGTAACAATTATCGGAACCTTTACTTCCAGCTTAGCTGCTTTTTCATTTGCAAAGCTCAGGTTCCCAGGTAAGGACAAGATTTTTTTACTGCTGCTTTCAGCCTTAATGATTCCTTATCCAGTTGTTATGATACCGCAGTTCATTTTATTCTCAGAGTTGGGCTGGGTAGATACATTGCTGCCGTTAATTGTCCCAGGCTTTTTCGGAAATATTGTGATGATCTTTTTCCTTCGCCAGTATTTAACAAGCGTGCCGAATGCAATACTTGAAGCGGCGAAGATTGATGGAACCTCCTACTTTGGAATTTTCTACAGGATCATATTTCCTCTTATTAAACCTGCAGTAGCTGCACAGCTTATTTTATGGTTTATGGCCATTTGGAACGATTATTTAGCACCAATCATTTACTTGAATTCACCTGAGAAACAAACGCTGCAGCTAGTAATTGCTAACTTCAATGCAACTTATGCCATTCAAACGGACTACCCGTTAATTATGGCAGCATCTGTGATCGCATTATTGCCGATGTTAATCGTTTTTCTCATATTTCAGAAGCAAATCATTGAATCAGTTGCAATTTCAGGTGTTAAAGGATGATCAAATCAACTGGAAACCAAAGGAGACGGAACGCCTTTGTAAGCATCATGACAGTTGCTGTTCTCCTTCTAGCAGGTTGTTCCATCGGAGGAGGAGGAGGAAGTTTGCAGTCGAAGTTAAAGTATCCAGATGCGCCTCCAATCTATCCAATGTTTGATGTGGATAACCTTCATAACGAATTGGCGTGGAATACGAACAATACACATGATCCCGCAATTATAAAAGAAGACGATACCTATTATGTTTTTTCAACGGATGCTAAAGTCGGCGGTAAGGCTAAGCCTGGTATTATGGTTAGGAAATCAAAGGATCTCATTCAATGGGACTGGGTCGGATACGCTTTTGATGGAGTACCCAAGCAAGCGGCGGAATGGACAGGGGCTCAAGGTTTATGGGCACCTGATGTTAAGAAATTCGGCGATACGTTCTATTTGTATTATTCGGCATCGACCTTTGGTTCGAACCAATCATTTATTGGCGTAGCAACAAGTTCTTCCTTAGAGGGGCCTTGGACTGACCAAGGAGAAGTAATAAAGACGGGTGTCGGCGATAAGCCGAATGCGATTGATGCGAACATTGTATTGGATGCGTCGGGAGATCCATGGTTTGTATTCGGTTCTTTCTTCGGGGGGATTTATACCTCTCCGCTAGATCCGAAAACAGGCAAGTTGAAAGAGCCTGGTTTTGGTACAAAGATTGCGACCAGGGATCATAAAACAGAATCCGGTGCGGTAGAAGGCCCTTATATTGTTTATCATTCGGAGCTGAAGAAATATTACCTGTTTGTTTCCTTTGATTCGTTGTCACAGGATTACAATGTGCGGGTAGGTAGATCGGACTCCATAACAGGTCCATATTTGGATGCGAATGGAAGAGATCTTATGGACGATAAGTATGAAGCCCAGTTTGAGATCGGCAACAAAATATTGGGTGGCTATAAGTTCCAAGAAGGCGATGGATGGATTGCGCCTGGACATAATTCCGTGCTGCAGGATGGGGATCATACTTATATCGTCCATCATGCTCGTCCGCAGCAGGACATGAACTGGATGTATCTCCACATTAGAAAAATATTATGGACCCAAGACGGCTGGCCGGTCGTATCACCGGAAAGATATACTGGAGAGACCGTTCAAGATATCCCTAAGGCGAGCATAGTAGGCAATTGGGAACGAATCGTGATGGATAAAATGATCGACGGCCAAGTTGAATCGGACGAGTTAAAGCTTTTAAAAGGCGGGAAAATCAACAATTCTGATTCCAAGGACTACTGGGAATTCGATGGGAAGCATACCCTTACGCTTTATTGGTACGATGGTGAGGAGCTGGCATCTCAGGAAATAGTTATGATGCTGCCGTCATGGGATTGGGAGCTTAATCGTTCAACGCTTGTCTTTACAGGCATGAATAATCGAGGTACGGCTATATGGGGGAAACAGCTTCCACAAGCAGCTAAGTAAGATACATGATAGTATCCTATCGGCAATTGAATTACTATTCTGGCCAATGTCCGTTCTGTTCTTGAATGATGGTGAATGAATACATAACCTCTACCTCACTATAAAAGTCGAGATGAGGTTTTTTGTCTTGCTTGCGTATTTCCGCCACCGTTCCGACATGGAAGTCGGTGGTCTATCTATGATAAGCTATACGTAATAAAAAAGGAGGCGATTGCTGTGATTCAAGTTTTCCCTGCGCATACGCGTAATACAACCGATCTGGGCTGGCTTAAGAGCCATAAGAATTTCTCGTTCGGCGATTATTTTGATGAGGATAATGTAGGTTTCGGGGTTATGCGTGTTTGTAATGACGATGATATTGCTGCCGGCCGAGGCTTCGGTCCACACCCCCATAGCGATATGGAGATTGTCAGCATCGTTCTTAGCGGAGCCATTAAACACGAAGATAGCTTGGGGCATGTTGCGGTAACGGGTGTGAATGGCGTGCAGCGAATGTCAGCTGGAAGCGGCGTTATACATGCCGAGTATAATGCGTCGGATACAGAACCGATGAGTCTATTTCAACTTTGGTTCATGCCTTCTAAGCGGGGCTTGGAGCCGTCCTTTGAGAATGTCACTTATGAACCTGAAGCAATGATAAACACGCTGCTGCCGGTAGTTACACCCGAGGGAGGCGAGCATGCAGCCAAGATACACCAAGATATGAGTATTTACCTCAGCAAGCTGGAAGCGGGCAAAGGGCTTGTGTTTAAACAAGGAGAGAATCGCCGTATTTTTCTTATGCTTATAAGCGGGAAGTTATCTGCTAATGATACTGTATTGGAAACTAAGGATAGCGCTCGTATGGAAGCTGAACAAACGGTTGAGATTCGTGCGATAGAAGATACACATTTCATGCTAATTGATCTGCCATAATGGATGATGAAGGAGGGCTATGCGGATGAAGGAAGTCTTTTTAATTAAACATGCAGTGGGCGGTCGAGCGTTCGTAGATACGGGTAAACATCCGATCCCCTACACATGGGAGCAGGTTGGTGACCAATGGATTTTTACCGTGCAGATAGAGAAGAAGGAAGATATTGCTGAGCTTTTGAAATGGAAAGAGGAACTCAACGTATTCTTATTTCAGGAATATGAAAATGAGCCAACAAAGAAATTATGGTTTTATGTAGGCGATGATTCCGTTCACTATTCCGAGGAAAAAGGCGAGTTAACCATCGTAGCAAAGTCTCAAATCGTATACATTCCTGATCAGTTTAGTGCACAATTGTAATCAACATAGGGAGAGCTTTGCAGGTGTCAAATGCTTGTGGGGCTCCCCTTTATCGGATTGGAGCAGCACCAATGAAAGTGCAGGATCAATTGCTAGAGAAAGCAATACCTTTTATCAAGGAATGTTATAGTGAACTAGGCCAAAGCTCGGGCGAAATCGATGCTCGTCTTACTGAAATTACCGAAGCCATTAGGTATAAAGGTTACTACGAACATACCCTACAAGAGCTTGAGCATGGGGCCAAAATGGCATGGCGCAACAGCAACCGTTGTATCGGGCGATTGTTCTGGGAAACACTGACGGTACGCGATGCTCGTTATATAGAAACCGAAGAACAGATGGCTGAGGCGCTTTTTCGTCATATAGAAACGGCGACCAATGGCGGCAAAATCCGTCCAATGATTACGATTTTCCCACCTACGCATGATTCGGCTCAGGGAGCCTTTATTCATAATGACCAACTTGTCCGTTACGCGGGTTATGAAACTGACAATGGGATTCTCGGTGACCCAGCTTCTATTCAAATAACTGCGTTATGCCAATCGCTTGGATGGCAGGGGGCTGGGACGCCTTACGACGTGCTGCCGCTTGTTGTTCAAATGGGAGATCGGAAACCGAAGCTGTTCGATATTCCTACCGAGCTCGTCCTGGAAGTGGATATTACACATCCGGACATAGCAGCGTTCGATGATTTGCATCTCAAATGGTATGCCGTACCGATTGTCTCGAATATGTACCTTGAAATCGGAGGGATTCATTTCCCCGCTGCGCCATTCAACGGTTGGTACATGGGCACCGAGATCGGGGCGCGAAACTTTGCAGACCAAGCGAGATATGACATGCTGCCGCGTGTAGCGTCTATCATGGGTCTGGATACTCGGCGCGATGCCTCTCTTTGGAAAGATAGGGCGCTTGTTGAGTTAAATGTGGCTGTGCTGCATTCGTTTCAACAGCAGGGAGTAGCTATTGTAGATCATCATATGGCGGCAAGGCAATTTAAGAGTTTTGAAGAGAAAGAGCAGAAGGTCGGTCGTGATGTCACGGGTGATTGGTCGTGGTTGATCCCGCCGCTATCTCCGGCGACAACGCATATTTTCCATCAGCATTATTCAAATGAAGTGAAGCTGCCTAACTTTTTTTATCGGCATGAGGGCTGAGCAATCACATGGTAGAAGGGATTGCGTCTTCGTTAAAGGATAGCACAAACAATCGTGTAGTTGATCCCCGTATATCGGGGATTTATTAATTGAAAATTGACCTAGGGACAAATTACGAGATTCATAGAATTGTGTTACTAGAATTGAAAAGAGGATTTTACTATGAAAAAAGGGCTTTGGTACGCCATTCTTGCCTATACCGCATGGGGCTTGCTGCCTATTTATTGGAGATCTTTTGACTCTTTGCTTGCTGGTGAAATATTGTCTCACCGTGTCATCTGGTCATTTGTTTTTATGGCCATTCTCTTACTGATAGGGAAAAGTGGATGGACTGAATTTCGTAAGATGGTTACGAACGGAAAAATGCTGCTCCAGATCGGAGTCAGCAGCATTTTAATCAGCTCCAATTGGCTGATATTCATTTGGGCCGTCAATAACGGCCATGTCATCGAGACGAGTCTGGGGTATTATATTACGCCATTAATTAATATCATGCTGGCGGTCCTGTTTTTGCGTGAAAAACCAAGCCGCAGTCAGTGGGTGGCCGTTGCTTTGGCAGGTGCCGGCGTTTTGTTGGCAACCATCGATTATGGCAGATTTCCATGGGTTTCTCTCTCACTAGCGTTTTCCTTCGGTCTGTACAGTCTTGTGAAAAAGAGAGTTTCCTATGATGCCTCTATCGGGTTAGCAGGTGAAACTGTCATTGTCTTCCCCATAGCAGTCGCGTACATTGCCTACTTACACTTCGCGCATCATGATTCCGCATGGACGTTACCGCCTATCTCTTTAGCTTTACTATTATTGTCAGGTGTTGCAACCGCTTTGCCTCTATTATGGTTTGCTAAAGCGGCTGCTCGGCTGCCTCTTTCCATGCTGGGATTCATTCAGTACATTGGTCCTTCCATTACGCTGCTTTTAAGTGTGTTCGTATTTAAAGAGAAATTCTCTCCCGTGCTTCTCATCAGTTTCTCCTTGATCTGGACGGCACTGATCGTTTACGCATTTGCGTCGATGCGGGTGGCGAGAACTTCTATGGCGAAGTAGATATACACAGAAAAAAACCGTTCGAGCAAATAGCTTCGAACGGTTTTTTAGCATGCTCGTTCCATTAGCGAATAGCGTGCTGCCAATACCACCTATTAGAGGTTTGCCCCGGAAATCGAGCTTTTTCACCCAAATAGCGGAACGACGTTCCGTCAAGGGCGGAGCGCTATTGTCAGGTCTGAGCTTTACGCCTAACTACTCTTTCCGTGTGCAAAAGGAACTCGATTAGCATACGAAGGACATGAGGCAGCTTCATCTGCAAAAGGAACCCGTAAACACACAAGGGGCAACAGCCCCTCTTATTTGGTAGAGCTGACCTGAAGCAGGTGAGCTCCTTTGGTTTTGTTGAAATGTGTGAAGGTGAAGATGAAATCACCTTTGTAATAGCTGTTCGTGTAAGTGCCAGCCCCGGCACCCACCCCGAGTTCCATGACGATGTAGCCGGCATCATTGGGTTCGCCGCGCTTTTTGATAGTCTCGATGGCTGGTTGCAGCAGCGCCAAAGGCTTCGAGCCCCAAATGCTGAGGGAGGTGACGACGGCCTCCTTGGGGTTGCCCTTGGACGGCTCTACCAGCAGCGACAGCTGGTAGGCCGGATAGTTCAGCAGGAGCTTAACGCCTCCTGCTGAAGCCGGATCGGCCGCGCCAGCGCCAGCGGCCGGAGGTTCCACGGCGGCGTCGCCTGCAGCTGCCGTCTCTACGGAGGCAACCTGCGGCGCCTCCTGGCCTGCGAGCATGACGCTGTCATCCTGCAGCGTCACCTCGTCCGGTTTGCCCAGCAAGTCTTCGACTTTCTTGCTGGACAAACCGATGAAACTCTGCAGGCTGGCCTGGCCGCCTGCAAAAAAGCTCCGCAGCAGCGGCGCGCCGTCTGCGTCAAACAACGTGCCAAGGCCGTCATAGACGCCGGCCTTGAAATCGCCCTTGTAGACGAGTTTACCTAACTCGTCATATGCTTCCCCGGCGCCGCTAAGGACGCCGCTCTGGAACGTGCCTTTGAAGCGCGGCACGCCCTTCTCATCGAAGGCGGTGCCTTCACCGCCATACGCGCCAGCGAGGAATTGGCCTTTATATTTAATCAGGCCATTCGTATAAAACTCGGTGCCATCTCCGGAATAGCTGCCGTTTTTAAAGCCGCCTTCATAGATAAGCAGTCCCTTCGCATCAAAAAACTTACCAGCCCCGTTATATTGACCGGCTGCAAATTCACCCTCATATTGGGCGATACCGCCCGATGAGAACAGCTTTCCAGTCCCATTGTATAGGCCGCCGTTAAACAAGCCTTCATACAAAAGATCTCCGCTTGGCGCGAATAATTTCCCAGCTCCGCCGTATTTTCCATTTTGAAATTCGCCGATATACTGCACGTTCTGCTGGGGATCGTATTGGGTTCCAGCTCCGTTAAAGACATCTCCGGCAAATGCTCCTTTATATTGCAGGGTGCCATTTTCGTCGTACAAGGAGCCGTTGCCTGATTTTTGCCCCTTTTCAAAATCACCTTCATAAGCGGGCTTGCCGTTGCTGTGGAAAAGTTTACCTTTTCCGGCATATTTGCCGTCAACCAGTTCCCCCACATAGAGAGAATCCTTCTGGGTACCCACGACTTTGCCATTGCCTGAAAAGCTCGTAAGTTTAGGGGTATCTTTCTGAAGAACAGGAACGCGATTCAACCACTTATTCACGATTGCAGGAGGGCGGATGAAAATAAAAAAGACCAAAACGAGTAGGAACAAAGTGAGGAAAAGAAGCAATCTTTTGGAGACATAATAGGAGCCGATCAAAACGTAGTTTTTCAGCGACGTTTCGCGCGTCTGCAGCATGACCCTAAGGAGCTGTTGAATCTTAATGATCGCTAGTTTGGGCAGCCTTCCGACTGTTAAGATGGCTTTCATGATATGCCCAATGAATGGTGCAACGACAGGCCTTAGCACTTTTTCAAGGGTTTTGACCGGCTGGATCTCCAAATCTTCTCACTCCTAGATGGAATTATTAAATGGTTTTTTTTAAAATGAGTTAAGGTTAAGGCACCTGAATGGTCATTTGTCCCGGTTGTTGTATTTGAATGACACCGCCCCAGTTGCACATGCATTTGGACGTATTGTTCAGAGCGGGCATGTTCGCGACAAGCACGGTCGGTGACCCAGGAGCCCAGGGCGCAGCTGTTACAGGTACACAGGGCATGGGAGTCAGAACTCCAAGTGCAGCCGCCGTTGCCGCAGCAACCATCGGATTCGCCATAGAATTACACATCCCAAACGGCATTATGTTCACCATCGGCTTATTATCCATAATGTTGGCAATGGGCATAGCGGTCATCACCATGTTCGCCGGAAGCACCATTAACGTACCAGGCGCTGCGCCGAACGAGCATTGCAGCATCGCTCCACCGCAAACGAGGTTTCCCATGTGAATCTCTCCCGTCAAAAATTCGCTGTTTCCATTACTTTTATACTACTAGATAAGTATATGAGCAGTCTATTACTATATTCGATAGTTTTCACTATTTTTCTCCAAAAGATGGGTGCGGGAGTGGGGTAGATATTGTACTATAAGAGGAGATGGTTGAGCGGAGGGATTCATAGTGATAGGGGTAAAATTTGTGAAGTTGGGACTTGTGCTGCTGCTAGGAGCATCGTCGATTGTGGCAGCGGGCTCGGGAGTTGAAGCTGCGACGGTGAAGTCTTTAACCATGCGGGAAGCTATCGATCAGGGTTTGAAAATAAGTTCGCAATTGCGGGATGCCAAGACCGATATTTTAAAGAAAAAGATAGAGCTGGAGCAAGCGCAGCATGCGGTTAAAAATGAGGAAGCTAAGACTTCCGGACTATTTGCCAAACCTCGCAATTTAGGTCAGGAATTATCGACTCGTTTGAAGGTGCCTGAAGCACGCAAGCAGCTTTATATCGCGCAGGAAACACTGCGGCAGTCGACGAATACTGCCCGATTTGATGTGCAAAAAGCTTATTTAGCAGCTTATCAAGATGCAGTGGCAGAAGAAAATGCACGGAAGAAATCGGAAGAAGCTAAGACAGCGGTGGAAACGGTGAAAAAGAAGCGGAAATTCGGTCTTGCAGATAGTACTGAACAGGAGAAGGCAGATAAGGCGCTGGAGAAGTCGCTATCAGAATATAAACAAGCGCAGCTAACGGCCAAATCTAGTCGTCTAGCACTGGGCAAGCTGCTGAATTTGGAAATGGAAAATAAAGTTCAGCTTTCGTTTGAGCCGGATTACGCGGATTTGAATCAGAAGCAGCTGCCTGCCTATATCGCAAGGGCTCAAAAGTCGACGCTTAGTTTGCTTAAGGACACGGAGGATCGGCGGTTAGCAGATGAGAAGCTGAATACGACGCGTGATTTGTACAGCTCTAAGTTTGGTTCAGCGCGAATGAAGGTCATGGACGGTATGTATAAAGCCAAAGATGTGGATATGGAGCTGTTCCTAGCTAGTTATGAAACGACACTTTCACAAGTGAAGAAGGATTGGGAAGGCTTTTTCATGCTGCTTGGATTCATTCCTATTCCCAAATCGCTGCTTCAAGGGGAGTTTGACGGGCTGCGCTATTTGGATGATCTCAGGGATGCGCTTCCGATCGCGACTATGGAGCAAAATAAAGCGCTGCTTCAGGAGAAGGAAAGCCGGAATGCCGTCATTGCTGCGGTGCGGCAGTCATTTTTGGAAGCAAAAGGGGCCGAAGAAGGCTATGCGCAGGCTTTGCGTGATAAAGACAATGCGGTAGCCAATCTGGATAAAGCGAACCAGAAACTGAAATTAAGTCTGATGAAAACGGATGAGCTGCAGGCTTATAAGGACGCTGTCGTTCAAGCTGATCAACAAATTTTATCTGCACAAATGGGTTATAAAATGGCGCTCGGTAAGCTGGATATAGATACCGGAGGAGCGGTCGAAAGAACGTTAAAGAAAGGTATCCTGCCTTATCGTGACCTTGATGATGGACTTGCTGCGGTTAAGCCCCAAAAGCCAAAGGCGCCCTTAGGAACCTGGAAGCTGAAGCCTGCTGTAGGTCCTCTGCTTAGCGACTTCAGCATCACCGTAAATAAAAAGCTGGGCGCTACGGAGTACGCGGTGTTTACGAAAGAAGGCCGTGCTATTGGGAAGCGGACGAAAATAAATAAGCCTGTACGTAATTTATCGCTGAAGTTTAGTTCAATCGATCAGCTGAAGGTTGTGCTATATCAAAAAGGGAAAAAGATCGATGAACTACCTCTGGAAGGAAAAGGGAATTCAGGGCAATTAGTAGCTGCAACTGCCGAGGATGGAACGGCTGGTGACTCAGGCAGCCAATCTGGTGGCGGCACAGGCGAAAATGCCTTAGGTTCAGCTGAAGAAGAAAAAGGGCTGGGAACCGTCATCATCGGTTCCTACAAAGTACAGCTGGACGCGCTAACCCCAGCGGCCTATAACGCAGCAGCAGCCACGATAACGAAGTCGGGGCAAGGGATTTTTTATAAATCGGAAGAGCCTGGGGCGGTTTGGGTCGGCATGGATAATGCCCTAGACCCTAACGCGCTAACCGATCCAAGCAGTTCTGCTGTGCTGACGAAGGAAGCAGAGGCTGCTTTGAAGGTTACCGTCGAGATCACGAAGCCGGGAGTTATTGCATCCTTGGAAACACCCGCACAGCTGCAGCAGCAGATCGATACGCTGAAGAAAGATATCGTGAAGCTGGAAGCGGCCAAAGAAGCGGCCGTAACGGACTTGAAGCCGAGCGAGATCGCTGATCTAGCCGTTCAGCTGAAGGATGCACAGGCCCAGCTCGGGATGCTGGAAGCGCTGCTGAAAGGCGACAGCCAATCAGCTCTCAAGCAGATGGAGCTGGTGAACAACCCGGACGCGCTGATCGCAGCGCTGTCCGAAGAAGCCGCACCGCCGGTCGAACCGGGCGGTGAAGGCACTCCCGGCGGCGCAGGGCCGGCCGCCGGGAACGAGGCCAGCGAGGATCAGCTGGCCGAACAAGCCGAGCTCCAGCAGCAGAAGCTGGAGCAAGCCCTCGCCGCCGGCGAGCCGAAAGCGGCAGCAGCTCAGCTGCAGCCGCTTCTGGCGACGCAGGCGCAGCTCGCGGATGCGCAAACTGGCGCATCCGAAGGCTTAGCTTCGCTCAAAGAGGCGAAGCAGAAGCTCCAAGCTGCGCTTAGCGCAGCGCAGCAGGATCCTGAGCGGGTCGCGACGCTGACCCACTCGCTGCAAGCCGTCGACGAAGCGATGCAGTCGCTGCAGAAGGACGCGCTGTTCGCGCAGCTTGACGCTGTGCAGGAGCTGGCGGCTACGCTACCGCCAGCTTCAGCCGTGCAGCAGCAGCTGGAACAGCAAATAACGAAGCTGCTGGAGCAGCTCCAGCAGCAAGAGAAAGCCAAATACACGCCAGAGGAGCTGCAAGCTCTGGCCGAGATCTCAACCACCCTAACTAACATCACAACGGTAGACACAAGCTCTGCGTCTGCTTCTGACGGTTCTGTTGGTTCTGCGCTTGATTCTGCGTCTGAATCCGACTCTAACCCAGATTCCAGCCTAGTTCCTGTCACGATTCAACCCATTTCGGCAGAAAACGTACTTTCTCCCAATATTTTCATCAAATTCGACGTTCCGCCTGTTATAATAAACGGGCAGGCCTATTTACCTATAAGGTCCGTCTCCGAATCGTTCGGTGCGGCCGTTGATTGGGAGCAAGAAAGCCTTACCGTTACGGTAAGCACGGAATATGCGACCATCACTAGCCGTATTAATAATACTACGGCATATATAGATGGCGAGCCGACCCAGATCGATGGACCCTCTTTGCTGCTCGCAGGAAAGACCTATGTGCCACTAAGGTTCATAACCGAATCATTAGGACTTCAGGTCGACTGGCATGCACCTACTCAAATTATTCAGATTTCTAATTAAGAGGAGATTAAAGTGCGATGAAGAAATCGATTGCGGCATTGCTGCTTGTACTGCTGCTTCTAGGTGCTGCCGGTACTTATCTTAGTCTACACCGGGATAGCTTTACGCTATGGCCCTTTAACAAAAGCATGCCCTTCGATGGTTTATCGAAGGCTGTCTCTGATTATCAAAACAATTTGTTCGTGATCGATAATGCCAAAAAAACCATTCACAAGCTGAACAGCCAGGGTGTTCTAGAATTCTCCATCACAAGTGAGACGGGGAAGAACGGGGAAGTGTATCGCTTTAATGATATGGCCGTTGATGACCAAGGCTACCTCTATACCATCCGTACACTGCTGGATCCGTACGGCATTGCAGTCAAATCCGAGCAGATTGTTCGTTATAAGCCTGACGGACAGTTTGATCGCAGCTTGTTTACAGAAGAATATGATTCACAAACGAAACGATACAGACTGGGGTCCTTACGAAATGTTCAGGTTCGTGAAGGTATGGTGTACTTTTTCAACGACGAAGTACATCAATTAACCTTATATCAGGCGCCAGTTGGAGAAGCTTCTTCCTCCGAGCCGAAGTCCGTTTACACGATTAAGCTTCCGGAGAATAAATATGTGTCCGAGGCAGACGGTTACAAGCCAGGGGAGATTTATTATTCAACGCGCAGCGGAGAAATTTATCGGGCTTTTAGCGATGGACGCTCCGAGTTGGTTTATCCGCTTCCCGGTCTTGACCGTACAAGGCGTAATTTTCCGGAGAGCTTGCATCTGGATATTCAGGGACGGCTTATTTTCATCGATTTCAACAGCAAATCCATCTCCAGACTCGATCCCAAACAGCCCTACATTATCGAAGGCCTTGTGAATGAGGATAAAGCCAAAGCTAGCGGCGTGGAGCTTGCCTTCGATGCAACGAATAGCAGTATCGCTCAAGATGGCAGCCTCATTATAGTAGAATCAGCTCAAATTAATCGCCGTCTTTCGGATGGAACCATTACCCCCTCCCTAGTAGAGGCGTTGTATAGCGAAGCCACGAGAACAAAGGCCATTATTCTTTGGTCTATCGCTATAGCAGGAATTCTACTTCTGCTGTATGTAATCAAAATCGTTTTCTTTAACTTGCTGCAGCGTCGTCTCCCTCTCATGATGAAACAAATTATTATTTTAGTGCCGGTCATCGCGGTTTCGATGATTCTTCTATCTACCGTCATTTACACTAGCTTCTCGAAGAAAATGGAAGAAGAAACCTTCAGCGAGCTTCTTTTATTGGCCAAAAACGGTCAAAACCTGATTGATGGCGATAAGCTGGAGAGTCTTAGTTCACCTCTGGATTACAATGGAATTGTTTATCAATCGTTCCGTAAAAAGATTCAAGCTGTCTTTGACAATAATGAACAAGATGATAATCAAGGCTTTTACAAAGCGGTTTATAAATATGAGAACGGCGTCATTTATCGTATTTTGGAAGACGATGACGGGATGCATATGTTCAATCCATTTCTTCAAACACCTGAGAATCAGCAGGTCGTGCTGCAAGGCAAGCCGTCCAAAGGCCAATGGCAGGATTTCTCCGGAGAGTGGAGATATGCGATTGCTCCTATTTTTAATTCAGCGGGTAAAATTGTAGGTGTTTTCGAAACAAGTAAAAATTTGGACGGCATCCTCAAGCATCGCCAAACGGTACTTCAATCGATCATTCGCAACATTGCTTTTATTTCGATAGGCTTACTGCTCGTTCTCTTTCTAATGACCTATGTGCTGCTCTCTTCGATTCGTAAGCTTCGCAATAGCGTTGGGGAGATTGCCAAGGGTAACTGGGATACGATAGTTACGATCAACACAAGGGATGAAGTGTCAGACCTAGGCGACAGTGTCAACACGATGGCTGCTCGCATTCGAGACTACATCACCAAGGTAGAAAATTTCAGCCAATCCTACTATCGCTTCGTGCCGCAGCAATTTCTGCGTTTTCTGAACAAAGAAAGCATCCTAGATGTCGAGCTCGGTGATCAGGTGGAGCAAAATATGTCCATCTTAATTTTCAATATCCGAGGCTTTTATCAACTGTCCAAAAGGCTCTCGCCGGAAGAGAACTTCAATTTCGTCAATTCATTTCTGAAAAGATTCGGACCTTATGTGCGCAATCATCAAGGTCTCATGAATAAGTACCTGGGCGCGGGCTTCATGGCATTATTCCCGAATCAAGCAGATGAAGCACTGCGAGCCTGTATTGAAATGCGTAAAGAATTGGACATTTATAATTCTCATCGAGCCAAAGTTGGCTATATGCCAGTTGATTTCGGCATTGGTTTGCATAAAGGACCGCTCCGACTAGGGATCATTGGTGAGGAGCAGCGTTTGGAAGGCAATGTGATTTCCGACGGTGTTAATTTGGCAACCATGCTGGAGAAAATGACGGAACCGCTAGGGGCATCGATTCTCATTACCGATTATGTGGTTCAATCGTTGGAGCAGGCAGACGGCTTCCACTATCGCAATTTGGGATTGATTCAGGTAGAAGGGGTCAAAGAGCCGCTTCATCTGTTCGATGTGTATCAGGGGGATCCGGATACGATCCGAACTCTGAAGGATAAAACCAAAGCTTTGTTCGAGCAAGCTGTAACGTACTACCAAGTAGGGCGATTCTATGATGCTCGTGAAGCGTTCTTAATGGTCATTAAGCAAAACCGTCAAGATAAAGCAGCACAGCTGTATTTCTATATTTGTGATGAATACTTCCAAAACGGTACAACAGCAGAGTGGAATGGTACATTATCTGTTTCTTAATTTGAAAGAGGCGATGTTGGCATGCATGTACACGAATTAGCAACGGAAAAGGACGCAATGCGTATTACGGATTTCTATTTGTCTTCGGAATCTTTTGATGACCAGCGGCATACACCGGGAGAACTAGAACATTTCCGTCATGCACCCCTGCTTAGTTTAACGCAGCGCAATCATCGTCATTGGTTTATTGAGAACGAATCAGGAGACATTATTGCGGTTACCAGCTGCAAGGAAAATGAGCATCAATCCGGAGGATTTCTGTGGGATTACTTAGCTGTACACCGCGAGTACCGCAGACATGGCTTTGCCAAGATTTTGTTCCAAGCGTTGGAGACGTTCGCCAGGTTAGCGGAGGGAAGATATATACTTACATATACCTGTGATTTACCAGAGTACCAGCCCATCCAAAAAATGTTTAGAGCGAATGGTTTTGAATTAATCGGCACTTATCCGAATTACTATTATGAAGGTGAAGCCAGGCTGGCTTTTTACAAACCACTGTGAATCAACTAATGAAATAATAGATTGGACCTGATGATATGCAAGGAAGCTTAACCAGATGGATGGGACTGCGCACTGAAGATATTCGGAAGCTATGGATGATGCTGCCGATCTTTTATTTTAGCGGGATTGCTGAATCCTTGAACTATACCGCGTTCATGGCGCTTTTTAACCAAAGATTCGGTGTGCAGTATTTACCTTATATCTATATCGTAGAAGCGGCAATTATGCCTCTAGAGGGCTGGCTCTTAGCGAAGCTGGCGAATCGGCTGCCCAAGGCCAAAATGATGACAACGCTCTACCTAATTATGATAGGATTGCTGCTCCTCAATGGTGCCGTGCTGCTTGGATTTAAGCTTGGCGGTATTGATTTCCGGTATTACTACCCGATTCTGTTCTTGTCTTCCAACTTTGTCGTGAGACAGCTCACGCTACTGCTTTGGAGTACGGCCTTCGATCTGTGTCCGACACAGCAGGCCAAAAGGTTAATGCCGGTGTTCATCGCTTCAACGACGACCGGCGGAATTACGGCAGGCTTGATCGCCCACCAAATTGGTAAACTGCTTGGTACCGAAGCGGTGTATGCGCTCGCTCCAGTGTTGATGGTGTTCGGCTTCATCTTTTTCCGCAAAGCGCTGGCACGGTATTTGGTGCCTTTGACTTTGAAAGAAGATAAACGATTGAAGGCACAGGGGGATTTAAGCCCAAGCGAAGAGAAACAGCAGCCTGCTGGCTACTATGTGAAACATATACTGCGCAGCCCGTTCTTGCTTTGTGCCATAGCTTTAATGACACTTATGCCTGCGATTTATTTTATGATCGAGTATCAGTACTTCACGGTTGCTGAGAGCAAGTTCCCCCAGGAAGGCGATTTAACCTCATTTTATGGATTAATTACCGCTATTCAATTCACGATCTGCTTGCTTCTGCAAACGGTATCTACCCGCTTAATGAACTGGCTGGGCGCGAGTAATATGCTGCTGGCGATTACGGTCATCTTCCTTGGCGGCTTTGGACTTACTGCTTTGTTTTTAAATCAATCGCTGGGGCTCGTGATGGTGTCCGGCTCTTATGCCATTTTTTATATTCTGCTGTATTACATTGCGGAGCCGTGCTATCAGCTTTTTTTCAAAATGATGCCTATCGGAAGGCGCGATGGCTATCGTTATTTTGCTCAGGGTGTGGCTGCTTCGGGCGGGATCTTAATCGGTTCACTGTTATCTTTGCTGCATTCGTTTGGCCTAATTCAGCTGTCACCTCTTGCTTGGGTAGGTGTAGTTGTAGCGGCTATTCTCGTCGTGGTAGCTTGGTTCGGAAGGAATCTATACATACGTGAATTGGTCAAAAGTGTGCAATCCTTGCATGCGGATCTATCGGATATTGCGGGCTCCTTTATCGGGGGCATTCGCAGCTCCAAAGCTTTATCCTCCATGCTCGGCTATCTGAAGCATCCGAATGATTATGTGCGAGAGCTGGCGCTCGAAGTGATTGGTAAAGCGAAAGATTCCGCTTTCCTGCCGCAGTTGATCGGAATGATTGGTGAGGAAAGCTCAAGAATCCGCATTGCTGTGCTGCGGGCGATGAATTTGCAAGGGGCAACGATTCAGGATCTCGTGCAGGTGGCTTCATTCTTGGAGGATGAGGACCCTGAGGTACGTGCGGAGAGTGTGAAGTTGATTTCAAAGGCAACACATCTCAAAAGCCAATCGCATTTCTTCATTCGTGTTAAGCTGCTAGATAACCATCCGAAGGTTGTGCACGAAGGCGTTAAGGCGCTTTATGCGCTGGAAAGTGAAGAAAGCTATCAAGCCTGTGACGAGGCAATTATTAAAATGCTCGATAACGGTGGTGAATGGGCGGTTTATGGCTGTCACACTGTCGCTGATCTTAAGCTGGATTCCTATTCAGCATGGGTGTTATCGCTGCTCGATGATCATCGTCCTGCTGTCAAAGTTGCGGCTGCGCACTGTATTGGTAAGCTTCAGCAGGTGGATGCAATTCCCCACCTCTTGTCGATGGTGCCACTCGCAGATCAAGAGCTGCGCAAGGCCATTCTCGAGGCTTTCATAGATATGGGGGCTAAGGCTCTGCCAGCCTTGTTGAACGGCGTGAATCATGTGAATCCGTTTATATGGAATTCGGCGGTTACAGCGCTCGCTGAGTTGCTGGATGAAAGTAAATTACGATCAGAGTTAGTTGATCGCTGCGTAAGTCGAATGCTTGCTTCCACGCAGGAACGCGCATTGCCGGCTGCTCTTCAAGAGCTGGGGATGCAGGGGCTTGCCGAGCTTGCCAACCAACGCTGCGGGGAGCTGCATAATGCGTTGGTTGGTGGCGCGTGGGCGGTAATGACCAAGTTCGTAGATGAGCGTGTGGTTACGACACTCCGCGAAGCGACTCAGGACGAGAGTGACGAAGTTCGCGATAATGCTTTGGAAGTTCTTGCTGAGGGGCTCGGCGATCGCAGATTGGCCTTGGCTCTGTTGGAATTATTAAAGAAAGAGACTGTGAGAAGCAGTGTAGCAATGACGGAGCCGCTTCTTATTTTGCAAGAAGCTAAGATTTGGTCGGATGATTGGCTTCGAGATATTGCTGTTTATGCACTAAGTTCACTGGAGCGTGCCGTTATGAAGGAAGATCGCAAGTTTTTAACGATGCTGGATAAAGTTATTTTCTTGAAGCAGGTCTCCCTATTCGCGGACCTGTCCGTGGATGAACTAGGTTTAATTGCAGGGATTGCAACGGAGGAAGTACATGAGGATCTTACTTATTTATTGCGCCGTGGTGAGAGGAATGCGGCCATGTATCTCATCATTGAAGGCAATGTAGAGCTGAGCAATGAGACAGGTATTGGGGAGACTGTTACGATTGGTGTACTAGGACCGAAGCAAGCACTCGGCGAAACGACGGCATTAGACGGATCTCCTTCCTCGATTACAGCTCAAGCGATTTTCGATGAGGTGCGTGTGCTCACTTTGCAAGGGGAAAGCTTGTCTCGGCTAGTGAGATTGTATCCAGAGATCGGGATTGGGCTGCTTCATGCTTCTAGTGCCAGAGTGCGGCTGCTCGAAAATATGCTTTTGAAAATGGCTTAAATCGGTTATTCGGCTAGTGGCTTCAGTAATCAGCGTCTGGGAGGGTGAATGTCGTGTCAGCAGAGTCCATCGTTTTGAGCAATGATCTGAAGGAACTCGAACGGCTAGGTGTATTCTTACGAGGCTTGTCGGGGACTATGGGCATGGATGACCATACGTTGTACCAAGTGAATTTAGTCTGCGACGAGCTTGTGACGAACATCATTCTCTATGGCTATCCGCCTGGTGAAACCCGTATGCATACGATCCGCATTGATTTGGGGCTTGTCCCCGATGGTTGGGAGCTTCGAATGACAGATCGCGGAGTGCCTTTTAATCTTCTGTTGAAGTCTAGTCCGACTGTGGATCAGAGCTTGGAAGATCGAGGGATTGGCGGTCTCGGCATCTACTTTGTGAAGCAGGTAATGGATGACATTGTATATGAACGCTTGAACGAGGAAAATGTTCTAATGATGAAAAAATGGCGAATCAAGGAGGAGGGAATATCATGATGATAACCGAGCAAATGCAAGGCGATATCGTGCTGCTAAGCTTAAACGGCCGACTGGATGCGAATACATCCGCGAGCTTGGAATCGGCTTTTGCAAAACTAGTAGAGCAGGGGAATGGCAAGTTCGTGTTTGATCTTCAAGGACTTGACTATGTCAGCAGTGCAGGGCTCAGAAGCTTACTTGCAGCAGCCAAAATGATTAAGGTGATTCAAGGCAAGCTGGCGCTGGCACGAATGAATGAGCATGTGAAAGATGTTTTCGACATGTCGGGATTTAGCCGGATTTTCTCAATTTATGAGACGGAAGCGGATGCTGTCCATGCTATTTCATAGTTGGAAAGGGAGGCGCGCTAGATGAATATCGTTGTTGGTGTGCTTCTCATTGTTTGTCTAGTGGTTGTCGTTTTTTGGCAGCTGAGCGAGCGAAAGCGTAGATCCGCAGAGTTGGAGCTTCAGAGAACTATGCAGCTATTCGATGTAAGTTTGGAAGTAAATTCGACGATCCGCAAGCAGGACTTGCTTGTGAAAATCATGGAAACCTCTTCCCGCATTATGAATGCGGAAGCTTCGTCGGTCATTTTGGTCGATGAGGAAAAAGGGGAGTTGTTCTTTGACCTTGCGCTAGGTGAAAAAGGCGATGAAGTTCGTGAAATTCGCCTCAAAATAGGTGAAGGTATCGCAGGCTGGGTGGCTCAGACCGGCGAATCGGTCAAGGTTGATGATGCTGGGCAGGATGAGCGGTGGTCGTCGAAGGTAGCGAAACGAGTCGATTATCCGACGCGCAGCCTTCTCTGCGTACCACTGGTAAGCAAGGGTAAAATTATCGGTGTGCTGCAGGTGTTGAACAAGCGGGATGGCGCCCATTTCTCTGACCGCGATTTACAGCTGCTTGAGTCCATTGCATCGCCAACGGCGGTCTCCTTGGAGAATGCCATGCTGTATGAAGCGCTTGAGAAGTCAATCCATGCGTTGAAAACGACGACGGCTGCTAAAGAACGGATGGAAAGTGAGTTGCGCATTGCCACCGATATCCAAATGGGATTCCTGCCTCGCGGGAGTTTGTGTTTAAGCAGCGGCGGCATTGAAGGTGATCTGAGCAGCTCAACTGAAGCGGAAGGTCTTGAAAGTGCTGACGTAGCCGTCGTGGAGACACAGGCCATTATTCGTCCTGCTCGTGAAGTGGGTGGGGACTTCTACGACTACTTCTGTATCGGAGCGGATCGCTTGTTCTTCGTGCTTGGCGATGTATCTGACAAAGGAATCCCTGCGGCATTATTCATGGCTGTAACCATGACATTGTTGAAAGGGAAGATGACTTCAGAGATGACTCCTGGAGAGCTGTTGACGTCAGTCAATCAGGAGCTTTATAAGGATGACTCAACGATGTTTGCGACGATCTTCTGCGGTTTACTGGATGTACGAACGGGACAGTTAATTTATAGCGATGGTGGTCATTGTCCCCCTTATATCATAAGGGAAAGCGGAGACGTGGAGCAGCTGAGAGGGAAGAAGGGTCTCCCGCTTGGCGTTATGGATGATATGCTTTATATGGATAATGAAATAACATTAGGTATTGGCGATCGAATTATACTATATACCGATGGGATTACAGAGGCTGAGGATCGGCTGCAGGAACAATATGGCTTCTCCCGACTCTATGATCTATTGTCGAAGGAGCAAGCAAGTAATCAAACGCGCATGCTTGAGCGGATGGTTGAGGGCGTAGATGACTTCACGAATGGCGCTGTCCAGTCTGATGATATTGCTGTGCTTGTTATAGACAGAACAACCAAAATGTAACCTCAAAGCCATATAGTTGTGATATAGTGAATTTATATGACTTCATGCGTTCAGACACGGATAATTAGGGGACGCAAGCCATCCGCGGATGGGAAATAAGGCTGGGAAATACCACTATAGGGGGTTCATGCCAATGCAAAAGTCACGTATTAACAGGCAACCAGATACTTCTTTGCAAACGAATCATCGTACCAAAAGCAGTACGCAAGGACAGTCTGCAGGAGCAGATCTGATGAATATTCAGCGCACGATTGGCAACAAAGCTGTTGGCAGTATGCTGACTGTTCAGACGAAGCTTACTGTTGGACCCGTGGGTGATTCTTATGAACAAGAGGCCGATCAAGTCGGTAAAGAAGTAGCTGATCATATCGCAGCATCAGAAAGTAGCGGGGCATCTAAGACAGACGTTCAGCGTACGGAGAGTGAAGGTGCAGGTTCGGAGGCTGAAGAACTTCAGATGAAACCAGCAGCGGACACGATCCAACGTATGGAGGAAGAAGATGAGCTTCAGATGAAGCCAGCAGACACGATCCAGCGTATGGAGGAAGAGGAAGAACTTCAGATGAAGCCATCGGCGGAAACGATCCAACGTATGGAGGAAGAAGATGAGCTTCAGATGAAGCCATCGGCGGAAACGATCCAGCGTATGGAGGAAGAAGATGAGCTTCAGATGAAGCCGTCGGGCGAAGCAATCCAGCGCTCGGAGAGCGGAGAATCAGAAGAGGAAGAGCTGCAAATGAAGCCGTCAGGTGGCGGAAGCTTCGATGCAGGGGCTTCTATCGAATCACAAATTAAGTCCAAACAAGGCAGCGGCAGCAAGATGGATAATCAGATTCAAGCCAAGATGGAATCCGCCTTTCAAGCTGATTTTAGCAATGTTAACATACACAATGACGCGGAGTCGACTAAGCTCAGCGCTTCCTTAGGTGCAGAAGCATTTGCAACTGGCAATGATGTCTTTTTCCGCGAAGGTCGCTATAACCCTGATAGCCGTGAAGGGCAGGAGCTGCTCGGTCACGAATTAACGCATGTTATCCAGCAGCGAGGCGGCAAATAAGGTTGATTCATCGGCAACAGGGACTTCCTATCATCCTGTTGCTTTTTCGCATGCACGATCACATTGTATAAAGGAGTCAGGCCTGAATGGCACAAGGAAACCAGTTCCAATCCAAACGAACCAGCACATCTAACCAAAGGGCTCAACTATCGCAAGCCCCTCAGACAAGCAGTACTTCACCTCAAGTGTCTCCTCTGGGAAGAGACTTCTTTATGCAAATGCAGCGAACAGCAGGCAATCGTGCGACGCAAGCCTATGCTAATCAACTCATTCAGAGAAATCCTGCGGCTACCCAGCCGCAAGTGGTTCCTTTGCCAACGGCAACAACAGCGCCACCCGTTGCAGCAACGCCGGCACCACTTCCCACTGTAGCAACACCGACGCCTGTAGCAACCCAGGCACCAGGAACAGCGCAACCTGCTCCCGGAATAGCACCCCCTACAACGGTAGCAAATCCGGCACCAGCACCAGCAATAGCAACAGCAGTAGCTGCCCCGCAGAGTGACGGGACTAAAGAAAGTGCGGACATGGGATCTGGCGTTGTTTCAACATTCAGTGACAGTTTCGGGATGAGATCAGAGGACATGGATGAGTCCTTCAAAAAATCGAATAATACAGGTGAAGAACAACTATCGAATAGCACGGGAGCTGTAGCTTCGACAGCGGATCTCATTGGCGGACCGTTCCAAATTTTGAGTACGATGAGAGAAATGCTAGCTATTTCTGAAGATGATCGAACAAAATTAGACTACGCGTCAGCAGGCTTATCCATAACCGAAGCTGGAGGTAAAATGGTCAGCGGATCGGCAGGTTTGATAGATAAATCAGCTAAATCCACAGGCCATGAAAATGGCGTGGGTGCTTCTTCCTCCGTCAGTGACTATTCCGGAACGGTTGCTGAAGCGATAACTTCTGTTAAGAGCGCCATTTTGACGGTTAAGGCGATTTATGATTTGTACAGTAAGCATGCTGAAAATGGCGGTCTGGACAAGGGAGAAAAGTCAAAAGGCGCTATTGAAATTATTAGCAATGCCATCCAGACTGCGCAATCCGGTCTCAAAGTAGCCAAAGGCATCATGAAGCTTATGGAAACAAGCACAGCCAGCTTAACATCCGTAATACCAGGTGTCAGCATTGCTGTAAGTGGTGTGAAAATTGCGATTAAAACCGTTGATGTCATTAAAGCCGGCTTAAATCGCTCGGCCATGACAACGTTGAAACGTGACTTTAAAGGGAAGCATACTGGTGCAGACTTCATTATTGCTAAGCGTTGGTTCCGTAACACTGGTGTTGATAAAGCGAAGCTTGCGACGCATAAAGCGGAACTTGAACGGAAGAAGGCGCTAGGAGTTGCAGGTGCCGCAGAGCAGCTTGAAGAAATCGCTGAGTATGAATTAGCGAAAGAAATGAAAAATATTAACGTGAAGCGTACAACACGCGGCGGCTTGCAAATCGGTTTAGAGTTAACTAAAATAGCTGCAGACATTGCAACATTGACTGGGGTCGGAGCGCAAGTCGGAACGCCGCTCAAAATTGTGGCTTCGGGCGTAAGCGCCGCGATGCCGATTGCGAGGAATTTGAAACAAGCGGGCCGCGATCGGGCCTCCAAAGCCGGCGCATGGGGAATTACCAAAGCCGTTTTTGATGCTAATAAGTCGACCGATAAGAAACGGGAACAACGCGGGCGGGATGCGGATTTAATTCTGAATTTGATCAGGAATCTTCCTAAGCTATACGAGCCAGCGCCAGCTCCGGCGACTGCTGCGCCAACACCAACATCGGCACCAGCACCTGCAACATCAGGACAGGCCCCCGCAGCAACGACACAGCCACCAGCATCTGCGGCAACTGTGCCTGCACCGATAGCTATACCTGTAGCAGTAGCTATGCCTACAGATCCAGTTGTTCTTGCTCGATACGAGCATGTACGCAGTTATGTAGAAGCGGCTGGAGTAAGTTTACCGGCTCTTAAGAATTTTGAGAACAAAGATGAATTGAGAGGCATGTTGACTAAAGCCATGGCCCAAAGAGAGTAGGAGAGTGTACATACATGTTGCCAGATAAAATACATGCGCGTCATTTGGCGCAACTAGGGTTTCTGAAGGAAATTTTAGATGAGACAGGCCTAGCGACTAATTTATTGGAAAAATCCGAAGCGATTCCGCTTCACGTCCTCATGGCAGGATTCCAAGAGGACAAAAAAGGAAGGGAACGGTTCCTTCACTTTAGTTTTTTACCGCTGAATGATGATGAAATTGGCGCGATTCAGCTGCTGCAAATTTACAGTACGCTCCCCTTTCATTTGCAAGAAGGGTCCCGCGATGCCGTGGCTTCTGTCCTGCTGGAAATTAACACAAGATTGCCGATCGGTCATTTTGGCATCAATGAACAGAATGAGCTGCACTATCGGTATGTATATAGTATTTCAGCGTCCAGCACTTTTGAAAGTGAAGAAGTGTTGGAGATTCTCAGCTTGTTTGTCTACATGTGCGATATGTTCGCTGAGCATGTTGAACTCGTAGCGAGTGGTGAAGCCTCTGCTGAGCAAGTTGTTCAATCTTTGAGATAGTTGAAATAAACCGAAAAACCGATTCCTTCCTTAGTAGGAGATCGGTTTTTTGGCTGTACTATTTGATTTTTGTCTGCAGCAGTTCAATAAGCTGCTTACCGGGATCTCTCATTTCTCCGCCAGCAGGACGATTTCCATTGCCATTCTTGCCACCGGTTCGATCGGGTGCATTAGCATTTGGTTGTGCAGAAGCATCTGGTTTATTTTCTGTATTTCCAGATTCACCATTTTGATTGCCCTTGCCATTGCCGGTGTTTCCGTTATTTCGAGGACCATTTGCACCGCCGTTTCCTCGATTGCTCATACGCCCAGCTGAATCCTCTATAAATTTCTTCTGGGCATCCGTTAACTTTTCAAATAGCTTGGACTTGTTTTCATCACTAAGTTCAGCTTTAGTTACGATGTCTTGAGTAACGGGCAGCATGGATTGAGCCTGTTCCTTAGTAATGGTAAGTCCTTCTGCTTTGTCTAGCATGAGCAGGGTCTGGAATGTACTGAACATTTGTCTTTGTGCCGCACTCATGACAGGTCGGTCTTGAGCATTTTGCTTGCCGTCTGCCTGGGATTGTCCGTTTTGTTGTTGTTGCTGCGGTTGTGCTGAGCTTGCTGCAGCAGGTTGTGAGGATGACGGGTTCCCACAACCGCTTAGTATTACGGGGATTAGAATGCATAAGCCCGCTATTTTTGTCATTTTTATCATATGTATCACTCCTATCAGTCATCTTCTTCACAATCGTACACGACAATTATGAAAAATCTGAGAAGAGAAGCTGAATGATACATAAAAGTTAGCTTAAAATGTGCTGAGGGATAAAGATTTGTAGTCCATATAACACCTAAGATGGTGCAACCGAAGCTTTTGAGCCGCGACAAACATATGTAACACAAAGTTTACAACTGGGAGGTACTATTAATGCAGGAGCTTGTTGGGGAGTGCAAGGAATGTAGAAAGCAAATTTTCTGCAACGATGGATTTATTAACGGCGTAGTGTTAGACGATAACACGTTAATATGCTTTGAATGTTTCAAAGGAGAGAGCGAAATCACAGCTGATTAACAAAAAAAGAAGCTGCTCGAGCAGCTCCTCAACTAAACTTGTTTCACACTTTTGACCGTTAAGCTGGGAATATCACTTTTCAAAGCGTAGCGTCTGTTCAGCAGAAAGCCGAAAAGGGAAGCTAGCGACTGCTGGAACAGCATGCCGAGTACAACGGGGACAGTCACCAGAGGCGGGAAGTAGGCAACTGCGAGTACCGCGCCAGCACTAATATTACGCATCCCGCTGTTAAACGTAAGTGCTACGACGACGTCTTGTTCCCATCGCATGAGCTTGGCAACCAGCCACCCGATGATGTAACCAAGTGAGGCTATGAAGAGTACAAATCCGGCCAAACCTAGTAATCTAGCATTAAAATCACGTAAATAAGGGGCGATTACGGAGCTGTTGATAGCGACAACGATGCCCATGGTTATTTTCGAAAAAGGACCTAGACGCTCACTCCATTGTTCTTTAATTTTGCCGCGTGTCCATTGATTCAGCAGCATGCCAATGATAGAGGGTAGAACGATCATCAGGAACAGACCTTTCATCATCGCGAAGGAGTCCATCTGAACTTTGGTTCCAATTAACGCAGATAGTGTGTAGGGAACGACAAAAGGTGAAAGGATGGTGTCCATGAGAATAATCGATAAGGTGAGCATGATATTTCCGCGATAAATGGCTACCCAGACGAAGCTTGAAATGCCAGTAGGAATGGCTGCTGCTAAGATGAGGCCAGTTATGGTCATGGGCTCATGGCTGTATACGACATGCCCGAGAACCAGCGCAATCAGCGGCATCGCGACATGTAGAATTAACAATGTGGTTATGAGTGGAAGAGGCTGAACGACGACTTTGACGAATTCTTTGAAGCTGGAGCTTATGCTGCCCGCGAAAGTCATAAAGGCAAACAACCAAGGGGATAAATAGGTGAATTCGGATAAATGACTGCCTAGCAATATACCGATGAGAACACTGACTGGTGTAATTAGCGGCAAGATTTTTTCTAATTGACGATTCAATTGAGACAACATTTAGGTGAACATCCTTCCTTTAAACTTCTTAGGCAGCTTTGTCTCCCTATTATATGAGTTGAAAGGGGTGGTGACTAGCCCCACATCGTTATTCGAGAAATGAAAACGTTTGCGATGAATTCGGCTATTGGCTATAATTGGAGTACATGCAAGGTGCTTACACTATGTAAACAGGTTATTTTTTTATGGATAGCTTCTATATCGAGGAGTGTTTGTATGAAAAGCAGATGGGAACAGGAATTAGAGGAGCAAAGAAATAAACGGCGGGAGGAAATTATTCTAGCCGCTCAGGAGCTTTTTTTGGAAAAAGATTTGCACGGTGTAACGATGAAAGACATCGGACTTCAATTGGGGATCAGCCGTGTTACTCTTTATAAATATTATAACTCGATTGATGAGCTGGCATTTGAGGTTCAGATGAAGGTTCTGGACGATTTGTTTAGATGGGTCGATTCTCACAAAATCGGTGAACGAGCCGAAGAGAAAATGCGAAACTTATTGTTAGCATGGCAGGATTTTACCCAGACTAGACCTAGCCATTTACGCTTTATTGGACTGTTTGATCACTATTACCGAGAAAAGTATCCAACCCGCGAATTGGAGGAGAAGTATAAAATATTCATCCAAAATGTCTTTCCATCACCTGTTCAGCTTATTCTGGAAGGCATTCAAGATGGCTCGATCCGGTCTGACCTTGATCCCGCCAAGACATCAGCCATGATTGCAAACACGATGATGAGTATGACGCAGCGGATGGCATCAAGAGGAAACATTCTTCGTGTCGAACAAGAGATTGATCCAGGCGAGATGATGTTGCAGTTAATTGACATGATCATGGCCTATCTGAAACCCGAAGCGTCTTCTATCTGATCACGCTAGCTTTCACGAGAGGGGAAGTCTATTCAACCGTGCAAATTCATACTTTGCCTCTGTTCAAAACACTGCGCTTTAAGTTGATATTTGGGTTACTCATTATTGTGATACCCATCGTAGTTTTCATGATCTATAACAATTTGTACGCCATCCAAGTTGTTCGAAATCAAGTGGCTCAATCGAATAAAAATTTAATCAGCTTATATATGGGGCAGATCGACCGTAATTTGGATGAGGTAGACAAGTATTTATTCAACTTCGCTGCGCAAGACACGGGACTGCTTGTACTTGACGCGCAGCGAGATCAAAATGCCGATCGGTACTCTTTTACGAAAATTCAATTAAATAATAAGCTGTTAAAAGACCTCCCTAATTATAAATCAATGGATATGTTCTTTGTTTACTCGGAGCCGAATCAAGATTTATTGACAGTTATGAGTGATCAAGTCACTTACACCAGACAGGAAGCCGTTGAAAATAGCATTAAGACCATTTTTCAGGACCAACGCGATGGTTCAAATCAGACAAGTCTGAAAGAATGGTTCATGCTTAAGCTTGGAGATCAATACTTTTTGACCCGTGTGATCAAATATGGGAATGTCTATATCGGGGCATGGACGGATGCGAGTAAATTAATGGTTCCGCTGAACCTGGTCGATTTGGGCAACAACGGTAGGGCGCTGCTGGTTACGGACCTGTTCGAGACCATGTCTAACCAAGCTTTCGTACAAGAAAATCAAATTAATTTGAACGATGTTGGAACGGATTACAAACTCACTGGAAAAAACGAAAAATTTCTAGTCGTTGGCGAAAAATCCGCGAAAGGCCGTTTCAGCTTAATCGCTGCCATACCAGACAGCAAAATTCTAGAGAATCTTCCTTTCCTTCGCCGAATGGTATCGTTCATTTTGATGGGATCACTTATTCTGTTTCCTTTCATTTTGTTTCTTTTAAGGAAAATCATCTTGGTTCCGATAAACCGGATCATGATGGCTATGAGGAGAATTGAAGACGGGAATTTGGACGTCCGCATCACATACAGCCCTTCTGTCATTGAATTCGACAAGATGAACCAATCCTTCAATCGCATGATATCGCAAATACAGGAATTGAAAATTAATGTTTTGGAAGAACAATTAAATCATCAGAAGGCCGAACTCAAACATTTGCAGCTTCAAATTAATCCGCACTTTTTCCTGAACTCGTTGAACATTATTTATAATTTGGCACAGGTGAAAGACTTTGTATTGATTCAGGAAATGGCGCTTTGTCTCGTACAATATTTTCGCTTTATGTTTCGAAGCAACATGGCATTCGTCGCTTTAAGGGATGAGGTCCAGCATACTCTTAATTACTTTCGTATCCAAGAGATGCGGTTTCCTCAAAATTTGACTTATGATCTATCCGTTCCAGACAACCTGATGGATGAATTGGTTCCTCCGCTTGTTATTCAAACCTTTGTGGAAAATACGATCAAACACGCAGTTAGCATGGATAAACTGGTTCATATTGGTATAGCCATTGAAGCCACCCAAGATAAGAAAATAAAAATACGGGTTCAGGATACAGGAAAAGGATTTCCTGAAGACGTTTTGGCTCGGCTGCAGATGGAAATGGATATCGGTAACGGAGAAGGTCATCATATCGGGATATGGAATGTGCAGCGCCGATTGCGCCTCCTATATCAAGATCACGCCCAGATCACGTTTTCAAATGGTGCAGGTCACGGCGCAGTGATTGAAATTCTCATCCCATTTCATGAGAAGAAAGGTGGAGAAAGCGATGCTTCAATTGCTGGTCGTGGACGATGAAATTCACGCTGTACGAGGGATAAAAGCGGGGGTACCGTGGGACCAACTTGGATTTTCAAAGGTTCATGAAGCTTTTAACATTCGACAGGCGAAGGAAATCTTTGGGGCCCAGAAAATTGATATTATGCTTTGCGACATTGAAATGCCGGAAGGTGACGGATTTCAATTGTTATCTTGGGTCAAAGAACACTCTCCAGATACCGAGTCCCTTTTTTTAACCTGTCATGCTGATTTCGAATTCGCGCAAAAAGCGATTCAATTGGGAAGTCTGGATTATATGCTCAAACCTGTCCGCTTTCCGGAATTGGAGAAAGCCGTTCGAAATGCGATCGAACAATTGGAAAAGAAAAGAGGATTGATCCAATTTAATGAAACCTATAAGCATTACTATCAGTTATGGGAATCGTACCAACCCATGGTTGTTGAGCGCTTCTGGCAGGATTTAATTCATAGGTCGATCCCTTCGAATAAGGTTCAAATCAAAGAAATTATGGCGAAGCAAAATATACCTTATAGCGATACAGCCTTATTTGTGCCGATATGGGTCAGTGTACAGCGTTGGCATAAAAAACTGACTCTTCGTGAAGAAAAAATAATGGAATACGCCTTGCGCAACTCGTTGGAAGAATTGGCTGTACGGAAAGAGGCAAACGGCCAGATCGTTCAGGTCAAAAGCGGAGGGTTACTGGCCATCCTCTCGGTCGACCCGGGTAGCAAGATCGATAAAGAGAAGCTAACCAACGAATTACAGGGTTATATCGATGCTTGTAACCATTACTTTTTCTGTGATCTTTGTTGTTATATCGGTACTCCCGTATATACAGAGGGAATGCTGGAGATGTTCGAATCCTTAGTCACGTTGGAGTCCAACAATGTTACACAAACGAATAAAATCTTCTTTTTAAGCGAGCAACGATGCAGCTACGATACATTTCCGCTGCCCAAAATGAACGGTTGGGGGGAAATGCTCAAGTGTGGATGCAAAGGGAAACTGCTGAAAGAGATCGATCATAGTTTGGATGCGATGAAGCAAATGGAGAGACTCGATGCCAAATTGCTGCGCGGATTTTATGAGGATTTTCTGCAAATGATTCATCACGTATTACATTATAAGGGCTTGAGGGCGCATCAGGTTTTTTCGGAAGAACTTCTGTCTATGCAAGCATCGTCCGTTTCCCGTTCCATAGCTGATCTTAGACAATGGATAAACACGATGATCGAAGAAGCTGCGGGTCGCATTCATTCTGTGGATGAAAGTCAAACCGTTGTTGAAAAAGCGAAACACTATATCGCTCAGCACATCAACGAAGATGTATCGCGGGAAGATATCGCCAGCCATGTGAATATGAATCCGGACTACCTGACAAGAATTTTCAAGAAAGAAACCGGCTTGACGATTTCTGATTATATTCTCCAGGAGCGGGTAGAATTGGCCAAAGAAATGCTGGTGAAGACGGATCTTCAAATTGGAAGCATCGCCGCTTCAGTGGGCTACAATAATTTTTCCCATTTCTCAAAAATGTTCAAGAAAGCGACGGCCATTAATCCACAGGATTACCGCAAATTATATGAAACTTACCAAACATAAGGTTCCTTAAACATGAGATCGTTCCCTTCTCGGGTTCGATCTTTTTTGTTCAAAAAGAAGTCGGAAATGCGATAACAGGAAGTCGGGAAACAGGTAGAGTGCATAGCGGCAGTTAGATATGATGAGAGTATAACGGAAGAGGGGGGAACGATGTGGGGACAACGACAACAACTAGGGCAAATTCAGCGACCACGACAGCTGCTGGGATAACGGCAACGAAATCAATAACCAGAAAAAAACTGAGAAAGTTATGGAGGTATGCCCCTCTGTTTGTGATGGTCATACCCGAAATCATTTATCTGATCATCAACAACTATTTGCCGATGTTTGGCTTGATTATTGCGTTCAAAGACGTCAACTTCACGAAAGGAATTTGGGCCAGCGATTGGGTTGGATTTAAAAATTTCGAGTACCTGTTCAAAACCTCCGACGCCATGCTGATTACCCGAAATACGATTCTATATAATTCGGCTTTTATTATCATTAATTTGATCATCGCCGTTGGCGTAGCTATTTTGTTGAATGAAGTGAAGAAGAAATTATTTGCCCGGTTTTACCAAAGCGTCATTCTCATCCCCTATTTGATTTCTATGGTTATTGTCGGTTATTTGGTGCTTGCCATGCTAAGCGGAGAAACCGGTTACATTAATAAACAAATCCTGCCTATGCTTGGAATGGATCCAATCTCATGGTATAGCGAAGCCAAATATTGGCCGTATATTTTGACCTTTGTGAACATTTGGAAGCATGTTGGATACCTATGTGTCATCTATTTAGCGGCGATTATCGGAATCGACCCGGAATATTACGAGGCCGCAAGGATTGACGGAGCGAGTAAATGGCAGCAGATTACGAATATTACCATACCATTAATCACTCCGGTTATTGTGATTATGACATTACTGCAAATCGGCCGCATTTTTTACTCCGAATTTGGTTTGTTCTATCAAGTTCCGCTTGATACGGGCGCGCTCTTTCCTACAACCAACGTTATCGATACGTATGTTTATCGGGCTTTACTAAGATTGGGCGACATCGGCATGTCTTCGGCAGCGGGCCTATATCAATCCGTTGTGGGATTCATTCTCGTACTCATCTCAAATTATGTGGTGAGCAAGCGAAACAGCGATAACGCTTTGTTTTAATAAGGAGGGATACCCAATGAAAGTAAAAAGTCAACTGTACCAAGCGATCATTCATGTATTCTTTATTGGCATTGTTTGTCTCTGTCTTCTTCCGTTTTTTCTGCTCGTGATTACTTCTTTTACCGATGAAATGACCATTGTGTCAGAAGGGTATTCCTTCCTACCGAGTAAATTCAGCCTGGCAGCTTACGAATTTTTGTGGAACGATTCCTCCAACATATTTCGGGCTTACGGTATTACCATTCTGGTAACTTTAGTTGGTACGTTTGTGGGGCTATCGATCACTGCCCTATGCGCCTATCCATTATCTAGAAAGGATATGCTGATTCGCAAGCCGCTCTCGTTTATCGTGTTTTTCACACTGCTGTTTAACGGAGGTCTGGTCCCCACCTACCTGGTATATACACAAGTGTTCGATATGAAAAACACACTGCTGGCCTTAATCATTCCCGGTTTGTTATCCAATGGATTTTACGTGCTGATTATGCGAACCTTTTTTATGACTTCAATCCCAACCCCGGTTATTGAGTCAGCATCCATTGACGGGGCGGGGGAATTTAAAATCTTTTTCCAGATCGTGCTTCCGCTCTCTCTTCCCATTCTGGCTACGGTCGGATTGATGCAAACGATCGGCTATTGGAACGATTGGTTCAACGGATTAATCTATGTGACCGACAGCAAGCTGTTCAGTTTGCAAAATTTGTTAAACCGGATTTTGTTAAACGCGCAATTTTTGTCAAGCAACGCGAGCAGCAGCACAACGGAACTTGCTGCAAGCAGTAACATTCCGATGGAATCGGTCCGGATGGCTATGGCGGTTATTGGGACTATTCCATTGCTGATCGCATACCCTTTTTTCCAAAAATATTTCGTCAAAGGTCTCGTCATTGGAGCAGTCAAAGGCTAGGCTATACTCGGCATCAGCCGGTTAGCATAAATGGAATATAAAACAGGGAGGCTACGAAATGAGAGGGAATAGAAAAAAAAGCGTCCAAACAGCGTTAGCGGGAATGATAGCCGTTTCTCTTCTATTGACGGCATGCAGCAGCGGTAGCGGTGGCTCTACGGCTACAACCGCACCAAGTGCGGCAGGAGAAACAGTAAAGGCGAAGTCGGACTTAAAACCTTATGAACTAACAGTGGCCTACTATAAAATTGGTAACAACAAGGATCTGCAAGAGGTCCAGGATGCCGTTAACAAACTGACCAAAGAGAAAATTAATGCAACGGTTAAATTTGTGCCTATTGACCCCGCTGCGTATCAGCAACAAGTCAATCTGATGCTTGCTAGCAATGAAAATTTGGACTTGCTAGTCACTTTGACAGCACTCGGCTACGGTACGCAAGCGGCAAAAGGACAGCTTGTCCCTTTAGAGGATCTGCTTAAGAAATATGGACAGGATATTGCCAAGGTCGTCACACCGGAGATTCAAAAAGCGACGATGGCCAGCGGTAAACTTTATGGCATACCTAGCGTACGCGACTGGGCAGCCGACTACGGTATCCTGATGCGCAAAGATATTGTTGATAAATACAAGATTGATCTAAGCAAGATCAAGACTTTTGATGATTTGGATGCCGTATTCAAGGTCGTCAAAGATAACGAGCCGAATATGGCGGCTATTGTTCCGGAAGGCGGGGGTACGTCCTATATCGCGTCCCTTGCACCTGGCTTTATGGACCCATTGAATGATGATAACGGAGTGCTGCCGGACCATGATAATAACCTGAAGGTAGTCAATTGGTTTGAATCGAAGCAATATTCTGATCTATTAAAAATGGTCAGAAGATGGTATTTGGACGGATATATCCCGAAAGATATCGCTACAAACAAAATCCGCCCTGAAGACCTTGTGAAGGCCGGCAAAGCTTTTTCCTTTACAGTGCATATGAAGCCTGGCTATGAAACGAAGGAAGCCATCTTGACGGGCACACCGATGGTTGCAGCTCGCATTATCCCTCCTGTCACTTCTACGTCGTCGATTGCAAACGTCATGTTCAGTATCGCCAAAAACTCGAAGGATCCGGAGAGAGCCATGATGTTCCTCAACTTGCTTTACTCCGACAAAGAGTTGATCAACTTGATCGACTATGGCATTGAAGGAAAGCACTACGTCAAGAAGGGTGACTTGATCGCCTTCCCGAATGGAGTAGATACGCAGAATGCCACCTATAGCCCGAATCATGGATGGGAGTGGGGTAATCAATTCCTTTCCTACATTTGGGAAACTGATCCTGTTAGTCTTTGGAAAGATCAGGCTGATTTCAACAAATCGTCCAAAAAATCAAAAGCCCTCGGCTTCAGCTTTTCTGTCGATCCGGTTAAAACGGAAGTGGCCGCTGTTCAGAGCGTGAAGGACCAATTCAAAATAGGTTTGGAAACCGGTACGCTGGATCCGGATAAAAACTTGCCTGAATTTATTGGCAAAATGAAGGCTTCCGGCATGGACAAAATTATAGCTGAGAAGCAAAAGCAGCTTGATGAATGGGCGAAAACCAATAAGTAGTTTTTGCGAGGAGAAGCTGCATGTCCCCTACAGAGATACAGGAGAGAAACATACCGTTTGTGCCTGTAATGATTGCGATTTTTTTCGGGTCCGTACTGGCGACACTTGGCATGAGTTCGATAAGTGTAGCGTTCCCCGTTTTGATGGAACAATTTCATACCGATTTGACCACCATGCAGTGGACGATGACTGGTTACCTGCTGGCAACCGGAATTGTGGCTCCCCTCACCGGGTATCTTGGGGAAAAGTTCAGTACCAAGTACCTGTATGTCGCTGCGCTTATTGGCTACACGCTGATTTCAGGACTTAGCGCTTTCGCATGGAATATTGAATCGTTAATTGCGTTTCGAGTCGTGCAGGGTATTTTTGGCGGGATTATCTTGCCAGCCACAATGACGATCCTTTATCAGGTGATTCCCCGAGCCAAGCAGGCGTTTGCGCTCAGCATGTGGACCTTGTCGACGATGCTTTCGCCTGCGTTCGGACCTCTATTGGCGGGCTGGCTGATCGGAAAGTTCGAATGGAAATGGCTGTTCCTCATGGACATTCCGTTCGGTATTGCGGCAGTTGCAGTCGCTTGGCGGCTTATTCCCTATTACAAACTGAATACACCGAAAACGTTCGATTTGCCTGGCTTGATTACCGTAATTCTAAGCAGCGGCTCCCTCCTGATCGCCTTCAGCGAAGCACATTCATGGGGATGGAGCTCGTGGAGAACGCTGTCGCTGCTCGCTTTCGGCATCCTGATGCTCGGGTGCTTTATTCGGAGAGAATTAATGATCCCTGAACCGCTCTTGAATTTGAAGGTATTTGTCAATTTAAAATATACGGTTAGCCTTGCCGTGCTGGCCGTTATTACGCTCAATTTGTATTCCGGCGCCTATTTAATACCGGTGTTTCTGCAGAACGTTCAAGGGGCGTCCGCACTGGAGGTCGGTTTGATCTTGCTACCGGCCACACTTGCGATGGCAGGCGTGATGCCGCTCGTCGGCAAGCTGTATATGAGAATTGCTCCGCAATGGCTGATCGTTTCCGGGATTCTTTTGATCGCGGTCGGAACACTAGCAATAGGACGTCTGGATGTGTACGTATCGCAATGGTACATCACTCTGTGGCTGACCATACGCTACATCGGGATTTCGTTAACGATCATGCCGCTTACCAACGTTGGTATGGAGGCCATCCCGCGCGAACTGTCCGGTCATGCTTCATCGGTGAATAACTGGATCCGCCAAGTTTTCGGTTCCTTTTCCATCGCGTTGTTTACTTCACTGATCGCATCACGGTTAACCGCACACAACCAGGCACTTGGTTTAGATAGGGCTGCGGAAGCCCAGCGAAAGTTGCTGAAGGCGGAAGCCTTCACGATGAGCTCTAATGACGTGTACATTGTAGCGACGATGATCGTATTAGTCGGCCTTCCTCTCGTGTGGACGTTGTTTAGAGGCAAACCTCGGAATAAAAGGCTAGTGAACCATAAGCTTCAGCATATGAAAAATTTAACACAAAAGGAGCAGTTAAAATGAGCATTTCAATTGGCGTGAATTTATTTTCAGTCTTTCAAGCACTAAACAACGACTACTTTGGCACCCTTGAAAAGGTAGCTTCTGCAGGCTATACAAATGTGGAATTAATCACCACCAATTTTATGACAGGCGTCCGATACAGTGACTCATTTCCTCTGCAAACCATAAAAAACAAGCTGGAAGAATTGGGGCTTAAGCCTATAGCATCCCATGAAAGACTGGATCAAGATGCCCAGAATTGGGATCAGTTAATCCAAGAAAATGCTGAACTTGGATGTAAAGCGATTGTAATGCCGTCTGCATGGATCAAAAATCGTGAAGATACATTGGTAACCGCAGAACAACTGAATGCAATCGGAAAAAAATGCACTGAAAACGGTTTGCAATTTTACTTTCATAATCACTTCCATGAATTCAAAAGATGGGAAAATACGACCTTATACGATATTTTAGTTGAAAATACGGACCCGGCTTATGTCAAATTTGAGTTGGATTTGGTTTGGGTTATGCGTGCGGGTCTTGATCCCATCGCCGTTCTTGAGAAATTAGGCAGCCGATGCGATATCGTCCATCAGAAAGATTTAAATAAAGAGGTCCTCCATCTAAACGTGTTTGACGCTCTCCAGCCAGGTGACGAAGATTTGGATATGATGCAGCTATATCGCGGGAAGGGATACATACAAGCAGGTGACTTTGTGGATCTAGGAACAGGTTCAATCGATTTTAAAGCCACCTACGACAAAATCAAAGAAATGGGTACGATCCAATATGCCTTTATTGAAAATGAAGGGATAAGCGACGATAAATTTACAAGCATAAAGAATGATTTAAAGCTTTTGCAAAAGTATGTGTAAAGCCGCTTTATGGCGCATTAGATCATAGGGAGTGTGTTCGATCATGTCAACAGCTAAATTGAAAATCGGAATTATAGGCTGCGGCGGTATTGCTAACCAAAAGCATATGCCTTCATTAGCGAAACTCACTCATTTAGGCGAAATGGTTGCTTTCTGTGATGTTGTCGAAGAGCGGGCTGTCAAAGCTGCAAAAGAATTTGGAACGGAGCAGGCGAAAGTTTATTTGGACTATAAGGAATTATTGCAAGATGAGTCAATTGATGTTATTCATGTGTTGACTCCCAATCTTCAGCATTCCTTCATAACGGTGGCTGCGCTTGAGGCAGGTAAGCATGTCATGTGCGAAAAGCCGATGGCTATCAATTCTGTTGAAGCTAAAAAGATGTTAGAGGCAAGCAAGAAGACAGGAAGAAAATTAACGATCGGTTACCAAAATAGGTTCCGAGACGATTCACAGGTATTGTACAAAGCATGCCGCCATGGGGAGTTCGGCGATATTTATATGGCCAAAGCCCATGCCCTTCGCAGACGCGGAGTTCCGACCTGGGGCGTTTTTACGGACAAAGAACAGCAAGGTGGCGGACCGTTGATCGATATTGGCACACACGCGCTGGATCTATCTCTCTGGTTCATGGACAACTACAAGCCGAAATCAGTGACAGGATCGGTATTCCACAAATTAGGGGATAAGTTCGAAGGCAATATGTTCGGTCCATGGGATCCCAAAAGCTACGAGGTCGAAGATTCAGCTTTCGGATTTATCAAAATGGAGAATGGTGCAACGATATTCCTGGAATGCGCATGGGCGCTTAATATAACAGATACTAGAGAAGCGATGACGACCCTGTGCGGAACAGAAGGCGGAGCGGAAATGAAAGGCAGTCCTGCTATGGGCAAAGGTGAGTTGGTTTTCAACAGCGCCAAGTATGGAAAGCTAGTCGAAACCAAGGCTACGACAGGCGGAGGCATTGCTTATTTCGACGCAGGTGCCGAAGAGCCAGGCGTGAAAGAGGCCAGACAATGGCTGGAGAGTATTCTCAACGATACGGAGCCACTTGTTAAACCGGAGCAAGCATTTGTTGTTACCCAAATTTTGGAAGCCATTTATGAATCGGCAAAAACAGGGAAAACGATAGAATTATGATCAATAAAAATTTCTATTTCCAAGCGATGAATGACGTGCTATGATATTTAACAATTACATACGAATGAATCCCTAGGGGCGCCGCAAGGCTGAGACAGAGCAATCTGAACCCTTTGAACCTGAACTGGGTCATACCAGCGGAGGAAAGTGGAACGATCATTGGAGCCCCATCTTTGCATGTTTATTAGGCGGCGCAACCTACAACCACTTTTCTTTGGAAAAGTGGTTTTTTTCATGCCTGAAAATAAGATTTTGGGGTGAAATTGATTATTTTAACCCATTTCATACAGTGTGTGGTACAGAAAGTAGCTGGGCCCTAAATTGCGATTTCTCTTTGGATTCCTGCACTGGAGTGATGTTTATCATCGCTAAAGTCAGTGTGAAGGGGAAAAGAACCTCCGTAGCGATGAAAAATATGCTTAAAACAAAAAGATGAAGATGATTTAGGGCGATTTCCACTCTGAAGTGATGTTTTTCATCGTTAGAGTCGGTGTGAAGGGGAGAAGAACCTCCGTAGTGATGAAAAACATGCTTATAACCCGAAAGTTAAGCTGAATAAGTAGCGCAAGAAAGGAGTTGAGACTCTTCATGACTGGGTATGAACTGCATGTCATTTCCAATGGCAGGCTAGCGTGGACAGAGCTGGCGGCGGTTGCGGCTAAGATTCACCCTTATGTCACGGCCATTCATATACGTGAAAAAAAGAAATCATTAGACGAGATCTTCTTAGGTGTGCAGTTTCTGCTCGAAACAGGTATTCCTGCGAAAAGCCTATATATCAATGGTTACCCGTCCATTGTCACGGCTGCGGCTTTAGGTGGATTACAGCTCCAGGGCAGCACCCCGCCGCTTTCAACCCTAAGAGAATTCTGTCAGGGAGTGCAGAGGACTGGCGTATCGATACATAGTGCGGAGGAAGCTAAGCAGCGAGAGAGGGAGGGTGCGGATTATGTGATGTTTGGTCATATTTTTGCTACGAATTCCAAGGTGGGTATCCCGCCTAGGGGGTTGAAGCAGCTCAGAGATATGGCGGCCCAAGTCTCAATTCCGATTATTGCGATCGGAGGCATGAGACCTGAACGTGTAGGATCAGTTTTGGAAGCGGGAGCTTCTGGTATAGCAGTGATGAGTGGGATATGGGAAGCGGAAGACCCATTGGAAGCAGTGAAAGCTTACGAGAGCGAGCTAAAGCGAAAGGAGGTTGGATAAATGAAACATATGAACGATGTGATCATCGTCGGAGGCGGAGTTATTGGCTCCTCGATCGCCTATAACTTGGCAAAGCGAGGTCAGTCCGTCATGCTCCTCGATCGCGGCAGGCTTGGCATGGAAGCCTCGGCGGCGGCGGGTGGCATGCTCGGAGCACAATCCGAGATGGAGGATACGGGCCCGCTTTTCCAGTGGGCCCGACAAAGCAGAGCGATGTTCCCCCAGCTGAGCGAGGAACTGAAAGCTCTCACGGGCATCGACATCGGTCTCGTCCGTGAAGGTTTGTTGAACGTGGCGCTCAGCGACGTTCAAGAGCAGGAGCTGCGCGCGAGGGAGAAGCTCCAACGCGCAGCGGGCGAGCAGGCGGAGTGGCTGAGCGCAGCTGCAGCCTCCAAGCTCGAGCCCGCCTTGAGCGAGGCGACGCGCGGAGCTTTATACCTGCCGGGCGATGGGCAGGTAGAGGCGCCGCTGCTGGCGGCGGCGTTCGCGCAGGCAGCTCGTGTGCTGGGGGCGAAGGTGCAAGAATTCGCCCAGGTACTTGGGCTGCTGACGGAGCGAGGCCGAGCCGTCGGTGTTATGACGAGCGAAGGTCCGCTCTACAGCGACCACGTCGTTGTGGCGGCTGGCACGTGGAGCGGACAGCTAATGGCTGGTATCGGCGTCGACCTGCCGGTGTATCCCGTGAAGGGCGAGTGCTTCTCTGTCCTTACGACGAAGCCGTTGCTCAGGAAGACCCTGTTCACGACAGGGTGTTATATCGTCCCGAAAGCCGGAGGACGACTGCTGGTCGGCGCGACAGTAGTACCGAACAGCTACGACCGCAAGGTGTCGCTGGCTGGGCTAGCTGAGCTGATGGATCGCGCGAGGCTGCTCATGCCCGCGATTGGCGAAGCCGAGTGGGAGAAAGCTTGGTCGGGTCTGCGACCGCAGACGGCAGACGGGCTGCCGTACATCGGCAAAGTGCCGGGGTACGATGGTTTATATGCCGCTTGCGGGCATTACCGCAATGGGATTTTGCTCAGTCCGATCACCGGTAAGGTGATCGCGGATTTCGTTTTGGGCGGGGGAGAGGATCCCTTTCAGCCTGAGCTTGAGCTGGGATTGGAGACAGGATCAATGACAAGATCTGAGACGAGATCAGAGATAAGATCAGAGATAAGATCAGAGACAAGATCAGACACGGGAAAACAGACCTTTTTGGCTATGGAATCGTTGCTCGATGCTTTTAGTCCTGATCTATCTGGGCAATCGAAGCGGATCGGGCGGCGTGAAGGGGAATTATTTTCAGCCATAGGAAAGGAGCTGCACAGCATTGAAGCTGCACATTAATGGGCAAAGCGTAGACATTCCGAATTCGATCCGAACCATTGAAGAGCTGCTCGCGCATTTTGGTTTGAGTGAGAAAATGCTCGTCGTGGAACATAATGAAAACATTTTACAAAAAGAAGATCACGTGAAAGCTGAGCTTTCCGCAGGTCATAAAATCGAAATCGTTCATTTTGTTGGAGGGGGATAATTGTATGCTAAAAATCGGTCCTTACGAGTTTCGTTCACGACTATTGCTGGGCACGGGCAAGTTCCCGGATTTCAATATTCAGAAGCAGGCGGTAGAAGTTAGTGAATCTCAGATTTTGACGTTTGCGGTGCGTCGTATGAATATTTTTGAAGCGAGTCAGCCAAATTTCTTGTCGATGCTGGATGTGTCGAATTTCACCTTACTACCGAATACGGCAGGCGCTAAAACAGCCGAAGAAGCTGTACGCATCGCGAGACTAGCGAAGGCTTCCGGACTATGCGACATGATCAAAGTCGAAGTTATTGGAGATGAGATGACGCTGCTGCCTGACCCGGTTGAAACGTTGAAAGCCTCGGAAATGCTCCTAGAGGAGGGCTTCATCGTGTTGCCATACACATCAGACGACGTTCTTTTAGCCAAACGCTTGCAAGCCCTAGGAGTTCATGCCATTATGCCTGGCGCATCGCCAATCGGAACAGGTCAAGGCATCATTAACCCGCTGAACCTGAGCTTCATAATTGAGCAAGCGACCGTACCAGTAATCGTCGATGCGGGCATTGGTGCTCCTTCGGACGCTGCACTTGCTATGGAGATGGGAGCCGATGGTGTGCTGCTCAACACTGCTGTGTCGGGTGCCAAGGATCCGGTCAAAATGGCTTACGCCATGAAATTGGCGATTGAAGCCGGACGTGCCGGCTTCGAAGCGGGCCGTATTCCGAAGAAGCGGTATGCCTCGGCTAGCAGCCCGATGGAGGGTTTTAGCCGCGTTTAGTTGGAGAAGAGCAAAAGTGTGAATCGGAGAAAGCCGAAAAGGACGTCTCGGTAGAGGGATAGTGGATATTCCATAGTGAGCGGTCGATAAAGGCCTTCTCGGCTGCTGTGAGAGGGCTATTAGTAAGAATGTGAGGCTGAGAGGGCCGGAATATACGTCTCGGTAGAGGGATAGTGAATATTCCATGGTGAGCGGTCGATAAAGATCTTCTCAGCTGCTGTGAGTGGGTTGAGAGTAAGAATGTGAGGCTGAGAGGGCCGAAAAGGACGTCTCGCTAGAGGGATAGTAGATAGTCCATGGTGAGCGGTCGTTAAAGATCTTCTCGGCTGCTGTGAGTGGGTTGAGAGTAAGAATGTGAGGCTGAGAGGGCCGAAAAGGACGTCTCGCTAGAGGGATAGTAGATAGTCCATGGTGAGCGGTCAGAAAATGCTTTCTCGGATGTAGTTGTTAGCGGGTTAAAAGCAAGAATGTGGCTCTGAGAGGGCGGGAAATAGAGGTTGAAGCTGAAAGGGGGAGTAAGATGTCTGTTTACAAAGCATTAACGATCGCGGGCTCGGATAGCGGAGGGGGTGCGGGGATTCAAGCAGACCTGAAGACGTTCCAAGAGCTGGGCGTTTATGGGATGTCGGTCATTACCGCCGTGACTGCGCAGAATACGCTTGGTGTTCAAGGGGTTTATCCGATGAGCGCTGAAGCGATTGAGCAGCAGTTGGCCTCTATTGGGGAGGATTTACCTCCCAACGCGCTCAAAACGGGGATGTTATTCAGTGGTGAGATTATACGAATCGTAGCGGCCGCGATACAAACCTATAAGTGGGAGCGTGTCGTGGTTGACCCCGTGATGATAGCCAAAGGCGGGGCCTTCTTGCTTCAGCAAGAGGCTATCGATGCGATGATTCACTCTTTATTGCCGCTGGCCGATGTGGTTACACCGAACATACCTGAAGCTGAAGCGCTTAGCGGCTTGCAAATAACGGATAGCGTGTCGCGTCAACAGGCTGCAAAGCGGATTCATCTCTATGGCTGCAAGAACGTGATGATTAAAGGCGGTCATGAAGTGAATACGGAGCATGCAACTGATTTGCTGTATGACGGGAAGACATTCACGGAGTTTTCGTCCAGACGCTTGGTTACCAAGCATACGCATGGAACAGGCTGCACGTTTGCGGCGGCGGTCACTTCAGGACTTGCACAGGGCTTAACGACGAAAGAAGCCATCCAACTGGCAAAAAGATTCATCCAAGCTGCAATCGCTGAGCCGTTAAACATTGGCAGTGGTCATGGTCCTACGAATCATTGGGCTTATCAACGTGGAGTTAGAGCGATTAATGCTCGCACGGTGGCGAATGAGCTTGACAGGACGTCAACTGGCGGGCAGCTAAAGAGTGATAAGGCTTTGGACGCTGAAGCTAATGCCACTGACTTAGATGACATTTTCGTCAACGAGGATGTTTTCATTCGAGGTGCACGATGAAAATCGAGCAGCTGCGCAAAGCGCTGCGTTTGTATTTGGTCATGGGCAGCCCGAACTGTGGCGGGGCTGACCCTGTTTCGGTGCTGGAGGCCGCTATTGCCGGCGGCATCACGATGTTTCAGTTCCGCGAGAAGGGCGCCGGAGCCCTGCAGGGGGCGGCGAAGCTCGAGCTGGGCGCGCGGCTGCGCCGCCTATGCGCGCAGCACGCGATCCCCTTCATCGTCAACGATGATGAAGGGCTCGCTCTAGAGCTTGAGGCCGATGGCATTCACATCGGCCAAGAAGACACCCCAGCCGCCGCCGTGCGGCAGCGGCTGAAGAAAATGATCGTGGGCGTCTCGGTCCACGATCTGGGCGAAGCCCGGTCGGCGCTCGCCGAAGGCGCCGACTATCTGGGCGTAGGCCCCCAATACGCCACGCGCACGAAGCTGGATGCGCGTGAGGTCCAGGGGCCTGCCGTCATCCAGCGGATTCGCGCAGGCGGCATCCGACTGCCGCTCGTTGGCATCGGAGGCATCGATGCCACGAATGCATCCCACGTCATCCGCGCAGGGGCGGATGGCGTAGCCGTAGTCAGCGCGATTGCAAGCGCGCACTCACCACGTGAAGCAGCAGCTGAGCTGCTTAGAAACATCAAATAGAGGAGGAATTCGTATGACAACAACTAATAGTAGTTCCGTGAAAGACGTCCAAATTTCCACATTTCCAGGTAGTAAAAAGGTATATGTACAAGGCTCAAGACCAGATATTCAAGTGCCAATGAGAGAAATTTCTTTGGGAAGCTCCACGAATTTACACGGAGAGGAAGTAGCCAATGAGCCAGTGCAGGTTTATGATACAAGTGGTGTTTATACCGATACCGAACTGAAAACGGATATCCGTCAAGGTCTTCCCGCTAATCGTTTAACATGGATCGAAGAGCGTGGTGACGTTGAATCTTACGTTGGACGTGAAGTGAAGCCAGAAGATAATGGGCTTGCAACTCCTGATGCAAGAGGGGCCGCTGAAATATTCCCAGGCTTACACCGCAGACCGCTCCGAGCTAAGGAAGGCTGTAACGTGACACAGATGCATTATGCACGCCAAGGCATCGTGACACCGGAAATGGAGTACATTGCGATTCGAGAGAATCTCGATTCTGAATTCGTTCGTAAAGAAGTAGCAATTGGTCGTGCCATCATTCCTTCCAATATTAATCATCCCGAGAGCGAGCCGATGATCATCGGACGCAACTTCCTTGTGAAAATTAATGCCAATATCGGAAATTCCGCCGTCGCTTCTTCCATTGAGGAAGAGGTCGAGAAGATGACGTGGGCCACCCGTTGGGGCGCTGACACGATTATGGATTTATCGACGGGCAAAAACATACATACAACACGCGAATGGATCATCCGCAACTCCCCTGTTCCTGTTGGAACGGTGCCATTGTATCAAGCGCTCGAAAAAGTGAACGGCAAGGCGGAAGACCTCACTTGGGAAGTTTACCGTGATACGCTGATTGAGCAAGCAGAACAGGGTGTTAGCTACTTTACGATCCATGCGGGCGTACTGCTGCGTTACATCCCTATGACGGCTAAGCGCGTAACGGGTATCGTCTCCCGCGGTGGATCCATTATGGCTGCATGGTGCCTAGCTCACCACCAAGAGAATTTTCTTTATACGCATTTCGAAGATATTTGCGAAATTATGAAAGCTTACGACGTCGCCTTCTCGCTTGGTGATGGACTGCGCCCTGGTTCGATCGCGGATGCGAACGATGAGGCCCAGTTCGCCGAACTGGAAACACTTGGCGAGCTGACGCAAATCGCTTGGAAGCACGACGTCCAAGTGATGGTTGAAGGACCAGGCCACGTGCCGATGCATCTGGTCAAAGAAAATATGGACCGTCAGCTGGAAGTTTGCCAAGAAGCGCCATTCTACACGCTTGGACCGCTGACAACCGACATTGCGCCAGGCTATGACCATATCACCTCTGCCATTGGAGCAGCGATGATCGGCTGGTTTGGCACAGCGATGCTGTGCTATGTGACGCCGAAGGAGCATCTCGGCCTGCCGAATAAGGAAGACGTACGCGTCGGGGTCATCACGTACAAGATTGCTGCGCACGCCGCCGATCTGGCTAAGGGCCATCCAGGCGCGCAAATTCGCGACAACGCGCTGTCCAAGGCGCGCTTCGAGTTCCGCTGGCGCGACCAGTTCAATCTCTCGCTCGATCCAGAACGCGCAATTGAGTACCATGATGAGACGCTGCCGGCCGAAGGCGCGAAGACGGCGCACTTCTGCTCCATGTGTGGACCGAAGTTTTGCAGTATGAGAATTACTCAAGATATAAGGCAGTACGCACACGCGCAAGGGCTTGATGAAGAGTCCGCGCGAAACAGCGGCATGGAGGAGAAGTCCAAGGAATTCCGTGAAGCAGGAAGCCAAATTTATCGTTAATAAATTGGGGGCGTTTCCACCTTTAATGGGTGACAGAAACGTCCCTTTTTGCTACCATAGAGAAAAGCTTAACTTCGTTAATCCGTTAAAGCGTTGAAATGGTCAGAAATGAGGACATTCCTGTTTGCCGAGACTGCAATTGACATGAAATCCTTTTCGCATTATGATACGGTTAAAAAGATTTGACCGTCGTTTAATTAATCTCATTAAGAGATTAAGAGTTGACCAAGAACGCATGTTTAAGGGCTAGATTGGTACAATAGAGGGAGGTCGAGTCCATATGAAGCTGCAACCGGTTTATATTATTGAAGAACTTGAGCAATTAAAAACGATAAGTGATCCACTTCGCGCTAAGGTGTTACTTTATCTAATAGAGAAAGCTTACACCGGTCAGCAATTGGCTAAACTGCTGGGAATGGCTCGTGCGAAAGTGCATTATCATTTGAATGAGCTTGAGAAGCATGGCTTGATTTCGGTCTTTCGTACGGAACTCAAGAATGGTATTTTGCAAAAATTTTATCGTGCAGTAGCCCGCGGCTTCGTGCCTAGTGAAAAACTGCTGCCATACGTCTCAGAGGTAGAGAATTATTATCGCGAGAGGACGCTTAGCGTACTTGGACGTGCCAGACGTAGAGCGATTAATGCCCCCGAAGAGGCGTTCCATATTCCATCTTCTGATCGTACTCAATGGCCGATTATCATGACCCAGGTCGAAGTCAAAATGAGCAAAGAGAAATATGCAGAATGGCTGAGAAAGTTTCGTGCTCTTATTTTTGAGCTTGATTCTCAGCAGGAAGAGAATGGGGAGTGGTTTTATTTGACCACGGTCGGCTTTCAAACGAATGAGCCGTCTTTTGACCCTGTTGATGAAGAAGAGGAGAGATAAAGTATGCTGGATCCAAGACTAACGAAACTCGCTGATGTGCTTGTGAATTATTCGGTTAAGGCGCAGCCTGGCGAAAATATTTTGATAGAAGCATATGGCATTGATTCTGCTCTTGTGAAAGAGATCGTGAAAAAGGTTCACGCAGCTGGCGCGCAACCTTTCGTCAATGTAAGAGATCATGTGATTATGCGTCAACTCATCATGAACGGTACAGAAGCTCAAATGCAGACATGGGCAGATGCCGATGCTTTCCAAATGAAACAAATGCAAGGCTACATAGGTGTACGCGGCGGAGCCAATATTTATGAACTGTCGGATATTCCGGCAGATCGGATGAAGCTGTACAATTCGATTTATTATCAACAGGTTCATTTTGATGTCCGCGTGAAGGATACGAGATGGGTCGTTCTTCGTTACCCAACGTCTTCCATGGCGCAGCTTGCCAGCATGAGTACAGATGAGTTCGAGGAGTTCTATTTCAACGTTTGTACGATGAATTATGGCAAAATGTCCAAAGCAATGGATGCTTTGAAAGATCTAATGGATCGCACAGATAAAGTGCGCCTCGTCGGTCCAGGCACTGATTTGACGTTCTCCATTAAAGGAATCGGCGGCGTTAAATGCGATGGGGAGCTCAACATTCCGGATGGCGAGGTTTACTCTGCTCCGGTTCGTGAGTCGGTGAATGGTATTATTTCCTATAATACACCAACGCCTCATGATGGTTTCATTTTTGAGAATATCGTACTTGAATTCGAAAATGGCAAAATCATCAAAGCGACAGCTAACGATACAGATCGAATTAATGAAATTTTTGATATGGATGAAGGTGCGCGTTTTGTAGGGGAATTCGCGATTGGCGTGAATCCTTACATTCAAGAGCCGATGAAAGATACGCTTTTCGATGAGAAAATCGACGGCAGCTTCCACTTCACACCAGGTAATTGTTACGATGATGCCTATAACGGCAACAAATCCTCCTTGCACTGGGATATCGTGAATATCCAACGTCCGGAATACGGCGGCGGCGAAATTTGGTTTGACGATGTGCTCATTCGTAAGGACGGTATTTTCGTACTGCCTGAGCTTCTGCAGCTGAATCCGGAAAACTTGAAGTAGAGCAGACAAAGTGTTCGGTAATAAGGTAGCTGGTTTTCGAGGTATCGAGGATTCCTCACGAAACTGATGCACTTTTTGCAGTTACTTGGCAGTTTAGCGCTCTCCTAATCACCGGATTTCATCCTATTCTGATTACCCCTCCATAGTCCCAATAAAAAAAGGTTGTCCAAAGTCACGAAGACTAGGACGACCTTTTTCTGTTTGGCGACCAATCAAACCCGCCGCTGCTGGGCCTGGTACTGACGAGGAGGAAGGCCGACAGCCTTCTTAAACGTTCGGATAAAGTTGGAGTAGTCGTTGAAGCCTGCTAGCTGGCACGTATCTGTGACTGTAGAGCCCTCGCGCAGCAGCTGTTTCGCTTTGGCGATGCGCTTGAACAAAATATGCTCATGAATGGTGCTGCCTGTGTGTTTTTTGAAGAGTCTGCATAGGTAGGAACGATTCATAAACACGACGTGTTCCAGTACCTCGAGCGACAGATCCTGATCTAAATTTTCGTCAATGTAGGTGAATAGAGAGGAAAGCTTGTCGGGAATCATGATCTGTTCCTCTTGTTTGCCTTGATTTTGAAAAACTCGATTGATAAAAACGAGCAGCTCGATAAAGGCTGAAACAAAGAGGATTTCCGATCCTGGGAGCGCTTGTGGTCGCTTATGCATCTCCATACGCTCATAAAGCTTCATAATGTCATCAATCTGCTGCGGAGTCAGCCGCATCCGGTTTTGTTCACCAAATATCCGGTTATTGAAGCAGTCGAGCAAGTTAAACTGCGGAGAATTAAACGTCTCCACCAGCGTAGGATTAAAATGGATCACGACGTTCTCATATCGCTGTTTTTTGGATTGAAAATTAGGTCTGTGTAGTTCATTACTGTGCATGATCAGCAGATCCCCGTACTGCAAGGGGTAAACCTGTTTTTCGATGAAGTAGTGAACGTCTCCGGTAAGGAAAAAATAAATTTCATATTGGTCCTGGTGCTGGTGAAAATCCAATGGAAGCGGATCATGGGTCACGGCATGTCTAAAATTGATCATGCGATGCAAATTCTGGTAAAGTTCCTGCATGTGAGGCTCTCCTCTATTTAGCTGGAGTCAATATTAGCAAACTTTTGCCCAATTAATGCAATGAATACGTTTTTATTATACTGCAAAATAAAGAATAGTTAAACAATCAACCAACTCTTGTTAAAAAAAGGGGAGACTTTGATCTCTGAAGCATATTCCGAATACTTTGCGGGGGCCCCAAATGAAATTAGGAGGCATATTCAAATGAAATTATCCGTGTTTACTGTAGCGACACCTGACATGACACCAGAAGAACTAGCAAAGGCGGCCCTTGCTGCCGGGATTGATGGCATTGAATGGCGTTTTAAAGATATTCCTGCTGACGCGGTAAATGAGAAGCCATCTTTCTGGAGAAATAATCTTTGCTCCATTGATCCGAATGGTTCGGATGAAGAATTGGAACGTTTTCGACTCGCTGCTGTTAACAATAACTTAGTGAACTTGAGTATCACCCCGTACTTAAATGCTTGTAATATTGCAGAGACCGAGCATGTTTTCAAAACTGCACAGAAAATAGGAGCATCTTTCATTCGTATTGGTGTTCCTGGCTATGACAAGAGCAAAAATTATAATGACTTGTATGCAACGGCTGTGGACTATTTACATCATGTGCAGGAATTTGCTCAGCAGTATGGTGTTAAAGCCTTAGCTGAAATCCACCATAATACCATCACACCAAGTGCTGGATTGGCACATCGACTGGTTTCCAACTTCAATCCGGATTACATTGGGGTTCTGCATGATGCCGGCAACATGGTGCATGAAGGATACGAAAATTTTCGCATGGGTCTTGAGCTGCTCGGACCTTATCTAGCGCATGTTCATGTTAAAAATGCAAGATGGTTGCCAACCGGCGAAGAGCAAGATGGCATTAAGCTCTGGAAAAGTGAGTGGTCACCACTAAGCGAAGGGATCGTCAATTGGAAGCAACTGCTGAATGACTTAAAAGCGGTCGGCTACGATGGATACCTCGGCATTGAAGATTTCAGCGGTCAATATGGCTCGCATGAAATGCTGAATAATTTTGCCTCGAAAGTGAAGCAATGGTTGGCATAAATATATGTATGTCTTAGGAGTCTCACTCGTCTTCAGCGAGTGGGGCTTTTTTTCATTTGCCATGCCAATGGTTGATATGTAGCCTTTGCTTTGTGTAAGATGGTACTCAAGAATACTGGGCAAAGGAGGGGAGCCATGGCGCGCTCGAAGTCGCTCTGGATACTATTGTTATGGTTTATAATCGCTGTCGCTGGTCTGCTCGTTTTGAAATGGACCGGTGTATGGGAGCACTTGGATCTGGATTGGCTGACCGATTGGCTGCGAGATTTAGGTCCACTTGGCGGGCTGATATATATTATCGTTTACACACTTCGTCCATTGGTATTATTTCCGGCGACACCGTTGACTCTGTATGGAGGCTATGTGTTTGGCGCTTTCTGGGGGACTATCTATGATATTATTGGGGCTGGCGCCGGGGCGATGCTATCTTTCTATATTACGCGCAAATGGGGCCGCAACAGCTTTCAGCGGATTTTGCGAAATAAGAAGCTTCAGTCTTTCGATCAGAAGGCCGAAGAAAAAGGTTTTATGGTCGTCCTATATATGCGGCTAATGCCTTTCTTTCCTTTCGATGGCGTAAGTTATGGGGCAGGACTCTCCAAAATTCGCTTTTGGGACTATACGTGGGGAACACTGATTGGTATAATTCCGGGTGCCGTTGTTTATAACGTTTTTGGCGCATCACTGCAAGACATTGGGTCGGGTAAGTTTTATGCCGCAGTGGGATTGTACATCGCTTTTGCGTTAATACCGCTGCTCCTGAAAAAGACACAGGCTCTAAGAACTCGCGACCGGGCATAGCGTACATAGTATAATGAGAAAATCAATATGGGGGAGAATTGATATATGCAGGGGAAAGCGTTGTACAAAGATTTATTTTGGGGGTTTGGGGCAGCGTGCGTATTGTTAATTGGTTTCGTACTATTGTCTCAAAGCTTGTCATCCACCTGGTTAAAGGAATTTGATGAGAGTATTGGTAGTGCTGTACGTTCACTGAGGAGTGACGCTGTAACACCGATTGCTTTATTTTTTACTATAATGGGAAAAGCGATAACAGAATTCATTGTATTCGTTGTTGTAGCCCTGATCCTACTGATCAAATTTAAGCACAAATGGGAGACACTTATACTGCTCATTGGTGTATTGACAGCGTGGGGGTTGAATCAACTACTTAAAAATCTATTTCAGCGTGACCGTCCTACGGGAATGCGATTAATTGAGGAAGACAGCTTCAGCTTTCCTAGTGGTCATGCGATGGTATCCATCCTGTTCTATGGACTGATCGGCTACTTATTGTGGGTCAATATGCGTAAAAAATGGAAAGCGGCCTGGCTAATCCCCGTTGTTACTATCGTTTTGGTTGTATGTATCGGTTTAAGCCGGATTTATCTAGGTGTTCATTATCCAAGCGATGTACTGGCAGGCTTTGCCGCTGGCGGCGCCGGACTCATTGGATGTATCATGGCGATTCATCGTATAGGGACGAGAAAGATACGAAGCATACATAGAACGGAACAGCTGCGAGGCTGAGTTCATGACTTTAGTGTTAAGTTAGGTAAAATAGAAAAGGGCCGTCAGGATTATCCTGACGGCTTTTTTGGATTAGGGGATAGGGCGAAATGGAGAATTAGAAAGGCAAGTTGTTGTACAGCGTACAACAATTTTCTTGATTTCTTCTTTGTACAAAATACAACTTACCACGGACAGCAAGGAAATGTTTAGGTTTCAAAAAGAACCATTTGGTGACCGGTTAGACTGACAGAAACGGAAGTATATCCTTCTTCGTTCGTCATATGAGGTAGCAACGTCATTTCAGGCAGCAGCATGACTTGTTTAACCTTCTCATCCAATTTGATCTGTACGGAGATGTCTCTTAAAGTCAGCACATCCTCGATGACCTGGGTATCTCCCCGCAAGATGGGGACGGCATAGAGTAAATGCAGCACGTAATCAGTCCCGTTGGATTGACGGGTCAAGTTTACTTTCCCAGCAGAAGGCAGATCGGTTATCACCGTTGGAGCCGAGATAAACTGTTTGACACACGCAAGGAATAAATCCCTATACAACTGCACGCCGTGCTTCCGATACAACCTAAATAGGGGTTGAGCGATATAGATGATATTGCCGTGTTTAACAACAGCCGGATAATCCGCTTCTTCTTTGGCCGGAGCATGAAGATGCGAACAGAAATGCCCGTGCCTCCGGTTGAAATAAGGCCTGTAGGTCTGAGCCAAAACTTCAGCACTGTTCACCTGAGCTTGATAACCCGATTCGTAATTGAGAAAAGGTGATCTTACAAGCGATCCGGTTAGCTGATCAGTGACCAGGGTATAATCCACATCCCACTCGGATTTCCCTTTGAACTCCACGCCTAGATCCAAGGAGAATTCGGGGCGATCCGACCGAAGTCCGCTTTCTGCGCTCATAATCAGATTTCCGCCGCCAGTTATATAATCTTCAAGTTTGCGCTGTAAAGCATCAGATACTCGAATACAGTCGGGCAGAACGATAATTCGATAGGCGGAGAAATCCATCGAGTCATCAATGATATCGAACAAATAGTGGCCTTCTTCAAGCATCATATAAGCACCCATATCGCTTGTTCGGCTATCTTCGGCATCTGTAAGTGCATTGGCTGAAAGGATGGCAATTTCGGATATACTGGTCGTATTCTCACACCATGGTTCTTTGGCCGCAATTCCGTCGAAAGCTTCCCCAATAATCCGGTAGGTTTCTTCGTCCATTCGGCCATCGGGGTGAAGCTGATCCCCAATACAAATTCTTGCGCCGAAGGCTAGCATTTGCTGGCATTCATACTTCAATGCGGCCGGATTTTTGAATCCGCCGAATTCTCCCCACGATTTGTGGAATTTCCCTGTCATTCCTAGATACTGAAAGTCTTGTTTGCGAATGTAACGAACCATGCTGGTGAAGTAATCGTAACCCCAACCGCCTGTCGGCAGCGATTCGATGTCGTAATGCGAATAGTAAGGGTAGTATTGCTTTTCACCCATTTTTTCCGTGCAGCAGTTATGATACAGCCTGGTATCCGGGTTAAGGGACCAGATCAATTCGGATGTTTGCTGTAAGTAATTCAAGTACACTTTTTTGGCCAATTGCTTGCGGTGATCCGGGTTGTTTTCGTTAAGACCCATTTCTTTGAGGCTGTCGCGGCAGTAAGAACAAACGCAAGGATATTCTCCGACGATATCGTAAAAGATTCCAACAGGCTGGAATCTCTCCATGACTTCCTTCGTATAGTCCAGAAGATACTGTAAATACGGTGTATTCAGACATAGCATATGCCAACCGTCAAAGCCGGTCGAACGGGGCGCTTCTGGATCTGCTGATTTCGGTGGACCGTAGGGGTCATCACCTTCGGGGGCGATTGCCACCCATTCAGGGTGCTCGCGAGCAGAAAGCTCGTTAAATCCAACTGTCATATAAATCGGAGCTTCGATGTCATTTGCGCTGCAAGCAGCTAACATGCGCGGCAACAAATTCGTTTCCAAATGAGGATGAGGCTTCCCGACTTTCGTGTCAAAATAACTCCAACCATGATGACACATGGCAAAGACGTTAATTGTATCTACTTGAGCACTTTGCAAACAAGAGATGAATTGTTCTTCATCGAAATTTCTACCAACGCCGGTAATGTGCTCGGACGTATGAAAGTCCAAATGGACTTGGCGGTAACGAATAGATTTGAATGATTTCATAGATTCACATTCCTTCTAAGTATATTGTTATTCCGTGTGAACCATCAATCTGGATGGAAACTCACATTTAGAATAACAAAAGCGCTATGAGCTGTCTTTGAAGGAATGTGTTGCATTTGTACAAAACTATCCTAATCTTTTAATACCCCTCCCTTAAACGTTTGCGGTAAACGGAGGGTGACTCGCCGAAATTTTGCGTAAATAATCTCGAGAAGTAGTGGATGGAACCGAAGCCAAGATCTTCGGTGATGTCAGTGATAGATAGATTGGTTTCACGCAAAATCTTTTTGGCTCTCTCCAGCTTGCATTTAATCGCATAAGAATGGGGGCTCATGCCTATTTCCTGGATAAATAACTTATGCAAATAAGAGGTGCTAATCCCTAGCTGCGAAGCCCATTTCTCAATAGAAATGTTATGTTGAGGAAATTCCTTCATTTGCTTCATGATCGCTTGCATTCTTCTGTCACTTTTAAGGGTAGGGTTTCGCCAAAGGTTCGCCAATTCTGAAACAAATTGCTCAAAGGCTGCCCTTCGGAAAAGTTTAGCATCTTCCTGTATCTGCTCGATATTTTCGATGACATGAAGATATAATTCCATCCATCTCATCTGCTTGGGGGCGTGCACTTTGGTAGGAATCGTAGGCAAATCCTGAAATACGACGTTAGGTGAGCACTCGGATGGATCACAGAGCTGGTCTCCGAAATGAAACAAAGACATATCTCCCACTCGAGGTCTGGTGTTAATCCAATCAAAGTAAATCGAAGCATGGACCATCGGATGCTGGTTATCCGCATGAAAAGAGTGAGGCAAGCCTGGCGGGATGTAAATTAGGTCTTCTCTGGTACAGGAATATACAGTTGTTCCAATGGTTATTGAACCTTTGCCTTCATAAATGTATACATACGAATGCACGAACGATTTGCGCGGACCAATTCGCTCATTTGGACGAAACGGAAAATAATCGGCTCGATATATTTGCGGAACAATGTCGGAAAGTTGTATCGTTTTCTCTTCTAGCTTCATATATGTAGTGTCACCTCGATCACCTTAATATTTGTATAATACAATACTTTATGAATGAATGAGATTCGTAGAGTGATAAATTTAACTCTTTGTAAATTTATGCCATTGTCAAAAGAAGATAATCGATTTATACTATGAACCAGAAGCATAGTAAACCTTCTGGTATCGATACCAGAAAACGCATTAATTATTCAGATATAAATTATTTGGATATTTAGCAGTGAATCTGGTATCGATACCAGATTGTTGTAATCTTACACAGGAAGGTGGTTAGCCCCTGCGAACGTTTTGCCTGCCATTCTGGTATCGATACCAGAAATAATTCTTAGACGAAATGTTTATGCTAATCAATAACGTGAAATCAAGAGGGCGTCGTATGTGGTTGGGGAAAGCTGAAATGAGCCTTGGAATTACAAATGTCTTATTATTATCAAATTTCGCTAAATCGGAGGAACAAGACTATGAAATTTAAAGCATTGTACAGTGTGCCACTAGCTCTTAGTTTGATTCTTGTCGTATCTGCCTGTGGTGACCAGAATAATACGAGTACTTCGACGCAAAAACCAACTACGACCAGTTCTAATCAAAATGAAAGCGCTTCTAATCAGAAAGTTTCGTTAACGATGTGGTATTGGAACGGTGCGATATCCGATTCAACGATTGAAGCAGCTAAGAAAAAATTTCCGAATATTGATTTGCAAGCACAGAAACTTCCATCCGGGGGGGATTACGCAACCAAATTAAAAACAACAATCTCAGGCGGAGGAAGCGGGCCGGACATCGTAGCGATGGATAGCTGGGTTACTTCCATGTTGCCTTATAAAGAAAAATTCGTGAATTTATACGATCAAGGCGCTAAGGACATCCAACCCCAGTATTTGGATTGGAAATGGAAAATGGCTGCATCAGCAGACAATAAATATTTAATCGGTTTGCCGATCGATGTTGCTCCGGTTGTTATGTATTACCGCAAAGATTTATTTGAGAAAGCGGGAGTACCGAGCACGCCGGAAGCCATTAAGAGCCAAGTGAAGACGTGGGGTGATTATTTCAATCTTCAGCAGAAAGTGAAAGACGCAACAGGATCGCAATTACTATCCATTGTAGATGTTTTCAGAAACATCATAGGCCAAAATAGCCAAGGCTATTTTACGGAAGATGGAAAATATATTGGTGATCAGGCCCATATCAAAGGTGCTTGGGATATGGCTGTGAAAGCCTACCAAACGGGCTTAACGTATCCAAATGTTAGTGATGCTGAGAAAAATGCCGCAACGAACAACAGCAAAGTTTCTTCTTTCATCGGAGCGTCTTGGGCTGTTGGTGATTTGATTGGCGCAGCTCCTGATACGAAGGGGAAATGGCAGATTGCCTACCCGCCTGGTGGTGTGGGTAATCAAGGAGGATCATTCTTCGGGCTGTTGAAATCGACGAAAAATCCGAAAGAAGCTTATGAAGTTATTAAATTTCTAACTAGCCCCGATAACCTGGTTGCTGGATATAAGGAATTCGGTAACTATCCGTCTACACCGGAAGTTTACACGAAACCCGAAATGGTAAATAAAAATGAGTTCTTCGGAAACCAAGATCTGAGTCCAATATTCGCTGAAGCGGCAAAAGATGTGAAAATCGCACCAGTCGATTCAAGAGACGATATGGTCGGTACTTCTTTGACCGATGAAATTGGTTTAATTGACACGCAGAAGAAAGACCCAGAGAAGGCTTGGAAAGATGCGCAGGATAAAATTAAAAGGCAGCTTTCACGCTAAGCCGTATTTGGTAAGAAAATGAATGAAATAATGGATGCAGGTGAGGAAGTAGGCTTCCTCGCCTCGTCCAATTAGCGGAGGAATAGCATGGGAGGTCTTTTTAAAGAAATTTATAAGAGCAGAACACTGTATCTATTTATTTCTCCATTTTATATTTTGTTCCTGATCTTTTCTGTATTTCCCATTTTGTTCTCGATGTACTTAGCCGTACATAAATGGGATGGAATTGGGGAAATGAAATATGTTGGATTCAAGAATTTTGATTATATGCTCCATGATCCGACTTTTTGGAAAGTGTTAGTCAACAATATCGCACTTTGGATATTGGGGAACGCACCGCAGCTTCTGTGCGCATTGGTTGTCGCATATGTGATCAATTTATCCATTGTAAGATTCAAGGGTTTTTACAGAATTGCTTATTTTCTTCCGAATGTAACGGCCATGGTGGCTGTCGTCATTATCTTTCAGTCCTTGTTCGGCAACGAGTACGGGTTGATTAACTATTTGATGGAAAAAATCGGCCTTCATAAGATAGCGTGGTTAAATTCGGAATTCGGAGCTAGAGTCGTTATTGCAGCCATGATTTCTTGGAGATATATGGGGTATAACGCCGTCATCTATTTATCGGGCTTGCAAAGAATTCCAAAAGATCTATACGAAGCAGCTGAGCTGGACGGCGCTACCTTATTTCAAACTTTCACCAAAATTACGATACCAATGCTCAGACCCATCATCTTGTTCTCAGTGATGATGTCGACAATCGGCGGGTTTCAAATTTTCACGGAACCTCAAGTATTAGCTGGAAATCAACCGCCATACCCGGGTACCGATACGATCGTTCTCTATATGTTCCGGGAAGGTTTTAATTATCAGAATTATGGTTATGCAGCTGCAGTATCATGGGTGTTATTCATCATCATCGGCTTATTATCCGTCCTCAATTGGAAGTTTTTCAACAGATCGGATGATTGATAAAAAGGAGAATACAAGATGACTGTTGAAGTGTTGACCAAAAAAATAATCGTAAATACTTTTTTGATGATCGGTGTCGCGATCTCCATATTTCCGTTTTACTGGCTTATCGTCATGTCCACGAATGAGACAAGTGCGATGTTTGCTTTTCCGCCGAAGTTAACGTTCGGAACTAATTTGATGAATAACTTTCATCATGTTTTGGAGAAAAGCAATTTTATTCGTGCATTCTTCAACACGGTTTTCATTGCATTGATTAGCTGCACGCTTCAGTTGTTTTTCAATTCATTGACTGGATTTGCGTTTGCCAAATTTAAGTTTCCGGGTTCTAAATTGCTGTTTTTTGCCATGATGGCCACGATGATGATTCCAGCGCAAATGCTGCTGGTTCCGCAATTCATCATTATTAAGGAGTTCGGGTGGTTGGGAAGTTATAAGGCCTTGATTATCCCGGGCATGGCAAGTGCATTCGGAATTTTTTGGATCAGGCAATATGCGCTAGCGATTCATGATGATTTACTAGAGGCTGCGAGAATCGATGGCTGTAAAAAATTTGGACTTTATTGGCATGTTGCTTTGCCGATTTTAAGACCTGCGCTTGCCTTTCTCGCTATAACAACGTTTATGGGCGTGTGGGAAGATTATTTGTGGCCTTTGATCGTATTGACGGACACTTCCAAATTCACATTAATGTTAGCCTTACAGCAATTAAAATCGGCTCATACAGCAGACTATTCCATGGTTATGACTGGAGCACTTTTGGCTACCCTTCCATTGATTGTCTTCTTCCTCATTGTGAGCAGACAATTCATCGCCGGGATCACAGAGGGTGCAGTTAAAAGCTAAGATATAAGTTAGAAGAGAACTAGTTTTTTAGAAGGTAGGGTGACAAGGTTGGCTCCGAAGATTAAGGATGTCGCCAAACAAGCGGGCGTTTCCGTGACTACGGTTTCGCGGGTGCTTAATGGAGAGAAGTATGTAAAGGACGATCTAAAAGCTAGGGTGAAGAAAGCTATTGACGAGCTCGGATACGCGCCTAGTCACATTGCTAGGAGTCTGGTACGGAAAAAGACGAACCTTATCGGTGTCATTGTCCCAGACCTTACGTCAAGCTTTTACTCCACCATTCTAAGCAGTATTGAAGAAACAGCCAGTCTGAATGAGTACAATCTTCTGGTGTGCAACATTATTGAGGATACCGATAAAGAGTTCAAATATTTAAATGTATTTAAAGAAATGCGTGTAGACGGCATTATCATTATGCATGAAAAATTGAATGATGAAATCAGGGCATTTTTGAATAAGCTGGATATTCCAATTATTTTCTCAAGTGTAAGACCATCTGATCAAACGTTTCTTTCTGTGATCATTGATGATTACGCGGCAGCCTTCGATGCAACCAATTATTTGATAGAGCTTGGACATCAACGAATTGGCTTTATTGGCGGCGATATGAGAGACGTGACCTCCGGCCAAAATCGCTACATTGGCTACCGCGGTGCTCTATCCGAGCGCAGCATCCCCATCGTAGATGAGTACATTCGGTTCGGCGATTATAAAATACAAAGCGGGTACAATCTCATGAAAGAGATTCTGGCTTGCGGTACCCATCCAACCGCTATATTTGCGGTGAGTGACGATATGGCTGTAGGGGCTATGAATTGTATTCATGACCATCAGTTGAAAGTTCCGGAAGACATTTCGGTCATTGGATTCGATGGAAGCCAGTTGACGGAGTTGGTTCGTCCACAGTTATCCTCGATGGAGCAGCCTATTCAGGATATGGGGAAAGTTACGGTGGAAACGCTGCTTGATTTAATTACAGGGGATGCGGAATCGCCAAAAGAAGATATTATTTTGAAACATAAGCTTGTTGTCCGTAATAGCTGTGGGCCTTATCGTGAGGACAAATAAGTATAGAAAAACATAGATATATAGAAGCGTAAAAGCATAGATATTTATTTGGATTGAGAGAGGGAGAGTATATTGAAAAAATTTGATGCGGTGGTCATCGGTGACGCCAATATAGATCTCGTTGTGGCAGGACTTAATCAAATTCCTCAGCCAGGTCAGGAGATTTTCGTTGATAATATGACGATGCATGTTGGCGGGGGGGCTGCTTTGTTCGCGATTTCACTCGCTAAGCTCGGGCTTCATGTAGCTTTTAACGGTGTTCTGGGAGATGATAGCTACGGCCATTATGTTCGAGAGCAGTTCGGCCAATATGGTATCGATACCAGCTTGATTAAAACAAGTAAAACGAGTAACACCGGTATCACGATCGCGATTAATCCCGAGACGGATCGGTCTTTTATCACTTATGGGGGATCCAATATGGAGCTTCAAATAAGGGATTTGGACTTGTCACAAATCGCTCAAGGAAAACATGTTCACGTGACCGGATATAGAGGAAGACGCAACCATGAAGAATTCATAGCGATGGCCAAAACACTGAGTGAGATGGGTGTGTCCCTTTCCTGCGATGTAGGCTGGGATGATTCAGGCGAGTGGTTTAAGGGTGTTTTCGATTTAATGGCTTACTTTGATGTATTTCTAATGAACGAAACGGAAGCTTTTCATTACACAGGCTTCGATCATATAGAAGAAAGCTTACGCTTTATGGGGGGCTATTCCAATCACATTGTAGTTAAACTCGGTCCAAAAGGGGCTGTAGCCATGAAGGAAGGCCAAATAACGTACCATTCGGCATTTCCGGCCGAGACTGTAGATACAACTGGCGCAGGGGATTCCTTTAACGCTGGTTATATCTTTGGACATTTGACGGGTCAAAATGTGGAAACATGCTTGCAGTACGGAAATGTTTGCGGAGCACTATCTGTCGGCGCTCACGGCGGCAGCACGGGTACACCGGACAAGGATGGGCTTGAGGCCTTTATCCTTCAATTCGGAGATCACATCAAAGAACGTATGGAGGCGTAATTATGAAATTGACCTTAATCGGAGGCGGCGGGGTTCGCGCCGTTTTATTTACAAAAAGCTTAACGTTAAAAGCAGAAGATGCCGGGATTACTAAGTTTGTTCTTCATGATACGGATGAGGAGCAGCTAGCCGTTATTTCAAAATTATGCCAGATCGTAATCGATCGCAGCGGAATCAACCTTCAGCTGGAGACTACAACAGATAGCCGCGAAGCGATTAAGGGTGCGGACTACATTGTAACTACGGTACGTGTAGGTAAGGAATGGTCACGGTATGTAGATGAGCAGATCGCTCTAAAACATGGCGTGATCGGTCAAGAAACGACGGGACCAGCAGGTTTCTCGATGGCGATTCGTACGATTCCAGTTCTGATGGAATATTGCGAGATTGCTAAAGAGCTTGCACCTCAGGCCTGGATCTTTAACTTTTCGAACCCATCTGGACTTGTTACGCAAGCATTGCGAAATGCGGGCTACGATCGGGTGATCGGGATCTGTGATTCGCCAAGCCATACGAAGCTGCGAATGGCCGAAGCGCTAGAGATCGATCCGAAGGAGCTAGAGGTTGAATTTTTCGGACTTAATCATTTGTCATGGATGACCAAAGTAATTTATCAAGGCAAAGACATTATGTCGGAGCTTAAGAATGATCCCGATTTTACAAGTCGGGTGGATGAATTCAAAATGTTCGATACTGATTTGCTGAAATCACTTCCTTTTTTACCAAATGAATATTTGTACTATTATTACCACCGCGAAAAGGCCTTCGCTAATATCGTTAAATCAGGAATGACGCGCGGCCAGATGATCGCAGAGAATAATAAGGAAATGCTCAATATCTTACGTAAGATGGATATTGAAAGCAACCCGGATGAAGCCATTCAAACCTATTTGTACTATACGCAAAAAAGGGAAGCTTCTTATATGGCGATTGAAACCAATTCGGAGTCGAAGCCTGTTCTACCGACAGATAAGCTAGAGCTGCCTAACTCACTTGGCTATGCAGGTGTCATGCTGGATTTTGTGGAGTCGCTGCAAACGGGTGAGACCAACAACATCGTTCTATCTGTACCGAATGAAGGCAGTATCGAAGGTTTCGCCGATGATGACGTCGTTGAAATTTCTTGCGTTATCACGAAAGACGGGGCGAAGCCGGTTCAGATCGGTTCTGTGCCGGAGGAAATGAGCCTGCTGATGAAAAATGTGAAGCTGTTTGAGCGTCTGACCGTTGAGGCTGTCAAACATAAATCGCGTGATCTAGCCATTCAAGCCCTCACCGTTCATCCGCTTGTTAATTCCTATTCCATTGCTAAGCTGCTTGTCGATGATTATTTGGAAGCCTATAAGGATATTCTGGGGGATTGGAAATAATGACCTTGCCTAATTCTGTCACTTCCTTGCTTGAAGAAGCGGAGATTAAGCTTGCTGGGCACCCGAAACTGCTCGCCATGTTCAAGAACTGCTATCCGAATACGCTGGAAACCACAACCAAAATAATGAACGACAATACCGCGTTTGTATTCACCGGGGATATCCCGGCAATGTGGTTAAGGGATTCCAGTGCGCAGGTGAGGCATTATATACCGCTCACGGCCGGAGACAAAGAACTGCAGGAAATAGTGGCTGGCTTGATTCGCAGGCAAATCGCTTATATTCATATCGATCCTTATGCGAATGCGTTCAATGAGGAAGCGAACGATAACCGGTACGACCAGGATCTGACCGAGCTGAATCCGTGGATTTGGGAACGCAAATACGAAATCGATTCGCTCTGTTACCCGATCCAACTGTCTTACTTGTTTTGGAAGGCGACCGGACGGACGGATATGTTTGATGATTCCTTCCGGTCAGCGGTTCACACGATTATCTCGCTATGGAAAACCGAACAAAGACATGCCGAACAATCTCCTTACCGGTTCGCCCGTATAGATTGTCCGCCAAGTGATACACTGCGTAATAATCGGATGGGAATGCCCGTAAATTATACAGGGATGACTTGGTCCGGATTTCGGCCAAGCGACGATGCTTGCACGTTCGGCTATTTGATTCCAGCCAATATGTTTGCAGTTGTGGTGCTCCGTTATATGGAGGAAATTGCCCAGCTTGTATGGGACGATCAGGAGTGCGTACAGCTTGCGGCGGAGCTTCGAGAAGAAATAGACTTTGGCATTCAAAACTACGGCACTTATCTTCATCCTAAGTACGGAAAGATTTATGCATATGAAACAGACGGATTCGGCAATTACAACCTGATGGATGACGCCAATGTTCCCAGCTTGCTGTCGATTCCTTATTTGGGTTACACGACCTCAGACGATCCAGTCTATCAAAATACGCGTAGATTTGTGCTAAGCAGTGACAATCCAACCTACTTTGATGGGAAATATGCGAAGGGGATCGGAAGTCCGCATACGCCAGCGGGCTACATTTGGCCGATTAGTCTGGCTATGCAGGCCCTTACCTCGCAGGATGAAACCGAAGTAAGAGAGCTTCTGGAGATGCTGCTGCGGACGGATGCGGATACGGGGTACATGCATGAAGGGTTCGATCCGAATTCCCCGACCGATTATACGCGCCCATGGTTTGCTTGGGCCAACAGTTTATTCGGCGAGTTGATCCACGGTCTGCTGGTTAAGGGTTACTTTAATTCATAGATGTCTTTACGAAGGAGAGAGTGGTCACATTGATTCACATCAATCGATATTGGGAAGACTTAAGCGTTTTGCAGGTGAACAGGGAGACTCCTCGAGCCCATTACATCCCTTATGCGGATGCGGGGTCGGCGAAATCCGGAAAACGCGCGCGTTCCCCTTTTTATCAGACATTGAACGGAAGTTGGAAGTTCCAATATCATCGCAGTGTTAGGGATGTAGAAGAAGCTTTCTACGAGGAATCGGCGAATGTCAGCGCTTGGGACGAATTAATCGTTCCGTCATGCTGGCAGGTGAATGGCTATGATCAGCTTCAATACACCAATATCAATTATCCCTTTCCTTGCGATCCTCCTTATGTACCGGATAACAACCCAGCTGGACTGTATGTGAGAGAATTCAACGTTTCGGGTCACTGGGACAAGAAGGATAAATATATCGTCTTTGAAGGGGTTAATTCGTGCTTTTATCTCTGGGTAAACGGCAAGTTCGCCGGTTACAGCCAAGGCAGCCGGGTACCTGCGGAATTCAACGTATCTTCCTTGCTCCGCGAAGGGAAAAACCGTATTGCCGTCATGGTATTGAAATGGTGCGACGGTTCTTATCTGGAAGACCAAGATGCGTGGCGGTATTCCGGAATCTTCCGGGATGTGTATTTGCTTGCGCGCGATTCCGTCCATGTCCGAGATGTGTTCAATAAACAAACGTTCGAAGACGGTTTTCGGAAGGTTACTCTGTTGATAGAACTGGAGACGACGGGTTCTCAAACAGTCAGAGCCGAATTGAAAGACGCACAAGGTAACGTCAAGGGTACAGACGAGGCCACTGTCGACGGAAAAGGCACGCTCCACTTCGAGGTGACGGATCCGGTCTTGTGGAATGCCGAGAAACCGAATCTGTACCAACTCTATGTTCATTGTGGTAATGAGGTGCTTCAATTTCCAGTCGGGTTCCGGCAAATTACAATTACGGACGGCGTTTTCCAGATCAATGGACAGGCGGTCAAGCTAAAAGGTGTCAATCGCCATGATTCCCACCCTGAGCTCGGACAGACGATTCCGCTTAATCATATGATCAAAGATCTCGTTCTGATGAAGAAGCATAATATCAACACGATCCGGACCTCGCATTATCCGAACGATTCCCGATTTATGGATTTGTGCGACGAGTATGGTTTTTATGTCATTGATGAAGCTGACTTGGAATGCCATGGTATGGGGACGGCGAGCGAGGAGTGGGATGATGCGAATATTCATCTGCTTTCTCAGAAACCCGAATGGGAAGCTTCGTTTCTAGATCGGGTTATTCGTATGGTAGAACGAGATAAGAATCATCCATCGATCGTTATGTGGTCCATGGGCAACGAGTCTGGTTACGATGTTAACCATATCGCGATGGCTGAATGGACAAAATCGCGTGATGCTTCCATACCGGTGCATTATGAAGGTGCTGCTTCGAGTCAAGCTAATCCCGACGTAGAGAGTCTCGATATGCTAAGCCGGATGTATGCTTCCGTGCAAGAAATTGAAGCGTATGCCAAGGACGATAAACAGAAGAAACCGCTGTTCCTATGCGAATACAGCCATGCAATGGGAAATGGTCCAGGTGATTTGAAGGATTACTGGGATGCCATTTACAAATATCCGAAGCTCATGGGCGGCTGCGTGTGGGAGTGGTGCGATCACGGCATCAAGACGGAGAAGAAAGACGGTACGCCTTTCTTCGCTTATGGGGGCGATTTTGGAGATAAGCCTAACGACGGGAATTTCTGTATCGATGGTCTGATTACGCCGGATAGGAAACCGCATACGGGGCTGCTGGAGCTCAAGAAGGTGATCGCGCCTATTCGCATTGAAGCTCAAGATTTGCGAAAAGGTACGATCAAGGTGACGAACCTTTACGACTTCATTGATTTATCTCATTTGGGGCTTCATTGGAAGGTGGAAATGGACGGACAGATCGTCCAGCAGGGACAACTGGGGTCTATTGAAGCCGCACCGCATAGTCATAAAATTGTGACAATACCTTATGAATTGCCAGAAACATCAACGGGAACCTATACGTTTACCTTATCCTGTTGGTTGAAGGAACAGACGATTTGGGCGGAAGCCGGTTACGAAATCACATTTGAACAGTTTGAATTGCCTGTGCAGCTGGTGAAAGAATCAGGTGATAGCTTACGGCAGATGTCACCTCTTCAAGTTTATCAGGAGGGAGACATTCTGAAGATCGAAGGCTTTGATTTCTGTCATACGTTTGACTTGTACAGTGGAACGATACAGAAGATTTCCAAGCAGGGAGTGAATATGCTCCAAGCTCCGGCCCAATTCACTATCTGGCGAGCTCCAACGGATAATGACATGCACGTGAAGGAAAGATGGATGAATGCAGGTTATGACCGGACAGCAATGAAAACATACCGCTGTGAATGGACGGAAATTGACGGAACATCTGTTGAAATCAAGAGCGAATTCTCCCTCGGCGGAGATAGCCGGTTTACAGTCCTTCAAGGAGAAGCGATATGGAGAGTAAATGGCACTGGCGAGATTTCAGTCAAGCTGCAAGTAAAAGTGGGAGAAAAACAAGTCTATCTTCCGCGTTTTGGCCTTCAGCTTACGATGCCTCAAGGTATGGAGGAAGTCGAATACTTAGGCTTCGGACCGCATGAGAGCTATATCGACAAGCGTCAAAGCGTGAAAAAAGGCAGATACCTGATGACGGTCGATGAGATGTTTGAAGATTACATCATGCCTCAGGAAAATGGGTCCAGGTATGGAACAGAGTGGGCTATTGTTTCCAATGAGCAAGGGATGGGGATCAAGTTTTCTTCTCCAGAAGATTTCTCCTTGAATGCGGGCCATTTTACGCCAGAGGATTTGACAAGAGCGACTCATAACTACGAGCTTGCGAAGAGGAAGGAAACGATCGTCCATCTGGATTACAAGATGAGCGGGGTAGGATCCAATTCTTGTGGACCGGAGCTTCTTGATTCATACCGTCTTAACGAAAAAGAATTCTCGTTTGAGCTCCGTTTGATGCCGGTGTTTAAAGAGGATGAATAGAACGGCAGCTGTACTTTTGATGGGGCGGTCAAATGTTTGAAGGAGGATTCAAGATGAGATATATGAATATCAAGGGCGTAGACAAACCCATTTCCCGATTGTTCATGGGAACGGGAGATTTGAGAAAATTGGAAGAGCCAGAACGGATGATGCTGGATGCTTACATTCGCGCTGGCGGTAATGCCTTCGATACAGCTCATCAATATCGGGGCAAAGAACTGGTTCTCGGTCAATGGCTTACGGAGCAGAAGAACCGTGAAAAGGTGGTCATTCTAACGAAGGGTGCTCATCACGATGACGGCAGTCCGGGTCCACGGGTAAATCCGGAAGCCATCCGCAAGGATTTAACGGAGAGTCTGGAACGGCTAGGAACGGAGTATGTCGATCTATATGCGCTGCACCGAGATGATCCGGACGTAGCGGTCGGACCGATCATCGAAGAGCTGAATGTACACCTTGAGGCCAAACGAATCCGGACAATTGGAGCATCTAATTGGTCACATAAGCGAATCCAGGAAGCGAATGAATACGCGGCTGCTCATAAACTCACAGGTTTTTCATTCAGCAGTCCGAATCTTAGTCTTGCTAAGCCTAACGTACCCCGCTGGGAGGGCTGCGTTTCGGCAGATGAGGAAACCTGCGGTTGGCATTCGGTCAATCAGCTGCCATTGTTAGCATGGTCCGCTCAAGCTGGTGGATTTTTCTCAGGAAATTTCACGCCAGACAATCGTACGGATGAGGAAATGGTACGCGTTTACTACAGTGAAAACAACTGGGAACGTTATCGTCGTGCCGCAAAGCTGGCAGAAGAAAAGCAAGTTTCACCGATTCAAATTGCCTTATCATACGTTCTTAATCAGTCGTTCCCGACATGTGCAATCATTGGGCCTCGAAACCCCGAGGAGCTGGATTCCTCTATACAAGCTATGAATTTGCCCTTAACTGAGCAAGAGGTCGAATGGTTGGATTTGAAAGGGAGGAGATTGCGGAATGATTAAACATAAATTGGCTGCGCAATTATATACCTTGAGAAACGAATTGAAAAAAGATTTCCCTAGCGTGCTGAGAGAGCTCAAAAAGATGGGATGGGCAGCCGTCCAAATCGATGGGCTGCATGGAAACCCCGCGAAAGATATTGCTGCGGTAATGAAGGAAATCGGCTTGCAAACGGCTGGCATGCATGTCGGTTTGGAGCGATTGAAGAACGATATGGACGCCGTATTGGAGGAGGCCCGCCTTTTCGATACGAAGGATCTGATCTGCCACTCCCTACCGGATGGGCTGCAGAATCCAGAAGGATATGCTAGTGTGCGTCGCGATTTGTTGCAAGCCGCTTCCAAAGTCAGTGGCATGGGATACCGCGTAGGGTATCATAATCACGATTTTGAATTTCATACGACAATCGACGGAAAATTTGCGCTGGAATATTTGCTTGAAGATCCGGCTATTTATGCAGAGATTGACACCTACTGGGTAAAAAAAGCGGATCAAGATCCGCTGTCCTTCATCCAAAATTATGCTTTTCGTATGCCGATCCTCCATTTGAAGGATATTACTGCAGACGAAAGAAAATATTTCGCTGAAATCGGAACGGGATTGATTGATTTCGCACCTATCCTGAAGTGGGGATTGCAAAATGGGGTAGAATGGTTCGCTGTTGAGCAGGATTATTGCCCGGGAAACCCAATGGATAGTTTGGAGTTAAGTTATACCAATTTGCTCAAGCTAGAGAAATTGATTCATTGAAATCGATAGGAGGAGAGATTCGATATGTTTTTTACAGAATCGAAGCTGGAAGCAAGACTACGCGAATTAAGCGAAACCCGGTATCGCGATGCGGTGCCTATGGAGCGATTTTCAGCTACGGAAGACGAGGATGGAGCGATTGGAGCAAGGCCGCCAGTCACGCTGCCTACGTTTGAACTGAAAACAGGTGAGACTTGGAAAGGGCGCGACCGCTACGTGTGGCTATCGCGCACGATTGATATTCCTAAGGAATGGGCAGATAAAACCATTTTGGGGCGCTTCGATTTCGGTGAAACGGGCGGAGGCAACAATGACGGCTTCGAATCCTTATTATATTGGAACGGTTCCCCTTTTCAGGGCCTCGATTCGAACCATCAAGAAGTATTTTTGCCGGAAGAAGCTGCAGGAACTAGGGGGGCGGATGGATATCCGCCTGTGGTCAGGGCTCGAAGGAGGCGGGAAACCGCGCGAGAAGAAGCATACGGTGAATCGCGCTGAAATCTGCTGGCTGGATGAGCGGGTTGACGATTTCTACTACACAGGACGCGCTGTGCTGGAAACAATCCGCAGCCTGGATGCTAACCATCCTGAACGTAATCAGTTAGTTAAAGCGCTCGATCGTTCTTTTAAACTAGTTGATTGGTCGAATCCGCTCTCGGACGCTTACTATGAATCCGTATATAGTTCCCGAGAACTGCTTCTTGAGGAATTAAATCAGATGGAGAAGCATCATCCAGTTACGGTTACTTGTATTGGGCATACCCATATTGATGTGGCTTGGTTATGGAGACTTAAGCATACTCGGGAGAAATGTGCACGCTCGTTCTCAACAGTGCTGCGCCTAATGGAACGATTCCCGGACTATGTATTTTTGCAGACACAGCCTCAACTATACGCCTATATCAAGCAAGATTATCCTGATATTTACAAGCAAATCCTTGAGCGTGTACGTGAGGGGCGCTGGGAAGTTGGCGGAGGAATGTGGCTGGAAGCGGATTGCAACCTAACCTCTGGGGAATCGCTGGTGAGACAATTTTTACACGGGACCCGATTTATTCGTGAAGAATTCGGAGTAGAAAGCACCTATTTATGGCTTCCTGACGTATTCGGGTACAGCTGGGCGCTGCCGCAAATTTTGCGGAAATCCGGTTTCGATACGTTCATGACGACCAAAATCAGCTGGAACCAATTCAATCGTATGCCTCATGATACCTTCAAATGGCGGGGAATTGATGGCACTGAAGTTTTGACGCATTTCATTACCACACCTGGCGATTGGGAAGAAGCTAACTCGTTCTTCTATACGTACAACGGCATGGTAACGCCAATGACGGTCAAAGGTACTTGGGATGCCTACCGAGATAAGGAAGTAAATCAAGAACTTCTGCTTTCTTATGGTTATGGGGATGGCGGCGGCGGTGTCAATCGAGAGATGCTGGAGATGCGCCGTCGTTTGGAAGACATGCCTGGCCTGCCAAAAGTGAAAACAGGACGCGCAGACGAATACTTTGAGCGGTTACAAGAAACTGTTGAAGCAACCGACCGTTACGTCCATACATGGGACGGTGAGCTGTATCTCGAATATCACCGCGGGACTTATACAAGCCAAGCCTACATCAAACGGATGAATCGTAAGCTGGAGCTTCTATATCGTGAAACGGAATATGTCAGCGCTTTGGCTGCCTTGTTGAAATCCGATTGGAGCGTTTATCCACAGGAGATGCTTAACAAGGGTTGGACCATCCTTTTACGCAATCAGTTCCATGATATTATTCCTGGTTCTTCGATTACAGAGGTCTACGAGGACAGTCGTGAGGAATATGCTGAAGCTATGTCTATAGGGACATCCGCGTGGAATGAAGCTGCAGCTCGAATTGGAAACCAGCAGGAAAAAGGTGCGGTAACGGTTCTGAACAGCGCTTCATGGGAACGCAGCGATCTTGTTGTAATCCCTGGGGAAAAAGCTGCGATTGGCAGCGTTTGGACAGATCGCGAAGGCCGCCAATTGAAATCGCAATACACGGATGGCCGCTGGATCATCGACACGCCTCAGGTACCGTCTTTAGGTATGACGACGATTCACTTTACAGATCAATCTCAATCAACTGTGGCTGACGAGATTCCTTTCCAATTGGAAGGTCGCTCGCTGAAAACGCCTCATTATGAAATCGAATGGAACGAATCCGGTCAATTGGTTCGCGTATTCGACCTAGATAATCGCCGGAACGTGCTTGCCGCAAACTCGCGAGGCAACGTTCTGCAGGTGTTTGAAGATAAGCCGATTGATTTCGACGCTTGGGATATTGATATTTTTTACCAAGAAAAAATGCGTGAAATTACCGATCTCGTTTCGGTTGAGCTCGTTGAAGAAGGACCATTAGCAGCAACTGTTGCATTCAAATGGAACTTTGTGAAGTCTACGATCTCACAGTCGATGACTGTTTACGCAGGCAGCCGTCGCATTGATTTCCGCACCCATATCGACTGGCAGGAACGTCAGCAGCTGTTGAAGGTTGCATTCCCGGTAGACGTGCGTTCTACGGAGGCTACTTACGATATCCAGTTCGGTAACGTCAAGCGTCCGACGCATTGGAATACGAGCTGGGATTGGGCGCGTTTTGAATCCGTCGGGCACCAATGGGCGGACTTGTCTGAACGTGGATACGGTGTAAGCTTACTGAATGATTGTAAGTATGGCTACGACATTAAGGATAATGTCATGCGTTTATCGCTAATTAAATCCGCGATTCATCCGGATCCGACAGCTGATCTTGGAGAACATTCCTTTGTGTATGCTCTTCTCCCGCATGCGGGGGATTGGTATGCAGGCGGTACGGTACAGGAAGCATGGGCGCTTAATAATCCGCTGACGAGTTACGTTGGTGTTCCAACGAAAGGTACACTTTCCATGTTCGAATTCTCTGCTCCAAACGTGATGGCGGATGCGATCAAAAAAGCAGAGGATGGAGAGAGACTGGTGCTGCGTATCCATGAGTTTGCTGGAGTCCGTACCTACGTGAATATCAAGAGCGATTTTAAAATTCGATCGCTGCAGGAATGTGATTTGATGGAGCGTCCTATCGGGGACGTGGAGGCTTTCAATATTGAGCTGAAGCCTTATGAGATTAAGACATTTCTTGTTAGTCTTGAAGTTTAGGGCAGCGCTGTAAAACCTGAATCTGAACATAAACCTAATTTCCACCTATGCCTCAAATTGTTGCAAAATAATGAACCTAGCGGTGATTTTCCGCTAGGTTCTTCGCTTACCGGCTACACAGCATGTTTGGTTACGGATATTGCTAGTCATGCGGAGCTATTGGCAGACAATGGTGTAGTTTCGAGACTGTCGATTCATTCAGGTATGCTCCTAACAACTGGTAGGCACTCTTCCTGGGCTAAAGTGGTTACTAATGTTGTAGTTATGAAGGGCGGGATTTAGGCCGCAATTGTTGCACATTCTACAACATCATTCAACCGAGAATAGAGATTCATTCATCCAGCAACCTCATATAAGCCTATATGAAGATGGATTCCGATTTTATAACGCCCAATTAAGATAAATGTGTATTGAAAAATTACTGTTTGGAAAAAAGTCTGGCATAAAATTTCCCTGTAACCATACACTTTTAGTAAGTAAGAGGAATTGATAAGTTAAAATTTCACAATCGGGGACAACGCCATTAGGGGTTTGTCCTTTTTCTTTTGTTGGTCGGACGTTGTATAATCAAGATCATCGGCAGATGACTCAGAAAGAAGGGATGACAATGCTGAAGTTAAGTATTCTTGATCAGTCACCGGTATCATCCGGGTGTACGCATAGCGAGGCTTTACAGCAAACAATTGGGTTGGCTCAGGTGGCCGACCGTCTAGGCTACACCCGATTCTGGGTGTCGGAGCATCATAACTCGGCAGGCCTTGCGGGCTCCTCGCCAGAGGTGCTTCTCTCCACGCTGGCTGCCCGCACTAGTCGTATTCGGCTCGGCTCCGGCGGCGTGCTGCTGCCCCATTACAGCCCCTACAAGGTCGCTGAGAATTTCCGTATGCTCGAGGCGCTCTATCCGGGGCGCATCGACCTTGGCATCGGGCGTGCGCCCGGAGGCACGCCGCATACGGCCAAAGCGCTGCGAGGCATCAGCGCTGATATGTTCGAAGGACTTGAGCGGTTCCCAGCGCAAGTCACGGATCTGCTCGGGTTCCTCGCCGACTCGGTGGAACCCGGGCACGTATTCGAGGGCATCCGCGCCACCCCTTTGGTGGACTCGATGCCCCAGGTGTGGCTGCTCGGCTCGACCGGGCAGAGCGGGGTATATGCCTCGCAAGCAGGCGCAGCGTTCTGCTTCGCGCACTTCATCAACGGAGCGGGAGGACAGCATGCGGTGCGCAGCTACCGCAGCTCGTTCCGACCGTCAGCGCTGAATGTCGTACCGCAGGCGACAGTGTGCATCTATGTGCTGTGCGCTGAGACGCAGGCGGAGGCCGAGGGGCTTGCGGCTTCGATTGATTTGCGCATCCTGCAAACGGAAAAAGGCGAATTCACAGGAGTGAAATCGCCCGAAGAAGCGGCTGACTATGTATACTCAGATTGGGATCATACAAGGGTAAGGGACAATCGATCCCGTATGATTATTGGTGATCCGAACCAGGTAAGGGAGCAGCTGCTGCTCCTAGCCGAAAGCTACCAAGTCGATGAAGTGATGGTCGTGACTGGAGGCTACCGCTTTGAGACGAGACTGCAGACGATTGAATTGTTGGCAGAAGCTTTTAAACTTGAGATGAGGCAGCATGCTTTTTAAGGAAACGGTTAACGGTTCTGACTCGGCCGCTTATCGATTTCTTGTGTGACGATATAGGCTAGCTCCTCGTTGCCGAATAGAGTTAGCACGCCTAGTACAGTATCATCAGGGACTTCACCAGCTTCTTCTTTGGAAACCGTTAAATCAAGGGCTTGCTGCAGCGATTCGTTATTAGGCTGGTCAGGATAGGCGCTATGATAAAGCGCAGCAGGATCCAAATCATGGTTGATACACCATTGTGCAAAAACGAGGATCATCATATGCTCTTCACGTTTGTAATTTTCGATCATTTGTTCTTCTAATTGTTTATTATTCATATTTGGTTAGACATCTCCTTAAACAACCTCTTCCTGGTGATGGGTTCATTATAGCGAAAGATTAGGTGTAATCACAATGATTAAGAATGAGAAAATCAAAGCATCCGAGGTTCATGTTACGGGACTGCTTGGTGAAGATCTGGGCGTTATGTCCACGAAGGAAGCACTACTGCTAGCAAAGCAGCTGAAAGTGGATTTAATCTGCACCTCGCTCATGAGCAGTCCTCCTCCCTGTAAGCTCATTGGAGCTGGTCAAGCGAAGCAAGAAGATCTGCAGGAAAAGCAGCAGGCCCGCAAGCGTGAGCAAGCTCCTAAGGTCAAGGAGCTCCGCTTAACGCCCCACATTGAAGATCATGACCTGGAGACGAAGCGGCTGCAAGCGGAGCGCATTCTGCAAGGCGGTGACGCTGTGCTGCTGGTCGTGAAGATTTCAGGCAAAGAAGGCGCGAAGGCGAAAGAATTGCTTGAGACGCTGACCAAAGATTTAAGCTCGTATGGACGTAAGCACACAGGCATACAGCTTAGCGGTAAGCAAGCGGCTGTGCAAATGGATCCCTTATAAAAAAAGCATGGACTACTCGGGATAGATCGAGCAGTTCATGCTTTCTTTTAATTAACTGTAATCGCTTGAGACCCCATCTGCTCCCAGACTGTTTTGAAATCAAATAAAGCATAGGATTCCTGCTTTCCGGTCATCGGATCGTTCATATAGGCGTAATCATCGTCCCAACCTGTTAAGAGTAAAGCGTGCTCGGGTTGATACCACTCGACTAGCTGACCCTCTTCATCCTGCCATTCCATCTCCAGATAAGGTATATCCATATGTTCCGTTGCCCAAATCATTGCTGGTTTTCCTTGGGAAATAATCGTGAGCAAATCTTTAAAGGCAATGCCAGACAAATCCCTAACATGGCCGGGTAACCATTGATCCAGCATGTCCGCGATCGGCCTATGATAAATACCATACCCTACCTCATAAGGGTTACCTACAAATACATTTTTGGGATTACTGCCAATTAATGCTCCGTCGTCATTCACATAGGGCAACTCACCTAAGGGGAGTGCATCAGCGACCTCCTCTTTGGATACTGGGACCCCAGCCCAGTTTAACAGCATCGTGGCCACGACTGCTTCGCATCCGTTCGGCAGCTCGGGCAGTTGCGATAGGGGAGGAACATTTTGCAACTGAAAATGATGTTTCATCTTGGGTTGAATGGTTGGTGCAGGGGCAGGTATTGATATTGGTATTGGTATTTGTTGTTCTGTACCATCTAGATGTGGTTTAGTGACGGATATAGGTAATACCTGCTCCAGGGCAGGAGATGTAGGCATAGCGTTTGCCAAACAAAAGATGCTGAATAAAACTAAAAAACAACAGGTCATTTTCTTCATTTCCCACGTCCAATCTGGTTATCTTCTCATTACAACATGGGAAAATGGAAAAATCAAATAAAGGGATCGGCTATCTATTTCTGCAAATTGAAAATGATCAAGCCAATACACATACAATGGCAACTCTGTCGCATAGTCTAGGAGAACGGATTATTGCCAAGAGCGTTGGTTTTTTAAGCCGACCGCTCATCGCTTGAATCAAAAAATGCTTGGCGTATATGTTCGTGAGGTATAAGCTCATAGAATAGGGTAAAATGGGAGCAAAGACTCGTTTAACGGATATAAGGGAGACTTATGAATAAACACGAGGATCAGAAAAAGGCGATGGAACAAGCTGCAATTGATATCTTTCTGGATTTATACAATGTGAACAATGAGGTTCCCTTACGTATGGTTCAGCAGCAAGAGAAGCCGGACGCGCTGCTTGAGGATGCGAGGGATAATCGAATAGGGTTAGAAGTCACCCATCTGTTCTACGATACCGAGGAAGCACGGCTTATGCTGTCGCGTTCCGAGCTGACTAAGCCTAGTGCCGAAGGAATAGATACGTTTATTAAGGTCATTAATGACCGCATTCAAAGTAAGGAACATAAATTAAAAGATTACTCTCATGATTATCCCTGCATGCTGCTTATTCGTAATCTATCCCTTTTGTTTGGGATGTCCGATATACTTGGCCGGAAGCGTAATCTGGTACTACCGCATGGACATTTCACCCAGGTGTGGCTCCTGTCTAGAGATTTCACACCAGACTGGTTATTGATTAACTTGAATGAAGTTGGTCGTGGAGGTATGAAATGAAGCGTTTCTACATAGGACTTGTTGCAGCTTTTGGTGTGTATGCGTTAACCTTGATCGTTTACTTCTTAAAAGGGGACTTGTTCCACATCCCATATGCACTAATTGGAACCATTGCAGACCCGCATACGTTCATGACCACAGAAGAAATTACAAAGGCCGAGTCCTTGTCACGTATACGCTCGCTAGCTTATTTCCTAAGCTCTCCATTGCAAATGGGGGTCTTGCTGGCACTGCTCGGAATTGCAGTAAGGTTTCGCCGTATGTCAGAAAGGTTATTCCGCGCCTCCTTCCTGCAGATGGTTGCTTTTGTGCTTTTTTTTACCTTACTTATGGACGTGCTCTTCCTGCCGATTGATTATTTTCTGTTCAAAGTCGATCAGGCTTATGGTTTGTCCACGGAAACACTAGCCTTGTTCTGGAGTGATCGTGGGAAAGATTTCCTCATTGACGTCTTGGGTACGATTGTTATCGTATGGATTTTCAGAGGGGTGTTAAAATGGCGTCCTGACCGTTGGTGGCTCTGGTTCTGGCTGGTATCTATTCCGCTTATTTTGTTCGTCACCTTCATCCAGCCCGTTGTGCTGGACCCGCTGTATCACGATTTTCAACCGCTTCAAAATCAAAAGCTAAAGGCACAAATTCTCCAGCTTGCTGCGCAATCACAGATCCCTGCGGATCAAGTATATGAAGTCAATATGTCTGAGCGGACTCATACAATTAATGCCTATGTGAACGGCATTGGAGGGAACGCCCGTATCGTTCTTTGGGATACGATACTAAAGAAGCTGCAGCCGGATGAGATTTTGACCGTGATGGCTCATGAAATGGGACATTACGCCGAGCGGCATATCTATCTAGGGATTGCTTATGGGATCGCACTTAGTTTTATCGGTTTCTGGCTTGCCTTTCATGCTTATCGTTTGTTTATTCGGCGTTGGGGTTCCTATTGGGGAATACGAGGGGAGAGCGATTTAGCTGCTCTGCCGATCCTGCTGCTTATTGTGACGATCATGAGTTTTGCCTCGGCGCCAGCGCAAAATGCTTTCTCGAGAGTCATCGAGCATCGAGCCGATGTCTATGCTATGAAAATGACCGGAGACGGCAGCGCCGCGATCCGCGCCTTTCAACACATAGCCCAAGAAAATCTCAGCCCCGTCACACAACCTAAGCTGGTTCAGTGGTTCCGCGGGTCGCATCCAACGATTTTGGAGCGGATTTTATATTTTGAGCAGTTTGAAGCTAAACGTTAGAGTAGAGTGGGAGTAAAAAGAGTGGTTCGTCGCATTCCCCTTCTTATATGTAAAAAAGCACTGAAGGCTTCCAGAATTTCTGGATAGCTTCCGTGCTTTTTTTCGAGGATTCTTTATACTTGCTCATAACTTCTACTCTTCCTACTCTTGTTAGGTTAAGTGAAATATGCATAATTAGTCGGTAAGTAACTATCTTTCCAAGCGTTTTGTTTGCTGTTTTTTTGAAGAAATGGAGCCTTAGGCAAGTTGTACTGCTTACAACAATTTCCTTGATTTCTTTTTGGGAAGTTAAGAATGTTGTATGTTCTACAACAATCTAGCAGTTTTATAGGCTATAGAGCTACTTTTGGCCGGATAAGCGAGCAAATGTTTCAGCATTAGTGGGTTTTGCATACCGCCATATAGCGTACACTGCGCGCTCAGGATTCGTGCGCGGTGAGAAACTTACCAAACGCTATTCGTTTCTACGGGTCATTTGCTGCCATACGGAGCCTTCGGCGGCGTGCCCACCTTCGATACGTTCGAGTGCGATTTTCACCTGCATGCGTACCTCGAATTCGGGGTCATCTACTGCTTGGTGCAGGGCACTGAGCACAGTGTTATCTCCCACTTCGTACAAGAAGCGCGCCGCGCGCCAGCGGACTAGCTTGTTGCGGTCTTTGAGGGCCTTCGCCATGGCTGGCATGGCGGCAGGGTCACCGATGTCGGACAGCGTATCGCCTGCGGTCCGCCGAACGGAAGGTGTATCGTCCTCGAGGGCACGATACAGGAAGGGCAGTACCTCGGGTTCCTTGATATCCCCGAGGTATACGGTTGCTAGTCGCCGAATCGACGTGTTCTCGTCCTGCAGGGCATGGACGAGAAGCGGCAGCGTCGTAAGCGACGGCTGGATCTTCTGAAGCGCGGCATAGCGCAGCTTCCAGTCGCTATGGCGCAGCTGTGCAAGGGCTGCGCTAGCATCCTCAACCCCCGCGGATTCCTCCGCGGGGGAAGTTTCTGAGGTCTCCCGCATCGCGAGGGAGACCAAGCTTTCGACGCGGGCGTCGTCGTAAGAAGCGTCCAGCTCCTGGACGACTTCGCCCGCGATGTCCGCGAGCTCGCCGTAGCGTACGCCGAGCTCCTCGAGCTTCCGCTCCTTAATCAGGTTCGGCGATGCCGTACCGGCGCGAACTGCCGCCTGAGTGAAGCGCTCCGGCATTCCTACGCGAACTTCTTCTGCGCCCGCGCGTACCCTCACCTGGAGCGGGATGCCACGAAACATCTGCACGAGGACTTGTGCCTCACCGAATGCGGCTTCAGCCGTGGGCTGCTGTTCCGGAGGCAGGCCTCCGTCTGCAGATGGCTGCGCTTCGCCGAAAATTTCACGGGCTCTGGCCAGAATGAACTGCCAGTCCCCCTTAGAAGTACGGTCTACGGCAATGAAGTCCGCTGCATGGAACACACTAATAACGCCTTGGACAGCCAGCAATTGTCCAATGTTTTCAGGTGCTTGCTTGCTGTTAGCTTTTGCATAGGTTTTTCGCACACCAGCAGGAAGCGACTCATCCATATTGAGCTTCATCGAATTCGGACTAGGTGTTGGTTCAATAGATATAATTTTCAAGTGGACAACTCCTTCATGAAGGCATCGTAGCCGTTAACTGTTACGTGAAAAGACCCGGACGAAGTTCCGTCCAGGCCTGTTATAGGCATTCACTGCCGCTTAATCCAAATCAACTAAATTGCGATTTAAGTAGTGATCCAACGTTTTTGTTAAATCAAACACCGTATGAGCTAAGTCAACATTCTCAAACACATGATCACATTCGTCACGGAAAGCTAATTCATCTTCGTAATAAGAGAGATACTTCGAAATGACTTCTTCCGAGTCTCCACTTTCTTTCATCCGTTGTTCAAGTTTATCCCGTCCGGCATGAATGAAGATAAGGACTACGTGATCTCCGTAAATCTTTTTGAGGGTTTCGGCGCCAAAGCGGTTCAAGATTAAATAAATACTGCCGCTAAGCTCGAACATGTGTTCAATATCTGCACTTTTGATACCATACAAATGGTCATTAACTGTACTAACCTCAATGAATTCACCGGCAGTTTGTGCTTTAACAAACTCGGCAGGAGAGATAAAGTGATAATCTTGACCATCTTCTTCGGAAGCCTTCGGAGGTCTGGTGGTGTAAGAGATGACCTGCTTCATGCCCAAAGTGGAGCCTGACATTTCCGCGACCGTCTTACGACCAGCACCGTGAGGACCGGTGAATACAAAAATCATTTCCTTGTCCTTTAATGCGTACATGGAACATACCTCCTTAATGGGAATTGTGGGGGGTAAATCCTACGTGCGTGCAACGGTATGAAACGATTTTTGATAAGTAGGATCACTTGCAGCCGTATTTATATTTTACAACGTTCGGGTTATTCGGTAAAGTCTTGCTTGGAAAGCGCTTTTTTTCCTAGCGCTTTCCGCCACGGCCACCACCGCGTGGTGCGCTGCCGCGGGATCCGCCTGATTGCCCGCCGCGAGGCGAGCTGGATCTGTCGCCACGAGGCGCTCCGCCACGTGCTCCGAAGCTATCACCGCGAGGTGCGCTACCTGCGCTACCGCGTGCCTGGCCGCCGCGTCCGCCGCCAGCTTGCCCGCCACGCGGCGCACTCGGTCTGTCGCCACGAGGCGCTCCGCCGCGAGCTCCAAAGCCTTCGCCACGAGGCGCTCCGCCGCGAGCTCCAAAGCCTTCGCCACGCGGTGCTCCGCCGCGAGCCCCAAAGCCCTCACCACGCGGTGCTGCTGCACCACGCGGTGCTGCTGCACCGCGAGCTCCGCGCTCCGCGCTGTCGCCACGGCCTTTGCCGCCGCGAATCGTGCGTGACGCGCTTGCTGCATCGTCACGCCCCGTGCCGGCATACTTATTATATGGCGAATAAGACTTATCGCCATGAGGAGCAGAACGTCTGCGCTCCGTACCTTCACCGCGACCTTCGGTGCGCGGCGCGCGTTCGGCTGCGTCTCCGCCACTCCATGACTTGGTGACGCGTGCTTTAGCTGCATTCATGTTGTCACCGCGACCTGGTCCGGCATTCGTTGCGGCTGGTCGCTCTTTACTCTCAGCGCGTCCCCAAGTATTCGGATTGCGTTCCGAGTTGACCTTCGCAGGACGTGGACCTGTACGTGCACTTCCAGGCGCAGCGGTACGCGAACCGAATTTATCGCCTCTAGAAGATGAACTTTTTGTTCCATACTGAACGTTGTCTCGACCACCACGGCTAGCTTCGCGAGCGCCGGATCTTCCGCTGCGTCCGCCGCGCAGTTCCGCTGCGCCGTTTCTTTCATTACGGCCCCCGCGTGATTGCCCACCGCTGCTTCTGCGTGCGGAACCTCTGCCATCCGTGTCAACATATTCCTCAGAGTTGGAACGAACACGTCTTTGCTGTTGTTCCGGACTTCTCAAAGACATCCGAATCCCTTTTTCGATTAATTCAATGGTAGGCATATCTCGCTGTGTAGCAAAAGTCACAGCTACACCCGATTCCCCAGCACGGCCAGTTCGGCCAATACGGTGAATGTAGCTCTCGGCATCTTGCGGGACATCATAATTGAAAATATGAGTGACGCCTTCAACATCTAAGCCACGAGCTGCGATATCCGTTGCAACTAAAAGTTCGATTCGCCCGTCTCTGAAACGCTTCATGACTTGTTCGCGCTTCGCTTGAGACAAATCACCGTGAAGCTCATCCGACATTAAGCCAATTTCCTGCAAAACCTCATTTAGCGCTATAGCCTTAGCTTTCGTTCGACAGAAAATCATCGCTAGATATGGCTTATATTCTTTAATAGCTGCTATCAAAGCATCTTGTTTGTCTCGGTCTGTCGTCGGAATCAGAACTTGTTTAATTTCAGTCAAAGTCACTTGTTTACTTTGAATTTTAATTTCCTTAGCTTCTTTCATATAAGCTTTGGATAGGTTTACGACCTGCTCAGGCATAGTCGCAGAGAAGAGAAGCGTTTGACGATAAGGGGATGTTTGGGCAATGATATCCTTCACTTCATGAAGGAAGCCCATATGCAGCATTTGATCGGCTTCATCTAAAACAAGTATTTTCAATTTATAGAAGTTGATAGAACCGCGGCGAAGGTGATCGAGCAATCTTCCCGGTGTTCCTACTACTATATGTATGTTACCTTGCAGCTTTCTAAGCTGCTTTTCTACATCTTGCCCGCCATATGCAGCCAAAACCTTTGCGCCTGTAACAGGGACAAGGATTTTCAGCTCATTGCTAATTTGAATAGCTAATTCACGTGTCGGTGTCAATATAAGTGCTTGGACATCTGGGCTCTCTACATCAATTGTTTCTAATATAGGAAGTACGAAGGCAAGGGTTTTACCTGTACCTGTTTGTGCTTGTGCGATAACATCTGTACCTTTTAATAAAACAGGAATCGCTTCTTTTTGAATGGGGGTCGGTTCTACGACTCCTCCAGATTGTAAAACGTTAACGAGACTTTCTCTAATACCTAATGAGGCAAATCCATTTGACATGGTAAATTGGCCAGCTCCCTTTTTTCTACTTACTTGTTAAAGACGATTCCCTCATTGTACAGGAATGCCAGACAAATGAAAACAGGAGCCGACCAACAAGCAGTAATTACTACCTTATATATAGAAGGAATTTTCGTTAATTCATGTAATTTGCTTCTACATCAGTCTTCAGGCAACACTTGCGCTGTACCGAAAATGCGAGTAACCGTTTGATTGAAATCCGTTAATAACGGCATCAGTGAATGGCCCTTCCAGCTTTCTTGGGCGTAGTTGTTCATTTTATTAAGGAAATCACGGTTTGCCGAAATGTAGACATCCATAATGTTAGGTTGCAGCGTACGAATTTTCTCGGCCATGGCTTGTTTAAATCGATGAGAAAGCATATCGTGGTGAACGGCAGTTTCATAACTATTGTAGCCATTGTTTAAATCATTGGACGGCATGTAGTCATTAAATGGCGCATTATCGTTATAAAAACCTTTGTTAGTCCCTTGGTTATTCGTCTCTCTGGTGGTACCCTTGGTACCTGTAGCACTGCTATCAATCATTAGAGCGACGTAGGCATTCTGATCCGTGGTCATCACGATAGCTGTATTAACCCCATTCATGGCATGTAATTGATTGGAAAGAAATTGGCTGTATTCCAGCTTTGCATTGTTGTGTGTTACTGAACCATAGAGCTGTTGGGTTTGATAAGCTCTTTCGGTTTCCTCTGTTTTTTCGACAGGGGCGCCAAAATTCGTGTGGTCGGGACTTTTTCCATATTCTCTTCCTTTCTCTGCACAACCGGATAATGTCAGCAGGAGGAATATCATTCCACAAATCGGAAAACCTAACTTCCTGAGCATCAAAAGAGACCTCCCATATAGATTGTAATGTTTATAGGATGGGATGTTTCTGCGCTTTTATTCGTGTTCACAAATAAAGGCTTTTATGCATAAAGAGGCGGGTGTATGGAAATACCCATGGAGGGAAAATATATCGCTACAGAGCGGTTTAAGAACAATTTGTGAACTTCCCTCCAGCGATTGACAAAAACTTTTCACGAATTTATAGTTAATAAAGTGAATTGACATGGGCATGGCCTTCGTGGTAAAAATATTGTTTTAAAAGTGGGGTTGATACAATGAGTCGATTGAAAAAGTTATGGCGTCTGGTGCCCCTTTTAGCGGCAATGACGTTCTTGCTAACCGGGTGTGGAGACCCAACCTTGTCTGCTTTAGTGCCAAAAGGTCCTGTGGCAACCGAGCAGCTTTATTTAATGAAATTAAGTCTCTTTATCATGGTTTTTGTCGTAATTGTCGTATTTGCAATTTATGTGTATGTGTTAATTCGCTTTCGTAAGCGTGAAGGTGATAATAGCGTACCTAAGCAAGTTGAAGGTAGCCACGTGCTTGAGATTATCTGGACAGTCGTTCCGATTCTCCTTCTGTTAGTACTTGCGGTGCCAACAGTGTCCTACACATTTAAGCATTCAACGAATTACAATAAGGACAAAGCTGCGGTTCATGTCAAAGTAACTGCGCATCAATTCTGGTGGCAGTTTGAATATCCCGATTTAGGCATCGCTACAGCTCAAGAGCTTGTCGTACCTAAGGATAAAATTATTGCATTCGATCTTGTTTCAGCTGACGTGTCTCATGCCTTCTGGGTACCATCCCTAGGTGGTAAAGTGGATACAAATCCAGGTATCCATAATACGCTTTATCTTCAAGCTGACGAAATTGCAACCTTCCAAGGAAGATGTACAGAGCTTTGCGGAGCCTCGCATGCCTTGATGAACTTTACCGTTCAAGCGAAGTCCGAAGCCGATTTCAACGCGTGGGTAGCGAAAATGAAAGCTCCTACTAGTGTGCCGGCAACTGCGCAAAAAGGTGAAGAGCTTTTCAAAGAAAATTGTATGTCTTGTCACGCTGTTAATGCGAACGGTCCTGGTGTTGCTCCTAACCTTAAAGGTTTCGCTGATCGCGATACGCTCGCTGGTATTCTGGAACACACTCCTGAGAAAATGGCGTTGTGGATACATAATCCGCAAGAACAAAAACCGGGCAACAAAATGCCGGCTTTTGGTAAAGAAGCAGGCGGCAAGCTTGATGACGGTCAAATTAAAGATATTGTTCAGTACTTACAGACTTTGAAATAAACTTCTCAGTTAAAGGAGGTTAATACGTTGGCTCACTCTCATCCAGTAAAAAAATACAGCGGTTTGATGGATTGGCTTACAACAGTCGATCACAAGAAAATCGGTATCCTGTACTTAATAGCGGGCGGCTTCTTCTTCCTCGTAGGAGGACTTGAAGCCATCTTGATTCGGATTCAACTCGCTTTTCCCGATCAGCATATTTTTATCGGCGATTCATTTAACCAATTAACGACGATGCACGGAACAACGATGATTTTCTTTGCGGCTATGCCGGTTATCTTCGCATTCATGAATGCCATCGTTCCTCTACAAATTGGTGCAAGGGACGTTGCGTTCCCTTTCGTTAACGCACTTGGTCTTTGGTTGTTCATCGCAGGTGGCGTACTGATGAACACAAGTTGGTTCTTGGGTGGAGCACCTGATGCTGGTTGGACGGGGTATGCTCCATTATCCTCGATAACGGACACCAGTTGGGGACAAACACTTGAAAACAACCTTCAAGGTACGGATTTCTACGTACTAGGACTACAAATTGCTGGTATTGGTACTCTAATCGGGGGGATTAATTTCCTCGTTACGATTATCAACATGCGTGCACCTGGTCTTACGTATATGCGTATGCCAATGTTCACGTGGTCTGCTTTCGTTACTTCTGGTTTGATCGTTCTTGCATTCCCTGCGATTACGGTTGCCCTTGTTGAACTAATGTTTGACCGTATCTTTGGCGGTGCATTCTTCGATGCAGCCAGAGGCGGTAACAACGTTTTATGGGAGCATTTATTCTGGATTTTCGGGCATCCCGAAGTTTACATTCTGATTCTTCCTGCATTTGGTATTATTTCTGAGATCGTTTCGACTTTCTCGAAAAAACGTCTTTTCGGATACAGCTCCATGGTATTTGCAACAGTTTTGATTGGTTTCCTAGGCTTCATGGTTTGGGTTCACCATATGTTTACATCAGGTTTAGGTCCAGTTGCTAACTCTATCTTCGCGATTGCTACAATGGCGATTGCAGTTCCAACTGGCGTAAAGATCTTTAACTGGTTATTCACACTTTGGGGCGGACAAATTCGCTTCACAACAGCAAATATTTTCGCAACAGCCTTTATCCCAACATTCGTAATGGGTGGAACAACGGGGGTTATGCTTGCGATTCCAGCAGCAGACTTCCAGTATCATGATACGTATTTCGTTGTCGCACACTTTCACTATGTTATCGTTGGTGGTCTAGTGCTTGGTTTGTTCGCGGGTCTTTACTACTGGTGGCCAAAAATGTTTGGACGTATGTTGAACGAAGGAATGGGTAAACTGCATTTCTGGTTGTTCTTCATTGGCTTCCATTTGACATTCTTCCCTCAGCATTTCTTGGGACTCATGGGAATGCCGCGTCGTGTCTTTACCTACCAACCCGGATATGATCTCGAAGTAGGTAACTTAGTATCAACGGTAGGCGCGTTCTTGATGGGTATCGGTACATTGGTATTCCTGATCAACATTATTGCAACACAAAGAAAACCAGTTACGGCTCCTGCAGATCCATGGGATGGACGTACATTGGAGTGGGCGATTCCTTCACCTGCACCTGAGTATAACTTCAAACAAACGCCGCTTGTTCGCGGTTTAGATGCACTTTGGAAAGAAAAAATGGCTGGTAATAAAGAGATGACTCCGGCAGAACCTGTAGGTTCGATTCATATGCCTTCCTCATCCATATTACCGCTTGTTATGTCCGTTGGTTTGTTCATTGCAGGATTTGGTTTTATGTACAAAAACTACTATGTAGCTGCCGCGGGTATCATTGTTACATTTATTGCAATGTTCTTACGTTCCGTATACGACGATCATGGTTGGCATATTGAACCGGAAGAACTTGAAGACGACAAGGGGGTAAAGGCATGAGTACTCATCATACGGGCGCACTGCCTGCTAATCCGGAAACGGCTACCCTCGAAGGGAAAAATAAAGTTCTCGGATTTTGGTTGTTCCTCGGTGCTGAAGTTGTGTTGTTCGGTTGTTTATTCGCAACCTACATCGCACTTCGGAACTCTGTTCCAGACGGTCCTACAGCGGATGAACTTTTCAAACTCAAAACAGTGGGTTGGTCTACATTCATCCTCTTAACAAGTAGCTTAACGAGTGTGTTCGCGATCATTGCGATGCACAAACAAAAGCTGGGACAATTGTTATTTTGGCTGGCAGTTACTGTATTGTTTGGTCTTTCGTTCTTGGGTATGGAGATTTACGAGTTTTTTGAATATGTTCATGAAGGACATAAATTTACAACAAGTGCTTTCTCGACCTCATTTTATACCTTGGTCGGATTCCACGGAGCTCACGTAGCGTTCGGTGTTTGCTGGATTACACTGTTGATTTTGCAAGGACTCAAAAAAGGTCTTACGGTTGTTACAGCACCTAAGTTTTATGTAGCAGCCTTGTATTGGCACTTTATTGACTTAGTCTGGGTATTTATCTTCACAGTCGTTTATCTGATGGGGAAGGTGGGTCACTAAGATGAGCAGCAATTCTCATGATACACACGCACCTAGCAAACGAGTAAAGCATGAATCACCATTGAACCACTACTTGTCTTACATTATCTCGATTCTTCTCACGATGTTGGCTTTCGCTGTCGTTCTTTACGGAGACTTGGATCGTTCCTTTATTTTAATCTTCATCGTATCCTTGGGTATTGTGCAAGCTTTAGTCCAACTTCTGTTCTGGATGCATGCCAAAGAAAGAGGACACTTATTCCCGCTTATTTTTTTGGGTGCAGGAGCTTTCGTTGCTCTCACCGGTGTTATTACAGCAGTATATTGGATGTGGTGGTAAGAAAGCAGGAAGAGGCAACTTTGTCTAGACAAAGTGCCTCCTCTTTTTTTAATTGAAAGGAGATAGAGATTAGCTATGAGCCAAATTGGTGGATTTTTCGATTTGTGGAATCCTGTTATACTGTTGGTGGTCGTCGTTGTCGGATATGTCTATAGTCGATTTGTCGCTAAGGGGAATGGGAATTTCGCAGATGCCGAGCCAGTTTCGGAAAAACAGAAGCTATATTTCTTTACAGGGCTTGTCCTGTTCTACATTGGACAAGGAAGTCCGATTAACTACATCGGACATCATTACTTGTTTAGTGTTCATATGCTGCAGCAAACGATTCTCTATTTAATTGTTCCTATATTTATATGGCTAGGTACGCCTGCTTGGGTGCTCCGTCTTTTCATGCAAAATCGAGTCTTCCGCGGTACATTTTCATTTTTCGCACGTCCGCTGATTGCGCTGTTTTTGTTCAATATGCTCTTCTCCATCTATCACATGCCTTTTATTATGGACGGTTTGATGAAGAATGATGTGTTACTTGTAAGTTATCATACGGTGCTTCTGATTACTGCGTTCATGATGTGGTTCCCTGTATTTTGTCCACTTCCGGAGCTGAATCGCCTGAATGACCTAAAGAAATTAGCGTATATTTTCGGCAATGGTATGTTGTTGACACCCGCCTGCGCGCTTATCATATTTGCAGATTCGATCATTTATGATATGTATTCGAACGTTACTGTGCCTTTCACTCATTTGTCTCCACTGGATGATCAACAGCTCGGCGGTGTTCTTATGAAAATCATTCAAGAAGTCGTATATGGATCTACACTTGCCTATATTTTCTTTAGATGGTACCGTAGAGAGCGTAAGGAAGAAGACGATATGGATCTTGTTGAGACACAAGAGAGCTTGAATAACCAGGGCGGGAATTGGAATCGCGCTTAGAAAGGATTTATGGAGATGCACATTTTACCAACTATTTCTACGATGTTTATCGTTATCAGTGCCATATTTGTTGGTTTCGGCTGGTATCATATTGTAAGAGGGAATCGGGAAACGCATCAAAAGCTGATGGTACTTGGAGCAATCTTCGCTCTAGCGTTTTTTATCATCTACATGTCCCGTACCTTGTTTGAAGGAAACACGGCATTTGGCGGGCCTGAGAGTCTGAAGCTGCCGTATCACTTATTCTTGTTCTTCCATATTACGCTGGCAACGGTGGGTGGAGTGCTAGGTCTAATCACCTTATGGTTTGCTTACAAAAACAAGTTTCTAAAACATAAAAAAATCGGACGAGTCGCCGCGATTGTATGGCTGCTTACGGCGCCTACAGGCGTAATGGTGTATGTTTTGCTGTATTTGATGTATCCAGGTGGGACGACGAAGCCAGTTATTGATGCGATTTTTGGTTTGTAAGGAGAAGCTGAATGTGTGAGTATAGCTCACAACATTTGGCTTTTTTTGTTTTGTGAAATGTATAAGAAATCAGTGAATTATTGAAGAAAAAAATCTGTGAATAAAGATATTATTCACGGACGGCTTTTTTATATGGTTGCAGTACGTAAAAAGCAAAGTTTTGTTATAAATTTTGATGTTTCCTTCAATGTAAGCGATTACATAAAATTCTATACTATCCTTAATGGCTGATGATCAGAAATCAACAGCCAATGAAATGGGTTTCATAACGAAGCTATAAAGGAATTTGAAGGAGGGCCAACCATTGCAATTATCCAAAATGAAAGAAGCTGGTCATCCAACTTTCACCGGAAGCACTGAGGTAAACACAAGTTAATATACGACTGCTTTTTAGGCCTCATTACTACTACACGCAGAGAGCAAGATTGCTTTTCGAAGTTATAGCCCGAAGGAGGATAAAGATGTTAAAACGCACCCTGGCAATGATCACTTCCGTTCTGGTAGCGGCCAGTCCGATTGCACCGACTGTAACACATGCGGCAGATGTTAACAGGACTTTAGTGAACATCAATGCAAGTTCAACTTTTCAAACCATTGACAACTTTGGCGCTTCAGACGCGTGGTCCATGGATCCAATTGGAAAGGAATGGTCTGAAAGCAACAAAGAGAAGATTGCTGATTTATTATTTTCACAGGACAAGGGAATCGGCTTATCGAGCTGGCGGTTTAATATTGGAGCCGGTTCTAACGATACGGATGAAAGTATCATTACGATCCCTTGGAGAAGGGCGGAAAGCTTTAAGAAAGATGAGAGTAGTGCTTATGATTGGTCGAAGCAGGCGGGCCAGCAATGGTTTTTGAAAGCTGCAAATGATAGGGGTGTCAAAGATCTTATTGCATTTGTGAACAGCCCGCCGGTTTGGATGACCAAAAACGGACATGCACAGCCGGATGCTACCGTCGGCTCTACGAATCTTAAATCGGGTTATGAAGGCAAGTTCGCCGGATTTTTGACGGATGTTATGGATCATTTCGACAAATCAGGCATTCATTTTAATTATATCAGCCCTATAAACGAACCTACGTGGGATTGGAATGGAGCCGGTCAAGAGGCGAATCGCTATAACAACACGGACGTGATCAATGTCATTAATAGCCTTTATGCGGAGCTCCAGAATAAGAATATTACGACCAAAATCAGTGCTCCGGATGGCGTCGAAATCTTGTCCCTGCTTGACGATGCCAAATATGCGCAATTTATGGCCACCTCCCAAAATCCTAACGATAACAAACTGCAATATCAGGGAGGAAGCAATAAATTAAATGTAGGCAAGTTCCGGGAATATATAAAGGATCTTCTGGGCAACCCTGAAATAGCTTCCAAAATCAGTAACAAAATCGCTTCCCATTCCTATTGGTCAGATACGGTTTCGGATCGGAATGGGGACCGCTTGGGGGAATTGCGGAAGCTGCTGTGGGAGAATCTTCAAAGCACCTTGCCGGGTTCCTCCTACTGGATGAGTGAATATTGCATCCTAGGCGATGTCGGGGAAATGCAGGGGAACGGCAGGGACTTGGGCATCGATCCTGCACTTTTGATAGCGCGTACGATTCATTATGATCTGTCTGTTGCGAATGCATCCGCTTGGCAATGGTGGACGGCTGTATCCAAAGGAGATTATAAAGATGGGCTGATCTATACGGATTACGGTATGCCGGGAGACGAGCAATCGATCTATTCTTCCAAAATGTTATGGGCGCTCGGGAACTATAGTAAATTTATTCGTCCAGGCGCTAAGCGGATAGCCATGACCGGATTGGCGGAGAATGATCCCAAGGGGCTGATGGGGTCGTCTTATTTGCATGAGGGCAATAATAAAATGACTTCCGTCTTCGTGAACTACACCAATGAGGACAAGCCGGTTACTGTTCAATTGAATCAGTTGCCGGAAGGAAAAAAAGTATATCATCTTACGCCGTATGTGACGAACGCAAATGAAAGTTTGGCTCAGCATGACATGGTAACGGCCGATGCAGACGGTGCTTTCCAATATACCATTCCTGCAAGGTCTATTGTTACGTTGGACGGCAGCTATGCGGCGGCAAATCAAGCACCGGAAAAACCGGGTATTGATTCGGTCAAGTCCTTGAATAAAGCAGCAGAAATCAAGATAAACGACGTTTCAAAAGCCGAAAGCTACAAGATCGTCTACGGTACATCCCCGGACAATATGAATAGGACAGCCGGTCCCGTGACGGGTTCAAACTACACGCTCCTTGGCCTGGAGAATAATTCGATCTATTATATCGCGGTAATAGCCGTGAACCATAACGGTGATAGTTCTCCTTCGGACACGGTATCCGTGACGCCGAAGCTGAGTCCGCCACAACAGGTTTCCGCTAATCCCACTGATGGAGGGGTGGAAATTCAATTTTCCGCTGATCCCAATGTTCCACATTATCTGGCAAAGTGGGGAACCTCCAGTGGTGCCTACAACGGAACCGTTGAAATCGCAGGTCAGGATGGCATATATAAAGGAACCCTTACAGGCTTAACCAACGGCAGTCCCTATTACGTGGCGATCCAGGCACAGGACGGAGTGGATACCAGCTCCTTGTCTCCGGAAATGATAGTTACTCCAACGATACAACCACCAAGTAAGCTGATTGCCATTCCAGGTGACGGCAAAGTTCAACTTGAATTCCCCGAGGTGCAAGGCGTCACCCAGTATTCTTTGGAGATGACGACGGAGAATGGGGCGCCAAACATCTTAGAGCTCCCTACGAATTCTGCAACTGTTGATCATCTGACCAACGGCCGAAGCTATTCCTTCCGAGTTTCTTCTGTTGGTGTAGGTGGGGTTGGTCAACCAACAGCGAACATTCAAGCAACGCCTCAAGCCGAAACCGTTACGTGGGAAGATGATTTCCAGAATTCTACTATGAATTCCTACAATCCGGACGTCAGTGTATGGAAAATGGAAAATGGTTTACTCAAGCATCAATCCGGAGGAGATAACCAAGGAGAGCTTTCCATCAAAAATATCAATATGATAGACGGCATGATCTCTGTTACGGCCAAACATTCAGAGTTAGGCGCTGATTGGGGAATCGTATTCCGCGGTACGGATTATAATCATGCCTATGCTTTTGGATTTGAGAACGATGCCCTTTTCTTGCGGAAGAATGGCACGAATATGACCAACTCGAAAGCCTTCTCGGCTAAGCTGAATCAACTGTACCCTTTAAAAGTTGTTTTGGATGGTCCGCATATTCAGGCATATCTGGATGGCGAGTTGATCTTTGATGTAATAGATTCCTCTTACAGCAGCGGTATGGTAGGACTGCATAGCTGGAGTAATGCGCAGTTTAGCTATTTAAAGGTTACCCGGGCGGATGGCTTGATGAAAGCTCCGGAGATCTACACCGTTCATATCGGCAACCATCGAATTGACCTGAAGTATGCGGAAGTCGATGGGGCAACCGCCTATACGGTACAATACGGCACATCACCCGATAACTTGCAGAATACATTGGCCGTAAGTGGTGGAAATGCGGCAGTAACCGGACTTAGTAATAATCAAGTTTATTATTTTAAGGTTGTTGCCATGAATGGCACCATTCAGACCGAATCAAGTGTAAAATCGGGTGCACCCCGCGATATCCAAGAACCGCAGCTGCTTTATTATGTGGATGCTGGAGACGGAAGTGCGGCTTTTTTAGAAGATGGAGAGTCTTTTGGGGCCTTCAACGGAGTGGAGGATCAAGCCTACGGGGTGGATCCGGTTACCGGGAATATGTGGGGCTATGTAGCAGACGGTGATTCCACTTGGGCCCGAACAGACGCCACCAGCAATTTCGAGACCATTCGGCAATATGACGGGAACGACTTGAATAAAGGGCTTGCCTATAAATTCAATCTTCCCAATGGGGCGTACCGGGTTACAGTCGGATTTTTCGATCCTTGGTCTGATATTAACCGCAAGATGGATTTGACCATTAACGGGATAACGACGTTAACTGATTATGTCATTGGCATTGGCCAGGAAGTAAAGCAGTTTGACTCCATCCATGTGTCGAATGGTCAGCTTGAAGTGAAGGTTCTCAAGAAGGCCGGCTCCAAGCCTATGCTAAGTTGGATCAAGGTAGAGAAGGAATTGTTGTATTATGTAGATGCCGGGGATTCAAGCCCTGATAAATTGGAAACAGGCGAGGAGCTTGGTGTCCGGAACGGCGGGGAAGATCAGGCCTATCAGGAAGATCCTTTGACTGGATACAAGTGGGGCTATGATGCCGATGATTCTCAAACCTGGGCAAACCAAAATGAGGATCGCTGGAACAGCATTCGCCAGTACGATGGCAATACAAACGGCAAAGGCTTAAGCTATCGATTTGAAGTGCCGAGCGGTCTGTATAATCTGGATCTGGGTTTCGATGATCCCTGGGATAGTTCCGACCGAGTAATGGATCTTGAAGTAGAGGGACAAAAAGTCCTTACTAACTACTTGGTCGGATCGGGTCAAGACGTGAAACGGGTAGTGGGCATTTCCGTTACGGATGGAGTGCTTGACGTAAAGATCACGAAACAAGGAAACAGTAAGCCGCTTATCAGTTGGCTCATGGTTCAGCATGATAACGGCATTCCCGTTCAACCGGTTATCAAACGCGTAGCTGAAGGGAATTCCCAGGTTACCCTGTATTTTGACGAGACCCTTAATGCCGCCTACGACATTGCTTATGGCACAGATGAAGGGAATCTTGCCAATCATGTTTCTGTACCGGGAAATGTCAATCATTATACGGTAGAGAACCTGACGAACGGCACACCGTATTATTTTGGGATGACAACGGTTAGAGGGGACTTGTCCAGCGCCATATCCATTGTGAAAACATCGACTCCTGTGGGCCCTGCGGACCCTAATCTTTACTATTTTGTTGATGCAGGGGCGACGGCCGTTCAAAACGGAGTTACACTCGGTGTGAAACAATCGGTTCCTGATCAGACTTTTGGAGCGGACCCCATCTCCGGAAAAACCTGGGGATACGTTGCGGACGACGGAAAAACCTGGGCCAAGAGTGATGAAACAGATCCTTATCTGTCGATTCGCCAATATGACGGAACTGATAACGGAAAGGGAATCGCTTATAAATTTGAAGTTCCACACGGAACTTATACCGTACAAATGGGTTTTGACGACCCTTGGGACTCGTCATCCCGTTTGATGGACATCTATATTCAAAACGAGCTCAAACTTCAAAATTATTTGGTTGGCGACAAGCGGGAGTTCAAGGAATTTACTGTGGACGTGGATACGGACCAGCTTGACGTAAAGCTGGTTAAGGCAGGCTCCGACAAGCCTGCTGTAGGTTGGATTTCCGTCCGTTATGTGAAACCACTTCCAGAACCGGTCGATACAAGTCATAAGCTTTGGTACAAATTCAACGAGGGCAGCGGGACAACGGTTAACGATTCTACCGGAAACGGCCATACTGGTACACTGAGTCAAGGCGCCTCATGGGGAACAGCAAAAAATGGCAGTGGTGCTGTCACGCTGAACGGAAGCAACGGCTTCGTACAGCTGCCAAATGGGATTCTGGCTGATATAACGGATGTCACGGTGGCAACGAATGTGTTTATCGATCCAACAATCAGCAATCCTTACTGGATCTTTACGTTTGGTTCAGCCGAGGACCCTGGTTCGGCTTCTGGTACGAAATATTTTGGTATGCTGACTGATGGAGGCGGCAATTCCCGTGTCAGCATCACGAATGACAGATGGTCCGCGGAACAGAACGCAGCGAAGGGGTCTTCCATCTCCAAGGGCGTGTGGAAGAATGTCGCTGTGACCTTATCCGGCACAACCATGACTTTCTATGAGGATGGGAGCAAGATTGCCGAAAAATCGAACGTAACGCTGTCTCCCAAGGATATGGAAGCGACTATAGCCAACTATATCGGCAAGCCTGCTTATCCCGCAGATCATTACTTGAAAGGGCAGATTTCGGATTTTCGCTTATATAACCGTGCCTTATCTGCCGATGAAATTAAGCATGTATGGATCGAGTCTCTGACCGACAGCGAGGCGGTTCAGGCGGTTAAAGAAGGGCTTAGTCTCGGCGATACTACGGCTGTGGTCAGCAACTTGACACTCCCGACTACCTATGCAGCCGGAGTGAATATAACATGGAGCTCCGATCGTACGGATCTTATTGCTATTGATGGCAAAGTGACCAGGCCGTTAGACACAGATACAACTGTTCATTTAACAGCAAGTATCACTAAAGGGTCTGCGACGGACACTAAGACCATTGCGGTAACCGTTTTGAAAGCAGGAGATGTGGTAGGACTGGATTCCCAATCTTATGTGTTGTTCTTTAACCAAACACACAAGACGATAGTCACTGTAACCCATGCAGATGGGTCCGTGGAAGATGTTACGGGTACAGCAACGTTTGAATCCTCGGATCCGAACGTCGCCGAAGTGGACGGTTCGGGAATAGTGACCGGGCTCCATAAAGGGACCGCAGTTATTAAGGTTGCTTACAATGGAGAGACATACCAAGCGACTGTAACGGTAAAAAATGAAATGCTGCTTTGGTATAAACTGGATGAAACCAGCGGTACTTCTGCTATTGACTCATCGGGGAATGGGAATGACGGTGTACTCAAAGACGGCGCAACCTGGGGACAAGGAATTGGAGGCACCTCCCTTCAATTAGGCGGTGGTTATAATGGCGCATATGTGCAAATGCCGAATAACCTTCTCCAGGGGGTTGACGATTTAACGATATCGGCCTTCATGAAGATGGATGCAACTGCGGCGGCGCCGCAATGGTTGGCGACATTCAGCAACACGAACAATGGATACATCTACTTCGCGCCGACGCTGAGCGGCAGGTTCAGATACTCCATCACGCCTACGAATTGGAGCGGAGAGAGTGGCGTAGCCAGCAGTTCGATTCCTGTCAATTCTTGGAGGCAGGTCGCGGTGACCTATTCTTCCTTGACAGGTACCGCCACCTTGTTTGTGGACGGGGTTGCTGTACAAACCAATGTGATTTCAAAAAAACCGAGCAGTCTGGAACCGACCAATGCCAACTTTATCGGTAAGCCGTGGCCTAATTATGGCGACCCTTATTTTAAAGGCAATGTCAGCGACTTCCGCTTATACAACAGAGCATTGGACGCATCGGAAATTCAGGCGATCTATGGAAGCAAGCTGAGCGATATGTTTTTAACAGATCAGATGGACCTGACGCTCGGGGATACCAGCGCTGTACAAGACAACTTGACGCTCCCGACCAGAGGTTTGTATGGAAGTGCCATCACCTGGACTTCGAGCAATGAAGCTGTGGTCAATAGTCAGACAGGTAAGGTAACACGTCCTGCAGCTGTCGCCGGTAACGCAACGGTAACGCTGACGGCGACCATCAGTAATGGCCAATCAACAGCAACCAAAACCTTTACTGTAACCGTCATTAAGCAGCTTGCAGATGCTGAGAAATTAAAACACGATGCTGAGAACCTGACGGTACATAACATTAACGATGTCCGCGACAATCTGACATTGCCTGTAAAAGGTGACTACGGCTCCTTGATTTCATGGTCCTCTGAGGATCCTGCCGTTGTTACACCAACCGGTGAGGTGAAACGTCCCGCAGCAGGTACCGGAGATGTGGAAATCAAATTAACGGCAACGCTCAGGATGAATGATGAGGTTCTTACCAAAGCGTTCTCGGCACATGTCAAGATGTTGCCCGCCAAGCCGAATTATGCAGGCTATCTGTTTGCCTACTTTATCGGCGAAGGCACGAAAGATGGTGAACAGCTCTACCTGGCATCGAGTAATGGGAATGATCCGCTGCACTGGAACAATTTGAACAGCGGCAAACCTGTATTTACCTCTCACTTGGGTGAGAAAGGGGTTAGAGATCCCTCTATTGTTAGGTCACCGGATGGTGATAAGTTCTACATGATCGCAACAGATCTAAATATTAATAACAACGGAGATTGGACCCGGGCTCAAACAACAGGCAGCACTTCCCTGTTGATCTGGGAATCTTCGGACCTGATTCATTGGTCCAACCAAAGGCTGGTTAAGGTATCTTCCGATTTGGCAGGAAATACTTGGGCACCGGAAGCGTTCTATGATAAAACGACTGGAGAATATGTGGTATTCTGGGCATCGAAGATCTACAGTGATGCCACTAAGTCGGGCAGTCCGAACGAAAGAATGATGTACGCGAAGACGCGGAATTTTTATACTTTTACGGAAGCCCAAGAGTATTACAACCCCGGTTATTCGGTCATTGATACAACGATGATTGAAAACAACGGGAAGATTTACAGATTTACCAAGGATGAACGTGATTTAAACGCTGCCACTTCACCTAACGGCAAGATGGTATTCGAGGAATCAGGCAACTCCATTTTCGGCAACTTCACCATGATTAAAGAAGGAATCGGGAAAGGGAGCATTCCTGCGGGAGAAGGACCGCTGGTTTTCAAGGCTAACGGAGAAAATAAATGGTATCTGTTTATCGATTATTTTTCCGGTGGGGGCTACAAGCCTTTCTACACCACTGATTTGGATTCCGGCATATGGACCCCGGTTTCAAGCGGATACAGCCTCCCGATACCGACGCCGAGGCATGGAACGGTGCTGCCGATCACAGCGGAAGAGTTGGCGAGAATCAATGGAACGCTACCGGTAGAAGTTGCACCTGTGGTTGGTGAAGTGACTAACGTGACGATGGATCAGCAGGCTCTCACGTTAATTCCGGGGCAGATGGCACAATTGAAGGCGACCGTTGTCCCCGATCTTGCAGGGAACAAGACCGTCCTGTGGTCAAGCAGCAATGAATCTGTTGCCAAAGTCAACAACACGGGAACCGTAACCGCAATCGGCAATGGAACTGCTACGATTACGGCGACCACGGTGGATGGTGGAAGGATTGCCACGGCTCAGGTTACGGTTCAGGAAGCAGGCACTGTACCTGTAATACCACCAACGACTACCGATGACGCTCCTGCCGGTTGGGTGAACAAAGACATTACGTTAACTCTCACGGCTAGTGACAACGGCTCTGGCGTAGCCGGCACCTACTACACCATGGATGGCGGTGTAGAGCAACAAGGCACCTCCGTTGCCATCACGGCCGAGGGCAATCATACGATCTCGTATTGGAGTGTTGACAAGGTAGGCAACGCCGAATCCCCCCATTCGGCGGTTGTACAACTGGATAAAACTTCCCCAACCATCACAGGCGCTCCGACGACCAGCGCAAACGCGAGTGGTTGGTACCCCAGTAATGTGACGGTTCATTTCACCTGTACGGATGCCTTGTCAGGTACTGTTAGCTGCGCGCAGGATAGCACCATCTCTACCGAGGGCGCTAACCAAAGGGTACAGGGAGATGCGGCGGACAGTGCAGGGAATACTGCTTCTGTTACAGTGAACGGTATTAACATCGACAAAACGGCACCGATAACGTCCGATAATGCTCCCGCAGGCTGGTCGAACAAAGACGTTACAGTAACGTTCGCGGCTAGCGACAACGGCTCTGGCGTAGCCGGCACCTACTACACCGTGGATGGCGGTGCAGAGCAACAAGGCACCTCCGTTGCCATCACGGCCGAGGGCAATCATACGGTCTCGTATTGGAGCGTTGACAAGGTAGGCAATATTGAGTCACCACATACGGCAGTAGTGCAAATTGATAAAACGGCACCTACACTGAATTTGGTTTTGGATAAAACTACTTTGTGGCCGCCAAATCATCAATTGATTATTGTGAAAGCAAATGTTGGCACCAATGATAGCCTTTCTGGAATCTCATCTATTGTTCTTACATCCATCACAAGCAACGAACCTGATAATGGGTTAAGTGATGGAGATCAGTCAAAAGACATCCAAGGCGCAAACATCGGTACATTGGATACTGAATTTATGCTTCGTGCTGAAAAATCTGACAATGATAACAATAACGATAACAACAACGATAACCAAAACGATAAAAATAAGGAAAAGGACAAAGGACGAATATACACCATCACCTATACAGCTATTGATTTTGCAGGAAATAAAACGACCAATACAGCGACCGTTAAAGTTTCTAATAACCAATCTAGCAAGTAAGGGTGGCGTAGCTGTAAGTATTTAAAAAAAGAAAATCGGAGGACAATCTTTACGGATTTGCGGACAGGTCAGAAGTCGCATCCTATGCGAAGCAAAGCGTAGCTACGCTAATCAAGAATGGAATTATCTACGGGGACGGCAGCAGAATCAATCCGCTCGGGAATGCAACGAGGGCAGAAACAGCAGTGCTTATGTATAGAATATACAACAAGTAGGCATTACTGGACCATTAGCATCATTATGCTAATGGTCTTTTTGCGTATCATAGCATGAGTAATACGAAGCTTTAATGCGCAATCGGAAGACTTACCTCTATCGTTGTCCCTTTATTTTCCTCACTGAACACGGCGACTTCTCCGTGATGATTTTCTATAATCCTTTTACTGACCATGAAACCTAGTCCGGTTCCTTGTTCTTTTGTTGTGTAGAAGGGTTCTCCTAACTTAGAAAGAATGTATTCGGGAATCCCACACCCTTGATCGATAAAGCGAAGCAATATATGATTTTCATTTTTACTTGTTAATTGAATAACGATATTTCCGCCTTTGGGCATAGCTTCTATAGCGTTTTTAATAAAGTTAATACACACTTGTTTCAATTGATTTTCATCACACAGAATAGGGGGAATATCTGGATCAAACTTCGTGATGATTTGAACATTGTTGATAATGGCTTGCGTATCTAGTAGGGTGGTCACTTGTGCTAAGAGCATCCGAATGTCTTTACGTTCCGTTTGAATGATTTGAGGTTTTGCAAGAATTAATAGTTCACTCAGAATCATTTCAATTCGTTCGATTTCGGAGGCCATAATGTCCAAATACATTTTTTTCTCGACGATGCCAGATTTCATGAGTTGAACGAATCCTTTAATTGCAGTGATTGGATTGCGAATTTCATGAGCAATTCCTGCCGCTAATTGACCCGCAATGGATAATTTCTCTGACCTAATCAATAGCTCTTCCGCTTGCTTTTTGTCAGTGATATCCCTTAGGATCACAGCCCAACCATTAATATGTCCATTCTCACCCCGCATAGTGAAACTCGAAATCATAACCGTAAGAATAACGCCATCTTTTCTTTTTCTAATGGTTTCATATCCTTCAATGGCCTCAAAAGATTTAATTCTAGCCAGATTATGAACGACCTCTGGTTTAAGTTTAAGTGGAATGTTGGGTAAATCAAGTACATGGAGTCCAACAATTTCGGTCTCCGTCCATCCATACGTTTTTTCAAAGGCATGATTGAATCTTACTACTCTGTCTTCCAAATTAAGGATAAGAATCGGATCCACATTTCGATCAATAAAGGATTCAAGCTGGTCTTTCGCTGCTTTCAGTTCTTGCTCCGCACGTTTTCTTTCACTAATATCTCTTCCCACAGCTAATACTTTAACAATTTCCCTGTCTTCATTACGTATGATTTTTGCCGTTGTTTCAAACCAGACATAGTGTCCTTGTTTATGACGAACTCGGCAAGTAAAAGTATCCACATCTGATTTCAGCAGAATACCTGTATCGATAAAGGAAGCAACATCATCCGGGTGCCAGAACTCGATTGCGACTTTGCCTACATATTCAACAGGCTCATATCCAAGTAAAGCCTTAATGGCAGGGGAAACATAACGAATTACGCCATCAGGCGTTGCATACGAAATAATATCCTGCGCATTCTCTGAAATGAGTTGGTATAAATTTTGACTTTCTTCTAGCTTTTTCCACAATTCTTTTCGGTATGTGATATCACTAGCAATTCCGTAGACACCAATGACTTGCTGATTAACAAAGATCGGGACATTGGTCACATCGAAGGTCGTATGTCTCCCTGTCTTATTTATACCTGACGCCTCGTATCGCTGTGCAAAACCTTTTGTCGCTTGAATGAAATGATGCTCTACCTGTTCATAATCTGTAGGATCTACGACCGAACGAAAGTTTATCGGATTCTCTATCATTTCCTGTTTCGTATAACCCATCAGTTCTTCAAAAGATTGATTAATAGAGGTGTAGTTTCCCTCCAAATCCATTGAATAAATTAGATCCGGGTGATAGTCGAAAAGGGATTTATAACGCTGTTCGTTGTCCTGCAAGTTACGCTCTTTTTTGATTCGTTCGGTAATATCTCTGGAAACGACGATAATTTCTTTAAGCTCGCCTGTTTCTGAATCAAGAAGGGAGCTGCTAGTTGACTCGATCCAGATGTATCTTCCATCCTTTTTACGTATTCGAACGATCCTGTTAGAATGCTTGTCTGTTTGAAGGATAGCTATATGATCCTGATTTCCCATTTGGACATCTTCAGGATGAAGGAATTCATAACCTGACTTCCCGATCATTTCTTCAGGCGCATACCCAAGAACTTCATAACAGGAAGGAGATGCGTAGAGATAGGTTCCGTCAGGGTTGTGCATAGTAATGAAATCAAAAGCATGCTCCACAACGGATCGATAGCGTTGCTCTCTTTCTATTAAGAGGCGCTTTTTCTCTTGTATTTCGTTATAAGCGATCTTTCGATCGGTGATATTGATAACCTGAGATATGAAAAATAGGGGTTCTCCAGCTTTACTTTTTACTAAGGAGACCGTTATTTGTACCCATACAATCTCGCCCTCTTGCTTAATTAAACGTTTTTCCATTTGATATGATTCTCTCATACCTTCTATTAATTGGTTTCTAAACGCAAGGTCAAGGTCTAAATCATTGGGATGTGTCATTTCTTGAACGGTCTTAAGGAGTAATTCTTCCTCAGATAATCCTAAGATCGAGCAGACAGTTGAATTTGCTTTGATTACGCTCCCATTAATTGCTACGAGAACCATACCAATCGGAGCATACTGAAAGGCCTGGAAAAATAAGGTTTGATTCTCTAGCTGTTGCTCAATTAGCATTTCGTAACCCTCCCGTTATAACTCGATGTATGAGTTCTTCTATGGAATTGTTCTTTTCTCCTTCTAGCTTTATAAACAAATATCCAATTATAAAGAAGGCTCTCCATCTGGAGCGATGGAGAACCTATTTTGACTTATGTCTTATGTCGTTCGTAAACATCCAATCAGAGTCAGTTATCTGTTTCCGACAGCTCTTGGCTAAACGAAATAAACTCACGCATAGCGTAAGAGACGTAGTGATCCTTAGGCCAAATAATAACTAAATTCCATGGAATAGAAGGCTCTGTTAAAGGTAACGTAAGTACCTCCGGACAAGTGATTTTACTGCAAATCGTCTCGGGTATGATGGAAATACCTGCATTCGAAGCAACCATTTCAGCCAAAAGGTCCCACTGCGAGCTTTCGTAGACAACGGAAGGATCGAATCCTACGGATCGACAGGCATGAATGACATGGTTTCGAACGGCATAGCCGCTAGGAAACAGGATAAAGGGTTCATTTCTTAGCTGCAGCAGAGATACGCTGGATTGCTTAGCTAGCGGATGAGAACGATGGATGATGAGCGCTAATTTTTGATAGATAAAAGGCAAGGTTTCAAAGTTAGACGTGTAAATAGGTCCAACCACCACACCGAGATCAAGCTTTCGATTTTGCACAAGGTTTTCTACATTCTTAGCGCCTTCTTCGACAAGTTGGAAGTGGATATTAGGATGTTTAATTTGGAACTTTGCGATAACTCGTGTAAAGAAAACGGAACCAACTACTGGGGGCAACCCTATGGTTATGGTTCCTTTTTTTAGGTTGGAGACATCATCTAATAGGTGATGAAGATCATGGACAGCCTGAACGATGACTTGAATCTGTTTAACGGCGATTTCTCCCGAGTCCGTCAATTGAACATACTTGCCTGAACGATCAAATAAAGTAGCGCCCAGTTCTTCTTCTATATTTTTCACCATTTTACTCAGTGTTGGTTGTGTGAGGTGAAGGGTTTCGGCCGCTTTGGTAAAATTCATGTGTTTAGCAATTTCAAGCAGATAAGTTAACTGGCGTAAATCCAAAGGATCATCCCTCCCCGACCTATAGCATTTTTTCATGATTGTCATTCCAAATATGAATTTTACCTCTTGGGAATCTGCATGTAAACTGAAATTAATCCAAATGTAATTTAACCAGTTTATTCATACCAGACAAGTTGGAAGCGCTTTACAAATGACTATAAAGGAGAACAGAACATGTTTATTGAGATTGTAGCGATTGTGTTATCCTTAGGCCTGCTGATGTTTTTTGCTTACAGAGGCTACCCGGTCATCGTGTTCGCACCTATTTTCACCTTGCTGGCCGTATTGATTTCGGGAATTGCTTTAATGCCGAGCTATACAGAAGTGTATATGGTGAACGCAGCGAATTATGTGAAAAACTTTTTCCCGATTTTCTTATTGGGAGCTGTGTTCGGTAAAGTGATGGAATTGAACGGTGCGGCATCCTCGATTGCGCAATCGTTAGTGAAGGCATTGGGATCCAAGAGAGCGATGCTTTCGGTTGTTCTTGCTTGCGGTATCTTAACGTACGGCGGTGTTTCTTTATTTGTGGTAGCGTTTGCAGTTTACCCTTTCGCTGTTTCGATCTTCCGAGAAGCGAATATTCCAAAGAGATTGATTCCCGGTACGATTGCTTTGGGAGCGTTTACTTTTACAATGGATGCACTTCCAGGTTCACCGCAAATTCAGAATATTATTCCTACAACTTATTTCGGAACGGATTCTTACGCGGCTCCAATCCTTGGTATTATCGGTGGGCTTATCGTATTTGGCTTAGGGCTGTTCTGGTTGGAACGCAGACGTAAACAAGCTGAAGTTGCTGGTGAAGGCTATGGTTTAGGACATAAGAATGAGCCTGAGGGGCTAGACAATCAGAAATATCCAAATCTCTGGGTGTCAATCATCCCATTGGTGCTGGTCTTGCTGTTCAACTACTTGCTGAGCAGAGGCTTCTTAACGGTAAATAACTGGTATTCAGCAGATCTTTTGAAAACGTTTAATATTGCCAATGTAAAAACGGTGTCGTCTTCTTGGGCGCTGATTGTGGCGTTATGCATCGGTATTCTGTCTGCAATCTGCATTAATGCACGCGTTGTTCAAAGTAAATTGGCAGCGGGCTTGACTGCTGCAGCAATGGGTGCGCTGCTTGCTATTTTCAACACAGCATCTGAGGTAGGCTTCGGTAATGTCGTAAAAACCCTACCAGGATTCAAAGCTATTCAAGGTTGGATTCTAGGCTTAAGTTCTCATCCGCTTATCTCGGAAGCCATTTCTGTCAATGTATTGGCCGGTGTAACGGGCTCCGCATCAGGAGGTCTATCCATTGCTTTGGAGGTCATGGGTAAACAATATTTGGCAGCCGCAAGCACGGCAGGCATTAGCCCGGAATTGTTACACCGAATTGCTTCGATGGCATCAGGCGGTATGGATACGCTTCCTCATAATGGTGCAGTCATCACACTTCTTGCCATTACAGGACTCACACATCGACAATCGTACAAGGATATTTTCGCCATCACGGTTATCAAAACAGTAACTGTTCTATTGCTCGCGATCATTTTGTCGATTTTTTAATAGTTCAAGATGGAGGTATACGCAATGACTAGGTTCTTGGAAAATAGAGTCGCTTTGATAACAGGGGCAGCAAGCGGTATTGGTCTTGAAATCGCTCGCACTTATGCACGGGAAGGAGCCAAGGTGGTCATTTCCGACATAAATGGTGAACAAGCGAATCTGGCTGCGCAGCAGTTGCAGCAAGAAGGCTTTGATGCTATAGGAGTCAAATGTGATGTAACGCAGGAACCGCAATTTGTCGAAGCTATTGAAACAGTGATTCAAACCTATAAGCGGCTGGACATTCTAGTCAATAATGCAGGGCTGCAGCATGTTGCACCCATTGAGGATTTCCCCGTAGAAAAGTTTGAATTCATGATAAAGGTCATGCTGACAGGTGCTTTTATCGGAATTAAACATGCTTTCCCTATCATGAAGGAACAAGGCTTTGGCCGGATCATTAATATGGCTTCGATCAACGGAGTCATTGGATTTGCTGGCAAAGCTGCCTATAACAGCGCAAAGCATGGGCTGATCGGTTTGACGAAAGTAGCAGCACTCGAAGGTGCTCCCCACGGCATCACGGTGAACGCACTGTGCCCGGGATATGTTGATACGCCTCTTGTTAGAGGGCAGCTGCAGGACTTGGCGAAAACGCGTAATGTTCCTTTAGAAAGTGTTCTGGAAGAAGTTATTTACCCTTTGGTTCCACAAAGACGCCTCTTAGCTGTCGAGGAAATTGCGGACTATGCGATGTTAATTGCAAGCGATAAATTACGAGGTGTTACGGGAGCTTCCCTATTAATCGATGGCGGTTACACGGCGCAGTAGAGATAGATCAACCTAGGGATAGGAATAGGAGATGGATCATCAATGAATAAAATATGTTCTTCCATGGAGGAAGCTGTAGCAGATATTCGTGACGGAGCCACTTTAATTGTTGGCGGTTTCGGACTTTGCGGGATTCCAGAGAATTTGATTGCGGCGCTTAAAGCGCAAGGGACCAAAGATTTATACGTAGTTAGCAACAACTGCGGGGTTGATGATTGTGGACTAGGACTTCTGCTAGCCAATAAACAAATCAAGAAAATGATTTCCTCCTACGTGGGAGAAAACAAAACGTTTGAGCAGCAGTTCTTAAGCGGAGAACTCGAAGTGGAGCTGGTTCCACAAGGGACGCTTGCCGAACGAATTCGCGCTGGCGGAGCCGGCATTCCAGGGTTTTATACAGCTTCAGGCGTAGGCACTTTAGTCGCAGAAGGCAAAGAGCACAAAACATTTGAAGGACGCACCTATTTGTTGGAAAAAGGGATTATTGGTGATTTTGCCTTAGTCAAAGCTTGGAAAGCTGACACGCTGGGCAATTTGATTTTTCGCAAAACATCGCGTAACTTTAATCCGCTGGCAGCAGCAGCAGGGAAAGTGACGATCGTTGAGGTGGAAGAAATTGTGCAGGTAGGCGAGCTTAACCCGGACGATATTCATACGCCAGGTATTTATGTGCAGCGGATTGTGAAGGGTGCGTCCTATGAAAAACGGATCGAGCGTCTTACCGTTCGAAGTAAGGAGGTATCGGTATGAAAAACGACCGTTCAACGATTATTAAGTGTGCCGTTGAGGAAATTCAAGAGGGCATGTATGTCAATTTAGGCATTGGCCTGCCTACGCTAGTCGCCAATTATATTCCCCCGGAAATGACAGTTATGCTGCAATCGGAAAACGGGCTTCTAGGCATCGGTGCCTACCCTTACGTAGGAGAAGAAGATCCGGATTTGATTAATGCAGGCAAAGAAACGATAACCGCTGTAGCGGGCGCTTCTTTTTTTGACAGCGCAGAATCGTTCGCTATGATCCGTGGGGGCCATATTGACTTGGCCATTCTTGGCGGTATGGAGGTAGCGGAGAATGGTGACCTTGCTAACTGGATGATTCCCGGAAAAATGGTGAAAGGGATGGGTGGCGCTATGGATTTGGTCAACGGCGCCAAACGGATCATTGTCATCATGGAACATGTGAATAAAGCAGGTGAGTCTAAGGTTAAAAAGGCATGCACCCTGCCACTGACAGGCAAAGGTGTAGTGAATCGTCTGATCACGGATTTAGCCGTTTTTGATTTTACTGAAGAGGGCATGGTGTTATCCAACATACAGCCAGGCGTCACGATGGAAGAGGTTCTTGCTAACACCGAAGCGCGTTTTACAATTAATCCTCTTCTTCAAAATGAACCTCAGATGAGCAAAGGAGATCGTTATGAGTAGAGAGGTCGTCATCGTTAGCGCAGTTCGTACAGCCGTTGGCAGCTTTCAGGGAGCATTGGCGGACATATCCGCTCCGCAGCTGGGCAGTACGGTTATCCAAGAGGCTCTGAAGCGAGCTAATCTGACTGACAGCCAAGTAGACGAAGTTATTATGGGTAACGTGCTTCAGGCTGGACTTGGGCAAAACCCAGCCCGGCAAGCTTGGCTGAAGGCGGGGTATTCGCAATTCGTTCCAGCAATGACGATTAACAAGGTGTGCGGTTCGGGTCTGAAGTCCGTCATGCTGGCGGCACAGTCCGTGAGCCTCGGAGATGCGGATATCGTGGTGGCAGGCGGTATGGAAAATATGACGCAGGCGCCCTATCTGCTGCCCGGGGCTCGTTCTGGCCTGCGGCTCGGTGACAGCACCATGGTGGATTCGATGATTCGGGATGGATTATGGTGCGCGATGTGCGACATCCACATGGGCATCACAGCCGAGAATATAGCGGAACATCATCGTCTTACACGTGCAGAGCAGGATGAGTTTGCTGCTTGGAGCCAGCTGAAGGCGGAACAAGCGATTGCATCCGGCAGATTCAAGGACGAGATAGTGCCTGTAGCCATTCCGCAAAGAAAAGGCGATCCGGTGCTATTCGCGCAAGATGAGTTTCCTCGGGCAGGTACAACAGCTGAAGTACTTGGTAAGCTCCGTCCTGCTTTCAAAAAAGAGGGCACGGTTACAGCTGGCAACGCTTCTGGCATTAATGACGGAGCCGCTGCGCTGGTTGTTATGTCCGCGGATAAGGCTAAGGAGCTTGGGCTTAAGCCCTTAGCTCGCATTAAGGGATATGCGAGTGCTGCCTTAGATCCATCCATGATGGGAATGGGACCCGTTAATGCCGTTAATAAACTGCTCCGTAAAACGGGAGTCCCACTCGATAGCGTTGATTTATTTGAGCTGAATGAAGCCTTTGCTTCGCAGTCATTAGTCGTTGGCCGCGAGCTGGGCATCCCACGGGAGAAATTAAATGTTAATGGAGGATCGATTGCCATTGGACACCCGATTGGTGCGAGCGGAGCCCGTATTCTGGTTACGCTGCTGCATGAGCTGGAGAAGAGAGATGGCAAGCTGGGTGTGGCTGCTTTATGTATTGGCGGCGGACAAGGCGTTGCTATGTTGGTCAAGCGAGGATAAATGGAAGAAGCAAAAGAGCAAGCCGCAGATCCTGCGGCTTGCTCTTGCTGTATAGATGAGCTTCTGGACCGTTTTAAAATGCGAAAGCTAGTTACTCGCTAACCATGCGATTAGTCAGGCTGCCTAATTTCTCAATAGAAATAGTCACCACATCACCGGCTTGCAAGTATACCCGCTTATCCACCGGATCCCCAAGCACGACCCCTTCAGGTGTACCTGTCAAAATAATATCGCCCGGATACAATGTCATATGCTGAGATATGTAGCTGACGATTTCGTTGCAGTGGAAAATCATATCTGCTGTGTTCGAGCTTTGGCGCACTTTGCCGTTGACCGTGGTGCTGATTTGCAGGTCATTCGGATTGCCGACTTCATCGGCGGTCACTAAATAAGGACCGAGTGGACTAAAGTCATCACACGATTTGCCAAGCAGCCATTGCGGGGTGCGCATTTGCAAATCACGCGCAGAAAGGTCATTCACACAGCAATAACCGTAAACGTGTTCCAAAGCTTGTTCTTTGGAGATATACTTGGCCTGCTTACCTATTACGATAACAAGCTCGGCTTCATAATCGACTTCCTTGGTCACACGAGGAAGAGCAACGTCATGCCCGTGTCCTGTAAGCGTATTATTAAATTTGTTGAAAAGAATAGGGAATTGCGGAATCGGGGCATTCGTTTCTTCGGCATGCTTGCGATAGTTAAGCCCTACGCAAATGATTTTATTAGGATGAGTAACGCAGGGGCCATACTCCAGAGTATCTTCGCTCAGCAGCAAGGAAGCACGATCAGCGTGTTCAAGGACTAGATGAACAAGCTGCTGCAGCGCGGCGTTAGCGGGAGTTCCGCCATTAATAGCTTCATGAATGGTGGACGGGACAATGAAAGCAGGTGACAGCTGTTTAACCGCTTGAACGACATCTAACACGCCAACCGCGGTTTGGACGCCAAGGGTTAGCTCATCATTTTTCTTAAAAGTAAGTAGTTTCATTCGAAAAACCTCCTGAATAAATGAATAATAGCAGACGTGCTTCTTATGCGTTCTTACCGAAAGTAACGCCTCCGTCAATATATAACGGTGAACCCATCATGAACTTGGAATCGTCTGAGGCGAGGAACAATGCTGCTAATGCGACGTCTTCCGGACGACCCATTTCGCTGCTTAGCTGTCTAGATTTCAAAGAGGCGATGGCAGCTTCAGGATCGTCATAAGAGGTACGGAGATAATTTTCAACGAATGGTGTTAAAATGGTCCCCGGCAGCAGCGCATTCACCCGAATGCCATAGGCGGCATAATCCACCTGCATCGATTTCGTCAATGCGAGAACAGCGCCTTTGGTAGCTGCGTAAGAAGCCCTGCGGGCTAGACCGATTTCCGCGATACACGAAGACATATTAATAATAGATCCGGCTTTACGCTCCATCATGTGGGGGATGACAAATTTGGATGGCAAGAATACGCCTTTTACATTAATGCTCATGATGCGGTCCCAAGCATCCGGCTCTAGCTCATGGAGTGCGCCGACTCCGCTGATCCCAGCGTTGTTGAAAAGCACGTCAATACGGCTATATGTCTGTATGATTTGCTCTACCATCTGTTTGACGGAGTCTTGCTCTGTAACGTCTGCCTGAATGAACTCAGCCGATCCACCCGAAGAGGTAATCGCTTCTACCGTTTCATTCCCTTTTGCAATGTCGAGATCATTTACGATGACTTGAGCACCTTCTTGGCCAAATAGAAGGGCGGTGCTCCGGCCGATGCCCGATCCGGCACCTGTAATGAGAATGACTTTGTCTTGAAGTCGTTTGGACATAGCTAGTCTCCTTTACTCAGAAAGTATGTGTGCTAGATTACAAATTTCTTCTATACAGGACTGCTTCTTTTGTTCCCATTGCAGAGACATCATGGAGCAGCTGACAGCGGCAATTACTTGGCCTTGGGCATTCCGGATCGGAGCCGCCGCGCAGCTAAAACCAAGCACGGCTTCTTCTAAGTCTAATGCATAGCCTTGTTGTCGGATTTGCTCTAAACTTTGCTTTAATGCTTGTAAAGAGGTAATGGAATGAACCGTTAAATGTGGAAATGGTTCTTGGTCAGAACGATAAAGCGAATCAATTTCTTCATCGCTCAGATTAGCCAGCATGACCTTACCGAGTGCGGTAGCATGTGCAGGTAAACGCATGCCTGGTTCGGAGGCTAGTCTTACCGGCGTAAGCGCTTCCTCTTTGGCGATATAAAGGACTTCCTTGCCATCTAATTTGGCAAGTTGGAACGATTCGCCCAGTCTCAGCTTGGACAAGGAAGCTTCCTTGTGGAAGGACTCATTCAAGTCTCGCTGCTGCATGGCGGCATGGCCGAAACGAGACAATTCTCTTCCTAACCGGTAGGTTTCTCCGGTTTCCTTTTCGATCCATCCCAAATTCTCCATAGTTAATAACAACGAGTACATCGAACTTTTGTTAATGGCGAGCGTTCGTGATAAGTCGATGAGTTTCAACTCACCGGGATGAATAGAGATTTCTTTGAGAATCAGGTGTGCACGTTCGATGGCCGGAACGCGGTATTTATCATCCAAGTTAGGGCCTCCTTAATCGTAAAGCGATCGTTCAAATACATTGCGTTTCTAGTGTGTGAGGTTTTGTATATAAAACCAAGTTTATGTGATAGAACCATTTTATCATATTATAAGTAAAAAAACGAGAACCCCCCGTGAGGAATTCTCGTTTTTTTCAGTTGATTCCATCGCGCCGAATCCTGGGCGCGCATTGTAGCGCCGCATGGCGGAGGTCAACCCACTTAGAATCAACATCGACAAACGCGCTCGTCCTTTTAGGACGACGGAGTTGTTATCCTCGATCGAAAAGATTAGGGATTTCCAAATTCTGTTAGGTAAATATTTTTATATCATCGACGAAGTTACTCCATCTGATTTAGCTCGCAAGTCACCCTAGATAAGAGGACGGATGCCATTGCACACTTATTTGCCATCAAGAATGAACTGCTTGGATGCCATACACTTATCTGCCACCTGGAATGAATTGCTTAATCCACCCGCCGAAACCCTGAGGGTTCCTCGTTTGAATAAGCACGACACCTTCGCCGCGGAAGCGGCAGACAACGCCCTCGCCGCTCGTCAAGCTGGATAACCAGCCTTTGGCCGCTTTTTCAATCGTATACTGCGTATAATCCGGCCAAGCAACGAGATGCCCGTTATCGATGATCACTTCTTGTCCTGGAGCTAGATTAATGGCATGAATAGCACCGTAAGAGGAAAGGAAGACGGTGCCTTTTCCGCTAATTTCAACGATGAAAAAACCCTCGCCAGACATAAAGCCGCTCATCAGGTTTTGCATTTTCGTATTCACCTGAATGCCGGATGTTCCAGCAAGAAAGCCATCTTTTTGCACATATAGCTTGTAGGATCCGTCTAGCTCTACGGCTTCAATATCGCCAATGACAGTAGGCGCCAGTAAAACCTCGCCCGATCCTCTGCTAGGAGTTAATTCTTGGAAGAAGAATTTCTCACCGCTCAGCATTCGGCCTAAACCTCGCATGAGACCGCCCTCTACGGTTCCCTTGAGTTCGATATTGGGGGACATAGAGACCATAGCTCCAGCTTCCGCCTTGATGTTCTCACCAGCTTCAAGCTCTACCTTCAACATAGGAAATGCGCCCTTATATAAAATTTCGTGTTTCATAGTCATCCTCCAATTTTTAAATGAAATGGTTGTTTTAAGCCGTTTTTAAATGGGGTTGATTGTCTAAACTGCGATTCGTATAGACGAATCCAGCACAGAGCAGTAAAATGCCCATCGTGACATAGAAGACGGACGTGAAACCGTATGCTGCCGCAAGATGGCTGCCAATTAAAGGGCCAATCAGATTGCCTAGGAACAGCGATGAGGTATTAAAGCCGTAAGCGGTCCCTTGAATCTGAGTAGGCGCCAGCTTCATAACCAGCGCGTTCAGAGAGGGAATCATGCCGCCGATGAACAGCCCAAGCAGGAATCTGCCGACTAAGAGCATGGTGATGCTAGTGGCAAAAGCCTGCGGGATGAAGGCAAGTGCTGCCATCGATAGGGCGATCACGAGTGTTTTGCGCTGACCGATACGGTCGCCGAGTCGCCCTAAGGATGGAGCGCCGAACAAGTTCGCGATGCCGGTAATCGCAACGATTAGACCAGCGAACAGCTCCAAGTGGCTTCCTGTATATAAGGTCTTCGCGTACACTGTCACAATCGGCTCGATGCTCATCATTCCGATTTGTGTGATCAAGGAAGCAGCGAAAACCGGGAGCAAAGGCCGAAACAGCCGCCAATCGGTACGCCGTCGTTCTTTTTTCTTAGAGGGAGGCTTACGCTCCTCTTTAATGAAAATCATGACGATGATGCTCGCGCAGAGCATGAGCCCTCCAGTGAAGAAGAACACATGGCTGTAGCCGAAGAAACCTGCCAGCAAGCCTCCAAGTAAAGGGCCGATTAGCGATCCGGCGATCGCCCCCGTTTGTAAAGTGCCGAGCGATTTGCCCGAATGCTCTGGCGGTGTAACGGAAGCTTGAAGAGACACCGCCATGGAGATGAAGCCGGAGAAGATACCGTTGAGCAGCCGCAGAGACAGCAGCTGCCAAGGTGACGTGACGATGCCCATGAGTGCTGTCACAATGGCCATCCCGAACCCGGCGCGAAGCAGCATGATTTTACGTCCGCGTCGATCCGCGATTGCGCCCCAGAGCGGCTGAGTGAGAAACGATGTGATGAACTGCGCAGCGACAATCCAGCCTGTCCAACGTACAATTTCGCCAAGATCTTGAACCCCGAGTTCTCCGATGTAGAGCGGTAGGAACGGAAGAACAAGATTCATACCGCACATAACGGAGAAATTAGCACCCCATAGAATCCATAGTGACTTTTTCCAATGTAAGGGGGTTGGCATGGTCGAAGGCTCCTTATCATTTTTTTCCAGTATAACATAAAAAGAGCTATCCCCAAGCGGTTATGGCCGCATGGAGGATAGCTGTACAGGAGAAGGTTTTATTGATTCATATTCGACATCATTGCGCCGAAGAAGAGTACAAAGAAAATAAAATAGAGACCGATTCCGATGAGAGCCCAGATTAAGCTTGCTTTGGCATAATTAGATTTCGTTGGGTTTTCTCCTTTACTGAATGCCCACACGAATAACATCACAATATTCACAAATGGAATCGCAAGGAGCAGGATTATAATCATCCAATCTTTTACACTTAGGACAGGTGCATTTTGTTCTTCCATATCAAGTCAACTCCCTCTAAGTTATATAAGTTAACTGTATTTTGAAGTTAGCCTATATATGCCTTCGAGTTGTTCGTAAATTACCCTCGTGAGAAACGCTGTCTATATTTGCGAGGAGAGATACCTTCCATTTTGGTAAAGCAGGTGGCAAAATAGGCAGGCTGCTCAAATCCAACCTCTTCCGCGACGTGCGCGACGGGTAGATCGGTTTGAAGCAGCAGCAGCTTAGCCTGCTGGATCCTTAACCTAAGCAGGTATTCCGTCGGGGAGCAGCCATATTCTTTTTGCATGCAGCGTGCAATGTAAACAGGGTGGAAGTTGACATGATCGCCGAGCTCTTTGGCTGAAACAGACGCTTTGTAATGCTGCCTTAAATAGGCGGCCGCTTTTTCCGCGCAGGCCTTGGAAGGTGATGGTTGATCGCTGTCCGTGGACGCGGAAAGCTGGTGCAATAGCTCATGAAAAAGCTGCTGCTGCGCAAAACGGACACTGCTCATATGAGCGCTCGGTTGCAGCTGCTGAAGCTGTTCGAACAGGTCATAGGTTTTTTCTGGCTGCAGAAGTGTTGTATATTGAGGGATCCGAATTGTAAAAGGTTCTACAGCAAATAGCTCAATTGGGGTATGTAAAGGGTCTTCCAGAGGTATAGGTTGGACCGTATGGTCTACCATAGCCCATGGTCCACTTGCGTGGAAATGCATCCAATAAGTACCCGTTAGCTCGGAACAGACTTGTGTAGCGAAATGACAGCTGTCCGGCCTTAGAATAACGGCTTGTCCAGCTGCTACCTCGAACCTAGCATCCTCCTCGCCTATATAGAAGCAGCCCGATGTGGTGATTAGTAAATCAAATACTTGGATATTGCGTCTGCTAGGATGTTTGCTGCCTTTGGATATCGTGCTGAAACCACTTGTAATGTAGTGCGGCAGCGGAGGGACAGTCATTTCGATAAAAGCCATCGGAGTCACCTTTTCATCTCTAGAATGGAGGTTGGAATTTTGAAACTTTAAGTTGCAAAACTCATACTTGGAGTCAACTATAGCATCTATAATTTGAGCAGACAACAAAGTTTCATTTATACAAAAAGAGAGATGATAATCGGATGGTGAAAAACATGGACAAAGAGAAAAATAAATTCACACTATGGCTTCTAGCTTGGCCTATTTTCGTCGAATTGCTTCTACAATTACTTTTAGGTGCCGTAGATACCTTAATGGTAAGCCGTGTATCAGATGATGCGGTGGCGGTGGTCGGCTTAGCGAACCAACTGTTCCAAGCGATGATGATCTTATTTATGACGGTTGCGAGTGGCGCCGGGATTTTAATTGCTCAGAAAATAGGAGCCAAGCAGAATGAATCTGCGCGCACCGTTGCCATTATGGCCATAACCGTCAGCGCTGCGATAGGCAGTGTGCTAAGTGTGATTCTTTATAGTGAGGCTCGCCCTTTAGCTAATCTGTTTCACTTGGAGGAGCGGCTGCTGCCTCTGGCTGAAACCTATATCTCGATTGTGGGGAGCGGGATGGTTTTGACAGCTTTGACGGCGGCGCTTAGCACCGTGATTCGGAATACGGGGAACACCAAAGGGCCGATGATTACGGCTATTGGTATGAATGTTATTCACATCGTGTTTAACTATGGATTTATATATGGCGAGCTCGGATTTCCTCAACTGGGTTTAACAGGTGTGGCCATTTCTACCCTCGTGAGCCGGTTGCTGGCGACGTGTTTGCTGCTGTTTATGTTCATTTCCGCGTTCGAGCGGAGGATGGAGTGGCGGGATCTTATCGTATTCAATCGAAAGCTGTTTGGCGATATTTTGAAAATAGGTTGGCCGCTCGGCGTGAACATGTCTTCCTGGGTTTTGACGCAGCTGACGATCTACACGTTCCTAGCCACGATGGGAGCTAAGGAATTGGCCGCGAGAACGTATATGAACACGCTTGAGTCGATTTGTTTTATGTTAGGCTATTCCATTGCCTTAGCTGTTCAAATTCAGATTGCTCATCTGTATGGAGCTGGAAATATCAAAGAAGCTTATAAGAGCGGATATCGAGGTACATGGATTGGACTCGGTCTTGTTGGATTCAACAGCATCATTCTCTTTCTCATCGGCAAAAGCTTTCTCGGCTTCTTCACCTCAGACGCGGATATTATCAAGCTGGGACTCTCCTGTTTGGTGCTGACACTTATCTTGCAGCCAGGGAGAATGCTCAATATGGGCTTCGGTAATGCGCTGAGCGCGGTGGGCGATACCCGTTACAATATGATCATATCGCTGTTCTCGATGTGGGGAGTGGCCGCGGGCTTTTCCTATGTCTTGGGCTTGCACATGGGCTGGGGGCTTGCGGGTATTTATGTCGCCATGATCTGCGACGAATATTTGCGCGGTATCCTCGTTGTGATCCGTTGGCGCCAGCAGAAGTATTTGCGCCGGGCGGAGGAGCGGGATAAGAGCGCTGCTGCTTCAGGGAGCGGTGAGGGTACTGGTATGGGCATGCATGCGTAGGTTGGTTGGCAAACAATGCAATTTGTTTCTGAAAGGCACGGGATTGCTCTTCCGCGTCTTTTTGTGTTTTGAGAATGGAACGAACAGGCAGCATACACCAATAAACCAAACTTGACATGCAGACAAATGGTTGCATATAATGATGGCATGGATAAAGTATTTAAAGCTCTTGCTGATTCAAGCCGAAGACAACTCCTTGATGAGCTCTTCAAGAAAAATGGCCAGACATTAAATGAACTATGTGATCATCTTGAAATGACCCGTCAATCCGTAACCAAACACCTGCTTATATTGGAGGAAGCGAATCTTATTCTTATTGAATGGCAAGGCCGAAATAAAATTCATTATCTAAATATGGAACCCATCGGAGAGATTTATGACCGCTGGATCAGCAAATATGATCGTGATCGCATCGAAGCATTGCGTGAAATTAAAAAGCGGCTTGAAGCGGAGTGACTCTGAGCAGGCTCAGAGATCCCTATAACGGAGAGACTTTGAGCAAGCTCAAAGATCCCTAAAGCGGAGAGACTTTGAACAAGTTCAAAGATCCCTATAGCGGAGAGACTTTGAACAAGTTCAAAGATCCCTATATATGGAGGAAAAAAATGACTGATGCAATATTTGTTTATGTAACTTACATCAAGACGACGCCGGAAAAGCTTTGGGAAGCTTTGACAAGCAGCGATTTTACCGAAAAATACTTCTTCGGAAGCAAAATTCAATCGGACTGGCAAGAAGGCTCTAACGTCACCTATTCGCGGAATGGACAAGTCACCGATCACGGAATCATACTAAAGTGCGAGCCGCATCATTTACTTTCTTTTACATGGAACATGGTAGGAGATGAAACCTCTCGTAAGCAGCCATCACGGGTCACTTTTGAGTTAAAAGCATTAGATTCGACGGTCAAACTGACACTTAAGCATGATAATCTAGCATCGGTTGACATCGTGGATAGAGAAGATACCTTTGAGGGATTAAATAATGGATGGCCAGCCATTCTGAGCAACCTGAAGAGTTTACTCGAAACAGGGAACACTTTGCCACCCATTTCCATCTAACCCATCACAGTTACATCGAAAGAGAGTTGATTTAGTATGAACAACCTTACGAAATTTAAAATAGTTAAGCCCGTTAATGAAGTATTTGACGCTTTTATAGACCCTGAGAAAATGTCTAATTATTGGTTTTCTTCAGGTTCTGGAAGATTGGAGCAAGGCAAGACGATTACTTGGAGATATGATGAATACAATGCACAAGTGGATATAAAAGTATTGGAAATAGAAGCAAATAAGAAAATCGTCTTCCAGTGGGGTGCAACGGATGATGGACATGTTGTAACGATTACGCTGAAAGAGTTCGATCATTCGAGCACCGTTATTGAAGTTAACGAAGAAGGTTTTAATGAAAATGATGAGGACCTAATCAGTCAATTGATAGATAATAAAGAAGGTTGGGTTTACATGTTGACCTGTTTAAAGGGGTATTTGGAATTTGGTGTTAATCGATTAAGAGCAGCAATTGTTAGGTGAGTAGATTTTATATGTTATGGGTTAGGGGTAAGCGAAGCTTACCCCTTATTTATACTGTATAGACGTGAGGGAAAGTCTACCGAGAAGTCGATTTCCGGCTTCTCGGACTCAGTTGGCGAAATGACTTCGGACAGCCCCTAATTCATGCGTCTACACAAGTCGCCCCTACCTGCGGTAGGTGCGAAACAGAATGTCACGGTTGTAGTTGCCAAATCCCTCACCGTACAAGGTCAAACCGCCGACATGTGCCGCATGGTTCGGCACTTCGAGCCGCAGTGTCCACTCGTTGCGGGACATGGGGATATCTTTGATCGAGACAGCCGATAGCCGCTGTCCGTCAAGGAAAGTTCCCTGCTCTGTGACCCGGATGATCTTTAACCAACCATATTGGTTGATCGTGTCCGGCCACCAGGCAGGGGTGAGTTGGCCGCGGCCTTGTCCCGAATCACCGGGACTCGTCCAATAGCCGAGCAGCGTATCATTGACGTAAAAATGAATGTCGGACGGCCAATTCGCTTTAATTCCTGGTGCTTCGGAGCTAATTTCAAGCGAAATCTCGATTTCCTCTAGTATCTGACCGGGCAGCACATAGTTCGGAATGCGATATTCCACGAAGCCGCTGCCGAACCAAAGAATCTTGGCATGCATCCGCTCCGGCTCGAAGAAGAAACGCGGATCATCGTACTGACCAATCACATGATCAGCCGTAGCCAAACCGCAGGTTGGATGCACTTCGAAGCGTGTGTAGTGACCAACCGGAATCGCAACTTCATCGAAAACTCGCTGCTGCTCTATTGGCCGCGGGAGCCGCATTTCGATGAGGGAGATGGCTAACTTGCACATTTTGTGCGTGCCGCCTTGCTTGCGAATTAAAGCGGTCTGAATAAGCCCTCCAGCCTCGAGCTTTTTTACATGCATGGTTACGATGGCGCTGCTTAATCCGAGCATATGAGCTAATTCCTTGACATTCATCTCTTGCTCAGCAAGCAGCTCCAGTATCTTAAGCCGCACATCGCTAGCCAGCGCCTCATACAGCGGCAGCCATTTGCGGTCTGTTGTCGTTTGGATCATCGGACAATCTCCTCATAGGTAGACTAATTAATGAAAATATGAATTCAACAGAAAGCAGAAGAAAAGCTTGAAATCATCCGCTGTTTATTGTTTAATATAGTCATAACATAATGAATGTATTAATCGATTCATATTTTTATTAATTATACTACGAGGTGAATACAATGTCTATGAAAGCGAGTATGATTATCGACAAAGATTTTAAAATCGGAGAAGTAGATTCTCGTATTTATGGCTCATTTATTGAGCATTTGGGGCGAGCCGTCTATGGCGGAATTTACGAACCTGGACATCCGCAAGCGGATGAACAAGGCTTTCGAGCAGACGTACTGGAGCTGGTAAAAGGTTTGGATGTTCCGATCGTTCGTTATCCTGGAGGTAATTTTGTATCCGGTTACAACTGGGAGGATGGCATTGGACCGTTAGACAAACGCAAGAAAAGACTTGATCTGGCTTGGCGCACCATTGAACCTAACCTGGTTGGATTGAATGAGTTCATGGATTGGTGCCGCAAAGCAAATACAGAAGCGATGATGGCTGTCAATCTGGGGACTCGTGGTCCGGATGAGGCAAGAGATATTATTGAGTACACCAATATCAATGGCGGGACCTACTGGAGCGATTTACGGATTTCCCATGGTTATAAGGCGCCTCATAACATCAAAACTTGGTGTTTAGGCAATGAAATGGATGGCCCTTGGCAAACGGGCAGCAAAACAGCCGCGGAATACGGGCGTACAGCCTGTGAAACGGCCAAAGTCATGAAGTGGGTAGACCCTTCGATCGAGCTTGTTGCTTGTGGCAGCTCTAGTCTACTTATGCCGACTTTCCCTGACTGGGAAGCAACTGTACTTGAGCATACGTATGATCACGTTGATTATATTTCCTTGCATCAATATTACGGCAACCGTGACAAGGATTCTGCCAATTTTCTCGCACAATCCATGGGCATGGACCAATTCATCCATACGGTGATCTCAACAGCGGATTATGTTCAGGCCAAGAAACGCGGGAAGAAGAAAATCAACTTATCCTTCGACGAATGGAATGTTTGGTATCATTCCAACGATGCGGATCGCAAAATAGAGCCTTGGTCCATCGCGCCGCCACAGCTTGAAGACATTTACAACCACGAAGATGCCCTGTTAGTTGGTTGTATGCTTATTTCCATGTTGAAGCGTGCAGATCGTGTGAAGATGGCTTGTTTGGCACAACTTGTTAACGTCATCGCACCGATCATGACAGCGAATGGGGGAGCGGCCTGGAAACAGACGATCTACTATCCTTATATGCATGCAAGCGTGTTTGGACGCGGGACTGTTCTTGTGCCGCTGATCAAATCACCGAAATATGACGCGAAGGATTATACGGATGTGCCTTACTTGGAGGCTGTTGCCGTTCATAATGAAGACAATTCCGAAGTGACGATCTTCGCGGTTAACCGTCATCTAGAGGAAGCACTTCCTCTGGAGCTGGATCTACGCAGTTTTGGCGAATGTCGAGTTATTGAGCATATTGTTCTGGAGAACGATGATCTGAAAGCTTCGAATACGATTGATGCCCAGGATCGGGTGAAGCCTCACACAGGAGGTAATGCGGCCATATCGTCAAACAGCCAGATTCAGGCGATACTTGGTAAAGCATCGTGGAACGTCATTCGGTTGAAATTAGCTTAAAGAGACGAGTAGACGGCATTACTACTTAAATAAGACATGGCCTGGGACATGCCCCGGTCATGTCTTTTAATTTATCCAGCCCGCATAACTGTTATGTTTTTGCCGCTCTATTTTCCAGCTCCTTTATTTTACAATCTATGCTCTGGTATGATGAGAGAAATACAATAGATTGAAGGAGTTTCGTACGTATGAAATTAAAGCTGTTTGGAATAGTTATTCTGGCTCTCGGCTTATCCGCTTGTGGAAATAAACAAAATGAAACGCAGCCGGCGGCGGTTAAAGTGGACGTTCCTAAGATTTATCAGAATTTCTGCATCTCGTGTCATGGTAATCAATTACAAGGTGGACAAGGCCCTAATATCCAGAAAGTGGGAGAACGTTTAGATGAAGCGGAGATCATAAAGCGTATTCAAAAGGGAGGTGGCGGGATGCCGCCGTTCCAAGTGGCACTGAAAGAGGAAGAACTGAAGGCATTGGCGTCGTGGCTGGCAGGGCTTAAATAATGGGTGTTTATGGTAAAACTAAGCTTCCTTTAAGGTTAGCTACATAATTTCTTCACAATTGGAGTTTATAATAGGGGCAAGAGGAGAGTGATGCAATATGCACTTGAATTTGAAGCCCCGGAACCATCTTCCTAAGAAGATGAGACCAAACCGTCTGGGAGCGACGATTTCGCTTTTATTATTTATGATAGGCTTACCTATACTTTCTGTAGCCGGAATGGAACTTCTTGAACGCGGTACTTTGCATGAAACGGCCCAATGGATAGCATCTAACCGATCACTTTTTCTATTAAATGTAGGACTATCCTTCTGTTTATTAACTTTCATATATGCTGTTGTAGGATCATTAGCTATATCCGGATCCATCTCAACTTTATTGCTTGGCCTTATGGCACTGATCTCTTATATGAAGGTGAAAATGATCGGGGAGCCCTTCTTCCCGTGGGATATTTTGCTGAACAAAGAAAGTATGGATATAGCTTCGCTCGTAACAGGGAAAGCCGCACTTCTCCGAATCGGAGCTGTGGTCATCGCGGTCATCCTTGTATTTTTATTAAAATGGGTACTCCCGCGGGTATCTTTTTCTATCGTCAGTCGAATTGGTTTAGGGCTGTTTTCGCTCTATGCCTTGTATGCATTTGCAATTAAAACACCGTTAGCTGGCAAAATTCTTGACCATATAGGTGTAAATGAAATTGTATGGAATCAGAAAGAGAACTATGCGAATAATGGACTAGCGCTAGCTTTCACCCTCAATGTCAAAAATTCGATCGTTCAAAAGCCAGAAACGTATAGTGATCAGAGTATTGCAACTGTTGCAGCTAATCTCCAAGAGGTAGGCATGCAAAAGGCAGGACTGAAAAAGTCCGTAGATGCTGATTCTCTAAAAGGGAAGAAACCGAACGTAATTTTTATTATGAGTGAAGCGTTCTGGGATCCAACTTTGCTAACAAATGTGACGTTCAGTGAAGATCCGGTACCCACTATCCACCGCTTGCAGAAGGAGACGACATCCGGATACTTGTTATCCCCCCAATTCGGCGGCGGTACCAGCAATGTGGAATTCGAAGTGTTGACGGGGAACTCGATGAGCTTCCTGCCAGGAGGGTCCATTCCGTATCAACAATATATAACGAAACCTGTACCGAGCTTAGCGAGTTATTTTGCCGATCAGGGCTACAAAAGTATGGGAATTCACTCCTATGAAGGCTGGTTCTGGAACCGTAATTCGGTGTATAAGGAGTTAGGTTTCGAAAGCTTTAAGAGCAGTGAACATTTCGTGAATCCGGAAATGAAGGGTTATTTTATCTCGGACGCCGAAGTATCCAGAAGCATTATAGATGAAGTCGATAAAACCGAAGATCCAATGTTTATGTACACGGTAACCATGCAAAATCATGGACCTTATGATGAACCACGGTATGGAGAAAATCAGTTCAAAGCGCAAGGTGACTTGACGCCTGAAGCGAAAACGATTCTTGAGACCTACGCGCAGGGCGCGCACGATGCGGATCAAAGCTTGCAAATGCTGATCGATCACTTCCAAGAATCGGATGAACCCACGATGATCGTATTCTACGGGGACCATTTGCCGATGTTGGGATTAGATTATCAAGTATACAAAGAAGCAGGTTTCATCCAAACCAGCAACGCGAATGATTGGTCGCTGGAAGAAGTGAAGAAAATGCACAGCATCCCGCTTGTTACTTGGTCGAATTTCGATATGCCGAAGCAGGATATCCCACTGCTTAGTGATTCCTTCCTTGGTGCCCACGTGCTTGATATGCTGCATATGGAGAAACCAGCTAATTTCAAGTTGAATGCCGAATTGGCGGCGCAAGTGCCAGGACTACTGAGTAATCTTGTTGTTGATGCGAACCAAGAACTTCATGCTGAAGTCCCCGAATCCGCGCAAGCACTCCGTGATGACTACAGGAATGTGCAGTACGATTTACTTTTCGGCAAACAGTACTTAGCTGAACATATTGATCATGACTATTTGACTAAAACCATTCAGGACAGCTTTAACGCTGAATTTGATGAAGGAAATGTACCGCCGCAAACGCAGGGAGTGAGCAGCAATACGCCCACTTCGAAGCCGGTGAGCGCGCAGTAAGAGAAGTCCCTATTTTGTTGCTCTGAGCGACGAGATGGGGACTTTTTCATTTTTGGTGGAGGCGTTATCACCACCTAAAAATAATCATTGCCATGGTTAGGGTAATTTTGGTAATATAGACTTCCGTCTCTACGCGGCGGCTGCAAAAAAAGCTAGTTGATAAGGATCAAAACAGCTCAGGAGGTGTTTTATGCTTTTCGCGGTTTTGGCGCGCAAGGCGTATGCGAGGAATTTGCAGTATCGCGGTTCGCATCTGCTGCACAATGCAGTGAGTGCGGTGTTTGGCTTCATTTATGCTAGCATTTGGACCGGTTTGGGGAGCGACTCGTCACTCGGCGAATACGGTGCGAAAGGGATTGTAGGTTATATTGCTTTTAACCAAGCGATCCTTTGGATTACGCAGTTCACGACGAATGGACTCGGACTCGAGCAATCGGTGCGAACTGGTCAAATCGCGGTCGATCTCATGCGGCCGGTACACTTATTCTATCAGGCGATGAGCCGGGAATGGGGTCAGGTATATTATCAGTTTCTTTATAAATTTATCCCGATTTATGCCCTCTACTACTTCATTTTCTCCTTACAGCTTCCACATCATGCTTCGGTTTATGGCTGGACAGCGATTGCGCTCGTTTTGGCGGCATATATCTCCATTTGCACAAATTATTTGATAGGTGTAGCAGCCTTGTGGACCACGGAATCTCGTTGGTTTTACTGGGTTAATTATTCCTTCAGTACACTGCTCTCTGGTTTTTTCATTCCTTTAGAATGGTTGCCGGGTTGGCTCCGCACGATTAGCTTTTACACACCATATCCCTATCTACTCTATTATCCCACTCGTATCTATATGCAGCTTGAACAAGGAACTGTTGTGCTCGGAGCTCTCCTATGGGGCATCGGGTTTACTTGTGTCTGTCTGGCGGTTACACAGGGGGTACGCAGAAAGCTGGAGGTGCAAGGCGGATGATGTCAGTGAGGCTCTATATACTGCTGATCAAGGCGAGCTTGCGAAGCCGAATGCAGTATAAGTTTAATTTCTTTTTTTCGACCGTGATGGCTTCCTTTGTACATATCTCAGAATTTCTGATGGTGGCGTTGGTGATGATGCGTTTTGGCAATATCAAAGGATGGACACTGTATGAGGTGTGCTATCTGTACGGGGTTATGATGATATCCAAAGCGATTTATCGCACGCTGGCTTCCGATGTGCATCATCTAGAGAAATATCTCGTTTCTGGTGATCTGGATGCGCTTCTCACACGGCCTGTCCCCGTGCTGCTGGCGCTGATGACACAAAACGCTCGTCTCTTATTTGCCGAAGTAGGGCAAGGAATCATCTTACTTTTTATTGCTATGAAAGCCTTAATGGCTAATGGACAAATCGGATGGTTAGCCGTTCCTTTAACGATGTTAATTATTCTAACGGGTGCCATTATTTTATTCGCCATCGGTCTAGCGACAGCAGCAGCAGGCTTCTGGCTGACCCGGATCGAATCCCTGCAAAATATGACCGAAGACGCTTCTCAAACCGCGGCACGCTATCCGCTTTCCTTGTATCCAAAGTGGCTTCAGGGTGCGCTATTGGTGCTCGTTCCGGTAGGCTTCGTGAATTACATTCCTACTCTATATTTGCTGAGACATCAAGGAGGCATAGGGATGCTGCTAGGGACCATTGCTGTTTCATTCGCTGCGCTCTGGCTGGCTATGCGCTTCTGGAAGCTAGGATTATCTCGATATCAAAGTACAGGAAGTTAACCAACAGCTTCATACAAGGAGGGACCACAAGAAACATGATAACCGTAACGAATTTGCGCAAAACCTTTCAAACTCCGCTAGTCAAAGAAGGCAGGTTCTCTGGCATTCGAACTTTGTTCTCACGAGCCTATAAAGAGAAGGAAGCGGTACGCGATGTAAGCTTCGAGATTGAATCTGGCGAGTTCGTCGGGTATATTGGACCTAATGGAGCGGGAAAGTCGACAACGATCAAAATGCTCACCGGCATTCTTCACCCAACCTCCGGCGAGGTGCTGATTCACGGCTATAGTCCTCAGAAGCATCGAAGACGAGTCGTAAGGCAGCTTGGCGTTGTATTCGGTCAGCGCAGTCAGCTGTGGTGGGATCTGCCGGTGAAGGATTCCTATGAAATTCTAACGGCGATGTATCGGGTGGAGGAAACCACCGCCCGCCGCAGATTAGGTGAATTGACAGAGCTTCTTGAACTGAAGGAGCTGATGGACACGCCTGTCCGGAAGCTGTCTCTTGGGCAGCGGATGCGGGCCGATTTGGCGGCTTCGATGCTGCATGATCCGGATATTTTGTTTCTGGATGAGCCTACCATCGGGTTGGATGTTGTCGCCAAGCGGAACATTCGCGGCTTTCTTCAGACATTAAATCGGGATTTCGGTAAGACGATTCTGCTTACTACGCATGATATGGATGATATCGAGCAATTGTGTAAACGAGTCATCGTGATTAATCATGGGCAAATTGGCTATGACGGGTCGATCGATGAGCTGCGGGATCGCATTGGCTTACCAACGATGATGAAGGTCACTTATCGAGGTGAAATCCAAGTTCCTGCTAGCTGGGAGCTTCCGTTTCGCGTGGTGGAGCAAGAAGCGAATAGTCTCACGATCGCTTGCAACCGCCAGGAGCTGAAAGCGATGGAAGTACTGCGTATCGTCAGCAGCTGGGGCGATATGGACGATGTACATATGGAAGAGCCTGAGTTTGAAGAGGTGATCCACGGTGTATATAAATAGATAGAAGTGGAGTGAGACCGTATGCCTATAGAGAACGAAGAACGGGAGAGGGAGACGCAGCGCGTTGCCTCTGTACGAGCTAATATACAGCAGCGAATTGAAGAGCTGCGCCAAACGGTGGATGAGCGCCGATCGGAAGCGACAGCGATTGGCCGCAGCTTCTGGGATGATATCTCGGTGAATGCGGATAATGATGATGATTTGATTGAGACGGCAGCGAGTATGGCCCAGCAGGAGCATGTGCTGCAGGGTCAAGAACGCAGCTATCGCTTGGCACAGGATGCGCTGCGTAAGCTGCAAAGTGTCGTCGATGCGCCGTATTTCAGCCGCATTGATTTCAAGGAGCGCGGGGAGCAGGAGCGTGAGAAGATTTATATCGGACTGACATCCTTTATAGATGCCAAGACGGATGAAATTCTTATCTACGACTGGCGTGCGCCCATAGCCAGCTTGTTCTATGACTATCCGCCAGGTCCGGCGACGTATCGGACACCGGAGATGGATGTCAGCGGCGAGCTGATGCTTAAGCGGCAGTACATCATCAAAGCCGGTGTGCTGCAGGATGTGTTCGATACGGGGATCTCCATCGGTGACGAGATGCTTCAGCAGATGCTGAGCCGCAGCGCCGACGAGAAGATGCACAGCATTGTCACAACGATCCAGCGCGAGCAGAACCAGATCATCCGCGATGATCGGCACAAGGTGCTGGTCGTGCAGGGGGCGGCCGGCAGCGGCAAAACCTCCGTCGCACTGCAGCGCATCGCGTATCTGCTCTACAAATATCGGACGACGTTAAGCGCCGACAATATGATTCTGTTCTCGCCGAACTCACTGTTCAGCGACTACGTCTCTCACGTACTGCCGGAACTTGGTGAAGCTACGATGCAACAGACGACATTCCAAGACTATTTAACACATAAATTAAGCGACACAGGTCTGACTTTGGAAGATCCCTACGATCAATTGGAGTTCATCCTTACGGGGACGGATCAAGATCCTGCCTACGCAGCGCGGCTGCAAAGCATTCATTACAAAACGTCGGCAGCCTTTCTAAGTGTGATTGAAGCATACGGAGAAAAACTAAAAAATGGCGGAATTCGTTTCCTCGATTTATCCGTAGGTAAGAAGGTGTTGATTACTGCGGATGAGCTTAGCGAACGGTTTTACAGCAAGTCCTCCATTCTTGCTCTGGGTGAACGGATGGAACAATTATCGGAGTGGATGCTGGAGAAGCTGGATGAGTTTCAAGCGGATGTGCAGAAGAGGTTTTATCGTAAAATGGTGCGGGAGCCGAAATATTTGGGCACTGAGCCAGAGATGAAAAAGATGAGCAAGATCAAAGCGCATAAAGCGATTGCTCCACTTAAGGAGAAGGCACGAAAGCTCGCTTATGTGGACGTGCTCGGGATGTACCAAGATCTTTATACGAATAGTGAATTACATCAAGAGCTTATGCACCATTCGGAACAGCGTCTACCCGCAGCTTGGGATACGATCAGCACGTTCACGGCCGATGCGCTTGCTGGTGGAATGCTGCATTACGAAGATGCGACACCTCTTGTATATTTGAAGGGCCTTGTTGAGGGCCAACTGCGCGTAGGTACCATCCGTTATTGTCTTGTAGATGAGGCGCAGGATTACTCGCCGTTTCACTACGCGTACTTGAAGAAGCTGTTCCCACGTGCTCGGTTTACCCTGCTCGGGGACTGGAATCAAGGGATCTTCACGCACGCGAACGCGAGCAGTACGGATGGCGAGGGGCAAACGAGCGAGTACAGCTCCATTAGCGAACTGATGAAGGAAGACGAGACGGAGACAATCCGCCTCGTCAAGAGCTACCGCTCGACGCGCGAAATCGTCGATTTCGCTAGTCGCGTGCTGCCAGGCGGCGAGCCGATCGAGCCGTTCAGCCGCAGCGGCGAGGCGCCGCGTGTTCTGCGCGCGGCGGACGAGACCGAGCTCAGCCGCCTCGTGGCTGAGGCGGCCAAGGCTAGGCGCGACGGCGGCGCAAGCTCCGTCGCGATCATTTGCAAGACCGAGCGCGAGACGCGAGGCGCGCACGCCAGCCTGAAGCCGCTGCTGCCGGGACTCGCGCGGATCACCAAAGAGACGCTGCACTATGAGGCAGGCATCATGATCCTACCGGCGTACCTCGCCAAAGGGCTCGAGTTCGACGCCGTCATTCTCTATGATGCCGGGGCGGCTGTCTACGCGGAAGCGAAGGAACGCAAGCTGTTTTACACCGCTTGTACCCGTGCACTGCATCACCTAGACGTGTTCTATCTAGGTGAATTGACACCTTTTCTCCTGAACAAATAGACATACGTCCATACCTATCTGCCCTGCCCGACATAGGATATATCGAGCAACAACAAAGAAAAGGTTTAGCGGGCAGAAGGGAGGAATAACCATGTCAGGCGTTGGATATTCTAGCACAGCTGTCGTACTGGTACTGTACATTCTGTTGGTCATCATTCTTGCAACATTCTAATCTCAAAATAGGATGAAATAAACCGCCTTCCGATAGATCGGAGGGCGGCTTTCTCATTGTCAAATTTTTGCATTTCCCCAAGTCTCGCTGAATATCAGATTATTCAGGCTCCTGCGTTTTTCCCAATTGGCTGTTTCCAAAATGGGCTTCTCTGGATAATTTTCTGTGAATCCAATGGATAGTAATGCTACTGGATCAATATGAGGAGGTATTCCTAGGATATCTCGCACATCATTTTTCTTATAGAAGCTTACCCAGCCCATAGCTAATCCCTCTGCACATGCCGCTAACCACATGTTTTGAATCGCACAAGCAACGGACATGATATCGGTTTCTGGTATAGAATTTCTTCCTAGCACATGAGAACCGCCGCGTGTTGGGTCACAAGTAACGCAAATGGTGAGAGGGGCCTGCTTGATCCCTTCGATCTTGAGATTTAGAAATTCGTCTTGGCGTGTATCTTCATAATGAATGGCTAAAGCCCGTCTCTCTTTATCTGCTGCCCATGCCAAACGTTCTTTCACTTTATCCGTAGAAATGATTATAAAATTCCAGGGTTGCATAAATCCAACGGAAGGACCATGGTGCGCTGCATTTAGCAATTTCATTATTGTTTCTTCTGGGATAGCATCCGATAAAAATGTTCGTACATCCCTTCTTGTATAAATGCTCTTGTACAAGCCGTCCTTTTCTTCTTCAGTAAACATACCTTTCACCTCACCCCTTCACCAAGCTCCCGTACGATGTAATTATTCATTAAATTTACACCCTCTCTTCTCTTTTTGCAATCGATGGAAGACCTAATTTCGATAGGTGTCTAAATCTAATTTGTCGCACCGCATAAATCCACTTGAATAGGAAATCTTAACTTATAAAAAGTTTCCACCTAATACCAATGTGGGAGATTAGCATATGTCTGGAACCAAGAAAATTACCGCGCTTCAACTATATTTTGTCTTAATCCTCTCGATTGGCATAACCAACCATGTCTTATTAATTCCGGTGCTGCTGCATTTAGGAAAGCGCGATTCCTGGTTCGGTGCAGCGGTCTCCCTGATTCCTTTGCTCATATGGGTATGTCTGCTTTATCTCGTTGTTAAACGTACGAAACAGCAGTATATGATGGAGTGGATCAAACAAAAGTTTGGGAAAGTGATCGTTTTTCCATTCAAAATAGGCCTTATTGTCATTTGTTTTGCCCATTCGATTATAACCATAAAAGATATGGTGACATGGACACATGTGACCTATTTACCTCGGACACCGCCTTTCATGATTAGTCTTCTGTTTATCATCTTTTGCTTTTTTGCGGCCCGGTCAGGGTTGCGAGCGATTGCAATAACCTCAGGCATTCTACTGCCGGTTGTCGTTTTACTTGGGTATTTTGTAATGGGAGCTAATTTCCAATATAAAGACTACAGCCTGCTTACACCTTTATTTACACACGGTTATGGACCTGCACTGACATCCATCATGCTTACTTGTGGCGCCTCTTTCGAGCTCCTAATTATCGTATTCCTTCAGCATCATGTCGCTACACGCATCCGGCTGCGGGCTTTATTGATTCTTGCGGCATGTGTAATTGGACTTACGATAGGACCGTTAACGGGCTCCATTGCCATATTTGGCCCCTTTGAAGCCGCGGATTTAAGGTATCCAGCCTTTGAACAATGGCGAATGGTCACATTGGGGAAATATATTTCCCATTTGGATTTCTTGTCTATTTTCCAATGGATATCAGGAGCTTGTGTCCGGACGTCGATGCTCATGTTTCTTAGCGTGGATGTTATTGGTATTCAAAAGAAGCGCACACGGACTCTAATCCTGATAGGGATTAGCCTGTTGTTCCTAGTGGTGAGCTTGTACCCAGTCACAGACAACCAGATGGTGTATCTGATTCAAAATAGATATTATCCCATTATGTTTGGAATAGGCTTAAGCTTGCTTCTTGTCTTGCTTGTGATGTCTATCCTGCCGGGGAGACGAAAGGAGAAGAATGCCTAATGAATGAGCAGGATTTACGAGATTGGTTTGCGTTGTCTGACGATGTCATCGTGAAATCTTATCGATTATCGGATGCTCATCCGAAAGGGCGAGTGATACTTATGTACTGTGAAGGTATGACCAATATGGATCATATCGAAAATCTCGTATTACCTAAGCTGGAAGGTCTATTCAAAAATGAAGTTGATGTTAACGCCTCAAAGCTAGATGTGAATACGATGCTTCAATTGCATGAAATTACGGGTTCCAACGCCATAGAGTCGATGACGGTTTCGTTGTATGCGGGAGCGCTGATCTTGTTTTTCGAAGAGACGCAATTACTGTATGCGTTGGATATCTCTGCGCCCCCCAACCGATCACCGGAGGAATCAAGTACAGAGACATCCATTAAAGGTCCAAGAGATGCGTTCACAGAAAGCATCATTACGAATATCGCGCTGGTTCGCAAACGCTTGCTGACACGCAGTCTTTGCTGTGAAAAAATGCAAATCGGCACGAGAACTAACACCTCTGTAGCTCTTCTTTATATAGACGATGTAATAAATGCTAGCGTGCTCCAGGAAGCAAAGCAGCGGCTTCAGGCTATTAACGTTGATGCCCTGATTAGCAGTTCGCAATTAGAAGAAGTGATGTGTGGGAGCAAATACCCATTCTTTCCTCTGTTGGATTATGCGGGAAGACCTGATTATGTAGCGGACAGCTTGCTGCGAGGACGATTCGCGGTTATGGTCGATGGTTCCCCCATGGTTCTTATTGCGCCAGCGAATCTGATGTATATATTGAAATCCCCTGAAGATGTGCACTCCCCCTATTATTATGTAGCATTCGAACGTATTTTGCGTTTGGTCGGGTTGGTCGTTTCAGCCTTATTGCCTGGTTTTTGGATTTCACTTTCTGCCTTTAATCTGGACCAAATCCCGTATCCGTTAGTAGCTACCATCGCCACATCCAGGCTGGGATTACCCTTGTCAGGTCCGATGGATTTTATTCTCATGCTGCTGCTGTTCGAATTGTTCCGTGAGGCTGGAGCACGGTTGCCTAAGGTGGTAGGACAGACCGTCACTGTCGTTGGCGGGCTTATTGTTGGGGACGCCGCGATACGCTCGGGAATCACGAGCCCTACAACATTAGTAGTGACCTCCATTTCGACGATATCGATGTACACCCTAGTGAATCAATCACTTGCGGGAACGATTACCGTGCTGCGAATCATGATTTTGATGATATCCACGATTTTCGGTATTTACGGTTTTATGGTATCCCTCATGGGGCTCATTTTATATTTGTCAACATTAGAATCATTCGGTGTGCCTTACTTATCGCCCTTGTCTCCGCCTCAGTTCAGGGATATCATTCCTTCCATATTGGCCAAGCCATGGAACAAACTAAAGCGAAGACCGAAGGCATTAAATACGAAGGATGACACACGCCAGGGCGGGGAGTCTTCATGATTACGAAAGGTTTAGGACGACTGGCCATCGGAATGCTGCTTTTGATTAGTCAGACAGGCTGTTGGGATATGAAGACGATCCAAGACACGAATTACGTTACAGCGATAGGCTTCGATTATCAAAAAGGGCGCTACGTGGTGTACTGTCAAATGTTAGACTTCTCCAGCGTGGCTAAACAGGAGGGCGGTAAAGGAGGGCAGCCACCCATGATTTGGGTCGGACAAGAGGAAGGGGACACGATTAATGATGCTTACACCCGTTTGCACAAAACAACACAGCAGCGAGTCTTTTGGGGGCATGTGGGTGCTTATGTTTTTACAAAAGAGGCTCTAAAGCAAGGAGTAGGAAAATTCACTGACAGTTCAGTACGCTATGGTGAAACAAGGTTTACCCAATGGGTTTATAGTACGGATGAGCCCATAGAGTCGATTTTCTCGGTCATCCCTTTTTTCAATGTCTCTCCTTTGTCCTCTATTCTTATGCAACCTGTTGAAAATTACCTTCAACGTTCTTTTATTCGTCCGCTTAAATTATATCGGGTTGCTGCCCTAGCTAGAGAGCCTGGGAACACGGTGATGATGCCCACCTTGGCCATTCGTAAGGATGTGTGGGTGAAAAATGAAAAACCAGATCCTAAATTAGAAGTAAGCGGTGTCTATGCGATAGCTAAAAAAAATCATGTGGAATGGCTTTCAGAAGATCAATTCAAAGGTGCGCGTTGGTTGGAAAAAAGCACTGTCCGTACACCTATGGTCGTTTATATAAATGGGAAAGCTGAACTATCTGTTTCTATACAGAATCCTAAAGCCCGCATTACACCTCGAATGAAAGGAGATCAACCCGTATTCGATATTCATATCGAAGCCAAGGCAATCGTTGCCGAATTGCTTGAGAACGTTGATGAAGATGCACTGAAAAAACAGATCGCCAAACAAATCCCTGAGGAAATCGAGCAAACGTTTAAGCAGGGAAGAAAGCACGATACGGATGTTTTTCAGCTCGAACATGTGTTATATAAACAAGCTTTTCCCGAGTGGTCTAAGCTTACATCTAACGGAGAGAAACCGCTCGAGGATTATCAATTAGGGGATATAAAAGTAGATATCCAGCTATCCCACTCAGGGATGCTTAAGATGAAAGAAAAAGAGCAGCAGTATTAGTCATTGACCCATATTGAAGCCTTCATCTCCGCAGATTTCGCGGTTTTGGAGGCTTTTTTTAATAAAGTTTTAAGAATTGTTTTAGGCACGGTTAATAGGTGATTTAGAGGCAGTTAATGCGGAGGGGATAAGATGAATACATGGAAGCGAGGAACGCATCCAAATTAGATAAAGCGTATGAATACGCGGAGGAAATAAGATATGAATAAGAAGTTAGCGATGTTGGGATTAGGCGTTGCGGTAGGCAGCATGATGCTAGTGACCTCGGTATATGCAGGTGTGGGAGACGCTCCCGGGTATGAGACATTCAAATCAGCATTCAAACAAACTGCAGCGGTGAAGAATGTAACTCGCCAGGTGAATGTGTCCTTACAAGACAATGGGGCTTCATTACTCAATGTGAAATCAACAATTAAGAGCACTGGCGTCGATCACGCTGGCAGCGCAGTAGTCACAGTGAAAAGTGGAACGGATGAGCAAACTATTCACTTCTACAGCCAAGATGGGAAGCAGATTGTAAAAACAGAGGATTCCGAGGTGTATAAAGTGCTGGAAGGTGAAGGCATGCCTGGCAAGTTCAAAGGGCATGAGCAAGCAAACCATACACCTGACCCACAAGTTATTAGCGAAGTGGAAAATGTGGTCGATGCATTGGTTGGTAACCTGAAGAACTATGTAACCATGAGTGAAGCACCTGGGAACGTGAAGGACATTCATTTTAAATTATCCGGAAGTCAAATTTCACCCGTTGTGAACACAATTGGCTCGCTGGTTATTAAACATGGCACTGTAGAGAACAATCACCGTCCAATCCCGGCTAAAGCAGATACTCTTGGTGTAGATGTAACAACACTCAAAAACAGCCTGCCTCAGCTTGTAACTGACATCAAAATGGATGAGGTCGAAGTGAACGCAAGCGTGGATGCTGATAACCACATTACGAATCAAACGGCACAAATTCATATTTCTGGTAAAGATGCTCAAGGTGCTGCACATGATGTGGTGTTAAGTGTAGATATGACTTTATCTAGTCTGAACTCCACAACGCCAGATACGATTGATTTGAACGGAAAACAAGTGGAAAATGTGAAGTTTGATGAGAATTCCCACAAAAACTGGGGAGAGAAACATTAATAGAAAGACTAGAGGAGGATTCAACGATTGTTGACCTCCTCATTCATTCTGAAAGGCGGCCCGTTCATGAAACCCGTAGTAGAAATTAAGAACCTCACGAAAACTTACAAAAATTTGCGCGGTATTCATCAAGTGAATATGACGGTGGAGCAAGGCGATATCTATGGTTTTTTTGGACCCAATGGCGCCGGTAAAACATCGGTCATGAAGATCATGACTGGTTTAACAAGAGCACAGCAAGGCGAAGTGAAGTTGTTCGGCCATGATGTGTCTACACATTATGAGCAGGCTATGGCGAAGGTTGGCGTGCTGATTGAAACAGCGGAAGCTTACACCTATATGAGCGGCAGGCGGAATCTGGAGCAGGCGGCGCGCTTTTATCCTGGGATCGGCAAGCAGCGAGTGGACGAAGTACTGGAGATCGTCGGACTCACCCCTTTTCAACATGAAAAGGTTGCGGGCTACTCACTTGGCATGAAGCAGCGGCTCGGACTAGCGGCAGCGATGCTGTCGAAGCCTGAACTGCTTATTCTGGATGAGCCGACCAATGGGCTCGATATTGAAGGGATGGTTCAAATTCGTGAAATCATCATGCACCTAGCGCGTGAAGAGCGAATTACCTTCCTCATCTCCAGTCATCTTATTCATGAAATGGAGCTGATGTGTAATCGCATGGGCATCATTCATCAAGGACGGCTTGTTCGCGAGGGACTTGTTTCTGAATTAGCCAAAGGCAGCGCGACGCTGGAAGAAGCGTACTTGCGCGAAATCAATGAAGTTAGGAGGCTCGCTGCCCATGCATAGCTTAACCGCCAACGTCTGGAACGAAACGATCAAACTCGCATCGAAGAAGAAAACCATTTTCTTACTAGCTGTTACGCTGCTACTTCCGGTTATTGCAGGCTTATTGCTTGCACGCTTTCAAAGCGGCATCGGCATCGGAGCCATTGCATCGGGTGATTTCCCTATCGTCATGCTCGGTTTGTTTACGAGTATATTCCTGCCTTTGTTCGTGTTCATGGGAGCCGCGGATGTATTCGCTGGTGAGATGGGTGAACGTACGATGAAGAATACGCTCACTCGGCCCATTACTCGCTTCAAGGTTTTCGCATCCAAGCAAATTGCGCTGGGCGTGTACATTGCACTTTATTTAATCGCAGGTTTACTGGCCTCGATTATGTCAGCTCTATTTTTCCAAGACTTCGGAGGCGTAAGTACAGTGGTTACTTGGTTCCTCGCCTATGGCTCGGCCTTCGTTCCTCTGCTTGTGCTCAGTATTGCAGCCGTGCTTCTCGCGCAGTTCTTCTCCAGCAGCAGCTCCGCATTGACCGTTAGCATTCTTCTTTATTTGGCGTTTAAAGTAGCTGCTTTTTTCATTCCGCAAATTGCAACCTACTCGCCAACAGCTTACACAGATTGGCATATGCTCTGGATTGGCAGTTCGATGGCCATTGGCAAGATGAGCAGCATCTTTATGTTTTTGATGGCGTGTAGTATATTGTTTTTTACAGCAGGATTTTATTTGTTTGATAAAAAGGAGATTTGATCCGATGTCGATTCGTTTAGCGGCTGGTACTTTCCTATATAGCCATGCTGCTTGTACCGCTTGTGCTCTCCGTGCTAGCCGTGATCTTAATCAGCGTCGCAACGTTTGGGAATCTGAAGTCGGTCTTTCAGGTTGATTTCTCCCAAGGCAATCCGATTAAACGTGTTGTTGATCAAGAACTAGAAAATGTCGCTTATATGAAAGCGAAGACGGATACGGAACCGGATGCTTTTCTGGATCCTGCATTTGTGAAGGATTTAGAGGCCAAATTCCATAAAATTAATATGGGCATCATCATCCGGAAGGATAAAGAGATTACGTACGTTTCACCGTATATTAAGCAAGGGGAGGCTGAGAATACCTCCAAGCTGCCTTCTTTTGGCACATCATCGGGTCAATTTCAGCGAAATCAAGGTTCCCTGTGGATAACTAGGCAGCAGGATTTTTTATTTTCAGATAATAGTAAAGGCTCTGTATTCGTTTTTCTGGATGGCGGTCCCTTTCAAAAGTATCTTCACCAATTTTCGAAATCCGTCATTGTTACGTTTATTCTTATTCTCGTATTGACGAATGGTGTACTGACTTACTTCGTTTCTCGCAGTATTATTAGGCCTCTAAGAGCACTCAAACGTGCGGCGGAGGAGATCAAGGAAGGCAATCTCGACTTTGAGATTGTACCGCATTCCGATGATGAAATTGGTGAGCTGAGTACGGCATTTGAAGAAATGCGGCGTAAGCTCAAGAAATCCGTAGAGGTTCAGCTTCAATATGAAGAGAACCGCAAGGAGCTTATTTCGAATATTTCCCACGATCTTAAGACGCCGGTTACGGCGATTAAAGGATATGTCGAGGGGATTATGGACGGTGTATCGAATTCCCCAGATAAGCTGGATCGGTACATTCGTACCATCTATAACAAAGCAGCTGATATGGATAGGCTCATTGATGAATTATTTCTGTTCTCCAAGCTGGATTTGGGCAAAGTGCCATTTCAATTCGAGAAGGTTGATCTCGGGCAATACGTGTTGGATTGCGCGCAGGAATTGCAGTTCGATATGGAGAAAAAAGGGGTTGAGTTCGCGCTCACCGAGCTGCCGAAGTCACCGCTGTATGTAACGGCAGACCGTGACAAGCTCAGGCGTGTCCTGCTGAACATTATCGAAAATGCGATAAAATATAGTGAAGAAGGCAAATGCCACATTACCTTAACGTTGAGAGAGATAGACGGCAATGCCGTCATTCAAATAAAAGATAGAGGTCAAGGCATATCGGAGGAATCGCTTCCTCATATTTTTGATCGGTTTTACCGGGCAGATCCTTCACGTAACACGGCTACCGGAGGAAGCGGGCTTGGACTGGCGATAGCCAAACAAATTATGGAAGAGCACGGCGGGAGAATCAGCGCATCCAGTATCATGGGGCGGGGGACAACCGTATACATGGCATTACCGCTTAGTCAGCAGGGGGAGAGCGAAGGATGAGTCGAATCTTAATTATTGAAGACGAGCAAAGTATTGCAGAGCTGGAGCGGGATTATTTGGAGATCAGCGGCTATGAAGTCGATATCGAAAATAGCGGGGACAAGGGGCTCCAGCGAGCCCTCTCTACGGATTATGATCTCATTATTCTCGACCTTATGCTGCCGAAGGTGGATGGTTTCGAAATCTGCCGGCGTATTCGCAGTGAGAAGGACATTCCCATCGTGATGGTCTCCGCTAAAAAGGAAGACATCGATAAAATTCGCGGCCTCGGCCTCGGCGCTGACGATTACATGATCAAGCCCTTCAGCCCCAGCGAGCTGGTGGCCAGAGTGAAAGCCCATTTAGCACGCTACGAACGGCTGATGGGGCGGCGCGAAACGCGGAATGATGAAGTCCGCATTCGCGGTTTGATGATTGATAAAACAGCGCGCCGTGTTTTTGTCAACGAGAAAGAAGTCGTCTTCACGACGAAAGAATTCGATCTGCTCACCCATCTGGCGATGAACCCGAATCGTGTATACAGCAAAGAGCAGCTTTTTGACCTTCTATGGGGGATGGACGCCATGGGGGAAATCGCGACAGTGACGGTACATATTCGCAAGCTGCGCGAGAAAATCGAGCAAGACCCGTCCAACCCGCAATACATCGAGACCATCTGGGGAGCGGGATATCGGTTTCGGATTTAATGGGAAAGCCTGGGAAGAGTGCCTAACTCTTCTTGGGCTTTTTGTTTTTCAGGGACATTGGTCACGCCCGGTGAAAGCTCGGAAACGGAGCCTATCTCGGTGGATGCCAGCCGAAAGTGCGTTTTAAGAGCCTAATCGTCTACGCTCCATTGCTTAGAACCGCCGAAAGCGCGGAAACCGACTTCTCATGCCCCATATTCTGGCCTCGCCACAGTGTCGCTTTGAGATAAGCGCGTTTTCGGAGCCTATCTCTGTGGATGCCAGCCGAAAGCTTGTATCTCGAGCGTAATCGTCTATAAGATGATGTAGTAATTAACAAATGGTCATTTACTCCATTGTAATGTTAAGATATTGTAAAGGTAATTTACACAGAGGAGAAAACTTACAATGATACTTTCCGTGGATTGGCACATTTTAATGAAATTAGGGATCTCAGCTATATTTGGTCTCATTATTGGCCTGGAACGAGAAATCAGGAATAAGCCGCTCGGACTCAAGACTTCTTTAGTCATTTGCTTAAGCAGCTGCTTGCTGACGATCGTGTCCATCGAATCGGCCAATAAATACGCCGTCATGGGACTGCACGTGATGGACCCCATGCGTCTAGCTGCGCAAGTCGTTAGTGGAATCGGTTTTCTTGGGGCTGGGGTCATCCTTCGCAAACACAATGATGTCATTATCGGATTAACGACAGCTGCAATGATCTGGGGGGCGGCCGGACTTGGGATTGCGGTTGGGGCAGGCTTCTTTGTAGAAGCATTTTTTGGACTCCTACTTATCATGATTAGCGTCGTAGTTTTGCCTTATTATATTAAGAAAATGGGTCCAAGACCGCTGATTATGAAAGACCTGCGCGTGAGGCTCGTCGTCTCCCATGACGGCAACTTAACGACGATTATCAAAGCGATCATTGCTAAAGGCTACAAGATGAAAAGCGTACATATTAAAGAGCTGAACCAGGAGCAGCAAGAGCTGAATTTCATCGTGTATATTGATAGGAAATATGCTTCGGAAGTGTATGATGAGTTGAAAAGTATGGATTATATTGAGATTGCAGAAGTTGAGACTTTGTAGGGGGCAAAAGAAGTAATAGGATCGGATTGTGGTTTCTGACGCAATCCGGTCCTTTTTATAATTAGCTCGAAGTACCTGATGAAGCAGCACATCTTGCACCGAGTTCAGCTAATGCACTGGAAAGGGAGCAGAAGTCTATACAACTTGAAGTGGAAAATCATGTTACAATATTGATCAAGAAATCATAACGGGTTAATGAATGAAAAGGGGCGCTGGCATGGAGGATGTTCATCTGCATTTAAAAAATCTTGGCTTCACAGACCTTGAAGCCAAGTGCCTGCACGTGCTCGCCGAAAGCGGCACGCAGACGGGCTACGAAATCGCCAAGCAGCTTGGCGTTTCGCGCTCGAATGTCTACTCCGCGCTGCAGAAGCTCGCGGAGAAGGGGGCTGTGCTCACTAGTCACGGTGAGCCCACGCATTATCAGAGCGTGCCGATCGAAGAGATCGGCGAGCGAATTGAAGCGGAGCTGCAAGCCTCGATCCGCTACGTGAAAGCGCACATGCCGAAGCAGGATGCGCACCGCTCGGAGTACTTCAGCTTGGAGGGAGACGCGAAGGTCATCGAGCGTATACGAACTGAGCTGAAAAAGGCGAAGGAAGAAGCGCTCTGTGAGCTATGGTCGGAAGAAGCGCAGCTTCTGAAGGAAGTTCTTCGTCAAGTGCCAGCGCAAGGCGTGCGCTTGCTGGTTTCGACGATTGGCGAAGCGGAGCTGCCAAGCGGGGTTCATCAATTCCAGCACGGACGCGAAGAGGGTTGGCAGAAACGCAATGGGCGGAAATTTACGCTGCTGATCGACCGTAAGCTGGCAATTGTTGGCACGCGAGGCGGCGAGGAGCCGGCTCTGGCGATGATGACGGAGCATCCAGCGATGGTCGAGCTGCTGCTGAACAATTTTTTTCGTGATGTGGTGATCCACGAGCTGCAGCAGGATATGGGCGCAAAGCTAGAAGATAAATATGGCAAGAACTTCAAAAAAATTATTCAGAAGTACACCGAGGTAAAGGTAATGGATCCCCAACCGGCGGGTGTAGGGAAGTCGCTGGAAGGCAAGTCTAGTGAAGGAAAGTCTGCCGAAGGAAAAAGGAGAAAGAAGAAATGACGCAGCATGACGGGGAACAAACGAAGATAGAGGGAATTCTACTCGCAGCGGAAGCGCTCGTGAAGGAGAAGCTGGAGCGCGATAGCAGCGGCCACGACTGGTGGCACATTTATCGTGTCGTGCAGACGACGAAGCGTATTGCTGCCCAGGAGGGCGCTGACGGATTCGTCTGCGAGCTTGCGGCGCTGCTTCACGACGTCGTCGACGAGAAGCTGAACGCCGATCCAGCCGCTGCGCAGCGCGAGCTTGCGGCGTGGCTCGCTGCCAGCGGCACACCAGCGGAGCAAGTGCAGCACGTGCTGGAGATCATCAGCACGATGTCGTTCAAGGGCGGTGCGCGTCCACCTATGCGCACGCTGGAAGGCCAAGTCGTGCAGGATGCCGACCGGTTGGATGCGATAGGCGCGGTAGGCATCTCGCGCGTATTCGCTTATTCGGGCTGGAAAGGCCGCCCGATTCACGATCCTACCGTCATGGCTCGTGAGCATATGACGGAGGCGGAGTATCGCGCGGGGAAAGATACCGCGATTAATCACTTCTACGAGAAGCTCCTGAAATTGAAGGAGCTTATGAACACAGACTACGCCCGGCAGCTGGCAGAGGAGCGGCACCGCTTCATGGAGCAGTACCTCGAACAATTTTACGCGGAGTGGGAAGGCGAGCGATAGCAAACGAAAAAGAGCCAATGATGGCTCTTTTTTTGGTGAGATAGGCTGGTCTTTTCGCTTTTGCAGATAAGAATGTTGTACAGCATACAACATTTTTTAGGATTTCATGGTTCCAAATGAAAATTGTTGTACGCTGTACAACAATTTGTTCTAATTTGCTTCAAAGATGCTCGATTTGAGGGGGATTGTTGCACTTTGTACAACTCCGGAGAGGATATCCACACCTTAAGGGGCACATTGTTGTATAAAGTACAACTTCGCTTCTCTTTCAGTTATATGCGCAGCTTATCTTGCTACTATTCGTACCGTTGCCCAGCCCGATTGCTGATCTCGCAAATCACTTACCCTAGCCCAATCAAACCGTCCCACTCATTCCCAAAGCTATCACTCAAAAGACGGCTTCGTCAGCGGACAATTCGGCAGCCCAGAATCTCCCCATTATATTCCGCCAGCATACGCAGGAAATAGCACGTTTCGGGTAAATGATGCTCAAGGAACCAAAGTGTCAACCGGCTACGCAGGCTCATGGAACTTTATACATTTATTAAGTATCAACGAACTATATTCAACAAAAAAAGGGTCAAGATCAGTTTTCGTCGCATTTTGTGATAAAATAGAAGGAATGATTAATTAACTTCGAGCAGAAAGAGATGTTATGACAATGAAAAGAGAAGCAAAGTATATAGCGACGGTTTCCTTAGGGGTTATGGGAGCAGGCTTTCTGGCCACGCTGCCCACACCGGTTTCATCAACAATATGGGGAACCTTTTTGCAGGGTGGTTTTGAGGCTGGAGTTGTAGGCGGCTTGGCTGACTGGTTTGCGGTTAGTGCCCTGTTCCGTCACCCTCTTGGCATTCCGATTCCACATACGGCCTTATTACCGAAGAATCGTGAGAAGATTACGAAAGCGCTCGTTTCAACGGTTGAAAATGAACTGCTTTCCAAGGAAACGATTCGTACTCGCTTGCAGCAAATCCGTTTCTTAGAGCGTGGGCTTGAATTAGCGGAAACTCATTTGGACAACGAAGCCCTTCACAAAGGTCTCTCGACACTAGCCAAACAGGCTCTTAACGCGATTGATCTGAACAAATTGACGCCGCTATTAGCGGAGGAAATTCATAAAGCCCTCCAAGACTTAGATACGAGTCGACTCGTTCGTACGATTGTAGACAGCATTGCCCACGGCGGTTATGACGGCAAAACGTTTGATTTTGTTATTGATAAAGTGGAAGCATGGGCCATTAAGGCGGATACGCGCGATCAGCTGGGCGCTATGGCGCTCAAAGCGTTCGAGGGTCTGCAATCGAATGGCTTCATGGCATTTGCCGTTAATGCGTTCATCGGTATGGTGAATGAAGAGAAGATCGGGGGTATTATCCAGAACTTCGTTCTTTCCTACATCGAGCAAATGCGAACGAAAAATCATCCGCGAAGAGAAGCGGTTCTTACTTTTATTCGGAATGAGCTGAACAAGCTTGAGCGGAATCCACAGCTTTTGGCTGAGCTAGAAGGTTTGAAAGCGAAGCTGCCGGGCCTATTTGATCTCGATGAGAAATTATCGGGGCTGTTAGAGCGGTTGAAGGCGAAGGCAGAGGATTTCGTGGATCAGCCCGATTTTGTGCCTCAGCATGTGGTTCCGGTGGTTCGTAAAATGCTGATTTCGGTGAAGGAAAACGAGGATATGCTGCAGCGCGGCGAGAGCTGGATTCAAGAGCAAATCGCTGCTTATTTGGAGCAAAATCACAGCAAAATCGGTCTGCTCGTCAAAGAAAATCTGGATAAGCTGACTAATGATAAGCTGACCCAGTTGATGGAAGATAAGCTCGGCAATGATTTGCAGTGGATTCGTGTCAACGGTGCGATATGCGGATTTATCATCGGACTTGGCTTGGCAGGGTTAAAAATGCTGTTTTAGGTGAAAAACGACGGGACATGCCCGAGTGGAGGTAGGCATTTTGATCGAGATTAAAGGAGTTAGTAAGACGTTTGTTCAGCGATTAGGCGGCAGCTATCAGGCGCTGGATAATATCACTTTAACGATTGAAAAAGGGGAGTTCGTCTCCCTGCTGGGCCCGTCTGGATGCGGGAAATCGACTGTGCTGAATTTGGTCGCAGGCTTCGATACGCAGAGTGATGGCGTTATTCAGGTGAATGGGAAAAAGGTGACCGGCGCTGGCGCGGACCGTGTCGTCGTGTTCCAAGAGCATGGTCTATTCCCATGGTTGACGGTACTGGACAATGTAGCCTTCGGACTCAAGCAGAAGGGTATTGGAAAAAAAGAGCGTTACGAGCTGGCGATGGAACAGATCAAAGCTGTGCATCTCAGCCGTTTTACCGATCGTTATCCGCATGAGCTTTCGGGCGGGATGAAGCAGCGGGCCGCAATCGCCCGGGCGCTTGCCATGGACCCAGAGATTTTGTTGATGGACGAGCCGTTCGCCGCTTTGGATGAGCAAACGCGCCTTATTTTGCATAAAGAACTGGAAGAAATCTGGATGCGTACACGCAAAACGATCCTCTTCATTACCCATAACATTCGTGAAGCCGTGATCCTCTCGGATCGTGTATTCGTGATGTCCACGCGTCCCGGGACTATTAAGAAGGAGTTCGCCGTGAAAGCGGCGAGACCTCGGGATAGCGCAGACACCGTGCTCCATCATGTGGAGAATTCGATCATGGACGCGCTGGCAGACGAGCTGGAGAAAGTGGTAAGGGAGGAGACTGGCGATGAGTACAGCATCAAGAAGAACGATTTTTCTGGTACTGCTTCTGATAGCTTGGGAGGCGGGATTTAGATTATTCGGATGGGGATGGAAGTTCCCTTCGCCCACCCAAACCTTGCAAGCCTTCTACGATGGGTTGGTGCATGGAGAACTGCTCCAAGCGACAATTGCGAGTATGGCGAGGTTGTTGGTTTCCTTTGCTTTGTCTTTGCTAATTGGTACAACCCTTGGGTTCCTATTCGCACGCTACCGAATGCTGGATGATACGATTGGATTTCTGGTAGTTTCTTTGCAGACCATTCCGAGTATTGCTTGGCTGCCTTTTGCTATTATTTGGTTTGGTCTTAACGAATCTTCCGTTATTTTCATTACGACACTCGGAGCAACCTGGACGATGGCATTGGCCAGCCGTACCGGGATCAAAAACATCCCCCCTATTTATTTGCGCGCCGCGCAGACGATGGGAACGGGCAATGGGTTTAATCTATTCGTGCAGGTCATGATTCCTGCCGCTTTCCCGCATTTGATCAATGGTGTACGCACGGCTTGGGCTTTCGCATGGCGCGCGCTTGTTGCCGGTGAGCTCATTGCCAAAGGGGCTGGACTTGGTCAGCTTTTGCAGGACGGAAGAAATCTGGGCGATACATCACTGATGCTGTGCATTGTCATTATTATCGCGGTACTGGGCACGGTATCTGATCACTTCTGCTTTAAGAAACTCGAAGATAAAGTGCTAGAGCGATATGGCCTCGCTGGCTCGAAGTCTTGAGTAGGGGGCGGGTCGGATGAGAAAACGTGCATGGCTGTTGTTGCTGCTTCTAGTCGTGGTTTCGATGGTGAGTGCTTGCGGTGAGAAGCTGACTCCTACAGGCAAAGCTCAGGTGGTACGAGTTGGCGTATTCAAAAATGTCACACATGCCGCAGCCTACATCGCGCTCGAAAAAGGTTATTTCGCCCGGGAGTGGGGCAACGAAGTTAAGATTGAGGTCACAGCCTTCGATAACGGCTCTGACCTATCCATCGCTATGGCGACAGGGGATATCGATGTAGGATTCGTCGGCCCTGGGCCTGCGACAACTTTCTTTTTGAAAAGTGGGAATTACCGGGTCGTATCCGGTTCGAATAATGGCGGCGCGGTGCTTGTGGCCCGGAATGGCACAGGAATTAATAGCGTTAAAGATTTAGTAGATAAAACGATCGCGATCCCGTCCAAAGGAAACACGAACGAAATCTCGCTGCGCATGCTGCTGCAGCAAGAAGGTGTGAGCTTGGGCAGAAGTGCTGAGAGTGCGCACCTTATTGTGCGCTCACCGTCGGATGCGCTGATCTCCTTCCGCCAGAAGGAGATCGATGCGACGCTCGTCCCCGAGCCATGGGGGACACAGATCGAGAAGGCCGGACTTGGCAAAGTCGTCGTAGATTGGAAGGCGATCCCGCCGAACAATGGCGATTATCCGACGGTCATCATGGTCGCGAGCGACAAGTTCATTGCGCGGCACCGGGATATGGTGAAGGGCGCGATCAAGGCGAATAGGGATGGCATCGCGTTCATCCAGAACAGTCCCGAGCAAGCCTATGATCTCATCAACAACCAGCTGAAACAATACAGCGGTAAAGGGATGGACAAAGGCTTAATCAAAGCCTCGCTGAGCCGTTTGAAACTCACCACAGACGTTGACGTCAAGGTGATGGAGGAGATGGCGAAGGTATCCATCGATGCTCGCTATATTAAGGGCATTAACAAAGAGGAGCTCAACCTTAGTACATTCGTCGATTTGTCGATGCTCGAAGAAGTAAAGAATGGGAAGTAAGGGAAGAAGCCTGTTTCTATCCGAATTTTGGATGGAAGCTGGCTTCTTTTCTGTCCTTCAAGGTGTAGAATTAATTTTACAGAAAATTTAAAAATAGGAGCCCAAAAAAGTATTGTCAAACGAAACCAATGCCATTATACTGGAAATAGTTTCAATATGAAAGCGATTCCAGAAAACGCTTACTTGTGTAATTTTTATCTCGATTCTTTTATTTTATGTAATATGGAATCGATACCAGACGAGTTTGCAGAAGCCCATAGGAAGGTGGTCATAACATGGAAACGAATCTGCCGCAAGCTAGAGTTGGCGCTGCGGTGAAGAAGAAAAATGCTGATCTGGGGAAAAGAATATTACAACACAAGCATTTATATCTCATGCTCCTTCCCTGTATTGTATTCTTCGTTATTTTTTCGTATATCCCGATGGGTGGACTCATGCTAGCCTTTAAGAACTACCAGTTTAACAAGGGAATCCTTGGCAGTCCTTGGGTCGGCTTAACGTATTTCAAAGCTTTTTTTAACGATTATCAAAGCGGGAAGTTGATTAAAAACACACTTATTATCAGCAGTATTAAAGTATTTTTGGGGCTGCCTTTTCCGATTCTGCTTGCGTTGATGTTCAATGAAGTCAGAAGCCGAAGATTTCGCGGAATCACACAGAGCATATCCTATTTGCCGCATTTTCTTTCCTGGGTTATCGTCATTGGCCTTATGCAGCGGGTTCTTGCTCCCGAGACAGGGCTGCTGAACGAGGCGATCCGATTCTTCGGCGGAGACGGAAGCACTTTTTTCATGATGGAGAGCAAGTACTTTTATCCACTCATGTTTGGAAGCCATATTTGGCAAAGTATAGGATGGGATTCCATCATTTATTTGGCCGCTATTGCCAGCATTAATCCTGAGCTGCATGAAGCCGCTAAGATTGATGGCGCTAATAAATGGCATGAAATCTGGCACGTTACCTTGCCGGGCATTCGGTTAACGATTTCGATCCTGTTTATTTTGTCGCTGGGCAGCATTCTGCAAGCGGGATTTGATCAAATTTATCTGATGAGAACACCCGGGAATATGGAGTTAGCTGATATTCTTGACACCTATATCATTCGTGTAGGCCTTCAAAATGGACAATACGGCTATGCGACTGCTGTTGGTTTAATGCAGGGTGTTATTGGACTGATTCTTGTCGTAACTGCCAATCGAGCTTCCAAAAAGTTTTTTGACGAATCTATATGGTAGCGCTACCATGATTTCCGTTTTTCAACAGTTGAAGGACGCCTTCGGGTGTTATTCATAAAAATTGAAAGATAAGGGGAGTATTGTATGAGCAAAAGATGGGTCAAATGGGTTACCATGCCTTTGGCAGCAAGTTTACTGCTTGCCGGTTGTGAAAGTTCCAGTCAACCAGCAGGTGGAGGGGACAATGCTAGTACAACACCGTCAACCACAGCCAGCAGCGGCAAGCCCGCAACTTGGATTGCAGACAGAACAATCAAGGGGCTTCTGTTTATTGACAGCGATGATATAACCAAAGACATCAATCCGGAGATTGCCAAGAAGCTGAAAGAAATGACAGGGATTACTTTGCAAATGGAAGGTGTAAACTCGGAGCACGCGATTGACGGCCTTATTGCAGGGCTCGCTTCTAACGACTTGCCTGACTTCATCGTTTATTATCTCAATAACAGTGGACGCAAAGAAATGCCAGTCATTCTGAAAGCTGCCAAAGAAAACATGTTCACTGACCTGACTCCTCTTATAAAAGGCACCAAGATATACAGCAAATATCTGGATGATAAATATTTGCCGCTTGATACGAAGAACGGCGTTATGTTCCGTCCGGAATTTAACGGCTCCAGTTACTTTGTCCATATGAACGTTCAAAGAGAGGGCGGCTACGAAGAACGCAAGTATGTCGGAGGTCCTTTCATACGCAAAGATATTGCCGAAGCGTTGAAGGTTGATCCTCGAACGATTAAAACAACGGATCAAGTATATGAATTGGCACAGAAGATCAAAGACGGGAATTTCAAAGATAAAAACGGAAAAGCGGTTACCCCCCTCGGACCTAGATACTGGGGTAATAGCAATCACGAGAATGGACCCCTGTTCAATGATTTGACCTGGGGAGCGATTGACCAAGGCTTCGAAAAGAACAAGGAAGGTAAAATTGTTCACGAAAGCAAGACAGAATATCCGATGAAGCGTATTGAGTTCGTTCAGAAGCTTTTGAAGGAAAAAATAATGGCTCCAGATTATTACGCGATGCAGGAAAATAAAGCGACTGAAGGAGCTATTAACGGTTCATTTGGCATCATCGGCGATATGCATAGCTATTTGGACTTCAATAAAGATATGAGCTATCTTCCGCTTGGACCTATTAATTCTTTGGATGGAAGCTACCGGATGTCGGTTGACTATAAGAGCGGGTACATGGCCTGGTCGATTCCGAAAACAACGAAAAATCCGCAGGATGTCGTCAAATTTGCCGATTTCCTGGCCAGTCGTGAAGGCAAGCTGCTCTGGCAGTACGGTCTAGAGGGGAGAGACTTTACGCTGGATGCCAAAGGCAATCCGTTGGTCAAGAAAGAAGTGTTGGAGCTTCGGAACAAAGATCCGAAAGCGGCCAAGGAGCTTGGCTTTGAGGGAGTAGGGAATGGCTGGGGAAGCTATCTCGGCAGTACGGATATCAACAGGCTGGGCGATTTCGGCGAAATGCAGTATGGTGATTCTGTTTCACCGGAAGCCAATGCGACACCGCTGAAAATTGCCGAGTACTGGGGCTATGACGAGAAAAAGAAAAACGCAATCATCAACGACGGCTATCGTCCGCTTTCATTTATTAATGAGCTTGCGACAGGGAATGAATTAAAAACAGCCTTAACGAACTACAATGAAAGCGTCATTCGCGCGTTCTATGCCAAGAGCTTGGATGAAGCGCAAAAAATTCTAGATGCATCGAAAAAGCAATTACAGGCAGCTGGCTTGGACAAATTCGAAGAACTGCTTCAGAAGAAGGACAGCGATCCTAAAACGAAGGTTATTCTCAAATAATGAATGGATAGTAGGGAAGCGGGCGCTCCCCCAGGTAACGGCGGGAGCGCACTTCTTAGTCAGGGGTGAGATTAACGTGGGAAATGAATTTTATAAGCTCTCAGCAGGTGAAAAAATATTCAAATTCGTTAATTATGCACTCATTATTCTCCTGTGCCTGTCCATCATATTGCCTTTTCTGAATATATTGGCACTTTCCTTTAACGCAGGTAAGGATGCGGAAAGAGGAGGCATCTATTTCTGGCCCCGCGTATGGACGCTAGAAAATTATCGTGAAGTGTTTACATCGGCTAATATCGGCAAAGCATTTGCCATTTCCATATTTCGTACGGCTCTAGGCACCATTGCAGGCGTGTTTTTATCAGCTATGGCTGCCTATACGCTAAAAAGCAAGACGATGCCGGGCGTGCGATTTTTTACGCTTATGGTCTTTTTTACGATGTTGTTCTCTGGCGGCATTATTCCTTATTATATGCTGCTTAAAAATCTGTATTTGACCAATACAATCTGGGTCTATGTTCTTCCGGGACTATATAGTGCGTGGAATTTGATCATCATGCGGACGTTTTTTCAGCAAATTAGCATCAGTCTGGAGGAATCGGCAAAGCTGGATGGCTGCAGCGACTTTGGTATTTTTATGCGGATTATCATGCCGCTCAGTAAGCCTGTGCTGGCAACTATATCTTTGTTTACAGCTGTGAGTCATTGGAATGATTGGTTCACAGGAGCATTTTTTGTCCGAACCGCGTCGCTTAGACCTTTGTCCACCCTGCTGCAGGAGATGTTAACCAAACAGGATGCAATTCGAGAATCCCTGATGCAGGCTGCCGGTACGACGCAATTTCAAATGCTTGAACGCATGCAGCTTACGGGAGATTCCCTGAAGATGGCGACGATCATCGTAGTTGTGGCACCGATTATTGCTGCCTACCCCTTTATTCAGAAGTATTTTGCCAAGGGTGCGATGATTGGATCGGTCAAAGAATAGACGCCCAAGAGGAGAGGTTGTAAGTGACTTCAATAACAAATCCCTATGACAAACAAGGCATCTGGCTGCGAGGCAGCTTTCATAACCACACGACGAACAGTGATGGGCATCATCCGCTTTGGGCGGTGTACCGCATGTATCATGATTATGACTTTCTAGGCATATCCGATCATGATCTGATTACCGAGCATGAAGGCGAGCACACGATTGGGACCGTATTTGAAGCCATTGAGGTGAGCAGTTCGCAAACGCACATGCTGCTTGTCCACCCTCCGAGATCTCTTATGGATGGATACTCCAATGAATTTTCGATTGCCAATTATCAGAGACTTTCCGATATATGTGTGGAGAACGGCGGCCTGTCTATACTGGCCCATCCGAACCGTTTTTTCTCCCATTATTGGCGGCATGAGGATATGCTCAGTATGCAGCGGTATAATGGCATTGAGGTTGTGAATGGGGATGGAAATCCGGAATACGACATCGCTTTCGATAAATGGGATTACCTATTGTCCGCAGGACGGAGGGTATGGGGCTTCGGAAATGATGACTCACACGTCTACGGGCAGGAGAAACGAGCCTGGAATATGGTGCTCACAGAAGAAAATACGAGTGGAGCTATTCTTACCGCGATTCGTGAGGGCAGCTTTTATGTTTCTACAGGCTATGGCTTTGAAGGAATTCAGGTAGAAGACGGTCAAATTATTTATGATCTTCGGTCAAGCCCATTGTATGATAAAATGTATAAATATGTGACATTGATCGGTAAAGAAGGCCGTATACTTCATGAGGAAACAGGAAGAATGAAACAGGTGAAGTATACGGTCAAAGGCGATGAAGGCTATATCCGCATCGCTGTCTACTTGGAAGGTGGATTCGGGGCGTTCGCTCAGCCGATATTTGTCGAATAACAGAGAAAAATGTTCATGCTGCAAGTAAGGAAGGATGATAATCATGGCGCCAAAAATTAAAGATGTAGCCAAGAAAGCGGGAGTATCCGTAACAACAGTTTCCAGAGTGTTAAACGGAGAAAAATACGTGAAGGACGATCTGAAGGCCAAAGTGAAACGCGTGATTGACGAGCTGGGTTATGCCCCAAGCCATATCGCGAGGAGTTTGGTACGGAAGAAAACGAACCTGATTGGCGTCATTGTTCCCGATCTGACATCCAGCTTCTATTCCACTATTTTGAGCAGTATCGAGGAAACGGCGAGCTTGAATGATTACAACCTACTGGTCTGCAACATTATCGAGGATACGGATAAAGAGCTAAAATATTTGAATGTGTTTAAAGAGATGCGTGTAGACGGCATTATTATTATGCATGAAAAATTAAGCGATGACATTCGCAGTTTTATTAATAAATTGGATATTCCTGTAATTTTTTCGAGTGTAAGACCATTAGATCATAAGTTCGTTTCTGTCATTATTGATGATTACGAGGCGGCCTATGATGCGACCCGTTATCTAATCGAGCTCGGACATGAGCGAATTGCCTTTATTGGCGGGGATATGAGAGACATCACCTCAGGGCAGAACCGTTATGTAGGCTATCGCAATGCACTCAAAGATCAGCGGGTCAGGATTGTGAATGACTATATCCGGTTCGGCGACTATAAGACGCAGAGCGGATACAATCTGATGAAGGAACTGCTTGCCTGTGAGCCTCGTCCTACCGCTTTATTTGCAGTAAGTGACGATATGGCGGTTGGAGCTATGAACTGCATTCATGACCATCAGCTAAAAGTGCCGGAAGATATATCCATCATCGGATTTGATGGAAGCCAACTGACGGAGCTCGTTCGTCCGCGCTTGTCCTCTATGGAGCAGCCTATTCAGGACATGGGGAAAATTACGGTGGATACGCTGATTGAATTAATTTCAGATCCTGCATGCAGTCCGAGGGAAGACTTGATATTGGGACATAGGCTTGTCGTACGCGACAGCTGCAGGGCCTATCAAACTGAGGGATAGACAGAGAACGGAGCGGGAGAGGGAGTGCGTAATGAGCAAATTTGATGCGGTTGTCATCGGCGATGCCAATATTGATTTAGTAGTGGTGGGCTGTAATCAGATTCCTCTGCCAGGGCAGGAAATTTTTGTTGAAGATATGTTGATGCATGTAGGCGGAGGTGCGGCTCTATTCACGATCTCATTAGCCAAGCTAGGGCTGCATGTAGCATTTAATGGTGTTCTTGGAGATGATGGCTACGGTCATTATATTCGGGAACAGTTTGGACAATATGGTATCGATACCAGTCTGATCCGGACTAGCCAAACGAATCGTACAGGCATAACGATAGCAATTAATCCTGAGCAGGATCGTTCTTTTATTACCTATGCAGGATCAAACGCTGAGCTGCAAGTAAGCGATCTGGATTTAGCTCAAGTAGCGTCAGGCAGACATGTCCACGTAACCGGTTATAGAGGACGACGCAACCATAACGAATTCGTCGCTATGGCGAAGAAGTTGAAAGAGATGGGAGTCACACTTTCTTGCGATGTAGGGTGGGATGATACCGGAGAATGGTATTCCGGGGTATTTGAGTTGATGCGTTATGTAGATGTCTTTCTGATGAACGAAACCGAGGCGCACCACTATACGGGCTTCGAACACATAGAAGACAACTTAAGTTATATGTCGGGCTTCTGCAAGCATGTTGTAGTCAAGCTCGGACCCAAAGGAGCCGTAGCGATGAAAGACGGTTTGCAAACATCTCGCCCCGGATTCTCGGTCAAAGCTGTAGATACGACAGGAGCAGGAGATTCGTTTAATGCCGGTTACATGTATGGGTTCTTAACAGGGCTGAATGTCGAGACTTGCCTGTTATATGGCAACGTTTGCGGAGCTATGTCAGTCGAAGCTTATGGCGGCAGCACCGGTACCCCGGATCGGGAAGGGCTGGAAGCTTTTATCAGGCAAAATAAAGAACAGGAACCCGACCTTCTGAAGTGGTATAACGAGGACTAGGTAGGGATATGCGAGGCTTATCCTCTATTCAGCTTGGTGTCAGATATTTTTAGTTGCGATCAGAAAGGGGCATTGACGAATGGCGGACGATCTGAGGTTCCGGGAGGACAGGACTTTTACCATAGTGCAATTCACGGAAACTGGATTGCGTGCAGAACTAATCTATTCGTGAACTTACTAAAAAACAGGGGAACCGCATACGCGGCTCCCCTGTTTTTTAGTTCCCGCCAGAAGCAGCCTGCTGCTCGCTCTTCTGCTGTTTATGTGCTTTGGCATCGATGACTTTGCTGTTTCCGCTGCCTTTTTCATTCACAGCTGCGAGGTTCATCGCACTGCTTCCTTGAAAAATGCCGCCCTCCTGAATAATGAAGGACCGGACATCGATATTGCCAACAAGCACGCCGGAGCTGGTCACGATGAGCTTGCCTTTGGTGTGAATATTGCCCTTCACTTTACCGGCAACGATGACATCGCGTGCCTGGATGTTGGACTGCACAACAGCGTTCTCACCAATGGTGATGTCGCCTGCGCACTCAATGTCGCCGTTCATCTGGCCTTCGATTCGAAGGCTGGCTTCGGACATGATTTTACCCTCACAAATGGTACTGCCCCCGATCAATGTGTCGGTTGTTTTCGTATCAATTCGCTTCGATTTAGAGCTTCCAAGCATTAGGGTTCATCCTTTCTATTGGTAATGAGATAAGGGGAGGGGTCGATCTGGACGCCGTTCTTATGAACTTCATAATGCAGGTGGGAGCCCGTGCTTCGTCCTGTGGAGCCGAGTAGGCCGATCTTTTGACCTTTCGTTACTGATTCTCCGCGTTTGACGAGGATTTTATTCAGATGCATGTACTCCGTTTGTATCCCTCGGGAATGATCGATAATAATATGATTGCCATGTTCGTTGTCAAAGCTGGCTTCTACGACTTTACCTGCAGCAGTGGCATATACGGGGTCATTGATCTCACCATCGAGGTCAAGCCCGGCATGCATGGTCGGTTTAAGCGTAAAAGGATCTCTTCGTATGCCGAAACCTGATGTAATAAGGTGGGTCGTCGTTGGCCAAAGTGTCGGCGTAATGCTGCGTAGACGCTCGGCTTCTACCAACCTGGCTTCGGATTCGCTCAAATTCACAAGAAGGGCGTTAATATCCCCAACTAACGAAAAAAGTCCTTGTTTGGTGCTGCTGACCAAAGAAGTTACTTCTTCCGAAGTAACAGGGACCTCGCTGCCACCGATGTCAGAGCGTACTCCACTCAGAGTTTCTGTACTCTCCATAGAAATCTTTTTGCTTGTCCGGTTTGTTCCTTCTGTCTGGCTCATTAACTGAATGACATGATCAAGTTTCTTAATTTCTTCTAACTTCACCTTAAATTCATTCGCTTGCTGGGATAAGTCAATCAAATTGGTTTGAAGCTGTTCCAGTTCGCTATTTTTAAGTGTAATTTGATTAACCAGTTGGCGTTCTTGTCCATCGAACGTTTGCTGCATGCTGGTTCTCGTTTGATGGGAGTAGATATTCATTAAGTAAATCGTGACAAAAAATCCAATCAACACGAGCAGGATCAAGCTTGGCACAATATATAGACTACTGTGCGGAAGCTTGAATCTTACGGTTCGGCGGTTGGCGCCCGGAATGATCATTAAGGTGAGTTCTTTTTTACCCCAGATGAATTTCAACCGATCCTCTTCCTTTCCGTAACAATGTCCCCCTCCTTGATTCGATTGTATTCGTCAAGAGGATGAGTCATGCCTAATTTATTATTTTGCTAAAATGGGAATGTTGGTAATTCTTGCTTCCAACATAAGCACTTTACGCTATGGGACATACTAAATTTGCCAAAAAGTTTTGTGTCTATGGGCTCAACTTTTCTGAGGAAAGTTACGTCTATAAGGTAGATCGATGAACGATTAGAAGTGAAGGGAGTTATCATCATGTTGAGAAAAACGATTACGTTTTTGGCAATAACGGTATTCGCACTTACAGGGTGTGAATCATCCGGAACCACAAGCGGGACAGTGAATGCTTCAAATTCACCGACGCCTAGTGCAACTATCACACCACAACCGACAGCTGCTGTTGACACGCCAGCTCCAGGTTCGACAGCTGTTCCTAATAAAGGTAATGAAACACCATCGAAGGTATCGATGAACGGGGTAACGGCGGTAAGGCTGGCTGATGCCAAGTCCGGCTGGATCGGCGGTAAAGGTTGGATCGCACGAACAGAGGATGGCGGTGTAAAATGGAAGGTTCAATACGAGGGGACAGGCGACATTAAGCAGCTGTTTGCACTGAATAGTCAAGATGCTTGGGCAGTTGCCTCGGATGAAGGTAAACTGCTAAGTACGAAGGATGGAGGCCAGCACTGGACATCCGTTGGTAAAGTACCGAATCAGGCGTTCCTTCATTTTGTAACGAAGACGGAAGCATTTAGCGGAAATGCACACACCATGGATGGAGGAGTGAAATGGACTTCCTTGTCAGTACCTGAGGGGACGAAGGGGGATGCTTATTTCCATGATAAAAATAATGGATGGGCTGTTAGACAAGTCAAGGATGCTATTGAAGTCCAACGAACACAGGATGGCGGCAAGACATGGAATAAGGTTATGTCCCGTAAAACAGCAGCCTCACTAACCGGTGTTGTTATCCGTTCTGCGGGTGTAAACGATGCGTGGGTTGAGCTAATTGGGGAATCGGGGATGACCCAAACCTCGTATTCGTTGTTTCACACGAAAGACGGCGGGAAAAGCTGGCTGACGGTTCTGGCAAACAGCACCGCCGGAGGTGGACCAGCCCCTGGTTTCCCTTCGGGTGAGAACACGGGGCCGAAGAACACGGGCGCAAAGCCCGGACCTCTCTACGTCGTGAGCCCAGACGTAGCTTATATGGGCGGGCAGTGCCCGAGCTGCGACAAGCCGAACTCCGTCGGGTGGACCAAGGACGGTGGCAAGACATGGGTAAACGGCAAGGAGTCGTTCACAGGCTATGGTGAGCTGCTGTTGGCTATGGCAGATGCGAATCAAGGGTGGCTCATCACGAATGACAATGAGCAGCCAAGCGTGATGTACACCACCGCTAGCGGTGGTGTTAGTTGGAACAAGGTGCATACGTTTGATGCACTGAAATAACGAAGAAGCCTTTCCGGAAGCAGAGCACTGCTGACGGAAAGGCTTCTTTGCTGTCTAATCACCCATGAAATTCCATCCTCTATACCCCCTGACCTTGTCATCGGCCGTAGAATTGTATAGGTAAACTTGCTTATCTAGAGGAGGCCACACATGCTTGCCAAAAAATATGCGATAGCCGCTCTAGTTTTTGCTTTTCTGGTATTAATCGGTTTTACCATAAAAAATCCTGAAAACATGGAATTATCGGCTGCATTCTCGAATGCTCACTCCAATAGATGGGTAGCAGCTGCCCCTATTCAGTTATCAGGACAGGATACCACTACCGATAAGGAATCTTCAGCGAAACCAAAGGCTGAAGTGAGAATGTCGGAGCAAGGGTCAGCTCCTTTCACCGGAAGTGAGGTGCAGCTGACAACTCCTGATAGCAGCGTACCTTTCGCGAAGGAGAATGAGAACGCTCTCACACAAGATCAGACCCATGATGGAGATGATCCAGTCCCAAATGCGAAGAATGTAAAGATATCCGCTGCCGAAATAGCTAAAGTAGTCGCACATTTTGAACGGCTTGCCCATTCGGATCAAAAGGAGCCGAGCTGGAAACGTAAAGCCGACCATCTCGTAGTAAAAGGATTTGGCTTCCTTGGAACCCCCTACGTATTCGGGGCGAAGTCGGACCAAACTGACTCTTTCGACTGTTCCTCCTTCTTGAGATACATCTTTATCAGTCAAGGGGTGTCGCTGCCGCGTGATTCAAGGCAGCAGAGTCAGCTAGGTACAGAAGTGTCCATCGATCAGCTGCGTGAAGGTGATCTCGTGTTTTTCACCACTCCCAAAAGAAAAAATAAAAGCGGTATCGACCGTATCGGACATGTTGCGGTGTACTTAGGTAACGGCCTTATGCTGCATACCTTCCGCCCAGGCATTGGAGTCACGATATCAGAATTGAATAGCACTTGGAGAGAGCGCTTAGTTAAGGCTAAGCGCGTTCTGTAACTCTCCCAGAAGTTCCACGTCATTCTGTCCCAAAATACTGTTCACCAACTGGAACCCGATTTGTAGACAATACATCACTTACAGTCCCTACGTGCAATCCTTTATTCTTTACAGCGGTAATCATGCCATCCAAGGCTGAACTTGCTGATCGAGTAGGATGCATGAGGATTAAGAAACCATTGTCCGCTTTTGTATTTATTTTATGAATAATGGATTGCGGGCTTGGATTTCTCCAATCAACCGTATCTAACGTCCACAACACCGTATTCAGCTTCATACTTTGAGCAACTTCTACAGTCTCTTTATCGAAATCGCCCGACGGGGGAGCAAACCATCGATTATTTACTTGCAGCTCTTGAGAGAGCAGTTTCTCGGTTTTCGAGATCTCTTGGTAAGCTTGGCTGTTGCTTAATTGGCTCATGTTTTTATGAGAATAAGCATGATTGGATAATTCATGACCGTGGTTCAGGATTTGTTTGGCCGTGGTCACATTCTTTTTAAGCCAAGATCCGTCAAGAAAGAAAGTTGTTTTCACATGATGCTTGTCCAGAGTATCGAGAATAACAGGGATATATTCATTTCCCCATGCAACATTGATCATGAAAGAAACCATAGGTTTTTGAGGGTTGCCGCGATAAATGGGGGCTGGTCCCAGCTGGTTAAGATGAATCTCCGCTGGTATTTCCTTATAAACATAATGAATAGATCTGCCGCCAAGGTTGTTCTTGTTCATTTCGTATGTCTTTTGTATATCGACTTCCAGACCATTGTAACCAGGGATAGCACCCTCAACACGATCTATTCTGGCGGATATAGGTGAGATTCGCATTTTTGGAGCTTCATTCATAATCTCGGTCATGACGGAGTCGCCAGCAGATGTTGTGAATCCGAACAAAACAGGCAGCGCACAAAGTATCAAACAATAACTTAGCTTAAAATTTGCCATCGAAAAGCACTCCATTTCAGATCTCTTTTTAGATTTAGGCATTTCTATGTCTAATGAATTTTTGCAGGGAGAGCCTTGTTATAGTTTAGAAGTTGTGAAACGGTAACTAGCTGATATCCCCTACTTTTTAATTCCGGCAAAATAATCTTCAAGGCTGCTATGGTCTGTGTAGGACCTTCAATATAGTCATGAAATAACACAATATTTCCGTTTTTCGCATTCTTTAATACACGATTTACAATTTTGTTGACCCCTGGTGTACTCCAATCCTTTGTATCCAATTGCCAACTCCACATAATCATCTTATAACCTTCTGCTCGGACAGTAGCTACAAGACTCTCGTTATAAAACCCTCCAGGTGGGCGAAACAATAGGCACCGTCTTCCTGTTGTGTCATAAATAAGTTCCTCTGTTTGATTAATTTCTTTTTTGATGTTGTTTTTTTTGCTTAGATAGGCGTGGCTATATGTATGATTAGCTATCTCATGGCCCTCGCGTATAGTTTGATTTAGAACTTCAGGATAAAGTTTTACTTTATTACCGACAACGAAAAAAGTGGCCTTAGCCTCGTACTGTTTTAGAAGTTCCAGAATCTGAGCTGTGTACTCAGGGTGAGGACCATCGTCGAACGTTAATGCAATGACTTTTTCATCGGTGGTTATTTCCCAAACGATTTCTCCGCGTGTCTCATAATAAGCTCGATCTTTCTTAGGGGTTGCATTAGCAGTAGGCTGCATCAAAAATAGACAAATACACAAAATAAAGAATATTCTCATCGTGTTCTCCTTTATACAAGTGGGTGCAAATTTATAATCTCCAATTAACCCAAACCAATTCAATATAAATTTGGCTCGATTCAGCTCTTATGGTTATTTTGAGCAAAAAAAAAGACATGTTTGCAGCAACATGTCTTTTTGCACCATCTTATTAGGCCTTCGGTTGATCACCACCATTACTTCCGTTATTGCCCCCACTCCCATTCCCGTTTCCATTAAAAAAGGTATTCGTCAATGCACGAATCTTCTCCATGAATTTCCCGTACCCATATCCAGTGAGAAACGCCACGCTGATACGAGCGGCCATCGAGTCCCCGACTTGCAGCAGCAGAATGCCGCTCTCGAATAAGACGATTGTGATAATCGCTGATCCGAAGCATAGTATCGGACGCATCAGGTACCAGTACACCCATTGTGTGGTGAGGTCATGGTAATGCTCATGAAACATGCGTAGTCCATACAGCGCCCCGCCTAGAGCTCCTGCAAATCCAAAACACGCATACTCTTGATACAGATTTACGTCAATACCGAGAAGTTTCCCCTGAACAGAGCCGCTCCCCAGCACAGCCATCATCCAGAGGCTGCCGACGAACCAGATAAGCAAATAAGTGAAGATGAACTGCTTACCGAATCGGTGAAGGGGATCCATAAATAAAACACCGCCCTATACATGGTTAATACCATTGTATGAGCGTTGTTGTTGTTGATGCCTGCATATAGGGGCGCTTCTCCGATAACTTTAAATATTGCATGATAGCTGCGGAGCAGTCTTGCGCCGTATATTTTTGATGGTTGCGGATGTCCGTTCTACGTTTAACAAGTTCGGGATACTGTTCAAGCAGCAATTTGAACCAGTGATCTATCATCTCTAGCGAAATAATTTTCTGACCATAACCCTGTTCCTGAAAATAGTCGCAGTTCTTCTCTTCTTGACCTGGAATTGGGCTGTAGAACAGCATCGGAATGCCTTTGGCCATCGCTTCTGTACAGGTCATCCCGCCAGGCTTTGTAATGAGCAGATCGGAGATGTCCATCAGCTTGTTAATCTCACTAGTGTAACCGATTAGATGTACGTTAGGCTGCCGGAACACGTCTTCCTCGAGTAGTTGTTGACGCGCTTTTTCATTCGTCCCCAAGCAGATTAGAAGCTGGATATCCTTGCTCCAGCTTGCCAAGTACGTCAGCAGTTCTTCCTTTTCTTCCTTTTTAAATACACCCCAACCACCGCCCATGACCATAACTGTGGGCATTGCTTTTAGACCAAATTCTTGGCGAATCTGCTCTTTGCTATGTTCCAACCGGAAATTAGGATGTACAGGAATCCCCGTGACTTCAACATGCGTTTCCGGCACGCCGCGGGCTATCAAGCGTTCTCTCACCAATGGTGTTGAAACCAAATATTTGTCCACTGCTGGATCAATCCACGTGCCATGAATGTCATAATCGGTGATGACGGTGAAGAGTGGAACAGCAAGTCCAGCTCTTTTCAGACGAGAGACAATGATGCTCGGAAAAGGATGTGTGCAAACGATGATATCTGGTTTTAGCTGCTTGATGATTGCTTTCGTTTGGGAGTAGAAAATACGATGCAGAAAAAGCGCTGCAACGCGGTTAGGCGACTTTTCATATTGATTACGGTAAAGCATACCATAGAGTTTAGGTTGTGATGTAACCGTGCGGCGGTATGCCGAAAAGATCCAAGGTGCTAAGGTAGGATGCAAAAAAGCGCCAAGTTCGATCACGCGTGTGATAATTTCAGATGAACTTTGTCTTAGCTCCACTGAAAGCGCGTGAGCCGCTTGCGTATGACCTTTCCCGAAGCCCTCGGATAAGAGCAAAATCCGTTTTTTTCGCAAGGAACTCACCTTTCTTAATAAAACCATATCTTTGTGACCTATAGATAGGTATAGCCTTTAAATTTGTGAAGACTTCCGTTTAGATGCATAACATTTACGACACACAGGTACATAGCTTTCATTACCGCCAATTTGAATCTGTTCGCCGTGGAAGATCGGCACCCCGTCTTTGCAGCGCATATTCATAATCGCTTTTTTGTCGCAATACCAGCAGACGGTTTTGATCTCCTCAATCGTGTCAGCTACAGCTAATAAGGCATCGCTTCCTTCGAATAATTTCCCCATGAAATCAGCCCTGAGCCCATAAGCAATAACGGGAATATCCAATTCGTCCACAATTTCAATTAATTGAGCAACCTGCTCTTTATTCAAAAACTGCGCTTCGTCAACCAAAATGCAGTTTGGGCGTTCTCTACTCGCGAGTGCAATCATATCCAAGTTCTTGTCGACGACGGTAGCGACCTTTTGCATGCCGATTCTGGAAACGACTTTGCCAACCCCGAAACGATCATCTACGACGGACGTGAGAAGCAGTACTTTCTTTCCTTGTTCTTCATAATTATGAGCGACTCGTAAAACTTCAATTGATTTACCACTGTTCATTGTTCCGTAACGGAAATACAATTTTGCCAAGCTGGGCCATTCCCCTCTGCGGATGAAATAAATGTAAGTATTTAAATGGTAAAAAAGTAAGTGGCTGTCATGCTATCGAGCTCTGCCAGTTTGACGGCGGATTGAAAGCTTGCTTCTGAGGCGAGCTTATCGCCGATAAGTGGCTGTTTCTTGTAAAGCTTTCGAATTTTGACTTCTATACTGCCTGGAACAGGCTCCCCTGTGATTTGAATCCGTTGGGGCTCGTACATCAGCACATGAATGATTTCCCGGGAAGTCGCATTATTGCTCTGCAAAAGCTCCTGGATCAATTCGTGATCCATAAGGGAAGGAATACGTTCTTTCATACCAGGGTTTGACTCGCAGTGATGAGCAGCGGCCTTGGCCAGCAGAGCATCCATCGCGAGAAACTGTGGGTTCAGAAAGAGTCGATGATCTTCGACAACCGCATGAACGAGCGCAGCAGCCGTATCTTCGTCAGCTTCCACATAATGACCGCGTAAGCGAAGCCCTTTGACAATCTCAGAGGGTGGCCGTACTTGTTGTCCGGCATAATAAGTATCTCTCAGAAAGCTATCCAGATGATCGAGCCCGAGCAGCGTTGTTTTATTCGTAAGAGGGCTGTCTTGATTCAAAATATCCACAATCGACGGTGGCGAAATGCCGTGCTTGATAAGAATATCAGCAACGACGCCATGCCTAATCAATTGCTCAGTCTGCTGATGATGATCGTACCCAAGTGTTCTCTCAACCGCATGGGAGAAAGGCAAGTGTCCAATATCATGTAGAAGCGCAGCAATACGCAAATGAGGTTCATCTGGGCAAAAGTGAGCCATCAATGACCAGACGCCTACGGTATGTTCAAAACGGGAATGTGTCATCGGTGAAAAAAGCGCAGATGCCCCGAAGTGATGTAGAAACTTCAGACGGCGCAGCGGCTGCGACCGGAAAAGCTCAACTTCAATCGGATGGGCCTTCATTTGCCATTGATAGAGAGGCTCCCAGATCGTTCCGGTTGAAAAAGTATGCTGTATACTCAAAACAGAGTTCCTCCTAGGCTGTGGAATCTGGATGTATGTTCATTGCAGCGGTATAAGCTATCATAGCATGAAACATAGAAAGTTTGCTATCATGGGGCTATGAAAAAGAAACTCAAAACTTGGCTTTGGATACTCGTCGCATTGTTCCTAATCATCCTGATTTACTTTTCTTTAATGAGTTGGAAAGTTAACTATACTTGGAAACATTCCCATGGAACTCCCAGTGATTGTATCATTATTCTAGGTGCTGCGGTATGGGATGGCAAGCCGAGTCCGGCTTTGCGTGAACGATTAGATATTGCGGTGGAGGCTTACAGCAGCGGATTAGCTCCGAAGATTATTGCCAGTGGGGGGATAGGCGGCAGTGAACCCTCCGAAGCTGAAACGATGAAACGGTATTTATTGGAGAAAGGAGTACCGGAGCGGGCCATCCTTTTAGAGGAGAAGTCACGAAGCACGATGGAGAATTTACAGAACAGTCAGGCGATTATGATGGAAAAAGGATATCGGACAGCGGTGATTGTAACGCATGGCTTCCATGCTTATCGGGCATCTCTGATGGCGGGAAGCCTGGGAATGACATCGACGATCGAGCCGGTTCAGATTCGTCCGCTTTCATTGACGTATTACACGTTAAGGGAGTGTGCAGGCATTGCTATTTTCACGCTGGAATCTATTATAATGAAACCCTTTTCATATTAATTATTTTTAAATTGAACTATAAGATATCAAGTGTTAATATAATATAAAAAATATTGAGAATATTTCATCTAATTAATTTGCGGTTTTGATGGAATAGGCATTCGCGTGTCATCACTTTTTAGCGCTTTAACGCGTGCGTCCAAGGGTAAACGACTCCGTCGTCCAATAAGGACGAAGAGTACAACCAAAAACGAGGGAAGAAAGGTTGCACAACATGACTAAAATTGGATTACCTCCCAAACAGGGATTGTACGATCCGGGGTTTGAGCATGATGCGTGCGGTATTGGCTTTGTTGCCAATATCAAAGGTGTCAAATCACATGAAATCGTCAAACAGGCGCTTCGTGTCCTTTGTAATTTAGATCATCGCGGTGGTCAAGGCAGTGAACCGAATACGGGTGACGGGGCAGGCTTATTGATGCAAATCCCGGATACGTATCTTCAGTCCGCTTGTGAAGAGGAGAATATTAAGCTCCCTGCTGCTGGCAGCTATGGGGTCGGTATGGTTTATTTACCTCAGGATTTGGAGGCGCGCCAAGCATGTGAGAGTATAATTGAGCGAATTGTCAAACAAGAAGGGCAGCAGTTCCTCGGATGGAGAACCGTTCCAACGGACAACAGTTCTTTGGGAGATTCCGCCAAGTCAGCAGAGCCGTTTGTACGCCAAGTCTTTATCGGTCAAAGTGAAGACGTTACGAGCAACTTGGATTTTGAGCGTAAGCTATATATCATTCGTAAGCTATCTGAAAACGCTATCAAATTATCTCATCGTGAATCGCAATTTTACTATTCTAGCTTGTCTAGCAGAACGATTGTATATAAAGGAATGTTAACGCCTGCGCAAGTGGATGCTTATTACATTGAATTGCAAGATGAGAAAGTAGACTCCGCACTCGCACTCGTTCACTCTCGCTTTAGTACGAACACGTTCCCGAGCTGGGAACGTGCACATCCGTACCGCTATTTGATTCATAATGGTGAAATTAATACCCTGCGTGGCAATGTGAACTGGATGCATGCCCGTCAGGCTATGTGCGAAACCGAATTATTCGGCGAAGATTTCAAACGCATTCTTCCTGTTATTGATACTGATGGTTCCGATTCACAAATGTTTGATAATACATTAGAATTCCTCATGCTTTCCGGACGTTCGCTGCCGCATGCAGCGATGATGATGGTGCCAGAACCTTGGTCCAAACACGAAACGATGGATGATGAGAAAAAGGCTTTCTACGAGTACCACAGTACACTGATGGAGCCGTGGGATGGTCCAGCAGCCATTGCTTTCACAGATGGCAGTCAAATTGGAGCAATTCTTGACCGCAATGGCTTGCGTCCATCGCGTTACTATGTAACTACTGATGATTTCATTGTTCTGGCTTCTGAAGTAGGTGTTTTGGATATTGAACCGGAGCGCATTTTGTACAAAGATCGTCTCAGACCGGGACGTATGCTGCTTGTTGATACAGTAGAAGGCCGCATCGTGACTGATGAGGAAATCAAAAGCCGCATCGCTGGCGAAGAGCCTTACCGCGATTGGCTGAACGAGCACCTTGTTTCCCTTGAAGACTTGGAAGATGCGCCAATCGTGCTCGGTTCCGACTATGACACGGTACTGCAGCGTCAGCATGCATTCGGCTATACATTCGAACAACTGCGTAAGACACTGGAGCCAATGGCCAAAACGGGTGTAGACCCCATTGGTTCAATGGGTACGGATGCACCGCTTGCCGTGCTTTCCGATCGACCGCAGCTGTTATATAACTATTTTAAGCAATTGTTTGCGCAGGTTACCAACCCGCCGATCGATGCGAACTTCGAAGAAATTATTACAGCTCAAGGCACTACAATTGGTCCTGAGCGTAATCTGATTAACCCTGAACCGGAGAGCTGTCGACAAATACGTTTGCAATCGCCATTCCTCACCAATGAAGAGCTGGCGAAGCTGCGTCATATTAAGCGCGATGGCTTCAAAACAGTTACCTTGCCTACACTATTCGAGGCGGCCGAAGGCACAGAGGGTCTGGAAAGTGCGATGCAAGCTCTTTATACTGCGGCTGATCAAGCCATTGTGGAAGGCGCTTCGCTAATCATTCTTTCAGACCGCGGTGTGGATAGCCGTAAGGCACCGATTCCAGCGCTGCTTGCGACTTCGGGTCTGCATCACCATTTGATTCGCCAAGGCACACGGACCAAAGTCAGCTTGCTTGTAGAGTCGGGCGAACCGCGTGAAGTGCACCATTTTGCTTTGCTGCTTGGTTATGGCGCAGGGGCTATTAACCCGTATCTCGCGTTGGAAACGTTAGACGACATGATAGGGCGCAAGCAGCTAGTTGGCGTTGATATTGAGAAAGCGACATATAACTACATTAAAGCGGTGACGAAGGGCGTTGTTAAAGTCCTGGCGAAAATGGGTATTTCCACGATCCAGAGTTATCGTGGGGCGCAAATTTTCGAAGCGATTGGACTTAGCCAAGAGCTCATCGATTCGTATTTCACATGGACCTACACACCTGTTGGCGGTATTGGTATCGATATTGTGGCTAAGGAAGCTTTGATCCGCCACAACCGCGCTTTCTCCGAGCAAGAAGGACGTGATAAAGTGCTCGATACCGGCGGTGACTTGCAATGGCGCAGAGATGGAGAAGATCATCTCTATACCCCAGAAACGGTGCATGCCTTACAATCAGCCGTTCGTACGAACAACTTTGCGATGTACAAGAATTTCTCGAAGCTCATCAAACGTGAGGATGAGAAATATATGGCTCTGCGAGGGCTTCTGAGCTTCAAGGAAGGCCGACAACCGATCCCGATCGAAGAAGTGGAGCCGATCGAGTCGATCTTTAAGCGCTTCAAGACGGGAGCCATGTCCTATGGCTCCATCAGTAAAGAAGCGCATGAAACGATTGCGATTGCGATGAACCGCATCGGCGGCAAGAGCAACACCGGCGAGGGCGGCGAGCATCCGGAGCGCTTCACGCCGGATGCGAACGGCGACCTTCGCCGCAGCGCAATCAAGCAGGTGGCGTCCGGCCGCTTCGGCGTCACAAGCCACTATCTCGTCAATGCTGACGAGATTCAGATCAAGATGGCGCAGGGCGCGAAGCCCGGCGAGGGCGGTCAGCTCCCGGGAACCAAGGTGTACCCTTGGGTTGCTGAGGTTCGCGGCGTTACGCCAGGCGTAGGCTTAATCTCACCGCCGCCGCATCACGATATTTATTCGATCGAGGATCTGGCTGAGCTGATCCACGATCTCAAGAATGCCAACCCGCGGGCACGGATCAGCGTAAAGCTGGTATCCGAAGTCGGTGTTGGCACCATCGCTGCCGGCGTAGCCAAAGGGAAAGCGGACGTTGTCCTGATCTCCGGCTACGACGGAGGAACAGGCGCGTCGCCGCAGACGAGTATTCGTCATGCGGGACTGCCGTGGGAGCTCGGTCTGGCGGAGACGCATCAGACGCTCGTGCTCAACAACCTGCGCAGCCGTATCGTCGTCGAGACAGACGGCAAGCTGATGACAGGGCGCGACGTTGTCGTAGCTGCCCTACTTGGGGCTGAGGAGTTCGGCTTCGCTACAACTCCGCTCATTACAATTGGCTGCGTGATGATGCGCGTGTGCCATCTGGATACCTGTCCGGTTGGCGTTGCTACGCAAAATCCGGAGCTTCGCAAGAAATTTGCCGGGGACCCGCAGCATGTGGTCAATTTCATGACCTTCATCGCACAGGATGTGCGTGAGATGATGGCTGAGCTTGGCTTCCGCACCATCGAAGAGATGGTCGGACGCACAGATGTGCTTGAGTCTAAGCAAGCTGTCGAGCATTGGAAAGCTAAGGGCGTCGACTTATCGCCGCTTTTGCACCAACCAGAGATGGGCGAGCATGTAGGCCGTTTCTGCCAAATGGAGCAGGATCATGGTTTGGATCGCTCTTTGGACGTAACGAAGCTGCTCTCTATTTGTGAGCCTGCTATTGAGCGCAAGGAGCATGTGCATGCCATCCTGCCAATTAAGAACGTCAATCGTGTTGTCGGAACGATTGTAGGTAGTGAAGTTACACGTCGTCATGGCGTGGACGGCTTACCTCACGATACAATCCGCCTCCATTTTAATGGGTCTGCTGGACAAAGCTTCGGTGCTTTCGTACCAAAAGGGATCACACTTTCGTTGGAAGGCGATGCCAATGACTACGTTGGTAAAGGATTATCTGGTGGTAAGTTGGCGATCTTCCCTTCCAGCAAGTCAAACTTTGTTCCCGAAGACAACGTGATTATTGGAAATACCGCATTCTATGGCGCAACCGACGGGGATGCTTACATCCGGGGTATTGCAGGCGAGCGTTTCTGCGTAAGAAACAGCGGCGTGCGAGCGGTTGTCGAAGGTGTAGGCGACCATGGTTGTGAATATATGACGGGCGGACGTGTTGTTGTTCTGGGTTCTACGGGACGCAACTTCGCAGCTGGTATGTCGGGCGGTATCGCCTATGTGTTGGATGAGAAGGGTGACTTTTCAAGTAAGGTGAACAAAGAAATGGTTTACCTAGAGCAGCTGGAAGAAACGTATGAAATGAACGAACTGAAAACGATGATTCAGCATCATGCCACATTTACGGATAGCAGCGTTGCCCACCAAGTTATTCAGCACTGGGATGAGTACGTTTGGAAGTTCGTGAAGGTTATACCGAAGGACTACAAACGGATGTTTGATGCTATCGAGAAGGTGAAACGCTCTGGATTAAGCCAACAAGAAGCCGTCATGGTTGCTTTCGAGGCGAATATGAGGGACGTTTCACGTGTCGGTGGAAATTAACGAATCAGATCAGATGCTATGAAGTAAGTTTTGCTTATGCAAAACATGTGATGCTTCCGATGCCAGTTTTTCTGGCGAAAAACTCAGCACATGCTTACGAAGTAAGTTTTCTCGCGAAAACTCTCAGGAGGGATTAAACGTAAATGGGTAAACCAACTGGTTTTATAGAACATAGTCGTGAAGTGGCAACTGAAGCTGCTCCTCTAGTCCGAATTGGACATTGGAAGGAATTTGCGACGCCGCTGACTGAAGATAAATTGCAGACGCAAGGGTCTAGATGTATGGACTGTGGGATTCCATTCTGTCACACAGGGGCGCTGATCAGCGGCATGGCTGCTGGTTGCCCGGTTAATAACCTCATTCCGGAATGGAATGATTTGGTGTACCGCGGTCAATGGAGAGAAGCTCTGGATCGTCTGCATAAGACAAACAACTTCCCTGAGTTCACGGGACGCGTTTGCCCGGCGCCATGTGAAGGTTCGTGTACGGTAGGTCTGAAGGATACACCGGTTACGATCAAAAGCATCGAGAAAGCCATTATTGATAAAGGCTTCGATGAAGGCTGGATTACACCTGAGCCTCCGGAAGTACGCACAGGTAAAAAGGTAGCTGTCGTAGGTTCGGGTCCATCCGGACTCGCTGCAGCAGCGCAGCTGAACAAAGCCGGACACTGGGTAACCGTGTTCGAGCGTGCAGACCGCGTGGGCGGACTGCTCATGTACGGTATTCCGAATATGAAGCTCGACAAGAAGTACGTTCAGCGTCGTGTGGACCTGCTTGAAGCCGAGGGCATCACGTTCATTACCGGCGCTCATGTCGGTGTGAACTATCCGATTGAGAAGCTTCAAGAGGAGTTCGATGCCATCGTTCTTTGCGGTGGTGCAACGAAAGGCCGCGATCTTCCGATCGAGGGTCGTGAGCTAAGCGGCGTCCACTTGGCCATGGAATTCCTGAGCAAGAACACGAAGAGCTTGCTGGATTCCGAGCACGCTGACGGTGAGTTCATTTCCGCCGAAGGTAAGGATGTTATCGTCATCGGCGGCGGCGACACGGGTACGGACTGCGTGGGCACATCTTTGCGTCACAAAGCGAAGAGTGTTACGCAATTTGAGATTATGCCGAAGTCGCCGGACACTCGTCCTGCGAACAATCCTTGGCCGGAATGGCCAAAAGTCCACAAAGTGGACTACGGTCAACAAGAAGCGGCTGCGGTGCAAGGCGAAGATCCGCGCCAATACTTAATCAACACGAAGAAATTCGTGGGGGATGAGAATGGCAACTTGAAGGAGCTGCACACAGTGCTCATCGAGTGGCAGAAGAACGAGAAGGGCCAATTCGTTCCAGTGGAAGTTCCGGGCAGCGAGAAAGTATATCCAGCTCAGCTGGTACTGATCGCGATGGGCTTCACAGGACCGGAGAACACGGTGCTGGATCAACTCGGCGTCGTCAAAGACGAGCGCTCAAACGCAAAAGCGGACTACGGTAAGTTTGCGACGAGCGTGGATGGTGTTTTTGCTGCCGGTGACATGCGTCGTGGGCAAAGCCTCGTAGTTTGGGCGATCAACGAAGGTCGCGCAGCGGCTCGTGAAGTTGATCGTTACTTGATGGGATCGTCGAATTTACCATAAAGATGCGGAAAAGGAAGAAACCCTTGGTTTGGGTTTCTTCCTTTTTGTTTGTATTCATTTTTCACCGTATTTGGCGGAAATAGAGTTGTGGGGGATTTATCCGCTGTTTTCCGAGCTTACTTCGAATCGAGGCATTGGCCAAAGATTCTATTTGCATGTTTGATGTACGCCTAACCCACAGAATCAAAAGGTGAACAATTCATACACATCATGTACAATAGAAGGAGCAGGTAATCGCGCGATGCTGCGGAAGCCTAGTATGTACGGATTGGAGGGGAGCACATGAAGAAAAAGGATCTCATTACGCCGGCGGAACTGCATGCACTGCTAGCAGAGAATGGAGAGGACCTTCAGGAGTTTGAAATGGACAAACCCATCGGTACACAGCATTTTCATTCTCTGCAAAAAGCAGTTGTGCTCCTCTCCCAGCAGGTAGCTGATCTTCAAACACAGCTTCATGCGCATTTTGAACTCCAGAACAAACAGCAAGAACAACTGCTGCGACAATTTAAATATCAAATTGAACATAAGCTCCATGAGCAGTTGACGAATGGGATCGTGGTACTGCAGCAGCCGACGGACATGGATGCCGAAGTTTTGCATAAGGAATCCCAACAGTTTACGCTCTATTCAGATGAACTGCCTGAACGGGTTAATGAGGAGCCGACATATTCCAGGGTGAAAAGCTACAGAAAGATTCGGAAACGAAAAAAGTCGTTACTGGAGAAGCTTTTCGGATAGTTGAAAAGGACAAAAGACCGCATCTTCCTAGCCGAAGAGCGGTCTTTCCGTTTTAGTGCAGCTGGAAATCTATAGCATCCCTTCCTCATGAGCCTTCTTGGATGCTTGCACGCGGTCTCGGACGTCCATTTTCGAGTATATGCTGGAAATATAGTTCTTCACGGTGCCTTCGGACAAGAACAGCTTTTCGGCAATTTCTCTGTTATTGAGGCCATCGGCGATACAGTGCAGTACTTGCACTTCGCGCTCACTGAGTCCATAAGTATCGGCCCGAACCTGCTCTTCCACAGCTTTGACTCCGGCACCCTGCGATGTGTGATCTGAAGCGCCTCTTGCTTCCTTGACGAGCATTCTGGCGATATCTTGCGGGATGAGTGTGCCGCCTTGATGCACCCATTTGATGCCGGCCGCCAGATCCTTCGGATGAATGGCTTTGAGCAAATAGCCTTCAGCTCCCGCTCCTAGGGCATCAACGACATAGCTGATTTCCTGGAAGGTAGTCAGGATGATGACACGAATCTGAGGCCATGCGGCCTTGATTTGGCGGGTCGCTTCAACGCCGTCCATGACAGGCATATGAATGTCCATGAGTACAACGTCAGGCTGCTGTTCTTCGCACTGCTTTAGAGCAATGTGACCATTCTCAGCCAAGCCGACGACATGAATATCCGGATCCATATCAAGTACGATGTGTAAGCTTTCTCTTATTAAATCCTGATCATCGACCAGGAGAAGTTTAAGCGGGGTCGTGTTCATGCTGGGTCCTCCTTAGAGTTTTTCGCCAGAAAAACTGGCATCGTAAGCGCTACTTGAGTTTTTCGCCAGAAAAAACTGGCATCGTAAGCGCTGCTTATGTTTGTATCCACATTGTACCATTCGGTGCTTCCAACGGGAAAGGATTTAGAAAGTCGGCGAGCGTTTGGCAGGAATGGAACAATGGACGACAGTACCCTGACCTAATGTGGAGCTTACCTGCAGCGTACCCTGCAAAGCAAATATGCGTTCCTGCATGGCGTTGATACCAAAGCCAACTTTCAACTGCTCCGTACCGATGCCATCGTCCTCAATGCGAATGTCGACTAAACCGTCGGAGTAAGTTAGTGTAACTTCAACGGTGGAAGCCCTGCCATGCCGTTTGGCATTGGTTAGTGATTCCTGCAGACAGCGAATGAGCGAAAGTTTGGTTTGTTTTGGAATTTCGAATTCCTCACCTACGGTCGTGAATCGGATTTGGGTTCCGGTATGAAGGGCAAATTCGTTGGCCAGTCTCGTCAATTGTTGGGAGAGCAGCATATCGCCTTCGGGAACCATCTGATGAATGCTGCGGCGTACTTCTTCAAGTCCATTGCGGGTTACACTACGCAGGACATCCAGCTTTTCTTTGGCTTTGTCTGGTGCAGTTTCGATCAGGTAGGACACAGCGTCCATCCCCATGATGACGGAAGTAAACGTATGACCCACTGTATCGTGTAATTCACGTGCCATCCGATTGCGCTCCTCAAGCAGCGTAAGCTGTTCGATCTGGTTGGCGTACTGCTCTAATGCGTTATTTTGCTCATGGATTAAATGATACTGACGTTGGTTCTCGGCTAATAGCTTTTCGGTCTTCTCATTCGAAGTCACAACCCGTTGTAAGCTAAGGCCAATGGCAAAGAACAGCACAGCATTTAAGATAATGCTAAATAATTGGCCAACCCCCATCCCGCTGTGTAGGATGAAAAAATACTCAACAGGCATAGCCACCATAAATATGGGAGCGGTCCACCAAGCATTTTTTCGGTCGGTAAGGAATCCAATGACCATTAATGGGCAATTAATAGTAAGGTATGCATCCTGCTGCATCCATGAAAGATAGATTTGTAGAGGAATACCTGTCAGCAGCACAGCAATCGGATAGAAAGTTGAGTTGATGTAGTCCGGTCTCCAGAATAGAAATGGAACGCCATAGGACAGGAGGATGGCCAATATCGTTTTAATTGTGGTAGTTAGTTCATGCTCATGCATATGCAGAAGCGCATAAAGTAGGCCAAGCAGCGAAGAACCGGTCAAGACGATAAACAGGGACCACTCTACACCATGCCAAGGTCTTCTTTGAATCATAAAAGGACTCCTTCACACAAGATCTTATATGATCATTGTACATAAAATTAGGAAAAAGCCATAGTGAGCACAGTCATATAGGTTAGGTGATGATTTGTGACCTTTCTCTATGACTATTCTTTGGGAGATTACTAGGCAAAGCGGTTAAGGTAGGGTAGCATTGGGTTATATTGGTTAAAAGTTAGGGGGAGTGTTAAGGATGACGGCAACAACAGATGCCATTATGCCGATAGTAAAAATCGATCAAATTACAAAACGAATCGGTTCTAAGACGATTATTGATAAATTAAGCTTTGAGGTGCCGCGGGGCGAGGTGTTTGGGTTTCTGGGTCCGAACGGAGCGGGAAAAACGACAACCATTCGGATGATGGTCGGACTCATGTCGATCACGGAAGGGGATATACGGATTAGCGGGTATTCGATTCGCACCCATTTTGAGCAAGCGATTCGTCATGTTGGCGCCATTGTGGAAAATCCGGAAATGTACAAGTTTCTGAGTGGTTATCATAATCTGGTCCATTACGCGAGAATGTTCCCGGGCATTGAGGAAGACCGGATTCATGAGGTCATTGATCTTGTTGGTATGGAAAATAGAATCCATGATAAGGTCAAAACGTACTCCCTCGGTATGCGCCAAAGGCTTGGAATTGCTCAAGCTTTGCTGCATAAGCCTTCAGTACTCATCCTGGACGAGCCTACCAATGGGCTGGATCCAGCAGGTATTCGCGAGCTGCGTGATCATTTACGGAAGCTTACCCGGGAGGATGGGATATCGGTCATCGTGTCCAGTCACTTACTATCGGAGATGGAGTTAATGTGCGACCGTGTCGCCATTATTCAGAACGGGAAGCTGGTGGACGTCAGACTGATTAAAGAATTTGTTCAAGCGGATGGCAAGCAGCAGGTGGCTTTTGAGGTGGCGTCGATGAATCAAGCTTTGACATTAGCAGCAGAACACGGAGCAACAGTGGAAGTAGCTGGGAATGACCTTATCATGAATCTCGATAAGCAAGAAACCGCTGCGTGGAACAAAAGATTCGTAGAGGCAGGGATTGCGGTCTACGGCATCCGAGCGGCAATCAAATCCCTGGAAGATCAATTTTTAGAAATGACGGGAAGTGATCCGATTGCTTAATCTCATTCGAAATGAACAGATGAAAATTTATCGTAGGCTGCGAACTTGGATTCTAAGTGGATTATTGATTGCCATTGTCGTATTAGCTGCACTGTTCTCACATTCGGGCTATAGTGCAAATGAAGAATGGAAGACAAGAGCGGCGGAATCGATTGAGCACAATCAGAAAGAGCTGGAAAATCCGGATGTGCCGGCCAAATTTAAACAGCAGATGAGGGAGGACATAGCGCTCCAGCAGTACATGTTGGATCATAATTACCCTCCGACAGATAACACCTTATGGGGTGGCACCTTAAGCGCGGCAGGATTAATCATCATGGTTACGTTATTTACCGTGATTATTGCCGGAGATATGGTCGCTGGTGAGTTTACATGGGGGACGATTAAGCTGCTGCTCATTCGTCCTGCCAGCCGAGCGAAGATTCTCTTGTCTAAGTATCTAACAACGCTTCTATTTGCAGCTACTCTGCTGATTGTGATGTTTATTACTTCTCTGATTGTGAACGGGTTCCTCTACGGATTTCAGAATCTAAGCCTTCCACACCTGACTGTAAATGCAGCAGGACAAGTTCAGGAAGGGAATATGCTGGTGTATGTGTTTGCAACTTATGGACTAAAGCTGATCGAACTCGTCATGATCGTGACGATGGCCTTTATGATCTCGACCGTATTTCGGAGTTCTTCACTAGCCATTGGCCTTAGCATTTTCATCATGTTCGCGGGGCAAATTATTACGCTATTGCTGATGAGATACAGCTGGGGAAAGTATTTCTTATTCGCCAACACGGATCTCACTCCCTACTTAGAGGGGCAGCCGCTGGCAGAAGGGATGACGCTTGGTTTCTCTATCACCGTTCTGCTCTTCTACTTCTTATTGTTTAATGTGCTCTCTTGGGAAATATTCCGCAGACGCGATGTAGCCGCCTGATTATCGGGTGGAATAGAGACTAACGGATACCAAAAAGGACGACTCCTAGGTTATGAAACCTTTGGAATCGTCCCTTTCTCATTTTTGAATATACCCGTGGATGGTATCAGGAACTTCCTGCAAGGAGTTCAACTGATAGAACGCCCCTTTGGGGGTGATGTCGATGGTTCCTTTGTTGTACTCCCAGTCCTGCTGTACAGGAATGTGAATCGAGTGAATACCCGCATGCAGCGCAGGCAGTACATCTGTTTTGATCGAGTTGCCGATCATCCATGTGTGGTTGCGATCAAAACGCTGTTCATTCATGATCGTTTCCATGTATTCTCTCGTCTTATGCACCGTAACAAAGATGCGATCATCAAAGTAGGTGTCTAAACTCAAATCCTTCACTTTTTTCATTTGGATGGATGCATCGCCACCTGTGTATAAGAACAGTCGGTGTCCGGCTTTCTGGAGATGATCGAGTGTTTCGTTCATTTGCGGATAAGGCTCTGCCGTGTATTCATAGACAGTGTGGCCTAATTGCATCAGCCATGATTCTTCTTTTACATTAGTTGGACGGTTATACTGTGCGGCAAACCATTGGTACGTCTCAACAAATGATTTGGGAAAACGATCCGGCATAAAGCCATGAATGTGGATGCCAGCAAGATCGATTTGGAGCTGCTTCTTTTTGATATCCTGTGCGCTAAGTCCGTGCCCAGAATACCAAGTGAGCATAAGATCGATAAACTGGTCAATCACGAAGTCAAAATATTTATTACAATGCACTAACGTATCATCAAGATCAAAAAGTATCGTCTGTTCTCTCATAGGCCCTGTCTCCTGCATCAGTTAGAAATGAATTTCCAACTATTATAACATGCGCCTAGCCCCAAACCTAGGCGAGACTATTACATAGCCACCGTATTCCCCTTAAATGCCCCATTTGCGGATGAGGCAGGTTTATTCCCGTTCTCTTGCTCACCGTTTTGGAGAGGAGCAGTTGTTGATGTTTTCGAGTCCATTTTACTGTTTCCTTGGAATAGTCCACCTTCTTCAATGATAAAGGAAGCCGCGCTGATATTGCCTTGAAGGGAACCTGTAGAAGTAATTGTCAGCTTGCCCTTGGTTATGATGTTACCCTGCACACTTCCTGCCAGTACAACGTCTCTTGCAGAAATATTGGATTTTACTACGCCATTTTCTCCTATAATAACATCCCCTGCGCATTCGATATCACCTGTAATGCCGCCTTCAATGCGAATGCTTGCTTCTGATTTGATGCGGCCTTCAAAGGTTGTACCTTCTCCAATCAAAGTATCTGTTGTATTCGGATTCATGAAGTCTTTCTTTTTCTTAAACATGGTGATTATTCATCCTTTCGAATCGCTTTGAGATAAGGTTTGGGATCGATGCTTTCCCCATTTTTGAGTACTTCATAGTGCAGATGAGGTCCAGTACTGCGTCCCGTGGAGCCGACTAGGCCTATAGAACTACCTTTTTCTACGGTATCTCCCTTGTTCACTAAAATTTTATTTAAATGCATGTACCAAGTGCGCAATCCCTTTGAATGCTCGATGACGATATTGTTGCCATGGAACATATCCTTCCCCGTACTGACGACTTTGCCGTCTGCGGTTGCATAGACAGGATCATTCTCACGGGCACCGAAATCAATGCCGGAATGAAAGCTTGGACGATGCGTAAAAGGGTCCGTACGGTAGCCGAACGTTGAGGTGACGACCTTGGTGGTAGTCGGCCACAAGGTTGGGGTAATGCGAAGCAATTGCTGCTTATCGGCAACCTTTTGCTTCGTTACGGTTAAGCTGGATTGCAGCTCTTTCACTTCGCTGTTAAGAACCGTGAAGGAAGCTAACGTCTGCTCACCAAGCTTTATAATGTCTTCCTGAGAAGCTGGATTAGGACTTCCGCCAATGCCGCTGTCGAGGGCAGGGAGCTTTCCATCTGCTTCCGCAGGTTTATCCTGTTTGCTGGATGACGTGCTGGCAACAGCTGTGCCGGTTGTGTTTGCGTCGATCCCGGCAATCGATTTGAGATCACTTTCGAATTTCTTCATCTCTTCGACTTGTGTTTTCATTTGTTCGGCTTGCTGAGACAGTTGAATAACTTCATTCTGTAATTGTTCGATGGCCTTGTCTTTGGAATTTAATGCAGCACTCCATTGCTGGTTAGCCCCTGTTAGCTTAGTTTGTAAAGCGCTAGCCTTTTTTAAGGTATTTGCATGCATCACATAAGTGATTATAGAAATTAGCAGTAGCACGGAGAGGCATGCTGCAGCGATATAAGCGAATAAATGGGGAATACGAAACCTGACGACCGATTGGTTGGCATCTGGAATGATGACTAGCGTCAGTTTTTTGGGTTTCCAGTTGAGCTTCATAAAGCTTAATTGTCTCCTGTCGTGGTTGAATTTGGTAAAGTTCATATTCCTGTACTTCATTCGTCATATTTTGATAAAAACCTTCCTAATACCTACTAGTCCTAGATAAAATGAGTCGAAAGTAGGAAGGAATCTTGTCGGATATAATCGAATGTACTTAAGAAATACAGGAAGTTGTAGATATGGAGTGTAGCCGCTAATGATAAAGCTTGCAGGTATCGATATAGGGAACGATAGTATTAAACTGGTGCTGGATGGTTCTAGAGAACCGTTAGTGATCCCGAATATCATTGCACCGGGATACGAAAGACATATTTTGCAGGAAGAGGATTCACCATTGAAAGCGCTGGATGTGATGATTTACAGCCCATCCCTTTCACAAAGAAATCAACGCTATTTCGTCGGACAACTTGCTTTGGAACACGAAGATAACCTAGAGCTTGAAGATACGGATAATAAGGCGATATCGGATCAATCCCTTATTGTTGCGCTTACTGCGCTAGCTTATCAAGGTCTCACCAACCAAGCCTTTAATGCTGGGTACGGAAATGCAGACGAAGTCGAATATACGCTCGGAACCGGTTTGCCTGTTCGTGCGTTTGCCAAGTTCAATCAGCAATTCGAGCAGAGGCTAATTGGTGAGCATGAAGTGACGTTTCTATCCACTCCACAATTCCAAAACCGCAAGATTAAAGTATCGGTGCGCAAGGTTGCAGTCTCCATTGAAGGTGCGGCAGCAATGTTCCATTTGGCAACGCACGACAGCTTGCAAGTCAAGGATGAAGAAATTTACAACGGCTGCATCGGTGTTTGCGAGATCGGTGCGCTGACAACGGACTTCCCTGTTATCAAACGGATGGCCATTGACAATCACTTCAGCCATGGCGAGCAAATTGGCATCGCTACTTATCTGGATGCCGTCATTCGCGATGTCGAAGATGCCTACGGCTACGTGTTTCCAAGCCGCGCGAAGCTAGTTCAGCGAGTGAAGAATCGTGAGTTTACGATTCAACTCCTTGGCGAAGGACAGGTTGATATTCGGCCGATCGTGGATCAGCATTTCCGCCGCGCGGCTTTGCGCATGATCGAGATGATCAAAAAGCGCTGGCGCAAATATCCCGATATTCAATGCTTCTATGTGATTGGTGGAGGCGCAACAGCCCTGAAACCTTATATCCAAGAAGCCGCAGGGTCGTTAAAATTACGATTCGCGAATGAAAGCGAATATCTAAATATGTATGGCTACTTGAAAGTGGCCAAAAGTAGGTTAAGCCAGTCAGTTCCTGATTAACCATGTAACGTGCCTGTTTATACGGGTGCGTTTTTTTTAATACATTTTTTTGCCGCTAAATCATCTACCTGCTTCTGATTGCTTCGAAAGGTTCACCTCCATATAAGTTGTCATGAGCGTAAGGAATAAACAACAAGCAAAACACATAGCGCAGGCCGTGCTCATGATGGGCTTATACTTGCCGAAGGCAAGTCCGATGGCAATGCAGACAGTGGAGAAGACAATCAGGATATTGCCCAGCCATAGCCATTGCTTGTAGGAGAATCGTACAGTGGTCTTGGTCATCTGCTCGGGAGGAGTTTTAGTAGAATTCCCACTGTCGCTGGGTGAAGCCACTGGATGAGATTGCTTCCGCTGCTTGATCTTCGCGGCAGCGAATAGGATACAGATGACGAAAGGCTGATATCCTAGGACGATGAGCGGCATGCTGAAATTCGCGAAGGCGAGCAGCTCCGTGATACTCTTGAACGATAGAATCGTCGTAAACGCCACCAAGAGGGCGACCTGTTTGTTAATGACGGGATAGTTGCGCTCCTTGATGATCGAGCTAATGCCTAAGAGAATCGCTAAATATATTGCGATCATTTTGCAAGCTAGAACGGGTAACCAGATAGTCAGGAGAACGATATCAAGCCGATCGAGAAAATCCGTCACATGAATCATTTGCACCAAATTGTAAGCGGGATATATGAAATTCGCAGACATTTTCGGTCCCAAAACGGTAAGTACCAAAAAAATGATAAGCGTGAACAGGCAAATACCGAGCATGGATCCGTGTCGGATCGCAGAACGGATTTGATTGGCGTTGTACATCGTGTGCAGAAAGGCGCCGAGAATGAAAATATCACCTGCACTTCCGATGGCAAGCAGGTTGCTGAAGGCCAATTGTTTGAACGGAATTGTGAGAACAGGCATAGCGAGCCGAAGATTGAATTCGTTCGATAGCAACAGCGGCATCGACAAAGTCGCGATGACGAAGAGAGGATAGAACATGTCGTTGACGCGAGCGACGATTTCAACGCTGCTTCTCCCAAAATAAATCAGATACAAACAGGGCACCAGAACTAAGATTTCGACGGGTGTGTTGTGCAGCAACAACGTGGAATTATATTTCGACGCGCAAGACATATCCTGTACGAGAATTTGCCAGAAGTGGAACAAAATTAAGAGATTGACGACAGTACCGCCCCAGCGCCCCAGCAAATGTATGGATATTTCGAAAATATTCCGCTTGGGAAACATCTTCACTAAATATCCGAAAAAGGCTGCAATCACAAATATATAGAAAACAGATAGGATATAGCTGAACCACGCATCCATCTCACTTACTCGAATCAGTACATTTTGCAACGTTAAGATGCCTCCGCTTGTGATGACAGAAGAGGTCAGCCACGCCAGCTGTCTCTGGTTGATCACTTGTTTTTTATCCATGAAAGACACCGCCTTTTCGATTGCTTCAAGGGCTGATCACTGAATGATTGATTTGTTGATTTGCGATCAAATACCCATTAAATGACTAAACCAAGGGGAGACCGTGTGGATAAAGAAGCGCGAAGGCATCGGAATGGGTACGTGTAAATATTTGGTCATGAAGAGTGCAAATGTGACAAAGGTAATTAGCCCATACGTCACCTTTACACTGCCTTTCTGCTGCTTAAGTACCTTGCGGTCTATCAAAAGACTGGCAATCATAATGAATAGAAAGCTCAGTATAAATATGCTGTTCATCGCTAGCTCCCATCCTTGATCACATTCTGATTGATAAGACCGGTTTCAGTGATGGAGGCTTCAACCTTGATGCGGAATTCAGCTTCTTTAAACACATCTCGCCACTGTTTTTTTAAACCATTGTTCCACGTATTAGGATGACTCCTCCAAACCATTAAACCCAATTGCGCTGAATCGGTCCCTTCCTTTTGCATTTGCTTAATGGCGGCTTGGACGCATTTCTTCACTTGCTCTGCGAATTTACGCTCCACCTTGTGGATGGCCTCCGGCTTGTTGAGATCTTGTTCGGATAAATCTTCACCAATGACCCCTTTAGCCTCTATCGTAGCTTGAAAGATAACCTTGTCTCCTTGCAACACAGGTTTGATAGCTGTATGTCCTTCCTTAACGAGAATGGAGATATCTTTGCCTGATTCCAATGGAAAAGTGAGTAGATGTTCTCTAACATGGTTTTTTAGCCACATGAGTCCATTCGCCTCCTGGTTCCTGTAAATGCCAACCATTCGGTCTCCTTTGAACTGACCATAGCCGATTAACTGAATTTCTTGAGAGGGCTGCTTGGTTCCTTGGGATTCCTTGGGCTCGAGGTAACTTAAAATAGGATCACTGTTAAAGCTAAGCGCAAGGCCAATTTCCTTCGTCGATGTCGCCATCGCACGGCGCGATTTGGTTATTTCGCGAATGACTTCGGAGGGAAAACGTTCAAACTTGGGCTCCGCATTCAGAAGGTCGTAGCCTCTGCCCTTCGTCACGACCAGAAAACAGGTCAGCCGGCTCTCCGGTGTGCGCGCCGCATCGTCAAACATGATCGCAATGCCTGCTTTGGCAAGCTTTTCGCCAATGACGATCGTGCGCCGATGTGATAGAAACAATCTGCGCGACATTCGCATCTGCAGCTTACTCGTTGCTTCGCGTATCGTCGTTCCGACCTCCGAATCTATATAGTAACTTTTGCCTCCGCTCGTACCGCCTCCACCCCCGCTGGCGCCACCCATGGAACCGGGGAGGGGTAACATATAGGTAACGCGATACTTGCCGTCGTCCTCCAGATCAACGGAAGAGGTGAGCACAAAGGCGATATCGTTGGTTTCTGTACGATCCCAACAGCCTGTCAGGAATGTCAGCATGAGGGTGATCATCATCCCAAACACAAAAAGACGCCTACGATGAGTCATCTGAGTTGCCCTCCTCACTCGCTTTATGCTCATGCTGAATTCTTCTTCCGGTTACGCCTCCGTCCTCCTCGATTTGCTGAGGCAGCTTGTGATCCATGCGCTGTGTGTCTTGAATCGCCATAAATGCAGGACGTTTCTCCATCGCCCACAAAGGAGAGCGAACCAGCGCATCCTGTAAGTCTCCAGCGGATAACGGTCCTAATGGGGATAAATATGGCACTCCGAAGGAACGTAAATTCGCCATATGTCCGAACAAAATCAGCAAGCAGAAGATGATTCCGTAGAAACCGAATACAGAGGCAACGATTAGAAAGGGAAAACGCAGCATCCGAATAGCGATAGCGCCGTTATAACGCGGGATGGTGAATGAAGCAATCCCTGTAATGGATACGACGATGACAATCGGTGCGGATACGATGCCGGCTTGGACAGCGGCTTGTCCAACAACGAGCGCACCCAAGATGGAGACAGCGGAGCCAACCGCTTTGGGCAATCGAATACCTGCTTCGCGTAAGGCTTCGAATGTAATTTCCATGATGAACGCCTCAACAACGGCAGGGAACGGAATCGCTTCGCGGGCGGCAGCAACACTTAACATCAGTGTTGTCGGTAGTAGTTCATGGTGGTACGTCGTTATAGCGACATACAGAGCAGGTGCCGTGAGCGACAGAAATAAGAAAATGTATCGCAGCAAGCGTAATAGTGTACCGATTTGGAATCGCTCATAATAATCCTCACTCGCTTGCATAACCTGTATGAACACGAACGGGACAATGAGTGCAAAGGGTGTGCCATCAACGAGGATGGCTACTCGTCCTTGCAGGAGAGCACTGGCGATGACGTCCGGACGCTCCGTATTTTGGATCTGTGGAAAGGGTGAATACGCATCATCTTGGATGAGTTCTTCAATTATGCCTGATTCCATAATGGCATCGATCTTAATGAGCTCGAGCCTCTTAACCACTTCCTCGACAAGGGATGGCATCGCCAAGTCGTCAAGATAACAGATGACGAGATTGGTATTGCTCTCTTTGCCAACACTCATGGATTTCATCTTGAGTCGAGGTGTCTTCAATTTGCGGCGGATCATTGAGGTGTTCGATCGGATACTCTCTACGAACCCTTCCTTTGGTCCGCGTACGACGGTTTCCGTCTCCGGCTCGCCAACGGAGCGCTTCTCTGTACCGCGAATACCAAGCAGAATGGCTTTCGCGTTGCCTTCTACGAGAAGAGCGGCATCCCCGCCGAGAACGGACACGAGCAGGTCTCCGTAATTATCGGAGATCTGTGTCTGAGACACGGGCAGTATCGTGCCCGCGATGCGGTCGATTGATGTTTCGCCGCCACCCAGGAGCATTAACGATTTCATCGTTTCGTTGAGCAGTTGGGTGTTGGTGAGTCCATCAACGAAGAGCAGCAATGCCGGAATGTGCGGCTCTATCTCGAATTCACGGACGACAACATCAGAGCAGTCCTGAAACATGGCTTTAATAAATTCATGATTTTCATGTAGAAGAAGAGATATTTTAGTTTGCTTAAGCTCTTCGATGAAGTGATAGTCTAACGAATCACTAAGCTCAGATTGCTCATTATTCTCACCCAGTCTATCTGATGGGCGTTTACGCAGGATACTTTTCATCAATTGTTTGGATGCTTTAACCATGCGTGGGGCCCTCCTGCTGCAATCTGGATGAAGATTATAGGAATGTGTTTCATATTTTTCTCGAAATGAAAGGATTTTATTACGAAAGTTGGAAAATTTTATTCGGTGGAGCCCGAACTGTAGGATGGGTATAGATGAGTAGCGCTTGGCAAAAGCTATCAGGACAAGAAATTGCGGGGAAATTTTCGCACCAAATTTGACCAACACGCTCGTTCTTAACGACGGCGTAAATCGTTTATCTTTTTTTGGCAGAGGAGATGGAGTTTTTGTTGTGGGTTATCATACTACTGCTGCTATTCATTTTTCAGACCGCAACGATTCTGATCGGCGAATACAAACGGCCAGCTAAAACGGTAGCCTGGCTGCTCGTTTTGTTTATTTTTCCAATCATCGGATTTATCATGTACTATTTCTTAGCCAAGGAATATACACAAAGGAAAATGGTTCGGCGCAGAGGACGTCGCAAAATGGATGAAATGAAACATCAATGGATGTATAAGGAATCGGCTGCGATTGCGAATAATGCGGAGAGTTATCAGCTGTTTGAAGAGTCGCGTCTTTGTGGACTGCTCCATAACATTCCGGGCTCACCCATTACTCAGAAGAATCGAGTTGAAGTGCTGACTAATGCGGAAGTCACTTACGAGGCTATGATAAAGGCGATTGAACAAGCGAGAAGTCATATACATTTTGAATTTTATACCATAAGACATGATGAAACCGGTGTGAGATTTCAAGAAGTTCTAATTCGTAAGGCGAAGGAGGGTGTCAAGGTCAGAGTTATTTATGACGGGGTAGGCAGTTATACGCTTTCAGCGGCTTACATAAATAAGTTTAAGCAAGCCGGGGTTGAAGTGCATCCTTTTTTGCGTCCGCTCATTGCATTCTTCGATAAACGAATGAACTACCGCAATCATCGGAAAATCATTGTCGTTGATGGATTGGTGGGGTTCGTTGGCGGTATTAATATTGCCGATGAGTACTTAGGGAAAGATCGAAAGCTTGGTTTCTGGCGGGATACCCATCTCATGCTGCACGGGGATTCAGTATATTATTTGCAGCAGACATTTATGACAGACTGGATGTTCGTTAGCAGGGAGCGATTGGCTGAAAAATCGTTATTTCCTGAGCATCATGAACCGCAAGCCTCGTTGGTCCAGGTTATTTCAAGCGGTCCAGATGCCCACTGGGATGCTATTCAGGAGATGTTCTTCGCAGGTATTATAGCAGCTAAGAAGCGAATTTACATGACAACGCCATATTTTATTCCGGATCCCAGTATCACTATGGCACTCAAAACAGCGGTAATCAGCGGCGTTGATGTCCGTATTATTCTCCCTTACAAATCAGATTCCCAAATCGTTCAGTACGCATCGCGATCCTATCTGCTTGAACTGATGCAGGCGGGAGTACAGTTCTATTTATATCGCAAAGGCTTCATGCACGCTAAGGTCATGATTATTGACCACTTGATGGCTACAGTAGGTACGGCGAATGTGGATATGCGCAGCTTTTTTAGCAACTTTGAATTGAATGCTGTGATGTTTAATAAGGATGAGATTGAGCGTTTAGAGGCTGACTTTTTAATGGATTTGAAGGATAGTGATGAGTTGAAATTAGCCCAATTTGAGATGAGGTCCCGCATGGAAAAGGGGAAGGAAGTCATTGCCCGATTATTATCTCCCTTGTTCTAATAGAGTAGTTCTGTTAGAGGCTACTAAATTATTTTAGACGCTCTATGATGGCGTTCAAATTTTGTGGAGGGACCTTCTCAATGAGGTCACCATATGTTCTCAAACGGTTCATTACCGTATGTAAGTTGAAATCACGAATGTTAGGACGCAGCTCAACCTCTTTCCATAATAGGGGGGTGGAAACAGAGGCGTCCTTTTTGGCGCGTGGTGTATAAGGAGCGGATAATGTTTTTCCATACCAGTGTTGTAGGTAGTCTACATAAATTCTATCGCCGCGATTTTTCTTGAACCTTTCGATGGTAAAAAGATTAGGATATTTTTTCACGACAAAGGCGCCTATAAAATGACCGATACGGCGAAGCTGTTCAAATGTGTAGCCATGCTGAATAGGGATGTAGATCTGAACACCTGTAGCCCCTGAGGTTTTGGGAACCGACTGAATATGCAGGGAATCCAACACTTCTCCAATGATGTGGGCAGCCTCCATAATACGCGGCTCTTCCTCTAGCGAAGGATCGATATCGATCACCCATTCTGCTGGCAGCGTCTCGCCAATTCGGTGGAAGGAAGGATGAAACTCCAAACAAGCCAAATTTCCCAGCCATATAAGGGTGGGTAACGAGTCTAGATTGATGTAATTAATGCCATCCAGCGGCGCCAGCTTCACGAAGCTAGGTACCGGATCGGGGGCATTTTTTTGATAAAAGGATTTTTCGTTATACCCATTAGGAAAACGAATGGTTGTTAAGTGGCGATTTCGGCAATAACGCAGCAGGAAAGGAGACAACTCAGTTAATTTAGCGAGATAATCGGCCTTGGTAATGCCCGTTTCAGGCCATAAAAGCTTGTTCGGGTTCGTAATAGTCAGCTCATGCCCTTCCACGAGCAGCGTTCCTTTGGTTCCTTTGCTTGTGACCGCCATGTATAATTCGTCCCTCCTGATATGGATTTACATCCGATTATTCCCCGTGAGGAGGGATCTCAAACTGTCTCTGAGAAGTCCTTTTCGGACTTCTCAGAGACAGTTTGCTACTTTATGACGTTGAGAAGTCTATTTCGGCTCTCTCAGCATTCATTTGTCGGTAAACAAGCATCTTTCTGTCTCTGAGAAGTCTTTTTCGGACTTCTCAGCAACACTTTGCTACTTAATCGACGGTGAGAAGTCCATTTCGGCTCTCTCAGCATTCATTTGTCAGTTAACAAGCATCCTTCTGGCTCTGAGAAGTCCTTTTCGGACTTCTCAGCAACACTTTGCTACTTTATCGACGTTGAGAAGTCTATTTCGGCTCTTTCAGCATCATTTGTCGGTTAACAAGCATCCTTCTGGCTTCGAGAAGTCCTTTTCGGACTTCTCAGCAACACTTTGCTACTTTATCGACGGTGAGAAGTCCATTTCGGCTCTCTCAGCATTCATTTGTCAGTTAACAAGCATCCTTCTGGCTTCGAGAAGTCGTTTTCGAACTTCTCAGCAACACTTTGCTACTTTATCGACGGTGAGTAGTCCATTTCGGCTCTCTCAACATACATTTGTGGTTAACAAGCATCCTTCTGGCTTCGAGAAGTCGATTTCGGACTTCTCAGCAACACTTTGCTATCTTATCGACGTTGAGAAGTTCATTTCGGCTCTCTCAGCATTCATTTGTCAGTTAACAAGCATCCTTCTGGCTTCGAGAAGTCTTTTTCGGACTTCTCAGCAACACTTTGCTACTTTATCGACGTTGAGAAGTCTATTTCGGCTCTTTCAGCATCATTTGTCGGTTAACAAGCATCCTTCTGGCTTCGAGAAGTCCTTTTCGGACTTCTCAGCAACACTTTGCTACTTTATCGACGTTGAGAAGTCTATTTTGGCTCTCTCAGCATTCATTTGTGGTTAACAAGCATCATTCTGGCTTCGAGGAGTACTTTTCGGACTTCTCAGCAAAGGTGAGAGCTCGAAAACCGAGCTTTCGCTGAGCAGTGACTGACATGGACTCGGAAAACGTGCCTAAAAGTAGATAGAACCGTGGGAGGTTGTCATTTGAAGGTTGAGAAGTCGATTTACGAGCTTTCAGCTGAGGTGGAGGGTTTGGCGTAGGTGCAAAAGCTCGAAACCAAGCCTTCACAAGCAGCACTTCGCAGAAGCTAACGTATTCTTGCTTAAAAAAAATTGTCCACCTTATCACAAATGATAAAACCGCTTGCAGCTCCACGTCGTTACCTTAGATAGAAAATTTAAGGAGGAGTAATCGAGCATGGGTAATTTTAAAAAAGTATTCGTATCTTCCCTAGTGTTACTAGGTCTTATGGCGGGAGTGACAGCTCTATCAGCAGTCGCGGCTGAGCCTCTGAAGGTCAAATCCGAAACGGATATTGCAGGGGATATTGGTATCCTCCAAGGAGAGGGCAATGGGCTGACGGCTGAATACTTAAACAAGCCTACAACAAGGCTGCAAGCCGCGGTGATGTCCCTAAGATTAAAAGGATTGGAAGCCGAAGCGTTAGCTTTCACCGGAACGGCTAGCTTTATGGATGCTAGCGGCGTTTCCAAAGAGAACCAAGCGATTCTAGGTTATTTGAAAGCGCATCCTAATTTAGGCTGGCAGGGAACCGGCGATGATAAATTCGAACCGCTCGCAGGAATTACAGCGCAGCAGTATTATAAGGTTCTGTTGGAATCGCTAGGTTACATACAAGGTACGGATTTCGAGTACGCGAACGTATTTACTTTTGCCGGGAAAAATGGCTTATCGAAGATTGCTAATGTGAAGCAATTCAAAAACTTACATATCGCTACAGCAACCATCGAAGCTTTGAAGGTGCCAATCAAAGGAACTGCGAAAACACTAGGTGCCGATTTGACGGATAAAGGTAAAATCAGTGCGACTAAGCTCGAAGTGCTTGGGAACGCAGAACTTAGCTTGAAGCAAAGCGATACGTTGGGTAGTTATCTGACGGACTCCAAAGGCATGACGCTTTACTATTTTACCAAGGACGCAGCAGATGTTAATTCTTGTGTGGGTCAATGTTTGGTTAATTGGCCGATCTTTAACGGCAATAATTTCACGGTTCCTGCGGAATTTAGCGCAGCGGATTTCAAAGTTTTCGTGCGTGCTGACGGCAAAGAACAACTGACCTATAAGGGTTGGCCTTTATACTACTTCGTCAAGGATCAAAAAGCCGGAGATACCACTGGAGATAACGTTGGTAAGGTCTGGTTCGTTATTAAACCCTCGAACGGCGGCGTGGCGCTAGGCACCAAAACCGATCTAGGCAATTATTTGACAGATGCAAACGGCATGGCACTTTACTACTATGATAAAGATACGAAGGGTGTTAGCAATTGCTCCGGCAAATGCCTGGAGAAATGGCCATTATTCTACGCATCGAATATTGCACCTCCAACGGGAGTTAATTCAGCAGATTTTGGCACTCTCATTCGTGCAGATGGCAAGATGCAAACTACATACAAAGGTTTCCCTCTGTACTATTGGGTGGATGATAAGAAAATGGGAGACACATTAGGCCAGGATGTTGGTAAAGTCTGGTACATAATTGATCCTGCGAAATTCAGTGGCTCCAAGGCGGCGAATGCATCTGTAAAAACAAGTAAATCCGACGCCCTTGGCACGTATTTGGTGGATCAGAACGGCATGGCTTTGTACTTGTTCACAAAAGATAAAGCGGACCCTAACTCCTGCGTTGGCCAATGTTTGGTTAACTGGCCGATCTTCTATGATGCGAACCTTACGGTTTCCTCAGATCTAACTAGCAGCGATTTCGGTACCCTTACTCGAAACGATGGCACGAAACAAAGCACGTATAAAGGCTGGCCGCTTTACTACTGGATCAAAGATCACAACCCTGGCGATACGACTGGGCAAAATGTAGGAAAGGTCTGGTTCGTCCTCGATCCAGCTCAAACCACAGCAAGATAACTTCCTAGTCGACCCTGTAGGTTTATTGCGCTCCAACATGCTGGCAGATTCAGCGACGTTGGGGCGCTATTTTTCTATAAAGCTATTGCCAAGAAGTCTAGCTGGCGATAAGGTAGAAAGATAATAAACTTCATTTCGACTCGGGGTGTACCGAATTATGCGAAATCGAACAGATGGTGAGCTCATGAAGCTGGTGATGGCTAAGCATCATCCTGCCTTAGAAGAGCTTTACGATCGCTATGCGAAGCTGGTGTATTCATTTGCGCTGAAATCCATGAAGGAAGAGCAAGCGGCCAGAGAAATTGTTCAGCTTGTTTTCACACGTCTTTGGACCACAGAAAAGGGCTTTGACGCAGGCAAAGGTGCATTCGTCAACTGGGTGATCACGGTTACCCGTAATATCACGATCGATTGCTTGCGCAAGAAGCGCAGACTCGATCAAGTGATCCAATTTGAGCCCAGAGAGTGGGAACATACGCTCATTTCGAGCGATCCTGATCCAGAATCGGTTATGTCACGTAAATGGATAGGAGAGCAAATTCAAGAGGCTTATGTGCACTTGTCGGATAGCCAAATTCAATTGATTGACATGATGTACTGGCAGGGCTATTCTTTAAGCGAAATTGCGACTCAAACGAATGAGCCGCTTGGTACGATAAAAAGCCGTTTGCACCAAGGGTTGAAAATACTTCGGAAGCATCTGACATCACTGAGGGAGGGATGACGTAATGAAAGAACAGGAGACTGTGGAATGCAGTTATCTTGTCAATTATTTGACAGGCGACTGCACAGAGTGGGAACGCGCTGCTTTCGAACGGCATCTGCGAACTTGTGTCACATGCCGGGAAGAATTAAGCGAGCTGCAGGAGGTCTGGCAGGCACTTCCTTTTGAGATGGAGGAAGTAGAAGTCCCCTCGGATTTGAAACAACAGGTTATGCAGTCTATTGTCCCGACACAACTGAAAGCAATCAAGAAAAAGAAGAAGAAACGTTCGTTCAAATGGGTGTATGGCGGAGCTGCTGCCATTATCTTAGGCCTCGTTGTAGGCGTATGGTGGAACAATCAACAACCAAAAAACTTTTCAGCCAACCCTTCTTTAAGTCAACCTGCGGAAATCGTGCATACGTTTCAATTGAAATCCGTTGAAAGTACAATGCCAACAGCCTCTGGCACAGCTTATGTGCTGCAAAATGGCGATATCCACAATGTGGTCATTAATTTGCAAGGTCTTAAGGAAACCAAAGGGGATTGGGCCTATCAGGTTTGGTATAACCGAAGCGGGAAGAGATACAATTGCGGGACGCTCCGTGTAGACGAGAAGGGCACTGGTGTGCTGACTTACAGCATCCCTGTGAAGGTGAAGGATTTCCAAATTGACTCCTTTGGCGTTACGTTAGAACCGGATCCGAATGGTTTGCAGCCGCGCGGGAAGAAGATACTGGGCACTTCGTAGCTCATACTACGAATAGGTTAAGGTTAAACTACTAGTTGTGTTTGATCAGAGGTCTGAGCATTTGTAGAGAGGACGGATAGATTTGAACGTAAAAGGTATTCATCATGTAACCGCGATGACAGGGGATGCAGCAGCGAATTTCCAGTTCTACACCGAGGTGCTTGGCATGCGGCTTGTTAAGAAAACAGTCAATCAAGATGATACAACGGCTTATCATTTATTTTATGGGGATGAAAAGGGGAGTCCGGGAACAGAGCTTACTTTCTTTGATTTTCCAGGAGTTGGGCCTAATGTATTAGGAGTAGGCAGTATTTCAGGTACATCCCTTCGTGTATCGAATGACGACGCGCTTTCGTATTGGGTAGAGCGATTCAAGGAACATGGTGTAAAGTACTCCCCTGTGGAGGACTTTGCGGGACGCAAAGTCATTTTTTTCGAGGATCCGGAAGGTCAGCAGCTAGCCATCATTTCCGATGAAAATAATACAGGTGTTAAGGGCGGGAAGCCATGGGAAAAAAGTCCGGTTCCTGTCTCATACGGTATTACCGGACTAGGCCCAGTGATGCTCACTGTACGGAAGCCGGAATCGACATTGGCAGCGCTTCGTTTACTAGGCTTCACGGAGAAAGAACGCGTTCCCGCGCTGACTAAAGGACAAGAAGATATCATTGTCATGCAAGTTGGTGAAGGTGGGTCAGGGGCAGAAGTCCAAGTCGAGCCGCGAAGCGATCTACCGGTTACAAGTCAAGGGAGCGGCGGCGTTCATCATGTTGCTTTCCGTATTGAAGACAAGGAAGAACTGCTGGCTTGGGTTGAAATCCTTAACAAAGCAGGATTACCTAACTCAGGTTTCGTAGAACGATTTTATTTCCGTTCCTTGTACTTCCGTGAGCCGAATGGTATTCTGTTTGAGCTAGCGACCGATGGTCCGGGATTTGCTACGGATGAACCCCTTGAGACGCTAGGCGAATCGCTTTCCCTTCCACCATTCTTAGAGAACCAACGTGCTTCCATTGAAGCAAACTTAAAGTCGCTGCATACGAAACGTTGATGTCCAAAAACGAACATCTCTGCTCTGTGATTCAGTTCACGGATTAGAGATGTTCGTTTTTATTTTATGATTTGAGTTAAATAGGTTATCATTGATACATATATAACATGAAGATGATGAAGGGATAGATGCCAAATGACGACTGGGGATAAAATCAAACTAACCTCTTACTCCACAAAAGGTGGATGCGGATGCAAAATCGGTCCGGGAGATCTTTCTCAAGTAATAAAATCTTTGCCGCCTACAGTTGCCAACCCCAATCTTCTCGTTGGGATAGATACTAGCGATGATGCAGGGGTATATAAATTAAGTGAAGAGCTTGCGCTCGTTCAAACCGTAGATTTCTTCACTCCGATCGTTGACGATCCCTATTCTTTCGGACAAGTAGCTGCGGCGAATGCCATCAGTGATATTTATGCGATGGGCGGTAAGCCATTAACGGCATTAAACATTGTCGCTTTTCCGATCAAAACGCTTCCCAAGCAAGTACTTGCCGATATTTTGCGCGGTGCTGGGGATAAAATGCTCGAGGCAGGAATTACACTAGTAGGTGGTCATTCCATCGATGACAACGAGCCGAAGTTTGGACTCGCTGTTACGGGATTGGTGCACCCAGGGAAAATTCGTACGAATGCAGGATCTAAGCCCGGAGATAAATTGATCTTAACGAAGCCGATTGGCGTGGGTATTCTGACGACCTCGATCAAAAAGGATCGATTGAATGAAGAAGAAATAGAGCGAGTCACGCAGGTGATGGCAACGCTGAATAAGACGGCGGCGGAAACGATGGAGCCTTATAACGTTCATGCCTGTACAGATGTGACGGGCTTTGGTTTAATGGGACATTCTCTGGAAATGGCCAAAGGCAGCGGCGTGGGTATTCGCATTACTGCGCAAGATGTACCTGTTCTGCCGCGAGTGCGAGAGCTTGCCGAAGAGGGCTTCGTTCCTGGAGGCACGAAAAACAACTTTGCTCATGTACAGGAATCGATCACATTTGCTGAATCATTGGATCAAATTAGCCAATGGATTTTATGCGACGCAGTCACCTCAGGGGGTCTCCTTATCTCTGTTGATGGAGAGCAAGCGGATGAATTGTATCGCAAACTGAAGGATGCAGGCGTAGAAGCGAGCATGATTGGCGAAATTACCGCAGAACATCCTGGACGCATTGTTGTACTTTAAAGGAGCGAAAATCCATTGTTTCAAGACATCACCATCGAAGAACTGCTAACCCTGCAAAATAAAAAAGAGATTGTTACGATCGATGTCCGGTCTTCATCTGAATTTGAAGATGGCACATTCCCCGGCAGCTTGAATATTCCCATATTTGAGGATGCAGAGCGTGCCGAGATAGGTACTTTATATAAGCAAGTGAGCGTCCAAGCAGCTAAGGAAAGAGGGCTGGAGATCGTTTCTGCGAAGCTGCCCGCTTTTGTGAAGTCTTTCGAGCAAATCAAGGAACCGAAGGCCGTTTTCTGCTGGCGCGGCGGGATGAGAAGTAAAACAACAGCAACCGTTTTGTCGCTGATGAACATTCGGGTTTACCGCTTGACTGGAGGTATTCGTGCCTATCGGAAGTGGGTTGTAAGTACACTAGAACAGCTTAGAGATTTTAAGCCTCCTGCACACGTTATTTTGGGAAATACGGGAACGGGAAAAACAGCTATTTTGCGCAGTCTTCTGGAAGAGGGCTATCCTGTCTTGGATTTTGAAGGGATGGCTGGTCACAGAGGCTCCATTTTTGGAGAAATTGGACTGAAATCGCATAACCAAAAAACGTTCGAATCATTACTGGTCGGACAACTATTGAAGCTTGAATCAGCGCCTTACGTTTTAATTGAGGGGGAAAGCAAGCGAATAGGCAAAGTCGTTCTTCCCGAGTTTATCGTTGAAAAAAAAGAAGCCGCCACGCAGATTTTTATCGAAATGCCCATCGAAGAACGTGTTCAGCATATTATCGAGGATTATAAACCTTTCGAAAATCAGCCGGATATTTTACATGCGTTTAAGCATATTAAAAATCGCATCCATACACCCATAGCCAAAGAAATTGAGACAAATCTTCAAGAACAGCATTATGAGAACGCCGTCAGGCTGCTTCTGATACATTACTACGACCCGCGCTATGAGCATGCGATGAAGCAATATGAACAAGACCGAGTCGTTATCAAGGCTGGAAATAGGAAAGAAGCTGTAGAGGCTGTGAAAAACTATTTGTCAAAGCTTTAGAATACGGCTATCGCGAAAAAAGAAGTGCTAACTGCAATCAGTTAGCACTTTTTTATTTGTTTTAAAGTATCATACACATGGGTGGCAGCAGCAGATAGGGGTGTGCTCTTTAATTTAATAAGACCCACTTTCCTCGCTGGGATAGGTGTTGTTAACTGAATTTCATACAACGTTTCATCCAAAAGTTCTTGAGTGACAAACTCTCTGATTCCGCAAGCTATACCGAAGCCATTTCTAGCAAATTCGATTAGTAAATCAACACTTCCAAGCTCGATCTCTGGCTTCATGGACAGAGCATGCCCTTCAGCAAAATGATCTAAGTAGGCACGAGTGCTGCTGCCTTTTTCAAGTAGGATAATCGGATACTCGAGCAATTTCTGAAGAGAAACGGGGTTTTCTGCAAGATGCTTGTACGCTTCCCCTGTCAAGAAACAGTCATGAATGACTATGCTTTCTTGAATTGAGATACTAGGGTCCGAAATAGGGAGATTGACGATACCTAGGTCAATTTTCCCCTCTTTTAGCAGCGTAATCGTCTCAGTTGTTGTTCTGTTCGTTACTTGTATTTTTACTTTGGGGAACGATTCGTGAAACTGCTTAAGGTGCGGCAAAAGAAAATGTTTACAGAGCGTATCTCCAGCTCCAATTTTCACCTCTCCGTGAGTCAGTTGATGCATCTCCGTAATCTTTCTTTCACCATTAAGAATAAAATGATAAGCCTGCTCAATATAGGTGAAAAGCTCGCGCCCCTCCGTTGTTAATGTCACTCCTCGAGATGTGCGGAAAAATAATTGCCCACCCAGTTTAGCCTCCAATTGTTTAATCGAATGCGTAACAGCTGGTTGTGTAACAAATAGTTCATCAGCAGCCTTGGACAGACTTCCCGCTTTTGCCGTGATATAGAAGACCTGATATAGTTCCAAATTGTGAATCATAGTACGTTCATCTCCCTAATATCAATACAGTTAATATCTAATATTAGTAATATTAATTTTTTTAATATGAATATTAACATTATACTTAGCTGTAGGGAGTTATTTCAATGGGAGGGTGATCTTAAAATGACGATTACAGCTATTGTGGGAGCGAATTGGGGCGACGAAGGCAAAGGGAAATTAACAGATGTGCTTGCCGTTCATTCCCAGTTTGTAGTTAGGTACCAAGGAGGGAGCAATGCAGGGCATACGATTATTAACGACTATGGAAAATTTGCTCTGCATATGCTGCCTTCAGGAGTGTTCTATCCTGGAACCACGAACGTAATTGGACCAGGTGTTGCCTTAAATATGAGTAAGCTCCAAAGTGAATTTCAGGAATTAGTGAAGCGAGGCGTGCCTGAGCCTAAGATATATATTTCTGAACGTGCACAAGTCGTACTTCCTTATCACATTCTTTTCGATGAGTTGGAGGAGGAGCGATTAGGGGATAGGAAGTTTGGATCCACCAAGCAAGGGATTTCGCCATTCTATGCGGATAAATATGCGAAGCTTGGCATACAAGTGTCCGAATTATTTGATGAAAGTCATCTAATACAAAAGTTAAATAGAGCATTAGAGTCCAAAAATATACTTCTCACTCATTTATATAAAAAGGCTCCATTGGATGTAGATCAGCTTGTGGATGAAGTGCAGAAGCAAGCGGCATTCATTCAGCCATTTGTGTGCAATACGACAACATTGCTGCAAGAAGCATTATCACAAGGGCAAACGGTATTAGTTGAAGGACAATTAGGAGCGTTAAGAGATCCTGACCATGGTATTTATCCTTATACGACATCTTCATCCACATTGGCTGGATACGCTGCTGTTGGGGCAGGAGTTCCTCCATATGCTATTAAGAAAGTTGTCGCTGCTACGAAGGCTTATTCAAGCTGTGTCGGCGAAGGGCCATTTGTATCAGAAATTCACGCCGAGGCCGCTCATGAGTTACGCACGCGTGGCGGGGATGCGGGAGAATTCGGTGCAACAACCGGCAGGCCAAGGCGCGTAGGATGGTTCGATGCCGTTGCGACTAAGTATGGCTGTCAACTACAGGGTGCAACCGAGGTTGCCCTAACTAATCTAGATGTACTGGGCTATCTGGAGGAGATTCCAATATGTAACGCTTATCGTATTCAAAATGAGATTAGCATGGATTTCCCGCATACCTCACAATTACAGCAAGCAGAGCCAGTCTACGAAAAGCTGCCGGGTTGGAAGTGTGATATTTCACATATTCGTACCTTTAACGATCTCCCTATTGAAGCTCAAAATTATGTGCTTTACATTGAAAAAGTGATAGGTGTACCCGTACGTTGGGTCTCCATAGGGCCGAAACGCGAACAAATTATTGAGAGATAACTAGCGTTAAGTAATAGCAAAAAAACTAGGCCTCTAAGCAACTAATAATTGCTCAGGGGTCTAGTTTTTATATTTATTTACTAAATATTTTCTCAAGCGCCTCACGTTGAGGGGCTCTAACATTCACGACAGGGCGAATGCTTTGAGCGATTTTCTCTGCTTCTTCGATGGTCTGGCTTAAACCCAGTGTAATCAAAGTGCCAATGGCCACAGCACCAGTGCGGCCTTTGCCTCCGCCACAGTGAAAGCCAACTTTTTTGCCGCTTTTATAAGCCTCTACAACGTGATCGATTGCTTGCTGGAAAAGCTGATCCTGTGGTCCCTCAGCGTTGTCTCCAAGGGGTACTTGAATCCATTCGACGTTACCCGCTGGGAAAGCACACTCCGTGGCTTCTCCGCGTAGATCAACAATCACTTCAACGTTCTCGTTCTTGACCATGTCCTCTACGTCAGAAGCACCGCCAAAGTAGATTTTATCTTCGATTAAGGCTTGATAATTTTTTGGCATGGATAAGCCCTCCTTATTTTTTCTTAAATGGCATGAATTCTATAGTTGCCTTTACAGGTGCAGAAGGTGGTGCACAGCATAATGAGGCATCCAACGGCTCACCCGCGGATTCAAATTCGGAATCTTCCTTGGTATAAAAGATTTCCCAAGCGTTGCCGTCGGGATCATACACCCAAACCTTATCTTGAACGGCATAGCAGCAGGTCGTGTTCATTTCGTCGGTTAGAAGAAGTCCGCTTTGTCTCAAACGCTCACCCATCTGTAGGACGTCTTCCGTGTTATCCACTTGGAATCCCAAATGATTGAGAACGCCGTTTTTCTCGAACGGCCTGACATTCAAAGAGAAGTGAAGAGCGGGACTCTCAAGCTCGAATTTCGCGTAGTTGTCTTTGACTTTCGTAGGCTCAGCGCCGAAGAAAGCACGGTAAAAATCTAACGATTTGTGAAGATCGGAACAATTTACCGCAACGTGCATTCGTTTGATCATCTTATTTACCTTCTTTTACGAACTGCGTAATACGAGCTTTAATGGCATCGCGAACCTCGCGGAATTTAGCTGTAATTTCTTCTTCTGTTCCCGTAGCTTTGGCCGGGTCATCGAAGCCCCAATGCCATCTTTCGGCTTTATCATTACGCACCACAGGGCAATTGTCATTGGCATGACCGCACAATGTAATGATGTAATCCGCTTGACTCAAAATTTCAGGGTCAATCACATCAGAGGTATGATTAGAGATATCAATGCCATCCTCTTTCATCGTGGCAACCGCTCTTGGGTTTAATCCGTGTGCTTCCAGACCGGCACTTTTCACTTCATATTTGTCGCTGCCCAAAGCTTTCAAATAGCCATCTGCGATTTGACTCCGGCAAGAATTTCCTGTGCATAGAAAATATACGATTTTTTTGTCCATAGTGAACAGCTCCTTATAGGTTGATTATGAAACTACATTTAACCATAGGTACAGACCAATTAACGTGATTAATAAAGTTGGGATCGTAAGGATGATGCCTATTTTAAAATAGTACCCCCAGGTGATTTTCACACCTTTTTTGGATAGGACATGGAGCCATAATAAAGTCGCGAGCGAACCTATTGGCGTAATTTTAGGCCCTAAATCGGAACCTATGACATTGGCATAGATGAGAGCTTCACGAATGATTCCCTCTGTTTGAGTCCCCTTGATCGCTATTGCATCAATCATAACCGTCGGCATGTTATTCATAACCGAGGAAAGGATAGCGGCCAGGAAGCCCATCCCAACAGTGACTGCAAATAGACCTTTCCCAGAAATGACTTCTATGAGATCTCCGAGAGAATCCGTCAAACCAGCATTTTTCAAACCATACACAACAACGTACATGCCAATGGAGAAAATCACGACAGCCCACGGTGCGTCTTTGATAATCTTTTTGGTTTCGACCACCTTGCTCGATCGGGCAATCAGAATGAAGTTAAGCGCAGCGACTCCTGCAATGATCGAAACTGGAATTTTAATGAACCCACTGATTAAGTAAGCAGCTAAAAGGATACCAAGAATGACCCAAGATAATCGGAATAGCTGAATATCCTTAATTGCTTCAGATGGACGCTTAAGCTGAGTGACATCGTAGTTTTGAGGAATGTCTTTTCTAAAATACAGGAACAACACAAGCATACTAGCAGCTAATGAGATTAGACTTGGAATAAGCATTCGGCTAGCATAGGTGACAAAATTAATACCGAAAAAGTCAGCCGATACGATGTTCACCAAGTTGCTCACAACGAAAGGAAAGGATGTCGTATCTGCAATAAAACCACTGGCCATAATGAACGGCAGAATCATTTTATCTGGAAATTTCAAGGCACGAACCATAGCTAGAACAATTGGCGTTAGAATTAGCGCGGCGCCATCATTGGAGAATAGTGCAGCAACAGCGGCCCCGAGCAGGATGACATAAACGAACATGACTTTCCCGTTCCCTTTGGAAATTCGTGCCATATGAAGGGCAGACCATTCAAAGAATCCAATGTTGTCCAAGATGAGGGAGATCAGAATAATGGCGACAAAAGTCAAAGTCGCATTCCACACAATGCCTGTCACAGTAACGACATCATTCAGAGAAACAACCTGAAAGAGGAGTGCCAGAATGGCACCTGCCGATGCGGACCATCCAATATTCAGCCCTCGAGGCTGCCAAATAACGAAGGTCAGTGTAAGTAAAAAGATGATAAGTGCTAAGTAAACCATGTATTCCTCTTAAACCTCCTAAATAGTAAGTATCTGCTAATCTCAGCAATTGAGCTGCTCGCAAGATATGAGATCTACCTTTTCTTTTTGAGAAGGCAAATATTGAAATAATACATGCAAATAGGGCTTATCGTCAATGTTTAACGAATAATAGACCCATTGCCCCTTCTTGGCTTCCTTAACCAAGCCGCCATCCTTCAATTTCCGCATATGTTGGCTAACATTAGGCTGGCTGGTTTTCATGATTTCCACGATTTCGCACACGCAAAGTTCACGTTCCTTAAGAAGCGAAAGAATCGTGAGCCGCATTTTATCTCCCAACAGCTTGCAAATGTCCGCGACTTTATCTATTTCAACCAAAGATGCACGCTCCTTCGTAAGGTGTAAAGTACAAGAAATTTCTTTGACATTTTCTCAATTTCCTATTCATTTGTCAATGCTTATATAATTACTTAATTATATAATAGATGGGCTTTGTTCTCTACTTTAAGGAAGAAGGGCATTAGGATGCTTGTGACTCTAGCTTTTATCGGTTTCTTACGGGAGAAAGTTTGTTGTACAACAATTCAGCCATATTTCACACTATGAGGCTACTTTTAGGAGGAAATGATGTACTTTCTGCAACAATTCTTTGAATAACGCGGATTAGCTTGCTTATTGTTGTACAAAGTACAACATGTCTAGGAGCAGACACTATTAGTTGATAGAAGCTAGTAAGATAACTGGCGTATGGCTGATCATTTTATGATTTTAATTTAAAGACGGTGTAATCATTTTTAGTTTGTTCTTTTTCAATAATGGCAACAATGAAGAGAACATATCAAACATGGGAGAACCACATGGAGCTTAAGCCTGTATTTCCTTTCGAGCCGATCAGTACAGAAACGATTCCAACATCCAGTGACTGGGTGGCCCAGATAAAATGGGACGGCGTCAGAATGCTAACTTATTTTGATGGAAATGACGTTCGGTTAGTGAATCGCAGATGTAATGACCGTACCAAGCAGTACCCCGAGCTGCTAGAAATAAAAACATACTGTTCGGCTTCTTCCATCATTTTAGACGGGGAAATCATAGCATTTGATCAAAAGAAGCCTGCCTTTCACGAGATTATGAAGAGGGAATCTTTACGAAAAAGCCAAAGTATAGATAGAGCCGTCACGCAGACGCCCATCACTTATATGATTTTTGATATCCTCATGTACAATGACAAGTGGGTCGTGGATAGGCCATTATCAGAGAGACAGAAGATCCTCCATGATGTGATTACCCCCTTACCCCAATTTCAAATTACGCAAAACATTGCGGATGGAAACAAACTCTTCGATGTTATGAAGGAGCACGGCATGGAAGGGGTTGTATGTAAGGATCTCAAAAGTACTTATGCCATTGGGGGGAAAGACGGCCGTTGGGTGAAGAAGAAGATTTTCCGCGACCTATATGCTGTGATTGGCGGGGTAACGACCAGAGCGGGAGTTGTCAATGCGATTATGCTGGGGTTATACGACAAAGAAGGCCGTTTTATTTATATAGGTCACGCCGGCACTGGGAAACTAAGCAGGGAAGATTGGCGTCAATTAACGAAGATCGTTGAACCGATGATGACGCCTCAAAAGCCATTTATAAACGAGCCTGAACGGAGCAAAGAAGCCATTTGGACCCAACCCAAGTTAACGGCGAAAATCCAATTTCTTGAATGGACTCCCCACGGAACGATGAGACATCCCAGCATTCAAGCTTTCGTTCAAATGGATCTAGCGGATTGCACCTTCGCACAGAATATGTAGGACGTACCAACAAGCAATAACAAAGCAAAAGCGCTAATCCTTGAATATCAAGAATCAGCGCTTTATTTGCGTTCTATTCAACTTCACGTTACCGGTTCTTTGACTTTCTTGGCTCTCGGTTTCGCTTTCGGCTTCTTGACCTCAGTGACACTAGCGTCCTCACCTAACGCTACTTTTCCATCCGTCGGCTTCGTGGCATCAAGACTCGCTTGCAGCGCGGCCATGAGATCAATAACGCTCGTTTTCTGCAGCGCAGGGGCTGATTGCACTTCTTCACCAGCCACCTTATGCTCGATTGCCTCCAGTAAGCGGCCGCGGTATTCATCTTTATATTTCTCAGGCTCAAAAGGTGTCGATAGCTGGCTGATGAGCATCTTCGCCATTTCCATTTCACGCTCGTTCACGGTGACTTTCTCGGGAAGGTTGGGAACTTGAGAAATCGGACGAATCTCATCCGGGTAAAAAATAGTTTCCATAGCGAGGCAGTTCTCAATAACTCGAATGGCGGCTAGTGAGCTTTTGGAACGGATTGAGACTTTGGCTATGCCGATTTTGCCGGTTTGACGCATGGAATCCAGCAGCAAATGATAGGCGCCAGACCCTGTGTCTCCAGGCCCAAGATAGTAAGTCTTTTGAAAATAAACCGGATCAATATCTGTCAAGTTGACGAAATCCAGAATCTTGATCTCTTTATTCGCTTCGCCCGAGATATTTTCCAATTCATCCTTCTCAAAAATAACGAAACGTCCAGGTTCATACTCGTATCCTTTGGAAATTTCCTCCCACTCTACTTCCTTCTCACAAGTCTGGCATTTACGCACATAGGAGAGTGGTGTAATACAAGTTTTATGTATGTAACGCATGGAGATATCTTTATCTTCCGTAGCCGAAAACATTTTCACAGGCACATGAACAAGTCCGAAGCTGATAGCACCTTTCCAAACCGTATGCATCTCGTGATTCCTCCTGGGTAATCGTGATTGTACTAGTATTCTCTTGATTTAATTCCTTTATACGGTAGGGATTTAAGAGAATGGATTGCCCCCTGAGTGGGTACGTTAAAAGCGAAGTGAAGCTAATCTATGCTAAGGAGGGATTCACGGATGGCACAAGATTCAAATGCATCCCAAGATACGATCAATGAAGGCAAAGATGATCATTTCATGGACATTGACCGCATGATTAACGAAGGCTTGGGAGGCGGTAACGTCACCATGCACAATGGATTAATCGAATCCTCGACGACGGATACGATGGATCATCCGGAATCCGTATTGGATGAGCCATGAACATTCATCGCGCTCAAGAAATTTTAGCCGCTGATGAGAAGATTCACGTCGAGTTAAATGGCCTCCCAGTCTGGATCGACAGTGTGGATACCGGCAAAGCAGTTGCCAAAGTTCATGCGGAAGAAAACCCGGCCGATTCTCGGGTCGTGGCGGTTAAAGAGTTAGAAGAGGTCCATTAGTGGATGTGAAAGAACAGCAAAAGCCTGCTCCGAGTTATTCCGGGGCGGGCTTTTTCAATTACAGAGTTGATGTTGCCTGCTAGCGAGGACTATAATAAGAGCAGCACGCGCAAACGGAAAGAAAGGGATGAGATCACTGACTCAATCCACATTTACGTATAACTCCAGGCATGAGGAAGATACCGATAAACTAGGGAGATTGCTGGCCGCCTATTTGCAGCCTGGCACCGTCTTTACACTAGATGGCGATCTAGGTGCGGGAAAAACGAGGTTTTCGCAAGGCTTTGCCAGAGCGATGGGAATTACCGAAACCGTCAACTCGCCTACATTTACCATTATCAAAGAATACGAGGGAGCCGAGCTTCCTTTCTACCATATGGATATGTACCGCATTTCCCAAGAGGAAGCGGATGAACTAGGACTCGACGATTATTTTTATGGAGCGGGTGTTACGCTGATCGAATGGTCAAGCTTAATTGAAGATCTACTGCCGCCAGAGCGACTAGCCATCACGATTGTCCATCAGAATGATCAAACCAGAGTATTTCACCTGACTCCGCACGGAGCCCCGTATCAGAGCTGGTGTGTACAAATGAAGGAGAACGGACATTTACAATGACAGAACGGACAATGAATTTAGGACGATGTTTAGCCATCGATACCTCTACATCTGCAATGACAGTTGCTATTTTGGAAAATGGAAACATGTTGGGCGAGGTCAGCTCCTACGCTGAACGGAATCACTCGATAGGGCTTCTTCCCCATATTCAAGATTTGCTTGCGCGTTTACATCTCAAACCCAAGGACCTTCAATCGGTCGCTGTGGGCCAAGGTCCCGGTTCTTATACAGGGGTTCGTATTGCCGTGTCTGTTGCCAAAACATTCGCATGGTCGTTAAGTTTGGACCTCATTGGTGTGTCCAGCTTAGAAGCAATGGCACTTGGTGGTGCTATGAAGGAGCAGCGTGCGACCGGAAATGGGCCGATTTGGGTGGTTCCACTCATGGATGGCAGGCGTAAGCAGGCTTTCACAGCAGTCTATGCCTATGAGGGTGCCTCTCCGATGATAGCTAGTGGAGAGCTAGAAGCAAGTTGGCAAGAAGTTCTGCCTGATGGCATTCGAGTCATTGGATCTTGGACGGAGCAAATCGTTAAGCTAGCAGCCTCATCTTCGCAAGAACAAAGGCCCCAAGAGATTTTGTTTGTGGGTGAAGCTGAGAGCTTCAAGGCAGAGCTTGAACAATTCGCACGGGATTGGGACGGAGTCGTACGTATACTTTCCTATGGCATTGAAGCTGAATATATAGGGAGACTTGCCTATCCGAGGCTGGCTAAAGGGGAGAAGGCAGATGTGCATACGTTTGTCCCGAATTACACCAGACTTCCGGAAGCCGAAGCCAATTTACTGGCCGGGATTAAGACGAAGAAAGGGGATCATTGATGATGGAGCAGCGACAACCGCAAACAACCGAAAACTCGTTGGTGTTCCGTTCCATGCAAATGGAAGACATCCCTTTTATTTGTGAAATTGAGCAAGAAGCGTTCACGACACCTTGGACAAAAGGTGCATTCGAGAATGAATTAACGAACAATCAGTTCGCTCATTATATGATTATGGATATCGAAGGTGAGGTCGCCGGGTATGGCGGTATGTGGCTCATCATGGAAGAGGCGCATGTCACGAATGTGGCAGTTCGGGATACGTATAGAGGACGTAAGCTTGGGGAACGTTTGCTTCGGGAGCTTATGAAAACAGCTGCTTTCTTAGGGGCTATTCGGATGACACTTGAGGTTCGAGCCTCGAACTACGTTGCGCAAAATTTGTACGAAAAAGTCGGATTCCGCTCTGTTGGCGTGCGTAGAGGGTACTACACGGATAATCGCGAGGATGCTGTCATTATGTGGGCGGACTTGCCTAAGAGAAGAAAGGATAGTCTCGAAAATTGAGGCTTTCGGATAGGTGACGAATTTGACTAGAGAAGCAGGGCAAGAGCAAAAAAATAAAACAGAACAACAGCAAAAGGAAGCTCCCGTCATGAAGCCGGTTTATATTTTGGCGATCGAAACGAGCTGTGACGAAACTTCCGTAGCCATTGTCGAAAATGGTAAAATCATTCGTTCCAATGTGATTTCCAGCCAGATCGAAACGCACCAAACGCTATGGCGGTGTGGTGCCGGAGGTGGCTTCCCGTAAGCATGTGGAGTCGATCACATGGATGCTGGAGGAAGCCGTCGAGAAAGCAGGCGTATCGCTGCAGGAGCTGTCCGCGATTGCCGTAACCGAGGGACCCGGATTAATCGGGGCCCTGTTAGTGGGCGTCGTTGCGGGCAAAGCGCTAGCCTGCGCCTTAGACCTGCCGTTGATTGGTGTTCACCATATTGCGGGACATATTTATGCGAATCAACTTGTGCATGAGCTCGAATATCCGTTGATCTCGCTCGTTGTGTCCGGCGGACACACGGAGTTGATTCTAATGGAGAGGCCGGGCCAATTCCGCATCATCGGGCGAACGCGCGATGATGCGGCTGGCGAGGCCTACGATAAAATCGCGCGGGCGATGGGCCTGCCTTACCCGGGAGGACCGCACGTGGATCGGCTTGCGCAGGAAGCCGAGTCCGAGATCAAGATGCCTCGCTCATGGCTCGAGGCAGACTCTTACGACTTCAGCTTCAGCGGATTGAAATCCGCTGTGCTGAACGTCGTCAACCAAAGCAAGATGCGCGGCGAGGCCGTACAAGTCGCGCAGATTGCCAAGGGCTTCCAAGCCTCCGTCATCGACGTGCTTGTGGAGAAGGCTGACCGCGCCGTGCGTGAATACGGCGCGAAACAGCTGCTGCTCGCGGGCGGTGTTGCCGCGAACAAAGGGCTGCGCAGCAGGCTCGCCGAGCGCTGCGAGCAGCTGAATGTGCCGCTGCTCGTTCCGCCGCTAGGCCTCTGCACCGACAACGCTGCGATGATAGGCGCAGCCGCTTTCCTCAAGTGGGACAAGCAAGAATTCGACTCCATGGAACTGAAGGCAGAGCCTCAGCTCAAGCTAGAAGAGTGGTAAGGGCAATAAAATAAATTTTCTGACAACTGTATTGACTTTGCCAAAGCAGCATATTATAATCACAATCAATACTTTCAAACGCAACGAACGGGATTAGTAAGGAACAGTAGTTTCGCTCAGAGAGCTGTGCGCTTGGTGAAAGCACAGACGAAACAGTACCTGAACTCGCCCGGGAGCGGTAAGACTGATAAGGATGCCAAGGATCCAGCACCCAAGTAGGTCTTGACGGTTGACCCCCGTGATCAGGTACATGAGTGGTTTCGGGTGTAACAGCTCGGATCAATTAGAGTGGTACCGCGGAAGGTTCAAGCCTGTCGTCTCTTTTATAGAGATGGCAGGCTTTTTTGGTTGTTCTGGAACTTGAAGCGAACTTGAACAAATGCGAAGTAGGAATATGAACATATAACAAACGCGATGAACAAGAGTAGTAAGGAAACATACACAAAAACGCGATGAACAAGAGTAGTAAGGGCTCACTTGTACGGTACAGAAAGCTGCGGGTTGATGCGACGCAGACCGTGAATGCCCCGAACTCGCTTGGAAGCGGTCATCCTGATCAGCTAATTTTACGCTGTTAGGGATGAACGGATGACCTCCGTGATCGGGTGACATAGTCAGCAGTAGTCTTGCTGTGCTATGTCTGAGGTGGGCTCCGTGACTTGGAGCCAACAAGAGTGGTACCGCGCTGGGTAAAGACCCGTCGTCTCTTATGTGGAGATGACGGGTCTTTTTGTTGTTTTTTTGAGGTGGCAGAATGATTTATCTCATTAAGTCTCTGTAACGATGAAAAACAGCACTAAAGTCACGTGGAGACACATAAGTCAGTCGTAGAAAGATTCATGTTCATTTTCAAACATTAAAGATAATCGCCGGCTCGTCTGGCCCAACCTTGAGGAGGAATAACCATGGAAATCAACAACACAAACAACAATCGACGTATTCGGATTTTTGACACGACACTAAGAGATGGTGAACAGGCGCCAGGAGCCTCACTGTATCCGGAAGAGAAGATCCGTATCGCAAGGCAGCTAGCGAAAATGGGTGTGGATACCATCGAGCCGGGCTTCCCGATATCAAGTCCTGGCGATTTTCAGGCGGTGCAGCAAATTTCACGTGAACTGCAGAGCATAGAGATTTGCGGCTTCGCCCGAGCTGTTAAAGCGGATATTGACTCGGCGGTGAAAGCCACACAGGATGCTGCTTCTAGACGCATTCACATGTTCCTGTCCTCGTCGGACATCCATCTGGATTTCCAACTTCGCAAATCCCGTCAACAGGTTGTAGAGATGGCCCGTTCCATGGTCGCCTATACGAAGCAATTCGTTGATCGGATCGAATTCTCGCCGATGGACGCAACGCGAACAGGGGACGAATTCCTATTTGAAGTGCTCGAGGCGGTCATTGCTGAGGGAGCAACCATACTGAACATCCCTGACACTGTAGGCTACGCGCTGCCAGAAGAATACGGAGCTATGTTCCGCAGAGTGCGCCAAAGTGTAAGGGGAGGCGACACCGTGGAGTACAGCGCGCATTGCCATAATGATTTGGGTCTTGCTGTCGCGAACAGCCTAGCGGCTATTGCTGCAGGAGTCACACATGTGGAAGTAACCGTTAACGGTGTAGGGGAACGCGCAGGCAACTGTTCTCTCGAAGAACTCGTTATGGCCATTGAGACGCGCAAGCAAACCATGGGTGTGGAAACAGGGATTATAGCCAGTGAAATTTTCAACACATCCAAAATGGTCAGCCGCATCATGGGGTTCCCAATTGCGTACAATAAGCCGATAGTTGGCCGAAATGCTTTCCAGCACGAAGCAGGTATCCATCAAGATGGGCTGCTGAAAAATCGCAACACCTACGAAATTATGGATCCGGAAAAGCTGGGCATTCCACGGTCCATGATCATTCTTGGTAAGCATTCAGGACGTCACGCGCTTAAACATCGCGTCGGACAATTTGGCATTGAGCTTACGGGAGAAGAACTGGATACACTTTATACCAGATTCAAAGAAAAAGCAGATGACCAGAAAATGGTGACAGACGACCAGCTGATGGAACTTGTAGGATCTACCGTTGATGGGCAAATGGAGCCATTTACACTGACACATATGCAAGTCGTGTCTAGCAGTGACCGCAATCGGGTTGCCTCCGTCTCGGTAAAGAACAATCAAACAGGTGTTGAAAATGTGTATTCGGGGACAGGTGAAGGTCCGATTGAAGCAATCGTGCAGTGCCTTAGACAAGCGATTCCGATGGCTGTGGATTTCTCCGATCTGGAGCTTCATTCGTTATCCACAGGTGAAAAAGCAACTGGAGAAGCGGAAGTCACCATCTCAGTGGGCGGCCAAACTTACAAAAATACAGGTATTGACCAGGATGTGCTTGTTGCGGTAGCCAAAGCTTTTATCTCAGCCTGCAATCAAGCCATTCGTATGCAAAATAGCGCAGCGGCTCCAACAGAAGCCACGACGGCGTGATAAACGACATCACAATATCAAATTGTAAGAAAACTTAGATATATACACAGCTTGTGTGCAAAGTTATTCACATACCCTGTGTACAATGTGCATAACTAGTGCAAACCCACGGTTACCAATGGTTTTAAAAGAATACGGAGAAGAATAACTTTTTCACAATTTTTTGTGGACAATGTGGATAAGATTGTGGAAAACGAAGGAATAGCGCAGGGGGAGGCGAATTTTGCCTCTCTTTTTTTGTGGATAACGATGTGGATAAGTTATTAACGTAAAATCATCCCACTTTAAATTATCGGAACAATCCAGCAATGGATAGCTTTTCACTTGGATGAAAATGCTAAAAGAAAAAACAGTGGGTGAATACACTTGAAACTAAAAATAGCAGGCATATTTGTGGGTATCTTGACTTTATTGTTAGAGTTGTCCACAAGCGCGGAGGGAATAGAAGCTGGTATCGACCAATCCATCCACAACGAGGTAAAGTCCAAGCACGTAACGGTTGTTTCGATACCGGGTTTATCGTTCATAGAGCTCCGACCCGATCAACTTGTGGAGCTGCCCCATTTACGGAAGCTGACGGAGTTAAGTGCAGTCGGTTCTATGAACATTCGTACATCGAGTCGAACGATGAGAGACGTGTATGTCACGTTGGGAGCAGGAGCACCTTCCGTAGGAATCGCAGAAGTGCAGGCTTTTGCAGCAAAGGAAACAAAGCAAGGCACTCGTATTTCCGAACTTATGAATCGTTACATAGGTCACTATGGGGAAAATAAACCGATTGAGGCTGACTCTGTGCTGGTGCCTGACATCATGATGCTGCAGCGAGCTAATGAGAACCAAGGCTATGGAACAGGCACCCTAGGGGAATTGTTGAAGGAGTATGGTGTTTTTCGTGCTGTGCTGGGAAGCAGTGACTTGGGGAAGAGAACTGGCATCGAAGAAAAGAAATTGCGGCGATACAGTCCGCTCATGCTGATGGATTCCAATGGTTTTGTGGACAAAGGTGCACTCGGAGATGACGTCATAACTGTGGCTGTGGATAGACCGTACGGCATTAGCACTAATTATGCACAATTACGTTCTTTGTGGGAAAAAAGGATGCTGCCCGGCATAACACTAATCGAATTAGGTGATTTGTACAGACTTTACATGGATCAAGAGCATTACAATGAGGAACGTTTCACACAGTTGAAAGGGCAAGTCTTGAGGGAGATGGACCAATGGATAGGGCAAGTGATGACAGGAATGAAGGAGGAGGAAAGCTTGTGGATCTTCTCTCCGGAAGTGAATAGTGAGGCGGCTAGAGCCAAAGCCTATCTAACTCCTATTCTTCATTACACGACCGATAGCAGAGGAGCAATATTAGTTTCGGAATCTACTCGCAGGCAAGGTGTCGTCACGGCGCAAGATTTCACAAGTTCGCTGCTAAAAGAGTTCAACATCCCGGTGCCGATTGGGCTGATGGGCATTCCTTTATCCTATATGGGGAAAAATGATGTACTTGCTGGGCTTGTCAGGGAACAGAGCAGCATGCAGATGATTTACCGCAGTAGGCCGCTAATGCTATATCCTTTTGTTACTTATGAAATGCTCGCATTGCTCTTGAGTTTGATGTATGGTTTGTGGAATTAAAAAAAAACAGGCAGACCCTGGATATCTCGAAGGAAGGGCAGTACCTTGGCGCAGGAGTGTGCGTACGCTGCTTTTCTCGTTGCTCACGGCGCCTGCTGTTATGCTGTTGATGGGCTGGTTGGTTGTTCCTCTGACAACCAAAATAGGGATAGAAGGAACGATGCGGGCGCTGATTGCCATTTTTAATGTGTGCACGCTGCTTATTTCTGCTGTTATGGAAAAATGCCGCCTATCCACAGCCATGATCTGGCTCGGTCTTGGGAACGCGTTGATCATAACGCTGGATGGCAGTACAGGGGCCCATGCCATGAAGTATTCCATTCTGGGATATGATCCGATGATCGGCGCCCGCTACTACGGCATCGGGAATGAGTACATGGGCGTCTTGATCGGCGCCCTCGTTCTTGGCGTGACGGCGGCTTTGCAGCGCAGTCATGGGGGTGTAGAGCCCGCGCTGCGCGGCGGCGGGCTTGGTATTGAGCCGCTCCTTGTTGGGAGCGGGAAGATTGAGGCATCACCGCGCCTCGGAGTTGCGGCGGTTTCACCGGCCGCCGCGCTGCTCGCGTGCGGGGCGTTCTTGCTCGTGACGGCCTGCCTGGCGGCACCGTCACTCGGCGCGAACGCGGGCGGCGCCTTGAGCGCCGCGGTCGCCTTCGGCGTAGCCGGCGCGCATTGCTTCGCCGGCGAACGCTGGCGCGAGCTGCGCCTAGGCAGGGGCGCAGCCCTGCTGTCGGCGCTGCTCGCGCTGGGTCTTGGGGCGCTGTGGCTGCTCAACAGCGCCGATTCTCCCGCGGCATTCGCGCGGGAGAGTCATGTCGGGCGTGCGTTTCACGCGCTGCACGCCGGGCACTTCGATCAGATCGGACTGCTGATCGAACGCAAGCTGCGGATGAACGTGCACTTGCTTCGTGCATCCGCCTGGAGCAAAGTGCTCATCACCAGCCTCTTCGTGATGGCTGTCCTTGTGCTCCGTCCCCGCGGCCGTTTTCGCTTGTGGCAGCACAAATATCCGTACTGGATGTACGGGTTCTCGGCCAATATGGTCGGAGCCATCGCAGCGCTGCTGCTTAACGACTCCGGCATTGTTGCAGCGGCGACGTTGATCATCTTCGTCGCTGTACCAATGCAGCTCCTGAGATTGCAGGAGCTCGAAGCTTCTTAACGTCTTCATGATAAATCTCATTGGATCGGCCGGAGTAAGGCTCACACATTTGAAAATAAGAGCCCCTAGAAGCTTCTATTTCAACAAAAAGCGGCTAATTGTGGGCAATAAGAGTCTCCAGAGACTCTTATTTGATGCCGAACACAGCAATACGGAGCATTCCGCGCAAATAAGAGCCCCTAGAAGCTTCTATTTCAACAAAAAGCGGCTAATTGTGGGCAATAAGAGTCTCCAGAGACTCTTATTTGATGCCGAACACAGCGCATACGGAGCATTCCGCGCAAATAAGAGCCCCTAGAAGCTTCTATTTCAACAAAAAGCGGCTAATTGTGGGAAATAAGAGTCTCCAGAGACTCTTATTTGATGCCGAATACAGCGCAAACGGAGCACTCCGCGCAAATAAGAGCCTCTAGAAGCTTCTATTTCGACAAAAACTGGTTAATCGATGGGCAATAAGAGCCTCCAGAAGCTTCTATTTCAACAAAAAGTGGAAGAAGCGGCCGGAACCCCATACCCAATCTCCTCCCCCCTGCTCCAAAAGTATGCAATAGACAAATGGACCTGAGGCAAAGCCTCAGGTCATTTACAATGATTTATTAGCAAATTAAGTGCAAGCAAAAATCTAAATCCGCTTGTAAATGTTGTTTCATCAAAACTTCTGCTTGGTCTCCATCTCTTGCTTTAATGGCCTCATAGATATTCTCATGTTCATCAATTAAGAAGGGCCGGTTGTAGTAGACAACGGTACGACGAAAAAGATAGATGATGGATTGCATACGATCAATAATATCAATCATGAACGGATTGTTACTTGCCTGTACGATGATCTCGTGAAATTTCTCATTAGCCTTCATAATGTCTTCCAATGCCCCTGTACGGCCAATCCTGACACACTCAAGAAGAGACTGTAATTCGCTTTCGGGAAGATAAGTTGCAGCACTTCGAGCAGAGTATCCTTCTAACAACATACGTACCTGAAACGTATTTCTCAAATCCTTCTCAGAAGGATTAATGACCATTTTATTTGCTATAAGTCCTTCTTGCTCCAATTTACGTATGGATTCCCGTATCGGGGTCCGGCTAACTCCTAATTCAGAAGCAAGCTTTTCCTCAACAATTTTGGTTCCGCGAGGAATTTCGCCTTTTAAGATCATATCACGAATAATTTCATAGGATTGGTTGTAAGCAGGACGAGATTTTTCATTGTTCTTGGCCAAATTGTCCACCTCTTCGCAGGCCCAAAATCTTAAACTAAAATAATTACTATACAACTTTTTTTCGAAAAAGTATAGACTAGCACTTTATTTAAAATAATATTAAGATATTCGTATCCGAAATAAACAAAATTGTATACAATTTATAAATCAATTGAATACATTCGGTGTTGCATGACAGGTTAACCCGTTGCATCTGTTAAGGAATATAGCTTTGATTTTTATCATAAACACATGTTCGTCAAAACATTCATGAGAAGCTATGCGGCAGACATGTGAAAGCGTAATCAAATAGGAGGAATAGAAATGAGTAAAAAAATTGGGTTTATAGGCTTAGGCATCATGGGAAAACCAATGGCTATCAATCTTTTGAAAGCCGGATACGATGTAACTGTAACCGATTTAAATAAAGAGGCTGTAGAACAAGTTGTTAAGTCCGGTGCTGTTGCTGCTGCAACTCCCCAAGAGGTAGCGGAGAATGTTGACGTAATTATTACCATGCTTCCGAATGCGAACATTGTCAAAGGTGTTATTTTTGGAGAAAACGGCATTCATAAAGGTGCAAAAGTAGGAACGGTAGTGATTGATATGAGTTCCATCTCTCCCGTAGTTTCCAATGAAATTGCAAGTGAACTGGCTAAACAAGGGATTGAAATGTTAGATGCGCCTGTAAGCGGAGGAGAACCTAAAGCTGTAGACGGTACCTTGGCCATTATGGTAGGCGGTAAGGAAGAAGTTTATGAAAGCGTGAAAGATGTGCTTTTCAGCATGGGAAGCGCTGTAACCTTAGTAGGCGGAAACGGATGCGGCTCTACAGCTAAATTAGCTAATCAAATTATCGTAAATCTCAATATTGCTGCTATGTCGGAAGCGCTTGTTTTGGCTGCAAAAGCCGGAATTGATATCGATAAAATGTATCAAGCGATCAGAGGCGGGCTTGCTGGAAGCGCTGTACTGGATGCAAAAGTTCCGTTGATCCTCGATAGAAATTTTGTTGCCGGAGGCAGAATCGATATTAATCTTAAGGATATTACCAATGTCATGGAAACAGCGCACGCAATTGGTGTTCCACTGCCGCTATCCAGCCAGCTTCTTGAAATTTTCCACGCGTTGAAAGTCGATGGCAAAGCCAGTCATGATCATGGCGGTATTGTTCAGTATTATGAAAAACTTGCACAAGTTGAAGTAAGGAGGGCGTAAGAGATGAGTACGAGTATAATAAGTGTCTCATTCCTTGAATCGCAATTGCCCCCGGAATGGAAAGGCAGCGATCTTCGTGGGCAAATCAATCAAATCAATCAATCCTGCAACAAGAAGATTATCGTGCTGGACGATGATCCGACAGGAGTTCAAACGGTACACGACATTGACGTATTGACGCAGTGGGACAAGGAATTATTACGTGAAGCTTTTAATAATCCGGAAACAGTTTTCTATATATTAACCAACACACGCGCCTATCAAGCGGCCGAAGCGGAAAGGATCAATCGTGAAATTGCCCAAAATGTACAGGCTGTAGCAAGTGAGACGGGAATCGACTTCGTCTTCGTCAGCAGAGGCGACTCTACATTGCGCGGGTATTATCCATTGGAAACCGATACGCTAACTGATGAGATTCGTCGAATGACAGGACTTGAATATGATGGGCATTTGATTATCCCGGCTTTTTTTGAAGCAGGCCGTATGACTTATCACAACACCCACTACCTAAAAGAAGGCGACGCGCTGCTTCCTGTTCACGAGACAGAGTTTGCCAAAGATAAGGTCTTTGGCTATGAGCATAGTGATTTAACGCAGTGGGTTGCAGAAAAAACGAATGGACGAATTAAGCCTGAAGATTGCGTAGTGATCACGCTCGAACAGGTGCGCCGCGGGCCGGATGCAGTTGAAGAAATGCTGTTACAGGTTAATGGGAATGTTCCGGTTATTGTAGATTGTTTATCCTACGCTGATCTGGATGTCCTATCCTTAGCGCTATTGCAAGCTGAGAACAAAGGCAAGAAGTACATTTTTCGAACGGCAGCCTCTTTTGTAAAATCTTACGGGGGCATAGCAGATCAAGATATTTTACCGAAAGAAAAGCTTGTGGCCAAAGGGCAAGAATCACACGGAGGACTTGTGGTGGTCGGCTCCCATGTGCAAAAGACAACACGCCAATTGGAGAAATTGCTTGCAGGTACTGATATTATTTCACTGGAAATGGATGTAAATAAAATTTTAAATCCGACTGAAAAAGCAGATGAATCGAAGCGGCTCATTTCGAAAGTGAATGAACACATTGCCAGAGGACAAAATGTGGTTGTATTCAGTAGCCGCAAACTGGTTGCCGCCCAAACCTCGGATGGAAATTTAAACATCAGCCAAACTGTATCTGAATCACTGGTTAAAATTGTGAGTTCCTTAGATATTGTACCTAAATTCATCATTGCAAAAGGAGGAATCACCTCAAGCGATGTCGCCACCAAAGGACTTGGCATTCGTAAAGCGAGAGTCATTGGACAGGCTGCAGCGGGGATTCCAGTTTGGCTCACGGGTGAAGAAGCTAAATTCTCAGGCATTCCATATATCGTGTTTCCGGGTAACGTAGGAAGCGATACAACACTGCTGGAGACTGTTCTGAAAATTGAAGGCTAGCATTTGTGGGGGCGTATATTGAAATGAAAGGGGTCTATAAAGATGCTTGTGAATACCAAAGATGTATTAAAAGAAGCCCAAAGTAAAAAGTATGCTGTGGCCGCTTTTAATGTATTTAATCTGGAAACCGTTCAAGCCGCTATACAGGTAGCAGAACGTGAACATCAGCCAGTTATTATCGCATTGGGGGAACGCTATTTTCCAACCGTAGATGTTGAAGGATTCGCTGCGATGGTTCGAGCACTAGCTTCCAAAGCTAGCGTGTCTGTTTCGCTTCATTTAGATCACGCTTATGAGAAGGAATCTATTATCCGGGCGATTGAGAATGGTTTTACATCGGTGATGTATGATGGATCCAAATACGATCTTAATGAAAATATTTTACGGACAAAAGAAATCGTAGACCTTGCTCATCAGGCAGGCGTATCGGTGGAAGCTGAGATTGGATCCTTGGCAAGAGGCGCTTTTTCGGACGAAGAAGAAGGAGATGGAACCCTGACAGATCCGCAATCCGCGAAAGAATTCGTCGCAGCAACAGGAGTGGATTTCTTGGCAGCGGCGATTGGCACGGTACACGGTATGTATCAAGGGGAGCCTAATATTAACCTTCCGCTTTTGGAGAAAATTCGTGAAGTTGTTGAAATTCCGCTTGTCCTTCACGGGGGGTCTGGAACACCCGATGAAATGATCAGGCAAACGATAAAAAGAGGCATTTGCAAAATTAATGTCAACACGGAAGTATCGATGGCGGCAGTTAGCTATTTGCAAAATGTGTCTGATAACCAATCAATGGTACATCTTTCTTCCATAATGTCAGAGTTGCAAGCTTCCATGGAGCCTGTGATGACGAAATTCGTCAAATTATTCGCTAACTAAGATGCTTCAATTGGTAATCGCTTACAAATGAAAAGGGGGCAAAAAAAATGGTTTCTTTGTTTGGATTAAGTCACGACACTAGTTTATTGCTATATGCTTTGATTTCCATTGTAGGTTTAATTGTATTGATTGCAAAGTTTAAAACAAACCCATTTATCGCACTGATCGTCGCTGCGTTGTTTATGGGATTGATTTCGGGAATGAAGCTGCCCGACATTGTTAAGTCCTTTCAAGATGGGGTTGCCGGCACGTTAGGTTTTATTGCCATCGTTATCGGACTCGGAACGATGCTCGGGAAGATGATGGCCGAATCAGGGGGAGCTGAACGTATCGCCCGTACGCTTATACGCGTTTTTGGCGAGAAGAATGTCCACTGGGCGATGATGGTAGTGGCTGTCATTTGCGGAATTCCTGTATTTTTCCAGGTTGGGGTTGTCTTGTTGATTCCGCTTGTATTCGTGATTGCCAAGCATACAGGTACTTCGCTAGTCAAAATCGGTCTTTCTTTAGTTGCCGGACTTGCCGTTGTCCACAGTCTTGTTCCGCCGCACCCGGCTGCGATGCTGGCGGTTGGTATTTTTCACGCAGATTTGGGTAAGACTATCCTGTTATCTATTTTTGTAGCGTTTCCTGCTGCTGCGGTAGCGGGTCCGATATATGGCTCGTACATTGCCAAGAAAGTTCTTGTAGAACCAACAGGTGAACTGGTTGAGCAATTCACCAAGGCTCAGCAAAAGGAACTGCCTGGTTTTGGCATCACGCTCTTTACTATTTTACTTCCAGTTATTTTAATGCTGCTTGCTACCCTCGTGGATGTCACGCTACCTGCTACGAGCGGATTACGCATCGTCGTTGATTTTATTGGAAGTCCGGTCGTAGCACTTCTAATTTCGCTGATATTTGCTTTTTATTCATTTGGCTTTGCCCGCGGCTATGATAAAAACGACCTTCTAAAGTTTACAAATGATTGTCTGGGACCTGTCGCTTCCATTATACTAATCATAGGAGCAGGCGGCGGCTTCAATAAAATATTGATTTCAAGCGGAGTGAGCGACGCGATTGCTAAACTGGCTACAGGCGCACATATTTCGCCTCTTGTATTGGCCTTTGTAATCGCCGGTATCATTCGAGCTGCTGTTGGATCTGCCACTGTCGCTATGACAACATCAGCAGGCATCGTTGCCCCGCTTGCCGCTACTATACCCGGTACTAGCCCGGAACTGTTAGTGCTCGCAGTAGGAGCAGGTTCTATCATGCTTTCTCATGTGAATGACTCTGGATTCTGGTTGATTAAAGAGTTCTTTAACATGTCGGTAGCCCAGACGTTAAAAACGTGGACCGTCATGGAAACCATCTTGTCCTTCGTAGCTTTTGGCATTGTTTTGCTCCTCAGTCTAGTTATATAAGGGAGGGATCCATATCGAAAGAGAACTTGCATTAGAAATCGTTAGGGTCACAGAGCTTGCCGCATTGGCAGCTTCCAGATGGATGGGAAGAGGCGATAAGCATAATGCGGACGAGGCTGCCACTTCGGCAATGAGGGCTATGTTCGACTCCGTATCTATCAAAGGCACGGTCGTTATCGGAGAAGGGGAAATGGACGAAGCTCCTATGTTATATATTGGGGAGCAGGTAGGCAATCAGGACGGTCCCGAAGTTGATATCGCAGTCGATCCTTTGGAAGGAACGGAACTAGTGGCGAAGGGAATTAACAACGCTTTGGCTGTTGTCGCTGTTGCGAGCAAGGGGAATTTGCTGCATGCTCCGGATATTTATATGGAGAAACTGGCTTGCGGACCTCTGTTAAAAGGACGGCTTCGATTATCAGAGCCATTAGAAACAACATTGCTCAAGGCTTCCCAAGTTTTAAATAAATCGATATCAGAGTTAACAGTTTCTATTTTGGATCGGGAAAGACATGCCGCACATATGGAGACGCTGCGTCGTTTAGGAGTTCGCATTAAGCTTCTCAGTGACGGAGACGTTGCCGGAGCTATGGCACCGGCCTTTCCTGAGTCAGGCGTTGATCTATATGTAGGCTCCGGGGGTGCGCCGGAGGGAGTGCTTGCCGCAGCAGCATTATCATGTCTCGGCGGTGAAATTCAAGGCCGATTAATGCCGTCTTCTCCGGAAGAAGAGCAGCGTTGCCGGGAAATGGGGCTGCATGATCCGCTAAAGATATTATCGATGGAAGAAATGGTCGGGGACGGCGATGTCATTTTCGCAGCAACGGGCATAACACCCGGAGATTTTTTGGGCGGGGTGCTTTTTTTACCTGGACATCGTGCCGAAACACAATCTATCGTCATGCGGGCAAAAACAAAAACGATTCGCCATATCCGAACCAGTCACTTCTTGCCCAATAAACCGTTTCTAAACCATGTCTGATTTTATTGATCGCAGATACAAAAAAAAGTTTGGTTGAATTCTCAACCAAACTTTTTTTGCGTACCCGCTCTATGCGAGGAGCGCCTCCCACTCCTCATAACAAGCAGCGAGCGCACTCTTCCGCTCATCAACCGCAGCGGTCTTCTCCTGAACGAGCACATAGTTGTTGTACACAGCTGGGTCAGCAAGCTCCGCCTCCAAGGCGGACACTTCGTCTTCCAGACGAGCGATGTCAAGCTCAAGCTGCTCAAGCTTACGCTGGCGGCTGCGTTCTTCGCGTTTCGCCAGCTTGTCCGCTTCATACCCACCACCGCTTGCGGGATCACTCTTTCCAGCACCGGCGCTGCTGCCTCCAGCGGCCTTCTTCTCCGCTTCTTTGGCCAGACGCTTCGCTTCCATCTCGGCAAGCTCGGCCTTTTTCTCCACATAATCGTCGTAGTTACCGAGATAGCTCGTAAGCCCATCCTTCTGCAGATCAAGCATGCTCTCAGCCATCTTGTTCAGGAAGTAACGGTCATGGGAGATGAAGAGTAGAGTACCCTCGTAATCCATCAATGCCGACTCCAAAACCTCTTTGCTGTACAAATCCAAATGGTTGGTAGGCTCATCGAGGATCAAAACATTCGCTTTTTGCAGCATCAGCTTGGCTAAGGCTACTCGGGCTTTTTCACCGCCGCTTAAGGCAGCGACCTTCTTGAATACATCTTCGCCGCTAAAAAGAAAGCTCCCGAGCACCGTACGAATGCGTGCTTCTTCCAGATGCGGGTACGTGTTCCACACTTCCTCCAGCACATTGTTGGTCGGGGTCAGTCCTGTTTGCTCCTGATCATAATAGCCAATCGTGACGCCAGCACCCCATTTGAAGGTGCCTGCGTCTTGTTTGTGCTGACCAATTAATGTTTTGAGCAAGGTGGATTTACCTACACCATTGGGTCCAATGAGTGCAGCGGTTTCCGAACGACGAAGCTGGAAGGAGACGCCACCCAGCAATCGGTTCTTTCCATCATAGGAAAGCGCCAAACGGTCAACCTGCAGCACTTCCTTGCCGGAGGTCTGCTCGATTTCAAAAGAAAACGAAGCCCGCTTCAAATCCCCCATCGGCTTGTCGAGTCGATCCATTTTTTCCAGCTGCTTGCGGCGGCTCTGCGCTCTCTTCGTCGTGGAAGCACGCACAATGTTGCGCTGAACAAAATCCTCCAGCTTGGCAATTTCATCCTGCTGCTTTTCGAACTGCTTCATTTCGATCTCATAATTAGCTTCTTTAATTTCGATGAATCGGGAGTAGTTCCCGGTATATCGTTTGGAAGCATTTCGCTCAATTTCATAAATGGAAGTCACTAAAGCATCCAGGAAAAAACGGTCATGAGATACGACCAGAATAGCGCCCGGATAACCGCGTAAATACCCTTCCAGCCAAGTTAGTGTAGGGATGTCTAAATGGTTCGTAGGCTCATCGAGCATGAGTAGATCAGGTTCTTCGAGCAGCATTTTGGCAAGGGCAAGCCTTGTTTTCTGACCGCCGCTAAGCGTTTTAACTAACGTATCCGGAGGAAACTGTCCAAAGCCCATCCCGTGCAAAATGCCGCGGATTTTCGCTTCAATTTCATAGCCCCCATGTTCACGGAACCATTCGGAGCGCTGAGCATAACGATTCATCGTGGTTTCGTACTTTTTTTCATCCGAGATTAGATCAGGATCTGCCATTAACGCTTCAAGCTCACGAAGCTCTCGTTCTGTCTCCAGTAAGGAACTAAACACGCTGAGCAGCTCGTTCCAGATAGACTTGTCCGTTTGCAATCCGCTGTTTTGCTTCAAATAGCCGATTTTCGTTTCCTTCGCCTTGAATAAGTCGCCGCTGTCATAGGACATCTCGCCGGCTATAATTTGGAGCAATGTCGATTTACCCGCGCCATTCACGCCAACTAAACCGATCCGTTCCCTGTTTTCGATCTGTAGCGTTATATTGGAGAGTACGGAACGTACCCCATAGCTTTTTGAAATGTTAGAAACCTGTAATAGCATCTGCTGCTACCTCCTGCTTATTAATGAAAGGACCTGATCTTGACCGCCCTTTCGTTGGCTTATAAATCCCATCAATTCACTAGTATACACCATGCGAGGCGGCATCGTATGCTTAATTTTGCATAGATCAGAATAGGTGGGGGATGGGTAAATGGTACTTTTGAGGCATGCTAAGCATGTAGTCTATACGTTCTTGCCCCTGCTTCTATTGATATTTCTATGTAAAGGAGTAACAAGCTCATCAGACATTGGGAAGCAGGCCATATCTGCAATTCCTGCATCTATTTCAACCACTTCCCCAGCAGCATTCACGATTATGACGTTTAATATCCACCACGGTGAAGGTTTAGATGGTAGAGTAAATATAAAACGTATTGCTGATCTCATTCAAAATGAAAAAGCCGACGTCATCGCCTTGCAAGAAGTGGATCAGTATCGCTGGCGCAGCGGGTATGTGGATCAAGCGAAGGAATTGGCCGAGCTTCTTGGGATGGATATGCGTTTTGCACCTAGTTTAACCTATACGGCCGGGCAATATGGCAATGCGATTCTGAGCCGGTATCCCATTGAGGACAGCAGCTACACGCTGCTTCCAGGCAATAAGGAAACTAGAAGTCTGTTAGAGGTAAAAATCAAAGTTAATTCTGAAACTGTTCGGATAGCCACCACGCATTTGGGACTGTCCAAAGAGGAGCGAAGCCTTCAACTTGCTCGCATTTCAGAAATGGTAACAAACTATGATGACCCACTTGTTGTCGCGGGGGACTTTAATATGGAATTAGACGCCTTTCGGTTCAAAATAGACACAGATCAGCTCACCAATGTGCCATTACGAGCGGGTGTGAAATCGACATTTGTGGATGGAAAAAGGATCGATCACATCTTCACGAATAGGAAAAATGTCCAATCTTCATGGGCGATTCCGACGATATTCTCGGACCATTTCCCCGTAATAACGCGCATTCGACTGGGGTCACCAGTGCAAGTATAGTTTTTTTCCTTGTTTATGTTAAAATGGGGGAAACCACTCCTCGTTAGGGAAGGGCTGAAGCTAGTATGAACATCCGAGAGCGGAAAATCGAATTACGCAAAGAAATGGAAGAACTGCGCTCCTCCATCATGTCTGAAAAACGTGAAGAGAAGCAGCAGCGCATAAATGAAAGATTGAAAAAACTATGCAGCGATAGGCTTCTTGGGCATGGACAGAATGAAACGTCCGCTCCGCCTACGATCATGAGTTATATGCCTTTTCGGTCTGAGCCGGATGTTGCCCCTCTGATGGAATGGTGTTGGCAGCAGGGAATTCGTGTGCTTGTGCCGAAGGTTGTAGCAGATACGAAGACAATGAATTTACATGTCATAAGCAGCTATGAAGATGTGGAAAGCGGGGCATGGGGCATCAGAGAACCTCGCAGCGAGGTGCCGATTGAGCACGATTTGTCCACTTTATCTATGATCTTAGTGCCTGGGCTTGCTTTTGATTTGGATTTCGGAAGACTGGGCTATGGGGGCGGTTTTTATGATCGCTTCATGCAGCTATTTGCAGCGCGTGGGCTTAAGAGACCATTTGCGGTTGCGGCCGCTTTTGATAATCAATTGATTCCTGCAGTCCCTTCATCCTGGCATGATTTCCGAGTTGACGGGATCGTCACCGAGAGCAAAATGGTCTTCAAATCAGAATCCTAAAATAGAGGTGAGTGCTTTGCCCGATTCTTCCCCATTAACCCATTTTAATGAGCAGGGACGAGCACGAATGGTCGACATTTCGGACAAAGTAGAGACGAAGCGTACGGCTACCGCGCGTTCCACTTTAATTATGAAGAGCGAGACGCTCGATTTAATTAAGCAGGGTAAAATGAAAAAAGGCGACGTCCTCGCCGTTGCGCAAGTGGCTGGCATCATGGCCGCCAAAAAAACGTCAGACTGGATTCCGATGTGTCATCCGATTGCGCTGACGGGCATTGATATTCAGTTTGCTGATAATGGCAACAATGAACTATACATAGAAGCAACTGTCCGGACGACGGGTCCGACTGGCGTTGAGATGGAGGCTTTAACAGCCGTATCCGCCGCTGCTCTAACCGTCTACGACATGTGCAAAGCAGTAGAGAAGGATATGATTATCAGCTCCACGCTGCTTGTCCTCAAAACAGGCGGCAAAAACGGGGATTTTCACAGACAAGATAGTTGACAGTGACGCGACCAGACAGATAAAGCAGTTTTTTTCATAGAAATGAAAGTCGACGATCACTCAGGTTAGTGGGGTTATCTCATTCAGTTAACAAGGGAGAGGTGACGAAGGATGCACTGGAAAGTTGCGATTTTGACAGCCAGTGACCGCGGTTACCGAGGAGAACGAGAAGACACTAGCGCTCAGGTAATCCGCGAGCTGATTGAAGAGGAAATTCAAGGCGAGATCATCGAATACCGTGTTGTTCCGGATGAGATGGATGAAATCATGGCTTCATTAATAGAAATGACGGATTATTATCAGGCAGATTTGATTTTAACGACTGGCGGTACGGGACTAGCCCCCCGAGATGTGACACCGGAAGCAACGCTCAATGTGATTGATCGGGTAGCACCGGGGTTTGCAGAAGCCATGCGGATGATTTCGATGCAAAAAACACGGAAAGCGATGCTTTCCAGAGCGGTATCCGGCATTCGCGGGCGCACGTTGATCATTAATTTGCCGGGCAGCCCCAAGGGCGTGCAGGAGAATCTGATGGCGATTATCGATCAGCTCCCGCATGCGCTGGGGATTCTGACAGGCAAAGAAGGTGACCATGGGTGAGCGAACGTGAATCGATGCTACGTGAAGTCAAAGTCGAAGATGCCATCGGCATGATTTTGCCTCATGATCTGACTCAGATTTTGCCCGGTGAGTTCAAAGGGCGCCTGTTTCGCAAAGGCCATCAGGTGACTGAGGCCGATATTCCTGCGCTTCTGAGCATCGGCAAAGAGCATATCTATGTGATAGAGCTGCAGCCTGGCTACCTGCATGAGGATGAAGCTGCGCTGCGCATGGCAAATGCGATAGCTGGAGAGCACCTCACGCTGACAGAGCCGCATGAGGGCAAAGTGAACGTGAAATCGGCGATTCACGGCTTGGTCAAGATCGATAAGGCGTTCGTTGACAGTGTGAACGCCATCGATGAGGTCGTGTTGTCGACAATTCGCAGCAACACGGTCGTTCAGGCAGGCGCTTCGTTAGTCGGCACGCGGGTGATCCCGCTGATTGTTGACGAAGCGAAGGTTGCGGAGGTCGAGCGCCTAGCTGCCGCTCGCCGTGAGGAGGGCTTCACCTTGCTTGAGGTGAAGCCGTTTCGCAAGCTGCGCGTCGGCGTTATTACGACGGGCAGCGAGGTCTTCAAGGGCCGAATTAAGGATAAATTCGGCCCGGTTGTGAAGGAGAAGCTTGCGCAGCTCGGCTCCGAGATCATAGACCAACGCTTCGTGCTCGATGACAGCGAAGCGATTGTGGGTGAGATCCACGCGCTGCTAGCGCTGGGCGTGGATCTGGTTTTGGTCACGGGCGGCATGTCCGTGGACCCGGATGATCGCACACCGGGTGCGATCAAGCAGGCCGGCGCCCGCGTGGTCAGCTACGGCACGCCGATGCTGCCGGGCTCGATGCTGATGATCGCCTATCTGGGCGATGTGCCGATCATGGGCTTGCCGGGTTGCGTGATGCACGACCCGTACACGTCCTTTGATGTGCTGCTCCCGCGGATTTGCGCGGGCGAGACCATCGTGCGCAGCGACATTACGGAGATGGGGTACGGTGGGTTTTTTCAGTGCTAGCTGGTGCTGCTACTAGCGGTAGCAGTAGCAGTAGTTGATGAGAGATTGCAAGGTATGTATCATTTTCGATTATGGATTTGGTTCCTTTATCAGCGATATGATTGTACGAGGTTTAGTGTTTGATTTTGTTGTGTGAGTTGTTTTAAAGGTTGCAAAACTGATTTTGCTTTTTAAAGCATATTCGGACATTTTGCTGCATTTTGTGCAGGAAATTAGATGAATTTACTACGCAGCTTGCAATTTACTGCAAAATCTGCAATGACGCAACAAATGATGGAGATGAAGTCCATGTTTCAAAATATCGGTTTCACCGAGCTCTTATTAATAGCAATCGTTGCTCTTGTGCTATTTGGACCGCAGAAGCTGCCCGAAATTGGCCGCGTGCTGGGGCGCACGATCAGGGATTTTAAGAAAGGCGCTCACGCCCTGCTGAACGATGAGCCTGAAGAAACGCCGAAGCCGGCAGCCCAGGTCAAACCGGCTCCGCAGGTTTCGACGCAAGGCAGAGCTGCCTCGTCAAACGCTGTCGAAGCAGGTGCTCCTTCCGAGAGACCGGCAGTGGAGTTTGTATCGGCAGCAGTCTCTGCTGTGGAAGAACCGTCCGTCACTCCGACGGCACCCGCTCGGGCAGACGCACAATCTGCCTCTCCGGCAGCAGTCTCCGCTGTGGAAGAACCGTCCGTCACTCCGACGGCACCCGCTCGAACGGACGCACCACCTGCCTCCTCGGCAGCGCCTATCGCGCCGCTTAGCAACACGCGGCGTCTACCGGACTAGCCGCTTTCTTTTCAGCATAACAAGTGCTTCAGCCGTATAGGTTTGATCCACTAGATCAGGTTGGTGAAATATGACAACGAACGAAGAAATGTCACTCGTAGAGCACCTTGGTGAGCTGCGCAAACGAATCATGTGGGTATTGGTCGTCCTGGTCATAGGGATGGTAGGCGGACTAATCTGCGCGAAGCCGATCATTCGTTACCTCAAAAACATTCCGCCCGCTGATACCATCAGTTGGAACGTTTTTTCCCCGTGGGATGCCCTGCGCTTGTATATGAATTTTGGATTGGCCGTAGGTATTCTTATTACCCTGCCGGTTATTCTTTATCATATATGGGCGTTTGTTAAGCCTGGCTTGCGTGAGGCTGAGCAGAAGGCTTCGATTATTTATATTCCTTATGCATTTTTGCTATTTTTGGGAGGTCTTTCGTTCGGTTATTGGGTTGTTTTTCCGATGGCCTTTTACTTTACTTCCTCCATTAGCCGGAGTCTAGAAATCACGGAGATGTATGGCGCGGCGCAATATTTTACATTCATGTTCAACATCATTCTTCCACTGGCTATTGTGTTTGAGATGCCGATTGTCGTGATGTTCCTCACGAAGATTCGCCTTTTGAATCCGAAGCGTCTGCACAAGTTCAGAAGGTATGCTTACATGCTGCTCGTTATTTTATCTACGGTTATCACGCCGCCGGATGCGATATCGGCTATCTTAGTGGCTTTGCCGCTTATTGTTTTGTATGAGTTTAGCGTATTTATGTCGGGATTCATCTATCGCAAACAGTTGGCGAAGGATGCTGAGTGGGAGCGGGAGTTCGGTCCTAAATGATAAAACAGTCTGCGTAATGTGCAGGCTGTTTTTCTTTTTTTAAAGGGAATATTTGTTTTTCATTTGGGTAGAATGAGGGGGGTGTCCAAAAGTATGAAAAATGTGTAAAAGGACTTGCAAATTACTCCCAGAATGAGTATCATAAGAATTGTTGTTAGCACTAAACACATTCGAGTGCTAATAATCGACAAAACCATTACCAATTTTCTAAAGGAGGCTATTTTTCCATGATCAGACCGTTAGGTGATCGAGTAATCATTGAAGCCGTTGCGAAAGAGGAGACTACAGCAAGTGGCATCGTGCTGCCAGATACAGCTAAAGAAAAACCACAAGAAGGTAAAGTTGTAGCCGTAGGCGCAGGCGCGTTGAAAGATGGCGTACGTGTTCCGCTTGAAGTAAGCGAAGGCGACCGCATCATTTTCTCCAAATACGCTGGAACTGAAGTGAAATACGAAGGCCGCGAACTGTTGATCTTGCGCGAAAGCGACATTCTCGCTGTATTAGCCTAAATTTAGCAGGATATAGATCGGCAACAAGCATACTTAGTTTTTCCGTTTTACTACTTACTATGTACAGGTTCTAAATTAGAGGAGGTTTCCTATCATGGCAAAAGAAATTAAGTTCAGTGAAGACGCACGCCGCGCGATGCTTCGTGGGGTAGATGCTTTAGCTAATGCTGTAAAAGTAACCCTCGGTCCTAAAGGCCGTAACGTTGTTCTTGAGAAAAAATTTGGCAGCCCGTTGATCACAAATGACGGTGTTACTATCGCGAAAGAAATCGAGCTTGAAGATGCTTTCGAAAACATGGGAGCACAACTTGTTAAAGAAGTTGCTACCAAAACAAACGATGTTGCTGGTGACGGTACGACAACTGCAACGGTTCTAGCTCAAGCTATGATCCGCGAAGGTCTGAAAAACGTAACTGCAGGCGCTAACCCAATGGTTATCCGCAAAGGTATCGAGAAAGCTGTTAAAGCGGCTGTAGAAGAGCTTCAAGCTATCGCGAAGCCAATCGAAGGCAAACAATCCATCGCACAAGTAGCGGCAATCTCTGCTGCTGACGAAGAAGTAGGCGAATTGATCGCTGAAGCTATGGAAAAAGTAGGTAAAGACGGTGTTATCACAGTTGAAGAATCCAAAGGATTCCTTACTGAACTAGAAGTTGTAGAAGGTATGCAATTCGACCGTGGTTACACTTCCCCATACATGATCACTGACACGGATAAAATGGAAGCTGTCCTTGACAACCCATACATCCTGATCACTGACAAAAAAATCTCGAACATCCAAGAAATCTTGCCTGTTCTTGAAAAAGTGGTTCAATCCGGTAAACAACTTCTGATCATTGCTGAAGATGTTGAAGGCGAAGCACAAGCAACGCTTGTTGTAAACAGACTTCGTGGCACATTCACTTGCGTAGCTGTTAAAGCTCCAGGTTTCGGTGACCGTCGTAAAGCTATGCTTGGCGATATCGCTGCTCTAACTGGTGGTCAAGTGATCACTGAAGAGCTTGGTTTGGATCTGAAATCCACGACTCCTGACCAATTGGGTAGCGCGCGTCAAATCCGCGTAACCAAAGAGAACACAATCATCGTTGATGGCGCTGGCGACAAAAAAGACATCGGCGCACGTGTTACTCAAATTCGCGCACAATTGGAAGAAACAACTTCCGATTTCGATAAAGAAAAACTTCAAGAGCGTTTGGCTAAACTTTCTGGCGGCGTAGCTGTTATCAAAGTTGGCGCAGCGACTGAAACTGAGCTGAAAGAGCGCAAACTTCGTATCGAAGATGCTCTGAACGCAACTCGTGCAGCTGTTGAAGAAGGTATCGTTTCTGGCGGTGGTACAGCCCTCGTTAACGTGTACAACGCAGTAGCTAAAGTAGTAGCTGTTGGCGATGAGCAAACAGGCGTAAACATCATCCTGCGCTCCCTAGAAGAGCCAGTTCGCACAATCGCAGCTAACGCTGGTCAAGAAGGCTCCGTAATCGTTGAGCGCCTCAAGAACGAAAAAGTAGGCATCGGCTATAACGCAGCAACTGGCCAATGGGTGAACATGTTCGAAGCAGGTATCGTTGACCCTGCTAAAGTAACTCGTTCCGCACTGCAAAACGCAGCGTCCGTAGCAGCTATGTTCCTAACAACAGAAGCTGTTATCGCTGACAAACCAGAAAAAGACAAACCAGGCATGCCTGACATGGGCGGCATGGGTGGAATGGGCGGCATGATGTAATAAAGGTTAAAAACCCTTATATATCAAGGGTTTAGAGTGAGTCATATACCAATTTGACCTCATTCTGACCGCATCGCTCTGAAAATAGAGGTTTTTCAGGAGTTCTCCGAACTTTTGAGAGACCTCTTTTTTCTATCTTATGGTGACATGCAAGATAGATGTAATTGGTCGTGTCATCCTCCTATTATCTATGTTCGGATATTATTATTTTCAAAAAAAAAGCCCATCTGGGCTTATTGTGAAGGTTAATGTTTTTGTTTTAAAAGATAAATTTCTTCCTCAGTCTTTGAAATCTTATCACGTTGGAAGTCAAGACGCTCATTTGTGGTCTGGATCGCTTCAAGTAACTTATTGTCGGTTTCGATGTTCTCAACATGGTGTGCATCTAAGGTTTGTTGGATTCGGTCGATCTTCAAATCCATCACTTCTAATTTAGTTAATATCTGCTTTAACAATTCTTCCATAGCATTCACCTCAGTGAACATTATAACATTTTTCTACTTTTTATTTATTAAAATATGTAGATTTATACTTATTTATATCTTATCTACAGTTATAACTTTTTCATAACTTCAAAGCTCCCAAGCCGCAACAACCTTATTCTTCCCCGTCAGCTTCGCAGTAATCTCCGCCGTATCGGCCTGTTCAATCAATTCCTCTATCGAAGTTGGACTACAGAGCTCTAGGGAAGATACGCCCACACTGATGGTGATTTGGTAAGGGCGCCCGAAGGCAAATTCTCTTTCAATTTCGCCTCGCAGTTGATGGGCAATCTTGAGGGCTTCTTTCCCGTCCGTTTTAGGTAAAATTAGAATAAGTTCCTCACCGCCATATCGTCCAGCGATATCGCTTTTTCTTAAATTAAACCGGAAAATATCTGCGATTTCTCGTAAAACGCGGTCCCCTTCCGGGTGTCCGAACTCATTGACCCTGCGGAAATTATCCACATCGATCATGATCACGGATAAGTCGAGGTTATAACGTCTAGAGAGCTCGAATTCTTCCCTCAGCTTTTCCATGAAATAACCGCGTAAATAAAAGCCGGTTAGGTTATCAATCACCATCTCTCTATGCAAGAGAACGTTGATAATATGCGGTTTGATGAAAGAAAGAAAATGCTCCATATGTTGAAGCTTTGTTTTGGTCATACCATCTACATAAACCTGGAGCGTAATAGCTTGATCACCTCGCTGAAAGAGAGTGAAAGTGTGGGCCCAGCTATCTTCACTTCGGCTTTGGTAGGCAATCAATTCATCGTGGTCTCTGAGTCCGGAAGCCGTAACGAAAACCTTTTGCTTATAATGCAGCAGTTTGTAGGTGATGGCCAGTTGAATAACTGGAAAGTAGTCAAAAAGTGCCTTGGTCAACCGCTGCATCGTTGTCATTAGATCCAAAGTTTCGGTAACCTGTTCACTGAGCTCGATGATGATTTGTAAATCCAAGGAGAGAAGCAACCATTGCTCGCGGTCCGCAATCATTTTTTGAACAAAATCATCCTGCATGATAGCGGGTGATGCCGGGGCAAAGGTGGGTCGAATAACCCGTTCCATGCAAGCGGTCAAGTAGGGACGCCAAGTTTCCTTTTGAATAATCTGATAACCATTTAACGCCCGTCGCAAATACAGCATCGCATTTTGTACATCGCCCTCATACATGGACCTCTCAGCCGAAAGTCTATAATAATCTGGCCAAAAGATATCAAAAGAGCATCGTTTGAGATAAGCTTCAAAGTTTTCGAACCAAATCCCCGTATTCTCCGAGCGAAGCTCTAAGAGGAGCGTAAGCAATTCTCGATAAGCCCAACCAGCGTACATCCCTGAGTTATTTTTCGAAATAAATTGTTCAAAAAGCTTGCAGGCTAGCTCCAGATTTCCCTCTCTAGTTTGGAACAGTGCCTCCAAGAAGAATGAGGTGTTCTCATATTTCAAGAAGCCCGGGACGGTGATAGGTTGATTTTGACGGAAAGCGACATAACCTTGAAAAACGGACAATAAAGCCATACTCGACTCTGTGATTTGCTGCTCGAACAGTTGGGTTTCTAATTCTTGAAACAGTTCCCACTGCCCCCATTCAAGTGCGTATAACAACTGATTCGTTAAATAAGTCTCGGCCAAATCCTTCCGCCGCAATTCGTCAACCTGCAGGACACGTTCTTTATGAAAGTGGAAGCTGGCCAAGTCTCCTTGATTTAATGAAAACTCCATGGCGTTCAGATGGCCTACTTGTTCCTTGATCGTGTAGCCAGAGCGCTTGGCACCTTCAATCCCGCGATATACATACGTATTGATCAGCTTATTATTACTCTGATAGGAATATAAATCATAGAGACGGAGCATGAGGTCCGTATGAGGTGACGTTTCCAGAAGCGGCTCTAACTTAGCTGCAATGGATAAAGCCCACTCCTCGGTTTCAGGAAAATGAATCAACATATTAATCGTATAATAGTTCGTAATCTCCGCAAAATGGCGAAGTGAAAGCAAATTTCTCTTTGGATAGACGACATCGGTATAGAAGTCATGAAGCTTACGCACCTCTTCATCCTGTAGAGGGAAACAGAGATTGCTGGTGTTGAGTAAAAAGGCAGCCCGTACCCGGTCTTCTAATGCCTGACTTTCGTCGAAAATAAAGGGGAACAGCTGCTCACGTAAAATATAAACATCCAAATCATTTTGCAAGATGCGGATATACATCCACCCGAAGCGATCCGTCACTTTGCTTGTTCGTTCGTATACAGTTAGTGCCAATTGTTCGGAAAGAGCAAATTGATTAAGCAGTAGATACATTCTACTTAGCAGCCTGTCTAGGAAAATAAGATAAGGCCTTTCTAATTTTTCATATAAATATTTGATGCGTTCTAATAATTCAACCTTTTGCCCATATGAGAGAAGGGAACGGATCTGTTTATAATATTTTAAAAGCAAATAATATTCGACTTTATACTCACTCGCTTGACTGGACAGTGTAATGAGTTGAGGTAAACCGAGTGGACGGAATTGATACTGGTAATTCAATGCTGTTTGGTAGTAAGACATTAGTTGAACGGCCGGCAGCTGCTGTAAGACCAATTCGGTAATTTCAGTTGAGATAAATAAGCTATCGTTGTGACTGACATGAACAAGGCCAAGCTCTGCCAGCTTCGTAACCGAAGAGAGGATGATTCCTACATCCATTTCATTAGCCTTAAACAGGGAAAACACGCTTATTGGCATAGGCAAACAACATAGGAGCCGTAATAGCTCTATTTCCTCATTGTCCAAAAGGGAGATGCGCTTAGAAAACAAGTGAAGAGAGTGGAGCTTTTCATAATCAAGATGGAATGCAGTTGTTTTGTGCCAGCCCTTGTTGGTTAGATGAATACTTCCAGATTGAATAAGCTCCTCTAAAATGATGCGGCAGTGACTAAAGTTGATCTTGTGCTCATAAAACCAATTTTTCAATTCGGATATTAACGTGGAATCGGCTCGTCCAAATTGTGAAGACAACAGCTGTTCGTAGATCGCTTGGTCCGAATGATGGATTTCAAGCGTTTGAAAGGATATGCCAGTAAATTGAGAAGGTATCTGGCTGCCGCTGAAAATAATATGCAAACCAATCATCTCATGACCATGCTCTCTCCAAAAATTGAGGAGAATATGCTGGGAATCTTCATCAAAGTTTTCGCTGTTTTCAAAAATATAGAAAATGTTTTGAATAGGGAACATCGGGATAATGGAAGAGAAAAATTGATACAACCAATCGGTTAGCAAATAAAGGATATCGTCGCCTTCATAGTGCTTTTTAAGAAGCTGGTCAAATTTACGAGAAAGATTCCGCAGCATGGTGATTGATTCAGGAAATAAGCCATAAGCGAGATGTAAGGTTCGGGAGACCACTTCACGCAAAGTTGAGTAAGGAAGTCCTTGAGAGACAATCTTGAAGAAATAGCCTCTTTCTAACATCTCATTGACATGCTGTGTATAAACATCAAATCGAATAGCCTCATCCTCACAAACGAGCCCTAATAAACGTTTCTCATTTGACTGTAAAAAATTTCGAAAAAGCTTTTGATACTCTTGCGTAATTGGCGCAGCGGCAGGGTGCAGCCATTGTGGGCTGCTATGGGAAATAAGCGGTTGCACCTGCTCAGGCAGTTGAAAGGATGCTCGAATGATATCGGCAATTTCATCTGCGAATAACATAGTTTCTGGCTCAGTACGAAGACGCTCTGATAATTGCACCAGGTTATTTGGCACGGAGTCGGAGCCATATATCGTATGAATCAGCAGATGGATAGCTTCAAAATCAGCAGCTCGGGAAAGAAGAAATCGCCGTGCATAACGCGGAAATGAAGTGAATGAAAAGTCCGTTAATAAATGATTAATAAATTCGATAGCGGAAGGGAATGGTTGGACATCGATGATAATGGCTAACGTTTTTGGATCGAAAAAAAGCTGCTCTGGCAGTAAAAAGCCCATATAAAACTGCTCTTCATGCAGAATGGAAAGTGCTCTACAAATGGAGATCAGCAATTTTCCTTTGGATTCATCACTTAAATCTGCTTTTTCTATATGTAAAAACGGCAAATAGCCTTCTGGTAATGGAGAAAGCTGAACGACGAGATTGCCCTCAACAAGCTTCCAATCCAGCAGCTGACGGAAACAATCTCCTTTAGCGGCTTTGGTCCAAGAGCGCAAACGATTCTCGATTTGTTTTTCGTGGAAATAATTCCAAAGCTTGTGATGGAGATGCATCTCAGAATAATCAGGAGCATGAGAGTATATTAAATGACGAAAGTCGGATTTCGTGTTTTGAGTTGTATGATTCATCATACTCCCTCCTCCTTCTAAGGTATGGGAATTCAAGACGCAGGGGATGGATGACACCATCAAAATACTTCATTTCTCAATTGTAACAAATATATGGAGCAAAAGGGAGAGGCATCATTGTTCTGTTAGCCTGCCTTTTTGGGGCCTGCTTGGACATTTAACCTGCTTGGCTCACAAAATCCGCCTAATTATTGGATAAATAGGCATTGGTACATTCATTGGACTAGGGATAAACGTATATTAACATAAACCTATAGAGGAGTTGACCCATCAATGGATCATTACAAACCTAACCAACTCAGCCCGCTTAGCCAACCGTTCCAACCTAGTCAAATCAGCCCGTTTAGCCAACCTAGCCAACCTGGCCCAGGCAAACCATATCAATGTCCACCGACTGACCCGATCATGACAAGTCCAGAAAGAATAGTAAGAGACTTCTACCACCCACAGAAAGTTCAAGTTATTCATCCTATTCAAATCGTTAACCGCCACCACTGCGTTCCTGTCTATGAGCATGTGTACACTTGTTCTGAGGAAGATGAGTATTGCGGCACTCACCCGCATCCGCATCAGGGTATGCTGCGCGACTAGTTGATAAAAGAGCCCCTGGAATGAATCATTGATGATTCTTTCGGGGGTTATTTTATATGGTGTGGTGTTCCTTAACCAAGGTATTTAGTATAATTGAACAGAATAAATTGTCGATACACGGAGGACCACATATATGTTGGAGTTAAAGATAGACTGGGACCATTGGACGGAGCGGATTCGGTCCTATTTTGACGAGACGATTCTCCAAAGAGGTTGGGAATATTATACGATTGGCGTCGTAAGGGAAGTTTCAACAGAAGGGACGTCTGTCATTCATGCGCGAGTTATGGGATCGAAAATCTACAAGGTACATATAGATCTGAAAGCTTTTACTCGGAGCAGCTGCAGCTGCCCATATGGCTCTTATTGTAAGCATATGGCTTCCGTTCTTTTTGAGGTTGCGAAGCAAGAAGGTTATAACACAAAGGAATTGTTAACTCCTAGCAAGGCTAAAGTTTTGACACATCCTAAATTTGATTTAACGCCAAAAAAAGCAGTAAAGCTACCCAAAGCGACGGATACCTGTGAAGAGTGGCGGATCTATTTGAAAAGCAATACGCGAATTCCAAGGTTTATAATGCATTTAGTGTAGAGGAAGTGTACGCGCGTGCTTGGGGGCAGCTGAATAAGCTGGCGGATGACTGGGAACCGACAATCAGGGGCATTTATGACATTCAGGTCGTGCTGTATTTTATGCTGCTTTGTGATGCTTGGCGGAATCGAAGTCAGGTATGTATGATTTCTTTTATAATGGTGCGTACTATTTCTCTATAATAGCGAAAAACAGCTGGGGACAGCTCGCTTCTGCATTGCGGGAGATCGATAATGAAAAAGCGCAGATGAAATACCTAAGGCATTTGAAGGAACAATTCACATATGAATTGGGCTGAGGTCAAGAAGCTGCTGTGGACAGGGCTGCTGTATGAAAAGAGTCTGGTAGCGGACGAGCTTGCTAAATTGTAGCTAATTGCTGCCGATCAAAGCAGGAAAAGCGATGCTCCTGAAGCAGCGGTTATAAGGTTAGCGCATTTTGACATTATGAGTGAAAATCACGAGAATGCTTGGGAGCGGGTTACAACTGGGGTTGATGTGATCGAACCGGAGGATTGGTTTGGCTATTTGCATACCTTTGTTGTGGAAGAGCAATGGGATCGGTTATTGAAATGGCTCCGCTGGCTTGGGCCCGAGGTACGCAAAGATGCATGCTTTATGCGAGTGATTACCTTATTTTATGGAAAGAAGTAGCTGGGCATTTAGAAGTTGAAAAAGAACATAGGGAGGCCATGGTAATACTTTTACCGGCAAGTTATCGGGATTATTCTAGCTTCCTGCTGGAAAAAGAGGAATACAAAGCATGGGCTGACTTATGTTTGCTGTTAAATTTATCACCGATTCATATTGCATCCTCCGAGTTAAAAATAGTCGAAAAAGCTGATGTACGTGTGCTGCTTCCGATCTATCACTATGCGGCTGAGGAATGTATTCATAGTAAAAATCGCGACGCTTATAGACAAGCTATCAAATTGCTTAAAAAGCTGGCGGCTGCCTATAAAAAGCTGAAGCAAACGCCTCGTTTCGAGGACTATGTTCAGCAGCTAAGTAAACAATATTCGCGCTACCGCGCGTTTCAAGAGGAATTGCGGAAAGGGAAGCTAATTACATGATCAGCTTGTCACAGATACATATCAGAGTACAGAGACTCCCTTCGGGGAGCTTTGTCTGTTACGGAGAAAACGAACAGGCTAACGAGGTTCCTGGGTATATGCTTAGAAAGCTGCTTTTTGCTTGGCATGAGCGGTCCTATTATGGGACGCAGATCGAAAGCATTCAGTCCGAATACGGGGAGGGCTTAGTTCTAACTCCATATATGGCGATGGATTATTTGGCTGCGCCGGGTATTTTATTGCATGGGAAATTATCGTGGGATGAGGATGTACGATTGCTGCAGCGAGGGGCCGCTTTATATAAAGAGGCGTTGGCTTATGGGTGGTATTTACCCTCGTATGAACATTGGTGCTCAGGGAAGATGGGTTGGAAGCTGCAGCTTCCTGAGGAGAAGCAGGAGGAGTTTCAGCGACTTGCAGAGGGCAATCGGCTGGACGAAGCTTTTTGGCAGGAATGGTTCAATGCAGTTATCGGGGAGTTGCTGGTTCTTGATCCTGCTTCGGAAATAAGTACGGCCTGGAATCGATTGCTAGAAGGGAATGTGCTGCTTCGGGTGGATGACGAAAAGTCTGCGGCGGCAAGGGCCAATTTAAGCTGGATGCAAGAAGAGGATTGGCTTCTGGCGATTGGCTGGAAGCAGGACGATGCTCCGTACCGCATATGTGTGCAGTTGGTGGAGCCCTATGCGGAGACGTATGTAGATGGGACGACGACTGCCAAAGATGATGGGGCAGATTGGCGGCTTAGATTCATTGTGCAGGATCGTAAGGATACCAATCGATTCGTGGAGTTTAGTACGACGGGCAACTGTTTAACTGGTCAAATTCCTATGGCTTGGCAGGAAGGAATTTGGGAAAGGATACAGGAGCAAACAGATCGCATTCTGCGTATTTTACCTTTATTGGAAAGCGAATATCAGAAGAGGAAGATTATGGAGAAGTTGTCTGATGATCAGGCGTGGGAGTTTCTCACTGAAATGAGTTTGCAGCTTGTTACGGCTGGCATTTCTGTCTTCTTACCATCTTGGTGGGAGGAGCTTCAACGTCTGCGCCCGCAGCTTCGGGCCAAGTTGCGAAGCTCAGTTGGTACTTCGCGTAAGTCCATGTTTGGGATGGATCAGATTATCAAATTCGACTGGAGGGTCGCCTTAGGCGGGCTGGATCTGTCCGAGGAAGAATTCCACCAATTGGCGGCGCAGAAGAAGCGGCTGATCTACATTCGGGGCAAATGGGTGCAGCTTGATCCCGCCTACTTGGAGCAGATCAGGGCCGCGATGCGGCAGGTGGAGAGGAAGAAGGGACTTTCTTTCCGGGATGTTTTAGAGATGCATCTGTTAGAGGGTGGCGGAGAAGAGGATCTAGGGGCTGCTGAGGATGGGAAGTCGAGAGCTGAGGAAGAAAAGCTGAAATGTAAGGATGAAAAGAAAGAAACACTTAAGATCCGCGTGGAGCTGAACAGCAGCTTGCGGACCTTGATGAAGCAGTTGAATCAGACGAAGTCCATTCCACTTGTTGAACGGATTGACGGCCTAGAGGCCGATCTAAGGCATTATCAGGTTGAGGGTGTGTCCGTAGTTCCTTTTTCTGCGTGAGATGGGTCTGGGCGGGTGTCTGGCGGATGATATGGGACTTGGGAAGACGGTTCAGTTTATTGCTTATTTGTTGGCTGCAAGTTCAAGGTCAGTAGGGAAGGATTCGGTACCATCCCTGCTGGTTTGTCCAACCTCCGTACTTGGGAACTGGCAAAAAGAGCTCGCGCGTTTCACGCCATCTCTTAAGGTGCATCTCCATTACGGGGCGCAGCGTGCAAAAGGGGAAGAATTCCAGACTTCTATTCAAGGGACAGACCTGGTGATGGCATCATATAACATCGCTCAGCTGGACGAAGAAGAGTTATCAGGCGTGACCTGGAACGCGCTTTGTTTGGACGAAGCGCAAAATATTAAAAATGCTTACACGAAGCAGTCCCAAGCTATTCGGGGTTTAAATGCTCGCCAACGCGTTGCTTTGACAGGGACGCCGATTGAGAATCGTTTGACCGAGCTGTGGTCGATTTTTGACTTTATTAATCCAGGGTACCTAGGGACCCTGAGTCATTTCAATCATCAATATGTGGGACCCATTGAGAAAAGCAGCGATGGCTCGCCGGAATTGACCTCCCGTGTACAGCGTTTGGTTCGTCCGTTCCTTTTGCGACGAGTAAAGAAAGATCCGGCCATTCAGCTTGATTTGCCAGATAAGTATGAGTCTAAAGCATATGTTGCTTTGACCCCTGAGCAGGGGGCGCTGTACGAGAACGTCGTGCAAAGCTTGATGAAGAAGATTGATAGCCTCAGCGGCATGGAGAAAAAAGGATTGATTCTGGCTTCGCTTATGAAGCTGAAGCAGATCTGTGATCATCCTTCATTGTTTCTGAAGGATGGGGATGGAACGGGGGCAGTTAGTGCCGCCCCCGCTGTGGAGAGAGCAGTGCGCTCAGCCAAGCTGGAGCGACTGCTTGAAATGATCGACGAACTAAGGAGCGAAGGAGGCAGCTGCCTCATCTTCACCCAGTTCGTAGAGATGGGCCACCTCCTGCAGGCTGTGATCTCGCAGGAGCGGGGTGAACCCGTGCAGTTTTTGCACGGGGGACTGACTAAGGCGAAGCGCGATGATATGATCGCGCGCTTCCAAGATGACGCGCTCCCGAATGCGGAGCGCTGCAGGATCTTCATCCTCTCGCTGAAAGCAGGAGGAACCGGTCTCAACCTCACCGCGGCGAACCATGTTTTCCACTTCGACCGCTGGTGGAATCCCGCCGTGGAGAACCAGGCAACGGATCGCGCCTTCCGCATCGGCCAAACCCGCGATGTGCAGGTGCACAAGTTCGTCACCCTTGGCACGCTAGAAGAGCGCATCGACGAGATGATCGAGCGCAAAAAGGGACTCAGCGACCAAATTGTCGGCACCGGCGAGAACTGGGTCACCGAGATGTCCTCGGGCGAGCTTCGTGAGTTGTTCGCTTTGAGGCAGGAGTGGATGGAGAAGTGAATGTGAGTTAGTGCAGGTGCTTACTTTGGTTGTAGGGATACCTCCATTTTACCATTTCTCACATAGGTGCATTTTTGTTTTTTATCCGATTTTATGAGCTTTTTGAAAAGGCTCTAATAGGGCGATTTGACATTGAGCCTCTGCGGGAATGATTTCAAGCTAAAGGGGCGAACCCTTGTGGTTTCGTAGTCTACTTTATCTATTCAGAGTAGCGATCAAGAAAATTCTGGAATACCGACCTTTCACATGACGACAATGCTCCGTGATTCCTATTCCTTTAAAGATTTACCCTCATGGTCCAGCTTCTAAGCAACGCTATTCCTTAGTTTTGTCAAGATCAATCTGGCATGGTTATCGCCGAAACTATCAATAGCATGCCGCACATCCTCCAGGTTACCGATACGACTTCAAGTGGGAGTTTTCGACACCTTGCCTCCGATCAACTATCTATGTATACTAATTACTATAAAATAATAGTAGGATTCTGTCGTAAAACGTTGAAAGCACATCATGAAAATACATACAAACAAGAAGGAGAGCGGTCAGTGTACAAGAAGAAATTAGTTTGAGGGAGATACTTGAAGCCTTTTGGAGCGGAAAAAGGATTATTTCAGTGATAACTATATTATCAATCTTAATTGGTGTTGTATTTACTTTTTTCATGCAACCAACCATCTATGAAACGACTGCAATGGTTCGAATCAATGACAATAATAGGATTACAAAGAAAAAAATAATAATCTTAAAGCAATCAATTCCTCTAATGAATCCACTAAGACAGATGTAGTATTGAATCGCATGATTCAGGAATTGAACTTAGATAAAAATATTTATTATGCAAGTAGCTTACGTGATGATATTAAAATAGCCTAGGTGAAAGATTCAAATATAGTTAAGTTTCAAGTAAAAGATACTGAGCCAACACTAATTACTGAAATCGCCATTTTTATGCCATTTGAAATGGGAACCAAAATCGAGATTTCCGATCATTTTGATACGATTGTAAACTTTTAATATAAATATACTAAAATTTGGATGATGGTATTTCTGTAGTATAAACAGAGATCAACGAGGCCAAGAAACAGTTAGAAACGTCTCCTGAGAAATTGATTACAAAGAAATCACTTGCAGATGACCCGAATCTTCAGTCTGTTTTATCTGACAGTGGAAGCAAAAGCAATAAACAACTCGGAACGCTACAGTTAACAAATGAGGAGATTAATCCAGTAAGCACGAGTCTTCAAACTAAAGTTTCGGAAAAAAATCTCACATTGTCTAAGCTGAATGGGTCTAAAACAGTTGAAAATAATAAAATTACAGCAATTGATACGATTTTTGCTGATTTGGAAAAGCGACTTAATAATGAAAGTATCGACTCCAGTGAATCTCGACGACTGCTAGATGGTTTGCATGCTAGTTTCGTTATACTAGCGCTAGAGCTTTTTGAACCGATAAGTCCAAAGAAGGCGCTGAATCTTGCTTTATCATTTGTTATTGGCTGCTAGTGTGTTTCGTTGTGTTCTTTGAGTGTTATTGGAAGAAAGCCAGGCTCCAAGACACCAATATATAAATCAGTATAGAACATTAGAAGCTCATAATTACCCAATATCTGGATGATTGTGTAATGAGTTTTTTTAATGAGGATTAGGTACAGGGGGTTTCCGTATGAGTAGAGTTGTTAGAACTTTAATACTAATGCTTGTAGATACTATTTTAATATGTTCTTCCATTTATTTGGCGTATTTGTTGCGGTTTGATTTTGATATTAAGCCTGTTTATGCCGACAAAATACCATATGTGATGATTTTGACCGCCATACTCGTGCTTAATAGTCTATATTATTTCAAAGTTTATAGAAAGCTTTGGCAGTATGCAAGTATAGGTGACCTTATATCTATAATTAAAGGAGTAAACGTTGGCTCCATTCTCTTCTTTACGATTCATCATCTTGGTGTTCTTTATTATTATCCTGAACTTGTTGTTCCAAGAAGCATTTATGCATTATCTGCTCTAATTATGATGTTGAGTATAGGGGGGTCAAGATTTGTATGGAGAATACTTCACGACAACTACATTAAAATTCAACCACATCATCGACGGACTCTAATTGTTGGAGCCGGCAGTGCAGGGACTATGATCGTGAAGGAGTTAAAGCATTCAAATTCGGAATATTATCCTGTTGCTTTTATAGATGATGATGCGAATAAAACGACATTAGAAGTGCTGGGTGTACCTATTGTTGGAAATCGTATGGATATCCCGAAAATAGTAGAGAAATATCATATTCAAGATATTATTATAGCTCTCCCTTCTTTATCGAAAGCAGAAACGGCAGAAATATTAGCTATATGCAAAGAAACACATTGTATGATCAAAATTATACCTAAGATGAAAGATTTAATTAATGGTAAAGTTGCTATAAAAAAAATTCGGGATGTAGGTGTGGAAGACTTATTAGGCAGAGATCCAGTGAAGGTTGATTTAGTGGAAATGTCTAATTATTTATCGGGACATACGGTTCTCGTTACAGGTGCTGGAGGATCAATCGGCTCAGAGTTGTGCCTCCAATTGGCAACGTTTTCCCCTAAAAAACTTATACTACTAGGTCATGGGGAAAATAGCATCTATGAAATTGAATTGGAATTAAGGAATAAATTCCCTGATTTACAAATCGAAGCAGTAATCGCGGATATCCAAGATAAGTATCGTTTGAATCAGGTTTTTGATATTCAAAGACCAGAAGTGGTCTTTCATGCCGCCGCGCATAAGCATGTGCCATTAATGGAACATAATCCGATCGAAGCAATCAAGAACAACGTTATTGGAACGAAGAATGTTGCAGAATGTTCTCATGAGTATAAGTCTTTAAGATTTGTTATGATATCAACAGATAAAGCAGTCAATCCTACGAATGTCATGGGGGCATGTAAACGTATTGCCGAAATGATTGTGCAGAGTCTTGATAAAATTAGTGAAACGCAGTTTGCTGCTGTACGATTTGGCAATGTATTGGGTAGCAGAGGCAGCGTAATTCCTATTTTCAAAAAACAAATTGAACAAGGTGGTCCAGTCACGGTTACTCATCCGGATATGATTCGGTATTTCATGACGATTCCCGAAGCGGTTCAACTTGTTATTCAAACAGGTGCTTTAGCTCGGGGGGGAGAAATTTTTATCTTGGATATGGGGAATCCAGTGAAAATCTCAGATTTGGCTAAAGATTTAATACAACTTTCAGGCTTTGAACCAGGCAAGGATATTAAGGTAGAGTATACAGGGATTCGTCCAGGAGAAAAGTTGTTTGAAGAAATATTAACACGCGAAGAAGGTGCGGTTGCAACGAAGCATAACCGAATCTATGTAGGACAAGCATCGGGTATGAGTTATGATGAGGTAATCAATAATGTTCGAAAACTAGAGCATCTTATGAAACTGTCACCTAGTGTAGCAGAAGTTAAACAAGTGTTGAAGGAAGTTGTGCCAACATATCAATGCAATGAACAAATTGGAGTTCAAGCAGTCAAAGAGTCTGTACGTGCGTCGCTCGAAATGGTAGCTACTATTGGGACGAAATAAATGGATAAATTTGTGGGAGATGGTAAGGTTGTCTAATAAAGGTTATAAAGAACATTTATTAAAGAAGCAAACGATTCCTGTGTTGTATTGGACAATAATAAGTATTGTTAGTCTAATTTTATTTATTACTCCATATTTTAAAGGACTTTTTAATGGTGGAAGTATTACGTTTCAACTTCCAATAAATATTACCTTAATAAGTTGTATGGTTTTGTTAATGTTAGTTTCAGTTTTTTTCTATAAAAATTGGAAGTTAGAAAGTTTGCGAGACATATTTAGCTTATTTATTTGGCTGATCCCTTTATCATATTTACTCTCACAAATAAATGCAGCCTCACCTTTTCAAGCAAAATTTTCATTTTACATTAGCATTTCTTATGTTGTAATGTTTCTAGTTGGGGCATATTTTAGTAATACCAATAAAAGCTTACAGTTTATTAATTATAGTATTCTATTTTCTGGTTATATAATTGTATTGTTTGGTTTATTAAACTGGTTCGGACAAGTTCATTATCAGGATTCTGTACTAGATCTTCGTTTGTCAAATGTATTTCAGTATGCGAATGCATATGCTGCATTTTTACTAGCATTAATTGTATTAACAATTTTTAATATTTTAGTGTCAAAAAAGCTACTCTGGCGCATGTTGCATTCATTCATGCTTGTGCCCGTCTTATTGTCATTTCTTTTAACGTTATCCCGAGCAGGATACATACTTCTGCCAATATTAATATTGTTATGTTTGCCTTTATTTACATTATTTCAACAAATAAAGTTAATAGTTAATTTATTAATGGGTATTGTTCTATCGATTTCTATTTATAACAAAGTTTGGCAAATTGGTTTGGCTATGAATAAGAAATTTTCACTCTATGAAAGTCTCCAAGGCTGGGCATTTATAGGGATAGCTTGCTTAGTAGGTGCGGCATTAATTTTATTAATTCAAAAAGTATATGACTGGTACGAGGGAAAATACATCATTGGTTCTGAACATAAAATGTATAAAAATTTCATAATACCAGCAATATTGCTGGTATTAGGTCTTTTTCTGATTTGGTTTATATTTAATAATTCTAATTCCGATCTTAGTCGGTATAAGTTTTTGCCTGATTTGCTAATACAAAGAATAAATAGTATAAGTTCTGGTGACTCAAGTTTTTCGTATCGACTTTGGTATTATGGAGATGCAATACAAGTAGTAAAAGATTATCCGTTTTTTGGCGCCGGTGGTAATGGATGGTCTGGTCTATACGAATTGTATCAGACGGCTCCTTATACAAGTAGACAAGTTCATAATTTTTACGTTCAATATTTGGTTGAAACAGGTTTGTTTGGTACTTGCATTTTACTTGTGCTGTTGTTTGGAGTATATAGTTTTTTTCTCATCAATCACTTTAAAAGAAATGAAAATTATAACTATAGGATTCCTTCGTTTATTGTTGTTACAGCTATACTTGTGCACAGCATGTTTGATTTTGATATGAGTTTCCTTTATTTGGCCATGTTGGTGTTTCTAGGTTTAGGTATAATGGTTTCTGAGAGTAGAAACATGCTTCTTAAAAACAAATTGAGCAATATTTTATCGAAATTTTCCAGAGCTAATGCGATCATTCTAAGTATAGCTGTTTTAATACTATTCTTTAATTCTATTAAATTATTGAGAGCAAATACTATGTTTGAGAATGCGCAAAATGAACTAAAAGAGCAAAAAAGATTTTCGGTTATAATGGAAAATTTAAATAAAGCTATAAGTTTAGAACCAAAGCAATTAGAGTATGTATTGTTAAAGATTAATCTTTTGAAATCCATATATTCCCAAACGAGAGACGAGAAATATTACATTGAGGCATCTAATACTGTTTCTCAATATTTAAGTCATGAACCACAGAACAGTGCTATGCTTGAACAACAATATTCACTCTATATTGCAAAGTCTGATCTTCAAAAAGCATTACAAAATGTTATAAATCAATTGGAATACAGGCCATGGAATATATCGTTGTTTGAAAGAGCAATCGTACTTTATAATGAATTGGGTAATGCACAAATGAAGCAGGGGCATCTGCACAATAGTTTTTGGGAGTCCGCTTTAGATTTGTATAATAATACATTATTGATGAAAATCAACGAATTTAACAACATGCCGGCAGGCATCCGTAGTGGAACTTCTTTTGTGATAACTTCACAGATATATTTTGCTATAGGGAAGATTGAATTTTTTAATAAAGATTTTGAAAAAGCTACTGAATTGTTAAGGGCTAGTGTAAGCAGCAGCAGCGATGAAAAATTGCAAAGCGAAATGTATCGATGGTACATAGCTTCATTGATAAAAGCTGAGAAGCCATATAAAGAGCTAATGGATTCATTTGTGTTGAAGTATCCTGAGGCGAAAGCACAAATTGAAGAAATAGTATCTACTCCTTAAGTAACTTACTTTTCAGCTAGGTCAGCACGAGAGCGAATAAGTGGTCTGTGTCGGTAATCGCAATGGTTTTCAGCTATTGCCGTGGTTAAAAGAATCGACTGATGTACCTCATTCTATTGGCGATACATTTGTAACCCGTTTATATAACATTGATTAGGGGAAGTGAAAAATATGGCTGAGAAAATTTGGTTGGCCTCACCTCATATGAGCGACGAGGGATATGAAATCCAGTATGTACAAGAAGCGTTTGATACTAACTGGGTAGCACCACTTGGACCGAATGTTACTGGCTTTGAAAATGAACTTGCGGCAAAAGTTGGGGCAAAAGCAGCTTCGGCAACTACTACTGGAACTGCAGCTATCCATTTGGCACTTAAATCAGTGGGTGTAACAGAAGGGGACATCGTGTTTTGTCAGTCTTTGACCTTTTCAGCTACCGCTAATCCGATAATTTATGAAAAGGCGATACCAGTATTTATCGATAGTAATTTTGAAACTTGGAATATGAATCCGGATGCTCTTGAAACAGCCTTTAAGAAGTATCCAAATGTAAAGGCTGTTATCGTAGTTCATTTATACGGGCTTTCTGCGGACTTGGACAGAATCGTAGAAATCTGCAAGAAGCACAATGTACCACTAATTGAAGATGCAGCAGAATCGCTTGGAACTTACTATAAAGGAAAATATACAGGAACTTTTGGGGAATTTGGAATATTTTCATTTAACGGAAACAAAATCATTACCACTTCAGGCGGTGGTATGCTAGTATCAGACGATGAGAAAAAAATTATTAAGACTAGATATTGGGCAACGCAGTCTCGAGACCAAGCAAGACACTACCAACATAGTGAGTTAGGGTTCAATTACCGGATGAGCAATGTTGTTGCTGGCATTGGTAGAGGACAGCTAAAAGTACTTGATCAGAGAGTTGATAAAAAGAAATATATCTTTGAGTATTATAAAAGAGCGCTAAGTGAGCTGGAAGGTGTTCAGTTCATGCCAATTAACGAATGGAATGAGCCGAATTATTGGCTTTCATGTATGATGCTTGGTGGAAAAGTTAGACCATTAGATGTCATGATCAGGCTTGAGAAAGAAAACATTGAAGCAAGACCTGTCTGGAAACCAATGCACATGCAGCCTTTCTTTGAGGAATTTGATTACATTGGTGAAAATGTTAGTGAAATATTGTTTGAGAATGGTGTATGTCTACCATCTGATACGAAGATGACAGATGAGGATTTGGATAGAGTTTGCAAAATAATTAAGGGGCTCTGGCAGTAGGATGAAGCATAAAAAAGGATTTTATGTAAATTATATTAAAAGACCTCAAGATTTGATTCTTACTTTGATAGCTCTTATTATTATTAGTCCGATACTTTTGGTTGTTGCTATTATGGTGCGATTTAAACTAGGAAGTCCAGTATTATTTACCCAAGAACGACCGGGAATGAATGGGGAAATATTCAAAATATATAAATTTAGAACTATGACTGATGAGAAAGATGAAAATGGAGAGCTATTTCCAGATTCGATAAGACTTACTAAGTTTGGTAGGTTTTTAAGATCTACAAGTCTTGATGAACTTCCTGAACTCTGGAATATAATTCGTGGAGAAATGGCGATAGTTGGGCCGAGACCTTTATTAAATCAATATCTGCCTTTGTATAGTGAATATCAAAAGAGAAGACATGAAATGAGACCTGGTCTATCTGGACATGCTCAGATTAACGGACGTAATGCAATAAGTTGGGATGACAAGTTTAAACTAGATGTTGATTATGTAAACAATGTGAGTTTTATTGGAGATTGGAAGATCATTTTCCTTACGTTTAAAATGGTATTCATGAGAGAAGGAATTAGTTCAAATACATCAGTTACAATGGAGCCTTTTAAGGGTTCACAACAGGAAGTTTGAGATGATGAACAAAATACTATTGATTATCGGTGCCAGTGGACATGGGAAAGTTGTCGCTGACATTGCGATAAAAATGAATAATTGGCAAAGCATCGCATTCCTTGATGATAACGAGTCTATTAGGACATGTGTTGGTTTAGGAGTCATCGGTAAGTCTGATGATGCTTTTAGATTCAAAGATGATGCCGAATTCTTTGTTGCTATTGGGAACAATAGCACAAGAAAGAAGATTCAAGAGAAGCTAGAAACAGATGGCGCTTCGGTGGTGTCACTGGTTCATCCTCGTGCTGTGATTGGAACTGATGTTGAGATTGGAGCCGGTACTGTTGTTATGGCTGGTGTTGTAATAAATAGTTCTACGAAAATAGGTAAAGGATGCATCATAAACACATGTAGCAGTTTGGATCACGATAATGTTATGGAGGATTATGTGCATATTTCTCCAGGTGTGACGACTGCAGGTAGTGTGATAGTCGGGCATGGTTCGTGGTTAGGTATTGGAAGTACAGTAATCAATAATATAACCATCTGCAGTGCTTGCATAGTAGGTGCAGGGGCTGTGGTGGTTAAGGATATTACTGAGTCTGGGACTTTTGTGGGGGTGCCAGCAAGGAGAGTAGACTCTTGAATGTATTGTTTTTAACGTTGTTAGATTTTTCTTCTATTGATGAGAGAGGAATTTATACTGATTTAATGAGGGAATTTGTCAAAGCTAATCATAACATTTACATTATCTCGCCTACAGAAAAAAGGAAAAAAGAGCCAACAAGATTACTTGACAGCGTGAAAGTCAAAATATTAAAACTGCAAATTGGAAATATTCAAAAAACAAATTTGATTGAAAAGGGCATATCAACCTTAACACTCGAATCAAAATTTAGAGAAGGAATATCTCAATTTTTCAATGACGTAGCGTTTGATTTGGTTTTATATTCAACCCCACCTATTACACTGCAGAAAGCTGTTGAATTTGTTAAAAATAGAGATAATGCAAAAACATATTTATTGTTGAAAGATATTTTTCCGCAAAATGCAGTTGATTTAGGGTTACTTAAGAAAACTGGAGTAAAGGGTTTAATTTACAAATATTTTCGGTCAAAAGAAGAAAGACTTTATAGGATATCTGACTACATTGGATGTATGTCAGAGGCAAATGTAGAGTATATTTCGAAAAATAATTTGAATGTTAAATCAGAAATTGTTGAAGTTTGTCCTAATAGTATAGAACCCGAGAATGTTAAGAAAGACGAAACAACAACATATAATCTAAAAAACAAATATGGAATATCTATTGGTAAAACTGTATTTATTTATGGTGGGAATTTAGGGAAACCGCAAGGAGTAGACTTTCTTTTGGAGTGCTTAGAGGCAAACGAGGATAACGAGCATTCATTTATTTTAATAGTTGGATCAGGGACGGAGTTTGGTAAATTAGAAAACTATTTTGAAATTAAAAAGCCGAAAAATGCTAAATTATTACACCAACTTCCGAAAAATGATTATGAAGAATTAGCCAATTCATGCGATGTTGGATTGATTTTCTTAGATAATCGATTTACCATACCTAATTTTCCGTCAAGATTACTTTCATATATGCAAGCATCAATGCCAGTATTAGCAGCAACTGACGGGAATACAGATATCGGGAGGGTGGTAGAAGATGGTATATTTGGATTTTGGTGTGAAAGTAAAGATGTGGAAAAATTTAATAAATTAGTTAATAGTTTGTGTGATTTAAATTTGAGGAAAGAATTAGGTGCAAACGCTAGAAATTATTTAGAGAATAATTATACAGCGAAACATTCATATGAAATTATTATAAATCATTTTAAAAACATGGAAAAGAGGAACTGTTAGATGTTTGATGGGAATACGTTATTGATTACAGGTGGTACAGGTTCCTTTGGAAATGCCATAATGAAAAGATTCTTAGATACTAATATAAGGGAAATTCGCATTTTTTCTCGTGATGAAAAAAAACAAGATGATATGAGGAAACAATACAATAATGAGAAATTAAAGTTTTATTTAGGCGATGTTAGGGATTTAGCAAGTGTAAAAAACGCGATGCACGATGTAGATTATGTTTTTCATGCGGCTGCACTAAAACAAGTACCTTCGTGTGAGTTTTTTCCTTTAGAAGCGGTTAAAACAAACATATTGGGTACGGATAATGTTCTTACCGCAGCTATAGATTTCGCAATAAAAAAAGTTATTTGTCTTTCTACAGATAAAGCAGCTTATCCGATCAATGCAATGGGAATCTCGAAAGCGATGATGGAAAAAGTTCTTGTCGCAAAATCAAGGACAGTATCACGAGATAAAACAATGATTTGTGGAACAAGATATGGCAACGTTATGGCCTCCAGAGGCTCAGTAATTCCACTCTTCATCGAACAAATAAAAAGTGGAAAGCCGTTGACAGTGACAGATCCTAATATGACAAGATTTCTGATGAGTCTCGAGGAGGCTGTTGAGCTCGTAGTGTTTGCTTTTCAAAATGCTGACACAGGAGACATTATGGTTCAAAAAGCACCTGCTTGCACTGTTGGTGAACTTGCTCAAGCATTGAAAGAACTATTTGATGCTGATAATGAAATTAAAGTAATTGGTACTCGACATGGTGAAAAATTATACGAAACCTTGCTTACTAGAGAAGAACGTGTGATCGCACAAGACATGGGCGGGTTCTACAGAGTTCCAGCTGATCAAAGAGACCTGAATTATGAAAAGTATTTTGTAGAAGGTGACGAGAAGCTAGCTACAGAAGATGAGTATAACTCTCATAATACCCACAGACTAAGTGGTGAGCAAGTAAAAGATAGGCTGCTGGCGTTAGACTATGTAAAAGAAGAGCTGAAGGGCTGGAATAATCGGTGAAAATTCTTGTAACAGGTTCACAAGGATTTATAGGAAAAAACTTAATAGTAGAGCTAAGAAACAGAGAATATAATGATATTTTTGAGTACAACAAAGATACTGTCCCAGAACTTCTTGATGAGTATTGCAAGGAAGCAGCCTTTGTATTTCATCTTGCAGGGGTAAATCGACCCAAAGATAAATCAGAGTTTATGGAAGGAAACTTTGAATTTACTTCAATTCTGTTAAAAACTCTATATAAGCACAAAAATACCTGCCCAGTGATGATTTCCTCTTCTATTCAAGCTGAGCTTGATAACCCTTACGGTGATAGTAAAAAAGCAGGAGAAGAACTTCTATTTGAATATAGTAAAGAGACCGGAGCAAAGGTGCTAGTATATAGGTTTCCTAACGTATTTGGTAAATGGTGCAGGCCAAATTATAACAGTGCAGTTGCGACATTTTGCCACAATATCGCGCATGATTTGTCTATTCAAATGAATGATCCAAGTGTTGTGATGAATCTTGTTTATATAGATGACGTTGTGAAAGAGCTAATTAAAGCTCTTGAGGGGAAAGAAAACAAAGTAGATAAATTTTGTGAAGTGCCTGTAAGACATACCATCACTGTCGGTGAAATTGTTGAGCAAATTTACTCATTCAAGAAAAGTAGAAATGACAGATCAGTTCCAAAAATGTCAAATATATTTACAAAGAAGTTATATAGCACTTACTTAAGCTACTTACCTGAGGATCAGTTCAGCTATGATCTTAAAATGAATGTAGATCAACGAGGGTCCTTTACAGAGTTTATTAAAACCTCCGATAGAGGTCAGGTATCTGTGAATATCTCAAAATCTGGTATTACAAAGGGAAATCATTGGCATCATACGAAGAATGAAAAGTTCCTCGTAGTTAGTGGTAAAGGGGTTATTCGTTTTAGAAAAATAGATTCAGATGTAGTATTGGAGTATTTCGTTAGTGGTGACAAGATGGAAGTAGTGGACATTCCAACAGGATACACACATAATATTGAAAACCTTGGGGATACAGATATGGTAACGATTATGTGGGCCAATGAACCATTTGATCCAGAAAATCCTGATACATACTTTTTGGAGGTATAGCTTATGAAGAAGTTAAAAGTAATGACAGTCGTAGGGACTAGACCTGAGATAATTAGACTGTCAGCTGTTATCAGAAAACTAGATGAATCAGAAGCAATAGATCATGTGCTTGTCCATACAGGACAAAACTACGACTTTGAGTTGAATGAAGTGTTTTTTCAGGACTTTAAATTAAAAAAGCCAGATTATTTTCTAAATGCCGCTTCTGGATCGCCTATGACTACCATTGGTAACATATTTATTAATATTGAAAATGTCTTAGAGGAGGTAAAGCCAGATGCGTTTCTTGTTTTAGGGGATACAAATAGCTGTTTGTGTGCAATTGCAGCAAAACGAAGACACATTCCAATTTTCCATATGGAAGCAGGAAACAGGTGCTTTGACCAACGTGTTCCCGAAGAAACAAACAGAAAAATTGTTGACCATATTTCAGATGTAAATTTAACCTATAGCGATATTGCAAGAGAATATTTACTAAGAGAAGGTTTGCCTGCAGATAGGATTATCAAGACTGGTAGCCCAATGTTTGAAGTAATCCATTCCAGAATGGATGATATAAATAATTCAGATGTTCTTAATAGATTGCAATTGATGGAAGGGCAATATTTTGTTGTATCTGCCCATAGAGAAGAAAATATTAATTCGGAATCCAACTTTCTAAGTTTAGTTGAAAGTCTCAATGCCATTGCTGAAAAATACGAACTTCCGGTTATTGTCAGCACACATCCGCGAACACGCAATATGATTGATTCTAAAAAAATAGAATTTCATCCGTTGGTTTCACTTCTGAAACCACTTGGTTTTAATGAATATGTTAAACTTCAAGTTAAATCCAAGGCTGTTTTAAGCGATAGCGGAACAATTAGCGAGGAGTCCTCAATACTAAAATTTAGGGCGCTTAATATTAGACAGGCACATGAACGCCCTGAAGCCATGGAAGAAGCATCAGTCATGTTGGTTGGATTAAACAAAGAGCGAATTTTGCAAGGTTTGGATATTTTAGAATCACAAATACCCGCAACGTTGAGGACTGTCAGTGACTATAGTATGCCAAATGTTTCGGAAAAGGTACTGAGGATTATTCTTTCTTATACGGATTATGTGAATAGGACTGTATGGGGCAAGCAATAATAAGGTCAATTCTCGCACAAATGGAATTTTAGAGTATTGTGTATAAATAAGCATGATTTCCGTCATGCAATAGTTTGGGGGATATTGTGCGAAAAAGATCGGTATTAAGAGAAACGTTGTTTTCATCAGGCGTTTCTGCCATTGCTAAGGTATTGGCTTTTATAAGAACGTCGGTTACTGCTTCGATTTTCGGTGCGACTGGGGTGACCGATGCATTTTATATGGCATCAGATATAATAACCCTGCTTTCAGGAGTAACAAATAGCCTAACAACCGTAATTGTTCCAATGCGAACTAAGCTTAGCGCAGAAAAAGGGGGTAAATATGCCGAGCAATATACAAATGCATTATTATGCGCAATGCTTTTGTTTTCATTGTGTTTCGGTGTTCTTATATTTATTTTTGCGCATTTCTTTGTAAATCTATTTGCCCCGGATTTTACTAAAAGCGCACATGACCTTACTGTAATTGCTTTACGTATTTTTTCTCCTATCATCGCGGTAACAACAATCGTATCTCTTTTTTCAGGGATTCTTAATGCACAAGAAAAGTATGTTCCCGGACAGCTAACAGGGATTATGTTGAATTTGGTTTCCATGATTTTCCCGCTAATTCTTAATAAATATTTTGGCATATATGCAATGATTTTCGGATTTTTAGCAGGCAGTGTCTTACAGATTGCTGTATTAATTCCGTTTTTTAAAGGATCATACAGGCTTTTTTTTGAATTTAAATGGAAAAAATTTCCAATCAAGAAAACAGTCTTAATGTGCGTTCCTGTTTTTATCGGATCATTTGCCTTTTCTATTAACCAGGCAGTTAACAAGGCGTTGGCGTCTAGTCTACAGATAGGAAGCGTAACTGCTCTAGGCTATGCAAGCCAATTGATTTTCTTTATTCAAGGGGTAATTATAATCCCTATAACTACAACATTATTTACCACTCTTTCTATTCTTGTCACCAACAATAGAAATGACGAGGTCAAAACACAGCTAAATAAGGCTTGCTCGATCCTTATGCTTTGTTTAATTCCAATTACAGCAATTAGTATGCTATACAGTGAAGAAATTGTGAAAATTGTTTTTATGCGTGGAAAGTTTGACGAATCGGCAAGTATATTAACAAGTCAGGCATTTTTATTTTACGTTATAGGACAATTACCTGTTGGCATAAATTTGGCTTGTACACGACTTTTTTACGCATTACAGGACACAAGAACACCTTTGTATGTCAATTTATCAAGCGTTGTGGTTAATATTATTCTTAATCTCATTTTTGTCAATTTTTTTGGAATAGCCGGTCTTACTCTATCAGCTTCCGCTGCTTCACTTTTGTCATGTGTAATAATAATGTATTTACTAAAACGAAAGTTAGGACCAATGGGATATAAAACAATTTTAATCGATGGACTGAAAATGCTTAGCGCTCTACTTGGAATAATTGTTGCAGCGTACCTTATCAATAATTTGTTAGATGCTGGGGCTATATTTTTAAGGCTGGTTTTAGTAACTATAATTGGTACATCTCTATATTTGATTGTTTTATATTTTTTAAAGCAACCACAAATTGTTTATATTTTTAATTCATTAGTAAAACAATTACGTCGTCAAGTATCTTGAGTAAATACTGTGAACTTAATGAACCAGCATAAGATTCCGAGTTTTACATTGGGGATCAAGTATTGCCTAAATAGGAGATTATTATGAAAGTTGCCATGATTTGCGGATTACATCCATCAAATGATAGTGAACTTATTAAAAAGAGCATTATTATGCCGCAATATGCTGCACATAGGACTGCTGCCGCCTTGGCAGAGGGCTTTTATTTGCACATGCAGGATGATTTTACTATTTTAAATATTCCGTTTGTCGGGTCTTATCCTAAACAACATAAAATGCTACACGTACCGTCATATGAGTGGGTGTTTATGGGGGAAAAAACAGGCACCGACAATCGCTTTTAATAATTTGTTTGGATTTAGGCAGATATCAAGAAAAAATGCAGTCGCAAGTAGTCTACTCAAATGGGTTTATGAAAATCAAGACGAGGACATGTTTGTAATTGTTTATGCTTTGACAACACCATTCCTTCAAGCAGTTAAACAAGCAAAAGCAATAAACAGTAAGCTAAAAGCTTGCTTGATTGTTCCTGACCTTCCACAATATATGGACGCAGATTCAAGCCTAGTCTATAGAACACTTAAATCGATTGATATAAAAAAACAAAAAACGCTGCTGAAAGAAATTGATATGTTTACTTTAGTTTCAAGTCATATGGCAAGTGCACTGAATATTGACAAGCCCTTCATCGTTATTGAGGGTGTTATTGATACAAAAAAATTGCCGATCAGTTTAAATAGCCCAATGCCTGAGCACGAATTTGTTATAAAAAAGATTGTGTATACGGGTGGGGTTAACACAGAATATGGAATTGAAGGCCTATTGAAAGCTTTTTCATTAGTCAAAGGACAAGATTATGCCCTTATAATTGCTGGAAGTGGAAATGCTGTACAGATGGTAAAGGAATACGCAGAAAAAGACAGCCGCATCCAGTTTCTTGGAACGCTCAGCATTGAAGAATCCATAAAGTTGCAAGGCGAAGCAACTTTACTGATTAATCCACGCCAACCAGATAAGGATTTTGTCAAATATTCTTTTCCTTCAAAAACACTTGAATATATGATGGCAGGAAAACCTGTGCTTATGTTTAAATTAGATGGGATTCCAAATGAGTATGACGAATTTTTATACTATTTTGAAAACAATAATGACTATGAGGGCATGGCTAAAAAAATTGTAGATATTTGCAGTCTGCCTGCTAAACAAAAATTTGAGCGCTGTAGAAAAGCTATTGAATTTCTGAGAAATGAAAAAAATGTTTTAAATCAAACGGATAAAATACTAAAATTATTATCCCAAATTTGATAGGAGAGGATTATTATTTTTATTAAAGCAGAAAATCGTTTATCGTTTTACGATGAATTAAAAGCTTTCATAGCAACAAATTTTGTTTTTGTTTTAATTGTTTCAAGTTTTTGGATTTTCACACTCAGCATTCCGTTGATAAATAAAGGTTTTACAATCAGTATTTCAGAAATTATTGTTTTATATCTATTTTTTTTCATGTTGTTTAAAATAATAAGAAAAAGTTATAAGCCATCCGTGGTTTTAAAACGGCAGCTAATTGTAATAGGGATATTTTCTGTTTATTTTATATTACTCGTTTTATTTCGATTTTATCTACACAATCTTAAACTGGATATGTTTTTGTTTGCAAAAGTTACTTTTCCTGTGATGGCTTTATTTTTTTACTTTGACCATAAGAAATTTGATTATTCAATAATTCTTGCAAATATTGTATGTGCTGGTCTTGTGGCTAACATAATTCAATTATTAGTTGGTGCTACTCTTGATTATCCATTTGTTTTACCTTTAAGTACATTAATGATTAATATAAATATCTTTAATTGTTTTATTGTCTCAATTCTTCCTTTATGTTTTATAATTCTATACCGACACTATGTGAAGACGCGCCTTACTTCAAAATTTATACTTAGTGTTAGTTTCACAAATATTATCATAACGCTTGCTTTGCTTACGATATCTGGTTCCCGAACTGGATTTGCTCTAGCAATGTTTTTTACCGTACTTACGCTAGCACTTTCATTCAAATCAAAAAAACTATTAAAAAACTATTTTTTCTCAATACTTTTAAGTCTGGTTTTGATTGTGTCATTTATCTCCATTGAACATGTTAGTGGTTTTTTAATCAGAGGAAGTATGTTAAATAATACTAGCGTGCAGAGCGCTGTAGCAAACGCGGTAGTAAGCACAGATACTGTATTAAAAAATAATAAGAATCTTTCAGAATCAAATACTCCAAATGAAAAAACAAAAGAAGAGAAATTCGGGTTTAATTTCAAAACTGAAAACATTGTTATTAGTAATAAAGAAAATGATGGCTTCAGATTTGCAATGTGGAAGATTGCCTTTGATAGATTAATTAAAAGTCCGTTTATTGGAACCGGAGAGTTATTGTTTAGTGTGACATCGAGTGGAAAAGCCGTTCCTTCTCAATCAGTCCATAATTTTATCCTTGAAATTCTGCTAGCTTGTGGAATGATTGGTTTATGCCTGTATGCTATTGTTATTTTGCTACCGATTGTTAAAACTATAGTTATACTAATACAACAAAAAAATATTGTTATACCTTCACTACTTATGCTTTCAATCTTTTTTATAGTATCTTACAGTATGTTCCAGCCCTTTTTCCTAACTCATTCTATCATCCTCATACTTTGGTTGATAATAGCATTCATTTACCAATATGGAGTACAAGAAAAAGGGAATTAATTAGTAAATGTTTCGCAATCCACCCAAAAACCCAGCAGTGGTAATGGAGATCACTGAACTGTAATTGCGATTTTAAAAAGGTCAGTTCCTCAATTTTTTGGGGAGGATGACCTTTTTCGACATGCTGAAGCTTATGCATTTATAGATGCAGCCGACTTCTTTTTGACTATTGGAAATAATAGTACAATAGAGAAGGTTTAAAAGAAGTTTGTACCGCTACATGATTAAAATCCGTTAAGGCAAAAGGGCTACAACAAGCAGCTCATTCTTATTCTCGGTGCAGGCACACTCGGTCGTCAGTTCTACACGAAGCTGAGGCAGCATCCTGAGCTTGGGTACGAAGTCGTCGGTTTCCTGGATGATTTTCAGGAGAAACATGAAGTTTCTTTCCAGAGCTATAAGCCGATTATTGGGAAGATAGACGATCTCGAAGACATTCTGAACGATCTCATTGTCGATGAGGTTTTCATCGCTCTTTCGTTAGATGCACACCGTAAGTTCGGCAGGATCATCAATGTCTGTGAAAAAATTAGTGTCAAACCCTGATCATACCGGACTTTTACGACTTCTTGCCATCTCGTCCTTATTTTGATAATTTTGCTGATATGCCGCTTATTAACGTACGAGATATCCCGCTGGATGAGTTCCGGAACCGACTTTTCAAGCGAGCTTTCGATATTGTTTTCGCCTCTATGGCTATTCTAATTACTTTGCCCGTTATGATTGCTTCCGTTATTGCTATTAAGCTAACTTCTCCAGGTCCGATCATTTTCAAACAAGAGCGTGTAGGTCTAAACCGCAGAAGGTTTATGATGTATAAGTTGCGTAGTATGAATGTGTTGGCAGAGAGTTCCTCTAATACGGAGTGGACGGTTAAAAATGACCCGCGGCGAACGAAGGTCGGTACTTTCCTTCGCAAAACGAGTCTTGATGAGCTGCCGCAGTTTTTTAATGTGCTTTTTGGGCATATGAGTGTTGTCGGTCCAAGGCCAGAGCGTCCTTATTTCGTGGAACAATTCAAGGAAGAAGTTCCGAAGTATATGGTGAAGCATCATATCGTCCTGGGATTACGGGGTGGGCTCAAAGCAACGGTCTCAGAGGAGATACCTCTATCGAGGAACGAATCAAGCATGACATTTTTTATATTGAAAATTGGACTTTTCTATTCGATATTAAAATTATTTGGAGAACGATTATTAATGGTTTTATTAATAAAAATGCGTACTAAAATTTTTTTCGCCTCAACCGCATGATTCGTCAACATCTTCCCCATACTATGCATATACTAAGTATGCGGGGAGGTTATTCTTATGATCGATCATGAAGACGCTTACCAGGATGATCATTTGTCAGTTGGCAAAGGATTGATTGTTGGTGTTGTGTTCGGCTCCCTGATCTGGGCGGCCATTATTGCCAGTGTTGTGTATATGTGGTAAAACGTAATTCATAAATGAAGAGGCTGCTGAGGCTATTTATAGCTCCAAGCAGTCTCTTTTTTGTTTTCAAAATGTCGAAATCTGGAAGTTAAAGTGCTGGCTGCGTATATTCAATGAAGGCGCAAGTTAGAGACAATTCCAAATAATCATGCATACGTTAGTTACAGAGGTGATCTAGCTGATGAATGTTATTGCCACAAAACTGCCAGGATTATTTATTATTGAACCTGATGTCCATGGGGATCATCGGGGTTTTTTCATGGAAAGTTATCATCGTGCGAAATTGGCGGAGCATGGAATTGATGTTCCTTTTGTTCAAGACAATCATTCTTTATCTTTAGAAATTGGAGTTTTGCGGGGGCTTCATTATCAATTGAATCCAAAAGCACAAACGAAACTAGTTCGGGTTGTTTCAGGTTCTATTTATGATGTGGCGGTAGATATTCGTAAAAACTCTTCTACCTTCGGTGAATGGGTGGGCGTCACTCTTAGTGCGGCTAATAAGCGCCAGCTTCTTGTTCCTCAAGGATTTGCTCATGGGTTTTGTACGACTGAGCCCCAAACTCAAGTGTTATACAAGGTGGATGAGTATTACTCTCCTGTCCATGATAGGGGAATTTTATGGAGCGACCCGGCTATTGGCATTGATTGGCCGACAGCTAATCCCATTTTATCGGATAAGGATCAGAAGCACCCGTTGCTTAAAGATGCGGAGATTAATTTTTAGCAGCATTCAAAAGAGCTCATTAGGGCCATTCCATTTGGAGTGGCTATTTTTGTTGCTTTATTTAGCCAAGCCCCAACTCGTCTGCATAATCGGCCAAGTCCCCTCATATGCATGTACTATGTTGATGTTAATCATGAGTGAGGGGATGATCGAATGCGCCGGGTCACATGGGTGGTAGCAGTGGTGATGTGCTTAGCATTGGTTCTCGCGGGATGCGGGATGGGCAAAAAGGATGCAGGATCTATTGTAAAGGATTTGGATCATGTGATCAGCAAGTCGGGCAGCTATCAGGCTTCAGGAAGCATGATTTTGAACACGGGGCAGCAGCCGCAGGAGTATCAGGTGGAGGTGGCTTACTCGCCGGATCATTTCTACCGTATTTCGCTTACGAATGCGGGGAAGGATGTGACGCAGATCGTACTGCGTAATGAGGAGGGCGTGTTCGTGCTGACGCCGCATCTCAAGAAGAGCTTCCGCTTCCAAAGCGATTGGCCGGAGAATCAGGGGCAGGTGTATTTGTTCCAGTCTCTTGCGAAGAGCATAATTGCCGATAAGGATCGCCAATTTACGACGGATAATGATACGTATGTGTTCGATGTTGCAGCCAATTATCAAAATGAGCAGCTGTCACGCCAGAAAATTTGGCTGAATAAGAAGACATTGGCGCCTAAGCAGGTTCAGGTGTCGGATGCGAATAAGAATGTGTTGGTTCAGGTGAATTTTACGAGCTTTGAATTCGATGCTAAGTTCGACAAGGATTATTTCCAAATGGAGCGCAATATGACCAGCTGGAATTTGAAGTCTTTACCTACGATGGCTGACGTTGGCGTTACGGATGCCAATCACCCAGCAACAGGTGGTAAGTCTGTAACAGATAAGAATCTGTCAGCAACAGGCGGTCAATCCGATCAAGCTGCAGGCCAAGCTCAAGATGGGCAAAAGGCTGCAGCGACTAAAACAGGTACTGATACGACGAAGCCGACTGCCGCGGCAAGCAAAGCTCAGAGTATCGGTATTATCGAGCCGTCCTACCTGCCGAAAGAAGTGGTGAAGCAGGATATCACGGATATGAAGCTTGGTGAGGACGCAGCGGTCCTTTTGAGATACAAAGGGAAGTACAACTTCAGTCTCATAGAGGTGAGACCACAGGCCAAATCAGTGTCCTTGCAGCCGGGTACGATTGTTGATCTTGGATTCACTATCGGCGTGCTCACGGGGGATGAGAAGAAGACGCTCACTTGGACGAATGACGGCGTAGAGTTCAGATTGTCGACTGGCGATTTGCCTACGAATGAAATGATCAAAGTCGCTATGGCGACTGAGGGGCAGTCTGGGAAATAAGATGATCATAGAATCAATATAAGTCGAAAAAGGGAAGCACTGCTCGAAATGAGCAGGTGTCTTCCCTTATTTTCATTACCAATTTTGTGAAGTATAATGAGTAATAAGAGGTGATGAATGAATGGACTTATTGAATTTATTTGACAAGGATGACGGTCTAACTAAAGAAGATATTTTGAGCAGATTAGAGTTATTTGCCAAAGAGCTTCGTTCTGGAACGACCATCATCGTTATTGGCGCTGCATCCATTATTCTCACGATTGATTCATCTAGGAAAACAACGGATGTTGATATTTTAAATACGACTCGGGTGGCGAGCTATTCAAAGTACGATATTCAAATCGTTAATGAAGGTATACTTTTTCTCTGTGAAGATTATCGAGATCGGTTGATATTAAAGGCGGATTTTGGAGGTATTCTAGTGTTCACATTAGGGTTACTGGATGTTGCCTTGGTTAAGCTTGGTCGAGGTTTAGATAAGGATATTGAGGATATAAAAGAAATATTAATATCAGGTGTTGTCTCAATAGAGCAATTTAAATCCAAATATAGAGAGTTTCGTTACGGTTACGGGGGAAGCTTCGAAATTTTAGACAATAACTACTTGGCAGTTGTTGGTGAAAAATACCTATCGAATGATAGGATGTTTTGAGGGGGCTAACCATGGATAAAATGTTATATTTGGATTATCTTCGTCAATATCTGAGCAGCTATGTAAGACGGATGTTTGATATGGAGCTTTCCTTGGAGAATCTAGATAAACTCTTTGAATTCAAGGGAACTGAACGTCATCAGTATCCCTTATATTTCATTTGGATGTTGCCTGAGTATACAGATTGGTACATACAGCATGATAAGCAGTCTTACATACTATTAGGCGATAATTTTGCGCAACATATGAAGGATTTATTTCCATATAATTCGTTTGTTTTGACGGACTTATTGAAAGTAGTTCGATTTCCGGAACAAATTCGTTCCGAACAAAAACTGCTTCAAGCCAAGCTGTCATTAGGTTCAAAAGTTGTACATATTTTAGAAGGAAGTCAGAAATTTCTTTGGAGTTTTATCTCTAAATTAGAAGCTATGAAGAAGGAAATAGGTGCAACGATAGCAAATTCATAAACAAGAAGATTTAACCAACTCCCCATAAAGGGAGTTTTTTTGGTATAATGCAACTTTGGAGTAATTAGTTATTGGAGTGTCTTTGATGAAAACAACGAATAAATTAACAATGGAAGAACTACAACTATTTTGGGAAAATGAAACAGCCTTGTTCAGTAAGTATCTTACGGAAGAAGGCAAATTAAAAGCAGAGACAGTAGCAAAGTATGTTTATAGCATACGATTTGTGACGACGGAGTATTTTGTTCGTTATGAGTTGGATTATGCACAGCTGCAGGGCGAAACGATTGTTGATTTTCTGGGTTATTTCTATATTAGCAAAATGCTGAATAGTTCGAAGTCTGATGTCGATATTTATCTTCCGGCTATCATAAAGTGGACGCAATATCTTCTGCAAGCAGCCAAGATTTCGGCTCTGCAGGGGGCTGAGGTATTAGCAGTGTGTAATTATAAGGAGTTTTTCGCTGACAGGTTTGATCAATATATGAATGCGAAAAGTGATAAGGCCATGAAAAAGTGGCTTGATTCCAATGATATCGACGCTTACTTGGCTCAGCAAAAGCCTAGATCCGCATCTGTACAGCTAAAGCCTATTGTGGTTGATAACAATCTACTTGAGCAATGGATGGATAACAAAACCGCTGTGCCTCAAATTGTTGCGGATTTCAGGGAGTTCTTGGCTTTCCTACAGGATGCTACGAGCATCAAAGTGACGCCGGCCAGACAGCATTTGCCACGGAAGTTTTGGAAAGAGCTCGACGAGAAGCTGCAATGGAATCTTTTTCGCAAACCGACTTTGAATCAGGATCAAGAGCCCTTGTTTCAGTTCTTTTTCTATGCAGCGGAAGCATTAGGGTTGATAGCAGAGCGTAAGCAGCAGTGTGAAGTTACGAATCAGGCCGTAAGATTTCTTGCTTTATCTGATAAGGAACAGGCAGTCGTTCTATTAGATTCGCTTTGGAATAACGTTGAATGGGGAAACTTGCAGGAATCTAACGAGGGCGGTTATCCTGAAGCGATCCAGGCCTTAAGAGAGCCGATTGCAAGTGTGCTAGCAAGTTGGCCTGTTGATCACGAGCATGATGTGCAAAAAGAATGGAAGAAGAATAGGGAATCTGGGAAGCTGCTTGACACTAGTGCAGATGTTTTTCTTCATTCTGTTGTAGCTGTATTGATACGTTTTGATCTGGTCAGTGCGCAGTATTTGCCGGAGTCTGAAATCAAGTATGCTTTTCAAAGAACGCCACGTATCATGACGGTAAAAGATTCGGGTATGCGCGTTTTCCGCTATTTTGCTAATGAAAATGTTCAACCTCAGCAGAAGCCGGCGGTAGTTCGTGTCATCCATTCTACGAATGATCTAAAGGCTGTTTCTGGTAATAGTAAAATCGGACGCAATGACCCTTGCCCATGCGGGAGCGGGAAGAAATATAAGAAATGTTGTTTATAAGTCTGTAAAAGTAAGGTTGACAGTTTTTTGTGATTAGGATTAACATAGGTTTACTTGTAATGGATAAATGAGGTGAACGCTGGTGGATGCTTTTTATCGTCCCACGTGGGTAGAAATTTCGTTAGATGCACTGCGAAGCAACATTGAAGGTTTTCAGAAGGTACTGCCGGCAGGAATGAAACAGATGGCAGTCGTTAAAGCTGATGCGTACGGACACGGGGCTGTTGAAGTATCCAAAGAGGTTCTCGCCGCGGGTGTGGATTACTTGGGTGTGGCGTTTTTTGATGAAGCGTTGGAGCTAAGGAATGCAGGGATCACCGCACCAATTCTGGTACTAGGCTATACGCCTCCAGAAGGGGTTGATAGAGCGCGTGAACTCGATGTGACGATTGCTGTCTATAGTAGAGATGTTCTCGAAAAGCTTTGTTTTCAGGGGCAAATGGAAGACGAGGCGCTACAAAAGAAGCTAAAGATCCATATTAAGCTGGATACGGGCATGGGTCGACTTGGTTTGCACACGGAAGAGGATGCTATTCCATTTATTGAGCAAGCGTTGACGCTGCCGAATGTGGAAGTTGAGGGTTTATTCACGCATTACGCGAATGCAGATGAAGTTGATAAGAGCTATACGATGGAGCAATATCGCCGTTTTGAGCGAATTGTGAGCTATTTTACGGATAAAGGTGTAAAGTTTCCTTATATACATGCAGGCAACAGCGCAGCGGCCATAGATTTGCCAGGTTTGACGTATTCGATGGTTCGTTTGGGGATTTCGATGTATGGTTTGTATCCTTCCGAGGATGTGGATCAAGCGAAAATTGAATTAAAGCCGGTGCTAAGTCTCAAAACAGGGATTGTTCATCTTAAAACGCTGCCTCCAGGCTCTGGAGTTAGCTATGGAACGATTTACCACACTAAGGGCGACGAACAAATTGGGACACTGCCGATTGGCTATGCGGATGGGTATTCTCGGATGCTCTCGGGTAAAGCGGAGGTTCTTGTTCGGGGCAAAAGAGTGCCGATCGTCGGTAAAATCTGTATGGATCAATGTATGATCAATGTATCGGATGTGCCGGAAGTTCAGTCTCTGGACGAGGTTGTGGTGATTGGGGAACAAGACGGAGAGCGCATTACGGTTGAAGATGTCGCTCGTCAGCTCGGTACTGTTAACTATGAAATCATTTGTATGATTTCACATCGTGTTGCGCGTGTGTATGTGCGTGACGGCAAACGTATAGATGCAATTAATCCTCTCATGCGGCATCGCTACTAAAAGTAAAAGTAAGTGTAAAAAATTGCTGTTTCAGATTAATTTACCATTAATTTTTTCTGCTATATGGAGAGGATTTTCTAAATAGGCTATCGAATACTATGTAAGTAGGAATCTTATATCCAAGTGTGTAACATATTTGATATACTAGATGCATATATCTATTGTATAAATTGGTTTTTGGAAAGACATACTGGTAATATTGTCTTTGTATCGTTTCTGGGGGTGCGAGAGTGTGAGCAATGCGCATAATACGAAAAGGATCATGATTAGCTTGCCTGACAATCTGTTGCAAGAAGTGGACGGTATTGTCGAGAAGGAGAATTCCAATCGCAGCGAATTTATTCGCCAGGCAATGAAGCTGTATTTAATTGAACGTAAAAAGCGCAGTCTACGCGAATCCATGCAGCGTGGGTATATGGAGATGGCGAAAATAAATCTCAGCATGGCATCTGAAGCTTTTCAAGCGGAGGAAGAAGCGGACGGTACGCTTGATCGCTTAGTAAGCGGGGTGTAAGCAGTGATTGTGAAACGTGGTGATGTATTTTTCGCAGATCTTTCGCCGGTTGTAGGGTCGGAGCAGGGAGGGGTTCGTCCTGTTCTAGTGATCCAAAATGATATCGGCAACCGCTTTAGCCCAACCGTGATTGTTGCAGCGATTACAGCTCAAATCCAGAAGGCGAAGCTTCCCACGCATGTTGAAATTGACGCGGAAACGCATGGTTTCGACAGAGATTCGGTGATTCTGCTTGAACAAATCAGAACGATCGATAAGCAACGGCTGACGGACAAAATTACGCATTTGGATGAAGAAACGATGCGCAAGGTGGACGACGCTTTGCAGATTAGTGTGGGACTGATAGAATTTTGAATAGGATCAGGAACGGACGAGGGTGATTGGTTCCCTCGTTTTTTGGTTTGTATACATACATAGGAATAAAAATGAATAGAAGTGGGGGAACTGTTTGTGGCAAATACGGAAGAGTTGAAGATAAAGGCTAATGAAATGGAAGAGCAAAAGTTGAGCGAGACAGAGGGAAAGAAGACAAAGGCTAGTGAGTATGAGGAGCCAAGGGAGAAAGTACAGATCTCTGAAGAAAAGAAAGCAGAGATCCAGGAGCGTATCCTGAAGCAGATCTCTGCTGAATTGCAGCTGCCCGCAGGCAAAGTGAAGACAACGATGGGGCTGCTTGATGAGGGCAACACGATTCCGTTCATCGCTCGTTACCGGAAAGAGATGACCGGGGAGCTAGATGAGAATCAGCTGCGAGATATCGAGGATCGGTTACAATACTTGCGCAACCTAGAGGATCGTAAGATCGAGGTTGTTCGTTTGATTGATGAGCAGGGCAAGTTAACGGATGAGCTGCGCAAATCGATTGAAGGCGCTGCGAAGCTGCAGGAAATCGAAGATTTGTACAGACCGTTCCGTCAAAAGCGCAAAACGAGAGCGAGCGTTGCCAAAGAGCGCGGTCTCGAGCCGCTAGCGGAATGGATCTGGAAGCAGCCTCGTCAAGGCTCGCTGGAGCAAGAAGCAGCGCGTTATGTGAACGCGGACAAGCAGGTAGGAAGCGCCGCAGAGGCGATTCAAGGCGCAATGGATATTCTTGCGGAGAATATCGCGGATGATGCTAAGATTCGAGCTTGGGTGCGTAGATATACGCATGATCAGGGGATTTTACGTTCCGAGGCAAAAGATGCAAAGGCTGAATCTGTATATGAGATGTATTATGCGTATCAAGAGCCTGTTAAACGCTTGCCGCCTCACCGTATTCTCGCGATTAATCGTGGGGAGCGGGAGGAAGTTCTGAAGGTTGGCTTGGATGTTGCCGTCGATAAAATTCACGATTATATGGTTAGGCAAGTCGTAAAAGGTGATTCAGTTGTTCGCGACGTGCTTCGCTCTGTTGTCGAAGACGCTTATAAAAGGTTACTCGCACCTTCGATTGAACGCGAAGTGCGTGGTGAAATGACTGAGATGGGCGAGGAGCAAGCGATTAAGATTTTCGCGGAAAATCTGCGGAATCTGCTGCTCCAAGCCCCAGTCAAAGGGCACGTGGTGCTGGGTGTCGACCCAGCTTACCGGACAGGCTGTAAGCTGGCCGTCATTGACGACACCGGTAAAATGCTTGAAATCGCCGTCACCTACCCGACGCCACCAAATAATAAGGTGGCGGAAGCTAAGGCGAAGTTCAAGCAGTTGATCAGCAAGCACAGCGTCGAGCTGATCGTGATCGGTAATGGGACGGCTTCCCGTGAAACGGAGCAGTTTGTTGCGGAGCTGATTGCCGAGATCAAGGAGCAGAAGCTCAAGTACTTGATCGTAAGCGAAGCGGGGGCGAGCGTATACTCCGCGTCGAAGCTGGCGCAGACGGAATTCCCGGAGCTCGACGTAGCCGAGCGCAGCGCGATCTCGATCGCGCGGAGGCTGCAGGACCCGCTCGCGGAGCTTGTGAAGATCGAGCCGAAGGCCATCGGCGTCGGGCAGTACCAGCATGACGTTTCGCAGAAACGTCTGGACGAGAACTTGAAGGCCGTCGTAGAGTCGGCCGTTAACCATGTCGGCGTGGACCTGAACACGGCGTCCCCGTCCTTGCTCTCGTACGTGTCGGGCGTGAACGCGACACTGGCGAAGAACATCGTCAAGTATCGCGAGGAGAACGGCAAGTTCAGCTCCCGACAGGAGCTATCGAAGGTTCCGCGCCTTGGCGCGAAAACCTTCGAGCAGTGTGTCGGGTTCATGCGGATTCCGGGCGGCCGGAACCCGCTCGACAACACCCCGATCCATCCGGAGTCTTACGACGTGGTGGATCGGCTGTTCAAGGAGCTGCGCCTGGAGTTGGCGCAGCTTGGCTCACAGCAGCTGCTAGCGCTGCTGCAGACGCTGGAGCCAGAGGAACTGGCTCCTAAGCTGGGCGTAGGTGTCCCGACGATGCGGGACATCTTAGACAGCCTGCAGCGGCCTGGGCGAGATCCGCGGGACGAAGTCCCTGCGCCGATCTTCCGCACCGACGTGCTGCAGCTTGAAGACCTTGTGCCGGGCATGGAATTGACCGGCACGGTGCGCAACGTTATCGACTTCGGTGCCTTCGTCGATATCGGCATTAAGAACGATGGGCTGGTGCACATCTCGCAGCTCAAGAACGGCTTCGTGAAACACCCCATGGATGTGGTGTCCGTTGGGGACATCGTCCAAGTATGGGTGCTTAACGTAGACGAGAAAAAAGGTCGCGTTGGCTTGACCATGAAAAAGCCTCAGCAATAAGAATCAGCAGCAGTTGGCAGCGTTATGCTCCCAGCTGCTTTTTTTGTAGGCTTATCGCTGGGCCAATTAGAGCTTCCAAAGGCTGCTAAACCTCAAGTATCTTTGCATTTTCGATAAATAGAAGCTCCTAGGGACCCTTATTCGGGGAAAAATGGGAATATTAATAATGAAATTTACAAATAAGAGCTTGTAGAGACTTCTATTTAAATATTTTTGTTCGAAATTGCTCAAATAACAGCTTTTAGAGACTCCTATTCGGGAACGAGGGGGTTTAGAGTGGGGAGTCACTCGTACGCCCAACCCAGAGGCATTACCGTTATCAACGAATCTCCACATCATCCTTCCTTAAGTTACTCGTACGCCCACACAAGAGGCGTTACCAACACCAACTAATCCCCACATCATCCTTCCTTAAGTTACTCGTACGCCCACACAAGAGGCGTTACCAACACCAACTAATCCCCACATCATCCTTCCTTAAGTTACTCGTACGCCCACACAAGTGGCGTTACCAACATCAGCCAATCCCCACATCATCCTTCCTTAAGTTACTCATACGCCCACCCAAGAGACGTTTTCGACATCAACCAATGTCCACATCATCCTTCCTTAAGTTACTCATAACGCCCACCTCCGAGCGTCATCTCCATCACTTACCCGACATCATCCTCTCCAACAAGTACTCATACATACTCCCCCATATAGGGGCAAATGTGTTTATTTATGAACTCGCCCCACATCCTTTAAAGAGTAAACCATTACATTCCGCTGACCAGCTACAAGAGAGATCATGCCCTCAAGGGAAAGGCGTTTTAGCCATTCTGCTGCGATACGAATATTTACATTGCATTCTGCAGCGACATCCCGCAGTCTAATTTTGCCACTACGATGCGTGGCTATTTGTATAATAAGCTGCTTCCTTAACTCCCACTTGTTGATTTCTAGGCTGGCGAGGGGGGAGAGAGGCGGTATTTGAGCAGTTGACTTCCTCGGCAGCATCACATAAACATTATTTTTCTGAACTACACTTATCTTGCCTTGCACTAATCCTGGATGTTCTTGAACTTCACTCATCTTGCCTTGCACAAATCCTTGTTGCTCATGAACAGGATTCATCTTGCTTTGCACTAATCCTGGATGCTCATGAACAGCATTCTTCTTGTGCACTAATCCCGATTGCTCATGAACAGCTTCGTTCCTGCCCTGCCGCTCTTGAACTACCGCCATCTCTCTTAAATTCCCCCGCTGAACCATCAATTCAGAACCACTCATCCAACCACCAAACCCGTGTCGCCCCAATCCAAGTTCACGCATTTTTCTTAACCAACCTCTTGTTTTACGTGGCATAATAATCGACTCCCCCTTTTTTATGTACGAAAAAAAGCACACCCGAACCGCAGAAATTCTGCAAGATCGAGTGTGCTTCACTCCGATAATCTATTACATTTATTTACAGTATAGAGGGCACATTTCAAATATGCAACCTTTTTTTAACAAATGTTTACTTTTCTCAGCAAGTAGTAAGTTGCTTTGGTTTGAATTCACTTTTCTCTGCAAGTAGTACGTTGTTCTGTTTTCACTATGTAAATGGACATTGCAAAAAAGCCAGCACCCGCTTCGCGCAAGTACTAGCTCTTTTATCAAAATTTACGCTTGCCCGGTCCGTCCGTCGATTGGGTGTCAGGCCACTCCTCTTGTGAGCGGCGGGTGCGGTAAAAGTACCAGCTATCATTCAGCAATCGGATTTGTCTGCGGTTTTTGTTCTGGAAGGCCCGCATTAATTGATTACAGAGCCATTGCGGCATATGCCCATCCCCTTCTTCGCCATGTAATAATAGCATATGAGGGATTGCTTCGATGGGTGCAGGTCCTTTTGATTTGTGTTACTTTTTTGCTAAGTGCTTTATAATCGCTCTCTTAAAGATTAACCCTCAAATTCCTCTTCATACCACTGTTCCAGCTGGGCTTGAAGCGCGCGAATTTCAGTTAATAAGGAAATAAGTGGATAAGACTTTTCCTGGATGCCAGCAAAGGTATTTTCCAAACGATTAATGTAATCTAAACCTTGAATTAGAGTATGCGCTGTGCCAATCAATTCCAAGTCGTCGCATTCTGCAATAACCCGTGGAAGCTGAGGGACAGAGTCAGCGGTCAATTTCTCTAATTCTTTGTGCAATCTTTGATTCAGAGCTGTCAATTGATATGAGTATGAAGATGGCATTTCAACGAATTCTACTTGTTGTTCGAACTTAAGAATGACATATCGCATTTGCGGCATAAGGGTTGTTCAAATCCTTTCTTTAGAAAGCTTTCGATCTTCTTTTCTACTTGACAGTATAGCCGTACATACGGTACAAATTCAAGTGAGAACTTGTCAAAGGAGCGAATGGGGATGGAGGATCGGGAGCTGCAGCAATGGATCGAGCAGATCTCTATGGCATCGTTTGGGAGGCCTTTTGTACATCAGGCGCGGTTTAACCGGAGATTAAGGTCGACGGGCGGGCGCTATTTTACCAAATCCCATGATATCGAAATCAGTTGGATGCAGTGGGAGACATTTGGACGAGATGAAATTGAGAAAATCATTAAGCATGAACTTTGTCATTATCATTTGCATATATTGAAGCGTGGCTACCAGCATCGCGATCATGATTTCAAAACCTTGCTGGCGCAAGTTGGAGGTACCAGGTTCTGCCGTTCGCTGCCGCGGGCTTCCCAGAAACAGTCCTATAAATACAGGTTGGAATGCGTTAATTGCAAAACCGAATACTTCCGCAAACGCAAAACGGACGTCCGGAAATATGCATGTGGAAAATGTAGGGGAAAATTGAAATCGTATACACTTGACTTACTAACGCCTTCATAATAAAATAAAACTTATTCATTCCCTGATAGCTCAGTTGGTAGAGCACTCGACTGTTAATCGAGTTGTCACAGGTTCGAGTCCTGTTCGGGGAGCCAGTATCTTTGGAGAGGTACCCAAGTGGCTATAAGGGGACCCTCTGCTAAGGGGTTAGACTGCGTAAGCGGTGCGAGGGTTCGAATCCCTCTCTCTCCGTATCCGAATTAGCTGGAAATAAGCTCAATGGCATTCATGCCGTTGAGCTTATTTTTGTTAGTTAATTACATTCATTTTTAACAGTTTTCTAACATCTATTAAACTATTTTCCGTTATAATGATCAAAAATAGATTAATGACGGGGGCAAATTCTGTGGCAAAATTGTTATCTATACGTGTACGACTCCTTTTATTGCTATTAGTTCCTTCCATGCTGTATCTAGGCACAAGTGTGTTTTTACTGCAGCAAAGTAAGTCCAATACGGAAGTATTAGCTTCATCTCTTTATGAAACTACGAATAAAAGCACTTCGCTTATCTTGAATGCAGATCGCGATATGTATCAGGCGTTGACGGCTTACCAGTTGTTGGTTTCGGGAACGTTGACTGCGGAAGAGAAGACGAAACAGCTTAAAGCTTTAAAAGACAACATCGATCAAACGAATACAAGGGTTGGACAAGCGGCTGATATAATAAATGCCAAACAGTTGTTACAAACAGCGCATACAGAGACGAAGCAAACCATTGAGCAGAACATAGCTGGCTTTCATACGTCATTTGACCAATGGGCGAAAGAAGCGAATGCCGTTGTTCAGTCGTCGAGTACTGGAAAAGGGATTATTAATGATGCTAAATTAATAGCAACTTTCGAAAAAGGCCGCGAGGGCATGAATCAAATCGGTGAAATTTTGGATGCCTATGCGAAATCAAGTATTGAAGAGATCAAGGCTCAAAATGATAAAACGGCAAAAACGATCTACATATCTATCGCTATGATTATCATTTTACTCACGACAGCAGGATGGATAGTTATTAGTAAAATAATGAAAACGATCAGTAGAATCGTGAAGTTAACCGGACAAGTAGCTGCAGGGGATCTTACTCACGAGCCTCAGCAAACGTACGCCAAAGACGAGCTAGGTAAAATCACAGAATCGGTAGATAGTATGGTTTCGAAAATTAAAGGTTTGATCGGCACGATCGCTCACAATACCCAATTTGTACAGGATGCCTCTAACGAGCTTTCGGATAGTTCCAAGGAATCGGCCACGGCTTCTGAGCATGTCGCAATCAGTATTCAAGAGATGACGCAGGACGTCGAAGTGCAGGCAAGAAGCAGCGCAGAAACGAGCCGAGCGATTGAGGAAATGGCCATTGGGATTCAAAGAGTGGCTGAAAATTCAGGCGTTATGGCGGAGCACTCCTCCCTAACTTCTCGTCATGCCGAGCTTGGAAATGACTTGCTTGGGAAGCTGCAGCAGCAAATTGTGAACATGTTGAAATCAGTAGAGCAGCTTTCACAAACCGTACAATCCTTAACACGCAAATCCGATGAGATTGGTCTTATTGCATCGAGCATTACAACGTTTGCGAATCAAACGAATCTGTTGTCACTGAATGCTTCCATCGAGGCAGCTAGAGCGGGTGAGCACGGCAAAGGGTTTAACGTTGTTGCGAATGAAATTCGTAAGCTTGCATCGCAATCTATCGAGTCAGCAGAGGGAATTAATCAGTTGATTCATGAGACGAGAGTCGAGATCGCCAGTGTTTCAAATTCTATGAATGCAACCAAACAGGAAGCTAGTGCGGGATCGAGCATGATGCAGGAAGTGAACCTAAGCTTCCATACCATCATGCAATCGGTGACACACATTGTGACTCAAATTCATGAGACTTCAGCGATTACCCAGCAAATGTCGGCAAGCTCCGAGGAGATTTCTGCGACAATGGATCAATCGGCATCGAGTTCAACGCATATTTTGAACAAATCCCAAGGGGTTGCTGCTGCAACAGAGGAGCAGTTAGCGATGATGCAGAATATTGCTGCTGCCTCCGAACAGCTTAGGTCCGTTGTAGATACTTTGAATGAATCTGTTTCTTACTTTAAAATGAAGTAGCTGCTAGTAGTAAAAAGGCACCTCTGTGATTGATGGTCACGGTGGAGTGCCTTTTTTTCGTTAAAACCAATGCTTACGTTTGAAGTAGTACCACATAATGCCGCTTAAGATGACCATAAGAATCCAGACATACAGATATCCATAATCCCAATTCAGTTCGGGCATATATTTGAAATTCATACCGTAAAGTCCGACGATAAAAGTCAGAGGAAGAAAGATCGTGCTAAAGATCGTTAACGTCTTCATAATCTCATTCATCCGGTCGGACTTCATGCTCATTTGGAGCTCGAGGAGTCCGGTTAGCGACTCCCGGAAAATGTCCAAAGAATCAACGACTCGTGAGATGTGGTCCATGATATCCAGGAAATAGACATCATCTTCTTCACGTGTGTAGGGGAAGGAGTGGTGCGCGATGGCGGAAAGGATAATTCGTTCCTCCACAATGACGCGGCGCAGCTGATGCATAGCCCGTTTGAGTTGGAAAACATCCTGTGCAATGCGAATCCTAGGGTTACGATACACATCCTGTTCCATGCGATCCAAGCGATCGTCAAAATGATCCGCAACGATGGAATAATCATCGACACAACGATCGAGTATCGCATGAAGAATGGCTCCTGGATGCATTAATCGATCTTCAACCTCTTGGCAGGTATGGTAAAGCTGATCTATGAAGGGGAGATTGTCCTTGTATACGGTTATCACAAAATTTGATCCGATCACGATCCCTATTTCCCATGGTTCAAGCTGCTCAGATACCGCGAAAAAGGTTAGAAAAATATGATTTTTATACGTATCCATCTTCGGTCGTTGGTTCAGCTTAATCGCATCCTCAATGAGGAGAGGGTGGCACATGAATAAGTCCCCTAGGACATGTTTGACATCGTCAGGAGAGGGGTTCTCCATTCTCACCCAAGCTACTTCGTTCGGACCGGGAACGCGTACCGTTTCCTCATGGACCGTTCCATGGGTAGATTCATAAATTAGCATGAATGACAAGCACCTCGAGTATTTTGAATTGGTCTCAGCATACCATATTTGCCCATGAGCATTCCAGATTTTGTGCTTGTCAACTACGACAGAATCTATTATAATTACAATTGTCGTCAAAATGGGCTGCAAAGCTTACAGACATTCGTGGCCCGTTGGTCAAGTGGTTAAGACACCTCCCTTTCACGGAGGTAACAGGGGTTCGAGTCCCCTACGGGTCATTTTTACTTTTATACCTCGCGGTCGTGGTGGAACGGCAGACACACCATCTTGAGGGGGTGGCGCTCACAAGGCGTGAGGGTTCAAATCCCTCCGACCGCATTCCAAGTTTATACAAAAAACCCTTACTCTGTAAGGGTTTTTTTTCTTTTAATCTTCCAGCATACAGATACAGTTCAAGAAATCACCCTTGTTGACGAACTGTTTAGTTTTTCAAGTTTATCAATAACGAAAACAGGAGCTCGCTTTTTAGCGGCTCTTTTTTATTTTCGTTGGACTCATGAGTAATTTATAAAGAACTCATCCTCTTTTATTTTTAAGGGCAGATCCAGGCATGTATTTTCAGTAGATTCAATGGTCCACCCGGCCACCTTAGTTCCACAAATCACTGCTTCTTTTAAAGAAAGCCCCTTTACCAATCCCATGACTGTACCTGAAAAGAAAGCATCTCCAGCTCCGCTCGAATCCACAAGTTTGACGGGAAAGACAGGTTGATACCCAACTTCTTTGGTTTGGGGATTATAGTAGACAGCCCCTTTTTCTCCTAATGTAACTACCATAGAGCCCATTCCCGTCCGATCAACAAATTGAATAAGCGACTCTAGTTTTTGAGCGATAGTTAAATTCGTAAAATTCAGCTCGAAAAATAGATCTGCTTCAAAATTGTTGCATATAAAACAATCTAAATGATCTAATAGCTCTCTATGATGTAAGATCACGTCTAAGTTACCGGGAACGCCGTAGATCGGTTTCTTTTCTTCTGCAGCTAGCTTGATGACGCTACGGGCAATTTGGAAATTAAGATCTAATTCAAGTGTGATATGGGTGGATTGCCGAATCAGATCTACTCCTTTGCTTGTAATCAACTCTTCTAAAAGAGTAAGATCCGGCATTTGGGAGATGGACCCGGCTAGATCGCCTTTTTCGTCCAAGATTGCCAGCCACATGCCCATTCCCAGTTGTTTAGTTTCGATAAGATAATTGGTATTTACTTTTGACTTTTGAAGTCTGCCTATGACTTCTTTCCCAATTGCAGAGGCATCAACGGAGGAAGCAAAACATGTTGTTACATGGAGGTTTGCTAGATTTTCAGCCACATTTCTTCCTACACCACCGTGGACAAACTGAATGTTACCGAGATTTCTAGTAGATGGATGATAATTTTGCTTGGCGAATCCTTTGCAATCTATGAAAATCGTTCCTATTACTAAAACAGAAGGAGGCAGATTCATATTTTCAACCCCTTATACCATTATGGTGTGTGTTACTACTATATGTATATTCGCAATCTTCTAAATACGTAATGTGCATTCTACCAATATTCTATATTTAGGCATGATCATAGCTACTCATCCATACCATTTCGTTTCTATCACATAGAATATAGTAAATTTTAATAGAATAGGGGTGAGAAAATGAAGAAAGGTTCAGATCCTCCTAAGCAAAGGACATTACCGGAGATGGTTCAAGAACAAACGACCATTATTGTGGAATTAGATCCTCCAAGAGATCTGGATTACTCTCTTTTTTTAGAGGGGGCAATAGCGTTGAAAGAGGCTGGAGCAGATGCGGTTACCATGGCAGATAACTCGCTCGCGATGACCCGTATCAGTAATATGGCGATGGGGACACTCGTGAAAGAGCAGGTTGGGATTCGCCCACTCCTCCACGTGACTTGCCGGGACAGGAATTTGATTGCCCAACAGTCTCATATGATGGGACTCCACGCCTTGGGCATTGATCATGTACTCACAGTAACAGGTGACCCTCCGCGCTATGGTGATCTTCCGGATGCCACCTCTGTATACGATACAACTTCAATTGAAATGATACGCCTGATTAAAAAGCTAAACGAGGGGACTTCATTCTCGGGTCGTCCCCTTAAAGCACGTGCGGGATTTACCGTTGGGACAGCCTTCAATCCCAATACACGGCATTTAGACAAGGCGGTTGAGAGGTTGGAGAAAAAGATTGCAGCAGGTGCGGATTATGCCATGAGTCAGCCTCTCTTCAGTCATCAACAAATCGAACAGGTCGCACAAGCTACTGCGCAGTTACCTATTCCTATCTTTATCGGGATCATGCCTTTAACCAGCTATCGGAATGCTGAATTTCTCCATCATCAAGTCCCGGGCATACGACTTTCAGATGATGTACTTGCGAAGATGGCTCGCTACCAAGGTGAAGATGCAAGAAAACAAGGAATGGAAATTGCTATGGAACTCGTGGATACCGTTTCCCGCTATTTTAAAGGTATTTATCTGATTACTCCGTTTATGCGGTATGAAATGACGGCGGAATTGACGAGGTATGTGAAGAGTAAGGACCAAGATGGAGGGATTGCTGGATGTCAACCGTCGTAGTTGTAGGAGCGCAGTGGGGGGATGAAGGTAAAGGGAAGATTACCGATTATTTAGCGGAAAAAGCGGGTGTTGTCGCCCGATATCAAGGTGGCAATAATGCCGGACATACCATCGTGTTTGCGGGAAACAAATATAAACTTCATTTAATTCCTTCCGGAATTTTTTATAAGGATAAAATTTGTGTGATTGGAAATGGCGTGGTGATTGACCCAAGGGCGCTTGTTCAAGAGATCGAGTACCTTCATAGTCACAAGGTAAGTACGGATAACTTACGGATCAGCAATCGGGCACACGTCATATTTCCTTATCATATCAAGTTAGATTCTGTCGAAGAAGATGCTAGAGGTACGAATAAGATTGGTACAACGCGCAGAGGAATTGGACCTGCGTATACGGATAAATTCGCTCGCGTGGGCATTCGCATAGCGGATCTTATGGATCCCGGGGAATTTGAACGTAAGTTAAGGCGTAATCTGGAGGAAAAGAACCGGTTGTTTGAAAAAGTCTACTTAGCAGAAGGCTTCGTGATAGAAGATATTTTAGGTGAATACTTGGCCATCGCCGAGATCCTCCGACCCTATGTGACCGATACGTCAGTTCTGCTTAACGATGCGATAGATGCTGGAAATAGAGTTTTGTTTGAAGGTGCCCAGGGAGTCATGTTAGACATCGATCATGGAACCTATCCATTCGTCACCTCTTCCAATCCGATCGCAGGAGGGGTCTGTATTGGCGCAGGTGTCGGACCAACTAAGATTCAGCAAGTGATAGGAGTAGCCAAGGCATATACAACAAGAGTAGGAGACGGTCCATTTCCGACTGAATTAAGGAACGAAATTGGAGACCACATTCGTGAAATTGGTCATGAATATGGAACAACCACAGGTCGTCCAAGACGTGTGGGGTGGTTTGACAGTGTTGTGGTCCGCCATGCTCGCCGCGTGAGTGGAGTAACTGGACTTTCTCTTCATTCGATCGATGTTTTGACTGGTATTAATCGTTTGAAAATTTGTGCGGCATATCAGTATAAAGACGAAGTCATGGAATCTTTCCCGGCTAATCTTAACATCTTAGCAGGCTGCGAGCCCATCTATGAAGAGCTCCCCGGATGGTCAGAGGACATTACAGGCGTCAAGTCATGGGAGGAACTTCCTGCCAATGCGCGTCTTTTCATAGAGAGAATCAGTTTGTTAACGGGGATTCCAGTTTCTATTTTTTCTGTTGGACCAGACCGTGATCAAACGATTGTAATGAACCAAGTATTTTAACTATAAGGGGAGGATATTCGTGATTTATAAAAAAGCGCAGATTATATCGAATAGTAAAATCAATATGTCTAAAGCAAGAGTTGCGTCCCTTCGGGATTATATATCAGAGGATGATGAGCCAGACGGGAAGTATCGCATTTTGCGCCGAATTAAGACGCGCTATCAGCGAATCGCGGTGGTTAAGCTAGCAAGTGGTAAAGTATGGGTCTATGGAGATGGCTATGTGATGTTCGGTACGACAGAGGATGACAACATGTGGGCTGAATCGATGGTCCATATACCAATGGCAGTCGCTAAGCAGAAGCAGAACATTCTGATGATCGGTGGAGGCGGAGGCATTACAACGCGTGAAGTACTCCGTTATCGAGACGTAAAAGCGATTACAGTCGTTGATATTGACTCCACCATGATGGAATTAGGCAAGAATTTGAAGCCGCTGGTGAAGTTCAATAAGGGGTCTTTGCGAAATCCTAAAGTGCGAACCGTCGTTCAGGACGGCAGGGCGTTCGTGGAGAAGAACCAGAAGAAGTGGGATGTCATCATCATCGACGTTCCAGAACCTAGCTATAAGTCTCTTGCGCTCGGCCGTCTCTACAGCAAAGAGTTTTACAGTCTCCTGAAAAAGCGCCTGGCACCAGGGGGAGCCATTACCATAGCGTGCTCCTTGATGTCAGAGATGCCAGAATTCGTCTGGAGTATAATGGCAACGCTCAAAGCAGCCGGTTTTTATGTATTGCCCTATCATTTTGATGTCATGAAGAGATATGGGGAGGACTGGGGGTTCTGCGTAGCGGCAACTAGACCGATATCAAGCTTGAAGATTTCGCTCTCAACCCGCTACCTGACCTCAGCAAGATTGAAGAGAATGTTCCACATCCCTAGCAAGTATTTACGAAAGTGGGGTAAGAGAAAAATCCAGACAGATAGTAACCGAGTGCTGGCTAGCATCCATGAACGACACTGATAACAGTTTCCCGGAAAATCAAGTCCCTGCTGTAATTTGCTAATCTTTTTGCAAATTGAAGCGGGGATGTTCTTTATCTGAAGTGAAAGGAAGATTAACGATGCAAAAACCATCTATTCAAGAACAAATGCAAAAGAAAATTTTGATCCTGGATGGCGCTATGGGGACTATGATTCAGCAGGCGAATCTTACTGCAGATGATTTTGGCGGGGAAGAGCTGGATGGATGTAATGAGGTGCTCGTCCTAACGCGTCCGGATATTATTCTGAACATCCATGAAGCTTATTTGACCGCTGGTTCCGACATGATAGAAACGAACACCTTCGGTGCGACGACAGTCGTACTCGCAGAATATGCTCTCCAACATAAATCGAGAGAAATTAATGTCGCAGCTGCGAAGCTGGCCATTCAAGCGGCAGAGAAATATTCGACACCGGAGTGGCCGCGTTATGTGGCAGGGGCTATGGGGCCTACGACCAAAACGCTCTCTGTCACAGGTGGAGTGACCTTCGAACAGTTGGAAGAAAGTTATTATGATCAGGCGGCAGCCTTGATTGAGTGCGGCGTGGATGCGCTGTTAATCGAGACGTCACAGGATACACGCAATGTTAAAGCCGCCAGCATTGGCGTACGAAGAGCCTTCGAACAGCTCGGTACCCAGCTTCCTATCATGATCTCAGGAACGATCGAACCCATGGGTACCACGTTGGCAGGTCAAAATATTGAATCGTTCTACATTTCGCTGGAGCATTTACACCCGATCTCCATTGGTCTGAACTGTGCAACGGGTCCAGAGTTTATGCGTGACCATATTCGTACGTTATCGCAAATCGCAGATTCGGCCATTAGTTGTTACCCGAATGCTGGCTTGCCCGATGAGAACGGGCATTACCATGAATCGCCGGAGTCACTGGCTAAGAAGATGGCCGGCTTTGCCGAACAAGGCTGGCTTAACATTGCCGGAGGGTGCTGTGGAACGACGCCTGCTCATATTCGCGCCCTAGCGGATACGTTGAGTCCATACTCGCCGCGCCAGAATTACTGCATTCATCCCGCTGCGGTGTCGGGGATCGAGACCATCTATATCGAAGAGGAGAATCGTCCCGTCATGGTGGGTGAAAGAACGAACATTTCCGGTTCCCGAAAGTTCAAACGACTAATCAAAGAAGGAAAGTTCGAAGAAGGATCGGAAATTGCCAGGGCGCAGGTGAAGAATGGCGCGCACGTCATTGATATCAATTTGCAGGATACCGATATTGACGAGGCTTATGCGATGGAACATTTTTTGCAGGAAGTGGTCAAAAAAGTAAAAGCACCGCTCATGATCGACTCCACCTATGATCACATCATTGAGATTGGTTTGAAATATTCGCAAGGAAAAGCGATCATCAACTCGATCAATCTGGAGGATAGCGAAGCCAAGTTCGCAGCGATTGTACCTTTGATCCATAAATACGGGGCAGCCGTCGTCATGATCCTCATTGATGAACGAGGCCAAGCCGTATCCAGACAAGCTAAGATCGAGGTCACGGAACGGGCATATAACTTGTTGACTCATAAATATGGTTTGGAACCGCACGATATTATTTTTGACCCGAACATGTTCCCCGTCGGTTCTGGTGATCCGCAGTATCTCGGTTCCGCTGTGGAAACGATCGAAGGGATTAAATTAATTAAAGCCAAATATCCGGCATGTAAAACGATTCTTGGTCTTAGCAATATCTCCTTCGGTCTGCCTGATGCAGGACGGGAAGTGTTGAACTCCGTTTACTTGTACCATTGCACCAAGGCTGGACTTGACTACGCCATCGTGAACACTGAGAAACTGGAGCGTTATGCTTCAATTCCGGAGGAAGAGCGCCGTCTTGCTGAGAATCTAATCTATCATACGAACGACGAGACATTAGCCGAGTTTGTCGCACATTTCCGGGTAAAAAAGATAGAGAAGAAAGAAAAAGTATCGAACCTCTCACTGGAAGACCGCCTCGCCACCTACGTGATCGAAGGGACGAAGGAAGGACTCCTTCCCGATCTGGAAGAAGCGCTGAAGATATACGCTCCGCTTGAAGTCATCAATGGCCCGTTGATGAAAGGAATGGCGGAAGTGGGGCGCTTGTTTAACAACAATGAGCTCATTGTCGCTGAAGTTCTGCAGAGTGCGGAAGTCATGAAGGCGTCCGTATCCTATCTGGAACCTTTTATGGAGAAGGATGAGTCTGCAGTTAAGGGTAAAATCATTCTTGCCACGGTGAAAGGCGACGTTCACGATATCGGTAAAAATCTTGTGGAGATCATCCTCTCCAACAATGGATACCAAATTGTGAACCTTGGCATTAAGGTTCCGCCGGAGCAGATCATTGAAGCTTATCGCAAAGAACAACCCGATGCCATCGGTTTATCCGGCCTGCTCGTGAAATCGGCGCAGCAAATGGTCATTACCGCGCAGGATTTGCGGGGCGCAGGCATCGATGTACCTATACTGGTAGGAGGCGCTGCGCTGACCCGTAAATTCACGAAGACCCGCATTGCTCCGGAATATGAAGGGTTGGTCTTGTATGCCAAGGATGCGATGGACGGGCTGGACATTGCTAACCGCTTAAGCGATCCTGAGCAGCGGAAGCGGCTCATTCAAGAGCTGAGAGAGAGCAAGGAGTCGGATGTCATGGAAGCTGGCAAGAAGGAAGATCATCTGCCGAAGTTGACGCGGGTTCATGCCTCTACGATTTCGAAGGACGTTCCGGTTCAAGTACCACCAGATGTAAAGCGGCACATCATGCGAGATTATCCAATCGGCCACATTATGCCCTATGTGAACATGCAGATGCTGCTTGGCCATCATCTAGGCTTGAAAGGCAAAGTAGAGCGGCACTTGGAAGAGAAGGATGCTAAAGCCTTAGAGCTGAAAGACACCGTGGATTCTATTCTAAATGATGCTCAGAAAAAAGGGATTATTCAAGCTCACGGAATGTATCGCTTTTTCCCTGCTCAATCTAACGGCAATGATGTCATTGTCTACGATCCGGAGGACCCAAGTAAAGCACTACACACATTTACCTTTCCAAGGCAGGAAACTGAGCCTTATTACTGCTTGGCCGATTACTTGAAATCGGTGGAAAGCGGCCAAATGGACTATGTGGGCTTCCTGCTCGTTACTGCAGGACATGGAATCAACGAGCTTGCCAAGGCGTTGCGCGACAAAGGGGATTATCTCAAGTCGCATGCGCTGCAGGCTACTGCGCTTGAGGTTGCAGAAGGCTTCGCGGAGCGAATTCATCATATCATGCGTGATGTGTGGGGAATTGCTGATAGCCCTCAGATGACGATGCAGGAGCGCTTTGGAGCGAAATATATCGGCCAGCGTTTCTCCTTTGGTTATCCTGCTTGTCCGAATCTGGAGGATCAGGCGCCGCTCTTCGCTCTGCTTACGCCAGCGGATATCGGTGTAGAACTGACGGAATCGTTTATGATGGAGCCGGAGGCCGCGGTCTCGGCTATTGTCTTTGCACATCCCGAAGCACGTTACTTTAACGTCGACAAGGTGTAAGATTCATAACTTGGGGATAGATAGCTTATAAAATAAGAGAAATAGGGTGGCCTTACACTGTTTCACATTCGGCTGAAGTGAGTAAAAAGTATAAGCGGATAAGCTCGGAAACGGAGCTTATCTCTCACTGTGGATTGCGATAATCTCCAAAACCGAGCTTAAAGTATGCAGAAACTGCGGTTAGGCTGGTATAGGCAGGTTGAGAAGTAGATTTCCGAGTTTATGGCAGAGGTGGAATTTGCCAAGGTAGGGCACTTCCAAGCCCGAATCCGACAGCTAACCTCGTAAGCGTATTGGGAGAGAACCGCTTTCTATCGTGCCTTTCACAGTCCCGTTTATTAACGCTGCAAAGAAGCCCGAGAGTAGAGATTCTCTGCTCTTAGGCTTCTTTTTGTTGTTCAAAAATTTGAGGAGAGTGAACCCTTATGGACGGTTTGCAGTGTGTTCATCAGAAACAAGAGGCATGGGGAGATAGCATTTTTATGCTTTTTTTATACGGATGATATAGATTCTTTACCTCATTTTTATACGGTTCGGCGTTACAATGTTTCAGGGAAGCAGTTGGTTCTGTCTGATCAAGGAGGTGTGTTATGTACAACGATGTAATAATGATTTTATTAATGGCAATAACATTTCTAGGGTTTTGGGGATTTTTTAAATTTTGTGAAAAAGCGTGAGCTAGGCTTTCGATGAGAGTTTTATAGAAATAAACTTTTAGGAGGCAAACAATATGATTGTTATTGGACTAATTGTATTTGTCATGATTTGCTTTGGATCGCGGCGCCGACGATTATGTAACGAAGCCCTTTGGCATGGGCGAATTTATGGCCCGTATGCGAGTTGCCTTGCGGCATATCGCCAAGACACAAGATGAACCCGTGTTGAAACTGGGTCATTTAGTTATTGATTTATCTCAACGTAGTGTAGAGCTGCATGATGAGAAACTCAAATTGACACCGACCGAATACGATTTGTTGAAAGTACTTGCTTTAAATGCTGGACGAGTAATGACACATAAACAATTGCTCAAACAAGTTTGGGGCGGTCAGCAGTATGAGTCAGACAGCCAATACTTGAGAGTATACGTTGGTCATCTGAGGAAAAAGATTGAAGAGGATCCGACAAGACCGAAGTATATCCTAACGGAGCCTGGGATCGGATACCGCTTTGCTTGGCAGGAAGGTTGAAAAGAAGGAAGGCTGTTATTCCCTTGATGAGAATAACAGCCTTTGTTCTTATCGCATTATTTTAACAAGTAAATGAGTCAATGAAGCGCAAATCGACACCGAAATACATCCAAGAGAACCCAGTCCAACGGAAGCCTGCGATCGAATGACGTCCGACAAAAATAGGGAAATACCAGAACTGTTGACCGTTGCTGAGCCAGACATAAGTGAAATTAAACAAGCAGCGGGAAATACCTCCCGGATCTACAGCATAAGCGGAAGCACCTGCAGCTTTAAATGGCTTCTGCGGTGTATAAGCTGGAGGTGGGGAAGTGGGGGCTTGCTGCCCGCCTCCTTGCGGTTGCCCAGGGAATCCAGGTTGCCCGGGAAAGCCAGGCTGCCCAGGAAAGCCAGGTTGCCCAGGGAATCCAGGTTGCCCAGGGAATCCGGGTTGCCCAGGGAATCCGGGTTGCCCAGGGAATCCGGGTTGCCCAGGGAATCCGGGTTGCCCAGGGAATCCAGGTTGCCCAGGACTTCCAGGTTGCCCAGGGAAACCTGGAAGTCCGAACATTCCGCCTAAGCCGCGCGGATCGTAAGCAGGCACCCATGCGTAAGCTTGCGGTACAGGATAGCCATACGGATAAGGAACAGCTTGCGGATATGAAGCAGGATAGGACTGTTCCGTAGTTTCAGGCTGTAATAATTCAGTTTCCAATTCACGAAGCTCTTGTTTGTTGTCTGAAGCCATTGCGTAATTTCCTCCTTAGGTAGAAGCGGATTAGTCGATACTTACTATATGCAGCAGAGTAGACGGATGTCACGGTGTGGATATGGCGTCAGTTGAACATAAAAAAGCAGGCCAATAGTCCCGCTTTTGATGATTTCGAAGAATGGAATAGGTTATTTATCCTACATCTTCCAAAAAAATATGGGATTCTGACCCATAGATTGTACTAAATTTGTCGTATATAATTGAAATTGGTTATATTTTGAAATAATTGGAGCGAGCTTTATTGAGAGAACTAGTGGGTAAGATGTTGAAATACGATGTGACAACAAGCCATGGACTTGTCTTAGTACCAAGTCAATCGGTTCTCAATCAAGAGCATTTGGATTTGTTTCGACAGCATCGCATTGACTTTATGGGTATCATTACGACAACCATGCATGAGTATAAACTTGATTCTGTATCCCCACCAGATTCTTCCCAACTCCTTGTCCAAAAAGCTTCCCAATATGCCAAGGACTTATTCGAGCGTATTCAATCGCAGAAGAAAATTCCGCTGCTGGAAATCAAGAATGATTTGATTCCTATCATTCTGCAGGCTGCTGAGAACCCCGATTTATTCCAATTATTTCAAGCTGTCAAAGCGAAAGATGAGTATACGCATCAGCACAATATTGGTGTAGGCATACTTTCAACGCTGATTGGCAAATGGTTAAATTTGGCTGACAATGAAGTGACGTTATTATCACTGGCAGCTACGATGCATGATGTTGGTAAGATCAAGATTTCGCAAGAAATTCTAATGAAGCCGGGGAGATTAACCTCTGAAGAGTACGACGAAATAAAGCGGCATACGATTCTAGGCTATAACATGCTTAAGGAAACGGTAGGGATTAACTACAGAGTAGCCCTAGTTGCCCTACAGCATCATGAGCGGGCAGATGGTACTGGATACCCATTGCAATTAAAGGATAGCCAGTTGGATCGAATGAGTCGAATTGTTGCTGTTGCCGATGTCTTTCACGCGATGTCATCGAAGAGGCCTTATCACGAAATGATGCCCTTTTACGAGGTCGTAAGTCGGATGAGGAAAGGGTTTTTCGGGGAATTGGACCCCCACATTGTGTCTGTGTTTCTTACCAATATGATTAATAATTTGATCGGCAGAACAGTGAAGCTAACCGATGGCCGCTCTGGAGAGGTCGTTTATATTAACCCTACGGATGATACGAACCCGCTTGTAAAGATTGAGGAGTCATTTCTAGACTTAAGTCGGGAAAGACATATCCATATAAAGGAAGTTGTTATATGAGAGATCGTTTGACAACCAATTAGACATATATAAAGGAAGTTATCGGATGACAAATAGGTTGATTACGGAACATGAAAGTTACGTAAATGTGGAGCTAACCAAGGAACCGGAGCTGGTTTTTCATCAGTTTTTTGCGAATTACGGCCTTACACAGCGTGAATCGGAAATTCTTTCACTACTTGTTACCCATGGATACACTAACCGTGAGATAGCTGAAAGTTGTTACATCAGTGAGAAGACTGTGAAAATACATCTGGCTAATATTATGAGTAAAATTGGTATTGGCTCGATGCGGAAGCTGCTTGCGATGCTACTGCAGCAGGCTTTAACACTTTCCAATCGAACGAATGAATCAAGTAGAATAACGACAATAGGGATGAGTTAAAGACCCAAGAGAAGACTCCTTAAACAGGAATTCTTCTCTTTTTTTGGTGCGCTCGTATCTTTAGGGTTCAAGACCCGAATGATGAAAAGTAGTAGTAGCCATAGCTTGAAAAATCCGAAGCACGACAAGCTAGTCGCTACCTATGAGCAGCTTGCAGAGCTTGATATTGTTGTATGGATGGAAGCCTCTCAAATTTTATGTTTGTTAAACCAGGAGAGCAGGTTAAGGCTGTCTTGGCAGGAATGTAGATCCAGAACTAATCCTAGCTAATCCTTCTAGTAAAGAGTGAGTGAATCTCTCAACTACTAGAGGGATTTTATTAGTTTTCTAACGATTTTTGGCGTTTTGCATGATCAATTAACGTTTTGCGTGCATAGTATATGAATGTGGCGGAATTAAAATGTGATTGATTCATATAAAAGTAAGCGATCTTATCATATTCCAGAAGGGGTGAGAAAATGATTAATCCTATTAACACAAATGCAAGCCAAAAGACAATTGATGTCTTGAATTATTTATACACCATTTCAGGTTATCAAACATTGACAGGGATCCATAATTGGCTGGAGGATCCCGATGGTTATGTGAATCAGATCTATAATCTATATGGCGATTATCCGGGGGTCTCCGGCTATGAAATGGGACCCATTGCTGACCAATCGGATGCGGTGATTGCTGCACAAAGACAGAATGTTACAAATTCAGCGAAGGCCTATTTTCAGAATGGTGGCATTGTGACAATGATGTGGCATCAAAACTACCCGCTCACTTCTTATTCTTGGTCAAATGTACAAAGGAGTACGACGGATGCAGAGTTCAACCGAATATGCACGCCCGGTACGGCGGAGTACAACTGGCTTATCTCGGAATATGATAAGGTTGCTGGATTTTTGAAACAGCTCAGAGATGCCAATGTGCCTGTATTATGGCGCCCCTATCATGAAATGAACGGTGGTTGGTTTTGGTGGGGCAAGAAGATGAACTATACGCTCCTATGGGATATTATGTATAACCGTTTTACGAATTTTCATGGACTGAATAATATCATTTGGGTGTGGAATGCCAACGCTCCTAAGAGTCCGGATATTAATCCTTACACCACTCATTTTGTGGGAACTAGTAAGTGTGACGTACTGGGGACAGATTTGTATATGTTTGGAGACGAACCGTTTAAGCAGGAATATTATGATGGATTAGAAGCCATTTCTGGCGGAAAGCCGATCGCAGTTGCTGAAATAGGACAATTGTTCCCAATCACTATATTTAATACACAACCGAAATGGGCATGGTTCATGGAATGGGGGAACTATTTATACGATTACAATACGCAAGCTCAGCGGGACGCCTTATTCACGACTTCCGTCAGCAGAACGCTGAATCGAAGCGAGGTTCATATTACCACTACACCTCCGCCGACTCCAGATACGCAACCACCATCAACTCCAACGAACTTGACCTCCCCATCCAAAACAGCGACTTCGGCATCCCTAACTTGGACGGCATCTACAGATAATATGGGGGTAACGGGTTATGAGGTTTATACCAATGACACCCTATTAGCTGGTACAACAACAGCGACAAACTTCAGTGTGAATGGGTTAACAGCAAATACGTCGTACCGATTTAAAGTAAGAGCCAAAGATGCTGCTGGGAACTTTTCCGCATTTAGCACATCTTTGATTGTGACAACAGATTCGATAAACACTAACTTTGTAAGAGGTATTAATTTCGGAGGGCCTGCTGTCACGATAGAGGGCCAAAACTGGTTAGCAGGAAATAATTCCCTTATTACGTATTCGGCTAATGTAAAAACGTATATAAATTCACCGGCCATTACACCTGTTCCAGCTGTAGACAGTGCTACAAGCACTATGCTCAATTCTAATATATACGCGTCAGCAAGCGATTTTACGGTAACCCAACCGCTGCCAAACGGCAGTTACCAAGTATATCTTTGGTCACTTGAGAATTATCAAGCCAATTCTCGTTCCTTCCATGTTTTTTTAGAGGGTGTACAGGTTACAACAGCTCCGATCGGTGGACTTAGTTTAAACAGTTGGGCAAAATACGGACCTTATAGTGTTACGGTGACGGATGGCATATTGAATATGGATGTTCGCCGGGTGACAGGTGATCCCGGGTTGACGGGGATGGCAATCTTATCATCAGCGGGTGCTGATACGCAAGCTCCTTCAACACCGACTAATTTAATTGTCAAATCAAAAACATCTACCTCGGTTAGTCTTTCTTGGACGGCCTCAACAGATAATGTCGGTGTTACTGGTTACGACATATATAACGGTAACACGATAGTCGGTTCAACGACAATACCCAGCTTCACTGTGACGGGATTAGTTGCAGGAACGGCCTACAGCTTTAGTGTAAGAGCTAAAGATGCTGCGGGGAATCAATCGTTAAATAGCGCTTCAATCAGCGTTACAACCTCAAAGGGGGATAGCCTAATCATGATAAATGCAGCGGACTATGGGGCGACGCCTATAGAAGTTACACCGAACTTTGATAGCACAAGCGCCTTAAATAATTCGTTGACACAAGCTGTTACTAGCGGTGTTGAGCTGTATATACCACCTGGAACCTATCGAACGACGGCATCAATAATAGCTAGCGGAAACAATGTTATGATTAGGGGAGCGGGTGGCACGGAAACGGTCATTAAGCCTGATTCTTCTGCTTACGATGCAATCGTAATAGGCAAAAACAGTGCATTTTCAAGCAGCGGGAACTTACGGGATCTAGCTGTCAAGGGTCCAACGGCAAGGCCATCTGGCTTTAAAGCAGGTGTCAAGATTGACGAGATGCGCCAATTCGAGATAAGCAACGTGACGGTTGACAATTATGATATTGGGTTCGACTTCGTCAATAATTGCTTTGGATCGATGACGAACAACCTGCGCACAGGATACGGAGTTAATGTTGGAATTAATTTACGCACAGGAACTCAAAGCGGAAACGATCTGCTGTTCATCAACAGTTGGTTGTATGGGGAAGTTGCTGCTGTCCAAATTGCAAATGATAGTGGGGGCTTCCAGTTTATCGGCGGTCAGTTCTCAAATAACCAAAATTCGGGGACAACGGTAAATGATAATCGCGGTGTAATGACCTTGGGTAAGGATTACATTTCAGGCACAATGGGCGGTGTGGCAAATGTATTTGTCCAAGGTGTCGACTTTGAAGGGCTTCGTTATTGTTGGGCTGTCCGAGGATTCGATCAAATAAGTTTGAGTATTAATTCTTGTGGCATCCAACCTTATGACGCTCCTGCCATTGGTTTTATGAAAATGACGAATGCTAAGCAGTCAAAAGTCACGTTAATGAACCAGCAAATTCGTGGACAATGGAGTGGCTCACAACTGCTTTCAGTTGCCGGACAATATGACGACTGTTCGATTCTTGAATTGAATGGGTGGATCGACGCAACAATAGCGGGAACAGCTTATGTCGGTTCTTCGATTTTGAAGCAATCGCGTATCGAAATGGGGCAATCCATTTTCCGTGCAAATAACCACAATACTCTGCAGTTGGGCAGCACACTGCTTCAGGAAAGCGGTGCCGGCAACTTGCAGGTCTCCGCCGATTGGGGGACGACGTGGAACACAATTTCTCCAACAAGTCTTATCGTTACTGCACCAAATGGAAAAAAATATACAATTGGGGTAACGAACAAAGGAGTTCTAACCGCAACTTTGATTAATTAAAAAAAGAAGGCAGAAATTCACCTGAATGTGAATTCCTGCCTTTTTTTAATTTAACAAGTAAACGAATCAATAAAACGTAAATCAATGCCGAAATACATCCAAGAGAAACCAGTCCAGCGGAAACCTGCGATGGAAGTGGAACCTACAAAAATAGGATAATACCAGAACTGCTGACCGTTGCTGAGCCATACATAGGTGAATCTAAACAAGCAGCGCGAAATACCTCCTGGGTCTACCGCATAAACGCCTGGGGATTTAACTGGTTTTTGCGGCGTGTAGGCTGGAGGTGCAGATGTGGGAGCTTGCTGTCCGCCGCCTTGCGGTCCGCCAGGAAAGGAGGGTCCTCCTGGTCCTCCAGGTCCTCCAGGTCCGGGAAAGCCTGGTCCCGGGAATCCCGGCTGTTGTGGAAAGCCGGGTTGTGGGAATCCCGGTTGCGGGAATCCAGGTGACATACCGCCTCCAGGAAAACCACCCCCCGGGAAGCCACCTCCCGGAAAACCGGGAAGTCCGAACATGCCGCCTAAGCCACCTAAGTTGCGTGGATCATATGCAGGTACCCAACCGTAAGGTTGAGGAACAGGATAGCCATAAGGGTAAGGCATAGATTGTGGATATGAAGAGGTATAGGACTGTTCAAGTTCGGGTTGTTGTGGCACTAATTCAGTATCCAAATCCAAATCGCGAAGCTCTTGTTTTTTGCTTGAAGTCATGAGTGTTATTTCCTCCTTAGGTAAAAGCGGAATAGTCGATACTTACTATATGTAGGAGGGTAGACGGATGTCACGGTGTGTAATGACTTATAGCGGGTAGGTTCTTTTCCTATACTTTCTATTAAAATAGGGGAAATCCCACTGATGCAAATAAATTTGTCGTATATAATCAAAATTTAGTATATTTTGAAATTAGCTAAAATTGAAGATTTGGTAATTCTCGCTCTCAAGGAAAGGGCTTACATTGTTCGCAAACACGAGTGCTCTCTTTTTACTTTTTCAGCACTTTCGTTTATAGGAATTTTATAAAACACTTGTTTTTGTATACATGTAATGATACGATATGTATCGTAGGAACTGAAGAAAATAAGGATGTGTTCCCATGAAGCGTTGGGGCGTATACACAGCAGGTTTTACCTTTTTCGCATTCGTCGGTTTAGGAGGTTTTCTTTACTGGAAGTATGAGCCTAATCGTCACTTTCAGCAAATGGATGTACCCGTGTTAAGCCAACCTGTCGGAACAGTCATTGTGGAAACGGAAACGCCAGTCACGCCAGTCCATGCGTTGGAAAAAGCTCCAGAGAAAGCTCAATCAGCACCTGAACAGACGAAGAGCATCAAGACATTTAACTTATTAATTCTAGGCATTGATGCCAGAGAGGATGAGAGTTCCAGATCCGATGTAATGATGGTCATGCATATTGTTCCGTCGGAACGCAAAGTAAATATTTTAACTATACCTAGAGACACACGTGTCAACATCGAGGGAGTTGGGTATACCAAGATTAACCATGCTCATATTATTGGTGAATCGAAGGGAGGAAATGAAGAGGGAACGAAGATGGCTCTTCAAACTGTAAGTAATTTTTTGGACGTACCGATAAATTATTACATGAAGACGAACTTTAAAGGATTCGAGAGTTTTATCGATACGGTTGGCGGGGTGGATGTTGAAATCGCCAATGATATCTATTTATTCCACGCGAAAAAGACTTTGACCAAAGGGATTCAGCATATCGACGGAAAACTTGCACTCAGCTTGGCTAGAGAACGATATGCCTTCGCGGATGGAGATTTTGGGCGTCAAAGCGAACAATCGCAAATTTTGAAAAATGTCGCACAAGAATTATTAAAGCCTGAACATATCGGAGACATAGCCAATTTATTAATGAAAGTAAAGAAGGATATCTTGGATACGAATTTTAAGGACGAAGACCTCATTAGCATGGCTTGGTTGTTCAAAGGGTTGAAGGCAGATGATTTTAGGACTGGGCAAATCCCTGGACATAGTGAGACCCTAATGGATCCTCTTGTGAAAATGCCTTTATATTATTGGATTCCCGATACGGTAATGGTAAGGGAGTTAAGTGAGACTTTTTTAAAGGATAAAGGCGGTAATTAGTTTGTATGTCGACCCATGTGAATTAAGATACATTTTGTATCATACATAAAATATAACCTAAAAAGGAGCGTTGTTGCATGCAAGTTGTACAACCTATTCGTGAGCAAGAAAAGATTGAACAAATGCAAGAGATATTAATTAGGCAGTCGCATAGAGACTGGCTCTTATTTACAATTGGCATTAATTCAGGGTTGCATTTAAGTGATTTGCTAACCTTGAGGGTTCAGGATCTGAAGGGCAAGAATAAAGTTATGATTAGAGAAGAAAAGACGGGTAAAGAGAAAACATTCATGATACACGCCAAACTGGGTGAGTCCATCTTGGAGTATGTGAAATTCATGGATGATAACGATTTTGTGTTTCCATCCCAACGTACAGGCAAACCCATTAAGCGGATCCGAGTTTATCGCATTCTGAATGAAGCGGCTAAGCAAATTGGTCTTCATGATATTGGCACACATACCTTAAGAAAAACGTTCGGATATCACTATTATCAAAAAACGAAAAATATATCTGTCCTTCGTGATCTGTTTAATCATTCGGCTCCATCGGTTACACTGCGCTACATTGGTGTTCAAACCGAAAATCAGATGGAAATCGGCCAGCAGCCAGCAATGAATAAAAAGCATGCTTGACATGATACGAAATGTATCTTAAATTAGGTGTATAGGAAAAAGATCATGGTAGAAAAGATTACATGACCTAGGAAGAGGATCGATTATGGAGAAAAAGGGACAAACCAAGCTTGATATTATGGATGTGCTAAGGCAAACAGGGTTGGATCTACATTTATTTATGCTGTGGGGCGAACGTGATTCCGAGAAGGAACCCTACTCTAATCAAGGGAACGTTCAGCCCGCACAAAGGCAATAAAGCGTCTTGCTTCATCCGGAGACAACTTTTTTCCATCAACAGTTAAAGCAAATTTCTCCATAATCTTTTCATCTGAAAGCTCTAGGTTATCTACGAAATCTCTCACTTCTTCATCAAGAATACGATCAGATTGATTCGTTCTTCCAAGCAAATAGTCTATAGATACATGAAAAAACGAAGCGATTTTATTGATAGTTGTGTAATCCGGCTCTCTACGAGAAGTCTCATAGTGTGATAGCGCGGCTCTTGAAATGCCCAGCTTATTGGCTAGATCTTCCTGGGTAAGTGCATGCTTTTCCCGCAGAAGGGCAATTCTGTCCCCGTATGTCGTCATTTTCTAGTTCCTCACATTTCCTGATGATTAGTAGTATTATTACCGCAATGTTAGACCTATTATACCAGTGTTTTACTAGATATGAAAACGAAAAATGTCGACTTCCTTTGATTTTCTTGATACATAATGTATTTTTTAGAAGGTTTTCCTTCAATTTTACGCAAAGGAAGTTGAAAAAATGGGTGATAACGTTAGGATGAAACGGAAGTTCGATCTCGATGAGGAGCAGCCCAGCTATAGTTTTATTAAGATTGTCCAAATGAAAAAGCAGAGAATGACATCTAAACATACGCCTGTAACACTGTCTGAAATCCATACCAAGGGGCTGAGTTTTCTTTCTTCCTTAAGTATTCCTATTCGTGAAGACATCATTTGGAGCTTCGAACTGCTGCTGAAAGGACTACCCTTTATGGCAGAGGGCATTATTACAGGCAAACAAGCTGTCGAACAGGGGTACTTGTATGAAGCAGCTTGGTGCGGAGGCAAAGAAATTGGGAGATATGTCCTGAAATCCTATATGGATCCACAACCTGATCTTTGCCAAGCCATCCAAAGTTACACTTATTTCTTTGAGAATGCTCCAGACAAGCAGTACATTGATATTTCTTGCTAAACCGAAGGGGCTATTCTAACAGTTTGACCATCAAAGACAATAAAGGGAGCCCTTCTTGATTACCGCTCATTAGCGTCCTCTAGAGGGGCCTCTCTAATTTAAATACCCTTGCACACGTTGTATAGGGTGGTTTGCCCATTCTTTTTATAGATAAACGGGTATTAGTTAATCGGAAAAGGAGATTTATTGTGCGAAATCGGGTTAAATGGGTTTGGATGATAAGCATATTGATGGTACCTGTGGCTTGGTTCATATTCCATGAGCATGAAAAGAAAATCCATGGGAAAGCAGCGGAGAAGAATGAGGTTATTTGGAATCTGGGGCTTGACGATAATTCTTCAAATGAGTTTAGCTCGTATCCGAAGCAGCAAACCTCCGTGGTTGCTGTACCTTCCAACTGGAGTAAGCAAAGTAATTGGAAAGCTATACCTAAGGGTATGAAGCGCGATGTTAATCCCAATATAAGGCTGGAGTTCAAGCTTGCATCTATTCCGAAGTATGGGGCAGAGCTAAGCTTTAAGATCATTCAAGCTGACAAAGCTGTGCCGCAAATGGCCGTATGGTCCAATAATACGATGGTGGGTATGCTGCAGATCGCCGGTGTGGGAAAAACCTCTCTTTCTAAAACTTACAAAGAAAGCTATCAGGTGTACATCCCTAAGGAATTTTTGCGCACAGGATTGAATGTGCTGCAGCTTTCGGCGGTGCGTTGTATGTGGTGCTCGGAAGCAGAAGATTCCTCCCTTTGGTGGGAATGGGATTACTTGAAGCTTGCGGCACTGGAAGAGCCTGCTAAGGAGCCGCTTCATGGCCGGTATGTGCAGATGGGCACGATGGTAACCGAAGGAGACTTCGGTTATACAGTCAACGCGATTCGACATTTGCCAACGGTCTTGAAGTGGCTGGGTATAGCCTACAGCGGGAATGTCATGCGTACAGCCTTTTGGAGTGATGTGGAGCCTCATCAGTGGCAGGAGTCGGGGTTAACGTATATGCAAACCTTGAAGGATTACAACATGCGTATCGTGGCCGATTATCAAAATACAGCATTTAAGCTTACCGCCAATCAAACGCTTCCGGATGATATCAAACGAAATATCGATCAATTTTTCCGAAAATATGGCTCGTATATAAACTACTATGAAGTGGATAATGAGCCCGGTTTGTTTAACCGCTCCAAAGCAGTCAATTTAGCCATAGCGGATTATGTAAATTCCATTAAACCGAAGCATGTCTTGACGATATCTCCTGGTTGGGCCTATTGGCCAACAGGCGGACAGCCGGATGGCTGGGAACGGGACGCTCACCAGCGGATGGAGATTGAGCAGAAAACTCAACTTACTAACGGACACAGCTACGGACTCTCGTATGCCGACGATGAGGGAGGCAGCTTTAAGGAAACCTTAAAGATTCTGAATGACGAACATGAGGGACTTGCTAAGCAAATGCTTGTCACGGAGATGGGAGCAAATGATTCACACACGGATAATCCTGACTACGGCTCCAGTCAGCCACATGCATCCGTGTTTGATCGAATTATGCGAGCACACATTGGGTTTGCTGATGTTTTTTTACAGCATGCTGCGTTCTTTCCTGAGTACGGACTCTTCCAAGATAACTTTAATTGGTCGACGCATGATCCGGTTGATACGGCGGCCTATCCTGGAATTAACCAAGAGAATTCGCGATTGAAAACGTATCGACGACTAGCATTGGCGTATGCGACGCATGGCGCACCGCTGTCTTATGACTACTTGAATGCGTCGTCAATCGCGAATAAGAAGGTGTATTTTCGTGCCGTAAACACAGCTACTCTGCCGCTCCTTCCTGCTAAAGGAGCAACCAATAAAACTTTGCTCAATTTTGTGAATTTCGAAACGTCGACCCAAACGATGTATGTGCGCGTCACGATGCCTGAGAAGGGGACCTATGAAGGGGAGCGAATAGGTGCAGGGAAGACGTTCGGATTAGCCAAAACGAACGTGCAGGAAGTATGGGCGGGGCCGGATTTGGACCTCCGGGTAGAACTTGGACCAGGGGAAGCCGTGCAATACATTTTGAACAAAAAAATAGAGAAATGATACGTTGACAAGATACAAATTGTATTGTAGATTAAGGTTACAAGATACATATCGTATCACAAAAATGATTAGAATGGGAGAAACGAATGGAAGCCAAACAGTACATAAGTGTGATCAAACGCCGCCTGTGGGTTATTATCCTGTTTGTTTTGATATCCTGCTTAACGACAGCCTTTATAAGTAAGTATGTGATTAAGCCGGTTTATCAAGCATCTGCAGAACTGATTGTAAATAAAGCTTCACAATATGCTGGCTCCGAACAGCTTAATTTTGATTCTATACGTACGAATATCCAACTCATCGAGACCTACAAGCAAATATTGAAATCGCGTGCGGTGATGGACGAAGTCATCAAGAAGCATCCGAATTTGAATTTAACAGTGAAAGAGCTTAACGAGGAAGTAAACGTCAGCTCGATCAAGGAAACACAAGTCATGACGATTAGTATGAGGGACAAAGATTACGAACATGCGGCTGCGGTTGTCAATGCAGTGGCAGACATGTTTCGCTCCAAAATCCTGACAATCATGAATGTGGATAACGTTACTATCTTAAATGAAGCACAAGAGCAATTTGTAGATCCTATCCCGGTATCACCGAATTTGAAACGTAATTTGCTCGGCAGCTTGATGATATCCCTACTGATTGCAGTTGGTATGGTCATTATGATTGAATTCTTAGATGATACGATTAAATCAGAAGAGGATATCACGAGTTACCTTGGAATAGTTACTCTCGGTTCAGTATCCGAAGTGAAGCGTAGGGATATGAATAAGCAGGGAACTCCGGCTTCTAAACAAGTGAAAGGAGGCGAGGCGTCCTATGCTGCGGCAAAATCATAGTTTCCATCTCATCACTCATGTGAATCCAAGCTCCTACATATCGGAAAATTATCGTGATATTCGAACCAATTTAACGTATTCGACATTGGATGGAGCCTGTAAAACGGTATTGGTTACCTCGGCGACAGCAGGAGAAGGGAAATCCACTGTTCTGAGCAATTTGGCTGTGGCTTACGCGCATGTTGGGAAAAAAGTATTGATGATTGATGCAGACCTTCGTAAGCCAGCCCTTCATCATATCTTCTCAAATACAAACGAGTTGGGTCTCGTACAAGCATTAGAGAACTCCGCTTTGCTGAAGCAGTCGATTAAAGAAACGATGATTCCAAACCTATATCTGCTGCCTTCCGGCCCCATTCCATTATACTCTTCCGAGCTGTTAACCAATGGGATGAGTAATTTGTTACACGAGCTCAAGACACATTTCGATCTGATTTTCATTGATTCTCCACCGGTGTTAACGGTCACAGACACGCAAATTATTGCTGCAGGCAGTGATGGCGTTATACTTGTCATTCGCAATGGAAAAATCAAACGGCAGTTAGCGAAGAAAGCAGTCGATAAGCTGAAGTTCGTGAAGGCAAATATCGTAGGATCGATATTAAACTATACGATTAGCTATGGGTAAATGCTCTTCAAATAACAGCTCTCCGGAGGATCTATGTTGTCAATAAACGTGTTTGGGAACAGAATCAATAAGCGAATAAGTGCCTTCTTCCTCTTTTGCTTTATGATGAGTGTTGCGCTGTTGATTGGTATGGGTAGCGTCTGGATTCCTTTTGAAACTGTGGTTCAAGTCAGTTTACTCTTGGCAGTCCTCTTGCCCTCCTTTCTTCTTGCTCTCTCGTCATCGTCTTGGCTGTTACCATCTATTATCGCAACGTGGGCGTTCTTACCGGAAGTTCGCCGCTTGTTTGACTGGCTGACAGGGGGCTACACTTCGATTTCTCTACTGAGTATAGCGCCATTACTTGTCAGTATGATGATGTTAATACCGATCATTCGTAAGATTCACGAACTGCCAAAGCCGGTTCAAACGACGATATTTTGGTTTGCCATTACGTGTGGATATGGACTAAGTATCGGTTTTGTGAAAAATGGTGTTGCTTCCTTGTTTGATTTAGCCGGCTACATCATTCCATTGCTAATTATCCCCTATATCTACACGTCGAAACTGGGGCAAAAAGAACGAGATAGGTGGTTATCGGCATATGCGAATATTGCCGTTATTGTTGCTTTATATGGTCTCATTCAATACTTAGTTGCACCTCCGTGGGATGTATTCTGGATGAACCATGTGGAAATGAATTCAATCGGTCGACCTGAACCGCTAAGCATTCGGGTATTCTCCACTTTGAATTCTCCAGGACCTGCTGGATTATTCTTGTCAGGCGCTCTGGCACCGATGCTGCTGGAACAGAGATGGCGCGGTTTCTTGGGGTGGTTAGGTGTTGCGCTAGTTGCCATATGCTTAGCCCTAACAATGGTGAGAGCGTCGTGGATCACCCTGGTGATTATACTTGCTACCTATATGCTGACGAACAACTCACGGCATAAATTACGCTCTATCCTGAGTCTACTCGCCTTTGGCGTCGTTATGTATGTCGTTCTTTCAAGACTGCCGGGAGCCGAAGCCATTATGGGCCGTTTCCAAAGTCTAGGCTCTGCTTCAGAGGATCAATCCTTTAATGAGCGCCTAGCATTTTCTATGAACCTTATTCCTACCCTTCTACAGAATCCTCTCGGATCTGGACTAGGGAGTATCGGTGTAGGGACTAAGCTGGAGAATGGGGGGGCATTAGGCACGTTTGGGGATTTCGACAATGGGTTTTGGGCGATTTTCTTAACCTTCGGCATCGTCTTCGGATTCTTTTTCTTCAGAGGTGTCTGGTTGGTTGCTAAGCGAGCTATTGTTGCTATGAAAAGCAAAAGTATCCCCATGAATGGTCCTCGCTTAACACTAGCTGTATTAGCTGGGGCGTTTGTTAGTCTTATTTTTTCAAATGCCTTTACTGGTCTAAATGGTGTTATTCTTTGGTTTTTGGTAGGGGCTGGTCTTGTGGGGACTTACCAGGAGAGTGATGGTGATTTGAAATGATTGGAAAAACAGCCTTATACGGATCGGTCTCCCATTTCCTTAAACGAAAAGATAGCCTAGCAAGCTCTCTCAAGACGGTTGCAACTAGCATGCTTATTTTACTTATTAATATGGCGACTGGTGTTGTCTGTGCCAGGTTTTTAGGGCCGGGTGGACGCGGTGATCAATTTGTTATGATATTATGGCCTGGCTTTTTGGCTGCCATGCTGACGTTCGGATTGCCTTCTGCGCTTCTCTATCATATGAAGAAATATCCGGAGAAAGAGGGAGAGTTTTATGTAACGGCCTTGCTGCAAAGTCTGGTTCTAGGGTTGATCGCACTAGCTATCGGTATGACCTTCATCCCGATATGGTTGGACACCTACTCTTCGCAGGTTGTTCGATTTGCACAATGGTCTATGCTATTGTCACCCTTGGCGCTTATAACCCTAATGAATCAGTCAGCTCTCCAAGCGAGAGGAGAGTTTCAGTTATATGATCGCCTACGATCCGTTCCGCAAATGGTGACCTTGCTTCTGCTTTTGATCTTGGTATTGACGAATCAGATGACGGCCTTTGCTTCGTCGCTTGCATATATGCTGCCGGTTTTCCCATTGACAATCTGGTTAATGATTCGTTTTTTACGGATTTACGGCAATCAAACAATGGAATTCATCCTCTCGTTTCGCAAACTGTTTCACTATGGACTGAGTTCGTATGGCATCGATGTCATGGGCACATTGTCCATGTATATGGATCAGGTCATCATTGTAGGCTTGTTATCCCCGTCAGACCTTGGTCTTTATGTTGTTTCTTTGAGTCTGGCACGCATGATTGGGATCCTGCAAAGCTCACTCGTTACTGTGCTTTTTCCCAAGGCAGCGGGACTTGCCAAAGAGGATGCCATCCAATTGACCCTTCGCGTGTTTCGAATCAGCAGCTTCGTTACAGTGATCGCAGCGCTTGCGGTTATGCTAATCGCTCCATACCTACTTATTCTCCTCTATGGAAAGCAATATGAAGGCGGATTGGCTGTGTTTCGACTGTTACTTGCTGAAGTCGTACTTGCAGGGGGGATTTTGGTGCTAGCGCAAGCCTTTATGGCACTAGGACGTCCTGTCATGGTTTCGCTGCTGCAGGTGATCGGACAAGGGCTCACGATTCCGCTATTATTCGTCCTAGTTCCCAAATTCGGCCTCATCGGTGCGGGTTATGCCATGCTCATTTCCTCAGTGATCCGTCTCATCTTTATTTTAAGTAACTACCCTATCACGTTAAAGGTACCTCTTCCACAGCCATTTCTAACGCGTGCCGATGTCCATTGGCTTAAAGAGAAATTACGAAAGAATACAATGTCTAACTAACATGCAAAAAGGTATGTATACAATGATACAAAAAGTATCATTTTAATATGAAAGGGGTAAGGGTATGAATAAAACAAAGAGACAGATATCCGTTGTCATCATTGCGCAAAACGAAGAACGGCGCATTGTCAAAGCTGTTCGCTCCTGTCAGCCATTTGCGGATGAGATACTTGTTGTCGATGGAGGCAGCAGTGACGCAACCGTTGAAATTTGCCAAAATATCGGCTGCAGAGTCCTAGTAAATGCGTGGCCGGGTTACGCGAAGCAGCGTAATTTCGGTGCGGATCAAGCGACGTATGATTGGGTGTTTTTTATCGATACAGACGAATTTGTTGATGATGTGCTGGCTAACTCACTTCTGGCTTGGAAGATGAGTTCTGAGCAGGACGGCGGTGCTTATGCCATTTACCGGATCGGTAATTTCCTGAACAAATGGCTGGATAAGGGGGAATATTTAACTAGGCTTTACAATAAAAAGGAAATTCGAATCAAGGAAACACTTGTCCACGAGACACCAGAGATTTCGAATGAACATGTTGTTAAGCTCGAAGGTGTATTGTGGCATGAAGGTTTTCGTAGTATCGATGATCATGTGAAGCGATTCAATATGTATACAGGGCTCGAAGCTCAGAAAGCTTACTACGAAAAGGGAAAGGCATTCCGTATTTATCCGCTGCTTTGGCGCCCGCCAGCTCGCTTTATCCAGCAATACTTCCTTCAAGGTTTATATCGCAAAGGGTTAGCTGGATTAACGGTTGCCGTCATGTGGAGCTATTATGAATATTTACGCTTCATTAAGCTGTATGAGCTCACGTTAGGTGATGAAAGAGGAAGAAAGGAATTGAAGCCATGTCCGGAAAAAGCATAAAAGTGCTTGCCACTGGAGAAGGTTGGCCGACACAGGAGGCGGGTGGACTTAACACGTACTACCAGTCAATTTGCGAAACACTAGGACTTCGGCATCACGTTGAGGCACTTGTTTGCTGTCATCGACCACCGGAGAAGGCAGCTGGCAAGCTTAAACTCTTCTCAATTGCCAGCCCGAAGGAAACGATGAGTATACGCCAGCAAGCATTCAGACAGTATGCCAAAGACCGAATGAAAAGCAATGAAGTAGATTTGGTCTATACGCACTTTGCCCCGTATGGATTAGGCCCCGCTCTAGAGGCAAAGAAAAGAAATATTCCAGTTGTCATGAGCTTCCACGGTCCATGGGCGGAAGAAATGAAGCTAGAGGGTAGCGGTGCCAAGCTGAAGTTGAAAGCCTTGGTGGCTAAACGGATTGAAATGAAAATGTATCGTACAGCAGACCGCATTATTGTGTTAAGTGGACACTTTAGAGATTTGCTGCATGAGAAATATGAGGTTCCTTTGGAGAAAATACACGTGGTCCCCGGCGCAGTGGACACGGAGAGATTTCAACCAGCGCCAAGTAAGCGGTCCGTTAGGTCTCAACTGCTGCTGCCTGAGAATCGGCTAGTTGTGCTGACCGTTCGCAGGCTCGTCCATCGCATGGGAATCATTCAACTAATTGAGGCATGGAATGAGGTCATTAAAGCTGTGCCTAACGCCTTGCTGCTCATTGGTGGTAAAGGTCCGTTAGAGGAAGAACTGAAAAGGAAGATCCAAAGCCATGGCCTAGAGAATCATATTCAACTGCTCGGTTATGTCAAAGATGAGCAGCTGCCACTCTACTACCAGGCCGCTGATCTGTTTGTAGTTCCAACCCAAGCCTTAGAGGGATTTGGTCTCATTACAGTGGAGGCGATGGCTAGCGGACTACCTGTAGCCGCTACGCCAGTAGGCGGGAACAGAGAAATTTTGGAGGGATTTCATCCGCCTTTCTTGTTCAAGGGAACCTCAAGCCATGACATGGCCGAAGGACTCATACCGATTTTGAAACATCCTGAGAGTTGGCCATCCGCTGCATCCTGCAGAGCCTATGTGTGTTCACGCTTTACATGGGGAAATACAGCCAGAGAAGTGGATCAGGTTTTCGAGCTGGCACTGCAGGATAAAGGGGTAATCGTATGATACGTGTCGCTTATCTCGATCATACCTCTCAGTGGAGCGGAGCCGAAATCGCCTTATTTCATCTGTTAACGCGAGTCAATAAACCGGTTCACCCGATTGTTTTTCTTGCTGAGGATGGCCCATTAGCAATTAAACTGCAAGAGGCAGGTATCGAGGTTCGTATCGTTCCGTTAGATGAAAAGGTTAGAAAACGAAACCGCAATAGCATCAACCTACAGCTCATTAGCTCGGCGTTCAGTATGATCAAGTACGGAAGGTTACTTGCTCGGATGCTGAAGGAGGAGCAAGTGACATGCATCCACACGAATTCGCTGAAATCAGCGATCTATGGTGCAATTGCTGCGAAACTAAGCGCACTGCCCTTGGTATGGCATATTCATGATATTGTCGCGCCGCCGTATTTGAAGTCCATCGTGGCCAAAGGGATCAAGACTTTAGCGCATTATTTGCCAGACGGAATTATCGCCAACTCGAATACGACCTTATCGTCACTGAATTTATCCCAGTCGTCACGCAGACAAAAGAATATCGTTATTTATCCCTCTTTTGCAGAACCTAGCGGTTCACCTAGCAGAGAAGTGAAGGTTTTTAAAAGCAAAAAGCACTTTACTGTGTTGCTCGTTGGGCGTCTTACGGAATGGAAAGGACAGCATGTACTCCTGACCGCTGCGGAGCGGTTTTTGCCACAGTCACACGTTCGGTTTTGGATCGCTGGAGATGCGTTGTTCGGAGAACAAGCATATAAGGACAGATTAATCCAAATGATCGAGGAAAAGAAGCTAACGAATGTGACCCTATTTGGGCATGTGAATGATGTTAGCTCCTTGATGCAGCAATCGGATGTATTAGTACATACTTCAATTTCTCCGGAGCCCTTCGGACAGGTGATCGTGGAGGGTATGGCAGCGGGTCTGCCCGTTATCGCCTCGAATGAAGGAGGTCCGCGGGAAATCGTTGTTCATAACGAAACAGGGCTGCTGATTCCACCCAACCAACCGGAAGCATTGGAGAAAGCGATTCTATGGGTCATAGATAACCCCGGAACAAGTCAGATAATGAGTGAGCAGGGCAAGAAGCGTGTACAGCAATATTTTATGATCGACAATGCTGTAGATCAAATGGTAAGGTTCTACCCTCAAGTGATTCAGAGAAGCTAGTAGTCCATCGGATAAAGGATGATTCATATGAAAGTAGCGATTGTTCATGATTATCTCATACAAATGGGTGGAGCTGAGCGGGTAGTTGACGTTATGCATACTATGTTTCCTGAGGCTCCTATATTTACCACAGCCAAAGACTCTTCTAAACTGCTGAAAGGTTTACAGGATGCAGACATTCGAACCTCATGGATGCAAAAGTTGCCAGGGATAAGCACCCATTTCAAAAATCTGCTCCCCTTATATCCGATTGCCATTCGTGATCTGGACTTCCGAGAGTTCGATGTCGTTATTAGCTCCAGCAGTGCTTTTGCCAAAGGCATTAAGGTGCCTAGAAATACGTTTCACCTCTGCTACTGCCATAACCCAATGCGCTTTGCCTGGGATTTCACCAATTATATGAAAGAAGACCCAAGCCCGGAAATGCTTAAGACGCTTCTGAAAGCCTACACGGTCTATTTACGTCATTGGGATCGTAAAACCTCAAACAGCGTAAATCAATTTATAGCGAACTCCAGCATTGTGAAGAAGCGCATTCAGCACTATTATAGCCGAGAAGCGGATATCATCTTTCCGCCAGTTGACACCTCCAGATTCATGCCTTCTTCCAAGGTTGATGATTATTATCTCATTGTGTCGAGGCTTGTCTCTTATAAAAAAATCGATTTGGCCATTCAAGCGTTTAATAAGCTGGGTTTGCCGTTGTACATTGTAGGTGAGGGTCCAGATCGTCAAAGATTAAACCAAATGGCGAATGCCAATATCCATTTTCTCGGTAGGCTGGAAGATGAGGAGGTGGGTGATCTCATGTCTCGCTGTAAAGCTTTTATTTTCCCAGGGGAAGAAGATTTCGGTATTACCCCACTAGAGGTCAATGCCGCGGGTAGACCAGTGATCGCTTATAAGGCTGGAGGCGCATTAGATACGATCGTCCCCTATACGAATGGGCTGTACTTCGAGAGGCAAAATGTTGATCAACTAATTTCAGCAATTCGAGAGGCAGAGTCTTTCGATTGGAACACTCAATCGATTAACGTATATGCTAAGAAATTTGATATCGACACATTTAAAGGTAAATTCACCGACTACTTTGAAAAGTCCTACTATCAATTTGTAACCGAAAGGGAGCAAAGAGCCGCCTACGGAGTAATTATTTGATCCATGGATGGGAGGTACATATGTCTGTTTATTTCAAGGATTTAGCTGCAAACAATTGGAAGGACCCCTTTATTTTTATGGCTATTTCCGTATACCGATTCGGCCACTGGATTTATTACAAGGTGAAAATCCCCTTGGTGAGGCAGCTGCTATGGATTTGTTATCGCATACTCGATGCGATCTTCATTCGTATTTGCTGCCATGCCCAGATTCCAGCCCAGTGTCATATTGGTTCCGGAATGCACCTACCCCACGGTTTTAATACAATTATTATCCATCAAGATGCGATTATCGGTGAACGAGTGACACTGTTTCATGCCGTGACGATTGGCGGAAGAAATCATCTTGGAACACCAGAAATTGGGGATCGTGTATTCATTGGTGCAGGTGCAAAAATATTAGGTCCGGTTAAGATTGGTCATGATGCAAGCATCGGGGCCAATGCCGTAGTGGTTAAGGATGTACCTGCACAGTCAACCGCCATAGGTGTTCCAGCAAAAAACATATTACGTGATCATGAATGAAAAGGATTGATCATATATTTTCATACACTTAATGATACGTAGTGTATCAAGGTACTTTTGAAGGAGGTAAGTTATGGAATTAATTGATATTTTACGAATCTTGCAGAAAAGGCTTATTTTTATTATTTTTTTCGTTTTGATCGTTAGTGCAGGAGCAGGCCTGTTGGGAAAAATACTCATTAAGCCAGAGTATGAGGCTAGTACCAAGTTAATTGTTAACAAGATTAATAATCAGGAAGGTGAACAAGGGCTGGATATGGCAGCTGTTACGGCCAATATTATGCTGATGGGCTCCTATAAGGAAATTATTAAGACGCCAGCCATTATGGAGAAGGTAGCCCAAGATTATCCCGCTCTTCGAATGACCGCAAAAGAATTGATTGATCGCGTGGAAGTAAGTTCTGCTAATAATTCGCAGGTCATGAGCATTACTATTGATGACCGCTCTTATGATCGTGCAGCCAGTATCGTTAACGCTGTAGCCAAAGTTTCCCAAACCGAAATACGCAAAATTATGAGTGTGGACAATATTAGTATTCTATACGAGGCGCCTCTCAACAAGACTCCGGTCTCAAAACAGATGAGCTTAAGTATCATAGTTGCAGCTAGCTTCGTGGTATCTCTCATATGCTCCATTGGGATTGCCTTTTTACTTGAGCTTCTAGATGATCGAATTCAAACGGAAGCAGATATAGAGAAAGTGCTGAGTATTCCAGCGTTAGCTGTCATCTCGCGAATCAAGAGCAAGGATCTCAAACAAGTTTCGTTAACAACAGAAAGAAAGGAAGGGGAGCACACGTATGTCAAAGCTATCCATTAAAACCTACTTATTCACACACTTAAGCCCGATGTCTCACATTGCTGAGAAGTACCGCACACTCCGAAACAATATCGCGTATTCCACGATAGGTCAAGGAGTCAAATCAATTGTAGTCACATCGGCTCTCCCTAAGGAAGGTAAGACGATTACAGCTGTTAATTTGGCTACGGCTTATGCCAATGCGGATAAGAAAGTTTTGTTAGTAGAAGGGGATCTGCGCAAGCCAACTTTTCATCTCATATTTAACTTATCAAACCGCGTCGGCTTGTCAAATCTACTTAATGGAGACTATGAGCTGAGCGAAGTTATTCGTGACACCCATATTCCTCGTTTAAGCGTGATCACCTCAGGTACAAGCGAGGGGAACCCATCAGATATGTTAGCCTCAAAACAGATGGAAACGACCTTAAGGCAGCTTGAAGAGCTTTACGATGTAATTATCATTGATTCTCCTTCGGTATTTGGAGTGACGGATACCCATACACTTGCTACCCTTTGTGACGGAACACTGCTCGTTGTTAATGCGGGTAGCTTGAAGCAAGAAGTGGCGCTGGAAGCAAAGGCTATTCTGGAGAAAATTCAAGCACGCATTATTGGTGCTGTTTTGAACAATGAAAAATCGGTAAGGAAAGACTATGACTATTACTACACGAAGGGAAAAAGAAGACAATTAGCTAAATAGAGAGATTTAACCTGTCCACGTTCAACGTCTGAAACGTATACGTTTCGGTGTATTTGCCATGATTTGTTCTGTCATTTGTATGTTTGAAACAAAATGTATATTTTTTCACGAATTTGCATGATGGGCTATTGACATGATACTAAATGTATCATAAATTAAAGAAGTGGATTATGATACTAAATGTATCAAATATCCGATTGGGGGTAGAGAAGGGGTTGGCCATGAAACTGCACGATTACTTCGCCATTATCAGGAGCAATTTATGGATGGTTGTCATTATCGTAGCTGTTAGCTGTACGGCTACTACCGTGTATGGTCACTTTAAATTTCAACCTGATTATGAAGCGCACGTGATGCTAATGCTGCGCAACAATGCTTCTGACCAGCAGAAGCAGCTAACGTGGGATGCGATAAGCACGAATAATAAGCTGATAACAACATACAAAGAGATTTTGACTTCGCCCCCCATTCTGAACGAAGTTGTTCAGAGAAATCCACAATGGGAGTTAACGGCGGCCCAAGTCAGCAAGAAGTTGAAGGTTAAATCCGCTAATCAGATGCAGTTCATCTCCTTATCCGTCAAGGATAAGTCTTATAACAGAGCAGCTAGTATAGCAAATGCCGTTGCTGATGTTTTTCAGAAAAATATCGTCTCCATTATGAAGGTTGACAATGTGACGTTTGTGTATAAGGCAAATGCACAAGAGCAAGCGAAACCGATCACTTTACCGCTAGCCTTGCAAGTACTCCTCAGTTTTGTCATTTCCTTCTTGACCGGAGTCACCCTCATATTCGGATGTCATTATTTTTACGGTCGAATGAAGAAGGACCAAATCGAGCGCCTTCTCGGCGTACCTCTACTAGCCGTAACAGACACCATTAGAAGTAAAGATTACCGTCAATAAAAGGAACATGCAGTAAATGAAATAGGGTTACCTGAATTGCTCAGGTATACCTTCAGGTGAAGTCTACTACACCTTTATCCTAGTAGGCACTCGGTCATACTGTGGGCTTTTGAGCCTTAGACGTTAATCGTCGATGGTATGATGTGAGGGAGGGTTAAATGCCCAACTATGTATGTTATCTCATCGAATATAGGGGGACCTTGCATGAGCTTAGGAAATCAACGAAATGAAGCGGAAATATATTCAGATGCAAGACGAATGTTCCCGCACGTTCGTGTGAAGCATGGCTTTGAGGTTGCGTATTATTTGTTTGTAAAGCGGGCTTGTGACATTAGTTTATCACTGCTAGGTATTCTGTTCTTGCTGCCTTTGTTCATTCTAGTCAGTGTCATTATCAAGCTGGAGGATCCGAAAGGGTCTATATTTTTTAAACAGATACGCATAGGCAAGAATGAGAAGCTGTTCACTATGTATAAGTTCCGTTCGATGATTACGAATGCGGAGCAGCTGCTGCCAGAGCTCATGCATAAGAACGAAGTGAGCGGTGCTATGTTTAAAATGAAAGACGATCCGAGGATTACGATTATCGGTAAAGTAATACGAAGCACAAGTATAGATGAGCTGCCTCAGCTTTGGAACGTTCTAAAAGGGGAGATGAGCCTAGTAGGGCCACGGCCGCCTTTGCCATATGAAGTTGAACAATACTCTGCATATGATAAGCAGCGCCTCCTCGTTACCCCTGGCTGCACAGGGATTTGGCAAGTGAGCGGAAGAAGCAGCTTAGGATTTCATGAAATGGTAGAGCTGGATATCCAGTATATCCGTGAAAGAAGTATTTGGTTTGATGTGAAAATTATCTTCAAAACGGTATGGATGCTGTTTGGTTCCAAACATGCATTTTAGACTTTTAAAGAAAGAAGAGGCGTGAATGGGAAAAAAATTATCAATTGTCATTTGTACATACTCGCGAGCGCCATTGCTGGAGAAAACATTGCATTCCTTACTGGATCTAGACGATATTCATCTTGCTGAGGTCATCGTGGTGGACAATAACTCAACGGACAACACCCAGCAGATTGTTCATTCTTTTATTAAAAATAGGAAAGACGCATCGAGTTTCCGATACATTTTGGAGCGAAAACAAGGTTTATCGGTGGCTAGAAACACGGGAGTGAAGGCCAGCCGCAGTGAAATCATCGCGTTCTTGGACGACGATGCGATACCTGTAAAGGGTTGGGCTACAAGCATTCTTCAAACGTTTCACACGTACTCAGAAGCCTATGCCATTGGCGGTATTATTCGTCCGAACTTCGAATCGGAACGTCCGGACTGGTTAATTAAACCTTTCGAGCTGCCTTACACGATTGTTGATTTGGGGAATGAAATGATGCTTTATCCACCTAAGCTGTATCCATTCGGAGCCAATATGGCGTTTAGGAAATCTGTGTTTGATAAGTACTTATTCCCAGAGGAGCTGGGACGCAAAGGAGCATCCCTTATTTCAGGTGAAGAGTCTTGGCTCTTCGGTCAATTCAAGAAGGAAAAATGGCAGGTTTATTACGTGCCCTCCATGGCCGTCTTCCACTTTATCCCGAAGGAACGATTGAAGAAAGAGTGGATTACCAAACGCTATTACTATCAAGGCGTGTCGTATTCATACACAAGTAAGACGTTTGCCGAGAAGGCCAAACTGATCGCAATTACTTGCGTAAAGCTGGTGTATAACTGGATGAGTTCCTTGGTTTCGTGGAGTGAAGGCGATAAACTGCTAAACCGCTGCCGCCAGGAGAGTATCAGGGGCACATTCGTAACGCTAACGACTAAAAGTGAGGGTTAATTTTATGGATAGAAAACTGGTGCTGAACAATGGGATGACATACGCGCTTCTTCCCGTGCTTATTCTCATAGGCTTAGTACTCGGTATTGCTGTGCTATACCAACCCATACTCGTCGTGATTGGTGTTTTCGGAGCGATCTTAATAATTTTATCGTTTACTCATCCGGATAGAATCAGCAGCTTGATCATCCTTTCAACGGCATCCTCGATTCAATTCTTCATTCATCTTAGCTTAGGCGGACTTGATATTCTCTCGTTCTACAAGTTCGTCATTGTACTTTTGATCATGCCGAGCATTATCTATTACGGGATAAAGCTGAAATTCACCTATCCAATCATTGCCTTGCTGCTTTTGGTTGTGATCACGTACTTCGGCTCTGACTGGCATATGAATTTAACCAGAAGCGCGCCGATTAAAGCATTCATCGGTTTGGCCATACCATTCGTGTTCCTGCTGGTCAGATGGAAGCCGATTGCAGCCGAACGGCACATTCGGGTGATTTGTTTCATCCCATTAATAAGTATGATCATCGGTGTTTTCCTCCACTTCGCCGGCATTCAACCTCTTTATCTGGTTGAGTTCACAGGAGCCTTTCGGATGCAGGGGGCAAGTATTCCACCGCATTTGGCCATGCTGGCCTATCTCGGCGTTTTGATTGCTTTGATCGAGGTCAAGCGGAACCCAAAGCACGCAATGTTCTTTTACGTCATGGTTCTTCTGAATTTTGCCATTTTGCTTTCAACTGGTACTAGGGGGCCTTTAATTGCATCCACTGCGCTCCTTCTGTATTACTTATACGACCAGATTAAGGAGTATTTCAATGGAAAGCTCATACGCATTATTCCGCTGGGCGGGTTCTTGGTACTTACAGTTATCTCCAGTATCTTGATGTGGGCTAATGTGAAGAAGCGTTCCTTCGAACGTACCGACGAAACTGGAATTGATCTATCGGGACGCTCGGAGGCCTGGGATTTCTTCCTTAAAGGGGTGGAGAATTCACCTTGGTTCGGTAGAGGCTTGGGGTCATCCATTGTGGCAAACGACGGCAGTATTTACGCAGGATTCGTCGTTCCCCATAACGAGTATATACGCTTTTATTTTGATACGGGGATCATTGGCGCTGTCATCCTATTTCTATCGCTGTTCATGATTTTTTATAGGGTGTACCGGGTACTCGATGTAGGAATTAAGCCCTATTATATCGGCTTTATCATTGGTTTTCTTGTGTATTCATTTTCTGATAATACCCTGTCGACCCTGCAATTTACGTTGCCATTTTGTTGGTATTTGGGTGCGTTGCACACGGTAAGTCTTTCAAAATTTGCCAAAAAAGAAGTGATATGATGGCGAAAATTCAATTATTCGGAATTCAATTTGATAATTTTGATTTTGATGATCTGCTGCAATTTATGGATACCGTCATATCCGAACGAAGGAGCACATACATTGTCACCTGCAATGTAGACCACCTGGTGAAACTCCAGAAGGACCTTCATTTTCAAGAGGTTTATGCGCAAGCCGATGTTGTCGTTGCTGATGGAATGCCAATCATCTGGGCTTCCAAAATTTTAGGGAAGCGACTCAAACAGAAGCTGTCCGGTTCTGATGTGCTTCATTATCTGGGGAACCAATTTCAACAAAAACAATATCGCTTATTCTTCCTCGGAGCAGCAGAGGGAATCGCCGAACTGGCGGCCAGCAATCTCAAAAAGAAGTTTCCGCGCATCAACGTTGTGGGTTGCTACTCTCCGACCTATGGATTTGAGAATAACGATGAGGAAAATGCACGAATTGTGCAAATGATGCAGGAAACGAAACCGGATATTGTGTTTGTCGGGGTCGGCGCACCGAAACAAGAGAAATGGATCTACAGCTATTACAAGCAGTATAATGTTCCGGTTTCCATCGGCGTAGGGGCATCCTTCGATTTCTTGTCCGGCAATATTAAGCGTGCACCGCGAATTTTCCAGCGAATAGGTCTTGAATGGTTTTGGCGTTTATGTCAAGAACCGAGGCGGCTATGGCGAAGATATCTAGTCGATGACCTCATTTATTTGAGGCTGCTGCTAAGAGAATTAAGGGCAACAAGGGCAGACAAACGCAATCAAAACTTAAGTAAAGGTGGAGAAATGGAATGAGTAATAAGGGTCTTGTATCTATTGCTATACCAATTTATAACGGTGAGAAGTACATCGAAGAAACGGTGCTCAGCGTTTTAAATCAGGACTATCAAAACTTTGAACTGCTGTGCTTTATTGATGGAACCAAAGATGGTACCGCGGATATTTTACGGAAATATGAGGATCGGCTAACGATCATCGAACAGGAAAATATGGGAGCCTCCAATACACGAAACCGAGGCATTATGATGGGCAAAGGCGAGTATGTTTTGCTGCTTGACCAAGACGACGTGCTGGAGCCAACCTTCCTAAGTAAGACGGTTAATGAAATTGTGAGTAGTCAAAGCTGGGCAGTCGCGGTCAATGGAAATTTGATCGATTCGGGTAGCAATAAAATTAGAGGGATGTATCGTTTCAACAAACCAACGCTTAAATTTAAGGACCTGTGCTACCGAAATCAGCTCTATGCGACATCTCAGGTGCTTTTCAATCGCCAGAGAATAGCTGAGTTAGGTGGTTATGATTCCAAAAGAGCGGGTATCGCCGATGATTGGGATCTGAGTATACGCATTCTACAAGCCGGCGGCAGCATGGTCTTCCTCGACGAGTGTTTGATGTCTTACCGACTGCATGACAGCAATAATTCGAAGAATTTGCCTCGTATGCTAACGAGTGAGCTGAACGTGATTGAGCAAACCATCGGAGATGTCTCTTTTGCGAAGGCGATTAAAAGCTACCGGCATATGAACTTCTCTTACCGTATGGCACAAAGCAGTCACGATTTGACGACAAGCAGGGAGTCGCTCGCTCAAGCCTTAAAGCTAAATTCGAAGCTTCTCTTTAATCCACGTTACTACTATTGCTTCTTCTATATTTATTTAAAAGGATTTCGTGTACTAAAGGTTTCAGAATAATAATCATGGATGAGGTGGTTGTGCAATGAAGGGAATTATTTTGGCTGGCGGAACAGGGTCCCGTTTATATCCGCTTACGAAGGTAACGAATAAACATTTGCTGCCGGTAGGAAAGTATCCAATGATTTATCATGCGATTTATAAATTGAGAGAAGCGGATATTCGCGACATCCTGATCGTGACAGGGCGTGAGCACATGGGGGACGTCGTTAACCTACTTGGAAGCGGAGTAGAGTTTGGTGTTACATTGACCTACAAAGTACAGGATGAAGCCGGAGGTATTGCACAGGCACTGGGCTTGGCGGAAGGCTTTGCGCGGGATGATTCATCGGTGGTTATATTGGGGGATAATATTTTCTCCGATCATATCGGGTCCTTTGTGGATAACTTTGTTAAACAGGAACGCGGTGCCAAGATATTACTGCATGAGGTCGTAGACCCAGAACGCTTCGGAGTTGCCGAAATGCGAGATGGAAAGATTGTCGGTATCGAGGAGAAACCGAAAAAGGCGAAAAGCAGTTATGCGGTAACCGGCATATACATGTTTGATGAGACCGTATTTAGTATCATTAAAACACTCAAGCCTTCTGCACGGGGGGAACTGGAAATTACCGACATTAATAATGCTTACATGGAGCGTGGTCAACTTACCTATGATTTGCTAGGTGGCTGGTGGACAGATGCCGGGACGCATGACTCGCTGGTGAAGGCAAATGAGCTCTTGAAGGATAGCACGTTTGACCCTAATTTTGGCAGAAAACTAGTGCTGGTGAAATAGTGAGGGGATACAGCAATGAAGGTGAGCAAAACCAAATTAAGTGGTCTGTTTATTATTGAGCCCAATGTGGCGGAAGATCACCGTGGATTCTTTATGGAAAGCTTCAATAGGAAGAAGTTCGCCGAGCATGGTTTAAATTTCGATTTCGTACAGGATAATCATTCTTTATCCGTGAGGCCCGAAATCATAAGAGGGCTGCACTATCAGCTGCAGGAAAAAGCGCAGACGAAGCTTGTACGGGTAATCTCAGGGGCCGTTTACGATGTAGCCGTTGACATACGAAAGCATTCGCCGACCTTCGGTCAATGGGTAGGGGTTACACTCAGTGCAACGAACCGGAAGCAACTCCTTGTACCAAAAGGGTTTGCCCATGGCTTTTGCACGATGGTACCGGATACGGAAGTCTTGTATAAGGTAGACGAATACTACTCCTATGAGCATGATCGGGGTATCGCTTGGAATGATCCGACACTCGGTATAAGTTGGCCTTGCTTAAGTCCAATTTTGTCCGAGAAGGACGCGAAACATCCATGGTTGGCCGACGCAGAAAACAACTTCTTTTAGAAAATAGTAGGGGTGGAACATGAACATATTGGTAACGGGCGGAGCGGGTTTTATCGGCAGTAATTTCATAAGGTATATGCTGAGTAAGTATAGTGATTACTTTATTGTCAATCTAGATAAGCTTACTTATGCCGGAAATTTAGACAATTTAAAAGAAGTCGAGAACAGTCTGAATTACACATTTATTCGGGGAAACATTGGCAATAGAGAGCTTGTAGCGAACATCGTAGAAATGTATAACGTGGATGCTATTGTGAATTTTGCTGCTGAGTCCCATGTGGATCGCAGCATTATGGATCCGGAAGTATTCACACTAACGAATGTCTTGGGAACACAGGTACTGCTGGATGTGGCCAAAGAACTCAAAGTGAAGCGGTTTGTTCAGATTTCGACCGATGAGGTTTATGGATCATTAGAAGAAACAGGACTTTTCACTGAACAGACGCCTATTGCACCAAACAGCCCTTACTCGGCAAGTAAAGCAAGCGCTGATCTACTAGTTCAAGCGTACCACGAGACGTATGGCCTTCATACAAATATTACGAGATGCTCTAACAATTATGGACCTTTTCATTACCCTGAAAAGCTAATCCCGCTCATGATTACGAATGCTTTAGAAGATAAAAAGCTTCCTGTTTACGGAGACGGTCTTAATGTAAGAGATTGGCTGCATGTTTCGGATCATGCAGCGGCTATTGATCTTGTTCTTCATCAAGGTGAAGCAGGAGAGGTTTATAACATTGGGGGAAATAATGAACACCCCAATATCGAAATCGTCGAGCTCATCCTAGAGGCGCTCGGAAAAAGTAATTCGCTAGTCCAATTCGTGCAGGACCGCCTTGGACATGACAGACGCTACGCGATTGATGCGAGCAAGATCAGACGGGAACTGGGATGGGTACCTCAGATCAGCTTCCAGCAAGGGATCAAAGATACCATCGTATGGTACTTGGAGAACCCGCAGTGGTGGCAAGATGTAAAGGCCAGAGCATACAGTAGTATCTAGTGGAGTGGAGCAGACAATTATTAATTACTCATTGTGAGGAAGTTGGCTAAATATGAAAATACCTTTCAATAGACCTCCTGCGGTAGGGGAAATCGAGAAGCATCTCCAGCAGGTTGTGGAGAGTTTTCATCATTCAGGTGATGGACAGTATACCAAAAAATGCAACAATTGGTTTGAGACACATTTTGCTTGCGATAAAGTCTTATTGACGACCTCCTGTACGCATTCTTTGGAAATGTGTGCGATCTTATCGGATCTCAAGGGTGGCGACGAAGTTATTATGCCGTCCTATACATTCGTATCTACCGCTAATGCTTTTGTACTTCGCGGAGCTCGTATCGTGTATGTGGATATTAGGCCTGATACGATGAATATCGATGAAACGCTCATTGAGCAGGCGATCACAGAAAGAACAAAGGTTATCGTTCCTGTTCATTATGGCGGGGTGGCGTGTGAGATGGATACCATTATGCGTATTGCGAACCAATATAATCTTCTTGTGGTTGAGGACGCTGCACAAGGTGTGATGAGCACTTATAAAGGAAGAGCGCTTGGCACAATCGGTCATCTGGGCTGCTTCAGCTTCCACGAGACGAAAAATTATTCGTGCGGTGAAGGCGGAGCTATTCTAATCAATGATGAACGGTTTAAGGAACGGGCGGAAATTGTCCGCGAGAAAGGAACGAATCGTTCCCGATATTTCCGAGGAGAAATTGATAAATATTCCTGGGTAGACGTGGGCTCCTCTTACTTACCCAGCGAATTCAATGCAGCGATCCTTTATAGTCAACTTGAAATGGCTATACCTATTAATGAAGACCGCCAGCGCAGCTGGAATCTTTATTATAACTTACTTCAGCCTTTAGCCTCGGCTAAATACATCGAACTTCCGACGGTTCCGGACGAATGCGAGCATAATGCCCACATGTTTTATATTAAGGTGCAGGATTTAGAGACCCGATTAAGCTTACATACTTTTCTAATGAAAAATGGTATTACGAGTTCTTCCCATTACGGACCTCTTCATAGCTCATTATTGGGACTACAAACGGGCACTATGACTGGTTCTGATCGCTTCACGACACAGGAGAGTATGCGGCTGCTTCGCTTACCACTGTATTACGGATTAGAAGAAGTGAAGATCAGATATGTTGTTGAACAGCTGGATGTTTTCTTCGACCGCCAAACGGAGAAGTCACTTATGGTGATGGAGGACAGAATCACAGGGTAAAGGAAGGAGATTCAGCATGGAGCAAACAGCGATAGAAGCTGATCTGGTTTCTGTTATTGTACCTATCTATAATGGACAGAAATTTATTGAAACAACGGTGCGCAGTATTCTCGCGCAAGATTATAAGCCAGTTGAAATTATTATCATTAACGATGGATCTACAGATAGTTCGTCGGAAATTGTAAAGAGCATCTCCAGTGAATTGACGGTTTTGGAACAAACCAACCTCGGAGTAGCCTATGCAAGAAACAAGGGTCTAGCTTTAGCAAAAGGGAAATACGTCTTGTTTCTTGATCAAGATGATGTCATAGAACCAACCTTCTTGTCCCGGACAGTTAACGTCATTCAGCAATCGAATTGTATCGGCGTTGTCGCCAACGGCTATCTCATTGATGATGATGGCAACAAGATAAAGAAAATTTACAAGTCTAAGCGGACAAAGGTTGACCTGAAGGAAATGTGTGTCAACAATCAAATTTTCACCCCTTCTCAAGTGTTGCTAGATAAGAATAAACTTGTTCTGTCCGGCGGCTTCGATGCTGAATTAGCTGGAGATGACGGAGGTGCCGTAGCGGAAGACTGGGAATTATGGATACGACTGTTGAAGGAAGGGAATATCCTCTATCTGAATGAATTCCTCGTCAACTACCGGATTCATGCTAACAATAGCTTCAAGTATCTCGAAAAAATCCTGCGAAGCGAACTGAAAATCGTGGAACATTCCATGGCCGGTATTGGAAATCATAAAGTACTAAAGGGGTATAGATATTTATTCTATTCTTACAAAGCAGCCAAGTATAACGGAGATTGGAGTTCGGGAAGATCGGCCTTACTCAGAGCCTTGCAGTTGAATCCGCGCTTCCTCATTCATCCAAGACTATATTATTACTCCTTCTACCTAACATTTAAATACTGCAAAAGTGCTTTCTAGTGTAGGTGAGTGAGAAAGGTGACGCTATGCGCGTACTCATAACAGGAGGGAATGGGCAGGTTGGTTCGGAAGTCGTGGATCTCTTTCAACCGCATTATGATGTGCATTCCTTTAGTCGGGATGCTATGAATGTGACGAATTCAGCTCAGGTTAGTGAGATCGTAGCTAAAATTCAGCCAGATGTCATTATTCATTGCGCGGCCTATACGGCAGTAGACCAGGCGGAGCAAGAGCAGGAACGCGCTTACGAGATAAATGCACTCGGCACTAGGAATGTTGCTATCGCAGCTCAGCAGTTAAGTGCCAAACTCGTTTACATTAGCACGGATTATGTGTTTGATGGCAAGAAGGAGGAGCCTTATGTGGAAGAAGACACACCGTCTCCACTAGGTGTTTATGGCAAATCAAAGCTAGCTGGTGAGATGTACGTTTCCACTTTGTGCGACAAGTATTTCGTTGTTAGAACTTCTTGGGTGTATGGGCGGTATGGAGATAACTTTGTAAAGAAGCTCCTCAAGCAGTCTCGGAAACAAAAGCAGTTCCATGTTGTTGAGGATCAGATTGGCTCACCTACCTCTGCGTTAGAGTTAGCGAGGTTTCTTTTCAAGCTGGTGGGCACAAAGAAGTACGGCTATTATCACGCGGCCAATCAAGGTGCTTGCTCGTGGTTTGAATTCGCAAAGGCGATTGTTAAATGCCGACAGCTGGAACATGTTACGGTTCTACCTTGTGTCACGGAAGTTGCCATTGGTAGGGCACAGCGACCTTCTTATTCGGTATTGGACAGTCAGAAAGCAAGGGAGTTCGGATGGGATTTGCTAGGTAACTGGCAAGATTCACTCGCTCATTTCTTGCAGCATTATCAAGAGCAGGATGACGTTAACGAAGGATAAGGGCTAGCCACACAACGAATGATACAAATCGTATCGAATAAAAAAATTATGAGGAGCCATGTCTATGAAAACAGTAAAAAAAGCAATTATCCCCGCAGCAGGGCTTGGCACGAGATTCTTACCGGCAACGAAGGCGATGCCCAAGGAAATGCTTCCGATCATTGATAAGCCTACGATTCAATACATTGTGGAGGAAGCCATTGAATCTGGCATTGAAGATATTATCATCGTTACGGGAAAAGGAAAGCGGGCTATCGAGGATCATTTTGATAACGCCTTTGAGCTGGAATATAAGTTGATGGAGGCCGGAAAGTTAGAGCTACTGAAAGAAGTGCAGCGTTCCTCCAAAGTTGAAATTCACTACATTAGACAGAAAGAACCGAAGGGGCTGGGTCACGCCATCTGGTGTGCGCGCCGCTTTATCGGGGATGAGCCTTTTGCCGTATTGCTAGGAGACGATATTGTTTCCGCTCAGGTCCCCTGCTTGAGGCAGTTGATCCAACAGTATGAGACGACTGGGGCTTCTGTCATTGGCGTTCAAACCGTACCTGATGATCAAACGTACCGCTATGGCATCGTGGATCCATTGAAGCAAAAGGGAAGGCTGTATCAGGTGAATAACTTCATCGAGAAGCCGCCGCTTGGTCAAGCCCCATCCAATTTGGCGATCATGGGTCGCTATATTCTGACACCGGAAATTTTTCAATTCCTGGAGCTGCACGAAACCGGTGCAGGTGGTGAGATCCAGCTGACGGATGCAATTCAGAAATTGAATGAAATCCAGCAGGCTTACGCCTACAATTTTGAGGGCATTCGATATGATGTCGGCGAGAAGCTTGGTTTTATTCTAACAACATTAGACTTTGGCCTCAGCAACAATGAACTGCGATATCCGCTGCTGGCTGCCATTGAATCACTGATCGAACGCGAGAAAGGGTTAAAGCTTCTGGGCTGAGACGGAACGGAATCATTTCGATAGGAGAGTTGGTGTTTCGAGTGAGCAATCCATTGGCCCTGAAAGTCAATCGAGTGGTTCCACTAATGAAGGGGTTAATGAAAGGCAAGGATACGGTGTCTACTTCAATCAGGGCACTGTTGGCGAGTATGTTCATCCTTGGATTGAACATGCTGACTGGCATCATGACGAGTCGGTTCCTCGGTCCAAGCGGACGGGGGGATCATGCAACGATGATCCTTTGGCCGCAGTTTCTAGCCTTTGTCATGACAATAGGTATGCATTCCGCTGTGGTCTACAACATGAAGAAGTATCCCGAGGACGCCGGGAAGTTGTATATATCGTCACTACTGCTAAGCTGTGCGTCTGGTATTGTCGCCTGTGCAATCGGTGTTTATTTCATTCCGATATGGCTCAGTACCTATTCCTCTCAGGTCATACAGTTCGCACAGGGGGCGATGATTATTACCCCGGTTATTTTATTAACATTTGTGAATAACGCTGTTTTACGAGCACGTAATGAATTTGCGCTATTTAATTTCGTGCGGTATTTAATGCCGATTGCAACGCTGATTATGCTGCTGTGTTTCTTGGCAGCAGGGAGGTTAACTCCTTTCACATCGGCTATCGCCTACTTGGGACCGAATGTGCCGATTGTAATTTGGTTAACGATTCGCCTGCTGCGGATATACAGGGTACAGTGGCGAGGCTCATGGGTATCTATGAAGAGGAATATTAAGTATGGTCTGGGCTCCTATGGCATTGACTTGCTCGGCAATATGAGCCTGTATGTTGATCAACTTATTGTTATCCGTTTGCTATCATCCGCTGATTTAGGATTGTATGTCGTGGCCGTTAGCCTGTCACGTATGGCAAATATTTTCTCGCAGTCCCTTTCCTTAATCTTGTTTCCTAAATCTTCCGGTTTGCCGAAGGATGAAGTCATCGCAATGACGGTTCGTGCATTTCGAGTCAGTACGTTCATTTCGATATTGGCTGCGATAGCAGCTATGCTCGTTGCACCTTATGTGTTGATTATTTTATACGGCAGTGACTTCAAAAGCGCAGTTTCCGTCTTTCGTCTTCTCATTCTGGAAGTGGTTATAACAGGGTCAAGTATGGTCATATCCCAAGCCTATATGGCGCTTGGCCGTCCAGGTATTGTAACGATGATGTACGCAGTTGGGCTAGGTGTAATGGTACCATTGCTCTTCTGGTTTGTCCCGGTTTTTGGTATTACCGGAGCGGGCATGGCGATGCTGCTGGCTGCTATTATTCGATTAGGTTTTATCCTAGTAAATTTCCCGCTGACGTTAAAAGTCCCTTTCCCGCACATTTTCAAATTCACCGAAGACATGGGATGGGTGAAGCAAATCATGCTTAGCAAGCTTAAGGGTTATAAAAATGCGACGGATTAGGATGTGGATGAAATGAAGCTTGTACTGCTCTCGGGTGGCTCTGGCAAACGCTTGTGGCCGTTATCCAATGATTCTCGATCGAAACAGTTTCTGAAAGTGCTGGATAATCCAAATGGTGATTTGGAATCCATGGTGCAGCGAGTATGGCGTCAGCTTCAGGGGCTGAAGTTAAGCGATTCAGCTTTTGTAGCCACAGGGAGATCGCAAGTGGACATTCTTCAGAACCAGCTGGGTTCCGAAGTGCGTATGGTCGTGGAGCCCGAACGTCGAGATACCTTTCCGGCAATCGCATTGGCGGCTACATACTTGTACTCAATCGAAGGGGTTAGCCTGAATGAGGTTATTACGATCGTCCCTGTTGATCCGTTTGTGGAAGCTTCCTTCTTTGAAGAAGTGACAAAGTTGGAACAAACCCTGCATGAATCCGGTGCAGATATTGCCCTTATGGGTGTTAAGCCGGCGCTTGCATCTGAGAAATATGGTTATATCGTACCGGATCAAAGTGAAGAGACGGCGTCCGAACAGACGTTTCGGAGGGTTAGCCACTTTAGGGAGAAGCCAGCACAATCGGATGCGGTAGCCTTAATCCAGCAGGGCGCACTTTGGAACTGCGGCGTGTTTGCTTTTAAGCTCGATTATCTTATTAATTTACTCTTGGAAAAGGGGCTGCCTATTCACTACGAGGAGACGCTGAAGCAGTATAGCAAACTGCCGAAAATCAGCTTTGACTACGAGGTGATCGAAAAGGCTGAACATGTTATCGTTTCCCGATATAACGGTGATTGGAAGGATTTGGGCACCTGGAATACATTAACTGAGGAGCTGACAAAGCCAGTCATGGGCAAAGGAATCATGACAGATGATTCGGTCAATACACACATTGTCAATGAACTGGATATGCCGGTGACGGTACTAGGTTTATCGAATGTCGTTGTAGCCGTAAGTCCAGATGGTATCTTAGTCACTGACAAAGCCGCCAGCCCGAGAATAAAAGAGGTTATGAAATCAGTAGATTATAGGACCATGTACGAGGAAAGACGCTGGGGTCGCTATCAAGTTGTTGACTACAGCAAGTATGGGGAAGGTAATGAAGTTTTAACGAAACGGATTTGCGTGAAAGCCGGCAAAAATTTAAGCTACCATCTGCACGAAAAGCGAAGTGAGGTTTGGACTGTTATCGCGGGTCAAGGACAACTCATTTTAAACGAAAAATCCTTTGTTCTAGGGGCCGGAGACGTGCTGAAAATACCTGAGGGGATGAGACATGGGCTGCGGGCTGTAACGGATTTGGAGTTGATCGAGGTGCAGATTGGCTCAGATTTATTTGAAGAAGATATCATTCGTTTGAGTGCAGATTGGAATGAAATTGAGAAAATAGAAATTCAAAGTATGTGAGGGATGTAATCATGCGGCTGAGCCAGGTGCATACAACGATTCGCAATAAGATAAACAAAATCCGCACACTGCTTTGGTATCGATTCATGTTTAAGAAGTTCGGGGAAAACAGCTGCGTTTCTGCACCATTTTTCCCGTACAATACGGAATTCGTTGAGTTAGGTGAACAGGTTTTTATAGCGCCTAATGTGAGGATGGAAGTGCATTACCGTATTCCGGAGGGACCCATTGGATCGCTGCGAATTGGGAATCGTGTTGTTATAGGCCAAAGGGTAAACATTTCATGCTGTGAATCATTAACGATCGGTGATGATGTTACGATTGCCGCGGGATGTTACATCTCAGACAACAATCATGGCATCGATCCGAGCGGGCCTAACTATATGGCACAGCCGTTATCCAGTGCAAGAACAGAAATAGGCTCTGGGGTATGGCTGGGTCAAAATGTTGCGATACTTGCGGGTTCAAAGATCGGCGAAAGATCCATCATTGGGGCTGGAAGCATCGTTACTGGGGAAATCCCGCCTTACAGCATCGCCGTGGGTTCACCGGCAAGGGTCATCAAGCAATACTGCTTCGTAACAAAAGTTTGGAAAAAAGTGGTACGGACTGAAGCAACATTAAAAATGACCATATAACAGGAGGAGTAAAAAATGGAGCAAAAAAGTAGAATTGGTGTTATAGGAACAGGTTTTATTTCCAAAGGATTGGTGATCGAAATTGAGAAAGCCTATGGTTTAAAGGTATCTCGCGTGCTAACTCGCCGAAATATTGACCATTGTGGAGAATATCCGCTGAATGACCGATTGACTAATTCCGTGGACGAGCTGATTGAACATTCCGATGTGATTGTTGAATGCTGCGGAGATACGATTTATGGCACGGAGACGATCCTCCGCATTATGGAAGCATCCATCCCTGTCATCACGATCAATGCCGACTTGCAGGTGACAACGGGCTCCTATTTGGCGAGTAAAGGGTTTATTACCGAGGCTGAAGGTGATCAACCGGGATGTCTGGCTGCTCTACGCGAGAATGTGTTATCGATGGGCTTTAAACCGCTTGTTTACGGAAATATCAAAGGCTTTCTTAATCTGAACCCAAGCAAAGAGGATATGCTTTACTGGGCTAAGAAGCAAGGGCTCAATCTTGGTCTGCAGGTATCCTTCACCGATGGAACGAAAGTGCAGATCGAACAGGCGCTTGTTGCCAATGGCCTAGGTGCGCGAGCTGCAGTACCAGGACTTTTGGGAACGGCATGTGAGGATGTACGAACTGGCGCCAATATTCAGGCAGAATATGCCAAAGGCTTAGGATATCCGATCAGTGATTATATCTTGTCTCCGAAATCTCCAGCTGGCGTATTCATAGCTGCAGAGCATGATGACCGCCATAAGGATTATCTGAGATACTTAAAGCTGGGGGACGGTCCATTCTATACGCTGTACACAACATTCCACCTATGCCATTTGGAAGTGGTAAAAACCATTCGCCGCGTGTTGGGTGGAGGAGGCGTTCTTCTGAATAACAGCACCAATCCGGCTGTTAGCATTGCATCGATCGCGAAGCGCCGCTTAGTACCGGGTGAAGTGATTGAACGCGGTGTAGGCAGCTTTGAAGTTAGGGGTATCGCGGTGAATATGGAAGATCATTTAAATCATGTGCCTATTGGCTTGCTAACGAATGCTGTTGTCCGCCAAACGGTCGAGGAAGGACAAATGCTTACCTTCCGTGATGTGGATATCCCAGACAGTATCGCCTTGAGTAGTTGGAAGGAAATGGAACAAAATAGACGTAAAGAAGCGTTCGATTTATCTGCTTCCTAATCTCGTATTTAACATGCATGCAGCAAGGCCTGACTTGGGTTTTCCAGGCAGGCCTTGTACACTTTATTGCCTTGGTGTAAGGGAGGAAATGATGAAAGTGCGAAGTTGGTGGAGTTCCAAGTTTAAGTACAGAATCATCGTCTTGGTTTGTATAGGCGGTTTACTCATCCATTTTCCAGCAAAGGCGATGGAAAACTACCTCTTTACAGCTTTTGAACCGGTGAATGCCAATGCTACTCCCGAGGCTAAGGAATTACTGACGTATTTGTACAGTTTGAAGGGGAAAAGCATGTTAACAGGACAGCATGACTTTCTAGAGGACCCAGATGTATTTGTTACTAAAATAAAGGCTGCAACCGGCAAAGATCCTATCGTTCATGGCTATGAGATGGGTGGGATTCTTGGACAAAATGAGACAACGTTAGAGGATCAAAGGCAAAAGGTCGTAAACAGCGCTATTGAGTGGCATAAGTCAGGCGGTATTGTCACGATGATGTACCACGCCAGCTATCCCGGAATGCAGCAGTATTGGAATAACGTACAACGGGCGACTAAGCAAGAGGAATTCGATCAAATTGTCACGGATGGCACATCCTTGAACAAGCAGTTGATCTCAGATATCGATAAAGTCGCTGTTTATTTAAAGCAACTGAAGGATGCAGGTGTTCCCGTACTATGGCGGCCTTACCACGAAATGAACGGCAATTGGTTCTGGTGGGGGAAGAAAAGCAATTATGTGCGTTTATGGAACATCATGTTTGACCGCTATGTCAATGTACATGGTTTGAACAATTTATTGTGGGTGTGGAATCCGAATGCCCCGAGCTCAGGTGTTGATCCCTATGCGAACACATATCCAGGCAGTTCAAAGGTAGATGCACTTGCCGTCGATATTTACAATAATGATTACAAGCAAAGTTACCATGATGAGTTATGGGAGCTTGGTGGAGGGAAGCCGATTGGTATTGGTGAAAATGGTGAAATGCCGAATGAGTCTATACTTTCCTCGAAGGAAAATAAATATGTCTGGTTCATGACATGGGGAGAAATGCTGGAGACCAAGAACAGTGCTTCAACTGTTCAAAGCTTGTACGGGCATCATAGCGTTATCACGAGGCATGAACATCTCATGAGGCCATCGATGATTCAACTCTTTTCCTTTTATGGCTATAAAATTATGTTCTATAAACCATCGTAAGGATTCTTATTTGGAGGGGAAATTTATGCGCATCGGAATCTTTAGCCATACGAACGTTTTTGAAGATTTTTTTGTAAAAGGCTTAGGTTTAAGTGAGGAAGATTACATTCGGTCCTATCATAACGATTTTTCTTTTGAGTATGCGAGGCTTTTGGAAAAGGACGGAATTGAAACTATTATCTATCTCTTTACGATGAGAGGTAATCAGGTACGCGAATATAAACACCAAATTGTGAACTGCAGGGTTAAATTTATTCCTGTGGGAATGCTGTACAAATGGTATGCGTCTATCCCTTTTTCGGGGCGAACACCTATGGGGAAATACGTATCCCAATTGATGGCGACGACCAACCCAATGATCAAAGATATTGTTAAGCAGGATCAGATCGACATCATATATTGCCAAGAGTATAATACGGGTCGTTTTGAACCTTTATCGAAGATCGCCAAATCTTTAAACATTCCGATTATCGGCGCCTATCATGGCGGAAGTATTCCGAAAATATTGCTCCCTATTAAGAAGCGTACTTTGCACAATGCAGCCTTTCTAACCACGCTTAATATGGATGAGACCAACAATATGCTTAAACATTTTCCTGCCTTGAAAGAGAAAATAAAACTCATCCCGAACTTTGTAAATACGAGCATGTACAAGCAATTAGATAAACATGAGGCTATGAAGTCGCTTGGGCTTGATCCTGCTCAAAGATATTTGATTTCAGTAGGCCGACTATTTGACCACCAGAAGAAACACAGCTTACTTATTCAAGCAGCGGCTCAGTTAAAAGACGTGGAAGATCTCCACATTTTCATTGCCGGAAGCGGTCCGGATGAAGCCATGCTGCGTGATTTGATTAGGCAGCATGGAGTGGAGAACAAAGTGACTCTATTAGGGAATATTCGTGACAAGAACAAATTAGTGAAATATTACAATGCCTCGGAATTTTTCGTGCTTCCATCCGCTTATGAAGGATTACCCTTAGTGATGCTGGAAGCGGGGGCGTGTGGATTACCGACAGTTGCTTATAATGTAACGGGTGTAAGAGGCTTACTCGAGGATAATAGGAATGGCATTATAGTCTATGAAAATAATCCCTATCAATTATCGCTAGCGATACGAAGGCTGCTGGATAATCCCAAACTGTGTGAAGCCTATGGGAAAGCGTCTTACGATACGGTTCAGATTGGATATACGGAGGATATTATAAAAAAGAAGCTCATTGGTATGTTTGAGGATAGCAGATCTAGACAGCAAGGCTACGCTTGAAGAAATTATCGCTTGTAATGTTACGAATTGTATCGTATAATAAAACCAATACATAATGTAACATCGTATAGCATCTTGCGACATTATAACTCTTAATGAGTATGCTTACGAAGCTAGTTTTTTATGAAAACTCTAAGGAGTGTAATTATGATCAAAACAGAAATGGTATATTGTGTTGAATGTGAATCTATAATGTCCAAAAGTAATGCCGATAAGGTATTCAAAACGGGATATTATAAGACGATTATTCCACTGTGTCATTGTAAAGATTGTGCCAACACAGAAATGAATAAAATAATTGTAGACATGTCCGCTGATTCTCAACAGTGTTATTCGGGGTATGAGGTGTCCATGTTTTTATTTGCTTCACCGTAGGCAAAAGAATGAGTGTAATGGACCGTCCTACCAACATATAAAGCCATTCCTACTTTCAGTGTAGGATTGGCTTTTTTCATTTATTGGAGTAAATGCTTATGCGCACTATAGTCAATCTGCTGCTTCTCGAGGAAGCTAGTCAAGCTCTTATAGTCGCGCCGCGGTGTTGCAAGAATGTAACCTTGAATACAGTGGTCACGCGTTACTTCACTTGCATGCGCCTCCAGGGCAACCTGTCCAATGCGAGCTGCGATGGAATGCTTGGCAATATCTCTAAAGGCTGTCGGTACAGGTGATACCAGTTGATCGAGAAATGTTTTAGAGTCCTCTGTCCATAAGTGCCGCGAACTATCCACGTAGTGATTTTGCCAATCCAGCTTCGACTTGCCATCTTCTTTGGGCAGCACCTTTAGGAACTTCCGAAACATGAAATATCCGCCAATGGACATGAACAAAAGCAGGACACATACCCAGAAAATGATGAACCACATGAAAAAATCATTTGCCATTTATTTGTCACCTCACTAGCTTGCATCAATATCTCGTAAGAATTATACCTTATTTCTAGATTTCTTGCGACAATCCTAGTAAAATAGGAAGGTAGTAAACGTAACTACTTTGGTCTTCCATACCTAAGTAGTTGCGTAGTAGACACACAAAAAGGAGTTATCCATTATGCCTAAAATTGGCTCACACGTTTCGTTCTCTGATAAAGGCTTGTTAAATGCAGCTGAAGAGGCAGTCACATACGGTTCTTCCACATTTATGATATACACAGGTGCCCCGCAAAATACGCGCCGTAAACCGATTGAGGATCAATTTGTCGAAGAAGGTAAAGCTGTGATGGAGAAGCATGCGATGAACGAAATCGTCGTACACGCTCCCTACATTATTAATCTAGGTTCTTATAAAGAAGATACCTTTGAGTTAGCCGTACGTTTCCTTCAGGAAGAAATTCGTCGGACAGACTATATTGGCGTTCGCAATATCGTTCTTCATCCCGGGGCTTACACGGACAAGGATGCGGAGTATGGCATTGCCAGAATTGCGGAAGGTCTGAACGAAGTACTTGCAGGGGGTTAAAGATACGAATGTGAACATCGCACTGGAAACAATGGCTGGCAAAGGGACGGAGATTGGCCGCAGCTTTGAGGAATTAGCTGAAATTATGGAACAAGTAGAGTTTAACAACAAATTATCCGTTTGTCTGGACACTTGCCATATTCATGACGCCGGGTATGATATTGTGAACGACCTCGATGGCGTTCTGCATCATTTTGACAAAGTAATCGGTCTAGAAAAGCTTGGTGTTATTCACTTGAATGATAGTAAAAATCCTCGCGGAGCCAGCAAGGACCGTCACGCGCCGCTTGGTTCTGGTTGGATTGGCTTTGAGGCTATGAATAATATTGCCAACCATGAGAAGCTGCAGCATTTGCCTATGATTCTTGAGACTCCTTGGATTGGTAAAGAAGATAAAACGCAGCGTCCGATGTACGAAGCAGAAATTGCTCTGCTCTCTGGTAACCTCAGTGGGCGTTTTGGCAGCGAGTTCTTGGATCATGTAGAGCGAATTGACTTTTTGTTAGGCAAAAAAGAGATTCATTTCCGTGATTTCGTTCTGAATACTTGGGAATTATTGAAAAATGATGCCAAGGCAAAGAAAGCGGACGGACGTGAGCCGCTGGAGCGATTGTATGATATTCTACACGAAGAAAATCTCTTTTCTGACCTTAGCGAGGAGCAGATTAATCAACGATTGATCGTTTGGCTCGCAGGTAAAGAGATACTCAAGAAAGCTTAATATAGATTACAGCAAACTAAAAAGAAAGCTTTCATACAGAAAGTTAAAGCTATTAGGGGGATTAATATGGAACAGGGAAGTACGAATAACTCATTGCGCAGGGAGAGCGTAATGGTGAATAGGGCGAGAATGTTGATCTCTTGTCCGGATCAGCCGGGAATCGTTGCGGCAGTCTCGCAATTTTTGTTTGAATATGGTGCGAATATCGTGCAATCCGATCAATACACAATGGATCCTGAAGGCGGCATGTTTTTCATCCGGATCGAGTTCGATTTAACGGAACTTGGGAGCCGGGTTGACCAGTTGAGAAAGGATTTCTCTGTCGTTGCGGACAAGTTCTCCATGGATTGGAGCCTTTCTCTTGCCAGTCAGAAGAAGCGCATCGCTATCTTCGTATCGAAGGAAGATCATGCCTTGCTTGAGCTGCTTTGGCACTGGCGCGCGGGTGATCTTAACGCAGATATCGCGATGGTCATTAGTAACCATCCGGACATGCAGTCGCTCGTCGAGCCTTTTGGGATCCCATATCACCATATCCCGGTTACCGCGGATACGAAGGCTGAAGCCGAGCGTCGTCAGCTTGAAGTCGTTGGAGACAATATTGATGCGATCGTATTGGCTCGCTATATGCAGATCGTTTCGCCTTCTTTTATTAAACACTACGCAAACCGTATGATTAATATCCATCACTCCTTCTTGCCTGCCTTTGTCGGCGGGAAGCCTTATGCGCAAGCCCATAATCGTGGGGTAAAAATCATTGGCGCTACTGCACATTATGTGACGGATGAATTGGATGGCGGCCCGATTATTGAACAGGACGTTCAAAGGGTTAGCCACCGTGATAACGTCGAAGATTTGAAAAGAATCGGTCGGCATATTGAACGGATCGTCCTTGCTAGAGCGGTAGCATGGCATGTAGAAGATCGAATTATTGTGCATAATAACAAGACAGTTGTATTTAATTAGGCTAGATTAGGCTGTGTCCATTACTGGATGCAGCCTATTTGCTAGTAACTGCTTAGGCTGATGATGTTTTAGCGGGTTATTGTGGCAAAGCCTTAAAGCAAATGGTACAATAATGCAAGCGAGAAAAGTCACTTGTATGTACAAGTCATTGATTGACGAAAATACAGAAATATAGGAGGGAATTTTCGAATGACAGTAACAAACAAAACAATTGAACAATTAGCGGTCGACACGATCCGTACTTTGGGTATCGACGCCGTTGAGAAAGCCAAATCAGGTCACCCAGGTATGGTTATGGGGGCTGCGCCAATGGCTTACGTGCTGTGGAAGCAGCATATGAAGCATAATCCATCTAATCCTAAATGGGTCAATCGTGACCGTTTCGTGCTTTCAGCCGGCCACGGATCCATGCTGCTATACAGCCTTCTTCACCTTTGCGGATATGATCTGCCAATGGAAGAAATCAAAAACTTCCGCCAATGGGGAAGCAAAACACCAGGACATCCGGAATACGGTCATACAGCAGGTGTTGACGCGACTACGGGTCCACTTGGACAAGGTATTGGTATGGCAGTTGGTATGGCCATGGCGGAAGCTCATCTGAGAGAGACTTACAATAAAGAGAATTTCCCTGTAATCGACCACTATACATACGCAATCTGTGGTGATGGCGATATGATGGAAGGCGTTTCATCTGAAGCGGTTTCCTTGGCAGCTCACCTTAAATTGGGCAAACTAATCATGTTGTACGATTCCAATGATATCTCGCTGGATGGCGAGCTTAACATGGCATTTTCCGAGAACGTTGAGAAGCGTTTTGAAGCTTATGGCTGGCAAGTGCTGCGCGTAGAAGAGCAAAATGATCTTGCTGCAATTTCCAAAGCAATTGCTGAAGCGAAAGCTGATACAACACGCCCAACACTGATTGAAGTGAAAACGACCATCGGTTTCGGCAGCCCGAACAAAGGCGGCAAAGGCGGACACGTTGGACCTCACGGATCTCCGCTTGGCGGCGAAGAAGTGAAGCTGACGAAGCAAGCTTATGGCTGGCCTGAAGAGCCGGACTTCTTAGTTCCGGACGAAGTTAGAGCGCACTATGCAGAAATTCAAAAAGAAGGCGCTGCAGCTGAACAAGCTTGGAGCAGCCTGTTGAATGACTACATTAAGGCATATCCAGAACTCGGCAACCAGTTCAGCGCGGCAGTGAGCAATGAATTGCCAGCAGGCTGGGACGCAGATCTTCCGGTTTACAGCACTTCAGACAAGCCTATGGCTACTCGTGTTGCATCCGGTAATGCGATTAATGCGATTGCACCTAAATTGCCGCAATTGATCGGCGGTTCCGCGGATCTGGCAAGCTCGAACAACACCATGATCAAAGGCGAATCCAATTACAGTGCCAGCAACTATGCAGGCCGCAATTTATGGTTTGGTGTTCGTGAGTTCGGTATGGGTACAGCGATGAACGGTATGGCTCTACATGGTGGAGTTAAAATATACGGGGCTACATTCTTCGTATTCTCTGATTACCTACGCGCATCGATTCGTCTTGCTGCTCTTATGCAGCTTCCGGTTATCTACGTTCTAACACATGACAGTATCGCTGTTGGTGAAGATGGACCGACGCATGAGCCGGTAGAGCAATTGCCTGCGCTTCGTGTCATTCCGGGTATCACTGTTATTCGCCCTGCAGACGGAAATGAAACATCAGAAGCCTGGCGTTACGCGATTTCTGAGGCTAAAGGGCCAGTTGCTCTCGTATTGACTCGCCAAAACCTGCCGATTCTCGAAGGAACTGTCCAAGGTGCGAAAGAAAACCTAAGCAAAGGCGGCTATGTTGTATCCGATGCTACAAATGGCAAGCCAGTTGCACAGATTCTGGCAACAGGCTCCGAAGTACAATTGGCTGTCGCGGCGCAAAAGCTTCTTGAAGCCGAAGGCATTAACGTTCGTGTCGTAAGCTTGCCAAGCTTGGAGCTGTTCGAGAAACAGTCCAAAGAATATAAAGACTCCGTCATTCTGCCGGAAGTGAAGAAACGTCTAGCTGTTGAGATGGCTTACCCGCTTGGTTGGGAACGTTATGTTGGCGACCAAGGATCCATCCTTGGTATCTCTACATTTGGAGCATCCGCACCAGGGGATTTGGTTCTCAAAGAGTACGGCTTCTACCCAGAGAACGTAGCAGCTAGAGTGAAAGCTCTATTGTCTTAATTAATTGAAAGCAGCCACTGCCCACCCCCGCGTGGGCTTTGGCCTTATTCTTAGTTATTTTTGAGGGGGAACTATTCATCATGTCCAGCTTTGAAAATGTAACTGTATTAACGAAAGCCAACGTTTATTTCGATGGTAAAGTGACTAGCCGCACAGTTCAATTCGCCGATGGCACCAAAAAAACACTCGGCATTTTGCTACCGGGTGAGTACGAATTCGGAACAGATGTTAAAGAAATCATGGAAATCCAAGCTGGTGAGCTGAACGTTTTGCTTCCAGGCAGCAGCGAATGGATTACCATCAGTGGCCAAGGTGAATTCACTGTTCCCGCTAATGCAAAATTCAAGCTCGAAGTGAAAACAGTTAGCGATTATATTTGCTCTTATATTCATGAGTAATTAAATAGGGAAGAGATATCCCTTCAGATCCCATACATCTATCGGACAAAGTGCCCGATAATGTACGGGATTTTTGCGTCTGGATTTATTTGGATGACCAGGGGTAGAGGGAGCGGATATTCATATGCAGCACTTCCTCAATATCGCTCATGCGTATCCATAGCTGTTGGATGCTTTGTAGAATATCAGTTGGAAGCGCCAAATGTCGCTGTTGAATTCTGGAGATGCTGATACCGATGCATTGGGGGTGTCCTAGATTGACGACAAGGTCATCCAGCAAAACAGTGATTCCAGCCTCTAAGTCGGGGATTTCTTCCATCTTTAGCTTCTGAAACGGAGCGTCTAATGGCACGTACATCGAAGTTTTGTTCCAATCTAGCTCGTGAGGTCGAAAATGCAGCGACATGAGAAAGGGCTGGATGCGCTCTTCATGGAAGTCATAAAAAACAGTAAACTTAGCCATCAGAGGGCGCCCCTTTTTGCTTCAGATGCTCCAGCTTGTCCATGATAAGGCGAGTTGCATCGGACCAATTGGCTGGATTGTATTTGCTAGCTTGACTTTGTGTAAATAGCTGATATTCATGATCCATAATGCCTTGCAGGACACGTCGCTGAATTTGCTCTATGCGAGCTGCTGCAAGCCGATGGGTTACTTGAAATTCTTCGGATAGAAGGGCAATCATTTCGTTCTTTTGCTCGGGCAGCGGCAGTTTCTTAAGCATAGAAATGGGTATTGCCGCGTAGAGCTGGAAGGCCGATGCATCCTGCTCCTGCCAATCGACATAGCGATCTGGCATAATCATTTGGTTGCCGGAATGGCGAAGCACATGACATAGCTCGTGAAGGAAGTCTTCCCACTGCTCTTTGGCAGATAATCGACGGTCTACGTTGATGCTGAATTGTCCGTTATTTTCAACAGCCATGCTGCTCATATCCATCGCATAAACCCAAATATGCAGTTTAGCAGCCAAATTGGTCATGCTAAGCTGAGATGGCTCTTTGATATCATGTTGGAGATATAAAGCTTCGACCCATTGTTCCAGAGGGGTGGTTTGGTAGTGAGTGAACAGGACAAACACCTCATTATAGGAATATATGTTCGTTCATTTAAGGTAAAGAAAAGCCCATTAGGGCTTGGCTTTATTGTAAAAGGATAAGTTCATCAAGATGGCGCTTAAGCCACTGTTACTGCTGACTATCTGGTTTGCGGGTCATCTGCTGCTCTTTGATGAAGTTCCAGAAGCGGAGCATTTCGTCCCGGCGCTCTTTGGGCGCATTTTTGAAATCTTTGAAAAATAAGCTGACTTCAGGATCATCGACTTCCACGGAACTGCTCGGTCCAAATGGTCCTTCTAGCGCCTCTTCTTCCGTTGGAGCAAATCCGGCGAGCAGTAGAAGCTCGTCCTTATCAGCACTTCTAAGCGCATCGGCTAAGGCGATAACCGTTTCCCTGGATGGATTGAAGCGGTTATTTTCTATGGAGTTAATAAACGAATAACTGACACCGGATCTTTCTCCGAGTTCTCTAAGGGAGAAATTGTTCTGCTGACGCAAATGCCGGATTCGAATGCCGAATTGCACCATATCTTTCATCGCTTCATCACCTGTTTCTATTGTAAAGGGTTGGTGGTACAAAAAACAAGAGGGTTCGGAAAGAAGGTTTTGATTTTCAAAACATTTTGTGTTGAATTTTAAAACAAGAAGACGTATGATTTGTTTAGAAATTCAAAACGACAAATTTTAGGAGATGGTCGGAGAATGGTGGAACGTATTTTACACATAGTGCAAGAACAAATTGATCGGCGGGCAACGCGCAAGCGGGTGGAAGAAGTGCTCGAAACGGTTCGTATGTACCGGTTGATCGGGGATGTGCGGAGAGAGAGAGGAGCGATTACGGGCTCGAATCAGTTGCTCAAGGTGAAGGAGCGGACAGCTGTGTACCAGGCAGACACGGAGGAACAACTGGTTGGTTTATGCGCTGAGGTAGAGCAAGCGTTGTTGCTGCTTGATGAACTTGAACAGGAAATGATCAGCAAACGTTATTTGCAAAGGGACAAGTTGTTCGATTTCTTACTGTTCCATGAGCTGAATTTGAGCGAGCGCACGTATCGCCGGGTGAAGGCTAAGGCGATAGCTAAGCTGGCTTACATGCTGCGGCTAGAGGTAATACTTTCTTAATAAATAATGTTGATATGGGGCTTGGGGCTATGGGATGTAGGAAGCAAAGGTATATAAGAGTCGTACAAACAGCTAAGGGATTGTGACCGTAAGTTGGCCGCTTGTTGGCAGTTCGTTAGATTGGGACCGTGGTAAGATCGTTGTGTAGAGTAGTAAGGGAGGTGATTATGCTGAACAGGGCGCATGGGATAATGTCCGGATCGAGCAGATCTAATAGGGCTGCTTACGGGACAATTGGAAGGAGTGAAACGAGTGTTAGTTAGGTCTTTTAGGCAGCGACCGTTTTGAAAAGAAAAAAATGTTTTGAATTTCAAAACACTTAATACCAACACTCAACACTTTAAGACTTAGTGGTAAGCGAGAACGTTGGAGTGAAGTGCTTTAACGATGTTTTACATCGTTACGGTGGGCTCCAGCGGTGATATCGTCGCTGAGACGATATAAACCATGCTTACAAATGAGACAAGAGGCGGAAACGACAGGATGAAGTGTTGTAACGATGATATACACAAGAAGGAGGTGAGAGAAGCGAATGATTAACATGGCAAATCAACTAGCGTTATATCTTAAGTCCGAAGGTATGGGAGCACTCGGGAGAGACATGTTCGTGGATGGTGTTCCATATACCCCCGATGAGGCCATCTGGCTCAGTCACGTTGGTGGCAGCGCAGAGTTCAAGCTGGACACGCCGAGTAGCTGGCGCAAGCTGAGTTTGAACGTGAGAAGCACAACGTCGGCGGGGGCGCAGGATCGCATCTGGAGCGCTATTAACAAGCTGCTCGATCCAGATGACGGTGTCATCGAAGTGGACGGGCAAATCTACACGGTGCAAATTACCGCGCTTCCTGCTGTGCAGGACAAGGATGGGGCAGGCAGGTGTCTCATGAAATCTGTCCTGATCCTTCGGCAAGTAAAGCCTGTTCTAGAAACTTGGCTGAAAGCTATATCCGTATTTACGGAAGCGGCTTTAGGCTCGCAGTGGCGTGTATACCGTGGATTCAACGGTACGTGTCGACCTAGTGTCTCATGGCAGTGTTTGAGCGTACAGAGTGCGTCGGCGTCAAGAGGTGCTTGCCAGCTTACGAAACAATTCGTTGGACAGATTGCTGCGAGGTCGGCAAATGAATATCAGTTGGCCGCTCAAATATTACTGCTGGGACTGGCTGAACAAGCTAAATTGCCAATGGGAGGCGCTGAAAGCAGGTGGTTAACGGTGATTAATTCCAGCGCAACGCTGCGCTCGGGGGATTTGTCCACGGGAATACTGACCGTTATCTTAATGGGAGCCGCTTCAGTTCCGCAAGGTACGTTATCTCTCATGGCTGGCGTACACACAGTATCACAAATTCATAATTGAGGTTTCTTAATCCCTACAGCCTCCCCAACCAATCTCAACAGAAAGGAGCAAAAACGAATGAACCAAATCGGTTTTAACCTGATTTCTGCCACGCTCGGAGGGTTCGCAACCTATGCCTTCGGCGAGTGGAACGAACTTCTTAGCCTATTTCTAATGGCGATACTCGTCGATTATGTAACGGGCATTGCCGCCTCGATGAGGGAGCAGCGTGGACTTAATAGCCAAGTTGGCTACTGGGGACTTGCCCGCAAAGGGCTAATGCTGCTCGTGATTATGCTGGCTCATCGCATGGATATTCTGATGGATACAGACCTGATGATGACGGGAGCGATTTATTTTTACTTGGCGAATGAGTTTATTTCCATTACAGAAAATTACGGACGATTAGGGCTGCCGTTGCCCAGCTTTTTGAAGCAGATGATTCAAGTGCTGCGAGGCAAGGAGGAAGGGTTATGAGCAAAGAAAGCTTTATTGATCAATTAGCTCCAGCCGCACAAGCGGATATGCGGGAGTTTGGTATTTTAGCTAGTGTCACGATCGCTCAGGCTATTCTGGAAAGTGGCTGGGGTCGATCTGCTCCCGGTAACAATTTGTTTGGGATCAAGGAAGAGATCAGCAGCAAGTTACGCAGGAATCCATAAAAGGCAAGTGGATACAAATTGTGGACGGCTTTCGAGTATACGACAACTGGCGCGATAGCGTTCGCGAACATTCGCTGCTGCTTGCTCACAATCCCAGATACGCAAATGTACTACATGAAAGAGACTACAGGTGCGCTAGTCAAGAGCTGCAGTGCGCAGGTTATGCAACAGAACCGCAATACACGGACAAGCTGATTCGGATTATTGAAGGGAGCGAGCTAACTTGTTTTGATCAGATAGAGGAGAAAAGGGGGTATATGATGAGTTCTGATGATGCATATAAGATTATTAACTTCTTATCCGCTGCTTGGATGAGCACAGAGGATGTAGAAGCTAGAGTGGAGTTACACCATTTGGCTGACGAGCTTCGGAAAGCGTCTGGGCAGCAATAGGCTTCTGATACTCAGCAAAGGTCCGATAATCATCATGTTGCTGACTTAACACGTAAAATGCCAATAACGCTTCAGCTCGAACCAAAATAAGAGTCCCTGGGGACTCTTATTTTGGCACTTTCTCTTCACTTGAGGTAAATAGAAGCCTCCAAAGACTCTTATTTGCGTAGATATTCCAATCTGGTGCCGCTTTTTTAACAAATAGAAGTCTTTAAAAGCTTCTATTTTCACTTAAACTCTAGAATTAGCACAAATAGAAGTCCCAAAAGACTTCTATTCTGGGTTCCGTGGGAGCACCAACCAATTTTGGCCGTAACCCCCTCAATATTAGCCTAAACGAACAATTTCCGCCCTGCAGGGTCCAGAATGTAAGAGCGAATTCTCTGCTCTCCACTGGCCGGCTTTATTATCCCTTTCCTGTGCAGGCTATGAAGCCACTTTCTTGCGTGTTCAACTCGGATGCCCAGATGGTCAGCAACTACATGCGGTTTAAGCGGATCTATGGTACTTGCGGCCAGCCGAGCGATTTCTTTTTCTCGATGAGTGAGTGATATAAGTTGAGTTTGATCGCCATACCATCGCGCCATGATGTTGAGGACGACTTGTTGGCAGCGTCGCGGATGCTGGGTGATATCATCAAGTGAGAACCGAAAAACCTTCCATTCGTCCAAAACCAACTGATTCTGCCGCATCAGGTTATCCCCGAAACGAGAGCGGTCAACATCCCGAGCATGCGGACCGTAACCGTCGATCTCGAAACAAATCCGATGTGGCGGACGGAGATGTACAAAGTCGACAAATCTGGTGTTGTCCTGAAAATCCCTAACTTCATATTCCGGATGAAGATGGAGAAAATGTCCAATGAGCGGCCACCAGATTTGCTGCATAAACTGTTTTTCAGCGTAGCCATGTCCCTCTCTTAATCGGCGCAGACGCTCTCCTGTTCGTTTCTCCTCATGGAACCTAACGAAATTTTCATGTTCTCTAAGAAAATCCATTGCGCCAACCTCCCTGGAAATCAAAATACCGCCTCTCCCAAAAGGGAAAGACGGCATGTTCTTCACGCGTCATTTTATGTAAATTATTATCTCCTACAAAGCATACTCAATATGATCCTCAATATACTGCTCCAGCTTGATCCGCACATAAGGCGGCAAGGCGGAGAGCATGCAGCCATAACGGAAGTTGCGGCCGTCAGGGTCAATGCGAATCACGCGAGCGGTGATTGGAGGCAGCTCCGCTTCTTGCGGGAAGTGGATGACGATGAACATGTCCGGCGCAAGCGGGGCGGCAGATGTGATCTGCAGTCCGCTCTCGGACAAGTCGAAGAGGGTGCCGTCGATGTTTTGGCCGGAGAAGGAACCTTCCTGCTCCCATTGGTAAATGGACAGCTTCAGGTTGATGTCCAGCTTCACGCGCGTGTTCCGGCGGCGTTCGCGGCCAGAAAGCGGCGATGCCGGCCTCTCTGCAGCAACGATAGGCTCGCTCGGTCTAATGACCTGCTGACCCATCCAGTCTTCATAACACTGAATGACGGAACTCAAGTCTTCCTCGCCTAGTCCTTTGCTTAGGCCAATCTGGAATAGGCTTGTAGCTGATTGAAGCATAGGCGTCGGCAGCTGGAACTTGCCCGTAATTTCCTGAGCAAGCTGCAGATCCTTCAGCATCAGCTTCAGGGAGAATTGATTGCTGAAATCGCGATCGATCATTTTATCGCCTTTTAGCTCAACTTGCTTGCTGTTCGCTCCGCCGAAGCGAACAATCTCTAAGAATTGAGCAGGGTTCACCCCTGCTTTAACCGCAATCGATAAGCCTTCGGCTAAGCCGGCTAAATTAATGCCCACCATCGTGTTGTGGGCAAGCTTGGCGTACGAGCCGGAACCGCTCGGCCCGAGGTAAAGTGCTTTGCTGCCAAGTGCGAGGAATACATCGTGATGCTCATCGAACACTTCTTGGCTGCCGCCGACCATGAAAGTTAGCGTGCCTGCTTCGGCAGCAGGTTTACTGCCAGTGACAGGCGCGTCGAGGAAGTCGACGAAATGTGCCGCGAGTTCCTCAGCCAGCTTTTGACTTGTTTGTGGGGCTACGGTACTGGAGTCTATAATCGTGAGTGCTGGATGAATGCCACTCAGAATGCCCTGCTCACTGTAGAACGTTTCTAATAGTGAAGCATCATTGCTAAGCATTGTAATCAGAACATCCGAGCTGCGAGCTACATCAGCAGGGGACAACCCCACTTCAGCACCAAGACGGGCCAGCTCGTCCGCTTTTTCAGCAGTCCGATTATATACAGTTACCATAAAACCTTTTTGAATAAGGTTAGCAGCCATGGGTTTGCCCATAGTGCCAAGTCCAATAAAGCCGATACGTTTCATGATCCTTCACCTCTAGATTCATTTTATCATGGTAAATATAACCTGTGAATTCTTTTATAGGGATCTTTGGTCGGAGACCAAAGTCTCTCCACTTACGCGATCGCTCATTGAATGTCATCCAATATATGATCGCTTACTTGCTTTTGGACAGGCAAATAAGTATGCTAGGAAAAGGAAAAAAATAGAGATGGAGGCGAACATAGTGAGTAAGAAACTACAATTTGATTACAGTAAAGCACTATCCTTTTTATCCCAGCATGAGGTTGATTATTTGGCGGCTCAAGTAGAGCTAGCGCATGAACAGCTGCATAACAAAACGGGTGCAGGTTCCGATTATTTAGGATGGGTTGATCTTCCTGAGAATTATAATCGTGAGGAATTTGCTCGTATTCAGGCTTCCGCTAAGCAAATTCAATCCGACTCCGAGGCGCTTGTTGTTATCGGTATCGGCGGTTCCTATTTGGGAGCACGCGCGGCGCTGGAGATGTTGTCTCATTCTTTTTATAACATTTTGCCAAAAGATAAACGTAAGACGCCTGAGATTTATTTCGTTGGAAATAACATCAGCTCTACATATGTTACGCATTTGCTTCAACTGCTTGAAGGCAAAGATTTCTCAGTAAATGTGATTTCGAAGTCCGGTACGACAACAGAGCCAGCGATTGCTTTCCGTATTTTCCGTGAATTGTTAGAGAAGAAATATGGTAAAGAAGCTGCGCGCAAACGTATCTATGCTACAACGGATCAAGAGAAGGGTGCTCTCAAAACACTCGCTACAGCAGAAGGTTACGAAACCTTTGTCATTCCAGATGATGTAGGCGGACGTTATTCGGTATTAACTGCTGTTGGTTTACTGCCAATCGCGACAGCTGGTATTGATGTGGAAGCGATTATGAAAGGCGCGGCGGATGCGCAGCATGAGTTCTCTAATCCGAAGTTGAGTGAGAATCAAGCCTATCAATACGCTGCTGTTCGAAATTCGCTCTACCGCAAAGGGAAAACGATCGAAATTCTCGTTAACTACGAGCCTTCCTTGCATTTCGTATCGGAATGGTGGAAGCAGCTGTTCGGTGAAAGCGAAGGAAAAGATTACAAAGGTATTTATCCAGCATCGGTGGACTTCTCGACGGATTTGCACTCCATGGGTCAGTTCGTTCAAGATGGCAACCGGATTCTGTTTGAAACGGTCATTCAAGTTGATCAAGTGGCTGATCATATTACAATTGGCACAGATCCTGATGATTTGGACGGACTCAACTTCCTGAGCGGGAAAACGATGGATTTCGTGAACAAGAAAGCTTTCCAAGGCACAATGCTTGCTCACACGGACGGTAACGTACCGAACCTGATCGTGACGCTGCCGGATATGACGCCATACTCCTTCGGATATATGGTGTATTTCTTCGAAAAAGCATGCGGTATCAGCGGTTACCTGATGGGTGTGAATCCATTTGACCAACCAGGCGTTGAAGCGTATAAAAAGAACATGTTTGCCCTCTTAGGCAAACCGGGTTATGAGAAGGAAAAAGCTGAGTTGGAAGCACGCTTGCAGAAGTAATTCAATGAATGCCAAGCAGAGAAACGATCAATCCTATCGGATTGGTCGTTTTTTCCATTGAAAATTTCCATTATTTATGTGGTAAATTTTCTTTCTATATTGTCGAAGTCAAAGGATGTGTGTAGAATATAATGAAACAGATGTTTCCTTCTACCAAGAAAGGTCGGCTATGCTAGCACATTTCAAAACTATCCAATCGTACGGATCGTCGGAAATCATCATCAAGAAGTCGCGTTTCATCGGTCATGCCAAACCGGTAGAGTCAGAAGAAGAAGCTACCCTATTTATTGAAGCTATCAAGAAGGAACACAGGTCGGCCACACATAACTGCAGCGCTTATGTCATCGGAGAAAAGGATCAGATTCAGAAGCAATCTGATGATGGGGAACCGAGTGGTACAGCAGGAAAGCCGATTCTGGAAGTGATTAAGCATCAAGGACTTAAGAATATCGTTATCGTCGTTACCCGTTATTTCGGCGGCATTATGCTTGGCGCGGGCGGACTCATTCGGGCTTATACGGATGGAGCCGTGGTAGGCATTGAAGCAGGACTTCCAATTTATAAAGTCAATCATCAGCAAGTGTTGATTGAGGTGGATTATACGTGGTATGGCAAACTCGAGAACGAACTGAGAAGTCAGGGGATGCTCCTAGGGGACATTCAGTTTACGGATAAAGTGACTGTAGCATGTTATCCTTTGGCAGCGGCAGCGGAAGCATTTATCAACTGGGCAACAGATTTTACACAAGGTCAAGGCATTGTTATCGCAGGAGAGAACGAATACATGGTTCATAAGAGCTTGCCGGAATAGGCAGGCTTGGGGTACAAGGCACAACTAATTTCATAGAAGCTAAGGATGCGGAGGGATAGGAATGGCTAGGAAAGCAGTCGCGCAAGAGCTTAGCAGAGAACGAATACTTGCGGAAGCGCGGGAATTATTCGCAACTTTCGGCTATCGTGCTTTAACGATGCGCAGCATCGCAAAAGCAATGGGGTACAGCCATGGTGCGTTATATTACCATTTTAACGAGAAAGCTGAACTGTTTTATGCGTTAATTAAGGAAGATTTCTCCGAATTAGTACAGCGTCAGCGGGAAATGATCGTTCGTGAGCAAGGATATAGCGTGAATCTGCTTCAAAAGCTAATGATGGAGTTCGTCTGGTTTGGTTTAAACAATCCGCATCACTACGAAATGATGTTCATGATTAACGAGCCAGAGCTGCAGCAATATTCGCGTACCGAGCAAGCACAATCCATGGAAATGTTTGCTATTGTCATCCGCCAAGTGATGGCCGGGCAACCCGGATCCGAGAGCAGGAAGTTTACGCTTCCGTGGAATTTGTTTATGTCCTTACATGGCCTAATTTCGTATTGCATTCAGTTTAAACAATCCTTCGAGGAAGCGCGGAAACTGGCTGAAGAGCATATCCGTCTCATCTGTGTCAGCTTAGATTTAGATTCCTATGAACAACAGCGTCCGCTTGTGACACTTGTCAATACAGAATCTGCATAAATTCACCTAGATATACGCACGAAAAAAGCCCCTGTTTAGTTGCTTCATAGCAACCAAACCAGGGACTTTTTCATTCATTTTGGAACTATACTCAATCCGTCGTAAATGGATTTCATTTTACAACATCCGATAAGTGCTTTAGAATAACAGAAGGGGAGCTTGCTCCTTAATGTGGCACACGCGCTTAGAGGAAGGAAGAACATAAAGCTATGGATTTGAACAATTGGTCGGAAGAAAACGTGGAATATATGTTTGAAGAAATTAAGAGAAAGCTGCGCATGGCTACCGGTGGGTCGATTAAAGCCTCGAACGTCAAGCAGGAAGTATACGAGGACTTGAAGGACTTGTACGACTTGGTCGTCAGCAAAAATAATTTCAGCATTAGCGAAATCGATGCGATTACCACAGAGCTTGGTAAGATTCGTAAAGCATAAGCACTTTTTATCAATAAAATTGTCGTTATCTTGGTCTTAGGGCTGGAGATGCGGCAATTTTTTGCGTTGAACGGAGAGAGGGCAACTGCGTATTTTTACCGGAGAAGGGACAGCTATCCAAGCGATGTTACCTACACAGTCGTACACTGTAGAGCAATGTATCTCTGTTGGCTGAAGGAGGTGGACGTTCGTGGCATCCAAAATTCGTAAAGATGACGTTCGGAAATTGGTCGGGAAAAATATCGTGGCTCTTAAGAAAGACGGAACTCAAGTAACTGGTAAATTGGTGCGAATCAGCGGTAACACGTTGATTGTTGCTCCACAAAAAGGCAAAAAGGTTCAAGTAAAAGCCATTATTCCATTGGTTTTGTTTGATCTGTTAGCGATTGGTACATCACCTTTTGCTTTTGGTGGATTTGGTGGAGGATTTGGCTATGGCGGTGGCTTTGGTGGTTACCCATATGGCGGTAACTTCTATGGCGGTGGCTTCGGTGGTCCAGGATTCTGGTAAAGGAGGACTCTTTCCCAATTAGGGAAAGGGTCTTTTTTTTATGGAACTTGAAGTTAGGCACCATTTCAGCTCTGTATGAATAGGCTAACATACAAGTCTCCGGCCAAAGTCCCTCAAGCTGGGCAGAAGAAGCTGGAAGTTAGCCAAGTATAGGGAGTGAGCAGTGTGCCGAGTTCCATCGTTTTTAACATGATTAATATTAATAACCAGAATACGAATGCAACCATCGGGATCGGTGAGAATGCGCAATCCAGCTGGGATTCACACAGCAAAAATAATTACGGAACCGGTCAATGGATCGGAAATTCCGTCTCTGCCAATATTGTTAATTTCATCTATGACAACGACTTTATTGATTCACCAATTAATGATCAGGATTTTAAACCAGCTGTCACTAACCAAGTATAGTTGAATGGTGGGTGAAACCATGTTGAAATTACCGTGCCCACTAGATCCGCCGCTCATTGAATTCGATTCTATCCATGTTAATTCCATATCCGAGGCATCCGGTATTTTTATTGGCACCAATACACAAGTGAATTGGTCTACAAGTGGGAAAGGGAACCTCGGCCTTGGAGAAATAAACGGTGATTATAATTACGTACTTTATAATATCAACACGGTTTACGATAATGACATCATCGATGCACCTTATACCAAAGGGGACTTGATCATTGGCCGTGTATAAAAAAGAATACTCCGCAGCTGCTTCAATCAGCAGTTTGCGGAGCCTTTGTCGTATGTTCCGCCTGCGGGCTGGTGGGAGCTGAGGTGTAGCCGGATGTCTGAGCCTGGTTGGTAATCATGTCCTGCAGCCAATCGGGCGTTTCGTTATCGCCGATATTGAGCATATCAAGGAAATCGGAGTCGTTGAGCATAGAACGAGTTCCGACTAACTGATTGTTGTCGCCTTCGACAGCGCCAAAGCCTTGGACCGTTTTCTGATTGCTTTGAAAATCGGTCGGCCAATTATTGCCCATATTGATGCAGGACGCGCTTTGTACCGATCCGATGCGGATTGAGCCGATAATGAACGTTGGGGACATGAAGGAGGACACCTTGTATCACCTCTTTACGATTTGGACTGTGGTGGTGTGTATTTATAACCGGTCGAGGTTCGCTCGGTTTTCGGAGTATCAGCAGCTTGTGAAGCAGCTTCTACACCTTCAGCAGCTGTACGAGAATCGGCGGCCTTACTTTCTTTTGACACATGAGCACGTTTAAAAGCTTCATCAACCGGTACACTTTTCTCACTTGGCTTGGCACCGAAATTGTTACCTAAATTCAAAGAACCGCTCAGTTCCTTGATATCGAGTTGATCCAGCCGAAAGGTTAAGTTTTCTAAAACAGGTTGATGGATATGCAGGGTATCTATATGTATCTTCGGGTGTTTGGCAGTGAGATCAGCCAATTCTTCTTCCAATTTGCGAAGACGCCGTTCTAATTGTTGAACATGCTGATCATGAACGGGAGACACGGCTTTAACTTCTGATCTACCTCCAGAACTAGCTTCAGTTCTAGCTGGGGTTGATGCTTTAGCTTTAGCTGTTCCTGTAGTTGGCTGCGTTTTGGGCGGGGACGTTTTCTTTTTTTGAAACCACATGAGTATTCTCAGCTCTTCCGTGTAGATGGTTTAACATCAAAGGTGTCGCCATCTTGGACAGTATGCTTGCCACCCAGAATAACATTATGCTCCCCGCTTATTTCCCCGAGCCCCTGATTAAGCTTCTCGGAATGACGTCTTCCGATGATCCGATTCGTACCCCTATTCACACTGGATGTTTCGGCGATTCCATCAATATGTATAGATTGAAATTGTATGCGCACCACAGTAATCCCTCCAATCCTGCATCTCCTAACGATCTCTTTTATTTATATGGGGACAAAGGGAGATTCATTTCTCTTTTTGGTAAAGATTAATTTTTGGATATGAAAAAGATTACCAACCAATCAGCCAGTAAGGCTGGTTAGAAGGTAATCTTTATTTGGTTTACAGTGTGCTCGTTACGTGAACTGTATAGGGATAACTTTCTCTCCATCCGGAGGAGCAAGCGGGATTCGAATGATGAGCAAACCGTTGTGATACTGCGCCCGCATTTGATCGGTCATAGCGTTACTGGGCAGGCGGAAAACTCTCTCAAATGCTCCAAAGAATCGCTCGGACAACCGCATTTGCTCATCGATTACTTGGTAAGGCCGAACGAGCATCCCGCGCATAAGCAGCGATTGGTCACGGAAAGAAAGCTGAATCTGCTCGGGCGAAGACAATCCGGGAACTTCAGCCACAACAACAAGTTCCTGTGGTGTCTCATACATATCAACTCTTGGCCCGGTTAGCGGGATGATACTGGCAATATCCTGCCAGAATTCGGGGCCCAGCACATCACCAGCTTGCGCCGACAGCCCTTTCCAGTCGGGCTTAGGCGTTCGGTTGCCTGGGGGATTCATCAGCCATCATCACCTGACTTCTACATAGAAAGTAGCGCTGCGAGCAGCTTGCTACTAGTTTATGTACACCCGCGGCGGAATATGGCTGTCTGTCACGAACCTATCGCTGTGGTGGCCGCTGATTCGCGAGCTGCTGCTGCGCCATTCGCACAAGCTCACGCACCATTGCCCCGCCAATTGGACCACCGACCTTGCCCGCGTCTTCCGAGCTAAGCTGTCCGTTGTAGCCTTGCTGAAGGGGAACGCCAAGCGTTCGGGCTACTTCATATTTTACGAGATCAGGTCGTTCTGGGTTGACATTATACCCCTGATTCTTCATGACTTGCGCCTTGAGCAGTCCCAGGCCGTGTTCCGATCCGGGCACGATGGCCCGGTTGCTTCTTCTTCGTGCCATTAGGCATCACCTCTTGGTGATTAGGATGCCCTAGGGTTGCTCGTACCATGAGTACGGAATGTAAAATATTTATGTCCCAAATAATTTCCAATCGTATACAAGCCATTTCCAACCAAAATGGCAGCATTGTGCAGCCAATCTGCCCGCACGGATGGCATGACAGAGCTTGCTGCTTCTGCAAGCACCCAACTTAAACCATAAGAGACGCCATAACAGCTCAAGATAACAACAGCAAATTTCCACCAACTGCTGCCGACGCTGACATTGGAACGAAACGTAAATGTACGATTCAGCGTGTAGCTTACTATAGCGCCTAGGGTATTTCCTGCGAAAGTGGAAACCCAATAATTTAGGTGAAGCAGATTAAAGAATGCAAAACTGGCTGACAGGCCAACCAACGTATTGAACAGACCGACAAGTAAGAAGCGCGCGAAGCTGCTAGTCAACAAAGCTTTTATCCGGTTCATCGTATGATCACCGTGTGGAGCTTACTTGGGTGGATGGCGTATGGACCGCTTCCTGATCTTGTCCAGTTGCTGTCAAATCTTTCTCAATGACGAAAAGCGGTCGCTGCTTCACTTCTTTATATATTTTACCTATGTATTCACCAATTAAGCCGAGAGCGAGAAGCTGAACGCCTCCAATGAACCAAACCGAAAGAATAAGCGATGTCCAACCGGTAACGTTCGCTCCGAGGATTTTGCCTACAATTGCGTATAAGCCGGCAACGACACTCAGCGCGAATAGGAGGAAACCCATCAAGGTGACGAAGCGAATAGGGGTTACACTGAACGACGTGATGCCATCGAAGGCGAATGCGAGCATTTTGCGAAGCGGATATTTGGATTCTCCGGCAAAGCGTTCTTTACGGTCGTAATAAACCTGAGTGGATGGGAAGCCAAGTAATGGCACCATACCGCGAAGAAATAAATTGACCTCTTGAAATTTCTCCAAATTTTCGAGGGTACGCTTGCTCATTAAACGGAAATCCGCATGATTGTAATGAATTTTCACACCAAGCGATGTCATTAATCTATAAAAGCCTTGAGCTGTGGCTCGCTTGAAAAACGTATCCGCTGAGCGATCCTGTCGGATGCCGTAAACGATATCGTATCCTTCGTGGAATTTGACGATAAACTCGCGAATCACATTCGTGTCATCTTGCAGATCGGCATCGATGGAAACGACGCAGTCCGAATAGATTTTGGCTTTCATAAGCCCTGCAAGCAAAGCGCTTTGATGGCCGGCATTTTTCGCAAGCTTAAGCCCAGTAATAAAGGGACTGGAGGCGTGGAAGCGTTCAATAAGTGTCCAAGTCGCATCCTTGCTGCCATCGTCGACAAACAGCACTGTGCTTGTGGTAGCAATTAGTTTATCAGAGATGAGAGTTTGTAACACATTGGTAAGTTGGAATACCGTTTCTGGAAGTACTTCTTCTTCGTTATAACAGGGGACCACAATGGTCAAAACGGGATAAACCACAATTCTCGTCTCCATTCTGAAAAGAGGATTAAAAGGTTGATATATGGATTTCATTATATCGTAATGTATGTAAAATATTAATTTTTAACGAAAATTAAACATTTTTAACAAATGAACGTCCATATTAATAAGCTCTTTACGAATCCTTAACTTGGTAAAAGAGGAGGAATCAGGTAAATTTACAGAAAAGATAAATGATGCTCGGATAGGAGAGATGGAGGATGGAACTACTGAAAGAGAAAGCGCCAAAAAGAGGAAAGGTCAATGTGATTCTATCAATTGTTTTGCTTGTCCTTATTTCTCGTGCACTCATGCTATTTACTGGATATATCGGGATGAATTTGTTCAGTAAATCTTCTCAGGTACCGGTATATATGCAGAATGTGCCAGGTACCTTGTCCAAGTGGACGGTGAAGCTTCCTGGAGAACTAGCTTCTACAGAGAAGCCGAAGTTAGAGGATTTTATCAAGTTTGATACGTATTCTTATTTAAAAATAGCCACACAAGGTTATGATAAGTTTCGGATGGACGAACCGCATACGGCCGCGAATTGGGTGTTCTTTCCACTCTTCCCGCTGCTGATTTTCTTGGTTGGTAAAATATTTTGGTTCGAACCTGCGATAGTCGGAATGATCGTTTCAAATCTATGTTTGCTTGGAGCACTTATTTATATCTATTTTATTGCCCTGCAGAGGGGACTCAGTGAGCGTCAGGCGGGAACCGTACTATTGCTAATTGTGATCTATCCATCGTCGCTTTACTATACCCTACCGTACACAGAGAGTCTATTTCTGCTGCTTTCGGCAGCCTCCATCTATTATGCAGGCAGTAAAAAGTATGCAATCGCCTTTATAGCTGCTAGCTTATCCACCGTAACAAGGGTGCCTGGGTTTATCAACCTTGCTTTGGTTATGGGTACCGTGTTTATGGACGAAGGGTTCAAATGGACCTGGCGTTACCTGAAATGGTCGTTATATAGCATTTTGTCCCTTATCCCAATGGGTATTTATCTCCTACATATGAAAAGCGTCACCGGTGATTTCTTGGCACCTTTCCATGAACAGAGCTTGCACTGGTTCCGGTATACAACCATACCATTTATCAATTATTTTGGTTATTTGAAAAGGCCTTACTTCTCCACGCCAGATGGCTGGGATAACGGCTTCATTGCTTTTACCGTATCGACGGCTGTGTTTGTAGTTTTTTTGAGTTACCTCATTGTTCATTTGAAAAAGCTTTTGACAAATAAGCATGAGCTGCTATTTTTCGTTTATGGCTTGCTCCTAATCGTCATCCCATTTTCAAGTCAACCCTTATTTCTCGTAAGCGTCGTACGCTATATGATGGTGAGTATACCGCTTTATTTCTACTTAGTGAAGTTAACCGAAAAGTGGGAAAATGCCCGGATTTTCTATATGATGCTGTTTATGATTCTACAGGTTTTCGTGACGATTGGCTTTTTTAATGGGTATTATTTTGTTATCTAAACAGGGGTGAATACGAAAAGCGGCCGGAACATGAATCATCGTCCCAGCCGCTTATTACTTCATTACCATCCAAATCCGAAAGTACTAAGAACGATAACCAAGAGGATGTATAAAACGAGGACTACAGATGTGCCTGTATAAGGTACAGCAGGACCGCAACCACAACTCATGTCAATCCTTCCCTTCACTTTTGGACCGAAAAAGTTGGATTTGAAGTCGTTCGTGAAACGCCAATGGGTCCTAATTCCTTCTGGTTAGAGGTAGCGCCGCAAGGAGCGGAGTCCGCACTAGTCATTTATCCGAAGAGCATGATGAAAAATTATGCCGAACTGAAGCCTTCTGTCGTCTTTGTAACGGATAATATTCAGACGACCTACGCGAACATGAAGTCCAAAGGCGTTGAATTCGAAGGAGAACTATCAGAGATGCAGTGGGGAACTTTTGCCACATTTAAGGATGAGGATGGTAATACGTTTCTTTTAAAAGGATAAGGATTTAAAGGAAGGACGAGTTCTTAGGTCGTGTAATCGACTGGGAACCGTCCTTTTTTTACAGATCCAATCTGAATTAGGATAAATTCTCCCATTTGGCCCACATCTCCGCTGGATTGAGTTCGTATATCTCGTTCTCGCGAAACATGAACTGGTGCATAATGAATTCTCGTCGAATCGTTGCGAAATCAGGGTGGTATTTCTTAATAAATGCATTCAGTTCCTTCTCTGTGTAGGTGCGTCCTTTTTCGAGCTGCTCTACTAGATGTTCTAGGACGATAAGTTTTTTCTTGAGCTGAGCAGGGATATGCTTGAGTTTGCCATCTAAGGTTATAAAGTTTCGAATGACAGATTGCTTGAGGTTCTGATTTCGGTCTTTAAGGTCTTCATCCTTCATAGGTTCTGTATCTCCCTTCTTATTTTTGAAAATGAGATCAGCCGTCGCGGTGGCATTACTGCGAATGAAATACTCATTTAAAGTGAAGTAAATGGTGTTCTTGTCTCTACGCTCATTGATCAGACTGGCTTCGCGAAGCTTAGAGGCGTGATGGGTAATGGTTGCTGGGGTAACACCCAGTTTCTCCGCAAGAACTTGACCGTTCAGCTCTCCATCGGCTAGTAAAATGAGCATGCGTATACGTGTTGCATCGGCGAGGGCCTTGTGATAGGTAATGATTTTATCTAATTGCATGGCGGGTACACCTCCTTAGAAGAATATCTGATTTGATTAATGTCTAATTAGATACTAATTAAATTAGATGAGATTGTCAACACGATGATCCCCAATCTTAAAGAGGCAGTGGCACTGGCAAGGATTTACTAACATAATGAACAAGTTCACATTCATAAACTTACTCAGTTGATCCTAACAATGGGGAGGATTTCTTATGCCTGAGAAGATAAAGTTGCAAAAATTCGTGGATGAACTGCCTATTCCAAACACGATATCTCCCAAACTGCGAAGTTATCATAGCTCATATTACGAAGTGACCATGACGGAGTTTTCTCAGAAGCTGCACAGAGACCTCGGACCAACCCGTTTATGGGGTTATGAAGGAACATTTCCGGGTCCTACGATCGAAGTGATGAGGAATGAAACCGTGTTTGTTAAATGGATGAATGATCTACCCAACAAGCACTTTCTTCCAGTTGATACAACGATTCATGGTTCCGAAATAACGCTTCCAGAGGGTAGAAGCGTTGTACATTTACACGGTGGAAGAACGCCTGCCCATAGTGATGGTTACCCTGAAGCATGGTTTACGAGGAATTTTGAACAAACGGGACCTTTGTTTGAACGAGAGGTTTATACGTACCCGAACATTGAACGAGCCACCATGTTATGGTATCACGATCACACCGTAGGAATTACAAGATTGAACGTCTACGCGGGACTGGCGGGATTGTATCTCATTCGCGACATGCATGAACAGTCTCTTAATCTTCCAAAAGGGAAATATGAAATCCCTCTTTTAATTGTGGACCGCTCATTCAACGCAGACGGATCACTTTACTACCCCAGCAAACCTGATCAAAATGATGCTGGTCTTCCTCATCCGTCTCTTGTCCCACCTTTTGATGCGGATACGATTCTGGTAAACGGGATGGTTTATCCATTTTTGGATGTAGAGCCAAGAAAATACCGGTTTCGAATTTTAAACGCATCAAACAGTCGAATCCTTACGTTAAAATTGGAATCCAATCAGCCTTTTTATCAAATTGGTACGGATGGCGGTTTTCTTGAGACAACGATAAAAATAAATGAATTCATACTTATGAGTGCTGAGCGTGTAGATGTGATCATTGATTTTTCTCAATACTACGGTCAAACCATTGTTCTCAAAAATGTCACCAAGAGTGCAACGCCCGAAACAACAGCCGTCATGCAATTCAGAGTAACCGTTCCGTTAAAAAGTGCAGATACCAGCTCCCTTCCTTTTTATTTAGGAGGAATCAACCGACTCCAAAGAAGTATGGCAAATAGAACAAGAGATTTAACACTCATCAGAATCAAGGATCAATATGGTCGATCTTTGAATTTATTAGATGGAAAAATGTGGATGGATCGAATATCCGAAAGAATTGAACTACATACCGTTGAAGTTTGGCGAATCATCAATCTGATCGATGATGATCCTCACCCCATCCATATCCATTTGGTTGACTTTCAAATTCTTGATCGCCAGCCCTTTGATGTGTCTCATTTTCAAAAAACAGGAAACCTTATTTTCACGGGACCTCCCACTCCTCCTGATCCCTATGAAATGGGATTAAAAGATACGGTTCGGACCCCTTTTGGTTACGTTACATCCATTATTGCCCGTTTTGGACCCTTCACCGGGCGTTATGTGTGGCATTGTCACATGCTGGAGCATGAAGATTACGAAATGATGCGTCCCTTTGAGGTTTTTAAAGCACACTGGTGAAGGGGAGCATGGTCATGTAAAATAATCGTATGTAGGTTATTTTAATAAAAGGGGATAGGAACAACGATGCGCGTACTTGTAATGACGGCCGTGGCCCCTGAAAGGGATGCTGTTCAGCGCGGCCTAGGCCATGACAGCAGGTTTGAATTTGCCTTAGCTGGCGTTGGGCTTGCTGCGGCAGCAGTTAACGGAGCAATAGAGCTTGCGAAGGCTGAATATGATTTGGTTGTAATCGCCGGTATTGCCGGCGGATTTGTAGGACAAGCGGAGATAGGATCGCTTGTTGTGTCAAGCGAGATCATCGCCGCTGACCTTGGCGTGGAGCTGCTGGATGGCTTCAGCAGCTTGGACGAGCTTGGCTTCGGCTCGACGCGCGTTAGCGTTGCCGCAGATGTAGCCGAGCGAGTAACGGCGGCGTTGTTAGCCGCTGGTCTGCAGGCACAGATGGCGCCAGTGCTCACGGTGGCAACGGCCACCGGGACGGCAGCAACAGCGGCCGCGCTGGCTGCGCGTGTGCCTGGAGCCGCTGCCGAAGCCATGGAAGGCTTCGGCATTGCGACAGCTGCGCAGCAGCGCGGCGTGCCTGTGCTGGAGATCCGCGCGATCTCCAACGCGATCGGTCCTCGCGACCGTGACGCTTGGCGTATCGGTGATGCCTTGAAGGCTTTAGAAGCAGCAAGTTCAGTCCTAGCGGAGGTGCTTTAATATGAAGATCGCGTACTCACCTTGTCCGAACGATACATTTGTTTTCCATGCTTGGGCGCATGGATTAATCCCAGGTGCCCCCGAGCTGGATGTCTTATATGCCGACATCGACATTACGAACAAGCTAGCTGCCGAAGGCAGCGGGCCGGATGTCCTTAAGATCTCTTACGCAGCACTGCCTTGGGTGCTGAAGGACTACGCCCTGCTGCCCTGCGGCGGCGCCTTGGGCAGAGGCTGTGGGCCGCTGGTGCTGATGAAGAACAGTGGCACAGAGGGAACAGCGGGAATAGAGGGAACAGTGCCAGACCCGGCAATGCTCAGCGGCAGCAGGGTCGCTGTGCCGAGCGAGCGCTCGACCGCGTACTTACTGTTCCGCCTCTGGGCGGCACAGAACGTTCCGGGCGGCGTTGGCGAAATCGTGGTCATGCCGTTCCACGAGATCATGCCCGCCGTGCGGGACGGCCTCATCGATGCCGGCCTCGTCATTCATGAAGCGCGCTTCACTTACCCGTCTTACGGGTTAGCGCTTCTCACAGATCTGGGCAGTTGGTGGGAGTCGGACACCAACCTGCCGATCCCTCTGGGCGCCATTATTGCACGGCGCTCCATGGATCTTGAGGCGCTTGCGGGCTGGGCCCGCGCCTCGGTCGAATACGCGTGGGCGCATCCGGAAGCATCGCGCGACTACGTCATGGAGCACGCGCAGGAGATGGACCCGCAGGTCGCTGGGGCGCACATCGACCTTTACGTGAACGAATTCACCGCTGATCTAGGAGAGAGCGGCTATGGCGCCGTCTTGACCTTGCTCCAGCGGGCTGCGGAGGAAGGGCTTGTGCCACAAATGGATTATGCGGCATTGCTGAAATAACGCTATGAAATCGAAAAACCGCTTAAGTGCGCTAACACTTAAGCGGTCAAAATAACGAGGCTGTGGATACCCGCAGCCCGTATGGTTTTGAACGTAGAGAAGACCACCGTTTAGGGAGTGAACCCTATCACGGTGGTTTTTTCGTCCTTATAAGGCTGATTTCGTTTATGTTTGCGGGGCGCGAGAGCAGGCTAGATCAGCTGGTTGGTTTTCCCAATTCAAGCCCCGTAGCGATGTTTTTCATCGTTAAAGTGTGCATGAATAGGAAAATGAGCTTCGTTAGCGATATAAAACATGCTTAAAACTTCCGTACCCAAGTGAAATGGTCTAATCTGCTCGCTGTAGTGATGCTTTTCGTCGTTAAAGTGTGTACGAGGAGGGAATGTGCTCGGTTAGCGCTGTAAAACATCACTAAATTCACAGCACAACAGGGATACACGGAACGATTCCCAGAAGTCACTCACTCACTACCCAATCACATTTACCGGACGCCCATCTAGATAAGCACATACATTACCGATCGCCGTACCCATCAGTCTAGCTCGTGCTTCTTTTGTAGCCCACGCGATATGCGGGGTAATGATCACATTTCTCGCATGCAGCAAGGGATTGTCAGGCCGTGGCGGTTCTACTGTCAGCACATCGAGCCCAGCTCCTGCTAGTCTGCCTTCGTTCAAAGCATGAGCGACATCCTCCTCGTTGAGAAGACCGCCTCGTGCTGTATTAATTAAAATAGCCGTCGGTTTCATCTGAGCTATCTTTTTAGCATCAATCAGTTGATTCGTTGCCGGTGTCAACGGACAGTGGAGACTAATAACATCAGAGCGCTGCAGCAGCTCGTCGAGCTGTACCCACTCGATACCCTCAACAAGTTGAGGGATATTTCTTCCGCTGCCAGTCGCGATAACCTTCATCCCCATCGCCTGTGCTATCACCGCGGTTTGTTTGCCGATTTGCCCTAAGCCAATCAGTCCCATGGTTTGACCACTTAACTCCACAAGCGGAGATCGGCTGTAGCTGAAATCAATCGACCCAGACCAATCCCCACTAAGCACGCTGTCACTATGCTGCTGCACCCGATGGCAAAACTCCAATAACAAAGCAAAGACCAATTGAGCAACAGAATGCGTGCTGTAAGCAGGAACGTTAGCGACAATGATGCCACTAGCCTTGGCAGCTTGAATATCAACGATATTGAATCCGGTCGAAAGTACGCCAATATAGCGAAGCTTGGGCAGCTTATGAAGTATTTCAGCGGAAAGCGGCGTCTTATTCGTCAACACAATCTCCGCATCAGCAGCGCGCTCAACGATTTGCGACTCAGCAGTTCGATCGTAGACAACAAGATTGCCGAGTGAATCTAATCCGCTCCAGTCCAGATCGCCGGGATTTAGTGTGTAGCCATCAAGTACAACGATTTGCATCTCTTATCGCTCCCCAAGCCAATTATTTCTTCGCAGGTAACTCTTTAAATGGATTCAAAAACAACTTCGGAATATGCGTCTCAAATCGCAATAGCTGACCCGTTGTCGGATGCAAAAATGCAAGCACACGAGCATGAAGTCCAAGACGGCCGATTTCCTTCGTTTTTGAACCGTATTTCTTATCGCCAACAACGGGGTGGCCGATGTCCTGCATATGAACGCGGATTTGATTTTTGCGGCCGGTTTCGAGATTAACCTCTAACAGCGAAAAGCTCTTGTTAGATTGCAGCGTTTTATAATGAGTAACTGCGTGCTGTCCATCATTCGGATACGGAGTCGAAAACATTTTAAGCGACTTCGTATGCTCTTTGAGCCATGAGGAAATGGTCCCTTCGGGCTTTTTCACCATGCCTTCAACCAAGGCAACATAAGTGCGCTCTTTGACACTCTCCTGCCAAGTGTTCTGTAGGTGCTGTTGAGCCTCCTCGTTTTTGGCAAACATCATCACGCCGGATGTATCTCGATCCAGTCTATGTACAACGAAAATCCGAGCCTTCGGATCGTGGTTTCGAACATGTGCCGTTAGCTGACGATAGGCTGTAATCTCATTTTCTTTCGTATTTGTGGCGATAGATAATAGCCCGGCATCCTTTTGAATGACAATCACATCTTCATCTTCGTGCAAAATCGTCATGCCAGCGAGCGGAATATCTTCGACGATTTTATCTTTGTTAATGGTGACCGTTTGCTCTGGCTGCAATGGATAGTTGTAAGCTGTTACGGCTTTGCCATTCACTGCGACTTGTCCACGGGCAAGTATGGCTTTTACCGAATTCCGGCCCAAACTCGAAAGCTTTTCTATTAAAAAAGGAAGAAGCTCAGAGGACTCCTTGACGGTGTACTGGCGAGTGCTCATCTCTTGGTTTCCTTTAGTTGGAGTAGGATTTTGGCTCTGACTCTTATTTTGCTTGAATTTGGGAGTCTGGTTCTGGTTTTTATTTGGACTTTGAAACTTACCTTGCTTCTTTTGCATAAAAAAGACCTCCTATTACGATCGCTTACCTTCCGGTCAGATCATTCACCTTACAATATACCACGTTCGCAAAAGCAAATGAAACGCTGTGAGGGAAGATCCTATATAGCGCGCGATGTTCAAGGTACATCCCAAGGGAAATTACTAATCCGCTACACCTGTCCCGCCAGTTTCTGAATCGTGCTCCCCGCGAAAAATTCTCCCTGTAACCGCACATGTTCAAAGGGTAAATGCGGATTCGCAATTCGCCAAAGCATCCGATCTGCTGCGCGATAGCCGGTTTCTCGAATCGGCAGCTGCGGACGCGAGCACAGTGGAAGCATGTCACTTTGTTCATTGAGCAGTGCGACTAACGAGCATTGCTGTGGAACAGCAACCCCTAAACGGCGCAGCGTGTGATATATAGGCGCAGCTTCCTCATCGATACCGCAAATAACGGCAGTAGGCTTGTGCGTCCTATAGAGCACTCCGAAATTCTGCAGCCACCGATCTGTGCCGTCTCGTTCCGTTGCGTGTTCTTGCGGATCCGCCGCAAACCCGGCTTCTTTCATCGCCTCGCGAAAGGCCTGCCACCGGATAACGAAGCCACGTTGATCCAGGGCATCTCCTACATACATTATCTTCCGATGCCCCATTCGCACAAGTCTTCGAACAGCTTGAAAAACAGCCTCGTATACATCCCAAATCACACTATCCACCTTGGTCTCCGGCGGTGGGAAGTTCAGCAGAATGCGAGGGAGCGGAAGCTCCAACAATTTCAGCTCCAGAAGGTCCAAATTCATCCGCGGCGCAATGAACACACCTTCCGCATACATCAGCTCTTGCTCCTCAGCCCATGCTTCAAATTGCGATGGCCTTAGGTGTGGAGGAATGAGGAGAGGCTGTACTGTGTGGCCGAATTCCATGAATCTTTCGTGCAGTCCTTGCAGCAATAGTCGATTGAAGTTTAAAGACTGTTTATTTTGGACCAGCACAAACCGTCGCTTTACAACAGGATAGGGTGAGATATGATCCAACTGCAGCGTTTGTTTCTGATCTTTGGTCATATAGCCAAGCTCGCGTGCAAGCCGGAACACTTCACTTCTTGTCTGTTCGGACATTCCGGGGAGTCCACGCAGCGCTTTAGACACCGTTTGTATCGTAAGACCGAGCTCAGCGGCCAAAACATGAAGCGTAATTCGTTTGCGCATAGGTCGGTGAATTCCTCATTTCATTTACTTTGTATCTGCAATTTTAAACTAAATTTAAACTTAAAAGAAGGTTAAATTTAAACTACACTAAGGGGGAAGCAAGGAATTCAGAAGAACATAAACAAAGGGAGCGAATACAGATGAACAAAATAATAGAAGCAGATATCGTCGTTGTAGGCGGAGGTCCAGCCGGTGTCAACGCAGCCATTGCGGCAGGACGGAGCGGGGCTAAGACGGTATTGATAGAGAAATACGGCTTTATTGGCGGGATGTCAACCGCTGCGCTTGTTTATCCATGGATGACATTTCATACAACAGATGGCAAGCAAGTCATAAAAGGACTTGCGCAAGAGATAATCGACCGCCTCATAGCAATGAATGCATCCCCCGGCCATCTTCGGGACACGGTGGGCTTTGTTAATACAATTACCCCATATCACGCTGAGATTTATAAAGTGCTTGCTGTTGATATGTTGAAAGAAGCGGGTGTTAAGCTTCTATTCCATAGCTTTGTTGATCATGTAGAGACCGTCGACAACCGTATCCAGTCCGTACAATTAACGTCCAAGTCGGGTAGAATTGATGTGAAGGGCAAAGTATTTATCGATACAACAGGAGATGCGGATCTTGCTTATTTATCAGGAGCACCTTGTTTACAAGGGCGTGACGGTGATAAACTCACTCAACCGATGACGATGAAATTTCGGATGCGCGGTGTGGATTTGGCAGTCGTCAAACAGTACATGATCGACCATCCAGATGAATTTTATAAAAAGACACCGATTGATGAGCTTGCTAATCTGCCTTTATCTGGTGTTTTGGGTTATTACAAGCACTGGAAGGAAGCGAACCTGCCGATTAATCGAGATCAGGTGCTCTTCTTCACAGGTCCTGAAGCCGACGAAGTACTGGTCAACACTACGCGTGTACAAGGGCTCGACGGGACTAATGTTGAGGATTTGACAGAAGCTGAAGAACTGGGTCGTAAGCAGGTATTGATGGTAGCAGAGTTCATGAAGAACAACCTGCCTGGCTTCGAAAAAGCCTCGATTTCATCCGTAGGCGCTCAAATCGGTATTCGTGAGACGCGCCGAATTGATGGTCAGTATGCTCTACAGGTTGACGATGTCGTGCAAGGACGCCATTTTGAAGATGTTATCGCACGCAGCGGCTATCCGATCGACATTCACGACCCATCCGGCAAAGGTGTGACTGCTGCTTGGGTCGAAGGTGACGGAGCATACGACATCCCATACCGCTGCCTGCTGCCGCAAAAAATCGAGAACCTGCTGACCGCAGGGCGCTGTATCTCAACGACGCATGAAGCACTAGCAACAACACGTCTCACTCCAAGCTGTATGGCAACAGGGCAAGCAGCCGGTTCAGCAGCAGGACTTGCTGTTAAGCATGGTATGCAACCTGCGAAAATTGATATTGCGGAGCTGCAATCTGTTCTCGTTCAAGGCGGAGCGGTGTTGAAGTAGCAAAAGGCCTTCTCAGCGAAAGCAGAGTAGCCTCCCCGCCGAATAGGGGCGGAAAAGGCGCTTAAATGCTAACAACTGTATGCCCACCTCCAAATAAGGGAACACTTCTACTTACATGCTGCAAGACTACATGTGAGAAAAGGTGGGAATTCCTTATGCTTTTATATCAGTTAACGCAATGGTTTGAAGAGCGCACCACCCTGCAAAAGGCTTTGCAAAATGGAGCAGCTGAAAGTACTGGAGAATTGCAACAAAGAATGCAAGAAGTCGAAGATCAGCTGTATTCCCATGCCGAACGCTGGAAAAATGCGATTCAGGAAGCCTCCTATTTGCAGTTTCCTTATGAGAATCCTCAGTTGGATGATGATATGGTTCTTTAGTCTTCTTGGGAGGGCTTACCTTTGTATTTCCTCGGTTTTCGTGTAGAATTAGATTGTACGAAAAACGAGAACAGAACGAGGTTTTTTGATAATGAAAGTACTTGTATCCACACTTAATGCCAAATTCATTCATACATCCTTGGCCTTACGCTATCTGAAAGCGTTCTGCGAGAAGGATTTTGACGTTGAAATTACAGAATATACGATCAAAGACCCAGTCATGAACGTCGTTTCGGACATTTACCAAAAGGCCCCGGATGTATTGGGTTTTTCTTGTTATATTTGGAACATTGAAGAAACGATTACGATTATTAAAATGATCAAAAAGATTCGGCCAGATCTCCTGATCATGCTTGGCGGCCCCGAAGTCTCCTATGATACCGAGTACTGGATGAATCGCATTCCTGAGGTCGATTTCATTGTGATGGGCGAAGGGGAAGAGACCTTCCACCAACTGCTGACGGAAATTTCAACGACTCGCAAATATCATTTTGTTTATGGACTGGCTTATCGCAAAGGCGAGGAAATCGTACTGATGCCGGGCAGACCTAAGCTGAAGCTGGACGATATCCCGTCTCCGCATCGTTTTGCAGAAGATGTGCCAAGTCTGGCTAATCGTGTTGTGTATTTCGAGACGAGCCGTGGCTGCCCTTTCTCTTGCCAATTCTGCTTGTCGAGTATTGAGGTCGGTGTGCGGTATTTTGATATGGAACGCACCAAGTCAGACCTGCTGTACTTAATTGACTCCGGCGCAAAGCTAATCAAGTTCGTGGATCGGACGTTTAATATTAAGCGTGATTATGCTATGGAAATCTTTGAGTTCCTCATTGCCAATCATCGCGGCACCGTGTTCCAGTTTGAGATTACTGCGGACATCATGCGTCCAGAAGTACTAGATTACCTAGCAGAGAATGCCCCTCCGGGTACATTCCGCTTCGAGATCGGGGTTCAATCTACGAATGACACGACCAATGATTTGGTGCAGCGCAGGCAGAATTTTTTCAAGCTGAGCCGTACGGTATCTAAGGTGAAAAATAGTCTGAAAATCGATCAGCATCTCGATCTTATCGCCGGCTTGCCGGAAGAGGATTATAATTCGTTCCGCAAAACGTTTAACGATGTCTTTGAACTAGGTCCGGAAGAATTGCAGCTTGGATTCCTGAAAATGCTGCGCGGCACGGGTATGCGCAATGACGCGCATAAATACGGCTACGTCTACATGGACCACGCGCCATATGAGATTCTCGGCAATGACATTCTGCCGTTCACTGATTTGATTCGCATCAAACGGGTGGAGGATGTTCTGGAGAAATATTGGAACGCGCACCGCATGGATCATACGGTCAAATATTTAATCGCCAAAGAATTCGCTTCTGCGTTTGATTTTTTTCAAGAGTTCGGCGACTTCTGGGAAGGCCGCGGTTGGCAGAAGATTGGGCATCAGCTCGAGGATCTGTTTACCCGTTTGCGCGACTTCCTGATGCATCGTGAAACGATAAACATGCACGTCATTGAAGGCTTGATGAAGCTGGATTATTTCCTGGGTCATAAATATAAGCCGCGCAAAATCTGGTGGGACTTCACCTTGGAGAAGTCCGAGCAGAACGCACACCTAAGGCTGCTGGCTGAGCAGCCTGAGCTCGTCAGCGGCGACTTCCAGAGCCTCCGTATCAATGAAAAAGATCTCCACAAGCACGCGATGCTTGAGGTGCTACCCTTCACTTTGCAGACGTATCTGCAGAGCGGAGAGATCGACGAAAGCAGCAAAGAGCTGCTTGTTGTTCACTTCCCGCCGGACGCGCAGCAGCCGGCCAGCTATTACACCATGCCTCTGCAGCAAGTGGCAGCCGTATAATCGAAGCCTCGCTCCCCGTACGAATAGGGAGTGGGGCTTTTTAGCTTAGCCCGGATAATATGGTTTAATCAAGATTCCGCCTTCCTATATCGAATGTATGAACGGAAATTCTGATCCGCAGGTTTGGACGATATAGCTTCATGAACCTTTTTACATCCCATCGAAGGATTTCCCTGAAAAATCCATTGACCACAGGTAAGGTTCAGTGATAAGATTGAAAAAATTTACCTATGGATCAAAAATAAATGAGAGACTTTGAGCTACGCTCAAAGATCCCTATATTAGGAGGAAATCGTAAAGTGGCTACGTATTACTTAGAACCATCCCGTACGTTTAGTGAATTTTTGTTGATTCCTAATCTTACAACGAAGGAATGTACACCGGCGAATGTGAAGCTTAAGACACCATTAGTTAAATTCAATAAAGGCGAGGAGCCTGCGATCTCGCTCAATATCCCGTTTTCATCTGCTGTCATGCAGGCCGTATCCGATCATGGAATGGCAATTGCTTTGGCGCGGAGTGGCGGGATTTCATTTATTTTTGGCTCGCAATCGATTGAAGAAGAAGCACTTATGGTGCGTAAAGTAAAAGGGTACAAGGCAGGATTTGTAGTTAGCCGCTCCAACTTAACTCCTCAGCATACGCTAAGTGATGTACTGGCGTTGAAAGAAGAAACAGGTCATTCTACGGTTGCCATTACCGACGATGGTACAGCGAATGGCAAATTGCTTGGTATTGTAACGGGGCGTGATTATCGGACAAGTCGCGACCCTCTGGATCGCCAAATCCATCATTTTATGACGCCTTTTGATAAATTGATTTATGGCAAAGCAGGAATTACTTTATCGGAAGCAAATAACTTAATTTGGGATCATAAGCTGAATTGTTTACCAATTGTGGATGAGCATCGGAAGCTCGACACTCTCGTTTTCCGCAAGGATTATGATGAGCACAAAGAAAATCCGATGGAGCTTTTAGACGGCAACAAAAGCTATATTGTTGGTGCGGGAATTAATACGAAGGATTACAAAGAGAGAGTGCCTGCGCTTGTTGAAGCGGGAGTAGACATTCTGGTCATCGATTCTTCGGACGGTTATAGCGAATGGCAGCGGGAAACGGTTCAGTATGTGAAAGAGAATTTCAATGTGAAGATCGGTGCAGGTAACGTTGTAGACCGTGAAGGGTTCCTTTATCTTGTGGAATCAGGAGCGGACTTCATTAAAGTCGGTATCGGCGGCGGATCTATCTGTATCACTCGGGAGCAAAAGGGGATTGGTCGCGGACAAGCTTCTTCCCTCATGGAAGTTGTTGAAGCTAGAGACCAATACTTCAAAGAAACAGGTACCTACATTCCTATCTGTTCCGATGGTGGTATCGTACATGACTACCATATTACATTAGCTTTAGCGATGGGTGCTGACTTTGTTATGCTGGGCCGATATTTCGCGCGTTTCGATGAGAGCCCGACTAGAAAGCTAAAAGTTGGCAACAACTTCGTGAAAGAATACTGGGGAGAAGGCTCCAATCGTGCCCGCAACTGGCAGCGTTATGATACGGGTGGCAAAAACAAGCTCCTGTTCGAGGAAGGTGTCGATTCGTACGTTCCTTATGCAGGAGGTCTGCAAGAGAACTTGGACAAGACGCTTGGCAAAATAAAGTCCACGATGTGCAACTGTGGATCATTAAGCTTGGACGAGCTGAAGAGCAAAGCGAGAATTGCGCTCGTTTCCGCAACCAGCCTTGTTGAAGGCGGAGCGCACGACGTTATTTTAAAAGAGAGCAGCTTATCCGAAGAATAATAGCTGAGAATAGGGGCTGTCTCTAAAGGGTGGGTAACACCTGAAAGACAGTTCCTCCTAACTAAACAAGCCTCCAAAACCACGATGAAATTGGTTTTGGAGGCTTGTTTTCATTTCGAGGATCGCACTCTGCTTTTTGAGAGATACTCAACTCAGCTGAGAGACGTCACTGTAACTCAACTTAACTGAGAGGAACCTCACTATAACTCAACTTTACTGAGAGAATACTTCATTTTATTTACTCTGTCTCGATTAACTGAGTTGTACATCATACAACAATGTTCCATCCTAATTCGATAAAAACGTATTAAAGTTGCATTTTGTACAACAGTTTCGACTGATTTCCAAAGAAATCAACGTATTTAGGAGAAATTGTTGCACTCTTTACAACACTCCCTACTCTCAATTGCTTATTAAGCTACAATTGTTGTATTTTATACAACGATCAAACACTTAGAGGGAGAGGGAAAGGGTAAGGGCCAAGGATAAGGCAAAGTCATAACAAAGTCAGAGCAAACCAGAGAAATCCAAAGCAGTCAGGATAAAATTAAAGTTAAAAGCAAAGTCAAGGTCAAAGTCAGAGCAAAGTCAATGCAAGCCAGAACAAAGCCAGAGCAGAGTCAAAACAAAGTCAAAGCAAAGTAAAAGTAAAATAAAAGTCAAAGCCAAAGGTACATTCCCTGTAAGCAATAGGATTTATCGCAAAACGTACAATTAAGGCAAGTAGCTGCGAATAACCGTCATGCTGCCTTCTAGTGCATAGCTGCCAAGATTGGCAGGAAGCAGGAAGCAGTCGCCTGGTTTCGTGGAGATGCTGCCATCGGCCCACTGGAGGGTTCCGTTACCGTCTGCAATAACGAGGATGACGAAGCTTTCTGGAGAAGTGCTTAGCTCCCATTTCGGTCCTACAAGACCTTTTTCCACGGTAAAGAAAGGAGATTCGGCAAGCGTTAACCAAGTACCAGCTTCACTCAAATCTGTTTTCATGCGAGTGGAGCCGGAGCCTTCATACGCGATAACGTTGAGCGAATCTTCAATATGAAGATCACGAGGCTTACCGTCCAGTCCAGGACGATTATAATCGTACAAACGATAGGTTGTATCGGAATTTTGCTGAATCTCGGCAACTAGGACGCCAGCGCCAAGAGCATGGACAGTTCCTGCTGGGATGTAAAAGGAATCACCGGCTTCAACAGGCACTTCCTGTAAGCAGTCCAAAATGCGGTTCTCTGCAATTGCTTGAGCTAAGCTTTCACGTGTAACGCCTTCTTGCATGCCATATATAATTTTGGCGCCGGGCTTGGCATCAAGGATGTACCACATCTCTGTTTTGCCGAGCTCGCCGGAAGCCAAATTCTTGTAATGATCATTCGGATGTACTTGTACGGAAAGATCGTCTTCGCAATCCAATAACTTGATGAGTAGTGGGAAACGGCCGTTTTTCTCGGAAAATCCTTTCGTGCCGAACAACGTTTTGCCGTATTTCTCGCGAATTTCGTCTAGACCAAGGCCTGCTAATTCGCCATTAATAACCTTCGTCGTTCCATTCGGGTGATCGCCAATCATCCAGCCTTCGCCAATAGCGCCTTCTGGAAGCTGAAAACCAAACTTTTCTAGGGCTCTTCCTCCCCAGACACGTTCTTTCATTTCAGGTTGAAATTGAAGCGGGTATGATTTCACTAACTATCCCTACTTTCTTCTCTAATTTCTCCTACAAAAGAATGCTAATGCACTCTCTAGCATTATATCATGCGTCTACCTTTTTTCTAGAGCTAAGAGATAGGGAGCATTCGGGCTGGTATTCATGAATTGGTATCGCAGCACCTGAAAGGCTGCGAGCGGAAGGCGCTGGGCCCAGTTTTCGACGGCCGCAGCTTCTTCCGAGCCTCCATCGTGTCCGCTGTAGAGCACGATGGTCACAATACCGCCTTTGCGGAGCAGGCGGAGGGCGGCATCGAGAGCAGGAATCGTGGATTCCTGCTTCGTAATGGTTGCCGGATCGGCGCCGGGCAGGTAGCCGAGATTGAATGTGACCGCGGCGACCTTGCCGTGGCGGTCCTGCGGCACAGCCGCCTCCATGAGCGCATGGCTGCATAGGCTCATGTGCACACAAGAAGATGCGTCTGGAAGTTCTTTCTCCAGACGCATCTTTGTTTGATCCAGTGCTTGCTGCTGGATATCGAAGCCGTAAACGCTGCCGCGGGTGCCTACCAGCTTCGCTAAGAACAAGGCATCCACACCGTTTCCAAGGGTCGCGTCGACGACAGTATCGCCCGGCTGAGCCCGCTGATTAATAAGTTGATGAGCAAAACTTAGTACCGAAACAAAACCCATGCGATGAAAGCCCTCCATGCTGCTTATACGATCATTTTTTGTCTGCTAGCCATGCGGCTAGCACTTCGATTTCTTCGGATTTCAGTGCGCTTTTGAAAGGTGGCATATCGCCTTTACCTCCCATGATCTGCGCAATGATCTCATCCTTGGTTTTGTGCGAACCGACCTTCGTCAGGTTCGGCCCGAAGTCGCCTGCAAGCCCTGCCCCGTGGCAGGACATGCAGTTGTCCTTATACAGCACCTGCGCCTGCGCTGCGGTGCTGGTGCCGCCATCCGCAGGCTTAGCGGATGGGGATGGCGCCGCGCTGGCAGGCGCAGGCGTTGCAATCGGCGCCGGCTTCGCCGTAGCCGCCTCTTTCACTGCTGGCGTCGCCGCTGCAGCAGTCGGCTTCGCTGTCGCCGCTGCGCTCGGCTGCGGAGTGCTGCTTGCCGGTTGCTGCAGCGTAGCGGCTGCCGGTGTTGCCGTCGCTGCAGCAACCGGCGACGGACTTACTACCACCGTTGGTGACGTTGACGGCGCCACGGTACTCACTTCTACTGGTGTCGCCGGCTCCCCTCCACATCCAGCGATAACTAGCATCATCCCAACAATGGCTGCTTGAGCCCGTTTCATCATCATGATCATCCATCCCCTTTAGTCGTTCTACCTATATAAAGGAAACGGATAATAATCTATTTTGGTTTTATAATTATCTTTTCTTTAAACTTTTCCTTCGTCAGTTTTACCCTTCCAAAGTTTACCCTGCCAAGTATTTCTTTCCTTCAAAAGGCTATCAAAGGCATTCAGCACTTCCCACTTTTTGAGGCTCCACATCGGGCCAATTAGCAGATCGCGGGGAGCATCTCCTGTAAGGCGATGAACAATCATTTCCGGTGGCAGAAATTCGAGTGTATCTACGATAAGCTTCACATATTCGTCTTTTTCCAGGAATTGAAGCAAGCCAGCTTCGTATTGTTTCACCATAGGTGTTTTACGCATTAAATGAAGTAAATGGATTTTAATGCCCTGAACATCCATTTGAGCGACTGCTCGTCCGGTGTCCAGCATCATTTCGTGGGTCTCCCCAGGTAATCCATAAATAATGTGTGCACAGGTGCGGATATTATGCTTTCGAAGCTTGGCAACCGCATCTACATAGCATTGTGTGTCGTGAGCACGATTAATGAGTTCAGAGGTTGATTCGTGGACGGTTTGAAGGCCCATTTCGACCCATAGATAGGTACGTTCATTCAACTCCGCCAAGTATTCGATCACATCATCTGGTAAACAATCCGGTCTGGTCGCAATGGATAAACCTACAACGCCTGGCTGCTTTAAAATAACTTCATAATATTCCCGCAGCTCCTCAACTGGTGCATACGTATTCGTATAAGCCTGAAAGTAGCCGATGTATTGGGCTTCCGGCCATTTCTGATGCTGGAGATCACGAATCTTATTAAACTGGGTAACCAGATCATCGCGGCGGCTTCCCGCAAAATCACCCGATCCTCGCGCACTGCAAAACGTGCAGCCGCCGGTTGCGATACTGCCATCACGATTGGGACAAGTAAAACCTGCATCCAGCATGACTTTAAAAACCTTCCCGCCGAAAGCTTCACGCATTTCATAATTCCATGTATGGAAACGTTTGTCCCCCCATAATTGAGGCGACTCCTGAGTAATTGTAGACATAGGGTTGCTCCTTTCTTTCCAACCTATTGTAGCGAAATTGAAGCATGAAAGCGACCCCTGCCTTTCCAAGAAGTTCCCCGTTTAAAGGGAGCGATACGGAGCATGATAACTTTGCATAACTATTACATGCCGAAAGGGGATTTGAACAAGTGAAAAAGTTTCGTACAATTACTTTGGCGGTAGCTTTGACAACGGCATTAAGCTTTGGGGCAACTGGTGCACTGGCTATGGGAACTACAGGAACTACAGGAACAATGGGGACAGGAACTACGACAACATCGGGGTATACAGGAAGTAATTATGACGCTACGGTAGGTACTGGTACTACAGGTACTATAGGTACTACAGGTACTACAGGTACTACAGGTACTACTGGTACCTATACGGGGAGCGGTACTGGTACAGGTTCCTATTCTGGGACAGGAACGGGTACCGGCGTTATGGGTCAAATCAGTGGTTATGGCAACAATATGATGGATCGCATGAGTACTACGGGTACACACACTGGAAATTATGACACTTCATCTTATCGAACTTACGCGACTACCGCAGCAAATGGCAATCGTACGAACTGGGGATGGCTTGGCCTTTTAGGTTTGTTGGGCTTAACTGGCCTTAGAGGAAAAGACAAACGTAGAGATGATGTTAGATAAATAGATACTATAAATGCGTCTTCCAATTGGAGGACGTTTTTTTCTTTTATTAGAATGATCTGCCATTCATAAAGACCATCATCATAACGGAAGCTATTATTAATGAGACAAAAAGGAAAGCAGGTGAATGAGTTGGTTAAGATGTCCCTAGCGACCGATACGTTATCCGTCGAGTTGACCATTAAAGAAGCATTCGCTTTGAGCAGTGGCGTGAAATTCGCTGCAGACCCGAGCATATCGAAGGACGCAAGACGAAAAGTACTGCGTTCTTTGGATCAAAAGTTGTTTCCAGCCACATCGAATACGATTGATTATTATGCCCTGGAAGTGTAATTCCCTTTGATTTTTTTTCTCGAATCGTCTATGATTTGTATTCGATAGCTTGTACGTGTAGGAGGCAAAAAGTAGATGCGTTTACGGGGAAGAAAAGGAATTCGAGAAGATATAGAACGTCAAAAGGAACTCGTTGTTTTAAATGCCAAGGATTATCAAGGCAAATGGGCCGAGTTATTCGGTAACAACAACCCGATTCATGCCGAGCTTGGGATGGGCAAAGGGCGCTTCATTAGTGAAATGAGTAAGAAATATCCGAACATTAATTTCATTGGTGTTGATATGTATGACGAGTTGATTCGCAAAGCGAGCGAGAAAGCAAAGAATGCTCATGAAATCAAGACGGATGAAGAGGCGGAGTCTGCGCCAAGCATTCCGAACTTGAAGCTAATGCTTTTCAATATCGAACATATTGAGGAAGCTTTTGCTGAAGGTGAATTAGAGCGGGTTTATTTGAATTTCAGTGATCCATGGCCGAAGAAAAAGCATGCTCGTAGACGTTTAACACATCCGGGCTTTGTTGAAAAATATCAGCAAATATTAAATGCGAACGGCGAGATTCATTTGAAAACCGATTCGCAATCATTGTTCGAATTCTCGCTTAATTCTTTTGCAGATATGGGACTGAGAATGCGAAATATTTCCTTAAATCTGCATGTGGATGGGATTCATCCTGACCATGTTATGACAGAATACGAAACGAAGTTTGCAGGACAAGGCATGAACATTCATCGCTGTGAAGTGGTAATTGGCGAAAATGTGCTTGCTTCTCATCTGGAGCAGTTAAACAAAGCTAAATCAGAATAGGTCTATACACAAAAAAAGCTAATCCCCCACTGCATAATGGTAGGAATTGGCTTTTTTCTATTTTACTCGAATCAACCAAGCAATTGCATAATAACCTCTGAGCAATCGGCTGAAGGCAGGTACATCTTCTTTTTATGATAATTAGAAACGCGCTTAGCCTCCACATCGGTATACCGGCTAGCCAACATCGATAACCAGTTCGCAATTGTATCTGCAGATCGGATCGGCTCGCCAAAGCCAAGCTGTGTAAAATAGTGGACATTCTCTTCTTCCTGACCCGGTATCGGATCATAGAACAGCATGGGAATTGACTTCGCAAGCCCTTCCGAGCAGGTCATACCCCCAGGCTTCGTAACGAGCAAATCGGAAGCTTCCATCAGCTTGCCAATTTCTTGGGTGAAACCAAGCAAATGAATATTGGGATGCTGATAACGGGCGTCCATCGCCAGCTTTGCTAATGCTTTCTCATTATTGCCTAAGCAAAATATGAATTGGATCCGATCTCTCCATGCTATCAGGTGCTCACTGAGCGAATCGCCGCCGATTAATCCCCAGCCGCCTCCCATAACTAGTACGGTAGGCAGAGATGCCAGCTCGAATTGTTGTCGAATCATCGCTTTATCGTGGGCAACACGAAAGCTTGGATGAACTGGAATTCCTGTGATTTCGACTTGGGCTGCCGTAATACCGCGGCCCAGCAGTTTATTTTTGACGTCTTCTGTCGAAACCATATATTTATTTACTTCTCTACTGACCCAAGTCCCATGGACATCGTAGTCCGTAATGACCGTGCATAGCGGGATGTCTAAGCCAGCTCTTTTCAATCTAGATACCACAACACTGGGAAAAGGATGTGTGCAGACAATAGCTTGAGGAGCCCACTGCTGGATAATGGCCGCTGTCTGTGCATAAAAAATGCGATGTAAGGCCAATTGCGTCAAGCGGTTGAGCGATTTTTTATATTGAGAGCGGTACAATCGGCCGTAAAGCTTGGGCTGAGAGGTTAGTGTCTTTTTGTAAGCATGGATGATCCAAGGTGCTAAGGTCGGGTGCAGGAATGAGCCTAATTCTAAAACACGTGTTTCGATTGTAGAACAACGCTGCTCTAAGTTTACGGCAAGTGCATAAGCCGCTTGCGTATGTCCGGCTCCGAAGCCTTCTGAAAGAATAAGAACCCGTTTTTTAACATGCAAGACATTCATTCGTTTACCCCCAGATAGCTACTGTCACTAGAGAAGCCGTCGTTCCAATTAAACATCCAACGATACAATCGGAAGGATAGTGCAGCCCTAGGTAGATACGTGATATACCAACGATTAATGCGAGCGGTATGAGGATAAGTCCAAGAGCAGGTACGGCTGTAACAAAAGGGAAAATGATCGAGAAGATGGCAGTTGTGTGCCCGGAAGGAAAGGAATGATCCGTCAGCGGGTTTTTATAAGTAATGGTTTGAGGGTGTACCAGGTAAGGCCTAAGTCTTGGGTATTTCTTTTTAATAATAGCAACTGGAATATGACTGATGGTTAAGGCAAGGAGAGCTTGGATACCTGCAGTACGCAGTGGGTCTTGCCCGAACAATGCAAAGCATAAGGATATCGCAATGGAGGCTGTGGCCCCGCCTAAATGTGTTATTTTATTAAAGAAATGATCTAGGAAGAAGTGCTGGATACGTTGATTCACAAAGTGGAATACGCGTGTTTCATGATGCTGAAGCCAGTGTACGACCCTGCTCATGAGTAGTAGCCTCCTTCGCTGCTGGATACTTTCTTAACTCTTATTATAAAGAACATTTATTAAAGGAAGATTAACGCAGTAATAAATTTTAAGAAATTCAATTTAACGTTCATCTGATCTCCCGATAACAATCCTGTGCTAGCATGATGTGAAATAAGGGAATTGAAGGTAAATAGTAAAAGGGGCTGATGAGGTTGAGAGTTGCCTTATTTACAGATACATTCCTGCCAGATGTAAATGGAGTTGCCAAGACACTTGGCAGATGGACGCGGTTTTTGGAATCCAAAGATGTGGCTTGTAAAGTGTTTGCTCCTACTAGTATGACAGAAGGTGACAACGATCCGTTCCGTGTAGAACGTTTTTACAGTATTCCCTTTTTATTGTACCCCGAATGTCGCTTAGCTATCCCAAATCCTCTCAATGTTCGCAAATCTCTCCATGCCTTTCAGCCTACAATCATTCATTGTGCAACCCCTTTCAATTTGGGACTTTTTGGCTTACACCATGCTCGCAAACACAAAATACCATTAGTTGCGTCCTACCATACTCACTTCGACCAATACTTGAGTCATTATAAAATCCCTTGGGTGGAGCCTACGCTCTGGAAATACATGCAATGGTTTCACCAAAGCTGTCAGAAGGTGTATGTGCCTTCTAAGTCTACCTTGCAGCATCTGCATGCCAAAGGGTTAAGCAATCTAGAGATTTGGAGCCGCGGTGTCGATGCGGAACGTTTCCAGCCAATTGTCGATCGAAAGTCAGTACTCGGGACATATGGCGTAGATCCTGCAAAGTTCGTTATGCTTTATGTCGGGCGTTTAGCCCCTGAGAAGAGTGTAGAGGTCGCACTAGACAGTTTTACTGCACTGCCAGCTGCGATCAGAGATGATTGTCGTCTAATTATTGCTGGTGACGGACCGTCTGCCGGAGTGTTACGCGAATGTTATGGAGGGGCATCGGGAGTTACTTTTACCGGTTTCGTTCAAGGGACACAGCTAGCTGAGCTCTATGCGGCCGCAGATGTGTTTCTTTTTCCTTCGGCTACAGAGACGTTCGGCAATGTTGTTCTAGAGTCAATGGCTTCTGGGACAACGGTGATTGGAGCTGCTGCCGGCGGGGTACAAGATACTATTGAGCATGAAGTGACGGGTTTACTCTGCCCGTCTGGCGACGTAGCTGCTTTCACACAAGCCCTCGTAAGATTGTATGAATCACAGGAGACTCGTCACAGACTTGCCATTGCGGGTAGGGAGTTTGCCCTGCGTCAATCTTGGGATCACATATTTAACCAATTGTTGACCAGCTATGAAGAAGTAGTCTTTAGGACATCTGCCAATCAGTCCCACATTTATGCAACCCGTATGATCCGTTAACAGGGGCAGATGAGCAAAAGTTGTCAGGGAGAGCTCAGGTGAATTATAATAAACCCCGTATCACATGGGGGACGGCTAGTTCGTCTAAATGGTGAACTTTTGGTACACAATAAAATGAAAAACGTTGAAAACAGGACTTTAACGATCTGATTTCAAGCACATGCTGCATAGTCTGTGCGCGTTCCGCTCAAATCTCAGAGAAATGGCTTATATTCGCCATTGTGAACTTTGACAAATGAGTGGAAAGAGAGGAAAATCAAGAACGGTTATTCACTTGGTACATAAAACTGCGCATACGCGTATAAAAAGATAGCTTGTGTGCATAAACAAAAAAGGGGGACTTTGCTTCATGCTTGACAATATTATGCTTACCTTTCAAATTGGCTTGGCCTTGGTCGGTGCATATCAGTTGTTTTTGACTTTTTTCGGATGGTACCGTCCCAGAAACAAACAGAAATTTGCTCCCCAGAAATCGTTTGCCGTATTGGTTGCCGCTCATAATGAGGAGCAGGTCGTTGGTGCATTGATCGAGAATCTGAAGGCTTTGGATTACCCCAAAGAGCTTTATGACATCTTCGTGATTTGTGATAACTGTACAGACAATACAGCGGATATTGCACGCAGTCATGGTGTTAATGCCATGGAACGCCATAACCCGAACCTGAGAGGGAAAGGTTACGCGATCGAATGGATGCTGAAAGAGCTTTGGAAGCGGGAGCGTCAGTACGACGCCATTGTCATGTTTGATGCCGACAATCTTTCCAGCCCGGATTACTTGATTCACATGAACAATGATCTTTGCTCCGGTTCTAGAGTTATTCAGGCTTACCTGGACAGCAAGAACCCGACTGATTCCTGGGTTACTGGCTCCTATGCAATCTCCTATTACTTTGCAAACCGCTTCTGGCAAATGCCCCGTACGAATTTAGGGCTTGCTAACTACTTGGGTGGCACAGGAATGTGCTTTGAATCCAAGCTGCTTAAACAGATCGGATGGGGAGCTACCAGCCTTGTTGAGGATCTGGAGTTTTCGATGCGCTGTATCAAACTCGGTATTCGACCGACTTACAACTACGAAGCGATTGTTTACGATGAGAAGCCACTAACGTTTAAAGTATCTGCCAAACAGCGTTTACGCTGGATGCAAGGACACTTTGATGTGGCCAAGCGTTATTTCTTCCCTCTATTGTGGCAAGGTATCAAAGAGGGCAGTTGGACGAAGATTGACGCGGCTATCTACTCTGCTAACGTATATAATTTCTTTTTCGGTGCGATTATCTCCGTGCTGCTATGGATTAAATCCGTGACTCCGGGCTGGTCGGACGCGCCTATGCTTGCCGACATCAATCCTGTTTTCTTTAACACCGTAAGCATAGCGATTTATGTGCTGCTGCCTATTTCCATGTTAGTTGAGAAGGCTCCTGGCAAGGTATATAAATATTTAATTCTTTATCCAGTGTTTATGCTTTCTTGGTGGCCAATTACGTTCTATGCGTTCTTCACGCAAAACAACAAACAATGGAGCCATACGGAGCATACCCGTGTTATTCGTCTAGACGAAATGAAAAGTAAACAAGTGAGTTGACTTTCTCTGGATGAGATGATATTATATTTCAAGTAAAAGCAGAAGCGCCCGCTTCTCACCTGACCGACACAGTTGGCTGGTTTGAATGAATCGTCATGAATGTACAATAGGTTTGCATGAACCTGTTATTGATGAAGATGTGGGCCACTGCGCCCGCATCTTTTTTATATTGTTAGAGAGAGCGTTACATACTTTTTGGAGGTGGAATACTATTAGCAAAGACCATATGATTAATGATGAGATTCGTGTGAAGGAAGTACGCCTGATTGGGGCGGACGGAGAACAACTCGGCATCACGCCGATTCGCGAAGCTCTTCAAATCGCACTTGACGCGAATTTGGATTTGGTAAATGTGGCACCGACGGCTAAGCCGCCAGTATGCCGCATTATGGATTACGGTAAATTCCGTTATGAAACACAGAAGAAAGAAAAAGAAGCTCGCAAGAACCAGAAAATCGTGGATATCAAAGAAATTCGCTTAAGCGCGACTATCGATGAGCACGACTTCCAAACGAAGCTTCGCAATGCCGTAAAGTTTCTTGGCGAAGGCGATAAAGTGAAAGCCAGTGTCAGGTTCCGTGGTCGTGAAATAGCGCACTCGGAGATTGGCCGTAGAGTACTTGAACGTTTAGCTACTGAAACAGCTGACATTTCCTCACAGGAGCGCGCTCCTAAGCTTGAGGGAAGAAGCATGATCATGATCTTAACGCCGAAAGTCACTACCTAGGCGTTATACTAAATTAGGAGGAACAAAACACCATGCCGAAAATGAAAACACACAGCAGCTTGAAAGGCCGTTTCAAAATTACTGGCACAGGCAAAGTGATGAGATACAAACAAGGTAAAAATCACTTGCTTTCCGGTAAATCTTCACGTACTAAACGTGTTCTTGGAACAAACCCAGTTATGGCTCCAGGCGATGTACGTCGTCTGAAACAACAACTTTCTAACATTAAAGGTTAATATTCGAACATTATTTATACATCCCAGGAGGTAGTTAACAATGGCAAGAGTCAAGGGCGGATTTATTCGCGCTCACCGTCGTAAGAAAATTTTGAAACTAGCAAAAGGTTATTTCGGTTCCAAACATCGCTTATTTAAAACAGCTAAAGAACAAGTAATGAAATCTTTAGTGTATGCTTACCGTGACCGTCGTCAAACGAAACGTAACTTCCGCAGACTGTGGATTACACGTATCAATGCAGGCGCTCGTCAAAACGGCTTGAGCTACAGCAAATTGATGCACGGCCTGAAATTGGCTGGTATCGAAGTTAACCGTAAAATCTTGGCTGATCTAGCTGTGAATGATTCCAAAGCGTTCAACGATTTGGCAACAGCTGCAAAAGCAAAAGTAAACGCGTAATAGCGTTCTTAGAAGCCTGTTCCCTTTAGGGAGCAGGCTTCTTTTTGCATGAAATGGACGAGATTTAAGCGTTGGATGGTGTTTCTGATCGACGATGTTTACGAAACAGTACAACGAAGAACATTAACAGCGGGATAACAACTTGAAAGACAGGGAAAAACTTTACACTAACATTCAAGCCAAGCCACACGTGATAGGTATAGTTCGGTTCTATAAAAGATGTGATAAAAATAATAAAACCCACATAGAAAATCCACAGGCGTCTACTTGTTCTGCTCGATAATCGGGTACATGCATAAACGGCCCCCCAGTAGAAAGCGGTCATTTTCACAAATAAACCCATAAATAAAAGCAAGGTGACCATAACATCTAGTCGCTCTAGAATATCACCAACCTGTATTAACTGAACTGCCTGCAAAAAAGGCAAGGTACTATTTGCAACAAGGGTTGTCCCAAGCACCATCAAGTTTAATATATTCATCAAAATTAAAAAAGCGGCAACGCTGAGATAAGATAGTATACTGATTCGCTTAATCTTTTGCTTCTCAGACAATAGGTGCCATACCATGAAAAAAAGCACCATTTGTCCAAATGGAAACGATATAATGTCAGGGAACGCCGCTTTGATAACCGGACCAAGTCCATTATCAAGAATAGGTAACAGGTTGTCTTTGTGGAGGATTCCAGAAATCAAAATCAATAATATCAATGCTCCATAGCTTACGAAAATAAGCGGTAACAGGGCCTCATTCACTCTGGAGAATGTTTCGATACCCATGGCAACCGCGTAAGTAGCAAGTAATACAATAATAAGCATAGTCACGTATTGGGGTGTCGAGCTTAGCAGTGTTAAATTCGTTATTTCTCCAAAATCACGGACGTTTCTCATGGATTCGTAGGCAAAATAAAGGGCAAAGAGGATCCCAATCCCTGTTCCTATTTTGGTCCCGAAACACAGTTTTAAGAGCCCGATCAGACACTCTTCTGGAGCTGTTCGTTGTATATACAAAAACATGATTAATAAAAGCAAACCAACTGCAGCGGCGAATAGCATGGCAAGCCAAGAATCCTGCTTAGCGCCGCTGCCTAATGCAAATAAAGGTGTACTACCTATTTCAAAAAGAATGATCGTGACGGCTAGTTGGTAATTGCTGATGCGCTCCATAGCAAGCCTCCTTCCATAACTTACTATTCGTGGTCATGCAGTAGTTGATTAAAAGGCTTATTACTCATTCCTATTCGGTCAATTTTAATATGAACACTGGGCTCTAATTGGAGGGTAGGAAATTGTTCTTCCCAGTCGTTCTTTATTTTCTTCCATACCTTAGGATATTTTCTGTGAATCACATCTGCAAAACCAAATACATCCGTATTTTTCTCGATAGCAGATTGAAAGGCTTTGATCATTAAGTTTTTAACTTCCTCATTCGCAATGTCTTCCGTGGCTTTAATACCCTTTATCTTTGAGAGGTCGTCATTGCAGCCATTCTCAATAAGAACACCAGCAGCATGTACTTCCACTTTCATTATCCATTGCCCGTCATTTGCAAGGATTGGCTTCAATTTGCTTGTCGCTTTGGTGATTCGAATCGCCGATTTATGATCTTTGCTGCGTTTGGAACAGCCAAAATGCAAAACGGTCTGTTTAATTGAGTCCCGGATCCAATTAATTCCGTATCCTTCATCGGATGTAAACCAGCCAACGAGCTTATCCTGTTTGAAAATACCAAGTCTGCCCAATTTTAATTTGTTTGCAGATGTAGTTTTCTTTAATTCAGCAATAGAAGCGTTAGGGCCAACGCCAGTGCCAGAAATGATCACTTCAGGAATCAATGTATAGGAAGAGTCACTCGTCATTCCCATCATGACATTTTGAATCATCATTTGATTTAAATTAGAGCCGTTTTTTTCTTCATTGCGAATCATATTACGAACGGCAGCTCCAGGCAGCTTCTCAATGGACGCAACTTGCTCCAGGATTCTTCTTCCTTCCCCATTCGTTACTAATACGCTGACAGTCTCTCGAGCATCCGAATTGCGCAAATAGATTTCCATGAGCTGGGAAATGCCGTGCTTTGCCGCCTGTTCACCAATGACAACAATTCGATTATGGGCAAAAAACAAAGCACGCGGCATTTCCAAACTTGATTTTTGAACTGCACCTCGAAGGGTACCGCCGCTCGTAGAGAATACGCTGACAGGTGCTTGCTGGCCGGCATTTCCACCCATGCTTTGACTCGAAATCGATTGTGGAATGACGATCTGATAAGAAACAGTCCAGTCTTTCCCGTTCCAATCAATGGCTGTTGCTGCTGTAATTCCGAGTTGATTTAACTCGATCCGATCCCAGCATCCGGATAGCAGTAGGCATAAGAAGATGCTTGTCAGTAAGCGAAGCCAACCGTGAAGGAAGTTTTTTTCCCATTCACATAGCACCTCCTTAATGGCATATCAGGGATTATCCCTCTTTGGTGGAGACTTCTTCATGTTCGGTGCTTGTCTGGTGTAGTTTTTGCTTAAGGGGCGACCAGCCATTTTGGCCCAAGGAACTCGGATGAGAATATCTCTAAACTTTGGTAAAGCTAAAGGGGCAATAGGCGTTAGATAAGGGACTCCGAAAGAAAGGAGAGAGGCCAAATGGATCAAGATGGCCATGCATCCTGCCATGATCCCGAACAAGCCAAATGTGCCAGCTAGCAGCATAAGGATGAATCGGATTAATCGGGCAGCTATTCCCATATTTAACGCCGGCGTAACGAAATTGGAGATGGCCGTGAAGGAAACGACAATGACCATAGCTGCCGAAACAAGACCAGCTTGCACAGCAGCTTGCCCCAGTACGAGTGCACCAACGATGGATATGGCTGAACCGATGACACGGGGCATTCGTATGCCAGCTTCCCGAAGAACCTCGAATGTAATTTCCATCAGGAAAGCTTCCACAATAGCGGGGAAAGGGACGCCTTCCCGCTGTGCAGCCAGGCTGATCAGCAGGGTTGTCGGCAGCATCTCTTGATGAAAGGTTGTGACGGCAATATAGCAGGACGGGAGCAGCATGGAAACAAAAAAAGACATATAGCGAATACAGCGGACGAAAGTAGCAATATCAAAACGTTGATAATAATCTTCACTCGATTGTAGAAATCTAAAAAAGGTTACCGGAGCAAGGAGGACGAAAGGAGTTCCATCGACGATTATGGCGACTTGTCCTTCCAGAAGGCCGGCTGCTACGGCATCTGGCCTCTCTGAGTTCATAATAGTAGGGAAGGGGGTGTAGGTTCTATCCTCAATGAATCCTTCAATGTACCCGCTCTCAAGGATGCTGTCGACGTCAATCCTGTCTAGGCGATTCTTAACTTCCTGAACGACCTGATCTTCAGCAATTCCATCCAAATAGGTGATGACGACTTCAGTTTGCGTATATCGACCTAATCGCAGGCTAATAAACCGAAGATCGGGGGATTTAATTTTCCTCCGCAGCAAGGAGGTGTTGGTTCGCAAGTCTTCTGTAAAGCTTTCTTTCGGACCTCTTACAACGGTTTGTGTTTGAGGCTCCTCTACGGCACGCTTGTCCCACCCTGTTGTACCGGCGATTAATGCTTCATTGTAGCCGTCAGCAATAATGGCGGTGTTGCCGTCCAAGAGAGCTGCCAAGAGGTCTACGCCTTCAATCGTAGCGGTCAAATTACTAATGGTTAAAGCTTGTCTCAATAAGTCATGAAAACAGATTTCTTGGTTCCAGTAAAACTGGGTTTCTTGAGAGCTTAGAAGGGGCTTGATAATATGCTCATTAACCGCTTCCGATTTAACGAGACCATCTATGTACACAAGAGCAATCGCATTGGTATCGGGAAAGATGCCAATATCCATACGGCGAATGATGACATCAGAACTTGTCCCAAGCCTTTGCAGGAGCTGTTCAATATTCTCTTGCAGGTCTGTTGAAAGCGGGAAAGGGATTGGCAGGGACGATTTCATCAGTAGCCCCCTATTTTCCTAGATTGGTATTATCTTCTCTCTCATGATTTTGTTTTATTCAGTTTTGACTATTGACTATTCTTCAGGGGATGCATATAATAATCTCTAAATCATATTATATATGGTGATCTACACTAACGAATCGGCTATGAAGAGGAAGAAGTAATAAGGGCACTTATGCGCAGAGAGCGTTGGACTTGCTGAAACCATCGCCTTAATCCCTTACGTACGAAGTCACCTCGGAGCTGTTTTCCTGAAACATGCGGCACAGCCGTAGGTAATAGGGGGAATCGGAAGAGCACACGTTATCGTGCTGAGGGTATTGTTCTTCATGAACATACCTGCTAAGGCTATGGGCTGTGAGGCGCGTAGCAAATTTGGGTGGTACCACGGAAGCTTGAACCCCTTTCGTCCCGTTTACACGTTACGTGCGTGTATGGGATGAATAGGGGTTTTTCTTATTGTCTAAGAAAGCTCGATGATTTACATGAACTTACTTTTTGAGAGGAGGATCACAATGAATGTTCAAACTGAACCAAAGAGGTCAAAAGAAGAATTGATTGAGAAGCTTATGAAGCCGGACCTGATTACAGGCTCCGAAATTCTACTAAGAAGCTTATTGCTGGAGGGTGTGGATTGCGTCTTTGGATATCCGGGCGGCGCTGTTTTGTACATCTACGATGCTATGCATGGTTTTGATGATTTTAACCACTTATTGACTAGACATGAGCAAGGCGCTATTCACGCAGCTGATGGATATGCGCGTTCCACAGGCAAAGTTGGCGTATGTATCGCAACTTCCGGACCGGGGGCAACGAACCTCGTCACAGGAATAGCTACAGCATATATGGATTCCGTTCCGTTAGTCGTCATTACAGGTAACGTTGCTACAAACTTCATTGGTACGGATGCTTTCCAAGAGGCTGATATTACCGGTATTACAATGCCGATTACGAAGCACAGCTACTTGGTTAGAGACGTAAACGATCTACCACGCATCATTCATGAAGCGTTCCATATAGCGAACTCAGGTCGTAAAGGTCCGGTTCTCATTGACATACCAAAGGATGTCTCCGCTCATAAAACGATATTTAAACCCGTAACGGATGTAAGTATCCGCGGTTATAACCCAACGGTGCAACCGAATAAACTGCAAGTGGATAAGCTGATCAAAGCTATCGAAGAAGCAGAGCGTCCGGTCATTATTGCAGGCGGCGGTGTTGTATACGCAGACGCATCCAAAGAATTAATCGAGTTTGTCAATAAAACACAGATTCCGGTTGCAACGACCTTGCTCGGATTAAGCGGCTTCCCAAGCGCGCATGAGCTATGGCTCGGAATGCCAGGGATGCACGGGACGTTTACAGCGAACACAGCCATTCAGAATGCGGATCTCTTGATTTCTATCGGTTCCCGATTCGATGACCGCGTGACGATGAATTTGAACGGCTTTGCTCCAAAAGTGAAGAAAATCGCTCATATTGACGTTGATCCTGCGGAAATTGGCAAGAACGTGAAGACCGATATCCCATGTGTTGGCGATGTGAAAGCTGTTCTGGAATATGCGAACACCAAAGCAAAGCCTGCGAAGAGCGGAGCGTGGATTACTGAGCTTCAGGAAAGCAAAGAGAAGTTCCCGCTGAAATACGGCAATACCGAGACGGAATTGAAGCCACAATTCGTTATCGAAATGATTAGTGAGACGACGAAAGGCGAAGCGATTATTACAACAGACGTTGGACAGCATCAGATGTGGGCTGCGCAATTCTATCGTTTCAAAAACCCGCGTTCCTTGGTTACTTCCGGTGGTCTTGGTACAATGGGCTTCGGCTTCCCATCAGCAATTGGTGCTCAAATGGGGAACCCTGATAAACTCGTTGTTTCCATTAATGGCGACGGCGGCGTTCAAATGTGTGCGCAAGAGCTTGCGATCTGTGCGATTAACAACATTCCGGTGAAGGTTGTTATTATTAACAACCAAGTGTTGGGCATGGTTCGTCAATGGCAGGAGATCATTTATGATAACCGCTATAGCCACATTGATTTGGCTGGCAGCCCAGATTTCGTGAAACTGGCTGAAGCTTACGGCGTAAAAGGCTTGCGTGCCACGACGAAGGAAGAAGCAAGAAGAGCATGGCAGGAAGCACTCGATACTCCGGGTCCTGTCGTTATTGATTTCGTCGTGCCAAAAGGAGAGAATGTGTTCCCAATGGTTAAAGCGGGCGATACAATTAGTGACATGTTAATGGGGGATTCGGAATGACAACAAAACATACAGTTTCCGTACTCGTAAACAATCAGCCTGGTGTCCTGCAGCGTGTATCCGGTTTGTTCGGACGCAGAGGCTTCAATATTGAAAGCATCACCGTAGGGGAGTCCGAAGAACTCGGACTTTCTCGAATGGTTATCGTCACCACAGGGGACGATAACACGCTTGAGCAAATTTCCAAGCAATTGTATAAGTTGATTGATGTCATTAAAGTCATCGACCTAAGCTCGAACCCAATGGTTGCTAGAGAGCTTGCACTCATTAAAGTAAATGCAGAACCGATTATGCGTCCGGAAATACTCGGTATTGTTGAGACATTCCGCGCAGCGGTTGTAGATATTGGGCCAGCCTCGATTATCGTGCAAGTTGTTGGAGATTCAGATAAAATAGATGCTATGGTCGAATTACTTCGTCCTTATGGCATCCGTGAGCTTTCCCGCACGGGAGTTACAGCGATGATTCGCGGTTCAGTCAAATAAGAAACAAGCAGTTGTTTTGGACATTGAGGTAAAGCCTCCTTGAGTGGGGCTTTCAGCGGTGTACTCTTTAGCGCTTGAAAAGGGTAAATCGTTGAAACACCCACTCAAGGGGTAGACAATACGGATTCATCATATTAAAGGAGGATTTATTCGAATGGCAGTTACTACTTACTATGAAAAAGATGCAGACTTAGCGGTACTTAAAGGTAAAACGATTGCAGTTGTTGGTTATGGTTCCCAAGGACACGCACAAGCACAAAACTTGCGTGACAGCGGATTGAACGTTATTATCGGACTTCGTGAAGGTCGTTCATGGAACTCTGCAAAAAATGATGGTTTCGAAGTTGTATCCGTTGAAGAAGCAGCAAGACGCGCTGACGTGATCCAAATTTTGATGCCGGATGAAACACAAGCTCGCGTTTACCGTGAGTCCATTCAACCGAACATGAAAAAAGGCGCAGCGATCATGTTCTCCCATGGTTTCAACATCCATTTCGGACAAATCGTAGCTCCTGAAGGTACAGATGTATTCTTAGTAGCTCCTAAATCCCCAGGTCACATGGTACGTCGTACGTATGTTGAAGGCTTTGGCGTTCCTGGCTTGATCGCAATCGAGAAAGACGCTACTGGCAACGCAAAAGCAATCGGTCTTGCTTATGCAAAAGGTATTGGCTGTACACGTGCAGGCGTTATCGAAACTTCTTTCCGTGAAGAAACAGAAACCGATTTGTTCGGTGAGCAAGCTGTTCTTTGTGGCGGTGCTTCTGAACTGGTTAAAGCAGGTTTCGAAACATTGGTTGAAGCTGGTTATGCACCTGAAATGGCTTACTTCGAGTGTCTACATGAGCTGAAATTGATCGTTGATATGATGTATGAAGGCGGACTGGCTTCCATGCGCAGCTCCATCTCCAACACAGCTGAATACGGTGACTATGTAACTGGACCACGTATTATCACAGCTGAAACGAAAAAAGCAATGAAAGCTGTTCTTACTGATATTCAACAAGGTAAATTCGCTCGTGACTTCATCTTGGAAAACCAATCCAACTTTGCTTTCATGAACGCAACTCGCCGCAATGAAGCAGAGCACCCAATCGAAGTGGTTGGTAAAGAACTGCGCGAAATGATGCACTGGATCAAAAAGTAATCAAAAGTACTAATTTATAGCAATACCTTCCACAGGGAGTGATTGAGGAGAATTTCCCAATCACTCCCTGTGAATACTATAAAGACGAGTAAAGGTGTGTCTTTTAAAACTACGAAGAACAGCCTAGTGCAGGGCTCAGTGTTTGCTGGAGAAGCGTAGCGTTCGTATTTGAAAACGTGTCCCTACCTTTTGTTTATTCAGATGAGGGGACATGTTTTCAAGAAACGATCGGAAGTAAATGCTGAAGACCGGAACGGTCATTGGGCTCTGCTTCATAGGTTTAATAGAACAACAAAAATCTCTTAGGAGGTGACATGGTGCGCAAAATTTACATCTTTGATACAACGCTCAGAGACGGAGAGCAGTCGCCGGGTGTGAACTTGAACACACAGGAAAAGGTTGAGATCGCGCTGCAGCTTGAAAAGCTAGGCGTTGATCGTATGGAGGCTGGTTTCCCGGCCGCATCGCCAGGTGATTTGGCTGGTGTGAATGCCGTTGCGAGAGCCGTCAGGAATGCCTCTGTTATCGGATTGTCCCGCTCGAAGGAGAGTGACATCGAGGCCGTTCGTGAGGCGCTACAGGGCGCTCAGGACCCGTGTATTCATCTATTCTTAGCGACGTCTCCTATTCATCGCCAGCATAAGCTGAAGATGGAGAAACACCAAGTGCTTGAGACAGCTGAAGCAGCGATTAAATATGCGAAGAAGTATTTCAGCAAAATCGAGTTTTCACTCGAAGATGCTGGTCGTACCGAGCTGGATTTCATCGCGGAAGTAACAGCAATGGCTATTCGCGCTGGCGCGTCCGTCGTGAATATTCCGGATACAGTCGGATTTATGACGCCATACGATTACGGTAATATTTTCAAAATGCTGAAGGAAACCGTGCCAGGCATTGAGAAGATTCAGCTGAGCGCGCACTGCCATGACGACCTCGGAATGGCTACGGCTAACGCGCTAGCGGCGGTAATCAATGGTGCTGATCAAATCGAAGGCACCATCAACGGCATCGGCGAGAGAGCGGGCAACACCTCGATCGAGGAAGTTGTAATGGCGCTCGAGACGCGCCAGGACTTCTACCAAGCGAAAACTTCGCTTGTGCTGAAAGAGATCTACCGCACCAGCCGTTTGGTCAGCAAGCTGACCGGCATGGTGGTGCCAGGCAATAAGGCGATCGTCGGCGCTAACGCGTTCGCCCATGAGTCTGGCATCCATCAGGATGGGATGCTCAAAGAGAAAACGACTTACGAGATTATTTCCCCTGAGACCATCGGGGTCAAGGAAAGTAAGCTCGTAATGGGTAAACACTCCGGACGCCATGCGTTCCGTGAGAAGCTAATTGACCTCGGCTACGACCTCGGAGACGAGCAAGTGAACGCGGCTTTTGCCAAGTTCAAAGATTTGGCAGATCGCAAGAAGCAGGTAGAAGACGAAGATATTCGCGCATTGATCGAAGAGAAACTGATCGAGACGCCGGAAATTTTTGCGCTAGGCACGCTTCAGGTTGCTTATGGTAACCAGATGACACCAACGGCAACGGTTCATGTTCGCTTCCAGGACGGAACCGAAGTGGCGGAAAGTGCAGTCGGTAACGGCTCAGTTGACGCGATTTATAATGCGATCGATAAAGCAACGAAGGAAGACGTCGAGCTGGATGACTACTCCATCAAATCCGTATCTCACGGGAAAGATGCATTAGGTGAAGTTCACGTTGTTCTTAAGCAGAATGATGTGTCCGTTCAAGGTCGCGGTATTTCTACGGATATTCTGGAAGCAAGCGCCAAAGCGTATTTGGACGCTGTGAACAGGCTCATTGATAAACGCAAAACCCCAACAAGCAACAGAAGCAACGTTACGTTGATTTAATAACCTTGAGTCCACGGCACCACCCAGATAAGCACCTCACCTCCAAGCATAGCGAGGAGGGGTGCTTTCTACAAATGCGAAAGGATGCGTCCATTTATGAAATATCGATTTTCTAAATCGCTTGAAGGTTTCTCATCCTCGGCGGTAAGAGAAATTCTCAAGCTGACACAAGGCAGCTCGATTATTTCTTTTGCTGGCGGATTGCCTGCTGAAGAGTTTTTTCCTTTGGACGCGGTTGCTGAAGCGTTTCAAAGAGTGATTGGCGGCGGGAAGTCAGCGCTGCAATATGGTTTGACCGAGGGCTACAAGCCACTTCGCGAATCCTTATGCAAGCGGATGGCTGCTAAGAATATGCAAGTAACACCTGATGAGATGCTGCTGACGACGGGTTCTCAGCAAGCGATTGATCTTCTTACACGTGTTTATATTGATGAAGGCGATGTCATTCTTGTTGAAAGCCCGACGTATTTGGCGGCGATTCAAGTATTTCAAGCCAAAGGCGCTAAGATTTATTCGGTTGATAGCGATAATGACGGTATGATTCTTGAAGATCTATCGGTCAAAATTGCGAAGCACAATCCGAAGATGGTTTATGTCATTCCGACCTTCTCCAACCCGGCAGGCCGGGCATGGAGCTTGGAGCGTCGTCAAGGCTTATTAGATATTTGCCGCGGCGCTGAAGTACTTATTCTGGAAGATGATCCGTATGGAGAAATTCAGTTTGACGAAAATGAAACCTATCCAACGATCTTTTCCCTAGGCGGTAAAGCGGAAGGTGGCAATGTCGTTTACACCAGCACCTTCTCCAAAACCGTCGCGCCTGCGTTCCGAACAGGATGGGTAATGGGCGACGAAACCATTATTCGCCAAATTGCTCGTTTTAAGCAATCTGCGGATCTGCACTCCAGCACGATTGATCAGCAAACGCTGTATCATCTGCTTGAGCACTTTGATCTCGACGCACATATCTCCTTAATTCGTGAGCAATATCTGGATCGGATGAAATTCATGTCAGGCCTATTGAAAGATTTAAACTGGCCTGGACTGAAGTGGGAAGAACCGAAGGGCGGCATGTTCATCTGGGTGGAGCTGCCAGCGCATATTCGTGCAGAAGATCTGCTGAAAATCGCGGTAAAAGAAGGCGTAGCCTTTGTTCCAGGATCCACATTTTACGCCGAAAATCCACAATACAACACAATGCGCCTGAATTACACACATACGGATCGTGCGAACACGATTCTCGGTATGCAGAAATTAGCTAAGGCTATGGAATCATATCTACAAAATGCATAAAAGATAGCACACGCACCCTCATGCAAATTGGTCGTCCAAGATCATCGGCATGGGGTGCTTTTTTGCGATCTATATTGGAAATACAGAATAGAAAGAGCCGCCTAACCCAAGAAATCTTCACTGGGATTTGGCGGCTTGTTATTCGTTCCGATTCATTCATCCAATCTTGCTTTACATTAAGGGTCTTGAATCGGGATCAGTTAACTATGCTCAATTGAGGTTACTGGATGAATGAATCCATATTCGCTGTTAAGTGATGTTGTAAAAAGTGCAACAGCCTTTGGGCGTGTGAATTGTTGTACAAAATACAACTTGCTGCTTCGGGAAGTCACCACAGGGTAGAGTTTCTTAGAAGAGGCAAGAAGTGTAGAGTTCCTTAGAAGTTGCACAGGGTAGAATTCCCATAGAAGCACCAGTAAAGTTGGCGCGCTAAAAGTGATCATCCGTCCGAAGAAACCAATAGAGATGGGATTCTCAGTAAGACGTTTTTCATCTAGAAAATCATCGGATCATTGACATGGAATATATTTCAAATTATGATAAAAGGAGGACGATGGAAAGGATTGGTGACTTCATGTTGATACAGATTTCCAATTATTTGTTCATGGGTTCTTTATTATTGCTTATTGTAACTTGTATTGCAAAAGGTGCATTGAGCCAGGGGTTTACTAGTGTAACTGGTTTGGGTGGCAATAGCGGGTCAGTCACTGATTTGAATATGGAACATAATCAAAAGAAACATTTTCAATTTCAAGATTCATTGGTTGGTAGGATCGTTAATTCTTATTTCTTTTGGATTTCTGTTTTTGGTATTATCATTTCCATGGTTATTTCAAAACTCTAAGATTATTAAAAGCCGCTAAGCCAGTTATTGAACTACTACTGGCATTGGCGGCTTTTTGCTCAAAAAGATCGATGAAATTGTCTGTTGTTGAAGGAGGCTTTTCTTTGCTTAAACCAATCAACCGAAGCCGAGCAAGAATATTTCTTGGTAAAAAAGTGTATCGACTTAAAAGGTATCTTCAATGGTATTTGGATGGGAAGACCTATGCCAAAGCGAAGCAAGCGGAGCCTCTCCCTTATCTCCTATTTTCACATAAAACCCCACTCCTTAGACAGCTGAAGGATGTAGATATGTGGCTTCAGCACAATAAAGTGATTAATCTAAGGATAGCAGCCAAGCAGTTAAACGGTGTCATTGTGAAGCCAGGTGAAACATTCTCCTATTGGCGGTTAATTGGCAGCACGACCAGGCGTAAAGGTTATCTGGACGGTATGGTGCTTTTTCATGGGCAGGTACAGGCAGGTGTCGGAGGTGGGTTATGCCAGCTTTCGAATTTAATCTACTGGATGACACTGCATACGCCACTTACCGTAACGGAAAGGTATCGCCACAGCTATGACGTATTTCCGGATACGGGAAGAAGTCAGCCTTTTGGAAGTGGAGCAACTTGTTTCTACAATTATTTAGACTTGCAAATTCTTAATGAGACAACAGAGGAATTCCAACTCGTTATCCGGGTCACGGATACTCATTTGGTTGGGGAGTGGCGTGCTGTTAGGCCAGCCATGCATACCTATGAAATTTATGAGAACAAACATTGGATTACGCGCGAATACTGGGGCGGCTATGTTCGTCACAATGAGATACATCGCAGAGTGCTGAACTTGGAAGGTGAAATCGTTGGTGATGAATGGGTGACTGAGAATCATGCCATCATGATGTATGAGCCCTTGTTAGAAGCGGGGGTGAATTACTAATATGCAAGTGAGGGATTCTATTTTCTCGATTATAGGTGATACCTATAAATACGATAGCTTTTATATCTAAAGAAGAGGGGCTACTTATGATACAATGTTAGCAGTATATAACGATAGTAAATGCTTTCAATAGCAGGTTTACTAATCTAAGGAGTGAATGGCAGTCATGGCAGATGTGAAGAAAATCGCTGTAATCGCTGGAGACGGAATTGGTCCAGAAGTCGTTGCAGAAGCGGAAAAAGTATTAAAACGTACCGAAGAATTGTTCGGTTATCAATTTGAAACAGAGCATGCCTTGTTCGGCGGTATTGCGATTGATGAGAAAGGCACGCCACTTCCGGAAGAAACGTTGAAAGTTTGCCAATCGGCAGACGCAGTACTTCTAGGAGCTGTTGGCGGACCGAAATGGGATAACAACTCCAAAGAGCTTCGTCCTGAAACGGGCCTGCTCGGCATTCGTAAAGCGCTTGGACTGTTCTCGAACATTCGTCCAGCTTTCATCTTTGACTGCTTGAAAGAAGCTTCCACGTTGAAGCCTGAAGTGCTGGAAGGAACGGATTTGATCGTAGTTCGTGAATTGACTGGCGGGATCTACTTCGGTGAGAAATTCCGTCGTGAAACAGCTAATGGTCAAGAAGCTGTCGATACTTGTGCTTATAATGTTACTGAAATCGAGCGTATTGCTCGTCAAGCGTTTGAAATCGCACAAACGCGTCGCAAGAAGCTTGCTTCTGTAGACAAAGCGAACGTTCTGGAAACTTCCCGTCTATGGCGCGAAACCGTGAACCGCATTGCGGTTGATTATCCGGATGTTGAGCTAGAGCACGTGCTTGTTGATAACTGTGCGATGCAATTGCTGCGCCGCCCGTCCAGCTTCGATGTCATCGTGACTGAAAACATGTTCGGCGACATTCTGAGTGATGAAGCAGCCATGTTGACAGGTTCCATCGGTATGTTGGCATCCGCTTCTCTTGGCGAAGGCAGCTTCGGCTTGTACGAGCCGGTACATGGCTCCGCTCCGGATATTGCAGGTCAAGGTATCTCCAATCCAATCGCAACAATCCTTTCCGTTGCTTTGATGTTCCGTTTGACATTCGGTTACCACGAAGCAGCGGATTCCATCGAGCGTGCGGTGAAAGAAGTGCTGGATGCGGGTCACCGTACAGGCGACATCGCTGTTGACAAGAGCAAAGCTATCGGTACTCTTGCAATGGGCCAACTGATCGTAGACGCTATGCGTAAATAATAAAAAAAGCTTGCCAGACGAGGCCGTAGAGGCTTCGGAGGGCGAGCTTTTTTTGTAGAAATGAAGAAATAATAAGGCAAACATTTGGTGAGTCTAGTTTGCAGCTTTTTTTCTTGTTAGGCTTGCTTCAAACATATCAATGATAAATAGGAATCGTTCTGCCTCACGAAACACATGGTCAGCAAGTAAAGGATGAATGATACTTTTTATACGACAAGCTTCGATTAATTCCCTTGCTGTTTTTTTGAAATCTCGGAGAGAAACAACAGAAACCCGATTCTGATCAAGGAATTGGTCGAGAAGCGGCTCCGTTTGGGATTGAGGACGCATTCCGCTTAAATCAATGGCTTGAAAGAGCAGTTGGTCAAAATCTTGACTAAAGTTTCGAGCTTGTTCAACTAGTTGTCGTTCGGACGGATCAAGGAGATGTCCGATGAACTTCGCATGGTCAGCCATTATTCTCAAAAAGAAAACATTTTCATCAATGATCGCATCGGGCAGAGGTTCTAATCGACCAGCATTCAATTCCTCTAAGCGATTTCTAAAATAATTGGCCTCTCTGCTGATATGATCAACTAATAAAGGGAAATTGTTACCGCCTGGAAGTTTACATTGGATGATGAGACCCAAAACTCTTCTTTTAAAAGCCCATATATGGGTTGCGGCTAAGTGTACTTCCATGTTAAAGCGTTTGATTTGTTCAGGATCAGTTAACTCGTTAAATGAATGGGATTTGCCTTCTATTTGTTCAAAAGTATGATAAAAATGATCGGCTTCTTGGATTAATTGCGTATCCTCACACCGAAATCCCAGCTTCAGAAATAAAGAATGCTCTTTCATAATTCGTGACCAGAATCGTATCTCATCCAATGAACGACTAACGAACTCATTTGACAATTCCGACACTCTCCTCCAGAAGTAGTCTAATACCCTATGTATAATCTTCGTGGGAGGAGCTTATGCAGATGTTGTGAAAAAAGGACAACGAATGACTTTAATAGTTCCGCATAATTTTTGGTTAGGGAAGGAGCAGGGCATCCAAAAACGTACTTAGGGAAGCGAAATCGTTCATGTACATCAGGACTTCATATATTATAATAATTATTATGTAGTATCTGATCTAATTATTGACTTTCATCTAGTCGGATGTTACCATTTTATACGAATAAGATAGATTTGAGGAGGAATCATACCCATGGCAGAGCGTTTAGTTGGTAAACAAGCTCCAGATTTTACAATGGAGACCGCTACAGGTGACGGTAAAGAATTTGGTAAAGTTTCTTTGTCTGATTACAAAGGAAAATGGTTAGTATTATTCTTCTACCCATTGGACTTCACATTCGTTTGTCCAACAGAAATCACAGCACTTAGTCATGCAGCTGCTCAATTCAAAGAATTGGACACTGAGATCCTTGGTGTTTCCATCGACAGCATCCACACGCACAAAGCTTGGATCAATACGCCAATCAACGATAATGGTCTTGGCAAATTGGAATTCCCACTTGCTGCTGACATCACGAAATCCGTAGCTCGTGACTACGGCGTTCTGATCGAAGAAGAAGGTATCGCGCTTCGCGGTCTGTTCATCATCGATCCAGAAGGCGAATTGAAATACGAAGTTGTTAACCACAACGACGTAGGCCGCAGCGTAGAAGAAACGCTTCGTGTGCTTCAAGCGCTTCAATCCGGCGGATTGTGCCCAATGAACTGGAAACCAGGCGACAAAAATCTGGTTGTAAAATAAGCTTTTGAATACATAGAGAAGCTCCTCTGGTTGGCATGCGAATGCGAGCAGGGGAGCTTTTCTTCATGAAGGAGAGCAGATATGACTGTTTCCACGAATTTGAAATATACAAGAGATCACTACTGGATTCGGCTGGACGGGGAAAAAGCTATTGTCGGATTAACGGAGTACGGCATTAGCGAGCTGGGTATGATTGTTTTTATGGAGCTCCCAGATCAGGATACTCATGTGAGAAAAGGGGAATTCATTGGCTCTGTTGAGACTGCGGCGGATGACGAACACGATCTGCTAGCCCCTTTATCCGGTAAAATAACATCAGTCAATCGGCTGCTGGAAAGAGCGGTGATGCTGGTTCAGGAATCCCCTTATGATAAGGGCTGGCTATTTACGATTCAGTTGAGTCAAGATTCTGAGCTGGAGCAGCTATTGGAAGAGGATACTTATGTACAGGAGTTTTCGCTGGAAGACTGAAAAAGAAGGACGTAAGCCTCACTGAAGTGAGTTCTTACGTCCTTTTTTCAATCGCTGAAAAGGTAGACGCTTCCATAAAAATTTTTGGTATGATGATAGGTGATAGAACTATGAACTGTCCAACAGGGAGGAAATGTGAAAAAACCAACAAAGCTGCCCAAATTGTACGTTAAGCGGCAGTTCCGGACTTTACGCGTCCGGAACTGCCGCATTTGTATTCAATATCTAGTGTTGGCCGCTTGCAAGCTTATCAACGAAACCAGCAAGCAGCACATCCAACCCGAACGAAAACTCATCCTCCCAGTTCACAGAAGTCGTATAAGCGGCTAGGCGGATAAAGTGGGGATATCGCTCCTTGGGTAATGCCTCAATCTCTTTGTATCTTGTCTCCGATTCTTCCTGGTTTTCCTCCGAAAACTTCGCGCGATCCCTCAATCGGCATTCTTCTTCGACAAAGCCGTAGATGAAGTTCTTGAGCATGGCTGCAAGCCACGGCACTTGGACATCCTTAAATCCAGCTTCGACGAGCGCCCGAAACAGAAATTCGATATGTGCCAAACGGTTGGGGCTTGCCGCATGCGTCGCGTTCATGATGTGCACGGCGTCTGGGTATTGCAGCAGACTTAGGCGGAAGCTCATCGACCACAGGCGCAGCTGCATTTTCCAATCCAAAGCGGTATCGGGAAAATCAATCTTGGTGCTGATCTCTTCTGCCAAGAGATGAAGCAGCTGTTCTTTGTCCTTCACATGGTAGTACAAAGATGAGGCTTTCACGCCTAGTGAGTCGGCGATTTTGCGCATGCTGATGCCATCCAAGCCCTCGACTTTAAGCAGTTTCAGCATGATCCCGACAATGCGGGCACGATCGAGAGGCGTGTGAAGCGGCTCACTCCGATTCGTGTCCTCATCTGTCGTTAAGGGATGAATTCGTCTTCTTGCCATGTCAGATCACCTTCCATTTTATCTCTTGACAAGTATAGCACAACAGTTTAATCTAACGGTATTATATTGTTATTTATCACTGTTAGATTAAATGATAAGAGGAGCGTATAAACATGCAAACGACCACTATTGAATCCATTGCCCGTACCGCCGGGGATATTTTATCCCATGCGTGGAAAGCAGTCTACGACGAGGAGAAGGATGAACTGACCGAGATGTTCAAGAAGTTCGGCGATCGCGCCTATGGCGCGTGGATTCAACAATTTATGGCGCCGGTTGCAGAGCGGCTTACCGCTGATGGTTTCATCATCAGGGGCGGATTTAACTTAAAGGATTCCATTGAGAACTGGGGACCGCCTGAAGAACGGGAACGCTGCGTTTGGTATGTCGTAAAGACAGCGGAAGGTGAAGAGGTGGGTACGTTGGTGCTGCAGGTCTATCATTCGCACCGCTCGTTCTTCATGCCAAGAGCACCGCGACTGCTGGCACTTGAAGTTACGGATCGGGAAGCCATTATCGCCGCACTCTCGGATGCTTCAACCCGAATCCGCTGGGATTTAAGGGAGGAACGAATGCCTCAGCCGCAATTACAATCCTTCCCAAGTCAGCGGTTCGAGTACGCGACAGATACTTCAATCGGAGATGGACTAAAGCCTGCAGCAGACGGTCAGCTATACAGCTGGAATTTGGACGATGCGCTGGGCCATTGGGGGCGGTATGGATGGGAACTTGTATTCGTCGTTCCAGCTGGAGGCAAAGTGATTGCGTACTTCAAACGCCCGCTGAATGACTAAGGGCTCTGTACACAACTTCTATGATTTCCGCAAAATAATAGGCATCTGTTTGATTCCAAACATCACCCAACTGTCGATCCTCTCCAACACATGGGAGCGATCGAGGTGGAACTCTGGGAATCGATGAAGCAGCGTTTGAATAGCAATTTTACTTTCCAAACGAGCTAATTGCGCTCCTAAGCAGAAGTGAATTCCGTGACCAAAAGCAAGATGGGGATTGGGATTCCGGTGGATGTCGAAGATGTCCGGGCGCTCGAATATGTCTTCGTCATGATTGGCCGAGCCAATCCAGATGTTGACCATTTGTCCGGGAGTTAGAGTTTGCCCGCGTAGAACCGTTGTCTTTTTTACGGTTCAAATCATCGTTTGAACAGGTGAACAATAACGAAGAACTTCCTCAAGAGCCTGTGGAACCAAGGAGCGATCCGCTAAAAGCTGCTCTTTGACATCTGGATGGCTATCGATGAGGAGCAGTGCCGAGGCAATTAGGTTCGTTGTGGTTTCATTTCCTGCAACAAGCAGCAGGATGCAGAAGCCGATCACTTCCAGATCGCTTAATTGTTCACCATCTGCCTTCGCGCGGAGAAGACGACTAATCAGATCATCCTGCGGTTCAAGCCGTCTCTGATCCGCTATAGAGGTAAAATAGACACTCATCTCTCTGTTCTCAAAATGAAATGAAAAAAACCTCCCGGAATGAACAAGTGTTCAAATCCATGGGAGGTTAAAATACGTTAAAGCTTTTTTCACTTGGTAAGCTGTTTATATTTGTTCAAGTACTTCACGACGGTCAGCACATAAGTGGCGTGCGACCAAGTAAGTGGAGCAACGGATACCGGTTCACCTGTGAAAGGATCTAATTGTTCCGATAGAACGCCGCTTTCCATTGCGTGTTTGACGACCCATTCAAGCGTTTGGCGCGGTGCTTCGAGATCCGCCAGTGTCTTGGCATACTCGATTTCCCATTCGGCTATCCACAATGTACAGATGATCCAAGGATTACCTGGCACGTTCTCAATATCCGTGGAGCGTTGGAAGTAATAGTCGTGATGATAACGAGCGGAACCTCCAACTTCGGTTTTGATCATGAGTCCAGCTTTGTTGGCTTTCATCGTGCTCACCACACGATCATCGTCAGCAGGCAGAACGCCGAATTCAAAGATACCGTAAACGGAGCTTTCGAGCGTCATATCTTTCACCCATTCGCCATCTTCCATGTACAAGCCGCGAACGAATCTTTGTTCTCCCTCGTCCCACAGATGCTTGAGGATACCGGATTTGATTTTCTCCGCTGTATGCTTGTAACGATTGCTTCGCTCTTCATCCCCGAACAGGTTGCTGAAGTTGGAAGCGGCAATAAGTCCGCCATAAACCGCTGAAGCTGTAAACGTAAATATACCGTAACGTTCTTCCCACAGATCATAACTTGGCTTCGGCAGGTTCAATTCCTGATCAATGTAAGTGGACATGAATCTGGCCGCTCTGCGAATGAGATTGCGATAGAGGGATTGGGCGAATTCGAGGCTTCCATTTTTCTGGAAATCCTGCCAAAGGGCGTATAACACAAGGGCAGTCTCATCTTCTTGAATAGGAAGCTGTACCCGTCCGGAATGAATGTATGGATGCCAACTGGAGCCTACGGTGCCGTCCGGATTGTATTTATGATGCAAGTAACCTTCGGGTGACAGCACATTCGCACAGAAGTTAAAGAAAGGAATAATCATTCCTTGGTAGCCAGCCATGGACATGGAATAAGCAATTAAAGCACCGTCTCGAGGCCACATATAACTGTAATGATCGCGGTTGCTTTGCATAATATCGGAATCGTTCGCAGCAATGATCGCGCCGTTTACATCCGTTTGGGTCCTAACTAGCAGTAGACTTTGTTTGAAAAGTCGTTGGACTTCGAGCGGCAGATCGCCGTAATCGCGCTCAATTTTGTTTGCCCATCTTTGCCAGTACACGGTTACGCGGTCAAGGAGTTTACTGGGGTGGCTGTCTTTGACATAGGCATCGAGCTTCTTGACTTCCTCCAGCGTTTTGCCAGCACCCATCCAATAATAGAGCGTTTGGTTAGCATTCGGTGGTACGAAGAGTCGAAAAGAAATGGTACTATCGACAGAGCCTTGAGCAATGGCATTGCCCATCAAATGCCCATCTTCCGCGTCGCGCCAAGTTCCCTCGGCATTATAAAACCTTTTGACACCTGTAGAGTATTGATAAATGCCATCGGTTCCTGTACTGCCGTTAAACATAAAATATCTGTCTTTCTTATAATGGAATACCGTATTATTCGCTGGATAGTATGCGGCTGTATCCCCAACTTCTGTCTCATTAATGAGCAAGTCTTGATTGAAGAACATCCTTATTTCGCGAACGGTACTATTGTGATTCGTAATTTGGATGCGTTTGAGGTAAATATCCTCGCGCTGATGAACCCCGTCATTCATGAGCAGAGTGACACCAAGACCGGGATGCGTAGCTGTCACTTCGGTGACGAGCGAATCCTCCACATAGGCAAGTTTAAATTGCCATTCAGGGGCATTCAGCCAGGCGAAGGAACCATCCACCCATATACCAACACGGCATTGATAACCGCCAATATGGTTAAGCTGGCCTACGAAAGGATAATACAGATCTCGCATGTAGGAATGCTGATCGAGGTTAATAAGAAATTTTCCGTTTCCGATGACCAGATGTCTAGGCAATAAAATCACTTCCCCACTCTTTTGTTTGATCGCGCGATTCAGAACCCGTCCTTGAGGTATCCAGCTTGGGATATCGCGTCCTCGTTTCGCTAGTAACTAGGACATAGTAGCACAGGGCTTGCCAATAGGTTACCTAATTATTACCAAGGAATCAATGATTGTTTGAAAAAAATCTGAAAATTCCCACTGGTCACGCTTACATACTGGCATAGTTATCCATATTATTTCATTATTTCCTTCTGGTTGGGGAATATACCTGATCTCTGTTGGTGAAGGAGAATCAATTTTTCATAAGCTTCCGTTGTCAACGTGCTGATTTGGTCCCAATGAAAGGTCTCGCTGACTCTGCTCAAAGCGGCCGCAGCGAGTTCGGTTGCGTCGTCAGGCTTTTCTAAAAATTGGGCAATCTGAAAAGCTAGTGCATTTGCATCGCCCGGGGGCACTTTGCAACCGTTAATGCCATGATCGACAATCTCAGCAAGACCTCCCGTATCCGATACGATGAGTGGTGTACCGCTTGCCATTGCTTCCAAAGCTACAAGACCAAATGGCTCATAGAGGCTTGGAATTACACAAAGCTCCGCGGAAAGCAAAAGCTGACTTTTGTCGGCCTCATCTAGGAATCCTGTAAAGCTGACCCGGTCACTTAACGGAGCAGCCAGTCTCTCTAATGCTTCAAGCTCAGGTCCTGTACCCGCGATAATCAGCTTAGTTTCGGGGTAACGTTTAAGAACAAGCCTCATGGCGGCTATGAGGATATGCACGCCCTTTTCATAAACAAGCCTCCCGAGGAAGGCAATAATTCGATTCTGTTCATCACCACTATAAAGAGCATTAGAAAGAAGCGGATTAACAGTTTCAAGGGAATTAGCTGATGCACGAAAAGGAATAACACCATTAGGTATATGAGTCATTTTATGGATAGGTACATGAAATAGGCGAATGACTTCTTCCTGCATATAAAGGCTGCAGACAACGAGCTGATCGGCTTCGTCGGCTAACTTATTTTCTAATGCATGTATCCGTTGTTGTACCGGGGTATCCAGCTTCCCTTGATTTCGGCCATACTCGGTAGCATGGATCGTTGCAAGGAGCGGGAGTTGAAGCGCATTTTTGGATTCTTTGGCTGCATAAAAGACAAGCCAATCATGAGCATGAATGATATCGAATTGCATGCCTTGTAAAGTTAAGCGGTGGATGGCATCGGTGAAAGCCATATTCATTTGAAAGACCCAATCCAAGAAGTGAGTGGCTCCAGTGGACTGGAGAACCTCTACACGATGAATATGCACCCCATCAGACCGCTCATAGGGAAGGCAATCGGGAGCAAGACACGTAATGACATGAACGTCATGGCCGAAGGCAGCAAGATGCTTAGATAAGTCGTAAACAGCTCTGGCGAGACCACCGATTACACGCGGCGGGTATTCCCATGCGACCATAAGAATACGCAGAGGTGTGGACTTGCCATCGGATGAGAATTTGAATGAAGTACTATCCAAAGAGCTATTTAAACTTATTGAAGGGCTAGTTTGGAAAAGACGGTAATGGAGCTCCGGTAGAAAGGGGGATCTCCGTTCTAAGGAAAACACGAATCCGGACAGCTCTTTGTCTGAAGCTGCTGCTTCTAGCCCGTTAAGTAATTTATGAAAATGGGATAAATGCGTTTCTATGCGGTTAGCCGCATAGGTGGTTACCGTTTCCGCATCTAGGATGAACGTCCAGTCGCTGCTTTGCGCGAGCATAAGCTCTCTCGCGGCTTGGTCCAGTGCACGCTGCTGCATCTTCGTGAGCAGCTCGGGGTTCAGGTGCTTTTGCGCAGCAAGCACCATACGATCCTCCGCCGCGTGCAGCAGCGGATGTACCCACTGGCTGCGCGGCTGCAGCCAGACCTCGGCGTAGCCGCCGCGGCCCCAGCTCGACACGGGAAGCTTAGCTTCCGTGGTCGGCGCATGGGCGGCGGCATAGCCGCCTAACGTAGTCGTGTCCACGACTACGCCCTCAAGGCTGCGCGCGGCAGCGAGCCCGCGCAGCACAGCCTCAAGCCACTGGTGGCCTTCGTACCACCAGTGCCCGAACAGCTCGGCATCGTATGGACATACGATGACCGGTGGTTCCGCCGGCCGCGCTTCGCGGTCGCCGGCGGCCAAAGCTAACGCCTCGCGCTCCTCAGCGAGGCGGCGAAGCTGCGCCACCCGGCTAGCGACGAAATGCTCAGCATCCTGCTGAGCTTTCTGAGCGGCCCGCGCCGGGTGGTAGGGCGCTTTGGCGTCACCTGCGGCTGCGCCGGTGACGCTGTAGTACTTGAAGCCCGTATGTATGCGTGCGCCGTCCGGCAGCACATAGGGCTTCAAGTACTCCCATTCGGCCCCGCCGTCTTGGCCGAGGTCGTAGCCGATATCGCGATAATACTCGCGATAATTGGCATCGCTCGGGTACCCGACTTCGGCGCTCCATACCTGAGCGCCGGCTTCGAGGTCCCGAGCAAAGGCGCAGGCGCCGCTTTGCGTACGCAGCGGCGTCCCCGCTGTGCCCTGCATCTGCGGCGTTACCACAGCCTGCGCGTGCGCATGTGCGTCCACTACGAAGTAGCGAAGGCCAAGTGCCTGCAAGTGGGGCTCCACCGCAGGCGTATAGCCGCACTCCGGCAGCCAGATGCCAGTCGGAGCGGACCCGAAATGCCGCCGGAATTCCGTTACGGCGGCTTCAAGCTGCGCGCGTATCGCGGCGTCGTTCTTGACTAGTGGCAAGAACGCATGCGTCGCGCCGCACGTTATTAATTCTAAGCAGCCAGTGCTTCTTAGGCTGCGGAACTTACCAATCAGATCGCCCCGAAGGCGATCGTACAAAGCCATAAGCCGATGATACTGGTCGGCATAGAGCTTCGCCGTAGGACCGAAGTCGGCATGACCCCACAGACGAATAACTTCTCGCTGAGCCAGTTCACACAGCGAGGTCAGATGCCTGCGAAGCCTCATCTTTAAACGTGAATCCTCGAGCATGGCAAGCAGCGTCGGGGACAATGACAATGTGAGATGGAAGGGCACTTCATCTTCAAGAAGCCGTTCTATCATTTCGATCAAAGGAAGATAGCTATCGACAACGGCTTCGAAGAACCATCGCTCTTCTAGGGTGATGTTCTCCTCCTCATGTCGAACATAGGGGATATGGGCATGTAAAAGCAAGGCAACGAAACCTTGTACATTGGAGCTGGTGTTCGCGTTGGCGTTTGTGTTTGTGCTCAATCAGTATCGCCTCCAGATTCCGTATCTGCTGAGTATGCGGTCTTCGGTGAATACACCGAATAGGCAGAGAAATGCTCATTAGCTTCAGGCGTCATTCGCTGAAAGGAAACGGCAATAGGCCGGTATGTAACTAGTTGATCATTCATCTGGTAAGAAGGAAATTCTTGATTTGTATCTATGGGGGGAGTCTGAATCGTATTGGAACGCAGAAGCGGGAGAAACTGCCCCTGTTCATTCACAATGCCAAGATCCGCGAAGTAACTTTGGCCTGGGTGAAACCCGCTCAGAAAGCATGATTCTCCATGGGGAAGTAGAAGTTCTGAGACACTGTCAGCTTGGTGGCTATCTATTGGTAGATCGGTTACATGATAAAATCGCAATGTAGGCTGAAGCGCCTGCCAGTCTGTATCGAAATGTTCCTGTACCATGTTCTTTTTTCTTCCAGAGAGCTTCCAGTAGGCAAACAGAACAGTCGGGGACTGGATTAGCAAATGAAGTGTATCCCGATCCATAGGATCAACAGGGAGTGCTTGGATAGGTATCGGACTCACCTTTTCTCAGGGTAGTTATGGAAAATAAGCTGCAAGGATCTTGAGCAACATTGTAGCATATGCACCATACAAACGAAAAATCTCCACCTTATCTAAAAGGGGGAGATCACATGTATATCCTTTACTTGGTTGGATTTTGCCCTTCCATGTACCGGTTTTCCGTAAGTCTCATTAAGGAATCGTACCGATTCACCGAAGAAAATATCAAAAGGTATTCATCCTGTTTGACATTGGTATAAGATGCTTTGAAACCGGTATGATATTGCACGGTCATGCTCGAGGATTGATCGTCATACTGCACAAAAGCGATCTGTCTAGAAACGCTTGGAATCATATTCACGCCGCTCTCCCCTTCATCGTAGACTTCGGATACCACGTATCGGATACATCAATACTATAAATATGCTTACCCAAGTGCGTTTAGAATGTGTCCACGATAGGAATGGACAAGCCGCTCAGCAAGCTCAGGATCCGCCGATTGCGCTACGAGCTGAAAGACAGGATCATCGGCATCAGGCAGCAGCAGGACCGACCCATTCTCATGATAAAACTTAATTCCATCGATTAGATCAGCAGGTACATCTTTCGTCCGTTCCATCATGCTCCGCATAACCTCTCCTTTGGAATCCCAAGGACAATCAACACGATCACGAAGAAGATGAAAGCTTGGAAACAAGGAAAGCAGATCCGAGAGCGGAATGCCGGTTCTTTCCAAATGGAGAATCACCAGGCCAATGGCAAAGAGAGAATCGAACAAGGGATGAATCCTCGCTTCTTGTGTAGCTTCCATGATGGCTCGTGACCATTCCTTCGTACGAACGATCTTCCCGCCAAGCCCCTCGGCCATGCTTTCTAGAAGCTGGGGTGCACTGACGGGAGCACCAATGGTTGCTCCTGGACGGCTGTGCAGGTAACAAAGATAGAGGAAAACGGTTTGTAAGTCGCTGTCTATGAGCACGCCTTTTTCCGTTATTAACTGCATAGTTCGTCCATCATCGTGAACACGTAAACCGAGACTCGCACCAGATAGTGGGATAAAGACATGAAGCGGGTCCTGCATACTTGTAGATGTAACATGGATAGCTTCAAGCCCCAATTTTTCGAAAAATGGAACAATGAAAGGCTGCAGCCAAGAACTCGCTTCAATGACGATGCGAAGAGGGGATGCAAACTGATGATCACGTTCATATGCGATTTCTTGGGCCAAAGCATGTATATAAGTTTGCAACCAGTGTACTTCTTCTTTGTAACTGCCAATCTGCTTCATAGAGGCCCGTCCATAATCTTCTTGCCAAAAGCTGTTTTCCACTTTACGCTCTGCTGATTTCGGAATAGGCAGTCCTTCAGCGTCCAAACAGAGAAGACTGCAGACATCGTTCTCTTTGCCGGACCATTCGAGATGGATTCCACCGGCAGCACCCAAATGACGAATAGCAAAGGTAGACGCAGGTGCAAAACAATCCCCCAAATCGATGACATGGGTTCCGACGGACTGCAGACTAGCTGTCAGTGTACGCTTTAATAAACGAGTGAACGTATGGGGAGCACAGCTTACCATGAGCGTTTTGCCGGAGGCCAAAGTTGCTCCATATGCTGTGGCGAATTTAGTGACTAATTCCGGTGTTAAATCTAGATTAGGAATACCACTTACACCGCTTGTCTTGAATAACGTTTTGGTTGCGTTATCTCCCCAAATATAGGAGGTATGAAGCCGTGTCTTATCACGAATTTGTTTATGGGGCCAAATTTTAACGTTGGGTTCAATGCGGCTTTTCGCACCGATGACCACATGGTTGCCGACAACCGAGCCATCCCCCAAATAGGATGCCTCTTTACAAATAATCCGACTAGTCAGTGTGGAACCGGCCAATTCGTTGTGCTCAGCAATATGGTTATGGTCCCACAGCACACTTCGCGTTAATTTGCTCCCTTTGGAGAGTCGATTATTTTGCCCAATGATGCAGTATTCGCCGATTTCTACTTCGTCTTCCAGCCTGCTCCCTTTCCCAATAAAAGCAGGTCCGATCACACGGGCGGTAGCACTCGTTTCTACATCATCCGCGATGTAGACACCGGGGCGGATCTGTGTTCCGTGAATATCGAGCTTCACTTTCCCATCGAGCATGTCAAACTGGGTTTGACGATATTGCTGCAGGTTGCCAATATCCGTCCAATATCCAGAGCTGATATATCCATAGAGCCCTTTGTTTTCTTCGAGCAAGGCAGGGAAAAACTGCTGACTGAAATCAAATTCTTGCCCCAGTGGTATGCGTTCCAGCATCTCAGGCTCCAAAATATAAATACCTGTATTTACCGTGTCACTGAACACTTCACCCCAGCTTGGTTTTTCTAGAAAACGAGTAATTTGCCCCTCTTTATTGGTGATAACAACACCATATTCCAAAGGATGGCTGACACGAGTTAGGATTAACGTAGCTTTAGCTTGCTTTTCTTTGTGAAAAGCGAGTGCTTGCTTCAAATCAAAATCAGTTAATGCATCCCCGCTGATAACAATAAAAGTATCGTCGAGAAACTCGTGCGCATGTTTGACACTCCCAGCTGTACCTAGGGGACTTGTTTCTTCAAAATAATGGAGATTAACGCCAAAAGCTTGTCCGCTGCCAAAATAGTCGCGTATCACTTCAGGTTTATATTGCATAGTGATTGCTATGTCATGAATGCCGTGATTTTGGAGCAATTCAATGATATAGGCCATGCAGGGCCTACCGAGAAGAGGCACCATGGGCTTGGGGAGATGACAAGTAAGGGGACGAAGCCGCGTTCCTTTGCCTCCGGCCATAATGACAGCCTTCATTGTGGTACCTCCTTAGAGTTTTGCTTTAGCAAAACTAGCATCGTAAGCATTAGCTCTGAGTTTTCGTAGAAAACTTGGTTTTCCCGTAATTGTTGTAGGTAAAGTGAACGTCAATCAGCTATTTGTATGATTTCTCACCAAATACTTCACCTTGAGGGGTTGCTTTAACCTGTATGGCAGGTTGATAGTGGGTAAGCTTCTGGTACTCATTCTGGATATTTTGAGCGATATGGCTCCATTGGTAGTGCTGTTGAAGCAGTTGGTAGGCGCTATCAGCCATCTTGGCAGCCTGCTTTGGCTGCAGCAGCATATCCGTAATGTGCCAAGCTAATGAATCGACATGACCTGGGAGAGCCTTATAGCCGTCCACACCATGCCTAATGATTTCAGCTAAACCGCCTGTATCGGAGAGGACCAGAGGTTTCCGGTGGGCCATGGCTTCCAGCGCTACGATACCGAAGGGCTCGTACAAGCTCGGAATCACACAAACATCTGTAGATTGATAAAGCTGAGTGCGATAAGCATCATCAACAAAGCCGGTAAACAAGACGCGATCTCCTAAAAAGGCTGCCTGGGAGCGAAGCTCACTTTCCATAGGCCCAGAGCCAGCGATAATGAGCTTAGCCTGCGGGACTTGTGAAATGATTTTCGGCAGAGCTTCCAGCAGGATTTGAATGCCTTTTTCATAAACAAGCCTTCCAATGAAGAAAATGACCTTGTCTTGCTTTGCCACGAAATCAGGTCGATTCATCGTCTCTATGTTTGGTTTTTGAATCCGAATTCCATTCGGATGTACACTCACTTTATCGGATGGAAGATTAAATATACGTCCTACTTCCTCTTTCATATAAGAGCTGCAGACAAAAACACGATTAGCCTCATAAGTCAGCTGCCACTCCAAATGATGAATCTTACGCTGCAGGTCGGAGTATAGATTTCCTTGATTTCTGCCCCATTCTGTAGCGTGAATCGTGGCTATTAAAGGGATGCTGTAGCTTGCCTTTATTTCTCTTGCTGTATGAGCAACCATCCAATCATGCGCATGCAAAAGGTCGATTCGCCCGCCATTTTCTTTCCATCTAACAAGATGATCAGTCATGGCAAGATTCATTTCGAACGTCCAGTGGTAAAAGTGAGTATCACCGGAATGGTTAACAGGGAGTCTATGTACATAAACGCCATTCATCTTCTCAAAACTCGGCGCACCATCGTAGGAGGTTGTGATGATATGTACGATCTCTTCGCGAGCGACAAGAGCTTCTGATAGCTCATGGACTGCTCTAGATAAGCCGCCGACATGTTTGGGCGGGTATTCCCAAGCAAGCATGAATACGTTCGGACAGTGTTTAGTTTCCTCCAGTAATGTTTCCCATTCCTTCAAGCTTGGAATAATAGGGATAGGGGAGAGCTGCTGTATGCTTACGTAATCTTGAAATTGGATATCTGGAAAGCAGTTGTCTTTCTCCTCTAAATCGGTAAATAGTACCTCGTCAACCTGTTCCCGATCCACCTGATCGCAAAGATGGTGGAAGCAGCCTAGATGATCCTTCGTTCGGCGAATGGCATGGTCGACGTCGCTCAGTGCGTCCATCATGAACGCCCAATCACTGCTTTGAGCTAGCATGAATTCTCTTGCAGCTTGATTCAAAGCCCGTTTCAGAACACTGGCGCTTAATTTACCATGGCGAGAGAGATGCTGATGTTTTGTTGCGAGCTCGATCATACGTTCTTCGGCTTGATGCAGATGACGATAAATCCAGTCGTTATGTCCCTGCAGCCATATTTCGGCGGAGTGATTACGTCCCCAACTAGATTCGTTCAAATTTCCGACAGCGGCTAGTGGATATTCCTCTAGATATTCACTAGGTGTAATCATCTTAATCGTTTGCTGATCAAGAAACATTTTGCGGCAAAGCAGCTCAAGAAAGTTCGGACCTTCATACCACCAATGTCCAAATAGCTCCGCATCATATGGTGATACGATGACGGGTTTGCGATCCAGCCAGCGTTCCCAGTGAGCAGCCTGCTTCTGGCGATTTGCCAGGAAATGATCCGCATGTTCAGCTGCTTTTTCTAGGGCCCGCTCTGGTTGATAAGGCTCCTTGTGGCTGCCTTTGCCTGTGTTGCGGTAATATTTAAACCCTGTTGCCGGATCAATGTCGCTGTAGTATTCACGGTAGTTGAAGTCTTCTGGGTAGCCGTTTTCGGCACTCCTTACTTGACTGGTGGAATCCGGATCCAGAGGAAAGGCAGTTACCCCATAGGGGGTCATGAGCGGAGCAGCCAAGTCTCGAGCCGGCTGCGGTGAAGCGAAAGCGACTGCTGTGGAATCAGTGAAGAAATATTGGATCCCAGCCTGCTTCAAAATGCGATCAATACCAGGCGTATAGCCACATTCAGGTAACCAGATGCCGCGAGGCTTTTGATCGAAATAACGTTCATAATCCCGAACAGCCGTCATAATCTGTGCTTTTATTGCCTCTTCTGTTTTCATTAGAGGAAGAAATCCATGCGTAGCGGCCGATGTAACAATTTCAATACGGCCTAAATCTTGATAGTGTTTGAATGTCGCAATGACATTTCCTTTGCAGCTTTCATATAGCGTAAGAAGATCACGGAATCGTTCTGCATAATGTGCGGCCAGAGGGAGGAGAGAAGGCTTGTTTTGTAACCGAACCCGTTCCTTATCTGCTAGCCCAATAAGCTTACTAAGGTAAGCGTGATATTTGTCTTGCCAGTATGGTTTGCTAAACAGGGACAAGATAGTCGGAGTTATGGAGAAGGTCAAGCGGAAATCTATCTTATCACTTGTTAGACGATTCATGACTTCAATTAGGGGTAAATACGTTTCCGTCATGGCTTCGTAGAACCATTGTTCTTCCAAATTGTCATTCTGATCCTGATGACGAATATAGGGAAGATGAGCATGCAGCATGAGAACCAAATATCCCTTGAGCTCTGGCTTCGGTTTGATGCGATTGATCAAGAGATAACGTCACCTCACATAGGGAGAGTAGGCTTGTATATTTTCAAAAAAATATGGTTTGATTCGATTATAGACACGTTCGGCATGGGCTTCTAGTACAACCGTTTGCATCGGTTCTCCCCATTTGGTTTCGGTATCGTTAGGTGTGACGACGCTATTGGAACGAAGAAGAGGAATGAACTCGCGCTCCCAGGTGTAAGTGCCAATATCTACAAGGTAGGTACGGCCTGCACCTAGATGATGAAGATACCAATTGTTAGCTTCAGACGTCGTTGTTACATCCCAGTATCCATGTGCATTACTGCCATTGAAATATAAGCTGGTAACATCGTACAAACGTATCACTTTGGGCATTGATGCATAGTCGCATTCAAAATGCTGAGAAACAAGCCATCTCCGCCTATCGCTAATTTCCCAATAAACATAGAGCGAATGTGCATCCACGATCATAAGATGGAGTATGTCCTTGTTATACCGATCGGGAACCTCGAACCCTGCGGTAGGTAATGCCTTCAAGGTGAATTCCTCTTTTCTAATGCTATTTACTACCTTATCACTCTAAAAGCATTCGCTTTTCCAAAGAAAAATATGCGTAGATTGTTAAAATCTAGCTGTCCTAAAAAAAAGGAATTTCAAACTTTTCTGGCGAATATATTGGACTAATCCGGGTTAAGAAGTTTATGCTTACGATGCAAGCTTTCCTAACGGAAAGCTCTAAGGGAGGGTTTTTCATGAGTTTTTGTTGTGGAGCCAGTATGATTGGAACGAAAGGTACCTTGAAGCACATTCGTACACAAATTCACAATGTGCCCATTCTTTTTTGCCCGGTCTGTCATCGCATTGAAGTTCACTATCTGGTGGAGAACGAATACGAAATACTAGCGGAATATGCTCACGGAGACGGTGCTCCTGAGGTTGATTTTACGGAATATGTAGATGGTAAGGATCATCTATTGCATGATAATTGTGTCAACCATGAGGGCGAAGAGCCTTTAGATATAGTACGCAGTCAAATTGATATGGCCCTTGATCTGCTTGGGGTCGCGAAATCTATTGGCGATAATGAATGGGAAGATCAGCTTAAGAAACGATTGAAAATGCTGAGTGTACGCCGGGATAAACTGAAAAACAAAAAAACCTCCAAGCATTCGTAGAGGTTTCCTTGATAAAGCCACCCGTTGTTCCTAGCTGAAAAGGGGTGGCTATTTTTTTATTATTTATTGAAGTTCAAGCAGAAGCTTCGCAAAATCCTTCTGTAAATTCCTGCTTAGTGGAACCTTAACAGGCGTATGATTCAAATGAATTAGAAATCTTCTCGAAGTGGGAAATCCACTTTCTTTCACATACGATACCACATGGCGCAAATTGACTAGAAAACCTTTGAATGGACTGAACATATGAGGGGAGCTCTGGGCCAGTATATCCGTTAAATTCGTACTGGATTCCATATGTGCTCCATTCATGAGATGGATTCTGGTCAAACGCTTATCTTCTTTCTCAATGAAGAGAATGGAGTCTTCGGATATCGGCAGCTCTGATTTTTGATTTTTGACAGTAATCCACGTTGTAGTTCTAGGCTTCGGTGCTTGTACTAATTGACTGCGTTCTAGTTGAATCTCCGCAATGGCCTTCCGAATAGCCGCTTGAAACTTTGGCAGCATCACTGGCTTGGATAGAAAGTAGAGGGATCCTAGATCATGAAAGCTCGTTAAAACATGGTCAATATTCGTCGTTCCGCTAACCATAATGACTTTTTGCTGATATCCAGCGCTTCGCAAGGATTGTACCATCGTGATGCCATCTAAATTCCCTTCCAATCCAATGTCCACTAGCAAAATGTCAGGCTGAAGCTGATCGTATAATTGTATAAATTGTTCGCCTTCAGAAACGATTGAGATGACTCTTAACCCGCATTGTTGGCTATAGCTTTCGAGTAATTTACCTGCCCAATAGTTATCTTCCACGATGGCCACTGTGAAACGGTGTCCCATACGTTCATCGCACTCCAATCCTCTCACCCATGGGCCCTATGCATCCTGTCAACTTATGCTCAGAAACAGCCAACTTAGTCCACTTTGAAGGCAAAAGAACGGTTATCTTGTATAGTTCTAGGTGTGGATTCAAATAGGTAGGCCGCTTAAGAGCAGGCATAGAAATGAGGGAACGTGTAGTTGTTTACATCGGTGAAATTTATCCTAACCTGTATTGATTTTGTACCTATGATTTTATTCGCATTATTACTATTCAGACAAAGAGTGAAACCGTATTGGATACAAATAACGCTCGCTGCACTCGCAGGAACGATGGTTGCTTATTTCGACAATTGGCCTTTATTATACGTTTGTATTATTTGTACACTGCTTATGATGGTTTGGAAATTTAGCCTTGTACCGACTTTAATCATAGCATTATCCGGGTATATTCTGTCGGTCATCGTATCTACGATTGTCCTCTTTTGTTGTGATTTAACCGATCTCGCTGCTTATACAGATATCAAGGATGACTCGTTAACGACTAATTTGATATTACTTTTGACCGTTATGGCGAAATGCGGCATACTTCTTGCCATTCATAAACAACGGCTCGGATTTACTTTTCTATCAAATTATACAAGAATACCGCTGACTAGAGAAAATGCTGGTTTCTATCTCTTTATTGTTGTTGTTATTATTGGAATCACATACCGTCATTCCTATCCGGATAGCGTGCTAAGCGCGCTGATGCCGATCCAAATGCTAGGTATGGCAACTGTTCTCTTCATCTATGTCATGCTAGGTAAGGAACTTGGCTTTCAAAGATGAATGCCGGGGGCTAGATTCAGCTTCCACAACAAACCCTGTATTGCGAGCCTCACATTCAAGAAGAGTCTGGTGATATTTCTTTTGCGGCATAGCGGCAATGGTGACACTAGGACCTTCTTCATAATCATTAAAATAAAGTTTGCCTTCTGAGGGGGCATACTTTTTTATTTTGTTCAGATTGACGAAAAGATGCATGTCCAATTTCACAAAATGGTGATCCGTTAATGCTTCTATGAAACTCGTGAACGCCACAAGAGATTCAACGTTCTCTTCCATGATGCCATCAGGCGAAACATATTGTATCGATTTAATACCAAACTCAACATACCATACATTATCTAAATGGATTTGAAAAGAAGTTTGCGAAGACGAGGCTTCTTCTAAATATCCTGCTTTTATGAGTAAATCTGTGTAAGGGTATTGGTATGCTTGTGATAGCTTTCTCAAGGTGTCAGGGGATGGCTTGATGACATCATTCGTGGTACGATTACGTCCGAGCTCTAGATCCCTAATATAGGCATGAGACAAGCCGCTTTTACTTGCAACTTTACGCAAGGACAATTTACCTCGTAACGTCTCGAGAAACTTACCAAAGTGATTGCCGGGTTCCAAATGAAACACCTCCCATCCCTTAATTGTAAAGGATTCAATGTTAAATTGAAACCGTACTTTAGGTTTTATTTGCCATTAGGTGCCCAATTGGACATCTATGGTATAATAAATTTACTTTTTATTTCAGATTACATGCAATTGTACCCCCCGAATTGTTATACATAGGGACGAAACTACTATACTGTGAGGTGGAACGGTGCTACTGGTACTATTCAAAAAGTTTCTTGGAAAGAAGGAATCCCAGGGACAAAGTGAACCGCATGCCTCTTCCCTTGAGGTTACCATACATCAAATTCAAGCAGGAGACCTACGACTTAGGAATCAATTTATTGCTGACTACCAGCCCTATGTGGCTAAAGTTACAAGTAGGTTCTGCAAGCGATATATCGACCCCGCACGAGATGACGAATTCAGTATCGCTTTAGCAGCGTTTAATGAAGCAATTAATCAGTATTCTTCCGTTATGGGAAGGTCTTTCCTAGGCTTCGCAGAAACGGTCATGCGGAGGAGATTAATTGATTTCTTACGTAAAGAACAACGTTTCAAAGGACAGATTCCTTACAGCTCGTTCGATCAAGAAGATGATGAAGATAACCTACTCAATCCAATTGAGGTTCATCAAGCTATCGAAGCTTATGAAAAGCAAAAGGGACTTGAAGAACGGCGAAGTGAAATTATTGATTTTAGCCGATGTTTAAGTGATTTTGATATCGATTTCTCTGAATTGACAGAAGCATCCCCTAAACACGACGATTCCAGGCAAATGCTGTTCGGTATCGGCCGCACGCTAGCACAGGATGCAGAGCTTATGCGTACTCTTCTGACGAAACGGCAGCTGCCGATTAAAGAGCTGCTGGAGCAAGTTCAGGTTTCCAGAAAAACATTGGAGCGAAACCGTAAGTATTTGATTGCGATAGCTCTCATCTTTAACGGACCCTACCCTTACTTGCGAGATTATTTACATATTCGAGAATGAGGAAAGCATAAAGAAAGGAAGAACAGCGCATGAACAAGGGAATCGTAATGGAATTAAGCGACAGCTCCATTATTGTCATGAATCCAGAGGGTCGGTTCGATAAGCTTCCGAGGGGAACGCGGAATTGTGAAGTTGGGGAAGAGATACTATACGCACCTGTGAAGCGGCGTATGCGTGTACCGCAAATGGCTATTGCATCGGGACTGGCGGCGGCAATCGTACTATGCTTTGTCTTAGTATCAACGTTGACAGGAACCGTTCCAGGCGGCCAAGTGGTTGCCTACGTAACCATAGATATCAATCCTAGTGTAGAAATAGGAATTGATAATGATGAAGTAGTTCAGGATTTAATTGGGTTAAATTCAGATGGCAATGACTTAATTCAAACGTTAGTCTATAAGGGCAAGTCGTTAGAAGCTGTCACATCCGATATTTTAGACAAAGCCGAGCAGGGAGCACTTGCTAGAGGTGAAGCAGATATCATCATCAGCTCAACGATTGTAGAACAAAAAACGGATGTGAATGATCAGGCGATTGCTACAAAGCTGAAAGCTCAGGTCAGTAAGCATATAGAGCAGACCCATCCGGATCAAATTAAAAATTATGAAGTGACTGCGTTCGCCGCCCCGCAAGAAGTAAGACAAGAGGCGAAGGCCAGCGGTGTATCGGCAGGGAAGTACGCGATATATTTGAATGCGGTAGACAATGGTGCGAAAGTATCTCTCGATGACATCAAAACGGTGTCAATTCATCAACTCGCGAAGGATAACGGCGGGATTGATAAACTGGTAAAGCCGGATAAGCCGATCGATAAATCGTCTCTGCAAAGGTTAATCGCAGATGAAAAATCCGGAAAGCTCAGCGAGAAAATTCAACAAATTCAGGACGAGAAATCGGCCAATGACAAGAATAACGATAAAAATGATAAGAACGATAAAAATAACAATGGTAAGAACGGTAATAATGGCAAGGCTACGGTGAAACCAACACCAACACCGTCTTCGAAGAATGACAAGAACGACAAGAACGACAAGAATGACAATAATAATAAGAATGATAAGAACGACAAGAACGATAGAAATGGCAACGATCGTAATAATGACAACAAATCAACGCCAAAGCCGAACCGTTCGAATGATGACAATGAGGATGATTCTAAGAAAGAATCATCCTCAAAGCCTAGAGCGACATCAACGCCAAAACCTACTGTAAAGCCCTCCAGTAAGCCAACAAGCTCAAGCAAACCGACGGATAAGCCATCTGCTAAGCCATCGCAGAAACCGAAATCAGAAAATGATAGAAGCACCGTTTTCCCTTGGAGTTGGAGTGATCGGAACAACGATTCAAAGAACAACGATATTAAAAGGGATTAGTAAGAGTTAAAAGAATAGAAATGTACATAAGCACCCAAGATAAACACCCCAGGCATACTTCACTTTTACGTGAAGCTATGCCTGGGGTGTTCATGTATGTTTTATTCGGCAGAGCTGATCAAAGGAATCATTGTTGTTGGAGGAGATTCTTTGATGCGGGAAGAGCTTTTACTTCTGCGGCGCGCTCTAGCTTTGAATTGCCAAATGACCAACCCTGTAATCATGAGGAACAAGGGCATCATGCCCATAAGGAAGCTCGCGATTATTACAGATTCACCACCCCAAGTTGCGAAATGCAAACCTCTTTTCCAAGCGCTGTAAAACGCCATTGGAGCATTTGGATTAGTTTTACCTAAAATTTCACCCGTGTAGGGGTCTTCATAGACGGTAACATTGCTGGAGCCACTCGGACTGTAACCTTCTTTCATCGCTAACTGATATGTTTGATCAGACTTTGTGGGTAGTTGGACTCGGACCAGCTTAAGGTTAGGAAACCGTTCTTGCGTATTTTGAACGATGGTGTCAAGAGAAAGCGGTGAACCGTTCATGTTTGTGGTTTTGCTCCAAGAGGCAGCTGCTTCGGTTTTGGTCGACATCCCCAACCATCCAAACACATATTTATCAAGTTGATAAGCCGTGCCTGTGAGGGCGAATACGAGAAGGAACGGAATGGTTACTATACCGACTGTTTTATGTAGACCAAGATTGAGGGCAAGCTTACCTTTGTTTCGAATAATTCGGAAACCAAGAGCGAATTTGCGAAGGCCGGGCCACCATAGATAAGCACCTGTGACTAGAATGATGATGAGACCGATACCCATGAAGCCGGCGACAATGGAAGCATTAGCTTTACCAAGTACATCCTGAGCAAGTAAATAACGGTGTATTTGTAGAACCTTCGTAAAGAAAATATTTCTACTAGGTCCTACAGGCCCAAGTACATGGGCGGAACCTGGATCAACGTAAACATTTTGAGTCGAAGCTTTGCCATTCGCGTCTTTGGTTAGTCTTACATGATAAAGACCATCTTCTGTCGGAAGCTCGATTCGATCCATTTTGAACCCTGGAAAAGCTTGCTCCACACCCTGCTGAACGTCGAGTAATGAGGCATGACCTGGCGTAGGCTGATAAAGCTGTGGATGTATCCATTTCTCTACATCATTTTCAATGACAAGCAGACTGCCTGTCGTACAGATGACAACAATGAATAAGCCTAGAAGTAAACTTACCCAAAGATGAATTTGTAAGAATAATTTACGCATAATAGCCCTTCCATAACTGAGAATGATTATCAAAATCATGAGTCTGCTTAGAATGATAATGATTATCACTTTCATTGTCAATACATTTATGGCTAGTCAAGTGCGATTGCTGTCATTGAATATCATGATAGCGTTTATAAACGCCTATTGCATGGAAAGTAGGACCGAGTTGTATTACAATAGTTGCAAGCGCAATTATGAATGATTTTCTTAGTTGGAAGGGAGATTTTGGCTTGAGATATTCGACTTTCGGTAAATCCGGCTACAACGTTTCATCACTTGGATTTGGTGCTATGAATCTTCCAAGTGTACCTCTAGAACAAGCAAGAGAAGCATTGAACTACGCCTTGGATCATGGCATTAATTATATTGATACTGCAGCAGCATACCGGAACAGCGAGGAAATTATCGGCGAGTGTATCTCCCATCGCAGACAGGAGTATTTCTTAGCGACGAAGACAGGGGCACGTGATTACGAAACGGCGAAAGCGGAAATTGAGCGAAGCTTGGTTCGTATGAAAACAGACCATGTAGATTTACTGCAAATTCACTACGTGAATTATGTGAGCGAGTTTAAGAAAGCGATGGATATTGGCGGAGCCTATGAAGCTGCTCTTGAGGCTCAGCGGGAAGGAAAAGTGCGATTTATCGGCATTTCCGGACACCGTCCAGATTTACTTGCGAAATGGATCGCCAAAGGGCAATTTTCGCAGATTTTGTTTCATCTCAATTTGGCGCAGCCGTTTGCACTTGATGAGCTGATCCCAAAAGCGACAGAGATGGATTTAATGAAAGTGGCGATGAAGCCTTTGTCCGGCGGATTCATTCAACCGGTTGACCGTGCGATCCGCTATCCTTATAGTCAAGACGTGCATGTTACGATCTCAGGGATGGTGAGTATCAAGGAAGTACAAGAAAACTTGGCTGCGCAGGAGCAGGAAGTAGGAGCCGAGGAGCGCCAGGAGCTTGAGAAATTGGCTATAGAGCTGGGTCAACATGATTGCAGACGCTGCAATTATTGTTCATGCCCGCTCGAAATCTCAATTCCGGACGTGATGATTGCGAGTAGATTTAGAGAGAAATTCGGATTGCTGCCGAAGGGCGACGGATTTTTCCAAAGACAAAAGGATAGAATAGTAGGCTGTGCAGACCATGATCCTTGCAAAGAGAAACCGCTTTGCGAAGAGAAGTGTCCTTACCAGCTGCCCATGCAGTCAGTGGTGCAGAAGGCCGCATCTTTTTATTAATTGGAGTGACAATAGAAACTACTTGAAATTAAGGAGAATTACCCATGTTTGCTAAAATTACGGATGTAACGACGGGCGTTTTTACGTCATTGATGGATAATGAAACGGGGGCAGACGCAATCCTCGTCTGCCTAAGTGAAGCTGAGCTGCGCCAGGACAATGTCCTGGGACTACCGCAGCTTGATCAGGCCCTTGAGCGCATGTGCGCAAAGGGTCTATTCACTGGCGCCTCAGGCGAGCTCGAGGCGCTGCCGACCCACGGGCTGCTGCCGTACGCGTACGTGTTCGTTGCGGGGCTCGGCCCCGCAGCGTCACGCGATACGCTGCGCGCAGCCGCGGTGTTTGCAGCGCGTAAGGCACTCGCGTTGCAGTTCGAACGCTTGGCGCTGAAGCTGCCAAGCGGGTTCGACAGCCGGTCAGCCGCCTCGGCGCTGACCGAAGGGCTGCTCCTCGGTACGTACCGCATCGCGGCGTACCGCAAGACCGAGCATGCGCGCGCGGAGCTGCGCCAGGCGGTACTGCTCACAGAAGCTGCTGCGGATGCAGCGCTTCTGGAAGGGGCGATCGCAGCCGCTGAGGCGGTTGCGGAGGGCACGAACTATGCCCGGGATCTCACGAACCTCCCGGGCAATAAGCTCATTCCGGCTTCCATCGCAGAGGAAGCCGTTCGGCTCGCCCAGCACTACGGCTTCGCCTGCGAAGTGCTGGACGAGCACGAGATTGCCGCCCGCGGGATGGGCGGGCTTACCGCGGTTGGCGCAGGCAGCGTCAACCCGCCGCGCATGATCACCCTACAGTATAAGGGTGATCCAGATTCCGCCGACGTGCTGGGCCTCGTCGGCAAGGGCGTGACCTTCGATACCGGCGGGATCTCGATGAAGAAGCCCGACGGCATGGAAGAAATGATCAGCGATATGGGCGGAGCCGCTACACTGCTCGGTGCCCTGCACGTCGTCGGTCAACTGAAGCCGAAGGTGAATCTGGTCGTGGTTATCCCTGCGGCGGAGAACATGACGTCTGGCTCTGCGTATCGCCCTGGAGATATCGTGACGATGCTAAGCGGACATTCCGTGGAAGTATTAAATACAGATGCGGAAGGCCGCATTATATTGGCCGATGGCTTGACCTACGCCAAGCAGCTGGGAGCGAATCGCCTGATTGATGTTGCAACATTAACAGGGGCCATCTTAATCTGCTTCGCCGATGTCGCGACTGGCGCTGTGACGAACGATGACGAGTTTCTGAAACCGCTGCTCCAAGCAGCTTCGGCGGCTGGAGAAAAAGTATGGCAGCTGCCAAACTATCCGGAATATCGTGCCATGCTGAAGAGTGATGTCGCCGATGTTAAGAATGCGACTTCATCCGATCGCTGGGCAGGAGCCATTACAGCAGGTCTGTTCATCGGCTACTTCGCCGAAGAAACGCCTTGGATCCATCTGGATACAGGCGGCACAGCTTGGCTATGGTCGGCCAAAGGCATCGAACCTAAGGGTGCAACAGGTGTCATGGTTCGTACTTTAGCGGCTTATTTGTGTGAGGACGAACTTAACTAGTTTTTATGGCCGTGATGAGCAGGATCAGATTAGGATGCTTCTGAGGCGGTTTTTGAAAAACGCTACTAATTGCTCCCACGCCATATGAAATAAATAGCAGCCTTTAGGAGCTCTTATTTGACCCAAAAAAGCTTGTATGCAGCAAATAGAAGACCCTAAAGGCTCCTATATACTGGAGAATTGTAGAATTCGGCATCATACGGGGGAAATAGAAGTCTCAAAAGCCTCTTATTTGGCGATTTTTACGCGATTTTCTCTCAATAACAGCCTCTGGAGACTCCTAATGGGAAGCATCACTTGCACAAGCTCCCCAACCATGAGCTTAACCTTTGGGTTTATCCAACATCACCACAAAAAAATCACCCGTCATCAAGCTATTGTCATTCTACCATGAAGTATAATGGTTGAATGGCGTAATAGCTCAAGGCAGGGTGATTTTTTTAATCTTCCTAGGCGCCAATACTTTGTCCAGCTGCAGCTGGCTGATTAACAGGCCTTTGAAGCAATTCATTCACGTCGGACATCCGAATGACCAGACGATTGATTTCATTGGTCGTATAAGAGAGATGCTCGGTGCGCTGTTCAAGCTGTGTTAAGGAAATGCCGATCCAATTTTTCTTGCGTCGATGTAGGAATAGATCATATTTTAACACCGTCATGGTGGCGGCGAGAGGATCTGGCTTGATATAGACATCTTTCATGATATCTTCCATGTTGAAAAAGAGCTTCCCGCGCTTCCATCTTACATACCCTGGTTCAAACAAGATAACAAGAAAATCAGAATCAGCCTTGTCCTTGTTCTCCATTGTAATCAATCTTACAGCACCTTTAGCTTGATTCGGCTTAATGAACTGATTTGATCGAATATCGGGAAGAAAAGGAACGATGAGAAGCGGACATACGCTGGCGATATACAAATAAATGGTTGACTGAAACATGAGAGAGAGTACAATGAAAGTCAAAAAGAGTAATAAGCTTGTGATAAGACCAAAATGGTTTGGTTTCATAATATTTGGGTGATCCCGCCTGACATGATAGATTAGGTAGTCAGTCCTATTTTACCATAAGCGCCCTATAGTTTGTAAACTTTAAGATCAGTCATCCATCATAAGAATTACATCAGGAGGCGAGTATGGCAATGAAGATTGCGGATTATTTACGAAAACCTAGAAAAAAAGCATCCTCCTACCGAAAAAGTCTGCTCATCGCAACGTTGGAGGGGTTTCCGGCCGTTATAATATTTCAGCTCCTTGGCGGTCCGTTTCTAACGGGTTATTTGCTTTATTTAGGAGCAACTTCAACCGAAATTGGTTTGGTGTTGGCCATTACAACTGTCGTCAATATCATTCAAATTGGGATGGCTGTGGTCATGCAAAAATTCAGAAACCGCAAACGGATGCTGCTTATATTTGCTTCCTCACACCGATTGCTTTGGACCTCAGTGGGCTTGATTCCTTTTTTATTTCCCAAAGATCTGTGGGTTGTCATGTATATTGTGCTTTATACGGCTGCTCATTTGGGAAATGCCGCGGGTGGAATCGTTTGGACCTCACTGATTAGTGATGCGGTGCCGGGTCCGGTTCGAGGACGATATTTTGGACTTCGCAACACGATATTAGGCGGGGTAAGTTCTCTAGCTCTTTTCATTGGCGGACAAATTTTGGATCGTTATCCAGGCGGGCAAGGATTTAACTATTTATTTATCATATGCAGCGTTTGTGTGGTCTTAAATATACTGGCCTTCGGTTTATATCCGAATCCACCCTTCGAGCCATCTACGGAAACGAATCCGGTAGGGATGATTGGGAAGCCGTTGAAGGATCGTGCTTTTCTTAAAGCGATTCTCTTTTTGGCTGTGTTTTTATTCGTGCAAGGGGTAACCGTGCCGCTTTTCTCTTATGTCATGCTCAAGCTGATGAAAATTAATTATGAAACAGTCTCGTTAATTACGGTCGTTCATACCATGGTCATGATGGCCAGTTACTATGTATGGGGCAATCTGAATGTGCGTTATACGGCTCAAACCTTGCTGCTATGGTCCTTACCGATCATTGCGCTTGCTTGTTTATTATGGGGAGCAATTGCTTTCATTCCAGCCATTGTTGTTCTGTATGCCGTTCATATCGTTCTTGGCATTGGGCTTGGTGGGTTTAATCAAATGGTGTTCACGTTTACGATTGGCGACACACCGAAGAGCGAACGTCCGATGTATATTGCCACATATTCGGCTTTCACCGGCTTTGCCGCTTTCTTGGGACCTATTTTTGGCGGAAAAGTATATGCCCTGATTACGGATGCCCCGATGTGGGTGCAAATATATGGTGTTTCTACGGTGGTTGGTGCTGTTTTACTTGTACTTGGACTGTTGGTTGGACGTATGGTGCTGGGAAAACAAATGAGGAGTGAAGCCTAGTGACGAAGAAAAGAATTGGATTAATTGGTCTAGGTGATATCGCACAAAAAGTGTATCTGCCTCTTTTATCGGTAAACGAACAAGTGGATATCGTAGGCATCATGAGCTCCACTCCGGCGACGGTAGAACGGATGAAGGCAAAGTATCGCATTCCTTATGGGACAACGAACTTAGATGAGCTTCTTGCACAAGGGCTGGATGCTGTTTTCGTACATAGTCCGACATCAACCCATTACGATTTGGCTATGAAAAGTATAGAGCAAGGTGTGGCTGTTTATGTAGATAAACCGTTGTCCTACGATTGGGCACAGTCCGCCGAGATGGCTTCTTATGCGGAGCGAAAAGGCGTTTTGCTGGCAGCGGGGTTTAACCGCAGGTTTGCTCCTCTTTATATGGAGGCTAAGCAATGGCTGCAGGAGGCAGGCGGCTTCGATTGGTGTTCAGCCGTTAAGCACCGCATCAAACAGCAAGGACATAGCGCCAAAGAGACGTTGTATGATGACCTGATTCACATGCTGGACCTTTTGCTGTGGCTTGGAGAGAGCCCGTATGAAGTGAGTACATACAACCAACAAGTCGATGAAGAAGGCAAACTGCTCCATGCTTCAGGGACGTTGACATTCGGTTCTTCTCTAGGCAATTACAGTATGGTTAGACTTGCAGGTGTTGATTTAGAAAAAGTTGAGCTGCACGGCAGCGGCCGATCGGTAGAAGTAACGAACCTAGAGTCAGCCGTTTTTTATGAAAAAGGCGCCGCCCCACGCGTTCGCTCTTTTGGGAGCTGGGACACGGTGCTTGAAAGAAGGGGCTTTGCTGGTGTTGTTCAGCATTTCCTGGACAGTTTGGACAATCCGAATGCATGCAGCATCCGTGGAGATCTTGTTCTAGAGTCACATCAATTAGTGGAACGCTTGTCCGAGTAAACAGGGTGCCAAACGAAGATTCAAGACATAAATTCGTTTAAAAAGATGTGGCGGAACGTCGATTCGTTATTTTATAATAAAGTATAAAATTCAGAGGGCAGGGTCCCGTTCTAAGTTCTAAGTGTGGCGGTTAGCTTGGAGGCTAAGCGCCCACCACTGATTTTGCGCACAAAAATTGTGCGCAAAGGCGGCAGATTCGTCGCCACCGGACGCTAGCGCATAAAAATTGTGCGCAAAGGCGGCAGATTCGTCGCCACCGGACGCTAGCGCACAAAAATTGTGCGCAAAGGCGGCAGATTCGTCGCCACCGGACGCTAGCGCACAAAAATTGTGCGCAAGGGCGGCATATCTGTCGCCACCGGACGCTAGCGCACAAAAATTGTGCGCAAGGGCGGCAGATTCGTCGCCACCGGACGCTAGCGCACAAAAATTGTGCGCAAAGGCGGCAGATTCGTCGCCACCGGACGCTAGCGCACAAAAATTGTGCGCAAAGGCGGCAGATTCGTCGCCACCGGACGCTAGCGCACAAAGATTGTGCGCAAGGAGCGCTCAAGGTAGTCCTTCTTTCAAAAAGTTTTGCTTAACTTGAAGTAAATTATCCATTATCAGGTTGTGAAGCACACGCCGCTTGTCCGAAAGTTCATTTCTGGAGCAAGCGGCTATTTTAGGAAATCTACGCCAGAAATCAAATTTGGGGAACATGAGTGCGTTATTTCGGCAAAATGAACGATCCAGAGGCAAAAACAGTGAAATAACGCGTCTTGTTCCTCTTCCGCATGATTTCGGGGTTTTTCGTCCAAATAGGACATCGACGTTCCCCTAGGAAAATTTTGGTGCGCTAGCATGGTACAGAAAAGGGTAAAGGGGCATCTCATCCAAAAGTGACTTTGGATGAGATACCCCTTTTTTACTATTTACTTCCCTAATTTTTGCTGCAGATATAAAATGGCATCCCGAAGCAGCTTGGCGGTATTACTATCCGTATACTTGCCATCTTTGATGACAGCATCAAAGATAGTCGGATCTTTAAGCTGACTTTGGTTTAGCAGTTTCTGAAGCTGAGTAACTTTGTTCTGAAAGCTGTTATAAGTGCTTTGATTTGGGAAATATCCTAAATTCCATAATAAACGGAGCAGATCGTCCAAATGATCGAGATCCATGATCACCTTCAATACAAAGGTACGTACGATCGTATTGCCCGCAGTATCGGTTGCCGTTACTTCAATCGTATGCTGACCTAACCACAAGCTAAGCGGTTGGAGGTTAATGTTAGGGCTAACAACGACACCGTCCAGTTTGACAAGAGATGAGGCCACTCCACTTAAAGCATCTGTGATACCAACATTCAGTACAATCGGATCCGTCCAAAATACAGTTAAAGGACCGGCAATGTTGATTTCAGGAGCTTGCGGATCGTAGCATACCTCCGCAGAATGACTAACTTCCTGATTGCCTGCCGCATCAACACTGTAATAGTGTATCGTGTTCACACCGTAGGTGCTTACCGTAACCGAGGTTCCGGCAGTGGCTGTTCCCCCATTTAGCATGTAAAAGGTCTGTTGTACACCGCTCAAAGTATCGTATGCCGCTAATGTGACAGTTTGCGGTGTTCGCTGCCACCCCTCTAATGATGTGTGCGTGGTGGAAGGAGCCGTTTTATCGATGCCAATAATCAAATCTTTGGGCACTTCTTCGTTATTCGCCACATCAATCGAGCGGTATTGGATTTGATGCACCCCTTCATCGGTGAAGGTGACCGGCTGAGCTGTGACAAGATGCCATGTTCCACCTTGAATTCGGTACTCCGTTTGTTTGATTCCAACGCCAACAGTCGGATGCACGGCTGTAAACGTAACATGCACATCTTGTTTGTTGAATGTGTCTGCCCCAGTTGCCCCATCCGCTGTCGCTGTTGTCACAGGAGGGGTGACATCTCGCTTCTTCACCTGGAAAGTCATCTCCTTGGTGTTGTTCGTGCGATCCATCTCAGTGAATCGTCCGATATCATTGATATTGACGCTTAACTGGTAGGTGGCTTCTCCATTAGGCACTTCCCAATATCCATTTTCACCGCCTGCGTTCGTATAAAGTGTTGCACTGCCGCCTACCGGGATGGATTGATTATACGTATCCGTATAGCCAAACGAGCCGCCGTTCAATCCAAACACGGCACCAGTTATTTTGCCTGCTGGGGTTGGGAGAATACCGACATTTTTCACCGTGACATAGAAACGAATTCCCGTTTGCCCGGCATACGGATCTGCTGGATCCGTTCCAAGATCTGTTACGATAAGATCGGGGCCTGGCGTTAAGGGTTGGCGTTCCAAACTCAAAAACTCAAATGATTGATGGATGATCCGGCCGTTTTTAGCGACAACTTTGATGATATGGTTTTCCATAGGGAGACCGGTCTTTTCGAAAACAACCTTCTTCGCGCCTTGTGTGTTAGCTGTTTTCAAATCCACAGTTGCTTGCAGGACATCATCGATATAAACATCTGCCTCGCCTAAAGTAGACTCAATATCGGAATACCAACGGATACCCGTACCCTTAAAGCCCATAGCTGTGTAATCGCCAGGCGATGTCGTTTCATGGAAATTTGCTCCATTGGCGCCGAGAGCGAAGGTAGGGGCGGAATAATACATATTCGTACTGGAATGAATGACATTCGTCCAAAGTGCTTGCGGTGTTTCATCCAAGATGCCTTCTTTCAGCTCGAACCAATCGAAGAAGGCGAACACATTATCGCTGCTCTTGACGATGGACAGGACAAGGTTGCTTATGTCCGCAGGCATCATGACGTTATATTCGACTGTTGTATAGACGTTTGGCTCCGTTCCAGGCAGATCAAGGGCCCGTATCAGCTGATTATCGATAACGAGGTTCACCTTTTTGTTCGCGGCTGAACTATATTTAAGCTTAAGAATATAATTGGTATTTGCTTTTACAGGTGCCTTGAGCATATTCATCCGCCCTTGTGTAAAGTACATGCCGACGAATGTGCCATGATGGGTCACTCCTTCCAGTTCCGTTTGCTCTGCTTCAACATGCAAAGCTCCCGTAGACGTAGTGGTAAAAGGAGATACCGGTAATGATAAGGAAGAAATGGCTAAAGGGTCGCTCGGTACGGATTCGTTGCCCGAATCATCATAAGCGATCAGTGTATACAAGTGTGCGCTTTCCGGTCTAACATCTTGGTGTGAATAACGAGTTACGGCTTTCGGCAGCTTAGCGAGCAGTACGCCGTTATCATAGAGCTTATATCCGGCTACTTCGGCATTATCCGTAGAAGGCTGCCAAGTCAGCTTGATTTGTTTGTATGAAACGGCCCGTGCTTGCAGCGTAGGCTTGCTTGGTGCTGAATGTTCTAACGTGGTCAAAATGTATTGGACGGCTTCGCCCGGTTGAAGTGTCTCTGATAACTGCGCGCCCGAAGCAGCGTCAATGGTCGTAAAACTGCGTGCAGCCGCATACGTGCTGCCTGCGCCAAAGCGTTCTGCCGCATACTGGGCGTTATTAGGCAGCGTGACGTGGACGTTCATCGTGACCGGTGTCGTTTCAAAATTAACAAAATTGAGCAGAATTTTATTGGATTTTGCTCCGCTACTGCTCACACCAAGGCTTGACGTATCCACCGCGCGGAAATAAGCTTTTTTCCCGGCAAGCTCATTCTGATTTGTAAACACATAAGGGAGCGGTTTGCCATGCGTACTGTAGGCTAACGCTAAACGGCGGAAAACCTTCAAACGCGTTTCATCGGGATCGCTCGTGTTGATCCACGCTTCGGCATCGTCAGCGGATTTCATCTCGATGTCTTCTTTGAGCAAACTGTACTCTCGGAAGTAAGCCGCATGCTGCATGATGTAATCGAGATAGCCGATGGTACTGCGCGTTTCCCTATCAAAGATAGAGGCAAAACGATGCGTGAACGTATCGTAACGGTTATTGTCGGTATGAAAATCATTAGCTCCCGTTTCACTCATCATCATCGGCTTTGCCATTCCGTCACCCTGATACTCAGGGAAAGTCTTTAACGTCTCAACGACTGCGCCTCCCTCACCACTCGAAATCCCGCTTAAGGTATAGCTGTGACCGTTCGTCATATCGGTATAGTCTTCAATCTGTCTGCGGTAGGCAGGATCACGCTCCCAGCCATCGGGAATTCCTTTGGAGGGCCAGTAAGCCCAGCCTGGAGAAACCGCTTTCAACCAAGGGTTTAGCAAAGGCTTCTGCTCACTAACATACTTAGCAAGAGCCAAATCGGCGGCAAATGCATTGTTGAACACGCCGGGTTCATTATCAAGCTCCAAGTATTCGAACAAATCCCCATTTTCCGCAATGAGATTGTTGTAGTACTCTTTAAGCTTCTCTGGGACGACTCCCGACGAAAGCTCAGGGTCCTTGATATAGGTTCCGAATGGCAGCAGCACCGGTGCCAAATTCAAATCGCGTAAAGCAGTCAGCCATTCCCGTGAGAATTGACTGGAACGAATGACGTTCCCGCTGTAGGCGAGTCCCAGCCACTTCGTTACTTCCATCGTTTGCAGATCGCGGTCTTTCAACACATGAGAGACAAGCGCTGTTCCAAGATGGGTATATCTCCCGTGAATCGGCTCCACAGCTGGAGCCCCTAATGCCTCAAGTTTGGCATAATCCCATTCAAACCAATGATATTCATCACCTTCAGTTCCAGCATACAAGCCTCGATCCAATGACAGCTTCAGTTCATTAGTTCCAACCTTCAGCATTTCCTTAGGAATATAAAGCTCATAGGTTTCTTTGAATTTCCGAGTCGTATTCCCGCCGTTCAAGCCGACGATTTGGATTAAACCGGCCATCGTATCATTTGAAAATACAGCTAGTTGCGGAACGGATACATACGCATCCAAGCTCCTGAAGCTGAATTGTACGCCATGCTCCGGGATCGCAGGCAAGTTGTAAGTAATAACCATAGAACCGTTGCGGCTAAGCTTCAGTCCTTTAGATACCGAACTCCAATCTGTGCGAGTGGCCCAGTCGGAAGGAAGGCTGAAGGACTCAATGGGTGTTGATTTATAATCGCTAAATTCAGTCGAAAGCTGATTATCAAGCCCGATTTTCCAAAGCATTGTATAAACCGGCGCAGGCTGTTCCACGGTAGTTAGCGTGTAAAAAGCGGTTGAATACAGAATCTTTCCGGCAGGCTGAGCTGACGTTTCTTTCAACCGAACCTGTATTTGTCCCGTCGTGTAATTGATATTGTCCAGTTGAAGCGGGTTCGTTGTTACGGTTTGCCACGTGTAACCGCGATCTGTGCTGTATTCATAGGCAGCCACATCCAAGAAACCGGGAATGGGTGTCCATCCGAATGTATTTGCTGTATCGTCCTGCACGGGGTTAGTTGGCGCATCAGGCAGCACATAAGGTGTCAGGTAAGTGCCAGGTATCACCTGTTGGGCTATTCCCGGCCCTTGCCAGGCGACAGCCAAATTGTCATTAGAGGTGTTTTCTTTGTGCAGCGCCTCGATGTAATATCTTTTCCCGCTGGATAGCGGAATGACCACAGATTTCTGAGTTGGGGATTTACCCCACTCTCTGGGCTTGGCGAAGACGGTATTAGATGCTATCTTCTCTTTGTGCGCAGGATCGCCATCCGGACTCAGCCATAACTCGGAGCTGTCATCCGCTGCAATCCAGAAGGTGTAGCCTCCGCTGACTGGCGGCGTTAGAAAACCATAAACGCGAGAACCATAGAGATCCCCCGTATTGTTCGGTGTCTCGAAGTTAGCGAGTAACCTCGAACCCGACGGAGGAGTCTTTAATGGAATCTGTTCTACTTTCCCACCAGGAACATTGTTCCAGTAGTCTTGGGTAATACCTGTTCCCGCAGCAAAAGCACGATACGCTGGAAAGAGCGGGAGCAGTGAGACAATGATTGCCGACAGAAGGATTGAAACAAGGAGTTTTGACTTGTGTAGGGATCTCATAATTACCTCCAGATGACTGAGATTATCAATAGGATTCCCTAATCCTATCCGGGGTCCACGTCATGTGTAGACGGCGCTCCGATCCATCTAATATTGGAGCGCCGCTCCTCCTTTGTTCTATTTCAACTCTTTCTGAGACTGTTCAGCGAATTTGTACAGATCATCGATACTAAAAGCCTTGGTCTTATTATTCTCATACCATTTGGTGTAATAATCGTCGACTTGTTTGCCGCCTGCTTTTTCCCATACATCCTTGGCATCCTTCACAGCTTGCTGTGCGGTATAGCCAGTGCCGCCTACCAAGGCTTTCAACCAAATGTCGCCTTTATCGATGTTGTTGGATTTACTTGTGCTTTTGACAATCGCTTGCAGATCATCAGGCAAGACCGGTAAGAAGTCATAGCCGAGCGAAGGAATAGGACGATCTTTATTAATATAGATTTCTTTGGATTTGAGATTGATATCGAGCAGTTCTTTCTGGGTTGGCACTTCTGGGCGCAAGTTCACCAGATACACTTCCGCACATTTGCCCAGCAGCAAATCAGATCTCATCATATTCAGATCGTCGGTGTACAGTTCCTTCTTATTTTTCTCAGTATCGATAGGCTGCAAACAGCCATTCGAGCCTTTTTGCGAATGTGTACCCTCAATACCGTTTTTTAGCAGGCTTGCATGTTGGGGATCCACCATCCAGTCAATATATTGCATAATTGCTTTCGGATCCTTCGCTTTGGCATTGACGACACCGACCATTTGCACGGGTGTGCTGATAATCGGGCTGAACTGCCCGAATTGGCTCTTCGGTAAAGCCATAGGAATGACCTTAGCCGTAGGGTTGTTCTTCTTCAAAGTTTCATAGTTCGAAATGGTAAACCATGCACTGTCGATCGCGAAAATCCCTAATTTTCCGTTCATGAAATCTTGGATGCCTTTTTGTCCGTTTTTATCCGTGAGAAAATCCTTATCGACTAATCCGTCGTCAAACAAACGCTTCTGGAATTCTACAGATGCCTGGAGGCGTTCCCAATCATGTACAAATGTACCGTTTTGCTCAGCCCAATCGATCGAACGTCCGAAGATGTGGCTGATCACGGAGAAGCCGACGCCGCTCAGGTTGATACCGAACGTATCTTTTTTACCGTTGCCGTCCGGATCCTGGTTCACGAATGCTTTGGCTACGTTATACAATTCTTCGGTCGTCGTCGGAACAGGGAGGTTCAGCTTCTGGAGCCAGTCCTCACGGATTAAGAGACGATGATGCGGGGCCACGACATTCAAACGCCCGATTTCATACAACTTGCCGTCTTCCTTCGTACCAATCTTGCGCAGCAGCGGATATTTCTCCAGGATTTGCTTGTAGTTTGTGCTGTATTTGTCAATCATCTCATCGACCGGCATCAGCAGCTTCTGCGAATACCAGCTGTTCCTGTAGTTGGCATCATACTCCAGAATCAAATCCGGTGCGCTTCCAGAGGCAAGCAAGGCATTAAATTTCGGGAACGATTCCCAGCGGGGAACGGGTGTGTATTTAACATCGACAGGACCGTTCTTGTTGATCCACTCCACCCAACGGTTTTTATCCCAGTTGCCTTCTTCTGGAGGAATATTGCCCCGATCATAGACGGAAACGTTAATCGCTCCTCTTTTAGCAGGTTCGGCTGCTGGGGTCGCATTCGGACTTGACGAAGCCCCTGGATCGTTGACTTTAGCTGTGGAGCAGCCTGCCAATACTGCGATTAAAGCTAGTGTGGACAGTAGAGCTTTTCGATGACCCCTGCGTAACATAGACATGGATGTACCCCCCTTAGATAATTCGTTTCCTAAAACAGCTCAAGTTAATTTGTGTTGCCCTTCGTGTTATCCTTTAATCGCGCCGATCATGACCCCTTTAACAAAATACTTCTGCAAAAATGGATAAACAATCAGCATAGGCACAATGAGTACGATCACGCCGGCCGCTTTGATGGATTCTGGTGTCATTTGCTGCAAATCATCCGGTCTTACGGAATTAAGCTCTTGAAGAATCGATTGGCTGGCGACCATCTGTTGAATCATAACCGCCAAATTCATTCGTGTGCTGTCATTGATAAACATAAGTACGTGTAAGAATGAATTCCAATATCCGACGCCATAGAATAAAGTCAACGTAGCCAAGACTGGCATGGATAAAGGGAGAATAATCTGGGTGAGAAGTCTCCATTCTCCACAGCCATCCATGCGTGCTGCCTCTTCAAGCTCTTCCGGCACATTCATAAAGAAGGTCCGAAGCACAAGCATATTGAACGCGCTGATCAGTCCCGGCATCCATATGGCACCGTAAGTATCTAGTAAGCCGAGACTTTTCACGATCAGGAACAGAGGAATTAACGGTGTTCCGAACAGCATGGTAAATACGATAGCCAGTGTAAAAAAGCGACGGGCATAGAAATATTTCTTGGCTAACGGATAAGCCGCCATGATTGTAAACCACATGCTTAGTACAACGCCTACAACGGTAATTACGACACTATTACCAAAGGCTTTGACCAAATTCGTGCCAACATATAAGGCTTTGTACGCTTCTACAGTCCAGCCTTGCGGCCACAGGGTTACATGCCCTGATACAATCGCCTGATAGCTGCTCAGAGATAAAGATACGATATGCATCAAAGGAAGAACGCAGCTTAGAGCTGCAAGGCCAAGGAACATATAATTGATCGTGTAAAAGATTTTCTCATCCCATGTTGGTTTCATGATGGGGAGGCTCCTTTCTTACCACAGTCCTTGATCGAATTTACGGGCAAGTTGATTCGCAAGGACGACGAAGAAGAAGCCGACCAGAGATTCAAACAACCCGACCGCCGTCGTTAAACTGAACTGTCCTCCCTGGACACCCACGATAAAGATATAGGTGCTGATGACATTCGAGACATCCGAAACGGCTGCATTTTGGAGCGTGTACACATGGTCAAACCCGACTTCCATGACATTACCCATACTCAGAATCAGCATGAGAATAATCGTGCTGCGAATGCCGGGCAGCGTGACATGCCAGATCTGCTTCCATTTAGATGCACCATCGATGCTGGCCGCTTCATACAGATGCGTATCGATCGAGGTAAGAGCAGCCAGATAAATAATCGCTCCCCATCCGGCTTCCTTCCAAATCCCAGATCCGAGGAAGATAGCAATCCAGCTATGCTCCTGATACAAGAAGGCAGTGGTGTGACCCGTCCATAGCTCCAACAGCTTGTTAACAATACCGGATTGCTGAGAGAATATCGTAACGATAATGCCTCCGACAATGACCCATGAGAAGAAGTGAGGAATATAGATTAGCGTCTGCACAATCCTTTTGAAACGCATGGCGCGAACTTCATTCAGTAGGATGGCAATGATAATCGGAAATGGAAATCCAGCGACAATGCTTAATAAGCTCAATGTGACGGTGTTGCGGATGATGGTCAGCGTCTGGGGTTGGGTGAAAAGGGCCTTGAAATACTTTAGGCCAACCCATGGGCTTCCCCATATGCCATCCATCAAGTTATAGTTTTTGAAGGCAATTATATTTCCTAATATTGGAAAATATCTAAAGATAATAAAGTAAGCGATAACCGGTACAAACATAATCAACAGCGGCATATTTTGCTTGAAACGACGACGGGGCTGCAGCGACTTGGCGGCATGGCGGGTAAATCTTCGTGTAGTAATCATAGGGGCTGATTGAATGTTGTCTAGCGGTGTATGTGGCATCGTGTGTCACCTCCTTTAGCGTAAAAATCGAACCATCTTTTGCACCCTTGCCGTCGATGGAATCAATGTACCTCAGAGGTGCAAACATTCTCAATATACATGAATTAGCGAATAAACTCTTTTGAAACCCCTTGCTGTACAAGGCTTTAGTGGATTTGATGCAGAGGTGAATAAACAACAATTAACGATATACTTTTCTTGAAAAATGGCATGATTACTCTTGCTTCCGATAATCGCCGGGCGTGACGCCCGTATACTTCTTGAAGGCGCGTATAAACGAAATAGCATGCGTGTATCCAACCTTGCCACCGATGTCCTGGACGGAGTCACGGCTGCTCTGGAGCAGCTTTTTCGCTTGTTCCATCCGGATCTTAACGAGATAATCAACGAATTTTTCGCCAAACTCCTCTTTGAATGCGCGGCTGACATGCGAGGCATGAAGCTGAAACTGCTCGCTTAGCGAGGTAAGCGACAACTCCGGATCTGCATAATGGGTCTCCACGTAGGTGCGAATCTGGTTCATGACGGCATGTGTGCTTCTGTCTTCACGAATACCAGCCATCCGCTGCGATACTTCTTCTAACTTGTGAAACCACTCTGCATATAATTCTTCGATCGTATCGAACTGTTCAATGACGTCGTTCAGCTGGGGCAGCGTGATTTGCCATAACTCCTGCAGCTCGGCTGAGAGCTCCATCATCTCCCGGTGTAAATGATAAACTAAATAATTCATGAGATTGCGGATCTCATCGTATGAAAATAACCCGACTTTTAATTCAGTGAAAATTTGCTCCAAGGCCGGCTTCCATCCCTTGTCCCCCAAGCGAAACGACTGAGCCAGTGATTTGACCAGAGGCAAGTGCTTATACATTTCCTTCTCTGCGGACGCTTCAGATTCCCAATGATACAAGACTCGATTCGTTCCTAAAGTCGATTTAAAGCGAAGAACATGGATGGCCGCTTCGTAGGAATGTACTAGCTCTTGAACTTGTCCAACCACATGTCCGACACCAAGCGTAATGCGGAAATGCAGATGCTGCTCGACCCATGAGCGAACATTTTCGCACAGATTGGCTGCGAGCTTCTCGCTGTTTTTGACATTCTCATCGGCAAATATCACAACACTAAGCCTGTGTGTAGCCGTCCATTCCGCCCATACAGTGAGGCCAAGCGGTTCAGCAGTTTCATAAACAACACGGCTTAGTACAAATTTCAGCAGTTCTTGATCCTTTTGAGAGAACATTCGGCATACTTCCATATACTTATCCATCTCGATGACCGCCGCAGCAAGCTGACCGAAGCTAGAAGGCAATTGCAGCCGATTCATCTCGGATTTCCAGTCTTCATAATCGACCGCCCGGCTGCCTTCCAGCCATTCTTTGAAAAAGTGCCGCCGTCGGAATACAATATCTTCCTCATGCTGCTTCTCATAGCGGCTGGATAACTCCATGAGATTGCCTATGGCTCGATCAATATACTGGAATTCGTCTTGTTTCTTGCCCTCGACTCCCATTGATTTTAGTTCGGAATAAGCATGGATACGGGACATAATCAACTTAATCGGCCGATAATTTCGATGTGTCACATAGGTTATCCAGACCCCGCCAAGGACAACCATAACTAGTCCCAATCCGATCCATACATAAGAGAATACAGAGGTGAAGGTAAATAAATAGTCATCGTTGAGACCGCTGCGGTATTCCCAGTTTGTATAATTGGAATGGATTCGAGTAAGCTCGGACCCTCTTTTCCTAGATCCTACTGCTCCATCTGCATTTCCGGATGCCATCAGCTGTTTGCCTTCGGGATCGTATACTTCGATAAAGCTGATCTTTGAATTGGACATGTCACCGACCATTCTTCCAATAGAATCCATGCTGATATTGACAACGACGATGCCTTTTTGCCCGGATAACAGAGGAATCTTTCGAACTAAAGAAATGACAACTTTACGTTGATCCATTTCAGCAAATTCTTTAAAGATCCGCTGATTCGTCAGCTGATATTGAGAAGGGCTCTTCATCATCTCTTCTATGAACACTTCATCGCCGAAACGGTCTGCCGTTATCATCGTGTTTGGACTAATGACCATTTGATCAGAAACCCGGTAAAAATAAACCGAATCAATAAACTTGTTGTAATTCATCATCCCCCGAATCAACTCGGTGACTTCATAAGCGGAGTAATAGGGATTTCCCTCAAACTTGTTGTCAAAAAACTGGTCAATCCGATTGTTTGTTTGCAGTTCCTTGATCACATATTCGTCAATCGTTTTCAAGGCATAGTCAACCGACTGCATGATATGTAAGGCATACGTTTTATTTGCATTTTCAGCTTCTTTTTTGGACAGTTGGCTGATCGAAAGAATAATAAGCACAATAAGCACGGAAGTGATCATGAAAAATACAGGCAAATAGGAAAACAAAAGCCGATAAAACCATGGTTTGGTCATAAAAACGCTCCTCTAACTAATCCATATGCAATGAAATAACAGTTCTGCCGCGTTCGTGTTGCGACCGTTCACTGTCGTACGTTATATGCAAAATATTCAGGGATCATGCTTGTATAAGTGAATATGCTCGATACTGGCATTTCTATATATTTCACCTTACAGGCACTATCCCTTTGGTTCAGGATAAGCTTGGTGAGGGGAGTTAGTCGTAATTGAGAGTTTCTATGAGCACTATCCCCTTGGTTCATGTTCGAGGAAGTTTTGGAGGTAATTTTGTAGACTGCTCAGAAACATGTTTCAGAAAGGACTGAATGGGAACGAAAGGAGAAGAAAAAGCTAATTGAAATCAATTGAATCATAAACTGGATAAAAATGGAACCCCCCACCAAAACCATTCCAGAAAGATATGATCCTGCCCCACCCCCGGCAATGAACTATATACATTAATAATAAAGCACTGCGAAACCTTTTTCTCTTTCTTTCTGGGTAAAGGGATAGTGCAAATAGGAGAATAAATAAAAACCCGCCAGTTCAGCTGAAACAGCTTGAATGGCGGGTATGTGTATCTTGGTTATTTATCCGCAAGTACAGTTCAGGACAGGCTTGCGGGCAGCAAGCGCTTCGTCCATACGGCTGACGACGGTGGTATAAGGAGCGTTTTTGACGAGATCCGGGTTTTCTTCGACTTCTTTGGAGATGGCGATCATGGAGTCAATGAATTCGTCCAAGGTTTGTTTGCTTTCGGTTTCTGTTGGCTCGATCATGATGCATTCTTCAACGCTGAGCGGGAAGTAGATCGTTGGCGGGTGGTAGCCGAAATCGAGTAATCTTTTGGCAATGTCGAGTGTACGTACACCGAGCTTCTTCTGGCGGTTGCCAGAAAGCACGAATTCGTGCTTACAGAAGCGGGGGTGAGGCACATCAAAGTATGGTGTCAGTCTAGCAAGCATATAGTTTGCATTTAAGACGGCATACTCGGATACTTTACGTAAGCCTTCTGGACCGAGTGTACGAATATAGGTGTACGCGCGGACGAGGATGCCGAAGTTGCCGTAGAAGCCTTTGACGCGGCCGATCGTTTGCGGGTAGTTATAGTCGAAATAAAAGCTGCCGTCTTCGCGCTTCGCGACGAGTGGAGTCGGTAAGAAAGGGATCAGCTTTTCTTTGACGCCAACGGGGCCTGCTCCAGGTCCGCCTCCGCCGTGCGGGGTGCTCATGGTTTTGTGCAGATTGAGATGAACGACGTCGAAGCCCATGTCGCCGGGGCGAGTGATGCCCATAATGGCGTTAGCGTTAGCGCCGTCATAATAGAGCAGTCCGCCTGCGGCATGTACGATCTCAGCGATTTCGACGATTTGTTCTTCGAACAAGCCGAGTGTATTCGGATTCGTTAGCATTAACGCTGCGGTATCGGGACCAACGGCTTTGCGAAGCTCATCGAGATTCACGAGGCCGCGCTCGTTGGATTTGATGGTTATGGTTTCGAAACCGGCAACCGTCGCGCTGGCAGGGTTAGTGCCGTGAGCGGAGTCGGGACAGATGACTTTGGTCCGCTTCTCGCCGCGGCTCTCGTGGTAGGAACGGATCATCATCAGTCCGGTCCATTCGCCATGAGCGCCAGCCGCAGGCTGTAGGGTTACGCGGTCCATGCCGGTGATGGCTTCAAGGTCATTTTGGAGATTGTAGAGCAGCTCCATCGCGCCTTGCAGCGATTCTTCCGGTTGGTACGGATGTATTTTGGCGAAGCCAGGGAAGCGGGCTACGTCTTCGTTGATTTTTGGGTTGTATTTCATCGTACACGAACCGAGCGGATAGAAGCCGTTGTCGATACCAAAGTTGCGGCGCGAAAGCGCCGTATAGTGACGGATGACGTCTACTTCATACACTTCTGGCAGGTCGGGTTCGTCCTGACGCCCAAACTTGGCTGGCAGGAGATCGATCAAATTGACTTCTGGCACATCTGATTCAGGCAGTGAATAGGCGACACGACCAGGGTGGCTCATTTCAAAGATGAGCGCTTTGCCGTCTGATTTCACGTTCACGTTGTTTTCGCTCATACGAGTTCCTCCAGTGCAGCTGCGAAGGCATCGATATCTTCGCGCGTTCTTTGCTCAGTGACGGCAATAAGCATATGGCCGGCGAGCTCGGGGTAGTCGCGGCCGAGGTCGTAGCCGCCGATGATGTTCTTCTGCAGGAGCTTACTGTTCAGCTCCTGCACGTTCGTGCCGTCAGGTAGCTTGACGGCAAATTCATTGAAGAAGCTGCCTGCGAATGGCAGCGAGAATTGAGTAGACGCGGCTAGACGGTTCGCCGCGTAGTGGGCTTTTTGGACGTTGAGCTTGCCAACGTCCTGGATGCCCTGCTTGCCCATCGTGGACAAGTACACGGATGCGCAAAGCGCGAGAAGCGCTTGGTTGGAGCAAATGTTCGACGTGGCTTTCTCACGTCGAATGTGCTGCTCCCGCGCTTGGAGCGTAAGGACGAAACCGCGTTTGCCATCGCGGTCAACGGTTTGGCCCACGATGCGCCCAGGCATGCGGCGCATCCAGCTTTCAGCGACGGCGAAGTAGCCGCACGTCGGCCCGCCCAGCGCAGCTGGGATGCCGAGCGGCTGGCAGTCGCCGACGACGATGTCAGCGCCGAGCTTGCCCGGCGCCTCGAGCAGCCCGAGCGTGAGCGGATTCGCGCTCACGACGAGCAGTGCGCCCGCGCCGTGCGCGAGGGGCTCTGCGGCCCCGATATCCTCCAAGCAGCCGAAGAAATTCGGCGATTGGAGGATGACGGCAGCCGCGTCATCGCTGAGCTTGGAAGTGAGGTCCTCGAAGTCGGTCACGCCCTCTGGCGTGAGATCGATCTCGACCACTTCCAAGTTCAGCCCGCGGGCGGTCGTGCGCAAGATAGCGCGCGCTTCCGGGTGCACCGCGCGCGAGACGAGCAGACGGTTGCGCTTCGTCGCTCCGCTAGCCAGGGCGCCGGCTTCAGCCAGCGCCGTTGCGCCATCGTACATCGAGGCGTTCGCTACGGCCATGCCGGTGAGCTCACAGATGTACGACTGAAACTCGAAAATCGCCTGCAGTTCGCCTTGGCTGATTTCCGGTTGATAGGGCGTATACGCTGTATAGAACTCTGAGCGCGAGATGACATGATTGATCACCACCGGAAGGTGATGATCGTAGATGCCAGCGCCGAGGAAGCTGGCATACTGGTCAAAGTCGGCGTTGCGACCCGCCAGACCGCGCATATAGCGCAGCAGTCCTTGCTCATCCAGCGCCTTCGATACGTTCAGTTCGCCTTGAAAGCGAACCTTCTGCGGTATATCTTGAAACATCTCCTCCATGGATGAGATGCCGATGGTCTCCAGCATTTCTTTCTGATCCTGCTCCGTAATGGGCAAATAGCGGTGCTTCATGATGGCGGCTTGCTCCTCTCTTGTGACGAATGGCTTACGGTTTTCTTTTGTAAAAAGGGGTGGCAACGACTTTAGCTTTGACCTGCGCCCCTCTAATTTCCACATTCAATTCCGTACCCACCGTACTGTAAGCGGAATCGATTAAAGCCAAGCCCACATTCGTTTTGAAAGTAGGAGATTGTGTCCCCGTGGTGACTTCCCCGATCTGTTGACCATCCTTATTGAAAACGGCATAATGCGGGCGCGGAATGCCGCGTTCGACCATTTCGATGCCAACGAGCTTGCGAGGTGTACCGTTTGCCTTTTGCTCAGCGATCACGTCACGACCTATGAAATCTCCCTTATCCAGCTTCACAAAAAACGAAAGTCCAGCCTCAAGCGGTGTAATATCTTTGGAGAGCTCTTGGCCGTAAAGGGGGAGACGAGCTTCGAAACGGAGCGTATCGCGAGCGCCTAAGCCAACTGGTACAAGACTGAGATTTTGATCGGCACTCAGCAACAGGTTCCAGAGCTTTATCGCATCGTCCTTGTCAACATACAGCTCAAATCCATCTTCCCCTGTGTAGCCTGTGCGCGAAACGAGTGCCTGAATTCCCGAAACTTCCACATCTTGAAGGAAGCGGAATGATTTTAAGGATTGAATCGGTGCGTCTGTAACTTTAGCAAGGATCTGTTCCGCATGAGGACCTTGGAGGGCTAGCATGGCCGTTTCGTCAGAAACATTGGTCAATTCAACGCTTCCTGTGAGGTTCTGCTGCATCCATTCCACATCTTTATCGATATTCGATGCATTGATAACCAGCATGTAGTTATTATCCCCAAGCTTGTAAACGAGTAGATCGTCTACAACGCCACCAGTGGGATAACACATAAGGCTATATTGGCATTGACCTGCTTCCAGCTTGGACACATCATTCGTTGTTATTTTTTGCAGAAAAGGGAGGGCGTCCTCTCCGCTTACTCGGACTTCCCCCATATGGGACACATCAAAAAGCCCGGCCTGCTGCCTGACAGCGTCGTGCTCTTTTTGAATACCGGCGAACTGCACCGGCAGCTCCCAGCCTCCAAAGTCAATGACTCGCGCTCCATGCTCCGCATAAATCGGGAAGAGCGGTGTTCGTTTTAGCATGCTCGTAACCTCACCTTCGATTGTTGACATTGCTATTTTGCCCGAAATATAAGCCAGAAAATGCAAAAAAGAGCAAAAAGTATGCAACACAAACATACCTTTTGCCCTGTCCTTTTTACCTGAGAGTTACCTCGATGGACTTTGGGGTCCGCCAAGTTTCCCCTTGGGTGTTCGTTTACCCGTTGATTGCGGTAACGAAGCTCTCCAGAGTTGCGTCCGATACAGGTCCTTTTGCCTGAGAGATTCACCACTTTGGGCTTACTCCTTCGGCGCCGCGAGCTTTCCCTGCGGTCTCTCCCTATACCATCATTCGCCAATATTCAATTTGTTTTATAGTATTATTATGTGCCTTAATTGGTGTGAATTGTCAACTGCAACTTTTGAATAGTGAGACTTGCCGTCTTAGTTCAGCTGTGTTGGTAAAATTTACTGCGACCACCTTGACTTTGATGTTCCCATTAGATTAAGCTAAAAGCAAAATTTGCTGGTAAGCGAGGCGTTAAACGATGAGTGAAGTACAAGCCAATTTGTTATACACCAAAGAGCATGAGTGGGTAGAGAAGCTGTCGGATACTGTGGTTCGCATAGGCATTACTGATTTTGCCCAAGATCAATTGGGGGATATTGTGTTTGTGGAGCTTCCTAAAGTCGGAACATCCGTTACCGCGAATGAAAGCATTGGCAGTGTGGAATCAGTTAAAACGGTTTCGGATATTTTTTCGCCTGTTTCGGGCAAAGTAACTGCAATCAATAGTTCATTGGAAGGTTCACCTGAGTTGGTGAACAGTGCACCATTCAGTGAGGGTTGGATGGTTGAAGTCGAAGTTACAGGTGCTGAAGCGTTGGAAGGCTTACTTACGCCAGCAGAATATGCATCTTACATCGGTAACGACTAATAAAGAAAGACTTTGGTCCAGCCAAAAATCCCGAATAAGGAGAGACTTTGGTTCCAACCAAAGGTCCCTAATAAGGAGAGACTTTGGTCCCAACCAAAGGTCCCTATATATGGATGGAGGTTTTCTCATGTTATTTGGGCAAAAGCCGCAGGAGCAGAATGACCGTGTTCCCCCTGGCCAAACGCTGACACAAGGCTGGCCTGTGCTTCATTACGGGTCAGTGCCTTATTATAATGATATGAGCAAATGGAATCTGCGTGTCTTTGGCTTGGTTGAGGAAGAGTTCCAGATTTCGTACAAAGACTTCATGGCTCTTCCGCGCAAAGAGTTCGCAAACGACATTCACTGCGTAACCACGTGGTCCAAGCTGGACAATGTGTGGGAAGGCATCGCTGTTTCTGAACTAATGAGCAAAGTGAAGCTGAAGCCGGAAGCCACGCATGTCATGCTGCACGCTGAGCATGGCTGGACGACGAATCTTCCGCTCGAGGACTTCCTCCGTGAGACGTCTTTTCTGGGCATCAGGCACAATGGCGAACTGCTGACGCCTGACCACGGGGCTCCGGTTCGCATGGTTGTGCCGCATCTTTACTTCTGGAAAAGCGCAAAGTGGTTGCGCGGCATCGAGTTTATGCCGAAGGATAAGCCGGGCTTTTGGGAGCGAAATGGTTACCATATGTATGGTGACCCCTTCAAGGAGCAGAGATACGATTTCGATTAAAAACTTAATAGCTATAGGCATGTTGATGTTGCAACATGCCTATTTGTTTTTTCTCAACCAACGGGCAATTCAGTTCAATGATATCAGTGTAAACTCATAAAAATTTAATATTAGAACCGTTGAAAGTTACCTAGCACTTTTCTCTGTTTCCCTTAATAGGATGTTGTGAAATCACATCATCATAAGGAGGCATGCAGCGGATGCAGAAGAAAAAGGCTACAATAATGAAAAAAACAACACAATTAGCACAGAGGCACGTTCATGAATTTGAAGGTAGTACGAAACTGGCTGAAGAAGGCGATGATCGACATAATCATCGCTTTGCTGGTGTTACAGGGCAAGCGATTCGGGTAGGAACAAGTCATGTCCACGAAATTGATCTTACGAAAACGGATTTCATAAATCATTTTCATAATCTGAAAAGGATTAGAACGGGACCGGCAATTTCAGTCGGAAATGGCAAACACGTACATTTTGTTACAGGCCAAACCACCTTAAATGATGGTCATGTTCACCGTTTTAATTTTGCGACATTGATTCAAGCACCTCTTGTTTAAGGAACAAATGCTTAAGAGCAAAGATAAGATTTTGATTAATATCTAAAAGGTTCGAGGCAGGTTGCTATTGCAACTTGCCTATTTGTGGCGCAGCACTATGTTGAAGCATATAAAATGGGGAACCAACTCAAGTTGGCTCTCCATTTTTGCGTCAATAGCTGATTTTTTAATTGCGATTATCAACTTCCCACCGATCGTATTACTTTATCTTTCACGCTATCCATACAATACGCGATTGCTTAAGCAATTCGTTTATATGACCGTAAAGCGGTAGTGGCCTCACTCCCGAAATGAAAGATTGCAAAATAAATTCCAGTAAGTTAATATAAGATTAGTAATTGATCAATCACTAATGAATGTAACTTAAAGGTGGAATGAATGATGACCAAGAATTCTCCAACCTCAGTCAATCGACGAGTAGATATTGTATCCGCGGCAATCGAAGTATTTGCTGAAATTGGTTATTACCGTGCAACGACAGCAAAAGTTGCGGAACGCGCACAAATTTCTCAGCCTTATGTTTTCCGGTTTTTTTCAACTAAAGAAGCACTGCTGCAAGAAGCACTCGAAGTGTCTTGGACACGAATTCTTGAGGCATTTCGCACGGTTATCGAGACCGTTAGTCCTGATAAGCTAGAGAAAGAACTGGTAGAAGCTTATATTCATATTATGAAATCTTACCAAAATGAAACACTGCTGCAAATGCAAGCTCAAACGATTAAAGAGGATTTGATCGCAGCGGTCATGCAGAAGGGATATCGGGATGTTCAGCAGGTGGTGCTAGAAGCTTTTAAGCGGGCAGGTTTCGAGAAACCTCATGAGAGAACCATGATTTTTCTTGCTAGAGGGATGTTATGCAATATTTCAATGGCACTGTCTTTACCAGAATTAATGCTTATGGATGAATAAGCTGATTCTGGCTTATTTTGAAGTAAGTGATCAATCGAGCTCTTGTTGACGAAAAATGAAGTGCAAACTGGCAACAGTAGGCACTTCATTTTATGTTTCTATTACGGTAGGCCAGGGACTGTAAGGGTAGCCGAACGATAGCCTACATCAGATTCTCCGTGCATGACCTTGAAAATTACGTTTACACTCTGTGATGTTGCACCCAAAGTAATGATCCCGGAGTTTGAAATTTTCAAAATATCATTGCTGCTCTCAATAGAAACTGTATAACCTGCTGGTACGACTGGCAGAGTCAACAGCGTCTGTCCTATAGACGGATTAGTAATGACCATTGTAGCTGCAATGTACTGCGCAGAACGCTCAAGCGTGAAGTCGCGGAAAGCAGGTGAGCTGTTATCAACCAAAGTCGGATAAATTTGAGTGCTGTAGTCACTGGATCTATAAGCGGACAGTGTATGCGAACCCGCGTTTAAATTTTTGAAATGGTAGAATCCATTTATATCGGCTGTTATGGTTCCGGAAGTAGCTCCGCTTAATGTTACTGTTGCTCCGAATACCGGTGCATGATTCTCACCTTTTACAAATCCGAAAATGTCTCCGTAATTAACCTGCTTCACATTCGTCCATGTCAGTGTATGATTGGTCGGAACATCCGCTTGTATAAACACGTCAGCGTCGCTGATGATCGTGACCGGACGTGATGGAATTACAAGCGATTGAGACGATAAACCAAGGATGGATTTATAGATATAGATTGTACTGACTGTAGAATCTAGTAGTGCTGCATTAAGCCTTTCCACGTTTCCTGTCTCTGCCTGTCCAGAACCGCCAATAAAGGCAACTTGGTTATTCGGCTCATCCATTTTATCTGAAATAAGGAATGAGTATGAAGAATACGAGCGTTTAATAGGTCCGGAGTAGCCGCCGAGATTAACGTTAAATTGATTGACATTTGCGCCAACCGCATACGCCAATTCTGAATCGGAGGACACGGGGGCAGTGCTTAAAGTCAGGAAAGAACGATTCGTTACATGCGCTGAGGCTGTATCCATTAAATAGTTGAGTGTGGCATCCAAATAACCCGGTTTACTCATCTTCCAAGAGAAATACATATCCTGTATGGCATTGGTAAATATGAACTTTCCATCCGTTCCAGAGATGACAGTAGTTCTCAGCCCGTTGCTCATCTCCATCGTAATCTCAGCCCCAGACAGAGGATTATAGCGGGAATCCGTTACAATCCCTGAAACCGTTACAAACTGCACACCCATTACATCTGTTACTTGATTTATTCCTTCTTTAACGTTGACGACAAAACCGCTCATTCCATAGGAGGAAGTCGTAAAAAAGCTGCGGGTTCCAACCGGAACCTTCGGAAATACAAATCGTCCTTGACTGTCCGTCACTGTTGGAGGCAGCACCTCAGAGGCAGCGCCGCCCGTGTTGATTTTAACGGAAACACCTGCTAACGGAACCATGTTAGCGGCGTATACGGTTCCTGTCACAGTGCCCGTAGGCAAGGTGACTTGAATCGGCTGTGATAAGTTTGTCACCTCTCCCGTTAAAATAGTAAATGGTGTTGAGTCTGACTCGTATACGGCCGCGGTAACCGTGTTACCGGTGGATGCTTCCATATCGGAAATGGTGAAGCGGCCATGTTCATTAGTTAATGCTGCTTTAGTAGACTCTTTTAAATTCACAGCAACGAGGTTCATCGGTTCGCCGATTTGGTCAACAACAAGCCCCGTAACCGTACCTGTGGATACATAATTCGGAATACTTACAGGAGATATTTGTCTAACCATCGTCTTGACATCCAAGCTATTGCTCACTCCGTCATCATTTATGTCAGTAACTCCATAAGTGTTGATGTACGTAACGATGTCATCTAGATGAATTCCGTTGCCGTCAGAGTCAAAGGGTACTGCAGCTTGGACGGCCGAGCTCCATAATACGCCAAACAAAGTTAAGCTAATGAGACTTAATTTTAACTTTTTCAATTCTTCACATCCTTACCAAAAATAAATAGGTACGATCCCCCAAATTTTATTTCGCTATAAATCGACAGTTCCTGTATTTTTTTGAATTTGAATTTTTTGATATACTCGGGGGAGATTAATCAATTTTAACGGCCAGAAAAATGGGGAAATAAAGTGGAGGAAAGTAATTTGAAACAAATTGAAGGCTATATAGACGTCCCCGGAGGCAGGGTTTGGTATACGCGAATTGGTGAAGGCAATAAAACGCCTCTTGTTGTCCTGCACGGTGGACCTGGTAATACACATGATCCGCTAAAATCTATTCTTAACGTCTTGGCTGACGAGAGGCCAGTCATTTTCTATGATCAGCTTGGTTCTGGGAATTCAGATAGACCAACGGATCCATTATTGTGGAGAACGGAACGGTTCATCGATGAGTTAATAGGCATTAGGGAAGCGCTCGATTTGAAAGAGGTTCATCTTTTGGGCCATTCGTGGGGAACCATGCTGGCAGCGTCCTACTTAATAGACCGCAAGCCTTTGGGTGTTCGCAGCGTTATTTTATCAAGTCCATGTCTCAGTGCGGAGCGTTGGAAAAAAGATGCGGACCATTTCTTGGCTAATTTACCTGAGGATGTTCAACTCACTATTAAGCGTAATGAGGAACAAGCTACAACGGATTCAGAAGAGTATCAAACAGCCATGGAAGAATACTACAAGAGGCATGTGTGCAGACTGGACCCTCTGCCTTCAATCATTGCTGAGAGCCGTGCAAAAGCCAATAAAGACGTTTATATGACGATGTGGGGACCTTCTGAATTCAGTCCGCAAGGCAACCTGAAAACATACGATTGCACACCACAGCTCCATGAAATCCAAATACCCACGCTCTTCGTTTGTGGGCGTTATGACGAAGCTTCTCCAGAGTCGACCCATTATTATCAATCTCTTGTCCCGGCGTCTGAGCTTCATGTCTTCGAACATAGCTCTCATGTGAGTTACTTAGAAGAAACCCATGAATATGTTAGGATTGTCCGTGGTTTTTTGAGTAAAGAGGAGTGAATTAGCAGCTTGAGGTGACAATTAGGCAGAAGTGCACATACAATGTCCTAGGGTTGGGAGGGGTGTTTGAAGAATGCCTTCAATTGTTAATGGTGCCATCAAGATCAACAGTGTCGCCTCGGGTTCAAATGTCCAGATTGGAGATACTTTCGTTATTTATCTCTCAAGTAATTCGAAAATCTTCTCAGGGGCAAACTCATTTTCCCCTGGGGATAGTTTTGGAAGTGTCCAGAGTGTTCTAAATGGCAGCTCCAATACCATAGATCCGGATATTGTCGATACGCCCAATACGAATATTTAAATAGTTCTTGGTTAAAGCAAAAAGCCCATGAATCTTCCTGGGCTTTTTGGCTTTGACAGATGGTAATTTTGCTTATTTACATCCACATGATTTTCCTGTTCCTTTTCTTTTGGAAGTTGTTGGAGGCGGACTCTTTTTTGCAACAGGCTTGCGATTCATTTTGTTTCCTGAAGCACATAACCTTGTTAACTCACTCAGGCGTGCACCCCGACACTGGGCCGGATGAAAGGTCACATTTGTTCTGGGGACTGTTGCATTCATAAAGTTAGATGTAATTAAATCATGTGCCGGATCATTAGGATCTCGATTGGGACTAGGATCAATAGAACGTCCAGTTGTACGGTTGAAAAATAAGGCATGTCCTATTTCGTGGGCTAAAATAAAGCTGTTTGGCCGACTTATTCCGTTAGTAAGAAGAATAGAGGGAGAGGGTCCTGTTATTCCTGTGCGGCTTGTATGACAACCTACTGTTCTTCCAACACCATCACTAAACGTATCTCCACCCAGATAATACACAACAATATCAAGCCTAGTGCTCCCTGCTGGGCGAATTCGAATCAGGTTTTGTGCTTTTTGTGATTGCTGTAGATTTCTGCAAGAAAGCTCTTTATCACGAAATCTAAACGATTCGCTGGTGATACGGAAAACGCCTCGTAAACGAATGGTTACGCCGCAATTCGTAAATATCCTATTCGCTGTTGCAACATCATTATTGATCACAGCTGTATTCACAGTGGATCCAGGAGTAATAATAGCATACACATTTACGCAAAAGGGCATCGAAGGGCGAACCCTTTTTGCTTTTGTTTCCTGATTAATTGCCCTGGGTAGCGAGCGTCCTTTTTGTGGCTTAGAAACTCTTTTAATAGTCAATATAATTCCTCCCTCTCTCAATCTCATATAATTTATTCTGACGAGATTAAAAGAGTAAGGGACAATTGAGCATAATATAATAACCATTCATAGAATAGACGCGTGTTTGATATAAACAACTCAAATTAACATTAATACCCTGACATAATGCTGTCAGGGTATTTGCAGTATGATAAAGGTAACACTTGAAGTTACGCAAGAACAGTAGATAAGGAGACGATATCTATGACTCATCCCGCACTAGAAATGTACGATTACCACGTATGGGCGAACCAAACCATGCTGAATCGATTAAAAGAACTTCCACAGGACGTATACAATAAGGAGATTCAAAGCGTTTTTCCTTCGATATCGAAGGCGATTGCTCATATTTACCTGGTGGATGCGTGCTGGTTAGACATTATTTCCGGTAAAAGCATGAAGGAAGCAATGGCCGATTCAGCCCAATTGACTGCTGGCGTGGAGTCAAAAGGCATTGAGGAAATGGAGAAGATGTACGTCCAGATATCAGAGCGGTTTAAGACGTTTTTGAACCAACAGGAAAATATGGAAAAGAGGATTATGGTCGATAACCCATATGCGGGACAGCGTGATACCAGCTTATCTGAAATGGTTCTGCAGGTCGTCAATCACGCAACTTATCACCGCGGTAATATTACGGCTATGCTGCGTCAAATGGGGCATGCATCTGTGATGACCGAGTATGCGCTTTATTGGTACTCCTAAACATAAAACGGCTCTGTCGCAGTGGATGCGAACAGGGCCGTTTTGAGCTAATAGCCTTAATTCATGGATTTTCCTTCAGTGAAAATTTGGAATGTTATACCGAATTTGTCGGTTACCTCTCCAAAAGCAGGGCTAAAAAAAGTCTCTTGGAGCGGCATCTTTACTTGACCGCCTTGCTGCAAGGCTTCATAAAACTGTTTTGATTTTTCCGCGTCTTTGGTTGTAATACAGATTGTAACGTTATCGCCCTTTTGAAGGGGTTTACCCGGAAATGTATCGGAAAACATAAGGTTGGATTCACCAACTTGCAGCATCGCGTGTCCCACGAGTTCCTTGGCTTCTGCCGGTAATGGAAAATCAGGGTTCGCTGGCATCTCACCGAAAGATTGAGTAAAAAGAACTTTGGCTTCTAATGCTTTTTCGTAAAATTGAATAGCTTCCTTTGCAGTACCGTCCATTACTAGATAAGGGGTTAATCTCACTGACATTATTATTGCCTCCTTGGTTTTCACACTAAAATAGGTTACCTCTTATTATTACCATATTTCCGCCAAAAAATAAAGAACATATGTTTGTATTTACGAAAGTTTTACGATTTCATCTGCATCTCGATAAAGTTGCCCTCCTTCATGATTTTCCCTCATGTCGAAAATAAGCGTCCTATACTATAATAAAATAGATGAAGTCCGTAAGTCCGTATTCTCACAACACGAAAGGTGATGGAGACACCAATGAACAAGTCTCGAATGTGGTCGCCCATTCAAAAAATATTCCATTCGTTCTCATTAAAACAAAGAATATGGCTTACCTTTGTCGTTCTGATCACCTTAGGTCTTATGGCAACGGGCAGTATTGCGTATTTGATAGCTTCAAAGGAGATTCAGCGTAATGCCCTGCAGTCTAGTCAAGATACCGTTAATCAGTCGGCGCAAATCGTGAATGAACGGTTGAAGAACATTGGTATTGCCATAAGAGCGCTGATGTTCAGCGATGCCTTCAAACAATTAATGAAAGATGTACAAGCTAATGATAGATCTAGCTACTATAAGTCATTAACCTCATTGCAGTATGTCTTTTCCCAGGTAAAATTCAACGATTCTATGATTGATAGCATTCTGATTGCCACACCGATCGGGGATTTTTATCCGACCTCCAGTGTGAGGAACACGGCGAATTCATTTTATAAATCGGAGATGTATGAGCACTTCAAGCAATTGAATCGTGGTTTCTGGAGTCCAGGTCATGTCGATCCATTTTTTACTGGCAAGCAAAGGGTGATATCACTCGTTACAGAAGGCGTAGGCGAAGACTCTTTTTTGGTTTATGAACCGACCAATGTATACGTCGTAGTAAATGTGAAAGAAGATGACCTGCGGGATCTCTTTATGGAAAACTTAACCAAAACGAACAAACAATATTATTTCATTGATGCCAAAGGAGAAGATGTGAATTACGCGGATAGGACGAGTACAGACCATTTCATTCAAAAGCCCGCATTTTTTGAGCAATTGAGCGATCAAATGAAAGGTTCTTTTTTCTACACGAATGATAAAAAGGACTATTTAGTTAATTATTCACGACTGGAAGTAAAGGACGATTGGATGATTGTCAGTGTTCAAGCGAAGTATGACCTGTTGGCCAAATTAAATGGGATTAAAAGAGCGACTACCTATGTGATTATTGGCTTTATTATTTTATCGCTATTCATAACGAATAATTTAACCTATCTGCTTTTAAAACCGCTGTACAGACTTCAAAAGTTGATGAAGCGAGTAGAAGAGAATGATCTTTCTGTTCGTTTTGAAAGCGTTTATAAGGATGAGGTATCCCAGGTAGGATTCCGTTTTAACCGGATGCTGGACGAAATCAAACAGCTGATTGAAGACGTGAAGAACCGTGAGCGTGATAAACGGAAGGCTGAAATTAAAGCGCTATCGGCCCAGATGGACCCTCATTTTTTCTATAATACGTTGAATACCATTTACTGCAAATCGGTTTTGGGCGAAAACGACGACGTGAACGAAATGATACTGGCTTTATCGCAAATGTTTCAATTAAGCCTTAGCGGTGGGCGCGATCTGATTACACTGGGGGATGAATTGGAGCATGTTCGTCAGTATTTGGCCATTCAGCAAAGGTCCTATGAGAATTTGTTCGTGTGCCAATTCGAGGTGGAACCGGAGCTGCTCACATGCTTGGTGCCGAAGATTATGATTCAACCACTCGTTGAAAACTGCATTTTACACGGATTTAAAGATATAACTTCGGGTGGGGATATTCTGATAAGCGCTCAAGCCGAAGAGGACTGGCTGCATATAACGGTGGAAGACAACGGGCATGGGCTAGTGCCTGAGAAGCTCCTTCAGGGTATTGTTCACCCGACAACGTCCAAGCATGGCTACGCGCTGCGCAATATTTATACCCGTTTACAGTTGTATTTTGGCGGTCAACAGCGAATGGAGATTACCAATAACGACTTAGGGGGAGCACGGATTGAACTATGGATCCCTAGCTATGAAGGAGAGGAGGACTTCCATGAACATGAACCGACTGGTTAAATTATGTGTCGTTGATGATATCCGAAGCGTTGTGGACATGATTACGAAGAAGATCCCTTGGCACGAGCACGGCATCGAAATCGCGGGAAGCGCAACGAATGGTGAGGAAGGGTTGTCTGTCATTCGTGAAAGCTTACCAGATATTATTCTAACCGATATTCGGATGCCTAAGATGGACGGATTAGAGATGACACGCAGTATATTAGAGGTGCTGCCTAACAGTAAGGTCATTATTTTAAGTGCTTATACGGATTTTGATTATGCACAAAAAGCCATTCAATATGGCGCGCTTGATTATGTGAAAAAACCTTTCTCCGTCGACCAAATCGTGAAAGCCGTTGTGAAAGCCAAAGAAGTATGGGAGCAGGAAAATCTTAGCCGCACACACGTGCTTGGGCTTCAGAAGAAGATCAAAGAAAGTATGCCAGCCCTGCGGCAGGAATACTTATCTCTACTCGTCCATCATCAAACCAGTGAAGCGGAATTGGCAAGATTATCAGACTTCCTGGACATTAATGAGTTGAATCCTCCCTTTGCGGTGATGACGATCCAGATCGATCAGTTCACGGACAAATACGGCGAGGTCCCTGTTAAGGAGATTGAGCTTGCGCGGTTCTCTCTGCAAAATATCGTGGAGGAGACGATTTCTTTCTACACGACGGCTGTCGTGTTCAGGGAAGCGTTTAATCGATACATTTGCATTTTGAATATGGAGTCGGACGAGCCTCTGGTTGAAATTGCGGATCATTGCTGTGCGAATATCGCGAGACATACCAAGTTCACGATTTCAATTGGCATCGGTCAGAGAGTAAGTGCGGTGCAGGAGCTTCCGAAAAGCTATCAACAATCGTTAAGCGCATTGTCTTATCACTTCTATACAGGCGGCAATGGTGCGTTCAGTTACAACGCCGATTCGCCAGAGCTCCCCGTGGAGTGGATTTATACCGAGGATAGCGAAAATGAGTTTCTGTTCGCTTTCCGTTCAGGTAATCTCGATAAATGTGTGGAGTGGGCGAAGGGCATTTTCAACGAGATGGGCAAAGCGTCTGTCTTACCTGAGCCTGGTGTCGTCGAACGTTTGCTGCAAGGACTGGTGCTACGGATGTTGCGGGTTCTATTGGAAAAATTTCCTCGGGTGAGTATGGTCGATTTCGAGTCGAAAGTCCATGAAATTAGAGGTGAGAGCGGTGCGGATCTGCAAGAGTATCGAGAATGGTTTGTTCAATTGTGCGATATCGGCTGCCGCATGATTAATCAGGAGAGAGCGAGCGAGTCGCAGAAAATCATCTATCGCTCTGCGGAGTACATCAAATCGAATCTTCATTTGGATTTGACCTTGGAACATTGTGCGAAACAGGCTAACTTAAGCTGGGGATATTATTCGAATTTGTTCAAGAAGGTGACCGGAACTGCCTTCCAGCAGTTCGTTACCATAGCGAAGATAGAACGGGCGAAATCAATGCTCATTGAAGACTACCAAGTGCAGGAAATCGCGCAGCAGCTCGGTTATGAGCATAGGCGGTATTTCAGTGAAGTATTCAAGAAACAAACAGGCCTGACGCCGACTGAATTTAAAGATATGTCTCTGGGCAAGTCCTCGAAGCCGTGAGGGCTTGCCTTTTTTTTTATTGAATACAGTAAAATGTAGAAATATCTGCCCTTGTTCATGAGTTGACCTCATTATCAGAATGAACGAATTCTTTTAGTATAAAAGTGTAAACAAAAGCATTTCCAGAACGATACAAAGTGTTCGTAAACAAAAGGGAGGATTACAAATGATAAAAAGAATTGGGACGGTCACTTTAAGCGTTTTACTGGCAGGCAGTTTGGCAGCATGCGGCAGCAACAATGCGGCAACTAGCCCGGCAGCATCCACCAAGGCATCTGAACAACCTGCTAGCTCAGCTCCTGTGAAGAAAGATAAGACGAAGCTTACTTATTGGACGGGTGACCGTCATGATATGGATTATATTAAAGGTGTTGTGCAGAAGTTTAACGAAACGAATGGCGAGAACATTGAAGTCGAAATGGTTGTGAAGACGGAAGATTTCAACCAAGCGATTGATTTGGCCTTCGCTTCCGGACAGGCACCTGATATCATCCGCGTGAAGGAAAACACGATCCAACCTTTTGCGCAAAAAGGATATTTGAAGCCAATTGATTCCTATTTAGATGATGCGATTAAGAAGAAATTCCCAGTCATTGATGATTTCAACCGGATTGATGGGAAAATGTACAGCTTACCGAACTATGGTTCAACACTGAGACTTGTTTACAATAAAGAGCTTTTTGCCAAAGCGGGCATTGCTGCTCCTCCGAAAACATTGAAAGAAATGGTCGAGGATGCGAAGAAAATTACGGCTGTAGGTAAAGCTTCCGGCTCTTATGGTTTTGCTCAAAACTTCAAAAGCCCGGAAAGCGCACTAGGTCGTTCGGCAAGAGTTATTGCTGAAACGAGCGGTTACGGCGGACTTGGCTTTGATTTCAAAACCGCGAAGTTTGATTTCACAGGATTCAAAGATGTTATTTCATCGTTCAAACAGATGGTAGATGACGGCAGTACGCTGCCAGGTATGGAATCGCTGGATATTGACCCGCTGCGTGCGCAATTCGCAGAAGGCAAAATCGGGATGTACATCTCATTCTCATCGGAACCAGGCGTGTATGCGAATCAGTTTCCAGCCAAAATCGAATGGGCAGCTGCACCGGTTCCAACGATCGATGGCACGATTAAAGGCGCTACCTCCTTCTTGGGCGGGCAATGGTTAGCCTTAAGCAACACAACCAAAAATGCAGACCAAGCTTGGAAGTTCATGGCGTACATGTATAATGACGAAGTTTTGAAAACGTATCATGAAAAAGGCTTCGGTCTATCCATGGTGCCATCTGTTTCTTCCGTAGCAAAGAAACCGGAAATCAAAGGTATTGATGGCTTCCTTCCAGTTGGAAACGACGGCACTTGGCCGTTGCAACCTACCGTAACTGTTGAAGGTATGAAAAAAGATGATGCTTTTTTCAAATACATGATCAGTGGTGGGAACTTGGATCAAATTATTCAAGATCTGAACAAGCGCTACAATGATGCTCTCGATAAAGCTGTAGCTAAAGGCTCAGTGAAGGTGCAGCCTAATCCAAGCTTCGATCCGATGAAGCTGATGATGAAATAATAGCTATTGATACGGCGAGAGTGGAGTGAATAGCTCCACTCTCGCTCTCTAAGTATAGATATTACAGGAGGGAACGGGATGAACAGGACACGCCAGATCGGGTTTTCATATTTATTTTTATTTCCAAGTTTTCTACTGACCATGGTGCTGGGCGTCTATCCGATTGCTTGGGCTATTCGATATATGTTTTATGACTACAAAGGGTTCGGGGAAGCGTCATTTATTGGGTTTGATAATTTCAGGAGGCTTTGGCAGGACACGGAGTATTGGCACTCAGTCTTGAATACATTCATTTATGCAGGCGGTAAATTAATCATAACTTTGCCATTATGCTTGGTTCTAGCCGTTATTCTGAATCAAAAGCTGCGCGGCCGCAATTGGCTGAGAGCCATCTATTTCATGCCGACAATTATAAGTTCATCTGTCATGGCTGTCGTATTTTTCATTATTTTCAACTCCTATAACGGCATTCTCAATCAATATTTGCTGAAGTTTAACATCATCTCCGAAAGAATCGATTGGCTCGGTCCCAAAAACGCCCTGTTTACGACGATCATCATCGCTGTATGGGGTGCGGTAGGCAACTACATGCTGCTGTTCCTTGCCGGTCTTCAAAATATCCCGAACGATGTGTATGAAAGCTCGTCGCTGGACGGCGCCAATAAATGGCAGCAATTCTGGTGCTTAACCATTCCAATGTTAGGGCCAGTGCTGCAAATCGTGATCATGCTGGCCATTATTAATTCGCTTAAAGGGTACGAGAGCATTATGGTGTTGACCGAAGGCGGCCCGGTAGGAAAGACGGAAGTGATGTATTTGTACGTGTATAAGCTTTTCTTTCCGACACCTTCAGGGACACTTGTGGACCAACAATTCGGCTACGGAAGTGCCGTTGGATTCGTTACAGCCGTCATTGTAGGCATCATCACACTAGCTTATCACGCGATGTCTAGACGTCTGAACAATCTTCAATGAGGGAGGATGCTGGGAAAATGGAAGTTACTGAAACGTTATCGAATGTACGGATAAATAAACAAACCCAGCCATTTTCATTTGCGAGAATAGGCGGGAGAGTACTGCTCTGGATCTTTTTACTGGTAACAGCCTTACTGATTGTGTTTCCTATTGTTGTGACTTTTCTTGGCTCCTTTATGTCCAATATCGAGATTACGAAAGGCGGGAAGATTTTCCCATCCTCCTGGCAATTCGTGAATTACAAAGAAGCTTGGGTGCAAGCCAATTTCGCTCGGTTTACATGGAATAGTCTATTTCTGAGCGGAGCAACAACGATAGGTACACTGATCGTAGCATCGATGGCCGCTTATGTAGTTGACCGGATTAAATTCCCGGGCAAAGCCATTTTCGTCGCGATTCAGGCATCTACCATGTTCATATCGATAGGCGCTGTTGTCATCCGACCACAATTTGAGCTTATGGTCAAGCTCCACCTGCACACGAATTTATGGGGTGTCGTCCTCATTCTGGTGAGTGGCCACGCGTATATTTTCTTTATTTTACTGAGCTTTTTACAAGGTATTTCCCGGGAATTAGATGAGGCTGCGCGTATAGATGGCTGCTCGAACGGCGGGATATTTTGGCGAATTATTTTACCTTTGATGCGTCCGGGATTGGGTGTAGGGGCACTGTTTACTTTTTGCGGAGCTTGGAATGAATATTTACGTCCATTAGTATTTACGATGACAAATCCCAAGCTGCAAACATTAACCGTTGGATTATCCTATCTTCGGTATGGGGCATCGGCTGCGGTTCAAACGCATTATATGCTGGCAGGAGCTTGTTTATCGATCTTACCGCTGCTTGTCGTGTATATGATCGCGAATAAATCGTTTATGCAGATGACAGCTGGTTCACTGAAAGGCTAGGAGGGGCAGACACTAATATGGATAAAAAACGTCAAGAGCAACTCCGCACAAACGCGGGTAAACCAGAGTTTAGTGAAGCGATGGCTTTCCTGCGGCAAGAAGTGGATGAGGCATCGCTGATTACTTATGAGATCAAGTCGGATGAGCAGGGGCAGTGGACGCATTATTATCATTGTCATGAGGATGGCACTCGATTGACATTTAATTGGGATACGCCACTTAACCATCGTTGCCCAACATGCAGCAAGGAATGTACGGGTGAACCTTTCGATTCCGCATGGACGTCGATTGCGCATTCGAAGATCGGTCGCGCGGTTTACCATATTGCTTTGTTGTACGCCATAGAACCCGATAAGCATCACTTAGATGTGGTGAAATCCTATCTAATGACTTATGCGAGTCATTATGGTACGTATCGTATCCATGGTGATATTCCGTATAACGGTCCAGGTAAATTGTTTGCCCAAACGCTGGATGAAGCTCATTGGATCACGGATCTTGCTCTGGGATTTGATGTCATTAAAGAGCATTTAACGCCTCAAGAAGTGGCTCACATTGGCAGTGGCTTGCTTAAGCCGTGTGCACGGTTTCTAATTGAACACAAAGAAAAGCAAATTCATAATCACTCCGTGTTGATTACATCGGCAATAGCCTCTATTGGCTTGCTACTTCATGATAACGAGATAATGCAGTTGGGACTCGAAGGAGAATACGGCCTGCTGGATCAAATCAGTCGCGGGATTTTTGAGGACGGTTTATGGTACGAAGGCAATGTTCAATATCACTTCTACGCATTCAAATCGATGCTGCATTATGCGTTGATTGCGGAAGGCACGGAGTGGGAGCTTTGGCATCACAAGGCTTTGAAAAGCATGTTTGATTTCCCGCTGTATCTCCTGTTACCAAATGGCGTCATGCCGATACTTAACGATGCGGGTCCGGGTGACCATATGGGCACCTATGCCCCTTATTATGAAATTGCTTTGGATATTTACGGGAATGACATGTACCGTTCACTCCTGCATACGGCCTATGGAACGGAGTGGGCAGATCAGCAATTTACTGGGGTGAACCACGTTAAAAGGGATTCCGTATATGCCTTGATGTTTGGTCAGGAGCTGAGTACTTCGAATGATGAGAGGGGCGTTTCCCTATGGGATACAGCTCATCATACCCGGTCCTTAACGTCTAGCGGCTTGACCAAATTGGTGAATGCAAAAGGGTGGCAGGTTATCCTCAAGCATAGCCGGTTCGGCGGTGAGCACGATCATATGGACCGGCTTGGGTTATCCGTTGTGCGCGGAACGGTTCCTTTGTTGATCGACCCGGGTACAACGGCTTACGGCATCCCGGCGCACTATGGTTGGTTTAAACATACTTATTCGCATAATACGGTAAGTCTGAACGGGGCCGATCAGCCACCACGTGATGGGCGGATTGTTCAGCTCGTTGAGGAGAACTGGGGCGTATGGGCGGAGACGGCTGTTGATTGGCTGTCTGAGGATTACCAGATGAAAGAGAGAATCATCCTGCCTCGTGAGCTTAGCCCATGGGATGATAAGGCCTTTAAGGGCGCTGTTATCCGAAGAATTAACGTGCTTATGGGGGATCAGCTATTGGATATCGTTAGCGTAACTGTTCCTGATACACGAGAAGTTCATCTGACGAATCATTTTAGCGGTAAAATGAGACAGGATTCTCTTGTCCGGTGGGAGTCGACGGATGAGCAGCTGAGCAAGCTTGATCAGAAGTGGCTGAAAGACAAACAAAAGCTGGTATCTGGCGCGCGTTCCTTTTGCTATGAGATGCAAGCAGGAATGTTAGAGCAGCATATCTGGTGTTCGAAGACGTCGGATATTTTCACAGCGTTATCGCCGGATAATCCACTGACTGTGGACCGAACATCACTGATTCAACGAGTCACCGTTGAGGGTAAAGTCCTGTTTGTGCAGGTGCTTAGTTATGACCCGGATCATGGAGAACGATTGAAAGCTGCCAACTCGGCTGATCTTGTTGTTGTTGAGCTGCAAGACGATACGTATCGGATTGAGTTGCAAACGCTGGAAGATCAGCCTGTTTTTTCTGTGGATTTAAGCGGAGGGAAGGCTACGCTCAGCAAGATGGATAAAGAAAGACAATAATCGATTGCATCGCCAAATGTCCTAAGTCGAGGCTATAACAATTGAAGTTATCAAGACATTGGAAGTATGTTCTTGTTGTAAAAAGTGCAACAATTGCGTCTCTATCATGCTTTTCTCCCTGTTTTGTTGCAGAAACTACAACTCCAACATGCAAAATGGGCCTTGGGAGTGGGAAATGTTGCAGAAAATACAACTTCGACATCCTCTGATGCTGACACCCATCTACTTCTACTTTTCCTACTTCTAGTTTAGCCTCGGCCGCTGAACAACTTTTCAACCGGAATTTAGAGTTTCCAGTTTCCTATCCAAAATTAACAATAAAGCCCCTTGTCGGGTAAAGGTGTGAATGATTATGCGAAATCGATTATCATTTCTTAGTCTTTGGTCGATCAATGACGCTCTAAATCTGGAAGAACTGAAAGCTGGGCTCGATGAGCTTCGTCTTGCAGGAGTAGAGGGCGTCATTTTTCATCCGAGATTTTATCCGAATACGCCCGTTTATATGAGTGAATCGTATTTGAACATCATATCTGACTTAATTATCTACGCGAAGACTAGGGGGATGATCTTCTGGATTTATGATGAAAATGGTTGGCCTTCCGGTACGGCAGGCGGTGAAGTCATGAAGAGACTTCCGAATTCAACATGTAATTGGGTCGAATGGGTTTCAGATCAGGACGAGCATGGAGGCCGAATCGCGTTTGGCTCGAAATTGGCGGTCTCCTCCTTAGATCCGGTAGCCACGTACACATTTATTGATATCACTTATGATGGTTATCGCAAAGGGTTATCCGCTGAAGCGTTCGACTATGTGACTGGCTTCTTCTCTGACGAGGTTGCATTTCTCGATGGGCATGGCATCACGGTCAAAACAGGCGCAATTCCTTGGGATGATCGGTTCGCGCAGCAATATGAAGCGAAATACGGGGAAGCGCTGCTTCCTTTATTGTCGCTTCTGTTTATCGAAGGAGAAGGCTATGAGCGCTTCCGTGTCCGCTACTGGGAGCTGTTGACAGACGCGATCCTTGCAGGTTTCTATCATCCAGTGGCAGATTGGTGCGAAACCTATGGCAAGAAATTTACAGCTCATCTTAAAGCGGAGGAAAGTCCATTCTTTCAGCTCTCTTATAGTGGCTCTTGCTTTCAGGTGCTAAAAGCGGTTGAAACGCCGGCCATCGATGCTTTGGAGCGTTACCCAGGGAACAATTACTATCCACGGATCGTTCACTCTGTTGCTATGCAGCAGGGACGGAGTGCTTCTCTCGTTGAAGCCATGGGCGGTAGCGGTTGGGGTGTTTCCCCTGAATCCTTCACGAATTATGTCATGTGGCTGGCGAATCACGGTATTGAGCAATTCGTGCTTCATTTAAATCAACTAAAGCTGAATACGAAAGCCATTCAAGACTGGCCGCCGTCTATGCCCAGCCATGTGACGTGGAAAGATGCCTTTCCAGCGCTGCTGGCATCGCTCCAAGATCAAGCAGCGTTGCTGCCTGATTTGAAGGCGAAACCAGATGTCTTGATCGTTACGCCAACTCGCGGCATTATGGCAACTTTCGACCCAAAAGACACAATGCAAATGAATGAACACGATGGCTCCAACATTCCGAGATCAGCCTCCGGTATCATCAATGAGAAGCTGCTGGCGCTAGTGGAAGCTTGTTATGCGTCTGGGATTCATTACGAATTATCCGAGGAGCGGGTGATCGAGGAAGATGGTATCCTCATGAATGGCACTCTACGGATCGGGAAGCGTGACTATGATCATGTGCTAGTGGCTGATGGCTGCAGATGGAACGATACGGGGATGGAGGATAAGCTGCGCTCAGCAGGCATCCTTATTTATGGTTCGGACAACTGGCAAGAGCTGTTGCCAAGTAGTAGAGTACCTGAGGTGTCGAGCGAAAAGGAAGGTTCTCGTCCGCTGCAGACACCTTGGATGGTTCAACCACCACAGAGAAATCAAATCTATGTAGAGTTTCAAGATCAGCTAGATGGTAAATTAACGGCAGAATTGTCCTTGGAACAGCCGGTGAAGATCAGCGGTATGTCGCTCTTTTTACACGATCTGGTGCAGGAGGTTCGGATTAACGGACAAATGCTTACGATCGTTCCTCAGCATGGCGGTTTTGAAGTCAATGTGCCAGAGATTGTTTTTGCCATAGCAAGCAAGCTAACCATCGGGGTTTCTCCGCTAGAGGGAGGGGAAGGTTGTCCAATTGCTTTTCTGCGCGGCCAATTTGCAGTAATCAGTCAAGATGAGCCGGTGGAAAAGGATGAACATCAGTGGATGCTGAAGGGAGCATTTAAGCTAGTTCCCATGCCCGCATCTATTGACGGGGCTAACCTCATTTCAGCCGGTTTTCCGTTTGCTGGCTTACCGATCACCGTGAGCAAAACGATTCAGATGGATGAAAAAGGCATCACGACCTTGCAGTTAACTGATGTTAAGGCCGCTGCAGCGCATGTTTGGTTGGCGGGTGAAGAGCTGGGATGGTGCTGGGGACCAGACTTTCAAGTTCCGATTCCGAAGGGGCTGGCTGCAGGTTCTTACGAACTAAAGGTTAATCTTTATCCCAGCACATTCAACATGTATGGCCCGCATCGCCACATCGACGGAGATCGATACTTGACTAGTCCTGACCAATATAAAGGAATCAAAAATTTTGCAGATCGCGCGGATGCTCCAGAGCTAACCAAGGTGATAGAGTCGCATTTCGTCAAATGGGGCATTTCGGGTGATGTGCGGCTTATCCATCAGAAATGAGTATGATAATATGACGATTGCAGATCCAAACTCGTATCTGGCCGATAGGGTGGAGGCGTGCAAACGCCACGGGCCTGATAACCAAACGATAATCTAACGGATGTATTGACACAGCGAGAATATCCAATTCAAAGAGGGAATCTACTGATAGAACGAGAAAATGACCCGCTAAGGCTGTTGGCCTATAAGTGGGTCATTTTTTGTCGAATATATAAACTTTTTATCCGAAATAATGTAGCATTTCCACTGGTTTTCAGCTAGACTGAAGGAAGCTATTTACGAATATCATGTTAAATTGGGGTGGCAGCATGGCTAAAAAAGGTTTATCAATAGGGAAAAAGGCAGCATCATTTCGACTAGATTCTACACAAGGTATTAAAGGACTGGAAGATTTCAAGGGCAAGCCGCTAGTTATTATTTTCTTGCGTGGAACATGGTGCCATAATTGCCAGAAACAGATGCCAGAGTTAAATGAGTATTATGAACGTTTTTTGGAAAAGGGCATCAATCTCATTGCCATCGCTGGACAAAAGCTAGCCAACATCAAAGATTATGTGAACGCCAACGGCATCAAATTCCCCATTCTTTCGGACGAAACGAGAGAAGTCATAAAGTCTTATGAGGTTTTCACACCAATTAAATGGGACTCATTCCGAATTGCGATTCCAAGCACTTATATTATTGATGAGCATCAAACCATTCGCTATTCCTATATTGGTGAGAACCAAGCGGACCGACCAACTGCGAAGGAAATTTTAGAAGTGATTGATACCCTTTCTATTGTCTCTGATCAAGATAACTCGATTCAAGAGGAGCTTCCAGTTTTCTTAGCGAATATGAAATCCACCCTTCAACACGTGAATACTTCTGCTGCCTATGTGACGAAGAGTATAGAGAACAATTTACATAATATTGAAGGACTTAAGAAAGCTTCTCTAGGTAATTATGAGCAATTAGAGGAGTTTGTGAGCGATTATGAGAAAAAGTCTGAGGAATTAAACCAGTATAGTCATCAACTGAACACAACATCCAATGAATTCATGGATATTCAACAGTTGAATCAACAACTTAGTCATAACATTCAAACGACACGCGGATTGATGGATGAATTAATTAGTATGACTCTTGTCGTTAATGAGATGAGTGAGGTCATCTCCAAAATTTCCCGACAAACCAAAATTCTAGCGCTAAATGCATCCATTGAAGCTGCTCGTGCAGGCGAGCATGGCAAAGGCTTCGCCGTTGTCGCCCAGGAAGTGAGCAAACTGGCTCATGGAACGGAGGAGTCGGCAGGTAACATCACAGCGCAGCTGCAAGCGATTGATGAGAAAATTAATGAAAGCTTCTCGTCTTTCTCTACGTTTGAAGAAACGATGAATACGGTTAGAGAACGAATTTCCGTAAACTCAGCCCATATCCTTACCATATCGGATGGAGTTAAAGTGATCGCCAATGACACGCTGCAGCTAGGTGCCGAACTGAACCACATCAAGGATAGCCAGCACCAAGCGCAAATTGATCTGAGTGAAATTCAAGAAGTTGAAACGACGATAAATAGTGAAGTAAGTGAGATCTTACAGGATATGCACTATCATGTGGATCAATTGAATGCTTTGGATGAGAGAACGAAAAAGACGAAATAATGATCTCCAGAATAATCGGAAAACCTTTTCATGTACGCATTCTAGCGTATTTTGAAATGTGCATAGGCCTTTCTTGATGGCAATGTCATCAAGAAAGGCCTATGTTTACTTTCCCTTGTTTCTATGCCTGTTCGGATTTAAGCCTTATAACAAAACGGGCTGCCCCAGTTCCACGGATTTGTAACCCGCTAAGGCGACAGCGGTTGAACGTAATCCATCTTCCCCGGTGATCGGCACCTGTTCGCCATTCAGCAGCGCATGAACGAATGATCTTATCAAGTAATCATCCATGGAGTCACCCCAGAAATTCCATACGCCCTTTCCATTTTCCATACTATATAGCTCGTTTTTTTGAGCAAAACCATCAATCGAAATGGTGCCTTTCGTACCGATGATCGTCATCGTCACATCTCCCCAGGTAGGGAATGACGGGTTCCGCGACCAGCTTGTGTCTAAGACGCCAAACACCCCACTTACGAACTTGACATGAATCATACCAGCATCATCGATATCCAGATTATCGTTAAATAAAGTGGCTGAATATGCGTATACTTCTTTCACTTCGGATTTGGTAATCCAATTCATCAAGTCCATGACGTGTACGGTATGGTCCAACAAAGCTCCGCCACCGGATAACTCCGATTGGAGGAACCAACCTGAAGGAAGTGAACCGCGATTGGTACCCTTAATGGCTACGATATCGCCGATCTCTCCCTGTTCGACCGCTTCCTTCGCTTTAATAACCGAAGCCAAATACCGGCATGGAAAAGCAGTCATAAGCTGAACTCCGTTTTCCTTACAAGCGGAAATCATGGCTTCCATTTCGGAGACGGAAATGCCAAGCGGCTTTTCGCATAGCACGTGTTTACCGGATCTTGCAGCCGCTATCGTTATCTCTGCGTGATGGGCATTTTCTGAGCAAATGACAACTGCGTCAAGATCTGTAGCGAGCAAATCCTTATAATTTTCATAATATTGCAAGCCATAATTGGTTGTTACTTCCTCAACTCGGCCTTTGATTTCGTCCGCGATACCAACGATTTCGACATTCGACATGGCCCTGAGCGAATTCAAATAAGAGTATGCATGGCCGTGAGCAAAACTGATCATACCTGCTTTTAACTTCTTCATGTTGTCTCCTCCCCGAGCTTTGAGCTCAGCTGCAGTTGAACAGACTTTCCTGTCCGTACCGATTCCAGCGCAGCCATTGTAATTTCCAACGCTTTATAAGCATCACTAGCCGTTACGATGGATTCGCTTCCATCTCGAATGCATTGAATGAAATGAGCTATCTCCAAGTCATAGGGGCTAGAGAATCCTGGGCTTTGTGGAACTTCTGCGAAACGTCTGTCTTCTGAATCGGAAGGGGCCTTGCAGATTTGCAGAGAACTGCTTTTTTGGCTGTCGCTGCGTATGATGCCTTTGCTGCCCGCAATTTCCACGGCGGTTTGGAAGGGGCCTTGATATCCCCAAAATGCTTCCAGATTGGCAACTGCTCCATTTTCAAAAAGAAGAGTGACCAGTGCGTAGTCGATGTCATTTACGCGTTGATTCAAGCCATATACCGACTTAACTTCACCGACCGCCCAACGTAAAAAGTCAATATCGTGTATCATGAGATCGGCAATGACGCCGCCGCTTTTATCCGCTTCGTAGAACCAAGGTCTGAGATTCCCAGGATGTGAGCCTATCCGTTTGGCATGAACTACGCCGACTCGGCCTAACTTCCCCTCATCGATGGCTTGTTTCATTTGCACATATTCGGGAAAAAAACGAACAACGTGTCCGACAAAAAGATGAACGCCATTTTGTTCGCAGCATTGGATCATAGCTTCTGCATCTTCTAAATTAAGCGCAAGCGGTTTTTCACAAATCACATGTTTACCGGCTTCTGCCGCTTTCAACGTATATTCTTTATGTAAGAAGCTTGGCAATGTCACACTGACGACATCGAAATCAGTCTCTTCCAGCATGGCTTCAAAGGAATTAAAAGCAGGTGCACCTGATTTCGTGGATAGTTCTTGTGCTAGCTCGATATCAATATCGCAGACGCCAACTAGCTTCACATCAGGCATGTTAACGTAACTGAGAGCGTGTACATTTCCCATCCCCCCGCAACCGACAATGGCTACTTTCATGCAAACTCACTCCTCACTTTGATGTATAATTACTTCTAACTAAGTTATATCATATGCGTATTACTGGTTACCGTATATGCGGACATTTATTCTTTTTATATCCATATTAGTGCTGATTGAAAGTGCGGTGATTGATATCTATGGAAATTTTTAAAGAGCCGATCCCCTATCAAAACTCGTCGTTATGTATGAAGGTGTGGAGATTTAGCCAGTCGGGGAAAGAACAGAAGGACGTGAATCCCTGGCATTACCATAAAGAGGTTGAGTTCATTTTGGTTGAAGAAGGGACTCACGAAATTCAGACGCCTAATCACATCTACTCGCTTAATGCCGGGGATGTGGTGGTTATCGGTTCTTCCCAACTGCACAGAGGGCGAAAGATCAGCGACCAGGATCTCGTCTACATCGTGCTGCACATAGATCTTCAGCCTTATTTCGACCCGGCTATGATGATGTATTATAGGCATTTTTTGGAAATATTTCATCCTTTAGAAGAATTGAATTACATTTTCCGGGAAAACGAACAGGTGAAGAAGGAAATTGGCATGATCATCAAGGATACACATAGTGAGGTTATGGAGAAAAATAAAGGCTATGAAATCGCAGTCAGCATGCATATCAAGCATCTGCTCTTGCTGCTGCTTCGCTATGACAACCGGGAGTTGCTAACGACGCATGTCAATGTGGATGCCGATGCTGATATCATTCGATCGCTTGTAGCTTATGTGGACGACCATTTGACAGAGAAAATAGATATGGGAGCGGTGAGTCAAATCGCCGGTATGAGTTATTCTTATTTCTCGAAATATTTCAAAAAAAAGATGGGATCATCGTTTACCGATTACGTCAATCAAAAGCGTATTTCCAAAGCAGAGCGTATGCTCATTACCGAAACCCGTAGTGTGGGCGAAATTGCCGAATCTGTTGGGATAGAGAATATGGCCCATTTCTACGAGTTGTTTAAACGATTCAAAGGATGTACACCTAAACAATATCTTCGCAAAATGAGTGTGGACAGCCAAATCGTTACATAAATTCGGTTAGTGAATCGCTCCGAGGGAGAGATCGCTTTTTCATATATAAAGGTTGTTGAATATGTTACTATGATGAAAGACTCAGCCTTTGAATATAAAGGAGCCTACATCATGATTACCGTGACTGGTATCAAATTCATCAAGTCATTTTAAAGACCCAACGTTATCGTTCTTTTTGGTAAATTGCAGGTCAATAACCGAATGAAGCAGTAGGAATATAAGGACACATTGAAGACTTGTCTTTATTGTATTCGCTTCATACAATGGGAGTAAAGGTAACAACACTATAGGTTAGGAGAGCTGCATGATGCGTTTTAAAGATGTGTTTTCGATCATCGGACCATCTATGATCGGTCCATCAAGCTCTCATACCGCAGGAGCGGTCCGGCTGGGTCGTGTCGCCAGACAACTGCTTGGCGAACAGCCGAAGAAGGTTGAAATCACACTATACGGTTCTTTCGCGGATACCTACCGGGGACATGGAACCGATTTGGCGCTCATTGGCGGTCTACTGGATTATGAAACCGATGATCCGCGTATTCCTACTGCTGCTGAAGAGGCTGAAGCGCTTGGAGTGGAGATTGCCTTCCTTACAAGTAAAGATAAAGCTGATCATCCCAACACCGTTCGATTCCTTCTTTCATCCGATACACGGGAATTGAGTATGACGGGAGCATCGATCGGCGGAGGCAATGTTGAGATTGTTAATGTGAATCAATTTGATGTGAAATTTACTGCGGTATATCCTACGCTAGTTATTTCCCATCATGATCGTCCAGGGATGATTGCAGATATTACCGCCATATTGGGGCGCAGCGAAATCAATATTGGTTTCATGGATTTGGATCGGAAAGGCCGCGATCGGGAAGCGATGACAGTCATCGAAACGGATGTATCGATTCCGGATTCGCTTATACAAGAGCTTAAGGATTTAAGTATGATATACGAAATAAAAAAAGTGGACCTCGCAGAAAGAGGCGAATAAATGAGATTCCGGACATTGAAACAATTAACGGAAGTATGTGCTTCCGAAGGATTAACCATTGCAGAAGTCATGCTTGCTGATCAAAGCCAAGAATCGGGTAAATCGCCTGAGTATGTCTTTGAAAAGATGCGGGCGTATTACCAAATCATGAAAGAAGCCGTCGCCAAAGGATTGACAGAAGATACAACATCCCGAAGCGGGTTGACGGGGAAAGACGCTCAACGTGTTGCGAACTATATGACAACGACAGAAGCGTCTTTAGGCGAAGAAGCCTGCAAAGCGATGGCGTATGCACTCGCCGTTTCAGAAGTTAACGCTTCCATGGGACGAATCATCGCCACGCCGACGGCTGGCTCCTGCGGGATTATTCCAGGTGTTTTCATCAGCAGTCAGCAGCGATTTGGATGGGATGACGACCATATGGTCAATGGCTTGTTAAGCGCTGGCGCCATCGGTTATGTCATCGCCAACAACTCCTTCGTCTCCGGTGCAGAAGGTGGATGCCAGGCTGAAGTTGGGTCCGCCATTGGTATGGCAGCAGGTGCGCTCGTGGAGCTTCGCGGCGGTACGCCTGAACAGGCGATGCACGCAGTGGGGCTTGCGCTGAAGAACACCTTGGGGCTCATATGCGACCCCGTTGGCGGTTTGGTTGAGATTCCATGTATTGTCCGTAATGGTTTTGGGGCGGTTAATGCCATGGCAGCAGCCGACATGGCTTTGGCCGGTGTCAGATCCGTCATCCCTTCGGATGAAGTCGTTCAAGTGATGTATGAAGTAGGTACAGCAATGCCAGAGAAACACCGGGAGACAGCCAAAGGTGGCTTAGCTCAGACACCGACAGGCCAACAAATCATGAAAGAGCTGAATCTGGGTAAGAAGCAGCGGTAGTAATCAAGTCTGTGGGTGAGGTTCACCTGCGGTTTTTTTTTGTGTTGAAAATGTGGATTTCGGTCTTTGTGGATTAACTCCGTAACAATGAAAAACATGCTTAAATTCATCCGATTTGGCCCAATCTGACAAGGAATGCTGCTGAGACGATGTATTTCATCGCTAAAGTGTTTGGAACCCTGTAATCAGATACATGTTGTAGGCTTTTTTCATGTTTGTTTTTACAAAAATTTGGCATCCTAACAGCATCACATGACAAGGGGTTTATTGGATGACTTTGATGATGCGGAAAATCGTCTTTAGTTTGTTGCTGGCCAGCACATTTTCTATACTTAGCGGATGCTCCCAGAAATCAAAAATTGAGCAGCAGGGTATTAAGGAACATTCGAACCTTGCCATAGAGCGTGAGACCGATAATAGAATGTCGGACTGGAATTTAACGAGCAGCGATGCGGAGCTGTATATAGGGGATTTGGGGGTAGATCAGCTCTATACAAGCAACCAGGTGAGGAGCTTGGAGACTGGGAGTTCGAAGCAGGCACTCTTACCTAACGGCTTCCCCTTGATTCAGGCATTCCCCAATCCCTCCATCGTCCCCAAACAAGGAAGCTATGTAGAGAACTTGATAGATACGGCCATCAGTTACCTGGGGACACCTTATGTATATGGTTCTAACAGATTGGAGCCCTCTTCGTTTGACTGCTCTGATTTCACACGTTGGGTGTATTTGAGTGCACTTGGAATGGATTTGCCTTGGGATGCTAGAAATCAAGCCGCTTATGTAGAAGCCTTATCAAAACGCACGTATCGTGATATAAGTAAGGCCCGGCGGGGAGATTTATTATTCTTTACGAGTTTTCGAGGTAATCGGGCAGCGGATTACGCAGGATTGGATGCTTCCCAGAAGCCCATTAGTCATATGGGAATTTATTTAGGGGATGGGAAGATCATTCATTGTGCTTCGAAGAAAACGGGCGGGGTTCGGATTGATAAGATTGTTGAGAATCATTTTCATTTGCAGTACCGCTTTATATTGGGCGGCGGGATACTGGATTAGCAAATAAATGACCCACTACAAGGCCAATTAGCCTTGTAGCGGGTCATTTATTTAAGCACTCGTTTTCGTTAACGACTCGGATGGCTGTTTGATGCGTGTTACACTCTGTCGGCCATCAATCCCCACTGGAATATCGCCGTCTACAGTGACTCGGCGCACAATTCGATGCTGGTCACCGTAATCGTTGATCGCGTAGTGCTGTGTTGCGCGATTGTCCCAGATCACGACATCTCCGGCAGACCATCGCCAACGAACCGTATTTTCCAGCTTAGTAATATGCCCCTGAAGTAGAGACAAGAGTTGAGCAGAATCTGCGGAAGAAAGGCCCAGGATTTTCTTCACAAAATGGCCAAGCACAAGGGTGCGTTCACCCGTCTCGGGATGCACACGAACGATAGGATGCTCGGTTTCATACACCGTGGAAGCAAACACTTCCCGATGATGGCGCTCCTTCTCGGGAGAGACTTCAGGACGCTGCGCGGCATAATCGTAGTCGTTGCTGTGCAGTGCCCATAGCTGATCAACAAGGGTACGCAGCTCTGAGGGGAGGTGCTCATAAGCGGCTGCGGTATTCGCCCAAACCGTGTCACCACCGGAAGCGGGAACCACGACAGCACGAAGAACGGAGGCCTGCGGGTAAGCATCGACGAAGGTCACATCGGTATGCCAAGAATCGGCACGCCCGCCATGAGCGGAATCAAGCTCAAGAACATAATCAGTGCCGGTTTTAATTGGCACCGTCGGATGAGCAACAGGATCACCAAGCAGGCGAGCAAAAGCCTCCTGTCCCGCGTCATCCAGCTGATGCTGATCACGAATGAAAATGACTTTATGCTGCAATAACGCCTCGCGGATCGTCTTAACCGTCTGAGTATCCAGATCAGCGTTAAGGCTCACCCCTTTTATTTCTGCGCCAATTCTGCCTGCAATCGGAAGCACCTCAATGTGACCGGGAGTTACCTTAACTTGTTCATTTGTACTCATACGAATTACCTCCATTAAATTATATTTATGCGCCTCCAACGGCAGCAGTCGCATACTGATTAGCAGGTCGGGACAAGCCCAAATGTCCCCGCAGGGTAGTTCCTGAATATTCCGTGCGGAACAATCCTCTTCGCTGCAGCTCCGGTATGACGAACTGTGCGAATTCTTCCAATCCGGCAGGTAAATAAGGCGGCATCACATTAAAGCCGTCACTGCCCCCGTGTAAGAACCATTCTTCAAGCTGGTCGGCAATTTGGATAGGTGTACCAGCAAACGTACGATGACCACGTCCGCCTGCGAGACGATGAAGAAGGCCGCGAATGGTTAAATTGTCGCGCTTTGCTAAATCAGCGACCAGCTGGAAGCGGCTTTTATTCCCATTGATGTCGGACAAGCTTGGCAGCTCCGGCAGCGGTCCATCCAACGGATATGAGAATAAATCAATGTTCATCATATTGGACAACTGATTCAGCCCATATTCCGGAACGGTTAATTCGTTTAATTCTTGCTCTTTTTCTTTGGCTTCTGATTCGGTTCGACCGATAATAGGGCAGATGCCCGGTAAGATTTTCAACTGCTCAGGAGATCGGCCATACTTGGCAAGTCTTGATTTTACATCTGAATAAAACTGTTGGGCCTCTACAAGTGTTTGCTGAGCAGTGAATATGGCCTCCGCATATTGAGCGGCGAATTCTTTGCCAGATTCGGAAGAACCGGCTTGAACAAGCACAGGATATCCCTGTGGAGACCTTGGTATATTTAGTGGTCCGCGTACTTTGAAGGTGTCGCCGACATGATTGATTTCCCGGACTTTACTTCGATCTGCGAAGGTACCTGATTCTCGATCAATGATCAGGGCTTCATCTTCCCAGCTGTCCCACAGACTGGTCGTTACGTCTAGAAATTCTTTGGCCCGTTCATAGCGCTTGCTGTGCTCCAAATGGTCATCTTTACTGAAATTGCTAGCCTCAAATGAGCTGCCGGAAGTGACGATATTCCAGCCTGCTCGACCTTTGCTTATGTGATCCAACGAGGCAAATTTGCGGGCAACATGAAAGGGTTCATTATACGTTGTAGAGACGGTGCCGATAAGTCCGATATGATCAGTTACCGAGGCTAAGGCAGAAAGCAAAGTGAAGGGTTCAAGCCCAACAAACGCGCCATGCTTAATGTTTTGACTGACCGCCAATCCATCTGCCAAGAAGAGGGAGTCGAATTTAGCCTGTTCTGCAATTTGCGCAATCCGTTGAAAATAACGAATATCCGTAATATTCTCCGGCTCTGTGTTCTTATGTCTCCATGATGCTTCATGATGTCCCGTATTCATGATGAATACATTTAAATGCAGTTGTCTTTTCTCTTTGCTCATGATCACTCACGCACCCTTTTATTTTTTTACTCACTGTAGGTTTGCTTCCAGCCTGTTAATCTCTTCTCCAGCGTAACGAGTAGGTAATTAATGATTAAACCAATAACCGAAATAGAGATAATGCCTGCGTACATATTCGTGATTTGAAAGCTGAACTGTGTGTATTGAATTAAGTAACCGAGACCGGACTTCGCACCGACCATCTCAGCGGCAACGAGCACTAGAATAGAGCCGGCTCCAGCCTGCCGAATGCCTACGAAAATAGTCGGAGTTGCAGCGGGGATAATCACTTTGCGAAATAAGCTGACTGGCGATAAACCCATCGAACGAGCTGACTTGATCAAAAGTGGATCGACATTTTTGACGCCGCTAATGGTGTTCAGTAGAAGCGGGAAAGTGCAGGCATACAGCACGATGGCAATCTTCGAGGTTTCACCCAGACCGAGCAAAAGAATGAAAACCGGCAGTATGGCAAGTGCGGCCGTATTTCGCAATAATTCGAGCAAGGGATTGAGATACTCCGATACGGGCTTCCACCAACCGATGGCGAGGCCAAGAGGGATGCTGATGAGGATTGCCAGCGTAAATCCGCTCAAAGAACGCGATAAGCTGGCTATTGTATGCTCGGTAAGATCACCCGCCAGCAGCAACTGCCACCAAGCAGCCGCTATTTCGGAAATCGGAGGGAAGAACGTTCGATCAACGAGACCTACACGAGGCGCCACTTCCCATACGAATAGCAAGGCAACGATGACAATAGCATTTTTGAACAGTTTTCTGAGCTTCGCTAAGGACCATAGGGCGACATCAAAGCTTTCTTTTTCACGAAGAACCAGGGCTTTCCCCGCATTCACACTAGCCATTACTAACGCCCCCTTTTAACGCAGATTTATTGTGCTCAAAGCCATCCAAGCTCTTGGCTATTTCTTGCTGCTGGGCTCTTGTTACTTCGTCTTTAAGCAAATCCCACACCTCGTGGCGCAGCTTGACGAAGTCAGGATGAGATCGCAAATCTTCTTCACTTCTACGTGATTCAAAAGGGATATCAATGACTTTCTTGATTCTCCCTGGACGAGAGGTCATTACAGCGACACGCTGGCCTAAGTAAACCGCTTCTTCAATGCCATGCGTGATGAAAATAATCGTTTTTTTCGTAGCCTCCCAAATACGCAGCAATTCGCTTTGCAGGGTTTCACGTGTTTGCGCATCAAGCGCAGCGAAGGGTTCATCCATCAGCAGCACTTCGGGATCGTAGGCCAAGCTTCTGGCGATCGCAACCCGCTGTTTCATGCCTCCTGAAATCTCATGGGGATAACGGTTTTCGAAGCCGGCAAGCCCAACTAGATGAATAAACTCTAGGGCTATTTTGCGGCGTTCTTTGCGACCCACCCCTTTGGCTTCGAGGCCAAACTCCACATTCGCAAGCGTCGTCTTCCACGGGAAAAGCGCATACTGCTGAAACACGATACCGCGATCTAGATTCGGTCCTGTAATGGCCTTGCCGTCTAACAAAATCTGCCCGCTGCTTGGCTTCGTTAAACCCGCAAGTAAGTCGAGCAATGTTGATTTGCCGCAGCCGCTAGGGCCGACGATGACCATGAACTCGCCCTTCTTCACCTCCAAATTGATATCCTTTAGGGCGGAAATAGGCTGTGAATCTTCTTTCAAATGCCCTAGGTTTCTTTGGATTCGAAACGATTTCTGCACATGCTGAATGCTTATTTTAGCTGTCATTTGCAGCACCTCCATAACGGTTTCACAAGTCTGAACCAGGCTTCATAAGCCAGATACTTCATCTACTTCTTCTCATTTACAAAAGGATTGAATTCATTCGTGTACAGGTCTTTGATCTTCAATTGCCCTTCTTTAAGGACGCCTTCGTTCTCCAGCCAATGGATCCAAGTATCGAATTCCTTGTCAGAGATCAAGCCGCCTTTACCGGCAACACCGGTGCTTTTCCAAAACTTCACAGTAGAAGTATCTTCTTTTCTGCCTCGGGCGTTAATGATTTTCTCATAACGAGCAACGACTTCATCCCGCGGTGTTATGCGAGCCCACTCAATAGCTTTGGCGGTTGCCTCAACAAATTTACGCGAGGCATTCGGATTCGCTTTGATGAATTTATCAGTCAGCACGTAAACTGCCGGCACTAAAGGTGCCAAACAGATCGATATCCTTAAACAAAGGGTGAATGCCTCCGCGCTCCAGCGCTTTGTCACGCAGCACGCCGCCTAGTGTGGCTACATCGATTTGTTCTGCGCGCAGCGTCTGTTCCGTCGTGACCGGCGGTACGACAACTAGCGTTACTTGCTTAATCTCCTCCGTCGTTAGGCCGGCTCTGTGCAAGTATTCCTTAATGACGAATTCATGGTGAGCACCTAGTGTATTCACTGCAATCTTTTTGCCAATTAAGTCCTTTGCAGATTTGATCGGGCTGCCATCTAAAACGTAATATCCCGTCCACGTATTCTCATCGACACCATAGTAAGCAATAACTGGCTTAATCGGAGCTTTGGCAGATATCAATTTCACGATAGCCCCATTAAAAGCTCCGCCAAAGTCGGTATCCCCCGTAACGACGGCTTGAATATCTTGAGGACCACTAATCGTATTGCCGATAAATTTCAGCTTCAAAGGAGCTAAGTACCCCAGATCATCAGCTAATTCTGGAAAAGTAACGGAGCCAACACCTCCTTGATAACGAAGCTCAGTGACTTCAGGTGCGCCGCCGCTCGCAGATGCAGTCGCTTCTGTTTTGCCGCAGGCTGTCAATAGTAAAGAGGAAGCAAGAAGTAATACGATGGCTGTCGTGCAGCCTTTTTTAGCAAAATGAGTCATGTTCATATCCCCCTAACGATAATTTGCTTTCGTTGATTTCTAACCAAGTTATCTCCAGAGGTCTGGTCGTAAATTGCATAATTCCTATAGACTTACTATGAATATATTTCTATAATGAAATATAATCTCAGCCCACCCAACTGTCAATGAATTGGAAACACATGAACATGAATGACGATGAATGACCATCTTAACCCCGGCAGGAGGCGCGATGACCATGACCAACCAGCGATTCAACCTCATTTCTTTGCATGATGCGATCGATTTGCTTGGTGTAAGCCGATCCACCTTTGACAGATGGCGTAAATTAAAGCAGCTCCCTTTTGTGAAAATAGGGAAAGAAATCTTAATTGATAAGAATGAACTGGAGCAGTGGGTTCGTCTTCACTCTTTTAGCATACAGAATCCGCCATTTGCCTCAGGTGCAGCAACAACTGTCACTTCTCAGGAGCTATCGACGATAACGGTTGGTTATCAGAGCGGAACGGCCCATATGTGGACAGCACTCATCATGAAAGAGCTTGGCTGGTTGGAGGAAGAGCTCATCTTAGTCAATCCTAGCCGTTCTGTGCATGTAAAATGGTTGGATGCAGCTAATGGAACGTTGCTGCTGCAAGGATTGATTGGGGGCAGCATCCAGATTGCTTCCTTGGGAGACTATCCGATTGCACTTAGTCAATCACTGAGTCAGACGCTGCCTGCATTTCGCCCTATTCTACTGGCCTTTGACGGCAAAACCTCCGGTGGGCAAGGGATTTCACTCGTTATGCGCAAAGGGCTGGAGATCAACGATATTTCGGAGATCTGTCAATGGCCGCTTTCATCGGCAGCGCAATCGAGTGCGGGTTATCGTTTATCGAAGCTGCTTCAATCGCTTGGAGGTCATGAGAATCATTTTGAACATAAAGAAATGGATGAATGCATGGCGGGGATCGTGAAGCGGAAGCTTGCCGGAAGTGTCATGTGGGAGCCGTATATTAGCTTGGCTCAATACCACGGCGTAGGTCAGGTGCTTTTTCCAGAGGGAATAGGGGAGAATTATTTGACGGGAATTGTTGCGGATGAGAATTGGGCGCGACATCATGAAGGAGACGCAGTTGCTTTCTTAAAAGCACATGTTCGGGTCCATACGTTTATCCGCAATAATCCTCATGCAGCTGCCGAGCTTATTTCCCGAGCCAAAGGAATTCCTCCAGAAATTACAGCACGCATAATCGCTAAAGTTAGATGGGATGCTGCTTTTTATTCGAAAGATATGAACGCTCTACAGCAGCTATCAGTTCCATTATCCCAAAAAATTTGTTTCAAAGGTGAATATTTACAACAAGCCATTAAGGCATTAAAGCTGCCTCTAGTGAGCTGCGATCCGTTGGAAGGGGATTGGGCCGTGGAGCAGTTGTACTAATTTCAAAGAGGCTTTCGCTTCGCTTCATTTCGGTATATAGTAAAAAAGAATTGAAGTGTTGAAAGGAGTGCCGAATGCTTACAACGATGCGTGATGAACAAAATGGTATTTTCCCAGCCGTATGCTCACTGGATTGTCCAGATCAATGCGGCCTGCTGCTTCATAAAGAAGCTGGAAAGATCGTTAAAATAGAGGGAGACCCGAATCACCCGGTAACACAAGGGGCTATTTGCAATAAAGTCCGGAACATGACGGCACGTATATATGATGATAAAAGGCTGCAGTATCCCATGAAGCGCGTGGGTCCTAAGGGTGAAGGCAGTCAGTTTGAAAGGATTACTTGGGAAGAAGCGATCGAAACCATTACAAGTCGGTGGAAAAAACTAATCGAAGATGAAGGCACAGAATCTATCTTGCCTTACAGCTTTTATGGCAACATGGGTCGGATTGGGACGGAAGGGATGGATCGTCGCTTTTTTAATCGGATGGGAGCAAGCCGACTGCTTTATTCCATCTGCGAATCAGCAGGAACAGAAGGCTACAAGTATACAATGGGAGGCAGCTTCGGGACAGATCCAGAGGATACGGTTCATGCCAAGCTGATTATCATGTGGGGCATTAATGCTGTGAGCACGAATATGCATCAGGTTATGTTGGCTGAGAAAGCCCGTAAGAATGGTGCGCAAATTATCGTGATTGACGCTCATAAGAACCAAACAGGCCGCTGGGCGGACTGGTTTATTCCGATTTTGCCAGGAACAGACGCTGCCCTTGCTCTCGGAATCATGCATATCTTGTTCGATGAGAATTTGGTAGATGAAGCGTTTATGCAGCAATATACCGCTGGGCATGAGGAGCTAAGGGAGCATGTGCGTCAATATGATCCTTCTGTGGTATCTACAATAACGGGCGTACCTGCCCGAGACATTTACCGCTTAGCTCGTTTATACGGTCAGACTTCGCCATCTTTTATTCGAATTGGGAATGGCATTCAGCATCATGATAACGGTGGTATGTGTGTGCGGACCATAGCCTGCCTGCCAGCGTTAACGGGACAGTGGCTGCATAAAGGCGGCGGTGCGATTAAAGGAAATGGCAGCTACTTAGAGCACAATATTCCGGCTTTACAGCGACCTGATTTGCGGGAGAAGGAAGCTCGTCAAATTAATATGAATTTGCTCGGGAGCGCCTTGCTGGAGCTCGATCCGCCAATTCGTTCGCTTTATGTGTACAATTCCAACCCAGCGTTAGTTGCTCCTCATGCGAATAAGGTGAGGGAGGGACTTCAGCGGGAGGAGCTGTTTACCGTGGTTCATGACCTGTTTCTGACCGAAACAGCGAAGTTCGCGGATATTGTGCTTCCAGCAACGTCTTCCTTTGAAAATACGGACTTTTACCGCTCCTATTGGCATCAATATGTGCACCTTCAGCTTCCCGTCACAGCTCCTTATGGAGAAAGCAAAGCGAATGTGGATGTGTTTCGTTTGTTGGCGGCGGGGATGGGCTACGAGGAGGAAGCTTTGCGGGATAGCGATGAAGCTTTGATTCGCCAGGCTTTGGATCATCCTGGAAACCCAGCTCTGAATAACATATCGTACGAAACACTACTGGAAAAACAGTTTATCAAGGCGGATGTTAAGCCCTTGTTCCCTGGGGAATTAAAGACACCAAGCGGGAAGATCGAGCTTTATTCTCATGAGATGGAGAGCAAAGGTTTCCCGCCACTTCCGACATATACGCCACTAGTGGATGAAGGTGACCTGCCATTCTTGTTCGTTCCGGCACCGAATCATAACTTCTTGAATTCGACGTTTGCGCATAATGAGAAGCATATCCGAATGGAAAAAATGCCGAAGCTTCATATGAATGAGGCGGATGCTTCCGCATTAGGCTTGGTCAGTGGTGATGTTGCCCGTGTATGGAATGATCGCGGAGAGTGCGAATTAGTCGTAGCGGCTGGCTCGGATGTGCTGCGAGGCGTGGTTGTAAGCCAAGGACTTTGGGCGGATTTGCCGGGGAACAAAGCATTGGTTAACGCGCTCACGCCAGACCGGGTAGCCGATATGGGCGGCGGTGCTACGTTCTTCTCAGGGCGTGTGCGGGTGGAGAAGCGCGAAGTAAACTGAACCCTTGGGCGCCTCGCCGCATAAGGTACTTTAGGAGGTGATGACCTATGTCCTTACAGCATAAAGCGTATGCCTGGATCGGAAGCCCAGTAGGTGTATCCCTAATGGACGGGACTGGTGTTTCTGGTATTCTGTGCAGTATTCAAGAGGGGTCTATTTACGTAATCGAATATTTATATCACACCCAATTTGCTACCAAACATTATGCATTCAATCAAATTCGAGATATTCTACCGTTCCCGCAATGCACCCAGCCTCAACCGCCTGTGTACCAACCGAAACCTTTATATTAGTTTAAAAAAGAATATTAGTTAAAAAAGTTTCCAAATGCCGATCCGCATGGATCGGTTTTCTTTTTTGCTGCCTTGGACAATCCATCCTTTGGATTGAAAAGCGAACTGCTGCACGTTTAAATTTAGTTTCTCGATAACTCACCCTGTTGTTCCAGGACCATCCAATTAGGTCACACGCAGAGTATTATATCACTTAGAGCAGTTAGCTAGGTGTACTTGGACAGGTACCTGGACTCAGAGGAAGGGTGACAGGTACAGAAAAACAAGGATGAAGATGGTGCGAAAGTGGAGCGAGACGTTTGAAAAAGACTTCTCAACTGTCGAGAGTAGGTAAGTTAGTGGGTTTGCGGCTTGAGAAGGCAGAAAAGGCAGTCTCGGAGGCCCGAATGGAGCGAAGGTGGAGCGAGACGTCTGAAAAAGACTTCCCAACTGTCGAGAGTAGGTAAGTTAGCGGGTTTGCGGGCTTGAGAAGGCAGAAAAGGCAGAAAAGGCTATCTCAGAGGCCCGGTTGGAACGAAAGTGGAGCGAGACGTCTGAAAAAGACTTCTCAACTGCTGAGAGCAGGCAAGTTAGCGGGTTTGCAGCCTGAGAGGGTAGAAAAGGCTGTCTCGGAGGCCCGAATGGAGCGAAAGTGGAGCGAGACGTTTGAAAAAGACTTCTCAACTGTCGAGAGTAGGTAAGTTAGCGGGTTTGCGGCTTGAGAAGGCAGAAAAGGCTGTCTCGGAGGCCCGAATGGAGCGAAAGTGGCACAAGACGTCTGAAAAGGACTTCTTAGTTGCTGAGAGTAGGCAAGTTAGCGGGTTTGCAGCCTGAGAGGGTAGAAAAGGCTGTCTCGGAGGCCCAGTTGGAGCGAAAGTGGAGCGAGACGTCTGAAAAAGACTTCTCAACCGCTGAGAGCAGGTAAGTTAGCGGGTTTGCGGCTTGAGAAGGCAGAAAAGGCTGTCTCGGAGGCCCAGATGGAGCGAGACGTCTGAAAAAGACTTCTCATCTGCTGAGAGCACGCTGTCCGAGGCTAGACTGCACTTTTTGCCTATCGCTGCCTGATGCTTGCTGCCTAAGATAGCCAAATCCCAATAATACCCCTCTAAGACCTAAATAAATGACAATAAAATTAGCTTGAAAGAGAGTATGATGAGGGTCACAAGGCATCTGTATGCGCTTACATAAATATTCAAACATTAAACAGAATAAGGAGCTTGTTGACATGAAAATTTATCTCGTTCAAAGAAAGTTAGCCATGATGTTAATGATTTCAATGGTTTTCTCATTATTCCTCATCCCTTCGCCAGGAAAGGCGACTGATGTTGAGGTGGATGTGGCTGCTCTGCTGCCTACAGCGGATGCGGCTATCGCTATGGACACTACGAATACAGCGATTGCCAATACTAACTTTGATACCAAAACGAGCTCAACAACGGGTATATACAACATCTTGTCCAGCAGCACTGTCAAAAGACAGGCCTACTATAAATTTAACGTGGCTGCGGTTTCGGACAGTGCATACAAGTATTATTTGCAGGTATCTGCAAAACGGGGGAGCGGTGCAAATGACGTGGACACAGCTTTACAAGTGTTCGCTCAGAACGATATTACATGGCAGGAAGCAGCAATTACTTGGAATACAGCGCCCCAAACGGATCTGGCTCAATTAGCTAAGTTAGGGCAAATCACGGTCACTCAGCCTAATACGATATCCAAGCCGGCTCTATATACGGTAGACGTAACTAATTATGTAAGACAGCATTTATCGGATGGTGCAGTATCCTTCGTTGTCGGTGATTCACAAGGCTTAGGCAGATCGGTTAATGTGTATTCCAAAGAAACGACGGCAACCAATCCTAAGCCGCAGTTGGTGGTGAAACGAGTGGTACAAGGTGATAATACACCGCCTACTTGGCCATCAAACGCTGTCTTAAAGTCAAGCAATCTGGGAACGGATTTTGTCCAATTAACCTGGCCAGCAGCTACAGATGATACCTTAGTAACCAACTATTTGGTCTATCAAAATGACTCCGTTCTTTCTACCGTTTATGGGAGTACTTATTATAACGTCGAAGGATTAACACCAAATACGAGTTATACCTATAAGATCATCGCTGGAGACGCGGCTGGAAACTACTCCACAACTCCGTTGATCTACAGCGCGACAACGTTAACTTCTCCTGTTACTCCCCTACAGGTTGTGGAAGTTAATGCTAGCAGCAGCGATGGAAATGTAGAGAGCAATACGCTCGATAACAATCTATACAGCCGCTGGTCCGCTTCAGGTGATGGTCAATATGTGATGTTTGACTTGGGGCAAACGAGGAGTATCGGGTACGTGGGCATAGCTTTTTATAAAGGAGATCAACGCTCTACCCTTATAGATATTCAGACTTCAAATGATGCTATTTCATGGTCGAATGTGTTTAGTGGCAGCAGCCGCGCGAGTACGGTTAACATGCAGGCATTTGATTTCCCGGATATCAATGCTCGTTTCCTAAGAATTGTAGGACATGGCAACTCGGATGGCAGCACCTTTACCAGCTTAACGGAAGTGATGATTTACGCACCTTTTTTATCAGGAGATACACCGGTTGCCATTGTTCCGAATAATACACCTACGGCTCCCCCAGGGACAGTTCCTTTCACGAAGGCTGGCTTGACGAAACCAGATGGTTCCGAGCACCCTATGCATACACCTAACGCTGTAACGGGAAAAACGATTAATGTGGTAGATTATGGCGCCGACCCAGCGGATAATGAACAAGATGACCGGATAGCTATTCAAAATGCCATCAATGCTGCCGCTTTCGGCGATGAAGTCTTTTTACCGAATGGTGTGTATAATTTGAAAACATCGCCTGACGGGTTTATTAACATAAAACTCAAATCCGGAGTGAATGTAAGAGGAGAAAGCCAAACTGGCACGCTATTGAAATCAAGTATTGACGACGTCAAGAATAGTTCAGTCTTGAAGTCATCCAATCAACACGATATTATCGTTTCGTACCTTACAGTAACCTCAACTTGGAATCGTACATTTTCCTTAGAGCATGCTACGAATAATCCAGATGCCGGGGGACCCGACAGTATGATTGCCATAGCGAACTATGGTGAGAATCCGTCCTATAACGTGACCATTGATCAGGTTACTGTTGAACGGTTTAGACGGATGGCGATTCGGATTGAGAACAGCCATGATGTCGTAGTTCGCGGCAGTACGTTCCGCAATGCAACCGATCTCGGTGGCGGCGGAGCAGGTTATGGAACTTCCATTCAAGGAATGCCGAAGGTCGATAGGCTTGGTTTTGATAATGATACGTATTGGAATGTGGTGGAAAATTCTACGTTCGAAGGGCCATATTTGCGTCATGGTTCCCTCATCCAAAATGTAGCGCACAATAACGTTCTGAGAAATAATCTCTATACCAATACCAAATTGGATGCTATTGATCTTCATGGTGAGCTGGAGTACCTGAACGAAGTTCACGGCAATACGATCGAAAACATTTTTACCGGCGGGGGCATAGGTCTTGGAAATACAGGCGGTACAGCGCCAAGCAACCATAGTAAAACGGGTCCTAATAACTACATTCATGACAACCTAATTCGAAACTCACGTGAAGGCATAGTCGTTTCGATGGGTACTCCGGATACATTGATCGAGCACAACACAATTGAAAACACGATAACTGTCAATAATGGCGTTGGGATCAACATTTTAAACGGACCAGGTACTCGGATTATTAATAATCTAATTCGCAATAATACAGCGGGCAATTACTGGGGAATTCTGCTCGAACACGACAACGGTGACCAAAATGCCAATAGTGTAGGACAGGGAGACCCTCAAAACGTACAAATTACAGGGAATACGTTAACAGGAAATACGAATGGGATTCAGCTGCAGGCAGGCTCAAATATTATGGTCAGTAAGAATTTCTTAAACAATATTGGAACCAATTATGAAAAGGCAGCTGGTGTGACGGCTACGGAAATATGGCCTTCGACCGACAACGCGTTAAGCAGTTTGACGATAAGTACAGGTACATTAAGTCCTGCATTTGATGCAGCTGTAACCGAATATACGTCAAGTGTGTCTAATGAGATAGCTCAAATCAGCATCCATCCAACGGCAGCAGACAGTCAAGCGAAGATAACGGTGAACGGAGCATTAGTTATAAGTGGAGAGGTTTCCAGTGACATTCAGCTAAATGTGGGCGAAAATAGGATCGACATTGTTATTACCGCCGAAGATCATTCTGCAAAGACATATCAACTGACAGTAACTCGGCTGTTATCAAACAATGCGAATCTAAGCAGCTTGACGATTAGTGCGGGAACATTAAGTCCGGGATTCGGAGCGAATGTAACAGCATACACGGTGCCAGTGTCAAATGGAACCAGTAAGATCACCGTCACGCCAACTGTTGCAGACAGCCGAGCAAAGGTAACGGCTAACGGTGCATTAGTTGTAAGTGGAGCAGCACCTGAAGTTATTCACTTGAAAAAGGGTGAGAACACGATTGATATTCAGGTGACAGCTGAGGATACCTCCACTAAAACATACAAGCTCATTGTGATGAGAGGCAGCGACAAGGATAGAGACAAGGACAAATAAAGCACTGAACAAGAGTCGGCGGGGTCTTCCCTCCCGACTCTTTACATTGTACGAAAGGCGAAGGAATTTCACATCAAGATCGACCCTATGATACAATACGGAAAAATGAATGTTGAGTGGTGAATCTATGACATTTGAAGAGGTAATGAATAATCTAGAGGAGCTTGGAAGCGAGCAAACGAAGAAAACGTTTCTTCGGCATGGTGCGCAGGAGCCTTTTTTCGGAGTAAAAGTAGGCGATCTGAAGAAGTTGGTCAAATTCGTCAAAAAAGATCGTGAGCTAGTCCTCACTCTTTACAATTCAGGCAATACGGATGCGATGTACTTGGCCGGACTTTCCGTTGATCCAAAAACAATGACGAAGCAAGAACTTCAGAATTGGGCGAAGCAAGCCTATTGGTATATGCTCACCGAATATACGGTAGCGGGCGTGGCTGCAGAAAGCAGCAGCGCGCTTGAATTGGCACGGGAATGGCTGCAATCTCCCGATGAATTAATTGCCACATGTGGATGGAGCACTTATGCCAACTATATTAGTATCACACCAGATGAGAAGCTCGATCTTCATGAAATTGCGCAGCTGTTGGAGCAAGTGAGAACAACGATTCATGCGGAAAGAAATCGCGTTAGATATACAATGAACACCTTCGTTATTACGGTGGGTGCGTATTGTGTTCCTCTATTTGAAGCTGCGACGGAAGTAGCTAATGAGATTGGCAAGGTTCATGTTGACGTCGGTCAAACGGCTTGTAAAGTGCCACTCGTGAGTGAATATATTCATAAAATAGAATCGATGGGCCGAGTAGGGAAGAAGAAGATGACGTGTATTTGTTAATATGCTAAAAAGCTATGACTGAAACGGCAGCGAAAGATGCCGTTTTTAGTCATAGCCTTGTCGTAACGAAAGTTGAGTTGAGTATTAGTCATTGGAATAAATGCGGTCAACGGCTTCTAAATGAATATCCAACTGCAGAGAGTATTCATCACGCAGTTGTTTGAATATCTCAATCGTAAACGCAATTTGTTCATTTGTGTGTGAAGCTGTGGGAATAATTCGGAACATAATTAATTCTTTTGGAATGACAGGATACATCACACATTGTAAAAAGACCCCATGATCCCTTAAAAATTTAACCCAATATTTACCTACAGCCAGATCTCCTCCAGGAACATATACCGAAATAATCGGAGAGGCTGTTTGGGCTACATAGTAACCAAGGTTTCTTAATCCGTTTGATAGCAATTCGGACACTTCAAACAATCTTTCCCGCCTGACGTGGCCCTCTTGGACTAGCTCGAGGGTTTTTCTTAAACTCTTTACATACACCATTGGCAAGCTTTTCGCAAAGATTTGGGTTCTTGCATTATATTGAATCCAATCTACCACTTCTTTTTTAGCTGCTGAAAAGCCGCCAATGGCCGTAAACGCCTTTGCAAATGTCGATAAATAAATGTCTACCTTGTCCTGAACCCCGAAATGCTCAGCAGCCCCTCTGCCATGCGCCCCCATCACACCAAAGCCATGAGCATCATCAACGAATAATCTGGCTTCATACTTGTCCTTGAGCTCACAAATTCGATCCAGTTTGGCCAGATCTCCCGTCATACCGTAGACCCCTTCTGTTAACACGAGGACTCCTTTTTTTCTTGTTTTGTTCACTGTCTGTAACAGCTTCTCGAGACTATCCATATCGTTATGCCGAAAAACTCTCAAATTTCTTGGGTCGGATACAGCCAAACGGGCTGCGTCGATAATAGAAGCATGACACAATTTGTCCATCACGATAATGTCGTCTTTACCTACCAATGAAGCAATCGTTCCAATAATACCCAAGTAACCAAAGTTAAATAAAACGGAGGACTCCTTCTGCGCGTAGGCAGCCAACTCCTCTTCCAATGCTATGTGCTCATGGGTATTACCGCTCACCATTCTACATCCCATGGGGCCGCTTACCCCCCATTCCATAGCGGTTTCCACAGCAACTTGCTTTATTTCATTATTGTCAGCCAGTCCAAGGTAATTATTCGTCGCCCACATGACTTTGTCGTTTCCTTCAAAACGCATAACTGTTCCCGGAACCGATTCTAATACGGGAGAAACAAAATAATTGTCCCCGGCTACTCTGAAATCACCGAAATAACCTTCATTGGTTTGGCACTTGTCAAAAATATCCGTGTATTGTTGCATCGTTTTTTGCATGAGGTTTACTCCTTCTCGATTAAGGCTTGAATTTTTTTATACATAAGATCAGTGGCAAATTGCTGACGACCAATCGATACGTCTGGTTTTATTCGATTTATGCCAAAGTCCCCCTTAATGTTTTTATAGCCGCCACCTGTAATATTTAGTAGGATCGATGACTGCTTGGCAACACTTCCACTGTTTATATTCTTGATAAGCGCCGCAACGGCAGCTCCCGATTCTGGCAAGATATCACAGCCTTCCAGCTTTTCGAATAATGCGCACGCCTCTTTAATCTCCCGGTTGGTGACGCTGAATACATTTCCTTCCGATTTCGTCAGTGCGTCGTATAAGCCTCCAGCCAACCCATAGGGAGGATTTCGATTCGAAAGCACTTTAGCACAGATTTTGCCGATCTGGTACTTCGCATGCTCTTCCTCGATATCTACAGTTCTTATGCGTTGTTTCCAAGCGTCGGCAATAGGTGTAAAAGGGATGTTTTGACTCAGATGCAATTTCATCATTTTGTATCTATAATCTCCACTCTCCACCAATCGCAAATTTGCTTCATATGCCGCAATGGCACCGGCTCCACTACCTATCGCCTGATAGTAGTAGTCTGGAATTTCGCCCATCATCGAAATGGCTGATAGAACGGTTACACCTAACCCATCACGTTTGGCTACATTTCTTGTCCCGCCTGAGTTTTGGAACCCATCCATCGTACTAATCAAATCACTTAATTTAATGGCATCGGAATAATCACAATCTCCGTCGGCTGAAATAACTTTCACACAGTGATTCACCCTGGTAGTTGACCAAAGACGGGTAAGAAGTTTATTAGGAACTACGAGTACAAGAGGCAATTGATTCTCTGAGCATACCTTCATGTACGCTCTTGCCGTATTTCCAGCTGATGCTACAACAAGCGTTTTGCCCAGTTCCCATGGAAACCTGGAACACACCGTGTAGGCCTCACATTCCTTGAAGGTACCCGTTGTCATATCGGCATTACGTTCTTTCCAATAGCCATTGAATGTAATGTGTAATTTCGATAACCCTAGGTAGGACGCCAATTTTGTACTTCGGTAGGTTGAAGGTAAACTGGAACCTTGCAGAATACGACGGATTGGAAGCCAATCTGAATATTGATATAAACCCGGGTGATGATTAATGTTTAGTTTCTTATTCAAATAGATCGTTCTAAGGAGCGAAGGTTCTTCAATTGCACGGTTATGAAATACAAGACCGTCATCATCGATTTCCATTCCTGTTGCCATACACCTTAATTTTTCGTGATTTTTTATCATGGGCATTATCATCGTTTGGTCGACATCCTTTTATGCTCGTAGAATCAATGTGAGAGCGTTTACATTATAGTGGAATAGCCCTTTGGATAGAAATGTTTTTAGGTGTTTTTGAATAATATTTACAGTAATATTTTACCACTCGTCTTAACCCTGTCAAGTAAATATAGTATAATGAAAACCTTGAATATGTGGAACTGAACTAAATCGGGAGAGATGATTATGGATACTAACATGTATGTAAGCATAGCCGTAAAATTGGTTGTTGCTTTGGTTGGACTACTAATCATGACACGGCTTCTGGGAAAGAAAGAGATTTCTCAGCTTACGGCGTTTGATTTTGTCTCCTCCTTAATGCTCAGTGAGTTAGTTGGAAATACGATTTATGATGACAATGTTCATCTCAGCCATCTCGTTTTCGCACTTGTGATCTGGACACTGCTTGCACTTGGCCTCGAGAAGTTTATATGGACCGTCCCTTGGATTTCTCGATATGCAACAGGAACACCCGATTTGCTTATCCGTGATGGGATTATTGACTTTAAGGCGATGAAGCGTAACAATCTAGACTTTGGTCAACTTAGTATGCTGCTGCGGGAAAATGATGTGTTCTCTATGAGGGAAGTCGCCTATGCGTTGTTCGAAACGAATGGTAGTATTAGCGTGCTCCGCCAAAAGGATCCGGCAAGCCAAAACAATGAGGAGGCAGATTCCCCTAAGAAAAGGGTCTGCCTGCCGGAGAGTATTATTGAGAATGGGAGTATCAATGAAGCAGCACTGGAGCGTCTCGGCCGTGACTCGGAATGGCTGAAGCAGCTTTTGCAGCTGAGTGGAATCAGCCATCATGAACGGGTTCTTTTTGCCGAATGGTCTGATTCAAACGGACTTTTCTATCAGCTTAAATAGATTTATTTCTCGATTTTACCTGTGTCAACAACTTCGAAATCGCTGCCCTTCAGCTTACCGAGGTTGTGCAGGTCGTCGTCATCCCATTTCGGATTCGGCGCACCGCTGAGGTAGAGATTACTGCCGTTATCGGCGACGATCATGCCGTATTTCTGCAGTGCGCGAATGATGGTCCGATTCGTTGGCGAAAAGCCTGAGACATCGAAATCGCTTCGCAGTCGCAGCCGCAGTCCCATTGGCGGGTGATTGGGATCCGTACTGCTCGAGGCATAGTGAGTAGCGGGGGCGATGAACCCGCGCTGTGTCTTTTGCACGGTGAAACGCAGTGCATGATTGATTTCTCCTGCGGCGGCTTCTTCATATCGGACGAGTCCTGGGAAAATGGGCAAGCCCGCTGCGTCTGCCGACGTCCAATATTTCGTCCTTAGAGCATTGGAGGTAAGGTCCCATTTGGCACCATTCGAAGCTGTCCACCCATCACTTGTAGAACGCGCATTGTACAGCTCATATAGAAGATGGTTGCTTTTATCGACCACGAGAACATGACGATCGCCGTCGCTAGCGGAGCCTCCCTCTATCGGGGCATTCGCCGGAATGGGGTAAGGCCCCGGATCACTTTCGTCGGCGTAATCCGTGAAGGTAACATTCACTTTGGGTTGATTGCCATCAACAATCGTGTACGGAATGCCAATGGGAGCACCCTCCCAGACCGTCCCGAAATCGGCATGCATCTTCGTATTCAAGCCGATCGAAGCGATGAACCCTGCAGAGTTTGCGTGAACCGGATACTTGGATATGTCCGTATTCCAAGGGTTATCCTTGGGGAATACTTGCAAAGCCGTAGAACTGGATCCGTTTCCCGGCTGTTCAGGCACAGGCAGCTGTTTGGGCTTGTCCCCGACATAGATGGAGCTGGTGGCATCCTCCCAATCGACTGGCTTACCCAACGCTTCAGACATGAAGCGCAGCGGCACATAAGTCGTATTTTTATAAATGAATCCTTGTAATTCAGATGAGGGCTGCTTGTTTAACCCGTCAAAATAATAGCGAATATCGCGTAAATAAACGTTGATGCCAACTGCACCTGACGCCGCGTAGGTAAGCCCGGAGAAAAACACAGCTCCACAAACGAAACCAACTGCGCCTGCCTTCCAACGTCCCATCGTGTTCAACTCCTCATGAGGTTCAGTCAGTTTTGTTCTTAACCTGCTGTATCTCCCATTCTAGCTGTGTAAACTTGGGACAACCATAGGGCATCGAACTCATTTTGTGCCTAGATAAGAAGCAAAAAAAGCCTAACCAACCCCTATTATCCAAGGGACTGACTAGGCTTAATGTTTATAATCAGCCAATTAGCGATTATCAATTTTTTCCGGATAGAGATCATGGTTCATCAATCGATGTTCAGCCATCGCTTCGAACTTCGTGCCGGGTTGACCCCAGTTGCAGTAAGGATCGATTGAAATGCCGCCACGCGGAGTGAATTTGCCCCAAACCTCGATATAACGAGGCGCCATCAGCTCGATCAAATCATTCATAATAATATTGACGCAGTCCTCGTGGAAATCACCATGATTCCGGAAGCTGAATAGGTACAGCTTAAGGGATTTGCTCTCAACCATTTTAATATTCGGGATATAGGAGATGTAGAGTGTAGCAAAATCCGGCTGTCCGGTTACAGGACACAAGCTGGTGAATTCAGGGAAATTAAACTTAACAAAGTAATCCCTGTTCGGGTGCTTGTTATCGAATGCTTCTAATAAAGTGGGATCATAGTTGAACACATATTTGGTTCCTTGATTGCCTAATAAGGTAATCTCTTTCAAATCTTCATTGCTTCTACCTGCTGACATGGGTGGTTCCTCATTTCATAGTTTTTTAGAGAGGGAGTTTGCGAACCTCTTGTATTTTTCATTAGAAATGTACCATATACGTTGAGAAAATGCATCCTTATAGCCATTGGGATTTCGTGGAGGCTTTTATTTTAAGTCAAATTCTTAAATTGTTCACGATTGTGTATGACATGCAGCCAATAAGAGAAAGAGTGGTACAGGAAGAAGAATCTGTGTCGCTCTTTTTTTAGTTATGGGCTTTTAGAATGAATTTATGTGATGTAAGGTAACATTGAATGTCATATATTTTTTGTAATTATGATAGCTATCAGGTATGATCTTAGTAATTATAGTGTTGGACATAGGTAATCTTAGAGAAAGGGGCCCGTATACATGAGAAAATGGTACAAAAAACAATTGCTTTCCTACTTTCCTCTCTTTTTGTTAACCATTTCTATCATGGTACTGCTTGGTCTATTTGTCGTATCTGACATCTCACGGAAGGAAACGAAAAAGGCGAACAGCATATCCGCAGCCTATGTGTCTGACACGATGTCGCGGTCCTTGGCCGAAGTTCAGAATGCGCTCTTGAAAGAACTCGCCACGAATGATCATATTAAAGAGTTTGTCGAACATGAGAAGCAGAAGCCTAGAGACGAAGGTCTGCTTCTGTTCTATATATCGGAATCCTTGAATGATCTCGTTCTTAACAATCATTTGATTCAATCGATTTACATGTATCGTGCGGATGATGGATTAATCCTTAAGGAAAATCAGAAGGATTCACTGGATACGTTTCCGGATAGGGAGTTCGTAAAGAGCATGTGGACGAACCCGCAAACAGATCGGTGGTCAGATGTGAGAATTCTTCACGATTCGAGTACAGCGGGGGACATTCCCGTCATTTCCTTGGTGAAAAAGCTCCCAATCCCTTTTGGCAGTCAAGGTATTGTCGTCATAAATGTCGATGTCCGGGTGCTGCAAGAAAATTTGGACACGCTTAGCGACCATAAAGTGACTTTTTTGCGTGTGGTCAATGAGCAAGGGAATGTGGTTATGTCTTCCGAACCGCTGAATGACAGAAATAATGAATCGAATCAGGGGGAAGTTATCTCGAAAATTCCCATTTCGAAAACAGGTTGGAGCGTTCATAGTGGAATTAAGGCGGGTCAGCTTTTTGCGTGGGTTTCGCTCCTCTCCTATGTTTGGGTTGCTAGCGGCATCGCGACGATTGCCGCTTCCTTAGGCTACCTGATCTATATTTCGAAACGTAATTACCGGCCGATTCAACTCATGCTTAATAAGCTGGAATCGATCCAACTGCGTTTTCTTCCGGTTGGCCGCGAAATAGACGATTTGTCTTTTATCGGACAAGCCATGGAAGGTTTGATTGAGAAGGCGCAGCATTATGAACAGCAGAATCACACTAACCTGCTTATTCGGCGCAGGCAGCTGTTTTCAGAGTTGATAAACGGTGTAAGCACGATAACGGAGAAGGATTGGGAGGAAGGGGTACCGGCATTTCAAGAAAAGGTACTATTTCAAGAAATGGGCGTTATCGTCGCTGAAATGGAAGGCTACGATGCCTTTATGAAACAACACGTGCCAGAGGATCAAACCGTTCTCAAATTGGCACTGCAAAATATTGTTCAGCAATTTTTTAATGCTCATTTGTCAGTCTGGAGTGAATGGATCAGCAGTAACCGATTGGGTATCGTCTATGCAGAGCCCCAAAACTCTAAGCCTGGCACAAGTCATCTTGTCGACCTTATCGAAACCAGTCAGCAGTGGATTGAAGAGCATTTTGGCATAACCTTTGTCTATGCGGGAGGCACCACCGTTCAGGATTGGCAAGAACTTCACGGTTCCTATCGCGCCGCTTTGCAAGCACTCGGGCATAAGCTGACGCGGGATCGTAAAGCTTTGATCATGATCGAGCAGCTGTCAGGCCGTCCTGCAACAGAGACTTACAGCTATTGGCCTAAGGCGGCGGATGTCGCCAAATCATTCCGGCTGACTCAAGATGGTTGGCGGCAGCAGCTTGCCGAATTGTTTGCTGACTTCAAACTCTACGTATTGCGTGATGAAGACATTACCATGATCCTTGAAACGATGATTAAGCTGCTGGAGCGGGAAATTGGCAATGGGATAGGCGCATCGGATAATATGAGACTGGCTTGGGAACAGTCGGATTTGCAGCGCATCGTTCGGGACAGCGCTACGCTTCAGGAACTTGAAGCCAGAATGATAGGTTCTTTAAATGAATTGTACCGGACGTATGTATCCGTTTGTGAAGCCAACAGCTATCAGGCTGTTATTATCGAAATGAGAAATTATATCGAAGAGCATTTCGAAGACCCTGATCTCTCCTTAAAGCATTTGAGCGACAGGTTTGGGATTAGCGGCAAAAATGTCAGCCATATGTTTAAAGAAGCTTTCGGCATGAAGTTCGTAGATTTTCTTATGGATTTAAGGACCGAAAAGGCGAAGCTTTTATTGACGGAAACCGAATTGGCCCAACAAGACATTGCTCAGCAAGTAGGATATTCCAATTCCATTACATTTGGGCGCATGTTTAAAAGGATTGTTGGTGTAACACCGGGTGACTACAGGAAAAAGCATTCGCTTTATCGATAACTTATCAGAGTAGCTGTCTGTTAAACATACGTTTAGCAGACTATTTTTTTGGGTTATATGATAGATTATCTTACATTAATATCCCAGGAAAATTGTTTATTGCATATTTTCGATGTAATACCGAGGAAATCACAATAGTTCATATTAATTTATGTTAGTTTATATGACGGAAACTAGTTTATTGTCGAATTTGGAAGCTGAGTGACATACTGAGGGTGTTCCTGGACGGACAGGGACAACGAAAAAATAGGGAGATTGGGAGTTGAGGGGAAATGATGAAAGAGTTGACAAAAAGAAGACTTGGTACACAGGCAGTCGTTATGCTTACACTCGTAAGTGTGTTATCTGCTTGCTCTAGTTCATCCGGCAGTTCTGAGGTAAAGACCAGTAAAGAGACAGAGGCGTCAACAAAAAAGCCCGTAACGATCAAAGTCGAAGTGTTTGACCGCGGTAATTCTCCAACAGGCAAGTCCGTAACAAATAACTATTTAACGAAGTATGTCGAAGAAAACTTTACAAAAAAGACGAACATTAAAGTTGAATATGTACCGGTGCCTAGATCTCAAGAAGTCGAGAAATTAAATGTATTGATGGCGAGCGGCGATGCGCCGGATATCGTATTCACGTATGATTCGAACGTCATTTACAAGTATGTGCAGCAGGGTGGGGTAGCAGAGATTGGAGCTTTGCTTGATCAGTATGGTTCAAACCTGAAGACCTATCTAGGCAAAGATACACTGGCTTATGGAACTTATGACGGCAAACAATATGCCATTCCGGGCAAACGGGTCTATTTAGGCAAATATTCTTCCGAAATTCGCCAGGATTGGCTGGATAAGCTCGGCCTCCCGGTTCCTAAAACGACGGATGAGGTCTACCAGACGCTCAAAGCTTTTAAGGAAAAGAAACCTGGCGGCGAACAAACGATTCCACTAGGCTTCTCCTTAACAAATGCGTCTTATGAGCCGATCATTTGGTCATTCATCAAGAAAGTAAGTGAAGAAGAGCGTTATACGCTGACTCAACAGCTCGGTTCCAGTGAATATACGCTTTTGCTGCCTGGGCATAAGGATGGGGTTCGTTTCCTGAACAAGCTTTATAGCGAAGGCATGATCAGCCCTGACTTTGCATTGGACAAGGATAAAAAGAAAATGTATCAGGATGTTGCAACAGGAAAAGTTGGGATGTACGCAGAGGATGCGGGTGAATCCTATCTGACCAGCCCTCCTGATACGTATACGGTTCTGCAAAAAACAGTAGCAGGCGCGAAGCTTGCACCTATTGATCCATATACGAGTGTGGAAGGAAAGCATCCGAAGCCTGCGTATATTCCGGCAGCACTAAATATTATTATTCCTAAGACTAGTAAAGTTGCCGCTGAAGCGGTGAAGTATTTGGATTGGATGGCTCAAAAAGATGTACTGTACGCGATGACGTACGGTGTGGAAGGCAAAAACTTCTCGACGACTAACGGTTTACCGGTACCTCTGGATAATGAGGAAACGAAACAAAGCTTCTACAACAAGGGCGACTACACGATTATTACGAATGGTACAGATTTTGGCAGCAGCGATAAAAACACGGAAGCGCTATCTCTGGCCTTCGTTGAAGCTAACCGCAAAGATGCGACTCAAGCCTACAAAAACGGCATGGCGGATGGTCTCTCACCTGTCCGATTCCAGCGTCCGATTGAAGCGGAAGGGAAATACGGCAAAGCGCTCCAAGACAAATATGAGCAGCTTATTGTGAAATCGATATTGGCCAAGCCTGCAGATTTCGACAAAACGTATGACGATATGCTGAAGGATTATATGACAAACGGCGGCGAGGCTATCCAAAAAGAACGCACAGAAGCCTACAAAAATATTAAAAAGTAATCAGAAGCTGTTGGTTTCATGCATGGAAGCGACTTGGTTTCCATGCATGAACCTTTTAGTGAAAGCGAAGGAAGGTGGAACGGTTGAAAAATTACAATGTATATGTAAACAGATATTGGCAGCTGTATGCCATGCTCTTGCTCCCTGTCGTTTTTTTTATCATTTTCAAATATGGTCCCATGTATGGCGTTTTGATCGCTTTTAAAGACTTTAACCTTTTTCAAGGCATTACGAAGAGTCCCTGGATCGGGCTTGATACGTTTCGGGCCGTATTCAAAATGCAGGATTTTTATACAGCGTTAAAAAACACCTTCATGCTTAATTTTTTGGATTTGATTGTCTCATTTCCGGCACCCATTTTGCTGGCAATTATGCTTAATGAGTTGAGAGTCGCCTGGTTTAAGAAAGTTTCGCAAACGATACTCTATTTGCCGCATTTCATATCTTGGATTATTATCGGCGGGATCGTCTATCAAGTATTCAGCACGAACACAGGCATTCTCAATCACACGCTTGGTAATTTGGGCATCGGCCCGATTCCGTTTTTATCGGATAAATTTTATTGGCTGCTTACTTATTTAGCGACGGGTGTATGGCAAAGCGCAGGATGGGGCACGATCATTTATTTGGCTGCTCTGACCGGCATCAGCAAGGAGCTATATGAGGCGGCTGAAGTCGATGGAGCGGGACGCTTGAAACGCATTTGGCACATTACGATACCGGGCATTAAACCGACTATTATTGTTCTACTGATTTTGAAATTGGGTGAAATGGTGCAGATTGGCTTTGACCGCCCATTTGTCATTGGCAATGTGCAGGTTCGCGAGTTTTCGGAAGTGTTAAGTACTTTTGTTTATAAAATGGGCATGCAGTCCGGAGAGTACTCCGTAGCTACGGCGGTAGGCTTTTTTCAAGCGGTAGTAGGACTTGTCTTTATTCTTGCTTCCAATTACATTTCCAAGAAAACCACCGATCAAGGCATTATCTAAAACGCCAAAAAAGAAAGGAGTGGCAGTATGAGCGCCAAAACGGCTAATCGTACCTTCGATATCATCAACACCGCATTACTGATCCTGTTTTTATTTTTGAGCTTAGCACCTTTTTTGCATATTATCTCGATCTCGCTTAGTTCGAATGCGCCGATTATGACTGGCATGGTCAGCATTTTTCCTGTGGATATCAGCTTTGAAGCCTATTCCCGAGTGCTGATGGATCCGATGATGCTTAAATCCTTGGGATATTCCATTTATTTGACGGTCCTCTTTACGATTGTTTGTATGGTAATGACGATTGCAGCTGCCTATCCGCTTATGAAAACCGAGCTTAAAGGCAGAAAGCTCATCATGTATTTAATCGTTTTTACGATGTTTTTCAGTGGGGGAATCATACCGGAATATATTCTGATTAAAGAGCTTCACTTGGTGAATTCGACCTGGTCGCTGATCTTGCCAATGATGATCAATCCTTTTTATTTAATCATTTTGATCACTTTTTTCCAATCGATCCCCAAGAGTCTGGAGGAATCCTCCGAACTTGACGGAAACAGTCATTTCGGCACATTGATCCGAATTATTTTGCCGCTGTCGATGCCGATTGTTGCTACTCTCAGCTTGTTCTATGCGGTTAATCGCTGGAATGGCTTTATGGATACGCTGTTTTATATTACAGATCCGGAGTTATATCCGCTGCAGCTCAAGCTGTATCAAATGATTATGAACAGCCAAATTAGCGATCAATTGCAGATGGAAGGCATGCAGATTGTTCAAGTCTTACCGGAAAGCTTAAAGGCGGCCAGCATTATGTTCGCTACGGTGCCGATTTTAATCATATATCCATGGCTGCAAAAATATTTTGTATCCGGCATCATGCTCGGTTCGGTCAAAGGTTAAGGTGAAGCCAATGATGGATAAAGGTGAATATTCATTTTCCACGTGCTGGAATATTAAGAGACATGCGACAGGACGGGAAATGATTGAAGAAATACGTTCTCTTGGCTTTCGTCGAGTCGAACTGAACTATAATGTCAATCAGGAGTTCCTATCGACGATCGAACCTATGATCGAAAAGTCCGAAATCCGTATATCCAGTGTGCATAATACATTCCCGCATATTCCGGATCCTGATTATGGCACCGACTCGGTGCTGTTAGGTTTTGACGACGAGGAGAAGCGCAGCAGAGCTATTGAGCTCCTTATTCAGTCGGCTGAATATGCTCACCGTTATGGCGCGGAGGCGGTTGTTGTTCATCCTGGTGAAGTGCCGTTCGACTATAACATAGACGAGGTCTTGAAGTCGCTCTATAAGGCTGAAGGTAGGGAATCCGAAGCTTATCAGAAGCTTTGGAAAGAGATGCTGGAGCGGAGGAAAGATCAGAGTGGTCATTATCTGGACCGTATCGTCGAGAGTCTGGATACGGTTTGCAACCACATCGCACAGAAGGGCTGGAAGATCAACATCGGCATTGAAACTCGATCTCGCTGTTATCAGATGCCGACGCTTCAGGAGGCGAATACCATGATTGATCGGCTGCAGGGAGCAGGTCTTGGTTTATGGTATGACATCGGACATGGCATGATGATGGATCGAATGGGTCTTTATGACAACGTGGCCGAAGCGAATGCGATGATCGAAAGGGTCGTCGGCGTTCATATTCATGAAACGGTCGGTCTGTCCGATCATTGGTGTCCCTATGTGCATAGCGGGGATATGAGCTTCTTTGATCGGTTCCTGCCGATTATCCAAGCAGCGCCGGTGAAGGTTTATGAACTGAAAGCGGCCTGTGATCCGGATTCCATTGAACTTAGCCATAAATTCATTGTGAACCGAATCGCACAAGGCATCCAATGATGAGATCCATGAGGTTTTCTACATTATTTAAACTCCGAGGTTCATACTTATTTATGGGGCTGGCTGGAGGCACACTCAATCCTTATATCACAACCATTTTCGTTCATGGAGGCTTGGCTAAGAGTCATATTGGATTGATGATGTCTATTGCTTCTCTAGTGATTCTGGGTGCGCAATTTCTTTGGGGGCGGTTAGCGGATCGTTATCAGATGACGAAATCCATCCTGCTCCTTAGTCTGGCTATTCCCGCTCTGTTATCGATCCTGTATCAGGCGCCGTCTGTATTCTTGATGATCGCAGCTTACATGACCGCTATTATTTTTACGGCTCCACAGGCTCCGATTGGCGATGCTTTTGCTGTATCGGCAGCAAGGGCTGCGGGTTCATCCTACGGTTCGATTCGCAGCTTCCAAAGTGTAGGCAACGCGCTGGGTGGCTACGGAGCTGGATTTTTTTTATCCTATTATTTGCCTAACCATTTATGGATTCCATTCCTTCTGATATCCTGTATAGGGATTATCATGGTGATTGTTCTGCCCGCCCAAAAGGAATATCATGTCAAAAGTCGACCCTTCATTAACGGAATCGGGGAATTGTTACGGAATAAACGGTTTGTCCTTTTTCTGGGCGCGTGTTTTCTTGTCAATCAGACGTTAACGGCGTTCAATACGTATTTCGTTGTCGTGTTCCAAATGGTAGGCGGCTCGTATGCCCTCTCGGGAATCGCACTGATGATTGCCGCATTTTCCAATGTGCCTGCGATGTTCGCGGCATCACTCGTCATCAAACGTCTCGGCAATGAGAAAACGATGCTGCTTGCGACACTTGCTTATATGGTTCGTTGGGCAATCCAGTACGCTTTCCCTATTCCAGGCGTGATGGTCGCCGTACAAGTATTACAAGGGTTATCGTTTGGCCTTTTTTACGTTGCCGCCGTTGAATATGTCTCGCGAATTGTGCATAAAGAGATGCAAGCAACAGGACAAAGCGTATTTAACATGGTTTTTGTGGGACTTGCGGGTATCGTGGGCAATATGTTGAACGGTCTTTTATTGGAAAAGGGAGGACCGTCTTCGATGAATTTGGTTTGTGCCTTAAGTGCGCTGCTCGGAGCCATCTTATTGATCTTTGTCGCCTACGGCTTCAAATCGCGTGAGTCGGATGTGATTCCAAAGGAGGTGCAGCGCAAGCGGTTTATCGCTTTTGATATCGGCGGCACAAGCGTGAAATACGGAGTTGTCGATGAAGCGGGCGAAGTGCTGTCGCGCGGTTCCTTATCTAACGAGGAGTCCGATGACAGCGAGCTTTTTATAGAGAGGTTAGTAGGAAAGGTCAACCACTTTAAAGAGGCGAGAATTCCAATTACCGGTATTGCCATTAGTACGGCGGGTATTGTGGACGATTCAGGTAAGATCGTGGGGGGCATCGAGAACATCCCTTATTTAAAAGGCGTCAACCTGAAGTGTGAACTTGAGACCCGCACGAAGTTGGTGACCAGGATTATCAATGATGTCAATGCGGCTGCGCTTGGTGAGGCATGGAGGGGAGCAGGAAAGGGCGAGAAGACGTTTTTTTGCATCGCATTAGGAACGGGCATTGGCGGAGCCATCGTTTTGGATTCCAAGCTCTACAAAGGATCTCACTTCCGCGCTGCCGAAATTGGATATATGCATATGAATCTCAGGCATACTAGCAATTATGAGATGAGAGCCTCCACTTCGGCGCTGGTCAGCAAGGTTATTGCCGGACAGAACGATAAAGATTCAGCGGGCATTACCGGTAAAGTTATTTTTGATCGTGTCAAAAGCGGAGATTCCGCATGGTATGAGACTGTCGATCTATGGATGAATGAGGTGGCCAGAGGCATTGCCGATCTCATCTATGTGTTGGACCCTGGATTGATTATCGTTGGAGGGGCTGTCTCCGAGCAAAAGACGTTCTTAACCGATCGCCTCTCTGCCAAAGTAGAGTCCTATTTAACGAACGATTTTAAAGGGCTGACACGTATCGTACCTGCGCTTTGCGGTAATGAAGCAGGAATGCTGGGCGCAGTTTCTCTATTTATCAACTTGAACAACCAGGATGAAGGGAATGTGAAGACAAAGTATGACCGAGCAAATGAGGGATGAACAACTTTACTTGATTCATCACGCAATGGTTGATATGGATCGGAACTATGACCATGCAATGAAATTGTTACGGGACAAGGATAACCCGGATCAGCATTATACACGGGGGAGCGCCCACTATGCTTTGGGACTCCTCATCCGGAACGCACCAGGAGATTATGAAAGAGCTTGCGAAGTGCTAGGAAAGGTCATAGACCTGCAGTATGACTGTCCGGATGAAATTTATCATGGAACTTTTCGTACTGCACCTCAGGAGCCTCATCCTCCAATTGGCAACCTTCCTTGGAAAACCTTTGCGCCGGGCTTTGCCTACTTTCTGAATGATACGTTTGAAAAGATATCGGCACAGCTCGTCGATATGTTATCCGCAAATACGTCTGAGGCATCTAATAATGTAGATGTTAAGAACATCTTTCAATCGGCTGTGAATCAAGTGCTTCCTCCCGTGTGGAAAAGCTATGATCCGAATTGGCGCGAATTTATTGCTTGTGCCTTTGCCGTTATCCTTGCAAATTTTGAAAGAATGCTGCCAGATAGTCTTATTGATCGGATGGATGCTAGCATGATCAAAGCCGTTGGCGCTTCCATCGACCGGCGTTTGTCGGATGCTATACCAATGAATTCGAATATCGAATTGATGCATATATTCATCTGCCATTTTTTTGGTCACCGATACGATAATGAGGACTGGGTTTCGCATGCCGAGCATGAAGCGCTGAAGTTTTACGCAGCATTCAAAGAATTTGGTTCGTTTGCAGAATTTAACACAACAACTTATTATGGCGTGGATCTCACTGTGCTGGGGCTTTGGAGAAAGTATGGAAAATCAGATGCGTTTAAACAAATCGGTCACGAAATTGAAAAAGGTCTTTGGGAAAATATAGCGTTATTCTATAACCCTAACCTGGAAAACCTTTCAGGCCCGTTCTCGCGTGCCTACGAAATGGAAATGACAGCCCATAGTTCGATTGGCGTGTTTCTCTTCCTCGCATTAGGGAAAGGGTATGAGTACCTTGCAGCCATCAACTGTGAATCCGAGCACGATCCGATGATTGCATTGGTCGATGTTGACGTGCCGCTGGCGATCAAGCCGTCGCTAATCACACATCATAGTGATCGACTGGTCGTGAAGCAGTTTAGGGAGCTTTGCGAACGAGACGAGCCTGGTGCGAACACGAATCTTTGTACAGCGACAGCTTGGATTGAGAAGACTCTCATGATCGGCGGTATGTCCGGAAGCCGTAATACAAATGGACAGATGCATCCTGCAACCATACATTGGATAACGGAGCGTGGGGACAAGTATTATATGAGGTTAATCCGTCGTGAATTAGGCGGACATTGGAACTCGCATATAAGAGGCATCACATACGAAGCGAAAGCGGACAAGGATCTGTTAGTTGTTGATGTTCATTTTGACACGGATAAGGAAATTGAGCTGTATTTTGAAATCAGAGGCAAGAACTTACTCGCGGAAAGCTTGGCTCCTGATGTTTGGACATTCCCAGGATTGACTTGCAAGGTAGAAGCGGACGCGCCAGCACCTTCAATCAACAAATATGATGAATACATTGAAATGATATATCTATATCAACCTCAAGTATTGAGCAATCATATGAGCTTTATACTCCGTTTTCTTATTTGATAGCTGCCCTCGTGCAGCTTTTTTGCATGTCGGATCAAATAAACCATAATTCCGAATATGGAGTTCCTCTGTTATAATGAAATTTATAATAACTATGAACCATGAGGTGCCAGATGAGGGCTTATTTAGATTTATTAAAAGATATTATGGAACAAGGGGTACAAAAAGAGGATAGGACGGGGACGGGGACACTTTCAGTCTTTGGACGCCAAATGCGTATAGATTTATCACAAGGGTTCCCATTGTTAACAACCAAAAAATTACATGTAAAGTCTATTGTTCATGAATTGCTTTGGTTTTTAAGCGGAAGTACAAATGTTAAATACTTGCGAGATAATGGGGTTACAATATGGGACGAGTGGGCAGACGAGGAAGGTAATTTAGGCCGAGTTTATGGTTCTCAGTGGAGAACTTGGCTGGGTCCCAATGGTCAGATTATTGATCAAATATCATCACTGATTACGCAAATCAAAAACAATCCTGATTCGCGGAGACATTTGGTTAGTGCATGGAATGTTGCAGAGATTGAAAGTATGGCATTGCCGCCTTGTCATTATGCTTTTCAGTTTTATGTGGCAAATGGACGTTTGTCGTGTATGTTTCAAATGAGATCCGTAGATACTTTTCTCGGTTTGCCATTTAATTTAGCTTCCTATGCGTTATTAACCTACATGGTAGCACAACAGTGTGATTTGGAGGTTGGGGATCTAATTTGGACCGGTGGTGATGTACACATTTATCTGAATCACATCGAACAAGTTAAGACACAACTTTCCAGAGAGCCATTCCCGTTTCCTAAACTTGTAATCAAACGGAAGCCGGATTCAATCTTTGAATACGGTTTTGAAGATTTTGAATTCGTTGACTATCAATCGCATCCTGGCATCAAGGCGCCAATCGCGATTTAAACGAGCTATTCTATAATCATGTGACGAAGGGAGGGGCTCAGGCATGAGTATTTCATTTATTTTTGCAATGGATCGCAACCGAGCCATCGGTGTGAATAATACACTGCCTTGGCATCTGCCAGGGGATCTGAAGTTTTTCAAATCCGTGACAATGGGTCACCCTATTCTTATGGGGCGGAAGACGTATGAGTCCATTGGCAAGCCGTTACCGGGCAGACGTAACATCATACTCACTCAAAATCCGCAGTTCCATGCAGAAGGCTGTGAGGTCATTCACTCCGTGCAAGAAGCGGTGGACGGCTTCCGTGATCAGGAACTGTTCGTCATCGGCGGGGCGGAAATCTTCCAACTGTTTACTTCCGTCGTGGACCGCATGTACATTACGCACATCGAGCATGAGTTTGAAGCGGATACGTTTATGACCGAGCTAGACTTGTCCGAATGGACGTTGGTATCCAGTGAACAAGGCGAACGGAACGAGAAAAATCCTTACGAGTACTACTTCCGAATCTACCAAAGAAAACAAGCTTAAGGAAATAAGTAAAGGCCCTGAGTTATCTGTTATGTTCACAGAGAGCTCAAGGCCTTTTTATTATTTACGCTTTTTTGTAAGCGACACGATCAGAGATAAAGCTCCAAGTACGACTGCCGCAATGGAGAGGTAGAGGGAAGTGTTGGATGAAGTGCCACTGGCTGCAGCACTGCCAGGCGTTACTTGTCCGTGGCTGTCTGTCGTAGCACCGGTTGCTGCTTTGGCTTTGACAGTCGTTACAGAAGCGGGCTTGTCAGATCCATTAGCGCCAACCCATTCAACTACGCTGCCATCCTTATAAGTTTGATAGGCTTTCCACACGATCTCGGTAGCAGCATCCGCTACTTTGCCCTGCATATTGAATTCACCGAATTCTGTACTAGCCAGTCCATCTCCGGTTGCTTTCCAAGTAACACCTGTAATTTTACCAGCAGTATCTTTAGCTAGCTCATAGGTCCAACCTGCTTTGGGCTCGAAGCGAGAAACCGCTACAGCATCCATAGGGAATTTCACTTCTACTTTCACAGTAGGAATGTCTTTCTCTGAAGGTACACGTACCGTGAATTTCTCGTAGCTGCCTTGTGTGGATTCTTTCGGATATACAGTAACGTGGGCGCTGGCGATTCCCGCGAGAAGCATGGAGCCAATTAGCATAATACTTGCATTTAACATCAGTTTTTTAAACATAAAACGTGTTCCCCCTTCAAGTTAACTCTTATCATGTTGTCCATATTACCTGATCGACAAGCAATAGAGTATGACTCGACTGGGCTATTTTTTCGACTAGTTTTGTCCTTTTCGTGTCAGTCCGTACTTAATGGCGAATGCGGTGAGTTGGACACGATTCTCGAGTCCAAGCTTTACCAATATATTTTTCATGTGGTTTTTAACCGTATGTTCGGAAATCAGCAGCTTTTCTGCAATCTGCCGATTGTTATCCCCTAAAGCAACATAGGCGGTAATTTCCTGTTCCCGAGAGGTCAACATGCTCGGTGTTGGGCCCTCTGTATGCGTACCAATAGGTGCGCGGAATCTTTGGAAAAGCTTATCCGCCATCCCTCTAGCGGCTTCTGAATTATCGTCGAGAAGCGCGCGCAGGTAAGTGAGCCATTCGTCAGGGTCCATGTTTTTTAATAAATAGCCTTGAGCTCCGAATTGCAGCGCTGTAAAGAGGTCGGCTACATCATCGGACACGGTGAGCATGACAATACGAATAGCCCCGTATGCTTGCTTAATGCGCCGCGTTGCTTCAAGTCCATCCATAGGGGACATATGTATATCCATCAAAACCACATCAGGCGCGACCTCGCCGCAAAGAAGAATAGCTTCTTCACCGCTGCTCGCTTCCCCCACAATATAGAAATCGGATACAGGCTCCAGCATACTGCGAATCGCTTTCCTAGCTAGTGGATGATCGTCTACGATGAGAACGCGAAACGGCTGATTGCTCAGCATTAGTTCCTCCTCCTATCTGCTTGTACCAAAAGTGTAGTTCCCGTTACCATCTCGTCCGTTTCCTTCATCTTAAGCTCGAAAGATGCACCTAGCTCGGCCGCACGCTTCTGCATCAATTCAATGCCATAGGTCTTCCCTTTTGACTTTACATGATGAAACCTATTTCCGTTATCAGTAATCTGTAGTCGCCATGCCTTTGGATTAGCTTCCAAAACAATTGAAGTTTGCGTTGCCATGGAATGCTTGCGTATATTGGTGAACGCTTCTTGTATAATGCCGAAAAGCTGAACTTCTTCTCCAGAAGCGAAGCTGTTCTCTTCCACAGTTAACTTCTCATGAAGCTCAATACCCGTCACCAATTGCCAATTCTCCAGAAATTTATGGATGCGCTGCTGGAAGTTAGCTCCTTCCTCAGGTGGTGTTCTTAGATTAAAAATGGCCTGTCGCAGCGAGTTATCGATTTCGGACACCGCTGCTTTGGCTTCTTCTAAATCTCCTTGCTTCAACTTCACATTAAGAAAGAAAAGCGTTTGAGCCAAGTCATCATGGAGCTCTCTGGCCAAACGCTCGCGTTCTTCATATACGGCTCTGCGGGCTTCACCGATTGTCACCTTCTCATTGCTGCGCTCAATACTTTGAAACATCCACGAAGCGAAGAGATACGAAAGCAGCAAAGTAATAATGGTAATCGTGAAATTCCCGGCTTCCATGGTTAAATAATTAAGTAAAAATTCATGACGAATATACTCAAAGCCGCCGATGATGAGAACAGGCACTAGAATCGTAAAAAGCTTAAAAATACGAAGAGACATAGGGCGGATCCATTCCTTTCCGTAGTCCATCTTTGGAACGGTTTCTATTATATCAGATATGTGTTAGATTTCTTCACAAAAAAATGAGGTAAGTACTTCTCAATTCATGCACACGTGTGCTACATTATTATTAAATCGTAACACGCACAGAAAGGCATGGTGTCAATCATGTGGAAATCAATTCTACAGCAGAGAAGAAGCTGGGCTGGATACGTTGTTGTGATCGTCCTCTTACATATACTTGGGATTATCGGTTTATATAGTGTAGCGAAAATGACGCCTGCCTTTTGGGGAATTGGGCTCCTTGCCTACACATTAGGGATGCGGCATGCTTTCGACGTTGACCATATTGCGGCGATCGACAATACCGTACGCAAGCTCGTTGGGCAGAAGAAGAATCCATTAGGTGTTGGTTTCTACTTTTCATTGGGACACTCCTCTGTCGTCTTCGTCATGGCCATTGTGACTGCATTCTCCGTACAATGGGCAGCACGTGAGCTGCCTTGGATGCAGCGTTTTGGAGGTGTTATCGGCGCTTCGGTTTCTGGTCTGTTCCTTGTCATTATTGGCATTTTAAATTTACTCATTCTTATCAATTTATATAAAATGTTCTTGAAATTTCGTGGCGGCACAAATGATGATAAAGAGTTTGAAGAGCTTCTCGAGTCCCGTGGATTCATTGCTCGAATGATCAAACCTCTCTTTTCTTTCATAGGAAAAAGCTGGCATGTATACCCGTTAGGTTTTCTCTTTGGTTTAGGTTTTGATACGGCGAGCGAAATTGCGCTGCTAGCGATCTCAGCCCATGCGGCGAAGGAAGCGATCCCTTTCATTGGCGTCATTTCACTTCCGCTGCTGTTCGCTGCAGGGATGAGTCTCTTCGATACAGCCGATGGGATGTTCATGACCAAAGCTTACAAATGGGCTTTCCATACACCGGTACGTAAGCTTTATTACAACTTAACAGTGACTGCTTTGGCCGTCATTGCTGCTTTAATCATTGGCGTGATCGAGTTAGGTCAAGTTCTCTCCGAAGAATTCAAATTGGAAGGGACCTTCTGGACGTGGCTGCAGGAGATTGATTTCGGGACATTAGGCTATATCTTAGTTGCTCTGTTCGTGGTGGCATGGGCCATTTCCATTGCGGTTTGGAAAGGGATGAAGATTGAAGAACGCTGGCGTGCTAAAGTATAATCCATCGTGATGATTGTGGTCTCAGTTCGCTTATGAGGCCACTTTTTTGTTATGGATAACAATGGAATATGAATATTTTCTAAAGGTTAGGAGAGAAAAAAGGATTTTGCCGAAATACGTTGAAAGTAGTCTGTCTAATCTTCAGATACTCTGTAAAAGAAAGTAGGACTTATATGATTGAGTTTAAGCATATTTCCAAAGTATATCCTAACGGAACTGTTGGTTTGAATGACATTAACTTAACTATCCATCCCGGAGAATTCGTTGTTATTGTAGGCCTATCTGGAGCAGGTAAATCTACTTTGCTGCGTTCCATTAACCGTTTGCATGAGACGACCGAAGGAGAAATATTGATCAACGGTAAATCGATTACAACGGCGAATGGTGCCGAATTGCGCCGCATGCGCAGAGATATCGGGATGATCTTCCAAACCTTTAACCTGGTCAAACGTTCTACGGTAATTCGAAACGTATTGTCAGGACGTGTAGGCTATCATTCCACCCTGCGTACAGTTCTTGGTTTGTTTCCTAAACACGACATTGAGCTTTCCCTGAAAGCACTAGAAAGAGTCAATATTCGAGAAAAAGCTTATTCACGCGCCGATGAATTGTCCGGCGGTCAACAGCAGCGTGTTTCCATAGCAAGAGCTTTGGCACAAGAAGCGAAAATTATTTTAGCGGATGAACCGGTAGCCTCCCTTGATCCATTAACGACAAGACAAGTTATGGATGATTTGAAACGGATTAATACAGATCTCGGCATAACGACTGTCGTTAACCTTCACTTTATTGACCTTGCACGTGAATATGCAACTCGAATTATCGGACTTCGCGCAGGTAAAGTCGTATACGACGGACCCGTTTCGGAAGCAACAGATGATGTATTCTCCGAGATTTATGGCCGTGCGATTAAGAAAGACGAGCTCTTGGGGGTGCTGGAGGAATGAGTGTAACGACAGTCAAGAAGCCTCCTCGTACCAAGATCTATCTCATTGCCCTGATCATGGTGCTTTTCCTGATTGGGAGTATTTATCAGACAGATGCGACACTGACGAAACTCGTTACCGGTACTCCGGAGATTCTTAAATTCATAGCCGAGATGTTTCCGCCGGATTGGCTGTTTTTCGCTGATATATGGAAGCCAATGGCACAAACACTGCAGATGTCCATTATTGGTACAGCAATTGGAGCACTGTTTGCATTCCCGATGGCACTGCTAGCGGCTCGTAATGTTACTACGGCGCCATGGTTGTTCTATCCATCTAGACTCATCATGAATCTATTCCGTACAATTCCAGATCTGCTCTACGCAGCACTTTTTGCCGTTTTGGTAGGCTTTGGCCCAACGGCTGGTACACTTGCACTTATCTTCTTCACCTTTGGTATCATATCTAAGCTCTCTTACGAATCAACGGAAGCTATTGACCCGGGACCACTTGAGGCCATGACAGCAGTTGGCGCCAACAAACTCAAACTCATTCGATTCGGCGTCATTCCTCAGGTTGCTCCTACGTACTTGGCTCATTTATTGTACACATTCGAAGTTAGTATTCGAGCCTCAGCCATTCTCGGATTAGTTGGCGCCGGTGGTATTGGCTTGCTGCTTAAAAACACGCTGGATCTGTTCCGTTACGATCAATCCTGTGCCATTGTTATTTATACCCTATTAGTTGTTGTTATTATTGATTTGGTCAGCACACGTTTCCGTTCCTATTTGCTAAAAGGAAGCGCGAAACCGATGTCAGCTTCGCGTGCAGCTACGTATAAGGTAGTAGGTTGGATTGCCGTTATTGCCTTATTCATATGGTCACTAACCGGCCTTGAGTTGACTGGCTTCCAACCAACGACTTGGATTCTCACGAAATCCATGTTATCCGGTTTAGTACATCCTGACTGGGCTTATGTGTATATCCCAGAAGGGGAAGATTTACTTCGATCCTTGCTTGAAACCTTATCTATTTCCTACTTAGGAAACTTTGTTTCAGCGGTTGTCTGTATCCCGTTTGCCTTCTGGGCAGCAGCCAATATGAGCCGATTTCGTGCAGTATCAGGCACTGGGAAATTGTTCTTAAGTGTCGTACGAACAATACCGGAGATTATTATGGCTTTGATCTTTATTAAAGCAGTAGGCCCTAATGCCTTTGCTGGGGTTATGGCATTAGGACTTCACTCCGTAGGGATGCTCGGCAAACTTTATGCAGAGGCCATTGAGAATATGGATATGGGACCTACGGAAGCCATGACAGCTGTGGGTGCAAACATCTGGCAGCGGATGGCGTTTGCCGTGGTGCCGCAGGTCATTCCCGATTTCATATCATACACCTTATATCGCTTTGAGATTAATGTCCGTTCAGCGACGTTGCTAGGTGTTATTGGTGCAGGTGGTATCGGTACGCCACTCATCTTCGCGCTCAACGCGAGGCAGTGGCCGCGAGTAGGTATCATCCTCATTGGTATTATTGTCACCGTCTCAGTCATTGACTACATCTCAGGTACACTCCGCAAACGCATTGTATGAGGACATGGGAAAGTCTTTACAAGTGAATTTTCAGTTGAAAATAACTCCAACACCAGCTATTATAGTGGTTTTGGAGGCTTATTTGTTCATAAATGGGGGCTTTTATTTAGGATGGCCCATTTAGGGCAGTAACGTTTTTTTTTGTTTTGGGATAACAGGATAACGGTTTTCGCGGATTGTGGAAAAGATGAGTTGGAGAGTTGTATAACGTGCAACAATTTCTCGGTTTTCGTCAGGATTTGTTGAAGATGTTGCAGTTCATACAACAATTTAGCCGCATTAATATGCAGCATGATCAATGTTGGCGTAATTGTTGCATTTTCTGCAACATTAAGCAACAAACCCGCGACTTTCTAGCCTAAAAGCTGTACAAAATACAACTTCCCTTGAGGGGATTTTTTTTATCTACGCATTAGCTGTAATGCCTTCCTTGGGCTACCAAGCGGAGTGACCTACTTTCACGGTTGGTCTTTGATGGGGTGAATGAATCCAAGACCGGTTCTAACACCTCAATTTGTTCGATCAGCTCTATAGGAATCAGGACGTTATTCAATTTCAAAAGTCGAAAAGTAGGATAGTAATTTGTAATAACCCCCCTTATCTCGTCTTTACCGCACCGGATAGAGACTTCTTTTTTGCAGCTAATAAGCATTTCGAACATCCAATTTTCACCTCACTATGATATATGACAGGTCCAGGTAAACGTTTGTCATGCAAAAGTAAAAAAAAATTTACACGGACGTGCCACATTCATAGTATGCGAGGGAGGTTTGGAGTAGAATGCAAAAAAAATACCTCTACATAATTCGAAAGAATCATGTAGAGGTATTTTCATTTCACAGGAAACCAAGCTTATTTCAAGCCCATTTCTTTATTAACGCTGCGAACGATGTCGAATTTGGCATCGTCAGAAACTACATAGCCTTTGTGTGAATAAACATCGAAAATGATTTTTTGACCATCTGGGTCGTTACCAATAGCGATGAATGCGTCTTGGATTTTCTTTTTCCATGCTGCATCCATATCGGAACGAACAGCGATGGTATCATTTGGAATTTTGTCAGAGTAGCTAAGAACGCGAGTTTGTTTGAATACATCTGGATAATCTTTAGTCATATTCGTACGGATGTCTTGGAATACGCCTACAGCGTCAACTTGACCGTTAAGAAGAGCGATAACTGCTTTATCATGGCCTTGGAATGGAACGCCAGTTACATCTTTAACTGGATCTACGCCAGCTTTTTTCAGTACGAATCCTGGGTAAGTGTAACCAGCAGCGGATGTAACACCTTGCCAGCCCATTTTTTTGCCTTTCAGATCAGCAACTGATTTGATTGGGGAATCCGCTTTAACTAGAATCTCTGATTTATAGAAATCAACTAGATCCTTCGTTGGTTGACCTGTTGCATCGTCAACGCCTAAGCGCGTTGCTTGTAAAAGCAGGTCTGCTGCTTTACGAGTGTCATGAGCAACAACGTAGTTGCTTGGAGGCAAGAAGCCAACATCCACTTGTTTGGAGGCCATTGCTTCGATAACAACGTTATAATCTGTTGATACAGAAACCTTAACTGGGATGCCAAGTTTGTCTTGAAGCAGTTTTTCAAGTGGCTTTGCTTTTGCTTCAAGCGTCTCTGCATTTTGGGAAGGAACGAACTGTACTTTAAGCTCTTTAGGTACGAAGCCTGCAGCAGCAGCCGGCGTAGCGGAAGCTTTCGTAGATGCGGATGCAGCAGGAGCTGTTTCCTCTTTTTTTGCGCAGCCTGCAAGAACACCTGCAGCAACGATCATGGACAAACTAATGACAGTGAATTTTTTCATCATCTTTTTTTGACCTCCGTTTAATTTTATACTTTATCTATGATGTACTATAACATTATCATATAATATATGGAAGATTGTGTGAAGTATTTGTTAATCTGACAATCGATATGTATGGCGTTACAAAATAACATGCTTGGAGTGGGTAATTTGACTCAATCTTGTAAGCTGCAGAAAAGTAGAGTAACTATATTAGAAACAAGTGATCTGCATGGAAATATGCTGCCAATTCACTATGCAAATAATCAACCTAACGATGTGGGTCTATCCAAAGTGGCTGCGCTTATTGCCGCAGAACGTAAGAAAGAAGCCCATGTTATTGTGATTGATAATGGGGATCTGATTCAAGGAACGCCACTTGCGTATCATCATGCTAGATTGAATAACGAGCCGATGGATCCAATGGTCCTTGGTCTGAACTATGTGGGTTATGATGCGGCCGTTATTGGCAATCATGAATTTAACTATGGACTTCGTGTGCTGCAAAAAGCGGTTCAGGAATCAAAGTTTCCTTGGTTATGTGCCAACATTGTGGATGCAGTGAGCGGAGAACCGTTCCTAGGAAAGCCATATCTAATTAAAGAATTACCGGACGGCGTTCGCATAGGAATTCTGGGCTTGACAACTCCCTATATTCCGAATTGGGAAAATCCCGCTCATATCGAGGGATTGCGGTTCGAAGATGCTTTGGAGTCGGCTAAGAAATGGGTAAAGTTCCTCAAGGAGCATGAGCAAGTGGATGTCGTTGTTGTCTCCTACCATGGTGGTTTTGAAAGACATCTAACGACGGGTGAGCCAACCGAGCCTCTAACGGGAGAAAATCAGGGCTTTCAACTATGTATGGAAGTAGAAGGTATAGATGTTCTGCTTACAGGGCATCAACACCGAAGCATCGCGGGAGTAGAAATCAATGGTGTTGTCATTGTACAACCAGGAACTGCTGGTGTAACACTTGGTAAAGTTGAATTAAAGCTCTCGAAGGTAGATGGCAAATGGCGCATCGATGCCAAGAAATCGGAGCTGCTTTCTGTGGCTAATATTGAAGCGGACAACAAATTGATAGAGCTTGTTAGTGTGTATGAAGCGAAGACACAGGAGTGGCTCGATCAACCAATTGGTAAGCTGTCCGGAGATATGCTAGTCAAAGATCCCATGCACATTCGCTTGAAGGACAATGCGCTGATCGAGTTCATCAATCGTGTTCAGATGGAGCTCTCGGGAGCAGCCATTTCAAATACAGCGTTGTTTGATAATGTATCGCCAGGATTTCCATCGGATATTACAATGAGGGACATCGTCTCCAACTACATTTACCCGAATACACTGAAAGTGATACGGATTTCCGGACAAGACATCAAGGATGCTTTAGAGCAATCAGCAGAATACTTTGAACTAACATTAGTTGGTGAAGTTCAAGTGAGCAGCAAGTTTAGAGACCCGAAGCCGTCGCATTATAACTATGATATGTGGGAAGGGATTACCTATAAATTGAACATATCCCGCCCAATTGGCAAGCGTGTCGTACAACTGGAATATGAAGGGAAACCGCTGGATCTCGAGGCCTCCTACGATGTTGTTATGAATAATTACCGAGCTGCAGGCGGAGGCAATTATGGGATGTTCCAGGATAAACCGGTCATCAAAGATATCCCGACGGATGTAGCTGAATTATTGGCAGGATACATCATGGAGCGCGGTACCATTGAAGCTAGTGTGAACGAAAATTGGGAAGTCATCTGGGACTAGGTTGGCATTAGGATTCGCGAATGTATTCCCGGTCCCCTGATCTAGGATTGTAATACACGCGATAAGTGGATCCATCCTTTGGATCACTTCCGTGACTTCATAGCCTGCGATGTTTTCTGTTGTAGCTATCATGAAGAATCATCTCCTTTTTTTGTAAAATAGACTCTTGCTACTTGATTAAGATTCGATATTATTAACTTAGTACGAAAATGAAAATAGGGGGTTTCGCATTGAGTATAATTAAAACGATCGAATTATGGCCCGGAGCATCCAAGGATAGCATAGGTGATGATAACCAAGGATGTCCGAGTCTGACTTTGTATCCCACGTCTAAGGAAGGCTTGAGCTCTGCAGTTATAGTATGTCCCGGAGGAGGCTATTGTAGGCGTGCTGCTCATGAGGGGGAGCCCATTGCCAAATGGTTAAATGGACTTGGAATTTCAGCTTTTGTTTTGAATTATCGCGTAGCTCCCTATGAACACCCGATTCCACTCCAAGATGCACAACGGGCAATTCGAACGGTAAGGCATCACGCTGAAGAGTGGCAAATTGATCCGAACCGTGTTGGTATTCTCGGCTTCTCGGCAGGTGGACATTTAGCTTCTTCAGCCGGTACACATTACGATAAAGGAGATCAGGAATCAGTCGATCCGATCGAAAGACAAAGCAGTCGTCCCGATGTGATGGTGCTCTGTTACCCAGTTATTACTTTCTCCGGAGAGTATGGACATGAAGGTTCAAAGCTTAATTTACTAGGAAAAACACCGGATGAGAAGTTAGTCTCGCTGCTATCCAATGAGCAACAAGTAACAGCGCATACGCCACCGACTTTTCTCTGGCATACAGCTGATGATGCGGCCGTTGCCGTCGAGAACAGTTTGCTTTTTGCAGGGGCGCTAAGCCGTCATAAAGTGCCTTTTGATCTGCACGTGTTTGAGAGCGGACGTCATGGTATTGGAATAGCTGATGATCATCAGGAAGCTTACATTTGGCCTGAACTCTGTGCGAATTGGCTCAAAAAGCAACATTTTGCATGACCAAACTCTCTTACGAATGCGACATGCTTGGAGATTCGGCTATTGTGATTAGGCTTGGTGCGGACATTGATTTATCCATTCTGAATCGAGTACGTCAGGTAACAGCTTACTTAGAGAATAATCGTTTTGAAGGTTTTACCGAAATAGTAACGGCATATACAACAATCACGATTTATTATGATAGTTTCCAGGTTTACAACTACTATTCAGAAGAGGGAACTACCCGAAAAAATGGGCGTGCCAGCTGGACGAATACGTTACTACCCTATGACATTGTCTTATTACATATTCAAAATCTTTTGCATAAGTTTGAACATACAAATGAGGTTCATATTAACGAGCCTGGGACAACAATTGAAATCCCTGTTTGTTACAGTGAGGATTATGGTCCGGATCTTGCGGATGTCGCGGCCTATCATCGTGTCAGTAAGGAAGAGATCGTGCACCTGCATACCTCACAGATTTATCCGGTATATATGATTGGCTTTGCACCTGGTTTTCCTTATTTGGGCGGATTGGATGACCAGCTGGCTACACCAAGGAAATCGGTACCTCGGACGAGGATACCAGTTGGTTCGGTAGGCATTGGCGGCGCTCAAACAGGCATTTATCCCTTTGAAACGCCTGGCGGCTGGAATTTGATTGGTCGTACCCCATTGGCTTTATTTCGTCCGGAATCTGATCCACCATCTCTACTAAAGGTAGGAGATCAAGTAAGATTTGTATCCATTACGGCAGAGCAGTTCCAATATGAAAAGGAGAGGAACATGGGAAATGGGCTTTGAGGTCATCAAGCCGGGATTATTATCTACCTTGCAGGATGAGGGGCGGTATGGACAGCGGAAATATGGCGTCATTACATCAGGCCCCATGGACCTCTTTGCGCATCGAGCAGCCAATATACTCGTTGGGAATGATTGGGACGCAGCTGCTCTAGAAATGACTCTGCTAGGACCGAGTATGGTAGCGCAAAAGGATATGCTGTTATCTTTATGCGGAGCTGATATGGAAGCAGATAGGGACGGTATTCGAGTGCCACTGTGGCGACCATTTCTAATCCGTAAAGGAGACCAGCTAAACGTTCATTATGCAGTTATGGGGTGCAGAGCCTACTTAGCCGTATATGGTGGTTTCGAGGTGAAACCTGTAATGGGCAGTAGAAGCACCTATTTACGTGCGGGCATAGGAGGTCACCAAGGCAGAGCACTACAAGCGGGAGATGATTTGTCGGTAAGTAATGACGTGGTAGGCGATTATCTTCACCATCCAGGGTCTGTGAGTGCCTTTATTCGTCCGGGCTATGAAGAAAATCCAGTTGTAAGAGTCATACAAGGGAGGGAAGCTGCCCTTTTCACCGAGGCAAGCGTACGCAGCTTTCTGGCTCAAAACTATTTCGTTACTTCGCAATCGGATCGTATGGGTTATCGCTTGGAAGGGATGAGGCTCGAACTATCTGATGGCGTGCCGAGTGAGATGATCTCAGAAGCGGTCGTCCAAGGGACGATTCAAGTGCCCCCAAGTGGCCAGCCCATCCTGCTGATGGCGGACTGCCAAACAACCGGAGGCTACCCGCGCATCGCGCATGTCATCACGGCCGACCTTCCCTTAGTAGCTCAGGTGAAGCCAGGCGGAAAGATTCGTTTCCGGGAAGTCAGCCACCGGGAAGCCCAGGAGCAGATCTTGCTGCAGACGATGGATTTGCGGCTGCTTGAGGCTGGGGTTCGGGCTTGGGTTCGGGATCGTGGGGGGATTTAGGAACTGGAGAGCTGAAAGAGCTGAAGAACTGAAGGATTGAGGGATTGATGAGCTGAGGAACCGAGAAACTGAGGAACTGGGAGTGAGAATTCTGCGTATTGACTTAAATTGTGATATGGGCGAAGGCTTCGGCGCTTATCGCCTTGGACGGGATGAGGAGCTGCTTGACTTCGTCAGCTCCGCCAACATCGCCTGCGGGTTCCACGCAGGCGATCCCGCAACCATGCGCAGCACAGTGCAGCTGTGCTTGCGCAAGGGCGTCGCGATCGGGGCCCATCCGGGCCTTCCCGATCTACAGGGCTTCGGCCGGCGCGAGATCGCGATCACGCCGGCGGAGGCTTACGAGCTGACGTTGTATCAGCTCGGGGCGCTGCAGGCGTTCGTCCACGCCGAAGGCGGACGCCTGCAGCACGTCAAGCCGCATGGCGCGCTCTATCACATGGCTGCGAAGCGCCATGATCTCGCCGCGGCCATTGCGGCTGCGACCGCCAGCGTCAGCGCGGAGCTGACGCTGTTCGGCCCGCCCGGCAGCGAGCTGCTGCGGGCGGGTGCCGCCGCGGGGCTGCGGACCGCGAGCGAAGCCTTCGCGGACCGCAGCTACCAGCGGGACGGCACACTGACGCCCCGCGATCAGCCGGGGGCGCTGCTGTTGAGCGCCGCCGATGCTGCGGCGCAGGTCGTAAGGCTGGTCCGCGAAGGGAAGGTCCTCTCCCGAGAGGGAGAGGACCTGAGCATGCGCGCGGACACGATCTGCATCCACGGCGATGGTGTGCACGCCGTGGAATTCGCGCGCGACATCCGCGCGCTGCTAAACAGCAGCGGCATCGCAGTGCTGGCGCTCGGGCATTAATCACGGCGCTCGACACCGTCGTAACATCCCTTAGCATCGCTATAAAAGAGCCTTACGCCGCGTTCCTCAAACCGAGCGTCCAAGCCGAAAAACATGTATTTCCTACATGATTTTCGGCCATCAACGCCCGTTGAGCGCTGTTTACCTCCATTTTTTACATCAAATATCCCCCAATTCTCTGTAAACACACTTTTTAGCCAATTCTGATGCACTTTATGCATCTAATGATCCAATTTTGCTTCAGAGAATTCCACCTATATTGATGTACCTTCTGCAGGTAATGATCCAATTCTAGACCTCCTCCATGATTCTGAGTGCATTATGCAGTATCTGCTTTACTTCCTAGGCAGCTATGCTCTAGGTTCTTCGTGCACTTTTAGCAGCATTCCAATCATTCTGTTTCCCAGAACCACCCCTTCCTAGGAAAGAATCTTTATAACCATTCTTTCACTTGAGAACAAGCTGGAAATATGAGTAAATATAAAGGTAGCCGGCCGGCTAATTACTTCGGAAAGGAGTGATCAAAGTGATTACAACAAAAGCAGAGGTGGTCTCTGCGTAAGCAGAGTCCATCGTTCCAAACGGGGGTCGCTAGGCCCCCGCATATTTTTCCTGAATGAGTAGACAGCGAGATGCTTTTTACATATAATGAGAATGTGAACACGTAGTGAACACCATAAATTAGGAGAGACTTTGCTCTCCAACCCAAATTCAAAAATTAAACTATCTGGTGAAAGGAGTGCTTTTTAATGAACACAATGACAGTAGCGATGAATGTTGCGGCCGCCGCAGAGGTACTCGTCTCCTAACTGAATATCATTCGTGGAATAACCGTTCACCTGAATTGTATAATTGCATATACAACCGACAGGCACGATTATGATCGTGTTTTTTTTATTCCATTTTTTGAGAATGGTAGGAGGTTATGGGGCGATGAAGATACTCTCTGCAAATCAGACAAAGTTTAACTTTGCTCGACAATTTGAGGAGGTTTTCATCCATGAGTTACAAGAACGGGAAAGACGTTCTTCCCCCTAACCTATTAAAACAATTACAAGAATATATCCAAGGTGAAATTGTATATATCCCTAAGAAAGAGCAGAAGCGCGCTGGATGGGGAGAAAATAACGGAACACGTATTATCATTGAGCGCAGAAATCGAGAAATTTTCCGGTTGTACCAAACTGGTTCCACTGTGATGGAACTAATCAAAGTCTTTCATTTATCGGAAGACAGCATCCGCAAAATCATCGTGAAAACACGCGAATTAACAGCCAATCAAGCATAGAAGCAGCATCCCTAGAGGTGCTGCTTTTTTTTCGTTAGCCTGCTTAGTATAAATTGTCGTCAAATTGAAGGAAATGTTTTTAATTTCTTGAAATTAAAAAGAAAGAAAACGTTAGCAAGCGTCCGATCGCTTTTTGGAGGTGGTGCAAGACAAATGCAAGATGAGCTGGATATACGAAGTTTTATCGGCACACATGATGCCGATTTTTATGATGATGGATTTCACCGTCATTCGGCTGTTGAAATCAGTATCGTGCTGGAAGGACGGTGCTTGTTCGAGTGATCGAGGCGAAGCTGGATGGAAGCAGGGCATATCGTCATTATCCCGTCAGACTTGTCACACAGGTTTGAAGCCGTGACGAATGTGAGGTTCGGGGTTATTTTGCTGCAGGGCGTAACGGCTCGTACGATGGAGCTGGTTGCGAAGCTAGGAGGCAGCGGATTTACTGGCTACGGGGGCGGCGCAGATAGCTCGCCTTTATTCCTTGCTTTATCCAGATTGGACAAAGAGCGATTCGAGCGATTGTTCCGGGAGTGGCTGCGGATGAAAGCGTCGTTCTTAAAGGAAAAACAAGCCAATTATTCGGCATGGATGGAAGTGCTGCTGCTTTTTTCACTTGAACATTCGCAGCAGGATTTGCAGGGGATGACGGTGACGAAAGCGGCTGACTACATTCGTGAAAATGTGCAGGAATCGGTTCACATTTCTGATTTGGCAGAGATGGCCGGTTTTACGGAGGCCGCTTTTCGTCGCGTTTTTGAACAAATGTACGGCGTTAGCCCAAAGCAATATCAGCAGCAGTGTCGTTTGCAGGAGGCAAAATGGCTGCTTAGCTCAACAGATAAGGATATACGTGAAATCGCCGAGCAGGTAGGCTTTTTCAGGTTGCATTCCTTTTCACAGTGGTTTAAGGAACAAGAAGGTCTCCCGCCTACCGTTTGGCGGAAAAGTCAACGGTTGCAGCACGGTTCGATGTTGGACTAGTTGCGTTTTGCGTAAATTGTGGTTCGGTTTCCCTAAATACAAGCGCTTTCTGATTCGATATGCTAATGGAGTAAACGTAAACACTTAGGGAGGACACGACGGATGGAAAAAGTAAGAATTGGATTTATCGGTGTAGGCGGCATGGCAGAGTACCATATGAAAACATTGCAGCAAATCGATGACGCAGTGATTACGGCCGTATGCGACATGAACGCGGATCGGGCGAGGGAGATAGCTGAGACTTTCGGCGCAAACACGTACGAAACTGTGGAACAAATGATGGATGCGGGAGTTATCGATGCGCTTTATATATGTACGCCGCCTTTTGCTAGGGAAGGGATTGAAGAAGCGGCTGCAGCACGGGGCATACATCTGTTATCGGAGAAACCAATCGGCTTACATATGGAAGAGGTACGTCGTAAAGAACAGATCATTCGCGATTCGGGTATTATTCATTCGTCAGGCTATTGCTTGCGTTATCTGGATACTGTGCAGAAGGCAAAGCAGTATTTGGCTGATAAGCAAGTAGATATGGTGATCGCGTACCGAATTGGCGGCATGCCGGAAGTAGGTTGGTGGAGGCTCATGAATCGCTCGGGCGGCCAACTTGTAGAGCAATCGACACATCAAGTGGACTTGATTCGTTATTTGGCCGGTGAGTTTGACTACGTCCAAGCGAACTATGAGCAGAGACACATCCATCGGATCTATCCTGAGGCAACCGTGTATGATGTGGGTATCGTATCTTTCGGGCTACGCAGCGGAGCACTTGGCACGATTAGCAATACGAGCTTGTCTCGTCAAATTGGACGCGGGGACGTGGAGTTTTTCGGGCATGACTTCTACGTGTCAATAAGCGGTATGACGGTTCGGATTGTGGATGACACGCAAGACGTGACTTTGACGTCGGAGATGGATTTTTACCTTGAGCAGAATCGGGCGTTTGTCGCAGCTGTGAAAACAGGACTGCAGGAACTAGTGCTTGGTGATTATAGTGAAGCGGCAGCGACGCTTGAGGTTACGCTGGCGGCGAATGATTCGGCGGTTGCGAAGCGAACGATAACGATCACTTCGGCATAAGAGTACGAATGTTTCCATTTTGAAATACACGAGGAGGTTAAGGCATGTTAAAAGGAGTAAATCAATGGTGCTTCCCTGAAGGAATGCCGCTTCAGCAGTTATTCTCGATTAGCCGTGAGGCTGGTTATGACGCGGTTGAACTGAATGTCAATCCGTTAGGCGGTGTTGGCTTGACCATGGAGACGACTGCAACGGAAGCTGAGGAGATTGGCCGCATGGCAAAAGAGTTCGGTATTCAGCTGCGAAGCTTGTCTACCTCTCTGCTGTGGCATACTCCGTTATCTTCGGCGGACGCGTCTGTACGAGAGCAGGGGCGTCGCGTTGTAGAGAAACAGCTTGAGATAGCGGAACTGCTAGGTATTGATACGGTGCTTATCGTGCCTGGAGCCGTCAACGAGGAAACCTCGTACGACGATTGTTATAACCGCAGCTGTGGGGAACTAGCTTTGCTGGTGAAAGAAGCAGAAAGACGTCGCGTTCGCATTGGCATCGAAAACGTGTGGAACAAATTTTTGCTTTCGCCACTTGAAATGCGTGCTTATGTCGACGATTTGCAGTCTTCTTATGTCGGGGTTTATTTTGATGTAGGCAATATTTTGCATAACGGTTATCCACAACAGTGGATCAAAATTCTTGGTTCCCGTATTTTCAAAGTGCATGTGAAGGATTACCGACCAAGTGTAGGCACAGGCAATGGTTTTGTCCCGCTGCTCTCGGGCGATGTCAATTGGACGGCAGTTCGATCGGCGTTAGAGGATATCGGGTATACCGATACGGTAACGGCTGAAGTCGGTCTGTACGCAGAAAGTCCTCTGCAGACGGTATATGACACTTCTCGGCACTTGGATATTATACTTGGCGGAGCTGCACGATAGTGGGGAAGCCAGAAGAATCGCTTTCTTATAACAAAGTGATCGGACTCCAATTTTTCAATTTCGTCCTTCGTCAGCCAGGTTACCTCCATGATAGTGGGAATGTCTAATTTCTTGTACATGATCATTGGCATTGATCTAACTGGTAAAGAGATTTTCACTCATCAAGTGCGTAAATATATTAATGAGTAATTGATTTTGTTTAACTAGCTACATTGTTTGATGCTGCAATTCAAAATTGAGGAATTTTTTGGTGCTTAAACATTGACTTTGGACGTCAATGTTTAAGCACTTTTTTTGTTAAGGGATGTAGTAAAACAGTTCTTTGAGACATTATATATTGTTGTGCATGAAAATGCATTTAGCTCTTTGCGGATATTCTCACAATTGTTTCCGCCGCAATTGAGGTGTTTGCCGAGACCGGTTATTACAGAGCAACTACAGCACAGGTTGCTGAACGAGCTACAATATCGCAGCCGTATATATTCCGATTTTTCCGAACGAAAGAATTAAAAGAAACGTAAGGGAGGCAAAAGAGAGTCTCCTTCATAAAAAAATTTCCCATTTAGTGATTGACCAATCAATAACAAAATGATAAGATGAACTCAAGTTAGTAATTGATCAATAACAAATTAAGAATACGAAATGAGGCTGATGAAAATGGAAAAAGCGATTGTAATTGGAGCAACGGGCGGGACTGGAGCAGCAATCACGGAAGAACTTGTCAAACGGGGGGTATCAACCATTGCGTTTGGACGTTCACGCCAGAAATTGGAACAGTTTGCTGAAAAACTTGGAAATCCGAAGCATTTGACGCTCGCCTTTGGGGACGCAATGTCTCCTGACGACATTGTAGCTCAAGCAGGCGGTGCTGACGTATTGTTCCATTGCGCGAACGTACCCTACCACGAGATGGTGAATAAACTGATTCCGCTAGGCGAATCAGTGATGGAGGCGGCAGAACGGCTTGCGATTAAAGTAGTAGCGATTGATGGGATCTATCCTTATGGGAGAAAACAGATGGATCTTGTCACGGAAGAACATCCAAAGAAGCCTCATACGATAAAAGGAAAAGTACGCCTGAACTATGAACGGATGTTGTTAAGTAATCGATGGACTAAGGCAAAAGTAATGATTGTTCGTTTGCCTGATTATTATGGACCTACGGCTAATGAAGCCTCGTATTTAGGTTCAACCCTGGAAGCGATAGCTGCCGGCAAAATGGCTTTTTTCGTCGGCAACATGCATGTTCCCCGCGAATTCGTTTATTTACCGGATGCAGCTGCGATGGTTGCTGAGCTGGCAGGTAAAGACCTCGCATATGGACAGAACTGGAATATACCGGGTGCTGGGCTTATATCGGGGCGAGAGATCGTACGGATTGCACAAACGGCAAGCGGCCATGTTAAACCGGTCATTCCGCTGAAAAAATTAGGTTTATCGTTGATAGGTATGAGCGTGCCCGTGATGAAAGAAGTCGTCGAGATGCTTTATTTAACCGAAGAGCCGCTGACTTTAAGTGGAGAAAAATACAAACGGTTCATCGGACCGATCACTGCGACGCCGTTCCAGGAGGGGATTACTTCGACTGTTTTGGCATTGCAGGATAGTAAGGCAGCACAAAATAATTGATCAATCAATTACATTAAGAAGATGAAATATGATGTTTAGATCGTTTAATTTAAAGACATTCACAATGAGCTTTCTTCTGCTGATAATCATTCTGATTGGTGTGGGCATTTTTGCGGGTCCCTTTGATGATTCCCAACGGGCCACCATCGATGTCGACCGAAACGCCCAGGTCATCGTCGACCTTTCCATCGATATCGACGCACCACAGGAGACCGTATGGCGGATACAGACTGGCATCGACCAGTGGCCAACTTGGCAGAAAAATGTCTCACAGGCGCGGTTATCCGGTCCAATCGCGGTGGGAAGCACCTTCCAGTGGGAGACGCATGGGCTACCCATCGTCTCCACCATCCGAGAGGTTGATCCCATGCGGCGTATCGTTTGGGGGGGACCAGCACTAGGCATCGAGGGCATCCACGTCTGGACCATCACTCCCACCCCCAAAGGAGTCGTTATGCACACCACGGAGTCATGGGACGGTCCGCCAGTAGCAGCCGACCCCGACGGCATGCGCGCGGCACTCACGTCCTCGCTCAATGCCTGGCTCGCCGACCTCAAGATGACTGCCGAGGCGCAGAAATCATGAATCCCGAAGAAAGAAAGATGTTATTTTTGGCTAGAAGGATGCTATGCAGCATCGCGGAAGCCATTGGTGTACCCGAATTAAAAGGAACGTAAGTAGAGGATTAAGTTAGTGATTGATCAATAATAAATTAAGAAAACGAAATGAGGCTGATAACAATGGAAAAAGCAATTGTAATTGGAGCAACGGGCGGGACGGAAGCAGCAATCACGGAAGAACAGGTACGGGCCACCATCGATGTCGACCGAAACGCCCAGGTTATCGTCGACCTTTCCATCGATATCGACGCACCACTGGAGACCGTATGGCGGATACAGACTGGCATCGACCAGTGGCCAACTTGGCAGAAAAATGTCTCACAGGCACGCTTATCCGGTCCAATCGCGGTGGGAAGTACCTTTCAGTGGGAGACGCATGGGCTACCCATCGTCTCCACCATCCGAGAGGTCGACCCTACGCGACGCATCGTTTGGGGGGGGCCAGCACAAGGCATCGAGGGCGTCCACGTCTGGACCATCACTTCCACCCCTAAAGGAGTCGTCGTGCACACCACTGAGTCCTGGGACGGTCCGCCAGTTGCAGCCGACCCCGACGGCATGCGCGCGGCACTCACGTCCTCGCTCAATGCCTGGCTCGCCGACCTCAAGATGACTGCCGAGGCGACCAACTAAAAAGTAGCTGTCAAAAAAAAATTAGTATTAGACTGGAAATGTTGATTCCTCGCGGATTTTTGAATTCAAAACCTTCAGACTCCAAAAAATAAGTAGTAGACTGTGCCTAAAATTAAAAACAGCGACAGCCATGGGCGAGAAAAAAAGTCCAAGACTGTCGCTGTCGTCAATCCCGTCAAACCAGGATACGGCGTTTTCGGACAGCTTACGCTCGCCTGTTCCGTCAAGAGCGGATGAATATAAGTCATTGTCCATATCCTTGATATAATATAGCTTCTCTCCCAAAACCGGAAACGGCTTACCTCCGTGTTCACGATTTTCTTCGTTTCGTTCGTCTTTAACTCGATTTTATAAATCTTGTTCAAATCGCTGTAACCCTTCGAATCGGCGTAGGTAGCCCTGATATAAACATCGTCACCAATAACCTCTGCAGAATCACCGGTCCCGATGCCGGCGACTTTGAAGCTGCAGGCAGGTCTGGAATCAGGATCTGTCATTTGTGCGCTTGAGAGAAGGGATGCTTTCATGTCTCAGCGAATTAATGGAATTAAATGTGAAACATCTGAATTCATCGATTAGGTAGGAGGAGTCATTATGATTTCCGTATTCGTTTATGGCACATTGCTTGCGGGAGAGAGTAATCATCATGTTGCTGCACCTTTTTTACTCTCCGTGCAACCGGGTACGATATTTGGACGTCTATATGATGTAGGACTCTATCCAGCTCTTGCTCTTACGGAAGGGGGTCATAAAGTGATTGGCGAGTGGTTTGAAGTAACAGAGGAAGGGCTGCAAGCGATGGATATTCTGGAGGGTTACAACGGTCCCGGTGCCTCTAATGAGTATGAAAGAGTGTGGGTCAGCGATGTTAATGGCTTGCGTGAAGGCTGGGTTTATATCTGGGAAACCATTAGCGGGCTCAAAGAGATTAATAGCTCCTCATGGATAGCCTATTCAGCCCAAAAAAATAAGTAAAAAGTTCGGTTTATTTCGACAAATTCCTATCCTGCCAGAATGCATGATGCTATAATTAAGTTAATTTATTTAGGTTGAGGAGTACGCCATGTATGTTTATAAAATATTACTTGCAGATGACGAAATCGCGCTACGTTTTCTGCTTACTGAAACTCTTTCTGATGAAGGTTATGCCATCTCGGAAGTTGAAGATGGTCAACAAGCGATGGAGCAATTGCAACTAGAAACCTACGATCTTATCGTACTTGACTATATGATGCCGGAGCGGACGGGTGTTGAAGTCTGTGAATGGCTGCGGCATAGCGATAATGCCAATCGGGATATACCGGTTATTTTGCTGACGGCTAAAGCCTTAGAAAAGGACAAAGAAAAAGCCAAAGCAGCAGGCGTAACCACCTATATTGTTAAACCATTCAGCCCTCTTCAATTAATTGATACGGTCGGACAATTATTACAACGTTAGTTCGAACTATATAGAGATTATTTTATATATAAAAAAGGGTGATTGGCTGTCATGAGTAATACGAATCTAGAGGGGTTGAAGGACTCCAAGTCAGAATCGGATAGAGATGCAAAAATTCTTAGACAAGGAAGAAAGCTGTTTATTCGTGAATTCGAAAAGCAGCTTAAACAGCTTAACTCGCTGCTTGATACGGTCCAGTCAACGGCTGTAGCTGATGATTTAAAACAGTTTTATCGCATTGTTCATACGCTTAAAGGCAGTGCACCTATTTTTGGTTATGTCCGGATCGGTAAACTGGCTGAGGATATGGTTCGAGCCTGGGAATGGACACAATCCATGGATAATGACGGAGAAGAGTTACTCTTGGCGATCAACCCGATAATTGAAAGCGCAGAACGCAGTAAACAAGCACTTCGTGAAATGAATATGGAATATGATATCGGTGTTACGGAAATCCAGATGGATGAACAGCAGGATCCTGGAGGCGGCTCTTTGCTGGGGTCCATGAAGAGTCGATTGCTGCTTGTGGATGACGATGAGGTGCTGCGCACTTATTTGACCCGTCGTCTTCAACTCGATGATTGTATTGTTGATGAAGCAGCCGATGTGGAGAGCGCTATGAAGTTATTACGTGAACATACGTATGATTTGGTGACGCTGGATCTCATGATGCATCCTCAGTCTGGCTATGAGCTATTTGAATTTCTCAAAGAAGATCCTACATTGAAATGGTTACCGCTTATTGTATTGTCGGGACGTAACGATTTGAATGATAAAGTCCGCTGTTTTCACTTGGGAGCCGATGATTATGTGACGAAGCCATTTCAATACGAGGAATTGGCCGCAAGAATCTATGGGCTGCTCAAAAGAACAAAAAATTTCGAGCAGCTTGCCTTCCGTGATCCGCTGACCGGGGTGTTCAACCGTCGCTATTTTGATCTTCAAATTGGTATGGAATTACAGCGTATTGAGCGCTATCCGGCACCAATCTCGCTTGTTTTTATTGATATTGATTGCTTTAAACGGATTAATGATACTTATGGGCATCACGTGGGAGACTTGGTGCTCCAAGGCTTGGCTCATTTGCTGCAAGTGAACTTGCGTTCGACAGACCTGTTAGCACGTTTTGGCGGCGAAGAGTTCGTTATTGCCCTTCCGAATACAACGGTGGAACAGGCAGTTGAAACCATGCAATCCATACTTAATAAAGTACGTTTAAATGCAGTTGCACAGTACGAGGGACAAACCTTCTCGATCACCTTTTCAGCAGGTGTTGCAGAGTGGCATGAGGGGATGACGGTTGCGGAGTGGGTGGCTAAGGCTGATGATGCGATGTACCAAGCTAAGCAACAAGGCAGGGATAGGATTGTTAGCGCTTTGGAAGAGGATGAAGAAACAGAGCAACGTAAGTTGGCTGCCAGTCCGCAAATTGACAAGAAAAATTTGCTCATTGTGGACGATGATCCGATTTTACGAGCGATTCTCACTTCACATTTAGAGCATTTACCAATTACAATTACCCATGCTGCCGATGGTGAAGTCGCGCTCGGCTTGCTGCTCGCCAATACCTATGATGCTTGTATTCTCGATGGAATGATGCCGAAACTTGATGGGTTCTCATTGTTGTCGCAGATAAAGAAAGATCCGCGTCTAACCGTTCAAGACATGAAAGTACTTATGCTTTCAGGTAAGAAGAAGGAAGATGATCTAGCCAAGGGTTTTCAAATGGGAGCTGACGACTATATGACGAAGCCGTTCTCTCTCGTTGAGTTGGAAGTTCGAGTGAGAAAGTTAATGAACTTAGTGTGATAAAACAAATAATAAACTCAAAGCTGCTTCTGCCATATTATGGCGAGCAGCTTTTTATTTCGTCAACTTTGTATTTGACTTCTAAAAAACAAAATGAAGGATTTGCGGGTTTGCATCATGCCAGCTGTTATCTCTTTGACAGGGTGGAGGAAAGGGCAGGGTGAATGTGAAGCGATTAACGGAACACCTTATTGATCTCTTTGATTGGGTTTGGTCAGTCTCGACTATGGCAAGTGTTTTGGTTGTGCTGATTATAGTGATGCAGCAAGTGCTAAGACATCGTTTAAAACCAAGATGGCATTACTTGATGTGGCTGTTGGTTATTGTACGCTTAATTTTGCCATGGGGCCCAGAGAGCGAATTCAGTATTTATAATTGGATCGGTTACACTGATGCCGTTCATTCGGCTGTACAAGTTAGTCAGGAAGAAATACTTACAAGAGCTGTTGTATCGGAAACTGCTGCCTATTCTGTTTACCGGAATTTAGTTGTTGTATGGCTGGTTGGCGTGTGTTTTTTGGGGATATATACAATCCGGATCAACAGGAAATTTGCCCGAAAAATGAAAAATGAAACGGTTGCGATAACCGATGAAAGAGTACTGGGGCCTTTCAATCAATGTAAAAAAATGATGTCGATAAATAAAACCATTGCTCTTGTTGAATCTTGCAATTTGGCAACACCAACCCTATTTGGTCTTGCAAAACCCCAATTGATTATGCCCAAAACCATTTTAAACAGCTTGAATGACGATCAATTGCAGCATGTGTACCTACATGAACTGGCTCATAGCAAGCGTAATGACATTGGAGTCAATTGGTTCATGCATGCTCTACTGATTATACATTGGTTTAATCCAATTCTTTGGTATGCATATCGTCGAATGCGGGAAGATCAGGAAATCGCAAGTGATGCTCTCGCACTCAGCTGCCTTACTCCTGATAAAAGCCAGGACTATGGATATACGCTTATCAAATTGTTGGAAAATTTCTCGCGACCTGTTCAAGCTGTTGGAAATGTAAATTTAACAGGAAGCAAAATACAACTGCAAAGGAGAATTAAAATGATCAAACAATTTAAAACAAATTCGTATCGTTGGTCGTTTCTTGGGATAGCAACTATTATCTTCATAAGTGGGTGCGCGTTAACGAATCCTAAGGACAGTTCGACATCTACACCATTGCAAAGTACGGCAGTTACCGAAGAAAAAGTAAAACAGCAGGATTCTGTAGATTCAAATGTGACGGCTTCTGAAGAGACAACGAAAGTGGCCGTTTCCGTAGTACCGCAGACAACTCCCTCGGATGAGAAGTCGAGACCGGCGGCATCCGTTGGGGTGCAGTCAACGGTGTCGGATGACAAGCCCAGAGCGGCGCCGGTAAGTCCGGGACCAAGAGTGTTGGATGACAAGCCGAGAGCGGTGCCGGTAAGTCCGGAACCAAGAGTGTTGGATGACAAGCCGAGAGCGGTGCCGGTAAGTCCGGAACCAAGAGTGTTGGATGACAAGCCAAGAGTGGCATCTCCCTTAAGTCCGCGACCAACGGCCGCTGCTGCTGACTAAACTAACTGTCTTTTATATTATTTATCAGGAAGAAGAGAACGACCAAATCTAAATAATTGTTAAGTAGAGGAGTTGCTAATCGGCAGCTCCTTTTTTTGTTTACTAAAGGACTTATTAAATGGAATAAAAAACCAATAAGTTTTTTGAATAATAAATGCTATAATCAAATTCGTCTATATATAATGACCGCTAGTTAATTATCCTGTGTGTTCAGTTAGAGTGAAAAAAGGAAGGTTAAGGAAGAAATATATGCATAATTGGTCAAAGGCACTTAATTTTAGAACTCCTTTTAAAATCTCTTTGGTCTATATGCTTTTGGGAAGTCTATGGATTATCCTGTCCGATAGATTTATGGACATTCTTAACTTATCAGGGGCAATCACTATTCATTCAACTAAGGGTCTATTTTATGTTTTTCTTACAGCATTGGTTCTATATTTGTGGGTAACACGTTTGAAAAAGGCCCTTACGGAAAGTGATGAACGATACCGAATACTTGTAGAACACTCACCAGAACCGTTAGTTGTTCACAGTAAAGGGAAAATAGTCTATATCAATCCTGCCGGTGCCGAAATATTTGGCGCAGCTAGCCCAGAGGAACTTATTGATTATCCCGTAATGAATTTGGTGCATCCCGATTATATTGACATTGCCAAAGAACGAATTAGGCCTCTCGAAGAGGAGAGGGTACCGGCAGCTCCCATTGAGCAGAAATTTCTTCGCGTCGATCGTCAAGTTATTGATGTAGAGGTCATAGCGGTACCTATTATCTACTTAGGTAAACCGGCCGTACAGCTTATATGTAGGGATATCACTGAGCGTAAACGAGCCCAACGTATGTTGGAAGAAAGAGAGCAGAGTTATAAGTCCCTTGTTGAAAATAACCCCGATGCTATATTTGAATTGGATCTTAATGGACGAATACTTAATATGAACCCAGCTACAGAAAGAATTACGGGCTATCAGCAGGAAGAGCTGCTTCATCAAAGCTTTTGTCATTTTATGGTAGACGGTGATCACTTTAAAGCATTAAATTTGTTTGAAGCGTCGACAAAAGGTGAATCAAACAGCATCGAAGTCGCCATTACGAATAAACGAGGCTACTTTGTCGAATTAAACTTAAAGATGGTTCCTATTATCATAAATGATAAGATCGATGGCGTTTATGGTATCGCTAAAGACATCACCGAACGTAAAAGGACAGATGAGCTTCTGCTTAAATCAGAAAAACTATCGGTAGTGGGGCAGCTAGCCGCCGGAGTTGCTCACGAGATTCGAAATCCATTAACTTCTCTTAGAGGATTTGTTCAATTATTACAAACCAAAACGGATAATTATGATGAGTATTTTCAAATCATGTTGACTGAATTAGACCGAATTAATTATATCGTGAGCGAGTTTTTGGTTATTGCCAAGCCGCAGGCCGTAAGTTTTGAGATGAAGGATCTTCGCAAAATTCTTCATGATGTGATCTCGCTGTTTGACACACAAGCAATTCTTAATGATGTGCAAATTCATACGACATTTGATTCGGACATTCCGTTAATCAATTGTGAAGAAAATCAATTAAAACAGGTCGTTATTAATATTCTTAAAAATGCGATTGAAGCGATGTCAGAAGGCGGTACTATCGAAATTCTAATGAAGGTAGACGACGATAAACTCGTTATTCGGTTTATTGATCAGGGGTGTGGAATTTCGGAAGAACGAATAGCGATGTTAGGAGAACCCTTTTATACGACAAAAGAAAAAGGGACCGGATTAGGATTGATGGTGAGCCAAAAAATCATTGAAGCACACCACGGGAGACTTCATATAAAGAGTCAGATCGATATAGGAACAACGGTTGATCTTATTTTACCTTTAGATCCCAATGGATAGGCTTATATTAATGAACTCCTAGATAGGGGTTTATTTTTTTATAAAAAAGACGATTACTTGACAAACAAATTAGCCTAAAGTTAGCATAGTGTTATGATGACAACTCGATGTAGAGAAGAATAGGAATAGATTTACACCAAAGGAGGAACGATCATGTACCAGGGAGACGAACAAAGCCAGCTTGATTTAAGATTATTCCGAATCTGGAGTAGAGCTTCCAAAGCTATTGCTGATAATACCAAACGAGATATCGAAAGTCATGGAATCAGTCCTGATCATTTTATGATTCTAGAGCTTCTCTATAACAAAGGACCTCATCCTATACAAAGGATTAGTGAAATATTTAGTATTCCAAGCGGGAGTATTACTTACGTGGTAGACAAGCTTGAACAGAAAGATTATGTAAGACGACAATCAAGTCCAACGGATAGAAGAACTTCCAATGTCGCCCTTACTGAAAAGGGTGAAACCTTATTTAATGAGATTTTCCCGAAACATGCTGCCGTTATATCTGAGAATTTGTCCTTTATAAGCAACGAAGAAAAACTTCAGATGATCGATCTATTAAAGAAACTGGGGTTTGGAGCACAAGAACTCAGTAAGGATAGATAAAACAATGCAAATCAATTTCAAGTTATCCAGGCGTTACTGGATAGCTTTTTTCATTTAGATGCCTTGTTAAAAATGGTTGACAAATAAATATCCTAATGTTAGTGTATATTGTAATAACATAAGGATATCTAATTGTAGTTTATCTATGATTAGGTGAAAAAAGGGGAGAGTTTAGATGAATACAGCAGTAATTATTATTCAAATCATTTTAGCACTTGGGTTTTTGATGTTCGGTGCCATGAAGTTCGGTTCAAAACAAATGGTGGATGAGTTTACACGTTATGGGATGCCTCAGTGGTTTAGGGTAATCACTGGCTTGCTCGAAATTGCCGGAGCCGCACTACTGGTTGCAGGAATTTGGAACGACAGTCTTATTGTTATTGGCGGATTGCTATTGGCCGTTATTATGGCTGGAGCCGTCATAACGCATCTACGTATTAAGGATCCTGTATCTAAAATAGGTATGCCCATTATTTTATTCATCCTTACGTTGGCTGTCTTGTTTATAAAATGAGAAGTATTGCTGTAATGTTCGAACCAATAAATGCCGGGTCCTGTTTAATAGGATCCGGCTTTTTGATTGTTATTTTGCTTATACCCACTCGCCTTTAGCTGTATATATCGTTTTACCGCCGATTTGAATAAAGATGTGGTCTTCTTTCTGAGATGCCCGATGATACAGAATGGAAGGACGCATGATTTCAAAGCCTTGCTCAACGCTGATATCGATGGACTCATTGCCGAAATAGCGATAATTGACCAAGTATCCGGCCAAATCGCCATTGGCGCTCCCTGTAGCTGGATCTTCGGGAGCGCCGAAATATTCACCGAATACCCTTACATTTAAAGTGTTACCTGCCTGATAAGTCTCTGGACAAAAGACTAATATCATTTTAGCTGAAAGCTTTTCAATCAGATGGAAATATAGATCGCGATTCACAGTGCATCGCTGAACGTCTTTCAAGCATTTTAGTGGGACGATAAGGGCTGGTAGGCCAGTGGAAACCTCCTGAATGGGATACCGCGAATCAATGGCCAACGCTGGAATTCCTAAAACAGCTGCGATCGTATCTAGATCGATAATTTCTCCGAAAATAGGCGGCTTCTGCTGCATCCAAGCCATGCCGGGATTCTTTTCATCAAAAGTGACCGGTATTTGACCGATTTTTAAGTTAAGCGCAATTTGCTGGACAGGGTGTCCTATGATATCTTTTTGAATGATGTAGGCTGTCCCCAAAGTCGGATGTCCAGCGAACGCAACCTCTTCTTTCGGGGTGAAGATACGCACATCATATCCACCATTAATAGGCTCTTCCGACAGGATAAACGTTGTTTCGGAGAAGTTCATCTCGCGGGTAATGGCAAGCATTTCCTCTGTGGATAGGTGGGCAGCATGACGAAAAACGGCGAGCTGATTGCCTTCATATTTATGCTCGGCAAATACATCAACGATCGAAAAAGATAATGGCTGTTTAGACATGATCCCCACTCCTATGAATGAATTTATAGATGAATACACCTTACCATATTGTGTTTAATTTGCGAATTCGCTCCGGGTAAGGTTTGCGACAGAGCTGCTTTCTGCTAGAGTAAGGGTATAGGAAATGTTACACGAAAAGGAGTGGGGCGGATGTCTGACAAAGAAAATCTGGTGCGCTTCGGTATCTCCATGCCGCAATCTCTCATAGAGCAATATGATAGGCTCATTGCCTTGCAGGGCTATGATAATCGCTCTGAAGCCATACGTGATCTTACGCGCAAAGCGCTGTTAACGTCCAGCAGCATGCAGCCCGACGAAACCGTGGCTGGAACGATCGTGATGGTGTATGACCATCATATTCGCGATTTGCCGATTACCTTGATGGAACTTCAACATGATTATCACCATGCAATTATTTCAACGATGCATATCCATTTAAACCATCAGCAGTGCTTGGAAATATTAGTAGTTCGCGGTAAGGTACAGAAGCTTAGAGAGCTTCAACAGCGGATTCAAGTACTCAAAGGTGTAGGATATGCGGAGTTATCTGTCACTCATGTGGACGAGCAGGGTCACTCGCATGAGCATCCTTATTCTCATTTGTAGAATTCGTAGATGTCCTGTTTTTTTGATAAAATTAAGGCACGGAGGTGCGATATGTCAGTTAAAAAGTGGTTCAGTTTAGAAGAGGCTAATGAAATGCTGCCGTTTATCGATCAGGAATTGAAGAAAATGCAAGCATTGAAGCACATTTTTGAGGAAAAATATACAGAGCTCCGTATAAAGAAAAATGAGCATGCAGAGAAACCCGGCGCTGAGAAGGATCCGTTTTTCGTCATGGAAGCAGAGCTGGAATTCCTTCAAATCGAAGCGCGCGGGCTTATTCAAAATTTTCATCTTACGGGTGTAGAACTCAAGGATATAGATACAGGTCTTGTCGATTTTCCAGCGTTGATGGAAGGACAAGAAGTACTGCTTTGTTGGAAACAGGGAGAGGATAGAATTCGCTATTACCATGGCAAACGGGATGGATTTGCTGGACGTAAACCGATTTCGGAATAGAGGACATACGATGCAAAGATCTTTACGTTACACGGCCAAACGCTTTTTGGTCATGCCTTCATTGTTTATATGCATGTTCGCCTTTATTCTATTGAGCGCAGTTGCTGTTCCTCAAACGGCATCTGCTCATGCGTCATTAGTACAGGCCCAACCTGAAGCGGGCACCAAGCTTGAAAGCTCACCGCCTCAAGTAGCCGTTACTTTTAATGAACAGTTAGACGCAGGACTTTTTTATATCAAAGTATTGGACCATAACGGTGACGAAATTACAAGTAATAAAGCTTATATGAACAAAGAGCAGACAGGTTTAATTCTTGATCTGCCGAAGTTATCTGAGGGCTTTTACTTGATCAGTTATCACGTTATTTCAGCTGACGGACACCCCGTTGCAGGTAGTTATCCGATAACGATTGGCAATCCACCGCAAGAAGAAGCTCTCGATCTGCCTTCTGTATATGGCGGGCACAATCATGGAACTGGTCAGTTAACAACGAAAGATATCCTGCAATATGCGTCTCGCGGACTGTGGTATTTGATGTTGTTGACGTTGACGGGTTGGGTTATCTGGTTAAGGTTGTCGGGAGCAGGCGGGACCGGTACCCGAAAAGCACCTTCAGCTTGGACTCTCAATCTGCAGCGTGCACAGTTAGTAGCCCTATTGCTGGTCATTTTCACACACATCGAAGCTCTACTTGGTGGTGGAGGGGCCCAAGAGATATGGAAACTATTTAGTGCAACCACTATCGGTATTTCCTGGGCGCTTTTGTTAGTGTTATCCTTCCTTGGATTTGTACTTGTAGGTAGGGGGAAGTGGCTAGATTTATTATGGCCTTTGAGTTTACTAGCGGTGAAAAGCTTTAGCGGTCACGCGGCTTCATTCACTCCAGTATGGGCAACAATCGGGCTAGATTTTATCCACCTGGTCGGCGCGGCATGTTGGGTTGGGGGCTTAGTGCTGCTTTATGCGAAATGGCGTCAGAAAAGTGATGATGTCAGTTCCTATATGCAGCAATTTTCGAGAATGGCTTTGATCTCCATTCTTGTACTTACTCTATCAGGTTCCTTATCCGTCTTGTTGTTCCTGCCAAACTTACGTTACTTGCTTTACACTTCGTGGGGAATATTGCTGCTTGTGAAAATAGGTGCTGTTGCCCTTGTTGTACTCATAGGTTTTATTATTCGGCTCCATTTGCGCAAACAGAAGGCCAAACAATCTGTTCTTTGGGTAAAGGTTGATCTTACCTTTATGGTCATAATCGTGCTGCTGGTAGGGCTCATCACTTATATGGCGCCAATTCCTGTCAACGAACCGCTAGCGTGGCATCAGATGGGTGAAAAGGTCCATGTATCTGCTGATATTACGCCTAAAATCCAGGGAACCAATACTTTCGTAGCGAAAGTATGGCTCCCAGAAAAAGCAGGGAAACCGAAGCAAGTGCTCATGCTGCTTCATTATTTAGACGATAAAGAAATGGCGCCTATTTCTGTGCCAATAACCATTTTCGAGGATAGCACACAAGAAGAATCTTACGGCTTTGTGAAATTCAGCTATAAAGCGCAGGGCGCGTACCTGCCGTTCCGAGGCAATTGGGAATTAGAGATGCGTGTCATGGATGCGGATGATAATGAAACGGTGTACAACAAAGAATTCATGGTGTATTAAAATTGTTTGAATATTTGATGGCTGAAAGTGGGTGGCGATAATGGCATGGATTCAAGTGCTCGATAAAGAACATTTGTCGGTCAAATTTGATGACAAGGATGAGGTGGCATTGCTGGAGATTAACGATGGCGGCATCTCGCCTAATTATGTAACCATTCGTTTAAATGAAATAGAGATTGATGATCTGATCGAGGCTTTACAACGTATTAAACAAGCCATTCAATAATAATGGCTTGTGTAGGAGGAGGGGCACATTGTGCCCCTTTTTTGCGTTGATAATTAGATAAACCCGCCATTGACACGGATTGTTTGACCCGTAATCCATTGGGATTCTTCACTTGCCAGAAATAAGACAATGTTCGCAATATCGTCAGGCTCACCGATTCGCCCAAAAGCGTTCATTTTGCGCATAACTTCTATTTGCTCCTCTGTTTTTCCCACTGTAAAGAGTTCCGTGTTAACTGGACCGGGGGCCACTGCGTTAATCGTAATGCCTTTCGGGCCAAATTCCTTCGCAAGTTGGCGAGTGAACTGTTCAACAGCTCCTTTGGTACCGGCATAAACGCTGTATGTCGGGAACATACTACCGAGGACCGAGGTTGAGAAGTTAATGATTCGGCCATTATTACTCAAGTATTTGGCTGCTTGTTGGCAAGCAAAGAAGGTACCTTTGACATTGACATTAAACTGCTTGTCGAAATCTTCTTCTGTGATACTAGCTATAGGTTTAGTTATCATGAGGCCAGCGTTATTGACTAGAATATCAACTTTACCATAGGCTTCAATCGTTTTCTGGAACATGAGCTCAATGTCAGACACGCGGCTAATATCAGCGTGAATGGCTGTTGCGATTCCACCGTTCTGTTCAATCCCATGAACGACCTCTGCAGCTTTCGCTGGATTGCTGGCGTAGTTTACAACAACTTTGGCTCCGTTTCGAGCCAACTCCTCTGCGATCTCACGTCCCATTCCTCTAGACGCTCCTGTGACTAACGCAACTTTACCGACTAATTTTTTCTCCATTTTAATTCCTCCTCATATGGGTTCAAACGATCCGTTGATTCAAACTTGGTTGATATTGATTTGATTATAACAGGTTGGAAACGAAAATCAAGTGACAATATTATATTTTTGTCATTGATTTAAACGTTACTGTCCATAAATTTGATTGGATGATAGTTTTCCATCAAGTCATTAAGAGATAGTAGCTTAGCTTCTGGACTCTATCCAAAATGCGTATATCATGATATATTAATGGTATCGTATGATATAACGTTTGGTTAGATGCAGGGGGTAGATAGCATTGTCAACGGATTCGAGACCCATTTACGAGCGAATATTCGAAACGCTGCGTGAAGAAATTATACAACGTAAATATAACGTTGGAGACCGCGTTCCTTCAGAGAAGGAACTGGCGGATGAATATAACGTGAGCCGTATTACGAGTAAAAAGGCGCTGGAGATGCTGGCAGAAGAACGTCTCATCGTGCGTAAGCCAGGGAGAGGCTCCTTTGTCATGGAAGGAGGGGGAATTCCGTCTGAAGGACCATCTTCGGGTGAGAGAACCAAGCATACGCTGATAGGCTTAGTCATAACGGATTTCGGCAATACCTTCGGTACGGAGATGATTTATGGCATGGAGCAGGCTTCCGCTGAGCACGATAGTTTCCTAGTATTACGCAGATCGTTTGGTGTGCCTGAGAATGAAGTAAAGGCAATTCGATCGTTTCTTGAATTAGGCGTGGATGGCATTATTGTGTTTCCTGCACAAGGGGAGTTCTATAATGATGAACTTCTTAAGTTGGTCATACAGCAATTTCCCTTAGTCCTGGTTGACCGTCATCTCAAAGGGGTAGCCGCGGCTTCGATTAGTACAGATAACATAACCGCTGCTCGCACGGGTGCTGACTATTTACTTGATTTGGGGCATAAACAGATTTGCTTACTTACGCCGCCGCCTATGGATACAACAGCTATTGAGGACCGTATTGAAGGCTTCGTCCGAGCTCATGCGGAACGCGGGGTCATGGTTGACCGATCGCTCTGGTTAGATGAAATCACCTCTACGCTGCCAAATTCATTTCATTCACCTAATATTGATAAAGATATCGATATGATTAAGGAGCACCTGCGAAGCAATCCGCAAATTACCGCCTTGTTCGCTATGGAATACAATATTGCTCTATTAGCTAAGGCTGCTGTGGAACAAATGGGACTTCGGATACCTGGGGATATTTCAATTATTTGTTTTGATAGCCCTCCTACGACGCTTGGCAGCGGCTATCGCTTTACCCATCTGATCCAAGCGGAGGATGAAATCGGCAAGCTCGCTGTAGAGAATGTGCTAAAGCTGAAGCGAGGCGAGAAGGTAGCCAATAAAATAAGTCTGGACGCCAAATTAATCATTGGGGAGTCAACAGGACCCTCCAAATGATACGGCGGATAATCATCATGGATATCGAAACTTGAGACTGCTAATCTAGTAGTCTCTTTTTAATTGGTATATCAAATGATTTAAATAGTATGTAAATAGTATGATAAATATATATTGACATACTGTATACATACCAATATAATCGTAAATGTAAGCGGTTTATTTATCGGAATAGAGAGGAGCGAGCCCGATGACGAATGAGGCTAAGTTACCTGCATCAATGAGTAAACTCATTGAGCAAGTAAGTAATGAATTACTGAAGAAACAACGGCCGAAGCTAGCTGCCATGTTCCGCGATTGCTTCTCCAACACGTATCAAACAACGATTCAAAGCCTAGAGGACGGATCAACTTTTGTAATCACCGGTGATATACCTGCCATGTGGCTGCGTGACTCATCGGCTCAGGTTCGAGCTTATCTGCTTCTAGCGAATGAGGATCCCAACTTGGCGGATATGATTGAAGGTGTCGTTAAGCGGCAAATGCAATATATTCAACTTGATCCGTATGCCAATGCATTTAATATGGAGCCAACCGGCGCAGGTCATGGGCAGGACTTGACCCATATGAGCCCTTGGATCTGGGAGCGTAAATACGAAATCGATTCGCTGTGTTATCCTATTCAACTCAGTTATTTACTTTGGAAAGCAACAGGGAGAACCGCACATTTCAATGAGGCCTATCGATCTGCTGTTCGTGCGATCCTTAATCTTTGGCGGGTTGAACAAGACCATGAAACGAAGTCTCCTTATCGCTTCCAGCGACTGCATTGTCCTCCGACAGACACGTTAACGAGAGATGGAAAGGGCAGTCCAGTAGGCTATACAGGAATGACTTGGTCAGGTTTTCGCCCTAGCGACGATGCTTGTTCGTACGGATATTTGATTCCGGCAAACATGTTTGCCGTTGTGGTGCTGGGTTATATCGCTGAAATCGCAGAGCAGGTGTGGCAGGATGCCAGTCTAATCGGTGAATCACTTAAGCTTGCCTCTGAGATTAAACAGGGAATAGAAGCATTCGGAATGATTGAGCATCCCAAGCTTGGTACAGTGTTTGCTTATGAGACGGACGGACTTGGCAACTTCAATCTGATGGATGATGCCAACGTACCTAGCTTGCTCTCGATTCCATACTTAGGATATGTCGGCGAATCCGATCCCATTTATCAGCATACACGCAGCTTTATACTTAGTGATGAAAACCCTTACTTCTATAAGGGGAAAGCGGCTCAGGGAATCGGCAGTCCGCATACGCCGGATCGCTACATTTGGCATATTTCACTTGCGGTTCAAGGCCTTACTGCTTCAAGCCGGGAGGAAAAGCTGCGTATCCTTGATATACTAGCCAACACCGATGCAGGAACGGGATTGATGCATGAGGGCTTCCACGTAGACGATCCGTCGCAATATACGCGGCAATGGTTCTCTTGGGCGAACTCCATGTTTAGCGAGTTGGTGTTAGACGTATGTGGCCTATCGATTAAGGAGCTGTTGAATGATCGCGTAAACGCATCGTACTCATCCTAGGTTATTCAGGGGGTGGAACCCCTTTTAACTAGCAACTGCACTTATAACGTTTACTTAAAAAGGGAGGAAGAAACATGAAAAAATGGATGACCGTTTTAACTGCTCTCTCGCTCACGTTTAGTTTGGCAGCATGCAGCACTAAAACTGGCGGGGATCAAACGGCTGAAAGCAAAAAGCCTGAGGCCACGACAGCACCGGCAGCATCGACAGCCGCCACCAAAGGAGCACCGGTAGAAATTACGTTCTGGGGAGACTGGGGCGGAGAAGGTGAAAAGCAGTTTGTGATGATGGCTGATGCTTTTAATAAATCCCAAGACAAGATTAAAGTTAAATATGTTTTGCAGGAAGATATGATCACGAAGTTTCTAACTGCGGCTACCTCAGGCGGCTCACCTGATATTATGTTCTGGGATAGATGGCGTACTTCGCTGTATGCATCCAAGAACGTGCTCCACCCGATAGACGATTATTTGAAAAAAGACAATATTAACCGTGGTGATTATTACGATGAAGCCTTGAAGGAGCTTTCCTCTGGCGGCAAGCTGTATGGTCTTCCTTTGACGGTTGATGCACGCGCACTGTTTTATAATAAGAAATTGTTCGCCGAGAAGGGTCTTCAGCCGCCGAAAACCTGGGATGAGCTGGAAAACGCAGCCAAGCAGTTAACGGTATGGGAAGGCGATAAGCTGGTTCGTTCCGGGATGTCGATGCAGGATAATGGCCTGTTCAATATGTGGCTGCAGCAAGCAGGCGGCTCCATGATGACAAGCGATCTAAAGAAAACGAATTTCAATAATGATCAGGGCAAGCAGGTCCTCGATTTCTGGGATAAGCTGATCAATAAGGATAAGGTGTATAAAGTTGGGTTTGAAAAGGGGCTTGGCGAAGGTACGGATGCTTTCGTAACCGGCAAAGTAGCTATGACCTATACAGGTCCATGGATGCTATCGACTTATAAGAAATACGGCAAGGACCTTGATTTCGGTGTTGTTCCTCCACCAACTGGACCTGGCGGCGCCAAAGGAAGCGTAATGGGCGGCTTCGGTCTTGTAATCCCAGCGGGCTCCAAGCATAAAGACGAGGCATGGGAATTCGAGAAGTGGTGGTTAGCGAATAAAGACAACACGCTGCTATGGGCGAAAACAAGCTTAAACCTGCCAGGCTTCAAACCGGCGCTGCAGGATCCGTTCTTCAAGGACGATCCGAACTGGAAGCCATTCATGGATACACTGGAATTCGCGAAGATTCGTCCGCAGCATCCAGGATACTCGGTTATGGAAGGCGATGGTCTGATGCCGAATATTGAGCTATTCATTCAAGGTAAGCAGGATGCGGCTGCGACGCTCAAGAAGGGGCAAGAGCAAGGTGATAAGCTGCTAGATCAGAACGCAGCAGGGAAGTAACTAGAAATGTGGGGGAGGGTTAACCCTCCCTTTTTGTGGAAGGGGGAATTCTCTTGGCATCGATAACCAAGCTGGGTCGACATCAAGCTAGGATGGGTTATCTCTTTATTACGCCAACGATTTTGCTATTTATTATTTTTACGATCATTCCGGTCATCATGGCATTCTATCTAAGCTTCACGAATTATGACATTGTGAGTAAAAATGATTTCGTTGGATTGGATAATTACAAGCGGTTGGCCGAGGATAATATCTTTTGGACGACGCTGAAGAACGTTTTGTTTTACTCTGTCCTTTATATTCCGCTGAATATTGCCATTTCTTTATCGATGGCCTTGCTGTTTATGCGCAGCCGCTTCGGCGTAAAGCTGTTTCGTACAGCTGGGTATTTGCCAACGTTAACCTCTGGCGTTGCTGCGGCCACGGTTTGGATATGGCTGCTAAACCCAGAGTTCGGACTCGTGAACGATATCCTGAGCAAGTTCGGAATCACAGGACCTTCATGGTTGGCTGAAATGCCCTACGCCATGCTGTCCATTGTGTTAGTGACCTTGTGGCAGTCCGTTGGATCGAACATGATCATTTATTTAGCGGGACTTAATGGGGTTCCCGATCATCTGTATGAATCCGCAAAGCTGGATGGAGCTAATGCTTGGCAGTCCTTTCGCTATATTACTTGGCCAGTGTTAAGGCCAACCACCTTTTTTGTAAGTACAATGGCCATTATTGGTGCGCTGCAGTTATTTGACCAGGCGTTCGTATTGACCAAAGGCGGTCCTGCCAACTCAACGAAAACAACGGTGTATCACATTTATCAGCAGGGCTTCAACCAGCTCCAAATGGGCTATGCCGATGCTATGGCGTTTGCGCTGTCTATCATTATTTTAGTATTTTCGCTCATTAATATGAGACTAAACAAAGAGGAATCCGTGATCTAGGAGGGATGGAAAGTGAAACAACAAACCTATTGGCAAACGACAATCATGTATATCATTTCCATCGCCGTCTGCATCGTCATGGTCGTCCCGTTTGTATGGAGTCTTATCACTTCCATCCGTCCGGATGAAGAGATTTTCATGCTGCCGATTCAATGGATTCCTTCTAGCATAACGTTGGAGCATTATCGCAAGGCGTTTGAGCTCGTTCCATTTGGTCTGTATTTTTGGAATTCCTTTTACCTTGCGTTCATGGGAGTGCTCTTCAACTTGCTATTTGGCTCTTTAAGCGGTTATGCCTTCGCTAAGCTTCATTTCCGTGGAAGAGATACGATGTTCAAAATTCTGCTCGCTGCCATGATGATACCTGGTGTTGTGACGATGATCCCGCAATTTTTTGTGCTGAAGCACATTCCTTTCCTGGGAGGAAATGATTGGCTGGGCGGTGGCGGCAATGGCTTGCTCAATTCATTTTGGGCGATTATTTTGCCAGGAGCGTCGGGATCCTTTGCGGTATTTTTTATGAGGCAATTTTTCGTCTCTTTACCTAGTGATTTGCAAGAAGTGGCTCGAATTGAAGGCAGCGGGGAGCTTCGTATCTTTTGGAACATTTATATTCCACTCGCGAAGCCGGCGTTGGCTACACTCGGCATATTTACCTTTCAAGCAGGCTGGAACAGCTTTCTCGGCCCGCTCATTATGCTTAACGACCCTGCCAAGAAAACGATTCAGCTAGGCTTAGCTGCTTTTACTTATAACAAACAGGTCGACTTCGGCCCGTTGATGGCAGGTGCTTTAATTGCGGTAGTGCCGATCCTGATCTTGTTCCTGCTGCTGCAGAAGTATTTTGTGCAAGGAATCGCTTTTACAGGAACGAAAGGATAGTACGCAAGTCGGACAGATAGGTGAAGCGAATTGACAATTCGATTAAAAATGATCATAGCCCTGATGATTGTTGGGATAGGCATCATCATGGCTGCTAGCTGGGGAGTGGAGACAATGGACAATAACAATAAGATGACCGATGTGCAAGTGAGCACAAATAGAGAAACCTGGGAGCAGCGTGCGGATCTTGCGCAAGCCGGTCTGCTAAAGCAATATTGGAATGGAAAGTTGAACTTATTCGATAATTTGTCGCCTTGCAACGATCTATGCAATGAGAAGTTCCATTATTGGTGGCAAGCGCATGGTGTAGATACGCTGGTGGACGCTTATGCGAGAACGGGCGATGCGGCGTATAAGGGATACCTGGCGAACATGTATCAGGGGATTTTGGACCGCAATGGCGGCGTATTGCCGAATGATTTCTACGATGATATGGAATGGTTGGCTTTAGCTTGGCTCCGTGCTTATAACGCTACAGGCGAGGAGAAATACAAGGAAGCCGCGATTGAGCTTTGGGAAGATATTAAGACGGGCTGGAACGAAGAGCAAGGCGGGGGCATTGCATGGCGCAAGCCGCAGCTTGATTATAAGAATACGCCGGCGAATGCTCCAGCAGTCATTCTAGCTGCTAGATTATATAAGCAGTTCGGCAAGTCGGAGGATCTAGCTTGGGCGAAAAAGATTTACGATTGGCAGAAAGCCAATCTCGTTGATCCGGACACGGGCTTCGTCTGGGATGGGAAAAACCGAGAGGGAGACGGCAAGATTGATAAGGGTTGGGAATTCTCTTATTGCCAAGGTGTTTACATCGGAGCAGGGGTAGCGCTGTATCAGGCGACTGGGGACAAGAGCTATCTGACCGATGCAGCCCGGACGGCACATGCTTCCAAGATCAGGCTGGCCAGTCCGGCAACAGGCATGCTGCCAAGTGAAAGCAATGGAGACGGCGGCTTGTTCAAAGGGATATACGTCCGTTATTTGGCGGAGCTCGTTCTTGCGGACCCTGGTCAGAAGGAGTCGCTTGAGCTTCTTGTAACGAATGCAGACAGTCTCTGGAAGTACGGGAGAGATGAGCAGCGCGTAATGTTCAGTAAATCATGGGCGGCAACACCTGAGCCTGCTGAGGATTTGAGCGTGAATCTGAGCGGCGTTATGCTGCTGGAGCGTATGGCTACGCTGGAGAAGCAAGGATTGCTGAAACAGAACGAATAAATTAAGAACAGGGGCAGCCGAAAATCTGTCCCTTTATTTTCAATACAGAGGAGTCGAGGGATAGATGAATGCGGCAGCGATGGCAGAACAACTGCAAACGACTTTGCACAAGCTTTATTGGAATCCAGATATACAGATTATGAATCAATGGGACGACAGTTTAACAGTCAATCGCCCTGACGAAAATTACTATTATTGGTGGCAAGCACATGCTGCGGATGTATTACTTGACGGCTACGCGCGAAACGGCAATGTGGACTATTTGAACCGATTAGAGCAGCTGTTCCACGGCATTCTTCGCTCTAACGGAGGAACGTTTCGCCATCAGTATTATGATGATATGCAGTGGATGGCTCTGGCTTGGCTAAGGGCTTACGACATGACTGGTGCTCAGATGTACCGGGAGAGTGTTGCCGACTTGTGGGAAGACATCCGAGGTGGATGGAATGCGTATATGGGCGGAGGGATTGCTTGGCGAAAAAATCAGCTCGATTACAAAAACACGCCAGCTAACGCTCCAGCGGCTATCCTAGCTGCACGCTTATTTCAACGATTTGGCGATGAGGCTGATCTGGCGTGGGCGCAAGAAATCTATGATTGGAACAAAAGGATGTTAACCGATCCCGCTGACGGGTTCGTGTGGGATGGCATCAATCGGCTCGGGGACGAGAAAATAGATAGGGACTGGCAGTTTACTTATTGTCAGGGCGTCTTCATTGGGGCAGGACTCGAATTATACACCTGCACAAGGGATTCAACTTATCTAGAGGGTGCCTGCCGCACGGTAATTGCGGTGAAGAGCCGATTGTGCGACAGTGCTACGGGGATGCTGCCCGATGAAGGAATCGACGATACAGGTTTATTTAAAGGAATACTGATCAGGTACCTGCTGAGGTTGGTGGATATTTACCCCGAATTTGAGCTGCCAGCTGAGATTATTGAACAAAATGCGATCATGCTAATGGAGCATGGCCTAGACGGCATCGGACGTGTCGGTACAGATTGGAGAAAGCCCCCTGAAGGTTCCATTCAGCTAAGTGTTATGCTAAGCGGCGTTATATTACTGGAGGCGTATGCATCACTTCAAACGAAGTAGAGACAAATTGGAGCTGAAGAGAGGTGAAATTTTGTAAAAATGAAAGCGTATTCATAGCGACTAGTTTTAACGAAGGGCGGTAAGACTATGGCTGACAAAAGCGCCTCATTGGCGGACGGTGAAGACGTGATTCAATGGCCTTTATCGGCAGCGGATAATATGACGACCAGTTAATTCCGTTAAACTAATCAAGCATTTTTCCTATATATCAAAAAAAGCGAAAGAACCTATCCCAACCGAATGGGAAGGTTCTTTTTAGTATTATTTAAACTCTACTGTATCTAAAATAAGCTCCAATCAAATTCCTGCGACAGCGTACCCAAAAGGTGAACGCCAGCTGTGCTGTTGCCTTTGCGGTTCAACGCCGGGCCGACCAAACCGATCCCGTATTGTCCGGGAACCATCGTTAAAATGCTCCCTGACACGCCGCTTTTGGCAGGCAGCCCAACGTTCATGGCGAATTCACCAGAGGCGTTGTACATACCACAGGTAAACATGAACGTCTTAGCGATCTGCACGAATCGCCGCGGAATAAGGCGTTGATTACGAATCGGATCTACGCCATTATGCGCTAGTACGAGGGCCATTCTAGCCAAGTCGGTACAACTCACTTCGACGGAACAATGGCTGAAATAGACGTTGAGGACGTCCTCAACGTCCCTATCCAGCACACCGTTGTCTTTCAGGAAGTAAGCTAATGAACGATTCCGGTGTGCGGTATCCGACTCAGATCGTAACACACTTTGATTAATTTCAAGTGAAGGATTATGAGCGATATCTCGGAAAAAATGTAGAATCCGTTCAACCTGCTCCGTAGGATCACTACCTGCAATCAAGGATGAAATCGCAATTGCCCCAGCATTGATAAGCGGGTTAAAGGGGATGCCGGGCTCGACGAGTTCGAGCTTCAGCATCGAGTTGAAATCGTCTCCGGTAGGCTCCATTCCCACCTTGGAGAATACAATCTCTTCACCGTTATCCATTAAGGCCAAAATTAGCGTAAATACTTTCGAAATACTTTGTAAGGTAAAACGGAAATCAGAATCGCCGGCCACAGAGATATTTCCTTCAGTATCCATAATACAGATACCTAAAACATCGGCTGGAGCGTTAGCAAGTTCAGGAATGTAGGAAGCAACATGTCCGTCTGATGTATGTGCCTTGCTCTCCGTAACCCACTGAGGCAAGTGTTCCTTGAGATGTTTCCATGTTTCTGCGTGTTGTGTATGACTCATTCAGAAGTCATTCCTTCCTCATTCTCTTATGCTTTCCAAGCCTGTGGATGGTTATCACTGATAAGCTCCGTTGCACTTGCATTCGCAATAACCTGTTCAGGGTTTTTACAGCCTGGAATGACCGTTGTAACGGCATCATGTTTCAAACACCAAGCTAATGCCCATTTGGCCATATCCATTCCTTCAGGAACTTCTTCTTTTTGGATGCGCTGCACATCCTCAAGCTTCTGTTTCACACTCTCGGCATCATGACGATGGCGAACGTCTGTGTTGCTGAATACCGCACCAGGCTTATATTTACCGCTCAAATAGCCGCTAGCCAAAGGGACACGTGCTAATACGCCAAGATCTTGATTCACACAGGAAGGGAAAACAAGCTCTTCTGGGGCTCGATCCAAGCGGTTGTACACAACTTGAGTGGCTTTGGAATTGACCTTGCTGGAGGCGTCGGTTTGATGAATATTAGCATTACTACCAATGGATGTTCCCAGATGACGGATTTTCCCGGCTTGAACTTGTTTGTCTAAAGTTGTCCAAAGCACATCATTATCAAATAAAGCATCTGGTCCGGAATGGAATTGATATAAGTCAATGTAGTCCGTTTGCAAAGCTTTCAGAGAATCGTCCAGTTGTTTGATAACGCCTTCGGAACTGAAATCATCTGTTCGGGTGAACAGATCGTGGAAATGGTGGCCAAATTTTGTAGCCACGATCCAGTTATCGCGATTGCGGCGGGATAAGTAATTACCGATAAAAGATTCCGATAGATGGTCACCATAGCATTCTGCTGTATCGATCAGATTTATACCAAGATCGGCTGCTTGATCGAGAATAGCATCTACTTCAGCTTGTGAGTAAGTAAGTCCCCACTCTCCGCCGAACTGCCAAGTTCCAACACCTACAATGGAAACTTTCAAATCCGTTTTACCAAGTCTGCGATATTTCATGGCGAGCACTCTCCTTTTTTTAAGGTATCCAAGTTTATTAAACGCTATAGCTTGCTTCGTGTCAAAAAGAAAAGGCTCTTTCCTCTCCAATTAGAGAAAAGAGCCTTTTTGTATTAAGCGATTCCTGGCGAAAGTTCATTTTCGTTTTCTTTTTGGTTATTTGATTTCTTGGATTTGCGGTCAGAAACTTTAATGTTACCAATAACAGTGTCAGAACAGCCCCAAGTAAAACGAACACTAAGCCTACAATAAACACTTGGTGAAGCGATGTAACCAGGGCATTTTTTAGAATTGGCAGCATGTGCTCCACGAATTCTTTTGGCATTTTGGCCAAGGTTTCAGGACTTAGTAAGGAAGAATATAAAGTTTGTGGATTGGTATGAATCATATCCGTCATTTCTGTAGCCAGCCCGTTTGCTTCCGCGGGAAGCTGATTGACAACAGGAGTTAAATCTTGTTCTAACAGCACAGTTGACTTGTGGTTCATAATGGCTCCGAGAATCGTCATACCGAATGTACCGCCAATTTGACGGAAGAATTGACTGGATGACGTAACGACACCAAGCTCGGATTTCGGAAAGCTCTCTTGTAAAGCAAGTGTTAGGATTGGCATAACTAGACCCATACCTAGACCAAGAATCAACATATAACTTGAAGCGATCAACTTCGTCGTGCTTATGCCCATGGTGCCAAGGAAATAGAAACCGATAGCCATAATAATCATACCACCAAGCATTTGCTTACGAACACCGATTTTTTGAATGAATTGACCGGAAACAACGCTGGCTGCAATCATTGTAATCATGAGCGGCGTCATCACTGTACCTGATGCTGAAGCACTGATACCGACAATGCCTTGCATGAAGAGAGGAACGAACATAATAGCTCCGAACATACCGACAGCCATAAGGAATCCTACACCGTTAATTGTTGTAAATGTTCTATTTTTAAATAACCGAACAGGAAGGATCGGCTCATCTGCTTTACTTTCAATAATAACGAAGGAAACCAAGGATACAATGGCCAGCGCAAAAAGCCCAATAATTTGCCATGAGAACCAAGCAAAATCTTTACCGCCAAAAGTTAATGCAAGCAGTAAGCTGACGACCCCGACAATCATGGTGACAATACCCGGAATATCGAACTTTACTTTGCCGTTTGCTTTATGCTTCGGTAATGCAATTGCAATTAAGACAACAGCAAGGATACCGACAGGAAGGTTGATGTAGAATACCCAACGCCAATTCAATGCGTCAACAATCCAACCACCGACTTGGGGGCCAATAACCGATGATAAACCGAAGATCGCACCGAATACGCCCTGCCATTTGGCACGTTGTTTACCTGTAAATAAGTCTCCGATAATAATCATCGCCATGGGCATCATAATACCACCGCCAACACCTTGCAAACCGCGGAATAGGATCAGCTCGGTCATGTTTTGAGACATCCCGCATAAGGCGGAAGCCGCGATAAAGATAACTAAACCTGTTACATAAATGACACGACGACCAATTAAATCAGCAAGTTTACCTGCAATTGGAACGACAACCGTTGATGTTAACATGTAAGCAGTAGTCAACCAAGCCATGAGACCAAGACCGCCGAATTCACCAACGATACGCGGCATAGCCGTTCCAACAATTGTTCCGTCTAAAGCGCCAAATAGCATGGCAATAATAAGTCCGGTAAGCAGGAGACCACGATTTTTGAGTTCTGGTGCTGCTGCTTCTATAGATTTCTCTGAAGCTATTTTTTGTATGTTTTCCAAATGTACCACTCCTTAATGAGATGAAATTAATAATAATCAGTAAGTTTTTCAAAAGCACTCACAAGAATTCGCATTTCTTCAGGGGGAAGCTGTGACAGTCCACGAGCAATCACTTCTTTCTGGACATCTTCCGCTTGTTTGAGTATGGCTTTCCCGGTTTCGGTTATTTCAACCAGCACGATCCGTCGATCTGTCTCATGGTGTTTCCGAATAACATGCCCACTTTGGACAAGTCGATCAATCATAACAGTGATCGCACTTGGTTTAACGCCCAGTTTCTCAGCAAGATGAGTTTGTTTCGGAGCGCCTTCTTTAGAAATCATGAATAACATGAATATTTGTGGCTTCGTTAACTCCGAATTTAACTGGCTAAGTACAGTGTGGCTAATTTTCCGATGTGCGGTTTCAAATGTTGTGCGGAAACGATTCGTATAAGCAATCAGTTCATCTTCCATATCGAAATCCTCCTTACTACTTAATTAAAGTATAAAATCATTAAACAATAAAATGTTTATATGAATTAATATTTAAACTGTTTAAGTAAAATATACGCCGATGATGTTTCGAAGTCAACAGGGAAATTCAGTGCCCAAGGCTAGTTCACTTGCATATCAGGCATATCTTGCATATAATAATTGATACACATACGCGAAAATGCTTTGACGGAGAAGAGTACGCAGTGCTTCTTGACAGGGAGGGAAAGCCAATGATTGAGAGCTATCCCCGAGAATTAGGCTGCTGAAGTTCGCTCCCGAGCAGTCCTTTGAACGGAAGCTTAACCAATAGCTTCTAATTAGAAGGAACCGGACACATCGTCCGTTATCTGAAATGAAGTGAGAATCGTTTATTTGGCTTATTTGCCGGTGAATGAATCTAATTAGGGTGGTACCACGGCTTTTCGTCCCTTGTGAGGGAGCGGAAAGTCTTTTTTGTGTTTTCATTTAGGGTGATTCAGGGGCCTAATTCAGGAGGGATTTCGATGAAAGAGCGGTTGGAAGCTTTAAAGCAGGAAGCGCTGCAGGAGCTAAGCGGCGTACAAAGTCAGCAGGAGTTGAACGATTTACGTATTAAGTATTTGGGCAAAAAAGGACCATTAACCGAGGTGTTACGCGGTATGGGCGCATTAAGTGCAGAAGAAAGACCCCTTATCGGCCAAGTAGCGAACGACGTTCGTGCAGCCATCGAAACCGTTATTGAAGAGAAGCAAGCAGCGTACCAACAACAAGAAACAGAGAACAGACTTCGTGCGGAAATGATTGACGTAACGCTGCCAGGTCGTCCATCACAGCAAGGGGCCGTACATCCATTAAGCAAAGTTATTCAAGAAATTGAAGACATTTTCATTGGAATGGGGTACACCGTAGCTGAGGGTCCAGAGGTAGAGCAGGACTACTACAACTTTGAGGCGCTTAATCTGCCGAAGGATCACCCAGCTCGCGATATGCAGGACTCGTTCTATATCACGGATGAGATTCTAATGCGTACACAAACCTCCCCAGTTCAAGTTAGAACGATGGAGAAACGCAAAGGGGAAGTTCCGATCAAAATCATTTGTCCGGGCAAAGTGTATCGCCGTGATGACGATGATGCAACACATTCCCATATGTTTACCCAAATCGAGGGTCTGGTGATCGACCGTAACGTGCGAATGAGTGATCTGAAAGGAACCTTGCTCCAATTCGTTCAAGAAATGTACGGCAAAGAGACGAGAATTCGCTTACGCCCAAGCTTCTTCCCATTCACAGAGCCAAGCGTAGAAGTGGACGTGAGTTGTGCGATGTGTGGCGGCGTTGGTTGCCGTACATGCAAACAAACAGGATGGTTAGAAATTCTTGGAGCGGGCATGGTACATCCACGCGTTCTGGAGATGGGTGGATATGACCCGAAGGAATACACAGGATTTGCATTCGGAATGGGCGTTGAGCGCATTGCGATGCTGAAATACGGGATTGAAGATATTCGTCATTTCTACACGAACGATTTGCGGTTCTTAAAGCAATTCTTACACTTGTAAGCATCAGGAAAAGGAGGGGTTAAGCATGAAGGTTTCTTATCAATGGTTATCGGAATATGTCGATGTATCAGGTTTCACAGCCGAGGAATTAGCAGAAAAACTTACCCGAAGCGGCATCGAAGTGGATATCGTGGAAGATCGCAATAAGGGTGTAACGAACGTAGTCGTTGGATTTGTAAAATCACGCGAAAAACACCCAGATGCAGATAAATTAAGTGTGTGTATCATTGATGCCGGACAAGGCGAAGATTTGCAAATCGTTTGCGGGGCTAAAAATATAGATGCAGGACAAAAGGTGCCTGTTGCCATGATTGGAGCCGTGCTGCCTGGCGGATTACAAATCAAACGCGCTAAGCTGCGCGGCGTAGAGTCACAAGGCATGATTTGTTCAGCCAAAGAGCTTGGTCTGAACGACAAGCTGCTGCCGAAGGAAATTCAAGAAGGCATCCTAGTACTGCCTGAAGATACCGAAATCGGCAGTTCAATTCTTGATATCCTTGCTATCAACGACAAGGTACTAGAGCTTGATCTGACACCAAACCGCTCCGATTGCTTAAGCATGCTCGGAGCTGCTTATGAGATCGCAGCGATCCTCGGACGCGGCGTCAAACTGCCTGATGCGGAAGCAGCGCGCGGGGCGGCTGGAACAGCCGCAGTGAAAGCTGCTGATCGCATCAGTGTGAAGATCACAGCGACGGAGCAGTGCTCGCACTACGCGGCTCGCCTTATCGAAGGCGTACGCGTCGGCACTTCTCCGCTGTGGATGCAGAACCGTTTAATGGCGGCTGGTATCCGCCCGATCAACAACATCGTAGACATCACGAATTTCGTGATGCTTGAATTCGGTCAACCGCTCCATGCTTTCGATGCTGAGCAGTTGGACAATGGCCACATCGATGTACGCCTCGCTGAGGCTGGCGAGAAGCTCGTAACGCTCGACGATGTGGAGCGTACACTTGAGCCGCACATGCTGCTCATCACGGACGGCACGAAGCCGGTAGCGATCGCAGGTGTTATGGGCGGCGCTAACTCCGAAGTAACAGAAGGCACAACGCGGATCTTGCTTGAATCCGCCAAGTTCGCAGGCAGCTCTGTACGCCGAACGTCGCGCCAGCTAGGGCTCCGCTCTGAAGCGAGTCTTCGCTTCGAGAAAGAAGTGAACCCGGAAGCGGTGCTTCCGGCATTAAACCGTGCAGCTGCGTTAATGGCTCAGTACGCAGCAGGTCAAGTCGCTGACGGCATCGTTGAAGCCGTAGCGGGCTCACAAAAACCGGTCAGCATCGAGCTTGCAGCTGACCGTGTGAACAATTATCTCGGCACTGAACTTTCTTTGGCCGAGATGGGTCAAATCATAGAGCGCCTGCACTTCACATTCGAGCAGGCAGGCGAAGGCAAGCTGCTCGTGCATGTGCCGAGCCGCCGTGGAGACATCACACGGGATGTCGATTTGATCGAAGAAGTAGCACGACTTTTCGGCTACGACAACATCCCGACAACCTTAATGACCGGCGTGACGACACCCGGCTCCTTGACCAAAGAGCAGTCGATCCGTCGTATTACTCGGAATCTCCTGACTCAAAGCGGACTGCATGAAGTCATCACTTATTCCTTCACGCAGCCGGATCAAACCGTTTCGCTGCCGGGTCTATACCCAGCGGCAAAGCCAATCTCGCTCGCTATGCCAATGAGCGAGGATCGCAGCCAACTTCGTACTAGCTTGCTGCCGCATCTGCTAGACGTTGTTAGTTATAATCGTAACCGTACGATGGATGACGTGGCTATTTTCGAAATCGGCAAAGTATTCATTACAGATCAATCTTCACTTACAGCTTTGCCGAAAGAGAAGCTTCTCCTCTCCACTGTATTGACAGGCAAACGCCGTCAAGCACATTGGGCACAGAAGTCCGAGGCTGTCGACTTTTATGATATCAAAGGTGTTTTTGACCGTCTTGTAAGCTACCTAGGCGTTAAAGGACTCACCTATCAATCTGCCTCTCCAGATGGTTTCCATCCGGGCAGAACAGCTGAGCTCCTATTAAACACAGCTGAAGGTAAGCAGGTCATAGGTCGAATCGGCCAACTGCATCCTACAGTCCAACAGCAGCGTGATCTTGATGACACTTACGTACTTGAGGTTGAGCTTTCCCCAATCTTAGAAGCTGCTGGAGATGCAATTGTATATAAATTGCTGCCGCGTTATCCGTCCATTGGGCGCGATCTTGCTGTAGTAGTTAACGCTAGTGTACCAGTAGGTCTAATGGAGCAAACCATCACCGAAGTTGCCGGAGACTTGTTGGAATCTATTCAAGTATTCGATATCTATACAGGAGAACGTTTAGGCGCAAATCGCAAAAGTGTAGCCATTGCCTTAGTATACCGTCACGCAGAGAGAACACTGCAGGATGAAGAAGTAACAGAGCTCCATGCCAAAGTTGTTCAAACCCTGGAACAACAATATGAGGCAGAGTTAAGAAAATAGTGTAACTTTCATTTAAGTTGCAGGAAAACAGGCTGGTCTTATCGAAATTACACTCGATAGGGCCAGCCTTTCATCTAAGGGAGGATATAAAAAAGTGAACGCTGAAGATAAAACGAGGATTACCGTTGATATATATGGACACCAATACAAATTAAAAGCAAGCACCAGCACCAATTACATGAAGCGAGTAGCTGAATACGTGAACGACCAAATGTTTCGTATTGCAAAGGGCTATCCGCGGCTAGATTCACAGAAAATCGCCGTTCTAGCTGCCGTGAACATGGCTGATGAGTGCTTCCGTATGAACGAAATCATGGAGGAACTAACCAAAGCCCAAAAGGACCAAGAAGCGACCAAAGCTGCCTATGATAAATTAATCGTAAACTTTAACGATTTAAAACAAGAATACGAGCAACAACAGACATCCATAAGTGAACAAAATGCTCAGCTAGTACAAAGTAACCAAGCGCATGAGCAAATGAAACAAGAAGTGCAGAAAGCAAAACAAGAACAAGAGCAATTGAGGCAACAACTACAACAAGCTAAACAACAGCAAGAGCAAGCCAAGCAACAACTAGAACAAGTCAAACAACAGCTAGAGCAGGAAAAACGTCAACAAATACAAGTAAGACAACAGCTAGACCAAGAAAAACAACAACACCAACAAACAAAGCAACAATTCGAACAAGAGAAACAACAAAAAGCACATCAGCTTCAAAAGCTGAACGAACAACACAGAGTCGAAAAACAGTCCCTCTCAGAAATCCACTTGCAAGACAAAGAAATGTTACATCAGCAATATCAACAAGACAAAGAAGCATTAATGCAGCAACATCTGCAGGACAAAGAAATCATAAACATGCAACATCAAGAAGAGATCTTTAAGCTTTCGAATCAGCATCTAACGGAAAAGGAAACACTCGTTAATCAACATCAAGAGGAACTTGAAAACATCACAATCCAACATCAAACGGAACTTGAAACTATCAAAAACCAACTTCAAGAGAGAATAGATACAATTACGAACCAACATCAAGAAGAAATAGAAACTCTCACAACCGCGCACCAAGAGGAAATAGAAACACTCACCGCCCTTTATCAGGACGAGGCTGATGCTAAGGTTCTACGTTTCGAGCAAGATAAAGGCAATCTAGTTGGGGAATTCCAAGAACGACAAACAAACATTATTCAACAGCTTGAAGACCAAAAATCAACCATTATTACACAATATCAAGCCCAAATTGATGCTTTACTAGAGCAGCAGCAATTAGAACGAAGTGCCCTTGCTCAACATTTTGAAGAACAAAAAGAACGGATTTTAGCCCAGGCCCGCAGAGAAAAAGAAGAATTAATGCAACAAAGTTTGAACGATGAGGCTCAGCAAAAAGAACTTCAAAACATCAAAGAAGAGTATAAAGAACTGCGCGAGGAATATGCTAAACTGCAGAATGAATACAATGAGTGGATCGAGCTTGTAGAAACAGATAGCCCTGGCAGGTAATCCACAGTGACACTGAATACATTAGACTATGTCATGTTGTCGATAGTAGCTTTGGGTCTGTTGCTTGGTTACTTTAGAGGATTTATTGCCCAGATTGTTTCGCTCTCAGGTTTTGTTCTTGCCTACCTCGTTGCATTTTATTTTTACAGGGATTTTGCCCCTCTGCTTCGAAACGCAGTTTCACTGCCTACCTATCAAAATTACCAAAAATACGAATTTATCGTAAAAGGCCTTAATCTGGATACCTATATCCTGAACGCTTTAGCCTTTGCTATATTGTTTTTTGGCGTAAAATTCGCACTAGTCATCGTAGGCAGAGCACTTAATATTCTAGCAAAAACTCCTGGCCTAAACTTCATCAACCGTTGGAGTGGCGCATTGTTGGGCTTAGCAGAAGCACTTTTGATCATCATAATAGCCGTCAATGTTATCACCATCATGCCCTCAGATGGACTTCAAAAACTGCTCTCAAGCTCAACCATAGCTCCATATTTAATTAACGAATTACCTAATATAGCAGGAAAACTCCAAGAACTCTGGAAACATGGAATCCCCTTATAGAAGCTGCCTACTTTTCTTATATAGAAAGGGCAGCTTTTATCAGTTCCACAACGTAGCTCACTAGCAGTACCAGTACCAGTACCAGCACTCCCCAACTTACATCCACTAAATATATGAGTTCTGTAGTATTACAAAGTGACGAAATACCATAACCAAAACCGACAATGACAACGACACCACAACAATGATAACGACAACCGACAACCGACCTATGACAACTACAAAACCACAACCACAACCACAACCACAACCACAACAACCGACAATGACAACGACATCACGACCGCGACCACAACCACGACCACACCGACAACGACAACCACACCGACAACGCGAGCTTCGCAAACATTATTCCAGAAATTGAGGCTTGGAACATCTAATAAAACTACTTTTCAGAGGTGAAATCAAAAACCAGTAACCTTTGCGACATGGCCTGAACAGCAAACCCTATAATTGCGAAAATACCATCAATCGAACCGATATCTTCTGAAATTATGTTTTCTGTAGTATCTACAATCATCAAAAAACTTTACTGAAGCCTTAAAACATTCTTTGTCACTCACCGAGACCAAACCAAACAGACCAGACCAGACCAGAACAAACCAAACCGAACCGAACAGAACCGAACCAAACCAAACCTGACAGAACTACTGCTTACAAAGTTCCAAAACTAAAGTTTAAAATTAATGATATTGAATAGTCGATACTTGATTTGATATTTGCTTTGTAGATACTACAGAAAATAAATATTCATGATATTAATCTCGGAAACATAAATTCTTTACATACAAACAAATGTTCTGTATAATACAAATATAGGAAATTATTTAAACTCGCATTAAACATTGAGAGGGGTTAATTCTTGGATACATATTTATTTGAATCGTTGGTTGACACTTTCAACACAGAGGAAGATTGTGTAAGATTTTTGATGAAAAGACGTTGGGCAAGTGGGTTTTGTTGTCCGAATTGTGATTATCATTTATTTTATATAGTGAAGACTCGCAATTTATTGGAGTGTAAAGAATGCCGCACGCAAATTTCGTTAACCGCTGGAACGGTTATGCATAAATCTAAGCTTTCCTTGATGCTGTGGTTCAAAGCTATACGAGTATTGATCCAGGATCGCCAAACTTATTCGATTACAGCGTTTGCGGGCTTGCTTGGAGTGAATTATCGAACTTCTAAGTTGATGCTGGAGAAGCTACAACTAGCTTTATATAAACAATATTCACGCATGGGTTCAAGTGCGGACAGGAAGCGTAAACAAAAAGTAGAGTCCAGCCAAAATAAAAGGAAGCATACAACTTTTAACTCTCGAAAGATCAACACCAACTTTTGTACGTTTATGTTCACAAATTCCAAGAGCATAAAGTATGTTGAAGATGTTTTGTTTAGAAAGTGGATGGATGCTTTCTTATCTGTTTATTTATTTCCTGTTTTTTTAAGGTATTATCAAGTGCTTTGACATAAACGTTGATGTCTGTTAATGTCACTTATGAAAACATGAATGAACTTGCTGCTTAAACGAGTACACCATTCATATTTAGAGCTGGTGGTTACTTTACCGTTAAGATCTCTAGCTCTATTCCATCGCTGTTGTTGTTGTTGTTGATTAATGGTAAAGAGAGGAATTTTGAAGGAAATCAGAGGAAATGCCATACCATCATCCGTATAAAAAAGCCTTACCGCTATATTGCCGCGATAAGGACTTATGAACTGATGACTTAAACTATTCAACAATTAATGTTGTTTTCATATTAGCGTGACCACTGCCACACATGATGGAACAGTTAATTGGGAAAGTACCCGCTTTATCTGGCGTAAAGGTAACTGTTTTGTTGCTGTTATCGAGGTTTATTTTGAATTCTTTAATGGATGCACCATGAACGCCTTGAGCATTATCAAGCGTAATTGTAACGGGCTCTCCTTTTTTGACACGATATTCGGATTGGTCAAATTTGAAGTTAGTGGCTTTCAATAAAACTTGCTGGCCTGCGGCTTGTGTAGTAGCAGCGGGAGAAGTAGATGACTGTGCTGATTTCGTATCTTTGTTTCCACAAGCGGCTATCGCAATGACTAAGACTATTCCCATAAAAAGAACGAGTAATTTCTTCATGTATACCCCTCCGAAATTGTATTGGTTTCCTTCATCATTGTACACGACCTCTTCCAAAAAAACAGTGACAAACTAGTGAATGAGATTGTTAACATAGAAAAGATCGGTCCGGCGAGTGAATACGCGGCAGACCGATCTTTTTTGGGCTTTAGCATGGTTATCAGTTATCGAAACTGATAGGTTGTTATCGACGATCTTTTCCTGTGATCCCTTGTTCAAAAGGGGTTTTCACAGGGATGAATAGGTCGATGATTCCGATGACTAAAGCAGCTAAAACGGCACCTATTATGCTCGTAGAAACATTACTCACGACAAACTGGGCGGCCCAAATGACAAGCGCGCTCACCAGAAAGCCTATGATTCCCCTGCCAAAGGGAGTGATTTGTTTGCCGAAGATCCCTTCAATGATCCAAGCAGCAACAGCAATGACCAAAGCTAGAAAAAATGCGCTCCAGAAACCGCCGACTTGAAACCCTGGAACTAACCAGCTGACAAACATTAAAACCAAAGCAGAAACAATAAACCTTACCAGATGTCCGAGAAGATGCATCTCGTGAACCTCCTTCTTTTTGTGATGAGAATAAGTTCTCATGACAAGAAGTGATTTTTTGCAAACAATGCTTGGTGTGTCTAAATCTTGCAATTCCTTTTGGCAGGAGGATAGGTGCACAGCTTAGTGTATCCAAATCGAGTGAATATTATGGTAGGCAGCATCTTCCATAAAACGATTGTCTCCGTAGCTAATCATGCTTGTTTTGGTTTATAATATTGGGTAGAGAAATGAGGTTGGGATAGTTGAATAAGAAAATAATTAAAACATTAGATTATCAGAAGATTTTACATAAACTAGCTTATCACGCGTCTACTTCGCTGGGTAAGGATGCCGTGGAAAAGCTTGAACCTAAGGGTGATTTTGAACTCGTCAAGCTTCGGTTGCAAGCAACTGATGAGGCTGTGAATGTAGAGCGATTGAAGGGGAATGCCCCTTTTGGTGGGATTCGTGATATTAGATCTTCATTGCACCGAGTTAGAATTGGCGGAATGTTAAATCCCGCGGAGCTTCTGGATATTTCGACGACAATGTTCGGTACACGCAGGTTAAAGCGGTTTGTTCTCGCGGTTCATGAGGAATACACGATTCCGATGCTCAAAGGGCAGGTTGAATTACTCACAGAAAATAAGCCATTAGAAGATAAAATTAATAGTTGTATTGATGAGAATGCTGTTGTTGTTGACGGTGCGAGCCCTGAACTGGGACGTGTGCGAAGCGAATTACGCACAGGTGAAGGAAGAGTCCGCGAAAAGTTAGAACAAATGCTTCGCAATGCATCAGTTCAGAAAATGTTACAGGACGTATTGATCACCATTCGTAACGACCGTTTTGTAATCCCTGTTAAATCGGAGTATCGATCCAGCTTTGGCGGGATGATTCATGATCAGTCAGCATCGGGTGCGACGCTATATATTGAGCCAGATGCTATTGTACAATTAAATAACAAAATTCGTGAATTAAAGTTTAAGGAAGAAGTTGAAATTGAGAAGATTTTACGCGCACTAACAGAGCTCGTTGCTGAACAAGTGGATTTACTTGTGTTGGATGTGGATCAATTGGCTGAGCTTGATTTTACTTTTGCTAAGGCTGGTCTAGCTAGGGAACTGAAAGCTACAATGCCTAGAATAAATGATCGGGGCTTCATTAAAATTAAGCGAGGCCGGCATCCGCTTATCGCGGCTGATTCCGTAGTGCCGCTTGATTTGGAGTTGGGCAATGATTACTCACAAATAATTGTGACCGGGCCAAATACAGGTGGTAAAACAGTCTCCCTCAAAACAGTGGGACTCCTTAGCTTAATGGCGATGTCAGGGTTGTTTGTACCAGCTGAGGAAGGCAGTCAGTTATGTGTGTTCGATGCGATTTATGCGGATATTGGTGATGAACAGAGCATCGAGCAGAATTTAAGTACTTTTTCGAGTCATATGACGAATATCATAAGTATTTTAAGAGATATGACACCAAAAAGCTTGGTTTTACTGGATGAACTTGGAGCAGGTACCGATCCTGCTGAAGGTTCGGCTTTAGCAATCTCGATTTTGGATTATATTCATCAAATCGGTTGCCGAATCATTGCAACGACGCACTATTCGGAGTTAAAGGCGTATGCCTATCAAAAGCAAGGCACCATTAATGCAAGCATGGAATTTGATATACAATCGCTAAGTCCGACTTACCGCTTGTTAGTAGGTGTTCCAGGTCGAAGTAATGCGTTTGCGATTGCAGAGCGTCTGGGCTTATCTAAGCGCATTATTGAGCATGCACGTACGCAGGTGGGCGAAGAGGATAAGCGCGTTGAATCAATGATCGCGTCGCTTGAGGAGAACCGCTTAATTGCGGAAGCTGAGCGCCAAAGCGCTGAGAGGATGCGACGAGAGGCGGAAGAGATGCGCCTAACGTTGGAGGCTCAGCAAGCCAAGTTCGACGAGCAGCGCGATAAACTGCTCGAGAAGGCCGAACGCGACGCGCGTGAGGCTGTCGCCAAGGCGCGTCGCGAGGCAGATGAAATCATCGCAGAGCTGCGGCGCATGGCGCAGGAGGAAGCCGGTGGGGTCAAGGATCACCGGCTGGTAGAAGCGAAGCGCCGCCTCGATCAGGCGGCGCCGGAGCTGCGCGAGAAGCAGGTTCGCGCGGCGAAGAAGCGGCCTGAGAGAATCGAGGCCGGGGATGAAGTGCGTGTCGTGACCCTGGGTCAGAAGGGTCACGTCGTTGATATTGTTAGCGCCACAGAAGCAACGGTGCAATTGGGAATTATGAAAATGAAAGTCGAGTTGACGAATCTCGAGAAGATCGGCAGCACGGCACAGAAAAAGCCAGTTCATCAGGTAGCTACAACCGTCAAAAGAACACGGGATGATAACATCCGGATGGAACTGGATATGCGCGGCCTCAACATGGAGGATGCTCTAATAGAGGCTGATCGATTCCTTGATGAATCTTTCTTGGGCAACTTAGGTCAAGTGTACTTAATTCATGGCAAAGGAACAGGTGTGCTGCGTACTGGAATGCAGGAATACTTGCGCCGTCATAAACATGTGAAGAGCTACCGCATGGGGAACTACAACGAAGGCGGAGCAGGAGTTACAATCGTCGAATTGAAATAACTTTTTTAAATTTTTCATCTTTTTGAAACTCATTCTATGGGACTGCGTATGTAATATGTGTAAGCACCGGTGATTAAAAAATTAGCAATCGCAATACCCTAATTTTAAAATACATGTTTATAAACCTTAGGAGGAATTCAAAAATGGGAATTTTTAAAAGACTTCGTGATATGACAATGGCTTCGGTAAATGACTTGTTGGATAAAGCAGAAGATCCTATTAAGATGTTAAATCAGTTTCTGCGTGACATGGAAGAAGATATCATGGAGGCTGAGGCTGCAGTAGCTAAGCAAATCGCAATTGAGAAGAAATTCAAGCTTCAGTTTGAAGAATCCGAAGAGATGGTCACTAAACGTACTGAGCAAGCTATGAAAGCTCTTGAATCAGGCAATGAAGACCTTGCTCGCCGCGCTTTGGAAGACAAGAAAGAGCACCAAGGACGTTACGATGAATTGAAACGCCAATATGATCTTGCGAAAACGAATGCAGATCAACTTCGCAGCCAATTGACGGAAATGAAAGACGAGTTCAACAAAATGAAGAACAAGAAGGATTTGTTGATTGCTCGTGCTGAAACAGCAAAAGCTCAAAAGCAAATCAATCAAGCGATGTCTGGTTTTGGTACGGACAATGCAGCTAAAGGTTTTGACCGTATGAGCGAAAAAGTGCTTCAAATGGAAGCTGAAGCGCAAGCAAGCGGTGAAATTCGTGCTAAAAACCGCAGCTTAGATGATGAGCTTGACGGACTTGGCGGAAGCAGCAGCGGAATTGATGATGAGTTGGCCGCTATGAGAGCAAAGCTTGCTGAAAAAAAACAATCCTAATGATATACTAATAGTACCTGCGAGAGACTGAGTCAAACTCAGTCTCTTCTATCTTTCGCGAAGGAAGGCAGGAGACGATATGAACGAAGAGGTGGATGTATTGCTAAGTAACCCATATTTATCGACGCTTGCCTTTTTTGCAGTTGCTGTAATCGCGCTTGTTGTATTTCTAACGATTTTCGAAATGGTCACCAAATATGATGACTGGGCTGAGATCAAAAAAGGCAACTTATCTGTAGCGATGGCTACAGGTGGGAAGATTTTTGGGATTTGTAATCTGTTCCGATTCGCTATCCTAAACAATGACACGATGATTCATTCCCTCATCTGGGCAGGGTACGGTTTCTTGCTTTTGCTGGTTGCCTACTTCATTTTTGAATTCTTGACGCCTTATTTCAAAATCGATGAAGAAATCAAAAAAGATAATCGCGCTGTAGGTTTCTTGTCCTTGACGCTTTCTGTCTCCCTTTCCTACGTGGTCGGAGCTTGTGTAACTTAGAATCATACATAATCTTGGAGGCATGAACAATGAAATACCTGTGGGGCACTTTGTTTGCCATTGCATTTGTATTTATGGCGGCAGGGGTTTATTATTTATTGAAATATGCATGAATGCATTAGGTTGGAGGATTACGTAATGAGTGCCAATGAGGAAATAGTTTGTCCCTGGTGCCAAACGGAGATTGTTTGGGATCCGGAAATTGGACCAGAAGATGAATGTCCACACTGTTTTAATGAACTGAACGATTATAGAAGCATTGATTTAAAGGTGAAACAAACAGGTCAACCGCTCCGCTTTGATGAACAAGAATATGCCGATTCAGATGAAGATTTATCATTGGCTTGGGATGATTCGGATGAACCTCTCGATAAATACGGAGAAAAAGTTCAGCATATTACTGACGAACAAGAAGAGGCACCCGAGTGCTCAAGCTGTCATGAACTGTTGTTGTTTGCAGGTACTGAGGTCACGAGTGGCTCCTCTTTCACGCCTGTTATTCCCAAAACTTTAGGAAGTGCTTTCCTAACAGGTCCCTTTACTTCGAATGTCTTTGTATGTCCGTCTTGCTTTAAGGTGGAGAAAATCTTATCTGATACAGATCGACTACTTATGGTTGAACGTATTAAATCGGAGTAGCAGATGAAACCGAGTCCTTTATGGATTCGGTTTTTTTTATATGTCAAGCCTCATATTTTCACTCGATTGGGGAAGCTTAACAAGAGTTATTTCGATCTATGGGGAAAGGTGAGGAGGAGTATGCAAAAGGATCAGAGTAAGCAGTTTGTTCAACCAAGTAGGGTAATAGATGCCACTAGAAGCAATTATTTTGAAGATCGTGGAAGTGGAGCTATCGAAGTTAAGGGTTCACAGAAGAAAGGCCGGCTAGATGCTCAGGCGATTCTTTTGCTCATTGTTCATACGTTGTTTGGCAGTGCAAATGCTTTGTCGGGAACTTTCGTTGGTGTGTATTTATGGAAGGCCAAAAATGACTACGCTTTAATCGGTTGGTTTACGTTAACGACGCATTTGACAATGGCGCTGACCTTCTGGTTAGCAGGAAAATGGGTGAAGGAACACAATAAAATGAACTGCTTACGGCTTGGCGTAGCAGTTTCCGCGGGCTTTTATATGCTGGTTTTGTGGCTTGGAGTAAACAGTTTTCACTATTTTGTTTGGTTAGGTATGGTCCAGGGAATATCAGCCGGCTTATTCTGGATTGCGTTTAACGTTGTGTATTTTGAGGTGACGGATCCTGATAATCGAGATCGGTTCAATGGTTGGGTGGGACTATTAGGTTCTGGCGCAGGAATAGTTGCACCATGGATCTCCGGTTTACTAATTGTTAGTTTGGGAGATGGCGCTGGATATCGGTTAATTTTTTCCATCTCATTAGGTATCTTTTTGCTAGGCGTGATTATCAGCTTCTTTTTGAAAAAACGGAAATTACAAGGTACCTACGAATGGTTGTTTCCTTTTCGTTGTTTAAGGCAAGCTGAAACACCCTGGAAGCGCGTTTGCTTAGCCTTGGTATTTCAAGGAGTTCGAGAAGGGGTCTTTGGCTTCATGATTGCACTCCTCGTCTACATAGCCACATCAAGTGAAGCGAGCTTAGGTAAATTTGTACTGATTACTTCTGCGGTATCCTTAGTGAGTTTCTGGGCGGCGGGACGATTTATTAAGCCGCATTTTCGTAGGATCAGTATGCTGATTGGCGCTGCTATGATCGTTGCCGTTATTATTCCTTTTTTCTGGAAAATGGGGTATAGCACTTTACTTATTTTCGGCATAGGAGCTTCGCTTTTCTATCCGATGTATTCGGTGCCTATGGTGTCGACTGTATTTGATCTTATTGGTTCAAATGAAGCCAGTGCTAAACAGCGGGAGGAGTACATTGTGCTTCGTGAGCTTTCACTCAATGTGGGGCGTGTTTGCGGTGTGCTCTTATTCATTTGTGTCATTTCGTGGAGTAAGGCGCCGCTTGTGATAAACGTACTGTTATTGATCATTGGCAGCTCATCGCTGGTCAGCTGGTTCTTTATGAGGAAGCAGTTAGCAGTAATTAGACCTTGACATCTTTGGTACTTCCCGATAAAAATGTGGGTATAGATTGTTTGTTGGGAAGAGGAGGGGGTAACCCTTGACACATAAAAAAATGGTGAATAGTATCACAGAGCTGATTGGTGATACTCCGGCCGTACGAATTAATCGATTAGTAGGTCCGGATGATGCGGAGCTCTACGTGAAGCTTGAATACTTCAATCCAAGCGGCAGTGTTAAAGACCGCGCAGCGTTTAATTTAATCGAGCAGGCGGAGAAAGATGGACTGCTTCGTCCTGGCGCTACGATTATCGAGCCGACGAGCGGTAATACAGGCATTGGACTTGCCATGAATGCGGCAGCCAGAGGCTATAAAGCCATTCTAATCATGCCGGACAACATGACCAAAGAACGAATTAATCTGCTCAAGGCATACGGCGCAGAGGTCGTTCTCACTCCCGCCGCGCTGCGGATGCCGGGAGCGATTGAGAAAGCGAAGGAGCTGCGGGATCAGATACCTGGCAGCTATATCCCACAGCAGTTCGAGAATCCGGCGAATCCAAGCATTCATCGGACGACAACTGCTCCTGAAATTCTGGAGCAAATGGAAGGGCGTCTGGATGCATTCGTTGCTACCTCAGGTACGGGCGGAACGATCACCGGAACAGGCGAGGTGCTCCAGGCGAAGCTGCCGGATATTCAGATCTATGTGGTAGAGCCGAAGGGTTCACCGGTTCTGTCTGGAGGAAGCCCAGGTCCGCATAAACTCGTTGGTACGAGTCCAGGCTTCGTTCCTGCAATTCTGAACACAAGCATATACGATCAGATCGTACAGGTGACTGACGAAGATGCGATCCGAACCATGAAAGATCTGGCCAGCAAAGAAGGCATTCTTGTAGGACCTTCGGCTGGAGCCTCGGTGTGGACAGGTATGCAGGTTGCCCGTAAGTTAGGCGCGAGTAAGAGAGTGCTCTGTATTGCACCGGATACGGGCGAAAGATATTTGAGTATGGATATTTTTGATTAAACTTATGAATAAATTAGCAAATATAAGCGGCCCACCGGATCTAAATGATTCGGATGGGCCGTTCTATATGTTTTCTTAATAAAAAAAATATTGAAGGTGTTGAATAAAAATACATAATTGAGTATAATTATAAGTGTGAGATGGTTTAAAGTGAAAGGTGGAAATACTGTGAAATTAGCCTATATTAACGCGCTTCCTGAAGAAGGTCAATTTCAGGAATTTATACAGACATATACAGAAGAATGCATAACATTTGGAGCTCAAGCGACTGTGAATTGGAACGATTTCCAATCGGAGCACGTTATCTCGGTTTATGATGAGAATAAACTTGTCGGAATCGGTTGTATGGCGGGAGAATGTCATGTCCATGTGCGTCCTACGTATGAGCATCGTGAAATTGAAACCATGATGAACAAATTGCTGCAGGCCGAATTGAAGGTTAGTTTGATTCACGGCCAATCCTGATGCTGGTAAGCAGAGGCTATTCGGAGATCCGAGTGGCCTTTTTCCTTTTTGTGGGGTGGAAATTTCGGTTATACAAAAATATTCCGCTCTAAAACAAGCTCAGTAATTGAATTAGGACAGCAATTCATTGTAAGATTAAAGGATGAACGAATCAGATTTCAGAAAGGTAGGTTTAACCATGGATGCTTTGAAGCTTAAAATTCTCGAACTACTGAAGGAAGATGCCCGCAGGAGTGCGGACTTGATCGCCACTATGCTAGGAACGGCGGAGGCCGAGGTGGCGCGAGCGATAAGCGAGATGGAAGCGGATAAGGTCATCGTCAAATACGCGACAGTAGTTAACTGGAGTAAAGTGGATGACGAAAAGGTTACCGCCCTAATTGAAGTGCAAATTACGCCGGAACGCGGACACGGGTTTGATGCTATCGCGGAACGGATCTATTTATATCCAGAAGTCAAATCGGTTTATCTCATGTCTGGCGCTTATGATTTACTTGTAGAAATTGAGGGAAGTTCCCTCAAACAAGTCGCTTCTTTCGTGTCCAACAAGCTCTCGCCGATCGATCGTGTACTTTCAACAAAGACGAATTTTATATTAAAAAAATACAAACAAGACGGCATTATATTCGAGGATCAGGAAGACGATCACCGAATGCTCGTTTCGCCGTAAAGAAGAGGGAACGCCATGATCAAAGATGAGATAACGATCCAGCAGAACAAGGTAAAATCGATGCAGGACTACCTCGCTCCTGCCGTACGTGAAATGAAGCCTTCAGGTATTCGGAAGTTTTTTGATTTAGTGAGTAACAGCAAGGAAGATATTATTTCTCTTGGTGTAGGGGAACCGGATTTCTCAACACCTTGGCATGTTCGTGAAGCAGCTGTGCATTCCTTGGAACGCGGTAGAACGAAATACACGCCAAACTCAGGTATACCTGAGCTTCGTGAAGCGATTGCCGATTACCTTCATACGTCTTTTAAAGTGAAATATGAGCCATCGAATGAAGTCCTTGTTACGGTTGGCGGCAGTGAAGCGATTGACTTAGCTCTCCGAGCTTTGATAACGCCTGGCGACGAGATTCTTATACCTGAACCTTGTTATATTTCGTATTCCCCAATCACGAGCATAAGCGGCGGCGTACCTGTTGGGATCGAGACCTTCGCGAGGGACCAGTTCAAGCTGACTGAGAAAGCACTTCGCGACGCGATTACGCCACGCTCCAAAATATTAATTCTCTGCTATCCTAGCAATCCAACAGGCGGTATTATGACCTATGAGGATTGGCTTCCGATTGCCAAAGTCATTGAAGAGAACGATCTTATTGTCATTTCCGATGAAATATATGCGGAGCTGACTTATGGTCAGAAGCACGTGAGCTTCGCTGCTATTCCAGGAATGAAAGACCGGACAATCTTAGTTAGCGGTTTCTCCAAAGCTTTTGCTATGACAGGCTGGCGGATGGGATATGCCTGCGGTCACCAGGAGCTGATTTCGGCGATGACCAAAATTCATCAATATACCGTGATGTGCGCACCAGTCATGGGTCAAGTTGCTGCTCACGAAGCGTTGACGAATGGTTTGGAAGAGAAAGATCGGATGATCGAGTCCTATAATCAGCGCAGACGTCTGATTGTAAAAGGGTTCCGAGATATTGGTCTTGAATGTCATGAGCCGCAAGGCGCTTTCTATGCATTTCCAAGTATTGTCGCTACAGGATTAACGTCAGAAGAGTTTGCGCAGCGACTATTATTTGAGTCAAAGGTTGCTGCCGTGCCTGGAGATGTGTTTGGTTTAGGTGGAGAAGGCTTTTTACGTTGTTCATATGCCTATAGTGTTTCTCAACTAAATGAAGCATTAGAGAGAATTGGAAATTTCATGAGAAAATTGTAATGTATAACGTAAATAAATATGTTCATTATTGATGAAAACTGGTATTCTTGTAGTAAGGAGGGATGAGCATGGCTTTTTTGGAATATCAACTATCAACCTATCAAAAACATTTTCAAATTCGTGAACAAGATTTCGGACAACGTTGGTTGACCAAGCGTGCGAAGAAGCAAAACTCCCTTACCTTACTAGAAGAAGAGATTCATTCTCTGCGACGCAGGTTAGAACAGATGGTTTTTGATGGGGAAGAAATGACATCTGATTCCGTCGTCGAATTAAGCACAATCCTAGACCAAAAAATAAATGAATATATGCATAATGGGAAAAAAAGTCGGTGAAAACCGACTTTTCTCGCGACTATCGATGGATTCAGATAACAAACGGAGGTACGCTCACAACATGAAAGTGAAATGGCTGTTGGTTATGATGGTGGGGCTTATGGTGATGCTTACGGGTTGCGGCGGGCCGAAGCCGGATGTATCTATATTTATAATGGGCTCTAATGGTTTTCCAAGTGAAGCGGGGGACAAGCTGGAGGCTTCTTTGAAATCCAAGGTGGGCGAGGTTCCTACAGTCAAAATCAATACATCACCTATATTCTCGATGGAAAAAATGATTGTAGAGCTGGCAGCAGGAGGCAACGGCATCTTCATTCTTGCCGAAGATCAATTCAAATCACTAAGTAATCAAGCGGGATTCGTTTCTTTGGATGATACCATCAAACCGGAAGACTATCCGGATGGCGTTATTCAAATAGCAGAAGAGGGCAAACCTGCTGAAAAGCATCTATATGGTATTCCTCTTACAGGAAACAAATGGATGAAAGAGCAAGGTTTTGAAGGAAAAGGCTTGGTGGCTTTTATTCCTCAAAATGCTCCGAAGTTGAATGAGTCGAAGCAAGTGCTCAAAGTAATTGCACAAAAGTAACAAGAAGTCTATAATCGACAAATAGATTGATAGTAAAATATGCAGCCATAGGTGCTGGTAAGCTCATTACGAAGAGATTGCCACTTAAAAGGGAAGCCGGTTAAAGTCCGGCGCGGTCCCGCCACTGTAATCCAGGCATGAGTTGCCAGGAGAGCCAGGATACCTGCCCATGGTGCCGTTTACGACATCCTTCGAGGAAAAGGATCGCGTTAAATCAGGAAGCAACCTTAGGGGTTGCTGAGCGCCGCGATTTATCGTCCCCTTTGTTCCTTCGAGAACAAAGGGGCTTTTTTGTTAGGGTCAATCGAAATAAATTGTTTAGAGAGAGGGTTTGCCAGATGAAAAGGAATTCAGTAAAAAAAGCATTTATTCTTACAGTAGCGCTAGTAACAGCATTTAGTCTCGCAGCTTGCGGCAAAAAGGAAACGGAAATTTCTAATCCGTCTAAGCTTGGCGGGGAGGGGACGAAAGCTCCTGCTGCAACGACGGCAGCACCATCAACAGCAGCCAAAAAGACGGTCTATCCATTGAAAATAAAGGATGCTACGGGCAAGGAGTTTACCTTTGATAAAGCGCCTGAGCGTATTGCATCTGTGTCTCCGGCGGAGACTGAAGCCCTTTTTGCAATTGGGCTGGAGGCTAATATTGTTGGCGTATCTGATTTTGATGATTATCCAGAAGCGGCGAAAACGAAGCCGAAGCTTGGCAGCATAACGAAACCTAACCAAGAAGCGGTGATCGCATCTAACGCAAATATTGTGTTTACTGGGGTTTCTATGAAATCCGATACGGTAGAAAAGCTGCGTGCTTTGAATATCAATGTGTTTAAAGTGGAGCCCAAAACGGTGGATGATGCCATTGCGAATATTCAAACATACGGAATTATTACGGATCATCAGGAGCAAGCGGAAAAAGTGGTTGCTAAGATGAAAGCGGACCGTCAAAAGGTTGTTAATGCAGTGAAAGACGTGAAGCAAGAGAACAAGAAAAAGGTATACATTGAATTTGCCCCGGGATGGACAGTTGGCAGCGGTGAATTTATGGATGAGCTTATCAAGCTATGTGGCGGGATTAACGTTGCAGGAGACGGAAAAGGCTGGTATCAAATCAGTGAAGAGAAAATTATTCAACAAAACCCAGGTGTGATTCTGTTCGCCAATGGCGTAGTTGATAGTAAGAGCAAGAAACCGCTAGAGGAAATTATCCGCACACGAAGCGGTTGGGATGCCATTGATGCCGTGAAAAATAAGCAGGTGATTGGCCTCGACCAGGACATGCTCAGTCGTCCGGGTCCAAGAATGACCGATGGGCTGCTTGAAATGGCGAAAGGCATTTATCCCGAACTGGTGAAATAAAATGAAAAGAAAATTAATGCTATGGGGAGGAGTAGGGGTCATACTCCTTCTTCTTTCTATTGTGGCGAGCTTGTCGCTGGGTACCGCTAATCTTCCGGTTCTGCAAATTGCCAGTATTCTCGCCAAGCATCTTCCTTGGCTGGGAGATCACATCGATGCCACCTGGCCGCAGTCGTCGGAACAAATTATCAATAAAGTGCGATTTCCCCGTGTATTACTCGGGATTCTTGTAGGGGCCTCACTTTCAATTGCAGGGGCAGCTTTTCAAGGTGTGCTGCGCAATCCACTTGCGGATCCTTATGCACTCGGTGTATCCTCGGGGGCTTCTGTAGGAGCCGCATTTTTAATCTATTTTGGGCTGCAAGTGGCGTGGTTTGGACAATGGTCGATTCCTATTGTTGCCTTCGTAACGGGACTTTTTTCTTTATTTCTGGTTCTTAAGCTTGCTCAGATCGAAGGGAAGCTGAAGATGGAGACGCTTATTTTATCAGGCGTGGTCATGCAGGCATTTCTAGGGGCAATCGTATCATTCATGGTGTCTATTTCCAATCAAGTCATTAATGAAATTATTTTCTGGCTAATGGGCAGCTTGGCAATGCGAGGTTGGTCGTATACATATATCATTTCACCCTATTTATTTATCGGTTTTGTCGTGCTGCTTAGCTATGCAAGGTCGTTAAATTTACTGGCTCTGGGTGAGCGGCAGGCGTCACATCTCGGTGTTAGTGTAGAGCGTACGAAGCTGATTGTACTTATTGTGGCTACATTCCTTACTGCCGCTGCGGTATCCGTTGCTGGTGTAATCGGCTTTGTCGGGCTCATCGTGCCACATTTAGTTCGATTATTGGTAGGGCCGGATTATCGCTTGATTATTCCATTGTCCGCAATTGGCGGCGGCATTTATGTCCTCTGGGCAGATACACTTGCCCGCACCCTGCTGAGTCCAACCGAAATTCCACTCGGAGTCATCACGGCATTTTTGGGCGCGCCATTTTTTGCTTATTTGCTCCATAAGGATAAGAAAACGTTAAGAGGTTGATCAAGATGATTAAAGTGGAGCACCTTTCCCAAAGCTTTAGGGAACAACAAGTGCTGGAGAACATCAGCTTTGAGATCAAGCAGGGTGAATTTTTTGGCATTATTGGGCCAAACGGCAGCGGTAAGTCGACGTTACTCCGTCTAATATCAGGGATTGATCCTGTTAAAAACGGAAGTGTTGAACTCGATGGCCGGTTAGTATCCGCTTATTCACGGAAAGAACTGGCTAGATGGCTTGCTGTCCTTCAGCAGGATGCGCTGCCTCCAGTAGGCTTTACGGTCCGTGAAGTGGTGGAGATGGGCCGATATCCTTTTCAGAATTGGCTCGGTGAGGAGTCGGCTGATGCGGAAGGTTTAATTGAGGGTATTGTCCGAAAGCTGCACTTGGAACCGCTGATTGATCGAACAATCGAGCGCCTCAGCGGCGGTGAACGGCAGCGTGTCGCGCTTGCTAAAGTGATGGCGCAGCAGCCACGGCTGCTTATGCTGGATGAACCAACAACGTTCCTGGATATCGGATATCAAGTACAGATGATGGACTACATCAAGGAATGGCAGTGCGAATCCGAGTTGACGGTTGTAGCTGTCCTGCATGACTTGAATTTGGCTGCACAGTACTGCACGCGATTAATGGTTGTACATAATGGCGAGCTAGCAGCGATAGGAACACCTGATGAAATCATTACCAGCGGATTAATCAGCGAAGTGTATGGAACTGAACCGATTGTCCTGCAGCACCCCGTTAACGATGCGCCGCAAATTTTATTACAGCCAGGAAAATAGTTCAGCTATAGGAGGACACAGTCATGGATAAGTTGCAAGCGATTATAGATAGCATTAAGCCTGTTCATCAAGATGTGGTGAACCAAGCGAATGAGCATTTGAATCAATTGACGAAACCGCAGGGAAGCCTAGGGAAACTGGAAGATATTGCGCGTCAGGTTGCCGGAATTACGGGCGAAGTGATGCCGGTTTTTGATAAAAAAGCGGTCATCGTAATGGCCGGGGATCACGGCGTATGTGAGGAAGGGATTAGTGCATATCCGGCGGAAGTAACGCCTCAAATGGTGCTTAATTTCCTATATGGCGGGGCTGCTGTCAACGTTCTTGCCAGACATGCCGGCGCTGAAGTTGTCTGTGTCGATATGGGGGTTAATGCTGACCTGGAGCATCCTAATCTCGTTTCTCGCAAAGTAAGAAAAGGGACACGTAATATGGCGCGTGAAGCGGCATTAACGTTGGATGAGACTGTGCAGGCAATACAAGCTGGTGTAGAAGTTGTAGATGAGTTGGTGGAAAAGGGCTATCGACTCTTTGCTATGGGAGAGATGGGGATTGGCAATACAACGGCCAGCGCAGCGATTCTGTGCGCATTGACGGGCTTGGATGCCTGCATTGCTGTTGGCCGGGGAACGGGCATTGATGATGACAAATGGCGGCATAAAGTGTCGGTTGTGAATAAGGCTTTGGCTGTTAATGGGCTTGTTGTGGGTGAGGTGAACAGATCAAGCGCTGAGTACGCGCTCGATGTGTTGATGAAGGTCGGCGGATTGGAGATCGCCGGACTTGTTGGCGTGATTCTCGGCGCAGCGAAGAATCGTTGTCCGGTGGTCGTCGACGGCTTCATCTCGTCGGCCGCTGCGCTTGTGGCGAGCCGATTAGCACCGCTAAGCGCGTCCTACATGCTCGCCTCGCACTTATCGCAGGAGCAGGGACATGCGAAGCTGCTCGAAGCGGTTGGCCTCGCAGCGATGCTGCAGATGGATATGCGCCTGGGCGAAGGAACGGGCGCGGTGCTTGCCTTTCACTTGATCGATGCCGCAGGCAAAATCATGAAGGAAATGGCGACATTCGAAAGCGCAGGCGTGTCGCGGGGTTAGCCGTTTAGGGGCATGCCGATAAAAGGCAAGCTTACGCAGTAAGCATCGATAAGGAGGCGAAGACGCCATGGCGGTTTTGGTTACGGGCGGCGCGCGCAGCGGCAAGAGTTCCTTCGCGGAGAAGCTCGCCATGCATGGCAGCGAACGAGGGATTTATATCGCGACTTCCCACATCTATGATGAGGAAATGAAGGAGCGGGTTGAGCTGCATCAGCAGATGAGGCTTGCCTCGGGGTATCCATGGGATACCCGGGAGGAGCCTTTCCAACTGCGGGAGCTATTGCTCTGCTTGCAGGAGAGCGGGGAGGAAGCTGTGGTCTTGGTCGACTGTTTGACACTTTGGCTGTCCAACTGGTTGCTCCATCATGAGGGAGATGTAGATGCGTTTGCTCGGGTAATGAAACGCATAGACGAGCTTGTAGAAGAAGTCTCCTCCTACCGTGGACACCTCATCTTGGTTACGAATGAAGTGGGTGACGGCATTGTGCCGGAATATCCGCTTGGCCGCAGTTTTCGTGATCTGGCAGGACGAATGAATCAACGCTTAGCTGAGGTATGTCAGCAGGTATTCCTTGTCACTGTAGGCATACCCATGGAGCTAAAAAGCAGAGCTTATCGACTGGAATAAATAAGGCTTTAGGCATGGAACGGTGATCAATATGTGGATATATTCTTGGCAGGAGATCGTTAGTATGACGGCAGCTGCCATTGCGCTGGACTGGCTGATTGGTGATCCGAAGTGGCCGACACATCCGGTTATTCTCATCGGACGCTTCATTCGCTGGGTAGAAGGCAAGTTACATAAAGGAAAAGAGACGTCAGTTAAATCGTCTGGATGGCTGAGAGCTAAGGGTATGCTGCTTACAGTCTCTACTGTAATGCTAAGCTTTTGCCTTATATTGGTGCTCATTCTTGCTGCTCGCTCGATACATGAGTGGCTTGGATACTTGGTCTCTACGTGGTTCATTTCCACAACGATAGCTATTAAAGGATTAAAAGATGCCGCTTATCTAGTTTACAATCCGCTGCGTATAGGGAATCTCGCAGATGCTCGCAAGTACACGGGCTACATCGTAGGCCGAGATACGGATGAGCTCGGTGAGGAAGAACTGACGCGTGCAGTCGTGGAGACCGTTGCGGAGAACATCGTCGACGCGGTCATCTCGCCTTTGTTCTATGCGCTGATCGGCGGAGCGCCGCTCGCGATGCTGTACCGGGCATCGAATACACTGGATTCGATGGTGGGCTACCGAAATGACAGATACCGTCATTTCGGCTGGGCGTCGGCCCGCTGGGACGACGTTATGAACTGGATCCCGGCTAGGCTGACCGGCCTCCTGTTGATCCTCGTCGCCCTGCTGCAGCCGGGCCTCTCGGCGAAGCGCTCAGCGGCAGCGATTCGCCGCTTCGCGCACCTGCACCCCAGCCCGAATAGCGGAATTCCGGAGTCGGCGGTAGCCGGGGCACTCGGAATTGAGCTGGGCGGGCTGAACGTCTATGGCGGCGCTGCGAGTGAGCGCGCCCGCCTGGGCTGGCCGCTGCGTCCACGGATGCAGCAGGATATTGTCTACGCCGTGAGGATGCTTTACGGCGTCAGCTTTGTAGTGATGGGAGGATTGCTGTGCATACTACTCGTACTGTTTTACTAGACTGGCTGCGTGCTTGCATAGCAGCCTTTCAGTTTTTAACCCGTTTGCCGATTCCTGTGCAAATTGACTATACAGACCGAGTATTCCGAAGAAGCGTGATATTCTATCCGCTAGCGGGATTCGTCATCGGTCTTCTTTTACTCCTAGCAGGCGAAGGGTTAAGCCTTGTCCTGCCTGCGATGCCCGCAGCCGTTCTGCTGCTTGGGTTCTGGGTCGTCTTAACAGGCGGCCTGCATCTAGATGGGCTAATGGATACCGCTGATGGTATTCTTAGCCACAGACCCCGTGAGCAAATGCTGGAAATCATGAAAGACAGTCGCGTAGGCGCCATGGGTGTCATCGTTTGTGTTCTCCACCTGCTCCTCAAATTTTCGCTTCTTTACACCTTGCTAGGTACTGGTGGAATGGGCAGTGTATGCTTCTTACTTGCCATCGTTCCCATCTGGAGTCGTTGGTTTATGGTTGCAGCTATTTATGGTTGGCCCTATGCCCGGCGAGACTCAGGTTTAGGGAGTTTTTTTCGAGGAGTTACCAAATGGCATGTGACTATGTCCGGAATAGTAGCCCTCTTTACTACTACGCTTTTTGTCACTATGTTTTCCACATGGCTTGATTCTAGCGTGATATCTTTCTCCTTATTCTATGGTTTAACTATTATTTTTAGCTTTGCTATAGGCACAATTCTAATAGGTTGGCTTTTAGCCACGTATATAAGCCGTAAATTAGGCGGTTTAACTGGAGATACATATGGTGCCTTGAATGAACTCCTCGAAACACTACTTTTGTTGGGCATTACCATTTTCGTAACAGCTTTGTGAGGGTAGACAACAGAGAAGGATTCATTTATTCAGTGTTCATCCTACATTCAATTTTCTCCAATGCAATACACTTTCTGTTTCGGGAAGTCACAATAGAAATTCCAATAGATCAGAGATAGTCGCAGCCTCAAATGTATATAACTCATACCAATGTGAAAGGAGTGAATTTCATGCTAGAACGCTATGGGCATGGAGGCGACCTTTGGACGGCGGAAGAAGCCTTTGGCCGTCCGAAGGAGCAATTCTTGGATTTCAGCTCGAATATGAATCCGTTAGGTCCTCCTTCGGTTGTGAAGCATATTCTCAGAGACGGGTGGCGCGATATGGTCAAATATCCCGACCCCGCCGTGCGTGAGCTGAGAAACAAGCTTTCATTGAAATATGATATCGGGGTGGAAAGCATTCTGGTTGGCAACGGGGCAGCGGAACTGATCGATCTGACTGCTCGAGTGTTAAAGTCCTCTGTTACCGGATTAGCGATGCCTTCTTTTAGTGAATATGAGGAAGCTGTTCATAAATCAGGAGGGAGTATTTACAACATTCCTCTAACGTCAAAACACTATTTTGAATTGCAGAAGCAAGATATTGAAGCCGCATATTCGGCAGTGGACTTGTTCTTTCTAGGTCATCCGAATAATCCAACAGGGAAGCTGGTTCCTCGTCAAGTGTTGGATATGCTTATGCAGAGCAACCGTAGATTGGTGCTCGATGAGGCCTTCATGGATTTTGTGCCAAATGAGCAGGAACACTCTTTACTCAAACTCGCTTCCACTAGTCAGCAGCTTGTCGTCATCCGCTCGATGACGAAATTTTATTCCATCCCGGGTATACGCTTAGGCTTTATGGTGGCTCACCCGGATATGATTCGGCAAATCCAACATCTTCAGGTGCAGTGGAGTGTCAATTATTTAGCACAGCGCATCGGTACAGCTGTTCTTGATGATGAGGAATTTGAGAAGTCCAGCTGGCAGTGGCTGAAGGAAGAGAAGCTATGGCTCACCTTGCAGCTTGAGCAATTGGGTCTTGAGGTCGTGCCTAGTGATGTGAATTTTTTGCTTTTTTCGTTTCCTGAGTGGATGGGCATCGATGTGAAGATGGCCCAGAAGCATTTGGGGCATCAAGGTATTTTAATCAGAGATGCTTCTTTGTTTGAAGGATTGGATAAACGCTACTGCCGGGTTGCGATACGTCTTCGCGAAGACAACGAACGGTTAATAGCTGGGTTACGTCACATGATGGCAGAATTCATGCAGAACCGGGGGCAAGCTGATGACGAATAAGACTATACAAGCTGCAACATTGATGGTCCAGGGCACAGCTTCCGACGTGGGTAAAAGCATTCTAACGGCCGCACTGTGCCGCATTTTAGTTCAAGACGGCTGGCAAACGGCGCCATTCAAGTCGCAAAATATGTCCCTTAATTCATATGTTACATTTGATGGCAAAGAGATTGGCCGAGCACAAGGGGTACAGGCGGATGCCTGTCGTATTTTAGCCACAACGGATATGAATCCGATCCTGCTTAAGCCGAAGCAAGACATGGTTGCTCAGGTCGTTGTTCATGGGAAGCCATACTCTGATCTTGATGCAAGGACGTATAGAGAGACCTATTTGCCGCAGGCTGAAGTGATTGTGAAGGAAGCTTTAATCCGGCTGCGCAGTCAATATGATGTAGTGGTGCTAGAGGGGGCGGGAAGCCCTGCTGAGGTTAATCTGAAGGACCGCGATATTGTAAATATGCGGCTGGCGGGTTGGGCAGACGCTCCTGTGCTTCTTGTTGCTGATATTGATCGTGGAGGCGTATTTGCATCAATCGTAGGCACTTTGGAGATCTTGACACCTGAGGAAAGAGACCGGGTTAAAGGCTTTATTATAAATAAGTTTCGTGGAGATGTTAGTCTGCTGAAACCGGGCTTGGATTGGCTAGAAGAGAAGACGGGGAAACCTGTTCTTGGGGTCATTCCTTATCTGCCGCAGTTAGGCATTGAGGATGAGGACTCAGCTTCACTAGATTCCAAGCGCATGCAGAGTAAACGGATTGAAAGCTCTCAAGGGAAACTGGCAGAACAGCTGGATATCGCGGTCATTCGCTTGCCACGTCTCTCTAATTTTACGGATTTCGATCCCCTGCAAGAGGAGAAAGATGTCCATTTCCGCTATATTACCCACCTATCCGAATGGGGTGAACCGGATGCCGTTTTGCTCCCAGGCAGCAAGAATACGATGGACGATTTAAGGTATTTGAATGAATCTGGTTTGGCAGAACGAGTGAAGGTTTTCGCGCAAACAGAGAATGGTTGGGTCGCCGGTATCTGTGCTGGCTATCAGATGTTGGGCGCCAAGCTGCTTGATCCAAACGGCTATGAATCAGATCATCCTGAGCTAGAAGGACTAGGGCTTTTACCAACGGAGACGGTATTTACTTCCGATAAACGGACCGTTCAAGTTCAGGGAAGCAGTACACTCTTTGCTGAAAATAGCTCTGAGATTGTCATTGATGGTTATGAAATCCACATGGGGCGGACGCGTTATTTGCAAGAAATGGTAACGCCTTTCCAGATTAAGGCTTTTACCAGCCTCGATGATGAAAGCTCTGACAATGTTCTGCACGGAGATGGGGCAGCTGCGGATCATGGGCGCGTTTGGGGGACGTATTTACACGGGATATTGCATAATGATGACTTCCGCAGAGCCTGGTTAAATCGTATTCGCAAGCATAAAGGATTATCCCTAATTGATGGTGGCCTTCGTTTTAAAGAACGTCGAGAGGCTGCCTTCGATAGATTGGCTGACCACGTTAGATGTCACTTGGATATGAATCGTGTTTATGAGATGATGGATATATCAAAGCCTTGGAAAAGGGAGGATGTTTGAAAATGAAAATTTATACTCGAACTGGAGATGCGGGGCAAACAGGCGTAATCGGTGGTCGTGTGGATAAAGACGATGATCGTGTTGAGGCTTATGGCACAACGGATGAACTGAATTGTTATGTGGGTCAGGCGATGAGCTTTATGGATCCTGAGAAGTATCCTGATTTACTCCCGGATCTGCTGCAGGTGCAGCATGAATTGTTTGATTGCGGTTCAGATCTTGCTCTCTTGAAGCAAGAGCTGCGTCCTTATAAAGTAACAGCGGAAATGGTCGATATGCTTGAGACTTGGATTGATAAATACGATGCTGAAACTCCGGATATTACACGATTCATTTTGCCGGGCGGCGGCACCGTTTCATCCACACTTCATGTTTGCCGTACCGTATGCCGTAGAGCAGAACGCCGGGTGGTAACGCTAGCGCGAACACAGGCAATTAATCCAGAAGTGCGCAGATACTTGAACCGACTGTCCGATTTATTCTTCACCATTGCCCGCACTGCGAATCACCGTGAAGGTATTACGGATGTGGAATATGTGCGAAGCGCTGAGGTGTTTAGACGTAAATCATGAGTTATTATGAACCGTTAGTATACATCGTACCGCCTGAGGAAGAGGGCTTTATACTCAAGACGGTGCTGCAAAAAAGATTGATGGTCTCTCGCAAATTGCTATCCCGCATTAAACTGACCGAGCAGGGAATAACGGTGAATGGGGTAAGGCAATACATCAACATTAAGGTGAAAGCTGGCGATCGTGTAGAGATTCGCATGGAAGAAGAGCAATCCGAGGATATCTTGCCGCAGGATCTTCCTCTGCACATTCTGCATGAAGATGAGCATCTGTTAATACTAGCCAAGGATGCAGGTATCATCGTACATCCGACGCATGGGCATTATTTGAACACGATCGCCAATAGCGTTGTGTATCACTGGCAGCAAGCGGGCATTACGTGCCGTTTCCGCCCCGTTCATAGGCTTGACCAAGATACATCAGGTGTATTGGCAATCGCAAAGACGCCCTATGTGCACCAGCAAATATCAGAGCAGATGATTCAGCATCAGGTGAAAAAAGAATACCTGGCCTTTGTATGGGGCGTCATCACAGCGAAAAGCGGAACGATCAATGAACCCATTGATCGCGATCCTGAACAGCCGCATGTTCGTATCGTTACCCCTGACGGATATTCGGCAGTAACTCATTATGAGGTTGTGGAACAATTCGCGCATGCCGCTTTAGTTCGAATATGGCTTGAAACCGGCCGGACACATCAAATTCGTGTGCATATGCGCCATTTGGGACATCCACTGCTTGGAGATAAGATGTACACACTTCCTGAGTTTGAGCAGAGTTTATCAGCATTAGAGGCCAGTGAACGGCTCAATCGCCAGGCTTTGCACGCGTATAAACTGGGCTTTGTGCATCCAGGAACAAGGGAATGGACGGAGTTTCATGCTCCTCTGCCAGCGGATTTAACTGTTTTACAATCATGGCTGCAGGAAAGTAACTAGATATTCAGAACCATCCCTTTTGTAGGATGGTTTTTCTTTGTTATAACTTGACTTTCCTTATCAATTAGATCAGAATTTTAAGTAGTTCGTTTCATATCAACTTAGACTTAAAGGAGCTTTAAACATCATGGGAGTAAAAGTATTTTGTTACGATAAATGCGGGACATGCCGTAGTGCCGTAAAGTGGTTGAAAGATCATCATGTAGATATTACAGAAAATGTCGCTGTATTCGATACGCCGCCCTCTGCCAAGGAATTGGCTAAGCTGCTTAGTGATAGCGGTCTGGAAATCAAAAAGTTTTTTAATACGTCCGGAGAAGTATATAAAGAGATGAGCCTGAAAGACAAACTACCCAGCATGTCGCAAGAGCAAATGCTCGAATTGCTCGCCTCGAACGGCAGGTTGATTAAGCGTCCGATCGTAACCGATGGCCATAAAGTAACAGTGGGCTTCAAGGAAGCTGAGTATGACGAAGTATGGGCGAAGGGGTGATCTTAGGTTGGAAGAGAAGAAGAAACCAGCAGGTAAAAAGTCACCACTAGCCATTGGCGGTTTCATAGCTGTTCTATTATCCCAAGGGAAACTGCTCTTAGGCTTACTAAAGCTTGGTAAAGCTGGCGGAGCCATCATCTCGATGTTCATTACTATTTGGGCTTATGCCTATCTCGCTCCATTACCCTTTGCGATTGGCATTGTTCTGATGATTCTTATCCATGAACTCGGTCATGTTTTCGCTGCCAAGATAAAGGGGCTTCCAGTGTCAGCGCCAGTATTTATCCCTTTTCTTGGAGCACTGATTACAATGAAAAAGAATCCTACCGATGCAGCAACAGAAGCGTTTATTGGCATAGGGGGGCCTATTCTTGGGACCATTGGTGGTGTTGCCGCTTTTGGTTTGGGCGTATATACCGATTCTCCTGTCATTGTTTCGGTTGCCTATGCCGCATTTTATTTAAATTTAATTAATTTACTCCCTATTCATCCTCTAGATGGCGGGCGAATTTCTACAGCAGTCACTCGTTGGTTATGGATACTAGGTTTAATCGGCGGTTTGGTATTTATTTTCTATATAAATAGCCGTGTAAGTCAACTTATTTTCTTCGCCATATGGGCCATGTTTGGTTGGGATTTGTATAAAAAATACGTGAAATACAGAAATCGAGAAGAGCTTCTTTCGGTTTCCACTCGGTTTGATTTTGCGGCTGATCATTTGCTCCAGCAGGGATATATCATTCCGGGGGAAAATCACACACGAGATCTAGAATATTTAACTTACTCGGATTTGCAGGGCCCTGCGGAAAGTAGACAAACCATTGTGATGTACTGGCAGGGGATCGGATTCGAGGGTCATGCTTTATTGCCTCAGCAATCCATTATTAAAAGAGTTCAATTAATCAAAGTGGAACGTATGCAGAAAGAGAATTGTTTTTATTTAGGGTTGCAAATAAAAGTGGATTATTCACCTCTAGGGATACAGGAGGTTTACTATGATGTCCCTGCGAAAACACGTTGGAAATTTGGAATCGCTTATCTTGCGCTCGTTTTGTTTTTGCTATATATGATAAGACTTGTTCATCAAGTGGGAATTATCGATTAACGCTTTACAGTTCTCGCCCTATTAATTAATGATATGAAGTGAATTCATCATAAAGAGGATATAAACCATGAAAATTACAGGATCAAAGAGACTTAGTCAACTAGGATCGGCTATTTTTTCAGAAGTAGCAGATTGGAAGAGAGAGGTTATGAACCAAGGGGTAGACGTCATAGATTTAGGTATAGGAAGTCCTGATCTACCTCCTTCTGATCGAATTATTGAAGCGATTACTGAAGCCGTTCGTAACCCTGCGCATTATGGTTATCCAAATTCCGAAGGAAGTTTAGCGTTTCGAGAAACGGTTGCCAGATGGTACAGCTATAGATTCGGTGTGGAGCTCAGTCCGGAAAGTGAAATTCTGACTCTGATGGGCTCACAAGATGGTCTTGCTCACTTAGCGCTTTCACTCTGTGATCCTGGGGACATTGCTATTGTCCCCGATCCAGGTTACCCCATATATTCGGCAAGTCTCGTGTTGGCGGGAGTCGAACCTTACCTGCTGCCGCTGCGCGCAGAACACAACTTTTTACCCCAATTAGAGGACATTCCAGTAGACGTGGCTGCTAAGGCGAAATTCATCCTGCTTAACTATCCAAGCAATCCATTGTCTGCTGTTGCAGATCGTGCTTTCTTTGAGCATTTGATTACCTATGCCAAGAAGCATGACTTGCTTGTCGTACACGATCTTGCCTACTCCGAAATGGCCTTTGACGGCTACCAGCCAATGAGTATTTTGGAGATAGAAGGCGCTAAGGAGGTTGCTGTCGAGTTTCATTCACTGTCAAAAAGTTTTAATATGGCAGGTTGCCGAATCGCTTTCCTAACTGGAAATGCAGGCGTAGTGAAGGCTCTTAAAACGCTGAAATCCAATATCGATTACGGTGTATTCAGTGCCATTCAAGCGGCTGGAATTGCAGCATTAGAGGAAGACATGGAGCATAATCACTCCGTTGCCCATGTGTATGAAAGAAGACGAAATGTGTTTATCTCGGCGCTAGCGGAAACGGGTTGGATTATACCACCACCAAAGGCAACCATGTTCATATGGGCTCCGATTCCAAAAGGATGGACATCTCGACAAATTTCCCGGGAAATGTTATATCATGCTGGTGTTGTCGTTATTCCTGGAGACGCTTTCGGGGCCGAGGGAGAAGGCTTTGTGCGAATCGCATTGGTACAAGAAGAGGGTCGATTACTTGAGGCGGCAAAGCGAATAGGAGATTGGCTTCGTAAATTAGAATGAAAATTAGAGATATTGGTAAAAATAGGAGAATGAGAGACATATAGATGTTTACGTAATGAAATAAAACTTATTTGTTGAAAGGGGTAAGCATATGGATGCCATTTCCTCATTATCTGAGCTTTTAGCTGAGCAGAAGCCTTCATCGTTCGTAGAAATTCCCGGAATTTTGGGGCAAACATTTGGGCAAGCGACAATTGCAGCTACACTGCCCATGAGCAAACTATTTTCAATCTATGAAGTTGATTTAGAAGTTCAACGTGCGATTATTCCGCGTAATCTTTCTAAGCTAATTGATTACGTTAATTTGTATTTAGAAGATCGCCAACCTATTTATTTCCCGGGAATCATTTTCTCGGCAAGAGGAGCAGGTCATTATGACGAAGATCAACAAGCGCTTCGTTTGCAGCCTATTGAGAAATTGTACGTTGTGGATGGTCAGCATCGTTTGGCTGCTTTCCAACGCATTATGGAGACGTTACAAAGTCAAATGGCTCGTGCCAAGGATCGCCGTGAGTACGACAAGATGGAAGAGATCACGGAGAAGCTGCGCCGTTTGTACGCTTTCCCTATCTCAACCATGACCTATCTGGACATTAATGCTCGTCAAGAGCGTCAGTTGTTCTCCGACATTAATAAGCTTCCGCGCAAGCTTGGCGGCAACCTGGCGGTACTTCGCGATCAGCGCAGATTCTATCACGTTGCTGCGACGGAGCTTGCAGCCAAAGCGCCAGCTATGCAGAAACTGACCGTAGATATGTTCTCTGAACGCGGTAAGTCACCTGAGTATTTGTTCTCCTATCACTTGCTGATTGAAATATTGATTGCTTTGTTTGAAGGCAGAATGAAATCAGCAGCGCGTAATAATGGCTATCAATATGAGGATAAAGAACTGCAGGATCTTGTATCCTTGGCGGGAACCTATTTCAATGGCTTGCTGAATTACTTGCCCGAACCAGCTAAGGGTGAAATCGTTTGGTCTGAGAATATCCAAATAGCACTAGCCATGTTTATGCACGAAGAAGCTACGAAACCAGGTAAATTTAATCGCTATGCACTTGAGCACGTATTGAAAATACTTCCGCATGTGAATTGGAACAACATTTATGCGGGAGAAGAGAAGGATCGGTTGCCGAGACGGACTCGCATTATGAAAGCCTACAACCATATCAAAAACTTTTATCAAGATCAGAATGCATTTCTAATCAGCGATGCTGATTCTTACAATTCCAAGGAGGACGTGAGCTAATGGAAGGATTACGCCTTAAGATGACCATTCATCCTTTTTGCGATAAGTTTGGACTTTCAACTGTTGCTTTACGCGTCCAGGATCTGCTGAATTATACGATGATTGACCCTATGGTGCAGCGTAAGCTGAGCAACATGCAAAGACGCAAAATCTCCACCTATTTACAGGAGCGGGAGCTCGATCATGTGTTCTTCGGACCTGTTACGCTGTCATTGCGTGAAGTGAATCAACTGTCCAAGGGCGAGAAGGAATTCCTTCTGAGGCATGGTTCCAAGCTGTCTATTTTGGACGGTCAGCATCGTATCCTAGCACTAGGCTATGTGAATGATCAGATGCAAAAGGAAGTTAGACGGTATGAGAAAAAATTAGTGGTGCTAAAGATTAAACAACGGAAGTTTCCAGAGGATGCTGAAATTAAGCAAGAGGTTGAGGAAACAGAAGGTACAATTAATCAGCTTGAGGGAAGACGTCTAGATTTGATGGAAACACAGCTTGCTGTGCAAATCTATATTGGCTTAACAGAGGAAGAAGAGCAGCAGTTGTTCGGCGATATTAACTCTAAAGTCCAGCTGGTGAGTAAGGAGCTTGGTCATTCCTTCGACTCCATTGACCCGTTAAATCTGGTTATTCAACAGGTTGTCGATCATAATGTCTATCTCAAAGCAGCCGGTGTTGAGCGTCGCAACAACTTGACTTCGTTCAATCGTAACTTTACTTGTTTCAGCTGGTTATATGCGACGGCGACGATGCTTTTTTCAGGCAGAATGCAGCCATCCTATGAGCTTCAGCGTAAAATTCGCCACGATCCATCGACGTATGTAGAAATATTGCACCAATTTTTTAATACGGTCCTGCCGATGATGCCAGAGCAACCAGGCTTGGCGCAGTATACATCTGCAAATCGTGTGATTCAAGAAAGTATTGCGCTGTATGCCAATCGTTTCTTATTCCCGAACGGAGAGTATAACGAGGAATGGACGAATTCTTTGCAGCTTCTGGAAGGCTTCGATTGGTCGCATGACAATGAGGAATTGATCTACGTATTTGGCGCGTTGGATAACGGTAAGATCAATCTTATCCACGAGAAATCGCTGAAAAAGCATGTGAAGCTTGTTCAATTCTTCCTTGAAGGCACGGAAAGCGGAAGTGCGGATGAAGAAGATGTGGCTTCGTCTGCATCATAAAACACGGGCAAAAAGACAAATGGGATATTGATCTCATTTGTCTTTTTGCTGTGTTTTATTCCTTCTATTTTTGACCATACTTCATAATGTAGCTACTTAACTAGCAGGAGGGTATCCCAGACCATGTTGGCCGTTCATCAACGTATGGCGGAGTTATGGACATTACGCAGAGCGCGAGAGTTAACACGAGCAGAGCAAGATGAATTACTGCTTTGTATGGAAGCGAACGCGACATATGTATGGAACCGTTTGAAGCTGGAAAATTTATCGCTCTGTGCCTCGCTCACCGGAGACTATGATTGGCTGCATGACATTTGCGAGCGCATCGAAAAGCTTGAACCCAAGCACTGACCTATCCGGTCGGTGCTTTTTTCCTTTTCTGCAAGAGAGTGGACGGGTATAATGGTAGTAGTCTAAATCTAAGGAGATGTGACATGGTAAGCTGGTTCAAGCAATTGTGGGGGGCTCCCCATAAATTCTTTCTTCTGGGTTTACTGCTATTAACCGCGTTATTACTAAGATTATATCTAGCTCCTCTCTGGGTGGGCTATGATACTGACGTACGAACGTTCCTAGCGTGGGCAGATCGCGCATATTCAGTAGGTTTATCCGGATTGTACACGAACGCCAAAGAATACTTTCTCGATTATCCTCCTGGGTATATGTATGTCTTGTATCTCGTTGGCTTACTGCACCACAAGCTGTCAATTCCCTGGGAGAGTGCAGGGTCACTGGTCATTCTGAAGCTTCCTGCCATTCTGGCTGACCTGGTCACGGTTTACCTCTTATTTCAGCTAGCGGTTAGTCGCCTTGGCGGGGCACGGACATGGATACAAGCCCTTCAAATTGCTGCTTTGTTTGCCTTCAATCCAGCGATTTGGTCGAACTCCGCGATATGGGGACAGGTTGACTCATTTTTTATGTTATTTATCCTTGCAACTTTGTTACTACAACAGCGGGGGAAACTTCCACAAGCCGCAGTTTTTATAGCACTAGCCCTACTTCTTAAGCCGCAGGCACTTCTTTTCGGTATTTTTCTACTTATCGACGTTTTACGAAAGCGCAGCATGATGGTATTGTTGTTGAGTGTTTTAAGCGGAGCTGCAACGATGGCCGTGATTTCACTCCCTTTTGCCGTTGGCAGAGGGTATGGCTGGTTGATCGCTCTATACTCTGGTACCTTAGCTTCATATCCGTATGCCTCCTTGAACGCTTTCAATCTTATGGCACTCTTAGGCGGCAATTTTATCGATTTGAATAGCAGTATCCTGCACATCTCTTATCAATTGATTGGGTGGGTGCTTATGGTGCTATCCATCGTCTATGTTTGCTATTTATATGTTCGCAGCAAAGGACGGCGTGGCGCCTTACTGTATGTGGCTTTCTTATTCATCACGGCCGTTTTCATATGTATGACCAAAATGCACGAGCGCTATTTGCACTATGGGTTATTGCTCGCGCTGACCAGCTTCATTTACATAAAGGATCGCCGGATTCTGTGGCTTTTTATTGGTTTTAGCATCACTCATTTTATAAATATTGCCGATGTGCTGTTACGCAGTTTTCATCAGGATTATCACATTCCGAGATATGATCCTTTGATGTTGGTCGTTTCGGCCATCAATGTTATGATGTTTGCCTATGCATGTTTATTGGGATGGAGGCTTTTCGTGGAATCACAACAAGAACAGAAGGTGGAGGAGCCAGTTCCGCTGCCAACAGAGCAAGAAATTCACACAGAGTCCGAACGGTGGAATGCGATTTTCAAACCAAGTAGGGATGGGGTCGAAAGAAGTACAAGGGGACGTTTTTTCACAAAAAAGGATGCGCTTTATCTTGGCGCATTAGTGTTAATTTACACGATAATTGCTTTGTTCCATCTAGGTGGGCATAAGGCTCCTACAACGTTCTGGAAGCCAACAAGCGCAGGAGAAACGGTCATTGCTGACCTTGGCCGCTCACACAACATTACGAGAATTAACACCTTTGCAGGTGTAGGTGAAGGGTCTTATTCATTCTGGTTTTCACAGGACGGTACGCAGTGGCAGGATCAAATATCGGTGAAATCCGACCACACCAAGGTATTCACTTGGAACACAGTCGAGCCTAAGAAAGATGCGCGTTACGTTAAAATGGTCATTGATGCGCAGGAAGCAGCGGCGATGCATCTTCATGAAATAGGTATTTTCGGAGATGGCAGCACGGCTATCTTGCCGATTGCTAAGGTTTCGGAACAAGATATAAACGCGGCTGATGAAGGTAAGACGGCTAATTTGTTTGATGAAACTACCACAGTACCGTACACACCTACATATATGAATGGCACGTACTTTGATGAGATCTATCATGCCAGAACCGCCTATGAGCATCTTCACCAAATAGAGCCTTATGAAAGCACGCATCCACCGCTTGGAAAAGTTCTAATGTCTATTGGCATTTATGTGTTTGGATTGAATCCGTTCGGCTGGAGAATAATTGGAACGCTATTCGGCGTCGGCATGATTCCAATCATGTATGTGTTCGCTAAGCGAATGTTCGGCCGTTCAGAATATGCTTTTATCGCTGCTTTCCTGCTTACTTTTGATTTCATGCACTTTGCGCAGACGCGAATCGCGACGATAGATGTTTACGGCGTATTCTTCATTATGCTGATGTTCTATTTCATGTATCGTTACACAACACTTAGCTTTTACAGGGAAAAGCTTTGGACTACGTTAATCCCCTTAGGGCTATCAGGTCTTTTCTTCGGAATTGGAGCTGCATCCAAGTGGATCGTAATCTATGGTGGTGCAGGACTTGCTGTGCTACTGCTCTTGTCTTTATTAGAGCGGTTCGGCGAATATCGATTTGCACGAAATTTGCTGCGCGAGGCAGATATTGAGCCACCACTTACAGAACCCGAGCGCAGCCGACTACAGCTTGTAGAGAAGCTTTTCATACGAAACACGCTGCTTACTTTACTGTGGTGCGTACTCACATTTGTCATTGTACCTCTAGGTGTTTATACGTTATCCTATATTCCGTTCATGATGGTTCCCGGACCGGGACACAATCTGAAGGATGTGGTCACCTACCAGGTTCACATGTACAAATATCATAAAGATTTGGTCGCAACGCATCCGTTCTCTTCCCCTTGGTGGGAGTGGCCGATGATGCTCCGTCCGATATGGTATTATCAAGCTAAGCTCATGCCGCAAGGCATGCTTTCGAGCATCGTTTCGTTCGGGAATCCGCTAGTATGGTGGCCGGGCTTCATTGCCGTCATTCTTTCGTTTTATGTAGCAGTTACACGTAAAGATAAGCTGCTGCGGATGCTGCTAATCGCTTATTGCTCGCAGTATTTACCATGGATCTTAGTGCCAAGGCTCACATTTATTTATCACTATTTTGCGATGGTGCCATTCCTTGTGCTGATCTTGACCTATTACATCAAAGAGTATTTAGAAGAAGGACCGCTTCATAAGAAAAGATGGGTCTACGGATATTTAATTGCCGTATTCGTTCTTTTCATTCTCTTCTATCCGATTCTTTCGGGGATGATCATTCCATCCAAATATTCCTTCTTCCTCCGGTGGCTGCCGGGTTGGAATTTCTTTTAAACAAAAAGTATTGACGTTCATAAATGGCAATGGTAATATAAACCCAAGTAAAATACTATGAATTAAAATGGTCAACCAAACACCAGGAGACTCCCACTTTGTACAGAGCAAAGGCAGCGGAGTCTTTTTTTCATCAGAACCCTAATGGAGAGTGAATCAAATGGCTAAAGTTGTTATTATTTCTGGAAGTCCAACACCTACGTCCCGTTTGCATGGCGTAATCGAAGTGGCAAAAAGTGAACTTTTGAAAGCGGGCTTGGAAGTGGAATGGATTAAGGTACGCGACATCCCGGCAGAGGATTTGTTATATGCCAAATTTGACAGCGAAGCTATTGTAAAAGCGAACGCGCATGTTGCTGAGGCAGATGCCGTATTCGTCGCTACGCCGGTATATAAAGCTTCTTATACAGGCGTGTTAAAAGCTTTCCTCGATCTACTCCCGCAAAAAGGCCTCGGGCACAAAGTCGTGCTTCCGTTAGCCGTTGGAGGGACGATATCTCACTTGCTCGCGATAGATTACGCGCTCAAGCCAGTACTCTCTGCATTAGGCGCGCAGAACATCCTGCAAGGTGTATATGTACTTGATAAGCAAGTGACGTGGGGCGATCAAGGACAAGCCATATTGGACGATGAAATTGCAGATCGACTGCAAGAATCCGTGACTGAATTTATTCAAGAAATTAAATGGCATACGAGCCGTTAAGTTATTTTGATGGATTGGTTATTAAGTTTATTTTAAGCAGGACCGACCAAGAAGTTAAGCGTAATCTAAGTAACAAATAATCGCGTATGGAACATACAAAAACGGAATTGTATCCTCAAGTAGGTCCTACTTAAGGATACAATTCCGTTAGTAATTTTATTTTATGCATTCATTTGCTGTTTATTCGCAGCTAAAACGTTATTTTCAACCGAAGTAAATGGAAGACTGCCATCGAGGGCGCTTTTCGCGCGATTATGGTCAAGCAAACCCTCCCAACGCGCAATGACGAAGGTGGCAACAGCGTAGCCGATAATATTCACTGTCGTACGATAATTCCCCATGAATCGGTCCGGTGCAAGCATTAGAGCAACGGCGGCCATAGAGATCGAACCTGTTGCCGCTGCAGTCGCTGACAGTGCCACAAATGCAGAACCCGGTATACCAGCCATTCCCTTGGACGTTAACAAAAGGACTCCCAGAATCATAAGCTGTTCGACAAGACTCAATTCGACGCCGGTCGCTTGGGCAAGAAATATCAGAGTGAGTGATAAATAGATTGACGCCCCGTCTAGGTTGAATGAATATCCGGTCGGAACAACCAGTCCGACAACAGCTCGGTTGCAGCCGGCATGTTCAAATTTATTCATGAGCTGCGGCATTGCCGCTTCCGTCGAACCTGTTGCAAACGCGAGAATGATCTCCTCTCGAATGTAGAGGGTTAACTTCCAAAGGCTGATGCCAACGAATATCCGTGTGATGATAGCTAACACAATGAGAAAAGCAAGACAAGCGATCGTCATGGCCACAAAGAGTTTACCGAACGACACGAGTGTGGTAATCCCATACTGACTAACAGCGAACGCCATCGCGCCGAATGTCGCTATAGCTGTAAGCTTCATGATATAGCCCATAATTTGAAACACGACTTTATTGAAATGCTCTAGAAGATCGACAACAACCTCCGCCGTTCGGCCGCCTACATGGATAAGCGCAAAACCGAAGAAGCAGGAAACGAGCAGTACCTGCAGCATTGTATTATTAGCAAACGCTGAGACAGCACTATCTGGGATGATATTCAGGAAAAATTGCGCTCCGCTTGGAAGTGTAGAACTCTTAGTAACTTTATTGACAGCTTCCGTTGTCAAGGTTCCAGGATCGATATGCATTCCCGCGCCGGGATTGAATAAGTTCGCCACTACCATGCCTATGATTAGGGCAAAGGTTGTAACGACTTCGAAGTAAAGGAGGGTTTTTCCGCCTATCCTACCAACTGATTTGATGTCGCCGACCTTCGCGATACCAACGACGACAACACCAAAAACAAGCGGTGAAATGATCATTTTGATAAGCTTGATGAAACCGTCGCCGACTGGCTTTAATGCGACACCAATTGTCGGCCAAAGATAACCGACTAAAATCCCCCCGATGATTGATACCATAATCTGAAAAAAAAGGCCTTGATAAAAAGGTTTCTTTACGGGTGCCGTTTTTGGATTCACTATGCATCCTCTTTTCTTCATTTTTTTGATATCAATAGTCCCTAATGTGAATATTTCTTTTCAACTCTGTTCATCATTCTAGGTTAACTTATGTTACATGAATAGTTTATTTTTATAACATTGTTTGAAAACACAAAAATAGAATCCCCCGTTGTTAACACTGCATAACTGTAATAACGGCTCGATAAGGTGGATATTGACGCCATGAACAAATGATGAATCAACATATTTTATACTTAGAACTTAAGTGGCATACATGCTGTTAACTATAGCGAAATGGGAAAACCGCTGCTGGTACCTTTTACTAGTAGTGGTTTTTTGTGTTCGGACAAACCCTTCCCATGCTATACTAGTCGTAGAACTTATACGTTATGATTTATAGAATAGGAGCGATTATTTTGTCCGAAACATCATCTGAATCTGTGCTTCTTGTCGATGGCATGGCTTTATTATTTCGTGGTTATTACGCCACTTCTTCCAGTGGTTACATTATGAGAACAAGTGCCGGCATGCCGGTAAACGGGGTTTATGGTTTTCTTAAATATTTGCTAGATGCGATCCAGACGTTCAAACCTACGCACGTTGTTTGCTGCTGGGACATGGGAAGTAAGACGTTTCGTACGGAGAAATTTGATAATTACAAAGCAAATCGCGGACCTGCTCCGGAAGAGCTGATCCCTCAGTTTGATTTAGTGAAGGAAGTAACGGCTAGCTTCAACATTCCAAACGTAGGTGTTATTGGATACGAGGCGGATGATTGCATAGGCACATTGGCAAGTACATATAGTCCATCTACGAAGGTACAGATTCTCACAGGCGATCACGATATGCTTCAGCTTGTAAATGAGAATACGGAAGTTATTATTATGAAAAAAGGTCAATCCAATTATATGGTATATACGCTGGAAACCTTGATGGAAGAGAAGAGTCTAACACCTGCTCAAATTATCGATCTGAAGGGTTTAACAGGAGATACGGCGGATAACTATCCAGGGGTAAAAGGAATTGGTGAGAAAACGGCGACCAAACTGCTGATGGAATATCAGGACATCGCCGGGATTTTGGAAAATTTAGCGGCTCTGCCGAAAGGTGTTCGCGCCAAAATTGAGGCGGAGATCGACATGCTGCATTTATCACGTGATTTGGCTACGATTCGTTTGGATGCGCCTGTCGCTTGTGCGCTTGAGGAATGCGGATGGTCGATGGAGCGGGAGAAAGTCATTAGCAAGTTCGAGGAATTGGAATTCAAAGGTTTGATGAGATTAATTGTTTAAATTCATAAGGAAGGGACAGGGCTATTAATGGCCCTGTCCCTTTTCATTTTTAACGTGCAGGCGCGAAATTGGCTACTTGTTTGAGGATGACTTCGATTTGTTCCAGTGTTTCGGTTCCAAGCTCAACATCAACGGCTTTCACATTCTCTTCAATCTGTTGAGGTCTGGTCGCACCGATGAGTGCAGAACTCACACCTGGTTGACGGAGAATCCAAGCGAGAGCCAATTGTGCCAAAGAGATATCCAATTGCTGAGCAACCTGTTCCAACTCATGAACAACCTGAAGCACCTGGTCATTCAAATAGCTGTTAATGACACCATTCACGGATTCGTTAGCGGCACGACTCTCTGTCGGAAGCGGCTGTCCCAGCTTGTATTTACCGGTTAAAATACCTTGAGCAAGCGGTGAGAACACAACTTGACCCAATCCTTTTTGCACAGACACAGGCAATACTTCTCGCTCGATATAGCGCTCAAACATATTGTAAATCGGCTGATTAGAGATCAGCGGTCTTAGGCGCAAACGTTCGGCAATGCCTGCTGCTTCGCTAATTTGGGCACCGCTCCACTCACTGACAGCGGCGTACATAATTTTGCCTTGGGCAACTAAGTCGTCCAAAGCGCGAAGCGTCTCTTCCAGCGGTGTATGGATGTCATAGCGATGGCAATAGTACAAATCGATGTATTCGACCCCTAATCGTTTTAAGCTCGCTTCACACTGTTCGAAGATGTGCTTACGGGATAAACCTCGGTCATTCGGACCTTCACCCATCGGGAAGTAGACCTTTGACGAGAGCACATAGCTTGACCTCTCATAAGGCTTTAGCGCTGCCCCCATCGCTTTCTCGCCTTCACCCCGATTGTAAGCATTAGCCGTATCGAAGAAATTAATACCACTTTCAAAAGCTTTCGCGATACAAGCATCTGCTGCCTTTTGTTCAGCTGCTGTACCGTAGGTAAGCCAGCTCCCCAAGCTAATTTCACTCACTTTTAACCCACTACGACCCACGTTTCTATACTTCATGAAATGTTTATCATCCTCTCATTATGCTGCTTTGAAGTCATTATAAGAGTAGAAAGGATAGCTTGGCAATGACGCACTATTTATTCACTTAGTTACTTTAACTTAAGTAACCGCCGATTGCCGATAGCGAAGAGGTGTCGTTTTGGTCATATGACGGAAGACGCGTCCGAACTGCACAAGTGACCCGAAGCCTACCTGCTCAGCGATCAAAATAACTTTAAGTTTCGTAGTTGTCAGTAATCGCTGGGCTTCTTGCACACGAACGAGATTCACATATTCAACAAGTGAAAATCCGGTAATTTCCTTGAACATCCGGCTTAAATAGGCAGGGCTGATTTCGAATCGCTCAGCCAGCTCTTCCAGACGGAGAGGTTCAGGATAATGAATATTGATAAATCTCACGATAGTTGAAATTTTTCGATGCAGAGGGGAAACGTGTTCGGGAGATGTAGACGGATGCACAAGGACGAAACGTGCTGTGAATAGCAGAAGCTCGGTCAAATATTGCCGCAGGGCGAAAGTTTGCCCAAGCTGGGGCTCCTTCGCTTCATGAATCAATTTACCCAAAATGTCTTCGACCAAGCGCCGAGTAGGCAGATCTAGTCGCAGAACAGGTATAGCATGCGTGAAGGCATCGAGAAGAAATGGAGCCTCCTCTTTGACATTCACTAAAAAGCTATCATCGAAATTAATCACTACACGCGCATGTCCTAAGTTGTCCGAGTCTGATGTCGCATGAAGCTCACGCCGATTTATGAGCACAAGGTCCCCGGGAAGAATGAGATACGAGCGATCACGAATGAAGTACATCCGTTCTCCTTCGTACAAGTAGTAAAGCTCGTACATGTCATGCATGTGTTGAGTCCTCTCGAAGGAACCAGAACGATGAATATGTTGGATATAAAATGGGCCTTCATCTTCATTGCCGAAAGTGACAGTTCGTGACATAGGTAAGACTCCTTTGGTTCTCTAATGATTATTTGAAGTATAGCATGATTTCAGTGAAAAATATGAATAGTTTCAACGGAAAATAAGAAAAGATGATGAGAAAATTTTCGTACCTTGCGATATGATTAAGCTATGAGAAATGAGTAAACGTTTGCAAAACAAGGGAGGATTTACACAATGAAACAGCTTATCGAAGCTATAAAATCAGGGAATATAACTACATTTACTTCACCAGATGTTAAAGTTTATGCACCATCTTTCACGCAAGTAGGTAATACTTCCCTTCTAATGGTGCGAACAGGTGCAGGAAAGAAACTTATTGCTGCAGGCGAGGGAGAACTATACGACCAACTCATTGGGGAAAGCGTGGACGGCGGCAAAGTGGCTTCTCTATCCCACGAAAATCGTCTGATACTTAACCAGTTTCTTCCATACACTGCTCCACAAGCATTTGGTACACAAGTAGCTACAATGGGTTTAGGTGATCGACTTGGGATTGCAAGCCCTGGACATATTCAAACGATTCGCGGCAAAGACATTCGCCCTGTCCTAGCACAGCAAAGTATTCGTGAACTCGCGCTAACAGGCCGAACCTATGAGGATGTTTTGGATGCGGCTGCTTATGCTGTATTCCAAGAGGGCTACAAAGATGGGTATGGCGCAGACGGCGACCATTTGAAGAAAGAAGAAGACATCGAGTATGCGCTGCGACTTGGTTTTACGATGTTGACACTGGATTGCTCGGAAAATATCGACAACACAATTGAATCCATGTCTGAAGCGGAAATCGCTGCAAAATACGAGCAGCTGCCAGCTAGTTTGCGCAATCATTATGAAAAGCGTTACCTAGAGACAGCAGCTAATGTTCCTGGGGCAACGCTTAACTATACTCGTCAAGCTCTACAGAAAGATGTCCTGATCTACGACGCAGCAATCAATTTCATGGAAGCAATCTTCCGTAAGTACATCGCGACGCTTGATCGTGCAGTTGATTTTGAAATTTCTATTGATGAAACGGCTACCCCGACATCTCCTGAAGCGCACTATTTGGTAGCTAACGAGCTTCGCGATCGCGGGGTTACAATTTTCAGTATGGCGCCGCGCTTCTGTGGGGAATTCCAGAAAGGAATTGACTATATCGGCGACATCGCTCAGTTTGAACGTGAATTAGCTAGCCATGCCGCGATTGCTGTACATTTCGAATACAAGCTTAGTATTCATTCCGGCAGCGATAAATTCAGCGTGTTCCCGCTCATCGGGCAGTACACGAACGGCCTGTTCCATATCAAAACAGCTGGAACGAACTGGCTCGAAGCGGTACGTGTCGTAGCGAAGGTTAATCCTTCCCTATACCGCCGCATGCATCAGTATGCGCTTGAGCATTTCAGTGATGCTACAGCTTACTATCATGTGACAACTGACATTAACGCTATCGTCCCATTGGGTGAAGTGAGCGATGCCGGTCTGCCGGATTACATGGAAGAAAACAATGCGCGCCAGCTACTGCACATAACGTACGGCTTGCTTCTGCAAGCGAAGAATGCCGATGGCAGCAAACAATTTGCGGACGAATTCTTCCAAACGTTGGCTGAACAAGAAGATGCCTTTGCTGAAGGTCTTCGCTATCATATTGGCAGACATTTAGAACTGCTAGGCAAATAATAGAGGGCACAGAAAACAAAAAATGAGAAGGCAAGGTTTATTCCTGCCTTCTCATTTTTTGTTTTCTGTTGATAGCAAGGGAAAGTCACCCGACCTATAGTTACCGTATCGACTTAATAGGAGAGTTGACGATAAGCAGTGGGAGACATATTCGTCCACCGTTTGAATTGTTTGCTGAACTGGGATAAGTCTCTATATCCGAGCTGCTCGGATATTTGCTCGATGGAGAGCGCAGGATTCATGAGCAGCAGCTTCGCTTTACGGAGCTTGATCATGCTGACATACTGCCGAGGTGAAATGCCGTAAGCTTTGTGAAATACACGATTGCAGTGTGTGGAGCTGTATCCCAGTTGTTCAGCAAGCTGCTCGATCCGCAGTGGTTCCTTATCGTCCGTGCCGTCCTCCTCATTGGACACTAGCGCCCATTCACGTTCAATGTGGGCCGCAATTTGCTCCGCCAGCTCTGTGGTCGGGTTTTGAGCAGAAAGCTGCTGCTTTACTTGAAGCAGGAGTTCGCTCAAAACCGCGAACAAACGGAATGAAGCTAGCAAGGTCAGCAGCTTCTGATGCGTGCCTTCACTTTCTTTGGTCGCTTGTGCAACATCCTTAATGATGGGGCGAAGCGCTTGTTCAAGTGGACTGCCGACCGGATATCGTACATCGGTCAGCTGGCTCAGCTGTTGACGTAACCAAGAGTCGTCCACTTCGAAATGGATACAGACATATTCCATCGTAGTTCCGTCCAAGACCCCTAGGCTGCTATGCCGTTGGTTCGGGGTCAGCCATAATATCTCTCCTTCGGTCTGTGTGTAATTTTTACCTTCCACACGCATATACTGACTGCCTTCGAGCACGACATTGATTTCATATTGGCTATGTTTATGCTCAGGAAAAGACCAATTGGCGTTCACTTTACGGCGATGTGCAGCAAACACACGAAACGAAATTTGCAGATCCGGCAGCATACTCCCGCTTACACTATGTTCAAGCCCAGAGGGCAAAGATGAATTAGAATGATTCAGCATTGGAGTCTCTCCTCCGAAAAAACCTATAATTGCTCCCTATTGTACCACAAGCTGCCTTCAAGCGATGTGTCTTTTGTACAAACGAAAGCAAGTTTTGCCCATGGGATAAAGGTTCGCTTGAACGTATGATTAGGGTATATGAATCCTGAAGGGAGCATTTATTTATGCCGAAAAATCAATTTTTTAATGCCCATCATTCTCCGATGGGAGCGTTTGCAAGTTTCACGCTTGGATTTCCAGGCAAAAAAGGAGGTTTCGATCTGGAACAGGGTCGTCCGCCCGAGCAAAACATTTATATTGGATTGGAATCCAATCAAGGCGGTACTTACGAGGCTTTGCCTTTTTTTGAAAATAAAGCCGACGCTGAGGCCGAAAGCCAACGCTATGACATTGAGAACCCTGATCCGAATCCGAATAAACCCCAAATCGTTTTTCCATTTGCGGATAGTGCGATTTCCAGACTGTTTGATGTCGGAACGGATACGTGGTCAGCTGGAGATCTAACTTTTCGACTATTATCCCAAGCACAGCCTGTACCGGATCCTGAAGCAGCTACGGATGAAGAGCTGCGTCTTGCCCTAGTACCTGCTGTATTGGCTGAAATTACCGTAGATAATTCGAAGGGAACCTCCTCGAGAAGAGTGTTCTTTGGCTATCAAGGCTCAGATCCTTACAGCTCGATGCGTAGGCTTGACGATACAATGGATCAGGTAGCTGGCGTTGGGCAAGGCCGGATTACCGCTATCGTTTCTAAGGATCCTGATGTGCGCTCAGCATTGCATTTTAGTATCGAGGACATTCTGACTGTTTATCCCATCGAAAATTTGACTTTCGGTCTGGGGGCCATAGGCGCACTTTTTGCGGACACACCTGCTGGCGAGAAGCGGACTTATCGCTTCGCGTTATGTTTCCACCGTTCCGGAATTGTGACAGCCGGTCATGATGCTTCGTATACGTATGCTCGTTTATTTAAGAACATTGAAGCGGTAGGTCGCTATGCGTTAGATCACTTCGATGAGCTAGCTGCACTAGCGGATCAAAGCAATGATCGCATCGGGGCATCCAAACTTTCGAACGACCAGAAGTTCATGCTATCCCATGCGATTCGCAGCTATTACGGCAGCACGCAGCTGCTGGATATGGATGGTGAGCCGTTCTGGGTCGTGAACGAAGGGGAATACCGCATGATGAACACCTTTGATCTTACGGTTGACCAATTGTTTTATGAACTTGAATTGAATCCGTGGACTGTGAAAAATGAACTCAATATGTTCGCTAAGCGCTACAGCTACGAAGATCGAGTACGCTTTCCTGGGGACGCAACAGAATATCCGGGTGGCCTTAGTTTTACACATGATATGGGTGTTGCCAATACCCTCTCAAGACCAAATTATTCTTCATATGAGCTGTACGGACTACATGGTTGTTTCTCCCATATGACGCATGAACAGCTTGTGAATTGGGTTTTATGCGCAGCTGTTTATGTAGAGCGAAGCGATGACCAACAATGGTTGGAGCAAAATATAGCTATCTTCGAACAATGCCTGCAAAGCATGTTGAACAGGGATAACCCTGATCCAAGTCTGCGTAACGGCATCATGGCGCTGGATAGCACCCGTACGATGGGCGGAGCGGAGATCACCACATATGACAGCTTAGATGTATCTTTGGGGCAAGCTCGTAACAACATTTATTTGGCTGGTAAGTGTTGGGCATCTTACTTGGCTATGGAGCGTATTTTCAACCGCAATGGCCGTGGAGATATCGCGCAAATTGCCGGAGATCAAGCGCTGAAGTGTGCAACCACGCTCGTTGGTTACGTGACCGTGGATGGATACATTCCGGCGGTTATTGGTGAAGGTAATGATTCTCGCATTATCCCGGCTATTGAAGGTCTTGTCTTCCCTTACTTCACTGGCTGCAAAGAAGCACTCGATGAAAATGGCCGCTATGGCTTTTACATTCAAGCGCTGAAGAAACACCTTACTACGGTGCTCGTCCCTGATGTGTGCTTATTCCTTGATGGTGGTTGGAAACTTTCATCCACAAGTAACAACTCATGGCTGAGTAAAATATATTTGTGCCAGTTTGTAGCACGCGAAATTCTGGGGCTTCCTTGGGAAGCGCAAGGAACGGCGGCTGATGCTGCGCATGTCACCTGGCTCACACATCCGCAGTTGTCGTTTTGGAGTTGGAGCGATCAGATCATTTCCGGGGAAATTCAAGGAAGTAAATATTACCCGCGCGGCGTAACTAGCATCCTCTGGCTGCTAGAGGATAAATATCAGGCTGTCTAGAAAACTGGGAAGCAGAAGGAAGTGCAGGAACAGAAGAGCGAAGTGCACAAGTGCACAAGAGCAGAAGACCCCAAGACCCCAAGACCCCAAGACGAAGAGATTAAACCACTTGGCCACTAGGAGTTTAGGAGTCTATAAGAACAAGAAGCTCCATTTGGATCAAAACTTCCCCTTCTTACAAGTAAATAGGTATGATTGTTGTAGTAAATACAACAATAACTCCCTTCAGAAGGTTAGAAGGTGAAAGATGTTGTACGCCATACAACAATTTCCATTAAATTGAGTAAAATAGCCCCTATTTAAGCAAATATGTTGCACTTTCTACAACATGGGATAGCTTTTAACGTAAAAGTGAAGAAAATTGTTGTATGTTTTGCAACTTGAAGGGTTTACTCACATCTAAAAAACAATAAACGAGCCAAACGTTTGTAGTATCAAACGTTTGGCTCGCTCAATTTATTCTTGATTCATCGGTTCGTTCCGATAATCGTCTTCACCGGGATAATCCCTTTTAATACCTTCATGCAGCTCGTGATTCTCGTAAGAAAATTGGTTAGGCGGACGTTGGTCCTCTCGCCAGGGTTTACTTTTTCCAAGTGATTCGGTGTTTAGGCTTGTGCCATAAGGACCCTCGGGAAATTCTTCGGGAATTAAGTCATTGCGCTGGGACTCGACTGTCTCCAAATCGGTGAAAGCGTCGCGGTACTCAGGAATAAAGCCTTTTGTATGACTATACTTGTCGTTAGGGAACTTATCACTCATGGATAAAGCCTCCTTATCAGGTTGCTATGCTTTTTCCAGTGTCCCCCGTCGCCTGCTTAAATATCCGTAAAATGAATGGAACCAATAATTTGCGACAAGAATTCATTGAGTTCTTGTGCTTGTTCTTCATTAATTTTAAAAACATGTTCCAAATATCCTTCTTCCGCCAGATCATCTGGGCCTATAACAGCACTGCGTCCGGATTGCAAATCAATCACAAGCTTTTTGCCGAAATATCGGGATGTAGACATAATAGCGAGGTCAAAACGGTGCAGCGCATTGCCAACAAAACAAACGAAACGTGTAGTTGTTTCTTCCTGATAGTCGTATAAAAAGTCATAATCAGACATGAGGGCCCTCCATTCTCTTTCTAGTATGTACCTCATTATAACCGAAAAAAGCTCGTCAACAAAACATATCTTGCGCCCATCTGACAAACATGGTATGATTTGGATATTAGAAAAAGGGAAGCACCTTTTCAGCTAACAAGCTGAGGAGGTGCTTTTTCGTTTTTCTGAACCTATTTTTAGCTACCGTTTGGAGGAGAAGGCATGAATATTGTATTTCTGAACACATTGGAGAAAGAAGCGGGGGATCATCGCGTTACATCGGCCCAAGTGTCGATTGGGGAAGAACAAGGCATTTGGAATGTCTTTTGGAATGAGCCTGATAGCGCTGGCAAAATTCAGCAAGATCAGTGGTATCAGGGGTTGAGCTGGGATGAGATGCTGAGTGCTTTCCGTCAGGGGCTGCGAGATAAAGTTCGTTCCGGTTTCCGTCCGCTTGTTAGTACGGATTTGGAATCAGCGCAAGGCCTGTCGGGCAAGGCTAGAATGACACAGATGTTGACCTACTACTGCGAAGAAAATCCAAGTGAGGAAGTGTACGAAACACTCCGCGCTTGGAGGCGCGAACAAGCTGCCCGCGAAGGGAAAGCACCGTATATTCTCGCCACGAACCGTGTGCTTCGCATGATCTCCGTTTTCCTGCCCCAGAGTAAGGAAGAGCTGCAGCAAATTCCTGGCTTCGGTGAGCAGAAGACGACCATGTACGCGGCAGATGTGCTCAATTTAACCGCTGAGTATACACGTTCGAATGGCTTCCCATTAGATTGGGTGGCTAAAAGCGTAGACACAGTGAAGTTTGAGGCTTGGCTCCACGCTCAGAAGGAGCAAAAGCTGCGTACAGAGCTTGACCGTGAGGTTAGTAAGCGCAAGCTTCTTGAGATCGTTGCAGGCGGAGGAAGCTTGGCTGATCTGCAAGCAGTGCTAACCATGCCGCGCAGGGAACTGCTGCTCTGGGTGGAGGATTTGGAGCGTGAGGGATACGATATGGATCCGCTTGTGGAAGCGGAGCTTGCTTCGATCCCGGAAGAAGAGCAAATCAAAGCCTGGAACGCCTTCGAATCGGAAGGTGACCGCTACCTGAAGCCGGTGCTGCAGCGCATCATCGGCACGGAGGAGCTCAAAGGCAAAGACCTTGACCGCGCCTATGAGTGGCTGCGATTGCTCCGTTTGCGCTTCCGCAGGGAGAAGGATAGGTTTACTTCTCAAGCTGCAAGCTAGCTAGTATTGACATTGATTAGGATTATATGATTAAATGATCAATAATCTAAATATCAATGAAAGCGATGACGAACATGGGCTATGCCCGAAGTAGGAGAAATGCCACTGCTGCAGAGAGTCGGTGTAAGGTGCAAACCGATGCAAGTATGGCTCCGAATTACAGTTCTGAGTTGGTTAAGGGAACATGCTCGTTAGGGCATCAGTAGCTTTTACCCGGCATTCATTTGTCGTTATGAATCTAAGTGAAAGAGAACTTTGCGAATGAGAGACCGCAAACCCTTCTCTTTAATTAGGGTGGTACCGCGAGACAACCTTCTCGTCCCTTTGTGGACGCGCAGGTTGTCTTTTTTGTATTTATTACGATGAGGAGGATTAATATTATGTTGATATGGGATCAGCTTACCGAAATACAGCAGCAGGAAGTGGAACGTCAATTACTTGTCATTGGGCGGGGCACTGCCGAAATCGTGCCTGAGGAAGCACTCAAGCAAAAGATCATGCACGCAGTGGTAACAGGTACGCCGCTAAAAGTGAAGCTCGGCTTAGATCCGTCTGCGCCCGATATACACATTGGCCACACCGTTGTTTTGCAGAAGCTGCGTCAATTTCAAGATTTGGGACATGAGGTTCAACTCATTATTGGAGATTTCACAGGACGCATCGGTGATCCAACCGGAAAGTCAGAGACACGCAAGCAGCTGTCAGAGGAAGATGTTAAGCTCAATGCGCAAACGTATCAGACGCAATTGTCCAAAATATTAGATTTGACCAAGACTACCTTTTACTACAACTCATCTTGGCTTGGAGCGCTTAGATTCGATGATGTGCTGAAGCTAGCTGGTAAAGTAACGGTTGCGCGCATGCTGGAGCGGGACGATTTTGCCAAAAGATACGCGGCTAATCAGCCGATTCATGTTCATGAGTTTTTCTACCCTTTAATGCAGGGCTATGACTCGGTTTCTCTTAAAAGTGACATTGAGCTAGGCGGAACCGATCAAACCTTCAACATTTTGATGGGCCGAACGCTCCAAAGTGCTTATGAGATAAAAGATGGGCAGGTAGCTATTCTGATGCCGCTGCTCGAAGGCTTGGACGGTGTTCAAAAAATGAGCAAAAGCTTGCGGAATTACATTGGCATCGACGAGCTTCCTAACGAAATTTTCGGCAAAACGATGTCGATTCCGGATTCGCTCATGACCAAATACTACGAGTTAACAACGTCCATCTCAAATGAATCCCTGAATGATCTCAAAAGTGAGCTAGAAGCAGGTGCCATCCATCCGAGAGATGCCAAGATGAAGCTGGCTAAGGAATATGTGCAAATGTATCATGGTGCGCAGGCGGCTGAAGATGCAGAACAGCATTTTATAACCGTTTTCCAAAAGAGAGCTTTGCCCGAAGACATCGAAGAAATGACTCTAAGCATTGGCCAGTTGGAAGAAGGCTCAATCTCCATCATTAAGCTTCTCGTTTTACTAGATCTGCAAGCTTCCAACGGGGAAGCAAGACGAAGTGTGGAGCAAGGGGCAGTGAAGATCAATGAACAGAAGGTCATGCAAATTCATGACCAAATAACCCCGAAGGATGGGGATATTATTCAGGTGGGGAAACGGAAGTTTGTTAAAATTAAGCTGATTTAAACAGGACAAAAAGGGCTCCTTGATAGCAGCGTTCTGCTCCAAGAAGCCCTCACTTTTTCCAAGTTCAAAAGGTATCTATAGCCATTCTTTTTTACGAAATAATACATACATGCCAATACCTAATGCACCCATGAACGCTAAGACAATTTCATCGCCATGAGCCACATGAAGCCCGAGGATGTTATCAAAATTCATTCCGAACACGCCGGTAATGAACGTCAAAGGCATGAAGATCGTCGAAGTTGCTGTGAAAACTCGCATGATCTCATTCGCACGGTTAGCGACGCTAGACTGATAGGCTTCTCGTAAGTTGCCCATGAGATCGCGCAGCGTATCGAACGTATCCACGATCTTTACGGCATTTTCATAAATATCTCCGAAATATTTTTGCAGCTGATGGTCAATTAGTCTAAGCTCTTTCTTACCAAGTGTTCCAATCACATCACGCTGAGGAACTAGCACTTTTTTGAGCCATAAAATCTCTGAACGAAGACCGATAATTTCATTCAAATGCGACTTCTTCGTTGCCATCAGAATGTCTTCTTCCAGCTTTTCAATCTTGGCCTCGATACGGTCACCGACCGCCACATAATTATCGACGACAAGATCGACCAGATGGTATAGGAAACGATCGGCGCTGTTTACTTCCTCTTCCCAGAGAAAAGGTTTCAAAGCTCGAAGTTCATTAATTTTTTGTCTAGTAACTGTAATAATGACATGTTTGCTAAGAAATAGATTAAGTGCTCGAAGGAAAATTTCTTCATCATCAAATCGAATACTATTAATAACGATAAAATAATGGGAATCGTAGAACTCAATTTTGGGACGTTGTTCCTCTTCGCTTAAGCAATCCTCCACGGCCAAATCATGAAGATGGAACATAGGTTGAAGGATCTCTAAGTCTTCTACCCCTGCATCAATCCAATAAAAGCCTCTTTCTGGAGGTGTTAGGGCGACAGTCACGTCATCAACCAACGTAAAAATGCCATTCTGAACCCACCGTGTTTTCATCTGATCCACCCCTTTGAATGGAATCAGTCGGTTAGTTCATCTTTTAGAGCAAGGCTCCGGATGAAGGAATAACCGACTGCATTCCTACACTATTAAATTGTTTAAGATCCTTGCAGGTTCTACTCCTCGGTTCTCCGTCCAAACGTATGCCCTCCTTTTTCGTCCGTGTCGAATACTTGTTTAGTATAACCCTTCATATATCACGTTTCAAGCCATAAAAGTTTGCAGAAACTGGGTAGATTGTTGTTTAGATAAAGTATGGAGATAACGCTCAGTCGGTGTCAAAAAAAAGCCGCCATGACTTACATGGCGGCATTAAAAATTTTATTTTTAATTTCTTTGTAAATCTCAATTAATTCAGGATCACCGCGCTGCAGCAATTCTTCTTCACTGTTAGCACCGTAGATACGGCATACCAGGGCCGCAGCATCCTCTGCTTGTTGAATCGTTGGTTTTGTGGTTTCGATTAGGGCGAAAAAGCGATTTAATGAAGCAAAAGCGGAGAAGCTATCGATCGTTTGGGTTGACATAAATGACCTCTTTTCATGAAGTATGGTTTATCAATAGAGTGTTGTTATATATATTAGTGTTTTAATATCATATAACCCGTATTTAAGAATGCTTAAACATATTTATTTGATACATTTTGTATCATTTGAATTATAAGGGGACAAACCGTTGAAAATTCTTTGCTCTAATTTCTCTTGACAAGTGTTTCATGCCTTGACTTTGGTTTAATTTATAGTATGATAATTTTAATCGCATACGTTACATTTTCTTATCAAGAGTAGGTGGAGGGACTAGCCCTATGACACCCGGCAACCGACAAACCTTTGCAAGCAAAGGGATGCACGGTGCTAATTCTTGCGGAAACGCTGTTTAAAGCGAATCTGGGAGATAAGAGAAGGACATTGACTTTGATTTTCCATGGCCTTTCTCTGATTCCAGAGAAGGTCATTTTTTCATTTATTTCCCAAATAAAACTTATGAAGAGGAGTGAACAGGATGCCGATTAAGATTCCTGACAACCTGCCTGCCAAAGAAATTTTAAACCAAGAGAACATCTTCACCATGGACGAATCTGTCGCGTACCACCAGGATATACGTCCACTTCGAATTGCTTTATTGAATCTGATGCCAACCAAAGAGACGACGGAGACGCAACTTCTGCGTTTAATCGGAAATACGCCATTGCAGGTGGAATTCGTGCTTCTGCATCCTAAAACTCATACTTCTAAGAACACTTCTGTCGAGCATTTGGAAATGTTTTATAAAACATTTGACGATATTAAAGATGAAAAGCTGGATGGCATGATTATCACGGGTGCTCCTGTCGAACAGATGGAGTTTGAAGATGTGAATTACTGGGAGGAATTGACGCAAATCCTGAATTGGAGTAAGCACAACGTCACTTCTACCTTGCATATTTGTTGGGCAGCTCAAGCGGGCTTGTATCATCATTTCGGTGTGCGAAAGTTTGCGCTCGATAATAAGATGTTCGGAGTATTTCCTCATACCGTTCAGGTACCGAATACAAAGTTGCTGCGCGGCTTTGATGAAGTCTTTCATGTACCGCAATCTCGTCATACGGATATTCGTCGTGAAGACATTGAACAATGTCCGGATTTGGAGATTTTATCGGAATCAGAGGAGTCCGGTGTTTATATCGCCGCAACGCGAGACGGGAAGCATATTTTCGTAACAGGACATTCGGAATATGATGCTTGTTCCTTGAAATGGGAGTACGATCGGGATGTGAGTAGAGGGCTTTCAATCGAGATCCCCAAAAATTATTACCCGAATAATGATCCGAGCAGACAGCCTTATAATACTTGGAGAGCGCATGCGAATCTTCTGTTCTCCAATTGGTTGAATTATTATGTCTATCAAGAAACACCATTTGAACTGAACGCTAACATCAACGAAAGTTTGGCAAGCTCACAATTGTAATTCGAACCCATATCCCTGAGGAGGAACTCCCTTTGTTGAAAATCGAAAGTCGTCTCGCCCAAATTGGCTCTATTCAAGAACCCGTTACTGGAGCTATCAGCTTCCCAGTCTACCAAGCAACTGCGTTCCGTCATCCGAAGCTTGGGCAAAGTACAGGATTCGACTATGCGCGTACTAAAAGCCCGACACGCAAGGTGCTCGAGGATGCTATTGCTCAGCTGGAGTCTGGAGATGCGGGCTTTGCTTGTTCCTCAGGAATGGCTGCGCTGCAAACCATTTTCGCTTATTTTAGCCAAGGAGATCATCTGATTGTTTCCTTGGATTTATATGGCGGTACGTACCGCCTGCTTGAGAAAATCATGTCGCGCTTTGGTGTGACCGCTACGTATGTAGACACGAATGATTTAGATGGGTTGGAAGCGGCGTACCAGCCGAATACCAAAGGTCTTGTCATTGAGACACCGACGAATCCGCTGATGATGATTACAGACCTTGAGCTTGTGTGTACATGGGCTCGTAAAAAGGGCATCGTATCGATTGTCGACAACACTTTGTTAACGCCATATCTTCAACGTCCAATTGAGCTTGGTGCTGATATCGTCATTCATAGCGCGACCAAGTACCTCGGCGGTCATAATGACGTGCTCGCTGGTCTCATCGTGACCAAGGGCAAAGAACTTTCAGAGCAGATGGCCTTCCTGCACAACTCCATTGGTGCTGTGCTTGGACCGCAAGACAGCTGGCTCCTTATGAGGGGAATGAAGACGCTTGCGCTTCGCATGGAGCGTCATGAGCAGAACGCAACGGCAATCGCGAAGTTCTTATTGGAACACCCGCTGATCGGTGAAGTTTACTACCCAGCGCTTGAAACGCACCCTGGTTATGCGATTCAGAATAAGCAGTCGAGTGGAAACACGGGCATTTTCTCCTTTAAAGTAAAGGATGCGAGACTGATTGAACCGATTCTTCGTCACATAGAGCTCATTGCTTTCGCGGAAAGCTTAGGCGGTGTCGAATCACTTATGACCTATCCGGCTGTACAAACACATGCGGATATTCCACTCGAAATTCGTCAGCAAATCGGTGTAGATGACCGTCTTTTACGCTTCTCTGTTGGCATCGAGCATATTGATGATCTGATTGCGGATCTTTCGAATGCTCTCAGCAAGGCGCAAGCCGAATTGGAAGGGGATTCGCTATCATGAGCCATCCACAAGAAGATAAACGTAAGCCGCATGGCAAATTCGCAACGAAGCTCATTCATTTCGGTGGAGAGATCGATGAAGCGACAGGGGCATCTAGTGTGCCTTTGTATCAAGCCTCAACCTTTCATCAAGCTGACTTAGAAGTCTCACCAGAGTATGACTATACCCGTTCCGGCAATCCAACCCGTCAAGCTCTGGAAGACTACATTGCATTACTCGAAGGCGGTACACGCGGATTTGCTTTCGCCTCGGGTATGGCGGCTATTTCGTCAGCCTTCATGCTTTTGTCGCAGGGTGATCATGTTATTTGTACCGAAGATGTTTATGGTGGTACTTATCGCCTGCTGACAACGATTATGAATCGTATGGGTGTGGAGTCGACATTCGTTGATATGACCGATATCGCACAAGTACGTGCAGCACTGCGATCTAACACAAGAGCCGTATTTATCGAGACACCTTCGAATCCGACACTCCGTATTACGGACATCGCCGAAGTCGCTGCTTTTGCTAAAGAGCACGATTTGCTTACGATGCTGGATAATACGTTCATGACACCTTACCATCAACGTCCAATCGAGCTGGGTATTGATATTGTGCTGCATAGTGCAACGAAGTTCCTTGGCGGACACAGTGACGTTCTGGCTGGGCTGGCTGTAGTTGCTAACGACAGTCTAGGTCGCCGAATGAAACAAATTCAGAATGGCATGGGGAACGTACTAGGCATTCAAGATTCTTGGCTGTTGATCCGTGGGATGAAAACCTTGCGAGCTCGTATGGAAATGTCCGAAACTAGTGCTCGTAGACTGGCAAATTGGCTATCAGAGCAGCCTGATATTGATGTTGTTTACTACCCAGGACTCCCGAACCACCCACGTAGAGACGTTCATGAAAAGCAGTCATTAGGCTATGGAGCGGTTGTTTCGTTTGATGTTGGTTCCGGCGAGAAAGCGAAAAAGTTATTAAGCAAAATACGTATTCCACTCGTTGCAGTAAGCTTGGGCGCAGTGGAGAGCATCTTGTCCTATCCGGCAATGATGTCACATGCCTCGATGCCGAAGGAAGTTCGCTTACTTCGCGGCATTACGGACGGTCTTGTGCGGTATTCGGTAGGTCTTGAAGATATCGAAGACATTATTGAAGATTTGGAACAAGCCCTCCGCGGTTAGACCTTCATGAATTCGAAAATTGGTCATATTTGAAATGGAATACGCCTTGGTAAAAGCAGCATATTGCTGCTTTTTTGGCATGAATATGGTACGATGAGTGGATACAAGCCTTCAGAAAGTAAAGGAGTGAGTAGCTTTGAAACCGATTGATCGCATTTTATATAAGGCACAGTCAGGCGGACGAATTGATGTAGAGGAATGTATTACGCTGTTCGAATCCGATCAAATAGAGAAGATTGGCGACACCGCCAATCAGATTATGAAGAAATGGCATCCCGATCCAATAACGACATTCGTCATTGGGCGGAATATTAACTATACGAATATTTGTGACGTTTATTGCAGATTTTGTGCGTTTTACCGTCCACCGGGTTCATCAGAAGGTTACGTATTGCCCGATGAAACCATTTTCCAGAAGATCCAAGAGACTCTGGATGTAGATGGGACCGAAATCCTCATGCAGGGCGGCACGAATCCGAATCTTCCATTCAGCTATTACACGAATATCCTTCGAGAAATTAAGAAACGTTTTGATATTACGATGCATTCTTTCTCACCAGCTGAAATTATGAAAATGAAAGATGTTTCGGATGGTTTATCTCTAGAGGAAGTCGTTCGTCAATTGCACGAAGCGGGACTCGATTCCTTGCCAGGTGGCGGTGCAGAAATTCTGGATGATCGCACTAGACGCAAAATTAGTAAGCTAAAAGGTTCATGGCGCGATTGGATGGACGTTATGCAAACCGCTCACAAAATTGGTATGCATACAACAGGTACCATGGTTATTGGTTTTGGTGAATCCATGGAAGAGCGAGCACTCCATATGCTGCGTATCCGTGATGCACAAGATGATGTTCTGTATCAGAAGCTCAATACACCAGGCTTCCTAGCTTTTATTCCGTGGACATTCCAACCGGATAATACGAATATGAAGGCAGAGAAAGTCACGCCTGAGGAGTATTTGAAGACGCTGGCGATTAGCCGGATTATGCTTGATAACATTCCTAACTTCCAATCGTCGTGGGTGACGATGGGACCTGAAGTGGGCAAGCAAACACTTAGCTATGGTTGTAATGACTTTGGAAGTACAATGATTGAGGAGAACGTGGTCTCCGCGGCGGGTACAACGCACAAGGTCAACGTTAACTCTACGCTGCGAATCATCCGCGAAGCAGGGAAAATTCCTGCTCAACGGAATACGAAATACCAAACATTGCGTGTATTTGATGACGAGTCGCTCGTTATTGATAAAGATTTCGTGATGCAAAACTAACTAATGTGATTTGGGGAGCAGCTGCGGCTGCTCTCTTTTTGTTTTAAATGCACATTGAATTTACTTAGACAAGTTATGAAAGAATTAATGTTATTTTCATCTTTCTTTTTGAAAAAGGAGTATAATTGGAGTAGTCGCAATTTAGACAAAAATGATAGGAGTGATTCTTGTGAAATTATTCAAAAATTTTCTTCAAGGATTTTTTTATGCTTTTGTCTCAATTGGTGCACTTCCATTCTTGCTTGTAAAAAGTATTTTTGAATCATACTTAGGATAAGGGCAGAAGATCGATAAGGATGTCGTGATGCAGACCTAGCTAATAACTAAAACGCTTATCTAAGTTAAATCTACTTGAGGGATTTAATTAGATAAGCGTTTATTTGTCGTTATGTCCCACAACCCAAAAAGCCTCCAACTTGGAGGCTTTTTCTTTACAATAGAAGCTTTAGTTTGCTTCCTTAAGCTGAGCGGTTTGAATGACCGTTTTGTTTTTACCTGTCATTTTGGCTGTATACAACGATTGATCAGCGCCTGAGAATAGGGTTTCTTTACTAGTACCCGGGCGATACTCATTGAGTCCGATTGAGATGGTCACAGATTGTCCGTTTAACTCCTCATACTTCGATTGAGATATTTGCCAGCGAATACGTTCCAATATTTCGAATACTTCCTCGGTAGCTTTCTCTGTGAAGATGATAGCAAACTCTTCGCCGCCATATCTAGCGACAAAATCGTTTAAGCCCACCCGGGTTTTCAGTGTGCTGCTAACATTCTTTAAGACAGCGTCACCGGCTCTATGGCCATAAGTATCATTGACTTTTTTGAAATTATCGATGTCCAGCACGGCGATATGGATGCAGAAGTTACCTGCACCGCTTTGCTGAATGAGCTCATCTAAATATTCATGGAATGTGATGTGGTTATATAGATCTGTTAAAGCATCCGTTTTGGACAGCTTGTCCATAATAATATTTTTGATCATCAACTCTTGTTTAAGTTCAGTAGTTGCTTTCAAATTGTTCAAAATTTCAACGCCGCGATTCATAATCCCTAACGCTATGATAGAGACTATACCTAGAATCGGAACGACGGATAGGAGATCGGATAACACATAGCCGGAAAATACACTCAACCTTGCAACATAAAGAACGCAAATAGATAGAAAGGATAATCCAACAGAATAAATAATTTTGGAACGTTGAAAGTAAAAGATAGAAACGAAAATAGGGAGAAAAAAGTAGAGTGGAGTTAATTTAACATCATGATTGAAATAAATAAGGGTAAACGATAAGAAGGCACCGCCGCTAATGATTTGGTAATCCAGCAGCTTTTTGAATAACTTGTTGGTGGTTTCGAGAGTTAACATGATGAGGATCATGATGAGTAGAGGGAGGATAAGGTGATTGGCTTGAGATGGATCTTCTTGCTTGGTTGTCAAAGAATAGAGAAATTCGAATGGTAATTGAATAGAAACAAGTAACCAGTAGGCATTAAGTAACTTCCGATTCCAGTCTTGTTTGTGCTGATCGAATGCGTCAATTTGCATAGATACCCACTCCAAAAGATATGCTACTTAAGCACTATTACAAGTATCATAACACGAATATCTGTGAGATTGGAATATATGCACGAAAGATTTGACAAAAAATTGATGAATGGAAATGGCAAATTGTTCGTTGTATATCTGATTCCTATCGACCATATACTCTTAGGAGGAGGACGTATTGATGAAAGGAGTTAGCCTATGGAACTGTTTGCCATTGTTATAATGAATGCTGATGAGGCCTATGTACGTTCGCTAAGCGCTCAGATAGAACGTGAGCTGCAGCTTTTACATATCGCTGAAAGTGGAGTAACCGCCCCATTTGATTTATATGAAACACATGCTTACATTCGAATTGAAGTGAGGATGAAGGAAAGAGAAATATCTTCATTTCAGAAGGAAGTAAGGGAAGGACTGGCTGGCGTGTTGGCTAATCATATCATCGTAGAGAAAGAGACGCTTATTTTACGTGATTTGATTGTTAAAGAATTTAAATATGAAGCCATAAACGATTTGGAAGCAATAGAAGGGTACTGCAAGCAATCCATGTGTGCGGAGACCGTAATTGAGGAATTGCCTATTTTGAATGGCAGCTCAGCAAGACTGCGCCGCAAACAAATGTTATCGGAGCAGCTCGTGCAATCTCTGGAGGAAACCCCTCGGCTAAGCTTGGATGGTTTTCTCAAATTTCGTTTACAGGATTATACCGAGGAGCTGCGAGAGATAGCTGAGTATGCCATTGATGAGTTTATGATGGATCGTCAGTATCAGGAATTTATTTCTCTATTGCAGTACTTTGTTTATATTCAGGAAGCCAAGATCCCCGTAGCTCATCTTATACATAAAGGCGGGCATGAGTTTGTTATCCTGAATGATCAGCTTGAACTCATAGACGCGAATGAATTCGATACAACCTTTAAGCTAGAAGTACTTGAAAAAGATATTAATTTCGAGGATATGATTGTTAGCACACTCATTACGGTATCTCCAGCAAATATCTACATCCATACGCGAGATCCCGAATTAACGATCATCAAGACGATTAGACAAATATTTGAGGATCGAACAACGGTTTGCTCCTATTGCCGAACTTGTGACATTTTCTTGGGTGAAGCCAAGAAACAGGATCAACTATCCCCTTGACCTTGAGCGATGAGGCAATTATAATAGTGATCGAAGGCGTTAAAATCAAAGACAAGAACTTTCTGCAAGAACTGCTCAGAGAGAGGAGACTAGGCTGCAATCTCCTTCAGCTATTCAGATCGTTTACCCCTTTGTAGCCGTATTGTGGAATTCGAACTGACTTGCAGGATCGTTAGTATACAATACCGGAATCATTCCCGTTACCGAATGCTGATGAGGATTCGCCATACCCCTGTGGTCATGCAGCGAATCGAACTAGGGTGGAACCACGAGCTGAGCGCACTCGTCCCTTTTGGGATGCAGTGTGCTTTTTTGCGTTCAAAAATGAACTAAAAGCGGAGACTTTGAGCTACACTCAAAGATCCCCAAAGCGGAGAGACTTTGAGCTACGCTCAAAGATCCCCAAAGCGGAGAGACTTTGAGCTACGCTCAAAGATCCCCAAAGCGGAGAGACTTTGAGCTACGCTCAAAGATCCCTATATTAGGAGGAACAGAAATGGTTGTACAAGTGAAATTACCAGATGGCGCGGTTAGAGAGTACGCAGTTGGAACGACCATTGAGCAAGTGGCGGAATCCATTTCATCCGGACTGAAGAAAAATGCGATTGGCGGCAAAGTTAACGGGAAATCCGTGGATCTGTCGTTCTCATTGGATAATGATGCAGACGTGGAAATTCTAACGCTCGATAGCGAAGCGGGATTAGAGATGTATCGTCACAGCACAGCGCATTTGATGGCTCAGGCGATTAAACGTATTTATGGTGAAAAAGCTGTTAAATTAGGGATTGGACCTGTTATTGAAGACGGATTTTACTATGATATCGATTTGGAAACACCGCTTAATCCTGAAGATTTGGTGAAAATCGAGAAGGAAATGGAGCGTATTTCCGGTGAGAACCTGGCGATTACTCGCCGCGTTGTTTCCCGTGAGGAAGCGATTCGCATTTTCACTGAAATGGAAGATCCATTTAAGCTGGAATTGATTCGTGATCTGCCGGAAGATTCGGTACTTACCATCTATGACCAAGGTGAATTCTTTGATTTATGCCGCGGACCGCATCTGCCATCAACTGGCCGAATCAAAGTGTTCAAGTTATTGAGCGTTGCTGGTGCTTACTGGCGCGGAGATGCGAAGAACAAAATGCTGCAGCGTATTTACGGCACTGCTTTCCCTAAGAAAGCGCAGCTGGATGAGCATTTGCATCTTTTGGAAGAAGCGAAGAAACGTGATCACCGTAAGCTGGGCAGAGAGCTTAAAATGTTTGCTTTTTCACGTGAGGTTGGGCAAGGATTACCGCTTTGGCTGCCAAACGGCGCTAAATTGAGACGTACAATGGAACGTTATATTGTTGACCTGGAAGAGCGTTTGGGTTACCAACACGTTTACACGCCAGTTCTCGCTAATGTTGAGCTGTACAAAACATCCGGCCACTGGGATCATTACAGCGAGGATATGTTCCCGAAAATGGTGATGGATAACGAGGAGCTTGTCCTACGTCCAATGAACTGTCCACATCACATGATGGTTTATAAAAGCGATATGCGCAGCTACCGCGATCTGCCGATCCGGATTGCTGAGCTTGGAACTATGCACCGTTATGAAATGTCAGGTGCTTTAACAGGTCTACACCGTGTTCGTGCCATGACACTGAATGACGCTCATATTTTCTGCCGTTTGGATCAAATTAAAGAAGAGTTCTCCCGCGTTGTGAACTTGATTCGTCAGGTTTATGCGGATTTCGGAATTACAGACTACCGTTTCCGTCTTTCCTATCGGGATCCTAAGGATACAGAAAAGTATTTCCAAGATGATCAAATGTGGGAAACTTCCCAACGCATGCTGCGTGAGGTTGTTGAAGAGCTAGGACTTGATTTCTACGAGGCTGAAGGTGAAGCTGCCTTCTATGGTCCTAAACTTGACGTTCAAATCAAAACAGCGCTCAAGAAAGAAGAAACTCTTTCAACAGCTCAAATTGATTTCTTGCTCCCAGAGCGTTTTCAGCTTGAATACACAGGTGAAGATGGTCAGAAACATCGCCCGGTCGTTATTCACAGAGGGATTATCAGTACTATGGAGCGTATGACGGCCTTCTTGCTTGAGAACTTCGCTGGTGCGCTGCCAACTTGGTTAATGCCTATCCAAGCCAAGGTCATTCCGGTATCTCCGGCATTCGAAGAATTCTCGAATCTCGTGACTGAGCGTCTAAGAGAAGCTGGTATTCGTGTTGAGGCAGATAATCGTAATGAGAAGCTGGGGTACAAGATTAGAGAAGCGCAGCTGGAGAAGATTCCTTATATGCTAGTCGTCGGTGAAAACGAAGTGAAGAGCGAAAGCTTATCGATTCGAAAACGTGGTCAAGGGGATCTAGGAACCCATCCGATTGAACAAGTAATTGGCATGATTAACGAGGAAATTAGTAAGAAACTTTAAGCACCAATCCTATAAATGAAGCAGAGAAGATAATCTTCTCTGCTTTTTTTGTTTTCAAATTCAGTTAATTGGGTATGTATAGGGGAGCGTGATTAGGACACCTTAAACAGTGAGTCTGCATCCGGATGTTTAAAGGTGGTAGGTATTGGACAACCTGCAATAGTAGGGGAGGTATTAAAAAATAGTAATGTCAACCAACTTTTTGACTCAGTCTAAATGGTTTAGTGCGTCGATCATCGTTGTTCTGATGGCACTTTTCGGACAAGAGACGACGGGCAAAAGCGACCAAAGCTACACGACGGCAAACTCCGTCACCCATATACAAGATCAGCAGCAAAAGGTTATTCCGGCCAAAACGGCATCCACTTCACTGCCGGTTGCGCAAGAAAACATGCAACAAATCAATTATCGTTATGTTCCGAAGTTAGACTCAGATTTGTCCAAGCTCAAGGCAGTCGAAGTGACAGCCACCGGTTATTTTGCAGGTAAGGAATCGACAGGGAAAAATCCGGATCATCCTGAGTATGGGATCACGTATTCTGGAATTAAAGTAAAGCGGGATGATAAAGCTTTATCAACGATCGCAGCAGACACGAACGTTTTTCCGCTTGGAACTGTCTTATTTATTCCCGGTTATGGCTATGGTGTTGTTGCAGATACAGGCAGCGCAATTAAAGGTAAGAAAATTGATCTGTATTTCGATACAAAGGATCAGGTTTACAAAGAATGGGGCAAGAAGACGGTTAAAGTATTTATCGTCAAAGAAGGGCATGGGAAAGTAACCGAACTCATCTGGAATCAACTAAAGGATGAGATCATCGCACCTACCAAAGCGCTATAAACGATAATGAGCTTTTCACCAAGCCGAACATTTCCATCATAAATTCTCCTGTTTGGGAAATCCTATGTTTACAGGAGGTGATTGAACATGGCTAAGAACAAGAATAACAAGAATAGAAATTTGAGCTCGAATGTAGCTCAAGACGTAGAATTTGCTGCGGAAACATCAGGAGCGAACAAACAGCAACAAACGAATACTCAAAACCAAAATAAATAATGAAATATCAATAAGCTTGAAGAACAGAGATCTGAAAAGGTCTCTGTTTTTTTATTTCTTTTCAACATCTTCTATATTCGATATAATGTAACAAAAACTAACATTTAGGTTCCTTTTGGGAGGAGTTCCAATTGCTTATGCGCGCAGAAATTAAACACAAAGCTGGGTTGTATGCTCTTATTCTCATTGGTATTTCGGTAAGTGTACTCGCGTTATTTATTTCCTCTCGATGGTTTACGGCTGCAAGTTTGGCTGTTTTTTTGTTTATAGGTTTTATTGCTTGGCTTAGTACCAGATCATCAAGGTCATCTATTAGCCATGATAATAAAGGCCAACAAGAGCAATTCCGAACGTTTATACAAGAATCTCAGGTTGTAGCGGACAGATTAGCAGCTGCTGTTGAGGAAGTCAATCGTTCGATCGGACATCTTCTGCACATTGCCGATGCTTCGATTCAAGGAGAAGAGGATCTGAAGATTCGAAGTAATCAAGCCGTTGGACAGCTGCAGGAAGCATTCGCTGCGATTCAGCAGGTAGCGGCTGCAGCAGACCAAATTCTAGATTCATCCTTACATATGCATCAACAGAGTGAGCAAACCAAAGATACGGTGGTTGATGTATGCCGGTCACTGAATGCCACGGATGAAGTCATGAATGATCTACATATTAATAACGATACCATGCAGAAGAAGATTCAGGATTTGACAGGGCATACGTCAAAGATTGAAGAAATCAATACATTTATTGCTGAAGTAGTTTCTCAAACCTCGCTGCTTGCGCTTAATGCATCCATTGAAGCCGCCAGAGCGGGTGAGCATGGACGAGGCTTCTCTGTGGTCGCACAGGAAATTAAGAAGCTGGCTACACAAAGTCATGAAGCGGTTACGAAATCTTCCGAACTATTGGCATCCATTGAGAGCGGTGTTTCCCAAGTTGTGACAGCGGTTGCTGAGGAGAAGGCATCTGTCGCTCATGGGATTGCTGAGATGAAAATAATAAAAGACAAGATCGATACGATCTTCGCGTTGATTCTAAATGTTAACAATCTTGTATCGAGTACAACAAGCTCTACCCAGATTCAGTCCTCGCTTGTCTCAGGTACAAGAACATCACTTGGCGAAGTTGTTGATTTGATGAATGAGACGATGTCTAGTGTGGAGATTACCTTGGATCAAATGAAAAAACAGCGTCATGAAGTATCGATGCTGCAGCATATCAACCAAAATCTAGATCGTTCCTCTAAGGAACTGATACAGGCGATACAAGCAGTAGGTATGCAAAATAAAGAAGGAACGATTCATGTAAATATCCAAGAAATGAAGCAAGTACTTAGCTCGCTTGTGCTAATACCTGACATAACTTCATTGCTTGATGGTAAGCATGCTTCCCATTTAGGCACTATTTTGCAGAAAACGGCCGGAATTGAAGCAATCTGGTCTAACCGCGCAGATGGAACCTTTATCTATTCGATGCCTGAGGCAGGTCTAGTTAATGCAAAGGGCAGAGAGTGGTGGAAGCGTGCAATGGGGGGAGAACTCTTCGTTTCTCCGGAATATGTGTCAGCTATTACCAAAAAACCATGTATCACAATGTCAAAAGCGATAATAGATGACACGGGAACCCCTGTTGGTGTTGTAGGAATCGATTTAATATTGAAATAAAGGTTCTCAAATCGTTTATTTTGGTGTAAAATAAGATTACTGTTATAAATCTTGACACGGGGAGATAGGTGAGTGATCATGCTGAATGCTTTGCGATTGGACGGAAAACCTCAAAGAACACCAAGGAAAGCTGCAGAGGTACTTCCTTTCTTGGAAGCTTACATTGTCCGCAAGGAACAGCAGGTCTTGGATATTGAGCAGGTAGTAGAGCGCTACGAAATCAAAAGAATGAAAGAAGAGCGCGCTTATCAGACGATGTCATCATTTCGCCGCATGTTTTCTGGTAAGAAACCTGACCATCATCTTGCTGTCGAGTATATCCACTATGTGAAGAAACCCATGGAGCAAGTTAGGAAGCTTCGAGCTGAAATTGCCCATGCGAGACAAATTATGAATGAATCCAAACCAGGCGATGTGATCTCAGTACCGGATGAGATTGAAGAGCTGCTTTCTTAATACAAATAAAAAACCTTCCATTTGGAAGGTTTTTTTGTTCTCATTGACCTTTTTTTAGTTGTTCTAAGTCCAGAAATCCATCTTCTTGACTGTAAGCAGGAACACCGTGGATACCGACGTCTAATCCGACTAATTCCTCATCTCTACTAACTCGCAGTGGAACGATAAGTTGAATTAGCTTCATACAACCCCAAGTAATAACGAATCCCCATATACAAACCGTAACAAGCCCTAATGCTTGAACACCTAGAAGGCTGAAGCCCCCGCCATAGAATAAACCGGCAGTGCCTTCCCGAATGGCATCAGGCTGCGCAAATAATCCTACAGCGAGTGTCCCGATGCTGCCGCTGATACCATGAACAGGAAAGGCGCCAACTGGATCATCAATTCGTCTAGCTTCTAGTATTTCTGTTGCATAAACCATGGCGATCCCGCATATGGCTCCGATCAGAATGGCCGCAGCATCACTAACGAAAGCGCAGCCTGCAGTAATCCCAACGAGCCCTGCAAGAGCGCCGTTGATAACCATAGGGGGATCGGCTTTGCGGTAACGCATCATGGTGAATAGAATGCACGTTGCGCTGCCCGCTGCAGCTGCCAGCATGGTGGTTACTGCAATGTGGCCGATGGAAGTATTGGTGGCACTTAGTGTGCTTCCTGAGTTAAACCCAAACCAACCGAACCAAAGGATAAATGCGCCTACTGAGGCTAGTGGCAGATTAGACGGTGGTACAATATTAGCCGTGCCGTCAGCGGAAAATTTGCCAATCCTTGGACCAATGATCATCGCTGCGGCAAGAGCGGAGAAGCCGCCAAGTGCGTGAATGACAGCTGAACCTGCAAAATCAACCATGCCTAATTTGCCGAGCCATCCATTAACGGCCCAAACCCAGTGGCCAGCAATGGGATAAATTAAACCTGTCATTGCAATGGTGTATAGAATGTAAGCACGGAAATTGATGCGTTCGGCAACAGCCCCAGATACAATCGATATCACAGCGATAACAAAGGCGCACTGGAATAGCCAATAAGTCTCATGTGAGATATTTAAAACGATATGTGTTAAATCTCCTCCCATGAAGAATCCGGTAGTTCCAAATAGTCCGGAAACATCTTTCCCGTACATAAGGGCGAAACCGAATAAGTAAAAAATAAGTGCTCCGAAAGAGATATCAACGAACACTTTCATAATGATACTTACTGCATTTTTTTGTCTGACGAAACCTGCCTCCAATAAAGCGAAGCCGCCTTCCATCAATAGAATCATGGCAGCTGTCAGAACCACCCATATGGTATCTAGGCCGCTAGAAAGCTGTTGGATTGCATCCATAATCTGATCTCTCCTTATGTTTGAGGAATTGTTTGCACCAATTATACGGTTCTGATGATAAGCATGTCAACGATATACGTAAGAATACATAACATCTCGTGGTTATTGTTCGTTTTTGTAATTCTGATGTCAGTTATTCATCGGATTCTGCGAAAACTCAGTCTCTAGACTGAGGAAGTCTTCAATCTCTCGTCTCTTTTCATTCAAGGCAGTATCTTATAAACTAGAGGTATCTTAACAACGTTGTACACAAATGGAGGAAGAAGTATGAATCCGCATATGTTTCAAAGAATAATTTGGGGGCTTGTCCTCGTAACGGCAGGAGTCCTTTATTTACTTAACCAATTAGGATTTATTGATATTGATCTTGCTTATATGTTTTCCACTTATTGGCCTGTCATTCTTATTTTCTACGGTCTCGTTGGTTTTGTTTGGCAGCGTAAGTATCATTGGGGAGGCTCAATTTGGAGTTTACTCGTTTGTTGTATGGGAACGATCTTTCTCCTGAAAAATTTAAAGCTGACCGATCGATCGCTTGGAGAGATGTTTCAGATTTTGGGACCTATTGCCTTAATTCTATTTGGATTGAATGTGATTTTTAAACCTAGCAAGAAAGAGTCACCGGATTGGCCTTCTATTAAAGAAGCGAAAGATCAAGTTAGACAGGCAAGACGTGAAGCTAGAAGATTGCAGCATGAAAAATATAGAAATCCATGGGATCAACCCAAGTGGAGTGATGGAGCACCATCGCCTACAAATGATAAGGAGCGCGATAGTAAATCTGCTTTTAATGAAGTAAAGCATGAGCTCAGTGACGAAGAGAAAGCCGTACTCAAGGATATTCACGGCGAGTTTCATGATAAACATATGTGGGATGTGCCAGACGCTCCGGGGGAACCAGACCCAGGTAGGCAAACTCAGCCACCGGGACAACCACAAACGCAAGCTTTTAACCAACATGGGCACAAGTACGATGATTTTGTACGTAATTTCAACTCTGGTGACGTACTTCATCGGCATGGTTTTATCGGAGATGTGCATCTGGGACAAGAAGCTTGGGAACTGAAGCCGATTCAGATCTCACATTTTATTGGTGATTCCGTCATTGATCTTACTCGCGCAGCCATTTCGTTGGGAGAAACAACGATTCATGTTTCAGCATTTATTGGTGATGTGAAAATATTCATTCCCAATGATATTGATGTTGAAGTTCGCGTAATGGCAAGTTCTTTTATCGGAGATATGAAAGTGCTTGATCGGCGTGAGAGTGGGTTTCTGCGCAGTGTGAGAACTCAAACATCGCACTATGAAGAGGCTGATCGGAAAATAATTGTAACCACGAGCATGTTTATTGGTGACATTACAATCAAAAAGATAGGTTAAGGATGGAGCATGTACAAATTGCGAATGTTCAATATGAAGTGGCAGCTGCTGAATTATTTTCTTATCTCGAGTTTACTCACGGTATCTAGCATCTATATTGTGCTTGAATATTATAAGGAGGAGCTCGTTTCATGGCAGTTTCGAATGTGGTTCGTCATAGCCATTCTCTTGGTCTGTCTAACGGTGGGTTATGTTGCGACCAAAAGATGGCAGCGCAAAGTTGATGAACTGCATGTCGCCATGCTCGAATTGTCCAAGGGGAATTTCTCCAGTCGGATAGAGATGGAACCTGTAGAACCATTCTTGTATTTGTATGATGCTTTTAATAACATGGCCTCTGCCGTTGAAGAGCGTATTCAGCTGTTGCAACAATTGGGTGAGGCCGAGGCGATTCGGGATCAGGAACTTACGGAAAATGCTGTACTTGAGGAAAGACGCCGACTGGCGAGGGATTTGCACGATACGGTTAGTCAAGAGCTGTTTGCCATTCATATGTCAGCCTCCTCTTTACCCAAAATTCTGGAGAGAAACCCGGATGCGGCGCCGGGCGTTATGAATCAGCTTATTCAAATGTCCCACCATGCCCAGAAGCAGCTGCGCGGACTCATTTCACAATTAAGACCCATCGAACTGGGAGATATGAGCTTACAAGAAGCCCTGGAGAAATGGTTTCCGGAATATTGCCGAAACCATGAGCTGCAGGGCCAGCTTGATGTATCTCTTCATGAAACGATATCTGAAGCGATTGAACATCAATTTTTCCTCATTATACAAGAAGGCCTTGCGAACGTAGTTAAGCATGCTTCTGCCAAACAAGTTCGCCTAGCTATATATGAAAGAGAGCACCAGTATGTGCTTCAGCTGCAGGATGACGGGCAAGGCTTTGAACGTAGAGACATCCCATCGGCTTCTCATGGTTTATCGACAATGAGAGAGCGAGCGCAAAAGCTTGGTGGTGAAGTGGAGATAGACAGCAAGTTAGGATCAGGAACACGAGTTAGAGTGCGCATTCCGCGGTTTACCGGACAGTCGAGCTTACTAATAAAGGATAGAGAGGGAGAAATTAATGAGCAGTAACATTAAAGTGATGATCGTAGATGATCACGACATGGTTCGGGTTGGGCTTCGAACCTACATCTCATTGGAACCCGGTTTAGAAGTAGTAGGGGAAGCAAGCAATGGCCAGGAAGCGTTCGATAAGTTAAATCAAGAGCTCACGGATCGTTTGCCGGATGTCATATTAATGGATCTGACCATGCCAGTTCTGGATGGTATAGGCGCAACCAAGTTGATTTGCAGTAAATTTCCTCAGGTTAAGGTTATTATGCTGACCAGCTTCTTGGAGGAAGCAAAGGTTCTCGAAGCTGTCGAATCGGGTGCCATCAGTTATATGCTGAAGACGGTTTCATCCGACCAATTGATTCATGCGATTCTGAGTGCTTACCGCGGTATGCCGGTGATGAACTCAGAAGTGTCCCTGGCGCTTACAAGAGGGATTAGGCAGCGTAATAGTATACCAGAGGAAGAAGGGTTGACTTCGCGAGAGAGAGAAGTATTGCTTTTGATTGCAGAGGGAAAGAGTAATAAAGACATTTCGGAAGAGCTTTTTATTAGTATCAAAACGGTCAAAACACACGTCAGCAATCTTCTAATGAAGTGTGAATTAGAGGATCGGACTCAGCTTGCTATCTTCGCTCACCGCAAAGGTTTGGTTTGATGATAAGGAACGTAACACACATAAAAACTAGATTTTGGCACACTCTATGCGTAAGTAAAATAATATGAGCGCTTAAGGAGTGTCTGAATGAAAACATTATCATCATCATTGGAGCAGGTTCAAGAATCTTTCGACAGTGTTCGTGAGCACCTGCATGAATTCGATTTTGCTCTGGGCGGCAATTGGGATTACGATCATGGCTATTTCGACCACTACTTAGATGAAGACCATCTGGTTTGGCTGCGAATTCCTTTTCAAGTTCTGACAGGAAGGATTGATGGCGACGCCGAATCAACGGATGCGATCGTCGAAGTGGGAACTCCTTTCGTGCTGAAGCATGTTTATAATGAAGGACTTGACCAGGAGGCGGAAGCGGAAACCTATGGCGCATTGATCGATCAATTCCAAACTCCGCTCGATCCCGATGCCAAAATCGAAGATAAATGGGTGAAAGAAGCAGCGGGTCTGCTCCATAAAGTGGAACAAGCTTGGAAACAATGAGTTAGCACCTTTTTTTACCTCCATTTTATTGTTTTTTAATATTCGTTTAAGGTTGTAGGTGCATGATAGAACTACAGAGAACAAGACATAACCCTTCAAGAAGCATGCACTTATAACTTTATTAATCAAATGGAGGTAAGAACTATGGAAGACAACAAGAAAGATTATAGCGACTTCTTTAAGCCGCAGAACGACAATAGCAGTAACAACGATGGCGTTAATCGAAATGATTCTAGTCATCAAGACCCGCAAGATCCACAAGATCCTAATAAAGCAAGACCTTCCTACTATTATTCGTATGGCCCTTACAAGTCAGCTTTTAACGAAGAAAACGAAGGGCATTCGCTTACAACTTCAGCGTCGGGAACTGAAGGAACCTCCAGTGTTGAAGTTACTCCACCTAAGAACTTGCGTCCTTTCAGTTTTGGATCGGAAGCAGGCGCTCCACAAGGTTCGGGTCCTTGGGATCCAAACGCAAGAAAGCGTTCATCTGTGAAAAGCATTTTCGCGGCTTTCATGGCAGGCGCCTTGGTCGTAGGTGCACTTATGTTCAGCGCTGATAAATTGAATTTGTTTACTGGCAATCAGCCTCTAGCTTCCGGCAGCTCTACAGCAGCTGCAACGAAGAGTGGGAGCAGTAATGGTGGCGAAGTGAAAAATGTTGGGCTGGATGTTGTTCGCCCGGGGAACATTTCGGCTATTGCACAGAACGCTGGGCCTGCAATTGTTAAGGTTGAATCTCTAGTGAAACCGAAGCAAACAAGCCGTGGCGGTAATTCGCTCTTTGATGATCCGTTCTTCCGTCAATTCTTTGGGGATAATGGCGGCGGTAATACAACGCCTAACAATAATCAGAATAACTCCGGCAGTGGCGAACTGCAGCCAGCAGGTATGGGAACAGGGTTTATTTTCGAAAAAACCGGATATATTTTAACCAATGAGCACGTTGTGGACGGCGCTGATGAAATTCAAATCACAGTAGAAGGTTATGATAAGCCATTTAAAGCTAAATTGTTAGGTAACAGCTACGATTTGGATTTGGCTGTACTTAAAATCGAAGGCGAGAAAGAGTTTCCAATTCTCCCGCTTGGTAAAGCTGAAGATGTGAATGTTGGGGATTGGGTTGTTGCTATCGGTAATCCATACGGCTTCGACCATACGGTTACGGTAGGTGTGCTTAGTGCGAAGGAACGTCCTATCAGCATTCCGGATGCCAAAGGAACACGCGAATATAAGCACTTACTGCAAACGGACGCATCTATTAATCCTGGTAACTCCGGCGGACCTTTACTGAACTTGAATGGTGAAGTTATTGGTATTAATACTGCCGTTAGTTCTCAAGCGCAAGGAATTGGTTTCGCCATTCCTACTAGCACCATTTCTTCCGTTCTTGAAAATCTTAAAAACAATGTTCAAATTCCTAAAGAACCAGTTCCTTACTTAGGTGTAGGTCTACAAGATATTGGTAAAGACTGGGTAAGTGAATTGAAGCTTTCGAACACAGATGGGGCATTGGTTGGCAGCGTTCAACGTAAAAGCCCTGCTTTCCAAGCTGGTCTGCGTCAATACGATGTCATTGTAGATATTAACGGAGCCAAGGTGAAAAATTCGCAGGAATTGATTACCAAAGTTCAGGCATTGAAAGTTGGCGACAAGGTCACGTTGGGACTTATTCGAGATGGCAAGCGAATGGAAGTACCTATTACTATTGGGGATAAAAACGCTCTAGCCGAGACACCTGCCCAATAATAAAAGAAAAATTAGAGAGATAATAAAGGTTAGTACGGAATAAAAGGAAGTGGAGTCCCGCGGCCGCAAGCTTGCAGGCTCTGCTTCTTTTTGCTTAAGGCGGAATTTGTTACAATGGTTGAAAGAAGGGTGGCCCAGTCGATGAGAGAGAACATAATGGTTATTGATGATGATGAGAAAATTACGTCTATGTTGAGACGAGGTTTGGCTTTTGAAGGATATTCGGTCGTCACAGCGACCAACGGTGCGGATGGCCTTAAGCAAATGTTAACATCAGAACCACATCTGCTGATCTTGGACGTCATGATGCCGCATATTGATGGCTGGGAGGTCGTTCGTCGAGTGCGTGAAAGCGGCAGCGAGGTACCGATTCTTATGCTTACAGCAAAAGATGAAATTAGCGATCGCGTGAAAGGCTTGGATCTCGGTGCAGACGATTATTTGGTCAAGCCGTTTGCGCTTGAAGAGCTGCTGGCTAGAGTGCGTGTACTTCTTAGGAGGAGAACGGAGCGTCCTGAGCAGCAGACGAATAGATTGAATTATGAGGATACAATCTTGGATTTGGATACACGCGAGGTTTTTCGCGGTGAGAAACTGATTGAGTTAACAACCAAGGAGTTTGATTTACTTCACTTGTTCATGCAGAATCCGAAGCGTGTCCTTTCACGGGATATTATTATGGAAAAAATATGGGGCTACGATTATAGCGGTGAATCCAATGTTCTGGAGGTTTATATCGCGCTGCTGCGTCAAAAGACTGAAGAATTTGGCCATAAACGATTGATTCAAACGGTTCGGGGGGCAGGTTACGTATTGAGAGGGGAATCTTAATATGTCTCTTCGCTTGCGGCTAACGCTTTGGTATTCAGGGATATTGGCACTAACCATGCTGCTCTTTGGCATTGTTCTTTATTTTTTCTTGAATTATTTCCTATACGATCAAATTCGCCAAGATGTGAAACGGGAGGCAGGCAATAGCTCCTTGCGTATTCAGAAGAGCATTGCTCTTTCACAGAAGGGACTCGTCGTTGATTTGGAACTGGAAAGCAGGGACTTCTACTCTACGAATACGTTTCTGCAATTATATAATGTTACACTCAAAAGCTTTAATCGCTCGGCTAACTTACAATACTATGATGTTACTTTGCCTTTAGCGAAGAATACGATTGATAAATTAAAGCAAGAGGATGGTTTTTTCGAAAAGACCAAGGTACTTGGGCAAGACTTCCTCATTTATAATCAAGCGATCAGGTCCGATGACCAGAACCAACTCATCGGGATTCTTCAAGCGGCTGTACCGATTGGCAGTTATGAAAAAACGTCCGTTACCCTTCGGTATACCCTGATGATTTGGGCATTGCTAACGATTATTGTGGCAGCTTCACTTGGTTGGTTCTTGGCGCGCAAAGCGCTCAAGCCGATCGAACGCGTCATTGACGCCGCGAATCAAATAGGAAGCAGCGATGATCTGGAAAAACGTATCCACTATGACGGTCCACTAGATGAGATTGGGCGCTTGACGGAGACGATCAACGGGATGCTCTCTCGTATTCAGATTACCTATCTGGAATTGGATGAAGCGTACCGCGCCCAGCGCAGGTTCGTATCGGACGCATCTCATGAGCTGAGAACACCGCTTACAACGATTCGAGGAAATGTCGACTTGTTGGAAAAGATGTGGAAGCAGACTTCGGGGAGTACAGAACTTGCTACACCTGATCAAATGCAGATGTCACTTGAGGCTATGCATGATATTGCAGGAGAAGCACAGCGAATGAGCAGACTAGTCAATGATCTTCTTGCTCTAGCGAGAGCAGATGCCGGCGTTCTTATGGAAAAGAAGCCAGTTGAGATCATGCCGCTCGTTCAAGAAGTGGTAAGGCGTGCTCAATTGCTCGAGCATACCGCTGATTGGCAAGTGGGTGATTTAGATGCATTAGAACTTGCGGTCGTGCAAGGGAATCGGGATTATTTGCAGCAATTGTTGTTTATTTTCATCGAAAATGCGTTCAAGTATACACCTGTTGGAACCGTAAAGTTCGAGGCGTCGCGAACGGATAGCTTTATTGGTATTCGGATTACCGATACGGGAATTGGTATGGATAAAGAGGATATTCCTCATATTTTCGACAGATTTTATCGTGCAGATTTATCAAGGGGACTGACGTCTGGAACTGGACTTGGTTTATCGATCGCCAAATGGATTATTGATGAACACGGTGGGTCTATTGAAGTGACAACGCGCAAAGACGAGGGAAGTACCTTTATGATTTGGCTTCCAGCAAACTTTCCTCTCTCTGTATAATCAGCTATAATGAAAGAAAATAATGTTTCTTAGGCAGGTGGAAGAAATGGAAGTTGTCCGAATATCACCCAGAGGCTATTGTTATGGCGTTGTAGATGCTATGGCACTTGCTATGCAAACTGCTAAAAACTTAAATCTTCCTAGACCTATTTATATATTAGGCATGATTGTTCATAATGCGCATGTTACTGATTTCTTCAAAGAAGAAGGTGTCATCACATTAGATGGTGAGAACCGGCTTGAAATATTAGAACAAATCGAAACAGGGACGGTCATTTTCACTGCTCACGGGGTTTCTCCTGAAGTAAGACGCAGAGCCCGAGACAAGGGCTTAACCGTTGTAGATGCAACCTGTCCAGATGTGACGAAGACACACGATTTAATTCGAGAAAAAGTAGCCGACGGCTATGAAGTTATCTATATCGGGAAGAAAGCTCATCCTGAGCCGGAAGGCGCAGTAGGTGTAGCTCCGGACAAAGTTCACCTCATCGAGAAGCTTGAAGAAGCAGATCAACTAGACATTAAACCCGATCGTATTATTATTACGAACCAAACAACAATGAGCCAATGGGACATTAAGCATATTATGAATCGTTTACTTGAACTATTCCCAAAAGCTGAGATTCATAATGAGATCTGTCTAGCCACGCAGGTTAGACAAGAAGCGGTTGCTGAACAAGCGAAGGAAGTCGATCTAGTTATCGTAGTTGGAGATCCGAAAAGTAATAATTCGAACCGCTTAGCGCAAGTTTCAGAGGAAATTGCAGGAGTTAGAGCGTATAGAATATCTGATATCACGGAGCTTAATCGCACGTGGTTAACCAATGTACGCAAGGTCGGTGTTACATCTGGCGCTTCAACTCCTACACCTATAACCAAAGAGGTAATTTCCTACTTGGAAGGCTATGATGCGAAAGATGAAACCAGTTGGGGAATTACACGTACTATTAATATGAAGAAGCTCATTCCGGCTGTTAAATCCAAAGCAGCTAGTAGTGAGTGATCCTTATTTATTCCACAGGGCGGGATTGAGATCAGCATGCAAAGCACTCAGAAGGTGAAAATGATGAAAGTGAAAGCTCGCTACGATTGGAAAAGCACGAAGCGCTGGTTTAGATATAAATATTTACTTCTCTTACGTGCCAAAGGCGGTCCTTCCAAAGTAGCACGCGGCTTTTCAATTGGATTGTTTGTAGAGATGTTTACTTTACCTACAGCCGGTTTTGCATTCGTTCTTATCTTTCCGTTGGTTTATTTATTAAGAGCTAATTTACCTGGAGCGTTAATTGGTTTTGTGTTTGGAAAAGTGATTTATATTCCATTCTCGATACTCAATAAGCAAGTGGGGGATTGGTTGGTACCGAAGCACTTTAAGATTTATCTGATACATCATTTACCGCACATGCTTTCTAATATTATTAGAGGTGGTTTGGATTTGATTGTAGGCGGTATGGTGGTTGGGTTGATACTTGGGGTTATTGCCTACTTCCCAGTGGTGCTCTTACTTAAATTCCATACGAATCGTCGCAAAGAAAAACGTAAAATCCGTAAAGATCAACTTGCCCCTTCGAATACAAATGAATAGCAAATAAATTAACGCTTGACGAAAACTCGTCAGGCGTTGTATATTTACTTTAGTGATTAAAAGCGTAGAAGCGAACAAGCGTTGAAGTATACAAGTGATCCAACCCATATAATAAGGAGCGTGTTTAAGATGATCGCCATTACATCCAACAAAACATCAGATGAGCGTATTCAGGAAATTGTACAATTCATAGAAAAGCAAGGTGTCCAAGCTCACGTCTCCAAAGGTGAGGATCGCACAGTCATCGGAATTATCGGTCAAGCAGATCCTAAATTAGCAGAACAGTTGCGTCAAATGTCAGGAGTTGAGCAAGTCGTGAAAATTTCGAAATCCTATAAATTAGCAAGCCGTGACTTTCATCCGGCTGATACGGTTATCAAAATTAAAGGTGTTGAAATCGGTGGCGAGCAGCTTGTTGTCATGGGCGGCCCGTGCGCTGTAGAAACGCCAGAACAGATTGATGAGATCGCACGTTTAGTGAAAGCAGCGGGAGGTCAAGTTCTCCGCGGTGGCGCATTTAAACCAAGAACAGGTCCTTACAGCTTCCAAGGTGTTGGCGTTGAAGGCTTGATCATGATGGCAGAAGCGGGTAAGAAGCATGGTCTTCTTACAATTACAGAAGTTATGACACCTGAGTATGTTGATGTATGTGCACAATACGCAGATATCCTTCAAGTAGGTACACGTAATATGCAAAACTTTGATTTGCTTCGCAAGCTCGGAACGATTCAAACGCCTGTACTGCTCAAACGTGGTTTCAGCTCCACTTACGATGAATTCTTGAATGCTGCTGAATACATTCTTGCTGGCGGTAACCCGAATGTTATGCTCTGTGAACGCGGAATCCGAACATTCGAAACGTACACACGGAATACACTGGATTTATCGGCTATCCCGGTTCTTAAACAATTGAGCCATCTTCCGGTAATCTCAGATCCGAGTCACGGTACTGGCCGTAGAGAGCTTGTTGTTCCTATGACAAAGGCATCCGTAGCCGCAGGAGCAGATGGTTTGATCATCGAAATGCACACAGATCCAGACAATTCAATGACTGGTGATGGCGTTCAATCCTTGTTCCCTGATCAATTCGCTAATTTGCTTGTTGATCTTGAGAAGCTTGCTCCGCTTCTTGGTAAAAAGTTTGATACACATAAAGAAGTTATCTTGGCGTAACGGTAATAGTTCTAAGATGACTGGTTTCCTCGAAAGAGGAGCCAGTTTTCCTATTTTTGGATATGGGACAAATCTGTGAAATTGTGTGAGCATAGCTTACACAAAAATAAAAAATACCTGACATAAGTATTGACTGTGTAAGCAAAATCGCTATATAATATGTGCAAGATAACAACCAAAAGTTGAACATTAATCATGTAAAGTACGTTGAATGTACGGAAATGGGAGGGTTTTTTAAATGTCAGTTCAAAACGTGTTGAACCTTATCAAGGAAAAAAATATTGAGTGGGTAGATTTTCGTTTCGTAGGTCTTACCGGTAAAGCACAGCATATTTCTTTGCCTGCTACTGAAGTAGATGAAGAAACTTTCGTAAACGGAGTAGCTTTTGACGGTTCATCCATCCCAGGATTCCGTGGTATTGAACAATCTGACATGGTCATGATGCCAGATACAGAAACTGCTTATGTAGATCCTTTCACAGCTCACCCGACTTTGATCATTATGAGCAACATCCACACACCTGAAGGCGAGCGTTATGATCGCGATCCACGCAGCATCGCTCAAAAAGCAGAAGAATATCTGCAAACAACTGGTGTAGGTACTACAGCATTCTTCGCACCAGAATCCGAGTTTTTCATTTTTGATGACGTTCGTTTTGAAAATGGTATGAACAAATCCTACTTCGAAGTTGATTCCGAAGAAGCAGGTTGGAACACTGGACGCAAAGAAGAAGGCGGTAACCTTGGTTACAAAGTTCCAGTAAAAGGCGGTTACGTTCCAGTAGCTCCAATCGATTCCCAACAAGATATTCGTTCCGAAATGTGTAATAAACTTGCTGATGCAGGTCTTCGTATCGAACGTCATCATCACGAAGTGGCTACAGCTGGTCAAGCTGAAATCAACTTCCGTTTTGACACATTGACTAAAACAGCAGATAACCTGCTCAAATACAAATATATCGTTGCTAACACAGCTAGAGAATACGGTAAAGTAGCAACTTTCATGCCTAAGCCACTGTTTGGTGATAATGGTAGCGGTATGCACGTTCACATGTCCATTTTCGATGGCAGCGAGCCTTTGTTCTATGAAAAAGGAGCATATGCAAACCTGAGCGAAATGGCAATCAACTATATCGGTGGTATTCTTTACCACGCACCAGCATTGATCGCATTGACAAACCCAAGTACAAACTCCTTCAAACGTCTGGTTCCTGGTTACGAAGCGCCGGTTAACCTTGTATTCTCCAAAGGTAACCGTTCCGCAGCAGTTCGTATTCCAATCGCAGCTGTGACACCTAAAGGTTGTCGTATCGAATTCCGTACACCGGATAGCACGGCTAACCCATACCTCGCTTTCGCAGCAATGCTGATGGCAGGTCTTGACGGTATCAAAAAGAAAATCGATCCGCGTGCTCTTGGATACGGTCCTTTCGATACAAACATCTATGAAATGTCCGATGCTGAGAAAGCTGAGATCCGCAGCGTTCCTGGTACATTAGATGAAGCTCTGGATGCTCTTGCAGCAGATTCCGACTTCTTGATTGAAGGCGGCGTATTCACACAAGATTTCATCGATAACTATATCGAATTGAAACGCGGCGAAGCGAAAGCTGTAGCAATCCGTATTCACCCACACGAGTACAACCTTTACTTCGATTGCTAATTCCTTAGCGCTTATACATGAATAACATACGAGCTGCTTCTTTCATAGTTTTCTATGGAGGAGGCAGCTTTTTCATTTATCGATAATGAAACTCTTTTGATAATGATTACAATTAGTGCTGTTATCAGATTGAAATTGAGGTATAATGAATGCATGAATCAGATCTGGAAGGAGATTATTATGAAAATTACCATGATAGCAGGAAGTAATCAGAGATCAGCGACAAGTACAAGACTTGCTGAATATATCAAGCATCTTGCGACCCAAGAGGGCCACGAGGTGACGTTGATTGACTTGTATCAAACACCGCTCCCTTTCTATACACCAGATGATGCAAACACGGGGCACGAAGCTCTAGAGAAATTAAAAGAAGCCATGCTTGAAGCAGAGGGGATCGTACTGGCAACACCGGAATATCATAGTGGAATTTCTGGTGTTTTGAAAAATGCGCTTGATCATCTAGGACAAGATCATTTCAATAATAAGGTTGTCTTATCTGTAAGTTCAGCAGGCGGGGCAATTGCTGTAAGCTCTCTGACGCAGTTGCAAACCATCGTACGCAATCTGCATGGCATTAACTGCCCAGATTGGCTATCTATTGGAGGCGATCAGCGGAAGAGCTTCCAAACGGGTGTAACACATCAAGATATCCATCCAGATGTCGATAAACGTGTTCGTCGTGTTGTTGGTTCATTCCTCAATTTATCCAAACAATTGGCTGTGAAAGCATAGTTGTACGAATAAAACAAACCAAGGATGTTGTCTTGGTTTGTTTTTATTTCCACACACTTTTGACACATTTATGTGGTACAGTTTGGAAAATAGGGCGAGGGGGGAGATCATGGGAGTACCATGGACTAACAAGGAAGTCGTTCATTTATTACATCGAGCCGGATTTGGTTCCACTGGGGAGGAAGTTACTGCTTGTATTGGACTTGGTCGTGAGGAAACGGTGCGACGTCTTATTGCCGGAGAGGCGTTGATCGATCAAGCGTCATCGCTAACCCCATTTGATCAATTAACCGCTGATGGTAAGAAATCATTAGATCCGCTGCAATTAGCCGATCAACAAATGTACTGGTTATATCGAATGGTATATTCCAGTGCTCCGCTCATTGAAAAGATGACGTTGTTCTGGCATGGACATTTTGCGACGGCGAATTACAAGGTTAACGATGTCACTTTAATGGTTCAACAAAATACATTGTTTCGCAAACATGCATTAGGAAGTTTCAAAGAACTCGTACTCGCCATTGGCAAAGATCCTGCAATGATGATCTGGCTTGATGTGAATCGGAATAAAAAAGGTAAACCAAATGAGAATTATGCCCGCGAAGCCATGGAGCTATTCACGCTAGGTATCGGTCACTATACAGAGACTGATGTGAAGGAAGCAGCGCGCGCTTTCACGGGTTGGACCTATGATAAGAAGGAAAATAAAGTAGGCTATAATCCAAAACAACACGACAATGACACGAAAACGCTGCTTGAAGAAACGGGAAAGCTGGATTCGGATGATGTGATTGAAATTATTTTCCATCAAAAAACGCTGCCAATCTTTCTTGCTACGAAGCTGCTCAAATATTTTGCTACGGACAGCCCATCCGAAAGTTGGATTCAAAAAGTTGCCGAACATATATCAGCTAAGGCTACTATGGGGGAAGTGCTTCAGGAGCTATTCCTATCTGACGAATTTTATGAGGAGAAATTGCGGTTATCTCTCATCAAAACACCGGCAGATTATGTTGCAGGTATTCTCAAATGCTGTAAGCTAACTGTTTCGAAGGGGCATGCACAAGCGATGAGGAGAATGGGACAGGAGCTATACTCCCCGCCGGATGTTGCAGGTTGGAGAGGAGGCGCCTCATGGCTGAATACAAACTCCTTATTATCAAGGTACCAGTTTGCCGAGTCCATCGCCAAGCAGCTAAACGGCAAGGTGCTCTTATCGGCAGAGTATACACCTGAACAACAGGAGCGTCCGGAAGAATGGGTAAAATTGTGGAGTCAGCGGATGGGAATCACTGATTTATCGGATAAGACTTTACAGGGTTTAACCGCTTACGCAGATGATACCATTGTACATACAAAGCAAAAGAATGCGGGTTTGAGAGGCTTGCTTCAATTAGTGCTGATTAGCCCGGAAGCTCAAATGAAATAGCGAGGGGTGAGAAAAGTGAAATTATCGAGAAGGGATTTTCTGCTTAAGGGTACAGCTATGTTTGCGACTTTAGGCCTAGGCGGAGCTTTATTTACGGATACGGGAAAATCGATTTTGGCTAGCGGTTTTGATGATGATGTTGATGTTGATGAACCTGTACTTATTGTTGTTCAGTTAAGTGGAGGGAATGATGGCATTAATACGCTAATTCCTTATGGACAAGGGATTTACTATGATGCGCGGCCGACTTTGGCTTACCAGCAGAAGGATGTGCTTGCATTAGATAATCAAGTAGGCTTGCATCCAAGTTTAGTTGGCCTCGCTGCACTTTATAAACTTGGGAAAATGGCTGTCGTACAGGGAGTTGGATATCCAGGACCCGATCACTCTCATTTCCGCTCTATGGAAATTTGGCAGACAGCCGAGCCAGCGAAGATGAGCCGCACCGGATGGCTTGCACGCTATGCAGAGTCTTCGTTGCGGGATAGCAGTAATCCGCTCAAAGCTATTCAGATTGGCGCAGGGGGTAAGGCTTTTGCTTCGGAGAAAATGAACTTTCCCGTTATCCAATCTTTAGAAACGTATCATATGATTGATCCGAAAACAGCGATGATGGACAAAAATCGGATCACCAAAGCATTCTTGGAGATGTATGGTGTACAGAATCAGACGGAACAGCTGCGTGTCGTATCAGGCCGTGGATATGAGGCCTTCAAAAGTGTTGAAGCGATTCAAGCTTTAACGGCTACCTATGCGAATAAAGTGGAGTACCCGAAAACTAATTTTGCAAGGGATCTCCAATTAGTATCCAAGCTGCTGGCTGGTAAATCGGGCACAAGAATATTCAATGTGCAGATCGGCGGTTTCGATGATCATGCCGATGAGAAGGTCCAGCATGCCAAAGTGCTGACTCAAGTCGACGAGGGTCTCACAGCTTTCTATAAAGACTTGGAGGTGCAAGGACTGCAGGACCGTGTTGTGGTGATGATGTTTTCGGAGTTTGGGCGGAGGGTGAAGGAGAACGGAAGCGGCGGAACAGACCATGGAACGGCAGCTCCGATGTTTGTGATTGGAGGCAAGGTGAATGGCGGTCTCTATGGCGCGTACCCGAGCCTGAGCAATTTGGACAATGGCGATTTGAAGTATGAGGTTGATTTCCGCTGCGTTTACAGCACGCTTATTGATAAATGGTTAAAAGGTGATACCACAGCTGTTTTAGGCAAATCATACGTGTCTTTAAAATTTATATAGCTGTAGAGCCGGGGCTGCTGCTTCGGCTTTTGGTTTTTAGTCGTTCATGGTAACCTATTGAAAAAGACAAAAAAATCGTCGTGCTGGTGGAGGTGCTTTGACGTTGAGCATAGAGCCTATTTCGGATCATCTGCAAGAGGATTTAAGGATACTTTTCGTGGGGTATAACCCTAGTATACGATCCGGAGAAACGGGTCATCATTATGCGAATCCGAACAATCGCTTTTATCGGATCCTTTTCCAAGCGGGATTAACACCTCGGCTATATAAACCTCAAGAGGATGGGGATTTGCTGAAGCTCGGGTATGGATTTACGAATATCGTGGCTCGCCCTTCGTTAACGGCTGCAGAAATTACACCTGAGGAATACCGTGAAGGTCGACTTATTTTAAAGCAAAAGATTCAGGCCTTTCGACCTTGTGTTGTCTGTTTTGTAGGAAAAGGGGTATTTGAACAGTATAGCGGCCGTAGGGGGATGAGTTGGGGGAGTCAACAGGATCCGGTGGTTGAAGGTGTGATCGACTATGTATGTCCCTCTTCTAGTGGGCTTGTTCGGATGAAGCTTGAGGAGATGGTTGCTATTTATAGTGGAATTAAGACATATATCGAAATGGAGTTGGGTTACTGATGAATAATCCATGGTTGGAATGGGCCAAAGAGATCCAGGCTATTAGTCAAGCTGGACTTACTTACGGTGAGAATGGCTATGACTTGGAGCGATATGAGGCGCTGCGCAAGATCAGCGTGGAGATGATGAGTTATTTCTCGGAGACACCGATCGATAAGGTGACTGCTTTGTTCGCCAGCGGCACGGGGTATCAGACGCCGAAAGTGGATATTCGGGCCGTCGTCTTGAGAGAGAACAAGCTGCTGCTTGTGAAGGAAAGAGCCGACGGTGCTTGGGCTTTGCCTGGAGGCTGGGCGGATATCGGCCTCACACCATCGGAGGTCGCCGTTAAGGAGACCCACGAGGAGGCCGGCTATGACGTCAAGCCGGTGCGATTGCTGGCGGTCTTCGATAAGAAGCGCCACGCACACCCACCCTCGGCAAACCACGTGTACAAGATGTTCATCTTGTGCGAGTTGGTGGGCGGGGAAGCACTTGAAGCCGGTCTGGAAACGACCGGTGCCCAGTTCTTCAGCGAGAGCGAGCTGCCGCCGCTCTCTGTGGAGCGAAATACCGCTGAGCAACTGAAGCGGATGTTCGAGCTTGCCACGTGAGCATACAGCGCAAACGCTGCTCGATTAGCCAAGAGCGACAAGCCTTTAACGCTTAAGTACGGGTTTCAATTGTGCGATGATTTCCTCCATTTGCTTCGAGCATTGTTCGTACATCTCTTTTGCAGCTTTATTTTTCGTAGTAAGCCCAAACAACATCAGATCGCCTTCGCACTTTTTTAATGTAGCAAATAGGGTTGCTTTTTCCTGTGGCACAGGTACCATAATCTTGTCGTCAAATAGATCTACATATAATTGGCCGTAAGAATCGACTTGACCTAGAAATACATTTTCAATCGTCACACCCAATTTATCTAGTTCAGTTTGCAGCCATCCCCGGCTAAAACCGATGGTAGCTAAGGCTTCATCCATGATTTCACCATCCATGATAATTGCTTGAGGCTCCTTCTCAGGTGAAACTTTGATGCCTAAATGGCTTGGAGTCAGGGGTTGGTTTTCACGAGTTAATAGAACATTAATTTCTCCGCTTGGTTCCATGATCGCAAATTCAACATCCGCCAATTTAAATGCGGATCTTTTTCGCAATTGCTCCATGAGTTCATCGGTAGTGAGTCGTTCTTTCTTTAAGTTATCTTCCAATACTTTACCATCTCTAATCAGCACGGTTCCTTTACTATCAATGAAATCCCGCATCTTTTTACTTTTTAGCTGCAAAAATTCAATGCCTAAAGAGCATGCAATCCAAACGCCTAAAGATATTAAACCTAGATACCAATTCGCCTCCAAATCCAACGATATGTATGCTGCAAGACTGCCAATCGTAATGCCGGTAATGTACTCGAAAAAGGAAAGTTGAGAAACTTGTCTTTTACCCAACATCTTTGTCATAAAGAAAAGTACGACAACCGCTAATAATGTGCGTAAAACAATTTCAAACCATTCGGGCATATCGGTTCCTCCTTTTTTATTAAATCTAATCCAATCGGTTCAATTGTTTGTAGAATTCTTGAAAGTTATACAAAAACAAGATATTAGTTCCAGTGTCGGTAATAATGTGAAGGGAATTAAGTAGACGGTTCCTTAAAAGGGAACACGCCTAGCGCTTCGTACGCCGGCTGGCGGCCCAAGTGGCTGCGGTAGAGGACGATGTCCTCTACCTGCCACACGGGCCAGCCGCCGGAAGGCGCTCCCACCGCCGATAGGGCGGAGCGCTTGAAAGGCCCCGCCGCTGTGCGGTAGCGGCGGGCTAGTGTGAGGTGCGGCCGGTAGGCGCGAGCCTCGGCCGGGAAGCCGTGGCGGGCGCAGACGCCCGCGACCTCGCGCTGCAGCGCAGCCAGCGCGTCGAGGTCGCCGGTGAGGCCCGCCCAGAGGATCGACGGCGCCGCCGGAGGTCCGAACACGCCGAGGCCCTCGGCGTGCAGGGTCAGCGGCAGCGCAGCTGCTGCAAGCTGGCGCAGGTCGGCCGCCAGCGCTTCGGCTGTCTCGACGGATGCGTCGCCGAGGAAGCTTAACGTGACGTGGACATCCTGCGGATGCGTCCACTTTTGGAAAGGCAGCACCTTTTGGATGCTGCCTTTCCAGGCGTCGAGCTCCCGCTGGACGTCTTGCGGGAGCTGAATGCCTACGAACAGCCGATACATCTCGGAGGCGTTTGTGGAACTTGAAGCGCTTGTGGAACTTAAAGCATTCGTGGAACTTGAGTTGCCTGAATTTGCAGAGTTTAAGCTGTTTGCGTTTGCTAAATTCGCAGCGTTTGTAGAACTTTCTCCTATCGTATCAACCAATGTCATAAGTAAATTAGGCTCCTTTTGTATCCAAATCTGTTCTCTTCTTCGTTCTTCTCCTAGCATTGCCAACTGAGGTTTTACTTGATGCATGAAGAGAATATTGCTATCATAGCGATAATACAAAAAAGCAAAGGTGTGGTCATTCATGGGAAATAGGGCCTATAACTTTAACGCAGGGCCTGCGGCATTACCGCTCGAAGTACTGCAGAAAGCACAAGAGGAGCTTGTCGAATTTAAAGGCATCGGCATGTCCATTATGGAAATTTCTCACCGCAGCGCGGAGTTCGAGCAAGTTCATAATGAAACGCAGCAATTGTTGAAACAAATTTTTAGCATCCCTGATGGGTACCAAGTGCAGTTTCTGCAAGGTGGTGCGAGCACACAATTCGCCATGATTCCGCTTAATTTTCTAAAGCCAGGTAAGGTAGGCAGCTATGTGCTTACAGGTGCATGGGCGGAGAAAGCTGTTCAGGAAGCAAGCTTGTTCGGAGAAGTTGCCATCGCAGCAAGCTCGAAAGAACAGAAATTCATGAAAATTCCGGACTTAAATGAAATCAATATTCATCCGGATTCCGCTTATCTGCATCTGACTTCGAACGAAACGATTGAAGGCGCTCAGTTCCAGAGCTTTCCGGATACAGGGAATGTGCCGTTAATTGGGGACATGTCCAGTGACATCTTGAGCCGTCCAGTAGATGTTTCGAAATTCGGCATGATCTATGCAGGAGCGCAAAAGAATCTAGGTCCTTCTGGTGTAACTGTGGTTATTGTTAAGGAAGATTTATTACAAGATCTGCCTAAAACGATTCCAACCATGCTTCGCTACGAAATCCATAGCAAAAACAATTCCCTGTACAATACACCACCAGTGTATTCAATCTACATGATGAACCTAGTATTGAAATGGATTCAGGAACAAGGTGGACTAGCTGTCATCCAGAAAAATAACCTTGAGAAATCAGGTCTAATTTATAGCGCAATCGACCAAAGCGGTGGTTTCTACCGTGGACCTGTTGATGCGGGCAGTCGTTCCGCGATGAACATCACGTTCCGGTTGCAGGATGAAGAGTTGGAGAAGAAGTTCATCAAGGAAACCGAGCAGAACGGATTTGTTGGGTTGAAGGGTCATCGCAGTGTAGGCGGTTTGAGAGCATCTTCGTATAATGCTGTTCCTTATGCATCATGCAAAGCGCTCGCTGAGTTCATGAGTGATTTCCAAAAACGCAACGGTTAAGAAATAAGGTTAAGCTATTCACGGCACCCTCGTGTGCGTGTGAATAGCTTTTTTTGTTTCTGAATAGGATTGTGGCATCTTCGCTATTAACGACCTTAGACGGACTCTGGGACGGCTTAATGAGCCTGTATTTGGAATGAGATGGATCTATATCTAGTGAGCTCAAAGCCCTAATCTAACTTTCGACAAATTCGAAAATTTCAAGTCAAAATTGAAAAAATATTTTCAAAGCCTTCCGAGCCACGTCCTGTCTAGGTTTACGTATTTTAATAGTCAAAATGAGCCATTTTACTCGTTGACAAACACAATATATTGATATAAATTTGAATCTATCAACTAGATATCGTAAAAAAAGCGATACACACAACTGCTAGAATTTGTGAAAAAATAGAATCAAATTCCGTGATAAACCGCGTGATTACCGCCTTTTTCCTAGGTTTCGTAGTCCTGAAATTCGCATATTTTGTCGAAAGAACAATGCGTATTCCATCTTAAAATGCACGGAATGATTCATTTGTTTACTACATATAGGGTTACTTACATAAGCGGTACTAGATAATGAATAAGAGAGTGTTAGGAGACGGAAGCCCATGCTTATTGCTTACGATTCGAAGACGGGAAATGTTCGCCGATTTATTGCTAAGCTCAAAATGCCAGCGATTCAAATTGAGGAAGCGATGAAGATGGACGAGCCCTTCGTACTCGTTACCTATACAACCGGTTTTGGTCAAGTTCCTCCGAAGGTAGCTTCTTTCCTAGAAAGCAATGCCTCTCGTCTTATCGGAGTAGCAGCAAGTGGTAACCGCAACTGGGGAGACGGATTTGCCAAAAGCGCGGATACGATCTCACAGCAGTACGATGTGCCTGTGTTAACCAAATTTGAGTTATCCGGCACCAAAAATGACGTAGAACGATTTGTTCAGGGGGTACATGCAATTGCGGCACATTGAGCTGAATAATTTATTGATGCAACGCGGAGCGGATGGCTTTTTCCAACTAGAGAAGGATAAAGAAGCTGTTGAAGTTTTTATGACGGAAGTCCACAGTAAAAGCCTCACTTTCCCCGATACTTCCTCTAAAGTTCGTTATATGATCGATCATAACTATTACGAGAACGTTTATGAGAAATATACGCAAGATGAAGTTAACGATGTTTATCAAGTGGCCCACGATAATCAATTCGAGTTCGCCTCCTACATGGCAGCTTCGAAATTTTATACGGATTACGCTTTACGCAGTGATGACAAGTCCTTATACCTGGAACATTTCCCAGATCGCGTTGCTATTGTTGCTTTGTATTTGGGTCGTGGGAACGTAGAAACTGCACGTGTTCTTGCTGTTTCGATGATGGAACAACGCTTGCAACCAGCGACACCGACGTTCCTTAATGCAGGTAAGAGCCGCCGAGGCGAAATGGTATCCTGCTTCCTGCTGGAGATGGACGATTCTCTTAATTCTATTAACTACGTGCTAGCTACCTGCATGCAGCTTTCCAAAATTGGCGGTGGCGTAGCCGTTAACTTGTCCAAGCTTCGTGGACGCGGTGAATCCATCAAAGGTGTGGAACGTGCCGCAAAAGGAATTATGCCGGTACTTAAGCTTATGGAGGATGCGTTCTCCTATGCAGATCAAATGGGTCAGCGCAAGGGTTCAGGAGCTGCGTACTACAACATTTTCGGCTGGGACGTTATGGAGTTCCTAGATAGTAAGAAAATTAATGCGGATGAGAAATCTCGTCTGAAGACACTTTCCATCGGTCTCATTGTACCGAACAAGTTTTACAAGTTGGCTGAAGAGAACAAGCCGCTGCATGTATTTGCTCCTTACACGGTACTGCAAGCCTATGGTAAGCATTTGGACGATATCGATCTTGATGAGATGTACGATGAACTGCTGGCCAATCCGAAAGTGAAGAAGAAGGTTGTCATGAGTGCGCGTGACATGCTAGTTAAAATTGCGACTACCCAACTGGAATCCGGTTATCCATATATGATGAACCGTACGAATGCCAACAAGGATCATGCCTTGAAAGGTATCGGTACGATTAAAATGTCTAATCTCTGTACAGAGATTTTCCAACTGCAAGAAACTTCGGAAATCAACGATTACGGCCAAGATGACCTTATTCTTAGAGATATCAGCTGTAACCTAGCTTCCATGAACATTGCAAACGTAATGGATCGTAAGAAACTGCGCGAAACCGTTCACGAGGGCATGATTGCATTGACTTCTGTTAGTGATATGACGACGATCAGCAATGCGCCGGGGGTTGCCAAAGCAAACCGTGAGCTGCACTCCGTTGGTCTTGGTGTTATGAATCTGCATGGCTACCTGTCTAAGAACAAAATTAGCTATGAGAGTGATGAAGCCAAAGATTTCGTCCGCACGTTCTTCATGGCTATGAACTATTATTCGATTGAGCAAAGTATGGAAATTGCCAAATCGTCGGGGCAAACCTTTGAAGGTTTTGAGCAATCCGAATATGCGAATGGTGCCTATTTCAACCGGTACACGGAGACTGATTATCGTCCGCTTACGGATAAAGTGAAGTCCTTGTTTGAGGGAATGCCGATTCCATCACCGAGCGACTGGGCCAAGTTAAAAGAAGATGTAAAAACCAATGGTCTTTATCATGCTTACCGATTGGCCGTTGCTCCAACACAAAGTATTTCTTATATTCAAAATGCAACTTCGAGTGTCATGCCGATTGTTGAACCGATCGAAACTCGAACTTACGCGAACTCAACAACGTACTATCCGATGCCTTTCATGGCACGCGATAATTTCTTTTACTATAAATCTGCTTATCAAATGGATCAGTTTAAGATTCTTGATCTTATTGCTGAAATTCAAACACATGTGGATCAAGGGATTTCAACCATTTTACATGTAAATAGTGATGTTTCGACGAGGCAACTTGCTAAACTATACCTCTATGCAGCACACAAAGGACTTAAATCGCTCTACTACACGCGAACGAATCAGCTATCTGTTGAGGAATGCGTCAGCTGCTCGGTGTAATTTGGAAGGGGATTGAATATAAATGAGTACGGCCACTACCCTAAATAATGCCAGGAAAGCTGTGAACTGGAATCGTCCCGATGATGATTTTACGATCACTTTCTGGAATCAAAATATTATGCAGTTCTGGACAGATGAGGAAATCCCATTATCTGATGATAAAATGTCATGGATCACGTTAAGCGGTGCAGAACGTGAGCTTTACATGAAAGTCCTCGGAGGCCTTACGCTGCTCGATACCATGCAAGGCGGCGTCGGCATGCCGAAGATTCTTGAGCATGTCGATGGGCTCCAGCGTAAAGCGGTTCTAAGCTTCATGGGTATGATGGAACAAATACATGCGAAGTCCTACAGCAGTATTTTCACTACGTTGTCTACAACGGAAGAAATCAATGAGCTGTTCCTTTGGGTGGAACGAAATCCTTACTTGCAGTTCAAGGCAAACAAGATTTCGCATTTCTACGAAAACATTGGAACGCCTAAAGAGCTGTATTTGGCTATGGCAGCATCTGTCTTGCTGGAGAGCTACTTGTTCTATAGCGGCTTCTATTATCCGCTTTACTTGGCCGGACAGGGTAAAATGACGAGCAGTGGCGAAATTATCGATTTGATTTTACGCGATGAGAGTATTCATGGTCTGTATATCGGTGTATTGGCACAAGAGGTTTATGCGGAGTTAAGCCCTGCTGAGCAGGATGAGGCATACGCAACATTGTGTGCCTTGCTGAAGGAGCTTCATGCCAATGAGGAAAGCTATACAGAAAGTCTCTATGGGACTTTGGGCTTGGCCGAAGAAGTGAAAGCTTTCTTACGCTACAATGCGAATAAAGCGTTCATGAACCTTGGCGTAGACCCCATTTTCGAAGAAGAGGATATTAATCCGATTGTTCTTAACGGTCTGAGCACGAAGACGAAGCAGCATGACTTTTTCTCGAAAAAAGGGAATGGTTATGTCCGCACGATTCACGTTGAAGCGTTGACGGATGATGATTTCCTTTTTGGGGATTGAACATAAAGAAGGACCTGACGGTTATCGTCAGGTCCTTTGTTGACTAGAAGGCATGTGATTATGGGTTAAGGGCTAAACGAAGCTTACCCCTTATTTAGCACTGGAGGGGTATGTTCATTGGGGTCAGGGTTTTTATTTATCTGTTTGAAAGGGGAGTTTATATGTATCCAATCATCGATCTTGTAGAGCATCAAACCATTACCACCGTACAAAAAGAAGAAGAACTAGAACTTGCTATAAAGAGTCAGGCCAATATTATTTTTCTGCTAATGGGCTCCATCTTCAATGAACTGGTGGATAAAATTTCTCCGCTATCAAAGTATGCTGCGGCTCTGCTTACACCCCTAAATTATAGCCCATCTCCATATCTCAAAAAAACCTTTATAAAAACAAAGAGGAAACGTGGCATTGATAGCGAATAATATTTATCGGTAATTAATAAATCTAATAGATTTATTAATTAAATACACGAATGGAGCTATTTCCTGTACTTCGAAATCATTGTGTAAATTGAAAACAAGGAGATGACTAACAAGTGAAAAAGAAACTGTTAACCCGCTGCTTCACCTACCTAATGGTCACACAGCTTGTCGCCGGCGCTCTGCTGCCTCTTAGCAGCCGTGCAGCTGCAGAAAGCGCAGCCGCCATCGAAGCGGCAGCCGGACTTCCCCGCATGCTTATTACTGAAATTGTCCCCGACTCGGGTGGAGACGATGCGCTGGGAGAGGATCCCTTCGAGTACCTAGAGGTTTATAACAACAGTGACCAGTCGATTGACTTCAAGGACTACTCTATTTTATACAGGTACCCGGGAGAGCCCGGCAATGATTTGTTTTGGCGGCCTTACACCGATGAACAGATTATCATCAAGCCTAAGCAGACAATGGTTTTCTGGGCAGTTACGCCATCAGGGGAGCCCAAGACGGTGGCTGACTTTAATCAGCATTTTCATACCTCGCTCGTTGAAAATAAAGACATAGTCCGGATTCCCGGGGGTCTTAACAATCTGAGGGAAAGAACCATCGTGGTGGCGACTAATACGGGAACAGACATTGTACGCGCCAGCTATAATCCGGGCGTGATCGATACGGCGGCGGATCTGAGTGTCGAGTACGGTGTTATGGACGACGGCAGTCTCGATATGAAGAAACTCAGCTCCAAGACGGTGCCGGCCTCCCCGGGAACCTTCAACTCGGCTAACGTACCCGCGGAGCCTATCCGCACTGTGAACGACCCTGTTCCGCCGTCGGTAAAAGATCTTACGGATCTCTCCGGCATTGACCTGATCAAGCCGATTGAGCTGATGGCCGAAGCGGCAGATGATCGTCTGCTTGCGTCCGTTAATCTATACTATAAATCCAACAAGACAACGAATTATAAAATGGTAACCTTGCCGCGCGGCGCCGACGGACGCTTCCGCTATTCATTGGAGATGATGGAATGGTTCGGGAGCCCGACGCTCGACTACTATTTCCAAGCGTCCGATACCTTCAACGAAACGTCTCCGGCTCCGAGAACGCTTAGCCTGGCAGGGAATGAGATAAGCCCTGCGCTGAACGTTCGTGAAAGCGATATTCTGTCAGGTGAGCGGGTTCTGATCGGTTCGTCTGCCACCGAAGGGTCCATGTCGCTGTCGATCGACGGCCAGCCGGTCAGTCCGACGGAACATGCTCTCGAGAAAACGGCTTATTTCGTATTTGAAGCGGATGACATAGACAAAGGGCAGAACGTGACCACCATGGGCACTGAGACGCTCCACTTGATTCCGTTCAGCACTCAGGACTACAAAACTATGGTAGTACCGGTAAGGCCCGATTTGTTCAAGTACGGTCAAGCGAATCCGATTGCCCTGCGTGCGGGTTCAGCAACCCGGCCTTATTATGAGAACCAGCCGGAGCCCGGCCTGGATGATTTCAATATCCGCAATGTCCGGCTTGTTTTGGCGGACGGTACGGTCATCCGCGACCCGAAATATGCGAATCCGGCAACCATACTCGACATGGGAGATAACGGACGCTTCCTTCCGGTAGTGTACTTCAATTTCACGATTCCCGCGCGCTATTGGGACGGGATCTCTTACCGATGGAATACCGCAGCAGCCGTTGACGGACCTCATCGGGTCGAAGTGTCGCTGCCTGACGGCAGCAAGGACACAGCGAGCGTGATGGTAGACAATCAGGGTCCGGTTGTAACTGCGAATATTACGGAAGGCAGTACTTACAAAGGGGCTTTTGATATACAAGCTTCCGCATCGGATGCGGCTTCCTCCGTCAAATCCTTCGAGGTGAAACTGGATGGCAAGCTCATTGAGGTTCCGTATTCCACCTCCTCTGCGGCTCTCACTCCGGGGGAGCATAATCTTGTACTTAAGGCTGTAGACGCCGGGGGTAAATCGACGGAGAAAACGATCAAGTTCATAACTCCTGCAGAGCTTCCGGGTAAGCCGCTCCTAGCGGCGCCGGCGGACGGTGCACAGGATACGGACACGAACGTGAGCCTGCAGGTATCGGTTTCCGATCCGACCGGCGACCCGCTGAACGTGAAGTTCTTTAAAGGGCAAACGATCACCGCCGCGGATGCGGGAGTGATTGCTTATAAGCATGCGGCTGATGTGGAGCCCCCTCTGACCTTGACGAGTCCGGGAGAAACGCAGCTGACCACCGAAGAACAAACAGCGGCCGGAGCCTCCGATGACCGTTACGTTACTACGGACTCGACTGAACAGTTTCCTTATCAGCGCTTTGAAGTAGAGGTGGGGGCGGAAACAGACGCCGGCGACCGTCTCGAGCTTAGCTGGGAAGGGCATTCGCTCAAGGGCCGTAAAATAAGTTTGTACGCGTGGAATCATATTACCGTGAAATGGGACTCTCTGGCGTCCACGGTGGCGGATTCGGAGGTAGATTTTACCCTCTCTGCGGTGGTGGACGGCGGCAATTATGCAAGAAGCGGTAAAGTCCAAGTCCTGATTCAGGACGAGATTCCGCGCCGTGAGCAGTACGATTTTACCATTGCCTCAATACCGGACACACAAATATACGCGGAAATTCAGCCGGAGTATTTTGAGTCCCAAGTCAATTTCCTGCGCGATGCCAAAGAATTGATGAATATTCAATATGCGATGCAAGTGGGGGACATTGTAAACTCCGCAGGTATCAAAGGACAGTGGGAACGTGTGGATAAGTTCATGAAGGTGGTGGAAGATGCGCAAATTCCTTGGGGCGTAGTCGCGGGCAACCATGACGTATTCGACGGAGGAGCGACGTCAGTACCGGATTACTCGGAATTCTCGAAGTATTTCGGAGAGAATCGCTTTAAGGATAAGCCTTACTACGGAGAGTCGTACAAAGATAACAAAGGTCACTATGATCTAATCTCGGCGAGTGGCAACGATTTTATTTTCGTCTATATGGGCTGGGGCTTTAATGATGAGGATATGGGATGGATGAACAACGTTCTGGAGCAGTATCCGGACCGTAAAGCGGTCATTGTGGTTCATGAATATTTGCAAAATAACGCAGCGAGATCCGCAACCGGCAACCAGATTTACCAGAAGGTGGTAGTGCCGAATCCTAACGTATGGATGGTCATGAGCGGTCATTTCACCGGAAGTGCGCTGCGTACCGACCAGCTTGACGATAACAAGGACGGACAGCCGGATCGCAAAGTGTACCAGATTCTTAACGATTACCAGGGCATTCCGAACGGTGGAAGTGGATATTTGAAGCTTCTGCATTTTGATACGGAGACGGATACCGTCTATGTTAATACGTATTCGCCGTATTTGGACGATTACAATTATTACGATCCGACCAAGGACGAATTTAAGCTTTCGCTGGACCTGAAGCCAATGCTAAAAAGAGTAGCAACCGACGCGATGACGGTAAAAGTGTACGCTGACGACGCGATCGGATCGGCGCAAGCGGCCAGCGGTTCCACAGCCATGGTCAACTGGAACGGCCTGAAAGGCAGCACGAATTACGAATGGTACGCACTGGCGGAGGACAGCTTCGGCGGAAGGACTTACTCGGATATTTGGTCTTTCCGCACCCGCCTTACCGTTGAAGCCCCGCAAGGTGTGAAGGCGGCAAACGTGACTGCGGGTTCGGCGCAGTTGAGCTGGTCCCCGATAACAGCATCCGACGGAAGCAGCGTGACCTACCAGGTGTACGACAGTCATGGGGCCGTATCTACGGTAACCGGTACGGTGTACAATTTGACGGGACTGGAGCCGGACACGGCGTATACGTTCCAGGTAAAGGCCGTACACTCTTCGGGTGCGGAATCTATGCTCAGCGATCCGGTAAATTTTAAGACAACGATCGACTTGCCTGCTCTGCAGAACGGCTTGCAGCGCTTTATTGCCTCCGGCAAGGTTACCCATCCGCTGGCCAAACAGCTGGAAAATGCGCTAAGCCAGGCTGACAAACATATGCAGATGGGACAGCGGGATCAGGTAGCCACGAAGATCGAGGACTTTATGAAGCACCTCTCTAATAAAGCACATCAAGAATTGGCGGCAGCGGACGTCCGGCAGTGGCTGAATGATAAAGCTGAGGCCCTGCTTCGCGTCTGGGTCAGATAACCTGCCTGCAAGGCGCAAAGTAACAAAGAAACCCCTGGAAGATTGCTTCCAGGGGTTTCTTTGTTACTTTCTTCAAGTGGTGGAGCAACCGCGAGAAAAGCCTCTTTTCGGTCTTATGTGAGCGCTCCATTCAGCACAGTGTAATCTGGGGACCCGCGCAGGTGCTGTGCCAGATAAACGCCCAGCCCGCCAGGCAGTCCATTTCGGCCCAATGGCCGCTGGTTTACAGCGACAAGCTGTCGAGTGGGATCTTGAACACGCTCTGCAGGACAAGCCCGACGGCAAGCGCAGTCTCGTCTTCCACGTCGGTGAGATGGAGGAATTCCACGTTCCGGCACGTTTGAGGCACTTGGGCCATCACTCGCGCTTTAAGCTCGTCGACGAACGAGTCCCCCCACACCGGCAGCATGAACCCGGTGAGCAAAACCCGGTCCGGGTTGAGCAGGGTGACGATATTGGCAACGGCGTAAACAATCGCCGACCTGACCATCTCGCAAAGCTGAACGGTTTCGGGGTCTCCGGCGCGGATAGCTTCGCTGAACTGCTCCACACTCCTGCCGAGCGTCCGCAGCAAGCCCCTTGAGGATGCCAGAGTGGTTAGACATCCTCTGCCGCCGCAGTAGCACTCATAATCGTAGGGCGGCATAAACGCCTTATAGTGGCCTACCTCGCCTGCTACGAAGGAGGAGCCGGTGACCAGCAGCTTCTCTACGACGATGGCGCCCCCGATGCCTCTGGCTAATTTAAGCGTCACATTGCTTTTGGAGGAGATTAGACTTCCGCCCATATTTTCGTTGAGCGCAAGTAGATTGGTGTCATTCTCCAGAAAGACGGGCAGCCCGTACTCGTCCTCGAGCAGCTTCGCTAGCGGTATCCGCTTCCAGCCGAGCCCCGGCGAACGAAGCAGAATGCCTTCGGAAGAGTCAACGAGTCCATGGACGCTGAAGCCGATTCCCTTCAGGGAGGTAGGGTCAGGGGTCTGGCCCATGAGTTTGTCGATCACGCTGCGGATCACCCGGAGCAAGTCCTCTTCGGTCTCGTAACGGTCTGCCTTCACTTCAGCTTCCGCCAAGCGGACGTGCTGAAAATTATATACCGCTCCCCGTGCCGATGTGCCTGACAATTCAATGCCGATTGCACTAAATCGAGAACCGTTAAGCAGCAGGGGAACACGCTTACGGCCGCTGCCGCTCTCAAGTGATTGCGGTTCGCCTTCGACGATCACTTGATCCTCGAGAAGCCGATTGACGATGTTGGTGACGGTTTGCTGACTAAGTCCGGTTTTTCCAGCTAGCTCTACACGGGAGATCGGATATTCCGAATAGATCAGATGCAGCACCTTCTGCTGATTTATGGATTTAAGCAGCGTGTGGCTTGCATGTTTCAATGTGGACATAAGTCGACCTCTTCCTTGAACTGAACACGTTTATTCTCTTAGTAGAAATTAGTTTACCACGCAGGTCATTACTGGGTAAAGGCAGGGATTTTTGTCGAAAGATTTATATTGTATCTAAAAGAAAAAACAGGTAGGATAATAATAAATAAAATTGATTTATTAATTGAGTGTAATTTGTAAACGTGTTCATACCACGTGAATCAGCGATTTTTAACAGATCTCTTACATAACGATAATCATCGCCAAACAATTATCCTCTATCCTTAAACTTAATAAATCAATTTTTTTTATAAATTAGAAGGGGGTTTCCGTATGAAAATCAAATTTGGAAAGCTTACGGCTTTTAGCCTGGCTGTTGCCATGTCGGCTTCGCTGCTTGCAGGGTGTACGGGAAAAACGGAACAACCTTCCGCAAGTCAGCCTCAGAATCAGACTAAAGAGGAAGTCTACGAAAATGGGCTGCCGAAGACAGAAAAAGTGACGCTGAAGGTTGGTTTCTTCATGGGAGCGCTACGGAAGGGAATGGTTCGATTATGCCGTGAAGTCCTTCCAGGCTAAATACCCGAACGTATCCTTCGACGTTACCGGATCGGCGGACATGAAGAACATGATTCAAACAAAAATTTCCGCAAGCAACGACAATGACATGTTCGACATTTTCAACACAACGCCGCCGTCCGGAGCACAGGGTATCATTTCCCTTGCTGAAGCCGGTAAGCTCGAGCCTTTCAATGATATGTTCGACAAAAAGCTTCCGGACGTACCAGGCAAAGCAATAAAGGAGCTCATGATGCCGGGCCTCGCCGAATCGTTCACCAAGGTGAACGGAAAGGTATACGAGTTTGCGACCTCGAGCTCCTACGGCGGATTATTCTACAATAAGAGCCTGTTCGAGCAGAAGGGCTGGAACCAGAATCCGAAGACATGGGCCGAGTTTAACGACCTGCTTGCCAAAATTAAGGCGGACGGCTTGGCTCCAATTACTTTCCCTGGAATTTACCCTAGTTACTATGACTGGGCCTTCGGACCGGCGAAGCTGTTTGAGCTGGCCGATATCAAAGGAAAAGCCGATAAGGTGATCGAAAATTATAAAACGTACAACGGTCCTCAATTTACGAGCGAGGAAAGCTTGGAACATTGGAACCGACTGTATGAGCTGGGCAAGAAGGGGTACTTCCCGGAAGGACTGCCGGCCTTAACGCATACCCAGTCCCAGATGCAGGTGATTCAAGGCCAAGCCGCAATGGTTTCCACAGGAAGCCACGTGGAGAACGAAATGAAGAAGACCACGCCGGAAGACTTCAAGTGGGGCTTTATGGCGGTGCCGTTCAGGGATAAGGCGGAGCAGAAGCTTTGGATCCGAAGCGGAATCACTAACTTCCAATACATGTGGGCGGGCAAGCCGGATCTAAACAAGAAGTGGTCCAAGGAATTCATTCTTTGGCTGATGACGCTGGATAACCAACAGTTTGCCGCAGAAAAGGCGGGCGCTCTCCCGATGAGAAAAGATTTGATTGACGATGCGAGTAAAGTCGTTAAGCTGTCCACCTCTGCGCAGGCGATTCTAAAGTATATTAAGGATAACGATGCCCGTTCGTATAAGCCGCACAGAACCGTCAGCATCTCCGATCCGAACCTGGCCAAAGCCAATAAGATGGTGGAAGAAGCCACGGTGAAGATCGTATTAGGCAAGCAGGATCCGAAGCCGATTCTCGAAGAAGCGGACGCTTTGCTCAAGAAAGCGGTAGAATCTCAGAAGAAATAAGTTCATAGGCGGGGAGGGATTCTCTCCCCTTTTCCATTTCCCTTTATAGGAGTTGACTTCCTTTGTCCGAACCCACTGTACTGAAAGTTAAACCCGCTTCCTCCGGCAGCATGGGACTGGATAAAGCGCGGACGCAGAAGTGGATTTTTCTAATCCTGGCCGTCGTGCCGCCGTTTGGTGGCTATATGCTGTTTACGCTGCTTCCGAATGTTTTATCCGTTTACTATGCGTTATTGGATTGGGACGGGCTAACGGATTCCAAGTTTGTAGGGCTCAGCAACTTTGTTACCGCGATTCAGGACGAGTATGTATGGCGGGCACTTAAGCACAACCTTATTTTTATGGCAACGGTACCGGCGCTTGTCGTACTCATTTCCTTAGTGCTCGCGTATCTGGTCACATACAAGACTTATGTGGAAAATGAGTTCCTGAAAATCTTGTTTTTTTTTCCGAACGTCTTATCCATTGTTGTCGTTGCTTTATTATGGGCATTCATATATGACGGCACGTACGGCCTACTTAACAGCGGTTTGAAGCTGATTGGGATCGACATGAACCATTTTTATTGGCTGGGCAGCGATGGTACGGCATTGTGGGCGCTGATTCCTCCGTGGGTTTGGGGTGGCGTAGGGCTCTATGTCATCATTTTCGTAAATGCGATGTCGGCAATTCCCAAGTCGCTGTATGAATCGGCTATTATCGAAGGCGCAGGACATATGACGCGGTTATTCAAGATTACGCTGCCGCTCATTCTGCCCGTCGTCCGGGTCAGTGCGCTGTTCCTCGTGATCAGCACGCTCAAGACGTTCGAGCTTATTCTGATTATGACTAACGGCGGCCCGTCCGGCTCCACGGATGTAATCGGTCTCTATATGTTCAACCTTGCTTTCGGTAAAGAGTACATCAACTACGGTTACGCTTCCGCTGTCGGAATGATTCTCTTCGTCATCTTGATCACGGCCAAACTGCTGATGGATAAGTTTCTGCCAAACCGAAGCGTAGAGTATTAGAGCCTACTTTTTTATGCGGGGAGAAGATGAAATTGAAGGAAAAAATGACGTTTATGGATGTCTTGTGGCGTCTGGTGCTGTATGTTTGGGCTTTGTCGATACTGTTTCCGCTGGCGTGGGTGTTCTATGAGTCTCTGAAATCCAATCCGGAATTTTTCAAGGATATCTGGAGCCTTCCGAAAAAGATGCAGTGGTCCAATTTCACTACCGCCTGGACGGAGTACGGCTTCGGCCGTTCGCTCCTAAATACGCTTTATTATGTTGGCGGAAGCCTTGTACTCAGCTTGTTCTTTACTACGCTTAACGCTTATGCGTTGACCCGGGTGGAATTTAAGGGACGGCAGTTGATCTGGGGCCTCATCATGCTTTCCTTGTTCCTGCCGGGGATTAACGCCCTAGTGCCGCAATACGTGATCATGAGGGAGCTTCATTTGACGAACAGCTTAACGGGGTTAGTCTTATTGTCCTCCCTGGGAGAAAGTGTGTTCTATTTGATGCTACTCGGAGGCTTTATGAAGTCGCTTCCCAAGGATTTGGAGGAAAGTGCGTATATGGACGGCGCTTCGATCTTCCAGGTGTTCTGGCGGGTGATCGTTCCCCTGTCCACTCCGGGGATTGTTACGGTTGCGATTTTTAAATTCCTGGGCTTCTATAACAATTTTATGGGGCCGTTCATCTATTTGAGCGATCCCAAGAAATATACGATTGCGGTGCAGATGTACCAAGCCAACAAAATGATGGAGTTTACAGCGGACTGGGTTACGTTGTTTGCAGGGGTGACAATTGCGATGGTGCCTTCGGTCATTATGTTCATGCTGTTCCAGCGGATGATTATGCAGGGCGCCACTTTAGGTGCGGTTAAGGGTTAATCTAGAATCATGAACCGGTGCATCCACGTTCTGCCGGTACATGTATTTGTGATTCAACAGGTTAAAAGCTGTTTTGCAAAAAGGAGAATGCTGCATGAAGATTGCTGTAATCGGCTGCGGTACTATGGGCCGTACCCATGGGGCCGAATGGATTAGAATGCCCGGTATTGAGCTTGTCGGTGTGTGTGATATGCAGGAAGAAGCCGCCCTTGCTCTTGCTGGGAATTTGGAGACAAAGGCTTATTTCAATTTCGATCAAATGGTATCGGAGGCGGGGCCGGATGTTGTAGACGTCTGCCTGCCTACTCATATGCATAAGGAATTTGTTCTCAGGACTGCCCGTCACGGGAAGCATATCATTTGCGAGAAGCCCATCGGATTGTCGCCCGAGGAAGCGGATGAAATGGCCGCTGTCAGCGATCAGCACGGAGTACGGCTGTTTATCGGGCATGTGGTACGCTTCTTCCCAAGCTATACCGATATTCGCCGCAAAGCTGCGGAAGGAGTCGTCGGGAAGCCAGGAGTGCTGCATACAAGACGAATGGGCGGCAATCCGGGTATTGCCAAGACTTGGTACGCCAATAGTGACATCAGCGGGGGTGTGATCCTCGACCTAATGATTCACGATATTGATTTTGCACAAAGCATCTTCGGGAAGGCTGTATCCGTGTATGCAATGAACCGCAGGCACGAGGATCTCGACTATGCTCTGGCTACCCTGCGTTTCGAAAATGGCGGGATTGCGCATCTCGAGGGCTATTGGGGATTTCCGGGCCCTTTTACGACGAGTGTGGAATTGGCGGGCAGCGGAGGTGTCATCCGCTTTAACAGTGAGGATGCCGTTTCACTCAAGAAGTTCAAGGCAAATAGGGATTTATCGGATACCCCGGATGTTGCGATTCCCAAAAGCCCTTTTATGCATAATCCGTATTACCTGGAGCTGGCTCATTTCGTGGAATGCCTACGGACCGGCGCCGAGCCGGACATAACGATCGCTGACGCCAGGAGTGCGCTGCAGACGGGCCTTGCCGCGATTGAATCTGCCGCATCAGGACGTCCGGTACGTATACAGTGATGGAGAGGAAGGGGAGAGAAGCAGTGTCTGAGTTAACGAATGTTGTAAGGATAGGAATGATCAGCTTCGCCCATGGCCATGCTGCCGGCTTCTATCGCCAGCTCCGGAGACTACCGGGAGTGAAGGTAACGGGCATAGCGGATGAGAACCGTGCCCGGGTGGAGCCGTATTTGCAGGAGGATGCCGAAATCCGTTATTTTGCGGATTACCGTGAGCTGCTGAGCAGCGGCTGTGATGCGGTGGTCATCTGCTCGGAGAACGTTCATCATGCCGAGCTCACGATTTCCGCAGCGGAGGCGGGAAAGCATGTGCTGTGCGAGAAGCCGCTCGGCTTGAACGTGGAGGAAATGAAACAGATGGTAGCTGCCTGCGAGAAGAACGGAGTCCGGCTAATGACGGCGTTTCCCTGCCGCTTCCTCCCTGCAATTGTGCAGGCTAAGGCAGCGATCGACAGGGGCGAGATCGGTGAGGTCGTTGCAGTGAAAGGCACGAACCGGGGCACCATGCCGGGAGGCTGGTTCATTGATCCTGCGCTATCTGGCGGAGGCGCCCTACTGGACCATTCCGTACATGTCATGGATCTGCTCAACTGGATGCTGGGCAGTCCTGTAACGGAGGTGTACGCTGAAGTTGCGACCCTGTTTCATGAGATTCCGGTGGATGACGCCGGAATACTGCACGTGAAGTTCGCGAACGGAGCTTTTGCTTCGATCGATACCAGCTGGTCGCGCACGAAGTCTTTCCCTTACTGGGGCGATGTTACGATGGAGATTGTAGGAACGAACGGTCTGCTTTCCGTCAATGCCTTCGGCCAGAAGAGCGAGGTCTACAGCGACGAGAGTATGAAAGCCCAGTGGAGCCACTGGGGAGACGATATGAACCGAAGTCTGGTGCAGGCTTTCATCGATGCGATAAGAAGCAACCGGGAAGTACCGATTACCGGCATGGACGGCCTTCGGTCGGCTGCTGTCGCTGCAGCGGCTTACGAATCGGTTCGCCGGGGCGAGCCGGTTAATTTGGATGAAAGCGGACGCGTGAAGGCTTAGCGGGAAGTAAGCTGGCACAGGAATCATTTTAGCGGAAATTATTGGATTTAGTGGGTAAGCGGGTTAAGTAGGCTAGGCGGTTGAGCGATAAATGGATAAGAATGTTGATTCATTTTGCATGGAGGTGGGCGGTTTATGGCCGAGAATAATCAACCGACAGGGAATGCCCTTCAGTTGGATAAGCATATGAAAGTGGAGACTGGCGGAGTTGTCGGGAAAGAGTGGCACAGTCCCCTAGAGAGTCCGTTCCGCGTTTCCGGCCTTGCCTGGTGGGACTTGGAGTACCAGTACCGCCGCCTTCCGGTGAATCCGAACGAGGAGATCCCGTCCGCAGTGGATGACCTGGCTAACTGCACTGCGGGCGGACAGATCCGCTTTCAGACGGACTCGCCGTCGGTGGCGGTTCGGATGCGATTGAAAGCCAAGACCGGCATGTATCATATGCCGGCTACGGGTGAAGGCGGAGTCGATGCTTACATAGGCGAAGCCGGTGCCCTGCTGTATGCCGGGACGGCCAGGTTTCTGCCGTCGCAGCAGGAGTACGAGAGCGAACTGTTTGCAGGAGAGAGCGGCGGTCTGCGCCAGTTCACCCTGAATCTCCCCTTGTATCAAGGGGTAGAGGCAGTCTGGATCGGTTTGGAGCCGGGTGCGCGGATTCTTCCCCCTAAGGCTTATGAATCGGAGAAGCGGATTGTCCTGTACGGCACCTCGATCGGGCAGGGAGGCTGCGCTTCCCGCCCGGGAATGGCGTACACGAATATTCTTAGCCGAAGGATCAATTACGAGTTTATTAATCTCGGCTTCTCCGGCAACGGCAAGGGCGAGCCTGAGCTGGCCCGCCTCATTTCTCAGATCGAAGACCCAGCGCTGCTCGTCCTTGATTATGAAGGCAACTGTGGCAGCACCGAGAGCTACCGGCAGACGCTGCCGGAGTTTATCCGCATTCTGCGGGAAGCTCACCCGGCGGCACCGGTGCTCGTCATATCGCGGATCCCGTACGGGCTGGAGCCGCTGAAGCCCGAGCTGCTGCGCAGTCGGCTGGAACGACTGACGTTCCAGCGGGAGCATGTTCAGCAGCTGCAGGAACAGGGAGACCGCCGTCTGTTCTTCTTCGACGGCTCAACACTGCTCGGCGCAGATCCGGCTGAAGCGACCGTGGACGGTGTCCACCCGACGGACATGGGCTTCCTGCGTATGGCCGACGGTCTGGAGCCGGTGCTGCGGGGAATCCTGGCGGATTCATAGAAGAGTTGCACCATCGATACAAAGTCAGGTGCTCCATGCGGTAATGCCCCGGGCGGAGTGGGCGAAAGATCGTTAGGACGTAAAATCCGGCGTAGCGACCAAGTAAAACGCTGCATGTGGGCTCCATTATCGAGTAACATGGCAGCCCGAAATCACGAAGCTTCTTCGCCAAGAGGTTTATACGTTCGCCATTCGTACGGCAGGTATCTAGCTGCAGGAGCTGGCGCTTTATTCGTGCGTATCATGGTTAGCCTCTTAAATTGTGTATACACCCCGGAACGCCAAAAGGAGTGGTGAAAAAGCGAATGACTAGAGTAACCAGCCAGCAACTGCTCAAATCGATTAATCAGCAAAAGGTGCTGCACCTGGTCTTTGCCGAAGGACCGATATCGCGCGTGGAGTTGGCAGACAAAACGGGGCTGACCCAGCAAACCGTGACGAATATCGTCAACCGGCTGTTGCTGGAGGATATCGTCATCGAGGGAACACCCGGCGCAAGCAGCGGAGGCCGCAAGCCGGTTCCGCTGACGATCAATGTCGCCAACATGTTCGCCATCGGCATCGAACTCGCGGGGAAATATGTCCAGGGGGCTTTGCACAATTTTCGCTACGATCTGGTCGGCGAAGCCAGGCGCCCGGTTAACCGGTATGTGAATGAAGACCATATTCTCGCCACCGTGTGCGAGGTTATCGATGAGCTCCTGCAGCTAGCGCCGGAACGGAGCCGGATCAAGGGGATCGGCCTGAGCATTCAGGGGCTGGTGGATTCCAAACACGGAATCGCACTGCGGCTGCCTGGTTTTGGGTGGGGCCGGTTTCCTTTGCAGGATCGGCTAGAGAATAAGTACGATATGCCCTTCTACCTGGAAAACGACGTTAATTTATTGGCGATCAATGAAAACATGCACGGCAGCTTTAGAGGCTCGTCGAACAATATAACGCTGAAATTCGATTACGGCATAGGCGGAGCGATCGTAGCCGATCATCAGTTGGTGACTGGATCCACGTTCGTAGCCGGGGAATTCGGGCATTACAAGGCATTCACGGGCGCGAACGTTTACCGCTGCCACTGCGGGGGAACCGGCTGCCTGACTACGCTTGCATCTACAAGCGGACTGGCAATGAATGCCGGATTGACGCTGGATGAGTTCGCCGAAGGCGTTCGCACCGGCGAGCCGCGGATGGAAGAACTATACGAAACCGTTGTGACGGCGCTCTGCTTGGCCGTAAGCAACGTGGTGACGTTCCTTAATCCCGATCAGGTGCTGATGACGGGCAAGCTGCTGGAGACGTTAGGTGATTTGCTGATCCCGGCCATGGACGAGCGGATTATGGCGAACGTGCCGGAAACGTGCCGTGGGGTGCGGCTGAATTACATGCGGCAGACACCGGACGAATCGGCTTTGGCCGCGGGCTTGGTGTTGAAGCGCGTATTTGAGGTGCCTGTCGACAGCCTGTCGCTATAATCGGAAGGAGTACACGGAGGAGAACGAGGAATGACGGATTATAAATTGCTTGCTTTGGATGTGGACGGCACGCTGCTTACCGACGATAAGCAGGTGACGGAAGAAACGAAGAAGTGGCTGCGAAAGGCAGTGGACCATGGGGTAACCGTAATGTTCTCCACGGGCCGGGGTGTGCAGACCGCCAGCCATTTTTGGGAGGAGCTGGAGCTCGATTCCCCGATGGTCTTGTTGAACGGTGCGGAAATCTGGGAAGGGCCGGGCCGATTGATGGCCCGCACCCATTTGCCCCGCGCAACGGTTCGCCGGTTACATGAGCTGGCTCTCCGCGAGGATGCGCATTTCTGGGGCTATTCCGTGGAGAGCTTGTCCAGCCGACGCAATTGGAGCGAAGAGCTGTTTGAAACCGACTGGATGAAGTTCGGCATGAAGCATGACGATTTGGCGGTAGTCGCGCGCATCCGTGAGGAGCTGCTCGGTTGGGGCGGGCTGGAGATTACTGCTTCCGCACCGGTCAATGTGGAGATCTCCGTCCAGGGGATCACCAAGGAAAGCGGCGTACGGGAGGTTTGTCGGCTGCTCGGCATCGACATGACGCAGGTTTTAGCAGTCGGAGACAGCGAGAACGACGTGCAGATGCTGCAGGCTGCGGGGCTCGGCGTAGCAATGGGCAACGCCGAAGAGCATGTCAAGGCGATTGCTGATGCCGTCACCGCCTCCAACAACGAGGATGGTGTCGCCATGGCGGTGCAAAAATTTATTTTCGGCCTGGACGTAGCCGAGTGCCGGTCGATTGTATAAAGATCGGCACATTCAGCTAAAACCAGCAAACCCTTGAGGAGGCCGCTGAAGAACTCTCATGTTTTTCAGAATTTCAAAATTTACTAAACAAAAAGACGACTCATTTCCATTTTTTGAATGGATGGAGCCGTCTTTTTTAAAAGAATAAGAAAGTATAAGTTCCATGCGAAATTTATTTTTCATGGATTCATCTATCTTGTAGACAGCTTTCCGAAGTTTCTTGGTGCGGTCCATCAGGATTTCTTTCTGAGCCTTCTGATTGTAACGAGCTTTGGTATGCGTGGCATCCTTTTCGACGGATTTATGGATCATCAGATCTAATAGGTTAAGGTCCTTTAATATATAAGTACTTATCGAGTGTTGAAATAACTTCAATCCTCCCATATTTTCTGTATAATGGTGGTGAAAGCAGTTACAACATGGCGATGAGGGGTAATCCAATGAGTCTTGCTCGAATCCGGTTCAACAAACGCAGTGTTATCGTTACGTGGCTCATTTCTTATATCTCTGTACTTCTTATCCCGATAATGATTAGTGGGATTCTATACGCAGCTGCCTGGCATGTCGTGGAATCGGAAGTCAACCGTGCGAACAATTCAGCCCTGGAGCAGATGGAGCAAGCGATCGATAACAGCCTTCGCGGTATTGAACGGTTAAGCTTGGAAATCGCTTTGAGTAAATTGGTAACCGGTTTCATGAATACGGTGAAGCCATTGACGGATAGCGACTATTACGATTTGGTCAGCATTGCCAACGATCTGCGGGTGTATCAGACAGCGAATGATTTTATTGAACAAATCTACATCTACTACCGGAATAGCGACACGGTTATATCCACACGTGATCACACGAACAGCCGTATGTTGTTCGAAAAGATCCGCGAGAAAGACGGGATGAGCTACGAGGAATGGGCGAAGTTTTTTGATAAGCCTTATATCCAGGAGTATGCACCCATTACGTTTCGGGAAGATGGCTATTCAGTCAAAGCCGTGATGTATGCCAAATCCGTCATACTCGCCAATCCGGATCATCCAGGCGCGGTCATTTTATTTGTCATTAAGGATTCCAAATTGCTTGATAATATCCCATCCACTTCGGATAAAACCTCCATAGCAGTGCTGGATAAGGAAAACCGTCTAGTTGCCTCGACCGGTTTTGAATCTAGATCAGACTTTCTCGATTACGACAAGCTTTCCGGGAAAAATGGGATGTTTATCGGCGCGGATTCCGGTAAAAAGGCAGCTGTTTCCTATATCACCTCTGGCAGCACAGGGTGGAAATACATATCAACGATTCCCGCCGAATTATTTGACGACAAGATGAAATACATGAAGAAGCTGATTTACGCCAGTGTGATTTTGAGCCTTATCATGGGCGGACTTGTCACTTATCTCTTTTTGAGAAAAAATTACAACCCAATCAACTTACTGATTCGGAGCTTTTCCGTGAAATCAGGCATATCCTTTCATGAAGGCTCGAACGAGTACGGATTTTTACAGGATGCGTTGAATAATACGTTCGCAGAAAAAGAACAGATTGATAGGCGGCTGCATCAGCATCGAGATGCCATTCGTTCGCATTTTCTCCAGGGGCTGCTGAAAGGCCGTTTGGAACAAAATGTCCCGATACACGAATCGCTTGCAGCCCACGATATTCGTCTGGAATCGCCGTATTTTGCTGTTCTGTTATTCCACATCGAGCATTTCGGCAAGTTTGAGATCGATGAGTATGCCGCTCCCGAGAAGGTGAGGATGCTGCACTTCATTATTATGAACGTCGCTGAAGAAGTGATCGGTCATTACAATCGGGCCTTCATTACAGAAGTAGACAATATGCAAGCGTGCATAGTGAATTTTGGGACAGATCCGGATTCGGAAGAGTTGAAGCGTATTGCCGAGCAGGTGAAGTCATTCTTGCTGGACCATTTCCATGTCAATTTGACTGTGGCGATCAGCGGCATCCACCAGGAGCTGTATGGGATCTCTACAGCTTACCAGCAAACCTTGGCAGCTTTGGAGTACCGGCTCGTTATGGGGAGCGGGGAAATTATTGGGTACGATGATTTACCGAGTTCAGAAACGGTTAGGCCATCCAGAAATTATTACTATCCATTGCCTGTAGAGCATCAGCTGATCAATTTTGTGAAATCGGGCAATTTCGAGAAATCGAGTGCAATCATAGGTGAAATCATCGAGATTAACGTATCGGATGCGTCCTTGTCCGTACCGTTCGCCAAGTGCCTCATGTTCGATTTGATAAGTACGCTGCTGAAAACGATGGATGAAATTGGTACGAGCAGCAATCATCGGGCGTTAATCGTAAAAACGGATCAAATCGACCGATTAATGAGCAGTTCAACCATCAAAGAAATGAAGGTACAGATTCGAGAAGTGCTGAGTCAGGTGTGCCAATTCATTCAAGAAGACCGTCAACAGGAGCACAACCAACTTAGCCAGCAGGTCACCCGGTATGTTAAAAGCAATTACGCCGAGGAGAATCTGAACATCTCGATGGTGGGCGATAAGTTCGGGTTAACGCCTTCCTATTTATCCAAACAGTTCAAAGCACAGACGGGCGAAGCCTTGCTTGATTTTATCAGCAGAACCCGATTAGAAGAAGCAAAACGGCTGCTTTCTCTTCAAGTCTTATCTGTCACAGATATTGCGAAAAAAGTCGGATACTCCGACATGAATACGTTCAATCGGATTTTCAAGAAATTCGAGGGTATCACACCGGGCAAATTTAAAGATATCCAATGACATAATTGGAGCCGTTCAAGCATGCTTGCGCGGCTTTTCCGTTTTTACATAGCGATTGCGTAAATTGAAGGTTGATTTTTATCGATTTTGATGATGCAGTTTCGGTTTTAACGATATCCGGTACATGGTTTTCGTTACATAATGAAACCACGGTGCACCGAAGTGCATAGAAGCAATTCATACGAGGGGGATTTACATGGGGAAATATGTGAACAAGAAGTCTATTAGTATGGTATTAAGTGTTGTAGTGGCATCTAGTGTGTTTGTTGGTTGTTCCAAACAAGGGGTTGTTGAAAGCACGACTTCACCAAAAGGTTCTGCTGCACCAACAGCGGCGGGAGCTAAGTATCCAATTAGCACCCAAGAAACGTTAACGTCTTGGGAGCAGATCGACACGAACTTGGCATCTTTTGTACCTAATCTGGCCGAATCTCCTTTTGGGATGCAGCTTGAAAAAGAAACCGGTGTGAAAGTGAAGTATACACATCCGGCTGACGGGCAATCGAAGGAGCAGTTCAATCTGATGATTGCATCCAATAAATTACCGGATGTTATTGAATACAACTGGGGCGGAGGCGGGACTGCCGCTTATCCAGGCGGACCTGAGAAAGCGATTGCGGATAAAGTCATTCTTCCACTCAACGATTTGATTGACAAGAATGCACCAAACTTAAAGAAATTACTTCAACAAGACAAAGAATTAGATAAGATGATCAAAACAGATAGCGGTAAATATTACGCATTTCCGATGATTCGTCCCGACAATGGGTTAGTGTTCCGAGGACCGATGATCCGTAAAGACTGGCTGGATGAATTGAATCTTCAGGTTCCAAAGACGATCGATGAATGGTATACGGTGTTAAAAGCCTTCAAAGAAAAGAAAGGCGCTTCCGCACCATTTACCGCCCAATATAGTAGTGAGCTTAACATTCAGGACGCATTCATTGGCGCCTTCAAAACGGCCAATAAATTCTATATCGATGATCAAGGCAAAGTCAGATACGGTCCAATCGATCCGCAGTTTAAAGATGCTTTGACCTTGCTACGTAAATGGTATGCGGAAGGGCTGCTTGATAAAGACTTTGCCCTTAACACGGATTCCAAAGCGTTGGACAACAAATTAATGAGTGACAGTTCTGGGGCAACGGTAGGTCTATTGAGCGGAGGTATGGGCAGATGGATGGATACCGGGAAGAAGAAAAACCCGAAATTCCAACTGGTTGCAGCTCCATATCCGACATTGAAGCAAGGGGAACGCGCTTTTATCGGACAGCGTGACTTCAAGTACAATCCGGTTGCCAGCAAAGCGGTAACAGGCGATTCGAAGAATGTAGAGCTTGCAGTTAAATGGTTGGATTATGCTTATGGTGAAAAAGGCAGCCTGTTGTTCAACTTCGGTATTGAAGGAGACAGCTACAAGATGGAAAACAATGTCCCTAAGTTTAGCGAAAAAATTACTAAAAATGAAAAGTTTAATCTGCAACAAATGGTATCTCAATATACGAAACCGAATGGCCCTTTTCTAGGTGACGTTCGAAAAAGCTTCAACACTTTCAAGGAGCAGGATGAAGCGATTAAAATTTGGGGCGAAACGGACGCGGTTAAGCATGTAATGCCACTTTTCATAACTCCGACGATAGAGGAAAGTAAAGAATTGGCCAAATTGAATACGGCGATTACCAGCTATAAAGAAGAAATGTTCGTGAAATTCATCATGGGCAAGGAACCCGTCGAGAAGTTCGATGAGTATGTAAAACGCATTAATGAAATGGGTATCGATAAGGTCACGAAAATTTATCAGGATGCGCTTGACCGCTACAACAAAAGATAAAAAACTTAATGGTGTCTTGCAGGTGAATACGGAATACTAGGTCTCTTTACTAAGCGGCTTGTATTCACCTGCAAGGAATTAGCCCAAGGATAGAGAGGGAGCAGAGAAATGAATACAATCAGTCCTGAAACGGCCATTCCCTTCATACCGAAAAAGAGATCCCGACTAGGGATATTGATCGATATCCGTAAAAATAAACTGCTTTATGTGATGCTCTTTCCGGTGCTGCTTTATTATGTGATCTTCCATTATGGACCGATGTATGGTGCTATTATCGCCTTTAAGGATTTTTCTCCACGCCTTGGCATTTGGGGGAGCGATTGGGTAGGCTTTGAGCATTTTCAAGCCTTCTTTACCGGACCTTATTTCTGGAGGACAATAAAAAACACAGTACTTATCAGCTTCTATCAGCTATTGTTCGGATTCCCGGCACCGATCGTGCTAGCACTTCTTCTCAATGAAGTGAGACATGCCTTATTTAAACGCACGGTGCAGACCATTACGTATATGCCTCATTTCATTTCACTAGTTGTCATCTGCGGCATCATCAAAGATTTCACCGTCAGCGACGGCGTAATGAATGACGTGATTGTCTTTTTCGGAGGGGAACGTACGACATTTTTACTTGAACCGAGCTTTTTCCGTTCCGTCTATGTATCCTCGGGTGTGTGGCAGCATATCGGTTGGGGAACGATCATCTTTTTGGCGGCTTTGACCGGCATTGATCAGGAGCAATATGAAGCGGCTAAAATAGACGGCGCAGGCAGGTGGAAGCAGATGACGAATGTGACACTTCCCGGCTTAATGCCGACGATCATCATTCTGCTCATTTTAGAGATCGGAAAAATGATGAACGTCGGGTTCGAAAAGATCATTTTGCTTTATAATCCAGGCACTTATGAAACGGCGGATGTGGTATCTTCTTACGTGTACCGGGTTGGTTTACAAGATTTCAATTATAGCTTCAGCTCGGCGGTTGGCTTGTTTAATTCTATGATCAATTTTATTCTGCTCATTTGTTCCAACTGGTTAAGCCGTAAATTAAATGATACTAGCTTGTGGTAGAAAGGAGGCATAGTCATGCTGAACCGGGTAACATTTTCAGAAAAAAGCTTCGATTCCATCAATTTGATTTTCTTGACTTTCCTGATGATCATTACGATATATCCTATTGTTTATGTGGCATTTGGCTCCATTAGTGACGCTGGAGCTTTGATGGGGCACAAAGGCATTTTGTGGCGGCCGCTCGGATTTTCACTGGATGCTTACACAAATGTGTTTCGAAACCCCATGATCCTGAAAGGATACGGGAATACGTTTTTTGTTGTGCTGGTGGGTCTGTTTTTCAATATCGTGCTTACAGCATTCGGGGCCTATGCGTTATCAAGGAAAAGCTTGGCCTACCGTAAACCGCTTCTGCTGTTTATCGTGTTTACCATGTTTTTCAGCGGTGGATTGATTCCTCTCTATTTGACGATTAAAGGAGTTGGATTGGTCGATTCGTTGTGGGCGCTCATTATTCCTCAAGCGATTAACACCTTTAATCTCATTCTGATGAAAACCGCGTTCGAAGCGATTCCTGATGCGTTGGAGGAGTCGGCTAAAATAGATGGCGCGAATGACTTTGTCATTTTGTTCCGGATCATTTTACCGCTTTCCATGCCGGTTATTGCCGTTATGTTATTGTATTATGGCGTCAGTCATTGGAATTCATGGTTCAATGCTATGATTTTCTTGCAGGACCGATCGCTCTATCCGCTGCAGCTCGTGCTGCGCGAAGTTTTGCTCCAAGGGGAAGCAAGCTCAAACTTAGGGGCTTCGGATGGCGCCTCGGCCATGCTCTCAGTTACATTGAAATACGCGACCATTATTGTGGCAACGGTACCGATTTTGCTTGTATATCCGTTTCTCCAAAAATATTTCGTCAAAGGCGCTCTGATTGGAGCGATTAAAGGATAGAGGAGGCTGCTTCAATGAATGACATAGAATGGGAACATTTTATGGCCGACAATGATATGGAATGGGTTGTGAAGCCTGTCAGTTGGGATGAAGGGGCCTTTATTGGTAATGGTTCGATCGGCGCGATGGTATATGGGGAGGAAAATGCGACAAAACGGCATGTACTCCGTTTTGTCACGGGACGCACAGATGTAACGGCAAACCGGACCGACAAACCGGGCTTCCCTCCACGCGTACCTATTGGTGAGCTTGATCTAGAGATGGAAGGCATGATTTATCATCCGACGAGCATGCGGGTGGACTTATGGAACGCGGAGCTTCGTGCTAATTTGACGACGACCCGTGGCGAGGTAAAGCTTCGTTCCATTGTCCATAGCGAGGAACCGGTTATGGCTGTCGAGATCGAGACATCAGAAGGGGAGAGCGCTACACAGTTTGCGTGGTACGCCTACCTGGAAGTTGATCACGTGCTGAAAAATGCGGATGGCTTCAATTTAAATCAATATATACCTGCGATTGATGTGGAAAAAACGGCAAGAGATGGCGTGAACCTTTGCATTCAGCGATATTCAAGCGAAGATGGGTGCGTGACTGCCTGGAAGGATATCCAAGTGTCGCCGAATCGCCGAATTTGCTTCATATCCGTTATTAAAGGGCATAACGAAGCTGCAATTGGTAAAGCAGTGGATGCGGTTGTTCAAGCCTCTATCGTTGATTTCGATACATGGGTGGGCGTTCACCGTCAGTGGTGGCACAACTATTATCGGCAAAGCTTCATCTCGGTTCCGGATGGGCGGCTCCAAAGCTTCTATTGGATACAAATGTATAAGTTGGCTTCAGCCACACGTGCGGATCAGCCCTTGATCGATAATCAAGGTCCGTGGCTTACTTCAACGCCATGGCCGGGTGTTTGGTTCAATATGAATGTGCAAATGAGTTATTCACCGGTGTATACCGCGAATCGATTGGACATCGGGATGTCGCTGGTTCGCGCTTTAGATGAAAACAGAGAAAATCTAATAAACAACGTTCCGGAGTCCTGCAGGCATGATTCCTCAGGACTTGGTCGCAGCTGCAGCTATGATTTGCTGGCTAAGGTAGATGATGAAGTAGGGAATTTAAACTGGATTTGCCATAATGTGTGGCGGCAGTATCGATACAGCATGGATGATGAGATGCTGAACACCATCTTATTTCCTCTTTTACGTAGAAGTGTGAATTATTATCTTCACATTCTTGAAGAAGGCGATGACGGTAGTTTGCATCTTCCGCCTACCATTTCACCTGAATATGGCTCGTTTATGAAAACGAAGGTACGCGATTCTCATTACGATCTTGCTTTATTACGCTGGGGCTGCCAAACCCTTTTGGAAATATGTCAGCGGCTGACTGTGGAAGATCCGCTTACCGGGAAATGGAAGGAAGTTCTGGAAAGGCTGACTCCGTTACCTGTAGATGAGACGGGATTTATGATTGGACAAGACACGCCTCTAGCATACGGTCACCGACATTTCAGCCATCTGCTTGCGATTTTTCCACTCCATTTGATTGGCTGCGACAATGAAGAGGATCGGAAGCTGATCACAACCTCGCTTCGTCATTGGATCGGGAAGGAAGGCGACTTACGCGGCTTCAGCCTTACTGGGGCGGCTTCAATAGCTGCTATTCTCGGTTGGGGAGATGAGGCCTTGCGTTATTTGCAATCGTTGATGTTGATTATTAAACCGAATACAATGTATAAAGAAGCAGGACCTGTTATCGAAACGCCATTTGCCGGTGCAGAAGCGATACACGACATGCTGCTTCAAAGCTGGGGAGGCAAGATACGGGTATTCCCAGCTGTGCCGGGCGAGTGGCAAGATGTGTCTTTCGAAAATTTGCGAACCGAAGGAGCATTTTTAATCAGCGCTGTACGTCGTGACGGTGAAACCCAAATGATTCGAGTGAAGAGTTTGGCCGGGGAGCCGTGTAGCATCAAGACAGGCTGGAACGGAGTAATTCGCTGGACGATATCCGGGACTAAAGTTTCTGAGCATACCGGATATGTAAAAGCGGGTGAAGATGAAATCGTTTTGGATTTGAGCAAGGGGGATGAAGCGATCCTTTCCCGAGGTGCTGAGACGCCTGACGGGCGAATCTTTCCCGTGGAATCACCGCGGAAGGTTGCCCGCTATTTCGGTGGACATAAGCCTTGGCGTCTTTACGGATTTTAATGATTAAATTCAGAGTAGGAGGATGTGCAAATGGGAGTGCCATTCAAGCAAGGCGATATCGTATTATTTCAAGGTGACAGTATTACGGATGCCGGAAGGATTAGAGATAATCCGTCCGATTTGGGCAAAGGGTATGCCTTGATGACGGCAGCCCAGTTCGGTTCTTCTTTTCCGGAAAAACAGGTCACATTCCTGAACCGGGGGATTAGTGGGAATCGAGTGAAGGAACTGCGTTCTCGTTGGGAACAGGATTGTATCGAACTGGGGCCGAGCTGGGTATCGATCTATATCGGTATTAACGACTGCTGGAGACGATATGACAGGAACGATCCTACATCTGCGGAACAATTCGAAGAAGGTTACCGGGAACTGCTTGTCCGTACGAAAGAGGAGCTCAGGGCTAACCTTATTATGATCGAGCCATTCGTACTGCCAGTGCCGGAAGACCGGAAGTTGTGGCGTGAGGATCTCGATCCCAAAATAACTGTCGTCCGGGAGTTAGCACGGGAATTTGGTGCCCTTTTGGTTCCTCTTGACGGTATATTCGCACAGGCCTCGATGCTCGCACCCTCCAGCTACTGGGCGCCAGACGGCGTACACCCGTCACCGGCAGGGCATGCGCTAATAGCCAAAGCTTGGCTTAAGGCAGTCGGGGCGGCACAATAAGTGATTAGCCCTTATATTTGCGTTCATTGTAAATGAAGAAAAGCCCCTGAGTTGTCAGGGGCTTTTCCGTATTGATGCTCCGCCGAATGCGGAAGGGGAAAGGCGAAGAGGCCATTAAGCCAGCGATTCCTTCACAACAGGCTCAGTTAGCTTATAGCCAACGTTCCTGATGGTCATAATATATTCCGGATTGCGTGCGTTGTTCTCAATTTTATCTCTCAAATGAGAGATATGCACATCGACGATTCGGGTATCTCCGAGGAAGTGATAGTCCCAAACCCCATGGAGAAGCTGCTGCCTGCTAAGGACTTTGCCGCGATGCTTACACAGGAAGAGCAGCAGCTCGAATTCCTTAGGTGTAAGTTCAATAGGAGAGCCATTCACCATGACTTCACGTTGATCGGCTTTAATAGCGATTTGACCAATCGTGATGGGCGCATTTTCTGTCGAGGACGGTAAGGTTTGGATTCGCCGATGGATGGCCTGTATACGAGAAATGAGCTCCTGCGGTGAAAAAGGTTTGGTCATATAATCGTCAGCACCGTTATCCAAGCCGGCAATTTTATCCGTGAGATCCTGCATAGCTGTAAGCATAATAATGGGTACGAGGTTATTCTGGTTTCTAAGCTTGCGGCACACTTGGAACCCGTCCATCTTCGGCAGCATTAAGTCGAGAACGATGAGATCGGGGCGAAACGTTTGGATGGCATCGAAGACAGCTTCGCCATCGAATACACAATGGACTTCAAAGCCTACAAGCTTCAAGTTGAATTCTATAAGCATGGAAATGGAAGGTTCGTCATCAACAACTAGGATTTTCTTTTTCATCGATGGGTGGACTCCTTTTATCGAGGATAATTCTATTATGACAGCGCTCTATCATCGAGATATTAAGATAAAGTTAACCCTGTGTAAAATTGCATTCCGTATTCGCTTATAATAGGATAGAGAATGAGGTGAATTTGACAGAGATGGCATTTCATATTGTATTAGTAGAACCCGAGATTCCTGCAAACACAGGTAACATTTCCAGAACCTGCGCAGCGACAGGCACGTATCTCCACTTGGTTAGACCACTAGGCTTTCAGACGGATGACAAGACGCTAAAACGCGCTGGATTGGACTATTGGCACTCGGTTAAGCTCGAGTATCATGACTCATTTGATGAGGTGCTGGAGGCATACAAAGAGCATCGTTTTTTCTTTGCGTCAACGAAGGCAACCAAACGTTACACAGATTTTACATTTCAGGATGGAGATTTTTTTGTATTTGGCAAAGAAACCAAAGGACTTCCTGAGGAACTGTTAGCTCAGCATCCCGAAACATTACTGCGGTTGCCAATGTCAGATGCGGTCAGATCGCTTAATTTATCGAATTCGGCAGCGATTATGCTGTATGAGGGCTTGCGGCAGACGGGCTTCGTTGGCCTTGATTAGAGCTTAAGACCTATCAATAGTAGGACTGAGCCGACATATTTGACAGGAAAAGAAAGTTTCAGCATGTTATTAGCAGGAGTTTCTTAAATAACGGCGAATAGTATTCCGTATCAGTCCGTATAGATATGCTAGATGAAGTAGAGAGCATGGAAAACGTGAGCGGAAGAGAGGTGAAGTCCTATGATGAAGCCAGCCGGAGTCGTTCGTAAAGTCGATCAATTGGGACGCATTGTACTGCCTAAGTCGTTAAGAAAGCGATATCAAATGAATGAAGGAGATCCTGTCGAAATTTTGGTGCAGGGTGACCATATCATACTGGAGAGATATCGTCCCAAATGTGTGTTTTGCGGAAGTATGGAAAGTGTCAGTGAATTCAAAGAGCGTTATATTTGCGGCGTATGTGTAACTGAAATGAACTTGCTAAAGGTTAGAGCATAAGAGTAATAAAAGAAAAAGCATCGTTTCTCCTAACGGAGAAGATGCTTTTTTTCTTGTATTTCAATGTTTACAGACCTTTTGTTTTGTCCTCGTTATAGGAAGCCGTCATCATAGCGACGATGAATAATACAAAAACGGTGTTAACGAGCCAAAATGTTGTTGATAAACCAAACATTGCTGCACCTCCATATATAGGGATCTTTTAGCCTGGTAAAAGTCTCTCTGCTTTGGGATCTTTGAGCATAGTTAAGGCTTATTATACCCAACCATTCTAAAAAAAGAAACGAATAAAGTGTGAATAATTTCGGTTATTTAAAAAATAGAAAGTTGGTGGCTAGCGGTCTAAGCTTCCCATCAGATGGCCGATTGATGACGCTGCCCCCCATGACTAAAGTGGTAGAGCCGCCCCCATCCAAGTTATACGCATCCACAATGCCTAATTGCTGCATTTTGTCCTGCAGCTCAGCAAGTGTTGCTCCCGAATTACCGCTTTCGTCATAGCCGTCGGTCACAATAAACAACAGCTGGTCGTGCTTGTAGTTGGCCATGATGGTCCGCGCGGCTCTTGCTGGTGAACTTTGCCACTGATAGGGAATCGACATCTTGTTACCATTCTTCAGGAGAACCGGAACGAAGGTAGATCCCATGAGTGGGTTCAACTTGTCGAGCTCAGACTGAGAACTAAACTTACCGCCAATGAGCTTGCGGTCTTTATTCAGGCCAATGAAGGTCGTATCGTTGTTGGTAGGAAAGAAACCATTCACATACTTCCCATTCATCATTGTTGTGTCCAGCGGATATCGTTTGCCTTTATTGTCATCGGCGAAGCCCCCTGCATTCACACCCGCGATAGCCCCATAACGCGTGACTGCATCTAGCGTTGTCTCACTGGAGCCAATTTTATCCTTGCCGAGCACAAGTTTAATGGCCTTATCGCTCTTAAGGTTTACTTTAAGCGCATAACCTTTATAGTTGCTTTCATTCAAAGCGAAAAGTTTCAAGTCGATATTCCCGGAAGAAGCTTGTCGAATTGGGCTGCCGAGCTTGGCCGTTATCCGTGCATCATAGATAATGCCGGGTTTGGCAGCTTGTTCTGCAGCATTCTGGAGCATAGCCGCTACTTCTGTGGCGCTTTTCTCATAAAGCTCGAAATATTGCTGAATGATGGATTTGGTTTGAACTGCGTCGCTATTCGCTTTGGTCAGCAAGTTATTAAGCGTAAACGTTTCTTGTTGAAAAGTGATTGGCGTAGACGCCTTATGTACCAATGGGTTGATAGGAACATTCGCCGTAACGAAAAGCAGCCAAATTAGCATCCCCAGAAACGGGGCGCTTGCAAGTAGAAGGACGCGGTTGATTTGTTGAATGCTATTTACGTTCATTACTTTAGCACATCCAGATTTTTTTGCAGTTCTTCCAACTTCTTCTTTACGTCGGCAAGCTGTGTATAAAGCTGGTTGCTGTTATCGGTTTTGCTGTTAGCGCTGTCCTTCGTGAAAGCCAGTAATTCATTCAGTGAGTCTACTTTTGTCTGTAAAGCTTTCATATCTGTCGTAACACTATCTTTCAATTGGGTCACTTGCTTCTGATAGTCTTGTTGAACCACTTGCAGTTGTTGCTGGGTTTGCTGTGCGATATCGGTTGCAATTTTTTGCCTCAAATGCTCTGTGTACATCATAGCTGCGGCTACTCCGATTGCGATCAGCATGACCCAACCCACAAACAAGTATACGTACGTTTTCTTTCTTACCTTCGTAGCCTTCGAAGCAGCGCGAGGGAAAGAATTCGCAGTCGTAGTCTCGATGGGCATGTTCATGAAAATCACCTCTGATTACTAGTATAACATATTCCATATTTTTTACAGAATTTTAGATAGAATTCGCCGTTTTTCGATATTCATTTGGGGTGAGTCCCTCTAGTTTTTTGAAAACTTTGCTGAAATATTTCTCGTCCTGATAACCGACCATCTCCGCTACTTGTGAAATCCGAAGATATGGATTGCGCAGCAGGACCTTTGCTTTACTCATGCGAATTTGACCTAAGTAGTCAGAAAGATTTACCTCGAACTCTTGTTTGAATTTCCGTGAGATGTACTCGCGGCTGAGGTAGAATCGATTCGCGATATCCTGAAGCGAGACATCTTCGTGATAGTGCTTCTCAAGGAACTCTGCGATTTCAAAAATAACGCTTTTGTCCTTCTGCTGACTCTCAAGAAGCAGCTTCGACAAGTGAACAATACTCCGAGTGAGTTCCTGCTGCCACAGTGATAGAGATAGGATCCCATGCTCATCAAGCGGAACGATCAAACTGGATGGCTCATCAAGGAGCAGCTGTTTAACCTGATCTTCACTAATGTTATAGAAAAATTGCTGCACCCAACGACGCTTCATCACCCTGTATTCCCGCCACCAATGGTCGAGCTGTTCGAGTGTAATGGCTTCGCTCAGTTTGACGGCGTCCATCCATTCTTGAACCGTTTCTTGAATTTGGTCAATGCTGCCACTGCGAATAGCGAGTTGAATCCGTTCCTCATATTGGCTGAAAGTAAGCGCAGGCTGAACGGTTTTGGCTGTTTTTAATGTACTGTGAATCCATGTTTCCTTGGATTTGAGATTTCGCTGTCTGAGGGCATCACGGGCTTCCTGATAGGATAAAGTCAAATCCGTTGGAAAGGAGTGAGAGCTTCCAATACCGAAGTCCACGCGAGTATGAAGCGCTGTGCGTATACCTTCATTAATTTTTGCGAGAAATGCCTCAGAGCCAGATTGATCCTTCCATAGAAGCAATACAATTTCGTTATCGCTGTTCCAATGGCGGAAAGCATAACCGCGCTGATCGTTAACGAGGAATTCATTACATATGTTAATAAGCGAGAAGAGCAGGAGGTCCAGATTATGACTGAACTTGTTCTTCACACTGCGTTCCATCGTATCTAAGGATAAAATAGCAACACGGCATTCTCGAATAGTCCGAGATAAATGAAGCTCTTTCTCGAGCTGCTCGGCCGCTTGATCATAAGCGGAGGGTTCGGCAATTAAGTTCGATAGCAGCTTGTCCCAGTACATGGGCTTAATTTGGTTCATTTCGATATTCAGTTCTCGATTGGTATGACGAAGCTCCTCATCCTTATTCCAAGCGTGGATGGCTTTATCTAGCGCTTCATTTAACTGCTCGGGATCAATAGGCTTCAATATATAGTCCGTTCCGCCATACTTTAACGTATGGCGAAGTAGAGAGAAGTCGTCATGACCGCTAATAACGATCGTCTTCGAGTCAGGAGCATGCGTATGCAGCCACTCGAGCAATTTTACGCCATTCATAATTGGCATCATCATATCGGTCATAATAATCGCAGGATGATCACGACTTACGATCTCTATGGCCGATTCACCATCTTGGGCTTCTAATATAGTTTCTATGCCGTACTGCTTCCAGTCCACAAGCAGGCGGATGGCATCGCGCACATGTTTCTCATCATCAACAAGTAATACTTTCATTCAAGTGCTCCCTTTTTCATAGGAATATGGATCACAATCCGTAGACCTTGGGGCTGTACATGCTGGGCATCAAGAAATGCATCATCAGTGAAGTACAATTGTACTCTGGTCAGTACATTACTAAGCCCAATACAAGCCTCATCGGTTATCGATGGGGTATTCAGTCTGTTTCTTACTTCGTGGAGCCGGTGCTCGGTTATACCTATTCCGTTATCCTCAACGATGAGTTTCAAGTATTCATCCTCATGAACGATAAGCTTCATTGCTTGAATACGTAATAAGCCCGTAGCTGCACTCGGTTTAAAGCCATGTTTGAAATAGTTTTCGACAAGCGGTTGAAGGATCATCTTGGGTACAGAGATTGCTTTCGTGCTTTCTTCGATCTCGTAAATAACTTCGAATTGGTGCTCGAAGCGCTGCTTTTGCAGTTCGAGATAGGCTTTAATATGATCGATTTCTTTGTGTAAAGGAACGACGGATTCATTCGTGTTCATGCTGTAATGCATCATTTTGGCAAGTGACGAAATCAAAGCATAGACCTTTGGTGCATCATGCTGCAAAGCTAGTGTTCCGATCGATTGGAGCGCGTTATTCAAAAAGTGCGGATTGATCTGAGCTTGAAGTGCCATAAGCTGATTCGATTTGTTTGCAAGCTCAAGACGATATTCACGCATCACCATTTGATTTAAATCCTGCATAAGGCCATGGAATCGATTGGCGAGAATGCCCATTTCATCCGTACGAGTGAGCTCGATATCGGTATTCAATTGGCCTAACTGAACTTGTCCAGCCTGTATGCGTGTGATATAACGAATTAATTGTTTGATAGGCTCTGTAAATTTAATGCTGATATAAATGGTTCCGGCAATGACAATCAACATAAACAGAGTAAGGATCAAAGAATTAATTAAAGTTAACTGTCTGGCATTTTTCGTTAATTGCTCATAGGGAAGCCGCTTCACGATCGTCCAGTTAACATAGTCAGTTTTCATTTTTTCATAAATATTTATCCCCGCATAAGCGCCGTTTTTCCATTCATAGGAACCTTTTTGGAGATCGCTATAAATCGCCTCATTCCCCCAACTTGCTTCAAGAGGTTGTCCCCATTTAGACACATCAGGACCGAACACGATGAACCCCTTATCATCCAGGATATACAGTTCTTCTTGGTCATGGGTGAATAAGCTTTGAGATATTTCAGAGACTAGATTCAGCTGAAGATCAATTATCAGCTCACCAATTGAGATGTTACTTGGGGAGTACATAACTTTACGATGCATAGATAGGACAGGGGTTGGAGCAGAATACACATTAAGTGCAATATTGTAATTATGGCTTGCATGAGTGGTTTCAAAATAAACGGTTTTGTTCTCGGGGAACTGCCGAAGAGATTCATATTTACCGATCGTGCTTCCTTGAATGTCGCTGCTCGCTAAATAAGAACGGTCGCTAACGGAGGCGTAAAGATAAATTTGTTTGATCTCTTTAACCGAATGGGACATGACCTGCAGCCCGCTTTTGATAACCTTATCACTCATGTAGTCGATTTCTCGCTCGGTTTGCAGAATATCGTAAAGATAACCAACAGATGAATACTGACCTGTATAAATCGTAGTAGATGCCTGGACAACACCATTTAAGTAATTCAACAAATTCATTTTTGCTTGAGATATCAGGGCCGAATTATTCGTAATTGTGTCTTCTGTGACTTTGTCCTTGGTGAATATATAAGAAACAACAATGGATGTAGTGAATGGAACTAAGGTCGCAATGAGCAGAAAAAGGATTAATTTATTGCGTATACTATGACGAAACAAGGTGCATCAACTCGGTTTCTTTTTAGACTTTTCACCCTATATTGTAGCAGTAGAGGTCAACAAATTCCACCTAATGCATCACGATAATCTGTGTTTCACGAAGACAAAGGGATTTATACTATAGCTTATAGTTAGATAATCGTAAGGGGGAAATTCCCATGAAAACCAACAAAGGGTTAGCAGGACTTCTACAACAATGGGTGTTTGTCGGACCCGCGCTGATCTTTTTCGCACTCATTGTTGTTACTCCTTTTCTCATGAGTATTTATTATTCATTTACCGAGTGGAATGGTGTGACAACAACCGTGAAGTTCAACGGCCTAGACAATTTCAAACACCTTCTTTTTCATGACACAGACTATCGCAACGCATTCTGGTTTACAACAAGAATCACCGTGACGGATGTCATTCTCACGAATCTTGTCGGGTTTCTTTTGGCGCTCTTGCTCACTCAGGCACTGAAAACCAGAAATGTACTGCGTACTATTTTCTTCATGCCGAATGTTATTGGTGGACTTCTTCTTGGTTTCATTTGGCAGTTTATTTTCGTCAAAGGGTTCGGGACGTTAGGAGAATTGACCAATATTAGTTTTTTCCAACTTCCTTGGTTGGGTGATGCACCTACAGCCTTCTGGGCAATCGCCATCGTTAGTATATGGCAAGGTTCGGGCTACTTAATGATCATTTATATTGCGGCGCTTTCGAATGTGCCCAAAGATATGGTTGAAGCGGCTTATATCGATGGTGCTACGCGATTACAAGTGCTTAAGAACATTATCATTCCACTCATTATGCCGGCTGTTACCGTATGTTTGTTCCTGACAATTTCATGGAACTTCAAGATGTTTGACCTGAACTTTGCCTTGACCAAAGGTGGACCGTTCAACTCAACAGAATCCGTTTCCATCAATATTTATCAGGAAGCGTTCCGGAATAACAACTATGGTTTAGGAACAGCAAAAGCATTAGTATTCTTCGTTGTAGTGGCCATTATTTCGACCATCCAAGTCATGTATACGAAACGCAAGGAGGTTGAAGTTTAATGGAATCGGTCAAAAAATACTCAGGACGATTATTTACACTCGAGGTGCTCGGCATCTTAATAGGACTTTTATTTTTAGTTCCTTTCTACTTCGTCATCGTTAACTCACTTAAAACATTCCCGGAGCTGGCAGCCAGCACTGCGAAGCTTCCGTCAAGCTTATATCTTGACAACTATACGAAGGTATGGACAATCATGAAGTTCCCAAGTGCATTTCTGAACTCTTTCATTATTACTGTGTTCAGTAATGTAGGGCTTGTGTTGATTAGTTCCATGGCCGCTTATCGAATGGTGCGCAAATCAAGTAAATTCAACAACCTTGTATTTATAGCTTTCGTTGCTGCAATGGTTATTCCGTTTCAATCTATCATGATCCCGCTTGTGCGTGTAGCTAATGAAGTTGGACTAATGGATAGCAAGTTCGGCTTGATTATTTGTTATTTCGGATTCGGTGTTTCACTGAACGTCTTCTTGTTCCATGGTTTTATTAAATCCATTCCACTTGAAATTGAAGAGTCAGCCACTGTGGATGGATGCTCGCCGTATGGGGTATTTTGGCGAATTGTTTTCCCTCTGTTAAAGCCGATGTCCACGACAGTCATTATCTTAAACAGTTTATGGATATGGAATGATTATCTGCTGCCTTCACTCGTGTTAAATAGCCCAGAACTGAGAACAATACCTTTAGCAACGTTTTCTTTCTTTGGTCAATATACGAAGCAATGGGATTTGGCCTTGGCTGGTCTAACACTTGGCGTTTTGCCGATCGTTATTTTCTTCTTAGCGATGCAGAAACATATTGTTGAAGGCATAACGGCAGGATCGGTAAAAGGTTAACAGTTTTGCAAATATGTTCAAAATCTTCCACCTTTATGTTCAATATTCTCTGTGTTAAGGGTTTAAGTAAGTGTTTACAATAAACCATGTAAGCTGATGACGAGCTAACGAAACGTTATCAGGGTAAGCTGATTGAAACTAAAAGGGAGGCTTTACCTAAATGAAAAAATTAACAATGATCAGTATGGCGGCTGTACTTTCACTATCTTTAGTTGCCGTTGGCTGCGCGAAGAAAGAAACAGCGCCAACTCCAACAGCAACAACGGGTGGAGCGGCAACAGCAACACCTGCTGCAGGCGGTAAACCAGTTACAATTAAAATGTTCCAATTCAAAGTAGAAATCGCCGATCAACTTGGCAAATTAATTCAAGAATATCAAAAGCAAAATCCTAATGTTAAAATTCAAGTTGATACAGTAGGCGGCGGTGCTGACTACGGGGCAGCATTGCTTGCGAAGTTCAACTCAGGTGACAAACCGGACATTTTCAACAACGGTGGTTTCTCGGATATGGATAAATGGATCGAAAACTTGGAAGATCTTTCCGATCAACCATGGGTTAAGGATCTTGTAGACGTGGCTAAAGAGCCAATGACGAAAAACGGTAAACTATATGGACAACCGCTGAACCTTGAAGGTTATGGTTTCCAATACAATAAAGACTTGTTTACACAAGCTGGCATTACCGAATTACCAAAAACACTTACACAATTAGAAGATGCGGCTAAAAAGCTTCAAGCAAAAGGAATTACACCTTTTGAAACCGGCTATGGCGAGTGGTGGGTACTGGGTAACCACTTCGTAAACCTTCCGTTTGCTTACCAAAAGGATCCGAATGCCTTCATTGATGGCTTGAACAAAGGAACAGCAAAAATTCCGGGTAACGAAGTATTTAACCAATGGACAAAACTGTTTGATCTACAGTTGAAATACGGTAACAAAAATCCGCTTCAAACAGATTACAATACACAAGTAACTGACTTTGCTACAGGTAAAGCAGCAATGACGCAGCAAGGTAACTGGACACAAGTTCAAATCACAAAAACAAACCCGAACATCAAAATTGGCTTCTTGCCAATGCCGATCAACGATGACGCTGCAGCGAACGATAAATTGTTCGTTGGTGTACCAAACAACTGGGTTATCAACAAAAACTCTGCTGTGAAAGACGAAGCGAAGAAATTCTTGAACTGGATGGTAAGTTCCGATATCGGTAAGAAATACATTACGGAAGAATTCAAATTCATTCCTGCATTCAAATCCATTCCTGCTGACGAGAAAGTTTTAGGACCTTTGGCAGCTGACATTATCGCTTACAGCAAAGCTGGTAAAACACTTAGCTGGAACTGGTTCAAATTCCCAGGCGGCGAAGCTTCTAGTAAAAAATTCGGCGATATTATGCAAGGTTATGTAGCGAAGAAGTATACGAAGGATCAAATGCTGGAGGAATTCCAGAAAACTTGGGATAGCCTTAAGAAGTAACTCAATAATGGGTGGTAATAAAGCCTCAGCGCCAATGCTGAGGCTTTTTGCTGTTTAACAGAAAAGGAATAGGCTGTTACAATAAAGAAGACTGGAGGTCTATGATGATAATAAGAATCAGGTCTTGGCTGCATAGCAGAGGAAATTCACTTCCGCGTGAGAAGCAATTGTCGCGTGAGGCCGTAATTTCATTAATTATTCATTCTATTTTTCAGTTTGGAGCTTCCATGTCGGGCGTGTTCTTAAACTTATACTTATGGCGGTTAACGCACAGTGTCGTAGTGAATGGTACATACAGCATGATCGTTTTCATCTTAACACCGATTGGCTTTGCGCTTGGTGGTCTCATGATTAAGAAGAAAGACCGAATGGTATCGTATCGTCTAGGTATCATGCTCATAGGTCTTTTCTATTTGAGCGTCATTCTAGCACAAGAGAAACTGGTCGAGTATTATATCCTATTTGCTATTTTTAATGGTCTTGCAGGTGCTTTTTACTGGGTAGGTTATTTAACCCTGATGTATGATGTCTCTAACGAACAGAACCGGATTCGGTATCTTGCATTTAATATGATTTTTTTCACAGCAGCAACCTTAGCGGGACCGGCGCTTGCCGGTTTCATTATCCGATTAAAAGAAGGACTTAGCGGTTACACCATCGTCTTCTCAATCGCATTCTGTATGTTCTTGCTAGCGGCGCTGATTTCATTGAAAATTAAAGCTTCAAGCGGGCATCATAGAGTTTATTACTTGAAGATGACTGGTCTTATAATGAAGAAAGAACGTGACTGGTTGAAAGCGTTGTTTGGATTTTTGGGAATGGGTTTGCTCCAAGGGACGATGCTTTTCTTACCGAATATTCTACTGTTCAAAGTGATGCCGCGTGAAGATATTGTGGGCTATCTCGGTGTATTATACTCAAGTCTATCGATCGTAATGGGCATTTTTATATCTAAATATGCAAACGCTAGTAAAGCTCGTCTTTATTTAGCCATATCAACACTCGGCTACCTCATTGGTGTATCTTTTTTACTAGGAAATGTTAATGTGTGGACGGTTGTAAGTTTTATGATTTTGCATTCTATCTTCGCGCCGCTGCAAGGGAATACAATGACTGGCTATTATTATGGCCTCATTGCGAAGCTGCCGCTTAAAGGCCAATTGAAAGTAGAAAGTGTGGTTGTTCGGGAGTTTTTCTTGAATGTTGGACGTGTGATTTCAATTACCTGTTTAATCTCGTTTGGCAGTGATTTGGATGGGGGCTGGATTCCATGGATTTTAATGATGGCAGCGATGTCACAAATGGCCCTTGTATGGTCGATTAAGAATCAGTGAGCTGAGCATGAAAGCGCGTTAACTCGGATATCCTAGGAAGTAGATGACAGGAGAAGAGGACGTGCGGTTATGGAACAGTATGACAGCATGATTGTTGGCGGAGGTATTGCCGGACTTCAAGCGGCAATTCAATTAGGAAGATATGAGTATCGCGTACTTGTCATTGATGCGGGCTATGGCCGGTCTACACTATGTAAAAGTTATCATAACCTTTTGGGGTGGCCAGATGGTGTATCGGGTGAAGAACTACGTCGATTAGGGAGGCTTCAAGCGGAGAAGCTGGGTGTTGCTTTCGCTAAGGATGAAGTTGTACAAGCTGTAAACAAAGGTAAACCTGGGGATGGATTTGAGTTATGGGGGAAGTCGGGTAAAGGATATGAAGCCCCGACTTTACTACTGGCGACAGGACTTCTGGATCGCATTCCTGAGCTGCCCAAACTGAAAGACTGTCTTGGGCTTACTGTTTACGTCTGTCCAGATTGCGATGGCTATGAGATTAAGAACAAACAGACCATTGTGATGGGTTCTGGTGATTCCGGAGCGGGAATGGCTCTGACGCTGAGTGCGCGTACGGACAAGCTGACCTATGTGAATCATGAGCAGAAAGCTGTGAAGAGCGAGCTGCTAGTAAAGCTGAAGGAAAAGAGAATCACCTATGTCGCGGAAGATATTGGGGAGGTGATGGCTGAAACGAATGGCTTATTTCGCGGTGTTGTTTTGGCAAATGGGGAACGAATCGGTGCGGAGCGCGGGTTTATAGCCTTCGGCGGGAATGAAGTGAAGTCGGATTTGGCCCGGCAGTTAGGCGCGGAGCGAATGGAGAATCGCCACATTGTAACGGATCCTCGCAGTAAAATGACAAGTGTGCCATTCGTCTGGGCAGCAGGGGACGTGGGTGTTCATGCCGAGCAAGTGACCATTGCCATGGGCGAAGGAGCGCAGGCAGCTATTTGGATGAACAAAGCGCTGTTGATGTTGAAAGAAGAAGCGAACATACATCGAGTTGTTGTTCGCTCTTAAGGGTTTAAAGTAGATAGGATAGTAGACGAGTCTGACGTCTCCGATGATGGAAAAGCAGTTACAACATGGGCATATTCCGCTAACGCTTGCTCCCCAAGTGGGGTGATATGATAAATGCCGCGGCTTTGGCGTACGAACCAGCGGTAGTAGTTTTTTTGAAGCAGGGAGCTCACGGCTTTATTGCTCGTGAAATCGCGAAGCTTACGAGGACTGAGTGGTCCATGCTGTCGCATTAGGTAGGCGCAATGAAGCGATTTTTCGCGGTAGGCAGTCATGAGTTTCTGCTGAGAGCTGCCTCCGACATTGTAGTCCCCACTGCGTTCATGAAATTCATTTACGACTTTCAATGCAGCCCGCTTATTCGGGCGTAATAGATAGGGAGTAGGCTCGCAGACGAGATCCACTGCGGGCTGTTTGCGTTTGAAGAATTGAACGGTCAGGACACCTAAGCCGAGCATGCGGCATAAACGTCGAATCTCTTCCCATTGCAGTCGATGCGGCGCTCGTCCTTTATTGGGAAGCTCGAAAGCGACATAGACTTGATCCGTCAGCCGCAAACGATCGATGCCTTGCACGAGGAGCGGAATATTGAAGCTTTTTTTCAATTCGACAATGATTGGCGGCTCATCACCGCGAATAGCGACTAAGTCGCAATGCTTAACCTCGGCGCGAACGGTGTAACCTCGCTGCTCGAAATATTGTTTAATTGGAGCGTAAAGCTCCGTTTCTGTTTGGATAGGCATGAGGTTAGTGATCTCCTCTCTAGTTACAATAATTGCAGCCAGAATGTGTTCAATTATAGCATAGCTTTTGCTGGAATAGGGGAAGAATCACTTGTACGTACATGTTGGAACGGAACGGTAGAGCCAGGAGACAGAGGAGGATGCGTGTGATGAGTGAGATATTGGATGTCTGGATAGGAAAGAGTATTGATTGCGCTTGCGGGTTGCGGCACGAAGTGCCGATTCGGCGCATCATTATTGAACGGGATGCGCTGGCGCAGGTGAAGGTAAGCCTCAGCGTGATTCGCGAGAACGCGATGGGGGAAGTGGCGGCCGATGAAGAAGCGATTGTCCAGGTGATGCTGGACACGCCGCTTTCATCGAAGATTTTGCTGGCCGTGGGTGCGGGCACCGTCCACGACATCGTGCGCTTCGTGGCGCATCGTACGAAGCGTCCGTTCTTGTCTGAGCCGACGGCGCCGTCGGTGGACGGATTCGCGTCAGTGGGCGCTCCGCTCATCGTCCGCGGCTTCAAGCAGACGATCCCGGCCTGCGCGCCGGAGGCGATCTTCGCCGACCTCGCGGTGCTGGCGAAGGCGCCGCAGGCGATGATCGCGGCCGGCCTCGGCGATATGCTCGGCAAGCACACTTCGCTGGCCGACTGGTCGCTTGGCCGTGTGCTGCTCGGCGAGCACTATTGCGAGCTCAGCGCTCGGTTGACTTTGGAGGCCGTAGAGCTCTGCACGGCTCAGTTGGCCGAGATCGCGCAGCGCACCGATCTCGGCTTGCTCCGGTTGATGGAAGGCCTGATCCTATCGGGCCTTTCCATGCTCTTGGTCGGCCACTCGCGGCCGGCCTCTGGGGCTGAGCACCATCTCTCCCATTACTGGGAGATGGTGCTTCTGCAGCAGCGCCGCCGAGCGCTGCTGCACGGCGCGAAGGTCGGCGTCGCGACCGTGCTCATGGCGCAGCGCTATCAGGCGCTGCAGGGGCTCACGGCCGACGAGGCCGCTGCGCGCCTAGCGCAAGGCCATGTCCCCAGTGAACTTACGGATGCGGAGCGCATCCGGCAGGTCTATGGGGACATGGCCGAGATGGTCATCGCCGAGAATTTCCCGGCGAATGGCACGGCTGTTGATGCGCAGGCGCTGAAGGCGCGCATCGCGGAGAAGTGGGGCGATGTGCAAGCCATCGCCCGAGCGGTCCCTGCACCGGCGCAGCTCATCGCTTGGCTCGAGGCCGTGCAGGGACCGGTAACGCCGGAGCAGCTCGGTGTGGAGCCGGAGCTGGTGGAGGCGTCCCTGCAGGATGCGCTTTTCGTGCGCAACCGATTCACGAACCTACGTTTACAGCGTCTGCTGTAGACGCTTTATCTTTATAAAAGGCTGCCCTCAAGTAGATAGATCTACCTACTTGAGGGGCAGTCTTTTTTTTGGACCTTCAGGTACATCCGAATTGGGTTTCAGAACGAAAATTGCAAATCCATTGGAATAAATCCAATGAAATGGTCTCTCAGGCTGTGAAAATCGTAATTCCATTGGATTTATCCAACCAAATGGCTGGTTTATCGTCTGGAGACGGACTTCTATTGGATTTAATCCAATGAAATGGACTCTCGGGTTGCAAATTGCATGTTTAGCTATCGTAATTTACTACAATAGCCCAATAATTTAGCACATCCAATTACAGGACTATAGGTAGTAAAATTTGGATACTATCCTGCCGAACTATAGTCTTTCCGGTTATGTTCATCCTTCGTGTGAAAAAGTGTAAAAAATCACAACCTGACTTAATTTTTGCCATCCCGCAATGTGGAATTGTTCTCTATACTGGTAGCGTATGCAAGACGGTTCCAAGACAAGAAGGAGGGCAATATGAAATTTGCTAATGAGAAAGTCAGCGATATCCAAATCGCATATATTGGTGGAGGCTCGATGTATTGGGCGAAAAATCTGATTGCCGATCTGGCGCTTGATGGTCAATTGTCAGGTACTATTCGTTTGTACGATCTTGATTACGGCAAGGCCAAAAATAATGAAAAGCTGGGTAATTCGGTTTCCGATTATACAGAGACGAAATCCAAATGGACTTACAAGGCGTATCCGACGCTCCAAGAGGCGCTTAGCGGATGCGATTTTGTGTTTATCTCGATCCTTCCAGGATCATTCCGGGAAATGGAATCCGATGTTCATGAACCGGAAAAATACGGCATTTATCAAGCCGTTGGCGATACGACTGGACCTGGGGGTCTTATCAGAGCACTTCGCACCATTCCCATGTATGTGGAAATAGCACAAGCGATTGAGCGCTTTTCACCGGATGCCTGGGTGTTCAATTACACGAATCCAATGACACTCTGTACACGGACACTTTTTGAAGTGTTTCCAAAAATTAAAGCACTTGGCTGCTGCCATGAGATTTTCGGTGTGCAAGGACTTTTGATACGTATGCTGCGCGATATGGAAGGTATTGAAGGTGTGCATAGGGATCAAGTGAAAGTGAATGTGCTGGGCATCAATCATTTTACTTGGATCGATCAAGCGACGTATCAAAATATGGACTTACTTCCGATGTATCGAAAGTTTGTTGATACATATTTTGAATCCGGATTTGAGCACAACAAAGATGCTTGGGTCACGAACACGTATACGGCCGCTAACCGCGTGAAGTTCGATTTGTTTCGGCGCTTTGGCGTTATTGCAGCGGCAGGTGATCGCCACTTGGCGGAATTTATGCCTCCTTGGTATTTGAAAGATCCGGAGACGGTTCGTTCATGGAGGTTCGGCTTAACGACGGTACAAAGCCGAGTCGAAAAGCATGCAGCAACGGAGCTTTTTTACGGTAAGCTGCTTAGTGGCGAGGAGAAGCTGCCTCTTAAGGCATCAGGAGAAGAAGAGGTCAGACAGTTAAAAGGTCTAATCGGACTTGAACAATTCGTAACTAATATTAACGTTCCCAACGTTGGACAAATGAAGGGAATTCCTCTGGGCGCGGTTGTAGAAACGAATGCTGTGTTCTCAGCGAACAGTTTGCGTCCGGTCTACGCGGGCGAGCTTCCGATGGAAGTGGGTAATCTGGTCTTGCAACATACGATGAATCAGGAGCTTATTTTGAAAGCTGCTCTTCAAAAGGACAAAGACTTAGCATTCAAGGCGTTTATGAACGATCCGCTTGTGAATATCGATATCCACGATGCCGAGGTATTGTTCGATAAGATGCTGCAAAATACGAAAGCTTATTTGCCAGGATGGAACATCTGATGGCGGGCCGGCCATGAGTGCAGGATTAAAGTTATTCAGCGAATCCGCCTCCATTGATCCGCAGGATGAGAAGGCCGTTCGCCGGATGATTTTCAAATTGGCAGGTCCATCTTTGACGGAAATGCTGCTCATGAATATGACCCAAATGGTGATGATGATCCTGGTTGGACACCTCGGGGCCATTGCTTTGGCGGCTGTGGGCTTAACAAGCCAACCTTATTTATTATTGACTGTCCTTTTTGCAGCGCTTAATACAGGTACAACCGTCATCGTCGCCCGTTCGACAGGAGCGGGGAAAATGGGGGACGCGAATCTGGCCGCAGGGCAATCGCTTCTGCTCGGTACCATTCTGTCTGTTCTTGTTGTTGCACTTGGAGTCACCTTTGCCCAGAGCATGCTCCATTTGATGGGAGCCAGCGCTGAGGTCGTTCAATATGGAATGCCATATGCGAAATTAATGTTTTTCTCCATTGGCTTCTCTTCTATCTCGTCTGCTTTATCCGCTATTCTACGAGGGGCGGGAGACACACGGACTCCGATGAAAATCAACGTGCTGTCAGGATGCGTCAATGTTATCCTCGGGATCGTGTTGATTTACGGTCACCTCGATTTTCCGCAAATGGGTATTACGGGGGCTGCAATTGCCACCTTAGTGGTTCAGACCGGGGCCATGATTTGTTTTATAGCCGTCATGTTCAGCGGAAGATTTGCAGTTCGCATTGGCTGGTCGGATATAAGCCGTTTGGATAAGGCTATGATCAGCCGCATGTTGAAGATAGGGATACCCAGCAGTCTTGAGCAGCTTATTATGCGTTTAGGGATTATGACGTTTGTGAAAATTTGTGCTGGACTCGGGACCGTTGCAGTTGCGGCATCACAAATTGTAACGAGCATTATCGGGATCTCGTTTATGCCGGGGGCTGCTTTTGCCATCGCAGCTTCTACGTTAGTTGGACAAACCCTTGGCGTAAGTAAACCGGACCTCGCTGAGCGATATGTGTGGCAAGTCAGAAAGTACAGCATGTTCGTGGCCGGTTTTATGGGAACGCTTTTCATCTTACTTGCACCCCATATCCTCATGCTGTATACGAATGACGAGACGATTAATCGCGAAGGGGCAGGGGCACTTCGGATCGTAGGTTTTTTTCAGGTATCTCAGATATCGCAGTTTGTTCTTGGAGGAGCGTTAAGAGGAGCAGGAGATACCCGTTACCCCTTATATTCGACATTCATTGGCGTGTGGGGAATACGGGTTGTACTTAGTTATTTATTTGTTTACGTCTTTCATTGGGGCATGGTCGGATTATGGGGTGCTGTTGCTTGTGATCAATTTCTCAGATCTAATTTGATTTATTTTAGGTTTAAACGCGGGGCATGGAAGCAACTAAAGGTTTAATACACAAAAGGAGAAGCGGAATTATGGGAATTGTGTACGATTCGAATTCGCAAACTTTCCATCTTCATGGGAAGTCATCGAGTTACATCATGCAGCTAATCAAATCCAAATATTTGGCTCACGTTCATTGGGGACGCCAAGTACGGGGAACGAATCTAGGAAGCTTGCTCGCTATAAGACGCCGCTGCTCCTTCTCACCGTCTACGGATCCGAATGATCTAACGCTGTCTTTGGACACATTGCCGCAGGAATTTCCGGCATACGGAGGCAGTGATTTTCGCGTTCCGGCCTATCAGGTTCAATTGGAAGACGGAACGACGGTCAGCGAATTCGTTTATGAGTCCCACCGGATTTACGCGGGTAAAACACCCCTAGAGGGACTGCCGTCCACCTATACGGAGGATGACAGCGAAGCGGAGAGTATCGATATCGTGCTGGTCGACGCGATGATTGGTTTGAAAGCCATTCTCACGTATACCGTATTTCGCGATTTGGATGCGATAACCCGGTCAGTTCGATTCATGAATGTGGGTAATCAGTCGATTAAGCTGCTTCGAGCATTGAGCTTCGGTATCGATATATCTCACTGCGATTTCGTTATGCTTCATTTGTCAGGCACATGGGCGCGTGAGCGTCATATCGAAAGACGCCCTATTCTAACAGGCGGGTCTGTCATTGAGAGCCGACGAGGGTCTAGCAGCCATTCGCTCAACCCATTCATGGCCCTGCTTTCCAAGCAAGCGGATGAAGACCAAGGAGAAGCCTATGGATTTAGTCTTGTCTACAGCGGCAGCTTTGTTGCTCAAGCGGAAGTAGATCCTTACGGAACGACTCGCGTAGTGATGGGCATCAACTCGTTTGATTTTTCGTGGCTCTTGGAGCCGGGGCAAACCTTCCAGACGCCGGAGGCAGTTCTCGTCTATTCCGCGGAAGGAATCGGCGGGATGTCGCGCACGTATCACAAGCTGTATCGCACACGGTTATGCCGTGGACAATTCCGCGATCGTCACAGGCCGATTCTCATCAACAACTGGGAAGCCACCTATTTTAATTTCAACGCGGATAAAATTGAAGAGCTTGCGCGAGTTGGCAAGGAACTCGGATTAGAGCTTCTAGTGCTGGACGACGGTTGGTTTGGTAAGCGTGACAACGATAAAAGCTCACTCGGAGATTGGTTCGTTGATCGTAACAAGCTGCCACAAGGCATGCCGGATTTGGTAAGCCGTGTGAAGCAGCAAGAGCTGGAGTTCGGTCTATGGTTCGAGCCTGAAATGGTGTCCCCGGATAGCGACCTGTATCGCTCCCATCCCGACTGGTGCCTGCACGTGCCAGGTCGGCGAAGAACAGAAGCGAGGCATCAGCTGATTCTCGATTATTCGCGCCAAGACGTAAGAGACTACATCGTTACGGTCATCTCCGATATTCTTGCGAGCAGCCCAATCACCTATGTGAAATGGGATATGAACCGCAATATGACGGAAGTCGGTTCCGCCCAGCTCCCGCCGGAGCGGCAGCGTGAAACGGCTCATCGTTATATGCTCGGGCTTTATGAAGTGATGGAACGGATAACCTCCGCATTCCCGAGTGTGTTGTTCGAAAGCTGCTCCGGAGGTGGCGGGCGGTTCGATCCTGGGATGCTCTACTATATGCCGCAGACGTGGACGAGCGATAATACGGATGCGGTAGCACGGCTGAAAATTCAATATGGCACGAGTATCCTTTATCCAATTAGCACGATGGGCGCTCATGTTTCCGCAGTCCCTAACCATCAGGTGCATCGTACGACACCGCTCGATATGCGGGGGGATGTGGCGATGTCGGGTAACTTCGGCTATGAGCTGGATTTGACCGCATTTACGGAAGCTGAAAAGGAGGCCGTGAAGAAGCAAGTTGTGCTTTATAAACAATTGCGGCCGCTGATCCAATTCGGCGAATTTTACCGTTTGATCAGCCCTTTTGAACACGTTAGCGCTGCATGGATGTTTGTTTCCGAGGATAAGAAGGAAGCGTTGGTTGCTTTTTTTCAAGTACTGTCTGAGCCGAATGCACCGCTAAGGAAGCTGCGATTAAAGGGGTTAGCGGCAGAGAGTAATTACTTACTCTATGATTCGGAAGATCAGGACGAAGTTATGGAAATCTTTGGTGGTGATGAGCTCATGCATGTGGGGCTTAATTTACCGATCTGGAAAGGCGATTTCCGAAGCCGCCTTTACCGCTTGAAAATGGAGGAATGACAATGAAAAAGCTGCGTTTGAGCGATTTGCAGGATAAGAGGGACGGCCACATTTTGCAGGATGTATTACCAGGTGAGGATCATCACCTCAATTCGAGTGAGGTCGATCCGATTGTCACCGTGTGGTGCCATGCAGGCTTGAACCGTCATAAGAATCAACAGCAGGAGGACGCAGTATGAACAAAATCATAAACACGGATACACATACATTTACTTTATCGGGAGAGGACCATCGGTTTACCGTCTCTCTATTTGCGGAAAAATTGCAGGAAGGCCTCGATCTCATTACGCTGCAATTGAAAGCGGAGGAGGCGCTGACGCCTCCCGTTTTTACGCTTGGTTGGTCGCATCCTGCTTGTGATATTCAGGGCAGTTGGCATCCAGCCCAGGACCGGAATAAGAGTTTCAAGGCCGACTGGATGCGCACATTACGTTCCAACGCGGCTGCGTCGGCTCCGATTTATGCCTTATTTAATAGCGTAGGTCGCAATAGACTGACATTTGCTTATTCGGATGCACTTAACACGGTGCACTACTCGGGAGGCATCAGCGAGGAAACGGCCGATTTCCATTGCCGCGTCCAATTGTTTACAGAAACGACGGTGCCTTTCACTTCTTATGAGGCGAAGCTTCTCGTAGATACGAGAGATATTCCTTATTATGAAAGCCTTCAGGGCGTTCAAGAGTGGTGGAGCGCCATGCCGGAATATCGCCCGGCGTTCGTTCCTGCGGCTGCCAAGGAACCCATGTATTCGACCTGGTACAGTATGCATCAAAATGTAACAGACGCACATATCGAAGAGCAATGCCGTATCGCCAAGAAGTTGGGGATGGAAGCCGTCATTGTGGATGATGGCTGGCAGACGGAAGATAACCGCCGGGGTTATGCGTACTGCGGTGATTGGGAGACTTATGAGGGTAAATTCCCTGATATGAAGCGGCATGTTGATGCGGTTCATGAGTTAGGCATGAAATTTATCCTCTGGTACTCAGTACCATTTATCGGTAAATACAGTAAGGTGTGGGATCGATTCAAAGATAAGATTCTGCGATTTAATGAAAATCATGGGGCAGCCGTGCTCGATCCGAGATACCCTGATGTCCGAGAGTATATCATAAATAAATATGAAGAAGCGGTGAAAGAATGGGGCTTGGACGGCTTCAAGCTTGATTTCATTGATACGTTCTATTCGCCTGAGCTTCAGCTTCCCTCAACAGTCCCCGGCAAGGATTATGAGTCTATACCTGAAGCCGTTGACCGTCTATTGACAGACTCTATCGGCAGATTGAGAGAATTGAATCCCGATATCATGATCGAATTCCGCCAGATGTATATCGGTCCTGCCATGCGCAAATACGGCAATATGTTCCGTGCAGCCGATTGTCCGAACGACAGCATCCAGAACCGAGTGCGTACGTTGGACATCAGGCTGATCTGCGGAGATACGGCATCTCATGCCGATATGATCATGTGGCACCCGGAGGAACCCGTGGAAAGCGCCGCCTTACAGTTGATTAACTGTTTATTTTCGGTGCCTCAGGTATCGGTCCTCTTGGATAGGCTGCCTTCCAACCATTTGAAGATGCTCGAATACTGGCTTTCCTTCTGGAAGGAGAACCGTGATCTGTTGTTAGACGGCCCGATTGAGCCAATGAATCCGGAGCTGATGTATCCGCTAGTCCGAGCTGTAAAAGAGGATAGAGGGATTATTGTCGCTTATCATGAGCGAATTGTGCCTATAGATGCATCGACACCGGTGTCCCAGTGGATCGTGGTAAATGGCAGAAGACAGGATGGACTCTATTTGGAGGCGTCTGGTGTAGTTGGAGCGGTTAAGGTGGTTATTAAAAACTGCTGTGGGGAAATCGTAGAGGAGCTGTCTGCCATGCTGACGTCAGGCATTCATAAGCTTGCGATTCCGGCTTCGGGGCTCGCGACCATTTCTATTTTATAGAACCAAAAATCAAGGCACGTACACTAGGGGGATCATCGATGAACTACTTAGCTAATGAAGGAAGATATGCTGAAATGCCTTATCATCGGAGCGGAAAGAGCGGTCTTAAGCTGCCTCTGATCTCTTTTGGATTATGGCATAATTTTGGAAGCGTCGATCTATTCGAGAACAGTAGGGCTCTGGCGCGCCATGCGTTTGATTTGGGGATTACCCATTTCGATCTTGCGAATAACTATGGTCCATCGGCAGGCTCGGCAGAGGAAACGTTCGGACAAATTCTGAAGAAGGATTTGCACCCGTACCGTGATGAGCTGATCATTGCAACCAAAGCAGGCTATCGCATGTGGGACGGTCCTTATGGGGAGCGGGGCTCCCGCAAAAGTATGCTCGCCAGCCTCGACCAGAGCTTAAAGCGACTTGGCATGGATTATGTTGATATTTATTATTCGCACCGTTTTGACGCTGAAACGCCTTTGGAAGAAACAATGGGCGCCTTGGATCAGGCTGTTCGTCAGGGAAAAGCGCTGTATGTGGGTGTGTCCAACTATAATGCAGAGCAAACGGAGCAAGCAGCAGCAATATTGAAAGGTCTCGGCACTCCGTTCATCATCCATCAAGTACACTATTCGATGTTCGAAAGACGGTTGGAGCAGGGCCTGCAAGACATTTTGGCAAGAGAAGGCGTGGGGTCAATCGCTTATAGCCCTCTAGCCAGAGGACTGCTGACGGATCGTTATTTGCAAAACATTCCGGCGGATTCCCGTGCAGCAGGTGGCAGTATGTTCCTAAGGCCTCAGGATATTACCGAGGAAAAGATCGCTAAGTCTCGTCTTTTGAATATATTAGCTCAGGAGCGAGGGCAAAGCCTTGCACAGATGGCTTTAGCTTGGGTTCTTCGCAAGGGATATGTTACCTCCGCATTAATTGGGGCAAGTAAAGTGAGTCAGCTAGACGATAATGTGGCAGCCTTGAAGCAGCCTACTTTCACTCAGGAAGAATTGGATCTTATCGATCAAATTCTTGGGGGTTGAAGTTTGGCAGGATTTGCTCTATTGGGAACCGAAGTATACGGAGCGATGGGAAAGCCTCATCATTAAATACAGAAGAGGGTTGAGTATGCTAATCCGATTGAATAAAGTACTCGAAAAAGCGATGCCTTTTGTAACGCCATCTGCTGTTATTGTTGGGTTAATTAGCTCAGCTTGGCTGCATCATCTTAGCTTTCTAGTCCCGTGGATATTTGCTGCAATGACGTTTGCTGGAAGCATTGGATCTAATTTTAAGGATTTACAAAAGGTGATGATGCATCCGCTGCCGATTATAGCTAACTTTATCATTCTGCATCTGGCAATGCCGATACTGGGATGGGCGGCCGGTTCAATATTTTTCCCTGGAGATGATTTGACACAGACTGGATTTGTTCTCCTGTTCGTTATTCCTACCGGAGTTGTCAGCTTGGTGTGGGTTACCATATATGGGGGAAATATAGCGCTCACTTTGGCGCTCATCTTACTGGACACGCTTTTATCTCCATTGATTGTGCCGCTAAGCCTCTCTCTCATCGTTGGAGCTAAGGTACATATGGACCAATGGGATATTATGAGGGGGCTATTCTTAATGGTTGTGATCCCTTCATTGATTGGTATGGTGCTTAATCAATGGACAAAAGGCAGAATTAAAATCACCTGGGGGCCGCGATTGGCGCCTTTTTCAAAAATAGGACTTTTTGTGGTGGTTGCGATTAATTCTTCGGTCATAGCTCCCTATCTGAAAAACATGAATGGTCAGTTGGTAAAAATTATTGCTGTTTCTTTCGCATGTGCAACCATTGGATATTTGGCAGGATGGCTAGTATCCCGGATGATGAGATGGGACCGCGAAGTCACCATTGCCCTCACCTTCAATTCAGGGATGCGAAACTTGAGTGCGGGTGCAGTGCTCGCTATCAGCTTTTTTCCGCCGCCTGTGGCGCTTCCGGTTGTCGCAGGTATGCTGTTTCAACAAATCCTGGCGGCTTTATATGGGCAGCGTCTGGCTAAAAAGTACGGCATAAATGGTCATACAGCCAAGGCAGCCTAAAAATGAGGATTCACTTGGAGAGAATGAAGTTAAATGGGAAAATAGCTAGTATTATCCCAATGTTCTTCACAACGAATGATCAAGACCCTTCCGAGGTTATATTTTTCGTTCCGTAATTTCTTTTTTTCACAAGCGAAAGCTTCAAAACAAACCCAAAAGAATTCCAGACACAGCCCCGAAAATCCCCCATATAATAGGGCCCCATTTCAATATATAACCATAAATGGATCCAAGGAGCATGAGACACGTTCCAAATGTCTCTATAACGTACGATTTTGTCACCGTTCCTTAAATGGGCATTTCAAAATTAGTTTTTTTGTTATTTTCCACGGCTGAAACGTAAGCATCATAAAAAATAAAAGCTGGCCCTGGTTCGTCGAAATGGAGGGATTTGATTCAATACCATATTTAATCAACAAAGAAAGGAGCATTGCCGTAATGGCAGGCTCTGTTTTGTTTTATATAGTGTATGAACATTCTCTGTTTGTTTGAAATTATGTAAATGTGTTCCATAATTTAATATATTGACACTTAGTTAGTAAATTTGTTACATTTCTCATTATTACTATTTATTTTTAAAGGGAGATGCAGCATGAGACAGAGAAAAGTAATGATTACAATGCTTTCCGCGGTTTTGAGCGTATCGCTGTTGGCAGGCTGTGGAGCTCAACCTGAGGCAAAAGACAACGAGGCGGGAGCAGCAGCCGGTAAAGGCGAGCAAGTAGCTAAAATCGGTTATATCGGATTTATTTCCGGAAGCGGGGCGGCTTATGGGGAAGCCCAGAAACAAGGTTTAGAGCTTGCCAAAACCGAGTTAAACGAAATAAATAAAGGTAATCTTAAAATTGAACTGCTTATCGAAGACTCGGCCGGCAAGAAAGAGAGCGCTATCAACGCGGCTAATAAATTGATTAACCAAGATAAAGTGGTTGGGATCATCGGTCCGACCCTGTCCGGCGAAATGTTTGCTGTTGGACCGGTCGCAACTGAAGCGGAAACGCCAATTCTCGGAATTTCCAATACGGCTGAAGGCATTAATGATATTGGCGAATACGTATTCCGTAATTCTTTGCCTGAATCGGTAGCAATTCCTGCTGCCATGGATGCGGCTGTTAAGAAGTATGGCATTAAAAAAGCAGCGTTCATTTACTCGAAAAATGACGATTTCTCCGTGTCCGGATTTAAAACGATGAAGGCAACGGCTGAAAAAGTGGGATTGCAAAATTTGGGTGAAGAAACGTTCTCTAATGGGGATGTGGATTTCGCTGCACAGTTGACCAAGATCAAAGCAACCAATCCGGATGCGTTATTCGTATCGGCTTTATATAAGGAAGGTTCCTTGGTCGTGAAAAAAGCGCGTGAAATTGGTTTGAATGTACCGATTATCGGCGGCAACGGCTTCAATAACCCGCAAGTGTTGGAGATTGCCGGTAAAACGGCGGAAGGGCTTGTCGTAGCAACCCCGTTCAGCACGGATAAAAAAGATGACAATGTACAGAAGTTCGTGAAAAACTATGAAGCGAAATACGGCAAAAAGCCGGATCAGTTTGCTGCTCAGGCTTATGACGGCTTGTACATTATCGCTCAATCGCTGCTGAAAACGAAAAAAGCTGCCGATCGCCATGCTTTGCGTGACGAATTGGCCAAGCTGAAGGATTTCAATGGCGTATCCGGAAAGCTTTCTTTTGATGAAAAACGGAATCCGATCGGCGTGCCGGTTGTCGTTACGATTAAAGACGGTAAGTTTGTTCCTTTCGAATAGGAACACTTTCAAAATAATAGCGATACCAAGTTACCCGGGCGCTGCCCGGGTAACTGTTTTGCTAATCACATTTTGAACATAGGAGGAGAAATCATGATTTGGCAGCAGCTATTCAACGGATTAACCGTCGGAAGTACATATTCGTTGATCGCAATCGGCTATACGCTCATATTTGGTGTGCTGCGTATTATTAATATGGCACATGGTCAGATCTTTATTTTTGGATCGCTTGTTGGTTTAAGCCTTGCTGTTAATTCCGGATTGCCGATTGGTTTTGCATTTCCAGTGGCCGTAATCGTATCCGGAATCCTGGGTCTTGGACTTGAATTCACAGCGCTGCGGCCTCTGAGGAAAAAGAACGTGCCGCATTTGGCTTCTTTAATTAGTACCATCGGCTTCGCTATTCTTATGGAAGAATTAACTCATGTGTTCTTCGGTGCAGATTCTCGTTCGGTGCCAGCGGTCGGCACGACAATTCTGCATATGGGTCCGGTGCAGTTGCGTATTGCAGATCTTATTATCATCGGTGTCTCGCTGTTTTTAATGATTGTTTTACATTATTGGATTCAAAAGACCAAAATGGGCAAAGCGCTTAGAGCAACTGCGGAGAATGTCGAAACGGCTGGTATTCTAGGCATCAATACGAATGCTATCATCATTATGACTGTCATGATTGCTTCGGGACTAGGCGGCATTGCCGGTATGCTGATCGGGATCACATATTCCGCGCTGATACCCACTATGGGTCTCACATTGGGATTCAAGGGATTGGCTGCACTTATCCTTGGCGGAGTTGGCAGTATACCCGGTGCCATGGTGTGCGGCATTATTATCGGTTTGTCTGAAGTTTTGGCCGTCGCCTATGGTGATTCCTCGTACAGGGATGCCGTTGCCTTCGGCATGATTATTATCATCCTGCTCATCAGGCCGCAGGGCTTGTTTGGGAAAAAAGCGTAAGGGGGACAGAAGAGAAGATGGACTTGCTAAATCCTTATACGCTGCAGGTAATTACATTTATGGTTTTAAATTTAATTTTGGCCATTAGCATTTATATCACGTTATCTACGGGGCAGCTTTCGCTCGGACATGCAGGTTTTATGAGCATTGGCGCATATACCACTGCAATTGCCACCAAATCGGCGGATTTGTCGCTTATAGTTGCACTGATTGTAGCCGTTATCCTTACTGGAGTCGTTGCCTTACTTGTCGGTTATCCGACATTAAGGCTGCACGGGTTATATCTGGCTATTGCCACCCTTGGTTTCGGGGAAGTCGTCCGGGTTATTATGCTCAACCTAGAAGTGACCAATGGAGCGCTGGGGTTGACCGGTTTGAAATCGATCGGAACACGGTTATATGATTTGGAAAAATTAATAGGAATCAGCGCATCGGATTGGGGCATTTCTGTTTCGCAAATGAAAGCATTATCGACCTTAATCGCAATGATTCTGTTGTTCATCGTCATTTTGCTGTGCCAAATCCGTTTGAACCGCTCCCGGGTTGGCCGTGCGTTCAGTGCCATCCGCGCAGACGAGACGGCGGCACGCGCAATGGGTATCAATATCACGTATTACAAGATGCTTGCTTATTTGATCGGTTCCATGATGGCTGGTCTGGGAGGCGGAATCTATGCCCATCTGACGACGACCATCACGCCTGACGATTTCAATTACCACCGGGTTGTGGAAATATTATCATTCGCCGTTATCGGCGGCTCGGAAGTCCTTATCGGTCCGCTCTTTGGGGCGACGCTGTTGACGGGACTACCGGAGTTTTTACGTGTCTTGTCCGAATACAAAATGATTTTCTACGGCAGTTTGTTAATTCTGGTCATGGCTTTCCGCCCGCATGGGTTGATAACTGCCAGTACGTTCTCCAAATGGAAAAAACGCAAAAACAAAACTTCCGGCAAAGGGGGCCAATAGCATGCTGCTCGAATTAAAACAAATAGGTAAAACATTCGGCGGTATTAAGGCGCTGTCGGACGTTAATTTTGCTATAGATCCAGGCCAGATTCTCGGCTTGATCGGACCTAATGGGGCTGGTAAAACAACGATTTTCAACATGATCACGGGCATTTTCTCGCCAACCACAGGAAGCATTACGTTTGAAGGAACGAATTTGGTGAATATGCCTCCCCATCAAATAACAGGACTTGGCATCGCGCGGACCTTTCAAAATATCCGTCTGTTCGGCCATATGAGCGCTTTAGAAAACATCAAAGTCGGGATGCATTCGGTAACGAGATCCGGCTTCTGGGCCTCTTTATTGCATCTGCCCCTCCAAAAGAAAGAGGAGGCTCATGTATGGGAACGGTCCATGGAGCTGCTCGAATTCGTTGGCTTGAAAGACGTCGCCGACATCCGATCCGATACGCTTGCGTATGGGCAGCAGCGCAAACTTGAAATCGCTCGTGCGCTTGCGACGAATCCGAAACTGCTTTTGCTTGATGAACCGGCAGCGGGAATGATCGAAAGCGAGACGCTCCAGCTGATGGAGCTCATCCGCAAAATTCGTGACAACGGTACGACGGTGTTGCTTGTAGAGCATGATATGCCTCTAGTAATGAACCTATGCGATAAAGTGGTTTGCATCAATTTCGGGGTGAAAATTGCTGAAGGCCCGCCAGAAGTAATCCAAAACCATCCCGATGTCATCGAAGCTTACCTCGGGAAGGAGGATGAGTAATGCTTACGATCCAGAATCTAGAAACGTATTATGGCAACATTCGCGCTTTAAAGGGAATCTCGCTCGAAGTGCCCGCAGGGAAAATCGTCTCCCTGATTGGAGCTAATGGGGCAGGGAAGTCTACGACGATGAAGACGGTCGCTGGGGTACTTACGCCGCGGAACGGTTCGATTACCCTTAACGGCAAACAAGTACAGGGAATGAGGCCGCACCAACTGGTGAAAGAAGGACTGGCTCTAGTGCCGGAAGGCCGACAGGTGCTTGCTCCGATGACCGTGTTCGAAAACCTTGAGTTAGGCGCTTATCAGCGCAGTGATCGTCAAGTTATTCAGCAGGACATCGAGAAGATGTTCGCGTGGTTCCCGATTCTGAAAGAACGGGTGAACCAGCTTGCCGGAACCATGTCCGGCGGACAGCAGCAAATGCTTGCCATCGCACGGGCGCTGATGTCTAGGCCAAAGCTCTTGCTGCTAGATGAGCCTTCCATGGGCCTTGCTCCGATTGTTGTGGCGGATATTTTTAAGGTTATTCAGCAAATTAATCAAGAAGGAACAACCGTGTTGATCGTGGAACAGAACGTTCGACAGGTGCTTAAGATTGCTCATTACGGGTATGTTCTCGAATCCGGACAAATTGTACTAAGCGGTGAGGCGCAAGATTTGCTGCACAATGATCGGGTAAAAGAAGCGTATCTCGGCGGAAAGAAACACGCATGAATGTTTACGAATAATAGAAGGTTAACGTTGGCGGCGGCGAATTGTGGATTTGATACACCACGGCTCGTCTCCATGTTGTAAATCCGCAAAAACGAAAAGCAAAAGGAGCTCAGCCAGTTGAACTTGGCTAGGCTCCTTTTTGCTATTCAGGGTAATGCGATTAATCGTTAAGTAAGTAACTTACGCAAAGATAAGCCATTCCCGCCAATCCGCATGCAATAAAGGTCAAATAAAATATAGGCATTTAGATCAGTAACAAGAGCGGAGCTAAGTTCATATGTTGTCATTGGGTACACGAATGAATTGGCGAATCTCACAGGGAAGTTGTATATGCTGTCGGCACAACTATCTATCAAACGGAGGTTGGAATGATGAATGATTTCAAAAAGGATTTAATGAAGTTGAATGTTTCCGAGTTCAAGGCAAGCGAGGCGACACCTTGGAACGCTCAAGGCCAACAAGATGCTCGATTATGCTTCACTTGTTTCAGTTGTATTAACTTAAATTGCTTCAATTGTTTCACTTGTCACCAATGCCATAACTGCCACAACTGTCACAATTGTCATAACTGCCACAATTGCCATAACTGTCATAACTGTCATCATAACTGCCACAACTGCCATCATAACTGTCACCATGGAGGCCGTTGAGATTGTTTTTGCCGATAAGGTAACGTTTATACCCGTAATTGCTTGCTTCCAGGCGGAAGACAATGACTACTTAATGAGAAGCGAAGCCCCTGCAGCGACAGCGACCCAGGGGTTTTTCCCATGTCTAAGTAAGGGTGCACTTCACTGAATTGGCTGCAGGAAGAGCTCATAAAGAATGAGACATGAGGGACAAATAGCTGTACATAAGATTACTTGTGATGAGTTAGGGCATGAGAACAGCTCACGGAGGAGGAAAAGAATGACAAATTTGAACCCTTCGATGCGACTGAAGGTGAATAGGGATACGTTTTTTCTCCCTGATCCAAACGGTAGTGTGTATTTTCGTAACAATGTAAGCTCGTTCCGCATGGAAGGCGAGTTGATCGATCAGTGGATTGAAAAACTGATACCGATATTCAACGGGGAGTATAGGTTGGAGGATTTGACAGACGGATTGCCGGACCAACACCGGAACCAGGTATATGGAATTGCAGAAATGTTGTATCGTAATGGCTTTGTTCGGGATGTGAGCCAAGACACTCCACATCAATTGCCGGATGAGGTTCTCCAGAAATATGCTTCTCAGATTGAATTTTTGGACAATTTCGGTGATTCGGGTGCTTACCGGTTTCAGTCCTATCGTCAGGCTAAAGTATTGCTGGTCGGCTCAGGTCCATTGTTGATCTCAGCGGTTTCTGCGCTGTTAGAATCCGGATTGCCCAAGTTTCACGTACTGGTCTCGGGTTCAGAGCCGACCCATCGGCAACGGATGCTAGAACTGGCCGCACATGCCCGTAAAACAGACACGAAAGTAGCCATAGAGGAGGTTACCCTTCAGAAGAAGGGGGTTAGTAATTGGCGGGAGGTTGTGAGGCCGTTTGATTCGATTTTATTTGTATCAGGGGAGGGTGATATCGAGGAACTGCGGGTTCTTCATGCGGTTTGCAGAAAGGAGAAGAAGGTGTTTCTTCCCGCTGTACGTGTGCAACAGGTGGGTCTGGCAGGTCCGCTAGTGCATCCGGACTTTGAAGGGTGCTGGGAGTCAGCGTGGCGCAGCATACACGAATCCGCGATTTGTAAAGACCCTCAGCTGCACACCATTTCTTCCACAGCGGGAGCGATGTTAACGAATGTGATTGTCTTTGAATTATTAAAAAGGATGACGGGAGCGAACGATTCGGACCAAAGTAATCAATTCTACCTGCTTAATCTGGAGACTTTGGAAGGAAAATGGCATTCGTTCAAGCCACATCCGCTTATAACCGGACGTACCGCAGCTGGAAGGATTCACGATTTCGATCAACAGCTCGAACGGAGATTAGGCAAAAGTGAGAACGGATTGCTTCCTTACTTCAGCCAGTTAACATCGGCGGAATCAGGGATTTTCCATATTTGGGAGGAGGGTGACTTAAAACAGCTGCCACTCTCTCAGTGTCGCGTTCAAGCAGTCGATCCGCTATCGGAAGGACCGGCTGGGCTGCTGCCTGACATTGTTTGTAACGATTTGACGCATGAGGGAGCGCGACGGGAAGCAGGGCTGACCGGGATTGAAGCGTATGTGTCGCGAATGGCCGGCCTGCTCGTTTCTACATCATCTTCCCATGCGGAAGATGAGCGCAGCAGGATAGAACCTCATGAATTTATCGGCGTTGGAGCAGGAGAAACGGTTGCGGAAGGCATTGGCCGAGGGTTGCAAAGGTGTTTGGCCGAGGTACTGGGCAAGCAGCAGGCATGTCAGTTACCTTCTGTCTTTCGAGTACATTTGTCTGCGATAGAAGATAAACACTGCCAATTTTATTTGCAGGCTTTGACGACGATGAAGGGAGCACCGATGATTGGCTTGGGAGAGGAAGTATCCGGATTTCCTGTAGTGTGGGTCGGTACGAACGATTGCTGGTATGGCCATGTAGACTTGAATGTGACCCTGGCGTTGCGGAAGGCTTTACGACAGGCTCATCTGGAGGCACAAAACCCACCGGATTACCTCCAAACACAAGCATTGGGAGTTTCGTCTGTGCGTCTGGAAGAACAGGCACCGCTAAGCCTCGAGATCCCCTCAAGTGAAAAGTCAGCAAAATCGGAAGTTCTGCAGTCCGCCTTGCAGGTCTTGAAACGGAACGGTAAGCGGCTATTAGTCTTTGATCTTGCAGTAGAACCGTTTTTGAAAGAGGAAGTGGCTGGGGTATTTGGCGTGGTGCTGCGTGAGGAGGGATCCCAGTGAGCGCTGTCGTTGTGATTGTTGGAGAAGGGGTTTTGGCGGATTGTGTGTACGGTGAACTGTCAGCCCAATTCGAGGTCGTACGTCAGAGTGATTTCGAGGCTGGAGTACCGGAAGCGGTAGGCTTGGCTCTGGTGCTGCACGATGCTTGGCATCCTTACATTCATCAAAAGGCGGAAGAGCTGCTGCAACCAGCCGGCATCCCTTGGTTGCGCGGCTTCGTTTCATTTGGGGAGGGTGTAATCGGGCCTTTGGTTCGTCCGGGTACAAGCGGGTGCTCCCAGTGTGTAGACACGCGGCGCCTCATGGCGGGACGCGAGCGCAAGGAGATGCGGAAGCTGCAGATGAGGCTGGTAACACACGGGGGAATGACGCGTGATGCATGGGCGTCGCGTACAGGACTTCTGCAGGTGGCTCACCTGCTGGTGGCGGAGGCAAGAAGGATGCTGCAAGGAAACCCGGTTCAAACGGCAGGGAAGGTGTTTTTGATCAACCTGAAGACGCTGGAAAGTTCACTTCACTTCTTTCTCCCAGACCCGCTGTGTCCGGTTTGTAGCCGAGTGCCTGACGATTCATCGACAGCAGCTCATATTTCACTCCAACCAAGTCCGAAGATCAGCTCGGACAGTTACCGCTCCCGCCCGATGGATGATCTGAATAAAGTTCTGATCAAAGACTATCTGGATTACCGGACTGGCTTTTTGAATGGGAAAATGATTGACCTTGAGTCGCCATTTGCCGATATGAGTGTGAATCTGCCGTTGCTCACAGAGGACGTAGGAACGGCAGGTCGGACTCATTCCTATGCGGTGAGCGAGTTGACCGCCATTTTGGAGGGACTGGAGAGGTATTGCGGTCTAGCCCCCCGAGGCAAACGGACGGTAGTCCATGGCAGCTTCAGTAATCTGAAGGATCAAGCGATCGACCCCGTCAAGGTAGGGGTGCACACGAAGGAACAGTATGCTCAGCCGGGGTTTCCGTTCACAGCATTCAATCCTGATGACCCCATCAATTGGGTATGGGGTTATTCGTTTTTGCAAGAGCGTCCGATTCTGGTTCCGGAGCAGCTCGCCTATTACAGCATGGGCTGCGGGCATGGTTTTGTGTTCGAGTCTTCCAACGGATGCGCATTAGGAGGAAGTTTGGAGGAGGCTATTTTTTACGGCATATTGGAAGTAGTGGAGCGAGATTCGTTTCTGATGACTTGGTATGCGCAGCTGCCTCTCCCACGCCTTGACCCTTATTCTGCTAACGACCGAGAATTGCAGTTGATGATCGATCGATTACGGGCAGTTGCGGGGTTTGATGTGTATTTCTTTAACTCGACGATGGAGCACGGGATTCCAAGCGTTTGGGGGGTGGCGAAAAACAGGAAACAAACAGGAGTGAATCTGATCTGTGCGGCCGGGGCTCATCCTGATCCAGTACGGGCAATGAAAGGCGCGGTTCACGAGTTGGCCGGCATGGTACTGAATCTTGATAAGAAATTTGAGGCGAACCGGGAATCGTATGTTCGTATGTTTCACGATTCCTCCCTGGTGCGGCAGATGGAGGATCATTCACTAATGTACGGTTTGCCGCAAGCACAGGAGCGCTTGCAATTTCTGCTGGATGAAAATCGCCCGTTGCGAACGTTTGAAGAGGAATTCAAGCGAGAGGCAAGGCATGCCGATTTAACGGATGATCTGAAGGATATTCTTAAGACATTCCGCCGAATGAATCTCGATGTGATCGTGGTGGATCTGACAGCGCCGGAAATCAAACGGAATGGACTGCATTGCGTGAAAGTGCTGATCCCGGGGATGCTGCCGATGACATTCGGACATCACTTTACCCGCGTGGAAGGGTTGGAGCGGGTGTTGAGAGTACCGGTGGAACTCGGGTATGCGAAGCAGCCGCTGAAGTTAGAACATCTCAATCCATATCCGCATCCGTTTCCATAGGGTTTTAGTCCACGCAAATCAGACTACCAACCGTCGGTATCAAATATAGAAACGTGGCGTGGTTGACACCCTCGTTCCTATCAGGAGGGAGAAGGATGAGTCTGAGTCTGAGTCTGGAGGCATTTCTGCACAATCTGCATTATGACATTGACAAGACCAAACCGCCGGACTTGGTGGTGGACTGGGAAGACAAACCGCTTGCGTATAAGCTCTACCGCGGTTTGTCTGCGGTTCCGTTATCTCCGGAAGTACCCCTGACGCTTGAAGGCGGCGAAGCGCCGGTAAAACCCGACCTTCGTCGAATCGGCCATTTTCTCTGGTACATATTCGGGCTCACGCAATTGTCCCAGTCAATTCCTGCCTCGAATTCCATGGTACAAAACATGGGTCTGCTGCAGTTGTACCGGCGGTTTGTTCCCTCAGGGGGAGCCTTATATCCGAATGAATTATATGTGTATCTGAAGCTAGATGATTTGCCAGCAGGGGTATATCATTATGATGTGGCGCACCACCGTCTGGTGTTGCTGCGCGAAGGCAATTTCGATTCATACTTAGCCCGGTCTCTTGGCAAACGCTGTGATGTGTCTGGCTGCTTTGGTGCTGTTTTTGTGTCGACCCTGTTTTGGAAAAACTTCTTTAAATACAATAACTTTTCCTACCGCCTGCAAGGACTGGATGCGGGTGCGCTGATTGGGCAGCTATTGGAAGTAGCCAAACGGTTTGGCTTTGCATCTGGGGTGTATTTCCAGTTCCTTGATCGGGCCGTGAATCATCTACTCGGGGTATCGGAACGAGAGGAGAGTGTGTATGCGGTAATTCCGCTTTCGGTGGAACCTTCGATCTCTTGGTTTGCTAATAGGAAGGAGGGAGAGGGAGTTATCTCCGCCACCGAATTATGCCGGGAGATGCCAATGGTTCAGCATGATCACTACGTCCGTTCCCGACGGGTCAAGGAGTTTCCGATGCTAATCAAGATGAACGAAGCATCCCTATTGGAATCGCTTCGGCCTTTACGGCGAATTGGGGAAGATAAGATCGTTCACTGCGAAGATAACCCGGTGCCTCTGCCCCGCGTAGAGCGGCTCTTGTACGATCTGGCGTCAGTAAGTCGAAAGCGGTTTTCACCCGACGGTGATTTTGTAATGGGCAAGGTAAGCCAAGAACAGTTGGCCTTGCTGCTGCAGGAGGCTACGGCTTCCTTCAGGTATCGGAATGATTTGGATGGAGCACAGGAGAACCCCGTTTCACGCGTCTCACTGTACGGCTGTTTGTATAACATTGACGGCATTCCGGACGGCGCTTACCATTATGACAGTGCTGCTCATACGTTACGGCGGGTACGTCATGGAGATCATCGGCTCAGGCTGCAGCAGGGAATGCCTTCCGATAACGTGAACCTGTTTCAAGTTCCGCTATGCTTTCATGTGGCAGGAGACAAAGAGCATCTCGTAAGTGCTCTGGGGTATAGGGGATACCGCATCCAACAGATGGAAGCGGGGATGCTCGTGCAGCGTTTATTGTTGGCGGCAACCGCTATCGGAATAGGGGGACATCCGCTTCTCGGATTTGATGCCAGATTGTGTGATGAGATCTATAAGATGGCTTCGCGAGGATTAACCAGCCTGATCCAAGTCCCGGTTGGACCTTATCGTCATTGCCCCCGATTGGTAGGAGGTTTGTACGGCTAGAAGAGGCTTAATTGAGAGCTTTATGTGAGTATTAGGGTCGTTTAGAGGCAAAGAGATGACGTTGGAAAAATAAACCACAACACAAAGGGAGCTCACAAATTCGGTGAACTCCCTTTGTGCTATCTCTAAAGTAAGAATCTTATCAGTAATTCTAAAATACCGTAATCAAAAATTGGATATAAGTTTCTAATGATTCAGCAGGGATTTGGGTATGTAATTGGATCAAATTCACGACGAAGCAGGCTCCGTCGAGTCCCCAACCGATATAGCTCGATACTGCCACAGAACATCATGGATTGCAGCAGACTTTGTTTCACAGCATTGTAGGATAACGGCAATCTCCGGAACGGGCCTTCGAGGTGAACATGCTATTGCCCGTTCGCCTTTGAGCATCCTGGCCAAGCGAACCGCCCCAAATCCAATGGCAAAGCCTACAACCGCGGAAATCAGCCCCCATGCAATCGGACCCCAATGTAATATAAAGCCTACGCTTGTCCCAATAACACAAGAAGCCGTTGCGACAGCCATACCGACCTCGAACGCCCTGGCTTGAATGTCCACAGCTCGAAGTGCAAGTTTTTTTGGATCCTTGTGATATTGATCCATGGGTACAACCAAGATGCTATCGCGATCAATACCGGTTTTCTCCAACACCGCCAACGATTGTCTCCATCCAGTTTTTCAACAGCAGATATTATAATCTCGGTTGGTTCGAAAATCGCTCTCATGATACAACCGCTTTTTTGTCACTATCTTTGATGCTTACCAGTATTTTCTTCGTGTGGGTGTTGAAGTTAAAGTGGAAATATAGTTGGCCCAAGTACATACTGTCTGTAGCTGTCGTATTTGGCGTTAATATGATTCTTGAAATATTCGGAGTGCTGTACACTCTCGTATGGTGGGATTTCTTATATTGTGCTGGAGTGAATTTTATCATACTCTTAGTAGCTGAGATCATAAGTAAACGCTTATGGAACGGTCCTAACGATTTGCTTCAATGAATGTGGATTTGCCAAGCCATGACTCGCCTCCATAAATAGGAAAGAGCACTGACTAATAGGTCAGTGCTCTTTCCTATTTATGGAGCAAAAAGGGCTATGCAATCCTAAAGTGAAGGTTTGTTTTTACTGAATCATTGTAAAAGAAAAATGTTGATCAAGCGCATAATTGATTGCACCGAGTGCTCCGCCGATTTCGGGCAATACGGCGGTGTCTACCGCTATTCCGGCAGAGAGGGCCATCATGGACCGCTGCTTCATTACTTTAGTGGCGGTTTGTACATATGTGCAGCACATGCTCGGAATGGATCCCCCAAGAATGATAGCTTCGGGATTCAGCAAATTGACCAGATTAGCCAAAGCAATACCTAGATAAGTGGCGGCATGGTTAACGACGCGTATCGCTAATTCATCGCCCTGATCTGCGGCCAAGCAAACGTCCCTTGCCTGAAGAAGTTGGAGATCGTTTCCTGGTACTATGCCGTTAAGCAAACTTTCCTCTTGTCTGGAGCGAAGCTGTCTGCGGGCTTCCTGTTCGATCGCTGAAGCCGTAGCGTACAAGTGCAAACATCCGTTATTTCCACAAGGACATACAGGTCCGTCTGGTTCAACCGTAATATGCCCGAGCTCACCTGCCCCGCCGAATGAACCGGACACCAACTGCCGATCATTAAAGATTCCGGCAGCTATGCCGGAGCCGACCCCGACATAAATCATATGCTTGTAGCCGCTTCCCGAACCGAATCGGCATTCGGCAAGCCCGCGGGCGCGATGCCTGTTTATGGCCACGGTGGGCCAACCAAGCTTTTTGCTTACCATTTCCTCGATGTCCACGTTAGACCAGCCCAAATCTGATGCGCTCCTAATAATACCTCGTCTCGTATCGACAAGACCGGGTACCCCCAGACCGAACAATTTGATGACCTCTATGTCCAATTCCTTAACAAACTTTGAGGTTTGATCAGTCAACTCCTGGATCGCTGTCTCGGGTTGGGACGAGCTGACTGGTATTTTCGTCATATGCAGGACATTGCCAAGTAAGTCAAACACGCCTAGCGTCCATACTTGATTGTCCAAATCGGCACCCATAATGCCATGGGATCCTGGCACAAGCTCTAGAGAAATAGCTGGACGCCCACCCGTGGATGGGGCTTTTTCCGTTTCTTTGACAAGATTCCAATCCATTAGCTCGGAAATCGTTGAAGAGATGGTAGCCCTGCTCAGTTCCGTAACTTTGGTCAATTTAATCCGAGGCATGGATCCATGCATGCGCAAGGCTTGAATGATACTGGTTTTGCTGCCCTTTTGATCACTTTTGTTAGGAATTATCATGAACTTCACCGTCGCTATATCATTATGTCATTAAATCGATTATACCTGAACCTATAGTTATAAGGGTAGTATACTCACTTTAATAAAAAACAGAACAAAGTTCAATATATTTTTACCTAAAAGGGTCATGTTTCATTATTAATCTCTTTAAAAAATAAAACTTAATTTGAATATTGACATAAGTATCGCGATTGAATTATGATATCCTCATACTAATGTAAGCGCTATTACGGAGGGGATAGGATGAAAACAATGATTGTCTTAGGCGGTAATATGTATGATGATTCTACAATCGAGCATTTTTTGAAAGATGCGGCTGCTATTGGCTATGAGGGTGTGGAGATTCGTGGTGTTGGTGAGTTGAAAGACGGTCATATTCCGCAAGAACGGGCGGAGCAAATTAAAGATTTGCTTGAAGGCTATCGTCTAACGCCTATTAATCTGTCATTGTTTGTAGGAAATTTTGCCTGTAATACGGAGGAGGAAAATAATGCCGAGTTTCTGAAATGGGAGCGCTATCTCAATTTTGCATCAACGATCGGATGCGGCATGATGAGATTGAATCCAGGATTCCAGCATTCCGATGAGGTATCCAAGGATGATTTTGCGAAAGCTGTGAAGTGGTTTCAACTCTGTGCCGATGCCGCAAGCAAACGCAATATCCGAGCGGTTATTGAAATGCACCATGGAACACTATGTGATACTGCGGATTCGTCAATCGCCTTTGTTGAAGCGGTAGGGCGAAGTAATGTAGGGCTGATCATGGATCCGGTCAACTTGTATCAGGTACCGACAGATTATGGTATAGAAACCATTAAACGCTTAAAACCATACCTCTTCAATGTTCATATCAAAGACATCGTGGAATTGAAAGGAAACCAGTATCCTTGGGCTTTCGAATATAGTGACTATGTGCCGCATATCGGCCGATACCACCGGGTCGTGCCTAAACAGGGCAAACATGAAGCACAATATTTTTGTCACCGGCTTATTAATCAAGGCGGCATCGACTGGTACGAAGTTTTCCGCGGGCTGGAGCAAATCGGGTACAGCGGCTACCTCACTGTTGAAAGTGTTAGCAAGCCTGGCTCCGATCTTCCTGTACATACCGTGTTAGCGCAGCAATGTTATAAGGATGTGCAGCAATTGCTAAGTATCACAAAATCTAATGTCAACGTATAAAAAGTTCGACTGAGGGAGTGTAGCGCTGCTGTGGAAAATTCAGAAAAGCCATTTTCTTTTTCACTCTTTGTCAAACATTGGAAAGATAAACCGGCTCCCGAGCTGGCCCGCTTTGTAAGCGGTATCGGCTTTGACGGCATCGAGCTTCCTGTGCGTGCCGGGTTTCAGGTTGAGCCTGAAACCGCCCAGAAAACGCTGCCGGAATTCGCTAAGCAGCTCGGTGAACAAGGGGTCAACATATACAGCGTTGCCGCTTCAACCGATGAATCGATTTTCGCCGCATGTGCGGAGGCTGGAGTGCCGCTTATCCGGATCATGGCCAACATAGATCAGGACGGCTATAAGGCGACGGAAGAAAGGACCAAGCGGATGTTGGAAGAGCTTGTCCCGCTTTGCGTGAAGTACGGCGTGAAGGTCGGCGTCCAGCAGCATTACGGAAACTTTATCATCGATTCCAATGGAATTATGAGGTTGATGGATAACCTCAGCCCGGGCCATATCGGTGTAGTCTGGGATGCTGCGCACGACGCATTCGCGGGACAGCAGCCTGAATATGGATTAGACATCGTTTGGTCCCACCTTGCGATGGTGAATCTGAAAAACGGTTTCTTTATTCGAAGCAACGGACCTGAAGCCGAAACAGCCGAGTGGAAGCGTCATTTTACGACCGGACGGCATGGAATGGCCCACTGGCCAAGGATTGCTGCTTATGTGAAAGAACGAAACTATGCCGGCGTTGTCTGTTTGACTGCGGAATACACGGATCTTGCCAATAAAGACCGCTACATCGCCGAAGATCTTGCTTACGCGAAGTCGCTTTTTAAGTAATGAAGGAGGTGCAGTACCATGGCAGCTCAGAGTGAATTGTATTTAAGCAGTCTCGCAAAAACCGCACCGCAAAGCAGATGGAAGCATGTGATGCACGGACTTAGACGAGACAAATTTCTTTATTTGTTGATTGCTCCTGGCGTGTTGTTTTTTCTGATATTCAAATATGTTCCTATGTGGGGAGTCGTCATCGCTTTCCAAGATTACTCGCCATACCTAGGTGTAACCGGAAGTCAGTGGGTTGGCTTTGACCATTTTATCCGCTTTTTTTCAAACCACGACTTCTACCTTTTATTTCGAAATACGATGGCTATCAGCTTGCTGAGCCTGGTGTTCTTTTTTCCGCTGCCGATCATACTTTCACTTTTATTGAACGAACTGCGCAATGCAATCTACAAAAAGTGGATCCAATCGATCGTGTATATGCCACACTTTCTTTCGTGGGTTATTATCGCAGGGATTACCTTCTTGTTGTTGTCGCAGTCGTCGGGCATTGTCAATAAGATGCTAGTCAGTTTAGGGGCTGCCAAATATGACTTTTTAACGAATGAAAATAATTTCTGGGTACTGCTTACCGTACAGAACGTCTGGAAAGAAGCCGGATGGGGAACGATCATTTTCCTAGCCGCTATTGCGGGCGTGGATCCTCAGCAGTATGAAGCGGCTAAAATGGACGGAGCCAACCGTATCCGGCAAGCCTGGCACGTAACGCTGCCCGCAATCCGCAGTGTCATTGTCGTTTTGTTCATTTTAAAGCTCGGTCATATTATGGACGTAGGTTTCGAGCAAGTATTTTTGATGATGAACGGCGCAGTGTCCAATGTCGCGGATGTATTTGAAACTTACGTTTATCGTCTCGGTATTCAGCAGGGACAATTCAGCTTCAGTACCGCTGTCGGTTTGTTCAAATCGGTGGTTGGATTGATTCTGGTTATTGCAGCCAATAAGCTGGCAAAACGTTTTGGCGAAGAAGGCGTTTATTAATCACCGCTAACTATCAGAAACGGGGTGAGAATAATGAAACGAAGCATAGGCGACCGCATTTTTGATACGGCGAATATCATTGTGCTTGGCATTATAGCGATCATTACGCTTTTTCCGCTTTATTATGTATTTGTCGTTTCTTTTACGGATCCGGCGGAGTATATCCAGAAGCAAGGCTATATCTTATTTCCAGAAAAATGGACATTGGATTCTTACAAATATTTGTTATCTACGTCGGCTTTTCAAAGCGCAACTATGATCAGTGGTTTTCTAGCTACTGTCGGAACCGCACTCAGCCTGGTGATAACAGCTGCACTCGCATATGGTTTATCCCGTAAGCGGTTGCAGGGTAGAAGACTGATCATGCTATTGATTCTTATCACACTTTTGTTCAGTCCGGGATTGATCCCGCCTTACTTGCTGGTTCGCGATTTGGGCTTGATTAACAGCATCTGGTCATTGATTTTACCGGTGCTGACCAGCGGATGGTACGTCATCCTGATGAAAAGCTTCTTCGACAGCATTCCGGTTGAGTTGGAGGAATCCGCTATCATTGACGGATCAACCGATATCGGCGTTTTCTTCCGGATCGTTCTTCCACTGTCACTTCCCGCACTTGCCGCATTCGGATTATTTTACGCAGTGGCTTACTGGAACACATTCTTTAGTGCGGTATTATACATCAATGATCATGCCAAATGGCCGCTTCAGCTCGTGCTGCGCAATATGTTGATCGACTCATCGACTCAAGCGGGGGGATCGGCAGCAGCGGAGATGATGGCAGAACAAAGTATCCCTACCGAAACTTTAAAAATGGCTGCAGTCGTTATAGCGACGCTTCCAATCCTGTGTGTTTATCCGTTCCTACAAAAGCATTTTGCCAAAGGCGTCATGCTGGGTTCGGTGAAAGGATAATCTTTTTAAAATGAATGAGGAGGGTTAATATGAAAGAAATAGGAAGGGTCATCACTTCTAAAGCGGCGCCTGCATCTCTAGCATTCATCATGGTAGCATCGGTCCTATCGGCTTGTTCCGGCGGTGCAACGCCAGTTTCAACAACAGGAACATCCGCTACGGCTGACAGTGGTACACCAACGGAAATCAGCATTTTCACGGAGTTTAGCACACCGGAACCTCCAGCAGCTGATAATCCAGTTACGAAGGAATTTGAGAAGCGCACGAATACCAAGCTGAATATTACTTGGGCATCTCCAAATGCATGGGAAGAGAAGCAAAACGTTATGCTGGCATCGGGCGACATGCCTGATTTGATGAAGATCAAGGACATGAAACAAACGCAGGCGATTAACATGATTAAGCAAGGCGCGTTTTGGGATTTGACGCCTTATCTGAAGGATTATAAAAATTTGTCGGCTTATCCGAAAGAAATTATGGACAGTGTCAAAGTGAATGGCAAACAATACATCCTGCCGTCGGTACGTCCGCTCCATGGAAGCAGCTTCTTCAATATTCGCCAAGATTGGTTGGATAACGTAGGGCTGAAGATGCCGCATACGATGGATGAGTTTTACACGGCATTAAAAGCATTTGTTGATAAAGACCCCGACAAAAACGGCAAGGCTGATACGTATGGTTATAACGGCAAGAACTGGGAAAAAGTGATCGATATTTTCAACAAAAGTAACGGTAAGTGGAAAGAAGCGGGCGGCAAGCTGGTTGACACCGATCTGGAACAGGGAACAAGAGACGGACTTATTTATTTAAATAAGATGTACAAGGATAAAATATTGCCTGAAGATTTCATTGCTATGAAAACCACCGACTTTGAAAACATGGCGAAAGCGGGCAAAGTCGGTGTCCAAATGGATACCACGGAAGGTGTTTTCCGTTCTACGGAAGGTGCACAAAAGCTTGATCCGAAAGCCGATTTTGTCGCTATGAATTATCTTGAAAGCCCAGCCGGGAAAATGGTTCATACGGGTTCCGGATTTGCCGGGCTATACGTGATCCCGAAAAAAGTTCCTGAAGCCAAAATGAAGAAAATCCTGGCTTTGATGGATTACGGCGCATCGGAGGAAGGCTTTGAATTGGCCTGCTACGGCCTTAAGGATATCCACTTCAAGGTGGTAGACGGCTTCAAAACAGCTACAGAGCAAGCTGTCAAAGACAGTGTATCGCAAAGCTCGTTCGGTAAAATCTTCGAAAGATTCGATCCATACCTGTGGGCCTACCGCGTAGGTATGCCAAAAGCAACCTTCGAGCGTAACAAGAAAATTGTTGACGATCGAGCAAATTATGGGGTAGCAGATGTATCGATCGGTCTGTTGTCCGAAGTCGATTTGAAAATGGGACCGGACTATAAGAAGAAGATGGACGATATGAAAGTTAAAGTGATCATGGGTAAAGAACCGATCGAATCATGGGATGCTATGGTTAAAACGTTCAAAACGGACGCCAATTATATGAAGATGATCGAGGAGTTCAACAAGGCCTATCAGGATAGAAAAAACGGTAAGTAAACAGAGAAAAGGAGTCGAGAGTCCATGCTGCAAAAATTGCGATTGGCTGTTGTTGGATTAGGACGCGTATCGAAGTCCCATCTTCCGGCAGTACGGGAGCTGACTGATAAAATTGAGCTGGTTGCGCTGGTAACCCGCGATGAAGGTAAACTGCAGTCGGAAGCAGAAAAGTGGGAAGGGGTGAAAACCTATACTTCCTATGATGACGCGGTCAATGATCCGAATATCGACGCTTTCCTGCTGCTTCTGCCGCATGATATTCACGCGGAATATTCGATTAAGGCGCTTCGTGCCGGCAAGCATGTGCTGGTTGAAAAGCCTATGGCGATGAATGTGCAGGAAGCAGAGGAGATGGCAGAGGCTGCGGAAGCAAATAACGTTACCTTAATGATCGGGCAAAGCCGCCGTTTTTATAAACCGGTGATGGAATCGATCCGTCAGGTGAGAGAGAAGGCTATCGGCGATTTGATCAATATCAACGCGATGCTTCTGGCGCATATGGATAAGCCGGCAGCAGATTGGTGGAAGGACGAATCGAAAATTGGCGGATTTATTATTCCGCTTTGGGGAAGCCATATTCTTGACTATATGCTATGGGCTTACGGCAGAGCCCCCCAGTCGGTCTATGCGCAAGGACATTCCAACAACCCGAATTGGATGGGGGAAGATGAAGTCGCCATTTCCATGAATTTTGGCGAAGGCCGGATGGCGAATGTGTGGATGTCGTTCAACGCGGGCTGCCGCCCGACGGATGAAGATGGTCTTACAGGAAAGCGTATATGGTCTACGCAGAACAGCATTTACGACCGGTATTTAATCGGGTCGAACGGCTTGCTGCATCTGAAAGACGAATATGAGCTTAGTTTGAATGGAGAGAAGCTGGAAACTTGTGAAACCACCTTTTCTAATTTCACATGGCAGCTTGAGGAATTTACCGACGCCATACGAGAGGGACGTCAACCTCTGGCTTCAGGCCGGGAAATCATCCAGGTAATGAAGGTCATCGATGGTTGTTTTGAATCGATGCGGACTGGTCAGGTTGTGCAGCTCTAATCCTTGATGGGAAAACGAAGGAGGACTTTTGCAATGAAGTTAAAAACCTTGGTGCTTTCACCGCAATCTCGTTTGGATGAAGTATGTTCAGAGGCGTGCCGTGCGAGAATATATGACTATTTCGAACCGGTCTGGAATGAGACGGGACGCGACTATACACAAGAAGAGTTATCAGCGCTGGTTGCGGATGCTGAAGTGATTATTTCCAGTTGGGGATCCCCCAGCCTGACAGAAGAAATGCTAGAGAAGGCCGTCAAGCTTAGAGCTATTGGCCATGCGGCCGGAACTGTGAAGAACCTTGTTCCGAAGCAGATTTTCTCTCGAGGAGTCAAAGTATTCTCTGCAGCTCCGAGGATCGCGTTAAGTGTAGGAGAATATTGCTTGGCGGCGCTGCTAACATCTCTGCGGTATTTGCCTGCTTTCGATTCCACGATGCGGGAAGGGAAATGGAAGATTCCCGGTTTGAAGGGAAGAGAGCTTACCTGCAGCACGGTCGGCATCATTTCGGCTAGCTCTACGGCTCGCGCTTTTATCAAGCTGCTTGCGCCGTTTCAAGTCAATGTTCTCATTTACGATCCCTATTTGACGGAAGATGCGGCAGCACGGTTGAATGCTAAGCGGGCTACATTAGAGGAAGTAATGGGCTGCCCCATTATTTCGGTGCACGCGCCGAAGCTTCCCGCTACGGAAAGAATGCTAACCCGTGAATTGTTGGCACTTATTCCGGATGGTGCGGTCTTCATTAACTCTTCCAGAGGTCCTGTGGTGGATGAGCAGGCATTTATGGAAGGACTTCAAAGCGGACGATTCTTTGCAGCACTTGATGTATTTGAGAAGGAGCCTCTTGCTGTGGATCATCCTATCCGGTCGCTGCCGAATGTGCTTCTATCTCCCCATATTGCCGGAGCTTCTGTACAAGGCCATCTTGCGTTGATGGAAGAAGTGGTTGAAGACATCATCAGAAGCCAGCGAGAAGAAAAGACGACATATGAAGTGAACGAGAAAATGTGGGAAGTCATGGCCTAACAGGTCGCAGAGTCCTTTTATATCGGAAGGAGAAATACTCAGATGGTTAGAAAAATGTCCGTTCCTCCTATGGAATTGGTTGATTATGATGGCCCCGGAACGCAGATGTGTGCGGTTATGGATGCAATCGGAGAGATTAGTGTCAGACGGGCTTTAATTCCGGAACCCAAGGAAGGCGAAGTACGCGTCAAGGTCAAGTGGGTCGGTATCTGTGGAAGTGACGTTGAGGTATTCCGTGGTGCGCGCGAGCCTGAATTTATTTCGTACCCTACCAGGCTGGGACATGAAGTTGCAGGGGTTATTGATAAGGTCGGTCCTAATGTGATTGGTGTCAAGGAAGGCGATCATGTAGCTTTACGGTACGTTTGGGGTGCTTTTGCCGAATATGTATGCTGCACCCCTTTTTCCCTTAAGGTTTTGCCCAAAGACCTGCCGTTAATCGAAGGGTCACTGATTGAAGTGCTTCCGGGCATCATCCATGCAGCAGAGCTCGGGGACATTTCTCCTAATAAGAACGTGCTGATCACTGGGCAAGGCGTCAGCGGTTTAGTGATGACTCAAGTCATAAATATGTTTAGCCCGAGAAATTTGGTCGTAACGGATTTGTTTGACGAAAAACTGGCGCTAGCACGCAAATATGGCGCCACGCATACTTATAAAATCCCTCATGAACATGCGGATACCATGGATATCGTGGGAGCAGACTTCCCGGATGGCTTTGACGTGGTCATTCCTTGTCTTCTGGAAGGAGCAGGTATGGTAGACGCTATTAATGCAGCAGCGCAGAACGGACGTATTGTAATGTACGGCTGCATCGGCACCTGTCACAAACCGGTTGATTTCTTCAAGGTTCATAAAAAACGGTTGGATATCCTTTCTACGGAGCCTAAGCGGGACATCGATAACCGACGCTACTTCGATGAAGGGCTGAGGCTGGTCCTTGACGGGTTAGTTAACACCGAGGAAATGATTACTCACGTCGTTCCCCTCGCGGAAGTCGCCAGGGCATTCCAATTGAGGAATGAACATAAAGGAGATACCATTCACGTCATGATTGACTGTGAGGTCAAATAGCATGAAGACAAACCGCCTTAAGGAAACCTCCTTAAGGCGGTTTATTTTTTTGAAATGGATGTAGCCAATTCATATTCATATTGTTGCAAAGGTGCAACAACACACATGCAGTACACAAAGCTGTAAAGATATTTTTCATCGTTGCAAATGCAAGGGGATGTGAAATCGTGTCTGTAACAATGTATTTCATCTTTACAGACGAGAAGATGGCGGCTTGGTATCTATCCGAGCGAGTGATAGCAAAGAGAAGTTAGTTCCCCATCCTCGAGCGTACGGCATTAGACAAGAACCTGGCCATCGGCCAGGTTTTTTTATCTCGTGATCGGAAGCCATCATAAAAAATCACAACCCAGCGGAAGTTACCCCATGGAACAGATGGGGTAACCATTGTACCATCAGGACATAGTTGTTATAGAGGAGGATAAGGAATGAATATGGAGATGAAACACGGTAAGGAAGCTTTTGAGGAACGTATCATGCAGCTGCCTGTTTTGGATACTCACACCCACCTTGTGGGGGATCGTCTCTGTGCTAGCGACTTCTGGGAGATTGCGCATTATTTCTGGCTGTTTCGCGAGCTGCAGGCTGCCGGCTATCCGGCGAATGCCATGGAGCTCCCGGAGGATATAAGAATAGCTGCCTTTTTGGAAGCTTATCATGGATCAAGAAACACGATGATGAATGTGGTGTTGACCCAAATTTTCAAAAATCTATATGGCATTGTGATCAGCGACGCTGCCTCAGTACTGAAAGCAGACGCCGCAGTCAAACAGACTGCGCAAAGCGCCACGTGGGCACAAGAGGTCGCAGACCGGATGAACGTCAGCAGATTCGTCGTGAATATACCCGAGCATGCGGAGTTCCAAGGCATGCGAGAGAACGCCATACTGATCCCGCGAATTGACGGTAAATTGGGCGGGTGGGTCAAAGAAGTTGAGTTGTCGCATAACCCGGCTGAGGCATTCGCTCAAGCGCGTGAGAAACTGACTCAGCTATTGGACACATACAAGGAAGTCGGTTATGCGGGCATCATGACGACATTGCCGAGCTATGAAGCCAGGGCGAACCGCAAGGTTGTGATCGGGCAAGGCAGCACCAAGGATGAGATATTAATGATGCTTCTGCACGAATTAGGTGCTGCAGCTGAGCAGAGGGGACTTCTCATTCAGTTGTTTCTCGGCGTGGAACGTTCCTGGTGTGGAACAGCCACTCCGGTCAATGACCCGGCCCGTATCTTGAAGCTATCTGCTTTGTTTGAAGCCTATGCCTGTACATTCGAGCTTGTGGTGGCCTCAGAGCTCAACAATCTGGATATTGTGCAAGCGGCATGGAATTTTCCAAATGTTCATGTGGGCGGACATTGGTGGTTTAACTTTCGGGCAAGTACATACCGAGATAGTATGCAGTACCGGTTAGAAGCGCTTCCGGCAATCAAAAGCTCGCTCATTGTATCCGATGCCCGCTGTATGGAGTGGAGCTATGGCAAGATATTACTTGTCAAACGGATTGTGAGCGATTTCCTGTGGGGGCAAGTAGAAGCTGGCTGGATTGATTATGACACGGCCTTATTTGTAGCTGAGAATTGGCTGTATGGAAGTGCAGCAAAGCGCTATGGCATCGCTCATTGATTCTATTTTACCAATCGTAAAAAAACACAAAGCGCTATAAGTTTCACCATCGCTACCTCCGGACAACCCAAGTAAGATGAAGAAGACAAATTGAAGCAGCATACAAGAAGGGGAGGAAACTATGGCCAGTAAAATACAGCCATCCGATCGAACGGTTTACGATTTCTCATCGCAGAGTCAGAAATGGGCTTTTGTGCGAAAGCATTGGCCAATTTATGTGATCTCATTACCGGGAATTATTTATTTCTTACTTTTTAAATATATCCCGTTATTCGGTTCCGTCATCGCGTTTCAAAACTACAACATTTTCAAAGGAATTAAAGGAAGCAAATGGGTAGGTTTAGAAAACTTCCAACGAATGTTCGAGTATACAGATTTCCTTCAGATATTGAAAAATACGATATTAATCGGTATTTACGATATGTTCTTCGCTTTTCCGATTCCGATCCTATTGGCTCTTCTCATCAATGAAGTGAGAATGATGATGTATAAGCGGATTGTTCAGACCGTGGTCTATATGCCGCATTTCCTGTCATGGGTCATCGTAGGCGGAGTTGTTGTAGGGGTATTATCGCCATCCACCGGAATCGTTAATCATTTGCTGTCCTTATTTGGCGTCGAGCCCATTTATTTCTTAGGGGAAAATACCTATATTCGGACCATTCTAATCAGTTCTGGGGTGTGGAAGGATAGCGGTTGGGGCACCATCATCTATTTGGCCGCAATTGCTGGCATCAATCCCGATCTGTATGAAGCTGCACAAATTGATGGAGCCAGCCGGATTCGTCAAGTGTTTTCCATCACGATTCCGAGTATTCTACCAACGATTGTTATTCTATTCCTGCTTCAAATTGGCAACTTTCTCGATTTCGGTTTCGAACGCGTCTTTGTATTTCTTAACCCGCTTAACAATGAGAATGGGGAGATTATCGATACGTTTGTGTACCGGGCAGGTCTTGTTGATCGGCAATATAGCTACACGACCGCCATTGGGCTGTTCAAGTCGGTTGTGGGTCTTATGTTGATCATGATCAGTAATACATTTAGTAAAAAGATGACCGGGGAAGGTTTGTACTGATACGGAAGGAGACCGGAGGTGAATCGCTATGATTATGACAAGAGGTCATAAAATTTTTAATTTATTCAATATCATTTTGTTAGGTATCATCGGATTGAGCATGGTGCTTCCCCTTATTCACATTATTGCACAGTCATTAAGTAATAACACTGCTATTAATGCGGGTAAAGTATCGTTGTGGCCAGTTGGCTTTACACTGGGGAGTTATAAACTTATTTTACAGGACCCGACCATATGGCTTGGGTTTCGAAATAGTGTCATTATTACGGTTTTTGGAACCTTGATCAACCTGTTTATGACAACAACGCTTGCTTATCCGTTATCTAGACCTGAATATTTGTTCCGTAAATCCATTCTGGTGATGGTGCTGTTTACCCTTATTTTCAGCGCACCGTTAATTCCGAACTATTTGTTGGTGAAACAGTTAGGGCTTCTTAATACACTTTGGGCTTTAATGCTTCCTATGGCGATAAGTGCTTTTAATTTATTCGTGATGCGTTCATTCTTCCAGAACCTGCCGACGGAGCTGCTGGATTCGGCAAGAATTGACGGATGCGGAGAGTTTCGGATATTGTGGAATATTGTACTGCCTCTTTCTAAACCCGCTATGGCTACGATGGGCATCATGTATGCAGTGGGTCATTGGAACCGTTATGCCGAGGCCGTGTTTTATATCGATCATCGCAATTGGATTCCGCTGCAAGTGCGGCTAAGAGAAATTGTATTTACAGATCAAATGGGGCAATCGGACGTTTCTTCGGAATTAATGCTATTACTATCACCGGAAGGGATTAAGATGGCGGTCATTGTCGTGGCTACGATCCCCATCCTATGTGTATATCCGTTCCTGCAAAAGCACTTTATCCAAGGGATGATGGTGGGTTCAGTGAAATCCTGATATTTTCAATAGGAAAGAAGGGGTTCTTTTGAAAAAAGCTACATGTGTCGCGCTCGTCGCTGTATTGTCTGTCGGTACTTTAGCGGGCTGTTCAACGGGAAAGACCGATCAGCAACAAGCAACGCCCACAGCCACAACAGCGGCAAAAAAGGCAGCGACCAAGTTTTCTATTTCATATCCAACCACGACTAACACTGGCTACCACACTCGTGTTGACATTAACAATGACAAATGGGTGAAGAAATTGGAGGAGCTGACGAATACCGATCTTACGCTTAGAGTAACGGAAGTAAACAAGATGGGCATCTTGTTCGCGAGCAGTGACATTCCTGATGTGGTTGGGAGCTTGGGCACAGCGACAGATAAAGCGATGTCTGGTTCTGTAGAAGCAGGGATGTTCTTGCCACTGGATGACTTGCTGAAACAGAATGCCCCTAATTTAATGAAAACAGTACCAAAGGAAGCGTGGGACGCCGTATCCTATAATGGGAAGATTTATGGTATCCCCAACTGGTTAGAGAATCCTTCCAGACGTGCAACGTTTATTCGTACCGATCTGCTTGAAAAGGCAGGTTTACAGCCACCTAAAACAATCGATGAATTCCTGAACGTACTCCGAAAGTTTAAGGCAATAGGTGTTAAATATCCGTATGGTGCTCGTGAGAACTTGAAATATGCCGACACTGTTCTTGGAGCATTCGATGTGCTGCCTTATAAAGAACAATTCGAAGTTGTAAACGGTCAAGTTGTTCCTAAGTTTTTTGATGTGGAAAATATGACAAAAGCGCTTAACGTGATCAAGACCATGTTTGATGAAGGCTTGATGGCCAAAGAGTTCGCGACGACAACTTCGACCGATTGGTTGAAAAATATCCGCTCCGGTGATGTTGGTATCTGGTCCTCTAACTTAGTCAGCTTGAATGATTTCCGGACGAACATTCCGAACGCGGTGAAAGATGCCAAGATTGATGTTATCACTTCGCCGAAGGGACCGGATGGCAAAGGCGGTTATCTAATGTACCAGCCAGTGATTGGTGCTCATTACATCAACAAAAACGTGAAGCCTGATACGGCTGCAGACATCGTTAAATATTTCGACTGGATGACGTCAGAGGAAGCATTCAAGTTCTTTACTTTCGGTATCGAAGGCGATACGTATACGGTTGTTGACGGTAAAGTGAAGTATAAGGAACCGACCAACAAAGAAGAACAAGAGGAACAGGACCATCGCGGTACGCTGCACTCCTCCCATGAAAGTACGGTTAACCGTCTGAAAATGCAAACGGATCCTAATGGACCTTACATTTTGAATGCATTTGACAATATTTTAGCGAAGGAAGGGTTATCAGGTATTGGCTTTTCGCCTAATCTGGAGGCCGATGCCAAGTACCCTGATGCTGCTTCACCAGGCTCGGATGCTGCGCCGAAGATTATTATGGATCATATGATTAAAATGATTTACGGCAAGGAACTGATTTCCGACTGGCCGAAGGTCATTGAAGAGTATAAAACCAAAGGCGGAAACGAGATCATTAAAGAAGCGACGGATCGTTACAATAATAAAGAAGGTGTGCTTTTTTTGGGTAAGAAACAGTAAAGGTAAGTCGATAAAAACTGCCCCATGAGCGGGCAGTTTTTTGTTTTTTTGGTGGAGTTTTGCTGATGAGCCAAGAGGTGTAAAAACCGGTGAAACGCCAAAATAGCGCCCCCACGTTCCGCGTACCGGCCTCGCATCAGCATGATCACCGAAATAGCGGCTCCTTGTTCCTCTCGATCCTCAGATTAGCAGCTTATATGTCAGAAATTACTCCACAGTGTCACCATATACTTAGCGGAACATAGATACCGTTGTGTTCTGACTTCGTTCATACTAACGTTCAGGTGTTCAGAAACGGCTGTGTTTAATCGTATAAAATGACATAGCGTCTTAAATTTATACATACAGGAAATGACAACTTTTCGTTATGATACATACAGAGTCGTGAAACCGCTTGCACTTTGAAATGGAAAGAAGGGGTGTTAAATGAAAAAAACAATCAGTCTTACCCTGGCTGTCATGCTGACAGCTTCTGCTTTAACCGCATGTTCTACTGATGGTAAGGTAGCCGGAAATGCTTCACCACAGCCATCGGGTAACGTGAAGAAAGCACCAGTTAAGTTCTCGATGCTTTATCCAACGACAGTCAGTACGGGTTACCATACCCGAGTACCTGATTTGAACAAGGATAAATGGATATTGAAGCTTGAGGAGTTAACGAATACGGATTTGGACGTCAAGGTTGTGGAGGATGCCAAATTCGGCGTTATGTTCGCAAGTAACGATATTCCCGACGTTGTTGGCAGTATCGGCGGTCCTGGCAGTAAGTCGATGTCCGGTTCTGTAGAGAACGGTGTTTTCATGCCGTTGGACGAGCTTTTGAAGCAGAATGGACCGAATTTGTTAAAAGTGGTACCCAAAGCAGCTTGGGATAGTGTTTCGTATGAAGGGAAGATTTATGGTGTTCCTGAATTTTTGAGCAATCCATCCCGTCGTTCCACGTACATCCGTACGGATTTGCTGGAGAAGGCCGGGCTTCAAGCACCTAAAACCGTAGATGAATTTTTGAATGTGCTGCGGGCATTTAAGAAGATGGGTGTAGAGAATCCATATCAAATGAGGGAAAACTTCAAGTATGCGGATGTTATCTTAGGAGCTTTCGATGTTTTGCCTTATAAGGATCAATTTGAGCTGGTAAATGGTCAAGTTATCCCGAAATTTTTCGATGTAGAAAATGTTCAGAAGGCACTCACCACATATAAAATGATGTATGACGAAGGTTTGATTCCAAAGGAATTCGCAACCATCACTTCTACCGATTTTACGAAAAGCATTGAGTCGGGCAAAGCGGGAATCTGGTCGCAAAATGCTTCTGGATTACCAGGCTACCGTACGAAGGCCCAACAAGCTGTTCCAGGGGCAAAAATTGATATTATTCCCTCACCTAAAGGGCCGGAAGGAAAAGGCGGATATTTCTATTATGCACCTGTCATTCGTTCCTTCTTCGTTAATAAAAATGTGAAGCAAGAAACAGCTGCGGGAATTATTAAAATGTTTGATTGGATGGTTACTCCGGAAGCTGAAACTTTCTTTACCTTCGGAATTGAAGGCGATACTTACAACAAGGACAGCAGCGGCAAAATTACTTATAAATTCCCGACGACGAAGGAAGAAACAGATGAAGAAGGGTTCCGCAGCGGAACGATGTGGGCGGTACATGACTCCACTTACAATAAACCAAGACTGCTGCTGAACGAAGATGGAAAAGCGACCTTGAAAGCATTCGATGAGGTTCTATCGAAGGAAGGGTTGGCCGGCATCGGATTTTATCCTGATTTGAGCAGCTTCGCTAAGTTTCCGGATCTTGCAGCTCCCCAGCCTGACGTAGGTCCGAAAATCATTATCGATCACATGATCAAAATGATTTACGGCAAAGAACCAATCACCGATTGGCCGAAGGTGATCGAAGAGTATAAAGCCAAAGGCGGCAACGAAATTATTAAAGAAGCGACTGAGCGCTGGAACAAGAAACAAGGCGCGATTATGATCGATACGAAATAAGCTACCATTTGAAAGGGACATCCTTCACGCAGAGTATCCTGCGGTGGGATGTCTTTCCCTATGATAAATCGTAAAAAAATACATACTTATCTTAATTTTATCCTTACTGCTGGAGCGAATTAATTTCTATAATGAAGGCAACAAATCAATGGAGAGGTGAGTGTCTGAATGGAAAGTATCGCAGAACGTATGCTGCCCGCGCCTCGCGAAGGCGGATTTCGGATGGAAGGTTATTGGGTATGGTGCGGTTCGGTTATTCGGGGAGAGGATGAACGCTATCATATGTTTGCTTCTCGTTGGCCCAAATCGCTGCCCATACATCCTGGTTGGTTGGTTGCTTCAGAAATTGTGCGGGCGGTTTCGGATACCCCGGAGGGGCCTTATGCCTTTCAAGAGGTCGTTCTGCCGGCTAGAGGAGCCCAGTATTGGGACGGGGCGCAGCACGCATAATCCACATATCACCAAATTCGGAGATAAATATCTTCTTTACTATATGGGTTCTACGCACCCGCTGCCAGATGTGGTCCCCGGTGATGGATTTGGGTTGGAAGACCCCCGTTGCATCGTAGCACGTTCGAATAAACGAGTGGGTCTCGCTGTGTCGAGCAGTGTTTTCGGGCCTTGGGAAAGAAGCGATAACCCGATACTCCCTGTGCGCCCAAACCGGTTCGATAGCTATTTGACCTCCAATCCGGCACCTTGCTTACAGGAAGACGGTTCCGTGCTGCTTGTCTACAAAGCGTCAATATGAAGGTAATCTTCATGGGAAAATGACGATCGGGGCAGCCGCAGCAGATAGCTATCAAGGACCTTATCGCGTATTAACAGAGGAGCCTATTTTTCCGCCGGATCAATTTCATATCGAGGATCCTTTCATTTGGAAGACGACGGAAGGGTATGAGCTCTTGGCCAAGGATATGGAAGGAACTCTTTGTGGGGAAAGGCATGGAGGCATTCACGCTGTTTCTCCGGACGGGCTGAAATGGCAATTGTCTGAGACGCCAAAGGCTTATTCACGTACGGTTCTGTGGGATGATGGAACGGAGCAGACGATGGGCAATCTGGAACGGCCTTTTCTGTTATTTCATGACGGAAAACCGACGCACCTGTTCGCAGCAGTTGCCGATGGACCTAGGGGATTTCGCAACGCAGCGAATACTTGGAATATGGTTATTCCATTGAGGCCTTAGGGAGGTAGTTTAAATATGAAAGCTATACTGGTTGGTTTGGGTTCTGCTGGGTTCAGTTGGTATAAACGTTTAAGAGATAAAGGATTATTAGCAGCCGTTGTTGAGGTTGATATGGCTATGAAAGAGAAGATGAAGGATGATCCGTTCCCTTTCTACACGTCATTAGAAGAAGCTTTGCAAAACGAGCAGGCGGATTTTCTTGTTAATGTGACTTCGCCGATGATGCACACGGCTGTGAACCATGCGGCATTTGACCGTAAGCTGGCTGTTTTGTGTGAAAAACCGATTTCCTTTGATTATGAGGAATCCATTGAGGTCGTGGCTCGAGCTGCTCGAGAACACATCCCTTTTATGATCGCAGAAAATTACCGCAGGATGCCTTATATTCGTAAAATGAAACAGCTATTGGACGAGGGTGCAATCGGTACTCTTTCCTCGCTGGATATACAGTTCTACAGGTACCACCATGTGCAGCGGAGATATACCGTTAGTATCCTGGATGACATTGGTGTGCATCACTTGGATATGCTCCGTTATTTAACTGGAAGAGAAGGGAAATCGGTCCAGGCCAAGCTGTACAATCCAATTGGCGCTTGGGAAGAGGAAGGGGCTGTTATCAATGCTTATGCCTTCCTTGAAATGGACAATGGTATCACAGCTGCCTACAACGCATCCATCGCTGCAAGAGGGACAGAGACACCGTGGAGCGGCAATTGGAGAATTGAAGGAACGAAAGGGGCTATGGAAGTAATCGATAAGGAAATCCGCCTAATTCGGGACGGAGAAGTTTTGCTTGTCGATGATATTAGCGGAGTGGATGAAACGGATACACTGGCTGAATTTTTGGCGTCACTTCAGGAGGGGCGCGAAGCGGAAACGAGCGGCAGGGACTATTTGAAAACCCAAGCGCTTGTTCATTACACGAAGCTGGCAAGTGAATCCGGTCAGACGAAGGCCATTGAGGTTCCAACTCTATAGATGAATGGGGAAACTAGCATGGAAATAACGAATTGGCAACAATCGGCGCCTGGTGTATGGCGCCTTACGATCGGAGAACCGCAAGGAATTACACCGCTCTCATTGATGGGCGTTTCGCCGAAAGCCGAGGCTCTGCAGCAAATGCCACAGGTACAGCCGCCTTTTGCCTGGGAAAGTATTCAACTTGAGGAAGCAAGTGGCTGTCTCATTCTGTCTATTCCGCTTGATCGAACTGAAAAGCTATACGGGACAGGCCTTCAGTTATTAAGAATGAATCAACGGGGAAGAAACCGTTATTTACGTGTGAATAGCGATCCCAAGCAGGATACGGGTGAGACGCATGCTCCTGTGCCTTTTTACGTAAGTGATCTCGGGTATGGCGTATGGGTGGATACTTCACGGATCGTTACTCTGTACTGCGGGTCAACCTTGAGGCAAGAGGAAACGCAAAGCGAGGATATTCGTGATCGCAACACCGATAAGGGATGGAAGGCAACCCTAATCGCATCGCGGGTGGAGATTCGGATTCCCGTCGAAGGTGCAGACGTGTATTTAATTGGCGGACCAACCCTTTCGGATGTGGTGGCTAGATATAATTTATTCTGCGGTGGCGGCACACTGCCCCCGAAGTGGGGACTTGGCTTCTGGCACCGTGTTCCGACGCTGTATACAGATCAGCAAGTGCTTGAAGAAGCGGAGCAGTTCCGCCTGCACGATATTCCCTGTGATGTGATCGGGCTCGAACCTGGTTGGCACAGCCAAAGCTACCCAGTCAGTTACGAATGGGAGAAAAGCCGATTCCCTGAGCCCGATAAATTCGTGAAGGCTTTGGATCAAAGCGGCTTTCGGGTGAACCTATGGGAGCATCCCTTCGTTTCACCAAAGAGTGAGCTGTACGAGGAACTGAAGCCGCTTTCGGGGAGTCATTCGGTATGGGGCGGGCTTGCGCCGGACTATTCGCTGCCAGCAGCTGTGGAGCTTTATAAGAAGCAGCATGAAGAGCAGCATGTCAATATCGGAGTATCCGGTTACAAGCTGGATGAATGTGATGGCAGTGACTTGACCAACAATTCCTGGATGTTTCCAGGACATGCGCAGTTTCCATCCGGTCTGGACGGCGAGCAGATGAGACAAATGTACGGGTTGATGTTCCAAAAAATGACGGCTGAATTGTTTCGCAGCAAAAATCGGAGAACGTACGGACTTGTTAGGGCTTCGAATGCCGCAGCCTCCACGATGCCTTATGTCCTATATTCGGATCTTTATGATCATAAGCAATTTATTCGCGGTCTATGCAACGCTTCCTTCAGCGGGCTGCTCTGGACACCGGAGGTTCGCAGAGCCCGAAATGCCGAAGATTGGGTACGGCGAATGCAAACGGTATGTTTCTCGCCACTCGCGATGCTGAATGCATGGGGAGATGGAACCAAGCCTTGGTCTTTCCCGGAAGTGGAAGGAACTGTCCGCCATTATATCAAGCTGCGGATGAGATTGCTACCTTATTTGTATACGGCTTTCGCAACCTACCGTGAGCAAGGTATTCCTCCTTTCCGCGCAATGCCTTTCGTTATGTCAGCATCAGAAATCGCGGAAGCCGAGGCGATGTATACCGAAGCAGCTGAACAAACCTTGAATACGACAGATGCTGCTTACGGCAAGAAAAAAGTAAGAGAATGGGATGACCAATACATGTTCGGCGATGCATTGTTAGTAGCTCCACTGGTTGAAGGAGAGTCTGAGCGGGAGGTCCTGCTACCATCCGGAATCTGGTATGGATTAGAGACAGGGGAACGCTATACCGGTGGATGCATCATTCGCGTTCAAGCAGGCTTGGAGCGTATTCCGGTATTTGTTAGAAACGGGTCCGTCATTCCGATGATGCCTGCGCTAGCGCATGTCCCACCCCTAGGTACGCGTGTTCCGCTTGAAATCATTCATTTCGGTGATGGAATGGGTGAAGGAAATCTGTACGATGATGACGGAGAATCGTTCGATTATGAACAAGGTAAGTTCGGCTGGTGGAAGGCGGTAGTCACGCAAAATGCAGCTGGCGTCTACTCCGGGGAACTCATAGGGATTGACGGGGAACCGACATCCTTCAGTTCCGTCACGTGGCGTTTCGCACACAAGGGATTCCTTCCGTTGTAGAACCAATTTCCGTGAGTTATCATAATTGGATAGCGATTCTGAGAAACATAAGGGAGGTCTGGACATGCATGTACTGATTGTAGACGATGAACCTGTCATTCGCAGAGGAATGGTAAAGATGGCGGAAATGTACGCACCTGCTTTCTCGAAAATACAGACGGCTGAGAACGGCGTGGCTGCTTTAGAGCGGATTCGCGCCTGCGAACCTGATCTTGTGTTGACGGATGTTCGCATGCCCAAAATGGACGGATTGGAGCTCTGCAGAATCATTCAAGAGGAATTTCCTCAAATTAAGACCGTTGTAATATCCGGTTATAGTGACTTTGAATATGCCCAAAAAGGCATGAATTATGGTGTTCGACACTATATGCTGAAACCGGTTACCAAATCGGATGTGCATGGCATGTTGGATCAATTGATCAAAAAGCCATCACGCGGCTATATGCCGCCTTCCCGTTATATCGAGTGGATCGATCAAATGGAACAGCAAATTTGGGCTTTGCAAATGGAGGAACTAAGCAGCTTAATCAGCCGCTGGCGTGAATATTGCCTATCTGCCAATTTATCGTTGGCCCAGCTTAAGGAGCTATTGGATGATTGTAATGCGCTTCTTGTCAAGCGCTTTCAAGGCCGCAATTATTCCCCTTCCCCCGTGCAAGCTCACTTGCAGGCGGATAGTGTGAAGGAAGCCCTTGAAGCGTTTGAGAAGGGTTTGTTTCAAATGGCGAAAGGACTTCAAGACGTTCGAAGCGGCAGCTTCAAAGATCCAATGGAAGAGGCCAAAGGCTTTATCGACAGCAGGTTGTCAGAGGACATTTCGCTGGATCAAGTCGCTGCGATGGTCGGATTGACACCTACCTATTTCAGCTCGCTTTTTAAAAAAGTAACGCATGAGACCTTTGTTCAGTACCGGATCAAAAAAAGGATGGCGAAGGCGAAGGAAATGCTGGCTGTCCCTTATGTCCGAATCGTGGATGTAGCCTCCGATGTCGGGTATGACGATTACCCCCATTTTACGAAAACCTTCAAAAAAATTGTTGGCGTTTCACCTTCTGAATATCGCGCAGGGCTCGGGATCAAATGAAAATTAGAGGTTTAACTAAAAAGCTATTCGTCTATTTTCTGATTGTCATTATTCTTTCTCTTAGCAGTGTCGGAATTTTCTCTTATATGACTTCTTCCGATGAGTTAGCGGAAATGGTTGAGAACCAAATGAATCAAATCGTCGGAAACGCGGTTCATCATACGGATTTATATTTGAAAGACTATGAGCGCTCCATTGTCTCTATTTTGACGAACAGACAGGTTATGGAGTTTATTGATCTGAAGGCCAATCGGGAGGAATATGACTTTTTTACCTATCGGAAAATGATTCTCGAAACGAGTGTTGATCCGTTATTTATTCGCAACCCTAAATTAGCTTCTGTTTATTTGCTCAGCGATAAGCTGAATGCGGTCTATTACTATAATGGTGTGAACGAGCAATCCTTCAATGCGGAGGATAAACGGAAGCAGCGGGAATATTTTCGCGCTAATACAACGGCTGACGGAAAATTAAGTATTTTAAACCACACCATTATTGAAGGTCAAGAGAATCAAATGCTCACGCTAGTCCGTCGAATTCGAGGCTTCACCTCGCCTGAATTGAATGGCTTGCTTGCTATTGAGATGAGATCCGCTGATTTGTCTGCTCTATGGAAAGGGATTGATTTAGGTAAATACGGGTACCTGTTTATCATGGATGAAAAAGGTCGTTATATCTATCATCCAGATGGAAAAAAAGTCGGTTCAGATGTTCCGAAAGCGTTCGTGGAGAAGCTGAAAGAGGCTGGGACTTCTTCCTTCATCGACAGCAGTGAGGGGGATCAGCGCATGTATCTAAGCCGCAAATCCGATTATTCGGGTTGGCAGCTTGTTGTCTCCATGCCGCTTCACGAACTGCGTAAACCGGTGGCTAACATCCGTTCGACAACGCTTGTAGTCGGGTTATTTACACTGGTATTAGCGATCTTACTTGCTTATAGATTCGGTAAGTCGATTACCAAGCCGATTCAAGTACTTAAATCAGGGATGCGAGAGACAGAAAAAGGAAATTGGGCGACCATTCCGCTCCCCTCTCACAGGGACGAAATTGTCGAACTCATGGTACGTTATAACCTGATGGTCAATCGGCTATCTGAAGCGGTTGATCGTGTGGTTCAGGTCGAATTAAGCAATTCAGAAATTCGGATGGAGCGGCAGAAGGCTGAGTTTCAATCTCTTCAGCTGCAAATCAATCCTCATTTTATGTATAACACACTGGAGACGATTATCTGCTATGCCACGATCCAGGATTCAGAGGAGATATCCGAAATCGTTAAGGCGCTGGCTTATATGCTGCGATACTCGGTCCAAACCAATCTGGAGGAAATTACGGTTGCGAACGAGTTGAAGCACGTTCTGTATTATCTGGTCGTACTGAGGCATAGAATTGGCCGGGAGTTCGAGATTGATGTTGCGATTAAGCCCGAATATTTGCTTCATGTCATGGTTCGGCTGACCCTTCAGCCTCTGGTCGAAAATGTGTTCCAGCATGCATTTCCGGAAGGATTGGAAGATTATCATTTCATCCGAATCGACGGGAGGGGTAGAGGACGGAATCTTCTGGATCAGTGTAGTGGATAATGGTTCAGGGATGTCGGAGACACAACTTACGCAGCTCCAAGAGAAGTTGAGCACAAACAGACTGGCAGATGCTGAAATAGATGAAGCGGGTAAAAAAGGCGGTATTGGCGTGCTGAACGTCCATCGCCGAATTCAAATGGTTTATGGGGAGAATTATGGACTAAGGATTGAAAGTGTGGCTGAGCAGGGAACTAAAGTGATCATGGTGATGCCAGCATCGCCTAAACGTTATGAAAAACTAAATCCTGTATAGGGGGCATAAACTTGAACAATCGTGAGAAACTGTGGTACCTTCAGCCTGCTAAGATATGGGTAGAAGCGCTTCCGATCGGTAACGGTCGACTAGGTGGGATGATTTTCGGTCATGCCCAAGAGGAAAGGATTCAGTTAAATGAAGATTCTATCTGGTACGGAGGTTCCAAAGATGGAATCAACCCCGATGGTTCTCGATATTTAGAAGAAATCCGGGAGCTGCTTTTTGCCGGAAACGTTACGGAGACCACGCGATTAACGCGAATGGCGCTCTTTTCCACACCTAAATATTACAACCCTTATCAGCCTTTGGGAGACCTAAGGCTTTATTTTCATGACCAGAAAGGCGAAGTTGAAGCGTATCGGCGAGAATTGGATTTGAAGCAAGCCATCGCTCGTACAACCTATAGGATTAACGGAGTTACCTACCGTCGTACGATGTTTGCCAGCTGCCTTGATCAAGTGATGATGATTCGATTGGAGTGCGATCAGCCAGGCAAGCTTAATTTCTCTGCGAATCTGAATCGCAGACCATTTGAGGGGGAAACCGGCGCATTGTCGGAGGATAGTATTTGGATGGGCGGAGAATGCGGGAAGCATGGTGTTGAATATGCCTGTGTGTTGAAAGCGAAATCCCAAGATGGTCATGTGTCCGTGATTGGCGACTTCCTGTCTGTGGAAGGGGCTAGCTCTGTGACATTAGTACTTGCTGCAGCCAGCACATTTCGAGAGGCTGATCCATTAGCAGCATGCAAGCTTCAAATTGATGGCGCCGATCGGTTCAACGCTGACGAAATAGAACGCCGCCATATTCAAGATTATCAGGAATTGTACAATCGGGTGAGTTTACGTTTGACGGTAAACGATCCGTTCAATGATTTGCCAACGGAAGAGCGGTTGAAGTTTCTACAAGAGGGTCATTCGAGTATGGATAGCGGTTTGGCGGAGCTTTACTTTCATTACGGCCGTTATTTGTTGATCGCCAGCTCCCGACCGGGATGTCTGCCTGCGAATCTTCAAGGTATTTGGAATGACAGCTTTACGCCTCCGTGGGAGTCTAAATATACGATTAATATCAATACACAAATGAATTATTGGCCGGCTGAGGTTTGCGGATTATCGGAATGCCATGAACCGCTGTTCGACCATATCGAACGGATGCAGGTCAGCGGTCGGCAAACGGCGCGCGAGCTGTATGGCTGCTCGGGCTTTGTCGCTCATCACAACACGAACATATGGGGAGAGACACGGCCTGAAGGGTTGTTTCCGACATGTGTGATTTGGCCGATGGGTGCTGCATGGCTAAGCTTGCATGTATGGGAGCATTTTGTGTTTACTGAAGATATGGATTTTTTACAGCATAGAGCCTACCCGATCTTGAAGGATGCTGTGGCATTTTTCGTTGATTATTTGGTGGAATCGCCAGATGGACAGCTTGTGACGGGACCCTCAGTGTCCCCAGAAAACGTGTATGTATTGGCGGATGGAACCAGAGGGGCATTGACCATGGGGCCTTCTATGGATACGCAGATAATCCGTGAGTTGTTCGCGGCATGTAAACGGAGCAGCCTCCTGCTGCAGGTCGATAGTGAGCTTCGTGAGCGGCTCTCCGCGCTGCTGGAGCGGCTGCCTCAGCCACAGATTGGCAAACACGGACAAATCATGGAGTGGTTGAACGACTATGAGGAGGATGATCCAGGTCATCGGCATATTTCACAGTTGTTTGCATTGCATCCGGGAACCCAAATCAACCCGCATCGCACACCGGAATTAGCCAAGGCAGCTGCAGCCACACTGCAGCGCAGGTTGGAAAACGGAGGAGGGCATACGGGTTGGAGCAGTGCGTGGATCGTCAATATGTTTGCAAGACTCGAAGATGGCGAACAATCGTATGCGCATTTGAGTCACATGCTGCGCAAATCAACGTATCCCAATCTCTTTGATGCGCATCCTCCTTTTCAAATTGACGGGAATTTCGGTGCTACGGCTGGTATTGTTGAGATGCTGCTGCAATCCCATGCCGATGAGCTGAACTTACTTCCTGCGTTGCCGTCGGCGTGGTCAGAGGGAGAAGTGAGAGGACTTAGGGGGCGCGGCGGATACGTCGTCGACTTGAAGTGGATCGATGGGAAACTCTCGGAAGCGATCATAAGCGCAGCGAAGGATGGCTTATGCAGAGTCCGTACACGTCATGCGGTTCTGGTCCGCTGCGGGGGAGAAGACATCGCGCTAAGTGAGGATCAATCGGTTGTAGAGTTTCGTGTTGAAGCGGGTAAAACTTATGAGCTATATAGAAAATAATCATTGAGACTTGTAGGGACGGGCATCTAATTCCAGTTATTGTCATTCATTGGATGATTGGATTCGCAACTGCTAATCCATTACGTTAACAAAAATAGTAAAGCGAGAAATCCGTTTCAGTTAAAAAATTTCGGGCAAGTTATCCTCCATGAGTGCATAGGATTGTAGTACACAATTCACCATCACGAGCTGACCTAGATAAGAAAGGCAGCAGTGAAAGGAGGTACCCATGGACATATTCAAAAGAATTTCGGAGCATCGTACGGAGAAGGATTCATTGAGCTGGACCGGTACGTTCGCGGAGTACATAGAATTGCTTCGCAAAAATCCTGGACTCGCGAGAACAGCGCATTCAAGGGTCTATGATATGATTGCTTCGCAAGGAATCAATGACCAAGTCGGGCACAAATCCTACAAATTCTTCAACAAAGAGATTTTCGGCCTGGATCGAGCCATTGAGAAGCTGGTGGAAGAATATTTCCATTCCGCTGCCCGTCGATTGGATGTTCGTAAGCGGATATTACTGCTGATGGGTCCTGTAAGCGGTGGTAAATCAACCATTGTGACCATGCTTAAAAGAGGGCTGGAGCAATTTGCTAGAACTGACTTAGGGGCTGTCTATGCGATTAAAGGGTGTCCGATGCACGAGGAACCACTTCATTTGATCCCTATGGAGCTGCGTCCTGAGATCGAGCGAGAGCTGGGAGTAAAGATTGAAGGCAGTTTATGTCCTTCTTGCCAAATGCGTTTAAAGACAGAGTACAACGGCTGTATTGAAGATGTTCATGTTGAGCGTGTGTTCGTTTCAGAAGAAGCGCGTGTAGGTATCGGTACATTCAGTCCATCAGATCCGAAATCACAGGATATTGCCGATTTGACGGGAAGTATAGACTTCTCTACCATCACGGAGTTTGGTTCCGAATCCGATCCGCGTGCCTATCGGTTCGATGGGGAGCTGAATAAGGCAAATCGGGGTATCATGGAGTTCCAGGAAATGTTGAAATGCGACGAGAAATTCCTTTGGAACTTACTATCTCTCACACAAGAGGGTAACTTTAAGGCAGGCCGGTTCGCCCTCATTAGTGCCGATGAGCTGATCATTGCACATACGAATGAAACCGAGTATAAATCTTTTATTGCGAATAAGAAAAATGAGGCTTTGCAATCGCGTATGATTGTTATGCCAATTCCGTATAACCTTCGGGTTTCGGATGAAGAAAAAATTTACTACAAGCTCATCGGACAGAGTGATATGTCTCACATCCATATCGCTCCGCACGCGCTCAGGGTTGCTGCGATTTTCTCCATTCTTACCCGCTTGAAGGAAACGAAGAAGCAAGGGATGGATTTAGTCAAGAAAATGCGCATGTATGATGGTGAAGTTGTGGAAGGTTACAAAGATGCGGACCTCAAAGAAATGCAAAATGAATATCAAGAAGAAGGTATGAGCGGCATCGATCCGCGTTATGTCATTAACCGAATTTCAAGTGCATTGATTAGGCAAGATCTTCAGTGCATTAACGCGCTAGATGTCCTGCGTGCCCTGAAAGATGGTTTGGATCAGCATCCGTCGATTACGAAGGATGAGCGTGAACGGTTCCTCAATTTCATTTCCGTGGCGCGCAAGGAATATGACGATATTGCCAAGAAAGAAGTGCAGAAAGCGTTCGTTTACTCCTTCGAAGAATCAGCCAGAACCATTTTCGATAACTATCTCGATAATATTGAGGCTTATTGTAATTGGGGGAAAATCAAGGATCCGCTTACCGGTGAAGAAATGGATCCGGATGAGCGCCTGATGCGCTCGATTGAAGAGCAAATCGGCATTTCTGAAAATGCTAAGAAAGCATTCCGAGAAGAAATACTTATCCGCATTTCATCCTATTCCCGTAAAGGTCGGAGATTTGATTACAGCAGTCACGAGCGGCTGCGTGAAGCGATTGAGAAGAAGCTCTTCGCCGATCTGAAAGATATCGTGAAAATAACGACTTCCACGAAGACACCGGATGAGAAGCAGTTGAAGAAAATTAATGATGTGACAAAGCAATTGATTGATGAGCACGGATATTGCCCTGTATGTGCCAATGAGCTGCTGCGTTATGTAGGGAGCTTGCTGAACAGATAAAACTTCATATTGGTAGTAAAACGGACTTGAGGCGGTGACGATCCCTCAGGTCCTTTTTCATTTGTAATAGACACCCTCTTCTGTCTATCACCGAATCTAGCAATCTCTCATATACTATAAGATCTTACGATAAGGGAGGTGCAAGAGATTATGATAGGCAACTCAATGAAAAAGACAGGTGCACTTCTTTTACTAGTAGTGAGTTTTTTAGCTTTCGTGATGACTTGGGAGGTGGGGTTACTATCTCCTTTGGGGGGAATATGTATAGCGGGATTTAGCTTCGGCGGAGCCATTCTGATGTGGCTGGATGTCCATGAATCGAGGCAAGGTGCTGGCAAGAAAGATGCAAAACGAGCAAAAGCCGATCTCTGATCAAAAAGAGGACAATTCCCCCCAGAAAAAATTCAGCGAGCCCGGAAGATGGTCAGACGTCTTTGGATTCGGTAAAATGTTGGACAAACTACCACTTCATAAGCTTTCAGCTCGCATGGCCTACTGTATGTTTTTTGATATAGTACTGCTCTTATTTGTTCTTGTTCTCCGTGCTTCGGGTACTAAGGTGAATGATTTTCCGAACGCATGGGATATTCGGTTTATTGTGATCACGACAATTGTTGTTTTTTTCGTCGGACTCTGCGATATCTGGAATGATCGGAAGTAATAAGAATGTTACAAAGCATAAGAAAGTAACCGCCCATTTTTTGGAGAAGTGGTCACCAACTAGGCAATTGCACACATACAGTATTGTAGGCAATTAACTATACAAGAATGTGAGTGATCTAGAAGATGACGAAACCAGAAGAACAAGAATTTCGTCCACCAGTAGGTGGGCCTCATGGAGGCGGTCCTGGCCATGGTGGGCCCGGACATGGCGGACCTGGTCATGGTGGCCATGGTTATGGCGGCCACGGTTACGGTGGACACGGCCATGGTTATCATCCGCACTATGGATATGGCGGACTGACCAATTTGCTGCCCTGGGTAGTGGCCCCATACTTATATGCGAATCAGCCTTACTATCCATATCCATATCCATACCCACCGACACCTTATCCCTACCCCTACTACCCGCCTTATCAACCCGGTTATCCAGGGATATAAAAAGAAATAGTTTTGCTTGCACTTAAACAAAGCAGAGAAACTTTCTTGTCCAGAGAGTTTCTCTTTATTTTGCTATTTTCTGCTAAAAATGGGCACTTAGTGCTACAAATCTTTATCAAATCTTAATAATCATATAGGCATTGTATAATTTTCATGCTACAATTCTATATATACAGCGTTTACATTTGTTACCCTCTCGTTTACTAATCCTCTCGCTCCCCTTTTCAAAATCATTTATATTCCAAGTCATTGTATTCATCGATACGATGAAAAAACCATCTTGGCTTTTGCTTATGAGGACTTCACTTGTGCAAATCTAAGGGGGAAAGTGTGTTGAGCAATCAACCCGTTCGGATATTACATCATATTAGTGATATGAATCGTGGAGAAGCGCAAAGCTTCATTATGAATGTGTATCGGCAAATGGATCGATCAAAGATTCAATTCGATTTCGTTGTCCACACACATAATCCTTCTGATTATGATGAAGAAATAAGAGCGTTCGGTGGAAGGATATTCATCCTGCAGAAGCCTAGAGCGGGCTGGATGGGTTACATATATGAGTTAAAGTCGACGATTCAACATCATGGTCCCTTCCATGCTTTGCATAGTCATACCTATGAGGCTAGTGCCTTAACTTTGTTAACATCAAGGCTGTTTGGCATTGATATTCGTATTGCGCATTGTCACAGCATAAGTGATTATACATACTCTTCCTCAACTACTAAGGTATCTCGATGGTTGAAGAGAAACATGATACGGCGGTTTGCCACGAATTGGGTAAGCAGCTCAATCACGGCAAGTCAGGTGCTATTCGGGTATCAATGGTCTCAAGATAAACGCGGCAGAATGGTGCGTAATGGGATAGATGTCGGTCGCTTTACAAGTGAATTACAAAAACACAGTACGCTCCGTGAGCAGCTGCATATTCCACCCGATGAGCCCCTTATTGGGCATATTGGACGGTTTAGCGCGGTTAAGAATCATAGGTTTCTTATTGAGATTTTTGAAGAGCTGCTGTATCGTGTGCCGAATGCGAGGCTTATTTTGGTGGGGGATGGTGCATTGCGGCCTCAGATTCTAGCACTGATCGAGCAAAAAGGGATCCAAAACCGCGTTCATCTATTAGGACTGCGAGACGATATTTCTGAGCTCCTTCAGGAATTTGATGTCATGGTCCTTCCTTCATTCAAAGATGGTTTACCCATGGTTTTGATTGAAGCGCAAGCCGCAGGAGTTCCTTGCGTGGTATCCGATGTTTTACCAGAAGAAGCGAATCTGAGAGCAGGTTTTTTCGCATTCGTGTGTTTGAAACAAGATATTGCTGTATGGGTGCAATGGTTAATGAAAGCGATTCGCAGCGTTCCTGTCCCGGTTGATGAGCGAATCCGAGCGATTCGACTAGCCGGCTATGATATTAAAGAGGTAGCTCTAGAATTAGAACACGTCTACGCAGCCCAATAGGAAATAGTGAGAGCCCTTATGTTGATGACATGAGGGTTCTTTCCTTATTTATAATTATTATTAAAAAGGATTGACTTTTGTTATTATTTATTTATAATAATTATTATCTGATATGGATTCTCATTGGGCAAGCAGTCAATATGGGCTGAAAGGAGTGCACAGCGATGTATGATGTCATTATTATTGGAGCTGGACCGGCGGGAGCCTCAGCTGCTATCTATACAGCAAGAGGAAATCTGAAGACACTCGTTATTGACAAGGCACCGAATACAGGAGCTTTGGCCATCACTCACAAAATTGCGAATTACCCGGGTGTAATTGGAGAGCTATCAGGTAAAGATTTGCTCGATACGATGCGGGAGCAAGCCAAAGGTTTTGGGGCGGAGTTCATCCAAACAACGATTACAGCTGTAGATGTGGAAGGCGATACGAAGTATGTATTTACGGCTGACGGTATCTATGAAGGCAAGTCGATCGTAATCGCGACGGGTTCCAAAGGACGCAACCGTATGCTGCCTGGGGAAGAAAGCTTGTTAGGGCGTGGCGTTAGTACATGTGCAACGTGTGATGGAGCCTTTTTCGATGGCAAAACGGTCGCTGTCATTGGTGATTCAGAGGAAGCCTTGGAAGAAGCACAAGCGTTAAGTAAATTTACGGATAAAATATACTTCATTGTTCCACGTCCTGAACTGCAGGGTGTTCACCACGTTCCAGAGCTGCCGGGTACAGACTTTCTTTACAAAGCCAAACCGCTTGAAGTGCTTGGAGACAAGCATGTAGAGGGACTTCGAATACGCACGAGTTCTGGTGCAGAGGAAGTACTCCATGTGGATGGTGTGTTTGTCTTCCTATCCGGCAGTAAGCCTGGCACAGATTTCCTTCAGGATCAGGTTCCGCTGGACGCGGATGGTTTTATGGTTCTGGATAGCTCGATGCAATCACCTATTGCAGGTGTATTCGGAGCTGGAGAAGTTAGACGCACACCGGTGAAGCAAGCGGTAGTTGCAGCTGCTGATGGAGCCATCGCTGCCATGGCGGTCGATAAATTTATTAATAAACGGGCTCAGCTGATCCCGCAATACAAATAATCTTATACCCCACAAGGAGATGAATTCCGATGTCTAATGTCATTGTTTATTCAAGTACAAATTGCCCTTATTGCCAACAGTTGAAAAAATATTTAACGGAACAAAATGTATCCTACGAAGAAAGAAACATTGATCTGAATGATCAATTCGGACAAGAGCTTCACGATTTAGGCTTGATGTCTTTGCCTGTAACGGTTATTGGCGAGCACAAAATTTTGGGTCTCAACGTTACCAAACTCAAAAAAGCTTTGGCTGAAATCGCAAGCTAATATCAGACAATATAAATAGATAGAGGAGAGCTAACCATGACACAATTAACCGTACAACCCTCACATTCTTTTGCTAAAATAGGGCTTCCTGCGCCTTCATTTTCATTGCTTTCGACGAAGAATATGGAAACCTTAGAAGAGAAAATAACGCTTGAAGAATATAGAGGAAAATGGCTTGTTTTCTTCTTCTGGCCATTCGACTTTACGTTCGTGTGTCCAACTGAAATTACAGCTTTCAGTGACAATTATGAGCAGTTCCTTGAACTGGATTGTGAAATTGTTGGGGCTTCTGTCGACAGTGTGTATACACATAGAGCTTGGACTCAAACGCCGCGCGACCAAAGCGGCATCGGACCTGTGAAGTTCCCGTTGGTCAGTGATTTCTCCAAAGAAACAGCACGCGCATATGGCGTGTTAGACGATGAAAGCGGCGCCGCGCATCGCGGATTGTTCATCATCGATCCAGAAGGCGTGCTGCGATACCAAGTGGTGACAGATATGAATGTTGGGCGCTCTGTAGATGAGACGCTGCGTGTGCTTCAAGCGCTTCAGGCTGGTGGACTTTGTCCAGCGAACTGGAAACCAGGCGATAAAACTCTATAAGCTGCGAAAGTAAACAAGCCTCAATCGACTCTCACTCGATTGGGGCTTTTGTGTGTATTCAAAGTCTGTTTTGAAGTATAATAGAAGAACTATATAGGTGAAGACAGAGGAGTTAGATGCATGATGCAGTCCTTATCGGACAAACTGTTTATGGGTTCTTTGATTTTACTCATGATTTCCATTGTTGTTAGCGGAATTGGATTTCAATTCGTGAATTGGCGCACACAAGTGACAGATGAGTTAGATGGGGAGACGCAAGAAAGCGGCTCTCGAAAGAAAGCCGTTATGGATCGGCAAGATAAGAGCTTGGGGCGTGTGCTGCGTTCCTACTTATTTTGGATCGCGATAGCAGGCATTCTAATATCCATTGGACTTTCTTGGTTTAGCTCTAAATAAAAATATAAGGCATATAGCCCTCGGGATGAGTGTTATACGCCTTTTTTGTATCCTATTTTAACCGGAATCATGATCTAAACAATTTCTTCTACGCAGGAGCTGCAGACCAGCTTGCCTTTGAAATAGGTCATATTCTCGAAATTACCGCAGAATACACAGGCTGGCATATACTTCTTAAGTGTAATGCGCTCCGGATCGACATAAACCTCGATCGCGTCACCGATATCGATATGAAGTGTTCGTCGCAGTTCAATCGGCAAAACAATCCGGCCTAACTCGTCTACTTTTCTCACTATTCCCGTCGATTTCATCTGAAAGCCTCCTATTTATTTGGTTAGACTTCGATCATGTATGTTGTATATTCAATTCCACATATAAACTTGAATTCCTTTTATTTACTTCAAACATTTTGGGGAATTTTCTGATAAATGCATGGAAGTGGACGACAAATAGAGGGCTTACACGTGTTTCAATGAACATGTGTAAGCCCTCTATATTTATTTTTTTTAACAGAGGGATCTAGTTGTTGTTCTCCTGTTGTTGATCTTTGGAGATTTGTTCTTTAAGCGCAGCATTCTTAATAACCAGCTGTTTGGATAATTCTACTTGCAAAAGGTTGATTTTATTAATTTCATCTTTTAATTTACTGAGTCGAGACATCTTGCTGCTTAAATCGCTGGGTGAAGAACTTATTTTTATATCCCTTTGTAATTGATTTATTTTTGAAAGTGCTTTTTCCTTTTTTTTCTGTTCGTCGATACTTCTTTGTTGAGTTTCAGTAATTTCTTTTTTTAATCGATTTATGATAGATAAAGTGAAACTTATAGCCATTCAAACACCTCTTAGCAGTTTAGTGTAGCTTCGACACCATTCTACACTAAATACATGGTTCATGCCAAAAGGGGATTAAAAAGAGGGGGAGTGAAGCGTGGCAGCAACGCTGAATCGTACGTGGAAGGAACTACTCAATCAGCTTTACATCAACAATGACTTCCAAATCTTGCTGACCGGCACCGCGATAGACGCCTTTGACGGGAACGATATCATTGTAGTCGCGGCCGTGTCCGAGCTTAATATAGCGCCAATTGACCTCACAGTTGTTCGTAGGGTCGTATCCGAACCAACCAGTTCCCGGGATCAGGCACTCAACCCATGCGTGTGAGGCTTGGGTGAATTCCGTGCTGCCTCCTTGTAGATCGCCAACAAAGTGATAACCGCTAACGTACCTAGCAGGAATCCCTTTATCCCGGCAAATGGCAATCATAAAATGAGAGTAGTCCTGGCAAACACCACGCTTAAATTGAAGCATTTCTCCAACGGTAGTCTGTACGGAAGTGGCTGAAGAATCATAGGTGAAGTCGCGATGAATTGTTGTATAGATCGTACGCAGTAATTCGTATAAACTTCTATCTTGATCTGAAATGGCATCTGAGTAAGCTTTGAGTTCAGGGGTCAAACCCGTATAACTGGTAGGCAGTAAGTACTCAGCGTGTTGATTCTGGAAGTCATCGCTAAGTCTCATCACTTTCTCCTCTAAGGGAGAAACGACGCCTGATGGGATGTTATCGTTGTCGTTCGTGACGACGGTGGACACCATTTTAATAGTTAGCTCGCGATGAAGTTTATTGACTGTAAAAGCATGTACGCGATTATGAAAGAAATCCGAGTACGTAAAGAAAGCTGAAGCAGGCTCCGTGGTGATGGCGTGGTGATAACAGGCTTGACGATTGTCAGTGAGAGGCGTTAAACGAACTTCATTGACACTGTCCTGCGCTGTATCGGTGTAGGAATAGCGTGTGATATGCGTAATCTCCAGCTTTTTCATGCGATGACCTCTTCCCGGGAGGGAAAAAAGACTTTTGACATCCTTAACCCCATCACGTTGCAGGATTCCCTCAGTGCACTTAAAGTCATTTCCAATTTGCCGGATAAAATATCATCTTCGTCCATGCAAGCAAGGTTAGCCTTTACTTTTCCCGCTAGCTTAGCGAGCCGGTGTACAGCAAGGCTTAAATCGGGGTCCTCCATTTGAATGCCCTGTAAGGAACGCTCCAGGGATTGGAAAGAGAAGCTAACCGAGCGTGGAAACGTTTCATGAAGCATCAGAAATTTAATAATGCTGCTTAGATTAACTATGTCTGCATGTTCTCTGCGATACGACTCATAACCGCTTACCGACTTCAATACGGACAGCATAAGCGGGTAAGAAGAGAACTCTTCCCTAGCGTAATCATGACATAACGATTGGAGTAAGCGCAGCAAGTTCTCAGCACGCTCCAAATATCTTCCGGCTTCCACGAAGTGCCATTCATTTTGACGCGGCATAACGGATATGGACGCCCCTTGAAACATAGACAAGGTGTCCCGAATGAAACGATAGAACAAATGAGGTGAATCGTTTGTGATATCACGTACTTCTTTTTCTTTTAGCCACAGATACAGGCCATTCATGATATCCCACAGCTCTGCGGGCATTTTCTCACGAATATTACGAAGGTTGGAGCGAGCATGGTTGGTGCAAGCGAGCAAAGAATTCGAATTATTTTTATCGAGTGTAATATACTGGAGGACATGCTGCTCGGTGAAGCTCCCGTACTGCTCAGTAAACGCGGCACGATCGCCAATCGTATCAATTAATCGGCTCCACGATTGATCACTGCTAGTCTCCTTCTCCTCGCGAATATGATAATACACGTCGATTAGTCTTGCGTGATTCTCCGTTCTTTCCGTATACCTGCCGATCCAGAATAAAGCTTCCGCTGTACGTCCCATCATCACCATGAACGCTTGCCTCCAATCAATATTTGTTTCTCTATGAATTAGTGACCCAAGTGTCCTTACATCCCCCGCCTTGCGAGGAGTTCACCACAAGTGAACCTTCTTTAAGCGCTACCCGAGTGAGTCCGCCAGGTATAACCTGAATGCTCTCGCCAGCGATGACGAAGGCCCGAAGATCGATATGCCGCGCAGTCATTTGGCCGTCCATCATGACAGGAGCTCTGGAAAGCTGGATCGTTGGTTGAGCGATATAACGATCAGGATTCGCTATAATTTTAAGCCGAAAATCAGCCAACTCACTCTCAGAGGCCGAAGGCCCAATGAGCATACCGTAACCACCGGAGAGCGATGTCTCTTTGACGACCATTTCATCTAGATGCTGCAGTACGTGATCAAGTTCTTCAGGTCTAGAAAGGATATAAGTAGGCACATTATTCAGGATAGGTTCTTCGTTCAAATAGTATCGAATCATGTCTGGAACATAGGCATAAATAGCTTTGTCGTCGGCCACGCCTGTTCCAGGGGCATTCACGATGTTAATATTACCCGCGCGATAGGCATTCATGATCCCCGCGACACCTAACATCGAGTTCGGATCAAAAGCGAGCGGATCCAAGAAATCGTCGTCGATTCTTCGATATAAGACATCGATTTGGCGGAGCCCCTTGATCCCGCGAATATATACCTTATGATCAATGACGACGAGATCGTGTCCTTCCACAAGCTGTATGCCCATTTGCTGCGCGAGGAACGTATGTTCGAAGTAGGCCGAATTGTAGCAACCTGGGGTCAGTAAGCCAATGACAGGATCGGATTTGCCCGAAGGGCTTAGCCTGCGCAATGCGGATAGAAACACATTTAAGCTGTGCTCAATATCTTGGATCGAATGGCTAAAAACGAGCTCAGGGAATAAGTGCGTCATGATGGAACGGCTTTTGTACAAATAGGAGAAGCCTGAAGGTGATCGCAGATTATCCTCCAGAACGAAATATTCGCCATGCTCATCGCGAATTAAATCAATACCTGATACCGTTACGTACACATCATTCGGGATGGATAATCGCATCATTTCAGGTCGGAAATAGCAGTTGGAAAGGACCATTTTCCTAGGGATAATACCTTCCTTTAAAATGCATTGGTCATGATAAATATCCTTGAGAAATAGATTAAGCGCCTTAACACGCTGCTGAAGCCCTCGTTCTAGCTTAAGCCATTCATCCCGTGGAATGATTCGTGGGATCGGATCGAAAGGGATGGTTCTTTCCAATGCTTCTGCTTGATCAGGGCTGTAGAGTGTAAACGTAATTCCTTCTTCCATCATGCGTTTCATGGTGGCCGTTTGGCGCTTGCTCAAATTTCCTGCCTTCATGGACATGAACTGAAGGAAAACATTTTGATAATGTGATCTTACCGAATACGAATTCACAAACATCTCATCAAAAAAAGGACGGGGATCATAGGGGGTGGTGACCAGATTCTCAGGTTTGGACATCGCAGCTCCTGGTTTCTTAGCTATGCATTCGGAAGCTACGTTAGGATATGGGTCCGAAGCAGAAACCAGGCCTCCTTTCTGATCTAAGTTCTTATTTTGCGTTAGGTAATATGACACGGATTAATGGAAAAATAATGATTTTTATTATATTGTAAATTTATCAGAAAATTATGTCAATATACATGACATATAAATTAACTGACAAGAAATGCACAAATAGATCAATTGTTTGAAAGTTTCAAGAATTTTCTGTTTTTATCTTGATTTACGTCGGAATCAGCTATAGAATGTCGAATAAGTACATGTTATATAAAGTCACACGCAAATTGTGAATATAGGGGGTTGGGGTATGTTTGATTGGCTTGGGTTTCGAAAAGGTCTGCCTTTGTGGTGGTCGTATCGTCTGAATCGTCACCTCAAGGAAGATGTGGAACATATCTTCGAAGGGATTGCGCATACGAGAATTGAAATTTTACGGAGCTGGGTAGAGTCCTATTGGTCCAATTTGGATCGACTGCACGAGCAGCTCTCTGATTCTGAGCCTGGACATACAGGTTTGATACAGGATAGTTCGATGGTACAACGGTTGCTGACAGCTGCATCAAAGAGCGGGGCTGATTTATCGGAGATCTTTATAGTGAATGAAAAAGCAGAAGTGATATACTCCACGTCCCCCACTCATGTTGGGAAATCATATGATTCAGGAAGTGATCTTACAAAAGGGCTAGAGGAAGCACGTAAAGGCAAGAAATGCTTATTCGGACCTTATTCCGATCCCCTTACATTAAAGCTAGGGCCAAGCACTTCACCGTTTCACGATGCTATGACACTTGCATTTATTACTCCTATAATGGTTAACGGAATATGGAAAGGGGCCATTTGCGGACGTGTCCCGAACGATGTGCTCGGCGATCTGATCCAGCGTGAATCAGGACATGTGTATCCGGACTCCGGAGATAATTATTTATTTATGGCGAAGCCTGTGTTAAATAAACAGATTGCCCCAGGTACAGCGTTATCTCGAAGCCGTTTTGAGGATCTTGCCTTTACCCATGGTGACAATTTAAAAGACGGCGTCCGCACAGATTACGGCATTGTCGGTGTAAAGGAGCATACGGAGCTTGAGCTCATTTTTACGGATCCGGCAACGGGACAGCTTCATCCGGGGGTTGCTGGGACGATTGCAAAGGGACATAATCTATTCGTAGAGTTTCCTGGTTATTCCGATTACCGGCATATTTCTGTTATTGGCAAAGGTGTTACCTTCCAGCTTCCGCACTGCCCGGATGTTTGGGGGATGATGTGTGAAGGCGATCTAGAGGAAGTATACCGGATTCGCAGTATCGACTGGAAATTGCTTAAGCTGCAGCTGCGGTTCATTGTAGGATATATACTACTCTCAGCAGGGGGCTTTTGGCTGCTGAATGGACAAGTTTCCAGTGCATGGGGATCAGTAATTATGGCTGCTGTAAGTCTTGTGTATGGAGGAATAGGCGCAAGCATAATAAGGCAAAAAGGCAGCAGGCCGATTGTAAGGCAGCTCGCGCAAATGAATAAGTTTATCCGTATTAATGCAGAGGGTAGCGGAGATTTGACACAGCGCCTGCAAGTACAGGAGTTCGCTGGTGATGAGACGCGGGAATTAGCGAAATGGATTAATAATATGATCGATTCCCTTGAGGGTATTATGCTGCAGGTGAAACAAGCCGCGGCTGAAGTTCAGCTCAGCCAGGAACGTATGAATGAATCGACGGGTTCAACGGAGCAATCGACTGGACGAATGAGCACCAAGATTCATGATATGATTCGTTCGCTGCGTGGTCAGCTCAAGGACCTCGATGTCGCGAAGGATGTAACGCAGGATATGAGCGGGACACTGCGCGAATTGGAAGAAAAGGCTTCGGGTCAAATTGCTGTGGCACAGGATGAAGTGGATCGTATTGGCGAAAAGATGAATCATATTTCGGCGAAAGTAGCTGAAACGAATCGTACCATTCAAACTTTTTTGCAAACGACGCAAGAAATTCCCAAGCTGCTTAAGGTCATCGAGGAGATTTCCGCTCAAACCAATCTGCTTTCCCTGAATGCTTCCATTGAAGCCGCGAGGGTAGGTGAACACGGGAAGGGATTTGCTGTCGTGGCCGGAGAGATTCGCAAGCTGGCTGAGTTGACCAAGAAGTCGACAATGGAAATCAATGACACCATTGAGCATATTGAACGTCATGCGAATGAAGCCTTCGTTTCGATGGAAGAAGGCACCAAGGTTGTTCTGGAGGGGACGCAAATTGTGGCGGCGGCGTCTGAAATTCTCAGCAGCGCGAACGCGCACGACACCATGAAGACACAGGTGGTGGATGAAGTGGTGGCGCTGATGGAGAAGGTAGCAGCAGTAAGCATGGAGAATCGCCAAATCTCGGCGGAGGTTGAGCGTACGGTGCAAGAGCTTCTGCAGGATATGCTTCACGTGCGCCAAACGACGGGAGATGTTGGCGCGATTACGGAATCGCTGCTCCTGCTTGTAAATCAATTTCATTTAACGGAGAGCCGCATTCGATAACGGTTTGTTTCTAAGACATTTCCTGCGCATGTTAGCTAACCCATCCTGCATACAATGATAATGCGGAATGGGTTAGCCTTTTTATGCTTACGAAGTAAGTTTTCTAACGAAAACTCGAAGGAGGATGTCTAATGAATGACCGTTTGAGCATTCGAACGAATAGGGAGTACATGATGGATCCCGGCTATTTTCCAATGCTCGTAGAGCGTCTGAAGGAGGAGCATGTGCAGATGCGCGAGCAGCTCTCCGAGATCCGAACGATGGCTGCTTCCTTGTACTCCCTCGAGGATTGCTCAATAGGAATGTGTAAGCTGATTGAACTCCAAGATCTGATACTTTCTCTTGTTGAAGAGCTGGAACAGCATTCGGAATGGGAAGAAAAAGAACTATTTCCTCTTCTGCAATCTTATTTACAACCAACAACAGCGCTGTCTGTCTCTCGTTCCATGACTGTTTTAGAGCAGGATCATGACTTGGCGAAAAGAGTTGTGCAGGCTTTCGTTGATGGTGTGAATGCGATGAAAGTACCGATAGATGAGGAGTTTTTACATTTGATGGCATCGGAACTAATGACAGCTTGCTTAATACTGCTCAAACATTTCACCTTAGAAGAGGAGCTTGTGTATCCGCTCACCGATCGTATTGTGGAACAATTAGCTTAAGTACATAAAAAAGGGTCTTCTCAAGTCATTTGACTTGTGGAGGACCCTTTTTTTGAAAGATAAAGTGGTGCGAGACGTTGATGGCCTCCTCAAGCTGCAAAACCCGCTAACTCGCCTTCTCTCAGTAGCTGAGCGGTCCTTTTCAGACGTCTCGCGCCACTTTCGCTGCATTCGGGCATCCGAGACAGCTTTTTCTACCTTCTCAGGACGCAAACCCGCTAACTCGCCTTCTCTCAGTAGCTGAGCGGTCCTTTTCTGTTCCTTAGTTTGTGTCTACTGTTTAGTCTAACTTCAATTTGTACAATTTAACGAATCGTCGTTCCTTTTATACTCGAATTCGGGCGTTTTCGGTAAAATGCGGACTCACGTTCCGCGAAAGTATCACCTTGCCTTGTAAAGCTGGCTACCGTAGTATTTGGTCAACAGTTGATAGAACAGAAATAGGGATGAGTAAGTTGTTGGGAAGTGCTATTGAAACGCTTAGCAACTAATACAAATAACCTAAGGCAGCGCCTTAGGTTATTTGTATTAGTTGGCATAAAGCTTATGCTTCAAGTGTACTCATCGTTTTCTCTTCGCATTCCTTCGAGCAGAAGCTATTATGCTTCTCTTCACAGGCTTCACAGCAGATGTGCTTCAAGTGGCAAGCATCGTTCGCACAGTTGATGTAGCGATCTTCTGCTGTTCCACAGTGGTAGCATTTGCCTACGACAATATCTTCGTCTGTCCTATTGATTGGGACTGAAATCCGCTCGTCGAAGACGTAGCATTTACCATCGAATAAGCGACCTTGAACATCTTCATCTTTCCCGTAGCTCACAATACCGCCATCCAGCTGATAAACCTCTTTGAAGCCTTCCTGTAAAAGGAAACCTGATAACTTCTCACAGCGAATACCGCCGGTACAATACGTGAGAATGGGTTTGTCCTTAAATTCCTGGAGGTTATTGCGAATCCATTCCGGGAATTCCTTCGTAGTCTCAACCTCTGGACGAATGGCGCCTCGGAAATGTCCGATATCGTACTCGTAATGGTTGCGTCCATCAAGGACAATGACATCTTCATGCTGGAGCTTCTCGTAGAATTCCTTTGGCTTCAGATGTGTGCCGGTTAGTTCGTTCGGATTCACGTCTTCTTCAAGTCGGAAAGTGACGAGTTCCTTTTTAGGACGAACAAATAACTTTTTGAAAGCATGCTGTTCACTTTCATCTATCTTGTAGATCATGTCTTTGAACAGTGGCATTTGACGCATCATCGCCATGTAAGCTTCGGTTTGCTGGGCCGTTCCTGAAAGCGTTCCGTTAATGCCTTCGGGAGCGATAAGGATACGGCCTTTAATTCCGAGCTTTTTGCAATAAGCCAAATGTTCCTGAGCTAAAGCTTCGTGATCTATGACGGTAACGAATTTATAATACAACAAAATGCGATATGGAGCGCCTTCTACTGTCATGATTAACTTAACCACCTATACGTATAAATTGCATGCTCAAACAGAAAAAAGCATAAACATATAGTGACATAAATCAGCGTATTTTTCAATCTAACAGCAATTTTTGGATGGAATGAAAAACTTCCTCCAGAGCAATGGCAACCGATAGAAGTTGGTTCTGTACCATGCTGGTAATTGTTACATCGAGCCCAGCGTTATGTTCTAACATTTCTTCAAGGGTAGTTGCCGCGGCGAATACCCGATTGGCTGACAGGTTGCTAGAAGAGCCGCGCAGCACATGGAGCAGACTTATGGCTTCGGCATAGTCCCCTTTATGAATCGCAATGGTTAATTGTGTAATAATAGGAGCGGATTGACTATAAAATTTTCGCAGCATTTCGTGATAGATCTCAGTTTTTCCGCCAAGCCGTCCGAGTGCTTCTTCCATATCCAGTCCAGGGACAGCCATCCTATTCTTATCGCTAAGAACAGCATCGACGGCTGCAAACAATCGGCTAGGAATGATAGGCTTAGAGATCACATCGTTCATACCAGCGCGAATACAATCTAAACGCTTCTCCAAAGTAGAGTCCGCGGTTAAAGCAATAATAGGAATGTGCATCCATTTAGGCTCAAGACGAATTCGTCTGGTAGTCTCAATGCCGTTTAGAACGGGCATATGGATATCCATTAATATCAAGTCATAACCATTATTCTCTAAGTCATTTAATGCTTCGAAGCCGTTGGAAGCCAATTGAACGTCACAATTCATACTGCTTTCCAGCAGCGATCGAGCGACCGTTTGATTAATTTCATTATCTTCGACTAGCAGAATGCGATGAAAGGATGTCATTGTTTCTGCTGTATGCAGGAATTCTGTCGTAGATAAGAGTTTCTCATCGGCATGGATGCCTGTTAGTGTTTGCAGCGTCTGGTACAGTACGATCCGTGAGATAGGTTTGACCAAAATTGCATGCGGAGCAGAGTGTGCGGGCAACTGCTCCAAGGCATCCCTGCCCGATAAAGTGGTGTAAATAATCGTTAAAATGTTCATTCGGGTGCATGCTTCAAGCATGCCTAGCCATACTTCCTCTCCGTACATATCGACAGCTTCCATATCAAGCAGGATCACATCTACGGGAATATCATCAATGGCATTCCTTGCTTCTTTCCAAGAATAAACACCGGCAGCTTCTGTACACATGGATTGAAGGGTACGAACAAGCACTTGGTTTAGACCAGGGTGATCTTCCACAATTAATGTGCGCAGCGGGAGGATTGACTGAGTCTTTATAGGTTGCAAGGACAACGAGAAAGGCAAGCTAATCCGGAATTCACTGCCGAGCTCTGGTTGACTTGACACCTCGATGGTGCCGCCCATATTCTCAATAATATTCTTAGAGATAACAAGACCGAGACCCGTTCCACCGAATTTTCGATTCGTTACTTCATCTGCTTGAACAAACGGCTGGAACAGCTTGGATAGGTGTTCTTCTTCCATCCCGATACCTGTATCGCTGACGGTAAAGCCAATTCTAACTTCTTCATCTTGGAGTTGTTCCACGTAAACACGCAGTGTGACTGTACCTTGCTCCGTAAATTTTATCGCGTTGCTAGTTAGATTTAGTAGAACTTGATACATGCGTAGTGAATCCCCAATGAGTCCTAGCGGCACATTGTCTCGGATATCACAAATAAAATCAACCGGCTTGTGGCCAAGCAGTACGCTAAGGGTTTCACAAACACGGTCAATGGTCTCATCCAACTGGAACGCATGATGTTCAATAGCTAGCTTGTCCACCTCGAGCTTCGAAAAGTCCAGAATGTCATTAATAATATTGGATAGAGACATCGAGGATCTCGCTATCTTACTTATATAATCCCTTTGAAGCGGAGACATGATTGTTCGCTCCATCAAGTAGGATAGTCCGACGATGCCATTAAGCGGTGTCCGAATTTCATGACTCATACGAGCCAGAAAAATCCCTTTAGCTAGATTAGCTTCGTCCGCTTCTTGTTTCGCTCGAATGAGCTCCTCTTTGGAATGTACTTGGTCCGTAATATCTCGCGTAATGGCTGAGAAATATCGCTCTCCCTTGTCTGCTGGACAATGGGGTACGATGATAACGGAAATGAATATTTGCCTTTGATCCTTCGTTAGGACCTCAGCTTCAAATTCCCAGAATCCTTCCCGAATGGCAATGTCCAGACCCTCTTCAATATTGATGTCATTCTGGATATCTACGTATTCACTAAAATGGTTGCCGACAGATTGCTGTTTATCTAATCCAATTGTGCTCTTGCCAGCTTGATTCATATAAAAAATATAGCCTTTCTCATCAAAGGAGAGAATGGAATCACGTGCGCTTTCTACAATCGTTAACAGCCTCTCCCTAGACTCATTGCTCTCCTTAATATCGCTAATGTCTCGAGCGATGAATACGAACCCTTTCAGCTCGCCATTCGGATGTGTAATGCTGCTGACGCTAACCTGAACGAAGAAACGAGTGCCATCTTTGTGATGCCAAGTCCATTCAGAATCCTCTTTTAGGTGATGTAATGTTCGGATCACTAGGGCTGTACAATCAGCTGGAACATATTCCCCAAGCTCTGACGAGTATTGCGCGGCTCTTTCAATCAGTTGTTCTTGATCCAACCACAGGAGGGGCGTTGCTTTCTTATGAACTTCTGCTAAAGAATAGCCAAGAAGCTGTACAGCTCTACTGTTGAGATGATTAACAGTAAAGGAAGGATCAGTCACGATCATGGCATATTGATTGTGATGAATAAAGGCTTCGAACGGCTCGAATAGCTCACGTAAGTTTTCTATCATTCCATTCACAGAATGGGCAAGAGCACCCAGCTCATCTTTGCTTTTGAAAATAAGCGGTTTTATGTAGAAATCACCCGCAGCGACTGATTCTGTGACATGGAGAATTTGCTTGATGCGTTTAATAATCAGTGTATTAGCAGTCAAGTAAATAAGGAAAAAGATGACCACGGCCGTCATCACAATTAATCCGATAGTCGACCAAAGCAAGGGGCTCGTGGGAGCTTCGAATGCTGAAACGGGCACGGAGTAAGCGAGGTACCAATCTAATTGAGGTACACGCGCATAAAACCACCGAGCTTTTTGTCCACCGTTATAAGATTCGTCCAGAAATCCTTCATTCGACTGTAACGCTTTTTGAAAGGCTGGCATAAGTGAAGGGTATTCTGTGAAAATATTAAGATTCAAAATTTGAGGTGGATCGGTATGATACAGAATGAGTCCCTCTTGGTTCACGATAAGTATTTCGCCCTTCTCCAAAGGGGTATGAAGATGCTCGAAAAAGGTTTGTTCCGCATCAAGAGAGATGTTTATGATACTCGTCACTTCGTTTTTCTCATTGAAGACAGGTGCGGTAATGGAAATGATGTAGGTACCGGTTAATTTACCGATTTCAGGATCAGAGATGAATGTTTTCCCTTTTAGAGCCTCTTGGAATTTTCGTTCCCCTGTTGCGTAAAGTGTTTGTCCAGTAGTGAGAGTCATATAGCCATTGAGATCTATAATTCCCATGGAATGATAGCGATTAGCGCCTGTTTTTAATTCTTGGGCCAAAAATTGGAGCTGCGCCTCAAGCGTCCCATGCTTCATAACATCTACCCGGCTTAATAGTTCCACTTCGGCCAAACGAATGGATAAGAAATCATAAAAATTTTGAGCGGAATTGGAAACGGAAGTTATCGATTGCTCTTTCATTTGGTGAATCAGTTTATCTCTCGAGAGCCGATAGTTTGTAATCCCTACGACTGTTAGCGAAATGCAAGTGATAAGAACAAGCAATGAGACAAGTTTGAAACGTAAAGATGATGACATGAGTAACCTCCGTGAAATTTCCAACTGTTAGCAAATCTAACAGTTTTATAATGTATGTAAGGTAAGATATTTAATGAATAAAGATTATGATGATTGCTTTGAGTATACATCATAGTTGGATCATTCATTCATTATTTGGGGGGAATTGGCACCTAGCTGCCTATTTATTTGGGTGAGCTGGAGGCTTTTCCATTTCACCATACTGAAAGCGTTTGCGTATACTATTGCATCTCGTAAAATAGGAGGTGGCAGCAGACGATGTATTTGAAAAACGTATTGTCCGCTTGTATGGGCCTTTGGTTTCTGGTGAGTCCCTGGGTGTTCGGCTTTGAAGCTCATACGAATGCACTTTACACGTGCGCGCTGCTTGGCAGCTTGCAGTTCGTAGGATCTCTGATGGCCCTTGGGAAAACCGGTAAAAAAGTTTGGCAAAATTGGCTTTGTTTTATTATTGGTGCTGTTTTCATTGTCGTTCCCAACGTGTATCATTTGGATTTACTGGCCTTTTTTTCATTTGTCGTGTTTGGCTTTATGACCATACTTGTCAATTATGCCAATCTATATGCCGATCATCAATGAAGTAGTCGAATGCGCAAACGTGAGATTGCCATGAGGTTGGTTTATACTAGTCATATAGTGATAGGTAGGAATGGGAGGATATATACCGGCATGTTAAGTTCATTAGAATTAATAAAAAGGTATCGGGCAGGGGACACCAATGCCGCAGATCAACCTAAATGGTTAACCTATATCGTTTCGGCGGAGGAGCGCATCGTTAACTTCGAGCGGATTCAGTCGATCCAGGAGCTGGCACAGGCGAACCCTGTGCTTGATTATGTTGAGCGGACATTACATATTTTGGACGGGCTAGCGTTGTCCTTTTGGAAGAAAGATTTACTAGAAGAGGTGTTGATCTGGTCTGAAGTAGCGAAGGGTGGGACTTCAAAAGACCGTTTCATGTGGCAAGACGCCGGTATTCATCTTTATGCCCATAACCTGGGTTCCGCGCAGCTGTATAAGCTTGATATAGGAAATCCAAGCGCTCAGTCAACTGTCATACATACGTTAATCTACACGCATGGGCTAATTGGTCAAACAATCCGTGGCGAAGTTCCGCTTAGAGAACATGCACCGTTAATTCGTTTGATGAAGGATAACTTGCTTTCAGCTGATGAATTAAGAGGCTTGCTCTTGCCGCTGAATCAATGCATTATTGCAGGTGTGTCAGAAGAACTCTGGCAATCCGTTCGTGCTCAAGTAGAATCATTAATAGAGCAGATCGTATCCGATTCTCTGGAAAAAGAGCCTGCTATAAAGGATCGCCTTGCCAGACTACGGGGAAACACGATTCAAAAGGGAGAAAACTTTGATGCCGAATATGGGAAGCTGCTGGATGAAGTTCCATTAGATGCATTGACATTATTTATGGATGGTAGAACTCTGTGGTTTGTAGAAGCGGCCCTGCAAGAATTCTCTTTGGAGCAGTTGGTGAAAGTATTCCTGATTATCCAGTTTTCAAGTGGACAAGCGGATTCCATTCAACACATTAGCTTCGAACCTTTGATGAATACGATGTATTACGATTACAAGGGCAGCAAAAAGGTAAACGTGTATAAGAAGAGGATGATTGAGAAATATTTGAGTGAGCTTGCTTGGGATGATTTGGTGAAGGATCCGTTGGAATTATCTCCAAAGTTCAAACCGGATGATAAGTGGAGCAATGCCCATCTGAAGCACCTCATTGATCGAAAGCTGCAGCTCCCGGACACGATATTCTTTACCTTCCAATTTTCTCCTGCAGCTGAGAAGCTGATTGAGTTTTGTGTGGAAGCAGAGAAATCTCCCCTCTATGAAAAGGCCGTTCTGCTTCTGTTCGATCTGTTCGAATTGCGCAGAGATGCCTATGACCGTTTTCATAACGAGGAAGAATACTTAGCCACGATGAACCAAACGGCTGACTATAAGAAGATGATGCTGGATTACGTTGTTGGGAAGCGGGTTGTTGATATAGGACCTGGCGGCGGGGTTATGCTGGATCTCATTGAGCAGTATTTGCCGGACAAGCATCCGATTGGGATTGACATTTCGTCGAATGTGATTGAAGCGCTGGAACGCAAAAAGCAGCTGGAGGGGCATCGGTGGGACGTTATGAAGGGGGATGCACTTGATCTCAAGCAGTATGTAGAGCCGGGCTCAATCGACACTGTTATTTTCTCATCGATCCTGCACGAATTATATTCTTACATCCCTTTTGCGGGAAAGAAATTCAACCATGCTACGGTTGCTGCTGCGCTGCGAAGCGCTTTCGATGTTCTCGCACCTGGAGGCCGAATCGTTATCCGCGATGGTATTATGACGGAACCTGCTGAGCAGAAACGGACCATTCAATTTCTGCAAGAAGGGGCGATGGCTTTGCTGCAGCGGTATGCGAAGGATTTCGCTGGGCGAACGATTCAGTATGAGGTCGTAGCTAAGGATAAGGTCATTATGCCTGTGAATGATGCGATGGAATTCCTTTATACATATACGTGGGGTGAAGAAGCTTATGTGCATGAAGTACAGGAGCAATTCGGTTACTTTACCCCAAGCGAGTTTACTGCGTTCATCCTGGATACATTAGGTAATGAGGCCGAAATCGTGGAGAGCAAACACTTCCTCCAGGAAGGGTATACGGACGCGTTGGCGGATAAAGTAAGGATCATGGATCAAGATGGAAACGTGGTTCCGCTGCCGGATAGCACGTGTTTGATTGTGATAGAGAAGTAAGCAGCTAACCCACCGTCAAATTCCTATTGCAAAAGAATTTTAAGTATGTCATAATGAAATTATCAAATTGACAATATAGAGAGAATTGTAATTAAGCAGGTGATCTAATGAACATGCCAATAGAGAATGAAAGCAACTACCAAGCAAGTAAATACCGCACACCTGACGGCGCGCCTACGGATATCGTCATCTTTACGATTACCTCAGAAGGAAAAGGATCCGTGAAGAAGTCACTTCCTACTCGGGAGCTGCAAGTGTTATTGATTCAAAGAAAGCAATGGCCGTTCGAAGGCCAGTGGGCACTCCCGGGTGGGTTCTCGATGGAAACCGAAACGATTCAAGAGAGCGCCCGGCGCGAGCTAACGGAGGAGACGGGGGTTTCGGACGTACACATTGAATATTTCAATGTGTATAGTACTCCGCAGCGCGATCCTCGGGGGTGGATGATCTCCCACGCGTTCTTCGCGCTCGTGCACGAACGCCATCTTGAGAAGCGTCAAGCCGCTGATGATGCAGCTGATGTTCGCCTTTTCCCTATTGATGAGGCGCTGGCGATGGATCTCGCTTTTGATCATGAAATCATTATTAAAGATGCTCTTGCTCAAATTCAGCAGAAGATGCTGACGACGACGATTGCCAGAGAGTTCCTGTCCGAAGAATTCACGATGAGTGAGCTGTATCAAGTCATTCAAACGGTCGTTCCGACGTTCATGGAACGGAATTTCATTCGTAAAATTACATCGACCCAAAGTCGCAAAGGGATTATCGAGGAAGTACTGGATCATAACGGACAGGGCAAAATGTCTAACCGTTACTCCCAGCGAGCTGCTCAGTTGTACCGATTTACCGATTATGTGCCTCAGCTGTCTATTTACAGCTAGGCCTCTCTTTTCTGTTTTGATATTGTCTTAATAATACTATCAATTATACTGAATGAAGGAGTGTTTAGAATGAGAGCTCTTATAATCATTGATTATACGGTGGATTTTGTTGTTGGGAAGCTTCCTTGTGGGGAACCAGGTGTTGCTATTGAAGCGCGAATATGTGAAATTACAGAGCAATTTTTGGCCCAGCAGGACTTTGTGGTCATGGCGGTAGATCTCCACGATGAACAAGACCCTTTCCATCCAGAGACGAAGTTGTTTCCTCCGCATAATATTCGAGGCACAGCGGGGCGCGATTTATATGGCCAGTTGAAAATCGTACATGAGCATAATAAGAACGAGATTTATTGGATGGACAAAACAAGATACAGCGCCTTCTGCGGCACCGAGCTGGAGCTTAATTTAAGGGCAAGAGGAATTCATGAGCTGCATTTGGTTGGTGTTTGCACGGATATTTGTGTCCTTCATACAGCGGTGGATGCTTACAACAAAAGCTTCGAAATTGTTGTTCATGAGGATGCAGTTGCTAGTTTTAATCAAACGGGCCATGAATGGGCCTTGCAGCATTTTCAAGGTACACTTGGGGCGAAAGTTGTTCGTGGTTAAAACAGTAGCTGCGATGGCAGATGAGGTATGAATCGGACAGAAATCACGGAGAATGAGGAGATGGTGAAAATGCGGAATCTTAAGCAAGAAGCGATTCAAGCTTCATTATTTGTGCAGGGGAACATCGACGTGACTTACGAAATCGATCGCCGATTAAAATTCCTCAAGGCGTATCTGGTTCATACAGGAGCCATAGGCTACGTGCTTGGGCTTTCTGGAGGTCAAGACTCCACATTAACAGGTAAGCTGGCCCAAATAGCTATCCATGAGCTGAATACAGAAAGCGGCGCTGAAACCTATCAATTCATAGCTATAAGGTTGCCTTACGGTATCCAGAAAGATGAAGATGATGCACAGGCTGCAATTCGTTTTATTGGGCCTAGCCGTGTCGTAACGGTTAACATACAATCGGCAGTGGATGCGTCCGTACGGCAATTTGCCGAAGCTACGGGTGAGGTCCTGAGTGATTTTCACAAAGGAAATGTGAAGGCTCGTGAGCGTATGAAGGTGCAGTATGATTTGGCCGCGCACTATCAATTGCTTGTTTTGGGGACGGATCATGCGGCTGAGGCGATTACCGGATTTTTCACGAAACATGGGGATGGTGCATGCGATGTCGCTCCGATCTATGGTCTTAATAAGCGGCAAGGCAAGCTGCTGCTCGAGCAGTTGGGTTGCCCTGAACATTTGTATTTGAAAAAGCCTACGGCAGATTTGGAAGATTTAAAACCAGGTCATCCGGATGAAGAAGCACTCGGACTCACTTACGATCAGTTGGATGACTACTTGGAAGGAAGCCCCCTGCTCGCTTCTGCTGCGCAGAAGATTGAGGAGCGCTACGCTGTTACCGAACATAAACGCAGGGGTCCAGTAACGTGCTATGACAATTGGTGGAAAGGATGAATCCTATGAAATACGACAACTTGACGCTGCACACAGACAAATACCAAATTAATATGATGTACGCGCATTGGCTGCAGGGTACTTATCAGCAGAAAGCTGTTTTCGAAGTATACTTCCGTAAGCTGCCTTTCGGGAGCGGATATGCGGTCTTCGCTGGTTTAGAGCGGGTGATTCATTACATTCAGAATCTGCATTTTGGCGATGAGGAGATCGCCTACTTGCGGACACAGGAAGAGAATTATCGGGAAGATTTCCTAGAGGCGCTGCGCGCATTTAAATTCGGTGGAGACTTGCAGGCTGTCCCGGAAGGTACACTTGTCTTCCCGAATGAGCCGCTCGTACGCGTAGTGGCAAGCATATTCGAGGCGCAGCTGGTTGAGACGGCGATCCTCAACTTCGTGAACTATCAAACGCTTGTCGCGACAAAAGCATCGCGGATCAAACAAGTTGCCCCGCGCGATGTGCTGCTGGAGTTCGGCACAAGACGCGCCCAAGAGGCTGACGCCGCCATCTGGGGCGCAAGAGCGGCCTATGTCGCAGGGTTTCATGCGACATCCAACCTCCGAGCCGGGATGCTGTTCGGTATCCCGACCAAAGGCACGCATGCTCACGCATGGGTGCAGGCCCACGACACGGAAGAGGAAGCCTTCCGTGCTTATGCTGAGGCGCTGCCGGAGCAAGTGACGCTGCTCGTTGATACGTACGATACGCTGCGCAGCGGCGTACCGAACGCGATCAAGACGGCGCGTCTGCTGCAGAGCCACGGAAAGAGCATGAACGCCATTCGCCTGGATAGCGGCGATTTGGCGTATTTATCCCAGCAGGCTAGGCGTATGCTGGATGAAGCGGGCTTTCCCGAGGTGAGGATCGTCGCATCGAATGATCTGGATGAGAACATCATCGAGGGGCTGAAAGCCCAAGATGCGAAGATCGACGTCTGGGGCGTCGGCACCCAGCTCATTACTGCAGCCGATCAACCTGCGCTGGGCGGGGTTTACAAGCTGGTGGCTCGCGAGAAGAACGGCGAATTCGTGCCGGTTATTAAGATCTCGGGCAATCCCGAGAAAGTAACCAATCCGGGCTTCAAGGAAGCTTACCGGATCATAAACAAGAAGACAGGCAAAGCGGAAGCTGACTATTTGGCACTTCAGCATGAAGTCGATATCAAGAAGGGTGAACGAATCAAGCTGTTCGACCCCATCCACCCTTATATCTACAAATTTATTGATGACTATGAAGCAATTCCACTGCTCCACCCTATCTTTCTCCAAGGGAAGCTTGTCTATGAGGAGCCCACATTGGATGAAATTCGAGATTATCATGCGCAGCAGCTGCAGTCATTTTGGCCGCAGTATTTGCGTAAGCTTAATCCGGAAGTTTATCGTGTGAATTTAAGCGCGGCACTGTGGAAGCTGAAAATGGATTTAATTCATGAGCATCAAGATTAGATTGCACATGGTTGTGGTCCGCCCTTTTCGTTCAATTCAACAACGCAATCATCTGATACACCTCGCGATGATCGCCGGGGAGCAAGTAATTGGCGACTTTGAGCTGGGAGGAACCATCGCCATCAAGGAACAGCCCATCTACAAGCTGTCCATTTCCAACCTGCTCTTGAACAGCTGTGCGGAACTGCTCTCCGGTGCATGGCGTTGGAGCCACGACTAGATAAACGTTGTTATTCCTGTCGTAGACGATACCTGATCGCATGCGCTTCTCATTAATGAGAGGCATCTCTTCCGCTATCGCTTGGTCCACCCATCCGTCTGGATTCGTAAGTCCCATGCTCACGCCTCCCTGCGCCCAATAATGAGCGCGATCCATTACCTTCAGCTCGTCCGCATGTTCAACGACTTGAATGGTGAAGGTTTGAGCCTTCTCATCCCATACGAGCGTTCCCCGCTTGCGGTCAATATTGAACCAGCCAGAGCCGTAATCGCCAGGTTCTCCTTTGACGGGACGATCATTAATGACAGCGATGCTAAGGAGATTGCCCTGCCAGAAAAACCCGCCGTTAATCCCATTTTCCGGCCTTTCTGTCACATTGCCTGTAATTGCCTTCAGCCCAATGTTCCGTGGTGGAGTCCGAATACTATGAAGCGTAACACCGTTACTAGCTTGGTTGATGCTATATTCGGAAACAGGGAGGTTTGGCGGTGGCTTCACCTTTACATGAGTTCCCCAGATGATGGTCCATATCAAACTAGTTATCATAATAAGGAGATAGATGAGTAGGTGGGCTGCATTCATTTTTACAAGTCGTAACATGTACATGGGGCAACTCCTATTCTCTTAAATCAGATCCTTTCTATGAGTCTATGGAATTAAATTTCGAATTATGCTTGTAAATAAAAAAACAGTTGAGCGGGAGGATCAGATCCCGTTCAACTGTTTTTTTATTTAAAATCGCCTAGTAAATAATTGTAGAAGGGTTCGTCCACCCAGAACTTGTAGGAGTCGACGTTCATGCTGGCGTTGATTTTCTTTAAACCAGTAACGACATCGTCAGATTTATCGCTGAGGGAGAAGGACTGGGCATAATAATGGCCTTTACTGACTTTATTATTAGCAATTACTTTGTAGTCTTTCACATCGGTTAATGAATAGTAGAGTGGCTGCCACCAGGAAGAATAAATGAGTCCTGTCTCGTCTTTACTGTTCTTTTTAGCATATTGGAAAATGACCTGCTGGAACTTGTTCTTTTGCTCGGCGTTCTCGAATTCGAACTCAATGTCGTATTCCTTGGCGTACGCTATGAAATTGCCGTTCTCGATTTGGACGACTTGATAATCGTCGGATTGTGTCGGCTCGCCCCATTCCTTCAGATAGATGAAGGCAGACGTTTTGGGCTCCAGCTGTACTTTCGCCTGGATGTTCTCGCTGCGCAGCAGTCCGATTAACTGAATCGCATGCGTAATGTCAGAATGTCCATAGGTGAGAGAGAGCTTTGGATCAAAGTTCGCATCGAAACGAGAATCTTTCAAGTTGTAGCCGGTAACTAGATTCTTTTTCAAGGCTTCATCGAAGACAGCACGCAATTCAGTTGATGAAATAAGATCCTCCGTACGCCAGGTATCATTAATTTTGCGGAAAATATCATCATCGGAAGTCGTTCCAATATAGTGCTTGTATTGTCCTTGGAAAGTAAGAATCTTACCAAGCAGTTCGTTCGCAAAGCTTTCGCCAGCCGGAGCATCCGCTTCGAAATCGGAGGAGACGAGGCCAGTATCAATAGCGGCGGCCAGTTCCTGGGCGGCTTGAAGCGTAAGTTGATTGTTTTGATCGTAGTCAATATGTACTTTAGCCAGAGCGGCTTTGATTTTATCCTTGGGGTAGGTATATGCGAGTTCTTTCAAGCCGGAGGCTTTTAATGCTATGAAAGTCGCCTGCAGCTGGGTAAGCGGCTGATCCCCTAGCAGCTTGCCTTCTGATAGAATGCCTTTTTCGTGCAAAGCAAGCGCTGCTTTGTAATAAGGACTGTCCTTTTGCAGGTCTGTAAATACATTGGTCTGATCTTTCGCTTCCGCTTTCAAGATGTGGTCAACTGCGATAATGAAATCGCCCTTTGACAAGGAATCTGACAAGCTGATGGTATACTGGTTTTTCAAAAACTGTTTGTATGCGAGTGCGGAATCACTCGCTTCAGCGGCCGTGCTTAATGTGCTCACAGAGGTGAAGAGGACGGCTGTTAATACGGCTATTTGCAAGGACTTGCGGGATTTCAATGGTTTCATAAGAATAAAACACCTCCGAATTTTTTAATTCACATAGGAATAGTATGGTTTATTGAAATATATCAGTTACGCCTATAGGTGTCAATAAATAATGGTTGCCGTTTTTATTCTTGACATGACTTATGGAATCCACTACTATCAGTCTTAGTTGAAAAGTCGCACTTTGTCGAATAGGATAAGAAAATTTTTGATAAAAACAGATCAAAAGGGGAGAGCCACACATGAAAAAAACGTTATTGTCCATTTTCGCCGTTACATTAATGCTGACTGGCTGCGGCACCGCTAAAAATGATACAGCAGCTCCGGCCGCTACGAAAGCTGCAGAAGCAACAAAAGCGCCTGAAACCAAATCACCCAAAAAAATCATTCTAATAACACCAGAAAAAATTGGTGTGAACCCTTTCTTTGCTCAAGAGGATGAGGGTGTTAAAAAAGCAGGTAAAGAATTTGGCGTTGATGTGAAAACGGTAGAATCTACGGATGCCAGTGCAATTGAACAAAACCTGCGTGCTGCTGTTGCTGATAATTATGATCTTATTATCACCAGCTCCTTTGAATCCGAGGATGCTCTGAAAAAGGTTGCTGCTGAAAATCCGAAGAAATCTTTTGCTATTATTGATACAGTTGTTGATTTGCCGAACGTTAGAAGCGTAGTATTCCGTGAGCACGAGGCAGCATACTTGCTTGGTGCGGCTGCGGGTCTTGCAACTAAGAAAAATGTTGTCGGTATGGTGGCAGCACTTGATATCCCTTTGATCAAAAAATACACAGTCGGTTTCCAAGAAGGTTTGAAATCAACGAATCCGAATGCTAAATTCATCGTCAACTATGTAGGAAGCTTCACAGATCCAGCAAAAGCGAAAGAACTGGCGTTGACGCAATTTGCTCAAGGAGCAGACTTCATCGCAGCAGCATCAGCTGTAGGCGATTTGGGCGTGTTCGAAGCAGCTAAGGAAAAAGGCTTCTACACATCCGGTCAAGATATCGACCGTACGGTGACGGATCCTGAACACATCGTTCTCTCTCAATTGAAAGGTACAGACAGCGTAGCTTACCAAACCGTGAAAGATTTCGTAAATGGAACCTTTAAATTTGGCGCTATGGATTACGGCTTGAAAGAAGACGGAGTAGGTCTTACTTTTGTAACAAAAGAAAGCAAATCCAAACTAAGTCCATTTATTGGACAAGACGTTGTGACTAAAGTTAAAGCCATCAAAGACGATATCGTAGCTGGCAAAGTTACGGTTCCGAATCCTCTGAAATAGTAGTAAGTCCTTAAAACATAATATAACCCCGGAAACTGTTTACGGCGACGTAGGCAGTTTCCGCATTTCTAGGAAAGGAGTGCGAAACCCGCTATGCTGCTTCAAATGAACCAAATTACCAAAACCTATGGAAGCCTGACAGCTAACTCCAACGTAGATTTTTCGCTGCGCGAAGGTGAAATCCATGCGTTAGTCGGCGAGAATGGGGCAGGTAAAACAACCCTGATGCGCATCCTTTACGGAATGGAACAGCCAACGTCGGGAACGATTATTTTACGAGGAAGAAAAATTCAGTTCGTGAATCCTACGGATGCGATTCGACATGGCATCGGTATGGTGCATCAGCATTTCATGCTGTTTCCTTCTTTTACTGTGGCTGAAAATATTGTCATCGGCAATGAACCGCAAGTCGGCGTGAAGTTCGACCGAAAGAAAGCTGCCCTGCAAGTGAAGGCATTGTGTGACATGTACCGACTACCCATTGATCCACCCAGGAAAGTCGCTGACCTTCCGCTAGGATTACAACAGCGTGTTGAGATTTTGAAGGTGCTTTATCAAGGTGCGGATATCATTATTTTGGACGAGCCTACTGGCGTTTTGACACCGCTTGAAGCTAAGGAACTTCTTGTCATTATGAAGAGCTTAGCGAGCCAAGGTAAAAGCTTCATTGTCATCACGCACAAATTACATGAGGTCATGGAAGTTGCGGACCGAGTTACGGTGCTCCGAGACGGTAAAATCAGAGGGACTGTAGATACTTCGGCAACTAACGCAGAAGAACTTTCTAGATTAATGGTAGGAAGAGAACTGGTGCAAACGAGCAAAAGTGCCGCGAATTTTGGTGAAACTGTTCTCGAAGTGAAGGAGATTACCATACAAGGCAAGAAAGGAAAGCCAGTGCTTAATCGTGTCAGTCTTGAGGTGAAGGCTGGTGAGATCTTAGGCGTCGCTGGTATTTCTGGTAACGGACAGTCTGAATTGATCCAAAGCATTACAGGACTCCAACCGATTGATCAAGGTCACATTCGTTTGATGGGCAAAGACATTACAGGCCGTTTGGTTCGTGAGATCAGAGAAAGCGGGCTTTCGCATATTCCTGAGGATCGTTACCAATGGGGGGCTGCCAAGGAAGGCAGCGTACTTGAAAACGGTACAATGGGGCATCACAGAACGCATCGGCGTAACGGACTTTTGCAAGGCAAATCGCTGCGCAATATGGTTGACGGATTCATCCAGCAATTCCAGATAAAAACGGGTTCCCAGGATACGAAAGTCAAATTTCTGTCTGGAGGCAATCTTCAGAAACTGATTGTAGCCAGAGAGATTGCCCAAAAACAACCGTTCCTTATCGCTGCTGAACCCACGCGTGGCGTTGATGTTGGAGCGATGGAAGTGATCCACGATGAACTGTTGAAAAAACGTGATGAGCAGGGAGCGATTCTATTGGTATCTTCGGAATTGACGGAGATTCTTAAGCTTTCTGATCGCATTATCGTGATGTATGAAGGGCGAATTGCGGGAGAGCTGTCAGCGCAGCATGCGACTGAGGAGCAAATCAGTCTGTTGATGGCAGGAGGTGATTCCCATGCTTAATTGGAAAGGAAACATTGGTGCGCTGCTTCAACCGCTTATTGCGGTATGTATCGGTTTACTAGGCGGAGCCATTGCCATTGTTTTGATTGGCGGCTCTATTTCGGACACGTACGCACAAATGTGGAAAGGCGCTTTCGGCAATTTTTACTTTTTTACAAATACATTGACGCGAGCGACACCTCTTATTTTAGTTGGCTTAGGCGTTTCAATAGCCTTCCGCGCCGGATTTTTCAACATGGGTTCTGAAGGTCAAATGATCCTTGGTGCTTTAACCAGCGCGATGATTGCGCTCTATTTTCCTGGACCTGCACTATTTAAATTATTCGCCGCGCTGCTAGGCGGTATTGCAGTTGGCGGTATATGGTCAGCCTTTGCAGGTTGGCTTGATGCGCGATTTAAAATGAATTTGATTGTCACCACACTCTTGCTCAATTATATTGCAGCTTTGTTTGCAGGCTATTTGGTTGCCTATCCGCTCAAGGATAAAACAGGATCAGCTGCACTAGCACAAACAATGATGGTTGATAAAAGCATATGGCTGCCCAAGCTTTTCCAAGGGATGAGTATGCATGCGGGCTTCATCATAGCCATTGTTTTTGCGGTTCTCTTATTTTTGTTTATTAAATACAGTGCTGCCGGCTACGAAATCCGCATGCTTGGCTACAATCCGTTGTTTGCCGCTTATGGAGGCGTAAACCGAGGTAAATTAATGCTCGCCAGCATGTTCGCGAGTGGTGGCTTTGCTGGTCTGGCAGGCGCAGTCGAAGTGCTCGGTATGCAGTATCGCTATACGGATGGCATGATAACGAATCCGGGCTTCGCTTGGTCTGGCATTATGGCTACGCTGCTTTCTGGCGCACATCCGCTCGGTACGACTGTTGCGGCCGTGCTTCTGGCTGCACTGCAGACAGGCGGTATGGGTGTTGAACGAAACACAAGCATACCCCTCGAAATATCAAGTGTCATTCAGTCGCTCTTGATCTTGTTCGTCACGGCCAAGTTCAGTTATACCCTATGGAAACGCAGGAAAGGAGGGGGAAGCGGTGCAGCATCTTCTTGATGTATCTTTATTTAATTCCATGATTCGGATGGTTGCTCCGATTCTCCTCGCTGCGTTGGGCGGTGCGATATGCTCAAGAGTGGGTCTGTTCAATGTTGGTTTGGAAGGCTTCGTGCTTGTAGGTGCGTTCTCTGCTATTGTAGGCAATCATTATTCCGGCAATGTGTATGTGGCTGTCTTGATTGCGATTGCGGTGACGATGTTATTTTCACTCGCATTTGCATATATTAGCATCCATTTGCAAGCGAACGTGATCGTCGTCGGTATTTCGTTTAATTTTCTGGCGCTTGGCTTAACAGCGTTCTGCCTAAAAGCCATTTTCCATGTGAAAGGCGCGTTCTACGATAAAAATATGGTTGGGTTGCCGAAGTGGAATATTCCCATTGTTCAAGATATACCTGTGATTGGCGGTATTATTTCGGGCCATTCCCCGCTTATTTATTTGGCTTTTGCATTGGTGCTTGGCCTGCAGTACTTTTTGTTTAAATCAGTCCTTGGTTTCCGCTTGCTGGCCGTGGGTGAGAACCCAGTTGCAGCGAAAAGCATAGGCATTAAAGTAGTCCGCATGCAGTATCTGGCTGTGTTAATTTGCGGCGTACTTTGCGGGTTGGCAGGCGCTCAGCTTTCCCTCGGTCAAGTCACGATGTTTACCGAAGGCATGACGGCGGGCAGAGGCTTTATCGCTCTGGTCGCAACGATGTTAGGACAAGCCAATCCGCTTGGCGTCATGGCATCAAGCCTCCTATTCGGACTGATGGATGCATTCAGCATCAGGCTGCAGGGCTTCTCGCTGCCGACTCATTTTACACAAATGCTTCCTTATATTGTGACACTGTTGGCGATGCTCTTTTTTAGAAAGAGCAGTTACATGGCAGATGCTCAGAAAGCTAACGGAAGCTCGCGCTAGGTTGCTAAAAGGAGATAATGACAGATGGCAAAAGACACCAAAGCTGATCGGATCAGAAAAATGAAGGTTCCTTCCGTAGGTACCTCAATGTCAGACCGAGTCCCACCGGGGCAGGTCTTGACAGACAGGTTTCCTATTTTGCATGAAGGAGAAGTACCGGAATATGACATGACGGAGTGGACATTGCGAGTGTTTGGCGAGGTCGAAGAGGACAAAGTAGTCACCTATGAACAATTGTTGGCGATGCCTCAAACACAAGTCCTCTGTGATATTCACTGCGTAACCCGTTGGTCTAAGCTTGACACGGCTTGGGAAGGGATTCTATTTCGCGATTTTCTTCGCCTGCTGGATATTAAGCCGCAAGGCAAGTTCGTCATGCTGCATGCTGACAACGATTATGAAACGAACGTCCCGCTCGAGGATCTGTTGGGCGATCACGTTTTGTTGGCTTTGAAATATGATGGGAGGCCGCTGACTCCTAAACATGGTTGGCCTCTACGGCTGATTGTACCTCACCTGTATTTTTGGAAAAGTCCTAAATGGATTCGAGGTGTCGAATTTATGACAGCTGACCGCGAAGGCTTCTGGGAACAAAACGGCTTCCATAATGTGGCCGATCCATTCCAAGAGCAGCGTTTCTCGGGGGAAGCGATTCCTATTCCAGAAGATGAATGGGAAAAGAAGGAGTTTGATTGACATGCTATTGCCAATTTTACAGGTTCATTCAGAAGATTTATCCCCTTATGCGATCGTATGCGGTGACCCCTTTCGCGCGGAAGTCATAGCCAGCAAGCTTGATCATAGCAAAGAACTCGCCTTCAGCCGTGAATATCGCACGTTTGTCGGTGAATTCCAAGGAGTTCCGATTACGGTTGCAAGTCATGGCGTAGGCTCGCCCGGTGCAGCCGTTTGCTTCGAGGAACTGATCAAAGGCGGCGTAAAGACACTGATTCGCGTTGGCACAGCGGGCTCCTATTCAGCAGATGTTCCGCCAGGCAGCTTAGTCGTCAGTACGGCAGCCGTGAGGGAAGAGGGCTTAACCCGCCAACTCGTTCCGCATGGCTTCCCGGCAGTTGCTGACTTGGATGTCGTACAGGCGTTGTACGAAGCAGCATCAGAGACGGAAGGTCTTGTGCGCAGAGGAATTACCGTTACCCTGGATGCCTTCTTCCAGGGTGTCGAGGAATTTCCACACCGCAAGTACAAGCAAGCTGGCGCTCTTGCCGTTGAGATGGAAATCGCAGCGCTCTATGTAATTGCTTTATTGCGTGGCGTTCGTGCGGGTGCGATTGTTGCGCTGGACGGTTATGCCGATGCTGATTTGAGAGAAGTCTATAACCCTCATACCGATGTTGTCGCTCATGCGGTTGAACGTGAAATTATGACGGCGATTCGTGCCGTTATCAAACTGCACGCTAAGGCGTAGACACATTGGGATGGTCGGTGCCGCTGCGCTTGCTAAGTTAGAAGGGGCTGCTCCAAATAGGCTTTTTTGGATGTTAAGGCTCTCTATTTTTTGCTGTACTGTACTTTACTATGGTAACCAAAATTTGCCGAGGGAACGACGATCCGCTATTTGGACGAAAACACCCGAAATCATGAGGAAGAGGAACGAGGATGCGTAATTTCGCGTTTTTTTGTCTCCGGATCGCTCCTATTAATCAAATAGCGCACTCACGTTCCTCTTATTCGATTTTATGTGTAGATTTCCCGAGATAACACATCGACGTTCCGCTAACTAGAGGTCGGGGTGACTTTCCATTGCAATGGAAAGAAAACAAAAAAAATGAGAGGCAAGAATTAGCTTGCCACCTCATTTTTTTTGTTTTCTGTGCCCCTAAGTTATTTACTTTTGGGTCAGATCTTTATGCGTATGTAACGATTATGTAATTAAAAAATAGGGATTCTTGCTTTATTCCCATCTTTGGCATATAAAATGGCTTCTGAACTAAATAAATCAACGTGCTCTAACGGTTGAGCAAGGTTCATCGTTGTAAATTTGTTATAACGAAGAGCGTTGATCAGAGAGGGAATTAATTTGTGGTCCGTTCCAACGAAATTGACAGAAATCGGTGTTTTGTTAAATAGAATATTCATTCTCACTTCAACTCATCTCCTATAAAAAAATAAATATGAATAACTGAGAGTTAAGAATATCATCTATTAAATAATAAGTCCGTCGATTACCGTTGTCGGAATAACACTAGTTCTGTCGAGGTTCGGGAAAATAAAACAGGAGTAAATAGAGGCCGCTTGAACCAATGCGTTCAAGTGGCCTCTTCGTATTACAAAAACCGCCTATGATGCTTCTTCCCGTCAAAAGTGAACAAAACCGGCTTATCTTCGACGATGGTATGCATATGAATAGATTTGCCCCAGAGCTTGTAAATGTAGGGGAGTGTTCGCTCGACATACTTGAGATCAAGTTCGACCCCTTCGAAAGCATGCTTCAAATATAATTCGCCGCTGCGCTGGTAGTCCCCATCTTCCACGACGATGTATGGGAAACCACCATTCACTCTGGAATAAATAAGCTGGTCTCGCGTGTTTTCCCAAGTTTTATCCGTAATTTTCCATTCTGGCCCTTTCTTTTCAAACACGTACAGATCCAATTCTTCCACCAGAGGTTTATTCAAATAATTCCGGATAAAAGAGGTATCCGATTCGTATTCGCGGACTTCGAAGATTTTGGCACGACCATTCCCGGGTTTGCGCCCATGCCTTCTTATTTCTTCCTCCGTCGGATTGTCCCAGTGCTTCTCGATATCTTCATAAATTTTGAGCCCGAGATAATAAGGATTTAAGGTATGACGGGACGGAACTACGACCGAGGAGTTGAGCTTGGAGTACTCAATCGTCTCCTCTTCAGTCAAATCCAGCTCGCGCAGTATGCGTTGGTGCCAGTAGGAAGCCCAGCCTTCGTTCATGATCTTCGTTTCTAGCTGCGGCCAGAAATAGAGCATTTCATCACGCAGCATCGTCAGAATATCCCGCTGCCACTCTTCCATATAGGGGGCATTCTCCTCGATGAAGAGCAAAATATCTTTTTCAGGTTGAGGTGGAAAGCGTTTGTTTTCCTCTTTTTCAGGTGCTGAGGGGTTGTTCTTAACATCAAGATCCCATATATCCTCATATCCATAGGTTGCTACAGATCGGGCGGCTGGTGTGGAGGGTTTATGGGTTTCCTGACGCTTACGCGTCTGTCGGTAGGATAGGGTCAGCACAGGATCAATGTGCTCCTGAATAGCTAGCACGGCGTCAATGAATTGCTCGACTTCGTCAATGCCGTGTTCGATTTCATATTGCCGAATTCTTTCGGCGGTAGCGGACATGCTTTCTACCATATTGCGATTCGTGTTTGCGAAACGGGCGTTATTTTTAAAAAAATCACAATGGGCAAGAACGTGTGCGACGATCAGCTTATTTTGAATAAGTGAATTTCCGTCTAACAAGAAGGCATAGCAGGGGTCAGAGTTAATGACCAGTTCGTAAATTTTGCTCAAGCCAAAATCATACTGTGTTTTCATACGGTGAAAATTTTTACCGAAACTCCAGTGACTGTAACGCGTCGGCATTCCATAAGCACCGAAGGTATATATAATTTCGGCGGGACAGATTTCATACCTCATCGGGAAGAAATCAAGTCCAAAACCTTTAGCAATTTCCGTTATTTCATCAATGGCGTATTCGAGCTTTTGGATTTCAGTTTTACTCACTGAACAGCCACTCCTTCCTGCTTTGTAAAAAAGGTTTTCAGTGCTTTGTACACTTCGCCTTTCTCACGAATGACATAATGAAGAAATTTAGGATCATGAATATGGCGGAAAGCGGACATGAGTGTGCTGCTGCGATTATACTGGTTGACTTCTCCGTAACCGAACATGTTGGAGCGCTCCATTAACTGCGTAATGAGTTTCACACAGCGTTCATTATCTGACGTCAAGTTATCTCCATCGGAGAAATGAAACGGATAAATATTAAATTGTGACGGTGGATACCGTTTGTCGATAATATCAATCGCTGCTTGGTAAGCAGAAGAACAAATTGTACCTCCGCTTTCACCTTTGGTGAAAAACTCTTCCTCTGTGACCTCTTTGGCTTCGGTATGGTGAGCAATAAATACAATCTCAACATTCTCATACTTCGTGCGCAGGAAGCGTGTCATCCAGAAGAAGAAGCTGCGCGCTATGTACTTTTCGAAGGACCCCATACTTCCTGACGTATCCATCATCGCAATAATAAGCGCATTCGAGTGAGGCTTCTCTATCTCTTCCCACGTTTTGAAACGAAGGTCATCGGGGCTGATATGATGGATCCCAGGGGAGCTCGAGCGCGAATTACGGCGCATGTTCTCCAAAATCGTCCGCTTCTTATCGATGTTGGACATAATCCCTTTTTTGCGGATATCGTTGAAAATCACTTCTGTCGTGGTCATATTGCGCTTATCTTTTTTCTGCAAATTGGGAAGCTCCAGCTCAGAGAACAACATGGCTTGCAGTTCTTCCATGCTCACTTCCGCTTCATAGTAATCTTCGCCAGCTTGATCTCCTGCACCTTCACCCTTCCCAGGGCCTTGCGCAGGCTGTGGATCTGTCCCTAATACATCGCCAACTTGAGAGTCACCATCACCCTGCCCGACATGCTTTCCTTTACTGAAGTTATAGCGGAATCGGTATTCGTCCAGACTCTTAATAGGTACCTTTACGACCTGTTTCCCATTGGACATGACAATACTTTCGTCGGTAACCAGATCGGGAAGATTTTGTTTAATGGCTTCTTTGACCTTCTCTTGGTGCCTGGTCTGATCCTGATATCCTTTGCGATGCAAGGACCAATCCTCTTTGGAAACGATAAAAAGGGGCTCTGTCATGGGGACACCTCCTTGGAGTTTTGCTTTAGCGAAATTTACGTCGTAAGCTTTTGCTGAATATTATGGCAAGCATAATGCTGAACGGGCTGAGGTGAAAAAAGCTTGTTATTAAATATATTCAAATATGGGTGGGATATGTGATGCTTTGTAAGTTTGACTGACTGAAGAGTTGACAGGTAGAAAAGAATTGACATTATATGTCGAATATTCAGATTATTTAGTTCATTTTCCTCATTTTCACATCGATAGAAGGTGATATTGTCCTTAGCTAGAATTATGTTCAGAACATATCAGTGAAGTGTAACGCATGGAAGTGAGGTGAACCGTGATACGACAACGATCTATTCCTATCTTCATCCAATTGCTGGCCGGTATGTTTCTCATTGCGGCTCTGGCTATTGCGCTTACCAATCTGTTCAACTATCGCTTAACTTCACAGCTAGCGCTGAATCGTACGGCTGGATATACGCAGGAGTCTGTCGATCAATTGTCGGCTAAAATTGATGTGCTGCTGCGTCAATATGATCAAGCCTCCCAGATGATTGCATTCGATGAAAAGGTGCAGACCGCTTTGAACAAGCCGATTACGAAGCAAGGAGGGCAAGAGCAGCTTGCGCTGAACCGCTACCTTGCGGAGAAAACGCGCTATATCGCAGGTGAAATGCTCATTCACCTTTTCGACCGGGAAGGCAATGCTTACTCGTCTAATGAGTCGCTCCAGTTGTTTTGGCGGAAAGCCGATGACGCTGTGAGCGCTGTCACTTGGTACAGGAAAATGGAGGAGCTCGATGGTCATATGCTGTGGGTGTATGGTCCGGCTTGGCGAGACGGTGAGATTCCTGCCATTATTGGTGCCCGAAAGCTGAAGGACTCTCGAAACCTCACCGTACTGGGAGATCAATTCGTGGTGTTTCCTGTGGAGAAAATGAATCGGATGATTGGTGAAACGGGCCAGCGCATCGAGCGAAAGGTGCAGGTGATGGATTCCATAGGGAATATCGTGTATTCGACGGAGCCTCGTGAGATTGGAACGGCGGCAGATCAAGGGCTGTTTGCTAAGTTCGGCGGGAATGCGCAGCCTTTCTTCGAATGGACGACGAGGGAGGATCGCAAGCGGATGCTTGTGGCCTACGCCAAGTCCAATTACAGCGATTGGACAACCATCGCTTATTTCAAACCCGAAGCGGTGTACAGTGACGCTTCGCAAATGTGGGCGAACGCGCTGCTGACCATGGCTGCAGGTATCGGGATTGCCCTCGCGCTGGTTGCGTACTTCACATGGACGCTAACGAAGCCAATCCGTCATTTGGCCGATGGGATGAACAAGCTGAGCAAGGAAGGCATCAAGCCGATCGACCGGCCTTTTGCGAGCCGGGAGATTACGCAGCTGTATTCGAACTACAATGCCATGGTGCGTCAGCTGGAGGAAGTCGTTCAACGACTCTCCGAGCAGCAGATCAGTGCCCAGAGAGCGGAGCTTGTCGCATTGAAAGCCCAGTTCCGCCCGCATTTCTTATACAATTCACTGAATTTGATTTACTGGACGATTGAGGACGAGAGGCCGGAAAAGGCACAGGAAATGACACTCGCACTCGGAGAACTGCTTCGCTACAGCGTCCATCCGTCGACCGATTTCGTGACGCTCGGGGAGGATCTGGCGCAGCTGGACCGGTATTTATTGCTCCAGCGGGCGCGCTTCGGTGAGAAATTCAACGTTAGTATCGATGTAGAGGAAGGATTGCAGCAGCAAAGCGTGATCCGGCTCGTCCTGCAGCCGCTCGTCGAGAATGCCTTCCACCATGGCTTAGAGCATAAAGACGAGGGGGACTGGCTAATTCGGGTCCGGATCTACCGGCAGGGCGGCAAGATCCTGTGTTCTGTGGAAGACAATGGCGTAGGCATGCCGCTTACGGCCCTGCAGTCGCTTGAAGACTCGATTCATCGGGAGCAAGGCTTTGAGAAGAAGGCGGGTGGCATCGGGTTAAGCAATCTGCATAAGCAACTGCAGGCTTTCTTTGGTTCAGGCTACGGAATTCGCCTGATGCCAAGTCTATTGGGAGGACTGCAGGTGGTATTATCGCTTCCTTTGCTGAACCCGCCATCTCAGTTTGATAGGGAGCAAGAATTGTCAATGCTGGGTAAGAGAGGGGATGATGGCGCTGCCTAAATTATTTCTTCGAATTTCGCTAGTACTGGCAATGATCAGCCTGCTGTGCTCCTGCTCCCCCGAAATGGGCATGCCGAGTGTGAAAAGCTCTCCGAAGCCAAGTACGCTGCGTATCTGGCTGTGGCCGGGAAGTGGGCTAGAGCCGCTGATTAAGAAGTATGAAGCTGAAAATCCTCAGATGGATGTCGAAATGGTTACTTTTCAATACGACGATGTGGTGCCGAGTCTCATGACTTCACTGGCCACGAAGGCTGATTCCCCTGATCTTGTTCTGTTGGAGGCTTCGCAGTTGAATCAATTAAAGCGCTTCCAGAATCAGTTCTATAACCTCTATGATTATGGCGACGAGCGGGTTCATTATCTGGACTGGAAATGGCGGCAAGCGGAAAGCAAGAATGGTGGCTTCTTGTATGCCATGCCTGTAGATATCGGGCCAGTGGCGCTTGCGTACCGCCATGATTTATTTCAGGAGGCCGGTTTACCAACGGAACGGGAGGAGGTGGCGGCCTATCTGTCCGATTGGGACGCGCTGGAGCAGGCAGGAGTCCTACTAAAGCAGCGGACGGGGGCTGTATTATTCGATAATATAACGAATATCTTCCTTAGCTATCTCAACCAGTTTGACGGACAATATGTGCTGCCTGTGGAGCACGAATTAAGTCCTCATGTTAAGGAAGCTTGGGATCGGGCGGTGTATTTCCAGAAGCGTGGCCTCAGCGCCGGATTGCCGTCGCAAACCTCATCTTGGGCCGAAGGAGCGGTCAATCGAAAATTCGCCCTCGTATTGGCTCCCTCTTGGCTTCACGGCATGATGAAGAAGAATGCTCCAGCTACAGCGGGCAAGTGGGATCTGACCCGGGCACCTGGTCTGCCATCCAATTTAACGGGGACATACTTGGCGGTACCGAAGACAAGCTCATCTCCCCATGCGGCGTATAAGCTAGCCAGCTGGTTAACGGCTCCGCAGCAGCAGTTGGCGAATTTTATCGGCAGCGGGAATTTTCCTTCCACACCGGAATCGTACTCCTCTTCTAATTTCCTGGAGGTTCACGATTCCTTTTTCAACGATGCGCCTGTCGGTCAAATTTATTCTTACACGGCGCTTCGCTACAAATCCGGCTACGATGATTACGATTATACGACGATTGAAAGATGGATTCGCGACGGTCTTCGGCGGGTTGAATCCGACGGTGCAGATCCAGATTTAACGTGGAAAGGGATTATGCAGCAGTTTGAGACACTAAACCACGTAGAAGAAGGAGGGTAACCGTATGTTTACTGTTCTGATTGTAGACGATGAAGCGAATGTACGTCTTCCAATGTGCAGAACATTGTCCCGATTCGAAGGCGTGGGTGAAGTACTGGATGCCTCTAGCGGGTTGGAGGCGATTACAATACTGAAGCAGAGGACGGTGCAGCTCGTTATTACCGATATCCGCATGCCGGCGGGGGACGGCTTGCAGCTTGCCGAATATATACGGCAGCATTCACGGCAAACCGATGTGTATGTGCTGACGGGGCACGCGGAATTCGATTATGCAATGAAAGCGATGCAGCATCAAGTGGCAGCTTACCTGCTTAAGCCTCTTTCCAAGGAGAAGCTGCTAGAAGTGTACAACGAAGCTTATGGGAAGTACCGAAGGCGGATGGAGTCCGAGCAGGTGAATGTGATCCGCAGCCGGGCGTTGCTGGAGAAACGAATGCACGACCTGCTCCACGGGGTGCCGGTGCCAACCTTCGATGAAGGGCTGATTCCGCGATATGCGACCATCCGGCTCGTCTCCTTTTCGACCAAGGATTTACGGTCTCTGGGGGAGACCTCGGTACGTTACTTTATCCGGGAATGTGCTCATGAATCGTTCAGCGGACTAGGGACGGCGGCAGTATGCGAAGAGGACCGGCTCATCACCGTGGTTCTGTTCACCGAGTACGATGATAAAGGGGCCTGGGAGCAGCGGGTGCAGGAAATTTCGAAGTGGATGGAAGCAAAGCTCCGCATCGAAGTGAAGACAGGTCATGGCGGCTGCACAAGGGAGATAAGTGATCTTGGGCTGATGTATATGCGCAGCATGATGAGCTTGGGCTTCAACGAAATTACAAGGAAGGAAAGAGGGGACTCATTTCCGCCGATTATTAAGGCGCTCTTGAAATACGTACATAACGAATATGCCAACGAAGCGGCGAATTTGTCCGATTTTGCCCAGCAATTCCAAGTGAATGCCAATTATTTAAGTAATTTGTTTCATCAGGAGATGGGGCTCACCTATACGCAGTACTTGACGCAGATCAGGCTAACGGAGGCCAAGCGGTGGCTGCGCGAGACGAACCTGAAGGTATATGAGGTATGCATTCGGGTAGGGTACAAGGACCCGGCCTATTTCAGCCGCATCTTCAAAACCTTTGTCGGCATGGCCCCCGGGGATTATCGGACGGTGGAACATTTCTGAGAAGAGTCCAAGAAATCGAAGATTCGTTACCTATACGAGCTGTAAAGTCCTGCCTATACTAAATGTAAGGGCTTACTAATTTGGAAGTCCAGTTGAAAATGGTGAAGGGAGCGTTTATCAAATGAATTGGATGTCTAAACGCAAGTCCATGTTTCTGCTCTTGGTTTCACTTCTAGTTCTTCTTAGTGCATGCAGCAGCAGCGGAGGAACGCAAAGCGCAGTAAAAAATGAAGCAGGTGGAAACAGCGGGAAAAAGGTTCAACTGCAAATGTGGTTTTGGCAGGGGGCATCATTTGAAAAGATTATACCAGAGTTTAACCGCACCCATCCGAACATCGAGATTATTCCACAGATTTATAAGTGGGAGGACGCCCATAAGAAGGTTTTAACGGCTATGTCGGCAGGTTCGGGGGCTCCGGACATTGCGATGATCGATATTTCACAGATGGACCAATTCTTGAAGTATCCTGATAAATTTTACGACCTGAACGAGTATGGAGCTAAGGATCTGTCCAAGGATTATCTGGATTGGAAATGGAAGCAAGGCAGCGTTGGCAGCAAGCAGCTTGGATTTCCTACGGACATCGGTCCGATGGTGCTTTACTACCGCCAAGATCTGTTCCAACAAGCCGGACTCCCTTCAGAGCCTAACGATGTTGCGGCCAAGATTAAGAATTGGGACGACTTCCTCGCTGCTGGCAAAACATTGAAGGAGAAAACAGGCGCCAGTATTTTATCCAACCCTTATGAATTATATGGCGCGATTCGCGACCAGGGCAATGAACTGTACTTTGATAAAGACGAGAATTTGACAATGGATTCCAACCCGCAAATCAAGAAAGCGTTGGATTATTATAAGAAAGCCCGTGAAATGGGCATCGCTGGAGCTTATGACCAGAAAAATGCGCTGCAGGAGTACTCTGCCGCTCTGAATTCGGGCAAAATCGCTACGTACATCTCTGCCGCTTGGGGCAAAGGCCACGTCGAAACCCGCGCACCGGATACGAAGGGCAAATGGCGAGCAGCCAAAATTCCAGAGGGCACCGGCAACATGGGCGGTTCGTTCTTACTTATTCCGAAGGAAACGAAGAACGCCAAGGAAGCTTACACAGCTATTAGTTGGATGCTTTCACCCCAGCAGCAGTTAGAAGTATTCAAGATTTCAGGCAATTTCCCTTCGACTCCGTCGGTCTATGGCGATAAAGCGTTCACAGAAGCGGGGTATGAATTCTGGGGCAACCAGAAGCTCGGCATCTTGTTCTCCGAGGTAGCCAAGGATGTGAAGGTGCAGCGTAAAGGACCTTTTTATCAAACCGTGGAAGATATTATTAGCGATGGCATGCAGGCCGTTACGGTCGATAAGACCAAGGATCCTGACAAAGAATTCGCGGCCCTCATTGAGAAGGCCAAGACTAAATTGAAAAACAAATAGGGATGTGGCTGCGATGAGAGGGTTGAAGACGTATCTGGCGCCCTACCTGATGATATCTCCATTTTATATCTTGTTTATCGTATTCGGCTTGTTTCCGATCCTGTTCTCGCTGTACCTTGCTTTCCACTCGTGGGATGGGCTCGGGCCAATGGAGTTCGTGGGACTTCGCAATTTCCGTAATTTGCTGACCGATGATCCAGACTTCTGGAAATCGGTCGGCAACACCTTCGTCATCTGGTTTTTTTCGACCTTACCGCAACTGTTTCTGGCACTGGTCGTTGCATTTCTGCTCAACGCCGCTTTCGTGCGGTTCAAGGACTTTTACCGAGCGGTCTATTTTCTGCCGAATATTACGTCGATTGTGGCTGTAGCCATTATCTTCGGGTCGTTTTTCGGCAGCCAATTCGGGCTGATTAATGGGCTGCTCCAGGTCGTTGGGCTGCCCCGGATTGAATGGATCAACGATCCGTTCTGGGTGAAGGTCGCCGTGTCGCTCATGGTCATTTGGCGGTGGACGGGCTACAATGCCATCATTTACTTGGCCGGGCTGCAGAGTATCCCGCATGACTTGTATGAAGCAGCTACGATTGACGGGGCTAGCCGGAAGCAGCAGTTTTTCAGCATTACGTTGCCGCTGTTGAAGCCAATCATTCTGTTCACTGTGATTCTTTCGACGATCGGCGGCATGCAGTTGTTTACCGAGCCCTTAATCCTCGTCGGCAATACCGGAGGGGCAACCAAAGGCGGGCTGACGCTGGTGCTGTATCTGTATAACCAAGCATTCGGCAATCAGCTTTTCGGCTATGCTTCCGCTATCGCTTGGATGTTGTTTCTGATCATCGGTATTTTCTCCTTCTTGAATTGGAAATTCGTTTCGAGAGGGGAGGGTATCTGATGAGCACGGAATCTTCCAAAGTAACGGTCAGTCGTCGAAGCAGAGACATTGTCGTAATCACGAAGACCCCAGCGAAGTCCTCATGGGCTTCAGGAACGATCCTTATTCACATCGGGATGCTGGCCGGATCTCTATTGTCGCTATTTCCATTTTATTGGCTGTTCGTGATGTCTACCGCAACGACTTCGGATATGTTCCGGTTTCCCCCGAGGTTTCTGCCTAGCGATCAGCTATTGGTTAATATCGGAAAGGTTATCGATCATGTCGGGTTTTTCCGGTCGTTTGGCAACAGCTTAATCGTGGCAGGTGTACACACGCTGCTGGTTTTGTTTTTTTGCTCGATGGCGGGCTTCGCCTTTGCCAAATTCCAATTTCCGGGCAAGCCGTTCCTGTTCTTCTTCCTGCTGATGACCATGATGGTGCCGCAGCAGCTGGGGCTAATCCCCCAGTTCATCATTATACAAAAGCTGGGCTGGATCAATGACCTGAAAGCCTTGATCATCCCAGGTGCGGCGAGTGCGTTTGGCATCTTCTGGATGCGGCAGTATGCGGCCTCCGTGCTGCATGATGAGCTTATCAATGCAGGGCGCATTGACGGCTGTAACTCTTTCGATCTGTACTATCGCGTTGCGCTTCCAGTGCTTCGCCCCGCGCTAGCGACGCTCGGCATCATTACGTTCCTGAATGCCTGGAATGATTATTTGTGGCCGCTCGTTGTCATCTCGGTACAGAACAAATTCACGATCCAGATGCTGATTGCCTCGATGAATGGAGTATATAGCACGGACTATTCTATGGTCATGGCCGCAACGCTGATGGCTACGGTACCTCTTATTATAGTGTTCTCAATCTTCAGTCGGCAGTTTATTGCCGGGCTTATGCAGGGGTCGGTGAAGGATTGACAATCCGGTGAGCTTGGAAGCGAAAAGAAGGCAAGATAGAGCTGCTATTGCAGGAAGGAGCTGTCCTAAAAGCCATGAAAATGGCTGAGGGATAGCCTTTTTTTTGCGATTAATGCGTACAAACATTCGCCCATGGTGCTATACTAAAAAGTGACGAAAAAGATCGGTTGGAAATCGAAGTGGAAACATCATTATGATAAAGTCTGCTTGGGCTTAATCGCTCAAACAGACTTTTTTTATTGGATGGAACTACTTCCCAATGGCCTATCAATCCTTCAACCTTTGAAATTTTGATATAATAGGCATATATTCTCAAACTGGAGCAACCATACATGGATCCTATTTCCCAAATACGCACATATTTACAATCCTACAAGAAAAGCAAAGTTTCACTCTCAGACCTAGAGGACATATTTCAAGTACAGCCAACCGAAGAACAATTTGCTGATGCCATATTGGAGCTTGAGGCTGCGGGAATTCTTCAGATGGTTCAGAGTTCAGGCAGAACGAGGAAACAACTGTCTCTTGCCTATCAATATAACGTGCAGAAGAATCGTTTAATACAAGATACGCATAAGGAAATCCATCGAGCCAGACTGCAACTGTATCCTTTAATAAACCTTGATGCCTACTATTCATTGAAATCTAGTATTTGGGAGGAAGATAAGCCTTATATTGAACAAATCGATGCTTATTTGAAAAAGAATATGCTACCAAGCACTCCCGCACCGGAACCGGAGAGAAGCTTTGAACTTGTTGCTGATGAGAAATGGATAACGGAGAAGCATGGGAAAGAGCTGCTGATCCGAATCGGCTTATGGGATAAGCTGCTTATTCTCCCAGTGGATGATCCCTTGATGTTTGCGGTTAATCCATATGGCTTAACCAATGCAGTTCACAAGCATCTCATCGTTGAAAATAAAACGACCTATCAAGCGCTGCTGCAAGTTTTGCCGGATGCCCCGTTCGCAACGTTAATTTTTGGCGGCGGTTATCGAGTAACGAAAAGCATCGAACTGCTGCCGTTGCAGCTTCCGCTCAGAGACGCTTCGCATGAGTTCTATTATTTTGGTGATATAGATAAAGAAGGGATTTCCATATGGCATCTGTTCAATGAGCGGGTTCTCGACCTTTTCGGCAGTCCGGCGCAACCGGCGCTTCCCTTTTACAGAGCATGTCTGAGTAGGGATTTTACATACGGCAAAGAAAACCAGCGAGACAATGAGCAAGCTTTGCAAGCATTCATGTCTCATTTTACCGAGGATGAACAAATGAAAATCAACCGCTGCTTAAAAGCCGGCGGTTACTTCCCGCAAGAAATATTACCTACATACGAGCTTTGTACGATTTGGAGGCACACAGCATGGATTACATAGAAATTGGTCAGGTTGTTTCCGGGTTCCGGGAACGTATGACCAAGCTGGCACTTTTTGATCCTCTCTATGAGCTTCAGAGAAAGCGCCAAACAGATCAGCAAAATAAACCGATAGATTTCATGGAGCTTGGGCTGCTGACGCTGCTTTACTTTTTTGAACAGAAGTTGATGCGAAACAATAAAGCGGGTGTCAAAGACTTAGCCGAGTTTCTTTTGAAAGTGACGGGGATCTTCATCGATTTAGACGATGTCGGATTTGAGGATCTGGCCAGGCAGATCACTCAAGTGTTTCGCCCGACGACAGGGAAGAAACGGGATTTTACGTTTATGAATTGGGAATCCGGTCAGAAGGAGCATATTTATATATCGATTCTGAAAGCGAATGCCTTCGACTTAAAAACGAATACGCAGTACTACACGCTCGACGAAGATGGGTTGGAGCTTATTTTTGCGACCAAGGAATTTTATACCGAATTTCAATTATCGATTCATCAGTTGGTGCTGCGCAAGCAATTGGAAAAGGGTGAGTTCGAAGGAGCATTACGGCAAATTAATGAAATGCGGATTGATGTGGAAGCTTTGCAGGAGCGGATGGTCAAGCTGGAGCATGAATTGAAAAGAAACATTGTGTCGGAGGAAACGTTCGGACGTTATAAAGGTTTGTTGGAAGATATTTATTTGCGATTGCAAATGGAGAATGAAGAGTTCGAAGAACTACGGCAATTCGTCAAGGAGACCAAGGATCGCGTTCAGGCACAGACCGTTAGACAAGCAGATCAACGGCCTTATGAGTTAATTTTACGCATATCCAATGAGCTGGAGAAGGTGCATGGCGAGCATTCGGATCTATTTCATCAGAGTATGGTGTTGAAATCACATGCATTGGGCGCAGCGCAAGAATCCTTATATTATACTGGTTTGGACTCTTTTAATTTTGATCAGGATATTGCTTCCCTTATTTTTAGTACGCCATTGCCTTTGGAAACGATGAAAGGTGTGCTTGCCCCGTTCTTACCGGTTCAAGAGACGAAGATGTGGTCGCTTTTGACGGTGTGGGCTGAACAAAATATGCTGGAAGACGGAAGCGGGCAAGAGCGGGATGACAAGTTTCTGGAACTTGGCGGAGAAAGCGACGAATACCGGTACCAGACGATGCAGAAAAAGCTCTACAAGCTTCTGATGGAACAGCTGCTGCAAAGGATGGAAGAGCAGGGCCAAGTTGAATTGAAACCGTTTATTCAGCTGTTCGAAGAGAGCGACTATGCAAGACTGCTGGGCGAGAGAGCTTTCTATGATTTTTGGATTTATCTGCATCAAAGAAGTCCCCTTCGGGCGGATGATAGAGATAAACAGCAGAATGAAGAGCAGGGGACGTTGCTGGAAGACATGTATATGCTTCTGGGAAGCCGCTGCTTGGTCATCATTGAGCAAAAGGAAATTATTAAGGTAAACGACAGGTTTAGCATACAGAATATGTTGATTTCGTGGGGAGAACAGGATGACAATTGGACTTGAAAACGGGACAGTAATGAGGGCTTTTCGCATCTATACCTTGCTCGCTCGCGATAACGCGGTTGGCAAAGAATGGCTCCAAGAATACATGGCGGACGATGTGGTGCGTGGGCTTGTGGATCAATTCGCGCGTGAAGTCGATTGCGTGACGATCATTGCCGGCGAACAGTTGTATATGATACCAGAGACACGGCTATCGCCTTTTCATATGAACAACGAAGTGATTAAACGTACCTATCTGCGGGCGAATGCCGTGAATGCGGATCTTTATCTGATGTATGTCAGCATTATTGTGTTGATTGGGGCTTTTTATGACAGCTACCAAACCATGGAACCGACGAGAAGTTTTATCGGGATTGAAGAGTGGACGGCGCTTGTGAATGAGCGAATTGCGTTATTGAAGACGCATCCTGAAGCTGAATTAAGAGAGATGGAGCAGGAGTTTTCCTATAACTGGACGGCTTTGATTGAAAAATGGAGTGCGATGGACGATATCAAGGAAACAGCTGCGAGGCAAAGCGGAAATACGATTAGCCGGGTTAGCTTCATGGATTCTGTCCGCAAGTTTCTGGTGGCGCAAGAGTTAGTGATCGATATTGGCAACCAGGAAATTACGCTAACCGAAAAGGCCAAAGTGGTTGTACAGCGTTATTTTATGGAACTGGAATATAACCGCGGCATTCTGGAGTTTTTATACCAAAGCGATTCGAATGAGGGGGAGGGAAGCGAAGATGCCAGCCATCTCTAAAATACGGTTTACGAATGTGGTCTATGAGGATGGAAATAAGCGCTACAACGACGAATTGTTTCATTTCGATGGGCATAATGGTGCGATTCTGTTGGAAAATGGAGGGGGCAAGACGGTTTTTATCCAGTCTGCCATTCAAGCCATTCTTCCGCATGCGGAACTTGCCGGACGTAAAATGAAGGATACGTTAAGTCTCGAAAACGGTCCTGCACATATCGCGATCGAGTGGATTCTGAGTGAACGGCCACGGAGATATGTGGTCACTTGCGTTAGTTTGTTTTTGACAGCAACAGGGATAGATTCTTATCGGTATGTCTATGATTATCCGGAGCTTGATGCCGATGCCATTGATCGGATTCCTTTCGTGAAGGAAAGTGCAGGCAGCCTTAGAGCAGCCGATAAAGGCGAAATCCATGATTATTACCACCAGATGACGTCGAAAAGAATGAACGCGAAGCTGCCTCCCTCGATTAAAGAATACAAGAAAGTATTGGAAAACGATTACCACATTATCGCATCAGAGTGGGATCGTATTGCGAAGATCAACAGCTCAGAGGGTGGTGTAGAGAGCTTTTTTGATGAATGTAAAACGACGAGCCAATTGTTCGATCGCTTGTTGATCCCAACGGTAGAAGATGCGATGGCCGGATATGAACAAGGCGAGTTCGCGAATAATTTTGAAATGCACAGGGACAGCTTCAAAAAATATAAAGAATTAAAAGAAAAAATCGAAGAAAATAAGAAAATCCTCGTTGAGCTGGATGGCTATGTGCTTCATTTTGCCAAAATGGATGCCAAACAAATGGCCTATACAGCCGCTCAGTCTGAAACGAAGGCCTATTGGTTATTAGTGAATGAGCAGAAAAATGAGGAAACCTCTAAGCTTTCACAATGGCACCGTCAAATGGCAGAATGCGACCAGCAGTTGCTGTTATTGGCTCGGAAGAAAGAATCCCTTCAGATTGCAAAGCAAAAACAAGAGCAATCCGCTTTGGAAACAAAGCTAAGATTGGTCGAGGAAGACGTTGAGCGAAAAGAGGCGCAAGTACGAAGTGCTAAGCAGCACTACTATTCTCTGCGTCTGGCAGATTACAAGCAGCAGTGGACCTCTGCAGAAGAGCGCATGAATTATTTGCAGCGCGAACTTGATCAATTCGGAAATACCGAGGAAGAGGATGTTCTACGGGAAGCTTGGATCAATAATGGCGGGCAAATTCGCAGTATTTACAGCAAGATGGAGCAAGAGTGGCAGGTGGAAGAAGAGAAACTCAGGCAGGAATTAGATGCTTATCAGAATAGGACGGCCTTAGAGGAAACGATTTTGAGAGATCTATCGAGCGAACTTGAGAAATTGAACAAGCAGCTCATTGAACATAGATCCATTGTGCAGGCTCGCGAGAAAGATAGGGACGTGCTTAGGATCAATGTTTTGGCAAATCCAGCAGTCGAGAGCATGGAAGGCAGTATGACGGATTGGATTCAGCGTTATCAGAAATTGGATGACAGCAATGTGCTGCTTGTGCAGAAGAACAAGGAATTGGCATTCGGTAAAGAGGAAAGCGGAAGAAAGCTGGACCGAGTTAGTGAAAACCTCAAGATCGCCTATGTGGAACGCGCCAGCTCAGAGCAAAATCTCGAAGCATTTAAAAAAGAACATCAATCCATACTTGCTGAAATTGCTGCGTACAGGTCTTCATGGGGAAGACTCTCATCCATTTATGAGAAGCAGAGTTCGATTGAAGAGCGGCTTAGGGAGGATTTGGAAAAGCTTCACTTGCAGAAGGAGGCTTACTTGCTGAAAGAGCGTCTGGCTTTCCGCTATATCGATGATTACAGCTACCAGCATACATTTTTTGCAGATACCTATGTGGCAGGCTTGGTGGATAAGTGGAGAAATCAGTTCGCGTTATTGGAGACAGGCATTGAATACTTGCAGGGCTTGGAGCTAACGGAGCGGGCCATGACCCATCCTCTTTGGTCTGTCACTTTGATTACGACCGAAGATGAAGTTGAGTTAGTAGCGAGTAAGCTGCGGCAGTATGCGGAGGATATGCAGTTCCCGATACAAGTCATCTCATCGCAGGAAGCATCGCGTCTTGCCAATATGGATAAACCAGTAGATGTGGATGATGTCGCTTGGGTTGAACCGCAGCATTGGCGCGATAATGCGGATGAAGCAGAATTTGTAAGCTGGAAGCAAACAATTTCCCGAAAAGGCGAAGAGGTCCTGACAGCACGTAAAGTAAAGGAAGGCGAATTGCAGCTTACTTCTGATCTACAAGCTTCTTTCAGTCGATTCATTGCTACATACCCGCTTGAGGTCGTACAAGAAATGGAAAGGCAAGTTGGACTTAAGCGCGAACAAGTGCGTGAATTAGAGAGCCAAGAGGATTCAATCAGGATATCGGTGCGACAGGCTGAGCAAACGATTCAGCAGCACAATACCATCATTGACGAGCAAAAAGGTGAAATGGTTCAGCTTCAGCAATGGATTGAAAAAGGACGGACATATGTCGAGCTGGGGAAAGAAATCGACGTCTTAAACGGGGTCATCGATCAGCTTATTGAACAGGCAGAAGATCAGCAAAGCAAGTGGGATAGCATGCAGCGCTCTATGGAGCAAGTGAAGCAACTGATCGAATCGGCGAAGAATAGAATGAACTATTTGAGAACCGAGAAAGCGAGTCTTCAAAGTCAAGATCTGTATATAGAGATTGTGGATATACACCCGATTGAGGCGAATCATAGCTTAGATTGGTTAAAAACAGAAAGGAAGGATTTGCATCTCAAGTTAAATCGCATATCCCAAGGGCGTCAGCAGCTTGAAGCGGAGTGGAATCATGCCAAGACCAGTAGAACAACGCTGGAGAAGGAGATGAGCAAGCTTCGACTGGAACAAGCGGACTTGGATTTGAATGAGGATCTTGCTTTCTCTGTGACCGGTGAGGAACAGATGTCGCAGCTGTTATCGGAGCTCAAGGAATACGAATTACGGTTGTCTCGTGATAAAGAAGAATTCGTTCGGGTCGAGAAACAATTTGATGCGTTGGCGACAAGGATTAAACTATTAATTGAGCAGTATAGCGCTGCGCATTCGGGTGGGCTGCCTGTAACCTTTACGGAGTCGCTGAGTGCGGTGGATGAGCAAGCCCAAAGCGAAGATGCACGCCTGCAACAGCAGAAGACTGGATTACAGCAGCAGCATACACAAATTCAGGCTCAGTTAGCTAAAATAGAAGAAGTTATCCAATACTTAAATCAATATAAAATCATGCATGGTTTTGAAAATCCACTCATTCAGGCGTCATTTATCACGCAAGAGCTGAAAGCCGAGTTTCCATATGACAGGATGAAAATGGTTCGAAAATCCGTGACTATGCTATCCGCCGTTATGAAGGAATTGGAAGCAGAAGAGACATCGGTGAAAAAGGCGAGAGTTCATTTTATCGATTTTTGCCGGAAGCAAATCAAAGATATCAAAATGCGAGATATGGCCGAGCAAGGTGTCGAGAAAAAAGACAACTATCAGGAGCTAACGCAATTTCAACAGAAAATGCATAGCAGGATAGAACGTGTCAATCACGTCGCAGAAGAAACAATGCGTACACATAATCAGCAGCTGGAACAGTATATTATTCATGTGCATAGCCATATCAAGCTGATTGCTTCTGAGCTTCGGGATATTCCTAACAAAACGAGAGTCAAGGTCGAGGATCAGTGGAAGCACATTTACTCGTTTCAAATTCCCGAATGGGATGAGCTGGAGGCCAAGGACCATTTGCGTAAGCATCTGGAATGGATTTTGGTCGAACTGGAAAAAGGTCATTACCGTGATGACAACGGTCAAGAAGTGAAATCGACGGTTCGTAAAGAGATTGAAAAATGGTTGGATACCAAGCAGCTTCTGCACATTGTCTTGCAAGAAAGGCCGATGAAAGTGTCCTGCCGCAAAGTAACCAATGAGAATAATGTAACGAAGGCTTCCTTCTCTTGGGAACAGTCTAATAATTGGTCCGGCGGGGAAAAATGGAGCAAGAATATGACCTTATTCTTGGGGTTACTCAACTATGTCGCCGAAAAACGTCAACATATTCAAGCGAATATGAAAAGACATCGTACCGTGATCCTGGATAATCCATTCGGGAAAGCATCGAGCGACCATGTATTGAGTCCTGTATTTTTTATTGCCGAGCAGCTCGGCTTTCAAATTATCGCGCTAACCGCGCATGCGGAAGGCAAATTTCTTAAAGACTATTTCCCTGTCGTCTTTAGCTGCAGACTTAGACAAGCGGCGAATGGAAGCAAACTAGTCATGACCAAAGAAAAGGAAATTAATCAGGCTTATTTCCGTGATTACGCACCGATTTCACTAGAGCGATTAGGGGATGTCAAGCAGATGGAGTTATTCATCTAGCGTCTTGATCATCATCATTGTTGCTGTTTTATTTAAGAAAGTCTGCCCAACCTCTCGCGGCTACGCTGGAGATCAGGCAGACTTTTTAGGTATTTCTGAAACACTCAGGGAACTGGAGGTATCCATCATCGCTATAACCAATGCATTCGAATGAGGCTTCTCTATCTCTTCCGGCAAAAAAGTCTTATTCCGATCAAAAAAGTTTTATCGCAAAATGCCTCGTTTCAAAAATGTATCATTGTTTGTAACATGGTTGGGCGTTATGGTTGTTATCAAAAGGGAGAGTGAGTTAGGAATGGAAGCATCACTGTATGGAGAACAGCTTAATAAAGTATTTCAGCGGCTCATTTCCGCAAACCGGGACAATTCTAATGATCACATGGATTTCGATACATGGGAATGGCCGCTGGGAGTAGCCTTGTACGGGCTTTACAAATATTACGTGCATACGGGCAAAGATGAATATTTGCATTTCATGAAGGACTGGTATAACAAACATTTGGCCGATGGATTACCGGAAAAAAATGTGAATACGGTGGCCCCTTTGTTGGCTTTGATTCATTTGTATGAAATCACGAAAGAGGAAACTTATCTGGACGTATGTACAGAATGGGCCGATTGGGTTGTACACGAGATGCCGAGAACAGAAGAAGGCGGGCTCCAGCATATTACGATTGTGGCTGCGAACGAGGAACAGTTATGGGATGATACGCTGTTTATGACGGTGCTGTTTCTTGCCAAAATGGGAGCAACCACGGGGAAGAAAGTCTATATGGAAGAAGCGGTTTACCAGTTTTTACTCCATATCAAATATTTGCAAGATGCACAAACCGGACTATGGTTTCACGGGTGGAGCTTTATCGGCAGACATCATTTCGGGAAAACCTTATGGGCGAGAGGGAATTGCTGGTTTACCGCTGGCGTTGTGGAGTTTATGGAAATCAGCGGCATCCAGGGGGCTGTAAAACGTTTCTTATTGGAGGCTTTGGAAGTGCAAGTAAAAGCTTTGGTAGAGCTCCAACGTGAGGATGGGATGTGGCATACATTGCTGAACGATCCTTCTTCGTATGCGGAGACCTCCGCTACTGCAGGTTTTGGTTATGGCATTCTGAAGGGCATTCGAGCAGGTTATTTGCCAGAAACTTATCTCACAGCGGGACTAAAGGCGATCGAAGCGGTTCATTCTCGAATCGATGAGGATGGTACTGTGCTTGAGGTATCTTATGGAACCGCCATTGGTTGGAATGATGAGCATTATAGGAATATTCCTCTATGCCCGACCGCTTATGGACAATCGCTGGCTCTATTGCTGTTGACTGAGGCGATGGAATTACCATCCTCTATAGGATCGATTGATTGAAAAAACGGACAGGTGGTGTGAATGGGAATGAGTAAACATATGGCAGTACAGCTGCGTTGGCTAGCTAAGAGGACTGAACTTCAAAAGGGAGTGACCTGGGGAGTTCCATGGAAGGAAGGCGCTCTGCAGCGGAGTGAGAATCTTATTCTGCTGGATGACCGGGCTAAGCAGGTAGCTGTTCAAAGCTGGCCAACGGCTTATTGGGCGGACGGCAGTGTAAAGTGGACGGCTCACGCGGCCGCTATGACAAAAGGAGAAACCGACTTGTCCTATACATTGATAAAGGGCGAGTCCAGCTTAGAGAATAGTGTACTCAGCGTAGAGGAAACGGAAGGCTATATCGAAGTCCATACAGGCTCTATGTTTTGCCGTCTTCATCGTAAAGGCTCTTCTTTGATTCAAGAGATCAATCATGGAGGAAGTCGGCTTTGCTCGGATGGTAAGCTTGTAGGCATCCGTGAAGCGCGTTTAACTATTGATGGCTACAAGAGCTTTAAAGAGGAACCTTTTCACAGCATCGTGGATAGCGCGGAAGTTGAACAGCGGGGACATGTGCGCGTGGTGGTAAAATTTACGGGTAAACATCTAATGGAGTCGGACGGTCGTAAATGGCTGCCGTTCACCCTGCGTCTTTATTTCTATGCAAACCAGGATAGTATTAAAGTTGTACATACCTTTCTATATGACGGTGATCCGCATCAAGATTTCATCAAAGGGTTGGGGATTTCCTTTAAGGTGCCGATGAAGGGCGAGTTATATAACCGTCATGTGCGGATAGCCGGAGATGCGGGCTTCTTCAGTGAATCTCCCAAAGGGCTGGAAACATTCCGTACCACGGGGAAGTATAAGGAGCTGTATCAAGAACAAACCGAGGGACGAAAGATCGCTTTTGACCCTGAGCAAGATGCCAAATTTGTTGACATGGTGGATGACCTCGCTGTTTGGGACAGCTTCAAACTAATTCATTATACGGCAGATTCTTACAGCATTTCTAAGCAAACAAAGGAGGAATGCTGCTGGGTCAAAGCGGCGGTAGGGAATCGAGCAGGCGGACTGATGTATGTGGGATCAGATCACGGTGGTCTTGCTATAGGGGTAAGGAACTTTTGGCAGAAAGCGCCCTCCGCTTTGCAAGCAAGCCATCTTTCATTAGATGAAGCGGACCTTACCGTTTGGTTTTGGTCTCCCGACGTACAGGCTATGGACTTACGGCATTATGATACGGTTACTCATCTAAAGTCTTCCTATGAAGGGTTTGATGAGATGCGGAGTACACCTTACGGGATCGGTAACACAAACGAACTCCATCTTTGGTGCTTGGAAGCGACGCCCACTTTGCAGAGTCTAAAAGAGATGCTTGAGGAGAAGGAAGATCCCGCGCTGCTTGTATGCAGTCCGGAATATTACTATAGCACTGGGGCAATGGGAGTTTGGAGCTTGCCAGACCGAAGCACACCGCTCAAAGAGACCTTAGAAGATGGACTAGACCGTTTATTTGAATTTTATCAGAACGAGATTGAGCAGCGAAGGTGGTATGGGTTCTGGGATTACGGAGATGTCATGCACAGTTATGATCCAGTACGCCACACTTGGCGTTATGATATTGGAGGCTGCGCATGGCAAAATACAGAGCTCGTTCCCAACCTGTGGCTCTGGTATATGTTCCTAAGGTCAGGCAGGAAAGATGTATTCCGGATGGCTGAAGCGATGGCAAGGCATACCAGTGAGGTTGATGTGTACCACATGGGTGAATATGCAGGCTTAGGTTCAAGACACAACGTGCTACATTGGGGTTGTGGCTGCAAGGAAGCGCGGATAGGAATGTCTGGTCTGCACAAAATCTATTATTATTTGACGGCAGATGAACGGATCGGAGATATTATAGATGAAGTGAAAGACTCCGATTATACAACCGTACATCTCGATCCGATGCGCGCCTATTTTCCGAAGGACGAGTTTCCTACGCATGCACGCAGCGGACCGGATTGGGCAGCCTTCAGTTCAAACTGGCTTACACGTTGGGAGCGGTATGAAGATACATATTATCGGGATAAAATTTTGACTGGGATTCAAAGCTTGAAGAACATGCCGTTCCGCCTTCTTACAGGGCCCACCTTCGGTTACGATCCGGGAACAGGTGTCCTTCATTATATGGATGCTGAGACGAATGGCCATCACTTGATCATTTGTATGGGAGCTCCGCAGGTATGGATGGAGCTAGCTGCGATGATTAAGGATCCTGAATGGGAGGACATGTTGGCGGAGTTCGGAGAATTCTATAACCTGCCTGCAGAAGAGAAAATGCGAAGAACCTCAGGCGCGATTACTGGCAAGGATTGGGCCATTCCCATGCTGTCTACCACGATGATGGCGATAGCTGCTGCCAGAAATAACGATAAGGCTCTTGCAGAGCAAGCTTGGTCTTACCTTCTAAAGGATCAGGCGCATTGGCAGATTAACCTGCCTGTAGAAACAACAGATGTACAGCCACTAGCGTATATAAGAGAAATTAAAGAACTGCAGGGTATCTCCACGAATACCGCTTCTCAGTGGTCACTGAATGTCATGATATGTTTGGAATTAATCGGCCGTTGGCTGCCGGAGAACAGTTACGGCATTATTCGCGATTAAACAATAGGAGGGCATTTCATGACCAATCGAACTTTACAAAAGCTCCCCCATCTATTAGGTAAAGTGAATATCCAGGCGGCGGGAGTTCACAGTAAGATGCTCCTAGGAGACTTGAACGGAGACGGAAGGATGGAAATGGTATTGGTTCAGCCTGACAATCGGCAGGATGTCAGGTATATCCCTCACCAGGTACAATGCTTAACTGCGTTCGATTTGGAAGGAAACCTTCTATGGCAGACGGGCACTCCTTCTCCAGATGCAGGTAAACCAGGATCTGATTACCCAGCTCAGCTGTATGATATTGATGGGGATGGATGTTTGGAAGTGTTGTGCGTTATGAATGACAGTTTCCAAATTATCGATGGAGCAACGGGAATCGTTAAAAAGGTCTACGCGCTGCCCGATCCAGAGGCTCACGATTGCATCATTATTGCTAATCTCACTGGTGGAGATAGACCTAGCGATATTATTTTAAAAAACCGCTATTCGCAATTGTGGGCGATGGATCAGGAATTTAATTTGCTATGGACCTTTAAAGGAAATCCCGGCCATTTTCCATGGGTGTACGACTTGAACGGGGATGGGCACGATGAGGTGATGGCAGGTTATGATCTGTTGGATCATAAAGGCAAGATTGTGTGGTCATGCAAGGATTTAAAGGATCATGCAGACTGCATTTGGATCGGCGATGTCAACGGCGACGGACAACCCGAGCTGGTCATTGGAGGAAGTGTAACGGTCATGTACAATCGGGAGGGTACAGAGCTTTGGCGATACGATGGCTCAATAGAGTCTCAGCATGTGGCTTTAGGCAAATTTCGCCGCGATTTACCCGGTCTTCAAATTGCCGGGCTGGATCGGATCGTTCGCGGAGATCAAGGCTCTGATAAAGGCAAGGATGGATTGTTCCTGCTCGATTCTCAAGGGGAAGAGCTTTGGAAGGAAAATCGGAAGACCGATGGCTGGTTGACTATTATTGAGACGCTGCGCGGTTGGGATAATGAGCCAATGGATTATATTTTGGCTTACCGCAGAGGTGGAGGCGTTCATCCAAGCCTTTATGACGGACATATGAACCTAGTGACTGAATTTCCCGTTGACGGTTATGTGGTACATGCCGACTTGTTTAGCTCTGGAAATGAACAGGTTATTATATACGACGATGAAACGGCCCATATCTATTCAAACCAAGCTGGGGATATAACCGTGAAGCGAGCAGGAAAAGCTTTGTCGCAACCAAAGCGCCTGTACAGCTCGACGCTGTACCCGGGCGGAGAAGTGGAATGAATGCTTGAGAAAAAGTCACTGATTTTTGAACAAAATAAATGATATTTTAAAGGCGAGGAGTGCCGGACTTCATATATAATGTTCAATAATCAAATGGGCGGTGGTGAGGATGAGGTGATAAGAAGGCTAGGAGCGCGATTAAAAGCCGGTTTTCCATTAATGAACGGAAGCCGTAGAATGCATTATAGAAAAATATGGGCTATTATTTTACTTATCACAGGCATTCCGGGTTTAATAACGGGTTTGCTCATTTATTGGTTTGTAGGTGGAAGAATCGAAAATGAAATGGTGTCGCTTCATAAAAACCAAATTGTCCGCCGTGCGGAAAGCATCAATAGTCAGTTTGATAATTTGGAACTATTTTTGTCCCATTGGGCTTTTGATCCAAAGTTTGATTTCGCATTAAAGGAAGTTGATTTCTACCGTAATTTTCAAGTGACCAATGATATATCTAAAACGCTTGTCATTATGCAAGGCTCATTGCCATTAATAGATAATATAGAGTTTTATGTAAACGGTTCCATTCCTGTTCTGTTTCGCCCGAATTTTAACCGCATGGATCCGGATTCAATAGATTGGTTGAACACGATGGAGCTGATGAGAAAAGGTTCCTCCGTTTATTGGACCTTAATGCCTTCCCTGACGAGCTCGGGGAACCCCGATTTAACCATTGTGCATAAAATGCCCGGTGGAGCTTCAGAGCCATTTGCCCTGCTGCGTGCCCATATAAACCATGATCAAGTGCTTAATTTGTTGAAAACGCTAACCCCCTATGAGGGGGGGGAAGCTTTTCTCATGCAGGAGGATGGAACCGTATTGGCATCGACCGGCAGTGGCGAAACTACCCCTCTAATGGAAGTGCTGAAGAAGTATGTAAAAACTTCTAAGGGCAAAAACCAGACCTCCTTTCTAATGGAATGGGATCATATAACCTATTCGGTGTCCTTTGGGGGATTGGACCGAATTGGAGCGCAGTGGATTTATGTATCAGCCGCCCCCATCAATGCGATTACAAAGCCGGTTGTTTTTCTGTCTAAGTTGATTATCATGATAAGCTGTACGGGACTGCTTCTCGCGCTCTTACTCGCAAGTATCGCCTCACGGAAAATTTATTCTCCGCTGGATCGGCTGGTAAGGCTGCTGACCAGTGGAACGCCATCGAATGGGAGGGAAGATGAGTTTACTTTGATTGAAAGGGAGTGGCAGCATTTAACCCGAGAGAGACTCGCCCTTCAAAGAAAGCTCCAAAACCAGCTCCCCCAGGTACAGCAAGGCTTTCTTTATCAATTAACGCAAGGCTATTTGTCTTCCTACTCCGAGGAAGAGCTTCGTGAGAGAATGAGACAGTATGGGTGGATGGTTGATGAGCGAAGCTATCGGGTGCTTTTTATTCAGCTTACTGGAATGGCCCATGCCGGAAGGACGGGCAGATATTCCCTGGGTGACGAAGGGCTTGTTACGTTCGCAGCGGCGAATGTAGTAGAGGAAATGGCACGAGAGCAATTCGAAGAATGCCATGTCATCAACTTTCACGATTTAACGATGGGGCTGTTGCTCAGCATTCCGAGTGGAGAAGATATTTATTCCGACATCGATGAGTTGGGCAATACGTTGATCCAAGCAATTAATCGGATTCTGAAAATGAAAGTAACGCTATCCGTCGGAAGAATAAGTGAGCAGGTAAAGCAGATTCCTCTGTTGTTTGAAGAAACCAAGCTTGCGCTTAGTTTCCGGAGCATTTACGACGAGAATCAAATCATTGACCTTGAAGCGTTGAAGAGCAATGTTCAAGATCCAGGGTTTCAATATCCTTTTACATTGGAAAGAGAGATCATTCAAGCCATGCGAACAGGCAAGCTCGATGAGGCCGAGCAGCAGGTTCAAGCATTTCTTGAGGTTCTGGTACTGGAACGAGCCAAGGAACTTGATGTGCAGACCTGTGTTTTGAATTTATTAGGAAGTCTGGAGCATACCATTATGCAGGCCGGACTGAATCCCAATCAGCTATTTAAGTCGGTCAATCGCTTCGAGCAGCTATCGGTGATTCGGGAGCCAGAGCAGATCAAGCGTTGGTTTGTGGATAAAATCATTCATCCGTTCATGGCAGAAATGGAGCATCGTTCTGATTACAAGCTGAAAAAAGTAATCGAGCAAGCAATGACTTTTATTAACGCTAATTACATGAGGGATATTTCCTTGGATGATTGTGCAGAGCATTGCACAACCAATGTCTTCGTACTGAGTAGAACCTTCAAACAAGTATCAGGGAAAAATTTTATTGATTATCTAACTGAACTGCGGATGAGCAAAGCAAAAGATCTCCTTCGTGAGTCTGAACAGAGAATCAATGATATCGCGGAGCAGGTAGGCTATCAGCACAGTTATTTTAATCGGTTATTTAAGAAATATGAGGGCGTGACACCTAGCCAGTATCGTGAAACCAGCCGTAATGCGTAAGTCATCTATTTTCTAGGAGGTATGCAGCAATGCCCAAAATCGTAATGACTTTCCCTGAAGGAAAGCATAAAGTTCTAACCATGAGTTATGATGACGGTAAATCAGCAGATACTAGGCTTGTTGAGCTTTTTAACAAACATTTTGTAAAAGGCACCTTTCATATTAATTCAGGCTTGATTGGCTTGGAGGACCGGTTATCTCAAGAGGAAGTCGCAGAACGATACCAAGGTCATGAGGTCTCCGCTCATACGGTAACCCATCCAACGCTAGCAAGGTGCCCCAAAGAACAAATAGTGGATGAGATATTTCAAGACAGGATAAATTTAGAGCGAATTGTAGGCTATACAGTAAGAGGAATGTCTTATCCGAACGGTTCTTTTAATCAACAAATCAAAGAGATGCTCCCTATTCTAGGCATAGAATACGCAAGAGTAGTTGAAAGCACCGGTAATTTCTCTATGCCAGATAATTTATATGAGTGGAAACCCACCTGCCACCACAAAGCAAATCTAATGAAACTTGCAGAGGATTTCGTTAATTTGCAAAAGAAACAATATCTTTACATGATGTACGTATGGGGACATAGTTATGAGTTTGATTTAGATGGAAATTGGGGAGTAATGGAGGAATTTTGTAAGTATATCGGCAAGAGGGAAGATATATGGTATGCAACCAATATCGAGATTGTTGATTATTTGAAAGCCTTTCATAACCTGAAATTTTCCGCATCAGGTCATCTAGTATTCAACCCTAATGCGTCTTCCGTCTGGCTTCGTGTCGATAATGACATCCGCGAAGTGAAAGGCGGAAGTCAACTTTTATTCTGATAGAATCAGGGTTTCTCTGACAAACGAATTGAGCTGCTGCAGCAGCTCAATTTTTCAGTTAGATCACATAAATCGGATTATGCGATATTCATATTTCCCAATTTCTAATTTCCCTGGCTTTATTCCGGTTTGCGCCAATAGATCATACCCCTCCTGAGGAATAGTGACGCTGCCACCTTTACCATCCATATTAATGATGACCCATAGGTGATAACCATCACCTTGCCTTGGAGCGACAATAGTGCCTACAGTGACATCTGTTCTAAGCCTTACATGGGCATCAACGGCATAGTGGTCGATGAGTTTCTTTACCATCAGATCCCCCTCTTCACCCATTGGCATCGAACCGAGCATAACGATTTTTCCTTTACCGAGTTGATGCTCCGTAATAAAGGTTTTTCCTGGCGTTAACCCTTCCTCAAGGATCCCTATAGCTATGGCTTCCTTAGGTTCAAATACAGCACTCCACATCCCCAAAGGGGCGCTAACGCCAAATGCTTGTCCGATTGTACCTGTACCTTCCATTGGATACGTAAATAAGGTTTCGATACCTGCAAGATGCTCTAACTCGCCTAAAGCTGCATTTGTATGAATGGTATGGTTCTCTGTTCTGCCACCTGTAAGTGGACCAACCACCCAGATCCCGCCATTTTGGACGAAGGCTTGTGCCCGTTCTATATAATCGGATGATAAGTAATGAGTAAATGGCGTAAATAACAGTTTATACCCGTCAAGTTCCGCACCTTCTGGTATGACATCTCGATGAATGCCCATGGATAAAATCCGCTCATAAAAGGCGCTTACCAGACCCCGATGATTTAATTTTCGATGAGGCTCTGTTTGCAAAAATGCTTTCGATCGGTCCGAATAAGTCATCGCTACTTCAGCTTGAGAAGGTCTCGATGAAAGGATGATGGATTCAATTTCCTTTCTCGCTTGTTCAACTTCGAGTACATTCTGGAATCCTACGGTCGGTTTCCCCCATGCACTAATCACCGATCCATGAGGTTGTTCACATCCAGTTCGCTGCTGTCTCCACAGCCAATAGCAAAAAGCCTCTGCTCCTAATGCATATGCCGCCACAGCCTCGGCCTTTAAATATCCATTGGGGTGAGGCATGGCATAGCTTTCAAGTGATGCACTAAACGACGGACTTGTTTCCATAATCCAAAAATCTTTGCCTTTTTTAAAATTTCTCCACAAATCACAGTTGATTAAATAAGCGGGCGTATTATCGTAATTCGCATAAGTATCGAATGAAGCAAAGTCCAGGTTTTTAAACAATCGCTCATTATCTACATGAAAGGCAACACTGCTGTTATGGGTTATCGGTGCATCGGAATGCTGGCGGATGATATGAGCCTGTTCATCGGAAAACTCTGCAATTTTCTCCATGGAAAATAATTGGTACAGGGTACTTAATGAGGAATTATGCAAAAATGGCGCTGGTCCTGGCTGTGGGACTTGTTCAAACTCCAGGTAATATTCACTCCAGATTTGCGTTCCCCATGCTTCATTTAATCGATCAATGGACCCATAACGATTTTGTAACCATTGGTGCCATAAGCTTTTACATGTCTCACACATACACGCTGCTACATGTGCTTTAAATTCATTATCAATCTGCCAGCCAATAACACCTGACAAACTTCCAACCGCTTTTGCGATATGTTCTGTGATAATGGCTGCTCTTACTCGAAAGAACGCGTTATTCGTACAGACGTGCTGTCTGGAGCCATGACCCATTACTTTACCATTTCCGTCCACAAACATACGCTCTGGATGGCCATGTGATAACCAAATCGGAGGTGTGGGAGTAGGGGTGCACATGACGGTTTCAATACCGTTCTCATATAGCTTATTGATTGTGTCTACAAAAAAACGGATATCGATGTTTCCTTGTTCCTGTTCTAACGTTGACCAAGCAAATTCTCCCATCCGAACGACATTTATTCCTGCTTCTTTCATTAAACGGATATCTTGTTCAATAACTTGTTCATCATTCCAAAGCTCAGGATAATAAGCGGTTCCGTGGTATAATTTTTTGTCCATTTGACTCTCTCCATCCTTGTTGTTTTGATATTGACTATAATGAATCTTCCGTTTATAAACAATTGCATTTTTTTATTCGGATTGCACTTTTTTGCGGGGATCACCCTAATCTGTGTTGTTTGAGAAAATGAAGAGTTACAAAAATGTCTAATTGAAGTAAAACGCCGCAGGAGACACAATCAGGATACGAAGCGAAACGAATGAGGAGTGTAACTATGGAGCATACGAACGTAAGCAAAACAGTCCCTATTAAGAACGCGACATCTTATGGCAGATTGATCAGGCGCCTTCAAAGGGACAAATGGATGTACTTGCTTCTTTTGCCTGGAGTGTTGTATTTTCTCATTTTTAAGTACGTTCCTATGTGGGGAGTAGTTCTTGCTTTCAAGAACTATCAGCCTTTCTTGGGTTTTATGAAGAGCGAATGGGTGGGCTTGGAACACTTCCGAAATTTCTTCCAAAATCCTGATTTTGTGAAATTGTTGCGCAATACATTACTCCTTTCCTTATATAATTTGATATTCTTCTTTCCGGCTCCGATTATTCTAGCTCTGATGCTAAATGAAATACGAATTGCACTTTATAAGAAAGCAATTCAAACGTTGATCTACATACCTCACTTCATTTCTATGGTCATAGTAGCAAGTATCTCTTATGTTTTCTTGACAACAGAAGGTGGCGTTGTAAACGGGCTGCTGCAGCAGTATACAGGCCATAAAATCAATTTTTTGGCGGATCCCGAGTGGTTTAGGCCTATCATTATTCTTCAAACGATTTGGAAAGAGTGTGGATTTGGAACGATCATTTTCTTAGCCGCACTGGCTGGGGTTGATGCGGAGCAATATGAAGCTGCGATTGTGGATGGTGCTAACCGCTGGCGCCAGCTTTGGCACATTACGTTGCCTGCTATTAAAAGCACAATCATCATACTGTTGATTCTTAGAATGGGTGATGTGCTGGAAAACGGCTTCGAACAAATTTATTTGATGACAAACGCATTGAACCGCGATGTCGCAGATGTATTCGATACTTATGTGTACTTAATGGGTATTACCCAAGGAGCATTCAGCTACAGTACAGCAGTTGGTTTGTTTAAATCTTTGGTGGGAGTCTTCCTGGTATTTACGAGTAACTATTTGGCCAGAAGATTTGGCCAATCCGGCATTTATTGAGAAGAAGGGGGTTTGAATCTATTGGTAAGACATAAAAAAAGCATCTCTGGCTTCCTATTCGACGGTTTTAATTATGCATTCTTAGGGATATTTGCATTATGTACGATATTGCCTTTCATTTACGTTATTGCGGGTTCGTTTGCATCTGATGCAGAACTTACAGAGCGATCATTCTTTTTGATTCCCGAAACATTCTCTCTAGCAGGCTATACATTTATTTTCTCGACGGGTACGTTGTTTACAAGCATTGGTGTAACAATCTACATCACGGTCGTAGGGACCTTAGTTAACCTTCTCTTTACCGTCACAATGGCATACCCGTTAGCCCGCCGGAATCTGTGGGGCAGAAATACGGTGTTGAATCTAGTTGTATTTTCTATGCTTTTCTCCGGCGGCATGATTCCCACCTATCTCGTAGTGAAAGGCTTGGGGTTGCTGGATTCCTTCTGGTCTTTAATGCTTCCAGGTGCAATAAGTGCATTTAACATGATTGTCGTGAAGAACTTCTTCCAAGAGCTCCCTCCGGCTTTGGAGGAATCGGCCAAAATCGATGGTTGCACAGAGATCGGTGTGCTATGGCGAATTGTAATTCCATTATCTAAACCGGTTCTCGCTACGTTTGGGCTTTTCTACGCAGTCGGGCACTGGAATAGCTTTTTTTCTGCACTGCTGTACATCAACGATCCAACCAAATGGCCGCTGCAGGTTATGCTTAGACAAATTGTTTTGCTTTCCCAAGGAACGCTTGGCGATATGTCACAGTTGGATCCAAATTTCGTTCAGCCTCCGGATCAAACGGTCAAAATGGCAGTCATCGTAGTAGGCACACTTCCGATTCTGATGGTATATCCGTTCCTACAGAAGCACTTTGCTAAAGGGGTATTAATCGGATCCATCAAGGGCTAACCCAGTAGCTTTTCGCAATGCCGCAAGGTGATAGAGTAAGGCAGCGCGGATTTATTATAAGCTTGTACAATGAAGTTTAAAAACTAAGGGAGGCAAATTATCATGAAAAAGAATAACAAAGGAATGAAGCGTTGGGCGTCTAGCATTATAATGACTACATTAGCTTTGTCTGTTACGGCATGCTCCTCAGGCAGCGGTGGAAACGAGAAGCCTTCCGCTTCAGCTCCAGGCATTTCTGGAAGTCCGGCGAAAGAAGCTCCAATCGATATCAGTATCATGGCACCTATATTTAAAACAACTTTTCCGAAGGATGATAGCCCTGTAGCGGCAGAGCTTGAGAAATATACAAACGCTAATATTCACTTCGAATGGGCTCCAAACTCTTCCTACGGCGACAAATTTAACATCACGTTGGCATCAGGCAAGCTTCCTTCTATTATGGTTGCTACGGATAAAGGATCGAGCTTTATTAATGCGGCAAGAACAGGTGCTTTCTGGGAACTTGGACCTTATTTAAAAGATTATCCAAACCTTAGTAAAGCGAATCCTATCGTACTTAATAATACGACAATAGACGGCAAAATCTACGGAATATATCGCGGAAGAGCCCTGGGCAGAAACGCCATTGTATATCGTAAAGATTGGCTTGAAAACGTAGGTATGAAGCCGCCGCAATCCATTGATGATTTTTATAACATGCTGAAAGCGTTCACTTTAAACGATCCGGACAAAAACGGGAAAAACGATACCTATGGGATGGTTGTATCCAAATGGGCTGGAAGTTGGGCCGGTCCTCTTGATCAAATTTCCATTTGGTTCGGCGCTCCGAACAAATGGGGCGATGATGCCAGCGGCAAGCTTCAACCTGCATTTTTAACCAAAGAATATTTGGATGCACTCAAATTCATGAAAAAGCTGTATGATGAAAAATTGATCAACCAAGATTTCGCTGTCTTTGACACAGCCAAATACAATGATCCTATTTTCAACAGCCAAGCTGGCGTCATCGTTGATGTTGCGGACTCTGCAGCGCGTAATGAGGAGAAAATCCATCTTGCTATGGAAAAGGCTGGTAAGGACGATAAGAATAAGCAATATATGGATGTTATCGGTTCAGTAAGCGGTCCGAAAGGGCTGCGAGCTTTACCAACCTCCGGTTATGCAGGTATGGTGGCCATCTCTAAATCGAGCGTGAAAACGGAAAAAGAGCTTCGCCAAGTTCTTTCATTCCTTGATAAAATGAACGATGAGAAAGCACAAATCCTTGCGAGTAACGGGATTGAAGGAAAGCACTACAATAAAGTTGAAGGCGGTATCGAGTCTAGCAAAGATGCGGCATTGATGGAGTCCGAAGTGGAAGGCTTGAACCAGATACTGAACTTCCTTCCGGAAGATAAGTCGTTGCGCGTTGTACAGACACCGACACGGAAAAAGCAGGATCAGGTTCAAAAAGATAATGAGAAAATCGTTCTGGCTAACCCGGCTGAACCGTTAATCTCGAATGTATACACACAAAAAGGTCCGCAATTGGACAACATCATTAACGATGCACGTGTTAAATTTATTGTTGGTCAAATCGATGAAGCAGGCTTCAAAGCTGCGCTTGACCTTTGGAAGAAGAGTGGCGGCGACGATTATGTGAAAGAAATCAATGAACTTTACGTTAATATCAAAAAATAAAGGATCTAAATAACAAGGAAGCTAGCTGCTTCGTCAAGTGCACCCCTTATAGTAGACATTGGATAAACACCACTGGTGTTAAAACCGATGAGTGCTATAGGGGGTGCTCTTTTTAATGATGAAAACCTTCAATTAAAGTAGTGTTATGAATGGATAACACAGATGAATGCTATGATATAATGGAACACAGGAGGGGTGATATGGAAGCGCTTGCACTTCTGCTTTTTGAGCGTATGGGTATTCTGTTGATCGTAACATTTATCCTGACGCGAATTCCTATCGTTCGTCAGCTTCTGGACAGAAAAATCTCCGTTATGAATACGGTTTATTTCATCTGTTTATTTGGCCTGTTTGGCATTCTTGGCACCTATGCAGGTGTGGTGATCGAGGGGGGAGTTATCTCGTCTTCCTTTTGGATCTTTCCTCTGCAAGCCGATCAAGCATTAGCACATTCCGCTCTAGTTGGCGTTGTCATCGGAGGTTTAATGGGAGGTCCTATTGTGGGGATCGGTGCAGGTTTAATTACTGGAAGCCACTTATATGTGATGAGTGGATTTACAGGTTTGGCGGGCGGAATCGCCGCTCCTCTGACCGGATTATTAGCAGGCGGAGTGGCGAGATTCTTCTTGCAGGAACGGGTCATTTCTCCGGCTAAAGCCATTTTTATTGGCATGTTCGCGCCCATCGTGCAGATGGGAATCATCCTTATTGTATCAGCGCCATCCGAGAAAGCAATTGAACTTGTGGACTTGATCGGAATTCCGATGGTGCTTACGAATAGCATCTCCATCGCGATATTCACAACTATGCTGCGTGTTGTATTTCGGGAAGAGGAACGCGCTGTTGCTTATGAAACTCAGCGCGCCCTGCATATTGCAGAAGCTGCGCTGCCTCATCTGAAGCAGGGACTAACTTATCAATCCGCAGATGCGATTGCTAGGTTACTGCTAAGGGAGCTTAAGACGGCTGCGGTTGCTGTTACCGATACGGAGAACATTCTTGCTCACGCTGGGCTCGGTGATAGGATTCTCATACCCGGTGAGCCGATTCGCTCTGAGCTTTCGCGGCAAGCCATTGGCACAGGTATGCTGCGAATCGCTCTTAACCACGAGGATATCCAACCGAATCATAGATTGCTTAGAGCTGCGATCATAGTTCCGATCAAGCAGGCTGGACAAGTTGCTGGTTTGATCAAGCTATATTTTAAAAAACCACAGGAAATTCGTTCGGTTGAGATCGTACTTGCAGAAGGATTAGGCAAACTATTGTCTTATCAACTTAGTGTGGCTATGCATGAGAGTATGGAGGCATTAATGAAGGAATCCGAACTAAGGATCCTGCAGTCGCAAATCAATCCTCATTTCTTATTCAATACTTTGAACTCAATAGTCTCCCTGATTCGAATTGAGCCTGATATGGCAAGGCATATTACCATGCAGCTTAGTACTTATATGAGGCTTAACATCAAGCTTATTGCGTCTCATACCATTTCGATCCAACAGGAAATCATGCACCTTAACTCGTATTTGGAAATTATCCAGATTCGATTTAAGGATCAGATCACGATGGAAGTTCAGTTGGACTCTGATTTGCTGATAGCTATGATTCCTCCCGTTACGCTGCAGCCCTTGGTTGAGAACTGTATCAAACATGGATTGAAAGATAGGAATCACGGAGGGCGAATCCGAATAGAGGTGTTGAACCATGAGGATACTTTACAAATCTCAATCGAAGATAACGGAAGCGGCATACCTCCTGAATTGATAGAGCAACTAGGCAAAGGTCCGGCAAATAGCAGCGAGGGGAACGGGATTGGTGTTTACAATGTCAATCAACGGCTGATCGGCTTGTTTGGCGAGGAATCTCGACTTTTTATCGAAAATAATGTAAATGGCGGATGTAGATTTTCATTTAACATTCCAGGGACAAGTACCGAGAGGAGGGGATACGTAGGTGAGAACCATTAAGGTCATGATTGCTGAAGATGAGTGGTTAGCCCGTAAAGAGCTGATCTACCTGTTGGGGATGGAAGAGGATATAGAGCTGATGCCGCATGCCTCCAACGGTAAGGAGTTATTAGAGCTTGTAAATGAATGGGAGCCAGACGCTATATTTTTGGACATTCAAATGCCGGAATTAGATGGCATGCAAGCCGCCCGTATGCTGAAAACTGCTGCACAAGTGCCCCTAATTGTATTTACAACGGCCCACGATGATCATGCGGTTGAGGCGTTCGGGTTGAATGCTGTTGATTATTTACTTAAACCTTATAGTCATGAGCGTCTAAAGGAATCACTGGCACGGATTCGCAGCAAGCTTTCCAATAGCCCACTGACGACATCGCTGCCTAGCAAAATGCAATTTTCCTCCAAAGCAAGGAACTGGAATAAACTATTGATCATAGATGGGGAGAAGCATGTCCTGCTTGATCCTGAGACCATCCTTTATGCCGAGAGGGAAGAGAAAAGCATCCATATCTATACGTATTCCAATCAGATTTATATGTCCAAAATGAGCCTGCAGGAATTGGAAAATAAGCTCAGGGAATTACCTTTTTTTCGTCCTCATCGCAGTTATTTGGTTAATTTAAATGGTATCGATGAATTAGTACCGTGGTTCAATGGCGCTTTTAATTTGATTTTAAAAAATGAAAAAAGAACGCAAATACCCGTTTCGCGGGAGATGGCCAAAGAGCTATTTAGGCTGCTCAAATGAAAATGAAACCGTTTAAAGCTCCTTTTTAGGCAATTCAGACAGGAAATATGACGATTCGCGACAGTCTTAATACAAAGGGCAAAAATTCGCATATAATCAATTTGAAGACGCTTACATTAGGGGGGCTAAGCAAATGTCAAACGGCAAGCCTATTCAATATGGGGAAGTGGCACAGTCAGAAAAATTCAAGAAATTAATCGGCAGCAAAAAACGATTCATCATTCCGATGACAGTCTTTTTCCTCCTTTTTTACTTTACTCTACCCATCTTAACCTCTTACACCAAAGTATTGAATAATCCGGCAATCGGCCCTATTTCGTGGGCATGGGTGTACGCATTTGCCCAGTTTCTGATGACTTGGGCACTCTGTATCATTTACTCCAGGAAATCTAAGGAATTCGACCGACAAATTGAAGAAATAAAATCGGAAATGGGGGGTAATCCGTCATGAGTCCAACTGCCGTCATTCTATTTCTTTGCATTATTTTATTAACGATGATTATTACGTATATATGCAGCTAAGAAAACCGATAGCTCGAATGAGTTCTATACGGGTGGCGGAGGATTAACAGGGTGGCAGAACGGGCTTGCCATTGCCGGAGATTATATGTCGGCAGCATCTTTCTTGGGAATCGCAGGGACGATTGCCTTGACTGGATTTGATGGATTCTTCTACAGTCTAGGTTTTCTAGTTGCTTATCTTGTCGTCCTTTATTTAGTGGCGGAACCGCTTCGGAATTTAGGGAAATATACGATGGCGGATATGATCGCGGCCCGATTTGCTAATCAGAATGTTCGTGGGGTTGCCGCATTAAACACGATCACCATTTCCATCTTCTATATGATCGCGCAGCTTGTTGGTGCGGGTGCCTTGATCAAACTATTATTCGGCTTTAATTACTATACCTCTGTATTAATTGTGGGCATCCTGATGACCATCTATGTGGTATTTGGCGGAATGCGGGCCACGAGTTGGGTGCAAATTACGAAAGCTGTTCTTCTGATGGGTGGGACGCTGATCCTGTCACTTATCGTTCTAGCTAAGTTTAATTTCAGTATTTCCGAAATGTTTACCCAATTGAAAACTGCGACACCCTTGAAAGAGGCATTTCTAAATCCTGGTAACAAATATAAGATTCCGATTGAAACGCTCTCCCTCAACCTTGCACTGGTGCTCGGAACTGCCGGATTACCGCATATTCTTACTCGCTTTTATACCGTAAAAAATGCGGCTACGGCAAGAAGTTCGGTCGTCTCTGCAACATGGGTTATCGGTATTTTCTATGTCATGACCTTATTCCTTGGCTTTGGAGCTGCGGCATTTGTTGGCGCAAAAGATATTACAGCGATAGATAAAGGCGGAAACATGGCTGCGCCGCTATTGGCCAAAGCACTAGGCGGGGACTTCTTGTTTGCTTTTATTTCCGCAGTTGCTTTTGCCACGATATTAGCGGTAGTTACCGGATTGGTGCTTTCTGCTGCATCGGCCTTCTCCCATGATTTTTACGGTCAAATCGTTCGTAAAGGCAAAGCGACGGATAAGGAAGAATTGAAAATAGCCCGTTTCGCTTCGATTGGTGTAGCCATGCTCTCAATTATCTTGGCACTGTTTGCTCAAAAGCTCAATGTAGCATTCTTGGTATCCATTGCCTTCGCTGTTGCGGCGAGCGCTAATTTACCAGTCATTCTCTTCACCGTCTACTGGAAAAGGTTTAACACGACGGGCGCGATTGTCGGTATGTTAAGTGGACTATTAAGCTGTATCCTTCTTGTTGCTGTGGGCCCAAATATTTGGGGAGAGGCAGGGAAGGCGATTCTGGTTGGTAATCCGCTTATTAATTTGGCCAATCCTGGCATTATCTCCATTCCGCTTGGATTCCTTGGAGCCTATATCGGAACGATGCTTTCCACGCAAAGAGATGATGTCAAATATACGGAAATTAATGTAAAAGCAAACACGGGTATGTAAGCAGCCCCTTCTCTTGAACGCCAAGAAACATGCAGTCAGCCTTTCCTAAGGCTTGCTGCATGTTTTTACTTTTTTGTGGGCCTAAATATGCTATTCTTTTAGTAGTAAATAAAGAGCAGCCTAGGAAGGAATCGGGTCATTATGAATTTTTCCGCGTTTGTCTTTTTCGTGGCCGTAGTGATTGGAACGCTGGTTATTACGTACCATTCTGCTAAACGTACAATGAATACGAATGACTTTTACGTAGCTGGAAATCGACTTACTGGCTTGCAAAACGGGCTGGCCATTTCCGGTGATTATATGAGTGCCGCTTCTTTTCTTGGTATTACGGGGACCATTGCGATATATGGCTTTGATGGTTTTTTCTATTCAATAGGTTTTCTAGCATCCTACGTGATTGTACTCTATATAATCGCAGAACCGCTGCATAATCTGGGACGTTTTACGATGGCAGATGCAATCGCAGTGAGGTTTCAAGAGAAGAATCTTAGAGGTTGGATGGCGATTAACAATATTTTGATCACGATCTTTTATATGATTGCTCAGTTGGTTGGCGCAGGGGGTATCATTCATTTACTGCTAGGTGTGGAATATTCCTCTGCAATCCTTGCAGTCGGCAGCTTGATGACAATCTATGTGGCTTTTGGCGGTATGCTTGCCACTTCTTGGGTACAAATCATTAAGGCTATTTTACTCGTGTGCAGTACTTTTATGATCAGCCTGATGGTACTTTCCAGATTTAATTGGAATCTATTTGATCTGTATGCGTATGTTTCGCAAGCAACTCCGTTAAAGGAGAAATTTGTGCAGCCTGGGAATTTATTTTCGGGACCCTTGGATACGCTTTCCTTTAATCTGGCTTTGGTATTGGGGACAGCAGGGCTGCCGCACATCATCTCCAGATTCTATACAGTCAAGGAGGCGCAGACCGTCAGGTCTTCCGTCATTCATGCAACTTGGCTAATCGGTGCATTTTATGTAATGACCATCTTTCTTGGTTTTGGTGCTGCTGCCTTCGTTGATCGAACTTTATTATTGGGTGAGGATAATATGGCGGCACCTTTACTCGCAAAGGCGCTTGGCGGCGAATTTTGGATGGCGTTCATTTCAGCGGTTGCTTTTGCCACCATTCTGGCTGTTGTTTCTGGGTTGGTGCTAGCCGCAACGTCCGCTTTTTCGCATGATATTTACAGTAGTATACTGAAAAAGGGAAAAGCCACGGAGGCCCAGCAGATGCTGGTTGCCAAATGTTCGGCGGTAGTGGTCGGCGTATTGTCTATCGTACTTGCTTTAGGTGCGCAGCGGTTAAACGTAGCATTCCTTGTCTCGCTGGCTTTTGCGGTAGCCGCTTCCGCGAACTTGCCTCTGCTGCTGCTAACGTTGTACTGGCGCCGGTTCAATTCAACCGGTGCCATAATCGGGCTGTTAACGGGACTTATCGCTTCGATCTTGTTCGTGATTCTGAGTCCCAATGTAATGGATCCATCGTCTGGCTGGATTCGCCGTGAAGCACTGTTCCCTTTGAATAATCCAGGAATTGTTTCTATACCGCTTGGATTCCTTGGAGGGATTCTGGGTACCTTACTGACTTCGAAGAAGAATGATCCAGATCATTACGATAAGATGATGGTTCAATCCCAATTGGCACGGGTGGAATTGAGAGAATAGGTGTGGGAATGTGATTAGGACATAAAAAACTGCTTGAGTTGATCTCAGGCAGTTTTTTTATGTTTATTTTTTTACATGGACAATAATATCTTACACCATAACTATTTAATCATTTTGTGCAAATGATGGTCATTACATGAATGGTAAGGAAGCCGGTCCTGGGAATATAATCATAGAACGAAAGGATAAAATCATTATTTATATCAAATAGAGGAGAGGTGTTCACTTGAACCAATTTGGAATTATAGATCATCCTTCAATTCGCCCTATTCAGATACAAGATCGTTGGTGCGTGCACAGTTATTATACTTTATCCCCCTATGCACCGGACGGGTCAGGTCGTATTCTGTTAGCGGGCGGTGATTTAGAGAAGCACACCGGAGAGGTGTTCATTGTTTCTCCGAAAGGAGAAGTGCTGGATCGTTTTGGACAAACTGCACTCCACTCCGGGTTCTTTCATACGGGTCTATGGCAATCTTGGAGCCCGGATGGAAAATATGTATATTACCAAAGCGGAACCTTCAATCGACCGCGAATTATTAGACGCGAATTAAGTACAGGAACAGATCTGACAATGGAAGGCGACATGGAGGGAGCGCCACCATTCGGCGAGCCGATTATTTCCGGTTTAATGGGGATGCTCTATGCGGCTGGCTACGGATATGACCGATTTCAACCCAAGCTGTCACCTGTCCCTTTCCAGATGAGGGGAGATCATGGATTGTTCCGATACTCGTTTGATCCGAACAAGAAGGAGCTAGCTCTAAGTACATCGGAAATATTGGAACGGCATCCACATCGCGATCATCTGCTTCAAAGCGATCAAGAGGTCAAGCAGCGGCTGGGAAGCGCCGAAGGCTTAACGTTGATGAGCTATTGCGTCCGGTGGAATACAAACGGTAGTCGGCTGCTATTCTACTTTGGAAACCATTGCGTGGACAAAAGCAGAGGAGAGCCTAGATTGGCATACGTATTTACGGCAGACAAAGATCTGAAGGAACTGCATCTGGCCGTTGATCTAAGCTATGGGAAGCAAGGCGTTCACTGGTTTTGGCATCCAGACGGAGAGCACTTGATCGGATATGGGCCGGATCCGGAAGACTTGTCTCTTTTATGTCTGGCGCAAGTTCGTTACGACGGTAGCTGTTACCAAAGAATCAGCAAGCATTGCAGCGGGGGACATCCAAGTATTTCGCCGTCGGATCATAATCTGCTCGTAACGGATACAGGAACAATACCTGGAGAGGTTCTATTCATTGATGTACGAACGGATCAGGTCATTCAAAGCTTATTCCTGCCTCGTGTATTCGGTGAGAAGGAACCAAGCGGCAGAAATCCTTATCGTGTATGCCATCATCCCGTGTTCTCCCCGGACGGCAAAAAGGTACTTGTGAATACACTTCCTAATCAGTACGCTGTTGTATGCGAGATTGATGTCGCGGAGGCATTGAAATGAGCCTTTGGACGATTTTGGATGGAGCATACAGCATGCCGGGTAAACAAACATGGGGCCGGAGATTGGCTTGCAGATTCGGGTACTGGTTGGCATCGCGTCACCCGAGGTCAAATATACACCCGACTTGCCTAATTAGCCCCGAAGCGAGAATTTGTCCGCGGGACGGAGCGATTGAGATCGGTGAACATTCTACGGTCGCTCTTGGAGTATTGCTACAGGGGAATGTAACCGTTGGGAAATACTGTTCGATACAGGCTTATTCCAATATCGTAGGATATGGATTTTCTCAAGATACAAGCGGGCGAATCATGATTGGAAATTATGTGCGCATTGCTTCACATGCCATCATCATCGCAGGCAACCACCGATTCGATGACGTGGATAATCCGATTTACAAGCAAGGGGTTGAATTTGCGCCGATTACGATTGAGGACGATGTTTGGATCGCCGGAAGGGTAAACATTACCGCTGGAGTTACGATCGGCAAAGGCTCAGTCATTGGAGGAGGTTCTGTTGTGACGCGGGATATACCTCCTTACAGTGTTGCCGTTGGTGTACCCGCCAAGGTTATTAAACGAAGAATAGCTAATGATTAAATCAAAGTGCAGTCTCACTAATCAGGGGGGGCTGCATTTCACTTTTATGCCATGTACTTATTTCGCAAAAATGTGCAGCAAAAGAGTTGAACATTTTTGCCAGAAGAGAGAAGAGGCGTTTGGAAATGGCTATGTATCAAGGTTTCAATAAGATATGGAGGCAAAAGAGTCGCGTAGACGAACAGCTTTGACGTGGGGTAAATTGAAGCTATCAACTTCGAGACAGAAGGACCGACCAAGGATAGGAGGAGCATTAACCATGAGTAAGGCATCAATTTCACCAGATTCAATTCTTCATGGCAAAAGAGGAAAGTCACCAACGAAGTCGCGAATGAAATGGAAGCAAACCATGAACATTTTATTTCGTGACCGTTTTTTATATCTACTCGCATTGCCAGGCATCTTATTTTTTATCATTTTTAAATATGTTCCCATGTGGGGCTTGGTCATTGCTTTTCAAAATTATTCGCCTTATGCGGGTATTCTGAAGAGCGATTGGGTGGGACTTGAACATTTTGCGCGGTTTTTTGGCAATGAGGATTTCTATCTGTTGCTGCGGAACACATTAGCTATCAGTACTTTAAATATATTGCTGTTTTTTCCGGCACCGATCCTCTTTTCCATTATGTTAAATGAAGTTAGGCAGATGGTTTTCAAAAGAGTGGTCCAAACGGTTATCTACTTCCCTTACTTCCTGTCATGGGTCATTATTGCCGGACTCAGCTTTATCATGCTCGGACAGTCGGAAGGCGTGGTTAACGCAATCCTTGTGTTCCTCGGTTTTGACAAAATAGCGTTCTTGACTTCTCCTGGATTGTTCTGGATTATGTTAACCCTGCAAACAATTTGGAAAGATGCCGGCTTCGGAACGGTCATATTTCTGGCAGCAATCGCCGGCATTGATCCAACCCTATATGAGGCCGCCAAAATGGATGGGGCTAGCAGATTGAAACAAATCAGGCATGTTACTTTACCAGGAATACGTAATGTCATTATTGTTCTTTTGATATTACGACTGGGGGACGTTATGGATGTTGGATTTGAACAAGTATTCCTAATGGGCAGCGCGGCCGTATCGAACGTTTCGGATGTGTTCGACACGTATGTGTACAGAAATGGCATATTAAATGGGGAATTCAGCTATACGGCATCTGTTGGTTTGTTCAAGTCGTTTGTTGGGTTAATTATGGTGGTAGCAGCCAACAAGCTTGCTAAGATGTTTGGCCAAGATGGTCTATATTAACAAGAGGGGGGAGGAAGCTATGCATAAACAAACCTTTTCGGAGAAAATGTTTGAAAGAACGAATACGTTGCTGTTGGTCTTAATTGGAATTGTTTCGATCTTTCCCCTTTATTATGTATTCTGTGTTTCATTCACAGACCCTGCTGTATATTTGAAGGGTGGACTTATCCTATATCCGCAAGGTTTTACCTTAGAGAATTACCGATACCTGCTATCTACGCCGCTGTTTCCGCGTTCCATGGGCATAAGCGTTTATCTTGCCGTAATAGGCACGGCAATGAGTTTGATGGTTACTTCCGCGCTAGCCTATGCATTATCCAGAAAGCGCATGCTAGGCAGAAAGTCGATACTGCTGCTGATCTTGTTCACAACTTTATTTCAGCCCGGTTTGATTCCGAATTATTTGTTAATCAAGGACTTGGGCTTGATTAATTCCTTGTGGGCGCTCATTCTTCCCGCGTTAAGCAGCGGTTGGAATGTGTTTCTGATCAAAAGCTTCTTTGATAGCATTCCCTCAAGCTTGGAAGAAGCAGCTGTTATTGACGGATGTAACGATGTTCATGTGTGGTGGCGGATTATTTTACCGCTATCTCTTCCGGCGTTGGCTACATTCGGATTGTTTTTTGCGATAGGTTATTGGAATGTATTTTTTAATGCGGTTCTTTATATCAATGATTTCCAAAAATGGCCGCTGCAGCTGGTGTTAAGGCAGATGCTGATCGATTCCAGTACTTCGGCCGGTGGGGGGAACATTCTCGAGGAAGGGCAAATCATAAACCCGCAATCGATCAAGATGGCGGCCGTCCTTATTGCTACGATCCCCATTCTAATGGTATACCCATTCCTTCAAAAGCATTTTACCAAAGGAGTTTTGGTAGGCTCTATCAAGGAATGAGATCATACAGTATGTTGAGTTGCCAAAAAGGGAGGAAAAAAACAATGAAACACCTCACATCCATTCGAAAGAAGTCGGCCGTACTTCTGGTTTTAACGCTTGCAACAGGTACACTGCTGGCGGCATGCGCTAAAGAAAGCGGCACACCCGCTACGAATACAAGTGGCAGCTCAATGCCAACTGCCAGTGCGAAAGCGTTAGAACCACCAACACCCATTAGCATTATGTCTACGTTCTATGGAGCAGAGCCTCCTGGCCCGGATAATGTGGTGATCAAAGAAATCGAGAAACGGACCAACACCAAGCTCACCATTACATGGGTGTCTCCAAACAGCTATAACGAGAAGGTAAACGTTACCCTCGCATCCGGAGAAATTCCGGACATTACTTTAATCGGGGATAATTTTGCGTCAAATGTAAGAACTATGGCCGCTCAGGGCGCCTTTTGGGATTTGGAGAAATATATAAACGACTACCCTAATTTGAAAGCTTACCCGAAGGAAGCCTATGATAATACCCGGTACCAGGATGGTAAAATGTACGCCATCCCCCGCGTTCGGGGATTGGAAGCGGGCATGTTGTCCGTTCGTAAGGATTGGCTGGATAAGCTAAATCTGAAGGTTCCGCAAACGATGGACGATCTCTATAAAGTGATGGAAGCATTTACAAAGAATGACCCTGACGGAAATGGTAAAGCGGATACGGTTGGATTGGTTGGCAACATTGATTCAGGCGGCTTAAGTTTGGGCAGTTTCAATGGGATTATAAGTACGTTCCAAAATGCCAATGACAGTTGGAAGCTCGACAATAGCGGTAAATTGATCAACATGACAACGGATCCATCGACGAAAGAGGCGATTGCTTGGCTGCGAAAAGCGTATGCGGATGGGTTGATTCACAAGGATTTTGCTACGCTCAAGAATACACAGGCGAGAGAATCTGTCATGGCAGGTAAAGCAGGGGTTTCCTTTGATGCTGTCTCGACAGGATGGGTGCTCACGGAAGGAATAAGAAAGACGGATCCTAAGGGAGACATGCTTCCTCTGGTTTCATTAACGGGTCCAAGCGGAAATAAATATAATAGTAAAAGCTTGGGCTACAGCGGTGTATTTGTCATTCCGAAGTCAGTCCCTGAGGCTAAATTGAAGAAAATTTTGACATTTATTGATTACGGCGCTTCCGATGAAGGCTATGAGTTGGGTGCATATGGGTTTAAGGACGTTCATTTCACTAAAGACGGCGACTTCTATAAACAGACGGAGCAGGCTCAAAAAGATATTGTTTCAACGTCGGCCTTCGGCCAAATTTTCACTAAGTACAATAAATATACCTATGCGGTTGCTCCCAATATCGCAGCAGATTATTACAATCGAAATAAAGGAATCATTGATGAAATAAGCAAGATCAGTATTTCTAGCCCAGCTACAGGACTTTATTCCGAGACATGGACCAAATACCGAAATGAATTTTTTAAGAAGACAACAGATCTTCAGGTGAAAATCATTTTGGGAACAGAGCCGCTAGAAAGCTGGGATGCTTATGCGACGAAACTGGCGGCGGATCCGAATTGGGTTAAAGCGATGGAAGAGATGAATGCAGCGTATAAGAAGAAAGCTGGCAAGTAAAGCAGGTATGGCTTGGGATTTGTTTAATACTAACATCTAAGAATCTTACTAATGTTACTAGAGGTGGGCAGATCGCCATGAGGAAGCTAAATCTGAATTATTATTATAAAAACTTAATCATTGTATTTATAGTAACCTGTCTTCCCATGGCGATCATTGCTGCTTGTAATTATTTTATTGCTGTTAAACAAATAGAAACGGAAGTAAAGCGAAGCCATCAACTGCAGCTTCAACAAATCTATAACAGTATGGAAAAACAACTGTCTCACCTGGAATTAATTGGCAATCAATGGGGATTTAATCCGATTTTTAACAGCGACTTGCTTAATGGCGATTTGCGCCAGAAACCAGATGCGACGCGAGAGTTGCTGGTGTCTTTAAGGATATTGAAGGAAACCAACCCTTTGATCGACAATGCGGTGCTGTATTTGCAAAAAGACCAATTATTAATTTCCGATGATGAAGGGATCAATTCAATAGCAGAAGAACCAACCAAGCAAACGTTTCAACAGCTTTTAACTACGAAATCATCCCTTTTCTGGTGGGATCATCCTGTCAGCGCGCTCAAATATAAAAACAAAGTGAACGTAGCTCTTGTTCACAAAGTTCAGGGACTGGAAGGAGCTCCCTTCGGTATCATCATTCTGTATATCAATAAGAGCCAGTTAGATGATTTGTTATTTCCTCTTAATCCTGATGGGGAAGGGGTCGCCTTCATCCTAAATAAAGAGGGTGAATGGGTAACAAACGGCAGACGTCAAAGTTCGGGACCTAACGAAATGGATGAAGCCGTTCGGCAGGAAGTATTACAACAAGGACGCCAAGGCGGCGATTTTATCTATAATCAGAACGGGGCAAGTTATTCCGTTACGATAGGGGTGTTATCGCGAAACGGTTGGAAGTATGTAGTGGCTACGCCGCTTTCCAAACTAACAGCACCAGTCATTTTGGTTTCGAAGCTTGGCCTTGCTGTCAGCTTGATAGGGTTACTGGTTGCTGTTGTCCTTTCCTTGTTGGCATCCCGAAGCATTTACAGGCCGGTTAAGCATTTGGTAGGTATGTTCATGGATAGCGTTGGGGGAGGAGCAGCACCTGCTGAGAAAAATGACGAATTCCAATTCATCGAAGGAAAATGGCGGAAGATGATTCATGAAAGCAGAGAGCTGCACGTGAATCTGGAGCAAAGCCGTCAATCGTTGAAGGAAGGGTTATTGCTGCAATTAATACAGGGACACTTATATTTCTTCTCCGAAGCTGAGCTGAAGAAGAAGATGTCGCTCCACGGCTGGAATGCAGACGATAAGGGCTTTGCTATTATCCTGGTCCGGATGGATGGCATCGCAGATAAGAAAGGAAAGTTTCATGAAGGCGACGAACAGCTTGCAACCTTCTCTGCGGTCAATATTTCACAAGAAATATTGAAAAGCAGTTCTAAGGATGCAGAAGTGATCAATTTCTATGATCTTTCTTTTGCTGTTTTACTTGCTTATCCGTCAGAGCTTCCCAAGGAGCAGGTCAAGAGCGATGTATTCCGACTGTCTGGAGAATTGATCAATATTCTGACTCGATTTACGCAAATGAGATTTACCGTAGGCGTAGGAAAGCTCGTATATCTTGCACAAGATATTCATAAATCATTGGAGGAAGCAAGGGAAGCACTGAGGTTCAGAGATTTAGACAAAAACGAACAGATCTTAGATATGGATAATTTGCTTCCGCAGGTAGCCCCTCATGTTAACTATCCGTTTGATATTGAAAATGCGATCATTCAATCCATGAAAATGGGTGTGGAAAAGGAAGCAGTTAGGCAGCTAGAGAGTTTTGTTAAAATGTTAAAGCAAAGCCAAGGCAAGGAGATGCTGTTCCAACAAGGAATGCTGCAGCTTCTGGGAAGTATTCTGCATGCTTTACTGAAATCAGGTGTGTATTCGGCAGCACTGCATCGCGATGGTAACCTATTCGAACAATTGAGCGCCATTAAAGTCCCGGAAGAGATGCTTCGATGGATGCGATCAAGAATCATACAACCGTATGTCGCCGAGCTCTCCAACACGCGGCAGAAGATCATGAAGCAGATCGTGAATAAGGTGATAGACGCCATTCATGAGCATTACCATACTCCGATTTCTCTGGAATCCTGCGCGGATGCACATGGGATCACTTCCTACAATTTAAGCAAGGAATTTAAACAATACACGGGGACGAACTTTATCGACTTTCTGACAAATATTCGTTTGGAGAAAGCCAAGGAGCTTTTGCGGACAACCGATATGAAAATGAACGATATTGCCGAGCAAGTAGGCTATCAGCCGACTTATTTTATACGGATTTTCAAGAAGGTGGAAGGGAGTACTCCTGGTCGTTACAGAGAGATGAATGTTACACATTTTTCTGTTGATTCATGATAAATTTATAAAATAACACAATGGCTGATTGTGAAAATGAGCCCAATGACCTGAGGCAAAGCCTCAGGTTTTTTGCATTTTATAAACTAAAAATTTCGGCGAATAAGACAAAAAATAATTGTTTCATTCATGTTGCAGTTTAACTTGAAAGTATAGAATAAATCTGTAATTACAGTCGCTTATCTCTGTGATAGGTTCCTTTCCTTGGTTAGTTAGGAGAAACAAATTTTACAAATTTATTTAAGGAGGTTGGTTGTGAACTTGTTGGACGTGTAATGTAATTTCCAATCATGAAAACGCTATCAGCATGTGTTTTCGTAAAATCAAATGGGTTTCGATACATCCATTTAATTAGGAGGTAAAAGATGTTAATAAAAGTAATTAAACATTTGATTCGATTTGTTGAGCTTACAGCTCTGGCTTTGTTACTATTTATTTTCAATCCTTTTGTTTATAACTCGGTATCAGCAGAAGAAACACAACCACAAGAAATAGTTTATGTATCCCCAAGCGGTTCAGATATGACCGGAAATGGGATGGAAAGCAGTCCTTTTCTAACCATAACAAAAGCACGTGACACAGTCAGGGAATCTATCGCCAATCATACCATGACCGGGGATATTACCGTATATCTACGGGGAGGAACATATTTTCAAAGCAGCACGCTTACATTTGAACCGGAGGATTCCGGACTAAACGGCTATAACATTATCTATAAGGCTTATCCGGGGGAAACCCCGATCATTAGCGGGGGCCAGCCTATCACTGGGTGGCAATTAATGTCGGCAGGGCTTTACAAGGCCCCGGTCGATTCACTTGACTTCCGGCAGCTATATATCAATGGCGACCGTGGCGTCAGGGCGCGTACACCGAATGCAGGAAGTTTTTATAGATTAAAATCCTTTGATAACGACAACAAGACCATCAAAGTGAACCTCTCCGAAGCCGATGGCTTGGTTGGGGGATCAGGCACTGCTGAAATGGTCATTCAGACCCATTGGGCGGACCGGCATCTTCTAGTTGAATCCGTCAATATCGGAAATACTGAGGCGACCATAACCCCCAAGGAGCCTGAAAGGGACCAGGTTATCGGCAATGAAAATCCAAAAAGCGAATCCAATCAATCCTATCATTTTGAGAATAAATTGGCCTTTTTGGATCAGGGCGGGGAGTGGTTCTTAGACAAGGAGAATCAAGAAGTCTATTATCAACCTCGTCCGGGCGAGGATATGTCTACTGCTGTCGTTATCGCCCCCAAATTGGAAACCGTGGTCAAACTTACGGGCACCGTGGATAATCCCGTACATCATATTCAATTCCATGGTGTGAGTTTCGAGCATTCCACCTGGCTGAAGCCTAATGATGGTTATGCCGCCGTACAGGCGACATATTATACGGTCGGAGGCCTCTGGTATGGCGGCAAGCTTCCCGGAGCGGTACTGATGGAAGCTGCAGGCAATATCCGGTTTGAGCGCAATACGTTCAAGCATTTGGGCGCAACGGGGTTGGACCTGAGTTACGGCAATTTCGATACATCCATTGTGGGCAATGTGTTTACGGATATTTCCGGCAACGGTGTTGGGGTAGCAAGCAAACTCTATACACTAACTGCAGCTCCGACCGATCCTCGAATGATTGATAAAAGAATTCAAATTAATAACAACTATGTCTCAAAAACTGGGCAGGACTATTATGGCGCCGTAGGAATTTTTGGAGGCTATGTGGAAGAACTGACGGTAGAGCATAATGATATTACAGATTTGCCTTATAGCGGAATGTCGGTAGGCTGGGGCTTTACCACTACTCCAACGGCACTGAAGAATAACATAATAAGGAATAACCATATTTATAATGTCATGAATTTGCTGGATGACGGCGGCGGAATTTATACTTTGTCCTATCAGCCCGGCACCCAAATCAAAGAAAACTATATCCACGACGTTGTCCGTTCGCCCTGGACCACTGTCAACTTTCCGGATAAAGAATGGTGGCGGAACCTTGGGATTTACCTGGATAATAGAAGTTCAGGAATGACAGTTATGAATAATGTTATTTTGAATGCGGAAAGAACGATTAAAACCAACATTGAACCGTACGGGTCCAATACCTTTATACGTAATCACAACGACCTTCAGTGGGTCAAGGATCTTGCTGGGATCGAGCCTGCCTTTCAGGACATCCGTTTGACGGTAGCGGGAAACCCACCGCCTGCTGTGCTGGATACTATGCCGCCGACCCTGTTGAGCGCTGAGACGAATGAAACGGGAACTGAGATTTTGCTGACTTTTAATGAACCGTTGGAAGCCATCTCGGACTCGGGAATCTTGGACGCTTCCAAATTTATCTTAAACGGTACGACTGCCGTGGTATCTTCCGCTGTTTTGGATTATGCGGATGTCAGAAATGCAAAGGCAAAGCTTTTACTGAACAAGACCGCTGGTTATGGCAAGACGGTTACTCTCACACTGTCGGCAGGCGCAGTAAAGGATGTAGCATTAAATAGTATTCAAGAAGCAAATAGTTTCAGTATCACCAATAATACGCTTATCCCATATTTTATGAAGGTTTCCATGGTAGGGTCGCCGATTCTGCATGTTGGAGAGACTACACAAATTAAAGCTGCTTTTACAACCAGAGACGGCATGCCGGTAGAAATATCGCAAGGTATCCTTGCCTATAACTCTGCGGATAGCAGCATTGTAACGGTAAATAACGGTAATGGTATGGTGACAGGGATAAAAGCGGGAGAAACTAAAGTAGCTGTTAGTTTCCAAATTGACGGAATTGAATTCCTGTCTAACGTAAATCTGCTTGTTATCCCTGCGGGCACTCCCCGGCCCGAGCTTGTGAACATTGCAAAAGGAAGGTCGGCAACGGCAACAAGTGAATATAGCTCAACCTATGCCGCAAGCAAGGCTATCGATGATAATATCAATACGGCCTGGATTACAGCCGGAACAGCATCATGGACGGTAGATTTAGGTGAACAGGTTGACTTATATCGGCCTCGTAGAATCGAATTTGTAACCAGACAGGATGCTGATCAAAATTCTTCGCGAATCAACTTTGAAATCAGGGCGTCGAATGACAGTACATTCGCAACTTATACAACATTGGGAAGCCAAGGGCCTGGTGTATTACCGTATAGATCGACATGGTCTGTTGATTTGACAGATACAAGCAGCTATAGATATATACGCTTTGTCAAACCGGTGAATTTTGCAGCGGTAGCTGAACTCAGGGTACTGGCTGAGCCCAAGGATTCTCAGAATGAGGTTTCATCAATAACCGTTCAACCGGGAGATGCGAAATTGACAGTCTCATGGGACGAACCGTCGGATGCAAACTTTGCTGGAGTTAAAATTTATCACGACGGTGCGGTTGTGAAATCGGTTGCCAAAGGCACGAAGTCAGCCGTCATTGAGAACTTGGCAGGTGGCGTACCTTATACTTTTATTATGAAAACCTTTACTAATTCTGGCGTAGAATCATCCGGGATAAGTGTTACCCGGACACCCATTCTGGTAGATGTTATTGGACCGACACTTGTGAGCGCAGTAACGGATGAGACAGGAAAGGTTATTGCTGCGACGTTCAGCGAGGCACTGGATAAAGCTGCTTTGCAAGCATCAAGATTTATCCTCGGAGGAACAGATGCTATCGTCACGGAGGCTGCGTTGGATAGTACCGACACCCAGAACAAAACAGTAAAGATAACGTTGAATAAACCGATCGGTTATAAGAAAGTAATTACACTTTCGCTTGCAGAAGGCGCAGTGAAGGATGCAGCGTTAAATCCAATTCTAGCTGTAAATAACTTTAATATAGTGAACAACATGCTTATACCTTATTTCATGCAGCTTTCTATGCAAGGGACGCCGATTCTGAATGTTGGAGAGACTGTACAAATCAAAGCGGCCTTGACAACCAGAGCCGGCGAGCCAGTGGATTTATCACAAGCCATTTATGCCTTTAACGCTGCGGATAGCAGCATTGTAACTATAAATAACAGCAATGGAAGGGTGACAGGTGCGAAAGCGGGAGAGACTACGGTAACTGTCAGTGTTACCATTGATGGAGTTGAAGTCCGGTCTATTGTAAATATCCTTGTCATTGCTGCAAACACGACAAAGCCTGCACTTGTGAACATTGCAAAAGGAAGACCGGCAACGGCAACAAGTGAATACAGTGCGACTTACTCGGCAAGCAAAGCAAACGACAATAATATCAATACGGCTTGGGTAACAGCCGGTACTGCATCATGGACGGTAGATATGGGTGAACAGGCAAGCTTGTATCGGATTCGCCGAATCGAATTTGTAACCAGGCAGGATGCCGACCAAAATTCTTCGCGAATCAACTTTGAAATTCGGGCATCGAATGACAGTACATTCGCAACTTATACCGTACTGGGAAGCCAAGGAGCTGGTGTGTTGCCATATAAATCAACATGGTCGGTGGACGTGACGAATATAAGCAGTTACAGATATGTACGTTTTGTCAAACCTGTCAACTTTGCAGCGGTAGCAGAACTGAGGGTACTTGCAGAGCCAATTGTTGACAATACGCCACCGGTTACAACTGGCTTATTAGAAGGTACCAAGAGCAGTGATGGGATCTATACTTCCGATGTGATGTTAACCTTAGCAGCATCGGATGCTTCGGTAGGATCAGGAATTGATAAGACGGAATATAGCTTTGATGGAACAAACTGGCATATTTACAATGGCCCATTGGTGTTTACAAATGAAGGCATAACCAATGTGAGCTTCAGGTCATATGACATAGCAGGCAACATAGAAATCCAACACACGATAACGATTCAGATTGATCAAAAACCTCCAGCAGATGCAACCTTAGTTGCCGATCTTACTGCGCCGACTAACAACGGTGTCACTGTAACGGTCAGCTATCCAACTGACGCAACTATGAAAGAATACAAAGTGGGCATGAATGGTGCATGGACCGCGTACACTGCTCCTGCCCTCATTTTGGATAATGATACCGTGTATGCAAGAGGAACGGATGCTGTGGGCAATGTATCCAATATAACCAACTACGCAGTAACTAATATCGATAAGATTGCACCGGTAAGTATCGCATCTGTAAGTCCAGGCATCCCTAATGGAAGCAATGGATGGTATACGTCCGCTGTAACGTTAAACGTATATGCAATGGATAATTTATCAGGCGTGGCGAAAATCGAATACCAAGTGAATAACGGAGAATGGATAACTTATTATGGTTCCATTCCTGCCTTTGAGGAAGGAACTTATAAGGTCGGTTATCGCAGTATGGATCAAGCAGGAAATGTAGAACAGATCCAGAACGTCGAGTTTATGATTGACAGAACGGCACCAATTCTCGCTATTCAATTAGACAAAACGTCTATATGGCCGCCAAATCATCAAATGGTCACCGTTAGTGCAGTGGTGTATTCGAGCGATGCTGCATCAGGTGTTGCCTCTGTGGTATTAACCTCCATTACATGCAATGAACCGGATAGCGGCGAAGGTGATATTGGGGCAGATTTGGGGACAACGGCTACCTCTTTTAGTTTGCGTGCTGAAAGATTAGCTACTGGTACGGGACGCATATATACAATTACTTATACGATAACCGACCAAGCGGGCAATAAATCAACATCAGTAAGCACAGTTATTGTACCGCATAACCAATAAGTTAAGTTATACCAGACAGCAAATCCGTGAGTTTGCCCAGCTTGTTGAGAAACTTCAACAGGTTCTTTTTATTTAACTGGCATGCAGCCAATTATTCGGCGAATAAGATAAAAAATAATTGTTTCATTCATGTTACTACTAGACCTTAAAGTATAGAATAAATCTGTAATTGAAGTCTTTTGTCTAAATATAAAGATCCTTCTCTTTGCTAAAAGGATAATCAAATTTTACAAACTTATATTTAAGGAGGCTTGCTATTCATGAACCCGTTGTACATATCGCAAAAGCTATACGAGCACTACGAGCATATGGACGAGGTAAAGCATTATTACGGATTGTTGTCCATCTACGCGCTGCTGCAAACTGCTGAAGAGAAGCAGGATCGGGTACTGTTAGAGAAATGCAAACACATCTTGTCTCGCTTTCCGGACCGAATTGAGCACCCGCGTTACAATTTTCCAAGCTACCGTATTGGCGGTATCCCCAAGGCTTATGCGCTGATGAAAGGCTATATGCCGGAGGCGAGCAATCAGGTAAGAGAGTATGCCGAGGAAATGATGACCGCCACAAGGGATCGTAAAGGCATTATGTCGTATCCGTATGCTCCAGAAGAGGAATTGATATGGATCGATGTCGCTATGGCAGTGACTCCATATTTGCTGTTCGCGGGACTTGCGCTTGACGAACAGCGGTATATCGACGAAGCGGCCAATCAAACGTTTCTTATGTATGAGGAATTTCTCGACTCCGAAAATGGCTTGCTTCATCAAAGCAAGAATTGGGCAGGACCTGGGAAATTTTCCGAGGATCATTGGAGTAGGGGAAACGGATGGGGATATATGCCTCTAGCCGAGCTCGTGCAGCATCTTCCGCCAAGTTCCGTCCATCGGCCGAAGGCGGAGAAATACTTCAAGGATTTATCGACGGCACTGCTTCCCTATCAGTCCAAACGAGGCTTATGGAGACAGGAAATTCCGTTTGAATACTCCTATGAGGAAACGTCGGGAACAGGACTAATCCTATATGGAATTGGCATTGGATTGCGTATGGGGCTATTAGACAAGGACACTTATTTCCCCGTCCTTCAGAAAGGTATAGAAGGGTTGAACAAGATTAGCATCAATCCGGATTATTCAACAGAACGCAGTTGTCCAGGATGTTTGTGTCCTGGCGAAGGCGAGGATAGAGGTACTGTGCAGTCCTATGTAACGTTGATGCTGCCGCATCGAGATGAACATCATAGCTTCGCACCGTTAATGTTTTCTATGGTTGAGGCTTACCGAAACGGAATCTATGATGTTCCTCGTAATGACTGAACATGAATCAGGCAGCAACGGGGCATGCCGAATAGGTCATGACAATGGGAGGTCTGGTTTTGGGAAGAATTCTCGGAAACTTGGAAGAATTACGCAGTCGTATTTACAAGGATACAGGTAAAATAAGAGATCTTTGGACATCGATGGAGGAGCGGGTCAGGGAGCATACGAAATCTCCAGGTTTGATGCAGCCGGGAGATACACAGGAGTGGTGGCACCTGATTTGGGAAAGACTCAGCGATGCCGCATTTGTGCAAGCTGTCAAACCGAGTGAAGAGCTGCAAACGTGGCTTAGAGAAATTGTACTTGAGGTCTGTGATAAACCAATCAATGAATGGATAGGCCCCTGGTTCAGGTCAAGAAGCCTTCCACTAATGGGAACTTTGGAAACGGCTCATACCTCAATCGCCATCGCAATCGTGATTGACTTATGCCCTGAGCTATTCAGCGATGAGGAATTGTTGATTATTAAGGTCAACTTGAGAACCAAGGGGATGGATCCGTGTAAGGCTGCTGCTAATCAATATTTGAATGCGAGAGATCAAATTAGCAATTGGTTTATGGTTCTATTAAACGGTATAGGGACGGTCGCAGCGGTACTGGATGATCGGGAAACCGTTGCGGAAACCGTAGAATATTACAAGGCAGCGGCTATGCTCTATAACGAAGATAGCTACGGCGAGTCGGTGCAATATAGTAATTATGCAACCATTCATTTAAGCCATTTGCGAGAAATCTTGACGCGATACGATCCGAACCTCGAAGAGAATCTGGATATTGGGTGTTATGCGAAGCTGATGCCTTGGTATGCGGCGAGCTTTATGTATATGAAGCCGCTTGAGGGATGGGGATTGGAGCGATATCCCAGAACGGTGAACTTTGGCGATAGCTCAGCTATGTTTCGCCCTTCTGGGGATGTACTGCTCCATGTAGCTGCCCGAGCCAAACGACAGTTCCCGATTGAATCCGGTATAGCACGCTGGTTATTCGAACGAATGTACGCAAATCCACGATTAGGACCTGATGAGGGTGCATCTTTCGGTTTTAATAATAGCTCCCAGTTTCTCAGCATTCTACTTTATCAAGAAGCAGCGGAAGCGTTGACGCCGGAGCAGGCAGGGATTCCGCTCCTGTCATCGTTTGAGGTGGGTAACATTATTGCAAGAGATCGCTGGGAGCGGCCGGTTACTGTGCTGGCAATTCAAGGGGGCTTCAAGCCGCATCATATCACTGCCCATCGGCATGAGGACCAAAATAGCTTTATTCTGTCACATAGGCAGGAACGTTTCTTTGTCGACCCGGGTCACTGCTGCTATAGATTGAGAACACAGGACTTCACGAAATCAACAACTTCGCACAATACATGGAGTTTTGAAGCGGAGGATAAGGTTGGAAACCCGTTTGTGATCGAACAGAAGCCCGTACACGGGAACATTTACAAACCGACATCCCTGTTTAATCATAATCGCATTGTCAAAGAATTGGATGGCATTCATGTAGTCCGATCGGATGCGGCAGAGCTTTACGGCGAGCCGATCCGCAGTGCAGAGCGGACATGGATCGCGGCGATGCCGCACACCCTTTTTATCATCGACAGGATTCAAGCTGACCGTCCGGTTAAGGTGAGGAGCCACTTTGTGATCAATAACCGTGATAATCGGTTAAAGGCAAAGGTAGCCGCAGAAACGAAGCTAGTGTTCAGGCGAAACGAAGCAGGAATGAAATTTTTTCAAGTGAGCGCTACGTCAGATGGGGAGATTAACTCAAACCGACTGTCGTTGGACTGGGGATATGTTCACGATTGTTATCATCCGCTGCCGAATCAAAAGGGGCAAGGGGCGGAAGGTAGTGCTTCTATATTCCGTTATAAGAGCGAGAGGTATCAGACACAGCACACCATCATTTATGCCATTGCAATGGATGATACGGAAACGGTAAGGCACTGGCACATACTGCCATTATCGGACCATCATTTCTATGTTGAGCCTCCGGCAAAGACGGGGGGATATTCCTTACAATTGATGGAGAATGAAGATTTGATTGTTAAGGATCATTCGAGTGGTCGGGAGTACCTCATTAGCCAAAGCGATATGACTCCGCGGTAAGGTAAAGACTTAGCGATATCTTTGCATGTCATCGCCTATTATCCTGTGATGTAATCTGAAGGGTTCGCGCCTGTCAGCTTTTTGAATAAGCGGCTGAAATAGTAGATATCCTGAAAGCCTACCGACAACGCTGCTTCCGTCACGTTACATTCTCCGCTTAGCAGGAGATCCTTGGCTTTGTTGATACGGATATGGTTCTGGTATTGTATGGCGGTCATACCGGTGATTTTTTTGAACAACAAACGAAAATGAGAATCGCTCATGTCCGCAAGCTTTGCAAGCTCATCGATGGAAAAATGGTTCTTATAATTGGATAGAATCAAGTTGGCTGTTTGCTCGATCGCGTTATAGTGGGCAGACCCGTGAATCGTCCGATCCTGTTCCTTGATAAGGTGATACAGAATATCCATAATGATGCTTTTGCATTTTATAACGAAACCGCTCCGCTTGCCGGACCAAACCAGATTAAGCTCTGCGAAAAGGGAGGGAAGCCTGTATAGATGCGGGCTGCGAGTCACATGATCCAATCGGTCCAAAGATTCCTGGGAATTCTCGTTAAGGAATTGAATATCGAATGCCACTGTATAAAAGGACCAGGGATTCATCGGATTAGAGGAAGCTGAACGCACAAGGCCTTTTGGAAAAAACAGCAGATCCCCTTTTTTAACACTTATTTCTTTTCCATTAATACCGTATAAAGCCTCACCATCCTTGCAGAAAGCGATAATATAGGCATCGTGATTGACGATCCGGTCATATTTCCAATGTGGATTCGGTTCCCGTTCGTAGACATTTCCGATGCTTGATATGTTGAAGTCATAATCATTTTGTACATGAAGATTAGACATTGGTTCATCGCTCCATCGAAATAGGATTGTTATTTTTATTATAATAACGCGATTAGATGAATGTCCAGCACTATGTAAGCCTTATCATTAATAATCAATTCGTACAAATCAAATAGTGGAGGGAAACAAGATGAATTTGGATCAATTGAAAGCCAATCGAAGCAAAAGGGAGCTCAAGCCGCTTCCTATCTCCGATAAGGAGCTATGCGAGCGCTTTGGCCAAGTGTTTACAGCGGCCGTAAACGATGTATTAAGGGAGAACGGCCTTCTTCATCAAGTGCTGCCGAGCAACATCATGCCATTGAAGGATGAGATGGTGTTATGTGGGGTGGCGTTTACCGTCAAGGGCTCGAAGAATCTCACTTTGGAAAGCGAAATGGAGCAGCGGGCTAAAATGCTTGAGGAGATCGGTGCTGGATCGGTGGTCGTCTGGGATACGAGTGAGGATGATGAATCGGCGCAGTGGGGGGAAGTGATGACCATGGCGTCCAAACTGCGAGGGTGCAAGGGGGCTGTGGTTGACGGAGGTGTCCGGGATACGAACAAGGTCCTGGAGCTTGAGTTCCCCTTGTTTTGCAAATACAGGACATCCAATGGTATGCTCGGAAGATTTCGCATGATCGATTGGCAAATACCCGTCATGATCGGCCAAGTGTTCATTTATCCAGGGGATATTATTTTCGGAGACATTGACGGCGTTATCGTAATTCCCAGAGACATGGCCTATGACGTCCTTCTCAGGTCAGAATATATCAAAGAAAACGAGAAAGAGATAAAGCAGATGGTGCTAGATGGACTAACGCCGACGGAAGTTGTGAAAAAGGGCGGATATTTTTAACGCAAAAAATCAAAGGGAGGAATGAACATGAAAGCAGCCGTATTAACGAAATGGGAAAATATCGAAATCCAAGAAGTGCCGGTTCCCGAACTAGGAGAGGAAGAATGCCTCATCAAAGTCAGGTATGCGGGAATCTGCGGTACGGACCTCCATATTTATGAAGGGCATCATCCGACAGCGAAAACACCTGTCACAATGGGGCATGAGTTTGTCGGGACAATCGAACAAATAAACACGAAGAGCGAGACTTCTTTTAAAATAGGCGACAGGGTGGTTATGGAGCCCCTAATCAGCTGTGGCACATGCGAAGCTTGCAAGGAAGGTAATTGGCATGTCTGTCGGAGCCTTAAGCTCTTCGGCATTCATACGAACGGAGGTTTTGCCGAATATTTGAAAGCATCACTGGCTAAGGTGATTAAGGTTGACGACGCGCTTTCAGACCGGATTGCGGCCATGACGGAGCCGTTTGCGGTGGGATTTCATGTGAATCGAAGAGCCGGTGTGAAAATTGGTGATCGTGTATTAGTGATTGGTGGAGGCCCTATTGGCTTGATCGTTGGCTTGGTCGCACGGGAAGGTGGTGCTTCACAGGTGGTATTCTCGGAGATCAATCCTGCTAGGGTCGAACAAATCCGCTCGTTTGGTTTTAGGGATGTGATTAATCCAGCTGAGGAAGACGGTGTGAAAAGGGCGAACGACTTGACTGCTGAAGAAGGCTTTGACATTGTCATTGAAGTATCCGGGTCCCAAGCGGGAATCCTCTTTGCCACACAAGCGTGTAGGATAAGGGGGACAGTTGTCTTCGTAGGTTTTCCAAGCAAACTACCACAATTAAATGTACTGCAGGGGATTTTTAAAGAACTTACCATGATTGGAAGCCGAGTGTATACGTTTGGTGATTTTCAGAAAACGATTAAAATGCTTGGGAATATGGCCGCTTCAAATCAATGTGATCTGGAGAAGCTTATCAGCGACATTTGCCCATTGGAACAACTGGAGACATCTATTCAAACGATGAAAGCAGGCAAAAATAACGGGAAAATTTTAATTGAATTTTAACGGAAAAAGGATGTGGTTCGGATGAATCGGTTAAAAGATAAAGCCGTTGCCATCATCGGCGCTAGCGGGGGTATGGGCCAAGCTGTCGCCAAAGCATTAGCTGCAGAAGGGGCTAGGCTTGCATTGGGATCGCGAAGTGAGCAAGCTCTAGCAGAACTGACTGCCTGTCTTGTAAGGAACGGAGCCGAAGCCGTTTGTAAGGCATTAGACGTAACAAGTGAGCAAGAAGTACAGGCATTCTTCGACATGGCATCACAGGCTTTTGGCCACCTTGATGTACTATTGAATTTGGCGGGTTTAAGTATTCCTGCTTCGATTGCCGAGATGTCCGTGGAGCAATATGAACAATCCATCGATGTGAATCTGAAGGGTACTTTCCTTTGCTCTAAACATTTTATTCCGCTTGTGAACACGGAGCACGGGGCTTTGATTGTCAACATAGGTTCCATGGCTGCCAAACGGGCGAACTCTGGAGCGCCCCTCTATTGTACTGCCAAGGCTGCCGTCAATATGTTCTCGCAGGGACTGGCCTTACAGTTGGTGGAGAAAAACATTCGAGTCACCACGTTAAACCCGGGAGCTACGGATAGCGGCTTTTGGGGGACGCGACCGGTCGCGAGGGACAAATTCATGACGACCACCGACGTAGCTGAAATGCTGATGTTTGTTCTTCAAATGAATCCACGAGTCGTTGTTCATGAAATCAATTTCGAGTCATTTGCGGTTTTTAAGTAGGTTCAATAAACGGATAGCCGCCCTCTGGTATTTTTTCCAGAGGGTTGGACTATGACTGCTCATACCTAGCCAAAGCTCTTTTGGCCGATTCAAGCATTCTCCTTTGCAAATGATCGCCTTGGGTGACACGCACGCGCTTACCCAAGAAACGAAGTTTGCTAAGGACATATTCGGCTTCATTATTTTGAAAGGTTAATCGGATTGTATATGATTCTTGAATTTCATCGTAATCAACTTGCTTCTCAAAACAAGAGAAGGCATACAAAATCCGGGATAATTCTCGATTGTACTCCTTTATAACCTCAATCGTTGCATGAATCTGACGTTTTTGCAGCAGTTTCTCTATATCTAAACCAATTTGGGCAACTCGCTCAGGAGAAATGGACAACTCTTTGATCGATTCAATTTTTTCGAGTTTCGTACTCATCATTGCTCGATGTCTGATGTGATACCAGAGCAAGTACCATTCTTTTTTCACCAAGGAATACTCAAGCTTATAGGGAAAAGCCATTTCATTGGTAAAAGTCCGATCATCCTTCACTCTGTAAGTAAGTTGGATAGCGGCTTGACTCGTAATGAATCGACGTAATGCGCGAAGCATCGGGTGATAGACTAGCTTCTCCTTACTTCGAGCTTTCTCAATAAAGGCATCAGAAAAATCCAAGGTATTCTCATCAACTAGGACAGATTCAAGCTTTTCCAATGTCACTGAAGTGAAAGCATAGGACGCAGAGGGGTGGTTAAGCATGGTTTTCAGCCATGACCTTTCCTGTGAGGTAATCATGAAAGTGCCCGAATTCTCTAGCCGCGTAATCATTTGATAGTTAAATATTTTCTCGAACAGGTTCATAATACGTCTCGAGCTCCTTCCACTCCGCAATCATCTCATTCCGAAAATAGATCGGTTCAAGCACTTCGCAGCTAGATCCGAAGCTTCTAATCCAAGGCTTAATTTCCGTAGTTCCATTAACCTTAATTTCGAAAATAAACGAATCGATCTGTTCTTCCGTAATCTCTCCCCACTGCCCCTGAAGAAGGACACGATCTTTAATGAAATTCGGCCCCGTATGCGCCTGGGTTAAAAAATCTTACTTTCAAGATAACCGATCGTCCGGTATCAAGGACCCAACTATGCTTGATACTCTCCTCCAATACACTTTTCTTCTCATCAAAAAGGATTGAGTCGACAGTCTCACCTTGCTCAATTTGAGTCATGCCTTCCATACGATATTTCTTGATACCATGCCGGTAATCATAAGCAAGAAGATACCATCGTCCATATTGGTGATCGTAGACAATTTTGAGTGGTAGTGTTTTCTGCAGCTTCCCTTCCATTTCGCGTTCAAACAATGGATTTGTGTTTTTCGATGAATAGGACTGCGAATTTTTAGGCGAAAAGTATAAGAACTCGATTTTGCGGCGTTTTTGGATCGCTGATAGAAGGATGGAAAGATGCGCTTCATCCAAAATACGTGAGTGGTAATGATATTTATAAAGGAATGGTTCTATGGATGTTGGCTCGGATGAGGTCCGATTCATATGCTTTTTTAGCCCGTCTCGCAGTAAATAGCCTTGAACGGACGGTACCTGTGTATTCGACATCACATCAACAAAATCATAGAGGTCAAGAAGCTCATCCTGGCTAAGTTCATGGATTAAATCATTATGTATGCGATAACGATAGGGGCGTGGTCCAGGCACTTTTTTAATGACACCGACTTCTTCGAGATATTTCAAGTCGTTTCGAACCGTTTTCTCATCAGGAAGTGAGGAATCGGTTTGGATATCTTTACTACATACATCCAGCAGCTCAATAGCGGTAAGTGCCTGCTCATTCAAAGCAGTAAGCAAAGTAGAAATTCGTTGACTTTCGGATTCTTTCAATGACTTTGCTCGAAATAAGAACAGCAGCATAGGATCAGTTGAATCGAAATAGCTGTAGCGCAGCATCTCGGCGAATTCTTTCCTTTGCGTGTCCGGTGCTTGTTGATACATAGTCGCTACGATTTCTTTTAACCGGCGTAAGGTTTTATCAAAGGTATGAACCGAGATACCGAGCCTCTCCGCAAATTGCTGACGACTGTACGCACCGCTAGTGAGGACAAGCATTCGCAGAAATTGAATTTCTTTATCAAAGCTTTCCTTGGCCATTTGTATCCCTCGCTCTTCATTTCAACCTTTACTTATTGTAACAGGGGAGCGATATGGAGAAAATGGAAAACTTTTCACCTGTCGTCATACTTTCACCATGTTCGTTCGAAAGGAAATAAGCGAAGATAGCTTTAGAAGAAAAACGGAGGTTAACCAAATGGATATGAAAACAATCGTACACGGCGGTAATCATTATGAAAAGGAACTAGAGCATGGCAATCTACATGTTTTTGCTAACCCGGATGTTTTCCAATCCTTTGAGAACAAAGTATTCGAAATGGCAGATAATAACCTGCGTATTCCGCGTAATGTGCATATGAGCTATACCCCGGACGCCCATGTTGGTATTGGTACTTGCATTGGGACAACGGCAGTTTGGAGTATGAAAGACGGGTTCGTTTCCCCATCAATTGTTGGCGTAGATATCGGCTGTGGCATGCGCGTACATACAACATCCCTGCACAAACGTGATATTCAAGACAAGGGTGTTCGTAGAGCGCTAATCAAAGCGATCGAGAAATATGTTCCAACGAATGAACGAACGAATACGAATTATTCCGATATCGATATCATGAATGTGGTACAGGACGGGTTAAAGGGACTTCCCGAGAAATACGTTCCGAATGAACAGTGGTTGTCACATGTTGAGGAGTCAACATTCAAGTTTGACCATGCCTACCTTGAGAATTTGCCAGCAAAAATCCGTAAGTATGCCCATGGGCAGCTGGGGACGCTTGGCGGCGGGAACCATTTTATAGAAATTCAATATCTAGAAGTGGCGGAGGCTCATAAGGATGTAGGGGCAAAATGGGGCTTGTTCGACGGTCAAGTTGTCGTCATGATTCACTCCGGGTCCCGTGCATGGGGAGCTATGTTGGGTCAAGAATTCACCAAGGTTTTCAGAGAAGCCATGCAAAGCTGGGGAATCGAAAATCCCGACCGGAATCTCTTATATGCTCCTATTGCAAGTCAAGAAGGGCAAACCTACTTAAATCTGATGTATTCCGCTCTAAACTTTGCGGTAAGTAATCGACATATGATTGCCTTTGGCGTGCGTGAAGCTTTCAGGGAAGTATTTGGCGGGGATGAAGAGTTGCCTGTTCTATATGACCTCATGCATAACTATGCGCTAAAGGAATTTCACCGCAATCAGCCGATGCTCGTTCATCGAAAGGGAGCGACAAGAGCGCTGCCGCCAGGTCATTTCCTGAATACAGCTGCCTATAAAGAAACGGGACATCCGGCATTAATCCCCGGTTCAATGGGAACCTCATCCTACATTATGGTTGGGAAAGAGGAAGGACTGAAAAACTTCTACTCCATCTGTCACGGTGCGGGCAGAGCGAGATCACGGAAAGCAACAAAAGAGCTTGTCACCGTCGATCAATTCGCGCAATCGATGAAAGTTGGAACGGATGATGAGATTCTCGTTAATCATCGTTCTCTGCAAACCATCCTTGATGAATGTCCGCAAGCCTATAAAGATGTGGATCAGATTATTGATAGTGTTGTGGGTGCATCGTTAGCTGATGTGGTGGCGACTTGTAAGCCGATGGTTGCGATTAAAGGGGTTTAAGAAATTGTAGTGATGATAGACGTCAATGGACGTATAATCATAAATTTGGATGTATGTACGGATGACTTTACCTAGGCTAGGATTTCAAATAGTCCGGCAGTGCTCACACATCTCTATGTGTTTGTATACTGTAATGTTCATTTCGGCGTACATTCCCCAGGTGCAGGGGTTCGAATCCCCTATCGTGTGGAACGATTAGCTCAGTGGTAGAGCACTCGACTTTTAATCGAGCGAAAAACATCCCCTATTGATTGTGTATTGGAGTCTTCTGTGGCTCTCAGATAGCACACTGCACTAAGGCTATGCAGTCTGCAGATACCGATTGCAAGAATGCTTAAAACCGTTTGTTAAATAAAGGGAAGATAGACGGTTTGCTAGTGAAACCCGACATCTCCAACTAGTTTCAAATGGCTGTTATTCATTACTTGTATTCTTAAGCAGAATTCCGCCCTACTCGCAGGAGGACTCCAAATACGTGATCTATCATTCAAGGAGGTTTAACATGTTTAAAAAAGTGACGATACAAAATGACGAACGAGGACTGCTTTTTCGTAAAGGCAGCTACTATAAAAGCTTACAACCAGGCACTTATCGGTTGTCTCCATTTTCGGATGATAACGTTGAGATTCTAAATATCATGCACCCTTTTAATGTAAAAGGGAAAGATCTTCAGTTGTTTATGCATGACGAAATACTCATACAAGAGCTGGATATTGTGCAAGTTCAAGACTATGAATACGTTCTGCATTATGAAGATGGCAAATTTGTTGGTTTGTTGACAGCTGGAAGCTATGCCTTTTGGAATGCTTTGAAAAAGCACACCTATCTTCGTACAGATATACGTAATCCTGAATTACCAAAGGAAATTGATCCAGCTATCATTCCTAAGCTAATTGGTTATTATCAAACATTTGATGTGGCTAGTTACGAAAGTGGAGCTTTGTTTTACAACCATGTCATGCAAAAGGAGCTTGCTCCCGGCAAATATTATTTCTGGAAGGGACCTATAGGAGTCTCTGTGAAAACCATCGACCTGCGCCAACAACAAATGGATATGACGGGGCAAGAAATGATGACGGAGGATAAGGTAACTCTTCGACTTAACTTTGTGTGCCAATATCGTATTGTGAATCCACTTCGAGCGCTTGAAATCAAGTCGTTTGAAGAGCAAATGTACATTCAACTGCAGCTTGTTTTACGTGAGTATGTTGGTACGTTGAGATTAGATGAATTGCTGAAAATGAAACAGGAAATCACCACCTACGTTTTGTCACGCTTGAATGAGAAAAGTCTAGATTATGGCGTGCAGTTCTTATCCGCAGGTGTGAAAGATATTATTCTGCCGGGTGATGTTAAGGATATTCTGAATACGGTCTTGTTGGCTGAGAAGAAGGCTCAAGCCAATCTCATTACGCGGCGTGAGGAGACAGCTTCTACTCGGAGCTTGCTCAATACGGCTAAGCTTATGGATGAGAACCAAACCCTGTTTCGTTTGAAGGAGCTTGAATTTCTTGAGAAGATATGTGAGAAAATCGGGACGATCTCTTTCAATGGTGGAGGTAACTTACTAGAGCAGCTGAATTCGCTTGTTGGAGATAAAAACATTTCTAAGTAATGATAAATTTTATTAATAGGCACGATCATTATAATTAATCTTTCCGCCGCAACGGATTGACAGTACTTAGGTTTGACTCGTATGATGTTTGTAAATGAATGGAAAGGAGGCCGACGATATGATTCGCAATCAAATTTCTATGAATAACCTGACAATTGAAAAGCAATTCATACCATCGGTCTCAACCGGACTTTTGACGAATACGTAGGTACTCTTTGAGTAGGCCTAGTTTAAATTTGACATGATAAAGCCGTAGACGATGTTGGTCTATGGCTTTTTTTGCGTCCGCATAATACGAAGAGAGGGTGAGTCCCATGACATTTGATATGAATAAAATAGATAGTGAGCTTAAACGAATTGAACAAGAGGAAGGCGTGCGGATCCTTTATGCCTGTGAATCGGGTAGTAGAGCGTGGGGGTTTCCATCGAAAGACAGTGATTATGATGTGAGGTTTATCTACGTAAGACCTGTGGATTGGTACCTATCCATATTTGAGAAACGAGATGTCATTGAGCGTCCGATCAGCGATCAGCTGGACATCAACGGTTGGGATTTGAAAAAGGCGCTGAACTTGTTTCGCAAATCGAACCCACCTTTGCTCGAATGGCTCCAGTCGCCGATTCAGTACATGGAGCAATACGGTGTAACGGAGCAAATCCGCCAGCTTTCACCGTTAACCTTTTCACCGCGGTCCAGTATGTATCACTATTTGCATATGGCCAAAGGGAACTTTCGGGAATATTTACAGGGTGAGTATGTGAAAATCAAAAAGTACTTTTATGTGTTACGCCCAATACTGGCTTGCCAGTGGATTGAAGAGCGCGGCAGTATGCCGCCGATGGATTTTGAAGATCTGGTGGAGCAAATGCTGCCGGAATCGAAATTAAAACAAGAAGTATATACGTTGTTGACGCGTAAGAAGGCTGGCGTCGAATTCGACTTAGAGCCGAAAATTACGGTAATCAACGATTATCTAGATCGACAAATCGCTTATTTTGAAGAAACTGCCAAACATATCGCTGTCTCTGGTGAAAAGCAAGAAGCAGCATTAGATGCTTTATTCCGAGATGCGCTGAGGGAGGTTTGGGGTTCATAGAGAGGAACAAAACGAATGAAAGAAAATTATTTTCAGCAGGTCCAGCTCCCATCGGGAGTCGTCCATGTATACGCAGGACCTGAGTTGTTTAAAGCCTTAGAGTATCAAGTATTTCAGATGGCCAACAACAATTTGCAGATTCCAAATCAAGTGTATATGAGCTATACGCCTGACGTACATGTCGGAGTTGGTACTTGCATAGGCACGACAGCAGTATGGAATTCGCATGACGGCTATGTGTCACCATCTATTGTAGGCAGCGATATTGGCTGTGGAATGCGAGTGCATATGACGAATTTGCACAAGGATGAGCTGAAGGATGTGAAGCTGCGCCGCAAGCTGGTGAAGACGATCGAAAAGTACTTACCCGTGGAAGATCATGCACGTGGACATTTCTCGGACATCCGATTGGAGAACATCGTCACCAAAGGACTGCATGGGCTTCCAAAGAAATATATTCCCGACGGCTATACGCCTCGAAAGGCGACTTCGTTTACACATGTAGAAAGCAGCAAATTTACTTTGGATGAAAATGTATTGAATCGATTTCCGAGCCATGTTTGGCATCGATCACACCGTCAGCTTGGGACGCTCGGGAATGGGAATCATTTTGCAGAGATTCAGTCGATAGAGATTGCGGAAGAGAACCGGGAGGTGGCTGAAGCATGGGGGCTATTTGATGGTCAAGTGGTCATTATGATTCACTCGGGCTCGCGTGCATGGGGTGGCTCTGTGAGTCAATATTGCAGCAGTGACATGTTGAAGGTGATGCGGATGAACGGATTAGGAACGGCCGATCCTAAGTTGTTATTTGCACCTTTAGATCATCCGGCAGCCCAGACTTATGTAAATCTGATGTATTCGGCCCTCAATTATGCTGTTGTAAATCGCCATCTCATTGCTTATGCCATTCGAGAGGCTGGTAAAGATGTGTTTGGGTCGAAGTTTGAAATGACCACCTTGTATGATCTCATGCATAACTATGCTTGGGAGGAGAATCATGAAGGGCAGTCCTATTTTGTTCATCGCAAAGGGGCGACGAGGTCGCTTCCGGCAGGCCATCCAAGCAATCCGCAGCCTTATCTAAACACAGGTCACCCTGCGCTGATTCCGGGTTCAATGGGGACATCTTCCTACATTATGGTAGGAGCTCCGGGTGGCAAAGCCAACTTTCACTCCATCTGTCATGGAGCAGGACGAATTCGCTCGCGTAGTGCGACGAAAAGATTGATAACGCTGAATGAATTTGCCTCTTCCATGCGAGTAGGTACAGATGAGGAAATTGTCGTTAACCAAAGGTCGTTAGAGTCGATTCTAGATGAATCGCCTCAAGCTTACAAGGATGTTGATCAAATTATTGAAAGTGTCGTCGGAGCGGGGTTGGCTGAAGTTGTAGCCAAGTGTAAGCCTATGGCGGCAGTAAAAGGTGCCAAATGAATAATGCGCAAAGTATAAGAATTAATGAAGAATCAGCGGCTGTATCAGCTCCGTTTAGGTCTGAAGGTGGCTCGCTTACAGCGTATAGGGACTATGCCTATGTATTAGAACGTATTCAATATGTGCTGGGAGATAAATATGGTCACCAATTCGAACCCTATTTGAGTGATGATGGAAAAGAAGAGTATTGGGAGCTGCTTGAACAGGATGTGAAGACAGGGTCTAGTGATGTGCAGTTCGTCACTAAGATCTTAGACCATATGGAGTCACGTGCATTCGGAATAGATGCGGAAAATGAAGCATCGGCTTATCGGACGTTTCCTACACTGCGCAATAACGTTTTCGCTTACCCGTCCTGGGGAATCGCGTTAGCTAGAGTACCTATCTTTCGCATGAATGGCGTCGGAGAAGAGGATTTTGTTTTTGCTGTGGATGATGCGAGTCTGCTGCGTTTTTTGGAGCACGCTCGGCAGCGTCGAAGAGACTTGGATCGGCGACAAGTGACTGTTTTCACGGATGGACCTCATGGAATGGAAAAGGAACTGGCTCCTATTACACGCATGGTCGACCGTACGGAGGTCATCATGAAAGACGAAGTGAAGACAGATATTTATCGCTCTATCGATCAGTTTTTTGCTGAGGATCGTGCCTTTTTCAAAGAGTATGAGCTTCCTTACAAAAGAGGCATCCTGCTTTATGGGAAGCCTGGTAATGGAAAAACAACGCTTGTTAAATCGATTGCCGGCAGCGTAAAAGCTCCTGTTGCTTATTGGCAAATAACGGAGAACACCGGTAGCGAATCTATTCAAGAGGTGTTTCAAGCTGCGGCTAAAATGGCGCCAATGATTCTTGTAATTGAAGATATCGACGCTATGCCTCAGCGGGCAAGGTCGTACTTTTTAAACATTTTGGATGGTGCGACTTCCAAAGAAGGCATTTTTCTCATTGGGACAACGAATTATCCGGAGCAAATTGATCCGGCACTTATGAACCGGGCAGGGAGATTCGACCGTGCTTATGAAATCAAACTTCCTGACCTAGAGCTGAGACAAATCTATTTGGAGCAAAAGGGGATAGGGAAGCTTCTGAGCGAAGAGATGATTCGCGTAACGGCGAAGCAAACAGAAGGGTTTACTTTTGCCCAGTTAAATGAATTGTATGTATCGGCTGCGCTTCAGTGGCATTATGAGCAATGCGTGAATATCGAGAAGTTGGTGAAATCGATGAAGTCGGATCTGCATAAAGGGCAGACAATGTCATGGATGAAAGAGGATGCGGATGTGAGGGTTGGGTTTTTGGTTAGTTGAGGATGCAGGTGAATTTCCTAGGAAATTATTTGCAACGACAACAAAGGATTTTTTTGGATTAAATGAACTCAATATGTGAGGATTTCCTCTTTGGCTTCAACCTCCTAGTCATGTAGGTGGTATGAACAGTCACAAGGGATATCCTTTTTTTTGTTTTTCTAGTCCTTCGTTCTATTTTAGGAGGAAATTCCATACCCATGAAAAAGGAAAATTAGGAACAGTGTGGAAACTGTTTGTATAACCAAGTTATGAGGGGTACAAGATGAATTATTTAACGGAATCGTATGTAGATAGTTTGGCGCTTAACAGCAGTGCGATCAAGAATGGTAAGGATTTGGTGAAGAAAAATAGTTTTCCGCTGCTCTGTCAGTCGGAGGATGGGACGATCATTTTTGGGGAGTGTAAAGGCAGTGGAAAGGACCCGTATCGATGTTCGGTCGATGTGGCGAAAGAGGGGAATCCCGTATTCCGCTGTTCATGCCCGAGCCGTCAGTTTCCGTGCAAACACAATCTGGGTTTGATGTATGCCTATACGTCAGGCAAGACATTCATCACTGCACCCGTTCCACAAGATATTGTGGACAAAAGGGAGAAGGCGGAGAAGCGGGAGGAAAAGAAGAAAGAACCTGTCGACCCGGATGCTCCAGTTGTTAAGCGCAAGACGAACAAGTCAGCGTTAATGAAGAAAATAGCTGCACAGCTGGAAGGGATCAGTATTGCTGAGAAGCTTATCCTGCAGCTAGTACAGTCAGGGCTAGGAGGCCTGGACAAAAAGGCGCTGCAAACCGCTGAAGAGCAGGCAAAACAGCTCGGCAACTATTATATCCCTGGGATCCAAACGGCGCTTCGTGATTTGACGCTGCAGTTCCGAGCAGAGGAGGATCGGGAGACCGTGTATACAAACGTGATCGAGCAGCTTACCACGCTGCAAGCATTGATCAAGAAAAGCAGGGAGTACCTCAACAGCAGATTGGAAAATCCAGATCATCCTATGGATACGGAATCAACGTTGGAAGAATGGATTGGGCATGCCTGGCAAATCGCAGAACTGAGGGAGTATGGTCGCGTTCGCAGCGAGTCCTCGGAATTGCTGCAGTTGTCGTTCCGATCCTATACGGATCAGGCGAGGGGCGAGTTCATAGATGAAGGATACTGGTCGGACCTACAAAACGGACAGCTCCACATCACAAGAACGTATCGGCCATTCCGTGCAGCGAAATACATACGAGAAGAAGATTCTGTATTTCAAGTCGTTGAAGCGAAAGAACTTGCGCAATACCCCGGGGAGCTTAACACGAGAGTGCGTTGGGAGGAAGCGACGTTCCGCGAAGCTGACTCACTGGATTTTCAGAAAATCCGTGCGTCAGCTCACAAGTCATTCCCAGAAGTCATTAAACAAGTGAAGAATCAGATTAAAAATCCACTTTCGGACAAGCGCCCTGTCGTACTGCTGCAATTTGCTGAGATCAAGAAGACGGAAACTGCCTATATATTGTTAGATGAACAGGGCAAGCAGATTCCTCTTGCGGACATTCCATATCTCAGCGAGCCTACGACTCATTTGCTGTCTATGCTAAATAAGACGTTCTTACAGAATCAGGCGATTATGGTTATGTTCGAACACAATTGGAAGCATAACAGGCTTGAGGCTCAGCCTTTAAGCATCGTAACGACAAATGAAGTCGTTCGCTTGCTTTATTGAAGAATAGAATTAGGAGACGAACCCATGAGTATAGATCTATTGTTTGAGCTGCAGCATGAGGTGCGGCGTTTGTTTATAGCGGGGAGCGGGATGGCGGCGGGCGATTTACGTTTGCAGAAAATGCTTCCCCAATTGCAGAAGTTAGGCGAGTCGGCTCCGGTGTTTAACCGAATGGCTCAGGCGGTTAGCCAAGTTCTGGACACGGATACGAGTGGTTCAGCGAGCAGACTTCTAGAGTTAGGCATGCTGTTAAATTCCGTGCTGTACACGCAAGGGAAAACGGAGACGAAAGAGGACCTCGTACCTATGGAAGGAACGGAAGCGAAGCTTTCGACGTCAATTCCTTACCGCAAGCTGAATCCACTCATTGAGGCATTGACGCAAAAAGGTCAGGGCCGAATGGAGCAGGTTCGTCAAGGGTACGACGATGGGTTGTTTCATGATTTCCGGGTCATACCTGCCGCTGTTTCTGCGTTAGACGATAGTTATGTAGAAATACCCGATTTTCTTCATCGAAAGGTGTTGCCCACACTCGGAATGGAGGCACTCCCCGCGCTTCAGCAGCAATTCCGGCTGGGTGGAGGGAAAGGTGACGCCCGCAGATTGGAACTTATCCATGAGTTGCTTTCGCTATCTGCCTTAGACATCCTTTTGCAAGCTGCCAAACAGGGTTCAACGGAAGTCCGCTCCACGGCGATTGAGCTTCTGGGGGATTACCCTGATCAAGAGGATTTTATTTTGGAGCAAGCTGATGATAAGAAAAAAGAGGTACGCAGAGCGGCCTTATTCGCCTTATCTCGGCTTGGGACGGAGCAAGCGATCGCTCGCCTTTACAAGGCACTGGGTTCGAAGGATCAGGATCTTGCCATAGAACCAATTCAATTATGCAAGGCCAACGATTTGACTCTCAGCGTCATCGGGCATGCGGAAAGTGTGTTGGAGCGAATCGTTCAACGTACAAAGGTGGAAGATTCCGCACAACAGTTGTTGGCGGACATCCGCAGCTTACAAGGCAAAAGAGTACCGGAAGTCGTAGATTTCCTAGAAAAATTGCTGTCTACGACTAGTTTTATTGTTCTGGAAACGGAAGCCGTACAGGAGGTAGCAGCTGATCTTCTATTGCAATTAGATCTGCCTGAGGCAGACAGTTTTGCTGTTACTTTGCATGAGGCGTACAATCGCAAATTTATTGCTTACAGCTTTAGAGCGGCTATCAAGATTCTTCCTCCAGAGGACGTCTACGAACGCTTTTGCCATGACCTTAAGGATAAAAAGCAGCCTGCGGCTAAGGATTTATTGCGAGTATTGTATGAAGTGACACCGACGCTGCTTTACCAAGTAGATGAGCCAGGAGTGGCTGCTTCATCATCCGATTTTACAACATGGGATCCACGATGGGTGCATCTTTTTGTGAAATTGGACGAGGAAGAGCTCGTGTGTAGATTTGCTCAAGTCCCGGACCCGAAAGTCACGGCGTATCTGGTCAAAAAATGCGAAGAGCTGCCTAATTTTAACCGAAATAAAACAGCTAATATGTTGTTGATCCTCTTCAGCCAACACTATCAGGATGCGCCAAAGCTGCTCATGGATATATTGGAAAAAGGCGGAGCCAAGCAGTTCTATTATTTGGATCGAGTCCAACTTACATTGCTTTCTTTACTGCCAAGGCCTTATGCAGAGAGATTGCAGCTATTCGCAGAAGGGCTATCCTATCAGGGTATGAAAAATCAATTGCTAGAAATCGCGGAAACGATAGCTGCGAAGCCGGAGCAAACCGAACCGTCAGATAACGAAGAGAAGGGACAGGGATTATGGGGATGGATCAAAAGCAAGATGTCGTAAGGTTACCCTCTGAACGTTTATACATCGAAGAATTGGAAGCTTTGAAGAAATTGGATCAGGATGCGAAGCCAGCCGGGTGGCAGCTTTCTCCGAAGGCGGTACTGACGTTTCTGATTGGTGGAAATGTAAAAGGGGTCGCGATTACGCCAAAATATATTGGCAATAAACGGCTGGTAGAAATGGCGATAGCCACGCTGCTGACTGACCGTGCTCTCATGCTGATCGGGGAGCCGGGAACGGCTAAATCCTGGCTTTCGGAAAATCTGACAGCAGCCATCCATGGGGATTCTGGCAAAGTCATTCAAGGAACGGCAGGCACGAGCGAGGAGCATATCCGTTATTCTTGGAATTATGCCATGCTGCTAGCGCAAGGACCTTCCGATCAAGCGATTATCAAAAGCCCGATTTTCCGCGCAATGGAAACAGGCGGGATCGCCAGATTCGAAGAGATCTCGCGCTGTGCGTCCGAAGTACAGGACGCTTTGATCTCCATCTTGTCGGAGAAGACGATCTCGATTCCGGAACTGGGCAGAGAAGTGTTCGCTGCAAGGGGATTTTCTATCATCGCAACGGCCAACACGCGCGACCGTGGAGTGAACGAGATGTCAGCCGCCTTGAAACGTCGATTTAACATCATCGTGCTTCCAGCCCCTTCGGATATTGATACAGAAGTGGAGATTGTTCGCAAACGTGTCAGAGAGATTTCGACGAGCTATGAATTGAGAGCGTCACTCCCAGGGGAGGAGGCGGTGCGCAAGGTTGTGACGATTTTCCGCGAGCTGCGCAGCGGGATGACACTCGACGGCAAAGAGAAGGTGAAAGGGCCGAGTGGTGTGATTTCGACGGCTGAAGCGATTTCGCTTCTAACGGGCAGCATGGCGCTTGCAGGAAGCTTTGGCAGCGGACAGATTAGTGAAGAAGATATTGCCGCCGGGCTGCAGGGAGCTATTGTGAAAGATGAAGAGAAAGACCGCCTCGTATGGAAGGAATATCTAGAAAATGTGATGAAAAAGCGGGGATCGACATGGAGAAATCTGTACTTCGCGTGCTCGGAGATGAACAACTAGATCGCAGTCAGGGGGTTCATGTTTTTGGTATAAGACATTTATCTCCTGCTGGCGCTTTCCACCTGCTGGCTTTCTTAGATGAAGTGAAGCCTACGGCAGTGCTCGTTGAAGGACCAAGCGACGCAAGCGGGTTTATTGCTGAACTAACCTCGCATGGCGTTGTTCCGCCGATTGCCATTTTGGCGTATACGGATCAATTGCCAGTAAGGACCCTGTTGTACCCATATGCTGATTATTCGCCGGAATATCAGGCCTTTCAATGGGCAAGCCGCAACGATGCGCAGGCTGAATTTATCGATCTACCTTCCGAACATGCCTTGGCTCTCTACGAGCAAAGGAAACGGAGGTCATCCTCTGCTGAGGAAGAGAGCAATCAGACGGAGGACGACGCTTTTCGGGCGTATGTCCACGAACAGAGGACACTGTATCAACAGCTTGCTGAACTGTCGGAAGAACCGGACTACGAGGCTTATTGGGAGCGCCATTTTGAACATAATATGCAAAAAGACGCCTACCGCCATGGCATTTATCAATTTTCGGCTCAAATGCGTGATCTGACTGCGGGGCAGGAGTGGCAATTTGCGCCACAGGAAGCGGCTTACAATGAAATTCGGGAAGCTTACATGCGGCGCAAAATTCAGGATACTATTGAAGCTGGGCACGCTCCTGAGAAAATTGTAGTCGTAACCGGCGCGCATCATGCCTCCGTATTAGACTTCCGCTTTCCAGTGATGACGGATGAAGAGATGAAAGGGCTGCCCAAGTCGACAACTAAGCTTACGTTGATGCCTTTTTCTTACTACAAGCTGTCTTCGCACTCAGGCTATGGGGCGGGGAACCAGGCACCCGCTTATTATGAATTGTTCTGGCAGTGCCTCCAAAAAGGTGATCTGAGCAGGCTACCTTCCTTGTATTTCTCACAGGTAGCCGCGTATCTCAGAGAACATGGCACTTATAGATCCACAGCTTCGCTCATCGAAGGTGTGAGACTGGCAGAGGCTCTTGCTGCTTTGCACGATGGTAGTCATCCTACGTGGAAAGACCTTCGGGACGCTGCAACCGTATGTCTCGGTCATGGGGAGCTTTCGACAATTGCGGAAGCTTTGGCAAGGACAGACGTGGGCACGGCCATCGGCAGATTGCCAGAAGGAGTCAGCCAGACGCCAATTCAAGATGATTTGAACAGAGAGCTCAAGCGGCTCAAGCTGGAGAAATTCAAAACTACGGTTGCTACAACCTTGGAGTTGGATTTACGTGAAAACCGCAGGGTGAAGTTGGAGGAAGCTGCTTTTCTGGATTTGAAGCGGTCTGTTCTCCTGCATCGGCTGGAATTGCTGGGCATTAACTTTGCCAAGAAGCAAAGAGTGAATCAAGACTCCGCATCGTGGGCGGAGAACTGGGTGCTGCAGTGGACGCCGGAAGCTGAGATTCAAGCGGTGGAGTCGACCTTGAAGGGGGAGACGATTGAGCTGGCCGCGGCTTTCGTGCTGAAGGAGCGGCTCGATGTTTGCGGCGATATCGCGGAAGCTTCGCGCATCATTCGCATCGCCTGCGACTGCACGTTGACGCAGCTGATGGAGCAGGCCAAATCCACGCTGCAAGGGCTTGCGGTGGATACAGGCAATTTCGAGCAGGTCGCAGGGGCGGCCTACGAGCTGTCGGTGTTGATCCGTTATGGATCGATTCGCCGAATCGAAACGGGTACCTTAGTTCCGCTGCTTCAGCAGTTATTCCTGCGGGGAACGCTGCTTCTCGTAGATAGCGCGGGCTGCAACGATGACGCCGCTCAGGGCATGGTTCGAGCAATTCAGTCGCTGCATACAATTGCTCAAGACCATTTTGAAGTGGTAGACGATGGTTTATGGTTGAATAAACTGCAAGAGCTAGCATCGCGTGATGACCGAAATGCAAAGCTGTCGGGCTTCGCTTTTGCTATTTTGCTTGAGCGCAATGAAATACCGGATGAGCGCGTTGCGACGGAAGTTTCACGTCGCCTGTCACCGGGGATTCCCGTTGATCTGGGAGCGGGATGGTTCGAAGGCATGTCGATGCGCAACCGATACGCGCTGCTGTCTAGGCAAACGTTGTGGCAGCAGCTCGATGTCTATATCGGATCGCTGGAAAAAGAGGCCTTCCAACGTTCACTTGTGTTTCTGCGCCGAGCTTTCGGTTCATTCGAACCGAGGGAGAAGGCATCGGTGGCCGAGATGATGGGCGATATTTGGGGCGTTGGCGCCGATAACGCCGGAACTGCTTTGCAACACCCGTTAAGCGAGGAAGAGAAGGAGAAGCTGGATGAGCTCAACGATTTTGATTTTGGGGATTTGTAGCCTATGACCATGATAGATCAAGAACAATTAAAGCGTTGGCGGTTAATTCTGGGTGCTGCTTCTGAAGAGAAGCTGCAGTCTTTTGGGGCTGGAGACGGAATGCTCGACGAGGAGTCGAGACTCATAGATGAGGCGCTTGCCGCGATCTATGATGAGACATCCGGAGGCAATATGGATGACGGATCGAACTTGGGCGGCCCCCGCAAAGCGGGGCTTGGCCCTTCGTCCCCGAAGCTTGCCAAGTGGCTGGGCGATATCCGAACCTTTTTCCCGCCGGACGTGGTCTCCGTCATTCAGTCCGATGCCATTGAGCGCAAAGGCTTGAAGCAGCTGCTCTTCGAGCCGGAGCTTCTTTCCCAAGTGAAGCCGGACATCCAAATGGTAGCCACGTTAATGGCGCTCAAAGGGAAAATACCGGAGAAAACGAAAGAAACAGCAAGGCAATTAGTGAAAGAAGTTGTAGATGAAATCGTGAAGCGGCTTTCGCAGGATCTGCGCCGAGCTGTTACTGGTGCCTTGAATCGCAGGCAGCATTCGCCGCTGCCTTCGTCCACGGGATTGGACTGGAACACAACCATCCGCAAAAATCTAAAGCACTACGACAAGGAGCGCGGTCTCCTGCTGCCCGAAAAAGTCTACTTCTTTGATCGAGCGCGTCGGAGCAAAGAGTGGACGGTCATCCTGGATATTGACCAAAGCGGTTCGATGGCGGGTTCTGTCATTTACGCCTCCATTATTGGCTCGATTTTCGCCAGTATGCCGGCTCTGGACACGCGAGTGGTTGCTTTTGACACCGAGGTGGTTGATTTAAGTGAGCAGTGTGCTGAGGATCCCGTTGATATGCTGTTTGGGATTCAGCTTGGCGGGGGAACGGATATTAACAAATCCATCGCTTATTGCGAGCCTTTTATCACGGAGCCGAAGAAAACACTGTTTATCTTGGTCTCAGATTTGTATGAAGGCGGCAATCGCACAGAGATGATTCAACGGCTTGTCGACATGCATCAGGCTGGCGTGAAGACGATCTGCTTACTCGCTTTATCTGACCAGGGTGTGCCTTCATATGACGATGCTGTTGCTAAAAAACTGGCTCAATACGGTATCCCTTGTTTCGGATGTTCTCCCGAGAAGGTTCCGGAATTGATGGAAGGTGCATTAAAAGGGCATGATCTTGCGGTACTTGCGGAGAGGGTGAAGCATGGTAAGGGGATGTAGCTTATAATGCTAGCTGCTGAAAAGTCTTAAGCGTAAACTCAATGAGCAGTTTTTTTTTGGGAAGGGAGTGTTCTCTTGAGAGGTAGGATTCACGGATTGCTGTTTTTTGTTTGTTTACTGGGTCTGTGTATCGGTTTTTTGACGTCTACGGCATATGCTTGTTCCCGCGGGCCGACAACGTTGGAGGAAGATTTTCTGGAAGCGAGTGCGATCTTTACGGCAAAAGTCACGAGCGTGGATGCTGTTTATCCGTCGCAGAAAGCGGCAGTGGTGGAACCAGATAAAGTATTCAAGGGGCAGTCTCCGGCCTTTGTAGTGACCAATGATGATTCGGACCAATGCGGTGCCGGTATTGAAGTTGGAGAAACCTATCTATTTTACTCGCACGGATGGGATTTACCCTACGTTAGTGTATTTGATACGCATCTTCTTAGTACAGAAAGAGCAGAAAAGCTGACTCAGTGGCTCTCAGATAGGACTGAGAAACAACAACCTAAGCCTCCGCGCACGGAGACTATTCTTGCCCATAGACAGGGAGAGATCCGGGTATTTTTTGAACGTCATGATAGAGGGTACTCGAAAAAGTCGTTCATAACGAACAACTCCATTTATGTTCCTCTTTCCTTTTTCAACGATACTCTTTGGCATTCGGCGAACTGGAATGAGGATAGGAATGAAATTGTTATTGATGCAACGAACCGTTTAGAATTCGAAGAGCTAGATCCCGGCGACCTCCTTGCTCCCCATAGAGGGGCGCCTAAAGAAATTAGCGCAGCGTACAATGATATTAAAATCAAAGTCAAAAGTGAAACCCTACTGGAACATCCGGAAGCGTTTGTTTCGGGCGATGAAATCTTTGTTCCTTTACGCGCGATCGCGGAAAAGTTTGGTTATGAAGTCGAATGGATAGACAGTTCTTCTTCTGTCATTCTCCACCTCCCCCTTGAACAGCAGAGCGGGCCCAAAACTTTGGGAATGAGATATACCAACAATATCGGGTTGGAAGGCAATCTTGAGATAGAGCGTTTAACAGCGAATGAGATTACGTATCGGGCTTATCACGGACATCTTCAGAAAGGTATTGAAGTTAAGCCAGAAACGGTTCCTTTTGCGGAAATGTTAAAAGAAGAGCTTGGATATCGGAAATATGGTGTACAATTTTATTTAAAAATGGATAAACAGGACATTCGGCTGTTAGTGTCTTATGAACTCCTACGCAAAATCGAAAGTGACGCTTCATTTCGTGAAAAAGTTGGGGCGAAATTAGGAGAGCCGGTGAGTGAGATACCTCGCAACAGGTTACTGACAATAAGAGACTTTGAGTGAAAATATCAATACTTTCTCAAATTTCTATCATTTTCTATTAATTAATTCTATCCTATTCGTAGTATAATGTTCCTAATGACATATGGAGGAACTAAAATGACGTTAATTAAGCAATTGCAAGCACCAGAAGAGTTTGTAGGCTACTACCTCATTAAAGAATTAGAAGTTAAACAAACGAATACCACGCCTGCCAAAGATTTCATGGACATTGTGTTATGCGATGCTAGTGGGCAGATCTCTGCAAAGCTATGGGATGTTAGCGCGACTGATAAAGAAACGTTTTTCCCGATGACGTTGGTCAAAGTTCAAGGCTTAGTTCAAAACTATCGTGATAAATTACAGGTGAAAATCGGTAGATTGCGCAAGGCGCTGCCAGAGGATGGCGTACATATTACGGAGTTCATCCGTTCAGCACCGATTAGTCCAATCGATCTTATTCATACGATAAATCAAGTTTTGGAAAGTATTACGAATCCGGCCATCAAGTCGATTGTTTCGTTCTGTGTGACCAAAGTTGAAGAGAAGCTAAACCATTACCCCGCTGCCAAAACGCATCATCATGCCTACTTCGCCGGCCTTGCTTATCATATTGTACGGATGCTGGAGATTGGTGAATTTATTTGTAAACAGCGGCCGTTTCTCAATCCAGATTTAATTAAAGCGGGCATCATTTTGCACGATATTGCCAAACCGGAAGAAATGATCGCGCAGTTAGGTATCGTTTCTGATTACAGTGTGCAAGGAAAGCTGCTCGGACACATCTCGATGGCGTCGAACTGGATTACGGAAGCTGCCTTGCATCATGGGATTGATCTCCAGTCGGATGTTGTCATTGGTCTGCAGCATATTGTGCTGTCCCACCACAACTTGCCAGAATGGGGGAGTCCGGTACTGCCCCAAATTCCTGAAGCTGTTGCTTTACATTACATTGATTCGATGGATGCGAAGCTGCAGATGGTTGAGGATACTCTGATGACAACGCCAGAGACAGAAGCATGGACGCCGATGATCCGCGGACTAGAAAATAAGGCGATGTATCGTTTGAACTTATAATCTATATCAAAATAACGAAAACTGCGTGAGCACAGATGCTCACGCAGTTTTTTTGTCATTTCTCACAGTTCCAATCCAGTTCCTTGTTTAAACCGTTTAATGACGACCTGCGTATTAACGCGTACGACGCCTTTCAATTTGTAGATATTTTGGTAGAGGAAGTCTTCGAGCGCAGCATCGTCTTTGAGCAAGGCATGCATGTGCAGGGAGCTGCTCCCCGTCATTTGATAAATACTAATAACGTTGGAGTCAGCAGAGAGTAGGTTGCCTACTTCCTCAGCAAACCGCGGCTCCACTTCGACTTCGAAAAAAGCGCTGATAACTTTACCTAATTTCGTCGCGTTCAACCGAATTGTAAAGTTTTCGATGACTTCCTTTTCGATGAGGTTTTCGACTCGTTTTTGAATCGCAACACGTGAGAGATTGAGTATTTCCCCGATTTTTGCATAGGATATCCGGCCATTCTCATGTAGTAACTTGATGATTTCTTGATCTACTTGATCGAGGTGAGGAAGCTCCAACATAGGTAAGACTCCTTTGTCGTAAAATATATACAGTTGTTAATATTATCATAGTATTCTCATGAAAAGAACAAATTTTACGTTCGAAATCGAACTATGTTAATCAAAACAATTAAAATTATGATAAAAACGTAACTATATCTAGTGTTTCCGTTTACAAATGGAGTTGACGATAAAAAGGTTCATTCATATAATAATGTTAATTAACATAACACATAAATAAATATAAACAAATTTATGTTAGATTATATAACATTTGAGGGGGTGGTAAAATGTCAAACAAATTAATTTACAACGGTACGGTGTTGACCATGAATGCCACCAATCAGATTTTCAAACCAGGCTATGTGTATATGGAGCACGATGTGATCCGTGAAGTGGGGGAATGGAAATCAGACGGGAGCTTGGACCATTTAATCTTACAATCATCCTATACGTACAATGCTTCGGGTAAAGTCGTCATTCCCGGGATTATTAATGGCCACACCCATTTGTTTCAAACATTCATGAGAGGGGTATCGGATCACTCGCCGCTCACACAGTGGCTGAAGGAAATTATTTGGCCGATGAGTCTCACGATGGAGCCTGAAGATTTTTATTTAGCTGCTTTAATTGGGTGTATCGAAAATTTAAAATCGGGCGCGACATATATGATGGATCACCATTATATCCACACGTTTCCAGAGAATGATGCAAGTGTACTGCAAGCGATGGTGGATTCAGGGATTCGCGGACATTTGGCGAGAGGCGGCTCGGATTTGGCAGGAGAAGTCCGATTAAGGGAGACCGAGGAACAGATCTTTGACAGTACAGATCGATTGCTCGATGAATGGGATGGCGCTGCTTCCGGCCGGATTCGAATTGCACTGGGGCCGCTTAATTTATATGGATGCTCCCGAGGGTATTTAGAACGGGCCGCTGTCTTTAGCCGGGATCGCAAGCTGATTTCTCACGTACATGTCGCTGAAACGAGCGAACAGATCGACACGACGATGGCCCGCTATGGCCTGCGCAATTTGGAATTGCTGAATGAAGTTGGACTGCTGGGTGAGCAAACTCAGGTTGTTCATGGAGTGTGGCTTGATGATGGAGAACTAGAAATGATTCGTACAAAGCAAGCTTCCGTCATTCATTGTCCTGTATCCAATATGTACTTAGCTTCTGGTGTTGCCAGAGTACCTGAAATGCTGCGTATGGGCATTAATGTCGCCCTAGGTACGGATGGTCCTGGCAGCAATAATTGCCAAGATAACTTAGAAGTGCTGAAGTTCACGGCATGCTTGCATAAGGTGAATGAGCTGGATGCTACCTTATTACCGCCGATGGATGTGCTGCGTATGGCTACAGTGAATGGTGCAAAGGCCGTTGGAAGGAGTGCTGATTTGGGCAGTCTTGAGCCAGGAAAGAAGGCAGATCTAGTGACCGTAGATATGATGAAAGCCCATATTAGTCCCGTGCATCGTGCTTCTTCAGCGCTGGTTTATAACGCGAACGGCAATGATGTCGATCTCGTTATTGTTGGCGGTCAGGTTGTTGTTGAGAAGGGGATAAGCACGTGGATCGATGAGCAAGTAATTCTACAAAGAGCCCAAGTAAGGGTTGATGCTCTGCGCAATAAGCTGGCTGGGCAATATCCTGTTTTTGCAAATATAGAGTAGGAGGATGATTTCAATGGCTTTACAACGTCTACATGATCCTGTACTTGAAAACGATTGGCATGCTGTGTACCTCGCGTCTGAGCTGAAAGACCAACCTGTGGGTGTCATCATTTTGGGTGAAAGAGTAGCGATTTACCGCTCTAGCCAAGGGGTTCATGCCCTGCAAGATCTATGCGTTCACCGTGGAGCCATGCTTTCCAAAGGGTGGGTACAAGATGATGTCCTTGTCTGTCCATACCATGGCTGGCAGTATGATTCATCTGGACAATGTGTCTGTATTCCAGCACAGCCTAAGGGGGAGAAGATTCCTCTCAGAGCTAAAGCGCAAACCTATGCCTGTGAAGAGAAATACGGTTTTATCTGGGTATGTATAGGTGAACCCGTGGCGCCTTTGCCTCATTTCGAAGAGTTTGCTAATCCAGAATTTCGTCCATTACCATGTGGCCCATACAAAGTTACAGCAGCTGGAACGAGAGTGATTGAGAATTTTACAGATTTTGCGCATTTGATGTTCGTCCATCAGAATCTGCTCGGACACCCCGACTATGCGGAGCTGCCCGACTTTCAGGTTATCAAGGAGAAGGAACGCATTTATATCGATAATATCCCGATCTTTCAACCGGTTGCCCATTCCGGCTCGGATAAGAGTGAAGGTACGACTTATGTCTATATGAAAGAAGTTTATCGGCCTTTATCCGCTCGATTGTCCAAAGCAGATCCGAGCAATGGCCAAACCTTGTGGATTATGTTGACGGTATTGCCTGTTGCTGCAGAAGAATGCGTTGTATTTATGATGGTATCGCGGAATTATGCCTATGACGTAGATGATGCGAATTTTATTCGCTTCCAGGATATCGTGTTTGAACAAGATGCGAGGGTAATAGAGACTCAGAAGCCGGAGCTGTTGCCACTGGATCTGCAGGTCGAACTCAACCATAAGGTGGATCGTTTCTCCATTGCGTATCGTCGTTGGTTGAAAGAATTAGGCGTGGTGGTTGGTACAATATAAGAGAACGTTCGTCTTCCATGCAATATTAGTGTGTTTTTCTAAAATAATTCTTGGAAAAGTAATAAAAAGACGTACTTTTATTGTGTGAAAATACAAAACGTTAGTCTATTCGTTGACTTGAACAGGCCATCAACTCTATATTTGACTAAAGATTGACTTTTGTAGAGAAAACCAAATATGGAGGGGAAGTTTAATATGAAACCATTTAATCTTACTAATCCGCTTGCAGCGAAACGCCCAGTTGTTTTGTCCATTAGCTTAGTTATGATCTCAAGTATGCTCGCCGCATGCGGTAACGCGGGCTCCTCGGTTTCAACGTCAGCGCCATCTTCAGCACCATCGGCTGCAACGACGGCTTCCACTGCTCCAGCAGCTTCACCGGCTTCGACTACAGCTACCAAAGCAGTCTTACCTGCAACTGTTGTTTTAAACTGGTTCGCCGAACCCGAACATGGTGGGAACTTTGCGGCCTTGGCCAAAGGATTCTATAAAGATGCAGGATTTGATATGACGCTCATGCCGGGTGGTCCACAGGTTTCTTCTACACAAATCGTCGCTTCAGGCAAAGCGCAATTCGGTATGGCGAATGGTGATGATATCCTGGTAGCCAGACAAGAGGGTATTCCGATTGTAGCCATTGCAACCTCCATGCAAAAGAGTCCGCAAGCTGTGTTTTATCATAAAGAAGATACTGCGATTAAAGATTTTGGTGATTTAAACGGACATAAGGTATATGTGGCTTCAACGGCCAGCTTCTGGCAATTTATTAAGAAGAAATACAAATTAGACAGTGCCCAAGAAATGAAATACACAGGTCAATTAGTTAACTTTGTCAGCGATCCAAAAGCTCTTACGCAAGGGTATGTAACTTCTGAACCGTTCACGCTCACTCAGCAAAAGGTAGAGCATGGCACGCTCTTGGTTGCCGATTCCGGTTATAACATTTACGCTGGCGTATACTTCACTACGGAGAAAATGATTGCTGAACATCCAGACCAAGTGAAGGCTTTCGTCGAAGCCACGGTTAAAGGCTGGGATTATTACAAGGATCATTCCGAGGAGATCAATCCTTCCATTCAAGTGAAGAATCCAGATATGGGCTTAGATATGATGAAATTTAGCGCTGCTAAAGAGATGGACTTTGTATTCGGCGGAGATGCAGCAACCAAAGGTACGGGCATTATGACGAAAGAACGTTGGTCAGAAGTTCAAAAGCAGCTTGTAGATGTAGGTGTTCTCAAAACAGCAGAGAACATCGACAAAGTGTTCACAACGCAATTTTTACCTAAGAAGTAAGAGATAAAATAAGAAATAAACAGGGGGTGGCGGCATTGGCTTCTATTATGAATATGGATTTAGTGAACGTTCGATTGCCAATGGAGGATGAGGGGCATTTGTTTCGTCTCTCGATTCGTGATGGCGTTTGGACTCAGATTCAGAAGCAAGAAGCTAATGCTGCCCATTCTGGTGCAATGTCATTAGAACAATGGAAACCTCAGATTGCTACAGGCGAATCGGGCGTCTCGTTCATTGACCTTGAAGGAAAAATAATACTGCCAGGCTTCGTAGATGCCCATATGCATTTAGACAAATCATTCTCGCTAACTTCGGTTGAGAACCGGAGCGGGACATTAGAAGAGGCCGTACGCAATTATTCAAGTGCATCACCGTCTTTTACCAAAAATGAGATTAAATCAAGAATAATGCGTTCGGCTTTGCAAGCTTTGTCATTTGGTACTACGCATATTCGTACACATCTTGATTTTAATTTGAGAGCCTCACGTGAGGTAGCGTTACGTACAATTGAGGCTGCTTTGGAAGCCAAAGAAGCATTAGCGCCTTATATCAGCTTGCAGCTGTTTCCGATGTGTCCCTACAATTTCATGTCGCTAGATGTTGATGCCGTAGAGGAAGCGCTAAAGATGGGCGTCGATGGGATTGGTGGAGCGCCGCACTTGTCATTAACTCCTAAGGAAGATATCGATTATATATTCAAATTAGCAGAGAAATATGATGTGCCGATTGATCTGCATTGTGATGAAACAGACAACCCAGCTATGCGCACAATCGAACATATCGCTTTGCGAACGAAATCAGAGGGCTATTCAGGAAGAGTTACCGTCGATCATTTATGTGCGCTAGCTTCGATGACGGATCAGGATGCTCACGGCATCATTGAACGCATGGCTGACGCGAGGCTCAAAGCAGTCTCATTACCTGCTGTCAATTTGTATTTGCAAGGAAGGCATGACGGATTCCCCGTTAGACGTGGAGTAACTCGTTTGAAGGAAATCTGGGAAGCAGGTATTCCTATTGCCGTGGCTTCTGATAATATTCACGATCCCTTTCACCCTTTTGGCAGAGGCGATTTATTGCAGATTGCTCTTATTGGCTCCTATGCCGCTCATATGGGGCGACCGGATGATCTTCGCACACTGCTGCGCATGATCACAGATGTGCCCGCCAAGGTGCTCGGTCTAACTTCCTATGAGGTAATGGCTGGTAATCATGCGAATTTTGTTATCATAGACGGAAGTACCCCGGAAGAGCTCTTTACCATGCTGCCTGAACGCCGCTTTGTATATAGTCAAGGAAGCTTTGTACGAATGGCTGCAAATAAAGCCGAGTGGCAGGATAAGACCTTAGCTCATTATTGGCAAGAAGCAGTTGAGAATGTATCCTTCCATAAACATGAATTCGCGAAAGGGTGAGCGTCTTAATGGCTAACCTGTTGGTCATCTATTACAGCGCATTCGGTCACGTATTCCAAATGGCGCAGGCTGTCGCAGATGGAGCTAGCCAATCCGGAGCGCATCAGGTCAGGATCGTTCGTATTCCGGAAATGATTGCTGCTCAAAATCGTGTTATTCAGCAAGATAATGAAAGATCCAGAGCGGGAAATGAGCAGTTGGCAAGCCCAGCGACGCTTTCTAAGCAATTCCGTTTAACAGATCGTTACAGTAAATATGAAGCTACGAAAGCCTTGCAGCAGGATATTCCTATCGCGACGAACGATGATTTGCGTTGGGCGAATGGAATTCTATGGGGATTTCCGACGTATTATGGCACAATGCCTGCCCAAGTTAAGCTATTTCTTGAAATGGCTGGGGAGCTTTGTATAGAAGGTGCTTTGGAAGGAAAACCTACGGGCATTTTTAACAGTACAGCCTCCATTCATACGGGACATGAAGCCGCTATTTTAACCGCTATGGTTCCCTTATTTCATTTTGGCATGATATTCGTGGGACTGCCTTATTCGGAGAATCCCGAATATTTAACGGCTGATGCGATTGGCTGCTCACCTTATGGGGCATCGACATTGGCTGGGCCTGACAGTTCGCTATCTCCGGATCCAAGAGAGCTTCTGATGGCAGCTCGATTAGGAGAGCGGGTTGCTGATGTAGCCGCTGCTTTACAGCTATTCCAATCAAGATAAGCATAATTTTCTTAATTTTGAACGACGCTAATTTGAAAGCTTAAGATCCGCTCTTCACTTTGAGTTTGGGTCTTTTTTCATAAGAGCTTATGCGTACTATAATGTCCACTCACTTGGAGGTGCTCAACTTGTCATTCAGTCGTTATCAAGGTAAGGCGTGGGATCGCTGCTTTTTTCCCCGCTTAAGTAAGCTCGAGGTTGCTCAGGTTCCCAAAGATAATGCGCTCATCGTTCTGCCGGTTGGCGCGATTGAGCAGCATGGTCCGCATATGCCGGTGTTTACCGATACTTTAATTTCCGAAGTGCTCTTGACCGAGGCTTTCGAACAGCTTCCCGATCATGCGAATATATGGCTGCTGCCGGCCATTCCATACGGGAAAAGCACGGAGCACCTTGGCCATCCAGGGACTATAACGTTATCGGCAACTACATTAATGGCTGTCGTGATGGATATAGCGAAAAGCTTGAGTAAAAGCGGATTTCAGAAATTAGTACTAGTGAACACGCATGGGGGTAACACGGATTTATTAAATATGATGGGCCGGGAAATCCGTATTGAAACGGGGCTGGCTGTATTTCGATTAGATCCTGGCGGACTCGGTGCCGCTGATGAGTGGATAACGCCGCTGGAGAAGCAGGCTGGTATTCATGCGGGGGACATGGAAACTTCCTTAGTGATGTCTGCTAAGCCTGATTGGGTTCATATGGAGCTGGCTCCTACGGAATATCCGAATTACCCGGATTCGCGTTATTTGGCTCTTCGCAATCGTGCCTTTGCTTGGGTGATGGATGATTTATCTTATTCGGGGATATCTGGCGATGCTACGCAAGCAACGATAACGAAAGGCCATGCGATGGCTGAAAGGTACGGTGCTTTTATCGCCGAGGCTTTGCTCACCTTTCAAGCTTTTGAGATGAAGTCATTGAAAAAGGAACAATAACGGAGGAAAGTTCCAAAAATCAAATACAGGAGATGAAGTAAATGGCTATGAATTCTTCTCTGATCCATACATCCAATTCACAAGTATCCGGCCCTAAATTCGTAATCATGGATAATCTCTCTAAGACGTACCCAAACGGTACAATTGCCTTGCAAGATGTGAATCTAACGATACAAGAAGGGGAGTTCCTTTGTTTTGTTGGTCCGTCTGGGTGTGGGAAATCAACAATTTTCAAAATGATTACAGGTCTTGCCAAGCCGAGTAAAGGGACGTTAGATGTGTTTGGAACGACGCCCAAAGAAGCGCGCAAACAAAGTGATATCGCTTTTGTTTTCCAGGATCATACGCTGCTGCCTTGGTCTACGGTAGAAGCTAACGTAAGATTGCCGCTTGAATTGCGCGGTGTAGATAAGAAGACACAGAAAGAAGAGGCTCAGCGCGTGTTGGAGCTGGTCGGCTTGAAGGACTATATGAAGGTGCTGCCTAGACAGCTTTCCGGAGGAATGAAGATGCGTGTCTCCATCGCGCGTGCGCTCATTTCGAGACCTAAGCTGCTTCTCATGGATGAGCCCTTCGGCGCCTTAGACGAAATTACGCGTCAAACCTTGCAAATGGAGCTGCTTAATATTTGGCAGCAGGATAAATCCATGACGGTGCTATTCGTCACGCATAACGTATTCGAATCGGTATTCTTATCCACAAGTGTTGTTGTGATGACACCGCGTCCAGGTAAAATATCGGCGAGGCTTGATATCCCAGTCCCTTTTCCACGAGATGAAAGCTTCCGGACAACGACGCAATTCAGTGATTTAGTTCGTGAAGTATCTGAAGCTTTGGATCATTGATACGAAAGGGTGAATAAGCTCATGGCCATGAATATTAGCTGGGAGAAAGAGATACAGGAGCAGCTTGCTAAGGAAATCGTGTTTGTTGATGGCGAAACGAGAGAAAAGCTCTCTAAAGATTATTACTGGTACTCCCCTGTTCTTAATCGCCAATTACAGAATATGAAAGCGGCCGATGTCGTTGCCATACCGCGCAATGAAGCCGAGGTGGCAGAAGTATTAGCCTTCGGTTACCGCCATAACATTCCCGTTACCGTTCGTGGAGCTGGTACAGGTAATTATGGTCAAGCGGTTCCCCTACAGGGCGGTATTGTCTTAGATCTAAGCCGAATGGATGAAATTCTCGAAATCGGACCTGGATATGCTCGTTTACAATGTGGAGTTCGTCTAGGTGTCATTGATAAAAAGGCTCGAGAAGTCGGACAAGAAATTCGCATTTATCCCAGCACTTATGTGAAAGCGACGGTTGGCGGCTTTATAAGCGGTGGTTCCGGCGGAATCGGCTCAATTACCCACGGAAATCTATGGGATGGCAATGTGCTGGAAGCCGTCATTTATACGATGGAAGAATCTCCGCAGCGCTTGGTTATCCAAGGCCGTGATTTATTTGATTATATTCATAATTATGGGACGACCGGAATTTTGACAGAGGTGACCATCCCGCTTTCTCCTCGCACCGAGTGGGCTCAGGCTATAGCAAATTTCGACACCTTCGAGCAATCAATGCGATTCGGTGAGGCTCTTGCCAGAGAGGAAGCCATTCTGAAACGGCTCATTGCTCCGATGGAGTGGCCAATTCCCTCTTATTTCGTTCCGTTTGCCAAAGTGATCAAGCCTGGCATAGCCGCTGTCATGCTTGAATTTGCTGAGGATACGCTGCCGTTAGTCGAAGCTCTTGCCCAAAGTTATGGCGGGCACATCGGCCATCTTATTGAGGCTAAAAATTACCGGAAAACGATCGGGGTATCGGATTTTACATGGAATCATACGACATTATGGGCAATGAAAACGGACTCTTCCATGACGTATCTGCAAGCTGGCTTTAAGCTGGATTGCTATATGGAACAAATTCAGAAGATTAAAGACAAATATGGGGAAGAAGTTTACCTACATTTTGAATGGGTACGCAGCGGTGGGGAAATCTCACCAAATTCGCTTCCGGTTGTTCGCTTTGAGAGCGAAGAACGCTTATACGAGATCATTCACTATTGTGAATCGATCGGCGTGAAAATATTTGATCCTCATACCTGGGTGTTGGATCATGGCGGACGTGGTGAAGTTGGCAGCATGGAGCGCAAGAAACGTGAGAATGATCCAAGGGGGCTGCTGAATCCAGGGAAAATCATTTATGAGATGTAAATGAAGGGGGACGTACAATGGCTGTAGATTCTAAATACCTGCAAATACTACCGGATGAAATATTCCCTGCCCGCGAACGGGCGGCTTGGGCTAATCGATTGGAAGATGGGGCCTCACCAGGGCTTCGACTTCTGATGCTGCTTAAGCATCTTTTACCACCGCTAGTTGCGTTTGTTGTTTTCATCGGAGGCTGGGAACTCATTGCTTATTTAGTGAAAGCTCCTGTTTATCTCGTACCTAAGCCTTCCGATATCGTCGCAGCAGCCGTAGAAAACAGACATGGACTTTGGGTATCTGTAAGGACAACGACGTTGGAAGCTGTGCTTGGATTTTTCCTCAGCATTATATTAGGAGTTACTGGTGCCATTCTTTTGGCAAGCTCCAAATGGATTGAGAAGAGTGTTTATCCTTATGCGATAATTTTACAGACCATTCCGATTGTCGCCATTGCCCCTCTCATTGTGATATGGTTCGATGCGGGTGTGAATGCGATTGTCATTATTACATTCTTAATCGGATTCTTCCCGATGCTTTCGAATACGTTAATCGGTCTAAATTCCACAGATCAAAATATGAGTAACCTGTTTTATTTATATAATGCGAATGCGATTCAAACGATGTGGAGGCTGCGAATACCAGCTGCCCTGCCTTATATCATAGCCGGTCTGAAAATCTCCTGTACTTTATCCGTGGTCGGGGCTATTGTCGGTGAATACATTGCCGGTATCGGCGGAGGTCAAGGCGGACTTGGTTATGCGATAACGTATGCCGCTGCTCGTTTAAAAACTCCTTATTTATTCGCTTGTGGACTTTCAGCATCAGCACTGGGCATTATTTTCTTCTTATTAGTCAACGCTTTCGCCAAATGGCTGCTTAGTTCGTGGCATGAATCCGAGATGAAAAAGGATAACTAAATGGCACCAAGGTAAAGAGGGTGAGTTAGCTGCTGGATATTGTATTTCGTAATGTGCGTATGCTTGGACATTCGGAGGACCGAGGTCTTGTAGATATCGGTGTAAAAAACGGCAAAATCGCCGTGCTTGGAAGTATTGCCGAACATGGGGAACGCGAAATTGATGGGATTGGTCACCTGCTGCTCCCGCCATTTGTGGAGTCCCATATTCACTTGGACACCGTCCTAACGGCGGGGGAGCCCGCCTGGAATGAGAGCGGGACCCTATACGAAGGCATCGGATTATGGCAAAAGCGGAAACAAGCGCTCACCTACGAAGACGTCACGGAACGAGCAGAGAAGGTGCTTCGGATGCAGATGGCTGCCGGTATCCTGCATGTACGCACCCAAGCAGATATCTCAGATCCGAATCTGACTGCACTACGTGCACTTCTTGCCTTGCGCGAGCGCGTAAAACCATACATGAACCTGCAAGTTATCGCGTTTCCTCAAGACGGTATTCGCGCGTGTCCCGATAATGAACGCCGTCTGGAGCAAGCTTTGGAGCTTGGCGCAGATGGCATTGGGGCGATTCCGCATCTAGAACCTATGCGTGAGGAAGGGCTATTATCGCTTGAAATTTGCTTCAATCTAGCAGAGAAGTATAGCTGCTTCGTCCATGTTTTTTGCGATGAAATGGACGATGCTCACTCCACGTTCTTAGAAAGCGTTGCCCATCTCGCGATTCGTTCTGGACTACGCGAGCGAGTAACAGCTGCGCATGCGAACGCTGCGGCCTATTATGGGGAAGCTTATTACCAGAAGGTGCAGGGAATGCTTGCGCGCTCGGGCGTGAATGTCGTTTGTTGTCCGCTCATCAATAGTGCTATGCAGGGCAGATATGACGGCTATCCCAAAGGCCGAGGCATCACTCGAATTAAGGAATTATGGTCGGCTGGCATTAATGTGAGCATTGCACATGACGATATTCAGACCCCTTTCTATCCGCTGGGTACAGGGAATATGCTGCAAGCAGCTCATATCGCTGCCCATTTAGCTCATATGACGGGGCGCGAGGAAGTGGCGGAGCTTGTGCGTATGATCACGACACGTGCAGCGAGCACCCTGCAGCTCAAGGAATATGGGCTCGAGATTGGCCATCCAGCCAGCTTTATCCTGCTGCCTGGAGATGACGCTATGGATCTTGTTCGAGAGCAGCCTAGTTGTCGGTATGTTGTGAGCCAAGGCCGCATTGTGGCTGAAACTGTGCCTGCAAGGAGTCAATTGTTCACTACATTGTAAATGTGAATATTTATACAATAAGCAGTCCCCCTGTTGTTATTTCGCAGGGGGCTGTTTATGTTTTGTTTTTCAAATGTTTACCAGTGAATAAGAAGGGAAAGCAAAGAAACCTGTCGAATTTATATTGTTAATTACTTACAGTTTTCTTCGGGGGAGGAAAATAAATGAAACGGATATCTCGAGAACTCTGGAAAACGATGTTGGTTATGATCTTCTGTTGTGGATTCATGTCTTCCCATGCTTATGCCGATGATAAAGTGGATTTGAAAGCGATCCCAGATTGGAGCATCATGTGGGGTGATCCGCCAGGTGGTCTAGAAGGAGTAATTGCTGCTTCCTCCAATCATTGGATTAAAGTCATTAACGGCGAATCATCTCCCAAGAAACCGAAAGAAGTTTCTTCGGCATGGATTAGACTCCAACTTCCATCCCATATACCTAAAGACTATGGCATATACATTGAAGGAATTCATACGCAGAACCTTTGGGTGTACATTGGCGATCGCTTAGTTCGAGAAACCGAGTTTAATTTTCCATATGATAAACAAAGAAGTTTATTTCCTATTGGCAGTGAGGATGGAGGGAAAGACGTTTATTTAAAGCTGGAGACAAAAATGGATCGCTTGGGTATACATTCAGCAATTAAGCTGGATAATTATACGTCTTTGATGCAAACATTTGTATTTCAGGATTTGCCGGACATTATACTAGGGTGTGTCTTTCTCTTCATGGCTGTGATGATACCGATAGGTTCTTTCTTCCTGAGAAAAGTTCAATTTATAAGCTGGGTTTTAATTAGTGTACTTAATTTAACGCTTGGAACTATATTTATTACATATTCCGCTTTCATGTACGCAAACTTTACGAACTATGGCGGTTTATATATTGCTTTATTTGATATATCGCTTGCCGTTTTCTTGCCGACACTCACTTATTATTTTGAAAAAATATTTGATGACGGCAAATATAATCTGATTCGTTGGTTTAGAAAATTCCAGGTTATGTATTCATTTTCATTAATTACTTTTATGCTCGTTAATCTACTCAATGATTATCGTTTTAGCAAAGTTTATTCATTTTTTTCGGTTAACGTTTTAGGAATTATTATGATTAGTCAGTTCATTTTAATGATTGGTTTCTCCCTCAAGTTTGTGCGAAAAGGGAACAAGGAAGCTGTTATTTTCTCATCCTGTTTTTTCTTGTTAGCTTTTATGAGTACGCTAGACCTTATATATTACTTTGCTAGTTCTCAAAACTATAAGTTTTTCTTCTGGAAATGGGGAGTTGTAGGATTTATTATTGCCATTATTGTCGTATTAGGCAGGCGCTTTGCCATCAATCAGGAACATATGATTAACTATTCCAAGGAATTAGAATTCTATAACCATCAGCTTCAGCTCTCGGATAAGATGGAAATGATAAGCTCGTTGGCCGCATCTGTCGCTCATGAGGTCAGAAATCCTTTGCAGGTAACACGAGGTTTCTTACAGCTTATTGCTGCTAGAACAGATGATAAGAACAAAGAATATATGGGCATCGCGATTGAAGAATTAGATCGGGCTTCTGTAATCATCACGGATTTCCTGACATTTGCCAAGCCACAGCTTGATGATCTCGTTGATTTAAATGTTTCCAAGGAAATTAACCAGATTGAAGGTATTATTGTTCCGCTAGCCACTTTGCATGGCGGGCGGATAACCGTTAGTGTTCCTAATGATTTATATTTACGCGGAAATGCTTCGAAATTGAAGCAAGTGCTGATTAACATTATCAAAAATAGCATTGAAGCCTTTCAGGTTGATGGTCAAATTCATATATGGGCGTATGCTAAACAGGAGAAGGTTTATATTCATATCAAAGATAACGGTGAGGGGATTGAACCCGCGCAGTTGATCAAATTAGGGGAACCCTATTATTCAACAAAAACAAAGGGGACAGGACTTGGACTCATGATTACTTTTCGAATCATTGAGGCGATGCAGGGACATATTGAGTTCCAAAGTCAGAGATATATTGGGACGGAGGTAATACTCTGTTTTCCCTCGATTGCTGTTAAATAAAAATAGGTGCTGTGCTAACAAAGCACAGCACCTATTTCATATTCGTTTTACCACATATTTTCAGTGCCATTCGTAGTAACCAATACTTTTGCAGGATTCGTAGGAATGACAAGTACAAACTCAGTTGAAGTTTCTTCAACCGCTTTAACTTTGATGTCATCAGGAAGTGTGATGTTAAATGCTTGTTTTAGCGCGGCTTTTGGATTAGCAATAAGTTGGTTCTTGAATGCTTCATCTTCCCAAGCTTTTTGAATAATTTGAGCTTTCAATGTTTCATTTGATGACATTACTAATCACTCCTTGTCAATTGGGTAATTTTACCTTCATGACAAATTATAACATGAATATTCAGAATAATCTACCAAAATCAACTAGATTTCGACAAAAAATAGTTTAAACCACCTTGTGCTAGCATTTTTCTACTATTTTTGATTTCGTTTGAACCTCTAAGTATGTTTTCCACAAGCGAGTCATGGAAATTGATCATTTGTGTCATGGATATTTGTAAGCCTAGCAATTGCTCATGATGAATAATTGCGATTTGCCCATACAAATCCAGAAAGTCATGCACATACAACTGCTGCTTCACCATTTCGGGCGATACAGTACTATCCGTTGATAGCTGCAAATGCTTACGCAGCGAAGCCACTAAGCAATTGTAAGAACCCTCTTCCAAATCTTCTTCCCAGTCAGCCCAATCATCCAGCATTTGTAAAGTGATAAGCGTTTGTTCTACAGCCGCAGTGACGACAGGGATAAGGTGGGCTTGATTTGATAGTAGAAGAGCTCCCGTGCTGGCATTTTTGACGGGACTTGCTTTCTTAGCGACTTTGCCAATGTCGTGATGGAAGTAATCGGATTGCTGCTCATTGGAAACAGCTTCAGACCATTCCATGATATACGTCTCGTAGTAACTCCAGAAAGGCGACCCGGCAGGGAACATTTCTCTATAAGTGGATAGAAACTGCATATGAAATAAATTGGCGAGCGGCAGCTTGTCCTTATGCTCACCTTTGGCTGAATCCATGATATCGTCTTGTATAAAATAGTAGAGCATTACAAATACATTCGCTAATGAGAGTTTATTTATCGACTCTGGTTGCAGTTCAGTGATGTCTTTCATCCAATACGGAAGAAGGTAACAGATATAATTTTTAGTGCTTTCTTCTTTTCTTCCGTCAAATGTAGCTAAATAAGCAAGTCCAATGTGATCTAACGGTGCTGGAAATCCGCTAACGATGCGTTCTGCCTCCGCAAATACGTCAGCAAGATCTTTCTCATGAGCCAAAAACCAGTTCATCAAACATCAATTCCTTTCTGAATAGAAGGTGCTGAATTTTGAGTATAATGTTTTCTGAAATCGTTTGGTGTAATGCCATTATACTTCTTAAACTTTCTGTAAAAGTACGAGTCGCTGGTGAAGCCGGTCTTTTCCGCTATTTCTGCCACAGAGAGGGAAGAGTGTAGGAGCAGTTCTTTCGATTTATTCATACGGACGTCTTGAATCAAATCCGTAAGCGCTGCCATCGTATGTTGTTTATATAACCTACTGATATAAATAGGAGACATATCCAGTTCATCGGCAATGAAATTTAAAGATAAGTTCTGGTTTGCATAATCCTTCTCGATAATGTCATTCATTTTTTTAATTAATTCCACATGCTTGGAGCTTCTTTTTTCATCCAGCTTTTTGTAAAGCAGCTCGAACAAGTGGTAGAACTGAACATTAATTTCTTCAATGGTTTCTACTTGATTCAGGGAAGCGGTTGTCGTATCCAAATAAAGTGGAAGGGCTATGGCGTTATTCTTATTGATCGTATTAAGAACGTTATTTACCGTAAGTGTTAAATGGGATATAGCTAATTGAACAACTGAATAGGAAAATTCGGCAGTTTCATTAACAATATCAGCGTAAATGGTTTCCGCTTCGGTTGAATCTCCGGTCATTAGACAATCGACCAGTTGTTTTTCCTTATGTGTTGGAAATTTATACTCCTTAGATCGATACTCCATGATCTCTTCTGACCATATGATGCATCCGTGACCTCTGAACAATCGGTGGTAGGAAGCTTCCAACAGCTGTTTATAGAGGTGAATGCATTGCCCTGCATGATCTTGTAAGGGACTTATGGTGATGGAGACGGACAGCTTGATATAGTCGGCAATGGATGTTTGCATCTTGTGGAGTATAGCCATGAATGCCTCATGATCCCACTCGAAATCGGACTCCTGCGCGGTAAGCAGCAGCAAGATATGGTCATCGCCCATATCAATGGCTTCGGCTTGAAAGGTGGGGGAGCTAATCTCTGTGCATATATTCATTACGGCATATCGCAACAATTTAAACTGATCCTGATATTTATTAACGTTATCTGTAAAGTGATCAATTTTTACCATAATTAACAAAGAAGAATGCTGAATGGTTATTTTTGATCCAAAATAACGCAATTTTTCTTGCAAGGCTATCGGGTGATAGGCCTCTCTTCCCATAATAATATTTCTCAGGAAATCCTGACGTAAGATTTGTAGATTGTCTCTTTTTTCGATTTCTAATGTTTTTAAGCTGCGTATCACTTTATCGATGGGATCGAAAAGTTTTCGTGAAGTGAAGAACGAAATAAGTAATCCCGCAATGAGTATGCTCAAGCTGATGTAAATCGTTTTCGTTCTCATGCTCTTGATTTCTTTCGTGATGATGGTATAAGGTGTCGTTCGTACATATCGCCATCCCAATGAATCCGGAGCTGTGTATGAAATCAGCGACTTTGTGTTATCAACAGAGTCTACCAAATACCCAGGAGATGATGCGTTGGCAATAATCTTCTTGATGTAAGTTATATCCGAATAATTGGTCAATACCGGATTAACTCCGTCAGTGGAGAGCAGTAAGCCCTCATTATTAATAATAAATTCGTTGCTGGAACGGCTGTTTGTTATGTTTTTCAAGGATTTATTGAAGAAAGATTCCGAGATATTCACAATAACTGCGGAGTTTAAGGAATTATTTATATTGATTGCATCATAACACAAATAGGAATAAATACCGACCTTAGAGACTGTGAGTTGAGCGTTGCCAACTAAATTAAACGTTCTGGGAACGGGTAGAAAAGGCGTATAATCCTGAAAATGGTCCAAAATATCTACCATGCTTTGATCGCCTAGTGTGGATTTGGATTGAATGCCGCTTTGAGAATTGTCGGAGCTGACGTAGAAAAGATCTGATTTACCGTTATACACATAGATGGAATCAATAAATGGCATCGCGAAGCGATAATTGTTGAGCTGCTGCATGGCGCTAGTTACATCGTAGATATCAGGTTTATCGTAAAACAACAGCTTACTGATGACAAAATCCCGATAAATTTGAAAGGACAAGGAGGTAGCTGTCCCTGTTATGGTTCGAATTTCCTGACTGGTTTGCATCAAACTGTTGGAATCGGATTCGTACACTTGATTGAGCGCGATATTATCGAAATTAAAATGAAGAATGCTGGAGGATACAAGCAGAGTGATGACAATAGACAAAATGATACTCAGCAGTATATTTCGATATACCTTTTTGTTGTCATGAGTGCGCTTCATCATGAGACTATCCCCCCTGGTTCGTAGGAAAAGTATATCGTACCTATTTGGCACTTGCAATGGAACCAGATGAGTCGAAAGGAAGAAAAAGTACCGAAAAATCCGGAAAGTCCATGAATGTTTAAAATGTACATACTTGCATAAGGAGCCTAAACTGCAAATTATTCATATTTAGTATCATATCTTCACTATCTCTTCCAGAATAGCTAGCTATATAATTCGAGCATGACATACAAATCAACATTCAAAATTAGGCAGGGAGGCTTCGCAGCATGTTACGAAAGAATGGTTTCTTGTACGAGTTAAACAAAAACAAAATTTTGTTTCTCATGATAGCACCAACATTAGTATTCTTTTTCATTAATTCTTATGTGCCGATGGTTGGGATCTACTTCGCGTTTACCAGATTCGATTTTAATGGAGGGTTATTCGGAAGTCCATTTGTGGGATTAGAAAACTTTAAATTCCTATGGAAGTCGGGAGCGCTATGGGGACTGACGAGAAATACAGTGGCTTATAACCTTGCTTTTATTTTATTTGTAAATGGCGCAGCGATCTTTTGTGCGATTATGTTAAGTGAAATGAAAGGCAAGGCATTTAAGAAGATCACGCAATCCGTCATGTTTTTACCTTACTTTATATCGTTTGTTTTATTGAATGCTATTGCGTATAACATGTTTAATTACGATACGGGCTTTGTGAATACCACGCTAAAGTCATTTGGTTCGAATCCGATGGATATTTATAACACACCGATAGCTTGGATATTCCTTTTGGTCATTTTCTATGTGTGGAAAAACTTAGGTTATACGATGGTCATCTACCTCGCTACTATTACAGGCATTAGCGATGAATATTACGAAGCCGCGAAAATCGATGGTGCGAATATTTTTCAAAGGATTTGGTACATTACGGTGCCCATGCTAAAGCCAACCTTTATCATATTACTCCTGTTTTCATTGGGAAGTATCATGAAAGGACAATTCGATCTCTTTTATCAGCTCATTGGAAACAACGGGATCTTGTACAATACAACAGATATTCTGGATACTTACGTATTTCGTTCACTAAAAGTGACATTCGATATCGGGATGGCGACTTCAGCCGGATTGTTCCAGTCCTTCTTCGGTTTTGTATTGATAATGACAGTGAACTATTTCATTAAAAAATCAAATGAAGAGTATGCGCTTTTCTAGGGGAGGTTCCAGTGAAGTCTAACAGTATTGATTCTGTCGCGTTTTATATTATTGCCTATCTAATCATCATAACGATTTCCGTGATCTGTATTTTTCCTTTTTTACTGTTGATATCGGGGTCATTTACCGACAATGAGTCGATTGTTCGTGATGGTTACCATTTGATTCCGAAAGTATTTTCCCTTGCAGCCTATGAAGCCGTTCTAACATTCCCAGGAAAAGTACTAAGGGCTTATGGGGTAACGATCTTCGTTACCATCGTTGGTACAACGCTTGGATTGTTCATGATGACGATGGCTGGTTATGTCTTGCAACGAAAAGATTTCAGGTACCGTAATCAACTTTCCTTTTACATTTATTTTACTACGCTGTTTGGCGGAGGCCTGGTACCTTGGTACATTATGATCACCAAATATTTGCAATTGACGGATACGTATGCAGCTCTTATTTTTCCAGGGCTCATGACTCCTTTCCTAATTATATTAATGAGAAGCTTCATTAAATCCTCCATACCGGAGGAGCTTACAGAGTCATCAAAGATTGACGGTGCCAACGATTTTACGATTTATTATCGTGTAGTGCTTCCTTTAGCAATGCCAGGTATTGCAACAGTAGGGTTATTCCTGGCATTGCATTATTGGAATAGTTGGTTCTCTACGTCGCTGTTCATCAACGATCAGGATAAATACGAACTGCAGTATTTTCTGTATAACATTATTAATACAGCTGCAGCCGTTTCGCAGCTAGGCGTGAGTACGGGGGTTTCATTCGGACAGGATATCCCAACGGAATCCACCAAACTGGCTATGGCTATGATTGTTACGGGTCCAATTCTCCTTCTATATCCGTTCGTACAAAGGTTTTTCGTTAAAGGATTAACGATTGGCGCTGTCAAAGGTTAGAACTGAAACGGATACTTGCCGTCAGCTAACATATATTATTCAAGAATAAAAAGGGAGGATTTATATGAAAAGTAATTTGAAAAAGATATACAGTGCATCTATGGTACTAGCGTTAGCAGGTTCCGTTGTCGCTGGGTGCAGCAGTTCGACTACACCATCGTCCAGTCCTACTGCTGGAACGCAAGCAACGAAAACACCTGAGGCTTCCGCTGTCAGCAAACCAGCAGGTCTTGATACTTCGAAGAAAGTAGAGCTACAATTTTATATGTTAGGTCCAGCGCCTAAGGATCTTTCCGTCATCGAAGAAGAAGTTAACAAGCTGGCACTTAAGGATCTGAATGCGACGGTCAAGTTTAATTTCACGACATGGACCGACTGGGATCAGAAATATAAGCTGCTTCTATCGTCAGGACAGCCGATCGATTTGATTTTTACAGCTGATTGGACGCAGTATCAATCCTATGCGAAAAAAGGAGCTTTCCTTCCGCTGGATGAATTGCTCCCTAAAGCAGCTCCTAAATTAAACAGCTTCGTGCCTAAAGATATGTGGGATGCGGTTAAAATTGACGGGAAAATCTATACTGTTCCTGCCACCTACAAAGAGTATGTGACAACAGGCTTTATCTGGCGTGAAGATCTCAGAGAGAAATTCAATTTGCCGAAGCCGGATTCGCTTGCCAACTTTGAAGCTTATCTGGATGGAATTAAGAAGAACGTGCCGGATATGATCCCGTTGGCAGCAAACAGCGATGTGAAAACGAATCTTTCAGATCTTTATAAAAATTTAACGATAGATCCGGTTGGAGCACTTCCTTACGGAATTGGTATTCCCTATAAAAATCCTTCGGAAGTTACTTCCTACTGGGGCTCAGCTGAGCATTTAAAAGAGCTGCAAACCTATAAAAAATGGCAGGATAAAGGCTACATTACCAAAAACGTTCTGAATGTTAAAGACTCTATGACAGATCTGATTATAAACGGTAAAGCTGCGGCCAACATAGGCGATAACCCAAGCCGCTTTAATGATCAGAAGATCAAAATTGATGGTACGCATCCGGACTGGAAACTCGAATACTATCCAGCGCCTCTGATAAAGGGGCATGCAGAGCCTGTGCATCCTATTCATAATGGATTTGCGATTCCGAAAAGCAGTAAAAATCCAGAGAGAGCTCTTGCCTTCTACGAAAAAATGGTTACAGACAAAACATACAATCAATTAACGGAGTATGGAATTGAAGGTAAGAACTATAAGGTTGAAAACGGATACTATACGATGATCGGCGATAATAACAGCAATGGATTCCCTAGAGAATCTATGCAAGGTTGGGCGTGGAGAAATCCTGAATTTATGCTCTTCGACAAAGGCTATGATGGCGTAAAGAAAATTTTCGCAGATCTTGATAAAATTTCATCACCAGATAAATTTACAGGTTTCGCTGAAGACTATACGAGCTACCAAGCTGAGAAAGCAGCTTTAGAGCAAGTCGAAAAGCAATATCTGTATCCTCTGGAAGCAGGTCTAGTAGCAGATGTTGAAGGCGGACTCAAAACCTTTATGGAAAAAGCCAAATCAGCAGGGCTGGAGAAAATCCAGGCAGAATACAAAAAACAATGGCTTGAGTATGTAAAAGTTGCAGGGATTAAATAGGTAAGCAAGTTGAGGGATTCACAGTCTATTGTCATCCTGGATGGCAGTTGCTGTGAGTCCCTTTTTCGTATTCACCTATAGAAGTTAACTATTCACATTGACAGAGGGATTTATTTTATATACATTTGAAACAAATCGATTGTTTACAATATGACTGAACAGAAAGGAAACCAATCCAATGAGCAGCAGTGAATTTTTAAAGCTAGAAAATCAACTGTGCTTTAGTCTATATGCAAGTTCGAGAGCCATTACTCGCATGTATCGCCCTTTTCTTGAAGGTTTGGGGATTACCTATCCGCAATATTTGGTGCTGTTGGTTCTCTGGGATCAAAAGGAAAGTACAGTCAAAGAGCTTAGCGAGAAGCTTGATCTTGATTCGGGTACTTTGACACCTATGCTTAAGCGGATGGAAGCTCAGCAACTGGTTCAAAGGAAACGATCTTCTGAAGATGAACGTGTCGTGAATATTCAAATCACAGAAGCGGGTCTTGCCCTTTACGAGAAGGCACTTTGTATCCCACAGTCGCTGCTTGCGTCAAGCGGGCTATCTCCTGAAGAAATTTACACTTTTAATGAACAGTTAAAACGTATTATCAGCAGCGTAAATGCGTTCGATTAAGGAACGACTATAGGTTTTTGAAGTGAGGATCTGGAATGAGTTATTTCATATACATTTTAGTGAATAACATTGTACCTATTAGTATTATGATTGCGATCGGCGCAGCGATGTACCGCGCTTTCCAGATTGATATTAAGACATTATCGAAGCTTAATTTCTACGTGTTTTCACCCGCCTTAGTTTTTGTTAAGCTGTATGAGTCCGAAATGAACTTGCATATTTTAATGCAGGTTCTCTTGTTTTTTGTCCTATTCTTTAGTCTCCTTTTTGCCAGCATTGAGGTTGTTATTCGGTTGAAAAAGATGCAGCGCGGTATGCGTATTGCCATGCGCAATAGTGTTATTTTCTACAATAGCGCTAACTACGCACTGCCGCTGAATCAAACTGTTTTTGGTGGGAATGCCTATACGTTATCTATCCAAATCGTGATCATGATTATGCAAACGCTAATTCCCAATACATACGGCATCTATACCTTAAATGCACATAAATCTACTTGGAAAGCAACGATGAAAACCATTCTTTCCTTACCGGTCATTTACGCCATTCCGATTGCACTGCTGCTGCGGTATTTCCATTTACCTGTTCCGGGATCGATTCATATACCGCTGCAGTATATTTCAAACGCTTTTATGGCGACAGCTTTGCTGACCCTAGGTGTGCAGCTTGGCGGTATGAAATGGGAATTTCATTTTTCCAATGTGCTCGTTTCTAATATACTAAGACTTGCCGCAGGACCGCTGCTCGGATTTTTCGTTGTTTGGCTGCTTGGGATTGAAGGGATTACGGCCAAAGCATTGATTCTCTCGTGTGCTGTGCCGACCTCTTTAAGCAGTGTGCTGCTGGCCATTGAATATGAGAATGAACCGGAGTTTTCTTCACAGGCTGTCTTTACTTCAACTTTATTTAGTATGTTTACAATTCCAGTTGTTATCTTTTGTTTGGATTTTATATGAACATGGATGGGAATCATGAAGTTAGCAGGAATTTCGACATTTTTCGGCGAATGGGTAATCATACTTATCTTTAAAGGGGGACATCCTTAGTGCGTTACCAATTTTGTCAGTATGTTACGATTGTGGATATGAATGAAGAAATTTTGTCAGAGGTATTATTTGACCATGGCGATTTTGAATCGAATGCATTAACGATTGGTTCATCTGTGGTGATTTATCAGCTTGGTCTGAAACAATTTGATGTTGTTTATGACAAAAGAGAAGGCAAAACCACTCGTAATAAGGTTGTAGATATTGAACTCGATCTTATCAAAAAGCCTTCGGTAACACGTGTGTTTTTGGAGCCCGTGCGGTTAATTGTCGGTCAGCATGATATTGGCGAAGTGGAATAAATAATATCGTTTCGGAAAGGAAAGAAGACGAGAATGATGAAACTTTTTTTGCTGATAGGCAGTTTGAATGCATTTCTTTCAGTCGCTCTAGGCGCTTTTGGGGCTCATTACTTGAAACAAAGGATTCCGGATAAGATAGATGTGTTTCAGACCGGCGTACAATATCACATGATTCATGCGATAGCCCTCATCCTTATTGCTCTTTTGTCAGATAAGCTGGCAAATAGCTCGATGGTGAATGCATCGGGGTGGGGCATTTTTATTGGTATTATCCTGTTCTCAGGTAGTTTATATGGCTTGAGTCTGACTGGACTCAAGTTTTTTGGACCCATTACCCCACTAGGCGGGCTCAGTTTCTTGGTTGGATGGATACTTCTAGCCGTGGCCGCTTACAAATAAGAAAATGGAAAGAGTCAGGAAATCTGACTCTTTTTTCATTGTATTTTGTCTTCTAAGCAGGAAAAAGCTCGGATCATGTAGAAAGTAATCCATGACGGATTCGATCATTCTTCCTTAATTGAATGGATGTGGCGCATGGCTGATATCATGGGGAACCAATCAGAAACGGGTAAGCCAATTGCTTCGGAACTAAAACTATTCACAAGCCATGAGCTATATCATCAATTGTTTGGTTGCGCAGTCATTTCAATGGCAATCGTTAGTCTGGACGGCAGGTTACTCATGGTTAATACATCGTTATGCCGCCTCTTAGGATACGCAGAAGAAGAATTGATTGGTCTGCCTATTCAGGAGTTTTCGCATCTTGATGATGTGGCTACCTATGCAGAACTATGCGAACAGACCCTTCGTGGTGAGCGGGAATCTACTCAAAGAGAGAATCGCTATGTCCATAAGGATGGCACCATAATATGGGGAATTATTCAAGTTTCCTTCATTCGTGATACGGAAGCGTATCCAAATCTTGTAGTTGTGCAGATTCAAGATGTATCGGAAAGAAAACGTTTGGAGCATAAGCTTGAGGAAAGCAGGCGTAGCTATCAATCCCTGCTAAATCATAACCAAAATCAACTCATTCTAAATGCCGTTTCAGAGGGCATGTTTGGCATCGATGAGCATTTTGGCACTACGTTTTGGAATAAAGCGGCGGAGTGCTTAACGGGTTACACCTATGAAGAAATGGTGGGGAAGAATCCTTATCTCGTTTTGACACGTGCTAGTGGAACCGATGAAGATTTGCAAATCAAGAATGAAACTGTGTTAGATCGAACGATGCTCGAAGGGGTTTGTGATTGTTCAAACGAGATCTTTTACAAAAAAAATGGAGACTCGTTTCCGGTTGAATACATGACTTCGCCGATCTTGGATCAAGATCAAATCATTGGAGTTGTCCTATCATTCAAGGATATTACTGAGCGGCAGCGTACGGAAGAGCTGCTCCACAGGTCAGATAAGATGTCCCTTATCGGGCAGCTTGCTGCTGGAGTTGCTCACGAAATTCGTAATCCATTGACTACCCTCAAAGGATTTATGCAATTTCTGCACCAGGGTGCTGTAAATAAAAAAGAATACCATGATATTATGATGTCCGAACTAGAACGGATCGAACTGATTACGACAGAAATGCTCGTTCTCGCTAAGCCGCAATTCATACAATACCAGCCCAAAAGTATCGAGAATATTATCAAAAGTGTCATAACCCTGCTTGAGACACAGGCCATTATTAGTAATATTCAATTCGTTGTCGCTATGGAGCATCATCTGCCGCTTGTTCATTGCGAGGAAAACCAGCTGAAGCAATCCTTCATTAATTTGCTCAAAAATGCGATAGAAGCCATGCCAGATGGCGGAAAAATCGATATTCAACTATTTTCAGTTGGAGACAAAACGGTGCGTGTGTTGTTTCAAGATAGAGGGCATGGGATATCGGAGGATGTATTGGCTAGGCTTGGAGAGCCCTTTTATACAACGAAGGAAAAAGGGACTGGGCTTGGCATCATGATTACGAATAAAATCATTGAGGATCATCATGGCCAGTTTGTGGTTGAGAGCAAGGTGGGAGAAGGAACGGTTGTCAGTGTGACGCTTCCTATTACCAATAGTGAGCAGTAAGAGGAGGCTAATTTGTGAAAAACCGGCTCTATATTGGCGGATATCTGTTAGTCGCCATATTCGTAAGCTTTTACGTAAAGCCGTATGCTGCATGGATTTATTTGCTTGCCTCACTAGTGCTGCTTATCGTGCTGCTTAGAAAGAGTGGAAGTATACAATCCTTAAAAAAAGAAATGCCGCGGGATCACACTTATTTAAATGTGCTTGATTCCTTATTCGAGCACAATCCTAATGCGATTGGTATTTTTGATCAAGATGGTAAATTTATTCGGATTAATTTAGCGGCAGAAACCATCCTCGGCTACTCCGTATTTGAGCTGCTCAATCAACCGTTTATCAGCTTTGTTACACAAGAGCAGCTGGAGCGGACAGGTAGCCAGCTTGAACAAGTGAGAAGCGGGACTCCTGTTACCTTTGAAACAGCTGTTATACATAAAAGCGGCTACCGGGTGGATTTGAACGTGACTGCTGTTCCTGTTGATTTGCAGCCTAATTCCAAAGGCAATATTCTAATATGCCAGGATATCACAGAACGTAAGCGCGGTGATGAGCAAGTTCGCTACATGGCTTATTATGATGATATGACAGGGCTGCCGAACAGGCGTATGTTCAGAGATAACTTGAATGAGCGGCTAAGTATTTCCAAATCCATTGGACAAAAGGTAGCTGTCTTCTATTTGGACATCGATCGCTTCAAGCTGGTCAATGACAGCTTCGGTTATGATTACGGAAACATGCTGCTGCTGCAGTTAGCGGAGCGTTTCACGAGATGTGTAACGGTCAATGATTATTTAGCTCGCACGGAAGGCGATGAATTTGCCTTTTTCTATACGAATGTGGCCGATTCTAATGACGTAATTGCGGTTATAGCAGAGATAAATCGTGTCCTCGAAAAGCCGTTTCTTTTAGAACAATATGAACTACATATTACAGCTAGTATTGGCGTTGCGATTTCCTCTGATGACGCCGATGAAGCGGAAATACTTATGAAATATGCTGACATTGCATTAGCTAGAGCCAAAGAGAAGGGGCGCAACGACTTTCAGATCTTCAATACGGACATGAAGTCAGTTTCAATCAACCGCCTCAAGCTGGAGAGTGAGCTTCGCAGAGCGATAGTCGGGGATGAGTTCATCTTATACTATCAGCCTCAGGTCGATATTGAAACGGGAAGCATTGTCGGTGTCGAAGCCTTAATTCGCTGGGATCATCCGGAGAAAGGTCTCATCTCGCCAAACTATTTCATTCCCTTTGCTGAGGAGTCCGGATTGATCGTGCCGATCGGTGAATGGGTACTGCGCGCTGCATGTAAGCAAAATAAAGCATGGCAGAACCAAGGGTATTCGATGATGCCGATATCTGTGAATCTGTCTATGCGGCAGTTTTTTCAACACAATCTCAAAGGCAAGATCAGACATGTTTTGGAACAAACAGGACTTGATCCGCAGTACTTGGAACTTGAAATCACCGAAAGCATGACGATGGATGTTGATCACGCCATTCAGTGCTTACTTGAGCTTAAGGAGCTAGGCGTGAATGTAAGCATTGATGATTTTGGGACAGGCTACAGTTCGCTGTACTACTTAAAGAAATTTCCGATTGATAAGCTGAAGATCGATCGTTCCTTTGTTCGAGATATCATGGTGGATCCGAATGACGCGGCCATCGTGGCCACGATTATTGCGATGACGCACCATTTGAACTTGAAGGTCATTGCTGAAGGCGTAGAAACTGAAGATCAACTGCATTTTCTGCATCAGAATCGCTGTAATGAGGTGCAGGGCTATTGGTTTAGTCCACCCGTAAGTGCGGATGAACTAGAACAAATGCTAAGAACGGGTATTCCAAATGCTTCAGCTGCTGCGTCTGTCCATGCCAAATAAAAGTAAGAGGGTATCCATATTCTAGGAAACCCTCTTACTTTTATTTAGAAAGCGACATAATCATCAATTTCATTCAATTTGAATAAGTAGACCTTCTTCTCATCTACATGATACACCGATACATTTTGATTACTGCTATCATAATTCAAAATCCGACATGGAAGATTAAGCTGGATTCCTTGACCTTTGATAACCGTTAAACGGATTAACGTATTATTCACTTTGAAACTTTCCAATTGCTCAATAATTGTATCTGAAGCTCCGCTGTTGTCGGTGGCTTTCGCCGTAGCTGTTACAGTTGAAGCTGGGACAGCAGCCGTTTTTTTGCTTGGTTGTAACGGAGGAGTGCTCTCTTTTTTGGTGTTAAGTTCAATCAATTTGCCAAGTTGAATGCCATTAATAATTTGGTAATCCTTGACTGTATCCACATTCAGAAGATGAAGGAGCTTTTCCATGGCAAGGCCATTCGTGGCATCTTCAATCAGAATTTCTACGGTAAATAAATGCCCATTCGGACTTATATTTGCTTTTCCTTGACTCATATAGCCTCCTTGCTGCCCAGAAACTGCGCTAGTACTTACTATATCATGATATCAAACCCAAATATAGCTTGCTTTCCCCATGAATTTGAAATTCACCCGAAACTTTTCAAACCTTTCTTACACCGTACTAGCCGACCGCGCATATACTACCGTAAGACTGCGAAGAGGAGCTGTGCAGAGCATGATGCGCGTTGAACCCATTCTCCTTGAAGGACGTACTGCAATTGCTATTGAAGTGAAGCTGCCGAAAACGACGTTGTTGGTTGTGACAACGGATAAAGGTTATATTATGTGTGGCGCTCTCGATGTTGCGCTGCTCAATGAACGCTTGAAGGACAGGAATATTGTAGCTGCACGGGCAACGGGGGTTCGTACGATTGAGGAACTTCTGGAAGCGCCGCTTGAATCGGTGACACACACTGCAGAAGATTTGGGTATTGTAGCTGGGATGACGGGACGGGAAGCCATTTTGAAAATGATGTAAAAGTGTTTTGAATGACAAAATTAGAACGCTTAGGATCTTTGGATCTCGGCGTTTTTATTTATTTGAGCATAATGACCAATAAACTTTCTTAACATTGTGCAGATATCTAAAAATGTGAAAAATTAGCCATTTTCAATATATTTCTAGCGAATTTCCTTAACAAAGGCGTTGTTATTTTATTGACCAAGTGTTAAAATATGATTCGTCCATTACATAGAACGGGGGGAATTATTTTGAAAAAATTAATGTTTTTTATACTGACTGCAGCTTTAGTTGTTGCTCTTGCAGGTTGTGGTTCTAAGGAAAGTGGTGGCACGAAGTACAAATTTGCTACTGATGCTGCCTATGCACCAATGGAATATATGGATAAAGATAAGATGACTGGCTTTGATATCGATTTTCTTGCTGAAGTGATGAAGGAAGCAGGTCTTTCCTACGAAGTCGCGAACACAGGCTGGGATACCATGCTAACAAGTGTGAAGCAAGGTAAAGAGTTTCAAGCAGGAATTTCCAGCGTTTCAATTACAGATGAGCGTAAACAAACTTACGATTACTCCATCCCTTACTTCGAATCGACGAACATGATTCTTGTTAAAGAAGGCAGCCCGATCAAAAGCGCGGTAGACTTGAAAGACAAGAAAGTAGCTGTTCAAATTTCTACAACAGCGGATACGCTGATGAGCAAAATTATGGGCGAGAAGAACCCATCCTTGAAACGTCTGGATAATAACACATTAGCTTTAATGGAGCTTGAAAATAACGGTGTTGACGCTGTTGTAGCTGATATTGCTATTGTTCGTGAATATGTGAAAAATAATCCGAACAAGAAATTCACTACGATTTCTGATCCGAAAAACTTTGAGTCCGAATACTACGGTATTTTGTTTCCTAAAGGCAGCGAGCTTAAAGCAAAGTTAGACCCGGCAATCAAGAAAGTTATTGAGAACGGTGCTTATGCAAAAGTGTACAAAAAATGGTTCGGTCAAGAGCCGGATACAAAGAAATTACTTGAACAAAAATAATAGGTCAACAGCATGCGTGACTTCAACCTTACGCATGCTTTTGTTCTGTAAATAGCAAAAAAAATGAAGAAAGGAAGTGTGGAATGGATTTTCGTTTTGATATCATTTTTGAATATTTACCTTTATTGCTCAAGGGTACGCTCTGGACTATTGGCATCTCCATTCTTTCCATCCTGTTCGGCTCTGTACTAGGGTTAGCTGTTGGATTAGGCAAAATGTCGCACCGTGCCTACTTAAGATGGCCGACTAGTATGTACGTTAACTTTTTCCGCGGCACACCGCTGCTTGTTCAGATACTGCTTGTCCACTTTGGAATCGTTCCATTATTCATAGGAACAACGAATGCGATCATCGCTTCAATTGTTGCCTTGTCTTTGAATTCAGCAGGCTATATGGCCGAAATTTTCAGAGCCGGTATTCAATCCATCGATAAAGGACAGACGGAAGCCGCGCACTCGCTAGGAATGACCCATTACCAAACCATGAAATCGGTTATTTTGCCTCAGGCGATTAAACGTATGATTCCTCCATTTGGGAATGAATTTATCGTACTGATTAAGGATTCCTCCCTGTTCGCTGTTATTGCTGCACCAGAATTGATGTATTGGTCCAATGCGATGCGCAGCCAATACTTTAAAGTCTGGGAACCTTACTTGACAGCTGCTCTTATTTATTTCATTCTCACTTACTCTCTAAGCAAGCTGCTTGCTTATCTGGAAAGGAAAGTGTAGAGATATGACTGCAATGATCGAAGTTAGAAATCTTAAAAAATCGTTCGGAGATAATGTCGTCCTTCGAGATATTAGTGCCGATATTCAGAACCAAGAGGTTCTTGTTGTGATAGGACCTTCGGGATCAGGGAAATCGACATTTCTGCGTTGTTTGAACCTGTTAGAACAACCGGATAGCGGCAGTATCTTGATTGAAGGTAAATCGATTATGGATCCGATGAATAAGATCAATGAGATCCGTATGGAGCTCGGAATGGTCTTCCAGCGGTTTCATTTGTTCCCGCATATGAAAGTCATTGATAATATCATGTTGGCACCTCTTCAAGTGAGAAAATGGCCAGAGGATAAAGCGCGTAAGAAAGCGCTGGAGCTTCTAGATAAAGTTGGGCTTGCAGATAAAGCCAATGCCCTTCCAGACTCGCTTTCGGGCGGTCAGGCACAGCGTGTGGCTATTGCAAGAGCACTGGCTATGGAGCCGAAGATCATGCTGTTCGATGAGCCTACATCGGCTCTTGATCCCGAAATGGTCGGGGAAGTGCTTGCTGTAATGAAGCAGCTGGCCAAAGAAGGGATGACAATGGTTGTCGTCACGCATGAAATGGGCTTCGCTCGCGAGGTCGGTGATCGCGTTATGTTTATGGAACAAGGCGTTATTGTCGAAGTAGGAAAGCCTGAGCAAATTTTTGAAAATGCCACGCAGGAACGAACGAAATCATTTTTGTCTAAAGTGCTCTAGCACTTTTCAGAAGAATAGAAGTAAGCAGGGAGGATCGCATGTCGATCCTCTTTTTTATTTGTATCTTTTTGGCAAAAGATAGATTTATAATGAAGGTAACTATCTTATATTGAAAATAAAGGTGATTTGTTACATAGCTTTACTCATTTTTTTAAGCGCTTCCAAAAAGGTGTATTTCTCTATATCTACGCTTGGTCATTTCGATTCCAATTCTGAAGAGGTGCTAACTTTGAAAACGTATGAAGATCAGGTGCCCATGGTACAAGCAATTGGCGTTACACGTGTTTTCGGGAAAGGACCGGCTGCCGTTCACGCATTGCGGGGTGCTCATTTAAGTATTCCCAAAGGCAGACTAGTAGCATTGCGGGGAAGATCAGGATCTGGTAAAACAACGCTGCTTAATATATTAGGGGCACTCGATCATCCGTCGGAAGGCACCGTTTATTTAGAAGGCATGGAGATCAGCCGTTTATCCGAGGCGAGGCGCAATGAAGTCAGACGGAAGCAGATCGGGCTTATTTTTCAATCTTTTGCCTTGGTGCCTTATATGTCAGCCTACGAGAATGTAGAGTTTGGATTGCGCATTTCGGGTATTCACCCCAATCAATATAAGCGTTTGGCAGAAGAAGCGCTAGATTTCGTTGGATTGAAGCCGAGAATGAAGCATCGTCCCTACGAACTTTCCGGAGGAGAACAGCAGAGGGTAGCGATTGCCAGGGCCATTGCGCACAAGCCTAAGTTGATTTTAGCAGATGAGCCTACAGCAGAGTTAGATAGCAGAATGGGTCTCCAGGTGCTTAAACTGTTCAAAGATTTGGTGCAAGAAGGAATGACAATTATTTTGACCACGCATGATCTCGCTATTATGGAAATTGTAGATGAAGTGTATGCACTGGAGGATGGTACCATTGTCGATGAAGGTTAATAAATTTGCTTCTCAGCTCGTTCTAATAACAAGTGCTATGTTTTTACTAGCGGGATGCTCTCTGTTGCCCAAAGAAGAGGAAGCGCTTAAACCGCCTTTAATCAAACCCGTAAAAGAAAATTTCGACCTTTACGAAGTGAAGAAGGGCAGCATAACGAGGAAGGTCAGTGTTGTTGGGACTTTTAAGTCTAGTCAAACGACCAACTATTATTTTAAAGAGTCCGGTCATCGGTTAGCTGGATTGCGCGTTAAACTAGGCGATACCGTTAAGCCGGGAGATGTGCTTGCTGAACTGGAAAAAGGCGACTTAGAAACTCGGATTGCCCTTCAAAAACTGAATCTGGAGAAATCCCAGATTGCTAGTGTGCAAACGAGGCAGTTTGACCCCGATCAAGTGCTATCGAATCGTTTGAAGGCTATAGATGTCGAAGCCGCGCAGCTCCAATTGGCCTCCCTTCAAGCCCAGCTAGACAAGACAATGTTGACGGCCGATTCTGCGGGAGTGGTAACTTACTTAACCGATGCACAGCAGGGAAATGTCGTGGATGCCTTCAGTACGCTTGTCGTCATCGCTGATCCTACAAAGCTGCAGTTATCTTACGAATCTTCAGATTCTAGTACACTTTCCGGTATTGAAGTTGGCATGGATGTTGAAGTGAAGATTGGTTCCTCTGGAAATAAGATACAAGGCAAAGTGCTGCGAACACCCTCAAGCTCACCTCCAACAGACAACAAAGCGCAAGCGGAAAGAAATGCGAAAACGATTATTATTGGGGTTCCCGATGGAACTGAAGGAGCAGCGATCGGTGTATCCGGAGACATAACGATCATCGTTGAGAAACGAGAAAATGTCATTGTCATACCAAGAACTGGTCTTCGAAGTTACTTAGGTAGGGATTACGTTCAAGTGTTGGTTGGTGAAAGTCGGAAGGAAATTGATGTAGAAAAAGGGCTTGTAACACCGACAGAAGTGGAAATCCGAACCGGACTAAAGGAAGGTCAGAATGTTATTTTAAATAACTAGCATCTTTAGGAGGATAGCAATGGCTTTATTTCTAATGATTCTCCGTAAAATGATCAAAAACCGCTGGCTAGAGCTTAGTTTGCTTGTGGGACTAATTATTTCGGTCGCACTTGCCAGCTCAATGCCTATTTATACACACGCCATTTTACAGCGTATGCTGATCAAAGATTTGGAAGTTCTTCAAACCAACACGCAGCAATATCCCGGGCAAGCCTATAATTCTGCCTACGTAATGGGAGAAAGCGGAGATCAACTTTTAGCGGAAACGGATGCCTTTATGGCAGAACAAAGCCAGCAGTTCGGCTTGCCGATTCTCCTATCCACGATTACGCGCAGCACAGTAAATTTCGAGCTTACACCTAGCGATCCAAGTAAAGTAGACCCTAAAGTGAACCGTTCAGCTGAATTAACAGCGATGTCGGAGTTGGAAAAGCATATTCGCATAGTTGACGGTGTCATGCCTTCTACTGAACCTGTAGATGGTGTATATGAAGCTTGGGTATTCCCTGAACTGCTAACTCAATTAAAGATTGTACTGGGCAATGAATTGACTATCGCTAACAAAGATTTGAAACAAAACATTCGAATAAAGCCCGTAGCTGTTATCGATCGTACAGATTATGCTGAACTTTATTGGACGAACAATATGAGCGACTTGCGCACAAAATTTTTCATCCCCTTTGCTTTATTTGAGAAAGATTTTACGAAGAACAAAAGTTTTCCCAACACATTTTCCTATTGGAATTACATACTGGATTATCATCAATTGAAGCTGGAAGGTCTTGAAGCCTACACTGGCACACATGAAAGGATAACCGGCTATTTAAGCAATCATTTCAACACGAATACAGTCAAAAATCCAGCGATTACCACATTGAAATTGTATGGTGAGAAAGAGAAAAAGCTCAGAATTATGCTATGGTCGCTTAATGTGCCCATTAGTATTTTACTCGCCTTCTATTTATTCATGGTTGCCAATTTGATTACAGAACGACAGAAAACAGAGATTGCCGTGCTGCGCAGCAGAGGAGCAAGCCGGACTCAGATTCTGCTAGGTTATGTGCTGGAAGGTATTTTATTAGGGGGAGTTGCCCTGCTAGTTGGTCCTCTAATTGGCCTGCAGTTAACGAAAATATTGGGTGCATCGAATGGATTCCTAGCGTTTGTCCAGCGCGCAGCAATGGAGGTCAAGCTGAATAAGGAGGCTTATCAATACGCTTTAATTGCCGTAACCGCATCGGTTTGTATGACTCTTATTCCCGCTGTACTTGCCACTCGCGCTACAATTGTTAGCCATAAACAAACCATGGCAAGGAAGAACAAGCTCTCTTTTGTGCATAAAATGTTTATCGATGTTGTCTTATTGGCAGTTTCTATCTATTTATTACAAAGCTTTAACCGACGGATGAATGATCTGGTTGCCTTAGGGCTGGACTCTATGGACATGAAAGTAGATCCACTCCTTTTCGTAGTCCCGGCTTTATTCATATTCGCCATGGGCCTGTTCCTACTGCGAGTATATCCGTGGGTCATTCAACTATTCTATCTCATCGGCCGAAAATGGTGGCCACCCTATTTGTATTCAACGCTGCTCCAAGTTGGCAGATCAACCACACAATATCAATTCATTATGCTGTTTATCATCATGACACTGGCAACAGGGTTGTTTAGTGCCAGCGCAGCAAGGACGATGAACAAAAATATTGAAGAGAAGATCCGTTATAAGAATGGGGCGGATATTGTTCTGCAAACCAAATGGGACAATGATGCACCGCCTCCACAGTCAGGGCCGTCTGGTTTACAGGAAGAAGCGAGCTCAATCCCTCTTGTTAAGAAGAAAGTCCAATATACGGAGCCTCCGTTTTTGCCCTTCACACAGTTGGCAGGTGTAGAATCGGCGGCTCGAGTGTTTAATAAGAAAGATGCTTATTTCGCGCTTGGCAAAGAAACAAAAAAAACAGCATTCATGGGCATTGATACCGATGAATTCGGTCAAACAGCTTGGCTCCGCGACCATTTGCTCGATCATCACTTTTATGAGTATTTAAACCTATTGGCTGGCGATTCCAAAGCCGTGCTTATTTCCAAGTCTATTGCCGAGGAAACTGGTGCCAAAGTGGGCGATGTGGTGCATTTAGGATGGAATGATGTTGAGGGTGCCACTTGTGTTGTATATGGGATTATTGATTACTGGCCGAGCTGGAATCCCAATCCGATCTTAACCGCTGGAACCAAAACAGGGAGCAGTTCTGACACGACGAAGCAAAGTAAAGTGGATGCACCGAAGTTAGTTATTGGGCATCTGTCCTACATTCAAAATAATATGGCCGTTGAGCCGTATGATGTTTGGCTAAAGCTAAAACCAGATATGACCAGTCAAGCTTTGTATGAGGAGCTAGAGCTTAAACATATATCGCTCTCAAGTTTAATGGATACGAAGCAAATGTTGGTTCTCTCCAAGAATGATCCATTCCAACTGGCTGTGAATGGCGTTATGACGCTGGGCTTCCTGATTGCTATTGGCATAAGCTTTATCGGGTTTCTCCTGTACTGGGTGCTTTCATTGTCCGGACGGATCTTACAATTCGGTGTGCTTAGGGCGATGGGTATTTCTTTTGCGCAGCTGATCGGAATGTTAATAGCTGAACAATTATTAACTTCTGGCGCAGCGGTTCTAATTGGCATGATTACGGGGAATACAGCCAGTCGATTATTTGTTCCTTTATTCCAATTAACTTTCGATTCCTCAAGTCAAGTGCCGCCTTTTCAAGTGAGCTTTGATCCGAGTGATCAGCTGCATTTGTACATCATTGTCACTGTGATGATAGGGACGGGTCTACTACTACTCGGCACGATGCTGTCCAGAATTAAGATTCATCAAGCCGTTAAGCTTGGGGAGGATTAAGGATGATTCACTGTGAAAATTTAGTTAAAATTTATAAAGCGGCTGACATAGAAGTCGTTGCTTTACAAGGGCTTGATCTCCATATCGAGGAGGGAGAGCTGATGGCGATTATCGGCAATAGTGGCAGTGGCAAATCGACGTTGTTGAATATGCTTGGAGGGTTAGATCGACCTTCGGCAGGTAATCTCCACGTAGATGGGAAGGATTTGTTGAAATTTAAGGAATCGGATCTGGTGAAGTATAAAAGGGAAACCGTTGGCTTCGTCTGGCAAAATAATGCACGCAATCTGATTCCCTATTTGACAGCATTGGAAAATGTAGAGCTGCCTATCCTGCTGCAGGGACGACGCAAGCGCCACCGCGCTATAGATTTACTGGATGCTGTAGGTTTGAGCCATCGAAGAAATAACAGACTAAATGAGCTTTCTGGCGGAGAACAGCAGCGTGTGGCTATTGCTATTGCGCTCGCCAATCAGCCGAGGCTCTTGCTGGCAGATGAACCGACAGGGTCAGTCGATACGAAGATGGCGAATCAAATTCTCGATCTGTTCCGTGAGCTGAACCGCAGCTTCGGTTTAACGGTTGTTATCGTCACACACGATCCGCTTCTAGCTAAGAAAGTAGACCGCGTCGTTGCCATTCGTGACGGCAAAACCTCCTCGGAGATACTGCGGCGCAAATCGTATCAAGAGGAATTGCTGGAGCTTGAGCAAGGTATTATTGCTGCTGATGGTGACTCTCATGTTGAATACGCGGTCGTTGACAAGGCGGGTAGACTGCAAATTCCTGCTAACTTCCTCGAATCAATTGGTGCTTCCAATACGAATAAAGTTCGCGTTGCGATGGAAGATGGACGAATTGTTCTTCTTCCGCCAGACTAATCTTAAGAAAGGTCCGCTCATGAATGTACATTTTTGGTATAGAAAAAAAGCCAATATGTTATGTTGACTTTACCTAGATATTTCCATTAGAATGAATGTATACTATTCCAGTAGGAATTATTGAGTTTGAGATAAAATGACTGCATTGATTCAATTTATACTTATCCTAGGAGGCATGTGCAATGTCAGATTCAGAACGCCAGTACTTACCGGAAACGCTAGCCATTCATGCGGGTCAACAGGTTGATCCAACGACTAATTCAAGGGCTGTACCGATTTATCAAACGACATCCTATGTGTTTAACGATACGGACCATGCTGCAAATTTATTTGCGCTCAAAGAATTTGGCAATATTTATACGCGTATAATGAACCCTACGACCGACGTATTCGAGAAACGGATTGCCGCGTTGGAAGGTGCCCCAGCCGCTCTTGCTGTAGCATCCGGTCAGGCAGCCATTACCTTCTCCATTCTGAACATTGCTGAGGTAGGAGATGAAATCGTTTCAGCTTCTTCCTTGTACGGCGGTACATATAATTTATTTTCAAATACATTGCCTAAACTAGGCATTAAAGTGAAATTCGTTGATCCGAGCAATCCGGAAAATTTCCGAGGTGCGATTACGGACAAGACCAAAGCCATTTACGCGGAATCGATCGGTAATCCAAAGGGGGATATTCTCGATATTGAGGCTGTAGCGGCTATAGCACATGAAAATGGAATTCCTTTGATTATTGATAATACATTCCCGAGTCCTTACCTGCTTAGACCGATTGAGCATGGGGCCGATATTGTTGTTCACTCCGCAACCAAATTCATTGGTGGACATGGAACAACAATTGGCGGCGTAATTGTAGATAGTGGTAAATTTGATTGGGCTGCAAGCGGTAAATTTCCTGGTTTGACAAAGCCTGATCCAAGTTATAACGGCGTTGTCTATACCGAGGCTGTCGGTCCAATTGCCTACATCATTAAAGCACGGGTTCAGCTGCTACGAGATTTAGGCGCTTCCTTATCTCCTAATAGTTCGTTCCTTTTATTGCAAGGGCTAGAGACACTACATCTGCGTTTGGAACGCCACAGTTCTAATGCCCTTAAGGTTGCTCAATTTTTAGAGTCACATGAATCCGTAGAATGGGTTAGTTATGCTGGCTTAGAAAGTCATCCTTCCTATAAACTTGCTCAGAAGTATTTGCCGAAGGGACAAGGCGCTATTTTGAGCTTTGGTATCAAAGGCGGTATTGAATCAGGCAAGAAGCTGATACATTCCGTTAAACTATTCTCGCATTTGGCGAATGTCGGAGATTCGAAGTCATTGATTATTCATCCTGCAAGCACGACGCATGCACAATTGAATGAGCAGGAACAAGTATCTGCCGGTGTGTCTCCTGGACTAATTCGATTGTCCGTTGGTACGGAAGCGATCGAAGATATTATCTATGATTTGGAACAAGCGATTGCATCAAGTCAAGGCTTGTAAAAGCAAAAGGAATTATTTTACGAATTCTAAACTTGTAACCTTACACGAATACGCATAAAATAGAAAAGGCTGTGATCTAGGTACAAAACCTAAAATTGCAGCCTTTTTAATTTGCAATGCAACTTTTACACGAGATTTGAAGTCTATTTCATGTGTACGTTTTTCTTATTTGAGGAGGCAACTAGAGATCATGAACAACAAGTCGAAATATACACTCGCCATACTTTTGGCGTTATTCATAGCAACAGGATGCAGCAGAGGGGAAGTAACTCCTTCAGGTAGTCCCACTGCAACGGCTACTCCGCCGGTTAGTTTGGGAAGTCCTACACCTTCTTCGAACCCTTCTCCATCGCCTTTAACAACACCGAAACCCTCAACAGTTCCTACGGCTTCCCCATCAACCTCTGCTGTTCCGCCAAAGAGCGGAGCTATCCAAGTTGTAGCCAAACCGGAGAGTATAACTGTTCTTGTAAATAAGCAAAATTCACTGCCATTGAGTTATGAGCCGACGGATTTAGTATATCCTGACATTCCATTTATTTTTGCTGAGAAAAATGAAAAACGTAAAATGCGTAAAGCCGCTGCCAGCGCGATCGAAAAGCTTTTTGCTGGAGCTGATAAGGACGGTATCCACCTTTCTGGCGTTTCGGCATATCGCTCTTATGCGACGCAGAAATCTCTTTTTCAGCGTTATGTGCTTAAAGACGGCGAAGAGAAAGCCAAAATGTACAGTGCTGTTCCTGGGACCAGTGAGCATGAAACTGGGCTAGCCATAGATGTAACGGGCAGTGACGGGAAGTGTGCGGCGGAAGATTGCTTTGCTGGAACCAAGGAAGCGAAATGGCTCGAAGCACATGTGGCGGAGTACGGGTTTATTATTCGTTACCCCAAAGGTAAAACAACGATTACCGGCTATCAATACGAGCCATGGCATATTCGTTATGTGGGTATAGATGTTGCGAAAGAAATGGTAGACAAAAGCTTGACAATGGAAGAGTACTACAATGCTGTGCCTGTAACCAAGTAGTAAAAGGTGTCACTATTTTGCACCTTATTCTGTCGCTAATTCGAAATTTATCAAGATGTTATGGCATGTTACAATGAATCCAAGTCACTTATTTGGAGGTTAACATGATTAGAGTAGCGATGTTAAGTTTTTGGCACGTGCATGCAAATGACTATGCAAAACAGGTAGAGGGGCATCCAGATACCCAGATTGTCGCGGTTTGGGATGAGCTTCCAGAACGTGGGCAAGCGGAAGCCGCGAAGCGCGGTGTGACCTTTTACACAGATCTAGCGGAGTTATTAGCAAATAAAGAAATTGATGCTGTTGTTGTGGATACACCGACCAACCTACACCGAGACGTAATGATCGCTGCCGCGAAGGCAGGTAAACATATTTTCACAGAAAAAGTCATTGCGCCAACTTTACATGAAGTTAATGAGATTCTGAATGCTGTTAATGAAGCGGGTGTGACATTGACAGTTTCATTGCCTCGTTTGAATCCAGCTTATACGTTAGCGATTCAAGAAATTGTCCAGAAGGAATTATTGGGCCAGATTACACTCGTTCGAACACGTTTATCACACAATGGCGGCATTTCCACGGATGCAAATCCAAGTGGTTGGCTGCCTGAGCATTTCTACAATGCAGAGCAATGTGGCGGAGGCGCCCTGATTGATCTCGGTTGTCATCCTATGTATTTAACTCGTTTATTGTTGGGGCTGCCTGAAGCTGTAAGCGCTTCTTATGGCTATGTAACAGGTAGAGAAGTTGAAGATAATGCTGTAGCAACCCTCCAGTATGCAAATGGTGCTCTTGGCATCGTAGAAGCTGGCTTTGTGAATGCATTTTCACCGTTTGTAATTGAAGTACACGGTACAGATGGCAGTGTGCTTTATTCCGACCATGATGGAAGAGTCTTGCTTCGTACGAAAAAGCTTGCAGATGCAAGCACGAAATGGGTGGCGTATGAGAATGGTCCAGAAGCGAAGCCTTCTGCATTTGATCAGTGGGTAGCTCATATTCAAAATGGGACAAAAGCGGTAGAAAATATTGGGCTCGCTGTGGATCTAACGAAGTTGATGGAGGCTTCTAATCGTTCCGTTGCAGCCAAACAGCAAGTGCGGCTTGATTCACTAACCCAGTAATTTTTACAGGTAAAAAAGGAGGGGCTACGGATGAGTCAGCCATTTTACTTTGAACCCATGCTCGAGAATCCAATGGCATTGGATCGCTTGGAGTTAAGCTTCCGGTGGGGTTCTTATGGACTTCGAGTACTGCGCTGTCATCTGACTTCCTTTCCTGCAGGAATGATCATAGATTTTCATCAACATTCCGAGTATGAAATCCATTACATCCCTTATGGCAAAGGCAGGGTGATTCTGGACGGCATCACGCATCCCCTTCAAGAAGGCATGCTTTATGTAACGGCACCAGGTGTTAGTCATCGCCAAGAGGCCGATGAGCGGGAAGCGATGGGTGAACTATGTCTGCATGTGGATATTGTAAAGCTGGATCAAGGTAATGATGAGCGAGGTTCTATGTCCGTCCCAGAAGCATGGGGAGAAGCTTGGGAGATTGCTGAGGCAGATGCATGCTTAAGGCAGCTGAGCGAGCTTCCTCATGTCCCTGCTTTAGATCGACAGGAAGCCATGAAGTGCTTTCTTATCGCCTATGAAGCTTGGCGAAGCAATCAGCTAGGGCAGTACACGATCATTAAGCAATCCATTGTGCAAATGTTGTTAAGGACAGTGGGAGCCTATAAGGCGGACCAGCAAGGGGTGAACCTGCCTGCACGTGATATGAAAAGCTACCGTTATCAGCTTGCTATTCAATTTATTGAGGATAACTTTCGCCGTCCTCTGACGCTTGAAGGAGTAGCTGAACGCTTACAGATCAGTTCAAGGCAGCTCCAACGCATCTTCAAGGAACAGGCGTGCATCTCGTTCAGTGAATACTTGGAGCAGGTACGTTTGAAACATGTTTGCAGCGAGCTGCTTCAAACCTCGTTGACCCTTGACAAAATTGCGGAAAGCAATGGCTTCGCATCTAGTAATTATTTGCACTATGTCTTTAAGAAAGCGCATGGTGTCACTCCGAATCAATATCGTGATCAACTATTGAATCATGTATAAAAGTAAAGGCTGTTCCCTCGTAGAGTGATCTACAAAGGGAACAGCCTTTTTTTATTTGAACAGCTTACGCAAGTTTTCCATATAAGGAGCTTGTATAATACCTTTTTCGGTAATAATTGCTGTCACATATTCATTAGGTGTCACGTCGAATGCTGGATTAAACACTTTTACCCCTACCGGAGCTGTACGTTTACCAAAGCCTTGGGTAATTTCATCCTCATGACGCTCTTCAATAGGGATGTCTCCGCCCGTCGGCGTATTCAGATCGATCGTGGAGAGTGGGCTCGCCACGTAGAACGGTATGCCGTGCGCTTTCGCTAGTACGGCTAAGCTGTAGGTGCCGATTTTGTTGGCAACGTCACCGTTAGCCGCTACACGGTCTGTTCCTACGATGACAGCCTGGATCCACCCCTTCGACATGACCGCGCCGGCCATGTTGTCACAGATCAGCGTCACGTCAACGCCTGCTTGCTGCAGTTCAAAGGCGGTCAGCCGTGCGCCTTGCAGCACCGGCCGAGTCTCATCCGCGAACACTTTGATGTTCATGCCTTTTTCCTTAGCCAAGTAGAACGGCGCTAGCGCCGTGCCGTACTTGGCTGTCGCTAAGCCCCCGGCGTTGCAGTGCGTCAGCACGCCGAACCCATCCTTGAACAGCGTAAGCGCATGTTCGCCGATAAGGCGGTTCGTTTCCTCGTCCTCGGCTTGAATCTTCTGCGCTTCCTCCAGGAGAGCTTCCTTGAAGGCAGCCGGGCTTACGCCCGCTGCTGCCAAAGCAACAGCCTGCGCTCGCATGCGATCGAGCGCCCAGAACAAGTTCACAGCTGTCGGACGAGATGTCGCCAGGTAGTCCGCTTGCTTCTGGACTTCCGCCAGAAGCCCGTCCAACTGAGCATCCACTTCACGGATGCCGAGGTATACCCCATACGCGGCGGCGATTCCTATCGCTGGTGCGCCGCGAACCTTCAAATGCCGGATCGCTTCCCACACCTCAATTGGTGTCTCCAGCGGCAAATACACAATCTCTTCCGGCAGCAGCCGTTGATCAAGAAGATCAAGCTGCTTGCCATTCCAACGCAAGGATTGCAAGGCACCTTGGTTCTCAAGGTTTTGCACTTCTAAATCTTTGTTGTTCGTGTTCGTCATAGGACAAATCCTCTTTCTGCAGCAGATTCTTGGGTGGCGATGGCAATAAGCTCATCGATAGATTTCACTTGACGATTGGTACGAATGAATGAAGTGCCAATGGCTAACGCCAAGCGCTGTGCACGCTCTCTTGCAACTGCATCTTCGATTTTATCAATATCAGCCACATGTGCAAGACCAACAATACGGCGCACCATTTTAGCTCCGGCGAATCCGACTGAGTCTTGGAGCAGATTGGCTAGGAAGTAGTTTTGATAGCCAGGTGTTTGAAATACACGATCTACGCCATGCTCATTCCATAACGCGCGGAAATTCGTTTCGAAATGGGTCCATACGTCCTTCACGGTTTGTAGTAAATACGCGCGATAGGAAGCACGGCTTTCAACATCCTTACTCCAGCCCTCTTGAGCAGCGAAATTGAGGAGCAGGTTCGCAAGTACAGCGCCAATATCGAAGCCCATCGGCCCATAGTAAGCGAACTCGGGATCAATCACCTTCGTGGAATCAGGTTTAATAAAGATACTTCCTGTGTGCAGATCGCCATGAAGGAGCGCTTGTGCACTCGTAAGGAATTTGTTGCGAAGGATAGCTACCTCAAAGTGAAGCTCGCTGTCCGCCCAAAGCTGTTCAGCCGCATCGCGGATGTGAGCTTCAATATTATTCGTTTCTGCATCGCGATACGGATCATCGAAGATTAAGTCTTCTGTAATTTTGCAAAGCTCGGGGTTGATGAAGCGACCCTGTTGGATTTTCTTTTCTTGTTGGTTTTTGCCTAGATCAGATGTGAAAAATAACGTATTTGCAAGAAAACGACCGATATGCTCAGCAAAGAGTGGGTATTGATTACGTTCAATTAACCCTCTGCGCATAATGATATGGTCACTCAGATCTTCCATCACGGTAAGCGCCAAATCAGCATCGTAAGCATAAACGTGAGGTACGAGGTCCGGATTCAAGCCTTCTTCTATCAAGAGCGCTTCACTTTCAATTCGTGCACGGTCCAATGTTAACGGCCAGGATTCGCCGACAACTTTGGCATAAGGAAGGGCTTGTTTTAAAATAATACTTTTTCCTGTAGCTGTTTCCGATATGCGAAAAACGAGATTTAAGTTGCCATCGCCAATTTCATGACTAGTTAAGTCAGAGCCCGGTTGAAACAGATTTGGAATATGACGTGCGTATTCAATGGCTTGGGCTTCACTTAAAGGATGATAAGTGGACATGTAGTAACCTCCTATGATTCATTGGATTTAATTCCAACTAACTTACTATGTTTTAATCGTCTTTTCCTAGTATAAGACAAAATGTAGCCGCTTGAAATACTAACTTTGGAAATGTTGCACAAATTACATAAAATAAGTGCTTCTAACGTAAATTAACGCGTACATGAACAGAAAATAACAGAGTATTAAAAGATCAGGAGGCTTACTATGGTGACAACGTCCTTAACACAATCTATCCAAATTGTTCTGAATAAGCAAATTGCAAACTGGGGTTTACTTTATGTCAAGCTGCACAACTTTCATTGGTATGTGAAAGGCAATCAGTTTTTCACGCTGCATGTTAAATTTGAAGAGCTTTATAATGAAGCTGCCCTTCACGTGGACGAGCTGGCTGAACGGTTGCTTTCTATCGGTGGCCAGCCGGCAGCTACAATGAAAGCTTTTATAGAATTATCGTCCCTAAAAGAGGCCTCAGGTACAGAAACCGCTACGAAAATGGTCGAAGCTGTTATCGAAGATTTCACGTTCCTTACGCAAGAATTAAAAGCTGGCATGCAGGCTTGTGAAGAAGTTCAAGATGACACGACGTCCGACATGCTTCTAGCTATTCAAACTTCCTTGGAAAAGCACCGCTGGATGCTTCAGTCATTCCTAGGATAATCAATATTTACAAAATCTTTAACCTGACCAAACATGTGGTTGATGAAACTTGGCTATACTTGAAGCAAAAGAGTTCTGGAGGATGTCATTGTGATGAAAATCCTGAATCTGCTGCTTGTTGTGGCCGCTTGCTTCTTTTTGCTCCTGATCGCTTTCGATGCAGACTCGCCTAGCACGGCTGCTGATCCTAATCCCATGAAACAAAATCAAGACCAGTTTACCCGTATGCAACCAACGTATTACGCTGAAACTTCGAAATAAAAGAGAGTAAAGGGGTGGCCCCAGTGTAAGTAAGGCCATCCCTTTTTATGTTGTCTCGAGTTTTGCCGTTTACTTACATGATGTTTGTCTGTAGATCAATTCCCCGATGATCTGTCCTCAGCCAATATTTACAATCCCGCTCTAGCAAATTTGATTTTAGAGTCATTCAGCTTTCGTGAGGGTAGATGGGCTATAGTCATCGAGCAACCTCAATTGAGCATATATGACCATTGAGCCCGATTTAAGACACCTCAACATAGAGCAATATTGTATAAATGAATCATCGATCTCTAACGTCCGATAGAAAAGTAAAGGATCATAGAAACGGGACTTTCTAGGTTTAGCCAGATGTCTTGATGTCACATTGTTTTGCTTCCTTATATTCCTTATAATAAATAAGATTAATGAGGAGAACGAGGTGTTTGCGTCATGGGGAAACCAAAGGCCCTGAAAGAATGGGCATCGGCTGTTAAAGCATTGGAAGATGGAACGCAAATTTTTATTATGCGCAAGGGAGGAATTGTTGAGGAAACAAAAGATTTTCAAGTGGAATCCTCTGATTTCTTTCTCTATCCAACGTATGAACACCAGAGAAAAGAATTATTGAAGGAAGATTATCGCGGGGTTATCGATGAATCCCTCATAGGCTGGAGTGCAGACGATACACACGTAACGATTAACAGCTTTGCTCGAATGGTTGAAGATATTGAGGTCAGTGATCAAGAGCAGTTGAATAAACTGTATCCTTTTCACATTTGGACGGAAAATTTCACGGAAGAAAGATTAAAGTGGAAACGCAAAAATCCGCTTCATATCATGCTGTTAAGGGTATATACATTGGTACAACCCTTGCAAATTCCGATCGAACAAGCCTATATAGGCTGCAAATCATGGATTGAGCTTGGAACTGATATACCGGAAGAGTCTTCCTTGGTTCCAGTCTTGAGTAATGAGGCGTTTGCTGCGATGGTTGCTGAAATTAAGCATACTTTGGCGTAATTAAAAGGTTGCATTTTCAGAAAATGACCTTCTTTTTCATGCAAATGCCCTTTCTTGATTTAACATAGTAAGTTATAATAGAATTATTCTAATGAGAATCAATGATAATCATTTGAAATGGTTGTCATTTATCTTGTACATTCAAACACATTATGGAGGCTTAAGAAATGGCGAATTCATCAACATTTACAATAGACGGTCTAAAAGCGAACGTCGAAGGAAAGGAAATTTTGAAGGGTCTTAGCCTGGAAATCAAAGGCGGAGAAATTCATGCCATCATGGGACCAAACGGTACAGGTAAAAGTACATTGGCTTCTGCTCTGATGGGGCACCCGAAATATGAAGTAACTGAAGGTTCTGTAACCTTAGACGGTGAAGATGTTCTAGAAATGGCTGTTGATGAGAGAGCACGTGCTGGTTTGTTCTTAGCTATGCAATATCCAAGCGAAATCACGGGCGTAACGAACGCTGACTTCTTGCGCAGCGCAATGAACGTTCGTCGCGGTGAAGGCAACGAAATTTCGTTGATTAAGTTCATTCGTCAAATGGAAGCGAAGATGAAGCAGTTAGAAATGAACCCTGAGTTCATGCACCGTTACCTGAACGAAGGCTTCTCCGGTGGTGAGAAGAAACGAAATGAAATTCTTCAAATGCTTTTGCTTGAACCCAAATTCGTTATTTTGGATGAAATTGACTCCGGTCTTGACATCGATGCATTGCGTATCGTAGCTGAAGGTGTTAATGCTATGCGCAGCGAAGAGCGCGGCTTCTTGATCATTACGCATTACCAACGGTTGCTGAATTACGTTAAACCTGATTTTGTACATGTTATGATGCAAGGTCGTATCGTGAAATCCGGTGGTCCTGAGCTTGCAGAGCGTCTGGAAGCGGATGGTTACGATTGGATCAAAGAAGAACTCGGTATCGTGGATGAAACTGTTGGTCAAGATACGGAAGAATTCAAAGTTCCAATGAACACGCCTGGACCGAAGTACTAAAGGAGAAGAGACTTTGGTCAACGACCCAAGGTCCCAGAAAGGAGAGACTTTGATCTTCGGATCAAAGATCCCTATAAATGGAGGAAACCATGAGCATTCAAACAACACTTTCCATAGATACTAATGCTATCATCGAGCTCTCCCGCAGCAAACAAGAGCCGGAGTGGGTGACTGCCCTTCGTATAGAAGGGTTAGCGTTAGCGAATTCTTTGGAATTACCTACGCTAGAAAAGACGAGAATTGACCGTTGGAGCATCTCCTCCTATGGTTCCTATAAATTGCAAGCCCCTTTGACATCCCTCGATGCTTTACCCGAAGTTGCCAAAGGATTAGCCAATTCCGAAAACTTGATCGTGCAACGCAACTCCGGTATCGTGTTCAACCAAGTATCGGCGGAATTGAAACAGCAAGGCGTTATTTTCACCGATTTGGAAACTGCAATTCGTGATCATGCGGATTTGGTGAAGTCATACTTCATGAAAGCTGTAGAAGCCAACGAAAATCAATTAACAGCTTTGCATGCTGCTCTATGGAACGGTGGCATTTTCATCTATGTACCGAAAGACGTTCGAGTGAGCCTTCCGCTGCAAGCGTTATTTGTAACCGATGATGCCGAAGCGACTTTTGCACCACATGTCTTGATTGTTGCTGAACAGTTTAGTTCAGTTACTTATGTAGATAATTTTGTATCTTCCGTATCAGGTGTTCCAATGGTCCAAAACGGGATCGTTGAAGTATTCGTGAAGCCAGGTGCGCGCGTTAACTATGCATCCGTTCATAACTTGGAAGAGTCCGTTACGGACTTGACTTACCGCCGTGCGATCATCGAAAACGATGCGAGCATTCAGTGGGTAGTTGGTGAAATGAACTACGGCAACACCCTTTCTGATACAACGTCGATCCTCAAAGGCAAAGGTTCCGACTCCGATGCTAAAGTGATCTGTGTAGGAACTCAGGAGCAGAAGTTGAACTTGACAACACGCGCTGTTCATTGGGGCAAAGCATCGACAAGCGACATGATTACTCGTGCCGTAATGAGAGATGGCTCCACAGCGATCATCAACGGGATTACGAAGATCGAAAAAGGCGCAACAGGCTGTAACGGTCAACAAACAGAGAAAGTGCTTATGCTCAGCCCGAAAGCGCGCGGCGACGCGAATCCGATTCTTCTTATTGATGAGGATGATGTTAAAGCTGGTCATGCGGCGAGTGTTGGCCAAGTAAATGCTGAGCAAGTTCACTATCTGATGTCTCGTGGGATTACGAAGGAAGAAGCTCAGCGCTTAATTATTTACGGATTCTTAGCTCCAGTCGTTTCCGAAATTCCAATTAAGAGCGTTGAAGTACAGCTGCAAAGCTTAGTGGAGAGGAAGCTGGGACAATGAATACCTCGGAGATACGTGAACTTTTTCCCATTCTGAAGCAAGAAGTGAACGGTCATCCGCTGGTGTACTTGGACAGTGCTGCAACTTCCCAGAAGCCTATTCAGGTGATTGAAGCACTGAAGCACTATTATGAGTGGGACAATGCGAACGTTCACCGCGGGGTTCATACCCTAGGTTCCCGTGCAACGGATGCGTACGAAGGAGCCAGAACCAAAGTGGCTAAGTTCATCGGTGCATCCAGTGAGCAGGAAATCATTTTCACTAGAGGTACGACAACGGCGATCAACATTGTAGCAAGCAGTTATGCGAAATCCGTATTGTGTGAAGGCGATGAAATCGTCCTTACACCGATGGAGCATCACAGCAACTTGATTCCATGGCAGCAAGCTGCCAAGGCAACAGGCGCTATTTTAAAATATATTCCTTTACAGCCTGATGGTTCGATTTCGCTTACAGATGTTGAAAACACCATAACCGATCGTACGAAAATTGTTTCGGTTGTGTATGTATCCAACGTTTTGGGTGTCGTAAATCCGATCAAAGAAATCGCCCAAATCGCCCATAAGCATGGAGCGAAGATGATGGTCGATGGCGCACAAAGCACACCACATATGAAGGTGGATGTACAAGATTTGGATTGCGACTTCTACGCGCTTTCCGGTCACAAGATGTGTGGCCCTACCGGAATCGGGGTATTGTATGGAAAGAAGGCCTTGCTGGAGAATATGGAGCCCGTTGAATTTGGCGGCGAGATGATTGATCATGTGGATCTCTATGAGTCAACATGGAAAGAACTGCCTTGGAAGTTTGAAGGTGGAACACCAATCATCGCTGGAGCTGTTGGCCTCAGCGCGGCAATCGATTTTCTACAAGAAGTCGGTATGGACAATATTTATAAACACGATATTCAGCTCACGAATTATGCAATGGAGCGTATGACCCAGATCGAAGATCTGGTTGTCTATGGCCCTACTGCGAATCGTGCAGGACTCGTAACGTTTAATCTAGGCGATGTGCATCCTCATGATGTGGCAACCGTTCTGGATGCGGAAGGAGTTGCTGTGCGTGCCGGTCACCATTGCTGTCAGCCTTTAATGAGATGGCTTGAAGTGAGTTCTACGGCTCGTGCAAGCTTCTACCTATACAATACGGAAGCGGATATTGACCGACTTATGTTGGCCTTACAAAAAACAAAGGAGTACTTCGGCCATGCAATTGGATGATTTATACCGTAGAGTGATTATGGATCACTATAAAACACCGCGCAACCGTGGGAAGTTTGAGTCTGGCGAAGCAGTTACCATTGATCTTAATAACCCGACCTGTGGTGATAAGATTTCCCTGCAGATGCAGGTAGAAGATGGTATCGTGAAGATGGCTAAATTCACAGGTGAAGGCTGTTCGATTAGCTTATCCTCTGCATCCATGATGACGGATGCGGTCAAAGGTAAGACCATCGAAGAGGCGCTGAAGATGGCTGATGGTTTTTCTGGCTTGATGAAGGGCGAACCTGTCGAATTTGAATATGAAGATATTGAGGCGTTATCTGGGGTAAATAAATTCCCAGCACGTATTAAATGTGCAACCCTGGCATGGAACGCACTTCGCAAAGGGATTGAACATTCTCAAAAAACCGATAATTAACGCAAAAGCGATGCATAGATTAGAAATTTGCTGCACAAAAATTCTAAGGAGGAATCAACCATGGCTAAACAAATGCCAGATCTCGAGGATTACAAATATGGTTTTAGAGATGAGCACAAATCGATTTTTCAATCGGGTAAAGGCTTAACTCGTGAAATCGTTGAAGAAATCTCCAGAATTAAAGGCGAACCTGAGTGGATGCTTGAGTTTCGTCTGAAATCCCTGGAGCAATTTTTCAAAATGCCAATGCCACGTTGGGGCGGAAATATGGATGATCTGGATTTCGATGATATCCAGTACTATGTAAGACCGTCTGAGAAGCAAGGCAAAACGTGGGAAGAAGTTCCTACAGAAATTAAAGAAACATTCGACAAACTTGGTATTCCAGAAGCGGAACAAAAATTCTTAGCTGGTGTATCTGCTCAGTATGAATCTGAAGTTGTTTACCACAGCATGCAAAAGGAACTTGAAGACCAAGGCGTTATCTTTACGGATACGGATTCGGCTCTTCGGGAATACCCAGAGCTGTTCAGACAATATTTCGGAACTATTATTCCACCGAGCGACAATAAATTCGCTGCGTTGAATAGTGCGGTATGGTCCGGCGGTTCGTTCATTTATGTCCCTAAAGGCGTGAAATGTGAAGTTCCTTTACAAGCGTACTTCCGTATTAACTCCGAGAACATGGGGCAATTCGAGCGTACATTGATCATTACGGATGAAGAAAGTTTTGTACATTATGTAGAGGGCTGTACAGCTCCTATTTACAGCACAAACTCCCTTCATAGTGCGGTAGTTGAAATCGTATGTCTCAAAAACTCCCGTGCGCGTTACACAACGATTCAAAACTGGGCACCGAACATCTACAACCTCGTTACCAAACGTGCGGTTGCAGAAGAAGGCGCTACAATGGAATGGGTCGATGGTAACATTGGATCCAAGCTTACGATGAAGTACCCTGCTGTTGTGCTGAAAGGCCGCGGCGCTAAAGGGATGGTTCTTTCCATCGCTGTAGCTGGTAAAGGACAACACCAAGATGCTGGCGCGAAAATGACGCATCTGGCGCCTGATACAACTTCAACGATCGTATCCAAATCGATCTCCAAGCACGGTGGTAAAGTAACGTACCGTGGTCTAGCTTCCTTTGGACGCAACTCACAAGGTTCCAAAGCGAACATCAAATGTGATACCTTGATTCTCGATAACGAGTCAACGTCAGATACGATTCCTTATAACGAAATCATGAACGACAACATTACGCTTGAGCATGAAGCAACAGTATCCAAGGTATCTGAGGACCAATTGTTCTACCTCATGAGCCGCGGTCTTACTGAGGCTGAAGCGACGCAAATGATCGTTATGGGCTTCATCGAGCCGTTCACGAAAGAACTTCCGATGGAATATGCCGTAGAAATGAATCGTCTCATTAAATTTGAGATGGAAGGTTCCATCGGTTAATCGATATGTACAACTTAAAGCGTGCCCGAGATCCTCGGGCACGCTTTTTTTAAAGTGAATACTTGTCTAGCAAATAAGTCTCTCTGATCAGAAAACCTGCCATATCAATCACTCTTTCATTCAATATATTCCCAAGATGATCCAAGCCGTTCAAATGGCCTTTTATGCATATTTATAAGCCACTTGTCTCACTCTATAGAGGATAATTATGTGTTCCTAAAGGAGAATAGAAGCGATGTGGAAAAAACTGAAAGTAGCAGCAATTGGTAGCATAGTAGTCATGATGGCAACTACAACCGCTTGTGGGAGGAATAATGTCAGACCCAATAATGCAGCACCAACGCAGAATCCTACCGCACAGTCAGGAACAGGCAATATGCAGTCTCAAAGCTTGTCACAAGCAGGACAAGGAACGACATTAGGTAATGATGACGCTGTTGTACCCATTAAAGTGATTAACAATGTAAATTATGTAGCTGCACGTGAACTCATCCAAACCCTAAAGTTCCAGTCAAACTGGGAAGAAGGAAATCAGAAGCTGTTAATTGGCGATAATGACGCAAACTTCGAAGTGACGATGAATTCGACGAAAGCCATGAAAGATGGTGCAGAAATCCGAGTTAGCCAACCCTTTATCAAGGAAGGTGATTCGGCTTACTTGCCAGTCTCCGCTTTGGCAGATTTGTTTCAAGAAGATATGTCATATGAAGTACAGAATGGCCAATTGTTGATTCATGCTGCTCCGGTTGCTCCAATTGAGCGTGAAGATGACACTGACCCCCGCGGTAACACAGCGGAGCTTGAGTTTGGCGATGATCCAACGGATCCTTTCAAAGGTGAAGGTACGGGAGCGAACCCGGCATCAATGCTACAGGATGAGGATGACCTTGAGGTGTGGTCACCTAATAATCATGAAGAAGTAATTCCGGTTCTAAAGAACATTGATATTAATTCAATGATTAACAAAGGCAAGCAATATTTAGGTGTGAAATATTTATTCGGCACAGGACCTTATCCGCAAACAGGAAAATTTGATTGCTCGACATTTACTCAATATGTTTTTGGAAAATATGGTGTAAAGCTACCAAGGCTTGCTCGTCAACAAGCGGCGCAAGGAAATTTGGTTAGCCGAAAGTCCTTACGCAAAGGTGATTTGATGTTTTTCTATGTACCAGGTCGATTCAAAACCAATAAAACAATTGGACATGTTGGTATTTATATAGGCAACATGCAAATGCTTCATGCTTCACCTAAACCAAAGGATGGCGTTCAGATTACTAATATCAATAAAGCGTATTGGAAATCAACGTTTCTACGAGCAAAACGTGTAGCTTATTAGTCCGTTGAAGTCTATCCTTAGGGGTAGACTTCTTTTATTTTTCATTGAACTGAAACAAAAGTTCTGTTCGTGCGTTTTATCTAGTATGAAGTCTTGAATGGAGGAAGATGAAACGATGAATATTACGCTCTTCGAAAAATTAGTGGACGGACAACTGCAAAAAATTAGTGAACGCCCATGGGATGAACAACTCATTCAGGCCTTAAATGTAGCTAACTTTGTTCTTATTGGCGGTAAGGAATATGAAATGATCGAAGGAAGACTGAACTTAGATCTTAATGTTTTTGAGCTTTTGTTGGTTACAGTAGGCTCAGAAGGGGGAGGGAAAAGGCAGTGAAACGACCGCTTAAAGTGCTTTCAACCTCTATAGGCATCATGCTCGTTAGTCATTTGCTGCTGCTATCAGCGCATGCCGCGGAGTCTCCTAACCCGAGTGCTGCTGGAGCAGGATCATCTAAGCTGGTTGAATGGTCTTCAGAAGACGTCAAAGCTTATTACGACCCTTCAGTTGACTGGAGTTTGCCCGTGCCTGTGCTATCGGATAATAAAACGACGTCGCCTTCTCCGTCTCCTACGCCTGTAGCAGGGGGGAGCTCAACGGGCTCAGGAGGAAGTACAACCCCAATCATTGTGAATCAGGTATCCGGTGGTGGTGGTTTTGGCTGGGATGATCTATTACTGTACCATTTGATCTTTAATACGGTAAGTCCTTACTCATCGAGTAGTTGGGGAAGCAATCACCGCTCCTATCATTATCGTTCCAATACACCATATGTGACGAAAACCTATCAACCGAGTTCGTTCTCGAATCGATCCACAACGAAGACACCAACAACCTCAAGTGGAACTGGCACGTTTACATCCAATAATAAGTCATCGTCAAGTACCAAATCAACCTCAACCTCTTCCGGTAGTATTGGCGGTAAATCAAGTGGTTTCAGCTCTTCGTCAAGCTCCAGTTCAGGAGGTTAATTTCTGTGATATATGAAGTCATAGGAACACCTTCTGCCGACAGAGATCATAGGGTGCTGCAGCTGGCGAGCCTTGGTTTTACATGGGCAGATATGGAAGATGAAGCGTACTGGATTGACCAACTTGTGGTCATGCAGCGACATGCATACGTAGAACTTATTAATGCAGCTGGAGTTTTGTGGCGCGTGTTTGATAAGACGGTTCGTTATGTAAAAGGGAAGAGGGATTTATATGAGCTCTTATCTATTCCTGAAGTGCTGTGGGATGGGTTAGATCGGCTCGAGCCCGATGCCGCGGGCTTCATTAGTCGATATGCAAGATTTGATTTTACCGTGAATCAGCAAGGTGAAATTAAGCTTTTAGAGCTGAACGCAGATACACCTACGGGGTATGTAGAAGCAGCGATCGCTACACCCTGGTTATGTGATCAAATGGGAATAGAATCACCGAACCGTGCTATGAAAGAACTAATCCGCTCAGCGTGGGAGATCGAAGCGCCTGACTTTGCTGCCTGCATCGCATATGGAAAGCATGTTGAAGATACAGGAACCATAGATGCACTTGTAGCGCATAGCGGAAGAAGGGTGACCTGTGTCGATTGCTTGGATTTATGGATCGACGAAGGCGTCGTTAAGGTCGGAGAGAACCAAATCATCAGCAAAATGTTTGCGCTATATCCGAAGGAGTGGATGGGCATTGATGATGGAGGAGAGGCCTTCTCCTATGCGATTGAAGAACAACTCATACAACTTTTCAATCCATTGCACGCGGTCATCTTGCAGTCTAAAGGGTTGCAAGCCATCATATGGGGCTTGCATGAGGAAGGCGCAGTATTGTTCACCTCAGATGAACATGAGGCAATAAGGACCTATATGCTGCCTACTTATATGACGCCTGATCTTACAGGTGATTACGTGTCCAAATCCATGTTCGGTAGAGAAGGCGGCTCGGTTGAGTTATATAACACGCAGGGTGAATTAGAGGTCAAAGATGAAGTTGGCTTTGATACGAGTGTGTTTTTCAAACGTGTGTATCAGCAGCGAGCCGATTTGCCCGAGCTAACTTTTGCTCATGGAAATAAACATTTATTAACAGGTCTCTTTGTCCTTAATGGAACACCGTGTGGATTATTAGGTAGAGCGGGTGGGATGATTACAGGAAATGCTAGTCAATTTGTAGCGATAGGAGTGAAAGAGTCTTGAAACAAGGACGATTTTGGCTAATGGCAGCGGGCTTCGTTGTATGCATCCTAATCATTTGGGGCATTAGCAGTGCTTTTCATAAGAAGCCAGCTGTCCTGAGTAAGGCGACGGTGGGAAGTCCGGCAAGCACAAGCGATAGGAATGGTGAAGTACCGTGGGATTACCAAGTACAGCAGGCAAAAGTAGGGGATTTATTGGATGGAGATATGGTTCTGCTGCCGAATAATGAACGGATTTCAAACGATCAAAATTTTGCTACAGGGGACCAAGTGTGGGTACTGAGCTATATGCAGGCAACAATGAAAACGGATAATCAAGGAAAGAACGATGTGACACTTTCGCAATGGAAGCCAATTAAGACATTTAAAACGAAAGAAGAAGCTGAAAAAGATTTGGCGGAGTTAAAAATAGAAATAAAGACGGATGTGAAATTAGTTGGGGTTTACAAAACGGAGCAGGATGGCAAATTCCGCTATTTCGCGGTTACTGATCTACCAACAGGACAGAAAGTGAAGCAGCCCATTCCTGAGGAACGCTATGTAAGCTTTAAAAACAAGAAGGAAGTACAGGTTATTCTAGAGGAAGTACACGATTACAGCAATTTTGATCAATCCATGGCGAAATTTCGGGGGTGGGCAGAATGATTGTTTTGGATATTGTAATTAGTTTATTTGTGATTGTGCTGCTGCAATTCGCAGGTATGTATGTGTTTAGTTTAATGACGCCCTACCGCGATATGGAGGAAATAAACAACGGCAATGTAGCTGTCGGTATTACCATGGGTGGTAAATTTGTAGCTACGGCGATTGTTTTAGCTATTGCAGCTTACACAAATTCATCGATTTGGCATATGAGCTTATGGTTCGCGGTAGGGTATGTATGTTTGGTTGCTACGTATTGGATCTTTGATTGGCTTACACCTGGTGTGAAGCTATCTGATCAACTAAAGCAAGGGAATGTAGCGGTTGGCACGCTGCTAGCTGCTGTCTATATTGGAATCGCAATTGCAGTTAGCAGTCTTATTATTTAATTAGATCGCGATTTTCGTTATTTCTACGTCGCCAAGCAGTGATAGATCCAAGAATTGATTATTAATGTTAATGAGCGGTCGGAAGATATCAGTTGGATTTGTCATGACGATCGTACCGACGCGTCCGTCACTGAGTGACACTTTCTTACCGATAAAATTAGGAATCATGTTGCGGATAAATACTTGCGTTATTTTCGGATCAAGCTGACCAAAACTCATGCGGTGCAGTTCCTTTAGTACGATCAAAAGATCACGTTTTTGCTGGTAAACCCGGTTGCAGATCATAGCACTGTAAACGTCTGCAACCGAAATTATAAGTGAGTACGAATGGATTTCTGTACTTTTTTTGCGTAAAGGATAGCCTGTACCATCCATACGTTCATGGTGCTCTAGAGCAACGAGAGCAAGGGTATTGTCATTAAAGGATTTTTTGATGATATCATAACCATATATCGTATGTTTCTGAATTTCATTGTACTCATCGTTGGTTAGCTTTGCAGGCTTATGTAGAATGTCCGAATGGATTTTGCTTTTACCAATATCGTGGAGATAGCCTGCTTTTCCAACATGAAGGGCTTCCTTCTCGCTTTTATTCATCCACTTGGCAATATAGTAGGATAACATACCTACTTGCACACTGTGTTGGTACGTATAATCATCGTTGCTGTTCAAAGAAAGCAGTAACGAAACAACGTCTTTCTCTTCTTGAAAGCTTTCTATCATCGGATTGAAAGCGGATTCTATAAGTTCATTATCAATAGATTCCCCGTTTTCGACGGCAGCAAATAAATCTTTTATACCGGTGATTGCATCGTTAAAAGAGTGTAATTGCTTGCTATTTGCTTGGCGGACTGTTGGCTCTTCAAGCTCATTTACGGCTTCATTCCCTCTAGGGTGTATGTCTACATACTCTACACTGTGGCGATTGAGCATCAAAATATCTCCCGCATCGACGACAGTGCCTGATGAAAGAAGATGAAGTCCTACCATATTGTAGGAATCAGAAATAAGTTTATCACCAACAATAAGTTGAAGTACATGTATACGCATAGAAGCTCCTCTCCTAGTCCTATAATCCGTAGGTATATAGTTATACTACATCCCAATATATCGGCTGTAAAGACTTTTAGCCTGAATTAAATTTTCGGTTCCTTGGATGAGAACACGGCCATCTGGAAAGATGATCATGTGCAAATCCGGGGCTGCTTGGAATTTTAAAAGGAAGCGATTTTTCTCTACAGGACCAAATGGTTTTAATCGCTCTTCCCAATATTCAAGCGGTTTATCGGAAGGAATTACCGGGTGAATCTGGACGGAATTACGACCGCATAAGGATTGAATCGTGTCACTTTCCACACCGATTTCTAAGTAATCGTACTGCTTCATTGCGCAGGCGGGACAGTCTGATTTAAGCGCACCTGCTACACTAATCGCCGAATTCTGATTGAACCATAAGTCCCATTGCTGCATTCTAAGATTAAGCTGTTCGTTCGCGCCAACAAGCAATTTAAGAGCTTCCGTTGCTTGAAAGGAAGCTACAACATGAATGATTCCGCCAATAACGCCAGCAGTATCGCAGGTTTCAGTTGTGCCTGCGGCGGGTGCTTGTGAGAAAAGGCAGCGAAGGCAAGGTGTTTGTCCCGGGATGATCGTCAAAGAGACTCCTCTAGAGGCGACCGCACCGCCATAAATCCAAGGAATTCCTAGTTTGATACTCACATCGTTAATGAGGAAGCGAACCGAGAAGTTATCGGTTCCATCTAGAATTAAATCTACATCACTTAACAGCTGTTCAGCATTCAAGGAATTCAGATCGGTTACATGAGGTTCAATCGTTACCTGTGAATTCACGAGTTGTAACCGTTTTGCTGCAGCAATCGCTTTGGGTGTAGTGCTAGCTGCATCCTCTTCATCGTATAGCATTTGCCGTTGTAAGTTGCTAGTATCGACAAAATCACGATCGATCAATCGGACGTAACCGACCCCTGCGCGAACCATATGGTTGGCAAGAACGGTGCCTAGAGCACCCATTCCTACGATAGCAACTCGACTTCCCCCGAGTTTGCGCTGTCCTTCTTTGCCAATGGGGGAAAACAGGACTTGTCTGGAATAGCGCGTATCAACGCCATCATTTTGATCTATATGTAGATGTGTGTCCAAGTGTGGTCATCTCCAGTCTGGTTTATTCGAATTGCGGCGTTTGGAGCGGGTTCCAGGGACCTGTTTGGCTACCTTTCCACTCCGAACCATCTTCCCATATTTCTTTTTTCCAAATGGGTACGATTTGTTTCAGGCGTTCAATCGCATACCGACTCGCTTCATAACAATGGACTCGATGCGGGGATGAAACGGCAATAACGACGCTAGCTTCGGCAATAGCGACCTTGCCCAAACGGTGTGTAATTGCACAAAGCGTGCCTGGCCACTGATTTTCTATCTCTTCACCGATGGTTTCCATGGTTTTGAGTGCCATCGGTATATAAGCTTCATATTCCAAAAGGACGGTCCGCTGCCCATAGGTCATCTCTCTTGTTGTCCCTATGAAGGCAAGCGAAGCGCCGTGATTAGGGTGGTTGACTTTAGAAGCTACCTCGGCTGGATCAATCGTATCGTGGGTGATTTCATACTTAGATGGTTGACCGCCTGACACAGGGGGAATCAGTGCAATTTCATCTGCAGCGGTGACGATGTCCTGATCTCCGGCATAGGCTTGATTTTTAGCAAAAAAACAGGTCGCAAGTGGAGTGGAAGCTGCCGGATAGGCTGCTGTAATCTGCTGTTTGAGCTGCTCAATAGAAATGGATTCTTGTTCGATATCTATAATTAGGACGGAAGTCCCGAATAGGTCTACCAATCCTGCAAAGAGTTGGATGTGTATGTTCACGGCTCTGCTCCTAATGGCTTAGTTGTTGGAATCCCTTACAGCATATCATATTTTGACCTGAAAATGGTATAATGGGTAGAGCATTTGGATCACAAATGGCGTTTAGGGATGAAAGGGGAAATGTATTCATGCAAGAAGATTTACGCATACAAGTGTCAGACCAACATATAAAAAATGAAGCATTCACGATATCCGAGATGGTTGCTCTTGCTGAGCAGCAGTTATCACTCCAGGACCGTGTACCGAATGTGCAGGGAGATGCCTTTGATTTGAAATCGTGGTATCGGAGCTGGAAAAGAAGCCGTAATGAGGGGCATGCTGAAGAACCTACGCATCTGAAAGTGGAGGCAGTAGACGAATTTGAAGCACTAATGCCTTGGTCACAATTAGATTCTGCTTTAATTCTATACGCGCAAGATGGACAGGCGCTCAAGAAAGGTTATCCGATTCGTCTTTATGTGCCAGATGGCAGCAGTGAATGTCTCAATGTCAAAAGTGTTGTCAAAATATGGTTTCTTCATGATCAGGCGCTCGGGGAAGAAGCGACTTTCGGCTTCAAAAACAGAGTGGCACTTGATGAGCTAAAATTCAAGAAATGAGAGGAGATTCTGCTGCATAAGATTAGACATGCTTCGGATCTGACTTACAAAGAAAAGAGGTGAACGGAGTGTCTGAGCCCTTGCAACGACTCGTTATTTTACATACGAATGACATTCATAGTCATTTTGAACAGATGCCCAAAATTAGCGCATACTTTGATCGCGTACGTCGGCTGTGGCCAGCTGATCAGGTATTGACACTTGATATTGGCGATCATATGGACAGGATGCGCCCTGAAACGGAAGGCACGAATGCTTCTGCCAACTTGGAAATTATGAACGCGACCGGCTACGAAGCGATGGTCATGGGTAATAATGAAGGGCTAACGTTCACACCGGAATTGTTAAGAACGGTTGTGAAGGAGCATGCCAAATTCCCAATTATAGGAAGCAATATTGTAGAAGTGGCGACGAATAAGACGCCGGATTGGATGCTTTCTACACTTACGATTGAGAAATCGGGTCTCAGCATTGGCATCATTGGGGTAACAGCTGCTTACCAAGCGTACTATGAATTGCTTGGATGGTATGTAACGGACCCAATCGAAGCTGTAAAGGTTTATACTAGGCTTCTGCGCCCAAGGGTGGATATCATTATTGTCATGTCCCACTTGGGATTGCGCTCGGATCAACGCATGGCTGAGGAGCTGGAAGGCATCGATGTGATCCTCGGCGGCCATACGCATCATGTACTTGAGGAGCCGCTCCTGCTCGGCGGCACCTATATTTGCGCCGCCGGCAAGTTCGGTCAGTACGCCGGCCATATTGAACTTGCCTACGATCCGGCGCAGCGCCGGATCGTGGAGCTCCAAGGGCGCGTCGTCCCTATGACGGACGCAAGTGAAGAAGACAGCAGTGTTACCACGCTGCTGGAGCACTACCGCATCGCCAGCGCAGCGGCGCTGGATGCGGAGGTGGCGCAGCTGCGGGAACCGCTGCGCCTTGATTGGTACGGTGAATCCCCGCTAGGCAACTTGCTTGCCGCAGGGATTCGCCGCTGGACCAGCGCCGAGATCGGGCTGGTCAATAGCGGCCAACTCCTTCAGGGACTGAAGGAGGGGCGCCTGACACGAGGCAGATTGCTGGAAATCTGCCCGGGGCCGATCAACCCCTGCCGCATGCTGCTCAGCGGGGCAGACCTGCTCCAAGCGCTCGAAGAGTCGCTGCTTGGCGAGTTCATGGAGAAGCCGATCCGCGGCTTCGGCTTCCGTGGCGAGGTGCTGGGCGTGCTGTGTGTCGACGGATTGACCGTCATGACCGACAGCACCAAAGCACCTTACGAACGCATCATCGCTGTGAACGTGGGCGATGAGCCTTTAGACCTTAGCCGTGACTATGTCGTTGGTACGATCGACATGTTTACTTTCGGCTCAGGTTACTTATCACTCGGCCGCGGTAAGCAGGTGACGTATATGCTGCCTGAATTTATCCGTGATGTACTAGCTTCTGAGCTTCGTGATGAAGATGCGATAGTAAGCAGTCATTTCCTACGATTTACGGATAGAAGACCTCCTACTAATAATGAATAAGTCGAACAACCACGACCTTTGTCGAAGGAGTTGTCAGATCTACCAAGTTACAGGTAGAATAGATAATTGGACAGGAGTACATCTATAAACTCTCAACTCATAGGGGGAAACCATGCATACTATTTTTGAAGCGATCATCATTGGGATCGTAGAGGGATTGACCGAGTTTTTACCGGTTTCTTCTACGGGGCATATGATTCTAGCACAAAGCTTATTAAACACCCAAAATGATGAAGTAATGAAAACCTTTGATTTTGTCATCCAACTTGGCGCCATTATGGCCGTCGTCCTCATTTATTGGAAACGGATTTTATCTTTATTCGGGTTAGCGAAAAGGAAAAGCGAGAGTAAGACAGGAAAGAAACTAAACTTGCTGCATATTCTTATTGGGATCGTTCCAGCAGGGATCATCGGCGTCTTGTTTAATGATATCGTCGACGAGAAGCTTTTTAACGCAACTACCGTGTTGATTGGGCTTGTTCTTGGAGGTATCCTGTTAATCATTGCAGAGAAGAAGAAGGAACAGCCGAGTGCTGTAGTTTTGGATGATTTGACTTATCGTCAAGCGTTCTTCATCGGTTTGTGGCAATTAGTTTCCATTTGGCCAGGATTCTCCCGGTCTGGATCGACAATCGCGGGTGGAATGCTGTCCGGCGTAAGCCGCGCTGCTTCTGCCGACTTCACTTTTATTATGGCGATTCCAATTATGTTTGGAGCTTCAGGTGTCTACTTTCTTAAAAACTACGAAGCACTTTCTTCGAATGACTTAGGTTTCTTTATAGTCGGTTTTGTCGTTGCATTCATCGTTGCTTTGTTGGCTGTTGTTTCTTTCATCAAGTTTGTTCAAAATATGAAATTAACGTATTTTGCTTACTATCGGTTTGCGGTAGCCATTATTTTCGCTCTTTATATGTTCTTAAAGTAATAATTACTGTTTCATTTATCGAACCGCGTCGAATGATGCGGTTTTTTTTATTGAACTTTTTTGTGAAATCTATTACATTTAGATAGAAAGTAACGCTCACCTATTCGGGGGTCCTGAAATGCTGTTAATGCCGATCAACATGTGTCATCCTGGAATGAGGTTGGCCAAGAATATTTACAACGACGATGGTATGGTCCTGCTGGCCGTTAATGTTGAGCTTTCTCAGAGACTCATTGATCGACTTTTTACATACGGAATCGACTACATATATATTCAAGATTCTCGGACCAATGACATCATTCAAGAGGATGTCATTCAAGATGAAACGAGAACGAAGGCTGTTCTCGAAATCCGTAACACCTTTAAGAAGGTTATGGAAGACTCGAACAAACGCGGAGCCGTTCATTATTATGATATCGGACGTAATTTCCGTGATGTGATGAAAATGATTATTGACGATCTAAGCGCTCATCAAGGGGCTATGGTTATGCTCAATAATATGAATGTGAAGGATAATTACTTATTTCAGCATTCTGTGAATGTAAGTATTTATGCCATCATGCTGGGAATTAGCTTTGGGTACAGTCGTGAGAACCTTGAAACACTCGGATTAGGCGCTTTGCTTCACGATATTGGTAAGACGAAAGTACCACTTGGTATTCTTCGCAAGCCTTCGCAACTGACCGAGCAAGAGTTTACCGAGATGAAGAATCATACGACATACGGTTTTAACATTTTGAAAGACGAACCGAACATTCCTCTTTTGTCTGCACATTGTGCTCTTCAGCACCATGAGCGAATTAACGGAAGCGGTTATCCGCGTGGGATTCAAGGTACAGAAATCAACGAATTTGCCAAATGGGTTGGGTTAGTCGATTCTTATGATGCTATGACGACAACAAGAGTATATAGAAGACCTTTACTGCCGCATGAAGCTATGGAGCAACTGTTCGCGGGCTCAGGCACGATGTATGATCAAAGTCAGATTGCCTTATTCCGTGATAAAATCGCGATTTACCCATTAGGCATAACCGTTCGATTGAATACTGGGGAGTTTGGCATCGTATCTAAGTTAAACGTAACCGTACCTCATAGGCCGATCGTTCGCGTGCTTGAGGATCAATCCGGTCAAGAGCTAAAGGAACCATACGAAATTGATCTGTCAACGAAGCTTTCTACATTAATTTCAGAAATTGGGGAAATTAAAGTAGGCGAATTTGATCCGGATGAAAGTATGCCGACCATATTTTAAGATAAAATATAGATAACAAGCCTGAAGAACCTGGGAATCCAGGTTCTTTTTGCAAATTAGGGGGATGCATGTGAGAGAAACAGCTGTGAAAGGGAAGTTTTGGAGATGGGGATATGCGATGCATCGTTTCCGCTGGCTCGTGCTTATTATTGGCGTGCTTCTGCTTCTCAGCTTTGCTATTTTTGCTCAGAAAACACCGGGTATGCTCAAAGACAACGGCTTTACGCCTAAAGGTAGTGAGTCCGATCGTGGCCTAATTCAACTGCGGGATGAGCTTGGTGTCCCACTTACGATGCTGAACCTGGTTTATACGGGGGAAGGGCTCGATATGACGGACAAAGTCCATCAACAAGCCATTATGGATTCGCTTAGTGAACTTACGAAGCTGCCCTATGTTGAAAGTGTGAAATTCGTCGCGACACCTCGTAACGAGGGTCATCGGGATGTACTGGCCGTAACTGTGTCTCTTAATCTTGATACCGACCCTGCTCTGGAGAAGTATCCGGAGCTTAAGGAACGCGTGCACCCGCCCAATGGCATGAATGTCTATGTGACTGGTGGACCTGCTATTTTGCATGATATGCAGGAAGCGAGTAAACATGACATTGCCAAATCAGAAGCGATTGGTTTGCCGATTGCGCTGATTGTATTATTAATCGTGTTTGGCACCCTAGTCGCCGCGCTATTGCCTATGATCGTTGGGCTTATGAGCGTTACCCTTACATTAGGGATTACCTATTTTATCGCGCAGCACCAATCCTTATCGAATTTCCTTCCGAATATGGTGACGATGCTCGGTCTTGCCGTAGGAATTGATTACGCTTTGTTTCTCGTCAGTCGCTTTCGAGAGGAACTCAAGGTACAGAAGAATGTGGCTGAAGCTGTGGCCATGACTTGTCAGACTGCGGGTAAATCGATCTTTTTTTCCGGTATAGCAGTGCTGATTGGGCTGCTTGGCATGCTGTTTGTAGATCTCACCTTTTTCCGCTCCTTGTGTTTGGGCGGTGTAATTGTCGTTTCGATATCCGTTATAGTCGCGAATACGATGCTGCTGTCGCTTCTCGGTATACTTGGTGAGCGAATTAACTCTTTGCAGGTCGTTCCTAAACGATTTCGCAAGCAAGAAACGTCCCGCTTTTGGGAACGAATCGCTTATGCTGTAATGAAAAGGCCCGTTCTATTAGTTGTCATCGTCGGCGGTGCCCTAATCTACACCATGACCCCGATGGGTCATATAAAGTTAAATGTACCGAATGCTGAGGTGCTGCCTCCCAGCTACGAATCCCGATATGGCTCGGAATTATTGAAAGCCGCCTATGATCCACGTATGATGGGACCTATCCAAATTGTTATTCATACGGAAGGAGAAGTTTGGAAAGAGGCTTCGATTCGTCAAATTCGAGCTTATAGTGAACAGGTTAAAGGGATATCCGGTGTAAAAGAAGTACAAAGTTTTATCAGTTCACTAGGTCAACATTCGGATGCCGAGTTAGCAGTCATGCTAAGGGATTCAAGTGTCAAAGCACAAATAGAAAGCAATAAATTTGCAAAAGGAAACACGGCTCTGATGGTTGTAGTGCCTGAGAAAGATACCGATGATCCTACGACGGATGGCCTTGTCCGAGAACTTCGCAGCTTAAGTAAGGACGGACTTGATATTGCAGTCACTGGCGGACCGGCTTATAGGCTGGATATTATAGATCGCATTCAGAATGAAATTCCGGAAGTATTAACGTTTGTGATGGGGATTACCTACATCGTACTGTTGCTTGCCTTTAGGTCCGTTTTGCTGCCGCTCAAGGCTGTATTAATGAACATGCTCAGTCTTGGCGCGAGTCTCGGTGTTGTTGTGTTAGTATTCCAGCATGGCTACATGGCTGATTTGCTGCACATAACGTCCATTGGTTATGTCAGTGCAACGCTGCCAGTTATCATTTTTTGTGTAGTGTTTGGCATATCCATGGATTATGAAGTATTCCTGATTTCTCGCATTATGGAGGAGTATGAGGCAAGCGGTGACAATGATAAGAGTACGGCTGAAGGGCTTAAGAAAACGGGAAGCTTAATAACAAGCGCTGCTTTCATATTAGTTGTAGTTGTAGGATCATTTATTTTTACAGATATCGAAATCATGAAGGCGTTGGGGCTCGGTCTAGGTCTCGCTGTTCTGATCGATGCGACCATAGTTCGAGTGATGCTCGTTCCTGCACTCATGAAACTGCTTGGGGATGCGAACTGGTGGGCACCTAAGTGGCTGCGAATGAATTTGCAACCGAAAGCAGAGAAACACTAGCGGGGCTTCACAATAACTTGCCGCCGTTTCCTTTTTTACGAATCATAAGTTACAATAAAGGGCATAGGTATAGGCATGATAGGAACAATTAGCTTGTGAATAGGAAATGATAGGTCAGGTGTAAACAGCATGAATATGAATGGAACAAGCTCCATCCTACCGGAGCTAACCCCCGCTTACGATCCATGGGACCCTATTCGGTCTTATCGCAAATACGGGAAACAAGTACTAACAAGTGTAGAGCTTACAATAACGAATTTGTGCAATATGCGATGTGAGCATTGTGCGGTTGGGGATTCGTTAACCATGTCGGAAGGGCCGCGTATTCCCTTGCCGATCATTTTGAAGCAGCTGGACCAGGTTGAGCATTTAGAAACGATCAGTTTGACCGGAGGAGAGCCTTCGTATCACATCAAGATCGTCAAAGACTATATGCTGCCAATCCTTAAATATGCACGAGAGCGCGGTATTCGCACACAAATCAATTCTAATTTAACGCTTGACTTAGCCAGGTATGAACTTCTCGCTCCTTATCTGGATGTCATGCATATTTCTTTCAATTACTTGAATGCTGACGATTTCCATCAAGTCGGCTTTGTGAATAGCGGGCATCCTGTTGGTTATGATACCGCGGCGCGAATGTATGAACGCATGGTTGATAACACGATCGCGCTTAGCAAAGGTGGACTTTATGTCTCAGCGGAATCAATGATTAATACACGCACACATGAGAAATTACCGCAGATTCATAAGCTGATTGGGGAAATGGGCTGCAAGCGCCATGAGGTTCACCCGATGTATGCCAGTTCCTTTGCTTCTCATCTTCCTATGGTATCTCTGGACGAGTTAAGAACGAGCATTCATCGGTTGTTAGACAGCCGGAATCGTGACATGTGGATGCTGTTTGGCACACTGCCATTCTTTGCTTGCAACGATCTTCAAGAGGACAGAATATTGGTTAAAAGGCTTCGCGAGGAGCCTAATGTAACTGTACGTAATGATCCGGATGGACGCAATCGCTTGAATGTGAGCACTTTTACTGGAGAAGTGTTCGTCACGGATTTTGCAAATGAACCACCTTTAGGTAATATACATGATGACCAGTTAGATACCATTTTTGCCCGTTGGGAGAATAATCCGCTGAATCAGCGTGTAAACTGCTTCTGCAGCAGTGCTGCTTGTTGTGGCCCTAACCTGCTGGTAGCCGAATCGTATTACCGTTCTGTTGATTTCAAAAGCCGCAAAGCTATCATCTAATCATATTACTGAAGGAGATATACGCTTGCCACATACTTCGTTTGATTTCGGTTCCATTGTTCTTAACCTGATAGTAGTCATTATATTAGTCCTGCTCAATGGTTTCTTCGTTGCTGCTGAATTTGCGCTTGTGAAGGTTCGACAATCCCGCATTCAACAGTTAGTCAATGAAGGCAGCGGCAAAGCAAAGTATGCCATCAAGGTAACGTCGCAGCTAGATACTTATTTATCAGCAACACAATTGGGGATTACACTTGCCTCTTTGGGACTAGGCTGGGTTGGTGAGCCTGCCATCTCGGAGTTGATCATGGAGCCCCTCTTACATAAACTTCAAGTAGAGACTTCGGTGTATACGACGACCTTGTCTTTCATTGTTTCATTTGGATTTATTACGTTCCTGCACATTGTGCTCGGTGAACTAGCTCCGAAATCGTTCGCGATTCAAAAAGCGGAATTAACCTCGTTATGGCTTTCAGCTCCGCTGTTATTCTTCTACAGGCTGTTTCGCCCGATTATCTGGCTGCTGAATGGTACAGCAAATAAATTTCTATCATGGATTGGTGTAGAACCAGCAAGCGAGCATGAGGCCGCCCATACAGAGGAAGAGATTCGTATCCTGATGGATGAGAGTGTCAAAAGCGGCCATATCGATCAAGATGAAATGGTGCTTTTCGATAATATTTTTGAATTCTCAGAACGTATTGCTCGTGAGGTTATGCTGCCGCGGACGGATATGGATTGTCTATTCCTAGAGCTAAGCTTCATTGATAATTTACGTATGGTCCATGAGACGAAGCATACACGTTACCCTGTAGCTGATCAGGATAAGGACAACATAGTTGGTTTCGTTCACATTGCTGATTTACTGACAGCTGATCCGGATGAAGAGCAGGAAATTAAAAACTTTATTCGTCCAATTCTCAATGTTCCAGAGTCGATGGAAGTCAGTCGTGTATTGAAATTAATGCAGAAAAAACATTCCCAACTTGCTATCGTTATTGATGAATACGGTGGTACTGCAGGACTTCTAGCACTAGGGGACATTCTGGAGGAGATTGTTGGCGAGATGCACGATGAGTTCGATATCGATGAGCGGCCAGGTGTTGAGGTGAAAGATAAGTATACGTCCGTAGACGGCCGTGTCCTGATTGAAGACTTGAACGACATGCTGGATCTGGACATCGATGACGATGATGTGGACTCTATCGGGGGTTGGTTGTTTAAGAAGCTTGAAGGTGCGCCTGTAAAAGGCAAAAGAGTAGCTTTCGGCAACCACGTGTTTGAAGTATCCGAAGTAGATCGACTGCGTATCGTGCGCATTCACATAACGAAAATCAACGCTGTCAGACCTGTAGATGAATAAGCGGAGGAGACCTGATGTCGCCTAAGACAATCATAATCATGGTGCTTGGATTGCTGCTATTGTACGGATTGTTTACCATAGGCTTGCCATTCTTACTCGCGCTCGTGACAGCTATTTTCTTGGACCCTTTAACCGTGCTTCTCATGCGTGCTGCAAGGGTGAACCGATTGATTGCAGCTACGATCATTTGTACCCTCTTTACGCTGCTGACGCTGACCTTATTTTATTTCATTGGGTTAAATGTCGTCACAGAGCTCATTGACCTTGGCCGCAAAGCGCCAAATTATATGGATGAAGTGAATAAGTATATGGATCAAGCTGTCAACCGCACACAATTGTTCTATGATTCCTTGTCACCAGACATGGCGGCTCAAGTGCAAACTTGGCTGGAAAGCAGTACAGAAACCTTAACAGGGGCGTTAACCAATGTATTAAGCGGCATTTCTGGCTTCTTTTTAAATATGGCTGGAAAAATTCCAAATTTATTTATTTTAATGCTCATGTACGTCATTGCTTTATACTTGTTTATGTTTAGTTTACCAAAGCTTAGGATGTCTTTTCTGTCCATGTTCGAAGAGCATTCCAAAGGAAAGATGGAGAACGTGCTGACTTACCTGCGGGAAGCTATCTTTGGCTTCATTCGAGCTCAGCTCATCATGGCCGTATTAACTTATTTGGTCACTTTTATAGGCTTACTGGTCTTACGAGCTGAATATCCGCTAGCCATTTCCTTATTGGTGATGGTTATGGAATTCGTTCCCGTGATTGGTACTGGGCTTGTGTTTATTCCTTGGCTCGTCTATCAACTGCTGATTGGACACACGGGAATGGGTGTGGGATTGTTAATCCTATTCCTTGTTTTGACGATATTCCGCCGCATTGTAGAGCCTAAAGTACTCAGTGATGCTGTTGGAATTAATGCGCTTGCTGCTTTGATCAGTTTGTACGTTGGTTTTGAATTATTAGGAATAACAGGTCTCTTTCTAGGGCCGTTGGTTGTTATTATTTATCAAGCTATGCGTAAAGCTGGCTTGTTGAACTTAAATATTAAGCTGGATTGAGCCGCAGTATATGAACAGGGTGGTAGGAATGAAGTTAATTTTATTTGATTTGGATGATACGCTGTTTGACTTCTCAAGTACGTGGAATGTCGTGATGAAAAAGATGTTTGCGGAACATGAAGTGACAAAGGAGTATGACAACGAGGCGTTCTTTTCTGCATTTCAAAAGAAAAGCGACGAGCTATATTACCTATATGAGCAGCGCATTTGCACTGTTGAAGCGTACCGCAACCGAAGGCTGATCGAAACATTAGCTGACCATCAGTACACGATGTCGGAAGATGAGGCAGAAGCTTTCAACTTACAATACATCCAACTATATGAAAATAGCTTAGCGCCCGATCCTCACGTGTTGGAGCTGCTGCTGAAGCTCAAGGAACGTTATCAGCTAGGAATCATTACGAATGGACCTCACGATATGCAAGAGGGTAAAATAGTGCGTCTAGGTCTGAAGGAATTGTTTCCTCCCGAGCAGGTGTGGATCTCTAATGTCGTTGGAATGGCCAAGCCTGATCCGCGTATTTATCAACTGGCTCTTGATTATTTCAATGTGCTGCCAGAGGACACCTTATTCGTAGGTGACTCCTGGGAAGCGGATGTAGCTGGTCCGCTGCAAATAGGCATGAAGGCAGTTTGGCTCAATAAATATGGTAAAACACCTCCTGCCTCCGACTCCGATAAGAAACCGCTCGCGATCGTTAGTCAGCTTCATGAACTTATTGATTTTCTAAATTAATGCTCCCTCAAATGCTGCTTACTTAAAAAAGTCCCTGCTTCATTGCCAAATGGCAACGCGGCAGGGACTTTTTTTCAATATACGCGCTTGGCTCCTAAATATTTAGGTCCCCAATACGAATTCATCATACTCTGAGGGTAAATGCCAGCTGACCTAGTAGCTGATAAGAACTGCCCATTCCCTAAGTAGAAGCCTACATGGTCTACCACTCCCGGAGCTGCAATTGCAAAGAAAACCAAGTCGCCTGGCTGCAAATTAGGTTGATTTACAGAGATTCCTGAATCAAAAAGGCTTTTAGACGTTGTCCGCACAGCGGGTATCCCATGCTTGTTGAACATGAAGTAGACAAAGCCAGAGCAATCAAAGCCTTGCGGGGTCACACCTCCCCAAAGATAAGGTACCCGAATGTAGTTCATGGCGTCTTCCAACATCACACGTTTGGTTATTGCATGGGCGATGCTGAGCCTAGTTGAGGCATCTACGATACCCGTAGGAGGAAGAAGATAAGCTTTCTGGTAATCTTTCACTGCTTGTGTGGTTATTGTTCCAAAGTAACCGGTTACAGTTGGATATGTAAAAAAACCGAGGAACTTCAAGTTTCTCTGCAGCCCTGTTACAGAGGAACTCGTCATTCCTTGTGTCAAAGTAGTGCTGCTGGTTGTTGAGGTAGCAGTAGCGGCAGAAACAGGAGATAAGGGAAATATGCTGCTTACGGAGGTTGTTACGAATATTGCGGCAGTTGCGAGAAACAGCTTTGGTGTAGTCATCGTAGTTCCCTCCATAGTATATACGTAGATTCTTACAAATCGTCATCTGACAACGATTGATCTCATTGTAGCTGTCAACGATTAACCCATACAATATGGAAATGTTGGAAAACATGTGATTTTGGCCAAGTCATGCCGCATATAACGAGCATATAGGCCACTGTTGCTACGCCTGATTTCATTTACTCCCAAGACAGAAGAGGAGGAGAGATATGCATATGCATTCGCATTCGCAATTTAAAAAATATTTCCCATTTATCGGTCCATTTGATCCTTGTCCACCCATTCGAGTGAAGTTTTACAACACGCCGCCACAATTATATATCCACTTTCAACCACCCGGTTTGCCACAGTTTAGCCCCTATGAAGCACTGAAGAAAGGAACGCTCTGGCCGGCGCTTTACGGCCCTTATGAGTCTAAAGCGGTAGAAGGAGGCCCATTGACATGAGTGAACCCATGTTGCCAGACTTGTATTACAGACAGCTTCACGATCTGCAAGCCGTAGATTTCGTCTTAGTTGAGCTGACGCTGTATTTAGATACTCATCCTGATGACCTGGGTGCCATTCAACAATACAATCAATTCGCACAAAAGAGGAAACAAATTGCCGGGCAATTTGAGATGGAATTTGGCCCTTTGATGCAATACGGTCATAGTTACACAAAACAACCTTGGCAGTGGTGTGAACCTCCATGGCCATGGCAAGTCTGAGAAGGAGGAGAGCGCATGTGGATTTATGAAAAAAAGCTGCAGTATCCGGTCAGAGTCAGTAAATGCGACCCTCGGATGGCAAAACTTCTGCTCGAGCAATATGGTGGCGCTGATGGGGAGCTTGCTGCGGCACTACGATACTTGAATCAACGCTATTCGATCCCAGACAAGGTGGTGGGGCTGCTAACGGACATTGGGACGGAGGAGTTTGCCCATTTAGAAATGATTGCAACGATGGTGTATAAGTACACCATAAGAGGATATCTACAAGTTTCTAAATGTTAGCGTGATATTAAACTCATCTCCGACCTGTGATTTCTCCTTCACATACTCCACTCTGGCAAGTATCGACTTCATAAGTCCGTTCTTCCGCTGCTGATCCGTAGACAGCTTATATTGTTTCAAGGCCCCCTCCATAGAAGGGATAACATCCTTTTGCGTTCTCTCCTTATTCCGAGCATCAGACAATTGAGCCTCAGACTGCTTGATCTTCTCTTGCGTCTCTTGGATACGCTCAGTTAGATTCTTGGACCGCTCAAAGAAAGTTTCCTCATCATATATCTTTCTTTCCAGATAATCGAACAGCGTGCTTTTTTGTGCCTCTAATTGGACAAGCTCATTCCGCAATGTTTGGACGAGATTCTCATGTACTCGAGAGTTGTTGTCATCTTTGGTTTTTCGTTGTCCTATTTTTTTGAATTGCTTTAACATAGCATCCACAGTCTGAATAATACGATCTTCAACAATGTCAAAGTTAGATCCTTTGCAATCGCAGTATCTATTGTTACACAAAATCGAATAACCGGATGTTTTGCGATACTTAGGAAATCCCTTGAGCACCATTGCTCTGCTACACTTACCACAGAAAATTAGTCCGGCCATAGGGTTAACAACTTTGAAAGCTTCTTTAGTTGGGTTGCTTAAATTTTCTTTGAGTTTCGCTGCAGCACGCTGAAATACTTCATCACTAATAATTGCATCGTGTTTGCCATTTACATCGATCCAGTCCTCTTTGTCTTTAGCGATGTATAAATACTTCTTATCTGGCGTGACTGTTTTAACTCTGGCTTGTTTCTTCCACTGAATTCGCCCAATATAAACTTCGTTCCGTAGAATCTGCAGCACCACATTGAAATTCCAAGCAGTAGTCTGACGATATGTAGGGATCCCCATACTTTGTAATCTTCGAGAAATTTTCACTCCACCCATATCAATGAGTTTCCCGTCTTCCTCGATTCCATTTACATACCAATCAAAAATCATTTTAACAACGTCGGCTTGTTCTGGGTTCGGCTCCAGGTATCTTTCGCCACGCTCGTTGTAAGCTAATTTATAGCCGTATGGAGGACGCGTGCCGATATAATTACCCTCAGTCGCAGACGCTTCCCTACCGCGCTGTAATCGTCGTTTGATCGTCTTATACTCGCGGCGACTCATGAACAATCCAAACTCAAAGTATTCTTCATCAAACTCATTGTTTGGATCATAGGTCTTATTAGGCGTGACGATGAGAGTGGAGCTGTGTTTGAACGCTTGAGCTACCATCCCCTGATCGACGGTGTCCCCACGCGCCAAACGTTCCACCTCGACCACTAAGACACCTTTCCATTTGCCTTCCTCTACATCACCAAGAAGTTTCATTACCTCCGGACGATCGGATATGCGGTCCCCTGAGACAATTTCCTGATATATATGTGTGATGTTGATTTTAAGCTTCTTAGCTAAGGCGAGAAGGATTCTTTTGTGTTTAGCCAGTGTTTCCCCTTCGCCATGTGATTCGGCTTCTACATCAGCTCTAGACTTCCTTAAATAGATGCAATATTCGCCATTTGGTAATGTGTTAAATTCTTTTGCCATGATGTACCTCCTAAATAAAAAAGCCCGTTAGGGCTTATTGTAACTTAATATATATCTCTATTAATAGATATTTTATCTGATTAGTATTTGCGTATGCTCTTCAAATACTTAATCACCTTTGATCTGTTATCTCTTGATACATAACAAGAATTAATTTCTTTCTCTCCGGATTTCAAGAAGTATAAGATATTCTGTTTCGGATCGTAATCAGTAATTTGTTTAAAATTTACAATTGTGTTCTGCTCAACTCTTTGGAATAAGCTATCGCTTGTTGCCGCGGCGAGATCCATAACAGTTCGTACCAACTGGTAAGAAGATGAAGCGGTGTGCAGATATATGTAGCGTTTAGCTGATTCGGAATCGATGTAAACAACATCTTCAAAGTCCAAAAAAAACGCTTGTCCTGTGTCTGAAATAACTGGTGCTTGCATTCCGTACCAACTCCGCATTAGGGATTTGCTACAAGTATGTACAAAATCAGTTTAACTTATTAGTATACACCATAAAATTCATGAAAAAACTACCGAATATGTAACGTATTCCGTACTTGTTGGAATGTATTTCCTATGTCATATTTGGTTTACACGATATGTAAATTATTGTCGATTCGTGAACAATATAGGTGGTTACATCAGTTTCATCAGATAATGGCAAACCATTCGAAAGGATGGGACGCAAAGCCACGACCTAAAGCGCAAGCTATGGTAGACGGGTTGCCGGAGGTGGATTATTTTGTGTACCGTTTTTTAGAGGTATGTATGGTATTTCAAAAGAAATATACACCTATAGGTGTAGTCCGCTCTAGGGAGAGTAGAAAACTACTCTAACCTATTGCTATGCTCCCACTCGTAAAGGTCTTCGATATCACAGTTTAGAACCGCGGATATTGATTTGGCTATTTCCAATGACATAATCTTGCGGTTAAAAATGTAATGTGAGATCATTTGAGGTGAGAGGTTCACACGCTTAGCAAGCTCTGCTTGATTAATTCCTGCTTGCTTAATGCGTAGGCGCAATAGGCATTTCCCTGCACGGAAAGCCATAGCCAGCCTCTCTTTTTGTATTCAATTTTAAATGGTAATAACTTCCTTGTACCAAACGCATGTTCTGTATTACAATACAAATACGAACATTTGTTTTGAGGTTCAAAACAACACTAACATTATAATGAGACGAGGATGACTGCATGGATGATGAAACAGGTATATTAGAAATAGCGAATATCTTTGAAGAAATAAGCGATCTTCCATTAGAACTACAAGAAAAAATTAAGTTGTTTTATTCAAAGATCGACGCGCGGAAAAAATACCTTGAGCAATCGCCAGGAAATCCATCTTCTCCTCATTTGTAAGTTCCATATTTTTATAAGTAAGTTTAACCTTTTTAATATCTTCTGGTTTATTCAAATCAATCATATTATGTAATTTTTTATATTCTTCTGAAAAATACATATTGGGGTCATCAGTCCTTCCTACTAAGAAATCGGTCGATACCTCAAAATAATCAGCAATTTTTTTAAGTGTTTCTAAGTCAGGTTCACGAGCTCCATTTTCATAACCTGAATAAGTAGTCCTCGCTATGCCTAGTTTAAGAGCTAGGTTTTTTTGTGTTATCTTTTCTCTTTCCCTCAATTGTTCTATCCGCTTCGCGAACAAAATATCACCACCTTCATTAACTTATTATAGCGACGCAAAACGAATCTTAACTGACATTACTCAAAACTCGTCATTATATTAAAATATGTGTTGACATGACTCAAAACGAGTCATATAATACAAATATAGTCAGTGACGCAAAATGAGTCAGGAGGTGACGCACATGAGGACGTGGCTGACGCAACTACGAGAACTCAAAGGGTTTACACAGTTGGAAGTTGCTAATTTAATAGGAATTTCAAGGAGTCACTATTCTTCAATAGAGACAGGGCATCGCAATGCACCACCAAAAACAGCTAAAAAAATTGCTGATGTTCTCGGGTTTGAATGGACGCTTTTTTTTGAAGAAAAAGGACGCAAAACGAGTCATAAACAAACAAAATCAGCTTAAGGAGATGATCTAATGAATCAACTATCTCAAATCTTTATGTATGAAGGTGCACAAGTGCGCACCGTAGTAATCGATGATCAACCTTGGTTTGTACTTAGAGACTTATGTGATGTTTTGGAAATCAGTCATGCTCCTGCTTTAAAACAAAGGCTTTCGGATGATGTAGTTTCAAACTACCCCATGCCTGACAGTTTAGGGCGCATGCAAGACACCACGATTGTTAACGAGGATGGAATGTATGACGTTATCCTCGAAAGTCGTAAGAAGGAAGCTAGGACATTTAGAAGATGGGTTACTGGTGATGTTCTTCCAACCATCCGTAAAACTGGATCATACAACACTCAACCTCAATATATACTTCCAACCTTTGCAGAAGCTTTAGAAGGATATGCCGCTCAACTAAGAATATCCGAAGCGCTAGACGCTCAAAACAAACAATTAGCTTTAGAGTCTGCCGAGCAGAAACAAAAGCTTAAGGAACAAGAAGCGCCAGTAGCTATCTACAATCTTGCTATCTCAGCTAAAAACGCAATGTCCATGCAAGAAGTTGCTAAAGCACTTGGTACCGGGCGTAATCGCTTATACGACATCTTGCGAGAAGAAGGAATCATTATGAAAGGTTCGACAATGCCTTTCCAAAGATACTTAGATTCCGGTCATTTTAAGGTAACAGAGCGGCCGCGGACCAGTGGCGACACGATTGTAAATGATCCAGCCACACGGGTTTACGCTAAAGGATTTGATTATATTGCCAGGCTGCTACAAAAACGAGCTGCTCAAGAAGAACGAGCAAGGAAACTTGTTGAAGAAGCTGCTGAGCAATCACTTAAATACAATACGGAACCAATTCTTCAATAGATAGTCTCCTCAAGGTTGAGGACACCCACAACATCTGCAATAAAACAATAGGTTAGTCCCACTAAACCACAAGCATACACATAAAGCGGAGGTGATACAGATGCAGGAAATTCGGATTGGCAACACGATCATAAAGATTGATACCTCATATGTAGACACACGCACAGCAGAACAAGCCAAAGTTGATGAAGCAATGCTAACGGATGCAGTATGGGCGCTTTATGACGAACTGGAAGAGGCTGTCTAGCCTTCTCCATGATGGACGAGCCTACCATGTAACGTATTCTACCATAACTATCCAATAGTAATCACTAAAATTCACTATTGTTAACCTAAAGTTTACACAAAGGAGCCAGCATGAACCTACAAATATGGGCTAAAACAGTGCAAGATACGCCATTCACCGACGAAGAGTTAGTTGCTGTCAGAAGATTCGTCACTGATGCACTTGAAAGACCACAATCGACAGAAGAAATAGTGAGGTTGAATTTAGAGTTGCGGCTCATCAACCACATCGGAATTACATCATCAGGAATTATGGTTGATGTCCTTCAGTTGAAGCAAGAAAACGAAAAGCTAAAGCAGCAAATCAGCGAAATGGCTAAGTCATACTACAATCTGGCAATGGAGAATGAAGAGTTACAAAAACGGATTGAGATGGGGGTTATGACATGAACTGCTATTGCTGCTCAAGAAAGGCTACACACCGCATATACGACGATTTAAAGCCGGTATGCACCATTCATCGGGACGAAGCTTTAGAAGAAGAGAATCAGCCAATTTTGGTCATGAGGATAGAGGAGGTAGTGAAGCGTGGAGACGTTGCAAGGACCGCTTAAGGATGTACGCTTCGATATTTACGAACGAGTACAAATTGAAGAAGTAAGTGAGAATATCTTTGCACTTACCAAAACTGAACTTACTCCGCATATAAAGATGTTGATGCGTAAAGATGAAATCCAGTTAGTAGGTTATCTTCAACTGAAGCTGAGCTACAAGGATAGCGGTAGATTTCTTATGCAACATGAGTATCAACATAACATTCCAGTAGAAATCAAGATCCCTGCAAGCAGAGTTACGGACGCTTATTTGCTTGATGCAGATATAGAGAATTTCAATGTTGAGGTAATGGGATCAAGGAACGTGAATGTAACAGGCGTTCTCATTGTATACGAGAAGGAGACAAAAACTATGTCGGACAAAGTGAAGTTGCCTAGAGAGGTAACGGAAGCAATTGACAAAATGAAGTACATGGGCGTTGTGTCGATCATGGCAAATATGGCCCATTGGAGTGAAGAAGACCCTACTACAGAAGAACTCTACACCATTCACGATTACTATCTTAAAAACCCTTACATGATTGCACAAGCCCTAGTTAACGGCTACGAGATAGAAGAGACACCAGAAGATAAGGTGAGGGAGTATTACAATCAACAAAATTCTATTTGTACAGATAGACAACATTCTCCTGCTAATGCAATCAGAAATGTACTTAACTTTCTTGAAATAAAAATCGAGGGGGTAAACGCATGACCAAACAACAAATGCTGGATTACCTTCGCGACCAATCATTCTGGATCAACCAGTTAGCGCAAGAAATCGAAGATGGCGAGGAGATCACATGTGCATGGGCCGTGGATCTGGATTTACCGGAGTATCAAACTGAAGTGGTCACGATCCACGAGCAATTGAAGTTGAACGCTGAGTTACATACTGCAGTAGAGGAGAGGAGAATCGGAGCATGAGCATATATGACCCACAATTCCTCAAGCATTACTTTCGTTCTGAACCAGATGAAGAGTTGAACATGAAGTTGATATTCACCACAAGTAAGTCAGAAGGCGAAATGTTGAAGCTGGAGATTGAAAGGAGAGCAAAAGAGAATGCCAAACTTAGTGAGCGAGTGTTGTAACCGGACAGCGGTTGACGGTATCGATCGAGAGTTTCCTCTTGGCGGCCAAATGTGGTCGATCGCCTACAAAATCAAAGTGTGTGAGTGCTGCGGAAAGCCTTGTGATGAAGTTGAAGAGTGTGAGGTTTGCGGTGTAGTCGGATGCGTAGGAGCGTGTGAGCATGATCAAGCCAGTTAGTTATTATGATCTCGCTAAGGAAGCAAAGGAACGCGGAGACGCAAGAGCCTTTTGGAGAGCAGTTAAGCAACATGCACGAGTGATGAAAAAGAAAAAAGCCGCTGCGCTAACAGTGGCTCCAGAAAACCAACGACTAGGTTAAGTTTCTACTCTAATCATACCACAATCCAAGGAGTTGTTATAGATGCAAGCATTGCGGCTTATATCCACTAAAGAACTTACCCATGACGACTGGTTGGACCATCGACGTACAGGGCTTGGCGGCTCAGACATTGCAGCTATCTGCGGAATGAGCCGCTACAAGTCAGCAATGGAAGTTTACTTGGACAAGCTTGGCGAGATTCCACCTCTTGAAGATAACCCGAAAATGAAAGCAGGACGCATGCTTGAACCGGTTATCGCTGAATGGTTCGCGGAAGAAACGGGAATGAGAGTACAGCGTCAAAACTCCATTTTCCAACATAAGCAATATCCGCACATGTTGGCTAACATCGATAGATGGCTTCCAGGACTAAATGCAGGGCTTGAGATCAAGAACACAGGCGAATATTCCAAGCACGATTGGAGCGGCACACAGGCACCAACGGAATACATTCTACAGTGTAATCATTATATGGCTGTCACCGGAGCTGACAAATGGTTCATATGCGTTCTGATCGGCGGTTGGGATCTTCAATGGAAAGTTATCGAACGGGACGAAGCACTCATTAATAACCTCATAACGATTGAAAATGACTTCTGGCATAATCACATACTCGCAAAAGTTCCTCCGGCTTTCTCTCATCAAGATACCGACTATCTGAAAGAAAGATATAAAGAGTCCTACGCTGATTCTACGTTTGATTTACCTGAAGAAGCCTATCCCATCATGGAAACACTTATCGAGGCTAGAAATGCTAAGGAAGTGGCCAAGCTCGCTGAAGAAACCGCAAAGAACCAGATCAAAGGGATCATGCAGCATAAAGAATTAGCTTATTGGCAAGGCGATTTGAGGTTTACTTGGAAGTCCAATAAAAAAGGAATCCGCTCATTCAGAGTGGTTGGGGGAGAAGAATAATGCAGGGATTAAACTTTACTATTTTTGATTTTGAAACTACTGGACTGGATCCAGAAAAAGATAGAGTCATAGAAATGGCAGCAGTTCGGGTATGTGATGGACATATTGTCAGCGAGTTCAGCACTTTAGTAAAGAACGGTCCTGTTATTCCTAAGATCACGGAGATCACCGGAATTACAAACGAAGAATTGGAGCATGGGATGCCAGAAAGAACGGCGTTTCAAATCCTTAACCGCTACCTAGGAGACAGCATCCTAGTTGCTCATAACGCAGCATTCGACCTTGCCTTTCTCCATCATTCATTAATGCGAAACGCTGACCGGACATTCGATAACTCTTTCTACGACACACTCACTATAAGCCGTGACAGACATTATTACCCTCATAAACTTACTGATATGTGTGATCGTTACGGAATCAAGCTAGAAGGCGCTCACAGAGCTTTGAATGATGTATACGGATGTTGGGATCTACTTAAGAAAATGCATGAAGAAGAACCCGTTGATAAATGGATGAACAAGCTTGGTTACATGTCAAAGTATGGCGCTCCAAAATGGACACCTGAGTATGCAGTAATCTTCCCGACTGAAAATAAATATGAGCCACGGAGCGTGTAACGATGACAACACAAATCGATCAATCAAGCATTTCAAATAAATTATCCAACAAAGCAAATGAAGCCACGGGTCAAGGAAAAACGATAGCTCAGCTATTCGATGATATGAAGCCAGCTATTGCTCAAGCAATCCCCAAACATATGACGCCTGATCGGTTGCTCAGAATCGCTACTACGGCAATTAAGACCACTCCTAAGCTAAAGGCATGCACCGCTGAATCTCTTCTTGCTTCGGTCATGCAGTGCGCTCAGTTAGGACTCGAGCCGGGCGTTCTCGGTCATGCCTACCTGATCCCTTATAACAACAAGAAAAAAGATGCAAATGGTAAAGAATATTGGGTGCAAGAAGCTCAGTTCCAAATTGGCTACAAAGGGTTACTCGACCTTGTGAGACGTACTGGCGAGATCATGAGTATCTCAGCGCATGCGGTCCATAAGAATGACAAATTCGAGGTTGAGTACGGGATCAATGAAAAGCTAAGCCACATACCTGATTTTGAGGGTGATCGGGGTGAGGTAACTAAATATTACGCTTATGCCAAGTTCAAAGATGGCGGCTATTCATTCCTGGTCATGGGTAAGAAGGACATTGAGCGGCATAGGGATATGTACTCTAAAACAGCAAAATTCGGTCCATGGGTTGATCAATTCGACGAAATGGCTAAGAAGACGGTTATCAAAGCACTCGTAAAATACATGCCTATCTCTATAGAGCTTCAAAGCAAAGTGGCCATGGACGAAACCATTAAAACAGAGATCGCTCCAGACATGGGAGAAATCATTGACATCACCGATCACACTAGCGGATATCCGGAGGATTTACAGTCTGAATTAGACAATGCAATTATATGATCACTTTTACACTCAATTCCTGTCCTAAGCCACAGCACAAACGTAACAAACCAACAGCCAAGCAGAGGGGCTCCATTAGCCCTTCTGTAAGGCTCCAGTTAGCCGCTAGATCAAACGGACGATGTGAGCGATGCGGACGAGGTGGAATCGCTCTACAAGCCGCACACACGGTCAGACGTTGGAAGATAGAATCGCGCACGACAGTGAATGAACTCTCTCACCTATGCATTGAGTGCCATACATGGGCTGATACAACGGGAACGGGTAGAGATTGGCTAGAGGCGTTCAGACTGAAACTATTGGAATAGGGTGAGTTCATGCTGAAAATAAGGCAATACCTATGCAGACACGATTTCAAGATCATTGCAAAGCATGGCACATCTAGTCAAAACCTTTGGCAATGCCAAAAATGTAAAGTTTACTGCATTCAACATTGGGGACTTTTTGAGCATTATTTACACAAGACTCCTCATATAGGTGGTTGGGTTTACACAACAAAATGAATATTGAGGATCTTAAGGAGTGAATACCTATGACGGAAGAACAGATACAGAAGTATGAGAAATGGCTAGATGATAATTCGACTTACGATGTAATTTTATCCGCAGAAATATTGTCAGACTTGAAAACCATCCAACAGCAAAAGGATCTACTCGTTGAGGGCTTAAAAGGAATCGAAGTGAAGCTGGCATACCTAAATGCTGATAAGGAAGCTAAGAAAGTAGTAATGATTATGATCGATGAGCTGTTTGCTGCCCTCCAACAAATACAAGGGAAGGATGAAGAACGATGACCAAAGAGGAAATATTGGCGATGCAGCCAGGGCGTGAGATGGATGGAGAAATCGTTAAATTGTTGGGGTTCGAAGTGAATTCTCTCGATGGCATGGGTTACTGGGTATACGTAGGCAACGATCAAGACGCATGCCTGTTCAGACCATCGGAGAATGTTCGGGACGCTTGGCATGTAGTGGAGAAGATGAGGGAACGCATATTCAGTAAACGCCGTGTTTTCCTTGATAACCTTCAAGAACTAACACGATATATCGGCACTATTGACAGGACTGTAGCTTGGCCTGATGTGTTTTGGTTCGTGAATCCAGAGTCAATATGCAAGGCTGCTCTACTCGCTGTAATGGAAGGGAAGGATGAAGAATGATAGACAAACAAAAGCTGATCAAGTGGATCGAAGATAAGAAATATGTGTACACCATGGATGAAGAGTTATTGGAAAGCGAAGAAATAGCACTATGTAAGGGTGCGATGAAGATCCTTAACAGGCTTAGTTGGGAAATTAGTATAGGGGAGTTTGATGTAGAGGAGGTTACACATGAACGAAGTGAAGCGTCTATCAAGCCGTCTGCCGGTTAAACGAATCTCCCGTTGGGAAATGTTCATCGCTAAGCAGAAGATGCGTATACAGGAGTTTAAGGACGTTAACTATCCGGTGGCTTACAGGTACTACAGGAAGTTTATGAGATGGGTGGGTGCGGAGCTATGAGAGAGATTAAGTTTAGATGTTGGGTTGTACGTGATTCAGAAGATGACGAAGAAGTTATTCCATACATGGGGGATATGAGAGAAGTCGAGTCCTATATAAACCCATTTGAAGAACAACGTAAAGGAAACATCATCCTCATGCAATGGACAGGCCTAACAGATCGTAACGGAGTGGACGTGTATGAGGGTGACGTTGTAGCTCTCGATTCAAATGGCGTTGAAAGATATCAACACGGAGTTGTTTGCTACGATTCATGCCAAGCGAAATATAAATCAGTTCCACCTATTACTTACAAAACTAATGCAGGTAATGGTGGATGGACCGGATATGAATTGCGCCATTATTGCGAAGTCATCGGCAACATATACGAGAATCCAGAACTCATAAACTCATAAAAGGACTAGGGGGTAACTGTTACTTACTCCCTTTCTCCAACTGCTCGGCATACTTCTTAAACAAATCTTCAAGCGCCTCATCCACTAGCTTAGATTGTGGGATCCGCGTAATTTCAGAAAGCTTTATAAGAGTCGCTTTATATTCACTATCGACTTTAGTCGCATAAGGCACGCGTTCAGACATATCATGACACCTCCATACAAAGTATAACCGAGGAAGTCTATTAATATAAATACAGACAAGTCTTGTATTGTCATGACAAGTAATGATATAGTAAGTATAGGATTTAATATAAAGGAGGAAGACAACATGCAAACATGCAGCGTGAACACGTTTCAAATTAAAATTCCTGATGAAATCAACCGGAAAATTAAATCCGATGCAGCTCAGACAGGACTCACCAAACATGATTGGATTATGAAGGCGATCATTAAGGTGCTTAACGAAGCCGACAAGGCGGTGTAAATATGGCAGACGTTAGATGGATTAAAATCTACACAGACATGATCAGTAACAAAAAAATCAAGCGGATCCGCAAGCTGCCAGAGGGTAATAACATCGTTTTAATATGGGTGTTTCTCTTAGCGCAAGCAGGGGAATGTAACAAAAGTGGAGCTCTCTATTTAACCGATACAATATCATTTAGACCTGAGGACTTGGCGATTGAATTTGATTTTGAAGTATCCGTTATCAATCTTGCACTCATAACTCTTGAACGGTTCTCTATGATCGAGGTATTCGATGAAATCATTTATATAAAAAATTGGGATGAATATCAGAACATCGAGGGAATGGACAAAATAAGGGAACAAACAAGGCTTAGAAACATTAAATACCGAGAAAAACGCAAACAATTACTACTCAGTGACGTTAGCGTGACGTCACATGACGAAACAGAACTAGAACTAGATTTAGAAATAGATTTAGAAAAAGAATCTCTTCTATCTGCTGCTGCGGAAATTGCATGCACCAAGGAAGATGAACCTATTAATTATTACAACGCTCATAAAAAAGCATTTGGATTCTATTTAAACCCACGACAAAACGAAATATTAGGCGCCTACATCGATCAAGACGGAATGCAGGAAGCAGTAATCATCCGATCCATAGAGAGAGCTGCTGAAAAAATGAGAGGTCCGTATCGATTTGGACTCATTGAAACCATCGTTAAGGGTTATTTATCTGCTGGAGCTAAAACGATAGAGATAGCGCTTGCGCTGGACGAAGAATTCGATAAGGGAGGAATGGAGAATGCTCAGGGCAATAAAGGACACGTTCGATATGAGCAAAATACTGGCATCGGTTCAGGCAATCAAAGAAGAGAAGAAGGTGCAAGTGCTGTCGGATACTACGACCAATACCCAGGTGTTGTCCAGCGGCTCTGAGGGATGTGGAAAATGTGTGGATGGATTCATCCTTGATGGGTGGGTAGCCCGAGAGTGTTCGTGTATGCAGCAAAATAGAATGAATTCCCGGATGCAGAACGCCATGATCCCTGAGGAATTCGATAATGCAGAGTTTCACACTTACCGTACAGTTTCAAAGACTCAGGAAGGCATGCTTAGAAAGATGACCGAGTATTTAGAGAAATTTGATGAATTACGTAGCCAGCGGACTAATAGTTTTGGATTTATATCCGTGTTTGGTGAACAGAAGCTGCGTGAGATCAAGAATCCTGCGGAACGAGTACGCATGAAGACGTTACATAACAATTTCGGATTAGGAAAGACACATCTGCAAATAGCTGCTGCCAAAGAGTTAATCAAGCGTGGTATTCCAGTGGTGTGTATTTCGGATGTGTCTTACATGGACCAGCTATCGAAAGCAAGGGCGTATAACGATGAAGGGGCAGCAGTTAACCGGATGTTAGACTCTGCCATTCATGCTCCTGTACTGGTATGGGACGATATCGGCAAGGCCAAGCCGAGTGAATTCAGATTGGACATGTACTACCAGATCATTGATGAGCGTTACAAAGCAAAGCGGCCAATCATCTTCTCCTCAAACGAGGATGACCAGACATTAACCGAGCGGATCGGGGACGCAGCTTCGAGTAGACTCTTGGGAATGTCCAAAGGCAATTGTTACGCAGTCGAGGGATCTGATTACAGGCTCAAAGGAGCTGCGGCCAATGGGTGAATGGGAATTCGACGCAGAAGCATGCTGCCAAGCCATGGAAGAAGAAATGGCATATGAGTTTAAACAAATGATGCTGGAGAGAAAGGCGGAGACGAACGGGTGAAATTATTAAACGAAATTGTTGTAGATAATTTTGCAGGCGGCGGTGGGGCATCAACCGGCATTGAGTTGGCTATAGGAAGATCAGTGGATATTGCAATCAATCACGATCCAGCAGCTATAGCCATGCACAAGGTTAACCATCCAGAATCTGAGCACTATTGTGAATCAGTGTGGGATGTGGACCCGAGAGAGGTTACCAAAGGCAGGCCAGTTGCATTATGTTGGTTCTCACCAGACTGTAAACACTTTTCTAAGGCTAAAGGCGGCAAACCGGTACAGAAAGAAATACGAGGATTGGCATGGGTAGCGTTACGTTGGGCTGCAGTTATTAAACCGAGAGTGATTATCCTAGAAAACGTGGAGGAATTCGTTACCTGGGGCCCGATAACGAAAGACGGATACCCGGACCCGAAGCAGAAGGGGCGCACATTCAAAACTTTTGTCAATGCGCTCAAGCGTCAAGGTTATGCAGTGGATTGGAAAGAGCTTAGAGCTTGCGATTACGGAGCTCCGACGATACGGAAAAGGTTTTTCATGATTGCACGGTCTGATGGCAAGCCGATCACATGGCCTAAACCAACACACGGGGACCCTAAAACATTACCGGTTACAGCAAAACGATTGAAGCCATGGAGAACGGCTGGCGAAATCATTGACTGGTCCTTGAAATGCCCGAGCATCTTTGAACGTGAAAAACCCTTATCTGATAATACGTTAAAACGGATTGCTAAAGGAATTGTGAAGTTTGTCCTTAATAACGAACCGTATATTGCACCGGTAACACATAAGACCAATGACCATACAGACGAAGTAGCAGCTTTCTTAGCTCAGTATTACACAGAAACATCCAGCCATGAAGTCAGAGGGCAATCACTAGATATGCCGATCTACACCATACCCACAGCGAACCGGTACGCACTTGTAACCAGTCACCTTGTAAAGTTCAAAGGGCAAGAATACGGAATCAGTCTAGAGAAACCATTCCACACCGTAACGGCCGGCGGCAATAACTTCGGTGAGATCAGAGCATTCCTAACAAGCTACTACGGCGCAAGTATCGGGAGTGACTGCAACGAGCCCTTACACACCGTCACAACCAAAGACCGGTTCGGATTGGTAACGGTAAAGGGCGAAAGCTACCAGATCAATGATATAGGCATGAGGATGTTAGAACCGCATGAACTGTTTGCCGCACAAGGCTTCCCACCTGAATACATTATTGACCGGGATGGTGACGGGAACAAAATGCCGAAAACAGCACAAGTAGCACGTTGCGGTAATTCAGTACCACCACCGTTTGCAAATTATTTAGTCCGAGCTAATCTTCCGGAATTGTGCGGAGATCATGGTTATAAAGAGGAACATCAGATGGAACTGAAACTGGTTTAGAACTTGCCGCAGGCCATCGAGCCCGACCGAATCACCTAGCGATAGCGGCAGCCGTATCAGGGTTTAATAACTATTATTTTAAGGAGCAGATAACCATGATAGAGCAAATAAAGAAAACCTTACAGAAAATGACGAATGGATCTGACTGGACCAACTTCGATGATTGTGAAGATTCAAAGACGGTGTTTGAATATGATCGCTTAACTGAAAGAACTTGCGACATCATTGCAGATTGTCAAACCATAGAAATGGCGCAATTTATCGCCAACATTCCTGAATGTTTACGGTATCTCATCGGTGAAGTAGAACGACTGAAACCTCACCCTGTGATATGTGGAAAGGGATATTGCAAATCACCTGCTGACGATTACGTTGGAATGTTCATGTCAAACGAAGAGTGCCCAGCGTGTAATGCTCATCACATGCAAGTCGTGAAAGAAAACGAGGAACTACAGAAGGCACTAGAATACATTGCGGACGAAGAAAACTGCTTTGACAATCTCCCGTTGTATGCCCAGAAAGCAATCGAAAGGAGCAAATCCCAATGATAAAAGAATCCGTTTTACGCTCACTCGCATTCATGCAGCTAGAAAAAATGATTAAAGCCGGCAAGTACCTCGATCAATGCAAAGCGGAGTGGAAGTCGCGAACCGGTTATGAATATCCAAGGATGTCAAAGTTTCAGCCATATGACGGAGGAGAGAGCGCATGATCCTCTATCAGTTAACAATCAACGGTGTACCTTTTGGAACGCCTAAACCTGAGTGGGTAGTCGATAAGATGATCAGCCGCAGCAGAACGGCCGTATCAGGCGAATTAGAAAAGGTGATCATTAAGCCGGAGCTCAAAGTGATCGGAGGGCAAGCATATGCAGACGATTCGAGTGAACGAATTTCCGCCAACGCTTAATGAGCTGAACAATCTACATTATCGCAGCCGAGCCAAAAAGAAAGAATACTGGGAAGCACTGATCATGAAAGAATGCCTAGCACAACGTATCACGCCAATGGGCAAGATATCAGCAACGTTCGAATTCTATTTCCCTGATAAGCGGCGAAGGGATTTGGACAACTACGGGTTTGCGGCTAAGTTTTGCTTAGATGGATTGGTGAATGCCGGCGTGTTGAAGGATGACAGTTACAACGAGGTTGCGGAGCTAAGATTCGTCAAAGGTGGAATTGCTAAGCCGAAGTGTTTACTCATTCATTTGGTGGAGGTGTCGGCATGATCAAAGTGGGAAGTTTATCAGTAGGTGTGCTGAACGGTTTATTACTGAGTGCTTTGTTTTGGACATTCATGTGGTGGGTGGTGATGAAATGAACCAAACAATCATGAGTACAGTCCAGAGCCTCTCAGGACGTCATACAGGCGTGTTTATAGTCTCGGATGACCCAAATATCATCCGAGACTCTATGAAGCTCACAGACGCCTTTAAATCAGTAATAGGGGGTGATGTGAGTGAGCGAACAAAATCAGACGGAGGAGGCGCACGAAAACAATGATTGGATGTTCGGGGATTGAGAGGACGAAATTCAGAGGTGACGGGTCCAAGAAAAGGTGCGAAAAGTTAAAACGAAATCTTAGATATTTATCGAAAATTAACAGAAAATACAAAGAAAAATAGAGTAAACTATGCTATAATATAGATAATATAAACTTATTTGAACGAATTTAAACTCAGGAGGCTGAATATGGAAACTCTAGTACAAAAAGTAGCGCGTTTAAGAGACGAATTGACTGCTTTACAAGCACATGAAGGCAATGAGGCGGCTATCAATCAAAAGGCTATTGAAATTCATCAGGCAGAGGACGAGCTTAAAGCTGCACAGATCACTGAACAACAAACAACAGTGGTAAATGCTACCTCTCAAACAGTTACACGCCAGTATGACTTCAACGTAGATTATAACGACATTTTCGGTACGTCGATCCTTAACGACAACATTCAAGCCTTACTAGACGCTCAACGAGAGCAACTACATAGCTATTACATGGGCCTACAGGAAGAACGCGACGATCAGATTCGTGGTCTGCGTAAAGAAGTGGATGAGGCTAATGACGAAAACAAACGATTGATCGAAGTTAAGGGTCAAGCAGAGTTGGAAAGAGACGACTTCAAGAAACGATTCGAGAACGCTGGAGAGTTAATCAAGGAATTGCAAACTGAAGTATCTCGCCTGAAAGACCGTGAAATGGAACTCCTTAAACGTGCTGAAGAAGCGCCGTTACTATATCCGCACAAAGTGATCGACATTACTCCTAGCAACCTTGATGCTGGTGAAGCTATCCGTGAGCAACGTGCAAAAGAACTCGCTGCTAAACCTAAAGTATGGGATCTGCAATGGGTTGATGAACTGAAACAAACGGAGTATAAAGGCGTAGGTGAAGATGGAACTGAGCTGATCATCAAGAGGCTAGAGCTTGGTAGATACAACGTTCAGGTGGGACCCCGGCCTGAGCAAGCTGTTACCGAAGTGGTTGCTGAGGATGTTCAAGACAGCGTAACTCAGGAGGAGCCATTTCAAATCGTTAAATCAGTCGAACCACCAACGATACCAATGGCTCAGGGACCATCAATCAGTGGTGTACAAGAAGCCGTTACGAAAGAATACATCGAAGACAGACTCGCGCAGTTCGCTAGCGAATTTGGATTGGTGAAAGGTCAAGTGGCTTAGTTGGTCCTAGTCCGGCATGACAACCAACAAACTTTAGGAGGAACCCGGCATGAGTACTGATTGGAGAACAGAGTATAGTGATTTGTGTAATGAGATTGAGATATTGGAGATTAGAGCGAGTGACTTGGAGAGACAGCTTTCCTCCTCGTGGAAGCAATGCTATAACGGCATACAAATGCCTCTAGATAAAGCAGTAGTGTGGAATGATGAAGCGAAAGAGAAGCTTCTTGATGTAGTGAATGAGATTGAGCATAAGAAGCAAACGAGAATGTTGATTGAGTCTAAGCTTGGAGAGTTCAAAGGGCTTGAGTATCAAGTGGCGTACAATCGTGATATCTTGCGTAAACCGCTCACTGAGATTGCCGAGGAACTAGGATATAGTTACGGTTGGATCATGAAAGTAAGCATGAGAGTGAAGAGACTAAAAGGAAGAAAGAAGGAAGAATCCGCTTGAATAATCCTGATATACTGATATTAGGTTAGTTCATGCCGGACGACCTCAAAGGGAAGTGATACCATGCTAGACGCACTTGATGCGATCTGCTGGATAGCACCTCCCTTTTTGTTTTGGTATCAACTATGGCTGAGTGTTTATTACAGAGAGGGTGGTGACGATGCAGGGACAGAAGCTGAGCGATGAACTGAAAGAGAGTATCAGAGCGCACTTAGCGATGACAAACAACACGCGCGAGACTGCCCGTCACTTCAACGTTTCTGACTACTCAGTGAGGAAAATAAGGGATGAAAAGCCCGATGAGTTCACGCAGCTTCACGCAGACAAAAAGACTGAGTTTGTGCATAATGCATGGTCGATGGTTGGCGAGATATTGAACGAGATGAAAGTGAAAATGACCGATGCAAGCTTTAGAGACTTAGCGACTGGACTTGGCATCATTACAGATAAAGCATTACTCGTTAGCGGTGAAGCAACAAGCCGCAGCGACAATAATAATAAGAACACGCATGAGCTTGGTGAGATGACAGCCGAGCAAGCAGATGAGCTGATCAGAGCATACGTTGGTGGATCGTCATGAGTACCGCATATGACTACTGGAATACACGACTAGCCAAGGCTAATCCGGAACAGCGCAGAGTTATCCTTGCTAAGATGATTAAGCACGTTAACGAGACAAAGCAGCGTGAGAATGCGCTCAGAGTTAACAATGCTTATGAGTGGATCACACGCAACAACTTCACCAATGAGAATGGTATCCCGATGGAGTTTGCTGACCGCGACTTCATGATCCAGCCGCTGTGTGATGAGTCAAAGCTTCTAGCGGTACTCAAGTGCTCACAGGTTGGTTTCTCTACAATGTCGATATTCAAGGCCTGCTTCCACAATGCGAAGTACGGTCATAACATCATATATACGCTTCCGACTGATTCTGACGTTGAAGAGTTTAACAAAGCTAAGACGAACATGATACTGGACAACAATCCAACGATCAAAGCGCAGATGATCGAGAACAGTCTTCACACGAAGTCGTTCCGAACACTGAGCGGAGATAACGTTGGATTTACTTTTTACAAAGGGACATACGGGAAATCAGCATCTATCATGCAAACAGCTGACATTCTCATCAAGGATGAGTTTGACCGCAGCAATCAAGGTGTGCTGAACGCATACAAGTCACGTATCAAAGCCAGTGCATACGCAGCTGAGTGGGAGTTCAGCAATCCGAGCTTCCCAAGCTTTGGCGTCGACTACACATGGCAGCTGAGCGACCAGAAGCATTACTTCTATTGGTGCCCCAAGTGTGACCATCCTTCATACATCACATACGAGCCTGAAAGCTTCGATGGTGGCAACACTCACCATGTATGCAAAGAGCGGCGTGAGTACGTGTGTGGTGCTTGTGGTGATGTGTTAGACAGGCGCACAGCTGATAAAGAGTGGGTACCGAAGTATGAAGATGATCGCGACGGTATCAGCGGCTATTGGATTAGCCAGATGATGGCACCGTGGATCAGCGCAAGAGAGCTTATACGTGATGAGAAGCTTATGTTGCCTGATGTATTCGCTAACTTCGACTTAGGCCGAGCGTATGCATCTAACAGTAATAGCTTGGACCCGAGCAACATCATCAAGAATGTACAGTACGATGAGAATGGTTACATACCAAAGGTTACTCCTGGTAAGTTCCGCTGCTTAGGCGTTGACCAAGGTGGTACTGACGATAACCCGAAGCTGTACTGTGTCAAAGGTACGGAGGAAGGTATCGACGAGGTCATTAAGCTAGACTCATGGGAGAAGCTGCACAACTACATGAGGATGAAGAACATCAGCATGTGTGTGATCGATAATGCACCGAAGCCTGAGAAAGCTATCGAGCTTGCTACAGCGTTCCCGGGCAAAGTATGGCGCTGTGTGTTCGACTACAACGACGAGAGGAAGCAACTGTATGAGGGTGATTATAAGACGCGTATCCTTAACGCTCATCGTACTCGCATATTTGATCGTGTTGTGGACGGATACATTACAGGTGAGCGTAAAGTGTTTATTGACGGTCTTGAGCGTTCTCTTAGCGGTATGGCTCCAGGTAATGAGTCGCTATGTATCCACTGGAAAGCACAGCGGAAAGTAGGGGGCAATGGTGAAACTCCTGCGGATCGCGAGAAGAACAAACACTTGAAGCTAGATAAGCAGGGTAACATCAGGCCGATGTGGGTGAATGAGGGTGCCGATCACTTTAGTTTGGCTGACATATACAATCAGTTAGCGCAGCTGGTGATCAAGAAGCAAATGGAAGGAGCGTGATACCGTGGCAGATGATAAGCCAAAGAGTCCAGATGAGCAGAAGCTGAAGGATCTCAGTGACCGCATGAACACCGACTTACAAACGTCGAAGAAGTACATGGACCCGATACATCAACTCATGGACAAATACTACAGTATGTACCGTAACCGATGGACGGACAACAACCAAGACTTCCAAGTGAGTGACTTATACGCTTATGTGGAGACAGTGGTGCCGATCCTAACGAACAACCGCGTGAGAGCAACGGTGCATAGCGACTATCCAGACTATATCAAGCATGCTGACGGTATAGCGGATATCCTAGATCACACGTATGACATCAACGATTGGGATTATAAGTCGCAGAAGATAGCGCGTATGGCCGAGATATACCGTTCAGCTATTGCTTACACTGGATTTGATGCTGATTACAAGAATGGCTCAGGTAAGCTCGACATCAAAAACATTAATATGCGCTGGTGTTACTTAGACCCGGCACCAACAGAGTTCGAGGAATCGGGCTTCTTTTTCTACGTTGAGCCTAAGCGACAGAGTGAAGTCGTGAAGATGTATCCGAAGAAGAAACAGGAGATCATCGACAGTGTTGGCAAGTCTAGCGCATCCATGGGAAGTGATCAGAAGGGGAACAACTGGTTCAAGTCATGGGTAAACACCATGAAAAACTGGGTGACATTCTCTGCTGACAGTAAGAGTATGAACCGTCTGCAGGAGTATCAAACGTTACCGGAGCTCACAGAGGATCAGAAGCGCAAGAACAGTGTGGCATTCATTCACTATTGGTACCGCGATGATGACGACAAATGGCGCTGCTCCTACTGGGCTGATGATGTGCTGCTTGAAGATATGCCGAATCCATTTTGGCATGAGAGATTGCCATATGACATCTACAACCCAACAGATGACATTCTATCCACGATGGGCGTGCCGATGGGTGAGCATATAGAGAATCTCAACTATGAGAAGAATGTGATGATGCAGTACATTGTGAAGTCAGCTGAACGCGCGGTTGATCCTATTCTCATCTTTAACACAGCGATGGGCATTAAGGATCCGCAGGCATTGCGCGAGAAAGCGACTGAGACAGGAACGTTAGGACTTAACAATCCCGATATGGTTCCGCTAAGCGCCATTGCAGAGTACTTTGTACCGCCTCCGCTGCCTAACTATGTGTTAGATCTACCTGATCGCTTCTCACAGCTTGAGGATAGGCTCACAGGCGTAAATGACTCCTTCCGCGGTATGAGTGATGCTACAAGCGGTAAAGAGGTACAGCTCAAGCAAGAAGCAGCTTACACGCGCATCAAGACGAAGATTGACAACTTCGAGCGCTTTAATAAATCCATAGCTGAGAAGATTATTGTTAACGCTATGCAGTTCTACAAAGAGACTCGCGCATTCCGGATTAAAGGTGATTACACCAAGTACGCGGATATGCAAGGGCAAGAGGATGCACCGTTTGAAGTGCAGCCAATCCAGAAGGGTATGGAGCAAGTTCCGCAGCAAGAAGGCCAAGAGCCTACGCAGGAGCCTGTATATGACCGCACTGAGTTCTTCATGTATGCCAATCCCAACGAGTGGACGAATATTGTCGATGATCAGGGCGAGGAAGCACCGCAAGCTGAAGGATTGGAGCAAGAAGATGCTACACCTACCAAGGAAAGCGCCGAACGAGCTTACAAGATACTACAGTTCACCGTAGAGATCGAGGCAGGTTCTTCACTTCCAACCTCACGCATGGCGAGAAAAGAGGAAGCGCTCGAACTGGCCAAGATGCAGATGATCGATCAGGAGGCTGTGTTGGATTCATTCGACTGGCCTAAACGTGATGACATCATTAAGCGCATGAAAGAAGCGCAGCAGGCACAGATGCAACAACAGCAACAGATGCAGGAGCAACAAGCGCAAATGCAAGCACAGCAGCAACAAGCGCAACAACAACAACAGATGGAAATGAAGCAAATGGAGATGCAAGCGAAGCAACAGGAACAAGCCGCTAACCATGAGCATCAAACGAAAGTCACACAGATGAACAATGATGCAAAAGGACAGCCGACACAAGGCGACCAACAACCACAACAGCCTGATATAGCTGGTGGACTGGACAAGTTGCGTCAAGCTGATCCGCGTCTAGCCAACCTGAGTGATGAGGAAATCATGTCATTAATTGCATAATTATCCGCTTAACAGGCCCATGCTGAGACTGCATTGGGCCTTTCTCAATTATTCGTAAATAGAACAACCCAAACGGGACTCTATAGGAGGAATTTATATGTTTAAGATCAGTACACCGCGCTTTAATTTGGATGGTTCAGAAGGTGGAGGCGACGATTGGGGCAGCATTGCTCAGTCAGCTTTTAGCGATGAATCGGTGGATGATGGACAAGCGGAAGCCCCGGACACGGAAGAGTTAGAGACAGCGGAAACAACGGACACCGAAGATGCGGTTGAGCCCGACGGTGAGCCTGAGCAAGAAGAGGAAGCTTCAACGAGCCCATTTGATGATGAAGCAGAGGTTGAACTAGGCGAGGGACGCCAGCCAGTCAAGTTTGCTGAGCTCAAGCAGGGTTATTTGCGGCAGAGTGATTACACGAAGAAGACACAGGCTTTAGCAACAGAGAGATCCACTTTCGAAGCTGAACGCGCATCATGGGAACCGGCTAAGCAGACGGATGAGTTCTTGAGGACTAACCCATGGTTGGCTCAACAAATCAATGGCTTCATTCAGGAGTTTAGAAACACAGGCTCCATTCCCATCGAGGAAGCCATGCAAGACATGCAATACGGTCAGTACATCAACACTCTTGTGGCTGATGTGACGCGATTGACATTAGAGAATCAGACGTTACGTGGTGACTATGAAGGTATCAAGCTCACTAGCGAAATGACAGGCCTACAGAATGATCTAAAAGCCGAATACGGCGAGTTAGTAACACCAGAGTATATTGAGTCACTCCAAGAGCGTGGCAAGGCTGAGAAGCTTTCTACAGCGACATTGAAGGACATAGCCGAAGGTTACTTAACGAAACAAAAGCTGCAGCAGACACAACAGGATACAAAGAAAGTTACGAAAGAGGCGCAAGCCAAAACAATTCAAAGCTTGCAGGAGAAAAGGACATCATTACCACCACAACCGAGGCAGAACGGCCAACGTCCAGGCGATAACACACCAGATACATCCACGATGGACTGGATGCAAATGGCGAAATTGGCAGCAGGTAAGATGTAAATTGGTTGGGTGATGATTCCTTAAGTCTCGCTGACAACAAAGGAGGAGCCTTATTATGGCTGGAGGAAATTTTGACAAGTTTTTAGCATCGTTTTTACCGTTGATCCCAAAGAAAATGTACGACAATATCATGAAGAGTTCACCGCTCATGTATCAAATCATGAAGCAGAAGAAACAGTGGGATAGCGGCGGCGACACGATCAAGATTCACTTGAAATATAAACATGCGACTAACGTTGGGTCTTACCAAGGGTATGACACAATGGATATCACTCCACAAGATACTCGCACGGATGCTGAGTTTAAACTCAAGCAACTGTATGCGAGTATTATTTTTAACGGCTACGAGGACGCGGCTTCTTCAGGTGAGAATGCAATCTTCAAGATGGCACAAATTGCTACTGAAGATGCAGAAGCAGCTCTGAAGGACCTGTTTGCACAGCTGATCTTCAAGGATGGCACTGGTAACGGTGGAAAAGATATCCTCGGCCTTAAAGCTGCAGTAGATGACGGGACAGCCGTTGCTACATATGGAGGTATCAACCGTTCCACATACACATGGTGGAAGTCACAGTATGACGGTGCAGCCGCTGCGCTATCTACTGCTAAGATGCAAGCGATGTTCCTTAAGTGTTCACGCGGTGGCGTAGAGAACAAACCTGATTTCATCGTGACCGACCTGAATCAGTTCCAGAAGTACCTTGCGCTAGTCGATGGTAAAACAACGATTCAGCAGCCGCTTGGTAAAGTTGGACAAGAGTTCGCTAACCTTGGATTCACTCAGGTGTCCTTCATGGGCGTGCCGGTGGTTTATGACGAGTACTGCCCAGCTAACACCATGTACATGCTCAACTCCAATACACTCCAATTGCACGTTAAGCCGGGTAAGGACTTCAAACCAACTGAAATGGTGAAGCCTGCTAACATGGACGCCAAAGTTGGTCAGATCCTTTGGGCTGGTGAACTTATCTGCACAGAGCCACGCGCTAACGGTAAACTTGAGAACTTAACTTAAGGAGGGGAAACAAATGTCAGTTAACAACACATTTCGCGCTAATACATTAGCTAATACATCCGGTATCACGACTATCAACGGTACGGAGTTGACTATCGAATTCCTAACAGCCAACCCAACAAACACATCAGGCATCCCACGCATCTGGTTCAACCTTACAGACTTCAAACTATACACGTATGATGGCACTACTCAACGTGCATCGGCTGCACAAGCCTAATACTGCTGAACAATCCTAACGGAACTCAGGCCACCTTGACACAATGTGAGGTGGCCTTTTTTCGTTGGAACTCAGAAAGGAGATCATTATGAGCGAACTCGAACAGACGATTCATCTAATTAACGACAGCGAACCATTCACAGCAATGTGGGATGGAAAGATATACTGGCTGACAGCCGATCCGCTTGAGGTGGAAAAGGGAATAGCGGAGCATTGGCAACAGCGTCATCCAGAATTAAAGTTACGCATTGAGTCAATAGCAGCAGAAGAGATAGAACGAAGGGACCCGGTTAATCCATTAGAGGCTAACGATAGAGGGGAAGCGTTCGCAGGCATCAAGAGGACTCGCAAGAAAAATAGCGAGGAGTGATGTGAATGTCAACGAATAAAACGTGGGTTAATGGTGCATTGGCTGCGACAAGCGGGAGGCGCGGATCCGATGAAATCAAGCGAATTTCCGTAGGTTCGCGCGGGCAGATTCCCAATCAAGGGATGAGTAACGGTGCGGAACAGTCTGCAACATTCCTAACCAGACACGTCATTGGATGTGATTGTCATGATATTACCGTCGTATATCCTAACTGGCACAGTGAGAACGGTGGAGACGTAAGCGGAGATAACGATATTATGGTGAAGTTTTCGATTAAGTCAGTCAATGCGAGTAATGCAGCCACATACTTCCCTGCATATTTCGGTGATGTCCAAACGGTAACGATTAAGCCGGGGGCGACGGTTGAGTCCGAACCAGTGGCAATTGACCTTAAAAAAGGTGACGTCATCGAAATTCTGACCTATGTATCCGTAACAACTTTAGGCCAAAAATGGCCGCAGGGCATGACTATCTACGCTGAAAAAGGCGATGGTAAAGCATCAGGGGTGGATAATACAGCAGGTGGATCTTGCCCGACAGTTGGTGTTTATGGGTATACGCCCTTGGTTATTGTGGGAACGCCAAACAACCCTGGTGAAACAGCCATTATGTTAGTTGGTGATTCTGTTATTAGTGGCGGCGGCGATGGCATGAATGACATGGGCTATGCCGTGCGTGCGATAAACGATAAATACGCATACAGCATGATGAGTCGTGGTGGTACGTCCGCTGATGGCATGATCAATCAAACCGGGCGCAATCGCATGAAATTGGCCAAGTACTTTACATCAGCCATTGTAAATTTCTTCACAAATGACATCAACAATGCTGTAGACCTTGCGCAAAGGGAAATTGAAGTTTTATACGTTTGTAACCAATTATATAGACGAGGTATAAAAAAGATTGCTTATGCAACTTGTACGCCTAGAACAACAAGTACAGATTCTTGGGCAACCGTAGGTAACCAAACGACGGCAAATAGCTATTTCGCAGCAGGGGCAAGTAAACGCGGACAGGCGAATGCGTGGTTACGATCATTACCTGCACCAATTACCGCAGTATTCGATGTATCCGATATGGTAGAAAATAACCGTGATAGTGGTATATGGAAAGCCGGATACACGGATGATGGTATTCACCCGAATGTCACCGGGCACATTGCAGCAGCAAAAGCGATTGATTTAACTGTATTAATTTAATTAATCGAAGTTCGCGAAAGAAGGTGAACAATGGGAGCATCAACTACAGCTCAATTAATCGCAAAGGGTAAGGCTGAGAACGGATACAATAACGCTGGTATCTCATCTGACAACGCGTGGCTAGATTTTTTCAACGATGCGTTGCGTGATCTGGTCGATGAACTGAACATTCAAGAGGTACTGCCTACAATTACACACGATGGGCTTACAAGAGAGCATGATCTGCCTGCAGATTATTACTCTCTTATTGTGTTTAACGATGGCAGTAATAACCGCATTGTCCAGCGCAGGAACTACGATCAGCAGTATCCTCCAGGCTATTGGGTGTTATACAAGGGCAGCAAGTACGTGCTCGACCTGTATAACTTCTCATTCGCCAATACCTTCGCCGGATTGTATCAGCGCTATGCAAAGGCGTTGTCATCCACTACAGACACGCCAGAGGTGCCGAGCGTAGGTGAGAGGGCCCTAGTATATTACGCGATATCTAAAGCACTGTATAACAATAATCAGATGGGTCAGGGACAAGAGTACGAGAAGAAGTACGAGCAGGAAAAATTGAAGATCCGCACAGCAGCGTCTCGAGCAAGGGGGCAATGATATGAGTCGCAAGAACATAACAGGTAGCCCAACAGTGGAAATGGATATCCCAAGTTTCGGAGGACTGAACACAGCTAAAACGTTCTCCGAGATCGGGCTTTCCGAGTCTCCTAAGATGCTTAATAACCTTCCTCGTAAGATTGGCGGTTTAGCGAAGCGTGACGGAACGATACCACTCACGACAGCAGCTATAGGAGCTATCAAGACGCTCACTAACCTACGCAAAGCAGGAGTTAACACAATTCTAGCTACGAGTGGCACAACGCTCTATAAATACGCTTCTGGTGCGTTTACAGGGGCTACGATGACCAACGCGCTCAACCGTGCCGATATCGACGCGGCGCAGTTTAAAGATGCAAGCAGCAATGAGGTACTCGTTATCACGGACGGTGGTGTGCTGAAGTATTTCAACGGTACGGCTGTGGTGAATGTGACGCCTGCTGCAAATGATGCAACTGGTCCTGCTAATGTGTTGGCTACGCTTAATTCAACGATGCCTCCCGTTGGCATACTTGTGCATAACAACAGGTTAGTCATATGGGGTAACAACACGGATCAGATCAGCCATAGTAAGCCGGGGTTTTACGATTACTTCCGCGCTACCGATTATCAGCGGTTTGTTAGAGAGAATGACTACATTGTTCAGTGTGCTTCATTCTCAGGTGCGTTCATCGTGCTTATGCGGCGTCACGTAGGCGTTTTGTTCGGTGATGGATACACAACTCCTGCAACGAGCGAAGACTGGTCACAGGACTTTCTAGACACCACAGACGGGTGCGTGAATCCGAAGAGTGTTCAGCTGGTTATTTATCCAGATGGGCGAGAGGAATTGTTCTATCAGTCGGATAGAGGCGTACATGCAGTCTACACGCTTAACACGCTGTCACTTGATACGTCAGCTCGTTATGCAACAAAGAGCGTCACACAGTTTCAGATTGACTTCACATCGTTGGGAGTATCAAAAACAGAGTGGGCAAATGCTACGGCTTACTTTAAGGATGGTCGATACTGGCTGATTTATAAAGTCGGATCAACGTGGAAAGGACTTGTATTTGATACGATCGATCAGCAATGGAGGCCAGTGGACAACATCAGCGCCAATTCCTTTTACCATGACGAGGATTACTTCTACTTTGCAGGCGATGAAGGACATCTGAAGGTGTTTGACAGCTCGTTATACAGCGATTGGTCAACGTATAACAAGGCAGTCGGGACGAATACACCTATCAACTGGTACTGGTATAGCAAGCTAATGACGCCGAAGCTCACAGGATACGATCATTTATGGGATATTCTCATGATCGAAGCGAAGCAGTTTAACCTCTCATCGACCATTGACATTGAGGTGAATACGTACAGGGATCGATACAGTTTGATTGGAGCTCTCAAAACTGAGGTCATGATCATCGGTATCTCGAAGATCGGACAAGCGCAGATTCAGAACCCTAACCTGACAGATTACATCAATAATGCCAAACGAATCGGTCCCATGGGACTTAAGGGGCAATATGCTCAGATCAAAATGAGTAATAACCGTGATGAGCCAGTCGAGGTATACAGTACAAAGATGGAATGCAGGGTCATGACAAAGTACTAGGAGGAACGCAATGGCTACACCGGGACCAATTAACAGAACATTACTCCAGTCGTTTTATCAGAATGCCGGGGATGTTTACGATGATACAAAGACAGAGGGGGCTTTTGGCACTCTAGCAGATCAGGTCGATGCAAATTATGACTATACTTCTGGATTAGTAGCAGGAGGGGTGTTACAGCCTTATCCTGCTTTTTTGTCGAGACAAGCCCTCATCAACGGTAACTTTGATGTTTGGCAAAGGGGAACGAGTTTCACAGGAGGCGTTTATTCAGCGGATAGATGGGTTGCGGTAGTTACTGCTCCATCCGATAACACCGTAACAAGGCAATCGTTTACTTCTGGACAAACCGAAGTTCCAAATAATCCGCAATACTTTTTAAGATTTAGCCCTACAGTTAATCAAGCAGCAGGAAGTAATGTGCGGCAAAGAATTGAAGGAGTAAAAACGCTGTCGGGAAATACAGTGACCCTTTCGGTATGGTTAAGGTCGAGCGTTCCTATTTCGGCGACACTTCTTATAAGGCAAAATTTTGGAACTGGTGGAAGTCCGTCAGCATCAGTGGACTTTTCAACCAATGTAAGCGTCACGACGTTATGGCAAAGGTTCACGTTGACAGCAACCTTGGGTAGTATTTCTGGGAAAACGTTGGGAACAAACAATAATGATTGCTTAGAAATTATATTTATTACAAACTTAGCCAATACCGCGCATTATTTTGATGTAGCCCAAGTCCAAGTCAACACTGGAAATCAAGCGTTACCGTTTCAACCGAAGAGTGTTGCAGAAGAGTTGACGTTGTGTCAGCGGTATTATGAGAAAAGCTACGATTATCTAGTTGCTCCTTTAACCACATCTGGTGCAGGAATAGAAAAAAAAGTAGTACCATCAAATACTATTGCAAGTTTTCAACCATATGGAAAAACTAGTTTCAAAGTTGTTAAACGAATCATTCCAACTATAACGGTATATCCTTTTACAACACCAACGAATACAGGTAGGGTTTCAGACAGTAATGGTGTCGATCTTGCCGCTGCAAGCGGAGCGACAACAAATATAGGAACCGGTGGATTTGATGTTTTTAATAACGCAGCATCACAAACAACAGTTAATCAAGTTGTAATTTACCACTGGACTGCGGATTCGGAAATTTGACCTGTGTGAAATTAAAATTTAACTATCTACGGACTGCAAAGGAGCTAACACATGAACGATTATAAACACTTCATACGCATAGACAGCAACAACATTGTTATCGACGGTTACTCTGATTGGCAGGAAGACAAGCGCGGTACCGGAGAAATTCAACTATCTGGTGAATTTAGCCGACACTTTCAATTCCAATTAATGACCAGTAAAGGACAGTTCATGTATAAACTCGTGAATGGTGCTATGACACCAAGATCACAGACTGAACTTGATGCAGAATGGGCGGCACGTCCTCCAGCTATTAAAACAGAAATTGAGATCGTTAAAGAAGAGAACGCGCAGCAAAATACGCAAATCATTGATCTATGGGAATCACTACTCATTGCGGGGGTGTTGTAATCATGCCAATTTACGCATCGTTAACATCAGCATATGCAAAAGCTATCTATCTGGATGGGACAAGACGGTTTTCGTCCATTCGACCTGAGTATGTGGAACCAACGAAACAATACGGGGCAGACAATTACACGATTGAACAGATCGACAACGCTTTAGCGCAAGGGTGGATTACAACAGAAGAACATCAACAAACATTAGCCTACAGAGCATAGGAGGTGACGTATGGCTACGATAAGTCAAAATCAATATGATTATCTCAATGGACTTGTAAAATCAGGTGGCGGCAATGGGGAGTGGGCAAAGTCACAGCTTAACGGAGCGACAGTAGCGAAACCGCAAACAACAACGAACACAGGTATTCCTAAGACTACACAAAATCCAGTAGGGAACAATGGCTTTACACCTACACCATATTCACAAGGAAATAACTTTGGCGCAGGTAGTTCCACATCAAATACTTCGACTCCTCCAGCGATAACAGCTGCAGCCAACCCACAAACTAATAAAAGTGGACAAACTCAGCAGCCGTCATGGATGGGGAACCAATATGGCCAAGTACAGGGTACAGATTGGTACTCAACGAACCCGACGAACCCGAACGCATCAAAGTACCGCGCTGATGGCTCTCCTGTAGCAAGCATTGGCTTGAGCGATGACAAGGGGTTTAAGTTCGATGGATACGGATCACCTGAGCAATTCAAACAGATTACGGATATGGTGGCAGGAAACAATGTCGCAGGGGTAGATCAATTGGTGAGAGGTTGGATCAATGATGGAAAACTCATCTCAAATGATTCCATTTACAATAATATCAATAAAGTTGTAAATTCCAACACTTCAAAAGATCCAGCAATCACAGCAGCCGCATCATACACACCAGAAAAAAACTATGGCACCTTGATTCCTACTAACCAAATAGGCGTCGGCGCGCTAGGTTACGATCCCAACAACCCGATAGTATCTAGTATCATGAATGGCGTAAATCAACAGACATCAGCGATCAATCAAGGGTTGAACTTGTCACAGCAGGCAAACAACGCGCAGGTTTCAGAGAACAACCGTTACAAAGATGAAAACACTGCAAAACTAACCAAACAAAAGTCGCAGGACTTAGACAATGCTGTGCAGTTTCAGAACCGTCGGGGTGGCTTCTATTCTGGTGGCCTAGACTATCAACAGGGCGCAATCAATAACGGCTACCAAGAGGCTGTGGGAGGCTTAGAACGTGACACTGCAGCACGTAACAATGCGATATGGAGCAATAATGCAGCATTAGCTAAGAATGCGTCTGACAATATCGCGATGCTATTGCAACAAGCGCCTGAAAAGATCCAAGCGGCCCTCACCGCTGCGGCTGAGAAGCAAGCAGAGGCTAAAGCTAAAGAACGTCAACAAAATCTTGACAATGCTGTAAAAGTTGCAGGAGTAACAGGTTACTACCAAGACCCTATGGTACAAGAAGTACAACAAAAAATGGCCCAAAACAGTGATGCATGGTTTAATGCAAATGCAACTGAACGAGCGAGATTAGCAGCGGAAAATCAACAACTAGGAGCTAGTATTGGTGCATACCAAGATGCACAAGGTAACTGGTTAGCTCCGGAACCTCCACCAACATTAGCTCGAGAAAAGCAAAAGTATGATCAAGTGTATGAAAAGTATCGTGATGAAGTTAAAGATGCTCAATGGTTATCTGACTTTGATCGCGATAACGAGCAGTGGGGTCTTGAGTTTGCAGTCGATAAAGCATATAAAGCAGGACAGTTAAGTATTCAACAGCGTAATTCGGCCATTAGTGAAGCAAAAGAAGCTAGACTGGCCAGTGGTGCTTCCTCTAAAGCGGCGAAGGAAACAGAATCAGGTGGAGCTAAAGTCTCTAGTACTCAATTCAATGATGCATTTAAAACACTTCAACAAAAATATGGTGTAGCTCGTTATAGAGAGTCAGGTAAAGACTCAAAAGGAAATCCTATCTATGACGAAAGTGCACCACCAACATACGTAAATTCAACAAATCCCGATCAGCAAGCTAAGATCGTTACGGAAGTGCTACAACTTGGGTTAAATGATGAACAGACACTGCAAATGTGGAATAAACTTGGCATAACCGAGGAGCAAGCAAGACAACTATTAGGAGGATAATCCTATGTCAAAATATGATGACCTCAGAAAAGCCGCTGGTATAGCTCCAGTGGCTTCTTCAAGTAAGGGTAAAACAACTGGTAAGGGAGTAAACTTCTCTACGCGAGACGTTACACAAGCTCCAATCATTGCACCTTCACCAGATGCTTTAGCTAGACCTGTACGACCTACACAAATGGTATCAGTGCCTAGTTTTGACGTTACACAAAGCGCTTTATTAAGGAATATTAATGCGAGTGCTGAACCTCCTTCAGATACACCAATACAGGATATCATTGCTAAAGGTGCGTCTAAGTTTGCTAACCTACCTGTAGTCAAACCTGCATTGCATGGTTTAGGTACAGCAATTGAATATATTGAAGATTTGCCTGTCATTAAACAAGTTGGTGGAGCTTTATCAGCTGCGTATAATACCGTAGCCGAAGCCCCTAGCGTCGCATCTAAGGATTGGATTTCACAAGCTAGGAAGAACATAGCAAATCTTGCTACGTCTGATACAGAGCCGATTGAAAGAGGTATTAGAAACATTGTCGCAGGAGCTATGGATCCCGAAGCAGCAAGGGCTAGAAAAGATGAAATCATTGCTGAACGTACAGAAGGTTTAGGGCCAGTAAGTAAATTTGGGGTAGAAGCACTTAGTCAAGGTGCAACATCGGCGTTATCGTTAATTCCTGCAGCTGGCGTAGGTCGTGTATCTAAGTTAGCTAATGTATCAGGTGACTTACTAAAATCTCCCGTTAAATCTAGTATATCAGCATTAAGAGAGATAGCCGCAGCACGTGCTGTTGATGACGTTGTAGAACCGATTAGTCCTACTAGAGCTGATGAAGTTCCTGCAAACCCTGTGTCAGAACCTACACCTGATATTGTCAATCCCCCTGATGTGCCTGCTATTAAAGGGTCGTGGTTCACTCGTTTATTCGGAGATCAGCAAGGACTAGGGTTCTCACCGTTTGGTTCTAGAGCGAGTAATCGAATTATCACAACAGAACAACAGATCGTTAACAACCCTATCAAATCTACAGTAAAAGGTGTAGTTGAAAATACAAAACAAACAAGTAGATCTGCGTATCAAAATACTGTAGATTACTTAAGCCCTTTAAAGAAAATAAGCCGTGAAACGTATGACACTGCAATGGATGCGAGTAGAGCAAACAACATAGGAAACACGATTATACGTGATAAATTTGTTGATTTAGAGGGAAATGTAATCGGTAAAAGTTTAAATGATGTTATGGCGAACTCTCGTGGATTAGGCAAGAAAGTAGATGATTACTTAATTTTAAGACATGCCGTGGACCGCATGCGCCGCGGCGAGCGTGTATATGATGATGCCTTGCAAATGACACCAGAGAAGGCAGAACAAGCCATTGAAAAGTTGGAGCAGAGATTCCCGCAATTAAAAGGTATTGGTCATGAATGGAACGTTTACAATGAAAACATCCTTAAAACTGGTGTGAAAGAAGGTTTAATTACGCAAGAAGCTCTTGATGCCATGCGTACAAAAAATCCGAATTACGCAGCCATGAAACGCCAATTCACCACAGCAGAAAAGTTCTCGCGTCCAGGATTCGGTGGAAGTGGTGGATTCTCAGGCCAAAACGCTCCAATTAAAGCGGTTAGCCCAACAGGTTCAACACGGAGGATTGTAAGTCCGATAAGATCCGCAGTCGAGCAGACATACGCATGGCAAACTGCTATGTTAAGAAATCGCACGATGCAGGAGATTGTTAAAACAGTACAACTTGATCCCGAAGGTATGAAGGGGCTAGTTGAAATTGTGAAGAAGCCTACCACAAGCTATAAGAGTTTGGATGATGCGTTGCGTGAAGGTGGTTCAGAGGAATTCCTGAATCAATTAGACAATGACTTTAAATCCCTATTCAAACATGCTAAACCGGGTGATGAGAACATTGTCAGATCTATGGTGAATGGTAAACCTATATATGTTAAAGTAAACGATCCAGAGGCTGTTAAGGCTTTATTAGGCATGGGTTCTGAGGAATCAGGTTTGCTTATGAATGTGATGCAAACTTTATCCAATGCAACAAAACGTTCTGCAACTGGACTATTAGCACCGATGTTCTCCTTTAAAAGTTTAGTCGGTGATACTTTCCAAGCCGCGGTGCAATCACAAAATCCATTAAAACACGTTTCCGTAGATATTCCGGTTGCTATCTATAGTACCTTAGGTGATATATTGAAGATTCCAGGTATGAAAAAATTATCTGAGGACTTCAGAAGGTCAGGCGGCGAGTATAGCTCTTTGTTACGCGGTGATCGTTCTGTTAATAGATCAGTTCGTGGCCTTCGCAGAGAAGCTCCTATATCCCCAGGAGGAGTTGTGAAAGGTGCTGAAATAGCGATTAAAGCCCCATTTAAAGCACTAGAGAAAGTAGCGGATGCATCAGAGAACCTAAACCGTATGGCGGCATTCAGACGCGCTTTAGTTGGTAAGGAGCGAACGCCTGAGAATGTACGGGCCGCTATTAATGCAGCAAGGGAATCCACTACCAACTTTTCTCGTAAAGGAGCATGGACTAGACAAGCAGAAGCCTTGGCACCTTATTCCAATGCAGCTGTACAATCTATCTACCGGCTTGCGAGATCAGGCATTAGGAATCCTGTTAAAACGTTAGCTGGCGCGACATCATTAATTGTTGTACCTAAGCTGTACGAGTTTGCTAAATTCAATGATGATCCTGATTATCAGAACTTACCTGCGCGTGAAAGGTACCGGAATATCATTTACAGCAAGAATGAAGATGGCACATTCAACAAAGCACCAATGCCAATGGAATACGAGGCTATGGCAGGGCTTATCACTGATATTTTGAATGATGTGATCAATAACGATCCACAAGCGTATAAAGGAACGTTAGACGCTATAGCTAACTCCTTAACGCCACCAATGGTTTCTGGTGCTTTACAAGGAGTTACACAGGGCGGTGGACCTAAACAGTCATTAACTGGATTAACTAATTCAACTGTATTTGCACCTGTCTCAGCCGTTACTGGGAACAAATCATTCACAGGCGCGCCAATTGTACCACAAGACATTGAAAAGTTTTCAACACCGTATCAATTCAATGAGAAAACTAGCTCTCCTGCAAAGGTTATTGGCGAGAAAATTGGCATGGCGCCAATGACAGTTGACTATTTATTGAAACAATATTCAGGTGATTTCGGCAGGTTAGTATTGCCTCTTACAAGTGATGTTGGTTCAGGGACTGCTAAAAACACCTTGTTTAAAAGCTTTGTTGTAGATCCTGTATTTACAAATACTTTGACCAATGACTTCTACGATGCATCCGAAAAATTAAAGCAAGCTCATCAAGACAACATTGGAAAGGAAGCTCCATTGCCTAAGTGGTACGACGACGATCTCAGGATACTTGTTACATCAACTGCAAAAGGTTCGATTTCTAAGCAATTGTCAGATCTATCAAGCGAGAAAAAAGAAATAAACAAAGACACAACCATATCTGCAGGACAAAAATCACAAAAATTGCGTGACATTCAAAGAAAAATGAATGATATTTATATTGATGCCAATATGCAAATGCAAAGGGCAGGAGTTCCAATGCAGAGTAGATAGGGGTGTTTTTGTGAACGGAGTTCTATTTTTTTGGTATTTATTTTTTATCGCCAGCTTTTTGTTACCTGCATCAGCAATAGCGATGATACGCAGGAATAAAGAAGCTAGATTTCCTGATTGGTTTAACCCGATACTCTATATGCTTGTATTCTTAGGAATACAATATTTTCTTATAACAAATTATCCATAAAATTGTGAGTCACCTTCGGGTGGCTCTTTTTATTTTACTAAAGGAGCTGATGCAATTGATTGTCTTTGATGAATCTATGGAACTGGAATCGGACGTGTCAGACATTACCCTTCAATTCATACAGGCTACCTATGGTCCTATGGTGAAGGATTGGCTTTTATTGCCCGGACCTGTTCCAATACTGGGGGTAAGCCATGTTGATCATCGAGATACTGGAGTACATGTGGGAGCACAAAGGGTCGTTAACCTTTGATGCGATCCTGCTTTTTTTCATGCGCAAGTGGCTGATACATGAGGCTCACAAGATACTGCACCTAGGCAGAGAAGGGGAGATACTTTGGATAATCGAGAGATTAGAGCGGATGACGGGAGAGAGATACGATGGACGACAGGATTTCTCGAAGCTAGTCAGGACCCGTTACATCGGGAGATATTATTCTTACTTACGCAAGGGAACAGAGTTGGCCAATCGGCAAAGGAGAGTGAAAACCATGGAAAACATTAAATGGGCAACGTTAGTACCGGGAGTGATCAGTGCGGCTAAATTGGTGCTGCAAAGCTTTGGCATCGACATTCCTGATGAGCATATAAATTCAATCGTTAACGGAGCTGCAGCAGTTGGAGCAATCGTAGCTATCTTCATGTCACACCGTAAACAGGAGGCGACGACGACAAATGGACCTACTATTTCCGGAGGATTTAATAAGTAACTTAGGCGTACCGCAGCTGATCGATATCCGCGACCAATTGCCGGTTAATTCGAATTATACATGGGGGCAGCTGGCAGGCGTGCGGCCTCTTGAGGATTTAACAACAATTGCCTTGCATCATGACGCAATCAGTAAGACTAGTACGGCCGGCAATAGCGATCTGCAGCTTGCAACCAATATCGCTAAGTCACATATACGGCTTACTAAGAACGAAGAGAAGGGAGACGCAGGTTTTCCTTACCATGTATGGATCCGCAACGGCAAAGCATACTGGACTAACAATGTGTTAGACAGAACGTATGGCGTAGCGAGTAACAACGGGTATACCGTACATGTATGCGTGTCTGGTGACTATGTAAACGGGGATTCGCTTACCGAAGATGATCGGCGCGTGCTAACCGCTGTGTGTGTTGATATAAGTAAGCAACTACCGAGTTACAAAGGAATCAAAGCTCATTGCGAACTGAACGCCACTAGTTGCCCTGGCTACGATTACAACCGCATTAAAGCTGATGTGGCAAGCTACGATCAAATGGTGCAAGAAAGGTACAGAAATAGGGTTAACGCTGCGTATAACACAGTACTTCGCTTTCAGGACCTGTATAATAAGGCGAAAGATCCTGCTTTCCAGTTCAAGGATGTAGCTCTCTGCAAGTTGGAGGACATTGCCGCGTACATGGTGCAGAAAGATTATATGAATCCGTAAACGTTGAAGAGCCTAGTATGGGAAAGCATCCCGTCTAGGCTTTTTTGTTTTTAAAAATCCTTATTCTCCTCCGCACCCCTCTGTATCACCACGACCTGACCATCTTCATATATGTCCACAAAGTAATCTACGCCATTGTTCCTCCTGTAGTTGTAAACCGCATGAGGGTGTTGCCTACCTTCCCAGCCGAAGAATGTTAACTCACCGAACCGGTTAAAGTAATCCTTTGCTTCCTGCAACGATGTGAATTTAGGTAGTCTGGATATGTCTACGTTGCTTTTTCTCATGTTAGATCACTTGTTTAACAGCGGCGAATAGTGCGTCGCAGAGTTCAACTTTATCCCAAGATATGTACTTTCCATCATCTTGTTTGAACGATACTCCAAACTTATCTTTGTGCGTGTCTAAGGAAAACTCAGTTTGATTACGTAAAAATTCAATCATCTGTCCTATGGAAAGGAGTGGATATAATTTATCTAAATTTCCCATATGCCCATTATCTTTATTTTCGTAAACAAAAAAAGCTACGAACACACCTTTTTCCCCATAAAATTCTCTAGGATGTTTAGCAACTGTGCTTAATACTACTGTCTTTCCGTTCGATTGATTATTATTCTCGGCTGATAACGCATAATCGCCTTGCTTTGGCTTCCACCACTTCTGTATATGTACCTTCTGCTCATCCGTTAGTGTATTTAGATCCTCTATGGTTATCCTCTGCTTCATGGGTTATCTGTCTCCTTTACCAAACGATCTACTTCGTCCGGAGTTTCTACAACATCCATAGTTATATCTTCTTTAAAAACTATCTTCGTACCAATAACCATGTTGTTTCTTTCGTGTTTAAGTGGCTCATAATACAAAACATTATCAACATTAATCCTGAAAACCGTATTTAGTTTACGATTGTTCACTTTAATAAATCCCATATATCTCATTCCTCCTCATAATTGTACAAGTCACCAAAATCGCTTTGGTTCGTTAATTAAAATAGCTGGCATATCGAGTGGTAGGTAATTGCTGTATTTAACTCTCATAACTCCATGCTTAGTACGAACTTGAGTTACATCCTCCATATGGGCCAGTTTAGTTATTAATACTACATTTTCTATTTTATTTCCTTTTGCAACAAAATCATCGATATCCTTGCTGTTAAGATCAGGTAGCATGGAATCTATTAACTTCTGCAAATCCTCCATTTTAAACGTACTCACTACTCATCCCTCCGCATATTCAGCAATATCTTCAACCTTACAATTTAGCACATAGGCCAGTTTGATAAGATACTCCGCGCTCATTGCATTCTGTAAAATTCCGTTATTATCAGTCTTCGTCATCTGCGAAAAGTAGGACTTGCTTATTCCTAACTGATCAGCGATCCATGATTTCTTTATTCCTCTAGCTGCTATGTATGATTCCAGTTTGCTACGTATAGGCAAATGTACCGAACTCCTCATATATGATTATCCTCCTTTCATTATGCTTGGATCCTAATTATAACACAATACTTTGTATATAACTTAAAAAAAGTTTAGTCATATGCGAATAAAGTCCGAGCATTCGACAATAAGTATGTTATACATCCCGTTAAATAAGGAGTTGGTCAGCATGATTGGAGAGTTAGTCATAGCGACTTACATCGTGGAGTGTGCGCGTGGTTACTATGGGTACTGGAAGGAAGCGCAGAGGAAGAGGCGTGCATTAGATAACTTGGGTGAGTTTTTGAAGAGCTCTAAAACGTGGGAGGAGCTGCTGAAACAGATGCAGGAAGATAAGTTGAATAACCCCGTGTTATACACGCGAATCCCTCAAACTTGGCTGTCTAAATTGTACATGAGATGCGTGAAGGAGTGAGCAGTATGAGCAAAAAACGCGAATATATGATGAGTCCATTTAGGCAAGGTTTGGATGAGGACATTCGCAAGAAGTACAACGAGATACCCGATGGTAAGCGTGCAGAGGTGCTGAGAGACGCGTTTCGGTTATGGTGCGGTATCGATAAGAAGTTAGTTTACGAAGCGACAGAGAAGCCCATCAAGCAGCCTACACGTCCACCATTCTTAGCGAAGGGAGTGAACAACAATGGAAATAGCCTTCACAATATTGGGCCTCGGCGCTCTTGATGCCATTATCTCAGGTGTTCTCAAGGAAGCTAAGCAGCAAAACAAGATCATTTTCGTCAGAATCTCGATGTATGTCACCGTAGCTATCATCGTGTTAGTCGAGGTTTCTAAGCTCATCAACTATGCCAGGGTGGTGTTTGGTATATGATACTTTTCGCTTTGGGAGCAGCATGTATGGTGGCGAGTATAGGAAGCGCGGTGGTTATAGCTAAGGGTGGAGGAGGGGATGCGAGGAAAGATAAGCTTCACGTCTGCTTTGATCGAGCTAAGCTGTACATCAGGCAGAGGATTGAGGAGAAATGGGTGTTTACTTACCCGACCGTCGATGGTCAAGAAGAGTTCAAGGAATATAAGGAGTATACTTTTACGCTGCCGATCGGTGTGGACCCCGACAGAGTATTCAAAAGCTACTGGGTGTTCAAACAGGGATTCGGTGAGCACATCGATATTATTGGCGATACGGCAACGTTTAAACTTAAGGTGTATAACAAAGGGTTAGAGCAGTTTGATTACAATGTGTTAGATGTACCAACTGCCGGCATTAGACTGCCGATCATCGTCGGCCGGTCACGTGAAGGTTGGGAAGTATACGACATGGTGGAGAATCCTCACTTGCTCATTGCAGGGGAAACGGGCAGCGGTAAGAGTACGCACATACGGGCGCTGCTGACCACACTCATTCATACTAAGTCGCCCGATGAGCTGCAACTGTACCTTGCCGACATGAAGCGCAGCGAGTTCCATCTATTCAGAAACGTGCCGCATGTAGTTGAGGTCGTCACGGAGACGGAAAGGCTTATTGAGGTACTGAAGGAGCTCGACATAGAAATGAAGCATCGTGGAAATCTGTGCGACCAGTACGAAGTGTCCCACGTGGACGATCTACCCTTCAAGATGCCATACATCATCGTTTGCGTAGATGAGGTTGCGCTGCTTAAAAAGGAAAAGGAGATCATGCGGATCTTAGAGGACATAACAGCAATTGGAAGGGCACTTTCAACATTTGCAATACTGTCTCTTCAGAGGCCTGACGCGGAGGTGCTAAACGGGAAGCTGAAGCAAAATCTAACAGTGCGAATGGCATTCAAACACGCGGATGGGATTAACTCAAGGATCACTCTAGGATGCGAAGGTGCAGAGGATATCAAGGCGAGTGAGTCAGGACTCATGTTATACAAGAGGGATGGGATTAAGCGAGTGCAGAGTCCGTATCTGAGTTTGGTGGAGGCTAAGAAGTTATTGAAGGGATAGGTAAAATAAAAGTAGATATCCTTTAATGGTTAATAAGCTTACAAAAGACGCAACCATCGATCAACTGAAGGCCGCTGGTCTGGACGATCACTATGTGAGCCACGACAAAGCGCTCTTCTATCAGAATGCATCCGGTGTACCTTGGACGGCCGCCTACATACAAGCCAAAGGAGACCCCATAGCGGACCTCTATGAGGATATTGCCGCAGAAGAGAAAGCAAGAGCCACCTATCAATGGTTGATTGATGTAACCGATGACGTTGACCTGCAGGACAGTCTAAAGTTCCTCCGCGAGCGGGAGATTGTGCATTCCCTGCGATTTAGAGAAGCTGTTGAAATTTTGAAGGATGATCGGGAAGCACAGAAGGTTTTTTAAGCAGGAGGTGAGGGCTAGGACGAGGTAGCTAGGATTAGGGATAAAAAAAGCGGGCCGTGGGCCTGCTTTTTGCTGTTAATCAGACGATGTTTATTATTGCTGACGGATGCTATCTTAGTCGACAGTAGAGATAAGCTCGCATTCTGAGCTTGTCTCAGTGAATTTCCGAGCTTACCTCGCTTACCTCGCTTACTTTAGGATCGGAAACCGAGCTTATCACAAGCACCACTGGTCGAAAGAGCGTTTTTCTGAGCCTATTTGCCAATTCTGCGTTTCATCCTCTTCTGTAAGCTCCGAAACCGACTTCTCAGCCGACATCCACTTACTTGATCGCTGCTCTCGCTTACTTTTAGGCTCCGAAACCGCGCTTATCTCAAGCGCGACTAGATGAAAGAGCGGTATCGGAGCCTATTCGCCAGGCAGTACAAGAGAGAGTGGGGAGGGGAGAAAAATTGAAAACCTCAGCAGCAACGGAAGCAAAGGATGTAAGGATGTAAAAGAATGCAAAAGAAGAATGTAAAATGATGCATTGGTGCAAAAGAAAGCCATCTATTACTTGTGCGCAATAAGCCGCCAGCCACTAATTGTTCCTGGCTGCAAACAAGCCTAAGAATTCCTTCAGCGCAATCGTTGTGGTGGATAAACCGCTGGAAGAAGGAATGAATTTGTTGATACTGAGGTACTGCTTCTGCTGAGAAATATAGTCGGTAGGGTACGGGACTACGTCTATTTTGAGCTTTTGGAATTGCTTAACGGATCGGGGCATGTGGAAGGCAGATGTGATGAGTATTGGAGCTTTCCAGCCTTTTTCTGAGAGAATAGCTTGTGTATTCACGGCATTTTCCTCGGTATTGCGACTCTTATCGTCCATGGAAATGGACGATTCGGGAACACCAAGCGCGAGAAGGTGCCGTTTGGCGATCTGAGATTCATTGCCCGAGTCACGAAACACTTGACCGCCAGACAAAAGGATGGGCAGTTTTGTACTTCGATATAGTTCAGCAACTGTTAATACACGCGCGGCCGTATTTCCTGTCAGATATCCTTCCCCTTTGGTAAGAGGGTCTGGATTATCCATGGTTGCGCCTCCAGTTAGTAGAACTAGCACGTCGCCGGACACTTGAACTGGTGGTGTGTACCTTCTTTCGATGGAATTTAGTAACGAATTGCCGAAATAAGGCATGGAGGATATGCCTAGAAGAAGTGCGGCTAGGCCTACAAGAAGTGTGCCAAGGTACTCCTTTTTTTGCTTCAGCCATAAAGCTATAGCCAAAAGGAGAAGTATGATAATTCCAGGAGGGAATAATAGGGTGTAAGCGATTTTTATCAAATAAATCATATCAGGCTTCAAACCCTTTCTTGTGTGAGCTCAAGTATGGTGTTAGGGGTTTTCGACAAAAGTTGGTATTTTCCTGCAAATTTACAAGAGCTTCAAAGAGGCCAGATGAAAAAAGCCCCGGCTTCGCGATTAGAACGAAGTCGGGGCTAGTATCAACGAATATGTGCGTCAAGCCAACTTAATCTATAATTTCTTTGCCGCGAACCCATACATGTTCGAGCTCTAATTCAGGGCTGACGAGCAGCAAGTCAGCCAGCTTGCCCTTCGCAATCGAGCCGTGCGACGCCTCGAGGCGCAGCAGCCTCGCAGGGTTGCCGCTTGCGAAGCGGCTCGCGTCTTCGACGCTGACTCCGACCTCGCGCACCATAAACCGGAGCGCCTCGATCATCGTCAGCGTACTGCCGGCGAGCGCGCCGCCTTCCGTCAGCCGGGCTACGCCCAACTGTACGGTCACGGCTTGCCCGCCCAGCTCGTACTGCCCGTCGCCGAGTCCCGCGGCTGACATGGCGTCCGTGATCAGCAGCAAGCCATGCGGCTGCTTCACCATCGCCAGCAGGCGAATCGCTGCTGGGTGCACGTGGTGCCCATCAGCGATCACTTCGCCGCTGATGCGTTCGTCGGTGAGTATCGCACCGACGGTTCCGGGTTCGCGATGATGCAGCGGCTTCATCGCGTTGTAGGTGTGCACCGCATGCGTAAGCCCTTCGCGAACCGCCGACTGAATGTCGGCATAGGTCGCGTCAGTGTGGCCGCATGCGGCAACGATGCCATGATCGCGCAGCCACGCGATCATCTCAAGGCCCCCCTCGCGTTCGGGGGCCAGGGTTAACTGCTTCATGAGCTGCGGATAGCGCTCATGCCAGTCTTCGATCCATGAAAGCTGTGGCGGCACCATAAGGTTCGGATCTTGTGCGCCTGCCCATTTGGGTGAGATGAAAGGACCCTCCAGATGTACGCCAAGCAGCTGAGCGTATGGCATCTCTTGGCGCTTATAGCGGTCTACTTCACCAAGCACCCGATCAATCGCCTCTCGAGTCGCTGTCATCGTCGTAGCTAGCATGGAGGTTGTGCCGTGTAAGGCATGAAACCGAGTAATAATGTCAAGTGTCTCTGGATTCGAATCCATGAAATCGGCGCCGTATCCACCATGTACGTGAACATCGATGAATCCTGGTAACAACCAGCTTCCATGGGCATCGACTGACCTAGCGGCAGAACCGGCAGCTGATGGGTCCCAGTCGGACATATCGCCAACAAAAACGATGAAGCCATCCTTCACATGAAGGATGCCTCGCTCGATGATTCCCTGCTCCGTAACGATTTTAGCCCCCGAAATCACAAGTTCACTCATTCAAAAAGCCTCCCCGCCTCAGCATCAAGAAGAACGACAAGATGTGGGTGAGTTTGCAAAAGGGTCGCCGGAATTTCCGTTGTAATCGGACCTGTAAGAGCGCGATGTACGATCTCGGCTTTATCGGCTCCACGAACGATCAGCAGGATCGTTTTGGCTTTCAAAATGGTGCCTACACCCATGGTTAAGGCATGCGTCGGAACTTCATCAATGGAGTTAAAGTAACGTGCATTCGCTTCGCGAGTCTCCGCTTTTAATTCTACACGGTGTGTACCGCTGATCAAGGAATGATCGGGTTCATTAAAACCAATATGCCCGTTATGGCCTAGGCCTAGAATTTGCAAATCGATCTGTTTCGCTTCTTCCAAAAGTTGGTTGTAACGCTCGCATTCCGCATCTAAATCTGTTGAATTTCCGTTGGGGATATGGGCCCCAGCAGTAGGTAAGTCAATATGTGCAAACAAATGCTGCTGCATATAAGCGTGATAGCTCTCTGGGTGATCTACCGGTAAGCCGACATATTCATCTAAGTTAAAGGTTGTGACAGATTTAAAGCTAACTCGTCCTTTATCGTAAGCCTTAACAAGCTCCTCATAAATGCCTACAGGTGTTCCACCTGTGGCTAGACCTAATACCGCTTTAGGCTGCATTTGGACAAGCGAGGTAATAATGCCAGCTCCTGCTTCATTTAGCTCTTGTTGATTTTGAAAAATATGAAGGTTCATGATCGTCTTCCTCACTTTCAAAGATAAGTTATCCAATAGGGATGTTTGCAAGATGTGATACCTATTTTGATTAATTATGATAGGTTTTTGCATAAAAATATCATTTTTAAAACAAATTACTCTCATTTCAATCATAACTGAATTTTTTCTTATCGGCAACAGGCTTTTTCCTAAATATGAATATTGACTTACATGGGTATGTTTGCCATTCTTATCTAAGATCATAACAATTATTTTCGAAACTTAGCATAAGAAGGAGCTTGATAATGAGTAATCAGAGAAACCAACCTGAAGCAATGCTTTTTGACTTGGATGGAACATTATTTCAGACGGAGACCTTACTTCTGCCTGCTTACCATAAGACGTTTGATGAGCTTAGAGCTAAAGGTCTTTTTGCCGGTGAGACTCCACCAGAAGAGCGAATCTTGGGGGCGCTAGGCATGCTTCTTGAGCACATTTGGGAGCGGGTATTACCGGATTCACAGATGCGAACTCGTCAGGAAGCAGATATGCTGTTGATCAAGTATCAAATGGAGGGACTACAGAAGGGGCAAGGCGATCTTTATAAAGGAGTAGCTGAAACCTTACAAGTTTTACATAGCAAAGGAATTCGTTTATTTGTCGCAAGCAATGGACTCGAAGATTATGTGCGGCATGTTATTGAAGCCAAAGGTTTAGCGCATTTATTCGAAGGTTTGTACAGTGCAGGGCAATATCGAACGAGATCCAAGGTGGATTTAGTAAAAATACTTCTGGAAACACATCATATCCAATCAGCGTGGATGGTTGGCGATCGCTCCTCCGATGTAGAGGCAGGACTTCAGAATAACCTAACCGTAGCCGCTTGTGATTATGCAGGCTTTCGTGAGTCGGGAGAGCTAGATGGTGCGCATATACGAATCCGCAGCTTCGTCGAATTGCTTGAATATTTGTAATTAAGGGTAAGCTGTCGCAAACACGGCTAGATGGGCATACACTGTAGAACTTTGATAGGTAAAGGTGATGATCAGAATGCCTTCTTTTATAGGAATATTCAATATTATCAGGAATGAAGGAAGTCTGGTGAACGGCGATACTTGTGTGATTGCTCCGACAAGTGCATCCAAATCGTATGCTGGCAGCGGCGGTGCAATTACGGGAGATTTCGGGGTATCCAATACGCTGTTTAGTGCGACGATCACGTTTGACCCGGATGGGATAGAGGCGGGAGCGAACAAAACAGCATCAGGGACATAACGGTTCCAATATTTGGTTAGATCGATTCAGGCTCATGTGAAAGTGAGCAAATGAATCGATCTTTCTTTTTTTGGAAGAAACGATATTGACATCAGTCTGTTTAACTTACTATTATGTATATATGAGTAGATGCTCATATATAGTGAAGCCATATATAAAGCAAATGGCAGCACTCCATTCAAAAGGATTTAGAGTCAGGGAGGGAATTCCATGCAGCATCATGAGTCTGAAGTACAGTCACATCAACACAAAGATCACTCTAATTGCAGCGGTCATGTGGGTCATCAAGGACACGATCACGCTCACCATGGACATCATCATGGACATCACCACCATGGCCACAGCGGAAATAAACAGGGACTCCTTATTGCGCTATGTATAACAGCGAGCATCATGATTTTAGAGTTTGTAGGTGGACTATGGACCAATAGTCTGGCGCTGCTCTCGGATTCAGGCCATATGTTAAGCGATGCAGGCTCTCTTGTTTTAAGTCTCACCGCCCTTTGGTTCGCAGCCAAGCCATCATCAGCTCATAAATCCTATGGCTTTCATAGAATTGAAATCCTAGCGGCTCTATTCAACGCTGTCACACTATTTGTGATAGCAGGGCTCATTATCTGGGAAGCAGTTGGGCGATTTATGAATCCTCCTACTGTCGCCAGTGGTTCGATGATGCTCATTGCATGCGTCGGTTTAATGGCGAATTTACTTAGTGCTTGGGCACTTATGCGTAAAGGGGATGTGCATGGCAATCTCAATCTGCGCAGCGCTTATCTGCATATTCTAGGTGATGCTTTGGGGTCTGTGGGAGCAATCTTAGCCGGTGGGGCTATGCTGGTCTTCGGTTGGTATGCAGCTGATCCAATCATTAGTATTATTGTGTCTTTACTTATTCTTAAGGGGGCTTGGACCGTCCTGAAATCGACGATTCATATATTGATGGAGGGAACTCCTGCCTCTGTTTCTTATGGGGATGTCAAACTCGTGCTGGAGAGCATAGATGGTGTTATCAATGTACATGATTTACATATTTGGACGATTACTTCAGGCCTTGATTCTCTGAGCTGCCATTTACTCATTGCCGATGATCGTGATAGTCAGGTAGTCCTCCAAAAAGCTATTCATCAAATAGAGGAAAGATTTCAAATCACTCATGCTACTATTCAAATTGAAAACTCGACTAACGCCCATCCGGAACTAAAAGTATAGCTAAAGTAAAATTCTAAGGAGGGATGATCATGGAAAAAATAGGGATAGAAGCAAGTGAAGGTGAGGACACATGTACTTGTACAGGTGTTGGTTCGGAACAGCTTATGCAGGAACCTCAAATAACGGAGGAGCAGGCGGTAGGGATTGCGGAGGTATTCAAAGCCTTAGGCGATCCGACAAGGGTTAAAATGATCTATTACTTGCAGCATAGGGAGCTATGCGTGCATGATCTTGCAACGCTTCTTGCGATGGGGCAGTCGGCCGTTTCACATCAGCTCCGCTACTTGCGGGATTTGCACATTGTCAAAAGACGTAAAGTGGGGAAAACGGTCTTTTATTCGCTAGACGATGACCATATTGAGCAAATTTTTGTTCAAACATTGGGACATCTTCAGCATATGTAGGCCGGAAGCTGGCTAGTCTTTAGCTGACGCTTCCGATTGTTTGCATTATGATTCGATCTTTTTGTCTTCCGTTTTCTGTTCTTCTATTTTTATTTTCTTTTGTTTCATCATATAGACAGCATATTCAAGTGGCCTTGTAACCGCCTTCTGATAGATCGAATGTTGACCGATTTTGCGAAATACTTCTCGTGATGGCTTAGGATTGACTTCTAGCAGCCAAACATTTCCTTTGGGATCTACGGCAATATCCATGCCCAACTCGCACAACTTACCGAATTTACTTTCCAAATAGTCAGCGAGCTTATACGCGAAGCTGTTCATCTCTTTCTTAATTGCCTCCATTTTTTCTTCGGAAGAAAAACGGTAGGCTAACAATTTATCCTGAGTTACTGCACTACCGCCGCCATGAAGATTCGAAGTGATGCTGCGTTGAGGACCAATTCGGCCCGCACAACCGGTTACTTCCCACTCACCACGGCCATTTTTCTGAATTAGCAAACGATAATCATGCACACGGCCATCCCTCAGTGTTAACTGGATTCCTTGCTGTATCACATAATCTGGGCTCAATTTCAGGGTATGCAGTTTAATGGCAAGCTGTTTTTCCGTGGCGCGGAATGGAGCGATGATGGTTCGCTGTTGATTCCTTCCTTGTAATAGATAAAGATCAGAACCTAGCTGTTCAATTCGTAATATTCCTCTTCCACCCGTGCCATTCTTCGGTTTGACATAGATTAGCTTATGCTTCTTTAGAACCTTCAGCAGCTCCTGCACGGAGCTATATCGTACTGTAGCAGGCAAATAGGGGCGAATGCTCTCATTCTCTGAAAGGGTTTGATGCATCGACCATTTGTTAGCTAAAGGTTTACTTAAATAGGTAAGCTTGGCATGTTGATTACGAAATGCTTTGAGCATCTGATAATTTGCCGCAGCTTTATATCGGCAGCGATCATAAATAATAGGGGGAAAGGAAGTCCGCCTGCGAATCCATTTCCCCAGACCGGAATCATACGTCAGCGTGCGAACGGCGTTGTCACCTTCGACGTCATCCGGGGTAAATACCTCAACTTGAACACCAAGTTTCTTTCCTTCCCTGCTTAGCCGCTGAAAGTAAGAAAGCTCTTCGAGTCGAGTTTTACTTAAATAGATAGCGAGTACGCCTAGTCGTTTCGAAGACAAGCATAATCACCTTCTTCTCCCATTATTGATCAAGTAAAGGCTGTAAAGGATAATGCGTTCAAGTGATTTTTGACGAATTTTGGGTTCATCGAATTTCATTGGTTTCGAATTAGCTTCGAAGAACCAGATGTGTCCTCCGGTATCGACACCAATATCCATAGACATTTCGCCAAGTTGATTGCCGGATGACCTCTCAATTTGCGCAGCGAGGGTAACAGCAGCTTTGCGAACTCGCGCCAAAATATTTTTGGCTTTCGTGGCACCAAACGCAGATGTAAGCAGTTTGCGTGGCTCGTCAATTGATCCGCCGCGAGGTACATGTGTCGTGATGCTAGCTCTACCCGCTACACGAGCTCCAATACCGGATACACTCCAGGCACCTTTGGACGTCTTCTGGACTAAAGCACGTAAATCGTAAGCGCGCTCTTTGTATCTCGTTAAAGCGATACCTTGCTGCACGATATAGTCATGGGTACCACGATGTTTATTCCATTCATTCCACAGCTCATCAGTGGAATTGTGGTAACTATAAGCCATCTTCTTATCTTCTTGGCGGCTCAGCCGATAATTACGACGGCCATTTGCAGTCGTTAATCGATCAATGCGCATAATGCCTCTCCCAGCTTTACCTTTTACTGGTTTTAAGTAGAGAACGGCATGTTTACGCAATAGCTGAGTTAAATCATTTGCCGAGTTTAATTGCTGTGTATCGGGCATATAAGGTTTACTTTCTTTGGCACTATTTAACCATCCGAACAAGGTCCATTTGTTGAAGAAGGAAGGATTGAATAAATGAATGCTGGCGCTGCGATTGCATGCTTGAATGGTTTGCTGGACCTCTGGCTTCATTTCCATCTTACGATAGGGAATACGATTGTATACGACTTGTGGAGCGGGAACGAGTTCCCTGCTCCATTTTTTGGTTTCGGTATTAAAGCGAAAGCCATATATTTCGGGGCTGGATAAGGTGAAGTCCTTCGTAGTCACGATGTATACATCAACACCAAGTCGTTCGCCAGTTTGAATTAAATCCCTGAAATTATCCAGATTGCCGCGAAATACACGCTTACTATCCTTAACGGTGAGAATGGCAAGAGTAGGCTTTTGTCTTATCTCATGCAGGAAGAAGCCCATTAGCTTTCCCTCCTAGAGCGGAAGCGACTCAAAAAGAGGCAGTGCTCGTAAATATTTTGTAAAGTAGCGACGTCGCCTTCTTTCAAAGAGGGATGCTTGAAAATGGATCTCCCCGGTTTGGCATTTGCTTCGAACATCCAGATTTTCTCACTTTGATCAATACCGATATCAAATCCGAGTTCTCCAAGTAAATGGTTATAGTTATTCTCGATGCCCTCGGCGAGCTTAATAGCCGTTTCTTTGGCATTGGTGAGCACTTGCTCCGCGCGAGAGCCGTAGATTTGACGTAGTACCTGTTCTGGTGTCATCAATTGACCGCCATTGCGGATATGGGTGGTAACACTGCCTTTACCAGATTTTTTCGCCCCGATCGCAGCTACAACCCAATTGTTATTACCATTCTTCGTCAAATGGAAGCGGAAATCTATCGGACAGCTATCGATTTCAATGAGACGGATCCCTTGCTGTGCTACGTAGTTCGTTAGGCGACCACGCCCAGTTCCAAGCATTTGCATCAAACCATCGAATTTCCCATAACGAATGAGAACATTTTTACCAGCTTTGCGATAGCGAACGAAGTAACCACGCTTAGGGTTATAAGTCACACGGAAAATACCGATGCCTAGGGAGCCTGCCGTTGGTTTTAAGTAAATGAATTTGTGTTTATCAAGCATTTCCTTAATTTGATCCGCAGAAGGATTGATCCGGGATTCTGGGACGAAGCGGAAAGCATCATCGCCATCTAACATTTTGTAAACGTCCCATTTATCAAAGAAGCTCCAGTTAAAGAGGGGAATCCCTCTTCGAACAAAACGGTCCTTAAAGCCTTCCATACCTGCTGATTTCTCCGCTTTGCGGCTGGACAGCCGATTATAGACTACATCAGGCAATGGGAATGTTTTGCGTACCCAGCCTCCGCCTTCTTTCGGAATAATGCCTGTAACCGTTTCTTGAACCCAATTTACGCTGCTGGGGCTGAATGCGAAAGCGAAAGACTTCGTTGAGGCTGTACTCATAATTTGGCGAATGAATCCAGTTTTTGTACCAAATGGAGATGTACCACTCACTACGTTGGTTAAGATACCAATGAGTGGGCCGATGCGAAGTTCTTTATTATTGCTATTGGCTACGAACACACTCCCTGTTCGAGGAATGCGCAAGGAGGCCATCAGGGAAAACGGAATGTACATATGCTGACCACTTTTTTTGATCAGACGGATCGGTAGGGTCGCTTTTTTACTGCCAACCTTTACAGTTATCGATTTATTGCCGGTTAACCGTAAAGCTTTGACGAGTTCACTTGTTAAGTAGACCGATCTATCTGTTCGTTGTACGGCGTGGAGCATACACGTTGTCAAACTCATTAGGTTACCCTCCTAAACTTGTTGCCCTACGGGGCTTTCCGTGTCAAAACAAGCAGATATGACCATCTGCCTACTTTGGCACATACCAGCAAAGCCAAGCTTAACTCAGCTTTTTGTGGAGTAAGAATCCAGCATAATGTATGGGGTTTGCAATGGATTTCGTGCGTGCTTTCTCGTTACGCATTCGTGCGAAAATCGTCCTGCCCGGCTTCGAGTTCACTTCAAGAATCCACACGCGACCACAGGTATCAATCCCTAGATCAATACCAAGCTCAGCCAGCCGCCCGTGATGAGCTTCCAGAAAAGGAGGAATTCGGCTTGAAAGCATGGCGAGTGTGGCTATAAGCTCATTTGCCTTCGAGTCACCAAACTCCTTGGTAAGGAACGAGGTTACCTCTTTAGCAGTGCCTCCGCCATGTAGATTAGAGGTGATGCTTCCAGGTTTGCCAATACGTACGGCCATGCCGGTACTCTCCCATAACCCACGGCCGTTTTTTTGCACGAGGGAGCGCACATCGTATGCCATTCCCTCGGTTGAATGTAGAGTTAGGTATTCTTGTATCAGATAGGGTCGCATACCAATCAGGTTGCGAAGCCAAACCCAGCACGAATCAAAGTCTTTAAAATCACGCTCTATGGGGTGATTATGGGCATCGCGCCCTTTTATATGAAAAGAGTTGTTATCGTCCATTGTGCTTAGCTTGTGAATGTGCAATGCACCCCTGCCCTGGCTGCCACCCTGTGGTTTGAGGAAAACGTCGCTCCTAGTACGAAGCCATTTTCTCAGTTCGGTGCCACTTGATAGCATGCTCGTTTCAGGCAAATAAAGGTGCAAAGCGCTGTCTTTCTGTAGGATCTGACCCACTTCCCACTTTCCGCTCAAACCATAACCGAGAAAACGAATATGGGGTTTCGCACGCAGCTTGCCAACATGGTAACGGTACTGCCTATAGCTGTGTTTACTGCTAAAGAAGCATCGATCATAGATCAGTGAAGGCAGAGGGAAGAGCTTCATGACCCACTCTTGCGTCTGACTCAGGTAGCTGTAACCTCTCACCATATTCTGCTTCCAATCGATACGATTCGGTGAGAACACGAACACATCTAGGCCCTCGCTATCACCATAAGAAATGAGATGCTCATAAAAGTCCGAACTTGCAAAAGGCAGCCTTCGATTCTGTTCCGTAACCATTATCCCTAACAAGGGACGAGTTGCGCTTAACCGCATGTTTTCACCTCAGAACTTCGCTAAAAAGCGCGAATATTGCACGATTTGTTTCACAGACGGTCTAATTTTCTTTTCAATGTTAAGAGGGGTATTATCATCCTTGGACGGTTTGGAGTTCACTTCGAGCAACCAAACTTTGCCCATTTTATCTACAGCAAGGTCGATTCCTAACTCTCCAAAATGATTTGGGATTTGTGTTTCGATCCCTTTGGCGATGTCTAGAGAAGCCTTGCGCAATCGTCCCAAGACTGAGACACGTGTAGCTGACGAAAATGAAGACTTAGCAAGTGCTCCAGCCGCGGTCGTAAGACTGCCGCCACGAGCCAGGTTAGAGACAAAATGCTGCGTTCCTGCAATTCGGCCAACAATCGACGTTATGGCCCATTGCCCTTGGGCTCCCCGCTGTACAAGCGCTCGGAAATCAACGGGGTTACCGTCTGAAGTAATGAGATCGAGTCCTTGTTGTAATTGATAACGTTGTGTCTTGAGCTTGCCGGATAAGGTCTGGAACACAGCGGTTAGCGAGGAGAAAGATTGTTTGCGAGCCCCAGCGAGGTTCGTAAAATGACAGGTAAAGCCATCTCCTGCTTCCTTGCGAATGCGAATGATTCCTTTACCTAAACTTCCGGTAATCGGTTTAAGGAATAAGACCGGATGGCGTGCGGCCATGGATTTCAACATCTGATAGTTTTTGAAGAGGTAGGATTCGGGTAAATATCCATGGAGAGTGTTATCTTTGCGCAAGGCCTCGAATACTTCCGTTTTGTTCAAATATTTCTCATTAAAGATGTCAGTGGCATGGCGAGCTTTGACGTCTTTCATGAATTGTTGAACATTGGTCATGTTTTCGTATTTGCGCGAGGTAAGTCGATTATAGATGACATTGGGAATCGGAAACGTTTTTTTGCTCCAGGAACCATTGGAATACGAATACGCGGATAGAGTTTGGGCATTGGCACGCATTTCATCAGGAGGAAAAAAGCACACAATAGCCCCAAAAAGGTCACACGCATCCGTCATTTCTTTACAAAAAGCGGTGATAGCACCGAATGGACGATCATTTGAGCCAGCATAAACCCGGCTAATCATTACACCAATCAAGGGTCCGATCGACAAGGTGCTTGTGTTTTGCCTATAATGGAGATTGAGTTGAGCCCCATGATGAAGACCGATTTTGGAAGCGAGAGCAGGGTTTACACGTAAACTGTTCGACGTTGAGGCGGTAACAACTTTGACATCCTGCTGGGCAGAGCCAAATCGCATAGTAATCGTTTGATTGGACGGAACTTTCCATTTTTTTGCAATGGCTTCACTTAGAACAACGGTCCGATCATCCAAATAGATGCTGGTGCCTTGAATGGATATTCCAACTTTCGTCCGGGTCAATAGCGAACACTCCTTCCAGCATGAGAAAACCCCTATCGAGGCCATTCATGGATGATCGACCGCGTTTAAAGGTAGTTTTTATCGCCAATAAGAAAGCTGTTTTCGTTAACCGAAAACTTAATCTTTCTTATGTGGTCAAAAATGGCATTGCTGCTTAAGCAAAGTAAACTACTCCATCATATGAGGACATATTTCCCTTGGTGCCTAGGCATCTGTCCGAAAGTGCCCTTTTATTCGTTGAGAAAGTACATAGGCCGTAACAAATGAAAAATGAGGAGGAAATAAAATGAATGTACATGATAAGGCTTACGAATTGGCAAAAGCAATTAAGGAAAGCAGCGAATATAAGGATATGAAGGAGTTCCGCTCCATCATTAACGGCGATGCATCCAGTAAGAGCTTGTTGGAAGCTTTTCGCAATCGTCAAAATGAGCTGCAGCAGAAAATGGCAGGAGGCGACATGCCGCCGCAAGAGGATATGGAACAATTGCAGAAGTTATATGAGGAGCTCGCGCTCAATCCACGTATTAGCCAATTATTCGACGCGGAGCGCCGATTGTCGATCGTACTGGAAGATGTGCAGCGGATTATTGCTGAGCCGTTAGAAGCCATGTTGAAATAAAAAAGAGTGTATCCCTCGTAGAGAAGTCTAGTGGTCTATTCGTCTAGAAGTCTACTCCTGGGCTACACTCTTTTTTTAGTAAACAATCTAAGAGGAGAATACCTTTTTGCTAGGCTCAATGTTGCGAAAAATCTCGAAACTGTCTATAGTAAAAGGGTATTTATTAGGAAAAGAGGACTTGAAACCGTTATGGCAAAAGCAAAAATCACGGAGCTCGATATCGTTAGAGCCTTCGCAATCCTTGCAGTCGTTCTGATTCATGTTACCGCGGACTGGACAGTGGATCCGGCTTTGAAAGGGAGCAGCACAGAGCTAATCATTTTATTTTTAAACAAAATAAGCTATTTCGCCGTTCCAGTTTTTATTTTCATGAGTGGCATTGTATTGTTCTATATTTATACGGATAATTGGAGTGCGAAACAGGCTGGCATTTTCTACTGGAAACGTGTCCGTCAAGTGTTAGTTCCTTATATCGTTTGGTCCTTCTTCTACTATATATATAATCCTTGGCTTTGGACGCCGGGGCACCCCATTAAGGTTGATCTACGTGTTTTTCTGGAACAGTTAAAATGGGCAGATTCCGGTTATCACTTATATTTCATGATTATTATCGTACAGTTCTACTTGCTGTTTCCGCTGCTAGTTTGGGCTGTTAGAAATGCGCCATGGTTTCGCCGTACGCTGGCACTTTGGGGACTAGCCATTCAAGCGGGCGTTTACATTTACAGCCACTGGTTCGGTACGATTAGTCATAAACCAGAGCTGTGCATAACGTACTTCGGCTATTTCCTTGTGGGTGGTGCAATTGGCATGAACTATGGAGTCTTTCGTTCTTGGATGGAGCGGAACAAAGGTTGGGTGCTGCCAGCTGCACTCCTCAGTGGTTTGGCCTATGTGATGCTTTACTTATTGGGACTAAAAGGATATAAGTTTGAAAATACGTGGTACGAAATTTTATGGCTGCTCTATAGCATTAGCATTGGTGTAAGCTTTATCTGGATCGCGAAATGGCTTCTCCAAAAATCAAGCAGAGTGGCAAGCTTCTTCGTCTCGCTAGGCTCGGTGTCATTTGGTGTCTACTTGATGCATCCAGCGTTGTTATCACTATGGAAATATAAAGTAAATATGCCTGGCTCGATTTTACTTTTTAACGTGTATAATGGGATCGTTTTAGTGCTGATTGTTGCGATACCGTGGGTACTCACGCTGTTATATAGAAAAGTAAGAAAAGTGTTGTCGATATGATAGAGATGAGGACCCAGTTGGTTGGGTCTTTTTTTAAAAAAAATAGATAAGAATTTATATGTTTTGGGTAAGGGGTAAGCGAAGCTTACCCCTTTTTTAACGATCTGGCGAAGCACGCGCCATCGAAAACCAGCTGAGAAGTCGAAAACGTCCTTCTCAGCCTTCAACCCAGACCTCACACGCTGTAGTCGGCAGCTGAGAGGTCTTTTTTTGATTTACTTCATAGTCGCACGATTCCTACGAGTTAAATACTCCTGATATCATTCTAGTTGCCGTCTGGGGAGAGAAATGCAGGGAAGGAGAATAGGCTCAGAAAACGCGCTTTCGGCGAGTGAAGATCGAGATAAGGTCGGTAACAGAGCTTAAAGTTAGCGGGAAGAGCGTTGAAGTTGGAGTAGGTAGGCTGAGAAGTCGATTTCGGAGCTTTCAGCTGAAAATGCGCACTTTTGGCAAGCAATAGCGGTTATTTATTTGAACATTCCTCCCGGGTATCGGATAATTGCAGAGACGGATTGTTGGACAGTCTGGTTCAGTGAAGTCGAGGTTGCTCAGATTATGACAGTTTGTCGACCATATCGGTGGAGACTTTCTAAATATATTCTACATATAGAAGAGAGGTTGTTGAAGAATGAACGAAATCATTTCTTTATTGCAAAATCATCGCTCCATTCGTAAGTTTACGAATGAGCCAGTAAGCTCGGAACAGCTGGACGCTATTCTGGCAGCCGCTCAAGCGGCATCTACATCCAGCAATATGCAAGCGTATAGCGTTATCCACGTTACGGATGACGGGCTGAAGAACCAGCTTGCCGCACTAGCCGGCAATCAAGCTTACGTCAGCGAGTGTCCGCTGTTCCTAGTGTGGTGCGCGGATTTGCACCGCTACGCGCAGGCTGTCCACCGTCACGGGGACACCCCGGTAACTGGCAACGCTGAGAATTTCATCGTTGCCACGGTAGATGCTGCATTAGCTGCACAAAATGCAGCGATTGCCGCCGAATCACTCGGACTCGGCGTAGTGTATATTGGTGGGCTGCGCAATAAGCCCGCTGAGGTGTCCCAGCTGCTGGGCTTACCGCAGCTGGTGTACCCGGTCTTCGGCATGTGCATCGGCATGCCGGATCAAGAGCCGCTGCAGCGGCCGCGGCTCCCGAGAGAAGCCGTATACCATGAGAATCGGTATACGGATAACGAAGGAGCGGTCGACGTGTACGACGAGAGCATCCGCGACTATATGAAGGTTCGATCCGGCGGCAAAGTCGATACGACCTGGTCCAAGGATATGGCCGCCAAAGCACAGCGGCCGCGAGAGCATATGAAACCCTTCCTAAGCACCCAGGGTTTCGAGATTGAGTAAGCCTTAATCTTTCGCTTTGAACATATAACAAGAACTTGTCTCATACAATGACATTAGTATGAGATAGGTTCTTGTTTATCTAAAGCGAAAGGAGTGATCATTTTGAAAGGCTTTAAAAATGTCGTCTACATGAGCTTAACTTTAGGCATGCTATTTTACTCCATTCCCCAATTGGAGTTCCGAGATGCAGGGTCGCTGCCTATGGTGTTCAGCGTCGTCTGGATCGTGATGGCCCTGCTTGTGACAGCCTCTCATTTGCATCAAATACTTGGTGTGGATGAAGAGAAACGCAAAGAGATGAGCCGCATCAATCGGATGAAAAAATGGCAGTTGGAGCAGCTTGTTCAAGGTCGCCGGAAACTTCTGCAGTTTCGCAAGTAGCGAAGAAGAGATTTCATTTTGACAACGAACGTATGTTTGCTATAATACAAATAAAGTATCCAATCCAATAGGGTTGGATTTTTTATTTAGAAAAAGCTGATTTCATTGTTCTTGCGCTTTGGAACGATTATACTAGTAGTACAGAGTAATACAGGAACAAGCGAATGAGGTGTAACAGTTGGACACACAATCCGTGGATACGTTAACGAAGCATGAACAGATTTTGCGCTATATTGAAAGCTTGAAGCTTGGCAGCCGGATCTCCGTTCGCAAAATTGCCAAGAACATGGAAGTCAGTGAAGGAACGGCTTACCGAGCTATTAAGGAGGCCGAGAATCAAGGTCTGGTCTCGACCAAAGAGCGAATCGGGACCGTAAGAGTCGAGAAAAAACTGCGGCAGAACATTGATAAGCTCACATTTGCTGAAGTCGTGAACATGGTCGATGGGCAAGTTCTCGGTGGCTCACGGGGACTCCACAAGACGCTGCACAAGTTCGTTATCGGCGCGATGGAACAGGATGCCATGATGCGCTACATTGAGGCGGGCAGCCTTCTTATCGTTGGTAACCGCAACCGTGCCCATATCTGTGCTTTGGAACAAGGCGCAGGAGTGCTCATTACGGGGGGATTTAACACCAGTACAGAGGTGAAAGTCCTTGCAGATGAACTGGAACTACCGATTATTTCGAGCAGCTACGATACATTTACAGTTGCCTCCATGATTAATAGAGCCATATACGATCGATTGATCAAGAAGAAGATTATGCTTGTCGAGGACATCCTGGCATCAGGTGCTACCCTATATGCCCTCAAGGCAAATAGTACACTGAAGGACTGGCAGCGCATGTCAGAGGATACAGGGTACAGCCGTTTTCCTGTCGTAGACGAGTGGAACCGAATTATTGGAGTTGTGACCTCGAAGGATATGGTGGGCGCTAATTCTCTACAAACGGTAGATAAGCTTATGACGCGCAGTCCGCTTACTGTTACGCCCCAAACTTCGGTAGCATCAGCGGCCCACATGATGGTGTGGGAAGGCATTGAACTGCTGCCAGTCGTAGATACAAACCGCAAAATACTTGGCGTGCTTAATCGCAGCGATGTGCTGAAAGCCATGCAGTATATTCAGAAGCAGCCGCAGAATGGTGAAACGTTCGAGGATTTAATCTGGTCCGGACTGGAAGAAGTCAGAGATGAGAAGGGGACACTTCAGTTTCATGGCGTTATTACCCCACAGATGACGAATCATTTGGGGACGGTATCGGAAGGTGTTCTTACAACACTGATGACCCAAGCGGCCTATCGCATCGTGCAGGAACATAAGAAGGGGGATCTCGTCATGGACAATATGTCGACCTATTTCTTAAAACCGCTGCAAATTGACTCCAAAATAGAAATACGACCCACCATCATTGAGGTGAGCCGTAAGTTTGGCAAAATTGATGTAGAAATTTATCATGCTGGGACTTTGGTTTCCAAAGCGATGCTAACCGCTCAAGTCATTTAACGCAGCATGCGATCGAAGTGCCCGTGATTGCGAATGCCGGCGAATAAGTTGAACAGACCTAGCAAGACCAGCACGGTGCCGAAGATACGGCGAAAGCTGGATTCACTAAAGAAGAAGATTTGGGTGATGGCAATCAGAACGAGCATCAAACCCATGCAAATATTCATGCGGGCCGAGTAGAGACCGCGTTTGGCGGGCTCCTTTTCACGGCGTGCCCGAAAGCTGAAATACACGGATAAGGCAAGCAGCAGGCAAATAAGAGAGAATAAAGTGATTTGAATCGCGAACATGTGGTTAATCCGTCCTTTTAAGCAAGTTTACTGTTAACTTTAGCGATTTTAGGAGGAGATTGCAATCACATCTCGCTTAAATCTTGCCAAGTCCTCATGTTCGTTTTTCCTGGGCTGTAATCCATACAGTTAATTCAGTCTGAATTAACACGATCGATTTCACTTCAACGATATATTTTTTATCATGCAGAATGTAGGTCTTTTGGGTGATCAGTTTCTCATAGAGAGGCTGAGCGTCTTTTACGTAAGTAGCTTTTTGACCGATGACGAGCTTGAGCTCGCTTTTAATATCGCTCTCGATTTCTTTCTGAATATCTTCACTAATGAGTTCTTCCTGATTTTTCGGAACTAAATGTACGTTGACGATATTAATTAAGGATTGCTTATTTTTGGTCTTGTTTAAGTTGTCGATATCGGCACGTAAATCACGATTTTCTTGCAAATATTTATGCATCTCCACATATAGTTGCGTGTAGTTATATTGATGAATGCTCATATAGACCGCGCTCCCAATGATAGCTCCCGAAAGCATCAGTCCTAAGCTCGAAAGCAGACGTTGATATCGGGCAAAAGGAGGGATCCTCAAGGCTGATTGCCCCCTTTGCAGATCATTTGAATAAGTGAAGTGCCCATCTGAGCTCCTATAAAGGCAACAATAATCAGCACGATTTGCTTAATAGCAGGATTCAAATGCCCTATAGCTACATGGCTTTCAATATAGCGTATCGGGTCAATCGTGCCGCCAACAGCAGCTACCATGGCCCAGATTTTAATGTTTTCTGAAATGGTCAGCATTTTTTCCGTCGGTGATTGAAGCGTGAGCACGGCTGCTATTCCACTTAACATGCTGCCTCCAAATACGACCCCGAATGCAATACAGAAATACACGATAATATTTGCCCAAAAGACATACATGTCCTTATCGCTTCCTTTCCAGCTAAGTTAAAGAGGACAAACTCTCTATACTTAATGTATGGGAATGCCTAGCACCAATATGATAAAATATAAGGAATAAAATGAAAGAAGGGAGGACATGCTGATGAGTTCGTTTGTACACTTGCATGTTCATAGTGAATACAGTTTATTAGACGGTGCGGCACGTATGGAGGAGCTTGTTTCGCAAGCAGCTAATCTTGGCATGACCTCTCTGGCATTGACGGATCACGGTGTCATGTACGGGGCCATTGCCTTCTACAAAGCCTGCAAACAGCGAGGCATTAAACCAATTATTGGTTGTGAAGTCTACTTCACAGCGGGATCTATTCGCGATAAAGGGACTAGACAAGAACAGCCGATTTATCACCTCATCCTGCTTGCCAAAAATTTTCAAGGCTATCAAAATTTAATGAAGCTCTGTTCAATCGGACATTTACAGGGCTTTCATTATAAACCCCGTATCGATTTGGAACATTTAGCCAAGCATTCAGAGGGACTTATTTGTTTGAGCTCCTGCTTAGGCAGCGAGGTTTCACAGCATTTGCTTCACAATCGTCATGATGAGGCCAAAAAAGCGGCGGAGCGCTATCGTGATATTTTCGGCGATGACTTCTTTCTGGAAATTCAAGATCATGGGATGATTGAGCAGAAAAAAGTGATGATTTCGATGATCGAGCTGAGCAAAGAAATCGGAATACCGCTTATTGCCACGAATGATGTGCACTATGTGACTGAACCAGATCACGTGATGCAAGACATTCTCATTTGCATTGGAACTGGCAAAACGGTTGAGGACACAGATCGGCTTAAGATGGGGACGAGTCAGATGTATTTGAAAAGCGAGGAGGAGATGAGACGTTTATTCGTCCATGTCCCCGAAGCGCTTACGAATACGAGCGTTGTAGCTTCACGCTGTGAACTCGAACTGGAGTTCGGTAAATCGATTTTGCCTAGCTTTCGTCCGATTCCAAATCACCTCACAGCTGGAGATTATTTGCGAGAGCTCTGTGTGCAGGGGCTGGAGCAGCGTTATTCTGCTAAAGCAGAGTGGCATACAGCGGATTCACCGCTGCGGAAACAAGCAGAAGATCGTCTATCTTATGAGCTCAGCGTCATTGAGAAAATGGGTTTTTCCGATTACTTCTTGATCGTATGGGATTTTATTCGTTTTGCGCACGAAAAGAGTATCATGACCGGGCCGGGCAGGGGATCTTCTGCCGGAAGTCTAGTTGCTTATGTACTGCGCATTACGAATGTGGATCCACTGAAATATAAGCTGCTGTTTGAACGTTTTCTTAACCCTGAGCGGATTACGATGCCGGATATTGATATCGATTTTAGCGATGAACGCCGGGATGAAGTGATTGACTACGTGGTTGCCAAATATGGTCACGAGCATGTCGCGCAAATTATTACCTTCGGAACGATGGCGGCCAAAGCCGCGGTAAGGGATGTCGGACGCGTATTAAATGTACCCTATGGGGATGTTGACCGTGCGGCCAAGGCGATTCCGAATCAACTAGGTATGACCTTATCGGAAGCACTTCAGGTTAGCTCTGATTTAAAGGGGCTGGTCGCAAGACAGCCTAAGACGGCAGAATTGCTTGAAATGGCGATGCGTGTTGAAGGAATGCCGCGCCATGCTTCAACGCATGCAGCAGGGGTTGTCATTTCGAGAGAACCGTTAACGCAGTATGTCCCTCTCCAAGAAGGCACGGCTCAGACAGCTCTTACCCAGTATACGATGGAGCATTTGGAGGCCATCGGACTGTTGAAAATGGATTTTCTTGGCTTGCGGACGCTGTCTATTATAGAACGTACGGTTGATTGGATTGCACAAATGGAAGATGTGCGCCTCAACTTTGATTTACTGGACATGGATGAGGATGCCTTGACCTACGGTATGCTTAGCAAGGGAGAAACGACGGGCGTTTTCCAACTGGAATCATCTGGTGTTCGCAAGGTTTTGAAGGATTTGAAGCCCTCTGTGTTTGAAGATATTATTTCCGTTCTGGCCTTGTACCGTCCAGGTCCGATGGAGTTTATACCTAAATATATTTTTGGAAAGCACGGACAGATGGAGGTCGTCTATCCGCACCCCACGTTAGAACCTATCCTTCGAGATACGTACGGCATTATCGTCTACCAAGAGCAAATTATGCAAATTGCCTCATCAATGGCAGGTTTCAGCTTAGGAGAAGCAGATTTGTTAAGACGAGCGGTGTCCAAGAAGAAGCGGGAAGTGCTGGATGAAGAACGGGCACATTTCGTTTCGGGCAGCTTGCGTCAAGGTTTTAACGCCGATGAGGCTAATCATGTGTATGATATGATTGTGCGTTTTGCTGACTATGGTTTCCCGCGTGCGCATGCAACGGCTTATGGGGTGCTGGCATTCCAAACAGCTTATTTAAAAGCGCACTATCCGATATATTTTATGGCCTCTATGTTAACGGCTGTCATGGGGAATCATCGGAAGGTAGCCGAATATGTGGATGAATGCCGGCGGGTGAAATTGGCTGTGCTGCCGCCTGATGTCAATGGCAGCGGAACGGTATTTACACCGGATCCTGCGGCCGGGGCGATTCGTTTCGGACTTGCTGCGATCAAAAATGTAGGCACTCAAGCGATTGATGCTATTCTTAATGAACGGAAGCAGTCACCATTCGAGAGCTTGCTTGATTTCTGCAGACGTGTTGATTTACGCGTATGTAATAAGCGAGTAATTGAATCGCTCATTCAAGGTGGAGCTTTTGACACACTAGGCGGGCATCGAGCTCAGCTGATGGCTATTCTCGATGAAACCATCGCCTCTGCAACCAAATGGCGCAAGGAACGGGATGATCTGCAGCTTCACCTCTTCGGCTTCGTTGAAGAACCGAACTGGGAGGTTGAGGTTCCGAACATTCCTCCGATGCCGCAAAGTAAACAATTGGAGCTCGAGAAGGAACTTCTTGGCATGTATATATCCGGACATCCGCTTGATGCCTATACGGAGCAACTAGCGGAGATGGAAGCGGCTATGCTTCATCAGTTAGCCGAGCTGCCAGATAACAGTGAGGTTCTTGTAGCGGGGATGATTCTCTCAAATAAGACAATCGTCACCAAGAAGGGGCAGCCCATGGCGTTCATGGAGCTGGAGGATCGCATCGATAAGGTCGAGGTAGTCTTGTTCCCCGAGACCTGGAAGAATACGGCTCCCCTCGTGCAGAAGGGCAGACTCGTCCTCGTCCGGGCGAAGCTGCAGCTTCAGGACGAGGACCCGCCCAAGCTGCTCGCGGAGCAGCTTGTCGCGCTGGACGACCCTGCGGGCGTCCAGCGGCTCCGCCGGCAGCCAGGGGCGCATAGGCGATCAGCTGACGTAGTCAGCGATCCGCCTGCGCGCACGGCTGCCGTCTCAGGCGGCGCACGCAGGGCCGCCGCTGTAACACAGGCGCCCCCTGTGACGGGCCGCCAGGAGTCCCGCGCTGCGGCGCAGCCGGCGCGCACGAACGCTGCGGAGCCGAAGGCGCAGCGGGTGTTCGTCAAGATCTCGGCTGACTGCGAGCAGCCGGATAAGCTGCTGCAGCTGAAGGCGCTGCTGAAGCTGCATAAGGGAGGGCTTGCGGTTGCGCTTTTCTACGAAAGCAGCAACAAGCTCTTGGCCCTGAGCGACCAATATTTGGTCGATCCTTCGAAGGATTTGTTCCGTATGATTGAGACCATCATGGGTAAAGATTCGGTCAGAGTGAAATAAAGATTGCATCCTCCGCATATGAATAGGAACCCGGCATTTCAGGGGCTTATTACATGCGTAGGAGGAGACTTATGACCGAACAACATATGATCCAGTTGCTGCAAAGACGTGGTGTAACGGTAGAGCAAATCTCTGAAATTGTGTTCAAGCTGCAAAAGCCCTATAATGATCAACTTTCGCAAGAAGAGTGTATCGAAAGTGTGCTGGCTGTTCTCGCCAAGCGGGAAGTGCAGTATACGCTTTATACGGGCATTGCTCTTGATGAATTGGCAGAGAAAAAGCTGTTACCCGAGCCTTTGCAATCGATTCTTGAAGCGGATGAACCTCTGTTCGGCGTCGATGAAACTCTGGCCCTAGGCATTGTTCATGTATATGGGATGATTGGCTTAACTAGCTTTGGCTATTTAGATAAGGAAAAAATGGGTATTATCCGAACATTGAATGATGATCGAAGTTCTGTGCATGTTTTTCTGGATGATTTGATCTGTGGTTTAGCAGCAGCCGCTTCTGCCAGAATCGCTCATCAGAATGAGCATGCGCCTGATTATAGCAGTAAATTACGTCTGGACTAGCTCAAATAGTTCAGACTTCACTTTTTTTAATGATCGTGCTCTGTTGCGGGCAAAAGAGAAATTATGATATCATTATTCCATTGTGTGCGCCTATGCTTATGTAGGATGTTAATGATCATCGTTACTAACTTGCCCTAATCCATGTAGTTGCACGTCATAGGAGGTTTTTTTTTCATGTGGACGGTGATATACATAGCTCCTACCGCGAAGATTGCAGAGCGGATTAAACAGAGGCTGACGGAAGAAGGATTTCTCGTACAAGTTCGGGGTATCTCCTTATCCAAAAATCAGTTCGAAATCGTCGTACCAGAAGGCGAAGTAGAGGAAGTACAGGAAGTGCTCAATTCTATTTTACATAGATAATGAAAAGTAGAAGTAAGTAACGTGGCTTGTCAGAAGTTCAAGATAATAGCCAAGTAGAGGTGGAAATGTGCTAAAGGATTTATTTCAAAAGCGTAAATATGCAACGATTCCTTCTGAGAAAACAAAACGGGATATTCCCGAAGGTTTAATGAATAAATGCCCGAAATGCGGTACGATCCAAACGAGCAAAGAGCTTGAGAAAAATCTAAAAGTTTGTACAGCTTGTGGCTATCATTATCGATTAAGCGCGCCCGAACGTATCCAATTAACGCTCGATGAAGGTCAGTTTTTGGAATACGACGCAGACATGATCTCCGAGGATCCTTTGGAGTTCCCTGATTACGTAGAGAAATTAGATAAAGCGAAGAGTACAACGAAATTACAAGATGCAATTATGACCGGGGAAGGTACGATTGGTGGCTATCCGGTTATTGTTGCGGCTATGAGTTTTGACTTCATGGGTGGATCACTAGGCTCCGTTGTTGGGGAGAAAATAACCAGAGCGATCGAAGCTGCAATTCAAAAGAAAGTACCAATTATCATTTATTCAACATCAGGTGGAGCTCGTATGCAAGAAAGCATTCTAAGCTTGATGCAAATGGCGAAGACAAGCGCTGCTTTGTCCAAGCTCGGCGCGGAAGGCGGATTGTTTATTTCTATTATTACAGATCCGACTTTCGGCGGTGTTTCTGCGAGTTTTGCTATGCTAGGCGATATTATTATTGCTGAACCGGCTGCTCCATTTGGATTTACGGGGCGTCGTGTTATTGAACAAACGATTAAACAGAAACTGCCGGACAATTTCCAGACATCTGAATTCAATCTCGAGCATGGTCAGCTCGATAAGGTCGTAAGCCGTAAGGATATACGTCCTACGTTAATCAAGCTGTTAGACATGCACGGAGTGAAGGGGGAGGCGACTTATGGCGGGTGAAATGCCGTTTGAACAGCCGCTGGCGGAACTAAAGAAGAAGATTGCGGAACTGCGTACTTTTGGCGCTGAGAAGAAAATTGACTTTTCAGAGGAAATCCGCCGTTTGGAAGAAAGATACGTTGAACTCGAAGTTGAGCTTTATGCGAATATGTCTTCTGCTGAGAAAATGCAGTTGGCCCGCCATCCGCAAAGGCCGACAACGATTGATTATATTGGCACCATTTTCACAGATTTCATAGAGTTTCATGGTGATCGCCTTTATGGAGATGACCTTGCGATTGTAGGTGGATTAGCCAAGTTGAACGGCATTCCAGTTACGGTTGTCGGTCATCAAAAAGGGAAAGACACGAAGGACAATATTGCTCGTAACTTCGGTTGTCCGCATCCGGAAGGGTTCCGTAAAGCGCTGCGTTTGATGCGTCAAGCGAACAAGTTCAAGCGTCCTATTGTGACGTTTATTGATACCAAGGGGGCATTCCCTGGGAATGCTGCAGAAGAGCGCGGCCAAGGAGAAGCGATTGCCAGAAATTTACTGGAAATGGCCTCTTTTCGTGTGCCGATCATCTGTATTGTTATTGGGGAAGGCGGCAGTGGCGGCGCACTCGGCTTAGGTGTAGGTAACAAGGTGTTAATGTTGGAGAATGCTATCTATTCGGTTATTAGTCCCGAAGGCGCGGCTTCCATCTTATATAAAGATGCTTCCAAAGCTTTACACGCGGCAGAAGCAATGAAAATTACTGCGGATCATATCTTGGAGCTTAAGGTGATCGACGGTATTATTCCAGAGCCTAAAGGTGGCGCACACCGGGATTTAGCAGCACAAGCAGAATTGATCAAAACAGCTATCTGGGAACAGCTTCAGCATTTGCTAAGTATGAACGAACAGGAGCTACTCGAGGACCGTTACCGCAAATTTAGAGAGATCGGCCGGTTCACATTCACTCAGGAGGGAAACCATGCGTAAAACGAAAATTGTCTGTACCATTGGACCTGCAAGCGAATCACAAGAGAATTTGAAAAAGCTTCTAGAAGCGGGAATGAATGTTGCCCGTCTTAACTTCTCCCACGGAGATTTTGAGGAGCATGGCGCACGTATCCGCAACCTTCGCGCTGCATCCGCTGAGACAGGCAAAGTAGCAGCTATTTTGCTTGATACCAAAGGACCGGAAATTCGTACGGGAAAATTGAAAGAAGAGCCGATTGAGCTTGTTCAGGACAAGCACATCATTTTGACGACAGAAGAAATTTTGGGCGATGCTGACCGTATCTCGGTTACGTATTCGAATCTGCCGCGTGACGTTGCTGTTGGATCTACCATTTTAATCGATGATGGTTTAATTGGTCTTGCGGTTGTTGATGTTCGTGGAACAGAAATCGAGTGCCGCATTGTTAATGGCGGAACGATTAAAAGTAAAAAAGGCGTTAACGTGCCAGGAGTGAAAATCAGTCTTCCGGGTATCACGGAAAAGGATGCCAACGATATCGTCTTCGGTATCGAGCAAGGCGTAGATTTCATCGCGGCTTCTTTCGTTCGTAAAGCAAGTGACGTTATGGAAATTCGTGAATTGTTGGAAAGACACAATGCTTCACACATTCAAATCATTAGTAAAATCGAAAACCAAGAGGGCGTTGACAACTTAGACGAAATCCTTGAGGTATCCGATGGTCTGATGGTTGCTCGTGGGGATCTAGGGGTTGAAATTCCAGCTGAAGATGTTCCTGTTGTCCAAAAACAGATGATCAAAAAATGTAACATCGTAGGTAAGCCGGTTATTACGGCAACGATGATGCTCGACTCCATGCAGCGTAACCCGCGTCCAACGCGTGCAGAAGCAAGTGACGTAGCCAATGCGGTATTCGACGGAACGGATGCAGTTATGTTGTCCGGTGAAACAGCTGCAGGTAAATATCCGGTTGAGTCCGTTCAAACGATGGCCCGTATCGCTGAACGTGCGGAAGAGGCATTGGAATATAAAGAAATTTTCCTTCGTCAAGCTCAAGCACAGCAAGTTACAGTAACAGAAGCGATTTCTCAAGCTGTCGCTAACTCTGCGTTGGAGTTAGGTGCAAAAGCGATTCTTACGGCAACGGAAAGTGGATACACGGCAAGAATGGTATCCAAATACCGTCCGAAATCGCCGATCATCGCGGTTACTCCTAGTGAGCAAGTGATTCGCCGCTTGTCTCTTGTATGGGGTGTTATTCCGGTAATGGGTGTGCAAGCGAAAACGACGGACGAGCTGTTCAACCTTGCGGTAGATAGCAGCATTAAAACAGGTATCGTGTCTCTTGGGGATATCGTCGTTATTACAGCTGGCGTTCCCGTTGGACGCTCCGGAACTACGAACTTGATCAAGGTTCATCAAGTAGGCGAGATGATTGCCAAAGGAACAGGTATCGGCATGCAAACGGCAAGCGGTATCGTAGTAACGGCTCGTACACCTGAAGAAGCCAATGCGAAAATGGTTGACGGTGCTGTACTTGTAACCGTAACGACGGACAAAGAATATATGCCAGCTGTACAAAAAGCTTCAGCGTTGATTACCGAAGTTGGCGGAATCACTTCCCATGCGGCAGTAGTCGCTTTAAGCCTTGGAATTCCAGTCATTGTAGGCGTTGAGAACGCAGTGGAATTAATCAAAGACGGCACAGAAGTTTCGATTTATCCAGAAGTTGGCGTTATCTACTCTGGTCAAGCGAGCGTTCTGTAGGTATAGCAAAGAGTGTAGCGAGATTATTCTCGCTTCACTCTTTTTTATTTTAAACTAGCACCGAACGGAACTTACGCACTCAAACCCGCACTGAGTACACCTTCAGCATTACCCATCCCTAATCCTAGCTGTGCTATAATTGTTCTAAGACTTGTTACTGGAGGAATACATCATCATGACTCAGGAGCGCTGGCATCAGCATCAGTTTCGTGTGAGATATGAAGAAACGGATCAAATGGGGGTTGTGTACCATGCCAACTATTTGACGTGGTTCGAGATTGGGCGGACCGAACTTATCAGGGAGCTTGGTTACCCTTACCGGCGAATTGAGGAGAAAGGGCTATTGCTGCCGCTTGTTGAAGCAGAGATTAAGTTCAAGAAGCCTGCTCGTTATGATGACTTGGTATGCGTGAACACGCGTGTGATTGACAGGAGCAGTATTCGGCTCCATTTTGCCTATGAAATCCGTAAAGTTTCGGAAGAAATGATGGCTCTAACCGCAGATTCTGCTGCACAACCTACCGGGGAATTACTTGTGACTGGAGCAACACATCACGTTTGGGTGAATCCTTCTTGGAAGCCAATACGTATAGAGAAGGAAGCGCCAGAATTATGGCAGCTGTTAGCTAAGTATTCATAAAAGGGGCTGAGCTTATGTTTCGTATCATTCTTGCCATTTTTATTCTAGTGCCTGCCATAGAAGTTACGCTTCTCATCACACTTGGGCATTTTGTAGGAGGCTGGACAACTTTCGCGCTTATTATTATAAGCGGCTTCCTTGGTGCTTATTTCGCCAAGCGGGAAGGACGCAAAGTGCTGGAGTATGCCAAGTTTGAGTGGTCTCAGGGCCAACTGCCTACACAGCATTTGTTGGATGGAATCTGTATTTTCATCGGAGGCATTTTATTAATTACACCGGGGTTCATCACGGATATTTTCGGATTTCTACTTGTATTTCCTTACACGAGACCGATTTTCAAGGTTATGCTGCTTGCACTGATTCAAAAACAAATCGGAAGAGGCGGAATTAATATCATAAAACGTAGATAAAGAACAAAGGCTCGTTCACTCCGCTTATTTGGGAGGAACCGAGCCTTTTTGTATGTAAGCCGCCATATCATGAAAAATTCTTGCGCGATAGAACGCTGCAATCAGAATGAGAGTCACAGGACCCACAATAAGCCCGAGGAGTCCGAATAGTTTCAATCCAACGAACATGGCGATTAACGTAGCCAGAGGGTCTAATCCTACTGAGGAAGCGAGCACCTTAGGTTCCATGATCTGTCTGGCAATCACGATGACGCCATACAGTACACTGAGGCCGATTCCGAGAAAAAAGTCTCCTTGCGCAAAGAAAACATACAAAATCCAAGGCACCATGACTGCACCTGTCCCCAAATACGGCATTAGGTCTGCTAAGCCTGTTAATAAACCAATGGTTATGGCATAGTCAACGCGCAAGACCAGCAAGCCAATGATGACCACTAGAGCGGTCAGCGAAACAAGAATCAGTTGGGCGCGTATGTAGCCGAAAAGTGCTTTTTGCAAATCCGTCCGAATCAATTGGGTTGTCTTCACAATCATGTCGGAGAAGATTCCTTTATACCGTTTGATAAGCTGATACCAATCTTTACTAATGAAAAAGGTGGCCAGCATTACAATAATGGTGATGGTTGCGATATTCGGCAAAGAAGTTAGAAATCTTTTCAAAGTATCAAATACATAGCCAATAATGAACTTACTCACGTCTGCAATGGAGCCTGCTGTCGAAGATAAATTGTTGTTGACGGTTTCTTGATATTTCGGGTTATTTTCAAAAAACTGATTAATACGTTCAATCCAATCTTGGAAAGCTGTAGAATTAATGAAAACATTGAATTGCTCCACCCAAAGGTTAATTTGAATCTGTAAGGTATCCGCAAGTGAACCTAATTCTACGACTATATTCGCGACTAGCAAGGTTATGGCCGTAACCATGGCACCTAGAAATAACAACATGGATAAGGTAACGGCAAGCCAGCGCGGCAATTTCACTTTGAATTGGAAGAAGTTCACAAGAGGATTGAGCATAAGAGCTAGAATCCAGCCGAAAATAAATGGGTAAATCAGTGGGATTACATAGTAGAAAGCGAGTCCGATTAGAACAATAATTAGCGCCACCCAAATGCCCCTGAAAATCTGGTGAACTAAACGCGGATTCAGGATACCCATGGTTTTTTCTCTCCTTGTTTCAAGTCTTTTCATTGTAACATGATCATGGATAAATACGGAAATAACATCACCTTTACAAAATCTTCATATATTAAAACAGGGGATTCTGCATTGTCGGTGTAGAGCACGCATAGTACAATGATGATATATGGCACAGATAGAAAACATAAGAAAATATAAGTGGAGGCTTTATGAGTATTGCGCGCGAACCTGATTTGAAAGAAGTTAAAGAGCTCAAAGAAGTCAAGGAAGTCAAAGAGATTTCGACCAAGTACTTAAACAGGGATTTAAGCTGGATCGAGTTCAATTGGCGTGTTCTAGAGGAAGCGCAAGATGCGAGCACTCCGCTGCTTGAGCGTGTGAAGTTTTTGTCAATTGTATCCAGTAATCTCGATGAGTTCATGAGTGTTCGTGTCGCAGGACTGAAGGATCAAATCAAGGCTGGGTATACCAAGAAAGACTTCACAGGCTACACCCCTGCCGGCCTTATTAAACGGATTATGAAGCGCACAGCCAAAATGGTAACAGAACAGTACAAAACGTATCGTGAAGTAACGAGACTGTTAACCAAAGAAGGCATTGTGTTTACGGAATTTGAAGATTTGAATACGACACAGAAAAAAGCCATGGATGCTTATTATCATGATATTATTTTTCCCGTATTAACGCCGATGGCCGTGGATCAAAGTCGTCCATTTCCACTTGTACATAATCAATCTGTTTATTTAGCTGTCTTGCTTGTGCGGGAAGGGGATGATCTGGATGATGAGCCTTATTTCGCCATCGTTCAAGTACCTAGCAATTTATCCCGTTATATTCCTGTGCCAACACGGCCAAATAGTAAAAAAACAGAATTTATTCTTCTTGAAGAATTGATCGAGCATCATATAGAATCGCTGTTCAGTGGATACATCCCGATTTCCGTGCATGGGTTCAGGGTGACTCGAAACGCGGATTTAACGCTCAATGAGGAAGGGGCGGAAGATCTGCTAGAGGAGATCGAGAAGGAGCTTAGACGCAGACGTTGGGGCTCTCCTGTTCGACTTGAAGTACAAGAGGGCATTCATCCTTATGCGCTTGCACAACTTCAGGATGAGTTCGAGATTGAAGAACAAATTTTTGAAATTGACGGACCGCTGGACATCACATATTTCATGAAGCTGGCCGGTACGTTGAATGGCTATGAAAATCTTCGCTATCCGCGTATTGCTGCCAAATATCCCATAGAATTTGAGGATACGACTGACTTCTTTGAGGTTCTAAAGCAAAAGGATGTATTGGTGCATCATCCCTATGAAACGTTCGACGCAGTAACAGACTTCATCATCCATGCTGCCTATGATCCGAAAGTGCTCGCGATCAAAATGACACTGTATAGAGCGAGCGGAAACTCGCCAATTATTCAAGCGTTAGCCAGAGCCGCGGAGTCCGGGAAGCAGGTCACGGTTGTAGTTGAACTGAAAGCTAGATTTGATGAAGAGCGAAATATTGCATGGGCAAGAATGCTTGAAAAGTCAGGCTGTCATGTGGTTTATGGACTTGTTGGGCTCAAAACGCATGCCAAGATAACACTCGTCGTTAGACAAGAAGAGCAGACACTCCGCCGATATGTTCATGTGGGAACGGGGAATTATAACGACAGCACAGCCCGTCTTTACACAGACGTAGGGCTATTCACTTCAAATAGTGTGATTGGAGAGGATGCCTCTGCGCTTTTCAATGAAATTACTGGCTATTCCGCGCCTCATGATTGGCAGTCTTTCGCTGTGGCTCCTACGGATTTGAAGGATAAGCTATTCGAGCTTATCGAACGTGAAGCTGAACATGCTAGAGCGGGCAGACCAGCCCGAATTATTGCAAAAATGAACTCATTATCCAATCAAGAGATGGTAGATGCCTTGTATGCGGCGTCGCAAGCAGGTGTGAAGATTGAATTAATTATTCGCGGCGTATGCTGCTTGCGCCCAGGGGTGCCTGGGATTAGCGAGAATATTACGGTTCGGAGTATTGTAGATCGTTTCTTGGAGCATTCCCGCATTTATTATTTCGAAAATGGCGGATTAGTTGATGTATATTTATCTTCAGCTGACTGGATGACACGTAACTTGACACGTCGTATTGAGCTGATGTGCCCTGTTCTTGATCGGGAAATGAAGAAAGTGATGATTCAAATTCTGAATGTCACTCTGCATGATAACGTCAAAGCAAGAGAATTGATGCCCAACGGGATGTACAGTCGCATAAAAAATGAACTGACCCCTTATCGGAGCCAGTTCGAGGCGATGAAAATTACTTCATGGAAAAAACTCCGGCTTGAGTCTTAAGCTTCAGCCCCCAGATTTTTTCGAAATCTTTGCTTATAGCCGCGAGTTCCTTTAGCTCCATAATTGGGTTGTGGATACATAATAGCTTGAGAGTTAAGGTCGATTCGGTTTGCGTTGTTTGCAGCTCTTGAACTGGCTGTGTCTCACTATGATCCAAAGCTATTGCTAATTTAAGCAGCGTACCTAACTTTATAATTAATGCCGCGTCGGATTCCATCAAAAGGTCCTTGTAAGCTAGGACTTGTTGGTGGGTCCGGCTTTTTGTTTTGTAAGAAGCAATGAAAGAGCAAATAACAATTTCTCGATGACTGAGACCGTCGATATGCGCCCCTGTCATCATATATTCTGTATGTTTGAGGTAATGGTAATAATGGACACTGGCTCCAATTCGATGCAAGAGGGCAGCGGTATGCAAGTATCTTTGGCTTCGATCTTCCGATTCGGGCGGAGCGGTGAGTGTATGATAAAGCTGCATGGCAAATTTATCTACATGAGAGACATGTTTCACAGCGGCGTTCGGATGGAGCAAAAGCAAATTATGGATACTTGCTTCAAGAACATCCTCCTTGATTGGGTGTTTAGGATCAAATGTTTCGTAGAAGAGGCCATCACGAAGCCCTGATCCGCTGATAATGCACGCCGATGAACCCGCTGCTTCGAATATGGTGTCCATAATGATCAGTCCCGGAACCATAATATCTGCGCGCTCTTTGGAGAGACCATCTATTTTTTTTCGTTTTTCCAATGGCATGGAGAATAACAATAGGAGGAAATCACGAAGCTCCCCAGGCTTCAACGTGTAGTTGTGGGCAAGCTGAAGCGAGTATTTGCTGCGTTTTTGGCTTATTTTGCCAAGGGTTCGAATCGTTCCGCCTAGACCAATCATAGGCAGATTGGGAGAACCGGCAATCCAAGGATGAGCCAAAATCGCATCTTCAACCATCCGACGAATATCGCCCATTTCCTGCTCGGTCAGATTCCCGTTTTTCATAAATTGGCGTGTGGTGTTCACTGCACCGAATGGAAAGGAAACGCTGTGCAGCAATTTCCGGTTACGAAGCAATGTGACTTCCGTGCTCCCTCCGCCAATATCAATGATCAGGCCGTCCCGGATATCGATTGTATTGATTACACCTAAGTAGCCATAACGGGCTTCTTCGGTACCGCTCAGAACTTCAATACGAAGTCCAGTCTGTTCTTGGAGAATTCGCACAATTTCAGCTGAATTGGCCGCGTTACGTATGGCTGCCGTTGCTACGGCCCTTATTGTCTGAACCTCATGAACTTTGCATAACAGAGCGTAGTGGGATAGAATGGGGACAATAGAAATAATATCTTTGCTATATAAAATGCCATCGGAACCGATGCGCTCGCTGAGCCTAGCGGAATCCTTATGCTCACTGACAACGCGATATGCCCCATGGGCATTAATTTCGTAGATAACAAGTCGAATCGAGTTGGATCCGATATCAATGATGCCGATACTTTTGCTGCTGCTCATGTATTTGCTCCTTTTTCAGAGAGAAATCACTTTTACTTTGCCTACATTGTATCAATCTCAACACGACTCGACAAACTTTTCCTGCTGGGGTGCATAATTCGGGGGAATTAACAAAAACTTGTATCGTGTGTTTAGAAGAGATGGCTCAAAAAAACAGTGACGATTTCCGCCAAAAAGATTCTTTATGATAGTGATAATGAAGTTTTATGTCTGCTTTTGTTCACTTACTAAGCAAAATACTTTATTATTAAGTTAGGAAAAAAGCAATTTTTTGCTAATAGAGTAGCTAAGGAGAGATTCCCATGTCTGCAACCAAAGGTTTAGAAGGAATTGTAGCCACGACCTCGTCGATCAGCTCCATTGTAGATGGTGTGCTAACGTATCGCGGGATTGATATTGATGACCTCGCAGAAAATGCGACATTTGAAGAAGTTATTTATTTGCTTTGGTTCGGCAAGTTGCCTAATCAAACTGAGCTTGAGAAACTGCAAAGCGACCTGAACGCTTACAGCAAGGTGCCTGATGCGGTTATCAACCAGATTAAAGCATTCCCTAAAGATGTTAATTCCATGGCTGCTCTTCGTACAGCAGTATCGGCTCTTGCACTGTATGATGAAGAAGCGAACGATTTGAGCCCTGAATCCAATGTGCGTAAAGCAATCAAGCTGCAAGCACAAATTCCTGGCATTATCGCAGCTTTCGCTCGTATCCGTGAAGGTAAAGAACCTTTAGCATCCCCAGGATATGCTTCTGTTGCTGCTAATTTCTTGTACCAACTAACAGGTAACGAACCGGATAAAATCGCTATCGAAGCTTTGGACAAAGCATTGGTTTTACACGCTGACCATGAGCTGAATGCATCCACATTCGCTGCACGTGTTACTGTTGCAACATTAACAGACATCTACTCCGGTATTACTTCAGCGATCGGCACGCTCAAAGGACCTCTTCACGGCGGCGCGAACGAAGCTGTTATGGCGATGCTGGAAGAGATCGGTACTGTAGAGAACGTTGTTCCTTACATCAACGATAAATTAGAGCGTAAAGACAAAATCATGGGCTTTGGACACCGTGTTTACAAAAACGGAGATCCGCGTGCGAAGCACTTGCAAAAAATGTCCCATGAGCTTGGTAAACTAACTGGCAACCTCAAATGGTACGAAATGTCCATTAAAGCAGACGAATTGGTCACTAGCCTCAAAGGCTTGAAACCAAACGTTGATTTCTACTCAGCTTCCGTTTACACAACGTTGGAAATCCCACGCGACCTGTTCACGCCGATCTTCGCGATCAGCCGTACATCCGGTTGGGCTGCCCACATCTTGGAGCAGTACGAAAACAACCGTTTGATCCGCCCACGCGCTGAGTACACAGGTCCGGTTAACCAAAAATACATTCCAATTAGCGCACGCTAATTGTCACTTTAACTCCATGTGCGGGCAGTTCGGTACCCGTCCTCGGCTAACTCCGGGGGAGTACCGCAACTCCCGTCACTTTTTGTGTGTTTACCTACTTACATCTACGGTGACGAGTTAAATTTGCTTTTAAATGTACCTCGTTACACCTAAGTAGCTAAGTGGAGTGCTTGGCAGTGCCTGGAGAAACGTAGTGCCCGCCTTTAGAATCGTGTCCATACCATAAAATCAATTCAATTGGACAGGATGATAACAGCGGTCGGAAGGCATTGCCAAAAGCACGCAACGTAATGCACTACATGTTCTCACGAATCATTTTAAACAAATCTAAGGAGGAACTAATCATGCCACAATTCGAATCCTACGAACTTCCAAAAGAAGGTCAAAAAATCACCATCGAGAATGGTGTTCTGCAAGTACCTAACAACCCAATCATCCCTTACATCGAAGGTGACGGTACAGGTCCTGATATCTGGGCTGCTTCCGTACGCGTTCTGGATGCTGCAGTTGAGAAAGCATACAAAGGCGAGAAAAAAATCGCATGGTATGAAGTTTTTGCCGGCGAGAAAGCTTTTAACAAATACAGCAACTGGCTGCCTAACGATACATTAACAGCTATGCGCGAATACATCGTGTCCATCAAAGGACCTCTTACGACGCCAATCGGTGGCGGTATTCGTTCCCTGAACGTTGCACTTCGTCAAGAATTAGATCTTTACGTTTGTTCCCGTCCAGTTCGTTATTTCGATGGCGTTCCTTCACCAGTTAAACGTCCTGAGCTGGTTGACATGGTTATTTTCCGTGAAAACACAGAAGATATCTACGCTGGAATTGAGTGGGAAGCTGGTTCCGACGCAGTTAAGAAAGTTATTAAATTCCTTCAAGACGAAATGGGCGTTAACAAAATTCGCTTCCCAGAAACTTCAGGAATCGGCGTTAAGCCAGTATCCTCCGAAGGTACTGAGCGTTTGGTACGCGCTGCAATCGAGTACGCGATCAAACACGGCCGTAAAACGCTAACTTTGGTACACAAAGGTAACATCATGAAGTTCACAGAAGGCGCGTTCAAAAACTGGGGTTATGAGCTTGCTGAGCGTGAATATGCTGACAAAACATTTACTTGGGCACAATACGATCGCATTAAAGAAGCTGAAGGCGCTGAAGCAGCTAACAAAGCTCAAAAAGACGCTGAAGCAGCTGGCAAAATCATCGTAAAAGATGCTATCGCTGACATCGCTTTGCAACAAGTATTGACTCGTCCGACTGACTTCGACGTTATCGCAACATTGAACTTGAACGGTGACTACCTGTCTGATGCACTTGCTGCACAAGTTGGCGGTATCGGTATCGCTCCAGGAGCAAACATCAACTACTTGACTGGTCACGCAATCTTCGAAGCTACGCATGGTACAGCTCCTAAATACGCTGGTCTTGACGTAGTTAACCCAGGTTCTGTAATCCTATCTGGCGTTATGCTGCTTGAGCACCTTGGCTGGTTGGAAGCGGCTGAATTGATCTACAAAGGTTTGGAAACATCCATCAACAACAAAACCGTAACTTATGATTTTGCTCGTTTGATGGAAGGCGCGAAAGAAATCAAATGTTCCGAGTTCGCGAACGAAATCATCAAAAACATGGCTTAATTTTTTGCGAAAAAGTGGATCTACTAAAAACTATTAGGAGGTACATCTCAAATGGCAATTCGTCGTAATAAAATTACCGTTGTCGGCGCAGGTTTCACGGGAGCAACAACTGCTCTTATGTTAGCTCAAAAAGAACTTGGTGACGTTGTTCTTCTCGACATTCCACAACTGGAAAACCCTACAAAAGGGAAAGCGCTTGACATGCTCGAAGCAGGTCCAGTTCAAGGGTACGATAGCCAAATCACGGGTACTTCCAACTATGCGGATGCTGCTGGTTCCGACATCGTTATCATCACAGCAGGTATCGCTCGTAAACCGGGTATGAGCCGCGACGATTTGGTAAACACGAATGCAGGAATCGTGAAATCCGTATGTGAGAACGTGAGAGAAGTAGCTCCTGATTCCATCGTTATCATCTTGAGTAACCCTGTTGACGCGATGACTTACGTAGCATTCCAAGCACTTGGCTTCCCAAAAAATCGCGTAATCGGTCAATCCGGTGTACTCGATACAGCTCGTTACCTGACGTTCATCTCCCAAGAGTTGAATGTATCTGTTGAGGATGTTAAAGGTGTTGTTATCGGTGGACACGGCGATGACATGGTTCCACTCGTTCGTTACACATACGCTGGCGGCGTGCCAATCGAGAAGCTGATCCCAGCTGACCGTATTGAAGCGATCGTTCAACGTACACGTACTGGCGGCGGCGAAATCGTTAACCTGCTTGGTAACGGTAGTGCATACTACGCACCAGCGGCTTCCCTTGTGCAAATGACAGAAGCAATCCTTAAAGATAAAAAACGTATCATCCCAACTATCGCTCTTCTTGAAGGCGAATATGGCTACGACAATCTGTTCATGGGCGTTCTAACTGTACTTGGTGCTAACGGTATCGAGAAGATTCTTGACATCGAGCTGACTGAGGAAGAGAAAACAGCTTTGGACAAAACAGCAAACTCTGTTCGCAACGTAATCAAAGTTGTAACGGGTTAATACGCTTTAAGATGAAGGATCAACTACCTATGCGAATAGTGGTTGGTTCTTTTTTTTGTTCATTTTATTGTGGCGATGCACAATTTTTTGTTAATTTTGTAAATTGTTTTCCAACTACTATTCCCAGTTAATGGTCTATGCTACGATAGGCATAGGCCAGCACAATTGGCTAAAAAATCCATGGGATGGTGGGATTTGATGTTGAAGAATAGCTTGCTAGGAACAAGAAACTGGAGAAGATTCTGTTTAACCGCAGCATTATCCGTATCATTGTTAGGCATTGTTCCACAAGCTTTTGCGGAAGGTCCGAATGACCCCGCGCCATCGATAACGCCGACAACGGCGAATGGCAAAAAGGTGCTGTTTGACAATACGCACGGTCAAACGGCAGGTGCGGCTGATTGGGTTATTGACGGCGGTTTCTCTGATTTTGCTAGCGCATTAGGAAATGCAGGCTATTTTGTAAAAGAACTGCGTAAGAGTACAGCGATTACACTCTCCGATTTAACAGCGTATGATGTGTTCGTTATTGGTGAGGCTAACATTCCATACAAGACATCTGAGCAAAGCGCCATGCTTGAGTATGTGCAAGGCGGCGGCAGTATCTTCTTTATTGGCGATCATTATAATGCAGATCGTAATAAAAATCGTTGGGACGCCTCGGAAGTGTTCAATGGCTATCGCCGCGGCGCGTGGACGAATCCAGCTTCAGGTATGAGCACAGCAGAAGCAGCTTCGGCAGCGATGCAGGGTGTTGCAAGCTCTGATTGGTTGTCGGCCAATTTCGGTGTGAAGTTCCGTTATAACGCATTAGGTGATATTACAGCGAATAATATCGTGAGCCCCTCTCAGGCTTTTAACATTACGAGTGGTGTCTCCACGGTCGCTATGCATGCAGGCTCGACTTTAGCGGTTACAGACCCGAACAAAGCCAAAGGTATTGTTTACCTGCCAGCGACGACGACCAAATGGGCTAGTGCTGTGGATCAAGGGGTATACAACGGCGGAGGTGTAGCAGAAGGTCCTTATGTTGCTGTTTCCAAAGTTAGTGCAGGCAAAGCCGGTTTCATTGGCGATTCCTCACCAGTTGAAGATGCGACGCCAAAGTATAAGAGGGAAGAGACAGGCGGTACGAAAACTACGTATGCGGGATTCCAAGAGCAGAATGACGCTTCTCTTTTAGTAAATATGGTGAACTGGTTGGCAACCAAAGAAAGTTATACAAGTTTAACGCAGGTGACAGGCCTTACATTGGATTCAGCAACTACACTCTACTCATGGGAGCAGCCGGCTAATACAACAGAGCCGCAGGCCGAGCCTTGGGCAGCACCTGCAGCTGGTTATAAGTGGTGGGATCCATCAACATTTAAAGTAGGATCTTACGGATATAGTACCGCCACGAATACGACAGATCCGTTTGCTTTTGTCCATCAAGCGCAACTGCCTAATCAGGCCGTTTTTCAAGTGAAGATTATTCTAAATGGCTTAACAGCAAATTCAACAACAACCGGCTATAATATTGGCATTTATAATAGTTCAGGTACCCAGGTCGCTAAGGTTCAAAATAGCAATGGTACATGGCCATCCACCTACGGTTACAGCACGAGCTTCTCATTAACAGCTGATGCAAGCGGTCATGCGGAGAAGATTGTGAGTATTCAAATTAATCCGAGTATCTCCGGTTCTGCTAATATGCGATTGAGACAGAACACGACTGCCAAATTTACAGAGGCGGTTACGATCGCTAACGTTCCGGCTGAGCCACTGCCTTAAAACGTTATGAGGGCAGTTAATCCAGTTTGACTCCATTTACTGAACGAAGTGAAGTACCCCAACGAACTCATAATAATATGAGTTCGTTGGGGTACTTCTATTTTGCAGCTGCTTTTTTGCGGTTTTTTGAAAGAATAAGCTGATTCTTCATAGAAAATATCTACTTATGTGATAGCCTCATCGCTTTTTTATTATTTTCCTGACTGATCATGAGGTACTGTTACTGAAGCAATTGCATCTGTCTTATTTCCTGCCCTATCCGTAGCTGTGTATTTCACTAAATAGACAAGGTCCATTTTCTCACTCGCTTTTTTCGCCAGTAAAGTGAATGAAGTATCCAGAGTTCCATATTGAGCCTCTCCAATCATTTGTGCGACTCCGTCATCAGGAATGCTTGGCGTAATTGAAGTCAGTACAATCGAATCAATCTGCGATAGATTATCGCTCGAATAAACGGTTGCTGTTACAGTGACAGGCTTATTGTTGGCGGGCCATAGTGTCGTTTTATCCAGCATGAGCTGAATCGATGGTCCCGTTTTATCCAGGTGAAGGGAGAGGCTTTTCATCTCCTCCACATTACCGGCACGATCCACACTCCAATACACAAGGGTATGAATCCCCTCAGAAGTGATGGTCACCGTATTGCCGGTTTGTGGAGTACTGCCATCGACTGCGTAATAGGTTGCGGCTACACCTGAGCCCATGTCGGCGGCAAGCAGGCTCACCGTTATATTCTTGTTTACCCAGCCTTTCGGAGCATCGTCGATTGTGATCGGTGCCGTTTTATCAATGTTATTGACGGCAGCCATTATACTGCCTGTATTCCCGGCAGCGTCTTCAAACGTAAAGGTAAAGCTTCCATTTTGACTAAATGTATACTGAGTAAGCCCGTTATTGTTCGTTACTATAACAGATTCACTTGGGATAACCGTCACGACCACATCTTGGTAGGTCGGATTGAGAGCGCTATAGCTGACCGTTGCGATTGGTGCAACAGTGTCAATGATTATGCTTCGATATGCCCATTCCGACCATACTCCGTGTCTGTCTTTGGTTCGAACTCTCAAAGCCCATTCCCCGTCGGTTAAAGCCCCCATTGTATACAATTCGGAAGCATCTGCAATTTCTCCGTAGTCTGCTGAAATCGTGGTCCAATTATCGGAAGAAGCTTGAATCTGAAAGGCGGTTTGGATGTCACCGGCATCCGGATCGTTAAAAGCCCATGTCAATATCGGCGTATTCACATTTAAATACCGGCCGTTGGAATAAGAAGTGATCACAGTCGTCGGTGCTGTATTCGGTAAGGGAATGGACACGCTTGCTTCAACGGATTTGGTGCTTTCCCCGTAAGCGTTGGACGCGGTTATCACATAGTAGTAGGTTGTTCCTCCATTTAATGCCAAGTCAATAAATGTGTTTGCAGTAATATGATCCGCGATTGCCGCATAAGGGCCATCATGACTGATGCTGCGGTAAACGTTGTAGTAATTCGCTCCATCCACTGTGTTCCAAGTTAAAGAAACTTGACCGCTGTTGTCAGTAGAAGTACTAGCAGATAACCCGGTTACTGCAGCTGGAGGCGCAGACTCGATTGGAAGCTCAGTCAACAGCCATTTTTCCTTTGACCAGTTCAGCTTTCCTGCTCCGGCGCCGTTATTAGCCAAAAGCCGGCTTCTCAGAACCGACGGGTCATCGTTAGCATAGCTGTATGGCAAAGTCGTAAACCCGTTCCAAGCGAAAGGAATTATCGGTGCCGGAACCGGCGAAAGCGGACTATTCGATTCATTACTGTTACCTCTAAACGAAGTTCCATCTAACGAGTACATCGTATCCAGCGCAAAAATTTTGCCCGTATATGCCGGATTATTGGGATCGGCTTGGTTGTTCCGCAATGGATAATAAATATCGATAATCAGGGATTTTTCAATAAGGACGGCTCCGCCCTCGGTTGAAATCGCCCCATTGCTGGTTACTCCGAAATGATAACCCTTGGCGCTTATCGCAGCTGCAAGACTATCGGAGATAAGTTTCTTTGCTCCCCAATTGCCCGAACTGTCCATCACAATATTGTAAGCATGGGCATTTCCGCCCCGAAGACGAGGTAAACGGTCCTGCATATCTTTATAGTAGTTATGATGCAGAGTCACCTGCAGATTTGCATTATCTGATGCGAATTCGGTGGCACCGACAAGATGCTGTTTCTTTTGTCCGGCAGACACCGCAATAATATCATCCGTACTCAAACCTTGACTACGAAGATAATTGTACATGGCATAAGCCGAGCGATTATTTTCCAAAGCGTTAATTTGCTGGGTGACCCAGCTGTTTGGACTTAGGTCATCCCCTTTAAAAAAGGACCACGAGATGGTTACGCCGGAAGAACCTTTTTTAATATCAACACCGCCATCATAGGACTTATTGAAGGTACAATGATCGATCCAAACCTTCGAATCATCCTCAACGGTTAAGAAATCCCAATCGTTTTTGTCGTAATCTCCTTTGGTAGCTTCATCCCATTCCCACAATTCATCAAACTCCAAGTTGCGAAGGATAGTGTTAGTGCTATGCTTCAAAATAAGCGAAGCATGTTTTAGTTTGGAACCGTTCGCTGAAAAAATGGTCACACCGTTAAGCGTATCGAGATACACTTTACTCACACCGGTTTGAAGCAGAACAGGATGAGTTTTCGGTGCGTTGTGTGCGACCATCAAAGATCCCGCCGTTGTTTTCGTTTCCGCTGAAAGTTCATTCCAGCCAAGATTCAAATCATTCATGATCTCAATTACTTTATAGCCCTTTTTCCTGTTGATGGCATCGGCGAAATCTGTTGCGGTATACACTTTTTTGTAACGAGGGTCAGTCTCGGGAATAGTACCTCCGCCAGTGTTTCCGTAGGAGAAGCCCGTTAAGTTATATTCGTTGTAGGAACCTGCCGGTAAGGGGGACGGTGTAGGATCAGGTGACGGCGTTGGGTCCGGTGTCGGTGTCGGTGTGGGTGTGGGTTCCGGCGTTGGCGTAGGCACAGGGTTCGTTCCGGAAGATCCGATTAAAGCACCGATGTCCATACCGCTAGGCGTGCCGGCCGCCTTTAAATCACTGCTTACTGTAAGTACCAGAAAATTGCCTAAATTAGGGGAACCGTCCGCGTTGCGGCTTACTGCGGGACTCAGATTTACAAAATCCGTATCGTCGGCAAGCAAGCCATTTGCATTGGTGCTTTTATTGTTTTTCCACCAAACGTTTGTGCTTTGAACATCCGTACCGTTTGTTTTGTCACTAGAGGCTCCCTTATAAGATAAATTATTTGTGAAAATATGAGTCCCGATGTCAAAAGCAAAGTTGCTTTGTCCGTTACTATAGGATGTATTGTTTGTAATGGTTATGGTGCCTGGATTGCTGTTGTAGGTAAATCCATGCTTTTTGTTTTGGTAAGCGACCGAATTGATCACAATGTGATTTACGGCAATTTGTTCCCCGCCAAGCTTGAAGCCGTTGCCGTCGCTGTTTGTTGTCGAGCTTCCTTCCGATGTTTGACCATTATGGTAGGCAATACTGTTTCGGATGGTTACAGGACTAATCGGGCCGGTTTCGGTTTTGCTGTAGAGATCCCACCCGTCATCGACGTTATAGGCCGAAATGCATCCATCAAACACATTTCCCGGACCTACAGTCAGTTTGGCCGCAAAACCATCGGCATCTTCACCGTTGTCAGGATCAAAGTTATCGCGGGAATATACGTTGACGATTTCGTTGTAGCTGGGCCACTCGCTTTGCGGAGCGGTTGAAGCATATCTGCCTATTTGCAAGCCTGTGTCCCGGTTGTGGTGAACCTCCGAATTTTCTATACGGTTATAATTGCCTGCAATATAAATTCCGTTATCAGCCGACCCTTTTACTTCTAATCCTTTCACATACCAGTAGTTCCCGTTGATTTGCAGACCTCTCGCGTTGCTTCCGACATTGGCTGCGTCGTAGGTTTGAGACGAGAAATCAAGCACCGGTTTTTCGGAACCAAAAGCAAAAATTTGTTTTTTTGCGGTAGGCGTACCGCTGTTATTGCGGTCAATTGTAATTTGAGCAGAATAAGAGTAAGTCCCTCCACGCAAATAAATGATTTCGCCCGGGGCCACATTCGTTATAGCAGATTCAAGTGTGGTCGGACTGCCAATCGTTCCCGGATTGCTGTCCAAACCACCCGGAGCAACATAGATGACGCCTTCCTCCGGGGTTGATGATACAGCGGTCGGTGTTGCGTTTACTACATTCGAGTTCGTACTCTCTCCGGCTTCATTCATTGCGGAAACAACGTAATAATACTTTGTCTCGTTGGTTAATCCATTGTCCGTAAAAGAGGTCGACGTTAAACCCGTTTGTATGTTCGCAAACGATATTCCGTCTGTACCGCGCTTCACATTATAGTGGGTTGCGCCACTTACGGCTGTCCAGGTCAAGTCGACTTTACTATCCCCTGCAGCGGCGAACAATCCGGTCGGCGCTGACAGAGGCGTAGTCGCGGCAGCTTCCACAGACATCCCGCTCTCTATGCTGCCGGCCTGAGCGCTGACTGTGTAAAAATATGGTGTATTTCCGGCAGCATTCGAATCGGTGTAGCTGTTAATCATGCTTGTGGCGATTTTGGAATACCCGCTGCCGGATGCCGTGCTGCGGTAAATGTTGTAGCTGCTCGCACCGCTTGCGGCCGTCCATTGCAGGGTCACGCCACCTGCGCCGGAAGATGCCAACAAATTCGTCGGAACGCTCGGAGCTTGGACGCCGGCGTTGGAGTCGTAAACAAGTCCGTTTTGATAAATTTTGACGTCGGTGAATTCGGCGCTGGCTGCCGCAACCGCTAACCCGACATAAACGCTTCCGGATAACAAACCTGCAGTGTCGGAGTCCGTCTTGAGAGGGTTTGTCGTCGTGCCATTTCCAAAATTAATTCCGTCTTTCGAATAATATGTTTTAAAGTCTGATCCTGACCGTTCCAATTTCATGTAGAGAGCGGCATTTGGATCCGGAACCGTAAAAGAACTGGAGCCGGTTGTCGACAACCGCCGATAGGAAATCAGGGTATTGGCGGAGCTATTGTAGCCCAAATTATATCCAGGGGATGTCGCTCCGTTGTTAATTGGATCCTTCTTGACCATCAGTAAGGCCCGGTTATTGCTTGTGTTAATTGCAGTGGAAGTCACTTTTGCCGTTATGGAAAAGTCCCCCGCACTTACAGGATAATAAGTATAAAGTGCGTTATCGTCGGAGCTCTGTATTTTACCACCTGTGGCGGAAAGCGCAAATTTACCGTTGCTGAAACCGTAACTGATGGTGCCTAGTGAGCTTGAAGCGGAAACATCCGCCGCTTTCCATCCGGCGGGTAGTGTTCCATCCGGCAGCATACCCGCTGCAGCTGCAATTTGGTGTATAAAAACATTTGGAAATAGAGCGAGAATCAACGCATACACCAAAATCGTACTTATCCGCTTCTTTAGTGAATTCCTCATGTAAACCCTCCTTTTAAAATCGAAAGATTGCCAATTCCATTCTGGTTGGACAATTCAATATCACTGTTACTGCGGAAAACCTCCTCTGAGTTGATATATAGAAAGGGCAAGAAGCCCTTAACTATCCTGGAATTGGTGTTTTCGACCAAGTAATGGATGCGCTTACATAATGGCCATGCGTTTTTAAACCATGACCATTTCATTTGTTATCGTAGCTTAGAGAAAAACATTCATCAATAATCAGTGGCTTAGATTCAGTGCTAAAAGGCACTTTTCATTAAGTAACTGAGATAATGATTATCGCCGAACGTTATAAAATGCTTATGTGGATAAGCAGCATATCGAGAAGCCTAATCATGATAATCATTGCAACACATTTTTTGAATTACGTCATTATTGACACAGCATCAGAGACAGTGATTATTTACATAATAGTCCTTCAGTCCTTATGATCAAGTTATGATTTGAAAGTGCTATGACGAAGAATCTCCCATAAAAGGAGGGGGTTAAAAGCGTATATTGAAAGCGTCACCATTTTCGATGGTGGGAAGCAAAATTGCAGAAAGAATGATTACTCAGGAGGTTGATGGTAGTACATGAACAAGAAACTTATTCGAAATAATTTGGCCAAGCTGCTAATCTGCATGATGTTGTTCACAACGCTTGTACCGTTTAGCGGTACGGAGAATGTTGAGGCGGCCACTGCTTTGCCTATTGGCTGGTCAAATGTTGATATGGGAAGCCCGTCTTCTGCTGGTTCAAGTTCTTATGATAAATCGACAGGAACCTTAACTATAACAGGTACAGGTAACGGAATAGCAGGAGTCGGTACACCACAAATGCAATACGCTTATACAGAAGTCAGCGGTGACTTTACGATGATCGCACGTATTTCCTCATTGACTGCAGCAAGCGGAACTCTACAAGCGGGTATAAGGATTCGTAAAGATCTAGATACCGCTAGCCCTTATCTGGCAGGTCTACTGACATCAAGCGGAGCATTATACTTTAATGCTAGAAAGAGTGATGGTGCTAGCGCCGGGACCTCAACACTTGCGTCATCTGGTTTCAGCGCCCCACAATATATAAGAATTCGAAGACAAATAAGAACGGATGTAACTCCAATCAGATCTGATATCTATATGGCCTACGGTACTCCTAGTGGAGATATAATAACTTGGACAGAACCCAAAGCAGATCAATTCCCTGGACTTTTGAACACAGTTTATCTTGGATTGATTGTAGGTGGAATAGGAACAGCTTCATTTGATAAAATGACAGCTTCATTTGATAAAATGACAATTCTCAAATCGAATAACAATGCTTCTACCACAAGTATTTCGTCTTTAACTCAATCATTGCCGGTATCACCTTCCTCGCCTTCGGGTTTGAATACAGTCAGCGGAGATGCGCAGGTGAGCCTTACCTGGGGCTCGGTATCAGAAGCTACTTATTATAATGTAAAGCGAAGTGAAATTAGCGGGGGATCATATTATCAGCTCAATACTTCGAATATTACCGACACTAACTTCACTGACACGACTGCTGCAAATAGCCATACTTACTATTATGTCGTGACAGCAGCTAATGCCGATGGTGAAAGTACGGTTTCAAATGAGGCCGTAGGAAAACCCTTGGCACCGGCGGCATTATCTTTCCCAACCAATTTAAGTTCATTGTCTGGTAATAATCAGGTTGATTTGACATGGGACAGCTTAACTGATGCTGCTTATTATAATATATATCGAAGCCAAACAAACAGCGGACCTTACACGAAAGTGAATAATGCGAATGTGATAGGTACCCGTTTTACCGATACAACCGCTGTGAACGGCAATACGTACTACTATGTGGTAACAGCAGCGAATACGACGAAAGAGAGCGGATACTCGAATCAAGTAACTGCTGCACCTATAGCTCCAGTATTTCCATCTACGCCAATTTTGGCTGCTTCGGCTGGAGACTCTCAAGTCAAACTTTCTTGGAGCAGCGTGTCCGGGGCCACTTCTTATAAAGTAAAACGAAGCCTGACAGCAGGCGGCCCGTACGAGATGATTGACGCTAACGTGTCAGGAACCAGCTTCACTAACACCGGATTAACCAACGGAACCACCTATTATTATGTGGTGAGTGCCATTAACTCGGTTGGAGAAGGTGCTAACTCCAGCGAGGTTTCAAGCAAACCGGGTGTTTTCCTGATCAATGACAACTTTGAAAACAGTACGCTCGGCGATGTGCCGGCAGGATATACGCCGATTGCCAATGCAAGTGATGCGAATATTAATAATGTGACGGTTATTAACAATAGCAATCTGACAAACAAATATTACTCGCCAACAGAAGTTTCACCTGCAAAGAATATTTCACCTGCGATTCCGGGAAATTCGACCAATGTATTATGGATTAATGACAATGCAAATGCTAGTCGCAGAGGCGGCTATACGAATGCCTTTGCTTCGGTATCGGGCAATAACGGTGTAACTGCCCAACTGGATTTTATGCAGCCGGTTATTATCGGCGATTCCTATCCGCTAGAATTGCTCAATAGCACGAGTAATACGCCGGTACTTTCATTTAGTGTTACTAATCTCAAAACGCTTGCGACTATCAATGCAGGAACCTGGTATAATTTGAAATTTGTTGCTGATACAGGCACGAATTCTGCGGAAGTTTATATTAACGGAGTATATAAAGGGAACTTCAAGTTCAGTATAACAGACACCAACATCTCCAAAATTCAGGCAAGAACAGCCGGTTCGTCCACAGGCAGTATGTATGTTGATAATGTTAAGGTATACAAGCAAATCGTGACAACACCGCAAAAACTGACGACCGACGGCGCAAACAATACCACTGTGTTGAATTGGAACGCGGCAAGCGGAGCAGATTCATATAACGTATATCGAAGCGAAACAACCGGTGGTCCCTATGCTTTCATTACCAATGTAACCTCGCCTATATATACGGATACGGGTCTGGTGAATAAGAAAAATTACTATTATGTGGTCACAGGCGTGAATGCTAATGGAGAGAGTGATTTCTCTAACGAAGCTCTTGGCTATCCGAATAACGTGAGTGCGCCTGCAATAGCACCAGCATTCCAGCAAATGGATATCAGAGACAGCCAGCTTACCTTGAACTGGACCTCTGTGTTAGGCAAAGACGAAGATGGCAGCGCCGTTCCTTCTTACTATACGCTTGTTAGAAGCACGACACCGAGTGGACCTTTTGAAACAGTAGCCCAGAAGCTTACCGGCACTACGTATATGGATAAAAACTTGACTAACGATACGGAGTATTATTATCAAGTAACCGCCGGAAATATGGGCGGGCTAAGTCCGGGCTCCGAGCTTCTTAAAGTAGCTCCTGCCGAGCCGCTAGGAACGCCGACGTTATTGAAAGCAACAGCTGGCAATAACATGGTTGACTTGAGTTGGTCTTCGGTTGCGAAGGCAACCACTTACACTGTAAAAAGAAGCACGGTGAACGGTGAAGCTTATACGAAAATAAAAGAAGTTACCGGAACCAGTTTTTCGGATACGGAAACGGTCAACGGAACGACTTATTATTATGTAGTTTCCGCAGCCAATGCGCCCCAGGAAAGCATGATCTCCAATCAGTTGAAGGCGGCGCCTTATACTCCTGTACCCGGTGCACCCAATAAACCATCAGGCTTAAATGCGATTGCTAACGAAGGCAGCGTAAGCCTTTCCTGGAACACGGTATCTGACGCAACTGCTTATCATGTGAAAAGATCGACTGCTATCGGAGGTCCATATGATCTGTTATCTTCAAGCAGTTCAGCATCCTATGAAGATACGAATGTAACAAATGGAACCACATACTATTATGTTGTTTCCGCTGTAAATGCGAGTGGCGAGAGTCCGATTACGGATGAAATTATTGTGCTTCCGGCAAAAGTACTTACCGTTGATAAGAATGCCACTGCGAATGGTACAACAGTATTCAACACCATACAAAGCGCTGTCAATGCGATTCCGGCAAACAATACAGCGAGAACGATCATTTATATCACTTCTGGAACATATACAGAAAAGCTTACAATTAACCGCAAATACGTTAGCTTGATTGGGGCGGGAATGAATGAGACCAAGATCGTGTATGGTGATTATGCCGGAACCTCAGCAACGACCGGTCAGCCAGGCCACACGGGAAACACGTTTCTAAGTCAAACGGTCGAAGTTAATGCAGATTATTTTACTGCTTCTAATTTGACGATCGAGAACAGCTCATCTCCACGATCTGCTGTTGCGCAGGCGGTAGCTCTGTCACTCAAAAGCGATAAGGCTGTCTTTGAGTCGGTCAAATTAGTAGGCTATCAGGATACTTTGTATACCGGTTTGAACAGTGCTAGTAAAGGTCGTCATTATTTTCATAACAGCATCATTCAAGGTGATGTCGATTTCATTTTCGGAGAAGCACCAGCTGTTGTATTTGATAATGTGCAGATGGTTCTTGTCAGCAATTCTGGCGGTGGTGGACATATCACGGCAGGAGCGCAAAAAAATAGTACCGACATGGGTTATGTGTTCCTGAATTCTCAAGTCATTGATGATCCTTCTGCGCTTGGAACCTATGACTTGGGACGTCCATGGAAAGATAATGCCAAGATTCGCTTTATCAACACCATGATCGACTCTGAGAAATTCCTTCCCAGCGGCTGGGTTGCTGCTTGTGCAGGAAGTTGCCTCTCTTACTCGTTTGCAGAGTATAACAGCTACGGTCCGGGAGCGAACCCATCTGAACGGCAAATAGCTACACAGCTGACAGGTTCGGAAGCAAGCCTGACGATTCCGCAAATTTTTAGCGACCCTACAAATACAGTAGTCGCGGATCGAACATGGGATCCTTCCATTCCGATCATTATGCCAAAAATCAATTATTTGCCAACCATATCCGTCACGTCTTCCACCTTTGATAAAAATAGTACGAAGCAAGCAGATATGAATATGACAGTACAAAATAAAGGGTACGCTTTGACCACTATTAAGAACGGTGCAGAAACTCTTGGCTCGTCAGATTATTCCGCTTCGGGCAACGTTGTTGTTCTTACCAAAGCTTACCTCGCTGGGTTGCCAGAAGGTACAACAACGCTAAGCTTCAACTTCGGTTCCATCTCAGTACCATTAACTGTCTACATCATCAATTCAGACGGATCGGATATTGGTAAACAGGTACTTGCGGTTAATGATGGCTGGGCTTCCTTTACAACGGGAACCAAAGGCGGATCTGCTGCTGCACCGTCGAATATATATACAGTGACTAAGCGCAGTGAATTGATTCAAGCGCTCGGCGGAGATAACAGCAAGAATGCTGCGAATTCCACACCGAAGATTATTTACGTAAAAGGTACGATCGATATGAACGTGGACAATGATGACAATCCGGTAGGATTCGATTATTACAAACATCCGGCTTATGATTTCAATGCCTACCTGGCAGCGTACGACCCTGCTGTATGGGGTAAAACAACAGTACCTTCCGGTCCATTGGAGACGGCTCGTGCGGCTTCAGAGACAAAGCAGGGTAACCAAATCAAAATTAATGTCGGGGCTAATACGACGATAGTAGGGTTACCTGGTTCTAATGCCAAAATTCTCAGCGGTAACCTGATGGTTCAAAACGTGGATAATGTCATTATTCGGAATATTGATTTCCAAAACGCGTTTGACTATTTCCCGCAGTGGGATCCAACAGACGGAGATGTCGGCAACTGGAACTCTGCTTTTGACAATATTACGGTTAAAAGCGCTACGCATATTTGGATTGATCATAATACGTTTAGTGATGGAAGCAACCCGGATGACTACAGCATTAAATACTTCGGACGTCACTACCAGCAGCATGACGGAGCTATGGATATAACGAATGCATCTGATTTAGTCACCGTCTCCTATAACTACTACCATGATCATGACAAGACAACTCTTATTGGTGGAAGTGACGGGTTTACCGGCGATATCGGAAAAGAAAGAATTACGTTCCACCATAACTATTATAAAAATATTGTACAGCGCGCACCACGTGTAAGGTATGGTGAAGTGCATATGTATAATAACTACTATGAAGGTACTGTCAATCATGCGAGTTATCCATTCCTTTACACCATGGGTGTAGGGTACTCCTCGCAAATTTATGCGCAAAACAACTACTTCAAAGTAGATCCAGGTACAAAAGAATCTGCTTTAATAGGCGTATTTACAGGAGGAACGACTTTCACCGATATTGGATCTGTTCTCAATGGTGTTGATGTGAATATTGGACTAAATATGAGTATTAGCCCTGTTAGTTGGACACCTACATTGTTTAAAACGATGGATCCGACAAGATCTGTACCTAGTGTTGTATTGTCTAGTGCCGGTGCAGAAAATACGGTAACGTTGCCCCCAATTGACAATACGGTACCTACGACTATGGATAATGCTCCTGCTGGCTGGGTAAACAATGACGTTACAGTCACGTTCACCGCCACCGATAGCGGATCCGGTGCAGCTGAAACCTACTACACGGTAGACGGCGGGACCCAGGAACAAGGCACTTCCGTTGTTATCACGACAGAGGGCAAGCACACGATCTCCTACTGGAGCGTTGACAAGGCAGGTAACGTTGAATCTCCACATACAGTGTTTGTGCAAATTGACAAGACGGATCCAACGCTTAAAGTTGATTTGGATAAAACAACTTTGGGGCCGCCAAACCACCAATGGATTACAGTGCATGCTGCTGTCAATGCTGATGATAGCCTTTCCGGAATTGCGTCCGTCGTTCTAACATCCATTACCAGCAATGAACCGGACAATGGGTTAGGTGATGGAGATACGGAAAGTGACATTCAGGGAGCGCAAATCGGTACATTGGATACTGAATTTATGCTTCGTGCTGAAAGATCTGGTAAAGGTAGTGGACGCATTTACACCATCACCTATACGGCTATAGATCAAGTAGGTAATAATACGACCAGATCAGCAATCGTTAAGGTTCCTTATAACCAATCTGGTAAGTAATTAGGATCATGCAGCTTTCAACCGCTTACATTTGTAGAAATGGTGAACTGATCGAATGTATGGGATCGCTTTCTTGTCGGGACTGTTCCAGTTCGGTTATACTTAGGAAAACCATTACATAAAATTGCGGAGGTTGTCCAAATGTATCCAGTTATGATATTTTTACATGTCGTTAGTGCTTTACTGCTTGGTGCGTATGTCATGTTCCCATTCTTAGTTGGACGAGTTGCAACTTTGTCTGGAGCTGCCCAAGAGAGTTTTGTCGGGGTGATTGCTACGATCAATCGCATCGGCCAATTTTCATTGATTGTGACCTTCCTTACAGGTGGCGCAATGGTAAGTCAAGTAGATCCGATGCCTTCCGTCCTATGGATGATCTCTTCCGTTGTTCTTCTTCTGATCGTAGGAGCAATCACGGGTATGATCGGTGGTAGAATTAAAAAGCTGATTGCGAATAGCAAAGCAGGTAAAAGCACGGCTTCTGATGCTGCCAAAATTAAAACATTCAGCTGGATCGCAGCCGTCGCTGTTATCGTGGCCGTATTGATTATGACGAATCCGCAGCTACTGTCGTAATTATTGGAAATTGAAAGAGCATGCTCATCATTGATGATGGCATGCTCTTTTTTACGTCGATTCATCCAATGTGATTTCATCTAATGTTTTCTCGAACGATGCACTCATATGCTCGAGGAAATAATCAACTTCAGGCATGTTCATTTTCTGTAAGCTTTTCAGAACTTGCTGCTTCGCGACGACGAATTCACGATTGCCTGTGGAGAGCTCGGTTAAGCATTTGATATAAGCTTCGAGCAAGTCGGCGGCTTTCACCCAACGGTAGAGCTCGGGGTCAGGATCTTGAATTAAATTGCGGTAGATGCCGCTGATTTCAGGTGGAATAGTTTGAATAAGTCGTTCGACTGCGACATCTTCGATCTCACGGAAGTTTCGCAGTATTTGCTCATTGTTATGCTTCACAGGCTGAGGAATGTCCCCTGTTAGTACTTCGGAAGCGTCGTGGAACAATGCAATGGATACCACGCGATCCGTTGGCACGTTGCGTCCATATACTTCGTTGGCAATGGTGCATAACATATGCGCAATCGTAGAGACATAGAAAGAATGCTCTGCTACGTTTTCTCTGCGCATGTTCCACATGAGACTCCATCGATCAATATATTTAAGTCGATATAAGTAAGCGAAAAAGTGATGATTCATCGGGTTAACTCCTCTTCGTTCTAATCCTTAAAAGTAAATAAAACGGCTTATTTGACGCTCGGTGTTACCCTCAAAGCCACCTTCCCGGTGGCTGGAGTGTAGACGAGCGGTTGCCCGATCATCGCGCTAAGATCATCCAGCGCGATTGTGACCAGCCCGTGCTCGCGCAGCACGGGCTGCCGCAGCGTGACGCGCGCATTCCCGCGCGTCGCTGCTTTCGCATTCACCTGCAGGGTGAATGCCTCTTGCCCGAGGCGGAGGCGAAGCACTCCGCCATCCACATCAGCGCTGCCGCCGAGCTGCGCTGCGGCAGCAGCCGCGTCCACGCGCAGCGGGGCGCTGCCCGGCTGCGCCAAGACCCGGCGCTGGATCGAGCGGTGCAGCAGCTCCGGCGTGATGCCGGGGCTGCCCGCGTTGATCCGCGGGATCAACAGGTGATCGGCGCTTCGCGTCGCCATCTCCGGTGAAATCGTGAAGGCGTAGCGGATGCCCGCCTTCGCTACTTGCTCTGTCGCCGCCGGCGACGTGATGCCGAATGGGTACGCCATCGTGTCGAGCGGCGCATCGGATAAGCCTGCAAGCTTGCCGATGCAAGCTTGCGTATCTTTGTAAACGCGCTGCGTATAAGCATCATCGCTCTCCGCATCCAATCTTCCTACCAGCGCTGCTTCACCACTTGGAAGCTTGTGATGAAGATTGTTGGTATGGCAGCCGATATCAATGAAGTTCGTGGCATGCGTCATCTCACTGATTTGCTCCTTCGACATGGAAGGAATGTAGGACCCTAGCGGATTCGTTAAGTCATTGGTAATAACGAAGTTCACAGCGGGAATTCGCAAGCTTTTCAAAATCGGATAGGCCGCTGTGTAGAAGCTTTGATAGCCATCGTCGAACGTAACCAGCACGGCATTGGATGGAACGGTAGCGCCCTCCATGTACTGTTTGAACTCTTCTAAGGAAATAAAATGATAGCCTTTGCTAAGTAGCAATTGAAGCTGATTTTGAAAAAGTGAGCTTGTAATTGTGCTGGAGCTGGTGTCCTTTTCATGCACATGATGATACATAAGAACGGCCACTTGGTCCTGGTAGTAAATATCCCCGGAGAGCTTAGCCTGCAGCGGCGTAAGCAAAAGGGTGAGCCCAATCAGGCTAACTAGAATCGAAATAGCGATTCTTTTGTACATGTCAGCGAATCTCCTTGTTTTCCTCACAAGAACCATCGAACTCTTCATGGGAGGTATGTTATAATAGTTTGTAATTATTATTATGTGTGTATTTGAGAGAGGAGCCAGACCTAGTCATGCAGCATTTTTATCAAAGCGTCTACGATTTGATTGTCGAAACTTCCACAAACCTTCCCGGTGATGTGCGCCGTGCGGTACAAGCCGCTCAGGAAAACGAGGACAAAGGCACGCGTTCTGCGTTATCTCTATCTCGCATTGCGGATAACATCCATATGGCGGAATGCAATGTATCCCCAATTTGTCAGGATACGGGTATGCCAACGTTTATTATACACTGTCCGGTTGGGGCAAACCAAATTATCATGAAGAAGCAAATCCTAGAAGCTGTTGCTAATGCTACGAAAGCTAGCAAGCTTCGTACAAACTCAGTAGATTCACTTACAGGTGCCAATAGCGGAGATAATCTAGGCCCTGGTACGCCAGTTGTTCATTTTGAACAATGGGAGCGTAACGATATTGAAGTGAAGTTGATTCTAAAAGGCGGCGGCTGTGAGAACAAAAATATTCAATACAGTTTGCCTGCTGATCTTGAAGGTGTAGGTAAAGCAGGACGTGATCTTGACGGTATTCGCAAATGTGTGATGCATGCGGTTTACCAAGCGCAAGGTCAAGGATGCAGCGCGGGTTTCATCGGCGTAGGTATTGGAGGCGACCGTACAAGCGGGTACGAGCTGGCAAAGCACCAATTATTCCGTCATGTTGACGATGTGAATCCAAATCCAGAGCTGCGCAAGGTTGAAGAGTACGTCATGGAGCATGCCAATACGCTTGGTATTGGAACAATGGGCTTCGGCGGTCAAGTGACATTACTTGGCTGTAAAGTTGGCGTAATGAACCGTTTGCCAGCAAGCTTCTTCGTTTCCGTTGGTTACAATTGTTGGGCGTTCCGTCGTCAAGGCGTGGTCTTGAATGCTGAGACTGGCGAAATTAATGGGTGGTCCTACCCAAGAGGGACAGAGGTTTCTTTCCAAGAGGCTTTTGAAGCAAGTGCTGAAGAAGCTAAGAATACACCAAAAGAAGAGCGCCGTGAGATCGTATTGACAACGCCAATATCGGAAGAGCAAATCCGCAGCCTCAAAGTCGGTGATGTCGTCGTCATTAATGGTACGATGCACACAGGACGCGATGCGCTGCATAAATATTTGATGGATCATGATGCGCCGGTAGATCTGAATGGGGCTGCTATTTATCATTGCGGACCGGTGATGAGTAAGGATGAAGCTGGCGAATGGCACGTTAAAGCGGCAGGACCGACGACTAGCATTCGCGAGGAGCCTTACCAAGGTGATATTATCAAGAAATTCGGTATTCGCGCAGTCATCGGTAAAGGCGGAATGGGACCGAAAACGTTAGCAGCTTTGAAAGATCACGGCGGCGTCTATTTGAACGCTATCGGTGGTGCTGCACAATACTACGCACAGTGCTTTAAGAAGGTTGAAGGCGTTGACTACATGGAATTCGGAATTCCGGAAGCGATGTGGCACTTGGAAACAGAAGGATTCGCTGCAATCGTAACGATGGATTCACATGGCAACAGCTTGCATGCTGACGTAGAGAAGAATTCACTCGAGAAGCTGGCAGCTCTGAAAGAGCCTGTTTTCAAATAATTTTCTAGGCATGCACTTAACCTTCATCTTTACAAAAAAAATACTGGATTAGGCACGGAAGAAAGGGTTACTATGTAGAGTAGCTCTTTTCTTTTTGTTTTTAATCATGAAAATGGACAGACTGAAACCATCGGAGGCTTAGAATCAGATGACCAAATTCCGTGCCAAACTAACTTTTATTTTGATTTTATTGATTGGTTGTTCGATGCTGATTGCGGGCATTTTCATGGCAAAGGTGCTTGAGAATTCTCACATAAAGTCTTTACAAGACAATATGGAACGAGAGCTCCAAGTTATTACGGCAACTGGTGATTGGAACCGAAAAGGTACCGATGCAGAGTTGATATCTTACTATTCTGTTCAAGCCAAACGCCTTAAAGAAGCAACGAATGAGAGATTGACGTATGTTCGAGCGGATGGGAAAGTACTAGGGGACTCCGATCAAAGACCCGAACAGATGGACAATCACTTGAATCGACCGGAGATTGTGTCGGCAGCAGCGAATGGAATCGGCTACATTACGCGTTACAGCGATACGTTGAAGGAAAATATGCTGTATGCCGCTATTCCAGTGAAGAATGAAGCACAGGAGACAACAGGGTTTTTACGTATATCCATGAGCTTGGAACAGGTAGGGAAGTCGATCCGCAGCTTATGGTATTTCCTGATTTCTGGGTTAATCATTTTGTTCCTGATTGCAGGAATCGTTAGTTATCGGATTGCGAAAGGGATCACTCATCCTATTGAGAAGATGACGAAAGTAGCCCAGCAAATTACGAATATGAACTACGAATCTCGCGTTCCGGCTTACAGTAATGATGAGGTTGGACAGCTGGGTCAGGCGATTAATCGCATGTCCGAAAGTTTGCAGCAGCAAATGGCACGAATTCAGGAAAATGAACGCAGGCTTCAAGGCGTTATGGAAAATATGATGAGCGGAATTATGATGATTGACCGTGAAGAGCGGATTATGCTTTTAAACCCTGCTGCGGAATACATCTTAGGTTTCTCCTCACAGGAGCTTCTGGGGAAGAAATATAATGAAGCCAAGCAGCAATATGAGTTTACAAAGTTAATACAAGAATGCATAGAGACACAAGATCCAATTCGCGATGAGATGGTTTTCTATTATCCGGCAGAGCGAATTCTCGATATTCATTTGAGTCCAATTGCCCATGAAGATGAGGAATGGTCGGGTGTTCTTATCGTTATTCACGATATTACGGCTGTACGCAGACTTGAACGGATGCGCAGTGAATTCGTCGCGAATGTATCGCATGAATTGAAAACGCCAATTGCCGCCGTTAAAGGCTTTGCCGAAACGCTGCTGGCTGGTGCTCTAAACGATAAGGAAACGGCAGTGTCATTCTTACAAATCATTTTTGATGAGAGTGAGCGGTTGAATCGATTGATTGGGGATATTCTGGAGTTATCCAAAATTGAATCGAAGCGGATTCCGATGAATTTTTCGCCGATCTACTTGCCTGAATTTCTGGAGAGATCGTTAAGTGTGTTGCGAAAAGAAGCGGAGAAGAAGCATATTGAACTGAGTATGCTGGTCGATGACGATATTTATATCGAGGCGGATGAAGATCGATTACGGCAAATTATCATCAATCTGCTTTCCAATGGTATTGCGTATACGCATGATGGAGGCAAGGTAAAAGTGCGGGTAGAACCACTTGATATGAATGCTGATGGGGATTATGAACGGCTGCGGCTAATTGTTTCGGATACGGGGATGGGGATACCTAAGAAGGATTTACCTCGAATTTTCGAGAGGTTCTATCGCGTAGATAAAGCACGCTCCAGAAGCTCAGGCGGAACAGGATTAGGATTATCGATAGTGAAGCATTTAGTTGAGCTGCATAAAGGAACGATTCGGGTCGATAGTGAGGTTGGCGTCGGTACGAGGTTCACGATTGAATTACCTGTCATACACTAATTTACACAGCGATGATGAAACATTTACATTGTTTTTACAATCATGTGGTAAAATGAGGTTGTGCAATGTAAATATACTGTAAACGCGGGGGATCCCATGGCACAAAAAATACTAGTTATTGAAGACGAGCCAACTCTAGCTCGATTGCTGTCGTACAACTTATCTCAAGACGGGTATGATACGAAGGTTGTCGATCATGGTGGCGATGGGCTTCAAGAGGCGTTGCAGCAGACTTACGACTTAATTATACTGGATATTATGCTGCCTGGACTGAATGGATTCGAGGTATTGGCGAAGCTAAGGCAGAAAGGAAACAGCACACCTGTAATTATTTTAACGGCACGTAATGCCGAGGATGAAGTGGTGCAAGGTCTTAAGCACGGTGCTGATGATTATATAACGAAGCCCTTTGGGGTAGCGGAATTGCTTGCCCGCGTCTCTGCCGTTCTACGAAGAACACAATCGGAGGACGTGGCAGCGGACAAACTTAAAAGCAATGAGAAAGTGATTCAGGCGGGTGAATTGTACATTTATCCGGAGAAATATGAAGTCGTTCTGAATGGAGATTCCATTCCGTTAAGACCGAAGGAGTTTGAGGTTCTGCTTTATCTCGTACAGCGCCCAGGCGTTGTCGTTACAAGAGACGACCTTATGAATATCGTTTGGGGATTCGACTATATTGGCGGTCAGAGAACCGTAGATGTTCATGTGAGCTCGCTTCGTAAGAAGCTGGAAATGAATCAACAATCTGTTCAAATCGATTCAATCCGTGGCGTTGGCTACAAACTGGTAGCAAGTATGGTCAAAAAATAATGAGCCTTGGGTGCTGGTTAACAGCGGCCCAGGCTCATTTTTGTGCGTAAACAACGTAAATGCTGTTCCCCAATGGCTCCGATTTAACTTGACTTGTGTGAGAAAGTAACCACTCTGTTAGATGGGTATGCGTCATGTAGAGATCGACCTGCTCATGCATCATAGGCAGCTTAGTAGCCTTAGACGAGATGAGGTTGGCTAGAAATGCATCTGCTTCATTTCGATCTTGCATCATATAATCGGCTAAACATACGACTCCTCCCGGCTTCAAGACCCGCAGCATTTCACCCCAGGCGAGCTCCCTTTGCGCTTCTGTCAAATGATGAAGGGCAAACGAACTGACAACATAATCAAACGTTCCATCCATGAACGGAATGGCCAGTACATTACCGAGCTTGAGTTCGATGTCAGCATATTTGGCTGCGCAAAGCTTGAGCATTTGCTTGGATTGGTCGATGGCGGACATAGTTAGGCCGATATGCTGCAGCTTGCCGGCTAAGTTGCCGGTGCCTGTTCCTACATCAAGCCCCTTAAGGCCATGAGCGGGGGAGATAAGCTCAGCGATTTTGTCTAAAGCTGCCTCGTAGCTTGTATATACGGGAGGGCTGCTCATATCGATGTCGTTCAGCGGGCCGTTTTCTGTGATATCTACAAATGAAGAAGCAGGCTGCAGCAGCTCATCAAATTGTTGGGCCTTTCGATCGAAATCCCAATGGTCGCGCCAGCTTCCTCTTAGGTCACGCAGCTCCTTGCTTTGCTGGGCTAACTCGTAAAGCAGTTCAGTCGGCAGTATGCTGTTTCCTTGTGCGGCTTGGATCATCTGATCCATTGTTCCAATGATTTGTTTCATTTCTGTCCACTGTTCAAACAGCATTGAACGCTGCATCTGCAGAGCGCTTAGCACTTCCTCTTGTTGATTTAAATCGGTTTGGGCTAAGGTTTGACGAATATCTTCAAGTGTCATTCCGACTTCCCGCAGAGAAATAATGGTTTGTAATCTCCACGCATCTTGTTCCGTATAGGTTCGATAGCCATTCTCTTTCTGCTTCGCAGGCTTTAACAGTCCTTTCTGCTCATAGAAGCGAATGGCTCTGGCCGTGATGCCGAGTTTGCGGGAAATTTCGTTAATAAGCATGTATGATCCTCCATCATGGCACAATTGCATACAATTTTCGCCAGATCAGAAATTTTATTTTTGTAGGTTTTTGTTATACTCTTATATAGTACTAGCTATGAGCAATTGTGAGAAGCCTAACGGTTATACATATCTAAGGAGGATCATCATGTCAAAAACGTATCGTATAGCAATTATTGGATGTGGAGGTATTGCCAATGGCAAGCACATGCCAAGTTTAAACAAATTAAAGAATGTAGAAATAGTTGCTTTCTGTGACATCATTTCTGAAAAAGCGCAGGAAGCTGCTGCTAAGTATGGCAAAGAAGACGCTCGTGTCTATGAAGATTACCGCGAGGTCCTGAGAGACAGTTCCATTGACATCGTTCATGTCTGTACGCCAAATGATTCACATGCGGAAATCACGATTGCTGCATTAGAAGCAGGCAAGCACGTCATGTCAGAAAAGCCGATGGCCAAAACAGCTGCAGATGCACGCCGCATGGTGGAAGCAGCTAAGCGCACAGGTAAGAAGCTGACAGTTGGTTACAATAATCGCTTCCGTGGCGATAGCCAACATTTGCACCAGTTATGCTCGGAAGGCGAGCTAGGTGAGATTTATTTCGCTAAGGCTCATGCGATTCGCCGCCGCGCGGTACCTACTTGGGGCGTTTTCCTTGATGAAGAGAAGCAAGGCGGAGGCCCTCTGATCGATATTGGTACGCATGCACTTGATTTAACCATGTGGATGATGAACAATTATGAGCCGAAGGTGGTACTGGGTACTTCTTATCATAAATTATCCCAACGAGAAAATGCAGCTAATGCTTGGGGACCTTGGGATCCTTCCAAGTTCACCGTTGAGGATTCTGCATTTGGTATGATTACAATGAAAAATGGAGCTACGATTATTCTTGAATCGAGCTGGGCGCTGAATACACTTGAAGTGGATGAAGCGAAATGTACACTTAGCGGAACTGAGGGCGGCGCTGATATGAAAGGCGGTCTTCGCATTAATGGTGAGAAGCACAGCCGTCTATACACGACAGAAGTTGAACTGAATGCAGGCGGCGTAGCCTTCTACGATGGTGAAACAGAAAGTGCACCGGATTTAGAAATGCGCCTATGGATTCAAGCGATCGAGAATGATACAGATCCAGTTGTAACCCCTGAGCAAGCTTGTGTCGTGTCCGAAATCTTAGAAGCTATTTATGAGTCAGCAAAAACAGGAAAAGCCGTTTATTTCGACTAGTTTCGACTATTTCCTGGGAAATGAAAAATCCCTTTCTTCGATATGATTATCGGAGGAAGGGATTATTTGTGCTATATAACGCTCTTGCTAGCTTTGCGATGTTCACCAGGTGTAGAGCCCGTTCTTTTTTTGAACATTTTGGAGAAATGGTGTAAATCAGCAAAACCGCAATAGAGCGCTATAGATTCGAGACTAAGATCTGTGTTTGTGAGCAATTCCTTGGCGTGATTAACCCGCATGTTGATTAAATACTGGTGAGGCGAGATACCGTATCGCTGTTTGAACATGAAGCTGAATCTGGAAACGGATAGGCTGGCTCGATTCGCCATGTCCTCTAATGAAATGGGTTCGCTTAGATGATTGGAAAAGTAAGAAGTAATCCAGTTGAACGAATGTACAGGTGTCCGTGTCGCCTGGAAGTAAGTCTCTAGTAAAGAAATGATAATTTCCGTAACGAAATATTGGGTTTTCAACTGTATGAGCGGATCCTGCTGCTGGGCATACTCAATAACCTGAAAAAGCGTTTCTTTCAATTTAGTTGGGTTAGAGGGATGAACATGAACCGGCATTTGAATCCCATATAGATCATTGATTGTTGGCTGCATCAGGTTCATATAAGCCGATAAATCAATCTGACCGGGTCGGGTAGGGAAGCTGTTTTCACGTTCGGAATTATAACATAAATCAAAATGAATATAAGGCGTAACTGTGTTAGTCAGCCCTTCGAGTGTTAGCAAACTTCCCGGTTGTACGAGGCAGAATTGACCCGCTTGAAACATATACTTCTTATGATCTACCCAAAAACAGCAAGTGCCTTCTTGAATATAAACGAATAGGTAATCAAGCAACCTACGCTCCGGATATATCCACGGCTTACGAACAGCAAACTCACTTTGCCTAACAAAAGGAACAATCGAATGTTGTTTCAATAATTCGGTGAACATGCCGAATCCTTTCACTTACCAGTAATTTTTTCTTATGTCTTATTGTAGTACTTCATTGAACAGATAATCCAGTTGTTTTTGACAATAATAAAAGCTTGTTTGACAAAGATTTCGAACTATTTGGCACCTATAATAAAGCTGTAATTATACAAAAGAGGTGAGCAGAGTATGAGCATTCAGGAATCATGTAATGTTAATGAGTTACCCTCTATGGAAGACAACTATGAATTGTCTGCACAGCAGAAAAAAAGCTATCAGAAAAAAGGACACATTGTTCTTAGGCAGGTGGCAAGCAAGTCAGAAATGTCTTCCTATGAGCCCGTTATTAGCCACTGGGTGAAGGAGTTGAATAAGCAAGACAAGCCACTTGAACAGCGAGATACGTATGGTAAGGCCTTTATCCAAATTTCAAATCTGTGGGAGAAAAGTGAAGCGATCCAGCGATTCGTGCTAGCTAAACGGTTTGCCAAAATCGCGGCTGATTTAATGGGGGTAGATGGGGTGCGAATTTATCATGATCAAGCCCTGTTTAAAGAACCTCACGGAGGTCATACCCCGTGGCATCAAGATCAAATCTATTGGCCGCTCGATACAGACAAGACGATCACCATGTGGATGCCGTTAGTTCCCATTTCTCAAGAGGTGGGATCAATGACATTTGCATCGGAGTCCCATCTTCTGGGCTACATTAATAAAATGGTCATATCCGACGAATCCCACCGAACGCTTGCCGGATACATTGAAGGCAAAGGCTTCGAAACGGTGTCTCATGGCGCCATGGAGGCAGGTGATGCAACGTTCCACTCCGGGTGGACACTGCACAGCGCGCCTGGAAACCCTACGGACACCATGCGTAAAGTGATGACCGTGATTTATTATGCCGATGGAACGCGAGTAGCCGAGCCAGATAGTAAAGTGCGTGTGAATGATTTGAAAGCGTGGTTTCCCGGTATTCAAGCAGGCGATTTGGCGGTAACTACGTTTAATCCATTGGTTTACAGCCGTTCCGCAGATTAAAAAAGCTCGCTCCCCCTCATATTTATGAAAAGGGGAGCGAGCTTTTATATAGACGAAGTCACCATCTGCTCCCTTGCGGAGCTGGGCAACGGGCAGCGGTTAGCTTGGCCTTGATGGCCATGAGACAACCGCACCAACGGCATGTTGTTCCGAATTGGTAGTCTTTGCAGCCCTCGCATAACGTGATGCGCCGATCATACTCTTCTTCCGTAGTCAGCTTAAGATTACGTACTTTGAGCGTTTCGCCGAAAAGCTTGGTGATTTCTTCAGGCGTCACATGTACCGTTGCTGAACAACCTTTGCATGCAGGCATAGCTTCCATTTTGCTATCCGGGCTTTGCATATCGGACATGCTCCTTAAGAAAGACGAAGCGTGACAACAGATTTGGCAGGAAGTGTAACGATGAGCTGGTCATTTTCAAACCTGTAGTTGGTAAAATCCGTTAGTTTTACTGTTTCAGGTTCATCGAATGTGTTATGTGATTGAATGGTGTCTGAGGTTAGAATACGGCCCTCGACTGATCTCACCTGACGCCCACGAACGTCACAGTTTACTTCAATATGGTCCGAATGGTGCAAATTACATAGGGAAATATGCAATTGGTTAGCCGTATCTAAAGATGCGGATACGCTGAGTTGATCGATTTTTTTACCATCCATCTCATAAGAAGGGCTTTCTGCATGAGTGCTAATGAGGCTAGCACCTTGATGAACCTTGTACATGTCAAAGACATGATAAGTAGGTGTAAGAAGCATGTCGGCGCCTTCGGTTAAAATGACGGATTGCAAGACATTTACGACCTGAGCAATGTTGGCCATGCGAACACGATCACTATGCTTATGGAAAATGTTCAAATTAATTCCGGCGACGAGCGCATCACGCATCGTATTTTGTTGATATAAGAAACCAGGATTCGTTCCGGGCTCTACATTGAACCATGTTCCCCATTCATCGACTATGAGGGCAACTCGTTTCTCAGGATCATATTTGGTCATAATGGTATCATGGCGTGTGATGAGTTCGTCCATAAATAAGGTTTTCTCAAGGGTTTGGAACCAGTCCTGCTCACTAAAGTCTGTAGCCGACCCTTTATCCTTCCAATTCCCTGTAGGAATGGTGTAGTAATGAAGACTTAATCCATCCATATACTTGGCGGCTTCTCTCATTAATACTTCCGTCCAGTTGTAGTCGGCACTGTTTGCACCACAAGCGATTTTGAAAATACGGTTATCCCCATAATTCCGTACGTAACACGCATATCTGCGGTAAAGATCAGCGTAGTATTCAGGACGCATGTCACCGCCGCAGCCCCAGTTTTCATTCCCTACACCAAAATAGGTAAGCTTCCACGGTTTTTCACGCCCATTTTCCTGACGCCAGTTCGCCATGGGTGACTCGCCATCGAAGGTCATATACTCGACCCATTCGGACATTTCAGCTACGGTACCGCTTCCAACATTTCCGCTAATGTAAGGCTCCGCTTCAATCAGCTCGCACAAACGTAAGAATTCATGTGTCCCGAAATGGTTGTTTTCCAAGACACCGCCCCAGTGCGTGTTGATCATCCGCTTGCGTTTCTCAGCAGGTCCTACGCCGTCTTTCCAATGATACTCATCGGCAAAACATCCTCCTGGCCACCGCAAAACAGGAATTTGAAGTTTTTTCAAAGCTTCGATCACATCGTTCCGCATACCTTCCGTGTTAGGAATCGGAGAATCCAGACCAACCCAGATTCCCTCATAAATACAGCGTCCCAGGTGTTCAGAGAAATGACCATAAATATTGCGATCGATCGTGCCTTTCGGTGAATCTGCGTTTATTATCAGCTTAGCCATAGTGAGTATCTACTCCTTTAATAGTTTGATATTGGCAACCGACTCGCGACTAATGTAAGCAGCCGAAAGTACGATTTGTTCCCTAGAATCAGTCTGATTGGAAAGGTTCCGATGAATCGCTGAAAGCAGCTCCTCAACTAAATGCTTAGCATCTAAACTAAAAGTCGCAAGTCGTGGAGAAATTTGAGCGGCAAGTGGAATATCATCGCATCCGATAACGGAAACATCCGCCGGGACTTGATAACCATTTTCGCGCAAGCCTTGTATAAATCCAGCAGCCATCCAATCGTTGACGGCAAAAATGGCATCTGTAAGTCCGACTGAGAGCAAAGTGTCGGCTGCTCGCCGCCCGCCTTCCCAATTCATTTTCTCGGTAATGACCTGCACATGGACACCTTGCTGCTGGCAATACTCAAGAAAGCCTTGTTTTCTTAAACGCGACGAGTCGTATTTATCTGGACCTCCGAGAAGAGTGAAGGTACGGTGACCACTATCGTAAAGCGTTTTGGCTGCTTTGCTGCCGATGCGATAGTCATCAAAGTAAATTTGGATAATATCATCGCGATGCGCATAACGTTGAATGGAAAATAACTGGCCGGATGATGCCTTGAGCTCATCTAATGTCTCATCATCGATCTGACCAATGATGACAAGCGGACTAGGAATAGAAGACTCCATAGGATGCTCTGGGTTCACCATAGAGATCTTAATGGCTTGTTTGGCTGCCAAGTTGGTGATTTCAACAAGGAAATTCGTATAAAAGGGGTCATTTCCTTTAATATCCTGAGAGCATAATACATACAACGTGTCTAAAAGGACAGAAGGGACAATATATGTTCCTTTGCCGCGCAGCTGGACTAAGAGACCCTCGTTGACGAGAATTTTAATCGCAGCACGTACGCTGACTCGGCTAGCATCAAAGCTTTCGGCCAAATCACGCTCAGAAGGGATCTTAACAAGTTGATCGGTTTGTAAAGATTGAATTTGATTCCGCAGCTGTTCGATCAGTTTTTCTTTGACAAGCGGAGATTTTTCCATGCAAGCAGGACCACCATTCAATACCAAATTTGAAACTATTTAATACCAATAAGATACCATATGATGCAGAGTCAGTCCATCTTTATTTTGGAGGTGTTAATTGTAATTAGTTATGTCGGTAGTTGGAAGATAAAATGGCATGTACTTGTAACATGAAATGTCGTGTTTAAGAAAGCCTGAACCTACGTGGTTCAGGCTTTTTTGCCTATTATTAATGATTTACCTTAGGTTTAAACTTTTTCACTTCGTGGAATAATTGAGGAGAGAAGGTTAATCAAATATTGATAATAAAATGGCGCTTATAAGGAGGAAGTTACTTGGATTGGAAAAGTAAGAATTCATGGGTTCAAGAGGATTCAATGTACTCACCCAAACGAAAAGTAAATAACAAAGGTAGTAGGGAGCATGAACACATTATTGGTTCGATTCCTAGTCTAAAAATGAATCGGAGTATTGGTTATGAGTCATTCTGGGGAGAGTGCTTGTTTTATTACTTACTTGAAATTGATCCGCTTACAGTAAGGTACTATGAGCAACCAGTAGAAGTAATTTATACGGAGATGAATGCTCAATATGCACTTGTAGAAAAAGAACATGTTCCTGATACTTTGGTGTTCCGTCAGAACTATCGTCCTCATCTGTTTCAGGTGAAAGGAGGAAATAACTTTGTTGAGCAAAAACCTCACTTGTTTAAAGCTTCATCTAAATACGCTCAAGAGCATGGGTGGAGTTACTCAGTTATTTATCCTAAACTCATACCTTCAAAAGTTCAATCAAATCTTATTCTCTTAATGAACTATATGAAGCCGCGCGAATATTACGATGCTTGGATTCAAGAAATTTTGAATAAAATGTTATATCTAAAAAATCCAACTGTTGAGCATTTAGCAAAAAGTTTTAGTGCAAAAATAGATCATCGAGATATCCTACCAATTATTTATCACCTCATCTTTAGAGGGGACTTACGCACTGATATTTTTATTCCAGTAAATAATTGTAGTGTTCTGGAGCTCGGAGATCTATCTAAAGATTTAATTACTTATTTCCATTTGGAGGGTGGTCCATTTGTTGCGTCTATGTAGTCTTAGAATTGATGATTCCTTTTTGTGGTGTGGAACAAAGTTTATCGTGCATAACATCGAACCTCCCAATATTTTAATATTCAAAGAAGATGGGGAAAGGAAAATTAGTAAAGTTAATTATTACTCATTAATTAATGATGATACCTTTGAAATAATTTCTGAAAGTCATAAGAAAGTGGAAAAGAATATCGCGAAAATAGAATCAAATCAGCGATCACTCTTAGATACTTTACCAGAGGATCGACAAAAGTTGGCGACTAAAAAATTAAACTGGATTAAACCAATTTTAACTTTTGAAAGTGCCAAGAGTGGGGATATGTATGCTGTTATTGCTTTTAACGAGCACTATAAAAAGTATCTAAAAGAAGGAGAGACCGTACAAACATTAAGTAAAAAAGAGTTACTTAAGCGGATCTCTGAGGATAAAGATTGTGGTAAATCTACTCGTCAACTTGAAAGATATCTGGCTGCTTATCTTGAAAGTGAAAGTCAACGGGATAATCATGGGGTCGAAGGTTTAGTGTCAAAAGCTCATTTAAATTCCCATGTTCGAAGTGATGACTTACCACTAGAACTTTGCCATCCTAAGAAGAAAGAGCTAATACTTGATACCATTTTTGTTCGTCTTCATAAAGACTATATACCAATTCTTAAAACAGCAATTGAAGATTACTACTTAGGTAAGCGGCGAAAAAATGTTTCAAAGCTTCATACAATAATTCAGCTTAAGTGTATAAATGAAAAAATAGAGCCGCTAGAATATGATACAGTCTACAAGATTGTCAACCGTATCAATCCATATGTTCTTGAGAAATTAGCTTATGGAGATGGGGGTACAGATCCCAAAATTATGAACACAAATGCAAATCAAAGCTTTGCAAAAGTACCCCTACAAGTAATAGAGATTGACCATGTACGATTACCTATTACTGTTATTGACGAAAATACTGGATATAGTGTCGGTGAACCTTGGCTTACTCTAGCAATTGACGTGTACACTAGAAAGGTATGGGGAATGGATTTATCTCTGCATGATCCATCCGGGTTTAAAGTAATGAATTGTATATTTAATGGGATATGTATGAAAAGGACAAAGGAGAAGTATGGAACTATAAATGATTGGGATTTTCATGGAATACCGACGGTTTTTCACATGGATAACGGTTCAGATTTTACTAGTACTTATGTTAAAAGCATGATTGAAGATGTTTTACATTCAGAAGTTCGTTATCGGCCGATCGCTACACCTCGATATGGCGGAATCATTGAGAGATACTTTAGAACAATAAATCAAGAGTTCTTGGAGGATTTACTTGGTTTTCGTTATAAGACAAATCCTGATAAAAATGATCGTAAAGAAGCTGCTAAGGATGCTATTTTGACCTTAAACAATCTTCGTGAATTACTTGTTCACTATATCACCGATATCTACCACCACGATGTGCATAAAGGACTTCCGCTGGAATGTAATACACCGTGTGCAAGATATTATCAGGCCATAGAAATTATGGGTAATCCTCCCTTTATTAAAGAAGAGGATGAGCCATACTACAAGATACAATTGCTTCCTTCAGATATGAAATCGTATAAAAACGATGGAATACGGGAAGAAAATGTGAAATATGCTTCACCTGAAACTACTAGATTTATTAGTAATAAGAGGAAAAAAAATTGCAAGATAAAATTTGATATTGAGGATATTTCTAGGATTTATTTATTAGATCCTGAATCCAAGTCTTATATTGAAGTACCCTCAATATATCCACCAGCAGATGAGATTGCTGGAATGAGTAGGAAACTATACCAGATCATTAGGAAACTACTTATTGAAAAAGGTGAAATAACAAAACAACAAATACCAGGATCGGCCAATATTATTAAGGGTAAAGAACTATTGGCGGTTGTGGTGCAAAGCTCTAATTCATGATAACGTAGTTGATATTGAAGTCATGGGATGGAGCAACTTGCTTTGGAAACGAAATTGGATATATTTAAATGGAAGCAATATGAATCTGCAATCATTTTACTAACGGTGAGATGGTATTTGAAATATAGTTTAAGCTATCGAGATATAGTTGAAATGATGAGTGATCGAGGATTAAGGATTTCCCATACGACGATCATGAGATGGGTGCATGAATTTGGACCCGAAATCGACAAACGAATCCGCCCTTTTTTGAAGCCTACAAACGACTCGTGGAGGACTGACGAAACCTACATCAAAGTTAAAGGTCAGTGGAAGTATTTATACAGAGCCGTTGATTCTATTGGGAAAACCATTGATTTTATGTTATCTGAAAATCGGGATATGCAGGCAGCTAAGCGCTTCTTTACAAAGGCTTTGTCCTCTCCACATACTCAAATCCCACGTGTAATCACTTTGGATAAAAATCCAGCCTATCCACCTGCCATACAAGAATTAATAAATGAGAAATCCTTAGCAAAAGAAACCTTGATTAGACAGACAAAGTATCTAAACAACATTGTGGAGCAAGATCACCGGTTCATAAAGAAAATCACAAAACCAATGCTTGGTTTCAAATCGTTTCTTACAGCGGATCAGACGTTAAAGGGAATTGAGGCTTTACATATGATAAGGAAAGGGCAGGCCGATGATAATTCGACTGTCCTCACTGCTGTTGAATGGCTAAATAAGATATTTGGTTTAGTGGCATAGACAAAGTATAGTTTGTCAGGTAACTGCGAACTTTTTTAAATCCTTGCACCAGAACCGTTGAATGAACTGTCTGCTTTTATTTGTGTCAGAGGTACTTCAAAACTTAATTGTTTTTTAGTTTTTTGAACACCACAACCACTTCAAAACTTTATTTGTCACCCAACAACAACATCAATCAATTATCGGGTTACAAAACAAATAAGTTTTGAAGTAGACAATAAAGTTTTGAAGGCAGTGGTGTTTTTTTTAATGAAAGGGCAGTTTACTATGATATGTGGTATTAATCATAGAAGCGAAAGACGGCTAAAGTCGTTATATGCATAGGGATATGTCGTCAAAACAGTAGCGAATATATCTAGGAATCCCATATGATTATGATGGCATACTAATGAATAAAGTCGGACTGCTGAGAGGAATCTTGGCAGTCCTTTTAGATTTCCAGAAGGGAGAGACATTGGATGGGACTGCGGCTTCCGCATATATCTTGGAATTCCATTCGGTTCAAGCTGGTAGCCGGGCTGCTCATTGTGACAGTTCCTCTCATCACGCTGCTGATCTACAATAATTTCTACAGCATTCATGTCGTACACAATCAGGTGGCGTCGTCAATTAAAAATTTAATCTCTTTGTATGAGGGGCAAATTGATACCCAACTGCAAGATGCGGATCGAAATTTGCTCAGCTTAGTAACTTCGGATTATGATATCCGTTCGATGAATACTCCTAATTCAGAGGACGAATATCAGCTGGCCAAGCATAGCGTTTCAGTTAAACTATCAAGCGATATTGTTCTTTACAAATCGGTCGATGCTTTTTATGTGTATTCACAGTCAAGACAGGATTTGTTGGACGTTTTCAAAGCATCGGTTACATTTCCGGAGAGGGATCAGGTTGAGCAATATTTACAACGTTTGCTGAGCGAACATCCTAACCTCGCGGAGATTCGCGGCAGCTGGTTCGTTCAGAAAATCGGACAAGACTATTACATGCTGCGCGTCATTCAATCGGGTGATCTCTATATCGGGGCATGGGTCAACGCTAAGACGCTGCTCATACCGTTGAATCTAATTAATTTGGGCAACGAAGGGAGCGCTCTTTTTGTAACAAATCAAGGGGAGTTGATGGTCAGCACCAATCCATTGGTTGATGAAAACATTGATTTCTCGAAAAGCTTTCAGCAGTTTTATATATCGGGAAGCAAGAATAACTTGCTTATTGTCGGGGAGCCCTCGCAAAAAGGTGACTTTAACCTGGTAGCGGTTATTCCGGACAAACAAATTTTACAAAATTTGCCTAGTCTGACGCGTATCATAGAGGTGATTTCACTTGCCTCCATTGTGCTTATACCGATAAGTCTTTTTTTTCTCCGCCACATTCTGCTCGTTCCGCTTAAACGGATGATTGCAGTTATGAGAAGGATCAATAATGGAAACGTGAATGTTCGAATCGAGTCTTATCCGGCTTCTGATGAATTTCTTTTGGTCAACCAAACCTTTAACCGCATGATGTCGCAAATCGAAGAGTTGAAAATCAATGTGTACGAAGAACAGCTTAGTAAGCACAAAGCGGAGCTTCAGCACTTGCAGCTGCAGATTAACCCGCATTTTTTCATGAATTCTTTGAACATCCTGTTTAATCTGGCTCAAGTGAAAAACTACGAATTAATTCAGGAAATGACGTTATGTCTTGTCCAGTATTTCAGATTCATGTTTCGAAGTAATTTGACGTTTGTTATGTTGCGGGAAGAATTGCAGCATGTCCGAAACTATATTCGGATTCAGGAGCTCCGGTTTCCAAACAGCTTAACTTGTACGATTGATTCACCCGATTTCCTGGAAAATATTCCGATCCCCCCCCTGGTGATTCAAACCTTTTTGGAAAATTCCATCAAGCACAGTGTCACGCTGGACGAATCCGTGCATATTTCCGTTGCCATCGATTTGATGGAAACCGGACTGGAGCCCTATATCGAAATCGTCATTCGCGATACTGGCAAAGGATTTTCGGAGGATGTATTAGCCGAGATTCGTTCTGGAAACCGCGTGGTCGACGAACAAGGCGAGCATATTGGTATTTGGAATGTTCGTAAGCGATTGCAACTGTTATATGGAGAGCATGCGGCCATATCCTGTTACAATGGTTTCCCTAGCGGCGCTGTTATAGAAATCAAGCTTCCATATCAATCGGAAAGATAGGAAAGGGGATTCCTAGTATGCTTCAATTATTGATTGTAGACGATGAAATTCATGCTGTTGAAGGAGTCCGGTCGGGAGTCGATTGGCAGAAGATTGGTATAACCTCAGTATTCTCGGCTTTTACCGTAAAACAAGCGAAAGAGCTGTTCGAAAATGAGCGAATCGATATTATGCTCTGCGATATCGAGATGCCGCAAGTATCGGGACTGGAACTGGCGGAATGGGTTATGGAACGATATCCGAGGACGGCGATGATTTTCTTGACCTGTCATGCTGATTTCAAATATGCCCAACAAGCTCTCCAGTTAGGGAGTCTGGACTACATTCTCAAGCCGATTCCTTATGAGGAGTTGGAAAAAACGATCCTCAAAGCGGTTGAGAAAATCAATAAAGATTCGGAATTAGTTGAATTCCGCCAATATGGCCAATTCTGGTTCCAACATCAACCAATGCTGATTGAGCGGTTCTGGCTGGATATCATCAACCAGACGATACCGCCCAGAGCGGAGTCGGTAAGTCGAGCCGCGGCGGATCGCAACATCCCTTATGCCGATAAAATGACATTTGTCCCGGTACTAATTAGCGTGCAGAGATGGCACAAGCATGTGACGATGCGCGAAGAGAAGATATTGGAATATGCGCTAACAAATACGGCTGAGGAAATCATTCTGGGGAACAAAAAAAACGGACAAATAATAACGTTAAACAGCGGAAGATTACTAGCTATCATATCTGCCGAAAGTTATTCCGACATCGAGCTGTTGTTGAAACAATCTTGCGAACGTTACATTGACGCCTGCAGGAAGTATTTTTACTGCGATCTTTCCTGTTATATTGGTGAAAAAGTACACGGTCACGAAATGTTTGGGATGGTAAAACGACTTGGTGAAAATGAGAAAAACAACGTGGCCTATAACAATAAGATTTTCCTGCTTTCCGGGGATCAATTACAACCTGTTAGTAGACAGCTCCCCGACATGAGCACATGGTCGATTATGCTGAAGGAGGGGGAGTTCGCTAAAGTATTGGAAGAAGCAACCTCTTTTTTAGAGCTGTTGTTGCGGCAGAATGGCTTGGATGCAAACCTGCTCCGCCAATTTTACCAGGATTTTCAGCAAGCGATGTATTATATGCTCCAGATGAAAGGTATTCAAGCTCACCAATTGTTTAGCGATACCATCTCGCTGGAGTTTTCCGCAAACGCGACCCGCTCAGTAACCGATCTGATCGCATGGATGAACCACGTTGTAAGCAAAGCGATGGAGTATGTGAATACAGTTGAACAATCCTTCAGTGTTGTCCAAAGAGTTATTAGTTATATTAAGCAGCATATTGCAGAAGACTTGTCGAGGGAAGAGATCGCGAATCACGTGTTTTTGAATCCGGACTATTTGACGCGGATCTTTAAAAAGGAAACGGGCATGGCCGTATCGGATTATCTGTTTCACGAACGGCTCAAGCTTGCCCAGGAACTGCTCGCGAAAACCGATATGCAGATCAGCGCCGTGGCATCGCATATCGGGTATGCGAATTTCTCCCATTTCTCCCGGATGTTCAAGAAGCATACCGACCTGAATCCGATTGAATACCGCCAACTTCATCAACCAGTTCAAAGTGAAAGGTAGTCGGCAAATGCACAGCGAAAAGTCGTGAGCGGAGCAGAGCCGAATCTGCAGTAAAAGTAAAATAAAGATATGCTTGCTGAAGATTTCCGAGTATCGCAAACAGTCTCAGTAGGCAAACGCCAAATTGTAAATGGGGGAGTACCATGAAGAAAAGATTCATGTTGGCAAGCGCACTCATCATCGGGTCAATGCTCTTACTATCCGCGTGCGGCGGCAATAGCGGAGGAGCGGCACCAGCCGGGGATAAAGAAGTTAAGCCGGAGGAAAAACCGACGGAACTGACTGTTGCTTTCCCGATTTTCGGTGCAGTGCCTAAGGATTTGTCCTTGGTGCAGGATTCCATTAATCAAATCGCACAGAAGAAGATCAATGCTACTGTGAAGTTGACGCCGATCAGCTTTGGGAACTGGGATCAGCAAATTAACCTGATGCTGAGCAGCAGCGAAAAGCTGGATTTAATGTATGTAGGAGGCAACAACTACAGCAGCTATGTTTCAAAAGGTCAAATTGTTGCGCTTAGCAAACTTCTCGAACAGCACGGCCAAGGGATTGCAAAAGCGATGGATTCGTCCTATCTCAATGCAGCCAAAATTGCTGGATCAATCTACGCTATTCCTACCATCCGCGACTTTGCCGCGTATAATGGTCTGACAATGCGGAAGGATTTGGTCGACAAGTATCAAATCGATGTTAGTAAAATTCGTACGCTAGACGATGTAGAGGCCACATTGAAAACGATCAAGGAGAAAGAGCCAAATGTGACGCCATTGATTCCAGGCAATATCGGTAGAACGATGCTCGATTCGTACCGTACGTTTGACATGCTTGGGGATTCACTTGGTGTTCTTCCGAATTTTGACAATAATCTCAAAGTAGTCAATTTGTACGAAACGGAGGAATATGCTCAGTTTACCAAAAAGATGAGAAACTGGTATACATCTGGCTTGATTCTGAAAGACGCCGCAACTAATAAAACTTCTCAGTTTGATTTGATCAAGTCGAACCGCGGTTTTGCCTATTTCTCCAATATGAAGCCAGGGTTTGAGCAGCAAGAATCGAAGAGCAGCGGTGTGCCTGTGGTCACGGCAAACTTGCTTCAGCCTGTTTCTACAACTACTAACGTCACAGGTGTCATGTGGGGGATACCAATTAACTCCAAGACACCGGAAAAAGCGATGGATTTCCTGAACCTTATGTATTCAGACAAAGATATCGTCAACCTGTTCGATTGGGGTGTGGAAGGGAAACACTATGTCAAATCGGGTGATGTTATCGACTATCCTCAAGGCGTTGACACTAAATCCTCCGGATACAACCCGAATACGGGATGGTTGTTTGGAAATCAATTCCTCTCCTATGTATTTAAAGGAGACGATCCGAAAATATGGGAGAAAATGGACCAATTCAACAAATCGGCGTTGAAATCCAAGGCGCTCGGCTTTACGTTCGACGCAAATCCGGTTAAGGCTGAATATGCCGCGGTAACCAACGTGGTTACGCAGTATAAGCTTCCGCTTGAGACGGGAAGCGTCGATCCGGAGAAAGTCTTGCCAGAGTTTATCTCCAAGCTGAAATCCGCCGGAATTGATAAAATTATCACAGAGAAACAAAAACAGCTCGACGAATGGGCGAAAAGCAGTAAATAATTCATTTCGGCTCCAATTCATTTGCCCCGATCAACATCTCAGTTGGTCGGGGAATTTTTTGACAGGGATTCTGTCATTTCAATCGACACCGAAAAGGGGTATATATAGATGCTAAATATCATGCCATTAAACGATCAATGGACATTCACGAAAAATAATAATCCCGCCTACATACTTGAGTCCATACAAGACGGCCAGTCTGTCACACTGCCTCATTCCTGGAACGATACCGACGGTCAGGGTGGTAGCGAACAGTACTACCGGGGGCAATGCTGGTATCAGCGGATTTTGGATATTACCCAAGAGGATTTGACAAAACGCATCTATCTGGAAATCGGCGCCGCCGGGAATATGGGTCATGTTTATGTCAACGGCAGCTTGGTCGGGGACAGCCGGTGCGGATATGCCATGTTTAGAGTCCCTTTAACCCCATACTTGAAGGAGGGAGAAAATCTTATCGCCATTATGGTTGACAACAGCTACGACAACTCAGTGTTCCCCCTAATGGCCGATTTTACCTTCTATGGCGGATTGTACAGGGAAGTGAAACTTCTTGTTATGGACGATATCCACTTTGACGTCATGGACAATGGACGGGATGGTGTCTATTTGACGCAACGGAAAATCGCACCAGAAACGTTTGAATTGGCCGTACATGGTCAAATCGTGAATGAATCCTCAATTTCCAAAGAAGGAATCCTTCAGATACAGCTTAAGGATGAATTTGGAAAAACAGTCATGGAGGAAAGTTCAGAACTTGCTCTTGGAAATGAAGCAAAATTCAGGATAAGAAGTGAAATCGTAAATCCGATTCTTTGGGACGGCTTAGATCAACCCTATCTGTATACGGTAGAGGTATCCGTGGTCATCGAGGGACAAGTCTGCGATTCTCGGCAAATCACGTTAGGATTTAGGACGGTTGAAGCGACAACGGAGCAAGGCTTGCTCTTGAATGGCAAACCAGTCAAGATTAACGGCGTATGCCGACATCAGGACTTCGCTGGTGTGGGTAATGCCATTACGAAAAAGCATATGGATGAAGATATAGCCTTGATCCGGGAAATCGGAGCGAACAGCCTTCGTCTTGCCCATTACCAGCATGATGACTATTTTTACAGCTTGTGCGACCGTCACGGTTTACTGGTATGGGCCGAGATTCCGTTTATCAGCATTCCTTCCACCCAAGATCCGGAAAACCGCAATGCGGAAGAACAGCTGGAAAAGCTCATTAAACAGGCTTACAATCACTCCTCTATCTATTGTTGGGGTATACAAAACGAGATTACGATTGCCGTAGAAACGGAGCAAACTTATACAACCATCAAAAAACTGGAAGCTTTGGCCAAACAATTAGACCCTAGCCGCTTAACTGTTCAAGCCAATATTAACGGTGTTGAGAATGACAGTATAATAAATAGCTTTACTGACCTGATCGGATACAATTTATACTACGGCTGGTATTATGGTGAAATCAAAGACTTGCAAGTACGCCTAGATGAGTTTCATCAAGTTCAACCTCAAATTCCAATAATCGTATCCGAATACGGGGTGGATACGAATCCCAAGTACCATTCTTATAGGCCTGGGGTTCAAGATTATACGGAGGAATACCAGCTTTTATTCCATCACAATGCCCTGGAAACCTTCGATAAGCGATCGTTTGTATTAGGCGGTTATGTATGGAACATGTTTGATTTCGGCAGCGCAAACAGAAATGAAGGCGGTGAAACAGGAAAGAACTTGAAGGGACTTGTTACCATTGACCGGAAACTCAAGAAGGACGCCTTTTATCTTTATAAAGCTAACTGGTCTAAGGTTCCTTTCGTTCATTTAGCCGGCCGACGATTTGTGAATAGGCACCAAGAGCTCAATGATATTGTGATCCTGTCTAATTTGCACGATGTTAAAGTTTATTTAAATCATACCCTTCTTACCGAAATTAAGAGCGGCGCACCGATGAAAATCATAAAGGATGTACCATTGATCGCAGGGGAGAATTATGTAAAAGTCGAAGCTGCGGATGAATTTGGCGTCATCCATACGGATGAGATTGTGCTTCATCATGCAGCGGAAATTGACCCTAGTTATATCCATGTTAAACCGGAAAAAGCAAAATATGTCGTCAACTGGTTCGAAAAATTTGATCTATCCAATGCTGAGCCCATCGAATTAAAAGACGGATACTATTCTACATTTGACACGATTGAAGACCTCTATAGCAATGAAGAAACGAAAGCGGTATATCTTAAATACTTTGGAGATATGGCCAATAATCCGTTCTTTGAGGTGATGAGAGGGGTTATGTCCATTCAGAAAATGTCCCAACTGGTGCAATTTAATATTGTCCCGGAATTGTTGGCAGTCATTAACAAAGAACTGAATGCGATAAAAAAATGATTACTGTATTGTCCCTGTCAACTTTGCCTGTTGACAGGGACAATTTTTTGAATTAGAGGTGGAAGGCTAGTCGGCAAAGTGCAAACTAGAAGTCGTAGAAACGGTAGTGGGACGAACGGAATTTCATTACTATGAGAGTACAGCAAGATACCATACACCGCGATAATGGAAAGGGGAACTTTCGGAATGACAAAACGTACGCATAGCAATGCCAGGAAGAGAATTTGGAAATACAGCCCGCTCTATCTAATGATGCTTCCAGGAATTGCATACTTGATCATCAATAATTATTTACCAATGTTCGGTCTCACGATTGCTTTCAAGGACATCAATTTCGCTAAAGGAATATGGGGGTCCGATTGGGTTGGTTTTCAGAATTTCAAGTTTCTGTTCCAAACATCTGACGCTTACTTGATTACCCGCAATACGATTCTTTATAACGCAGCTTTCATTGTGATCGGCCTCGTCGTTGCGGTTGGCTTCGCCATTCTGCTGAACGAAATCAAGAGCAAGTTTGCGTCCCGTCTGTATCAAAGCATTATCATTCTACCATTTCTGATTTCGATGGTATTGGTCAGTTATCTCGCATTTTCGATGCTGAGCATCGAGACCGGATTCATGAATAAGACGATCCTGCCGGCGCTGGGCATCGAGCCGATTTCTTGGTACAACGAGCCGAAATACTGGCCGGTCATTCTGACCTTGGTTCATACTTGGAAGGGCGCAGGGTACGCATGTATCATTTACCTGGCTGCAATTATCGGCATTGATCCGGAATATTACGAAGCGGCGAAGCTGGACGGGGCATCCAAGTGGCAGCAAATCCGCACGATTACAATACCGCTGATCACTCCCGTAATCATCATGCTGACGCTCCTGGCGATCGGGCGCATTTTCTACTCCGACTTCGGCCTGTTCTATCAAGTCCCGATGAATGCAGGAGCCCTCTTCAGTACTACGAACGTCATCGATACGTATGTGTTCCGCGGTCTATTGCAGCTTGGTAACATAGGCATGTCATCAGCCGCTGGCTTCTACCAATCGATAGTCGGATTCGTGCTGGTTATCGTCTCCAACTATGTGGTTCGAAAAGTCAACAAAGAAAATGCGCTGTTCTAAGGGGGATATACATGAATAATGAAAATCGTGTTTGGCAGTGGGCCGCACATCTTGTGATGATCTTGTTTTCAATCAGTTGCCTGCTTCCGTTTGTTCTTTTGACAATGTCGTCCATAACGGACGAAAAGACAATCCTGCAGAATGGGTATTCTTTGTTTCCAAAACAGTTCAGTTTAAGCGCATACGAATATTTGTGGCAGCAATCGTCGCTCGTATTTAATGCTTACGGGATCACAGTTCTCATTACCATCGTGGGGACAACGATAAGCCTCTTAATAACATCGATGCTGGCTTACCCCTTATCGCGCCGCGATTTGCCGGGTGGAACGTTCTTCGCCTTTCTGTTGTTTTTCACATTGTTGTTCAACGGCGGCCTTGTTCCAACGTACTTGATCTATACACAACTATTCCATATCAAGAATACGCTATGGGCTTTAATCGTTCCTGGACTTCTTATGAACGGCTTTAACGTGCTTCTCATGCGAACGTTCTTCATGACGACAATTCCGGTTCCGGTACTGGAATCGGCAAGCATAGACGGTGCAAGCGAATTTAAAATGTATTACAAAATTGTGCTGCCTCTCTCGCTGCCGATTCTGGCCACCGTCGGCTTGTTTCAAGGACTGGCTTATTGGAACGACTGGAACAACGGTTTAATTTATGTAACCAACCCTAAATTGTTCAGTCTGCAGAACGTGCTCAACCGGATTATGAGCGACATCCAGTTCTTGGCTAGTAACAGCGAGATCGGCTCGCAAGCTGGGGAGAGCATTGCGCAGCTGCCTAGCGAAACATTCCGCATGGCGATTGCGGTGATTGCCGTGATCCCGGTTCTGATCGCATATCCGTTCTTCCAGAAATACTTCGTCAAAGGTATGACCATTGGTGCTGTTAAAGGTTGATTTCATTACATTAGGAGGGTAACCATGAAAAGAAATATTCAAGAATTGATTTCACAAATGACTTTGGAAGAGAAAGCATCTCTCTGCTCGGGACTTGACTTTTGGCATACGAAAGGGATCGAGCGGCTCGGCATTCCGTCCGTCATGATGACGGATGGGCCTCATGGACTTCGTAAGCAGCGCGCGTCGGCAGATAATTTGGGACTGTTCGATAGCGTTCCTGCTACGTGCTTCCCATCTGCAGCGGGGCTTGCTTCTTCGTGGGATCGTGAGATGATCGGCAAGGTCGGTGTGGCGCTAGGGGAAGAGTGTCAGGCTGAAGACGTCGCCATTTTGCTTGGCCCCGGCGCCAATATCAAGAGATCGCCGCTATGCGGCCGCAATTTCGAATATTTTTCGGAGGATCCGTATTTGTCATCGGAAATGGCTGCTGCTCATATTCAAGGGGTACAGAGCCAAGGCGTGGGCACGTCACTAAAGCATTTCGCAGCTAATAATCAGGAACACCGCCGGATGACGACTAATGCTGTAGTGGATGAGCGTACACTGCGGGAAATTTATTTGGCTAGTTTCGAAGGAGCGGTAAAAAAAGGGCAACCGTGGACGGTCATGTGCGCCTATAACCAGCTTAACGGCGAGTATTGCGGGGAAAATGAGCGTCTACTTACAGAAATATTGAAGGACGAGTGGGGACATGAGGGGTTTGTCGTTTCCGACTGGGGCGCAGTGAACGAGCGTGCAGACGGTTTGGCTGCAGGTCTTGAGCTGGAAATGCCGACAAGTAACGGCGCCGGTGACCGTAAAATCGTCGAAGCGGTGAAAAGCGGCAGGCTGTCAGAGAAAAAGCTCGACTCGGCTGTTGAGCGAATATTGAACATTGTCTTCATGGCGGTCGACAGCAAGAAGCCGGGTGCTTCCTATGATCCGGAGGTGCATCATATTCTAGCACGGGAAGTTGCGCGTGAAAGCATGGTGCTGCTGAAAAACGAGGACGGCATCTTGCCATTGCCGAAGTCCGGCAAAATTGCCGTCATCGGGCAACTCGCCAAGCAGCCGAGATATCAAGGCGGAGGCAGCTCGCATATTAAGCCAACCAAGCTCGAGGATATCAGCGAAGAGCTTGCCAAATCGGCGGGAAGCGGCGCGGAGATTGCGTATGCCCAGGGCTATGAGTTGAACGGAGACCAAACGAATCCACAGCTTTTGAAGGAAGCGATCAAGCTTGCAGAAGATGCATCGGTCGTTATTCTCTTCGTCGGTTTGCCTGACCGATATGAATCGGAAGGATTTGATCGCGAGCATTTGAACCTCCCGCTCAATCAATCGGAGCTGATTGAAGCGGTGACCGCGGCGAAAAAACAGATAGTAATTGTGCTTAGCAATGGGGCCCCGGTGGAAATGCCTTGGATTGGCAATGTAAAGGCTGTGCTCGAGGCTTATTTAGGCGGCCAAGCGCTAGGCGGTGCGATTGCCGATATACTGTTCGGTGATGCCAATCCTTGCGGCAAGCTGGCCGAGACGTTCCCTGTTCAGTTGAGCGACAATCCATCTTATTTAAATTTCCCGGGTGATGGAGACCTTGTGGAATATAAGGAAGGGATTTACGTCGGTTACCGCTATTATGACAAGAAAAAGCTACGGCCACTGTTCCCATTCGGTCATGGGCTTAGTTATACAACTTTCGAATACGGCGGACTTGTGGTGGACAAAGATACGATGAACGACAGCGATTCGGTGCACGTCTCAGTCAATATAAAGAATACCGGCAGCAGAGTTGGCAAAGAGATCGTGCAACTGTATGTGCGGGATGTGCGCAGCAGCGTGTCTCGCCCGGAGAAGGAGCTGAAGGGATTCGTCAAAGTAGCGCTGGAGCCTGGAGAAGCGAAAACCGTCACCTTTATGCTTGACAAGAGATCCTTTGCATATTTCGATGTGGAAATGAACGATTGGCATGTTGAGACAGGTGAGTTCGAAATTCTGGTCGGAAAGTCTTCAGCGGAGATCGTTCTTAAGAGGACCATTCGAGTGAATTCGACGGTATCGATAGCGAAGACGTATACTCGTAATTCGACTGTTGGCGATCTGATGGAGAACCCGCGAGCCGCTACGATCGTAACGGATTTGCTAAAGCATTCGCCATTCGGCTCTTCTAACGGAGAAGGGGAAGGGATGTCCGAGCTGATGACCGCGTTCCTGAAATATTTGCCGCTTCGAGGTTTAGTTGCATTCAGCGGAGGCGGACTTACGGTTGAGTCTCTTGATTCATTGCTCGAGCGGCTGAATCAGGGAGAAAAGGAGTAGCTTCATACCAAAAGCGGTGGAATAGACATTATAAAGACGTTGCCTATGATCAAGGCAGCGTCTTTTTACATACTTATTGAAAAGAATATCAAACACGTTCAACTATTTTATTACTTCGTCCGGATAGTAGATTACGTTTTTTTTCGGTGAGAGCATATTGATAATCCACTACTTTCCAAAATACAAAGTATAATGGTAGTCAAATGAGACCTGTAGACAGATATTATTTGTAAAATGTTACGTAGAGGAGGAAATGTTATTAATTCTCTAGGAGACAAAATACATAAAATCATTGCAGCATGGGATCCATTTGATTTAAAGATCTACGGTATCGAAAGTTATGAAATACTAAAATGCATTCACTATAGCGGGTCTAGGGATCCTGAGCAAATAGCTGGTTATATTGAATCTATGCTTCGACATTTGGATCCTTCGCGAAAATTAAATAAGTGTGAATGCTTATTAAATGCTAAAAAAATTATTGAGATATTGGAATAAATTTAAGTCATTCCGCTAACTGAGAACGTTAGTGAAATAGCGGTTGCTTCGGCAGCCGCTTTTGTTTGTGCGCCTCACAGTCGCACAATCTAAGTGGTTCAAATCCACTCGGTAACTTTACCCTTTAAAGTGCCGTAGCCGAAGTAGAGGTCCTAATCCAGCAGGGTTAGGATTGGCAGGGTGTCTCTTGTGAGAGGGAATCCGAAGGGCCTGCAGGCAAAATCCAGCCCGGAATGCGGTGAACCAGAGGTGGCGGCGATGTTGGGTGACCCGCCAAACAAACGGGGAAACTTATGCAAATATGTATATCTTGTAGGGAAACAAACAAAGGGATATGACCTGCAAGGCTCATCGACGTGATTAGGGTCAGGATGGATGGAATAGAATGTGCAGATAACTGAGGGAAGTCTCGTAGCTTCCTTGACGCAAACGCGGACAAGGTAGGGGAGGTATAACCTTAAAGGGAAAGCCGAATCAATGGGCTGCGAGATGGCGGATCGTTCCGTAATAGCGAGTAAGTCCGAGCCGATGAAAGCTGGTAACAGTCTGGAGGGGAAAACTCGGATGAGTATGCGCGCGAGAAAGAAGACTCAGTCGCATAACCTGCTTCCGCTTCAAAAGAGGGAAGACAGAGGCAAAGGGGACGTGCTTCGTCAAAATCTGTGAGTTTGCGTGAGTGGAGATCGTAAGCGCCTTAAACCAACGAGAGTAGCTCCAAGTGGGTGCGTCCCGCCAATGGCGAAGAACGCCAACGGATAAGGACTACTGGCGACCTGAGTACACGGCGGACCAACAGAGTGATTGACAATGAGTCTAAGACGCATTTGTTACGCCCGTGGAACAAGCAAGGAATCGATCATCTGTAGCGGAAACAAGACCAGTTTGGTGAGTAGCGGTAAAGGTGGTGAAACACCAATGAAACCGAAACGACGATATTACTCCCTGATCGATAAAGTGTACCAAATAGAAAATCTGTACGAAGCATGGCTATCCGTGAGGAAGAATCAAGGAAGCGGCGGAATCGATGGCGTAAGCATTGCCATGTTCGAGAAGAATGTGAGTATGAACCTGAGGGAGCTCCAAAGGTTATTGCAACAAGGGCGGTACAAGCCTGACCCTGTGCGACGTCATTACATTGAGAAGGAGAATGGGAAATTAAGACCGTTAGGTATTCCTACAATCCGAGATCGCGTATGTCAGCAAGCGGTACGCCAGATCATCGAGCCGATTTTCGAGAAAGACTTCTACTATTATAGCTTTGGCTTTCGAGCAGGATACTCGGCGCACCAAGCAGTGAATACGATTCGACGCGCGAAACGCGGCGGATACGAATATGTGGTTGACCTGGACATTATGTCTTTCTTCGATGAAATTCCACACGAATTACTGATGGAGAAAGTACATGAGAGAATCGCCGACGGAAAAGTACTGACGCTCATTCGCGGATGGCTAACGGCGGGATTCATGGAAGATGATCAGTTCCATGAAACGGAAATCGGGTCTCCACAGGGCGGAAATTTGTCGCCATTGCTTGCGAATTTGTACTTGAACCATTTCGACTGGGGGATGAAGGAGAGAGGTTTTGCAGTGGTAAGGTATGCGGATGATGCAGTCATTCTATGTAAAACAAAGGAACAGGCTGAAGAGGCATACCTAGCGGCAAAGACCATTCTGGAAAACGAATTACAACTACGAATGCACCCTGAGAAAACGAAGGTTGTACATTTCGATGATGGATTTCGCTTTCTTGGATTCGACTTCTGGAAGGGATATCTCATTGTACCTGACACGAAAGTGAAGAAATACAAAGATAAAGTCCGTAAGATCACCCGCAGGCAACAAGGGATTAACCTTGATGGAATGCTCAAGAAACTAAATGAAATTGTGCGAGGGTTTGGTAATTACTTCGGCATAGGGAATGTAAAGAAGAAGTTTCAACGGTTAGACGAATGGACGCGCATGAGGGTGCGAGCCTTTATGTGTAAAAAGAAATCTACGGTTTCTAATTCGCTGATACCCAACAAAGTGTTGGAATCGGCAGGAATGGTATTTCTAACAAACTTACTCACCACACGTTTCTAATTCAGTTGTGAAATATGCAGCCCGGTGACGGGTGAAGATGACTCACTCCTGAAGATGGGGAACTGACGAAGGAAAGCCGTGTGCGGGAAATCCGCATGCACGGTTTGATGGGGAGTCCGGGGGAGTAATCCCCCGTCTTACCCTACTCTAAGCTAAACATTCCTGTTAGGGCTAAGAAATAGCCTTTGTCAAAAAAGGAGCGCCTCGGTATGATGGGTTTGTCGACGGGTTTATAACCCAATACCATCAAGGAGGCGCTCTCACTATGAAGTTTAAACAAACAGACGGACAAAATCAACGTATTGAACGAATTACCACTTCTCATCTTGTTGTGGGCATCGACATCGCGAAGGAAACTCATGTCGCACAAGCGACTAATTTTCGCGGCATCGTACTTTCTCATCGTCATCTCACATTTTCAAATACAATTGAAGGCTTCGAAAAATTAGTGCGGTGGATCGATGGACTGAAACAGAAACACCGTTTACAGGGACTCATCATTGGCATGGAGCCGACTGGACATTACGGGTCAAACCTGGCTAATTGGCTTACCGACAACGGCATAAACGTTGTAATGGTGAATCCTGCCACTACCAAAAGAAACAAGGAGAATCGCGACAATAGTCCATCTAAGAATGATCCGAAGGATGCGCTTGTCATTGCCGACGTGGTCAGCCGAGGATTTTACTATGAATACTCTCGACAAGCTGCAGTCTTTCAAAGGTTGAGAACAATGATGAGTGATCGGGAATATTGGGTGACAAATAGTGTACGGCTGCAGAACCGAATCATCCGCTGGATAGACATTCGCTTCCCTGAATATTTTTCTGTGTTTAAAGATTGGACCTGCAAACGTTCCTTGGCTACGCTTAAGGAATTCCCATTTCCGCAGGATATAGAGTCTCTGTCCGTATCTGATGTGATCACTGCTTGGAGAGCGCATATGCAGCGAGCCGGTGGTTCCACTGGCATGCAGAAAGCTGCGCAACTTATCTCTCTAGCTAAGCGAAGTGTAGGCGACAAGACTGCTCCCAATGAAGCGAATCAGGATTTACACCGACTCTTGCAAGAGTTCGAACGGATTGTTGAAATACTAAATGAAATTGAAAAAGATATCCAAAAATTGCTCAGTGAAATTCCTATGGCCGATCAGCTTCGATCTATCAAAGGACTAGGCTCAATCTGTACGGCAGCTATTCTTTCAGGTGCTGGTGACCTTAGACAGTATGCGCATGGGCGCCAATTATTACGTAAAGCCGGCTTGAACCTAGCCGAAAGCACGTCGGGAAAACGTAAAGGACAGATCGTGCTTTCTAAAAGAGGCGATGCTACGCTGCGAAAATATCTATATCTAGCCACGATCCAGCTCGTAGGGAATAATCCTGTGTTCCGACAGTTACATGAGAATAATGTTCAAATCAAGCATATGAAGAAGCAACAGTCTGTATTTAAACTGCTTGGAAAACTGGCACGAATCATCATTAGTATTGTTCAAAAAGGAGAAACTTTTTCTCCTGAGATAGCTGCTCCAACGTTTACGCAAGCTGCTTAAAACGAACTTAAAGATCACATAGATTGACTCATTCGCAGGATTTCAAAAAAGAAAGCACGGAGAACCGAGCTACTGCCCGGCAAGGGCTTCAGACCCATCCGCTAAACGCTATCGGTCTCCACGCCTTGGTCAGGTGTAACGAAGGAATGTGAGGGCATAGACCCGTTGAGCCATGGGATGGTGAACGCCAAGGAGAAAGTGGAGTATGCGTGCAGAAGAATAGCACTTGGAGAAATGTTCCACACGTTTCTTCTGTTCCCGCATATCCAAACATGGAACGACGGTGTTTAATAAGCTTACTTTCTGGACGACAGCTGTTATACATGGCGATGAAATCCTGCGAATGAGTGAGTAAATGTGAGATAAACCCTTAAAACCGAGGGACGGGAAGTAGAGCGTGGTGGCAAACGGCTATTTTCACTAGGGCATGAAGGGGAAGTAACAACAGATGTTCAATGAAAATAAAGTATTTGACTGAAAAATAAAGTGTTAACTAGGTTAATATAGTTGTAGACTGAGAAAATAAAGTATTAGACTGCCACCGCGGCATTAAGCTCCCATGGAAATTAAGTCTTAGCCGCTGTAAGAAAGACCGATAAGGAAACCTACATTCATCATCTGTGGTGCGGCGCTTGCGCTGCATGTGTGGACGGGCAGATTAACGCAACAGTATTCTGGAGCAGTAGCCTTAGATTCAGGTTATTTAACGCCCCTAATTTGCAAAGACCTTCAAGATCGAAATACACGCGGTATGTGTGTCCGCAGCAGCAAGAATTGCCCTACCGAACTACGGATGGACGGAGCACCTTAGAGTTAGCAAAAGAAACCCGAAGTCTCATAAAAGACTTGGGGTTCTCGTCAATCTGAGTAGCCTTTAGGACTACTTTTTAGTTACTAATATTAAACCAACCCGGCATGGCTTGAATTACATTCCAAAGTTTTTCTGGAATATTAAGCTGGTCGAGTTTTAAAACGTTCAACTCAGAATCTACCTCGGCTTCACGTCCATTTGCGACCTTTTCAACCCAATTAGGATCCATAATTAACGCATGCCCAATGGCGACTAGCGGCAATCCTAATTCCACAGCTTTAAGAGCATCATCCGGTGTTATTATGGAACCAGCAGCCATCACAGGTACCTTACCGTTTGCTCTTTCAAGAATCAATTCAAGCCGTGTTTTTTCATCTTGACTATCTACTGGCTTTGAAGACACATTATCTAATGAAGCATGTATATAATCTAAATCTTGTTCAACAAGGATATCAATTAATTCATACGTATCTTTCATGCGTAATCCGTCCACTTTGGAGGACTCTTCAGGGGAAAATCGGAATCCTAAAATGAATGGTTTTGTAGCATGTTTTTCAATGACATTTTTGATTTCTTCAATAATCGCCAATGGAAAACGCAAGCGATTTTCAAGTGATCCTCCCCATTGGTCCGTCCGTTGATTTGTCGCTGGCGACCAGAAGTTTTGAATTAAAAATCCATGAGCCCCATGAATTTCGATGCCATCAAATCCTGCTTCAATCGCTCTTCTCGTTGTGTCTCCAAAAGCATGTATAATCGACAGGATTTCCTCATGTGATAGCTCTCTTGTTTCTACAGTTGGGCCAAGAGCAGTAGCCTCAGATTGCAATGCACTCGCACTAACTGCATCCAATCCAGGCAAGGCTTTATTGCCAGCATGGAAAATCTGTAGGATCGCAGGAGAGCCTCCACTTTTCGCTGCCTCAGCTAATTTTCGTAAACTTGGAGTAAATTCATCATTGTACCCAGCGAATTCATTCGTAAAACCCTGCCCATTAGGTGTAACATGAGTACACCCTGTAATTACGAGTCCTACCCCGTTCACTCTTTGTTTGTAATACTTTACTTCGTCATCCGAAATGGTAAGATCGTCATTACTTGACCAGGTTGTCATAGGTGCCATAACGATACTATTCTTTATTGTTATTCCACTTCTGAATGTGAAGGATTCAAATAACCTACTGTATTTTTGATTCATTTCTTTAACCTCGCTATCATATTTTCTTTTCTATTTCAGTGTAATTGGTTACCGTTACAGTAAGTAAAGGATTTATTTTTATATGATTACAAATAGAATAGTTGTCTTATCATTCTCCATATGATATATATTTAGTTACAGTAACTGTAACTAAAGGTGGGACAAGTAGATGTTGTATTCAATGACATATGTAGTGGAGAATTTAAATGTATCTGCAAAGACACTTAGATTTTATGAAGAGCAAGGGATATTACCAAATATATCTCGTGACGAAAAAGGCCGTAGAGTTTATAACAAACAACAAATAGACTGGATTTCTTTTATTCGTTGTCTCAAAGAGACAGGAATGCCTCTTTCAAAAATCAAGGATTACAAGGAACTTTATGAATTAGGAAGTCCTACCTTCTTGCAAAGAGAAGAAATGTTGATGCAGCATAAATTGGAAGTGCAGAAGAAAATTGACGAAAGTCTAAAACACTTGGAAGAAATAAACTATAAAATAGCCATGTATGAACTTCAGAAAGAAGAGGTTATGAAAAATCCCAACTATAACTTTAAATGTCACGGTTACTTAAGCTAACGAGGAACGATAGTTGAATAAACGCGAAGAAACGGCAGCCTGATTCACGGCTGCCGTTTTCTGAACTATCTGGTGACCTCATAATACGAACGGAGATTAGTTTAACAGTTGACTATTTATTATCCCTCGTGATTAGTCCAAAAATAAACAGGACAACTCCAATAAATGGAATTATTACTTCAAAAAGATGCAATCTTATATGCATATTGTTTTGAACGTAATACATCAGTACAAAGAGGAAAATACCTGACAGCATTAATTTGTTTGATGGCATTGTTAGTCACCTCAGTCCAAGTTTATCATATTGTAGGAATGAATGTTAACCTAACGAAGAAACGATAGTTACATACACAACCAAGATGAGGGTGCCGGCATGATCGACAGCCTTTGCTCAACTAAAGGGCAGATTAACGGAACTTTCCAAACTTTGGGAACGACGTATATAATACAAATTACTTTATGGAAAAGTGTTATAGGGATACACAGCGAGGGGAGTATCTGAATGAAACGATTCCAGTTACTACTGATTATTTTTGTTACTTTATTTTTGGGTTGCAAAGCTGATACAGAAGAAACATTCTCATTCTCTTCAATACTTTCTAATAATGAGGGGAAATATTATATAACGGTTCTAGGAGCAACAGAAGAACTTAAACGTGAATTTGAGCAAGTGTTTCAGCGGAATATCAATGTCATTGATGGGTATTATGAGAATGGAAATCCAAGCAATAGAGAACTACAAGCGTTAAAAGTAGAGAGTTTACCGACATATTTTGTTTTTGATACGGAAAAGGAAGTGTTTATAACAGATGACATTTTCAAATTGAGCAAATTTCTTATGGAAAGAACCAATAATACTAATCGGCTTAACTAACGGAGAACTTATAGCTCAATTACCAACACCACAGGCTGCCGCGAGAATGAATGGCAGCCTTGCTGCACTAACGGGCAGTCTTGTGATAAATATAAGCAGGTACTAGATGAAAATAGTACTAATTAATTAACCCCAAATACTTTATACTTCTGTTGTAGGAAAGAGTTAATACAGGGGAAATTTATTGGGGAGTGAAAATATTGAATAATAATTTTAATCCGAATATTACTAAGTTATTCTACATTCAGTGTGCAACATTTCTTTTTCTAAATGTGTTAATTGGAATGTTTTCAGTAACAGTTTTCATCTTAGGGCTTCCCTTAATATGGGAGTTAGAGTGGTTTCTATGTTTTCTTATATGGGCTGGATATATAATTTGTTGTCTTTGCTTAAATATTTTTATTTTCAGAGGGATGAGTACTGGTTTTCGGTGGGGGATGTTTATATTAGGGATATGTATTATAACAATTAGCGGAATCTTATTTGGTGGAATAGTAGCTGAACAATTTTAATTTTAAATCAACATTGATTAACATGCTAACTGCTACGCTCCCTCGGTATGATTTAATTTTCTCACTCAAGCTCGCGTATTCGCAGGATTTCATCTTCCATGAGAATCGGATGACGAAAGAAAGAGAGTTCATTTGGTAAGCTTATTCGTTAGAAGGTGTGCGGAAACAGAGGTGGAGGTATCCTCACCCAATTAATTCCATTTACTGCACGTATACTCCACAGAGCCCTTAGCGATTTTCGCTCCCATGTCTCAACGGGTCAATGCCCTTTCATTCCTTCGTCACATCTATCTAAGGGGTGGAGGTCGGTCTTTCTAACGGAACGGGTCGGAGCCCTTTTGCGTAACATATCCCGATACTCCGTGCTTTCTTTGTCCTCCTGCGAATACGCCAACTTAAGTGAGATATGGTTTAATTTTAAGCTGCCATTGCAAAGATTTTATCTGGGTTGTAGGCTTCCCGACTGCGTGCCATCCCAACTAAAAGTCGGGCTAACTTTCCGCATAACTTCATGATAGACTTCATTTTTTTAAGCTTTTTAACATGGACGTTATGGTGATGCAAAGCCTTAAATTCTTGGTTGCTCATGACCATGCACATCGTGATTAAATAGAGGAAGTGTCGAAGGCGTGGACGCCCTCGTTTACTCAATGTCATCTGACCTTTCCATTTCCCCGAACTTGCTTCGGTCAGATTAAGACCTGCATGACGCAGTAGTGTGTTCCCGTGGGCAAATCCACTTAGATCACCTGACTCCCCTAAAACGCCTGCTAAAGAAGTAGCACTCACGCCTGTAATCGCAAGGATCTTGCCCGCATAGGGGATACGATTAAGCACGTCCTTGACCTCGTTTTCAATTCTCTGAAGCTGCGTATTGGCTAAGTCATATTCCTCAAGAAGATGGTCAAGATGGAGCTTGTAAGCGTGTGTTGCCTGCTTGGAACCAACAGTCCGTTTGGCCAGTTCGATGAGCAATTTAGCCCTACGCACACCTGAATGCCGTTTCATGGACTTCTTCCAACCCGCAATCACATCAGCTGACTCCAATTTACATAAATCGGTGGGGAGAGGAAACAGGCGAAGGGTTACCAATGCACCCTTACAAGTTAAGATTTTAAAAACTTGTCTAAGTTCAGGGAACACAATGTCTACCCAGCGGTGGATCTGATTCACTGCACTTACAAGGCGTTTAACAACCGTTTCTCGATTTGACATCAGGACGCGTAGCTCTTCATATTCTGCGGAATGGAAACGGACAGGAGAATAATAGCCGTTTTTCACCATGTCAGCAATTACAAGCGCATCCTTTTTATCACTTTTAGATCGTGTATTGTCGCGGTTTTCTTTGTTCTTCTTGACCAGATGAGGGTTAACGAGCACGGCTTCAATCTCTTTGTCTTTAAGCCAATAAGCAAGGTTGAGCCAATAGTGGCCTGTCGGCTCCATACCGACGATCATCTTGTTTAGCTTATATGAAGCTAGCAAGTCAAGGATCCAGCGATCAAAAGATCGGAAGCCCACTTCATCATTACTAAATTCCAATGGATTACCCAAAGCAATACCGCGGAAGTTCACAGCTCTGGCAACATGGATCTCCTGTGCGATATCTACACCGATAACTAGGTGATCCACGGTAATATTTTCAATGAGTTGATTTTGCTTAACTTGTGACTTAAACTTCATAGTAGAGCGACCTCCTGATGTGGGATTTTAAGGGCTGTAGACCCGTTGTGTACTCCCATCTTACAGAGGCGCTCTTTTTTATTCAAACTCCAAATTATTCGTTCCACAGGAATTCTAACGGGAAACGTTTGTTGAATGAGAGCTATAAATACATGGTTGTAATAAGTGTGTTGAATTTAAAAGGCGTTTACCACACAATTTGGTGAATGCCTTTTTTAAAAGCTAAATAGAATAATAATGATCTTTTATCGAGTATCAAACTACGCAGAACGTTAGTTTATTGGATCTATAGATGAGTGTAAAAAGTACTTCAAAACTTAATTGTTTCTTTACTCCCTGACCTACTACGATATGGGCTACAAATATGTAGTGGTCCGTTAGGGCACTATGCCCTTAGAAAAAAAAGCCATGGAATTCAATGGAAGCTGAATTTCATGGCTTTTTAGAAATCGTTTATCTTCTAGCGTTGAAGCCGATAAAAGCTTTTGTGTTGAAATCGAATACGACTGTCAACGGTCCAAGCAGCTCATTTTGGTCTGTGCTGTAAGTAACCGTCACGAAATTGCCGTTCGCAGCTTGAACGTCTGCGAGCAATTTCTTCTGCTCGTCTGTGGAAGCCAATACGCCTACCTCATTAGAGGAGACGATTTGAACGGCTGCTTCGTCTTGCTTCGTTGTAATATGGGACGCTTGCTCCTTCACTTGCGCCCATGCCAAGTTGCGGTATTCCTGCGCTGTCTCAGGCGACATTTTCGGAGTGCCTGTTACAGGCGCTTGAGCCTGAACAACGAGGAGGAACACAGGGCTTTGCGGAGGTAGGCTTTTCGTTTCAAATGGACCGTAGTAGGCTTTTACTTTTGTGCCGGCTTTCAGGTCCTCCCATTTCACGGATTCGCCTTGAGACGTCATGACGCGAGTTTCTTTACCGCCGTTAAGTACCAAATTGTCGCCTAATTGAACTTGCCAGCCATCATCCGTATGTTTTACTTCTTTGATTGTATCTTCTTTGATTGAGCGGTCTGCGTGAACGTTAATGCTTACAGCTTGCGCTTGGCCCGGATAGCTCATCGCCATTGCTGGTCCGAACTCGGCGTCGATTTGAGTACCGGCTTTAAGATCGGCTGCAGTTAGCGTTTTACCGTCTAGGCTCTTGATGGCAGTCGATTTGTCTACGGTTAAAATGACCCATGTGCTGCCGAGCAGCTCGATGCGGGTATTACCGTCTTCCTTAGCCTGTACGCTTACGATCACACCGGATGCAGGCATCAGGTCAGCCGCTTCGTCCAGCTCGATCTCTTTGTTCGCTTCATCGTAATTTACCGTATATCCAAGCTGAGTCGCAGCGTCGCGTACTGGGAGGTACGCTTTTCCATCGATGTAGACGGGCGTTAGCTTGCTATCTTGTCCATTAACAAGAATCTTTACGTCTTTTTGTAAGTAACCTGTAACCTTTTCTACCAAATCCTCAGCTCCGACTGCGGCTGTTGTGCCGAGTATCCCAGCCAAAGTTAATATAACAGTTAGTTTCTTCTTCATATTAAAAAGCTCCTTCCGATGTTTGAAATTTAGCGTCAATCATGTTGACAATCCATCAGACGGAGGTCGGTTCAAATAGGTTGCAGTTGTCCAAAATTATGTTGTAATATTTACTCACTCTGGAGCTGTAAGGCTGCACATCTCCATTTTCCATCCCCATGATCTCGCCTGGCCACTCAATCAGTAGTTTGATAGGCTGATCAGCCTGTAAACGGGATTTCCGATTTAATTAGAGGGAACGCGGAGTGCTTGGAAACTGGCACGCTCCGTGTGGAGCAGGGGAAAAGCTGGAGATTACATCAAATGCTTACCTATTGCAACCGATAGTTCAAACACTGGGATCAGATTGCCTTGGCAGCTGCTCCTTTTGTCATTAAGCTATTGGGCAGCTTAGTTCAACGCTCATTTGTGGTAAAATGAGACTGTTGGAATAATGGTTATCACTCGAATATGGAGAGGAGAGGCGATCATGCTCCAAGAAACAGATATTATGCAAAAGGCGCCGCTCTCATGGAGACTGTTTTTTGGGTTAAAGCTTGTATTTGATTTAGCACTGACCGGTTTTTTTTATTATGAAAATTCGATTACGATTTTTTGGAGATTAAGTTTTTTAGTCTTTTCATTGGTTATTTTTCTGGTAGTTAACCAATTCTACTCGAAATTGAACAAGAGGAAAAATTGGCTTTTTCATCTACTCATCATTGATTTCTTAGTGTCAGCTTCGTATGGTTATGTCTATATTAGCGGGGATTTCCCCAATCACCTATTTGTTGGCATTACGGCGTTGGCCATTTTAATGTTTTTAAAAAAGATCCGCATGCTCATCATAGCTTGTATCATGTTACTCATCATCTATCTTATTACGATGGGCAGCATTGATTGGTATCTATATCAGCAATTGGATAAGACCAGCTATTTTATTACCTGTTCATTTATTGTTTTCGCAGGTATCGTGAGTTCTTTAATTAATTTTTATCAACGCGCACGCAAGGATACGGTGCAGTTGTATGAACAATTGAAGCAATCCCATGAGCAGCTGCAGAAATTCGCCCTCAAGACGGAAGAGTGGGCCGCCGCGAGGGAACGTGTGAGAATTGCACGCGATATTCATGACACGGTAGGTCATAAATTAACGGCTTTGCTGGTTCAAATGCAAGCGGCTCGCAAGCTAAGCCGAGTGGACCCACAACGAAGCGAACAAGCCTATCTGGAGTGTGAGGAATTGATAAGGTCCTCCTTACAAGAGTTACGTCTTTCAGTAAGGGCCATACGAGATGAACCTATACAATCTACTTCTTTAGAAGAACGTCTTCAAGCGCTCGCGGAGGAGTTTATCAAATTTGCAAAGGTGCAGACCGTCTTGGAAGTGGAAGGGAGACCTGTCACACTCCCAGGCGATCTTCAATTAACTGCTTATCGAATTGTACAAGAGTCCCTCACGAATGCCCAAAAACATGGACAAGCGAAACATGCATTCATCGTGTTGACCTACTCTGGTGAAGGATTTACTTTATGCATTCGGAATGACGGTGAGCTGCCTCACGAACTGAAACCGGGATTTGGTTTAATGAATCTGCAGGAAAGAGTGCGGGAATGGCATGGCGATGTGCATTTCCGGATGGATCAGAGAACCGGCTTCGCTGTTGAGGTGCAATTCCCTTATTCTGTAACAGAAATGGAGCGAGGATTCATTGAAAATTTTAATAGTTGACGATCAACGGCTAATGAGAGAAGGACTTGCGACCATCATCGGTTTGGAACCAGATATGGAAGTGGTGGGAATGGCCGTGGATGGGAGAGACGCCTACACCAAAGCAGCCGAATGGCGGCCGGATGTGGTGCTGATGGACATTCGAATGCCTGGAATGGATGGTATTGAAGGATCGGAATTAATCCTCAAGCACTTTCCGGTAACGAAAGTATTGATTCTGACCACATTTGATGATGCGGAGCTAATCATGAAGGTTCTGGAGAAAGGCGTCCATGGCTACTTATTAAAAGATATGCCTTCGGAGGCGATCGTAAGCGCCATTCAAACGGTTTACAATGGCGGGACTGTTTTTCAACACGAGATCACGGCAGTGCTGCTGAAAGAAATTAAAAAAATGACGGTAGAGCATCTGAACAAGGTAGATTCCGTTCAACGTACTGAGCCTGACGAGCTGGCGCTTTTAACGGATAGGGAGAAAGAGGTATTAGCTCAATTGGGTCAAGGCCTAAATAATAAAGAAATTGCGGGCTTGCTTTTTGTTACGGAAGGCACTGTGAAAAATCATGTTTCGAATCTTATCGCCAAGCTTGGGCTGCGCGACAGAACGCAAGCTGCGCTATTTTCAGTTCGTCATCTTTTATAATTAAAAGGGCATGACTTTTGGCATAGAGCATGAATTTTACCATGCTTTATTGATCAAATGTTGTGCCTTTTTTGGTGTAAACACATGACTTTCCACAGGTTTGCTTGCGCGTGATTCTTGTTAAAATCCAAGTAACGAAAAAAGGAGGAGGATAGACGTGAAATTTAGTGGTTGGAACTTTGTATGAAGTAAATTGTTTTCTGAACTATTAAGAGCTAGTGTTCGTGCCATCCCAAGATGTACCGCGGAGGTGAAAGGTAACTTGAAGATAATAAACCGCAAATTATTGTTACTGCCTATAGCGCTGCTTGTCTTTATGGTTTACTCCTTTTTCAGTTCTAATCACAAAAAAGAAATCGTGAATGCTCAAGCTGCGATGACAACAGCGAATGAAGTTTCGAACACGTCCTACGAAACTGCTATTTTTGCAGGCGGCTGCTTCTGGTTGATGGAAGAGGTATTTGAGAAGCTTGATGGTGTGTCAGGCGTTGAAAGCGGCTATACGGGAGGCCATAAGGAAAATCCTACTTATGAAGAAGTAGGTTCTCAAACGACCGGACATCTCGAATCGGTGGAAGTTCGATATAACCCGAATCAGATTTCGTATGATAACCTTCTGCAGGTTTTCTGGCGAAACGTTGATCCAACGGATGCAGAGGGGCAATTTGCTAATCGCGGCAGCGAATATCAAACCGCCATATTTTATAAAAACAATGAACAAAAAGAGTTGGCTGAGGCGTCCAGAGAAGCTTTAGCAGCTTCAGGAAGGTTCAAAAAACCGATTATCACGAAGATTGAATCTGCTTCGACGTTTTACAAGGCGGAAGAAGAGCATCAAAACTTTTTCAAGAATAACCCGATCAGTTTCAAAATCAATTTGCTCGGCTCCGGCCGCGATGCAAGCTTAGATAGAATCTGGGGGAGTGACAGAAACGTGAACATTCAAAAAGGTTTTGATAAGGAAGCAAAGCTGAAAACGCTGACCAAGCTCCAATATGAGGTCACTCAACATGGGGTGGATGAAGAGCCGTTTAACAACGAATACTGGGACAACAATGAGCCAGGCATTTACGTGGATATCGTTTCCGGCGAGCCGCTGTACAGCTCAAAGGACAAATTTGATGCAGGTGTAGGCTGGCCTAATTTCACCAAACCCTTGGAGCCAAATAATCTGATTGAGAAAAATAGCCATGGTTTTGTGTCGGTAGCTCCCGTGGTTAAAAGTAAGAATGCCGATTCCTTTCTAGGTCATAAGTTCAAGAGCGGCCCCTCACCAACGGGAGTTCGTTACTGCATTAATTCTGCAGCTTTACAATTTATACCCCTGCATGAACTTGAAGAGAGAGGTTACGGTTCGTATGTCAAGCTATTTGATGAGGAGGATTATAAATGAGAGAAGAATTTGTATTCCATTCTTTTAACAAACAACAAGACGCATTTATTGACTTAGTTAACAAATGTCCCATTGACAAACGTAATGTTGTGCCGACAGGCTTTGAAACTAACCTTCTATGGCATGTCGGGCATGTGCTTGTCGTTACTGAATTCCATGTGTTTTGTCTTGCAGACTTGCCTCGAGTTCTTCCGGAAAACTATCAAAACTTGTTTGCATACCGTACCAAAACTTCAGATTGGACAGAAGAACCGCCAACCTGGGAGCTAATAATTGCTCAACTGAAAGAACAACGTTACCTGATACATGAGTTGAAAGATAAACTGGAAGTACCTGTAAAAGAGAACTTTCTGAAGGCGGACAATATTGGAGAGCTAATTCTCTCAACATCTGAGCATTTAGCCACTCATATAGGTGTCGTCTCTGCTATGATCAAAATTCTAAAAGATGAATAGAAAGGGAGAACAGCAGTCCTTGATGGCTGCTGTTTTGCCGTGTTTAGAGGGTTTTTCAAGCTAGGTAAACAAACCTTTCTTGCTTCATTAGCAGGGCATAAATCCAGTGATGCAGTTTGTTAACACTGGCGATGAGGGTAGCGCGACTTTTAGACTTCTAGACGCTAATTCAATGTAAGGGATTCCTCTCCATCTTCTCAGGATAAATCGATGGGAATTAGAGTTACGCTGAAGTAACGGGTAGATTACACGAATGATGCATCGTGATAGAATTAAAAGTATGGGGGATGGATTCCTTCTAATGATGATATGTATAGTCTTACTAATGGCGTTGCCTCGCGTATTGTCGAATACGTAAAGAAGAAGGTGAATGGGAATGAGTAGAGATTTTGAGGGGAGAAAGTTTCAACTTTGGCATTATAAAGTTAGTCATGGTGAATTACTTATCAGAAGCCCAAAGAATGATAAAAATTATAAGAATATCGATATCATGTTTTTTGATGTTAAGTATATAGAAGTACCTAGGTTTTTACCTAATATAAAAATAGAAGAAGTTAATGAAGATGATATCAGCTATGTATGTGATAAACTTACTAAAAATGTTGCTAAGGAAGATATATATATATCATAAAATCAAATAATATCCGACATATTGTTGTTGCTGGTGCAATTAATATTGTTGAAAATGAATTGGATTTATTTGAGCTTCCGTTTAATTGAGTAGGGTTTTGTCACATCAGTATCTTAACTATTCAGGCTTTATATAAGTGTGAAGGATTGGTATGAAGGACTGCCGAAAGGCAGTCTTTTTTCTAATTTATAGTGCAATGAACACTACTATTATAGGGTGACAAGAACAGTAACTTATTCCCGACGGAGGTACACTGTACGCTTAGTGAAATCCTTTGCCATTCAGCTATTCCAGCTAATAGCTTGTCAATATTTAATTATTAATGGCGGATTCATGAGGTGGTATACTTAAAAAAGTGCATGGGAAAGAACCGTCCCATAAAGCACGGAAAGACATTCCATATATTTCTATTTCTTGCTACTTACTCTAAACGGAACGCTTCCTTAGTAGTCAAGATGGCAAAAATCCAGTGGATGAGTTTATTCACACAAGCAATTATCGCTACTTTGAACAGCTTTCCTTCAGCACGCTTCTTATCATAATAAGCTCTTAGTTTTTTATTTCTATTACTACGAATACCACATCGTACAGCTTGATATAGGGCAGTACGAAGCCTCCTGGAACCGTGCTTAGTTATTTTATTTATGGTTGCTGTAAACTTGCCTGAAGAAAAAAAACTCGGATCTATACCAGCAAAGGCAACAAGTTTCTTTGCGTGATTGAACCGATCGATTTCCCCGATCTCAGCTAAAATTGTTGCAGCAATTTTAGTGCCAATCCCGGGGGTATCGATTGGATTAAATCATATTCAAGTAACGCTTCAGCTAGGGCCTCTATCGATTTATTAAGGTCTGCTAGATGGTCCTGGTATTGAAGAAGCAATTTGATGAGCAACTGCATGGAGATCAAATGGCTTGAAAAAGCCGTTTCCTTAAAGGGGTTTCGCTTTGCTGCAGCCCCTAGGATTTGAGCGCGTTCCAAGCACCATGAGACGGATCTGCCGCGTCCAGTAAGACGCCCGATTGCAGTTGTAATCTCCAACTCGGACATTTCTAGGACTTCTTTAGACGTTGGGTGTAAAGCCAGAAATCGAAGGGAAACCTTTGAATAAAGGTCACCAAACACGCCATGATATTCTGGAAAAACTTGATCCAGAATAGCCTGAAACTGTAGTTTTGCTTGGACATACATACCCGTTAAAGATTCATGTTGGCGTGTTAGATAGCGTAAATTCATGAGATGCTGACCCCGCTTTTTGTAAGGTTCAAACTCTTCTTTATAGAACAGCGTCCCTAATAGATGGGCATCAGCGGCATCCGTCTTCAACCGTCGCAAATTGGTTTTCTTGGCGTTATGTGAGATTAAAGGATTAATGACGATGTTCAAATACTGGTGCTCATCCAGAAACTGAACAACGGGGCTATGATAATGGCCTGTTGCTTCCATAACAATGGAGGGACGCATCCCTGCAGCTGATTCCACTCCTCTCATATAATTTAGAAAAGACGCTAACCCTTCAAGATCATGATTAAACCAAAGATCTTCCCATGAGGTACTCCACGGTCTAAAGAAGCTTGTGCATGGCTCTCTCCCTTTGATACATCCAAACCAATGACTGGAATTCATAACTTCACTCCTGTAGTATTTTCACCGGCAACCCCTAACCTTCTTGTCTTCCACACTATCGCATGTGATACGGGATTCATGTCCCAACCAGCCTAACCATGGTTGAACAAGTAGGGGGGATGAACTGAATAGCTCTCGGGATCCAAGTCCCACGGGCAGAATCGTTCGATCCCCGGCTACCGTTATCTTACGGCCTCAAAAAAATGAGGTCGACCAGAAATATCTGGTGACCTCATAATACGAACGGGCAGGTTGGACGACGCGCCTTCTCTCCATTCTAACTGCCCTTTTTTGAAACTAGTTTTCATTTACTACCATTTCCAGATCATACAGTTCTCTGTTCCCTTTTTCATTCCTTCAGCTGCCTTCTAATTCCGAAAGGTTATTAAATGGTAGAGTCGATCACCTTCAGCCCCTCATGGGCTTTCTATGCGCCTATGTTATGTTCAGCGAGTCCTGCAGTTATTCTATTCTAAAAATAAGAGGAATGGAAAAGACCATCGAAATGGTCGGGCCGTCCGGTCTGACACGCGAGAGCATTGTGTTTGATGTCGGTTTATTCGAGGGTATCGCGTCATGGGACCGGTGGCCTATATTCGCAAACGCCTTGGAGGTTCAATTCTTAAGAATACTCACTTTATTCTTAAAAAACAGCATATGACTTGCTTCCTCACTTTGTTACTATGAAGTTTGTCGAGGTGTCGCTGAACACATAAGCCACAGGCGGACTGTGCTTGCCCGAAAACGATGCGTTTTGCGTCTGCCTAAATAAACGGTGGAAAGGAGATGTCGTCGGACATCACTTTGCAGGCAGGCGGAACAAGGGGATTGGGAAATTTCCCCGAGTTGGAGCATCCATTCGGGCTGCGCGACGGCGATAATTCGTTTATATGGGCCATGGGCGATTTCTTTCCTTTATCGTGATAACCGATGGCTTGCACCACTTCTTTCACTTCTTCTTCGCTAAGCAACGTTTGCACGAAGTTCGTAAATGGGGCAATCTTTTCATGAGAGGTCATCTTTTCGATTCGTGGTGTCATGATTACCGATTCTACTAAACGCAAAGTCTCTTTTCATATTTTATTCCCTGTTAATGGATAATCAACACACCTGATGTCCGACATCTGTCTGCAACGTTATAGACGAGGGTACCGTCAGCGCGCTCGAGGCGCAGTGAGCGTTATTGACATTCTGTCAACTCGCGGGCATCATCAAGCGAATCCCAATGACCGAGATGAGCGCAAAGGACTTCCGTCAGGTCATCGACGTTGACTTAAACGCGCCGTTCATCGTGGCAAACGCTTTCAAACAGTCGATGATAAAGAAAGGCGGCGGCAAGATCATCAGCATCTGTTCGAGGTTGAGTGAGCTGGGCCGCGAGACAGTCAGTGCCTATGCGGCAGCCGCCCCCCTTCAACCAGTTTATCATCAGCAAGATGCCCGCGGCCCGTTGGGGCACGCCGGACGATTTGCAAGGTCCAGCCGTGTTTCTGGCCTCGCCCGCATCCGATTTTGTTAGCGGTTACATCCTGTATGTAGACGGAGGCATTTTGACTTACATTGGAAATAAGTCACAGAATTGCGTTATTTAAGAAAGGAGAGCGATTATGAAAAAGCATTTGAAACAGGTCTTATCGTTATTGTTATGTGTACCAATAATATGTATGCCGACGCTTGTCCTGGGATCAACAGCGAATGTTGCTGCCGCGGCTGAGAACGTCACACTGGGTGATCCTATTGTGTCTACCGGTCCCAAAGGCTTTACCACAAGGATAGAGGCGGAAGATTTTTATAAACATACAGGCAATATCTATATAAGGGACAACGGAAATACGGTACCGGGATCTGCCGCCGCGGATGATGTCGTTTTAACAGGCGCCTCGGGCGGCAAATTTGTGGATTTCAGCGACCCTGTCGCCAACTATAAAACGGGCAGCGGCTCTAATAATAACACCATTCCATCGGGGCAGGACAAGGCCAGCTGGAGGGTGATTGTACCTGCGGCGGGCGTTTATGAATTAGCTTTTAAATATAACAACCCAGCCACAAAGGTGGGCGGTTACCGAAATGTCCGCGACGAGAGGAATAGCCGCATTATTATCAACGATGATGAACCGGATTTTACGAATACTATGGATCCGCATTGGGCGGGCTGGATGATTTTCAATATGTCCGGATACATTGACAGTTATAATCCGGAGACCAACACATCCCTGACTCCGCAGACGGACAATGACTATGCAAACGTAAAAGGCAATACGGCTTGGAATAACAACTATATGAACGTCTGGCTGGAGAAGGGTGAAAATACCGTTATTTTGGGAATGGAGGCGCCTCCGGGACAGGCGGTTTACGATGGACCCAATTTGGATTATTTCGATGTGACCTATATTGGAGACCAATATGTCAGCAAGGACACGATCCCCTATCTGAGCGACGATTTCGTCTTCCAACATCCGGGCGTCTATTTCACACTGGAGGACCTTGATAACATCAAGGCAAATAAAAACAACTTGGATACAGTATATGGAAAGGGATATCAGGAACTCGTAAGCGCCACTACCTGGTTCGATAACAATAAGGTTAATCTGGCGCCTGTGCTCGATGTGGGTCCTTACAACAGCCCCAATATCGGAGGTACCGAATTTACCCGCGGCGGCAGCAAGGCGCTCTATTACGCTTTACGGTACTATTTGGACGGAGACGTAGCCTACGGGAAAAAAGCGAGAGACGTCCTCAATGGGTGGGCCAACACTCTGAAGACCCTCGGGCTCGGAAACGACTTGAAGCTGCGCATCGCCATCGTGGGGCCGGATTTCGTGAACGCCGCCGAGATCATAAGGCAAGTCTACAATAACGATCCCTCCGTTGCGCCGACGGACAAATGGCAGAAGGCAAGCATGGCCGAATTTGAGACTTTCCTGCACTTGCTGCTGTCCAAGACCTACGATTTTTATCCCCAGGCCAATGGCAACTGGGATGCTATTCTCGGCGACTTCAACATGGCCACAGTGGTCTATTTGGAGGATGTTGGCTTATTTAACGATGCGCTGAAGCAGCGGTATCTCGGCACTTACAGGGAAGGTAACACTGTGTCCATGGGAAGCCTACCCAGCTATATTTACCCGTCCGGCGAGCAGCAGGAAAGCAGCCGCGATCAGACACACGCCAGGATGGGCATTACGGGTCTTGCTTCTCAGGCGGATATCGCCTGGAACCAGGGTATCGATCTTTACGGGGCCTATGACAACCGCCAGCTTAAAGGCACGGTGTACAGCGCGAGATATGCAGTCGGCGAGGAAGTGGAATCGGCTACGTTCATTTCCGACAAGAACAGAACGCAAAGCGGTATTGAGGCCATCGGATACGAGATCGTCGGCAACCACTATCTCAACCAGGTCGCGGACGTGGCCGCTGAGGGAGAAACGGATTTAATTTATGAAGCGGCGAAGATGCGTCTGCGTACGGGCTCAATAAATAACGAAGCCGGCCGGAAGGCTAACTATTACGGTGCGATGATTTTCACAGATAAGCCTTACGATGTTGCAATGACTTTGAGCGCCAACAAAAACGCGTTGAGCTCCGTAGGCGATGAAATCGTCCTAACGGCCAATGTGCAGACGGATTCCGGCATCAAGCGCGTAAACTGGGATATTCCGGAGTCGCTGAAGCCATACATCGATTACGAGATCATCAGCGACACGATGCTGAAGCTGAAATTGAGGGAGATGCCTGACCTTTATGAGATCGCCGGCGTCATCAAGGCAACATCCGTCAAAAAGGCCACCGTCAGCGCTACCTTCTCCATCTCAATCGACAAGAAGCCGCCGGTGACGACGGCTGCTGTCTCACCAGCTCAGCCGGACGGGCTTAATGGGTGGTATGGACACGCTGTAACAGTTAACTTTAACGCTTATGACAATCTGTCGGGCGTAGCCAAAACAGAGTACAGTTTGGATGACGGACACACATGGCAGGCTTATACATCGGCGTTAATGTTCGACAAAGATGACAAATATACCGTGAGCTACCGTTCGACGGACAACGCCGGCAATGCAGAAGCGGTGAAAACGATCGGCTTCAATCTGGATTCGACGCTACCTACAATTACGGTTACCGGACTTGTGTACGGCACGTACAGCGATTCTATGGATATTACGTCGATCCTTACGTTCAGCGATAACTTGTCCGGAGTCGACAGCAGCAAGACAACGGTCACGATAAGTACAAATGGTGAACCCCAAACCGTGCAGCAAGGAGCCACTATTCCGCTATATACGCTGCCGCTTGGTTCGCACACATTTATCGTAACGGCAAGTGACCTGGCAGGGAATACGAGTAGTCAAACCGTATTGTTCCAAACTACGACAAGCGTCCAATCCTTGCAGGCATTGGTCACACGCTTTATGAATACCGGATGGATCGATAACGCGGGCATTGCCAACAGCTTGCAGAGCAAATTGGCCAAGAACAACCTAGATACTTTCGTGAGCGAAGTGCAGGCCCAAAGCGGCAAGCATATTTCTGCGCAAGCCGCAGGCTACTTGCTTCGGGATGCCCAGTATTTGTTGTCCAAATAGTAAGAGGGTATTGCCTGCTTCCGTTAACTGACGTATCAAAGCTGCATAATTTAATAGCCTATTGTAGATCAGCCCCTCTTGTGCAAACGGAATGTAGATAAACTTCCATAAATGTACAAGAGGTTTTTTTTACCGTGTACCAGGGATGTTTAAGTTAACTAAAGCATACCCTGAATCGGCATGAAAAGTTTCTCTCATGCAGATTTCAATAGGGAAAAAATCTCAAGTATACGGAGAAGGAACGGGCTGCACTCATGGACCATTTCTGGCTTACATAACCACTTTTCAAAATATGTTCTAGATATATATAAATGGGTGTCGGAAAATTTACCTGGTTCGTATGGATTGTTATATGTTCATAACGATGAGGATTTCAAGGGTAAAGACGATAACAGTAACAATTTTATAGTCTGGAAATTAGCAAGGGGTAATTTAACTCAAGAGAAAGACAACTACCTATCACCATATATACCAGTAGTTGAAGATGAATACGATCCAAGTAGGAATGACTAAATAAAATACTGTCACTATGCTTAACGAGAAGCAAGTGCTGAGTAAACAATTACATAAGCTCATTCCGCTAACGGAGAACAAGTGTTAAGTAAATGTAACATGATTGAAATCTTATTTTCATGTGGCATTAATGAATCAAGCCTATAATAAAAGTCGACCCCCCTTTAAAATATAAACTTAGACCCTCAGCCCGTTGCTGTGGGTCTCTTTTTGCTATTAAACTAAAGGGCATTTTAACGCAACATTTGAAAGTTTATTAGTGAAATCTAAACCAAGCGAACCATCCTTTTTCTTTATCCTTTACTACATAAATTTGACCATGAGAGGCATCATATGCTGGCAAAAATTTAGGGAAAAGTATCTCAACAAACCAAGAATTTTTTGCCACTTAGGAAATAACTGAAACAAAAACCTATAACCTGTTGTTTGGAACCGTAGATAGCGAGATCGATATTGTTAATATTTACCACCCAATATACAGCCGTACTTACAAATCCGTCAACAATAAATATGTTTGTTGTATCAAGAATTTGATAAATGTTATACTTGATATATCAACAATATTACAGGTGAAGGATTGATAGGTCATGTCGTTATACGAGAAGATATATAGTCATTTGCTGGATGAAATCAAGGCAGGTAGGCTCAAACCTGGCGATCGTATTCCTTCGGAAAACGAATTGTCTACTCAGTTCAGCGTTAGCCGCATTACGTCGAAAAAGGCGTTGGAGATGCTTGCACAGCACGACTGGATCGAGAGGTTGCAGGGAAAGGGATCGTACGTCGCCCAGAAAATTCTCAATTACCACGAACAGCAGGAAGCGGTTCCTTCCGGCTGGGGGGAACGCGATCACGCTGCGAGCCCGAGGATCGTCCAGCCTCATCTTACCCGACTTTGATCATTCCTTTGGACTTAAGATGGTACGCGGAATTGAAGAGCGGTGCTCGAGCTATGGTATCCCGCTTATGCTGAAGCTGACTTATGATAAACAAAACGTGGAGGAGGAGGCGATCCGTGCATCGATTCGGCAGGGTGCTTCGGGTTTGATTGTTTTTCCGGTACACGGAGAGCACTATAACGCCGAACTATTGCGTCTTGTTCTTAACGGGTTTCCGGTCGTGCTGGTGGACCGCTATTTGCGCGGGATTGCCGCAACGGCCGTGTATACGGATAATCGCAAAGCCGCGCAGGAACTGACCGAGTATCTTCTCGATCAAGGTCATCGGGAAATCGCCTTCGTTTCGCCGCCGTCCGAAAACACCTCGACGATTGAGGACCGCATTCAAGGGTACTTGTCGGCATTTACACAGCGCGGGATTCCGGCAAATCCGGACATGATCGTGACGAACCTTTACAGCACGCTGCCGGTCGGCGGGACGAAAGAATACATCTCGAACGATTATGGAACGCTGCAATCTTTTATCGAAAGGTATCCGGGCACGACGGCCTTCCTGGCTTGCGAATATCTGATGGCTATGCGCATATCCGAGTGGCTGAACAGGATGGGCAAGCGGGTTCCGGATAATTATGAAATAGTCTGTTTCGATTACCCTGAAGATTCGTTTGGCCCGCCGGAGTTCACGCATATTCGGCAGGACGAATGGAGTATCGGACAACGTGCGTTGGACTTGCTAGCAGCCAAATGGGCAGGTGAAGTGACCCCGGAAAACCACCTGGTTGAGCACAAGTTGATTCGGCGGCAAATAAAGAGTTGATATAATAAGATTAAAATTGGTATATAAATAGTATATTGACATTATATTATTCGAGATGTTATATTGATACCATGAAAGGAAGCGATTACAATCTGAATAGGAGAGTGGTTATGTATAGTTCGGTTTATCGGAAAATTGAAGAAACAGCGTTTCGACTTCAGCGGATCGACCCGGGACTTTCTGAAATCTTTCAGAAATGCTATCCGAATACGTTGGAAACGACCGTAGAACTGTTGGACGACGGGACGTCCTTCGTCATTACCGGAGATATCCCGGCGATGTGGCTCAGAGATTCGTCCGCCCAGGTTCGGCCCTATATTCAGCTGGCAGCCGACGATCCGGATGTACAGCGGATGATACGCGGGGTAATCGAACGGCAGGCCCGATACCTGATGCTCGATCCATACGCAAACGCATTCAATAAGGAGCCGAATGGGCAAGGGCATTCGGGAGACCTAACGGTCAAAGGACCTTGGGTTTGGGAACGGAAGTACGAATTGGATTCACTGTGTTATCCTGTTCAACTGTGCTGGGACTATTGGGAAGCTACTCAAGACAGAATGGTATTCAGTGAAACGGTACATACGATGTTTCATCGGATTGTTGAAATCATGCGCGTAGAACAGCGGCACGACCGAGATTCCGAGTACGCTTTCGAAAGAACGGGCTGCCCTCCTTCAGACACGCTGCCTTTCAGCGGAAGAGGCACCCGAACCAATTATACCGGCATGATCTGGTCGGGCTTCCGACCGAGCGACGATGCCTGCAAGTTCGGATTCCTGATCCCTTCGAATATGTTCGCCGTCATCATCCTTCGTTATATTGGACAGTTGGCCAAGGAGATGTATCATGACCACGGCTTATGTGAAAGCGCTTACAAATTATCTGTAGAAATCGAATTCGGTATCGAGACATACGGCAAGGTCAAGCATCCTGAGCACGGATGGATGTACGCTTACGAAACCGACGGCTTCGGCAACTACAATCTGATGGATGACGCCAACGTTCCGAGCCTGCTTTCGATTCCTTACCTTGGTTACCGAGACGCGAACGACCCGGTCTATAGGAATACAAGAAAGTTCGTTCTAAGCCCGGATAACCCGTATTACTCGTCGGGCCTCTTCGCCCAAGGCGTCGGCAGCCCGCATACGCCGCCCGGTCACATTTGGCCGATCGGACTCATCATCCAAGGGCTGACCTCGATCGATCCTATTGAGCGGGACGATCTGGTACGGATGTTAGTTTCCACTACCGCAGGCACAGGCTTTATGCACGAAAGCTTCCATACCGACAGACCGGATACGTTCACAAGAGAATGGTTCGCTTGGGCGAACAGTTTGTTCGGCGAGTTTATTTGCCGATGGCTCGAACAGAAACCCGAATAAAGAAAGGTGGTCGGAACTTTTGATTGCAGCATCCCGCAAGAGGGTTTACCGCCAATGGATCAAGGGTTATTTGTTCATCCTCCCCTCGATTATCGGTTTCAGCGTATTCGTCGCCTATCCGTTAATCTCTTCTCTTTATTATGCGCTTACGGAGTGGGACGGCATCAACAAGCCTAAGTTTGTCGGATTCGATAACTTCACTTATATGTTTACAGTCGATCCGGCTTTCTGGAAGTCGCTCCGAGTGACCTTCTATTTCGTTCTGCTCAATGTGCCTTCATCACTCATATTCGGCCTAGTACTGGCCATGCTTCTCAACCGCAAGCTGCCGGGCATCAAGTTTTTCCGGACTGCCTTTTACTTGCCGACGGTTATCCCAGCGGTGGCAACCTTGACCCTATGGCTTTTCATGTATCATCCGCAGTATGGATTGGCCAATCAGGTGCTCAGATTGTTCGGCCTGCCGGCCGCTCCTTGGCTCACGAGCGAGAATACGGCTCTTCTATCCATCATCCTGTCCGGCTTGTGGCAGGTCGGTTCGGGGATGATCATCTTCTTAAGCGGACTGCAATCCGTACCGCAGGATTTGTATGAAGCTGCGGAGGTGGACGGGGCCAGCGGATGGACGACGTTCTCCCGTGTGACGCTGCCGATGATCACACCGATTCTTTTTCTGCAGCTCATTTTGGGTATTATCGGCTCCTTTCAGGCCTTCACCCAAATTGTTGTCTTAACTCACGGCGGTCCCAACTTCTCGACGATGCTGCTCAATTATAAGATTTACGGAGATGTGTTTAACGGTAAAATGTTCGGATACGGTATCGCTGAGGTTTGGGTTCTGTTCCTCATCATCATGTTCTTCACTCTGCTTACTTACAGGTATTCCAATCGATTCGTGTATTACGAAAATGACAATAGGGGGTGAAACGAATGGCTATGTCCCAGTCTGCGGTAATAGAAAATTCCCGGACAGCCGACCGTGTATCCAAATATCCGTTGAAAGATACGGTTCGTTTCTTGATTCTTCTCGTCGGCTCCATCGCCATGCTGTATCCGCTCCTCTGGATGATTACGATAGCGCTGAAAGGGAATGAAGAAATATTCAAGATACCGCCCGATTGGTACCCGAAGGAGTTTCATCTGGAAAACTTCGTCAAGGGAACGCAGACTATCAACTTCTGGAGGACGTTCGGCAACTCGATGTTCATCGCCGTCGCCAGCACGATTGGGCAAGTCGTCAGCTCGGTCCTCGTCGGATACGGAATCGGCAGGCTTCGTTTTCCGGGACGTAAAATGTGGTTTTCGTTCTTCGTTGGCAGCCTGATGCTGCCGGGCTTCGTAGGGCTCGTTCCGATCTTTCATCTGTTCACCTCGCTCGGCTGGTACAATACTTATCTTCCGCTGATTGTACCGGCATTTCTCGGCAATGCCACCTTTACGTTCTTGTTCATCCAATTCACGAGCACGATTCCGAAATCGTTCGACGAGGCATCCAAGATCGACGGGGCCGGAGACTTCCAAATCCTTTGGTATGTGCTTGTTCCCATGTCGCTGCCAGTCATCGTCACCATGATTATCTTCGCCTTTAACGGAGCATGGAACCAATACCTGGAGCCACTCATCTATATTGCGGATCAAAGCAAATGGACGCTATCGGTAGCTCTTGCCTCCTATGCATCGAATTGGACGACGCAATGGAACTACTTCATGGCCGCAGATTTAATCTATATGCTGCCCATGATCATCATCTTTTTCCTTGGCCAAAAGTATTTTATGCAGGGTCTCGGGTCGGTCAATTCCGCCGGCTTGAAATAAATAATTCAAGGAGGTCCATAGAAATGAAAGCGATTAAATTGGTGAGTCTGGCAGGAGCGTTAACTCTGGCATTGGGGACGGTGGTAGGTTGTTCGGAAAGCACGAGCTCAGGCGGAGGTGCGACCGCGCCGGCAGCTACATCCGGCAACAGCAGTAAAGCGACGTCCACGGAGGTCACGCTGATGACTTGGGAATCCCAAGCGATGAATGATAAGATCATGGCTTCGATGAAGAAGTTCGAGGAGCAGAATCCGGGCATCACCGTTAAGCTGCTTCCGGCACCGCTTCAAGATTACGGCATCAAAATCAACGGGATGATGGCAGCCAAACAGGCTCCTGATATTTTCATGACCGGCAACGACATGACGCTGCAAAACGGCGCGAAAGGCCTTCTTTACGACTGGTCGGCCAAAGCAAGTTCGGATCAGGAGTATATGAATGGATTTTATCCGGGTGTCGTCGACAGTTGGAAATCAAATAACAAGCTTTACGGGTTGCCGGGCCTTCTAAATACGTATGGTGTTTTCTACAACAAAAAGCTGTTCAAAGATGCCGGGCTTCCAGAGCCGAAGCAGGGTTGGACGTATGATGAGTTTTTTGGCGCCATGGCCAAATTGACATCTAATAAAGGCGGCATTCAGCAGTATGGATATTATGGCCGACCTGATGCATTTAACGTATCGCTGTACTCGGTATCGGCCGGAGGCGCTCCTTTTACGGATTCGATCGTAAACCCGACGAAGGTGGAAGTGAGCCCGCAATTTATCGAGGGCGTGAAGAAGTATCAGAAGGCGATTGCCGACAAATCCATGATTCCGCCGACGTTCGACCAATCGGGCGTTATGGCGTCATTTAAGGACGGCAAAGTTGCGATGACGATGCAAGGGCAGTGGGTGGCAGACGACCTGATCCGCAATGCGCCGAACCTGGAATGGGGATATGCTCCTCAGCCTGTCGTGAAGACGCAATCGGAGATTTATGACGCCGTCGGTTGGTGCAGCCCGGCCACTATCAAGAATCCGGATGCGGTCTGGAAAGTGCTGATGTATCTTGATTCGTCAATGTATCAGGAAGTGCTGCCGTCCACACCGGTCGCTCCCGCCGCTTACAAATCGGCCGCAGGCGCTTATTTCGACACGCTCAAGAAAGCGGGGCATCCGGATTTGGCGGACGGTATCGATTATATTCTAAAATCACCGAACATTCAGCCGGTACGGTTCCTTACGACCTGGTCCGGGAAAGCAGGCCCGTTCATCGACGCCGTCTGGAATAATGTCTTGAGCGGCAAAGCCGGCGAAGCCGAGCTGAAGGATACGGCCGACAAGGTGAACAAAGTGATAGCGTCATCCAAATAATCCAGGGAGGTAATGTAATGGTACTGACAAAAAGGAGCCGCTCTAAACTTTTACTGTTGACAACGGCGTTTGCATTAACTTTCACATCATATTCTGCCCTGGGAAGCCCAAAAGCGAATGCATTTACTTCGTCGGACGGAGATACGGCCATACAAGCATTTAACGCGAAATTTTGGGACAGCAGCGCAAAGTTATTTTGGAAAAATTCGAATCGCGGCAGCAACTATATGGACTTTTGGATAGAAGCGGAGCTTTGGGAAATGGTCATGGACGCCTATCTTCATACTTCCGATGCCGGCTTGAAAGCGCAGCTTCGAACTCAGATTGACGACATTTTTGACGGTACGGTAGCGAAATACGGGGAGGATTGGACGAACAATCATTTCAATGACGACATCATGTGGTGGGCGATGGGTTCAGCAAGAGCCTACGAAATAACGAAGAATCAAAAATATTTGGATAAAGCCAAGTATTATTTCGACTTTGTTTACAATACGCAATGGGATGACAGCTTTGCGAACGGCGGCATCTGGTGGATGAATACGGATCACTCTACGAAGAATGCCTGTATTAACTTCCCCGCAGCCGAAGCGGCCGTTTATCTGTATAACATCACGAAGGACGATCATTATTTGGATGCGGCCACCCGCATTTACCGATGGAGCAAGACGATGCTTACGGACGGTAACGGGAAAGTGTTTGACCGCATCGAGATGGAGAAAGGCGCCGTCCCCGATGCGACTCATTACAATCAGGGCACTTTCATCGGCGCAGCGGTAGGATTGTATCAAATAACCGGAAATACCGTGTATCTTGACGATGCTGTGAAAGCGGCGAGCTTTACCAAAGATCATTTAGTCGATGAAAACCGCTTGTTGCGCTATGAAGGACCGAACCACGACCTAAAAGGCGGCAAAACGATCCTGCTTCGCAATCTTGCCTATCTGCAAAAGACCGTCAACGAGCGAAGCGAAAGCACCTACAAGCAATTCGCTGCGGACTTTAATTACTGGGTGGCTTTCAACGCCCAAACGGCATGGAACAATCGAAACGCCGACAACATCGTCGACGGCAACTGGTCAGGGCAGCTGCTTTCCGGAACTTTTGAGGCTTGGGCATCATCCGGCGCAGTAGAAGCATTGTCCGTTTTGCAATCGCAGGACGTCGCACTCGGCGGGTATGCCTCCAAAAATCCTTTTAATAAGGTAGAAGCGGAAAGCTATAACGTCGGTACCGGATTTGTTATGGAAGGTAGCACGGATGGCTCGCTGCAGCTCGGCGGCATACAGCCCGGATACTATGCGGCGTATAAAAATGTCGACTTCGGATCTGAGGGTGCCATTGGCTTTATAGCCAGAGCGGCAAGCGGAACTCGTGGAGGGAACATCGAAATAAGACTCGACTCCTTGAACGGTACAAAAGTCGGAACCTTAAACGTTGAGGGGACAGGAGGATGGAACAATTTTACGGATGCCGTGACCGTCCTTAAAGACGATCAAGGGAACCCGAGCAAAGTAACCGGCGTACATAACGTCTATCTTGTCTTTACGAAGACGAACGATCAATATTTGTTTAATTTGAACTGGTTTAAATTCACAACAACGGATCCGACCAAGTCGGACGCATACGCAAGGCTGAAGGCCGGTCATTTCGACAGCAGCTCGGGTCTAAGCAAAAATGCAGATTGGGGCTTCCTGGACGGCATTAAAAATAACGCTTACGCCTCATATAAAGGCATTGACTTTGGATCTGGTGCGGCCGGCGTTACCGTTCATGTGACCAGCGGCAATCAAGGCGGCACGATTGAGGTGAAGCTAGATAGCCTGGACGGGCCGACCGCAGGTGTGATCGGAATTCCGGCTTTGGGAAACTGGAATAATTGGGTGGACTTGATGGCCAACATTGACGACACCAAGGCAGTTGGCGTTCACGATGTGTATCTCGTATTCCATGGCACAAACGGAAGCGATGCGCCCTGCAATTTGGATTGGTTCACCTTTACGACAGTTAAAGGGAAAGCAAGGGATGCTTATGGCAAGCTGGAGGCTGAGAATTATACCAGCGGCGTAGGCTTCGGTACGGAAAACGGTGGCGGTCAAACGTACTTGGCGGGAATATACGGTCCCAATAAGCCGAATGCCATGTACAATTACATTGACTTTGGAACTCAGAGTCCGTCTAAATTTTATGTTAATGCGGCAAGTGCAACCGGCGGAGGAACGATAGAAGTTAGAGTCGATAGCGTGAGCGGCCCGGTTATCGCAACCAGTTCGGTTTCAGGAACCGGCGGATGGCAAGATTTCAAGGTTACCTCGGCGGACGTCACCACTCCTGTGAACGGAAAACATATCGTGTTCATGCTGTTCAAAGGCAACGATTGGTTATACAACTTCGATAAATTTACGTTCGGTGACCCGGCCGTGCTTACGGCACCGACTCCGCCGCCTGTGACTTTGCCTGATCATGTACCTCCGGGAGAGGTAGAGAACGTGCAAGCGATTCGCGGCAACGATGCCATGACATTGTATTGGGACGGCCCTTATGACATCGACGGTCAAAAATCACAAATCGCGGTATTCAGCAACGGCCAACCGGTCGGAAACGCAATCGACGTCGGTCGAGGCATACAAACCGCCGTTTTACCGGGACTTGACAAGAGCCATAACTACACGATTTTAATCAAGAACGTGGATAAATCGGGGAACGTATCGAAAGGAATCACCGTAGACAGCAAAGATTTGCCTTCCTTTGCTCTAACCGCTAACGGAATTATTATAAATGACGGTGATTCTTTTGAAGACGATACCGCTCTGAACTTCAAAGTATGGGATAACTTATCGGCGATCACGACAGCAAAAGTCGCAATTGACGGTAAGGAATATACGATTGATCCGACGACGCAGCAAAGCATTGACATCGATATGGCCGGAAATCTAGGAATGAAAAAGGCCGCTATCACCATTGAGGACGCTTCTGGAAACAGGCTGGAGAACACAAGGAACGTCAGCGTGACGACCAGCGTCTATGCCATGCAGCATTTAATAACCCGCTTCACGAATTCGGGAGAGCTGAGCGGAGCGATCGTCCCTCAGCTGACCAACTCTCTTAAGCAGGTTCAGCATCAGCTTGACAAAGGCAAGCAGGATCAAGCGGTAAAGCATATTCAAGATTTTATCAAGCACTTGAATAATGAAGCTTTAAGCGGCAACGTGCAAGCTCGTGCAAAGGCGATTCTGAATACGGATGCTCAATTCCTCATTGATACTTGGCAGAAAAGGAAAGAGGGCTAACCGTAAAAATAGGTAGGTCGACCGCAGGTCGACCTACATTTATACATAGAAGAGGGGTCAAGCGTGATTAGATAGGGGCTACACTGGATGGCGCCAGCGGCGAATTCATTGAATAGGGGTGGGTTATGAAAAAGCTTATCGTCCTGCTTATTCTTGCAGGCATCTTCTGGACGTCCTATGCTGGAAACGCTTTCTCGGCTTCCTCGGTAACTCTTCAGGAAATCAAGGATAGCAGAGCCCGGGATACCGTCGAAATTTCAGGACGCACCGATCTGGAGACGATCACGGTCAAAGTCTTAAGACCGAATCTAAGCATCCTTTATGTGAACGTTTTAAATGGAGGGGAATTCAGCGACTCGTTCACCTTGCCGGATGATTCCGTACCGGGCACCTATACCGTAATTGCCGGAAGCGGCGCCGTGCAGGATGTTAAGAAATTCCAAGTTATCGCGCCGAGCCGTGGAGAAGACGGCGGGAGCTCGGGCGGGGGAACGGTTCCTGCGCCGGCTAACCAGTCGCCAACGCTTAAGCCTGTCATACAGAACGGCATCGCATCGGTTCAGCCGGAGGCGGGCCAAAACACAGCGCTGATAGCTGTTGAGGATTTTGCGAATATGCCGCTGAAGGTGCGATTTCGCGACATTTACCTCACGGTAGGGATGTCCGAAGTGCAGGCCTTACTCAAGCGGACAGCCAACTCGGAGGGGGCGGTATTGCAAGTCAAAGCGGAAGCTACCACAAGCACGGAAATGGGGCGTCTGACCCGCCAGAACGGTGCTCAATTGCAAATGGCCGGCGAGATTTTTGATGTCAAGGTGTCGCTGATTTCGAAGGACGGCACTGAAATTTGGGCCGTTCAGCTTGCAGGGGACATGGAGCTGTCTCTGCCTTACGATCCGAAGGCCGATGAACGCTTACTTGGTATCTACTACCGCAACGATGACACTAAGCAATGGGAATACGTTGGCGGCACGGTGGATAAGAACTCGGAGCGGATACAAGTCAAGCTTAAACATCTGAGTTCTTATGCGGCTATCGCGTATAAAAAATCATTCGATGACGTCCCATCCAGCCATTGGGCAAACCGAACGCTGGAATTGCTGGCTGCGCGGCATATCGTATCGGGCAAAACCGAAAACTTGTTCCAGCCTGACGACCATACGACGCGGGCGGAATTCACGGCGATGCTCGTGCGCGTATTGGAGCTGCCGACCGGCAAAGGAAGCACTCCCTTCTCGGACGTAAGCGCTGATGCTTGGTACGCCGATCCCATCCAGAGAGCCTATGCGGCCGGGTTGATCTCTGGGCTAACGGATGCCGAGTTCCGTCCCGATGCCGCCATTACCCGCGAACAGATGGCTTTGCTGCTCGTGAAGGCTTATGAGGCCAAACGCGGGAGCATTCATGCGGGGCAGTCTTCGCTGCCGGTCTTCAAGGATCAGGATCAGATTTCCGGATGGGCCCGGGAAGCTGTGAACCAAGCATGGACCGCGAAGCTGATGCAGGGCATCGGTGAGGGCACATTTGATGCTCAATCCGCAGCTACGCGTTCACAGAATGCTCAAGCGATCTACAATTTGATGCAAAACCTTTTGCCCTAACAGCAGTTGGGCCAAACCATGAATCAGGAGGAGAGTACGCTTGCATAATAGACGCTATTTGCGGCCAATTGCGGCCAAGTTGTTTTTGATGGTTTGCTTGCTGTTTGGCAGCTTGCCTTTCGGATTGCCGGGAACTGTCGTGGCCAATTCCGTGCAGCTTCCATTCACGCACAAGACATTCGATGAAGGAACTGGTACGACGGCAACGAATGCATCGGTGACCGTGGCGACCTATAACGAAAGCTCAACCGCCCTCGTTGTGAGCGATGTAGTATACGCGTCCGACCTGAACTGGGTCAGCATGGAATCGTACTGGAGCGGCGCCAAAAAAGATAAGTCGCTGGACGGCAACACACTGACCTCGGCGGGGAAAACGTACAATAAGGGCATCGGGGCGCATGCAAATTCCAAAATCGTGTACAATCTCGACCCAGCCTACAAGCGCTTTACGGCGGTTGCCGGGATTGACGACGAGGTCAAATCGAACCCGGATCATGTCAAGGCCAAGACCAAATTTCACGTCAAGGCGGACGATAAGGTCATCGCCAGTTCGCCGGAATTGAAATTTAACGAAACTTATACATTCCAGGTCACGATTCCGGCCGGGGCCAAGACACTGACCCTGATCACCGATGACTTGGGCGACCCGACTTGTGACCATACGGATTGGTTGGACGCCCGGTTCCTGTTGACCGACGGAAATGGCGGCTGGTCGCCTTCCGAGCCTGTCGCTATCGCCAGCCCCGGAGGCCAAGTCATGAGTACGATTGAGCAGATTGACGGACGCTTGACCTATTCCATGAAGTTTAACGGTGCACCTGTCGTTGAAAAGTCGGTGCTCGGCGTCATTGTGGACGGCCACGATATCGGCGAGCGGGTGCTCTGGGACCGGACTCAGGCGGTTAGTGTTTCTCCGGACGCTTTCACTTATCCAATAACCGGCAACCATTCCACAGCCAGGGATCATCACACACTCACAACGATTCCGATTACGGACGTGAACAGCGGCATGACCTACAAGCTCCAAGTCAAACTGTTTGACGATGGAATCGCTTTTCGATATGTGATTCCGCCGGGAACCTCGGACCGCGTGTTCTCGGGCGAGAGCACCAGCTTCCGGCTCCCCGCGGACAGTACCGTGTGGTATCAGCAAAATACAACCAATTATGAAGGTCGCTTCACGAAGCAGAGCGCCCAATCTGTTCCTGTGAATACGAAAATCGGCCCACCGATGACGATTAAGCTGCCGGGCAGCGCCGGGTATGCCGCAATTACCGAGGGAGCGCTCGTTCAATATGTCGGCATGACCTTGAATGCCGAAGGCGGCGCCAACTTCAAAGCCAATTTCATCAACAGCGGCAACTGGACCTTGTCCGGCGAGGTTTCGACGCCCTGGAGAATCGTAACCGTAGCCCGTGACTTGAACGGTCTCGTGAACAACGACATCATGACCAATGTGAGCCCGCCGCAAGCGCCGATCTTTGACAACAACACCGATTGGATTAAGCCCGGCTCTTCCACCTGGTCCTGGGTTGTGGACGGCGATGTCAGCAAACGCAACATGCTGCTCTATATCGACTACGCCGCCGAAATTGGCATTCCGTACAATCTGATTGACGAAGGATGGACGGACTGGGCATCAACGCCTGAAGAGTATTGGGCCGCTGTCAAAGAAGTCGTGGACTACGGCAAATCCAAGCATGTCGAAAGCTGGCTATGGAAATCCGCTTCCGATCGCTTCGGCATCAAAGGCCTCTTCAACCGCGAGGATCGGCTCGCCTTCTTCGAAAAGGCCAAAGCGGCAGGGGTAATCGGGGTCAAGATCGATTTCATCGACGGCGAAGAGCTGTTCAAGATGAATTTCTATAAAGACACGCTGGAGGACGCCGCAAAATATCACCTGATGGTCAATTTCCATGGGGCCAATAAACCGACGGGCATGTCGCGGACTTATCCCAATGAATTGTCCCGCGAGGCCGTGCACGGTCTGGAGCAAGGCGCGCCGCCGGCCGATCATAACGCCACCTTGCCGTTCACCCGCTACCTGGCAGGTCATGGAGACTATACGCCAATGTCGCTCAGCAACCGGATGGGCAAAAGCTCCTGGAGCCATCAGGTGGCCACGGCGCTAAGCCTTACCTCGCCGATTCTTTCCTTCGGGGAGCATCCGGAGAACATGCTGCTGAATCCGGCAGTAGAGCTGTTCAAAAGCATGCCGACGGCCTGGGATGAGACGATTGTATTGCCCGGCAGCGAAATCGGAGAGGTTTCGGCGATGGCCCGCCGCTCCGGTACGACCTGGTATGTGGCTGTCATGAACGGACTGGAGGAGCGCACGATGGGTCTGAACCTGTCGTTCCTCGGCAGCGGGAAGTACAATGCCAGCATCTATGCAGACGATTTTACGAAGCCCAACACTTACAGTCTTGATAAGCAGATTGTATCTTCAGGCGCCGTGCTAACCATGAAGATGCGAGGCAGCGGAGGCTATGTTGCCAAATTCAGCCAGCTTGACATGGAGCCGTTCGGCGGGGGATTTCTGGATCAACGTACGGTTCATTTGAAAACATCGGACAGCTCGAGCGAGATTCATTATACGCTGGACGGTTCCGAACCGAAGGCTAGCTCTCCGAGATACGAGAAGGAAATCGTGATCACCGATTCCGTCGTCCTTCGTGCGGTCATCACGAGCGGGGAAGGAGCCGGCAGCACCGTCACGGCCCGATTCAACAAGACCTTGCCTATCATAAAGATCCTGTACGACGGGGATCGGAACTGGGTCAATCCAGGCGGGAAAGTAAGGATACAGACCAATGCGGAGGGAAGCGACTTCGAAATTCGCTATACGCTGGACGATAGCGAACCGAGCCAATACTCGCTGCTGTATACGGGACCTTTTGCTCTCCCTGTAAGCACGGCTAAATTGAAAGCCAAGCTTTTTGTGAAAGGACAACCGGGCTCAAACGCCGTATCGAAAACGCTGTACACCTTGGAGCATAATGGCCCTGTGCCTCCTCTTCCGTCGGTTTACCTGGACGAACTGAATTGGGTCAGCGCGACATCCGGCTGGAACAACATACCGAAGAAGAAGCTATCGATTGACGGCAATCCACTGAGAGCGGGCGGTAAAACGTATGAGCGCGGTTTGGGGACTCACGCCAATTCCGATATCGTATACACGATTCCCAATGGGGCCAAAAGATTTGTCGCTATTGCCGCTGGGGACGACGAGGTGAAGGAAGAAGGCGGATACGCAAGCATGCTGTTCAGCGTGTATGTGGATGGGAAGCTTGCTGCCGCCTCGCCGCTCATCGGCAAAGGCATGTTGTGGAACTTCAACGTCACGCTGCCGGACGGAGCCAAGCAGATTCTCCTATCGCTGAACGATGCGGGCGGCAAAAACTTTGACCACGGCGATTGGCTGAACGCCGGTTTCTTGACAACGGCCATGACGGCACGAGAATTGGCGGCGAGCATCAAGCAGATCGCAAATCCTTCGCCAATCGACACTCGGCTTAAGCTGCCAATCGTACCGAATGGATTCCGCATCGCGATTCAAAGTTCCAGCGATCCTAGCATCATTGCGCTGGACGGAACGATTCGGGCGCCAAAGGCGCGAACGACTGTACAGGTGGTTCTGGAGATCACCGACTTGTCGGACGGCAGCAAAGCTACGACCGAGGCGATTTCCGTTCTCGTCCCGCAGGCCAGCGGACTGGCGCCATATACACTTACGACCACAGGCGTTCTCAAGCGCCAAGGTGGCATCGAGGCCCAGGTTAGTGTGCAGCCGACTCCGGATGCGGTGAAAGGTCCGGATGAACAGGTCATCGTCTTTCAACTGATGAAGGGCAACACGCCTGTAGGGATCGTGGCTGTGCAATCCGACAGAATCGAAGCCTCCAAAGCCTTTACCGCCTTCTTCAACACGGCAGATTTTGACTCCAGTCTGTACACGGTTCGAGCCATGGTGCTGGATCGCTTCAACAGCGATTTGATGTCTCCCGTCAATTTGGCGGCGTTGGTTCAGCTGAAATAGACTGCGGCGCAAGGAAACCTGTCGACTAAAAACCACAATAACCGTTCTTTCTGACTAGGGAACTTTCTCCCCTGAGAAAGAACGGTTTTTCTGTATGCCTCAGTTGTGCTATAGGGGGGCTCAATGTTTTTTGTAGAATTAACTTTCTTCACGTCATAATTAATTCCTAATTTCAGTTAATTCGACAAACATTTTAAAATACAAGTGATAGATTATTCGTGTATTAAATCATAGAAAGGGTGAGCGCATTCACTAGCGTCAGCAAACTGATTTCCATTCGAACTATTCTGCTATCTGTTTTACTTCTGTTTATGATTTCCCCTTTGGTCGTAATTACCTATATTACATACAAAAAGGAAAATAAATTATTTCAAACACAGATGAGCCAGTATTTGTTGCAAACGGTTGCGCAAACTCAGAGGGCACTGGATGCCAATCTGTCAGAGATTGATCGGCTCACATGGACATTGTTATATGAGCAGTCGCTTGATTTTATTAACGGTCCCTTGGATTCCCCGTATCGATTATTTGATGCGAATCAAAAATTTAAAAGCATGGTGTATTCCAATCTGTTTCGGGGCAGGCTGGAGCACATTCGCGCGATTTATTTCGTTACATCGAGTAAAGATGTTCTTTCGACAGAAAATTTATTTTATTCATTTGAGCAAGTTAATCGAGTGAATTATCAATTCATGACGGATCAACTGGAGAAGCAGCCCTTAAAGATGAGCTGGTTCAGCGACAATAGAGCGATATACCGTCCAAAAAATAGCTACGAATCCCCAGTTCGCGCTTCGGTTACAGCATCAAGACGTCTCATTGACAATAATACAGCAAAGCTTCGAGGATATTTGTTTATTCATTTCAACGATCAATTTATTAGCGATTATCTCCGGGAAGTTCAAATTGGTTCAACAGGTTCCTTATTGGTCTCGGACGCGTCGGGAGATGTGATTTATCAGCAAGATCCGCAGCTGGCGCAAAACAACAAAATAAGCGCTGCGATAAAGACACTGCCCTCTCAAGGGCAAGGGCTTAAGATCGTTGACGGAAAATGGATTCTTGCCTCGGATACCTCCCAAATTAGCGGTTGGAAAATGACTGCGGTAGTCCCGATTGATGAACTAATTGGTTCCAATCAAAAAATACTACGCTACCTGCTCATAATGGCGGCAATTGGAGCTCTTATCTCGGTCATTGTCTCGTTTCTGCTGGCTACTGCTATCTCTAAACCGGTTATGAACTTGGCTAGGTTAATGGTTTTCGCTGCGCAAGACAATCTTCATGTCCGTGAAACACTAGGACATATTCAAGAAATCAGCCTTTTACAAGTTAGCTTCAACCGCATGATGGATCGCATTCAAACACTGATCCAAGAGAATGAGAGGCAGCAGAAAGAGAAACGGGAAGCACTGCTTCAAGCTCTGCAAATGCAAATTCATCCTCATTTTCTATACAACACGCTCGACATGATTTATTGGATGGCCAAGAAGCACAACGCTGATTCGATCAGTAAGCTTGTTACTGCGCTGGGACGGTTCTTTCGGTTTACCTTAAATGCAGGACAGGAATGGACAACGCTTGGAAAAGAGCTTGAACACGTTGAAAACTATTTGCAAATTCAGTCCTTTCGCTACAGGGACAAGCTCTATTATGAAATCAATGTAGATCCCGACATTTCATCGGTCATTGTGATGCCGCTTATCCTGCAGCCGCTCATTGAAAATGCTTTGGAACATGGAATATCGAATAGTCCGGAAGGCGGTACCGTGCAGATCAATGCCCATAGATTCGAAGAACGAGTTTATATCTTCATATCGAATACGGGTAAGCAAATCGATCTTGATCGTGTTCGCCTTCTGTTGCAGGATGATTCCTCCGACCATGTCGGACTTCGAAACGTCCAACAGCGAATACAGACGGCTTTCGGTCCCGAATACGGCATCGAGCTTGTGGCAGGTATGGAGCAAGGAGCGCTGGTCAAAGTGACGATCCCTTATCGGTTATCAATGTCGGATCAGGTCCAAGAGGAGGCGGGGGGCTAACCATGAACTACTTAAAATACAATGGGCTGATGATTATTTCGGTCGTCCTGCTTCTGGTCTGGGCGCTCAGCAGTTTAATTTTATTGGAGCGGGTGACGATTGATCCGCCCAAAGCAATGGCAAGTTCGAAAAAAAATTAAAGTGCTAATTCGAACAGGAACGGAATCCTCAGCTATGCGTCAAATTTCGCAGACATTTGAGAAAAACACTGGAATTCAAGTTGAATTTATTGAATTAGGAAGGGACGTGTACTTTACTGCTGTAGGTACACAACTGCTGGCAGGGACCGATACATTTGACATCGTTTCCATTCCCAACACATCGATTGCTCAATTTGCCTCTGTTCATGCGATTCTTCCGTTGGACGGCTTCATGAAGGATACGAATATAACCGATTTGCAATCGTTTGATGTAGACGATTTTTTTTCCATCTACCGGTACCACGGGGCGACATATGCGCTGCCAACCGATATCAGCACCCACTTTCTTTACTACAGGAGCGATTTAATCCCAAGTCCGCCTGAGACTTGGGATGAGTTGTTCGAGGCTTCCAAAAAGTTTTCGAAAAGTAAAAACCCAGCATCCCCAACCACTTGGGGATTGGGGATGCCAGCTGTCGTGCCGGAGGAAAGATCCAAAATCTTTGCCTCGCTGCTATGGTCATTTGGGGGTGACATTCTGAATGAAGAAGACGGGAAAGTATTTTTGGATAATAAAGAGTCGATTCAAGCCGGTCAATACTTGGAGAAATTGGTACAAGAGAAGGTGGTGCCACAGGATTTACTGAGCTGGGATTTTGCGAGAACCCGTGACGCGTTAATTGCGGGGGAGATCGCCATGGCGGCTCCTTATTGGAATGCGGCTTACCCGATGATCAAGCAAAATAGTGACCCCAATAAAGAATCGATTAAAATTGCATTAATTCCAGGCACCAAAGATCAGAATGGACAAATACAGCGCGTCCCGTTTCAGCATGGCTGGACTCTCGCCATTAATGCGAGCTCCAGAAATTCAGTTGATGCCTGGAAGTTTCTCGAGTATGCGACTGGCAAGAAGGGCGGGATGATCTATGCACAGCAAGGTGGTGTGCCGGCAAGACGTTCGATTTTGGACGATCCGTCCTTTTTAGCAACAAGACCGGATTTTGCTTTAATTTTGAAGAGTATGGATATCGCCAAAAATGAACCTTCCATTAGCTATTATCCGGATATGGTCGATATTGAAGAAATGGCTTTAGCTAAAATCATTACGTCATCTGACAAGCCGCAAGAAGCCTTAAGAGAAGCAGCAATTGAGTTGCGCCATCTGTCTCAAAAAATGAATATGAATTCTCAATAGGATGGAGGATAAATCGATGACTGCTTCCATTTACCGTGCCGTTATTATTGATGACGAAGCCTGGATTCGGGAAGGCTTAAGCATGCATATCAATTGGGAGTTAATAGGAATAGAGCTTGTGCGAGTATTTCAAGACGGTCTTGAAGCAATAGATTATATACAAAATCATCCCGTCGACATCATTTTGTCGGATATTCGTATGCCCAATATGACCGGATTAGAGTTAGTTGCAAGATTACGCGAATTGGAAAATGAAAATCACTTGCTATCAAACATCAAGGTCATATTCCTGAGCGGGTATGGTGATTTTAAATATGCGCAAGAAGCGCTTCGGTTAGGCGCGGTAAATTATCTGCTTAAGCCTACGGAAGTCGAAGATATTGAAGATGCATTACAAAAAGCTAAGCAGATGTGCGCCAAAGAAGCCATGCAAACCAACAAACAACCTGTCGAACCAATAGTATTCGAGGAGCCCAGTTCGTACTTGATTAAAAAAGCGCTGCATATCATGAACGCAAGATTTACGGAGGATATTCAACTCAATCTAATTGCCGAGGAATTGTTTGTTACCTCCAATTATTTAAGCAGGTTGTTTCGTCAGGAAACAGGCAAATCGTTTAGTGATTATTTATCGTACCTGCGCATCGAGAAGGCCTGCGAGCTGCTGGCAGGCAGCACCCTCAAAATTTATCAGATCGGCGAGGCCGTGGGCTACCCCAATCCCCGGTATTTCAGCGAGTGGTTTCAAAAACAGATGGGAATGTCACCTGGCGACTACCGTTCCCGACTTTCCTAATTAATAAGCCCAACGGTGTTTGTGCAAAAAAACGGAAGAAAAGATAGATTTACCTCATTAAATGAATTTCCAATAATAAGTAAAATGATAGATGTAAAGCGGTTTCAAACATAGTGACTGAAAGGGGAAGTACTGTGAAACGCAAATTATCTATCATTCTTACGACGGTAACCGTAACGGGATCGCTTCTTACTGCTTGCGGCACGAGCACAAAGGAGGCGACAAACAACAGCCCGGCTCCGAGTGCGGCTGCAAATACGCCAGCGGCTACAGCAGCTGCATCGGCGACTTCGGCACCGGCGGCGACCAAAAAGCAGGTGGAAATCTTTAGCTGGTGGACGGGTGCCGGTGAAGAAGCGGGACTCCAAGGACTTATTAAATTGTTCAAAGGCAAATACGCTGATATCGAAGTTATTAATGCTGCCGTAGCTGGGGGAGCCGGTACAAATGCAAAAGCAGTACTCGCAAGCCGCATGCAGGGCGGCGATCCGCCATCCGCTTTCCAAGTTCATGGCGGGGCCGAGTTAAATACCGGTTGGGTTGCTGCCGGCAAGGTCAGCCCCTTAAATGATCTGTACGATAAGGAAGGCTGGAAGGATAAGTTTCCGAAGGACCTAATCGACATGGTTAGTAAGGATGGCAACATTTACTCTGTACCGGTCAATATCCACCGTGGAAATGTGATATTTTACAACAAGAAAATTTTTGATCAAAACGGTTTGAAAGCGCCTACTACATTTGATGAGTTCATCAAGGTAGCGGATGCTTTGAAAGCCAAAGGAATTACTCCGCTGGCGCTCGGCGACAAAGAGCCTTGGACGGCGACGATGCTGTTTGAAAACGTTTTGCTGGGTGAGCTTGGCGCGGACGACTATAAAAAATTGTGGACTGGCGAGATTCCATTCGACGATGCGCGCGTGAAAAAATCGCTCGAAACCTTTAAAAAGATGCTGACTTATGTGAATAAGGATCACGCTGCCCGTAACTGGCAAGATGCTGCGCAATTGGTTGCCAAAGGCGAAGCGGCCATGAACAACATGGGTGACTGGGCTAAAGGCTACTTCACGACCGATCTGAAATTGAAAGCGAATGAAGATTTCGGTTGGGCGGCATCCCCGAATACAAACGGAACTTTCATGGTCGTGACGGATACCTTCGCGCTTCCGAAAGATTCTAAGGATCAAGCGACAGCCAAAGAATTCTTGAAGGTTCTTGGCTCCGTGGAAGGTCAGGACGTGTTTAACCCGCTGAAAGGATCTATTCCGGCAAGGGTTGATGCGGATGCTTCCAAATACGATATTTACGGGAAAACGACGATTGAGGACTTGAAAAAGAGCAAGCTGACGCCAAGTATGGCACACGGTTCTGCGGCACCGGAAGGTTTTACAACTCAGGCTAACCAAGCGATCAACATCTTCGTTACACAAGGCAATGTTGAGCAAGCGGCTAAAGCGCTCAAAGCGGCGCAGGATGCCAACGGTATGAAGAAATAAGGAAAAATCGGCAGGGCCAGATGGCAGGTAAGGCATCTGACCCTGTTTCTCTGGAGTGTGAATACATGAATTCATTCCGTTCAAGCGCTCGACTGGGTACTGCGCAATCCAACACCAACACTGAGTTACGCCGGCGCCGCGTATGGAAGTCAGAGAAGTATGTCCCCATCCTCATGCTGCTGCCATCATTAGCGGCGATTGCCATTTTTGTGTATGGATTTATCGCCTGGACCGGATACGTTTCATTAACCCAATGGAACACCCTTGTCAAAAACCTTACATTTGCAGGATTCAGCAATTATCAGTTTCTGTTCAATGATTTCCGGTTTCAATCGGATTTTAGAAATACGATTGTATTTACGGCTCTTTTCATAGCTGGAGGTATGATTATCGGCTTGTTTCTGGCGGTTATGGTAGACAGGAAGGTGCGCGGAGAAGCTTTTTTTCGTAATATTTTTGTCTTTCCTATGGCGCTTTCGTTCATCGTAACAGGTGTTGTGTGGCAATGGATTCTGAACCCGACGACAGGGATCAACCTGCTGCTGAAGTCACTTGGAGTTTCTAACGTACCGAGCTGGTTTGTAAGCACAGAGATTGTACCGAAGATTCATTTCGGTCAAATTGATATTGGTATCCCTGTAGCTATCATTGCCGTGGCAATTGCCGCCATCTGGCAAATGTCCGGATTCGCAATGGCGATGTACCTGGCCGGATTGCGGGGTATATCTGAGGATCTGCGGGAGGCTGCGCGCGTAGACGGCGCGACCGAATGGCAGGTGCTGCGCAAGGTCATCCTGCCGCAGTTGAAACCGATCACGATGAGCCTAATCATTATTTTGGCACATATTTCGCTAAAGATTTTCGATCTGGTCTATGCAATGACAGGACCGGGAGCCATGTTTGTGACAGATGTACCGGGCGTTTATATGTTCGAAACGACGTTCCGTGGGAACCATTATGCGCAGGGTGCCGGTATTGCAATGATCATGCTGCTTCTCGTTTCCTTTCTCATTGTCCCTTACTTGATCTTAAACATGCGCAAGGAGGAGAGTTAAGATGCCGCTGGAGCGCATAAATCGTACTCTGCTGTATGTGGCCCTGATCGTTTTGGCGATTGCTTATCTGATCCCGGTTTACGTGATGATCATTACGAGCGTCAAAGGCCTAGACGAAATCACATTGGATAGAATGTGGGCGCTGCCCGAAAGTTTTAACCTGAAGGGCTATCAAGAGGCGTTCAAGAAGCTGATCCCCAACTTGACAAACAGCTTTTTGTTGGCCATCCCCGCTACGTTGTTATCAGCTTTGTTTGGATCTTTAAACGGGTACATCTTATCCAAATGGAAGTTTAAAGGCGCAGACGTTCTATTTACGCTCATGCTATTCGGGATGTTCATTCCGTACCAAAGTATTCTCATCCCGCTCATTCAATTCTTGCAATCCATTAAACTGTACAACTCGATTCCCGGGTTAATTCTCGTTCACGTCGTGTACGGACTTCCGATCTGCACCTTGATGTTTCGTAACTTTTACATAGGGGTTCCTACGGAAGTGCTAGAGTCTGCCAAAATCGATGGAAATGGATTTTTTGGTATTTATCGATACATCATCATCCCTCTTTCCTTAACTGGGTTTGTGGTTGTTGGTATCTGGCAGTTCACCAGTGTATGGAATGAATTCCTGTTTGCAGTTACACTTACGACACAGAAGCAGCAGCCGATCATGGTTGCCCTGCAGAACTTGTCCGGCAGTCAAATCGTACAGTGGAACGTGCAGATGGCAGGGGCCATACTAGCAGCTTTACCTACACTTCTCGTCTATATTTTCTTGAGCCGATACTTTATCCGTGGCCTACTCGCAGGTTCAATTAAAGGATAACGCTAACGAAAAAGTTATAGCCCACTTCAGTAAATGAATTTATTGGGAAGGAAGAGCATACATGCTGCGCAAACTTTTGACGATGAACTTGGCCTTAACGATTTGTATACTTCTGCTTCCCATATCTGCATGGGCAGCAAGCCAGGCTTCTTACACGCTGACCATTTCTAATGATAAACCAGAGGTAGGTCATGAGGTTCAGATCATTGTAAAGGGACAGCATCTCGAGGATGTATACGCTTATGAAGTCAATTTGGACTATGATCCTAGTCAGCTGAAGTTCAAGGATGCGAAAAGTGCTATAAAGGGATTTTCTATTCCACCCATCGTAAAAAATAACCGGATTCAATTTGCGAACACTAAAATTGGCAAGGAATCCGGGGAAGGCGGAGATGTAACCTTGTGTACACTGACCTTCACGGTTATTGGAAAAGGGCAAGCCATCGTTAAGCTCACGGATGTGAAGCTCGTTAGCAGCAGTATGGTCTCCACTAAGCAGAACGCCGGTGTGCAGATTGCAGCAGAAATCCACGGTGATTTGGCACCGTTTAGCGATATTTACGGTCATTGGGCTAGAGAAGCGATAGATAAAGCAGCTAAACTCGGATTTGTAAGCGGATACGAGGACGGCACCTTCCATCCGCAAGGACTCGTCACACGCGCCGAGTTTGCAGCGATGCTGGCGAAGGCACTTCATTTGCCGATTAACGGGAACGGACAGCTTGCTTTTGCAGATCTGGAGCAAATCCCAGACTGGGCGAGATCAAGCATCTCAGCAGTTACGACGGCAGACATTGTGACGGGTTATGAAGATCATACCTTCCGTGCGAATCAAATGATCTCACGCGCCGAAATTACGACGATGATTGTTCGCGCCCTCGGCACTAACGTGAATTCAGCAAGCGTATCGACCTTTGCCGATGTCGATCAAATTCCGGATTGGGCGCAGGCTTTCGTTTCGACTGCAGCTGGGTTGGGTATTATCCAAGGCAAAGGGGATAACCTTTTCGTACCTAATGAAAATGCGACCAGGGCAGAAGCAGTCACGATCATCCTGTCTATGCTTGCTCAGAAGCATTGATTAGAAGTTAGTTATATATACTAATTTATTTCGTGAGAGAGGAAGACAGGCAATGAGAATGAGCAGAAGGAAAAGTGAGTTCATTGTACTTTCCATCCTCATGCTTTTGTTTATCAATCTATTTGCGGAACCGCCGATTGCTTTGGCTGAGCGGACCAAGTCCGGTTCATTGCGATCAGTCAAGGCGAAGCGCATACCGTCAAGAGCGACGAAGATTTGCTGACTCTGCATTGGGCTGCCAAGCAGCTTGCCAGTCCATCCGCAGCTATGGTTTCGATCACTAATCTCGTGATATCTAATGCCGAAGGTGTGGAACTAACCGGGGGCGGCGCTTCGCATACGATTCAAATCACTGTGGGTAAGCCCGGTGATCTGAACGGCGATAACCAGTTCACCATAGGTGATTTGGCCATTGCTGCTAGAGCTTACGGTAAAACCTCGGAAGACCCGGATTGGTCGCAGTACCGGAGAGCAGATGTTAATCATGACGGCAAGGTGCTGATTGAAGATCTTGTGATCATAGCAAGAGCGATTTTTGATCGAGATGCGACTGCGCCGAATAAACCGGTTTGGACCTCGGAAAAACGTTTGACGGTAACTAACGTTACGTATTCCGGAATGACATTAACCTGGTCTGGAGCTGTTGATTCGTCCGGTGTAACTGGCTTTAAAGTTTACCAGGAGGGCCGTGAGATCGGTTCGGTTACGGATAGTGTGTATGCCATTAGCGGCCTGGCAGCTAACCGGGTGTACACCTTCAAGGTGGAAGCGGGGAACGCGTCAGGGCTTTGGAGTACAGATGGGCCGAGCGTTACGGTGACTACAACAACCGCTAATCTTCCTTTGGATCTCAATGGCGACAACAAGATCTCTGTAAGCGAGCTGGCGATCATTGCGTCGGCTTACAGCAGAACTTCGAACGATCCAGAATGGGCGAAGTATGTAAGAGCAGATGTCAATCACGACGGTAAGGTGGATATTGAAGATTGTGCTGTCATTGCCGGATTACTTCTTCGTTAAAGGCTCAAATGGGTGAATGTGATACTTTTTCGGAATTGAAAACAAAACAAATAGGAGGTTTTCTGGAATGAGTAACCGGAAAGCTAGGAAGTTTCTGGCAATCGCAACAAGCTTTACGATTCTAACAGGGGCTTTTTACATTCCTTCAAATCAAAGGGCGTCAGCAGCTGGTAAAGCAGCTGATTTTTTCTCGTCATTTGAGGCAAGTGATCCCAGTGTGACCTGGGAGAATACCGTTGAAACAGACGCAGATGGAAACCGTCTGATGTCGGGTATCGACGGAAATACTCCCTTTACCGGGATACCAGGCAGCATTACAAATAAAGTCGTTGAAGTGACGGCAAAAGGAGAAAACGCCGGTGCCGGTGAAGTGCCCATCAATCTGATTGACGCAAACTCGAATTCCAAATGGCTGGATTTTGAGTCGACAAGCTGGTTAAGATTCAAGCTTTCCGAACCAACTGCGGTCGTAAAGTATGCCTTAACCTCTGCCAACGATGCTCCAGGGAGGGACCCTAAAAACTGGACGCTTGAAGGCTCCAGTGACGGCAGCACCTGGACGACGCTGGATACGAGAACGAACCAATCGTTCAGTGAGCGTTTTCAGACCCATGAATATGACTTCGTAAATGAAACCCCTTACTTATACTATCGCTTTAACATTACCGCAAACAGCGGTGATTCCATTATCCAATTGGCAGAGTTCCAACTTTCCAATGGCATTGTGCTCCCGCCGCCACCTCCATCGGAAATGAAGTCGAATGTTTCCAAAGGTCCTTCAGGGCTTTATAACGCGAAGTCAAATGTAGGCTGGACCGGGTTAAAAGGATTCATCTATTCAGGTATCCACAAGGTTGACGGTAGAGCATACTCCTACAATAAGGTTTATGATGTTGATATTCTCGTGACGCCAAATACCGAGTTGTCTTATTATATTGCTCCCGAGTTTACGGACACAGCGAAGATGGATTACGCCAGTACCTATGCAGCGGTTGATCTTGCATTCTCAGACGGCACGTATTTGCATGATCTCGGCGCAGTCGACCAGCACGGCGTTAAGCTGAACCCTCAGGATCAAGGAAATTCCAAAACGCTGTATAACAACCAATGGAATTTCAAAAAAACGAGTATTGGCACAGTTGCAGCAGGTAAAACCATTAAGCGCATCCTCATGTCTTACGATAACCCTACGGCCGCAGCTGAAGCAGGATTTAAAGGAACTATCGACGATTTGAAAATCGAAGGTAATCCCGTTCCTAAAACGTACAGCCGGCTTTCAGAATATGCAAACATCCTGAGGGGCACGCAATCAAACGGTTCTTTTTCCAGAGGGAATACGATCCCTGCCGTTGCCGTACCTCATGGTTTTAATTTTTGGATACCGAAAACAAATGCAGGCTCGGACTGGGCTTATAACTACAACCAAGGTAATAACGCGAATAACCTCCCGACGATACAGGCTTTTGCTTTAAGCCATGAGCCGAGCCCTTGGATGGGCGACCGCCAAACATTCCATATCATGCCTTCCGACATAGCAGGAACTCCAAGTATCAGCCGTACAACACGGGCACTACCGTTCAAGCATGCAAATGAGATCGCGAAACCCCACTATTACGGTGTCACCTTTGAAAATGGTCTCAAAACGGAATTCACGCCAACAGATCATGCCGCCATGTTCCGATTCACGTTTGCAGGAAATTCGTCTAACCTGATTTTTGATAATCAGAGCAATAGCGGTGGGATTACACTCGATGCTGCCAACCAAACCATCTCAGGCTATTCGGATCAAAAAAGCGGGCTTTCCACGGGCGCAACACGCATCTTCATCTATGCGACTTTCGATAAACCGGTCACTGCAAGCGGCAAGCTTACTGGCAGCGGCGGCGGTGGAACGAATGTGCAGGCTTACTACAAATTCGATACTACGACCGATAAAGTAGTGACGATGAAGATCGCTACTTCTCTGATCAGCTTAGATCAAGCGAAGAGAAACCTGGAACTTGAAATCAACCCTGCGGATACGATCGAAACGATCAAAGAGAGGGCACAAACGCAGTGGGATCAGCAAATGGGTGTTATTCAAGTGGAAGGTGCTACAGAAGACCAGCTAGTTACCTTGTACTCGAACATGTACCGCTTATTTCTTTATCCAAACTCAGCGTTTGAAAATGTCGGCACCAAGGAAGCGCCGGTATACAAACATGCCGATCAAACACCTGTTACAACCTGTTCGACGAGTACGGCAACGAATACATGCACTAAAATTGCAGACGGTAAAATTTATGCTAATAATGGTTTCTGGGATACGTATCGAACAGCTTGGCCAGCATACAGTTTATTGTCGCCTACGAAAGCCGGAGAATTTATCGATGGATTCGTTCAGCATTATCGGGATGGAGGTTGGATCTCCAGATGGTCTTCGCCAGGCTATGCCGATTTGATGGTAGGAACTAGCGCGAATGTGGCTTTTGCAGATGCTTACCTGAAGGGTGTCACGAACTTCGACGTTCAAAGCTTCTATCAATCTGCGTTGAAAGACGCAGCCGTCACACCGCCTAATTCGAATGTCGGAAGAAAAGGAATGTCCACTTCCGTGTTCGATGGATATACCAACACAGGTACTGGAGAAGGACTGGCGTGGGCGATGGATGGATATATCAACGATTACGGCATCGCGAATCTGGCTGATGCGTTGGCTAAGAAAAACGACTCAAGAGATCCATACAACACGCACTACAAGGACGATCAACAATATTACATCAACCGGGCGCAAAATTATGTCAATATGTTTAACCCGAATTTGAAATTTTTTAACGGAAGGACTGCAAGCGGAGCTTGGCGTTCAACACCTGAAGATTTCGACCCTAGAGATTGGGGTAATGATTACACGGAAACGAATGCTTGGAATATGGCTTTCCACGCACCGCAAGACGGCCAAGGTTTGGCTAATTTGTATGGCGGAAGAGAGAAGCTGGCCGAAAAGCTGGATCAATTCTTCAGCATACCGGAGCCTGCTTCCACGGATAATGCGGGTTCATATGGCGGTGTGATTCACGAGATGACAGAAGCCAGAGATGTAAGAATGGGACAGTATGGACACAGTAATCAGCCGTCGCATCACATTATTTACATGTATGATTACGCTGGAAAGCCGTGGAAAACACAGGAAAAGGTTCGCGAAGCGCTTGACCGTCTGTATCTGGGCAGCGAGATCGGCCAAGGCTATGCGGGCGATGAAGATAACGGTGAAATGTCCGCGTGGTACATTTTCGGATCCTTAGGCTTCTATCCGCTCAAAATGGGAAGCCCGGAATATGCGATCGGCGCACCATTATTCAAAAAAGCGACGATCAATCTCGAAAACGGCAGTAAACTCGTTATCAACGCACCGAATAATAGCAAATCTAACAAATACGTTCAAAGCTTGAAGGTGAATGGCGATGCGTATTTGAAAACATCTCTGCCGCATGCAGTCCTTGCAGCCGGCGCAACGCTGGATTTTGACATGGGGCCGGCACCATCCGCATGGGGAAGCGGCGAAAACGACGTGCCTGCCTCCATTACTCAAGGCTCGGTCGTTCCAACTCCGCTAAAAGATATGACGGATAAAATGGTTTCTCAAGGATTTGCCAAAGTAGCGGATAGTGCAAACAGCTCCACAATTGGCAATCTGTTCGACAATAATTCTTCTACCCGTGTTACGTTCAACAGTCAAACGCCATGGATTCAATATCAATTCATCGGCTCGAAAAAGCTGGCTAAGATGTATACGCTCACTTCCGGCAATACCGAAGGAGATGCAAAAAGCTGGACGCTGAATGGCTCGAATGACGGACAAAACTGGAGCGTATTGGATGAAAGAACGAACGAAACCTTTGCTTCGCGTTCATTTACTCGTCCATTTACGATACAGCATCCGGATAAATACGCTTATTACCGTTTAGAGGTTAGCGCAAACTCCGGCGCTGCTACCACTTCGTTCGCTGAAATCGAGTTCCTTGGCTACCCGGTACCTGCTGCAAGCGATGAAGTCGCCGTAGCGGAAACCCTGCAAAGCCTGGATTTGGGCGACACGAGCGCAGTCACCAAAAAGTTGAGCCTGCCTAACGAAAACATCGAGTACGGTACGACAATTACTTGGGAAAGCTCCAAACCGTCAGTCGTGAGTAAGGAAGGGAAAATTTTGAAACGCCCGGATTTAGGACAGCCGAACGAGAGCCTAACGTTGACGGCAACGGTGCAAAGAGGAAGCGCACATGCAACGAAAACAATAAACATTACAGTGCTTGCGATCACTGCAGCAGATCTGCATTATGGCGCCGGCATTGATTTCAAGACGGGACTGGAACCAGGTGATGTTATGCCGACTTGGGAAAACCATACAATTGATTCCAAGAACATCAGTGAATTCTGCTGTGGTATCGGAGGCATGGAAACGAAGGCCGGCACACCAGGCCGCAATAGCAGCTCAACGGCGATTCTGTATTCAGGCAATGCGACGAATGCGGCTGAGAACTATGCATACAGTCAGATGTTTGATGCTGAGTTCGACATCAAGCCTTCCACCGTGCTTTCATACTGGATCTATCCGGAAGGCAGTGCCGCAACTGTGCTTCCCGGCAATGTAAGAACAACGAGCCAACATTATGCGGTTGACCTGCTCTTCACTGACGGCACTTATTTGCACAATTTGGGTGCCACCGATCAGAATGGCATCGGCCTCAATCCACTGGCTCAAGGAAATGGCGGTAAGCTGATTGCCGATCAATGGAATTTCGTTTCATCCAACATCGGAGCAGTGGCAGCTGGGAAAAGGGTGGATAAAATCCTCATTTCCTTCAACGGTACAGGGAAAACTGGATATTCACGCGGACTTTTCGATGATATCTCGATCGAACACGCTCAAAGCGAGCCTGGTGCAGTAGTATCAGGAAGCTCGACTGTTGTGGCGGGCCAAACCTTTGATTTGATCTATGGACTGGGTAGTGTGACTCAAAGTGTATATGGCCAGGATATCACCGTTACGTATGATGCCGACAAATTTGACTGGCAATCCGAGGAATCCTTGAAAGATAACGACTTTGTTATTGTGGATAAAAAGGCAACGCCAGGCCAAATCCGAATTCTTGCGGTTCATGTAGGACCGAGCGCTTCGAATCCGAATGGAGCCTTGTTGAAGCTTCATTTTCAAGCTAAAGCAGCTGAGCTTGGAGCAACCGGCACCATAGCCGTTCACCATGTTGTTGTGGCGGACGGAGAAGGTGTGGAGGCGGAATTGCCGGGCGCTTCGAAAACGATACGTTTTTCAAGCGTAGATAAAACGGCGCTCAACAGCTTGATTGCCGAAGCACAAGCTTTCCATGATACGGCAGTTGAAGGCAGCAAATACGGCCAGTATCCGGCAGGTTCGAAAGCAGCGCTGCAAACGGCTATCAATGCTGCTAAAGCCGTAGCTGACAGCACGCAAGCCACGCAGAATGAAGTTGACTCGGCAGGCGTTCAGCTGAATACAGCGCTGCTAACGTTCAAGAACTCCATCATCAACACGGTGGACAAAAAGGCGCTTAACGCTTTGATCGCACAAGCGCAATCGGCGCATGACGCTGCAGTAGAAGGCACTGGCATCGGTCAATATCCAGCTGGCTCCAAAGCGATTCTGCTAGCTGCTATTCAAACGACTAGCCAAATTGCTGGCGATACTGCGGTTACGCAATCGCAAGTCGATCAGACGGTGACTGTATTGAATACGGCCTTGGAAGGCTTCCGTGCCTCCGTGAATACACGTATTCCAGGAGATGTTAACGGCGACGATAAGGTCAGTATCGGTGACTTGGGAATAATGGCCGCCTACTATGGCAAAACATCCGGCGATACGAATTGGAACTTGTACAAGAAAGCGGATCTGAATAACGATGGCGTGATCGATATCGTCGACCTTGCGCTCATAGCAAACAAGATTCTTGGTTAAAGCTTTGCGTCGGGAGGATAGCATCGTTATCGGCGAGAGGCGTTCGTCAGTTACCCGGACCATGTGCTTGTCTTCCGGTTCGAGACTGATTGCCCGGCAGGAATGAGACTGCGTGCCCGTTTCGACCGAAAGAAGGGGAAATATGTTGACTATACGGGCAAGCGAGGGGACACCGGACTCGTGATGCGAAACAGCTGTTACGGAACGGGCGGAACCGACTATGCCGTCATGGTTAGAGCTGTTTCGGAGACAGGGACGATAAGAACCGTCGGTGAGCATATCGTCGTAAAAGGTGCCGGAACCGTTGAATTTAGGGTCTCGATTGCTACAACGTTTCGATATCCCGATGCCGAGCAGGCCTGCCTGGACTTGTTGGACGCCGTATCGCAAGTTCCCTATTCGGAATTGTTAGCCCGTCATACGGCCGATCATCGGAAGTTGCTCCAGCGGGTTATGCTTCAATTGCGGGATGAGCACAGGAAGGAGAAGTCAGCCCTTTCAACGCCTGAGAGATTGGAACTGGTGAAGCGGGGGGATGACGACCCGGGGTTGGTTGAATTGTATTTCCAGTTCGGCCGATATTTGCTGATCGCGAGCAGCAGGTCCGGCAGCTTGCCGGCCAACCTCCAAGGAATCAAATTGTAAGTATCTAGTAATTGATAATTCAGAAAATCTATTAAGTTCGCGCAAATTATGTAAAAATCATTTCTTGCTATCTTAGGTGCATAGTTGTTGAAAATTTAAACACGTGCCAATTTGGTATCGTGTTTTTTTGTGTAGAAAAACATAGTTTTGCGACAATTCATCTTACAATAACTATGCGAAACGACAAAACATAATACAGAAGGCGCCAAAAACAAGTTGCAATATCACTAAAATAAGGGCAAAAAAACGACAAAACAAGTTACAATTCACAGGGGAGGAGTGTTATTGTGAGTAAAAACTTACAAACGATTCTTTTCCTGCTGTCGGAACTTGCCTGGTGGTACCTTCTTCTCTTCCATAAAGGTACGAGAAAAATAATGGACAGAAGAAAAGCCGGTCACTTCGGCAATTTACTTTAATTGAAAGCTCGCTTGTCAGAAGCAAGTGGGCCGCTTGGCGTATGCGTTCGCTTCGAATGAAGTCGGTAAAAGTCTCGTGTATGCCCTCAGAGAACAAGCGTGATAGATGACGTTCTGAGACGTTGAGATAACCAGCAACATGTCCAAGATGAAGCGGCTGGGATAAGTTATCACGGATATAAAGCTTGGCGCGCTGCAGCAGAATATGTGTATTTTTACGGTGAAAGTAAGGTTTAGTCATGTCTTTTCCGAATAACGAAAGAAAGGATACTAGAAGTGTGTAGGCAAGCGAGGGAATCGCAGCAGGCGGCAAGCTCCCCTTCCCTTCTCGAATCAAGAGTGACTTCCACAAGTGGGCAGTAGGGTGATGATCGGCTTCATGAATGCAAACCTCGGCATGCTCAGCTAAATCGCTGAAGGCTTCACGCATGGTGTCGTCGCTTTGTGATTCATCTAATTCGAATGCGACAAAAACGATAAATAAACCCTCTTTCGTACGGATTTGATGATTAATTCCAGGTCTCGAACAAAAGTGTGTACCTGCCTTGAGTGGGTAGAGAACCCCTTTTTCCGTATACTCACCCTCACCATCAATGATAAAGCAAACCTCAAAGAAAGAATGCTTATGGGGCTGATTGTCAAACAGGCAAGGGTTAACTCCCCAATATTGAATTTTGAAGCAAGCAGCGGGTCCATGAATGACGTTCAGGACTTCATTAAGCATAGAATCGGTTTCTTTACATAGATACATAGGCTTCATCCTTTATATTGAAATGTCCTTATTCTGCAAAAAAGTGTCCTTTGGAGAAAAAGACAGAATCCATTCACTTTCCTATAATTATAAGTAAGAAAGCGATTAAATAACAACTGGATAAATGGAGGAATGGCCTGTGATCGAACAAAAAGATGTAGATTTTTATAAAGAAAATGGGTATTTACTGGTTAAGGGAGTTTTCAATCAACAGGAAGTAGAAGAAATGAGACAAGGCGTAGAGGGGATCATTAGCCGTGCTGCACAATCAAAGGCTGATCATAATTCAGCATGGCAGGGGGACTTTCTTCCGGCAGAGGAGCTGAAAAAGCTCGTCTTAAAAGGTTTTCATGATGTTCATTATCACGATGCCGCATTTATGCGAGCAGTGATTCATCCAAATATGGCTGCTGTGCTGACGCAGATTATTGGTCCTAACGTGCAGCTGCATCATTCCAAAATGCTTGTTAAACCGCCAGAGAATGGCGCAGCTTTCCCGATGCATCAAGACTATCCTTATTTTCCGCACGAAAAGCACACCATGCTAGCTGCAAGTGTGCATCTGGATCATGCCGATGAGGAGAACGGTTGCCTGCGTGTCATTCCAGGTTCGCATCGCTCCGGCTCTTTGCCACATGTTGGCTCTTATTATTTGAATCATAAGGAATATCCGATTAAAGAGGGGACGCCTTGCGTGGCTGAAGCGGGTGATGTTCTGTTCTTCAATTACTTGACAATTCACGGCTCAGAGTCGAATAAGAGCTCTAGAACAAGAAGGAATGTATTGTTCCAATACCGCGACGCCAGTGATTTTCCGACCGAAAATACACATTTTGACTGGGGCATGGGTCTTATGGTTAGCGGGAAGAATCCGAATTTCACAAAGGTGAAACCTGATTATAAAATCATCTAATAGAAGGAAGTAGAAGGCGCCCTAGGGTGGCCTCTTTTTTTCTCATTGCTTCTGTTTGGAATCTGTTTTTGGTTCAAAGTTCATACAGGGCTTGCCAGAAGATGAAAGTACACTAAGACTGGGCATTGTCTGTGTTTTGAAGCTGTATGCTTTGCAGCCTCTTGGGAAATTGGCATCCCATGTAATGTAGAAATGTTGGCATTTCATGCAGTTAATACGTTGTGAATCCGTCATATCTGTCCCTCTTATTTTAAGATAAGTCTATTATAACCTATTAAAATGACGAATTTAAATAGGATTGGATCTGTCGACAAGAAGAGGCAAACCTCTCACAGCCATTAGGGTAGTATTATCCATGATGGAAGTCACTGTGAGGAGGGAATGGGAGTTGAAAACGTTTGATGTCATCCTTATTGGGAGTGGCCACAATGCTTTAATTACGGCTGCCTATTTAACACGTGCTGGAAGGAGCGTACTCGTTCTGGAGAAAAATGATCGCCCAGGAGGATTCCTTCGTACGGAGGAGCTTACTTTACCGGGGTTCAAGCATGATGTCTATGCTGCGGCACATCCTCTGCTATTGACAGGTCCGGCTTATGCCGATCTTGGTGAAGCTCTAGAGGCTCGCGGGTTACGCTATTTAAACACGGATCTGCCAACTGGAGTCTCCATGGAGGACGGGCAAACGGCTGTATTCTCGCGATCGTTCGAGGCGTTAATTGCAGAGGCCGAACGGCTTGCTCCTGGCGATGGAGCTGCTTTAGCGGCCATGTTCGAGGCATTTAATCCTTATGCAGCGGATGTTTTTGCTTTATTTAATTTGGATCTATCACGCTCCAAAGCCTCAACGATCATCGAGAAACTATTACATAATAAGGGAAGTAAAGGATACTCCGAATTTGCGGTATCGATCTTCTCGACCGCACGTAATACCGTAAGTTCCTTTCAATCACCTGTACTCCGAGCTATGTTGGCGCCGTGGGTATCTCATCTTGGGCGTACGCCTGATGAAGTCGGCAGCGGGATTTGGGTGCCTCTCACTGCAATGGCATTAATGGGAGGAGGAATGCCAATTCCCGAAGGTGGAAGCGAAAAGCTTGCCCAAGCACTGGCCCAGCTTATTCAGGACCAAGGTGGTATCATCCTCACGGAACAGGAAGCGGAGCGAATTGTAGTGAAAAACGGACGCGCCGTTGGTGTACGGACTTCGAAGGGAGAGGAGTATCGGGCGAAGCAAGCAGTCGTTGCGTCAACAAGTCCAGATCGGCTATATCTCTCACTTTTGGCTGATGCTGAGATTAGTCCTCCGCTGCTCGAACAAGCGAAGCGGTTCCGCTATGGTAGGGGCTGTGTACAGATCCATCTTTCTCTGAGTGAACCGCCGCAATGGCCAGATGCTCGCTTTGCCAAGGTCGGTCAGCCGCATTTAACGGATGGGCTCGATGGATTCACCCAGGCCATTGCACAAGGAATGGCGGATTTGCTTCCAGCAAAGCCAACTTTCACTGTGGATTGTTCCACGAATCTGGATCCGTCTCGCGCGCCTGAAGGAAAGGCTATCATGCGTATTCAGGTGCTCGAAGTACCTTGCCGTCCTCGCGGCGATGCGGCTGGTCTTATCGATGTCGGTGATGGCAGTTGGACGCCGGAGCTTACAGAGCGTTTCACTGATCGAGTACTTACGATTGTAGGAAAGCATATCCCTAATATCCCGAGTGCCATTATTGGCCATGCCGTTGTCACGCCAGACACGATTGCCAGATTCAATCCTAATTCCGGTCCAGGTGATCCATATGGCGGTGCACATGATTTGGCGCAAAGTTACCTGTTTCGGCCACTACCGGGGCAGCCGAGCCATCAAACGGAAATTCCGAACTTGTATATGTTGGGTGCGGCCACCTGGCCAGGGCACGGGATCAATGGAGGATCGGGTTATATAGTCGCCCAAAAGCTGCTGAAATAAAGATAAAAGGCTAAGTCTCCTGTAGGTATTCCGCTATTCTAGTTTCTGCGGTACGATAGGTGGTAAATAAAGTAAGCATAGGGGGAGATAGCTTGTATTGGACGCGTAGAGATTTAAAAATCAGAGCTAAAAATGTTCTGCGGACATCGTATTGGAAAGCTTTTCTGGTTAGTTTGGTATTGGCCGTAGTTAGTGGCGGGGTATCAAGCTGCTCATTTAATTCGGGTGGAAGTACTTCGATGAGTCTTCCTGGGTTTAGTGGCGGAATGGGCGATATCTCCGACGGAGCGGGTCTTGCTATTATCCTTATCTTTGCTTTCTTGGCAGTCGTGATTGGACTCGTGGCGTTAGCTTTTAATATCTTCGTTGTGTCTCCGCTAAAAGTGAGCGTACAGCAATATTTTAAACAGGCTGCACAAGATGATGTAAACATGAACTATCTCGTTTATTCGTTTACGAAAGGCAATTACCTAGCTATTGTTAAAGGTATGTTTTGGAGCGGCCTACTTAATTTTTTATGGTTTTTACTGCTCATTATTCCAGGTATCGTGAAGTCGTATGCATACAGCATGACGCCTTTTATTTTGGCGGACAATCCTGGGATTGGGATGAAGCGAGCTGTTGATCTAAGCAATCAAATGACACGCGGGCAGAAGTGGAAAATGTTTGTGTTGGATCTTTCCTTTATTGGTTGGTTTATTCTAGGAACTTTGGCGCTGGGAATAGGCGTTTTATTCGTACTGCCTTACTATAACTCAACCAAAGCGGAGCTTTACTTGGTCATTCGACAACAGGCGTTGCATGATGGGATAAGCAGCAGCGCGGAGTTGAATTTGCCTTATGTCTAAACAGGGATACTTGTGAGGGAAATAGCAAAATGGAGCCTGTCGATGAAATCGATAGGCTCTTTTATTTTTATTAAGCAGATTCCATTGGATATTGTGCAAACAAACTAAATATCACCCTTCAAAACACCCAGCAATTCAGGTAATGTAGCGATCTCATAACTTGGGCGATTGTGAATCGGCGCCGTGCGGTTATGATGATTGATCCAAACATTCCGCATGCCAACCCCTAACGCCCCTCTAATATCCGTATCTAAATTATCGCCAACCATGATGGTTTCTTCCACAGTGGTACCAAGCAGATTCAAAGCATGCTCAAAAATAGATGGATCAGGTTTCCCTTTGCCGAAGGAGCCGGATATAAGAATATGATCAAAGTAAGCTGCTAAAGCAGGAATGCTGTCTACTTTTTCCTGCTGCAAGTCTGGAGCGCCATTCGTCATTAGCAGTAATTGATAATTGTGATGCAAAGCATTCAAGACCTCGAACGTTGTCTCATAAACCAAGGGACGCTCTCTTCGCTCACGAGCAAATCGCTTGGCAAGCTTCTCACCTAATAAGGGATCATCGATGCCTAAGTTGAGTAAGCCTTGTGTCCATGAGTTCTTTTGATAGATAGGGGCAAACTGTTCCAGCTCCAGAAAGGATGGATGCTCTTTCGAATCGAAGCGTCCCCAGAGTGCTTCTAAGTGAGTAACCTCAATCATTTTGGCAAATTCATAACAGGCCATTGTACGAAATAGGTGCTCAGATGATTCACGTACTGCACTTTCAAGTGCTTTAGGATCAACGTTGGCTGACTCAGAGGCTGCTTGGCAGGTTACCTGAAAGGCTTCATTAATACTTTTTTCATCCCACAGTAACGTATTGTCTAAATCAAAAATAATCGCTTTGATACGTTTCATTGCCAATAAACCTCCCCTATGCCCTATATTTAATTTGCTCCATAAATAAAAGGAAGTCAATCGTAAAGTAAGGGGAAATCATTTAAATAATTGTAAACAAACAACTAAAACAAGCCTTGTTGGATGTCATATCCATTATTCTGTCTATGTCATTAGCTATGACATATAATATATGTATAGAGACAAATTTGAGGAGATGATGGGTTTGTCAGTCCTGGTACCAATGCCGCAATCGAAAACGAATATCGGTAATTTCAAGCATACGATCACGATGTTGATGGGGATGTGGCTTATCATTGGTTTGTTTATTGATGGCTTTGCTCATAACCACGGTGCGGTTGAAACTTTTTTTACGCCTTGGCATGCCATTTTGTATTCGGGGTATCTGGCATGTGCGGTGTGGATTTTCTATTTGACTTATCAGAACAAATCTAGGGCCAATCATGCAACTTGGGTGCAGGCAATCCCGACAGGTTACAAGCTTGGCGTGGCAGGGGTGATTGTCTTTTTCTTAGGCGGTCTTGGTGATATGTATTGGCATACGGTGTTTGGAATTGAGAAGAATATCGATGCTCTTCTGAGCCCCACCCATTTGATCTTATTGACAGGTGCACTTATGATCCTGACAAGTCCGTACCGTGCGATTAGTCACGTTGAAGATGAGGTATCACCTGCTTTTCGCCTATTGCTACCTGCTTTGACCTCGGTTGCATTAACTTTTGCTGTCATGGCCTTCTTTCTCATGTATGCTTGGTCATTCCGTCAAAATCTATGGATGGCGAGGGAAGAAGATGCGGTCGCAAGAGCCGTCGTGGATTTCCTGATTACAACGATGCTGTTAGTCCTACCAGTCATGCTGATTTTAAGGAGATGGAAGATCCCATTCGGTACCGCCACTTATTTCTTTGTTTTCCAGGCGGTGCTTATGGCGATACTTGATGGCTTTACTCATTACGGATCTATTGTGATTCTACTGATTAGCGGGATTGCTGCTGATTTGATGTTTAGGTCTATTAAACAGAGGGAAGCGAGCGATTGGCGATATAAGGTTGTTTTCTTTGTTATTCCTGTTTTAATCTGGGGCTTATATTTTGCAGATTTGAGCATTTATCATACATTGGATTGGGCGCCGGAGCTTTGGGGAGGAACGATGTTCATCTGTGGGCTCTGTTCACTGGGGTTAAGCATTCTCGCGGCTCCAATTGTGCAAAGAAGAAAATGATGAAAAAAACGGTAATTATCCATATAGGTATGATACTCCTTTTAACGGCTTGCGCTACGCAACCCACAAAACATGACATGATGGGGATGCCGATTGCGACTTCTTCTCCTTCAACACATGTCCACCAAAATGACGCGATTGCTCATTTTTCAGTCGCGTCAAAGCAATATTTGCCTAATGAGGATGCAACTGTGACGATTCTCATCCAAAATAAATGGAATAAACCGATTGATAAATTCGACATCATGCATGAAAAGCTGCTGCACCTGATCGTTGTCAGTAAAGATCTTACCTATTTTGACCATCTTCATCCCGAATACGTCGGTGAAGGTCGATTTGAAATCAAGACAAAGTTCCCGGCAGGTGGCCACTATCAGCTGATCGCCGACTTCACGCCGCAAGGCATGGGTGAGACGATTCAAACGCACTGGGTAACGATTAACGGGCAGCAAAAAAAAGAAGAAAAGCTTCTACCTGATACGAATCTTACGAAAAGAGTCGGCGACAAAGAAGTAAATCTTTCCTTCGACCATTTGATGGCTGGTATGGATTTAAAAATGAACTTTATCATTAGAAATGCTGTAACGAAAGAGCCTGTAACTGATTTGCAGCCTTATCTAGGCAGTCTAGGTCATGTGGTGGCTATAAGTTCAGATGCCAAGGAGTTCGTCCATGTGCATCCGAATGATTCGAAAGCTTCTGGACCTGATGCAGCGTTCACTATCCACTTTCCCAAAAGTGGCATCTACAAAATCTGGGGTCAATTTCAGCATCATAATGAAGTGTTCATTGTCCCTTTTATCATAAAAGTATAATTTGTAATCAAAAAGAAATGTGTTATTCATCTGGGCTTAATGAAACAGGCTTATAATAGAACTCGACCCCCTTTAAAATATATATACTTTAAGACCCGCGGCCCGTTGCTGTGGGTCTCTTTTTTTTGTCCTGAACTATTTTTTTTGTATTTGTCGGGAATCCGACATTCTATCACGTTATCATGTGGTAATATATCTATAACACATCGGAATACTCAACATTAAAACATAGCGTCATAGGAACTTGGCAAAGGGGTTTTCACTTATGGACCAATTGAATGAACTTGCCGATCTTCAGGAGAAGGACCCTACCAAGGAAGTCATGATTGAGGCATTTCGTAAACATGGGGCTATCCAGACCTACAGGAAAAACGAGTTTGTTTTTCAGGAGAATGATCAACCCAGCGGTGCTTATTATGTCGACTCGGGATTAATTAAGATTTCCCAATCCTCTGAGGAGGGGCAAGGGATTACCTTATTTCTACGCTATGAGGGCGAAATATTCGGTAATGCGGAAATTTTGACGAACATTCGTCGGAAACGTTATGCCAAGTGTTTGGTAGACAGCCAAATCATTACGCTAGATGGGCGGAAATTTATCGAATTGGCCAAGGAGAATGCCGAGTTTTCTTATTCTGTTGCCGTTCTCGGAGCTCGCAGACTTCTGCAAACACAGAAGATGGTTGAAACGCTCATTTCCCGCCCTGTCGCTTGGAGGCTAGCTTGGTTCCTCATGCAGCTTGGCAATCCGACGGACGTTAAGCTTGAGGTTCAGGTGCCGCTCAGTCATGAAGAAATCTCTTATGTCATTGGCTGCAGCAGACAAACCGTCACAGAAACACTCAATAAATGGCGCGATAAAGGGCTCATCGACTACGCCAAAAAGAAGATCGTAGTTTATCATCCGAACCGTTTTTTCACAGACATATGACGGAGATTGGCCTGGAGGGCATTCAAATGATTACGATAAACAATGTGAATAAATCTTTTTCACAGCGGAAAGGCAATTCCTATACGGCGTTGGATCAAGTTTCTCTCACGATTAAGAAAGGGGAGTTCGTCTCCGTGGTAGGCCCTTCAGGCTGTGGGAAGTCAACGCTTTTGAACCTGATAGCAGGGTTTGAAAAAGTGAGCAGCGGAACGATTACCGTGGGTGGGCAAAAGGTTACGGCCCCGGGGGCTGATCGGATCGTTGTTTTCCAAGAGCACGGCCTGTTTCCTTGGCTTACGGTTCTTGATAATGTGGCATTCGGTTTGAAGCAAAAGGGGCTATCGAAGAAAGAACGCTATGCACTCGCTTTTGAGCAGATTAAAGCCGTTCACTTGAGCAAGTTTTTCGATCGTTATCCACACGAGCTATCCGGGGGAATGAAACAAAGAGTAGCCATTGCCAGGGCGCTCGTTATGGATCCCGACATTCTGTTGATGGATGAACCTTTTGCGGCATTGGATGAACAAACGCGATTTATTTTACTGAAGGATTTAGAAGAAATTTGGCTTAAAACAGGTAAAACGATTTTGTTTATTACACATAACATTCGCGAAGCCGTCATTTTGTCAGATCGGGTTATCGTTATGGCGACGCAGCCAGGTAGGGTCAAGAAGGAATTTGCCGTACAAGCAGCAAGGCCTCATCAAAGTGGCGATCCGCTCATCCACGCATTGGAAAATAAAATAATGGAAGCTCTGACGGATGAGCTCGAGAAGGTAGTCAGAGAGGAGCTCGGCCATGAATACAGCCTTAAGAAGAACAGCATTTCTAATTCTTCTGCTGATCATATGGGAGTTGGGATTTAGGGTTTTTCAGTGGGGGTGGAAGTTTCCTTCACCGCTGCAAACCTTCCAAGCCTTCTATGATGGCTTTACGCAAGGGCATCTCCTTAACGCAATTATAGCTAGTCTTCGTCGTTTACTCATTTCATTCGCGATTTCAATTGGGCTTGGGACGATTTTGGGATATTTATTTGCACGTTATCGGTATTTTGACGAAACTTTCGGCTTTGTGGTTGTTGCACTTCAGACAGTACCGAGTATAGCGTGGCTTCCTTTCGCGATTATTTGGTTTGGACTTAATGACACTTCCGTGATTTTCATAACAACGATAGGTGCGACTTGGACGATGTCCATGGCGAGCAGGACGGGGATTTTAAATATTTCACCGATTCATCTGAGAGCTGCGCAAATGCTTGGAACAGGCAGCGGTTACCGATTGTTCTTTCAAGTGCAGCTGCCGGCGGCATTTCCCCATTGGATAACAGGAATCCGAGTAGCTTGGGCCTTTGCTTGGCGGGCACTTGTAGCAGGGGAGCTTATTGCTAAGGGAGTGGGTCTCGGGCAAATGCTGCAGGATGGACGCGGCCTTGGAGATACGGCATCCATTCTGTGCGTGGTCATTATTATCGCCGTTATAGGTACAATTTCGGATCATTTCTGTTTCAAACAGCTAGAGGATAAAATCGTGCTTCGCTTTCAGCTTAAGAAATAAATAGCGTTTCATAGAACAAATAAGGGGGGATTATTTTGAAAAAATTAGGTTGGGTCATGGGTTTGGTGTTAACCGGATCACTGCTATTGTCAGCTTGCGGACAGAGTAAAGAAGCACCTTCAAGTGCTGCTAGTACGACGGTGAAAATTGGTATTTTGAAAAATGTTACCCACGCTCCGGGATTTGTAGCACTGCAAAATAACTACTTCCAGCAAGGCTTTGGCCAAAATGCCAAGATTGAAGTCACGGCTTTTGACAACGGAGCGGACTTCGCAACGGCGATTGCGACAGATCAGATTGATCTTGGTTATGTAGGTCCGGGACCGGTCATCAATCAATATTTGAAAAGTAAAAATATCAAGGTGATCTCTGGAGCAAATAACGGTGGAGCGGTATTGGTGGCACGTAAGGATGCTGGCATCCAATCTGTTAAGGATCTCGTAGGTAAAACCGTGGCCGTTGCTGCCAAAGGTGGGACGCCTGATCTATCACTTCGCCTGCTGCTGAAACAGGAAGGATTAAAAGTATCCACAGATACTTCCGGTGTACAAATTGTTACACGTGCTCCGGCAGATACCTTGGTTGCGATAAGGCAGAAAGAAGTGGATGCTACATTAATTGCAGAACCTTGGGGGACACAAATCATTCAAGAAGGTTCTGGAACGATTCTAGTAGATTGGAATAAAATTCCGCCAAAAGACGGGAATTATCCATTAACAATTCTCGTAGCGAGCGATAAATTTCTCAAAGAGCACCGTGATTTGGCCAAAAAAGCCGTGAAAGCAAACAAACAAGCCATCGAATTCATTCAGCAAAACCCGAGCAAAGCCTATGGTCTGATTAGCGAAGAATTAAAGCAGTTAACCGGCAAAGGGATGGATCCGGCGCTCATTAAAGCGGCCATCGATCATTTGAAATTAACGGAAGATATCACCTTAGATGATATTAACGAGCAGGCTAAAGCCTCATTTGAGGCTGGATATTTAAAAGTGAAAGCGGAAGAACTAGACTTCACTAAATTCCTGGATTTAACGCTTTTGAATGAAGTGAAAAAAGAAAAATAAGCTAGCTTACTTAGGAGGTCATTCATTTGCACATACAACCGCAGGAAAACCTATTGCCGGATTTTCATGAGCATATCAAAGTAGTGATACTAGGTACAGGTACACCGAGGGCCTTTTATGGTAGAGCCAAAGCAGGCGTCGCCATTCTCGCAGGGGATAAAACCTTTCTGTTCGACTGCGGTGGCGCGACCGTTGATCAACTAATTAAGGCGGGGATCATGCCGCAGCGGATTTCGGATATCTTTTTCACCCATCATCATAGCGATCATAATTCCGGATTTTTCGATGTATTCATTACGAGCTGGCGTACACATGTGATCGCGGATCGGGTATTTGAGGGGCGGAAAGGTCCAATGAATGTGTACGGGCCAACGACGACGAAAGCGATTATTAGTAAAATGAGAGAGTCTTTTGATTTCGACGTGAATCTTCGGGTGAATGTTAATTTCTCAGCTGGGGCAGGGGCGGACATTCAATATTTTGAAAGCAACGAAGGTATTGTTTACGACCAGGGTGGTGTTAAAATCACCGCTTTCGAAGTGGATCATAAGCCTGTTTATCCAGCTATTGCTTATAAATTCGAATACAACGGCAAATCGGTTGTCATTTCGGGGGATACGATCCCTGTTGAAAATATGGTTAAACAAAGTCAAGGTGTCGATTTACTTGTGCATGAATCTTACAATAAAACATGGCTAGACGCGCTTATTGCCAAATTTCCAGAGCAGACTATTGGCTTATCCAATCCTGCAAAGTATCATTCAACTACGCTGGAAGTCGCCGAAATCGCACGAGCAGCAGGGGTTGCCCATCTGGTGCTCACCCACCATATACCTGCGCCTGCAGCTAATGATGAGGCTGAGGCCGATTACACGGAAGGCATGCGAGATATCTACTCGGGTAGAATCACGATGGCTAGAGATTTAATGGCATTTGATCTTTCATAGTTAGATTGAAAAGCCGCCTCGAGTATTGACTCGGGACGGCTTTTTCGCGATTTTTGCAAGGCTAAGTGAGATAGTGGATATGCATAATATGTTATACAACAATTTAGCCAGTTTTTAGGCTGTAGAGCTGCCTTAGGCTTGAATTGTTGTATTTTCAAGACCGTCGAATTATTCGGCCAATGAGGTGTCTTATTCTTATCGGTATACATCGTCATACATGCTCTCTTGAGGTTGCAGGATGAATGAATCTATATTTTCGGTTGAAGTGATGTTGTAGAATGTACAACAATTTCTGCCAATATCCCGCCTCTCCCCCTTCATTGTTGCATATTGTACAACAATTGGGCCCGATAAAGGCGATATTGCAATCAATGGGCTCGAAATGTTGTACGGACTTCAACTTCAACTTGCAAAATAGCCTTTAGGCGTGTGAATTGTTGTAGTAATTACAACATTGGTAACCGTTTTAGCCCATACACGGAGAAGCAGGTTAAGCGCATTTTCCGAGCTTAATCTGCATGGACGCGCGAGACGGTCTGCCGAGAAGTCGATTTCCGGCTTCTCGGATTCTGTGGGCGAGCTTCGGCTCGCATAGCTCTCGCTGTAAGCACGGTTTTCGCGCTTACAGCGAGGAATCTATTCCTTCCGCTTATAAAATAATCTAGAAATACCAACACCAATGGCTCCAAGTCCGATAAACAGGATAGCGCGAACAGCTGTAGATACATCAGGTAAATCGATGAAAATAATTTTGAGTAAGGTAACAAATAAGAAAATGATGCCCACTAGCCTTGCTTTAGGCTTATGGACAATGAGTCCAAAGACAATGAGTAGAATGGCATAAACAACCCACACTGCTGAAAGTATCAAATGCTGGTAATCGTATGTGATCGTTCGCGTCAGGGAATTGGTCAGTTGTGTGAGATAAACAAGTAAGAGAATTAACTCCATCCATAGCAGGATGAGACTAATTTCTGTTCGAGCGCGGCCTTCTTCAATTATGGAACGGTAGAAAGCATACAGACCGCCAATAGTTGCCAAGAGTACAAGCCACGCAAAGGATTCGGCTGATAGTATATCACGTATCGGATGAGTTAGGACGAATAACATCCCTATGAAATAAGTGATAGCCCCGCTGATTTGTTGCAGTTTGCTTTTGAATTTAGCACCTAAACATAGCGCAATTGCACCCTCTACAAGAATGGCGGAGCCGGCTTGATCCGCGTGCAGCACGTAAATGAGCCAAAGGAAAACGCTGAACGTTGCAATGGATAGCTGAACGGAAAAAGCTCTCTTTTGACGATAAAGCCAGAAAGAAGTACCGCTATAGAGAAGCGACCATATCGCTAGCATCCATTCATAGAAGACACGATCTTTGGAACCGCCATATAGGCCGTACGTCCACGCCGCGAGCAGGCCGAAGCTTAGGAATAAGGTGATTCGCTGCCCAATCAGGCTGTCTTTGGAACGGAGAATAGATATCGCAAAGAGGAGCAAATGCTGCAAAATAACGACAGTAAGGATCGCTGGTCGGCTGCCTATGTCATCTACGAACAGAGTTGAAAAGACTAATGGAAGATGTAGAACTCCAAACGCAGTAAAATAGGCGCCGCGAAAGGAATAACGCAACGATAACAAGATCATGACCATTGAAAATAACCCTTCATAGCCTGCAAATACCCAAATATTTGGTTTGGCTGAGTCGACTAGGAAAGGCACTAGATAACCAGCGAGTAGCGTAATGATCATAAGTGCCTGGGACCGGTGACGGACCGCCGTAAATACACTTATAGCAATAGAAACGACGTATAGAACGAACGAAAGTGTGGATGGAATCAATGCGAATAGCATATGTGCTGCGAAAAGAGATAGAATAAGGACCCCGCTGGATCCGCCAAGCAGCACTTGCCCCAGAGCCATGCGTTTCCGGCGAATTTGGATTTCTCCTTGCCAATACATGAAGCCAGCGACGATAACGCCCAGTATGCAGCGAACAGGTTCGGTGATAATCCCCGCATTAACGGCTGCTGTAAAGCCCCATAGGACACCTAACAGGAAGACGACGATGAAAATCCGCGGCAGCCAAACGCGAGCGATCAAATGCTCCCAATCTCTTGGAGGCGCCGGTTGCTGAACCGGTATTGTTACCTCATGTTGAAGAGGCTGCTGCGTCGATTGTAGTTTTTGATCTGATATTGGTTGTGTCGTAAGTACTTTCTGAGCTTGTGATTTGGTTTCTCTTTCAAGCAGGATGCTCAGTTGTTCTTCGAGTTCTTTGACCCTCATTTCCAACGCATCCACACGTAAATCCAAATTCATACAAGCACCCCCTTTTATTTAAAAAATCCTAGGAATGTTTTTCCATCACCTATATGTTAACTATACTTTAAACCTAATCATGATGTGAAACAATTTAGAATCCATATCTTGTTAATGGTTTATGGAAATATGGGAATAGTATCATTAAATGGAATCACTAGGTGAGGGAATTATGTTGAAAGACATTAAAATATCCGTGCGTCAATTTGCTGTACTTGTGATTATATACACAATTGGGACTACAATCTTGGTTATTCCATCGGGGCTTGCTGTTGATGCCAAACAAGATGCCTGGCTCGCAGCTATAATTGGAGTTGGCTTAAATTTGTTAGTCGTATGCTTATACAACAAGGTTGGTGATTATTTTCCAAACTTGACCCTGGTTGAATATAATGAAAAATTATTTGGAAAATGGCCAGGGAAGATGCTCTCACTCGTATTTCTTTTCTTTTCTTTTATCGGAGCAGCCACTGTCTTGTTTTATATGGCAAATTTTATAAACACACACGTCATGCCGGAAACGCCCATTCAAGCCGTCAATAGTATATTTGCCATCGTTGTTGTCATGGGTGTGCGTCTTGGACTAGAAACCTTAGTCCGTGCGGCAGAGATTTTTTTCCCGTGGATCATTATGCTATTTATTATTTTGGTCGCTTGTCTTTTACCGGAGATTCAAGTTGAAAAGTTGCAGCCCATGTTCTCAGTTGGCAGTAAACCTCTGATAAAAGCGGCTTTATCCGTTGCCGGTACTTCTTCACTTCCTTTTATCGTGCTCTTCATGGTGTTCCCTGCTCATGTCAATCATTTTCAAAAGGCAAAAAAAGCTTTCCTGATTGCTACCCTAATAGGCGGAGCTTGTTTCGTAATTATCACCTTTTTATGCATATCGGTATTGGGAACTAAAATGACGGAAAGACATATGTTTCCAAGCTATGTTTTAGCCAAACAGATTAACATTGGTAATTTTTTGGAACGTGTTGAAATTCTTATAGCAGGGATATGGTTTCTAACGGTTTACTTCAAGACAACCTTTTATTTTTATGGTTTCGTTACGGGACTAGCTCAAATTTTGAAGATAGAAGATTATCGCCCGCTCGTTTGGCCCTTAGGGATGATTCTGGTTGTTTTTTCGCTTGTTGTATATCCGAATGTTGCTTATATGGCGGAATTTGATACCAAAGCTTATATCCCCTACGCTTTAACCATTGGACTGCTGTATCCGATCCTCATAATAGGGGTTGCCGCGATCCGAAAGTCAATGATGAAGAACTAAGATCACTTGAAAAGGTGGTAATACCATGAAGTTCATCAAAAAAATTCTTCGGAATAATTATAACAGCGTAACAGACGCACGGCCCAATCAGACTGGCTTATTGATCCCAAAGGAAGTTCTTGAGGAGTCACTAGATCTTAACTTTGACAAAGTCAAAAAAGCCTTTGGAAACAGTAATGATATCATCACTCAGACTATACAACTGAATGAAGCAGATCCAATACAAATTGGAGTCATTTATATCAATGGACTGATTAGTCCAAGTTCTATTCAAACCATGCTAAGCGAAAATTTAAAAGTTGATTCAAGTGAGTTCCCGTTTAATGCATTAAGAAATTCAATGAGCATACTTGGTCAAGTTCGCGAAATTACCGATTTTGAAACCTTATATCAATCTATTTTATCGGGATTAACGGTTATTTTAATGAATGGATATGTACAAGGGTTGGCGGCGAATACACAAGGCGGGGAGTATCGTTCCGTTGAAGAACCAACGACTCAATCAGTTGTAAGGGGCCCCCGTGAAGGGTTTACAGAGCTAATAAGCACAAACACCTCACTCATCAGACGAAAAATAAAAGATCCCAACCTATGGATGGAATCCATGACAATCGGTCGTGTGAGCAAAACGGAAGTCGCCATCATGTATTTGAATGGAATTGTGAATGAGAAGTTGGTGGAGGAAGCAAGAATTCGGCTCGGGCGCATCGATATTGATGCGGTTTTTGAAAGCGGCAATATCGAAGAGTTGATCCAAGACGAAACATTCACCCCGTTCCCAACCTTGTACAATACGGAACGTCCCGATGTTATTGCTGCAGGCATAATGGAAGGGCGTATCGCTATTCTTGTCGATGGCACTCCCTTTGTGCTTATGGCACCTGCTTTATTCACTCAATTTTATCAATCTGCAGAGGATTACTACCAACGAGCGGATTTTGCAACACTACTTCGTTTACTTCGTTACGTATGCTTTTTCATATCTTTGTTGGCTCCGTCCCTATATATTGCCATAACCACCTTTCACCAAGAACTGCTGCCCGCGTCTCTTCTGATCAGTTTAGCTGCTCAAAGAGAAGGGATCCCTTTCCCTGCTTTTATCGAAGCTGTCGTCATGGAAATAACCTTTGAAATCCTTCGAGAAGCCGGTGTGAGGCTGCCGAAGACTGTCGGACAAGCCGTTTCAATTGTAGGGGCACTAGTCATCGGTCAAGCAGCAGTAGAAGCAGGTTTGGTGTCTCCTGCGATGGTTATTATAGTGGCTATCACTGCCATCTCCAATTTTGTCATTCCTTCCTTCAATATGGGGATTACGATTCGGATTTTGAGATTTCTTTTAATGCTTATCGCGGCTTCTTTTGGTTTATTTGGCGTTACAGTTGGGCTTATCGCGATCGTTCTTCATTTGTGCAGTTTAAGGTCCTTCGGAATTCCTTACATGTCTCCAATGGCGCCGTTCATATTAGCGGATCAGAAAGATACGATTTTTCGCTTCCCGCAATGGGCTTTATATGCAAGGCCTCGGCTTATCAGTCAAAAAAATAACATTCGAGAGAACAATGCTTCTTCGAATAAGCCTGAAACCAAGCCCTAGATAAAGGAGTCAATCGTAATGCGAAGATATGGAATGCTGCTCGTCGCCTTGTTCATCATAATTGGATTACTCACGGGATGCTGGAGTCGACGCGAGCTTAATGATCTCGCCATATCGATTGGTATGGGTTTTGATAAAAAAGATGATCAAGTGCAGGTGACGATTCAAATTGTTAACCCCGGTGAAGTGGCTTCAAAAAGAGGAGGGACTGGAATGACTACACCTGTAAGCACATTTCAAGCAACATCCCAAACTATTTTTGAAGCTTTAAGAAAAATTTCCAAACAAAGTCCAAGAAGAGTGTACTCTTCCCATCTTCGGATTCTTGTGATCAGTGAAGAATTGGCCAGAGAAGGGATTACGCCGATTTTGGATGGGATTTCAAGAAATCATGAGATGCGAACTGATTTCTATATCGTTGTTGCCAAAGGAACAACGGCTGAGAATGTATTGAAAATTCTTACGCCTATCGAGAAAATTCCCTCAAATAAATTGTATACCACTTTAGAGTTATCTGAAAAGGTTTGGGCACCTACGGTAAAAGTAAAATTAGATACTTTAGTTTCTGATCTGCAAACAGAGGGAAAAGATCCCGTATTAACAGGCATACAAATTAAAGGTGATCCAAGAAAAGGTAGTGATATGAGTAATTTGGATCGAATAGCCCCTTCTTCCTATTTACAATATTCGGGTGTAGCGATTTTTAAAAAAGACAAACTTATCGGTTGGCTAAATGAAAAGGAAAGTAAAGGCTACAATTATATTATAGATAACGTTAAAAGCACGATCGGACATATACCTTGCCCCACAGGCGGCATTTTAGCAGTAGAAGTGGTGCGAACTAAAACGAGAATGAGAGGAAAAGTGGAGAACGGCAAACCGCAAATCTTTGCTGATGTTTATCTTGAGGAGGATGTGGGTGAAGTGCAATGTAAGATCGATCTCATCGATCCTCAAAGCATAGAGGAACTGGAGAAAGCAGCGGAAAAAGAGGTGCAAAGCATTATGGAAGCCGCTATTCAAAAAGCAAAAAAATACGATGTAGATATTTTCGGCTTTGGTGAAGCGATTTATCGTGCCGACCCCAAGTATTGGAATAAAAACAAAAGTAACTGGAAGGAGCAATTTGTTGATTTACCCGTACATGTGAAAGCAGAAGTCAAGATTCGTCGTTTGGGCACTGTAAGTGATTCTCTGTTACAAAAAACAAAGGAATGATAAAAAATGTGGACAATTGCTGCGATACTTTTGGCCTCTACAGCTATCGCGATACTAGAGATTCCAGCGCTTATAAAGAAAAGGCTGCATAAAGAATTTGTTATTTTCTGCTGTTTATTGTTGCTGGGTACAATACTGAGCATTGCCCAAAGTTTGCAAATGAAACTGCCCAACCCGTTAGATTTCATCACCTTTGTTTTTCAACCTTTCAGCAAGTTCTTACTTGGGCTTTTGAAATAAAATGAGATAGAACGAGAGGAGGGCGTAGCAAGGAGATGGAAAATGGTATTATTGGTATCCGACAATTCACCATTCTCGTTACGCTATTTACGGTAGGAAGCTCGATATTAATAACCCCCGCCGGCCTCGCCGCGGAAGCAAAGCAAGATGCATGGATATCCGCCATTCTGGCAGTATGTCTTGGTTTGCTAACGGTCTATTTATATCATGCATTGGTAAGGCAATTTCCTAACCAAACTTTAGTGGAGATGTGCGAGGGAATATTCGGCATTTGGATAGGTAAAATAGTTTCTTTACTTTATTTCAGCTTCTTCCTCCTCCTCGCTGCGCTTGTATTGCGGAACATCGGTGACTTTATGACAACCCAGGTTCTCCCAGATACGCCGCTTCAGTTTATTATCATAATCTTTCTCGCTGCTGTTATTATGGCAAACTGGCTCGGTCTTGAAACCATTGCACGTGCCGGGGAGATTTTTTTCCCTTGGGTTATGCTATTCTTTTTTGCTATGGTCATTTTCCTGCTGCCGCAAATCCGGCTCATTCAGCTTAAACCTTATCTTGGCGAAGGCATCATGCCTGTTATCAGAGCGAGCTTAACTTTAATCGGAACGCCCTTTATGGAACTTATCGTATTATTGATGGTTATTCCTTTTGTAAATTGCGATAAAAAAGCTATTAAAGCTTTTCTTGTGGGAACGGCGATCGCTGGATTCATATTGATAATCATAACCCTGATATCGATTCTGGTTCTTGGTGCAGCTATGACCGCAAGGCAAATGTATCCAAGCTATAACTTAGCGAAAAAGATCAGCATCGGAGGATTTCTGGAAAGATTGGAAGTCATTATGGCGGGGATCTGGTTTATCACGATCTTCTTTAAGCTTACGATTTGTTTTTATGCTTCAGCCCTTAGTTTCGCTCAAATCATGAAAATGAAAGTAATTCGTCCCCTGCTTCTCCCTTTAGGGATGATTCTGATTGTTTTATCCATTGTTTCATACCCAAATACAAGTTATTTCCTAAATTTCGTTTCCAAAATATGGTTCACCTACGCATTCACATTTGGATTTCTGCTGCCTGTATGCATGATTGGTGTAGCTCTCTTTCGAAAGAGAGTATAATTTAATCACGGACAACACTATGCTACAATAGTCTTAAACAACCATTAGGAGATGACATCACATGACGGAGCAATTAAACGAACAAGAGCTAATACAATTCATAGTAGACAAATCGAAGGCCGATCCTGAGCAAATTCAGCTGGTATTGAAGTATGAGAAGGATTATATTGTCAAAGCGGAAGAAAATGCCAAAGGGGAAGTTGATATTGACAGCGATGAACTGATCGATCATATTCTGGGCAGACCCGATGTGAAATTGACAGAACTGGCGGTAGATACCATTTTGGAAGCTGAGATGGACTATTTAATGAAAAAGGGATTTGCCGGATACATCGATTAAATATGTGGTAAAAAGGAAATGGACACCTCTGAGAAGAGGTGTTTTTGCGTTACTTTTAAGTTAATTAAATAACGCATATTGACATTATGGGAGCTTGATATGATAATAATTAAGAGTTATTTATGTTATTTAGTTAACTTTTAAATTAATTATATGGAGGCAACGATTACTGATGACCAACCAACCACGAGCTGAGTACCCTAGACCTCAATTTGTAAGAGATAGCTGGATCACCCTGAATGGCGAATGGGAATTTGAATTTGATGATGATCGTGTGGGAAGTAAAGAGAAGTGGCATTTGGGGGATAGAAAGTTATCCAAAACCATTCAAGTGCCATTCGCTTTTCAAAGTAAATTGAGCGGCATTGGGAGCAATGAGTTTCACGATGTTGTATGGTACCGCCGAGATCTAACTTTACCCGAAGCTTTTCAGAATAAGCGGATTCTGCTTCATTTTGGAGCGGTGGATTACGAAGCTTCGGTTTGGGTGAATGGGGTGCTAGTTGCTAAGCACGAAGGTGGACATACCCCTTTCCATGCAGATATCACGGATGCGCTTCGGGTTGGGACGAATAAACTGGTTGTCAAAGCGGTCGATTACAGCAAAGATGTTACGCTGCCGAGAGGTAAGCAATATTGGCATACGGATTCCGCAAGTATTTTCTATACGAGAACGACAGGCATTTGGCAAACCGTATGGATGGAAGCGGTATCTGCCGACGGCTACTTGGACAAAGTAAAAATTACCCCGGATATCGATGAGAAACAAGTGGAATTCCAATTCTTTCTCCAGGGTTTTGACTCAAACGCCAAGCAGCAGCTGAAAGTAGAGATTTCATTTAATGGAGAACTCGTTTCGGAAGATACGTATGGGATGCGCAGCAGCTCCGGGGCGAGAAAAATTCGTCTGAATGATTTCAACGATCATGGACTCGGTGCATGGTGGACACCGGAGCATCCGAATTTATATGATGTCACGTTCACGCTGCTGGTTGATAATAAAGCTGTAGATGTGGTAACTAGTTATTTCGGGATGCGTAAGGTATCCATCGAGGACGGTAAATTATGCTTGAACAACCGCCCTTATTTTTTGAAAATGGTTCTGGATCAGGGATATTTCCCAGATGGCAATTTGACGCCGCCAAGTGACGAAGCGATCAAGCAAGATGTCGAGTTAACGAAGGCAATGGGATTTAACGGCGCGCGCAAACATCAAAAGCTGGAGGATCCAAGATTTCTTTACTGGTGCGATAAGCTCGGATTAGTCGTTTGGAGTGAGGCGGCTAACGCTTATGAATATACGGAGAAGTATGTTAGTCGTTTTACGAATGAGTGGATTGCTTCTATTGATCGCGATTACAATCATCCTTCCATTATTGCTTGGGTTCCCTTGAATGAGAGCTGGGGAGTGCCTAATATTCAAATCGATAAATTGCAGCAGCAGCATGCTCTGACCATGTATCATTTGACTAAATCGCTTGATCCGATGCGTCCTGTTGTGTCTAACGATGGTTGGGAGCTTGTGAAAACGGATCTGTTCACCATTCATGACTATGAATGGCGTGAAGATGTGCTGGAAGAGCGCTACAGTTCTAGCGATAAAGCTGTTCATGCGATGCCAGCGAATCGCCGCTTATTTGTTGAAGGCTTCCCTTATGAAGATCAGCCGATTCTAGTTACCGAATTTGGCGGTATTGCTTACAAGAAAAGCGAATGGGAAGGTTGGGGATATTCCGGGGCGGATAATGACGAGGATTATGAGAAAAAGCTGCGCGCCGTCATACGTCCTCTGCTAAACTCCGGCGTTGTACAGGGTTACTGTTACACGCAGTTAACCGACGTCGAGCAGGAAATTAACGGCCTTCTAACATATGACAGAAAGCCGAAAATTCCAGTAGAAATCATTAAAGCTATTAATGATCGTAAGTAATCTGGCTTACACGGATTAAGATGGGGCTGTCCTAAAAGTAGGTAAAATCTACTTGAGGACAGCCCCTTGCTTGTGAGATGTTGTATGGAGGGAATTTTAATCATGTTGACAGAGGAAAATAAAGGAAATAGAATTTAGTTGTATATGTCTAATGGACATATCTAATAGACATAAATGGAGGTGTCCATCATGCAGGACAAAATCATTCTGGGTTTGCTGCTGGACGGGGATAAGTCGTCCTATGATCTTAAGAAAAACATGGAGGCAAGCACCGGATTTTTCTATAATTCCAGTCAAGGTAGCATACAGCCAGCCTTAAAGAAACTCGTTCAGAATGGGCATGTTCATTTAACGGAAGTGCGTCAGGGGGGGAGGAACAAGAAGGTTTACTCGATCACCGAAGATGGAGAAAAGGAATTCTTGAGTTGGGCCAGTGAGCCGATCGCATTAGACAAACCAAGGGATCCGGCACTCGTCAAAATGTTCTTCTTCAACTACGTCGAAGATCTCAGAAAACTTGAACTCATTGAAACGTACTTGAATGAGATCGAAACGGTCCGGTCCACTTTGAAGATGTTTCAGCAAATGAATCGGGAACAGCTCGGGAAAAACCAAGAGCTTCTCAACAACCCGAAGGTGAGAAGCAGGCTGGATACTTTGGAATTCGGAAGTGATTATTATGATTTCTTGAAAGCGTGGTACGAGAAGTATGTTCAGAAAATAAAAGAGGAGCTGGGAGCTTGAAAATGAAGGATAACAAAACGCTACGCAACGTGATTATTTTCTCGCTTGTTGCGTTAAGCTGCGGCTGGATCGGACGACTGGTTGATTTGCAGGCCGGAACGGATGAGAATGGCAGTCTGGGGCAATTGATTTGGATTGTGTCTCCCCTCCTGACGATGGTCATTTTGCGCAGTTGGATGGGAGATGGGTGGAAAGATTTCAGCATCAAACCTCGAGTCAAAGGAAACGCATTTCTCTATTTATTCAGCCTGTTATTCTTTCCCTTAATGACCATGGTGATTGTCGGAATCAGTTCAAGCTTGGGGTGGACGAATATGTCCCCAATGTCTTCTCACTATTTGACGGCAGTCGGTTTAGCTCTTGTGCCAAGCCTCATCAAAAACATATTTGAGGAATTTGCATGGAGAGGCTATTTGGCTCCAAAGCTTTATACGCTTGGTTATCATCGTTTTATCGTTCATATTGCCGTGGGGTTAATTTGGGGCGTGTGGCACTTTCCTTATTTATTTCTGTTCGTGGAGACCACGGAAAGCATGATCACCTATATCCCTCGCATGATGCTTGGCGTGATCGTCATGGCGGTTCTGTACGGTGAGATTCTGCTGATGACTCGAAGCGTTTGGCCAGCCGTCTTCATGCACATGGCTGGAAATGCCTTCATTGATACATTGATTCTGAAAAAGTTCGTTCTCGTGAAAACGGAATTTAGTTATTTGGCTATGCCCAGTCCGGAAGGAATCATCGCCATTGTCTTAACGGCACTTGCCGGTGTATGGATGTATAAAAGAAGAAAAAGAACGACACTCCGGCAAGGACCTCCTGGATTCCCAAAACAGCCGCAGTTCCCCGTGTAAAATTGCGCAGGGTGTGGCTTGTTTTTCCCTGTCTGGAAGGGGCTAGAAGCTCAATCGCATTGGAGGTTTCTCAGATACGACGGCCCCCAGCAAGCTGAGCGAGCCGAAAGTGACCGCTCAGCTGGAAGAGGCCGCCAGAATGTTCGGAGGCTGTACTGAGAGGTCCTCAAACGACCGCTTAGCGGAAAAAGACGTATCGTCGTCACCTCGTTGAAGAGGCGAACGGCGATTTGTTTTACCCTTTGACAGCGCCAATCATGACGCCTTTGACGAAATACTTTTGCACGAATGGATACAAAATAAGAATAGGCACCGAAGCTACCATGATAGTTGCATATTTGATCGTTTCCCCTATTTGAAATTGCTCGGCCGCATTAGCCCCTGATGACATGGAATCGGTATTATTCGCTATTAATATTTCTCGCAAAGTGAGCTGGAGCGGGTAGAGGTCACGATCCTTTAGGAAGATGGACGCATAGAACCAACCATTCCATTTCTCAACGGCATAGTACAAGATCATTACGGCAATAACGGGCATGGAAAGCGGGATAATGATACGAAAAAGAATCACAAAATGATTGGCCCCATCCATTTTAGCAGATTCCTCCAAGCTTTCTGGGACCGCCATGAAAGCTGTGCGCATGATGATCAGATTAAATGTGTTGATGGCAAAGGGCAAAATGGTCGCCCATAGGGAGTCGATTAAACCGACGCCTTTTACAACGAGATAAAGCGGTATAAGGCCACCGTGGAAAAACATCGTTAATACGACAACGAAGATGAATACGCGGTTCCACATGACATTTTTACGGGAGAGCACATAAGCGCCTAAAGCAGTAACAATAAGGTTCGTAATGACACCGAAAAAGAGGATAAACAACGTATTTCGGTAGCCTTTTAGAATAGCAGGGTTATTAAAAACACTTTTGTAAGCTTCTAAACTGAAACCCAGAGGCTTAATCAGGAACCCTTTATGCGTGATCAATTGGCCGGCATCGCTAAACGAGGCAAATGTGACATAGAGAAGTGGATACAGGGTAACGACGACAAGCATGAGTAAAAAGACATGGATTAAAGTGACGAATACTCTGTCCGAATAGCTCGTTTTCATTTCAACACCACCTCCATCACCATAAGCTGTTTTCACTTATCTTTTTACTTATTTTGTTTGCTGCAATGAGTAAGGCTAGATTAATCACAGAATTGAACAAACCAACCGCAGAGCTGTAGCTCCAACCAAATTCTATGAGCCCTTTGCGATAAACGAAAGAAGAGATGACGTCCGCCGTATCGTAGGTGCTGGGGTTATAGAGCAAAATAATTTTCTCAAAGCCAACGTTCAATAAATTCCCCATACGTAAAATGAACATGATCGCAATGGTTGGGAGAATACCAGGTAAGGTAATATGCCAAATTTGCTTGATTCTGTTGGCACCGTCCATTTTCGCCGCTTCGTACTGCTCCTGGTCAATGCCCATGAGTGCGGCTAGATAAATAATGGATTCCCATCCGATTTTTTGCCATATTTCAGATAAAATATAGATTGTTCGGAATAATTCCGGTTTCTGCAGCATAGCCGTATCATTGAAGCCAAAATAAGTCAGAAAGTTATTAATTAAACCGCCGTTATTCGTAAAATCTTTGATCATTCCGACAATAACGATGAGCGAAATAAAATACGGCATGTAGGTGACCGTCTGAACGAAGCGTTGAAACTTTTTATTCGTAAGCTCATTAATAAGAATCGCCAAAATAATCGGAGCTGGGAATTCAAAACATAGCGAGTAAAGGGAAATAATGACGGTATTCTTGAGAATTCGCCAGAAATAATAACTGCTGAAGAAATCATTAAAGTGTTGGAAGCCAACCCACTCACTGCCCAGAATGCCTTTATTGGGGGTGTACTCTTTAAACGCAATCAAGGCTCCATACATCGGCGCATAATGGAAGATAAAGTAATAAGCCAGAACGGGAACCATCATCAGGTATAAATATTTATTCAGCAGAAAATCGCGCTTGAAGCGTATTTGGAAGGTTGCTTCCCCTGCTTTACGCATGATATCTCTCCTTTCGCCGCGGGATTCTAGTAAAGTGGGGAGAGCCGCTGCCCTCCCCCTGGCCTGTCATCTACCTTTTGTTATAACGATCTAAGGATGCCTTTTTAATTTCGAGAGCACGGCTTAGCTTAACGGATTTGAATTTTTCCATGTATTTATCAAAGCTATCCACTGGCTCTGTTCCCAAAATAATTTTGAGCGTCATTTCATCGACTAGTGTATTGAGGTCAGTCATGATTTTGGCAAGCTCTGTGCTTTCTTCCGGTGTAGCTGTAATAGGAGGCAGTTTGTGTTTATCAACATCCGTTTTCTGCCAAGTGGAAACGGCATCGCGTTGTGTTTGCAAAGCCAGATACTGCTCGATATAACGTTTATCCTGAACGAAAGGACCATTATAGTTACCGCGGATGTACAGTGACAGAGCTTGTGCCGGTGCCAATTTATCCGGGTTTTTCATGAGAAGGTCCGTATATTTCGGGTAGCCGTTCTCTAATTTATGAGCAACGCCTTCCGTTCCGAAATTGAAGAACGTATGACCTTCTTCGGAGTAGCCATAGTCAAGAAGCTTCGCTGCGGTTTCAATATTTTTGGAAGACGCAGTGATGGCCACCATACCTCCGGGCGCATTAGCTGGATCCTTCTGGCCGTACATCGCGATGTCGCCTTTCTTGAGAACCGGATATGGAGCCCCGATGAGAACGCCTTTAGGATCTTTAGCTGTAATTAGCGGCTGCCATTTACCGATGCCTCCACCGGCATTCTGTACGGTCACACCTGTCGCGCCGGAAGCCATGTTGGCGTCTAAGGATTTGCCATCTGCTGTTGCGAAGTTTTTATCAATCAGCCCTTCTTCGTACCATTTGTGGAAGGTAGCCAGGAAATCTTTGTAGCCCTTTTCAGCTGGGCCAAACTTAATTGTGCCATTGTCGATGAAGAAATCACGCGTCACACCGAAGGCACCTGCAAAAGCGCCGTTTGCTAACTCGTTGAAAGGTCTGGGAACACTCACGACGGAGAAGGCCGCCGTTGCGCCTTTTTTCTCCTTAAAGGCTTTGAGTGTTGTGTACCACTCATCGATGGTTTGAGGAACAGGTAGACCCAGATCATCCAGCCAATCCTTCCGAATGATAGGACCTTGGAAGACACGCAGGTAATCATCGCCGCGGATGAAAGGGAAGACGTAATAGCTGCCATTGTCGGTTTTTACTTGTTTATCAACTTCTGGATGCTCTTTGAGGAACTTCTTCAAATTCGGTGCAAATTTATCGATCGTATCATTTAATTTTAGAATGTATCCGTCTTTGATCGCTTTTTCAGGACCACCTGGGAATTTCCCCTGCCAATCATACTCGATCATATCAGGTAAATCACCTGTAGCTAATAGGACATTAATAGCTTGATCTGCTTGGTTTGTGGGAGGAGCGCTGAACTTCAGATTAACACCTGTCTTCTTCTGCCAATCTTGGAAAAATGGTACATCTGCGTGGGCTGCTTTTACTCCCGTTAGATTACCTGAAAGCTCACCCCAGTAGGTTAGTGTTTTGTCCACTTTTAGAGGATAAGTGACAGCGGCAGCACTAGGAGCGGTCGTTCCACCGGCAGTTGCTTTGGGACTAGCGCTGTTGACTGTAGTCGGGGTGTTGGATGAACATGCAACGACTAAGCTCCCCATCAATGATGTTGTAACCAGCATGGTGAACATTTTTTTTCTGTTCTTTTTCATAGGTTGACCTCCTAAAAGTTTTTCGCCAGAAAAACTGGCAACGAAAGCGATACTGAGTTTTTCGCCAGAAAACTGGAATTGTAAGCATTGCCGAGTTTAGAAAACGGCTATCGAAGCGATACTGAGTTTCCCTGGAAAACTGTTTAAGATTGTGTGAGGTGAGTAGCGGTATGTCTAACCTAACTATATGACAGCGCTTCCATTTTGACTATCTGCAAAATATCCAATTGGTTCTCGAATTCTGTGCGTAGACTCTACAAAATATCCAATTGCTTCATCAATTTAGCCAATATTCGCTTGCAGCCCAAAAATAAATGAGGTGATTGCCTCACCCCATTTATTTTTCAATCAGCTCTTTGTATTTCCCCGGTGTGATGCCCTCCACCTTTTTGAAAACACGAATAAAAGCATTAATATCATTGAAGCCCACCCCGTAAGCCGCATCGCCGACCGATTGCTCTTGCCGCCCTAGCAGCAGCTTGGATTTCTCAATTCTGACTTTATTAATGCGATCGAGCAGCCCCTCTCCCACATAATCCTTGAATAGCTTCGATAGGTAGGTGGCTTTGCGGTTAAAGTGGCTGCCAATCATCGTGACATTCAGATTAGCGTCTGTGTAATTATGTTCGATATAGGCCGTCACTTCATTTACCAATTGCTGAAGGGCTTTCTGTCGTGTAAGTGAAATCGTATGCTGCCGTTTGGCTGACGTGAAGACACACACTTGCTCGAGCATATCACTGAGCTGGAGCTGCATATCTTGAACGGTTTTACTGCATAGAAGGCGGTCGAGAAGTTTTGGGTTGCGTATAAAGAAGCTTTCCTGGATATCTCCGGTTTCGCTAATGCTTTTCATCATGGTGGTTACCAGATTGAGCATAAGACACTTCGTTAAGGAAACCGAAATGCCAGGATTATCAAAGTTTTTATTCATAATCTCAGTAAGAATCATCTGCGCTTCTTCAAGCTCCCCTAGCTTCACAGCATACATGAATTGCTGCTCAATCTGCGCCGGATAATAATAGCCGGAATTAGACTCGCAGGTGACATTTGCTTGCAAATCGTCATACGATAGAATCTCTGGTCCACCCATAACAAGCTTAAAGGCCATGGAATCTAGAGCTTCTAAGAAAGCTTGAGGTACATCAGCGATACGTTCATGGATACTGCTTATAGAAATTGTTAAGTTGATATCGTAAGTGGATGAGAGGAAAGTTTGCGCTTTGTCTGCGATTCTAAGTAACTCCAGCTTGGAGCTATATCCATCTTCCATGGTTAAATTGACTAAACAGGCGAGGGTATCATCAATCTCAGCAGCATACCCACGGTGCCTTTCAGATAATAGTTCCTCCACGACATTCATAATAATAAATTGAAGAAGCTTCCATTTATCCCCTTCAGGCGTATGGTTAATTCGTTCAAAGAAGGGTTCACTCTTATCGACAACAAATAGCATGACGGCAAAATCCTGACGGTCTAGCTTCATTTCAAAGGTCGTTAAGGCCTCATCGATAGGAATCTGGCTGTCCAGTTTTCCTTTCAGCAGCTTTTCGATAAAGTGGGAGCGGACAATGTGCCGCTGCTGCTCCATTTTATTTTTGAAATCAGCAATTTCGATTAATGTACTGTCCACGGCTTCTTGTAAGAAATGAAATTCATTGTATCGTTTACTAGATTGTAAAGTCTGTTTTTTGGAAAATGCATGTACCAACCGACGAACGGGGTTGTAATTTCTTCTTAGAAACACATAAGTCAGGATACCTCCGCCAAGCAAACTGATCGCCATGCTCAAATAAGTTAGGTTACGAATGTGAGCGGCTTTTTTCCAATATACGGTGCTGGGCATCATAGACACATATTTTAGTTTGGAACGTGGTGACTGAATGTTGAAAACTTCATATTTCTCGCCACTAGAGTCGGTGTAATAGAAATTAGACGAGCTATCTAATTGATCAAAAGGAAAATCGGTTGGAAGCGAATCTGTGGAGTTGGAAGCCAAAATTTGATTTTCATTATTTAGGATGAGTACGTGACCTTTGTTGAAAATTTCCATATTTTGAATGGCGCCAATAATACGAGATTGATCGACCATAATGACGTTAGTAGCTAGCGGTTTATTATGCTCTTCGGGGTATGTGCTGATGTAGGCTACCGTTTTTCGCAGCTTATTATCGTCGCCAATCCGGTACATGGGAATAAATCCTTTGAAATTGCTGCGGGTCACAATGGCTTGCCATGATGAGAACGAGAAAGCATCGCTCATATGTAAAGTTTCATAGGCAAAGCTATTTGTTCTAACGGTGGTAGGAAGAATAGCAGATTGATCTTTATTCAAATAAATATAGAAAGAATCGATCAGCGGGTAGGAGGTTTTGTACATAGATAGTATACGTGCGATTTGATAAGCATCATATCTATATTCTTTGGGAAATGCGTCATATTTATTCGAATAGAGCAACTCCTGAACGCTTACATTCCAAGTAATCTCGAAATTCAGCTGTTCCATGGTTTTAAACTGATTGTCCATAATTTCCCGAACTTGTTTTAAAAGAGAATCATTGGCTTGCTGAATTTCTTCTTTCAGTGTTTTACTGGATTCCATATACAACAATAAGCCGATTGCCACGGGTAAAAGTAGAATGACGATATAGGAGATCATCCACGTTAAGACGATACTTTGTCCATTAATGAAGATTTTATTCCGCATAAGCAAATCCCCTCACAATCGATCATCGATAATGAGCACCAGGATCTTGAAATGAATGCGCTCTCATTTATTGTATTTCCTTTCCATCGTTCAAGTCAACGATAGAAAGAACCCATTTTTTACCACATAAGAATTTATAAGTTTCCGATTTAATCGGAGAACGAAATTCTTATTGGCGAATAAACCTAATATAGGGATCTTTGGTCGTAGACCAAAGTCTCTCCTCTCTAAGCGCGGTCGCTCATCTTCGAAAGACCTCGATAAAGGTTTATCTCATGCGGATTCATCAACGGGTTTAAACCGATTTTTCCCGAAAAAGAAGTAGAATAAATAGGAGATTACTGTATAGACTACAGCTGTGATGCAGAAAGCATACGCGTAGCCGTAGTAAGAACCATAACGGAAAACAAGGCTCGTACTTATTGGAGAAGCAAGGAACCAGCCTAGATGAAAAACGGCTTCCCCTGAACTGGACGCTAATCCCCGGAGTGATCGGCTCACGTAGCTCATTTTGATCGAATTATAAAAAGGATTAGCGGCGTTCATTAAGGCTTGCCGGAACAAGTATCCACCCGAAGATAAGTAAAAATTAGCAGAAAAAGCGGTTAGGAGGAGAAATGGAATTGAACATAACTGCAGGTATACGACAGATTTAACTTCTCCGAATCTCTTTGCAATCATGGGTCCAATGAGAAAAGCAATCGCTGTTGCGGCTTGACCTAAAGCTACAACGATACCAATTGCGGATTTCGAAGCGTCAAAACGATCTTCAAAATACACATTTAAATAGGGGACAATCATGCCCCCACCCATGGATGACAACAAGCCTAATAAACAAAAAATACCAATAACCTGTAAGGAAGGTTTATGTACGCTCCACACTTGCTTCCACTTTAGTGATTCGCTACGCGGCTGTATTTCTTGCTCACTTTTCTTGAAAAAAGCCATAGGTATAAAACCAAGTGCTGCAATACCGACTCCAATTAATAAGGTAAATCTCAAGCTTCGAATTTCGTCTAAACCGATAATGAATTGAAAAAGATCACAAAGAACGCCCCCCAGTGCAATACCAACGACATTCGCAAGCATGACAAGAGCCATGTTAAAGCTGAACAGGTGAACTCGCTGCTGTAGGGTGGAGTTGTTGGCCATAAACGGTAGAATGGTTGCTGAAACAACAGCAAGAGCCATACCGCCCAAGAATGACGAGATCAGCATACCCTCTTTGGCTTCAATAAGGGAGCGAGCAGTCAAAGTTACGATGGTAAGAATAAGACCAAATGTAATGACACGCTTAGGTCCGAAACGATCATTCATTAAACCCGCGGGAATGAGAATAATGGCCGCTGCCAGTGACGCCATACCAACCATGCTGCCAACAGCCGTTTGGTCATAGCCGAGACTTCTGACATAAAGGTTATAGACGAGACCAAACATACCTAAACCTAAGTTCCATACAAAATTAAACCAAAAAAACAGCAAAATATTTCGGCTGTAGCCATGGAATTGTGACTTCCATTCACGTAGTAAGTTTGTCATTAATTATTCCTGCCTTTGTATTCTGTGTCTAAATTGCAACCACCTTTTCTATTCTACCACCGGTAAATAATTTTGAATACGAGAAAGACTTGATATTCGATCTGATCTGTATAATAATAAGTAGTCTAATCTACGAAGCAGGGAGCACATAATTGAATGTCTACACCAACGAGTACCGTTACGGAAGAACAAAAGCCGGAAGTCGAACAGATTGAAATTTGGAAATGTAAAGAGACAGATTGTAAAGCATGGGTTCGCAAAGAATTCGTTACGGAAGCTTTACCGACTTGTCCATTATGTAAAAATCAGATGGTGCGCAGCTATAAGCATGTGCCTGTGACAGTTAAAAAAGGAAATAAAAAGTTTTTAGTTGGGAAAAAACGATTCTAGTAAAATTCAAAAGACCAATAGCATCTTCGCCCTAGCGTGAAGAGAGATGCTCTTGGTCTTTTTTTTTGGAAAGAATAGCAGTGTCCAAGCATACGATAATAGAGAGGGGGAGTGCCTAATGCAATGGCCTGAACTTAATCTAAGTGACGATGCGATCAAGATACTTTACAAACTTCGGGATAGAAAGCAGGAATGGGATAAGCTCAAAGATACGCAACCTTTATTCGCCATTCTAACAGGTGGATTGATTCTCTATTTCATTATCTCTTTCTATCGAAAGGTAATGATAGTTTCAGGCGGCAATGCGTTAGCCATTCTAGATTTGCTTATTTCTAATAAGCTTCTATCGGGCTCGCTTCTGGCTTGTATATCATTGTTCTTATTTACAAGAAATCGCGTGACTAGGATTGAAAAAGCGAAGACGAAATATGAGAATTTAAGAATGGAAGTCATTGAGAAGTTGGATGCTTCCTGGTTAAAGGACGTGAAGTCGGAATCTCGGGATCAAATTTCTAGCTTTCTACATAACGAATATGATATTAATATTGTATATAAGAGTTAATAGGGAGCGAGGATGACGGACCGAATGAGATATGAATGTCGATATGTAGATGCAGAGAACGGAATATTGAAGTGGGAAGATATTGAGGTTGAGGACCCTTATTTAAGGGATGTTGTAACTGGAGAGAAGCCGCGGCTCAAGACTCGTTTTCGCGCGTGTTGGACAGCTGATGCACTGCATATACGATTCGAATGTGAGGATGATCATGTCGTGGCAACGATGGAACGTAGAGATGATCCTATTTATTTGGAAGATGTGGTTGAGGTATTTATTGATAAAACCGGTACTGGAGCGGTGTATTACGAGTTCGAAATGAGTCCGCGCAATGTCGTATTTGATGCTTTGATCCACTATAACGGTGGGGATAAAGAAGTTGATGTTGCATGGGATGCGAAGGGAATATATACCCAAGTTTCGGAAGGGGCCGATGGGTGGAAGACTTACGATCTGCTGATTCCTTTTGCTGATTTGGATTGGGAGCGGGGGCAAAACTTTATACCCCATCATGGTGCTGAGTGGCGCTGGAATTTATATAGAATCGATGATGATGTAGAAGGGAATCGACATTATTGGGCATGGTCACCTACAGGTAAAGTCGATTTCCATATGCCGCACCGATTTGGGACACTTGTTTTTGTGAAAGAATAGATAGAGTAGAATAGTTGGGGTGCTGTAACGATGTTTTTCATCGCTGGAGTGGCAGAAGTGCGCGAAAGTGGCTCAATAACGATGGAAAACATTCTTAAAGTAGAAGGAAAAGCCGATGCCCCCAGAAATATGGGCTGAAACGATGTTTTTCATCGTTAAAGTGGCATAGGCGCGCAAAAGTGGCTCAATAACGATGAAAAGCATTCTTAAAACAAAGCCCTCCAGCTTCAACTGGTCAAGACCCCGTTTAGTGGACATTGGAAAAAGCCCTATGCAACAAGCTGGCGCCGGTATTCAACCGGTGTCAGCTTGTTTAGTTTTCGTTGAGCACGATCTTCATTGTAAAATTGGATAAATTCCTCGATTCGCCTTTGTGCCTCATCAATAGATCGTATATCATAGGGATAGAGTGCTTCGACTTTAAGATGAGAGAAGAAGCTTTCTATCGAGGCGTTGTCATAACAATTTCCTCGGCGTGACATGCTGATTTGGGCTCCAACCTGTGGCAGCATGTCGTGATAAGCATGAGACGTGTACTGGCTTCCTTGATCACTGTGAATGATCAATCCAGTCACGTCTTTATGTTTTTTGAATGCCTTCTTAAAGGTCTCTAGAACAAGTGGATTGTCGTTGTTCCTACTTATATGGTAGGCAATGATTTCGTTATTCCAGAGATCCTTAACGGCTGACAGATAGATTCTTTCATCCAATACCCGATACTGGGTTACGTCGGTTACCCATTTTAGATTGGGGGCGTCTGCATTGAAATTCCGTTGTAACAGATTCTCTGCGATTCGGCCATCCTCTACGGCTGCTTGCTGACTTGTACGGTGAACATATTTGCGGCGGATAACAGCCTGAATGCCCAGCTCCTGCATTAAACGCAATACCTTCTTGTGATTAACCACAAGGCCATGCTGGCGGTACAACTCATCCTGTACGCGTCGGTAGCCGACAGTCTTGTTACGCCGTTCGAATATGGCTGTAAGTTGCAGTTTCAGATCTTCGTCAGGATCATGGTTGCTTCTTTTCAGATAGCTATAGTATCCACTACGACTGATGCCAAGGTATTGGCATAATCCTTTTATGCTTTGTCTGTTCTTCATTTGGTCGACAACGATGTGCTTACAGTATGCACCTCCTGATTCAAGATTTGTAACCACTTTTTTAGCACGTCTACCTCCAATTGTAGCCTACGGAGTTCGCGCTCTTGTTCGGTCTCCGTTCGTTTTGGATCTCCCCGACCATCCTTAAATGCGGTGTCTCCAACTTCCCGATACTTCCTCACCCATACCTTAATTCGATCTTTATCCTGAACTCCCAAATGAATAGCAATGGACCTCTGACTCCAGCCCTCCACCGTGTGAAGACGAATTGCCTCCATCTTAAGTGATTCAGGATAATGCTTAAACTTTTGCCCTTTCAAAGCCATAAAAAAACACCCCCTAGAATTTCATCGGTTTAACCCTAGGGTTTTTCCAATGTCTATTCTAAAGGGTGCACTTCAAACAAAAGCTAAAGGGCTTTTTATACTTGATTGCTAAGCTTCTTTCAGCACATCATTTACCTGCTGCCAAGCCCAATCGAGCTCTTCCTTCGTAATCGTAAGAGGCGGAGCCAAGCGAATAATGTGCTCGTGTGTTTCTTTGCACAGTAGACCCTTCGCTTTCAGCTCTTCACAGAACGGACGCGCTGAAACCTTAAGGTCAATGCCAATGAACAGCCCCCGGCCGCGAATCTCCGTAATCTGCGGAGATTGAATTTCTTGAAGCCGCTTCAGGAAATAAGCGCCAAGCTCATCCGAGCGCTCTGCGAGCCGCTCGTTAAGGGTGACCTCCAGCGCCGCGATGGCGACGGCGCAGCCGAGCGGATTACCCCCGAACGTCGAGCCGTGGGAGCCCGGCTCGAAAACATCAAGAACCTCTCGATCACCGGCGACCGCCGAGATCGGGAACACGCCGCCGCCAAGGGCTTTGCCCATGATGTACAGGTTCGGCGTTACGCCTTCCCAGTCGCAGGCGAAGCGGCGACCCGTACGGCCGAATCCCGTCTGGATTTCGTCCGCGACGAACAATACGTTATTCGCCTGACATAGCTCATAACATTCCCGCAGGTAACCGGCCTGCGGAATCACAATACCAGCCTCGCCTTGAATAGGCTCGAACAGGAAACCCGCCGTGTTCGGCCCGATGGCCTCACGCAGCGCCGCCGCATCCCCGTAGGGAATAATGCGGAAACCCGGCGTAAAAGGCCCAAAGTCGCGTTGATATTCCGGCGACGAGGAGAAGGAAGTGATCGTCACTGTCCGTCCGTGGAAATTCCCTTCACAGACGATAATTTCTGCTTGATCGGCGGGGATTCCTTTCACTTCGTAGCCCCACCGACGAACGGCTTTTACAGCGGTTTCGACCGCTTCGGCCCCAGTATTCATCGGTAAAATCATCGGCTTACCGGTGTAACTCGCTAATTTTTCATAAAACGAACCTAATGTCTCGCTATGGAAAGCTCTAGATGTCAGTGTAACCTTCTCGGCTTGCTCATGAAGCGCTCTCAGAATGTGAGGATGACGATGTCCTTGATTTAAGGCGGAGTAAGCGCTAAGCATATCCATGTAACGGTTGCCTTCCGGATCCTCGACCCATACGCCTTCCGCTCTCGATATCACGATAGGCAGCGGATGGTAATTGCGTGCCCCGTATTTTTCCGTTTTTTCAATAATCATCGAACTCGTCGTATCCATAAGTATTCCTCCCTGACGTGCAGCTTGTAAGCCAAACTCGCCGGCATTCTCTGTATCTTTCTAATTGTCTCACATAGCGAGCTTGTTTTAATCCATTGTATTCGTCAACTCATGAACGTTGCAATATAAATCCTATGAGGTAAATCCCCTATGCGTTTGTGCTTCTCTTAGCATATATAAATACATAGCTTTAGACAGTGATACAAGTCTTCACGAAATTGGCCAAGTTCAATTATTATGTGCAAATCCTTATGAATTGTTGCGATTATGAGAAGACTTGAAATGTCAAAATAGGAAATATTATTAGAAGCGGGCTAAATTGATCAGTGGTCAAAAATTTATTACAGAACATGTCAGATATGTGCAGGATTCTGGAAAGCGGTCGCGAATTCTTCAGTTGAGCGCTTATGAATGCCATACATTGCGTTCAGTTGGTCTAGCGGCAGAGAGTTAGAAGGATTCTCGGAACACCTACTTCGCAACGTCGAGCAATATACTTTGTAGAAAAAAGGAATGGTGTCTACGATGACTCATCGCATTGAAAAAGACTTTATAGGTGAAAAACAAGTTCCATCCCAAGCTTATTACGGCATTCAAACGATGCGTGCATTAGAAAATTTCCCAATTACGGGAGTTAAAATTCATGCAGAGCTCATTACAGCTTTGGCAGAAGTAAAAAGGGCAGCTGCAATAGCGAATATGGAAACACATATGCTGCCCAAAAAAATCGGCGAACAATTAGTCAAAGCAGTCGAAGAAGTGAGACAAGGTCAGTTACTTGAGGAGTTTATTGTTGATTCTATTCAAGGTGGAGCCGGAACCTCCATCAATATGAACATGAACGAAGTGCTTGCTAACAGGACGTTGGAGCTGCTTGGGGAGGAAAAGGGAAATTATTTCCATTGCAATCCGAACAATCATGTCAACATGTCGCAATCCACAAACGACGTTATCCCTACCGCCATCAAGATTGCCGCTTACCGTTTATCTGAGCAATTGATAGAGACTATGACTTCACTTCAGAGTGCTTTTGCCCGTAAGGAAACGGAATTTGATGATGTTATTAAAATGGGGCGAACGCATCTCCAAGATGCAGTTCCTATTCGTATGGGCCAAGAATTCGGCGCTTATGCACGTGTCCTCCAGCGTGATATCAACCGTATTCGCCATGCTTCTAAGGGACTTTTGACCGTTAATATGGGGGCTACTGCTGTAGGAACGGGGCTTAATGCGAAGCCTGAGTATGTGGAACGCGTTATGTTTCATCTAAAAGGGCAGGTGGGAATACCCATTGAACTAGCCGAGCATTTGGTCGACGGTACCCAAAACATGGATGCCTACACGGAACTCTCCGCTTCCTTGAAAGTATGCGCCGTGAACCTTTCAAAAATATGCAATGATATTCGATTAATGGCTTCAGGTCCACGCGTCGGCTTAGGGGAGCTGAAACTGCCGCCGAGACAACCCGGATCTTCCATTATGCCAGGTAAAGTCAACCCTGTTATGCCAGAGGTTGTGAACCAAGTGGCGTTCCAAGTCATTGGCAACGATCATACCATCTGCTTGGCCTGCGAAGCAGGTCAATTCGAACTTAACGTAATGGGGCCCGTACTTGCGTTTAACCTTCTACAATCGCTGAAAATACTGCGGAACGCGGCTGACGTGTTCGAGCGCTTTGCGATTGAGGGCTTGGAAGCCGACCGCGAGCGCTGCGCGACTTACGTCGAGCAAAGCTTTGGCATCGTCACAGCCTTAAACCCGCATCTCGGCTACGAAGTCGCCGCGCAATTAGTGAAAGAAGCTGTGCGCACTGGCATGACCCTCAAAGAGCTCATCCTAGAGCGCGGGCTGCTCACACCTGAGGAGATTGAAGAGATCCTCAATCCAATTCAGATGACCACGCCGGGCATCGCAGGCGAGAGATTGCTGCAGCCTGCCGACTAGGGCTGGGTGAAGCAAGTCTCGGTTTGTATAGAAAAACGCCCCGACTTTTTGAGTCGAGGGCGTTTTTTGGGATTTCAAAAAGAATCGTCTAGGGAACGTCTGCGCGGCCATATGAATCAAGAGGAACGACGATGCCTTATTTATTTAAATATGTACCTTTTTTAAGCTTATTCCCAAACGGATCCGTGATGCAGACTTCTCTGGTATACCATGGGCTCTTTTCAATACCGGGGCGAGAATACTTATATTTCTTTTTCAATAAACCAGTATGAAAAGCTACTATGTCCACGATTTCTATCCGAACCGCTGCAACCGGGCTGCAATCCCCATAATGCTCAGACAAGTGTAATTTACATTCGCCTAAACTGACCTCCATGTAAAGCGGCATCTCACTCTCAAAAGCGATGCTCCCACGCTAACGAAAACCCAAGTAATCGATGTAGAATTCCTTTGCCTTATTCTCATCGAACATTCTAAAAATGGGCGTGACTCCTTTAATAGTTGTTATAACAATCATATCCTTATTTTTTCGTTTGTGTAAGGACCTGAATGTCTTGAGCCGCCTATGGCATTTACGAGTACATAAAAGGTTACGTAAACCGTCATGATAACAAATCCGACTAAAAAGCAGAAAACGAAGGCTTCTAGATGCAGAGTATTTCGTAGGATATCCAGTATTCCGCTTTTGAGTAAAGCGTCCCAACTGTTTAAGCGATATTCTCTTCCCAAAAGTATGCCATACCCGGATAGAAGCGCGGTCAATGCGATGATGAGCCATGAAACAAAGTGATTGAATCGCTCTTTCCATATTTTTTGAATCATGTACATGGAGCTGCATCCTAGCAATAGGCCATTCCATGCAAATAAGAAGATGATAAAAAAATCATACCAATATTTAAAGGAGAGCGTTCCTTTTTGTACATAAGAGTCCTTCAAAATCGTTAAATGAATGAAATCCGTAATGACATACGGAGAGTTAGGCAGGAATAACAACCAGGCTAAACCGATCATGATCAAAATGAACTTTTTCAAGATCGTAGGTTTTCGAGTATGTATAAAATAGGCTGCCGCTGAAAGAATGTACGGAATCCAAGCAAGGAATAAATTCCAAATTAGAAATTCAAAGTAGGTTTGGTTTTTGAACAAAAAGTAGACCCCGATTGTGGAAAGCGAGAGCAAGATCAGAAAGAGATGCAAGTACCAGTGATTCAAGGTTTTCATTGTAGGCTCCACACTTGGTCTATGTATTTGGCAATGAGTGATGCCACCCCACCCAAGATTATGTCTATATCTTACATTTATTTACTACCTGTAACAAGCAAATAACCCGTTATCCTCGCAATTAGCGGAGAGTAACGGGTTTATTTCATTCGACGTGTGGTGAGCCTCGCGAAATCATCTGTCAATTGTTTCAACTTATAGAATCTGCTTGCCCAACAAGGAGCTGATTAAGCCGACGGCTAAGTGGGATGTTTTGTTATTATCGTCGAGAAGAGGATTCACCTCAACGAATTCGGCTGAGGTCACAATGCCTGCTTCATGCAGCATCTCTACGGCCAGATGAGCTTCGCGGTAATGAAGTCCACCTTTTACAATCGTGCCTGTTCCAGGTGCTTCAATCGGATCCAGAGAATCGACGTCAAAACTAACATGCACGCCGTCTGTTTTCCTGCTTATATAGTCAATGGCATCTTGCATAATGTAAGCCATTCCTTTGCGATCAATGTCATACATGGTATAGCATTTGATCCCCAAAGAGCGAATGAGTTTCTTCTCGCCCTCATCGAGGGAACGTGCTGCAATAAGGACGATATTCTCTGCTTTCACTTTGTCATGATTGCCCATAATGCTGGTTAATAAGGGATGCCCCATCCCTAGACTGACGGCCAATGACATCCCATGAATATTACCGGATGGACTTGTATCGGCTGAATTTAGGTCGGAATGAGCATCGATCCAGATGACGCCCAAGTTTTGATAATGGCTGGATAATCCAGCTAATGTCCCGATAGCTATGCTATGATCGCCGCCAATGACGAGAGGAAAGCGTCCTTGCTCCACAACCTGAAAGACTTGCTCAGCAAGAAGAGTGTTTACCTCGACTACCTCCGCCAAATACTTGAGGTTGGTTTGATCAACTTCAGCTGCCAAAGGAGTCGCTTTATCGTCCGGCAGACGGATATCAGCAATATGATCGATTGTGATATCCATTTGCTGTAGACCTCGTATTAAACCTGCTTGTAAAATGGCTTTCGGTCCTTTGCTGGCTCCGCGTCGACCTGCTCCAAGATCAAATGGCACAGTAATCGCAGCAATTGTCGGCTTGATACTCATGCGATCAGCTCCTCTTGTTCGGGCTTCAGATAAAGCTTCGTTTGTAATTAGATTATCATAACCCAGCTCATAATTGGAGATTTTAATTTGGTTCCTGTGGCAATTGCTGCCGTAAGCAACAGCTTAACTCTTTTATAAAAAGATATGTTAGAAAATATAACATCATATGAGCAAAAATATAATAAATGCAAGTGTAAATAGCCATTTTTTATCATCAAAAACAAAGTTAACGTGATATATTGTTTGTTATTCTAAAAGATGAGGCTTTTAGTGTTATGTATATTGACATTAAATCTTATTTTCATTACGATCATGGTGAATTAAACAATTCATCAGGGGATTGGAGAACAGGTCCTTATGTTACAAGCAAATGAACTAGACATGTATACCGCAATTAAGGATGCCATTATCGAACAAAAGCTTCGTCCCAATATGCAGTTAGTCGAAGAAGTGCTGGCAGAATCTTTTGGAGTGAGCCGCACACCTGTACGCAATGTACTCCGCCGACTGGCGAGTGAGAAGTTAGTAACCGTCATTCCTTACAAAGGTACTTTTGTTGCTTGCCCATCCACACATGAGGCTAAAGAAGTGTTCGAAATGCGCAGAGTGATTGAAGCGGCGGCGATCCGCAAAGTGTGCGGTACGTTAACAGACGATCAGTTTCAACAATTAAAAATAATGCTGGATGATGAGCATGAAGCGCATAAGCAGGGTGATCTACTGGGAGCTCTACGAATTACGGGTGATTTCCACCTCCGCATTGCTGAATTAGCGAGCAATTATTACTACTATCATTATTTGGAAGAATTGATTGCACTCACTTATGTGATTATCGCCTTTTATGGGATGAAGAAAAATAGGTATTGCCATGATCATGAGCAAATTTTAGCGGCCATTAAGCTAGGGGATGCGGATTTAGCTGAACGATTGATGGTTGAACATTTAAGCGAGATTGAAGCATCTTTGGATTTCGAAGAACATGGTGCGAAGCCGCATTCACTTACAGATATTTTTAAGTCCAGAAGTTATGCAGCCGTCAAAAGATAAATGAGTTGTAACCTTTTTTTTTAAGGAAGATTGTATACAATTTTGTGTGTGATTTTGAGCGTTAATTGCATACAACATGCGAATGCTTCGAACAAAGTTGAGAGCTATGGAAGGGGCGATGGAATGAAATTAACGGCGAAGCAAGTGGGGAAGAGCTTTGGAGATCGCGTCGTGCTTAAACAAGTTGATTTAACGGTGAATTCTCATGAATTTATTTGTATCTTAGGGCATAGCGGTTGCGGTAAATCAACACTTCTCAATATGGTGGCCGGATATTTGCTCCCTGATGAAGGTGAAATAAAGGTCGATGGTGAGATGATAAAAGGCCCATCGAAATCAAGGGGAATGGTCTTTCAGGATCATGCTTTGTTCCCTTGGTACAATGTTCTCGAAAATATTTCATTTGGGCCTGAAGTACAAGGCGCGTCCAAGGCAAAAGCCAAAGAAATCGGCAAGGAATTCCTGAGTCTGGTTGGACTTGAAGCCTATGCGAATCATTATCCAGCCGAATTATCTGGCGGTATGAAGCAGCGAGTAGGAATTGCTAGAGCACTTGCGAGCTCACCAGAAATTTTGTTGATGGATGAACCATTCGGTGCTCTCGATATTTTGACCAGGGACATGATGCGTAGAGAGCTTAGGCGCATATGTGCAAAGCTTAGACCGACTATCCTATTCGTTACACACAGTATTAGCGAAGCAGTCTATCTAGCTGATCGGGTGGTTGTGATGAAGGATGGCGAAATTGCAGAGACGTTTTCCATCGAAATTGAGCATCCACGCACGTTTGAATCTCCTGGATTTAGTAAAGCGATGCGCAGCATCGAGCGGATTTTGATGGAAGATGAAACAGAGGAGGCAATCTGATGAGTGAAACATCGGTAACGGTCGTTGCTGACAGTGATTTGCTTCCAACTGGGACTAAGCATGTAGAGCAGCTGAAGAAGCGCAAAGGGGTCAAAGAAAGTTTTATGCAGAGATGGAACATCATGCCGTTCGTTACCTTTTTCGTTCTTTGGGAAGTGTTTTCTCAGTTAAATGGTAGATTTGCTTGGTTTAATCCGATATTCCTACCTCCACCAACCCTGATTGTATCGGATGCCTGGGTACTGGCGAAGACGGGGATCGTGTTAGAAAGTTTAGTTTCCAGTTCTATTCGTATTGCTTTGGGATTCGTCATTGGCTGCTTATTCGCTGTATTGTTCGGAGTGTTAATGAGCAAATTCCGAACGTTTGAACGCTGGATGTCGCCAATTCTCAATCTCGTAAGTCCGATTCCAGCCTTGGCTTTGCTGCCGCTATTCATCATCTGGTTCGGTATCGGAGAGTTTCCCAAAGTTCTGCTAATAGCTTGGACAACATTCGTTCCTGTACTTGTTTATACGGTTGACGGTTTTAAGTCAGTGCCATCTACACTCATTCGATCTGCCCTTAGTTTAGGCGCTTCAGAGCGGCAAATCTTTACCCGGGTTATGATTCCATCGGCGATTCCGAATTTTATTGTAGGTGCGCGGGTCAGTCTGGGTCTGTCTTTCTCGGCTTTAATTGTCTCTGAAATGATGGGCGCGAAATCAGGGCTTGGTTATATCATCGTGGATGCCAGAAATTATTTCAAAATTTCCAACATGTTTGTCGCCATTATTTTAATTGGCTTGTCATACAGTTTGTTTTCAGGCTTAGTGAAAATTTTGGAAAGGAGGGTCTTGGCGTGGCGTAAGGGTGGCATGAGAGATGCTGTTGAGAAATAGAAGCAAATGATGACCCAAAAAAAGAGAAGAAAAGTGGAGGGAAACACATGAAAAACAAAAGAATATGGGCTCAATCTTTCTTGGTATTCGTTACGGCAGCTATGGTAGTGACAGCATGTAGTTCCAAACCAACGACGACAAGTACAACGGCTCCCGCAGCAACAACAGCTGTTGCAGCGACAACAACAACACCTGCAGCTACGGCTGCCGCGGCGGCAGTTCCGGAAATGAAAGATATTACGTTAGTCGGCGTACGTGATGCACAGATTTCCTCTCAACAAATTATTGCAGATAAGCTTGGCTATTTCAAAGAAACTGGATTAAATGTGACCAGTCAACTGATTGAAAGCGGACCGGATATCGGACCGATGGTTGCCGGCGGCAGCGCGCCACTCTCGATTCAAACGAATTTTATGGACATTATTCTAAAATCATCGAACGTTCCTGTGAAAATTGTTACACCCCTAGCGCAAATTGCGGGTACGCAAGCTGTCGTCGGTTCCAAGAAATTAGAACTGAAGACATCCAAAGACTTAGAAGGCAAGACGATTGGGATCCCCAACGGAGCAGACGTGAAGATCGCAATTGATAATATGGGTAAAGAGCTTGGTGTAGATGTAAGCAAAATAAAATACGTCAATATAGCGCCAAGTGATGCGGTAATTGCTTTGCAAAAAGGTGATATTGATGCCCTGGCTTGTTGGGAACCGTTCATTACCAAAGCGATTCAAGGTGGAGGCAAGTTCTTGTTCAGCGGAACGAAGAGTGAGCTGCCTGACAAAAAAGGCGACGTGAAATGGATGAGCGTTCATACAACGATGCAGGTTTCTGACGATTTTATTAAGAAAAATCCGAATACGATTAAAGCTGTGCTTGCTGGTCTCAAAAAGGCGACGGATTATATTAACAAGAACCGCGATGAAGCGATCAAGATTCTTGCTCCTGAGCTTCACTTAAGTGTTGAAGAGCTGACGCAAATTATGAGCCGAAATGTATACTCGATGGAAGTAGATGACACTTACGTAAATGGCAGTAACGGTGCGGCCGTAGGTGAATATCTAAAAACTGTAGGTAATATTAAAACCATTCCGAAACCAGATACTTACCATGATTTGAGCTTGTTGAAAGCTGTAGATTCATCACTTGTTAAAGTTGAATTCAAATAAGTAAGTTCATGTTCAGGGCCGAGACAGCATGCTTGTTTCGGTCCTGAAGATTATGAATGTAAGTACAGTCGAGGTGAACAGGGTGAGCGAATTATTAGATGTGATCATTCGAAACGGCTCCGTTGTTTTGCGAGATGAAGTCCGTTTTTTGGATATAGGTATTAAGAATGGCAAGATTTCGCAATTAGATGAGCGGATTACGCTGGAAGCAGAGCAAGTTGTTGATGCTTCCGGCATGGTCATCATGGCTGGTATGATTGATGTCCATGTCCACTTGAATGAACCCGGAATGGGGGACTGGGAAGGATTCGCCACGGGTTCTGCCGCATTAGCCGCAGGCGGATGTACCACATACATCGACATGCCGCTTAACGGCGTTCCGCCAACAGTTACCGTCTCCGCGATGGAGATGAAGCTGGAAGCTGCTCGCGAACAATCATCGGTCGATTACGCCATATGGGGTGGACTGGTGCCGGGGCATCTGGGTGATTTGGAGGCCATGAGTGAAGCTGGTGTCATTGGCTTCAAAGCTTTCATGTCTTCGCCGGGTGACCCGGACGAGGATGCATTTCGTGAGGTAGATGACCTCACCTTGTGGGAAGGGATGAAGCGCATTGCGCGAATGAACCAAGTGCTGGCGCTTCATGCTGAAAGCGAGTCACTTGTTTCACGCTTAGGGCGGGAGAAGCAAGAAGAAGGCAAAGTCACGGCCAAAGACTATACGTCCACACGCCCGATTCTTGCTGAGCTCGAAGCAGTGAATCGAGCACTCTTTTATGCAGAGCAGACAGGGTGTCCCCTGCATTTCGTTCATATCAGCAGCGAGGCTGCTGTGAAGATCATTATGGAGGCGAAGAGGCGTGGGGTTAACGTGACGCTGGAGACTTGTCCGCACTATTTAATCCTAACGGAGGATGACTTAGAACGAATAGGGCCTACGGCCAAATGCGCGCCTCCACTGCGTAGTGAAGAGGAAAAGGAACGGTTGTGGGAAGCTTTGCGCCGGGGTTATATTGATATGATTTCATCGGATCATTCCCCTTGTCCAAGTACATTGAAGGAATCTAGCAATTACTTTGAAGCATGGGGTGGCATATCGGGAGCGCAAAGCTCACTAGAACTTATGATTGATGAAGGACACTTGAAGCGGGGGATCGGGCTTAGTCAGTTAAGTCATATGCTGTCCTACGCGCCGGCTGAGCGATTCGGTCTTCTTCCTAACAAAGGAGAGATCCGTCTAGGCGCCGATGCAGATCTTGTGATGATTTCACTGAATACCCCATATGTGCTGCAAACGGAACACTTATTGTATCGCCATAAGCATAGTCCTTATGTAGGGAAGGAATTGGGGTGCAAAGTGCGGGCTACCTGGAGCAGAGGGAATCTTGTCTATGAAGAAGCGAAGGGGATCAGTGCTGTGAAGGCTGGCAAATGGTGTCCAAGGAAGATATAGTAGGTACGTCAAATAAAGCAGGCGCCGCGGCGACCTGCTTTATTCATTTAGGTATTATATCATTGGCTTAATCCGAGAATGCAATTGCATTGAAACTTTCGATTCCAATACGAGTGGCTTCTATTGTACAGAATAGAAACAAGGTATATATGAGTTCATTTGTTGGAGGGTAAGGAACATTGTAATCGGAAGCATTGATTGTGACGACTTGAATAGGAGAAACAGTGTTTCCAGTACCATAAATAGCATTAGCGACTGGCACGCCAGTCAAATCTGTTCCGCGAACAATAATAATAACCATTACCGTATCTATTGTTAATGGCTCTGGGAGTTTAAGTTCAGCAATTCCTGTGAATTGTACTCGGATGACTCCACTTGCCCCGCTGACATTTAAGCCAACTACCCCGATAGGCGTCGGTGTATTAGCTGGTAATATTGTCGTTGATTCGAGGTCGCTGTAACTTTTATTTTGAGATGTTCTAGCATCCAATAATTGTGTCATTAATAGATACCTCCTTTTTAGTAGAATACAACATTGTATGAGTACAAGCAGGATACAGCTTGTGTATATGCTGATTTCGTTGTAAAACAATGAAATTATTGACGATATTACACGAAAATGGGTTGTTGAACGAAGATTACGGCATCACGAAAAAAACATGTTTAAGTAAACTTGACATTCAATGAAGTTGATGTAAAAATGTATTAATTGATGTTCTTAATTAATGTAAATTCATTGACGAGTACGAGTACGCTAATCCCCTTGATTTCCAGAGAGTTGGTCTAGAGCTGAAAGCCAACATTCAAGACTTAGCCGAAAATCCCCTCCGAGAAGGTAAGCTGAAGGAAGATTAGTAAGCTGACCCGGGATCCCGCCGTTACAAGGGCCGCGTATGATAGTACGTAGAACGAGAGCTATAATGATCATATCCTTATGATCATTACGGAACTAGGGTGGTATCGCGAGATGTAATCTCGTCCCTTACGGGACGGGATTTTTTTGTTTTTTACAACGTTTCACGATTAGCCGCAATCATTTTATTAGAGGAGTGTGTGTTACACATGAGAAAAATTGATGTGAAAGAAAAAGCGAGAACCCGCGAACTGCGCGTTCTTGAACAATGGAGAATGAATAGTACATTCCGCAAGTCGATCGAAAATCGCAAAGGCAAAGCGAACTTCGTTTTTTACGAAGGACCGCCGACGGCAAACGGATCACCCCATATCGGACACGTGCTTGGGCGTGTTGTGAAAGATTTCATCTGCCGCTATAAAACAATGTCTGGGTACCAAGTCATCCGCAAAGCTGGTTGGGACACGCATGGCTTGCCCGTCGAGCTTGGCGTGCAGAAGCAGCTTGGTATCTCGGGAAAACAAGAGATTGAAAAATATGGAGTAGCCGAATTTGTTGAGAAATGCAAAAGCAGCGTATTTGAATATGAAAAGCAATGGCGTGAACTGACCGAAGCAATCGCATACTGGACGGATATGGATAACCCCTATGTTACGTTGGATAACGACTATATCGAGAGTGTTTGGCATATTTTATCCGAAATCCATAACAAAGGACTGTTATACAAGGGGCACCGTGTAAGCCCTTATTGTCCAGACTGCCAAACAACGCTCAGTTCTCACGAGGTTGCGCAAGGCTATGAAGACGTGAAAGATTTAAGTGCCACTGTGAAATTCAGGAGTAAAAACGGACAGGAAATCTTTCTGGCTTGGACGACGACTCCATGGACACTACCTGCAAACGTAGCGTTGGCCGTAAATAAAGACATGGATTATGTCAAAGTGAAACAAAATGGTGAAGTGTACATCGTCGCGAGAAATCTTGCAGAAAAAGTATTCAAACAAGACTACGAAATATTATCAGTGCATAAAGGATTGGAATTCGTCGGCACCGCCTACGAGCCTCCTTTTGGCTATATTAGCCCAACCAAAGGACATATTGTTGTAGACGCTGACTATGTTATGGATACGAGTGGTACGGGTATCGTCCATATAGCTCCTGCGCATGGTGAAGATGATTACCGAACTGCCCGCCGACACGAACTAGATTTTGTGAATGTAGTGAACTTGGCAGGACGTTACAATGATCAGATCACTGACTTCGCTGGACGCTTCGTCAAGGATTGTGACGTCGATATCGTGAAAAACTTGTCTGAACGCAGCTTGCTATTTTCCAAGGAGCGCTATGAGCATAGTTACCCTTTCTGCTGGCGCTGTAAATCCCCGCTGCTCTATTATGCGATGGAGAGCTGGTTTATCAAAACGACCGCAATTAAAGAGCAATTGATCGAAAACAACAGTAAAATCGACTGGTATCCTTCCCACATCCGCGAAGGGCGCTTCGGCAAGTTCCTTGAAGAGCTGGTTGATTGGAACATCAGCCGTAATCGTTATTGGGGTACTCCGCTTAACGTTTGGTTATGTGGGGATTGCGGAGCGGAATATGCACCGGGAAGCCACAAAGATTTGCGGGAAAAATCAGTAAAGCCAATTGACGAAAGCTTGGAGCTGCATAAGCCCTACATCGATGAAGTGAAACTGCGCTGCTCATGTGGAGGCGTTATGGAAAGAACTCCTGAAGTGATCGACGTTTGGTTCGATAGCGGATCTATGCCTTTTGCGCAGTACCATCATCCATTCGGAGATGAGACGTTGTTCAATGAGCAATACCCTGCGGATATGATCTGCGAAGGGATTGACCAAACAAGGGGCTGGTTCTTCAGTCTACTTGCTGTTTCAACGTTGTATAATGGCAAATCGCCTTACAAAGCCGTTCTTTCTACCGGACATGTACTGGACGAGAACGGACAAAAAATGTCTAAAAGCAAAGGTAACGGCATCGATCCATGGGAAATCATAGATGAGTTTGGTACGGATGCATTTCGATGGGCCCTGCTGTCAGACAGCGCACCTTGGAACAGCAAACGTTTCTCTAAGCAAATTGTTGCCGAAGCGAAATCTAAAGTGGTCGATACGATTAATAACACACATGCTTTTTATGTGTTATATGCAACGATTGACCAATATAAACGCGAAGATCATCCAGCTCAAAAGCACGCGAATGAATTGGATCGTTGGATATTATCAAGACTAAACAGCACATTGCAAAATGTATGTAAGGGCCTGGAGATTAACGACTTCTTAAATCCGGCGAAGCAAATCGAAATGTTTGTGGACGAGCTGAGCAATTGGTACATCCGCCGCTCTCGCGACCGTTTCTGGGGCAGTGAAATGACAGTTGATAAAGTGTCAGCGTATCAAACACTGCGTGAAGTGCTGCTAACACTTTCGCGGATGATAGCGCCATATGCACCACTCATTGCCGAGGACATATTCGGTAACCTCGGCGGCGAAGGCAGCGTGCATTTGGCGGACTATCCGAGAGAGATCCATTCAGCAATCGATACAAAGCTCGAAGGTGAAATGGAAACCGCACGGCAGATCGTTGAGTTGGCTCGAAATATTCGGAATGATACAGGTATCAAGACCCGGCAGCCTCTCTCGGAGTTGATCGTTTCGCTTGATAGCAATTTCGATCTAAGTCGTTTCGAGGAAATCATTAAAGATGAAATAAACATCAAAGAGATCCGCGTAGAACAAAGTGACAGCGGCATTATTGACTTCAACGTGAAGCTGAATCTTAAGGTGGCCGGGAAAAAGTATGGCAAATTCGTTGGCCCTCTGCAGAACCACTTGAAGCAATTGTCTGCCTCGGAAACCAAACAAGCGGTCGATAACGGTTTTCTTAAAGTAATGATCGACGGAGAGGAATTCCATATCACAATTGATGAGATGCTTGTGGAAAAACAAGCCAAGGAAGGGTTTGCTTCTGCTTCCAGTAACCAGATCACGGTAGCCTTAAACACATCCATAACTGCAGAATTGGAACAGGAAGGTCTTGTACGGGAAATCATACGTGCCATTCAGGATTACCGTAAAAAGCTGGAGCTGCCTATTGATAAGCGAGTCGATCTTGTTCTCGATGTCAATCTGGCGTTGAAAGAAGCGTTGGAGCGTTTTAATCATGTTCTGCTAGAGAATGTACTGCTTGCCAGTGTACGATATGCGAAAGAAGAAAAAATGGAATCCATCTTGATTGGGGACAACAATTTCCGCCTGCTTATAGAGTAACTGAAAAAGGGGTAGTACCTGGAGACATGGTTAACATGACTCCCGGTACTACCCTTTTTTAATTTCTAGAATGCCCAATTCCCCTTACGGAAAATGGGTTCAATCGTGCCATCTGCATGTTCGCCGTCAATATCCATTTCGGCAGAGCCGATCATGAAGTCAACGTGAATCAGACTGTTGTTAAGGCCAGCTTTCTCTTGCTCTTCCTTGGATAGCGAAGTTCCGCCTTCGATGCATGTAGGGAAGGCTCTGCCAAGGGCCAAGTGATTAGAGGCATTCTCATCATACAGAGTATTAAAGAAGATCAAGTTGGAGTTCGAAATAGGTGAAATATGCGGCACGAGTGCGATTTCACCCAGATAATGTGCTCCTTCATCCATTTCAATCATCGCTTGAAGCGACTCGAAGCCTTGTTCTGCCGTGTAGTCAACAACACGTCCGTTATCGAAGGTGACTGTGAAATTGTTGATCAAATTACCTTGATAGCTCAATGGTTTCGTGCTGCGCACAGTACCCTGAGTACCCATTCGATGAGGGGAAATAAAGACTTCCTCCGTTGGGATATTCGGGTTGAAATCGAAGCCTCCCGTCCCATTCGTGGCGGAACCGCCTCGCCATATATGATTAGCAGGCAGCTCGACCGTTAGCTCTGTGCCTGGGGCCTGGTAATGGATCTTACGAAACTGTTTCTCGTTAAGCTGTTCTCTTTTGCTCCGAAGGATCGCATTGTGCTCGATCCAAGTTTGCACCGGATTTTCTTGATCTACGCGAGTGGCTTGGAAAATCGCGTCCCATAGAGCACTGATCGCGGCTTCCTCTTCCAAATGAGGAAACACTTTCTTCGCCCAAGCAGAAGAAGGCGCGGCGATGATCGACCATGTCATCTGATAGGAGGACATGCTTTCTCTCCATTTAACTAATTTCGCGCCTGCGGCTTTGGAATTTGCAGAAATGCGACCTGGATCGATATCCTTCAGCAATTCAGGATCATCAGCATCGATCCATAAATAGGCGCCGTTATGATCGACTAGCTCTTCCAGCGCTTGCGCTCTCCATGATGGATACTCATGAAATGCTTCATCAGGCGCGTAGGTATATTTGATTTGTGTGCAGATTTCATCCTGCCATTCAATATGTACATGTTTGGCTCCAGCTTGATAAGCTTTACGGGCAATGAGTCGAACGAATTCGGGATGATGAATGGGGGCATTAATCCAAAGCGCTTGGCCGGATTGAATGTTCAAGGCGACGCGGACGGTTAGCTCCGCATATTTATCAAGATTACTTTCAAAAGACATAGGAATCCTCCTCTTTTTTCTAATCTTGCTTGCAGTTTATCCTGCCAAGAGTCAACTGTCAAATAAATTTTACCGTCGTTCTTTCATGAATGTACTTGGGTTCATGCCATGCCATTTGCGGAATTGATTGGTGAAGTGATTATAGTTTTGAAACCCCACATCATAACAAACCTCCGAAGCGCTCCGTCCGGTATGTTCTAGCATTAGCACGGCTTGTTGTATCCGCATCCGATTGAGCGTATCAATAATGGAATACCCTGTGCTGGTTTTGAAAAGATGGGACAGTCTCGAAGGGGAGAGCCCGACAGTCTGAGCCAAATCTTCAATCCGAATAGGTTGACGCATCTGTTGGGACAGCAGGTGGAGAACCTCCTCGATTCGTGCATCAATTTTTTTATTTGTTTTCTGAGCCATGATAAGGAGAATTTCCCGTAAAGAGCTGCAGCATAGTTCGAACCAATATTCACCGCGCTCTCGGGAATCCTCCAGTATGCGTGTGAAAGCTTGGTGGATGCGTTCGCGAATCGACTCACTTTCGATGGTAAGGATAAGCGGCTCTTCATCCGGCAGCAGATTGGTTTCTGTGAAGATCGAAGGGAAGTGTACCCAGGCAAAATGCCAGGTATGATCTTTTTTCGTTCCGTAGTGCTGCGGTATTCCTGGTTTCAGCAATGTGAGGTCTCCCGGCCTGCAGTTTCGTTCATTGCCTGAATGGTTAATGTAACCTTCACCTTCAAGTGTGAAAGTAAGGAGCCAATCGCTTCGTCCCTGGGGCCGCTTTGTTACATACGTATCTTGCTCTAGGTATTGTCCGGCTAAGAAGGAATTATCATCGAATTTCATATCGCATGGTCCCTTTCGTCATTTGCATAAATTTACTACAAGTATATCAGGAAATAGCAGGATTGTATGAGTAGTTAGCATCATCCTTACTTCAATGTCTGCGGAGCTTTCGATATGATTATGTCATAAGGGAACACAATCCTAACTTACTCATGGAGGGGACCAACATGTCACGGACAATGCTTAAGCTTTCAATTGAACAAAAACAGCAATTCGAATCGGAAGGTTATTTAATCGTAAAAGGATTGTTTTCGGAGCAAAATTTGGCCGAAATTGATGATACTTTTGAGGGGATTAGCCGCCATACGGTACCGGGTTTATTTGAACCGGATTTACAAGCGGATGGATCCGATCCGTTAAAAAGATATCCGCGAGTCATGCATCCACACCGCTTTAATGAGACGGCAAAGAAATATATGCTGCACCAGCCAGTTATGGATGTATTAGCAGATTTGTATGATGAAGAATCGCTAGCCGCGCAAAGCATGTTTTATTACAAGCCACCGGGCTCTCGCGGCCAAGCGCTTCACCAGGATAATTTCTATCTGCAGGTCGAACCGGGTAATTGCATAGCAGCGTGGACGGCCATTGATGCTGCAGATGAGGAGAATGGCGGCTTACTCGTTGTACCCAAAACGAATGCATTCGAAATCGCTTGCCCGGATATCGCGGATGCCAAAGAATCATTTACGACTCACTACGTGAAGCCGCCGAAAGATGAAAAAGCGATGCCTGTCATCATGCAGCGAGGCGACGTTCTCTTTTTTAACGGGAATCTTATCCATGGCTCTTATCGAAACAAAACGAAGGACCGATTCCGTCGAGCGTTCATTTGTCATTATGCGAACCAATCGGCAACCCATATTAGCGATCATTATCGTCCTTTGTATCGGCAGAATGGAGAGACTGTTGATTTAGAGGTCAACCCTAATGGGGGGCCATGCGGCGAAGAATTCCAAGCGGTATATCCTCACTAATCTTTCATCTAGCCATAAGGGATCGATCTGACATCCACGGATGTTGGTCGGTCCTTTTTTTACATAGTATGGAATCATTTCAATTGTTTACACTAGAGGAGGGGGTGATGGCGTTCATGAGTTATAGTTGGATACTGGGTTTGTTGCTTCTTGCGCAGCAGAATGAAGTGCCATTTCGAATAACGAATGACAATATGGGTCATAGCTTAGCGAATGTACAGAGGGAATCGTATACAATCAATCTTCTGGATATGCCAATCATTGATAATGGACGATTAGATCAGCTTACGAATGAACTCGATAAGAACATGTATCGTAAACCGATCAATGCAACCATTAATGCTGAGGGGGCAATCGTGAAGGAGATTGCAGGTTCAAGGTTGAATCGTCAAGCTTTTGTTGAGCAATTTTATGAGCATTATTATCGTGAGGGTCCGATGCAATTTGAAGTGCCCCAGTTATCTGTATATCCCAAAGTAGACAGTGAGCTGCTAGCGAATATTCGTGTGCGTCCTATTGGTTATTATGTAACCTATTTTAATTCGAATAATAAATTTAGATATACGAACATCAAGCTTGCCGCTCAAGCGATTAATAATTATGTTGTTCAACCGAATGAAACGTTCTCTTTCAACCGTGTTGTTGGCGTTCGGACGCGAGGAAAGGGGTATATGCCGGCAAAGATCATTGTAAGGGGGGAATTCTCTGAAGGGATTGGCGGAGGCATTTGCCAAATTTCCTCTACGCTGTATAACGCGGTGGATCGCGCGGGTCTCAAAATCGTAGAAAGATATTCGCACAGCAGATCTGTCCCCTATGTTCCGCCGGGCAGGGATGCTACTGTAAATTGGGGAGGTCCTGACTTCACCTTTAAGAACAACTACAATCAACCTATCTTGATAAGGGCTCAGGCATTACCTGGCCGGGTCTTCGTTACTATTTCGTCCTCTGATGTCATTAACTATAAGCCGCGGCATGTTCCAAGTGCATCTGATAATCTGCCTGAGGAAATACAAGCGGGGACAAACGTAGGTCAGCCTGTTCCGTAAATGATAAGCTCCGTTCCAACGTGATTGTTGGTGTATGGGGCTTTTTGTTTGTTTGAGACTGAGTTATGGCTGAGATGAGGTCAATATATGCATATTTTACAAAATGAAAGCAAAAAATCACAAGATTTTCGGGTCACCTTTCGCTAGAATAGAGGGCAGATCATTCAGCTTGAGAAGGGTGGAATTTAGCTTTATGAAAACATTTTTAGATGAGAATTTTATGCTTACCAACGATACCGCGGTTCATCTATTCCACGAATTTGCCAAAGATCTGCCGATTATTGATTATCACTGCCATCTGAGTCCTAAGGAAATTTATGAAAATAAACAATTCAATAACATAACGGAAGCTTGGCTGTACGGCGACCATTATAAGTGGAGAATGATGCGTGCCAACGGTGTGGAGGAAGCGAAAGTCACTGGTGAAGCTAGCGATTACGATCGTTTCTTGGCATGGGCTGGAACGGTTCCTATGGCTATAGGCAACCCGCTGTACCACTGGTCTCATATGGAGCTTCGAACATATTTCGGTGTTCATGACATTATTAACGAACAGAACGCGCCTGCCATCTGGGAAAAAGCGAATGTTAAGCTGGCAGAGGGCGGTTCACGCGCCAGAGATCTCATTACGAATTCCAAAGTAACCGTCATTTGCACGACGGACGATCCGGTGGATTCATTAGAGTATCATATTAAAATTAAAGAGATTAAAGATTTTAACACACAAGTCTTACCTTCTTACCGTCCTGACAAAGCACTTGAAATTAATCGCGCGACTTTCCTACCATGGATCGGTCAATTGGAGCAATCCTCTGGCATCACGATCAGCTCCTACGATAACCTGCTGGCAGGATTGGAGAGCAGAGCGCAGTTTTTTGATTCAGTTGGTTGTAAAGTTTCTGACCACGCCTTGGATTATGTGCCGTATGCGGCTGCAACCAAAGAAGAAGTGGATCAGATTTTTAAAACGGCTCTGGCTGGTAACGCGGTTAGTTTAGAAGACGAGAAGAAGTATAAAGCGTACACATTGCTGTTTTTAGGGGGCGTGTACAAGAAGCTGGATTGGGCAATGCAGTATCACATCAATGCTTCCCGCAACAATAACGGACGAGCTTTCGCGAAGCTGGGCCCGGACACCGGATTCGATTCTGTTAATGATAGCCCGGTAGCGAGCGCCTTAACAGGTTTGTTATCTTCTCTTGCTGTTGCTGATTCGCTGCCTAGAACGATTCTGTACTCCTTGAATGCACGCGACAATGAAATTCTCGCTTCCCTTATGGGCAGCTTCCAAGGCGATGGTATTCCCGGCAAAATTCAATTAGGATCCGCTTGGTGGTTCAACGATACCAAAGATGGTATGGTTTCACAGATGAAATCGCTAGCGAATTTTGGACTGCTTGGCCGATTCGTAGGTATGTTGACTGATTCCAGAAGCTTCTTGTCCTACACAAGACATGATTACTTCCGCAGAATCCTCTGTAATATGTTAGGCGAATGGGTCGAAGCGGGAGAATTCCCGAACGACGAACAGCTGCTGAAACAGCTGGTTCAAGGGATATCCTATAATAATGCTAAGCAATATTTCGGCTTTTAAAATAGAAACCTTCGTGCGGGTTATTACCTGCGCGAAGGTTTTTTTTGTTGTGTAAGAATTTATATGTTTGGGTTTGGGGTATGCAAAGCTTACCCTTATTTGTTCGGGCGCTCCAGATTAAGATCGTTTTTCGCGCTTAATAGTTCGGGCGCTCCTGGATAAGCGCGGTTTCCGCGTTTATTCAGAGCGGACGCGCAGGATGGTCTGCTGAGAAGTGGATTTTCAGCTTCTCAGACTCTGTCGGCTCGGCGAGCTCTCACTGAAAGCGCGTTTTTCGCGCTTAATAGTTCGGGCGCTCCTGGATAAGCGCGTTTTTCGCGCTTATTCAGAGCGGACGCGCAGGATGGTCTGCTGAGAAGTGGATTTTCAGCTTCTCAGACTCTGTCGGCTCGGCGAGCTCCCACTGAAAGCGCGTTTTTCGCGCTTAATAGCTCGGGCGCTCCTGGATAAGCGCGTTTTCTGTGCTTATTCAGAGCGGACGCGCAGGATGGTCTGCTGAGAAGTCGATTTTCAACTTCTCAGACTCTGTCGGCTCGGCGAGCTCTCACTGAAAGATCGTTTTTCGCGCTTAATAGTTCGGGCGCTCCTGGATAAGCGCGGTTTCCGCGTTTATTCAGAGCGGACGCGCAGGATGGTCTGCTGAGAAGTGGATTTTCAGCTTCTCAGAATCTGTCGGCTCGGCGAGCTCTCACTGAAAGCGCGTTTTTCGCGCTTAATAGTTCGGGCGCTCCTGAATAAGCGCGTTTTTCGCGCTTATTTGTTGTGGGGGAAACCATGTTGGCTGCAGAGAGGTATATAGCTGGGCGTGAGATAGGCTCGAAAATCGAGCCTAAAGTAGGCGACAACCACGGGGGAGTTGGAATCTTCAGGCTGAGAAGACGATTTCCGAGCTTACGATAGTGGTGAGTAGTGGGCGTAGGTGTGTAAGCTCGGAAACCGAGCTTACGGCAGCGGCGAGTAGTGGGTGTAGGCATCTCAGCCCTTTTACACGCTATGGCGCATCAATTTGCGGCATTCCAGCGGCGTCTGTGAGGTCACTTGTTTGAATACGCGGCCGAAGTGAGCGACACTATCGAAGCCGGATTGCTCGGTAATATGGATGACTTTCAACTTCGTTTCCCGCAGCAGCCGCTGAGCCTCGCGAATTCGAACGTTGTTCAAGTATTCGATGAACGAAAAGCCGGTCGTTTCTTTGAAAGAACGGCAAAAGTAGCTTGGACTGATATAAAAGGTTTCGGAGATCGAAGCTAACGTCAAACGGTTTCTATACTGTTCGTTGATATAAGCGACGATCTCGAATATTTTGGGATTGTGTGCTTGCGGGTGTTCCTGAGCGGAGCTTAACTTATCTGTGAGACGTGAGCAGAGAATAAGTAATTGCGTGAGCAGGGCTTTGCTGTTTAGCTGCCAGCCGTCTAGAGTCTGCTGCTGCTCGCGCAATAAACTGAATAGAAGGTTCTCAACTAGAGTGCGATTCGTACCTGTTAGGGAAAAAGATATGCTGTTTTTGTTGAAAAGGAACGAGTAAATGTGTCGATGCGTCCTCATCAATAGAGCGTATCCAACTATCATCAAAGCTGAGTAGAATCCGCTCATGATGGTGGACATCCGCATTTCGTGTTTTATGAAGCTCATTTTTATCGATAAAAACGAGGTCGCCCTCTTGAATCAGGTAAGAGCGGTCCTGTATGAAATAGTAGCGTTTCCCGCTGAGTAAATAATAAATTTCATAGTGATCATGGAAATGATTCACTGTCATGGAGTAGGGGTGATCTCTGCGCAGTCTTTCAATTTCGTAGAGTACCAAAGTGGACACCTCTTCGTTCGGTCTTTTATGTCTTATTATATAGCAAAATATGCAAGGAATAAAAGCTATTAGGCAATATTTGATTAGAAACACAACAAATATTGTATTAATCTTGAGATAGGACATTCGAACATGAAGACATATCCAAACTCGAGAGGGGTTCACTTTTTATGAAAAAGCGTTATGCACTAGTCGGTACCGGAGGAAGAGCGGAATTTTTCTATGGCGCCATTGTGAAGGATTTTCAAGAAACGTCAGAGCTAGTTGCGATTTGCGATATAAATCAAACGAGAATGAATTTTACAAATGGCTTACTCGTCAATAAATATGAATATAACGCTGTTCCCACGTATAAAGCGGATCAGTTCGAGGAAATGATTCGCAAAGAAAAGCCTGATTATGTCATTGTTACCTCCGTTGATCGCACGCATCATACCTATATAATTAAAGCGATGGAGCTTGGCTGCGATGTCATTTCGGAAAAGCCGATGACTGTGGATGAAGAGAAATGTCAAGAAATTCTCGATACCATTAAACGCACAGGGCGGCAGCTTCGTGTGACATTCAATTACCGTTACGCTCCGCACAATACGAAAATTCGTGAGTTAATCATGGATGGCACGATAGGTGATGTTCATTCTGTTCATTTCGAGTGGCTGCTGAATACTGAGCATGGGGCAGACTAATTTCCGCAGATGGCATCGCGATAAACGTAATGGCGGAGGCTTACTTGTACACAAATCAACACATCATTTTGATCTCGTGAACTTCTGGTTAGGGACGCGTCCGGAGACGGTATTTGCGATGGGCGGCTTGATGTTCTATGGTAGAGAAAATGCCGAAAAGCGCGGCGTGACCAACTTTTATCAGCGTGCGACTGGGAATGAAAACGCGAAGGGTGATCCTTTTGCTCTTCATTTAGATAAAAATAAAAACCTCAAAGGTCTATATTTAGATGCGGAACACGAAGATGGCTACCAACGCGATCAGAGTGTTTTCGGCGATGGAATTAGTATTGAAGATACAATGGGAGTTATGGTCCGATATAAAAACAAAGCCATTCTCACCTACTCGCTTAATGCTTATATGCCTTGGGAAGGCTTTAGTGTACAAATCAATGGCAGCAAGGGTCGAATTGAAATGAAAGTTGTTGAGAAATCATACGTAAATTCCGGTGGTCTTAAAGAGGATGAAGGTGCATTGAAGGAAAAGACGATCAGGGTATTTCCGATGTTCGCGGCTCCTTACAAAGTAGAAATTGAAGAAGGTGTCGGCGGTCATGGCGGCGGCGATCCTGTTCTCTTGAAAGACATTTTTGATAAGCCATCCGATGATCGCTTCGAGCGAGCTGCTTCTCATGTTGATGGGGCGATGTCGATTTTGACCGGTATTGCCGGGAATATTTCCCTGCGTACGGGGCAACCGGTTGCGGTGGATAAGCTTGTTACTTTTTAAAAGGTAGACGGAGGTGGGGATGCTTGTGGAATCCAGATTCAATCATGGAAAATCTCTATCAATCCTACGAAAATAAACGTCTGCAGCAAAAGCGAGACGAGAATGTCGAACAGACGAAGATTAGGTTGAAGCGGCACCTGGTCAAGTCTCTAGATATAGCTTTGGAAGAACAAGATGAGCTTCGTCCTGTTCTCCTGGAGCGCACTGAGCTCGAAGATCATTTTCGGGAGCGTATCGAATTCGGTACGGTCTGGGGATTTCGAGTTCCAGCCTTTGTGCTTTTGCCTAAAGGCTTGACTGAACGAAGAGCAGCGGTGCTGGCTCTGCACGGACATGGTTACGGTAGCCGGCAGATTGTTGGACTCCATCCCGATGGGACTGAAAACACAGGTAAGCCGGATCTTCATGGCAATTATGCCTTGGAATTAGTAAAGCGCGGCTTCATAGTGGTCGTACCTGAGATCATCGGATTCGGTGATCGAAGACTGGCTGCGGATCAGAAGGATGGCCAAGTCGGAAATTCTTCCTGTCAAACACTTGCTTCACATCTGCTTTTATATGGCATCTCATTGGCAGGATTGCGCGTGCAAGAGGCGCGGCGGGCACTCGATTATGTGTTGTCACGCGAGGATGTGGATCCAGCAAGAGTGGGATGCTTCGGTTTCTCGGGTGGCGGACTTGTCGCCGCATATACCGCAGCGATAGATGAACGAATCAAAGCCACGGTACTGTGTGCCTTTGTGAATACATTCAAAGGAAGCATTATGCAGATCCGTCATTGCATCGACAATTACTTGCCAAGTGTTTTGGAATATTCGGAGCTCCCCGAATTACTCGGGTTACTTGTTCCTCGTCCACTGTTCATTGAATCAGGCCAGCAGGATCCTATTTTTCCGATAAAAACAGTGGAAACGGCGATTCGGTATTTGCGGCAGGTGTACGCTGAAGCAGGGGCGGGTGAAATGCTGGGGGTTCATCTCTTTGAAGGTGTTCATGAAGTGAATGGGAGTCAGGCGTACCCTTGGCTGGTTGAGGCTTTAGAATCTTAATGGTATAGAAAAAGAAGAGCTGCGGCTCTTCTTTTTGCTGATCTTGTCTAACATCCGCGATCATTTATTCCGTCCCGTTCATTCTCAATGTATCATATTTACGGATCTCTTCACGCCAAGCGAGAAATCCGCTCTCCATGGCCTTAATCAACATTTCAGCAGTCGCTACGTTTGTAGCGAGTGGAATTTTCTGAACATCACATAGGCGAAGCAATGCCGTAATATCGGGTTCATGCCCTAACGCTGTTATCGGATCGCGAAAGAATATTAGCATATCAATGTCGTCCATGGCAATCATAGCACCGATTTGTTGGTCCCCGCCGAACGGGCCTGAGCGCAATCGGATCACCTCGAGTTTAGCTTCCTCACTTATCCTTCTTCCTGTTGTCCCTGTTGCAAAAAGCCGATGCTTCTGAAAAATATGCCTATAAGCAATAACAAAGTCTACAATTAAGTTTTTATGGACATCATGAGCGACCAATGCGATATTCATTAACTCTCCACCCTCCATCTTATGTTATATTATCTAACGTATGTTTCTCTGTTGAATACAGTGTAGTTCATTATTCCTACAAATTCAATCATTATTTTGGGGTTTTTGATCAAAGTCCACATTTTAATGTTACATATACGGACATATAAGTGACATTAAATGATTCAAATTTGCATTTTATAACCGCTTTCTTTATATCGAGGCATATCTATGTTAACCTGATAGATAGAGTTAACAAGGTGGTGTACCTCTTTTGAAACGAGTCTTAATAACGGGTTATAAAGCATCAGAGCTGGGCATTTTTTCATTAAAGCACCCAGGCATTCCGATTATCAAAAAAGCGATCAAAAAGAGACTTATCGCACTTATGGATGAAGGTTTAGAATGGGTCGTTGTGAGTGGACAATGGGGGGTCGAATTGTGGGCGGCTGAGGCTGTGCTTGACCTTAGAGGAGGCGCCTACCCAGAGCTGAAATTAGCTGTCGTTACCCCTTTTCTTGAGCAAGAAGAAAAATGGAGCGATGATAAGAAAAATAGCTATAATAGCGTCATGGAACGTGCAAATTACGTGAACAGCGTGACAAAAACCAAATATGAAGGACCTTGGCAGTTCAAGGAACGAGACAAGTTTCTGCTCCGTAATTCGGACGGCATCATTCTTGTTTATGATGAAGATACAGAGGGATCACCCAAGTTTATGAAACAGCAGGCAGCGCAGATTGCTGCGAATCATGCCTACCCGATTATCACGATTAATGCCTATGATTTGCAAAATATCGCCGAAGATGAACAGGGTGACCAGTCGGGAGATCTGGCTGGAGACTTCGATTTCGCCGACGCTAGTAACCATACGGATTTTGAAGAAATATAAACAATAAATAGCCGTCTCAAAAGGTTATAGACCTTGGGAGACGGCTATTTATTGATAATGGTGTATAGCTTACTTTTTAAAAGAAGTCTTTGACTCACGGCATCTCATGATGTAATTTCTAATCTTCAAGCAATATGATAAAATATACATATCATAGCACGGTTGTCGGGAGAACTTTGTATTTGGTCGTTCAGTCATCAAGCATCAGGGGGTAAACACATGGCATTTTCCTGGAAACGTAATCTCATCACTTTATGGATCGGTGTATTTTTCTGCGGCATGGCGTATACGATTTCTATTCCTTTCTTACCTATCTTTCTGCACACGGAGCTCGGCATTGATAAAGGACTGGAAGCATGGTCAGGTATTACGTTTGGCATCACCTTTTTGGCTAGCGCTTTAATCGCGCCTTTTTGGGGCTCTTTGGCGGACAAGTATGGCCGCAAACCGATGCTTATTCGCTCAGGCTTCAGCCTAAGCGTTCTTTATTTTGCGACCTTTTTCGTCCATGATCCTTACTTATTTCTTGTTGTTCGGATTCTTCAGGGGCTGCTTGCCGGTTTTGTTCCTGCTTCCATTGCCTTAGTGGCCACGAACACGCCTGAAAAAGAAGTGGGTTATGCGTTGGGGGTTATGTCAACGGCAGGAGCCGCCGGAAGTGTCATCGGTCCTCTGGTAGGCGGATTCGTCAGCCACTGGGTGGGAAATCGAGAATCGTTCCTAGTCTCGGGGTGTGTCGTCTTAGTCGCAGCCTTTATCGGGCTGTTTGGGGCTAAGGAAACGAACTTTAATCGCTCGGCTGCGAGGTCGGGTGTTCTGGATGATTTGAAGTCGGCTGCTCATAATCGGCCTTTCATGATGATTCTAGGTGTCACCATGTTGGTAGCAACTTCGGTCATGATTGTAGAGCCGCTGCTTACCATCTATGTGCTGCAAATGGGCGGCAGCCAAAGCTCAGCTTCGCTGAGTTCAGGCATTATTTTCTCTGCGGTGGGCATCGCAACCGTCATTGCAGCACCGAGATGGGGGAAACTCGGCCAGAAAATCACCTACTCGAAAACACTGTTCATCGGCCTAATTGGCGGAGGAATAGGGAATCTGCTTCAATTGGGTACTCACCACCTGCTGGCCTTTGGCATTTTGAGGTTCAGCTATGGGCTGTTTTTTGCTGCCGTCTACCCGGCGTTAAACGCGCTCATCGTGAAATTTACGGATTCCAGCTTTAGAGGCCGAGCGTTTAGCTTAAATCAATCCGCTACGCAGCTTGGAACCATGAGTGGTCCGATTATCGGTGGCTTTTTGGGCGGCTGGATCGGTATTCCGCTCGTTTTTGTCATCAACGGCTTGGCGCTTATTTGTGTGGCCTTCTTCTTCAAATATCGCGGTCCCAAAGTGGCGGCTGTTTCATCATCACCGGAGTAAGGGCAGACCTAAATATACTCAGTCATTCCTTTTTCCTTCAACAGGTCGACAATATCTTTAACAGATTGTGCTTTGTCTTTTGGACATATCAAAAGTGCATCCCCAGTATCCGCAATAATGAAGCCGTCTACGCCAATTGTTGTGATTAGTCTGCCATTTCCGTAGATGATCGAATTTCGTGTATCTATGCCCATATGATTTGCTTTAATAATGTTTCCCGATGGATCCGGAGGGAAGATCGCGCCGAGCGCATCCCAGCTGCCGATATCATTCCAGCCAAATTGACCAGACAGAACAACGACTTCATCGGAGCGCTCAAGGATCCCGTAATCAATCGAAATGTTTTGAAGCGTCGGATAGATGTTATTAATGATTTCCTCTGCCTGATCCGTGCCCAGATAATCGCTGATTGGAAGCATTGTCTTATACAGCCGAGGCAGGTAACGCTTGAAATTATCAATAATGACGGATGTTTTCCAAATGAATATGCCGCTATTCCATAAATAATTACCTGATGACAGATAGCCTTGCGCTTTCTGAAAGTTAGGTTTTTCTACAAATTCAGCTACTTCGTATACGGCAACAGGATTTGAAGAAATGGGTTCCTTGTCAAAGGCGATATAACCGTACCCGGTCGATGGAAATGTCGGTTTAATACCGATGGTAACGATTTTGTCCGTCTTCATCGCGACCGTACAGGCTTCGTCTAACGTAAGCCGAAATTGTTCTTCATCGGTTATATAATGATCGGAAGGCAATACAACCATTAAGGAATCACCGTGTGATTTTTCTATAGATAACGCCGCGAAAAGGATGCTTGCAGCCGTGTTTCTGGCAACGGGCTCGATCAAAATGTTGCTTTTCGATACACTGCTGTGCATGATGCTCTCCAGCAGAACCGCTTGAGAACGATTCGTAACAATAACGGTATTTTCTTGTGGGATAATGCCTTTGAATCGTTCGATCGTATCGTTTAGCATAATATCATTTCCGCTAATATTTAGAAGCTGCTTTGGAATCTCTTGTCTAGACAATGGCCAGAAGCGGGTTCCGCCCCCGCCTGCAAGAATGGTAGCAAATTTATTCATGATGCATCACCAAATGGGCAATGGAGAAGGAAATGATACTCTCAGAGCCTTGATTAAGGTTCAGCCCTGTGGCATGGATGCCATCATAACAAGCACCTGTTTGAGGATCAATGAGAGAGATTTGTAATGAATTATGGCCTAAATACCATTCATAGCATAAGGCTGCTATCTTCAGATAAGCTGGGTCTTGGAGAACGATCGCGGCTTCTTTGCATGCAAGAAGCATTTCACAGGCTTCAATCGGCTGTTCGTCGTAAAGAGCGGCCTTTTCGTCTCGCAACTGCCAGCCATGGCTGCCAATCGGCTTATAATATCCTTCTTTAGCAAAGGTTTTGGATACTAGAAAATCCAAGCTTTCCTTAGCGGTTTCCTTCAAACCAATGTTATCTGAAATATTTGTTGCTTTTAAAAGTGCCCATGGCAGCATGGAGTTTCCGTAAGTAAGGCTGTCTTCAAACCAATTCCAACCGTTTCCCTTATTGCGAGCATATTGATTGTGCAGTCGGACCGCTATTTTTTCGATCAGATTGATGATGAATGCTCTTGGTAGAAAAGCCTTTTCTTCTGTGGTGCTTGGCGTATGGAGATAGGGGAAGGAGTAAGTTAAAGCATTAGGGGTTTCTATTAAATAACTTAGACCGATTATCGCATAGGCTGCAGCACGAGGAGAACCTAGTTTATCGATATGCGGTAATGCCTGATTGATTAAATAACGACAGGTATTAAGTACATTATCGGGCAGCAAGGAGGAATGAGCGAGAGCGAATCCTAATGCCCATAGTGTGCGTCCTTGACAATCCTCAGAGCCGCTATCCTCTATGAATGAACGGTTATAATCCATAAAGTTTCTAAAATTACCATCTTCATTCTGTGCGTGGTGAATGAAGGAAACATAAGTGTGAATGAGATCTAACGTGCTGGAATCTTTTTGGCTGCTGTACAATAAAACGGCTGCGATTAATGCCCGTGCGTTATCATCCGTCGTATAACCTTTCGAACGGTCGGGTACTCCAAACTTGGTATGTTGAAAAATGCCTGTATCGTCTGTTATCCTGCGCATATAATCGGACTTAAACTGCAGTATCGTTTGTACTTGCATTAAATCACTCCTAAGTGTTTTACTTTAGCAAAACTGGCATCGTAAGCCTTTACTTTTGTTGACTCTGAATCTAGTATTTTTTCTTGGAAGACGGCGGCATAGGTTTTGGCAATTTCGTTCCACAGCATGGTTCTTCCGAGTTCGAGTGTACGATGTTCCATCTCTGTTATTTTAGTAGGGTCGTTTAGTAATTGAAGGATGCAAGCTTCCAAGGAGGCTGAATCGCGGAAGTTCGCCAGTAAGCCTCGGCCCTCTGCTAGCATTTCCTCGGCATAGCGGTAAGGTGTGGAAACAATAACCCTTCCATAACCGACTCCATATGCCAAAGTTCCGCTAACAGCCTGATCCTTGCCTAAATAAGGAGTCATATAAATGTCTGACATGACCAGAGATTGAATGACTTCATCCTGCGTCAAAAGCTTGTCGACGAAGCGAACGTTATGCGTTAAATCAAATTCTTCCACAAGACCCATCAGCTTTTGTCTGTATACCTCGCCTGTTTCTTGTTTAACGACCGGATGTGTTTTCCCCCAAATGATATAGAGAGAATCCGGGTGCTGTTTGACCACACCGCGCATAGCCTCAATGCTGTATTCAATTCCTTTGCCAGGACTTAAAAAGCCAAAAGTGGATAAAATTTTTCGATCTGCAAAGCCATATTGCTCTTTAAGCTCTGATCTTGATCCAGTTTGGACATGGGGTACGCCATGGTGAATGAAAGCGATTTTGGCGGCATCAACGCCGTAAATGGAGATCAAATCAGTTACAGTAGACTGCGCCATCGTGACAACTTTAACACTTAGCTCTGCAACTCGATTCATGATATGACGCTGCTTGGCAGAAGGTTTCGTTAACACGGTATGAAAAATGACGACATACGGAATCGTCAGTCTCTCGACGAATGGAATCAAGTATTCACCGCTTACTCCGCCGTAAATTCCGAATTCATGCTGGATAACGAGAAGATCAACGTCTGACGAGCTAAGATAATCGGCCGTTTCTGTATAATCTGATAGCTTATGTTGGTCAATTTCCCTCATCACTTGCTCTTGATAGTCGTAAGTTTCGTTGTTATTGATTGCAATGATACGAGGCTTGTTAAAGCCTTTGATGTGCTGGAGTTCATCTAATAAATCTTGTGTAAATGTAGCTATGCCGCATTCTCTCGGCAGGCTAGTGCCTAGAAAAACGATATTCCGATTGCTGCTTGTATACTTCATATAATAAGCCTCCATGTTGGTTCGCGATTTTTGGAACACAAAAAAAAGAATCTAAAGATAGGTCTTTAATTCTTTTGGGGGAAGGGGTATTTTATTTTCAGAAAATTCCAAATTATTTCCTGTTTTCACTATAACATGACCATTTTTTCTTGTCAATTCATTGACTCTCCACCGTATACCCTATATATTTATGAAGGAGGTGTATGTGTGTCAGTCATACGCAGTAAACTAAAAGAAGTCATGGAAAATCACGACCCCAAATTATCGATACGTAAGCTCGCTAAAGAGATTAACTACCACTTTGACTCCGTTCGGCGTATGTATAAGGATGAGATGGTACAGTATCCTAGGGATTTATTGCTGAAGCTTTGTCTGTATTTTAATGTCCAGCCTGGACAGCTCATTGGCATCGAAATGGATGAAGAAAGTGATTGGACGATAGATGCATCGATGGATTATCAGGAGGACGTAAATGACAAGGAAATCGATAACAACAGAAAGCTGTAAACAGCTTCTGGAAACCTTTTATGCAAACCCCAGAATTACAAAAGTGCAGAAACTAACTTTCTCTGGGGTTGGAAATCGTGATGTGTATAATATAACGGCCCCGTTTCAATACGACGGGGAGGAAGTCATCTTAGGAAGAGTTGAGGAACGGGATAGCGAGTTCTCTCAAGTCTTCTTTTTTACATGCAAGAATCAGGTTTGGAGTCCCCGTGTACATACACACACTTATAATTTACAGGATCCATGTATAACTATCATCAAGGGCGAATTAATTGTTGGCGGAGTTGAAGTCATCACTGCTGCCAATAATCCGAGCAAAATTGTGTCATGGGTCACTCAATTTTATCGCGGGTTTAAAATCGATTCATTATGTCACTTCTCATCTGGACCCGGTACGATGAAAGATATTCGTTTAATTGAGCTTAACGATGGTAGAGTAGGGGTTTTTACTAGACCGCAAGGAGCAAGAGGTGGAAGAGGGCAAATCGGATTTACAATCATTAACTCGCTGGAGGAGCTCAATGTGCAAACCTTCATCAATGCGGAAATTCTTAGAGAGCAATTTGTCTCCGAAGAATGGGGCGGTGCGAATGAAGCACATTTACTCAAGAATGGTCATGTAGGCGTTCTAGGACATATAGCCTGCTTTGATTCCGTAGGAAACAAGCATTATTATTCCATGGTCTTTTCGATAAACCCTGAGACCTGTGAGAAAACACCCATGAAAATTATTGCGGCAAGAAGTGATTTTCCAAGAGGCCCTGGCAAACGTCCTGATCTTGAAGATGTTATTTTTAGCGGTGGGCTTATACGGTCAGGCAATGGTCGAGCTATCCTTTCTGTTGGCGTTAGTGATGCAGAGGCTTATCAGATTGAGATTCCTGATCCATTTATGGAGTATGAATAGAACGAGTGGGTTATCATCAAAGTTTGACTAGATTTTATGGTCATGTTATAATCGGTTTGACAAGAATTTATGGTCAAAGAGAGCAGGAACAAACAAATGAGTAAATTTATTCAATTGAACAAGCGCACTGGTGAAACAAAGTCCCACATGAATCAAGCAAGAAAACAGGGACGCATCCCGGCTGTGTTGTATGGGATTGGTAAAGATACTTTATCATTAGAAGTAAATGAAAAAGAAATGCTGGATATTTTGAAAAAAAATCCACGAGCTATCCTGCAAGGCAATACATCCGATGAAAAAGTAATTCCGGTTATTGTTCAGAGTGTCCAAAGGGATGCTATGTCCGGCAATCTGCTGCATATCGACTTTCATCATGTGAACATGACTGAAATCATGGACAGCAAAGTTACCATCCAGTTTTCTGGAGAGGCAATCGGTGTGAAATCCGGTGGGGTTCTGCAGATCGAAATTTATCAAGTAGAAGTCCGTTGTATGCCTGGTGATTTGCCGACTTCCATGGAAGTGGATATCAGCGGTCTTGATACTGGCGACAAGCTTCTTGTTTCTGACCTGATTTTCAAGGATGGCATTGAAGTGTTGACGGATCCGAATACGGTTATGATTCAAATCAAAACCGTGCATGAGGAAGTCGAAGCAACAGCGTAAAAGACTCGATATATCATATATGTAAATCCCCTGCTAGCAGAATGTGTGAAGATTCATGATTCCATGAATTTAATCACGCTGCTAGTAGGGGATTTTTTTATTTTCTAGGGCGATAAGCGTACCGCGATAATTACGCGAGAACATCTTTAGCTGTAAAATGTGCACCTAATTTCGCACCAATGGCGCTTTTCAGCAAATTAGCTGCATTTCCTACATTTAAATGTGCCAGAAAGGTAGGATTTGAGCTTTTTGGCTGGATTTAACTGCACTTTTTGCAGCAAAATCCCCCAAAAGCCACTGAGGATGCATATGAACTGCACAAAATGCAGTTCATGTATCACGGGTGTCTTCCAGCACAATTGCGAGCAGCCAAAAACGCGGAGAGCAGCATTTTCTTCTGTTCTCATTATGTTTGTTTTATACCCGTTTCATTTTTGTTTCCACTTTCTTTTCTAATTATAACTGTGTTACATCACATTTGTGTATTAAATTCTTTGAAACAAAAATAAAAATAAGTATTCAAAAATAAACAAAGATATGTTACGATGGATCCATCAAGAACAAACACATACTCATGGGATGTAAAACGGAGACTTTGAGCTACACTCAAAGATCCCAAAGCGGAGAGACTTTGAGCTACACTCAAAGATCCCAAAGCGGAGAGACTTTGAGCTACACTCAAAGATCCCTATATTAGGAGGATACGTATGGTTGCGAATTTGTGGGAAGCGGAAAAAGCGAATGCAGTATCAAAAGGCGTAGAGGAACTGGTGTACCGTTCCAATTTATTAGGGACAGACCGTGCAGTTGCCAACTGGGGCGGCGGTAACACTTCGTACAAAACAATCGAGAAGGATTTCCGCGGTCGTGATGTAGAAGTGATGTGGGTAAAGGGCAGCGGTTCTGACCTTGCTACAATGAAAGCAAAGAATTTCACAGGTCTTCGCATGGAAGATATTCGTCCTTTGTTCGAGAGAGATGAAATGTCTGACGAAGAAATGGTTGCTTACCTTGTGAATTGTATGATCGACAGCAAACATCCGCGTGCGTCCATTGAGACGCTTTTACATGCATTTTTACCTTTCAAAAACGTTGACCACACGCATCCTGATGCGATTATCGGTCTCTGCTGTGCACACAACGGACGTGAGTTGGCCAAAGAAATTTACGGGGACCGTTTCGTGTGGGTACCTTATGTACGGCCTGGTTTTACACTTTCCAAAATGATCGCGGAAGGCGTTAGAAACAATCCAAAGGCTGAGCTTGTATTGATGGAGAAGCATGGTCTAGTTACTTGGGGCGAAACGTCAGAAGAGAGCTACCTCAAAACGTTGGCTATCATTCAAGAAGCAGAAAGCTTCATTGAAGCTCGTGTGAACGAGAGCAGCCTTTATGGCGGAGCAAAGTACGAGTCCCTCTCTGAGTCAGAGCAAAAAGATATTTTGGCACAAGTCCTGCCTATCGTTCGCGGAGCAGTGAGCAATGAGAAGAAAATGATCCTGACCACTGACAGCGCGGATGATGTTCTGAAGTTCGTTAACAGTAAAGATGCTGCTGTGCTATCCCAAGTAGGTGCTGCTTGCCCGGATCACTTGGTTCATACGAAAATGAAGCCTCTTTATATCGATTGGAATCCCAACTCCCGTGACGTGGCTTCCTTAATTGAAGCTTTAAACGCTGGAATCGCGGCTTACAAAGAAGAGTACAAGGCTTATTTTGACCGTAACAAAAATGAAGGCGACGTCATGAACGAAGCGGCACCTCGCGTTATCCTAATCCCTGGTATCGGGATGATCAACACTGGCAAAAGCTGGTCCAATGCACAAGTAAGCGGAGCGCTCTATCACCGTGCGATTGCCGTAATGAGAGGGGCAACGGCTCTCGGAACGTTCGTTTCCTTAAGCGAAAATGAATCCTTTAATGTCGAGTACTGGCCTCTTGAACTTTATAAATTAACTCTGGCTCCGGCTGAAGCGGAGTTTTCCCGCAAAATTGCTTTCATCACAGGCGGCGCAGGTGGAATCGGAAGCGTAACGGCTCGTCAATTTTTAAAAGAAGGTGCGCACGTCGTTCTAGCTGATCTGAACCTTGAAGGCGCACAAAAATTAGCAGACGAACTGAACGGGCAGTATGGCGAAAACAGAGCCATTGCCGTTAAAATGGATGTAACGAAAGAAGAGGAAGTGGAAGCCGCGTACCGAGATTCGATTCTTAGCTATGGCGGTATCGATATTATCGTGAATAACGCAGGTCTTGCGACTTCCAGTCCTTTTGACGAAACATCACTCAAAGAGTGGAACCTGAACATGAACGTGCTCAGCACAGGTTATTTCCTTGTAGCTAGAGAAGCTTTTAAAATTATGAAAAAGCAAAGCATCGGCGGCAGCATGGTATTCGTCGGCTCCAAGAACTCGGTATTCGCAGGTAAAAATGCCTCCGCCTACTCGACAGCCAAAGCGGCTGAAATTCACTTAGCACGCTGTATCGCTGCTGAGGGCGGGGAGTTCGGCATTCGTGTGAACTCGGTATTGCCAGATGCGATTCTTCAAGGCTCCGCGATTTGGAATTCCGGCTGGCGCAATGAACGGGCTGCAGCTTACGGTATTGAACCGGATCAACTGGAAGAGCACTACCGTAAAAGAACGACGCTGCTCGTAAACATTTTCCCGAAAGACGTCGCGGAAGCTATCGTATATTTCGCTTCTTCCAAAGCAGACAAAACGACAGGTTGTATGATCACAGTTGACGGCGGCGTTCCGGCTGCCTTCACTCGCTAATTACTTCCACATTCAAAAGGAGATATAATCCGATGAGCGATAAAGCATACGCCTTGTTCGAAGAGCTGCAAGCGAATAGAGGTATTGATCTAGCAGCTGTTAAAGCTAAGCTAAAAGCCCTTAAAGTAGAAACCCCTTCATGGGGCTACGGGGATTCAGGAACTCGCTTCAAAGTCTATAAGCAAAACGGTGTTCCGCGGAATCCCTTCGAGAAATTCGAAGATGCTGCACAAGTTCATAAACTGACGGGTGTTTGCCCGTCGGTTGCTATCCATATTCCTTGGGACAAAGTGGACGATTACGCAAAGCTGAAACAGCACGCAAGTGATCTCGGTGTTTCTATCGGAGCTGTTAACCCTAACCTTTTTCAAGAAGATGATTACATCTTTGGTAGTGTGACGAATTCAAACGAAGCTATTCGCCGCAAAGCGACGGATCATTTGCTAGAGTGTGTGGATATTGCTAAGACTGTAGGTTCTGATGTGTTGAGCCTATGGTTCGCAGACGGTTCCAACTACCCTGGTCAAGTCGATATTCGAGCTCGTAAAACATGGATGTATGAAGCGCTTAAAGAAATGTACGGAGCAATGACACCAAACATGCGTATGCTGATTGAATACAAGTTCTATGAGCCTGCGTTTTATCACACGGATCTAGCGGACTGGGGAATGGCATTTAATTTGGCGAACAAATTGGGGCCTCAAGCTGAAGTGCTAGTGGATACGGGTCATCACCCGCAAGGAACGAACATTGAACATATCGTGACTTACTTGTTAGATGAAAATAAATTAGGCGGCTTCCACTTCAACTCCCGCAAATATGGAGATGATGATCTGATCGTTGGCTCGGTTAATCCGTATGAGTTGTTCCTGATTTTCTACCAAATCATTGATGCAGCGAACGATAAAAATCCACAAATCCGTCAGGCTGCTGACAATATTGCCTATATGATCGATCAAAGTCACAATATCGAGCGTAAAATTCCAGCGATGCTGCGTTCCGTGCTAAACGTTCAAACACAGTATGCAAAAGCATTGCTGATCAACCTCGATGAAGTTAGAGACGCACAAGAACGTCAGGACGTTCTAGGTGCAGAAGACGCTGTGCGTAAGGCATTCGAATTCGACGTTACTCCGCTTCTGCAAGCTGTTCGTGAAGAGATCGGTGTACCCGTAGATCCGATGAAAGCTTACCTAGAAAGCGGCTACGACGAAAGCATTAATGCTCGTGGCAAAGGCGGTGCCAGCTGGTGAGTAAGCCCTCCTGCGTACTGGCCTTTGATTTGGGAGCAAGCAGCGGCAGAGCGATCGTCGGACGACTTGACTCCGAAGCGGGCCAAGTGACGATCGAGGAAATTCACCGCTTCTCGAATGATCCGGTGAAGGTGGGTAACCACCTTCATTGGGATATTTTGAGATTGTTCCATGAATTGAAACAAGGTATTTTACAGATGAAGCATCTGGGTTATACGGATATCGAAAGCCTGGCCATAGATTCATGGGCGGTGGATTTCGGGCTGCTCGCGGCAAATGGTGAGCTTCTCGGTAATCCCTACCACTATCGGGACCATCAAACGGACCATGTCATGGATAAGGTCATTGATCTTGTTGGCCGTGAAAAGCTGTATGCCAAAACAGGTCTTCAGTTCCTTCAATTTAATTCGATTTTTCAACTATATGCGTTAAAAGAAAGAAATCCAGAGCTTCTGCAGCGTGCAGAAACGTTCTTGATGATTCCTGACTTGCTCAGATACTTTTTAACCGGAGAAAAACACAGCGAGTACACCAATTCCACAACGACGCAGCTTTTTAATGCAACAACGCTGACGTGGGACACGGAGCTCATAGATCAGCTTGGCCTTCCTGGTGAACTATTACTGAAACCGGTTGCGTCAGGGACTAGAGTTGGCGCCTTAATCAAAGAGATTTGTGATGAACTTAATGTTCCTTCGATTCCTGTCATTGCCGTAGGCGAGCATGATACAGCATCTGCTGTTGTCGCGGTTCCCGCTTTAGAAGAAGATTTCGCTTTTTTAAGCTGCGGTACTTGGTCACTGCTCGGGACTGAGACGTTGGCGCCGGTGCTAAGTGAAGAGGCATTAGCTTGGAATTTCACCAATGAAGGCGGCGTTTATGGTACGAACCGATTGCTTAAAAACATCATGGGCTTATGGTTAATTCAGGAATGTAAGCGTACATGGGACAAAGAAGGCAAGAACATCAGCTTTGCTGAGTTAGTCAAGCTTGCCGAGCAAGTGAAGCCTTTCCAATGCTTCATCGATCCGGATGATGACATGTTCTTGAATCCTGAGCATATGCCGAAGCAAATTCAGCAATACTGCCGGGATACGGAACAGGTTGTACCGCAAACAGAAGGTGAAATTGTTCGTTGTATGTTGGAAAGCCTGGCTTTGAAGTATCGGTTTATTTTAGAAAGAACGGAACAGCTAACGGGGAAGAAATATCAAGGTCTTCACATTGTTGGTGGCGGCATCCAGAACGAGCTGCTTTGTCAATTCACGTCAAATGCTATACAGCGCGAGGTTTGGGCCGGTCCTGTTGAGGGTAGTGCCTTAGGTAACCTTGTAGTACAATGGATATCACTAGGGTATATCGCGAATTTGCGCGAAGCCAGAAAGCTGATTCGGAATTCGTTCCCGGTCAAAACTTATCTCCCTCAAGATGGAGCGGGTTGGCAGGAAGCGTATGCAACATTTTGTCAGGTGGCGTCCCGATCGACGGTGAAATGAGGGAAGTACGATGCTGGTAGCGGAAAGATGGCAGAGAATCGTTCAGTTGGTGAATGAAAGAGGAAGTATTCGCGTAACGGAACTCAGCGAGCTGTGTCAAGTAACAGAAGAAACGATACGACGTGATTTGGACCGGTTAGAAAGCGAAGGCAAGCTGATGCGCAGCCATGGCGGCGCTGTCAGTGTGAAGGAAGCGCAGTCCGAAGTCCCTTTCATGGAAAGGGAAACGGCGCAGTCGGATTTCAAGAACAGCATAGCGAAAGAAGCGGTATCGCATATTCGGGAGCATGATCGGATCATTTTAGATGCAAGTACAACGGCTTGGTATATGGCCAAAATTATTCCCGATATGCCGCTGACGATCATCACGAACTCGATGAAGGTTGCGCTTGAGGTGAGCGGTAAGGAGAAAATTCAGGTCATATCCACAGGTGGACTCCTTTCGCCAAAATCGTTGTCCTATGTAGGACCACTCGCGGAAAGATCCTTGGACATGTATCACGTTCATAAGCTATTCTTGTCATGCAAAGGGGTTCATATCCAGCGTGGAATTAGCGAATCCAATGAGCTGCAAGCGCTCATTAAACGCAAAATGATCAGTATCGCTGATGAAACGTACCTGCTTGCTGACCATAGTAAATTCGGCATGCAGTCTTTGACGCAAGTAGCCGGCTGGCCTGAGATCAAGCACTTGATTACAGACGGGCAAACAAACAAGGAGGATGTGGACCAGATTCGCGATAAAGGTGTGCACGTCCTCCAATTAGATAAAGGTTAAAATCATTGTTCCTCCCATCACCAGTATGTTCTCTCTCGTACTGTGGATGGTTTTTTGGTCTCTGAGGAGGGAACGATTAAGGAAGGGAGTTAGCTGCAATCATGAAAGTATCCTTATTCATTACGTGCTTGAGCGACCTTGTTTATCCCAAGGTGGGTGAGTCTATGGTTCATTTACTTGCAAAATATGGCGTCAAGCTAGACTTCCCTGCGACTCAGACATGCTGCGGTCAACCTGCCTTCAATAGTGGCTATTGGGATGAGGCGCGAGGCTCTGCGTTGACACTGCTTCAAGCGTTTGAAGACAGTGATTTTGTGATATCACCTTCGGGTTCATGCACAAGTATGATTCATCATTATTATCCGAAGCTGTTTGAAAATGATCCTATCAATCTAGCTAGAGCTAACCGTTTAGTAGAAAAAACATATGAGTTCACACAATTCCTTGTCCAAGTATTGGGCGTTACGGATTTGGGAGCTGTGTTCCCGCATAAAGTGACCTATCATCCATCCTGCCACGGCAGCCGACTGCTAGGTGTCAAAGAGGAACCGATGCAGCTGATGAAAAATATCCGTGATTTGGAGCTTGTACCCCTTCCTCATGCGGAGGACTGCTGTGGGTTTGGCGGGACTTTTGCGGTGAAAATGTGCGATATATCTGGAGCCATGGTATCCGAGAAATCGGATCACGTGCTGGAAACAGAAGCAGAAGTGCTAGTTGGACTAGATATGGGATGTTTAATGAATATTGCAGGCAATTTATCCTACCGTGGAAAACCCGTGAAGGTCATGCATCTAGCGGAATTACTGGCCGAGGGAGTGAAGCTGGCGCATGAGCGATCATAAACCTAGTGGGACCGTCAAGGAAAGATCCAAAGTCGCGCTGAACAATGACTTTCTTCGCAATGCGGTTAAGTTCACGACCGAACGGCTCAAAAACGGTAAACTGGGCGCCTCCGAAGAGCTTGGGAACTGGGAAGAGTGGCGTGAGCGAGGCAGGCAAATTCGTCTGCATACGATTGCGCACTTGGACTACTATCTTGGCAAATTCGTTGAAAATGCGAGAGCGCAGGGCGTGCACGTTCACTTCGCAGCCGATGCAGCAGACGCTGTTCGTTTGACGATGCAAATCGCCGAGCACAAGAAGGCGAAAAGTGTAGTAAAGTCCAAGTCGATGGTTTCCGAAGAATTGCATATCAACCATGCGCTTGAGCAAATCGGTGTCGAGGCGATTGAAACGGACCTTGGCGAATATATTATTCAGCTGGCAGGCGAGACGCCTTCGCATATTATTATTCCGGCGATTCACAAAAATCGCTATCAGATCGCCGACCTGCTTTCTGAGGATGCAGGCGAGAAGCTTGAGCCGGATACGGGGATATTAGCTGGCTATGTTAGAAGAAAACTACGTGAGAAGTTCCTTGAAGCCGACATTGGGATGACGGGCTGTAATTTTGCTATTGCGGAGACGGGGTCTATCGTTCTTTTCGAAAATGAAGGCAATGCGCGGATGGTTAGTACCATCCCTAAGACTCAAATTACATTCATGGGCATGGAGCGAATCATTCCTACATTGGACGATCTCGAAGTGATGGCGACCCTGCTGCCGCGTTCGGCTACTGGACAGAAACTCACGGTGTATATGTCTGTGATTTCAGGGCCGCAGCGTCAACAGGACGGCGATGGACCGGAAGAAATGCACGTCATTATTTTGGATAATGGACGTTCGTTGCAGCTTGGAGATCCGCAATTCCAGGAATTGCTGAACTGTATTCGCTGTGGGGCATGCTTAAACGCTTGCCCGGTTTACCGTCACATCGGCGGCCACGCTTATGGCGGTGTATATAGTGGTCCGATCGGTGCTGTTCTTACGCCGGCACTTAACAAAAACGTCGACCAATGGGACGATATTGCTAGTGCTTCTAGCCTGTGCGGCGCCTGTTATGAGGCATGTCCGGTGAAGATTCCACTGCATGATATGCTGATTTATCTCCGTCAACGCAAAGTGGAACGCGGGGCGACGGATTTTGTTGAGAAAGTCGGCATGAAGGGCTTTAATTTCTTGATGTCCGATGCAAAGCGGGTTAAAGCGTTAATCAAACTCGGCCGTATTGGGCAGAAATTATTAGTTCGCGATGGTCATATCAAAGCGAAGATAGGTCCGTTAAAAGGTTGGAATTCGTATCGTTATGCGCCAAGCATGGCGAAGAAGACATTCCGTGAATCGTGGAAAGACATTGAGCAGGGACTAGAAGGCACCTTCCCTGAACTAGATTCCGTGATGAAAGCCCGCATGGAGAAGCTTGTGGCTGATCGCAAAGACGGCGGAGGAGGACATCATCATGGCTAAATCAGATGCAGCATTTCTCCAGAAGCTTCACCAAGAAGCCCTGAAGGATCAGGAGGCCTTTTTTGCTAATATTTCGAATCGACTAGGCAGAGCTAAGCCATTACAAACAGCTCCTTCGCATAACACGAAGGGGGCTCCTGAATTTTGGGAGCAGGTGGATCTCCCGCTCGAACAGCGCATTCAGTTGTTCATGTCGAACTGGCAGAAGGCTGGAGGCCATACGAGGCGTCTTGCGAGTATGGCTGAAGCAGAGGAATTCATTGCGAACTTCATCGCAGAGACACAGGCAAAACACTTGATCATTCAGGATCAACCTGAGCTGGAGTCTCTTCGTGATTCGCTTGCAGGCACGGAAATAGACATCACGGTGTGGAACGCAGAAGGTGCTGACCCTGCTGCAAAAGACGAGCTTGTCGCGAAAGCGGCTGGAGCGGACATCGGGATCGTGGCCGTTGAACACGCTGTCGCGTACACTGGTTCACTAGTGGTCACTTCCGATGCGACGAGAGGCAGAAGTGTCAGCTTGCTGCCAACCACGTTCATTGCCATTATCCCGGTGGATCGTATAAAAACAAAGCTGGGTGAAGTATTGCGCCCATTCGATGAACTTGCGGCCAAAGATAGACCGGCTGGCATTCATTTCATCTCAGGTCCGAGCCGCTCGGCCGACATCGAGAATGATTTGACCATTGGTGTCCATGGACCCGGCATCGTTTATGCACTTATTATTGAGTAACCAAAGAGCTGTGAGAGAATGAATTCTCTTGCGGCTCTTTTTTATTTTGAATTTTGAAGGAGGATGTCTTCCCAAAAGTCTAATGATGCCTAGTTTTTACGGTATGTCTTCTGGATATAAGGTGCATATATTATGTGCGATTGGCAGGGACGACGGAGAAATCTTGGAACGGACCAGTTTTCCAACGACAACCCCAAGTGAAACAATAGGGCGTGTGATAAATTTTTTTAGCGGAAAGCATATAGCGGCGCTTGGCGTTGGTTCGTTTGGACCCGTAGATTTGGACCTGACAAGCAAAAGCGTCTATGTAACCGCTATAATGATAGGACTAGATACAGATGCAAAGGGGAAGCTGATATTGAAGCATACGGGTATTTCTATGAATTCAAGACATCATCAAATTCTGATGCTGCTGCTTGACGCTAAGGCCCCAGTTACGTTGAGGGAGATTTCCAATGAGCTGAAAATTAGTATTCGAACCATCCAAAGGGAACTGGATGGACTGGGTCTGTTGGTAAAGACTTACGAGCTGATGCTAGTTCAAAAGCCTGGAGTCGGACTTAGCTTAAAAGGAACGGAAAATGCAAAAAAGCAGCTTTTTCACCAACTATCCGTTATGCATGGGACAAAGATTTTTTCTCCTGAAGAAAGACAGTATATTTTGATGCAGATGCTGCTATCCCTTCGCGAACCGACGAAGTTGTACTATTTCAGCAGCAAACTGGACGTGACAGAAGCGACGATAAGCAACGATTTGGATAAGTTGGAGCCTTGGTTTGCCAAGCATCATATCCAATTAGTTCGCAAGCAAGGATTAGGCGTGTTTATTGAAGGTAATGAAAAGAACATCCGGGAAGCTATTGTTGACCTGTTGTACAAGCATTTTACGCAGGAACAGTTGATGGATATCTTATCATCCTATTCGTATAGCTTTTCGGATAAAGTTAAATTGGAACTATCGATAAGCAACCACCTTCTTCATTTCATAGAGCCGAAAACGATCGATCAAATTGAGAACGTTGTAAAATTAACAAAAAAATTGCACGGATATGAAATGACAGACAGTGCTTATGTTGGATTTGTTATACACATTGCTCTGGCCGTTCAACGTTTGAAAAATGGGGAGAATATTTCAATTGATGCGGAGTCGCTGCAAAAATTAAAAAAAACAGATGAATTTGAGTGGGCGCTGCAAATGGCAAGGAAATTGGATGCTTTACTTGAAATTGAGATTCCTGAGAGCGAAGTAGGCTATATCACCATGCATTTACTGGGAGCCAAGGGAAAACGAGTTTTTTCTTTGCCGATCAGGCAAGAAGATCTCCGTGTAGAACATTTCGTTCAGCAAATGATTCGAATTGTGGAAAATGAACTAAAGCATGAATTAGGTAATGACGTCTCTCTCTTTGAATCCTTAAGCACTCATTTGGAATCAGCCATTCACCGACTTCTTCTGAAAATGGATATACGTAATCCGCTTCTTGATCGTATTCGTACGGAATACCCCGATGTATTCATCGCGAAATCCAAGGCAGCGCTTTACTTAGAAAGACAACTGAATTGCCCTGTTCCAGATGAAGAAATTGGCTACTTGGCTATGCACTTTGGCGCTTCTATCGTCAGAAAAACAGGGAAATCGCTTCGCGGCTACCGTATTCTGCTTGCTTGTGCCAGCGGTATGGGAACATCGCGGCTGCTTGCGGCGCAAATCGAAAAGAATTTACCGCATATCCGAATCGTTGATATTGTATCGCTGCTTAATTTGGAGAAATGGCTGCGTAAAAAACTTCCAGTCGATTTAATCATTTCCACGGTTCCGTTTGAAAATGAAAACTATAAGGTTATCGTGGTGAATTCATTTTTGCATGTAACGGATATTGAATTGATTGAGCAATATTTGAAAAATTTGCCGATTTCTGAAAAACCACAGACAGAAGTAGACGAGGAAATCGAGGATACCGTGATGAAAATTAATCGGTATGGCGAAGCTATCCTATTGTTGATGAATCACACGTTCATCGTTTCGGAATTAACCGCATTCTCAAAGGATGATGTGATTCTTCAAGCTTCCGCATTTGTGGGCACTCAGCTTCAAAGTGTGGATGTTCGATTATTAGAAGACGAATTGCGGAAAAGGGAAAAGCTTGGAGGATTGGTTTTTGAAAAAGAACAGTTCTCGATGCTTCATTGCCGCAGCGAGGCCATCCCTTCCGTATGTATTTGCCTCTTTCGGTTGGTCGACGAAGTACAATGGAATAACTTGGAATGTCATACACCGGTTAGAACCGTACTTTTGCTGCTTGCGCCGCGCAGCGCTCCCAAGGAGCATATCGAAATGATCAGTGAAATTAGCGCGGCATTAATAGAAGAGGAATTCATAAAAACTTTGATAATGGGTGATGATTCGACCGTTAAATATAAGATCAAAGCCGTTTTGGGTAAAGGTTATAGGGATAAAACTACTTCAGTGTTTCGGGGGTCATGATGAAAACGCTTGATCGTGTTGGCCGTTTTTTAAGTACGATGGTATTTCAAAATATAGCAGGATTGATAGCTCTTGGGATGCTAAGGGTTTTATTTGGATCAAACGGATGGTGGCCTCTTCGAGCGTTGAATGGTTTAATCACACCGATGACCCAATATTTAATACCGATTCTTTTTGGCTATACAGGTGGTAAAATGATCGGCAATCACAGAGGGGGAGTTATTGCTGCTTTTGTTATCATCGGCTTAGTGGCCGGAAATCCATCTGAATATACGATGACTTTGCCTGCAATGATCATTGGTCCGACAATGGGGTTTATCATTAAAAAAACAGATAAATGGCTTGTGAGTCGCATCCCTTTAGGACTTGAATTGTTGTATTACAGCACAATCGCCGGCTTAATTGGCGTATTTTTTGTTTTGATGGCTTATTATTATATTTCTCCAGCTTTTGTGCAGGGATTACATGTTATCGTAACGGGTTCGGGTAAGCTGGTATCATCGGGATATCTATGGCTCATCGCGCTTGTCATCGAACCGGCGAAAATACTGTTTTTTAACAATGTGATCAATCATGGGATTCTGGAGCCTTTGGGTATCAATCAAACAAAGGAATTCGGGAAGTCTATCTTTTTTCTGCTTGAGACCAACCCGGGTCCTGGTTTTGGTTTGTTAATGGCTTATTTTATTCGGTCCATAGGGAAAGAAAAAGGAAATGCTAGGTCAGCGGTTGCTATTCAACTTATTGGCGGCATACATGAGGTCTACTTTCCTTATGCATTAAGAAAGCCGTTGTTGATCCTTCCATTGATTTTGGGTGGTATGGCAGGGGACTTTGTATTCAGTGTTTTACATGCTGGACTTGTGGCTACCCCCTCTCCAGGGAGTATTTTGACTCAGCTGCTGTTGGCGCCTAAAGGCATGCATATCTCTGTATTATTAGGCTTTAGCGCTTCAGCTTGTGTTAGTTTTTTTTGGAGTATCTATGTGCTGTCTAGGGCCGTAACGGAATCAAACGATTCAAAGGATAATAATAAGATGCCTGTCAAACAACAGATCCAGTCAATAACAGAAAAGAAGCCCGTTAAACTTGAGCAAAAAGTTATCTTTGCCTGTGATGCCGGGATGGGTTCAAGTGCAATGGGTGCCGCTTTGCTGCGAAAGAAACTAAAGCAGGCTGATTTACATTTTGTTGTTGATAACTGTTCGGTGGATGATCTCTCGGATGATGCGGATATTGTTATTTCACACATCCATTTAACGGAACGGGCCAAGGCTTCAGCTCCGCATGCGCGACACTTTTCGATAAATTCATTTTTGGATCAAGCTTTTTATGAGGAACTGGTTGTTTGTCTAAAACAAGAGCTAGGCAGTTCCTTTCATGAAGAAACGACCGTTTTGGTGGACATGACCGTCTTTACGCCAGAGCATATTATGATTCAATTGGATGCGATAGATAAATGGGAAGCGATCAGTCAAGTTGGAGAGATTCTAATTCGTACGGGTCATGTCGAGGAAGAGTTTATTCAAGAGATGCATCTAAGAGAGCAAATGCTATCCACATATATCGGAAATGGTATCGCTATTCCGCACGGAATGGATGGAGATAGCAAACATATCCTGAAATCTGGCATTGCGATTGCCCAGTATCCTGAGGGAATCGATTTTGGGGACGGGGATATAGCGTATCTGCTCATTGCTGTCGTAGGGCATCATTCTGAAAAGCTTGAGCTTGTTTCTCATATAGCTTTAATGATTGATAATGTTGAATTTGTAAATCAGCTGATTCAAGCAAAGAACAGGAAAGAAATTTATAGCCTCGTTTGCAACAGCTTCGCGGAAATGGATCGGATCAGATAACCAGCCAAACTTATAAAGCCAGCAAGTTAGTGCCGATACTCAGGGGCACTTAACTGCTGGCTTTTTGATTAGTTACGAACGTACCATTCACCAGATACCCAATCGGTTGTTTTCCAACGCAGTACATCGGGGGTGGCAAGATGGGCAATTTCTTTGAGGAACTCGAGCTGCTCCAGCTCAGTCATCGGCTTGAAGCTCTTAGCAATGGCCAGATTTTGTTCCAGCTGCGCCATGGACTCCATCCCGACAATCGCTGTAGATATCGGCAGCGAGAACGTATATTGGAGTGCTTTCTCGTACCAGGGTGCCAGCTTACCGAGCGCCATAACTTTCATGCCGATGATAGCGACACCTTTCTCAACCGCTTTAGGCAAAAACTCATGAGCGAAGCTGTAGATGAGATGATCCGCTGCGGATAAGGCAACAAGCGCGCTGTCGAATGAGTCACAACGTTCAATCGCTTTCAACTGAACTCTAGGATTCGTGTGGCCGCTGATCGAGATATGCTTGATAATCCCTTGTTCCTTGGCCTCAAGAAGCGCTTCTAGCGCTCCGCCTTTGGCGAAGCACTGATCGAGCTCTTCCATTGTCATAATATTATGTAATCGCCATTCTTCGACGTGATCCGTTTGCAGACGCTTCAGACTTGCTTCCAGCAGCTTCAGAGAACCGTCTCTTGTCCGATCATGCGTTTTGGTAGCAATCCATACGTCATTCCTTCGTCCATCGCGTGCTAATGCTTTACCAAGTCGTTCCTCGGATTGCCCATCCGAGTAGCTAGGTGCTGTATCGAAATAGGTGATCCCTTCGTCAATCGCACGATTCACAATTTGAATCGCTTCTTCTTCCGTACATTGGTGTTCGTCGACAATGCGCTGAGCACCAAAGCTCAGAATAGGAAATTGCTGTCCGGTCGAACCAAACGAACGTTTCTCCACATGATTCACTCCTCGTATGTTTTCTTCACACTGATATCGGTTCAAGCAGGAATTGGCTCTTCTCAAGTATAAAATAAGTAAGTGAAGGACGCTAGCATTCGTCAAATTATTTGCATATTCACAAAAAATACATGACTTTAGTCCTACTTTTCGACAAAAAATGATTGTATTAAATAATAAATAAACTTATTATATGTACATATACAACTTTTTTGTTGAATTATCGGAGGGTCAATGACTATTGAACAAGGTAAGCCTTATGACAGCCAAGGATTTCATCTTTGGCAGGTTACGAATCTATGGCAAAAAAATCTTCGTCATGCCCTGCATGATTTGGATCTCACGCATGTTCAATTTATTTTGCTGGCAACCACAGAGTGGTTAAATTCTCAATCCCCTCTTGGGGATGTGACACAGGTTCAAATTGCCATGCATGCGCATATTGATCCCATGATGGCATCACAAGTACTTCGTAACTTGGAAAAGAAAGGGTTCCTCATTCGCAAGGAACATCCGACGGATACGCGAGCCAAATCAATCTCTTTAACTCCAGCTGGAGAGAGGTTGATAAACAAGGCAATAGACATTGTCGAGCAAACCGATCGCCGTTTTTTTTCTAAACTGGGGGAAGATCAGGAAACGTTGGCAAGCTTGTTGAGATCATTAGGAAGCATGACAACTCATGAAAATTAGATCATAGGGAGAGGTGCCTTGAATATGGAGAAGTCATCACTAATCGGAATCGTTTTAGCTTTTATATCCATTGGTGTGGGTATGGTATTGAAAGGGGCAAGCCTGGTAGCACTGCTGAATCCTGCAGCTGCCTTAATTATTTTTGGTGGTACAGCATCGGCCTTATTTATCGCTTTTTCAATGGCAGAAATGAAGAAGATTCCGACCTTAATGAAAATTATTTTTACCGAACAGAAATTAATGCCTAAAAAAGAACTGATCGAGACGTTCATCGACTGGGTATCCATTACACGCCGTGAAGGCTTACTTTCCTTGGAGAAGCAAGCAGAAGAGCTGTCAGACCCATTTATGAAAAGCGGCATGCGCCTCATTATTGATGGAAACGATGCAGATTTTGTACGCGATGTATTGCTCGAAGATATTGCTGAAATGGAATCAAGACATAAGAAATATGCAAGCATTTTTACGCAAGCTGGTACATATGCACCGACACTCGGCGTACTTGGTGCCGTCGTTGGACTCATCGCTGCTCTTGGTAATTTGAGTGAAGTAGATAAACTAGGTCATCTGATTTCAGCGGCATTCGTTGCAACGATGTTCGGGATTTTCCTTGGTTACGTTATTTTTCACCCATTTGCAAATAAGCTGAAGCAGAAGTCTAAGAAAGAAGTTGAAATTAAGCTTATGATTGTAGAAGGGTTGCTCTCCATTCAATCCGGTGTATCTGCCAATTCCGTGAAGCAAAAAATGATGATCTTCGTTGCCAACAATGAACGTGCGGCGTATGACGAAGACTCGAGGGAGGCTGCTCCACAGTGAGTAAAAAAAAGAAGCATGAGGATCATGAAGAACATATTGATGAAACCTGGCTCATTCCCTATGCGGATTTGCTTACCTTGCTTCTAGCTCTCTTTATCATTTTGTTTGCATCTAGTCAGGTGGATTCCAAGAAATACGACTCGATTATGCGGTCCTTGAACAATGCCTTCACGGGGGGAGAAGCACCCTTCGCGATGTCGAATATGGTTCCAATAAATGATGCGGGGAATTCTACGAAAAACAATAATAAGAGCCAAAATCCTCCGCCGAAGGATGAGAGTAAAACCGATAGTCAGCTGGCTGCCAAGCTGCAGAAGGAAGAGAAGGATCTCAAAGAGTTAAAGCAAAGCATGGATGCTTACATTAAAGAAAACAACATGAGTGAGCAGCTGACCACGAAGCTGGATAATGAGAAGCTGACCATTACGATTAGTGACCGTGCGCTGTTTGATTCAGGGTCGGCTACAATTAAACAAGAATCACAAAAGCTGGCGGTTTCGATGTCTAATTTGCTGGGCAGCTATCCAGGATATGAGGTTGAAGTAGCAGGTCATACGGATAATATCCCGATTCGTCGAGCAGACTTTGAAACGAACTGGGATTTAAGCGCAAAGCGTGCGGTCAATTTTATGAAAATACTTCTGAATAACAGTAAAATTGATCCTGCTTCCTACTCTTCGGTCGGATTCGGTGAATACCGGCCGATTGCAGAAAATGACACAACAGAAGGTAGAGCGAAGAACCGCCGTGTTGAAGTGAGCATCTTGCGTAACATTAAAGCGACGGATGAGATTGCGAAATAAGTGCAATTACGCATAAGACTTATTATGAAAGATAGGCTAAGAGTCGCTAGACTCTGGCCTTTTTTTAGTTTAACAACACATTTCGTATCGAGAAATACGGAGTAATTTAACAGCAAAATGGGGATAGTAATGTGGAATTTGCAATGATGAGGAGAAGTTTACATGGAGCATACAGAGCATACATATGAGCATACGTATATCCCGCTAACGACATTATCCAGCGGTGAAGGCAAGGAAATAGCCATTGATATATATGGTTACTGCATTCAGATCGTGAATATTTGTTTCATTGGCAACCCAACAAGCAAAGATAAAGAATGGTATTTAATTGACGCAGGTATGCCGCAATCGGCAGATGAGATCATTCGTGTTGCAGAGGAGCGTTTTGGAGCACATAAGAAGCCTAGGGCGATCATTTTGACGCATGGACATTTCGACCATGTCGGGGCCATAGAGAGTCTTTTGGAATACTGGGATGTTCCGGTATATGCACATGAGTTGGAAGTCCCTTATTTGACGGGAAAATCCAATTATCCTAAAGGAGATTCTACGGTAAATGGCGGGCTTGTAAGCGAGTTATCACCCCTTTTTCCAAACCACGGCATTGACATAGGTAATCATGTACATCCTTTGCCTGCTAATGGTATCGTTCCTGGACTGACGGGATGGCAATGGATTCATACGCCGGGACACACACCAGGACACATTTCTCTTTTTCGCGCCAAAGATGGTTCATTAATAGCCGGAGATGCCTTCGTTACCGTCAAGCAAGAATCTCTTTACAAGGTGTTCACGCAAGAACAAGAAATAAGCGGACCACCCAAGTATTTCACGACAGATTGGCAAGCAGCCGGTGATTCGGTTAGAAAGCTTCGAGATTTACATCCATCTTTAGCGATAACGGGACATGGAAAACCGATGAACGGCGAAGAACTAAGTCGCGAACTAGGCCGTCTGGCGGAGGATTTTGAAGAATTAGCGATTCCTAAGGAAGGTCGGTTTGTGCATTAGCAGTAATGATTGGATGGTCCTCCAGAAGAGGGCTATCCTTGCCATTTATATAATTAATCAAAATAAATTGATTAATGGATTGCTATTTAGCGGGTAATGCTATATATTGTTATTAAATCAAAAATATTTGATTAATGAAGCGGGTGAGATCAGTGAAAACAATAATTCCATTACAAACGATACATACAAAATCCACACCAGACGATTCTTTTTTTGAAACGTATGAAGCAAAATTTAAAGCACTAGCTGATCACAAAAGACTACAGATCATGTATGAGTTAACACAGCGGGGAAAAACTTGCGTATGTGACCTTTGTGATATCTTTGATATGGCCCAGTCGAAACTGTCTTATCACTTGAAAATCCTATTGGAGGCGAAATTAATCATCAAAGAGATGATTGGTACTTGGAGCTACTACGAGATAAACAATTCTGAAGTAAACGGATTGCTTTCAGCAGATCTTTGCTGCATATTTAGACCTACTCGTTCTTAATTTTTTTAATCTTAATATCAATTTTTTTTGATCTATTAATCAAAATTATTTGATTAAGTGATTTTGCGCCGTATTTCTATTAAACGTTTTACATTGAGAGGGAGGTATATAAGATGAATGATATTAAGTTACCGGTGGCTATTATTGGTGCTGGGCCTGTTGGTCTTGCCGCGGCAGCACAGTTAGTTATGAGAGGGGAGCCTTTTGTTTTGTTTGAGGCGGGTGAGGAAGTGGGATCAAATGTACGCAATTGGGCCCATGTTCGAATGTTTTCCTCTTGGGAATACAATATCGACAAAGCTGCTAAGCAATTGCTTATTTCTCATGGTTGGCAAGCCCCCAATCCTTTAGAAATCCCTTCAGGACAAGAGATGGTTGACAAATACTTCAAACCTTTTGTTGAATTGCCTGAAATCAAACCTTATTTAAACCTAAATACGAAAGTTATAGCTGTTAGCCGTAAAGGTCTGAGCAAAGTTAAAACACAAGGCCGTGAAGTTCTTCCGTTTGTCCTGCATGTGGAGATAAATGGGGAACGAATCCTTATTGAGGCTAAGGCTGTTATTGATGCATCCGGTACCTGGTTGAATCCGAATCCCATTAAATCAGAAGGGGTTTGGACGACAGAAGAGCAGTCTTTAAACAAGCAAATTTATTATGGGATACCTGATATTTCGGGTAAGCATAAGGAACGATATAGCGGCAAAAAAGTTCTTGTTGTCGGGAGTGGTCACTCTGCAATAAATACCTTGCTAGAATTAGGAAATCTGAAGGATCAAGTTCAGAGCACAGAAATTATTTGGATTTTAAGAAAATCTAGGCTAGCTGATGTTTATGGTGGTCAGGAGCAGGATCAACTTCCTGCAAGAGGAGAACTTGGTACACGTATTCAAAAGCTAGTTGATTCAAGAAAAGTTACGGTTCTGACGCCATTCCACATTCAAGAATTGAAACAAAAAGAAGATAAAATGGTTGTGATTGGCTCTTTAAACGGATCATTGGTTCATCTAGATGCTGTCGATGAAATCGTGTCGAATACGGGTTCTCGCCCGGATCTATCCTTTTTACGAGAAGTTAGAGTAATTGCCGACCCAACATTGGAGAGCGTTTTGGCGTTAGTGCCACTGATCGATCCGAATATTCATAGCTGCGGTACGGTTAGACCGCATGGCGAGAAGGAGCTGCGCCAACCAGAAAAGAATTTCTATATTGTTGGTTCCAAAAGTTATGGAAGAGCACCAACATTCTTAATGGCAACAGGTTATGAACAAGTGAGATCCGTCGTAGCAGCGCTTGTAGGAGATCAGGCAGCAGCTGAACGAGTTGAGCTGGAGCTGCCGGAAACGGGAGTTTGCGGTATCGGGAGCAAAGAATGCTGCGGTCCTGAAGATAGTCAAAAGCTAGTAAGCAAAACAGAAGAAATTAGTGCTTGTTGTTCACCGGTAACGAAACCGGAGGCAGTGGTAAAATCATCTTGCTGCAGCTAGTTAAACAGTTAGGTAGGTTCGGGGTTCGTTCGCATTAGTTAGTCGAATTACTCGGAATTAAAAATCCCTCTACGCTTCCAATTAGGAGTAGAGGGATTTTTGTGCTAGCTATTATTTTCCTACGAGAACAAGCATTTTGTTCTCTTTCCTAGATTCACCTTTGTTCAGGTCATCCTGTGGTGTTTCCGCTGTTGAGTTATCTTGTTCCTTTTGAAACAAATCCATTTGATTATCATCAAAAACCTCGAAGTGCACCTCATTCATGACATGAATTGTCTCAGATTGAAGATCAATAATCTCCTGATGATTCTTCGCAGCAGTCTCACTAATCTGGAATTTGCTGATCTCTGCAAATAACTGTTGAGCAAGTTCAAGGATATCATCCGACTCTTCGGCAATTCGGCGGATGGATGCATCTTGCTGAATCGAGGTTGAGCTTACTTCCTCGACCCCGGCAGCTGTTTCTTGCGCAATGGCCGCTACGAACTGAACGGAATTTACTAATCTGTCATTCTTGGATTGTACGTATTCAATTTTCACATGGATTTGTTCAATTTGCCCGATTATTCTTTTCATCGATTGTTCGATGCCCTCGAAAGAACCGAGCGTGTCTGCTACCCGATGGTTTTGTGCAACCGCAGAATCGCGAGCTTCGATCAGTGAGCTCTGTAATTCTTTGATTTGCTTCTGAAGCGATTGAATGATGCCGCCGATTGTCTTGGAGGAATCATTCGTCTGCTGAGAAAGCTGACGAACTTCATCCGCAATCACAGAGAAGCCGCGGCCGTGTTCGCCGGCTCTGGCCGCTTCAATCGCAGCGTTCAAGGCAAGCACGTTTGTCTGCGTAGAAATTTCCGTGATCGAGTGAATAATAGCGCCAATTTGTTTGGAGCTGTCAGACAAGGTCATCATGGCAGCATCGACCTTCTGTAGGACAGCCTGGGATTCGTCTGACGATGATTTCAGCGCCCTTACAGATGCTGTCCCTTGTAGTGTACCAGAAGCAGCCTCTTCACTTGTACGCTTCATTTCATACGTATAAGCAGTAATGTCACGAATCTCCGCTTCCAGCTCTGCAATGATCATCGAGCTTTGCTCCGTTTTCATGGCTTGCTCGTCAGCACCAGTCGATATCTCTGTAATTGCCTTCAAGATATCTGTATTTGCCGATGCTGTTAGTAGAGAAAAGCGATGAAACTCATGGGAGTGCTCGGATAAGGAAGAAGCAATCTGCAGCGTAGCATGAAGCATTTGACGAACTTGAATGATCATATGGTCGAAGCTGTTGCTTAGCTTACCTAACTCATCATTGGATTTTGAATTGATTGTATGGGACAAATCCCCTGCGGCAATATGAGATACAGCATTTTGTAAAATTTTAATTGGATGTGTGAAGGAGCTGATGATTAGAAAGGCAATAATAATGGTTACAATAACGACGATAGCAAAGGCAATCAACATCACCCTGCTGCTTTCATTAAGTGCCTTCGTTGAGTTGGAAATTGCATGTTCGGCAGCCTCTGCATAAGTAACATAGAATTTATCAACAAGTGCAAAAATCTTATCCTTCAATTCCTGAGATTCATTATATAGGTAAAGGAGGTTAATTTGCAGATCCGTCGGTTTCAAGTTAGGATCTTGGACCATTTTGGCCGCAGAGTCGAAGTTATTTATGTAATCAACGGAGTATTGAATTAATTGGCTTCGCCACTTCTTTTGATCAGCTGTTGAAGCTGTATCACCAATTTTCTGAATGAAATCGTTATAAGGCTTTCGTTTTGCATTGTATTTTTCGATGTATTCCGATTTCTTCGAAATCTCCAAGCCTGAAGCAATGATATTCATTTCCTGAACCATATTTTTAAGCTCGAGCGCTAGCACCTTTAGTTCGACTTTATCGTTCTGATCCGTCATATGCTTCTTGATTTGATTCACTTGGTTCAGATTAAACAAAGCAACGGCAAGGAAAATGAGAAGTACTCCGCTGAAACTGGCAATTAATTTTAATCGCATGGTCATATTGATTTTTATCCTCTTCATAAGTCATTCCTCCTATATATTACTTGACAATATTCGACTGTTTTCGTGTTGATACTTATTAATATAGGGTACTTCTATTAACTAAAGCATCTAAGTTTGTTAATGATATGTAAATTTAACCAATCTTTTAACGAATGAAAGAAGAAATAAAAGTTTTACATTACGTTTACGTTTCGAGGGTTTGGATTTTACATTCAATTGTTACGATGTTTAAGTAAGTTAGTTCGACGGACATTCAAAAGGGATCGATACTAACCGAATTAGTAACATAAACTCAAAGGAGGACATGCTAACTATGTTTAAGTTCATGTCGAAAAAAGGAATTACATTCACACTTTCCGCGGTATTAATGATGGGGTCATTGGTTGGTTGCGGCGCTAAAACAGATACTAAAAACGCTGCTTCTGCAACACCTGCTGCTAGTGCAGCGGCATCTGCTGCTCCAAAAGCAGAGCTAAGCGGTACGGTTACAGCTTCCGGTTCAAGCGCACTTCTTCCATTAGTTAAACAAGCAGCTACTGAGTTTATGGAAAAAAATCCGAAAGTAACAATCAACGTTACAGCAGGCGGTTCAGGTACAGGAATTAAAAACGTAGCAGACGGTACTTCAGACATCGGTAACTCCGACGTCGAGCCAGCTGCTGAATATAAAGATAAAGGTCTTGTTGACCACCAAGTTGCGATTGCTCCATTCGCATTGATCGTAAACAAAGATGTAAAAGTAGATAATGTTACAAAACAACAAGCGGCAGACATTTACATGGGTAAAGTTACGAACTGGAAAGAAGTTGGCGGCAATGACGCGAAAATCGTTCTTGTTCACCGTCCAGATAGCTCAGGTTCCCGTACGTTAGTTAAACAAATCATTCTTGATGGCAAAGAATTCACGAAAGACGGTATTACACAAGAAAACAGCGGTGCAATGAAAACAGCTGTTGCTGGTCAGTCCAGCTCCATTGGATATGTAGACACACCTTACGTTGATGACTCAGTAAAAGCATTGAAAATTGATAATGTAGCGTTCTCTGAGGAAAACATTAAGAACGGTACTTACAAATTGTTTGGTGTTGAGCATATGTACACAAAAGGTGAAGCGAAAGATCCTACTAAAGCATTCATCGCTTACATCACAAGCAAAGAATTCCAAGGTAAACAAGTTCGTGACTTGAAATTCTTGCCTGCAGATTTGCTTAAAAAATAATAAATAGAACAAACTAAGAGCGCTGGCATTATATGCCGCGCTCTTTTTTTACTTTGAAACATGAAACTTTTACATTCCCTTAACAATTTATTGACGATCCAATTACAATCATGCTCTATCATAAAAGTAATGTGATTTAAGAGAAAGGGGAATTACCCATTGAATTCCGTAGCAGATAAACTAACGAACCGCGAAATCAGACGAAAGTCGTCCAATCGTCACGAAATGGACCCAAGGACAACATAGACAAGATAACATCATGAGGTGGGTGTTTGTTGGAAGTGCTGCCTTAGTGTCTGCCATCATTTTTTCTATCATTGTTTTCGTGGGGATGCAAGGGATTAAGACTTTTCAGGGAGTCAGTCCTTTTGAATTTTTCTTCTCTACAGATTGGACGCCAGGTCAAAAAAAATTCGGAGCCCTTCCTTTTCTATACAGCACGCTGCTCATGACTTTGGTTTCAGTTGTGTTTTCAGTGCCGCTTGCTTTGTCAGGGGCATTATTCATGGCTAAAATTGCTCCGAGATGGATGCGTGAAATCATGCGTCCTGCGACGGATCTGTTCGTAGGTATTCCTTCGGTTGTTTATGGCCTAATCGGCTTAACGGTCATCGTCCCTGCACTCGGTAAAATAACAGGCGGGGTTGGATACGGTATTTTACCAGCTTCCATCATTCTCGCTATCATGATTTTACCAACCATTCTCTCGATCTCAGAAGATGCTATCCGTGCATTGCCGAGTCGTCTGGAAGAAGCATCACTCGCATTAGGTGCAACACGTTGGCAAACCATGTGGCGTGTCCTTTTGCCTGCAGCTAGACCCGGTATTCTAACAGCAATTATCCTTGGCATGGGGCGTGCAATTGGTGAAACCATGGCTGTATTCATGGTTATTGGTAACTCGCCGCAAATGCCGAAATCACTCCTTGACTCAACCACGGTATTAACGACCGCGATTGTGAAGGATATGGGGAATACGAATTACGGAAGCACTTGGAATAATGCGCTCTATTTGATGGCGCTTCTTTTACTGGTGATCTCGTTATCCTTAATTCTTATTATCCGTATCGTAGCCAAAAGGAGTGAACTTAAATGAAGAGCAAAACAACGGATCGTTTGGCCACGTTGTATTTCTGGGCATCGGGCATTGTTATTATATTGATTCTGGCTTGGTTTCTATTTCGAATATTAGGTGATGGTGTTCCACATTTATCTTGGAATTTCATCTTCGGGAAGTCTGAGGAGATCAAAGCTGGCGGCGGTGTAGGTCCGCAATTGTTCAACTCCTTCTATGTCCTATTCTTATCCTTGCTGATATCCATTCCAATCGGTTTATTCTCGGGGATATACTTGGCGATATACGCACAAAAAAATTGGTTTACGGATCTCGTTCGTATCTCGGTTGAAGCTCTTGCTTCTGTTCCTTCTATCGTATTTGGATTGTTCGGTTTCTTACTTTTTGCTAATTTGCTAGGTCTGAAGTTTTCAATTATTGGTGGGGCCGCGACGGTTGCTCTGCTTAACTTACCTGTTATGGTAAGGGTCACAGAGGTAGCTATACGTACGGTTCCTGAATCTTATTGGGAGGCAAGCCTTGCACTTGGCTCAACAAGATGGCAAGCCATTCGCAAAGTGCTCATACCTGCATCGCTACCAAGCTTAATTACGGGGATTACGTTGATTGCAGGACGTGCGTTAGGCGAATCTGCCATTCTAATTTACACGGCCGGCTTATCGGTTTCTCGCTTCTTTCCGGATTTCAATCCACTGAAGATGGGGGAGACGCTATCCGTTCATCTCTGGTATATTGGCGCTGAAGCGTTAGTTCCGGATGCCAAGGAAATCGCTAAAGGAAGTGCCGCGCTGCTCCTGATCGTCGTACTCATCTTTAACCTACTTGTCAGTATACCAAGCCGAATTTTACAAAAAAGACTTTCCGGGGGGAAATAAATCGTGTCGACCAAGCATAAGATTAAAGCGGACAAATTAAATTTATTTTACGGAGATAATCATGCTCTCCACGATATTGAATTGGCCATACAAACGGGAACAATCGCCGCTTTGATCGGTCCTTCTGGCTGTGGAAAATCCACCTTTCTGCGCACTTTGAACCGTATGAATGATCTCATTGATAGTGTGCGAATTACTGGAAATGTAGCCGTGGATGGTCACAATATCTATGATTCCGATTCCGATGTTGTTTCACTGCGTAAGCGCGTAGGGATGGTATTTCAACGTCCAAATCCATTTCCGATGAGTATTTATGACAACATTGCCTATGGCCCTCGCATCCATGGTACGAAGAAGAAAGCGGTCCTAGACGAAATCGTAGAACGCAGTCTTGTACAAGCCGCCTTGTGGGATGAAGTAAAGGATCGTTTGCATAAATCTGCTCTAGGCCTGTCCGGCGGACAACAACAGCGTTTATGCATCGCACGGTTACTAGCTGTAGAGCCCGACGTACTTCTTATGGATGAGCCTACATCGGCGCTAGATCCAATCTCAACGCTCAAAGTTGAAGAGTTGACACAAACATTGAAAGAGAAATACACCATCATTATCGTTACGCACAACATGCAGCAGGCGGCAAGGATTTCGGATATGACCTCCTTCTTCCTAAATGGATACTTAGTGGAAACGGACAAGACGGATAAAATTTTCACCAATCCGAATGATCAACGTACGGAAGATTACATTACGGGAAGATTCGGTTAACTACAACTGAGGGGAGAGACGTAATATGGACGCAAGACCTGGGTTTCATCAATCATTGTCAGTTTTGCAAAGTGAATTGCAGGATATGGGGGAAAGCGTTAAGGATTTGATTCTTAAGTCCGTGGAGTCGTTGGCCAAGTTTGATGAGAATGCTGCACGGCAAGTCATTAAGAATGATGATCTCATTGATGATTATTTAACGACAATCGATGAGCTTTGCCTTCGATTAATTGCTTTACAACAACCAATGGCAAGTGATCTGCGAATCATTGGAACGGCAATGAAAATCGCTACAGACTTGGAACGAATTGCTGATCATGCCGTAGATATTGCAAAGATTACGATCCGTCTCGCTGGAGAAGAGCTTGTTAAGCCGCTCGAAGTCATTCCTGAAATGGCCGATATTGCCATTGAGATGCTGCATGAGAGCCTCCTTTCTTATACAGAACGCGATGTTCACAGGGCTGCATCGCTTGCCGAGAAAGATGACCGCGTGGATAAGCTATATAGCTCAGTAATGCAGGAATTGATGGGGATGATGGGTTCGGATTACAATCGTAACCGCCAGTTGACCCATTTATTGTTTGTTGCCCATTTCTTAGAGCGTGTAGCTGATCACACAACGAATATCGGTGAAGGTGTTATTTATATGGTTACAGGGAAACGCAAAGATTTGAATGTGTAAGTTAATCCAATACAGAAGGGACGCTCCTAAGTCATCATGACTTGTGAGCGTCCCTTTTTCATGTGCGTGAGGCTGTAATCGGAAAGCGAATGAGGAATGTTGTTCCTTTCTCACTTGACTGAACTTCAATCGAAGCATGATGCCTGGCAGCTATGCTGTAACAAATAGCTAAACCGAGCCCTGTACCTTCATCTTTGGTCGTGAAAAAAGGTCTTCCTAGCTTCTCCAAATGTTCCTCATTAATTCCTATACCTTCATCAGCAATAAGTAGAACGACGTGTTCTGTCTCGGTGTATGTTTCAATTCTCAGTTTACCGCCGAGGCTCATGGCTTCCAGACCATTCATACACATATTCAGTATAAGTTGACGCATTTCTTTATCGTCGAGTTGAATGACAGGACAATCCTTGAATTGGAAATGAACATGCTTTCCGGACATGACGGCTTCTGCTTGGATGAGGGGAAGGAGCATTTCGATAATACGGTTGATATGTTCGGGCTTTTGGTGGGACTGCTTATTTTTGGCTAGGGATAAGTATTCAGTAATAATTTCGTTCGCTCGGTCCAACTCTTCCAGCATGATGGGGATGTATTCTTTTTGCATATGACGATCGTTCTCGCGAAATAATTGGAGGAAGCCACGAATGGTCGTCATCGGGTTGCGAATCTCATGGGCAATACCGGCGGCCATTTCCCCAACTAGATTGAGTTGAGCTAGACGAGCCATTTCCGATTCAAATCGCAAGCTTTCCGTGATATCGACGGCAACTTCGAGTAAGCAGCTTTCATTTTCAATATCGATGATTTCCGTTGAAAGCAGGGCTGTTCGAATTTCCTTGGACTTGGTTTCGTACTTGACCTTGCAATTATGGATGACATCATTAAACTTGCCTGAATCACCCACTTCAGCTCGTAAGAGATCTAGTGTAGTTCCAATGATTTCATCGCCATAGCCTGTATATTGTTTCCAACTTTCATTAATTTCGAGATAGGTGAGGTCAGATAGACGGCGGATGGCCATCAAAGAAGGAGAGAGCATGAACATTTTCTTGAAATGTTCTTGTGATTTTATCAGCTTTTCATGGGCATCCACTAATTCGGAGGTTCGCTCTTCCACCCATTGTTCCAAAAGAAAATTTTGCTGCTTTAATTTCTCTTCCGCTTCAGCTAACTTGCGATTCGTCTCTTCGAGATCTAACGTTCGCTTATGCAGCAGTTCACTTTGATATTTGATTTTTTGATGATTGAGGTGCATGTTAACGAAGCCGTCGACTTTCATACGCAGCATTTTAGGATGAATAGGTTTGAATAAATAATCAATAGAGCCCACATGATAGCCCTTCAAAACATGCTCGATAGAGGTGCTGAGAGCCGTTAGGAAGATGATGGGAATATCCTGACAAGCTTTCCGCTGCTTGATCAGTTCCGCCGTCTCGAAGCCACTAAGTCCAGGCATTTGCACATCCATCAAGATTACAGCGATGTGATCAGCGGGTTCTTTCAATAAATATCTCAGAACTTCCTCCCCAGATTGCAAAGAAATAACGTCATAGTTGGAAGAGGCCAGAATGCTATTCAGAGCCAGCAAGTTCTCGTAGCGGTCATCTACCGCCAAGATTTTTACTTGTTGTTCCATTTCAAATCCTTTCCGTGCTTGTACAAGCTTGTACGCACCTAACAATCCATCTCTCTCTTTTTCGGGAAAAAGATTGAATTCCCTCTTTTTTTTTTGAAGTCTTTACATACATTTTACATATGGATAATAAAGCCAGTCATTTGGTTTGATAGACTAGTGTAATAAGTATATTCAGGTAAGGGATGATGGACATGAATACTCAGTCAGAAATGTTGGAACAATTCTTTAAAATGATAGATAAAGAGTACATATATTCCGTATATCAACCTATTATCTCGCTGCAGGATGGTCATGTAATGGGGTATGAAGCGTTAACGCGAGGCCCCAAAGATAGTCCCTTTCATTCACCTTTGGCTATGTTTCAATTCGCAGAACAGCAAGGTGAGCTCTATATGCTTGAGCAGCTTGCTCGTGAAAAAGCGATTAAAGGATCCATTTTAGAGCATCCGCAGCAGTTGCTTTTTATCAATATTTCATCCCAAGTGCTTTACGATCCTGGGTTTGTTCCTGGTAAAACGCTTGAGATTTTGCAGAAATACGGACTCCGCCCAAGCAATGTCGTTTTTGAAATTACGGAAAGAAGTTCGATTGAGGATTTCTCCTTAGCTCAAAAAATTCTGGAGCATTACCGTAAACAAGGCTATCGAATTGCCATAGATGATGCTGGTGCGGGGTATTCCTCCCTACAAGCGATTGCGGAACTTCAACCTGATTTTATTAAAATTGATCGTTCACTCATAGAAAATATACATAAAAACAAAGTAAAAGAATATATCCTTGAAACGTTTGTTACTTTTGCTCATAAAATGAATATTTCCCTTATTGCTGAAGGCATTGAACATGCGGATGAACTAACCAAATTAACACGGCTCGGCGTTCATTATGCCCAAGGCTATTTGCTTGGAAAGCCAAATGAATCTCCCGCGAAAGTGCAGGACATCCATAAAATGTTGATTTGGCAGCATCGTAAAGTACAAGAAGGCAGTATGACTTGGAGCATTGGCGACCTGAAAACTCCTGTGAAAGTGTTTGACAAGAAAAAACTGATTTCGGAAGTGGCTGATTACTTCAAAAAAAATCAAGAGGCAGTGGGTGCTGTCATCGTGGATGAAGAAGTGCCGGTTGGCCTCATGATGAGAGATCGGTTATTTCAACAGTTAACCGGTCAATACGCCTTCTCCTTATTCTGGAATCGAACTATTGACAGCATTATGGATGAATCGCCGCTAATCGTGGACGAGTTTATACCTGTTGAAGAAGTATCACAGATGGCTACCTCACGCGCAATAAACCATTTATACGACCTAGTCATCGTTACAAGCAATGGGAAGATGGGAGGAGTAGCATCCATCAGAACGATTCTTGAGAGTATAACGAATGTACGAATGGAATCTGCGCGTGTGGCCAATCCACTAACAGGGCTGCCAGGGAATTTGCAAATCAATCGCGAATTGAACAAGAGGATTAGTGAGAACAAACCGTTTATTGTGGTTTATACGGTTCTGGATTACTTCAAATGGTTCAATGATCGGTTTGGATTTCAAAAAGGGGACCAACTGATTCAATATACAGCGGATGTTATGCAGCAATCCATAGCGGTTTGTGGGACACCGCATGATTTTGTCGGGCATGTGGGAGGCGATGATTTTATCGCGATTTCTGCCACGTTATCTCCCAAACAACTGTGTCAGGAAATCATTCGCCGCTTCGAACAAGGTGTGCAGATGTTTTATGAGGATGAGGATTGGGAGTATGTATGGGATCGGAGCGGCAACAAGATAAAGAGCGAGGGAGTTACGCTTTCGCTCTCTTTAGTCGTCTGTGTCTGCGAATCTCCCATTTCACTCGAACACATTTCCCAAACTGCCGCCTTACTCAAAAAGAAAGCAAAAGCGCATCAAGGAAGTATTTATTATTTCGAAAAAATTGGCTTAAATGGACTTGAATTAGAAAGTGTATAACAATTGTTTAAAAGAACGGATAATAATGACTTTCTGTCTGCCGATTCGGCGCTCGGATATTTTCTTGATATTCCCCGGATGTATCCAAATCGCATCCATGCCGCTTGACGCGGCCCCCACCACATCATTACGCCACGAATTTCCGACCATAACACTTTGGTTTGAAGCCGTGCTCATCGTCTTTAGGGCTCTCTCAAAGATAGCGGGGTGCGGCTTTCGCGGTCCATCCTTCTCTGAACTAAATAAACGATCTTGATCGATCCACCTGGTGAGTTTCATTTTCTCCAAATTGCTCTGCAACCTTTTCCGATTACCGTTACTAATGATAGCCAGTTTATAGTTTTGTGACAACACCTCAAGTGTGTCTTCAACACCGGGAAAGAGAGCAACAAAGTTATCTTCCTGTTCTTCCACTTGTTCGAAAAAAGACCGTGTAAAAGCAGGACTGACGTTCACTGGCATTGGCTGAAGAGCTTTACGCAAACAAATGTGGCGCAGCTCATCAGGGGATATGGGACTCCGTATCGGTGCCTTTCGGTGACGGCTCCACTCCATCTTATAGCTTTGTAGGGCTTCTTGGGCTGTAAAAAGCATTTCGCCCGGATCCCACCTCGCTGTAAAGTCGTTCATGACTTCAAGGAATGCCGAATCAAAGCATTGTCTGCGATCCAGGATCGTATTATTCATATCGAAAAAAATAACCTTTTTGCGTATTGGTGAGAAAAAAGGGCTCATATGGAGAACCTCCTTCTGAAGACCGGCCCATTGAATAATGGATTCCATACATGTTTATGTGCGGAACCGTTTTTTTATTTTAATTTCGTATGCTATGATGAAGGAAGTATGTCAAAAATCGGGGTGCGAACTTATGGATAAGCTTATTATTATTGATGGTAACTCTATCGCGAATCGAGCTTTTTATGCTTTACCTTTGCTCAGTAATTCTAGTGGTTTACACACGAATGCGGTTTATGGATTTACAACGATGCTGCTGAAATTAATAGAAGAAGAAAAGCCTACGCATTTTCTCGTTGCATTCGATGCTGGGAAAATAACGTTTAGACACAAAGAATATACGGAATATAAAGGTGGACGTGCCAAAACGCCGTCTGAGCTGTCCGAGCAGTTTCCGCTGATCAAAGACCTGCTTAAAGCTTTCAAGATTCCACAGTTTGAGCTGACAGGCTATGAGGCTGACGATATTATTGGAACCTTGACTAAGGCAGCTGATGAAAGAGGCGAGAAGGTGCTTCTCGTTTCGGGAGATAAGGATATGCTGCAGCTGGCTTCCGAGCATGTGACCGTTGCGATCACACGTAAAGGAATTAGCGAAGTTGATCTTTATAATCCTGCTGAAATAAAAGAGAGATACGGCCTCTCGCCTGCGCAAATTATCGACCTCAAAGGGTTGATGGGCGATACGTCAGATAATATTCCTGGCATTCCGGGTGTTGGAGAAAAAACGGCTCTCAAGATGTTACATGAGTTTGGCTCCGTGGAAGAAGTACTGGCCAATTCGGCCAGCCTCAAAGGCAAGATGAAAGAAAAAGTGGAGGAGCATGCGAAGGACGCCATCATGAGTAAGGAACTTGCGACAATTTTCCGCGAAGTGCCGATGGAAACCGAGTGGGATGTTTTCCGCTACGATGGCTTTGATGGACAAGCTTTATCCAGTATGTTCCGCAAGCTGGAATTCAAATCCCTACTTGAAAAGATGGATTTCGGTCCAAGCAGCGAGGCAGAGGATCAGGTTGTTGAGAGTTTGGAAGCGGTTGTTGTGACGGAAGTCAACATGGGCGAGCTGATCGGCAAAATAGGCGATAGCGCCGCGATCCATGTTGAGGCTGTAGGGGGAAATCCGCATCAAGCTGCGGGTGTAGGCGTTGTCTGGTTTACGTATGATGGGGAAATGAATACATCTTACTTCGTGCCCTTAGCGCTGCTGAAGAGTGAAGCTGGCGAGCTGCTGCGTACTTGGCTTAGCGATGATTCCAAGAAGAAGCAGCTTTTCGACCAGCACCGTGCCCAGCTGGTGCTGGCTTGGCAAGGCATCCACCTCAAAGGTGTGGATTTCGATGCTCTGTTGGCCGCTTACTTACTCGATCCGACAGAGTCGAATCTTAGCTTGAGCGGCTTGACGGGCAAATACAGCCTGCCGGGCGTTAAGACCGACGAGGAAGTGTTCGGCAAGGGGGCGAAGTTTCGCTTGCCTGAGCTTGCTGCGCTAAGCGACCACTTGGGTCGCAAAGCGATGGCTATTGCGCGCATCGTGCCGGTGCTGCGCGAAGAGCTGGAGAAGAGCGAGATGCATAGCCTCTTCTACGAGCTTGAGCTGCCTCTCGCTGGCGTACTCGCGGAGATGGAGCTGCGCGGCATTGCTTTGGATGCCGAGGGGCTCAAAGCGTTCGGCGTGGAGCTTGCAGGCAAGCTGGATGCGATCATGACCCGCATCTATACACTCGCCGGCGTAGAGTTCAACATCAACTCGCCGAAGCAGCTTGGCGAGATCTTGTTTGAGAAGCTGGGGCTGCCAGCTTGGAAGAAGACCAAAACCGGCTACTCGACGGATGCCGAGGTGCTTGAGCGCCTTGCGCCCTACCACGAAGTCGTAGGGGAGATTTTGAACTACCGTTCGCTCGCGAAGCTGCAATCGACGTATGTCGAGGGGCTGCTTAAAGAGGTGCGGCCTGAGACCGGTAAGGTGCACACCTATTACCGGCAGACCATTGCCGCTACGGGCCGGCTCAGCAGCCAGTTCCCGAACCTCCAGAATATTCCTATTCGTCTGGAGGAAGGTCGTAAGATCCGCAAGGTATTCGTTCCATCCGAGCCTGGATGGTACATTCTTGCTGCGGATTACTCGCAGATCGAGCTGCGCGTGCTTGCGCACATCTCGCAGGATGACAATCTGAAGGAAGCGTTCCTTCAGAATATGGACATCCACACGAAGACGGCCATGGACGTCTTCGGGGTGGAAGAGAGCGCCGTCGACGCGAACATGCGCCGCCAGGCCAAAGCCGTCAACTTCGGGATCGTTTACGGAATCAGCGACTACGGCTTGTCCCAGAACTTAGACATTACCCGCAGGGATGCAGCTCAGTTCATTGAACAGTACTTTGCTGTATTCCAGGGGGTTCGCAAATATATGGATGAGATCGTGAAGGATGCTCGCAGGGACGGTTATGTCACGACCTTGCTGCAGCGCCGCCGCTATCTTCCCGAAATCACGGCATCGAACTTTAATCTGCGTTCTTTTGCTGAACGAACAGCCATGAATACGCCAATACAGGGTACGGCTGCAGATATCATTAAACTAGCCATGGTCCAGATGGCTGACCGTTTGAAACAAGATGGACTTAAAAGCCGCATGCTGCTTCAAGTACACGATGAGCTCGTCTTTGAAGTCCCAGAAGAGGAACTTGAGACCATGCGCCGCGTCGTACCGGAAGTCATGGCTGCAGCCCTTCAGCTGGATGTCCCGCTGAGCGCAGATGTTGACTTCGGCCTTACTTGGTACGATGCTAAGTAATTAATGCACTTGTACTTAAAACTGTGGCCCCCGATTAAGTTTAAACATGTTTTTCAGCGCTAATTCCTATATTTTTGCTAGATTAGGTATGATAACGTTGAATAACAGCGTTAACGGAAACTCTCAGCACCGAGAATCGGTGAACCCGTTGGATTTTACCGCTAAGCGGGCCAAATCGGCGCTCTCAGCGGTACCGGCAAGGCTGCGGGTTGCTGAGAGGAACATTTCGGTCCTCTCAGCACCTAAAATCGGTCAACCCGGTGGATGTAGCCGCTGAGCGAGCCAATCTGGCACTATCGGCCTCTCCATCTCCCGCTCGGACAATCAACAACACACAAAAGAGGTGAACATCAGTGCCTGAACTACCTGAAGTCGAAACGGTCAGACGTACGCTGAACAATTTAATCACCGGTAAAACGATTGAGCATGTTCAGGTCAGACTGCCTCGCATCATCCAAAAGCCGGACGATATTCATATGTTTGAGGTTCTGCTGCAAGGTCAAACGGTTGAGACGATAGAACGCAGAGGGAAATTTCTGCGCTTCATATTTACCGATTACGTCATGGTTTCGCATCTGCGGATGGAAGGACGGTACGGTCTGTATGACGGTGAAGATCCGTTGGAGCTGCACACCCATGTGTTGTTCCGCTTCACCGACGGCAGCGAGCTCCGCTATAAGGACGTTAGACAATTTGGAACGATGCATCTGTTCCCTAAGGGCGAAGAGCTTACGCAGCCTCCGCTGCATAAGCTCGGACTTGAACCGCTAGATGAAGCCTTCACCTTCGAGGCTTTTCAAGACCGGATCGCTCATCGTTCGACGAAGATAAAACCACTGCTGTTGAATCAAGAATATATCGTGGGTATTGGGAATATTTATGTAGACGAGTCCCTTTTCTTGGCTGGCATCCATCCAGAGCGTGAAGCCTCCTCGCTAAGCAAGAAGGAGCTCGTACTCCTTCACTCAGCCATCATTCGTACACTTAGTGAATCGGTTGAAGTTGGAGGATCCTCCATCAAATCGTATGTGAATGGACAAGGCGAAATTGGCTTGTTCCAGCATCAACTGAACATTTATGGCAGACAGTCCGAGCCCTGTAAAACATGCGGGAGCGAGATCTACAAAACCGTCGTTGGCGGCAGAGGAACGCATATTTGCCCAACCTGTCAACCGTTAAAGCAGACTAGAATCCGAAAGAAGTCAGAGAAATAGGCACGTGAAGCCACCCCTTCCCATATGATATGGAGTACTTAGCCTAGATAAACGGCTTATAAGCTAGTTTCTAGGTAAAACTCTTAGGAGGGGTATTATGCTTCCTGTAGTTTCACTGCTTATTCTTGCTTTCGCAGTTTCTTTGGATGGCTTCGGCGTCGGTGTGATGTATGGATTACGTAAAATACGAATTCCGCTCCTATCCATTGGGATTATATCGCTTTGGTCTGGTATCATTATCTACAGCTCGATGCAGATCGGTGTACTGATGTCTTCCTTCATGTCTCCCTTGGTAGCTAAGCGTATCGGTGCTCTCATCTTGATTGGGATTGGCATCTGGGCACTGGCACAAACGAGACAACAGAAGTCTCAGGATCATCAGGAGCCAGGCGTCTCCTCATTAGATCAAGCATCGGTGAGCAGTGTCCTTCCCTCCCCAGAGGGCGGGCATCCGGGTTCTGGAGAGATTCTCACGTTTGATACTTTGCAGCGAACGAAGGAAATACTGAATATCGAGCTGAAACGCTTCGGACTGGTTATTCAAATTTTGCGAACACCATCCATTGCTGACGTTGACAAATCGGGTAATATTTCAGCTTCAGAGGCTACATTGCTTGGTTTGGCGCTATCTTTAGATGCGTTCGGTGCAGGCATTGGCGCAGCATTAATTGGTTTCGTTCCACTGTTAACGGCTTCCGTCATTTCGATTTCAAGTGGTTCATTTATTGCATTAGGTTTGCGGTTTGGTTTACGGTATGCGGAGATGAATTGGATGAAGAAACTGTCTGTACTTCCGGGATGTGTACTCATTATCATGGGTCTTTTGAAAATGTTATAGCACGCCCTTGTACTAGGAAGACATTCATTTCGTAATCCTTGGGATATGAGAAAGTTTTCCAAGTGGAAAACGATTAGGAGAGATATGCCCATGAATATCGGGTTAACAGGAGGAATCGCCTGCGGCAAAAGCACGGTTAGCGCCATGCTGGTTAGCCGCGGCGCCCTATTAGTAGATGCGGACACCATAGCACGCGATGTCGTCGAGCCCGGCAGCCCTGTTCTTGAACAGGTTGCTGCACAATTTGGACAAGCTGTTCTTCAGGCAGACGGCTCGCTTCATCGCAAGAAGCTTGGCGAGATCATTTTTGGTAATACCGAGGCACGCAAGCAGCTGGAAAGTATTCTGCATCCGCCAATTCGTGCACAAATGCGTGAACAGATGGAAGCCTTTGAACGGCAATTTCCGGGCAAGCTTGTTGTGGTCGATGTCCCTTTATTAATCGAATCTAATTTATCCTTCATGTTTCAAGAAGTTATGGTTGTATATGTGCCACGTGCGGTACAGTTGAAGCGGCTTATGCAACGAGATGGACTGACGGAAAGTGCGGCGAATAATCGCATAGATGCTCAGATGTCCATTGAGGAGAAACGTAATTTCGCAGATGTTGTCATTGACAACAGCGGTACATGGGAAGAAACTAACGCTGAAGTGGAGCAGTTTTGGCTAGGGAAGGGGCTTTCATGACCTTTTTACGTAAAAAACGAGTTTTTGCCCTGCTTCTTGTTTGTTTTGTTCTAGTTCTCTTTATGAATAGCGATTTTATCGGAAGAAAGCTGTACCCAATCTACTTTGAGCAGGAAATTAGGCAGAGCGCGGCGAAACACAATATAGATCCATTTTTAATTGCTGCGATTATTAGGGTGGAGACGAATTACAAATATCATTTGGAGTCAAGCAAAGGCGCATTAGGTCTTATGCAGCTTATGCCTGACACGGCAGAGTGGATTGTAGAATCCACGAATTTAGGGCCTCATGTGCAGGACGAATTATTAAAAGTGGACGTAAATATTAATCTTGGTTCTTGGTATTTGAGCTGGCTAAAGAAGCATTATAATGGTAATTTAATTTATGCGATTGCAGCTTATAATGCAGGTCAAGGGAATGTGAATAAATGGAAGCAAAATGACGTTTGGGATGGTTCGCAAGAGCATATTAATCAAATTCCATTCGGAGAAACACGTCATTATGTACAGCGGGTGCTCTATTATTATGAGAAATACACGAAGCTATATTCTCAGCAATGGGGAAAGAAAGATTAGGTTTTCTTCTCTCCATAAACAAAGAAGCATTGGACTAGCTCCTTTTGGGGGCTTAGAGTCCAATACTTCCTGTTTTTGAGCTTCAGTAGCTAGGATTCAAGATTACTTGAATTGACCAGCCAAGGATTGCTCAGCGATTTGTACTAAGCGACGAGTGATGTTACCACCAATGGCACCAGCATCACGAGTAGCCATATTACCCATATAACCATCTTGTGGGATGGAGATACCTAGCTCTTGAGCTACTTCGTATTTTAACTGATCCAAGGCTGCGTTAGCTTGAGGAACAACTAAAGTATTGCTGTTACGGTTTTGTCCTGCGCCCATGTCTGTTCACCTCCTTGTCGTTTGGTAATAGTATTGTGTGCATATCTCCTAAGTTCATGACATGTAACATATGGTAATAGATCAAAGAAGAGAAAGAAGAGAAAGGAGAGATAGCGAATGAAGTGTCCGTTCTGTGACTATTCCGGTACGAAAGTTCTTGATTCACGTTCAGCCAATGAAAACAAATCGATTCGTCGTCGTCGAGAATGTGAGAAATGCGCGAGAAGATTCACCACATTTGAGATGGTGGAAGAAACTCCGTTAATCGTGATTAAGAAAGATGGAAGTAGGGAAGAATTTAGTCGAGAGAAAATATTAAGAGGCTTGATTCGAGCATGTGAGAAGCGGCCGGTATCGATGGAGAGGCTTGAGATGATGGTATCTGAAGTGGAAATGCAGCTTCGCACCACGGCTCATGCTGAAGTGGATAGTTTAAGCATTGGCGAAATCGTCATGGAACAGCTGTACCCCGTCGATGAAGTGGCGTACATTCGCTTCGCCTCCGTATACCGTCAGTTTAAGGACATTAATATGTTCCTGAAGGAGCTAACACAAATATTGGGAAAGCATGACACCGGACTGCTCCGGGATAAATAATGCTAAAATTAATAATTTCATCTCTAAATATGACAAAAAATAAGAAAAAGACATCGGGATTCCCGTTGTCTTTTCTCATTTTTTCCCATGAAATCAACAATCATGCGATTAAAATTTATTTGAAAAAAATAAATCTTTAGACATCAACCGACTGTATTTTTGTATGCTTTCGTGCATAATTCCTTTATTGAGTGCGTTTGTCCAGTTCACTTCTGAGAAAATGAATAAACCGAATAGCTTCATCTTGGGTTAAAACGTTGTTATCAAACTTAAAGGAGAACATGTCCAAAAGATCACTTTCTGGAAGATGCAAGTTATCAATCAATTGCTGTACATCCAAACTCATTTTACCATCCATCGTAATTTTTTCCATCATCTTTGTTCCCTCCTAGTCTTACTACATGAATCGGACGGAGGCGGTAGCTGGCTGACATTTTGGACATTCATAGAATGCCATTTTAGTCCCTTTAGCTTTGCGTCACCACCTTTCAGTGGTTTTGCCTTTATCGTACCGATTTATGTTTGTAAGAAAACTATATCATATTTACGGATTGAGTTTCCATTAATTACATTATTCGAAGGATGGTTGAAGCATATGTCCGTCAAGTCCAATCAAATTCCAAGCATTTCTTATGAATTAGATATCGTAAAAGTTGCTAGCTCTCTCGGAATTGATCAAGATCGCTTATTGGCTTATGTGTATGCAAACTCGGACTCGAAGAAACAATATGAGGTAAAGGAAACCTTTCCCGACTATAAAAGTGGCTGATTGTATAAAAAAAAGCACTACAACATAATGGTTGTAGTGCTTTAATCGTATTAAACCATGATTTTGCAGATATCGTTCGTAAATTCAACCGGATCTTGTAGGGGCAATCCTTCGATTAAGAGCGCTTGATTGTACAGCAGGGCCGTATAAAGATTCAGCTTTTCTTTGTCTTTGTCAAAAGCGTCTTTTAAGGATGCGAATACTTCGTGATTGATGTTGATTTCCAGTACCTTTTCAGCCTTCACGTTAGGATTATTCGGCATCGCATTTAAGATTTTTTCCATTTCGATCGTCACATCGCCGTCCGTTGATAAGCATACAGGATGCTTTTTAAGACGCTTGGATGCTTTTACGTTTGTAACCTTGCCGGACAACAGGTCTTTCATATAATCGAAAAGCTCTTTGTTGTCATTTTTGTCAGCATCGGTTTCCGTTTGGTTGTCATCCACTTCAATACCAAGATCGCCGCTTGAAACGGATTTAAACTCTTTTTCTTTGTAGGTCATGATCATTTTGATCGCGAACTCATCGATATCATCAGTGAAATACAAAATCTCATAGCCTTTATCAGTGACTAACTCTGTTTGTGGAAGCTTATCGATTCTTTCCATCGATTCTCCAGAAGCGTAGTAAATGTACTTCTGATCTTCCGGCATTCTTGCCACATATTCGTCCAGCGTAACCAGCTTTTTCTCCTTGGAGGAATGGAACATCAATAGATCCTGCAAGAGGTCCTTATGGCTTCCGTAATCGCTGTAGACGCCGAATTTGAGCTGTCGGCCGAAGGATTTGTAGAATTGCTCATATTTCTCTCTTTCGTCCTTCAGCAGGCTTTGCAGCTGGCCTTTGATCTTGCTCGAAATGTTTTTGGCAATCAGCTTCAATTGACGGTCATGCTGCAGCATTTCTCTGGAAATATTGAGCGATAGGCTTTCTGAATCAACCATTCCTTTAACGAAGCTGAAATAGTCAGGAAGCAGGTCCGCACATTTGTTCATGATCAATACGCCATTAGCATAGAGTTCCAAGCCTTTTTCATACTCTTTGGAATAATAGTCAAAAGGTATATTTTCCGGGACAAAGAGGATAGCTTGATAGACTACAGCTCCATCTGCGCTGACGTGAATATGTTTGAGCGGCTTGTCGAAGCCGTAATGTTTCTCGTGATAGAACTTCTCGTAATCTTCCTGAGTCAGTTCACTTTTGTTTTTTCTCCAAATTGGAACCATGCTGTTGACATGCTGCTCTTCTTGGTAATCCTCGAAGTCGCTTTCGCTGCCTTCTTTCAGCCTTTTCCCGGTAATGTCCATTTTAATAGGGTAACGGATGAAATCGGAGTACTTTTTGATGATCGCTTTTAAACGATACTCGTCTAAAAACTCGTCGAAGTTCTCATCTTCCGTATTATCCTTAATTTTCAGGATGATTTCCGTGCCCACTGCATCTTTCTCCGCCGTTTCGATCGTGTAGCCGTCAGCGCCAGTGGACTCCCACTTGTAAGCAACATCACTGCCTAAAGCTCTACTAATAACCGTAACAACATCTGCAACCATGAACGCTGAATAGAAGCCAACACCGAACTGGCCGATGATATTGTGGCCGTCTTTTGCTTCATTTTCTTTTTTAAAGGCCAAAGATCCGCTCTTCGCAATGATCCCCAGGTTATTCTCCAAATCTTCCTTCGTCATACCAATACCAGTATCACGCAGTGTGAGTGTGCGATTCGTTTTGTCGGCAATCACTTTAATAAAATAACTATCTTTGTCAAAAACCAACGTATCATCGGTTAAAGCTTTGTAGTAAATTTTGTCGATAGCATCGCTGGCATTGGAGATAAGCTCTCTTAGAAATATCTCTCTTTGCGTATAAATCGAATTGATCATCATTTCCAATAAGCGCTTGGATTCAGCTTGAAACTGTTTCTTTTCCAATGGGAGATCTCCTTTCAAATATGTAGAAATTAGTCAGAGATGATTATTAGCACTCTCAGTTGCTGAGTGCCATTCCTTACTTTTATAACACTCCTTAATTTTATTGTCAATATTTCATTCGATATATGAACATGAAAAAAGATTGCCAACCACCTGGTCGTGAAAGACCGGATAGGGGCAATCTTTATTTTATTGCTATTTAAAACCCAAAGTTTCATTAAAAGCTTTAAAGACCTTCTTAGGAGCTACAAGGCTCCAGGCAAGCATAAGCATATTACGACATTCATCTCGCTGGATACGATCCATTCGAACAATCATGAACGCTAAGTTTTGGAAGCTTTCCGGCATCTGATAAACATCAGGATCCATCGTGGTGTAAGCAACTCGATCCTCTTTGGTCGTTTTAATTACGAGTGATACACCATCCGGTTGGATGACCGCAAAAATTTTGCTGCGTACATGAAAGGAAGGTTTGTCCCAATGGTCATGTTCTTCCGTCTCCGGAAATGACAACGCGATGCTTCTAATTTCATCAGCAGTAACCATAATTGTCTCCCCGAATTCTTCTCAAATGAGATAGATATCACTGCTCTCGATGATTGATTTTGGAAAACCTTGCTTGGCAATTTTTATCATTGCGCGTCCGATCTTTTCTGAAGTCGTAATCGAATTCGGGAACCATTTTTCTAACAAAGGGTAGAGAGGTTTCGATATGGTGTAAATGCTCTGGTACAGTTTAGTCTTGGACTTGACGCCGTGCAATGGAAGAATACCTCCTGGACGGAACATGTAAGCTGCCTTAAAAGGCAGTTTAAGCAAATCATTCTCCGTTTTTCCCTTAACCCGCGCCCACATACTGCGACCCTTTTCCGTACTATCGGTTCCCATTCCTGTTACATAGAAGAACGACATGTTTGGGTTCAATCTCACTAATGTCTGGGCAACATGCATCGTAATATCATAGGTTATAGCCCGATAGCGGTCTTCGGTCATACCCGCGGAAGAGACACCAAGGCAGAAAAAACAAGCATCGAAGCCCGATAGTTTATGCTCAATGTCAGTTAGATCCAGAAGATTAGCATGTACCTGTTCGTGCAATTTGGGATGATTCTGACCGGTGGTGTTTCTACCTACAGTTAGCACACTTTGAATTTGAGGATCGAGGAGGCATTCGCGCAGCACGCTCTGTCCGACCATGCCCGTAGCTCCGAAAAGAAGGACGTTCAATCTATCACACCTTTCACTTCAATTGTATCGAAATTACGTTAATGGTTATTTGCTTTCCCATCTCTTGGCCCATTTATCCATTTCTTTGAGAGCGGTCTGAAAATCAATTCCTTTTTCCGTTAATGAATACTCTACCATGATGGGTACAGTTGGAGTTACTTGACGTAGAACTATCCCGTTCTGCTCTAAATGCCGCAGCACATCCGTTAAGGATTGTGTCTTGACGATCGCTAAATCTCTATGAAGCTGTTTAAATCGTTTCGGGCCTTTAGATAGCTCCGCGATCACTAGAAACGCCCATTTCGCACCAAGTATGGTCAATACGGAACAGATGTTAGAGAAGTCATCCCCTTCTTCTTGTAGAGGTTCCACGTAGCTTCACCTTCTTACTTATAGTTAGTTAGTCAAAATGCTTGGATAATGTCCAAATAATTTGCCTTCTTACATTAAGATCGTAACATTATTATACTTCAATTAAACGATCACGGAATAGCAGAAAGGAATGAATCGAATGAATCGACTGTCTATCTACATCCTTGCCCTGGGGGTATTTCTAACGGCGACCTCGGAGTTGGTTGTTGCCGGAATTCTTCACGTCATCGCTGAAGACTTAAACATTTCTATCGCTCTTGCGGGGCAGCTAATCACAGCCTATTCTCTTGCGTTTGCGATTGGAACCCCCATCGTGGTGTCACTTACTTCCAGGATGGGGCGCAGGAAAGTGCTGCTCGGCTCACTGGCTGTATTTATCTTAGGCTGCCTGGCTTCTTTTGGGAGTTCAGAGATTTCGGTCTTCATGGTTTCTCGTATTATTCTTGGGGTAAGCGCAGGCGTCTATCTTGTTGTAGTGTTTGGCGCGGTTGCCAAATTAGTGCCTGCTGAGAAACTAGGAAGTGCGATCGGCACGATCGTTCTTGGGTTTAGCAGCGCTATGATCTTAGGGGTCCCAATTGGAATTGCCATTACCAACTGGTGGAGTTGGCAAGCCATTTTCATTATTTTAGGATTATTCAGCCTGTTAATTACTTTCGTAATCTTCCGCCTTCTACCAGAAATCGAGGGGGACGCACCGGTTCCATTCGGGCAGCAATTTAAAGTGTTGGGAAGTCTCATCATCGTAAGCGGTTTGTTCCTCACTTTCTTTAGGGAATCAGGTAACTCGATTTTATTTACTTATCTGACGCCATTTATACAAGACGTCCTTCATGTGAAAGCCTCCAACATAAGTATCATTATGCTTGTTTTCGGTATTTTCGGAGCCATCGGTTCTCGTTTAGGCGGTTATGGCGTTGATAGATGGGGAGCGGCTCGCGTCATTACGCTGAGTATTATCGTTCATGTAGCAGCTCTAGCTCTACTGCCTTTTTTTATAGAATCATTAGTTATCAGTTTAGTGTTAATCGCCCTTATGGTGTTCTCCATGTTCGTGACCGGTCCAGCTATCCAAACGTATTTTATTCAACAAGCGCCGCTGTCATCCAATCTCGTTCTCAGCTTGAATACATCCATCATTCATTTGGGATTAGCTGTGGGAGCTGGAGCGGGGGGAGTGATGGCGAACGCGACTTCGACTGTCTTCTATCATCCATGGATGGCAAGTATCATTGTAGCGCTCGGGTTGGCGGCTGCCTTCGTCAGTTTTAGGATGGGGAAGAAGATTCAAAGTTATCGTCCCGAATGATTTTTAACCTCCACACGCATCCTTACAATTTACGTAATGCTTGTTAAACATCTAACGGGAATCTAATAGTAATTAAACATTTCATCCTGAAAACTTTTAACATTGAATCGGTAATTAAACCGCTTTCAAATTATTTCACTTTTAACTATGTAAGGAAGAAGATCACAAGATATATCCGCTTTGAGATCAAGGATACATTGCAAAGCTTGCTTCTCATCAATACCCAGAATACTGGTTAAGTAAAATAGCATATGTTCATAGATCGAGCCGAAATTCTCTAGTTCGTTGGGGTTATCGGACAAATATGTTTGATGTTTCTTAACGAAATTCTCGGTGATAGGATTCAAAATGATATACCTCCAACTGGTTATAAAATCAATCTATCACAATTGGTTAGAGGTGAATAGGAATTTTTTTAATGTTTATGGATAACCATACATTTGATAAGCAACCTAATGGAAAGAGAACAGAGCCGCACGGGAAATTCGCCCGACTCTGTTACCAATTTATTTGTGAGTTTGTTCTCCTCTGTGCCCACCTTGCCAATTACCTTGATGATCTTGATGTTGCCCTTGCCATCCACCCTGTTGGCCGGTCCACTGTCCACTATGCATACCATGATAAGGCATTGGATAGTGATGTGGATGGTGAGGATGATGCGGATATGGAACAGGATAAATGATCACTGGATGATGATGCATATGCGGATGATAGTGGTGATGAGGGTGATACGGGTGATGTGGATGATGTGGATGATGTGGATTAACATAATGACCTTGGTTGTAACTCATTATTCAATCTCCTCCAAAATTTTGATACACCAACCTATGTAGAAAAGTAATAACTGGATGCTTGACTATATCGATTTGGGCATCCAAAAGGAACATAAGCAGCTTTTAGTGGGGCTCAGAGAGGCTAAACAGCAAACGTTCAAGACAATTCAAGCATGGAAGACACTAGGTGCTTTGATAGGAGTTGACGCAAAAGGAAGGACTGTGTTTTTACTAGTGTGGAATCAAGGGGGATGTATGAATCTGATTGGCCATCTTTAAAAGAGGTCAATATAGTAAAGGCTATAGCCAATTCATAGTAAATGTTCCAGGGCTCCCCAAAAGCTAGAGCTGGGCGATAGATTCCAAGTGACTTTTACTGAATTCGGTAGTATCGATGATTCTGTAAAAACAATGGTGGCAATTGATAAACTAGGAAATCGCTATAAAATGTCAAGGAAGTTAGTAAAACATTTGAAAAAGAGTAAACGGTACTGCAAAAGCACCAGATGCAGAATCAATTCACGAATTTACAGTAACTTACTCAGCTATGATAATCCACGATTAAGTTCTTTAGCACTCCACACGAGTGCCTTTTTTTTTGCCAATCAAACCGCATTTAAATGGTGAAATGATCCTTTTACGCAGAGGTCGAGGATACAGCGGGTGGGAGCGGTCTGGAAAGATCCCAACGGATAGTACTTATCGTTTCACTTTTTAAGTGCGGTTAATAACTCTCCATGAAGTGGTTGCATTGAACAAACCGAAGCGCGAGAAGAAGAAGCCTAAGCAGCTAAGAGCAGCAGAGAAGCAGAGAAGCAGAGAAGGCACATGATGGGTTGTGCAGTCGAATGGAATATGTGTTCTGTATCTGTAAATCGCTAGAAAGTGGCAATTTGGGCTTTGAAAGATGGATTAAAGGGGAGTTAGATGAATAGATTTTGAAGTAAAGAGATTACGGTACTAATAAACTAATTCACTATTCAGGAGAGTGTAACTATGGAAACAGGTATGAATGCAAGAAAAGGATCGACTTTAACCAAAGGGATCAAATATGGAGTCGGTGGAGTTGCGATACTTCTTTTGATTTTGACTGCGTTTAGTACAGTAGAGAACGGTCATGTTGGGTTCAGAAAAACCCTAGGTAGTGTTAACCCGACAGTGCTTGAGCCGGGTCCGCATTGGAAGTGGCCGTTCATCTCAAGCATTGTAGAAGTCAATACGCAAGTAGCAAAATCGGAAGCTGACGCAGCAGCGTCTTCTAAAGACTTACAACCCGTACATAGTCATGTTGCTGTTAACTATACAATTCCTAAAGGAGTAGCTTATAAGTTACTTCATGACGTTGGTTTAGATTACGACACCAAAGTCATTAATCCTCACGTACAGGAGATCTTTAAAGAAGTTACAGCTAAGTACAGTGCAGAGGAGTTAATTTCTAAACGTGAACGAGTAGCATTAGAAACAAACGAATTATTAAAGAAAGCTCTAGAGGCATACAACATCCAAGTAGGGGATATCTCTATTGTTAACTTTACATTCTCCGATGCATTTAATCAGTCTATTGAGCAGAAACAAATTGCGGCACAAAATGCAATGAAAGCTCAGAACGATCTAGATAAAGCTAAGATCGATGCTCAACAAAATGTAGTAAAAGCGGAAGCAGATGCTACAGCGGCGAAAGCTAAAGCGGATGCTGATCTATATGTTGCGCAACAAAAAGCAAAGGGTAACATAGAGCTTGCAAAGTCAATTACTGCTGACTTGGTAGATTATAAATTCCTTGAGTCTTGGAAAGGCGATGTGCCTGACGCTTGGGGTAACGGTTCTTTGATTAACATGTTACCAAGCAAAACTCCAGTGCCTACTGAAACTATTAAGAAGTAATTTAATAAGAGGAGAGTCGTAATAGTGATTTGAATGGACTATGAGACACTATAAAGCACATGACCTAATGGCCATGTGCTTTATTTATTCTCAATGGAATCAAAGGGGATGTATGAATTTAGATTTAAACGGCTGACGAAGAAAATTCGACGCATACGAACTCAGTGGTAGATATAAACGCCGTGCTCCTACACTGACGTTCCGTCCGCGCGGGCGAACCTGCGGGGTTCTCTCCCCCGACTCCACACAAAAAAACGCGATCCCGAGGGACCGCGTTTTTCTAGTATGGAATCAAGGGGGATCGAACCCCTGACCTCTTCGCTGCCAGCGAAGCGCTCTCCCAGCTGAGCTATGACCCCTTAATGTCGTTCAATTAATGTCGACTTTTCGTATTATACATGAATTATCCAGCTCAAGCAAGCCCTGCGTCGGAGAATTTTTCTATAGTTTTTCTTCCATGCATAACCATTTGACGTTTCTGTTGCAAAGGGCGGCAAACGTTGTTTTCAGCCGGTTATTCATGCTAACCTATTAGAATAAACTAGTTGATCGTGTGGGAGTGACGGAGAGTGTCGAATGCGGTGTTGTATTGGGTTTTCTTAGGTGCAGCTTTTGTAATTCCGTTTGTTATCGGTGTGTGGTTAATGCGGAAAACGAATCGATTAGGATTCTCTTTCTGGATAACGACAGCTTTGAATATGGTTATGACGTTGGCTGCTGCGTTTTGGTGGAAGTCTGTGACGGATGATCCGTTCCGCATGATGTTTGGGATGGCTTTTTATGGGGTATCCGCAGTAAATCTGATGGTTATTGAATTTTTTGCTTTATTCAGCATTCGTAAGAAAATGAATCCTTAAGGGGAATGATTCACTCATGTCGAAATCATATTCGAAATTTTATTATTATTTTTTCTTGACTGCTGCCGTCCTTTGGATGGCGTTTATTTTTTTAAAGTCGGCAGAATCGTATCAGCAGCAGAGCTTGCGGCCGCTGTTGGAATCCAAGCTTGCGGGCGTTCAACTGATGAATATATTCCCACATTGGGAGTTCTCCTATGACCACCAAAAGATCTCATGGCAAGACCCTATCGGTGTCATCGAGTTCTTCATAAGAAAAGCAGGGCATGTTAGCGAGTTCGCTATCCTTGCCCTGCTTTGGTCCTTAGCACTGCTGGCGAAGCCTGTAAAAGTCGTCATGGCACTGCTCACCTCCTCCATCATTTCGTTAGTTTATGCGGCTTCCGATGAATGGCATCAAACTTTTGTAAAGGGTCGAACGGGGCATGGGATTGATGTTGCGGTCGATGCCATGGGTATACTTCTGGCAGTTCTCTTCGTCCTAGTGGTTCTTTGGATAAGAACTAGGATTAAACGAAGAAGAATAAGTTAGTTAGAAGCATGTAGACTTTTCTTTTTTTAATCGATTTCCATTTCCAATGCTCGCGAGCTTCGTTTTCCAAATCTTGCTGCTGCCATTGCATCAGCTTCTCGGATACGTATAGATCTGTAGGTTGCATACGGTTCACCTTCCTTTCTTTTCCTGTTAGATCTAGTTTACATCTAGAATAAGGGGAACAAAAAGAGTATAATTCTCTTTAACTATTTCCCCTTTTATGGAAAGGATGTTGAGTATGCAGCTTTTGACCCATTTCTTAGAGCTTCGAGCTAGTTTTGAACATGGGGTAGAACATGAACCACAGCCTATAACGTTAGATGAATTGGCAGATAGATTGTATTGTACAACACGTAATGTAAAGATTTTGCTTAAAAAAATGATGGAGCAAGGCTGGGTATACTGGAAGCCTGGAAGAGGAAGAGGTAATGTCTCCGAGCTTACTTTTCTTGTCTCCTCGGAGGATATGATTTCGAAGCAGGCGATGGAGTTGGCGGGCCGAGGCGATTATAAAGGGACGATTGAACTGATTCACCAATTGGGTAGAGGAGAGGCGCTGCAGGACTCTTTCATCGATTGGTTGTTCAGTTTTTTTGGTTATCGTGCAGTCGAACTTGAGGAGCGTTATAAGGACACACTGCGGTTTCCGGTCTACAAATGGCTGGTGACATTGGATCCGGCGCACTCTTTTTATGCATTCGACTGCCATCTCATTAATCAAATCTTTGACACGCTGATTGTGTACAATCCGCAAACAACGGTCTTTGAGCCCCATTTGGCCCATTATTGGGAAGTTAGCGAGGATGGCTTACATTACACGTTCTATTTGCGAAAAGGCGTGCTGTTTCATCATGGCAGAGAGATGACGGCGCATGATGTTTTTTACACATTTTCGAGATTGAAGGAGCTTGGCCTATCGGCGTGTCAAGGTTGGATGACCGAAAGTATTGAGAATATGACGGTACTGAATCGAAGTGCGATTGCTATCGAGTTGATGCAGCCGAATGTGCTCTTTTTGCAGCAGTTATCGCATTCCTCGATGGCCATCCTGCCGGAGGATATTTGTCGGGATAACGAGGGAATCTTTGGACGTATGCCCATTGGGACAGGGCCTTTCAGGCTTGAACGAAACGATGATTATATCTGTAAACTTCGTGCTTTCGATGATTATTTTGGGGTTAGGCCTCATCTGGATCAAGTGGAAATCTGGCTTTTGCCTCAGGATTTATCCGAGGTTGGCCCTAGTTGGGATATGGTGCAAGTGCTTTGCGACCATACGAATTCCCGTAAACCCGTTGGTGCTGTCGGAAAAGATACGGAATGGCATCAGATTGAGCAGTCGATTCTCGGCTGCAGCCTGCTTACTTTTAATCGGAATAAAAAAGGGCCGCAGCAGGATACTCGTTTCCGCAAAGCGATTGACCTGATTATCGATCGTGATCGAATGATTGAGGAGCTTGGAGGCTTCAGAGAAGCACCAGCCAGCAGTTTTTTACCAACGTTGGATCGCAAAGGAGCTGTCTCCGGTTATCATACTGATTTCGTTGAGGCTAAGCGCCTTCTTGATGAAATGGGGTATAACGGTGAGTCCCTTCACATGTACATCTATAGTAACAACAACGAAGATGCGCTATGGATCGTTGAGCAGTGTTCCAAAGTTGGAATTAGGATTGTACTGACAACCCAGAGTAAGTCAGATATGATGGGGCTGGACACGATTCAGGAAGCGGATCTCATATTCTATCACATTTGTATGGAAAGCGATTATGACCTTCATATTATTCAGACGCTTAAGCAAAGCAACAGCTACGTCCGCGCCCATTTAAATAGCGAACAAAAGGCCTGGGTTGATGCAGAAATCGATCAAATTCTCCAAAATGCAAGTCAAGAAACGCGTATATGCAAGCTAAACGAGTTGATTGAAGTGCTGCAAGAGGAGAAATCGTTTCTCTTTGTGCTTCATCGTTCTCAGCAAACCACGTATCATGATTCGATCAAGGGAGTGAGTATTAACGATTTGGGTTGGGTTGATTTTCGGAAAATATGGTTCACTCCTAGCGTTTGATAAATCCTATAAAACTGGAAATACTCTTCTTTATGATAGGTAACATTAGGAGGGTATGACATGAGAATTAAGCAGGCAAACATTGTTCGCTTCACGGAACGTAATGATATTCGGTGCGCCGATGTTGAAGTTAAAGCCAATGGCATAAAAGGGATTTTATTAACTGAATTCACAGCCTTGAAAGATAACGACTTTGACATGAGACATGTGTACCGCAAAGACGCATCGAATGAAATCGACTGGTATGATAACAATTTACATGAGGCGTTTAAAGATGTTTCTGAGGAATTGTTCAACAACAACGGACTTGATAAGGAGTGGGGCAAGCGCGAGGCGTTCATAGAAGAGATCCTGTCGTTTGGTTCGATTCGTAAAGAGCTGGAAGAGCATTTTCAACGTACTCACACAGCTTCGCTTTTTCATACAGACGATGTGGATGATCAGACCTTTTTACATTAATAAAAAAATAAACGACCCTTAAGGTCGTCTAGAATAGGGTTCGTAGCGGCTTTCCATGGCGTGCCAGCGTGCGTTAGCCACGAAGAATCCGATGAAGACGAAGACGAGAAGACGAATCGGTAGCCAAACCCATTTGAGCTCCTGAAAACTAAGAAATTCGATGACACTAAACAATAACGTGAGTCCGATGCCCCAAGGGAGCAGGCCGAACAGAATTAAATACTTGGATCTTCCCAGTTGTTTTCTTTTGTGCCAAACTTCTTTACGTGGATCGCTCATAGATAAACTCCCTTTTTCTTTTCATTATAGCACCGCTTCAAAAAAATCTCGAATGAGTGATCCATCTTTCAAATATAGTAACTTGTAGAAGCACTTGGCCGAAGGCTGGGTGCTTTTTTCTTTGAATAGGGATGACCAAACAAGGAAGATTATGGTAGGATAAGGAAGTCGAAAGGAGGGTTTATCGTGCTTATCAAATTACTTGTTTTCGGTTTATTATGGCGCCTTGTTGGTAATCCGTTTCTTGCTCTTCTTATTTTATTAGTCATTCTGTACGTGTTGGACAGAAGATTTGTCGGGTTAACACCAAACATATTCAAGCCATTTCAATTAAGCCGCAGAGCATCTAGATTGCGAAGTGACTTGCACGCTAATCCGCATAATACGTCAGCTAAATTGGAGTTGGCAAGGATTCTAATCGAGCGTAAAAAGTTCAGCGAAGCGCTCCCCTACTTGGAACAAACCCTGTCTATTATGGAAGAATCCGCAGATGTCCACTATGAGATTGGCCTTTGCCTCCTTAAGCTAGGGGATCTCATCAAAGGTGAAAGCTATATGCTCAAAGCGGTAGAATTAAATCCACGAGTCAAATTTGGTGAAGCTTATTTACGACTTGGTGAAGCTTTAGCTCCATCATCCCCAAAGAGAGCGGCGGAATTCATCGAGCAATTCCGAGACCTGCACTCTTCGTCGGTTGAAGCTTACTACCGTCTTGGCCAGCTGTACCAGCAGCTCGGCCGCGCAGAGGACGCTAAGCGCGCTTACCGCGAAGCGCTGGATATTCACCGCGGCTTGCCGCGTTACAGCCGCAGACAGCAGCGGCGATGGGCGCTATTAGCTCGCTTCAAATGAAAGAAGGTTCCGCTCAGTTGGCGGAACCTTTTCTTTGTGCGCTCGCATACAGCCGCACGAGCAGCCAAGAGCCAAACAGTCCGATGAGAATCGACGCGACTGTGTGGAGATCGTACAGCCATAGCTGCTCCTGCGCTGGCGCGATGCGATCCCAGAGCGTTAGCAGCACGGGATGCACGAGATAGATACCGAAAGAAGCTCCGCCTAAGGCAGATAACGCGGTGCCAAACGGTGAGCCGCTTTCCAGCCGCTTACGACCCCATTGGATGCAGCATAGCGGGATCGCCATACAATAAAGGAGAAGTGCTAGCTCGAACCATGAATTTTCGATAGATGCGAGCCCGTATTCATGGAGCAATAGCATCCCGACAAAAGCGACACCTGCAAGAAGCATGATGCTCCAAATCCAACTTGCATACCTTATAGACCAAGCAACAATCGCCGCATAATGAATGCCCATGAAAGCGCCGAAAGCAAATAGGGCTGAATAGCTTAGAAACAGTGAAGCGTATTCTGGAAGAGGATACACCCAATGATGAAAGCAATAGGCAGCTGCTTGAATCCCGATACCAATAGGAATAAGTCCTTGACGAAACCGATGCGACCGTCTAGCAGCCGTCATCATCAGGGGGAATAAGAGATAGAACTGAACAATAATGACCATATAATAGAGATGATAGCTGGCATTTCCCGACATGAGCAATTTGATTACGTGTATAACGTCAAAACCAATGTTGCCATGAAATATGAATTGATTGAATAGGTAGTAAAAAAGTGACCAAAGGACATAGGGAATCAGAATTTTTCGCAGCCGTTTTATCCAGAAAACCCGCGACATTCCCAGCTCCCAGCGGTCGTAATACGTATAAAATAGGACAACACCACTGATCCAAATAAAGAGTGGAACCGTGAATAAACTGGCCTTGTTGAGGATGAAAAATACGGCATGAGACCCAGTTCCTAACGGTAGCTGAGTCGCGCCTGAAGTACCATGAATGACGAGAACTGCGATGATCGCTATAGCACGCACGATGTCGATTTCGGTAAGTTTGGGCCTTGATAACATGTCTATGACTCTCCTTTTTTCACTTTTTTCACTCTATCATGAAAGAAATGAGAGAACAATACGGTTTCCAAGAGAATCTTGCTCGGCTTGACGCTCCCCCGTACCCACGATAAACTGAGAGTAGAATGAACCAAGTGAGAGTCAAGAGGGTGAATGAACGTGAGTTATGAATACGTCATGCAGGCTGTATTGTTAGTATTTCTGGTTATTATTACTTTTTTTGCAATGATGATTTGGACGAAATGGCGAAAAAGAGGACGGAGATAGCCCCATGTATTTTATTAACCATGAACAGATCAATCAAAGAATTCAGTTTCTGACTTCATTAGCTGATGCAAGCAAGCAATTAGAAGAGCAGTGGGCGAAAGGCACCAATGATCTTGTATGGCAGCTTGCGCAGGAACGTGTGCTGCATTTAGCGATCGAAACAGTGACAGATATTGGGAGCTTGCTGATTGATGCTTTTATACTAAGAGACGCTAGCAGTTATGAGGATATCGTGGAAATTGTACATGGAGAAGGCGCCTATTCAGAAACATTGAAAGAGACGCTGCTTCAGCTCGTGAAGCTCAGAAAACCTCTTGTCCAGGATTATGTTGACTGGAACCGCCAGGAATTAAACCCGTTAATCCCGAAACTTCCAGCTGCTTTTGAAGAATTTGCAGGTAGTGTTCGAGCTTTTATTAAGAGCGAATTGGAATAACATACATAGTTGTTTCTTAATTTACTTATGGTTAACAATGCTGTAAAATGAGACTTAAATGACAGTTCCGAGGTAGGTGAGAGAGTGAATCATGCACTTGAGACATCCACGCGTAAAGTGATTCTTTCTATGCTCAAAACTCAGGGACCGCTAAGTGTCCATGATATTTCCAAACAGCTCGGAATTACGGAAATGGCTGTCAGGCGTCATATCCATTCCTTGGAGAAGGATGATCTGCTTGAAACGAAGCTGGTTAGGCAAGCCATGGGAAGACCGTCTAACGTGTACACGCTAGCTCCGCAAGCAGATGAATTGTTTCCCAAGAAATACATGCAATTGACGCTCGATTTGCTAGATGAATTATTAGAAGGCGAAGGTCAGGAGAAGATCGAACGTCTTTTTGAAGGCAGGCAAGCTAAGCTTGAATCCCGGTATCAACCGCGCATGAACGAGAAAAGCTTGGAAGAGCGGGTAGCTGAGTTAGCGCTTATTCAGAACGAGAATGGATACATGGTGGACTGGTCACAGCTTGGAGAGGACGCGTATATGTTTAGTGAACATAACTGTCCGATTACGCAGGTGGCGAATACATTCACGCAAGCTTGCCAGTGTGAGTTAGCCTTGTTTCGGAATTTGCTTGACGCGAACGTGGAGCGAACCGAGTGTTTAGCGAAGGGTGCAAGCAAGTGTGTCTATATCATAAGTCAAAATAAATAACCATCAACCTCGCATACGGAGGAAGATGGTTTTTTTGTGTGCCCTAACGCGAAGCAGCAAGAAGACTGGCAGCTTTATCTGTAATCCACTCGAAGCGGCCTGCTTCGATTTCTTTTAGATTAATTAAGGAACCACCGATTCCTAGTCCGTAACAACCAATGTTTAGGAATTGTTTGATATTCTCTTCCGTAACCCCGCCGACGGCTATCAAAGGAATTTGGTCAAGAGGACCCATCAATTCTTTGATATAAGTGAGACCTAAGCTCGCACTCGGAAATACTTTAACAGCTGTAGCGCCTGCCTTCCATGCTTTAACGATTTCTGTTGGTGTCATTGCGCCTGGGAAAATCGGAATCCCCTTCGTACTAGCCCAAAGGATAACTTCCTCATCCATATTCGGAGTTACCAAGAATGAAGCACCAGCATGGACTGCTTTCTTAGCATCTTCTAGATCTAGTACAGTACCAGCGCCAATAAACATGTTCTGACCCGATTTATCCTGCAGCTCGCTAATCATTCGCAGAGCCCCTGGTGTATTGAGTGTGACCTCCATTACGGTAATGCCGCCTTTAAGAAGTGCGTCAGCTAAAGAGAGAATGTGGTTTTCTTGCACACCTCGAACGATGGCAATGATACGGGTGCGTTCGATTTCTATAAGTCCTTGCTCTCTGTTCATCTTAGTCCTCCAAGTGTTCTAGTTTGATTTGTTTTTATTATGACAGGTCTCAGAAATTTTTCCAGCTTTTTTGTGTCAAAACAAGCTGCTCCTACCTATACTGTAGTAAATCATAGGCATTCGTCTAGAAGCCGTCATCCACCCTCACAGCTGTAAGGTCCAGGAGGTGCCCGTCATGACATGGATAGAGATAAGTATCGTCAGTTCAGCAGTTGCCTTTATCGTGCTCGTCGGCTTTGCCATTCGCATGTTGATTACCATTGTGCAGATACTAGGCAAGTTGGGCGATACGGTTGTTCAAGCTAAGATGAACGTAGCTGAGACAGCAGAGCAAGCGGAGCAGTTAATGACGAAGGTAGGGCTGCTCACCGAAGAGGTGCATATGCAGATACTTACATTAGAGCCGAGTATCCAATCTGTGGAGAAGGCAGGAGCTGCTATAGGGGATGTCGCTTCTGCACTTCGCAAAGCCTCACGAGTGATGAACGAATCGATTCATGGTGCGGAAAAGGTTGTACATACCCACCAGAAGCGAATCCAAGACGCCATGGAGTGGGCAACGACGGGTTTTGAGCTGTGGCAAAGATGGCAAGCGCTTCGGAATGCTAAATCAGACAATTAAGGAGTGGATTTCTCATGTCCAATGAAAAAAAAGGTAAAGATCTTCTCATCGGTGCGGTTGTTGGAGGCTTACTCGGAGCGGCAACTGCGCTTCTATTTGCACCGAAATCCGGCCGTGAATTGAGAAGTGACATTGCGGAGCAAGCTCAAGTGGTTAGTGATAAAACCGTGCAAATCGCAAACAACGTAAGTCAAAAAACGCAAGAAGTTGCGAAAACCGTGAGCACAACAACATCTGATCTGTATGGAAAAGCAAAAGACACAGCCGTAAACGTTGTGGATACCGTCCGTTCCTGGAAAGAGACCAAAAGTGACGAAGAGCTGGACGCCCCGGTTGAAGAAGTAAGCGAGGCTGCGGAAGATTTGGTCATTCTAGGAAATCGTTAAAAACAAAAAAAGCAGAAAGCTCCGAGAATAGAGCTTTCTGCTTTTTCTTTTACCACTTGGAAGGATCGATTTTGCGAATATCTAAACCTTCCCAAACGTTCTTGATGTTCGCAGTTTCCGGATGATCGAAGAGAAGCCACGCTGTAGGGAGGTAACGTTCCCCGTATTCACTTGATGGCTTGTTGATGATCTCATTCTTATGAACGAGCACCGTTGAGGCTCCGCCGTCTAAATTCGCAGCCGTTACAGCGCCATGCTCTAGGAAAATCTGCTGTACATCATACAGCGTCGCTCCAATGCTATGCTTCTGTCTGCCATCGATGATGGCGAATAGAATGGAGCCGTCCTTCGTCTGCGCCATACTGGTCCGCGGAGCAATTCCCCAGCCATCGGCTTGACTCTTAATCTGCCCAACCCCATTCACAATGAACCGAGGGCTGAACGAAACAGCTTCCTGTACGCCCATGTCCACAAGCTCGGAAACCTTGTACTTGCCTGCAATCATGCGGCCTTCTTTATCGATACCAACAACCTGCACAGTGCCGTTCATGCCTTTGTCATTATAAAAGATTTTGCCTCCGGAGATGACAATTCCTTCAGGCTGGAAGCCGTTTCCTTCCCAATTGGGATCGATGAATCCTCCGCCATTAACACCGAGAATAGCTCCGGTTCTTTTCACCATAGAGGAAACCTTCTCCCCTTTACCCACTTTCTCAGGTACGGCAATTCTAAGCTTTTTCGGATCCGAAATCGTGACGAGCTGTCCTTTGAAATTTGACCCCGAAATCGGCTCAATGGTGACCAAATCTTTCTTGGCAACAACTGGGGCAAGAGGGGAGTTAGGTTCAATTTCAACGAATCCTTTATCTTTCTCATCGCCCATTTCGTCGAATTGCTTCCAATAGGCTTCCACGCGCTTCTGCAACTCTGTAGATCCTATCAAATATTTGGCCCACTCCCGGTGTTGGGTTGTAATCAAGGTGTCAGCCATCATTAATCTTACATTTGAACCAGAGGAAGTAAGGAAAAACCAACATAAGGACATTACAGAAAGTAAGGTAAACCCAAGTACCCCATACACGATAAAGCTCATTCCCACAGACCTTTTGCGTTTAACTCTCGTTAGACTAGAAGACTGCTGGGAAGTGGTTTGTTGTACAGCCATGTATTCTTTACCTATCCTCTCTGCCAAAAAATCATCTAACCTTCCATATAAATAAACGAAAAGAAAGGAGAAAAAGTTTCATAAATGACTGAACTTTTCTCCTTTTTTTGTAAGTTGTTCCTAAATAGGCCGCTTTAAAGTCTGGAAAAGTGAATCCGATACGGAGTTACGGTCGTATTGAAACTCCAATCCCATTCCTGTGTTACTTGCTACACTGCGGACGATTAAATCATGGTATTTCTTCTGACGAATCGCAGCGATAACGACAAACTTGCTGACACCTAGAGGGTCAAAATAGAGTTTTCCTTCTTTTTCGATGTACTTCTGAACATGATTGAGGTTGACGAATAAGTCTGTATCCATCTTCTTAAATCCTTGTTCTTCAAGCTTATCTAGAAAATGACTGAAATCCAGTAATGAATTCACACTTCGGCTAACTTTGCCAATTCGTGTATGGTAAGTAATTTCCTTCGTACTGACTTCGATAAACAGTGTATCCGACACAGGGACTAGCTCTTGCTCATTGATTGCATGGACGTCCTCTTTTTCGAGATACCCGGCTTTCTCCATAAGTTCTGTATATGAAAAGTTGTAGGCATCCGACAGCTTTTTCAGCGTGACAGGAGAGGGTTTGATTTTCTCATTGGTCGAACGATTACGCTCTAGTTCAAGGTCTCTGATGTAGGCATGCGATAGCCCGCTTTTATGAGCCGCTTCACGCAATGACATCTTGCCCCGCAAGCTTTCCAAAAATTTACCGAATCCTTCAAATTGTTTCATAATAACGTATCCCTCCATATGTTTTAATTGTAAATGAATTCGAATGAAATGAACATATTTAAGGCGCGAATTGGTGCCAATTACCTCAAAATCCAGCCAAGAACCGCTGCGTGAATATTTAAGCACTCAATTTGGTAAATTAGTAGCAATATCTTGGAAAGAGGCTGATGGAATGGCAAGAGATTTACCCATAGGAAACGGGAATGTACTCATTAATTTCGACGCTGCTTATAATATTCGTGACATGTATTACCCTTTAGTAGGTCAAGAGAATCAATCTAGTGATCATCTTTCACATTTTGGCATTTGGTGTCCGGAAGGATTCTTCTGGATTGACGATCCAGAGGTTTCAAAAAAGCTCAATTATTTGGAAGATTCGCTTGTTACTAACGCGGATTGCGCCCATGAAAGGTTAGGTCTCAGCTTCGTTATTCGTGATGGGGTCGATGTTCAGCAGAATGTATTTTTACGCAAGGTGAAGGTAGAAAACCGCTTTGATGTGGAAAGAGAAATTAAATTGTATTTTCATTTGGATCTCCAAATCTATGGAAATGGCGTCGGAGACACGATTTATTATGATCCTGAGTTGAATTCACTTTTATTTTATAAGGGTCATCGTTATATGTCACTATCTTGCTTGTCTCCAGACGCTGAGAAAGCAATACCTAGCGGTTATGCAACAGGACAAAAAGGGATTCACGGTTTGGAAGGAACATGGAGAGATGCTGAGGATGGTCATCTAGGGGGAAATGCCATCGCGCAGGGATCTGTTGATGGTGTGATTGAATTGACGATGAAACTACCGCCAAAAAGCGTGAAAGAAGCTTGGTTCTGGGTCTGTTTTGGACGTACGAAGCAGGAGGTAGAGCGTTTAGAGCGATTACTTCGCACAGCAACCCCGCAAGCATTATTACAAAGAACTCACGATCATTGGGTGAAATGGGTGAATCAGGATGCCCACCAGCTCTCACTGTTGAAGCCTGATTTGGAATCATTTTATAAGCGATGCTTGTTGATTACCAGAACAAACGTCGACAATCGAGGGGCCATCATTGCAGCGAATGATTCAGATATTTTGAAATTTGCCAAGGATACTTACTCGTATATGTGGCCGCGTGATGGCGCTTTGGTATCTCATGCGCTTGATCGGGCGGGATATTATGAATTATCCAGGAAATTTTTTGACTTCTGTAAGAAGGTACTTACTCCTGAAGGTTATCTCATGCACAAATATAACCCTGACAGTTCAGTGGGCTCGAGCTGGCATCCCTGGGTGGATAGTCGAGGGAATAAGCAGCTTGCGATTCAAGAGGATGAGACAGCTCTTGTGCTGTATACGTTATGGCATCACCATAAGCTGGCTGGAACAATAGAGAGCTCACGTGAGGATTATGAGAAATTTGTGAAGCCCGCAGCGGACTTTCTCGTTCGTTACCGGGATGCATCCGGACTTCCTTTGCCTTCCTATGATCTCTGGGAAGAGCGTTATGGTGTATTAGCATTCACAGTATCATCGGTATATGCCGGTCTTATAGCTGCAGCACGTTTTGCCGAATATCATCAGGATAAAGTGCGCTCCATTTATTATGCAGATATCGCAGGACAAGTAAAGAAAGCAGCTGAACAGCATCTGTATGCTCCCGATCAGAATCGCTTTTTGCGGGCTTTATATTGGAATTATGAACAAAATACGTATGTGCCGGACTACACGCTCGATATGAGTATGTATGCACTATTTGACTTCGGCTTGTTTGAGCTTGAAGATCCGCGGATTGTGGCAACGATGGAGATTCTGAAAGAGAAATTGTGGGTACAAACAGATATCGGCGGTATCGCTCGTTATGAGAACGACTATTATCATCAAGTCACCAATGACGTAGCTAAGGTACCGGGCAATCCTTGGTTTATATGTACCCTTTGGTACGCGGAATGGCTGGTGGCGTCTGCCAAAACCGTTCAGGACTTGTTGGAAGCGGAAAAATTGATGCGCTGGGCTATTCTTCATGCTGCGCCTTCAGGGGTGATGGCTGAGCAAGTACATCCTTTCACAGGAGAGCCTATGTCCGTTTCACCGCTGACTTGGTCACATGCTTCCTTTATTAAAGTGACGCAAGAATATTTGTCGAAATTAAAATTATTGACCTCGAAGGGAACGAAGCAAGCTGTTGATGCGAGTGAGGATAAAGTGCTGGAGCCCGTCGTTCATTAGTTGGAAGGAGAGGAAGTAATGAAGACAATTCGCGTCAAGCAACTTCGACAGGGGAACCCGACTATTCAGCTTGAAGATGTGAAGAACCCCGTGATTTCAGGGCCTCAAGAAGTTATTGTAAAAGTGCTTGCTGTTGGACTGGACGGCACGGATAAGGAAATACTACAGGAGAATTACGGCATTCCTCCCGAAGGTGAAGATGACTTGACCACGGGGCATGAGTCGCTAGGGGTTGTGACCGAAGCTGGGGCGGAGAGTGGATTCCAGCTAGGGGATCTCGTAACCGTCATTGTAAGACGGCCATGCAGAAATCAAAGCTGTGTGAATTGCCGCAATGGTCATTCGGATTTTTGTCAGACTGGTGAGTTTGTAGAACGGGGCATTAAAGGGGCTCACGGCTTCCTCTCCGAGTATTACAAAGAGGAAGGTCGATATTTGGTTCAGGTGCCGAAGGAACTGCTGAGGCATGGGGTGCTAGTCGAGCCGCAGAGCATCGTAGAGAAAGTTTGGGACCAAGTGCTGCGTGTCCAGCAGCGGTTGATCTGGGAGCCGAGAACTGCGCTCATACTCGGGTCTGGACCGCTTGGTTTGCTTGCTGCGATGACCTGCCGCCTGCTGGGGCTGGAAGCGTATGTTTGGTCCAAATCTCCGCAAGACAGTCTACAAGCGCAGCTTGTGAAGGACAGTGGAGGTGTGTTTAAGGAGGCCGGCGCTGACAGCGGCAGCGCGGCGACTATGACAGCTTATGCCGAGGGTCTCGGCAAGCCGATAGATCTGATCCTCGAATGCACGGGCTACAGCCCGTTAGCCTTCGAGGCCATGTCTGTTCTAGCGCCAAACGGTGTGTTGGCGCTGCTGGGGGTCACTCCAGCGGACCGTAAGCTGGAGATCTCATCCGACATGCTCAACCAGAGCATGGTGCTGGAGAATAAGTGCGTGATCGGCTCGGTCAACGCTTCGCGCAAAGATTTCGAGACCGCCATTTACCGCTTACAGCAAATGGAGAAGCAGTTTCCAGGCTGGCTCGACCGCCTGGTTACGAATCGGATGACTTTGGAAGACGTGCCAAAGCTGGATTTTAACAACATATCGATCAAAGCCGTTGTGGATATTGTTCCCGTGGAACAGTGGGATGATCTCGTGAAACAAACGAATGAAGTGGTATATAGTTTCTCCGTTTAATGGAAGTGGCCAAGCAGGCTTGTTGATGCCTGCTTGGCCACTTTTCGCTCTTGTTAGACTTCCTTTCACAATTTTTTTATAATAAGGAGGAAGGGGAGGACGAGATTTGATGTCAAACAAATGGTTAAGAGATAATGGCATGCACCTATCATGGCTTCTAGCGTTATTAGCCACATTGGGAAGCCTGTATTTTTCAGAGATTATGAACTTTATTCCTTGTAAATTATGTTGGTATCAACGTATTCTTATGTATCCATTAGTTGTCCTATTAGGGATTGCAGCCGTGCGCAGAGACTACAAATTAACCATTTATGTGCTGCCGCTGACCATCTGGGGAGCTTGTATTTCAATCTACCATGTTCTGCTGCAATCGGGTGTATTTCATGAATCAGCAACAGGCTGCGGCCCTATTCCATGTGATGTCGATTACTTAAACTGGTTGGGCTTCATCACGATTCCTATGCTTGCTGGAACTGCCTTTATTCTCATCACGATTCTTCAATTTATGACGTATCGAGCTACGAAATAAACACCTTTCACCTAAAATAGGCAGGGAATTTGTCTAGCGCTGTCGAAATGAATATGTGAGTATTCATTCCAAAACGAGGTGCTACAATGACATCAATTACCAAGAGTGCTGCACTACTGATCGTTCTAAGCGCATCATTGATCGGTTGTGCAGACAAAAGCCTGTTATCCCCAGACTTGAGTCAATCCCAAAATAATACGCCACAAGCAACAACAAGTGCAGCGGCAACTCCAACTCCTAAATCAACAGTTAAACCCATACCTAAACCTCAATCCACACCTGTTCCTAGTGCGACACCGAAGCCAACAACGGCTCCAGAGCCAACCGCAACACCAAAGCCAGCAGTGGTAGGCAACTTTTCTAAAACCAAGTCAGTGACTGGCGATCGCGTACCGTATTCTTGGTATTACATGAAAAAGAAAACGGGGCAAGTTCCTGATTTTCCAAAGGAAACAAAATCCTTCACGGAGGACCAGAAAGCGGTTTGGGTCGGGACCGGCAAAAAGGTTTATTTAACGATCGATGCTGGAGGTCCCTTGATTGAAGTTGATCTCATGCTTAAATCGCTGAAAGAAAACGATGTGAAAGCAAACTTCTTTATTTCGGGCAATAACATTAAGAAAAATCCGGAGTATTTGAAAAAGGTTGTAGCTGATGGTCATTTCGTTGCCAACCATACGATGACGCATAACGACTTTAATGAGATGACCGATGATCAGATTCGCAAAGAGATTACGGATTTCGAAGCCTTATATAAAAAACTTACTGGTAAAGAAGTCGAGAAATATTTCCGCTTTCCGTATGGGCATTACAATCTACATAACTTGAATTTAGTATCCAGCATGGGCTACACTTCTGTGTTCTGGTCTACGGCTATGCGGGATTGGGAACCGAGAGCCAACGGAGCCGAGGATCCATACAATGACATTATGAATAATTTGCATGATGGCAATGTGATTTTGATGCATCAAGGATCTTTAGAAAATATGCAGGCACTGGCTCGTATTTGCAAAGAGATCAAGAAAAAAGGCTATGAATTCGGGATTGTGAGTGAACTCCATTCCTAAAAATTAGGTGTCAGACCAGAAATCTGATACTTTCACCTAGGTACCTTTCAGCTTGTTCGCTCATATCCTATCCATGTGGTTACGTAATTCATTAACCGGCAAAGGAAGCGGATAGGTGTGCAGCAAGCGATAGCCGTACTGGACTCCGGAGTCGGAGGATTAACTGTAGTAAAAGAACTAATGAGACAGCTTCCGCAGGAAAAAGTGATTTATTTCGGAGATACAGCTCGAAGTCCGTATGGTCCCCGCTCTGCTGGAGAAGTAAGAACTTTCACTCGGCAAATCGTCGAGTACTTAATTCAATTTAATCCTAAAATGATCGTAATCGCTTGTAATACAGCAACCGCAGTGGCTATAGAAGATATTCGTGAACGGGTATCTATTCCCGTGATTGGCGTTATTTCGCCAGGAGCGAGAGCCGCGATCAAAACTACACGAAGCGGCGTTATCGGAGTTATCGGTACGGATGGGACGATTCGCAGCAATGCCTATGATTATGCATTAAGGTTGATTTCGCCGAACATCCAAGTGTATAGCGAAGCTTGCCCGCTGTTAGCGCCGTTCGTAGAAAAAGGGCTTTTCGGTGCGGATCGTGCAAACGAGGTTGTCGAGCAATCACTCAGACAGCTAATCGGCAAGCCGATAGATTGCTTAATCCTAGGCTGCACCCATTACCCCTTCCTAGTGGAAGCCATCTCTCGTGTCATGGGACCGGATGTGACGTTGATTTCTTCGGCAGACGAAACGGCAAGAGAGATCAGCACAATCCTTTACCACCGCAACATACTGGCATCATCGGGGAAACTTCCAATCCATCAATTTTTTTGCAGCGGTGAGCCAGAATTATTTAAGAAAATTGCGCAAAATTGGCTGAAAGAGCAAATTTCTATAACGCCGGTCGTTTGGCAGGTGCCAAATATTTTATAAGTGATGTGAATAGACCCTAGTGGGGGTCTATTTTTTATTTCTAGAGGAAACTAAGTTGAATAGCATGATAAAGGTATCTCCGCATGAATCCGCATGATTCTAAGCGGGCGGGCATAATCATAGCCATACGAACTAAGTAAATGGGCTGTGAGGTGGTCGTGTGTTAGGATACGGGTATTGGACACTTTGTGAAGAACTGAATCGGCTCTGCAAGATATATCCTTTTCTTCATGTAGAAGAGATAGGCGCAAGTGTGATGGGGAAAAGCATACCAGCTCTGCGAATTGGTCAAGGTACGAAAGAGATTCATTTCAACGCAGCGCTGCATGCGAATGAATGGATAACGACACCATTACTCATGCAATTCGTGGAAGACCTTGCTTGCTCCTATGCAAGAGGGACGGCATGGCATGGCAGCAATATTAGACGGCTCTTATCGGAGTATTCGCTTTGGGTTGTACCAATGGTGAATCCCGATGGTGTGGAACTTGTTCTGTCTGGTGTTACCGAGGAACATCCCTACCAAGAGCCCCTATTGAATTGGAACGGAGGATCGCTGGATTTCAGGAATTGGAAGGCCAATATTCGTGGTGTTGATCTCAATGACCAGTTCCCTGCACACTGGGAAGAAGAGGCAATACGTAGAGAGAAGGTCCGACCTGGTGAGCGCGATTACGGTGGAGAGGCACCGTTAACGGAGCCGGAGGCAGCAGCTTTAGCTCAATTTACAGAATGCCATGACTTTGAGCTTGTTGTGGCACTGCATACCCAAGGTAGGGAGATTTATTGGAATTATCGCGACTATGAGCCACTGGAATCTGAGGCATTTGCCGAGCGATTAGCCTTAGCCAGCAGCTATCAGGCAGTTAAACTGACAGACAGTGACGCTGGTTACAAAGACTGGTTCATCCAACAATTTCGTAGACCCGGCTTTACCGTTGAAGTAGGATTTGGGGTAAACCCCCTGCCAGTGGAATCTTTCGCAGCACTCTATGAGGAATTAGTTCCGATCCTATTGACGGCGATGGAATTTTAAAATTTGCGATAGACAAGTATAACGAACTTGAGCATGCTTCCCAAGAACCGTTCCGCCCAGACTTCATATACTGAAGGAAGGAAACTGTTGGGAGGCGTGGATATGGCACCACCTAAAGGGAAGGGCAAGGCATCCAAGAAGAAAGAACTTTCATCCAGAGTGCAATACACGATGAGGCTTGTGGAGTCGTCCACATGTGCGGTTTGTAAGACACCGTGCACAAGAGGGCTTCGGTATTTGGCCATGATGTCTGAGCCAGGAGCCGTTGGTAAAGGTGTTCCGTGTATTTTGACAAGAAGAAAAGTCACTTAATGCAAAAGTCCACGCCCTTGTTATTTAAGGCGTGGACTTTCTTTATTGCGGGATATGTTCGCTTGGGATGGAACACTTATTTTCTATAAAACGAATTTGATTCTCAAGTCGATTCCGATGCTCTTCTTGTTCTTTGTCGGAAGAGGCTGCTTGTCCTTGGAATTGTTCAAGTTCTTGTTTTAAGCTATGCAGGTCAGAGCCCGCATTCGCACAGTCATAATTGCTTTCTAACTGATCGAGCATATATCGGCCTCCTGAAGTGGAATATCGTTATTTCTTACCTTTCTTGTTGCTTTTTTGATCTGTTGTTCGTGTCGTTGTATTTTGTCTGGCGTGCCCTTGCTGCTTATGATCTTCTGACATTTGGTTGTTCACTCCTTAAAATGTAGGATTTTGGGCGGTGCGAGATTATTATAAGCATTCGGCTGAATTTGATACGATAAAAAATAAGAAAACCTCGATCGAGGCCATTGAAGGATGTGGGATCTAATGAAAAAAGCCCCGCGAGCGATTAGAAATCGTTCGTCAGGACTATGTGCGGTGAGCGTGGATATGGATTAATGGTTCGGTGTCAGCAATTTATCTTCTAAGGATTGTTTAACCTTCTTGATTGCATCTGTCTCTAATTTGTGGTTTTGGTTAAATTTAGTGCCTGTCAATGCAAGCGCTTCCTTAACCGTCATTTCCACACGAATCAATTCTTCACCTTGCGGGATTTGCACGGAATTGTTGCCCATTTGTATCACTCCTATGTCAACTTTTTGAAGTGGAAACCTTGATTTGACGCACTTTTAATATAACACACTATGTAAGGTTAAACAAGGGTTATTAAGACCTATTTTAGAAAAAAGAATGTCGGAAACTCAGGTTATCATTTTGCTTTTTTCGGCAGCAAGGACGGTGTGTTTGAGCAGCATTGCGATGGTCACTGGGCCTATTCCAGCAGGCACAGGAGTAATTGCGCTGGCCTTTTTGTGACAACCATCGAAATTGACATCGCCAATGTTACCAGCGTTATATCCAGCATCTAAAACGACAGCACCTTCTTTCATCCATGTTCCTTGAATAAAGGCAGGTTTACCAACTGCTGCAACGACAATATCAGCTAATCCGATGATTAGAGGGAGATTATTTGTTTTTGAATGGCAAATGGTCACGGTTGCGTTTCTATTCAGCAGCATAAGCGATACGGGTTTACCTAGAATTAGACTCCGACCAACGATTACCGCGTGCTGCCTTCAATTGGAATCTGATAATAATCGAGAATAGCGATTCTTCTGGAATCAATGCCTAGCCGCTTACATGCGCTGCTTTTCGCAACAAGTTTACCATCCAAAATTAATTTTTCTGAACTCATTTTACCCTCAACCCTTCATTGTTTATAAAAACACAAAGAGGTAAGGGGGATCAATCCCCCTTACCTCTGCCCAGGCGTACGACTGTAACATCAATGTGCTTCCTCATGGGTATCCATGCTTCGCCAGTCACACATCAACTTTTAATTGATCTAATCATAATGGCAGGTTATGGAATGCGCAACTCTTAAAATGATTTATGCGTGTTGTTGTTTGCCTTCGATCAACCATAACAACGGATTTCTACAATCTCTGCCCGTTCCGTCCCGTTTGTCGCTTCAACGACCACACGAAGTCGATCAGTCGTCACAGCTTCCGGCAAAAGATGAACATGATTGCGCGTATGATTATCGAGCCCTTCAGCCACTGTGGTCCAGTCACCGCCGATGAAGGCTTGAAGTTTATAGTCTTTGACCAGTTCAGGAATGATCTCGAATTCCGTCCGATGATGATGCAAATTAATTAAATCTTCGTTCACGTCATCATTGAAAGTGAGATGTACGCTGCGAATCCGCACAGCCTCCGGCCAACTGGCTTCAAGCCACTCTGGCTGGGGGGCATCCAAGCCAGCCGACGACCACAGATGAGGGCCTCCGTAAGGACGCTTATACCCATCGGCGGCTTTATCGGCTGCGAATGCGGATGTGGGAGCGAGCAGACGGAAGCAGATTGGCTTCCGGATGAATGCTTTCGCGCTCCAATCAATGACCGGCTGATGATGATACATATCACCGAAATCTACGGTGTCTTCTGATGCAGCATCATGTTTGAAGGACAACACGCCCGTTTGTGGTCTGCCGGATAGATGGACGGAAAGCGCCGGGTTGCTTCTGAGTATGATAAAAGCATTCTGAGCGGTTTCAGGGTGCCAAGAAAGCGCAGCCTTTACCCACTGCTGAGAACCCTTAGCCACAGCTACTTGAATGGACGTCACCTGTGTGTGTGGGACGTAGTTCTGCGGCTTCCCAGTGCTCCAGAGCTCGACTGTCAGCTCCGTAGCTTCCGAAGCGTCTAACAGCAGCTCGATGCCTTCAATGAACGGATCTGCGGGCACGAGAAGCGCCACATGCGCGATCAGCGGCAGCACCGACGCAGATTGCTCGAGAGCAAGTCGCGTCAAGGTGCTGGACGCTGTCATCTCAGCGCGGAGCACGAGGTCTGCCGCATCCGCGTTCTTCAGACCAAGGACGGCTGCATCCTGTCGAAGCAGCGTCTGCTGAAGCTCGCTCAAGTGGCTGCTGTGCAGCTCGCGGGGGGAGATGCCCTTTGCCGCGCAGAGCGCGGCTCCTGTGCCCGCGGCTTCGCCTATGACGGCACAAGTCGCCATGACGCGCGTCGTGCCAAAAGCCACGTGGGACGCGCTGATGTTGCGTCCCGCCATCAACATATTCGTCACGTTGACGGAGTAGAGAGAACGGAACGGGATATGGTAACTGCCATCCATATGCATATGTTTGGAGCCTTTAGCTGTGGCATACATCCCTTGTGGCGGATGTAAGTCAATGGACCAGCCGCCGAAGGCGACCCGGTCTTCAAATAGCTCCTGTGCGATGATATCGTTCTGATTCAGCACGTAGTCCCCAACGAAACGACGATATTCCCTTTTCCCTGGAATAGAGCCGATCCATTCGAGCGTCAGGTTTTCACTCTCGAATTTACCGGAATTTTTGATATAATCCCAAATGCCGTAGATAACAGAGGACAGCTCATCCCGGATTCGCTCATTTTCATGAACAACATCATGCTCACCGCCCCATTCAATCCACCAATAAGCGCAGCCATTATCTCCGCTGTGAATGACGCGTTTCATGGGGATGGAGGTTTGTGTGATGTCTTTCGCGAAGCTTGGTGCGATATATTTGACCGGACGGCCTGCATCTTTCGTATAGAACAGTAGGGTACTCCCAAGTGTAATATCGTCCGCGACGAGTGGTGCCCATTCCTCATTGAACTCCTCTTGTGCTTCACGGCCAATGCGATATTTCGCACCTGCGAGGAAACCGACTAACCCGTCGCCCGTACAATCGAGGTAAACACGACTATCGAAACGAATACGTCGTTCAGATCCCATCATCCAACCTGTGACAGAACGAATCGTTCGACTAGTCTCGTCACCCTCGGCATGGGCCTCATGGACATCCGTGTTTAAGAACAACGTAATATTCTTCTCTGCTTTGACTTTTTCAAGTACGATCAGGTCCCAGATATAAGGATTTCCGTCGATATTACGGTACTGGTTCTCTACGAATAGTTCACCCATGATGCCGGTTTCTCTGGCATTTCGATGAGCACCGTGGGAAGTAGCGCCGCATACCCAGACGCGAACTTCGCTGCTGGCATTGCCGCCAAGGACAGGACGATTTTGGACGAGCGAGACAGATTGGCCTAACCGAGCTGCAGCGATTGCCGCGCAAACACCTGCTAATCCTCCACCGATTACGGTTATGTCTGATAAAACAATTTCATGCTTCATAACTTAGCACCTCACTAATTCATAGAATATCTTTAATTTCATTGTAAAATATCCTATTCCCATTGAACATGCAGACAGTTACAATAGGCATATACTTTATTTCATTATTGAAGAGGTGAGAGCGTGGCTTTCCGTGATGTGACTATTAAGCTCATCTCCCATGTCTATTGGCACCATAAGGTGACGTTTATGCTAGAGGAAGACGAGTATCCATGTTGGACGATATTTGCCGTAGAAGATGGCAGATTCTTCTATCGTGTTGGGGAGCGGAAAGGGGAAGCGGGGTTCGGAGACTTTGTTATTTGTCCACCCCACACCGTGTTTCAGAGGAAAACACTTGAACCATTGTCCTTTCACTTCCTGCAGTTTGTATGGTTATCTGAACCTAGTTTTGGCGATGAAGCCTTCTGGAAAGGAAAATTGACGATTAACGATACAGATCGTTTATCTTCCAATTATCGTTATTTGAGACAGCTTCCCGGCTGGGATGAAGAGAGCACGCTGCACAAGCAGCACATGGTGAACGATTTATTACGTTTAGTCAAAATGGAGCGAGATCGCAAAGATGACCCTTCCACAGAAGTCGATTTGTTGATGGAGAAAGCCCGAAGGTACATGACGGAATATGCTTATGCAAGTTTATCCCTGTTGGATTTGGCTGTCTCTCTTGGACTCACCCCCGTACAATTCACCCGTAAGTTTCGCAAGGTGTTCGGACAAACTCCTTCTGAGTTTTTGAATGAGATGCGTCTCACAAGAGCTCGGCATTTGTTAGAGGGATCAACGCTTACCTTGGATGCGATTGCCGGGAAATGCGGATTCGAAAACGGCTTTTATTTGAGTCGCGTTTTTACGCAAAAAATGGGCATGGCTCCATCAATATACCGAAGCAGGCATCGCGTATAAAAAATGCCCCAACTTTTCCTTTATGAGGAAGTTGGGGCATTTTTCAACGGCGTAATCCGTATTTTCAACCATTAAGGTCCACTATAAGGTAATTTACCTTGAACATACTCATCTTCAGGCTTACGAATCCAGCGTTGAAGGTAGCCTTGCGTGTACAGAGCTTTGATCAGAATGATCAACACTGGCGAAAGGATTACACCAGCAAATCCAAAGAGAGAAAGGGATACGATCATGAAGGCTAAGGTCGTAAAGGCCGATACTCCGAGTGATTCCCCAGTGATCTTTGGCTCCATAATTTGTCTGACGAGGATGACGACCAAGAGTAAGGAACTGAGCCAGATCGCTAATGTCGTTTGACCAACAATAAACAGGTAGATGATCCATGGAATGAACAAAGTTGATACGCCGAGTAGTGGCAGTACATCAAAGATGCCTGACAACAGCGCGATGGAGAAAGCATTATTAACGCCGAGCAGGAGCAAGGCGAAAAATACGACAACGAACGTCAAAGAGATTAGTTTGGCTTGCGCTTTTATGTAGGAGACGATTCCCTTCACCACATTTTCTTTGAGAAAAAAGAAGACGGATTTGAAGGTTTTTGGTGTTTTTTCACCTGCAAGGCGTTTCCAAGAATCAATTTCAATGCTAAGGAAGTAGGCTAAGATAATCCCGACGATGAAGTTGAACATGAAGGTTGAGAAGGATGTCAGCGAGGCTACTAATCCAGATAAGAAAGCAATGATAAACTTGGATGCATTACCTGCGATTTGCCCGGCATAATCTTTGGCTTTCACAATAACGTCAGTTGGCAGCGCTTGGAATTGGTCATTCAATTCGCTAATTTTTTGCACAATTTGATCGTTGAACACCGCTTGATATTCATCCACTTTATCGACAAGACTCATGATCTGGCTGGTGAATATGACAGCGGCACCGGTTAGTGCGCCAAGGATAATAAGGACGAATACTAAGGTCGAAATCGCCGAAGCGATTGACTTACGTATACCTTTGCGGTTCAAAAACCGAGCAAAAGGCTCGATCATCATGAAAATGATCAGAGCCAGGAAGATTGGGGTAGCAATGCGATACAGGTAACTAAATAACAGCATGAATAAATAGACGGTTAGAACAATGAGAGCAATGTCAAAGGCTGTTCTCCAATATTTCTTGTAAAAAGAAATCATGCATGTTCCTCCGGTATCTTTATTGTTCGGTTAAAATAATCGGTCCTTGACTCGTGATGGCAATCGTATGTTCATATTGAGCGGACAAGCTGCCGTCATAAGTTCTTGCTGTCCATCCGTCTTGATCTACTTTGGAATGGTATTTACCTACATTCAGCATCGGTTCAATCGTGAAGACCATGCCTTCTTTAATCCGCGGCCCTTTGCCAGCTGGTCCATAATGAGGCACTTGCGGCTCTTCATGCATTTCGGAACCAATCCCGTGTCCGATAAAATCTCTTACAACGGAAAAACCATGAGATTCAGCATACACTTGGATGGCATGCGACACATCGCCGATACGGTTGCCGGGAACGGCTTGCTCAATTCCTTTGTATAGAGATTCTTTCGTTACTTTCAGCAATTTCTCGGCAACCGGAGAAATGTTACCCACCGCATAAGACCACGCGGAGTCTGCCAACCAACCATCTATACGTACAACCATGTCGATGGTTACAATATCGCCGTCATTCAGAGGCTCTTTCTTAGGAAAACCGTGACAGATCACATCGTTTACGGATGCGCAAGTGGCATATTGATAACCGTGATAACCTTTTTGCTCGGGAGTGGCCCCGTGCTTAGTCAGAAAGCCCTCTACGAATTGGTCGATTTCCCAGGAGGTTATACCAGGTCGAATCATTTTGGCAATTTCTTTATGGCAATCAGCAAGGATGCGACCCGCTCTGCCCATCTTTTCAATTTGTTCTTTAGATTTGATGGTGATCATCAAGCTCCACTCCTCTGGTGATAGTCCCTAATTATTCATTATGTCCACTTTGGCTGACCATAACTTCATTTCTTTTATTATTTGATGCAAATCCTGGCCTTTCGGTGTCAAGGTATACTCGACCGTAACAGGAACCGTAGGGTAAGCCATTCGTTCCAAAACCCCATGTTCCTCGAGGTGACGAAGGATATCCGTTAATGATTTAGGGCTGACTCCAGTTATCTGGCGCTGCAGCTCGCCGAAACGTTTCGTTCCGCAAAATAATTCGCGAAGCACGAGAAAAGCCCATTTTCCACCAATAACTTCAAGTGTTCTTTCAACCGAGCATTCGATTTCTTTGGGTACTTTAGGAACATAGTTGCTGAGTGGAGCGACTTTTTCATTCTCTAGGGTTGACATAAGACCGCTTCCTTTCGAATTGAATGTATGGAACTAACTTTTATGTAAGTTAGTTACTTCCGTGTAATTAGTGCTCTTTGTGCTCACTACTATGTATTTTAAAGTTCGTTTAGTGAATTAGCAAGAAGTAAGGGATGACTTGGGACAAAGGTTGATTTCGTGCCTTAGATTCTTTACAATAAGAAATAAAAATTAATGTTTCAGGAGATGTGTACATATGAACGTCAAAATTTCGCGTAATGCTGCAAAAGTACTTCAATTGGAGCTTGATAAAGAAGAAAACAAAGGATTATTGGTTCGCGTTCAAGTGACTCATTCGCACGGTGACCATGCTCACTATGGTTTGGGTCTTGACGATAAATCAGAAAATGACGTCCTTGTAAGCACAGATAAAGGTATTGACGTTATTCTAGATAAAAATGAACCTTTGCTGGATGGTATCCGTATTGATTACTTCTACACACCAGAAGAAGGCTTCATGATTACGAACCCAAGCAAGGGGAATCACGGAGATCACTAATGCGCAATGATATCCGCATTTGTGATAAATGCAAACACATGAAAGTGAAGACCGCCCTTTCTAAGATAAGTGTCATTGCACCCGATGCTGAAGTCAAAGTTGCCTGCAAATCATATTGCGGTCCGTGTTCCCGGTTTGCATTTATATTTATTAATGGACGCTATGTGACAGCACCAACAGAAGACGAAGCGATTGAAAAGGCAAAAAAGTATGTAAAATGAGAAAAAGCATCCGCCCACTTTGGGGTTGGATGCTTTTTTACATTCAAACAAAATTAGGCATGAACAGCTGATTTCTCTAACAGCTTGCGAATTTGGCTGTCTATTTTGCTTGGTGAAGTGGTAGGGGAGAAGCGTTTAATCACATTGCCTTGCTGATCAACTAAAAACTTTGTGAAATTCCACTTGATGCTTGAGCCGAGAAGACCAGAAGCCTGCTTTTTCAGGTGTTGGTAAAGCGGATGGGCGTCTGCGCCGTTAACATTGATTTTGGAGAACAACGGAAAGTTAACACCGAAATTAATTTGGCAAGCTTGCTCGACTTGAGCATCGTCGCCGGGTTCCTGGTCCTTAAATTGATTGCACGGAAATCCTAAGACGCTAAAACCTTGTTCCTTATATGTGTCATGGAGCTCTTGAAGTCCTTCGAATTGAGGAGCAAAGCCGCACTTCGTAGCGGTATTCACAATAAGCAGCACTTGACCTTGGTAATCAGCAAGAGACTTTTCTTCACCGCGGATCGTGCGAACTGTAAATTGATGAACATTCAAATGGGCCGCCTCCTTTGTTTTATTTTACACAAATTAATTTTACGCAATTTTAAAAAGTTTGAACAGCTATTTTTAATTTACAATTTTTTTATATCCCTCTGATATTCCACGAATATATAAACATTATGCTTATCACAGTGATAGTTTATTAGATGATGGAGGGTTCATATGAAAAGATTACTGAGAAGAAAGCGACTGCTTATTGTACTTGCGGCCATTTGTGCCGTTTCTACAACAACTGTCGTATCCGCAGGACAAGCTACGTTAGAGGCTATTGCTGTGAAGTTTCAACTAACTTCCGGTGGGAAAACACTTACCCTTGATAAAGATCCCGTTGTCATTAACGGAAGCACATATGTTCCTCTTCGCACCATTGGTGAAGCACTTGGTAAACAGCTCGAATGGAATGAATGGAATCAATCCATCTCGCTCAAAGATATTCCTAAAGTGACTGGTGAATTTGAGTGGAAAAATGCTCCTGTGCTTGAAAAAGGTATCCAAGAAGGCGGGTTCTCAGGTCTTGTTCACTTACCTAAAGATGCTGCAGATACGTTCTATACGTTGGCGGATCGTGGACCCAACGGTGAAGTAGGTAAAGATAAACTTCGCACATTCCCGATCGACAACTACATTCCACGTATTTATAAATTCAAAATTACGAACGGAAACATTGAAATCTTGGAGACGATCAAACTATCGCTTCCAGATGGCAAATTAGATAAAGTAAGCAATAGCAAATACATAACAGGACTGCCGAACTTGATTGGAATCGATGAAGTGCCGTATGATGAGAAAGGTGTTACGAAGCTGGCTTATGATCCGGATGGTCTTGATTTGGAAGGTATCGCTTATAGCCCAACTGACGATACATTTTGGGTTTCAGATGAATATCGCCCATCCATTCTTCAAGTGAAACGCGATGGCACGATACTAGGACGTTATGTCCCTAAAGGCGCTAAAGACAAGCTCGTTCAAGCTGGTGCTCAAACGCCAATTTTTGATACACTGCCTGAGGTATACAATACGCGTATTTCCAACCGTGGATTTGAAGGTGTGACTATTTCTCCAGATGGTAAATTCTTGTACACATCCATTCAAAGTCCAATGGCAAATCCAGATAAGAAAACAGGGGAGTCTTCGAGAAATCTGCGTATCCTCAAAATGGACTTAGCCACAAAGCAAATCGTGGGCGAGTATGTTTATGTCGCTGAGCAAGCTGGCATGTTCGTCAAAGTGAACCAAAAAGATATCGTGATCAGTGATCTCTCCGCACTATCCAGTAATGTACTGCTTGTAGATGAGCGAGATAAGAATGCGGGCGCTGACGCACAGTTGAAACGAATTTACAAATCGGATTTCTCTAAGGCTACGAATATTTTAGGAAAAGATACAAGCAAAAACCTGGAAAGCCTATCCGTTCAGCAGCTCAAAGATCAAGGTATTCAACCAGTTAGCAAGGAATTAATTGTCGATATTGCTAAACTAGGATACCCGTATGAGAAGATTGAAGGCTTGACGGTTGTTGACAAAAATACGATTGCGATTGTAAACGACAATGACTTCGGTATTAGCTATGATGATAAAGGCGTATTAACACTAACAAGCGCGCCAACTCAATTACAACTTATTCAAGTTTCTGACGACTTATCCACGAAATAATAAGTAAACGAAAACCCAGCTCATCGAGGCGCACTCGGTGGTCTGGGTTTTATTATTTAAACAATATCAGCGAGGGCTTTGTCAACGAAAGAATACTTAAACGTAAAGCCATGCTCTAATAATACGCGAGGGAGTACCTTCTGACCTTCCAAAAGCAGCGTAGATAACTCACCGAACATCATTTTTAAAATAAAAGCAGGAAGCGGGAATAGATTTGGTCTTCGCATCGCTTTCCCTAATGCCCGTCCAAACTCCCTGTTCGTGACAGGATTCGGCGCTGTCGCATTAACAGGACCTATAATCGCTTCGTTCTGGATGCAAAAATCAATAAGCCTCACCATATCATCAATGTGAATCCAGGAGAGCCATTGTTTGCCGCTGCCTATGGGACCGCCAACACCAAGCTTATAAGGCAATGCCATTTTTGGGAATGCGCCTTCCTTGTCGTCTAGAACAAGTCCAACGCGGACTTTTACGATGCGTGTTCCCTGTATCTGATCAGCCGCGTCTTCCCACTGTTCGACTACCCTCGATAAGAAATCGACAGGACGGTGCGGACTTCGTTCGTCAAAGGTTTCGGTTTCTGATGTACCATAAACGGACATTCCTGAAGCATTAACGACGACTTTCGGTTTCACTTCCATGTGTTCTACAAGCTGAGCCACTTGTTCAGCTGCCTTTAGCCGAGAACCAACGATTCGTTCCTTGGCCGCAGCTGTCCAACGCTGATTAATCGACTCTCCAGCCAAATTCACTATGGCATCCAGTCCTGCGAATGCGCTTGAATCCGTCTTTAGTTGATCCCAAGTAACGGTGCGTACATGCTCTACAACAGCTCTGGGTGAACGTGAAATATTGATGACTTCATGACCTTGCTTCTGCAAATGAGAAATCAATCGTTTACCAATAAACCCGCTGCCACCGGTTACTGCTATTTTCATCCTTCAGCACCTCCTTTCTTTTATTATAGGGCCTATATACAATGTTTTCCAACTGATGTTATTCTTCTCTTTACATTACTGTGTTATATTGGAAATAGGGAGGGATGCCAAATGTTTCGTTTTTTATTCCGAAAATCACCCAAACCGTCCAAGAGAAGCCGCATAGGGAAATCCAAACCGAGCTTTCGAGCTTCAGATTTACCCCAAGGGCTTGGTTTGCTAGAAGGTGTTCCGTTAGAACGAATCGTTACTAAGCTGAATAGTGCTCTTCCACTTGATTATGTAGAAAGACTCCAATATCGCGTAAAAGCTGGGAATTCTTCCATGTCCGATGACGAGTTTGCCTGTAAATGGTTTGAATTAAAACGATTTTTCCTGATGAATCTCATTTTAAAAAGAACCCCGATGTTTAGCAGCGAAATCGATGAGATTTGGCATGAGATGCTAATGTTTACGAGAGAATATCAGCGGTTCGGGGATCAATTCGCAGGTGGCGCTATTCATCATTCACCTGAACGCGAACCGAAGCAAATGCCGGGTGAACGTGCTTGGTTCGATTGGGTATATGCGCACTTGTTCGAGTTCGCTCCAACGAGTTCGCGGTGCTGGAACGGATTTTTCCGCAATCCGCTGGATGAGCAGCGAACAGATTTGCTTCGCAAAGCGAATGATGAAGAAATCGCCGAGCAATGGTTCGATATGGAGCAGGCGAAGCGGTATCCAGAAGTTGCAGAGACGATCCGCATACTAATCACGCAGGCGATTAACGAAGCCAGACAATCAACGAACAGCCGCAGGTTTGAGGATACAGGATGGAAGGATTCGATAACAAATCCGAACAACATGGTGTATATGGCAGGAGCCATGATGTTCTTCTCCATTCAGGATAATAATAACTATACAAGCGGGATGAACGCTCAGTGGCCTGCGAATGAAACCAATAACCCAAATAACAAGCAAAGTAACTGCTCTTCATCGGGTTGTGGAGGTTCTGGAGGCAGTGGCGATAGTTCTGGAGATCAAGGCGGCGGCAGCAGCTGCAGCTCCGGATCGGGCTCTTCATGCTCGTCAGGGTCGAGCTGCGGGTCTGGTTGCGGGGGAAGTTAGGTTAAGTTGTGAAAGCAGTATTCCGTTCGTGGAATCGGATGACTCTGACAAGGCTTCATGCGGGGAAGCGAATGGACATTATAAACACTTTTTGCACTCTCTGCCTGAGAGTGTTTTTTGTTTGGAGCATACAAGGAGACCGAGACTAAAATGGGGAAACCCATCCCCAACCATCCTGTCACGAACCCGTAGCCCTAAGTCCACAGATTCGAAATTAGAACAAATTGGAGACACATATCGTCATTTTTCGTGTATAATTGGAATTCGGTGTCGATTTCTTTGACCTACGGTAAATTAAGCGGCGATAGGAGTCCTTTCAAATGAATCGGTTACGTGGTTTTCTAAGTTCTTATCATCCCATTGTACATACGTTAATTCTTGGAACCGTAATGGCTAGGGCTGCGTCCTCCATGAGTTTGCCTTTTCTCGCGATTTATTTAGCCAGGCATACGTCGATGAGTGCGGTGATGATCGGAATTGTCATCGGGATGGGTTCTTTGGCTGGAACCGTAGGCGGTTTTATAGGGGGCACCTTATCGGACCGATTCGGAAGACGTATTATCATGCTGGCTGCTCTTTTCGGCTGGGCGTTCGTGTTCTTAGGTTTCGGTATGGTTAAACTACCAATCCTGTTTATGCTGCTCAATATGCTGAACGGCTTGTGCCGATCTTTTTATGAGCCCGTGTCGCAGGCTTTGATGGCAGACCTCACAGAACCTGAGAAGAGACTTAAAGTATTTTCGATGCGGTACATGGCGATTAATGTTGGTGTTGCTGTTGGGCCACTTTTGGGTGCTTTTTTCGCTACGATGAACGGTGCGCTGCCTTTTCTCATCACTGGAATCATTTATTTTATTTATGCGGTCACCCTTTACGCACTGCTCATCGCGTTTGGCATCAAGAAAATCGAGGGTGAGAAGAAATCTTCGGTTACCTTTGGTTCTGCTTTGCGAGTGATTCGCAGTGATTTGACTTTTCGCTTGTATATCCTTGGCGGTATTATTGGAGCTATCGGTTACTCACAGGTGATGGTGACACTTTCGCAATATTTGGAGCAGAACTTTGTAGACGGTGTGAAAATGTTTGCGATCTTAATGAGTGTAAATGCGATCGTGGTTATTGCCATGCAGATTCCACTTACTCGTTTGGCAGAAAAGTACACGCCCCTCGCTGCGATTATATTTGGCAACCTAATGTTTGCGTTAGGGGATGTTGGCTTTGCATTCTCCCACTCGCTGGTATGGCTTATTATTTCGATGGGTATTTTCACCCTTGGTGAGATTCTAAATTACCCTGCTGCTAATATGTTGATTGACAAATTAGCTCCCGAGCAAATGCGTGGCACTTATTTTGGCGCTCAAACATTAACGAACATAGGCCACTTTATTGGGCCTTGGTTAGGTGGGTTTTTGCTCGTTTCTTATGGTGGGAATACGTTGTATGTTCTTATGGCTGTTCTTACAATTACGGGATCCATTTTCTATTGGAGAGGCACGATTCGTCAAATTACGGCGAAAAATACGTCGAAAAAAGAAAATTTTTGAAAAATATTGCAAAATTAGTTCTTTGGAACTATTCGATTTCAAATCGAGTTCCCGTATCCTTGAGAGTGTAGATATTTATTACTCTTAGCTCTTCAGATATTTAGTAAGACATCTCGACAAAGGCAAAGCTGGCGAAAGCCAGTGACGCAAAGCTAAAGGGGCTTACTTGTCCTGCAAACCGGACTCGCAGCCAGCCAGCCGCCGAACGATTGGGTATCAACATCCGAACCCCTCCGATCGGTTCACTATGGTGGGGTTTTTTCTCTGTCATAACAAATTTATGTAAAAATAAAAGGAGGATCCAGCAGCATGCAGTCTGAAGGAATACTACAAGAAGAACAAAAAGTGACTTCGCTATGTGGTAATCATGTTGCCCGTTTGGTGCCTTCCTCGGATGGACCAAAGCTCATGATCAATCGGGAAGAATACGCGTTAAATGAGGCTTGTTGGGATGTTGAAATGTTTCACGGGAGAAACAATAGCATCTTGATTTTCTACTGGAAGGGCGAAGTTAAGCTTTCTGTAAAAATGCCGCCGATGTCGCAAATTGAAGCATTTTTGACAAGGCTTTATCAATGTTTATCATCCAAATTAAGAACGGTACAGCCTATCTAGGCGTACCGTTTTTTTTATTGCCAGCTGTAAGGGAATTGTAAAGACAAAATCATTGTCACAAATTGACACGAGCTGATGTAATGAATGTCAAATGTTTTAGTAGTGCTTTGGAACTGTTATTAGGGGGATACATAGCATTATTTTGGCCAATGTCCCTTATGTAGCAGGTTGTGGCTTGTGGTTCGATCATCATTCCAGTGAACTTGAGCGGATGGGCGAAAAGGTTGAATTTAAAGGGGAAACCCGAATTGCGCCAAGTGCGGCACGTGTTGTTTATGATTACTATGGAGGGCGTGAGACCTTCGGCGATATCGATGATATTATGCTCGGGGTAGATAAAGCGGATTCGGCGCAGTTCAGCAAAGAAGATATTTTGAATCCGAGCGGATGGGATTTATTATCTTTTATCATGGATGCTCGAACGGGTTTAGGGCGATATCGCGATTATCGGATTAGTAATTATCAATTGATGGAAGATCTTGTGCAGAACTGTGCAACGATATCCGTTCATGAGATTATGGAATTGCCGGATGTGAAAGAGCGTGTGGCGCGACCCAAGTTGACTATGTGCACGCTGAGGAAGTTTTGAAGAAAATTGTTGAAACAATGAGAACTGACGGATAAAATAAGTGAAACGGACCGCAGGAGGGGGAGTTCCCGGAATGCGATTTTTCACTAAATGGGAACAGGGGGGAATGGAGTGGAGTTAGAACAAATTCATCATGTGGCGATCATTAGCTCCAATTATGAGCGATCGAAACACTTCTATGTCGATTTACTTGGATTAACGGTCATACACGAAACGTATCGTGCAGAACGTGACTCCTATAAGTTGGATTTACGCATCGGGAAGACCGAACAGCAGATCGAGTTGTTTTCATTTCCGAACCCTCCGCTGCGAGTTAACCAGCCTGAGGCAAGGGGTCTTAGGCATCTGGCTTTTGTCGTGCCGAATATGGTACAAAGCGTTAAGGAACTTGAGAGCAAGGGGATTGCGGTAGAACCGGTGCGGATTGACCCTATTACCGGTGACCAATATACTTTTTTTACAGATCCGGATGGACTGCCCTTGGAGTTGGTGGAACATGCGAAATGATCACCAAGAAAGGACAGAACAGGAGCCGAAGCTGCGGTTTGCCAAAGGCTGCCTATGGAGTTTTCTTGTGTCCATTCCCCTATGGGCGTTGTTGATTTGGTTTTTGTTTATAAAATAAAATCCCTCACTAGCTTGGTCTGACCCACTGCATGCATGCAGTTAGGTCGGATGAGCCGTTGAGGGATTTTTATTTTACTTGTCCGTTTGTCTGCGCGGTGGCAATGGTCCAAGATACTGGAATAGGTTGCATTCGATCCGTCCATTAAATAGTTTACGCTTCTTATCCGCGCGGCGGTTCATATAGTGCTCGAGCTGTGTGCTCGGGCTTAGGATAAACATGCTCCATGACGGCATGGGAGCAGTGAGTGCACCGAGTTGGCGCAGCGCCAACTCTACATCTTGCGCTTCACCAAGCCGCTCTCCATAGGGAGGGTTGGTGATCAAGCAGCCATAGTCGCCGCGCGGACGGGCCTTGGCCACTGGTTCCACAAGCAGCTTGAACTGCTTCGTCAAGCCGGCGGCCTTCGCGGCAGCCTCTGCCACTTCGATGGCAGAGGGATCGATGTCACTGCCGATGATGTTCAGCGGAACATCATCTTTAACAGCGTCGAAGGCCTCGTCACGAGCCTTGTCCCACAGCTTGCGTGGGATATTGCCCCACGCCTCGCTAGGGAAGCTGCGCCGCAGTCCTGGCGCGATGTTCCATCCGATCATAGCTGCCTCGATCGGAATCGTTCCCGACCCGCAGAACGGGTCGTAGAGCGGTCTGTCGACCTTCCAGCGGCTCAAGAGGATCATCGCAGCCGCCATGGTCTCCTTGAGCGGCGCTTCGGTCACGAGCTTACGGTAGCCGCGCTTGTGCAGGCTGGCGCCGGTTGTGTCGATCGTCAGCGTTGCAATATCGTTCAGGAGTGCGACTTCGATGACGTAGCGAGCCCCGTTCTCAGGGAACCACTCCGTTCCGTAGCGAAGCTTCAGCTTCTCCACGACGGCTTTCTTCACGATTCCTTGGCAAGCGGGAACGCTAGATAATTGTGACTTATGGGAACGCCCTTCCACAGGGAATTCGGCATCGTTCGGAATCCAGTCAGGCCAAGCAAGGGCTTTGGTGCCTTCGAAAAGCTCGTCGAAAGTCACGGCATTGAATTGACCCATGTGTACCAAGATGCGATCAGCGGTTCTGAGCCAAAGATTGGTGCGGCAGATGGCCAGCTCGTCTCCAAGAAAACGGACACGACCATTCTCGACAGTCACCTCGTTGTAGCCAAGATCACGGATTTCGCGAGCAACGATGGCCTCAAGTCCCATTGGGCAAGTTGCGATTAGTTCAATTTGTTGTGGCATGTTTAGATTCCTTCCATCCGGGTTGTACATCGCTCATAAAACTCATACAATTAACAAGTATAGGACAAATAGGTTACAGTTACAAACGAAACACGCAGAGTGGATGCATTGATGCTTTTCTAAGGAGGAAAAAACATGGAAACCATAACAGCCGAGAGCTATATGGAAGGTTTATACGAAGAAGATACAGTTCTAGAGCGAGTAAAGGAAGTCATACGCACCCATAATATGCCCGAAATATCGATTGCACCTGGATATGGCAGATTGCTCACTATGATGGTTACGATGATTGGCGCGACAAAGGTGTTGGAAATAGGTGCTTTGGGCGGTTATAGCGGGATTTGTTTGGCGAGAGGCTTGAAAGAAGGCGGCAAGCTGATTTCGCTTGAGTTAAAACAAGAATTTGCTGATGTAGCCAAGCAAAATATAACTGAAGCGGGCCTTGGCGAGCTCGTTGAGTACCGGATTGGCGAAGCACTCGTTCACCTGAATGAGCTTCTTGAGCAGGGAGAGCGATTTGATTTCTTTTTTATCGATGCGGACAAGGTGAATTATCCGAATTATTTGGAGCTCGCAATAAACTTGGCGAATCCTGGTGCCATTATTGCAGGGGATAACACGCTGATGCGAGGAAAAGTCGTCGACGCGAACCAAACCAAAGCCTCGGTCCAAGCTATGCGTACCTTCAACCAGCTGATCGCCTCCGATCCGCGTTTGGAAAGCACCATCCTGCCAGCTTATGATGGCTTGGCTTTAGCGCGAGTGAAGTAACACGGTTTGTACAACATCACAGCGTATAATCTTTAGAACTTCCTCTTTGTACGGAAAAATGCTCTAAGCTAGCAATAGCTTAGAGCGTTTTTCATTGACAAATAATGTTCTGTGGTATTGGGTGAGCGAAGCTTACCCCTTATTTAACTTTAAGATGCTTTTTGATCTGGTATATGGAAGTCAGACTCACTTAATTTGCCAGGAGTAATTGGTTTGATTTGCGTTAACGGAGGCACTGGTTGTGATGTGGTCCTAGGGTGAGTGACTTCTTGCTTCTTGAAAGAAATAGCACTGATGCCGTTCCAATAGATAAATAATAACTCTGCACATACGACGATCAAAATAATTTTACGCCAGTTCAGGCTCATGGATGGCATCCTCACTTTCAATGATACGCCTATATTATCATATTGTGGAAGGAATTCCCATGATTATTTTCACTCTTCATTTATGAACCAGACCTGTAGTAATCTCTAGTTCATAACGTTGACATTCCGGCATTTGTGCGGCGTAAGCCAAGCGAACAGCACATTCAATATCATAAGGAACACGCACGAATTGAATCGCAAACCCAGCTTGAACATTGCCTTCGGTTTCCCCCTCCAAAACGCAGTAGCAGGCTTGTGGAATGCCGTCATAGGGCGTTCCCACACTACCAACATTGAAGAGCATCAGTCCGCTGCTCGCGTGCTTCACAGAGCGTTTCTCCGATGGGTTTTTGATCGTTATGAGATAGGGAATATGAATGTCTCCGTAGCCGACAATATCAGGCTGTTTCCCATCTGTCGACTCACCTGTCATCTCCGTATTTTGAAACATTGCGAGACGTTCTTCCTTGGATGCTTTACGTTTCACTCTATGATAAACACTTTGCGCAGAAGCGTGGAACAGTCGGAACAATTTGCCGCTTACATTCAAATCAACGGAGAAAGGCAGCTGTTCCAAATAAGCGAGCCTATCCTCACCAAGCTGCTGCTGATGCCACAATCCTGCGGGCTGCTCCTGCGGAAGGGTAATCCCCAAATCCCAGTTTCCTTGAACAACAGATTCACATACCTCCTTGATACGGTCAACGACAGAAGCGGAATCAGGCCCTTTACCCACAAGGTCGCCCAAACATATAATGCGTTTAATTCCTCGACGTTCAATATCTAAAAGCACAGCTTCCAGTGCGGGTAAATTACCATGAATATCCGATATGATTGCGATTTTCTCCAACGTTTTCGTTCCCTTTCTCTGATAAACTCAAATGACCTTCGTTATGCTTCAGTTATACCACAAGGATTATGAATCTGAAAATGAGAGTCTCTTACTATTACCCAACGAGGGATTCTTCTGCTATAATTTGTAGGGGGAAAGGGGAATGTTTTGATTGGAATCCAGACAAGATCGTCACCGTAAACCGAAAAAAGAACGCTCTACGACCAAGAAGACCCCGCTCAAAGTAATTGGGGGACTCACGCTTGCCGCAGCAGCTTGTTTTGCTATTGGCATAGGCGCTTCCTATTGGACATCGAACAGTAAATCAGCAGAAGAGCAAGATTCAGCATCATCACCAGTGGCTAGTGTTTCGCCTGTTCCAACCAAACCAACGAATACAGCGAGCACAGCTAGTGCGGAGCCAAGCGCAAAGCCTAGCCCAGAGTCTACGGCAAAAGCCGTTATCTCGACTCCTGCTCCTAGCGCAACGAATAAGCCCACAGTTAGTGGCGGGCAAGTGAAGTTAACTTTTGTGGGTGATGTGTTGATGGCCTCCAAAGTGGAAGATATTTTAAAGCAAAAAGGCTATGATTACCCCTACACGAATGTTAAAGACTTTCTAACCAAGCCTGATTATACGATTGCTAATTTAGAAACACCTATAACGACTAGAGGTACAGTTCAAAGTAAGGATTACGTCTATCGTTCTTCACCGATGGCATTACCTACTTTGAAAGCTTCCGGTATTGATCTCGTTAATCTAGCGAACAACCATGTAATGGATTATGGTACGGAAGGTTTGCTAGACACGTTGGATGCCCTTGATCAAGAGGACGTTAAGCGAGTTGGAGCGGGCAAAGATTTAGAAGAAGCTTACCGACCGGTCATCGTGGAAAAAGAGGGTGTGAAGATTGCCTTCTTCGGCTTCAGCCGTGTCGTTCCTGAGGCTTCATGGAAAGCAGGTCCTGGCCATCCGGGTGTAGCTGAAACGTATAGCTACACGCTGCCGATCGAAGCCATACAAAAAGCAAGAGAAAGTGCTGATCTGGTCGTTGTCGTTGCCCATTGGGGAGTAGAAAGAAGCGATAATCCGGATAAGTATCAGAAAGACCTGGCCCATCGCTACATCGATGCCGGTGCTGATCTGGTCGTGGGTGGTCATCCACATGTTTTACAAGGCTTTGAGCAATACAAAGGCAAATGGATTGCTTATAGTCTAGGCAATTTCATTTTTACAACCAATGATACCCCGAAGACTTGGGAGACGGTTATTCTAGAGGCTGCATGCTCTAAGGATAAACAATGCGATATCCACCTTGTGCCTATTTTGACCAAAGCAGCATTGCCTACACCCATGAGTACGGAAGATGGCGCAAAGCTCTTTCAGCGTTTGAGTAAAATCTCGATAGGTGCTCAAGTGGACGCTCAAGGAAATGTTAGCAAGAAATAAGAGGAGGAGCAATCAACATGACAGAAGCTGTTCGCAATATTTACTGCGTAGGTCGCAACTACCGGGCACATGCCGCCGAACTGGGGAATGATGTTCCCGATCAACCCATGATTTTTACCAAGCCGACACATGCACTCGCCCCAATTAATGGGGGAGAGTTGACTCTTCCCGGTGATCAAGGTGAGATTCACTATGAAGCCGAGCTTGTCCTACATATCGCTAAGCCTTATATAGAAGGCATCCAAGTGGATGAGATTGTCGACAAGTATGCACTCGGCATTGACTTCACGCTTCGGGATGTTCAGAACGTCATTAAGAAGAAGGGGCAGCCATGGCTGCCTGCCAAAGGTTTTCTGAAGTCTGCACCAATCAGTACATTCCGACCATTCCCAGGCGCTTCAAAGCTGGCGGAAGCGAACTTCCAGCTTCGTCAGAATGGACAGGTTGTGCAGAACGGCAATATCAGTAATATGATCTTCGATCTTCAAACCATCATTGATTACATTGCAATGCATTATGGTTTAGGTGCTGGCGATATCATCTATACGGGGACTCCGGAAGGGGTAGGTCCTGTGCATCATGGTGATCGCTTGGAGCTAGTATGGGGAGAAGAAGTATTCGGAGCTGTTACGATTAACATTTAACAGATCAAAGGGCAGTCTCTTAAGGTCAATTATGACCTGAGAGAACTGCCCTTTATTTATCCTTGATTAAACTTCTGTTGGATCCTTTAAAGCAGCATCCGAATATTGCTCACGAACTCGAAGGATGGCCGGCCATTGTTGAAAAAATGCATCAACCACTTTCGGGTCAAAATGCTCGCCCTGCTCCTCTTTAAACAAAGTCAAAATCCGATCGAGCTCCCAAGCTTTTTTGTAAACACGCTCACTGCCGAGTGCATCGAATACGTCAGCAATCGCTGTAATTCGGCCATAGATGTGGATGTCCTCGCCTTTGATTCCGCGTGGGTATCCGCGCCCGTTCCATTTCTCATGATGCTCATAAGCGACAACAGCAGCCGTTTTCAGAATATGGCGATTGGAGTTCTTGAGCAGGTTATAGCCAATTAGCGTATGATTCTGCATCAATTTGAATTCTTCATCCGTTAATTTCCCTGGTTTGTTTAAGACACTATCAGGGATAGCCACCTTACCGATATCATGCATGGGCGAAGCCATTTTCAACAATTCAGCTTCTTCTTGACTCATACCTAATCCTAAGGCAAGGAGATATGAATATTCCGCAACACGCTTCACGTGATTTCCTGTCTCCTTGGACCTGCTCTCACCAATTTCCCCCATTCTAAAAATAATTTCCTTCTGCGTTTCCTCGATCTCGTTCGTAAGCAAAGCAGATTCTAGGGACTTACCCGCATAGGAGGAAGCTAACGTTAGATATTCCATGTCTTTATCTGAAAATTGTTCGCTTGCCGTCAACTTATTAATGGCTTGGTATGCACCCATAATTTGACCTTGGCTATTTCGGAATGGAATAACCATCATAGCTTTTGTGTGGTATCCTGTGTGTTGATCCATTTTCAAAGCCCCATTCACGAGATAGGACTTATATTCTTCATTCGTATAGGCATCATGAATAAATACGGCTTTATCATTCGTTACCGCATAGCCGACAAGACCAGCCGTACTAGGAATGCGAATTTCGTCGAGGCCATGAGCGACTTTGGACCATAACTCATTTTTGTTCGTATCAAGCAACCAAACCGTACATCGATCAGAGACAATCATTTCTCGTCCCATATCCGCCATCAGCATAAGTACATTGTCTAGGATTCGTTCGTTCGCAATTTTGGCTGCATAGTTAAAAATGACGCGCAGCATCTCCTGAGGATCCAGGTCACTTTTTAACTGGGACGTTATATCGATTTGTTCGTTCAACATGTCAGCCTCCTAACTTCACCGAACTTAGTTTACCATAAATTTCTTAGAAATTGGGTAACATCCTACTGAATTAACCGAATTTTTAGATGAATTTGTCGATGCTTAATAAATGTATAGTAAACATGAAGACTAGAATACGACTATGATACAATAAGAGAGATTTTTGAACGTTTAAAAAGGCAGGGAAGAAGATAGGAGTGCTATATGTGGAGTGGATTTGGGGTTTAGCGGGAAGCTTGATAATCGCAGGAGCGGCCTATTGGAAGGGATCCTTATCCTTATCGGGCTTGGCTGCTGCTGTGCTGCTCGGTACGTCGATGTTTGCACTGGGAAACTTAGCTTGGTTTGGGACACTTATCGCCTTCTTCGTATCTTCTACCTTATTGTCTAAACTCAAGCATCAACGTAAATCCGCAGCAGAAAGCGGTTATGCCAAAGGTGGAAGACGCGATGCCGGACAAGTTGCAGCAAATGGCGGTCTTGGTTTAATGCTATGTATAGGGAATGCGGTTTGGCACGATCCAGCTTGGTGGATTGTATTTATTGGGGTTATGGCAACCGTCAATGCAGACACTTGGGCTACGGAAATCGGTGGAATGAGTGTATCTACACCGCGTTCAATTATTAACGGCATGCGTGTTCCGGCTGGCACATCGGGTGGTGTAACGGGATTAGGACTGCTGGCTTCATTACTGGGAGGAGCATTCATTGGTTTGGTAAGTGGGTGGTTTAATCAGATAGGCGGCTCGGGATATAAGGTAGGGACACTTGCAGCGCTAATCATACTGGGTGCAGTTTCTGGCTTGATTGGTTCTTTGGCTGATTCTTGGCTCGGGGCGACGTTTCAAGTGATGTATCGGTGTAACGTTTGCGGGAAAACCATCGAGAAACAGCTTCATTGTGACCATAAAGCCACACAGATTCGCGGTATGAGATGGATGACAAATGACAATGTCAATGCAGTGTCCTCGCTAGTCGGAGGCATTGTGTGCTTAGCATTCAGTGTTTTGATATTTTAAAATAACTACAAAACAACCCTTCTGCAATCTGTGCAGCAGGGTTGTTTTTGTATGCTTAATGAACCGTTGAACCACTTGGTTCGGTTTGCTCTTTATTATGCGCCGGTTGCGGGGGAGCAGGGGGGAACAAGGCATCCTGCAGCTGCTTTTCCAAATGTCGAACTTTGCGCTGCAGCTTGTACTGACGCACCATCCCGAAGAGGCCGACAATCAGACCGCCTAACAAGGTTGATGTTAAAATGACAAGGATCAGGGGTGTGGATGTCTGAGCAAACATGAAATTTACTTGAACCGGTTCGACGTTAATGACGGCAAAGACAGCCGTTATGAGGGCGAATACTAAAGCAGATATAAGAATCCATTGCATCTTCATCCATCATTCATCCTTTCACCTGAGAAAAGGTTGAAGGCATACGCCCTCAACCTTATCAGAACAATTACTTCGTTAACTCTTCCATTTGATCAAGCAGGGAGCTGAAGACACTCATCGCTTGCTTGATTGGTTCCGGTGTGGACATGTCTACACCGGCTTTTTTCAAGATGTTCAATGAGTAGTCACTGCCGCCGCTTTTTAAGAAGCCCAAGTAACGGTCTACGGCAGGCTGGCCTTCATCCAGAATTTGTTTCGCAAAACTGGTTGCAGCCGAGAAGCCAGTTGCATATTTGTACACATAGAAGCTGTTGTAGAAGTGAGGAATTCGAGCCCATTCCATCTCGATATCCTGATCCACGACCATGTCATTCCCATGGTACAGCTTATTCAAGCCATAGTAGATTTCACTGAATTCCTGTGGTGTCAGGGAATCTCCATTTTCTGATTTCTCATGTGTAATCATTTCGAATTCGGCAAACATCGTCTGACGGAATACCGTTGTTCTGAACTGATCCGCGTAGTAAGTAAGCAAGTAAAGCTTTTCTTTCGGATCCGTTACGCGTTTCAATAAATAGTCCATGAGCAGTGCCTCATTAAGTGTAGAAGCGACTTCCGCAAGGAAAATCGTATACTGCGCATAGCGGTATTCTTGGTTCTCATCAGACAAATACGAATGAATGGCGTGACCCATTTCGTGTGTCAATGTGAACATGCTGTTCAAATTGTCCTTATGATTCAGAAGCACGTAAGGATGTGTGCCATAGGCACCCCAGCTATAAGCGCCGTTCCGCTTATTTTTGTTCTCATACACATCGATCCAATGGTTATCGAAGCCATCTTGAAGAATTTTCAAGTAGTTTTCGCCCAATGGGGCTAAGCTTTTCTTGATTTCTTCTTTAGCTTGCTGGTAGGTGATGTCCATCTTGAACTCTTCAACCAGCGGGGCAAAAAGGTCGTACATATGTAATTCATCGACTTTAAGCAGCTTCTTGCGGAGCTTCAGGTAACGCTGCAGCTGCGGCAAAGAATCGTGAATAGTGGAAATTAAGTTCGTATACACTTCTTTCTTAATATTGTCCCCAAATAGGGTAGATTCAAGAACGGAAGGGTATTTACGAGCTTTAGCATAGAAGATATTCTTATTAATATTTGCGCTAAGCGTTGCACCAATTGTATTCTTATTGTTGCGATAAGTTTCGTAGACTGCATGGAAGGCATTTTTTCGAACTTCGGCGTTGCGGCTTTCTAGGAATTGAATGTAACTTCCATGAGTAAGTTCGACTTCTTCGCCTTTTTCGTTCTTAATTTTTGGGAATTTCAAATCGGCATTGTTCAGCATACCGAAGATGGTGCTTGGCGCTCCGGCCATGTTACCCGCTTGGGCAAGCAGGGCTTCCTGATCCTTGGACAGCGTATGCGGCTTCTGGCGAATCATTTCTTCAAGTGTGTCCTTATAGAAAGATAAAGAAGGATCTTCCACCAGCTGCTTAAGCTTTTCATCCGATAAACTGAGAATTTCTGGTGAAACAAAGGAGAGCGCTTCTCCTACTTCGACACTAATTTTTTTTGCTTTATCAGATAAGGCCTGGTAGGTTGGTTCTGCTGTATCTTCATGGTGCTTCATGTTGGCATAAACATACAGTTTTTCTGTTTTCACAGAGACTTCATCTTCCAACTGGAAACACTGCTTTACCGTAGCGGGATCGCTTAGTTTTCCTTGGAAGGCGCTGATTTTGCCAAGCGAGTTTTTCACATTCTGAAATTCCTGTTCCCAAGCCTTCTGATCGGCAAATAAATCCTCTAGATTCCATCGGTGCTCGGCCGGTACTTGCTTGCGTTCCAATATTTGAGTCATCGGAGCCCTCCTGTCCTTGTTTTGAGATTGGGGTAATCGGTTATCTTTGGCATGTAATTCGGCTGCTGGGATCGAGCTTAGAAGAAGTCCCATTGCCGCAGTCACATAGATCCAGCGCATTACGGTCACGCTCCCGGCATATTCCCACATGGGATGTGCTTGATAAAATCCCATAACATGGTTTTCACCTAGTATGACCGTTAACCCATTCATTTATGATTATATGAAAAAGCTGGAAGGAAGTAAATTTACATTCCGGCTCCAAAGAAGCTAATTAAGATAAGTACAAACGATAACGAGACCATGATAATCGCCAGTAAGGCTAGGTACCGTTTCATTTGTGCCGGAAGGCTGTCTTTTTTCATAATCAAAATGATGGCTAGGCAGAAGGATACGAGTACAAATGTGATGATAGATCCAGAATCGGTCATTGTTGAATCATCCTTATCCCTATAGAGTATGACACTTGCTAACTAACGCATGATAGTAACTTTCGCTGTGCAAATCAAAACTCCTTTATCAGCCAGCATGCTGCATCGTTTCATCAGGATCTTCATCATCCTCCGCTTTGACCAATATGAACTTGCCGCGAGAATCCATTTTGACGGTAAACCGATCTTCGGCAGCAATCTGTGCTTCATCGCTTAATTCCTTAGGAAGTGTAAGCTGACCGCTGTCCCCAACTTCGACCTGGTAGCCAATCATTTTCGACCATTTGCCTGCTGCAAGCACAACTACGATGAGCAAACCAATAAATAACCATTTGCCAAGCGGATTTGAGTTGAAATAAGGGGCAAGGAACTTCTCGCCAGTAATCATTTTTCCAGCGGTTAATACGAGCACACCTGCACCGATGTATAGGATCGACGGATACTTCTCAATCCATTTGATGAACAGCGTACTGCCCCAAACAACGATAGGTACACTAACCAGTAGCCCGATAATGACAAGTACGAAGTTACCGTGAGCAGCGCCAGCTACTGCGATGACATTATCAAGACCCATCACGGCATCAGCCACAATAATTGTGCGAATAGCTGCCCAGATGCCATCCTTGGCCTTAATGTCTCCGTGATTCTTCTTTTCACTAAGCAGTTTATACGAAATCCAGAGGAGAAGAATACCGCCGGCCAGTAGAAGACCAGGAATTTTCAGAAGTGTAACGACAGCCATTGTTGCTAGAGCACGAATGATGATGGCGCCTATCGTACCCAATAGAATGACTTGTTTTTGTGTTTCTTTTTTCAAATTACGAGCAGCCATACCGATAACGATCGCGTTATCTCCCGCAAGTACCAAATCAATGAGAATAATGCTGAGCAGTGAGACGAAGAAACCTGTTGATAACCAATCCATGAGCGAACACTCCCTTTAGCGTATTTTTGAAAAAAATAGAGCCTAGCACCGGTGACCGGTGAAGGCTCTAATTCATCAAAAAAGACCTTCACCAATAAACATGGCAAAGGTCTTGCTAACAACGATTGTCGTTGCCAATAAAGCCGGGACCTGATGAGGATCCGAATTGACGACTTTACTGTATCAGCTACTCCCCTTTGGAGTGATACGTATGAACTTATAAGTTAATTATAAGAAGGGTAGATGTGAAAGTCAAGGCATTTGGACCAAAGAATTAAACTTCTTTGAAAGCATCCATGATGGCTTGCCATTCTTCATCTGTGCCTTGGAATTTGTCTTTGGCAAACCGCTCACTGGCCCAGTGTAACATAGCTGGTCGTCCGATGAAGGTGTGGCACTCTTCGCCCCATTGATCGGTTATTTCGGTCAGTACGATTTTGCTGCCTTGTACCTCGACATTCAGCATGTTCCATTTATCTTTTTTGTAAATAACGTGTTTCTTAAAAGGTTGATTTGACACTTGTTTTCCTCGTTTCTGCATTGAGCTCAAAGATATAAGCAATCGTACCACAAAAAGTGGCGATTTCCAAACAAGCAGCTGTCAATTTCTTGTTGCCTCCAATCATGGTCCTATGATAAAATCCTCCTAATCCTTTCCATAGGGAATGGGTTATGAGGCAGTTAGGCAGGGCCAAAGAGTTGAGCAGAGGAGAGATGAGCATGGAACAAAAGCGTATTTATGAGCAAGTTGGGGTTGCGATGACCTCAAGATCGTACGCAGAATATGAGAAAATGTTTATTTTGCAGACGGAAAATTTAATTGGTAAGCGAGTCTTAGATGTTGCCGGCGGTGCATCTTCCTTTACGGTAGAAGCGCGGCAGCTAGGTATATTCTCAGAAGCGGTTGATCCTCTGTATGAGAAGTCTGCAGATGCGATTGCAGAGCATGGATTGCAAGAAATCGAGCTTGTTGCAGCCAAAATGGAAAAATTAGTAGATGTGTATGATTGGACGTATTATGGTTCTGTTGACAAACACAAAGCTGGACGCATCAAAGGCCTCAAGCAGTTTGTAAATGATTTCTCGAGTAAAGATACAGCTTCCAGGTATCATGCTGGTTGTCTTCCTTCACTTCCATTTGCCGAAGCGAGCTTTGATCTCGTTTTATGCAGTCATTTTCTCTTTCTATATGAAGAACAATTCGACTACGCTTTTCATCGGGCAGCTGTTAAGGAACTGCTTCGTGCTTGTAAGCCTGGTGGCGAAGTGCGTATTTATCCGTTATTGAATTTTCGGCAAGCCGAATATAGCAAGCTTTCAAAATTAATAAATGAGCTCACAAATGAAGGATATTTGGTCCGAAAAAGGGAAGCTAGACTGCCTTTTTTGCCAAATTCTCATCAATATTTAAGCATAATTAAACACCCCTCTGCATAGTGGAAATCGTTGGTACATCAACAAATATTAGCTTATCCACACTGTTTTTTTCGTTGATTTATCCCCTTGATAATGGTATAATTTCCTTATTCGTCATAGATGGCGATATTTTTAGGAGGTTGTTCATTTGAAGGGTACAGTTAAATGGTTTAACGCAGAAAAAGGCTACGGTTTCATTTCTGTTGATGGAGGCGACGATGTATTCGTTCACTTCTCCGCAATTCAGGGCGAAGGATTCAAAACATTAGAAGAAGGCCAATCCGTTGAGTTTGATATTACTCAAGGTAACCGTGGTCCTCAAGCAGCTAACGTCACCAAATTATAAGAAACTGGGACTTCCCACTTATAAATAGAGTGTCATAGCACAAAACAACAAAAGACAGTGCCCGAATCCACTCGGGGCTGTCTTTTTTGCGATTCTTCTTTGACCGCAAAGGGGCTGGATGGTAAGCTAGAGTGGCAAAATGATAAGGGGAGCGTTTAAACCGATGAAATTCAAATTGTTTAAAGACCGCAAAGGAAAAGCCGATCAGGCCAAAAATAATCAGTTTGTTAAATTGGGTCGTGAGATTTATGTTGCTGCCCGCAAAGGCGGATCCAATCCGGATGCTAACTATGCTTTGAAAACAGCCATTATGAATGCACGCCAGGTTCAAATGCCTAATGATAATATCGAACGTGCCATTAAGAAAGCCACTGGTGACGGCGATAACGTTGAATACGAAGAAATTTTCTATGAGGGATATGGCCCAGGAGGAGTAGCCATCATGGTCAAATGCCTAACGGATAATCGCAATCGTTCAGCTGCGGATGTTCGTTCTGTGTTTAATAAACGCGGCGGTAACATGGGTGAATCTGGCTGTGTAGCGTATATGTTTGATGAGAAAGGTGTTCTTGTACTGAACCGTGAGGAGTTTGAAGTCGAAGAGGACGAGCTAATGCTGCAAGTTCTGGATGCAGGCGCAGAAGATTTGACGACTTCGGAAGAGTGCTTTGAAATTATTACACATCCGCATGAAATCGAAAGCGTCAAAAATGCGCTTGAGAAGGAAGGCTTCCGTTTCAGCTCTGCAGCAGTTCGTTGGATACCACAGAATACGGTTAATGTGGTTGGCGAAAACGCTGAGAAACTACTTAAAATGATGGATGCCTTTGATGATAATGATGATGTGCAGGACGTATTTGCTAATTTCGAGATTAGTGAAGAAGAAATGCAACGTATCGGTTAAGACGATTGAAAATAGCCTGTACACTTCCCTTGAGGAAATGTATAGGCTTATTTATTTTTGAAGAGCAGCCAAATGTTATACGAATATATCTACGAGCAGCACAGTTCCGAATGCAATAAACGAGAGCAGTGTCTCAAGTACCGTCCACGTTTTAAACGTTTCCTTGACCGTTAACCCGAGATATTCTTTGACCATCCAGAAACCGGCGTCATTGACGTGGGAGAGCATGAGAGACCCTGCGCCTGTGGCGATAACGAGCAGCTCCAAATTCACGCCTGACATATGCTCAACAATCGGCGAAACAATACCTGCCGCTGTCGTTAATGCGACTGTTGCCGAACCTGTCGCGACACGGATTAATCCAGCAACCATGAAAGCTAGAACAATAGGAGAAAGGGAGATATTCTCGGCCATTTGAGCAATGGATGTACCGACGCCGCTTGCGATAAGGATCTGTTTAAACCCGCCGCCAGCACCGATAATCAAAATAATCGAACCTACTGGTAATAGGCATTCATGGGATAGCTTGCTGATATAATTTTTATTCATGCCTTGGCGGATGCCTAAGAAGTAGAAGGCTGCAAAACATGAAATTAGAAGCGCAATCACCGAGTTCCCAATAAAGACTAGGAACTTCATAAATCCGACAGGAAGTGACAGATAGGGTGCAACAACCGACAAGACCATCAATAATACAGGCAATAAGATAATAAAGAACGAGATGCCGGCACCTGGCAGTTTCTCAGGCTCTGTGCTTGCGCTGAGCAGCTCTGGTTCATTCTCTGGTATCACTCGCTTATGCACCCATTTAGCAAACAAAGGACCTGCAATGATCGCCGCTGGGATTGCAATGATGAGAGAGTAGATAAGCACTTTTCCGATATCAGCTTTGTAGATACCGATGGCTGTCATTGCCCCCGGATGCGGTGGCACAAGACCATGAACAATGGATAATCCGGCAATGACGGGCAGGCCGATTAACAAAATATTTTGTTTCGTTGATTTATGAATGGAGATGACCAAAGGCAGCAGCATGACAATCCCTACGTCAAAAAATACAGGGATCCCTATAATAAAACCGGAGAGCAGCATGGCCCAAGGCAATCTTTTTTCACCAAAAACCCGTATGAAGAAATTGGCCACTTGTGTGCCTGCGCCTGAATCTGACATCATTTTTCCTAAAATCGTACCTAAAGCCAATATGCCAACTAGATGGCCTAAAACGTTTCCAACTCCGGTTTCATAGGCACCAACAATTTTATCCATGGATAACCCAGCCATAATCGCTAAGAACAAACTGGCAACGGTTAAACTAATAAATGCATGCCATTTCCACCAGGCTACTCCTAAAATGACAATCACAATCGCTAATAATGTAACCATTAATAGATACATATTCATATATAATCCCTCTTCTCCATGTTGTAGTAAGCGTTATCATCGTGTGGACGAGAAAAGGAACTGTGCTTTTTCGCGTATCTTAACTGTCATAATTGACTACATAGTTGTGCATGACCGTGCTGTAATACCCTTTACTGAATTCGATCAGATCGCCACGTTCATCATACGAATAACGTAATCTCTTCAATAGAGGGGTTCCTTCTTTTACATGCAAGATTTCTTCCACATGAGAAGGTGCAGTGGCAGCAGCAAACTCATCTCGATACTTTTCTAAGGCAATTCCGTGCTCCTCAAGCAATTCATACAAGGACTGATCATTCAAATCCGAGAGTTCGATATTTGACATTTGCATGGATAGATAGTGAGAGTAGTGAATATAAGGTGTGTCATTCAAGTGATAAAGACGCTCGATGAACAAGCAGCGCTCCCCAAATAATTGATAAGGTTCTGTGCCTACATCATTCGTTACAACTTCGGCTCGCAACAATTGCTTGTGAATTTGATGGCCTTCTTCAACTAGAACTTCTGTAAAACGCTTCCATTTGGAAAGCTTGGACGTAGAAGCATTTCGTATAACCTTGGTCCCTTTGCCGCTGCTCTTTTCCAAATATCCCTCTTGCGCAAGTTCTTTGATGGCATTGCGAATGGTGATCTTGCTTACATCGAATTCCTGCTCTAGCTGTGGCTCTGACGGTATATTCGTTCCTAAGGGATACACACCGTGTAAGATGCGATCCTTCAGGATATTCATGATTTGTAAATATAAAGGTCTTTTATTGCGGGATAAATTCACCAATCCAATCACTACCTTTCTACATCGCCTACTGCTTCCGTCATCGCACGAAGAATTTCGCTTTCTGATGACATCGGAGTATCGCCTACAATGGTATGTGCAAGCATGCCAGCGGCCGCTGCAAATCCGACTGTTTTCTCCGGTGAAAATCCCTGAATTTCTCCGTGTACGATACCGCTCGTGTAGGCATCTCCAGCACCAATTCTATCATAGATAGAAAACGTGAGCAGTTTAGAAAAGGTGAAGCTTTGGTCCTTATAGATAAATCCGCGCAAGGAATGCGTGTTGTCACCGTTAATGTTACGGTGTGTGCCTGCTATGACAGAGATCTGATATTGCCCCGCGACGGCTGGAATCAGATCCGTCAATTGTTCTTGGCTTTCGATCTGATCCGTATGCATGCCGAGGGTAAACATCGCGTCTTTTTCGTTCATCATGACAATGTCAGCCAGCTCTAGCATTTCCTCATAGTGCGGTTTAGCCTTTGCATAACCGTCTTCGCCCCAATGGGCAAGACGATAGTTACAATCGAAGACAACGGTGCCGCCCTGCGCTTTGACCGCTCTAGCCAAATCTTTCATTTGCTTACGTACCCCATCATTCATGGCCAGCGTAATACCGCAGAAATGTATGATATCAATATTTTTGGCGATTTCAGTAATAGGATAAGTGTGTTCAGGGGCTGTGTTGAAGCTGCTCTCCTGGCGATTAGAATATGTCACGCGGCTGGGCCGCGCACCGAATCCATTTTCTAAAAAATACATGCCCAAGTAGCTGCCGCCTCGAACAATGAATGATTGTGTGATACCTAATTTTCGCAAATATGATTCAGCAGCATCACCCACGGCATTAGCCGGCAATCTGGAAATCAGGTACCCGGTATGCCCTAAGCGCGCCAAAGCTGAGCTTACATTCACGCCTGTACCGGAGAAAGAATAATTCAAACTGCTAGCTTGGGATAAGAGTTCATACCCCAGCACCTGCAAGCGCATCATGACTTCTCCAAAAGCAGCAATTCGTTTAGCCATGATGATCAACCAGTTTCTTCATGATCGCCAGTAATTCACGAACATCTTGGGCTCTCGTCTTTCCAGTATCTTTATCGATGATCGATGAATACACGTGAGGGATGACTTGTGGAACCTTAGCTTCCAGCGCGATACGCAGGATCGTTTCGAAATTATCCATGTCGATGCCGCCAGTTGGTTCTAACGCAAAACCTTCTTCTCCGCATGCTTGTGCAACAGCGCGCAATTCGTCTTCACAGCTTAAGCCATTCATCGGGAAATATTTCAAGGCATTGCCGCCCATGTCGCGGACAAGCGCGATCGCTGTTTTAACAGGTACAATCGCATGCTCGGATTGCGCAGCGCTCACTGGACCTGTTGAGATATTGACATAGCCGATGCGTCCAGTAGGGGACACCAAACTGTTAATCCAGCTATCTTGGTCGCCAAGATTGGCGCGCGTTGCACCTACGGCAGGGAATACTTGGTTAATGTGGCTGCCCGGATAGTGCTTCGCAATGGCTACTACAACTGCAGCTTGACGATTATCGCCAGCGCCAAGTCCGATTGAGACAGCTTCGTCAATGGCTTTTCCATATTCTTTCATTTCTTCTACAGCTAATTCAACCGTTGGATAGTCTTTGGAAAGAACGCCTACAAGTACATAACCTTCCGCTGCTTCGAATATCTCTTGAGCATTCTCTACACTATTAGCCAATACATTCAATGCCGCGCGGCCTTTATAGAAACGTTTTGCGATGTTGGACATATTATTTGCCTCCTACTAATTTACGTATTTGAGCTGCGATAACCTCAATATCATCGCCTTGAAGCGGACGTGGATCGATATCGAAATAGCCCTGTCTCACGCCATAATCACGTGTGTAGATAGCAATCTCACCGCTCTGCAGTCCTGTTACAACTTCCTTGGCCGTAGTGCCAGTTTGCTCAGGATCAATTTGAATGCGCGCGCGGAAAATCGCACGACCTGCTTCATCCTGTACAATGTTTACTTTTAAACCTGTCATTTCACTGAGAGGCATTAACACTTGCAAAGCTGCTTTTTCTTGTTCGCTTTTATCTTCTTTGACGCCATATTCATCAAGCGCTTGAAGTAAGCCGAAAGTGGTTTCTTTGCCAACTTTCATACTTCGTCCAATACCATGAAGTTGTACTTTTACCCACTCGATAAAGCTTCGTTTCCCGCCAATAATCCCTGAGGTTGGACCTTCAATGGCTTTTGAACCACTGTAGATGGCAAGATCTGAGTATTTTACATACTTTTGAATATCTTCTTCTGCAGCAGCATCAACGATAAGCGGAACACCATTACGCTGTGCAATCTCCCATGCTTCTTCAACATTAATCATATTTTTTTGGACGGTATGATGGGATTTCACGTAAAGAATAGCAGCTGTATGTTCAGTAATCGCATCTTCAATATGCTCAGCTTTACCCTCATTGGCGTAGCCAACTTCAATAAGCTTACCGCCTCCCAAGTAGATCATTGTTTCAACGGGTGCTCCGTATTGGACATTGTGACCTTTGAGCATGATGATTTCGCTTTTAGCAATAGGCTCTTGATGCAGTCGTTCACTTCTGCGGCGATTCCCTTCAGTCACAACAGCCGCGACAGAGAGAGCGATACCGCTTGAGGCCGAATTGACGACAACCGCAGCTTCGGAACCTAGGATATTGGCAACATAGTCGCCTGCTTTATCAACGAGATCCGCAATCTCAACGTAATTTTGCCCGCCATGCTTCATGGCTTCCATGACCGTATCTGTCGGAGCAGATACACCTAGAATGCTCATTCGTCCACTTGCATTGATGACACGTTTTAAACCATATTTAGCATTTAACGAGAGAGCCATTCACAACCACTCCTTTGGCTTGTATGATTTGATCTGCTATACGTTTGTCACCTTCTGAATCAACAAGTGTAGTCTGTTCATTTTGAACCGTAAACAGGGTTAGATTGGCAACGTCACCAATTTGAATTCGACCAAGCTCTGGTTTATCAAGCCAGTGTGCTGCATGTGCGGTGACTGCTGCGATGACCTCTTCAAGCGAGTAGCCTAAGTAAAGAAATTTTGAGAGTACATGGGACATACTGTATACAGGGCCGTTCAATCGGTTGCCGCGGTAGATGTCTGTACTGATGGTATCTAAACCGATATGATGTTGTTTTGCTGCTTCCGCAACCTTAAAAGAAAAGCTTGCAGTGCCATGTCCAACATCCAGATGCACGCCTCTTTCAATAGCTTTCGTAAACGCCTGTAACGGTTTTCCATCCTCTTCAAAAAGATTATTAGCTTTTCCATTCAGATAATGGGTAATGATATCTTTTTTCTCTAATAGTGAAAGGATGTCTTCAATACTAGGCGGTCCAGAACCGATGTGGATCATCAAGGGGAGAGAAGTTTCAAGAGAAAGTGCACGTGCAGCGAGCAAAGGTTCAATGCCGCAGTCACGAACAACACTTTTGCTTATTCTTGCCTTTAATCCAACAATGACATCCTTATATTGATTTACGGCCTGTACAGCCTTTTCATGATCTATCCATGCCATGTTGGATAATTCATCGACTCTTTTTAAACCAATTCGTGAAATGTTCAAAAAGGCAAACAAGTTCGTTTGGGCTCGTTCTTTACTTGCAACTAAGTCTGCAATTCGGTCAGCACCGCAGCTTCCAGCGTCTATAATAGTAGTTACACCTTGTTTGATTCCAATCTCATCGATTTCATCGCCATAAGGATCAAACTCAGGAAAGGCATGGGTGTGTAGATCGATCCAGCCGCTCGAGACATAAACACCAGAATAATCAAAAATATGCTTCCCATGTCCACTACCAACGCTGGTCAAATCAGCGATCTTTCCGTCTTCAATTACAATATCGAGACATTCTCCATTCACGTGCTTTACGTTGTGCAATACGAATCTCTCTTGCATGCTTGTCACCTTTTTCTGCAACTCAATTTATTAACACTTACATTTAAGATTGCCTAGATTTCTCCTTACATATGTAGGAGAAGTTTGTGACTATAATGTAAAGAGTATAACGTTATAATGTTACAATAGCACAGAAAATTAACGAAGTAAATATAACGTTATAATGTTTAATTAATTAAATTTTGCCATGAAATAAGCAATGGAATTTGACGCCTAAACAAAAGGAGCTGTCCGCGAATGCGGCAGCTCCTTTCAATCGTATTAGTCGATGATTTGAAGAATATCATCGACTTCTTTGCGTGCCAGTTTGCCTGGACGATCCTTCGGATAACCGAGGGAGATGACCATATTAATCTGACATTCTTCTGGAATGTCGAGATAAGTTCGAATCTGATCTTGGGCCAGCAGCACAGGGCCCGTCATCGGGCAGGTTGCCAAGCCTCTAGCGTGCGCAGCGAGCATCAGGTTCTGAGAGGCTAAGCAGGAGCTCTTAATGCCTTCTTCGGCCCATACGGTGTCTTCAACGAGCTGAATCGGATCAAAAATACGATCACGGAACTTCGATTCGTAAGGAGTTGCTAAGCAAATGATAAGTACAGGAGCATCGGAGAATGCTGTAGCATAGGGACCGAATGACTTCACCAACAAGCGGGCTTCTCTAGAAAGTCCCTTTTCCTCGGCAGCCGCCGCACGGAGATGGAGTTGGTCCCAGGTCAATTGTTCGATATGTTTGATTTTCTCTGTATTTCTTATCGCAATAAACTTCCATGTCTGGGAATTTGTATCGCTGGGTGCATATCTGGCGCAGTCGATAATTTCACGAATATCTTCCGTGGCAACTTCTTGCTCTGTAAAGTTTCGAACACTGCGGCGCTCTAGTACAATCGTCTTGAAATCTTCATAATTCATAAAAAACAACTACCTGCCTTTGCTGCTTGAATTGTGCACATTTTGTTACTTGGTACTAAGACTTTATCCTTATTATAAAGCAGTTGCTACTGCAGCACAACCGTGTCGCCTTCATTCAGACCTTTTAGCACTTCGGTTTTCTCAGGGGTTTCCAACCCAATCTCAATATCACGTCGTTCTACGCCAATGGCAAACTCGCCTTTCATACGATCTTCTTGATACAAATTAGTCTGCGTTGTGAGTTGAAGTTTTTTAATCATTTCATCTACTTGTTTCACATTCATACTGCTATCTACTTTGACTCTAACTTCTGAATATTGAACATGTCTATTTGTTGAGGACTTATTTTGGGCTTGTAGAATTTTGAGACCTGTTTCAGGGGATACATAGGCAGCTTTGTTCCCTTGCAGCATGGATTCTGGCAATCCATCGGGCTTCTTCAGTACTCCAATGACGCGAACTGTCACCTCATTTGGTTGGGTTGTAGTCCCTGACTGGTTACCTGACTGCTCTTGGTTATTATTCGATTTCAATGATATTTGCTTTTGATATAGAGGGTAAGGAATAGCACCCATTTGACGATAGGTTTCGGACTGTTCCTTGCTAGGATTTTGCTGCATAAGTTTATTACGTACTTCCTGCGTCTTTACATCCAAGACACCAAGTGTAGCCCCGTAATTGAGGACGATATTATTAACCTGATCACTAGCCCCTCCTTGTTGGAACTTGGAGTCAAAGTCCTCTAAAGTACTCAACTCCGTTGCCTTGAGATTAAGGTAGCTTTGTTTGCCGTCATCGACAGTGAAGCTGAATTGTCCTAAATCTTGAAAACTAGCAACCGATTTAACATGAGGAAAGGTACGAATGAGATCGAGCTTACTTGACGTAACTTTAGAAGGACTGTTAGGATCGCTGTTTTGGTCAACGATTGTGATTTCATCGGTTTTGAGATAGAAGCTCATTTGCTTCTGACTGTAATGTTGAATAGATTCGCCAAAGCCAAGAGCAACCATAATGGAAGCCGAGCCAATGGCAATTCCGACGGTACAAAGTGCTGTCACAACCTTGCGTCGCTGCAGCTGGTCCCAGCCAAGACGAAGATAATCCTTAAGTTTCATCCGGCCTCACCTTCCTGATCGTTTCCTTCCAGTAAATAACCATCGCGAAGCAGCAAAATACGCTGCGTTCTGCGTGCAACTTCATGCTCATGGGTAACAATAACGAACGTGATGCCATTCTGGTTCAAGTCAATGAGTAGATCGATGATCTCTTTCTCCGTCTTCGTATCCAGATTGCCTGTCGGTTCGTCGGCAAAGACGATAGCGGGCTTCGTTATCAAGGAGCGGTCAATACTGACACGTTGTTGTTGTCCTCCAGATAACTGTGACGGAAACATATCAGACTTATCCCCGATACCGACTTGCTGTAAGAGAGCGATTGCTCTTTGTTTACGTTCTTGACTTGCGACACTTTGGAATACAAGTGGCAGTTCTACATTCTCGCGAACGGTTAAATGTGGTATTAATTCATAAGATTGGAAGATGAATCCGATATGAGTCCGCCGAAATTCCGCCAAGCGGTTTTCGCTCATTTTCTCAATGGCCTGTCCAGCGATTAAAATACTGCCACGGGTGGGCTTCATTAAATTAAGCAGAGTTGATTTCCCTGAGCCTGAACTACCGAGCAGAGCAACCATTTCTCCTTGCTCTACTCGGAAATTAAGCTCATGAAGAACGGGAGTTTCTTCTTGGCCTGTGCGGAAACTGTGAGATAACCGTTCAATGGCTAACACGTGATCAACCCCTTCATTTTAAAACTCATCGACCACTAGGCATACTTTCACTTTCATCGTTTTGAAATATATGCGTGCCCAGGAACCCAATGGCCGCGACGATCGATAAGCAAGCTGCAATGACATAGACTGTGCTTCCACCAGCTAAATCAAAAATCCAACCGCCTAACGTGCCGCTTATTAGTCCTGCAATACTAGACCAAGCAACAGCGAAGATGGCTTGCCCAGAGGAGCGATACTCATCAGGAATGATTTGGCTAATATAGCGATTAGCCGTGAATAAGAAGATACCGAATGTTAAACTGTGTAACAATTGAACCCCAATGACCCAAGTGGGATCTTGAATAGAACCCATAATGAAGAAACGCACGGCATATATGATTCCGGCAAAGGCAAGCAGGGGTAATTCTTTGAACCTATGTCCATGCTTGCTAAGAAAGAAAAACACCGGAATTTCACTAAGAGCCGAAGTCATCCAAGCATAGCCAATTAGGGAATCAGAAGCCCCAAGCTGGCGCATGTACAAGGCCAGGAATCCATCGTTGAAACGATGTGAAACGGACATAATAATGACTAACACTAAGAACCAGATGAACTTCTTAGAACGAATAATATCGAGCATGCCCCCGAATGCCATCTTCTTACCACCTTGACGCGCATCTTTTAGCAAAAAGACAATGACTAAAGTGCAACTAATCGTAAGTAGGCATAGTATTGGCGTGAGCCCTGTACCATAGTATCTAAGAAGTAACCCGAAACCTCCGGCAGATACGGCGAAACCGATGGAACCCCAGACGCGGAAGGAGGCATAGCTCTTGCCGCTATCTCGAATACTTAGCATTAACTGGCTGTCATTCAATGAATTTACGGGCTGCTGGAAGAAGAAAAACATCGCTAAACATATGTACAGTAAGGAGAACCAACCCGCGGTAAATACCAGGATGGCAGTGACCAGCTGACCAATAATCAGAATAATCATGATTTTCTTAACCGTTTGGAAGCGATCACTAAGGAATCCCCACAGCAAGTTGGTCGCTATCCCAATCAGGGGTCCAATGGCATACAGTAAACCGATTTGAATCTTGGAGTATCCTTTGTAATCAAAGTAAAGCGGAAAAAAAGTAACTACAATCCCCATCGTCATAAAAAAGGAAAACGTGAACAATTTGAGTAGATGGTCTTGTGGCTTTGTAGGAATAGACGTTTTCATCAGTAGTTATCACTCGATTTCTTTACAAATTTTCTGTAGAAAAATTCGTTGGCTCGTTTTCGGACGTTCGTTTGAGTACATAGAGTACGACAAGAAGCTCAGCTAGCATACCAACAGATTGCGCGAGGGCACCGATCAAGCCATTCCAACCGGGTGCATTTGATATGGCGATGAATAAGGTTAACACGGTAACGATAGCATTCGCAGTTTGAGAGAAAACCATGATTTTCGTTTGGCCCCTCAACATAATAATACCGTTCATGTAATCAAGCCACGGAAATACAATCGTCATGATCATAAATATACGCATGGCAAGCAAGCTTGCATGCATCAGTTCGGAATTAACACCCATGACATGTGTCATAAACCAGGGTCCGATAGCTGTATAGGCAAGAATAGCGATGAGTGCTCCTGGAATAAAGCTAAGAAGGAGTACAAAACGGACAACAGTTCTAGCATCTTTGCGATAGAAATTCAAAACAATTTGATGAATATAAGAAAAGAAACTCAAAACCAATTGAGTCAAGGAGCCGGCAATTGCATATGAGGAGATCGCTAAATGAATATGCGTTGTTTTACCTAATATGGCATTTATGGCGGGTCCAATGACGACGGCAATGATCGAAGAATACAGAAGGGGCTTATAGAAGCTGAAAATTTGTTGTTTGGTTTCAATCGGATGATCAGGCGCCTTCTCTGGTATGACGGTTCGAAGTAAGTTAGTTCCTTCCCATACAGCAACCATAGCTTCAATAATCATTCCCACTAAGAAAATAATGGCGCCAACACGGCCACTAGATACATTATCCGTTGTAATAAAATATAAAGATAACAAATACATGGCGATGATTCGCACGCACATTCCTATGGTCAACCATTTGGTCCGCATATTAAAAATAATGATACCGTGAAATAAGCAACGTAGTCCTGAGAATATGCTCACGTACATCAAGATGCGATATACACTAAGCGTAGTGTCTAATAATTCACGTTCAACCCCAAAAAAATAAAGAAATACCCATTCTCCAACAGGTGTATAACATAAAATGAGACCAATGAGAATGATGCACGCGAATACATAAGAACTAACTGCTGCCATGGCTCGAAAGGAGATGCGGTCTCTTACAAGGGCTGAGCAAGCTTGTCGCAGCAATACAACGGGTTTTTCGGTTAGGCCAAGTAAGCTTAAAGGCAAAGCATAGCTGGCAATGACAACTTCCGGATTATCGGCCCTGGCCAAGGTGCTATTGATAATAACATGCGAGAGGGTAACTAGTGTTGCTGAAAGGCCGAGGGGGAGGAAAAAGGAGATGAGCTGTTTCCATGTGATGTTTTCTTTTATTGTCTTAGCGGTCATCTAAATCGCACTCCTTAGTGTTTTGCTTTAGCAAAACTAGCTTCGTAAGATTAACTCTTACTAAAAATTCCCTTTTAAAAACGTTATTTAAGTATACCAGAAAATGAAATCAGGTTGACATACAATTTTAACTGGAAACCCAAGGTTTGAAGTGATACATTTAAAGGTAGAATGTTTCTTGAACAAGTCGCAGCCAGTTTTTACTGCAAGGAGGTTTAACAGAAGAATGAGCTGCTATTTCCAGTACGATGCCAGACTCGGAATTGAGATTCCCGTGTTAGAAGTGGAATGGGAGAATTATCCACCCAGTGTGCGTGTTGATATTTTATTACATTGGGAACAAGTTCGCGGTGCAATTCCTGACCGCATTATGAAGCTAGAGGCGACGATTATTTACAAACAAAATCAGCTGGACAAGGAAGACGATTTTCCCACATCATGCCGTTTGAATTCCGAAATTGCTGACTTAGCTTCTATCATAAATGATCTTCATCTTTGGTTCCGGGCGAATCAGGAATTGGAATCGAAAACCCACCAATAATGGTTGTCAATGAAGGGAGAATGACTGCATGCATAGCAATAAGGATGGGGATAACTGGCTGGAAGCTATTGCAAAGCCGCTCTTGGAGCATCTACCTGCTTTATATCCGATTGAAGAATGGGATGGAAGTATCGATGCACGCATTGAAGCGCTTGTCCCAGCTATGATGACCCAAGGCAGTCCGGGGCAAGAGTCTTATGGATTGGCGATTAAAGCGGGTCTTTTTTTACTGAATGAGAGTTTAGATAAATCCCATGATATTGCCCAGGAAATCACGAATGCAACAGGCAGCTACTGGCATGCTCTGATGCATCGGATGGAGGGGGACTACAGCAATGCGAAGTATTGGTTCAACGATGTCGGTCATCATCCTATTTTCTCTAACTTACTACAACGTGTGAGCGATTATTTGACTGTAAAAGACCTGGCGGATTTGGACAATGAAGCCCTTCGTCAGAAGCTTGAAGTGCTTATTACTTCTCCGGAATGGGTCCCTTGTGTATTCATAGATATCGTAGAGTTACAAGTATCCCTGGTTCAAAATCCTATTGTTGATCAATGGTTGCGGCATATTCAACGATATGAAATGCAGTTATTGTTGCAGTATTGCTATGAACAAAGTTGTGGAGGAAGTCTGCTTGAAGCAATTGGACAGAAGTAGCACAAAGGTTCCACAAGGCCCAATAAGATTAATGGTCAGGGTGTACCGTTATATTTTACCAGACGTAAGCGATCAGCTTTCCATATGGAAATTAAAGGCGGAAAATATCCCAGATAGCGAGCTGCGTACTCAAGCATTAGCCAGTATCGCTACGAAACAATTTCATTGTCAAGGTGGCGCTGTTTATGCGGCTGCTAATTTGTCGATGCGTCATGTACTTATCCCGCTCATTGTTGCGTTTCAAACGATTAGCGATTATTTAGATAATCTGTGTGATCGCAGCACATCTTTGGATCCCCAGGATTTCCGTCAATTGCACCAATCGATGTTGGATGCTGTTGATCCTTCTCAGCCTTTGAACGATTACTATGCATACAGACAAGAGAAAGAGGACGGAAACTATTTAACAGAACTCGTCCAAAAGTGTCAGTCTTGTATTAGTCTGCTTCCGTCATATACACAAGTAGCCGATCAGGTGCGAGATTTCGTAGCCTTATACTGCGACTTACAAGTGTACAAGCATATTCGCAAGGATATGCGGGAGCCTGAGCTTCATCAGTGGTGGGATCAGCATCATCATAGGTATAGCCAAATTTCTTGGAATGAATTTGCAGCAGCCACAGGTTCAACGTTAGGCATGTTTATGCTTTTCCTTGCAGCTTGTGATCCTCATTTGAGTGAAAAACAGGTCGATTCTATACGGGAGGCTTATTTCCCCTATGTGTGCGGTCTGCATATTTTACTTGATTATTTAATCGATCAGGAAGAAGATATCTTGGGTGGAGACCTGAACTTTTGCAGTTATTATGAATCTATGGAAGCAACCGTTGAGAGAATTGCCTTTATCGTGCAAGAGGCTCGTAGCAAAATTTTGTTCTTGGAACATCCGCGATTTCATCGTATGATAATCGAAGGTTTGCTTGCGCTCTATTTGTCGGATCCAAAGGTCAACGGCCAACAGCAAGTGAAGAAGATATCGAAGCGTCTTATGAAAAATAGTCCATTAACCCGGTTATTTTTCTGGCTAAATAGCATGTACATCCGTACGTCATCATGAATGACATTCAGAAGAATTAAAGCAGGGAGACTTTGAGCTACGCCCAAAGATCCCTATATTAGGAGGAAATGAAATGTCAGCAGTAAAATCAATTGCCGTTCTAACAAGCGGCGGAGACTCTCAGGGAATGAACGCGGCCGTCCGTGCGGTTGTAAGAAGCGCATTATTCCATGGTCTCGAAGTCTATGCGGTACAACGTGGATACCATGGTTTAATTAACGATGATATTCGCCAAATGGATTTGCGCAGCGTTGGGGATATCATTCAACGTGGGGGAACCATTTTACAAACGGCTCGTTGCAAAGAGTTTTTAACGCCAGAAGGCCAACAGATTGGTGCAGAAAACTTGCGTAAACGCGGCATCGATGGATTGGTCGTAATTGGTGGAGATGGATCTTATCAAGGTGCCAATAAGCTAAGCAAGTTGGGCATCAAAACGATGGGTCTGCCTGGTACAATTGACAATGACATCCCATTCACTGACTTTACGATCGGTTTTGATACAGCAGTAAGCATTGTGGTGGATGCGATCAACAAGCTTCGTGATACGATGACTTCGCATGAACGTTCATCCGTTGTAGAAGTCATGGGGCGTCATTGCGGTGAGATCGCACTCTATGCTGGACTAGCAAGCGGTGCGGAAACGATTATCGTCCCTGAGGTTGAAGTCGACATTAATGAAGTGGCTAACCGCATGAAGGATAATTTCTCTCATGGTAAACGCCATAGTATCATTCTCGTTGCTGAAGGAGCGGGAACCGGTGATGGGATTGCTAAGCAGATTAATGAGTCTGTTGGGATTGAGCCTCGTGTAACTGTTCTTGGCCATATTCAACGCGGCGGAGCTCCTACACACAATGACCGAATCTTGGCAAGCCGTCTCGGTGATTTCGCTGTACGTAAGCTTATGGAAGGCGATTCTTCCAAAGCATGCGGTGTGATCAAAGGGGAGTTAGTAGCTACTGACATTGATTTAGTTGTCAATACAAAGCGTCCTTTTAATACAGAACTTTATGAATTGGCAAGTCGTTTATCCCAGTAGGTCTACATTGGAACAAACGCTTATTGACCTGTATCATAACTTCGTTTATAATATCGAACAACATACAAAGCGACATTAGGTCTGTGAAGAGCATCCAACTCGGAGACGTTCATGATCGGTAAGGCGCAGAATACATCGCCTTACTCTAAATAAACCGGCACCGCCCGTTATCGCGGAACCAAGCGGATGATGACATGTTAATGTTATCATCAAGTTGGGTGGCACCGCGAGCAGAACGCTCCTCGTCCCAATCGGACAGGGGCGTTCTTTGTCTTTTTCCCATAATAGAAAAGGAAGCGGTGAGTGGTATGTTGGATATCAAATGGATTCGGATGCATCAGGATCAAGTGAAGGAAGCGGCACAAAATAAAGGGGTAGAATGTCCCCTTGATGAGCTGCTTGAGGTAGATGAGAAGAAAAGGCTTCTGCATCAACAAGTGGATCAGCTGCGCACAGAACGCAATCGTGCATCTGCTCAGATTGCTCAGTGTATGGCTGAGCAGAAAAAGGGAGAAGCTGAGGCTCTGAAAGATCAGGTCCGCGGCTGGAACCGAACATTAACGGAATACGAAGAGGGGCTTGCGAAACTGGAGAAGCGTTTCAAGGAGTTAATGCTTACCGTACCGAATCTGGTTTCACCTGAAACTCCAATCGGGGCTACCGATCAAGATAATGTTGTACGGAAAGTAGTGGGTCAGCCTACCTCGTTTGAATTTGTGCCTCGTGATCATATGCAAATCGGTGAGGAGTTAGATTTATTCGATTTCCCCCGCGGAGTGAAAGTGGCTGGAAGCCGGAATTACTACCTCAAAGGGATGGGGCTTTATTTACACAGAGCTGTTCAACAGCTTGCTCTTGATCTGCTATCAGATCGAGGGTTCACGGTGATGGATGTCCCTTTGATGGTGCGGGAAGAGACGCTGCAGAATGCGGGCTTTTTCCCGGCTGGGAAGGTCCAGACCTATGAATTACAGGATGAGAATAAATGGTTAGTAGGCACATCGGAAGGTCCGTTGGTTTCGTATTATGCGGATGAAATGATAGATTTATCAAAGGGGCCGATACAACTGGCAGCTGTATCGAATTGTTTCCGTAAAGAAGCGGGTTCGGCAGGTAGAGATGTACGCGGATTATATCGTGTTCATCAATTTGCCAAAGTTGAGCAAGTGATTCTTTGTGAGAATGATCCCGCCATTGCTGATCAAATGTTAGATCAAATCACACGGAATGCCGAAGATATTTTAGAATTACTTGAGCTTCCTTATCATGTTGTTGCTGTATGTACAGGAGATATGGGCGCCAAAAACTACAAGCAGTATGACATTGAGACGTGGATGCCTAGCCGGAATAGCTATGGAGAAACGCACTCGTCGTCAAGCCTTCTGGACTTTCAAGCTCGCCGCAGTGGCTTACGTTATAGGGATAAGAGCGGTGAGCTGCGTTATTGCTATACCCTTAATAATACGGCTGTCGCCTCGCCAAGAATTCTTATTCCTTTACTTGAAAACCATCAGCAAGCAGATGGCTCAATCTATCTGCCACCAGCTCTGAGACCTTATATGAGAGGGCTCACAGTTATACCGAGCAAATAAAATAACGTACCACATCCCTAGGAGATCCACTTTGGGCTGTGGTACGTTATCGTATGTTAATAACCTTCTGTTAAATCTACGACATTCATCATCTCGGTGCCATCTAATATAGCTCTTAGATTATGATAGAAAATGGTGGAAACTCGCTCTGTGTAGTGAGCGGAAGATCCAGCGATATGCGGAGTAAGGATAACATTATCCATGTTCCATAAGGGAGAAGTTGACGGTAATGGCTCCTGCTCAAAAACATCGAGTGCTGCGCCTGCCAGCTGGCCTTCTTGCAGCGCATGGATCAAATCCTCTTCTTCAATGACATCACCGCGAGCCAGATTGATTAAGAAAGCACTTGGTTTCATTAAGCGCAGATGTTCTTTGGTCAAGAAACCTCGCGTTTTAGCTGTACTAGGAAGTAGAAGAACGACGAAATCACTTTGTGTAAGCAAAGTTGTTAATCCTTCTTCTCCGCTGACCGTCGAATCGAAGGCAGGCCCAGGCGATCCGGAACGATTCAACCCAATGACCGTCATATCAAAGGCCTTAGCTTTGCGAGCAACAGCTTCGCCGATTGCACCTGCACCAATAATGCCAATCGTTTTACCATAAAGCTCACCAAAACTGACTTGATTATCCCATACTTTACTTTGCTGACGCTCATGAAGAAGATTCGCTTTACGAACCCATTGCAGCATGAGACTTAGCGTAAATTCACTCATCTGGATCGTATGTACCCCACGGGCATTGGATAGTATGACATTACGCCTGGCTAATTCTTGGAGAGGAAGTTTATCAACGCCGGCGGATATGGTTTGCATCCATTTCAGCTTGGTAGCTTGCTTGAGGGTGTCCGGATTTAGGCGACCAGCCGTGATAATGACATCTGCATCAGCAATGTGTTCCCCGGCTTCACTTGAAGATTTAAACCAATGAAATTGGCAGCGTTCCTTCAAGTCTTGCGGCATCTGATTTTGCATGGAAGTCAAATCCATCCCAGTAATGGCGACAATATTCATTGCATTTCAACTCCTTTAATTACATGATAAATCAAACCGAAAACGAAAGTAAACACCCCGAGTGCTCTTAGTGCCCTCAGGGTGTCTCCATGTTAGTATTTCACATCAGGTGTGTAGTTGTTATTGGCGTTCCATAGGAGGAACTCATTCACGCCGTTTTCTTTCAAAGCACGTATTTGTTCTTCCACTTCATGTTTACCATACTTGATATAACCAGGTACCCAAGAAGCGGTGAAATCTTGAATCCAAGGCCGAACAATCGGTTTCCAACCTTTCTTATCAATGGCTTCCAGCTTCTTGGTTGTATCCTTGGATGCTCCATCGATAGTGACAAAAGGTGCTGCATCCGGCACTTTGGAGCCAAACCAGCCTGTGCTGTAATGACTTGGATAAATCATGGGAGCGATAACATCGACATTTTGAGAGATTTTCTCGAAATCTTGACCAATGCCTTCCGCTGCTGGAACAGAGGCCGCATAACCAAATATGTCGACAGATACACGAACACCAAGTGGCTGCAATTGTTCTTTGGCATATTTGACGAAGGAAGCGACAGCATCAATACGTGAACGTTCATCCTTTGTATATTTGAGAATGTCAGCTCTTTTCTCGAAACCTTCCGGGAATCGGACGTAGTCGAATTGAATTTCTTTAAATCCAGCTTTTACGGCTTCTTTTGCTACTGCGATATTGTAATCCCATACTTCTTTGTTATATGGATTTACGAAGCTGTCCGGTGGGTTTTTACCGTTCCCCCACAGAGTTCCATCTGGATTGACGAAAGACCATTCTGGTTTCTTCTTGGCAAGAATCGTGTCTTTGAATACAACAATACGACCAATTGGATAAATCTTATGTTCGTTCAAGGTGGTCATTAAACCTGGCATATTACCAATAATTTTCTGAGTCGTTCCCATTGCATCAAGCTCGGCGTTCCCTGTTTCCCATGTGATGTAGCCCCAATCATCTTTGACATCAATGACCAGTGAGTTCAGTTCCGTGTCGTCGAGCAGCTTCACAAGTGTATTGAGCCGAGATCCTCCCGCACTATGAGCCGTGGCGTAAACACCTTTAATGACCGGTGCGTCCTTCTGCGGATCCAATTTGTTTACAGGTGCTAAAGGATCTGTTTCTTGGGATGGTGTAGGTTGAACAATCGCAACTGCATTCTTCGCATTCAGAGAAGCTTGCACAAGCTGTTCGAAGCTGGCATCCGGGTTAGCGGCCGTTACATTACCCCAGATTAGGGCAAGTGAAGCAAGTAATATTTCCATGATGTATAAGTCCTCTCCAATCTTTGTTTCTAGCTTTTATTATAAAGCAAGCACGAAACTACGCACAGAGGAAATTTGTAGAGGTTTGTAGAAAGAAGGTAGCCATTGTTGAGACTTGATAAACAAATTATTTCGTTATCTGGCGTTAATTTTTTTTACTATGCTTCGAGTGCCATTTTATTGCCCTATTTACCTTTATATTTGCAAAGCAAGGGCTATTCAGCTAGCGAGATTGGACTCTTAATGATGATTGGTCCGTTCATCTCTATATTCGCACAGCCATTCTGGGGATATGTCAGCGACCGATTCAACTCGGTGAAGAATATCGTGTTTTTACTTTGGAGCCTTTCCTTACTAGGAAGTTTTGGCTTGTTTTTAACAAAAGGCTTCGGTCTTACACTTGGATTTATTTTACTGCTTTATTTCTTCTTGCTGCCATCCGTTCCGCTCATCGATAATTTGGTTGTTAAATCAACGGCGCAGCGTGGAATGTCTTATGGATCCGTCCGATTATGGGGTTCTATCGGATTCTCGGGTGTTGCTCTAATTTCGGGTCTTTTCCTCGAAGAATTAGGTGGGGTAGCCAACATCCCTTATTTTTATTGGGCGTTGTGGATCTTCCCATTTCTACTGCTTGCTTTTATTAAAGACGAGAAGGGCAGCGGACAGCGAATAACATTAAGTGCGATCGGTACAATTTTCAAAAATAAAAACTTCTTATGGTTTATGGTCATGGTTCTGATGATATCAATTCCACATCGAATGAACGATGCACTATTAGGTTTATATCTGAATAAATTAGGTGCTACGGACTCAATGGTCAGCTGGGCATGGGCAATTGCGGCATGCACCGAAATTCCGGTATTTGCCTATATCAATCGGTACATACATCGCTATCACGAACTGACCATCTTAGGTCTTGTTTCGGTCTTATATACGATACGTTGGTTACTCTACACGTTATTCAGCGATCCTTGGGTGCTAATTGGTTTGCAGACAACACATATGCTCACTTTTGCTGTTCTGTGGATCGTTGCGGTTCAGTATGTTGTGCGTCTGCTTCCCGAGCAATTTGGCTCAACGGGTCAATCCATTCTTGCGATGGTGTTCATGGGACTTGCCGGAATTATCGGTGGTTCAGTAGGCGGATGGTTGAGTGAGCAATGGGGAGGCGCAAGCATGTATGTGTTTGCGTCAGTTATGTCGGCAATAGCGGCAGGTATGTTTTTCGGTACACAAGCAGTAATGCGTAGAAGAAGCTAATCGTAAATAAAAACACCCGGCAGCAAAATTAGCCGGGTGTTTGGACTTATTTCTGAACTTGTCCTGATTCGGTATTCGTGACCTCTGCAGGATTAATCTCTTTACGGACCGGTACAGGCTGATCATCAGTAGCTGTATTACCGCCATTTCCATTCGTTGCATCTTTAAATTCACGAAACATTTTGCCAAAACCTCTGCCAAGTTCAGGCAGTTTATTAGGCCCAAACAAAAGAAGGGCAACAATTGCAATTAAGATGATGTGCCAAGGAGATAATGCTCCCATTCCAGACACCTCCATTAGTTTATCTTAGTACGATTATATCATGTTCTTATCATAACCTATATACCCTAATTATTACAAACTCAATAACATTGTATGAATAAAGTGTTAGTTGGCCAGAAAAAGACGCCCCTTAATGATAAAGGGCGTCTTTATGATGTTCCGTAATGCTGAACTGAATAATTTCCATGACATCTTCTGCTTCGAGCGCCTCAATGCCAAACCGGAGGACGATCTCGGAGTCCAGCTCATAGCTGGTTAAGAAGGGGTACAACTCGGGTGTTAATTTCATTACAATCCTGGATAATTTGACTGTCTCCACAAGCATCACCCTTCCAATCAAAAGATTAGAATAAGAACTACGCCTGAACCACTCACGATGAAGCCAGAACTATATGAAATTATTATCATTATAACACAATTCAACTTGGAATAAAGAGGCGGATTGCACGATTAGTTACTTAAGCTTGCGGAATTCGCCGACAACACCAACGGTTTCCACGATATTCACGAATGCTTTCGGGTCTATCTTCTTAATAATTCGCTTTAATTCTACGAGTTCATAGCGTGTAGTGACGGTCATTAACATATCATGCTGCTGTTTCGTATATGCGCCTTCCGTCTTAACTAAAGTAACGCCTCTAGGCAGCAGAAGCAGTTCGTTAAGCAACTCTTCCTTTTGTTTTGTTACAATGAACGCTGTCACTTTGACATGGCGAATATGTATAGAATCTACAACTTTGCCACTAATATAGATGGCAAGCATCGAGTAAAGTGCAAGGTCCCAATTTTGCTTGAAATAGCCAAGTGCAACAATGACAACACCGTTCATGGATGAAAGAAGGGTACCGAGAGGGAAATCGAATTTTCGGGTCAAAATCAAGCCGACAATATCAAATCCTCCACTTGAGCCACCTATTCTTAAAGTGATACCGCTTCCTATACCTATGAGTACTCCCCCAAAGACTGCACCAAGAATGGGTTCCTGTGCGACATAGCTTGTAGGTATGATTTGCATCAACCATGCAGTTAATATGACTGATGCAACACTGATCATAATAAATCTACGGCCAATTGAAACCAATCCCCAAATCATCAATGGCAGATTAAACAATAAATACAAGAAGCCAATGTTAAAATTCGTAAAATAACCAATAATCATGGCAAATCCAGAAACCCCGCCGCTAAGCAGTTGGTGAGGAATGAGGAACATGTTGAAACCGACAGCGACAAGCAGTGCGCCAACTAGAATAATGAAAGCATCTAGCGCTTTTTTCAAAAAAAATCACCTCTAAAATAGTATGCAGCATAAAGCAAGTATAATTCATTCTTCTAAAACTTCAATCATAATTTACCTTAGTTCAATTAAATGAAATTTTATGGAAATAAAATAAGCCTTTACTTATGATGAAAAAAAGCTGTATCCAATTCATGGACAACAGCTTTTATAGAAGTATTGATTAACGTCTCTTGAAGGAACCTGTCTTCTTAGATGTACTTGGCTTACTAACGGATGGTTTAGTTACCTTATTGGGTGTTGAACCATCGTTTCGACGTGTTGTAGAGTCGCTTCCAGAACTTGGGGTGCCTGTACCGCCCTTGAAGGTGCCTGTTCGATCAGAAGTTGTTGGTTTCTTATCCTTTGATACATCCGTAGTTGGCGTAGTTGCCTTACCGCCGCCTGTGTTATAAGCGGGTGTCCGGGTATAGCCTCTATAGTCGTAAGGGCGTTTGCTGTTGAACCATCCTCCACCGAATAAGGATTGAAGCAGTGTGGCTGTCAAATAACCTTGTAAGAATGAGGAGTCGTAATGTGATTTGGCATATTCAATACTATCGATTTGAACAAGCGTGTTTTTACTATCACTAGGATCCTTTTGAACGTTAATAACCTTATCATTATATACAAGGAACATTTGATCGTCAGATTCCTTGCTCTTTTCCTTCGGTGACTCTTTCGCTGCTAGTTCAGTTGCTACAGCAGGGACGCTTTTGTTTTCGACTAAATAAACCTTGGAGAGATTGCTCCCTTTGCCGTCAACACTAACTAACGGATACTGATCTTTGATATAACGTCCGGCATCAGCGCCACACGCGGTAAGAAGGGCGATGATCAATAAGAAAGAAACCCATGAAGTCCATCTTTTCACTTTTCAGTAATCCCTCCTTTCCAAACATTTCTAATGATAACATATGTTGTCTAGGGCGTCGATTTCAAAAATTTAATCTGATTGCCCGGTGTGCGCTCTCCTTCAAGAGCAATAAATTTGCCGTCCTGCCATTGGAGGAAGAAGAATCTACGGTCCGGTCCAAAATATCTCCAAAAGATGATGTCGTCTCCGCTGCGGAAGTCGGTGTTTCCTTCAGTCCGAGTGACATCATTGCGATGAAACTCCAATTCAAAGGTAACATCTTCATCAAGCTCCAAACGAGTAGGGACATCATTCGGATCATCTAGCGCACCTTCGACAAAGCTGCAAAGGAAACAATCATAGGTTCGCCCTTTTTCCACAATCAAACACTGAATATTTTTGCCGCTTTGTAAATAATAAGCGTAACGATGTGGAGCAAACCCGCGGTCAAAATAAATGACCTTGCCGGAAACAACATACTCCTCTAAGTCTACATTGACAATATCCCCAACTCGGGCGTCTTCAAGTGGATTACCTATAGGTGTTGTTGTTGGTTCTTGTTTTTGACTACGTAGGATGCTGCTGACTCGTTTAAATATGGACATTGAAAACTCTCCTCTATTCCGTTTATTGTTCTACCTTGTAATACGTTTAGCTTATGCGTAAGGTTTCGTTCTCATTATGTAAGACGCTACTGGAAATGTGTGTATGACTTGTGCTATAATATTTTAGATGTTCTTAAGGGCGGCCAGTTGGATCATGGAAGATGATAAATCGAAAGTGTATTCCACCAATAAAACTATAGACACGGATAGGAAGTCGTACTTAAGGGTAAAAAAGATACAAGGCATTAGCCTGCCCTGTACAAAAGGAGATTGAATATATTTGAAAACATTTCAAGAGTTTGGTTTAGAGCCAACAATTTTACGCGCTATTACCGAGATGGGCTTTGAAGAGTCCACACCGATCCAAGAAAAAACGATTCCTTTGGCTATGGAAGGCCGGGATTTAATCGGGCAAGCGCAAACAGGAACGGGTAAAACAGCTGCTTTCGGTATTCCGCTTATTCACAAAATCAATATGAAAGAAGAGCGCATTTCTGCTCTTATCATGTGTCCTACACGGGAACTTGCCATCCAGGTTGCGGAAGAGATTGAGAAACTCGGTCGTTTCAAAGGCATTCGTTCTTTGCCCATCTATGGTGGACAGGATATCGTTAAACAAATTCGTGCATTGAAGAAAAAACCGCAAATCATTATCGGTACACCGGGACGTCTACTTGACCATATTAACCGTAAAACAATCAAATTAGACGATGTGCAAACAGTGGTTTTGGATGAAGCGGATGAAATGCTTGACATGGGCTTCATGGATGATATCCAGTCCATTTTGAAATTGGTACCAGAAGAGCGTCACACGATGTTGTTCTCGGCAACAATGCCAACCAATATTCAAAAATTGGCACAACAGTTTCTTCGTAACCCTGAGCATGTATCGGTTATCCCGAAACAAGTTAGTGCACCATTGATTGACCAAGCTTATATCGAATTGCACGAAAAACAAAAATTCGAAGCACTTAGCCGTTTGATCGACATGGAAGCTCCAGATCTTGCAATCATCTTCGGTCGTACAAAACGCCGGGTTGATGAATTAGCAGAAGCTCTTCAAAAAAGAGGCTATGCAGCTGAAGGTCTTCATGGTGACTTGTCCCAAAATCAACGTGATAATGTCATGAGAAAATTCCGTGACGGCAGCATTGATGTACTTGTAGCAACAGACGTTGCTGCGCGTGGTCTAGATGTATCCGGCGTTACTCATGTAATTAACTTTGACCTTCCGCAAGATCCGGAAAGCTATGTTCACCGTATCGGTCGTACAGGCCGCGCTGGTAAAGAAGGTACAGCTTGGACTTTCGTAACACCTAGAGAAATCGATCACCTGCACTTTATCGAAAAAGTTACACGCCACAAAATTACCAAAAAACCACTACCTAGCTTGGCTGAAGCCATTGAAGGTAAACAAAAAATGACAGCTGAGCGTATTCTTGATGTGCTTCAAAATGATACACAAGCAGAATTCAAAGGCCTAGCTATTCAAATGTTAGAGCAATATGATTCCGTAAATCTCCTTGCTGCAGCTATGAAGCTTCTGACAGGCGATAAAAAGGAAACGAATATTGAGTTAACACCAGAAGATCCGATTCGTGCAAGAAAGAAAAAATTCGATGTTCGCAGCTCAGGTAGACGAGTTGGCGGCGGCTATGGCTCAAGTTCAGGATCAGGAGATCGTCGTCAAGGCGGCGGATACAGCTCCGGTGCTGGTTCCAGCAGCAGCTCGAACTCCCGTTACCCGCGTAAAGATAGTAGAGATTATGGTTCAAACAGAGAAGGTGGAAGCAGTTCTTCCTCCAGAAACCGTGAATACGGAAGCAACAACTCCGGAAACCGCGATCGCTCCAGAGCTCCTCGCAAGAGCGAAGATACATTAGTGAATAAATAAGGGTAATAACCCCAAAAAAGAAAGGCGGAGATCCAGAAGGATCTTCGCCTTTTTACCATGAGTATATGGTTTAGAGTACGAAAGAGCTAGTGATTATAACGAGCAAGATGAAGAGAACCAAAATGGCACCTGCGGATGTTCCAACTGGATGAGACATAGTATCAACCTCCTGAAAAATATTTGGGGGTAGTTCTTATTGACAATACTATATTATGTAAAAGAACCTAGAACGACTAGACGTCTACCTATATGCTCAAAAATAGGCTATAATTAAATCAATGAAAAAGTAAGACAACTTAAGATGTATGCGTTTTAACAATCAACGTAGAAAGTTTCCGAAAGGAAACGCTAAGGAGGAAGCAGTTTTGGAGTTTAGAGGAGTTATGGGAGGACTGTACAGAATATCGGAGTGGATTATGCGTTTGTCGGTCATTAATCTGCTTTGGATGCTATGTTCGATTCCGGTTTTCTTTTTTGCTTTTATGGGCTTGGTGAGTCCATCCGTTGATGCATTGAAGGCATCACTGCCCATTATCGCCATTTTGGCACCGTTTACTTTATTCCCTGCAACTTCCGCGATGTTTGCTGTAGCTCGGAAATGGGTTACAGGAGAAGAAGATGTACCACTTTTGAAAACATATTTCCGTGGATATAAAGAAAACTATCTACAGAGTATGGTAGGTGGCATTTTCTTCGTAATCATTTTTGTTATCATTGCGGTGAACTACTTCTTTTATTTGAAACAGGGGAGTTCGCTGAAACTATTGGCCGTATTATTTATAGCTTTCACGGTCATTATTATCATTTCTATGTTCAATTTCTTCTCGATTATGGTTCATTTGCATATGAAGGTTTTACAAATTTTGAAGAATGCTGTATTGATTACCATTGGCAATCCAATCAATTCGATAGTTCTGCTGCTTTGCAACGGAGCCATCCTTTACATTTGTTTGACCAAATTTAATTTCTTCCTTGTCGTTTTCTTCATGGGAAGTATTATGGCTACCTTCTCGTTCTGGCAGTTTAACCGCAGCTTCACCAAACTCCAAACGAAGCAGCAAGAACTAGAAGAGAAGGAACAACAGAGGTTGGCTGAAGCGCAAGAAGAGGAAGCACAAAGTGACACTGAGGTTTTAACTGAAGGTGAAGAAGAAAAAAGTAAGACAGAAATTAGCTTGCATAAAAAAGATGAGAATGAAAAGACTAAAGACTAAACCTACCAGTTGATAATCAACCGGTACGGCACTATAATAAGAACTACAAAAGAATCCTGCGATGTACGTAACGGTTTTAAGTTGTTTTAAACCAATGACTGTTTCTAGGGAGACCTACATTGAAGTGTGGCTGACATGCCCTCGAAAGGGGACCTCAAATACACCTCTGCGGACACCCACCTGCGAGAGCGGGTTTGAAGCACCAAAACCGGACGGCATAGGCGGGTTTTTTTGTATTAAAAAGAGGTTGATCAGGTAGATTCCTGTTCAACCTCTTTTTAATGTATTTTCAATGACCAGCCAAATCACTTAGCTGATGGAAGGTGTTCTGAAGAGTTCCGTAAAGACCACGATATATTTGATAGTAGGCTTCATACTGTTTTTGATTATTAACATTTGGTTCTACGCGATCGGTGACATGAATCCATTTCTCACAGAGTGTAGTAATATCCTCTTGCAGTACGCCGGAAGCAGCCATAATAGCAGCGCCGTACGCAGGGCCGTCTGTGGAATTAACCGTGACCACAGGGATACCGAAGATATCAGCAATCATTTGACGCCAGAACGGACTTCTGGCACCGCCGCCATTCACTCGAAGTTCGGTGACTTCAATGCCGGACTCGCGGATTAGTTGCAGCGAGTCGCGGAGCCCGAAGGTAATGCCTTCGAGTACGGCACGTGTGAGATGTGCTTTATCGTGCCGTAGGTTTAGACCGATGAAGGCGCCTCGAGCCTTCGGATCGGGGTGCGGTGTCCGCTCACCAGATAGGTAAGGCAGGAACAACAAGCCTTCGCTCCCAAGGGGAGCTGTAGCCGCTTCAGACGTCAAGATCTCGTAGACGTCTTTGCCTTCCTGCTGCGCCCGCTCAAGCTCCTCGTGTGCGAAGTGGTTGCGCCACCACTGGAACGAGCCGCCAGCGGCCAGCATGACCCCCATGCGGTGCCACTTGTCAGGCACACCGTGACAGAAGGAATGAAGCCGATAAGCTTCATCTACTTGGTAAGTGTCGTCGTGAACGAAGACGACACCGGATGTGCCGAGCGCCACAGAGGCGATGCCTTGGCGTACGACGCCAACACCTACGGCGCCGCAAGCTTGGTCGCCGCCGCCAGCGACGACCTTGGTGCCTGCGGCTAGGCCGGTTAGGCTGGCCGCTTCCGGCAGCAGGTGTCCAGCCACGTCGCCGGACTCATAGAGCGGCGGCAGCCATTCCATAGGAATGTCCAGCCGCTCAGTGACGGTCTGGGACCATCTGCGGTGGGCGACGTCCAGCAGCAGCGTGCCGCTTGCGTCGGCCATGTCCATGCCGAACGCTCCCGTCAGGCGCAGCCTGACGTAGTCCTTCGGCAGCAGCAGATGCCGAACGCGCGCGTAGTGCTCCGGCTCATGCTGCCGGAGCCAAATGACCTTGGGCGCGGTGAAGCCGGTCAGCGCCCGGTTGCCAGTAAGTCGGCCGAGCTCGGCTTCGCCGACGGTCGACTCGATGTAGGCGCACTGCTCCGCGGTGCGCTGGTCACACCAAAGCAGTGCAGGCCGGATGACCTGCTGCGCCTCATCCAGGAATACCGACCCGTGCATCTGGCCGGAGAAGCCAATACCAGCGACGGCTTCGCCTGCGACGCTTGTTTTCTCTAAAAGAGCGCGGATGCCCTTGACTGTGGCATTCCACCAATCCTCAGGATGCTGCTCTGCCCATCCCGGATAGGGCTGCTGAAGCGGATATTCAACGCTATGGCTGCCGATCACCTGACCGGAGTCATCCACAAGAATGCATTTAACTGCAGAAGTTCCTAAATCTAAGCCCATGAAATACGACACGAAGATTCACCCTTTGTTGGTTAAATTATTGTAATTTAGTAGTTTCCTCTATATTCTTTGTTTGTTTAATAAATATACAAAGATTATTAGTTATTATATTCGCACGAAAGAACGGAAATCCTGCTTACGGCGATATTTATTTATTTCCATATTAAATTCATTTCATGCCAGTGGATGCCAGCATGCTGAGAAGTGGATGGAGCTGCATAAAGAAATCCATTTTTTTCGTAGAATGAAATTAAATGCTCTTCACACATTAAAACAATGCCCTTCAAATCATCTTTTCTGGCTATTTCGATGATACGTTGCAGAAGTTCAGTGGCAACCCCGCGTCGTTGGTAGGACGGGTGCACGGCGATGGTCAACACACAGAGATATTGTCCTTCCTCAGCGTGCTGGGTCTCCTGCTTGATACTATCATCTGTTAATTCGTTATTATGTATCTTTACGCTATTGGTTACGCCGATGATTTGATGGTCTAGCTCATTTTCTGCCACAAGAAAATAGGAGCCAAACACATGCTTTCTCATCTGAAAAGCTTCAAATGTGGCAGCCGCCTCCTTTGAGAAAACAACAGTCTCGATCTCATAAGCCTTCCTAATATCTTTATCGTTTTCAACTGGGCGAATTAGCATAATCGTTGAATACCTCCTTGTTAAAACTTTCCTCAGGGAAAATGTTTTTTGTATGCACATGATTGTTTACCTATAGCATAAGATGGGGTCATATAGTATAATCATGAATAAAGTTTCCTTTGAACAACATTATTGGTCTTGCGAAAGAAGAGGTAATCAGATGGGTATAGCATATAAAAAACCAGAACAAGAGTCCAATGGATGGAAAGGCAGCTCACCAATGCCTAGTCTGCCTGAAGTCCATCATAGTATGCGCGTGCCAAAGAAAGCGGGTTTTTTCCGTAAACTACTTGCTTTTGTGGGTCCGGGCTATCTCGTAGCCGTAGGATATATGGATCCGGGAAATTGGGCGACTGATTTAGCAGGTGGCTCTCAATTCGGATATACATTGCTTTCTGTTATTTTAATATCAAATTTAATGGCGATTCTGCTGCAAGCTTTGTCTGGCCGCCTAGGAATTGTAACAGGTCGAGACTTAGCTCAAGCTTGTCGTGATCATTATAGTAAACCTGTTTCATTCGGACTATGGGTATTATGTGAGCTAGCTATTGCAGCATGTGACTTGGCTGAAGTCATTGGCGCTGCAATTGCCTTACAGCTATTGTTCGGTCTACCGCTTATTTATGGAGTCATCCTGACTTCGTTAGACGTTCTTTTGGTTCTTATGCTGCAAAAAAAGGGCTTCCGATACATCGAAGCCATGGTTATTAGTCTAATCGCTCTAATTACGGTTTGCTTCGTGATGGAACTTATTTTCTCAAGACCTGATTTTGCTGCTGTTGCCATTGGTTTTATTCCTAGAACGGAAATTGTAACGAACCCAGCAATGTTATATATCGCCCTTGGTATTCTGGGAGCAACTGTCATGCCCCACAATTTATATTTGCATTCTTCTATTGTACAAACGCGTAAAATCGAGCCGACGGTAGAAGGTAAACGTGAAGCAATTAAATTCGCCACAATAGATTCGACTGTAGCTTTAATGCTGGCTTTGTTCGTCAATGCTGCAATACTCATTCTTTCTGCAGCAGCCTTTCATTCGGCAGGTAAAGAAGTAGCAGAAATACAAGATGCTTATCACCTTTTGGGGCCTATGCTGGGCACAGGTGCCGCGAGTATTCTATTTGCAGTTGCGCTGTTAGCTTCAGGGCAAAATTCTACACTTACAGGTACTTTGGCCGGTCAGATTGTGATGGAGGGCTTTCTTAATATTAGACTCACTCCTTGGCTGCGCCGATTAATTACACGGTTGATCGCGATCGTGCCCGCGGTCATTGTCATAGGTATTTATGGAGAGAGCGGCGCTACAGATTTACTCGTTCTTAGTCAGGTGATTTTATCCTTGCAGCTTTCCTTTGCTGTTATTCCACTTGTTACGTTTACTTCGGACCGCAAGAAGATGGGGGAGCTTGTAACACCAAAGTGGATGATTTTACTAAGTTGGTTTGTCGCTATTTTGATTGCAGGCTTGAATGCTTACTTACTTTACACCACTTTTTTTGGGTAAATAAAATATGGAATAAAAATGGAAAATCGGAGGAGCAATCCTCCGATTTTTATTTCCCCTCTTTTTCTTAAGCCTAAACAATGGTAAGATAGAGAGCAGTGTAGAAATGGCAAGTGGTCTATATGTACTTCATTGAAGGGGGAAAAGGCTTTTGCTTAAGAGAACTTTAATCGGATTACTTCGCAGTCATGAAACGACCGGAGATAAAGCCAAAGATCCTTTGCTTAAAACAAGATATTACAAGCTTCCTAAAGACCAAGTATGGGAAGAAGTCACTGCCGTTCTGAAAAAAACGCCGGGCTATAAACTTCTCCACGAAGTTCAAAATGTAGGTGAAATTCTCGCGGAACGTAAAACAATGACTGGACGAACACAGGATGTTACGTTGACGTTATTTGGGATTAATCCCGTGAAAACCGCGGTAGACATTTATTCAGCATCCCGAGGCTCAATGGGGGATTTGGGTTCCAATTACCGTACTATTATAGATATTTATAAACAATTAGACAGAAAGCTTGCTCCATATAAGATTGAAGGATGAGAAAACTCTTATCGAGGCCAATCAATTGTGGAAACAAAAACAGCAGGGAAGCTAGGCCTCCTTGCTGTTTTATTTTGTGCGTATTAAACTAATTTTTTGACAGCTTCTACAGCTGTTTCATAATTAGGGTGAGCCGTCATTTCACCAAGGTACTCAACGTATTGAACGGTATCATTCGCATCGATAACGAAGATGGAACGCATATCAAGTTGAAGCTCTTTGATCAATACGCCATAAGCTTCGCCGAAGGATTTTGTTTTGTAATCGGACAAAGTGATCACTTTGTCAATACCTGCCGCACCACACCAGCGGGATTGTGCGAAAGGAAGATCAACACTGATCGTCAGTACGGCAACATTGTCGCCTAGACCTGCTGCTTCTTCATTGAAGCGGCGAGTTTGTGCGTCACAAACGCCTGTATCCAAAGAAGGAACAACGCTGATCAGCTTTACTTTACCTGCATAATCTGCGAGGGAAACTTGAGTCATCAAATCTTTGTTAACCGTGAAGTTAGGTGCTTTGTCACCCACTTTAATTTCAGGTCCTACCAAAGTAATCGGGTTGCCTTTAATGGTAGCAACACCAGTACGTTCTTGTGCCATATGAACTGTTTCCTCCTTTATTTTCCATGCTAAATAACAACCTATTTATTATAAGCTTTTTGAACTTAGGTTGTCCAATCGTTACTGTAAGGCTATAATTTATAATGTTTAAAGATCGTATAAGCTCGTAATCACGTAAGAAAAGTCGGGGGATTTATACAAGTGGAATTAAGACAATTGCAGTACTTTGTAAAAGTAGCAAGAAAGCAGCATGTGACCCAAGCAGCGGAAGAAATGCATGTGGCCCAGTCAGCCGTTAGCCGGCAGATTCATCTTTTAGAAGAAGAGCTGGGCATTAATTTGTTTGTGCAAAAAGGTCGTAATCTTCATCTTACCTCAGTAGGTCATTTATTCTTGAGCCGGGTCGAGGGGATATTGACGGACTTGGAACGTGCTGTAGGCGAAATACATGAATTTCTTGACCCGGAAGCTGGGGAAATTCGCATTGGGTTTCCACATAGCTTGGTCATCAATTTGCTCCCTGCTGTCGTTGCAGCCTTTAAAAAAGATCACCCTAACGTTAAATTCAGGCTGCGTCAAGGGACTTATACGTCCTTAATCCGAGATGTCTCTAAGGGAGAGATAGATCTGGCTTTCATTTCGCCATTTCCAGAATCTCATGAACATGTTTCGGGTGAAATTTTGTTAACCGAAGAGCTGTACGCGATTATTCCCTCCAACCATATCCTTGCGGATTACACATCCATACGATTGGAGCAGTTAAAGAATGAGCCATTCGTTATGTTTAGTGAAGAATATACGCTGCGTACGATTGTGATGGAGGCTTGCTTGAAAGCGGGCTTCGTTCCGAAGATTGAGTTCGAAGGTGAAGAAACAGATACCATACGTGGGCTTGTAGCCGCGGGTATGGGGGTCAGCTTGCTTCCTTCCATGGCTTTAATGGAAAGTGGTCAAATGCAGCCGGTCAAAATTCGTGTGACCGATCCTGTGGTCACTAGAACTGTCGGTTTAATTTGCCGAAAAGGTGAAAAGTTGCCTTTGGTGGCTGAAGTATTCAGGCGGTTTCTCAGTGATTATTTTCAATGAAAAAAAAGCTCATCTTGTATGTGTGAATGACACCTTACAAGATGAGCTTTTATGTTTTAGTCGTCACTATTACGGCCATTAAATATCATGATATATTTCAGAAGTTCAAGAACGGAGATTAAGGCGGCTGCCACATACGTAAGAGCGGCTGCATTTAATACCTTGGCTACCCCGCGTTCTTCTTCATTAGAGATGAAACCTTCGGCGATCATTAAATCCCGGGCTCTTGAGCTGGCGTTAAATTCTACTGGCAGTGTAACTAATTGAAAAGCAACGGCTGCTGCGAAAAAGATAATGCCCAGACCGAGTAGCCATGGGATCTGTTGAAAGAAGAAGCCGGCTAGTATGAGCAAGGGAGCTACACCAGAAGCGAAATTAACAACCGGGAACATGCGATGTCTTGCGACAAGCATCGGATAGTGAACTTGGTGTTGAATGGCATGGCCTACCTCATGACAGGCGACAGCGACAGCTGAGATGGAGCTTTGGTAGTAGACCGGTTCAGATAAACGTACTACTCTGGCTATCGGATCATAGTGATCTGATAGGGTTCCGGGTACAGCTTCAACCGGGACATCATACAGTCCGTTGGCATCAAGCATGCGCCTTGCTGCTTGAGCTCCCGACATTCCTGAGTAAATCGGAACTTTGGACCATTTGTTGAATGTTCCCCGAACTCGAAACGAGGCCCACAACGAAAGTCCGAATGCAATAATAATGAGAAAATCCATGGGATGAAAAAAGAACATTTGACATTCCTCCGTATTTCGTTATGAGAACGGATTTTTACCTAGAAGAACGATTAGCGCTTCAATACAGGCTGCGGTTGGCTGAGTAAGTATACGGGAAAGCTTCTTCATTTGATTTGGTTTCAACTGTTGGATAATGGGTCCCAGCTCTTTAGCTTCTTTCATTAACTGCTCTAGATGAAGTTGGATAGATGTTAGTTTATCTCTCACAGTATCATCTGGGGATACTTTGCTCCATTGTTGTAAATTCGCTTTGATTTCCTCTAAGGTATATTTCTCGTTCTTCATAGATTCAATACGTTTAAGCCGAGTCAAAGTTTCATCACTATAAAGGCGGTAGTTCGTATCTGATCTCTTCTCGGGTTCGATCAAGCTCAACTTGGTGTAGTAATCAATGGTTCGAGAACTAACATCGGCAAGTTTGGCAAGTTCTCCGATTTTATAGAGCTTCTCTTTTCCCATAATAAGTTCACCTCTACTCCAATGTTATGTAGGAATTCTTCTATATAGTAATGATACCTGATTACAAACCGTACAGTCAAACGTAATACTTTTTAAAGCTGACATTGATTTTAGGATAGGAATTGTAACATTTTGCTCGATCTATGAACGAAAACACGAATTATGCCTGTTCGATGTGAGGTTATTTTTCGCTTTTTTCAATTTTTCAAAGAAAATCCTATTGTCAAACCCATTTAACCTGTATATAATGACATTAAGAGTTTCATTACATGTTACTTAATATAACATTAAAAGGAAGTGGTCGTATGGTTAAGAAGTTGTTGTTAGCATTCGGCGTTATGGCATTATTATTCCCTACTCTTGCATTTGCTGCAGATGAAGCGACAGTACCCCAACTTCAAAGTGCAATCGATGCCGTTTGGATTATGTTGGCTGCTATTTTGGTCATCTTCATGCAAGCTGGTTTTGCTTTATTAGAAGCGGGGTCTACTAGAATGAAAAATGCCGGTCACGTAGCCGGTAAAACAATTTTAACTTTCGGTTTATGTGCCATTGCTTTCTGGGCTGTAGGTTTTGGTTTCGCCTTCGGTGACGGAAATGCGTTCTTCGGAACAACAGGCTTCTTCGTTACAGGCTTAGAAGATCAAGCAACAGCGGCATTCGCTTCCCTTTCTTATTCTGATGTGCCAATCGGTATTAAATTCTTGTTCCAACTAGCTTTCGCGGGTGTTTCCTTGGCGATTGCATGGGGCGGATTTGCAGAAAGAGCAAAGCTTCCTGTTTACTTCATCTTCGGAATTTTATTCACTGTCTTGATTTATCCAATTGTTGCTCACTGGGTATGGGGCGGCGGCTGGTTGAGCAAGCTCGGTATGCAAGATTTCGCAGGTTCCACGGTTGTTCATTTACAAGGTGCAACAGCAGCGCTTGTAGCTACCATCTTGTTAAAACCTCGTATTGGCAAATATAATAAAGATAAAACACCAAACTTGATTCCTGGTCACAACCAAGTGTTGTCTGTCCTCGGTGTTATCATTCTTTGGATCGGTTGGTTCGGTTTTAACCCAGGTAGTACACTAAGTGCAATGGGTGATGGGTTCTTTGGTTATATTGCGTTGACAACGAACATGGCTGCTGCGGCAGGTGGGGTTGCGGCTCTAATCATTTCTTGGATGTACTTCGGTAAAGCAGATATTCCTAGTATGTTAAACGGTGTTCTTGCAGCGCTTGTTGCGATTACCGCAGCTTGTGCGTTCGTAGATACTTGGGCTGCCATCGTAATCGGTGCGGTAGCTGGTATTGTTACATTCTTCACAGCACAATGGTTTGAAAGAGCTGGAATCGATGATCCGATCTATGCTTTCTCTGTTCATGGTATTGCAGGTATTTGGGGTACTCTTTCCACTGGTTTATTCGCTACACCTGAGCTTTCAGCGAAGGTTGGTGTTGGTGGTGCAGGATTGTTCTACGGCGGTGGTTTACACCAATTGGGCATTCAAGCACTAGGTTTAGCTGGAGCATTTGTCTTCGTTCTAGTTCTTTCCTTCATTATCTTAGGAATACTGAAAGCTACGATTGGTCTTCGTGTTACAGAAGAAGAAGAAATTATCGGTCTGGATTTGTCTGAACATGGTTCTTACGGATATCCAGAACAAATGAAAAAAGCAGCTCAAAACGGCGCGTCCGTTTAATACCACATACACTTTCTGCTAGAGCAAAGGGGATGCAACATGAATCATCTCTCAATGGAACAGATCCTGGAACGCATCTATCAATCGGAACAGTTCGATGAGATGCGAATAACCAGAGATCAGGTGCATGAGATGTTTCGGGAGCATCTCCTTTTCTCTCATTCACCTGAAATTGGGCGAAAAATAAATCAAATACACGATGCCTTCATTCACAGAACGATAGAACTGGCTGAACATATGTTGGAGGATGAAGGGTTCGGGAAACCGCCTGTTCCTTATGCATTTATATTGCTGGGTAGTGGAGGAAGACGTGAACAAACGCTTTGGAGTGATCAAGATAACGGACTCATTTATGAAGAAAGTGAAGATCACACAGAGGAAGAATTAGATGACTATTTTATCAAACTTGTAGATTGTATCCTTCGTGGTCTTGATATTTTAGGTTATCCGCCTTGTGAAGGCGAGGTGATCTCGAGCAACAAGCAATGGCGTAAGCCGTTATCCTCGTATATTGAAATGATGACAAGATGGTTTATGGAACCGGATTGGGAAAATGTTCGTTATTTGCTCATCCTTGCTGATATGCGCTGTATCTTCGGTTCTAAAGCTTTGGTAGATCGGCTCAAAAGCGAGTTTCTTGCTTATGTTCAGGAGCATCCGAGTATCTTAAAGTATTTGTTATCCAATACACTCCATCACAAAATAACATTGGGCGTATTCGGGCATCTGATTAGGGAGAGATATGGGGAGGATGCAGGAGGGTTTGATATTAAATATGGCGCCTATATTCCAATAGTAAATGGTATTCGACTACTTGCTATTCAAGCAGGGATCATGCACTCATCTACGTTAGAAAGAATTAGATTGCTGCAGGAAAATTCCTTTATTCCTAAGCAATTAGCCGTTGAATGGCAGGCTGCTTTTGGAGTTGCGCTTAAGCTTAGAGATTTGACACCGTATCAGCTTGATAATGAGATGTATACAACAAGAGGTAAACTAAACGCTTATCAGATGACCAAAGAGATAAAGCAAGAATTAAAACATTGCTTACGTACAGGGATCGAGTTACAAAAATATGTTAGAAAATCAATCGTTTCACACATAGAGACAGAAAAAGGTTAGAAATAACAAAATTTATGCTTCATTGGGTAGGGAGAGTGATTCGAGATGAAAGATATGCGTCCGGCTGGGCGAATGTGGCATTTGTACAAAATGGGTGGTCTTACTCCGGCTCTTACGTCCATGTTTGATGTACAGAGTGCTCAACAGATGGCTTTTATTCGTTCCATGTTGAAGGAGCAAAGGAAAGATTCCCTGTTTGAGATACCGCTTCACTCGATGGAAATTGTTGTTTTTGATTTGGAAACGACGGGCTTCTCTCCTTATAACGGTGATGAAATTATTTCATTCGGAGGCGTCTCTGTCATTGGCGGTGAAGTGCAAAGTAATCATACATTCTATAGTACGGTAAATCCAAAGCGTAAAATTCCGGATGAGATTGTGGAGCTAACGGGTATTACGAACGAAATGGCTGCTGACGCGCCTGAATTAATCGGGGTGTTAAGTGACTTCTTGGAGTTTGTTGGGCAAAGAATACTGGTTGCGCATGCAACCGGGCATGATAAAAATTTCTTGAATTCGGCCCTGTGGCGTACGTCCAAAGTGAGCTTATCACATCGTGTTCTCGATATTATGATGATTGCCAAATGGCTAATGCCGAAAAGGAAAAATTTGAGCTTGGACTCTCTGCTTCATGCCTATGATATTCCGGTAACGAATCGTCATCATGCGCTGGAGGATTCCCTCATGACTGCGCAGCTGTGGTCTAGATTCATGGAGGAAATAAAATCAAGAAATGTAGATACCTTAGGTGATTTGTACGCCTTATTAAGCCATCACTGACCTAATGACAAACGCAAGTTTGTGATAAGTGGTCTGGGGGGCTTTTTTTATTTGGAAAAGCTGTAGTTCGGGGTGTTGCGGTTGTTGTAAAGATAAGATCCAATAGGTAGGAATCGAATGCCAGAGGGTTTGTAGATCCTGTTCCGAAGGAACTGGAGGAGCCGTAGGGTGTGAATGGAAAAGGCCGATCACAGGGTTATTGCTGTCCATTAGATAAGGGAGCATTTCCACGGGACTTATTTCAAAACGATTCCGTGGGTTACTTGCGATATTACGTAAAGGAATGAAGGTACTCGCTTGCAGTTCTTCATTCTTGCCAGGGGCTTGTCCACCGAGAATGAAGCCGCATGCTTCTTCAGGGAGTCGTTTCAAACTATGGTTGATAAGATTATTGTAGAGCTCTTCATTTATATGTACCCTCACTCGTACTCCCCCAAAAAAAGATCAATAAGAATGAGGTTAGTATATCATGCTTTTTTGTTCAATTCCCCTTTTGGCTTAATAAAGAAGAACACGAGTGCAAGCATTAGAAGCGCCATTGAAGATACCGTGATGAATATGGTTTTGTGCGATATGTTCATGAGCCATCCGAAAAGTGGTGGGCCGAAAGCTACACCAATGAAACGAAGACTGTTGTACAACGAAGTTATCATGCCGCGCTGGTCACGCTCTACCGAGCCAGTAATCAGTGTATTTAAACAAGGCAGCAGGAGGCCTGTGCCAATACCACTGAGTGTAAGTAAACCGATGAATATGTAGAGATTGACGTTTAGAAAGATGGCTAAAGCTAACGAAACTGTCATCAGCATAAGACCAATGTTCATTAACCAGCGCATGAGTGTGCCGTTTTGTTTGATTAAGGCGCCGGTCGTGTAAGAGGTGATGACCATACCGAGCAAGGGGATAGCAAGAATAAGGCCCTTTCGTATACCTTCAATGCTATAAGGTTCTTCTTCTAGTATTTGTGATAAGTAAAAGAGAACGCCGAACAATATAAAAAGCGTGACGGCGCCAGCGAAAAAAGCTGGAATGAGCCAATGGCCTTTTTTTCGAAGTATATCTTTAATTTGCTTCAAGTATTGCTTAAGAGGCTCAGCTTCCTTCTCTTTGGGTGGTTCCTTAATCAGAAAGATAACAGCGAGCAGCGCCAACACACAGAATATAGGAAAGGCGAAAAACGGGGCAAACCAAATGATTAAGGCTAATAATGAGCCCAATATAGGACTCACAACTTTGCCTGTACCGTTAGATGCCTCGATGAGTCCAAGTGCTTTACTTGCTTCCCCACCCTTGTATAAATCACCAACAAGCGCCATTGCGATAGGGGCCGTACCTGCGGCACCTAAGCCTTGTATCGCTCGTGCAGCTATCATTATGGGATAGGAATTCCAAACGGCTGCAAAGCCTGCTAGAACGCCCGCTGAACCGTAAATGATTAAGGAAGGGATGATGACAGCTTTGCGTGTGAAACGGTCTGATAAATAACCTGATACAGGGATGACGAGTCCGGCTGTGATGGAAAATAGGGTGATGACGAGTGAACTCTGGAAACGGGATATGCCCATTTTTTCCTGCATATCAGGCAAGATAGGAACTAGCATGGAATTGCCTAGAACGAGAACTAAAGGGATCGTTGCAATGGCGACGTATTCCCAGATGTGACCTTTTTTGTTTTTGGACTTGTTTTCGGATTTATTTTCAGATTTGTCTTCAAATATATTTTTAGAAAATTTTTTGCCTTCGGCTGCTTTTGTATTCATTATAATGAGAGTCCTTTCAGAACATGTTGTATGTTTACTTTTCCCATTTAAGTGAAAAGTATTCTTTGGATTTTCATTGATGTTGGAATTTTGGTGAATTTGGAGATAATATAGACAGAGTGGAGGTGGAAATGCTTTGAAAAAAAATGTGCTAGTGATAGCCTTGGTTGTTATATTAGCTGGTTTTGCTATTTATCAAAACGCCCAGCGCCAGAATAAAGAGACGCTTATGCCTACTGAACAAGCGCCAAAAGTGAATTTCTTGGCCCCCTCGTTTACGTTAAAAGGGCTTGATGGGAAAGATTACTCGATTGGTGGGCCGCGTGAGAAGCCTTTGTTCGTTAATTTCTGGGCTTCATGGTGTGGTCCTTGCGAGGAAGAGGCACCAGATTTGGTGAATGTGTATAATAAATATCAAGGGCAGTTTGATTTATATGCGGTCAATGTGACACCTGGTGATAAAATGGAGAACATTACGAAGTTTGTGGAAACCTACAAATACCCATTCCCGGTGTTATTAGATAAGCAAGGAACGAACGCCGATACCTATCGGGTAGTCGCCATTCCAACAAGTTTCTTAATTGATAAAAATGGGGTAATTCGCGAGATCGTTCATGTACTCTCTCCTAGAGATTTGGATAAGAAAATTGCAGGTCTTATAAAAGAATAAAAAAAGCTGCTAGAGACCGCCAATGGCTGGCGTACTCTTCGCAGCTTTTCTTGTATGTCCTATTAGAAAAAACTTACCTCTAAACGCAGTCACTCAACCTTGAGTGGTCTCGATAGAGGTTTACTCATTAATGGTTCACTAAACCTAGGCGCTCTTGTTGATCTTTGTTTACAGGCTCTACGCGTTTTCTTCCGATTAATGCATAGCGCAAACTATCTACGAGTGCATACCAGCTGGCTTCAATGATGTTACTGGACACACCAAGCGTGTTCCAGGTTGTATTGAAGTCAGTCGATTCCATCAGAACGCGAACCTTACCGGCAGTAGCCCCTTTCACATCAAGGACACGTACCTTATAGTCGGAGAGATGAACGTTCTTAATATCAGGGTAATATTGGATCAGCGCTTTACGTAAGGCATTGTCAAGAGCATTAACAGGACCGTTGCCTTCAGCCGCGGTGTAAATCGTTTCGCCATGAACCTTCACTTTAACGATGGCTTCGGAAACGACCGATTGATTCGCGGACTTCTCAACAAGCATCTTGAACGATTCTAATGTGAAAATCTCTTCTAGGCCTTCGAATGCTTCGCGCAGCAAAAGCTCAAGTGTGGCATCTGCTCCTTCGAATTGATAGCCTTGATGCTCGAGATCTTTAATTTTCTCAATAACTTCTTTGGTTTTCTGATGTTCTTTATTAAAGTCTAGATTCAGTTCTTGGGCTTTCACGAGCACATTGCTTTGTCCCGCAAGCTCTGAAACAAGTACACGTTGTTTGTTGCCGACGAGTTCAGGCTTCGTATGCTCATACGTACTAGCATCCTTGAGAATGGCTGAAACGTGAATACCGCCTTTGTGCGCAAATGCCGCATTCCCGACATAAGGCTGATTAACAGGCATATGCATGTTAGCGATCTCGCTAATGTATCTCGAAACAGGCGTTAACGATTTCAGTTGCTCCTCGGAAATAACCGAATAGCCAAGTTTCAACTGAAGGTTAGGGATAATGGAGCTAAGGTTAGCATTACCGCAGCGTTCTCCATAACCATTGATGGTTCCTTGGACTTGTTCTGCTCCTGCTTGTACAGCAGCAAGGCTGTTTGCCACACCCAATTCACAATCATTATGAGCGTGAATGCCTACAGGGGTGGTGACATTCTGTTTAACGGTGGTGACAATAGAAGTAATTTCTCCAGGTAATGAGCCGCCGTTGGTGTCACAAAGGACAATCCAATCAGCTCCAGCGTCCTGTGCTTTTTTGATCGTTTGCAAGGCGTACTCGGGATTATTCTTGTAACCGTCGAAGAAATGCTCGGCATCGTAGATGACTTCAAGACCGCTGCTTTTTAAATAAAGAACGGAGTCAAAGATCATGGCAAGATTTTCTTCAAGTGTGGTTTGAATGGCTGTTGTGACATGGAAGTCCCAGGACTTACCGAAGATGGTTGCTACCTGAGCGCCTGACTCCACGAGTCTGTTCAGATTAATGTCATCCGCAGCAATGGAATCTTTACGCCTTGTGCTGCCGAATGCAGTAATCTTCGCATTTGTAAACTTCATGTCGCGGGCGCGTTCAAAGAATTCAATATCTTTGCTGTTGCTGCCCGGCCATCCGCCTTCAATATAATGAACCCCAAGCTCATCGAGCTTGCGGGCAATTTTAATTTTATCCTCGACGGATAAGCTGATGCCTTCTCCTTGCGTTCCGTCTCGTAGTGTGGTGTCGAAGATTTTGACTGATGTTGGCATAGGTTCCTCCTTCAAAAGCTAGCAAGGTGACTTCGGTGCTTGATGTGTAGGTGCTTGTGCTTGCTTTAAAGCGCTAATGTATAATTAACGATTATACCATAATAGTATGGGTAAAGACATCATAACGCAAAAATACGTTTGCTTGAAAGAATAATTTTTTGTATGCTGAAATTGGCTCTAATAGTTGGTCGTTTATCAATGGGAGGGAATATAAATGGTGACAACTCAGCATCATTATCCCAAGCAAGGTAGAGTCATTTTGCATATAGATATGAATGCATTCTATTGCTCTGTTCATGAGGCTGTTGAGCCTGATTTATATAAAGGAAAGCCTCTGGCTGTTGCTGGTAGTGTTGAGCTTCGTAAAGGGATTATTGTTACTTCATCTTATGCTGCGCGCGCTGTTGGGGTCAAGACAGGCATGCAAGTTAGACAAGCGATGAAGTTGTGTCCAGATTTGATACTAATAAGACCTGATTTCGAATTATATCGCAGTTTCTCAAGACGGTTTATGCAGATTGCTTATAGTTATTCACCTATGGTGGAATCCATGTCAATCGATGAGTGTTTCGTCGATATAACAGGGTCCAAACAATTTGGAACCCCACTTGAGATCGCGAATAACATTCAGCAAAAGATCATGAAGGAACTAAAGCTGCCCTGTTCGATCGGCGTTGCCCCCAATAAACTGCTTGCCAAGATGGGCTCCGATATGAAAAAGCCGAATGGGATATCTGTGCTTCGTCTAAGGGATGTACCCACTGTATTGTGGGACAAACCGTGCAATTATTTATATGGGATTGGCAAAAAGACGGCGGATAAGCTGACTAGACTTGGCATCCATACGCTAGGTCAACTAGCAGTAGGGGACGAGTTGCTGCTAAGTAAACATTTTGGGATCTTAGGTGCACATCTGAAGCGTTCGGCTAATGGGATTGACCAATCACTCGTAAACCCCGAACAAGAACAGAGCAAGTCAATTGGGCATACGACAACGCTGCCGCAGGATTTTACCGATACCAAAGAAATTCACCGAGTATTCTTAAATCTGGCGGATCAAGTCGCTAGAAGACTTCGCAAGCAGGAGCTAATGGCATCCACGATCCAAATCACGATTCGTGATCCGGAGATGAGGACGATTACACGATCCGTAACCTTGCCTACGCCAACCGAGCATATGGACGATATTTATCGAACCTCGTGCCAGTTATATGATCATCAATGGGAGGAAGGCAACCCTGTTCGGCTGCTTGGGATTACACTGCAAAATCTAACGATGAAGGAAGAAACTTTCGTTCAGTTGGATCTATTCGATTATGAAAAGCAACCTAAACGAGAAAGTTTGAACCGCATTATGGACGGACTTCGTGATAAATTCGGAGAAAATGCGATTCTAACTGCGGGGATGATGGGCGATAATCCTGCAACGTTGATTAGAAATCATAAAGCGAGAGGGACTTCCCTGCAAATGGACCATTTGAGGAACAATCCCCTTCATAAAGAAGAGGAGAAGTGACGAAGATGGCACATTGTATTGGATTTGCCGGCTATTCGGACAGCGGAAAAACGACCTTAGTGGCCAAGCTAATCGCAGAAATGAAGCAGCGCGGCTATCGGATAGCCGTAATGAAACATGATGCGCATGGACATTATAAAGAAGCAGCGGGGACGGACTCCACGACTTTTGTAGAGTCAGGTGCAGAAGCGGTTATAACCCTATCACCAGATGGGATTCATGTATTCGAGCAGAAGCGGAATCCAGGCCTAGAAGAACAGTTAAGTGCATATGCACATCTAGACTATGTTTTTATCGAAGGCTTCAAGAAGGAAAAGCATCCAAAGATTGCTGTTTTTTCGTACAATAGAGCAAAGTGAAATTATTCAGATACTTGAGCCTGAGCCCATTGCTATTGCAACGGATATGGACGATTTCAACTTTCATCTAACAGCTTTTCCTTCCTTCGATTTGAACAATATCCCTAGTATAGCTGACTTTATCGAACAATATTTTGAGAGTAATTAATTTTAAGGTTTGAACTTTGTCCGTATTTATATTATATTTTACATTGAGGATAATTTGAGGAGGAGTTAGAAATCATGGCAAAGTATACATTTGTTGATAAAGATACTTGCATCGCTTGTGGCGCTTGCGGAGCTACAGCTCCAGACATCTATGATTACGATGATGAAGGTTTGGCTGAAGTGATTTTTGATGGAGATGGCAACAAAGGGGTAACTGAAATCCCAGAAGATCTGTTTGATGATCTACAGGATGCACAAGATGGCTGCCCAACGGATTCCATTAAAGTTGCGGATACACCTTTTAGCTAATCAGTATAAACATAATTTTGTGAAGAGATTCGCAGAATGTCGAAAGAGCTCAGTTCCTGCAAAGGAATTGAGCTCTTTTTTTGATCCAAATTGTATTTACATGTAACTATTTATTGCCATTTTCTACGTGCCATCTTACAATGAAGCTAGTAAACATGGGGAGGATCTTATGGGTAAGAAGAAATGGATTCAAACTTTAGCGGTAGGACTTGTGTTGATGTTATTTTCGACATATTTCTACACAGTTAACTCCAGCGGCTTGTTTTATTTTGTTGAGGGGCCCCTCCAAGATGTTTTGCGGAAAGCTAAATCTGTGGATGAACGTCAGCCAGAGGATCGCATTAAAATTGTTAAGATTGATGAGAAATCACTTAAAGCAATCGGGAAGTTTCCATGGGATCGAACTACCTATGCGCAATTGATAGAGAAGCTAGAGCAGTCAGGCGCAGCAGCAATTGGTATAGACGTGGTGTTAGCTGAACCTTCGAAAAACCCCGCTGACGATAAAACATTGGCTGATGTTCTGGCCAAGTATCATAATGTCATCCTGCCCGTCCAAATTAACTATCCCTCCAAGCAAGAACAAGCAGGCGATCTTGTGCCTGAGAAAATCGACTATCCCACTCCAACACTAACAACCAGTAGGCAGCAAATGGCACATATTAATGTGTTTGTCGATAAGGACGGTAAGGCTCGGAAGCTGCCAGTTGGGCTGCCGGATGAGAATGGAGCATACATACCTGCGTTCAGTGTTGCGCTTGCCAATCTAGTTCTTGATGATAAGGACAAAGTGAAGCGAGATGAAGCAACTGGACAATGGAAGCGCGGCAATATCGTAATGCCAACGAACGAAAGAAATCAAGTTACGACAGAATTCTTCACACTGCCGAGGCAGAAAGTGGATGCAACAACAGGCTATGAATCACTCTCTTTCATTGATGTTATGAATAGTAAAAATCCCTTACCCTTACAAGGCAGCATTGTTCTGGTAGGGCCGTTCGTAGCGGCCATGCAGGATGAATATCCAACACCGATCAGCTCAGTTAAGATGTTTGGGATCGAAATACATGCGAATATGATTCAAACTTTATTAGAAAGCAAATTTTATAAAGATACAAGTAAGCCTTTTGGCGTAGGTATTATCTTACTTATTTCTTTGCTTGCCATTTTCTTATTTCAAAGATGTAAAGGCAAAACTGCTCTATTTATTTTTCTAGGAATGTTCGTAATGTATGGTGGCGTATGGTTAACCTTCTACATTGCTGGATCAACCTTCGCTCCTCTTGTATACCCGCAATTTGCTTTGGTTACGATCTATATTTGGTCTTTAGTGAGTCATTACCTGGAAGAACGGAAGGAGCGCAACCGCGTAACCGGTATCTTCGGAAGGTTCGTTTCCAAAACGGTTGTAGACGAGCTGCTGCAGTCAGGTGAAGATGTTAAACTTGGCGGCAGCCGTAAAGATATCTCGCTTATTTTCGTAGATATTCGTGGGTTTACCCCTATGTCGGAACGACTAGAGCCAGAGCAAGTTATTCAGGTATTGAATGAGTATCTGGATGTATGTACGAAAGCTATTTTCAAATTTAATGGGACGCTTGACAAATTTATTGGTGATGGTGTCATGGCGATGTTTGGCGCTCCAATTGAATATGACAATCACCCGGAGATGGCTGTGCGAGCAGCTATTGAGATGAAGTCGCAGGCTACTGTTCTTGAGCAGAGATTGATTGAAAAGTACGGTATCGGAGTGAAATTCGGTCTAGGTATTAACAGCGGACCTGCGGTTGTCGGAAACATTGGTTCCGAGGATCTAAGGCTTGATTATACGGCTATCGGAGATACGGTTAACTTGTCAGCTCGATTAGAAGCGAACGCGAAACCAGGTCAAATTCTAATCAGTGAACAGACCTATGCGAGGGTCAAAGAACTTTTTGAGATAGAATCCATCGGTGAAATTAAAGTCAAAGGAAAAGAAAAGCCCGTGGAGGTATATGAAGTTATCGGGAATCTTAATAAATGAATGCTGGGGAGGAATTCAGTGTGGGAGTAACTAAGAAATCATTTGTGGCATTATTCTTAAGTTTTTGTTTAGTATTTAGTTTGGTCTCATCGCTGCTTATAAAACCTGTAGAAGCAAAAACCGTTCGAGTAGCTGTCGTTGCGGCAATATCCGGTGATGTAACGATCAAGAAAGGCGGAGGCTCCAAATCGTACGATGCCTATGAAAGTATGAGTTTAAATCAAGGCGATACGGTTTACACAGGAGCTGGCTCATCTGTCACGCTTAATTTGAGCAATGGGGATGCAGACGTAACATTAGGCGAAAATGCTGAGATTAACGTGTCAGACTTAAATACCTCAGATGGAAATAAGAAATCTAAGCTTAAAGTATGGGCCGGTTCCATGTGGGTCAAGGTGAAATCATTAGCTGGATCAGATGATGAATTTGAAGTTGAGACGCCAACAGCCGTTATGGGTGTTCGTGGAACGCAGTTCTTTGTTAGCGTTGATCCGAAAACAGGCGCAATTAAGATGGCGGTTGGGGCAGGGGAAGTCTCCGCATCGACAGTAAAAAATGGAGCTGACTCCACACAAAAGTCTTTCATTACATACTTATATCCGACACAACAAATTTCTTTGGATTCTAGGGATGAGACGGATAATCTGTCTCTGAAAGTAGATTTCCTTGATTTAGATGATTTCATAAAGGATGCATCACCGGAAATTATTAAAGAGATTATCCTGAACAAAGCCGAAATAGACAAAGAAAATGATGAGTTTATTGCTAAGAAAAAGAAAGAAATCGAAGATGGCAAACTCGTGGATGATAAGACTTCTTTGTCTGTGAAGGATCAGGCTGAATTAGATAAAGTGAAACAAAACTTAGATAACTTAATTGGTAATATTGCCAAGAAGGCTCTCGCAGAAAATAAGGTTGATAAAGAGTCTTTGAATAACATCATTGAACAAGCAAATGCAAAAATCGATAAACAAGAAAAAAAATTAGATTTAAACAATGTTAAAGAATTAGATAAAACGGCAGGTGTCGATGCAGAAAAAGAAAAAATAAAGAAAGAGATGCTTCAAAAACTTGAAGCAGAGAAGCTCAAAAAGCAACTTGAAGAAGCGAAGAAGCAAGAAGAGCTCAAAAAACAGCTGGCCGCTGCGCTTAAAGCTTTGGAAGAACAAAAGATAAAGATTCTTGAAGCCGTGAAAGTAGCGGAGGAAAAGGCTAAAGCAGATGCTGAAGCGAAATTGAAAGAAAGCTACACAGATAATGAGAAGAAGGATTTTGATGATAAGAAGAATGGGACGAATACATCAGTACCGGGATCAGGAGGTAATTCGGGGAATTCAGGGGGTTCTGACCCTGATCCAGTTCTAGTTCCGTCGGTTAGGTTGGCAGCAACTGCGATTCCTGAGAGTTCAAACGGCGAATTTACTTTGGATATCAATTTAAGTAATTTTGTTGGTGTTAATGATATTTACGGCGTAGAAATTCATCTGCTTTATGATGAAAATACCTATTATTACGATAATCCTAATGCACCAATTATTAATGGGAATATCTTTAAACCACAAAATAGTGCAGATCATATAGAGGAATACCATGGTTCCACTGGAAAAGAACTTGTGTACGCAGTAACCAATTTTGGAAGTACTTCAGGGAATATTGCTGTTACAGGTGCTCAGAAGTTAGTGACAATTCCATTGCATGGATTTGGAGAACAAACGATTAGTGTTGATAAAATTGTTGTTGTTCGTAAGAATGGTTCAACAGTACAAAATATTGAAATACCATTAGCTAGTATTCCGCCTGTTACTATAACTACTGAATTCCCTGAACTTCCTGGCGTTGGATATTAACAGATTATTAAAGCAAAAGGAGAAACCAATGAAACCTTTAAAACATATATTCGTTTCATCCCTATTGGCCGCAACCTTTCTGGGAGGTTCATCCGCATGGGCAGCAGGATTGTCGACGGATGCTCTGCTATCCAGCAATGGACAGATCCTTTCAGACGTGTCGACCTTCGCGGGAATCGGCGAATTTGAAGATAAGAGCGGGGATGCGCTAAGTGCGGCATTCCGTGCTCCGGGCAGTGTTGTTCAACTTTCAGATGGCAGTATTCTTGTCGCGGATACACGGAATCATCTCATTCGTAAAATTTCAGGTGGAAAGGTGACCACTTTCGCAGGCCCAGAAGTTGTCGTGACGAAGAATAATCAAGGCTTTCCTACGGGAGGGCTTGTTAATGGGAAATCGTCGGAAGCCTTTTTCAATGAGCCGACAGGATTAGCTCTAGATGCCAAAGGGAATGTGTATGTAGCTGATTCAGAAAATAACGCAATTCGGAAAGTAGATGCGAATGGACAAGTTTCCACGTTGGCTGGAAATGGCGTTCCTGGCAGTAAGGATGGTAAAGGTGCTGAGGCAAACTTTAATCACCCAAGTGATGTTGCGGTAGCTGCAGATGGGACCGTGTATGTCGCGGATTCGCTTAATCATGTTATCCGTAAAATAGCAGTTGACGGCAGTGTTTCTACTTTGAATGCGGCTGCGACTCGAGCTATTCAAATCCGTCCAGGTGAAGCTTCTTTCGCCGGTGAATTTCAAGATGGCAGCTTAGCCACAGCGAAGTTCAATGAACCCGCTGGATTGGTTCTAGATAGCAAAGGCAATTTGTTTGTAAGTGACACAGGCAACCAACGTATACGTTACATCGACCTCCAAGTAGGAACAGTGACTACGGTGGCTGGATCGACACCCGAATTAAGCAATCATACAATCTATGATAAAAATGAGTTATATGCAGGTGGAGACTTTGCAGATGGAGATGCACTCAAAGCAAAGTTCGACTTCCCTAAAGGGCTTGCTGTAACTTCTGAGGGCGGAGTTTTAATCTCAGATAGTCTGAATCATGTGATTCGTTATTTGCTGAATGGAAAAGTTTCGACAATTGCTGGGACGGTCCAAACTGGTGAAGCGGACGGGGTGGAACAAGCAGCTGAATTTTACAATCCGAGCGACGTTCTTGTAACTGCTCAAGGTAATATTGTGGTAGCAGACTCCTCAAATAATAAAATTCGTAAAATAACTCCTTACCAATTGCCTGGAAATCTAGCAAACAATAACCAAGTAAAAGTGGTAAATGGTGATAAAGTGATTTCATTCGATGCAGAGCCTGAGATTCAGGGTGGACGTACAATGGTTCCAGTTCGTGCCATAAGTGAAGCATTTGGCTATGAAGTCAAATATGTCGAGCAAGCTGGGAAATCAGTCGTTCAGCTTATCAAAGGTGATGTTACGGTTGAGCTAACGATTGGTGAAACAGGCGTTGTGCGTAAACAAATGGGCCAATCAGATATCAAACAAGTGACGGATGTTTCTCCTTATGTGAAACAAGACCGTACGTATGTGCCCGTGCGTTTCTTCGCAGAGCAAATCGGCTTGGATGTACAGTGGGATGCGGCACGCCAAACAGCGATTTTACGCACGAAATCATATGTGAAATAAGCAATCTTCAAGACGAGCTTGGCAGGGGGAAACCCTTGTCCAGGCTCTTTTTTTTCATGGCTTCATCTCTAGGTAATTTTTGCCGATAAATGAAGGAGAGTTACTAAGTAGTCGATAGGAGGTTTCTAGATTGAAGGACAAGAATCGCAATGATCAGTTGGAACGATTTTTCCAACATAATCCGATCGAAGATCCTCTTTATCTCAAAAAATATGTGAAAGAACATCCTGATCATAAAATGGCTTGGTACTTATTAGGCAGAGAATACGCAGCGCAAGGAAAAGAAGGTAAAGCAGCGTATTGTTTCGCACAGTCTGGAGAGATCTATGAGGCTTTCGAACACCAGAAAATAACGATAGAGGGTGCTTTACCTTCTTCACCTTCTTCACCTTCTTCAGCCTTACATAAAGGAACCACCGTGACATCTGTTAAGAGTAAGTCCAGCGGTAAAGGGAAATGGATGCCGTTAATGGTCATTCTACTCCTGCTAGCTGTTCCGGCTGCCATGGATTTAGCGAAGAATGATGCGGGGGACATACCGAATGAGACTGTTGTTACAGCTCCAGCGGCAGCGAATTCACCTGCACCTCCTAAGCAGGAAGTGTCTTCTGGATTAAAGCTCTATTTCTCTAATGGGGATTGGGGTAAGAAGCTTCAGCAAGTACTGTCATCTTCAGGATCAGGAGCCGGGGAATCTGTGATCATGGAAGCTCCCCGGAGTTCAGACGGTAAATGGAGCGAGTGGAACAAGTCGGTGAAGCCATTGATCAGCGTGGAGAGTAAAGGGGGAGGTGGGGGTTCAGCAGCATTAAAGTATTTCCAGTCTCAGACTTGTTCCTGCGAGGTCGCAGATAGCTCCGCGCTTGTTCCCGTCATTGCTAATTGGATGCATGAGCGTGAGCAAGCTATTGTCTTACAAAGCGCAATCCAGGCCTACCAAAAAAAGACGGGAACGCTGCCAGAGAAACCTGAACAGCTTACGAAACCCTACCCGAATAATCTCTTGCCAGGACTCACTTCTGAGATGCAGGAGGCGTTCCCTCAAGCTGTAAGTAAGGTTAATGAAAGTGCAAAAGCGGGGAAAGCGCAGGATCCGATACAAACGGCGGATAAAACCGAGCAGCCGAAACAAGAGCTCAGAGAACAGGCAGCGCCATCTAGTTCGCAACCGAAAGCTTCCGCAGAACCACTGCTGGAACCGCTTAGGATTGTTATTGATACCGATAAGCATCGTTTGGCTCTCGTTAGTGGAGATTTCATCATTCGAAGTTATCCAGTTGGCTTAGGAGGCGAGAAGACGCCGCAGGGGGAGTTTTTCATTAGTGAAAAGGTGCGCAATCCGAATGGCAAATCGAATGGAGAGTTTGGCAGTCGGGGAATGACTTTGTCGGATACACTTTATGCGATTCATGGTACGAATAAGCCTTCGAGCATCGGGAAAGATGAATCACATGGCTGTGTTCGCATGCTTCAAGATGACGTTGAAGAGCTCTATAACATGGTAGCTCATGAAACGAAAGTGACGATTGGCAAAGGGTTATTACCTCCTTCTTCAAATCCGGATGGTGGAAATGGCGGCGGAAGCCCGGGACTCGGAGCCGGGGGAGGGAAGCCAGATCAATCCTTTGGCCTCCCATTGCAGACCAATGACAGCAATCCAAGTAAGACATATAAATGGCTTGATTAACCCATTGGAACATAACAAAAACCGTCTGAATGTGCTTCGGACGGTTTTTGTCGTGATGTACTAGCGTTCCCAAGGTTTTCTCTTGACAACCATGTAGAAAGCGATTACAATTCAAAATGTGATGATTTCAATCACTTCTTTCCTAATCATTTGTCCAAAATGATCAATAACGTCATAGTAATGATGACAACAAGCAAAATGGATCCTGTCCAAATGATCGCTTTCTTATTGACTTCTTCTTTGGCTCTACGATTGGACATGATCGGTTTACGTTTGGACATAGAGATCACCTTTTTCTTGGGGATTAAAAGAATATGGTTCTATCATAGCATAAGTAGGGTCGTTCATAGAATATGAATGTTTAAATGAATTTTAAAATCAAGCATTGACGGCCATGTCATTTTATTGTAAGATTTAATCACACGAAACACCAATAATAATTGAATATGTCAGTTTTAATAACATGTTACCGTAAGGGCATTAGTTATTGAAGAATGTAAGTCTTCTTCTATAACTATGCCCTTTTTATTTTTGCCAAAATGATGAATCCTGAAGGGGGTTGGTAGCGCAAACTACAAAAAAAGTTAAATTTTGGAAAACGCTATTTCATAAATAACCATCAGACTTATTAAAAAAGGGAGAAGATGAACACATGAATATGAAAAAATGGTCAACAATGGGCTTGGCTGCGTCCATGGTACTTGTAGCAGCAGGCTGTGGTAAATCTACACCAGTTGAAACAACAAAACCAGCTGCATCGGCGGCGCCGACTACAGCTGCTACAGCGGCTCCAACAGCTGCTGGTCCCAAGAAATTAACCGGTGATTTTGAAATCCAGTACTTTGTTGGCGGTTATGGCGACAAATGGTGGAAAAAAGTTATTGCTGATTTCCAAGCAGCAAACCCTGATCTGAAAATTAAAGAAAGTGCGGGACCGAAAATCAACGAACAAATGAAACCCCGTTGGATCGCTGGTACTCCACCTGATTTCGTATACATCGACGGACCTGAATTATTCGATCGTCAAATGGTTACAGACGGGCAGCTTGAAGATTTGACTGAGTGGATCAAAGATGCTAAAAACGTTGACGGCGAGAAAATCATTGATTTACTTGCTCAAAAACCTCAAGAGTTTGATGGCAAAATCTACAATGTTCCTTTCGTAATGAGTTCATGGGGTATTTTCTACGATAAAGCATTGTTCAAAGATAAAGGTTGGGCAGAGCCAAAAGATTTCGAAGAGTTCTTAGCGGTAAGTGAGAAAATTAAAGGTGCTGGAATTAATCCATTCATCCACACGGGTAAATATCCATACTACATCAACGGTGGCGTATTGCTTCCAGCTATCGTATCTGCCAACAATAATGACTACAAGTTACTGCAAGATATGTCTACAAATAATCTAGAAGCTTGGAAAAACCCAGCTATCATTAAAGGTCTTAATAAAATTGTTCAGCTTCGTGACAAAGGTTACATCGACAAAGCATCCGTACAAATCAACCACACGGATTCCCAATCCTTGTTCCTGCAGCACAAAGATGCTTTTATCCCGAACGGTCTATGGCTGCCAAACGAAATGGCCAAAGACGTTCCAGCGTCCTTTGATTTCGGATTCATTCCTTCCATCACACAAGATAAAGGTGGAAAAGTTGTAGCTAATACGTCCACTTCTACTTTTGCAATTGCGAAAAAAGCGAAAAACAAAGACGCAGCAAAAGCGTTTATGCAATTCGTATTCTCTAAAACACAAGCTTCCCAGTGGGCTGAGTTGAGTGGTGCTCCTTCTAACGTAAAAGGTGATATCTCCTCCTCGAAAGCACCTAACTTTGTTAAAGATGCGGCGAAATTCTTGTCATCTCCTGAAACAGTTGTAGTGCCAACAGTCTCCTTCGCAGCTGACGTTGACAAAGCGATGCAGGATGCAACAGTGGCATTGACGATTAGTAAAATTACTCCTGAAGAGTGGGTAAAACGTGTATCTGATGTCGTAGCGAAACAAAAGAAATAGGAATTGAATGAAGCAGTGCGGAGAACTAAGGAGGCATTAGCCTTAGGAGTTCTCCGCCATTTTAATGATAGGACGGTGAGGATAGAATGAAGACCAACTCGAAGATGTGGAAACGGAATTTGTTCATCGCTTCATTCATCATTCCGACTTTTCTTTTCTTCTGTGTGTTTACGATCTACCCTGTTATACAGGCTTTGCAGAAGTCATTCTATGATTGGTCAGGAATGTCAGAGAATAGCACGTATATTGGGTTTGATAATTTCGTCGAAATATTTAAGGATCCCATTGTACTTAGAGCCATTGGGAATGATTATTTTTTAGTCGTAGGTAAAGTCATTGGCATTATGATTCTGGCGACGTTCTTCGCTGTTGCTTTAACTCGTTTCAAGCTGAGAGGCTCTGGCTTCTTCCGTGCCATATTCTTTATCCCGAATGTGATCTCCGTTGTTGTTATTGGTGTGCTCTGGAACTTCATCTACAATCCACAAATTGGATTCCTGAATGCGTTCTTGTCACTATTCACAGGAAATAAAGTCGATATTACTTGGTTAGGATTTCCACAGCATACGATCTGGATGCTATTACCCCCAACGATTTGGGCAGGTATCGGCTTCTATATGATCTTGATGATTGCTGCAATCGTGAATATTCCTGCTTCCTACTATGAAGCAGCTAATATAGACGGAGCTGGTCAATGGTCGCAATTCCGCCACATTACCATGCCGCTCATCTGGGAGCAAATTAAGGTTTCCATTGTTAACATTGTCATTACGACACTCAATGGATCATTCGTCATTGTTCAATTAATGACAAACGGCGGACAGCCTGATAATACGACCCAAGTTATGGGATCTTATCTGTATCGGATGGCTTTTCAACAATATCATTTCGGTTATGGAGCAGCCATCGGTGTCATGATCCTAATCGTTTCACTGATTACTACCCTTGTCCTGCAGCGTATCATGCGCCAAGAAACAATCGAAATGCATTAGAGTCATCCTAGAATAAGATATTGAAGGAGGGGGAACCATCGTATGATCATCAAAAACCCGTTAGCCAAAATGTTTGTCTGGATCATTCTTCTTATTTGGAGCGTCGCCGTCTTGTATCCATTGATCTGGACACTGCTTGATGCGCTCAAAAATAATGAGCAATTTTTCTTAAATGCCCCGTGGGCATTGCCTAAATTCCCGCTGCTTTGGTCAAACTTCTCCTATGTTTGGAGCAAATATAATTTTAGCACCTATTTCATGAACTCCATTGTTGTTACGGTTGGAAGTACCCTTCTGGGTATGATACTTGCTGCAATGACAGCTTATATCCTGGCTAGGTATGATTTTAAAGGGAACAAAATCCTTTTTACGATCTATATCTCGTCCATGATGATACCGTTCGCGCTAGCACTGATTCCATTGTTCTTCTTATTGAATGATTTGCACTTAATCAATACGTGGTTAGGATTAATTCTGGTCTATGCGGCGCTTAATCTTCCTTTTGGAATTTTCTTGCTTGTAGGGTTCTACAAATCGCTGCCAAAGGAAATTGAAGAAGCGGCAATTATTGACGGGACCTCCCATTACGGTACGTTCTTCCGGGTTATGCTGCCTTTATCCCAACCGGGTCTAATCACGGTGATGATTACAAACATGCTGAACAACTGGAACGAGTACTTCCTGGGGGTTGTTTTGACCAATGAACCAACCAAGTACACGCTTCCCATCGGTCTTGCTGTTATGCAGGCAGAGATGCAGTATCGAGTTGAGTGGGGACCGTTGTTCGCAGGCCTGCTAATAACGACACTTCCAACGTTGATTGTGTATATGATCTTTCAACGTCAAATCGCTAGTGGAATTACTGCAGGTGCCGTGAAATAACTGTATAATTGGTTGCATAGAAAAAACACCTTATCCTAGAGGATTTTATCCTTTCGGGAGGGTGTTCTTTCTACTATAATTGGGATAGGCAAGAGCAAACAAGAAACGGCCAAACTTGTAGGCTTTTATAGGGGAACATGACATGAGAGCTATGTATATATTGCAGAAAATAGGACGTTCATTGATGATTCCGATTGCTGTGCTGCCGGCGGCATCCATTCTTTTACGTATTGGAAAAATGACGTTTAGTGATCCATTTCTTATGCAGGTGGCTCAGATTTTTGAGTTAGGCGGAAGTGCGATTTTTGATAATTTGCCATTCATATTTGCAATTGGTATAGCCATTGGACTAACGTCCGGAGACGGGATAGCGGCGCTTGCTGCTGCAGTTGGATATTTGGTGTTCGATAATGTCTTGAAGCATTTTCAAGTGGGGACTGACTCCGCGGAACGGCTGGATATGGGTGTTCTAGGCGGTATGCTCGTTGGCATGCTATCTGCCACGTTCTTTAACAGGTTCCAACATACCCAGCTGCCCAAGGCGCTCGGATTTTTCGGTGGTAAGCGATTCGTTCCGTTAGTTACATCTCTGGTCATGGTTTTCCTAGGGGTATTAATGGGTTTCATCTGGCCTCCCGTTCAAAGGGGCATAAGTGTTATCGGGTTATGGATCGTTGATAATGGGAACATTGGCGTATTTATCTACGGAATGATGAACCGGCTTCTGATCCCAACGGGTTTGCATCATATTATTAATAATATAGCTTGGTTTCAAATCGGAGATTATATCACACCAACCGGTAAAATGCTTCATGGCGATATCTCACGATTTTTTGCTGGAGATCCAGAAGCGGGACTATTCATGACAGGTTTTTATCCCGTGATTATGTTTGGGCTTCCTGCTGCAGCCTTAGCTTTAATTAGAAGCTCATCTTCGAACCGTCAGTTTGTTGTTCCAGTGATGCTTAGTGCTGCATTAACCAGTTTCCTTACAGGCATAACAGAGCCAATAGAGTTTGCTTTTATGTTCTTAGCACCAGGTTTATATCTGATACATGCCGTCTTAACTGGCTTTTCCATGGTGATAATGAATATGCTCCAGGTGAAAATGGGATTTGGTTTCTCAGCCGGATTTATTGATTTCGTTCTTAGCTGGCATCAATCTACGAATCCTTATTTGATTGTCCTAGTTGGGATAGGGTACTTCTTCCTATATTATGTCGTATTTCGGACCTATCTTCATTTCTTTCCATTCAAAGTGCCCGCTCAGGACGAAGCTGCTCAGCTTGAAACAGAAGATGCCTTGGAGGTTATCGAAGAAACGAAAGAAGACCGTCCAACCAGCATCCTAAGGCATATTGGCGGACCTTCTAACATTATCTCGATCGATGCTTGCATTACACGACTACGCCTCTTGGTGAGTGAAGAAAATTTAGTTATGGACAGCGAGCTTAAAAACCTTGGCGCTATTGGGGTTATCAGACTTGGTAAAGGAAATGTACACGTTGTTTTTGGTACAGAATCAGAACAAATTCGAGAAAGTATTAAACCCTTGCTTCACCTGCAAAAAGACAAATCAGGACAAGCCTAAGAACGCGGAGGTGTCTTATGATTGAACGGACGATCATTCATGTACTGTCACATAATGTGGTGATGGCACATTTGACATCAGGGAAAAATTCAATTGCTTTTGGTAAAGGAATTGGATTCAAAAAAACGCCTGGCATGCTCATTAGCGAAGGCGATATTACACAAGAATTTCTCCTGCATACATCTGAGGTACTTAAAAACTACGAACAAATATTGAATGCGGTTGATTTGAAAATTATCGGGATTACGGAGGAAGTCATCGCATATGCGCAAAGCATGCTGGAAGGCGACTTCTCCGAAACGATTCACGCCTCGCTGGTCGATCATATTAACTTTGCTGTCGAACGACAAAAACGTGGTATTTTCATCACGAATCCATTCGCTTATGAAATTGGGTATATGTATCCTGAGGAATACAAAGTAGCCAAGAAGTCCGTAGATTTCCTCAATGATCATTTGGATGTGAAATTGCCGGAAGATGAAGTTGCCTTCTTGGCTATGCATTTCAATGGCGCTCGTAAAAAAGAGCAAGCTTCTGATTCCTTAGCGGTAGTTAGAGTAGTGTCGCAGACGATCGAATCTGCCAAAGAATTAGGCTTTAATTTCGATGATTCGTTCTCAACGCTGCGGTTCATTAGTCACTTGAAAGGTGTCATTGAACGGGTCAAACAAAAAAAGACACTCCAGAACTCACTGCTTGAAAAGATTAAAGAGGAGTATGGAGATACCTATGTGAAAGCGAAGGTATTATCTCTCATGCTGAGTGATTCTCTTCAATTAGAAGTGCCTGATGATGAAACGGGTTACTTGACGATGCATCTGGAACGACTGCTTCAACGAACAGAAGCCTAGGTTGTTAAATAGCTAATCTTGATTCCTTGCAACCTTCATGGAGCAGGGATTTTTTGTTTGAAATAGAGGCGAAATGCCTTTCAGTGGATTGCATATTTGCACGTTGTCAGCTAAACTGACTGTTAGAGTCATTAGAGAACGGAGTGCATAGGACATGCTGTATAAGAAGTTAGGAAAACCAATCTTGTTCCGAATGGATCCGGAGAAGGCACATCATCTTACGATTGACGGGCTAAGTGCTGTAGTGAGCTTCCCAGGTGGGAAACAACTACTTAAATCCATGTATGGAGTGCCCTCTTCACCACTCTTGGCCCAACAATTATGGGGACTACAATTCGCAAATCCAATAGGTCTGGCAGCTGGTTTAGATAAAAATGCGAAGGCTGTTAAGGGATTCTCGCAACTAGGCTTTGGTTTCATGGAAGTAGGCACAATTACACCAAAGCCACAACCGGGCAATGAGCTGCCGCGGCTATTTCGTCTTCCGGAAGACAAGGCGCTTATCAACCGAATGGGCTTTAATAATGTAGGAACAGACGTGATGGCAAAAAACTTGATGAAGACAGGTAAACGTGACATACCCGTAGCTATTAACATAGGTAAAAATAAGACGACACCGAACGAACAGGCCGAAGAGGATTATCGAGCTTGTATTCGGGAGTTATATACATATGGTGATTTCTTTGTTGTGAATATTAGCTCACCAAATACACCAGATTTGCGTAATTTACAGCATGGGAACGATTTGAAGCGATTGCTTGATGCAGTTACAACGGAAATGCAGCTTCAAGAGAAGAAGAATGGTCATTCGGGTAAACCTGTTTTGGTTAAAATTGCGCCGGATCTCACGGATGAAGAGCTTGAATTAACCGTGCATACGATTAAGGATAGCGGTATTTCTGGGATTATTGCCACGAACACAACGCTAAGTAGACAAGGGCTGGTACATCAGAATCGCGAGCAAGCAGGCGGACTTAGCGGAAAGCCTCTAACACAGCGAACAACGGAGGTCATTAGACGTGTCTATCAACTTACGGAAGGCAAGCTGCCGATCATTGGGTCCGGGGGGATATTTACTGCGCAGGATGCCTATGACAAAATACGGGCTGGAGCAAGCTTAGTAGAAGTGTATACGGGTTTTATTTATGAAGGACCCGGGATGCTTACAAGCTTGAATAAAGGTCTTCAAGATTTGCTGAAGAGAGATGGATATACACATATTTCCCAGGCAATCGGCGCAGATCAGCACTGACTTCATTCAGAATGGAGGATAAATGGATGGATGGACGAGATTGGAAGAAATTTCTCCTGCCTTACGAACAAGCGGTGGAGGAGCTAAAAGTAAAATTCAAGACACTGCGTGGCGAACTCAAGAGTAGAGAAGAGTATGCACCTATTGAGTTCGTAACGGGACGTGTCAAAAAGATATCAAGTGTACTGGAGAAAGCGAAACGCTTGAGCGTTCCGATGGATCAATTAGAGTCCGGTATCGAGGATATCGCTGGGATTCGGATTATGTGTCAGTTTGTAGAAGACATTGATCGTTTGGCCGAGCTGATTCGCAGCAGACAGGATATGAATGTAGTCTACGAAAAAGATTATATTGCCAATAAGAAACCGAGTGGCTACCGCAGCTTTCATATTATTATTGAATATCCCGTTCAAACCGCTTTAGGTATGAAACGAATATTAGCTGAGGTGCAAATTCGGACGCTCGCCATGAATTTCTGGGCGACGATCGAGCATTCTTTGAATTATAAATATAAAGAACAATTGCCATCTGAGGTTAGAGCACGCCTTAGTAAAGCAGCGGAGGCTGCTTATCTGTTGGATCAGGAAATGTCCAGCATTCGTGGTGAGATTGTTGCGTCTCAGAAGATGTTTGAGGATAACTCGAATTTGGTAAACATCGTACTCAATAACATTCAGGAGCTTTATTTCTATCATAGAGTTCGGGAAGCCGCTCAATTTCAGCTGAGATTTAACGAAATATGGGAGACGGAAGAAGGTTTGAGTGATCTGTCGTCCGATATTGAGGCTGCAATCGCCAGAGCGAAAAAAGGAGACAGTAACTGATCTATGAGTACCTACGATCGTTTATATGTGGCTTACTTGTACTATTTCAATGATCAGCGAGACTATTTCGAATGTCATGAAGTGATGGAGGAGCTTTGGCTGGAGGAAGGCCGAAGCCCCTTATACCAAGGTCTACTGCAGGTTGCAGTGGGCCTTTATCATCATGCCAATGGAAACGTAAGCGGTTCCATTAAGCTCTTTAGCGCAGGACTGGATAAGCTAGCGCCATATCCTGCACATACGCTCGGCATTGATTTGGAAAGATTGATCCGAGATAGCGAGACGTATTTAACTAAGCTGCAGCAAATCGAGAATGAGCCGTTTCCCCCCTATGATTTGGACATTCATATCCTAGATGATGAATTGAATGAACAAATTGCGAAATTAAAGCTAAATCCCCCTCAACATGAAGAGGAGGAAGGCCATGATTGAGGTTCGTCAGCTGAGCAAATATTATCAAGTACATGAGCGAGAGCCTGGATTCATGGCATCTTTGAAAAGCTTGTTTCACCGGAAGTTCCGTACAGTTAAAGCTGTGGACGATATTTCCTTTTCCATACCTGAAGGTGAAATTGTGGCTTTTCTTGGTCCCAATGGGGCTGGCAAGACGACTACGATGAAAGTATTAACTGGACTGCTGCATCCTTCAGGTGGTGAAGTGAAGGTGGGCGGTTTTGTTCCTTTTCAACAAAAAAAAGAATTTAAGAAGCAGATTTCGCTCGTCATGGGACAGAAAAGCCAGCTTATCTGGGACATTCCCGCAGCGGAAACGTTTCTGGTTAATAAAGTCATTTATGAGATACCAGATCGGGAATATGAAGAAACCTTAGGAGACTTGGTGCAGCTGCTCCAGTTGGAAGAAGTTATCCGCAAACCGGTTAGACAGCTTTCTCTGGGGGAGCGGATGAAGTGTGAGCTGGCAGCTGCGCTGCTGCATCGCCCGCGCATAGTATTTCTAGATGAGCCGACGATTGGCCTCGATGTGAATATGCAGGAAGTGATGCGCCGATTCATTCAGGATTACAGCCGTAAATATAAGGCGACCATTTTACTGACGAGTCACTATATGGCGGATGTTACGGCGTTATGTGAGAGAGTGCTGGTGATTGGAAAAGGCCGTCTCCTTTACGATGGTGCTATTTCCCAACTGGTTGATAAGTATGCGCCTAATAAGCGTATTCGACTTCAATTGGCTGAACGGGTCAAGGAGTCAGAGCTAATCGACGTATCCCAAGGGTTAGGGATGTTATTTCATTATGAGTTTCCAAATGTGGAATTGGACGTGCCGAGAGAGCAAGTTTCTGAACTTTCAGCCCGATTATTAACCCGTTTGACGGTATTGGATTTGACCATTGAAGATCCTTCCATGGAATCGGTGATCGCACAAGCGTTTGAAGCGGGGACCGAAGGGGGAAGTTAAGGAGCATGAAGGCGTTAGCTTTATTTTGGCAAAAATATCGTATGCTGCTTCGAGTTGAATGGGCGGTTATGTTTGCCTATCGGAGTGAATCACTCATATGGATGATAGCTGCATTCATTCAACCTCTGGTCAGTATGGCTGTTTGGCTCTCGATAAGTGATAACAATTCCATTGGTGGATATACCGCACATGATTATATGGTGTATTTCCTGGGCGTACTTCTTGTAGATCGATTGACGAGTACATGGGATGTGTGGGAGCTTGATGCCAGCATTCAGGACGGGTCGCTCTCCACCAAGATCGTACGCCCCTTCCATCCGGTTCACTGGAGTATTTCTCAAAATCTCGTATATAAGTTGTTTTTTGCTGTTTTGCTAATACCCGCATGGGCGGTAGCTGCTGCGTTTGTCCCTATGCTCAGGTTGACTATTTCCTTGGAAATAATTGTACTCTCGTTCTTCGCTATTGTGCTTTCCTCTGCAATCCGTTTTCTAATCGGTTTCGAGTTTGGTCTGATGGCTTTTTGGACGAATAGGGCGACTGCGATCTATAGTTTATATGAGGGTGTTCATTTGTTTCTTGCTGGTCGGTTAGCCCCGCTGAGTATGTTTCCTGCTTGGGTTGAAAAAATGGCAGCCTGGCTGCCTTTCTATGGAACCGTCGGCTTTCCAGTTGAGCTGCTGACAGGCAAGCTTACGCTTGGATCATCCGCGATAATTCACAACTTTGCGATCCAACTTATTTGGCTTATTGTCCTTCTTGTAACGTTTCGGTTGATGTGGAGGCAAGGCATGAAAAAGTATGGCGCTGTGGGCGGATGAGGAAGGTGCGGTGTGACAGTGATCAAATACATACGACTTTTTAGAGAGTTTATGCGGGCATGTTTAGTCGAAGAGTTCGAGTATAGAGCTAATTTTGCTGCAAATCTCCTATCCACGTTATTTTGGCTGTTCATGGCGATCTTAACAGTTCAAGTATACTTTTATCGTACACAGGAGATTGGCGGCTGGGGTTTCTATGAGGTGCTTGTACTTCTAGGTATTTTTAACGCTGTACACGGTTTTATTGAATTTATCCTACAGCCGAATATGTCTCGTCTAGTCAGTCATATCCGTAAAGGGACATTGGATTTCATCCTGACGAAACCAGTTGACAGCCAATTTTACATTAGCTTTAGACATCTGGTTTTCTGGCGATTAGCCGATATCATTCTTGGTTTTGGCTTGACGGCTTACGCACTCTTGGAGCTGGACGCTGTTCCTAGTTTTGTGGAGCTTATTCGCTTTGTCATTGTTTTCCTTGCATCGTTGGTTGTGGTCTATTCGCTTTGGATGGGCATGATGATGTTCTCGTTCTGGGCTGTTAAAGTAGATAACTTGTCTTATTTATTTAGTTCGTTTTTTGAAACGGCACGGTTTCCAGTTTCGGTCTATAAAGGGTTATTACGGTTCACCTTAACCTATATATTTCCGATTGCTTTCATAACGACATTCCCGGCTGCAGCGCTCATTGGTCGAATCAGTGGATGGCAAGTTGCTTGGAGTGTTGGGATTGCGATAGTTTGTTTCGGATTGACGAGGGTATTATGGAAGATTGCCTTACGCCATTATACCAGTGCGAGCAGTTGAGTTTCGGAGGCGAAAATAGAGAAGGGCTTCTCACCTTGCGGTGTGAGAAGTCCTTTTTTGTGTGGAGTGAGTTATCCCGCATTTCATACATAAATTTACGGGAAGTGGGAAAACTTTTCCATAAGACATAGTTATTCCTATGAATTTGGTGGTGGCGAGCTCATGAAATCTTGGACGAAAACGCTACATCAACTTTTTAACAGAAAGAAAACCACTCTCCCCCTTTCACAAGAGAGGGAGCCAATGGAAATGCCTATTTTGCAGCAAAGCCTTTATCTTGATATTGGACTGAACATCGCTCAGATCAAAACGATTTTTGGACATAGCTCTGATATAGTAACCGGAGAGTTATGCCTGGATGCCGAAAATACCAATAAGATTGGCTATGTATACTTAGATCAATTGGTTAATAAATCATTTTTTCAAGAAGTGACGAATGCTCTATTTACAGGAACTACTCAGCTCATCGAAGCCATAAATACCGGTTTCTATGATTCACCAGATTTGATTAGGAACAGCATTCATGCTTGCGGTGAAGTCAAAACGATCGAAGATTTTCAAGTATTGTGCCAGAATATATTGTCTGGTGAGACTGTTATTCTAATCGATGGCTATGCACTTGCACTTTCTGTGAATACAGCTGGCGGAGATATGCGTTCTGTGGAAGAACCTTCAACGCAATCCGTAGTAAGAGGTCCTCGTGATGGATTCACGGAATCGATCGGCACGAATATATCCCTCATTCGCAAACGAATAAAGAGTCCCAATTTATGGTTAGAAACCATGGCGATTGGCAGAGTCACTCAAACCACAGTGTCAATTATGTACATAAATGGAATCGTAAATGACAAAATTGTTGAAGAGATACGTCTCCGGCTTGCACGAATTGATATTGATGGGATCTTGGAAAGTGGCAATATCGAGGAACTTATACAGGATGAAACCTTCACGCCGTTTCCAACACTGTACAATACAGAACGTCCCGATGTTATCGCGTCAGGATTGCTTGAGGGTCGCGTGGCCATCCTGGTAGATGGAACACCATTCGTACTTGAAGCACCAGCACTGTTCACCCAGTTTTTCCAATCTGCTGAAGATTATTACCAACGGGCTGAATTTGCCACACTTATCCGCATATTGCGATATATTTGCTTCTTTATCTCTTTGATGGCTCCTTCGTTCTATATCGCTATGACAACGTTTCATCAAGAGCTGGTGCCCAGCTCTCTGCTGTTTAACTTGGCAGCGCAGCGAGAAGGTATACCTTTTCCGGCTTTTGTTGAGGCGCTTCTTATGGAGGTTACTTTTGAAATCTTGCGAGAAGCCGGCGTCCGTCTCCCCAAGACAGTAGGGCAAGCTGTATCTATCGTAGGTGCCTTGGTTATTGGACAGGGTGCTGTTGATGCAGGGCTAGTTTCACCGGCTATGGTAATTGTCGTTGCCATTACGGCGATTTCCAACTTTGTAATCCCGGCTTTTAGCATGGGCATTCCAATCCGCATCATTCGGTTTATTCTGATGATTTTTGCCGCAACGTTTGGTTTATTCGGGATCACCGTTGGCTTAATTGCGATGGTCCAACATTTATGCAGCTTGCGTTCATTCGGGGTGCCGTATATGGCTCCTATGGCGCCTTTTGTCCTTGATGACCAGAAAGATACCATTCTTAGATTCCCTCAATGGGGGCTATTCTCTAGACCACGTTTCATCAGTCAAAAAAATAAAATTCGGGAAAATAATACCCCAACAACGAAACCAACACGGAAGTAAAAGGGAGGAGGGCTCTGCCTGATGAAAAGATTAGGTTGTATTCTTTGTACACTTATCTTACTTGGCGTCGTGCTCTCCGGGTGTTGGGATCGACATGAATTAAATGATCTGGCCATTACGGTTGGTGTAGGGTTCGATAAAAGTGGCAAAGAGTATTTAGTTACAACTCAAATTGTGAATCCGAACGAAGTTGCATCTAAAAAAGGGAGTGGCTATAGCACCCCAATTACAACCTTTTCAGCGGCGGGGGTTTCAACGTTAGAGGCAGCACGAAAGTTAACGACAGTGACCCCTAGAAAAATATTCGCTTCTCATTTACGTATTCTCGTGATTAGCGAAGAGCTTGCCCGTGAGGGTGTTTCCAAGGTATTGGATGGCATTTCCAGAGACCATGAAGTTCGATCCGATTTCTATATCATTGTTGCCAAAGGAACGACGGCTGCAAAGGTTCTTCAAATATTAACCCCAATAGAGAGAATACCAGCTAATAAAATGTTTAAGACATTAGAAACGTCAGAGAAAGCTTGGGCACCCACCGTTAGCATTCAACTTGATCGCTTTATAACCAACCTTGCTAAACCTACCAGAGACTCGGTACTTACCGGAATTCGAATAAATGGAGATTTAGAGAAAGGAAAATCCAAATCCGTTTTAGCAGAAACTACGCCTCGCACGTTTTTGGAATATTCAGGAATAGCTTTATTTAAGAAGGATAAGCTGGTCGATTGGCTAAACGATGATGAAAGCAAGGGATATAACTACATCATGGGTAATGTTAAAAGCACAATGGGACATATCACCTGTCCCAAAGGCGGAACAATATCCTTTGAAATTATCCGAGAAAAAATCAAAGTTAAAGCTCATGTTGTAAACGGCAAGCCCGAAATTAATATTAACGTACTTTTGGAGCAAAATGTAAGTGAAGTTCAGTGCCAGATTGACTTGTTGGATCCAAACACTGTCCCTGAATTGGAACAAATCGCCGCAACTAAACTAAAACAGATTATGACTTCCACAATTAAAAAGGCCAAACAGAACAAAGCTGATATTTTCGGCTTTGGAGATGCTATAGAAGATATCTCCCCCAAGACTTGGTTGAAAGTGAAATCCGATTGGGAGAACGAATTCTCCGAGTTAAAAGTGAATATCGATACTGATATACACATTCGCCGTTTGGGAACAACGAATAATTCGATCATCGTGCGGCCAAAGGAGGAATGATCTCGAATTGCTGACAAATCTCTTGATTATTATTGGTGCTTCTATCATCGGTTTCTTGGAAGCCCCCGCTTTAAGGCGTAAAAAGCTATTCTTAGAAAGCTGGGTTTTCTTTGCTCTTCTGCTAGCTGGGACCCTTCTTAGTATCCTATCAAATCTTCGTGTAAATCTTCCAAACCCACTTGACTTGATTACCTTCGTCTATAAGCCTGTCAGTGATTTCGTTTTCGGTATCCTAAAGTAGAGGTGTGTCCAATGATCGAGCAGGGTAAGATTGGCGTCCATCAATTTACCATATTAACCATTCTTTTTACAATTGGCAGTTCCATTCTCATAGCTCCTTCGGGACTTGCTTTCGCGGCCAAGCAAGATGCATGGATTGCTGCAGTCTTGGGTCTCCTTGTCGGTTTACTGCTAATTATGCTGTATCAAGCTCTTGGAAGTCGCTTCCCCCAAAAAACATTGGTTGCCTATAGTGAGGAACTCATGGGGAAATGGCTCGGAAAAGCGGTGTCCTTCCTTTATTTTTGCTTTTTTTTCATTCTTGCGGCACTTGTTCTTCGCAATTTAGGTGATTTTATTACGACACAGGTATTGGTGGATACCCCACTGCAATTCACTCATATCTTCTTCTTAGGCGTTATCATTCTTGGCATTCGAAATGGCATCGAGACATTCACTCGGACTTCGGAAATTTTCCTGCCATGGGTATTAGTTTTCTTCTTCCTCATGTTTATTCTACTCCCCTCCCAAATGAAAATGAGCTATCTACAGCCCATCTTTGGGTATGGATTGAAGCCAATCGTTCGTGCATCCGTCTCAATTATTGGAACACCTTATTTGGAGCTTGTTGTCTTCTTAATGATTATTCCTTTGGTGAATCAAACTAAAAAACTGGGGAAGGCATTCCTTGTCGGGGTTTCTATTGGGGGAGGTTTGTTGGTTGTCATATCGCTCTTATCTATTCTCGTATTAGGAGATGATTTAACTGCCGTCCAAATGTATCCGAGCTATAGCTTAGCGAAAAGAATTAGTATTGGTTCCTTCCTGGAACGTTTAGAGGTCTTCATGGCAGGGATCTGGTTTATCACCATCTACTTCAAGCTTACTTTGTGCTTCTATGCGGCCACTATGATTTTCGGTGAAGTATTTAATCTGAGGGATGTTCAGCAGCTTTATCTACCCTTGGGCATGATATTAGTCGTGCTTTCGGTCATTGCTTACCCTAACACGGCATATTTTATTCAGTTTGCAACCAAAATATGGGTCTTCTATTCGGGGACATTTGGGTTTCTCATCCCTTCGTTATTACTTGTTTTGGCTATTCTAAGAAAAAAACGCAAACCATTAGGTAAATAGAAAAGCAGCGGAATCTCCGCTGCTTTTATCGTAGGATTAACCTTTATACTTTTGGAAAAAGGCTTTGAATGTTTCAGGAGTATTACCACCGGTTGAACCGGATTCCGGAACACCGCCAACAATTCTTTCAACTTCTACACCATTTTTGTAGTAGACGAGAGTAGGTGTAGATTCGATTTTATATTTCTGCCAGCCATCCTTGAATTCCTCCAAGTTGAACTGTTTAACATCAATACCTAGCTCTTTTTGTATCGGAACAAGAACTGGGGTCGTTACTTTACAATGTGGACAGGTCGAAGCGTAATAATATTGGAAAAATGTTTCTTTGTTCTTCAATCTTTGATCCAAATCCTTCGGTAGAATGAGGTTCTGGTAATTCGGATCCGTTAATTGTTTCACTGTTTCCGGATTTAATTTGGATGCGGCAACGCCATAAGGATTGCCTGCATTAGCTTTGTCCGAAGATTTGGTAGACTGCTGATTAACGAAATATAAGCCTCCAAATAAAACAAGAACAATGCCTAGATAAATAAGCAACTTCTTCAATGTATGCACCTCTTTATAATGTTTACTCTCTACTATCTTCTATAAAAAGTATAGCATATCCTGTTGGTATTTTGAAAATAATTGGCTGTTTGGTGACAAGTCAGCTATAATACCGATATTAAAAGATGAAAGAGAAGATGTCCGGATGACGAAGCAGCTGCCTGCCCTATTTAGAGAAAAAATGATTGATTTATTAGGTGAAAATGAATTTGAGAAATTTCTGGAATCGTATGACCAACCGAGATCGTTTGGTTTAAGGGTGAACACGGTGAAGGTGGAAAAGGCGGATTTTTTGGCGAAGAGTCCGTTTACGCTAAGCGCAGTGCCTTGGGCTTCCGAGGGGTTTTATTATGAAGAAGGTGAACGTCCGGGGAAGCATCCATATTATCATGCTGGGCTTTACTATATTCAAGAGCCAAGTGCGATGGCGCCTGTAGAATTGTTGCAAGTACGCCCAGGAGAACGTGTACTTGATTTATGTGCCGCACCTGGTGGGAAATCAACGCAAATAGCCGCTAAGCTTCAAGGCGAAGGGGTTCTTGTTGTTAATGACATTCATTCCGATCGTGTGAAGGCACTAGTGAAAAACCTTGAGCTTCTGGGTGTTAGAAACGCTATTGTTTTGAATGAGAAGCCGGAGCGGATGTTGAAGGTCTTCCACGGCTATTTTGATAAAATACTAATTGATGCGCCTTGTTCGGGTGAAGGGATGTTCCGTAAAGAAGAAGAGATGATGCAGCAGTGGGAGCGTCATTCGGTGCAGGAATTTGCTAGTATGCAGAGAGAACTGCTTGGTCAGGCTGCCCAAATGTTAGCGCCCGGAGGCATGACTGTATATTCGACCTGTACGTTCTCACCGGAGGAGAATGAAGCGCAGATCGCGGAGTTTTTGGACAAGCATCCGGCGTTTGATGTGGTACCGGTAGAGGGTTTTGGTGCTGGAAGGCCGGATTGGCTGCGGGCGCCTTGGTGTGAGGAGGAGTTTTCTGACCATGCTCGTGAGGCTGTGGCGGGGACGGCAAGGCTTTGGCCGCATCGTTTGCGGGGCGAGGGGCATTTTGTTGCTGTGTTGCGGCGGGACGGGGCTACTGTTGAGGGAGATGCAGGGAGTGCAGGAAATGCAGGAGATGCACGAGATGCAGGGAGAGCTGTCGACGTTGTGTCTGCATCGGGGAAGCGCAGCGGCCGTGAGGCGCTGAGGAAGGGTCGCGCGGAGACGTCGACTCGCGCGGCTGTGAGCTTGGAGCCGCTGCTGGCGTTCTCGGGCGAGCTGCTGCGCAGCGAGCCCTTCGCCGCGGAGCGGCTCGTGTGTTACGGCGAGCACGCGTATGCGTCGCCGGCAGGTTTGCCCGAGCTGCACGGACTGAAAGTCGTGCGGCCGGGCTGGTACATCGGCTCGCTGCACCGCGGCCGATTCGAACCGTCCCATGCGCTAGCCATGGGACTGCGCATGCGCGAAGCCAAGCGAGCGCTGAGCTTGGCTTCGAGCGACGAGCGAGCCCTTCGGTACCTGAAGGGTGAGACGCTCGAAGTCGCGGAGAGCGAGATTATCCGCGACCCGGAAGTGACCAAGGCAGCAAAAGGCTACTGCCTGGTCTGCATTGAAGACCATCCCGTCGGCTGGGGCAAATGGCACGACGGGATGCTGAAGAACGAATACCCGCCCGGCTGGAGGTGGACCTAATCGGTCATGAAACAAACACAAAGGCTCGATAAAATACTCGCCCATGTGGGCATTGGCACACGCTCTGAACTCAAACGCCTCGCCAAAGAAGGCGCGATTTTCGTCAACGGTGCGAAAGTCAAAGACAGCGGAATGCAGGTGAACCCCGATACCGATATCATCACTGTAAACGGTGAACCGGTGTTATATCGTGAGTTCGTTTACCTCATGATGAATAAACCGCAGGGGGTCGTCTCTGCCACAGAAGACAATCGCGACCGCACGGTTGTGGATCTTTTGGATAAGGCATATACGCCATTCGAGGTTTTTCCTGTTGGACGTCTGGACAAGGATACAGAAGGCTTCCTTTTGCTAACGAATGATGGAAAATTGGCCCATAATCTTCTTTCTCCACGCAAACATGTACCCAAAACCTACTTCGCGAAAGTGGAGTGGGAGGTAAGCGAATCGGACCGCGAAGCATTCTCCGAAGGTGTTACTTTGGACGATGGTTATGAAACACTTCCGGGTATTTTGAGAATTTTGAAGACCGGCAAAGAGTCTGAAGATGAGCCCTCGGAAATCGAGCTAACGATCATGGAGGGCAAATTCCATCAAGTGAAACGGATGTTTCAAGCCGTAGGCAAAAAAGTCGTATACTTGAAACGAATTTCGATGGGGCCACTTGCGTTAGATCCAAGTTTAGAATTGGGTCAAGTGAGAGAGTTGAGTAAAGATGAACTTCTTGCTTTGCAGAATGCAACTTAATGTCAATTACGATAACACGCACATTCACGGTTTGAATGAAACGGATTGTGCGTGTTTTATTTTTAATCTTGCTAACGCTCTTCCCATTTCTTTAAGATGGATGCAATAATCTCCTTTTTTGTCTCCTCAGCAAGTCCGTTCCTTAGTTCTGTGATGAATTCAATAAAAAGCAACGACAGAAGCTCATTCAGGTCCATATCCAATGGAATCTCGTACTTACAATCCCAATCATCGAAAAATACGGCTATTCGGTTGACTTCTCTTGGATGGATATCTATGTTAAGGGTCAAATAATCTCTTGCACTGGTCATACTAGATATGTTAGACAAACTCCATTGAAACTTCTCAACTCTATTTATATCTCGCAGATTATTACCTATTACGTTGGTATTCGTGTTTAAAAAATGACTGTAGTTTTCTCTCAAATCCAGCACGTAATCGTACAAATCTTTATCTTGGCGTACGTGATCAAGAAAATTATCAAATAATAGTTTAACGAGAAACGTTATATTCATACCAAGCAGTTCTTCATTTGTTGTGTACTGGATATCTTCAATAAAAACTTCTGCCCGGTTAAAAAAATCGCGAGGTGCACGAACTTTAACGGTTTTATAAAATTCGGGTGTTTCCCTGTTAAAAAAACTAGTCCATGATTTTAAAGTTAGCATACAAGCGGTCCTCCTTTTCTTCTCTATTACTACTTATTCTAAATCTAGCACACATATGACAATCGTTATGGCAAAAAGAGCCTGCGATCTGCCGTTTCAAACAAGAAACAAGCAGGCTCACAGGCCCCCTATACTATACGCCCAACGATTGCACGAACTGTTTGCCAAATTGTCGGCATAGTGCTTTGTCATTCTTTGAAGGAGACAGTTCAATCTTTAATCCTTCTAGAGTTACTTCTGCTCCAAGTTCCTTCAGCTTCGTCACTAATGTATCAACGGCAGCCCCATATTCGGAATAGGAAGAATCACATGATCCGAACACTGCCGCCTTTTTCCCATCTAACTGAATGTCATCCATCTCATCATAAAAGTCGAGGAAGTCGTCTGCTAAATCTCCGTCTCCCCATGTGTAACTGCCAAGTAGGATACCGTCATAGTGGGTAATCTCCTCAGCGTTCGTATCGATAACGTTCTTCACAACAGGCTCAACGCCTGCTTCTTTCAATCCTTCTGCTATCGCATCAGCCATCTCTCCGTATTACCTGTCATGCTTGCAAACACTATAATTATTTTTTTACTCATCCTAATTCCCCCTAAGTTTTATGATTTCATCCTCCGGCTTACGAAGTTCTACGGTTACTAAATCAAATAATGTCGATAGTTCTTGTACATTCATGGATTTCGTAATCTCTTGAGAATATGTCCACTTTTGATCTCGGTGACTTTCACTTTTTTTAACCATTTCAAACAAAAGTCCCACGTTCTAACACACTCCAATCTGAATCAAGCTATATTGATAATGATTTTCATTTTCATTTATTATTTCGAATGATAACCATTCTCATTTATAATGTCAATGCATTTGTAACAATTATCCAAAAAAACTTTAAGTTCAAGGAGGGGGATAACGAAGCGGAAAAGTAACATCTTAAAATTAGAGATTTACAAAACTACTAGTTTATGGTATTTTCAAACAAGAAGAATATGGAATGCGTGCGGAAGAACCGCCCATGTGTCGCTGTGTGCTAGGCGATTGCTGGGCGGTTTTTTATGTTATGCGATACTACTGATGACCAATAGAAAAAGGGGATTATTATGAGAAAAAGGTTTTCAATTATTTTATGTACGGTACTATGCACAGCATCCATCGGGTATGATGCGATTAACTCCTCAGCACAAAGCCCCATCAAGTTCATGGATACATCTCAGCATTGGGCAGAGCTGTCTATTCAAACAGCCGTTGAAAAGAAATACGTGGATGGCTATGATGATGGAAGTTTTAAACCGGATTTACCGATTAGCCGAGCAGAGTTTATCAAAATGTTATCTTCTGCAGCAGGTGAAAAAGTAGAAAAGGTTGAGGGGAATGATTGGTACGTTCCTTATGTTAACAAGCTGAAGGAGTTAAATGTTATCCCAGTGGAATTTCCGGAAAGATATAATGAGCCACTTCAACGCTTTGAAATGGCTATGTTAAGTGCTCGGAGTGTGGATAAGTCTCTGAAGGGGTCAATGCTTGATTCTGTTAAATTAGGGTTGATTCATGGTGTTAGTACGACAGATTTAGCGCCTTATGGTACTAGTACTCGAGCACAGGCGATTACGATAATTGAACGTATCTTGTCAGCTAAAAAGGGTGAGAAATTACCGGTAGATAAGTATGCTGCAAGTTCTGCTGAGATAGCTGCGACAGGCAGCAATGTAGGTACAATGCTTAGTTTGAAAGCGAAGGAGATTGGAACTACTTGGAATTATGCTGAGGGAGTTACTGTAAGGTTGAATAAACTTATCGTAGCCGATCCTGCTGATCCAGATGATCCTTACATGAAGCTAATCGATATGCGTACTTGGGAGCCAACAACCAGTAAAACTGACAACAAAGTTATTTTAGCAAACTTCACTGTATTTGTTACTGAAGCTGGTGTGGGAGCGCCAGATATGTTTCCTTCTCAAGTATTAAAACAGTTGGACACTTCAAATTATCTTTTGATGTCCGAACAGGCATTGACTCGGTGGATGAAATTTAATAAACCTCAGACTAACGAGGGTTATGTAGCCTACGCACTTCCTAATCGAATTGCTAATCTTGGAATTGTGTTTAATATTTTAAATACTGATACAATCTTAGCAATTAAGTAGGGGTGTGAACATGTTCCGTAAATTTCTTCACAGGGCAATGTTGTTTCTAATATTTATTGAGTTATTATTGCCAATCTTTGACCCAGGAGGTGCCAAAGCCGCCGCCTCATCTATTACATTGTATTATAATTTCGAACAAGGAATTTATAGCGCATCATCTGTTGCTGCCCAGTTTTCTTCGTCCGGAACTAAGACATTCACTAAGGATGTCACTTCACTTGTTGGTGGGACGATCACTGGGGTTACTTTAAATAATCAAGGTGGTTCTGGTGGTAATGCTTCATTTACAGCAACCACTATAACTTTGACCAGTTTAGCTGGTGGGAGCAGCACTGTTTATGGCAAGTCTGAGACAAATCCAATGCATCAAATTTATCGTCAACCGTCCGGTAAAATATGGGAACACAAGGGCTCGAAGACTATTCCAGTTGAGTTCGATGGTGCTAGTGGAAACCCTTCCCCGTATCCGGGAGCTATCCCATTGTGGGGGCGAAAAAGATACACATTAGTTGACAATTTTAATTATGGTGACTCTAGCACTTTTGGACCTGACTTACGTTACTCCTTTCAGTCACCCCTATACAGGACTAATGGTGCTAGTGGCGATAAAGAAGCTGATTACGGTAAAGAGGGCTATGCTGTTACCACAGCATATGAAGTGTCTCGGGCCACTAAATGGTACTTAAATCAATCTTCAGTTAGTTTGAGTGGTCTTGATGCAGATATAACTGATCCGGATAAGTTAGATCAAAATAGTATTTCCATAATTGGTGCTGAAAAGCCGAGTGCGGGGTATGGTGCAACACCCTTAGCTTATGGTAAAGGTGATTTTGCTGGAACTGGTATGATCCGCACTATGATGCTTTTAGACGGCACTGTACCCGCTAACCAGATTCATGATAGTCCCGACTCTGATGGCTCTGGTGGTTTGTCGCGTAACTATGAAATGTTCGCTATCGGACTTTGGAGCGGCACAACGTATAAGTATCAAATGTCTATAGACGTTTCTTATACTGCCCCAGTAAAAGCAGATCTAGCTTACGTATCAATTGATGCCGGAGCCTGTGTGCCACAAAACGTAAACGTAAATATTACAATCAAATTTAAAAATATTGGCGTTGCAATTCCAAATGGTGATTCCTTCAGTGTGACTCTAGCTGCTGATGGCACGGTGTTCAAGACATTTACTTATTCCTCAGGATTAGGTGCAGGTCAGACGATAACCGAATCAGTGCCGTATACATTCAGTAGCATGAAGAGCATCACCATGAATCTAGATTCCAATGACGATATCCCCGAAGCGAGTTCCAGCAATAACATACTTACTCAGATCATTACTCCCCAAGCCAGCTGTACACCAAGCGGTGGAAACTTTAACGGAACTACCTCAGCCGACAAGCCCTCAATTCCTTGGAAAGATTCCAACCTCATTAAAGCAGACTGGACGATTCCTTCTGGCTGTACCCCTGTTCAAGGAAGGTTCATTTTATCCCAAACTACAGGTGCATATATTCAATACGGTTGGAGTTCGTTAAGTAGTACTTCTGTGAGTGATATGTCCATTTTTGCTTATGGGATGATGGGTTTTACGGGTTATCCAGGCAATATTACAAGCGGCGAAGTGGTAATAGAATACAAGCTTGAGGATAGTTGTGGAGGAACTTCCTATTTCTACGAAGGTAAGTTTACGGTTGGTCCTAAACCTCCCAATAGACCTCCTCAGTTCGAAATCGGTTGGTTTCCCGATAATGATTACTACAGCCGCACACCAATTGCAGAGGTTGTTGTTGGTGATAAATTAAATGTAAGGTTGTTGCCAGAAATTGCTCCTAATCACTACGATCCTGACGATGATATCGTAACTTTTGAGTGGTTGTTTCCAAGTAGCTCAAGTACTTGGATTAAGAGTTTTCCTTCTATGGGTTATCTAAAGGGAGAGGATAAACTTACGTGGCTGACGGCATCAACAGCCGGAGACCATACGATAACAGCGAAAATGTGTGATGATAAGGGAGCTTGTACGCAAAAGGATGCAACAATAACAGTCATGCGCCCGGAGCCAATTCCCTGTATTAACGTGCCAAACCGTGTCGTACAAAACCGTCCTCTACCAGCTAACGCGATTAATGGAGCGTGCAGCAAACCAGCTAGAAACAGAACGATAACGGAGTATTTCTGGACGAATAATCTCCCCGTTTATCCGAATGTTGGTATAGAGACGGTAACCCTGGAAGTCAAGGATAATTACGGGGTACGCAGCTTGCCTGAAAACATAGCTATTAAAAATATTAATGTAGTCGAGGATAAGCCCCCAGTAGCTGTTATCAACCTACCTATCTTTGCGGTAAGAGGAATTGTCCCGTTTAGGGATATGTCGTATAGTCCTGACGGAGATGTAATCGTAGAAACGTCTATTACATATGTTTACGATAGCAATGATGATGGAATATTCAATGATCATATGCCGTTAAATATACCGATATCCGTTGGTGGGCCGGCTATTCTTACAACTCCTAAGGTAGGCAAGTATAAATTAACGGTAAAAACAAAGGAGGATTGGGGTTTAACGAATACCAGAAGCTATGTGGTTGATATCAAAAATGATTCTCCCGAAGTTTCATTTACTGTCACAAGCGCGAATCCAGAACCTCCTATGTTTCATACAACATCGGAAAATGAAATGCTAATGGCATATGGGGGTCAGTGGCAAGGTTCATCTTTAACTAATCCTAATTTGAATAAAGTGAAGGATATTGGATTTACTTACAATACTGCTTCTAGTGGATTAACAGCTCATTATGGTAAACAGCCTTTCAATGGCCCTGCCACTGGATTAACGATTACTCCTGAACAGTACCAAAAAACAACCTATAACGCTTGGCATACCTTCCCAGTTCCTCAGTTATTTAATACACAATTTTTGGGTAACAGATATGGAGTTGGTTCTATTGGTTCCATTCCATTTTTTGACGGGACTAATACTAGGATAGATGGAGGGTTGGGAAACACATACGATTATAGTCAACAAAAGTATATCCCTAATAAACCTACACCTGATAACCCAGGAAAGTTCCTAGCTTATGATGCTAAAGGTGGAGCGTATTCGGTAGACTTCAATTCCGGATATTATAATGATAATGATTATAGTGAGACGTGGACTATTTATCGTAAAACTGCTGATGGTGTAATATCTTGGAGTCGTTCTGGTCAATACAATTATGATGGTTGTTCTGGCGACTGTTCATCTAGTGAAAGTGGCGTAAGATCACCTCACGCTAACTTGAAATTAAATAATGATGGAACTAAGGTATCACTTGGAGGCACCTATTCCTATGGATGTTGGTGTGTAGTGACTACTTGGCTTGACGTAGAGACTGGATTAGAAGTACCTGCTAATACTATAACTCCTGCACCTACTCTAACAGGCATTTATGAGGACTCAGAAGTATATCTATATCGAGAGCAACCAATGAATTTAACTACGGATACATATAGTTCTGGGAGTTGGGGTTCTATCAGTAACCGAGCAGGAACAGTTAGTGAATACTTTGTATCTTACAATAAACAAACGGGTGTTACTAAAAAGATAGAAATATACAAGGATATCTACTTCAATAATCGTTCAAGGAGTGAGGATGGAAGCGTAATACGAGGGGACGGTTCAGATAGCGATAGTTCAACTTTAATAGATGTGAATTATTCTGTATCGGCTGATGGATATGTCTATATCGTTGATGGGATGAACAAAATCGTAGTTGCCGATAAGTATGCAAACCAACTCGCTTCATATACGACCAAAGGAACAAGACCAACTAATACCTTCTCACACGAACAAACTCTTCAAGAGAGATTTAGATATACGGTATCCTCGGCGGGATTAAGTGCAGATGGAGAGTTTCAAGTCGTTCTTCAAGAAGAGCATTACAAGTTGAGAAGATGGAACTTCCAGTGGACGTCTTGCGCTCCTTGTAGTGTAGGCAGCTATGTTTCTCACTATGATGAAGATGATAGTCAATCTGAACGTAAATTCTACAACTATAAGATAAATGGTGGAACGACTATTCCTTCTAGCTACGCTTTAGCGGAAATTGGTCAAACCATGAAGAAGGATACGAGTGTTGCAGACGCAGATTACGTGTTCGATTTCTTACAGTCAAGTGTGAATACGAATGTGAATGCTCCTTCTGGTTTAATCTTCAGGGCAGCGGATAACAATACGATGTATCGATTAGAGTTTACAACAAACAAAATAAGCTTATCGAAGCTCGTTGGTGGTATGCGTACCGAGTTACGGTCAACGCCAGTCTGGTTGTCTACAACTTCTTTTAACAACATGAAGGTTAGTGTTAGAGGTGGAAAAATTAAGGTGCGGATGGGTACAGTTCCTATAATGGAAGTAACCGATCTTACATTAACAGAAGGTACTTATGGGTTTTTCATTGGCGGATATGGTTCTCACTTCCGTAACTTCTATGTCAAAGTACCAATTGTAGATAACAATAAAATTAGCGATACCGGCATTGCGGGAGAAGAACTGACGTACTCTACGGAGTTTATGGATCCTGAAAGTGATGATCATTTGATTAGTAAGGATAAATGGAAGTACGAGCATACGAACTCTACGAAATTTTTAGATTCGGGGGATGGTAAAAGTGGACTTTCTGCTTACAATAATCAAACAATTAATGGAGATCCGATAAAAACACTGGATAAGGTAGGGGTTTATAAATTAACCTTTATTGGTGCAGATGATCCTACACCTGTTGGCTTTAAATATCCGAATTCAGCCTTTGCTGAGTACCTGTCTGAATCTGACCCGTATTCTAGAAATGTATTGATCCATCGAAGACCTATAGGGGTTTTGAATGTAAATCAAGATATTTATTATAACGTTACTTACGATGATCAGAGCTATGATCCTGATCGTTGGTTAAACAACTGGACTTACTCTACGGAACCAACTGGCATTGATTATTCGGCTTCTCGAGGAATTATTGAGCGAAGATATGAGTACATAAAGCCAGATGGTACAACTGTAAATGGAAAATTAACGAGAGTAAAAGAAATGGGGGCTTATACGTTTAGGGTAGCAGTTAAAGATGAATACGGTACGTGGTCTGATTGGGCAGAAGCTATATTGTGGCTAGATGCACCACCTGTGAATCATGCGCCTTTCGTTGATATCACGAGCCATACGAGTACGGATATGAATAATCCGTCTGGATCAGCAGGGAGTAATCCTTTATTTACTTGGAATGCGATAGATTATGATGCTGATAGCCGAATTGTACGCTCGGAAATAGACGTGCAATACTACTATTACAACTACTACAATAACCCGCAATATCAATGGGTTAGTCAGAATAACCCTGTTGCTGCTAGAACGCATAATTCGCTTAGTGATGGTAACGTTGTTTCGTTGAATTATTCCTACCCGATGACCGTACAGCCTAATCAAACATATAAGGTGAGAATTAGAGTTCAGGATGAAAAAGGGGAATGGTCAGGCTGGTCTGAGAGATATTTTGCAAAAGGCTTCCCTCCAGCCGCAACTTTGACATATCCGAATGGCACGCAGTCTAGTCCTACACCTATTACTTCTGGAATTTTGAAACCTTCTTGGAATCAGAGTGATGCAGATGTTCCTACGGAATACCGTACATTCCAATACCGTATTTTAGACGCTAATGGTGTTCAAATTCAGTATACTCAATATGGTTATGTGTACGATGCTCAAAGGTACGGTAACTATGCACACTTCTGTAGTTATGATAGCGAAAGTAACTCTTGGAACGACTGTGATTACTATACAAGCGCTACTACTTGGAATACTCATGCTACAGAGTGGTTTTATCTTCCGTACATCCAAGATCAAAATGGCCCTTTCCAAGTTCAAGTAAGAGTTCATGATGAAAGATATTGGTCAGAATGGTCAAACTCTGGTTGGTTCACAACGAATAGACCGCCAGTAGCCAGCATGACGATTCCAAGCGGGACGCAAGCTGCTCCTACCATTTTCTCTGAGCTGCGGCCTACCTTTGAGTGGAGCCAAACCGATCCTGATCCGGGTACAACCTTCACTTATTTCCAAATGCAAATTACCAATGAGGCTAACGATGTACTGTTGCTGGACTCAGGGCAGTTCTACCAAGGAACGGTTTCTAACGTGGGGAGTTGGATGGTTAATCAGGAACTTCCAGCTGGTCAAAAACTCCGCGTCAGAGTTAGAGTATTTGATGGGGTTACTTGGTCTGATTATTCAGCGCAAACATGGTTCTATATCAATCGAGCGCCTGTAGCTGAATTTGACTGGAATCCAAAGCCGGTTTGGGAGGGGGATGTAGTGACAAGTATGAATACCTCTTTCGACCTAGATGGTGATGTTCTAACCTATGCGTGGAACTTAGTGCAGCCTGACGGGGTTACTTTCACTTTTTCTACTAAGGATATTTCTCATCGCTTCCTAAAGCCTGGTATGTATAAGGTGTCGTTAACCGTATCAGATGGACGTCTTTCTAATACCTTAATCAAAATGATTGCTGCGATGCCCTTGACGATTCATTCGGATGTAACTTATACAGACAACTGGCTGATTTTGCATGAAAAGAGCGGTCACCAAACGGTTTCGGCACCTAAGGATTTCTACTCTGGGGAAATTTTCATAGTTTCTAGCAAGAGTTCACCTGCTCCTGTAGACGAAGTGACAGCTTGGATTGATACGACAGGGTTAGATGGGCATGCGCTTTATGTGTCTGAGCGTTTAGTTGCATCAGGAGGGGATGCGACCTCTTTTAGCGGAGAACTATTTGATGCGAAATTCCAGTCATTTGCGGAGGGCTTGCCTCAAGGACTGCAAACCATTCATTTTCAAATTCGATACCACAACGGTGTTGTGAAAACAGAGGACATTCCTGTCCAAATCATTGGCAATGTCAATAAATCAGTCGGAGTTCATAGGGTTCAATAATTGGAGGCAGTTATCTTCGGATAGCTGTCTTTTTTATGTAAATTCGATGAATCCAATGTCTTCCTATGGTACAATAGGTCGATAAAAAGGCGAAGCATAAGGGAGAGCGAAAATCTTGAGATATCGATTAATTGCACTTGATGTAGACGGAACTCTTTTAAATGATGAGCATGAATTAACAGAACGCACGATTGAAACGATTCAGGAGGTACATGATCAAGGGTGTCACATTGTGCTATGTACGGGAAGAGCTCCAGCTAGCACGCTGCCAATTCTTGGGCAGCTCGGGCTTGAGGGAACGATGATTACGCATAATGGCGCGGCGACAGTTCACGCGGATGAACGGGGTCAGACGTTGGTGAATGAGTTTGCTTTTACGCTTCCTGAAATTGAGCCTATGTTGGATTATGTGCGGAGAAAAGGTATTCATTTCGATGTATGTACCTCTTTTAACATGTATATTGAACGGATCAGTGAGTATGAAAAACAGATGTACCAAAAGTTTCTGATCAACCCCAAACTCGTAACAGATGTCTCGGAGCTGGAGCTGCCGATTGTGAAATTTACACTTTTTAGCCAAAATGAGTTGGATCGCGTTCAAGAGGAATGGGAAGAACAGAAGCTATACGGTCATTTACGGATGATTCGCAGTGGCGACCTCTTTATTGATGTGATGAGTGCAAAGGCCAATAAGGGCAATGCTTTGAAAGCTTTGGCTGCTTCATTAGAGATTGATCCTAGTGAGATCATGGCTATCGGGAATTATTACAATGACCTGGAAATGATGGCATTTGCCGGACTCGGCATTGCTGTGGAGAATTCGCCTGAGGGCGTGAAAGAAGCAGCGGATGCGGTAACCTCCTCTAATAACGACGAGGGTGTACGTGAGGCTATCTTGAAATACTGTTTATAATATAAAAATTCGACAAAATCCTCGGTTTTCGAGGGTTTTTGTCGTTTATGGGGTTCTTCCATATTATGACGCATGGTAGAATAAGAGAAAGAAAAATTGATATCGGTGGTGTAAAGATGGGGAAAGCGAAGAAAGCTTATAGTAAAAGGGAGAAATTAATAGGGGCAATTGCTAGTACGGCGATTATGGCTGTACCTTTTATGGTGGCTCCTGCTCAGCAGGGGTATGCAAACATTGAAACACCTTATGTAACTCCTTCAGCTACTCCAGCAATTCCAGCAACTCCAGTAGAAAAAATAACGACGATTGTTATACCATTAAACGGAACCAAATATATCGATTTAGATTCATTATACAGTGCGGAATATATGTCTGTCGCTCCATGACGCGGGGAACTGTCCTTTTTAGTTTATCCTGAATACTCATAATTTGGACGATGTTGGGACAATCTACAGAAGAATCATAAGATCTGTAGAGGAGGCGAGTAAAGTCGTGGCCGATATTATGCTTAGACCCGACCTGAAAACGGCAGGCGGAGAAGTCTGCGATATTATGTACAATGGGAAGTTTGTCGGTACGTTAACGCTAGTCTACAGGGAATCGGATCGACTCAAAGGCTCGATTCATCTGGAGCAGCAGTCCATTACGATCATGGACAAACAGAAGGTGTATGAATTCGTTCAGTCGTACATTCAGAATGTCATTGATGCACTGGCTATTGAAGAGTGTGAGGTTTTAGTTAGTTATAGTGATTATGATTTCGTTATCGCGTCAGATCATGCCTTAGAGCCTACCATGCTTGAAGGTGACTCGCATTCGTACACCCGTCACGAACATGACGATGAAGTGGATTATGAATGGGTAAGGGACGAAACCAGATTCGATGACATCGATTCAGAGAATGCTCCGGATAAAATGGATATGATTCAGGAACGCAAGAATCAACAGGACTATGAACTTGTTATTGTAGGTGAAAGTAGAAACCGTGTGGATTATCATGTTTATGATAACGACTCGGAGCTTATTGCTGAAATTACTCTTCATATGTATGGTACTGATGTGATTGGAGATATAACATGGAGATTCGATCCTTTTGATGAGGAAATGGATAGGGTTTCGGAGCTCATCGTCGAAGATTTCAATGAGGATGAAACGGATTCGTTTATTTTCAACATGATCTATAATGGGGAAACCGTAGATACGGTGGAATTAACGCACATTGATTTATTAGATTTGGTTGATGACGTAGAAGAAGATACAATGTCTCTTTCTCCAGAGGATTACACGATTCATTTGGCTAGAGATGATGGCGATACACTCACATATGAAATTTATCAGCAATCCTATGGTGGTTTGCCTATTGGTACTGCAACGGTGGACATTAGTTCTCGTCAGCTAACAGGATTCATTGATTTCCGCGAGCCAGGAGATTCGGATGATCGAGAGCTCATTGCGACATTATTGCTTGAAGAGTTGGATAAAGAAAAAGAGTATGAAACGTTCAATGTATCCATGCTGTATAGAAATAAGCTAATTGATGAAATTTGGTTCGAAACGGATCAGTATCATTGAGCTAGCACCAAATGAAAAAAAAGGCATGAACTTCCATAATAGATGGAAGTCATGCCTTTCTGTTTAATTAAAAAGTGTTGGAAACAGTGATTTGATCTAAGGAAAAGCGTCCTGCGGATCTTGCTGGAGTAGCAGCCAAACCTACGCTAATCAGCATAACAGGTACATAACGTGCTGGAACGTTGAAAGCTTCAACGAATTTAGCAGCATCATAACCACCCATTGGGCATGTGTCATAGCCAAGTGCTTTAGCAGCAATCATAAGCTGCATAGCAGCTAAGGATGCGTTACGAATAGCTTCGTCACGAGCAACTTGTGGGTATTGATATGCGCCTTCGATTTGAGCGGCAAGAGTGTCATACAATTCTTTTGACATGTGACCAGCTTCCACAGCCGGGCCGAAAACCAGTTCAGTATTTTTATTAGCTTCAAGGTCGCCCAGAATAGCGATAACAACGGAGCTTTCCACGATTTGCTTTTGTCCATATGCGATAGGGTGCAATTTCTCTTTTTGAGCTTGATCTTCAATAACGAGAAGCTTCCAGTGTTGAAGGTTCCATGAAGATGGTGCTTGCGACGTAGACGTCAGCAGCTGTTCTAGATCGGCTTTCGGCATTTTGTGCCCAGCTTGATATTGCTTTACGGAATGACGGTCTTCTAAAACTTTCAAAACTTCGGATTTAACTTCTGTACTCATTAGGTTTCCCTCCAAGGTTATAAATTCTTTTTAGTGTGTTTCCGTTGCTTAAAAGCATTCGTTTTTAGCATTTGAAAAAAAATCAATCAGTTAACCAACAAATAACAATTACTGTAATCATAAATGTTATAGTTTAAGTTGTCAAGAGAGTCTTTCGCGATGTCGGAAAATGTTGGATAATGGAAGCAAGAAAGGGGATGTTCCTCTTGAAAATGACGCAAAAAGAGCTGAGTCACCTTATATTTTTATCAGAAGTTGTCCTCACCGGCAAGAAGAAGAGCCTTATGGATGAGACGCTGCAATGTTTGCTTTATATTGTAAAATCAGTTGAAGAGGTTGAACTTCCCGATACTGTGGTTGATCAAATTGAAAGTCTTACAGCTCTAATTGAATCGGATTTACGTAATGAGAATGAACGGATTCAGGAGATTCGCGGTCATTTGGACTGGTCTCAAAAGGGAAGACGAAAACAGCAAGATTGATTGTGAAAAACGGTCTCTTCGTGATAGAATGTAGAGTACTGTTTTTTTCATAATTATGAGGTGATAGATATGAGCTATGATATCCCCAGAGATGTGCAAATGTTGGGGCGTGACATCCAAGAGAACCAATTAAAATATCATCATAAATCCGTTTTGATTTCCAAAGAATTTACGTTTGACAGTGCGCATCATTTGCATTGTTATGAAGGGAAATGTAAAAATCTGCACGGACATACCTATAAGCTGCAAGTTATTATGCGCGGAAAAGTGGATAGCCGGGGGATCGCTATAGATTTTGGTGATATTAAACGTATTGCAAAAGAACGTGTCGTTGACCGATTGGACCATAAATATTTGAATGATGTGCTGCCTGCTATGAATACAACCGCTGAAAATATGGTCGTCTGGATGTATGAGGAAATTCATCAAGCTTTGCTTGAGGAACAACTTTATCCAGCGATCATGCTGGAAGAAATCCGGCTGTGGGAAACGCCGACTAGTTATGCGGCCATCACACGCTCGATGATGGAGGAGGATGTGTAATGCGAGATATCCGCATTCCGATGGTCGAGATCTTCGAGACGGTTGAAGGCGAAGGGACCCGTGCCGGGTTCCCGACGGTCTTCGTCCGTCTTTTTGGTTGCAACCTGCGCTGTACCTGGTGTGACACCAAGTACAGCTACCCGCCCGCGGAAGCGGAGAACGTCATGACCATTACTGAAATTGTCAGCAAGGTCCAGACGTACCGCTCCCGGCATATTTGCCTTACCGGCGGCGAGCCGCTCCTGTACGGCGAGAAGTCGCTCGCGTTAATCGACGCGCTCGCAGAGCTGGAGCAGGTCGATGACCTGCATATCGAGACGAACGGCGCGATCGATCTCGCACTGTTTGTAGAGCGTGTCGCATCGCCGAAGGTGCGATACATCATGGACTTTAAGCTGCCCGACTCAGGCGAGATGGGGCAGATGATCATGAGCAATTTCGCCCTGCTGCGCGAGCAGGACGAGTTGAAGTTCGTCATCGGCAGCGAACACGACTTCCGCACCGCGGTGGAAGTGCTTGAGCAGCATCCGACGAAGGCGCTGCCGATGTTCAGCCCGGTGTGGGAGACCATGCCGCCGCGCAAGCTCGTCGAGCATATGCTTGACGCAGGGTTGTCCAAGGTGAAGCTGAACTTGCAGCTGCATAAGATCATTTGGGATCCAGCGATGCGCGGCGTTTAGAGCGCGTATCTACTGATTTATCCATTTTTCACATGAAGAAAAAGAGGTGTCTATGATGAACGTAAGCAACGAAAATAAGAAAAGAGCCGTCATCATTCTAAGTGGCGGATTAGATAGTACAACGTGCATGGGACTTGCCAAAGAAGCAGGATACGAGCTATATCCGATTTCTTTTGACTATGGTCAGCGTCATAAAATCGAAATCGAGAATGCCAAGCAAGTCGCTGAGCATTATGGGGTCAGTGGTCGTCATAAGATCATCAAGCTAGATTTCTTGCGCGATTTCGGCGGCAGCGCATTAACGGATGATAACATTGATGTTCCTAATGTTGTGGATGGATTAACGGAAGGGTCAGAGGAATCTGAAATCCCAGTGACGTATGTACCTGGACGCAATTTGCTATTCCTTTCCATTGCTACCTCTTATGCAGAAGTAACGGGATCAGAAGCCATCTATATCGGAGTGAATGCCCTCGACTACAGTGGATATCCGGATTGTCGTCCGGAATTTATTCATAAAGTTGAAGAAGTGATTGCCCTTGCGACCAAGGTCGGTGTTGAAGGAAAAGGGATCACGATTGAAACCCCGCTCATTGATTGGACCAAGGCTCGAATTGTGCAAGAAGGCTTGAAGATCGGCGTTCCTTACGAGTTAACTACGTCTTGTTACAATGGAAAAGCGGAAGCTTGCGGTGTTTGTGACAGCTGCCGTTTACGGTTGAAAGGTTTTGAAGAGGCGGGTTCAAAAGATCCAATCCCGTATCTATCATAAAAGTTTCCTGCTTGAAGAAAGGCGGAGCGTTTCGTGACCAGAATCATGGTGGTGGATGATGACGCAGATATCAGAGAGCTGATTCGCGTTTATTTGGCTGGAGAAGGCTTAACGGTCATGCAGGCAAGCAATGGACAAGAAGCGCTCAGCATGCTTGAAACAACACCGGCGGATTTAGTCGTATTGGATGTCATGATGCCTTTGATGGACGGTTGGGAACTTTGTCGCGAATTAAGGGCGCAATATGCAGATTTGCCTCTCCTAATGGTGACAGCCAAAAGCGAGTCTGTCCACAAGGTGAAGGGCTTTCAGCTTGGCACGGATGACTATCTTGTGAAGCCTTTTGACCCCGTGGAGTTGGTGATGCGTGTAAAAGCTTTGCTTAAACGTTATCGGATCAACGCTTCTCAAACGATCACACTTGGTAATGTGATTATTGATCGTACAGCATTTGAAGTCCGTTTACAGGATCAACGATTGGCTCTTCCTTTAAAAGAGTTCGAGCTTCTCTATAAGCTTGCCAGTTATCCTGCCCAAATCTTCACACGTACGCAGCTTATTGAGCAGATCTGGGGTATGGATTATGAAGGTGATGACCGAACGGTTGATGTGCATGTTAAACGTTTGCGCGAGCGGTTTGAATCACTGACGGAAGAATTTCGTATTACGACTATTCGCGGACTTGGATACAGGCTCGAGGTGAAGCCATGATTAAGATTAGGTCGCTTTATCTGCGCGTTGTGCTGACATTTCTGACCATTGTTGTGGTTAGTGTGTCAGTCGCCTTTCCGCTGGCAACGGTCTTTTTCAGAAATCTGATTACCACGGAATTTCAAGCAGATATGCTCGCGATAGGCCGGCAGCTAGTCACGTTGAGTGAAGACATTCAGCCGAAAAATCTTGATTCTTTTGTGACAGGTAGCAACCGATTGAATGATAACTACATCTTGACTTTATTTTACGAAAACGGTGAGCCGGCGACGGCGATTTCTTTTGACAAAAAAGGGAATCCTCTTATTGAAGCGTCGGAAGTGGCCTATGTTCTAAATGGCAGCGTTTATAAAAGCCTGGACTATGGGATGCCCAAAGATCCATTCAATCGGGTTAAGGTAGGACTGCCTCTCCAAGTTGATGGCAAAACTTTTGCCCTTTTCATTCATCCAAACTTCTCCGAGGCAGCTCGTCGTCAAGTGCAGACAGCTGTCATTACTGTACTTCTCATCGTACTTATTGTCGGCAGCTTGCTCATTCTCATCGCATCTCGCTATCTGGTAAATCCACTAAAGAAGTTGACATTGGCTACGGAACGGTTAGCTCGAGGTAATTTCAATGTGCATGTTTCTGTGAAGCAAAAGGATGAACTAGGGCAGCTAGCTCAAAGCTTTAATCATATGGCTGGCGAACTGAAACAGCTGGAGCAGATGCGGCAAGACTTTGTTTCGAATGTTTCCCATGAAATCCAGTCCCCTCTAACGTCGATTCGAGGCTTTTCCAAGGCACTAAGGGGTTCAGAAATTGACGAGTCAGAGCGTGGACGTTACTTGGAAATCATTGAACGTGAGAGTGAGCGGTTATCTCGCCTCAGTGATAATTTATTGAAGCTAGCCTCTCTGGAATCGGAACATCATCCTTTTCACCCCACCACATACGATCTAGATGAACAGCTGCGTAGAATTGTTGTTTTTTATGAACCCCAGTGGTCAGAGAAACAGCTTGATATGGATTTGTCTTTACCAAGAGTGAAAATATCGGCGGATGCGGATCAATTAAATCAGGTTTGGATGAATTTAATTGGAAACGCAGTCAAATTTACGCCTCCAAATGGACACATTTACGTGAAACTTGTTCCTCTAAGAGATCGTGTACAGGTATGGATTCAAGATAATGGGATTGGGATTCCAGAAGAAGATCAAGGACGAATATTTGATCGATTCTACAAAGTAGATCAGTCTAGGCAGCGTGATGGTGGAAGCGGGCTCGGGCTTGCTATCGCCAGGAAAATTATCGATATGCACGAAGGTTCGGTTGAGGTTCAAAGCGAACAAGGTAAAGGAACTTTATTCTTGGTCACTCTACCGATATTGACCTATTTACTCCAAAAAATATAAAAATGAATGAAAAACTTGGATGCCTCATGCCAAGTTTTTTTGTTTGTTCATATTGGGTTCATATTCAGAATGTATCTTAAACGTAATCAGTTGATGAGGGGAGTACAGGAATGAATCGATTAACACAGTTTTCCATGAAGAATGTCTCGGCATTATTCATTATCATGATCATGCTTTTTGTAGGCGGATTTTATTCATCCACGCAGCTTAAAGTAGAGAACATGCCAAACGTTTCTTTTCCAGTAGTTGCTGTAACAACTACCTATACTGGAGCGCCTAAGGATGTCATGGATGAAATTACGGCTCCGATTGAAGAGAAGCTAGCGAACATTGAAGATCTGGATTCCATAACTTCAACTTCGAGTGATAATTTCTCCATGATTATCATTATGTTCAAACAAAATGTAGATATTGATAAGAAAAAACAGGCCGTTCAAGATATGTTGGCTGAAGTTTCTCTTCCAGCAACGGCAGGTGCGCCTAAAGCCTCCACCTTTGGTGCGGCATCCTTCCCTTCGAATTACTTAGTCGCTTATGCAAAGGACGGGGTAAGCCAAACAGAGCTCGACAAGTCTTTTAAAGATAAAATCAAGCCGGGTCTTGAAGGGATTAAAGGGATCGACCATATGGACGTTATTGGGGCCAGAAGCACATCGCTCGATATTGAGCTAGATGCTGCTGCGCTTGATGTATATGGATTGTCACCGGCTCTAGTGAGCAATGCTATTAATTCTGCCGCAACGAAGAGTCCGATCGGTAATGTAGAAATTAGCGGCAATAATAAGATGACTCGTGTCACTGGTAATTTATCAAGCTTGTACGATTTGGAGCAGGTCGAAATCACTACACCTAAAGGAGATATCGTAACACTGGATCAAGTCTCCAAGGTAAAGGCGATAACGGAATCTGATTTCAATGGAAGACTGGATGGCAAACCAGCTATTGGTATGATTTTGTACAAAGCAGGTAGTGCAAATGCGGTTGATTTCTCAGGATCCATCGAGAAGCTGATTCATGAGTGGGAAACGACCCTACCGAACATTACTTTCAAAAACACTTATGATAGTGCAGATCAAATTAAAGAGTCCATCACAGGACTTGTACGTGAAGGAGTTGTAGGGGCGATATTGGCTTCCTTAATGATTCTCATTTTCTTGAGGAACATTCGGATGACACTCATTGTTCTCGTCTCGATTCCACTTTCCATTTTGATCACATTGTTATTAATGTCGACATTAGACTTAACGCTTAATACGATGACACTCGGTGGTATTTTTATCGCAGTAGGTCGTGTAGTCGATGATTCCATCGTTGTTATCGAGAACATATATGCTTCATTGGAAAAAGCGCAGGAACGCAAAGAATCCGTCATTGCCTTGGCAACAAAGCAGGTTTCGATGGCTATTACGTCCTCAACTCTGGCAACCGTAGGGGTTTTTGCTCCACTTGCTTTGGTAACGGGTGTTGTGGGAGGGTTCTTTAGACCTTTTGCCTTAACCATTGCTTGCGCACTTTTATCTTCCTTAATTGTAGCTTTAACGGTTATTCCGATGCTTGCTAAATTGCTCGTTCTTCGCAGCAAGCCGGGTAAAGGTCACCATGATGAATCAAAGCCAACCAAATTAACAGCATTTTACGAAAAGGCATTGACGTGGAGTTTGAAAAATCGGATTAAAACATTGTTAATTTCAGGACTTATGCTTGTAGTCACCATTGCGGCGACAGTACCTTTCCTATCGGTTTCGTTCTTGCCTAGCTCGAAGCCAGCGACAACGATGTACTTCCAGTTAAAAATGCCGTATGCAACTTCTTTTGAGGCTACGGATACGAAAACGAAAGAAATTGAAACCGTCTTGCTAGATACGAAAGATTCCAATGGCGAGCCCGTGTTCAAATTCGTTGAAGCGTTAGTCGGTTATGCAGGCAAAGACGATGAGCGAACGCCTTATGCTTCACAGATTTTTGTTCAAGTAAATGATAAGGTTGATCCGAATCAAGTGAAAGACCAAATGAAAGATTATATTCTCTCTGAACTGCCGAGCGGATCTGAAGTAGAGCCTAAATCCATGGAAGGTGACTTCGGTGTATCATCGACTGACTTTGCCTATACCCTGCAGGGTGAGGATCAGCTTCAATTAGAGAAAGCAGCCGGTTTGGTTAAAGAGAAGCTAAATACATTCACGGAGCTTAGTGAAATTGAAGATAACCTGAGTGATGCCAAAACAGAAATAGAAATTACTGTGGATCAGAAAAAAGCGAGAGCATACGGATTAAGCTCATCAACTGTTCGTGATACCGCACGTGCCTGGATTCAAAAGCAAAATCTAGGAGATATGAAATTCGATAATATCGTTTATACGACAACGGTATCGTTAGACAAATCGGACAAAGATACGTTAGAAAAACTAGGTAATATCCCATTGACGGGATCAAATGGTTCAAAGGTTTTATTGAAGGAAGTAGCTAAGGTCAATGAAACGAAAGGCGCTGCTTCGCTTGCACGTGAGGATCAGCAGCAGCTAGTGAAAGTAACTGCAAAAATCAATTCAGCTGACAAAACTGGTGTGAGTGCCAAAATCAGCGCCGCAATGAAAGATATCGAATTGCCTGAAGGCGTGACACCCAAAATAACTGGCGTTTCGGATGATGTGAATGAAAGCTTCATGCAGCTGTTCATCGCGATGGCTGCCGCCATATTCGTGGTTTACTTGATTATGGTTTTGGCATTTGGAAACGCTAGTGCACCATTCGCCATCTTGTTCTCTTTACCACTTGCTGTTATTGGGGGTCTTCTCGGACTTGTCATAGCGAGAGAACCGTTAACGGTAACCTCTATGATTGGTTTCCTGATGCTTATTGGGATCGTAGTGACGAATGCGATTGTATTAATCGATCGTGCTCAGCAGCTGCGCGAAGAAGGATACACGGTACGTCATGCTCTAATTGAAGCGGGGAAAGTAAGACTTCGTCCCATTATTATGACTGCTGGAGCTACCATTATGGCATTGGTTCCTCTTGCGCTCGGTATTTCTGGAGAAGGCGGATTAATCGGTAAAGGACTGGGTGTAGTCGTTATCGGTGGTTTGATTACCTCTACGCTATTGACACTAGTTGTCGTACCAATTGTGTACGAATTGATTGAAAGTATAAAGAACCGTATAGGTCGTCTATTCAATCGTAAGAATGTAAACGAAAAAACGATGTTAGAGGTATAAGGAGGCACATAGATGATTAACGATAGTTCGCGGAAACGTAAATTCAAATCCCGTTCGATGGGGGTGATCGTGTTATTGACCGCAGCAGCGGTCTTGGCGTCAGCCTGTTCAGCTCCAGGTGCTAAAGGGGCTGCAACGGTGCAGTTAGCACCAAGGGCGATTAAAACAGATGTCATAAAGAAGCAGAAAATTAGCAATCCGATCGAACAGGTTGCTGATGTAGCGGCAGGAACGACGCTTGATGTTGTCTCGAAAGCCAACGGTGAAGTAACGGAAGTGCTGAAAAAACGAGGAGAGTATGTTGAGAAGGGTGAAGTACTCTTCATTGTTGATAATAAAGATGCCTTATCTGCCAAAAGGAAAAGTGAGCTTTCTGTAAGAAGTGCTCAAGAATCCTTGCAGCAAGCAAGGGATAATAAAGTAAATAACCGAAAAGATCTGTTGGACAATGTAACTAGATCGCAAACTGCCCTCAAGAATGCTGCGCAAGAATACAACAAAGTTCGTAATGAATATGATGCAGGCATTGCCGTTCAGCATCAGGTGGATCAATCCAAACAAGCGATGGATAGCGCCCAGATGAATCTAGATGCTGCACAGAGCAAGCTTTCAGCTTTTGATAACTCGGATTCGATTTCAGCTATTCAAACGCAGGCAGAATCAGCAAGTCTATCTTTAGAAGATGCGACTCGTTCTTTAGAGAACTATCAAGTTAAGGCACCAGGTAGCGGCATTCTTACCGATTTCAACGTAGTGGTTGGGCAAACAGTAGCTGCCGCGGCAGGGAAAGTTGGTCAAGTCCAACAGATAGATCCGATTAAAATCAAAACCGAGCTTACGGAAACGAATTTCCTGCTTGTTAAAGGAAAGCAAGAACTCATTTACTATAATCCGGATTCGCCTGATAAAAAAGGAACAGCTAAAATGAGCTACTTGGCACCTATTATGAGTGCGGCGACAAAAACGTACACGTTAGAACTGGAAGTTCCCAATAGCGATCATCTGCTGCAGCCTGGTAATCGATTCATGGTACAGCTGACGACTGAAACGGAAGAACAAGTGGTTGCGATTCCTACATTAAGCATCATTCGTGAAGAGTCGGATACCTTCGTCTTTGTTCAGGAAGGTGACCAATATCAGAAACGGAAAGTGAAATTGGGACGCATTAACGGGGAGTATCAAGAAGTGATTGAAGGAGTCAAAGACGGCGAGAAATTGGTTACTGCCGGACAGAACACTCTGAAAGACGGACAAAAAGTAGACAGTGCTAGTGCTAGCGTACAACCGCAGCCGACAACAACACCAACAGCCAAATAGACATCAGCGAAATTTCACAATAAGGAGAGTACTTACATGAAAAACAAACCATGGAAATCTAGTCTGACAGCCATCATGCTAGGAGCAATGATCGTTCAAGGAGGCACGGCCGTATGGGCGGCCGACTTGACGACGCCTATTGTCTCTGCACCAACTGTCAATTACGGATTGACACCAGATATACGAGCCGCGATTAAAAGTGCAGCCGTGACGCCAACGGCGTCAGGTTCACAACTTGCGGTTACTGTTCGCTTATATAACGGAGGCGCCGTACTGAACAGAGTTCCCGAACACGAGCTTCGTGTTCAAACCGCTAGTGGCGTTTCATATACATTGAAACCAAGTGCGAGCAATAAAGAAGCTTTACAGCCCAAAGAAATAGGCGAGCTTGTGTACATGACTTCTGTTGATAGCAAGGAGATTGGTCAAATTGAGCAGTTATCCTTCGTCAATGTGGATATCTATTCCTATCCAAAGGTGGAAACTACATTACTTACTATGCCAACTAAATCCGTGTGGTATGGCGGTACGGGAAGTACGGCTTTGCAGAGCCTCGAAAGCTTAGCATGGGGCCAAGCATTCACCATTCCTGGGATTAATTCGGGACTGACGTATTCACCAGTTGAAGTTTCTATGCAAAATACGACGTCAGGCCGTGTGGCTGTTGTGACGGTATTGGCTAGTAATCCTGGAGCGGGGCGGGAAACAGTTCCTGCTTTCCGAATGGACGCACAGTCAGAGCAAAAGAGCTATGAAGGCAAACGCTCCGAAGTAGACCCGGTGACTTTGGAGGCTGGCGAAAAGAAATACATTCATTTTGCGATTCCAGTTGAAAATGGTGTGACGTTGTCTAACCTTTTTGTCTTATCGACGGATTCGTTTGTACCCAAAGGTGGAGATAAAGCTACCACGCTAGTAACAGGTAAACTAGCTATCGCATGGCCGAAAGAGCAAGGGAATTCTACTGCAGCGCCTTACACAATTGGTCAGCCGATCACATTTGATGCTTTGACCAAAGTTGTTGATAAGTCTACAGAAGTATCGCTTATGGAGCTTCATCTGCATGAGAATCCAGGGGAAGGCTACCAAACTGCGGTAGCTAAGTTCAAATTAACGAATACGAGTACAACGCCTACTGCTACTCCTGCTTTCCTATCGGAATTGGTCAATGCACAGGGTGTTACTTATCAAGGGTCCCGTCAAACGAATGTAACGACGATGCTAAATCCCGGATTAAGCTACGTGGTAAGCTACTCTTACATTGTGCCGCAAACCGAAGAGAGCACCAGCTTCTCGTTAAAGCTGCTCGATTCAGTGGCTGCTGCACCTTTTACAACAACGATTGCCGCTCTGCAAACGGATGTACAGAAGGAAGGTACGGAATCAACCATCTCCTTATATCCATTTGATCTGACGTTCAATGATGTAACAGTGAGCACACAGACGACTGCTCAATTGACGTATACGTACAAGTTCCGACTTGATCTGGATATTAAACAGAAAGAAAATGTCGTGGTTGACAACAACTTCTCGAAATTGAAATTTGAAATTGTTGATAACGCCGGACGTGTTGTTGGTTCTAAGGACGCTTCCTTCACAGGTGTAAATAAATTAATCAGTGGGAAACAAATGCTGGATGCCACGAATATTACAACCGATCAATTCAGCTATCCTTTCACTGTCAATGTGTATGAAACAATCGAAACGCAAAATGGAACGGCAAAGCGCTTATTGAAAGTTATCAAATAAATGCCAGTTGAATAAACCAAAAAAGAGAAGGCAAGGTTTGATCTGGACCCTCTGTCAAGGACACTTGAAAAAAAGAGTGGTTTAGGTCTATGAGGCCAACAACAATAGATGATTCCTGTATTGCACAGGGGTCATCTTTTTTAATCCCCATTGATATCGATTATTGTTGTAGTAGCGGATGTAACCGTCAATCTTACGTTGTAGTTCTGCTAATGTTGGGCAGCTACGATGGTCAACATGGTCTTTCATATGACCGAAAAACGACTCCTGTGGCGCATTGTCCCAGCAATTTCCTCGTCTAGACATGGATTGACCTAATCCTTTTTGCTTTAAAAGTTCTTGGTATTTCGGACTTGTATAATGACTTCCTTGATCCGAATGGATAAATGCATCTTTGTGTAGCTTCAGCCTTTTTTGCTTTACGAGTGCGTCAATTGTGTCTGTAGCAATGTCCAATGTAAGGCTATTGGATAGGTTGTACGAGAGGATCTCTCCTGTTGAAGCATCTAGTATAGTCGACAAATATGCCGTCTCTGAGCGGCCATATGGGAGGTAGGTAATGCCGGTGAGCAGTGCGAGCCCAGGAATACCTTTCCGGAAATCCCTCTTTAAGCTGTTGGGAAGTGTTCGGTGTTCCTGAGTTGCCTTTGCCATACGCTTGTATGGATTAGGTTTTCGATGTGGACATTCGAGGCCAAATTTCTTCATAATCCTGCGGATTCTCTTCAGGTTGTAGATCACGCCAAACTCGTTTTCAAGCGTCATCTTAATAGAGCGAGAACCCTTTTTAAAGCCCTTTCTATGGAAGGCTTTCTTGATCAGTTTTCCAGCTTTGACATCCGAAAGAGACCGCTCTTTACGGGTTTCTACGGCCTGGATGTAGTTGTAGTAGCCTGAGCGAGATACGTGAAGTAAATCGCAGAGGTAGCGAGTTGAACGTCTTAAACCCTGACCTACAGTTTCTTTAATCAGTTCAAATAACTTATTCTTGCTTAGATTCTTTCCGCTTGCTACCAGCAACCTTTCTTTCGTGTTCTAGCTTTTTTAACAATTCTACCTGAGATTCAAGGAGTCTAATTCTTGCTTCCTGTCGAACAACCGCTTAAATTCATCGGCATAGGTTATTGATTTCTCGCTTATCTTGACAACGTATTTATTCGTTGATAAATGCTCTCGGTTTTTTTCGCTAAAGATTGTCTTAGACATGATGTAATCCCCTCCGGTGCTTACTCTATTATACAAAAAAAGATAAACACACAGCCTGAACACTTTTTCAAAGTGTCCAGACTATGGGTACCAGTGTACAACATGTTCTACTTTTTTTCTGTGGAAATGTGTCACGTAAAGACCATTTTTTTACAAACTATATGTACAACCAGTTCGGGTCGAGGTTCTCGACATATACTAAATTTATAATTAAATCCGTAAATGGCGCAGTTGGAGGGCATTACATTATTGAGAATGAGGGGGAGCTGTCTTGATTAAGATGAATCCGTACATGAAAAGGAAAATAAAAGGGAAGAAATTCATTGGGTCTGGTGTAACGCGAGTTGTATACGATTTAGGTAACGGCTATGTTATGAAGATAGCAAAATCAAAAAAAGGGATCAAATGCAACAAGAGGGAAGTAGACATGTATAAATCATCTTTGAAACCGATAAGAAAATATTTTGCGAAAATTATCGATTACGACACGGATTATCGCTGGGTAACTATGAAAAAATATGATCGGAAATTCCGGAATTCCCCAATAAATAGACGATTGCTTATGAAATTAGTAAAGAAATTTTTGGACAATGGAATCATTCCATCCAAGGGTACAGGCCAATATTATAAACCGTATGCCCTTAACCTGCGTTTAAAGCAGCACTTGCGTTTAAAGCGGAGTAAACAGATCGTAGTCATTGATTATGGGGGATTTAGATTTCGTAGAAAAAAAAGCAGGTAGCGGTGATCTGGACCCTCTGTCAAGGATACTTGAAAAAAAGAGTGGTTTAGGTCTATGAGGCCAACAACAATAGATGATTCCTGTATTGCACAGGGGTCATCTTTTTTAAACCCCATTGATATCGATTATTGTTGTAGTAGCGGATGTAACCGTCAATCTTACGTTGTAGTTCTGCTAATGTTGGGCAGCTACGATGGTCAACATGGTCCTTCATATGACCGAAAAACGACTCCTGTGGCGCATTGTCCCAGCAATTGCCTCGTCTAGAGATGGATTGACCTAATCCTTTTTGCTTTAAAAGTTCTTGGTATTTCGGACTTGTATAATGACTTCCTTGATCCGAATGGATAAATGCATCTTTGTGTAGCTTCAGCCTTTTTTGCTTTACGAGTGCGTCAATTGTGTCTGTAGCAATGTCCAATGTAAGGTTATTGGATAGGTTGTACGAGAGGATCTCTCCTGTTGAAGCATCTAGTATAGTCGACAAATATGCCGTCTCTGAGCGGCCATATGGGAGGTAGGTAATGTCGGTGAGCAGTGCGAGCCCAGGAATACCTTTCCGGAAATCCCTCTTTAAGCTGTTGGGAAGTGTTCGGTGTTCCTGAGTTGCCTTTGCCATACGCTTGTATGGATTAGGTTTTCGATGTGGACATTCGAGGCCAAATTTCTTCATAAGCCTGCGGATTCTCTTCAGGTTGTAGATCACGCCAAACTCGTTTTCAAGCGTCATCTTAATAGAGCGAGAACCCTTTTTAAAGCCCTTTCTATGGAAGGCTTTCTTGATCAGTTTTCCAGCTTTGACATCCGAAAGAGACCGCTCTTTACGGGTTTCTACGGCCTGGATGTAGTTGTAGTAGCCTGAGCGAGATACGTGAAGTAAATCGCAGAGGTAGCGAGTTGAACGTCTTAAACCCTGACCTACAGTTTCTTTAATCAGTTCAAATAACTTATTCTTGCTTAGATTCTTTCCGCTTGCTACCAGCAACCTTTCTTTCGTGTCTAGCTTTTTTAACAATTCTACCTGAGATTCAAGGAGTCTAATTCTTGCTTCCTGTCTTGCAATCACTTCATCCAGCGTTAGTTCACGCTTCAGGGGACGTCCAGAAGCTTCCTTACGGGAGTCAGCTAGTCCAATGATTCCGTCTTTCCCGTAAGCTTTTTTCCAACGGTTTACGCTTTGTTCAACTCGCTTCATTCCAATTACGCTGACATCAAATCCATGAGCTTTAAAGATTTCTCTAGGAGTCTTTCCTGACATGTAAAGGTCGATGAACAACCGCTTAAATTCATCGGCATAGGTTATTGATTTCTCGCTTATCTTGACAACGTATTTATTCGTTGATAAATGCTCTCGGTTTTTTTCGCTAAAGATTGTCTTAGACATGATGTAATCCCCTCCGGTGCTTACTCTATTATACAAAAAAAGATACCCACAGCCTGAACACTTTTTCAAAGTGTCCAGACTATGGGTACCAGTGTAGTTATTCTTGCCTCTCTTTTTTTTGTTTTCTGTCGATTGCTAGGGAAAGTCTCACCTAGGAACTGCCTCTATTCATCGCTACAGACGAGCTTTAACAGACTTAGCATAGTCAGAAGGCGGCATGCCAACGGTTTTCTTGAAATCTCTTGAAAAATAGTGAATGCTGGCGTACCCTAACATGGCTGCAATCTCTGTGAAATTATATCGGCCATCTCTAATATATGTTTTGGCTTGTTCAATTTTGAGGGACTTGAAGGCTTCCAAGACGCCTGTCTGCATCTGGGATTGGAAAAAGTTCCTTTAATCGGCTTTTGCCCAAGTGAAACGTTTGGCATAAATGGTCTTGCGTAAAGGATTGAGAAAGATTGGCTTTCAAGTATTCCATGATTTGCTGAACGATTCGTTGTTCGGCTTTTTCTTTTTGAAGGGACGATTGTTTGTATTTCATAGAATCTGGAGTGGAGGCCTGCTCTTGATTCCGAATGAGTGTGATTAACAAAACCTCTAAATAGGATTTGATCATTTGTTCGCTGGCAAAAGGAGCATCCGGGTTTCTTTCCAAGTGATGAACGGTTGGTTTGTCAAAAGGGGGCAAGAAAGCATGAAACCCTTCTTGGATAATGAGGGATAGGATATTTCTTTCCCGGTCTCCTAATGCCAGAATCTTTTTCTCGAAAATAGTCATAGCTGGGGACGTGCATTCGAAGCATATGACGATAAGGTTTGGCGGCGTATGCTCGTGCTTAACGCTAACCGTATGGAATTCCTCGGGTTTGTGAAAGATTATATTTCCTTGATGAAGGGTATGAATGTGATCATCGGCTCGAATCTCAACTTCCCCTTTGTCCACGTAAAGAATCTCCCAGAAGTCATGCTGTTCTCCGTCAAATACAAATCCCTTTGCATACTCGAAATAATGAAAAGAAAAGAGGGTTTGAATGGTAAGTGATTCCTGTAGTTGTATACTTGGGAAATCCATGCTGCTCGTCCTCTCTCAGGGTGGTTCTTGTTCCAAACTCATTTTTAATCTCATTTTACCATATCCGTATTTGTAAAAGTGCAAATAAATCGGCTTTTTGGATAAATCATATCGAACGTGGCTCTTTTATAATAAAGGGAAGAGACGGAGGAGATAACAATGAAAAAAGGGATCAATATTTGGTCATTTCCAGGCTCCATGAAGGTAGAACAATGTATAGCTGTTGCTAAGGAAGCCGGATTCGACGGGATTGAGCTGGCTTTAAACGAGACTGGCCAATTAAGCTTGGAAAGTAAAGAAAGCGAAATCAAGGAATACCGTAAGATTGCCGAAGATCAGGGTATTGCGCTTTCGAGTTTAGCCAGTGGATTATACTGGACATATTCTTTAACAAGTGGACATGCACAAACGCGTCAAAAAGCGAAAGATATCGTCAAGAAACAATTGGAGAACGCAGCTATTTTAGGTGTAGATACGATATTGGTTGTGCCAGGTGCTGTTGGCGTTGATTTCATTCCGGATTCTGAAGTGGTTCCATATGATCAAGCCTATGACTACGCTTTGGAAGCTATAAGTAAGCTTTCCGATGTTGCCCAATCATTGAAGGTTTCCATTGGTATAGAAAACGTATGGAACAAATTCTTACTATCCCCGCTTGAAATGAGAGACTTTATCGATAAAATCAATTCGCTATATGTCGGCGCTTATTTTGACGTAGGGAATGTCTTATATGCCGGTTATCCGGAGCATTGGATTTCCATTTTAAATAAACGAATCAAAAAAGTGCATTTCAAAGATTACCGCCGCGCCGCAGGAGGCTTGCATGGTTTTGTTAATCTTCTAGCCGGTGATGTTAATTATCCAGAGGTTATGAAAGCCCTTCAAGCTATCGGGTATGACGATTATGTCATTGCCGAAATGATTCCGGGTTATACGCATCATGGCGAACAGCTTATTTATAATACATCAGGTGCTATGAACGCCATCTTAGGGAGGAAGTAATCAACATGCTAAGAATCGGATTAATTGGTTTAGGGTTTATGGGTAGGACTCATCTGGAGAATTACGTTCGCCTGGAGTCAGAAGGAGTTCCCATTCAAGTTGTGGCTTTGTGCGATATTGATAATGAGAAGCTCGAAGGTCGCGCGGCTGCGGGCAACATCGATACGGGTTCATCTGGCATTGACTTCGGTCGCTACAATAAATATACAAGTGTGGCCGAAATGCTTGAGAAGGAACAGCTTGATTACGTAGATATTGCACTGCCTACTTTTCTACACAGAGACATAGCGGTTCAATGTTTGAATCATGGTCTTCATGTCTTGTGTGAAAAACCGATGGCGCTGAATGCTGCGGAATGTAAAGATATGATTCAGGCAGCCGAGGCGAATGGAAAGCAGCTGATGATAGGTCAATGTTTGAGATTTTGGCCGGCCTATGTATACCTGAAGCAGGTTGTTGAAGAGAAAACGTTTGGTCAGGCACTGGGTGGTTATTTCTACCGAGGGGGAGCAACTCCGACCTGGGGACCATGGCTTACACAGAAGGAGAAAAGCGGCGGAGCCTTGCTAGATATGCACGTTCATGATATTGATATGATTCATTGGTTGTTCGGTAAGCCTGAATCCGTATCGTGTTTGGCACGAAATGTCGTTCCCGGCAGCGGTTATGATGTGGTTTCTGCCAACTATCTGTATGAAGATGGCAAAGTCATCAATGCCCAAGCAGACTGGACTCTTGAAGGTGATTATGGCTTCGATATGCAGTTCCGGGTTAATTTTGAAAAAGGCAATGTCGTTTTCAAAGGTGATTCCTTACAAGTAAATGTGAATGAAGGAAAAGGTTTCAGTCCTGAACTTTCCGCGGAAATGGGCTATTATAACGAACTTAAATATTTTATTGAAACATTACTTTCAGGTGAAAGTGTTTCAATTGCGACTCCCTCCAGTACGATGGGCAGCATTGAAATTGCTGTGGCTGAAATCGAATCTGCGGACAACCGTGGTACATGGGTTAAGGTGAAATAGGTTGGTGTGTATGAAAAACCTTGGAAATCATTATGATTTCCAAGGTTTTCTGTAAGTTTATTATTTGCCTGGATGTTTATTTGCATCATCAATGCCATTATTGCTGCTATTATTGTTTTTGTTATCTTCACTTGCTTTTTGACCTTTTTGTTGATTGGATTGATTTTTTTGTTTGTTCGACATTAGCCCACATCCTTAGATATATTTCAAACCTTCATTATTGTGAGCAGTCTCAGTCTTATTATTCATGTTTACTTCAACTTTAAAGTATCACGTGACAAAGTTTAATTTAATGGATATTAGTAGCATTTGACTGCAATCGCTTACGTATCCTACACTAATAGCATTTGAACGGAGAAAGTGTAGGGATTGATGGACATGGAATCGATAGCATCTTGGAAAAAGCTTGGTCTTTTCGCGGTCACATGGCCGATATTCGTTGATTCCGTCCTGCGCATGATGCTGGGAACGGCAGATGTGTTTATGCTCAGTCTGATCTCGGATCAAGTGACTGGAGCAGTAGGCTTAGCAAACGAAATTATAGTTTTTTGCATTCTAATGTTTGGCTTCGTTGGGCTTGGAACGAGTGTAGCAGTCGCACAAAATCTTGGTGCAGGTAGAGCGAAAGAAGCCAGCCGCATTTCAGCTCTAGCGATTACGATAAATTTGATATTTGGAATTTTGGTTAGCATCTTATTGGTTGTCTTTGGTGAATCGCTGATGCGGCTAATGAATTTGGCGCCGGAGCAGGTTGAGATTGCCAAAACGTATTTAAACATCATTGGCGCTTTTATATGGATTGAGGCTTTGTCCTATGCGATCTCATCTGTTCTTCGTTCCAATGGTCAAACGAGAGACGTCATGTTTGTTACGTTGGGAGTGAACCTGATCCACGTAGCCGGTAACAGCCTTCTTATCTTTGGTAACCTTGGTTTTCCCGAGTGGGGAGTAACTGGAGCTGCAGTATCCACTGTGGTAAGCCGTCTTATTGGGCTTGTCGTTCTGATTGTTATCTTATATCGCCGTATTCCGGTACCGATTCGTCTGAAGCACTATGTGACATTCGATAGCCGTATTGTGAAGCAAATCATGAGCATTGGCATACCGTCAGCCGGCGAGCACCTGTCTTGGCAGTCTCAGCATATGATGATCGTCAGTTTTATTAATATCATCGGTCAAGCGGCTTTGAGTACGCATATCTACATGATGAATATAACCAACTATTTCATGGCGCTAGCTATGGCAATAGGTATGGGGACGGAAATCATTGTTGGCCATATGGTGGGTGCTGGGGCATTCAAGGCAGCCTATCATAAGTTAATTCGCAGCTTGCGGATTAGTCTTCTTGTGACCTTCGTGGTTGTGGGAATTGCTTCTATTTTCCGCAAGGATCTAATAGGGCTATTCACCGACAATCCGGAAATTATTGCAATGGGTTCTAGTATTTTAATACTCTCCGTTCTCTTAGAGCCAGGCAGGACATTCAATCTAGTTGTCATTAACTCCCTTCGTGCTGCTGGAGATGCGAGATTTCCCGTCTTAATGGGGATTCTATCCATGTGGGGGATCGCAGTGCCGCTTGCGTATTGGCTTGGCATTGTGATGGAAATGGGCCTGCTTGGCGTGTGGGTCGCATTTGCGGTAGATGAATGGGTGAGAGGCCTGCTCATGTATCTGCGGTGGAAGAGCCGCGTATGGCAAAGTAAGGCGCTCGTGAAGCCAAATGTAGGAACAGTCGCCAAGTAGCATGCGAAAAAAATGTAAAGAAGCACAGGACCCTTGAGGGTTCTGTGCTTCTTTCGTTGGAGTGACATGCACGGTCGCTGCTGGTGACTGGTGCAATACTAGTATATTCAGTTTCTTGTAAAAGAATTGGATGTTTAACGGAGATAATAGAAATAGTGCTAGTGTCCCATTCAATAGAATTACTTCTTAACACCCGTGTAGATATGGATGGCATCTCTCAGAAACTCAGCCGTACCGGGCTGTTTTTCATCATAGTAAGCCTTAAACCGTTCGTCATCCACATACATTTGGGCTAGACCAGCATGCGCTTCTTTACTGTACTCACTCCAGTAATAGCTTAACCACATCTTATGCAAATCCGCGGCTGCTTGAGCCAGTTCGCTGGCAGGGTCCCCATTTTGGAAAGCTTCCGCCAATGTAGCTAATACTTCATTCGCCAATCGCGTTACCTCGTCCTGCTGTTCCTGTGTCATGTTTTTGATTTTTTGGTTGGACTTATTTACGGCTTCATCGCCGTACTTCTCGCGAATTTCTTTCCCGTATTTTTCCTCGTTGTCATCGATCATCTTTTGCTTGAAGCCTTCAAATTTCTCTTTATCCGTCATGGTTATTCTCCCTTCGGTTACGGCAATCGTTTTTTCTACATTTGCAATTAGTAAATCTAATTGTTTTCTTTTGTCGAGGAGTTGTTCATGGTGTTCTTTCAGGGCATTGGCGCCATTGAAGGAAGGGGCGGTAACAATTTCTTTAATACTGTCTAGACTGACCCCTAGTTCTCTGTAGAACAGTATTTGTTGTAACCTATCCACTTCCGCTTGACCATAGATTCGGTATCCTGACGAATTGATTCTTGCCGGCTTAAGAAGTTCAATCTCATCATAATATCGAAGCGTTCTGGTGCTGACCCCAGCCAATTTGCCCAGATGCTGCACGGTGTATTCCATCTGTTCACCTCCTGACAACATAACTGTACTGCTTTACGTAGCGTGAATGTCAAATGCTTTTTTGAAATTTAATTCTACAAGTAATACAAGTCTTACTCTAGGAATAGGATGATACGAGCCTTAAAGCATGTACAAATCAATAGAATGAATGGGTGATTCAGTTGTATACGATTCTTAGTTTTTTTCTCCTGGGTTTATCGCTGGCAGCACCTATTGGTCCGATTAATGCAGCTGTGTTAGACAGAGGAATTAAGAAGGGTTTTTTTCATGCTTGGGTAGTGGGTATTGGAGCACTGATTGCTGATGCACTGTTAATGATCCTCATTTATTTCGGACTCGTGCATTTTCTAACAACGCCTTTTATGAAAACGTTTCTTTGGTTATTTGGCTGCTTTATATTGCTCTACTCCGGTATCGAAAGTTTGATTGATGCGGGGAAAATAAAGGGAGAAGCATATAGAAACGAAGTTACGCTTTCGAAATCGTTTTTGTCCGGTTTTTTCATGTCTATAACTAGTCCCTTGTCCATCCTCTTTTGGCTTGGTATCTATGGGTCGGTTTTAGCTGAAACCATTGCTGATTTCGATAGAAACCACGTATTATTGTATACGGGGGTTATGTTCACAGGTATTTGCATGTGGGATGTTATTATGGCGTCGTTAGCCAGTACGTTTCGAAGATTTCTCACGACTCGCGCTCTCTCGTTCATATCCATCGCATCAGGACTATCCCTGATTGGCTTTGGGTTGCATTTTGGGATAAAAGCCTTCCACGCCCTCTTTGGATAACGCTAGGTCGCTCCTTCACGATTATCATGTTTAGGATTTGGCAGTTCTTTGGCTCTGTAAGATGCTGCGTGGGCGCTCTTTTTCCATTTGAAGCTCATGCCCCATGTAACCAAGCCTATGATCACGATAAATAGGAGGCTTATCCAGAATCCTGGTCGGCTCGTTCCATGAAAGACTGTACCCGTGATAGCAGTAAGGATTAGAGCCATGCCCAGATATCGTTTGATCTTTCCCCAAACGGATAGTTGTAGTAAGCGTCCTGAAGATAGTAGGATGAAGAGCCAGTTCAAGAGCAGCATAATCCCCGCGGCTGTTGTTACATATTCATAAAGCTCCTCAGGCAACAAGAGAGCCATCAGCACTGCTACAGCTATACCTCCAGTCGTAAAACCGATGGCGAATAAAGGCATTTGTCTTTTCCCTGTTGTTTTTTTGGCAAAGATCGAAGGGGCATCGTGATCTTTGGCTAACGTTATAAGGATCGTTGTCACCGCAAATAAAGAAGCAACCATTGTAGAAAATCCAGCAATAATTAGAATAGCGTTAAACGCATGCGGGACAAAAGGGAGATTGTAACTTCCCAAAGCAACCTGAAACGGGCTTTCCTTTCCCTGTAAAGCATTCAAGGGGATCAAGGTTAAAGCAAGAATAAGAGATGCGATATAGATCGTCGTTAAAAGAAGGATCATGATGTTCCCTGCTTTAGGTGCCTCTTCGGGTCGCTTCAATCTTGTGGCCATTAAGCCCATGATTTCAATACCGCCAAAGGCGTAAAAAGCATAAATAAAAGAGGACCAAGATCCCATTAACCCAGCTGGCAAAAAGGTTTCTTTGGCCGCCCGGAATCTCGGTTGATGAGCTCCACCTGTGATAAATCCAAAGACTGCGGCTCCTGCAATAAGGAGAAACATAACGATGGCGGATACTTTGATAATGGCAAAAACATGTTCAGTGCGCTCGAATGCTTTAGTCCCGAGCAAGATAACACCCAAACCAATCAAGGCGTAAAACGTAGCAAAAATCCACATGGGTACCGCTGGAAACCAGAATCGGGTAAAAAGGGACAAAGCTGTTAATTGACTCCCCATAATTAAGAGCTCTGAACTCCAATAGACCCATCCACTGCTGAAGCCTGCGCAGCGTCCAAATGCTTTTTTGGCATATGCCCGAAAAGATCCTTGCTGCGGATCCGCTCCCGTCATTCGGGCCAAGACATCAAAAACAATATAAGTGCCTATGGCTGCCAGAATAAACATGAAAATGACGGATCCTCCACCCATTTTGATCCCAATCCCGGAGCCTAAGAAGTAACCCGTACCAATCGTGCAGGCAACTCCTAGCAATGACAGCTGCCACCACTTCATCTGTCCTGACTTATCACTCTTTGCTTTTGTGGACATATAGCCTCCTAATGCCGTTCGTCTCGAAATAACAGCTGTTAGTATAGCTTGTCCATTGGTAAAATATACTTAGAAATTAATCTATCAGAGCTAATAGAGTACCGTCTCTTAGTATGACCACATAGGAGTGGAGTCTAGCACTAGGCACATTATGGCAACGCCCAGTATGTACTTCATACGTCCATCCATGCAGCGGACACACGAGCTCTCCATCTTCAAGGTCAACGGTGTAACCGGCATGAGGGCAAACACTAGACAGTAGGGTATAAATACCTTCCACCTCCGTAAGGAAGTACAGGTTATCCTCTACTTGAACCTCTGACGGAAATGATGTGAATTGATCTATTGTTCCGATTATGATTTCTTTCATCGTTATTCTCCTTTTCAACCAGGTTAGTTTGAGTATAAGTCACGGCTGTTGTTTCACCAAGTGAAAAATGACAATGGAGGATCACACAAATGAGCAAGAACAACCCATTATTAGAAGCGTTTAATCAAGCAAGTTACCCAGTAGGTGGCCATAGTAAAAGAAACATTCAGGTTTTGAAAGAGGTATTGAATGATATAGATGGGAATCTGGACAGTGATATGTATGGTTCAGGTAAACTTATCGAAAGTTTTCAAGAAGAAATGGCGACGTTCTTGGGTAAAGAAACAGCCGTATTTTTCCCTAGTGGAACCATGGCACAACAAATTGCCTTAAGAATCTGGTCTGACAAGAAAGGTATTAAGAAAGTGGCTTATCATCCTTTGAGTCATTTAGAAATTCATGAAGAAGACGGGTTAAAAGAATTGCATCAAATTGAAACTATTTTGCTTGGGGATAAAGACAGACTGATTCGACTGGAAGATGTTCTCCATATGCAAGATGATATTGCTTGTTTATTAATAGAATTACCGCAACGTGAAATTGGCGGACAGCTGCCGGACTACGAGGAGCTTGTTGCGATTTGTACTTATTGTCGCGAGAAAGGAATTAAATTGCATCTAGACGGAGCCAGACTATACGAGATTCTACCTTATTATCAAAAAACAGCAGCAGAAGTTTGTGAGCTTTTTGATAGTGTGTATATTTCTTTCTATAAAGGGGTTGGCGGGATCGCAGGAGCCATACTTGCCGGTAGTGAAGCTTTTACAAAAGAGTCCAAAGTATGGAAAAGACGATACGGAGGCGATTTAATTAGCCTTTATCCGTATATCCTAAGTAGCGGCTATTATTTCAAACGGAGATTGCCTAAAATGAAGCAGTATTATGAAGAAGCCAAAGTGCTTGCTGGATACTATAATCAATGCCATGGCGTTGTGACAAAACCATTAGAACCCGTGACTAACATGTTTCATGTGCATGTTGATCTGCCGAAAGAGAAGCTTGAACCTCTATTAGTAGCCTTGTATGAGGAGACAGGTATAGGATTAACCCCCTATGTAAGAGAGAGCAGCGAGACAACATGTTGTTATGAAGTAAATATCGGTGATCGCTTTGCGAATATACCCACAGATGAGCTTAAGAAAGCATTCCAGCGGTTGGATGTGAAAATGAGAACTGTTTAGATCGGATACGAAAGTGCCACACTGGTGTTATGGGGTGGTTAGAAATGCTCTTTGAGCCTATAAAACCAATGATTGTCAGTATCGGTAAAGAAGCTTTTGATGACGAGAGATATATATTTGAACCCAAATGGGACGGATGGCGAATCCTCCTACATAAGCAGGGGAATCGCATTGAAGCTTTTACACGTAACGGCATGTTGATTTCCAGTAAATTTCCGGAATTAAAGGAAGCAGCAGTGGCCATCAAGGCTCAAACGGCGATTCTTGACTGTGAGGGAATTGTTTTGCGCGGTGGCAGACCGGTATTTGATGATTTTTCTTATCGTGGCCGGTTGAGTAATTCTGCGAGGATTAATCGCGCTGTAAACACACATCCCGTAACATTTGTTGTATTTGATGTCCTTTACACAGATAGAGATCATTTGGATGAATCGTTGACGCAGCGAAAACAGCGGCTTGGCGAGATCGTCGATTCTACCCCCGTTATCATGCCTACCATGTTCGTAGGAGGACAAGGTAGGGCGTTATTTGAGTTAATGAAAGAACGAAATATGGAAGGCATTGTAGCGAAGCGAAAGAACTCCAAATATCAACTGGATACCAAAAGTGACGATTGGCTGAAAGTGAAATATTTTAAATCGATTGATGTGGTCATATTGGGGTATAGAACGAATCCATTTGGCCTTGTAATCGGCTTGAATTTCAGAACGGTGAAGAATAAGCCAGTTGGAGTGGTTGAGTTTGGTTTTCAGCAAGAAGATAAGCAAATGTTTTTGGTAATAGCTAAGCAATTGAACTCGGTCAGGGATGAGAAAACACAGTGGATTGAACCACGCTTGTGCTGCCGGATTGACTATTTGGAGCGAACAGACACGCATCAATTAAGGACCACGGTGTTTCGTGGTTTTTTGCCGGATAAGAAGCCTGAGGAATGTAAATGGGAATCTTGAAGAAGCAAGTGGTAAATAAAGTATGCTAAAATAGGCTTAGGCCCGACCAAGAAAACTTAATTGAAATCAGCTAATTACAAAGGAGCGATTATATGAACATTATTTTTCATGGACAAAGCTGTGTTGAGATTCGATTAAAGGAGCATACGCTCATCATTGATCCCTTCTTGAACCATAACCCTCTGGCCGCTGCAAAACCGGAAGATATTAAGGCCGATTACATACTCGTTACTCATGGTCATGCCGATCATTTAGGTGATTCACTAGAGATTGCAAAGCGCAACGAAGCCACTATTATTGCACCCAATGATTTGGGGAGGTACTTATCTTTCCAAGGGGCAAAAACCCACGGAATGGGGATCGGCGGAGAATTTCATTTTCCTTTTGGTAAAGTGAAAATGACACTAGCGCTGCACGATTCTTCCTATAACCCGCCAGGAACCAAAGAAAATATTTATACAGGGATGGCTAGTGGTTTCTTAATTACGGCAGAGGGGAAAACGATCTACCATGCAGGGGACACGGGCCTTTTTGGAGATATGCAATTGCTGGGCAAATTAAATGCTATTGATCTTGCCTTCCTTCCAATTGGTGACAACTATACCATGGGCCCACGCGATGCCGTAATCGCCGCACAATTCTTACAAGCAAAAATGGTCGTTCCGTTGCACTACAACACATTTCCACTCATTAAGCAGGATCCCAAGGCTTTTGTTGATAGTCTGGCTTCTGAGGGAATTAAGGGTGTTGTCATAGAACCTGGTCAAAGTCTATCATTCTAAATTAATTCTAAAGGAGGCTTTGTAGCCATGATGTTTGAGCACTTGGTTTCGTTCAAATTTAATGAGAATTTAGATCCGCAGAAGGAAAAGGAATTGCTTGAAACCTTATTGTCATTAAAAAATAAGATCTCTGGGATCGTCGATTTATCGGCAGGCGTAAATGTGACAGAAGAAACAGATAATGTGCAAGGATACACGTTAGGACTTCGTGTGACTTTTGAAGATCAAGAATCTTTACGACAATATGGACCGCATCCTGCGCACCAGCAATTCGTGAAATCATTAGAAGGAATTATTGAGAATGTCATAGTGATTGACTACCCAATTGTGAAGTGAGTGATAAACAGGGGGAAAGCCGAGTGAAATTAGCCTTTATTTCGGATATACATGGGAATGCAATCGCTCTCGAAGCAGTTTTGCAAGATATGGCTAAGCATGAGATAGACCGTATTTATGTACTGGGTGATCTTTGCTACCGTGGACCAGATCCCAAAAGATCTCTTTCTTTGGTCCGTTCTTTAAATACTCAGGTCATTAAAGGAAACGCAGATGAATGGGTTGTGCGCGGCGTAAATCAAGGAGAAGTCCCGGAGCAGGTCATTGACATGATGAAGAGAGAACGGGAGTGGACCGTTGCGCAATTGGACGAGCAGGATATCGCATACTTGGTGAGTCTGCCTACTGAAATGAAGCTTGAGATAGAGGGGATCTCTATTCATGCGTTCCATGCGACGCCAGATAGCTTGTTCGAAATCGTACTTCCTGGCGTTGGCGATGAGGTGCTGAAGTCAAAGCTTATGTCCGCGTCGGATGCGGATATTTTCATTTATGCTCATATCCACAGACCATTCATCCGTTATATGGAAGGTAAAATACTGTTGAATACCGGAAGTGTAGGTCTACCTTTTGACGGTATGTCTAAAGCTGCCTATGCCATTGTTGAAATTGAAAATGGACAAATCCGAACATCGATTGAACGTGTTCCATTTCGAATTGAGGACGTAGTCAAGCAATATGAAGAAGTCCATTACCCGAATGCAGAAATGATGACGAAAATTGTTCGAAACGGTCTTGTGAAATAAGAAAGAATTATTGAGCCTCTGTATTATTCGTTTGGCGGTCTTTCCAAAATAAGACGGTCAGCATACGCTCGACCCATTCTTTATCTTCTGTCGTAAGTACAAAACCATCAAACATGAGCTCATTCTCTCGGAGAAAACGCCGCAAATTAACGGGATTGCTTTGAAATTGCTGTTCAGACGGAGAAGACTCCAGATATCCAGCGATATCCATCAGTTCGGAATAGGAAGTGTTAAGCCCTTCTGACAGCTTCATTAATACTTCCGGTGAAGGAATGCCGCGGTTACCGTTCTCTAGTTGGGAAATATAAGCTGCTGAGACTCCTGAACGGTCGGCAAGCTCACGGATGGTGAAGCCTTTTAATTTGCGCATATCTTTTAATTTATCGTAGAAATACATAGACTCTCACTCACCCTCGCTAACAAAAGTAAACATTAGTAAACGATATAATAGTAGCAGTTTACTAAAGTAATTACAATCGAAGTTACGGGTAAAATTGATCCATTTCAGGTTACTTATGTAAACAAAAATGGTTGCATAAGTAAAATTTAATGGTATAATGTTTGCAAGGGGAACAAAATGAGAACGGGGGTCTATGGCAGAATGAATATAAAGATCTTGGCGAAGACCGATGTTTTTATTAAAGCGAGAGTCATTAAAGGTTACTCCCAGCGAGAGTTGGCGAAGCACTCGGGTTTAAGTCATGCTTATATCAGTCTGCTTGAACGATCGATTAAATCAGTGGGTCCATCCACGGCTAAGAAATTGAGTGATTTGCTAGATAAGGATTTGGAAGAGTTGTTTCTAATTGAGATGTAGTCTGAATTGAAATGATTTTGAAGAAAAATATATGTAAACTAAGACCCGCGGCCTCTTGTTGTGGGTCCTTTTTTTGGACGATTACATTTAAAGTAATACATACAAGGAAGGATGTACATATTAATTTATAGGAATACGGAAGGTTGATCAACTTATTCGTGAATATAATAATGAAGTTCTGAGGTGTGACGAGTGCAGCAAGAAAATTGTGACATATCCCCGATGAAAGAACAGTTGAAGCAACAATTGCGCCACATTTCCGCTGAAATAGAGTGCAGTTTGGATACCTTAGATAATGACGAAAATAACTGTCTTTTAAGTCGATTTGACGAAATTCGTGAAGCCTTCAAACAAGTCGAATCCATAGCGGCTTCCTTCTATTTGCAATGTTATTTATCCTCTTTCACGACCCATTATTTAGACTTGTCCATTTGCATTCAGCATCTGTCGGAACGCCGACATGGTGCTTTGATCGTGATCCAGAGGAACGATCTGCTGGATATGTTTATGCACTCTGGCATTATGTTGGAAGCAACGTTGACGTACTCGTTATTGGAAGCCATCTTTTACCCTGGCAACCCGCTGCATGATGGAGCCCTATTGATTCAATCTGACCGAATCGTCTCGGCTGCGAATGTTTTGCCAGTATCTAATATTACGGTTGAAAAAAAACTGGGGACAAGACACCGTGCTGCAATAGGTTTGACAGAGCGAACCGATGCTCTTGTACTCGTCGTTTCAGAGGAAACCGGCAATGCTTCCTTTGCCTATAAGGGGATCCTGCACCCCATTAATTCTTTGGATCCAATGATCTAGCCGACCAACGGTACGATAGATTCAAATCACTCTTTTCTGATAAAAAAAATGTTTCACTAAGAAAACAGATTGCGGGAAATTCAATCCGAGCTGCCATGCCCCAACGCCTCTAAGATGGTAATCGACGACAGTTTGAAATTTTGCTGCACGGGCTCGCGCATCTTCAAACCACACACTATGTCTTCTACCGTTTTCGTCCCAATATGAGAAATAAGGTTGTTGGTACTGTATAGAATATTGAATCGGTACTTCATACCTCAAAGCTGTTTCGGTAGCCGTTGTAACGGAAACAGCTTTAGCGCTGATTACGGTTCCATTGTCCATCGTCCAGTCATACCCATACCTGGGTACCCCAAGAATAATCTTGTTCCGAGGCATGCGCTGCACGGCATAATCGAGGGTTTTACGTATCTCATCGATTGGGGCGACAGGTCCGGGACCGGAATGCTTTTCATGCCAATCGTAGGCCATTATGAAAGCGAAATCCACGACAGCACCGATCCCGCCGTAATCATAACCTGGATAATCGCTATCGCTTTTTTTTACATGAAGGGCGACCGATGTTAAGTATCCCTCCGGATTCAAACGATCATTTAACGAACGTAAAAAGCCGGTATACAAGTCTCTTTCCCCTGCCTGCACTTGCTCAAAATCAACATTTACACCAGCATAATTTTTTGTTTTTATCAATGTATAGATGTTATTAATGAGTCGATTCCTTATTTCAGGAGAGTTAAGGACTTGCCTTGTCATTTCAGGGCTGAACCCTTCCGGCGTTAAATTCGTAATCGTCGCAAGAGGAGCAACTCGCTGATTCCTTGAAGCTCTTACGGCGAGTTCATCGTTCTTTAACGTGCTCAAGTTCCCTTCTTCGGTAATGTGATATTCAAAAATGCCAAAGTAGGCATTGTAAGGAGAAAAGTTACGGGTAGTCATTTCAATTTGTTCAGGTGTAGCAGGAATGAAATAACTTAAACCTTCTTCCGGGTATTTGGTTCTCACCGGCAGATACAGCTTCATGCCTACAGATAATACATCGCTTTGAAGCCCGTTAGCCGAACGCAGGGTATCCACGGGTACCAAACTCATCTGTGATATCGTATATAACGAATCTCCGGGCTGAACAATATAATAAGTTGATGGAACAATCAAAGCTTGACCGGGAACCAGCGTTGGATCAATCAAGCCGTTTACTTCACGAATTTTATCGAGGGGAAATTGAAATTTTGAAGCAATAGAAAAAAGAGAATCTCCATTTTTTACAGTGTAAATAAACATATGAAATTTAGTCCCCCCAGCAGAGCAAAGATACTTCCTTCCATAGATATTCATTAATAGGCATGTTTCAGAACGGCTGCACCGTACTGGCGAAAGGAAATTCGAGGAGAACCGCAGCCCACACTTTCTCGAAAATTATGGCATATCATAATTTTAATTTGTTTGGAAAATTCAAGGAAACTGTAATTATTATGCGAGGTGAAATCATTGCAAAAAATGACAAAGACGCCAAGTAAGATTAAAAAGGTGATACCTAAAAAACCAAACTCTATTCAAATGCGAGGGGATATATGGGATCAACACACACTAAAGCATTTAATGCAAAGGAAGCCTAAAATCATATATAAAGGTAAAAGTCGGTTTCAAAATATTGTCTTGCTCGAAGCGAAAGATGTACGGATGTATTTGGATAAGCAGCTGCAATTCAGTTCATTGGATGAACGCTTTTATCACGAGGCCCTTGTTCACCCGGCAATGACGATGTCACCAAGTCGCCGTAATGTTTTGATTCTAGGCGGTGGCGATGGATTCGCAGTACGAGAAGTGCTTAAATATAAGGATGTAAAAACGGTTGATCTGGTTGAACTGGATCCCAAAATCATTAAAATAGCCAAAAGAAAGCCCATATCTACTTTAAATCATCGATCATTATTTAATAAACGCGTAAAGGTTCATCAAATGGATGCCAAATTATTTTTCCCAACTTCTAAATCCTATCATGTGATTATCGTGGATTTTCCCGATCCATCAGATAAAGTGATTAGTAAGCTGTACACAAAAGAATTTTTTCAACGTGTAGTAAAATCGCTTGCTCCAGGCGGTATTATTGTCATCCAATCCAATTCAACAGAAGATATGCCGCGAGTCTATTGGAGCATTCATAATACGTTGAAAAGCATAGGAATGAAGACGAAAAGCTACTATGTTTATGTCCCTTCTTTCGGAGATTGGGGCTTCCAGATCGCTTCGTTTAAAAACTTTATCCCAGGCAGAAAGAAAGTTCCTGTCCCCAACCAAACACTCCCCAAAAACCTTTCAAGATTGTTCAAATTGCCGGCAGAAGTTCTAGAATCAAAAAATGTAGCTTTACCAAATAGCTTGAAAAACCTAAGATTATTTAAATATTATCATCAAGATCAGAAAGAAGCCGTTGCGCAATGATGAAGAGATAGAGGGCTATGGGATAGTCCTCTTTGTCTTTTCATGCCAATTTTCATCTAGAATTCAGGAACCTCTTGTGAATCTTTCAGATAATGGTATGGACGTTTAACTTTGAAAGATTGTGTTTTTAAAGGATTTATGGCTGGTCTGACGTCCTTTTAAACTGATAAGGGGTCAATCCCACGTGTTTCTTGAACATTTGGCAAAAATAAGAGAAGTTTCCCAGACCGACAGCCTGCCCGATTCCCTGTATGGATATGTCACTTGTTTTAAGCAATAAGCAGGCTTGACGAATGCGTCTTGCAGTCAAATATTCGGTAATGCTGCTGCCTACGATTTGTTTAAAGACCGCGGATATGTGATTTGGCGATAAATGAATGGCCTGTGCGAGTTGATTAAGCTCAAATGGCTCCATGTAATGGATTTCGATCCATTCCATGACCTTCTCAGCAATGGATGAGGACTTTACTTTAGCATTACGTTCAGTGATTAGAGGATAACCGGTTCTTGGATAGGAAGTTTTCAGATGATGCATCAAGTTGGTCAAGAAGAATAATTGTTCTTCGAGCAATTGTTCTGGTTTGGCCTGCTCAATTGTATACTGGTGAGCTTGGAGCAAGTTATGCAAAGCCTCCGTGTCTAGTCCGCTTATCATTTGAATAGATAGGGGGTCTTTCCAAAGCTTCTGGAAAAATTCGCGTGTGGAAGGGAACGCCGCCAAACAGCCATCAAGCAGTGCAGGTTCAAATACGAAAAAAGATCGGATGTACGCTTGATGGGCTGCTTCGTTCATACGTATCCGATGAAGCTGGAAAGGTCTGAAGTAAAACAGAATACCCGGAGCCAGGTCGAAAATTTGTTGCTCCACAATGACTGTTCCAGTACCTTCGTGGACAATAAGGATTTCCATACCTTGATGTGCATGGTAGATTTCAGCAAATGCATTTGTCCGATTTCGATAAAATTGAAGATGTGCCGGGTGTTGATTAAGGTTCAAGTAATTCATTACCTTCATGGTCCGAATGACTCCCATCTTCTCTAGTATGTAAAATCATAACACAACAACATTTTATCATAAGAGCACTACACTCTGTTCGATTGATTTTTGCTATACTGAGGGCAAGAATTTCGGTGGGAGTGATAGAGATTGCTTGGTCAACGGTTGACTCAGAATTGGGAGCATTACTGTGGAAGTCTAGGAGGTGTGTGGGAAGTATGGCGGGGCGATAAGCTCCAAAATCACTATAATGTGCCATGGAAGCAAGTAAAGCTTCCGCATTCTTACAATGCTTTGGATACGATGGATCCAGACAGTAAGTACTATCAAGGGCAGGGCTGGTATCGCACAAAGTTGGAGGTGAACAATCCGTATCCGAATGGGAGAACGCTGCTGCACTTCGAAGGAGCTGGACAGCGTTCTAACGTATTTGTTTATACCGAGCAGGTAGGAGAACACCTTGGTGGGTATGATGAATTCACGGTTGATATTACTGAAGCAGCCGAACGAGCGCGGGAAATTGAACGCTATGAGGGTAAAGTCGCCGTAGCTGTCATGTGCGATAACAGCCGTGAGCTTGAGACGATTCCATCAGATGCCAGTGATTTCCACCTATATGGCGGTGTGTATCGCTATCTTAATCTGGTTTATGTGCCAGCGGTGTCGCTGGAGAAGGTACATATCGAGACGGACACTCAAACATTGCAAAAGTCGAAGGTATCCGGCTCCGATTCGGTATCCTCCTGTACGGTGAAAGTTCGCGCTGCGTTATATAATCCGAATGGCTTGAACGAAAACCTGCAATTGACGATCCAATTAACGGACCCAACGGGACATGTGATAGCGGTTTCAAACGTGAGCTCAATGCCGTGGGAAGGGGATAAGGAGCTAACGGTATTCGAGCTTGATACACCTCATCTCTGGTCGACGGATCAACCTGTCTTGTATGGTTGTAATGTGACACTTTCGTGCGTCCATGGAGAGACAACGGTTAACGAGAAATTCGGGGTTCGTTTCTTTGAGTTTATGAAGCAAGGTCCTTTCAAGCTTAATGGTGAGCGGTTATTGCTTCGTGGTACTCATCGTCATGAGGATCATGCCGGCGTTGGACCCGCGATGACAGAAGAGATGATTCTTGAAGAAATGCAATTGATTAAGAGCATGGGCGCTAACTTTATTCGGCTCGGACATTACCAGCAATCGAGAATTGCACTGAATCTTTGCGATGAGCTCGGCATATTAGTTTGGGAAGAAATCCCTTGGTGCCGTGGAGGATTAGGGGGCGAAGCTTACCGGCAGCAATGTCGCGATATGCTAAGCGCGATGATCTCTCAGCATTACAATCATCCGTCCGTGATTCTTTGGGGGCTTGGCAATGAAAATGATTGGGAATGCGATTTTGATTATTTCGATCAGGAAGAAATCCGTCGCTTTATGAAAGAGCTTCATGACCTGTCACACCAGTTGGATCCAGGGCGTCTGACTGCGATACGGCGATGTGAGTTTTGCAAAGATATTATTGATGTCTACTCGCCATCAATTTGGGCAGGGTGGTATCGAGGCATATACACAGACTACGAGAAAAGCTCCAGGATGGCCTTTGAACAAGTAGACTCCTTTTTCCATATGGAATGGGGGGCTGATAATTTGCCTACTCGGCATGTGGAGAAAACATACACCGGTTTCGAGTATATCCCACGCGGAAACGGAGCTACAGAAGAGCGAGATGGGGATTACTTACTTACTGGAGGCGAAACGCGTGTCTCTCGGGACGGTGACTGGTCGGAGACCTACTTCTGTGAAATGATCGATTGGTATTTAAAATGTCAAGAGGGGATGGATTGGCTGACAGGCGCGGCACAATGGTCCTTCAAGGATTTCGCCACGCCAGTCCGTCCGGATTCACCGATTCCATATCTGAATATGAAGGGAATCGTTGAACGTGATTTGACGAAGAAGGAAGCTTTTTATGTCTTCCAATCCTATTGGTCTAAAGAACCTATGGTACGTATCTACGGTCACACGATGCCAGTCCGTTGGGGTGAAGAGGATGAGCAGAAGTGCCTAAAGGTTTATTCCAACTGCTCTAAGGTGGAGCTTTTCCTTAACGGGGTTAGTTTAGGCGTGAAACAGCGAGATTCCAAAGACTTTCCATGTGCGGGTCTACGTTGGAACACTGCCTTCAATCCTGGCATGAACCATGTGCAGGTCATCGCTGAGAAGGAAGGCATCATCGTGAAAGATGAGATGACCTTCAATTACCAGACAGAGACATGGGGGGAGCCAACGGAGCTTCAGCTCACGTCAGTGAAGCAGGATGATGGTCGTATCTATGTGGAAGCGTGTATGTTTGACGAGAAGGGTGTTTTTTGTCCGGATGCTTCTCATTTCATTCGTTTTGGACTTAGCGGCGATGGCAAGCTGCTTGATGGTCTTGGTACGATCCATGGCTCGAGGCTTGTACAGCTGGCAACTGGACGTGCGGGGATTTATATCGATCCACTAGGTGGAAGTGCAGCTGCCATCGGTGAGACTGCGTTCATTTCTGCGGGGGGACCAGCCATGGCTGCGGTCAAAACAGGCAAGGTAGCTCATCTACCGACTTCGGTAGTCAGCGCGAAGTGTGAAGGCATGGCTACTGCTTTTATCACTTTATAATAAAACCAAAGGAGCGAATCGAATGGAGAACAAGACAACGATTCAAGCTGACAAGTGGAAGAACGCGGCAAGCATGAAGGAAGCACTGCCCCTCGTATGGGAAGCGCTGCAGGTTAAAGTAGATAGAATGATCGAGCAGTTCGGGGATAAATCTCCGCATGTGGCTAAGGCAGACGGTATCTACGATGACATGCGGCACGATTGGTGGACATCCGGTTTTTGGCCAGGCATCCTATGGATTATGCACGAAATGACCGGCATGGAGCATTACAAAAAAGCGGCATGGAGCTGGGACGAGAAGTTTGAAAAGAAGATGATCGAGGCTAACAACTACCATCATGATGTAGGCTTTCAATTCTTGCCGACGGCAATTATCAAATACAAGCTGACAGGTGATCAGGACGGTAAGCGCCGGGGGCTGTTCGCGGCAAACTTCTTAACGGGACGCTTCAATCTGGCTGGTCAGTTTCTGAGAGCTTGGAATCAAGAAAAAATCGGTTGGTCTATCGTAGATTCGTCTATGAACCTTTCCATCTTGTTTTGGGCTGCTCAAGAGTCGGCTGATCCACGGTTTGAGCATGTAGGCAAGGCGCATGCTGATACGGTGGTGGATCACTTTATCCGAGAAGACGGATCTGTGAATCACATTCTTAGCTTTGACCCTAGGTCGGGTGAACTCATCGAATCTCTTGGCGGGCAGGGGGCAGGACCTCACTCTTCTTGGAGCCGTGGGCAAGCATGGGCGCTTCATGGTATGGCCAATACATACCGTTACACAGGCGATGCCAAATATCTCCATGCGGCTAGACGCGTAGCGCACTATTTTCTAGCTTGCTTGCCTGAGGATTATGTAGCGCATTGGGATTTCCGCGCAGCCGAATCATTAGAGGGTCTCCCGCGCGATACGTCTGCGGCAACCTGCGCTGCGTCTGGTTTGCTTGAGCTGGCTGATGCACTCCCATCCGTAGAGGGCGCGCTCTATCGACGGGCAGCAGAACGGATCCTGCTTTCCTTGACCCAGAACTATGCGACATGGGATCAACCGGAGCATGAGGCAATCCTGCTTGGCGGAACTGGCAATTTACCCGCTGGGCAGAACATTGATGTTTCCTTGATCTATGGAGACTATTATTACGTTGAGGCTATTGCAAAGCTGCTAGGCTGGAAGAATCGAATTTTCTAGAAAACAGGCATGTGACCTGCTGATTTCATGATGGAATTAGCAGGTCACAGGTCAATTGCTTTTACATGTGTAAGGCGTAGAAGGATAGTAGCCGCAGGGGAGGAACCTGATGATGGGGATCTTAAAGTTAAAGAAGGAACAATGGAAAGATTACTTTGATATGGACAGAATTCTCCATGATGCGGAGGAATCGCTTCACGCCCCGATGATCCATTTAACAGATCATATTGCTTTTGGAAGTCCAGGAGGTTTGCATGATTATTATTCGAATGGAGACTACTGGTGGCCTAATCCGGATACGAAGGATGGGCTGCCGTATATTCGCCGCGATGGTGAAAGTAATCCTGGCAATTTCGATCATCACCGGAGCACGCTGCGGCTTATGAGGTCGCATGTGGTTAGGCTGGCTTCGGCCTATCGGATTACGGAGGACGAACGGTATGCGGCAAAAGCGATACAGCTTTTGAAGGGGTTTTTCTTGGATGAACAGACCCGAATGAATCCGCATCTGCTGTATGCCCAAGCGATTCCTGGCGTATGTGAGGGAAGGGGAATCGGGATTATCGATACACTTCATTTGATCGATGTTACGGTTGCCGTTGAAGTTCTACAAAGAGCATTGAGTTTGGAGGAATCTACAAGGTTGGGCATAGTGGACTGGTTCTCCAATTACTTGAATTGGATGAGCACGCACCATCAAGGTATGGAGGAAAGGGACGCGTCCAATAATCATGGGATCTGCTGGTTCGTGCAAGCAGCGGCATTTGGACGGATGACTGGAAATCAACAAATGCTTGTCTTTTGCCGGGAACAATTCAAGACTCGTCTGCTGGCTGAACAAATGGATCAGAACGGCAGCTTGCCGAGGGAATTGGCGCGAACTAAGCCTTACGCCTATTCCATCTTCGCATTGGATAATCTGGTCACTCTCTGTCATATCCTATCGACTCCGAACGATAACCTATGGGATTATCAATTACCCGATGGAAGGGGAATCCGGAAGGGAATTGAATTTCTGACACCATATTTGATGAATAAAGCTGCATGGCCATATAAACATGATGTAGAATGCTTTGAAGAGTGGCCTGTCGGGATATCATTTCTATTATTCGCGGGGCTTGCTTACGAATCTGATGATTTGCTGAAGCTGTGGCACGAGCTGGATAAAAGCCCGACGAGTTCAGAGGTGCGTCGAAATATGGCCATCCGACAACCACTGCTTTGGTTATAAGAATGTGGAGGCAAGGCCGCGAAGGGATGTCTGGTAACTGAGGACACTCCCTTTTTTTACGTTTACATCCATATTTGAATAGCCAGATTAGGTAATGAGGGTGTGGAGTTTCGATTTTAAAGATGAATTTACGATTATGAAGATTTATTATCTCCATGATTTATATAAAATTGAGGGAGAGTGCGCACTCGAAGACAATGAAAGGAGCTTAAAGGTTAATAGGGATTGGTTGATGTGAAAATGAAATCAAGGGAGATGTATGAATGGGAAAAGGAAAAAAAGCAGGCATTGTTATGTTATTGGTTAGTTTGTTTCTTGCCATGATCCCTTTTTCAGGTTATGCGGCGGACGCTAAATTGTCGGTTGCGACATCAGGCGTGACTGCGAGTGCGGATGATGGGAATGTGCCTGCTAATACGGTGGATGGAAGCTTAACCACACGCTGGTCTGCTAACGGCAATGGGCAATGGATCAAGTACGATTTGGGTTCGAGTGTCAAGGTCTCCTTCATTAAGATTGCATTTTTAAGCGGGGATACAAGAACTTCCAGTTTTGATATTCAAACTTCCACCGATAACGTGAATTTTACAACAGTTCAGGCTAACGTGACCAGCAGTTTGAATACAAGCTTACAGACTTTTGACTTCCCTGATGTAACGCCAGTCCGTTATGTGCGTATTGTTGGACATGGTAACTCCGTCAACGCATGGAACAGTTATAATGAGGTAGAAATCTATGGTGTTGCTCCTGTTACTCCAGGTGTTCCTGTATCCACATCAGGGGAGTTAACTTCGGCCTTAAGCAGTGCAAGCGCCGGTACCACGATCGTACTTGCGAATGGGACTTACACACAAACTGGCCCCTTCGTCTTGAGCAACAAAAACGGCACAGCAGGCAGCCCTATCACGATCAAGGCCGCTAATCCAGGGCAGGCGATTATTTCTGGCGGGGCTTCTCTCCAAATTCAAAACTCGTCCAATGTCGTTATCGAGGGGCTTAAATTTACAAATACCGGAAATACAGCCCTTCTCTTAGATGGATCCAATAACATTCGAGTTACTCGAAATCAATTCGCACTACAAGCAACTGGAGGAAACCTAATCTGGCTTCAGGTTAGCGGAGTCAATAGTCATCATAATCGAATCGAACATAATGACTTCGGTCCCAAGAGCGACACGGACCCTCTAATTGCTTATCAAGGCGATGGTAACGGGAACATCTCTCAGTATGACGTCATCGAATATAATTACTTTCATGATGTGGGTCCATGGGTTGCTAATGGCAAAGAAACGATACGCCTCGGATTATCGGGAATCTCCTTGTCCAATGGGTTTAATACCATCCAGTACAATCTATTTGAGAACTGCGATGGCGAACCCGAAATCGTTTCTGTAAAAAGCAGTAATAACACAGTTCGCTACAATACTTTCAAGACCTCCAAAGGAGGACTCACCTCAAGACATGGTCATAACAACTCATTTTACGGAAACTTTTTCCTTGGCGATGGTGTAGAGACGGAAGAAGCGGGAATCCGTATTTATGGAAACGACCATAAGATATACAACAATTACATGGAAAATCTTACTGCTAACGCCATTATTCTAGACAATGGTAATTATGACGGAGGTACGAGTGGGTACCCCTCAAATCCAACGGCGGATGACTTGAGAGCGCAGTGGAAAATTTACCGAGCGCAGGTCGTAAACAATACGATTGTTAACAGCACGACGGGAATTATTGTTGGTTCTAGTAAAACGTATGCTACTCAGGACAGCAGAGTGGCTAATAATATCGTTAGAAATTCCACGGGAACCCTCTATGATGAAGTTGTGACCACCAACACCCTATTCGAAGGGAATATGGGTTTTGGCAGCACAGTAAGCAATAATAGTTCGAGGACGGCTGCCCAAATTTGGGGAATAAATCCTTTGCTCACAACTGTAAATGGGTTGCAAAAATTGTCAACCAGCAGTCCAGCGATAAACGCTGCATTGGGAACCTACACCTTTGTGACTGAGGATATAGATGGGGAAACACGCTCCGCCACTGATATTGGAGCAGATGAACGCTCTTCAAGCACATCCTTCGGGAAACATCCGTTGGTGGTAACAGAGGTAGGACCGAATGCGCCTTAAGTAACAAATAGATAGTTACCGAGATGGCTTAAAAAAGATCGCAACAGCCTTAGGCTGTGCGGTCTTTTTTCATTATAAAACTTGATAAAGTGGGACAAGGCAAGTAGAGTTGAAACGTAGGAGATGAAAGTAGGGGGTTATTTGATTTGAAAAAACTGGGTATTGTGATGCTGATCGTCTCTGCGATTGCTCTTTTGTCGGCATTTACGATTCCATTCTTCGTTCATACCGGAAGTGGGATGGCTGGTTGGATCGCTGGTCTTCTTATCGTTAGCGAGATTGCGTTCTGGACAGGCGGCATCATTCTTGGTAAAGAAGTGGCGAGAAAATATAGACGGTACTTAAATCCTAAAAACTGGTCGCGAAAACAGAAAAAATCGAGTAACGATGGAGAATAAAAGAAAAGGTACTTCCAGAAAAATTTAGTTATTTTCTTATTTTCAGGTATACTATAACCTGCAGATGAAGAAGGGGTGGTCCAATGTTTACAATGACAAGTTACACTGTGGAATTAGTGAAAGATCCATTTGGGATTTTGACCGGGCAGCGATATGAATTTCTCATTGATATTGAAGTTGAGGAAGATGATGAGCTTTACTCCGAAAGCGGATTATATATTAGAGCGATCTATAGCGTGGAAGAAGAAAAGTCTGGGATTATGAAGTATGAGCTTTACGAGAAAACGACACAACTCTATTTGGATTTTGATTTAGAGGATGATGAAGTTGCCGCAGTAGAAGCGTTTTGCAAAGAGCACGTTCATGAAGGAAATGAATAAGTAAGTGAATAAATAAGTGAACAGCCATTCGAGATGCGAGCATCTTGGATGGCTTTTTAAATAATCAATAAAAGAAAAAACCCTCACGCAGTAAGGGATTTTTTCAAGCTAATCTTCTCATCCTTGAAGGATGTCTTCCACCTTTTGTAACACATCTTCCGTCAAGCGGATGCCGCTAGCTGCGCAATTTTCAACGACTTGCTCAGGGCGGCTAGCGCCAACGAGGGCACTTGCTACATTGTTTTTTCTGAGAATCCAAGCGATAGCCAGCTGAGAGACCTTAATGCCAAGCTCATCGGCGATTCCGGATAATTGTGACACTTTATTCAATAATGCTTCGTTTAATTGCTTATCGCTCCAATTCTTGCTGCTTGCTCGGCTATCGGCTGCGAAGGGTTGTCCTGCACGATATTTGCCTGTAAGAAGCCCCTGTGCAAGCGGCGAAAAGACAACCTGACCGAATCCCTTGGCCTCGCCAAGTGGGATAATTTCTTTTTCAATGTAACGATTGAAAAGGTTGTAGATCGGTTGATTAACAATCAGCTTATCTAATAGAAGCTTGTCAGCAATTGCATATGCTTCGACAATCTGAGCAGGTGTCCATTCGCTCACACCAATGTAGAGTACCTTGCCTTGTGTAACCAAATCGTCCAATGCACGCAAAGTTTCTTCTAGCGGAGTTTCAGGGTCATAACGGTGGCAATAGTAGATATCAATGTAATCCGCATTCAGTCGACGTAGACTGGATTCGGCCTGTTCTTTAATATGCTTGCGGGATAAACCGCGATCATTAGGACCATCGCCCATCGTATTAAAAACTTTTGTAGCTAGAACATAGGATTCCCGTGGATAGGAGGAGAGTGCTTTGCCCATCACTTTTTCTGCTTCACCACGTTCGTATACGTTAGCTGTATCAAAGAAATTAACACCCAAATCATAAGCTTGTTCAATAGAACGGACGGCAGGATCTTCCCCGACATAACCACCGTATGTGAGCCAACTGCCTAGACTGATTTCACTGACTTTGAGACCGCTGTTACCGAGTTTGCGATATTGCATGTTTGTTAACCTCCTAGTGCAATATGGGATAAGAACTATCTATAGTATAAAGATATTCCCTGGTTTATGTAAGAACTGACAAATAGGTGATTAAGTTACCTGGAGGTACGAGGCATACTTCAAGGTAAGTACATATCGTGATCATCAAGGGGGATGAAGGCTATCTGCTCTGTAGCCAAGAGATAGCTTTTCAAGTAAAATGACTGTGAAAGGAGGAGATATTCATGTTAGCTTCCCTATTTGTTGGCATCGTAGCCATAGAGCATATCTACATTCTAATTTTGGAAATGTTTTTATGGACAACACCTCGTGGTTTGAAAGCCTTCGGCTTGACGAAGGAACAAGCCACGGAAACCAAATCACTTGCTGCTAATCAAGGCTTATACAATGGATTTCTTGCGGCTGGTCTTGTATGGGGACTCGTTCACCCTGATGCATCCATGGGTCGTTCCATTGAGATCTTCTTCTTAATCTGTGTCATTATTGCTGCCTTGTATGGCGGGGCAACTGCAAAAAAGTCGATTTTACTGGTACAGGGTTTGCCTGCGGTCATTGCTCTTCTTTTTGTCCTTCTGTAAGATCACAATACTACATAAGTAAACAGTCATTTACAGACATACATAAGTAAGGTTTTATCGCAATAAATAAGGGAAGTCCCTATAGCTACTTGGGACTTCCTTTATTTATTTAGCCAATTTAGGCATACTTCACTACCTTATTTTTGCCACTTGTTTTTGCTCGATACATGGCTTCATCAGCCTGTTTGATGAGCGCCTCGGCGCTTAGGCCATTCTTATACTTGCTGTAGCCGATACTTGCGGTTACAATCGTTTCCTTCTCAATTCGACTGCGAACGCGTTCTGCAAATGCATCCATTTTGACACTAGGATCAGTCACCATGACGACCATCTCTTCGCCACCGTATCGGCCGGCAATGCCGCATTCTTCGGCTTCTTCTTTCATAATCAGCGCAACCTGCTTGAGCACATCGTCCCCCATCTGATGACCTTGGGTATCATTTAGCTTCTTGAAATTATCAATGTCGCTAAACAAAATGTACACAGGCAAATGCCGTCCAACATATTGCGCAACGCGGTTATAGAAAAATTTGCGATTATATAGACGTGTAAGCCCGTCCGTTATGGATGAATTATAAATGGCCTGCATAAGCTCTACGACACGTTCAAATAGCAGCATAAACAATAGAAAATAATAAATAATCGGTAAGACATTGGCTGCAATGGATAACACAGGTTGAACGTTTCCATACATATAGGCATTTACAAGGTGGACAGATTGAATGAAAAAGTAAACCGTCAGTGCCAGTTGGTATTTGACCTGTTGTCCGATGTACGGTGGGATCGTGTAGAAACATAGGAAGATCAGCACAAATACATAGAGCTCAAGACCAATATCCTGAAGCAATCTAACTTGCTCTTGCGTGCCGCTATACATATTTGGCACACTGAAATGAAGAATTGAAACGACAAAACCCATAATCATTAAGCCATAGAAGAATATGTACTGTTTACGATTCGTGCGATTGTATAATTGATAGATCCCCATGTTAATAAGGATGAACGATATTATTTTAAGCATTAGCCGCATATAGGCGGTTAAACTTGTATCCATATCGCTAAGTGTTAAATATAACTGGAGAAGGTAATGAATGCCTACAATAACTAGTGAAATGGTCATCGACATGTAGCCTTTTTTGCGACGGTCTAGAAATAATCGAAGAGAGATCACGAACATAAGGGCAACAATGACAACGATAATGGCATTCGATAATAATGAAGCTAAATCACCGAAAAGCAGATCAACAACTTTCATACTTTCCTCCAAAATCCCCTGTTTTTCGACATGTAATGAATCTATTATAAAGGAAAATGCGAGAGAGGGATAGAAACGATTGTAAGGGCTCGACAGGTGTTCTCTTTTCTATTCGGCGCACACAAGTTACAATAAGAAGGTAAGCTCAAGGATTTGGGAGAGGGGCTCATGCAATGAACATATTGCAAGCATTGTTTTTCCCCCCGGAACAGCCGGGTGGGGTGTCATCCATGGTTCCCTATATATTGGACCGTTTTAATAAAAAAGGCTGGGAAATGGAATTATTTTCGCTACCTAAGCGGATTCGTGGCAAGGGTACTGAGGAAGTGGAGTTCGCCACTTTTGATTGGCGGAAGTATGCCGGAAACCCGATCGTTGATAAATACATTCAGACGTACAAGGATTATGTTTGGTGGACGAAGTTGAGAATTTCCAAAAAGTATGATATTATCCATGCCCATCATCCGATTGCGGCACTTGCCATGAAGCAGATTTATCCGGAAACACCCGTCATCTTGACCATTCACTCCAGTTTTGAGAGAGAACTTATTTTGAATGGACGTATTCAGGAGAATGGCGTGGAGCATCAATTCCTTACTCAAATTTACGGAGAGCTTGAAGCGAGAGTCGATCAGATGATCACGGTCTCTAACTCGTTCAAGCAATATATGGCGGAATATATGCAGGATAGTGAACGGATAGGCGTTATTCCAAATGGTTTTGATGAAAAGCGTTTTCGTCCGATTTCACATGAAAATCCAGTTACGCAGTTCATAACCGTTTGCCGTTTAGTGCCTGCCAAAGGGCTCGATACACTGTTGATTGCTTGCGGAGAGTTGAAAAAACGCGGTCATCCCTTCGTTTTACATATTATTGGTGATGGACCAAGCCGAGAAGAACTTGAGAAACTGGCGATTCAGCATAATATTTACGAAGAAACAATTTTCTACGGCTATATGCTGCATCCAGAAGAATTTATGCCGTTCTTTGATGTATTCGTTCTGCCATCGCGCGCGGAGGCATTCGGGTCTGTATTTGCGGAGGCAGCACTATGCTGGTTAGCGTTGATTGGAACCGACGTCGGAGGGATTGCTGAGCAAATCGAACATGGACATAACGGCTTGCTTGTGCCGGTTGGTGATGCGATGGCGCTTAGCCATGCTCTGGAAAAAGTCGTCATTGATCCTACTTTCCGCTACAATTTAGCACGAACTGCTTGGGAGAAGGCGAAGAAAACCTACTCATTGAACCGAGTGCTTCGGCAGCTGAAAAGTGTGTATGAAAGTTATCAAGCCGCTGTACAACCAAATGACGATGATAGTGCGGATAGTTAAAAAAGCTGAATAGGAAGGCGTTAGAGCGATGAAACGACTGCGGTTTATGCATGCCGCCGACCTGCATCTGGACAGTCCGTTCAAAGGCATGTCGGCGCTGCCTGAACGGGTTCGTGAGCGAATACGAGAATCAACGTTTGAAGCGCTCAAGGAACTCGTGGCTTTAGCGATACAAGAGCAGGTAGATTTTGTACTCATTAGTGGGGATGTATATGATTTATCCGATCGCTCCTTGCGCGCTCAAATTCGCTTCCAGAAAGCATTGGAGCAATTAGAAGAGCAAGGAATTCCTACTTACATTATTCATGGTAATCATGACCCGGAGGATGGACGTGCCGCGAAGCTGGATTGGCCGGCAGCAGTCCATTTTTTTGCGTGCGATCAAGTGGAGACGATTAACGTGGAAAAGCCGCATCGCGGCGTCATTGCCCAGATTCATGGCATTTCGTATCGAAGCGCTGGGGTAACGGATAATTTAGCTGTTAAATTTAAAGTCGGCCGAGAAAAGGTATGTCAGATCGGCCTATTACATACGAATGTCGACGGTGATCCCGGTCATGACAATTATGCCCCTTGCAGCAAGCAGGATTTGCTTGAAGCAGGTATGAACTACTGGGCGTTAGGCCATGTACATACGAGGAACGTGCTTCATCAACAGCCGGCGATTGTTTACCCAGGGAACCTGCAGGGCCGAAGTATTCGGGAAACAGGACCACGTGGGTGTTACATTGTCGATATGACTGAGTATGGACGAGCTGAGCTCACCTTTCATGCGTTGGATCAGGTTCGTTGGTTCCTAGAGCGGCTGTCTGTGGCAGGCATACAGACAGAGCAGGAATTGAAAGACCGGCTCGGTGAGCAGCTTGAGCGGATTAGAGCAGAGGCGGACGGCAGAGATGCCGTCGTCCGACTTGTTCTGGAAGGGCGCAGCGCGGTGCATAGCTTGCTGCGCAAAGGGCGGGCTCTGCAGGAGCTGACCGCCGAACTGCGTGAGGAAGAAGATGAGCGGAGCCGCTTCGTCTGGGTGGAATCCATTGAGGACCGAACGGCAAGTGAACTCGACCTCGAGGCCTTACAGCAGGAGAAGAGCTTCCTTGGCGACCTCCTGCGGTATTCGGCTGCGCTGCAAGGCGACGACGAAGCGCTTGCTTTGTTTGCAAGCGAGGCGCTGGCCGCGCTGCAGAGCTTGCCGCAAGCAGCCGGTGATCCGGCTGCGGCTGAGCCTGAACGGCTGCTCGAGTGGCTGCGCGCCGCACAAGAATTAGCCGCGGACCTGTTGTCCGCGGATGGGGGGTGACATGGATGAGAATCGTATCCATGCAGGTTCAAGGTTTCGGCAGCCTGCGCGAGCGGCAGCTTGATACCGATAGCCCGCTGGTGCTGTTTTATGGCGCCAACGAAGCGGGCAAGAGCACGCTCATGGGCTTCGTCCGCGCGGTGCTGTTCGGCTTTCCAACTCGTCAGAGCCGGTTGGAACGATACGAGCCGCTGGGCGGCGGCGCCCATGGAGGAGCGCTAACCCTGCTCGATGAGCAGGGTCAGCTCATTCGTGTCGAGCGCTACGATGCGCCCGCCGCAGGCGGCAGACGAGCCTCTGCGGGGCTCGTCAAGGTCACCCTCGGTGATGGCACCACCGGGGGTGAAGACCTGCTGAACACGCTGCTGGGCGGCCTATCGGCCGACCTCTTCCGCAGCTTGTTCGCTTTCGGTTTAACCGAGCTGCAGGAGCTGCGCACCCTGCAGACAGACGAGCTCAGCGGCTATCTATATAGCGCTGGGCTTGGTGTGAGCGGCTCGGCCATTATGGAGGCCGAGCGCAAGCTGACGGCGCAGGCCGACAGCCTGTACAGACCCCGCGGGCGCAATCAGGAGATGAACCGTCTCCTGAAGGAGCTTGAGGGTCTGGAGCAGTCGCTGCGCCGCAGCCGGGACCCCGCAGCCGACTACGATCGGCTGTTGGCGGAGCGCCGCTCCGCGGAGGAGCGCATTGCTGCCTTGGAGGGGCAGCAGGAGTTGCTGCGCGCGGAGCTGCACAAGCTTGGCCTGGCCGGCAAGGCGCGCAGCGGATGGATCCGCTTGCGTCAGATCGGCCAGGAGCTGGCGGCGCTGCCTGCGCTGGCGGGCTTCCCCGAGCATGCCTCGGCAAGGCTTGACGCGCTCGAGGCAGAGCTGGAGCGCATCCATGCGGAGCGCACTCGGCTCCTGCTGCGGCAGGAAAGCCTAATGAGCCAGCTACGCGCCATAGAGCTTGTGCCTGATCTGCTCGAGCATCAGATCGAGCTGAATCATTGGCTGGAGCAAACAGCCATATATGAAGAGAATAAACGCAGCGTGGATCAAATGCGCGTGGAGCAGGAGCACCAACGTGCGCAGGTAGACAGGCTGCTTAAACAAATAGATGTTCACTGGGAGGAGACAGATTTAGCCTCTTTCTCGGTAACGATTTCCCTGCGTGAACAGGTACGAGCTTACAAAGCACAGTTTCATAAGTGCAAGGACAGTGAGCTGCGCGTCAGAACAGAGCTGGAGAGTCTGCAGCAGCAGGTCAAACGCGACCAAGATACGGTAAGGAGCTTGGAATCCGATTTACATAAAAGCGGGGTAAGAACAGATAGTTCAGCCTCTCCCGGTTGGGGAGGAGCAGACCCATCTTCTGCTTTGCAACTTATAGCGAGAGATTATGCGCGCTGGCAGCAGCTTGTGAGAGAGCTTGCACATCAAAAAGAACGCGATGCTGTGGAAAACCAGTTTCAGCTTACTCTGGAAGAAGCAGCGAAAGCTGGCAAAACGGCCTCGAGGAGACTTCGTCAGCGCTTCATATTCATATCCGGCCTATTGGCCGTGTTGGCGCCATTATTGCTGTTATGGCAAAGCAGCTGGGTGGCAGCTCTCTGCGCTTTTCTTTTATTTGCTGGTACTGCACTCTATATGCTTGTTTCTGATCGTGCAGCGACAGAGAATCGCTCTTCCCGAGCGATGACTTCATCCCCGATCAGGGATGAAAGTCTGAGCGATGAACTTCGCTTGCTGGAGCGCCGCCTGCAAGAACAAATCCAGACTTTTGCCCAGCAGCAAACGGGCTATGTTGAAGCTGCGGCAGCATCAACTGCTACTTCGGTGGGCCGTTCCGCATCAATCCCTCTTGAGGTGCTCCAGCCTCAACTGGATGCATGGATGCGAGAAGCTGACCAAAATAAACAACAACGCAGTGAGCTGCTTCGTAAACTAGAGAAGCTGCAGGATACGAAGGAGATGCTGCAATCTCTTCGGCAGCAAGAAGATCAGCGCAGTGGCTATTTCGAGCAGCTTGTGATGGAGTCAGATCAGCTCCAATCGGATTGGAGTCATTGGCTGCAATCGCTTGGACTAAGTTCGCAGTTATCAGTGGACGCTCTGCTAGAAACATTCCAGACGATTGAGCAAGGGCAGGAAAGTCTTCGTCAGCTTCATAAGCTGGAGTCCAAGCTTGAGACATTAGTAACGAACATCGATCACTATGAAAAAACAGTCGGTTCACTTCTTCGGTTTTCACCAGAGGTACGTCAAGAACCCGTATTCGCGCTCAAACGCTGGAAAGAGCAGGAGCAAGAACAACTGAAGCTGCTTGCGGAGAAGAAGCATGGCGAACAGCTTTATTTGGAAACCGAGCAAGAGCTGCAGCTTCTACAGTCAAACGAGCAGCGTACACAAGCTCGGTTGGAACAACTTTTACAGGAAGCCTCTGCAAGTGACGGTGAAGAACTTCGTATTCATCAGAGAGAGCAGGAAGAACGAAGGAAACTGACGGAAGAACAAACATTGCTGGAATCCTCGCTCGAAACGTTACTCAGCCGCTCATTACTTGCCAGCTACACCGAGCTATTGGAAACCCATGGAGAAGATGATATCGCACTTCAAATGGCATCCCTCCAAGACCAATTAACCGCTACTGCCCATGAAACGAATGAACTTCGAGAGGTTGTTGGTAAGCTATCAGGACAAATTGAGAAGCTGGAGACAGGCTCAGAACATGCAGACCATCTTCTTCAAGCCGAAGCTTATAGAGCGACCATTCGACAGCAAGTTGATCAATATGCTGTAGCTTCATTCGCTTCACTGCTAATGAAGAAAGCCCGCGATGTTTATGAGCATGAACGGCAGCCCGGCGTTCTTCTGCGAGCATCGGATTACTTTGCGAAGATGACGAACGGTGCCTTCACCCATGTCAAAGCGCCATTCGGAGAGCAGCGTCTAGTCGCAATACGAACGAATGGAGAGTCGCTTGATACGAGTCAGCTTAGTCGGGGAACGGCAGATCAGCTCTACTTATCCATGCGCTTTGCACTCGTCGAGGAGTATGCTGGAAAGGCTATTTTACCGCTTGTGATGGACGATATTCTCGTCAATTTCGATGAGGAACGGATGGAGAACTGTTTGCGTGTCCTTGCAGACTTAAGCAGCAGGCATCAAGTTCTGCTCTTTACCTGTCACGGCCACGTGCGAGATGCGGCAGCAAGAGTTATTCCCGGAAATCGCTTAATTCGTTTGTAGAAGCGTTAACAATGGAGGAATCGAAAGTGGAATCAGGAAACGATAAGAGGAAAGACCATCGGGAAATTACCTATCAGGTCGGATGGAAGAAGGGGAAGATCGAATGGAATGAAGGGGCATCGGAAGCTTTAGCGGTCAAATCATCCTTGGAAGTTGAGTGTCATGTTGGAGAAAAGCGTCTCCAGCTGTTTTGGCTTCCAGCCATGAGTCTTCCAAGCTGGCTGCTTCTCCCCTTACTTTATTCGCTTCCAGTCTTCTGTTTCCTATTAACGCTTGTTCTCATTTATGGGTTGCGTCATGGCTAGCAGCAAATAAGGGTTGAATAAAGAGGGGGGATCAGCTTTATGAACATGATATTAGCCATTATAGGTGGCCTGCTGGGCCTTTTTGTAACAGGGGTTGGCATATATACAGCTTGGATGGTTCATCAGCTTTGGAAGCAGCAGGGAGCAGCACCAAAACCAGCAGGTCAGGTGGAAATTGCCGTCAAATACTTTTCAAAATGGACGGTCATTGATTACGCAGTAATCTTATTATTTATCATCGGTCTTTTACTGTTGTTAGCCGAGTTATTTGCGGTTTGGCGAGATCAAACGGTTATTGCCAATTTCCATTTCTCCTACCTGCTCACAGGAATCATTATTTCTGCTATGGGCATGCTTCTGTTGTTTGTACGATTGGTTGTCGTACTTGGTTTTATTCAGTCAGGAGCCCTACATCGCACGGTTACGGTTGCGCCAGATCATCAGAACGAGCCAGATAACACTGATAAAGCCAAATAGGGGATACAATGCGGAAAGTAATATTTTGAATCCTATTTGACTGATTAAATAGCTTAGCCCAAGGATACTGACGAGGATTACCTTAGGGTTTAGTTTCACGCGCTGCTGAAGCTGCTGGGACAAGCCGTAAGCGTCAGCAATAAAGGTTGTGAAAATTTCACCGTATATAACGAGTAAATAAGCAACTTGCGGCACGGACCCTAGTCGGGTAATAATATTTCCCATTGGGATCTCGAATTGTGCGATACCTGGCATTTGCGCAGAGAGTGCGTAATGTGCAGATAACAGAAGCAGACCAATGCCTGTACCGCCAAGGAGTCCGCCCCAGTATAGAACAGATCTGTTGCGGATGGATGCTCCCATTGGAACGAGTACGGCTTGGGCCATCGCCAAGTTAAAGGCGGTATAGAGGAAAGGTGCGAACCATATTTTTTCTAACGGATCATCGCTTGTAATGCGCAGCCAGTTTCCTGAAGATGGCGAATGCCACGTATAAACGACGATGACCAAGCTGAAGAGCAGCATGATGGGAACGACGATTGAATTCACTGTCATAATAGCGCCAATTCCGCGGGACAATACGAAATAGGCGAGAACTAATGTCACGAATAGTCCTGTTTGGTAAGAGAGGTGCAGCTGTTCTTCAAAGACCGTTCCGCCCCCGGCGAGCATGACGGTTGTAATCCCAAAAAGGACAATCATCATAAACAAGCTAATGGCATTACCAATTCTATGGCCAAAAATGGCCCGATTCAAATCCTCATAAGATGCTGCCTTCAGATCATGAGCCATCAGCATGAGTTTAATGCCAATCCAGATGAAAAGGATGCTGGATAAAGCAATCGTCAATGTGGCTAGCCAGCCGTAACGTGTGAAGAACTGCAGGATCTCCTGTCCAGAAGCGAACCCTGCTCCAACAACCGTTCCAATGTAGGTAAAGGCAACACGGACGATCTGTGAACCTGTTCGCATAGATTGCCCCGCTTTCTTTCGTTTGATATAGTACAAGGTATGTTCGTGATCCCATGTGCATGACTGGAACTTGGGGCAAGCTCTCGTTTCTGCTAAAATGGGAATGAATAAGAAGAAGTACAATGCGGGAGTGAGTCTTTTGTGAAGGAATTTCTATATGATTTCATAAGTCATTATGGATATATTGCTTTATACCTTTTGCTATCTGCCGGAATCGTTGGGGTACCCGTACCAGATGAAACCCTGATGGCTTTCGTGGGTTCGTTAACGGCACTTGGAGGTCCCTTTGATTTTGGAACAACGTTAATGGTGATATACGCAGGCACGATGACAGGGATGATTGTCAGTTATTTAATCGGTCATCGTGTGGGTAAACCGTTTCTTTATCGGTATGGCAAATGGTTCAAACTAACACCGAACCGGATTGAACGGGCCGAGGGTTGGTTTAAGAAGTATGGGCTCTGGACTGTTTTCTTTGGGTATTTCGTGCCGGGGGTTCGTCATTTCACCTGTTATTTGTCAGGTGTAAGCGGGGTCAAGTTTTATAAGTATTTGTTCTTTGCGGGTACAGGAGCGCTGCTGTGGTGTACAACCTTTTTAACATTAGGGCATTTTATTGGCAGCAATTTGGAGGGTTTATTTCAATTAATTCATAAATATATGGGAATAAGCTTAGTGACTATAGCGGTTATAGCCATTATTGGAACGGCCATTTACTTCCGATTCCGGAAGCGGAGAGCGGTCTGATTCCCATACACATGAAATAAGACCATGAGTGTCATCCTATAAGAGGAGCAATCATGGTCTTATTTTGTATTCTTTGCGGATTAATGGTTAGCGAAAAGCTTAATCGATTGGATGGTGCTCTCATTTGGATCAATGTCGAGCTTAAGTAGTGTTCCTTGCGACTTGTAGGAGAGAACATAGGTTGAGTTGGTGTCCGGTTTGCCTAGAATGGCAATAGCGTCTTGGACTTTCTGACCAAGGCGCAATCCGCGAAGTCCAGGATCAATCTCCGTGGAATGTACATCAACGAACTCAAGGACATCCTTCTTATTGAAGCCTACGGAGAAATCCGTGAAGTCATAGACTTGAATGGCGTCCTCATCTGCATCCATCACGAATTGTTTCTTCGCCTTCCCAAAACGTTCGAGCACTACGTCTTTACTCGTTCCGAGCTTCAAGCCCATCAACGTTGGTTTCTCTTGTTGATACGCATCCTCTGCTTTAATCTTCGGCTTGGCAGTTGGCTTCGCACTCGCAGATAATTGCGGGATGTCCGTTAAATCCGTTTTGGACGTGCCTGCGACTTGTGCCTCGTGTTTGGCCGTGTCTTCCGGTGTTGATGAAGGTGCTGCCGTTGCTGTTGCTACTACGATCGCAGGGGGTGTGCTAACTGGACTCGAGCTATTTTGTACATGGTTAGTTGGATCTATAGTAGGCTGTCCGGAAGGAGCAGATGACTCTTGGCATCCAGCTAACAGTATTGAAGCAAATGCTACTGGCACAAAGCCAAGCATGATAGGTCTAAGCAGGTTGTTCATCGCCATCAATCCTTTCTGCCGAATAATTGGTGTGAATAATACAACATTACTAATCATACTGTTTTCTGGTTCTATTTCAATGCATCAAGTTACCCAAATGTGAGCAATTGTAGACAAATTTCAAAATGCTGAACCCTACATACATATAGACACCTTATACAGAGTAAAAGTTTCACTTCAAAAGAGGGATAATCACAAATTGGGACTTGAAACCTACTTCATCAATATGGTAACTTACTCATAATAGACAGGTTTAGGGGGCTAGAATCATGGAATTGTTAAAACAGCGGATCCTAGAGGTCGGTGTAGTCGTATCGGATCAAGTACTCAAGCTGGATGCCATACTTAATCATCAGGTTGATCCTGTGCTCATCATGGAGATGGGGAAAGAATTTGCAAGATTGTTTAGAGAAACGAAGCCTGACAAGGTGCTTACCGTAGAATCGTCCGGTATTCCGATCGCCTATACGACAGCTTTACATCTTGAGGTTCCCATGGTATTTGCACGTCGGAAGAAGACGTTGACTATGGATCAAGATACATATAGTGAGCGTGTGCCTTCCTTTACCAAAGGGATTGTTACGGACATTATGGTATCCTCTCATTTGCTTCACAAAGGCGAGCGAGTTCTGCTGATCGATGATTTTATCGCTAATGGAGATGCAGCACGCGGATTAATTCGCATCATTGAAAAAGCGGAAGCTGAGCTTGTTGGTGTAGGGATTGCGGTAGAAAAATCCTTCCAAGCTGGTGGAAGCTCCATTCGAGAGCGTGGAATTCGTGTAGAATCCTTAGCTCGGATTTCCTCACTGGCGAATGGTCAAATCACTTTTGACTGATTTTACAATTTGTTCAAGTCTTCCCTCAAACCGATTTATCCTTTATAATGATTACATGGTATGAGAGGAGGCTGACATCTATGGGTATCGAAAATGGTTCCATTGAATATTTTATGACAAAGCTTGGGGAAGCCAAAACACATTTTGAACGTGCGCTTGATTGTAAGCATACAGAGTTTGATGACCTGTATCCGTATATGATCGAACACCCTCAATTTTTCTGGTACAAACGATATGTAGCATGGTCCGAGTTGTTAACGATCGTAAAGCTCTGCACAGAACTGACAATCGAATGGGAACAACATTTCTCCGCCGCACAAGTGGAGTATATTCAGAAGCGCGTAATGTCTAGCAAAGTCCTTGATTTCTGGTACGAGACGAATGATTCGAAGGAACATGTTAGTTAATTTATGCCCATATAAGAAAGAGGCCAATGGATCCGAAGAGGATTCGTTGGCCTTTTTCTATGATATAAACCTGCTAACATGCATAAAAACTCCAAACCTACAACTTTAAGCGCCGTTTCCGCGCTCTCAGCTCTAAAACAAACCTCTACGCCGCCTGAGAGCGCCAAAAAGGTGCTCTCAGCCCGCTTTTCTGCTCCTAAGGTACGCAAAAACTCCAAACTTAAAACTTTAAGCGCCGTTTCGGCGCTCTCAGCTCTACAATAAACCTTACGCCGCCCGAAAGCGCTCAAAAGGCGCTCTCAGCTAGCCTGAGATCTATGTAAAGCATGAGGTTCCTGCGCTTAAATCCTTTTTCCTGAGGAAAGGTTGGCAGAAGAAACACGAACCAGCTAAACCAGTAGAAGTTGCACCGTCAGAAGGCGTCTATGTAAAAAAGTCTAAGCGTAATAAAGGGTAATATAACCAAATAGACACCAATTTTTTTGGAAAAGTGACCTACTTTTGATTAGAGATCAACTGTTATGCTCACTGCCTAAAAAACAAATATCTAAATATTGTATTCAATTTATATTTTTCACATCGAAGGCTTTATCAGCTTTCGTGCAACGTTAGCGTTGAAATAAGAATCGACGCTCCTTCAAAGAACCAGAGGCAGTCATTTTCGGATTGAAGGGAAAAATGGAGTCAGACGCATGCTTAGACTCAAGATTTAGACTTAGACTCCATTTTGTAAAATGTTCATGCTTTCAATATGCCTTTTCGTTTGTTCGGAACCAAGCTTGTGAAGGGTTCGATACACTTCAGTTAAATAATAATCGTATTCCTGATTGGCCTCATTGGAGTAATAGACTTTCCAAGGAAGCCATGAAGTTGCATAGCTGCCTTGTGAGGAGTTATCGGTTTCCTCGAAAAGCTCTTGAAGCTTATCAATTTCTTCTTCGGTTGCCGAGATCTCGAATTCGAAATTAAGTGCATCTTTGTCTTCCAGAACTTCCCCCGTGCCAACGTTGATGTAGTACGTTTTTTTATCCACTATAGAACCTCCCATGGAGTAAGTTTGCGATTTGCGTTAACTTTGTTTCGTCATTAGTTAAGTTAACCTCAGTAAAGCGGTTTTATGTAAAGTTTGAACTAAATGCGAATTGGTGTATGCTTAAGAAGTACATATGAAATGTTGGAGGTAAGATGATGATATCTGAAGAACAGCTTGATCAATATAGAGTTGAAAGCACATTATTGCGTGTTATTCGGGATGTCAGCCCAACGAATGATGTGCGTGGAAGTGTAGTTGCTTGGGATGATGAGAGTGTGTTAATTCGCAAGAAAAACCGCAAAGTAGTCAAGCTCGCACGCAATTATATCTATCAACCATACGAGAACGAAAGACCTCCTGAATTCATGCTTCCGCAGGATCCCATCGAACCAGATGGCGTTTCTGATGACGAATAAGGATTCATGGATAGAATCAATGGAGGTTCCTATCTCTGGGATTCGCATGGACTTGGTTAGTTCTCCCCAAGGTGCTTACTTGCAGATTTGCAGTGAACATCCGCTGCGAACGCTGAATTCTTCGCCATGGGGCGGTGGATTCGGCACGCATAAGGTGATGATGAATCGGCAAGTGGACAAGCTGTATAATGAGGCTGATCCGCTTCGTGAGATGGATGAATTCATCCAGCGTGAGGGTTTGAATCCTCAAGAGACAGCAGGGATGCTAACCGCGGCGAAGGTAAAGGACGTTGGCTACAGCAGCGTTACCTGGGAAACGGGCGAAGACGATGATATCAGCGAATTCGGTCAGAAACTTGCGATGAAGCCAGAGCAGGAGTCACTTCATGTTTGCTCGTGGGTTACGGTGGGGCTGGGGAATAAAGCAAGAGCAGGAGCTGAGCTCCCTTCCGCTTCCCTTTACCCTGGAACAATTAACACAATTGTCGTTATCAACGGTTGCTTAACCGACGCAGCCATGGTTAATGCTGTCATTACGGCAACCGAGGCTAAAGCAGCGGCTCTTCAAGCATTAGGCATCCTCGTTGAGGGCCAGCCAGCGACAGGAACGACTACCGATGCCGTACTTATTGCTGCAACATGCCGAGGCCAGACCTATCGTTACGCGGGTACAGCGACCGCGCTTGGTTACTTGATCGGAAGAACGGTATACGAAGCCATCATACATTCAGGTCAATTGTATGAACAAACGCCCTACTAATCCGTGTGGATAAGTAGGGCATGTTTAATTGGGCTGGGTCTACCATTTTCATAAATGATTCAAGCTTAGTTATTTATGTTCTACGGAAAACTCCGTAGGCAGCAGCAGTTGCTATCGCGCCTAGTCCAGATTCATCCTCATCTTCACTTTTGTAGTTAGGATCATGCACAATGGCTTCAGCTTCACCTTCTGTAAGATCCCTTTGGTTGCCTGTATATTTCGGTTCCAAGGCGTTGATTTCTTCCTCATTCATGAGTCATTCCTCCTTTGCGAATAGGGTTAGGAGTGAAGGGATGAATTATTCACGAATTGTAAAAAGTATCGTTGACTAGCTCTCATTTCCCGTGTTATATTAAGTTTTGTCGCAGCTATTATGACTTTGTTCATAGAGCAGCCGCATACGCGATCATGGCGGAATTGGCAGACGCGCACGGTTCAGGTCCGTGTGGGCTTACCCCCGTGGAGGTTCGAGTCCTCTTGATCGCATACCAAGCAACAACCCTTTCAGATACGTCTGAAGGGGTTGTTTTGTTTTATGAAACGCTGTTCATCTTTTTCAATAATATAGCGACTTTCATGAAAACTAGGTATAATACATAGTATAGATTGTACATCATTACAAAGGGGCTGATGTTTCATGGATAGAACGATTACGGTTACGCATTCTGGAAGTTTTGCTCATGTGCTTCAAACGTTTGCTATTTCCCTGTTGGTTTCCTTCCTAGGGACATTGATCGGTGCAATTGTCGTTCCACCATCGATGATTATGCTTTTCATCATTGCTGAGGTAGTCATGTTGGTGGCAGCAATCATCATTCGTGTTCGCGGCAAACATATCGGCTACGGCTTTCTTTATGCATTTACTGCGATTTCAGGGGTTACTCTGTACCCAGTCATTATGGCGTATGGCGGTATGCTGGGGGCAAACGTCGTATCTGGCGCATTCTTCGCGACTGCAGCAATTTTCGGCGGACTTGCCTTCTATGCTCATCGTTCGCAGCGTGATTTCAGCTTTCTAGGCGGCTTCTTGTTTGCAGGAACGATTGGGCTCGTGCTCATGAGTGTGGTCGGTATGTTCGTTAACTTTGGTTCTGCGATGAACCTAGTATGGTCGATGATCGGCATCTTGATTTTCAGTGGTTGGGTTCTCTATGATGTGGCTCAATACCGAAACGGTGTATCCGCGGAAGAGGTTCCACTCGCAGCATTAAATATTTATCTCGATTTCATTAATCTCTTCTTGTATATCTTGAAGTTCTTAGCCTCAATTGTTGGATTAAACAGGGATTAAACAGATCGTCAGAAACACCAAAAAGCACTTTCGTATCTCACCGTAGGGTGGGAATCGAAGGTGCTTTTTTTAATTTTAAGCTATCTTAGGAGATCGAGCTTAGGCTTGACCTGAACTTGAACGGAATGAAAATAGGAAATATCTCCGCGGAAGCTTCGATTAATTTCGAGCAGGGTATGCAGGATTTGGATGAGTTCAGCATGTTTCAATCGAACGGTCGCTGTTTCCTCCTGCTCGGATCTGATCAATTTGACCTCGAGTAGATGATTGGATTCATCCATTTGAATCTCTAGCTGCTCCGTTAGCAGCATCTGTTTCCACATACAAGCCAACACCTCTCTCTCTCTACTTGCTCTAGTGTATGCTTGGTTAACGTGAATAGAAGTGTAAGACTAAGCTATGATCAATGGATTTTAAAAGAAACAAGCACGATTTGCTTTTTCTGTTCATACAATTTAATGATCCTATAAGGGGAGAGAGGAGATGACCTATGGCGGCTTGCAGCACATGGACGTATAGAGGGATTTCGTCTTCGGTATTCAAAGCCTTACAACAAGTCGGCAGAAAGCAGGGCTTTACGATTCCTAATGCAGCACAAGGCAAGTTCATGATTACGGTGGTTGGCATGAATGTCGGATTTCAATATGCGTGGGATACCAACGCTCATACCTTGTTATTGCAGTGTGATAATAAACCGATGCTGTTAGGCTGCAGCACGATTAAATCTTTTGCAGACAAAATCATTGCGGAGAGTGGCGGCAAACTCGGTTAATACCCTATATCCACCTGTCTTTGGCTAGTTTAAGCTCCTGTCTCTGTGGTTAAAATAGGGATAGAAGGCAGGTGGACATATGGCAAAAAGCGATGATCTGGTTAAGTACATAACACAGCAAGTCGTTACGTATATAGAAACACCAAGGGAAGTTCGTCAGCAGGTCAAAGCCATAAGCAAGGAACAGCGGGAAAGCTGGCAAACACGCTGGTTCGGCATGCTGCCGCTGGCCACAAGGATGCTGATTGATCAGGCAAAACCCAAAAAGATAAAATAACAAAGCCTCTTCACCTATAATCGGGAGATACTTCATCCTGATGATTGGTGCGAGAGGTTTTTTTGTTTATATATCGAATATAGTCAGGACGAACGTACTACCAAAAATTGGGGGAAGAAGTCATAATGAAACTTGAAAAAAAACAATAAGCTTGTCATGATTGGTGATTCCGTTACGGATTGCGAACGATCAAGACCGATTGGCGAAGGATTATTCGGAGCTTTAGGTAAAGGCTATGTTTCTATCGTGGACGGGCTGATCAATGCAACGTATCCAGAGCTTCAAATTCGTACCGTCAATGTGGGTACCAGCGGCAATACGGTACTTGATCTCAAAGCCAGATGGCAAACGGATGTCATCGATTTGAAGCCAGACTGGTTATCTATCATGATCGGTATTAATGACGTATGGAGGCATTTTGACGTACCGCATCAAAAGGAAAAGCAAGTGGGCATTGAGACTTATGAAAAGACGTTAAGAGAGCTAGTCGAACAGACACGTCCTCTTGTCAAAGGGCTCGTAGTGATGACACCCTTTTACATAGAGCCGAATCCGCAAGATGCTATGCGTTCCAAAATGGATCAATACGGGGCAGTCGTGAAACAGATAGCCGAAGAAACGGGCTCCCTTTTCGTGGATACACAAGCTGCCTTTGAACCTGTACTCCAGGCTTACTACCCAGCCTACATCGCTTGGGATCGTGTACATCCGAACAACGTAGGACATACCGTTTTAGCTAAAGCTTTTCTGAAAGCTATTGATTTTACTTGGAAATAACGCGCAAAGCCTTAGACCTCTGGATTCAGCGGTCTAAGGCTTTTTTTACGGAAAAATATGTCCTAACTTTAAAGCATTCTCCAGCAGCACGTAACGTGATCCGACATGATCTAAAGTCAGGTAGGTATCCCCAGCTACCCATTGTTGATAACCAAGAATGGCGAGCGGCAGCGTGACTTGCCCATCATAGAGCTCGGTGACATAGGTTAACTTGGCTTGAGGGTTTAAAGCCTTTTGAAGTTCGCTCAGTTTGGTCACTGGAAGCGGCTTGCCTTTGACCCATGGGAGTCGATCATAAGGATCAAAGGCAGGATATAACGCCGTTTGAACTTTGCTCGACAGATCGGTTGCTTCTGGCTGATCCTCTTTGATCCTCGGGGTAGGGTCCTCTTTGAGCGGAAGCAGCTCTCCGGATTTGGCATCCAAATAGTACGTTTGATCTTGCAAACTTATTTTCCACACAGCGGTTAGCTGGTCCATGTAAAGTCGGTCTAAAATAATCGTTTCATTTTGAACAAAATCGGAGTAAGAAGTAGTAGTTGGAATGAGTTCCTGCTGTACCAAAGAACGATACAGCGTGGTCAAGCTGAATAGCGGATTGTTGCCAGTTCCGTATTCGGTTAATCGGAAGGACCCGTTATCAGTGGCATGTACGATCATGTAGCCAACATCCTGTCCATGATCGGTGAGGATAACCACCCAACCATGTGTGCCTGGCCCGAGAGGATAACTGTTCCAGACTGCCGTCTGCCAGCTTTCAAACCCGGATTCTCGAGCGAGAGTTGTTCGCCAAGTGTTGATCGTAGCGGTCAAAGAGGATTCGCTCCGCAATTCTGGTAATGGCTTCGTCTCTATGTTACTAGCTATCGTTTCCCTTGCCGTCTGCGTATAGCTTGTCCGTTCTACGGAGTCGCCTGCAGAGGTTTGGAGCGGTATGAATAATAAACTGCCCACACTAATGAAGCAAGCCGCCGTCCATGTTGTCCACAGCTTCATCCTCGTTCACCTACCTATCGTTAACCTCTAGTGGTATGAACCTATTAACCTATTGTAATTCTTATGCCTTAAAAAGATTGTTAGAACCTGTAGTGTTAATTTTGCGATGTTTTAGCGACTGACGTCAGTTCCTGGGTGTTCGCCCAGCATTCAAATGAAACAATCCGCAATTGATGACAGATACGACAATACGAGGCTTGTGCTGCCAGTCGATTTCTTGCAGACGGTTGCGGCATTGCGTTTCGATTTCGTTTCTTTTGTCAGGCTCAGCGCTCAGCAGGAGACCGTTGTAATAAGCTTCCACACGATCAATTTCGCTGCGGTGCTGTTCGTTAGCTTCATCGGCCCAAGTATGATCATACGCACTGACTTTACGCTCGAGCATCATTTCAAGAAAATTAATGGCTTTCGGCAGTGAAATTGTATCAGGTAAAATATGACTATTCGCAGGAAGCTTCGGAGATAGGCTCTTGGTAAGCATATGTTTATGAAAATGTTCCCGAATTTCACCGCTATTCAGTTGTATCGCGAGTGAGTGAATCTCGCTTCGTTTGCGGTCGCAAGCAAGCTCTACCTTGTAATTCACGCAGAACCAGGTGTCATAGACAAGTGCGGCATGATAAGTAGCACTCATCGGGAATGGTTCCTCAAACAAATGTACGAAGCGTCCGCGTTCACGGACAATAGTGAACATTTGTTCCAGACGCCTACTGCCGAAGGTCACTTCGTCCTGCGGAAGCCGTTGGGAGATGACTGTCGTAGGTACGAAGCCGAAATAGCGGCCAAGAATGCTGTCTGAGTTTCCGTCAGGTGGCTGGGGAGCTAGTCCCTGGCCATGACCTTGGCTCTGGCTGGGCCCTCCCACGTTAGGTGGGCTTTTGACAGTTGTTGCGGTGGCCTTCGTTTTAGTCTCTAGCTTCATCTGCTCAGGATCGAAGATGAACTTATAGGTCATCGTTTCGGCTGCAGCCCCTGTACGTTCGACGAAGCTCCAATAGTAAGGGCGTCCTGTCATCTCTCTGTCTGCTTCAGGAGAGAGCTTTGCAGTGACGTAAGCTGGTGATTTCTCTAGAATTGTGCAGTTATAAGCTTCAAGAAAGCGCATGACGAACGTGTGAATGTTGCGTTTGTTCATGGCCTTACCTCGATGTTATGCGTACTGCCAACGGCATCAAGAATGCTTTGAAAGGCTGCTCCATATTGTGGGTTCTGTTCAATTTCCGATTTGACCTCAGTAAACGAATGACCTAGCTCATCGATCTTTCTGCGTATATCTTCGCTTGAACCTGCCTCCATGACCATGCGGAACAACGATGTTTCGAGTGAGCCTTTCTTTTCGATCTTCTCGAGAATGGTATCGAGTTGTCCGATAACCAGCTCAAACATATTGATTTTCTCATGCAGCAAAGAAAGAATATGCTCTTCAATCGTGTTTCTGGTTGAAAGGTTATAGATGTTGACATCATGCGTTTGTCCGAGTCGATGTACACGGCCAATTCGCTGTTCAACACGCATTGGGTTCCATGGCAAATCGAAATTAATCATGTTGTGGCAAAACTGTAGATTAATTCCCTCGCCGCCAGCTTCTGTTGCAACAAGAACTTGTACACGATTGCGGAATAAATCCATCATCCAATCTTTTTTACCGCGATTCATACCGCCTCTATAAGGGACAGCTGTTATTTTATGTTCCTTCAAATAATTGAGAAGATACTCTTGGGAGGCGCGGTATTCGGTGAAAATGATGACTTTATCATTAATATCTTGTACGAGCTTCATCGTGGTCTCTGCTTTGGTGTTTGCTTTGATACTGCGAATTAGCTCAACAAGCTCCCATATCTTGGCGCGTTGCGGTGAGTCTTCGGCTGTTTTCTTGAACAAATTGACGAGCGTAATGAATACGGCGTCCCGGGAACTGCAAACTTCGCGCTGGAGAGTGATAAGTGAAAGCATACTGCTGAGATCACCGGCGCTCTCTTGGTACCTGGTTCGAACGAAATTCGTTACCCCATCGTAGAGTGCCTGTTCATCATTCGAGAGTGTGAGAGGAATGTTCCTAACAACCCTTTTCGTATAATGAACACCGCCGTCGCCGCGACGATTACGAATCATAACCTTGGATAGCTCCTGTTGAAGCTGGCCCTCGTTTTTCGGTGTCCTTTTCCCAACCACATAATTGGTTTTGAAGCTGCTATGAATCCCAAGTTGACCTGGCTTGAGCAGGGTGATGAGATTGAAAAGCTCTTTCAGGTCGTTCTGCACCGGCGTGGCGGTGAGCAGTAGGCAATACTTTTTACGCAGCTCGTTCACGAAGGTGTAATTGGTCGTTTTCTTATTTTTGAGCTTGTGGGCCTCGTCGACAATCAACATGTCATATTCAAGACCCATGACAATTTCGCGATGCGGATCACGTTTGGCGGTGTCCATGGAGGCAACAATGACATCGCTTTGCTTCCACATATAGGCTTTTTTATGAGCAACAGCTGGAATGCCGAATTTGCTATTCAATTCCCGGACCCATTGCAGCACAAGAGAAGCGGGTACGAGGATGAGTGTTTTGCGGACCAAGCCGCGGATCATGTATTCTTTTAAAATCAAACCAGCCTCAATCGTTTTCCCAAGCCCAACCTCATCGGCCAAAATAGCCCGGCCACGCATCTCATTAAGCACACGTTTCGCCGTATCAATCTGATGAGCCATAGGTTCAAGCTGCCCTAAATGAACGAGGCACTGCATCTCGTCAAACGTCGAAATAAGCCCCGATTCTTCCGATTCGTAGGCTAGCTGGTACAGCGTCCAGTCGTCCCAAGGACCACCGCCGCGCACACGATTATCCAGCTCAGTAAACCAGTCCCTCTCAAAGTGCATATCAAGCTGATTATGAATGGGGCGAATGTTCTCTTGCTGTTCATGTTGACGCATCGATGTGCCCTCCTTAAGGTTTTGCGTAGCAAAACTGTCTTCGTAAGCGTGAGCTGAGTTCGTATAAAAATGACTTTGCAGGCATGAGCTGAGCTTTCATGAGATATTGAGAGTGAAACAGAACTGGGTTTCAGAGCCGGAAGTTGGCTCCAAGCTGACCAGTTTTACGTCGAATACGTGTTAGTATGTCCAGAAGAGGTGCTTTCATAACTTATCCATTGAAGTTGACGTGAAACTGTTTAGGATAAAAAGTCCACTAAGTGGCGCGCGACACTAACATCGTAAGTATGTACGATTTTATGATATGATATAGGTTGTCTTCGGATAGCAAAGTGGGAAAGGGTGCAGAAAGAGATGACGACATGGCGATTCATACATACAGGAGATCGTTCTCCTGCTGAAAATATGGCATTAGATGAAGCAATATTGACCGCCCACAGTGAAGGAATCGTTCCTCCAACGGTGCGTTTCTATGGATGGAATCCGGCAACGCTGTCGATCGGCTATTTCCAAAAGGCATCGGAAGTCGATCAGGAAGCAGTAGTAAGTGAGGGAATTGGCTTCGTACGGCGTCCAACCGGGGGGAGAGCGGTTCTACACGATAAGGAGTTGACGTATAGCATTATCGTTGCAGAGGACTATCCGGGCATTCCGCGTAATGTGACAGAAGCCTATCGCGTGCTGAGTGAGGGGCTTTTACAAGGATTTCGGGCGCTTGGACTAGGTGCAGAAATGGTGCAGCTTGCGAGTGATGAGGAGAAGGAGAAGTACGCATCCGCTGGATCAGCGGCTTGCTTCGATTCCCCCTCCTGGTATGAGCTGGTTGTTGAGGGACGCAAAGTCGCCGGCAGTGCGCAGGTTCGGCAAAAGAATGTCGTGCTGCAGCACGGCTCCATCCTGCTCGACATGGATACCGATCAACTATTCCGCATGCTGCGTTTCTCAAACGAGAAGGTTGCGGAACGGATGAAGATGAGCTTTTCGAAGAAAGCTGTGGCGATTAATGAGCTGCTTCGGGCGCAAGGGAAAGAGGCGGTGACGCTTAGTCAGGTGGAGGAAGCGTTTCGTCGTGAGATCGCGCTGGGGCTTGGTGTGGAGCTAGTAGAGGAATCATTGACACCTTATGAAATTGAGCTTTCTGAGCGGCTTGTGCGCGAGAAATATGGCACGGATGAGTGGAATTTGCGTCGTTAAGCGAAAGCGCGTGCGAAAGTGCAAAGAAGCACGAACCTTTCTAAGAAAGGTTCGTGCTTTTGTTTGTTTGGAGTTTTGTGACATCATATATCTATTGAACTTTATTGTACAAAAGTACGTTCAAACTCACTATGCAGACTGCGAGTAATCGGACCTGGCGCGCCGGTTCCAATTGCTTTGCCATCAATCTGTAAGATAGGCGTAATTTCCACGGTAGTTCCTGTGATAAAAGCTTCATCTGCCAGCATAAGCTGCTCCGTCGTAAAGGACTCTTCTTTAACTGTGATTTTTTGTGAGTGAGCTAGTCTCAAAACGACAGCCCGGGTGATACCATGAAGGATCAAATGGTTAGCTGGGTGCGTGTAAAGTACGCCATCTTTGATCATCATCAAGTTAGAAGCGCTGCATTCTGTAACAGTGCCGCTGCGATGCAGTACGACTTCTTGCACGCCGTGATCGAGCGCTGCTTGTTTGGCCATAATATTTGGGAGAAGATTAAGCGTTTTGAGATCACACCTCAGCCAGCGGATATCCTCTAAAGTGATTGCATTAATACCATTATGTATTGTAGCGATGGGTCTCCTTACCTCTGTGCAGTAGGCTAGCAGAATAGGCTCAACTTGAGCAGGGAATGGATGTGCTCTGGGAGCTTCGCCTCTGGTGATTTGCATATAAACAGTGCCTTCATTTAGACCATTCTTTTCAATAAGCTGCGTGAGAATATGACCGATTTTTTCAATTGAAAAAGGTAGTTCTATCCGCACATCACTTGCGGTTCTTTGGAGCCTCTGCATGTGAGCAGCTTGCTCGTAAATTTTCCCATGATACACACGGAATACCTCATATATCCCATCTCCAAAATAGTAACCACGATCATCCGGTGAAAGAAGAACGTCCTCCTTGTTGACGAACTCATTTTTAAAAAAATACATATCAACATCTCCTAAGTAAATCCTAGATTTCCATAAAATATCATCGAACAAATGTTCTGAAAAGTAATGAAATGTGTTATTATAAGTTATAGGTTAGCAGAGGAATTAGCGAACGTCAAAACGAGCTGTATAGCCTATCTCATCTTGCTTGGTTGAATGATTAAATATGGTTATTCTGGCCGCGAAAAAGAGAGAATTAGTAAGTAAGGATTAGCTAAAATGATTAAGGGTTGTCTTAATAACGAAATTTGGTTCTTTAGCTATTAGAAGATCAATATATAGTGAGGTATAATGAATTTCGCACACCACATATTGTAATTTTACATAAACTTCATAAAGTGACTTTTATTTTAGTTGTAGCTGAGTATGTAGCTTATTGGGAGGGAATTATGGATGGGGATTGTACAGTCTAATAAGAAGCTGGATGGATTAAGTGAGAAAATATTTTTGGATCGTTATGCACTCAAAAATGCGGATACAAGTGTTGCCAAGGTGGGCGATACTGTTCTCGTTTTGACGAAGGATGACCCTAAATTCCCAGCCAAAGAAGTTGGCGAAATTGTCAGCCGTAATGGCGATACTGTCAAAGTAAAAACACGAAGTGGTGAGACTGTTGAATCCGCAGTGGAAAAGCTCACTTTAAATATTGAGAAGACACCGGAAGAAATGTGGAACCGCTTGGCCGGTGCAATGGCATCCGTAGAAGCAACCCCTGAGAAACGAAAAGAATGGACAGATAAATTCAGATACATCCTTGATGATTGGAAGCTTGTACCAGGTGGACGAATCGCAGCAGGTGCGGATGCAAGTGATGAATTGACCCTATTTAACTGCTATGTTATTCCGTCTCCACACGATAGCAGAGGCGGAATTATGAGCACACTCTCTGAAATGACAGAAATTATGTCACGCGGCGGTGGAGTTGGTATCAACCTGTCTTCGCTTCGTCCACGCCGTTCCGTAGTGAAAGGTGTTAATGGTTCATCCAGCGGGGCTGTTTCTTGGGGAGGTCTGTTTAGCTATACAACAGGATTAATCGAACAAGGAGGCAGCCGTCGCGGAGCACTTATGCTCATGATCAACGACTGGCACCCTGATCTTGAGGATTTCATCACGGTGAAATCAACGATGGGTCAAATTACGAACGCGAATTTATCCGTTTGTGTAAGTAACGCATTTATGAAAGCCGTTAAAGAAGATCTTGAGTGGGAGCTTGTTTTCCCAGATACAACTGACCCTGAATACAACGATAAATGGGATGGGAACTTAGATGCTTGGAAAAAACTAGGTAAAGCCGTCAAGCCTTATCGTACTGTACGGGCACGTGAAGTTTGGCATACAATCATTGAGTCTGCTTGGAAATCAGCTGAGCCAGGTGTCGTATTCCTGGAATACTACAACCAAATGTCCAACAGCTGGTACTTTAATCCGATTATTTGTACGAATCCATGCGGGGAGCAGGGGCTTCCGGCTTGGGGTGTCTGCAACTTATCTGCTATTAATCTATCGAAGTTTTATGATGCGGAAAAGCATGACGTGGATTGGGCAGATTTGGCCAAAGTGGTCCGTTATTCGACTCGCTTTCTCGATAACGTTATCGATAAGACGCCTTATCATTTTGAAGAAAATCGTACGAATCAACAAGGCGAGCGCCGCGTAGGTTTAGGTACTATGGGCTTAGCAGAACTGATGATTAAATTGAAAATTCGGTATGGAAGTCCGGAATCCCTGGTGTTTTTGGACGAAATCTACGGTTTTATGGCTAGAGAAGCCTATCTGGCATCGGCTGAAATAGCTGGTGAAAAAGGGTCTTTCAAAGAATTTATTGAAGATAAGTTCCTTGAGAGCGGCTTTATGAAAAACATGACAAAAGTATTCCCTGAAATTGGCAAAGCGATTAAGCAAAATGGCATGCGAAATGTGACTGTGATTACCCAAGCACCTACTGGAAGTACGGGGACGATGGTGGGTACATCGACAGGCATTGAGCCTTACTTTGCTTTTGAATATTATCGTCAAAGCCGTCTTGGCTTTGATAAACAATATGTGCCGATCGCACAGGAGTGGAAAGATGCAAATCCAGGTCAAGAACTGCCTGACTACTTCGTAACCTCCATGACGTTGACTGCAGAAGATCATATCCGAGCGCAAGCTGCGATTCAAACATGGGTAGACAGCTCGATCTCAAAAACAGCGAATTGTCCTGCAGACTTCACCGTGGAAGAAACGAAACGCTTGTATGAATTGGCTTTTGATCTAGGTTGTAAGGGTGTAACCATCTACCGTGATGGTAGCCGTGATGTGCAAGTATTGAGTACTAGCGCAGATAAAAAGGAAGATAAGAAAGAAGAAACTGCACCTGTGGCTGTTGCCGCGGAAGCCGTGAAAGATGCAGATAGCTTTACTAATCTCTCAGGCAAGCTTGCTGTAGATGTGGATGCGAAGACAGAGCAAGTATTCGATAAACAATATAAACGCCGTCCACAAATTCTACGCGGTGCAACGTATAAAGTGAATACACCATTCGGGATGGCGTACATCACTATTAACGATATGAACGGTACGCCGAGTGAAATCTTCCTCAACGTAGGAAAAGCAGGATCCGACGTGTTTGCGATGTCTGAAGCACTCGGTCGTGTGTGCTCCTTGTTCTTGCGCTATGGGGATCATGGCGATAAAGTGAAGCTGCTCGTGAAGCACTTGAAAGGCATTGGCGGGTCTGGCGCCATTGGCTTCGGCAACAACCGAGTCGAGTCCATCGCGGACGCGGTAGCCAAAGCGCTCGAGCAGCACGACGAAGTGATGAACGAGCAAGACGACGCGCGGAACTACGTGACCGCGACGAGTGAAGTGCTGGATGCGCCAGCACCGGTAGTGGAAGTGGGGCACACGGGTCATGGCAGTAGCGAGGCTAACGCCGCGCCGAAGGACCTGTGCCCGTCGTGTGGATCGGCTTCGCTGGTGAACAGCGAAGGGTGCAAGAATTGTATCAACTGCGGGTATAGCAGGTGTTCTTAGGATTGAGCCAGGGCGGAAGCCCTGGTTTTTTGTTGTGTGGTGTCATAAAAACTGAGAAAATATTTCATGTTTTTGAGAAAAAATTTCTAGAATTAATGATAAATGTATAATTATGCATGGTTATGCACTGATTTGTGCCCTGACCGTTTCGTATTTTAAGCGTATGTTCAGTCAATCGTCGAGTAAGCTTTGTCACGAACACGTCACTCCTAAGGTTTTGAGGGCAAAGTTTGGCAAACTGGTATAAGTAAGGGATTTTCGTTAATTATGGTATCGAGCTTTTGTGAGTTAGTATTATGTGGTTTGAACTATGACAATGTTGTTGGGGAGCTAGCATGCAGGAAACTGCATGCTTTTTTTATATGTGCGACGGGTCATTATACCCATAAGAGAAGTCACAATCGATAAATGAATTCCTTGATTTTTGGATAACCGCCTTCAATTTCAGCCACGGTAGAAAAAACGCCGAGCTGTTGAAGAGTTGTGGTAAGTGGGAGACATTATACCCTACGGAGTGTTCGTTTGACCGCACCTCGATAATTGTTTTTATTTCGTTAGTTATTGTTTAAAAGTAAAAAAGTCGGACATACTAATAAATTAGAAATAATGGAAGGTGATTACTTATTAAAGCCATTGAATTAATTGATCCAAGAGTGTCTAGTTGCATTGAAAATGTGTCCGGAGTACAGAAGGAAAATCATTTGTTAGTTGTTCTTAAGCCTTACAGTGATGAAAGTATATTCGGATATCTTTTACGTACTTTCAAAAAAAATAATTATAAATTTTCTTTATATAAGGAATTGACAGGATTCAAAAAGATGAAAAAGTTCTTCTTTCCAGACGAATTATATAAGTTATCAAGACTTTTATTAAAGGAACAGAATTTACTAGAATGTCATAATTTTTTTCTAAGTGCGACTGAAAGAAGCGTTGATGCAGTTCATGATGCTAATCAAATTCACAGTTATTTTGTAATGATGGAAAAAATCAAAATATGTTGTTCTTGTATTAATTCAAAGAACTACTATAAGAAAGTTTGGGACGTAATTGGATTTACTTGTTGTCCTGAACATCAAACTTTATTAATTGACAAATGTTCTATTTGTAACATTTCTCTTACAATCTCTGTTCTCAAGAACGATTATATCTGTAAGTGTGGCTTCGATTTGAGAAATTCGGTTCAAAAAAGTATTTCTCTAGATGAATTATTGATTTCACATATTGTTTTGGAATTATCACAAAATAGAATTCCGATTTTTTTGAAAAAGCTTGAGGTTAATATCGGATATTCAATTGATTATTTTTTAAATGATATATATTTGATTGCAAATCAAATATGGTTTATTCAAGAAAATACGAAATTAATTCCAAAGATATTAAGCAACGAAAGGATGCATCTATTATTAATGGAAGTTAATAGGGTTTTAGAGAATTGGCCTTGTAATTTTAACCATTTTCTCGATAAAGTAAAGCAATTTAATCATAAAAGATTAGTGGAAGAAAAGGGGATAGCCTTGGAGACTGCTGGTGGACTTAGGGTGGATTTTGGTGAGTTTTATTCTGAGCTTTATAGAAATAAAAGATCCAATAGCTTTTTAAGAAAACAGTTTGAACACTATATTAAATCCAATCTCCAAAACTATCTAATGAGTTTTCAACGTAAAAGAAGAGATTCCTTTTATTTACTAGAAGAATATTTACCTCTCCACGAAGCAGCAAAACTTTTAAATGTAACTCGAGGTACAGTGAGAGCTTTACTAAAGCATAAAATATTATCAGGAATTGAGTATGAAAAAAATAATCTATATTCTGCTGCGTATATAGAACGATGTAGATTATTCGAGGTGATTGAGCAAATACAACATTGTTCTTCATTAAATGAGATGATGGATAAGTTTGGCTTAAACAGACCGGTTTTATTACACCTACTAAAGTATTTGGATTTAAAAAGTTATCTAAATACAAAGGAACATAGGTACCTGCATGTACTATATAAAAATGAGGATATTAACATGGCAATAAAAAAATTTAGAAATGTGTGTATTGAAATAGACCAACAAAATAATTTGATCTTTTTTAAAGATATATTGAAGAAGATTTCGATGTACTCCTTAACAACAGAACAGATATTTAACTTAATAGAAACTAGGAAATTACCTGTTTACCTAAAGAAAGGTGACTTATTCGCATTTAACAGGGTTTTGTTTAATGAGGATGAAGTAATTAAATTATTTAAATCAGTATATTACATAAAGCAAGTACAGAATGAAGTCTACTCTACAGTATCCGCAGGGAAGATTTTAGATAGTCGTCCTGATGATGTAGGTTTTTGGGTGGAGAAAGGGTTTATCAGAGGGGTTAGAAAAAATAGAAGAATTGAAATAAGTAGAAGTGAGATTGATAAATTTACTTGTGAATATGCGATGCAAGATTATTTGAAGTTAAAATACAGAAATCAAATTCCTCCTAGAAAAATTACGCATATCTTATTAAAAATGAACATCAGGCCAATATCCGGACCAAAAGTTGATGGAGGAAGAAAATATCTCTTCAGGAAAAGTGACCTACCTGAGTCTCTAAATTTGAAATAACTGAAGAAAAATTCGGTTCATGTTACGAAATTGCAATAGAACATAAATTATTAGTATAGCTCCTGACACCGTCAGTGTATCCGGACGTCTGATACCATCGCGCACTTCCACGCTTATCGATTCCAAAACATTAACGTAATCTGGACAGATATCATACTAATTATGTTGAAGTCATATTAAAGGTTCAAAAAGGAGAACTGAAACCAGGCAGCAAGGTAAATTAATCAAAATGGTTTAAATCAGTATTTCTTTATATGGACCTGAGAGCTGCGTTCTTTGAAGAGATAAAATGTGTTTATTCTAATGAGCATTCATTGAGTGAGGCTGCTAGAAGTTTGAAAATGAGCAATGGACATTTATCTTATGGGTTAAACATTAAATGGAAAAAAGGATAGTACTGATTATGTTTATCATTTTGATAAATGTAGGGAGCTTTTAGATTTTATAAAAAACATTATGGATTAATGTGTATGGAGAAGGCATTTCACCATGTTTTTTGGTGGGATGTCTTTAATTTTGTTCTTTTTTGGGCTTAGATCGTACTTGTTCTGCTTTACACGATTGACTTCAGAAAGATCTTTAAATTCTTTATATTTGGCTTTTAATATATCTTTCTATTTGGTAGGGGATTATGGTACTGGAATAAGTTTAAGTCATTCTATTTAAGTCAATACTTTTATCATAAATTATGAAATCAACGGAGGTGAAAATCATGCCCTACAAACCAGCTCGAAAAATCAAGCCGAAAAGAAAAGGCTTCCGCGGGAAAGAACCATTTTTAAAAACTGGCGATATGATTCATTGGGAAAGTTTCCTTGAAAGAAATTTTATAAGATTAGCTGACTTTGATCAGCGTGTTATAGAAATTTTTTATCAACCGGAGTGTATTGATTATTTAGTGAATGGTAAGAAGCATAAATATTACCCTGATTTCAAATTAATCTTAGAAGATAATCGTGTCTTATTAATAGAAGTTAAAGCTCTTCGATTTAAAAATCACCCCAAAAATATCATTAAATATGAAGTGGGGCGACAATTTTGTAAAGCACGCGGGTGGCATTACGAAGTATTCACAGAAAATGAGATTAATCCCAAACATCTTCAAGCTAACCTTTCTTTGCTTCGTCATTTAGGAACCCAAGAGGTATCAGACACAATTATGGATCGTATTCTGGAGAAACTGGGATTAAAATCGAAAATGTATCTTTTTGAATTAAGGGAATCTTGTGCTGAAATAGATGAAGAGAGTTTCTATAAGGCAGTTTATCAATTGATTTACCTACAAGAGATTTCAACAGATCTAGTTAATGTAAAGCTATCTGACGATTCGATTTTAAGTTTTTCAGTCGAGGAGGAGATAAGTTCATGCTCATAGATTTCAAGTATGGTACGCAATTTCGAATTGAAAAGAACACCTATGAAGTACTCCGGCACAGAGATGATGATGTTGAATTGCTTAATATAACAAACGACACAAAGGAATTACTGTCTCTTAATGATATCTTGGCTGCTTACAACGAGAAAAGGTTAATCATTCTGCATGAAGGTCAAGAATCTAACGTAATTGAATACAGTACAAAGGATTATACTGATGTTCAATTAGATATTATGGATAAACGGTATAAGGCAATTGAGCCTATTATTGAACGTAAAATAAGCCCATCTCAGATAAAGGAGTATGCTGAAAACTATCCAGAGGAATTAAAACCAAATGGCTCGATTTCTCCCGCGTCAATTTATAGATGGTTAGATTTATGGTATAAGCGAGAGAACAAATTAGACTTAATTCCACAAATAAGGGGGCCAAAAGATCATCGAGTCTCTAAAGATGTAATGATTGAAGCTTCTCGCATCATTTTAAAATATGGAAGTAAGGCGGAATACGTTTCCATTAAAGATGAATATAATGTACTTGAAGCTGAAATAAAAAATATTAATTTGACCAGAGAAGTTCATAAGCAGCTGGAGATTTTTTCAGAATCGACATATCGAAGAATACGGAAGGAAACGGTTGATACATATGAGCGAGATAAAGAGCTCATGGGGAAAAATCAAGCCGATTTAAAGCACAATGGTGTACATTCAAATGCAAGAGCAACACGGCCTCTTGAATGTATGGAATGTGATTGGACACCAATTGATTGTTTAATTGTCGACTTTGAACTTGACGAGTTATATCGTCCATGCCTTATGTATGGAATTGATCAGGCTGTGGGTGAACCGATGGGATTTAATATCATCTTTAAAAAGGAGCCTAATGCTGGTGATTGGAAACAATTAATTTTACATTGCATACTACCAAAGACTGGATTTAAAGAGTTGTACCCACGAGTTGAGAAGAATTGGACGGCTTATGGTGTCCCTCAATCCATACTTTTGGATAATGCAAAGGTGAACGATGCAAAAGAAGTAGAACGAATTTGTTCGGAACTTCGTATCGGCCTTAGATATTGTGAAGTAGCATCCGGTCATCAAAAAGGTTCCGTTGAACAAGCGCTAGGAAATCTAAATCACAAAGCATTTCAAGGATTAGTCGGTTCCCTTTTTTCAAATCCCACAGAAAAAGGACAATATGACTCAGAAGCGAAAGCGGTAGTCGATATTAAAGGTTTGTATCATATCGCACACATAGCAATTGTTGACATGGTCGCCAACAATTTTAATAGAGGGCTGAACATCCAAGGGGTTCCAGAGCATTTATGGGCTAAAGGCTTACAAGAAATGAAGATTCATCCTCAATTACCTGCAAATCGTCAATATTTAGAATTACTCTTTTCCTCAAAAAGTGATACTCGGACCGTCGGACCTCGTGGTATTAAACTCATGGGCCATCACTTTTTTAGCGATGAATTAAATGAACTAAGAAAGCGATTGGAACGTGAAGGTAGAAGTCGTGAAGTATTGATTCGCTTTGGCTCTGATTTAAGGGTTATTTATGTAAAAGACGAATTCAATAAACGTTATATTGAAGCCTTTATTAAAAACGGAGGCCTAGATCGGAAAAAGATCGACAAGAATCACCTGATCCATGCAGAACTGCTAGAATATCTGACAAACAAAGATGGAAGTGCATATAACGAGTACGATTCTTCGCTGCAGGGTAGGGCTAGACTAAACATTGAAGAGATTCAACAAGAATGCAAATTAGAATATCAAGGAATTCGTAGAAGGCAAAGAAGGGAAGAAGCGGAAAGTGAGACTGTAGCCAGTGCAATTAAAGGTGTACCAATCGAACAACTTCCCGGACTTCCAGAAACTATGAATATATCGATTTTAAAACCTGAGGAGAGTCGCGGAGGTATAAAACCATCTAAATCAGCTAATAATCATGATGAATCTATTATTGAAAAACCTGAACCTGGTGCCTTGCACGTTGGCAACGTAGATCTAGATAAAATTGCAGACAGTTGGGGGAGTGGTCGAAAGGAGATAATTTAATTGGAATTTGAACGTTTAGAAGGAAAAGCACCTGATTCGAAGGAAGTGAAGAGACGTGTTGAGCATGTAAAACAGATTATTGTTCACCACCCTAAGTATGAAAATCTTCTTGAGGAGATGGAAACGATCATGGACTTGTCGGATGACTCCGTCAGTCCAGATTGTTTATACATTTTTGGCCCAACAGGAGCGGGGAAGAGTACGGTAACCAGGGAATTTACGGCAAGATACCCTCGTGAAATTAAAGAAACGGATGATCGAGAATATACGTATATTCCAGTATTAAGGGTAGTCGTTCCTCCAAAAGCAACACCGAGAATGCTTGCATCAAAGGTGCTAGAAGTCATGGGTGATCCCTTCAGCCACAAAGGATCCGAAACTGAGTTGACCAGTCGTATCCATCACTTTGTTAAGGAACTTGGGATTAAAGTCATTATTTTTGACGAGTTCCAGCATCTAATTGATGCAGACACCGAATATGTGCTAGCGACAGCATCAAATTGGGTGAAAACATTTACTGAAGAAATTGGCATTGCTGTTATTCTCTGTGGTATGCCGGAATCAGTAAAAATTTTTATTAGCAATCCCCAATTGGATCGAAGATTCTGTAACAAAGTTGCGTTAGAAGCTTTCTCATATGGTACCGTTGAGGAGATTCTTACTTTTAGGGTATTTCTTCAAAAAGTTGATAAATTGCTTCCTTTTGCTGAATTAGCTAATCTAGCTGATCCGCGAATGGCAGATAAACTGTACTTTATTTCGATGGGGATACCTTTCTACGTAATGAAGTTACTTGAATATGCAACCTATATTGCTGCTAAAGCGGGCGCTGATAAAATTACTGAATCACATTTGGCGAAGGCGCTTATGAAAGTAAAACAAGTGGCTAGACCATTTGTTGCAAATCCCTTTGCCGACCCTATTTTTGATTTAGAAGCAGCGCTTAGAACTGAGAATGATGCAATGAACAAGTACAAAGAGAAACTGATGATAAAAAGGAAAAAGGGTAGAAACTCACAGAAAGTTCAAGGACCCTCGCTAAATGTATAAAGGTTAATAAATTAAACGGCGGCCACCCAGGCCGCCGTTTAATTTTTATCAAAAACTTCCATCAATATGTTCTTTGCTTTTGTCACTTCTTTAGGACTAATCGAAAGGAGAAGCTCAATAATTTGTTCTAAATCAGAAGATCTCCCTTTTTGGTTATTTATTCTAGTATAAGAGAAGAGTTCAATTACCCCAACATTCAATGCATGTGCAATCTTTGTAAGATTAAGCACAGAAATATTAGTTTCCGCTCGTTCTACTCCCCCAATGTAGGTGTAGTTTAAGTTTGCCAACTCACCTAATTGCTCCTGTGACAATCTTTTTTCTTTCCGTAAGTCCCGTATCCGTTTACCAATTAATTTTAAAATTGATTCAGACATTAGCTACACCTCTAATTGAAGTGTAGTCAACCAGAATACAGATAAACACGAGAGATGGATAGTATTTTTAATGAAATACTATATATATGTATGATAAAACTATCATTTGGAAATAATAGGACTAGTAGATTAATAGGAGGTGTAACTAGTGTGGAAAAATTAATTGATTTATTTCCACTTGAGCATGCTGAGGTAACTGAGGAAGGAATTGTATTTAAAGGATGCACTTATTCTTGTAGCATTGCCATACGAGAACAGTGGTATGGAAAATTTTTAGGTGATATTCCTATTTACGTAGATAATTTCGACGAAGGTTATATCTTAGTCTTGTTGAAAGATGGCAGTTTAACAATAGCATTACGTGTGACCAAGCCTGTGGATACGAATCAACAAAGTATTGAAAGTTATCAAGCACAAATACGTTCACTAAAAGAGCAACTCAAATATCGTAAGAAAAGGCGCTGGAAACAATGATTAAAGAATATAATAAACAATTGCTAATCCGCCCTTTTATAGAAAGTGATGAGAGTATATCAGGCTTTCTCTATCGAGTATCCAAGATAAATAGATACCGATTTTCGTACCTCTACAATTATCTGCACTTATCAATTTATGAAGCGCAAAATAATGAATTTACTCAAGAAGCATTACAGATGTTTACTGTGTTAGTAGATAGAGAAAATGGTTTTCTTAATGAGAGAAACGGGTACAACTTAAAAAGTTTTTTAGGATCAGAAATGTATTCCAAAATTATATTGAAAAATAAGGTCAAATATTGTCCGATCTGTATACAGGAAAAACATTATCATCGAACAGTTTGGTGTGTTGTTCCATTTCATTTATGTGTCGTGCATAAAGTAATTTTGGTTGATCAATGCCCACAGTGCAAACATAAGTTAACTTTGTCAGCTTTTATGAACCGAGAGTGTGAAAAATGTTTCTGTAAATTTGAAAACATACACTCCGAGGCGATTGATAATTTCTTTTTTTTGGAATCCCAACAACGAATGCAAAATGCCTTATGGGAAAAGGATAGAAATGTCATTTCTAATTGTAATTTTTTTCAGTTTATTCGGTTGGCGTATTGCAGCTTACACTTACTTGTTGGTGGAATTGACTATACCGCGATGTTGTCTGAGAATTTGTCTTTTTTTCATAACCAATCAGAAGGTGTTAAAAGTGGTCTGAAATTAGCAGTCGGACTATCAAATGTGTATTGGATGTATTTAGATTTCCCAAACAACTTCTACTTTGTTATGGATGACTTTTTAAAGCGAAATGTAGGAAGTAAACGATATGAACGACTTAATGCCTTTGAGAAAATACTTGAGGAGGCCGATTTCTATTGGGTTACAGAGGCATATGATGCCTATTTTATTAATCAAATTGATGAAGGTAATGTCCGGAGAGATTTTTCAGTATTTAGAAAAAATCCGAACTTACTAGAGCATAGATCTAGGGTTAGAAAGGAAGAAGTAAGACAATTTACAGGAATTGCTTATGAAAAATTGCATGAATTAAATGATTACAATGAGTTGCATATCGAAACAAAATTTACAAACGGCCAGAAAAGATACTTAGTTGAAAAATCAAAGTTAGATAACTTTTTAAGTATCAAGCAATCTTTGATATCAAAGAAAGAAGTTGGATTAATTATTGGAGTTATACCAGATACTGTTCAAAAGATAGTTGATGCTGGCTACTTAAGTCCTATCCGTGTGGCAAATTCTCCGAAAGTAGTGTACCAAATTCAAGAAGTAAATAGTCTTGTTAAGGAGTGTCTTGGTGTAATAGTTGAAGAAATAAGTTCCTCAATGATTAATTTCCATCATGTTTTATCTAAATATGCCAAGCATTCTTTTACAATTCTTGAGATTATTGCTTTTACACAATCCGGGCAAATCAAGCCTTACCGACTAAGTGAAGGTAAAACATTAGCTGAAAACTATTATGATGAGGAGCAAGTTAAGGTTTGTAGGGGAATTATTAAAAAAAGGAAGCAAGAACAAAATGGAATTTGCTTTAATGATGTAATGAAAAACCTAAAAGTTGGAGAGAAGAGATTATGGAAAGTGTTGAAAGAGCAAGGTATTGAGGCTGACTTCACTTTGATTTGGAAGGATGGTAGGAAAAGATATTACTTCAAAGAGGAGACTATTCTAAGGATTAAAGCATGCATAAGCAAGTCAACTGAGATTAATGAATTAAATGCTATAGAAGGGATCTGAAGAACTTGAGCATAGAAGAGGTGAAGAATTTCATTACAGATGGTTCATATGTGAGACTTAAGCATGCAGAAAGGAAGCTACGATTATTAAAAAACATCATACGCGACGAGCAAGATATGCTAAACAAGAAGAGGATGTTGTGGAGAGAGCATGGTGTAATTGGAGAATTTATTACGAGTAAAGTCTATGAATACAATCGTTTGGAATTGAATGAGCTTCTATATGATTTAGGAATTCTGCCGTTCATTTCTCAATTAAATAGTAACTTATTATCCGCCGAGGAGCTTCAAATACTTAAACCAATTCAAGTAAGTGGAGAAAAGTACATACGTTATTCACCAAATATATTAGGTAAGATAAATGGATTCGATCAGGATGCTTATTCTCTGTATATTAATGAATTACTTTTATCTAATAAAGTAGAATTATGGAAAAAAATATTTCTAGAAGTAGAGTTCCTAAGGTCCGCCTGGGAAAACAAAAGAAAATTAGCTGTTGAATCATGCGGGGCATTTTCTTCAATTGCTTTTGAGTTGGGAACCCTAACATTATTAGAAACTCCAGCTTGTTATAAGGTTAAGAAAGCGGTTGGATATTTAACTAAAGAGTCACTTTTAAAATGTGCTGTTATTGATGTACAAAAAATAGTTGAGTTTACTGCAAGAGGTATATTGAAGATATCGGAATTGAATAAAATTAGGAAAATAACTGATTTCCAAAGAAAATACTTTTTAATAACTTTAGAAAAAGAACATAGAAAGCGATTGTTCTGGCACGCTAAGCTAGAGAGGATATCCAAGTTAACCTTGTAAAGTAAAATGCTGCATAAGAATTGAAAGGTACAATTTATTTATTGAGAGATGTTTTGAGATTAGTAAGTGAATCGGGGACTGACTTCTTTTTGCGAGTTTCACCACACAGTGTTCATAGAAAATCTCATTCGTCTACGATCGCTGAAGAAACACGCTATGATAATAAACGGACAATGAGTGCAATGTAATCACTTTTATCAACATCCTAGGCAGCAAGGCGGACGATGTGGTTGGCGAGATGAAATAAAGTTGTTTAATCTGAAATAAAGTTATTTAACGTGAAATAGAGTGGTTTAATGAAATTTGCAGTTGTAAACAAAATGATTAGGATAAATGCAGGGATATGAGGATAAGGGCAAAGACTGACGCGTCATGAAGGCAAGAATTATTAAAGTATAGCAAAACATTTGGGTTTAAGTGACTCCTATTGTGATGTGGAGTTTTATTTGTTTCAAGTTCGTTATTATTAATTTCCAGTAGGACTTAATGGGTAGTCTCAACGTCGACAAGATAGGCAAGAAAGCATGTCATAACGAAAAACACTAGCACAACAATAAGCAATAAAGATTAAACCCTCCCAATTCTAGCAAAGCTAGAGATAACTTATACTTGGGAGGGTTTTATTATGACATTGAAGGATTTATGGATGCTGTATGAAGCTGACAAACGTATTCTGGGATTCAGCACGCATACAATGAAAGCATACTTTCTTCAACTAAAGATGTTGGTTCGTGAACTGGGTGATCTGGAGATTGAAGAAATTTCTTTAAACTTGCTAAAAGACTACTTCGCAAGGGTATCAGAGCGGTTAAAACCTAGCAGCTTGGGCCATCGGATTCGATTTGTACGCTCCCTTTTTCGCTTTGCATTTGAAGAAGGACATATCACACGCAATCCTTCTCTCAAGCTGAGAGAGCCAAAGATGGACAAACGTATTCCAAAATTTCTAATTGAGGAGGATGTTATTCATCTTAAGATTACCTGTCGATCCCATCGTGAGCATGCTCTGTTGGAATTTCTATACTGCACGGGCTGCCGCGTTGGAGAAGTGCAGAAAATAAACATTGAGGACGTGAACTGGGAGAACTGTTCTGCAATTGTGAATGGTAAGGGCTCTAAACAAAGAGAGGTTTATTTTACTACCGAGTGTAAGGTTTGGTTAAAAAGATACCTAGAGAGCCGTGAAGATACCTGTAAAGCATTGTTTGTTACCGAAACGAATCCGACCCGTCGATTGGCAATTCCAACAATACGTTGGTCTTTAAAAAAGCTAGCACAACGCGGGAAAATTACTGCTAATGTATATCCTCATCGATTTCGCCACACCTATGCCTGTCAATTGCTAGATAACGGTGCACCGCTAGAATTTATTCAGGGTATGCTTGGGCATGAAAAAGCATCTACTACACAGATTTATGCGCAGCTGCGCGGAGAGCGTAGAAGAGAATTATATCGCCGATATTTTTAGGGAATTTTATTTGTTACTTCTCAAGTAATGGGTAGCATAGTTCAACAGCCCGAGGTCTTGGTAAAAAGGGTAATATAGGTTTTTGATGCTATAAGAGGGATATAATAAGAGAACTAATTTAGCTAAGGGGTAAAATATTAATGAACAGAGGCAAATTACAAAGCAAGTTTTTAAACGGCGAGATAAATGAAGTAGAAATAAAAAAGATTGAAAACGAATTCGTTGAGGCGATTAAAGAAATTGGATTTGAATTTGATCAAGACATTGTACTTTTTGAAGAACATGAAAAGATATTTAGATATATTAAAGATGGGAATTTATATAAGACTACAGATGTCCGCTTCTATTTATGAAGATGAATATACTCCGCCTTTAACTAGTTGGGGTGAATGGCATATAATTGACGATATTTCTAACTTGCCGGTATCGTCTATAGCTTATTACATTTCTCCAGCCGAAGAGACGAATGTCACATCGCCTGAAGGAGATGCAACAGCTTGTTATGGTTTTTGGATGGAGGGTGTAGACCAAATACCTGAATTCATTAAAAAATATAAGCAGTTCAAATAGAAAAAAATGCTAGATTTCGGATTTACATTCGATTCAACTGAACCCAGAAATTAACCAAGACATTGTTGATTATTACAGCGGTATAAGTATCGCAATTATGTTGAAGAACAAGAGATACAACAAAAACTGTTACGCCGAGGGACGGAGAACGATAGTTCAACTCAAAACGGCAGCCGCGGGGCAGCCGTCATTACGAACGGGCAGGATAGGCTGATAAAGAAACACCTTTAATAAAGAATCAGTAGAACCGATAACAAGGGTAGATACAACTGCTGCTGATCAGGGAAAATCATCCTCACAATAGCCCGTATCGTGCAGATATTAATAATTTGGGGGATACATACACCATGAGTGGTTACGCTGGGATCGAATTAATAGATCCTACTGAGAGATTAAAGCAACATGTACTCACAAAAGAACTTTGGCAGAAATTACGTGAACTGGGTTTAAAAACAGGGGATAAAGGGATAATCAATGGAATTTTCTACTCAAAATCATATGAGCAAGCAAAGGTATTAAAGGCAAGTTTCAATGATTGGGACGTAAGCATTCAAGAACAAAAAGAGGACTTATCGCAAATAATACAAATTACAACTCCAATAAGCAGATTGAGTATTGAAGCTTTGTTAGAACTAACGGATGTTTTCTTGATAGTCGCAGCGGAGACGGACACAAAATTTGATGGGCTTGAATTAGAAGTTAATAAAATTAAAAGGTTAAATACCCCTTGGTGGAAGTTCTGGTGATCTGAGAAATAATGTCAATCGGATTGCATCTCAGTTAAGCTCTAACGGAAACAAGAGTTCAATAGTAAGATGAAGGCAGCCGGTCAAAGTTGATCGGCTGCCTTTGCAATTAAATCCAGTTTTAGAAAAAAGCGAATCAATACTATGGGGATATCTGGTAATATGGATAACTCAGGGGTTTGCACCTTGGTTCGGACCCATTGCTGAGTGATGGACCGACCGCATTGCTGCCCCCACGCGCTGCGAACGCTTCGTGAATGCCGATAAAAATCGGCATCCACAGCCAAGCTCACCACTGCGAGGCCCCGCGAGCAAGCTCCTTGCGGACGATCGGCGCGACCTTCGTGCCGAGCAGTTCGAGGTGCGCAGCAATTCGTGGTGCGGCATCGTGCTGACGTCCACGTGCAAGAGGAAGCGCGTTAGGCCCAGATTCTTGCGAAGCAGCACGATCTTCTCCGCAACATACTCGGGATCGCCGACGTAGAGCGCTCCGCGAAGGCTGCGGGCGGCGTCGAACGATTCGCGGGTGTATGGCGGCCAGCCGCGATCGCGGCCAATAGTGTTCATCTGGGCTGCCGTCGACGGGTAGAACAAGTCGGCAGCCTTCTCGGTCGTATCCGAGATGAAGCCGTGTGAATGCGTCGCGATCTGCAGCTGGAACCACGAGTGAAGATTTGCTTGAATACAGGAAAAGGAGCTGCCGATGCAGCTCCTTCTTCATTTTTATGGATTTGTCATTGTTATGTGTTGTTATGATCAGATGTCCACCATTGCGTTCCGAAACGTTTTATTATCCGTCCTTTAGTACTTTATCTGAGTCCTCAAGATTTTTGAAAAAAATGATCTTATCATCGATTCTCTCCAGCGTCTTTTCAAGCTCTGTCATTTGATCGACAACTTTCCTGCGGTATTTTTCCATGAATTCTCTTCGAGCTGTTATTGTAGGGACTTCACTATTGTTGAAGGCGGTATACTCCTGCATCTCCCGGATGGGCATCCCGATCGCTCGAAAGTAATTTAAAACTTGGAACCAAACGATATCGGACTCTGAATACTGACGATATCCATTTTCGTCCCGTACAATACCATCAATTAAACCTATTTGCTCATAATATCGCAATGTATGAATGCTTAGTTCAGTCTTTTCAGAAACTTGTTTGCTCGAAAAATAATTTTCCATTTTTTTATTATACATTGATTCGAAATGTATTGCTATCGAGTGCGCTCTATACTTTATCATTTCACTTGAAAGTAATGATTTTCATTTTAGGAGGAATTCTTTATGCGTGTTTTTGTCACTGGAGCTACTGGATTCGTTGGATCAGCTGTTGTTCACGAGCTTCTCGCCACGGGGCATCAGGTCGTCGGGCTTGCCCGCTCGGACAAGGCAGCCGAAGCATTGAAAGCCGCTGGAGCAGACGTACACCGAGGTGCCCTGGATGACCTCGACAGCCTGCGTGACGGCGCCGCCATAGCGGACGGCGTCATTCATCTAGCCTTCATTCACGACTTCTCGAACTTTGAAGCCGCCGCCGCGACGGACAGGCAGGCGATCGAGGCGATCGGATCAGAACTCGAGGGATCGGGCAAACCTTTCGTCGGCGCCTCGGGTACGCTTATGCTCCCATCGGGACGACTCGGGACGGAAGAGGACGCTCCGCTCCCGACTACGCCTCGGCGCTCCGAGGAAGCCGCTATGACGCTGGTTCAGCACGGAGTGCGATCATCGGTCGTTCGTCTCGCACCGACTGTACACGGTCCGGGCGATCATGGCTTTGTCAGGACCCTTATCGACATCGCCCGCACCAAGGGAGTCTCTGCTTACACCGGGGATGGGTCCAATCGCTGGTCGGCGGTTCATCGCTTCGATGCGGCGTGTCTGTTCCGGTTGGCGTTGGAAGCCGCACCGGCGGGCTCAATTTTGCACGGGGTGGGTGAAGAGGGTGTGCCATTCCGTGATATTGCCGGCGTAATCGGTCGCCACCTGAACCTGCCGGTTGTCAGCATTTCTCGTGAAGAGGCTGACAGCCACTTCGGCTGGCTTTCCTTCGCCGTGAAAGCCGATAACCCGACGTCAAGCGTACTGACCCGGGAGCGATTCGGCTGGCGGCCAGTGCACACAGCACTGATCCCGGATCTCGAAGAGGGTCACTACTTCAACAGTTGAGTAATTTCGCTTTCCCAAGCCATGGTTTCTTCTTTATCAATCATTTTCTTCCCCGTTAGGTGGGGCTTAATAAGCAACATAGAAGGAATTTATCATTTCGATAAGGGACACGATAGTTCAATCACCGCCTTACTAAGAGGCGGTTTTCTTTTGGTTCAAAATCAGCATTAAGATTTAACATAGGCTTATTTAATAAGGAATGATTAATTATTAATTATTAAGGATAAAGTAAAAACTGGATAAAGCCGTTATTTTTCTTCTAGAGCAAAGTCACTTTCATGCCATAAAAATTTTACAAAGGTTGTGTGTTTCTTGAAACTTATATTGGTTTCAGTTGTATTAGGAACTTTACTCTTATCTGGTTTTTTTACGATTTTGGCATGGTCCAGTGACAGTGGAGATTATGTACTTCTTCTGATATCTTCATTAGGCGTTTTTATATCAGTAATGTTAATTATGCTTGTAGTATTTAAGCGGAATCCCTCATTATTCAAAAATTTTAAAATTTATCTTTTGGCTATGTTAGGTCTCCTGTGTTTAGGAATTTTCACTTACCATGTAAGAGATTTGAGAGTTTATTTAACGGGGAAGCCGATGGTTACTGAAGGTTTGCCTTCAACTGTTAGTACCAGACAGAGCCGAACTGGAAAAATTTTTGCGGATGTGGAAGTTAACGGTTTTCATGCAACGTTGAATAGCCAACCTCCACTATATGAGGAATGCGTATATCGAATTACATACCTGCCAAACTCCAGGTACATTACTAAAATTGAATATCGGATGCCTAGCTGGCTGTATTACTACCAGATCGATCAAAATTGCATTTTATGTAAATATAGCAGCTCGCCTTCTCCCGTTATTCCATCTTCGTGACCCCGTTCAACCCCAAGACAAAGAGATATCCAACAGCAAGAAACTAAAATGAAGTAAAAAATGGTTTTGAATCGATTTAACTAACGGGTACCGAGGGAGTTGAATGACAGAAAAAAGCAGGCCAAGACTACCTCGCGACCCATGTTTGTAGAGCCAAGAACGATAGTTTAAGGGCTCTATAAAAACGATGAAGGAGTTGCTACAGCAACTCCCATTGGCATGCTCAATAAAACGGGGATTTTGCAGATGTCTACGCTTGCATTCATTAGAAAAGAAAAAGCACCGCAATTGTTTGAGGTGCTTACTCACTGTGTTCAAATGAATTTAGTTGTCTGCAATGTGGGCAAAAGATGTTGATGAAATATGTATTTCCCCGTTTTTCCAGGATCCTGGCCTGATGCTTATCGATCGTTGCAACTGTATAACGTGGCGAATTCATAAGTTGAGCAACTATCGACATCCATTCGAATTCTTTTGAACAATCAACGCATGTGTGCTTCCCGTCAATTCTCATGATGAATCACGACTCCTTGTATATGTGTTTTCAATCTCTGTCAAGGGTGGAATCCCTTTTCATATTCAAATTACTTAAACTTATTTTCGTAGTGCCTATTTCTGCTTTGCCTTCCTCGATTTCTTCTGGATAATTCAAAGTAAAATACCCTTTTCCAATTCGTTCAATATCATCGTCAGTTGCTGGCCTAATTACAAAAGCTCTGTCCTTGATCCAAATGACTTCTTCATCATCGGTATCAATTAAATAATCCTCAAACGGTAAATTGACGGCTTTCATAATAAACTCACTCCTAGCTGAAAAGTGGTCTTGGGTTCCCATTATAACCCTTGACGATTAACCCTAGATGAAGAAAAAATAACGTTTCATTACAGATAGACGAACATTAATTTTAATTCGTTCATTTTAAAAAAATCATCCAGTTTTGTTTTGTTGTTGAGCTAACGAAGGAACGATAGCGGAATAAAAGACAGTCAAAGACTTTAATTACTACGGTCTTTGACTGTCTTTTTTGAGTAAATTTTGGTATATCACCTTCAGGTAGATATGAAAAGATTCTTCTGTGTTTTATAAATACAACTTTTTCCATATGTGTGCGTATACAGATACAAAAATCTATGGAGGTTATCACATGAAAAAATTTACTATGGGTGTAGTTGTAGGGGGAATTCTTTCACTAACTTCAGTTGTTGCAGCTTCTGATTCAATACAGGCATATTTATTTCCAGCATTTTTCACAATCAATGGTCTAAATGCCCCCTTAGACAAAGAATATGCTGTTCTTAATTATCAAGGGCACGCTTATGTCCCTGTCCGATTTTTGGCTGAGCAGCTAGGGGCTTTTGTTGATTATTCAGATGAAGGGATGTACAAGACCATTACCATTAATCATTTTCCTTCAAATGTAGCCATACTTACAGATGAAAAATATTCCAATATTCACTTTGGTTTGCTCGATTTGTACTTAGACGGCGGATATACGGGCATAAGAGGATTATTAGCTTTAGATCATGAGATGGACCCGAAAATCAAAACCGAACATGACATTGAGTTTAAACTGCATTTTTATGATGCGAACGATAAGCTGATTGGGACGGCATCAGGCACGTCAAAATCTGGTGGCTCTAACCAAAAGCAAACCATAAGCACGGGCGAAAATAAGTATGTTATGGCTGGCGAAGTCGGGGATTTCTCTAAATATGAAAGAGTGAGTTTTGAAGTCACAGCCTTCAAATAATCCGCCTTGTCATTGAACTAACAGGCAGATTACGTTAACAAAAAAATAAAATCGGCACAATTATATGCCGATTAACCAAATGCCAATATGCAAAAAGGGTACCCCTAAAAAAGTCATGGATACATAATAGTATATAAAAAAATTCAACATAAGTCTATTAATTTTTTGGCAAAAACTGTATGTTATTTATGCGACCGCGGCGCAAAACGATTAGGGATGCAGAGAGAAGACCTGCATGGTTACTCTCAGAAAAATTACGTTGGAAAACCACAACGGTGCTTCGTTGCGTCCCCCAAGCGAAAGGAAGGGTAACGATGATTATGACACAAAAAGAAATGCTGTTCATTGTGCAATCACAACTTGCTATTGACCTGAATTGCTCTATCGATGACCTGAACGGCGAAAAGGATAGCATTATTTTTGTTGAAGCTAAACAAAATCCTGGATGCAGACCATATCCAAGGAAGGCACGTTATTTTGAAATCCTGTCAATGGGAAAATCAATTGTAGTATCGGCTACACCCGAACGGTTGTTAATTGCCAAAACACATATGCAAGGTAAAAACAGGGATACCGTATTCTCCCTGCCATTTATCAGAGGTCTTTACTTGCATTTTCTGCCTGATGTAGAAAGAATAAAGCCAATGACACCGCCGAAATTATTTTCATTTGAACTGATTAAGCGAGAAGAAGTCTTCAGTTTATTTGATGGTACAAGATTCAATGAAGCTATTATATTTGATAGGAATCTTCCCTGGCAGACTGATTTAGTTATGCTTGCAAAGCAAAATGGGGAAATTGTTGGTGTGGCAGGAGCAAGCAAAACTTGTGCAAAAATGTGGCAAATTAGCGAAGAAGTATTACCCGAATATCGTAATTTCGGATTGGCTAGTTATCTTGTAAACAGGTTAACTTTTGAAATATTGGGACGGGGAGAGATACCGAGTTATGACTGCATCTCCAGTCACATTGCTTCACAGAGAGTAGCTCACCGAGTAGGGTATTATCCCGCATGGGTGACTGATTGGCGAGTCAATTTTGAAGGATTAGAATCGTAATTTTATATCCAAAAGATTAAACTAACGGATAACGTTAGTTCAATCCAAATAAGGAACAGTTCTACCACTGAATTGCTCCTTGTTTTCATTAAATCAATAAAGGATGGGAAGAAATGACTGTATATAAAAAACCAACAGTAGCAATTTCCGAAGTGGAAGAAGTATTACGCAAGCATTTTAGTTCGGATGTGACGGTGATAACGCCAGTAGAAGGTTTCGGGAATATAAGCACTGTATTCTCCTTCATGTTTTTTGACAAGGAATACGTAATTAAATTCTGCGATTTAGCAGGGAGTTTTAAAACTGAAAAATTCATTTCTACCCTGTTATCTTCTCAGGGAATTCCGTTTCCTCTCTGTAAGGAACTAGGTAAATTTAAAACATTGAACTATTTGATTTCAGAAAAGATAAGTGGACAAAATCTGAACAGTTGCTCTTATGAGCAACAACTCAGAATGCTTCCAGAGGTCATTCAGATTCTAACACAAATGAACCATGTGAAGTTAGGTACAACAAAAGGTTATGGCATGATAATTTCGAGTGGTGATGGTGCTTATAGTTCTTGGAAGGAACATATTATTGCTACTTATGCTGAAGAACAAGCGGATAGCTTTTGGGAAGGTTGGCACAGCTTATTTAAAACATCCTGCCTAGAGAAAGATGTGTTTGATGAATGTTATAATAGATTGTTAGCTTACTCTACCTACAATGAACCATATCGTTATTTTATTCACGGTGATTTCCACCAGTACAATATTTTATCAAATGGACAACGAATAACTGGAGTCATTGATAGTAATGGTAAATATGGAGATTTCCTTATTGACCTTGCAACTTTAGACTGGCACATAAAAACACACTTAAAGCTCGATGTGGTCCAAAGATACCAAAGTTATCAGCAAGAAGAGGGTATTACCATACCAAATTTTAAAGAAAGATTAATAGGTGCTAAATATTATAATGGATTGATAGGATTACGCTTTTATGCAAAGATGGGATGGAATGATTCTTATTTCGAGATCCGTGATGAGCTATTAAGTTTAATTTAAATCCGAAAGTGATTACTCATTGTTAAACTAACTGGGAACATTAGTTAAATAACATCCAGAGAAGGCTGCCGACATCAAACGATCGGCGGCCTTCTCAGCTACCGGGCAGATTCAGTCAACATATCATTATCAGCGCAAACGATCACGGCTAATAGTAGCATTAGATTATTACACAAGCGATCGCTTCTAAATCGGAATGATGTTGTAACTTCAACCGGATTTATTCGTACATTCAGTAAGCTCATGGGGATGACTCCCGCCCATTACCGAGATAAAAAGGGATTGCACTAATCCTTATGGAAGATTATGTTATAATTATAGTTGAAAACGTTTCTGGGAGGGGATAGGAAAATGAACCCAAGTAAGAGACTGAATGAACGATTGACACCACTACTTAAGAGTGTCATGGAAAAGGGGCCTGTCGGCTGTGCCTGTACCGTTGTGCGGCGGGGAGAAGTTGTTTATCAGGAAACCCTGGGTTATGCGGATTTGGAGAAGAAGAAGGAGATCACTCCTGATACAATCTACCGGATCTATTCGATGACTAAGGTAATTACCTGCGCAGCGGCACTCATGCTTTATGAGAAAGGACTTTATCTGCTTAACGATCCGTTGGAGGAATACCTGACGGAGTTCAAAAATCCGCAGGTGTACCGATATAACGAATATGGTACCAAGTCTTTATCCCCTGCAGTGGGTCCGATCCGGATCAAGGATCTTTTCACGATGGCCTCCGGGCTTACGTATGGTGGTGACGGCACGGAAACCGAACGGCAAACCCGTACAATCATGGAGAACGCTGCAGCGACCGTAGACATGCAGGCTTTGTCCAAAGCGTTGGCAGAAGTTCCGCTGGCTTTCGATCCCGGCACGCACTGGAAGTATGGTACAAGCCACGATGTCTTGGCAGCATTGATCGAAGTGCTGTCCGGACAAACATTCGGAGAGTTTCTGCAGAAGGAAATTTTCGCTCCGTTGGGAATGACCGACACCTCATTCCGGATATCGGAGGATAAGCGGGATCGTTTATGTACCATGTACGATCTTGCAGAAGACGGCACGCTTACTCCTAATACCAGGATGGATGCCCGCTATCAACCGGGAAGCCGTCATGAAAGCGGCGGAGGTGGCCTGCTTTCGACGATCGGCGATTACAGCCGATTTGCGCAGCTGCTGGCGAAGGGCGGGGAGCTGGACGGGGTGCGGATTCTTAGCCCGAAAACGGTTCATTTGATGGCGACCAATCATTTAAATTCGCAACAGATCAAGGATTTTAACTGGCCGCAAATGAGTGGTTATGGCTATGGTTTGGGGGTCCGTGTTATGACCGATCCTGCAGCCGGCGGCATCAACGGCTCAATCGGTGAATTCGGCTGGGCCGGTCTAGCCGGGTCTTACTTGTTGATCGATCCTAAGGAAGAATTGTCCGTCGTGTACATGCAGCAGCTGTTGCCGAGCCTTGAGCCCTTCATTCATCCTCGACTGCGGGCTGCCATTTACGGGGCATTGGACTAAGTTCGGGGTTAACGGTGGCGAGAGAATCCATGGCGCTATAATCACAGCAAATGATTCAAAAACTGAGAAGCATCGAATTAGATAATCCCTTCCTTTATTGAGACACTGATAAAAGGCGTTCACTCTACTGGGTGAACGCTTTTTTAGTAGGTTGGAGTGATGATTATTCTAGATGAAGACTCTTTGTTAGGCGGGTTTGTAAAGTGATGGCCGCCCCGGCGACTAAACTAACGGTCAGTTTAATGGAATCCTGTGGTGTACATGTTTTGTAAAATATTGTAAAATAATCGAAATTGTTAGAGCAACTTTTACTTAATCGTACCGTCTAAATGTTAAAGTGGTAAATAAAGGGAGTGATGAATTTTGAAAAAGTTTGTTTTAGGTCTAATTTGTGGAATTGGTTTAACTGCAACAACCGCTGTATATGCCTCAGACACAATACAAGCGTATTTGTTTCCTGCCAAGTTTGTGTTTAATGGCGTAAGTAAACAATTGGATAGTAACGAATATGTAGTGTTAAATCATAATGGTCACGCCTATGTACCAGTTCGTTTTGTTTCTGAGTCCATGGGTGCTCTTGTTAAATATGAAGACACTACCAAAACGATTACAATTGAACAAACAAATTTAAGTGAAAAACTACCTTTGGATAAAGACTTTTTCTCATTTGCTTCAGAAGGCAAAATCAAAGGAATTGAATTTGGAATTGGGTCCAATAAATATGATGTCGTTCAAAAATGGGGAGAGCCCCAAAAAACAGGAAGTTGGCAAACGCAATATTATTCATGGTTTGATTATTATTATTACTTTGGTAATCCCGATGAGAGTGTCAGCGCAATTCGAGTAGTTGGAGATACAGTCAAATATACAGTTAATGAATTAAAAAAAGCAATTGGTGAGCCGAAAGATGAAGGTTTAAACGACCTTGAAAGTGGATGGTATCTGAATTATGAGGCGGGGGATTACCAAGTATTCTTTAATGCGGATACTAAAAATGGCGTAATTAAGTATCTGACATTAAAAAAGAAATAAACCAATAAATTAAAATGCTTAATGCTACACACTGCACTAACGCAGAACATTAGTTCCATAAGATTGTACCATCTCGGCTACAGGTGAATTGCTCTGTGGCTTATTCCAGTAATAATAGCATGGTTGAAAACATTACCGTATATGTTCCAATAAAGGAGGGGATAGGAATATGAATCCGGATGTCCAAAAACTGGTGTCTGATTATTTTAATGGTCCGTTAAAACAACAAAGTATTTACCCCTTTCTTTCAGAAGCTTTAGATGCAGCTTTAATAATAGTAACTGGAAGTTACTCGTTTGGAATGTCTAACGAATCATCAGACCTCGATATTGAATTAATAATTCCCAATGAACTGCACACTGCTTTAGTCGAATTGGCGGGTGGGGTCCAACATTTATGGGTTCACGATGAGAATCATCATCCCTTAGTAGATATTAAGATCCGACCTTTGACTTGGCTCCAAAACCGATTGAATGGAAGTGATCCTGAGGTACTTTGGATATACCAACATGCTATTTCTATTCAGGATCATGAACAAATCCTTTCGCAACTTAACACTGAAGCGACCAGGCGATTTCGATCAATAACCTTGGGTCTTATCATGCAATGCTATAAAGATTTTCGTACAGGTGTAACTGTTCCTGCATCGCGAGAAACGTTGGGAAAAACAATTATGATGACCAGATCAATTGAAGCGGCATTGGCTTTACCTTTTCTCTCAAGGGGAGAGCCTTACCCTTATCCGAAATGGAAAAGTATTTGGTTAATAAACAGTCACAAACAAGGAGCGACTATCGTGTCTCTCTGTGAGCAATGGTTAGCTGGAAAACAAGTTTATGAAGCATTAAGAGAAGTAATTAACTCAATAATGATTGAGTCAGGATATCATGATTTAATCAAACACTTCTGGAGAAAGATCTAACAATCGATTACTGAGGGACGGAGAACAACATTTGAACAAAACAAGGAACAGATCTGCCGTGGCAGCTGCTCCTTGTTTTTATTGGGGTAGTTTATTTGCGGTCTTAAATCAGGTGCTAGGAGTTTCGGATCATGAATTCTGTGTGTTGCGTTTTTTTTTGTTTTAAGAAAATATGTATTTACTGCAGATGGTCGCTCAACTCCCTCAGAGAATAAGGATTTTCTCACGAATGCTCGCTCATTCGCAGGATTTCAATATGCATGTTAAATAGGAGTTCAGGTGTTTGGGTAGTGTATGGCAGGCAGTTCCGTTAGAGCGCATGCGGGAACAGAAGGTGCTGATGTATTTACAACATCTTCCATAATAAAGTTATACTGCACGCTTCTCTCCACAAGGTCCTTGGGGATTCACTCTCCCAAATCTCGACGGGTCTATGCCCTCACATTCCTTCGTCCTATCTTTCCAAGGTGTGGAGTCCGATTAACGTTAACGGAACGGGTCTATGCCCTAAAGCTGAACAATCTCGGTACTCCGTGCTTTCTTTGTGAGATCCTACGAATGAGCCAATCTACGTGTCAGGGTTACGATTTACTATTTATGCTGCTAATGGTAGCTGTGCCTTATCCATTGAAAATGTTTGCCCTTCTCTCGCCATGGCTACAAGCATCCGGGCCAGTTTCCCAATCAGCTTCATCATGGACTGCATTTTCGTCATTCGTTTCACTTCGGTATTATGAGCATGAAAGGCTTGAAACGCTTCATTGAAAGATAACAGGTGAAACACTGTGAAGTAGAGATGCTTACGCAGAAGTGAGTTGCCTCGTTTGGTGAGCTTGATTTGCCCCTTATACTTGCCTGAACTTCGTTCTGCTAAGTTCAATCCTGCCTTCCGTAATAACTGATTTCCGTGAGACAGCTTACGTAAGTCCCCGCCAAATGCCAAAATAGCAGCCGTTGCAGGAACAGAAGCACCCACAGATCGTACGAGATCTGAACAAGGAATTTCAGGAAGTACCTTTTCAATCATCTCGTCCGCTTCATCAATGATTCCGCGAATTCTATCATACTCTTCGATGAGGTGCGTTAACTCCCATTTGTCTTCTTCAAGGGCAATAGTGTCACCCACGCTATGTCTAGCGAGTGATTGAAGTTCCATCGCCTTGTTCTTACCTCGCACCCCGCCAGGTCTGGCCATATACTCACCCCAGATCTGTACTATTTGCTCCGGAGTTAGCTGCAATAGGTCAGAGGGGGCTGGGAACCGGCGCAAAGTGGCCAAGGAACGATCGCTAAAAATATCATCAAATGCTTGTCTGTATTCTGGAAAACGGATATCGAGCCAGCGGTGGATTCTATTTTTAATCCGTCCTGATTTAACAACCCAGTGCTCTCTGTTTGTAACCATGACCCGTATACGGCGGAATGCTTCATCCTTTGGAGCGAAGGGTGTGTAGAATCCGCGACTCACCGCATCGGCGATAACCAGAGCATCCTTTGTGTCGTTCTTGGAAGGTGAGTTATCTCTATTTTCCTTATTGCGTTTGGTTGTCATTGGATTGACAAGAGCCACATCAATTCCTTGATCTACCAACCAGTTGGCAATATTGAACCAGTAGTGACCGGTGCTTTCCATTCCCACAACGAAGTCATTCATGCCGTGCATCTTCTGTAATTTCCGAATACTGTGTTTTAAATGCTCATAGCCGGCTAGGTCATTGGAGAATAGAATAGGGCGCTTGGTGAGGACAATACCTCGAAAATTAATGGCTTGTGCAGCATGCTTCTCCTTGGCAATATCGATGCCTATGACCAGAGTGGTAGTGGAGATTCGTTCTACACGTTGATTTTGAGAATTAATTGGATTAGACTTCATAATAATGCCTCCTAAGGTGAGTTCTGAGGGCTGCAACCCAGTACATACTCATCCTAGCGAGGCGTCCCTTTTTTCTGCAAGTTCAATCTACTAACACCTACAGGAATGTTAACGGGCAGGATTGTTAAGAATAGGTAATGGTCATAATGATTATTAAGTTGTTGAGACTAAAAAACAAGAGGGGTGAGCCTCTGTTGAGAACTTTACTCTACGTGATTTTAGGTTGCATCGGAGGCATGTTCCTTGTTTTATTACTTATTTTTGCTAAGGCTTTATTTAATGCAGGTATTGAGGCGATATTTCCGCATAGTAATGCTCAACTCATTTTGGGGATTATTGTATTAGGTTTAGTTGTTATTTATTTCATTTGGAAGAAAAAACGTCACTAATGGGAAACAATGTATAGGAGTTGCTATCAGGCTCCATAATTCGTTTGTTGAAGTAACGGAAACGATATTTGAAAATTCAAAGGCGCTGACTGGCTCTTTTTTTTCTTTTCCATAGCACCTCCACCGCTTGAATATAAAAATCGCAATTCCAACATATGGTATAAAGTAAGTTGGAAAGGATATAAATTCATAATATCTATATCAAGTTAATAATAGCGGGGGGATAGAATGAGGAAATCATCTTTCATAGTTTCAGCAGTAATATTTGCAGGGGTACTTATAGCAATTGCCATTTTTGCAAAAGAACCAATTAATATTACACAATCAATTTCGATTGGAGTAGAAAATACTGACCATGATTTGAATGAATTGGAACGAATGAATATGAAATTTGAAACTCCAACAACTCAACCAAAAATTAATGCTACACTAGCTATTGAGAATGCTGAGAAAACCTTTGGAACAATGTCTAAGGACATACATGTTGAATACCAACTAATTACTTCTCCTTTTAGATTGTTTTCTGACGAAGCCATCACAAAGAATCCAGACCTTAAGAAGAATGGTATTGAAAAATTACAAGCATATATTATTTCTTTCAGGGGCTTGAACATACCAAGTAGTGGACCAAAATTAGATATACTAAATAATGCTCCAGTTGAGCAACAGGAGCATCGCAAAAGTAATAATGAATTTAATGTCGTTGTGGATGCAACAACAGGTGTAACTATTGAAGCATTTTCTTATCGTTAGAATAGTAGCATTTTTATTACATCAATTACAGTAGATAGTTTAACTGGGGAGATGCTCGTCAGCAATATTGCTACGCTAACGGAGAACGATAGCTTCATAACGGGAGTTTAACGTAACAAATTTTCCATAGATCCGTCAAATAAAGAAGGTAGGTTTTGTTTACGAGGAGGAAAAAAATATTGAAAAAGTTAGTTTTAGGAGTAACTTTAGTACTTGTCTTATGTATGATTAGTGGTTGTAATGCTTCGTCTGAAGCCGAAAAGGGGAATTATATTATTTCTAAGGAAGACCAAAGAATCTTAGTGGCGAAGAATATTTCTCGGAAGGATTCTGAAAGTAACTTTACTGCCCTCAAAAATAACAAAGTCGAATTCGTCAATTATATTGTTGAAGATTCCCAACTCTATAACGAACTTAGAGTAGGCGAAAAAGTTAATGTAACTCCCAAAACAAATGACAAAGGCGAATATATTGTGATGCAATCTGATCCCCCTCAAATTGTAGCTGATAAGATAGAAAGACAAAAGGACTAATTAACCCCAGGACGAGGCTGCCGGTATGATCGGTGGCTTTCATTACGTTAACGGGCAGTTTAACGTGGTGGCAGCCCGTGGTAAAGTTGAACTAATGGACAGTAGAGTTGATTTTATCCAATCTATACCTATCTATCCGAGAATCTATAATATAAAATTAAAAGGGTAATTTCGGGAGGTAGTAAATATGACTTTAGGAATAGATGTTAACGACACAATTAAAGGTCTATGTGAAAAAGGCGTAATTGATTGCACTACTAAAGTTCTTAACAAGATGAATGGAACTACGGAAGGGTTTGTATACACTCTTACAGTCAACGATAATCCAAAATACGTGTTGAAGCTCGATAGTTCAGAAAATATTTTCTTGGTCGAACAATTGTATCAAACATATACAAATAACACACTATTACCTAAGATTCTCTATACTGATCCTGCGAAAACGTACATTGTATATTTCTATACTGCTGGTACAACGCATTATAATCGTGGTGCAAAAATAAATTGGCTGACTCTTTTGATCAAAGAACTTCTGAATCATTACGAAATCTATCAGCAAACTGATAAGTGGGGTTTCTGGTTAGAAGATCCGTGTCAAACTTGGCGTGACTTCATTGATCGAGGTGTGGAATACGCCCGAATTAATGTGGGCAGCCTTTTACCTGTTGAGGATTACTATAAAGTGAAATCATATGTTGGAAACATATCGACGGGTGAAGAACATGAAAGGTTTTTGCTTCACGGTGATTGTGGTGTCCATAATTTCGTGTTTGATCAGAACACATTAACAAGAGTAATTGACCCTTCACCTATTGTTGGACCTGTATTATATGATTTTATTTATGCATTTTGCTCCTCACCTGACGATTTGAACCTAGAAACTTTAATTTCAACTTTCACTTTGTTAAATCATGAGCCTATTGAGAGATCAAGGCTTATCGAAGAAGTAATAATTCAGCTATATTGTCGCATCGGAATTTGTTTAAAACACCATCCACATGATTTAGCGGATTACTTAAAGGCTTGGGATTACTGGAAGGTCCTTTTGCCTTAAGTATTTATATTCCTCAGGAAATGATGCGATAAGGGGGCAAATTGATTTTCAAATGGTACTTGTTAAACTAACGAGGAACTATAGTTGAACAAACGTAAAAAGGCTGCCGCGTGCAGCCTATTGTGCTAACGGGAAGTAGAACGTGGAAATACTCTTCTTTTTTCTCACCTGCAGCAACTTTATTTAATGATACTTAAAAAGGGATCATTTCGGTTAAGGATGATTCTTTTTTCTATTTTTTAACATTATGCTCAAATGAACTGAGAATGTTAAAATAATTGTGCTTCTCGTAATAATATGCGACCTTAGGAAGGGATTCCAAAATGAAAAAAAGCTTTAAGAGAATTACAATTGCCATATTATCAGTAGCTATACTTGGAGTTACCTTCAACCAAGCAGAGGCAGTCACTATTACTTTTAACGATGTGTCTCCTAGTTTCTGGGGTTATTCAAATATTCAATGGGCTATCGAAAATAAGATTGTAGATGGATATCCTGATAGCTCATTTAAGCCGAATCAAAATGTTGAACAGGCAGAATTTATAGCTATGCTTATCCGCGCTTACCAACCCAGTGATTATGATCCTACGTCAGAAACGGGAGAATGGTCAGCACCTTATATCAGATATGCCAATAAAATGAAATGGAAAGTTGTTACACCTTCATCTTTAGGTGGGCATACGAGTCCTGTATATTTAAATAGGGGGATGGTGGCACAATATCTTGCAAACGCTACTGGTAAAAATTACAGTACAGATGATTCCATACAATACTTGCTAGATCTTGGACTATCAGAAGGCAAGACAGATAAGAACATAAACGGATTCCAAAAAGGTGATGAGGTAACAAGAACAGAAGCGATTACGTTTATTGAACGATTGAAAACGCAAGTGAACACACTTCAAGCAAGTTCTTTGATTGAAGAAAAATATGACTCGATGGAAGACTCTAACGCGGCCAAAGATATTAGTATTTGGGTAAAGAACAAACAGTTGCAAATAGACAGCCCACCCGTTAACGTTGAGGGCACGGTGCTGGTTCCGCTTCGCGATATCTCAGAATCTCTCGGTGCGTCAGTCGAGTGGAATCAGGAACAAAAAACCGCTATCGTTACTAAGTGGTCAAAGAAAATTTCACTGACTATCGGAGAAAAGACAGCATGGGTTGAGAATAGTGCCGTTGATGAGGAGTTCTACGTTTGGTTTGAAGTTTCGGTCAGAACTATAAATAATCGCGTATATGTACCGTTACGGCTCATTGCAGAGCAACTCGGATACAAGGTGGACTATAATGGCAATATCGTATCTATCCAATCGCCGTATGCAGGTCGGTACAATGAGAACTACTTCGCTCAGATCCTCTCAGGGGACTTGGAAAGAAGTAGATCTATCTTAACAGCTAATATGGGTGCATACGGTTTACGCAATTATGAGAACCCGCCTTTGAAAACTATTCAACCTGCTTCCAGAGTGGCGTTCCTGTTTCCTGAGGGAGAGGCGCTGCGGTTTTTTATGATCGAAAACAATGAAACCATCACTTTTTTTGAATATAAGGATGATTTTTTTGTGGCAACTTGGCAGGCTAACGTCGAACAGATAGAAGGTAACGCCGCTCAACAATTGTTTACGGATAAGCTTAAGGACCGTACAGGATCGACACCAAAAATCAACAAGCCCTTTCTCTATTTCTACGTTGAACCTTACGGGCTTACGGTCCATCGTTCAGGCCGCATTGATGTCGATGGAAAGTATACAGAGACTGGATACAAAAACGAGCGCGAAGATGTGACTAATTCATTTGGAACGATTTCACTCGTACTTCCGAATGAGGCGCGAAAGGAAATCGTAACAATACCACAAAGTTGATATCCCACGGATTGGTTTTAATAGATGGCATGACCGAGTTTCATTTTAACGAAAAACGATAGGTAAATAAGAATACCACAACAGGCTACCGCTGACTTATTTCGGTAGCCTGTTCCACTAACGGGCAGGATAGTTGAATGACTTCGCGAATAACTTAAGTCATGACGAATTTACGAAGTTCGCAAAAAAGACGTTAGCCGAAAGAAGTTCTTGGTTTAGGAGGAGTCTATATGATATTAGAAAAAGTTATAAATAGAATTGTAATACAAAGTGAATATAAGGATTTTGTTGATAAGTATATGAATAATATACTTACCGAATTTAAAGGTAAGATTCATAGCATTTATATGTGTGGCTCGATTCCAAAAGGAACTGCTAAACCTTTTAAGTCAGATGCAGACTTTACTATTGTATGTGTAAATCCCAAAGATATTGATTACGAAAGATTGTCAAATATTAAAGACAGGCTTTTGGAAGAATATCCAGTAGTAACTAAGATTGATACGATAATTTGCTCGATTGACGATGTATTAAGTAAACCAAATGAGTGGGGTTTTTGGGTTAAGATAATTTGTGTTTGCATATATGGCCATGACGTTGGTGAAAAAGTACCACCGATAATTATTTCTCCAGAGTTCATTTTAGACTTAAATACAGAGACCAAGGAGGAAGTAGATCGTATACATAGTTTACTTTCTAATGCTAGTGATAACACAATGAAAACTAGATATATTAAAGGTTACTCTAAGAGATTAATTCGTGCATTATACTCTTTGGTTTTAGAAGATACAGGTGTATGGCAAGATGACATTATTAAGATGAAGAATGCCATATTAAACTATTGTGAGATTGACTCCGCTTTAGTTGATTATCTGTATGCTTGTTACTTGGATAGTAATGTACTTGTTGAAGAGTTTCTGGGAATTGCAGATGAAGTATATAGCTATTTTGAGAACGCCTTAAATGCAATGGCTGCTTCCAGAACTTCCTTCGGCTAACACCATATTGACGCTCCGGGTCACTCTGAGAAGCGAGTGACCACATCCAGCCCCCTAAGCCCGTCGGGACGTCACTGCATTAGGTGTTCGGCAAGCCTCACAACTATAAGCAGCGACTCTAAGGGGCCAGGACGTCGTCAATACAAAACGTTATCTGAAATCGCCAAGAGAATTTGGAGGGACAAGTATGACAGAAGAATATTGTCTATTTAAACCGACGTCAGATTTTATCATGAACATAACGAAAGAAAAGTACCTTCGAATAATTGAGGTAAAGCAATATCTTGTTTCCATGCTGAAAGTAGAAGAAAAGTTAAATTTACTTATTGAGAACTATTTAGAGCTTGAAAAAGATATCTTAAATGTTTCATTTAATAAGATGATTTCACCGATATATTCAACGGATTGGACATTAGCAGTCAGTGATATTCATTTAATAAATCGCAGAATTATTAATTTCCTAACAACCTCAAAGCTGTATTTGGATCAAATATCTCACGATATTAAAGAGTTAAGTAGTGATCCAAGCATACCATTACTTGTTGAGAAGTTAAGAAACACAGAATATGATAACGTTCTAGGCTATAGAGTGATAGAGGCTTTAAGGAATTATGTTCAACATAGAGGACTTCCAGTTCACATACTTTCATTAAATATGAGTAAAGTCGGAGACCTTTCAAAACATGTGATAACACCATTTTTGAAGATTGATGAGCTAAAAAAAGATGGAAAATTTAAGGCTACTGTTCTTAAGGAATTAGATCAACTAAATGATAAGGTAGATCTTAAACAAAATATTAGACAATACATAAACTCAATAACAAAAATTCATTCATCAATCAGAGAATTGCTTTCAGAGAATGTTCAATTGTGGGATGCTGAATTCATGTTAATCTATGAAGAGTTCAATAAAGAGTATGGAGATACGGAATCACTAGGGATTGGGGAAATTTACCTAGGCATTCGTCGGAATATAACTTACATAATGAAAGAACCAATTAAACGCCGTAAATGGCTTGAACAAAAGAATCGTGAATTAATTAATTTGGAATCCAGATTTGTTTCAAGCGAATTAACTTGATGGGAAATCCAGGGAGTTGGCGACATCAGATAACACCATGTTCACGCTTCGGGGCATTCGCCCCTTCGTTTAGCTACCCCGAAAATTACTCTTAGCACACACCCAAAAAAGGCAGCACGAAACTAAGCCCACTATGCTGGCGACCAGAGATAACAGTTTTATTCGTAACAGTGTGATTGAAAAAATATTGCATGAAGGGGTTATTTTTGAAGGGGATGAGGATTGCTTCTGGACAGATGCTTACTTTACGAGTCCAGATGAAGTCGAAGCATTAATGAAACAGTATGATGTTACTGCTTCTGAACATGTCGGTACGGATGGAATCAGCCATACCATCCACAATGATGTCGATAAGCTTGACGCATCTCAGTTTGAATCATGGATGAATTATCACTTGCGGACCTGCAGTGAGAGAAGTATTTTAGGCTTAAGGAGTCATGGTTTATTCATCTGCCAAAAGAATTAAAACATAAGACTATTGAGCTAACTGGAGACGATAGCTTCATAACAAAGATCAAACAGGCTGCCGGTGATAAACTCGGTGGTCTGTTGTGCTAACGGGCAGTTATGCGTAATAATTCTCTTGTTTATATGGATAATTTTGTTGTACAATATAAGAACATTAGTTCTTATATATGAATTGAGGAGTTGAGTTAAGATGCCTTATCTTAAGTTTGATAACTTAGAAATGTATTATGAACAAATGGGTATCGGTGATCCAGTTTTGTTTTTACATAGTGGCTTTTCAAGGGGAATATTAGCTTTCGCCAGTCAAATACTTGATTTTCAAAGGAAGTACACCTGTTACTTTCCAGACTTTAGAGGGCATGGTCGAACCCAGAGTTGCAGCCTTGAATGGAGTACCCCGCAGCATGTTGAAGACATCATAGAATTTATGGACCAACTACATATTTCCAAGGCACATGTTATTGGATATGGTATGGGAGGAGGAGTTGCGCTCCATTGTGCTGTCAGTCATCCTCACAGAATTGCATCATTGACGTCAATAGGTCAATGTGGTTTTGTCGCATCCAAAGGATCGGAAGAGTTTGAACCGGAGTGGCTTTTACAAAACGGTCGCAATGATTTTATCAATTCCATGATAGAAAGGCATATGGACGCACATCAAGGGAACTGGCAAGAATTCTTGCGGCAAAAGGTTAAAGATTGGCAGACGTATCCGCGGCTAAATGACGAAGAACTAAGCAGCATCGCCTGTCCCACTCTCTTTATTGCTGGGCAATATGACGAGCTCGCACCTGAGGATGATCTAAAGCGGGCAGTTGCTCTGATCCATAACTCTCGTTATGTGATAGTGCCAGGTTCCAGTCATAGACCCCAGATGAGTGGAGAAAATCCTGTGTTTGTCAACAATACCATATTGAATTTTATAGAAACTCAACACTCATGAGGCAGGGGGAAAAATGATGCCATACCTACAGGTTAAGGACTTGGAGATGTTCTACGAAAAAATGGGCTTGGGGGAAATTGTAATCTTTCTGCATAGCGGGTATTCCCGGGGCATCTTGGCTTTCGCGAGTCAAATGTTAGATTTCCAAAAGAAATACACCTGTTTTTTTCCTGACTTCCGAGGACATGGCAGGACAAAATGCGAAAGTCTTGAATGGTCTACGCCTAAAATTGCTGATGATATTGTGGAATTTATGGATAATATGGATATCTCAAAAGCCCATTTGATTGGTTACAGCTTGGGAGCAAATGTCGGTCTGTATGTTGCCGTTAATAATTCCGATAGAGTAGCTACTCTTACCACTATTGGTTCAAGCGGTTTTTGTGATCCAACTGGTGTTGAAGAATTTGAACCAGAATGGCTTGTTGAAAATGGGAAGCAGGATACGATTAATCAAATGATAGAAAGGCACATGGAAGCACATAAGGGTAATTGGCAAGAACATATGAGACAATCCGCACGAGATTGGCGTCTATACCCGCAACTATCAGAGGTACAACTCAGCAGTATTAAATGTCCGGCGTTATTTATCACTGGTGAACATGACCAATTTGTCGGCGAGGAAAAAATCATACACTTGAGTTCCCTTGTTAAAGGATCAAAGAATCTTATTGTCTCGAATGGCAGCCATAGACCTCATATGTTAAGGGAAAACCCTTCATTAGTAAATGATGCGATTCTTCAATTTCTAGACGCTAATTCAATGTAAGGGATTCCTCTTCATCATATCAGGATAGATCGATGGGAATTGGAGTTACGCTAACGCAGAACGATAGTTGAATAAGAATACCACAACAGGCAGTTTAGTTTCATTCCCAGAAGACGATACTAGGCAAAAAAGGGCTTTCGGAGAGTGAAAAAGAACTGACCATTTGTTTGGAGGATAAGCATGGCTAGGTTTGAAGTTGTCTTTAAAACAGAACCAACGGAGAACATTGTTGAGATAGTTAAAGAGGGACATATTGATTTTGATTTTTGGGGTAAGTTAGATATTCAAATTGATGGACAATCCTTTTTTATTAATTTCCGCTCAGAGTATTATGATAAGTATTATGAAGGTACTTCTTCTATCTCCAATCAAGGAATATCTACACCTGTTTTCCCGATGCTGGAAGCATTTATTAAAGGGATTGTTAACCTGAAGAAAGAAAAAGAGGTTGTTATCGAAGAATACACTGGACAAATCAGCAAATCACTCGTATGTGTTGATTACGGCAACGGAGAAAATATTATCTTTGCAGTTCGCGAAGGCGAAGACTTTTTTTCTGAAAAATATATTTGGTACGATGGAGAAAAAGTGTCAATTCAAAAGGAAATTCCTATTTCTAAAGTGAACATTTTAAAAAAAGACGACTTTATTTATGGGTGTTTTGAAAGTGTTAACGAATATCTGTCGTCCTTAATTGATAAATACCCAAAGCTAAAGGAAATACCCTATTTCAGGGAATTTGTAGAAGGTACAGGTTTGTAATATTACTCTGGTCTTTGCTGAATTTCCGTTCCGCTAACGAAAGAACTATAGTTGAGGAGCATGCTTAGTGGCTGCTCCTCTTTTTTATTCATTCAAGTAACGGGCTGGCAGTTTAGTTTAACAGTTGACTATTTATTGTCCCTCGTAATTAGTCCGAGAATAAACAGGACAACCCCAATTAGTGGAATTATTACTTCAAACAGATGCAATCTTATATGCATATTGTTTTGAACGTAATACATCAGTACAAAGAGAAAAATACCTGACAGCATTAATTTGTTTGATGGCATTAGTTGATCACCTCAGTCCAAGTTTATCATATTGCACGAATGAATGTTAAGGTTAAGGCTAACGAAAGAACTATAGCGTAATTAATCTTCAAGTCAAAGGCTGCCGAGTAAACTGGCAGCCTTTTCTCAACTAAAGGGCAGAATTGTGTAGTGGATCAAGGCTATCGGTATTGATCGACAGTTCTAGTTGTTCGTCGGGCAGCAGTTATGTGTAACAGAAACTTTTTGGGAATTCAGCTTTAGAGATACGACAGCGGTTGATGTCAACAAATTGGCGTTTGGCGTTGCCGGAAATGACACAGGCACCTTATATATTGACAATGTAAGAATAACGAAGTAATACTAGGCCGACAGCAAGAAGAAGCTAGCAAACCCTGCTGGCTTTTTGCATTTTAAAACTAATAAAATCTCAATTTCAACTTGATATAATCTTCACTTCATCTTGATATGTAACCATTATATTTATACCTGCAACAGCAAATAAAACAATGAAAAGAGGTAATTAAAATGGTAAAGAATAAAACAAAATTATTTACTGTACTTGGTATCTCAGCAGTACTATTAGTGGGAGCGGCTAGTGCATATGCGGCCAATGCAGCCCAAAAAGAAGTAATTGAGGTAGTACAAACAACTGACAAAGCACCAACTCCTCAAGAAATTGAAGCCGTATTAAAAGGTGAACCAACACCTTCAACTATTAAAGTAGAAGGATTATTTTCAAAAGATGGTAAGCCTGATCATACGGCAGATTTTTTCCTAAACGATGAAAAATTAATTTCGTTATTAAAAATTAGCGCACAAGAATTAAAACAAGAATTAGCAACAGGAAAATCTGTCGTTGAGATTGCAGCGTCCAGAAATGTTTCAAAACAACAATTGCTAGATGCCATTGGAAAAACACAGGTTGACGCACAAATTCAAGCTGAAAATAAAGGTGAAGTTCCTAAAAGCGGCAGTACGATGGAAAAAGATATTGCAAAAAAAGTGGAACAAGTCATCGAACATAAAACGGATACCCAGTGGAGTAAATAAATCGATCAATTAAAGAAGGAACAGTTCTGCCGATGGGGGCAGCTGTTCCTTTTTTAAATTATCTTCACACAATCTTTATTTGGCTATGTTACAACTAAGTAGGTAAGAATGGTATTCATAAGCCTAGTAGGAGCAATCAGATGCAAAAAACTATTTTAATTGTAGAAGATGAAGATATTCTGCGTGAAATTATTAAAGATTATCTCATGAATGAAGGCTATCACGTATTAGAAGCGGCCGATGGGAAAGAGGCTTTATTATTATTTCAAGCCCATGACGTTCATTTAATTATGCTTGATATCATGTTGCCGGAGCTCGATGGTTGGTCTGTTTGCAGACGAATAAGGAAATCTTCGAATGTCCCGATCATTATGTTGACCGCGAGAGTGGATGAAGATGACACATTGTTAGGGTTTGAGCTTGGTGCAGATGATTACGTAACGAAGCCATACAGTCCAGCTGTCTTATTAGCCAGGGCCAAACGACTGATCGATAGCAGGAATAGGGAAGAACGACAATCGGACGCCCCCGTGTCTCAAGCCAGCAGCGATACCTTATCTACAAATGGGATTCAGATGAATCTTTCTTCTCGATCCTTGACTGTAGATGGGGAACAAGTCCACCTGACGTATACAGAATTCCAAATCTTAGCCTATCTCATGCAAAATAAAGGCATCGTCATTTCGAGGGATCAGCTCATCTCAAAAATTTGGGGCTATGAATACGAAGGGGATGATCGTACAGTGAACACACATATCCGTAACCTAAGAAGTAAGCTGGGAGATAAATCGAAGCTGATTACGACGATTGTGAGGACAGGCTATAAGTTCGAGGGTAACGCATGAGAGCGAGTATTGTAGTTAAACTATTTTCGCTGACCACCCTGTTATGCCTCTTCATCTTAACTACGATTTATCTAGGGCAAACGATATTTTTTAAGCAATACTACGCAAACCGAAAAGTGAACGACATTCAAACGAACATCCAATCCTATAAAGAAAATTATTTAAAAAGTAGCGGGGATGTACTTACCATTCAGAAGTTGGAACAGGATTTTTATAGGCAAAATAATGCATGGATTACGACATTAGATAGCTTTGGAAACTTAAAAAATGTGAATGATTTCTATGTGGAAGTCAAGATGGATACAGCTAAATCTAACGCGGAATTCTCTGGTAAAACGATGACCTTTCCGCTTTATCATATGATGAACATCAATGAGATTTTAACAAGCACCCCAAGTCAAGCGAAATCCCTTCTGACCTCGAAAGCACGCGTTGCTATTTCAGCGTATAAAAAGGATCTGGCGTTAATTCCATATCGTGTTCAATTAGTAGAAAAAGGAAACATCATGTGGGAGAATGAGAAAATTTCCAAAAAGATATACGATCTTCAAATGGATATTAAATATAATAAGTCAGAGAAAACCTTACTTCCTGAGACTGTACTCAACGGTACGATTACCAAAATTCAATTCCCAACTGGCAAGGAATCCTCAAGCTTTATTTACACCAATAGTTTGTTTATGGACAGATTGAAGGATTTTCAAACGAATTTAATATTCGATGGTACGAAAATCAGTGATACGTCCTTGCAAATTCTTGATTTTACACAAAATGACGTGAAATACAAACTGTTCATTGACCCGATCCAAGATCAAGATGGGACCACTCGTTATATTTTCTCCATGGCCTCACTACAACCCGTTGATGAAGCGGTGCAGATGCTCCAAGATTATTATGTGTACTTAATTGGGCTAGTTATGCTTCTTATTGTTCTTGCTGCTTGGTATTATTCGAGAAAAATCGCGAACCCCTTGCTGCAAATCAATAGGACGACTAAGCGGATGGCAAGTTTAGATTTTTCGGAAAAGATTGTCATTCGATCCAATGATGAAATTGGCGACTTGTCTCAAAGTATTAATTCGCTATCCCAATCCTTGCACTCCTATATCGAACAGCTGCAGAAGGACATTGAGAAAGAAAAGCAATTGGAAAATACACGAAGAGAATTTATTTCAGGGGTATCTCACGAGCTAAAGACGCCGCTAAGTATTATGAAAAGCTGCATTTCGATTCTGAAGGATGGCGTTGCTACACATAAGAAGGATTATTATTTCGATGCCATGGATAAAGAAGTGGATAAGATGAATCTTTTGATTGTGGATATGTTGGAGTTGGCCAAGTTTGAATCAGGCACCTATATAATGAAGATGGAAACGTTTAATATCGATAAGCTTATCGAGGATATTTGTGAAAAACTATCCGTGGAGTTCAGCACTAAACAACTTCATGTGCAAACCGAGCTTGCAGCCGTTGCAGTCCTGGCGAATCAACATCGGATCGAGCAAGTTCTTACAAATTTTCTAACCAATGCGATTCGCTATACGCCAGAGCAAGAGCACATTTTCATTTCGATAAAGGAAGAACTAGATGAGGTTAAGGTGTGTATTGAAAACAAGGGGGCTCACATTCCAGCAGATCAGCTAGATAAAATATGGGACCGCTTTTATCGAGGAGATGCGGCACGCCACCGCGCACAAGGCGGAACCGGGTTAGGTCTTGCCATTTCGAAAAATATTTTGGAGTTACATGGAGTGCCCTACGGCGCGGCGAACACAGAAGACGGGGTTTTGTTTTTCTTCTGTTTAAATAAACAAGGTTAATACGTAATAACCACTTTTCATGTCGTGAATTTTTAACGTCATGAAAAGTGGTTATTTTTTTCGCCTAATCTTCATCTCAACTTTATTTTAACTCCGCCTTACCTTCATCTGCCTCTATTAAAATAACTCTATGAAATGAAAGTTTCCGCTAGATAGAGTTAGATTACTGGGAGGAGAGTTGTTTTATGAAAAAAAATATGATGCTTGCCTTATCTACGATCCTGTTACTTGTCTCGGCCTTATATGCATTTAATGTACAAGCAAATAGCCTTACTAAAAAAGAAAGTGTTAATAGCGAAGCTATGCATAAAGAAAAACGCATTTTAGAAGGGGAAACGATTGTCATAGATGCTGGGCATGGTGGCAAAGATGTGGGTGCGACGGGTCAGACGGGCATTCATGAGAAAGACATTACGCTTCAAACAGCCCTTCATATAAAACGAGAGTTAATAGAGAAAACGGGAGCAAACGTCGTTTTGACACGTGATAAAGATGAATTTCTAACTTTACCTGAGCGAGTTGAACTTGCAGACAATCATGCAGCAGATCTGTTTGTTAGTATTCACTTTGATGCGTTTACAAGCAATGATATAGCGGGCATAACAACCTATTACAACAAATCGGAAGATAAACAAGTAGCAAAGATGATACACGAGCAGTTATTCAAACAAAAGATAGATACAAAAGATCGAGGAGTTGCACAGGGTGACTACCACGTACTTAGGGAAAACAGTAGCCCTTCCCTTTTACTTGAGCTAGGCTATTTATCCAACCCTGAAGATGAACAGCGAATTCAAACGCAAGCCTTTCAAGACAAAGCAGCAACTGCAGTTACTGCCGGCATTATTGTTTTTTTTAATAAACAAAAGTAAATGGATGAACAGTTGTTAAATTGATTTTCAACCTATTTCAAAAATACTTCCTTTGCAACCATCATGTCAGACATCGCCTTTGGCCAACCAGCGTAAAAAGCAAGATGAGTCATTGCTTCAATAAGTTCTTCTTCGGAAAGACTGTTTTGTTTTGCTAATTGTAAATGGGATTTCAGTTGTTTTGTATTTCCGCCAGTTAATAAAGAAGAAACGGTAATTAAACTGCGGTCACGCGGGGAAAGCTCCTTACGCGCCCACACATCTCCAAACAAAACATCATCAGTCAATTGCACAAGCTTTGGCGCAAAACTGCCCAATTTTTTCAGGGCAACAGTAGGTTCTTTTGAATTAGACATGCTTTGTCCTTCTTTCGTTTTACTTACTTGGGATGTAGCGGCGAAACATCATGTTAGTTTAAATTGTAATATTCTTCATCTGTTACAGCTTCTAACCATTCGGTGGTTCCTTTTTGAACATTTGTACTTACTGCGAGATGGGTAAACCAGCTATCCGCTGTAGCGCCATGCCAATGCTTCACATCTGGAAGAATTTTTAATACAACACCTTCGTGCAGCACTTGTACAGGTTTGCCTTCTTCCTGATAATTTCCTTTGCCTCCCGTAACAAGCAGAATCTGCCCGCCGGGATGCTTATGCCAATTATTTCGTGCCCCCAGTAATAACTGAGGAAAATGCCTGAGTCTAAGCCTAGAAAATGGATGAAGATACGGATTTACTAACCGTTTGATGAACTTTCAACATTTCAACAGATGAAGTGATTGAATGCCTGAATAGGGGCGATGGAACACTACTCTCGAGTTATTGAAGAAAGGATAGATAATTAATGCAGTTTCAGGATGTTAATGAAATATATTATCCACAAGAATTTGAAGTTAAAGTTTTTTCTCGACCAGTTAAGTTAGATAAAGAATTTAACTCGATATGATGAAAGAAATCTTCCTGAACTTATAACAAATTGGACTTACCATAATAAAAGTAAGAAGGTAAAGCCTTTTAGATTAATCGAATTTATACCTATGCAACAGGGTTTTGAGGCAGAGATTAATTAAGTGAGAATAGATGATGAGAAAGACGTGTTAAAATTATTCTGTCAAGATATCTTAGATATATTTAACTGTGAAAAAACACTTATATTATAGTGGAACATTAATTTATTACGCTAACGCAGAACGAGAGTAAAATAACAACTTGAGAAGGCAGCTGACCCAATTGGATCGGCTGCCTTCTCAAGTAACGGGCAGTAGAGCGTGGTGGTAATACGATACTCTTATTAAGAAAACTGTAGGAAAAAGTAGTGGAACAAAGGCTTTTTCTTTTATGGTACGTTTCCACGCAGTGTTTCTAAACACAAATTAAAATTTGAAGGTGGTAAGATTTCTTATAAGTTGAGCAATTTTAAATAGTTATACGTATTCTTACGACCGGTGGAGCGGCAAATGCTGCATATGCTTGTTACTTTTGAAGTAATACTGCCGTGTCTTAGGTAGTTGATGAAAAATCTTCTGTGTAAGCAAAAAATCCGCCGCACATCAACGGCGGTTTTGCTCGAATAACAACACTAATTAACTGCTGGATCAATATTAACAGAAGCAGGGAATAAGAATGTAACCGTAGCATCCGGTGAAAAAGTAGCCGTAAGGACACCATAGTTCTTTACTAATACTGCAACTGTCGATGATATCGAAGGTCCTGCTCCACTAATAAGAATTGTATCGATTAACCGCATCATATTAGGTGGATCTAGGCTATTAATAGTAATCGCCGATGTGTTGGGTCCTGTAGATCGATATAGACCTTTGAACGTATAATCCGCTGAGTTTGCAGTAGGAAGGTTGTTAATGTTAATTACTTCCGTTTCCGACTCCACCTCATCCACATATAATTTGATCCTGCCTGTACTAGAGGTATTTAGCGCGTTGTTTGATGTGCGAATGAAGTCAATATCAGCGATAAAACTTGCATCATTAGCAAGTAGAATACCAGTTCCCGTATTAAGTCCGGTCCCGTTTTCGAGTTGTCCTCCCTTTGCCCTTAAGGTACCTGCAGTTACAACTATGGCTGCTGTACCGGCAAGGGTTACGCCGCCAGGAATAAAAATACTATCGAAGAAAATGTCTGAAATGGCCGTAGAATTATATTGAATACAAACACCACTGACTCTAAAATCTTTGATATGTGCTTCGAGATTGGCCGAATCCTGAACAGTTATGGCTGTATAATTCGTGCCACCCTGAAGAAGGTTACCAACGATTCGAGTGATGACGTTCCCGCTTAGCAAAACGATATTTTGATCTAAACTAGGCTGAAAGACAGAGATCTCGTCAAAAGTAAGTGCTACATTGCCTGAACTCGCTTCTAAAGCACGTGTGCCCAATTGAATTTTATCAATGTTGCCATAGAAATTGCCTCCGGAGACTAAAATTCCTATAGAAGAAGGCGTAAAAGTGTTGAACATGAGCCCTCCTTCTATGTCAAGATTGCCATTCACTAGTCTTATCATCTGTGATGGAAAGAAAGCATCCATTCGATTGAATCTAATGTTTGCATTACCTGCTTCTTGAAGTATTAAGCTGGATCCGGCAAATGTAGGATCTGCGTTTATATTGCTGGAGAGTTCATCTACATAACAACGGAGGTTTGGATTGCCACCACCAGAAGAGAGATGGATACAATTCCCAAAAGCAGATATCACATTAACATTCGCATCGACTTGACCATCCGTGATTAGCAAGGCTGTATTTAAACCGTTACCACGATCGAATGTGCTGATACGTTCTCCAATCATGTTTAAATTTCCGCCGGTCCCTATTGTAATAAGCCCATTTACCGATCCAGATATTTCCTGGAAATTCAGGAATAGAACACTGTTGTTTTCAACACGTACGGATGGAATGGTTAACCCGTTTGTGGTCATCTGCATCACAGTCACCTTGTGACTACCTCCGGCTACGTTGATATTTCCTGCCTCGCTAGAAATGAGATCCACCTGTAATCTCATTTGCCCATTTTGAAGATCGATGGCCGGGTTCACCGTCTGGAAGGAATTCATTGTTTTGACATGGATAACTGCCTCACCGTTCTGCATAAGAATACATCGATCTTGACTAAATATTCTATCGAAATCACCCGTGAATTGCGTATTCCCATTAATAACGAGTGCCGGAGCTGCTGAATTAATCACGACCAATATATAAGAAAATAAACTAATATTACCGGCTTGGAGCGAGACCCCTTGGGAACTGCCTACCAGAGCAATGGAGTAACTAATAAAGGTTCCTGTAAATGTCGGAGTGACATCTATAATTAAACCAGAGTTGGACTGTATGTTGCGTGTTCGCATTGTGATAGCTGTTGTCTGGGTTGCGGCACTGTTGGACACAACAATAGCCCTGCCTCCACTATTAATCATGGTTACTTCAAGGCCAATACTAATCGTTTCTGTCCCCGTAAAAAGGATGAGGTCATCTGTACCGGTGATATCATTCGATATTTCAAAAGCTTTCAAAAACAGCACACCACTAGCAATCACAACCGCAGAGCCTCCGATGAAGTTGTTCGTGATACTCTCCCTAACATTAATGGTATAATTCCCGCCACCTAGGAGACTGATCGTGTTACCAACCGTATCACTCATTGATTCACATTCAAAGTGGACCGTGCTGGCTCCTGTACTCTGAAGAATGGAACTACCTGCAGCTGTTGCTCCATTAGTCAGAAACTGTCCCTCACCAAGCACATCAAAGGCGATCACTGCCCCCAGATCATCAAAAAGATTTCCGACTGCTATCACTATGGCTCCCTTTTCAAATACCCAGTTGATCCCGTCTTTAGCCAAATTCGTCTCCGTATATACTCCGGGACGTACAATAATTGTCGTGCCCGAAGGGACACTAGCCACAGCTGCAGCGGCCGTCTGCCAAGGTTTTGTCTCGTCGTCAAGCATGGCGGTTGCATTGTTACCATACACAGGATCGACAAATGCCGTCTGATTCACAAGTAACTGAGTAGGACCCGCAGGGCCGATAACACCTTGTGGTCCGGTTGGACCTTGAATGCCCTGAGGTCCATCTAGACCTGGAGGACCGGTAACACCTTGTGGCCCGGCTGGGCCTTGAATGCCTTGAGGTCCATCTAGACCTGGAGGACCGATAACACCTTGTGGCCCGGTTGGACCTTGTATTCCTTGAGGTCCAATTATACCAGGGGATCCTGCTAAACCTCTCAGCCCGACTGGCCCTGCCGGTCCAGTTACACCTTGCGGACCTTGAGGTCCCGCAATTCCTCTACGTCCCTTCCGACCGCGGGGTCCAGGAACACAGTGTACTTTTCTCAAAAACCGACGGATTGTTCTACGAATGAAGGGCTTTAATTCTTCCTCACACGTTTTGCAATTAGATGGGCTAGTGGCTATTTTCTTTTTTACAGAAATATACTTTTTCTTTTTTAATGAAGAAGATTCTGTGTTCATCTTTTTAATCTCTTCCAAAACGTACACTCCTCCTCCAATGCGGATGTGTATATCCTATGATGGCGAGGAGATTTGCGGAAAGGCTTATACCTATTGATCTGTTACCATTATAATTTGTAATTGAGTTCCATCATGAGGGAGAAGTACCAATCGACTTCTAAAAATAAGCTCATCATTGCGCTAACGAAGAACGTTAGTTACATACACAACCAAGATGAGGCTGCCAGCATGTTCGGCAGCCTTTGCTCAACTAAAGGGCAGTTTTGTTGAACAAGTTGTAAATTTAACATTTTAAAGTAAGAGCATTTCTTTGTAATGAGAAATGCTTTTTATTTTTGTCAAAATTAAAATGATATTTCAATACAATAATAATATAATAAAAGACAATATGTATTTATTGTAAAACAATAAATCATATGCTAAAATCATGTTGTCATTAAATAAGTGAGGTGTTTTAAATGAACGTTAAACGAGGTTCAACCGCTTTCTTAAAGGTAATTATTTTTCTGGCTGGAATTGCAGTGCTTGCTTTGTGTATCTGGTTGCCTGAGATAGCCGTTAGAGATGCAAGGGTACATCCAGATACGGCTTACTTCCTAATCCCCTTTTTAGTATGTGCATACGGATTCTGTATTGCGTTTTCTGTTGCGTTGTATCAAGCATATAAACTATTAACCTACATCGAAAAGAACAATGCTTTCTCTGAATTATCCATTAAATCTTTGAAGATTATAAAGAAATGTGCTTTTACAGTCATTTTCCTCATTTTGTTAGGAATAGTAAGCTTAAAGGTGCTTGCTAAAGTTACAGAAAGTGATGATGGTGCAGCAGGTCCTATATCATTATGTCTAATGGGTATTTTAGCAACAAGTATCATCGCAGCCATTGTGGACGCACTTCAAAAGCCATTAAAAAATGCCCCAGATATAAAGTCAAAAAATGAATGATTAACGGATATGTAAGAATTTGGATTGTCAGCCAGGTGATATTTTGGAGTACAAAAGCGACGAAGACACTCAATAAAAACAGACAACTAATTTATTTAACTAACGGTGAACGATAGTTGAATGAATATCCAGAACTAGGCTACCGGTATAATCGGTGGCCTCCATTTCGTTAACGGGCAGGATAATGCAAAAAGGAATATGGAAAATCATAAAGCATTGGTATTACTATCGCAATTAGTTCGAAGTTAAGAGGGAGATAAGTAATTATGATTAAGGCAATAATATTTGATTTTGATGGCCTTATTTTTGATACAGAAACCCCTGAGTTTAGAGCATTTCAAGAGATATATGAGGAGCATGGATTAGAACTGAAAATTGAGATGTGGGGCCAATGGGTAGGAACAGACAGCAGTAAATTTAATCCTTATGATTATCTTGATGAATGTGTTGGTAAACCATTGAACCGAGAGGAAATTCGCTCTTTGAGAAGAGAGAAGTATGGGAACTTGATAATTAAAGAAAAAATAAGACCTGGAGTAGAGGAATATTTGAAAGCTGCTAAGGATTTAGGATTAAAAATAGGGTTAGCTTCAAGCTCGACCAAGGATTGGGTTACCGAATATTTAAAGAGTTTAAATGTAGTTGAATACTTTGATTGTATTCGTGTTCGTGATGATGTTAAAAAAGTAAAACCTGATCCAGAACTGTACCTTCAGGTTTTAAATTACTTTGGTATCGAGCCTAAAGAGGCAATTGCTTTCGAGGATTCTCCAAATGGTGCTCGAGCTGCAAAGCAAGCTGGGATGCACTGTATTGTAATTCCCAACGATATTACGAAAGAGTTAAAATTCGATGATGTAGACATAGATTTAAGATTGATATCAATGAAACAAATGAGTTTAAAATCACTAATTGAACAATTCAACTACCCTGAAAATCTCACATAGCTGAGAGCTAAAAATGGCAATACGAAATTAGGCGCAGCTATGACGTTTTTTTCAAAAGGCTGCGTCTTATGTTTTAATATGAGTGAGGTATTATGAGGCGTTGGGAGCAGCGATTGTTACTGTAAAGCCAAGATTCTCTAACCTACGAACGGATTGTTTGACGATGAAATCTTGCTGACGTTTTTCAAAATAATCAGCACCTAAATCTCTGTAATCTTCGTTGCGAGTTAAGAGATGATAGGCAATCTTCATGATGGCGTGTGCAACAGCAACAGCCGCTTTACGACCACCTTTGCGTGCTGCGATTCGCCTGTATAGGGCTCCGAGATAATTGTCAGATCTGCATACGGATTGTGAAGCTTCAAGAAGTGCCGATCGGAGATATTTGTTTCCTTTGCGAGTTTTCGAGGGTTTTCGTTTACCGGCACTTTCGTTGTGTCCTGGCACAAGACCGATCCACGAGCAAAGGTGGCTGCACTTGGAAACCGTGAACCGACATTTGTTCCAATTTCGGCTAATATTTGTTCAGCGGTACGTCTGGCAATCCCGGGAATCGTATCTAGTCGATCAATGTCTTCTTGAAAAGGGTCTAGCCGTTTGGCTACCTCCGCATCTAGATCCGTGATTTGTTCATTGAGAAAATCAACGTGAGTAAGCATCGTTTTTAGCATGAGGCGTTGATGTGCACTCATTTTACCCCGAAGTGAAAGTTCAAGTTCTTCCTTCTTTTTCTTCATGACTCCGCGTGCGAAGCTGGCTAGTTTTTCAGGGTCTTCTTCGCCATTAATCATCGCATTCATCATGTCACGACCGGAAAGTCCCATAATATCTGTGGCGACAGCAGCAAGTTTAATGTTAGCTCCTTCTAGGACCTTTTGTACCCGGTTATGTTCACGAGCTCGTTCTTGAATTAAACTTCGACGATACCGAACCAACTCGCGCAACTCACGTTAGTTACGATCTGGAATATAACTGGCAGTAAGTAATCCGTGACGCAAAAGGTCTGCGATCCATTCGGCGTCTTTCACATCCGTCTTCCTCCCAGGAACAGCCTTCATGTGCGCCGCATTTACGACAAGGTATTGAATGTCCTCGGCTTCAAGCAAGTTGACGATAGGTTTCCAAAAGACGCCTGTACTTTCCATAGCTACATGCGTACAGCGATGCTCTTTCATCCAGTCGATCAGTTGAAGCAGATAGACGGTGTGGGTGTGGAATGTCTTAATCTCCTTTCCTTCAGGTGTAACGATACAAGCAGTGATGGTTTTTTTGTGAACATCTAAACCGCATGCACGTTCAATAAGTACTTGCATGTGAATCACCTTTCTACGGCCAATGAATTGAGGCTGGTGCAGCAAACCAATAAAGGGTTAATCTACCCTGCGTGCTTCCCAAGAGGGAGCAACAGTCCGTGGTACACCGGGGTCGCTGTGGTCAGACTAACGGTAGGGCTCAAGGCACCATAGTTCAACGACCTTCCTCGCCAACCGTACTATTATTATAAAACCTACTAAATAAATTTTCATTATTCCGTGGTGCCCCGTGAGGGGCATGGATGGCTAACGGGAAACGATAGTTTCATACCGAAAGGGCTGCCGCGTGGTAGTCCTTCGTTCCGTTAACGGGCAGGTTAGTTCCAATGACCGGGTGAAAGCACCATTATTTGGTACAATCTTGGGAATTAGATATAATGATAACTAAAGATATTAAGGAGGCCAACCATGGCTTGGAGTGATTTAAAATTTTTTCCTAACGAATACAATGATGTGATTAAGGCCATTGATGAAAAGATCATAAGATTACTTATTGAGCGTAAAGGCATCTCGAATGGCAGAAGATTCTTTCCACCAAATGAAATTGTGAGTGCATGGGCAGTTGAGTTTGATATGGATATTCCCCAAATTAATGGACTCATTCACAGTCTTGCAGAGAGTAACCCACCCACTTTACCCAACGGACCTGGCAAATTACTTAATGTCCTGCCCATCATGAAAAAGTCAGATATCGATGGTTTTGAATATGAAGTAACACATTCAATGCAGCATGAGAACGGTAGTATTGTGTTTATTGAAATTAACAAATCAAATGATAATGAGAATGCCGGCCACATTCGCCCGAAATTACTTTTAGATGTAAATGGAGAACAAGAATACATCGTACGTAAAAATGGTGCTCATGGTGGCGGTGGACATACGCAACTGAGTTTTATGGTTATTCCGCGTCTTCCCGATAGTATCGAGAAGTTAAAGTTCAGATTGATTCCACATGCTCATCCAATGGAGTCTCCGCCTAAAGAGATAATTTTGGATAAAGAGATATCATTTGAATGATTAAGCTAACGGATAACGATAGCACTACGTTTGAGGTGAGGATATGCTCGAGGAGATACTGTCAGTTATAGCTGGTGTTACGATCTTTGAAGAAACTGCCGCTGTATTTGAAAAGGTGAAAATATATGCCGTCCCAGGTGCTGAACAGACCATGGATCGCCTTGAGGAGCATCTGGTAAGTATATCTTGATGCACGGGCACGTTAGTTCAATTCTAAACCCAGCGGCAGTATTCCACAGTCCAGTAATGCCGCTGGTTTTATCATTATTTTCCCAGTTCCAGCAGGCATTACTAAAATGTGAGTGAGCCGTCCCATTTGACAAACAAGAGTTTTTAAGATATTTTATATGCTATAGCATGTATTGATCTTATAGAGAGGAGAGCATATATTATGGAGCTAAATAATCTCACTGGTTTTCTTGTTCATCGAACAGATGTAAAAATGACTAATTTTTTCACGAAAATACTTAAACAATATGAAGTAACTCCTGAACAATGGGGGATTATCAATATACTTGACGCGGAAAGAGCAACGAGCCAGAAAGAGCTTGCTGAAGCCATTGATAGAGATCAAACCACTGTTGTGAGGATGATTTATTCACTTGAAAAAAAAGAAATAGTAAGAAGAATACAGAATGATTTTGATAAACGATCCCACAACTTGTTCCTTAGCGACAAAGGAATGAGTCTCAAAACAAAACTTTTGCCAATTGTAACGGCTGCTCACGATCATGTTACCAAAAATTTGAGTAAAGATGAACTTCAACAGTTACATGAGCTACTTAGCAAACTGTATTCAAGCGTAAAAGATGAGTAGTGCCTAGGCATCTTGAAGTGCGTGTTGCAATTCGAGATGCAGACACAACGAATTGAAGAGACCCAACTCAAATATCCATGTACTCGTATGAGTCCACCATTTATATGCTATAGCATATAAAATGCGAAAAATTAAAACTAGAAAGAGCGTGATTACGGTATGTTAGTTATTATTTTCCAAGTTATATTGGGCATTTTCTTCATGATAACAGGAACGAGAATAATCTCAGGTAAAATGGCAAATGAATTTAGTCGATTTGGTCTTCCGTCCATATTTAATTTCTTAACAGGGTTTATTGAAATAATATGCTCCATTGGAATGATAGTAGGGATATGGTATCCTATCGTAGCTTTGTTATCTGGATTACTTCTAGGAGCGACAATGCTGGTTGCAGTCTTTACTCTGCTTGTGATCGCACGTGATCCATTTAAAAAAGCGATCCCAGCAATAATACTGTGTCTGCTGTCTTTTACGATTGCCCTTTATCATTTAGATCTCTGAAATTGAAACGGGAGCTTGTACGGGAAACTATTGCTCAAACAGAACGAGACGAGGCTGCCGGTACAAACGGCAGCCTCCATTACCTAGCCATTATTCTTGGGTAATTTGATGATACCAGCTTTGCAGTTCTTGTCCGATGTAATGTGGGTTTTCCTCCACTAAATAATACCGTTGCTGTGGGTCACTTTTTTGTTCATTGAAGTAACGATAGTTGTATTTGGACACCGCGGCAGCAGGGCCAGAAAGATCAGCTGCTTTTCGTTGAACTATTGGGCAGATTAGTTAAATACGCATTTGTGGTAAAATATATCTGGAAGGTTGAAGAAGGGGGATCGAGGATGATTGATCGAAGACGAACAAAAACGTTACGTCATGAGGTTGAACAGGAATTACTAAATGTGACTGATACTTCAATATTGATTAATTTAAGTGCTGCTCTAACGAGCCTTTATCCTCATTTGGTCCCCATCCATGCATTTGCTTACGACGCTTGGGATAATATTGTAATCCCATTGTATTATGAAATGGTCTACCAATCCTTTTACTATAAGTACGGAATAATTATTACTTCAAGTGAAGTGCACCCATATATGTATACTCTTCCTTGCTATCGTGGGTTGCACCACATTGAATGCACATTGAAAAAGTCTTTCATTGAAGCATTCATTAACTTCGAATGGGTTCATGTAGAGAAACAAGATCTTGAGAATTACTTAATTATTTTTAAGTCGTTCGGTGATGGTTCCAATTTTTTGACTGGCGGTATAACCAAAGAACAAGCTTCCGAAGTCCATTTCAATTTTGTTGAGGTCGAAATCGTAAGTTCCAAGACTAGAAGTTCAATAGATGGCAACAAATATAAAACCATGTTTATACGTAAGGAAGATTTACATTTCGAATTTGTAGCAGAAGAGAAGATTTATTGGAATTGTTGAACTCCCTCGGTATGATTTGATTTCCTCACGCAAGCTCGTTTATTCGCAGGATTTCATCCTTTAGATTCGAAGGTGAATGAAAGTTAGCGAGATATATTAGGATGTGTCGTTAAAAAGGCATGCGGGAACAGAGGTGGGGTTGATTCACCCAATTCGTTCCAAATGCTGCACGTATTCTCCACGGTGCCCTTAGCGATTTTCACTCCCATGTCTCAACGGGTCAACAGCCCTTACATTCCTTCGTCACATCTATCCAAGGGGTGGAGGTCGGTCTTTCTAACGGAATGGGTCGGAGCCCTTTTGTTTAACGTATCCCGATACTCCGTGCTTTCTATGTCATCCTGCGAATACGCCAACTTGCGTGAGATATTGTTTATTTTTAAGCTGCCAATGCAACGATTTTATTTGGGTTGTAGGCTTCATCACTACGGGCCATTCCGACTAAGAGCCGAGCTAACTTTCCACATAACTTCATAATAGATTTCATCTTTTTGAGCTTTTTTACTTGAACATTATGGTGATGTAAGGCTTTAAATTCTTGGTTACTCATGACCATGCACATCGTTATTAAATAGAGAAAGTGACGCAGGCGTGGACGGCCTCGTTTACTGAGTGTCATTTGTCCCTTCCATTTACCTGAGCTTGCCTCGGTCAAATTAAGCCCTGCGTGGCGGAGTAGGGCGTTCCCATGCGCATAACCTCTAAGATCTCCAGACTCTCCTAAAACACCAGCTAAAGCAATTGAAACTTATACCTGTAATGGCTAGGATCTTGCCTGAATAGGGGATACGTTCAACAACGTCCTTGGCTTCTTTTTCGATCCTCTGTAGTTGTTTAGTGGCTAAGTCATGCTCCTCAAGGAGCTGCTCTAGATGGAGTTTGTAAGCATGTGTTGCCTGCTTTGATCCAACAGTTTGCTTGGCAAGATCGATTAGTAGATGAGCTCTACGCACACCTGAATGCCGTTTCATTGATTTCTGCCATCCTTTAATTACATCGCCAGGACTCAGTTTACAAAGGTCAGATGGGAGCGGAAAAAGCCGAAGGGTTAACAAAGCACCTTTGCAAGTTAAGATCTTAAAGACTTGTCTCAGTTCAGGGAAGACAATGTCGACCCAACGGTGGATCTGGTTAACGGCACTTACAAGGCGTTTTACGACTGTTTCTCGGTTAGCCATTAACACTCGCAGCTCCTCATACTCAGAGGAGTGGAAGCGGACAGGGGAGTAGTAGCCGTTTTTCACCATATCGGCAATAACTAAAGCATCTTTTTTATCGCTTTTAGAGCGTGTATTGTCGCGGTTTTCTTTATTCTTTTTAACTAGGTGAGGATTAACAAGTACGACTTCAATAGCTTGTTTTTGAGCCACCCGGCAAGGCTGAACCAGTAATGACCAGTTGGTTCCATACCAACGATTACTTGGGATAGCTTAAATGAGGCTAACAATTCGCGAATCCAACGGTCGAGGGACTTGAATCCATCTTCGTCATTACTGAACTCTAAAGGATTGCCGAGAGCGACACCACGAAAGTTAACTGCTCTAGCAACATGAGCCTCTTGAGCAATGTCTACACCTACAACAATGTGATTAACGGTAATGTTTTCAATGAGTTGATTTTGCTTATCTTGTGATTTAAACTTCATAGTAGAGCGTCCTCCTGGATGATGGAATTAAAGGGCTTTTGACCCGTAGCGTACTTCCATCGTACCGAGGCGCTCGTTTTTTTACAAAGCTGAAATTTATCCATCTACAGGAATCTAACGGAGAAAGATAGCTACAGTCGGCTATGACGATCGGCTGCAGCTTCTGTGCTAACAGGAGGATAATGATTAACACAAGGAGAAGACAATTCAATAACCAGGGAGCAGATCGCCGCGGCCGGCAGCTACTCCTTTTTTCGTTGAAGTAACGGGCAGGCTAACCGCTTTGACTTGAAATCATAACCTTATATAAAGAAAGAGCCGTATTTGTTGTCAAATACAGCTCTTTTTGGTTTTCAACCCCTGGTCATTCCATGGATGGCCCGAGAGACCCGTTCTCCAAGCTCGGCAGACGCCTTGTACAGGTAGCCGAGCACGATGTTTTGCGTTTCGCGCGAGACTTGGACAAGATCGCCGGTTAGGTTCGCAACCAAATGCTCTTGCTGCAGTGGCGCAAGCGATCGGTAGAACTCACCCGCTTGCATGAAGTCATCCTGCTTCGGGATGTCCGTACGCTCGAGGCGGCCTTCCACGAATCTTCCGTTGCCGCTGGTCACTTGGGAGTCCGGCGACCAGTGCTGCTGATGATTGATCGGAATGCTGCGGAAATCCGGACCAAGCCGTCGCCGCTGCGAATCCCAGTAAATGTTAGAGCGCCCTTGCAGCAGTTTATCGTCCGACAGCTCTGCGCCTTTCAGCAGGTTCGCAGGGGAGAAGGCCAGCTTCTCGACCTGTTCGCTATAGTTATCCGGATTGCGGTTCAAGACCAGTCTGCCGACCGGATGCAACGGATACTGCCGCTCATCCCATATTTTCGTATCGTCCAGCGGGTCGAAGGGGAGGGTGGCCTCGTCTTGAGGGTTCATCAGCTGCACGTAAAGGCCGTATTCCACCCCTTTGCCCGCCTGCAGGGTATCGAACAAATCCTTAGCGGCATAATCGGGATTCTCGCCTGACAGTCGGGAGGCTTCTCGCTGATCGATGTACTGAATGCCGGCAAGAGGCATCCAGTGATATTTGACGTAGGTGCGCATGCCTTGTGCGTTTTTCCAGACGTAGGTATTGACGCTGTGGCCCGGGATGTGGCGAAGGCTTTTAATCGTGCCGACGTCAGAGTACAGCCAAAGCACGAAGTTGGTGGCTTCCGGCGCCCGGGCGACGAAGTTCCAGAACCGCTCCGGCTCGGTTAGGTTATTGACGGGTGAAGGCAAGAGGGAGCGGATAAACTCCGGAAAGCGGATGGCGTCCCGGACGGCGAATACCGGGATGTGGTTGCAGACCAGATCGAATACGCCCTGGTCCGTGTAGAACTTGGTGGTGAAGCCGCGCACGTTGCGGGACGTATCCGGCGTACCCCGATTGCTGACAGCAAGCGAAAATCTGACAGTGACGGGGACCTGCAGGCCCGGATTTTGCAGGAAGCACAGCTGCGTGTAGGCCGGCATCGCGTTAACGGTCTGGAAGTAGCCGAAGGCGCCGCAGCCCTTGACATGTACGGGTCTCTCCAGCGGTTTCTCATGGATAAACGTCTCCAGTGTTTCGTGGAGTATACTATCCTGCTCCAGCACGGGGCCTCGACTTCCAACCGTCTGCGAGTGTTCAACATCCGGAAGCTCCCCCGGCCAGAGGCGTTTTCCTGTGTTCTCGTTCATCTCTCTACCTCCCAAGCCGCACTATAAATTGTATGGACATATTAAGGTATGAGGCGCTTGGCTATGAATATGACAGTGATCAAAGCATGAAAAAGGCACCCCGTGTGGGGTAACTTACGTTATTCCGCCAGAACATGAAAACGTCCAGTTGAATGTAATTTCCTAAATTGACGGCAAGTCTTTTTTTAAAATGGTTAAAGGAAAGGAAATGGAAAATTTACTATTATTCAACCGAAGAAACCCGCAAAACGGAGAAGGGAATTAAGACCAATACGAAACGTTTCAAGATAGCGGCAAGGAAATAATGGGGTGGTGGGGTGTTAAGCTAAACATTCCTGTATAGCCTAAGAAATGGGCTTTGTCAAAAAAGGAGCGCCTCGGTATGATGGGTTTGTCGACGGGTAGATACCAACACCATCAAGGAGGCGCTCTAATTAAGAAGTTTAAGCAATCAGACGGACAAAATCAACGTATTGAACGAATTACCACTTCACATCTTGTAGTGGGCATTGATATGGCAAAGGAAACACAAGTAGCTCAAGCTACTAATTATCGAGGAATTGTCCTTACGAACCAGCATCTATCATTCAAAAACACACTCCAGGGATTTGAAAAATTACATCGTTGGATGGAAGGCTTGCAACAAAAACATCGATTAAAGAACATCATAATTGGCATGGAGCCGACGGGACACTATTGGTACAGTTTGGCTAACTGGCTTGTTGAGAAGGGCTTAAATGTTGTTTTAGTTAATCCTGCAACGACGAAACGAAACAAGGAGAACCGAGATAATTGTCCCTCCAAGAGTGACCCGAAGGATGCCCTTGTTATTGCGGATGTTATTAGCCGTGGCTATTATTATGAATACATTCGGCAAGCGACTCATTTTCAGAGGTTACGGACCCTAATGAATGATAGAGAATTTTGGGTCACAAATAGTGTTCGGATGCAGAATCGGATCATCCGCTGGCTAGATATACGCTTCCCTGAGTATGCTTCTGTGTTTAAAGATTGGACCTGTCCACGATCCATAGCTACGCTCAAAGAGTTCCCGTCTCCGTTGGATCTAAAAGGTCAATCTACGTCAGAAGTTATTACAGGTTGGCGAAAATATATGAAACGAGCTGGCGGCTCCACAGGTATTCAGAAGGCCGCTGAACTACTCTCTAAAGCGGTTCAAAGCGTGGGGGAAACTGTAGCGCTGAATGAGGCCAAACAGGATCTGCATCGCTTATTAGAAGAGTACGAGCACATTGATAGTATATTGAACCAAATAGCACAAGAAATCGCAGCTTTACTTGGTGAGATTCCAATTGCTAGCCAACTTCGTTCCGTTAAGGGTTTGAGCACAATCTATATTGCAGCAATTCTGGCTGGTGCGGGTGATCTGAAGCAGTACGCTCACGGTCGCCAGTTGCTACGGAAGGCCGGTTTAAATTTAGCAGAGAGCATGTCTGGAAAGCGTAGGGGCCAGATCATACTCTCGAAACGAGGAGATTCCACACTTCGAAAATATTTGTATCTGGCTACCTTAACATTAGTGGGAACAAATCCTATATTTAAGCAATTACATGAGAATAATGTGCAAGTTAAACATATGAGTAAGCAGAAGTCGATATTTAAATTGCTTGGAAAACTGGCACGAATCTTAGTTGGCATGGTGCATTCCGAGGAGCCATTTACTCCTGAAAAAACGGTCATTCAGTATACTCAGGCTGCCTAACATCTTCGAACTAACGTAAATTGATTCATTCGCAGGACTTCGAAAAAAGAAAGCACGGAGGACCGAGTTCGTTCTTCAAAAGGGCACAGACCCATCCGCTAAACGCTATCGGTCTCCACACCTTGGATAGGTGTAATGAAGGAATGTAAGGGCGTCGACCCGTAGAGCCTTGGGATGGTCAATCTCCAGGGGATTGTGGAGTATGCGTGCAGTAGATTTTCGAAACGGGGAAATGTTCCAATGTTTCTTCTATTCCCGCATGCCTTAATAGGGTACATTACGGTCGCAACAACCTAGTATTCTTAAGATTACTATATTTCAAAGTGATGAAATCCTGCGAATGATTGAGTTTACGTGAGATAAACCCTTAAAACTGAGGGACGGAGAACGATAGCTTAATAAACAACTAAGACGCGGCTGTCGACATCGATCGGCAGCCGCGTTAAGCATTTAACAAAGAGTCTCCTTAGAAACTACAGCTTCCTGCTTTATACAAATATCGTGCGGGGGAAATACGACAGATTCTTGAAATGAGATTGATCCTTAATCGTTTGAAGAAGCTCTGTTTTGCTTGTCTTCAGCACTTCCCTGATGCTTGGAACTGAAGGTGCAAAAAAAAGACCCACATGTGATATGGGTTGACTAAGTGAAGGATGAGTTGTCTTAATATTAAATTATGTAATCATAACTGAAAGAGTGTTGGGTTTTCGGATCTACATTTAAGGTCGCTGCGATGACGTTTGCGAACGGCAGCGATAATATCGCGATTTTCATCCCGATATTCGCGAGCCAAAATCTATGCGCAAACATAACAACACTGGTAGTTTTCATTGTTATGGTCGCGATTTGGTGCTATCTAGGATACAAACTGGTTAAAGCGCCACTTATAGCAAAAGTGTTAGAATAATATGGTTATATTAAGGGTTGTCTGCTTTTTCTTATAAAGAGGGTGACCGAACACATTAGAACTTATTATTTGATGATCGAAAATACCGATCATTTGATGTATTAAAGGCCGCGAAAATCGTGGCTTTTTTGATTATGGGATTAAATTTTTGTCAAAACCAAATGGTAAGAACTTTATGCCATTCCCATTATCTCTTCCACTGTTATGTTTTAAAATTCTGTCCTTTCTTCGTCTGATATAAAAATGCATCCCCTAGAATTCATCGGATTAACAAGGGTTTTTATCCAATGTCTATTCTAAAGGCTGCACTTCAAAGTATCCCCGACCTTTTTCGTACTACCGGAGGAAGTCATTACTATGGATAATTCCGACAATTTATGTAAAGGGGGAAGATTTGGCATCTCCCTTATAAATTTTACCAGACTGGACTGTTGATGTTTACATAAAAACAATTCGAGGTCGTCTGGAGTGGTAAATGTGCACACTCCTTGTACATCGATGAGGTAAGCATGTAAAAACATAGTCCAGGATATTATGAGTGGTACAATTTACTTTAAATTTATTCTATATATTTCCCTTAAAAATTATCTGTTATACATTTCTGCTTTTAGAAAAATAATCTTGTGTATCTTTGCGTGATTGAGGGGAGAGAACTCGATTAAGCTCTTCATTCAACCATGTAAGTGACTTGTTGCGCAGCATATTACGCATACTATCTTCAGCCTCAAGCATTGCATGCTTAATCACACAGGGAGTAACTCGACAGCTCGCTGCAAACTCTTCATCACGGCAGAGCATGCTATTATTTTTGATGTTTTTACACTGAAAAATAGGAGCAGCCCCTTCCACAGCCTCAACTACATCCCAAAAGGAAATCTCCGAAGGTGACTTGGCTAATCTATAGCCTCCTTTTATTCCAGGGACAGAGATTACGATTCCAGATTTTGCTAATCTACTAAAAATTTTAGCAAGATAGCTCTCTGGAACTCCTTGAAAAGTGGAAATCTCTTTAACACTAATTGTAGAATCTTGTGGAATATCGACTAAATATACCAAGCAATGCAGTGCATATTCTACGCCTATACTATACTGCATGCAAACACCTGCTTTCTAAATTAAAAGGTTGTTATTAATATTAATCATCTTAGGTGGATTTAAAACCCTTGTCAAATAGGGAATTAGATATATTAAGCAAAATGACCTTTGATTTATTGGTTGACAGACATCCACTAAAGAGATATATTAGACAACGTTAAACCACGCTAAACCTTGTCCACTTTATCCGAGTATAAAACATTTAATATTTCAAGGAAGTGATGATCATTTAAAACTCTGTTGATTCTGTAGACGATGGGCGGGCGAGGCGGTCTTAATTTCAAACCAAAGTAATGAGCAGTGAAATTTTTTATTAAGGAGAGATCAATTTTGTCAACCGTTTTGTACGTAACTGCACATCCACTAGATAAGAGTGCATCCCATAGTTTGTCAGTCGGTCATGAATTTGTCCAAGCCTACCAGGAAGCGAACCCTATCGATGAAGTTGTTCATTTAGATCTTTATAAAACGGATATTCCTCAACTTGACGCCGAAGTGTTAAGTGGCTGGAAGCGGCAGTACAATTGATGAATTGAGCTCGAGTACTCGAGTTAAAGTAACACGTTTGAATGAAATTGTTGATCAATTTCTAACGGCAGATAAAATCGTCGTCGTCAATCCTGTTTGGAATTTTTTGTTCCCACCCGTACTAAAAGCCTATATTGATGCAATTTGCATAGCTGGGAAAACCGTTAAATATACACCTGAAGGTATTATCGGATTAGCAACTGACAAAAAATTGCTTAACATTCAAGCTTCCGGAAGCGTCCTCTCCGAGGGGCAATCGGCAGGATTCGAATTCAGCCATAGCTATTTGACAGCTATATGTAAATTCATTGGTATATCGTCAATAGAATTTATTTATATTGAGGGTACGGGAGCTGCACCAGATAAAGTAGCTACTATTAAAGAAAGAGCCACTCAACAAGCACTTGAATTAGCCAAACGTTTCTAAATGTGGAGAGACCGAGCTGGACACGGAGAGGCAACATGAAATACATTTTATTCGTTTTAGCTGGAGCATGCAGCTATGGCTTATTAGCTACTTTTGTAAAAAAAGCTTATGAGTCTGGTTTCCATGTTGGAGATGTGGTCGGCAGCCAAAGTTTATTCGGCGTGGTTATGCTATGGATATTAGTCTTCGTGACAAAGAGAACTTCAAGGCAATCCGCGGCGCTGCAAACAGTTAAAGTAACGAAGAGTCAAGCGTTAATACTTATGGCAGTTGGGACGACAATAGGCTTAACGGGAATTTTTTATTATACCGCGCTCCAATATATTTCGGCTTCATTCGCGACTATCTTATTGTTTCAATTTACATGGTTAGGAATCTTGTTGGAAGCAATTGTTGAACGTAAACTACCTGGAAAAAGTATAATTATATCGCTCATTATTTTATTTATTGGAATTATTTTAGCAAGCGGCTATTTAGGCGGGAGCAAAGAAGCTGTTTCATGGTTAGGAATTACTTTAGGCTTATTGTCTGCTGTGACCTATACGCTGTTCATTTGGTTTAGCGGGAAAACAGTCAAACAAATCTCTCCGATCACTCGAAGCGCAATTACGTTGTCTGGTTCATTTGTTCTCATCATGTTGTTGTTTCCACCACGATTTCTAATAAATGGAGCTTTACACGAAGCGCTGTTGCCTTGGGCTTTGCTGCTTGCTCTCTTCGGTATCGTGATTCCTCCTTTGTTCTATGCTATCGGCGTACCACGCATTGGAGGTGGACTAGCCACAATTTTGAGTGCGGCAGAACTTCCAATGGCTGTCATTATGTCGTATCTCGTACTGAATGAGGCTGTCAACTGGCTGCAATGGCTCGGTGTAGGGATTACGATGTTTGGTATTGCCCTGCCTGATATTATGAAGCGCTGGAATAGTCGCTCCCCAAATGTCGATGCATTATAAAATCGGAAATATGATTCTTGTCTCCATACGGAGCCATAAAAGTTAATGATACTATCTATCACAACTAAAAGGAGAAATGAAACATGGAAATCAGATTGGATTATATGAAAGTGCGTCCTCAATCTTTGCAAACCCTATTAAAATTGGAAGAGTATGTGAAGAAGAGCGGTCTTGACCACAAACTGTGGGAGCTGATTAAAATTCGTGCGTCGCAAATTAATGGCTGCGCCTTCTGCCTTGACATGCATACTAAAGATGCGCGCGCAATGGGGGAAACGGAACAGCGATTGTACTTGCTCAATGCATGGCGTGAAGCTCCGTTCTATACTGAATCCGAGCGCGCTGCATTAGCATTAACGGAAGCTGTGACCAGAATTTCAGATGGGGGCGTGCCGCAAGAATTGTATGAGCAGGTCCGTAGACATTTTGACGAAGAGCAGTTTGTTGATTTACTAATGGCGATTAACGGGATCAACAGTTGGAATCGAATGGCGATTTCAACGGGTATGGTACCTGGCGAATATCAGCCAACTGTACGTAAGTAACTTATAGTTGAAGGCGAACTCCCCGTGCATTCATGTTCGGGGAGTAATCGTAATCAAAGAAGGGAGGGAAAAATGAGATACAAGATACTTCTATTTGATCTAGATGATACGTTGCTGGATTTCGGCGCGAATGAAAAGGATTCGTTAACCAAATTGTTTCAGCAATACGGATATGCATTTTCGGATGAGTTGATTCAATTATATAATTCCGTTAATAAACAATTATGGGCCGAATACGAAAACGGAAATATTGCGCTCGACGTCGTGCTGAACTCCAGATTTTCAGAAACGATGTCTAAGATGGGGAAAGTCGTGGACGGCTTGGAATGGGAGAATCTGTATAGGGAACTATTGGGTGATGGAACCCAGTTACTGATGGAAGGCGCATTGGATGTCTGTCAGCGCTTATCCGCAACCCATCGACTGTTTGTAATCACGAATGGTATCACTCGCACGCAGTTCAAGAGATTGAAGCAGTCGGGGTTATATGATTTTTTTGAAGACATCTTTGATTCGCAAAGCATTGGCTATCAAAAACCTTCAATTGAATTTTTTGATTACGTGATGAACCATATTTCAAATTTTAATAGAAAAGAAGCACTTGTCATTGGGGATTCATTAAATACGGATATCAAAGGCGGACTTCTGTCGGGCATTGATACCTGTTGGATCAACAGAACGGCGCAAAAAAGTCCGGCAGAAATTAAAAGCACATATACGATCTCAAGCTTAACAGAGCTTATTCCCATCTACTAGGCTGTAAAATAATCGAAGTACCCCCTAAATTATCAGTTTTTGGTGACTATATCACAAAAAAGTGGGTATTGTTTTTCTTGTAACTCTTCCTCCATACTATCTTTCATAGGATGTTTTGTAAGGTAGTCAGGGCGTCTACATTATAAAAAAATTATAAAAGGAGTTTTATAGGATGGGAAGTTGACGGTAAAATAGCTGTTATAATCGGAGGTACAAGCGGTATCGGTCTCACGGCGGCACAACAGTTCGTACAAGAAGGTGCGTATGTTTTTATCACGGGACGTAGACAACGTGAACTGGATGCCGCTGTGAAGCAGATCGGTATGTATGTTACAGGCGTCCAAGGTGAAATATCAAAGTCGGAAGATTTAGATAAACAGCCTCAGCCCGATGAAAGCTCGTGCTTGACGGGGTGCACTTCAGATTTCTGGTACAGCATGTGGATTCTGGCGAAGCAGTGCCAGTAATTCCTTCTGGTCTACTGTAATGACCGTGGCTGCCACTTTATTACCCTAAACGACGGCAGGTATTCTGCCTTTTCACACGTAGTTGTTTATTATCGGATTTCGTTGCTTCTTCGCGGGATTCCGCTTTTAATGACACAGTCATAAGAAAAAGAACCTCCTAAGGATTTTGCTCAGCACATTCGTTTCAGCAGCGATGCTGAGTATGGTAACAGCTAGTTCATAGCCTACCCAACCTCAAGAAGTTCCATCCAATTTCCCCCTCATTTATGGTGCGGTTCACTGCGCTATCTGTAACGGGGGGTTTTAGAGAGAGAAATCCTTTGCGGGATGGCTCTTTCTTTGAAATATACATCACAATGGACTCCGGATATTGTCTTGATTCGCAAATATAGATGCCTAATTTTCGGCTACAGCCTTCGTTATTGCGGGGGATAATAAAATCATTCTTACGGGATATGTTAGTCCATGGATACCTATATCCATGGAGCTGCGTTGTTGCGGAGAATTATGGATTCAACTTCTGCAGCTGGCGCACCGGCGGCTTTTTGATGACCGAAGTTACGATACGATTCAGTTGGATCGCTTGTATTGTGAGGATAGCGCTTATTCCGATCTTGGACCATACGAATAAGAAATCAATTGTCCCGCCTGTGAGTGAGATTTTTTTGCACATAATTATTTTCTAACATATCCCATAGCTGCTCGGAAACGGTTTGCGGAGACAAGGGCATATTGTTTTTGATCCACCATTCCACGACGCCAATGTATGCGGATAACATAAATTGAACGGCAACCTCTTTGTTACCTTCCTATACATTTATTCTACTGATGGGGAAGATGGGTGGACATTTACTGCAGACAATGGATTGACTCCCTTCTTGTTTAGGTCACTTAATACAAAAAGTGTTGGTAACGTGTTTTGGGGTGCTATAAGGGCAGATAAAAAAGTAGCAACTGTAGAGGTCACATTTATTAACAGAAATGCTTCTGACAGTCTGATTAGAGTGACAATGCCAGTAGCAGATAATGTATTTATAGGTTATCCTACACAGGACTTTTTCGAGTCTGAAATATAACTATCCAGGGAATGGAAATTATCTGCGAAAGCATTCGATGATGAAGGAAATATAGTGGCTGTGACAGGTTCCTGAATGAGCGTACTGATGAATAAGTGATTAGTTTGGGAACTTTATTACGCTAACGAAAACGTTAGTTCAGCAAATTACAAAAAGAGGCAGCCTTCATTATTGGCAAATCGAGTATTTTCCGCAGGCTGACCCGGCTTATGTTTACCGGCCAGTAAACATAATCATCTTCATCATCTTCCAAAAGCATATTATTGAAAATTACACGACTTCAGGATTGAAGTAAGATTTACATTCCTTCGAGTAAAGTGTTAAAAACTGGATAGAATAATGGGTAGTTTCAGCATGAAGGACGTGAACGTTGTGAACAGGTCTGAGAAGTCAACTACCCGAGAAAATAAGCCTCAAATCAATAGCGATATTCCGCGTCAAAATATTGGCAAAAACATTACCGAGAATGAGCAAATCTTAAAGCATATATTTCAAAATTGTTCAGACATTCTATTTCGCGAAATGACAATTCAAGGCTCGACTAAACTGCTATTAATCTACGTCGACGGAATTATCAATGCCGACATCATCATGACAAACGTCCTTAAACCATTAATCTATGATGGGCTGCCTCAAGGACTTGGGACGATCGAAACGATCTCTCAAATCTGCGAAAAAAATCTTATTTCCATTTTGCAAACCAAAAAAGTCTCTGACATTGGGGATATTACGGAACACATTTTAAAGGGGAACATCGCCATATTGGTAGATGGAGATGACGTCGCCCTGCTTGGGAATGTCTCACAATTTGAAACTCGAAGCGTTCAAGAGTCTTCTGGGGAGATTACACTTCGTGGTTCCAGAGAAGGCTTTACTGAAAAGCTTCGAACCAATACCTCACTGCTGCGCAGAATACTGCCAACACCAAAATTGAAAATGGAATCGTTACAAATCGGAAACTTAACGAAAACAGAAGTCGTTGTTGTCTATCTTGAAGGTATCGTTTCCATGTCTGTTTTAAATGAAGTTCGAAACCGATTAAACCAAATCCAAATGGATGGCATATTGGAGTCGGGATATATCGAGGAATCCATTGAAGAGAGTCATTTTTCACCTTTTTCTCAATTAGGGAGCACCGAGCGCCCGGACGTGATTGCAGCTGGTTTGCTGGAGGGGAAATTGGGGATTATTACGGATGGATCTCCTTATGTACTTGTTGCCCCGATAACATTTTGGGGTGGATTACAGGCGCCTGACGACTATTATGAACGATTCCTGTTCGTGAATTTTAGTCGATGGATTCGATATGTATTTATATTCTTTTCGGTTGTTTCTCCCTCTATTTATATTGCTCTAACCAATTTTCATCCAGAGATGGTCCCTCCAAAACTGATGATTACAATTACCGCACTGCGAGAAATGTCTCCATTCCCGTCAGTGATTGAAGTTTTTATGATGGAGTTGATGTTTGAAGGTTTACGGGAAGCAGGGATCCGCTTGCCGCAACAGATCGGCCCCCTCGTAACCGTAGCAGGGGCATTGGTTATTGGTGAGGCTGCAGTGCGCGCCGGAATCATCTCAGCACCTATTGTGATTGTCGTTTCTGCTGCCGGCATTGCATCATTTGTCATTCCGCGGTATCGAGCCGGCTTTCCCCTGAGGATATTAAGATTCCCATTATTAATACTCTCTGGGACATTTGGTTTATTAGGGTTAGCCATCGGGATCATTGTGATTATTACACACCTGATTCAGCTTAGTCCATTCGGGACTCCTTATCTTGCTCCGGTAGCTCCGCTTATCCCACGTAGGCTCAAAGATGTGTTAATACGTCAACCGCGTAAACTCGCCAAGTATAACGTGCCTGAAAATGAGGCGGAACAACCATGAAGAGAATAGGAAAACTTAATATCATATTGCTTCTGATGGTAGCGATTCTAACGGGCTGCTGGGACCTTCGAGAACCGAATCAGCTCGCATTCATTAACAGCGCGTCCATGGATCTTACCAAAGATGGCAAATTTGAAATCAGTTCTCAAATAGCGATTCCTGCAGCTATAGGCGGTAGTCTAGACGGCGGCGGTAGTGCTGGAGATAAAAAAAGCTTTCATGTTGTGTCGGCTACGGGAAAGAATTTTATGGATGCTGGACAAAACCTTCAGACACAGCTTTCTCGACAATTGTTTTACGGTCATCGCCAGACAATCCTTGTCGGGCAAACGTTGGCCGAATATGGGATATCAGACTTTGTCGATATGTTTATTCGCAATCCGCAATCGGAGATGCGCTCAACGATTTATGTCGTTAAAGATGGACTGGCCAAAGATCTCCTTTCCCTGGAACCTAATTTTGATCCGTTCACTTCAACGGAACTCGTAAGTCAACAACATATCTTATTTATGAAGCCATACTATTACCGAAATTTTTTGACAGAAGCTTTGAGCCAAGGTACAAATCCCCTTTTACCTGTGGTAAGCATGACTCCCTTAAAGAAATACGTTTATTCCGGAGCTGCCATTTTAAACAAAGATAACGGTTTGAAATTAGCAGGATTCTTGAATACGCAAGAATCATTCTATACCAATTGGCTTACTGGCAAACAAGGGGGTTTTGTCATCACTTCATATGTCCCACAGGGAAAAGGTAACGTTAGCTTAAAAATGCAAAAATTAGATCAGCGTATACAAGTGAATCTCGTCAATGATCAGATACAAATCGACGTACTGCTTGCAGGTAAAGCAGCAATTGTAGAAAACAATGCAAACTTAGATCCGACCACACGAAAAGATCTGCAAATCATACAAGATGAATTCAGTCAAAAGACTCAAAAATCGATCCAGCAGCTCATTGATAAAGTACAGAAGCAGTACAAAACGGACATCTTCGGGTTTGGTGAAGTCATTCATCGAAAACACCCGAAAAAGTGGAAAAACTTAGAAAAAGATTGGAGCAACACCTTTTCTCAACTTCAAGTTTCGGTCAAAGTAGAAATTGTTTGCAAAGACCCGGGCCAAACGACTTCATCTATCATGGGCAGGCCTTAATCTATGTACAGCCTGTATGTCATCTTAGAGGAGTGAATGAATCATGAAGATATCCGGAAACCAACTATTTTGGATTGTTGTAACAACAGAAGTCATTACAATGCTCGGGTTAAGAATTTCACCTGCTATCATAATAGCCAAACAAGATGCGTGGTTATCGATGTTAATTGGGGGTGGCTTAGGGATAGCCTTATGCTTACTTGTTGTTCATTTGAGTATGCTCCACCCCAATCAAACATTGACTCAATTTAGCCAATCCCTTCTAGGAAAATGGCTAGGAAGATTAATTGTTATTCCGTTTCTCCTTGTATGGTATGTACTATCTGCTGCTTTATTGCGTTCATTTGCTGACTTTTTACATCTTGTGCTCGTTGATAGTACACCTATATGGATGATTATGCTGCTATTAATCGGTGTCACGATCTATTTGACTTATACTGCAGGAATTAACGGAATCGGTCGATTTTGCGAGCTCATGGGACCGATAATCATTTTAATGTTGCTACTCTGTATCATTTTAAACATTGGCAATGTGGATTTGCATCAATTAATGCCGATTTATTTTGATTCAGGTTGGTTGAACATCTTAAAAGGATCACTCGCTCCCGCTTTTTGGTTCGCAGGCCCATTTACCTTCCTGGTGATCATTTCTTTTATGCAGCATCCGCAAAAGGCGCTTTCACGATCTATTTTAGGAGTGGGTACTACCATTTTCTTAGTTTCTGTCTCCACACTTATGGTATTGTTGGTTTTTGGTCCAAATTTAGCAGCCAAAATAAGATTTCCTTACTTCATGTTTGTAAGAACGATTAATATATTAAATTTCATTCAAAACATCGATATATTCATTATGTTTATCTGGATTTTCGGAGTGTTTGCCCAATTATCACTATATTTGTTCATCGTTAGCTATGAAACGGCGAAATGGTTCAAGGCTAAGAAGTGGCAGAATATGATTTGGTTCGGCGCGCCGGTGATTTTTATTTTGGCTATTCTGATTCCGGATGAGACGTCTTTCACACAATACGACAAATTTTGGTCTTCCGTGATATTCCCCGTTTGTGGTATCTGTATTCCCCTATTATTATGGATCATCACGATCATAAAAAAGAAATCCGTGAGCCGCTAGAATTTGGAGATATACGTATTATGTCCAACAGACTGACCAAAGTACTATACTATTGGTATTCTAACAATGGGAGATGACTTCTTTATGAAAGCATTAAGACCGGTTCAGGCACTGAAATCTGTCATGTTTGGAATAATGATGGCATTCGTTTCGATAGGCGCGACGCCCTTTTTGGTTATTAAAAGCTTTACTCATCCGACATGAGGAAACAGCAGCTATGTTATGGACGGGCAACAGGGTATAACAGCTATGGAAAAGATGAATTCCCTCGAGGGGCACGGATCATTCGTTTAGAAGAAGGGGAGCACTCTTTTAAATCATGGATTCGGCTGGATGATGAAACAAAGCTTATCAATCAAGAGGAACATGCACCAGCGCATGTTTGGAAACGAATTTAAGCAAATGTGTCATCGATCATCCAACTAACGGAAAACTAAAGTTCAATCCCGCATGACGGCAACCACACTCGATTGGCTGCCGTTGTCAGTTGAACTAACGAAAACTATAGCTCAATAACACCTAAGACGAGGCTACCGGCATGATCGACAGCCTCGTTAAGCTATTGGATAGTTCAGCACAATAACTCGACACAAACCTAGTCCATGAGCAATTATTGAAGAAATAGCATTATATGGTATAATTTAGAAGAGCAACAACTGTACATAGATAGGGATGGTAAATTTGTTCGATTGGATTGAGGAGTCTATGCCAACCAACAGAAGTGCGAAGCAAATACTTGGTAGGCGGTTTAATTTGAAAAAGGTTTCACTTGAATCTCCTGCATATATGACTGAATTAGCACGATTGCTTTCAGCTGGCAGTGCGCTTCTTTCGGACAATATGATGAATGTCTATTCTGCGAAAGATGAAACTGTTCGTTATTTAATAATGAATGACATAGCACCTCATTTTGAAGATGTAAAAATTGTTTGCGTTGAAGATGAAATTGAAGTTGTTAATATGCAATACCTTAAACAAGAATCAAAAAAAATGTTTGACAGTACGAATAACGGAATAATTCAGGTTATACATGACTTATTTAGAAATAATGACATGAGTATATGGACAGATGGTAAAAAAAGAGAACTTACTCGTTACTCCGTTAAACTCAATGAGTTAGATAAGTATGATATTGACAATACAAATGACATTCAGGATTTTTTCACAAAAGGATATTTTGACTTAAATGAAGAGTTTGGCTTTATCCCAACTGGTTGGACATTTGTAGATGAATTGAAAGAGTCGAAAGCTTTGAGGTTCTTTGCCACCTTTATCCCCACTATAACATTAGTTGTTGATTTAAGTGACAAGCAAGTTGTTATGATACAGCTTTCTGGGGATTCTATGAAAGAATGATTTTTTCAATGTATTTTAAGATTATTAGTTATTTGAGGGGCTTTAAACACAACGCGGTTGCCGACATGGATCGGCAGCCGCGTTGTGCTAACGGGCAGATTAATTTAATAGATCGTAATAATCAGCAAGGGATATTTCATGAAATTAACGAATATAGTTCATACAGTTTTCTAAAGATAATTTTGCGACTAAATGAGTACTTATAAAAACTGACCTGAATTGGAGGTTAAAATCTTTGAATACTCATATTAATCCAAAAGATGGATCAACTCTTATTTGGGTACCATCTGGAACATTCATGATGGGAAGCAATGAATTTGAAGTTAGGCAACTTTGGACAAAGAACGAATGGCATGAAGATTGGTTTAATGCTCAAGTTGGAGGCAAGGATTGGGTTGGGGAGTTATTTCATCATGAAGTTGAAATCGATGGGTTTTGGGTTTATCGTGATTTAATAACGATTGGACAATATTATCTTTTTATGCAAGACACTGGACACCCTGCACCGGTTGATAATACGATTCACAGTCGACGGAACAGTGCTTGGCATGATGGGAAACCAGTTAAAGGAACAGAAAATCTTCCTCTAAGTTCTGCTTCTTGGGAAGATGCAGTGGCTTATTGTGATTGGGCGGGAGTAAGACTGCCATATGAAGCTGAATGGGAGTATGCAGCTAGAGGACCGGAAGGTAGAATCTTTCCTTGGGGAGATTCATTGGATCTACATGATTGCCGATGTGGAGACACTGTTGCAAATAAGTTCTTCAGGTCTAATGAAGAATGGCGTCTTTGGTTGATAGGGAGTGGTAGAGATCCTAATGGTAAATATCCTGACTCTTCATGGCTTGGACAAAGAGTAGCTCAAATTGAAGGGCCGACAGTTGTAGATTTATATCCAAAGGATATATCTTGGTGTGGTGTCCGTGGAATGGCGGGACAAGTACGAGAATGGTGTATGGATTGGTATGATCCTGATTATTATATTCAAAGCCAACGAAAGAACCCGCGAGGGCCAGAAAAGCATGGAAGTCGATCTGGTCACGCACCTTGCAGAATATTAAGAGGTGGTTCTTGGTCTAGTCCAGCATATACAAGCAGAGGATCTCAACGTTTGTTCTATCCACCGGATAGGCGTGATTCTAACGACCATGGTTTTAGACCAGTGATAAATTTTCGGATCTCCTGAGGTGAGGTATATGCTGGAAGAGATACTTTCAATTATTTTTGGTGTAGCATCCTTTCTAGTTTTTAAATTAAAATTGAGCAAAGACAAATTTTCCTGGAAAGATTACATATTTCAATTAATCGGGATTACGGTATTCATTTTAATAATAAAATGGATAATATTGCTTTTTTAAATTAAAAGTCCATTACCGATATTAATGATAATGGTCATCTAAGCTAACGGAAACGATAGTTAAACATAAAGGGTTCCACATATTAGTCATACATAATATGTAGAACCCTTTTTTTTATTTGATTTTCTTAAGTTTAGGTCTTTTCAGTCTAATACTTTATTTTCCTTGAACATAATGATGATATAGCCGTTCGCATTCTACGAGTTCAAATTACCAAATTGAAGTGTCTACGGCAAACGCTGGCGCATCGAAGTTTTCTTCCGGGTCGCTAAGCAGGAACTCGGCTTTGAGTCTTGCCATTCCAAATCCGAGGCACACCAGCATGCACATATGGAATTACTTTTTGCAACCGAAACCCTTCTTACCTATGCGTTATGGCAATTAAACAACAAAAAAACATAGTGATGATGAAGGCTACACCCACGGCGAAATGGTTCGTGGCCTCTTCCACACTCGTTGTCAGGTCCGTCGCAGAAACCGCAAAGGGTCTGAACGAATCTTCATCGATTTTGACATAGAAGCACGCCGCTTTGCAAGTCTTATTTCGGATTACTGGCCTCCCCAACTTTTCATGACGTGATGGCCGGTTTACTCAAACATAGATTCTCACAAATACCAATTAATCTCGCGAACTGCATAAGTCCTGTGAGTTTTTCAAGTCTCTCAATTATATGTGATATTTACACCTATGTTACAAGAAGTTAATATTTAGACAACAAAGTTAGTTTATTCTATAAAAGTAGTTTAATAGATAACTAATACCTAATAAGAAACTAACGATCCTTAAATATGTATCTAAAAAACCCCTTCAGTGAAGAAGTGAAGAAACTGAAGGGGTTTTTTAGATACAATTAATTAAATATAAAATGTAACAAGTACATTATCTTTTTTTCGAACATATCCACCTAAGTAGTCGTGGGCTTTAAATATGTAGCATCATACGGGGCAAATCATCTATGCAGCAAAAATGAGAAAGGGACAGCTTGTATGGCAATACGATTAGGGATAAAAACTTGATATAATTGACCAGTGGTTAAATAGTCATTGATCCCCAAGGACTATTTAATTTGAAAGGATAAGCATGCCAGTAAGCAAACTAACGGCGTTTATGTTGATACGGATCGATTCCAGTAGAATTTAATTTTATGAATGTCGAAATCAATGTGAAAAGTCACAAAACAGATAAGTGGAAATCAATGCTATATTTCTGAAAAATCAAAACTATCGCTCTATATGATATACATTTTTTATAGTCTAATATTAGGTTGAAAGGCTGATTGCTATAAAAAATACGGAGGTTGGCAAATGAGAACAAAGGTAACAAAGCGAATTACAGTATTAACTCTCATCTTTATAGTAATCCTGTCTCTATTTAGTAGTTTGGCTTCTGCCTCGCCTGAAAAGTCAGTAAAGGCAGAAGGGAAAACAATTGTATCGCTCGTTTTAGCTGCACCTAGAATTACATTCATAGATGAAGGGGAAGAGCGTCCTATCGCTTTGAAAGCACTTTATAGCGATGGTTCGATGGAAGACGTAACTAATTTAGCTAAATGGGAATCAAGAGATCCGTCGATTGCAAAGGTTGAAAATGGCGTATTAAAAGGGATATCACCAGGTGATGTTTCATTGAGAGTAACCTACTCAACTTTCCCACAGATAAACTTCTTTGCTTCTATAAGAGATGTTCCAGAAAATGTAACGGCGCTTCTACTTTCGGCTGGCAAGTTGAGGTTAGAAACCTCTGATAAGCCGGTTCAAGTATTTGCCTTTACAAGGGACCCCGAGAGTAGACAGGTTACTTCTTTAGGAAGTTGGACAACGACAGATCGTAATGTTGCTACAGTTAGTAAAGATGGTCTGATTACCCCAGTTGGAATAGGCCAAGCATATATATATTTTAAATACGATAAATTGGTTGATGCTGTACTTGTTAATGTTGTTAAGCCGGAGAAGCTTGTAATTGATGAACCTGCTGTTGAAATTTTGCCAGGTGCAAATTGGCCGGTTCAATTAACCGAAGTATTCAATAACGGAGAGTCAGAGAATGTAAATCCAAGTGAAGTGAAGTGGACTGTCGAAGATAGCAGCATTGCAACGGTAACGGATTCAGGATTAATCATAGGAGGTAAGACAGGTAAAACAATTGTGACAGCTTCCTATCGATCAGATGTTCTTCCTCCAGTTAAAATTGAGGTTACTGTCACCAATAAGCTTACTACTCCAAGAGTTATTGGTTTGGCTGCTTCTCCATCAAACCTCTCCATAGGTGTAGGTGATGAAGCGCCAATTGCAATAACAGCGATTTACAGTGATGGGAGCACGGAGGATGTCACAGCTTCCGTTCAATTGTACTCCGACAATTTCTACGTAGCTTCAGTTCAGCAAAATTTTGGTGGTACATCAAAGGTTATTGGTCAATTGAGTGGCGCAACCGTTTTGCATGCTATCTATGCTAATGGTCGTCACACTGTAGATATCCCGGTGGCTGTCGCGGATAAAGATGGTCAGAAGAAGGCTCCAACCCCTGAATCGATTTCTGTTACACCAAATATAAAAAATATGGTGGTACATCAACAGCAGCAATTGGAGGTAAAAGCGAGCTATACGGACAAATCTGTTGTAAATTCGACTCCATCTGCGGTTTATAAATCATCTAATCCTGATGTTGTTAAAGTGAATAAGGATGGCCTACTTACTGCTGTAGGTACTGGTACAGCCATAATTACCGTAGATAGCTCCGGTTACTCAAAGCAGGTTCCTATTGTCGTTTCAAAAGAACCTTCTAAAGATTTAGTGAATAAAATTGTTGATCTGATTCCTAGTGAAACTAACATCTCCTTTCGGTTAGCCGAGGGCATGCATTCGTTTTCTGTAAAAGCAAAATATCAAGATGGTTCAACAACTGACGTCACTTCAGATTCAAGATTCACATCACTAGACCCAAGCATTGTTACAGTTAAGAATGGTGTTCTTACAGCCGTTGCACCAGGTACAACTCAGGTCCTTATCAATCACGGGACAAGCACCGAAATCTTGAAGGTTTCAATCCTTTCTGAAAATAATGCATCTACGGGGGATTTAAAAATAGAATCATTGCTTGTATCCTCATTGGATGTTATTGTTCAAAAAGATAAGCTTTATCCCGTACATGTTTTAGCCCAATACAATGATGGAACTCAAAAAGAGATTACGAAGTCAATCCAGTGGATTTCAGAGGATCCTAATGTTGCTGGTGTTACAGACGGGAAATTTACTGGAAAGAAAATTGGTAAAACGAAAGTTAGTGCAACAATTGAAGGTTTCCCTTCTATTCAAATTCCAGTAAAAGTAACAGAAAAAGAGGGACCAGTTAATTTAGTCGGAATCACTAAAAACATACTGGGAATGCTAATACAGCCTGAGGCAGGAGCTCCTGTAGATGTGGACGCCTTTGCGGAATATACAGATCATAATATAGTTCAGGTTGATACTGATGGGAAGTGGGAATCTTCCGATGAGAAAGTAGCAACTGTTGATCAGAACGGGGTCATTAGATGGGTCGGCCCTGGTGAAGCATACATCTATTTCAATTATGGAGGTTTGAGAGATTCTGTTTGGGTAAGAAACACAAAGCCTGTAGCTTTAACGTCATTTCCCCGCAATGTGATGTTAGAACCTAATAAGTCGACGGACGTGTCTATAATTGCTTTCTTTGGTCATCCGGGCAGAGATGGTAATTGTGATTGTTTTGATGTTACTAGCCTAGTAAAATGGACGGTGGCGGACGAATCGGTTGCAACGATTTCTGCTGATGGACATATCATCGCTCACGCTGTTGGAAAAACGACGATAACTGCTACTGTTTTTGGTATGTCAACGACAATTAATGTTGAAGTCGTAGCAAAGTATCCTACATTTACATTGGGGATAAGCTCTTCGCCGGGTTATATCGTAAATTCAGCAGGCTCAACAAGTGAGGTAGTCATTAATGCAATGTCTAGCGATGGAACGGTAAAAGTCGTTACGGCTGATGTCACATGGAGTACGTCTAATCCGGAAGTAGCTGAAGTGACCGCTGATCATAAGATCGTAGCGAAATCAGAAGGAGCAGCTGTGATATTTGCGGAATATGATGGATTTAAAATAATTATTCCTGTTGTAGTAAAACCTAAATAAATAATGTCAATTATGAATTATTGATGATGAGATGAATTCTCCAGCCATATTCAATTTGAAAAGCCAGCGATTTGTTACGCTGGCTTTTTACTATAGTAAGTTTGGAGGCGATACAAATAGAACATTACATGAACCGTATCACAAATAGAAGCATCAGTTTCATCTCAAGCAAGAAATAAAGGATTTGCAGCAGCATCAAATATTTTTGACACATCTTCCATAGGAACATGCTTGTACGATAAAGGTAAGAGTCAGAATTTTATCCTCTAAACGTAATGGTTGGAATTGATTTTGTTTCGTTTAGGAGTTATATTTTAATTCAAACAATGTGCTAAGTAATGGTGAGCAGTAGTCCGCGTAAACCGCGGGCTTTTTTATTTATCGGCTCAAGTTCTTGTAAATTGACAATGTCAAGAACTTGAGTCGATTGCCGATTTGTGACAAGAACATTGTCCGAATGCCGACACATAAAATTTAACCGCTAAACTAACGGGCAGATTAATGCAATAAGACTTAAGAATTAAATTGTAACTTTTGTTTGTAAAGTAACGTCTATTTCTTTAGAGGTGAGAACATGATTAGGAAGTTTTTCTTCATTGTTGTAACTTTAATAATAATCCTTTCAGGTTGTTCTTCAGCCCCAAAAGCCGAGAACCGTATAAATGAATTGGAGTATGGTAAATCAGTACGCTTAAGTTTGGCGTGGAATGACAATATTTACGAGTTGGTTGATGAGTCAATACCAATCGATCAGATTGATAAGAAAATAGGGGTAGTGAATAAACAAGTTAGTCCGTACCCAACCAATAATGGTGAAGTCGGTAGAAATACCTCTGAAGGACCTACGATAATTGGGAATGGTGGAGGCAATTTATTTGCAATTAGAGGTGTAAATCAGCAAGAGCAATTAGCCATTGAACTCTCAAAAAATATTTACAAAAAATGCATCTTTTTCACTAAATTACCGTAGATTATAATTTTTTTTTGTTCTACTAACAAAGAACTATAGTTCAACTTCGAAATGGCAGCTGCGTGGTAGCCTTTCGCTCCGCTAACGGGCAGGATACTGGCAATGTATCACGAATGTAAAAATAAGGTAAACGAGATACGGAGGGGAAATGTATGACTGAGGATTTTTATTGCGATGAGGTATTAAGTGGTCGTACTTCTGTACAAAAGGTATTGGAGACGGAAAATGTTCTTGCTTATCATCACACTCGCCCTTTTTATCCCGTTCACATTGTTACGATTCCAAAGAAGCATATCCCAACTCTTCTTACACTGGAACAAAGCGACAATGAGCTCTTAATTGAGTTGATGGACGTTGTTAAAAAGGTTGCATCTCAGGTTCTGTCTGAGCATGGAGCCTGCAGGGTGCTGACTAATTTGGGGAAATACCAAGACTCAAAACATCTTCATTTTCATGTATTTTATGGCGAGCCATTACGCTAATCGTATTTGTTTTGCTCGCCGAACTAACGCAGAACGTTAGCTGCATAAAGACAGATAAACAAAGCAGGCGCCGCGGCAACCTGCTTTGTTTATTGAGGTATCGGGCAGGTTAGTGGAATAAGATGGTCCTTTTAGTCCATCCTTTTTTTGTAATTAAAGGATAGTATTTAATGGATAAAGACAAATAGGAGAGTGAGGGATTTATATATTGACGAAGATAGTCCGGTTTTTCGGCATAATGATACCGATATTGCTTAGTATTCTCGCTTGCAGTAATGATCAGGTTCATCATACCAGTATGCCAACAGCAAACTCTCGACATAGTGACCAGCAATCGGTCTATAGACCTGACTTGTTTCTTGAGAATATAGCCTTTCCCTTCGGTGAAGGTTTGGGACAACCACTAGAGTCAGGCACTCCTCCTTCTGAGGCAAAGCTTATCAAAAGCTTTGCTCTATCTCGCTCTGAGGCGGAAGTTCATATTTATAAAAGTGGTGGTGATGCCTCACCAATATATACGGGGTATCTCAAGGGGAAGAACTCGGAATGGAAGTTGGGTAACTTGACTAATTTTAATGAAAATCAAGCTTGGATTAATCCGATGAATTTCTTAACCGGGGATGTGTCTGGCGCGTCTATTGAAATCCCTTTTGGTAAAATAGGTGCAAAGAACGGGTTGGTGATTTATCATCACAAAACCGATTCATGGAAGATAATCGATTTTCAAGGACATACCGCCATTCCGATGGATCTCGACAATGACGGTGTCCCTGAATGGGTCGGAAACCAGACGGATTGGGTTCCGCCTGCTGTGGAGATCCATCGTTGGGTCGCAGAATATGATCGTTTCGAATCGACAGTTATTCAATGGGATAGTAGTCTCTTCCCTGATGAGGCTAAAGAAGAAGTTTTTTACTCATCCCTTTTTGTGGAGGAGGGGAAGCATTTCATTGAAATTGGCAACAAAGATGGTTACGCCTTTTTTACATTTGACCACGGGTTCTTAAAACAGTACAAACCCGCCGACACCAGAAGCCGTTTCTTGGAAATGCAAATGGCTCGACAGCATCATTAATTTTGAATATCATAATGCTCGTTGCACTAACGGGAACTATAGCTTAACGGGCAGTATAATGGTGAAATAAGGCAAGGGGGGACAGGATTGAAGAAATCTTTGTGGTGGATCATCGGTATCGTTGCTGTGGTGGTTGTAACGGCTTATTTTGTTTGGTTGAGGCTTCCTGTGCCTAACGTTAGGTAAGTCGATGCTATTCATGACTCTCTTACGGTAACCGCAGGATTGCGCTAACGCGAAACGATAGTTGAGGGGCTTGCTTCAAGGTAGCTCCTCTTTTGTTTATTAAAGTAATGAGAGTTTAAAATAAGTAGAATTTGAAACTTTTTCCTTATAATTTGCGTCTAAACTTCTGAAGAGAATTTATTAGCAAGTAATAACTTTTAAACCAACGGGTACACACGTTTGATATCACCTAGAAAATTCAAATTACGACTTCTATGCGTCTCAGAACGTTTGCTTACTAATAATTCGGTACTATTAGGAGATAAAAATATGAACAAAAAGTGGATTACTATTACAATTACTGGAGCGGTTATTGCAGGAATACTCTCCCTTACACCTGCATTCGCTACTTCTACTCCAAAAGAAAATGCAACGACCATTAAAGTAGTAACTGTACCAGCAGAGCAACAGCAAAAGAAAGAAGTCGTAGATCGATTGTACAAATCATGGGAAAATGGAATTATTAAGATTGAGGAGAGTAAAGGTGAAAAATTTAAAAAGGATGACTGGGATTTAATATACGGAGTTGATATTGACAGGCATTTCACAAACCAACTTTCAGATGTTGAAGCACAATCGTTCTTTATGGCACTAAACGAGGCTAAAAAAGCATATAAAACGGGTGACTCTCAATATGGAATTTTGTTGAGTAAAGATCACAAGGCAGCCAGAGTAGTATGGGAACGTTCTAACGGAAGCTTTCATATAGCGGATATCGTTTTAAAAATCAAATCCACGATATTGAATAAAGACGAAAATATATGGACACTGGTTAATCAAGAGGAACTGCAATAGGTAACGACCACGGTTCATAATTAAGCAATAATGAATCGTTCAACTAACGCAGAACGATAGTTGAGTAAATGTTATACGATTGAAATCTTATTTTCATCCGGTATTAATCATTAAAGGTTATAATAAAAACTGACCCCCTTTAAAATATAAACTTAGACCCGCAGCCCGTTGCTGTGGGTCTCTTTTTGTCATTAAACTAAAGAGCAGAATAGTTATATGTATATATTTTTTCCCTACCAATAAAGAGGATGAAAACATACCATAATATGGTATGTTATTATTGATGTGATTTTTATGGGAGCTAATTATTTAAGAAAAACCTCTGTTCTTAGTGAGTGGGCTTCTGGAGTTGGTAAGACTACAGTGATTTCGGAAGTGTATAAAGTATGTTCGGAGTACATTACTTTTGACCATGATACTCTACATAAGTCTCTAGTCGATTGGAAAATCATTATAAATGGAGGTATTTATATGGATAATGTTTGGGATGAAATAAACAAGATAGTTGAAAATTATAAAGTACAAAACCATTTGAGTGGCACTTTACTTGTGTCACAAGATGGTAAAGTATTATTTGAGAAAGCATATGGTAAGGCTAATATGCAGTTCGGTGTTGAAAATACTCTGGAGATGAAATTTTTTATTGCATCAGTCACAAAAATGTTCATAGCTGCCGCTGCTATTAAACTTCATGAAGAATCTTCAATTAATCTACATGCACATCCAGGAATTTATATTGATACGCTCAAACATGTGCATCATAAAATCACATTACACCATCTAATATCTCACACCTCTGGATTATATGATATTTATGCGATACCGAACATTCGATATGAAATGAGCAAGTTGAACAACGAAAAAGGTGATTTTCTTAATTATTTGAGTAATCAGGAACAACTGTTTGTCCCAGGTGTAGGATGGAAATATAACAGTACAGGTTTTATTATAATGGGGTATATACTTGAGGCAGTTACAGGAAAACCATTTGAAACCTTACTGAATGAAATATTTTTTAATCCACTAAATATGAAAAGTACCGGACTTCATAATCCCCGACAAATTGTTGTTAATCGAGCGTATGGATACACGATTGAAAACGGAGAATTTAGGAACGCAGATTACGATAAATTGGTTGAAATTGAAGCACCAGGTGAATTATATTCAACTGTTAGGGATCTCAATATATGGTGTGAAGCTATTTTAAACGAAACAATTCTATCAAGAGCTTCTGGAGATATTATGTTTACACCATATGCATCTGTAGATTTTGATCCTAAATTTAAGTATGGTTATGGTTGGTTTTTGGGTGAAAATTTCAGGTGGATTCCTGGAGGATCTCCGGGATATAAAGCAGACGTTTGGCAATTTCCTGAGAAAAAAGTGAATATAATCATGTTGTGGAATTACGAGAAAGTAAATTCATATGTGTTGTTTGAGAGAATAAGGAATCTGTTGAATTTATAAAAAGTATCATGCAACTCATCGTTAATGAAAACCCTAATTACACATAGGAGAATATTGAACCAGATTGAACTAACGAGGAACTATAGTGAGGGAGCTTGCCGCACGGCAGTTCTCTTTTTGTTCATCAAGTAACGGGAGGAAAATGCAACTATGATTAGTTTTTATGCGTCTATTAAAAAATAAAGGGGGAATTAATTTTGGTTCTCTGGGGAGTTCCTTTTGTAGCAATCACGGCTTTCCTATTGGGGGTATTTATATATTTTCTTTCTGCCCTTTTATTTCTTAAAAGAAAATCAACGAGAACAAAGCTTTTAAGAGTTATTTTCGCAATTATTGTCTCGGTTTCTTTTTTCTTAAAATACATGAACAATCTCGCGAACCTTGACTAAGCTAACGCAGAACGAAAGTGAAGGAGTTTGCCTCGTGGTGCTCCTTTTTTTGTTCGTTCAAGTAACGGGCAGTAGAGTGTGGTGGTAGCTTGAGTTTAAGCTATCACTTCTTCCGCTGTATGGGAGTTATACGCAACTATCAGTGATTTACGGCGTCTACATATTTGGGATTATTTTCTATTTTAATGGGATGGAGTAAAGATTTATGTTCATGGAAGAAGAGCAATGAACTATAAAAAAAGTTACTTCGTTTATGTGTTTCTAAATCGAGTAAGTGTTATCGAAATAATAGTTACAATGAATTAACTTTCGAAATTAATGAGGAGTGGAGACTATGAAGAAATTTATTTCTGGAATTATTGTTGGTGTTGGAATTTCAGCTTGTACAGTTACATTAGCGTCAGAAAGTCTACAAGCATTCTTATTTCCGAGTACAGTTACATTTCATAATAAAGGTGAAACTACAGAAGTTTCATTTAGCAATGATGATCCTGTAATTAATTATAATAATAAAGTTTATATACCCTTACGATTGTTCTCTGAGACGTTGAATGGGAAGGTAATTTACACAGCTCCTTCTGAATTAAGTGGAGGGAAAAATGTAATCGACATCTATTTAAACGATGATGATAAAAATATGATACGAGATAATGAAGGCATTGTCTCCATTAGCAATTTGGAGAGCACCTTCTCTGGAAATAATAGTTATTCACTATCAGGTTTAATAACAATAAACAAAGATCTAGAGGGAAAAGTAATCGAGATACACGCTTTAGATTCAAATAAGAAGGTAACTGGTTCCAGTGTGGAGATAACAATAGAGGGGCTTTCATTGGCAAAAGTTGGGGACACGCGGAAGTTCTCAGCACCCATTTTTTCACAAGGGAAAATAACCTCATTTGAAGTTGTGGTCAAAGATTTGTGGGGACTAACCAATTTAGAATATTTTTCAGATGGAATGATAAATAATGTTGCTGGCATTTCATTTGGTCCACCTTCAATAGATGAAAACAAAAAAGCTCTCATTTCTGGTCTCCAATTTAAAAATCAAAGCAAAAATGACTTAAATATCGAACCACTCTCCATCGAGTTTCAAATTAACAAAGTAATTGGTGATCGAAAGGAAATCGTCAAGAGTTATAAACTATCTGATCTCAAGGGTGAAATTCCCGCTATGTCATGGTATAAAGCTTACCTTCCAGCATGGGATTTAAGGGATCAAAACGGTGCACCAGTTGCACCTGGTAAATATGAAGTAAGTATTATCGTACCTAACTCACTGAAATATAATATTGAAGGGTCAGCTGTTACTGAAACGCTATATAATTTTGCACGGTACAAAAAGTGGGATATAGAGTTAACCCAAGATCAGATTAATAAGATAACAAATAATTAGTATGGGTTTATAGCGCACTCTTTTATTGGGTTTGTTGCTAAACTATCGTTCCGCTAACAGGCAGTTATCTATATTTCAACAAAAACTTTCAAAATCAGAAACAACCTGTGGTATATAATGGGTTTATGATCCCACCGAACATAGCGAGTATTTTATTAAGGAGTTGATACATTTGAAAAAATTTATTCTTGGATTAGTTGTAGGAACTTCTTTATCCATCACTACGGTGGTGTTTGCTTCAGAATCGCTCCAAACCTCTTTGTTTCCAGCATTTTTTAAAATCAATGGTCTAAATGCCCCCTTAGAGAAAGAGTATGCTGTGCTTAATTATCAAGGGCACGCTTACGTCCCTGTCCGATTTATGGCTGAGCAGCTAGGAGCTTTTGTAGATTATACAGATCAAGGGATGTACAAGGACATTACCATTAATCATTTCCCTTCAAATGTAGCCATACTTGCTGATAAAAAATATTCCAATATTCACTTTGGTTTGCTCGATTTGTACTTAGACGGCGGATATACGGGTATTCGAGGATTATTAGCTTTAGATCAAGATAAGGATTCGCAAATCAAAACCGAACATGACATTGAGTTCAAATTGCATTTTTATGATGCGAACGATAATCTGATTGGAACGGCATCAGGCACGTCAAGAGCTGATGGCTCTGACCAAAAGCAAACCATAAGCACGGGTGAAATCAAGTGTGTTTCGGCTGGCGAAGTCGGTGATTTCTCTAAATATGTAAACGTGGATTTTGAAGTCACAGCCTACAAATAATCCGCCTTGTCATTGAACTATCGGCGAACGTTAGTGAAATAGCGGTTGCTTCGGCAGCCGTTTTTGTTTTCCCGCTAACGGTCAGAATAGTTGGGAAATCCTATCAAGGAAAACATTTACAAAATGGAACATGTGTTCTAATATTGATTGGTGAGCTTTACTATTAAACTAGGAGTTGTTGTAGGTTGATAAAATTGTTTCAGTATAACTTGATGATTAGAAATGAATGGTTTGAATTGTTAAAACAAGTCCCATCAGAAGAATTGTTACTTAACCGCACAGGTGGATTAGGTAGTATTCTCAAACACTCTTTCACATTTTAGATGTGGAATATAGTTGGATTCGTGGAATACAAGGTAAGCCTGATATCCAATTACCATTTGAGAACTTTCAAACACTCCTGCAGGTAAAGGAACTTTCAGATTCTTGGATCGATGAAATACAAGCATTTCTTAATACGTGGACTTCGGATTATGAAATTGAAACAGTCAGTGTTCCGTGGACAGTAGGGGTTTTTACCAAGGGCGAAATTTTGCGTCATGTAATTGCTCATGAAATTCATCATATGGGTCAGCTTTCTATTTGGGCAAGAGAACTGGAGCTTCAACCAATATCAGCCAATGTTATTGGGCGAGGGTTGGTTTAGTAACAGGTTGAACTAACGATGAACTTTACTTCAATCCGCAAGTTTTATATAGAACAATTTGATAAATGAAAGGAAGTGACTAATGAACATTCGTCTGTTGAATGACTCTGATGCCCAAGTGTACAGGGAAGTAAGGTTGCGTGCATTGAAAAATGATCCCGATGCATTTGGATCAACGTATGAGCAAGAAGAAACTAAACCTCTGGGGCACATTATAGAAAGGATACACCATACAAAAGATCAATTTACATTGGGATGTTTTGACGACAATAACACATTAGTTGGCATTGTCAATTTTTCACGTGAAAACAGGCTTAAGACGGCACATAAAGGAAATATTTACGGCATGTACGTAGAGCCTAAATTTCGAGGACAGGGGTTAGGTAAAGCCCTTCTAACAGCCTTGATTGAAAGAGCAACAAAAGAATGTGAAGGGTTGGAACAGATTCATTTGACGGTTGTGTCTAATAACAAATCAGCAAAACGCTTATATGTCTCGCTGGGGTTTGAAGTTTACGGTGTAGAACCACATGCATTAAAGTTTGATGAACAGTATTTCGATGAAGACTTAATGATTTTAAGATTGCGACTTTAAACTAAAGGTGCACGATAGTTCAATGAATGAGATGGGATCTGCGTCTGCGGATCCCGTTTTCATTTGGTTTTGAAACACAACAAAGGCCACAAATGGATGCTTTCCGCTAGTTGCCTTTGTTGTACAGATGCCCCTGATTTATACTAATTTAACATGAATAGGTATACTATTCCCTCTATTTCATTTCAGCAGGTACCTCAGTGCTCTTTACTTCTCTTCAATGGTTTGCCATCCACTAGTAGTACCGTAAGGGATCAATATTTGGGAATTCCCCGTCAGCCTATTAATTTTCACTACTAAAGGCAAATTACTACTACCATAAGCTGTATGGTCGTACCGATACAACGTTGGATACACAAGAAAGCTGAATAATACAATCAAAACTGCTCCGACACCCAGGACACCTAAGTATTTCTTCATCGCCGTTCAACTCCCCTATTTCAATGACCCAGTGTGCACTTCCAAGCAACATCCACAAAGTTTATACGGTAAGCCTTTTAATTCCATACGGCCAATCAGATCTTGTATGTCCGTCGAACATAGCTTTGGATGATCAGACGTAATTGGGTTATCCCGATTCTTCAGTGGGGGACTGTCCAACGACGGGCACCGTTTTGCAGAATGAATTATATACGTCATAGGTGACGTTGGAGTCCAAGTGTTGATGTTAAGGACGAATCCTCCAGGATTATGCTTACGCCATTCTAGATATGCAGGTACTTCACTTTCTTCCGTGAATTCCCGGTAATTGTCCAAGAGCTTTCCTCCTATGCCCCAAATTACAAAGCAAACTTTCTTTCAAATACATTATAGACACGCAGCCGCGGTTCTTGATCTAACGTCCCCAGGTAATAACATTAATACGTATACAAATGCAGGGAAATGCTTCGTCAGACCAAACAACTTGGCGGGATCAGTCTCACTCATCATAATACGGTATCTATCTGAGAAGTTGCTATGACCTGTGGCTTTGTAGTCTATGTAATCTAACCTTGCCTTCGTAAGGCTGTTTTCACGGCAGTCGAACAATTTCTCTTATCCAAACAATGATCTCCAAAATGATCTCTTTTTTTCAGGACTATACTCAATGCCTGCTAAAGTGTAAATACGTTGGTGATACAAAGGATCAAATCTATCTAACAGACGTACTTCAAAAATGAAGTTTTGAATCTCACTCATCAATTCAAGGCTAATCATCTTGCTTGTGACCTTTTGCATCGCAGGAGCAATTCTTGGATCGTCCGAGGGAATCTCTCCTGCCCGCATTAAGTGGAGAACCTTATTCACTTCAATAGCTTCTTTATCTGGGACAAATGATCCAATTCCTGCAATTGACGTAATCATAGATTGCTCTGTGTCTTCATTGAGAGTATCGTATTCAATTAGATAAGCAAGGAACAACTTAGCTGCCTTTACTATGGTATCTTTTTCGCAAGGAAGAAGAGACTCTCTTCGTAGAATGGCTTCTTCAGTGGCTAATGCCGCACCATATTTGTTGATAATTTCTCGAGCCTTATCTAACTTCATATTTTTGAGCACTCCTAATCAAATATAAGATATTCGTCTCAACTAACTTATCATGTTTTCACTTCCACATATATACATTTTTAGAAGGACTGCACTATTCGCTCCGCTGTCCTCAGGGATATTTAATGAACTGAGTTAAAAAGTTCATCAGAATTTTATCAGTCACCTTTTGAATGATCAGCAGAAGCTTTTGAGTCTTTAAATTCTCAATGAATTCATCGTTACGCTAACGGGGAACTATAACGCAACTATGCTTTGTTTTTATACGTCTATACTTACAAAGCATGAAAGGAAGTCAATACATGCAAAGAACTTATAAATTAATGCGTCAACTATTAGTTGTAGTAGCATTATTGGTAGTTTCTACTGGATGTTCTAATACGGAATCAACGATTGAAAAAACAACGAAAAATGAAGTCTTAAACTTACCAAAGTCACAGCAGCTGCAAGAACTACCCTTTGAAAGTGGAATAGGGCGAGCAATTATTATTTTTGAAGAGAGCGGTGCTGATTGTATTATTTATGCGAAAGGCTTAAATCCTGGAGAAAAATATACAATTTCTCTAGTAGTAGATAATGGAGTCTCTCCTGGAGTGATATTTGGTCCAATAGAGAATGTCAAAATGAAGGTTGGATCACTGGAAGATGAAGTAATGTTTAAGCCGAATTCCGAAGGTGAGCTATTCGTTTCTATGCGTAACCCAATTCGATTATTTACAGTAGCTAAGGAAGAATTGTTCTTTAAGATAGAATCTGAAAATAAAAAAGTAATTATGAAGACTGTTCCCTTTTTAGTTAATAAATAAGGAGTATAGCATAGTCGTTAAACTAACGGGAGAACGATAGCGAAATCATGATGCGATGGCAGCCGGCAAGAATGCTCGGTTGCTTTTTTATTGAAGTACGGGCAGTTATGCTAAATAAGATTGTGATAAAATGGAAAATATCTTGAGATAATCTACTCCAACAATTTTGAAGGAAGGAAACCCAGAAAATGAAGTTGGTCTGTTTTGGAGACAGCATCACCGCGAGGACAGAAGGATATGATCGCCCGTTATTAACACTTAAACTGAAGGAAAAACTAAGAGGAAATTGGGAAGTCATTAACGCTGGTGTACCAGGCAACAACACATACGATGCACTTCAGAGAATTGAGAAAGATGTCATAATTCATAATCCTGATTTAGTGACGGTACTATTCGGAGCAAATGATGCTGCGTTTCACAAAATGATTCAATTGCAAGACTATAAAAGGAATCTCACCGACATTGTTAAGATGATTACTCCAAGAAAGACGATTCTTATCAGCCCCTCACCAGTTGACGAGAGTTTGCAACATGCGCGAACTAATGCAGTTCTTAGGCAGTATACGGATAGCGTTAAAGAAGTGAGTGTAGCGACAGGCAGTTACTATATTGACTTGTTTTCAAATATGGTTGGACTTCAAAATTTGAGCGACATTTTACTAGGTTTAAGAAACGATGGTTTACATTTCGGTGAACGGGGTTACGACTATTTATCCGATGAAATATACAAAAAGTTACAGATTATAATGAAGGGCTGGTATTCAAAATAGGTCTCAGATAGGAATTACGGAATGCAAATTTCCTTTACTCTTGAGTATCATGGTTGGCTAGATATAGAAGTTACAGATATGTCAGGCAATTATAATATACCAGCATCATTTATGACGGATGTTATTTATGATATTATTCAGCGTGTCTCAAGTTTGCTTTACGGTGCATCAGAAACAGTAATCGTTATTCAGACTGAGCCAAACGAATGTCGAATTCGTATTCAGCGAATAGATTCCGACTGTATTTTTGAAATATTTGAATTTAATGATAATTTCAACAAGGATGAAATTGACAAAGGTTCATGTGTATTTAAAGCTAAGGTCAAATTAAAGGACTTATTAAGGAAAATTCTAATTGAGATTAATAAATTACTTGATCTAGGTAAGGAAGAGTATTATCGTCGATGGGGGTTTGAGTTTCCTGACGATGTGTACGAAAGATTTACAAAAGCGTGGAAAGCGCTGAAAGATGAAGAGCAGAAATGAATTAAATAGAATGCTCATTAAATCGAGGTATGGTCGTTGAACTAACGGAAACGATAGTTCAAATACAACCAGGACGAGGCTGCCACAATCATAGGCAGCCTTCGTTGCGCTAACCAGGGCAGTTTGGTTGAATAAGTACAGTACAATTGAATTTTGCACTTTTGCAATGGTTTATGCCTATGATAGTATAGTGAAAGCAGTGCTAGTGCACTCAATAATAGTTACTTCAGCTACAGATAATATGAGCGGCAGCGTTTCTAATAGAATAGATATTGTATCGAATTAATAAACAGGGGTGTAGATGTTGAAAAAGAAAAAGATGCTTATTATTTTGAGTTTTTGTACCACCTTTTTATTTTTGAGTATATCGACTCAAACAAAAACGTTTGCAAATATAGGTTTATATGACAAGATGAATACTGCAATTACTGGGCGTGGTTTTTCTAAAGATCCCGATGGTAAAGATATATCAATTACTTCTGTTAATTATAAAAAAACAACTGAAGATGTAAAGATTAAAAAGGAAAACGAGATTCCTGGGTACGTATCTGATATAGAGTTAGCCGAAAAGGGTGGAATGTATACCCGAAAAAGTTTAATGACATATCATGATTTTATTGATCTAGGGATTGCAGATGACCTTAGACACGATATTGAACCAGAGAGAATGGTATGGGTATTTACATCTAAGTTTAGCAATGATCATAACTTAGGAGAAGGTGTGGTACCAACAAGAGAAGTAACAACAGTTATTGATGGGGAAACCGGAGATGTCTTATCCGTATACAATTCTTCTAACATAAACCAGGTAAAAAGAATGCCTTCTCCTGATAGTAACTCCATATTTTATAATAAGCAGTAGTTATTGAATCCAATTAATAAATCGAAACCATTGAAGTGTGCTTTAAGGGTTTTTTCAAATACACATAATTTATGTCTGAATGGTCGGCATCTCAGGAATCAGGCCGAAGAGATAGGTTGGTATTATATGTCCCCAAATACGTCTCTAATGCGTGTTTTAAAGAGATGAGTTGGATCCGCAACGAACGGGTAGAAGGCCAGGTAGAGATAGAATACGTGTAATCATCTGATGTCGTATGAGCGTTCAGCTAACGGCAGAACTATAGTTCAATCACGACACAACGGCAGCCGGCATAAGATCGGCTGCCGTTGTCCGTTGAAGTAACGGACAGTAGAGTGGGATTTGTAAAATGATGGAACTTTTGTGAGCATTGAACGTCTAATTGAGTAGTTAAAACTTACTGGAAGGAGCCAAGAGAAAGACATAGATGTATTGAGAAAAAATAAATACAAAAGATAAAAGATAAAAGGGCTATGCTGTTTGTGAAAAATTTAATTAACAAAAAGGAGTTTTTATATGAGACAGAGTTCTAAATTTGCTTCTATCCTGACAGTTCTTTTTTTAGTTACTTGTGCTGGGATAGTCAGTGCAGCTGGGTTACAAGATAATAGGTCGCTTGAAGAGAAAACGAGCAGACCAATACAGGAGGTACAACAACAAAATCTCGAAGAATCTGCTAAGAGCATCGTTACAGATTATTTTAATGCCATTATTAAGGAAGGTGACGCTGGTGGAGTAACTCCATTAGTAGCTTTTTCATTGGGAAAAGTGGACACTTCAGATTCAGCAGATATCAAAGTATCGGTGGCTTTGAAGTATAAAGATGATAATATGGAATTGCCTTCAGTAGATTATTCAGTCGTTCGAGTTGATGATATGTATCAAGTACAGAAACAAGTTTGCATATTTGATGCAATTCCAGGTTCTCCTACAAAAGGCACAGCTTCTTGCAGCAAGATTTTTATTGAGCATGAAAATGGATTGATGACCGTTCCTGGTAGAAATAACTAATCACATTCACTTTTAAAAACCACGCATAGTACATATAGCGAGTCCACTTTTTTACCTGTTGAACTAACGAGAAACGATAGTGAAGGAGCTTACCTCGCGGTAGCTCCTCTTTTTGTTCATTCAAGTAACGGTCAGCATAGTGGAACGATGAATATTTTTCCATTACGCGGTTATCCTATCCTAAGCACAAGCATAGGACTAAAAAAGTGCTAGTTCAATGGAGGCGGGAATAATGAAAAAAATATCAATTGTATTGCTGATGTGCTTTCTACTTCTCTTTACTATGGGATTTGTAAAGAAAGGGGAACTTATTTTGACAAGTGTTGAACCAACGGTCATTAAAACTGAACGTATATTACGATACGATTTCAGAATCAAAAATACTGGCTCTCAACGAATTATTAGTACATTCGATTATCCTGGAAATCACCCATTAGGTTTAGAAGTGACGGTAAGACCAAATGATAAACTTGCTTCGTTAATGGTGATGAGTGAAAATACGGGATTTAGAAAAATGAAACTCAGAGGCAGTGGTTCAGCTGGTTTTATAGAGCCAGGTAAAGAATCATCTTTTCATGTAGAATTTCAAATTAAGGAAAACGTAGAAGTTGAAAAAGTAAAATCTACTTCACTTGACGGTGTTTTACTTATTCTAGATGGACCAAAGATTATTGCTGAAATACCTTTAGCAGATAGCGTAAATAAGAACACAAACTAACCTCAGCCAACAATAAAAACACCTCTTGGCTGAGGTGTAGGAGCAGTTTGCCGCGGCAGCTGTTCCTTTTTGTTTATTTAAAGGGCAGGCTAATGGATTACTTTTACCATACCTGAAAAAAATAAACTAGGGTGATTAAATGAGAAAAAAGTTGTTATATGCTCTGTTTCTTATCATTAGTATTTTGTTTCTTCCCCAATCGACGTTAGCTGAACCTCAAAAGTTACATGACGGAACTAAACCACCTAACTATAACATCTATAAGAATGTTGATTACCAAGTTGAGTTCCAGTATCCGAAATCGTGGAAACCAGTGACAGGATACACCCCTGCTAAGTACGAAGGTACTGACGGATATTTTTTAATTAGTGCAGTATCAGGGGTAGGCTTGAATATAGATGATGTTGTGAAATTTAATGCATATCATAAGTTACAACCATTTGGATCAAGACCTAAAATAGAAAGTTTGAGTATATCCGGACAAGAAGCAAGACTAATTTTACCTTCCACTGACCAAGATGAGCATATGCATAATGAAGCAAGTTTAATTATCAAATATCCTTCACCAGTGACTATAAACGGAGATAAATACTACTATCTCATCATCTATGCAGATCAAAACCATATATATCAAATCGGTAATACTGTTACTTTTATACATTCATAAGTAAAAACCATATCCCCGATGTAGATAGACATTAACGAGCAGTTAGCCGTGGCAACCTGTTCTTTTTGTTGAACTAACGGGACACTATAGTTTAATCACGACATTAAGGCAGCTGATTGCGCTCAGTTGCCTTTTTCAATGATTTAAAAACGGGTATTATCAGCAGCAAGTATATATATTATCGTTTTAACATATAGGTATAAATGCAGGAGGTGGGGTATTGAAAAAAGTGGCATTATACATATTCGTATTCGCAATAATAGTAGTGTTCATTTTTTGGTTTGCCTTCTCGTTATTCCTTCACAAATCTGATGAATGGTGGTCAATATTCGAGTTTGAGCATATTGGATCTGATGTTACTATTGCAAAAATATCATGGCTAAAAGTTTTAATAATTGGAATGATTAGTGTCATTATAGGATTTGTTAGCTTCAAAAATCATCATAAACAATAATATTTGACAAGTATGTAACGAATTTAGGGGCAACGGATATTGATGATGTAATTTTGAACATGATTGGTTGCCTAATAGGATATATGGCTTATGTGGTTTCGGTAGAATTGTATAAAAAATTGAACAAAGGGTTTCCAACATTAAGCTAACGGGAGAACTAGTCGAGGGGTTTGCTTCGCGGCAGCTCCTCTTTTGTTTATTACGGGCAGTTTAATTCAACTAAGACTATCAAATTTATTTGTTTTTTCCTAGTATATACATCGTAGCATGTTCCATTTTATGAAACATGACGACTGGCGATTTAAAAAATGCGGACAAGGAAGAAGCAGATATAAATCACGGATGTGCATTTCAGTTCCGAAACTTTGGTGACAATCTATACGTCCTAAAGATAGAAAATCCAAAGTACAAAAAAAGGTGGGGTTTAGTTGAGGACGAGTATATCGACCTGCTTTACAACGTTGATGCTTCTTGCGCTGACATTGTCAATACATCAATCAGCTCTAACACAACCGGGTCCTAAAAATGTCCCTGTACTAGCGACTAACGATATTGATCTAGTAGGAATCGCCTTCCCTCTGCCAAACGTGAATGTAAATCAATCACTTTTCGCCGGACTCGACGACAGCAAAATAGCACAACTTGCACAGTGGTATGACGAAGCGCGGCCGATTTCGGATACTTTACTGTCTGCGTCTCACCGGGATTGGCACTTGCAGTTTATACGGAAGAATGGCACGGTTGTAGATATTATGCCTGCGTCCCACTGCGACAAAAGTACCGATAAAGCCGGGTCTACTACAATTACCTGTACGACGGCGGAAGACCGGGTGATCATAAAGGATTCCGCAAACAAACAGCACGACTCAGTTTTTGCGATGGCCCCGTCGCTTTATCGTTTTATTGTGAAGGATCATGAGATGTGGATGCCAACTGTTCCGATGTATACTTACCAGAAAACCGTTCATGCAGGCGAGAGTTATAAATTAATAGGAAACGGGTGGATTGATGGAAATGTAATGTTAGAGTTGAGGGAAGGGGATAAAGTGTTGTTGAAGACAGAAGCTATTCCCCAATTTGGCCGTTTTTCAAAAACAATCACCATTCCCTTGGACATATCACCAGGAGACTATTACATGTTCTTCGTTAATCCTAACGGGTCATCGAGTGGAAGCCCAATTCATGTGGAATAGCTTTTACTACTAAGTGGAGTTATCGATGGACCCGCCTGACTTTTCTACGCTAACGGGGAACGATAGTTCAATAAAAACACGGAAGCAGCCGATTCACAATGACCGGCTGCTTCATTGCGCTAACGGGCAGAAGAGTTTAACAAAGAGGGAGTTTTTAGGGGAGGATGCCATGAAGGTTAGGGATGCACGCACGGCGGCAGTCGATTGGGTGGCAAGCCACATCAGCCGAGAAGCAGGATACATGGGAGCGTACTTCAGCGGCTCGACAGTAGGGCTACCGGACGACACGGAGATGTCCGCCGGCTCCGATATCGACGTCATGGTCGTGCTGGACCGGAAGGACCTTCCGCTCAAACCAGGGAAATTGATCCATTTGGGAGTGCTTGTTGAGATCTCCTTTCTGTCCCGGCATCAGCTTTCGTCCGCTGAGGACGTTCTGACATCGTATCACCTTGCCGGCAGCTTCCGGACGGACACCATCATTGATGATCCCACGGGATATCTGCGAAGTGTGCAACGGGAGGTATCCCGCCATTTCGCGGAACGGGCATGGGTACGCCGTCGCTGCGGAAACGTGCTTCGGTCGATCGAGAGGGGGCTGGGGTCCATCGACCCCTCCGCGCCGTGGTACGACCAGGTTACGGCATGGCTTTTTCCGACAGGCGTAACAACTCACCTCCTCCTTGTTGCTGCGCTTCGTAATCCGACGATTCGATTGCGTTATCTAGCTGCACACCAAGTTCTTCAGGCGTACGGGCGCACGGACGATTATCCGCACCTGCTGAGGCTGCTCGGATGCGCCGACTTAAGTCCTCAGCGTGTCGAAGTGCATCTGAATGAGCTTGCCAGTACCTTCGATGCAGCGTCAGCTGTTGCAAGAACGCCGTTCTTCTTCAGCTCCGACATTACGGCCGCGGCAAGGCCGATCGTCATTGACGGGAGCCGGGAGCTGATAAGATTAGGCTGTCACCGCGAAGCAGTCTTCTGGATGGTGGCGACCTTCGCAAGGTGCCACAAAATTCTCGCTGCGGACGCCCCGGAACTGCAGCCCGTGTACGCGCCTTCCTTCGACGAAATGGTTGCCGATCTCGGCATTCGATCATGGGACGACATCCGGCAGCGCGCCAAAGATGTCAGAGATTTTCTTCCCGATCTTTGTGAAGTCGCGGAGGAAATTCTGTTGGCTATCCCGGAGGTAGAATAGCGTCCATGTGAAATACCATTTCAGGCACGAAGGTTCCCGACTCTCGTCAAAGAATTTCTTCTGGTTAATAAACAAATAACGAGCCATCATATGAATCGGTTATCCCGCTGCGCTAACGGGCACGAGTTGAATGACAGAAAAAAGCAGGCCAAGACTGTATTGTGAACTGTGACCCTAGTTGTGGACAGTTTATAAAAAACGACTTAGGCTTAGCCAGCAAGGAGATGACCTCTGAATTCGTCGGGGGTCATCTTATTTAACGTCCACTGATACCGCTCGGAGTTGTAGTAGGCTATGTAGTCAGCAACACATGCCTTTACCTCCTCAAAGGTCTGACATGCTTTGAAATCAACATCATCTTTCATATGCCCAAAGAATGATTCCATCGAAGCATTATCCCAGCAGTTACCTTTACGGGACATGGATTGCTTAAAACCGGCCTTCTTGATTTGAAGACGAGTTTTGTTGTGTGTGTAGTGCATGCCTTGATCGGAGTGAAAGATGGCTTCGGGATGTATGTTTCCATCAAGCCGTTCTAACAGGCGTTGAATCGTTTGTTCGACGAGCGGTAGCTCCAGTGTAGCAGCGAGGCAGTCGGCAAGAATTTGTCGGGTAGCCCCGTCTTTCACACACGAAAGATAGGCCCATTGTCCGCTTCCATACCGTAAGTAAGTGATGTCGGTGAGGAATACTTTTTCTGGTTCACCCTGATCAAACTGGCGCTCCAGAAGGTTCGGGAATGTCTGATGCTCCTGAGTTGCCTTGGCCATCTTCCGGTACGGATTGGCTTGGCGGATCCGTGCAACAAGATTGAACTTGCGCATAAGGCGGCGGATCTTCTTGTGATTCATGATAACGCCACTAATTTGCTCGAGACGCATCTTAATCACCAGAGCACCAGCTTTACCCCGCAGAGCGTCGAAGTGCTGCTTAATGAGAACGATGTCGCATTCGTCAGTCACTGTACGAAGCTGCCGATGCTGTTGGGTTTCCATCCACTTGTAGTAGCCGCTTGTACTTACCGCCGCGATCGCACAGAGATAGCGCGTCATACGCTTTAGCCCATGCGCTCGGATAGTATGATTGATGATCTCGTGGCGCTCGGAGGGCCTTAATGTTTCTTTCTCTGCCTTTCGAGCGCCTCGAGCTTTTTTAGAAGGTCTACCTCTGCTTCCAGAAACTTAATCTTGGCTCTCGCCAATTTCAATTCTTCTTCTGCAGACAAAGCACCAGTCTTCCTTCGTCCGGTACTGCCTCTGCCTCGCCGCTCTTCCTTGAGTCCCGACTCTCCAAATGTAGCGTAGGTATCGCGCCAGCGTTTTAAACTCTGCTTGGGTTTTTTATGACCAATGAGATCCAAGTCAAAACCAGCCTTAATGAATATCTCCGCAGGTGTTTCCCCTTCTTCATAGGCTTTAACTGCAGCTAATTTAAATTCAGGCGTATATGTAATATTCGTCTCCGATACATGCTGCACATTTGAATTTGTTTCTAACCTCCGCATGTTCTCTTCTGTGAATAACGTACGATTTAAATTCCCCATTTTCTTATCCCCGCTCCCTCACCATTACTCTGATTAAAACACAAAAGACCCACAAGAGGGGCACTTTTTTCAAAGTGTCCTTCTTGTGGGTCACAGTTCATTGTTCCAGTTTTGGACTGCTTTTTATGATGCTCCCACAAGAATACATTGAATACATGTAAACAATGTGCAGAGCCTTATATTTCAAGGGTTTTTCACGCGCTCGTTTAGATAACTGACACCACCCGCAAACACATGGATAAAAATGTAAGAGCCCTCCATGTCTGGAGAGTTCATTTTATGAGTAATAAATATTAAAATTGCAGCCTACCCTCCATAAATTATTGCTGTTCGAAAGACATAAGAACGTCCTTCAAACGCTCATCGAATGCAGCATCAAACGACGGAATTAATTCATCAATTCGTTGCTGAAATAGTTTAGGATCCTGAACACCAAGCTCCGCTCTTAATTGTTTTTCTTCTGGCGAACCATTATCATTCAATATCATGGTCAGTATTTCCGCATTAAAGAATTTGCTAGGAGGCAGAACCAAGGAATTCATCAAGAACTGTGTTAGATAAAATTTGCTATTACCATTAGTTCCTAATTCCATCGCTTTTTTTGTGAACAAGTCGATGTATTTCTGGGCGAATGAAACCCCCTTTATAGGCGTTGCATCAATATGCTCGACACCCTTCCATCGCAAATCAGCAATAGAGCTCAGCCACCAAGCCGGGTCGATGGCTTCTTGCATCCGATGTAGCACATGTCGCTCAAAATATGGCTGTGAATTGCGCCTCTGCTCTTCCAGACAATTTGCAATTGTTTCTGCTTCAATTGCAGCTACCGTCATTCCTTGTCCATAAATGGGGTCAAAGTTACAGAACGCATCTCCAAGAACAAGCAGTCCCGACGGCCAATTCTCCATTTTCTCGAAATGCTGCCGAATAGATTCAGGTGTACGATATCCGCGAGGGCCTTGCAAAGGTTCTAAATTACTTACAATCTTAGCAATTTCTGATGCATTTAGGTTTTTGAGTTCCTCTTGGAATTCATCCGGTTTAGTGGGAGGATAATGCTCACCACCTGCGCTAAACAGTAATGTTCCGGCTATATTATCTTCAATGCGCAATAGCATACCAGTACTTATTCCTTTAGCAGGTTGTGCCTCAGATATAACCGATCTCCACTCTTTATCCGCTTGCGGAGGAATTTTGTAGTACTGGGTACTATAGCCAAGAAATACCTTCAGCACCTCTGGATCCGGTACAGTATGACCGAGCGAATTCAACCATTTGATGACCTTTGAAGAGCGCCCAGCAGTATCGATAACCATGTCCGCTGTAAGCATACCTTCCTGTTTATTCTCGTTGCGCTTTTTTGTATATATGCCAGTAATCGTTTGACGGTCTTCAGAAGACATTAAACCTATAACCTCTGTATTTGTTAGGAAGTGAACATTATGGATGTTTTGTACACGGCGACGAAGCACCCATTCTAACAAAGCCCTGCTGCTCGAAGCACTGTTGATTAGAGGACGGTTTACAAGTGTACCGAACTGATTAACAAGAACCATCTCTTCGGCGTCTGAGGGATGAGCACCGTGGTCTAACAGATCATTCGTATAACCAGGGAAGTAGCGCTCTAGAATCATGTGACCGCGTGGCAGTACACGATGAGGATGGAAAGACTGTGGAGTACCTTGCCTATTGGCTGGTGCTGTCGGTAATTCATCGCGTTCAACAATATATACCTCTTTATAATACTCGGATAGCATTCTTGCCGTTATCAGTCCAGCGATTCCTGCCCCAATAACTACAGCTTTGTTCATGTTTGACATGATAATCATCCTTCCATTGTATTGCCAAGGGTTATTTTTCCTTCTACTGCTAATCTTAAAAAGGAACTCGGTATTGATCCTCCGTGATTTAAGGGGTATAGGGGGCATTGGGACAGAAATTGTTGTCAAAATCCTTAAAATCAAGGTAAAAGAGTTTTGATTCTCCCCTTACGCTGGCCATTTTTTGGAGATTGCATCAGCTATTCTTCGTTCAAGTGCTCTTTGAGTAGCTGAAGGAATAGATATTTTTTCAAAATAATCCGACCTGAATTGTTTTTTGCACTTCATTTGCAGGCGCCCCGCTGCGGGGCGCCGAGAACATCGACTCCTACTCATGTGAGTCGATCTGCGACGAGCCCGAAAGCGGTGTGGTGTCGAGGTATCTGACCTCGTAGACGCGCTCGGCGAACTTCCAGCCGTCCTCTGTGCGCTGGTAGCGGTCATGGTACACGGCGTAGTTCAGTCCGCTCCTGCCGTCGCGCAGGCGCGCGAGCTCTGAGATGTAGGCACGGCCGACTGCGGTATCGCCCTCGAGCTGGATCGTGCCCGGGTGCGTGGTTTGCACGAAATAGTCCCACTGACTCTGTAGCTGCTTGCTCCCGGCGCGAATCTGCTCCCGGCTAACGAATTCGACGACTTGGGAAATCCGCCACACGCCGTCCTCCGTGAACAATGACGCAAGGCGGTCGGGGTCGCGCATCATCACTGCGTCGGTGAATTCGCCGCGCAGCGCCTCGATCTCGAAGCGATCAACAATTCTTTGATAGTCACTCATTGGTTTTTCCTCCTCTGTATGTGTGGTTCACTGATTTCTCCGCTTTGTTATATGATTCAGTAAACGGTCTGCAGATGGGCAGCCAGTCTGTCAGATTGCGTTAAAAGATGATACCTCTTCTACTGGGAATCGGAACTTGCGCTGCTTCGTCTCCACCGGGGAAGGGCCGACGGCGATAATTAAAATGGGCTTCAAGTGAGCCGGGATGCCGAACGTCTCGGAAACTGCAGCCGGATCAAATCCACCAATGGGATTTACCCCGTAGCCGTGTTCAAATGCGGCAAGTTGAAAGCCGTATGCCGCAAAAGAAGCGGCAATGATTACTTCCTCTTTGTACTTGTCAGGTGAATTTACATCATAAGAGCGAATATTATTGATCGCTTTTTCCTTGTACGCTTCCGGAAGATACTGTTTTGTTACGAGATCATTCACCATTTGCTCAGCACGCTCATAAGCCTGCAAATTCGCCAACACAATTACAGATGCCGCAGCATCTCTAATTTTTTGCTGGCCGAAAGCGGCGGTGCCCAAGGCTTCCTTCTTATCTTTGTCGTCGACGATAAGAAAGTGCCAAGGCTGAAGGTTAAAGCCTGAAGGCGCCTTGATGGCAAGTTCGACAAAAGAGGTCAACTCCTCTCGGGCAATCCGGCCTTCGGGATCGAAAGCACTAGCGGAATAGCGATTCTGTAATATTGAAGTTGTTCCCACAAAGATCAGCTCCTGTTCATTTCAACTCAATTTGCATGCCGACGGCTGAAAAACGGTTGGTTATAATCGCCAATAACACTCCTTTCTTTTTTATACAACTGATGTTAAGTCAATCATAATTAACAAAATGCATTTATACAAACGCATTTAAATTCATATATTCATTGATTTGAACGAATAAAAGAAATCGAGCGTTACCTGAATATAGTGCTACAAGATGTCAAGACAGTTTTTAAAATTTTTAAGGTGTGAAATTTTGCACATCGCTCTTTTTTGTTACCCCTAAGGGTTCGGTTGTTGATAAAACTGAAGTGGAAATAATGGTATGTATCTCCATCGAGATGGTGTCCACAGATGGAGGACATAGGCCAAGCGAAGCGCGGGAGAAAGCTTTTTCTTTTGGGTGTTCGTAGTAACGTGTTGAAATCCCATGTCCGAATCGCTATGATCAGGGAAAATAGGAGATGCAATGCCACATGATTTGGACCGCGGAAGCGCTAACGGCACTGGGGCTAGACGAAGACTAGGCGTGGGAGTGCTTTCTGTCCTATCCGGACAGTAGCAAGGAGCATGACCTGAAGCCTGGAAAGCGCTGCCGTAATAAAATAGGTCTTGTTTGCAAGGAGGTAAACATGGATAACATTCCACCGAAAGAAGCGGCGTTAAAGGTGAAACGGTGGCCTAAAGATACCATAGCGGCAGGTCGTCGTCATACCGTTGGTCTTAAATCTAACGGCACGGTGACGGCTGTGGGTGATAATAAATATGGCCAATGTGATGTAAGCGGCTGGCGCGATATTGTAGCGGTTGCGGCAGGTTGGCGTCGTACCATTGGACTTAAATCGGATGGCACGGTGGTTGCTGTGGGCCGAAATAATGAAAGTGAATGCAATGTAAGCGGCTGGCATGATATTGTGGCGGTCGCGGCGGGTGACTGGCATACCATCGGTCTTAAATTGGACGGCACGGTGACGGCTGTGGGTAATAATCGGTATGGCCAATGCAATGTAAGCGGCTGGTGCGATATTGTGGCGGTCGCGGCAGGTTATCTACATACAATCGGACTTAAATCGGACGGTACGGTGACGGCTGTGGGTTTGAATAAACATGACCAATGCGACGTAAGCGGCTGGTGCGGTATTGTGACGATTGTGGTGGGTAGTAGTCATACCATCGGCCTTAAATCGGACGGTACTGTGGCCGCTGTGGGTTGGAATGAGCATGGCCAATGCAATGTAAGTGGCTGGCGCGATATTGTGGCGGTTGCAGCGGGTTGCGCTCATACTCTCGGTCTTAAATCGGACGGCACGGTGGTTGCTGTGGGTGATAATGAATATGGCCAATGCGATGTAAGTGGTTGGTGTGGCATCCAACTACCCGGCAATTAGTTTTCTTTTAAACATTGGCTTGTGGATATAGGTAAAATTAAATGTATTGAGGGCTGTGAGAATGCTCTTTTTTGGAGAGCAATGCAAAACGTCTCCCAGGATATGTAAAAGCAAAGGGACTGCCCCTAGCAGTTCCTTTGCTTTTTGTCAAAGTCGCAGGTATCTCAGTATCGTATCATCGTGACTTATCTCATTCACAAGGCTTCTTGTAGACGGAACCCACAATGCGGCAAATGCTCAAAAGTAACCGCCACTCGAGATGCTGCAGGATGCAGCCAAACGTATCGCTTCCTTCTATTCGTTCAAATCAATGGATTTATGAATATAAATGCGTTTGTATAAATGTAACTTGTTGAATATGATGGAGGTGTAGTTGGTAAATTTTTGGGAAAGGGGTTTTTATCATGTACGAACAACTATACCTGATTGATTTTGCTGTTGTATTCCTGTTGGTTGTGTCATGGGCGATTGCAGCCAATCGTTTGGGTCGTCTTCCCTTCCGAAATACAAAAAAAGAATTTAAGCAAAGTGTAAAACGTTTTACCATTTTATACGTTATTGCTCAAGCGTTGGTCGTTGCAGAGTTAGTCATCCTATTCTTACTAGGTACTTATGGTTGGGAATTTATGAAGGAAAAAGTATTACTTTCCATGCCATTGCTCATCCCTTCAGCATTCTCGACACTTGTAACCCTTAAGATCCTGCGAAAGATGAACAGTCGAATTACTGACGATTTACAATCCACTGAAGATGAGATGGATCGAAAGTTACTTACCTCGCCAAAATTCATTCTTCCCATTCAGGCTACTCTGATCAGTTCCTTTGTAGATTGGTATTCGTTCTATTTTGTTTACCCTTTTGAATTAAATGTTGTAAATGCTATTCTCCTATGGATTGTATTCGCCTTGATTCTAGTTGCATTATGGCTTCGACAAAAACGTCGCAGTGTAAAACTGCTACAAACCAATTATGCGAATACTACATCTACAAGACTTTTACGTGCTGTGATTTCCTTTGTATGCCTTGCCTTCCTCATTGGCGTCTGGTATACCTTGTCCGTAAAAGCATCTGTTCTTCCAGATCAAATGAATATGGGAAGCATGGGAAGCATGAATCATCGTGAGATTACTATGCAAATGATGAACCATTCTATGAACGAAAAAGAAATAAGTGTAGCATCATTAACGGGTCCTCAAACCGAGAAAGTAGACCGACATTTTGAACTAGTTGCCCAGAAACAACAAGTAAAATTAAGTTCCGGTAAGACCATGGAAGCCTGGACCTTTAATGGAACCGTTCCCGGTCCGGAATTACGAGTGAAGCAAGGTGAAATTGTTGAAGTTGTGTTGAAAAATAAAGATATTGAAGATGGGGTTACCATTCACTGGCATGGGTATAACGTGCCAAATGCAGAAGATGGGGTTGCGGGAGTTACACAAGATTCCGTGCCACCCGGAGGAATACATATATACCGTTTTCAAGCCAAACAAGCGGGAACGTACTGGTACCATTCCCATCAACAATCGGCAAAACAAGTCATTAAAGGGTTATTCGGTTCGCTCATCGTTGAACCAAAAGATCCACCAGAGCCCAATACGAAAGAGATCACGGTATTAAGTCAAGCTTGGCAATTGGCAAATGACCGTTCATTAACGCCCACGTACGGGTTAAATGATACGCTTGATCATCAAACAATTACGTCGGGCACAATAGTCAGACTTCGAATCATTAATGCCCAGAACTACCCGCAATCTTTCCAATTGTCAGGAGTTCCATTTAAAGTGGTTGCAATCGACGGAAATGATATTCAGTCGCCCGCCTTATTAACGAATTAGAGACTATTTATCGCTGGCGGTGGACGATATGATGTTTTATTCACAATGCCACAGACACCAGTAAGGTTGAGCAGCCAAAGTGATGCAGGTGTAACTCCCGGGATTGTCTTTAGTGAGACGGAGACCAATTCAACCTTAGCTATAGATGAGCAATATCCCGTATTCGATCCGAGTCAATATGGAGTAAAAGAGCAGACCCCTTTCACTATCAATAGTAAATTTGACCGCACCTTCAAAATAGTCCTTGATAGTCGAGCAGGGTTCTATGATGGTAAACTATATCCTTTATATACCATAAACGGACGCGTTTTTCCCGATACTCCTATGTTAACGGTCAAAGAAGGTGATCTTGTAAAAGTAACTTTTTTCAATCGCGGTTTGGATCATCATCCGATGCATCTTCATGGGCATACGATGCTCGTTCTCAGCCGGAACGGGAAACCGACTACAGGAAGCCCTTGGTGGACGGATTCACTAGATGTAGCTCCCGGTGAAGGTTATGAAGTTGCTTTTAAAGCAGATAATCCCGGGATATGGATGGACCATTGTCATAATTTATTACATGCAGGAATGGGAATGACCATGCACTTAACCTATGAAGGAATCAGCACCCCTTTTCAAACAGGGAAGAAAACAGCCAACCAGCCGGAATAAACGATCGCATCCATACATGTTCAAATTTAAGGACTATTCCATAAGATGAATGGGATAGTCCTTTTTCCACAAGATGATCGATGATCTTCCCATCGCGAATCATGCCGTTATCTACATGTTATTGTTTTGTGCAATTCTCTGAAAGTACTCGATGACAACTTGACGAAATTCCTTTGCTGCACTTGATAAATAGCGACTCCGGTGTCTCGAAAGTCCAATCTCCCGGTTACACACGGGCTCCTCTATTTTCAAGGGTACAATATTTCCCGGATGCCCTACAACATATAATGCAGTCTTTGGTATAAAGGAAATTCCTAGTCCTGCTTGTACAAGAGAACCTAATGATGCCGGTTCATCACCTTCATACGCGTTGTTGGGTATAAATCCAACTTTCTCACAATAAGAATCCATCAAGTCACGAATTCCATAACCTTTTTTCAAACTGACAAACCGTTCTTCCTTAAGTTCGGATAAACGAACTCTGTCCCTATTCGCAAATCGATGGGTCGATGGGACAATCACATAAATCTGCTCTTGGAAAACGATATCACAGACAAGTTCACTTCCTTGAATGGGTGGGGCAGACAAACAAAAATCCACTTCACCCTTCTTAACCCAAATTTCCATTTCATGGGTCCTCAATTGCTGGACATGAAACTGGACGTGGGGAAGAATTTCCCGAAATCGATGAAGGATATCCGGCAACATATAAGCAGTGTTAACAGCCAGTGATAATGTACCATAATCAGCGCTAGTCAAATCGACGATTTCACGTTTTCCTTCCTCCAATTCAAACAAAGCCCTTTCTACACGCTGAAGAAAAGAACGACCAAACTCATTCAGTCGTAACTTGCGACTATTTCTGTCAAATAATGAGACACCTAAGTCCTCTTCCAACAATCGAATCGTCTTACTGAGCGAGGATTGTGTAACATGTAATACCCCTGCAGCTTCTGTCATGTGTTCCAAACGGGCTACAGTACGAAAGTACTCGAGCTGAAGAAGTTCCACCTTGTTATGCACCTCACATTCCATTTTCTCAATCTTATTATAGACAAAAATAGTATTGTGTGGGATGGTTTGAATCCTCTGTGACGGAAAACGGTTTGGAGGTATGAACGATACTCTGAATATCTTCTTCAGCTGTTCTGGCAAAAGACCAGAGTATCTCTTAATCCAACTGGTCCGATTCCATCCCGAGAGCTTGAACAGACTTCACAAGCTCCTTTTTCACTTTCTCAACTTCTCGGAGTTGAGTTATTTAATACTTCACTAATGGGTAACGATAGCACAAGGACAACGGGCTGCTAACAAATCAAAGTATTTTAGAAAGGACGAGGAAAAAAATTAAAAAAAGTTTTTCCACTGAAAAAGCAGAGTGGTCAGATACAAAAGAAAAACAGTATCGACAAGACTGATTTTCTCTTGTATACCAGTTCGGTGATACACTAAAAACAATTGATGATAAAGTGTTTTTGATAAAGAACGATGAACAAACCGAGATAATGAAACCAAATAAACAAAAAACATTTTGGTATGAAACTTGGTTAAATATAAAGGATTTCTACGGAGTATAAGCAATTATTGCTTTTTGCTGTTGTACTAAAAACGATACTGAAGGAGCTCACCTCGTGGCTGCTCTTTTTTTGTTCATTCAAGTAGCGGGCAGCAGTTTAACATAGGTGTTTGCATACAAGTTCATCTTTTGGAAAACTTTATATATTATGCTTTCCAAAGGAGAAAGAAAAACATGAAAAAAACTATACTAACAATACTTTTATCTGTTGCAAGTGGCATCACTTTTCAATCGGTTTGCAATTCTGCTGAAATAGCGCCTTTAACAACAGATGATTACCAACAGATCCAGTTAAGTAATTTTTCTTCGCCTGACATAAAAGAAATACATAAAGCTGAACTATTTGGTTCTTACATCGGAGGTGTTCCGAGAGGTAAGTTTTTAAAAATTGATGATAAATTAGTGGATCAAAATAGGTATTTCACGAGTAGGATCATGCTGGGTGATGTGACGAATGATCAACTAGATGAGGTTTTTTTTTATCAATATTCACCAGGTAGCGCAGGAGCAATGGGATTAAATGTTTATAGTCTGATCAATAGTAAATGGAGTTCAATTTTCAACGAACCAAGCAATACACACGATAATAATGAAACCGAGCGATTTAGCAATGAATATCTAACAAACAACCGAATTCGCTTTTATGATAAACGGACAGATTTGTCTGGAGTTATTGATATTTCAAGGTTGAAATTTTCAGAAGAACGCTTGAGAACGATGAGTCTAAAAACTGATCCGATTTCTGAGTATGTAATTCATTATGAAAACGTTGGTTGTGGAATTGAAACCATACAATGGATTTTTGCTTTTTCTCATCCTAACTCTGTTTTTTCTTTGCATAACCATTACATTTATAAATTTGATGAACATAAATTCACGCTGTATGAAACGAGAATTCATGATAACGAAGGTGTAATTATTACCCGAAAAAAGTATTATTAAGTTTGTTTAACTATCGGGAATCGATAGTTAAACAATGAAGGGCTGCCGCGTGGCAGCTATTTTTTATAAGGGGCAGTTATGTTGAAAAAGAGTGGTATTTTTGTTATATCGAATTATTATCTATAATGTTAATTCGGTTATATTGTAATATTGAGGAAGAAAGCTCAAATTGGGGGAATTTCTGATGTTCGAGGTATTCGAATTACAGGATAAAATGGAGTATTTTGATGAAGCTGTTAAACTATTTTGGAATCAATGGGGAAGTCAGAGTAACTATAAGTTTTATCTTGATTGCATGATGAACTCGTGTAATTCGGAGAGCGACCTGCCTCGTTTTTATATTGCAATCCAAAATAAAACCATTATTGGTACTTATGCATTATTACGAAATGATTTAATAAGTCGTCAGGATTTATTTCCGTGGATCGCTTGTTTATATGTTGTTCCCAAGTTGAGGGGGAATAAAATGGGTTCAAAATTGTTGGAACATGCAATCAGTGAGACTGGAAAAAAGGGGTATAAGAAGCTTTATTTGTGTACTGATTTAGATGGTTACTACGAGAAAAATGGTTGGACTCATTTAACTACTGGTTATATGTTTAATGGCGATGTTACAAAGATTTATGAAGTTTCAACTCGCTAAACTAATGAGGTATGGGGCAACCCAATTCTTGTCGGTGGTTAAACAACGGGACAAATTCTTGTCGTTAAACAGGACAAGTTCTTGTTGTCGGATGACAAAAACATTGTCCGAATCAAGTCCGTGTAAATCGCGGGCTTTTTTATTTATCGGCTCAAGTTCTTGTCAATTGGCAATGTCAAGAACTTGGGCCGATTGCCGATTTGTGACAAGAACATTGTCCGAAAGCCGACAATTAAAAGTGAACCGCTCCGTTAATGGCGATAACGAAGACTACGGCGTCGTACTGCTGGACGGTTCAGGTCGCTTGCTGCTGGAAGTGGCGATCGGATCTCGCGTGTTCTCACGTCCGACGATGGGATTCTCGAAGTTACTTCCGACTCTGGCATACGGGCTAGTATCGTTGACCGACAAATAATCGGTATACGGCAGGTGTGTCAAAGGCTACATTGTGTTTCGTGAGGTTGCTAAGAGGGATTTGAATGCTTTGGAGTATGTAAAGGTTGAGGTTCGTTTAATAATCAGGTACACAATTATGAGAGCCTTCCTACATGTAGTAGGCTCTAAGGCTCCTTCTCATGAGCAGATAGGGTGGGGATAGTTTTAACTTTTGAAATCAAACATAATTTGCATATACGGCTATGCACTACAATCGCTCGACACTAAGTTCAATTACAGTCGATAATTTTTCAACTAAATTATAACGTTGAGTGGTATTATAGGAATTAAAAGGAAAAAGTGGAGGTGGAAAAATTTGAGTAAATCAAAAGCTATATTGTATGTAATTGTAATTACACTTATTTATAATGTTTACACTTACGTTAATAATCGTGTGATTGATCCTTTTATGATTGATGCATCGAAGTCTATTACGGAGAACCCAACCTCTGATTTGCTTAATACAATACAGGGTTATTATTTTGGGCTTGTAAATACAAGTGACAAACCAGTCAATCTAATAAATATTGAACTAGAAGGTTATCAAGGGATTAAAATTGGGGAGTTGACGGTTGCAGGAAATCCTTTATTGGCTCAAAAAGTAAAGAGCAATAGGGAATACAGTAGTTCCAAATCGTGGTCAACGAATAGTCAAGGACTTGTGGTTGAATATCAAGTGGAAATTTTGGAACCCAAGATTAAAAATCCGACAAGTGCATTAATTACTTATTCATATTTAGGCATTAAGCATAAACAAGTAATTGGCTTATCTGAAGTAAAAAGGCCAGGGATAACTATGTCTAATCCCCCTTTCATGAACTTAAATTTTCATGTTTCAATAATATCAACTTTAATAGCGTTAATACTGTTGATAATCATTTACAGAATCAGAGAAATAAATGAAACTTACTTAGGGATAAAATTATTTGGTTATTCTTATTTAGGAGCCTTCAATCTGAATATAATCATCTTGATTCCATTAGGTATTATAATTTATTTGCTATTATTCCGTCCCAAAACTAATGCTACGGTCAAAATGTATTCCGCTTTATGCGGATTTACTTTTATGATAATTAGCTATCTTTTTACGCTCATTTAAGAGAAATGTGTTGAGCCAAGAGATCTTTAGACGGAGTGAATAACTACATGCAAATACGAATCTTTCATTTAACTAACGGGCAGAATAGCGTGGTAATGACACAAAGGAATATTTAATAGATGGCGAATAGTAACGGTAATAACGTAACCGAAAAGGTTGTACCAAATCGAGCTAGTTGATGAATGCTCGGCAATTATAGGTTAACCATGACAAGGCTGCCATCTCGAATGGTAGCCTTGCTTTGTTGAGAGGAAGTAAGGCTCTCCATCGGAATGATAATGTTTTGTCTCCAAGGTGAGAGATTTACTAGTATTCCTCGTCTATATAGTATAGAACTCTAGGAGGCTTGGCAGTGGAGGAACGAATAAGGAAAGGGAAATTCCGATCAATGATGATCTGTATCAAGCCCTAAACGGCTGGATTGAAATCCGTAGAGATAACCCTGATGAACTTATCTTCCTATCCCCCAAAAAAGGCAAATTCACACTTCAAGAATCGAACACATATTCACTAGGTTAGGTAAACAACTCGGTCTAGAGGACTTTACACCTCACATTTTACGGCACACCTTTTGTCATGACCTGATTATCAAGGATATCCTCTGCAGGTTGTCGCCGAATTAGCTGGCAACGAAGATTTAAATACAACACGTATTTACACCATGTCTGGGAAGAAAGATACGAGAAAGCTGTAAATTCTTTATCTCTAGGAGATTCATTTTAACTTAAAGAAATTTGAAGTAAAGAAGGGGATCATATTTTATCCGTATAACTAGCAGAAAAACAAGTATGGGAGAAACCATTTAGCAGCTACAATCAGTACTGACGTTACCGATAATCCCTACTTAAGCTATTTGAAACCGTAGTCGATCCGGAAAAAAATATATTTCACTGGAAAATATATGTATAATAGGGTGGCGCGGAGATTCCAAATAAATTATTTGCTAATTTCTAATAGTAGGGGGAGTGCTTCGTTTGAAAAAATTTATATCAGGTTTACTTGTGGGGGCCATTGCTAGTTTTTCTACCGTGGCGATTGCATCAGATACCATACAAGCATTGATCTTCCCAGCAAAAATTAATATTAATGGTGTCACCCATGAAGTGAGTGATGAATATCGGATTCTAAATGTGGATGGTCACGCGTATGTACCAATTCGTTATATAGCTGAGAATACCGGTTCTATCGTAGGTTACGACCAAAAAAATCAAGTTATTTCGTTGGCCTATGGGCAAATCAATATTCAAGATCCAAATGACAAATCGATTTCCATCGGGGATTTAGTCGTTGAACCCATTCAGGTTAATTTAGAAAAATTAAAAGGACATATAAAAGTAGATCGAACAGCTACAAGCTATGTAAATTTAACAATTGAATTTTACGATAAAGATGGTGAATTACTGGGTTCTACCGACATTTCTGATGATTTTAAGCCGGGGATTCATTCTTTTGAATCAACACTCTCTGGATTTAATTCCATGGGGTATACAACAGTCAAAGTTCGATTGAATGAAGTACGTGACGGTGTTAAGTCATACCTTGAAAATCTTATTGCTTCTGCTAAACAACAGGATGAAAAACAAATTAAGTCTTATCTTTCACAATTGCCTTCGGAGAAACTTGATCTTCTTCTTTTGGAATTTATGAAGCGCTTATTAAACTATGACCAGAATGCTTGCTCCTATCTGTATTCATATATTTTAAATACAAAAGCAAATGTTAATGTGATCGATAAGGTAACAGGTTATACACCTCTCATGTATGCAAGTTTTTATTTCCCAACGATGATAGATTCCTTGTTGAAAAAAAATGCTGACGTTAATATAGCTACAAAACATGGTGGGACAGCGTTAATGATAATTGCAGGAAGGAATAATCCTGATGTTGTAAAAAAGTTTCTTGATCTTGGAGCAGATCCAAATGCAAGAACTGATGACGGAGGTAGTGTTTTATATTCGGCTGTTTACCCATTACATAGAAATTATACTGAGGAAACTGTCAAATCAGTTCAGTATCTGCTTGATGCGAATGCATCTATTAATGTTACAGGTCCAGATGGCAAGTCTCTTCTGGAAGGATTTGACGATTTCATGGGCATACCAGCCGCGAAACAAATTTATGATCTTTTAGTGGCTAAGGGTGCAAGATAAAGCCTCAAGGTCAATCGAAAATGAGGCTTGCAGTAAATACATGTCCGAGAGGAGAATCCATTTCGCGAGTCCTCACGGAAAAAACCAATGAAGATAGAGGAACGGATAAAAGAACAAATCAGTGTATACCAAACGGTACGTTACGTACGGTGGTGTGAGAGGTCGGGGTCTAGTCGTCCCCTCCTACTCGATTCCGCTAACGGGCAGGATTGCGTGATGCACTGCACACAGATCAAAAGAAGGGGAATGGGGATTTTTATGGAAATATATATCCATAAAATGAATGATTACCTTAAAGGAAGTGTTAAAGTGGACCTGAAAATTGCAAATAATGATTGGAATGACTTTAATAATGATATCTCTTGGTTTATTAAGCCGAATGATATAGTTACCATAACTGAGACCTCCAAAGGTAGAGATTTTTTTAAATTCTCTGACTCATTCACAAGAATTTACCCGGTATTGAGTGAATTATTAAAGAAGGCACGTGTAACTAATGTTCAGGTAAACAATAAACCCTATCAATTATTAGGATGGTCTGACCACGAAGGTAATTCTTTCGGCTGGTTAGTTAGACCTCCTGCTGTTGATATTAATAAGCCATTATGCAATGAACATAAATTACTTTTAACATATTTCGGGGGAATAACTGAAAGATGGAACGAGACCGAAATAAGTTGGCTTTTAAATTTGAATTCAGCATTGACTCTTGAGGATGCCGAAGAAGGTTTTCAAGGGTGGGAGAATTATATCGCTGATGTGAGTAATGATGAGGATTTCGAAAGTTACATCAATCCCAACGACTACATAGCATTTGCTTTCGAAGCTAACGGCAATATGACACTATATCATAAGAATAACTCATCACTAATTATGCTTGCTCATGATCATTGTTTTGAGCACATAACACCCCTCGATGGTTATCCAGAATATACGATTTACAGAATAAATGATTGTCCAGACTTAGTTGCTTGGGTCGAAGAAGTTGCCAAGCAAGAAATAATTAGATTGATTGGATAACACAATGAAGCATTAAACTAAAGTGGGAACTTTAGTGCGGGAGCTGCTTTGTCGCGGCTCCCTATGATTTATTGAGGTATAAGGAGGATTTATTTCCATGAGACCAAGCAGTCAGGTACTTATCGAACAATTAGGAACAGATTATATTGATTCAAGGTTAAAGGGATTTTCATACGACCATCCATCACATTTAGTTCAAATAAGGTATGGTGATTCAAATAACATTGAAAATGACAAGGAAATAATATTTAGGGATTGTTTTTCCGTAAGTATTAACACATGGTTGGAAGGTATTAAGGGGAAAGTTCCTCGAAAACCAGATGAAATGGATTTCTTTTTTCATGAGATAACGATTGAGGATGTTGAAATCAATGGTGTTCAACTTTATAAATGTTCAATGATAATACCCATGATGGATTGTCATATCACATGTGTCACGATTGAAATAATTTAATGAAGGTTTGAACTAACGTAAGAACGAGAGCTCAATCATAATGGGGGAAAATCATAGATGTTAAGAAAGACAATTAAAAGAACAATAATTGTATATGTAATTATTGGTTTTTTGATAGGTTTAGGTATGCTTGTCTACTCTTTTTTTAATAAAAATTTCACTTTCTATTTTGGTGAGAAAGAGGTACATGGTATAGTTTCAGGTATAATCGCTGTTCCATTTGTACCATTCATAATGGCTATAGTTGGATTATTTCATGCTGTGATGCTATGGTTTCCATTAGTCTACATATATAAGAAATTGACAAGAAGTAGGTCATTGCGCTAACGGGAAACGTTAGCTGCATAACAAAGATTAAACAGGCTGCCGAAGATAAACTCGGTGGCCTGTTGTTAACGGGTACGTTAGCTGAATAAGACCCTGCAGCAACTGAATAACTTTATGACAGAGACGCTTAGACATAAACTTAATTGAGGACAGCTTTAAATAGAGATGATGACTTTTAATTCATAAGGAGATAAAACTATGACAAAAAATAAATTACTACGAATGGACAACGTCCTTATCGTCGTTGACGACCTCGAAGCCGTTAAAGCCTTCTTTCTCCAACTCGGATTCGAGTTGGAGGGCGAAACGACCGTCGAGGGCTCCTCCGTAGATCGTCTCATTGGCCTTCAGAACGTCCATGCTACCCTCGTGTTTATGCGCACTCCGGACGGCCACGGACGGATCGAGCTGGACAAGTTCCACACGCCGGATGCGATCAGAACTGGGCCGGAGAAGGCTCCGGTGAACGAACTCGGGATCCGCCGCATCATGTTCGCCGTCGATGACATCGATGACGTGGTCGCGCGCCTGCTTGCCCATGGCGCCGAACTGGTCGGCGAAGTGGTGCAATACGGGGACACGAATCGACTCGCCTACATCCGCGGTCCCGAAGGCATCATCGTCGGATTGAGCGAGCAGCTCAAGTAATAAATCGGTAACTGTTACGCTAACGGGAAACGATAGTTCAACACAAAACGGCAGCCGCGGGGCAGCCGTCATTGCGCTAACGGGCAGTATAGTTCCAAAATGTGGTATTTTGTGGAATTAAGTTAAAGATATATTACGGAAACATACGAAAAGAGTCAGGTGGTGGAACAATTATGAATGATTTTATTCAATTTGTTGAACATCAGGCAAAAATTCAGGGTAAAATATTCTTTCCTAACAAATTTGAAGGAAGAGCTTATTTAGACTTAAATACAGGTTGGGAGCTAGAGGACATAAGCGGTTGGTTATTTGATAATAACGAGAACGATCTAATAAAACGACCGAAAACTAGCAAAGATGAAAGAGCGCAGTCAAGAGTATTACACACCTGAGCTCGTTCGAAAGATGCAGTATGCCCAAAGAATAGCTACAAATTGATTACAAGTTCCACGTTGGTGAGCCGTATGACTTAGTAGGGCACGTGCGGTTCGATAAGGGGGGAGCCATGAGAATGGTTCCCCTACTTTATTTACAGGTGACCAAACTCCCTCAGGATAACGCAACTTATGATGAGATTTATGCGTCTTATTAATGGGATAAACTGTAAATTATAAGGGTTCTTATGAAAAAATGAGTATACGTTATTTTAGTAATAATGACCTTTATGTTTTCATCGGGTGAATCAGTTTCTCCAAAAATATTGAGGAGGAGTGTAAGATAAAAATGGTTGTAAATAAAAAGGCAGCTGCGGTTATTATCGCCATCATCATGGTAAGCGGATTAGGTTGGATTGGCTTTCGATTGGTAAACGAAAGCAAGGGCTCAGTTTCACAAGGCACAACTCAGCAAAGCACTGCTGAACCCAATGATAGTTTTTCAATGAAACCTATACCCTCGGTTGTTGATGGGATAATCGAAGAGGACATTCAATCTATTCGTATCTTTGAAGGATCTATGTACGATTATACGGCCAAAGAGACCCCTTTCTTTTCAAAGCCTGATGTAGGCATCATGTTTTTTTCGAAAACGATGATGCCTTTGACGCCAGAGGTCATATCCGAACTTCCTAATAGAATCAAGATCATTTCTAAGAATATAAAAAAGGAAGTTCGTTTTTCAGTCGATCCGATAAAATCCGGAGATTCCAACGTAGTTCCGTTGTTGCTGCAATTGATTGATGCTCCTAAAGAGGATCTCCTTATCCATTTCGTTTCTATGGACGGACAAAAAGAGAAAATCGTTACCCTATTTTATACCGAACCGTTCAATTATACAGTTACATCTGAAGATGATCCGGAAATTGCGAAATACGACGCATATTTAGAACAAGGGATGAACACAGTTCGCCATTTACAACCAGGCAAGTTATATAAGTATCGATTCCAATTTACGCACGATGTGAATAGGGAGAGTGTTCAACACAAGTTGACAGAATACCTCAAAAACAATGCTTTTCAGGGAGTAAGTTTGGACTGGGAGAATGATAGGAGTTTTATTCTTTCTATAGATTTCAGGCATGAGGCAAATGCAGCTCCTGTTGGATTGAGTTTTAACGGCGTTCGCAACACAGCAGGATATACGCTCTCAACCGGTAAACAACATCGTTTTCAACCTGCACCTGCCCAGGCGCTTTATAGAATCAACCTTGCAACTTCAAAGAAGGATAGCTTGTTTGCCTCCTCTATTCATTATAATGAAATTGATGTATCCCCCAATGGGAAGTATGGATTGGCAGCAGAAGTGGGAGATAATGAAATGCATTCGATTTACGCCTATTCTGTAATCGATTTGAATGGAAAAATATTAAAATCATTCGGTATGGACGAGATTCGTCTTGCCAAATGGTCCCCAAATGGCAATGCACTGATCTATTTGCAAAAAAACAATGTGATGCTTTATGACCTCCCTAGCGGTAATACCAAAGTCATTTGGGTAGCTCCAAATCAAGAAAAAAATGCTAGAATCGTCTCCTTAGACAATGATCCTACATCAGAAACGACAGTGATCGGTTGGGGTAAGCACGACGATAATGGCAGATTCACCTATGATCTTTACGTTTTATCAGATTATAGTGACAGCCAACCAAGGAAAATCCAATCCGCGGGCAGCTTTTCTTGTTACGAAGGACCCTGCATTGCCCCTGGTTATCGGATCGTCAAAAAAGACGAAATGTATTACGAAGTTTATGGCGATCAGGAAAACACTCCTAAATGGTCTGCTTACAAAATAGATTTGGCCAGTGGGGAGAAGAAGGAAGAGGACCTAATACATCTGATTTCGGATGACGATAATAAACGTATTTTTGAATTATCGAATGGGAAATCGTTATGGATTCAAAAACTACCTGTGAATGGTAAGGAGCAATGGATTCGTTCCGATCCGTTCACAGGCAAACAAACTCCACTTATGGAAACCTCTCTCGGATTATTTAAAGAGTGGATGTCTCTGTATGAAATCGGGGAAGACAAATACTTGATCCATCTTCCTGGTCAGAATTGGAAAATCATTGATACAAGAAACAACAAAGTGTCAGAATATGTATTGATTCCAAAGGAAGTCAATCAAGTTCACAAATTAGGGACACAACTATATTTTTTTAGCAACGAAGAGTCATAACTAACCAATTGTAAACAATGGTTAAGTAGTAAATGAAATGATGCAGGAAGTTCAAAATATTGAGGGCGGCGGACCGAAATGTCAAACAATCTTAACCATTTAAGAGTATTTATAAAAAAGATACTCTCCGTGATTTTTCTTTGCCTAGTCTTAACCGCTTGTACCGATCCAAAACAATCACAACCACCCACCATAAAAATAACGCCATCCGCACAACCTGAACCTACAAAAGAAAACACTGTCATTAAGCCTGAGAAAGAAAATATCATTCCAGTAGAGTATATGCCTCTAACATTACCTACTATTAGCCTATCACCCATTGGTACGAACGTGGTCAATAAGAAGCTTAAAGAAGTAAAACTACAAGATGCTTCGGTTGTTCTATATAGCAAAAAGAGTGGCGAATCTCATCACATCTACGCTGGTATTAAAACTGGAGACAAGATTTTCGAAATCGATGGCATTATTGGATATGGAAATCCCGACGAGACCGAAATTTCTCAAAATTATTTCAACGGCATTTCACTCATTAAAATCCGTGGATCAGAAGGAGCATCCGCCCCGATTACCCACTACATTAAAATTGAAAATGGCTTCCCTATATCATTTATTCAAATGGAAAAATACTGCCAAGAATATGATATCGATAGTGACGGTAAAAAAGAATTGATCACATCTGCTGGAGGAACGATTCCAGAAACTGAAATAATAAAAGTAAACGGCAACAAATTTGAAAGCGTAAATCTTAATCAGGTCATGAATGGTGTTGTGACTTTTGATAATAAGCAACTAGAATTTATTGTATACCAACCCAACAAAAATCCTGAATTATATAAAATGACCTCTAGAGGAATGGAATATGTGAGCGAGCAGTCCATTGCCACGATTGATAACAAAAATACTACTATTAATGAACCTCAACAAAAAGTTTGGTTTCCCCGACCGCACGGGGGTAGAACAATAAGCGCTTCGGGCAACCTGCTTGATGATACATTTATTGATCCGAATAATGGATGGGCCCTATTCCATATAGGCGAAGAAAATAGGTGGGAGCTACAACGCACCTTCGATGGGGGAAAGAATTGGGACACTATAACAAATAAAGCGCCTGAGAAATCCCTACAATTGAGTATCCTTGACGACAAACATGGTTGGCTTCTCGGTAACTTTGAGAAAGATGAACCCCCCATATTATATATAATGAGGACAGAAGATGGCGGAGTAACGTGGAAGAAACAAACACTTGAATCTCCAGTTGATACAAATAAAATTACTAAAGACACTGAAATCATATCCCAGAATATGTTTTTCTTTAAGCGAGAGTGAAGGAATCGTACAACTCGAATTTCAAGTTATGGATTCTAAATCCCTTTATATCTACTACACCTCAGATAAGGGAAGCACCTGGTCAAAGCCAGTAAAGGTTGACTTAACAAAAACAACGATTACGTTTGGTGATTGGACATGGGTTCGTACCGATGGAAATAAGTTGATATTCTCGAAAGGAAATAAACAATGGATTTCGGATAATAATGGTGAAACATGGAATCTAGTGCAGAAATAAATGCCCGCAGCCGTCCCGGAGCTTCACTCCGAGGGACGCCAGAATTGTTGAACAGTAACGCAAGGGAAACCAACGTAAATCTGCTTTCGAATAATCTTCATTAAAATGGATAAGCTTTAGGAAAAACAAATAAAAGTAGGGGATAATTTGAAAATTTTGATCATCGTTGGTATCACCATCGTACTCTGTTTAATATCTTTTTCTTTATTCGCTCATCTGCTAAAGAAAGACATGGCTGAAACAGCTACAAAGACCCTTGATGATTCAAGTTGTAACAATTCATTCGAATGGTTAGGAATGACTTACGTTAAGAAAAACGTGGATAACGAAGAATTATTGGAACCTGGTATCAAGTTGAGTTTTGTGAAATGTACTAAAGGCAAATTAGAATTAGCTACTGATGATGTTTACCCAAATATTATCGTACGACGCTATAGTAACTTCAGCTCCAAATGATATCATTACCAACGGGTCCCTTTATTCACCCATTTATTATTAAGCTAACAAGTGCTATAGCTGAGGGGCTTGCTTCGCGGCAGCGCCTCTTTTGTTTATTAAAGTAACAGGCTGCGAGGTAAGCTGTAAATTTTGGCACATGATAATTAATTTTTATTTTGCTATTCTAAAAAAAGAAATTTAGAGGAGTTTGGAGTAAGGAATGAAAAATCATAAATGGACAAAAATTGTATTGCCTACGCTTGGAGCAGTTTTTACGATTATTGTATTCATCGTACTAACAGCTATGGAAGATATGGGGATTAGTAGTTTTGTATGGGATGTAAAATACCCTGTACAAACTACAGATAAAGTAATATTTTTTATTATATCCTTCTTAAAATGTATATTATTGTATGTATTTCTGTTGCTACGAAAAGGAGCATATATCTATAGAGTGATTGTTTCATCGGTAGTTGTTGCACTTACTGCTATTTGGTTGATTTCGTTAGGTTGGTTATTCTATTCGGACCTTTTAGAAGGTTCTTATGGTTTAACCCTATCACTGGTTGGTGAGGTTACGGCTATAACCACTAATCTGATTATCGTATTCGCATGTGTTTGGTCACTTCTTCAAAGAAAGTCAATATTGAAAAGAAATTAAACAATTTTCGTTCAACGACCGGGAAAGAGAGTAACGTAAAACAACAGGCTGCCGATGATGATACCGGCAGCCTGTTGAGGTATTGGACAATTTGGTGGGGGAAAGCATATAGAAAAAGGAATTGCTTTTTCCAACTAACGGTACATGTACTGTAAATGGGACGGTAATTTGTGATCCTCGACGTGCTTGTAGCTAATGGTCTTTACGTCACCGTTCAAACCAACAAGAAATTTAATCTCGTCGACACCTACGGAAACATGAGCACCGACGTATGGTATGACTATAATGGTTACGGAGTAACTTGTTTTGTTCGTTGATGCTGCTTCACACCTTACTTGCGTTCCATAAAACGGTGCGTAAGTCGGTGGATGCACCAGTATCTTCCCATAATACCTGTTTATTTCAGCCTGTATTTGGGGACTTAGGAGTCTTGCGATAACTGCATTACATAAAGCTTCGTCTTCTTTTGGTATTGCTGATACAGTGGTAGGTTGACTGAATAACAGTATACAGGCGGCAAAGATGAATTTTAACATTAGCCCTCCACGGATAGTTTTGGGGTTATTCTTCCCAATTGCCATTCGAAAATTACTGAAAAGTAGGGGTATTGAGCTAACGGAGAACGTTAAAGGAATATTTAGCGAAACAATCTGATCGATTGAAGCCAAGTAGTTTAGGGCATCGTATCCGCTTTGTTAGATCTTTGTTTCGCTTTGCTTACGAAGAAACCTACCTAACATCAAATCCATCTCTAAAATTAAGAGAGCCTAAGATGGAAAAACGAATTCCGAAGTTTTTAATCGAGGAAGATGTGATCCATTTGAAGTTCTCTTGTCTATCCATGCGGGAACGAGCTCTTCTAGAGTTCCTGTACACTACCGGTTGCCGAGTTGGAGAAGTACAAAAGATAAACATTGAAGATTTGAATTGGGAGAATCGCTCTGCGATCGTTAATGGTAAGGGATCGAAGCAAAGAGAAGTTTATTTCACAACCGAGTGCAAGGTCTGGTTGAAGAAGTATCTGGCAAGTCGCAAGGACTCCTGTAAAGCCTTGTTTGTAACCGACACTTATCCTAGGATGGCCATTCCCACGATTAGGTGGTCAATAAAACGGCTTGCAGACCGGGGAGAGGTCGCAACCAACGTGTACCCTCATCGTTTTCGCCATACTTATGCGTGCCAGTTGCTGAACAACGGAGCACCTTTGGATTTCATTCAAGGCATGTTGGGACATGAAAAGGCATCGACCACTCAAATATATGCGCAGCTCCGCGGCGAGCGCAGAAGAGAACTTTATCGTCGATTCTTTTAGGCGGTTACTGCCCTTCCGTAATGATGGTTTGAATCACAAAATAGTGCCTTACTCCAGGGTGGCAATCAGTTAAACTAAACCGCTTAATTGGCTTCAATAAGGCGGTTAGCATGCTTTTTGGGAAAACTAAGCAAGATATAAAAAAAGTGTCTGGTAAGGAGCTGCGTGCATGGAATACCAGGAGACGGAAGAGTTTCTCATAAAGAAGTTGCGCAAATACATAGAAGGGTATGTTTATGATGCTGAACTTTCCAGTAGCGAGTGCTTGAAAGTGATTGTAGAGATAGTACGTACCTATCCGATCACAGGGAAGGAATATGTAGTTGATAGTTGAAAAAACAAAGAGTAGATATATATCACAATAACTGAACTGTCCCTTGTTTTTATTAAGGGCAGATTAATTTAAAAATACCCAATATGATTAATCTATTTTGTCTCCAAACTTCTTTCCGAATTCCTCCATTAGATCAATAATTGGAATCAATTGCTCCCCTTTTGATGTTAACGAGTACTCAACACGCGGGGGCACCTCTGGATAAACTTTGCGATTAATTAAGCCATCCGCTTCTAATTCTCGAAGTTGCTTTGTTAGAGACCCTTGTGAAATTCCCCATAAAAGAGTCTTGATTTCATTGTATCGGTGCGGTTTAAACTTTAAAAACCAAAGAATTAGATACTTCCAACGTCCTGAAAGCAGGTTTTGGGTATATGCAATGCCATATATTTCTCTGTGATCCGTCTTACATTCTTCATTAAATCCATCTTTGTTTATTCTAGACACCTTTCCACCTCATTCTGCTGTTAGGTACAAAAAATAGTACTATGTCATTATTTATTGCCCTCTTCAAAAAAACGAGTAACGTATATATATTAGTACATGTGCACAAATTACTCAATCGGGTCAGTCCAAATGGAAAGAGGAGGAATTTATAATGAGATTTGGAATTATTGGTACAGGACCAATTGGGTCTAATATTGCGAAAAAATTGGTTGAGAATGGACATGATGTCAAGATTGCAGATGCTCGTGGGATTGAACGCTTGGAAGGGAAAAAACTTACAGGAACACCTGTGATCGTGGAAGATGTAATTAAAAATATTGATGTTCTTATCACGTCTATTCCTTTCCACGCGCTGCCAAGCATTCGCAACATTATAGATAAAGTTGGTGAGGAAGTAGTCGTTGTAGACACTTCAAATTATTATCCGCAAATAAGTAATAAAATCGAAGAAATTGAGAACGGGATGGTTGAAAGTGTTTGGGTATCCAATCATTTAGGTAGACCTATAATTAAAGCGTTCAACAATTTCTTAGCCTATACGTTAGAACATCAAGGAACTCCCGAAGGGACTGATGGGCGCATTGCCATAGCGATTGCTGGTGATGACCTAACCCATAAACAAATAATCATGGGTGTAGCAAACGATCTAGGCTTCGACTCAGTGGATAGTGGTTCTTTAAGTGATTCGTGGAGACAACAGCCAGGAACCCCTGCGTACTGCACAGAACTTACAAAAGAGGAACTAGCCATAGCCATAAATAAAGCGAATAAAGAAAAAGCTCCATTTCTGCGTGATAAGGTGATGGAAAAGCTGTCAGCTTCTCCAGGTGCAATTTCAATTCAAGATGTTGTTAAAGCAAATAGAGAAATCTTCAATTCTTAAGTTAGAAACCCTTATCGAAGTAATTGACGTTCAACTATCGAGGAACGATAGTTGAATGACGAGGAAGGGGAAGACCCTCTTATGAGTGAATTTACGCAAGGCACTTTGTTAAAAATTGGGCATGTTTCGGACATTTTACGTCTTCGACGTCAATTGGATATGAACTGTATCATTCAAGTGTTGAATAGTAATTGGGCAGTCTTTTTTTATCGCGAGCAAATTTCAATTCCTTATGTTGAACAATTTCACCTGGTATGCTCTCTGTCCTTCCCACTGCTCGCCTTCTATAATTTCGAGGATCACGGTTGGGGATTTACTGTCTATCAAGACGGCCAAACTTACCATAAGTTTGATATATCCTACGAAGAAATCGATGGGAACTTGCAAAAGATCCCACCGAAATTATTCAATTCTTTCGGTTTCACTGCCCAAGAGTTGCTGGAAATAGCGAATTCCCTCAATCGAGCGGATGTTGAGCGCTTCAAGCTTGCAATGGGTTTCCCAGAGATGTCATGGCTTTCTTATGATTATGCTGTGGGAGACATTGAGGATGATGATAGTGAAATAGAGGTGCTTCACGAACCGCCACTTAGTTCACCTAACCCTCCTTCGGACAAGCTTTTCAGAAGCTCAAAAGACACACCTGTTTACGGGCCAAACGATAAAAGTGGCTTGACGCCGTTTCAATCCAAAGGGCTTTCTGGTTTTTTCGATTCACTCGGGGAGGTCGCTATTCTTCCTGTTTTTCAACAAGTCCAATATTTCACTGATGGGTTAGCCGCGTTCAAGCGTGACAACCGATGGGGATTTATCGACGAAGAAGGTGCCGAAGTAATTAGGCCGTCCTTCGACCGAATCGGTTTCTTCTCAGAAGGAGTCGCACTAGTCAGCACGGAACAAAATAGCCTGCTCATAGATCACAGCGGTCAAGTTCTACAGAAATATGAGAATGTATTCGAAGAGAAACCATTTCTTAACTGCTTCGTTGAAGGGCATGCAATCGTCACAGTTAATGGTCAGTATGGTCTGCTGGACCGGAACGGATCGTTTGCGTTAGACCCGGTTTTTTCAGCAATTAGACAGGTGTGCAACGGTTTCGCAGTCGTACAACAGAAGGGGATGCCTTCGTTTCTTTGGCGGACAGACGGTACGCGGATGGAGGCGCCGAAGGGCTACACAATAGCCGGCGGCTTCTCCGAGGGACTCGCCCCTGTGCGGTCAGAAGGAGACCGGCATTATTTCTCTTTCATGGATCTGAATGGCGACATCGTCCTGGAAAATATGCCAATCATGTTGCTTTCTCAAGGCTTCAACAGCGGGCTCATGCCAATCCCTGGCCCCAAAAAGAAGTATGGGTACATGAATACCAAGGGCGAGATCGTCATTGAACCGAAATTCGATACCGCCCTTGGATTTATCGGAGATGCTGCTCTCGTCGAGAACCGCGGTAAAACGAGCTTTATTCGGCTAGACGGCACCCCCTATTTCAAACCTAAGGAACTGCGGAACCTGTCACAATGGAGTATTCGTCTTCACAACCCTTTTGTCGCACTCGATATTTTTAATTCAGAATACATCAGCAAATACACAGGGGAGCTTTTTTTTTCGAGCAAATCTCACCATCAATAACTCAGTAATCGACTATACCTATACTGGAGGACAGTAAGTATCTATAAGCGATTTGTTACAATGATGGATCACGATCTAGAAAAGTGCATACCTACCAGTATCAAAAAACAACCGCTGACAAACATCCATTTCTTCAAATGAGATACCTTCTGAAGCAGTTGTCTGTATTTTATAACTAGTATCATACCTGTTTTGTTTATTTTTGGAATTGAACTAACGGAAACGATAGTTCCATGACAACAGGCTACCGAATTTATCGGTAGCCTGTTCAACTAACGGGCAGTTTAGCGCAACTATTGGTCGTTTTACGCGTCTTGATAGGGGGATTTGTAAACGTGTTGGATACAGAAAACAAGCTGAAGAGGTGAAATATGATTCGGGGAGTAATTATCGAAGGGTTATCAACCACTGGAAAAAGCTCAGTGTTTTCTGCATTAAAGAGATTACATAGTCAAACACATAACAGTGAAAAGACGATAATTGCAATAAGTGAACACTATTCGCAAATATTGCATTCTTACCAAGGCGTTTTAAGAGCGATGGACAAGGATGAACATATTCAACTTTTAAATCGTCATGTTGATTATTTTGATCAACAATACAATTGGATTGATTCACTTGGTCATACGAAACCATCAAATGGTGTATTTTATCTTCTAGAGAGGTTCCATATAAATCATCGAGCGGCATTTATAACTTCTGCAGAAATTGAGATGCTAGAAAACCGTCTATTGAGGCTGAATTCACATTGTGTACTCTTAACCTTGTCCGAAGATGCTGTTAAGCCCAGATATATTGAAAGTCGTGGCGATGCTTGGAAATCATATGTGATGAAAAACCATTCCTCGGAAACAGAAGCATGTCAGAAGTTCTTAGAGGATCAGGAAAAACTTCGTATGCATGCGAAACAATCGCAAATTCCCACTTTAGAGATAAACACAGACGAAGCAGACTGGGATTGTTATGCAAAACAAATACTCATTGGATTAAGCTAATGGATACTATAGTTCAATAAAGATACGGAGGCAGCCGACCACAATGATCGGCTGCCTTTTCCACGATAGCGGGTAGGATAGTGGAGTAAGCGATATTGTTTCAATCAAAATGAGATCGAAAATATAATAAACCGTTTTGGTAAAGATTTTTATGAAATGGTTTTGAGAGTTATTAATACATATTCTGATAAGTGGGCTCTGAACTCTTTTCAACTTATTCCTTCATATTCAGCAAACTTAGTTGTTAGATGCACTTCAGCTCGCTTTGGAAGTGTGGTGCTTAAAATAGGTAATCCCGCATTAATTTCCACTGAATATAATACTTTGAGTCAATATTACGGCAGTCAATTTTGCAAAGTGTTTGACGCGGATGTTGAGAGTGGTGTCATACTTGAAGAGTGTGTGCGACCAGGTATTTCTTTAAGGGATGAAGATTTACTTGACAAAAGACTATCTGTATTTTGTTCCTTATATAAAGGCATGCACATAACACCTGTAAAAACTGGAATATATCCGACTTACACAGAATGGGTCAGTAGAATTACAGAATACATGAGTAAGCGAGATGATTGCACAGAATTATATTTGCACATGAAAAAAGCAGAGGATATATGCTTATCGGTTTCTTCTTCGTATCTGACGATTACGGAAGGCACGGTGAAAAATCACGTCTCAAATCTGATCGCGAAGCTGGGGCTCCGCGACCGAACGCAGGCGGCGTATAATGCGGTCCGTCACTCCATTTGAGCGAAACGAGCATGACTTTTGGCATAGTGTATGAGATTCGTCATGCGCAGCGGCCCAAGGTGATGCTTTTTTTGCGTCCAATTCATGACGTTCAACAGATTTGGCAGTCCGCTATTCTTGGTAAGATCAAAGGGCAAGAACGGAGGAGAACGCGGCAGCGAATCTCCGACGAAACTCAAGAAGAGATAGGAGAGTGGGCGTGATGGCGGAAAAAAGAGTCGGTTTGGCGTTGCGGATCGTGACTGTGTCGCTCTTGCTGTGATGGTGGTCGGATCTTTCTTTGAACTCAACTGCTTCTTGAATTATTGAACGCACATACGAATGCAATGGATTATGCGGAGGTGAAGGCTTATGAACTTGAAACGATTCGTGCTTCCCGGGTTGATGGCCGTGGTGTTGTTTGCCGCTTATGGTTCATATCACAAACACGATACTACGGAGGCGAAAGGCATGAGTAACAAGGTGAATCGATTAACGGAAACGGCGACGGCAAGTGGGGATACCAAGACCGCCGTTTTCGCCGGAGGGTGCTTCTGGAGCGTGGAAGCGCCGTTCGAGAAGCTGGACGGCGTCGTGGGCGTTGTCACCGGCTATACGGGCGGACACACGACCGATCCGACTTATGAGAAGGTGTCTGCCGGAAAGACGGGCCATCTCGAAGCGGTGCAGGTCCGTTACGACCCGAGCCGCATCTCGTACGACCAGCTGCTCCAAGTCTTCTGGCGCAACACGGATCCGACCGACGCGGAGGGGCAATTCGCCGACCGCGGCACGGAATATCGTTCGGTCATCTTCTACGACGGCAAGGAACAGCATACGGCGGCGGAAGCGTCGAAAGCGGCGCTCGCCGCACAAGGCAAGTTTGAGAAACCGCTCGTGACGAACATTTTACCGGTCTCCACGTTCTATGAAGCCGAGGAAGTCCATCAGGACTTCTACCGGACCCATCAGGCCGATTACAAATTCAACGACGTCGCGTCCGGCCGGGAGGCGTTTCTGGACCGCGTCTGGGGCGAGGACCAGGAGTTGAAGGAGCTGGAAAGTCCGTATTCTCGGTTCGACAAAGCGGAAAGGCTGAAGTCGCTCACGAAGCTGCAGGTCGAAGTCACGCAGCATGATCAGGACGAGCCGCCGTTCCAGAACTCGTATTGGAACAACACCGAAGAAGGCATATACGTGGACATCGTGTCGGGCGAACCGCTGTTCAGCTCGAAAGGCCAGTTTGATGCCGGTACGGGTTGGGCGAGCTTCACCCGTCCTTTGGAGCCGGATAGCGTGGTCTACCGGAAAGTCGGCGGGTTCTTCTCGGACGAGACTCAAGTGAGAAGCCGCTACGCGGATTCCTTCCTCGGCCACGTATTCGAAGACGGCCCCGAGCCGACGGGACTTCGCTATTGCACGAACTCCGCGTCGCTTCGCTTTATTCCGAAGAACGACTTGGCACAAAGCGGATACGGGAAATATGCCAAACTATTTCAGGGGGACGATGAACAATGAGAAACGAATTTATTTTGGAACTGTTGGACAGCCGGCTGAACGTCTTTCTTCAATTGGTCGAGCAATGCCCTCCGGACAAACGCCGAGTGATCCCGAACGGCTTCAAGAACCACTTGCATTGGCATGTCGGGCATGTGCTGACGGTGACGGAATTCCACGTGTTCAGCCTCTCGAACCAGCCTACGTTCCTGTCGGAACGGTACCAGGCGTTGTTCGCCTACGGCACGAAGCCTGCGGATTGGCAGGAAGAGCCGCCGGCGTGGGACGACTTGATCGCGCAGCTGAGAGCTCTAGCGGTCCTCATCCGTAAGACGTTGAAGGACAGGCTGGACGAGCCCGTGCCGGAGAACTTCCTGAAGGCGCAAACGATCGGCGAGCTGATCGTGTCCACGGAGCTGCATATGCTTGACCATGTCGGATTCGTCAACGCTATGCTGAAAGCACTGCAAGCTTCCTAAGGCGAACGATGCTTCTTTGATTACTACCCACAACGAACCATATGCCCGCCTTCAACACGATACCATAGCTGTCTAATGCAGATTTACTTGCTGAGAACAAAAAACAAAACCATTGTTCGAGTCCGAATGATGGTTTTGTTATTTATTTAAAAGGATTGTTTGAAATAGAAGCAGCGGACGGGAATGTTATCAAAGTTCTTGTCATCCGACAGTTCTTTTTGCAATCAAGGTTGGGTGCTACTGCTTAAAGATAATTCTGCAAATCAAATGTTTTACGAATGTAGCGAGTGTTATGCACAGTATGACAACTACGTGGATATAGACAAACAGGCGTTACCATTGGATACGCATACTGGCGAAATCGTGATACCACGAGATGAAGAAATAATAAATAATTCTCTGTTTGGATATTTAATAGTAAGTTGGAAAGGGAAAAAACTAATAATTCAAAACGGTGAGATTATAGCAATATGGAATAGCGAATTACGCTCATACGATCAATCTTAAAATAGACCATCACATATTCATACGGTTTAATGAATATCTCTGTCGTAGGATTTATCGTTAGCCTCGTTAAAGTAATAGGCAGTAGAACGAAATGGTTGGTTCTTCTTACTGAAAGGAAAAAGTTTGTTGGAAACGAATATAATCAAAAGGTAATATGCCATGAAAATGGGGTGGTTATCTTCTCTAATTCCTTTAAGAAAAAAGAAAAGATAGCAGCCAACCGTCGACGAATCCGTCCCGATGATTTTCTTTACGACGGCCTGATGCAAGGATTCGCAAGCATACCTGACCAACTGATCGCGTCGCTTCAGGTTAAAGATGGAATGGCTTAATGATCATACTTTCAAAAACGCGTGCTGAGGCTAAGAAGGCTGTATTCGAATATATCGAATTATTTTCCAACCGTCGGAGAACGCATTCCTCCAACGAATATATACCGCCGTTCAAGGTCAGAGCAAAGCGGTGAGTGTTAGACTAATTGGTGTCAGAGGCCATTGAACAAATCGACTTTTACAGCCAAAATATGTTATGATCGCGTGATATAGGAGAATGACTATATGATGAGGAGTAGGAGTTATTGTTAAAAAAATTGGATATTATCATTAGTAGTCCCTTTTCATGGAGACTATTTTTTGGGCTAAAGCTCGTTTTTGGTTTAGCTATAGCAGGTATTTTTTATTTTGAAAATTCGACTACGATTTTTTTGAGTTTAAGTTTTGTTATCTTTTCAGTGGTAGTTTTCCTTATTGTTAATCAGTTTTACGCAAAAATGAAAAAGCGAAATTTGCTTTTTCACCTCCTCATCTTAGATTTTTTGGTGTCCGCATCTTATGGTTATATTTTTATCGGCGGGAAATTCCCCAATCACCTGTTTATTGGGATAACGGCTTTAGCTATTTTAATGTTTATAAAAAAAACCCGCATACTCATTCTTGCTTGTATCTTATTGCTGTTACTCTTTATTGTTACGATGGGTAGTATTGACTGGTACTTGTATAAACGACTGGACGAAACCGGCTATTTTATAGCCTGCTCGTTTATTGTTTTCGCATGCATCGTGACGGCTTTAATTAATTTCTACCAAAGGGCTCGCAGGGATACATTGGAGCTCTACGAGAAATTGAAGCAGTCCCATGTGCAATTGCAGGAATATGCGCTCAAGGCGGAAGAGTGGGCGGCAACGAGGGAAAGAGTGCGAATTGCCCGAGAAATTCATGATACGGTAGGTCATAAACTGACGGCATTGTTGGTCCAAATGCAAGTGGCACGTAAGTTAAGTGTGGTCGATCCAATACGCAGCGAGCAATCCTATCTGGAATGCGAGGGATTAATCCGATCTTCATTACAAGAACTCCGATTGTCGGTAAGGGCTATTCGAGATGAACCTATTAAATCCTCTTATTTGAATGATTGCCTTGAAAGGTTGTCAGAGGAGTTTACCAAATTTGCACAGGTCCAAACTGATTTTAAAGCGGATGGGATTCCCGTTGCAATTCCTAGCGACTTACAATTGACCGCTTACCGAATCGCACAGGAATCGCTTACGAATGCTCAGAAACATGGACATGCAAATAATGCGGAAATCTCGTTAACCTATTCCGACACCAGCTTTTCTCTTTGCATAAGCAATGACGGAGAAATGCCTGACGATCTAAAGCCGGGGTTTGGGTTAATCAATTTACAAGAACGAGTGAAGGAGTGGAACGGAGAGGTGTATTTTAGGATGGATCCCATCAAGGGCTTCGCTGTTGAAGTTGTACTTCCATATTCCTTGACGGATACGGAGCGTGAAAAGAATTGAGGATTCTTATCGTTGACGATCAACGAATCTTGAGAGACGGGCTTGCGACCATCATCGGCTTGGAACCTGGCATTGAAGTGGTTGGAACGGCTGTGGATGGAAGGGATGCCTATTCCAAAGTGGTTGAATGGCGACCGGATGTGGTGTTGATGGACATTCGAATGCCGGGAATGGATGGCGTCGAAGGATCTAAATTGATCCTCAAGCATTTTCCGGAGACGAAGGTATTAATTCTGACCACTTTTGATGATGTGGAATTGATCATGCAAGTTTTGGAAAACGGTGTCCATGGGTATTTATTGAAGGATATGCCTGCGGAGGCGATCATAAGCGCTATTCAAACAGTCTACAATGGTGGAACAGTACTGCAACAAGATATGACTTCGATGCTGCTAAAAGAGTTAAAGAAAATGTCCGAAAAGAACCCGGAGAAGACGCATCCCCTAAGTCATCATGAACCGGAAGGATTGGGGTTATTAACTGAACGGGAGAAAGATGTACTGGCTTTATTGGGGCAAGGATTGAATAATAAAGAAATCGCAAGCTCGCTGTTTCTTACGGAAGGTACAGTGAAAAATCACGTTTCAAATCTCATAGCCAAGCTTGGGCTGCGCGACAGAACGCAAGCTGCTGTATTTTCGGTTCGCCATCTACTTTAAATCGCGAGGCATGACTTTTGGCATTAAAGCTTGAAATTTTTCATGCTTTAATGGTCAATAGTTGTGCCTTTTCTATTGAAATACATGACTTCTCACAGACTTGCACTTGTTCGATTCTTGTTATTTTCCAAGTGTAGGGAAAAGGAGGAATGCTTCTATCCACCTCGATTCATGGTCTACGCATGGAGCGACGAAGGGAATTGTTTAGGTGTTACTTTTAGAGGTCACATGGCCCCTTTTCAATTAAAGGTGTAAAATGACGAGATCGAGGAAATAACAAGATAAATAAATGCCAAAAAACCCAAAGCGAATGCGCCTTGGGTTGACATAATCACTCGAGGTTCGGGCCTCTGCTTGTCTTGTTTCTCTCATAACGGACGACTATTTGTAGGCGGGTTCCTTACGGATTTCGTTCAGTTTGCGAAACACAATGTAGGAGGCCATAAGAAGTACAATCGCAACTACAGCTGCAATGCTTTCCGAAGGGTAGCCGCTAGCAATGTTTGACCAAATAGCCGAAATGGCATCGAACGTAAATCCGGCATACGCCCACTCTTTTAATCTATTAAATTTTGGAACAAGCAGCGCAATAATTCCGAGAGCTTTTGCGATTCCAAGTATATTCAAAAAGTACTCCGGATAACCCAACTTCGTGACAATTTCTACGACTTGGGAAGTATGAGACAAATCTGAAAAAGCAGTTATTAAGAAATATAAAGCAACAATGCCCACAAGAATCCAATTGATGATTTTAATATTTTTCATTTTGACAGCTCCTCGATAATTTTTAATAGTTTTCATTTTGGCAGCTCCTTGCTTCCGTTTTTTCTTTCACCTTTATGATATCAAGAAAAGGAAGGAGGCAAATCTGCGAAAAGATAGATATTCGCATGAAAACGAGCATGACTTTTGGTGAAAGTTTTAATGCTCTATGCAAGAAGTCATGTTCCCCGGAATTTAATGCGGTAATGGAAGATCGGGGATAGGGCAATTAAGGAAGACTGAAGTTCATTGACGGGATTCCTTGAATCTGGTTTTGATGTGGTATTCGCTCTCGAGCTTGATGAAGATGCAGTCAAAACCTATCGACATAATATCGGTTTACATATCTTCAATGGAGATATCACCAAATTTGATAAAAGCGCTATTACAAAGGCACGAGTAATGATCGGAGGAAGCCCATGCCAGGGTTTTTCTAATTCAAATAGATATACAAATTTTTTGGACCTTGCGATCTAAATGATGTACGGCAGCCTGTATCCCCGGCTTCACGGTGTTACAATTGGGTTCCATAATGGTCCCTTGCTTGTCTCGACATTTTGTGTTTCGGCAAGGTGTATAGCTTGATCCAAACAAACCGCAAATGACCGGGGAATCTCCTTGACCTTAGCCAGAATGGGGTTTTGAAGGAAGAGGGTTGGTTGGGCAAGCATGAACAGTTAGCCCAGTTAGCAAGCGCTTCCAATACCTTAAGGCTTGTTTGATCTGTCCCCGTGATGGCAGCTACTACAATCCTTCCTACTAAAGCGTGCCGTGCTGTGCAGATTTAGTTTAATTGTTGAAGTATTCGTGAAGTATCGATGCGAGGTTCGGTTCATTTGATGGGAAATTTAATCCATTATTATCCGATTCTGGAGTCTATTGTTCGTATGGATTATACTTAAATTATACATCAGTGGCAATATTGGAGGAGTGATTCAAGTGGAAGGTCTAATACTAGAAAAAGATACTCCATTTCAAGTTGTCTGGTGATAAAAAAGTCGTGAACCAGTAAAAAAAGTCATGAACCAGTAAAAAATGTCGTGAACCTCTTAGTCAGTCCCGATGATCTTTAATAATCATCGGGACTATTTTTTTATCAGGAGTGATACATATCGAAACAATAGGAAGCCGTATTAGGATAATCAGAAAGCTGAATAGGATTAATCAAGTTGATTTCTCTAATCGGATTGGAATATCGCAGGCTACGCTGAGTGAGTTAGAACAAGATAAATATAAGCCATCTGTCGATACCATCCTTGCAATTGTTGAAGGATTTGAGGTGGATGTTGAATGGATTCTTTTGGGATCAAAGAGTTTTAAAGGTAATGTTTTCGGAATCAGTGGCGTCAATGAAAAAGAGGCTAACGTGTTGTTACAATTTGAAAAATTAAAGGCTAGCGATCAGGATGAAATTATTGATTTCATAAAGTTGAAAATAAGTCGATGGTTGAAAACGATTATGAGTGACCGGGAATTTTGGGTGACGAATAGTGTACGACTGCAGAATCGGATTGTTTATACGCTCGTGTCTCTTGAGAGGACAGGCTCTCTAAGTGAAATCGAACATTCACGCGCTGTGTAATTGGCTTAAAGACGCGAAGCTGCAGTATCGCTTGCAGTTTCGGCTGTCCCGCCAAAATCAATTCCAAAGAAGAAGGGATTAGGCTAGTGTCGGCAGAATATTCGGTTTGGCTCCGCCAAATGTCGGGTGACAAGAACATATATGCTTAAAGTCGCGTAGTTGCGGCTTTTTTTGTTTTAACGATATATGTTCTTGTCAAAAGCCAATGACAAGAACATATATCGTTTGCCGAATGATGACAAGAACTTGTATTGTTATGCGTAACTGAAAACCTTTCTCAAAACCTGGTTTAATTAGATGAATTTGAAACGTAAGTTGGTAAGGGTCAACGATTAAGCTTAACGGGATACGTTAATCCAATATACTGGACTTATTCTCCAGTCCAAGACAGCTGCTGTTTTTATTTTAAAGTTTATTTTTCAATGTATGTGAGAAGAAACTTTGAATGATCGAGATCAAGGACGTAAATCTCAGGGGTGGAAGCAGGAAATTGGCTTCGCGTAATTGAAGTTTTTTTTAGCCGGTCTCGAACGCTTCTCGTACTGGTAATCTGTGTAAAGCTTTTATATCTTGAAGCGGAGGAAGCCCGAAATGCCGACGGTACTCCCGGCTGAATTGAGCCGGGCTCTCGTATCCAACTTCCAGCGCGGCGGCCGTCGCGTTCGCGGAGCCGTTTAGCATGAGGCGTCTCGCTTCCTGAAGACGGAGCTGCTTCTGATATTGCAAAGGAGCCATCGTCGTGACAGTTTTAAATTTGTGATGAAGTCCAGATACGCTCATGTTGGACGATCTCGCAACCTCTTCGATCGTAAAGGTTTTGTTGTAATTCACCTTGATCCATTCTATTGCTCTGCCGATCCCCTCATTTTGCTGGTCCATGAAGACTCGTCGGATAAACAAGTGCCCATAATCTCCCGTAAGTAAGCGGAAAATCATCTCGCGTTTGATCAGCGAAGACAGAAAATGAATTTCCGATTCGGGCTTGCCCCGCAACTCCAACAGTCGGATGAATAAGAACTGTAAGTGCTCATCGGATTTGCCTACATAGGCTCCGGGTCCCATCTTTTGGTTGAGCGGTTTCACATTGATGTCAGCTTCCGTCATGACAGAGGCAATTTCTTCCGCCGTTAAATCAATGCGTAAGCCGATATATGGTGATTGCCGCGTAGCGCCAATGACTTGACCGGAGGCCGGGATATCAAACAACGAGACTAAATAGTCGCCCGCACCATAATAGATCGTGTCTTGACCGAGTTGGATTTTCTTGGTGCCTTGTAGGATGAGGCAAAAAGATGGCGTGAGAATGCCTGGCGCCATCGCCGTCGGTCGGTTACGCCGTACCAGCGTAAAAAAGGGGACAGCCGTCTCCGTTCGCCCCTCCGTAAGATTGAGACAACCCACCTTCTCTAATAATTGATCTAAATTCGTCTGCATGGGAGCGTCACCCTGTTCTTATTTTTATCCTCCTATTATACATCCTACCCTGAAGATTGCCAACCAATTAACGAATTATAAGAATTTTTACTTTGCAGGATTGAGCAAATTTTAAGCAGGAACGAGCTATTTCGCGAAAGTGATTCGTGCCATAATGTCCTTAAGAACATGAAAGGGAGGTTATTCACTTGAATGAACAATCGAAACGGATCATTCTGCTGATGATCATCGCGACTCAACTGATGGTGGTGCTCGACGGTTCTATTTTGATTACCGCGTTACCTGAAATCGGCCGTTCACTACATCTTTCGACGGCAGTATTAACTTGGGTGCAGAACGCTTATATTTTGGCGTTCGGCGGCTTCCTGCTATTAGGCGCTCGAGCAGGGGACATCTTCGGAAGAAGAAAAACATTCAGCGCGGGTATCGCCTTGTTCTCGCTGGCATCGATACTGGCAGGCTTGACGCCGTCTGCTTCGCTGCTACTTGTCGCCCGTGCTTTGCAAGGGGTGGCGGCAGCGATTGCGACGCCGTCGGCGCTGGCCTTGTTGACTGTTACTTTCTCGGAGGCCCGAGAACGTGTGAAGGCGATCGCTATTTACAGCGCAGTGTCGGGAGCTGGAGGAAGCGTCGGTCTAATCGTTGGCGGATTGCTTACGGACGTCATTTCATGGCGCGCCGGGATGTTCCTCAACGTGCCGATCGGCATCACTCTGCTCCTAATGGTGCCCCGATATATGCGGGAGACAGATACGACAAAGGGTCATCTGGATATTATGGGAGCTTTGACATCGGTAATCGGCATGACGGCGCTGGCATTCGGCTTCGTTCAAGCAGCGTCTGTCGGGTGGGGGGCACTGGAAGTATGGGGCCCGGTTGCTCTTGGAGTAGTTTCGCTAGCAGCTTTCGTACTGACCGAAGCACGAGCGAAAGAACCGGTTACACCTCTTCGCTTGTTCGCGAACCGACAGCGATCCGGAGCTTATCTGGGGAGGCTGCTGCTCCTATGCGGCAATTATCCGATCTTTTTCTTCGTCCCGCAATTTTTGCAAAACGTCCTTCATTTTAATTCATTGGAGGCGGGACTTGGGATTATGCCGTTTATGGTCGTTCAGTTCGGGATGATGTATGCCATGCCTTCGCTTGTAGCCCGATTCGGGAATGCTAGAGTATTGATTTCCGGATTGGTAATCGCGATCGCTGGAACAAGCTGGCTGAGTCTCATATCGGCAGATTCTAGCTTTTTCCCTGATTTGTTTTTCCCGTTGATCGTCATGGGGTTCGGGGCAGGGATGATCTTCCAGCCGTTCACGACGTTAGGGTTGTCTGGTGTGGAGGCCAAGGACGCGGGGGCCGCGTCAGGGCTCGTCAACGTCGCTCATCAGACTGGATCGTCGCTCGGGCTCGCGGTTTTGATCTCCGTCTTCGAGGCGGTGAAACGTTCGGGGGATGCTTCCGCTACATCTTTTACCCATGCGATCTCCGTCTCGATCGGGGGTTCGGTCTTATTCCTGACGGCTTCACTCGTTGTGGTGTTGATCTTAGTGCTCCCGGCGAATCGAGTGCGGGCGCGACATGGAGCCAGGGCGTATTTCTCCAAGGGAACAACAAGATAAGTTTACTTCACACCTTCGCGATGATGATCTGCAATCCTTCAAACTGGAAGCTATCATCGACCTGTGGGAACTTGAATGTTAGAAATGCGGTAAATGTGTTAGAGTGCTTAATAAATTGTCATTAAGTCTTTTAATTATTAGGAGGGATATAATCATGCGAATTATTAATCGAAATTATATCAATGGAGAATTCATTCAACCACAAGGGACGGACGAACAAATTCTAATTAATCCGTCCACGAAAGAAATTATCGGCAAAGTAATCCTTGGAAATGAATCGGATACCCGGGCAGCTATTGCAGCCGCGAAAAAGGCTTTTGTAACTTTCTCGCAAACTTCTATCGAGGAGCGGGCCCAGATGCTTAAACGATTGCACGATTCTATTCTGGCACGTATGGATAGTATGGTCGAAGCAAATATTGAAGAATATGGTGCACCAAGAAGAATGGCGATCGGACGCGTAAAACTGGCAGCGAATAATTTCTTGGATGTTAAGGAAGCATTGGAAAAATTCGAGTTTGTCCGTTACATGGCTTCCGCGAAAGTTGTAAAGGAGCCCATGGGTGTTATCGGTATAATCACGCCTTGGAACGCGAGCTATTCACAAATTACGACGAAGTTAGCAGTGGCAATTGCAGCGGGTTGTACCGTGGTTATAAAGCCAAGTGAATTGAGCGCGATTCAGACCGACGAGATCGTTGAAGCCTTCCACCAAGCAGGGCTGCCTAAAGGTGTAATTAATATCGTCAATGGCTTTGGCAACACGGTTGGAGCGGAATTGACTCGCCACGAAGACGTGGCCATGATTAATTTCACCGGATCAACTCGCGTGGGGAAAGAGATCCGCAGAGGCGCCGTCGATACTATGAAACGAGTAACACTTGAGCTTGGCGGCAAATCCCCGATTGTCTTACTTGATGATGTGGATTTTGAAAAAGCAATTCCGGTTGCTGTAAGACAAGCGCTAACTAATAATGGTCAGGCATGCATTAATGGCTCCCGCTTACTTGTACCTGAACATCGCTTGGAGGAAGTCAAACGGCTTGCTAAAGCGGCTATGGAAGCTGTGAAAGTAGGAATGCCAACCGAAGAAACGACAACCCTTGGACCAATCGTGACACAAAAGCAGTACGAAAATGTTCAACGCTACATTCAAACCGGTATCGATGAGGGCGCTGAATTGATTACGGGCGGAGTTGGAAATCCTGAGGGTCTGGAGCACGGCTATTTCGTCAAACCGACACTTTTTGCAAATGTCACGGAAGATATGACGATTGCGAAAGAAGAAATCTTTGGCCCCGTACAAGCGATCCTCACCTATAAAACGGAAGAGGAAGCCATTGAAATGGCAAATAATACGTCGTATGGGCTTGCAGCCTATATTCATACCGGTAATTTGGAAAAAGCTAATGAGCTTGCTCGCAAAATCAATTCGGGAACCATCCTCATAAACGGAGCGTTTCATGAAATGAAAGCCCCATTTGGCGGTTATAAACAGTCCGGTATTGGCCGAGAGTATGGCGAATACGGTATTGAAGAATGTCTGGAAACAAAGACGATTACGGGATATGAAAAATCATATTGATCGATAAATTAAGAGGTATCATTGCAATATTTCTCGGACTGAAATATCTGCCTAAATCCGATCGTCATAAAGCAGCTCGCCTAGATGTACTCGGTATGTGCCTTTCTCCAATTGCATTCGATACGCTTGCTTACGGTGTGAGCGAAGGTGGCACAAGCTGGTCTTCCACTTCTACAGTTACAGGGCTAACGATCGGCGTGATGCATTAATTGCATTTATATTCGTGGAGCTCCGATAGAAGCATCCACTTCTGGAATTGAAAGTATTCAAATCCTCGGACTTTACACGCAGTATAATCTTGACCTGGACCGTTCAGCTATCATTATTCTGTGCGTTGTTGATTGTACCTCTGTACCTTCAAGGCATGAAGCATTACACCGCTCTTGAAACCGGCTGTATTCTAATGCCACAAGCGCTTTGCGCAGGAATCGGCATGCCAATCAGTGGACGTCTATTTTATAAAATCGGTGCCAAGCGGCTTGCTTTCATTGGTTTAGCCATCGTATCTAGTGCGTTATTTATTTTATCAAGTGTATCGGTTGATACCAGTCTGTCGCTTATTATCGTGTCCATTTGCACGTTAGGACTTGGGATGAGTTTCTCCATGATGCCACTGAATACACATGTTCTGAACTCTGCCCCTCGCCGGTTGGTTAGCCGCGTAACGCCACTTACTACAGCTGCACAGCAAGTTATCGTTTTGTTCGCGGTTGCAGCACTTACTGGGTATCTTACTTCGCAAATTACTTCTTACGCAACAATTGCTGGGGAAGGAGCGAATCCGCTGGCTGCAATAGTGGCGGGTTACGGAGATACGTTCTTCCTTTCCGCATGTATTGCATCAGTTGGTGTCGCCCTTTCACTAATTCTTCGCAAACCACGGTTGAAGGAAGAAGATCAATTGGATAGTGGTGATGAGCCAAATCCAGCAATGATAATGGGTTACTAAACAACATTCACTTAAATTAATTAGTATAGGAGATTAAAATATATGACAACTCAAAAAGTATGGTTTATTACTGGAAGCTCTAGAGGTCTTGGCCGCAGCCTGACGGAAGCTGTTTTGAAAAAAGGTGATTATGTGATTGCAACAGCACGTAGTCCGAAATCGTTGGCAGATTTGGCTGAACAATACGGTGACAAAATTCATCCGCTTGTCTTGGACGTAACCGATAAGAAGGCAGTAATTAAAGCTGTTGAGCAAGCGATTGAAGTATTCGGGCGACTGGATGTCGTCGTAAACAATGCCGGCTACGGAGACATGGCTTCCATTGAAGATGTGACACACGATGATTTTCATGCCCAGATGAACACGAATTTTTATGGCGTAGTCTATCTGACAAAAGCGGTGCTGCCGATCATGCGTAAACAAGGTGGCGGGAACATCATTCAGATTTCATCGATAGGCGGACGGATTGGGACCGCTGGGCTGGCAGCTTATCAAAGTGCCAAATGGGCGGTCGGTGGCTTCTCAGAAGTACTAGCTCAAGAGGTCGCGCCATTCGGCATCAAGGTTACCGTGATCGAACCAGGAGGCATGCGTACAGACTGGGCAGGCTCGTCAATGACCATCCCACCAGTCAGTGAACCGTATGAGCAGACCGTCGGGGCATTCGCTAAAATGCTTCGTGAACATGCCGGACAGGAGCCTGGACACCCTGTCAAGATCGCGGAAGTCATTACAGGACTACCTGACATGGAAGAGCCGCCGTTTCGTCTCTTAATGGGCAATGATGCTGTAGCCATTGCAGCTGCCGAACAGCGAGCACGCGCAGAGTCCGATGCGAAATGGCGATACCTAAGTGAGTCGGTCAGCTTCAATTCCTAATATATAAGAACAGGGGGCTATGCGATATTACATAAAAGGGGGGTTATTCTTTTGAATGAGCATCTAGTTGGATTCTTCCGATTCCATCAACATTCATGATTGATTAAAGTGGTGTTATCCGTTCGACCTTCATAATCCAAATTTTGTTCAGGTCTTGAGCCCCGGCATGAGTAATAAGGTGAATCGATTCACGGAAACGGCGATGGCAAGTGGGGATACCAAGACCGCCGTATTCTCCGGCATGAGTAACAAGGTGCACGGAACCGGCGACGACAAGCGGGAATACCAAAACCGCCGTATTCGCTGGAGGCTGCTTCTGGAGCGTGGAAGCGCCGTTAGAGAAGCTGGACGGCGTCGGAGCGTCGTCACCGGCTATACGGGCGGACACACGAGCGACCCAACTTATGAGAAGGAGTCTACCGGAAATGCGGGCCATCTCGAAGAGGTGCAGGTCCGTTACGACCCGAGCCGTATCTCGTACGACCAGCTGCTCCAAGTCTTCTGGCGCAAAACGGATCCGACCGACGCGGAGGGGCAATTCGCCGACCGCGGCACGGAAAATCGTTCAGTCATCTTCTACGACGGCAAGGAACAGCAGACGGCGGCGGAAGCGTCGAAAGGGCGCTCGCCGCGCAAGGCAAGTTTCAGAAGCCGCTCGTGACGAGAATTTTACCAGTCTCCGCGTTCTATGCTGCCGAGGACGTCCATCAGGACATCTACCGGACCCATCCGTCCGATTACAAATTCAACGACGTTGCGTCCGGCCGGGAGGCTTTTCTGGACCGCGTCTGGGGCGAGGGTCAGGAGCTGATGGCGCTGGAAAGTCCGTATTCCCGGTTCGACAAAGCGGAAAGGCTGAAGTCGCTCACGAAGCTGCAGGTCGAAGTCACGCAGCATGATCAAGACGGCCCCGAGCCGACGGGACTTCGATATTGCACGAACTCCGCGTCGCTGCACTTTATTCCTAAGGACGACTTGACACAAAGCGGATCCGGAAAATATGACAATCTATTTCAAGGGGACGATGAACAATGAGAAACGAGTTTATTTTGGAACTATTGGACAGCCGGCTGAACGTCTTTTTACAATTGGTCGAGCAATGCCCGCCGGACAAACGCCGCGTGATCCCGAACGGCTTCAAGAACCACCTGCACTGGCATGTCGGACATGTGCTGACGGTGACGGAATTCCACGTGTTCAGCCTCTCGAACCATCTCACATTCCTGACGGGACGGTACCAGGCGTTGTTCGCCTACGGCACGAAGCCCGCGGATTGGCAGGAAGAGCCACCAGCGTGGGACGACTTGATCTCGCAGCTCAAGGCTCTAGCGTTCCTTATCCGCGAGACTTTGAAGGACAGGCTGGACGAGCCCGTGCCGGAGAACTTCCTGAAGGCGCAAACGATCGGCGAGCTGATCGTGTCCACGGAGCTGCATATGCTTGACCATGTCGGATTTGTCAATGCTATGCTGAAAGCACTGCAAGCTTCTTAAGGCGAACGATGCTTCTTTGATTACTGCCAACGACGAACCATATGCCCGCCTTCAACACGATAATGATTGCAATCACTTTAATGATGATTATTGTTCAGTTCGCAGCAACCTTAAAAAAGAGAAAAAGAGAAAAAGAGATTCCAAAACGGTAAAAGTTGGTGTAAAATACGACAAGAAACTAAAGGAGAACTGACTATGCTATTAAATCAAGAACTAGAAGAAGCAAAGCGAGAAATTATCGCCGATGCGCCCGCTAACAGTTGAGCATAAGATAGAGATCTATAATATTGTTTCAGCACTTGAGAAAATGTCTGAGAGTAGTATTGAAGATGTAGTTGAATTCGCTGATAGTAACGGATTGTGCATTAAAGATGATAGTTACAATAAATATATTAAAGAAAATGAATACGTCTATAGTAGGGTCAAAGATGTGAAATATCAAGAATTCCAAAATTTGTATTATTATCTCGAGGGCTTTACTCCGTTTTCAACGCAACATAAAATTAAGGGTTCTGAATTTGAAAATGTATTTGTTGTGTTAGACAATGGTAAGTGGAATAAATTCAATTTTGAATACTTGTTTAGTAACAAAACTGAAAACGAATCAGTATTTTTAAGAACTAAAAAGATTTTTTATGTTTGTTGCACAAGGGCAAAGGAAAATCTAATTGTTTTCTATCATAATCCTAATGACTATATCGTTGCTCAAGCAGTAAAGTGGTTTGGGGTGGATAATGTGCATAAAATGTAAACTTAAACTAATAGCTAAGGAAACAAGAGGAAGGATAAAATTGGTTTCTAGGTTGAATTGTAAATATAGTCTCGTTTATAATTAAGTATATATCAATAAATCTCATTTATAATCGTTCGAAATCTCAAATAGACATTCAAAAAAGCACCCATTTGGGTGCTTTTTAGTCTCATTTATAATTGTTACCCACAAGAGGTATCAGTAATGATTATTGTTGAGACTTATTTGATCAATAAATGAGATAAATACGGATACATGTTTGAGACGTAATAATGAAGATAGATGAATCAAATCCGTTGATTTATCTATCTTAGAGAGGAGAGTGCCCTCATGATCGATAAATACCCTTTACTCAAGGAAAAGGATAAGACTATGTTCGTATTTGAAAAATCTGGCAAATATTATGGCCATATTGTCAAAAATAAAACCGACAAGGCACCGGCGAAATTGATCTTTGAAACTCCTAAATTCGGCACCGTTGAAGAATTAAAAGCTGAATATCCTTCAGCGGAAGTGTAGGGCTGTCTATCTATTTCGGTCGCTTTGGCTGCGATCTGGAATAGTTCTTTTTTTACGTTAATTAATCTTTTGTACAAGGGTGATTTATGAATCTTGAGAACATCTGCCTTTCATTTCATTACGAAACCTGTAAGTCTGAACTAGATTTAGCCAGGATATGCAGATCGATTGATCAGTGTGGCGGCAAAGTGGACGAAAAATATTGGATGCATGGCTTTGCAACTATTACTGTCATTTTTTATAATGAAAGAGATAGTAATAGGGGGATTCGTGCAGAATGTATAAAATAGTGTTTTTTGATGTTGATGGTACGTTATACAGTGAAGTGGATAGAGTAATCCCTAAAAGTACAAAAGTGGCGATTAAGAGACTTCATGAAGAAGGCATTAAGGTCGTAGTTGCAACAGGTAGACCGCATAATTTATGTGAAGAACTGATTTCACTAGGTATTGATACATTAATCTCGTCTAATGGCGCTCTTGTGAAAAACCAAAGCGAAGTTATTTATAAGTCGGTAATATCTCAAAAGACTGTTCATGATCTGTCGAGTTTTGCCGAGTTACACGGACACGGTATTTCCTACTTTACAGATTCAATTTCAATGAACGGCATCGGTGTAGAAGAGAAACGTGTTAGAAATGCTCTAGCAGAGACTCTTGGTCTTGTAGATTATCCTAGCAAATTAAACACACTGCCAGAGGAGATTTACTGTATATGTTTGTATGCTGATGAGAGTGAAACTGAAAAATTTATTGATAACTTTCCGCAACTTCAGTTTGTACGTTTCCACGGTTATGTAATGAACGTCCTTGAAACCCAAATTGTATCTAAATCGCAAGCAATTAAAAAAGTGCTGGATTATTACAAAATTGACGTTTGCAATTCAATTGCATTTGGAGATGGTGGAAACGATTTGGATATGTTAGAGTTTGTAGGTTTGGGGATTGCTATGGGAAACGGTGATGAAAAGCTTAAACAAAAAGCAGATTTCGTTACCAAAAAAGCAAGCGAAGATGGTATACACTTTGCTCTGACACAGTTCGGAATAATATAATTCAGTCATCCATCATTTAACTAACGGAAACGAGAGCTCAACAGACACTCTTAAAGGCTATCAACATGAACGACAGCCTCTTGAATGAGTCCATTGTACCTAATGTTAAAGACTTGATAGCTGGCTAAATAAATTCTTCTTCCAATGGAGTTGACGAATCTGATTCATCTCCCGAGCCGTTAGGGGAATGTGAACAAATCCTAAATAACTTTATAAGTCATAACATTAGCTAAGCATGACCAAGAGTACGTAAGATTTATTGTACTTTCATGGAGCTTTTCAATATCCAAAGGGTATCCCGTACTTCGAATAGATGCGTTATATGCATCGCCATTACATAGGAATATGGGTGTAGGTCGGAAGCTTATGCAGCATGCCATTGACTTAGCGAACAAAGCGACCCGATTACAGCTTTTTCATTGTTTTTGGGATATGAGGTCTTGCTTCCAATCCATATGAATCCAATTATTGAGTTCAGGAGCAAGCACTCGAAACACTTCAGGAGTTGTTGTAACTTCAACTATTCCTTTTCCATGTATTGCTGGGGATATTCTGATAAATTTACCGTTGATTAATTTTACTGATAAATAATTTGGTGGTATTGATTTTGAAGGGAAACTTTCCTTATATCCTAATACCTTGGATTTGCTTAACCAAGCTAGAATCTTTTCAATAATTTCTTTATCTCTTTTCTCAGCTGGATTGAGTGGCGGAATTTGAATGGATTCAAGGGGTATAACATACTGAACAGAATCAATGTCATTTATCATTGGCATAGTAATTTCTTTAGAAGTAGAGCATCCAGATAAAATCATCATTGTCAAAAGTAACATTATTAAAAATCTTATCATATCATTCTCCCTTTACATTTATTTAATGAAAGAACACTCAAAGATAGTTATACTTATTTTGACATAATCTACACCTCATGGTTATGTTGCTTCTTAACAAACAAATTTATGTAAGAAATTTCCTTGAACTGTGTTCAACTACCAATGAAAGAACTAATTAACTTTCATTCTCTGTGGTGCAGTGCAAGATATGCATGGATATCTTCTGATTTTTTACTTCGTTCAACTAACGGAAACGTTTGCGCAACAATAACAACCATTCCGCATGGCGACTAGCTTGTAAACTATTGGGAATATTACTAATACGTAATTTTTTAACCTTGCGAAAAAGATAGGGCGGTAAATCATGAATTATTTTGATGACGAACAAATCAAAAAAGGAAGAAAATTGGTATTTTCCATCATCATTATTGTTCTTGCTGTTGAAGTGTTCAATTTTATACATTACATTCTGACCAATGGGTTTGAAAATGTATTCAAACAACTCGTTTCCTTGGGGTTATTTTCCTTATTCTCATACTTATTCTACAAGGGATATAAGTGGACAGAGTTTATAATCCCGTTTTTGCTATTTCAGGATATTTTGGCAGGTCTATTTTATTTATTAAAACAAGCTGGAATCTTACAGGCTTTTAGTGGATGGTTGATGTTGATAATTACTGTTGTAATGGCAATTCTTGGAGGGTTGTTTCTTGGAGGCTCAGACAATCTTACAGCTTTTATGAAGTACCAAAAGGAGCTACGGCGGTGATTAAACTAACGCAGAACGATAGCGCAACAAACAGGGAGCAGATCGCCGTGCGGTAACTGCTCCCTGTTTAGCGTTAAGCTAAAGGGCAGTAATGTTAAACAATTCTATTGACTCCTTTCTCAGGTGGGAGTATAATTCTTCCAATTTATTATTAGAGGGGGAGCGAAAAATGCCAGTTAAAAATTATACGTTTCACAAAGAAGCACCTAGGAATATGAGTGTAAATTATCAGTTGTTTCTACCACACGATTATGAATCAAAAAAAGACAACAAGTATCCATTAATTTTGTTTCTCCACGGCATTAAAAAACGTGGAGAGGATATTAGTGTGCTAGATGGTTACGGGCTTACTTGGATTGCAGAAAGCAAACAAGACTTCCCTTTTATTGTAGTTACTCCACAATGTCCATCCGACTCTAATTGGACATTGGAATATCATTCAATCAAAGCGTTGGTTGATGAAATAATAACGAATTATCGAGTTGATTCTGACAGGGTATATGTAACTGGATTTAGTATGGGTGGAAACGGTACATGGGATTTCGCTTCAAGATCGCCAGAATTTTTTTCAGCTGTAGTTCCAATTTCAGGGTGGTTCGATTCGGATAAGACAATGTTATTAAAAGATGTACCTATATGGGCTTTTCATTGTGTAGACGACGATGTTGTCCCGGTTTCAGGAACAGAGGATATGGTTAAGGCTTTAACAAGTATCGGTGGAAATGTAAAATTTACTTACTACGCCGGACTAAAGCATGATCACCGAGTAATGCACGAAACATTTAATACTACAGAACTGTATACTTGGTTGTTGAATCATAAAAGAAAAATATGATCTTTGGTGATTCAACTAACGGGTAACGTTACTTCAATAAAATTCGCTGACTTGTTGCACAGTCGGATGACGGTAATCGATAGTTTAAAATTGAATATAAGATTAAACCCTCCTATTTCTAGCAAAACTAGAGTTAACAAAACTTGGGAGGGTTTTTATTATGAATTTGAAGGATCTGTGGATGCTGTACGAAGCTGATAAACGTATTTTGGGATTTAGTTCGCACACAATGAAAGCATACGCTTTACAATTAAAAATGTTAGTTCTTGATCTTGGTGATCTTGAACTAGAGGAAATATCTCTAGTCTTACTTAAAGACTATTTGGCTAGGGTATCAGAGAGATTAAAACCTAGTAGTTTAGGCCATCGAATTCGATTTGTGCGTTCCCTTTTCCGTTTTGCATTTGAAGAAGGACATCTCACTCGGAATCCGTCTATTAAGTTGAGAGAACCAAAGATGGACAAACGAATTCCGAAATTTCTGATTGAAGAGGACGTAATTCATCTTAAGATTACCTGTCGATCTCATAGAGAGCACGCATTATTAGAGTTTCTATATTGCACAGGATGCCGCGTTGGAGAAGTTCAGAAAATAAACCTTGAAGATATCAACTGGGAAAACTGTTCTGCTATTGTAAATGGTAAGGGATCCAAACAAAGAGAGGTTTATTTTACTACGGAGTGTAAGGTTTGGCTTAAGAGGTACATGGAAAGCAGAAATGATACTTGTAAAGCATTGTTTGTCACCGAAACGAATCCTGTCCGTCGATTGTCGATTCCAACGATACGTTGGTCTTTGAAAAAGCTTGCTAAACGTGGTGATATTACTGCGAATGTATATCCACACCGATTCCGTCATACTTATGCCTGCCAATTGTTAGATAACGGTGCACCTTTAGAATTTATTCAGGGGATGCTCGGACATGAGAAAGCATCTACAACTCAAATTTACGCCCAACTGCGCGGTGAGCGTAGGAGAGAATTATATCGTCGTTATTTTTAAGCCTAATAAATGTATTGTCTTTACTCAAGACAAAGAGGGCGACGATTAGCTCAATGCTATAATGATAGACTACTGTTATATGTTATTTAATTATTACATTGAATTGATACGTATTTCGAGCGAACCATGAGTCTCCGACTCTCACGAAATCCTTGCAATATTCGCGAATAATTCCAGCATTGTCGAGCATTTCATCTTTGCTTACAACAACATATACTTGTGATAATGCTGCGGCGAATAGTTCTATATCGGTAGACAACGTTTTATTCATTACTAAAGACCCTCCAGAATGTATCCATCATTGAACAATCTATAAATGGTGTCTCTTTATTATCTATTTAGATTAGAACATATATAGAAAAAAATGTAAATAACAAATGAATTATCTAATTAACTACATAGAAGTCTTTGAATATCATATCTGATTTATTATTTGGAAGCATAAGTTTGCCGTGGTAAATTGGAAGCATAAGCATTCCAAAACGGCAAACTTATGGGTTAAGTTACAAAAATGCATGTAAAATAATGATGTTATCAAGGTTGCCCATCACGGCAATAAAACTTTTAGGTTGCTTGTAGTCCATAAACTCAACAAAATACTTAACCCACTCAAAACAGTTTTATGGAGTTGGGGTTACTAGGAGTGAATTTCTCGTGAATGGCGGAATTTATGCATTATTTATAGTAAAACGAGTATGAGAAGGACTAATAAGTAACATAATTCAGGAGTGTTAAATCCTCGAAGTTAGAATGGCCATTATTTCTTTTATCTAAAGTTATCATGATCGTATCGTAAAAGTTCTTAGATGGAATCGGTTTAAAAGATTAAGTTTTGGGAATACTTGGATGTAAAATAATTAAGTACGATATTTAAGGTGGGAAAAGTGTTGTTAGCTATTTCAAGTGATTTCAGTAGTAATGACTATGTTAAAACAATTACAAGGATAAAGGGCTCTGTAATTAAACATATCGAATTTAGGAAAGTGATTGACGCCATTTCTGAGTGCCATAACTCCTCAAAAATTGGATGTCCTAATAATCTTTTATTGACTGGATCCTCTGGTAGTGGAAAGTCAGCTCTGTTGTCTTATTACAAAAATAAGTATTTGGAGAGATATAATGGTGATTCAGTTTTTCCAATACTTTATTTGAAGTCACCACTTCATGCAAAACCAAGGGAGTTAGCAATAAGTCTATTAGAACAAATGGATGTTAATTATCGTAACAATCTCTCTTTATCATCAATGACAAACAAAGTTGTTGAGTCGATTACACAACTTGGTATTGAATTAATTATGCTCGATGATATTGAGCATCTTTTCGATGCTACTTCGCTAAGGATACATAGTGATTCCGTCGAATGGCTTAGAATGCTATTTGACAATTTACAAGTTTCTGTTATTTTATCTGGTTTAGAAGTATCTAATAGATTACTACTTCATAATGCAGCATTCGCTAGTAGGGTTCTATCTAGGGTAACGTTATCTCCATTAGATGAAGATGAGTATGCCTTATTTCTTCAAACAATTGATTCTTACTTGCCATTCTCAGAAAAATTATGGCTTACGGAACAAGCGATCGAAAAATTGTATCTTACGACCGACGGACTCCCAGGCTATACTAAAGAGATAATTATTAAAGCAACTAGATTGGCTTTTGAAGAGGACCGACTTACAGATTGGCACATAATAAAAACTTGTAATTTGCTTAGTAGAAGTTCACAGAATTCTAGGAATTTAGATTTTGTTCTGCTAGACGATCAAGAGTTGCATACTGGGCAATATAGAAGAAAATCAAAAATGGAGAAATTTATTTAAGAGAATATAAAAAGTACTTAAACATTGACTTTATAAGTCTATGGCTAAGTACTTTTTTTTGTGTCTAGGGAGTCATTCGGGGTAACATTAGGGAAGCGAAAATGTTATGCATTTCATGCATAAATAATGTATAAGGCCATATGCGGTTTTTCGCAATAATTATGAAAAATACCGCTATTTAAACAATGATTACCTTCTTTTTTCTCAGTAAATATGAAATTAGCCCTTGATAAATCAATAATTTTTAATCCATTTTTCTCAATAAATATGACACCACACATTTGTGATTTTTCATAATTTATTGTAAATGTTTCAAAATTTATTGTAGTTTTTGTTTCAAAAAACCACTTATGCATTCTTCTACATAAAAATACAATTGTGTAAAAAAGGGAACAAAGGAGTTCGAAACCTATATAGTTGATAATTGGAAAGAGGGCTTAATGCCATATAATACTCTAACTAAAATATCTGGCAATAATACCAGCATTATTTTGACTGGGAGTCATGCTGCTAAAATTCTTAGAATGACATTAGCAGGTATTGTTTCTCTTATTGAAGATGGAGATCTTGAAGGGATTGTAAGTTTCACTAATAAGAATAAAACTGTATTAGTTAGAAGGGAATCCGTAGAGCGATATCAAAATAAAAGGGAAACTTATATGACTAAGGAGGAGATGATGAGATTTCTCCAAGTAAATCAGAAGGTTGCAGAGAGATTAATTTCTAGTCCCAAGGGGGACATAAGGTAATTGACACAGGCGGAGAGGGCTGTCACTTGGCAGCTTTATTCGCTTTAGAGGGAAGTTATGCTGCATGTTGACCACAACCTCAACCAGATATAGTCGGATGGGATCGCTCCACATCAAATGGAGTTCATGTTTGGATTAACGATTTAAAATCCATGTACTCAGAGGGTGCTTAAGCAGGGCTTTTGTACCCATTAAATAGATAGCAATTAACTAATTAAAATATATTGACTAATTTAATGTAAGTATATATTATAATAAATGTAAACTAGATTCCTGACACAATGTATCAATTAAAATAGTTGAGAGGTGAGGGTTTATAGGGGGACAAAGTTTGTTCGCGTTTAATACACAATATGTTTTTTTGTTATTAACTGAATGTCAAATATCTCAAAATAAAGATACTTAAATTAAAGATTTTTTTCACAAAAAACGAAAAGGAGCTAACAACCATGAAAAAATTTCTTACAGGACGCACAGTAACAACGCTAGCACTTTTAACTGTCGTAGTATCCACAAGCGCATGTGGCTCTATGATCGGATCAAAAGCGAATACACCTGCTGCCGCGACTAGCCAAGCTCATACAGCACTTCATTCAAAGGCTGTTCCATCACCAAGATTGTTAACACCGACGAACCATACGTTACTCATGATCGACCACCAACCGCAAATGGCTTTTGGTACTTCGTCTATAGACATCGCGACGCTGCGCAATAACGTGACTGGACTTGCCAAAGCAGCGAAAGCTTTCAACGTTCCAACCGTTCTGACGACGGTAGCTTCGAAGTCTTTCAGCGGACCGATTTTCCCGGAAATCCAAGCGGTATTCCCTGATCAGCAGCCAATTGACCGTACGACAATGAATGCTATGGAAGATCAAAGAGTCGTCGATAAATTGAACAGTTATGGCAATAATAAACTCGTGGTTTCTGGTCTTTGGACTGAGGTATGCGACTTGACAGCCGTACTTTCCGCGATCGATCAAGGATATGAGGTGTATATCGTTACCGATACTTCAGGCGGTGTATCCAAAGAAGCTCACGATATGGCTATTAAGCGCATGATTCAAGCCGGCGCTACCCCAATCACCTGGGAGCAGTATTTACTAGAATTGCAACGTGACTGGGCTCGTTCCGAAACTTACAAAGCCACAACGGATATTGCCAAAGAACACGGCGGAGCATACGGATTAGGCATTATTTACTCGCAAGAAATGTTTGGTGGAAAAGAAGGACATTAATCGAAGAAAATCAAAATTTTTAAAAGAGGGGGTCTATCAGATTTATGTTTAAGAAGACGCCAGTTCTGCTGTTAGCGCTTGCCATTTCCGTATCGTTAGCCGCATGTAAAAAAACGGATGAGACGCCTTCAGAAAGCCTAAATCCATCCGCGGATTCTAGGCCTTCTGAGCCATCTGTTCCAACAAGCTCGCCGGAAAATGTTGGCCAAGCAAATCAGGCAAATCCCAGTCCTAGTGAAAGCATAACGGCAGCTCCAACAACGGCAGCGCTTGATGCGTCAATCATCTTCAAACAAAATTGTATAGCCTGTCATGGTGCAGAGTTGGAAGGGAGAATGATTGGTCCCAATTTGCAAAAAGTAGGTGCGCGTTTAAGCAAAGAAAAAATCATTAACCAAATCACTAATGGGAACACAATGCCACCTTTCAAAGATAAACTGAACAAGCAAGAAATTGAAACGTTGGCAAGCTGGCTAGCAGCCAAAAAATAAAAAAGATAGTCAGATTAATAGCTAAATAAGTAAATAGTGTTGACCATGTGGCGCCCATCCCAACTGTAATAAGGTAATCGTCAAATTAAAATTAATTCTGTAACATGGAGCGCGGTAGGCGTGAAGAAAAAATTATGGGAGGAATGCGGAAATGACACCAGTTCAGGTAGATGAATGGCTGGATGAGTATAATGATTATTTGCTGCTTTATGAGTTGTTTGGAGACAAGGCTTATTTGGATGAAACGACGAAAATATTAACAAATTTAAAAAGATATATCTCTCGTCTGCACATGTACAAGAAACGTATGTTCATGGATGATTCACGAAATGTATTGCAGAAATGATTACCATTGTTATTATTATAAAAAAGAATTACCTTTAATTTAAGATAGTTAAATCTAAGATATTGAGAGGAGGTGAACCTCTATGTCATTCCAACTAGAAGATGATCAATCTACTTCGCTTAAGACCTTTGTTGTCCTTTCAAAAGCCTACAAAACACTCATGGACCGTGCGGTTAAAGATATGAAGCAAAACGGTCTATCACCTTCGGAGTTTACGATTTTGGAATTGTTATATACGAAGGGAAGAATACCACTGCAGCAAATTGGTGAAAAGATTTTAATAACCAGTGGAAGTATTACCTATAATATCGATAAGCTGGAGAAAAAAGGTCTAATAAAACGTGTGCATTGTGAAGAAGATCGAAGAGTTATTTATGCTGAAATTACACCGGTGGGGTATGAATTATTCGATCTAACTTTTCCAGGTCATGCAGAAACGATCCATTCCATCACTCAAGGTCTTTCTCTAGATGAAAAACAAGACATTATAAAACTTCTTAAGAAACTAGGAAAAGGAATGTAATAAATAAATACAGCCTTTCAGAGTTAGGGTGTATGAACTGAGATAGCCCCAAATGAGGCAAGAGCAAGAAGGAAATATAGAATGTCAAACATTTAAAGTGATTAACTAACTAAATATGTGTTGACTTATTAAATGTAAGTATATATTATAATAAAAGTAATCGGAATTACTTACACCGTTTCAAATAAACAAAGTAAAGTGAAGGGGGCATAGTCGGTCGAAATGCACTAGGGATAAATTGAAGATAATTACTAGTAAGTTCAATATGTTTGATGCACTACAATATGTTTTTAGAAAATATACTTTCGGTAAATATCTTAATGCCATATTTCTTAAATTTAAGAATAACAAATTTGAGATATTACTTAAAAAGGAGCTAACAACCATGAAAAAATATCTTACAGGCCGTACAGTAACAACACTAGCACTTTTAACTGCCGTCGTATCGACAAGCGCATTCGGATCTATGATGGTTGCAAAAGCGGATACACCTGCTGCAACTAGCCAAGGTACAACAGCCATTCATGCAAAAGCTGTTCCATCTCCAAGATTATTAACACCGACGAACCATACGTTGCTTATGATCGATCACCAGCCGCAAATGGCTTTTGGTACTTCATCCATTGACATCCAGACGCTGCGCAATAACGTGACTGGGCTTGCCAAAGCAGCGAAAGCTTTCAAAGTTCCAACTGTTCTGACGACGGTAGCTGCGAAGTCGTTTAGCGGACCGATTTTCCCTGAAATCCAAGCCGTATTCCCTGATCAACAGCCAATCGACCGTACGACGATGAACGCTTGGGAAGATCAAAGAGTGGTAGATAAAGTTAACAGCTACGCTAAAAAGAAACTAGTTGTTTCTGGTCTATGGACTGAGGTTTGCGACTTGTCCGCCGTTCTCTCCGCGATCGATCAAGGATATGAAGTGTACATCGTAACCGATACTTCAGGTGGCGTATCGAAAGAGGCGCACGATATGGCGATTGAGCGCATGATTCAAGCCGGCGCGACGCCAATCACTTGGGAGCAATACTTACTAGAGTTGCAACGTGACTGGGCTCGTTCTGAAACTTATAAAGCCACTACCGATATTGCCAAAGAATACGGCGGCGCATACGGATTAGGCATTATCTATTCGCAAGAAATGTTTGGCGGTAAAGAAGGACATTAATCAATAATTGAAAAGATACGCGATAAAATGATGGTAGGACATTTAAATGTTTTATATCTTTAAAGTAAGATAATTAATTTTAAGATAAATTTATAATAAAAGGAGCTAACAACCATGAAAAAATATCTTACAGGCCGTACAGTAACAACACTAGCACTTTTAACTGCCGTCGTATCGACAAGCGCATTCGGATCTATGATGGTTGCAAAAGCGGATACACCTGCTGCAACTAGCCAAGGTACAACAGCCATTCATGCAAAAGCTGTTCCATCTCCAAGATTATTAACACCGACGAACCATACGTTGCTTATGATCGATCACCAGCCGCAAATGGCTTTTGGTACTTCATCCATTGACATCCAGACGCTGCGCAATAACGTGACTGGGCTTGCCAAAGCAGCGAAAGCTTTCAAAGTTCCAACTGTTCTGACGACGGTAGCTGCGAAGTCGTTTAGCGGACCGATTTTCCCTGAAATCCAAGCCGTATTCCCTGATCAACAGCCAATCGACCGTACGACGATGAACGCTTGGGAAGATCAAAGAGTGGTAGATAAAGTTAACAGCTACGCTAAAAAGAAACTAGTTGTTTCTGGTCTATGGACTGAGGTTTGCGACTTGTCCGCCGTTCTCTCCGCGATCGATCAAGGATATGAAGTGTACATCGTAACCGATACTTCAGGTGGCGTATCGAAAGAGGCGCACGATATGGCGATTGAGCGCATGATTCAAGCCGGCGCGACGCCAATCACTTGGGAGCAATACTTACTAGAGTTGCAACGTGACTGGGCTCGTTCTGAAACTTATAAAGCCACTACCGATATTGCCAAAGAATACGGCGGCGCATACGGATTAGGCATTATCTATTCGCAAGAAATGTTTGGCGGTAAAGAAGGACATTAATCAATAATTGAAAAGATACGCGATAAAATGATGGTAGGACATTTAAATGTTTTATATCTTTAAAGTAAGATAATTAATTTTAAGATAAATTTATAATAAAAGGAGCTAACAACCATGAAAAAATATCTTACAGGCCGTACAGTAACAACACTAGCACTTTTAACTGCCGTCGTATCGACAAGCGCATTCGGATCTATGATGGTTGCAAAAGCGGATACACCTGCTGCAACTAGCCAAGGTACAACAGCCATTCATGCAAAAGCTGTTCCATCTCCAAGATTATTAACACCGACGAACCATACGTTGCTTATGATCGATCACCAGCCGCAAATGGCTTTTGGTACTTCATCCATTGACATCCAGACGCTGCGCAATAACGTGACTGGGCTTGCCAAAGCAGCGAAAGCTTTCAAAGTTCCAACTGTTCTGACGACGGTAGCTGCGAAGTCGTTTAGCGGACCGATTTTCCCTGAAATCCAAGCCGTATTCCCTGATCAACAGCCAATCGACCGTACGACGATGAACGCCTGGGAAGATCAAAGAGTGGTAGATAAAGTTAACAGCTACGCTAAAAAGAAACTAGTTGTTTCTGGTCTATGGACTGAGGTGTGCGACTTGTCAGCCGTTCTCTCCGCGATAGATCAAGGATATGAAGTGTACATCGTAACCGATACTTCAGGCGGCGTATCGAAAGAGGCGCACGATATGGCAATTGAGCGCATGATTCAAGCCGGCGCGACGCCAATCACTTGGGAGCAATACTTACTAGAGCTGCAACGTGACTGGGCTCGTTCTGAAACTTATAAAGCCACTACCGATATTGCCAAAGAACATGGTGGCGCATACGGATTAGGCATTATCTACTCGCAAGAAATGTTTGGCGGTAAAGAAGGACATTAATCGATTGCTGTTTGAAAATTCACGAAGCAAAATGTGCTTCGTGAATTTTTTCATCAATTTCAAATGGATGGTCTCAAGCTAATGCTAGTTAGCATTAAACTCAAATACTAGGAGTAAATAATCATATGAAGAAGAGCTTATCTGTTTTATTTTCTGCAACAATTGTTCTGTCGATGTTTTCTTCCGTCGCGTTAAGTAAAACTTCAGCCGACTTCACGGATCTGAAAGATCTGGATACAGCGACAAAAGCGAAATTCGACGCGATGATTAACGCCGGTATATTTAATGGCGTAAGCGATACAACATTTGGTCTTCATGATGAAATGAACCGTGCTCAGTTCGCGAAAGTAGCAGCATTGATCATGAATCTGGAAATTAATAAAAACTTAAATACATCAAGTTTCACTGACGTTAGTATGGGCGACAGAGCTAACGGCTATGCGCTCCCTTACATCGAAGCTTTGAAAGCTGCTGGCGTGACCGACGGTTATGGGGAAGGCATATATAACCCAGCGGGTAAAGTAACCAAAGAACAACTGGCTGCTTTCCTTGTTCGGGTACTGGGCAAAGATGCTGATGCCAAAGGCAAAACTTACACGGACAAAACCGTTTCTGACTGGGCACAAGGCTATGTAGCGCTTTCTCTTGAATTAAAACTGTTTCCAGCTGCTGAAGGTAGTTTCGGTGGTATATCCAACGCGACTCGCGATCTACTCTTGCTTGGCGCTTATGAGGTGAAGCAACACTTGATGCCAACCGGAGAACAAATGATTCACATTATGGACTTTGCATTCAGTAAAAAAGCCTTGACTGTGAAAGCTGGCACGAAAGTAACTATCATGAACGAAGAAGATGTTCCGCACACTATCGTTAGCGATGGACTATTCGACTCTCGTAAGGAAAACAGTGCTGGAATAAAAAAAGGCGAAAGCTATAGCTACACCTTTGATAAACCAGGTGTATACAAAGTCTACTGTTCCTTTCATCCTTTTATGACTACCACGGTAACTGTTAAGTGAGAGAGGAATCTATGAAAAAAACACTGAAAATTGCAGCAGCCGCTTTATTAGTCTCCGTCCTGATAGGAAGTTCATACCTCCGCTTACCGGTTCCAGTTGTGGCGGCCGGTCAGCTTGAGCCAAACTGGACGTTCGACGATGTTGTCGAACAGATGCATAGGGATTGGATCGGCGGAACAGTGAAAAAGGAAGAAATGACCGGACAAGTTCGAGAGTTTAACATGCACATTGAAGAGATCGAGCATGAATTGACCGATGGGGTTAAGATTAAAGCATGGGCATACGGTTTGGAAGGGCAGCCTGCCACTGTTCCAGGCCCTCAAATTCGCGTCAAAAAAGGTGATCTGGTCCGCATTGTGATCAAAAACAATTCGACACAGCCGCATTCTTTGCACCCTCACGGCATTACCAGCGTGGATATGCTGAATGACGGCGTTGCGCACATCACAGGGAACTACATTATGCCAAAGAAATCTTACACCTATGAGTTTGTAGCCAAAGAAGCAGGTACCCACTGGTATCACTGCCATGTGCAAACATCTCTGCACCAGGATATGGGGATGTATGGATCTTTGATCATTGAAGATACCGAGAAACCAAGTTGGGACAAAGAATTTACCATGATGCTAGACGAGTGGGACACCCACCGTGACCCGTCAAATGCAACTGCAAAACCAACTTACAATTACTACTCAGTTAACGGCAAATCGGGTAATTCCATTCCTGATATGATGATTAAAGAAGGTGAGATCGCCCGCGTTCGTTTGATCAACGCAGGCTTTGAATCCCATTCTGAGCATCTTCATGGAACGCACTTCGTCGTTATTGCGAAGGACGGTTACAAAGTGCCGCAGCCTTACAATATGGACACGGTAAATATCGCTCCTGGTGAAACCTACGATGTTCTCGTAAAAGGCCGGGACGGCGTATGGCCATGGCACGACCATAACTCCTTAGCCGCGACGGATGACGGCGTGTACCCAGGCGGCATGCTGATGCATATACGCGGTTCTGGCGATGACAAGTTCAACCCAGAAGCAAATCCGTCGTTAATGCCAGTTGAAGGCCACATTCATGCTTCTGACGATCATGTGCTGACAACAAATGGCGATCCTTTGTTCATCAAAGAGAAAATGACCTACAACAGTGAAGAATGGCTCAGTGCTTCCCCGGAACGAAGAGCAAAGATCCACGATCAAAACATGGAATGGGGTCAATCTATCGGTGGCGTGTACAACGCAGTTTCTGGCACGTGGTCATTCCCTAGCAATGGCAGTACAATCATTCAGCAGCCTAGCGAGTCTCCAAACGGAGCCCACCCGAACCATCAACATAAAATGTAATGGTAATAAGGGGCTCTGAACTCGGCAGTTACAAACTATATGACTCTAGGATCGACTGTTTAAATGAAACGATATTAAATAACATGTAAAAGGGAATGTGTAGAAAAAGCTGATAAAAAAGCTTGACAAAAAGGGCGTGGCTTGTAAATTTTTATTGTATTGAAAAAAATTCAAGCTCTGATCTTCTAGGAATTGGGAATAACAGGCAGCTAATTTGGCGCGCTGTAAAGGAAAAAAAAGTCATACATTGATCATGATATTTTAGAAACACCTGAATGAAAATCCAACAATTTTGCTTGAATCAAAAAAAGGAGTGGATCATTGTGCGTGCCATTTTAAATAAAATTAATGAGCTTTCAAGAAAAGAAAAAGAAATTGGATTAACTGACATTGAAAAAACAGAACAAGCAAATCTACGAAAAGAATATCTTCAAATATTTCGTGGTTCTATAGATAGTATGCTCTTGAATTCTACAATTGTTGATCCGAACGGTGATAATGTTACTCCAGAAAGATTAAAAAAAGAAAAGGTTAAAATAGCTACAAAATAAATGATTTTCACTATTTGAGGACTCCGAATAAAATTATTAAATGCTACGCTGCCTAAAGATGGCTCCTAAATTGGAAATTGGTCGGGAGTCATCTTTTTTATGTCCATTACAAAATATAGCTCAAGTGAGTACCTAACGGTTAAACCTACTTCCTTAAATATGATTCGTAAACCATTGGAACACCAAACTGGTGAGAGAAACGGTGAACCATACGAGAAGCCCGAATAGGATCGGCCGAACCCCCATTTTCATCATTTTACGAAAATCCGCGCTTAAACCGATTCCTGTTAATGCCATCACAATCATAAACTTAGCCAGATCACCTATATAATGCTTTATTTCATTACTGAACAAACCTAGAGTATTAAATATAGAGGCTACCATAAACCACAGTATGAACCACGGGAAGATCCGGGCCATGCTGTATGAAACGCTTTGGTCTTCGACGGCCTCCCTTTTCTTGCGCATTCCGAGCCATACTTCAATCGCGAAGTTTACGGAGCGCCTTGCTTCCGAGAAGCTTGCTCAATTGGGAGGTAGCTTGTGGTGCATAGTCCTAGTACATAATAACATAATTGAAATGAATTTATGGGATGGGGTAAACGTTGAAAACGGGATTAGATTTGTTTAAGCGGAAGCAGTATGAATCATCTTGCTAACAGTAAGATAGAATTTGAAATATAGCCTAAGTTATCGTGATCTAGTGGAGATGATGGAAGAACGAGGTCTTGGGATGGCTCTTACAATCATTATGCGATGGGTTCATGAGTTTGGGCAAGGAAATTGGAAGAAAGGTTAGGGAATTAAAAAATATATAACTTAATTTGCCTTCCAAGAGGTAATACAAATGTACAATGCACTCTTTTATCATTAAATTAATTGATGTTTTATCAATATGTAGGGAAAACTATAATAAAGAAGTTTAAGGAGGCATTTTCATGTCAAAACAAACAACTGGTATCCATCACATAACTGCATTTGCAGGTGATCCTCAAGCAAACGTCGATTTTTATGCCGGAATCCTCGGCCTTCGCCTGGTAAAGAAAACAATTAACTTTGATGCTCCTGATGTATATCACTTATATTTTGGTAATGAAGCAGGGAGTCCAGGCACGATCATTACGTTCTTCCCAACACCTGGAACACCAAAAGGCAAGATAGGAGGTGGCCAAGTCGGTATTACTACCTATATCGTACCTCATGGTTCGCTAGACTTCTGGGAGAAGCGTCTTATTAACTTTGGAATCTCAGTTAAGAAAGTGAGCCGTTTCAAAGAAGATTATATTCAATTCACAGACACCGAGGGAATGGGTCTTGAATTAGTTGAACGAAATGAGGGGAAAAACAGCAAGTGGGCATTTAATGGGGTTCCAGCAGACAAGGCGATTAAAGGTTTCGGAGGAGCTGTGCTATTCAGCACCAATGCAGAGAGCACTATGGATACGCTGCAAAACGTACTTGGTTTGACAAAAGTTGCAGAAGATGACAATTACGCGCGTTTTCAAGCAACAGGAGAGATAGCCAACATCATTGACGTTCTTCTAACCAACATGGATTGGGGTGTAGGGGGAGCTGGAATAGTTCATCATATTGCTTGGCGTGCAAACGATTTTGATGATCATGTAGAATGGCATAAAGAAGTAATGCGCAAGGGATATCGACCAACTCAAATTCTTGACCGTCAATACTTCAATGCCATTTATTTCCGTGAATACGGTGGAATTCTTTTCGAAATTGCTACAGATCCTCCAGGTTTTTCAAAAGATGAGCCTGCTGAATCATTAGGTGAGAAATTAATGCTGCCTGAGTGGTATGAGAAAAATCGTGCAAAAATTGAAGAGAACCTGATCCCTATTCAAGTAAGAGAACTGGTAGGGAAACAGTAATGAAACATATTTTTGAAAAAGGTACTAGAGTGGATGATCCGGTATTAGTTGGGTTTGTCCGAGACAACCTAGTGGCCATTGGTTATTCTAACGGAGCCAATATAGCAGGCAGCCTTCTATTCCATTATCAAAATGCATTTAGTGGCGCTATTCTTCATCATCCAATGGTTCCAAGAAGAGGCATTAAGCTACCGAATTTATCTGATATCCCTATCTTTATAGGTGCAGGTACTAATGATCCAATCTGCACTGCGCAAGAAACCGAAGAGCTACAAAAACTACTTCGTGAAGCTGGAGCAACAGTTGAAGTTCATTGGGAGCATTTTGGTCATCAATTAACAACTAGCGAAGTGGATGCAGCCTCGGTTTGGTTTAAGAAGAACCTGTTGTAATATGGATTGGTGCTCGCGATCTAAATGATATCTTTTGATGCTCGTGGAATGGAGCGTTGTTACATGTCTGCAAGTTTACAACATCGCCTTCAATGAGGCTTTATTAATATTGACTATCGAAAATACGTTGACTATAAAAAGTAAGTTTTATGATATTAATGCAATAGAATTTCCTTTTATTTTACCTATTAAACAGTAAATATCCTTTGGACGATCATTTTCCTCATTATCCATTGAAGAACTACATACTAAACATTTATATTTACTAGTTGTTCTTCTTTATCTGATACTGAATTTTTTCTAGGTGATGAATATTTAATCATTTTTTTTGAAATTATAGTAAAGGCGATAATTTAATTACATTTTTAGTTTGTTAATAAAAAAGATATCATCCCCATGACCTTCAAACCTCGTTTAGTATGGTAGTAGGGAAAGAATTTATTGAAACCTACCATAAAGCAAATCCAACAGATGAAGTAATTTATCTAGATTTGTACAAGACAAAAATGCCTCATATAGATGGTGACGTATTTAGTGGTTGGGGGAAACTTCGATCAGGAACTTCTTTTGAACAACTCTCCGATGCTGAAAAGTCAAAAGTTGGTCGCCTAAATGAGATTGTTGAGCAATATGTGGCGGCTGATAAGTATGTTTTTGTTTCCCCAATGTGGAATTTTTCTTTCCCACCGCTTCTCAAGGCTTACATTGATGCAATTTGCATTGCGGGTAAAACATATACCGAAAATGGACCAGTTGGTTTATTAACAGATAAAAAAGCCATTCATATTCAAGCAAGTGGTGGAGTGTACACGGAGGGTCCTGCTGCTGATTTCGAAAGTGGTCATAGTTACCTAAAGAAAATTATCCAATTTCATGGAGTTCCATCTTTTGAGGGAATATTTGTAGAAGGCATGGCATCCCTCATTCACTCTCATTCACCTACTCGATTTTATACTTCAATTATACAGAAAAAAGGTACAGATCCTCAATAATTTGAGGTTTTGTACCTTTTTACATTAAATAGGGACTTTTTCAGTGGCTTCGCGAATTTGGGGCTCATTTTTCCAATATTATGAAACATCACATTTTGTTTTTTTGTTGTTGGTGAATATAGTAACTGCGACATATGTATACTAGCGGCTGCTTGGTTGCAATACCATTTTTTCGGAAATGGATTACATCCAGATTTTCCTATTGCAGTGTCACCGAATAGCATACTTTTGTTTAATGCCCTTCTTTTCCTCCAAACATCTCATTTGCGTAAATGACACCAAGTCCATAAGCGCCGCCGTGATCTTTTGCTATAGTCAGAACATCATTGTAAGTTTTTTGATTAGCCCAATCACGCTGCATCTCAAGCAAATATTGCAACCACGTAATAGGTACAGCACCAGCCTGGATCATTCGTTGAATAGCCATTTCATGCGCCTCTTGACTTACGCCTCCACAAGCATCAGATATAAAGTATACTTTATATCCCGCGTCAATTGCTGAAAGAACTGGATCGACAACGCAAACTTCAGTCCAGAGGCCAGCAATTACAATTTTCTTTTTACCGAAGCTTTTTACTTTATCTACGACGCGCTGGTCTTCCCAAGCATTCATGGTTGTACGGTCGATCGGCGCTTGATCAGGAAAAACAGCTTTAATTTCCGGAAAGATAGGACCGCTAAAAGTTTTCGAAGCCACTGTAGTAAGTAACGTAGGCACACCGAACAATTTCGCGGATTTTGCAACTCCTGCTACATTATTTCGGATGGTTTCCAAACTATGCGATTTCGTTGCGAAAGCCATTTGTGGTTGATGGTCAACTAGCATGAGGGAATGATCGGTTGGACTTAACAAACGTGGTGAAGCATTAGTTGCAGTCGCTTGAATCTGTGCTCCTTCCGAAACCTTAGTAGCAAGCGAGTTAAATTCTGCTTGTGAAGACCCGACTGAATTTGCTCGAGAATTATCAGTGGCAGTTTGAGCAACATAATTGGGAGCGACTTGCCCATCATTCAATGCATTAACCTGAAAACCCTTTGTTTGAACATTTGTTTCATTCGGACCCTTAGTGGTACATCCTGTCAAAGCAGAGAATAACATTAGACCAGCAATTGAGTATAATCTTTTTTTCATTTAATAAACACCTCCATCATTAAGATGATTCAAGAGAGGTGGCGTTATCCGAAGGAAATTTTTCCATTACAATTTAAGTGAGGAGAAGTTATTTAATCCTGCATAAAATCCAGATCATCTAGTGGTTTCATACCGTAATCGTGTGGAGCAGGTTGAGCCTTGAAAGCTCAAGAAACACGTGTTGCCTGAGAAGGAGATCAGGATAAAGCCTAACCAGCAGTTCTGCACAGAGTCTTGCGTAGTGCATGGTAACGTGTACGACGAAGCGGAGACAGGAAGTGAGTAGGCCGGAATCAAGTGAAAAGGACAATTAACCCCGAAATACAAAAATATATCCTGTAATTCAATAACATCCCAGTTGTAAGTGTTCTGAAAAATTTGAAGTCCATGAAAATCTAAGAAACGAGAGAAAAACAGAGATATGCTTTTGTTCATAGAGGGAGGTATGTTCAACAAGTTCGATGCATATTTTCGAAATATTAAAAAAACAAAATAGCAAAAAAAATCATTGCTCTTTTCCCCTTCAATTTAACTGTTTATAATTCTCGAATTTCGGATAACCCTTATTCATTAGAATTTCCCGAATGTGAGGTAGTGAATATAGCTGTTCACGAAGGGTTTTAACCCTTATTAATACCGCTTTAGCTTCATCACCATAACACTCTGCATCCCCCTGCCAACAAAAGGGGATAAGGAAGGATCTCTTTATCTGATACTAGGATTTTTTCTAGGTGATGAATATTGAATCATTTTTTTTCAAATCATAGTAAAGGCGATAATTTAATTACATTTTTAGTTAGCTGATAAAAAAAATATAACAGAAGGGAAGTTTTCAGATAATGGCAACTATACTCTACATCACTGCACATCCGCACGACCATCAAACCTCGTTTAGTATGGCAGTAGGGAAAGAATTTATTGAAACCTACCATAAAGCAAATCCAACAGATGAAGTAATTTATCTAGATTTGTACAAGACCAATATGCCTCATATAGATGGTGACGTATTTAGTGGTTGGGGGAAACTTCGATCAGGAACTTCTTTTGAACAACTCTCCGATGCTGAAAAGTCAAAAGTTGGTCGCCTAAATGAGATCGTTGAGCAATATGTGGCGGCTGATAAGTATGTTTTTGTTTCCCCAATGTGGAATTTTTCTTTCCCACCGCTTCTCAAGGCTTACATTGATGCAATTTGCATTGCGGGTAAAACATTTAAATATACCGAAAATGGACCAGTTGGTTTATTAACAGATAAAAAAGCCATTCATATTCAAGCAAGTGGTGGAGTGTACACGGAGGGTCCTGCTGCTGATTTCGAAAGTGGTCATAGTTACCTAAAGAAAATTATGCAATTTCATGGAGTTCCATCTTTTGAGGGAATATTTGTAGAAGGCATGGCAGCTATGCCAGACAAAGCTCTATCGATTAAAGAAAAGGCGATCGCACAAGCGCAAGAGGTTGCAAAGCGTTTTTAATAAAACATCCAAAATCAAAAAGTAGCCCGCACAAGAAGATCAAGTTGTGGGCTTCTTTTTTGGGACACCTGAACAAAACACCCACTTTTGTGTACATGTTCGAAAAAGAAGGAAGGATCTTGCCGTGGCAAGTTCCTTCCTTCTTTAATTCATCTCGATTTCAATTTCATAGCAAACACTTATAATGTCGTCCATTAGAATCCACTCGAATCCTTCACTATGACTTATTTTTAAACTACTACTCATTGACTGGTCAATCTTTGTGATAATACCCGTTATTTCTTGGTCTTTGATGTTATTGAAATAGCTTATTGTGAGGAATCTTTGATCTCGCAGTGATTCAGCTATTACTTTTGCGATTGTTTCTGCCTCTCGGAAAGTTGTTTTCTTGTTCTCCATCAAGTTTCCACCCTCCATTGGTGTTCATTATATTAATTATTAGGGAGGAGCGTTTTTTGTTCCATAAATTAATTTAGCTCAAACAGGAGGAAATGAATATGGCGATTGTTACTGATGCAAAAGGAAATATATTATTGGAATTTAAGAAAGTGCAGGAGGAAGAACTTGATAGAATACAGTTAGCGCACCATTAACCCATTCATTAATTGTGATAAAGTACCAAGCTAAATACCTATTAATGCTCAACAAATGGAGAAAGAGTTGGGAACTACCTGGAGGTGTTATTGAATAAGGGGAAACTGCTAGGGAGTGTGTTATTAGAGAGCTCTTTGAAGAAACCAACCAATATGTAAATGATATTGAGTTTAAGGGATTGATGAAATTTGATCTTTAACCAAGTTTTCATGGTCCCAAGAGGATTGAGTATGGTGGTTTGTTTTATCAGTGAACTGGATATTATAGCTGATTTTATTGAGAATGATGAGGCAGAAACAATCATTTTATGGGATGGTTCATCGGATATAGGATATATTGAAGAAATTGATGAAAAATTAATCGAGCTTGTTTGACCGAAGGTCTGTTGTGTGGCAGCTCTTTGTTCTCCAAGCGGGAATTTATAGAGGGCATTTACGTTGCTTCGAGTACACAACCTCAAAAAATTCGACAACACAGGAGAAGATCTCGAGGATTTGATCTCGATCGGGACAATCGGATTGATTAAGGCGATTGAATCGTTCTCGCCGAACAAAGGGACGAAGCTGGCAACCTTCGCCGCTCGTTGTATCGAGAACGAGATCTTGATGCATCTGAGATCGCTGAAGAAAACACGGAAAGATGTGTCCTTGCATGATCCCATCGGAACGGACAAAGAGGGGAACGAGATTACATTGATCGATATCCTTGGCACGGAGGCCGACGATGTCGTGGATAAGGTGCAGCTCAAGATAGAGAAGAGCAAAATATTTCGGAACTTGGAAATCTTGGACGATCGCGAGAAGGAAGTCGTCGTTGGTCGGTTTGGGCTGGAGCTTGGCGGGGAAGAGCGGACGCAGCGGGAGATTGCTAAAGAGCTGGGGATTAGCCGCTCCTACGTGTCGCGAATTGAGAAAAGGGCACTCATGAAGCTGTATCATGAGTTTTATAAGGCAAAGAGGTAAGGTTACGAATCGGATGCTTCATTTATTTGGACCCTGTCCAAGTAATGGAGGTGAAGGTTATGACGTTAATCCATATCGAGAATGCCAGTAAATACTATGCTATGGGCGAGGAAACGATTAAAGCATTAGATGATGTCTCGTTAGATATTGATCATGGGGAGTTCGTAGCTATTATGGGGCCGTCGGGTTCCGGTAAATCAACGCTGATGAACATCATCGGGTGTTTGGATATTGTAGATAAAGGTGTTTATGACCTGGATGGTCAAGCAATTAACTTACTTAAAGATTCTCAGCTTGCTGAGATTCGTAATCAGAAGATTGGTTTTGTTTTTCAAAGCTTCAACTTGCTGCCGAGATTAAGTGCCTATGAGAATGTGGAGTTGCCTTTGATCTATCGGAGACTGAGCAAAAAGGAAAGAGAGCCTCTCGTTTTACATGCACTAGAGTCGGTGGACTTGCTGGATCGTAAGAAGCATTTTCCATCAGAGATATCTGGTGGACAGCAGCAACGTGTTGCTATAGCGCGATCGTTGGAGGAGACCCAGTGCCGCAATATTGTTCAAAAAACTCGTAGCAAAATCTCAGAAGAATTCTGGAATATGATTAATAAAGGTTCGGGCTGTATAAGGCATCAATTTATCTTTATGCATGTAAATCTTAACCTCACGAGTAGGTTTAGGATCAATTAATCGGATAATTTTTATATTTGGACAATTGTAGCTTTCAACAAGACGGAGGGACAACTCACAAAGGTTCGGAATTCATAGGAACTGCTTAAGAGCCCCCTTTCGCCTATATCAGCGTGAACAAAGGGCATATTGTTGTAGATGCCAACTATGTCAGCGATATGAATGGTACCGGCATCGTTCATACGGCACCGGCGTATGGGGCAGGACGACTACCGTACGAGCCGCCAGCACGAATTGGGTTTCGTGAGCGTAGTGAACTTGGCCGGACTTATACCGATTTCGCCGGACGATTTGTCAAAGATTCTGACGTCGATATCGTGAAAAACTTGTCCGAACGCAACCTGCTGTTCTCGAAGGAACGATATGAACACAGCTACCCATTCTGCTGGCGGTGTAAATCGCCTCTGCTCTACTATGCGATGGAAAGCTGGTTCATCAAAACGACCGCAGTCAAAGATCAGTTGATTGAGAATAACAAAACAATCGATTGGTACCCTTCCCATATACGCGAAGGACGTTTCGGCAAATTCCTAGAAGACCTTGTGGATTGGAATATTAGTCGGAATCGATACTGGGGTACTCCGCTGAACATCTGGATTTGCCCGGATTGCACATCCGAGTATGCGCCTGGAAGCCATAAAGATATGCGTGAAAAATCTGTGGAAGCAATCAGTGAGCACTTGGAGCTGCATAAACCTTATGTGGACAATGTTAAATTACACTGCTCTTGTGGAGGCACCATGGTAAGAACACCTGAAGTAATCGACGTGTGGTTCGATAGCGGTTCAATGCCGTTTGCCCAGTACCATCATCCGTTCGGTGATGAAAAGCTATTCCATGATCAGTATCCTGCTGATATGATCTGCGAAGGCATCGACCAAACGAGAGGCTGGTTCTTCAGCCTGATGGCGGTATCAACATTGTATACCGGAAAATCTCCATACAAAGCGGTAATTTCAAATGGACACGTGTTGGATGAAAACGGTCTAAAGATGTCCAAAAGCAAAGGGAATGTCATTGACCCATGGGAAATTATCGATGAATACGGAGCGGACGCGTTTCGCTGGGCCCTGCTCTCTGACAGCGCACCGTGGTACAGCAAGAGGTTTTCGAAGCAGATTGTAGCCGAGGCAAAGTCTAAAGTGTGATACGATCAATATAATCCCGAAGACTATCCACAGCAAACTTCTAAGAACGAATTAGACTGTTGGGTGCTATCGAGATTAAATACCACCTTGCAAAACGTAGTGAAGGGGCTTGAGGTTTACGACTTTTTGAACCCGGCAAAGCATATAGAAACGTTCGTCGACGAGCTTAGCAATTGGTATATTCGTCGCTCACGTGACCGTTTCTGGGGCAGCCAAATGACAGAAGACAAGGTATTTGCGTACCAAACACTGCGCAAAGTTTTGTTAACACTGGCTCAGATGATTGCACCATATATCCCTCTCATTGCCGAAGATATTTTCAGCAACCTTGGCGGCGAAGGCAGCGTCCATCTAACTGATTATCCGTTGGTAATGGGACACGTTATTGATGGGGAGCTGGAAAGTGACATGGAAACCGTACGACAAATTGTCGAGCTGGCACGCAGCGTCCGGAATGAAATGGGGATCAAGACTCGCCAGCCTTTATCCGAACTGATCGTCTCGATAGACCGCGAATTTAATCTGAACCCATTCGAGGATATCATAAAAGATGAAATCAACGTTAAAGCAATCCGAGTGGAACAAAGCGATAGCAGCTTCGTTAACTACAATTTAAGACTGAACTTGAAAGTTGCCGGCAAAAAATACGGAAAATTCGTCGGCCCCGTTCAAAACTATTTAAAACAGCTATCTGGCTGGAAACTTATTTTTCATGTTTCGTCAATCTTGTAGACAGCTTTCCGAAGTTTCTTGGCGCGGTCCATACTTGGACAAGCTTTGAAAAATCTTTATAAAATTTAAAGGAAAAGTATTGCAAATTTTAGTTAAAGAATATAAAATAAGCTTATAAACGATAATCGATTATTTATTATTCATCTTGTGGAGGTTAATACATTGCAAAAATCAGTTCAAAATCCACTGCTCAAAAGGCAGGTTCTACGCGAGGATATTAAAAATTATTTAACGGATTTAATCATAAGTGGACAATTTAAAACTGGCGAACGTCTTGTGGAGACGCAAATTGCCAAAGATTTAGGTGTCAGCCAAGCTCCTGTGCGTGAGGCAATTCGGGATCTTGAGCAGTTAGGCTTATTGGAAACCATCCCTTACCGTGGCACGTTTATCCGCAGCTTCACTCTAGAGGATTTAAAGCACGCCTATCTGGTACGTGCTGAGCTAGAATCATTTGGGATTCGTGGAGCAATCAAACGGTTGACTGACAATGATTTGGAAGCATTGGAAGACCTGTATCGTAAGATGCTAGCCTCGGAAGAAGCGGGAGATATCAGAGCGAGAAGTTTATTAGATAATGAATTTCATTCCTTCATTATCGAGTCCTCCGGTAACGCTATCCTCGTAAAAGCGTGGAAAGCAGCGAGTGTAGCGGAATGGACGTATTTTGGTGGACGTGTTTTAAAATCTTTGAGCGGACGGGAGATCGTTGAACGGCACCTTCCGATTTTGGAAGCGCTTCAGAAAAGAAGTGAGGAAGAGGCTTCGGCGGTCATGCATGCCCATTTTACCGAGTTAATTGAGATTTTGGAAATATAAATGAACAAGAAGTCAGGTCATACCCTAAAGGTTATTGAGAGGGGGGATGTTATATGTAGGCCGAAAACGAAAATAAGAAATGGGACAAAAAAAGTTTATTATTTAAACACATATAAAAGGAGGATTTTCAATGACATATGGAACTATGGCAGTCGATCACGAAATGAGAATTAATTACGATAAACTTCGCAAAGACAGATTGCAAAAAACAAGGGATCAAATGGAAAAAGATGGTCTTGGAGCTTTACTAGTTTATGATCCGGACAATATTCGTTATATCACAAGTACCAAACTGGGTGAATGGTCCAATAATAAGTTAGGACGATATGCTTTATTACCAAAGGGGAAAGATCCGATTTTGTTTGAAATCGGCAGTGCTGTTCCTTCGAGAAAAGCGCTATGCCCTTGGTTAAAAGATATTCGTCCAGCTAAAACGGATATGAGAGGTACGATGCCGCCTGAGCTTGGTACTATTGAATATAGCATAAATGAAATCGCTTCCATTTTAAAAGAATATGGCTTGGAAAAAGAGCCTATTGGCGTAGATGTCTTGACTGTGCCAATCGTTCAAGCTCTTCAAAAAAATGGTTTGGTTTTAGTAGACGGTCAGCAAACGATGTTGAATGCTCAAACCATTAAAACGAAAGAAGAAATCCAGTGTCTCGAAATTTCCGCGGCAATGGTTGATGGTGCTTACTGGGATGTTTTCAACATGATTAAGCCGGGAATTCGTGAAAACGAAGTTTATGCCATGATGAGAAAGCGTTTATATGAGCTCGGAGCAGAAAATGTTCACAACGTTAATGTCATCAGTGGTGATCGTGCTAATCCGCATCCGCACGATTTCTCCGATCGAATCATTCGTCCGGGCGACATGGTCTTCTTGGATGTTGTGAATGATTTTAACGGCTACAAAACGTGCTACTATCGCACATTCGTATGCGGTCGTCCAACCGAAAGACAAAAACGTGTTTATAAGAAAGCATACGATTGGTTATACGATGCAATCAAAATGATTAAACCAGGCGTCCGCACAGATGAAATCGCCAAACTTTGGCCGGATTATAAACAACTGGGTTATGATAATGAATACGAAACATTGGCATTATTTATCGGTCATGGCGTAGGTGTTTCTCACTGGGCAAAACCTATAATTAGCCATCAAAATTCAATTGATATGCCTGAAGTGCTTCAAGAAGGTATGCACATTGCTCTTGAAACCTATTATGGTGAAGAAGGCGATGCTGCTCGTATTGAAGAGCAGGTTGTTATTACCAAGGATGGCTGTAAAGTAATTACTACCTTCCCTGCCAATGAACTGCTATCAACTTGGAATTACTAGTTTAAGAGGGAGGGATGGATATGAAAAAAACGTATAGAATCGCAGTGATTCCAGGTGATGGAATAGGTCCGGAAGTTATCACTGAAGGTGTAAAGGTCTTGAATAAAGCAGCCGAACTGGACGGGAGTTTTCAGTTTGATTTTACCTATTTTCCATGGGGTTGCGAGTATTATCTGGGGCATGGGAAAATGATGGATGACGACGGTCTGGAGCAACTAAAAGCTTTTGACGCGATTTATTTAGGGGCGGTTGGTTATCCGGGAGTTCCAGACCACATTTCTCTTTGGGGACTGCTTCTTAAAATAAGAAAAGGTTTTGATCAATATGTCAATTTACGACCTATTAAATTGCTTGACGGTGTGCGGTGCCCCCTGAATAATATCCTATCGGAGCAAGTAGATATGTTAGTTATCCGTGAAAATAGCGAAGGGGAGTACGCGGGAGCCGGTGAATGGTTAATGAAAGATTCCCCGCAAGAGGTCGTCCTACAGACCGGTGTTTTCTCTCGGAAAGGTACGGAAAGAATCATTCGTTATGCTTATGAACTAGCACGCAAGCATGGAAAAACGTTAACCAGCATTAGTAAAGGCAATGCCTTGAATTATTCAATGGTATTTTGGGATCAGGTGTTTGATGAAGTGGGCAAGGAATATCCCGATGTAAAAACCAGTTCCTACCTCGTTGATGCGGCTAGTATGTATTTCATTAAAGATCCAAAGAGATTTGAAGTTGTTGTAGCTTCTAATTTATTCGGCGATATTTTAACCGATTTGGGAGCGGCTATCGCAGGGGGACTTGGTCTGGCTGCAGGCGCTAACATTAATCCTGAGCGGAAATATCCTTCGATGTTCGAGCCGATCCATGGATCAGCTCCGCGCCATGCAGGGAAGCAAACGGCCAATCCACTCGCTTCGGTCTGGTCCGCAAGCCAAATGCTAGATTTTCTCGGTCATTCGGATTGGGGCAATAAATTAATTAAGACCATGGAAGAACTGATTGTTCGTGGTGCGGTTCTCACACAGGACATGGGAGGAACGGCTACTACGACAGAAGTTGGAGATGAAATCGTAGCCTTATTAGATCATTCTTTTGCCATAAAATAATCGATTATTGATTATTCCTCAACAAGGAGGTTCTACTCATGCTGCCAGGGACAACGAAACAAAAACTTCTAGCTTACGAAAAAGAATTGCTGCTGGATATTTTATACAAGATGTATACCGTACGTATTTTCGAAGAAAAGGTCGAACAATTGTTTATGCGGGGCAAAATCCACGGGACAATGCACTTATGCATTGGACAGGAGGGAACCGCTGTAGGCGCATGTGCGATGTTGGAGCCTGCTGATAAAATTACCAGCACGCATCGGGGACATGGACATTGTATTGCCAAAGGAACCGATATCAACCGGATGATGGCAGAAATATTAGGTAAGTCAACGGGGTATTGCAAAGGGAAAGGAGGTTCCATGCATATCGCTGACTTGGAGACTGGCAATTTAGGGGCGAATGGGATTGTTGCCGGAGGACATTCCTTAGCTGTAGGAGCGGCTCTTACTTCTCAGATGAGGGATCTGGGCTATGTGGTCCTTTGCTTCTTTGGAGATGGAGCAACCAACGAAGGGAATTTTCACGAGTCTTTGAATCTAGCGTCTATTTGGAAACTACCAGTTATCTTTTTCTGCGAAAATAACGGATACGCGATGTCCGGTCCAATCAAGGAGATGGTCAACATCGAGAATCTTGCCGATCGTGCTGTATCTTACGGCATCCCTGGCGTAGTTGTGGACGGTTCCAATGTAATAGAAATTATGGATGTCACCAATGAAGCAGTGAAGAGGGCCCGTACTGGGTTTGGTCCTACTTTGATCGAAGCAAAGACGTATCGTTGGAAAGGGCATTCCAAAAGCGATGCACGGAAATATAGAGCCCGGGAAGAAGAACTTGAATGGATCAACCAGAGAGACCCTATTTTACTATTCAAGAAGCAGTTGATTGAGGAAGGTTTGTTAACTGATGAACAGGATCTAACCATGCGGGATAGTGTGCTAGCTGAAGTAGATGCAGCCGTTTATTTCGCGGAAAGCAGCCCGCCACCCGATATCGATACGCTTAAAGAAGATGTATACGCTTAACCTAACCTTATTGGAAAGCGAAGGGAATTTGGATGAGACTAGCGACATATCAAGAAGCAATTAGGGAAGCTATGAGCCAGGAAATGCGCACGAATGAACTTGTTTTTATTTTGGGAGAGGACATCGGTGTATATGGCGGAGCCTTCGGTGTAACGAACGGAATGATTGAAGAATTTGGAAGCGAGCGTGTTCGTGTCACTCCGATTTCGGAATCTGCCATTACAGGCTGTGCCATTGGTGCTGCAATGACTGGTATGCGTCCAATCTTGGAAATTCAATTCTCTGATTTTATTACAATTGCTACAGATCAGATTGTCAACCAAGCTGCGAAGCTGCGCTATATGTTTGGTGGAAAAGGAAATGTGCCCATAGTTGTTAGAACCCCTGGGGGTTCCGGAGCTGGATTAGCTGCTCAGCACTCACAGAGCCTAGAGGCATGGATGACCCATATCCCCGGTTTAAAGGTTATTCAACCGTCAACCCCATACGATGCTAAAGGCTTGTTGAAAGCGGCTATGGATGATGATAACCCTGTCATATTTTATGAACATAAACTGTTGTATGGGATGAAAGGTGATGTTCCGGAAGAGCCTTACACAATTCCACTAGGTAAAGCTGATATCAAACGGGAAGGAACGGACGTTACGATTATCGCCACTTCCATTATGGTGCACAAAGCGTTGGAGGCGGCGAAGCAGTTGGAGCTGGAAGGAATTAGTGTAGAGGTTGTGGATCCGCGAACTTTAGTGCCTTTGGATGAAGAAACCATTATTGAATCTGTGAAAAAGACCGGGCGTGCCGTTGTCGTACACGAAGCGGTAAAAAGAGGAGGTTATGGTGCCGAGATTGTCAGCATGATTCAGGAAAGTGAAGCCTTCGATTATCTAGATGCGCCTATTCAGCGCGTTGCTGGCCTTCCGATTCCTATACCTTACAATGTTGAGCTTGAAAAACTTGCTGTGCCTCAAGTAGGGGATATTATCCAAGCTGTAAAATCCACTTTATTGAGAGTGTAAGAAGGAAGTGAATAACGTGGCTACAGAAGTCCTGATGCCTAAATTAGGCGCAACTATGGAAAATGGCAAGATTTTGATGTGGCACAAAAAAGAAGGTGATTCGATAATCAGTGGAGAAATACTTCTCGAAGTTATGACAGATAAAGTGAATATTGAAGTGGAAGCGGAAGTGTCCGGCATTTTACTGAAAACCCTATATAAGCAGGATGAGGATGTTCCTGTCATGCAAGTTATTGCATACATCGGGAACGAAGGCGAGGCGATTCCGGGACCTGCAGCACAATCGGTTATGGAAGCCAGAGAACAGGTCCCATCTGCTGTAGGAAAATTACGCAGGACGCCAGCGGCAAGGAAATTGGCCAGTGACCGAAACGTGGATCTACGGCAAGTTACAGGTTCTGGACCACTAGGCCGGATTCATCGATCTGATGTGGAAAATTTTGTCGCCCGCAAGGCGGATAAGATCGTAGTTACTCCATTGGCGAGAAAAATGGCAGAAGACCAGCAGCTGGTAGTAGATGATATCAAAGGATTTGGCATCCGTGGCAAGATTACGAGCCAAGATGTGCAGTCTCACCTGCAGCAGAAATTGCCGGAATTATCGGAGTCCATTGAAATGAAACCTATCGAAGGATTGGCAGAGAGGGTCCGTGTTGAGGGCATTCGTAAGGTCGTTGGCCGAAGAATGGTTGAAAGCGCTTTCGTTGCGCCGCACGTTACACTCGTTTCTGAGGCGGATATGTCGCAAGTGATGAAGCTTCGGGAACAACTGCTTCCTTCCATTGAAAAACGGACAGGATTCAGGCTTTCTTATACGGAGATGATCATGAAGGCAGTCGCCCATGCGCTGCGCAACCATCCTATGGTTAATGCCTCCTTGCAGGGTGACTATATCATGCTGAACCGAGATGTCCATATTGGACTCGCAGTTGCTGTTCCGAATGGTTTGCTGGTACCAGTCATACGCGATGTGGATAAAAAAGGGCTGGCTGCTTTGACGGAAGAGTCCAAAACATTAGGGAAACTTGCTCGTGAACAAAAGCTGGGTCTAGATCAGATGACGGGCGGAACGTTTACAATTAGTAATTTAGGCATGTATGCCGTAGACTCCTTCACACCTATTATTAACCAGCCTGAATCGGCGATTTTAGGTGCGGGACGAATTCATGATAAAGCGGTAGGGGTTGGCGGTTCTATAGAATTGCGTCCGATGATGACCCTTAGTCTGTCCTTTGACCATCGGGTAATCGATGGTGCACCGGCGGCAGCGTTTCTTACCGAAATTAAGGGGATTTTGGAAAACCCCTTAGAATTGCTACTTTAAGGGGATGAAAAGCATGAAGCAATTTGATATAGCTGTCCTTGGAGGCGGACCTGGAGGTTATGTTGCGGCCATTCGTGCTGCAAAGGCAGGTGCATCTGTAGCCTTAATTGAAGCCGATGAACTTGGTGGCACTTGTTTGAACAGGGGCTGCATCCCCTCAAAGACGCTGCTTCGTCATTCTGAAATCATTGAACATATCAAAAAGGCGAAGGATTGGGGCATCGAGACAGGCAGCCTGACGTTTTCTTTGAACAAAATGTTAGCGAGAAAAACACAAATCATCCAAAAGCTCCGCAATGGTATTTCCTATTTGTTGAAAGAAAATCATATTCAGCTTTTTCGAGGCATGGGCAGCGTAGATCCGAACTTATCCATTCTCATACAATCAGGAGAACATCAAGAGCGGATTCAAGCCGATAAAGTCATTTTAGCGACAGGGTCCAGAACGTTTCTTCCGAATATACCTGGAACAGATCAAATCTTTATTCATACAACGGATACCATATTTGACATTGCGGAAATCCCCAAATCACTGGCTATTATTGGCGGTGGAGTGATCGGTGTGGAGTTGGCTTGTATCTTTGCTAATCTGCAAACGGAAGTTACCATTATTGAAATGGCCGATCGAATTATATCCAGTGAGGATCCAGATGCATCGGCAGCTCTTCACAAATCATTGAAACAGAAAAGTGTTCGACTGCTGACAAGTCATCAAGTGGAATCCTTTGGGCCTAATCAAGGGAAAAAAGAAATCACCATTCGTACGCCGGAAGGAAAGATTGAAAAACACCTCTTTGATGAAGTGCTTATGGCTGCTGGAAGAAAACCCAACATGAGCGGGATCACGGATTTGGGGTTAAAGCTGAATGGCCCATTCTTATCTGTAAATGAATGTATGGAGACGAATATTCCTAATGTTTACGCGGTAGGCGATGTCATTGGGGGCTTTCAGCTGGCACATGTTGCCAGTGCGGAAGGATTGGTTGCTGCCTCCAATGCCATTTTAAATGCTGGGGAAGCTGTCAATTATCAGGTCGTTCCTCGCTGCATCTACACATTTCCCGAAATAGCAAGTGTCGGGCTCAGTGAAAGTGAAGCGGAGAGATTAGGCTACTCCGTACAAAAAACGATCTACCCGCTAAATCACTCGGGGAAAGCGATGGCTTCAGGTGAATCGGAAGGTTTCATGAAGATAATTGCCGACAAAACTTACGGTCAGCTCCTAGGCGTCGTCATTGTAGGCGCTCACGCGACGGAAATGATTTCAGAAGCATCTGCTTTTATTTATTTGGAGGGCACAGTTGATGAACTAGCCAAGATGATTCATCCTCATCCTACCCTCTCGGAGGGACTGTTTGAGGGAGCCAATGCTCACTTGGGTATCGGGATTCATATGTAAGGTCGCGTTTCGAAATTTTCAACTGTTACTGAATGGAGGAATTGAACTTGGACCAGCTTATCTATATCAATGGACAGTGGACAGGGGCAAGCTTAGATAAAATCCCAGTCCAAAACCCGGCTACAAGTCAAATCATAGGGACGGTTCCTAAAGCTGGGAAAAAGGAGACGCGTGACGCAATCGATGCTGCTCATTCAGCCTTTGCTTCCTGGTCCCGTTTGACAGCCTATGAACGCTCAGACTACTTAGAGAAATACTATCATCTAATTATTGACAATATGAATGAAATTGCCAGTATTTTGACGTTGGAAATGGGAAAACCGCTGGCGGAAGCGAAGGGAGAAGTCCGGTATTCCGCTTCTTTCATTAAATGGTTTGCTGAAGAAGGCAAGCGCGTTTACGGCAGAACGATTCCCTCTCATGTTGATGGCAAAGAAATGCTTGTATTGAAAGCACCCGTTGGCGTAGTTGCTGCAATCACCCCATGGAATTTCCCAGCAGCTATGATTACGCGGAAAATGGGTCCTGCGCTTGCAGCTGGATGCACAATTGTTTTGAAACCGGCTAAGCAAACACCGCTTACTGCGATTATGCTGGTCAAGTTGGCGGAACAGGCAGGGATTCCGAAGGGGGTTGTCAATCTCGTAACCGGAAATGCTGCTGAAATTGGCGGGGAATTTTTAAGCAATCCCAAAGTTCGTAAAGTCACATTTACCGGCTCTACTGAGATTGGGAAGGAATTGATGATCCAAGCGGCACAGCATGTAAAAAATCTTTCTTTGGAGCTCGGTGGCCACGCCCCGATTCTGATCCTCGATGATGCGAATGTTGATAAAGCGGTTAAGTGTGTAATCGCTTCCAAATTCCGTAACGGCGGTCAAACTTGTATTTGCGGAAACCGTGTCTATGTGCAGGATGGCATTTATAATCAATTTCTTGAGAAATTGGTCCATGAAACGCAGCAGCTTAAGGTTGGAAACGGCATGGACGATGGGGTAGATATTGGCCCGCTTATCGATAAGAATGGCTTCCTGAAGGTCGAAGAGCACGTACATAATGCAACAAGTTTAGGTGCTAAATGCTGGGTTGGCGGGAGCAGGAAAGAAGTACAAGAAGATGCTTATTATTATACGCCTACCGTCTTGTCTGATGTGACCCAGGAAATGCTGATCATGAATGAAGAAACTTTCGGTCCCGTTCTTCCAATCCAAAAAGTTTCAACTGTCGAAGAGGCCATAGCATATGCAAATCTAACTCCGTACGGCTTAGCTGCCTATGTTTTTACCGAGAGTCATAGTCTGGGTATGAATGTCATTCATCAGTTGGATTTTGGAATTATCGGTTGGAATGATGGACTTCCTTCGGCAGCGCAAGCACCTTTTGGCGGGATGAAGGAGAGTGGTTTAGGACGTGAAGGCGGGATCGAAGGCTTGGAAGCATTTTTAGAGACCAAGTATGTTTCAATTGGTTTGTAAATAGTGAGCGGGGGGATGGCAATTGAAAAAAAGTGCTTTGAACCGCAATAAATACGCAGCTTTACTTTTTGTTCTAACGAGTACATTGATTTTTGCAGGATGTGGGAGCAATCAAACGACTTCTGTAATAAGTCAAGCTAAAGAATCACCCAAAGCGGCATCCAAAGAGATTACGATCGGTTTTGTTGTAAAAACGATGGATAATCCTTACTTCCAGCTCATGAATAAAGGAGCTCAAAAAGCGGCAGATGAACTGGGCGTGAAGCTTGTTTGGAAGGCGGGACAAAATTCTACGGATGTTGCGGCTCAGCTCAACATCGTACAGGACTTGATCCAGCAGCATGTGAGCGCAATTGTTATCGCACCGATCGGACCGGAAGCCATTGTACCCGCGATTGATAAAGCCAATGGAAACGGAATTCCGGTTGTGATCGTCGATACGCGCGCGAGCGGAGGTAAGATCGTTTCTTTTATCGGGTATGAGAATCTGAGCACAGCTGCTGATATGGGCAAATTTGTGGTAGATGCTCTTCTTGGCAAAGGAGAAGTAGGCATTCTTGAAGGATCACGTGGGCAGTCAACCACAGAAGAAAGACTTCAGGGATATCACAAGAGTCTCGATAAAGAACCGGGTATTAAAGTGGTAGCATCCCAGACCGCCAACTATTCTCAGGATCAAGGATTTACCGTGACCCAAAATATGATTCAGGCGCACCCTGACATTGACTTTATTATCGGATCTAACGACGAAATGGCTTTAGGGGCTATACGAGCCATACAGAACGCCGGAAAGTCAGAGAAAATTCGGGTTGTTGGGTTTAATGCTACGCCACTCGCACTGCAAGCCGTTAAAAAAGGCGAAATGCTGGCTACCATCAGCAATCATCCTGATAAAGAAGGCTATAACAGCGTCAAAACAGCTCTTGAAGCAGTGAAGGGAAATGCGGTGGAAGCGACTCAAATGGTGACCACGGAAATTGTAACAGCTAAAAATGTGGATGAATTTTTGAAATAATCACCGGGACTAAACATTTTCACACAGAGGTGGTTCGATGTCTACAGTCCTACTGCGTATGGCAGGCATTTCGAAGGAATTCCCTGGAGTAAAAGCGTTGGAGGATGTCAACTTTACTGTCCGCACTGGTGAAGTGCATGTGTTGATGGGGGAAAATGGAGCCGGCAAGTCCACGTTATTGAAAATCCTCTCGGGGGCATACCAGTGCACCAACGGCAAAATATGGGTTAAAGGCAGGGAAGTCACTGGGTTAAATCCCATTAAAGCAGGAAAACTAGGTATTTTCACGATCTATCAGGAGCTAAATTTACTGCCGAACTTAACTGTGACAGAGAACGTATTCTTGGGGAAAATGCCTCTGGCTAATCGGTTTTTGGGAACTGTTCGATTCAGGGAAATGGTTCTGAAAACCAAAAGTATTTTAGAAGACCTGGGGATTCATGTGAATCCCGATGCTAAAGTACAGGATTTGCCAATCGCGGATCGACAAATGATTGAAATTGCGAAGGCATTATTAGCAGATCCGGATATCCTGGTGATGGATGAGCCGACATCTTCGTTATCCAAGCAGGAAGTTGAAAGATTATTTTCTGTCATACGGAAATTAAAGAGTAAGGGTAAAGGAATTATTTTCATATCGCATCGGATCGAAGAGCTTTGGAAGATCGGGGACCGGATTACGATCCTCCGGGGAGGCCGGGTAGTTCTCGAAAACGCATTGCAAAATGTGGATGAAAATATGCTGATTAAAGCAATGGTTGGTAAAGAAATCAAAGAAAGATTCCCGGGCAATTCTAGTGAAAAGGGGCAGGAGGTGCTTAATGTCCGAAATCTTTCGCGCCAAGGAAAGCTACATGATATCACTTTTTCCTTGAAGAAAGGAGAAATACTCGGCATCGCAGGCTTAGTTGGAGCGGGAAGAACGGAGCTTGTGCGGGCTATTTATGGAGCGGATCCGATTGATTCCGGAGAGATTTACTTGAACGGAAAAAAAACCAGGATTCGTCATCCTAGTGAGGCCATACACCATGGCATTGCGTTAATTCCGGAGGATAGAAAAGGGCAGGGGCTTCTACTTGGAATGGGCATCAAGGAAAATATTACGTTGCCTATCTTAAAATACATATCCCCAATTGGAGTTATTGATAAAACCGAGGAAAAGCGATTGGCGGAAGAATTTAAGACAAGACTGCAAATCAAAACACCTGATGTGCACTTTAAGACGATAAATCTGAGTGGCGGAAATCAACAAAAAGTAGTTTTGGCCAAATGGTTATGTGCGAAAGCTAAAGTGTTCATTTTCGACGAACCCACACGCGGCATAGATGTGGGCGCCAAAACGGAAGTGTACCAAAACATGATCGAACTAACGAAACAAGGAGTTTCTATTATCATGATTTCTTCCGAATTGCCTGAGATTATGGGAATGAGCGATCGGATTCTTGTTATGCACCAGGGGAAAGTGACAGCAATTTTTGAGAAGGATGAAGCAGATTCTGAAAAAATTTTAAGCTGTATGATGGGGAGGTATAAGAATTGAACATTTCTAAGCCCCATTTTCAAAAAGTAGCGAATCGGCGATGGCTTAAGTCCAGCCTCTTACTGCAAATTTTGCGGAAGTACTCTGTGTTTGTTGCTTTAGTGTTGTTCTGTACGGTTATCAGCTTAATGACACCTAACTTTTTGACGATTTCCAATTTATTAAACGTTGCCCAACAAATTTCAGAGAACTTTATATTAGCACTGGCAGCGTTATTGGTCATCATCACTGGGGGAATCGATTTATCGGCGGGTTCTATTGTCGGATTGGCCGGTATTGTCACCGCACTTTATCTTGTTAATGGCGGTAATTTCTTTATAGCCATTCTTGTAGGAATAGTTACGGGCGCAGCTTGTGGCGCGGTGAACGGCTTGTTGGTCGCTAAGACCAGATTATCTCCATTTATCGCAACATTAGGAATGATGGGTATTGCCAAAGGGTTAGCCTTGGTTATTACATCCGGAAATTCGATTGCGATTAGTAATACTTCCTATCAATTTATAGGAAGCGGAAATGTACTGGGGATACCGACGCCGGTTTTAATCATGTTGGTTTTGTTGATCATCGTACATTTCATTCTTAAGAAAACTTGGATGGGCAGATATTTATACGCAATTGGGGGAGGTGAGGAAACTTCGCGATTGTCTGGAATTCGAGTAGATCGGGTTCAATGGGTTGTTTACACAGTAGCTGGTGCCTTTGCAGGACTTACAGCTATTTTACTAACATCCAAATTATATACCGCTCTGCCAACTGCAGCTGAAGGCTATGAGTTAAATGCGATTGCAGCTGCCGTCATCGGCGGGGCAAGTCTAATGGGTGGGGTCGGTGGGGTATGGGGAACTTTATATGGTGCCTTACTGATTGGTATAATAAGCAACGGTTTAAATTTACTGGATGTATCTTCATTTTGGAAGCAGGTAGTCATTGGTGCAATCATTATTATTGCCGTTCTCATTGACCGATTCCGAAATCGTGCTAAATAGGATGGAAATTAGTTAAGCTGATCAAATTAGGGTTTAGAGAAAGGTAGGATGAACATAATGACAGTTCGTAAAATTAATATCAGCGAAGTTAGCAGTGACCAGACGCTTAAAAGTGAAGAGGGCTGGGTCCGGATGGAAGTTAAGTGGGTATGTACCGAAGATACGATGGGATCTCAATATACCACTTTCGGACACACCATATTCGGTCCTGGAGGAGGTGCTCATGAGCTCCATGCTCATCCGAACGCGGAAGAGATTCTGTATGTTATTCGCGGACATGGCATCGCGATCAGCGGTGACGAGCAATTTGAAATTGGTCCAGGAGACCTGCTGTTTGTTCCAAAAGGAGAAAGACATTATTTCAAAAATACACATCCGACAGAAGAAATGGAAACCGTATGGCTCTATGGCGGTGCTCCTTCTTTAAAGAAAGCTGGTTATGTGCAGGTTGATTAATACAGTTATTTAATATTTCTATATCAAAATTTATTGAGGGAGTGAAGAAAATGAAAGTAGGATTCGTAGGTCTAGGTAACATGGGGTTTCCCATGGCTCAAAACATTCTTAAAGCAGGACATGAATTGGTGGTTTATAATCGCACAGCTTCCAAGGCTGATCCATTGATCTTGCAAGGTGCTAAGTTTTGCGCGACGCCTGCTGAAGTGGCTCGTGAGGCAGGTATTGTTCTTAGTATGCTAGCGGACGATGCCGCTGCGGAAGAAGTTGTTTTTGGCACAAACGGGATTTTGGAAGGACTGCCATCAGGGGGGATCCATGTATCTACAAGCACGATCAGCATTGATCTAGCGAAGCGGATGGCCGATGCTCACCAAGCTCACGGTCAACAGTGCGTTTCCGCTAACGTTTTGGGCCGTCCGGATGCAGCGGAAGCGGCTGAACTTCGCGTCATGGTAGCCGGTCCGGCAGAAGCGCGTGAGAAAGTTTGGCCGGTTTTGGAGGCTTTAGGAAAAAATATCTTCGTAGTCGGAGATGAGGTTCAAATGGCCAACGTCGTCAAGCTCGCGAACAACTTCCTCATTATCGCCATGCTTGAGGCACTATCAGAAGCTCTGGTGCTCGTGCGTAAGCATGGCGTAGATTCTGGGCAGTTCTTAGAGGTTGCAAATTCGTTTTTCCGTTCCCCGATTTATCAAAATTACGGAAGAATTATCAATGAACGTCTCTTTGAACCGGCCGGGTTCAAAATGAAACTAGGTCTGAAGGACGTAAAGCTTATGCTGCAAGCGGCGGAGGCTGTGTCTACGCCACTGCCAATTGCTGACTTAGTACGAAACCACTTTTTGGAGGGAATCTCACGCGGCTGGGGGGATCTGGAATGGGCAGCCCTAATTAAATCACTGGAATCGGACGCTGGATTAGACTAGGAACAACCTGAGGAGCAGCATGGGAGGGCATCGGTTTACTTTAGAGTGAACATAATGCCCTCTTTTTTATGAATTATTAATGTAAGCGGATTCATTTTGATGTGAAATGATGTGAAACACTTACAAAATAAGAAAAGAGGGATTAGCATGAGGGTCAATCTTAAAAACTTAACGGTACAAGTAATTATTGCTATTATTATCGGTGTTTTTATTGGACAGATTTTCCCTACATTTGGTGTACAACTGAAAGTGCTAGCCGATGTGTTCATTAAATTAATTAAAATGGTTATCGTCCCCATTGTATTCCTAACTATTGTCATAGGCATAAACAACATGGGCAGCTTAAAAAAGGTCGGCCGCATCGGTGGAAAGGCACTGCTCTATTTTGAGCTTGTAACAACACTTGCCATGATTATTGGCGTCTCCGTGATGTACTTCGTTCAGCCTGGCAAAGGTATGGATACCAGCCAGTTAGGCAAAGCTGCTGCGGATGTAGCCAAGATTACGAAGCAAGCAAATGATGCCTCGCAAGGCTGGATTGATTTCCTCGTGAATATTGTTCCTGATAATGTTATTGGCGCGTTTGCTAAAGGCGACATGCTTCCTGTATTATTTTTCGCACTTCTGTTCGCTTTTGCCCTTCTGCCATTGAAGGAAAGGTCAAAACCGTTAACAGATCTTCTCGAAAGACTCAATGAGGTCTTCTTTAAAATTGTTGGCATCATCATGCGCGTATCGCCTTTAGCAGCAGGCGGCGCAATGGCTTTCACGATCGGCAAGTTCGGAATCGGTTCTCTCTTCTCGTTAGGGAAGATGATGGCTTGTGTCTATATCACTATGTTCTTATTTATCGTAATCGTTCTAGGGCTGATCGCGCGATACTTCGGGTTTAACATTTTTAACTTGCTTAAATTCATTAAAGGAGAAATATTGCTTGTCTTAGGAACATCTTCTTCTGAATCCGCATTGCCAAGTTTAATGAAACGACTTGAACAATATGGCTGCTCTAAATCTGTTGTTGGCCTCGTCGTTCCAACGGGATACTCCTTTAACCCTGATGGAAGCTCACTCTATATGGTTATGGCGCCATTGTTCATCGCTCAGGCTTTCGACGTACATCTGAACTGGGCTCAGTTACTGACAATGCTTGGTGTAGCGATGCTTATCTCTAAGGGAGCCGCTGGTGTCTCCGGTACTGCTTTCGTTGCTACAGCATCTTTATTGACTGCCCTTCCGGGTCATATTATTCCAATCGAAGGTATGGCTCTGCTCCTCGGTGTCGACCGATTTATGTCTGAAGCACGGGCGATCACCAACATGATCGGCAACGCCGTCGCGACGGTTGTGATTTCGAAAAGCGAGAATCAGTTTGATAACTCGAAAAGTAAAAATCTCCCTGTTGCGAATGAGGATAATGCATTCTCGGTATAGCAAATCTATTTGAATAATGGATACAGCCCTTACTCTATTGGAGTGGGGCTGTTTATGATGGGAAGAGAGAAGATTATATTTAAGGGTATTACTGGACTCCTCCCACTTGGTATAACAGGCTACTGCTAGATGCTGTATTTGATGTTTATTATCATTGGTACAATGAAAGTTAAGGAATCTCTTTCAATGAGCTTAAATTTTTGCTAATCCAGTTGCGGTTTTTAGACTTGCACTTGTTGCAGTGCGTGCAAGTCTAATGTGCTTTTTTGCATTATTATAAATCCTCATTTTTCAATTGGTTTTCACACTTTGCCATTTCAAATTTGGTCCCTCAAATGGGCAACTTTCAAGGTTAATTAATTTCATGAATAATTATGCATAAATTGCATAATTGTATAATCTCTATTGCAATTAATTTTGAAACAGAAGTGTTGACTGGATATACCTAGAGGCAAAATCTAAATAATTATGAAACAAAATAAACGGAGCCGCGCGGGTTTGCGGACTCCGTTTTATATTTATTTATGAAACATCACAACGATTTGTTGCAATATTCCTTGGAAATTGTTTTTATACGAAATAATGAATAAATATACAACAGGGCAAACGATAATATTTTTCGTTTGCCCATTTTCATAATAATCGTAGAATTAATGGAGCTGAGGAATTATGAATACTAAGAAATTGCTATTTGTCCCCAAAGTTTATGAAGATGAAAGTTTAGTTAGCTATATTTATCGATTAGCTAATGTAAATAACTATGATAAAGCTTGGATATTTGAGGTGCTAGGAATAGATCTTAGTAAAATACGTACCCATGGATTTCAACTGGGAAATGAAAAAATAGATACATCCATTCTCGCTGAAATTACTGGAATTAATCAAGTTGTATTTGACGACTTATCTTTGAATATTAAAAATTCAAATTCAGTAATTCAAAATACAATTGAGCGATTTGCTATTAGAAATGTAAAAAAACAGTTCTGTCCGTTATGTTTAAAAGAAAGTATTTATTATAGGAAAATTTGGGATATAAATATTTATACAAGATGTCATATTCATAATTGTTTATTAATGTGTAGATGCATAAATTGTAATAGATATATGACAAATCAAGATATTTTAAGTGATTTATGCAAATGTGGATACATGATATCGAACAATTTGATTATAGGGTGTGAAAATTCTGATTTAGGACAACTAATATCAAAAAAAAATAATAAAAATAAAAATCAGATAACCCCAAAAATTTCAGAGGGATTTGAAAAGTTAGAGATTGATTTAATATTGTACCTAATAATATTCTTATCTATAAAAATTTCAAATGGTTTTTATCAGAGAAGAATTGCATTCACTGAATCTAGTGATGTTCAATTTAATGATAAAATCGTTAACGAAGCTTTCGGTATTTTTATTAACTGGCCGCAATCATTTTATGATTTTTTGAATGAATTCAAAAAGATACCTAAAAAATATCATCTTCTAACGGGATTAAAAAGAGATTATGGACGTTTTCATGTTGAAATGAAGAAACTATCTCTAACCCCTAGTTTTAGATTTTTTACCGAAGAATATATGAAGTATATACAAAATATTTGGGATGGAGGAAATGGTCCGAAATTCTTAAATGCGACCTTAAACAGCAAATATATTAGTGCAATTCAGGCGAGTAAACTCCTGGGTACGAAATCTATTAATTTTTCAGCACTAATTAATGAAGGTTTACTGGAAGGTATAATTGTTATTAGACCTTCTAAAAACTTAATACTAATCGAAAAACCCTCTTTAGAGAACTATAAAAAGCAAAGAGAATTAGCCGCAAAAAATAATAGAAACCAGATCGTAGATGAAACAGTAAAAGAATTAGGGTTTATTACAGTGAGAGAAGCTGCAAAGAGATTCGAAAACATCAAATACAACAATGACAAAAATAGCAATAGATCACTTAGTTAAAAAAGGTCATAGGATCTTTATTCTGGAAAGTTTTGTAGATAATCTGTATGAGTTTGTAAATAACAAAAGTAAAACTTTCAACGGTGAAACTAATAATCCGGCCACCACCAAAAGAAACAAGGAGAATCACGACAATAGTCCATCTAAGAATGATCCGAAGGATGCGCTTGTCATTGCCGACGTGGTCAGCCGAGGATTTTACTATGAATACTCTCGACAAGCTGCAGTCTTTCAAAGGTTGAGAACAATGATGAGTGATCGGGAATATTGGGTGACAAATAGTGTACGGCTGCAGAACCGAATCATCCGCTGGATAGACATTCGCTTCCCTGAATATTTTTCTGTGTTTAAAGATTGGACCTGCAAACGTTCCTTGGCTACGCTTAAGGAATTCCCATTTCCGCAGGATATAGAGTCTCTGTCCGTATCTGATGTGATCACTGCTTGGAGAGCGCATATGCAGCGAGCCGGTGGTTCCACTGGCATGCAGAAAGCTGCGCAACTTATCTCTCTAGCTAAGCGAAGTGTAGGCGACAAGACTGCTCCCAATGAAGCGAATCAGGATTTACACCGACTCTTGCAAGAGTTCGAACGGATTGTTGAAATACTAAATGAAATTGAAAAAGATATCCAAAAATTGCTCAGTGAAATTCCTATGGCCGATCAGCTTCGATCTATCAAAGGACTAGGCTCAATCTGTACGGCAGCTATTCTTTCAGGTGCTGGTGACCTTAGACAGTATGCGCATGGGCGCCAATTATTACGTAAAGCCGGCTTGAACCTAGCCGAAAGCACGTCGGGAAAACGTAAAGGACAGATCGTGCTTTCTAAAAGAGGCGATGCTACGCTGCGAAAATATCTATATCTAGCCACGATCCAGCTCGTAGGGAATAATCCTGTGTTCCGACAGTTACATGAGAATAATGTTCAAATCAAGCATATGAAGAAGCAACAGTCTGTATTTAAACTGCTTGGAAAACTGGCACGAATCATCATTAGTATTGTTCAAAAAGGAGAAACTTTTTCTCCTGAGATAGCTGCTCCAACGTTTACGCAAGCTGCTTAAAACGAACTTAAAGATCACATAGATTGACTCATTCGCAGGATTTCAAAAAAGAAAGCACGGAGAACCGAGCTACTGCCCGGCAAGGGCTTCAGACCCATCCGCTAAACGCTATCGGTCTCCACGCCTTGGTCAGGTGTAACGAAGGAATGTGAGGGCATAGACCCGTTGAGCCATGGGATGGTGAACGCCAAGGAGAAAGTGGAGTATGCGTGCAGAAGAATAGCACTTGGAGAAATGTTCTACACGTTTCTTCTGTTCCCGCATATCCAAACATGGAACGACGGTGTTTAATAAGCTTACTTTCTGGACGACAGCTGTTATACATGGCGATGAAATCCTGCGAATGAGTGAGTAAATGTGAGATAAACCCTTAAAACCGAGGGACGGGCAGTAGAGTGGAATAACCAAGATAGAAATACTGTAAAATGATGGAAACTTTTATGGATGCTGAACGTCTAAATGATTAGTAGTTATTAAGGAAGAGGGGATTTCATGAGAAAATTTTTAATCGTTGCGATTTTAAGCTTGTTTTTGCTGAGTGCATGTTCATCTCAACAAAAATATTCTGAACAAACTAAACCTACTCAATTAATATCAATTACATTAACAGATGCTTATCCTGGGAATTTAACAAATGTAAATAGAGTCGAATTGTTTGATGGTTCTTCAGGGGAAAGAAAAATAGTAGCAGATCGGACAATAATTCAAAACTGGCTTAACCAAATTAAAGATATTAAATTAATACCTGAAAAGGATCAAGGTGTAAGGGCTGGGGACGTATTTGGAATTACTTTATATGAAGGCGAAGTTAAAAAATTTGGGTTTCTATCAGGGAATGTAAACAATGTATATTACAAGACCAATAAAGATTTCGTAGAACCAATCAGAGCCTTATTTAAGGAACAGTTTGGGAGACAATTCTAGGCAGGCTTTTCGGTAAGATATATCATTAAGCTAACGGAAACTATAGTTGAACAAACCACAAAAGGCTGCCGCGTGCAGCCTTTTGTGTTAAGGGCAGTATAACAAAATAAGTAATTAGGTAATAACAATGAAACATACACTACGCATGCATCAAACCTGACATGAAAATTTCGCTTAAAATATTTCCTAAATAAGGAATATTATGTTGTATTTTCGTGGACGTCTATGAAAAAAGCTCCTATTGTTAAGAATGACGCGTTATCCATCATTCTCCACAAAAGGAGCCCACCATGGATAACAATAAAAATATTCGAGTCATTTGTCAATGCTTATATGTATTAAACCTGCCCAAACAGCGATTCTTCTGGGACGATCATCGGACTCACAAATTGTACTCGGGTAGAGCCATTGGGCTACACGTTCTTGCACAATTGCTGCAATTAAAGTCCTATGAAGATATTACGGAGCAACTGCAAGCTCATCCTGAGCTAGGTCAAATCTTTGGTATGACATCGGTTAGCGGTCCTCAATTATCCCGGGAAACGAAGGCACTGTGCACAGACACTCTACAGGACTTGTTCTACCATTTGATTGGCCAAATCCAAGAAAGAACCAAGGATGGTAATGGTTTCTCTCCTTCCATCGGGAGATTACATCTGATTGATGCCACAGATATTAGACTTCCGGATTTTCTTGGAAGCTGGGCAAGGTGCGGCTCACGAAAAACGGGTGTTCGACTGCATGTCCGCCTGGTAGTAGCTGACTCGGATACCGTCTTTCCTGATAAAGTAATCGCCTCTACGGTAAATGTTCGGGAAGCAAAGGTATCACTCGAACTAACCCTTGAAGATGACGTTACTTATGTGATGGATCGGGGCTATGAAAAGAGTGAGCATGTTGAGAAATGGCTAACAGACGGGATTCAGTTTGTTGTTCGGGTCCGCGACCTCTTACAACTCCATCCGGTACCAGGTACGGAACGAACGATTCCATCGTCAGAATCTGCCCAAACTCGAATTCTACAAGATGTTGACGTCCTTACGAACAAAACGACGAAGCCTGCGCGTTTGGTTGCCTTTGCAGATGAAACAGGACGGCAATACCGCGTGCTAACAAGTCGATGGGACTTAACGGCCGATGAGATTGCGCTGATCTACAAGAACCGTTGGCGGATAGAATTATTCTTTAAATGGGTCAAGCAGCATCTGAAACTTGTAAAGCTGCACGGATCCCATCCTGACGGAGTATGGAACCAACTGTTTCTGTCGCTGATTGCTTTTGCAGTAAGCTTATTACTAAAGCTTAATCTACAGACCCCAAAAACACAGTGGCAAGTACTGAAACTAGTAAGGACCTACATGTATAAGATGTGGGAAGAACTGGAGAACGCGGTATTTCGTCCGCCCACTCGGAAATCCCGAGGCAGGCAGAAGGTAAATGGATTTGGACCTTCATGCAAGTTACCGCAGCGGATTATATTACTTTAAAACTCGGAAAACAATACACTTAATTACCAATTAAATGGTAAAATGCGTCACCTTATATGAATATCACTTTTTTGGCGCTTACACCAAAATGCCGATTGTAAATAAATTCAATAAATACCTAAATATTTAATTTTCTAGAATCTAACCAGCATCGCGTCTTTGATGCAAGGCTAATGTGAAACATATCCATGTTTTATCTGTCAAAAATTTAAGGGGAGCGGATAACAATGAAATATAAAATCGGTTCAATCTCGTTCGTAATATTTTTAGCTTTAACTTTTGGGTTAGCGGTATATCAAGATAGTCAAAAAAAGAAGGAATACATGGTTGAGTTTCCTGCCATTGAAGATGTGGTTTCAGCTGCAATAGATATTGGCGGACACGGACCACCAGATTCGAATAATCAGCCAATTCAAATGGACTTAAATAATAACATGCAAAAGATAACAGTCGCCAAAATTATATATTGGCTTTCACATGCTGAATATATAGGTCCTACCCGTAACCAATTTATATCACATGGCGGTGGACCGAATGAGTTTGTGATGAAGACCAAAGATGGAAAATTAATAAGAATCTTCGATGCAATTGATCCCATATCAATCGTTATCTCAAGCGGGTGGATGGCTACTGGAGTTTCAGTAAGCGATCAGGTGACCATTTCATATGATAATAAAATCTTTCGATCAAAATCGCCAGATTTAAAACGATGGATTCAAACTGATATGAGTAAAATAATTGAGGATCGATTAAAAGAACAACAAAAGCAGGGATCTTAACGAAGTATTTCATTCTTTGTTTACAATGGAGAACTATATTTTAGGGGCTTGCTTCGACGCAGCTCCTCTTTTGTTTATTAAACCGAGGGACGGGCAGATTTGTGTAACGAAACCAGCACGCTATTTGTACCCAAAAGGGTAGGTATTCAAAGTAACGAACCACGTATACGGAATTTTGATTTAACAAAGCGATAACATATTTTTCGGCTATCTGGGTAGGTCTTACAAAATAAAATAGTTGCAATAACATCCTATTCGGTGTATCATGAAATTAGTTGCAATAACATCCTATTAAAGGGGGGGATAATGTGAGCGAGCATTGGAGGCAGAATGACAAGGGCGCAGCGGAATCGCACGGTCAATACATCTCAGCCATCTACCGACACATGCAGGTACTGATCTCAGCCGAGTTGGCACCATATAGAATCGGAAGCGGACAGTATATTTTTCTGATGGCGATTGCGTTTCGGCAACCAATCACTCAGAAGGAGCTAAGTAAGAAACTGCTCATTGACAAAACGACTACTGCCAAAGCGATTACCAAGCTGGAAGCAGAAGGTTACGTACGGAGGGAAGTCGATCCCGCCGACAACCGCTATCATCTACTCTATTTGACGGACTCGGGACGTGAGGTGATACCTAAGGTGCAGGAAGCGCTGGCCCGCGTTAAGAACAAAACGCGGAAAGGTATTACCGATGCAGAGTATGACTTGTTAGTAAGCTTGCTGAAAATCGTGCTTCGCAATCTGACCGAGCAGGAGGAGACGTAAGATGAGCAGGTACGGGAGAACAGACTTGACAGAAGAGCTGTTGACTTGGGCTGGCGTTACAAAGCATCCTCATCGGTTCGGAGGGGTGGAAATTCAGCTAAACGAAACGGAAATCGGGCATCTTCACGGCAACCGCTTGTTCGACCTGCTTTTGTCGAAATCCGAACGCGATCGGTGGATTGAAGAAGGGAAGGCAAGTCCACATCATATGTATCCCGATTCAGGCTGGGTATCCGTTTATTTGAATACCGAGCAAGATATTGCTTGTGCCATTGAAATCGCGCGTTCTAAATATGATCAAATAAAATTGAAGGGTGAGATGAAAAATGATTAACGAGGAATTCCCCTATGAGAAAAAGCGAAATCAAGTATTCGATTTAGAGATGGCATATGTAGAGGTTGGTAGTGGTGATCCAATCGTTTTCTTGCATGGTAATCCAACATCCTCCTATCTCTGGCGTAACATTATTCTTTATGCACAAGAATATGGGCGCTGCATTGCCCCTGATTTAATTGGGATGGGAGATTCTGATAAATTACCAGTTAGCGGTCCTGACTCCTACAGCTTTTTTGAGCATCGGAAATATCTCGATGAGCTTCTCGACAAACTTGGAATCCATAAAAATATCACTTTCGTAGTACACGATTGGGGTTCGGTTTTGGGATTTGATTGGGCACGGCGGCATCCTAGCGCTGTGGACGGCATTGTTTATACGGAAGCATTTTTCAAACCGGGTAGCTGGAGCGAGATTTCAGAACAAGGGCGTAAAATTTTTCAGGCATTGCAATCTTCAGAAGGAGAAAAGATGATACTGGAACAAAACTCTTTTCTCAATGTCAATCTTCCCATTAGTATTTTACGTGAGTTGACGGAGGAAGAGGTGGCGCAGTATCACCGTCCCTTTATCGAACCAGGCGAGGGGCGTCGTCCGATGTTATCTTGGGCACGACAACTTCCTTTTGATAGCGATTCAGCGGTGGCCGAAATTATCACAGCTAATGGAGATTGGTTAGCACAAAGTCCCATTCCAAAACTATTCATTCATACCAAAAATGGAAGAGCTCCAGAATCTCACTTAGATTTTTGCCGCAGTTGGCCAGAGCAGACAGAAGTCTCGGTGCCGGGAATTCATTATCCAATGGAAGATGCCCCTGATGAGGTTGGGAAAGCCCTTGCTTCTTGGTTGAAAAGGTTGAAATAGAATCTAGACATTATGGATAACGGGGTTTACACGATCATGGAAACAAAAGGGACAGAGCAAACAGGAGAAACATTAATGCGTATCGTGATGTTCACAGTTACCCTCTCATCGATGAGTGTACTATGTACTTCCCGACATTAGTAAAGAGTTTCACCTTACGATTGCAGAGGTAAGCTGGCTCTCTTCCTCTTACGGTCTGATTTATGCGATCGGAACGGTAACGTATGGGAAGCTAGCAGATCGATACAAGCTCAAAAATTTACTGACGTTTGGATTGGTCATTTTTACGATTGGTTCCCTTGATCGGCCTTGTTTCCCAAACCTTCTGGATGGCACTGATGGGAAGGTGTCTGCAAGTAGTCGGAGCTGGTGCTATACCCGCAACAGCGGTACTAATCCCAGTGCGCTATTTCGCTCCAGAACGTAGAGGAAAAGCATTGGGAATGATGGCTACAGGCTTAGCTCTTGGTAGTGCTTTGGGTCCTGTTATTTCTGCACTGATTGTTAATGTAGCTCAGTGGCGATACGTATGGCTGAGAAATTTGAATTAACGTTGCGTTTAACGAATTGTAGGGTCGACAAATGCTGCTCCTCGAAGCTATCTCATTAGAATTTCAATTAGCAGCCCCAAAAAATATCGAGGCATTAACTTTAAAGGTGTTGTTCCGCTCCCTCGGGGAACTATAGTTCAATCACGACATGAAGGCAGCCGGCACAAGGGCAGGTTAGTTCCAATATGTGTGAATATAGTTTATGTAAGACCAATAAATTAACACGGGCTAACCCAGGTGATTTGTATTAGTTTAACCCACGAATTTTTCCTTCTAAGCAACGATTTTGATTTGAATGACAGATATGAGATTATACGGGGTGTAAAAAAACGCCGGTGACCTTAAGCAGGTGACCGGCGTTAATAGCTGTCCCGTCAACAAGGCAGGACGCCAATCACAACGAAAACTAATGAATGTGTAAGTAGCTAAAGGAGGCCCATATGTATGACGTCTTATACCTCTGACCGTATTAAAATCCCGCCAGGATTTTGGGCAGGATTACGTCAATTAGGGATTGTCGCCTACGACGTAGCTCGCAAAGCACGACTGCCGCTCACCATTATTACTGAACCAGTAGTCACCACCGCCCAATATTTCGCGATCTGGCAGGCTTATTCCGATCTCATTGGTGACACTGCCAAAGGAATCATCAAGCTTGCGACCGTCTTTGAAACAGCGAAGTACCCACCGACCGTCTTAGCGACTTACCACGCTCGTGACTACCGCGACGCTCTAAACCGAATGGCTCGGTACAAACAACTGTGCCCCCCCGAAAGCTTACGTATCACCGAGGATGGCGAGCACTGTACAATCGAACTGGAATGGCTGTATACTGAGCAACCCGTTCCGCCGATGCTGGTTGGTATCACGTTGGCATTTCTTCTGGAGCTTGGGCGCCGGGGCACAGGTCAACCTTTGACGGCGCGGTTCGTCGAATTTTCGCACTCAATGGGCGATGTACAGGCCCTTGAAGCTTACTTCGGCTGCCGTATCCGGATTGGTGCAAAATGTAACCGGTTGACGCTACATCGAAGAGATCTGGACCGCCCCTTTGTCTCGTACAACGAAGAGTTGCTGGAGATCCTGACTCCCGTTCTGGACCGATCGCTCAATGAACAGCAGCGCAGCCGCTCAATTACCGAGATGGTCAAATGGATCATGAAACGTAGCCTCACAGGAGGGCGCCCCGACATTCAGGCTGTCGCGAAGGAGTTGGGTATGAGCGATCGTACCTTGCAGCGCCGGCTTACTGACGAAAACACGAGCTTCAAGCATCTGTTGACACAAGCTAGACATGAGCAGGCACGAGAGTACTTGGCAGACCCCTCGCTCGATATTAAAGAAGTGGCTTTCTTGATTGGATATGAAGACCAGAACTCGTTCTACCGCGCCTTCCGCCTTTGGGAAGGTGATACTCCTTCAAATTGGCGTACTGAACATTTAGGTGCAAACTCGATATCAGAAGGACGGCTAGGAATGCCGACTATGCATTAATAGAATTCCCAACCTAACCAATTCTACAGACAGCTAGTATTTACTGAGTTTTATCATTTGGCGTGTTAAACAAGAACTTTGGCGCAATATGCTAGTTACTGAACAATCCAGACAAGGTAATATAATCACTATCCGGAGCACAAGACTGTTTTAAAAATGACTACTAATCAGCTTGCTGTGAATGACAAACGAATGAAAGGGGCGATTTTAAAGGGGAGTTGATCATGACATAGTTTTGAAGAAAATTTAAATCATTAGATGTTAAAGATGACAAATTGACTTTGTCTTAAAAGTAAATTTTTTAACACTATATTAAAAGAAGGGTAACCTAATAATAACTACAAAAGAATAGGAACGTTTTTTTATATTAACTTTTATAATCATTATAAGTAGATTAAAAGGAGAAATGTATTATGGATATGGGATTAAACAATAAAACAGCTTTAGTTACAGGATCTACGAAAGGTATAGGTAAAGCAATTGCCATTGAACTTGCCAAAGAAGGTGTTAATGTACTAATTAATGGACGAAATTATGAAGAGGTAGAACGAACAGTAAATGAAATTAAGTCGGAATTCCCGGCTACCTCTCCTCAAAATGCTACAGCCGATATTGTGGATATTGGGCAAAGAGAAGCTTTATTTAAAAAATACCCAAATATTGATATTTTAGTTAACAATATGGGTATTTATGAAATTATGCGATATGAGGACGTTGACGATGAAGTATGGGAAAAATACTTCCGTACTAATGTTCTTGCTGCAAATGGATTATCTAAATTTTATTTGCCTAAAATGTTGAAAAATGATTATGGCCGCATTATCTTTATTGCGAGTGAAGAGGCAATTATGCCTTCAGGACTAATGCCGCAGTACTGTATGACAAAGTCAATGCTATTATCATTGTCAAAAAGCTTATCTAAATTAACAAAAGGAACAGAAGTTACAGTCAATACGATCATGCCAGGACCAACACTCTCTGAAAATGTGCATCAAATAATTGAGGGTATGTACCCTAATGAAGATATGACTTTTTCAGAAAAAGAGAAAGAATTTATGACTACAAACCTACCTCAATCTGAAATACAGCGATTTATCAAGCCTATTGAAATAGGTAGACTAACTACATTTGTATGTAGTCCTTATGCATCCGCATTTAAAGGTTCTCCAATCCGTATGGATGGGGGAATGGTACCGACTATTTTTTAACATTTTTTCTATTTCAAATATTGTATATAGGTTTAACAAATGTATAACAAATTTATTAAATATATCTATATTATTCATGTATCAATGAACCTTTTTCACCTTATCGCGAATCCAACGGTCGAGGGAGATAGCGAAGGAGCTGGGGATTTCGCGGTCGTATGTGTCTCGGATTGAGAAGCGGGCGCTGATGAAGCTGTATCATGAGTTTTATAAGGCTAAAAGGTAAGGGTTATGAATCGCATACTTCATTTATTTGTGATCAAGTAATGGAGGCGAAGTGAATGACTTTAATCCATATCGAAAATGTTAGTAAATATTACTATATGGGCGGAGAAACCATTCGAGCATTAGATGACATTTCTTTAGATATTGAGCATGGCGAATTCGTGGCCATCATGGGCCCGTCTGGTTCTGGTAAATCTACGTTAATGAACATTATAGGTTGTTTGGATATTGCAGATAAAGGTGCCTATGACCTTGATGGTAAAGCAATTAACCTTCTTAAGGATACTCAACTCGCTGAGATTCGCAATCAGAAGATTGGCTTCGTTTTTCAAAGCTTCAACTTGCTGCCGAGATTAAGTGCGTATGAAAACGTGGAATTACCTTTAATTTATCGGGGAATGACGAAAAGGGAACGAGAGCCATATGTTCTGCAGGCGCTGGAATCCGTGGACTTACTAGATCGTATGGGACACCTTCCCTCGGAATTATCCGGTGGGCAGCAACAGCGTGTCGCCATTGCCCGAGCTTTGGCAGGAGATCCGTCGATTATTTTGGCCGATGAGCCTACAGGCGCGTTGGATTCGAAGACGGGCGTTGAGATTTTAGATCTTTTAAAGAAATTAAATGCACAAGGTAGGACGATTGTTTTGATTACGCATGATCTTTTGGTTGCGAAGCAGGCAAAGCGGATTGTTCGTTTTCGGGATGGGCGAATGCATGAGGATGTGTCGTGAGTTTTGTAGGGTCAAGCGGTGGAGAAACAGACAATCATCGTTGAAGTGTCTATAAATATTATTCAAATAGTTGGTGTTGTTGAAGACCGGTACTCCGTGGAATATATGGGGTGCCGGTTTATTATTTTATTATTCAATGAACAATTTGTAGATATCAAAGAAAAAGGTGAAGCCATCAAGCTATTCCAGCTGCCACCTGAAACCGCCACACATTAAAAGCGCAATGGACTAGGAGAAACATGTTCCTGTTCCATTGTGCTTTTTTGTTTTGCAACCATTGTACCTAGCGGGGGCTTCCTCTAATGCTTGTGCGAGCCCACCAATGAGGGGGATATCATATATGTTACCGTTGTCTGCTATTACGGGGGAAGTGGCGGCTTACGCTAACTGTAATTATGCTTAATAAAATAGCGGAAGTCTAGGGCTTTATTTCGTCCAAGGCTGCCGCTGCTTCTAGAATGGATGTTCTCTCAATCAATTCGCAGCGCCTTCTGACGTCGTTTCTTCAAATATGATGATGGAGATGATGAGTTATATACCGCTGCGTTCATTACTGCAGAGCAATGATGGAGGAGACGCAATTTTGACGAATATCGCGTTTTATTCTATCATGTTTGGCATTCCCTCTTAATCGCAGCTCGTGCAGATGAGTGACCCGCAGAGACGGGCCTTGTCATGTTGTCGATCGCCGGCCTTTAGCGTGCGGGTATAGAGATTAAGGATGGAAAAAAGGAAGGATCCATCTTCCTTATCAAACAGACACGGACTTGTTCCTACCTACTACCGCAATCCTTAAATGAAGTCGTTAAATGTACATCAACAAGTCGCCAAAACAGTAGATCAGGCTTCATAATTTTGATACTTTCTTAGCATAGTCCGCTGAGCAGCGACTTTTGGTGTCAGGTGGATCTATAGGAACATCAAGAAACGGTTCTCCTAGATCATTCGGGAGGACCGTTTTTTTAATAGGATGATTAATTTTTGTTACTAACCACTTTTTTTCATGAGATCAGTTGTGGTTTTTGTATAGAGGCGATATTTAGTCAGGTTAGTGAGGTCATTCTTTTAAAGAGTGACCTCTTTATTAATTTAAGCTTTGTTTGAATGTTTTGGACGATAAATAAACAAAGCTGCAATAAATACACACAAATCCAACGCGATGGCTAATTGAGGAGGCGGTTTCCCGACCCCTTTCTTAAGTAAACAATAAACCGCTGCACCATTCATAGGGTGCAGCGGTTTATTGTTTTATGGTTTCATAAATTACGATTCGTTTAAATTCCCCGTAGATTCGCGAAAGATGGGCTTTGTTTGTACGTGAGTAATTTGAGGAGGCTTGAGAGGATTCTCAACCCTGGATAACAATATTTCACCAGCTAGAACTCCTATTTCGTCCCGGAATATATGGACGGTTGTCAAATGAGGTTCTACGATCTGCGACTCAGGAGAGTTATCAAATCCGCAGATAACAATATCCTCTGGTATTCGTACATTTTTATTTTTTAAAATCCTCATCACGTTAATGGCAATAAAATCATTCGTACAAACAAATGCAGACGGAAGGTTCTTCATGTTATCCAACCGATTTTCAAGCCATTTAGGATCCGCAATATATCGATCTTCTTCAACTATGCAAAATAAAGGGTCGAGCTGTAAATGAGAGTCTAGTAATGCCCTGTTAAATCCAGCCCATCTTTCATTAAAACTTTTACAATGATTGTAATCACCAATAAAGCCAACACTTGCATAACCATTATCGATTAATTTCTTTGTCATATAATAAGAACTTTGTTCGTTCTCCATTAGAATAATATCTGCATGAAGTTCGGGATAAAAGATATCCGCTGTGGAATCTATAAAAATGGATGGGATCCCCAAGGAATTGATTAATTGGGTGTATTTCTTGTCAAATAACTCAATACAAACGATTCCGTCTACTTTATTAGTATCGAAATTATTAGGAAGTACTAAAGAAGAAATGTCCGATTCTCGAACAATGTGGATGGATAAATTAAAACCATCGGAACTGATTTTTTTTTCAAGCCCGCTTAGTGATGAGGCGCCAAAATGAGAATTGCTCGGCATGTTTGACGTTAAAAGTGCAATGTTGCCTGTATTTTTGGTATTTAAAGTGTCCGTATCTATAAGAGCAAACTGTTTATAATTTAACTCAATCGCACGTTTTAATACCTTATTTCTTGTTTCTGCAGGAATATTATCACTCCCGTTTAGCGCTTTAGAAACAGTATTCCTGGATAGTCCTAAGGAGTCCGCGATATGTTGTATGGTGATTTTTTCTTTACTCATGTGCTTACTCCTTTAACGAACAACTAAAGTTCGCATATCAATGAATGATAAGTTTAAAATAAATGTATAATATTATAATTAAAGTGTCAATTTAAAAAAGTTACAAATGAACAAAATTGAATTCAGAAATTAGTGCATATGCAAATAGATGATAATTCGATGATTAAACTAATTTATGTAAACAAATGCACAAATAAATTTGTGCAAATGGATCCGTGAATTGAGAGTTAATGCTCCTTTTATATCTTTCGTCTTCTTTTGGAGAGATGAAAAAAACCATAAAAATAAAGAGTTTTCCGACTTTCAGGTGGGAATATGCACCAAATTTGATTTACATATGAATAAATTTAATGAAAATTATGTTGACTAAATTTAATATTGTGTGTAAATTGTAATTGTGGTCATGAGGATAAGACGAGAAATGTAAGCCCTTACTATCAAGGGGGTTACATGTAAAAAAACGAATTTGTTTGAAAAAAATTTGTGCAAATGAATAATTTTATGGATATTGAGTTAGGGGGTACTATCTTGCAAGAAATAGCAGAAGTTGACATGAGAGCAGCCAAACAGAAAAGTAATACATTTATAAGTAAAATCGATTATATGAGGAAAAATCCTTTTCTGTACCTACTGATGGCACCAGCCTTCATTCTGACCATCCTATTTAAGTACGTGCCCATGTACGGGGCGGTCATTGCTTTTAAAGACTTTAGTCCGAGCAAAGGGATTTTCGGCAGTGAATGGGTGGGATTAAAGCATTTTACGAAGTTTTTAACCTCACCCAATTTTGAAGTTATTTTCATGAACACGCTGAAACTTAGTGCTTACGGACTCATACTTGGTTTCCCGGTCCCCATCTTATTAGCGCTCATGCTGAATCAATTGCGTAAAGCTGGTGTTAAAAAAAGGATTCAATTGGTCTTATATGCGCCAAACTTTATATCCGTTGTCGTTGTTGTTGGGATGCTATTCGTCTTCTTATCGCCGGTAGGGCCGATTAATAAGATTTTAACCCTGATTACTGGCCATCCTATTAGTTTTATGTCAGACCCGGATTATTTTCGTACGCTTTATATCTTATCTGGCATTTGGCAGGGAGCGGGCTGGTCATCGATTATTTATGTAGCTGCATTAGCCGGCGTTGACCCCGAGCTCCATAATGCTGCAACCATTGATGGAGCTAACCTGCTGCAAAGAATTAAACACATCGACTTGCCTACGATTAAACCGGTTATGGCTATCGTTTTCATCTTAGCTGCAGGCGGCATTATGGCAATTGGATTTGAGAAAGCCTATTTGATGCAAACGGCAATGAATGTTCCGACTTCAGAGATCATTCCAACCTATGTGTATAAAATTGGTTTGCAAGCAGGAAATTATGCCTATTCCTCTGCGGTTGGTCTATTTAACTCCGTGATTAATGTCGTTTTACTTATCCTCGTTAATATTGTCGTGAAGAAATTAAATGAAGGTGAAGGCCTCTATTAAAAGAAAAGGAGATGCCGTATGAATTTTAAGCCTACTAGATTGGACCGTTTTATTCTGGCCATCAATTACATTCTATTGTTCTTTGCTGTATTGATCGTTGTAGTTCCCTTAATTTATGTTGTCGTGGCATCGTTTATGGAGCCGACTGCACTGTTAAATAAAGGGATCTCCTTCCATCTTGCGGATTATAGTATTCAAGGCTATAAAGTCATCTTATCGAATCATGCGATGATCCGGGGATTTGTAAATGCTCTTTTTTACTCCGTCGCATTTTCTTTTGTTACCGTCGTTGTCTCCATTTTTGCCGGCTACCCATTATCGGTTGCTGGTTTCGTAGGTAAAAAGTTTTTTACAATCCTGTTTGTCATCACCATGTTTTTCGGCGGCGGGTTAATTCCAACCTATCTGGTGATAAAAAACTTGGGAATGTTAGATACGGTATGGGCGATCATCCTACCAACGGCTGTAAATGTTTGGAATATTGTTTTGGCGAGGACCTTTTTTAGTGGAATTCCGAATGAATTGAACGAGGCAGCAAAGGTCGATGGCGCATCTGAGGTGCGTATCTTCTTCAAGATTGTTCTCCCTCTATCTAAACCAATTATTTTCGTATTAGCTCTATATGCATTCGTAGGCCAATGGAATTCTTATTTCGACGCGTTAATTTATTTGAAGAGTGCTAATTTGCTGCCTCTACAGTTGGTTTTAAGATCTATCTTAATTCAGAATCAAGTAAATCCTGGCATGATTGCGGACCAATTGGCTATGGCAGAACTGAAACGGTTATCTGAGATTATTAAGTATTCGTCCATTGTTATTTCAAGTCTACCGTTACTTATTATGTATCCTTTTTTCCAAAAGTATTTTGAAAAGGGTGTTTTGGTCGGTTCATTAAAATAATGGATCGGCAAACATATAGGTTTTCCAAAAAAGAGGAGGGTTATTCTTATGAAACATTCCCAAAAGGCATTATTCATTTCTATGGCGGCATTATTGGCAGTAACGGGGTGCAGCAGCAGCGAGGAATCAGGCCAGCCGGCAGCATCAAGTGCTGCCCCAGGTACAACAGCGAAACCTGCTTTGAAGTTTATGACACAAAGCTCACCGCTAGCTCCCGAAGATCCTAATAAAAAGGTGATATTCCAACGTCTAGAAGAAAAGACGGGGATACACATTGATTGGGAGAATTATCCGTGGGATTCGTTTGCGGAGAAGAGGAATTTAGCGATTGCCAGCGGGGACCTTCCTGATGCGATTTTCGATGCAGCCTTGGGTGACTACGATTTGCTTAAATTGGCAAAGGACGGAACCATTATTCCGCTCGATGACATTATTGAAAAACAAATGCCAAATTTCAAGAAGGTTTTGGAGAAAGCGCCGCAATATAAATCGATGATTACGGCCCCTAATGGCCATATTTATTCATTCCCATGGATTGAGGAGCTAGGCGCGGGTAAGGAAAGTATCCATTCTGTCGACGATTTTCCTTGGATTAACGTGGAATGGCTAAATAAGTTAGGCTTGAAAATGCCTAAAACTACCGAAGAATTAAAACAAGTTTTGATAGCTTTTAAAACAAAAGACCCGAACGGTAATGGAAAAGCGGATGAAATACCTATGTCCTTTATTAATAAAACCGGCGGAGAAGACTTGGCGTTCTTATTTGGCTCCTTCGGTCTGGGTGAAAACTGGGATCATACGGTTGTCAGTGATGATGGAAAGGTTACTTTCACATCTGCTGATAATAGCTTTAAGGAAGGTGTCAAGTTTCTAAATGAATTATATAAAGAAGGTTTAATGGATGTTGAAGCGCCTACGCAGGATTGGAATACTTATCTAGCTAAAGGAAAAGAAAATCGTTATGGTCTATATTTTACATGGGATAAGGGAAATATCACAGGCATGAACGATAAATATGACCTTATGCCTGCGCTTGAAGGACCAAATGGCTGGAAAAACGTAACAAGAACGAACGGAATGGGCTTCGATAGAGGAAGAATGGTTATCACAAAAGCAAATAAAAATATCGAAACGACTGCAAAATGGATTGATTCTCTATACGATCCGACCCAATCCGTACAAAACAACTGGGGCACTTATGGAGATAAAGCGCAGCAAAATATCTTTGAATTCGACGAATCTAAAAAAATGCTGAAACATTTACCGTTGAACGGCATGTCTCCTTGGGAATTGAGACAAAAAACCTTTGTTGGCGGACCATTGGCGATTCTGGATTCTTACTATGGCAATGTTACGACGAAGCCAGACGATGCGGCATGGAGATTGGATCTAATGAAAAAAGTGATGGTCCCGGACATGAAAGCTAAAAATATTTATCCAAAAGTGTTCTTCTCTCTTGAAGAATTGGATCGACTTACTGCGATTGAAACAGATATGTTTGCATATGTGCTGAGAAAACGGACCGAGTGGATCCAGAATGGGAAAATTGAAGCTGAATGGGCTGGTTATTTAAAAGAATTGGACCGTCTGGGCCTACAAGATTGGTTGAAGATTAAACAAGCAGGTTACGACAGAAACGTAAAAAAATAAGTTTTGTTATAGGACCCGGAGCGGATCGAGTATGAAGGTAACGCTCCGGATTTTAAATATAGAGGGAGTGGAAGAGATGTCAACTGTTATGTATAGAGAAAAGTACCGGCCACAGTTTCATTTTACACCGCCGGCTAAGTGGATGAACGATCCGAATGGAATGGTATATTTCGATGGGGAATATCACTTGTTTTATCAGCATTATCCGGAAGGTACAACTTGGGGACCGATGCATTGGGGTCATGCAATCAGTACGGACTTGACCCATTGGGAGCATCGTCCGATTGCGTTAAAGCCGGATCAAAACGGTTTTATATTTTCCGGAAGCGCAGTAGTGGATTGGGAGGATACCAGCGGATTTTTCTCCGGTAAGCCGGGTTTAGTTGCTATTTTCACCCACGCGGACCATTATCCGGATTCCGATCGTCCGAGACAGAGGCAAAGCCTTGCTTATAGTTTGGATAAAGGCAGAACCTGGGTAATGTATGAGGGGAATCCAGTGTTGTGCAACGAGCAAATAACGGATTTCCGGGATCCTAAAGTTTTCTGGCATGCTACAAAGCAGCAGTGGGTCATGGTGCTTGCAGCGTGTGACCGTGTTCATTTCTATACGTCTGCCAATTTAAAGGAATGGTCTTTTGCAAGTGAGTTCGGTGCCGCAGAAGGCTCGCACGCAGGAGTATGGGAATGCCCGGATTTAATAGAGCTACCGATAAATGGTCATGCTGAAGAAACGAAATGGATACTGATCGTCAGCATTGGAGATCATCCACAGATGGCGGAAGGTTCAAGGACACAATATTTTGTCGGGAGCTTTGACGGAAGTACGTTTACGAACGATGCTTCTCCTGAAACCGTATTATGGTTGGATCACGGAAGAGATAACTATGCCGGTGTAACATGGTCGGATGTTGATAGATCGGATAAAGGAAAGCTGTTTATCGGCTGGATGAGCAATTGGAAGTACGCAAATCTCACTCCGACAAGCAGTTGGAGAAGCGCTATGACGCTGCCACGGGTGCTCTCCCTGAAGAAGGGGCCATCTGGAATTCGTTTAGTACAAAAGCCAGTTACAGATTTGCAAAAGCTTCGGTTAGAAGCGCAGGTTTGGCAAGAGGTTACAGTCAATCCCGGTCAAAATTTACTTTCGGACGTGCACAGCGATATCTATGAGCTCGAATGTGAAATCGATTTGGGTGAAGCATCGGAAGTTGGTTTTAAGCTTCGGAATTCGGAGCGGGAAGAAACCGTAGTCGGCTATAACACCGCCATGCAGACATTGTTTGTTGACCGCTGCAACTCCGGTGAAAGCGGATTTCATGACGCATTTGCATGTAAGCATGATGTACAATTGGAGCTTCAAAACGGTCGGCTAAAGCTACACCTTTTTGTCGATAGCTCCTCCATTGAAGTATTTGCAAATGACGGGGAGATCGTGATTACCGATCAAATTTTTCCGGATCCGTTCAGTACAGGTTTGGAACTTTATGTGCTTGATGGAAAGGCCAAGGTCATTTCTCTAGCGCTTCATCCATTGAAATCGACCTATTCAGTTGTGAGGGTATAACAAAGTGACGATGATTGTGAGGGAAACGAATTGTTATTAGGTGCTATCGAAGGCGGCGGGACAAAGTTCGTATGCGGGATTGGTACGGCAGATGGTGAAATCCTTGACCGCATCTCTATCCCAACAACGACACCTGAAGCTACGCTCGGCAATGCGATGGATTTCTTTGCATCTAAAGAGATACAAGCGATTGGAATCGGAACTTTCGGCCCGATCGATGTGAACCCGCAGAGCCCGGCTTATGGTTCCGTAACAAGAACTCCAAAGCCGCACTGGAGCGGTTACCGGATCGTGGAGCATTTGAAACAGTACTTTGACATCCCTATTGGTTTTGATACCGATGTGAATGCAGCTGCATTGGGGGAAGCAACATGGGGGGCTGCAGCAGGATTGAACAGCTGCCTGTACATGACGATCGGAACCGGGATCGGTGCGGGTGCAATCGTTGAAGGAAAGATCGTTCATGGTTTGACCCATCCGGAAATGGGGCACATTCTTGTACGGCGGCATCCGGAAGACAGCTATGAAGGACACTGCCCCTTTCACAAAGATTGTTTGGAAGGACTGGCGGCGGGACCGGCGCTGGAGGATCGCTGGGGCAAGAAGGCGTTTGAACTTGGATATACGCATTCCGCTTGGGAAATGGAAAGCTACTATATCGCTCAGGCACTAGCCAATTACGCGCTCATTCTTTCTCCGGAGAAAATCATTGTCGGCGGCGGCGTTATGAACCAGTCCCACTTATTCCCGCTTATACGCGAACAAGTTCGTGAACTGTTGAACGGTTATGTACAGCATCCGGCTTTTTCAGAGGACAACGATAGTTACATTGTACAACCCGCTCTAGGCGGCAACGCTGGCCTTTGCGGTGCCCTGGCGTTGGCTAAGCAAGCCATGGATATTTAGAAGCGCCAAACCAAGAAATTACCGGAAATTCAGGATACCTCCAGCTATTCATCATAGTGGAGGTATTTTTCCTTTAGAACTCGTAATGTAGGGAGACATATGTATTAATTTTATCCAAGTAAACGTTTTTTCTACGGTCGATTGAAGATTCGAAGTGGGAGGGGATCCTGTTGAACATGAAAGTTGAAGAAATTATTCGCGAAGTACCAGAGCTAAGCCATGAATTCCTAAGTTTTGATAGTCTTAGTGGAGGGCTTTGCAATCAAACCTATAAGGTGCAAACCAAACAGAGTACATACGTTCTTCGCATCAATAGCAGGCAAAACGAGTATTTGAACCTAACACGCCGCTCTGAAGTAGAAGTGATGAAGAAGGCAAACCGTGAAGGATTTGCTCCCAGAGTGATTTCCAATAATCATCCTGAACAATTTGTAGTCACGGAATTTATTGAAGGTCGAGTGCTTGAGAAAGATGATCTGAATGACGATCATATCAAAGGAATGATTATGGATCGCTTCAAACGAATACATCGTATGGAAGGTCAAGGTAGAACATGTACTCCTTACGATTTAATTTATGGATATTTGAAAGGCGCAGATCAGTTTCAAGTCAAGCATCCTGATGGATTAAACAGAATTTTGCATCGAGTAGAGAAAATCGCTCACAAGAGGAGTGATGACAAAGAATATAACAGCAAATTCTGTCACAATGATTCCTTTTTATGCAATATGATTTATACAGGTCAACAGTTGCAAATCATTGATTGGGAGTTGTCGGGAGTCGGAGATGTGTTTTTCGAATTGACGCTCATTCCGTTTACAAATCAGTTCAGTGAAACAGATGAGCGTGAGTGGTTAAAGTTATACTTCGGATATTTCGAGGAGGAAACATTCCGCATTTTTCAGGACATGAAATTCGTGTCGATGGTTCGAGAGGTAGCGTGGGGAATGTTTTACAGTGGACTTACTAAAGAGGAAAGTCACCATGACTTTGATTACTACAAGTTTGCCGAATATTGCATCCAGCGAGTAGAACACGGGATTTATCAATTATAATGATGTAGATGCTCTCACTTCATTTTATTAATAACTTAATAAAGACAAACTTTAAGCAAACGGATACGTTAGTTACTAATGTATGTTCTACAAAGAAAGGGCCATCCCGCAAAGGATGGCCTTTAAACTTGCAGTTACAGACAGCGCGCTAAGCCTTACCACAAATAAAGAGGTGGTCATTCAACGAGGAACTATAGTTCAATGAGACTGTAGGCAATGGTTTGTAAGAAGTACTTCAAAACTTATTTGTCACCGTTGGAAAGACATTGAGTAAAAAGGCGTTCACGTATCATGTTTGATGCGTGAACGCCTTTTTACTAACAATAAAGGTAATGTTACTTGTTTGCCCTTGATAAACAATGTGCTATCAGCTAAACAATTGATGATTGTTAAATGGATTTGAAATATCAATGATGATTTTTTTGTAATACTTCTGAGATATTAGGGGACAACGCCTAAAAGTTAAAATACATTCATATTGATTTTTCATAAATTATGATCGCCTTTTTACATTTACATTCCAGTTTGTCAAGCCTATACGTTGCTTTGTGTTCACAACCTCAAAAAATTCGACAATACAGGAGAAGATCTCGAGGATTTGATCTCGATCGGCACCATTGGTCTGATCAAAGCTATTGAATCGTTCTCTCCCAACAAAGGGACGAAGCTGGCAACCTTCGCAGCACGCTGTATAGAAAATGAAATACTTATGCATCTTCGCTCGTTGAAGAAAACGCGCAAAGATGTGTCCTTGCATGATCCCATCGGAACGGACAAAGAGGGGAATGAAATTACATTGATCGACATCCTCGGGACGGAAGCGGACGATGTCGTGGATAAGGTTCAGCTTAAGATAGAAAAGAGTAAAATCTATCGCAATCTGGAGATATTGGACGATCGCGAGAAGGAAGTCGTCGTTGGTCGGTTTGGGCTGGAGCTTGGCGGGGAAGAGCAGACGCAGCGGGAGATTGCGAAAGAGCTGGGTATCAGCCGCTCCTATGTGTCGCGGATTGAGAAACGGGCGCTCATGAAGCTGTATCATGAGTTTTATAAGGCGAAGCGGTAAGGGTCGATCAGTCGGAAGAGTCGCATACTTCATTTATTTGGTTTCAGAAAATGGAGGCGAAGAGGATGACCTTAATTCAGCTCCAGCATGTGAGCAAGAACTATGTGATGGGCGGAGAAACGATACGTGGGTTGGACGGTGTATCGTTAGAGATAGATCACGGCGAGTTCGTGGCGATCATGGGGCCATCGGGGTCGGGAAAGTCGACGTTGATGAACATCTTAGGTTGCTTGGACGTTGCGGATTACGGGACGTATGTGCTGGATGGGAAGGCGATCAATCAGATGAAGGATGCTCAGATGGCTGAGATTCGGAATCGGAAGATCGGATTCGTCTTCCAGAGCTTCAATCTGCTGCCACGGCTTAATGCGTATGAAAATGTGGAGTTGCCGCTTATATATCGGGGTATGAGCAAAAAAGAGCGGGAGCCGCTAGTAATGCAGGCTATGAAAGATGTAGATTTAGTGGACCGCAGGCGGCATCTGCCTTCGGAGCTGTCCGGCGGGCAGCAGCAGCGGGTTGCGATTGCCCGGACGCTAGCAGGAGATCCAGCGATTATTTTGGCGGATGAGCCGACAGGGGCGTTGGATTCGAGGACTGGTGCTGAGATTTTGGATATTTTTAAGAGTTTGAATGAGCAGGGTAGGACGATCATTTTGATTACGCATGATCTGGCGATTGTACAGCAGGCGAAGCGGGTTGTGTATTTTCGGGATGGGCGGTTGAGTGAGGTTGGATAGGTTGAATAAGAACTGGGACTCCATTAGGAGTGCCGGTTTCTTTTTGATTTACTCGATATTCGAAAGGCCTTTCTACAGATGGGCTCTTGAAGCGGGCCGATGAAGCTATGTATTTCTCTAAGTCAAATGGTAAAAATCGTATCACGGGGTTCATCATTGATCAAGGAAAATAGTTAGTGGTGATCAAGGAAAATAAAGATTGTTAGTGGAAAATAAAGTGTGTTAGTGGAAAATAAAGTTCGTTAGCGGGTGTTCACATTTGTAAACGCCGTTCGTGAAGATGAACTAACTGCTGATTGGCGTTACAATATAAGGTTGTTGTTTAATCCGAAATGAAGTCATTAAACGAGAATGTTTAGATTCATAAATAAGTTATGCTTAGTAGGAGTATTGATTTATGATGTAAAGTCGATTCATCAACTAAGGACGAGTTATTTAATTTCAGAAGAGAATCATGCAGGAGCACGCTGTCTGTTTAAGAAGCGGCTCTTTTTTATGTACTGAAGTAATGGGAATATACCTGCCTGCCTGCGAAACTGGTGTACCATGCAAGTAAAGCTTGTTAATGGATACTAGCACAACAATAAGCAATAAAAGATTAAACCCTCCCAATTCTAGCAATGCTAGAGATAACTTATACTTGGGAGGGTTTTATTATGACTTTGAAGGATTTATGGATGCTGTATGAAGCGGACAAACGTATTCTGGGATTCAGCACGCATACAATGAAAGCATACTTTCTACAATTAAAGATGTTGGTCCGTGAACTGGGTGATCTAGAAATTGAAGAAATCTCATTAAACTTGTTAAAAGACTATTTCGCTAGGGTATCAGAGCGTTTAAAGCCTAGCAGCTTAGGCCATCGGATTCGATTCGTACGCTCCCTTTTTCGCTTTGCATTTGAAGAAGGGCATATCACACGGAATCCTTCCCTTAAGCTAAAAGAGCCAAAGACGGACAAACGTATTCCGAAATTTCTAATTGAGGAGGATGTTATTCATCTTAAGATTACCTGTCGATCTCACCGTGAGCATGTTCTATTGGAATTTCTATACTGCACGGGCTGCCGCGTTGGAGAAGTGCAGAAAATAAACATTGAAGACGTGAACTGGGAGAACTGTTCAGCAATTGTGAATGGTAAGGGTTCTAAACAAAGAGAGGTTTATTTTACTACTGAGTGTAAGGTTTGGTTAAAGAGATACCTAGAGAGTCGTGGAGATACATGTAAAGCATTGTTCGTAACAGAAACGAACCCGACCCGTCGATTAACAATTCCAACAATTCGTTGGTCTTTAAAAAAACTTGCACAACGCGGGAAAATTACTGCCAATGTATATCCTCATCGATTTCGTCACACCTATGCTTGTCAATTGCTAGATAACGGCGCTCCACTTGAATTTATTCAGGGAATGCTTGGGCATGAAAAAGCATCTACCACACAGATTTATGTCCAGCTTCGAGGAGAGCGTAGGAGAGAATTATATCGCCGATATTTTTAGGTGAATTCATTTGTTCCTTCTTAAGTAATAAGCAGTATTCTATAGCGGTAATTTCACAAAAAGGAATCCCTACGTTGTGTTGGCTGGAGAGATTACTTTGATGATCCAAGATATATAGAATTATTTACGGATGTTAGGGTCAAAGTTATTTTCCCTAGAAGATTGAAGTGGTGGATTAATAAATTATACAAGTATCGATTAACAACTAAAGATCAGAAGGAATTTAATGAATTACAAATTAATATCATAAAAGTTGGATGGATGGCGTTTGATATGGGATAAGTTCAAGGTGGGCGCATTCCGGCAGCTGATTCTACCCATCTTTTCAGAAAAGACGCTAATCCTTCAAGATCATACTTAAACCTAAAGATTCTTCCCCGAAAATCCATTTCAAGACGGAACAATGCACTTCTTCGCATTCAATGACAACGCTTGTAAGGAGCTTTTCTTTTTGTGTCCTTGCCACGGAACCGAATTCGATAAAGCGGGAAATAGGTACAACTAAGTCGGGGTATGAGAGGTTAAGAAGATAAGAGGTCTAAGAAACCGAATACGACAGGGAAGATTGGCCGTCCGCATGAAAATTGTACCCCGGAAAACGGGGGATTTGTACGCAATAATGCGTAAACGTACCTTATGGCGAAAGCGATTTTCCCCTAGAATCAGTCATGTAAGCGCTTCAAAAATCTGATAATTATTGGGGGTATTTATAGTGAAGAACTGGACGAAATTGAGCAGCATCGCACTCGCATCAATCATGACAGTTTCACTTACAGCGTGTGGATCGGAAACGAAGAATGACGCAATCTCAAAAGCATCGCCTGTCGCATCTGCTGCGGCGACTCCTACTGCACCTGCAGCGACAACTCCTGCAGCGCCAGCCGATCCTGTTGTTAAGCTTAGCATTTTTACCAATCATTTCGACGATGACACTTCCAAGCCTTACGATTACGCGGTCGCCGAGCTGAAAAAAGCGATGCCGAACATTGAAGTTACTTTGGTGCCTGGGCTGCAGGATAATGGTCAAAAAATCAAAACGCAAATGGCGACAGGAGACTTGCCTGATATCATCGACACCTCTTGGGATATCATGCAGATCGGCAGCAAGTCGAACAATATTCTAACGTTAGATGATGCCCCGGAAACGGCGCAATTCAAGAAAGATTTGAACAAAGGCAACGAAGCTAAATTGATTGCGCCGGACGGCCACGTGTACGGCTATCCGTATGCCGGCACTGAATTTATCATCTTGTATTATAACAAGAAACTGTTTGCGGAAGCAGGTGTACAGGCGCCGATCAAAACGATCGATCAATTGAAGGATGCCGCTAAAAAATTCAATGCGAAGGGAATCATTCCGCTCGCGATCTTCTCAAAAGAAAAATGGATTGGCAACGCACTATTGCAAGGATTCATGACTCGCGAGGAACCGAAAGGCTACGGCGCCCTCAATGGCGCAATGGAAACGCCGGCTGCTCTGAAGCTGGCCGCTAAGCAAGTGGAGGAGCTGCAAGCCGCAGGATTATTCGCGAAGAACGCGACCCAGACGAATTACGATCAAGCCTCTTCGCTATTTTACCAAGGCAAGGCGGCAATGTTCGTCAATGGCCAATGGGAAATTCCGAGCTCGCAAAAAAATCTGGGAGACAACGTAGATTTCATGAACTTCCCGGCGAAAGACGAAGCCACCTATGAAAAAGCAAAGTTTGCAATGAACGGAGCGGGCGGTCCAGGAGGCTTCGCAGTTTCCGCAAAAACGAAAAACAAAGAAGTCGCGATTAAAGTAGCTGCGTTCATGGCACGTAAATATGCTGAGTACAAGTACACGCAAGTGGGCACGCCGATTGTATCGATCAAGGTCGATAAGCCAATCACTGCGCAAGTGCCTGCGATGCTGACTCGTCTCGGAAAAGAAGTGATCCCGAATATTACGAGCTTCGCGACCGTGCAGAATGATACGAACGTAAATCTGAGTATTGACGACAACTCGCAGAACCTGATAGTCTCCGGATTTACGGCGAATCAATTCGTAGCAAATCTCAATAATACGCTGAAGAAATAAATCCTTACAGTAGCTTATGACTCACATCGACGTGTAAGTTGGTGTGAGTCTTTTTAAAGAAAGGGAGCATGGAGATGAAACAATACCTAGGAAACAAACGGGCAATCTTAATTTTTTTAACACCGGCGATTGTTCTATATAGCGTAATCGTGTTTTATCCAATTCTTCAGACATTTTACCGCAGCTTCTTTGAATGGGATGGCCTTAGCGAAGCGACTTTTATTGGCGTCAGAAATTATATCGATCTTGCCCAAGATTATTTATTGACCACTTCACTCCGGAATGGACTTTTATTCGCCCTTGTTCTGGTCGTTTTCCAAATCGGTCTAGGCACGTTGTTGGCGCTTATTTGCTCGGACCCGACGGTGAAAGGCCGGAAAGTGCTGAAAACCGCTTATTTTATTCCCGTTGTGCTTTCGGTCACCGTCGTGTGTCAACTTTGGCTTTCCATGTATGACCCGGTTAACGGACTCATCAATAAATTGTTTCAAGCACTCGGGATGGATTACCGCCAAGAATGGCTGAACTCACCAAGCGTCTCGATTATTGCGATTGCCTTCGTCAACGCTTGGCAATATATGGGGTTTCAGTTTGCCTTGCTCTATGCTGGCGTAAAATCCGTTCCTGAGCATTATACGGAAGCAGCTCGAATCGACGGGGCGGGTAAATGGAAGGCGCATTGGCACATCACGCTCCCGCTGATGAAGGAAACGTTCAAGTTTTGCTATATTATTGCCATTACAGCAGGGATAGGTGCTTATGTGCAAATGGCTATTATGACGAATGGCGGCCCAGGCACGACAAACTATACGATTACGTTCATGATCATCCGGAACGCATTTTCGGGCAATCAATACGGGTATGCTTGTGCCATTTCGGTATTGTTGATAGTGATTAGCCTAATCGTCACCATTATCATCAACAAAGTGTTTGATAGCAGAGAAACCGGATTGGAACAGGGGTAAAGGAGAGTCATGGTATGAACAAAATCGTCGGAATCGTCCTGCAGTCCTTTTTATGGGTTTATTTCGTGATTTCCGTATATCCGTTAATTTGGATGGTCTTCTATTCGTTGAAAAACAACGATGAAATCTTCGTAACCAATCCTTTCGGAATACCGACGCACTTCAGATTCGAGAATTACGTGAATGCCTGGAATAAATTCAGTGTCCCCACCTATATCGCCAATAGTATGGTTGTCTCTACGATTACGACGATCGGTGTTGTCCTCTTCGCCGTCATGTTTGCATATGCAATTGCCAGGCTTCGGTGGAAATTTCGAGAAGCGGTGCGGATTTACATGATTATCGGCATGTTTATTCCGATTCAAGTCATCATCATTCCCTTGGCGATTATCGTGAAAGATTTTCACTTGACGAATACTTACGGCGCTTTATTGATCCCTTACGTGGCGTTCGGGCTGCCCTTTGCGTCGATGATATTTTACGGCTTCCTGCGAGGGATTCCGCAAGAGCTGGAAGAATCGGCTTGTATGGATGGCGCCTCGATTTATCTCGCTTTCTTTCGCATAATTCTGCCGATCCTCACTCCGGCAGTCGCAACCATTGTTATTCTTCAGTTTATGGGGACGTGGAATGAGTTTTTTTTGGCGTCGATATTGATTACAAAAGAACAATTTATGACCTTGCCGATTGGGCTCATCTATTTTCAAGGCCTTCATGCGACCGACTGGGGCGGAATGGGCGCTGTCATGACGATCGCGAGCTTGCCGATGGTCGTGTTATACCTGATCTTCACCGAACAAGTAGAAAGCGCTTTGACGGTCAGTTCTGCTGTGAAGGGTTGAATAGATAAATTCGCAGTATTAATCAAAAATACGATATTAGGAGGCAATTTATGTCGAGAAGGTTTTTTGGCAAATTGTTACTGTAACTTATGCTCTTGACTCTCGTGTTCGCGTCGGGGTGGCCGGTCGGAAATCAGGTTTACGGTGAGTCGGGTACTGTTTATTACGATGACATAAGTGTTCAGTCAGAATTACCTTAAAAACCTTAAAAAAAGAAGCAACATGTGTACAGTGTGAACAATTAGCTCAAATGAGGACAATTCTGAATAAATAAAGCGGCTCCGCCTCGCGGAGTCGCTTTATTATGATCAGCTTCATCGAGCACAAAAGTTCCCCCAATCGGGTTAAGCTCAAAGAAAATTCAACCACTTTTGTGCCGTTATAGTGAACTATGCTTTGCCAATAATATTGTCATAGAACCGTTTCGAATTTTCGAAAAAAGCATGGATTGAATCTTTGATTCGTTTCTCATCCTTGGAATGAATAGCAAGCATCAACGAACTACGTATTTCAGTGCTGCTTTCGATCGCTCCGGGTACCTTCAATAGCTTCAAACTTGTTTCTCTACGTAAATGAACAACGGTTTGCATCAATTTGGCATAAATGCGATTGCCGCAAATTTCTCCCATGTAAATATCAAACTGATCTAATAGATCTAAAAACTCAGCTGGATTATGCTCATTTTTTGCTTGGACAAGCGCATCAAGAATCAGGAGAAGATGATCTTGTTCATCTTGTGTTGCTCTACCCGCAGCAAGGAGATATACCTCGGATTCGATTAGTTTTCGAGCGGCATACACTTCATCCAAGTTATGAATTTCGCTATAAAACATCCAAGTAATCGTTTCAGGTGAAAAAGGGGCTTGTTGTTCGTTTACGAAGCTGCCTTCACCTGCTTTTATGGTAAGCAAACCGACAAGAGACAAAGCGCGAAGTGCTTCACGAACGCGGCCCCGAGTCACCTTGAATTTATCAGCAAGATCTCTTTCATTTGGGAGTTGATCACCAGGCTTAAGTTGGCCTGAAGTAATGATACCGGCAATTTGCTCCATAATTTGCTCAGTAACGGTAACTTTTTTGACTGCTTTTATATCTAACATTCGGTAGGACCTCCAATAAATCATGTTTAAATCATTCGTAATAGTTAAACTATACTGAAAATGATTGAGGGTAACAAGGTTTTATGATATTGTAATGATAATGGTACTCTGGTAGTACCAATGAAGATGGAGAGGTTTAAACTATGACTAAGAAGCTTCGTGGTATTACTTGGAACCATACAAGAGGTTATGTTTCAGTTGTAGCTGCTTCGCAACGATATATGGAGCTGCATACAGATGTGGAAATTACGTGGGATAAACGTTCACTACAGCATTTTGCGGATTATCCGATTCAAATGTTAGCCGAGCAATACGATTTATTAATTATTGACCATCCATGGGCTGGGTTTGCTGCTGATAAAAACATTTTGGTTCCATTGGATCAGGTGCTTCCACGCAAGTTTATGGCCGATCAAGCCGTAAATTCAGTAGGTAAATCACACCTAAGCTATAATTTTGACGGTTATCAAAGTGCTTTAGCTGTTGATGCAGCAACGCCTGTAGCATCATATCGACCGGATTTATTTGCAAATGATGGACTTAATTTGCCAGCAACGTGGGAAGACTTAGTTGGGTTAGCTAAGCGAGGTAAGGTTGCTTTTGCTGGAATTCCCATTGATACGCTTATGAATTTTTATATGCTTTGTTACACGCAAGGCGAAGAGCCATTTTTCAATATAGAAAGTGTTGTCAGTACAGATATGGGGCTTAAGGTGCTGGATCAGCTTCGAGAACTTACGAATTACTGCACAAAGGAAATGTTAGATTGGAATCCAATTAAGGTTATGGAAGCAATGTCTACGCGTGATGATCTTTATTATTGTCCTTTTGCTTACGGATATTCTAATTATGCCAGACGAGGTTACTCCAAATATGCGGTGCGTTCTACTGACATGGTGTCTATCGGGGGTCATGGAAAACTAAGATCAACCTTAGGCGGAACGGGGCTCGCTATTTCAGTCAACTGCATGCAAATGGATGATGCATTAAGCTTTGCAATGTTTACAGCTAGTGCTGATATCCAAAAAACAATTTATTTCGAGAGCGGCGGTCAGCCAGGACACAGAGATGCATGGTTGGATGAAGAGGTTAACCGTCAAACACAAAATTATTACAAAGACACTTTGCCTGCATTGGACCGCGCTTATATGCGTCCTCGTTACAGCGGATATTTTCATTTTCAAGATCATGCAGGTGATTTAGTCCGAGATTATATTCGTCATGGCGGTAATCCAAAAGAAGTATTGGCAAGGATGGATATTTTATATCGTGAATCACTAAAGGAGAATCTTTGATGAAACCTCTTGAAGGACTTTTAGTACTGGATTTCAGTCAATATCTTTCCGGACCATCTGCTGCACTGCGTCTTGCGGATCTTGGCGCGCGAGTGGTTAAGATAGAAAGGCCTGAAACCGGTGACTCTTGCCGCCAATTGTCCTTAAATAACTTATTATCGGATGGTGATAGCGTATTATTCCATACGATCAACCGAAATAAGGAAAGCTATCAAGCGAATTTAAAAGACCCCGAAGATCTCATTAAAATAAAAAAGTTAATTGAACATGCGGACGTAATGATAGAAAATTTCCGCCCAGGAACGATGGAAAAACTAGGTTTAGATTATGAAAGTGTGAAACTAATCAATCCGAAAATAGTCTATGGCAGTGTTAGCGGATATGGGAAAGAAGGACCTTGGAAAGGAAAGCCAGGTCAAGATTTGTTAATCCAATCGTTATCCGGCTTAGCTTGGCTCAATGGAAATGCGGATCAACCTCCGGTTCCTTTTGCACTTGCTGCAGTAGATTTATTTACAGGTGCACATTTAGTTCAAGGCATTCTTGCTTGTCTTGTACGTCGTGGGAGCACAGGTATTGGCGGGCTGGTGGAAGTTAGTCTGCTCGAATCGATTTTGGATTTTCAGTTTGAGGTATTGACCACGCATCTGAATGATGGCGGACAACTTCCTGTGCGTAGCTCCTTAAATAACGCGCATGCCTATTTAGGGGCTCCATACGGAATTTATGAAACGGCGGATGGGTATCTTGCGCTTGCCATGGGCTCGATTATCCGGGTTGGGGAACTCCTGGAATGTGATGCATTAGTGACATATAGCGATCCGAAAACCTGGTTCACGCACCGAGATGAAATCAAGAGTATCTTAGTAACTCACCTTAAGACGCGAACAACACAAGCATGGCTTGCGGTACTTGAACCTGCTGATTATTGGTGCGCAGATGTTTATACATGGGATCGATTGCTTGAACATGATGGATTTAAAACGCTGAACATGATTCAGGAAATCACTAGACCCGGATCCCCTAGCCTACGAATGACACGATGTCCGATTCGGATTAACGAAGCCCTACTTGAATCAGACAAATGGGCCCCGCGTATCGGTGAAGATAACGAAAGATTGGATAAAGAATTTCTTCTGAGCGAATTGAGCCTATAGGGAGTGACAGCATGACAATAACTACTACGTACAAACCGCTGGATGGTATTCTCGTACTGGACTTCAGTCAGTTCCTCTCCGGACCTTCTGCTGCTTTGCGATTAGCCGATCTCGGTGCAAGGGTGATCAAAATCGAGCGTTCCGGAACAGGTGATATATGTCGAACTTTATATATTTCCAATATGGAGTTGGACGGAGATAGCACGTTATTTCATTCCATTAATCGGAATAAAGAAAGCTTCGCGGTAGATTTGAAAAATCCGGATGAACTTGAAATCGTTAAAACCTTAATTCGTAAAGCGGATGTACTTATTGAAAACTTTCGACCGGGCGTTATGGAACGGCTTGGACTGGATTACAAGCGAGTTAATGAAATAAACCCTACACTCATCTATGGTGAAATTACAGGTTATGGCCACGAAGGTCCATGGCGCGACAGACCCGGGCAGGATTTGCTCGTACAATCGTTAACTGGTCTCGCATGGCTTAACGGTGATGCAGGCCAGCCCCCTATGCCATTTGGTTTAGCTGTTGCAGATATGATGGCAGGCGCACAACTTGTGCAAGGTATTTTAGCTTGCTTAGTGCGACGTGGAGTTACTAATGAAGGGTCTTTCGTTCAAGCAAGTTTGCTTGAGGCTACACTGGATTTTCAATTCGAAGTGCTGACAACGTATTTGAACGATGGCGGAAAGCTTCCCGAAAGAAGCGGCATTCATAATGCGCATGCTTATTTGAGGGCCCCTTACGGTATCTACAAGACCAAAGATGGCTTTGTCGCACTGGCAATGGGGTCCGTTCTAGAACTTGGTAAGCTGCTTGAATGTAAAGCTTTATTGACCTATACCGATCCAAATGAATGGGCAACTAAGCGAGATGAAATTAAGCGAATCCTTGCGGAGCATCTAGAGAACGAATCAACACAGCAATGGCTATCCGTCCTTGAACGCGCAGATTATTGGTGTGCTGACGTGATGTCATGGGATAAGTTATTGCTGCACGAAGGATTCCTATTATTAAACATGACACAACAGGTCACTCGTAATAATGGCACAAGCCTCTTAACTACAAGGTGCCCGATCCGAATAGACGGGCAAATTTTCACATCATCCATAGGCTCACCGAAGCTCGGTGCGGATAATAACTCAATCATGAAGGAGCTGGTAGGAAATGACTGAAATTAAAAATGTTAACCGTCCACATCAAGATATCCCTTTGTTTAATACGGAAGATTGGATGTATGAGGAGTTTGAGGTAGGTAAAAAGATTCGTTCCATGCGCCGTACGCTATCAGAAGGGGAGAGTATGCAATTTAACGCTTTAGTGATGGATATGCACCCGTACGTAGCTGACGAAATCTTTGCCAAAGAAGAAGGCATTTTTCAGCGTAGATTAGTTGCCGGGGCTTTTGTGTTCAGCGTAGGTCTAGGATTGATGGCACATAACAACATTCATACTTTTAGCTATGGTTATGATAAGCTTCGTTTCATTAAACCCGTATTTATCGGAGACACCATCTACACGGTGCGTACGCATTTGGAGAAGCGTCCTAAGTACAAAGAGTTAGGGTTAGTCAAAGTCAGTTACGAAGTGTATAAAAATGAAGGCGAGCTCGTCCTCTATTGTGAACATTTACAAACGGTAAAGTACCGAAATCCGGAACAATGGCAAGATCAAATCGAAAAAAAGGGATGATGAGAGATGAGAATCGATGCCCATCAGCATTTTTGGAATTTGGATAAAGTTGCCTACCCGTGGCTAGTACCTGCATATGGACCTTTATATCGCACAATTGAAGCAGCTGAGCTCGAACCGCTAATTAAAGCGGCTGGGATCGATAAAACGGTCCTCGTACAAGCGATGGATTCATATGAAGATACCGATTATATGCTTGAAACCGCTGCCGTGCATGATTGGGTAGGGGGTGTAGTAGGCTGGGTACCGCTGAATAAACCGCACGAAGCTGCGAAGAAGCTAGAGCTGTATACAAAAAATCCTTTATTTAAAGGCGTCCGCCATCTGATTCATGAGGAGCAAGATCCAGATTGGGTCGTGCAGGATGATGTCATTGAGGGATTGAAGGTGTTGGCATTATTTGGATTGAGTTTTGATGTCGTGGCCGTTTTACCAAGACATCTAGAGCATGTATCGACACTTGCTGAAAAAGTACCTAATCTAAAAATCGTCATTGATCATTTGGCAAAACCGCCAATTAAGGATGGGCTGATGGAGCCTTGGGCAAGTCAGATGAAGAAAGCGGCTTCTTACACGAATGTATATGCCAAATTATCTGGGCTTAATACGGCTGCAGATTGGGAAAACTGGACGGCAACAGATATTAAACCATATATAGATTTTGCTTTCCAGATATTCGGAGCGGAACGTCTCATGTTCGGCAGTGATTGGCCTGTAGCGAATTTGGCCGGTGATTACGCTAAAGTATGGAATGAAACAAACAAAGCGCTAGAAGTTCGCTCGAAAGCCGAAATTGATGCTGTGCTTGGACATACAGCTGCACAATTTTATCGATTATAAAAGATGAATGGAGAATAATAAAATGATCCAGACTCTATTTTTCGAGGATTATGAAGTAGGCTCTTCACGGATGACCTTAGGTAGAACGATTACCGAAACAGATATTGTTATGCACGCGGGTCAAACGGGTGATTTTTTCCCGCATCATATGGATGCCGAATGGTGTAAAACGCAGGATTTTGGAGAGCGCATCGCTCATGGCACTCTCATATTTAGTGTAGGGATCGGAATGTCTGCCGGCGTAATGAATCCAGAGGCATTCTCGTATGGTTACGATCGGCTTCGGTTTGTTAAACCTGTGCATATCGGGGATACGATTCGTGTTCGCACTACAATTTCTACCAAAGAAGAATATCTGAAGCGTCCAGCTTACGGACTCGTAACCGAACAGGTAGAAGTACTCAATCAACAGAATCAAGTAGTCCTGGCTTGCGCTCACTTATTGTTGGTGAAGAAGAAATAGGCGAAGGGGTGATCACTATGGAACTGAAGCAAAGTGCTTTGCTAGATCTAGATTTAGACTACAAACCCAAGGTACCTCGGAATAAAAGCAAGGGAATCGGTATTGTTGGTGCAGGCGCTATTGTTCAAGCCTGCCATCTGCCCGCCTATCGGATGGGTGGTCTGAACGTTGTCGGGATTTATGACACTAATCGCGCTCATGCAGAAAAAGTCGCAGGTGAATTTGGACTCAAAAACATATTCGGAACACTAGACGAGTTATTGGATCATCCCGAAATCGAAATTGTTGATATTGCCATCCCTGCTAAATTTCAACTTGAAGTGGTAGAGCGTGCAGCAGCTAAAGGCAAACATGTACTTTGTCAAAAGCCGCTTAGCGAATCGTATGCAGATGCCAAACGTATTGTGGAAGCATGCGAGTCAGCGGGTATTAAAGGAGCCGTTAATCAGCAATTGCGCTGGGCACCGGGTATTCGCGCTAGCCGTACAATCATTCAAAGAGGTTGGTTAGGGCAGGTTACACAAGCCACGATTCAAGTAAATGTGAATACAGATTGGTCACTTTGGCCATGGATTACGAAAATTGATCATCCGGAGTTGATGTATCACAGCATCCATTATATTGATGCCATTCGCTCCCTATTGGGAACGCCAGAATACGTTTACGCTGACGGAGCCAAATTTCCAGATCAAGTATGTAAAGGTGAAACTCGCACGTTGATCCATATGAAATTTCCTGGGGAAGTGACAAGAGGACTCATTCACGACAATCATAACAATATTGCTGGACAAGATGATTGGTATGCTACCTTTCGTTTTGAGGGAACTGAAGGCGTGATCAAAGGTACCAATGGGGCTTTGTATAATTACCCAATCGGCCAGAAAGATACATTGAGCTTTACTTCTCGACAGATCGATCCAGCCTACTGGTTTACACCGGAACTTGAAGGCAGATGGTTTCCGGATGCATTTTTAGGCACGATGGGAGAATTATTGTGTGCCATTGAAGAAGAGCGCGAGCCGGAAAATAGTGTTCAAGATAATTTGCTGACGCTGCAGACGTTGTTTGCTGCTTATCGGTCGATGGAAGAAAATCGCCCAATTTGGCTCAAGGAAATTGATTTAGAGAAATCGTTTTTTAATTAATTCTTACACCACTACCATATTATACGACATGTAATTTGTGCGAAAAACCAGTTTAGCAATAACTACTGCTGACTGGTTTTTTCATATATGACGTCATATGTAAAGTTTTATTTATGTGTAAAAAATGGTGTCAATTATGTTTCGGTATATAATTGATTGATCGAGTCGATCGAGTCATTCTCCAATTCGCTACTGTGATATTCAATCGGTGAGGGAGGCCCCAGAGGGAGCATGCTCGGAGGAGTCGGGCTTGCCATATCCGCGGGCACCGGGCATGCCGACCTGGCGGCACAATTTCTCGAGATCGGCCGACAGGCATTTCAACGCACAGCCTTTTTCTTGAATGGGGGGCAGCCAGGGCACCGTAACGTCTGGCTGGATTCAGAGGTCAACCGGATGTCCAATGGCTTTTTTGCTCAGACACAGCGTACGCTTGACATGGGCTCCATGCGGCCCAGATTCGACGGGTATATCGCATTTCAGGGCAGGCGGGCACTTTAACAGGAGGTATGCAGGATAAAAATGGATATATATATCTTAAATTATTGCTATATCCTTCCGTCCAACTCAATTATAAAATGAAAATTGTAAACAGGATAAAAAAGAAGCAGACGAAAGGGGTTTACCAATGAACATTCGGAAAACAAGCGAATTGTTGGCCTTGACGCTTGTAGTAGCGTTGACCACCTCAGCATGTAGTCAGAGTGACAATAAGGCAACCACGTCAACAGCATCAAAACCTTTTGCAGGTCAAAAACTATCTATTTTTGCTCTAAACCATCAATGGACGGATTCGATAAAAGCTGCGCTACCTCAATTTGAAGAGTCAACGGGGATGAAAGTAGACGTGCAGGCGTTTGCTGAGGACCAATTGCAGCAAAAGCTTGCGGTTCAGTTTACTTCGAATTCGGAAACACCTGACATATTTATGTCCCGCCCTTATATGGATAAAATATTGTTCTATAAAAACGGCTGGACAACACCGCTGGATAGTTACGTGAAGAAAAATGCCAGCTACGATTTCAACGATTTTTCCAAGGCGGCAATAGATGCATCCAGCATAGACGGCAAGCTCATGTATATCCCTATATTTACGGATCAGTTTGTTCTGTATTACCGGAAAGACATCCTGCAGAAAAACAATATACCGATTCCGAAAACATTGACTGAATTGGAAGCGGCGGCCAAGAAGCTGCATGACCCTGGGAAAGATTTCTACGGTATTGTCGGCCGGGGGCAACGCAACGCCCTGGTTACCGCCGTAGCCTCGTTCGTCTTCTCCGAAGGAGGCGACTTTATGAAAGGCGATAAGGCAGCTGTCAACACGCCAGAAGCGATACGCGGGTTCCAGATTTACGCGAATCTGCTTAAAAACTATGGTCCCCAAGGAACGCTGAATATGAGCTGGCCTCAAGCAGCAGGGTTATTTGCACAGGGCAAATCGGCATTTTATGCGGAAACAGCTTCCATTTACAAAAATACAACGGACCCAGAGAAGTCGCTGGTCAAAGATAATGTCGGTTTCGCTGTATTTCCAGCGGGATCCGCCGGGGCCAAACCTTACAGCATCGCAGCATGGTCGCTGGCGATGAATCCGAAAGCGAAAAATAAAGATGCGGCTTGGGCATTTATGGAATGGGCCAGCAGTAAAGAGAATGTGCTCAAGATCCAACGCAGCGGTGTGTCGGGAGCCCGGAATTCGGTATGGGCGATGAAGGAAGGCACCGAGACTTATCCGCCAGATCTGGCTGCAGCCATTCAGGAAACCATGAAGATCGGCGTCGGTTATAACGTACCGCAGGTCATTAGTGTCGGTGAAGCGCGGGATGCCATCGGAAGCATAGCGGTTAAAGCCATGCTTGGCGAAGATATTAAAGCTGCTGCGGATCAAGCGAATCGCGAATTCCAAGCCATTATTGATAAAGATAAAACGAAGTAACCACCAATCAATTGAACGAGGGCAAGCCTTAGATCGCTCTTAGGCTTGCTATTTTATTAAAAAGGAGTCGGTATGGTGTTAATGAATTGGTTAGATCGTCATCTTAGATGGGTGTTTACTTTACCGGCTGTTCTTTTTATTGGATTGATGGTTGCTTTTCCGATCATTTATACGGTCAAGATCAGTTTGTATGAATGGAGCATGTCAGCCATTTCGCCGCCCAAATGGGTGGCACTCGATAATTATACGTCTCTTTTGGCTAATGCTAAATTTTGGAATTCGGTTCGACTTACCTTTTATCACACCTCCGTCAGCATGGTTTTGGAAACGGTGTTAGGAGTAGCCGTCGCTTTGTTATTCTCCAGATCTTTCGCCGGACAGAAGGTCGTCAAGACGATCATGATGCTTCCCATGGTCGCAACGCCTGTATCCATCGGGTTGGTCTGGCTGCTGATCTATGAGCCTTCTATCGGTCTGGCAAACCAAATGATGCGAAAAGTCGGCTTGCCGACGAACGAGTGGCTTGCCTCGATCACGCAAGTGATCCCTTCGCTCATCGTCATTGACGTTTGGGAGTGGACGCCGTTGATCGCATTGATTGTGATCGCGGGGCTTGCCACGCTTCCTTCGGACCCGTATGAATCGGCCGATGTGGATGGAGCTTCTTCGCTGCAGAAACTAGTTCATATCACACTGCCGCTGCTCATGCCGACCATATTAACAGCCGTCATTCTGCGAATGATTGACTTGCTTAAAACCTTCGATACCATCTACGCGACGACCCAGGGCGGACCTAATTTTGCTTCGCAGACACTTAACTTGATGATCTTCGATTTGGCGTTCGTTAATTTTAAGTTAGGCTCCGCGTCGGCCCTGCTGATTATGTTCTTTCTCCTCATCATGCTCATGATCCTGTTACTAATGGCGATTCGGAAAAGGCTGGGTGGACTCCAATGAGGCAATCGACTGTGGTGCGTATAAACTTTACGCTTGTGAATATCCTGGTACTTCTGTTTTTTCTGTTCCCTTTCTTATGGATGCTGTCCGCCTCATTTAAAATGCAAGTTCAGGTGTTATCCTCACAGCACTTGTTTATGTTTACACCGACGGTTAAAAACTATATCACCGTATTTAAAGAATACGACTACTTGAAATACATTATAAACAGCTTCTCCGTAGCCACCGTTTCTACCGCCGGGTCGCTTCTGCTTGGACTGCCGGCCGCATACGCCATTGCCAGATACCGGATGCAATATTTTGCAGTGACCATCCTGATCGCCAAAATTATTCCGGGTATTACCTACTTGGTTCCTTGGTATATCCTGTTCAATAAGCTCCATCTGGTGGATACGTACACGGGCCTTGTGCTTAGCCATATGGTGATCGGTCTGCCTTTTATCATGTGGGTCATGCTTCCTTTTTTTGAGACGTTTCCGAAGGAAGTGGAAGAGTCCTCGTGGATCGACGGAAACTCCAAAATCCGCACCTTTTTCCAGATGGTTCTGCCAGTTTCCATGCCAGGCATAGTGACATCGTCGCTGCTGGCGTTCATTTTCTCATGGAACAACTTTATGTTCTCGCTGATTTTAGCAGGGGAAAAAACAAAGCCGCTTCCGATTGCCGTGTTCAACTTCATCTCCGGCAACGCCATCAACTGGGGGGCATTAATGGCAGCGGCTTGCATAATCACGCTTCCGGTCGTAGTGATCGCCTTATTTGCGCAAAAATATATCGTTAGCGGATTATCGGCAGGAGCCGTGAAAGGATAGTTAACGTTACAGACGAGACGGAAGCTATAGTGAAAATTTAATGCCAGGCGCCTCCAAAGAGATCGTCCTGGATTGCTTCGAGACTTACCGCGTGAAATAAGCTCATTGTGCTCCCATCGTTTCACTTGTTCAAGTATAATAGATTCACAAGGAATGAGGAGCGTTGGGTATGAAGCACAGGTGGAATACATTTAGTAAAATGGTTTTGCTGATTGTCTTATTATTGATGCCGATCGGGTTGATATATAGTTACACGAACCATACTTCCGTTAAAGTCATCGAACAAGAACTACTTGAGAAGAGCTTGAAGCGGCTTTCCTTCCTAACAAGCCAGATGGATAATATCGTAGACCAGCTTACCATTTCATCGATTATTGTAAGCAGAGACGCTTCGATAAATGCGCCGGGGGCTCTTGGAAGCAGCTCCGATGCGTTTAAACAGTTGGAACTGCAAGAGGAAATTGTCCAAAAATTAAATTTGCTGAGCGCCTCCAGCAGGTGGGACAATCGGTTAATCATCTACTTGCCGAAGGCCAAGCAGGTACTGTCGAACGATTATAAGACCGTCTACAACGACGAATATGTAAAGAATCTATCGACCAGGTTCTGGCAGTACCATCCCGATCCTACTGGGGGCAATGCCTACTTCACTAAGGCGGTCATGAGTCCGCTTCTTGTGAATAAAGGCTTGTTGGAAGCCGAATCCGTGGTTGAGGTTCAGTTTACCGAGAGCAACCTGGTTCGGGTGCTGAAGGATTATCAATATGACGGTAGGTCCAATCCATTTTTTTATAAGCCGCTATTCGAACCGATTATGGATAAAACGGGCGATTCCAGTGTAACACAGCAAATCATCGCCATATTAAACCGGGAACCGCTTGATGAAGACGGTCATCGTATTGTTGAAATTAATCACGAACAATATATGGTGTACTACGTGCGTTCGAAAAGCCTGGGCTGGCATGTCGTTGATTATTTGCCGCTTAAAGAAGTGCTTGCTCCGATCACCAAGAGCCGAAATTGGTTTTACGCGACGATTGTCTTGATGCTGTTGATCAGCCTCTTGGCTACCGTATTTCTGTACAGGCAGGTCCAACTCCCGATCCAATTGCTGCTGCGAGGGGTTATGAAGCTGCAGACGGGATCGTTCTCCCATCGAATTAATTATCATCCGAGGAATGAGTTTGATTATTTGTTTAACCGATTTAATGAAATGGCGGAGGAAATCCAACGACTGCTCGAAAATGTATACGTGGAAAACATCCGGTTTCGAGACGCTAAATTGAAGCATTTACAATCGCAGATTAATCCGCATTTTTTGTCCAACTGCATGTTTTTCATTAAAAATATGATCGCCATCGACGATAAACAGGCTGCCACCTCTATGGTTTTGAATTTGTCGGAATATTTTCGTTACATCACGATGCTGGAGCATACGCTTACAACCCTTCGCGAGGAATTGAAGCTGATTGAAAATTATTTAACGATCCAAAATTTGCGTATGGAACGATTTCATTACGAAATCGATATTCCGGAGGAAATGCTTGACCTGCAAATTCCAAGACTGATGGTTCAGCCTATCATTGAAAATACAATTATCCATGGGATCGAGAAAAAGGAGCAATACGGAATCATTATTATTTCCGGCGAGTGGTCCGAAGGTGTCTGCCGCATCCATATCGATGATAATGGGGTAGGGCTTTCTGATCAGCAGTTAATTGAGCTGGAACAAAAGATGTCAAGTCCGCATGATCAGGAAGCTGGATGCGGGTTATGGAACGTTCACCAAAGGCTTGCCTATCAGTTTGATCAACAATCTGGCCTTATGTTTTCGCATTCTACGCTCGGAGGACTGAGAGTTGCTATCCAGTGGAATGTTTGAGCAGAGTAGGCACCAAAGGAGGAGGATGTTGACAACATGCTGGAATTACTTTTAGTAGACGATGAGATGAGTGTAGTAGAGACCTTGGCTGTCACCATTCCTTGGGCAGAGATAGGGATTGGAACGATACATAAAGCTTATTCGGCTTCGGAAGCGCTCGACATTGTCAATATTCATCCGATTGATATTGCGATAACCGATATCGGAATGCCTGGAATGGACGGGCTTGAGCTAACAAGAAGCATCTATAAGCATTGGAAGCATATCAAATGCATTTTGCTTACGGCACATGCGGACTTCAAATATGCCCAGACTGCGATCAAGAACAACATTTGCGATTATTTGCTAAAGCCGGTAAGCGACAAGGAATTAATTGAGAGAGTGTCTTCGGTTGTTCAAACGATTCGAACAGAACGGGAAAGCAATAACGCCTATCAACGGGCGATGAAAGCGATGCGCGATCATTTGCCTCGACTTCGAGGGGAGCTTCTGTACGATCTGCTTCAGGGAAAACGGGTATCTACAGAAAAGTTGGTTGAAAAAATTCATTTGCTCGAAGTGCCGGTTCAGGTAAATGACAGTATAGTCATGATCATGATCCGGTTCAAGGATCAATTCTCTGACTTAGATCCGTTTGAAATGTCCTTGATGGAGTTCGCGATCGTGAATATGGCGCAGGAAACGTTGGAGGAGTATTTTAACGTTTGGTTCTGCAAGGATGTGCATGAATATCTCGTGCTGGCCGTGACTCCCAAGTCTTCAGATGATCCGCAGTCTCATGTGAATCGGCTTACGCAACAGCTGCAAAGGAACATTGAGCATTTTTTGAAAAAGAAGGTGTCCATCCTTCTGGGACAATGGGGTGTATTTCCAGAGGACATCACCAAATTATATAACCACATGCTCCAAATTTTCAGTATGAGACTGGGCCAAGAGAAGGACCTGCCGGTTTATATTATGGACGATTCAGAGGTTCCCGAGGTCAGAACCCTGTTAAGTCTTTATGAGCCTCCTGCGCTCCTGCACTTAATGGAAGCCGGACATTGGGAAGTTGCCTCGTTAAAGATCTCCAGTATTATAGAAGAACTGGAAGCGGATTGGAGCGATTCTTCGGAGCACATGTTGGAAGCTTTTTTTGCTTTTTTTGCAGCCTTTTCTTATCTTGCTCACAAGAATGGTAAGAAGCTAGCAGACTTGATCGATGATGACTACGTGCGAGGAAAAGAATTAATACCTGCCAAAACAGTGAAGCATTTAACCGATTGGACCTTGAGAGTATTCGAGAAATTCAAGCAACAAGCCGTGAATGAACATCGCAGCGCCAGAATGGTTGCCGTGAAGGAGGCACAAAAATTTATTTTGTCTCATCTCTCGGGCGATATTTCTTTGCAAACCATTTCAGAGCATCTGCAGATGCATCCTGCTTATTTATCCCGGATTTATAAATTGGAGACAGGTGAAAATCTGAGTGATTACATCACAAGGTTGAAAATGGAATATTCACAGCGATTGCTCAAGCACAGCTCTAAAAAAATTTATGAAGTGGCGATTGAAGCGGGCTATCAAAATCCGCATTATTTCATAAAATTGTTCAAAAAGCATTATGGCTTGACCCCGCAAGAATACCGAAATTCGACAGTATAGGAGTGTTGGGAGTAGTAGCATTGCATTAAGGTAACACGTGCTATGAAGCTAGACGAGAAGATGAATGCAATCCCTCCGACCGCATCCCAGATTTACAAGCATGAAACCCTTGATATATTTACGTTGATTCGTGTTCACATCGTCAAAAGGTTGTGTACAACAAGCAACGCGCTCATAAATTTGAATTGAATTTCATCAAAGTAAAAGTAATAAATGCTAAATAAAAAATAACCCCATTCTTTTTTGAGGATGGGGTTATTAATCTTTAAATACTTCTTTAATAATAACTTTCGCTTTCTTCACATCACGTATATTATGCCTCAAGAGGATATCTACAATTTCCTGAATTTCCTCTTCTTTTTCACTTAATTTGGTTTTGATATTTTTAGAATAACTGAATAACTCGTGGACTTCGATATCTAACGCATCTGCGATCTTTGCTAAATTAAGCATGGAGATATTTTTCTCAGCTCTTTCAATACCACTGATATAAGAGAAATGGAACCCTGCTATTTCACCTAGTTGCTCTTGGAAAAGCCCTTTTTCCTTACGATAATCCCTTATCCGAGATCCAATATATTTCAAAATGTGATCAGACATTTATACACCTCTTATATGAAGTGTAGACAAAGAAAAAAAGAAGAGACATACGTTGTTTTATATCAAAACTTGTAATGATATTCATATGTATCAAATCTATTGGTTGAGTCAATAATATTACAAGATAGATTAATAGATTTAAGATAGAGAGGTGAAGAAAAATGATTTTAGAAAAATTACTACCGCTGGATACTGCTAGGAAAACTAGTGAGGGAATTAATTACAACGGTCAGATTTACACGACTCCGATTGCAATTAAGGAGCTTAGCTGGGTCTAACGGTAATATTTAATTTATAATGAAACAAAATAAACGGAGCCACGCGGGTTTGCGGGCTCCGTTTTACATTTAATTATGAAACATCACATTTATTTTTTTTTTTTTTTTGTGGTGTCAGAATTATTGAGAAATTTATTAAAATCGATGAGAGAGCAATTTCAAAATTGTTGAGAAATTGTGTGGTGTCATATTTATTGAGAAAATTTTCAGAATTTGTGAGAACGTAATTTCAAAATTGATGAGAAATATACAATTATGCATGAATATACATTTAAAATATTTAGGGTTGATATAAGAAAAATAAGGCATGGGCTACTGAAGAAATGGAGCAAATGTTGTACGTCTGCTTATGACGATAAGCGAGCAGACCGGGGGCAAAAAAGGATTGACTATTGTATAGCCGGTTATGTTCGGCTTCTCAGCCGGTAGCTCGGCGTTCGTCCTTCCGAGGAACTAATTCACTTATACGATTCGTTGGTGAGAGGGTTCGCCGACAGAAAACAAATAATTTAGTCAGTTAAAAAAACCGCGAAGGCTTGATGCTACGCGTTTTTTTTCTAGTTATGGACATTTCTTTCATTATTCTTTTATTTGGCTTTAGTAAACTTATAAAAGTGATGATTTGAAATTTATTAAAGCTAAGAGGGGTAAAACAACGATAAAGCTGATTCCAAAAACGTATATGTTAGTCTATAGTTCTACGGTTTATGGTGTATTTTGCGGTGAAAGCGAGTTTGCTCATGTAGAAGGAGATCCGCGAAACGGGTTCAAACTTTTTGTCATGTGAAGGTTGTCACGAAATACGGCGAGTACATATCGTTACAAAGGCAATTTTTTACGGCTCTTGGCAAGGTTGGACATAAGAAAAATTAATTTTGATTTATTATTGATGGGAGCGAGTTGTAAATGAATCGAAAAGCAAAGCAGACTTATCGTAAATTAGTAAGTATCATACTGGGAATGCTGATTTTTTTGTCAGGCGTACCCTACATGGGCGCGCCAATGGTTGCCCAAGCGACGGCTGAACAATGGGTCGATGTAGGCTCCGCCGGTGTTACGCAATCTAGTGGAGGTAATACAATGATAACCATCGATAACAGCGGCACGCCCTATGTTGCGTTTAGTAATGGGGGTAATCCAGCCGTCAAGAAATATAACGGAAGCGCGTGGGTGAATGTAGGCTCCCTCGGTTTTGGTGGTTCAATTAATATAAGTATAGCCATCGACAGCAGCGGTACGCCCTATGTTGCGTTTGGGGATGGGGGTTACAGCCAAAAAGCAACCGTCAAGAAATATAACGGAAGCTCGTGGGTAAATGTAGGCTCCGCCGGTTTTTCGGCAGGTGTTGCAAATTATACTAGTATAGCCATCGACAGCAGCGGCACGCCCTATGTTGTGTATAGTGATGGGAGTAATAGCAATAAAGCAACCGTCATGAAATATGACGGAAGCTCGTGGGTGAATGTAGGCTCCGCCGGTTTTTCGGCAGGTGTTGCAAGTAATACAAGTATGGCCATCGACAGCAGCGGCACGCCCTATGTTGTGTATTGGGATGCGGGTAACAGCTATAAAGCAACCGTCAAGAAATATAACGGAAGCGCGTGGGTGAATGTAGGCTCCGCCGGTGTTTCGGCAGGTAATGCAGATTATACAAGGATAGCCATCGACAGCAGCGGCACACTCTATGTTGTGTTTAAGGATTATATTAACAGCGAAAAAGCAACCGTCATGAAATATAACGGAAGCTCGTGGGTGAATGTAGGCTCCGCCGGTTTTTCGGAAGGTCCTGCAAACCAAATTAGTATAGTCATCGACAGCAGCGGCACGCCCTATGTTGTGTATCAGGATTGGGGTAACAATGGTAAAGCAACCGTCATGAAATATAACGGAAGCTCGTGGGTAAATGTAGGCTCCGCCGGTTTTTCGGCAGATCGCGCCGAGTCTACAAGTATAGCCATCGACAGTAGTGGCACGCCCTATGTTGTGTATTCGGATGGGGGTAACAACTATAAAGTACCCGTCAAGAAGTTTACAATGACATGCACGGTGACGTATAACGGCAACTTCGCTGCGTCCGGAAGCGCGCCGACGGACAGCACCATCTATCAGTCGGGATATACGGCCACGGTTCAGGACAACACGGGAGGCCTAGTGAAGACGGGTTACACATTCGCGGGTTGGAACACGAAGGCAGATGGAACCGGAACGGATTACGTGGCAGGTGTCCCGATCACCATAGGTTCAACCGACGTGACACTGTACGCGAAGTGGACGGCGACGAATGCGGCAACGCCGAACATCGGCACGCAGCCGACGGGCGCAACGGTGAATGAAGGCGCAAGCAGCCCGGTCTTGAGCGTAGCAGCAACGGTGAGCGATAGCGGAACGCTGAGCTACCAGTGGTACAGCAACACGACCAGCAGCAATAGCGGCGGCACAGGGATCAGCGGGGCAACGAGCGCATCGTATGCTGCGCCGACGTTAGCGGCGGGAACGATGTACTACTATGTCGTGGTGACGAACACCAACAGCAGCGCGACCGGCAGTCAAACGGCGACGGCGACGAGCAGCGTGGTGTCAGTAACGGTGAACGCGCTGACCAACGCGGCCACGCCGAGCATTGGCACGCAGCCGACGGGAGGCACGGTAAACGAAGGCGCGAGCAGCCCGGCCTTGAGCGTAGCGGCGACGGTGAGCGACAGCGGAACGCTGAGCTACCAGTGGTACAGCAACACGACCAGCAGCAATAGCGGCGGCACAGCGATCAGCGGGGCAACGAGCGCATCGTATGCAGCGCCGACGTTAGCGGTGGGAACGACATACTACTATGTCGTTGTGACGAACACGAACAGCGGCGCGACGGGCAGTCAAACGGCCACGGCGACGAGCAGTGCGGTGTCGGTAACAGTGAACGCGCTGACCAACGCGACAACGCCAAGCATCGATACGCAGCCGACGGGAGCAACGGCGAACGAAGGAGCCAGCAGCCCGAGCTTGAGCGTAGCGGCGACGGTGAGTGACAGCGGAACGCTGAGCTACCAGTGGTACAGCAACGCGGCGAATAGCACGACTGGCGGCACCGCAATTAGCGGCGCAACGAGCGCATCATATGCAGCGCCGACGTTAGCGGCGGGAACGACATACTATTATGTCGTGGTGTCGAACACGAACAGCAGCGCAACGGGCAGCCAAACGGCGACGGCGACGAGCAGTGCGGTGTCGGTAACGGTGAACGCGCTGACGAACGCGGCAACGCCAAGCATCGATACGCAGCCGACGGGAGCAACGGCGAACGAAGGAGCCAGCAGCCCGAGCTTGAGCGTAGCGGCGACGGTGAGCGACAGCGGTACGCTGAGCTACCAGTGGTACAGCAACGCGGCGAATAGCACGACTGGCGGCACCGCAATTAGCGGCGCAACGAGCGCATCATATGCAGCGCCGACGTTAGCGGCGGGAACGACATACTATTATGTCGTAGTGACGAATACGAACAGCAGCGCGACGGGCAGCCAAACGGCGACGGTGGCGAGCAGTATTGCCACGGTAACAGTGAACGCGCTGACCAACGTGGCAACGCCGATCATCGGCACGCAGCCGACGGGAGCAACGGTGAACGAAGGCGCGAGCAGCCCGAGCTTGAGCGTAGCGGCGACGGTAAGCGACAACGGAACGCTAAGCTATCAGTGGTACAGCAACACGACCAGCAGCAATAGCGGCGGCACCGCGATCAGCGGTGAAACAAGCGCATCGTATGCAGCGCCGACGTTAGCGGCGGGAACGACATACTACTATGTCGTAGTGACGAATACGAACAGCAGCGCGACTGGCAGCCAAACGGCCACGGCGACGAGCAGTGCGGCGACGGTAACGGTGAACGCGCTGATCAACGCGGCCACGCCGAGCATTGGCACACAGCCGACGGGAGCAACGGTGAACGAAGGCGCGAGCAGCCCGAGCTTGAGCGTAACGGCGACGGTGAGCGACAGCGGAACGCTGAGCTACCAGTGGTACAGCAACACGACCAGCAGCAATAGCGGCGGCGCAGCGATCAGCGGGGCAACGAGCGCATCGTATGCAGCGCCGACGACAACTGCGGGAACGACATACTATTATGTCGTAGTGACGAATACGAACAGCAGCGCGACGGGCAGCCAAACGGCGACGGTGGCGAGCAGTATTGCCACGGTAACAGTGAACGCGCTGACCAACGTGGCAACGCCGATCATCGGCACGCAGCCGACGGGAGCAACGGTGAACGAAGGCGCGAGCAGCCCGAGCTTGAGCGTAGCGGCGACGGTAAGCGACAACGGAACGCTAAGCTATCAGTGGTACAGCAACACGACCAGCAGCAATAGCGGCGGCACCGCGATCAGCGGTGAAACAAGCGCATCGTACGCAGTACCAACAGCAACAGCGGGAACGACATACTACTATGTCGTAGTGACGAATACGAACAGCAGCGCGACTGGCAGCCAAACGGCCACGGCGACGAGCAGTGCGGCGACGGTAACGGTGAACGCGCTGACCAACGCGGCCACGCCGAGCATTGGCACACAGCCGACGGGAGCAACGGTGAACGAAGGCGCGAGCAGCCCGAGCTTGAGCGTAACGGCGACGGTGAGCGACAGCGGAACGCTGAGCTACCAGTGGTACAGCAACACGACCAGCAGCAATAGCGGCGGCGCAGCGATCAGCGGAGCAACGAGCGCATCGTATGCAGCGCCGACGTTAGCGACGGGAACGACGTACTACTACGTCGTGGTGACGAACACGAACAGCGGTGCGACGGGCAGCCAAACGGCCACGGTAACAAGCAACGTAGCCAAGTTGACCATAAATGCGGCAAATTCTTCAGCACCTACGGGGCTTACAGCAATAGCTGGGAATGGGCAAGTTGCGTTAACTTGGAACGGTGTATCTGAAACAGTCACCTACAGTGTCTATAAGGGAACAGCTTCCGGCTCCTATGGCTTAACCCCCATAGCGACAGTGAGCGGCGTGACATACAGCTACACGGCAACGGGCCTGACGAACGGCACGACCTATTACTTCGCGGTAAAGGCGAGCAACGCAAGAGGAAACAGCGGCTACTCCAACGAAGTCATCGCAACACCTCAAGCCGCAATACCGAGCGTATCCAGTAATGCGAATCTGAGCAGCATGGCAGTATCAGGACTAACGTTGAGTTCATCGTTTGATACGAGGACATTTTCCTACACAGCGAGCGTGGGGAATGGTGTAACGTTGGTGACAGTGACGCCAACAATATCGGATAGCAACGCGACAGTGAAAGTGAACGGAACGGCAGTGACGAGCGGTCAAGCGTCGGGGGCGATCAGCCTGAACGTGGGTAACAATCCGATCACCATGGCAGTGACGGCTCAAGATGGAAAGACCACGCAGACCTACACCGTGATCGTGACTAGAGCCGAAGCGATAACGGCCAGTTCTACTGCACCGATTCAGGTGACGACTAAACCTGTATCCATTACCGTCGCAGAGAGTGTAACGAATGCCGAGATTGCGGTCGCAACGACAACGGCAGGATCGAACAAAGAAGCGACGCTCCCGTTAGTGGAAGTACAAGCGGCTACAACTCTGGGCAATGTGAGTGTAACGATTCCAGACGGAACGAAAATTACAGCTCCCGCCAATTGGGATGGCGCGATCAAGCTGCCGCAAGTGCAAAGCAACAGCAGCGTAACGGTCAATAGCGGCAACGTGAGCGCCGTCATTGAAGTCGGATCGACGGATGTATCGTTAACGTTCGATAAGGCGGTGCGTTTGCTCTTCCCGAACCAAAAGGGCAAACAGGTCGGTTTTGTACGAAATGGCGTATTTACCGAGATCACGGGCACGGTATCCGCAGACACCCAAGCAGCGGCAGACAGCGAAATTGCCGCAAGCGGAGACGCCAAAATGACGGTTGGAAGCGACCTTGTCATTTGGACGAAACACTTTACCAAATTTGTCAGCTACACGCAAGTCGATACTACGAGCACAAGCGGAACCAGCGGTGGAGGCGGCGGTGCCGCAACCAATTACGCAACGATTACGGCTGCCAGCGGCGGAACGGCAACGCTGAACGGAGTTACCATCGAAGTTCCGGCTGGAGCGATGGCTAGCAACATTCAAGTTACGGTAGATAAAGTGAACGACATCTCGATCCTGCCCGTAGACAGCACTTTGCAATTGATCAGCGAGGTGTACGAGATCAAGAAAGACAAGGATGGCGACTTTAGCAAGCCGGTCGTTATTACACTACCTTTCGACAAGACGAAGGCGGACTTTGCGAAGTCGACGGCAGGCGTATATTGGCTGAACGAACAAACCCATAAATGGGTGCCATTGGAAATCGTGAAAGTCGACGAAGCGAACGGGACGGCATCTGGATCGGTGAGCCATTTTACGAAATTTGCCGTTCTGGTAACGGATAAAGCGAAGACCGTACAGCCGCAAACGAACGAAGCGGACTTTGCCGATATCAAAGGACATTGGTCCGAAGCGAACGTGCGGGAACTGGTGAAGCTCGGCGCGATTAACGGCTATGCGGACAACACGTTTAAGCCAAATGCGAACATCACAAGAGCGGAATTCGTGACTGTCATCGTCAAAGCGTTCCATCTTGGGGCGCAAGACGGCAAAACCTTTGTCGATACGGAAACCCACTGGGCCAAGAGCGCTATTGCGACTGCCGCAGAGTCAGGCATTGTTGCAGGGTATAGCGACAACAGCTTCGGACCGGACGATCTCATTACCCGCGAGCAAATGGCAGCGATCGTCGTTCACGCCGCCAAGTTGGCTGCGATGGATAAGAGCATCAACTTCCCGGACAGCGCCGATATATCCGACTGGGCGCGAACGGCTATTGCAACGGCGACAGCCAAAGGCTTGATCAACGGTTATGGAGACGGCACAGTGAAACCGAAAGTGAACACGACCCGAGCTGAAGCGGTCACGGTCATTCTTAGAGCTTTACAGGCGAAACCGTAGTGGTTCTGATGTGGGGCTGCTATCACGGAGCGCCAAATTAATCTCAGATTAACGCATGAAAAAGGGACTATCCGCAGGCATAAATGATGCCGGATGATAGTCCCTTTTTTGCTATAAATTAACAGTTCTTGTTGCTATATTTTAAATTTTTTAATTTCGTCTTTCGTCAGCCCGGTTACCTCCATGATAGAGTAAAGTCTAATTTCTGGTACAAGATCATTGACATTGCTCTGGAAGATAAGAAAAGACGTGCGTGAACATTATGCCAACTGAAGGACAAAATCAAGTCTCTCTCAATGTTACTAGATTCGATAGAGCAATAACAATAACTTTGGATACGTCAATGTTTAAGCACTTTTTTTGTTCAGGGATGTAAGTAAAACAGTTCTTAGACATTATGTATTGTTGTGCATGAAAATTCATTTAGCTCTTTGCGGATATTCTCATCAATTATGAAAATGTGTGATTGAAATAACTACCTCCGGAAGTTACTTTCTCATTAATTTTGAAAATGACACTTGATAAATCAACGTTTATAACTGGTGTTTTCTCAACAACTATGACACCATACAGAAATTTATTAAAATCGATGAGAGAGAATTTAAGGAGGTAATTAGATTGCTAAGAATCTTAAAGCGACCAGATCCTTTATTAAAATCCGTTTGAAACTCGAGGGGGTTCTTGTTCCAGATCAAATTAAATATAAAATGTTCATACTCAGCCTGCCGCTTCGCCAATGGTCGATATGTTGAGAAGTCATTCTAGCATTATTGAGGATGAGTCATTAACAAGATAATAACCATAATCGAAAATATTGAAGTCGAATGAGTTATTATTAGGGCATGGAAGTAGATGGTATCGAGCGATAATTAGATTTTATCTTGATCGTCTTTGTGACAGCAAATTGGTCAATGATTATCAGTCCGGTATCTGGTGTCGGGCAGACTGTAAAATGAACGAATCCCCACTGGCCCTACTCGACTGGTGGGGTATTTTTATGTCTTCGCATATACTCTTTTACGGCCTCTACCACAACATCAACCATCTTCTTATTCTGTTTCGCGGCGAATATCTTTAACTCAGTATGGAATTGATCATCGAAATCAAATGTTGCTTTTTTCTTATTTACAGGTTTCTGTATACCTGTATTTACAGTTTCCTGTATTTCTTGACTCCGCCGTTTTCCTAATAACTGCTCAATCGCATCACGCTTGGACACGCTGCTCCAGCTCCTCGACAAAATTTCTATAATTGCTTAGTGCCGATGTATCCGAATTACTGTATTCCTGTATTCCTGTAATAGAAAACTCCTTGATTCTATTTCTTCGCTTTATTTCCGATCGAAACACAACTCCCTCGTATTCTCTCCTTACCCTATCAATGATTGTTTTATCAATGATTGTTCTAGAATCGATCATTGTTGGCAATATGCCGCATAAAACAAGGTCCAGCTTTTTAACCTCTTTGATGTGAATCATTGTTGCGATGTATCTGTCCAGCGCGTCATAACACATTGGTTCGCATTGTAGCATGACGATTGCATAGTCGGAAGCCACTAAACCATTAATAGTGTGCTCTCCGAGATTTGGAGGTAAATCAATAAGTATGTAGTCGTATCTGGCCTTTACTTTATGTAGTGTATCTCTCAAAATGGTCGAACTCATTGAAGGGTTTTGATGGATAAGCATGGGCAGAGTTGCAAGCATTTCATCAGCCGGAATGAAGTGAAGGTTGTAGGTTAACTTGCGGATGTAGGGGGTGGGATTCATGTTTTTACATGCCTCAAAAATAGTCATTTTGGAGTAATCGTGTATATCTCGTTGAGTAAGAAACTGTGTCAAATTGCCTTGGCTATCGAAGTCGACACAGAGAACCTTGTACTTCTTAGAGAGAAGATACCCCGTGATGGCCGTGGTTGTCGTTTTGCCAACGCCGCCTTTTTGATTACCGATTGAAATAATGGCTCCCATAACCCATTCCTCCTTATTTCTGTAAACCTTTATTCCTGTATATAGTTCTACAATAGATCTATTTAAAAGGGGGTCATGCACGGTCAAGTCGAGAGTGTATTCAGCAACCATAGCGCCAGGAATTTCTCTTTCAAATCAATTTTCTGTATATTTATCCATAAGGTCACTTTTCGCCAAAATTTTTTTCTAACGAATTCTGCAACAAATCGTCAAATTCGCTGTCATGCACAACAAATTCCAACGAATTCTGAAACAACAAAAACGGAGCCATGCGGATTAGCGGGCTCCGTTTTCTATTTATTTATGAAACATCACATTTTTTTTTTTTTTTTGTTGTATTTGAAGTCCGGAGATACGATTCGTTGTGCGATATATAGCTCGGATGGAACCATTAACCTTGGTGAACAAGTGAATAAGGTAGTAGCTGCTTCAAAATAAAAATCGTTATAGCATTAATGAAAGGATTTGATGAACATGGCAAAAGTATTTAAATTGGCGTATGCGGATTTCGCAAGTAAAGACGTAAGTAAATTAGCCGATTACTACACGAGAACGATGGGGTATGCTTTAGCCCATCGCGGAGAAGATGGAAGCGCATACATGTCAAATGGATTCGACCATCATTATATCGTTATTACTCCCTCTGACTATAGCGGGGTTCGGGTTTACGGGTACCAATTAGATAGAACAATTATCTTTGAAGGAAGTACAGGAGCAGCTTCGTAAGCAAGGCGTTTCATCTGTCCTTTTGACTGACGCTAAGCCGGGTATTCAAGAGTTTCTGGAGCTTTCAGACCCGGACGGCAATGTGATTCATTTATTTAATGAAATGGAACAGCCTGCTATTGGATTTGGCACTTCGGGCATCGTCCCGTTAAAGCTGGGACACATCGGCTTCCATTCGAACAATTTTCGCAAAACAGTGGATTTTTATACAGATGTACTGGGATTCACAGTTACGGATAAAATCGGAGCAGATCTTTGCAACTTCTTGACCTGTAACAACGATCACCATGTTCTGAATATTGTAGGGGCGGACCGACCCAACAAAATGCACCATATTGCCTTCCAACTGAAGGATGCCTCTCATCAAAATATAAGCTCGGATATTCTCGCCAGACATGGAATCGATGTATTGTGGGGACCTACCCGGCATACTTCCGGACACAATATCGCCACTTACCATTACGACGCGGACGAGAACTTAGTGGAGCTGTTTATCGATCTGGATGTTTATATTCCGGAGCTCGGTATTTTCGAACCGCGCCCTTGGCATAAGGAACTGCCGATGAAACCTAAAGTTTGGGACGCTTTGAGTTCGTGGGGAACAGATTTTGCATTTGATCTGGCTAATCTGAAATAAGCCCTGCGGGAGAAGGAGATGATTACGTATGACATTAAGGGAACAGGTTACCGGCGTATGGTCGTTGGTTGTTTCTGCAAATTTCATGCGCCAAGGGCGTCCGGCTTATTCATCGGGTGATCCGCATGAAGGAACGAAGGAAGAAATGGCAGAAGCGGCATTCGGATATTTAGCCTATGCAGGGAAATTTGAGGTCAATGAAGAGACAAACACGTTAATACATCATGTGGAAGTGAGCATGAATCCAACTTGGCTAGGAAAACAACAGCCGCGAGTAGCTTCAATTGAAGGTGATATACTAAGCATATATAACGGTTTAAAACCAAATCAAAGGCTTGTGTGGAAACGCGTTGGAAGCAACATCTCAGGCTTTTCGGCGAACAGGTGGTGCTTCTTCTACAAAAGTAAATACAAATGGAATAAAAAATGATTTAATGTAACTAGATTGGATACATAAAATCGAGAGAATTACGGAGTAGGTGGGTACATACGTGTAGTATTGGGTTTATAATACACAATGGAGAAATGGGATAAAAGAATCATTTGTTGTCAGTCATGGTATTGTTGTTCGTTCGATTTTATCATGAAAACTACATTTGATATTTTTCCAAAATGGCGGGGCCTGGAAAAGTCCGCTGAAAGTACCTTCCAAAACCGAGCTTATATGTTTCATGGGCGGAATCATCGCCATTGGTAATCTTGGCTTTCAAAGTCATAGCCTCATCACAAGCAAAATTGCTACTCAGAATTGAAAGGATGAACCTTCCTATGGATATGCGGACCATTCAGGCTTATGCGCCTTATCTTTACTTTGACGAGCATGAGCCCTTTTTCCCGGTTCGAGTTGGGGTGACGGTTTTCGAACAGGAGGAGATCTCTCCTTCGTTTCGAAGATCGTTTTCTTTTCGCGATCCTCGTCTGAAGCAGATTATTGAATATGCGATTTATTGGGATTACGATATTCAGCACTTATACGAACTGGAGCATGTATGGGTATTCATTGACCATGAGGGTGAAGTCATAGATTGTGAGGCGAGCTTTCACGGCAAGTATTTAAAGGGACTGCTGAAAGACCGCAGTAATGTGCTGGATGGGACGCATGTACGTTTGTTTTCCCAGCCTGGGAAGCATGCGTTTTCCCCAGTTGCTGAATTTCTCGAGCTAGTTCCGCATTTCTGGACTGCAGTGAATGAGGATGCTGGAGCTGATGGCTTGACGGTCCCTTATTTTCTAGAGGGCATTGTTGCGACGAATGAAGAAACCAACAGGATAGTCGAAACCTATTTGAAATCATGCGCGTTTACGCCAGCTTTGGCATATAAGGAATACCGATTGGATAAGGAGCTGTTCGTGCCCTGGACTCAGCTGCTGGAGGAGATACCGAAACGGATTCAGGAGAAAATCAAAGAGCTTACGGAACGGTATGGGCAGTTATGATTGATGGGATTTTAATTACCATGTATTATCTTAGCATTCATGCAACACCTCGTGAGATTGAGTTCATTGAATAAAGAAAGAAGCCCGGAAACATCACGCTTTCCGGGCTTTTCTATTCTCTTTTATTCGATAGGCTTTATAACTTCAGCAAATCTTCGAATGCCCTCCTCAATCATGTGATCATCAACTCGACTGTAGGTGAACCTCATGTACCGATCATTTGAACCAAGCGTGCTTCCTGGAGCGAATACGATTCCGTTCTTGACACATTCTTTGAACAAATGCTGTTCGTTCAATACCTCCTTCAGCTTGCACCAGAGATGTATCCCGCCGCTTGGAATCCCATACTCGATATTGTCTTTAAATGCAGATTGCAAAGCATGCAAAGTTATATCTCGCTTCCGTTTCAACCCGATTCGCAAGTGCTGGAAGTGCGTTTCAAAGCCTTCGGAGGAAAGCAGTTGCGCGGCTATCCATTGCGGATAGTTCGGGTGGCCAAAATCAATCTGTTGTTTAGCGTCAGTCAAACGTTGAATCACGGCTTGGGGTCCTACAATCCAGCCGATTCGCAGACCTGAGGAGATAATTTTGGACAATGAACTGATATAGAGAACTGAACCGTCTTGATCCATGGATTTTAACGAGCGTATGGGCTCATTGTCATATCCAGTAACACTATAGGGATCGTCTTCAACGATCGCAATTCCGTATTGGGTGGAAATTTCCAATACCTTTTTCCGTCTTTCATAGGACATCGTAGTCCCTGTTGGATTCTGAAAAATGGGATTTAGGAAGACCATCTTAATTCTGTGTTTTATATATATAGCAACGGAATCTCCTGGCTTGAGAAGAAATTGGATAATCAAATGCAGAGCTTGTTGGGCACCGGAGGTAATTAATATTGATGAGGCATTCGTTTCTACGTTTCGATAGGTCTTGAGGTGAGAAGTGATCGCTTCACGCAGTTTCATATTCCCCTGCATATGTTCATAGCCCAAGTATTCACTGATTCCATAGAATTGTGAACTTCTTGCATCAATCGAATCGGGAGCAAATCGGGGCTTAGTTCGCCAATGGCAAAGTTGATATGATGATCGCCCGATTGGATGATTTTATATATCTGCTGATTCAAAGGATTATTCGATTGAAATACCCCGCTTTTCACATACTCTTCCCAGTTTGGAATGCGTTTGAAGGTACCTCCTGCTTTATTATCGATCTGACTACGGTACCAATCCCTTTGACCCGTTTAACGAGTCCGATCGCGTATAGTCGACGCAAATGTAATGAAAAGTAACATCATCAAGAGGAGGGGTAGAATAAACCCTACAAAGCAAATCAAAAGTGTGGATGACACGTCATCTTTTCAAGACGATGCAAGCTGGTTAGTAGATCTTCAGAATAAAGGTTTACGTACTTCCGGATTAATTGAGGGAGGAAGACGCGGGGGAGCAGGTCCTTCTGATGATCGTGCATTTATGCTGGGAGATCAAGCCGTCATGCTTCCGACTCTAAATGGTCCTGCTGAACATTCCCTTTATTCCTTAGTATGCACTTTAGAAGACCTTGCCGAGTATTTCCGGCAATCTGCGGTAGTGTCTTCTGAAAAACCCGGAATATTTCAATTTCAAACAAGCAACAATGTGATTCTTTCGGACAGCGTGCCTGTTGCTTTAATTGATGTTGAAGATTTGATTATTGTTGCATCAAAAAATGGTATTCTAATATCCAAACGAGGATCTTCACACAAAGTGAAACATGTATTTAATCAGAATAATTTGTCACAGCGCTAATAAGTACTTGTAAACCTTTATAGGTATATAAGTGCTTTTTTATTATGATTGTTAAATGGAGGAGCTTGCTTATCGGGGCTCCTCTTTATTATTAAAATTATGGGCAGATTTTTAGAGGGAATTTTCCGTACTGAGAATAAAAAGCATTAATCCCAACAAAACTGAGTCATGATCATAAAGCTTCGATATTATCGCACTGAGGCTTTTTAACATATTGAGTTTAAAAATGCTGTTGACACGACACCAAATGGTGACCTATAATCAAAGTGTCACTAAATGGTGTCCAATTAGCAATTAGTCATTTGGAAAGTTTGGAACCTGAATAAGTTTCACTTGAAACAATTATGAGGAGGAAACAAATGAGTAAGATTATCGGTGCGGAAACAACAGCGAAAGTAGAAACCCAGCTCCGAGGAAAAATGATTGCTTATTGGACAGTCACATTACTACTCGCAGCAGCTGTTATGTTAAGTGGTATCGGGCAACTGATGCAATATGGGGGAAACCTCGAGTTAGTGAAGAATCTTGGTTACCCATTATACGTCTTGACCATTCTCGGGATTTGGAAAGTGCTTGGAGCCATCGCTCTTGTCGTGTCAGGTTTTCCTCGGCTTAAAGAATGGGTTCACGCTGGTATCTTCTTTTTAATGACTGGTGCGGCTGTATCTCATGCGTTTGCTAACGATTATGGTGATTACGGGTTTCATATTATCCTTCCGCTTTCATATGCTGCACTAAATATCGCCTCGTGGGCGCTACGTCCGAAGAGCCGCAAACTTTAAGGAGGTGGTGAAATTAACGGCTGTCCCTTCGTACATCAATAGATTTCTACCACAGAAAATAATATTTTGGAGGGGCTGTTGTGAGCGAGAACAACCAGTTACGGGATGTGTTTGACGCGATTGCAGATCCAACTAGGCGCCGACTGATTCGTCTGTTAGCAGAGGCAGAGGAGATACCGCTTCATGAGTTAACGGCACAGTTTGAAATGGGCCGCACAGCGGTATCCAAGCATTTGACAATCCTTAAAGATGCCGGACTGGTACTTGACCGAAAAGTCGGCAGAGAAACGCGATTTAGGCTAAACGCCTCTCCACTCAGAGAAATTCAAGATTGGGTGGCTTTCTACAGCAAGTTCTGGAGTATGAATTTATTGCGCTTGAACCAACTATTAGAGGAGGAAGAAGAATGAGTTTAACATTATCCTTGGATTTTCAGTACACGACATCGATCGAGAAGCTTTGGTCCGCCTTAACCGATTCAAGCAAGCTTGCCAAGTGGGTGGCCAACATCCACACAGGTGAGGCGATGGATAATGATTTTAAGCCCGTCGTAGGACACCGTTTTCAGTTTCGCACTCAGCCGTCCGAATATTGGGATGGCATTATTGACGGAGAAGTGCTTATCGTGGACGCACCAAACCGGGTGTCCTATACTTGGGCCAGCGGAGGGGAGAAGCACACGGTCAACTGGACGCTGCAGGATTTAGGGGACGGAAAGGTTAACCTTCATCTCGAACAAACCGGATTCGCCAATGCTCAAGGTCTCGAAGGTGCTAGGTATGGCTGGGGTAAATGGTGCGGCGAGCTTGAAAAGGTATTGGCCTAGTTGTAAAAGGAAGGAGAGCCTGATGAATATCATTTTTGTTATTTTACAAAGTTTTCTGCTCGTCTCCATGGCCTTTGGCGGCGGAAGCAAGCTGGCTGGTGCGAAAAATTTTGTTGAAATGTTCGAGTCGATTAAACTGCCGCAATGGTTTCGAGTTGTTACTGGACTCGTTCAACTAGCCGGGGCAGCCGGACTTGTTATCGGATACTGGCATCCGGCAGCAGCCGTATGGGCAGGCATTTGGATTGGCATTACGATGCTGGTGGCATGCCTTTCACATTTCAGAGTCAAGCATCCTGTTGGAAGTGCGATACCGGCCTTTGTGATTACTTTGATTGCAGCGACTCTGGTAGTCGTGCACCAGGTAGCATGAAGAAGAGCGGGTCAATGAAACTCGAGTCGCCATCAGAGCTGATAGACGCGAAAATCGAGGAGCTAGGCGACTGGAGGGGCGAGATGCTCTCCCGGCTACGCGCACTGATCAAGCAGGCGGACCCCGAAGTTGCCGAGGAGTGGAAGTGGAGAGGGACACCAGTCTGGTCGCACGACGGGGGAATCTGCACCGGTGAAACGTACAAGAACGTCGTGAAGATGACCTTCTACAAGGGTGCCTCGCTGAAGGATCCTTCAGGGCTCTTCAACTCCAGTCTCGAAGGCAACACCAGGCGGGCCATCGACTTCCACAAAGGCGACCAGATTGACGAGGAGGCTCTAATGGCTCTCGTCCGCGCCGCCGTTGCACTGAACACGTCAAAACCCTCCAAACGCAAATATGACCATGAGTGACTGGAAAGTATTCACATTCCTTTCCTGAGAGCCTATTTTCCACCAAAGGTGAGTATGCATATCGATTATAGCAAAATGTAGGAGAGTCCACTATGCAGGGCTCTTTTTCATTTAACATGGCGAGTGCAATGCAAAACCAGTTCTTTCGATGAAATGAACACGACCTGCTGCAATGCTGTTCAGGACAAAATTTGGGTGACCGATCCAGAGGAGGACCTGTGGGAGGTGTTTTATACCCATAGAGACAGTTGTGGAATTTTTTACTTCGTTCGTTCAATTGACGGAGAACTATAGTTGAATAACAAAAGGTCAGTTTGCTCTAGCAAACTGACCTTTTGTTGATTGTTATCTTATGAATGGTAGCTAAATTAAAAAGACCGATTTATCTTCTTCTAAGAAATTTACAATTTGCCTTAACGTATCGTTCTCCAATCGTGCTTAATACAAATTCGTCATCATGAAATTGAATAAGTACATTCTCGCCTATAAGTTCACCTCGTAAATAGACTGAGATGGCTGCTGAGATACACTCATCCTTTCAAACTCGGAAGCCTCTATTAGTTGACGTTCTTTTGGCATGGTTATCTCCATTTTATGTAATAACTTTTCTTAATAATAAACGTCAAAAAGGTTGGAATCGCAACCTTAAAAAGGATTAATGGCATGATTGATGCTAACGGCTTTGAAGGTTTGGCTGGTCATTGAAGTGTAGGGGGGTTGCACGCTCCGTTTCTTTTAGGAGATCTGCACCGAATGGATGATCCACAATATATTGCCAACTTTCATCAAGCTGCTTTCTTACAATTTCTGAGGTATGGCCTTGGATTTGTAACGGGCTTCCATCTTCACCAACGGTTTCGAGGATAAAGTGTGCTCGAAGCAAAGCGATGTTTTCAAATGGTATGCAGTAAATATTTTTGGACACCATTTTGCCTTTAAATCGTAATAGTTCCTCAAGGGTTTTACGAATCGGTTCAAGTCCTTCATCCTTATTACCGATCAGATTAATCAGAATGCCACCTGGTTCATATAAAGCAAGTAGGTTGTCTATGTCGCCGGAATTGTAAGCTTGAGCAAATGCAGCATTCATATCTTCCGGATTCATGACTGAGTTTCTTGAAATGGGGGATTTCATAAGATCACTTCTTTCTGTATGATGAATACAGTTGTTAGCATATCTGAATTCTCACAATAATTTAAGTACGCAGAAAATAGTTACATAGTCATAAAAACTTAACCAATGGAGGTAAATATGCCCTATCAAGATGAATCATTTGGTTGCCCTGTAGAGGTGGGGCTTCAAATAATTAGCGGAAAATGGAAGCCGAAAATCATGTATGAATTGCTTCAACAAACCAGGAGATTTGGTGAACTCTTGCGACTAATTCCTGGTGTATCAAGACATGTTATGACGATACAGCTTCGTTTGCTAGAAGAGGATGGTATCGTTAAACGCACCGCATACTTAACGATACCACCGAAAGTTGAATACGAATTGACCGAATTTGGTAGAAGCTTGGAACCCATTCTGATTCAATTGGTAAAGGTGGGAGAGCATTCCATCTCACTCCGTAAAAATGAACGCAATGAGAGTTGAAGTTTATCGTTAATTGACGCAATATAGAATGAAAAATTATGCATTAATAATCACAAAGGGTGCTAATAATGCTATTTATGTAACCATGGGTAGAAGAGCATTCAGATATGCGTCACTCCGATATTGGGTAGATTGCGTGATGATTCAAGGTAGTAAAGAATTCAACTAACGGAAAAGATAGTTGAACAAATGTTGGAGCGAGGCTGCAGGCGTGAATCGGCAGCTTCGTTACGAACGGGTAGGATAACGGGGGAGGGGATTATCATATGCATTTCACCAAAAAATCAGTAACCGTCTATCTTATCTCTGGTCCACTTGGTGTAGGGAAATCAACCGTCTCCAAGACTCTGGCCAACGCGATGAACCAATGTGCGTTGATTGAAGGTGATCTCCTTCTCCATGTCTACCGAGGGGAGACCGAGCCGCCCTGGGAGGAACGACTCCGACTGGCTTGGCTTAATATTGCTGCGGTGACGCGGAATTTTCTCCTGGACGGGCTAGACGTCGTTATCGATTTCGTCGTCGAAGATGAACTGCAATGGTTCTTTGACCAACTATCGGACTTCGAGGCGACGCTACACTATGTTGTGCTGCACGCGGAACCGAACACTCTTACCGCTCGACTCCATCAGCGAGGAGATGCACAATACATCCACCGTTCGCTCTTCCTTCGGAACAAGTTGATGACGTCGCCAACCAATGAGCCATTCCTGCTGGATACCGATCGTAGGCAGCCGGATGAACTTGCTGAGGAAATCATTAATAATTCCAGATTTCGGATACACTTGAAGTGAGAAAATTATTTTGTGACAATTGAGGTAACGGATTACGGTTGCTCATTACTGATGAACGACATAATTTTTATTGTAGGAGGGAACAACATTGAAGTTTTTGCAGAATATTTAGCTCATATTGATAACCCGCAACATCGGGCCCGAACCGAAGAAGTTTTGACTTGGGTAACTAAGAAATTCCCGGATTTAATGCCAAAAATTGCGTGGAATCAGCCTATGTTTACCGATCACGGCACATTTATTATTGGCTTTAGCGTAGCCAAACATCATTTGGCTGTTGCCCCTGAAAGGGCAGGGATTAATCATTTTTCTGATGACATTGTGCAGGCTAACTATGATCACAGCAAGGAGTTGGTACGTATCCAGTGGGATAGTCCGGTTGATTTCTCATTACTTGAGAAAATGATCGAGTTTAATATTTTGGATAAGGCAGATTGTTCAACTTTTTGGCGGAAATAAAATAAATAGGATAGTTCTTAGAGGCTCATATTTGCGTTTTAAGGCCTTTTGATGCTCGGACGATCGGTTGCCGTTGTCGTTTCTGTTGAAGTAAGAGGCAGTTTAGTTCAATAAACCAACCAAAAGACGTTTAGTTCATTCCGCCATTAAGCTCTAACGGTGAACTATAGCGTGAGAGCTGTCATGACTCGGCCTCCGATTTCTTCCGCTGAAACCGCGGCTTTTTGTCTTTATGGGATCAGTTTTGGCACCGTGAAATGGAACATTTGTCATCACTTATTTTCGCTTGACCCTAACACAGACGTCAGGGTTTATAATGAGATTATCTCGAGCATAAGGAGAGGATGCAACTGAATATTTAGGGAATTAGTGGAGCTGATCGGGAGCAGCAGTCCAGTGTCCCGAGATAACTTACTCCGAGCATGCAAATGCTGGGATAACAGGATTTCCATTCGTGGTACGTGATAATGGCCTAAGAGTGTGAAGTTTAATGTGTATAATCTAACTGGAAAGGAAGAGAATGCTTTATGGATATTACACCACAAGAAGAATCAATGATTAAGGCTTTCCGTGAGACTGACTTACCACCTTTATTTGTGCTCATACGGGTCAGAAATGATATTGCAAATGACATTGGAAATGTCAAAGAGAGCCAAAGAGATGTTATTGTTAAAACATTAGAAAAATACATCAGCCTATTATGGGAAGACTATCATGATGGGAAAAAATAACAAGTTAAAGAAAGCCCCTAACGAATTAATCTTAACAATGCGGTGCCTGCAAACCTTGGTTGTGTTCGGATTTACCTTGAGGCGGCCGCTTAGAATTCTAAATGAATAAGTTCGTTAAACATAAAACATCGTCAGGTTTTTAGGCGATGTTTTATGTTTAATATTGCTGCATCGCTGAGGGCTACAGGAATGGAATTTGACAAGAACATTATCTCATTCCCGACGGAGTTATTCTGTATGTAAATCCTTAGTCCCTAGTCCTCAATACGTTACTCATAATACGAACGGGCAGGATACTTCCAATATGTGTTAATAAAGAAATGGTAGACTTCTGCGAAGAAAGAGGTAGGCTCGGTTGAAATATATCGAATTAGGTGTAGGAAATACCTGGATACTCCGAACGGAATCAGAATTTGATGATGGGTCTGAGATTGAGCATAAGGGTATTATTAAGCCGATTATATTTCACTCCATCTATTTAAGAATATGGATTGGGAAGATAGAGGTGGCCAGATTCTGCTTGTTACCGGGGGAAAAGGATATTATCAGGAAAAAGGCAAAACGGTACAGGAGCTGCATGAAGGGGATGTAGTAAAGATCCGTCCAGATGTGAAACATTGGCATGGTGCTACACCGGATAGTTGGTTTACACATATCGCGATAAGTACTAATGTCCAAAAGGGAGACACCGAATGGTTGGAACCCGTAACGGATGAAGAATATAACAATTTAAATAACAAGTAGGATTCCAAAACGGTTTAATCGGTAATACCCGCAAGTTAAAGATATCTGTTTTATCCTTTGGAGTGATAGTAATAGAACATATTTTAATTTACAGCTCGGAAGCGTCGCTCTATGAGGGTATTCTAATCGAAACAGACGCCGCCGCAGTAAAAAATTGTTTTTAAAAGGTTCCACTTTTGGCAATCCTATACCAAAAGGTGGTGTTTTATATTGTGGATTATAAAAACAGAACATAAAAGAGATGAAGATGGTGGGACGGTAGCTCTAGAATTGGAAACCGAAGATAAGCGTCTTGATGTTAATGTTAGATGGGATGGTTGTACAGAAATTCACGTATATTCAGTTACAGAAGAAAATCGTGAACTTAAAGATACTTTTCATACGTGTGATTTAAAAGGATTTATTGATACGTTGAAGACCCTTGATAACGTTTGTCAGGATTACTTTGGTGAGGGAAGTTATTGGGAACGAAAAAAAGATGAAGAGGAATAGCGTACGCGAAGCAATACAATGAATATTCCGATAATGACCCGCATAATGCGGGTTTTCGTTTTTTATTCGGATAAGTAAGGTGTTCAACTACAGGGCAGTAATGTTCAACTAAAGCTGGACTCTTACCTAGATTGACAAAAGCAGATGTCATTGAAAAATGTGAAATGGATCATCATCCCTTTTACTTATGTCGCGCATTAAATTTTGCCTTTATTCAAGCGGTTTTGGTTCCTCTAGGTAGTGAAGTGAAAGATGAGAGCGTATTAAAATGGGGGTTTTGGGGGAGGCATATATATGGGTATGATTCTTCTTATATTTTAGTAGAAAGACGTATACCCGGTAAGTAAATAAATGACGAAGGTACCGATAAATAATAACCCTTTTCAATAAGGAGGTCTTTAAAGCCAAAATACTACTATTGTTGAATTTTGAGCAGTTTGACTGCGGTTCCGGAAGCCCGCGATGAATCATCGTTGTGAAAAGAATCAGGTCAGCCTGAGGAAGAGCTAAAAAATGCGCCCCACCCGTTGCAGCAAGCGCATTTCTATATGTTCATATGTATTGGACTATGCTTTTGCTAGTTTCTCTCTGTCAGCTGCTTGTGGCGGCTGTTCCAACCAACCATTTTGTATCAAAATATCTGTTCCATCTTTTGCAAAATTCAGTAAGTCGAATGTAAATTTCTCCTAAATCAGTCCTAGGACTTTGACCAAGACTTCTACCATAATGTGCAATTCCAGCCGAATTTAATGTGGCAGCATGGAATAACATTAGTTTATCTGAAAACGGGGCAACAGTTGATTCTGTTGGTAATGTATCCCATGCACTGGCAGAAGGAAGATATTCTTTACTTAGTAATGATCCGAATATTTCAACATGTTTATCCGCAATGTTCCTGCCCCTTATGAAATAATCGCGAACTTTCTCATTCTTTGCAACTTGACTATATCCAATTAGTAGTGATCGACCCAGTTGATTTTGTATTAGGTTAAAATAAATATGGTTTATTTCAATTGCATTTAACGGTCTGCCATGTCCAAACAAGCCCGCGAGATAACTTTGATTTTGAACGTACTCAACTTCTTTGGGAATCGGAATAAAGGGAGATCTTATGAACGTTCCTTTTTTAACATGATTTGCTTTATTGAGCAATCTAGCCGACTCATTTAATCATTCGGTAAAGTATTCACATAAATCCAAGCGAGCAGCATTGGCCAAAGCCATTGTATAAAATTCAAGACCAACTTTACCAATATTCTGAAGGTAAAAAAGATAAAAATTATCTAGAAACAAGCGTGGAGTTTCTTTATTAACATCTAATTTTTCTGAAAATCCGTCTGGAACAGGGTACTGCTCCTCAATGAAAAAAGATTTTAATTTTTGTACGTGTGCTCGTGATAATTGTATCGCAAATTCAAGGACGGAACGAATTTCTGTATCTTCAACATGTGACAAGTAATCCCCTAGTATAATATTATCACGGTTGACATTACTATTCAGTCGTGCGGAGATCGAGGAAATGTATATTTATAAAATAGTTGGTTAATTTAATATTTGTTGTAAATTGAAATCATGGTAGGGGGAAATATATGAGCATTGAAATAAAACCTAGGCAACCTAAGAAGTGCCGAGGATGCATATGGGGCAATTGGGATGGATTGAAACAGTATTGTAGTAAAATACAATGTATTAAGTAATGAATGTTATTCGGTAATAAAAAGTAAAAAGTATTTACCACTCCAGATTTTTTTGTTTCTCGTAAATTGAATTATATGAGGTACTAAAAAAATGAGCAAGACCATAAATAGAGTGCTATTAAAAGCCAAGCCACTTCGAATAGGAAGTGGCTTTTACTTGATTGTTGGGGTAAGTGCTGGTGCAATATTAATTGGACCAAATATTAAAATTATATTTTCCCTCATTACGATAGAGAAGACTTGTTCAAAGATGATACAAAGAAAATAAATAGAATGCTAAGGATTTAAAGAAATGATTTTTCTAGACTATGTGGAGTAACCCAAAATAAGAAATATTAAACGAGAAAATTTCTCTTTTTAAATAGGGATTTCGCCTTTATTCTTGATTTAAGACAAAAGAGCAAAAAAAATAATAAGTAACCAGTATATCATATACTCGCTCTACATCACGATTTCTCTACTAATGGATAGGATAATATCGATGACTAGAATTTAAATTGATGAATCGTACGATTAAATGGACATGGGGAGGAGATAAGCATATTTGAAACCAATCATTCAACTATTGCATTTTGGCTATCATCAGACGATGAGCTGCATATTTCCTGTTGCGATCTTTGGAACTTTAGCTCTCTCTAGCGTAATAGCGGTACCTTTCATTCATCGTTATGATGCCATTCTACTTATACTGCTTGGAGTGCAATACTTCATGTACCGCAGCGGATTAGAGACACGTGATGAAATCAAAGTAATCTGTATATTTCACTTTATTGGATTGTTGCTGGAGTTATATAAGGTATGGATGGGATCATGGTCATATCCTGAGCCTGGGTATACGAAGTTGCTCGGTGTCCCGCTCTATAGCGGATTTATGTATGCAAGTGTAGCAAGCTTTATGTGTCAGGTGTGGCGGAGACTGCGGATGGACATGACTGGCTGGCCTGGGCTTAGGTCTTCGGTGCTGTTAGGAGGAGCCATCTATTTCAACTTTTTCACACATCATTTTATTCCCGATTTTCGTTGGTGGTTGACGGCACTTGTGTTTATTATCTTCTGGAAAACACGGATCATATATCGGGTACGGACTATAACTTATCGAATGCCCTTAACTCTCGCTTTTTTCATTGTAGGTTTTTTCATTTGGTTAGCAGAAAATATAGCAACATTTTTTGATGCTTGGAAATATCCTGATCAGCACCAAACTTGGCAACTGGTTAGTTTCAGCAAGATCAACTCATGGTTTCTTCTGGTAATCATTAGCGTCATCATCGTTGCCCAACTTAAAAATGTTAAAGCTAGTCGAACAAGGAACGATTTATTTTCCTGCTAAGATTACGACGAAGAACGTTAGTGTAGGAGCTGTTTTGTAGCAATGCAACATGATTCATTCATGAGTATTAAAAGTGGTATTCACTCCATACACATAATCAATGAGACTCTGTATGGAAGGATCAAAAAATGAAAATCGTACTTTACGCCATAATCGCAATTAGCTTCGTTATACTAACAGCTTGCAGTAACTCATTTAGCGAATCTGATGCTGTGAAAATTACTTTATTAAAGATTCATAAATTAAACGAACCTCATTTAAATGTGGATTTCCCCAAACGAACTGGATCTAAGACAATGAAGGTTCCGATAGGTGGAATGTACGGAAATAAAACCATTTTAAAGTTAACCACCCATGTTGAAATGATTGATAAACAAACATATGAAGTTACGCTTATCAAAGATTGGAATTACAAGGTGAATGATATAATAGTTCTTAGTTATTGGAAGTTTAGGGTTAATGAAAGATGATAAGGATGATTTAATGGCGATAATTGGATAATATTAAACTATTTTAGAATCCATTTTATCACCAATATGATTTAAATAACCGGAAACTTAATTGAAGGAGCTGGCTTCGCGGCAGCTCTTCTTTGTGTATTAAAGTAAACGGGCAGAATACTCCAAACTACTATATAAATAAATTTGTAGATAACAGGATTTTAGTCAAAACAGTAAAGAAGAACTCATTCGAACTCATTAGTATCTGAAGCCAGTAGTTATTCAACTATCGGGAAACGCTAGCACGGTGAAAAACCAAATAGATTAAAACCCCCCAATTCAAGTAAAGGACTAATAGATGAATTCGGAGGTTTTTGTATGAAATTTAAAAGATTAATGGATGATGTATGATGCGGATAAACGTATATTAGGATTCAGCTCGCACACTTAATTTGTTGTCGGAATACGTACAGTTGTGATAGGATGAAAAACAGACTCTCTGCTTCTAAACGTACAAGCCGGCTTCCGGATCTTGTGCAAATTCGAAAGCAACCAAATAGAGATTAAGAGTCTTGGATATGGAATGAAGAATAGGAGATTCTCTGTATTATGACCTACAAGAACAATCAGCATGTGTTTAGACTAGCATTACTGCTCGGTTTATTTTCGACACTCGGGCCTTTTACTATCGATATGTATTTACCGGCGTTCCCGGAGATTGTAAAGCAATTCGATACGACGGCTTCGCTGGTACAGCTCAGCCTGACCGCTTGTTTACTCGGACTCGGCATCGGCCAGGTAATCATGGGTTCGCTGAGCGACGTCTACGGTAGACGCAATCCGCTGCTTATCTCCATGGCCGTTTATGTCGTCGCCTCGTTAGCTTGCGCATTCTCGCCAAATATCGGGCTGTTGATCGCATTCCGGTTCGTGCAGGGTTTTGTCGCTTCGGCGGGCATTGTCATTTCCCGCGCGATCGCACGCGACCTGTACAGCGGTCACGAGCTCACAAAATTTTTCTCACTGCTCTTGCTTGTCGGTAATTTGGGTCCGCTCGTGGCACCGGTTACCGGTAGTGGGATTCTATCTTTCACTACTTGGATCGGCGTATTTATAGCGCTGGCACTGCTGGGGATCTACCTATTGACGATGACAAAATGGAGGCTACAGGAGACTCTACCATCAGATCGCCGCAGGCCCAGCAATATCGTGCAGCAGCTGCGGAACTACGGATCGCTCATGCGAGATCGCCAGTTTGTCGGCTACATGCTTGCACAGGGTATTATGATCGCGGGGGTCTTCGCGTATGTTTCGGGAACGCCCTTTATTTATCAAAATATTTACGGAGCTTCGCCGACCGTATTCGCTCTTTTGTTCGGATCAAACGGCATCAGCCTGATCATCGGCTCCCAACTGGTCGGGCGGATGGCGCATCGCGTATCCGAACACGCCTTTCTGTTGTTCGGCCTATGGCTTGCCTGCTTGGCAAGCGTCGTTGTCTTAGTGGTGGCCATCGTCCATGGACCGCTTTTCGCATTGGTGATTCCGCTGTTTTTCTTCGTTGCGGCAATCGGCATTACATCAACGGCAGCATTCCCGCTTGCAATGGAGAGCCAGGGTCATATGGCGGGCAGTGCTGCTGCGCTACTTGGTGTCATTCCCTTCTTGCTCGGAGCAGTCGTCTCTCCGCTAGTCGGCATCGCAGGTGAAGACACTGCCGTTCCGCTAGGCGTAATTATTTTATTGACGAGCACCGCAGCGATGCTGGCTTACTTCTTTCTGGTAAGAAGAAGCCTGCGTGGAGCAGCTTAAGTTAGTAGCATGTGGTAAATGGAAAACCAGTCTGGCACTGTAACTTAGTGATGGACTGGTTTTGATTTTTTAACAATAGTATTATTTTCATGAATAATTTTAATCAGGTAAAATTAAAGTGGCTATTTTTTATATATAATGTTTTTAAACTAATGGGTTCGATTGCATAATATGAATCACACTAGGCTACCAATAAACTATAGCCATTCCACACAAAATGAGGAAAATATTATATGATTGAATGAGAATAGCTTCTAAATTCTATGAGGAGGTTGGTTGATTTGAAAAGAGTAGGGATTATTGTTGGTAGTTTAAGGGAAAATTCGTTTAATCAAATGATTGCGAATACGATCCCTGAACTCGTAGATTCCGCAAAATATGAATACATATCGATTGAGAATCTTCCCTTGTATAACGCGGATTTGGATCATGGAGAAGGGCCAGACCCAGTTATGCATTATCGTGAGGCGATTCAAAAGACGGATGGCATCATCATCGTTAGTCCAGAGTATAACTCAGGAATACCGGGTGTACTGAAAAATGCGCTGGACTGGGCATCGACACCAACCAAAACAGCCGTTCTAATTCATAAGCCTGCAGGTGTGATAGGTTCAACACCTGGCGCAAAAGGAACGATTCTATCGCAGCAGCAAATTAGGCAAACGTTGGATGCCACCCAGTCATATGTTATGCCGTCTCAAAAAATGTATATATCTCAAGTTTTGGATAAGATTGATTCAGATACTCGCAAGCTCATAGATGAAACGACCCGCAAATATCTGCAGCGCTATGTACAATCGTTTATGCAATGGATAGACCAGGTACAACGGCTGAATGAGTAGTACAGGTTCTACACATTCAGATTTCATCGTTGATCGAATATTAGAAGAAGTTAAAAGCAGGTTTTCCTGACTTAACAAACAGAGACGAATTGGAGGAGCTTGCAGCGAAGCAGCTCCTCTTTCTCATTGAAGTAATGGGCATCACGGAGGAGAGTATTATCGACAGAACGAAAGATATGCTTTCGAGCTCTTTGGATGAAAAGATAACTTCAATCTCTTATCTATCCCCGCTTTTGGACAAGAATATATCCGTTGATATTGATCATGGATACGCATCTGGCACTAAAATTGTTGACGAGAATAAAGCAGTAAATGCATTTGATATTCCTATTATGAACGGAAGAGATGCTTTTGATTTGAATTTCTATAACGAGAACCATGAAGAGTATTTAAAGATCGATGGACAATCCTATATCAGTGAAGATGCTATTCAACCCATTTATTAAGGGAACGACTCATTTTGCATCATACCATCTAATGGTCAGGCTGTATGGTATAAAATTGATGGAAAATCAGCCAATCGAGTTATGAACGTTGAGACTCCGGTAAGTGGGGGATTTGCCGTTTATGACGCGAAGGGAATGGTTATGAACTTTTCAAAGGCAAGCAACAATCATTCAGTAGTGCTGCCTGAAAGTGGGATGATCGTTTTTGGTGGAAATGAGGGGGATGTATTTAAAATTAATTTGAAGAATAAATAGACTACTCAACTTTCCCACCTACGAAAAACTAGTTAAGCCTAATGACGCATCCATGGTTACAAGCGCCGAATAGAGGCACTGGGTCGCAAACCCGATGCCCAGCCTTTTTCTGCTTTTTCATTATTTATCTATATCCTTAGATATAAAGCCCGGCAATACGCCGAGCTTTATATCTTACTATTGAAGTATGCAATTCTTTAGCTTGTATTTCCGTCGCTTTATGCCCAGTTTGGCGGTTATTAAAATATGCTATCAGGCACGTAATAAACTTTCTGCGTATTTGTTTTATTTACTGGGTCTGTAACTATAGTAAAATAAACGTTACCGTTTTTTGTCTGTACTCCCTCGATTTCATGGGTTCCCACATTTGTAATATTCACAAGGGTTTTGTATGCTCCTGTGTTTGACATCATAGCAATCTGCGGAGTATCACCTTCCGCGCCGCCTGACGTATATATTTCCGTATTATCGAGCATATCAGCACCCTGGAAAGATCCGTTCGGTCTGACTATAGCACTGCCCGACTGCGTAAAGCTGGTAACGCAGGCGCTTTCCGCCGCCGCACTGTCCATTCGTACCTGTTCATTGCTGTCAAGAAGCTGGTTCAATGCTACCGTGTCATAAATTGACCAAGTTACAGTTCCTTCTGCAGTTTGTATGCGGAAAATAGTATAGGTACTGTTGCCGCCGGCATCAACACGGTAAGTCTCACCTAAACTTGTACCGGTCTCATTGGCATAATTCATATAGGTGAAGCGATGAAGATCCGTATAATCATATGTCGCGCTGGGCGAGTATTGAAGTCTTGCTACCTGGAGCGACCAGTAATACGATGTTGAAGGATCCGCTTTCGAACTGAAATAAAAGTAATTTATACCATTGTATGTGTACATATCAAGTGTTTGGCAATGACCGGCATTGGTGACAGTCATTTCATCAACGTATGTTGCGTCACTTCCGTTTATGAGCAATCTTGAAAGATAGCATGTTCCCCCAGACCGCTGAGTTACGTAAAGATACGTTGAAGCGATGTAAGCTTTCTGAACAGCAACGTTGTGATTAAGTCCTTTGAGATTGTATGCGAGTGTTGCCGAAGCGTTTACAGTTTTCTGAGGAGTTGCCGCAAATACGGGCAAAACAGACATTCCCGAAATAAGAATTGAGAGAACAACAGATGTGAGTAGTTTTAATTGCCTTTTAATAAGGCTCAATGCTTGAACTTGAAACATACTGATACCTCCTTTGTTGTCCAATCCTTTCCATCTTGATCCAATGCTCCATGCTACTTGGCCGTAAGCAGCGAGCGGCACCTCCTCCTTGTCGGATGAGCCCGGTCAACAAAATAAAAACCCGAACAATAAGACAGGCTCGCAGGCGAGCGAATCAAATTGTTCGGGTTTTCTCATGGACTCCAACCGTCACATTAGTATTCATATAAAGAGTGAATAGTAAGCGCTTTCAATGTTCATGCTATCAGCTTGTTTCCAGAAAGTCAAGCGATATTTAGCAGTCGGCTTTGCTCAAACAGAAACGATAGCTGAATACCAGATAGATCGGCAGCCTCTTCTAAACTACAGGATAGAATAGCGCAACAAGACGTAACCTGCAATGGAGAATACTTGTTACGATACAGGCAATAATACCCTTAACTGAGAATTATAAGGAGAAATGTTTTGTATGGACATACCGTTCATTATATTTATTACTTTGGTGGCATGTTTAATAGGAAGCATTGATCTCAAAGTCGAGGCCCCGGAAGGGATGAAGTATGTGATTTGATCACGGAAAGTCAAGCTGTTAACAAAGCGAAAGAAGATCACTAATTAGTTGGCTTACATTTTGCTATTACGAAATTGATATATTGGAGCAGTTTGTTAAAAGCAACTGCTCCTTATTTCGTTGACGAGTATCAGATTGTTGGGGAACACAATGAGAAGGACACTCACTATGAAGCCGCTGTTTCTCTTGTTGGGGGCTGTTGTACTTTGCGTCAGCGGCTTCAGTTTGAGCGGATTCCTTCAAATGCGTTCATTACCAAATGCTGCACATAGGAATCGTCTAACTTTCCACCGATCACCAGCAAGCGATAGAAAATCGGCCCGTAAATGAGATCGGTGCTTAATTCAATATCGAGATTTTTTTTTAATTCCCCGCGCTGAACCCCCTGCTCCAGAAGACTCCTGGCCTCAAGCCGACGTGGATGGAAATATCGGGTCCGATAGGCCTCCGCTAATCCTGAGTCAAACTGCCCCTCGCCTATTAACTCCGTAATGATTGTACCCTCCCGACTTGTCAAAAACCGGGCTAAATTCGTGGCGTGAATAAGAACATCATTGAATGCCGAGCCCGTGTTAGGCACGGGCAATCTTGCCGATGCGGCAGATAGAAAACCATCAATCACCACGGCAGACTTATTAGGCCACCATTTATAAATGGTGGCTTTGCTAACCTTGGCGCGATCAGCAATTTTTTCAACTGTGACCGATCCAAAGCCATCTTCCAGCAATAAATCATAGGAAGCGGAAAGGATAGCCTTTTGCGTTTCAACATTACGCGGCCGCCCTCTTTTGACCTGCACCGGAATCATCCCTTTCGAATCAAAACTAGATAAGTATAAACTATACGTTCAGTATATCAAATATGAAACAAAAAGTAAAAATAAAACTGGCTATTTACAAAACGATACGTTCAGTATATGATTTAATCAATAATTAATGAACTATACGTTCAGTATTTAATTTGTGATGGGAATCAAAAGTGATTTATGCTTCCGTAACTTGAAAAATAACCACGAGGAGGAGGAGCTACAAAAGAACAAGTAATGAAAGAGAGCTGCATCTGTCTGATAAATAAAATTATTTCCAAATAAGGAGTGGTACCTATGATTGCTTCAAAAAAACAAGTAATCGAGAAAAATATTCCAACATGGTTAACCATGCTTCTTGCGACTGCGTGCGGTATCATTGTAGCTAATCTTTATTATGCACAGCCTTTGGTGGGGTTAATTAGCTCTTCAATCGGGCTGTCTGCTAGCAGTGCTGGCTTGATCGTAACATTAACCCAGATTGGATACGTTGTCGGCTTGCTATTTATTGTACCTTTGGGTGATATTGTTGAAAACCGAAGGCTAGTAGTATTATCGTTACTTCTCACAGCAGTTGCCTTAATCGTAACAGCAATGACGAAAAATCCTATGCTTTTCTTAGCGGCTTCCCTTTTTATCGGATTGGGGTCGGTCGCAACGCAAGTGCTCGTACCTTTTGCATCATACCTTGCATCAGAATCTACACGCGGCCGCGTTGTTGGCAATGTCATGAGTGGTCTGTTACTTGGCATCATGCTTTCACGTCCGTTATCGAGTCTGGTGGCTGACTTCTTTAGCTGGCAAGCAATATTCGCCTTATCAGCCACAGCTGTCATTGTCTTGGCGATCTTACTGTCAAAAGTGTTGCCAGCAAGAAGGCCAACGGCAAGCACGAACTATGTAGCGCTGCTTGTCTCAATGTGGCATCTGCTGCGAACTACCCCGATCTTACGCCGTCGCGCTGCTTATCATGCGTGTGTGTTTGCGACTTTCAGCTTATTCTGGACAACTGTTCCGTTATTATTATCTGGCCCCGTTTTTCATTTTTCTCAGAAGGAGATTGCTTTGTACGCACTTGTTGGAGTCGCAGGTGCAATAGCTGCGCCTGCGGCTGGCCGCTTAGCTGATCGGGGCTGGACTAGACCCGCCACAGGAATAGCTCTCGGTATTGTCATCGTTTCAGTGTTGTTGCCGCTGATGATCCAAACCAATTCCCCTATCGGAATAACAGTTTTAGTTATATCAGCTATTCTGTTGGACGCTGGAGTATCCGCAAATCTTGTACTGGGACAACGTGCGATCTTCTCGTTGGGACCGGAAATTCGAAGCAGATTGAACGGGCTATTCATGGCTATTTTCTTTTTTGGTGGCGCTTTGGGATCTGCTTTGAGTGGATGGGCATACACATCAGGGGGGTGGAGTGCAGCACTATGGATTGGAATAATTTTTCCGATCATTGCCCTGCTTTATTACGCCACAGAGAAGAAGTAATTCTTTGAAGAGAAGTTCTTTAAGTTAAACTTTAGCAGTCAGCAAATTTGACTGCTAATTTTTTTGAAAATCCTAAGAAAACGCAAGTTAACGTGCCCGATGATCTATGGCGACTATTACTTCGCTGAAGCGGTATGCAAGCTGCGCGGCTTACAGGAAACATTCTGGTAAGAAAAGGCAATTAATGATATGAATTAACAGATCCAATTCTATAACCGGTACAATAGAAGAAGCGGCCTTCTCGAATAAGAGAAAAGGCCGCTTCTTTTTACTACCTACTGCGATTTCCCAACTAACTTTTTCGATAATCTCATCTACAATCCATGGGGCTTATCTACAGAAAATCGTAGTAGGGGATACTTTTCCGCAACAAGGATTGAATGATGCCGCGAAAGAAGTCACAACTATGAAGAAGGAGAGTAAGAATTAAAATATCTATTTATTTCGTTTAATAAATCGTGTATGATATATCATGTGAAACATAATGAAAACTACTTAACATAAATCCCATTAAGAAGGTGAGGTGATTGAAATGAAAAAGAGCCTAAGCCGCTATGTACTAACCGATGAAATCTATACATTGTTAAAGGAACGAATCCTTAACCATGAAATTGCTTCTGGTGGAAAAATCAATATTGATCAGCTAGCCCGCGACCTTGAAGTCAGTAACATTCCTATTCGAGAAGCTCTCACTAGATTAACAGCAGAAGGCTTGGTGAATACAGTGCCTTTTAAAGGTATGTATGTGGCTGAAATGTCGCTGCAAGAGCTGGATGAGATGTTTGAAATTCGGATGGAACTGGAAGGCTTGGCTATAAAGAAAGCCGCCCCCCAAATACCGGGTGTTTCCATTGCGGAACTGGAGCGGGCCATGCAAAGCTGGTCTAGCAGAAAACCGGCGGAATGCGAAGAAAAAATTCGTTTCATTGCCGAAATGAACGAAAGCTTGCATGGTTTAATTCTGGATCACTGTGACAACCATTCTTTAAACCAACTTATCCATTTATATATAGAAAAAATTCAGAGATACTTAACATTCATCCATAAAGGGATAGATCAGCAAGTGATTGAAGAAGAGTGGAATGAACATATGCTTGTCGTAAAAGAGTTGGCTGTTGGCAATTTTGAAGCTGCAGAAGAAGCTTTGCTTCAGCATTTAAAACATTCTCATATTCGGACTAGAAGTTTCTTTCTTTAATTTCTCAGAAAAAATCATACATGATATATGATATCGAAGAATGGAGGTAAGGTAACTCTAATGAATCTAGCAGGAAAAACAGCCATTGTAACGGGGGGCGGATCGGGTATCGGCGAAGCGATTGTCCGCTTGTTTGCTGCCCAAGGCGCTGCTGTCATCATAGCCGACTGGAATGAGCAGGGAGCATCACGGCTAGCAGAGGAATTAACATCGTCCGGACATCAAGTTGTGGAGGTAAAAGTCGATGTTTCAAGAGATTCGGATGTCCGGGAGCTTATTCAAGAAACCCTACATAGATTTGGACAGTTAGATGTACTAGTCAATAATGCAGCGGTTATTTTACCTAAGTTTCTGGAAGAAGTGGAGGAAGAGGAGTGGGACCGACTTTTTAATATTAATTTGAAAAGTGTGTTCCTGATGGTCAAGCACGCCATTGCTGAGTTAAGAAAAACGCGTGGTGCGATCGTCAACATGGCTTCCCTCAACGGTTTGATTGGGCAAAAGATGAATCCCGTTTATGCTGCAACGAAAGGCGGAGTTGTCGCCATGACCAAGGCATTGGCATTGGATTACGCACCGGATGGTGTCAGAGTGAATTGTATATGTCCGGCCGGTGTCTCTACACCCCTCCTGCAGCACTGGATTCAAGAGCAGGATGATCCGATGGCTACGATAAAGATATTGAATGATATGCATCCAATTGGCCGACCGGCAACCTCGGAAGAAGTTGCACAAGCTGCGTTGTTCCTAGCAAGCACACAATCCGGTTTCATTACAGGTGTTGCTCTTCCGGTCGATGGCGGAGCTTCACTTGGCTACTAATAGATTTTACTCATAAAAACTAGGGAGATGTATCCGATGAAAATTACAAAAGTAGAAAGCTTTGTTTTGCATGTACCGATTACACCGCCAATTACAGATGCCATCAACGTCGCCACACACTGGGGATTAGCCGGTGTTCGCATCTATACAGATGAAGGCTTTGTTGGATACGGTTACACAGGTACGTGTGCCCAGGGTGATGATATGATCGTCGATACCATTGATAAATACTATGCTCCACTTTTGGTTGGGAAAGATCCGTATATGGTAAGAGAATTATGGGATGACATGCGTTTTGGCAAAATGCACTGGATCGGCAGATCCGGTGTAACGCACATGGCGCTTGCAGCTGTGGATATTGCGATATGGGACATCATGGCGAAAGCCTCGGATAAACCTCTTTGGCAGTACCTCGGCGGGGCTAAGTCCAAACCGATTAAAGCCTATAATACGAACGGCGGCTGGCTCAACTGGTCAAAAGAGCGTTTGCTGAAGGATGTAACGGAGATTGTAGAGTCAGGCTTCACAGGCGTCAAAATCAAAGTCGGTAAGCCGGATCCGCGTGAGGATTATGATCGCTGCAAGGCGGTAAGGAAGGCGATTGGTAACGATGTCATCTTTATGATTGACGTCAATCAACAGTGGAATATTAATACCGCTATGACTTGGGGCAAAAAGCTTGAAGAATTCGATTTGTTCTGGTTGGAGGAGCCACTTAATCCTGATGACATTATGGGTCACAAAAAGCTCGCTGACGAGTTAAACGTTCCGATTGCTTTAGGGGAGCATGTTTATAACAAATATGCGTTCAGAGATTATATTCACCAAGGCGCAATCGAATATTGCCAAGTTGACGTAACTCGTGTCGGCGGTATAACGGAATGGCTGCAAGTGGCAGGTTTAGCAGCTTCCTATGATGTGCCGATCTGTCCGCACGTGGGCGATATGGGTCAAATCCATCAGCATCTTGTAGCATCTACACAAAATGCAATCATGCTGGAGTACATTCCATGGATTCGTCATATTTTTGAAGAGCCGGCTACGGTGAAAGAAGGGCATTATGTACTGCCTCAAATGCCAGGTGCTTCCACGACGATTCTTCCTAAATATTTTGAAGAATATCGGATTAGATAGGGCTTCGATATACACAAACAGGATGGTGGTCGTTTTTGAAGCGATATGGAAGCGTAATCGTTGATATACAGCCGATAAAGCATTTAAATTATGATATTAAATTTTAAGAAAACTTCAAGGAAGTACATTCACTTATAGAACAAAAGTCGATTGGCAGATGCATTGCGGAAGCTGGTCGGCGTAAGATTCGTCATCTGTTTGAACGATTTCATAAAATGCTGGCTGTCATGATAGCCGAGCTCCAGCGCAATTTCATTGATGGTCATATTCGTGTCAGTCAACAGGAAGGAAGCGGCTTCAATCTTCTGCTGCAAAATAAACCTTTTGAGCGGCACCCCGGCAATCTTGGAGAAAAGGTGCGATAAATATTTTGCATTGTAGCCGAAGTGCTCCGCAATATGTGAGGCCTGAAGCTGTTCACCTCGGTTCCACTTAATATAGTCAACAATGTCGTTAAATAGCTGCAGCTGTTTCAACTTTGGCTGAGAGGCATTCCTGCTTCTAAAAGTTTGATTGTATAGCTCACACAGAATACTCGTTGCCAAATAGTTATTCAACGTTGGATCTTGATAACTTCGAATAGAATCTTGCAATTGCTTCATCATGACAATGATCCTATCCGCACTTCTTAACGTGCCTTTGCTTGGAATCGCGATGGATCCTGCCGGGCACTCAAAAGCTTCTTCTTGATAAGACCCGGTCAGTTGATCATCTGATGTGAAATGCAGCCAATAAAAACTGCAGTCGGAGGCCTGGTAACCGTATTGTTTGGTCCGAGGAGGCATGAGCAGATAATCGCCTTCGTGCAAGACGTGCATCTCCTGTTCATCCGCGATATACAAAATACCCTTGGTCTGCACGAAAAGTTCGTACTCCATCAGCGTTCTTCTCATGTGCATCCAATCAGGTGAGGGAGCAACGAACTTACCCGTCATGACCAGCTGCAGCGGTTTCTCTACTTGAAAAGTATGGATCATCATAGGGGCTCGCCGCCAATCTAACCTTTTGACACCTGGATGAGGTGCGCTTGTTCTAAGCATAACAAGGTATTCGAACGATGACAACCTTGGTGATGTGCCTTTTCCATTATCATATATCTGACTTTTTTACACGAATTCGATCGTTTTGCCACTTACCCTTTCGCTCGTTTAACGGTAATCTGAAGAAGATTAGAGCACTAATAAATAGGGTCAGTTGAAAGGGCGGGAATTAGAATGATGGAAGCTACGCTGATGCGGGACGCATTGCAAGATTTTGGATTGGATCAAGTAAAGCTTGTCGGCGAGTATCATGTCAATGCGGTTGAAAAAGAACTTCTTTACTTACGCAGCTACGATGTCGATCGCTTGCTGGCCGGATTCCGGGAGACCAGGGGGCTGGTACCCAAGGCCGAGAAATACCCCGGTTGGGAAAATACAGAGATTCGGGGCCATACGCTAGGTCATTATATGACGGCGTTAGCGCAGGCATACTCCCATACGAAAGATCCGGCATTCCTAGAGAGGTTATCATACATCGTTTCTGAATTGTCACAATGCCAATTTAGTAGCGGTTATCTTTCAGCGTTTCCAGAGACACTCATTGATAATATTGAGAACAAGAAGCCGGCATGGGTTCCCTGGTATACGATGCATAAAATCATTGCGGGACTGGTCGCTATCTTCCACGCGACGCAATCCCAAGCGGCACTCGACGTTGTCGTGCAATTAGGCGACTGGGTCGCGTCTCGAACATCGCGATGGTCGGATGAGCTTCAAGCTACCGTACTGGCTGTGGAATATGGCGGGATGAATGACTGTCTCTACGAGTTGTACAAGATTTCCGGCAGCTGGAAGCATCTGGAGGCGGCTCATCAATTTGACGAGCTTCCATTGTTTGAAGCGATCCATCAAGGCAGGGATATTCTGGCGGGGAAGCATGCCAATACGACGATTCCTAAATTTATCGGAGCCTTGAATCGTTATTTGGTATTGGGTGAGAGCGAAAGCTTCTACCTTGATGCCGCTAAGAAGTTTTGGGATATCGTTGTCCATCATCACAGCTATATGACCGGCGGCAACAGCGAGTCGGAGCATTTCGGAGAACCGGATATCCTCGATAGGAAACGTACGGACATCACATGCGAAACCTGCAACAGCTACAACATGCTGAAGCTGACCCGTGAATTATTCAAGCTCACAAAGGATAAAAAATACGAGGACTTCTACGAGACAACGTATATCAACGCAATTCTCTCCTCGCAGCATCCGGAAACTGGAATGACGATGTATTTCCAACCGATGGCGACAGGTTACTTCAAAATCTACAGTTCGCCCTTCGAGCATTTCTGGTGCTGCACAGGCACGGGGATGGAGAGCTTTACGAAGCTGAATGACAGTGTCTACTATCATAAAGATGATGAGCTTTATGTGACTCAATTCGTCAGCTCGAGCGTCGACTGGCGCCAGAAGCAAGTAAAGCTTACACAAAGCTCCGGCATCCCTGATTCCGATCAAGTGACGCTTAGGATTGAGACCGAAGATCAGCAAGCCAAAGCTTTCAAGCTCTATATTCGCGTTCCGCATTGGGTCACAGGGAATATCGAGGCCAGATTGAACGGCGGGCTGATTGCTTTGGACATACTTGATCACCGCATCGTGATTGAACGGAAATGGCAGCATGGCGATATGCTTGTATTGACGCTGCCCATGAACGTATTCGTCTCGCGGCTGCCGGATAATCCGAATGCGGTTGGTTTTCAATACGGACCCGTTGTGCTGAGTGCAGCACTGGGCACGGAGGATTTGAACCAAGCCCAAACGGGCATTATGGTAAAGGTGCCTACCCGCAGAATGCTGATCAAAGATTTCTTGATACCGACCGGGATGCTGCCTGACCAATGGCTGGAAGGGATTGATCGGCATCTTGTGAAGGAAGGCAGTGAGCTTGTATTCAAGCTGCGAAATACGGACGAGGATGATCGGCTCATCTTTACCCCCCATTTCAAGCAGCATGAAGAGCGATACGGCATCTATTGGAACATCGTCGAATCGGATTCCAAGGAATTGAAGCGGCACTTGGAGCAAGCCAGCATGGAACAGCTCGTTAAAGAAGCTACGATCGACAGTGTTCAAGTAGGCAACGATCAGTATGAACTGCAGCATGCAGTTAAGGGAGAAGGAACCGTCAGCGGGGCATGGGAAGGTCAAAATGGACGGAATGCGAATCCCGGCGGGTGGTTTAGCTATGAGCTGAAGGTAATTCCGGGCATGGAGAACCTGCTGCAGGTGACTTACTTATCCATTCACAATGACCGTGTGATGCATATTTATGCAAATGGCGAGCTGTTGACTAGCGAGCGGTCGGCGCCGGTGTCCAGACGCGAATTCGTAACTAAGTACTATTCCATTCCGGAAGCAATGATTAACGGGAGAGATCAAGTGGAGTTTAAGTTTGTTCCGGAAGATAAGCGTAATGGGATTTACGGCGTCCTGCGAACGATGAGATCAGACTACAAAGAATAGAGCCTTAAAAGAAGAGAGGTCGGTGGGAACTCCGAACTTCGGCATAGCTAATCGAACACCGACACAAAAACGCCACCGCATAATACGGTGGCGTTTTTGTGTGCTTGGCACCACATCGTTCTAACGGGTGAAAGAGGGAAACAAGAAGGTTTTCCTTCTTGCTTCTTTTTTTTATTGTCTATTTACATATTTAAAGTCTTAGTGTACTATTGCACTAATACAATAATTCAATTTTTCAGTTTCATTAAGAAGGAGAGATTTGGATGAAGGCGTGGGTAGCTTTATTTAAAAAAGATTTTAAATTAACAAGAACCGTATTTTTCGTAGGACTTGTCATTAATTTATTGATTGTCATGTTGACGTTATATATGGGGATGAAATCAGATCATACCTTACTTATTTTCTTACCCTTAGTAGTTGCTATTGTTTTGCATATTTTATATTTTCCGATAATGGTATTTATTAGTTTGAAAATAGAGGCAAATCAACTGCATCTATGGCTGCATAATCCTAGGCCGGCTTCTTCATTGTTAATTAGTAAGCTGGTGAATGGGCTAGTGATGCTCGTTATTTCATTATTGATGTTATATGTGATGTCTGGATTGCTAATCATACCCAAGTTCAACTTAATTGAAGCGTATTGGACGGATACTTGGAAATCGGGATTATTCATATTTCCTCATATTATTGTAATTTCTATAATGATTGGTGTTTGGGTGTTATTTCTTTGGGCGCTATACCAATCCCTTAAATTTGCAATCGGGCGTTGGAGCTGGTTAGTCGTTATTGGGGCAGTTATCATACTTACTTGGATAACTGCCCTATTCGAATCCACTAAACTGTATAGTTTAGTAACGAAATGGGGAAGTATTACCTATGATTTTCCTTCTTTTTCAATACAACCTATACAAACATATGCAGGAGAATATTTGTATACCTTCATTTTTATCATTGGATTATTCTTTCTGAGCGCATGGATTGTTGACAATAAAGTTGAGGTGTAAGAATGGAAGAATTTAATGCTTCAAAGCCAATTTATCTGCAATTAGCGGATCGAATCAATCGACAGATTGTAAGCAAAGAACTGAAAGCAGGTGAGAAGCTTCCTTCAGTCCGAGAAATGGGGATCAAATACAGTGTAAATCCAAACACAATTCAGCGTACTTACAGTGAGTTGGAGCGTGAGGGTATCCTGGAAACGAAAAGAGGTCAAGGTACATTTGTCACGGAACAAGAGGATCGCTTGGTACATCAACGTGAAAATTTAAAAAATGAGCAGATCCAATCGTTTGTCCAGGTCATGCAGGAAATGGGGTTCACCTCTCATGAAATCATATCAGGGCTACAGAACCACTTAAGCAAATTTGATAAAGGAGATGAGTAATTTGATTCAATTGACGAATGTTTCTAAAAAATATGTTAAACAGCCCGCACTCACTAACATTTCATTCACTTTGCCCATAGGTAAAATCGTTGGCATTGTGGGCGAGAATGGCAGCGGGAAGTCAACGCTATTGAGACTTATTTCCGGACTATCGCTTCCTACGAGCGGGAGGGTAACCGTAAATGGAGAGACTGCCAATCGAAGAATCAGCAAAGTGGTTTCTTATTTATCGGAGCTTGGTTCTTTTTATTCTATATTCACAGTACGTGAAGCAATGGATTTTCAGGCTTCCCAATATACGGACTTTAACATGGCTAAAGCGGAAGAAATCATGAAGTTTACGCAGTTGGAGCCTCATATGAAAATCAAAGATCTCTCGAAAGGAAATCGTGGTCGATTAAAAATCATGCTTACTTTGGCCAGAGAAGTACCCTACATTCTAATGGATGAACCACTGTCCGGACTTGACCCCATGGTGCGAGAATCTATCGTTAAAGGAATGATTTCTTATGTTGACTTGGAATTTCAGACACTCATCATGACAAGCCATGAGATTGTGGAAATTGAATCATTACTGGACTGCTTCATTGCGATCAAAGACGGATCATTACTAAGAATGGCTGGTGTGGATGAATTACATGAATCAGAGGGTCTTGGTATCACGGATTGGATGAAGAAGAATTATGTCTAATCCGGGAATATCTGGGTTAATCTGCTCATTGCAATTGGTAATCATTAGGAGGGGAAGATATGAGAGCAATTGTATACGCGAAATACGGACCGCCCGATGTTCTTCATTTGAAAGAGTTAGAAAAACCTACACCCAAGGACAATGAAATACTGGTGAAAAACTATGCGACAACGGTAACAGCAGGGGACTGGCGTATGCGAAAGGCTGACCCGTTCGTTGCAAGACTTTACAATGGAATCCTAAGACCAAAAAGAGTAACGATATTAGGGTTTGAGTTAGCCGGGGAAGTTGAAGCAGTAGGCAAAGATGTAAAACGGTTTAAGAAAGGTGACCAAGTTTTTGCGTTCTGTGGTATTGGCTTCGGTGCATATGCCGAGTACAAATGTCTGCCTGAAGATGGCATGGTGGCTATAAAACCGACCAATCTGACGTATGACAAGGCCGCCGCTGTTCCTATTGGGGGCTTAACGGCGCTAAATGCTCTTAGAAAAGGAAATATTGAAAGTGGAATGAAGGTTCTTGTTTATGGAGCTTCTGGAAGTGTAGGTACTTATGCGGTACAGCTTGCCAAATATTTTGGGGCGGATGTAACAGGAGTATGCAGTACCACGAATATTGAAATGGTGCAATCGATAGGAGCCGATAGGGTAATTGATTATACGATTCAGGATTTTACAGCGAGTGGAGAACGTTTTGATTTAGTCTTTGATGCTGTTGGGAAAAAAATATCGAAAGTCACAAAATCAACATGCAAGAAAGCGCTTCGGTCGAATGGAAAGTATGTGAGTGTAGATATGTCACGAAAGGATCGTGTTGAAGATCTAGTCTTCCTGAAGGAGCTTATTGAAGGAGGAAAGATAAAACCGGTCATCGATAGACACTATCTGTTAGAACAAATTCCTGAGGCTCATAGGTATGTCGAGAAAAGACACAAAAAGGGGAACGTGGTCATAACTGTTAGGCAATAAATTGCTTGGGTATGTTTACATCACATCCGAAAAAAAGGAGCTAATAGAATGAACGAGGTCTCGTTGTTTCGACTTTATTTTCTGAGGGCGCTGTATCTTCTTATCGTCGTGGGGCTCGGTATCGTGGTATGGCCTGGAGTCATCCACCACGAAAAGCCATGGGAACTTATGGAAGGAGTGGTCCAGTGCATGTTAGCCGCCTTTTCGGCTCTGTCAGTTCTGGGGTTGCGGTATCCGCTGCAGATGCTGCCTTTGCTTCTGTGGGAATTGGTGTGGAAGTCGATCTGGCTGATCGTCGTTGCGTTCCCACTGTGGTACTCCGGTCAAATGGACGAGTCAACCTTGGCGACGGCCTCATCCTGCTTGATAGTCGTGATTTTTCCTTTCGGCATCCCGTGGCGCTTTGTGTTTGAACACTACGTGAAGAAGCGCGGAGATCGGTGGCACTGAGGGAAGATAGACAGCGCAGCCCACGGCCGACTCTGATCAGCCGAATGTGGGGGGAATAAATTCAAAATAAGGAGATAAACTAATGAATACGAATAAAAAGAGTGCATTAATTGTTGGAATATTGTTTATACTTGCAGCGGTTACGGCGATAATAGGTCTTATATTATACGATCCTATCCTAAATGGTCCGGATTACCTGATGGAAGGTTCCAAACATGCCAACCAGGTGATACTGGGAGCGCTTATGGAGTTAATGCTTGTCGTTTCAGCGGTTGGTACTGCAACTACCATGTTTCCAATTTTAAGAAAATATAATGAAACTATTGCTCTTTGGCATCTTTGCTTCAGGTTTCTTGAAGCCATTATTATTACGATTGGTATAATCAGCGTACTGTCCCTGTTGACCTTAAGCCGGGAATTTGCTGCAGCAGCGGCTCCGGATACCGCCTCTTTTCAAGCTTCAGGTATATTATTAAAAGCCGTACATGACTGGACCTTTCTGCTTGGGCCTCTTTTCATGCTGGGCATCAACACGATGTTGTACAGTTATATCTTTTATAAATCTAAGCTTGTACCCAGGTTTATACCTATCTTGGGTATGACAGGGGCAACACTTGTTTTTATTTGTGCCTTGTTAGTCATGTTCGGTGTCATTCAACAAGTTTCTTTTTGGGGTGCTATTTTGGCGCTGCCAGTAGCAGCTAATGAAATGACCCTCGCGGTGTGGCTCATCGTTAAAGGATTCAATTTATCTGCACTCTCTTCCGAGTCTGCAAAAACGGATCGAGCGAGCTAAGCGCTTTCTCTCCTGGTATCGGGATTAGGTCATTCACATAGTAGATTGGAGATATATGGCTCTTATGGACTTTGATACGATTTATCGCACGTATAAGCATCTACTATTCTCTGTAGGTTATCGGATGCTAGGCTCCGTGTCTGACGCGGAAGATATGATGCAGGATCTGTTTACATCCCTAAAAACGTTAGACACGGATAACATCAGCAACCTGAAATCTTATCTAGTCAAAATGATGACCAACCGCTGCCTGAATTACTTGAAATCGGCTAGCAAGCAAAGAGAAATTTACGTTGGTGCTTGGCTGCCTGAACCACTGATTAAGGTAAACGACGATGATCCCTCGGGGCAGGTTGTTCAAGACGAAACCATTTCCTATGCTTTCCTTGTACTGTTGCAAGAGTTATCATCTGTGGAGAGAGCTGTATTCGTGCTAAGAGAAGTGCTTGGTTATGAGTACGGCGAGGTCGCAGAAATGCTAAATAAAACGGAAACCAATTGCCGTAAAATCTATAGTCGAGCAAAAGTGAAAGTTAACGAAGGAAAGGAGCGGAATTTTGAGGAACTCGGGGAATCAGAACCACTTGTAAAGAAGTTTTTGCATGCTGTCCATACGGGGAACTTTAAAGATTTTGTCTCCTTGCTGACCGATGATGCTGTGCTGATTTCAGATGGCGGTGGAAAAAGACGAACAGCACTCAAAACCATATTCGGCAAGCAACGTATTCAAGCCCTCTTTGAAGGTATTGCAGCAAAAGGCTCGCTACAGGGGAAATGGCTTCCAATTCTCATAAACGGTCAAACCGGTCTAGTACTCGTAAAAGATCAAATCGCTGATATGGTCATTTGTTTTGATATGGATGAGAATCAATTGCATGCCAATCAGGTTTTTCAGATTTTGAATCCAGATAAACTTCAACACATTTCTTCCATGCTGGATTGTCACAAATCCCCGGACTTATTTGTCTTATAGAGGCAAACCTAAATTAATCGTTTATGGAGGAGATTCACATGGAAGTTAGATTAACGTATAGTCAAGTAAATCCAGAAGCATTGCAAACGATGCTGAAGTTGGAAGGGTTTATTAAAACAAGCGGTTTAGATGCAAAGTTATATGAGTTTATCAAAATCAGAGCGTCACAAATCAACGGTTGCGCTTATTGCATCGACATGCATACAAGAGATTTGCGGAATATGGGAGAAACCCAGCAAAGGATTAATTTACTCACTGCATGGCGTGAAGCCCCCTTTTATTCCGACAAAGAAAGAGCAGTGCTAGAGTTGACAGAAACCGTGACCCGAATCTCGGAGAACGGTGTACCACAAGCCGTTTATGAGAAAGTGAGGGAGCATTTTGACGAAAAGGAATATGTAGTTCTTATCATGGCGATCAATACGATTAATGCTTGGAACCGTATTGCCATTTCTACTGGAATGTTCCCTGTTGAAAAGTGACCTCCTTTACCATTACTTTTTGCGAAAAGTGTCTCTTTGTTAAAGGAATTCTCTTATTGTTGACAACCACCAACCACCATGTTATATTTCATTATACAGTTCAATCGTTTAGAAATTAGTTATTTAGGAGATCGGGGCTAAAGTAATTGGGATACGCAAGTATCTATTTACTTTTAACGCGATCTTTTTTGTTTTTTTATTGTAATAAAAGCAACAGACAATCAAAGAACAAGTTTGTCATCCATGCTTAATCACCAAATGTAAGCGCTCCCTAACATTAGAAAAGTAGTGGTGATATTTTGGGTAATTTTTAGGAGGAGTTCCAATGACGAGTCCAGAAAAGACATCTTTTCCGATCGGTAAATTGTCTATGTTATTAGCTGTTTTGAGGGATCATTCATGGAATGAAGTGGTTGAAAATGAGTTGAAAGAAAAAGGCTATCGATATGTAATAGGCAAGGTTGGAGCGATGGATTTAAACAAAGTTATTGCAGCCATAGAAACGACGGCTAAAAACAATCATATTATCAATAAAGATATTTATCACGAAGTACACGCTTTATACCACGCTATCATTGAAGCTCTTCAGGGAGTTGGCAGAGGTATGGTACAGTTCGGTGATATATTACGGACCGTAGGGCTGACATTCTCCATTGTTCGCGGTAAGTTAGGAGAATCTTCTGAGCAAAGCGGTGAGTGGATCGCTGTATCCATTTACGGAACCATTGGGGCACCAAAAAAAGGTTTTGAGCATGAAGCCTTTGGATATGGATTTAATCATATTTAGATATTTAGTGACTAATGACTATTTTTTGCACATGAAACGATGTAAGTGAATTTGATAATAAAACAGGCTATTAGTAATTTTAGTGATTTAGGAGCCGATACCATTATTTGGTATTGGCTCCTTTTATTTTTTCATACGAGGAGAGACCATGATGCAGACATTAAAGACAGAAATCTTAATAGGTAGTGGAATAACTCTAACATTAAAAGATGTCATTGAAGTCTCTCGAAACAAGGCCAAGGTGGCTTTGAATCATACGAGCGTGGAAAAAATTAATCGTAGCAGAAGTTATGTGGAAAAGCTCCTTCGAGAGAAAAAAACGGTTTATGGACTTACTACAGGATTCGGTAAATTCAGTGATACTTATATTTCAAGTGAAGATACAAAAGAGCTTCAGGCGAATCTCATTCGCAGTCATGCTTGCGGAATAGGGCTTGCATTGCCAGAAGAAGTCGTTAGGGCGATTATGCTGCTTCGAATCAAATCGCTTTCGTTAGGTTACTCGGGCATCCGGCTTGAGGTTGTCCAAACGATGATCGAGATGCTGAATAAAGATGTCGTTCCGGTTGTTCCAGAGAAAGGCTCGCTCGGTGCCAGTGGCGATTTGGCTCCTTTGTCTCATGTGGCATTAGTCATATTTGGAGAAGGTGAGGCGGTTTATGAAGGTCGGCGTATGGATGGCGGAATGGCTATGAAATTGGCGGGCATTCAACCGGTATCTTTAGAAGCTAAAGAAGGATTGGCGTTAATTAATGGAACCCAAGTCATGACCGCGGTAGGGGCAATCGCCTGTTATGACGCTTTGAATTTAGCGAATTGGGCGGATGCGACGGGAGCTCTAAGTTGCGAGGCCTTATTGGGTATAAGGGACGCTTTCGATGCGCAAACGCATGAAATTAGACCGCACAAAGGCCAACTGCACGTTGCCGAAAATATAAAAAGATTGACGATGGGAAGCCAGTTGATGACAAATCAAGGGGAATTAAGAGTTCAGGATGCCTACTCTCTTCGCTGTATCCCGCAGGTGCATGGAGCGAGTCGTGATGCACTTTCGTATGTAGTGGAAAAAATTGAGGTGGAGATAAATTCAGTCACTGATAATCCACTTATATTCGAGGAACAAGAGAGGGTAATCTCTGGCGGCAATTTTCATGGGCAACCGATCGCATTGGCTATGGACTTTTTATCCATTTGTATGTCAGAATTGGCCAACATATCCGAGAGAAGGATCGAGCGCTTAGTAAATCCGCAGTTAAATGGTGATCTACCTCCCTTTTTGACGAAACATGGGGGTCTTCAATCCGGGTTTATGATTGCCCAATATGCTGCCGCTTCGGTGGTGTCCGAAAATAAATCTTTAGCTCATCCAGCTAGTGTCGATTCAATTCCATCTTCAGGCAATCAAGAGGATCACGTGAGCATGGGAACGATCGGAGCTCGAAAAGCGAAGCAAATTGTAGAAAATGCTTACTCAGTTATCGCTATTGAGCTTTTATGTGCTTCTCAAGCTATCGATTATCGTAATCCCGAGCTTCTGGGCAAAGGGACAAAATGGATTTATGCCAAGTGCCGCGAACAGGTACCGTTTTTGGAAAAAGATAGAGTGCTGTCTTACGACATCAAAAAAATAACTTCCATGTTACAAGAGACAGATGTTGCGGCTGAATTGGCACCAATTACAACTATTCAATAATTTTATTGGGTGCCGAGGCCCTACGGACTATCGCTCATCCACTCAGTGTTAACTTTCAATAATAAAGCAAGAAATCCAACCCGTTTTAGGGCTGGATTTCTTGCTTTTCAAGACTTCGTTATATCTCTGATTGAACCGTAAATCATTATATGTGGTAAACTTTTCTTTAAAAAGTGCGGTTTGAAAACCTAAGTGCAAGGCATCATGCAATCATGGTACAATATATGTTATAAAATGAAAACGCATACGTATGAACCGGACGAATGGTCCGAGAAAGTTAAAGGGGGCTTGTTATGAGAGTAATGCCCAAGTACAGAGATACCTATTTTACCCGTCTTATCTTATCTTATACGATTTTGGCTGTCGTCCTGATTGGGCTTACGGGAGGTTACCTATATTCTCAAGCCAATCGATTGATGGTTGGCGAAATCGCCAAGGACAGCCAAAACCGGCTTGTTACCGCAAAGGATTATGTCGAACAGACGCTGCTTAGAAGATTCGAAGATAATCTACAGAATAAGGCTTTATCAACCATTTTCATTCAGAATAATTCCAATTTGAATTATTTGTTGGATAGCGGCTGGGAAGGCAATCTCAGCCGCATTGCGTCGTTTCGCCAGGATCTCGATAATTATAAATTGGCTATTGAAGGTGCTTCTAAAATGACGGCCTATTTTCGTACGGGAAATTATGTCGTTGACAACAATTCCTTTTTTATGAAGCCGGATAACTCTACAGACGCCGCTTTCATCGGTCAGCTAAATCAAACTGTTCCCAACCGATGGATAACCCGAACATTGCCGGACACAAGCCCTAGTATCGCCGAAGGGAAGCAGGTTATGACTTATGTCGTTAAGCTTCCGTATGACATCCCAAGCGCCATGCCTAAAGGATACTTGTTTGTTGATGTCGAGCAGGAGTACGTCAAACAGGCTGCTGCCAAAATTATGAACTCCCAGAACGAAAGGCTTTATATATTTGATGCGGTCGGGAATTTGATCGTTCAAACAACGGATTCGAATCCGGACGAAATTCACCTTCTTCAGAACGTAATTGGATCCGGTCAGACCGTTCGGGAAATCGCTGACGACAAGAGCGGCACAATTGTGATGTCGTACCTTGACAAATCGAAGTCGGGGAACGGTTGGACCTATGCGATGGTTCGTCCTATGAATACGTTTGTATTAGCTTCCGAACAAATCAAAACAAAAATATTTATAGGCTGCAGTTTGGTACTCTTGTTGGGGTTTGTCATTTCCTACATGATTTCAAAACGATTTTATATTCCAATGAAAAAGCTTGTCCAGCATATCCGCAGCCTGCATCAACCTAATTCGGCACAGTCCCAAATGAACGAATACGCAATCATCAGAAATGCGTTGAATAGCTTGGGACAAAAAATCGAGACCTTGGAATCCCTGGCGAAAACGAACGAAATGAAAAATCTTGTTTTGGGCGCCAGCCTTGGTTTGGAGAATATGGACGACTTGCCTCAGGACCGCCAATTTCTAGTCGCGTATATTCCGCTCATGGAAGGCCATAGTAAGGAGTTCAAGCAGCGTTATGAGCAGATCGACCACTCCATACGCAATGAGGTTGTCTGCTTGAATTTGAGGGAAGCAGCTATCATCTTCTTCTTTGATTCCCTCGACATGGTTGATGATGAAGCGATTGCTGCGGATTTAGTTCGGGTAAAAGAGGTAATTAGAGACGAGATTCGTTTCGGGGCTGCGATCGGCTCTTTAGTTCAATCGCTCGAAGAAATCCCACTCTCTTATCAATTGGCGCAGCAAGCTTATCGCTATTGCTTTTTTTATGGTCAGGAAGCGATTGTTCAGCACTCGAAGATTTCTGCATTGAACCCGACGCCGTACATGTTTTCGTTCGATCTCTATAAAAATGCATTGAAGGTCGGGAATGTAAACGGATCGAATCAGTTTATCGATGATTTCACCAATATCCTGGAGGAACAGAGCCTGCAGCTCGAAGTGGTGGAATTAGCGCTGCTTCAACTGGTTTCCACGCTTTATCAGGTCGTGATCGAGCTGGATTTACAACAGTTGATTCCTTCCTCCAATCTATTTGACGAACTGAAAAAAGCAACGCTATCGGGCACGATGGACGCGATTCGCAGCCTCTCGGGGCAGATTGCTTTACATGTAAGCGAATCGGGCAATCATGCTCATGCGGACGTCATATTAAAATTGAAAGCATATATCGACGAACATTTGCACGAAGATCTTTCGTTGAATCTTCTTTCTGAAATGGCCTCGCTCGCTCCGGCCTATGTTTCAACCTTGTTCGGCGAAGTCATGAGGGAATCATTTACCGAATATGTCACTCGGGCAAGGCTGGACAAAGCAGCAGCTCTGTTGCGTGAAGACGTTCGCTTATCCGTCACGGAAATCGCGTCTCTCGTCGGATATCGTAACCCGCAATATTTTCATAATAAATTTAAAGCCCGCTTCGGCGTCACACCGGTTCAATACCGGCAGGCGAAACACGCAGACGCGAAAGCAATCTAGTGGGATTATTCATCAATCAGCCTTTGCAGGCTGATTTTTTTTTTGCGAACTCGATTATCGCGGATTCATTAAAGAAAATGCAATCCGAACTGAAAGAATTCTTAGGAAATTGAACAATATTACAATAGGAAAAACGCTTTCAACCGTATAGAGTAAAGGTATGAAACGAGGTACTAGCCTCATCTATGAAAGGAGTTTATGAGCATGAATCCGGCAAACACCTCTGAAATCAGTGTAAGCAAAAAGATTGATAAAAAAACGGAATCGAGATTGTCACACACATGGAGAGAATATAAGAAGAACAAGTATTTGTTCCTGTTGCTGGCTCCTGTGCTGATCTGGTATGCCATTTTTCATTACGGTCCCATGTATGGCATTCAATTGGCATTTAAAGATTTTTATGTCATGAAAGGAATAGGGGAAAGCCCTTGGGTGGGTTTCAAGCACTTTCATTATTTGTTTGTCATGTCCCCCGACTTTTGGAAGATCATGAAGAATACGGTTGTGATCAGCTTTTACCACATCCTATTCGGCTTTCCGGCCCCGATTATAATGGCTTTGCTGTTTAACGAAATCCGGCTTTCGATATTTAAGAAGATCGCTCAAACGATTTCGTATTTGCCTCACTTTCTATCATGGATCGTACTCGGGGGCATTATGATTACGATGCTGTCTCCGAATAGCGGGGTCATCAATTATTTTATCCAGTTGCTCGGGTTTGAACCGGTCTATTTTCTGGGATCCGAAACCTATTTTAGGTTTACGCTGGTCGTATCTGCCATTTGGAAAGAAGTCGGCTGGGGAATGATCATCTATTTGGCCGCATTGGCCGGTGTGGATCAGCAAATGTACGAAGCTGCTGTCCTTGACGGAGCTAACCGCTGGAAGCAAACCTTGCATATTACGCTTCCCTCTATTCTTCCGGTCATCAGCATCTTATTTATCTTGCGGGTCGGCGGCGTTCTGGACGCAGGTTTCGACCAAATCCTCAATTTGTATTCACCTGCCGTATATGGCGTATCCGATATTTTGGACACGTATGTGTACCGTGTGGGGCTGCAAAACGCTCAGTTCAGCTTGACGACGGCTGTCGGATTATTCAAGAATGTGATCGCGCTGACGTTGGTTCTGCTCACCAATTATATTGTGAAAAAAATGGGCCAAGAAGGAATTACCTAACGTAATGGCCGGAAAGGAATGAACAAACATGAAGATTAGCTACGGAGAAAAGGTGTTTCAGGTTTTCTTGATCGGATTTATCACTCTGCTCAGCATTTGTATGATCTATCCGTTTATCCACATCCTCTCGATTTCCTTCAGTACGTCTGCGGAGGCGCTTCGGCCTGGTATGCATTGGTACCCGCAGAAGATATCGCTATTCGCCTGGAATCGGGTGTTGACAGATAATCACATATGGCTTGCTTTAGGGAACACGGTTTTTCGTACCGTTGTCGGGACGTTTCTAACGCTCCTTATTATGTCGATGGGAGCTTATCCGCTCGCGAAGAAACATCTTCCGCATCGCAGTTTTTACATGATGTTTATCGTCATTACGATGTTTTTTAGCGGAGGGCTCATTCCTTCCTATCTCTTGATCAAATCGCTCGGAATGATCGATTCGCGATGGGCCTTGATTGTCCCGGGCTTGATCAGCACATATTCGTTGCTTATTCTCCGCAATTTCTTTATGAACATTCCGGAGGAGCTGGAGGACTCGGCCAAAATCGACGGGGCAAGCGACTTGCGAATTTTGTTCACCCTTGTACTTCCGCTATCGAAGCCGGTTTTGGCTACCCTTGGGCTTTGGTCTGCCGTCGGTCACTGGAACGCGTGGTTCGATGCGCTTATATATCTTCAGGACCCAAAGCTGTACGTGCTTCAAACTTTCTTGAGACGGCTCGTGATTACCACCGAGGGCGACCCGCTTCTTCCCGTTCCAACACTGTTTGATACGCAGGAAACCGTCAAAGCTGCAGCCATTATGTTTACTGCATTGCCAATCCTGATTATTTATCCATTTCTGCAGAAGTATTTTGTTAAGGGAACCTTAGTCGGTTCGCTTAAGGGATAACGTATTTCACCTGATTTAAACGGATCGCTTTTAGCGTGTTTCGTCTAAATATAACTTGCTTTTTAAAAAAAGGGAGGAAAAAAAAGAATGAAAAAATGGTTGGGAATGACTTCTATCGTCTTGTCGATGTCACTTATTGCTGCTGGATGCGGCGGAGAAAAATCCGCGACACAAACGCCGGCTGGATCCGTGAAACCGGGAGAGACAGAGAAACCGATTGAGATTACGTGGGCCAATAACTTTAATGCTCCGGAAGTTGACGGCAACTACGTGCAGAAGCAAATAGAAGCCAAATTCAACGTCAAGATTACGAACGTTAAAATGGAACGCACGTCCTGGAAAGATAAATTCAACGTTCTGCTTGCCTCAGGTCAAATTCCCGATATTTTCCCGGTCGATGCAAACGAAACCGATATGGCTGGGTGGGCTGATCAAGGTGTCATAGCCAGTCTTAACCAAGATGAAATCAAAAAATCGATGCCGAATTATATCAAAGCACTGGATTCGGTTGATTCCAGCGCATGGGGAGTCGGCAACTACAAAGGCAAGAACTGGGGGATTCCAAAGGTATGGCCGGCCGGAAATGAAGGCTTCATACCTGGTTATAACGAGGCTTGGCTGAAAAAGGTTGGCTACAACGAGCCTCCGAAGACGCTCGCGGAGCTGGAGGATGTACTTACCAAATTCGTTAATAACGATCCGGACGGCAATGGGAAGAAGGATACGTTCGGGCTGTCGGGCCGAGGCAAGCTCCCGATCCAAATGTTCACCTCCGTATTTTCGGCTTATGGCGTATCGCCATATCAGTTCAAGCTAGACGCAAGCGGCAAAGTTGTATATGGCGGGGTAACAGAAGAAACCCGTTCAGCACTTAAGCTGCTAAACAAGTGGTACAAGGGCGGACTAATCGATCCGGAGTTTATTACGACAGACAACAATCAGCTCAATGAAAAATTCGCCGCCCAAAAGATCGGGATGGTCGACAACATGAAGTGGGGCAACTTCTACAAGCAATCCGGCTTTATTACGAAACCCGGATTGGATAAGGGCCAACAGATCATTGCCGGAAAGCCGGTAATCGGATCGGCCGGCAAATCGTACGGCTTCTCTTACGGAGCGCTTCAAGCCCCCGTCCTGTTAGGCGCTCAGCTCGAGAAGGATGAGAAGAAGCGGACCAAGATTATGCAAATTCTGGATTACGTTGCAACAAATCCAGAATTCTGGCTGCTGACTGTTTACGGTCAAAAGGACGTTAACTATGATATGGACGGCGACTTTGTAACTGCGCGGACGACACCGGAAGCTATTGCACCAAAAGCCGGCGCCGGCAGCTTCTACAATCCGCTCAACGCCGTAGATACTTCCATGACGAAATATACAACTAACAAGGAATTGCTGGATCTTAAGGCGAAACTTAATGTCGGTTATGAGCCGTTGAAGGACATTTTGGGAGTGGCCATTTTGAGCACCAAAGCGAAATATTGGGCGAATCTGCAGACGCTCGAGGACGCCTATTTGATTAAAGCGGTCACTGGCGAAGCGGATACAGATAAAGCCTTTGACGATTTCAAGGCGAATTGGCTGAAATCCGGCGGTCAAGAAATGACGGATGAAGTCACTAAGGTGTATGCAGAGCGGAATAAGAAGTAATCAACAGTAATTAGAACTGCTTTAACTCTGGGCCGGTCGGTTGGAACATGCCATTCATGTTCCAGCCTTTCCGGCTTTGATTTTCAACAAATAGAAAAAGTTCTTGGAGGCGGAGTCTATTGAAGATGGTTCAAAATGATTTGATCACATATCCTGCACCGGCAGAAGCGGCGGGAAATTCCGATTTCACAGTACGGGTTCGCACGTTACACGGAGAGTGGCAGGAGTTATTTTGTTATAACGTGAAGGTCGATATGCATGACGTGCGGAATGCCTCCATGGTTTATTTCGATTGCTCCGGACCCGTCGAAGTAGAGGTGTTAAAGAACATAGGGGTTGTAAAGGAAGCGGTGATTCGCCCCTTATCTTCTGGGCTCGATTGTGCCTATAACGGTAACCGGGTGGCGTTCATACTTGATCGTCCGCGTAAATTATCATTGGAAGTGAATGGAGATCGGTTCCATAATCTTCACATTTTTGCAAATCCATTGGAAGAGAACGTTCCCGATCTGGCAGATCCCGATGTGATTTACTTTGGACCGGGTATACATATTTTGGAGGAGCCCCAATTTCACATTCCCTCCGGGAAAACGGTTTATATCGCTGGAGGTGCCGTTGTTGTAGGGGCGTTAGTGTGCGAGCATGTACATGATGTGACGATAAGGGGCAGGGGGCTGCTCTATATGTCGGATTTTGAAAAAACCACTTATTATCGTGGAGTTCAGATTACCTTCTCAAAGAACATCACGATAGAAGGAATTATCACGGTTGATCCACCACACTATACCGTACTGATCGGACAATCCGAACATATCTCAATCCGTAACCTTAAGACGTTCAGTACCCGAGGTTGGTCGGACGGCATCGACATGATGTCCTGTTCTCATATTGACATCGACGACGTCTTTCTGCGAACTTCCGATGATTGTATTGCCATATACGGACACCGCGGGGAGTTTGACGGAGACAGCCGGCACGTTACGGTTCGAAACTCGATCCTTTGGGCGGATGTTGCCCATCCCATGAATATAGGTACCCATGGAGATTCCGAGAACGGTGGAAATGTCATTGAAAACATCGTGTTTGAGAACATCGACATTTTGGAGCATCACGAACCGCAGCGCGACTATTGGGGATGTATGGCCATCAATCCAGGGGACAACAATACAGTCCGAAACATCAGGTATGAAAATATACGGATTGAGCAATTTGAGCTCGGAGAGCTTATTAACATTCGGGTCGTGCATAATCCAAAATATAACCCGCATCCGGGAAAACGGGTAGAGAATATACTTTTTAAAGATATTGTCTTTAACGGCATTTGCGAAAATCCTTCTCGCATCGAGGGGTTCGATGAAACCCGGGTTGTGGACGGCATCACTTTCGAGAATGTAGTAGTGAACGGCCGACAGCTGAAATTAGATTCGGAGGATATCCTCATAGGGTCCTATGTGCATAATGTGAACATCATTCGAAATAAAGATTCGATATAATGTATGGCTCACTTATTTCAATTCAATAGCAGAAGGCTATCCCGGGTATCAAGACCTCGGGATAGCCTTGAAATATTGCGCCGCTTTTAGCATGCGATCGGTCAAATTGAAAGAAATCTGATGAAATTGAATAATTTTGCAATGGATAGAGCGCCTTCATTTTGATAGGATTCATTGTGAAAGTGCTGAAAGATGCTTATTTGATTGTTGTAAAAAAAGGTGTTTTGTGGAGGTGTTGTTTGAGCACTGTCCTTATCTAGGGGCCGTACTAGTTGTAAGCTAAGAGGTTGAGGTTTTTGAATTTGAAGGGGGATAGAAATAGTAAGCGCAATCAATCTACTGCTGATTACCTCGATAAAATTGTATTGGCAATACGAGACTTCACGTTGAAGTTTTGGGGCGATGATTTTATGAATGTTTACACCAAGGCATAACAGAATGAATGGGGGAGTACAAATGAAAGGGCTTACTTTCAGAAATGCGTTTAAGCGCATTTTGTCTATCGTTGTTTCCATTACTTTTATGGCCACGCTCCTGCCTTTATCGGCAGGAGTAGCTGCAGCAGCAGACACAACAGCTCAATCGATTATGACGGAGTATCAACCAACGATTACTGAGACCATCGATGCAAGCGGTTTCAAACATCCCGGTGTCGGACTTACCAAGGATGTTCTTGAAAATATGAGGACCGAGGTACGGGCGCAAAAAGAACCTTGGAATACCTATTTTAACGCGATGCTTACCTCTTCATCCGCTTCTAAGACCGTCACGTCCAGCAATCAGAGCGGCACCGATTCTACGAAACCGGGCACTTATACATTTAATAGTCAGGGCGTTGAATCCAAATTTATTGCAGATGCTTTGAAAGCGTATACCCAGGCGATTTTGTATGTTGTAACCGGTGATGAGACTTACCGGGCCAATGCGATGCATATTATCCGGATATGGTCCCAGATGGATCCTGGGCAATACGCGTATTATAACGATGCGCATATTCACTCGGGAATCCCGCTCAACCGTATGGTTACCGCAGCGGAAATCTTGAGATATTCCAGCTATCAAACTGCATCACTTGCGTGGACGGATCAAGATACGGCTAATTTTACGACCAATCTGATTACGCCGGTCATCGAAACCTTACAGCATAATAACAATTATTTTATGAACCAGCATCTTTATCCGCTAATTGGTGCTATGGCGGGTTATATCTTTACCGGCAACAGAGACCGATATTATGAGGGCGTAGAGTGGTTTACCGTTAACAAGACGGCTGTAGACCAGGGGCAAAACGGCTCCATTAAGCAATTATTCAGATTGGTGACTAAAAATGACTTGACAGGTGAGACGGTTGATCCACCGGTAGTTCAACACGTCGAAATGGGCCGCGACCAAGCGCACGGCGCCGGAGACGTCACCAATATGGAACTTTTGGCGCGTTTATTGCTTGCCCAGGGAACCAAGGTAGATCCGGTGGAAGGGACGCTTTCCACAGCGCCGAATGCTGTAGGTCCTTACGAATTTCTGAATGACCGAATCCTGGACGCTTCTGAGTTTTTTGCCAACTACATGTTGGGTAACGATACACCGTGGGTTCCTACTGCGGCACATACCGATGCCAACGGCAATCCAACCATCATTTATAAACAACTGGCAGGTGGTTATAGAGGAAGGCTGACACAAAATACGTGGGAGCTGTTCTATTACTATAAGTATGTCAGAGGAATCAATATGGAAGAAAGAGCTCCTTACTTTACCAAAATGTTCTCTGATCGGGTGATTTACAATTGGGACGGAGTAGATGGAGGCGGAGATTTCTGGCTCTTTATCCCCCCGGCAGCCGAGGCTGAGGGTACCAAGTATCTTGTGAAGCCTATAGTAGATCCATATCGGGAAATTGAAGACCGGTACTCGGCGCTCGACAGCAACTCTGCTACTATGCAAGATGGAGCGACTTCTTACGTTAAGATCAACGCAACGGAAGCGGGGAGCAGAATTGCGCTTGTTGGTTCCGGTAACGGGACGAGAAACATTGGATTCAGGATTCGGACCAATGGCGTAGCTAAAATGGAAGCGTTCGGTGATACATTAACGCTGCCGGATACCAAGGGGCAGTGGAGATATGTGACCTATGCGTTTAATGCTTACCAAGGCTTGGGCGATCTCCTTTATATCACTATTAAAGGCACTGGCACGACGGTTGATATCGACCACATTAATGTGCAAGCAGGAACACTGCTGACACCACCGGTATTTACGGCGGGAAGTGCAGATTTGAATGTATTTACCTATGTAGGGTCTACTACCACGATCAATTATGATTTCTCCGCAACGGACACAGGTGCAACCGATGTAGTCACTTATCAGATCGATAATAAGCCTGAGGGTGCCGTGTTCGATGAGAGCACTGGAGCATTTTCGTGGAAGCCGACACAAGTGGGGACCTATTCCTTCGTAGTTGAGGCGTCAGACGGAACTACGGTTACAACGAAGGACGTAAAAGTAGTAGCAACCAATGACCGGCAATCAGCAGTAATCGCAGTAATCGCTCCGTATAATGCCAATACACTTTATATTAGTTCGACTGTTAGTAATTATAATCAAGCGAATGCTGACGTGATGAATGTGATCTCAAGTGCGTCTGATGATGTGTTCTATCAGAAACTGGCGAACTTGAGCAGTGCAGTTAAAGGGCTTCAAATATTGACGCCGTCGTTAAGCGACGAAAGCATGAATTATTCTAATATGTTTGTTTCTTCAACCTTCGGCACTGCAGTGCCAAACCTTTTGGATAATACTCCTGACAGCTTTGTATGTTATTGTGTAGCTCAGAATTTGAGTCATATCATGGACTTTGGGCCTAGCTTTAAAGTTTCGGCAACTGCTTTCCAGCTTCAGGTAAGAGCCAGTTTTCCGGAACGTATCGGCGGTGTTGCCATGTTTGGATCCAATGATAAAGAGACTTGGACACGGTTAACACCCGGCCTGACAACGGTTACGGAAGATATGCAAACTCTTCAGGTGCAAGATGACCTCAAGAATCAGCAATTCCGCTTCTTGAAAATGCAAATGATTCAACCATCGAGTTCCATGCTTGAAGTGGCTGAATTCAGAATCTTTGGAGAACGTCATGAGGCGTTAAACAAGCTTTCGTCGGTTTCCATCAGCTCGGATCAGAGCTTGAAAAACCGAATTGTTGCAGGCAACACAGTGAAACTGAACTTCACATCAACAGAACCGATCAATAATGTGAATGTAACGATTCAAGGGCAACCCGCAACAGTTACAACTGCCGACAATTTGAACTGGACAGCTGCGTGGGTAGTCAATAGCAGTGCTGCAGCAGGTACAGTTAAATTTAACATCAACTACAAAACGGCTGCAGGTACTGATGCCGTACCTACCATTTTCACAACCGACGGCTCTACATTGTCCATTGCCGACCAGACAGGGCTGATCAGCAATCTGCTGGATATTACCACATTAATAGATTCCAGTGGAAGAAACCAGACAGATCTGCTGGCAACGGCAAGTACATTGTTTGACAACAATTTAGGCACTATAACGGATTTTCGGCTAAATGGCAGCGGATACGGAGCCTATATCACCTTCGACTTTAAGGAAGGCGGCCAGGCAACGCTATCGAAGGTCGACGCAATCTCTAGGCAAGATAGTAACTACACCAGAATCAGCGGTACCGTGGTTCAGGGCTCCAACGATAATACGAATTGGACCACCATTTCTAACGCAGCAGGAAAGACAGATGCTTGGCAGACCTTAACTATCAGCGGCACACAACCGTACCGCTATATCCGCATCACCAACGCGAACAACTGGTATGGGAATATGGCTGAACTGAGAATGTATGGCGTGACGGAATCCATTAACAAAATCCAGTCGGCTTCAATTAGCTCAAGTCAGAACCTTAATAAGAGGATTGTTCCGGGGAACACAGTCAAATTAGCCTTCACAGCAAAAGAAGCGATCAATACCGTTAATGTCACGATTCAAGGCCAGGCTGCAACGGTCAGCACGACAGATAATATCAATTTTACGGGTGCGGCGACCATACCTCAAGGCGCAGCAGCGGGAACCGTGAAATTCGCCATTAGTTACAAGCAGCAAAATGGAAAGGACGGATACCCGGCCTCTTCTACAACCGACGGAACTTCGCTATACCTTGTTGATGAGTCGGATACGATTAAAAATGTGACCAGCATCGCCACTTTAATCGACTCCACTTCGGGAAGATCTGCAGCAACAACCTTATCACAGGTGAATAGTCTGTTTGATAGCAATTTAGGTACGATTTCCGATTTCCGTTTGGGCAGCAGCTCCGGAACGGGAAGTTACATTACCTTTGACTTTAAGACAGGTAATCAAGCTACGCTGACGAGTGTGGAGTTGATTGCAAGACAAGATACCAATTATACGAGAATTAGTGGTACCGTGATCCAAGGCTCCAACGATAAAACGACATGGACGACGCTCACAGCAGCAGCGGGAAAAACGATGGATTGGCAAACCTTAGCAGTTGCCAGTAAAGTACCGTACCGTTATATCCGGATTTTCAATGGAAACACTTGGTATGGGAATATGACTGAAGTGAGATTCCATGGGGTTGTGAAAGCAGCGGACGTGACGCCTCCGGTAACAACCGATAATGCATCGCAGGGATCGGTCAACAATAATTCGACGGTAAGCCTCAATGCCGTTGATGCAAGCTCCGGTGTTGCGGCAACCTACTTCAAAGTAGACGGCGGCGCGCAGCAAACCGGGAACACGGTTACGTTGACCACCGAGGGAACGCATACGATCGTGTATTGGAGCGTGGACTGGGCAGGCAATGTGGAGCAGCAGCATACGGTCACTGTAAATATCGCCGATACTACTCCGCCTGTTGTGGCCGGCTTGTATGCAGATATTACAGTACCGACCAACAAAGATGTTCATGTGACCGTCTACTATCCGCTTGATGCGGCGGTGAAGGAGTACAAAGTGGGGGATAACGGCGTATGGACCGTCTACACTGCTCCTGTAACTGTTTCCGACAACGTAACGGTGTATGCAAGAAGTACGGATGCTGCAGGCAATGTCTCGGACGTGGCGAGCTACACGGTCAGCAACATTTACAAGACAGCACCTTCGGACGCCATCTTCACAGCTGACATGACAGATCTGACCAATGGCAATGTCACTTTGACGATCAGCTATCCGGACAACGTGGTGGTCAAGGAGTACAAAGTAGGAGAAAACGGCACATGGACAGCGTATACTTCGCCTGTGACCACATCCGTCAATGTTAGCGTCTATGCACAAAGCAAAGACATTGTGGGCAATGTATCGAATGTGACCCACTATACCGTAAGCAACATCGACAGGATGCCGCCTGCGGACGCCGTATTGTCCGCCGACGTTACAGCGTCGACTAACCAGGATGTCACTGTAACGGTCACCTATCCGGACGATGCTGCGATGAAGGAGTACAAGGTAGGGGATAACGGAGTTTGGACCGCGTACGGCGCTCCTGTGGTTATCTCCGAAAATAGCACAGTGTATGCAAAAGCTACGGATGCTGCGGGCAACGTCTCAAACGCCACCCAATATGTGGTCGGCAATATCGACCGTATTGCACCATCTGAAGCAACCTTGGCAATAGATACCACAGCTCCGACCAATCAAGGGGTCACCGTAACGGCCACCTATCCGTCCGATGCGGCGGTGAAGGAGTACAAAGTAGGCGAAAGCGGCCCGTGGACAGCCTATACGGATCCCGTTGTTGTCTCAGACAATGACACCGTATATGCAAGAGGAATGGATGCTGTAGGCAATGTATCAAATGTAACAAGCCTTATTGTCAGCAACATCTATAAGATTGCTCCTGTCACCACCGCAACATTAATCCCTGTTTCACCTGACGGTAAGAATAGTTGGTATACAACGGATGTTACCGTTAGCTTATCCGTATACGCTAGTGTATATGGAGGAGCAGTGAAAACGGAATATCAAGTGAATGACGGTGCTTGGATCACCTACACCGGTTCCATTCCTGCCTTTGGTGATGGAGCTTATAAGCTGGGTTACCGCAGTACGGATGAAGCCAGCAATGTAGAACAACTCAAAACGATTGAGTTCAAAGTGGACAAGACAGCCCCTGTATTATCTGTCCAGTTGGACAAGACGTCGATTTGGCCGCCGAATCATACCATGGTGCCTATCAATGCCACTCTGCTTTCGAACGACGACGGTTCAGGAGTTGAATCTGTGGTGTTAACCTCCATCACAAGCAATCGACCGGATAGCGGTAAAGGCGATATTCTTGCCAATTTCGGTACAGCCGCCACTTCATTCAGCGTGCGTGCGGAAAGAGGGAATATCTACACCATCACGTACACGGCAACTGATAAAGCGGGCAACAAAACGGCTGTATCTGTAACCGTCACCGTGCCTCACGATCAATCCAGCAATTAATAAGTAGAATCACATGAAACCGGAAGGAAAGCATTCATGTCTTCCTCCCGGTTTCAATAAATCTTCTCTTTCTGTGCGCATCTATCACCATGAAGCCTCCATAATCGAAAGGTGCTAATGTCGGCACAACGCAACTGAATTTCTGTTTCTGGTTGATTTTTTAATTAAATGGAGGAATGCATAATGAAGGTTCGGAAACGGCTTAGATATGGAAATAGTCTTAAAAGTATGTTGTCTTTACTTGTTTCCATTTGTGTAATGGCAATGATTCTGCCTTTAGCGGCGGGAGTAGCTGCTGCGGAAACAACAACTCAATCGATGATTACGGATTATCAACCAACGATTAATGAGGTCATCGATGCAAGCGGTTTCAAACATCCCGGTGTCGGACTTACCAAGGATATCCTTGAAAATTTGAGGACACAGGTAAGGGCGCAAAAGGAACCTTGGAATACTTATTTTAATCAAATGCTATTATCTTCTGCCGCTGCAAAGACCGTCACGTCCAGCAATCAGAGCGGTACTGATCCTACGAAACCAGCTAGTGATGCTTTTAATAGCCAGGGCTTTGATTCTAAATTTATAGCCGATGCTTTGAAGGCTTATACCCAGGCTATTTTATATGTTGTAACCGGTGATGAGACTTATCGAGCAAATGCCATGCATATGATCCGCATTTGGTCGCAGATGGACCCTGCGAAATACGTATATTTTACAGATGCGCATATTCACACGGGAATCCCTCTCAACCGTATGGTTACCGCTGCGGAAATCTTAAGGTATACAAGCACTCAAACAGAAGAACTGAAGTGGACGGATAAAGATACGACCGATTTCACGACTAATCTGATCACTCCGGTAATCGAAACCTTTCAGCATACGAATTACCGCTTTATGAACCAGCATCTTTATCCGCTGATAGGAGCTATGGCAGGTTATATTTTTACCGGCAACAAAGACAGGTATAACGAGGGAGTTGAGTGGTTTACCGTAAACAAGACCGCTGTAGACCAGGGTCAAAACGGCGCTATCAAGCAACTATTCAGATTGGTGGATAAAAATGACTTAACCGGTGAGACGGTAAATCCTCCGGTAGTTCAGCATGTCGAAATGGGCCGGGACCAGGCGCATGGCGCCGGAGACGTCACCAATGCGGAAATTTTGGCGCGTTTATTGCTTGCCCAGGGAACAAAAGTCGATCCGGTAGAGGGGACTATTTCCACAGCGCCGAATGCTGTAGGACCTTACGAATTTCTGAATGATCGAATCCTGGACGCTGCTGAATATTTTGCCAAGTTCATGATCGGTTATGATACACCATGGATTCCTGTGGCGGCACATAGAGATGCCAATGGAAATCCAACTATCATTTATAAAGAACTGTCACAGCAATACAGAGGAAGATTGACTCAAAATACGTGGGAGCTGTTCTATTACTATAAGTATGTCAAGGGAATCAATATGGAAGAAAGAGCACCATACTTTACCCAAATGTTCGCTGACCGAGTGTTTTACAATTGGGATGGCGTAGATGGAGGAGGAGATTTCTGGCTCTTCATACCTAAAGCAGCTGAGGCTGAGGGTACAAAGTATCTTGTAAAGCCTATAGTAGAGCCATATCGGGAAATTGAAGACCGGTACTCGGCGCTTGACAGCAACTCGGCAACCATGCAAGATGGGTCGGCTTCCTACGCCCGGATCAGCGCAACGCAAGCGGGAAGCAAAATTGCGCTTGTTGGTTCCGGCAACGGGACAAGAAACATTGGATTCAGGATTAGGACCAATGGCGTTGCTACAATGGAAGCGTTCGGTGATACATTGACGCTACCGGATACCAAGGGGCAGTGGAGATATGTAACCTATGCGTTTAATGATTACCAAGGTCTGGGCGATCTCCTTTATATTACAGTTAAAGGCGCCGGTACTACGGTTGACATCGACCATATTAATGTACAAGCAGGAACACTGCTGACCCCTCCGGTATTTACGGCAGGAAACAAAGATTTACATTTATTTACCTATGTGGGGTCTACTACCACGATCAATTACGATTTCTCCGCAACAGACGCGAGTGCTACCGATGTAGTTACTTATCAGATCGATAATAAACCTGAGGGTGCAGTGTTCGATGAGAGCACCGGCGCATTTTCGTGGAAGCCGACACAAGCCGGAACCTATTCCTTCGTAGTGGGGGCGTCGGACGGAACCACGGTTACAGCCAAGGATGTTACAGTTGTCGTAACCAATGACCGGCAATCGGCGGTAAGCGCAGTAATCGCTCCGTATAATGTCAATAACAGTTATATTTCGTCAACCCTTAATACTTATAATCGAGCGTATGCTGACGTCATGAATCAGATCTCCAGCGCATCCGATGATGTTTTCTATCAGAAATTATCGGACTTGAACAATGCCGTTGAAGGTCTTCAATTATTGACGCCGTTGTTAAGCGACGGAAGCATGAACTATGCCAACATGTTTGTTAGTTCAACCTTTGGAACTCAATTACCCATGCTGCTGGATAATTATGCAGGCAGTTTTGCAGGGTATTACTTGGCTCAGAATTTGAGTTATTTCATGGATTTTGGGCCTGGCTACAAAGTGTCGGCCAATGCCTTCGGGCTCCAGGTAAGGGCCAGTTTCCCCGAACGGATCGGCGGTACTGCCCTGTTTGGATCCAATGATAGAGTGAATTGGACCCGGTTAACGCCCGACCTGACAACGGTTACGGAAGATATGCAAAGACTTGAGGTACAAGATGATCTCAAAAATGAGCAGTTCCGCTTCCTGAAAATTCAAATGATTCAGCCTTCGAGCACCATGATTGAATTGTCCGAATTTAGAATCTTTGGAGAGCGCCATGAGACGGTAACCAAAATGGCGAGCACTATTGCCGATGCGTTGGCGGAAGCGGCAAAGCTGCCTGCCGAAAATTATTCGAAACAAAGCTATTACCTGTTCCAGAAAGAATTGGAATACGTGAAGAACGCCGTCGGCAATCCAGATTATACCGAGCAAGAGCTGATTAACGAAATTTATGATGCCCGCAGTTTGTTGGTGCCGTACACGTCGTCGCTGTATTCGTTCGAAGGGAACGCTAAGAATACGTTCGGGTTTACTTCGTCCACTGACGGAACCGTCTTTGGAACCGCAGCTTACGCAGCAGGAAAGGTCGGGCAAGCGATCAGCTTGAACGGGACGGATAACTACGTTATGCTGCCGGCGTCGCACCCCATGACCAATTACAACGAGATCACCCTCGCAACCTGGGTGTATTGGAATGGAAGCAGCCAGTGGCAGCGGATCTTCGACTTTGGCAGCAACACCAATCAATACATGTTCCTTACGCCGAGATCGGGCAGTAATAAGCTGCTTTTCGATATCAAGAACGGCAGCAGCGAACAATCCGTGGAAACTGCGCAAATACCGGCCAATCAATGGGTGCATGTGGCGGTGACGCTGGGGAATGGCACGGCGAAGCTGTATGTGGGCGGCGCGCTGAAGGCGACCAAAAGCGGTTTCACGATCAAACCGAGCGATATCCAGCCTGGCACGAACTACATCGGCAAAAGCCAATTTCCCGATCCGCTGTTTAACGGCATGATCGACGAATTCCAAATATACAATCGCGTCTTGAGCGATGCCGAGATTCAAGCGGTGTATAACGCTCAAACAGCAGTCGGGTATGATAACAGCTTGCTCACGTTCTTGCTGAATCAAGCTGCTGCAGCAGGCAATGCCAGTATCTATACGGCTGACAGCGTGCAAGCTTTGCAGCAGGCAATCCCTGCGGCACAAGCTGTCGCTTCCAACACTGGCTCAAGCCAGGCTCAAATTGACTCCGCAGCCGACAGCTTAAAGGTGGCATACGAAGGTTTGGTCTATCTGCCGGGCGTTCCGGCAATCGCTCCCGTAGCGGACAAAACCGTTATAGCGGGTAATCAGCTCACCTTCAAGCTTCATCAATTGAACTCCGTTGCCGGCACCGTATTCAGTGTCAGCGGGTTGCCGCAAGGAGCGGTTTACGATGCGGATAAGCGTACTGTCATATGGACGCCGGACATAACGCAGGGAGGCGTCTATACCGTAACCTTAACAGCTGCAGCGAACGGAGGGGCAACTTCCCGCACCGTCAAGCTCACCGTAAAAGGTCAGCCGGTCATCGCCTCCAATGAAACTGTGGAGCTTACCTCAAAACAAACGTTTACGTATCAGGTGAAAGGGGCGGATCCGACGGGTGCGACGCTGACCTACAGCGCTGCCAAATTGCCTTCGGGCGCGGCGCTCGATTCGGTCACTGGCGTCTTCACATGGACTCCGGCTCATGCGAATTACGGCGACAACTTTGTCACCTTTATAGTGAGCAACGGCTTGTATAAGATCAGCCAAACGGCCCAATTTAAGGTCAATCTCGGCATGTTGAAGCCGGACGGCTATACCAAGGGCAGCTACTATCTGTATCAGAAGGAATTCGAGCGGATCCAAGCTGCGCTCGCTTTGCCGGGTGCCGATAAAGCGGCGCTTGTCGCGCAGCTCGCTCAAGCCGAAGCGGCGCTGGTGTCAACAATCACACTCACTGCGCCGAAAGTTGACGTGTCGTCTTCGATGGTCGTTGCTTCCACTGTAGCCTGGCCTAACGCCAGCGCAGGGTCGGCCGCAGTGAACGGATGGCGGGCGTTTGACGGCAATACGGGCACCTATACCGATGCCACGGCCAACCCAAGCTGGATTCTCGTCGATTTGGGAGAAGGCAATGCCAAATCAATCGGCAGCGTCAGGTTCTATCCGAGAAGCAATTTTGTGCCCCGGATCAACGGCTCGATCATTCAAGGTTCGGGCGATGGAACGAACTGGACCGATCTTTATACGATTAACGGCATCGGTGCGTTGGCATGGAATTCAGGCGCGATTACGAATACGACGGCCTTCCGTTATCTGCGCTTCTATTCTCCGAGCGGGAGCTCGAACGTCGCCGAGCTTGAGTTCTTCGAGAAGCCGATCGACCGAACCCTGATTAATGTCTTGAATTCGGAAGCCAATGCGCTGAACGGCACGAAGTACCCGGCGGATCAATGGCAAGCCCTACAGAGTGCACTTGACAAAATGAATGCTGTGCCGGCTGCCGCGTCTCAGGAGATCATTGATACGGCTACCGCGGATGTGATTGTCACGCTGAAGGCGCTGCAGATCGACAAGACGCCGCCTGTGACGACGGCTGTCGTTGCACAGTCTCAGCCGGATGGTCAGAACGGATGGTATGTACACGCTGTAACAGTTAGCCTTAGCGTTTATGACAATCTGTCGGGCGCAGCCAAAACCGAGTACAGTCTGGACGGCGGCAGCACATGGCAGGCTTATACATCGGCGTTAACGTTCGGCAAAGATGACAAATATACCGTGAGCTACCGTTCGACCGACAATGCCGGCAATGCTGAAGAGGCCAAAACAATTAGCTTTAATCTGGATGCAACCCTACCTACGATTACGGTATCTGGCGTGGTGTACGGAACGTTCAACGATTCAGGGGATATGACTCCGATCATTAAGCTGAGCGATATCTTGTCTGGGATTGACAGCAGCAAGTCGACGGTTACGCTGGATACGTATGGCGTACAGCAAGGAGCGACTATTCCGCTCTATACGCTGGCACTCGGCTCGCACTCGCTGATCGTGACGGCAAGTGACCTGGCAGGGAATACGAGCAGCCAGACGATCATGTTCCAGATTACGACCAGTATCCAATCCTTGCAGGCCTTGGTCACACGCTTTAAGACTGCCGGATGGATCGATAACGCCGGCATCGCAAACAGCTTGCAAAGCAAATTGGCTGCCAACAATCTGGCCGCTTTTGTAAATGAAGTACAAGCGCAAAACGGCAAGCATATCTCTGTGCAAGCCGCAGGCTACTTACTTCGGGATGCCAAGTATTTGCCCACCTCCATAAAATGACGCATCAAATTTGCTTAGTGTAATCGCCTTTTGTTTTTCACTCCCTCTTGTGCAGACAGTATGGAAATAAACTTTCCTAATGCACGAGAGGGAGTTTTTTATACACCCTGATTCGGCATGAAAAAGTTGATATTTTGCAAAGGGGGGATGCGATTGGAGAAGCGCCGGTAACAGCTGCGGTGATAATAGCGCAATGAGTGTTTATCAAAGTTTAAAGGAGATGATTTGTGATGAGGAAGATTTTAGCATTTTCAATTATTTTAAGCCTCTTGGTGAGTATGATTGGGTATGTTAATGAAGGGAAAGCAGCAACTGCCTTTGTTCATCCTGGCATAATGCAGACACAGGCAGATTTCGATCGCATGACGCAGATGGTGGGCGCGGGCACGCAGCCGTATCTGGACGGTTATAATCAACTGGTGGGCAGCCCGCTTTCATCGTCCAATTGGACACCGCGTGCCACTGCTACGATTAATCGCGGCGGGACTGACGACAATGTAGCCTTGTTGTACATCGATGTTGCCCGCGCTTACCAGAATGCCTTGCTATGGAAGATTACCGGAAACACGGCTAACGGAAACACGGCGCGTGACATTCTGAACGCCTGGTCTTCCACACTTACGACGATCGGCGGCACTGCAGACCGCTATTTGGCTTCCGGACTTTACGGATATCAAATGGCTAACGCAGCAGAGATTATGCGGGGCTATTCCGGTTTTAATGTGACCCAGATGCAAAACATGCTGTTGAATGTATTTTACAAGCCTCTTAACGAGCGCTTCCTTATTGGCAATGAATACGGCGGGGATCACAACGACGCATATATCCAAAATTACTGGGCGAACTGGGATCTGGCCAATATGGCCACGACAGTTGCGATTGGGATTTTTTGTGACCGCCGGGATATCTATGACATAGGAGTCGAATATTTTAAAAACGGCGCTGGAAACGGTTCCATCTATAATGCGATTCCATTCCTGCACCCGGGTGGGCTCGCACAGTGGCAGGAATCTGGACGCGATCAGGCGCACACACAGCTGGGCATTGGATTAATGGCTTCGATCAATGAAATGGCCTGGAATCAAGGCGAGGACTTGTATGGGTGGGGAAACAACCGCTTCATGCGCGCCGCCGAATACGTTGCCAAATATAACAACGGAAATGACGTACCGTTTGCGACCTATGAATGGGGCTCCGGCACCAACGGCGCCGTTCAAACACAAACCGTGATTTCCGATGCCAGCCGCAATGAAATGCGTCCGGTTTGGGAAATGATATACAACCATTACGCCAACCGCAAAGGGCTGTCGGTACCCAATATTGCCGCCCGCGCCCAACTCATGAGACCTGAAGGCGGTCCCAACACTTCCTATGGCTCGACATTCGACCAGCCCGGATTCGGTACACTTCTCTATACCCGGCCGTCCGGCAGCGGCGGAACTGCAACTCTTCCCGGTGGTAATATTCCTGACGGCACTTATCGGATCATCGTGCGCAGTACCAGCAAAGCTCTGGATGCAGCCGGAACAGCAAATGGTTCAGCAGTACAGCAATGGACACCTAATGGAGGAACTAATCAACAATGGGTGGTTACCCATCTTGGCGGCGGCCAATATAGTGTTAAAGATGTGCGGAGCGGTAAAAATCTGGATATAACCAGTGGGTCTCTGGATCATGGCGCCAAATTTGAGTTGTGGAGCAGCACTGGCGGAGACAATCAGAAATTTGCTTTTCTCCCTGTAGGCAGCGGCTATCACCGCCTCACCCCCGTGCATAGCAACAAACCAGCAGACGTGGAAGGCAATTCCACCTCAGATGGAGCCCTTATCCAGCAATGGCGATATGTTCTTGGCAATAACGAGCAGTGGAGGCTCGAGCCGATATCCGTAAACGTTCGCTTGCAATCGTATAACTTTCCGGACCGTTACATTCGTCACAGTAACTATCGTGCACAGATAGATGCCAATGTTTCTCCGGTTCAAGACTCTCAGTTCAAGATGGTTACCGGATTGGCTGATTCGACGGGAGTTTCGTTCGAGTCCATCAACTTCCCTGGGAGCTACCTGCGAGTCCGATCCAATGGAGAAGTTTGGCTGGATTCGAACGATAGCACGACAACTTTCAAAAATGATGCAACCTTCCGTCGCGTGGCAGGATTGGCGGATGCCCAAAAATCGTCCTACCAAATGTGGACGGATTCGACCAAATTTCTGCGCCACTCCAATTATCTAATGTATGCTCAGGCTGGATCAGGATCGACGTTTAACGCTGATGCGACATTCACTGAAGTCGCTCCTTAAGCCCTTTCTGGAAGAAATATGAATATCGGAGGATGGTAAATCTGCCATCCCCCTTTTTTTTGCGGATATTGCAGGCGGATTTAAAGAAATCTGATGAAATTGAATAATATTGCAATAGATAGAGCGTTTTCATTTTGATAGAGTTTATTGTGAAAACAAAGAACAAGCATTGGAGTGAGGGCAAGTATGATATTTATCATGGCAAATACATTTCGGTGCGGCCCAGAAGTGCGGTTGCACATTATAAATGAGGGACAATTTTATGTGGAAACTTCTTCGGATGGCGGAAGTGTACATCTGGATGGTTCCCATTATTCACAAGGAATTTGGGTTGATTATGATTTCGTGACAGCCGATGTGTACCACGAATCCCACGATGTATTAGTCATTATTTTTACCTTTCAGGATGAAGACGGTCGTTCGATTTCCGTACATTTCGGCGTACTTCCGTATGTAAAAACGCGAGTATGCTTGCCTTTAAATGCCTTAAACGGAGAAAAATTGTTTTTGGACCGGTTTCCCGGTGTCATGCAATCTGTTCTTAGGGGCGATTCTTCTGTGGATCGGAGCCGGATCGACGGGTTCTCGATCTCTACAATCCCATCGGTTTCAGCCAGACGCTTCGAAGTTACTGGGTTGCAGTTGACCCTTTCCGTACCGGACTTCCTATATGAGCCAAGCCCTTATATCGATGAACTCGGGCAGTTAGCCTGGAAGGAATGGCCAGGAAAAACGAGTTCCCTGGACGAATTGGAACGCGGCTTGAAGGAACAGATTCTTCTGGCCAGGGAACGTTCCGATGCCTGCACGTCGGATATAAGCTTATACGGCGGTTGGAAGGAGCTTCGCTTCGATCCAACCGGTTATTTCCGTACTGAATTCGACGGGATGCGTTGGTGGTTTGTGGATCCGGACGGGTATGCGATGTTCAGTACGGGAATGGACTGTGTAGGACCCTATGGAGAAATGCGGATTTCCGGTATGGAGCATTTGGTTCCCCCCCTTCCGGATAAGATTGGGCCGTTTCGTGATGCATGGACGCCGCACGGATATTGTTTGGCAGTTTCCAATATGATTCGTATTTTTGGCGATAAATGGCGGGAAGCTTGGACAGAGCTGACAGAGCATCGATTGAAGGATTGGGGAATCAATACGATAGGGAATTGGTCCCAACCGGATTTTATCAGCCGTTCTGAGATTTCGTATGTTTATCCGATGGAAGGGTTTCCGTCCACGAAAGAAATGATTTTTCGGGATTTTCCAGACGTTTACAACCCGGAATACGAGCGGAATTCCGCAGGTTTTGCGAAACAGCTTATTTCCTTGAAAGAAGATAAACGTTTAGTGGGATATTTTATGCGGAATGAACCCCACTGGGCATTCGTTGACGGATTGAATTTGACGGAGGCCATGCTGCGGCATTCTTTTCCATTTGCCAGTAAACAACGGTTTATCGAATGGTTGAAGGAGAAGTATGAGACGCTTGCCCGATGGAATGCCGCCTGGGAGGCTTCCTACCAAGATTTCGGGGATTTGTTGGATAGCGGGAAAGTGGAGTTTAACGATAGTCGGGTACGTCAGCAAGATTTTGCTTTATTTAACCGTATGATGATCCGGCGATATGTAGAAATTCCTGCACGTCAATGCAAAGAAGCGGATCCCCACCATTTGAACATGGGCATGCGTTATGCTTGGGTGGCAAACGATGACATTCTGGAAGGTTGCGAAGCTTTCGATGTGTTTAGTATCAATTGTTATCAGTTTCAACCGGACCAGGAACTTATCGAGCGTATCAGCAAGAGGTTAAAGAGACCGGTGATCATCGGCGAATTTCATTTCGGGGCTGCGGGTGCCGGAATGCTTGCCTATGGCATTCGGGCGGTTGCCACCCAGGAAGATAGAGGGGTGGCATATCGATATTATGTGGAACAAGCTGCAGCGATTCCGGAACTGATCGGGGTTCATTATTTTCAGCTTAATGATCAGCCCGTATTAGGGCGGTTTGACGGAGAGAATTATCAAATCGGAGCGGTCGACGTGTGCCAGCGGCCATATCAGGCTTTTGTAGAACAGATGAAGCTGGCCCATCGAAACATGTATGAGGTCCGAACAGGCCTCAAACAGCCTCTGGACCAAGCTCCGATGGAAATTCCTAAGACCGGATTTTAGTGGGTCAGATTATGATGACGGGAGTACCCCAACCTTAGGTCAAGGTAGGGGGGCTCTTGAAGTCAGCCGAAGAGGCTATTCCTGGTTTCTGAACCAAAGGGATAGCCTCATCTTTTTTTATCTGTTGTTTAATTGATACTAACATTATCGAAAGTAACTAGAAGAATCGTATTAAATGAAGCAGGCAAATGTAAGCTATTTGTAGTTATTCAAACCGATTAAGAAGCGAGGAAAGAGATTCATGGGCCGATTTGGAAAACTTAGCCTTATCCGGCAAGTCCTTTATTTGATCTTGATCATGCTGATCATACTTCTGATTTCATTTGTCATTTCGAACAATATTGCAGGGCGCATAATCGAGAGGAAGGTCACGGACTCCGTTAGCAAAATACTTCTTCAGGTTGAAGAAAAAATGGAGAGCTTTTATTCGGACATGGAGGGAATCTCAACATCTCTGTTATATAGTCCGACGGTTCAAACCTACATGAGTTCGACGGATACCTTATCGATGGTCCTAATGAACAGTGAAATCATTTCGGTGTTCAGCAACACCATTACACTAAAAGAAAATATTAGAGGCATCCAGCTTTTCGACAAGGAGGAGACGTTGATCGCCAATATCGGAGCAGGAACCAGCGAATCCGTTAAATTTCCGGTGGAAAGCACAGAGTATTCAGGGGTTTTGACATATCCGGATTCAACCTACACGGGACCCTACTACTCCATTTCCGTTCCGATTTATAATCTGAAAAGCAACATTCACAGAGATTACCGAGGTTCAAGTGTTTTTATCATGGATGTAAATAACTTTAATAATATATTGAAAAACGCAAAAATTACAGCCCATTCCCGTCTATTGCTTCTCGACCAAAACAACAAAATAATGGCCAGCGAAGGAAATACGCTCAATTTCGATACATTCAATATAGAGGAGTGGAAGCTCGATAAACGATATATCGTGCAGACGATAACGCTGTCCCGTACCGGATGGAAGCTGATCAGCGTGATACCGAAGAACGAGCTGTTGCAGGAATTGGATACCGTTCAAAGGCTGAACATTGCGACGTATATCGTCATGTTTTGTATGCTCGGTTTATTTCTGTTTATCTTTTTCGCCCGCATATTAAAGCCGATAAAGGCTTTAATGGACTTTATGAAGTCCTACCCGAAAAAGGGTGGAGAAAACCGCTTCAACGTTGTATACCACAATGAAATTGGCGTTCTCGCCGTCAATTTGAATAAAATGCTGGACGAAATTGATACGCTAAGCACAGAGATTCAGCTTACGCAAAAGCAGATGTACGAAATCGAAATCGCGAAAAAACAGATGGAAATCTCAGCATTTCGCAATCAGATTAGCCCTCACTTTTTGTACAACACAATGGAATGTATTCGCGCCATAGCCTTCTTTTACAAAGCTCAGGAAATTGCGGATATATCAACATCTTTATCCAACATGTTCAGGTACTCCGTTAAAGGGAATGACTTCGTAACGATCCAGGATGAAATCTCGCATGTCAAAGAATATGCGAAAATAATCGAGCTTCGCTTTATGGGAAGAATGCAAGTAGCAATCGAAGCGGATGAGGATCTGTTGGAAGTGAGGACGCTTAAAATGCTGCTTCAACCGATTGTGGAAAATGCTGTTTTTCACGGATTGGAGAAAAAAATCGACAACGGCACTGTTCAGATTACTGTGCAAAAGACTGCGCAGAACAAAGTTCAATACGTAATCTGGGATGACGGATACGGGATGGAAGATAAGCAGCTTGAGGAGCTGCTAAATTGCCTGCGGCAATTTGACACACCTAGCTATTCGAAGAATGATGCTAAACTAGGAATTGGGTTATCCAATATTTATCGGAGAATCAAGTTGTTTTACGGTGATGAGGCTGAGATGACCATACAAAGTAAATTACATTTGGGTACAACGATCAGTATCACCTTCCCTGCGCAGGACCATTCCGAACAACTGGAGGACAAATAACCATGTACAACGTATTGATTGTTGACGATGAGCCGTGGGTCGCATACGGGATAAAAGCGTTGATTGATTGGGAGAGCTTGGGCTATACCGTGATCGGAGAGGCGTATAACGGGTTAACGGCGCTGGAGACGATTTTGGAAAAAAAACCTGAGATCGTGATATCCGATATTCGAATGCCGGGTTTAAACGGAATTGAGCTGTTGGAGCAAATCAATGAGAAGCAGCTGGATACCAATGTCATTCTTATTAGCGGCTATGCGGAGTTTGAGTATGCGCAAAAAGCGGTCCGACTCGGCGCCTTTGATTATTTGTTGAAGCAGGTCGATAAAGACAAGCTCATCGATACTTTATTGCGGTTAAAAAGCGTGTTGACGGAGAAGCAAAAAGCGTACAAAGGACTGGATTTGTTCCTGGATGATCTATTCGAATTATTTGAGCCCGATAACAAAATTAAAATCAGCAATTTTTTAACAAATAGAGGAATTGGTTTCGTACTTCCTCATTATCGGTTCATTAGTTGTTTATATCCGCAAACAACGCTTTCAGAAGCCGGGGATGGAATTATAACGAGTAACGGGATAAAGTGTATCCGCTTTCGTACAGGGCAAAATAAAATCTCCATTCTATTAAACTACGATGAATGCAAGAATCCGATCGGTTTATTGGATTTCATCTCGGTAAACCTTTCCGGTACCGAGTGTATCGGAATAAGCAGCATAGGTGTTTTCTCTACACCCGTTGCCAAGCTTTATCAGGAATCGGACATTGCCCTGTTCAGTTCTTTCTTCGGGCAGGGACGACAGATGGTCGATTATAAAACGACTGAACTTGCCGCAGCTCTGACGAAAACGATACTTCATATCGAAGTAGCCATTAAAGAACAAAAACAGGAGCAAATTTATAAAGGTCTGGACGAGCTTTGTGAGGAATGCAAGGCTCGGCACATGTTGATCGACCAAATATCCACGATTTACAATCAAATCGTCTCGCTCATTTTAAAATATTATAGCAACAGCGATGTAATTAACGAAATCGAATATTTAAACTACTACCAAATTGTCCGTTATTATAGCTCAATCGAGCAACTATTCGAAAGGATCAAGGCAATCTTCGAGCAACAAGCCGGCGAAGAGCTGCTGATTTCCAATGAGACGGCGAAGAAGATTATCGATCATATCAATGCCAGCTTTACGGAGGATATTTTACTCGGCGATTTATCCAAGCAATTTAATATCAGTCTCGGTTATTTAAGCACCCTTATTAAGAAGGAAACGGGAATAACATATACGGATTATATAACTAACAAGAGAATGGGCCTGGCCAAAGAACTATTGTCTGGCTCTTCGCTGTCCATACATGAAATCGTAGAGCGTGTGGGATATAAGGACTATTTCCATTTTAACAAGCTTTTCAAAAAAAATTGTGGAATTACGCCAAGCAAATATCGGAAAATGTAATCGCTATCTAAAACCTACACCAAAATAAAAAAAATCAAACATATGATGTGATAGCGAAGCGGGCTAAGATGAAGAAGTACCAAACAAATATGCGTGGGCAGGGGTGTCGTCGATTATGAAGTTGAGATTGTTTACAGTATTGACATTGGCAGGGGCAGTCGCGTTATCGGGCTGCAGCGCCAACAAATCGGGAAGCGGCGCCGAACCGACGAAGGCGGCGAAAACCGAGACGCCAGCGGCGCCGGTTAATGTTAACTGGTTCTCTACAGCAGGATTCTGGAACCCGCCTCAATGGAACACGGAGCCTGGAACTGTTACGGGCGAACTTACGAAAAAGACGGGGCTCACTTTCAGCTACAATATTCCGGCTCAGGACGGCGATACAAAATTGAGTCTGCTGATGGTTTCATCATCGGATGCTTTCCCGGACGTCATTACAACTGTAGGCCCGGATATGTCTAAGAAGCTGACTCAATCCGGCAAGGTATGGAAATTGGAAGAATTCCTTAAGAAATATGATCCGGAGTCCCATTTGCTGAAGAGTTTTCCTGCTGATGTAAAGAAGCAGCTTATCAAACGAGATGGCGACTGGTACGCCATTCCGAGTCATATGGGCAGTGATGATGCGAAGAAGACATTTCCTCCGTCAAGCACTTACTTTGCAGATGTGGCAAAGTATTCAGAAAACAAAGGTGTTTTGATCAACGAGAATCTCATGAAGCAGGCAGGCCTTACGCTTGACGATCTGAAAACCGAGAATGGTTTCCTCGCGGCTCTCAAAAAGGTGAAGGACATGAAGCTGACTGTTGACGGCCAGGCTGTCATTCCGCTCCAGTTGAATGGCAAGAACTATCAGGGCGAGTCGCTCCAACTTCTTCAGCGATCTTTTGGGGCCATGCCGATTGATAAAGAAGGGAAAGCCAGAGATGTTCTCTTAACTCCGGAAAACAAGCATGCCATTCAATTTCTGTTTAAGGCAGCTCAAGGCGGGTACTTCGATGCTGGGCAGTTAACAACCGATAATGCAGCCATGGAAGCAAACTTCTTGTCTGGACGTGTGTTTAGCTTCATCGGCAATATGGCTGGCGCTAAATTTGATAAGCTTGATTTCTGGGTTTCTCCTGGCCCGATCTTGTCGAACGAAGGCACAAAACCTACTTTCCCTTACTGGTCTGAACCAGGGGAAGGCTGGATGCAAACTTTCATTTCCAAATCAGCCAAGGAACCGGAACGCTTGGCGAAATGGCTCAGCTATATGGCCAGTCCTGAAGGGATGACACTCACTCACTGGGGCATTGAAGGCGTTCATTATACGAAAAATGACAAAGGTCTCATCGTACAAACTGACAAAGGGATACAAGACACCAAGGACAGCACCAAAACAGCATTAGATATCTTCTGGCAATTCACCAATTTGTCATTCTTTGAAAGCGTGATGCCGGCTCCTACAAAAAGGTCTGGCGCCGGTGGATTGGCTGAAGTGGAGGCACGGACCGCTTTCGCGAAAGGAAAGGAAGTGGTCAGATATAATGCTTCTGTAATGGTAATGCCTGGCGATTTCTATGCGGTCGGAAGCAAAAATAAAACGATAAAAGATCAAGTGCAGCAATACATCCAAGCTCAGATTTCCAAGATGGTTTTGGCGAAGGACGAGGCAACGTTCAACAAGCTCTATGACGAATATATCGCCAAACTGAAGGAATTGAAGATCGATGAGCTTGATGCAGCGGTAGACGCAGAAGTCCAAAAGAGGTTCAAAGAACTGGGCGTAACGGTAAAAGGCGTTAATTCATAACTTATGATTTGACCGATGAATAGTGCCAAAGTGCGGGTGCCTTCGCATGCTGCACTTTGGCACTATCAATGTTTGTCTGGAGGGATAATGATGGCGAAAAGCGCCTATGAGGGACACATCCCGTTAGCAAAAGCTAAAAGCAAGAAATCATTCAGGCTTGGACACGATCTTCGCACCCAGTTGGAGCTCAAGACCATGCTGTGGCCTGCAATTATTCTTATTGTCATATTCGACTTTGTCCCGATGTACGGGCTGTTGATGGCATTTAAGGCCTACGATCCCTTTACTGGAGTCAAAGGCATTTTTACGAGTCAATGGAACAACTTTGAGAACTTTATGTTTGTTTTTCGGAACTTTGAGTTTTGGCCGATGGTGAAAAATACACTCGGAATCAATCTCTTGGGGTCGCTGATAGGGATACCGGTAACCCTGATGTTCGCTTTATTGTTAAACGAGATCCGGAATCCCAAGTTTAAATCATGGATTCAGACCGTCACGTACCTGCCGCATTTTCTATCGTGGGTTATCTTTGGCGGATTGTTTATTACGCTGCTGAATCCAGATGGCGGTATCGTGAATTATATGCTCCTGAAACTGGACTTGATCGATAGACCTATTCAATTTCTGGGTGATCCCGATTATTTTTGGGGCATTGCTATCGGGACATCCTTGTTGAAGGAAATAGGCTGGGGCGCCATCTTATATTTGGCTGCCATTGCAGGCATCGACCAGTCTTTATATGAGGCTGCTGCAATTGACGGTGCGGGCCGTTTCAAACGGATGATGCACATCACGCTGCCTAGCATTTTGCCTACCGTGATGATTCTGATCATATTCGCAGTGAGCGGCATGCTGAACAATAACTTTACGCAGATTTACGTCCTGCAAAACTCATTAAACTTGCCTGCAAGTCAGGTTATAGATACTTACGTGTATCGAACAGGGATTCAACAGTTCCAGTTTGCTCCGGCTACGGCAATCGGTTTGATGAAATCGATATTTGCGCTTGCGCTATTGCTTGGAGCGAACATTCTATCAAAAAGACTTACAAAATCAGGTTTGTTTTAAGCGTATGCTTCCGGAGCGAGTTTTTCGCTTGCATAGAAGATACTACATGGAAGCAGCGCGAATAACTTTTAGGAGGTAGTCCGGTATGGTCGGAGGCAGGAGCTGGGGAGATCGCATTTTTACTGTATCGAATGTCCTCATCATGCTGTTTGTGATGCTATTGACGGTGTATCCGTTTTGGTTTTCTGTCGCAAATTCTTTGAATACAGGCGACGATCTTGTGCGTGGTCCCATATTTGTATGGCCAAGGGAATTTACATGGGCGAGCTGGCAGACGGTTATGTCGGACCCGGGGATCCTTCAGGCTGCATGGATAAGCGGGTCGCGAACTGTTATTGTAACGGTTGTCTCTATTTTGTATACGGCGATGTTTTCTTACGCCTTTTCCCGTCCTTATTTAAAAGGCAAATGGTTTTATGCGGGAGTAGGCTTTGCAAGCATGTATTTTGGCGGCGGGCTGATTCCTTCATTTATGTTAATGAATTGGCTTGGTTTGTATGATAGCTATCTGGTTTATATCATTCCTGCCCTTTTTGGCGGATTTTGGAACGTTATTATTTTCAATGCGAATTTCAAAGCGATTCCCATCTCTCTGTTTGAATCGGCCAAAATGGATGGGGCGAATGAATTCACCATATTCTTCCGCGTTGTTATCCCGTTATCAAAGCCGGTTTTGGCTGCTCTTTCGGTTTTCACGGCTGTTGGCGTATGGAATGATTACGGAGCGACGCTGTATTTCACCCAATCCAGTGATTTACAGACGCTGCAGTATCTGATCTTAAAGCTGGTTCAGTCGACTGATGCGCTTGAACAGATGGCTAACACCGTGAATGCCAACAATCCCGCTATCGCGGATCTCTACTCCAAAGTTCAAGGCCAAGGAACCGTTACAGCCCGAACCCTTCAACTGGCGTCGATGGTCATGGCGTCGATTCCAATGGTAATTATATACCCTTTTGCGCAAAGGTTTTTTATTAAAGGCGTGCTGCTGGGTTCTGTAAAAGAATAAAGGAAAAGTAATTATTTGTAGGAGAGCTTCTAAAGAAATCGGATGTGGTGCGATAGATATTTCTACTAATGGTTCGATATGGACAACAGTAGTGAGTAAAACCGGTATTGGCTTGCCAAATAATGGTGCGAGCCAATCATTCGCCTTCGGCACCCAGAATGCCAGATATGTATCAAAATGACCGTCTAAACAGCTTGAGCCCGGCTAATTGCCGGGCTCAAGCTGTTTAGACCTATAGGTCTATTTTCCGCTTCAAATACTTACATCTTCACTTTCACTTATTTATTCTAAATATAGTAATCGTATGCAAATCCTCCAAAACAACCTGCGCATGAACACTATTCTCCTGCACATTTACAAACTTGACGATGACATCCCCTGTGGAACGTTCGAAACTTGCTGAATAATACAAAGGTTCGATCACCGGAAGCTTGTCTTCCGTGTCATGGAATAACACGTCGTCGATCCAAGCACGGATCTATCTTCCCGATACTTCTAACGTATACTCGTGTTTGATGCCGGGTTCCACATTAAATATACTTTGGGTCAGGCAAGAGGTTCTGCCATTCACGCTGGAACACAGCAAGGAATCCTGATTCTGCCACCCGCCAATTTCCCAGGTCAGCTGATTGTTATCGTCGCGTTTTCCAAAAATGTATTTATCCCACAAAACTATTCCCTTTAACATTAATTCGGCTAATGCTACAATAAAACGGGGGGGAAAGCTATGATCCATTACATCACGTCTTTCATGCGCAACAAAAACTTTCTGATCCGGATTGTATCGTCGTATGTTCTTGTCGGACTGCTGATCATTGCGGTCTTGACGTTTGTCATCACTTCTAAAGTTTCAAGGAATTTGACGAATGAAATCAATCGATCCGCGGATCGCTCCGTTGAGCAGTCGTATAATGCGGCGAACATTTTGCTGACATCAATGTTTGAAAATTTTGCAATCGCTTTCCAGAGCGCAGATGTCCAATATGGTTTTTATAATGAAGATTTCAATACGAGCGCATTGGGTAGAATAGGTGGTAAGCTGTACGAGCTCAGCAGTACGAATCCTTTGGTAAACTCGATTTATTTGTTCAATTATCAAAAGAGACTCGTATTCTCCTCATTATCCACTGTCCGGACCTTTGACGATTTCTACGATACAGGGATGATCCAGCTGCTCAGTAACTTACAGCCTGCTAAGTCCGGCATATTTTTTTCTCGCCATATTCGGTATGACATCGACGCGAAACAGTATGACAACGATCTAATCTCCATTGTTTATTTGAACTCCATTGGAAAGAACGCGAACGGCGCCATGGTAGTGAATCTGAATCAGCAAACCTTGCAGAGGATGGTCATGAACGGGGCGGGCAGCAGTTCTTTTCAATCGATGATTTTGAACAAGCAAGGTACGGTCATTTCTCATACGAACAGCGCTATGATCAACACGAATATGTCTGATCAAAGCTATGTGCAGAAAATCAGCGCTTCGAGCGAGCCCAGAGGCACCATGGAGATCACGCAGGATGGCCGAAGTTACCGCATCTCGTATATCAAATCTGAAAGCTTGGGCTGGACTTTCATAGGCGTTACCGACTATGAGAGTCTGCTCCGCAATGTGAAGGAAATGAAGCGATATATTTTATCGGTAACGGCTATCCTGCTATTGACCGTACTCGGTCTCGGCGGCTTCTTTACCCGCCTCATTTACGGTCCGATTCATCGTCTGATCCGAAGCGTTCGTGATTCTTCCTTCGATTCAAGGCAGCAACAGCCCGTTTCCGAGTTGGACTTGCTGAGCGGTACATTTGCTTATTTGGAGAATAAAATTCAGGATTTGCAAACCAGCGTCACGGACTATCAATCTGCGAAACGCAATGAAGTGTTACGGATGCTGACAGCCGGCGGCTGGACGGACGATGCCGAGATCGCCCGTAAGCTCAAACAAGTAGGCATCGAATTTGAATATCCTCATTTTCTCGTATGTTTGCTGCGAATCGACTCTTTTCGCAGCCTGCAGGAGGCCTATAAGCAAACGGATGTTTCTTTGTTCAAATATGCAGTTTCCAATATCGCCGTTGAGCTTGGCTCAGGCTCGTTCCGGATGGTCTGCTTTGATTGCGGGGAGGATGCGATTGCGCTCGTCGCCAATATCCCGGAGGATATGACGAACGCGGACCAACGGCTTGCAGATTCACTTGCTGACATTCAGACGAATGTCCGCAAATATTTGAAGCTGTCCGTTTCCGCAGCAATGGGTACACTTGTTCATGGTTTGACGCAGATCAAGTATTCCTGGAGCACCGCATCTGACGCTTCACGATACAGAATCGTGCTGGGAGCGGGTTGTTTGATAACCCGTGATTTTCCGGAAACACGAGAACCGCTGCAGGAGAGCCATGTTACGCTGCTGGAGAAGCAAGTGACAGACAGCATGAAGCTGGGGGATTTGGGGAAGACGAAAGAGGCTGTCGGGGAATTCGTCGCTTATGTGCGTTCGACTTCATTCGATGAAATGATGCTGGTATTCGCCCAGATGCTGATCGCGATTGTCCGTGTTGCCAGAACGATGGGAGTCGCCGATCATGAGGATGCCAGAACGTACATTGGCAGCCTGAATCAACAGTTATATATGAAGGAATCGATAGAAGAGATCGAACTATGGTACATGGGCTTATGTGAGAAGTCGATTAGCCAGAGAGATCAACAGTCGCTGCAGAAGAACAAATGGATTGTCGACAAAGTGCTACGATATATTCATGAAAGCTACAGCGATCCAAGCTTGACCGTGGATACGCTTGTGGAGGTCGGAGGATTATCGACCAATTACATGCGCAAAATGTTCAAAGATATCGTAGGGCAAACGATGACCGCCTATTTGACAGAGTACCGTTTCGCGAAAGCGAAGGACCTGCTGATTCAGACGGATTTGCCGGCGAACAGGATCGGAGAAATGGTAGGAATCGAGAACACGAATTATTTCTATGTATCATTCAAGAAGCACTGCGGCAAAACCCCGGACCATTTCCGTAAGCAGGCGAAATATAGCATAATTGATGACAGCGAAAGTACCATTTAATGAAAGTGGTCGGATTTTAAAGCTTTGAATCGTTGCCGATCGTTGAATGTGATCTAAACCTGAACTATGACCAAGCCTTGGCCTCGACTATGATTATAGTCGAGACTAAGGCTTGGCTTTTTCTATTGCTAACACAACGATTCGGAAGGCGTGATTGAATGACAAGGACTATCGAGAATCTCTCCTTGTGGACGGGGATGAGCGGATCAGCTGATGATTATGCTCTTCTAAGACCCGATGCGGAGGCGATCTTTGAATACGGGGAGGCGCAGGATTGGCGGCCATGGGACGCGCTTTCGCTGGAGGTTTACCTTCCAAAGAATACGACGGTCCAGCTGACATTCCGTATTTATCCACTTGCAATTGGCAGACAGGAATATATTCCTTTTACGACGGTTGCCGTGGCAGTGAGCGGCGAAGGCTGGACCTCAATAGAAGTATCGTTCGCTGAATTCGATTATTCCCATGCTGTACCAGCATTTTGGCGCATGGTAAGCAGGGTGGGTTTGAAGGCTCAATTTGTTGCCGACGGACAAGCGGAGGAGCTGCAGGTCAGAAAGCTTCGGCTGAAGAAACTAGGTTGGATTTCCCTTGATGCGCAGCAGTTGTCCCGATCGGCTGAACCGGAGGAAACGGTCATCTATGACCTGTCGGTCCGCAATGAAACGGACGAAACGCAGGCTGTAGCCCTCAGCTTGGAACATTACGGGTACGAATCTATGGAGCTGCTGCTCCAACCGAAGCTGCTTCTGCTCGGTCCCGGCCAATCAGGCAAGGCTTCGCTGCGGACGGTGATTCATGATGGAATCGCTCCAGGCGGGTTTGAGAAACATGCGATTAAGGCAATACCGAATGGTAATGCTAACTATGCCAAACGACTGACCTTGTATACCGTACGAAAGCTCCGCCATCCTTACATCATTCATACGGAAGCCGGGTGGGAGCAGGTCAAGCGAAACGCCAAGACCTACGACTGGGCGAGGAAAGAGTTGGACAATTACGTCCGAATGGCGGAGGAATGGGTTGTCCCCGAGACGCAGGGAGCAGGAAAGCCTCATGCCTTCGAGCTGTCGCAGCGGTTTCATCTGCACGCGGCAGGCGTGGCCTGGAAGCTGACAGGACGCGCGGATTTGCTCGAAAAGGCGGTGCTGTTTCTGCGGCGATTCGCAGATCCTGAGACCGGATATCCGACTACGGATGCTCCGTTTCTACACATTTATGCCACTCGCGAAGAAAGAGCATTGCCGACTCCCAGGGCTGTAAAGGTAAGTACCGGCGGGCTCATACACGAAGGCGAATTGATGCTGGATATCGCTTCCATCTATGACTTGCTTTACGATGCGGAATGCTGGACGGAAGAAGACCGCCGCAGGATCGAGGTGGCGTTCCGACTCTTTATCGAGAAGGTCGATTGGATGATCACCGACGGGGATACGAATAATATTCCTTCAGGAGGCATGGTTGGAGCGTTCCTTTGCAGCTTAGTCATTCAAGACATGCATTGGATTCAGCGCTTCCTCCACGGACCGGGCGGTTTCGTTGACATGGTGGCAACCGGCGTCATGGATGACGGCTGGTATTTTGAAGGGGCAACCAATTATGTCATCTTGTTCGCCGATATGTTTACGCGCCTAGTTCAGGCCTGCGAGCCTTGGGGTCTCAATCTGAAAAACTGGCATGTGCCGCCTTCCTACCTAAGGAATGCGATGCTTTCGCCCTGGTCTATGCCGAAGGAAAAGCCTTTTCTCGGCATGTCCTTCGAGAAATTTGGCCCAGTTTGCCGTAATTACAGATCAGTGCGCGACGTCTGGGATGCGATGCTGCCTTTCATCGACGACCGCGGCATCCTGTTCGGCACCAACGACTCTACGGCGAAGGATATGGTGAAGTGGTACGATCTGGCTTATTATGTTTGGCGCGAGCCGAAATATACATCGGTAATTCACACTGCGGACAGACGCGATTTGATCTACGGCGTCGGGGAACTGCCCGAGCCGCCGGAAAGCCATGACGAACGATCCGTATATGCCGACAACGTCGGATTGGCTCTGCTGCGCTCACGCAAACCTGATGTTGCACCTTCCTCACAGCTACAGGCTGTGGTGAAATACGGCAGCCACGGCGGATACCACGGACATTTCGACAGAATGGGACTAACCGCTTTGATGAGGCATGGCAGAAATGCATACGGCCCGCTCGCCTCTTGGTTCGGCTATCATTCGTTTATGTTCAAGATGTGGGTGCAGGCTTCCATGTCTCACAATATGGTCGTCGTCGATGAGAGTATGCAGGAGCCGGTACCATCAGAGCGACTATTGTTCTACAGCGGCCCGATGCTGAACGTTTGTGCTGTCGAGACGTCAGCAAGGTGGAGCGATCCGCCGTACGGAGGCCAGACACCGTACCCCGAGACGTTTCCAGAGGAACGGAGTCTAATCGAAGGTCGCGACGTTCCGGTTCCCGCCATCGCCAGAAAACAGGGAGATATCGGAACGTATTCCGAGCCGGTTCTGCAGCGCAGGTTGGTCGCGGTGACGGATGATTACGTCGTAGTGGCGGACTACCTGCGGGGGGAAGAAACGCATACGTTCGACTGCCTTCATCATTATCAGGGTTTTCAAGAGCTTGCGGCAGAGCGGAAGCGGCACATTCGCCATACAGGCCAAATGAACGACGATCCTTACGGCTCCGGCCAGTTCATTACCTATTGCGATTGGTATGAATGTGAAGCTCCCGTACAAATTCGTTTTTCTCACCAATACGACCGGGTAAAGGACGATAGTGACGGCCGACACGCCATGTACAACGAAAATGGGCTTATGAATCTCCATGTGCATTCGCTTTGGCCGCGTCGGCAGGAGGTTATGACCGGTTGGTATGCCGAGGCCGACCAGATCAACAAGACGATAAGCTACAAGGTGTCGGGAGACGGAGTAACGCTGGCGGAAGGACGATTCGGCGCCTGGATATTGGGGAAAAGAAGCGTACAGATTGATCTTTCGGGCGTGAAGGAGCTTAAGCTGCAGGTCGATACGGATAGAGCAGCCAAGAAAACCGTCTTCTGGGGAGATCCCTTTGTGCTGACCAAGGACGGCCGCCGTATTCACCTCTCCGAATTGCCCGTCCGTTACGACAATGTAGATCGCGGGAACGGCATCGGTATCGATTACTATGGGGGTCCCGTACATGTTGAAGGGAAGAGCTACCGAAGGGCGCTGCCGTTCGAACCATTGGATTCCGGGCAGCCGGCCGAAGCAGTATTCGACTTGATCGGTCTTGATGTCGTCAGCTTCGAAGGGATCATCGGTGGTGATTATCCGTTAGGCGACGATACTGCCCGCAGGAAAACCGTTAGTGTCCGCAGCGTCGGCAAAGAAGCGTGCTTCCTGACGATTCTGGAACCTCACGAAGGAAACTCGGCGATTGTCTCGGCCGAAGCTTCCGCTCCGGGGGAGCTGAAGGTTTGTCTCGCCGACGGAAGGACGCAAGAGCTGTCGATCCGAGGCCTAGAAGGAGACGGGAAAAGCATTCACGTTCATGTCCGAGAGCTTATAAACGGCGTTATAATGCGTGAGGAAACAGCGGAATGAACGATAAATCGTTACTATTCAACCAAACTAGTGAGATTTTACACCCGGAGTTTGATGGGGAAATAAAGCTTTTATCCGAAATCCAAACTTTCGCCATGCCGACAATGGTTCTATAGTAAGGATGTAATAGCAGACAAGATAAGATTAAGGAGGAGGGATCAGGATGAGCGAGACGATGTCAGCGGCACGCCCTGAATACACAGGCAGCCGCATCAAGAAAAATCGCGGAGTCATCGGGCGCTTCTTTTATGAACTGCTCCGCAATAAATTTATGTACGCTTTAGCCCTTCCCGGGATGATATGGTTCTTTGTATTCGCTTATCTTCCAATGGGAGGCATTGTTATTGCTTTCCAGGACTTCAAAGTGGTAAAGGGGATAACGGGCAGTAAGTTCATCGGATTTAAAAATTTCGAGTTTTTCTTTCGATCAAGCGACTGGATCAAGGTAGTGAGCAACACGTTGTTTCTAAATATTTTATTCATTGTAATCGGAACGATTGCCGCCGTAGCCATTGCAATTATGGTGACGGAAATCAGCGGCAATACGTTCAAGAAAGTGACGCAGTCGGTCATGATCTTCCCGAACTTTCTGTCATGGACGGTTGTGGCTATGTTTATGACCGCATTCGTCGCGACGGATGGAGGCTTTATCAACCAATTTCTCGGGGTATTCGGTATCGCGCCGATCACTTTCTTGTCGTCGCCGCAATATTGGCCTGCCATTCTGGTGCTGCTGAAAATTTGGCATGGCGCCGGATTCGGCTCCATCATCTACATGGCCACAATTGCAGGAATCAACCCAGAGATATACGAATCCGCTTCAATGGACGGTGCCAGCCGCTGGCAGAAAATTCGCTTCATTACGCTGCCGTTATTAAAACCGACGATTATCTTGCTGACCATCCTGGCGGTTGGCGGCATATTCAACGGCGATTTCGGCTTGATTTATGCGATTATCGGACGCAACCCGATGCTGTATCCAACAACGGACGTCATTGATACTTATGTATTCCGCGCCTTGATGGACCTTGGAGACTTGGGGATGTCGGCCGCCGTTGGCTTTTTACAATCGTTCATCGGATTCGTACTTGTCATAACCGTCAATGCTGTCGCCAAGAAAGCGGCGCCGGATTCCGCCATTTTCTAGCAGGAAGGGAGTTTTAGAATGATCAAGGAAAGTTTACCAGATAAGCTGCTCAAAGCGGCATTTTACATCATCATCGCTGTCTTTTCAGCGTATTGTCTCGTTCCGTTCTATGCCGTTGTGGCCAACTCATTTACTTTAGAGTCTGAAATTGTAAGGAACGGGTATATGCTGTTGCCCAAGAAATTCAGTCTGGAAGCCTATAAGCTGATTTTTCAAGACAATACCATCTACAGAGCTTATGGTGTGACAATATTCGTTACATTAGTCGGCACGGCATTGTCAATGCTTTTCACCTGCGCATTGTCTTACGCCGTCTCATCGAAAGCGGTAAAGTACCGTAATGCAATCGCTTTCTACGTCTATTTCACAATGCTGTTCCATGGCGGCTTGGTCACCTCCTATCTGCTCATATCCAAATATTTGGGCATGAAGGATTCGATCTGGGTGCTGATTATTCCCGGCATGATTAGCGCGTGGAACATGTTTCTACTGCGGAACTTCTTTGCTACCATTGATGAATCGCTCGCGGAATCCGCCAAAATCGACGGAGCCAACGATGCCTATATTTTGTTCCGCATAATATTGCCGATTTCGCTTCCCGCAATCGCAACGATTGGCCTGTTCTATGCGTTAGGGTACTGGAACAATTGGTTTAACGCGCTTCTCTACATTAACGACGCGCATAAGTATCCGCTACAATATTTGATTCAGCGCATCATGAACAATTTGGATTATATCAACTCGGTGTCTCCGAACGCCAACGTAAGCATTCCGGATTACGTTCCTCCAGCGATAACAGTTAGGCTGGCAACGACGATCGTGACGATCGGTCCGATCATTCTCCTGTATCCGATTCTTCAGAAATATTTTGTCAAAGGCTTAATGGTCGGCGCAGTTAAAGGCTGAACCCGCCTATATGGCGGTTTAGTATAGATGACTTTCGAAGATAAAAAGGGAGGAATAACAAACATGAAAGCGAAAAAAATCTCTGTCGCACTCCTTGCACTAACTGTACTCGGAGTAACGGCATGCAGCAACAGTAAGCAGGATCAGGCAAGTCCAGCCGTGAACGGCTCCGGAAAGCAACCGGCGCTGGCGCCGATTACGTTGAAGGGAATGTTGTTCGGCGATCAGCCGAAGGACTTACAGCTGGTATTCGACGAATTTGAGAAGCGGACGAAGGATACCCTGAATACGAAGCTCAACATTCAATGGAATCCGATCAGCGATCATAAACAGAAGGTTAAGCTGATGATGGCCGCCGGTGAAGAGATGGATTTTGTTTTCGAGGCCGATTTTATAAGTCTGAAGGAGCTTGTGCCGCAGGGCGCCTATGCCCAGCTCGATAAATACTTCAATAATGACGCGTATCCGGGTCTCAAGAAAGCGTTTCCACCGGAATTTGTAGAATCGAACAAGCGGTTCGACGGACACCTGTACACGATTCCGTTCACGCAATATTTCTATGATATTCCCGTTGTCTACCTGCGCAAAGACCTGCGCGAGAAATATGGACTTCCGCCGATCAACAGCTACGACGATCTGCAGAAATTTTATGATAAGGTGCTGGAGAACGACAAAGGTATAACACCGCTTGCATTGCGAGGTAATAGAGGGTTCCAGGAGATTTTTCAAGGAGAAAATCCGGAGCTGCCGAATGTGGTGGTAGGCACGGGGGGAATTCCATCTATTATAAAATTGTCTGATGATTTGAAGAAGGTTGAGACCATTGTCTCGGTAGGCGATCCAGCATCGGAGTGGGCCAAGCTGCCGGCGCCTTACAATACACCTAAGACTGCATTCCCTCATTTAGATAAGTGGGCGGAGTGGAGCAAATACCTGGAAAAGGACGTCGTCAGCCAGAAGGATGATTTGGGTTACTTCATGTCCGGCAAAGCAGCATCTTATTATTCAACCTTGAACGCTTTCGCAAAAGACAGGAAAAAGCTGAAGGATACGATCCCTGGAGCGGATTTGGAAATGTTCGTGCTCAAAACGAAAGTTCGGGAGATGAAGCCGCATGCAATCGGTGTGGACTATGTATCGAACAACTCTGTTGCGATCCCGGCCACTTCCAAAAATATCGACAGAACGATGAAGTTCTTTGACGCGGTGTTCAGCAGCAGAGAAAATCACGATCTGCTTGAATACGGCATACCGGGCAAGCACTGGGAAGCGGTTGGCGACAATCAGATCAAATTGCTCGACGAAGCGAAAAATTACAATTTCCCTGGCTATGAGCTCACATGGAATCCTTCGATGATCCGACTGAGCACCGATCTGGACGAAAATACGAAAAAGTATTACGAATATTCAGCGAAACCGGATACGTATTATACGCCGACGCTGAAAAAATTCAAGTTCGACAACACCGCTGTTAAATCGGAAACCGCGAACATTGCTTCCAAAGTTGATCCATTCACCCAATTGCTCAAGGATGGTCAAATCAAGGATTGGGAAGCGCAGATGGCCAAGCTGAAGGTCGAGGTGGATGCGCTTGGCGGTGAGAAAGTCAACGCCGAAACGAAGAAGCAAATTCAAGCTTACCTTGACAAGGGCGGCAAGTAAACAAGTATAGGCAGGTTGGCCAACCGATCTCATCCGTTAGAGATGAGATCGGCTGCCACCAAGCCCTTCGCAGCAAGAGAAGGAGGAGATAGACAGGTTATACGGACGATAGTTCGGGTAGGATTGCTCATTTTTATTAAAAGGAGGACTTTATGCGTAAGATTTCATTTCATTTAGGAATTCTTTGGAAGCGTTTACTCGCGGTAGTTGCAGTAGTGAACATGCTTGCAACGCTTATGCCGATTAGCACGGCTGCGGCTGCGGACGAAACCGTCAGCACAGGATATCAAGTCGAAATCAATGAAACGATCACCAGTGGTTTTACACATCCGGGTGTCGGTTTAACCAAAGCCACACTTGAAAATATGAGAGCGGAGGTACTGGCGCAAAAGGAGCCTTGGTACTCCTATTATAAGGCAATGACCGTATCTTCTACCTCTTCAACAACGATTACGTCGAGCAACCAAAGCTCCACAGATCCGACAAAACCGGCGGTCACTTCTTTTGACAGTCAGGGCTTTAATCAGAGATTTATACAAGATGCTTTGAAGGCTTATACACAGACGCTTATGTATTATGTTACCGGCGATGAGGTTTATCGGGCAAATGCTATGCGTATTATCCGCATTTGGTCCCAGATGGATCCTACGAAATACGTATATTTTACTGATGCGCATATTCACACGGGAATACCTCTCAACCGGATGGTAACTGCGGCAGAAATCTTAAGGTATTCCAGTTATCAAACCGAAGAGCTGAAGTGGACGGATAAAGATACGGCCGATTTTACGGCTAATCTGATTACGCCGGTCATCGAAACCTTTCAGCATGAAAATAACCATTTCATGAATCAGCATAATTATCCGCTGCTGGGAGCAATGGCAGGTTATATCTTTACCGAAAACAGAGAGAGATATAATGAGGCTGTCGAATGGGCAACCGTTAATAAGACGGCTGTAAATCAGGGCTTCAATGGGTCCATTAAGCAATTATTTCGATTGATTGATACCAATGCAGCAACAGGCGAGAAATTGGATAAGCCGGTCGTTCAGCAAGTGGAGATGGGCCGAGACCAAGCTCATGGCGCTGGTGACTTAACGAATTCGGCCTTTCTGTCGCGTTTGTTTCTTGCCCAAGGCACCAAAGTCGACCCGGTGGAAGGCACTGTATCTACACAGGCCAATGCAGTAGGTTATTATGAGTTTCTGGATGATAGATTTTTAGCGGCCGCCGACTTCTTTTGGAAGTACATGCTTGGTTATGACACGCCGTGGGTACCAGTTGCATACTCCACTTACCCTGATGGAACGGTAAGAGGCATCTACCAAAAGTTCTCGGACTCTTACAGAGGAAGAACGAATACCGCTCTATTTTGGGATATGTACTATTACTATACGTATGTGAAAGGGATTAATGTAGCAGAGAAAGCGCCTTACTTATATGATGCATTTACCAAGAGAAGCCCATCCAATTATTACTATAAAGGGGCACTTACTCAAGCTTGGGAAAGCGTGGATGGAGGCGGAGATTTCTGGCTTTATATGCCAAAGGCAGCTGAGTCCGAGGGGGCAAAGTATCTTCCCAAGGAGCAAACAAGCGCTGCGCTGGTAGAAGTAGAAGACCGTTACACAGCATTTGACAACAATACGGCTACCAAACAAGAGGGAGATACTTCCTATGTGGAGTTTACGGCAACAGCTCAAGGAAGTGAAATTGCCGTACAGAATCTATCCTACGCTGATCGTACGAATTCCCGTCTTATTGGATTAAAATTTAGAACGGGCGGCCCGGCTACATTAGAGCTAAGCAACGGTGTAGCAGCACCATACTATACATTGGCGCTGCCGGATACACAGGGTCAGTGGAAATATGTGACCTATGACATGGGGATTAGCCAAGTTTCCTATGGTCAGCTTGATGGCGATTACAGCCTCGTGTATATGAATGTAAAAGGGGACGGAACGACGGTTGACTTTGACCACTTTAATGTTCAGGCAGGCACTGGGCTGACACCTCCTTCATTTAAAGCTGGAAATTCGGATTTGAATATTTTTGCCTTTGTCGGGTCGCCATTGACTTTGGATTTCTCCGCTACGGATTCTGGTACGACGGATACGGTTGCTTATCAGAGTGGCAATAAGCCGGAAGGCGCCGATTTAAATGCGAATACGGGCGCATTTTCGTGGCAGCCGACGCAAGCCGGAGCGTATTCCTTTATCGTTGAGGCTTCTGACGGCACAACGATTGCAACCAAGAAGGCCAATATTGTTGTAGGTAGTGACAGGGCTTCTGCCGTACAAGCGGCAATTGCGCCATATAATCCGAACACAAGTTACGTTTCAGGATCGCTGAATAATTTTAATACTGTATATAATAACACCATTGGTCAGATTCAGACTGCGTCAGATAGTGCCTTCTCTCAGCAATTGATAACTCTGAGGAGTGCGGTCGAAAGCCTTCAATTGTTGACGCCTTCATTACAAGCTGACGGAAGTATGGCTTATACCAATATGATTACATCCACCTTTGGCAATTCAATCTCTCTCCTCGTGGATGGTAACAATAATACTTTTCCAGTCTATACGCTGGCGCCGTATCCGAATTTGTACCATATCCTGGATTTCGGGCCGGACTATAAATTAACAGCTGATGCTTTTGCTATGCAAGGCAGAATGAATTTCGTGGATCGTATGGCAGGCATGACGGTATTCGGGTCCAATGACAAGGAAAACTGGACGCGAATAACACCGGAACAAACGGCGTTTACGGATGGCTTTTCAAAATTAGACGTAGCAGATGCATACAAAAATGAGAAATTCCGGTTTATCAAGTTAGAAATGATTGATCCACAGCCTGATGTTCTTCGCGGTAATATTCAGAACTTACTTGAATTGTCCGAATTAAGAATCTACGGCGAGCGCCATGAGATTAATAACAAACTAGAGTCGATTTCGATAGGTTCAGATAAGAGCGTCAATGGCAGAATAGTTTTAGGCAGTACGGTAAAATTAACGATTAAAGCAAAAGAAGCGATCAATAACGTTAGTGTCAAAATTCAAGGCCAGGATGCAGCGGTCAGCACGCAAGATAATATCAACTTTACGGCCCTGGCGACTTTGAATGAGAATGTACAAACGGGTATAGTGAAATTTACCATCGATTACAAAAAGAATGACGGAACAAATGGAGACACAACATATTTTACAACCGACAACTCCAAGCTTTACCTTGCTGATGAGTCGGATTTGATTCGCAATGTGGCTAGTATCACTAATTTAATTGATTCTACTACAAGTTCAGGAAGAACAGCAGCAGAAACCTTGAAACAGACGAATTATCTGTTTGACAACGATTTAAGTACGTCTTCCGATTATCGTTTAAACGGCGGCGGATCGGGAAGCTACATTACCTTTGACTTCAAGGAAGGTAATCAAACTGTGCTTTCGAGTGTAGAGCTTCTTGCAAGACAAGATAATAATCTATACAGCAGAATTAGGGGTGCAGTGGTTCAGGGATCCAACGATAATGCGACCTGGACAACTCTCTCGAAAGCAGCGACATCTACGATAGATTGGCAAACGCTGGCGATTAGCGGCACAGAATCTTACCGTTATATCCGTATTCTCAATTCAAATGGATGGTTTGGAAATATGGCTGAATTGAGATTCCATGGTGTTGTTAAGTCCCTAAGCAAAATCGAATCAGCTTCAATGAGTTCGGATCAAAACCTCAATAAAAGGATTGTTCCGGGCAACACGGTCAAATTAACAATCAAATCAAAAGAAGCGATCAATAACGTCAAGGTTGCCATTCAAGGCCAAGATGCAACGGTTACCACACAAGATAATATCAACTTTACGGCCGTGGCGACGTTGAATCAAGGCGCAGCAGCAGGACCAGTGAAATTCACCATTAATTACAAACAGCAAGATGGAGCGGATGGATTCCCCATCACGACTACTTCGGATAACACCACGCTGTTCCTGGCAGACGAGTCAGATTTGATTAGCAATGTAGCTAGTATCGCCAATTTAATTGATTCTACTTCAGGAAGAACGGCAGCAACCACATTGCAACAGGTGAATTATCTGTTCGACAGCAATTTAAGTACGAGTTCCGATTTCCGTTTGGGCAGCAGCTCCGGAACGGGAAGCTACATTACGTTTGACTTTAAAGCAGGCAATCAAGCTATGCTTTCGAGTGTAGAATTGCTGGGAAGACAAGACCAAAATTTATTTACCAGAATTAATGGTGCAGTGGTCCAGGGATCCAACGATAATACGACTTGGACAGCGCTTACAAAAGCAGCGGTATCTACAGCGGATTGGCAAAGCTTTGCGATCAGCAGCAAAGTACCGTACCGTTATATCCGTATTTACAATCCGACGGGGTGGTTCGGTAATATGGCTGAACTTAGATTGCATGGGGCAGTGAAAGCGGCAGACCTGACGCCTCCGGTTACAACGGATGATGCGCCGCAGGGATCGGTCAACAAGGATACGAAGGTAAGCTTCAATGCGACTGATGCAGATTCCGGCGTTGCCTCAACCTTTTTCAAAGTAGACGGAGGCGCACAACAAACCGGGAACTCGGTTACCTTGACTACCGAAGGAACGCATACGTTAGTGTATTGGAGCGTGGACTCGGCAGGGAATGTGGAACAGCCGCATACGGTTGCAGTAAACATTGATAAGACGGCTCCTGCCGATGCAACGTTGTCTGCAGATGTGATAACGCCGACCAACAGCGACGTTACCCTAACGATCGGCTATCCGGCTGATGCCGCTGTGATAGAGTACAAAGTTGGCGAAAGCGGTACATGGACAGCTTACGGGGCTCCTGTAGTTGTTTCAGCAAACGACACGGTGTATGCCAGAGGAACGGATGCTGCAGGCAACGTAAACAATGTAACCAGCTATGAGGTAAACAACATCGATCATGTAGCACCGGTAGATGCAATCATAGCTGTAGATACCACAGCGCCAACCAACCAAGGCGTCACCGTAACGATCAACTATCCGGCAGACGCTACAGTGAAAGAATACAAAGTTGGCGAAAGCGGTACATGGACAGCATACTCCGCTACAGTCATTGTTTCTGATAATGAAACCGTGTATGCGAGAGGAACGGATGCCGTAGGCAATGTGTCGAATGTAACAAGCATGACAGTTAGCAACATTTACAAGATTGCCCCTGTCACAACTGCAACGCTAAGCCCGGCTGCGCCAAACGGCAACAACAGCTGGTACACGACAGATGTATCGGTAAACTTATCCGTAAGCGCCAATGTATACGGAGGAGCTGTGACAACCGAATACCAAGTGAATGACGGTGCTTGGATCACCTACACTGGTTCCATTCCTGCCTTCGGTGAAGGGTCTTATAAGTTCGGTTACCGCAGCACGGATCAAGCAGGCAATGTAGAACAACTCAAAACCGTCGAGTTTAAGGTTGACAAGACGCAGCCATCATTAATCGTCCAATTGGATAAGACGTCGATTTGGCCGGCGGAACATAAAATGGTGACGATCAATGCCACGCTGAATTCGAGTGATGCTGTATCGGGTGTTGAGTCTGTGGTGTTAACCTCCATCACGAGCAATCAACCGGATAGCGGCCAAGGCGACATTCAGGCCAATTTCGGTACAGCCGCCACTTCATTTAGTTTACGTGCGGAAAAATCACGTATCTATACGATTACCTACACTGCAACCGATAAAGCGGGCAACAAAACGGTTACTTCCGTAACAGTCACAGTACCTCATGATCAATCCGATACTCAATAGTTAAATCGTGCCGATTCGTTGATAGTTATCGAAACCTGAACTATTCCTGGCCTTGGGCTTGACTATGATTAGAATAGAGCTCAAGGCCAGGCTGCTTTTATTGCTTACACATAATCACGATAACTTGGAGGAGAGTTGACATGCGAATCAACCGATTGAGAAAAAAACTTGTCTCGAAACTTATTTTAGGCTTGGCCTTACCTCTGGCTTTGTTCTCGGGAGCCGTCGGCCAGCCGCAGACAGCCGCTGCTGACGTCGACGCAAGCTTTGTCCATCCCGGCATGATCTTTACACAGGCTGATCTGGATCGCATGAAACAGCAAGTTGCTTCCAAACACGCTCCGGAAATTTACGAATGGAACAATCTGCAAGCGAATCCGACAGCTTCTTTGAATTTTACCTCAACCTATTATCCTATTGTTTACAGAAACGATCCCGTTAATGGGAATACAGGAAATACCAGCCTCTACTACAGCGCATCGGCAGCCCTTCTGGATGCTATCCAATGGTATATTAGCGGAGACCAAGCCTATGCGGATCATGCGATCCAAATTCTAAACGGCTGGTCCTACAATCTGACCTCCATCCAAGGTCATGACGCGCAATTGGCGGCCAGCATCTACGGGTACAAGCTGCTGAACGCCGCCGAGATTATTCGGTACAGCAATGCGGGGTGGTCCTCTGCGGATATAAGCAAATTCACCGACATGATGACGAACGTATTCTATCCGCTGACAAGCACGTACGGCCAGGTGAATGGCGGCTGGGCCAATGGAAACTGGGACGCCGTCGATACGGTCTTCAATCTCTCCTTCGGAATTTGGACGGGAAATAAAGAAATTTATAATCAAGCCGTAGATTATTATAAGAATGGTGCGGGCAACGGAACCGTCATGCACTATATCCAAAATGACGACGGCCAGGTTCAGGAAAGCGGGCGCGACCAAGATCACACTCAAGGGGGGCTCGCAGGTCTGGCCGAAGCGGCGCAGATTGGCTGGAACCAGAGGGTAGCGGTTCCGAGCGGCGGCGATATGTACTCGTATCCGAACAATACATACCGGTTGCTCAAAGGCATCGAATATACAGCGAAATATAACTTGGGTTACGATGTTCCTTACACACCAATCCCGGGTGTAGGCTATACGCTGGACGACATGTCGAAGGGCTTCTCGTGGATCCCCGGTTTGGCGATTTCGCCGAGAGGGCGGGGTAAATTCAGCCCCATATTCCATCAGGTCTATAACCTCTATGTTAATGATGCTGGTTTGCCGGATTCCATGCTGCCTTATACCAAACAAGTGATAGCGAGACAACCGTTTCAAGCGTTTGCTCTAGACTTCCCGTCGTACGGGGGATTGTTATTCAACAGCCAAGACACCCCGCATTCCGATCAGTGGGGCAAGTCGGAGACAATCACGATTACAAACCGCGGTGCGGGCAAATCTATCGTCGTCATTAACGATCAATCGCCAGCTTCCGTAGAACAGCAGTTCATCTCTGCGGCGGATGCCAATGTACGTGGAGGCACGTCTTCCAAAATCAACTATGGCGCGGACGCAACGATGACGAGCAAGCTATCTGCATCAGATTTCACGCGGGAAGCCTATCTCAAATTCGACCTGAGCGGATACGCAGGAACCAAGGTCGATTCCGCTACCGTGAGGCTTTACGCCACATCCGTAGGTGCCAATGTTGGCAATACGGAGGCCGATTATGTAGCGGACGATAGTTGGACCGAGAGCGGCATTACCTGGAGTACGAAACCGGCTTCCGACGCCGTTCTTGCCACTTGGCCAAAGCCGAAGGCAGCAGGCTTTATCCAATTTGACGTAACGAATCAATTGAACGCCGAACTGGCCCGATCCGGGGATAAGAAGCTTTCCGTCCGAATTCAATCTCTTCTTAATGGCGATGGAGTGGACTACAGCACCAAAGAGGCAACGACAGCCGGCAACCGGCCGACACTCATCCTCAAGAACGAGGCGATGTCGTACCGTTATGCTATCGAATACCTCGGCACAAGCAATTATTACGCGTACAGGTCGCTCGCCAACAACAAATATTTGACCGTGTTGTCGGACAGCACATTAGTGGCCAATTCGGACACTATCGGAACTGCACAAACGTTTGCTTACAGCAATAATGGTTCAGGCAACGTCATGCAGTCGATGCTGAACGGCAAATATGTGGCAGTCGATTCGGCAACGGGACAGTTGAAAGCGAATGTAGACAATGTAACTAACGATTACGGGAGATTCGATTATTTAACCCCGCTTGATTCGCCGGTTACAACAGCCGTATTGTCAAACGCGGCACCCGACTGGCAAAATGGGTGGTATGTGCATCCGGTTTCATTAGCGTTACCGGCATCCCCTTCGGTACTTCCGGTGAAAAACACCGTTTATACCCTTAATGAAGGGCAAACTTGGCAAACCTATGAGGGACCGATTACGTTCAATCAAGACGGCAAGTATTCGGTTTGGTATGAATCAAGAGATATCGGGGGCGGCGTAGAAATTGCCCGCAACGTCTTATTCAAACTGGATACGACCGCACCTGCCGATGCTACCTTTGTTGCAGATGTGACATCGCCGACCAACAGCGACGTCACCGTAACGATCAGTTATCCGGATGACGCAGAAGTGAAGGAATACAAAGTGGGCGATAACGGCACATGGACAGCATACGGTGCTCCAGTGGTTGTTTCCGCAAACGACACGGTGTATGCAAGAGGAACGGATGCAGCGGGCAATGTATCCAATGCAACCCATTATGTGGTCAGCAATATCGATCATATAGCACCGGTAGATGCAATTTTAGCTGTAGATACCACAGCGCCGACCAACCAAGGTGTCACTGTAACGATCAGTTATCCGGCTGATGCGTCGGTGAAAGAATACCAAGTGGGCGACAGCGGGACTTGGACAGCATACACAGCACCAGTCGTCGTTTCCGATAATGACACCGTGTATGCAAGAGGAACGGATGCCGTAGGAAACGTATCCAATGTCACCAGCATGACAGTAAGCAACATCTATAAGATTGCCCCTGTAACAGCCGCAACGTTAAGTCCGGCTGCGCCTAACGGCAAGAACAGCTGGTATACAACGGATGTTACGGTAAGCTTATCCGTGAGTGCGAATGTATACGGAGGGGCTGTGACAACCGAATACCAAGTGAATGACGGTGCTTGGATCACCTACACCGATTCCATTCCTGCCTTCGGTGAGGGGACGTATAAGTTCGGTTACCGCAGTAAGGATCAAGCAGGCAATGTCGAACAACTCAAAACCGTTGAGTTTAAGGTTGACAAAATGGTGCCATCATTTACGGTCCAATTGGATAAGACGTCGATTTGGCCGGCAGATCATAAGATGGTGACGATTCAAGCCACACTGAATTCGAGTGATGCTGCATCGGGCATTGAATCTGTTGTGTTAACGTCCATCACGAGCAATGGGCCGGATAGCGGTCAAGGCGACATTCAGGCCGCTTTCGGTAAATCCGCCACTTCATTTAGCTTGCGTGCGGAAAAATCACGTATCTATACCATCACGTATACAGCTACCGACAAAGCGGGCAACAAAACGGTTGCTTCTGTAACCGTCACAGTACCTCATGATCAATCCGATAATCACTAAAAAGAATCATGCTGCGGGAGGAAGGCCTTAGTGCCTTCCTCCCAATAAAAGAGGCAATCTAATCGATCTTTAACATGATTCCCTTTTGCTTAATAACTTGAGTGTTGCGAAAATATTGCTGTCAGCTAACAACGGATAAGGCAATAAATTGAGAAGCTTCGTCGAATGAATAACCAGAAGAAGGACATCACCCTTGGATAGAGTAATTGTTGTTCACCACAAACCACAATTTCCAAGAAAAAGGAGATGTCCCACTCTCATGGCATCCCTCTACCTGCCTATCGTCAAGTACATTTTAGCTTTGAAGCTGGAATTTTCTAAACCGCAGCTTGGTCATCTGTTTACTCTCGTTCACGGCATCATTCTTTGTGCCGGTCGTAAAAATATTACACAAATTCAGCAAGCTGCCCGAGGAGATCGTCACCTCAGCTTTCAATATTCACACGAAGCTGGAAAATCGGTCTGGTGCCACTGTATTGTCACTGCTCACGTTGTAAGTGAAGACTGTTCCTATGCCTGGGATTTCTGCCCATATTACCGTGAAGAATATTGCGATGAACACCGTCTGACATTTTCGTCTCGTATCGGATGAACTTTTAGGAACAGATGAAGGACCGCAAGGACCTCAAGGCGCTACAGGCGCTCAAGGACCTCAAGGCGCTACAGGCGCTCAAGGACCTCAAGGACCTCAAGGACCTCAAGGACCGCAAGGACCGCAAGGACCTCAAGGACCGCAAGGACCGCAAGGACCGCAAGGAACTCAAGGACCGCAAGGACCTCAAGGAGAACAAGGACCGCAAGGACCTCAAGGACCGTAAGGAACTCAAGGAGAACAAGGACCTCAAGGACCTCAAGGACCTCCTCCTGTGACAGTTCTTTATGTATCAAATGCTGGGGGTGACACGGTAGAAATTTATGATATTTCCACTCCAACAGCTCCTGTACATCTATCGGATTTTAATGGAGGAAATTTAAGTCAACCTAATGGAATGGCTATAACAGGTACCACGCTTTATGTAGCAAATGCTGGCAATGACACGGTAGAAATTTATGATATTTCCACTCCAACAGCTCCTGTACATCTATCGGATTTTAATGGAGTAAATTTAAGTATTCCTAGAGGCTTGGCAATAACAGGTACCACGCTTTATGTAGCGAATGATGGCAATAACACGGTAGAAATTTATGATATTTCTACTCCAACATCTCCTGTACGTCTATCGGATTTTAATGGAGGAAATTTAAGTACTCCTAGAGGCTTGGCAATAACAGGTACCACGCTTTATGTAGCAAATTTTGGTAATAACACAGTAGAAATTTATGATATTACCACTCCAACAGCTCCTGTACGTCTATCGGATTTTAATGGAGGAAATTTAAGTGGTCCTACTGGCTTGGCAATAACAGGTACCACGCTTTATGTAGCAAATTTTGGTAATAACACAGTAGAAATTTATGATATTACCACTCCAACAGCTCCTGTACGTCTATCGGATTTTAATGGAGGAAATTTAAGTGTTCCTGCCGGCTTGGCAATAACAGGTACCACGCTTTATGTAGCAAATTTTGGTAATAACACAGTGGAAATTTATGATATTACCATTCCAACAGCTCCTGTACGTCTATCGGATTTTGGTGCGGGAGATTTAGGTTCTCCTTTCGGATTGGCTATTTTTACGGTATAGGCTAAAGAGTTCTGTTACAACAAAAACTAAAAGTAAACAAATTGCCCCTATAGAGGGAGGATGTATATAATATACAAATTTAGTTAACATAATCAGATCTTATAGGTACTGAAAAAAGGATCTTCAAATCGAAGATCCTTTTAGCTGTTATTTAACTAAAGCACCTTAGTTCATATTAACTCTCATCACTTGATTTAAGTTACTTTTATTATATTTAAGTTACTTAATTCAAAAATCGATTTTTATTTGCAGGATTTTTAAAATATCCCCCCAATACCTTTCTACATTTACAAGGGGTTTTTAGTATGAAGACTAGATTTTCTACATGAATACTCTATACAAATCTAGTTAACATAAACACAACTATAAGAAGTTAGTAAAAACGCCAATCCCTTATGGTTCAAGGGATTGGCCTTTGGTCATTTTTTATCGTTTATGCAGGATTTTATACATCCTTGATTTAGTAAGGGTTTGTCGGCTTGTAAGACTTCTATAACAGAACTATTTTTTGCATGAAAACCTGTATAAAAGAAATCTCTACTTTAAGCTTTTTCAAGGTATCGTATATTTTGACAAAATTTTTGTTTGGTATGTTATATACTAGTTTTTGTTTTTATCAGTATGGAGGGGTAAGGGCTAAATGACTGAACTGGTAATTAAAAAAGAGAATAATGAGACTTTGACATATGTGGTAGAATGTTGCTTTGCTAGTAAATAGCAGTAGTAATAGCAGTAGTTATTAGGGTCATAACATCATGACTTTGCTCTTTTTCTTCTATGACGTCATGACTGTTATTCTTCTGTTTTGTACTTCCTATCATTTTTGCGACAGACTCAAGGGTCATGCCGTCATACTTGCTTAATTCAATGAATCCTTTAAACATACTTTTTTTATTCTTCAAGATGCTTTCTTTTTTGTTTTTTAAAATTTACTCTTAGTAAAATTACGAATGTATTCTTGAGCTATCCTGGCTTACTTAGTTATCATGAACGAAACTAGCCCCTCACTCGTAGGAAATAGGATACAGCAATTATAAGTGTATACGACATGCATTATTAGTTAACATAATGAGACGTTATCGGCATTGAAAAAGGATCTTCGACTGGAAGATCCTTTTTCAATGCCCTTTAGCCTAATTTAATGTGTTTTTGCACACCCTAAAATTCCCCAACATACAATTAATAGACAATGGTTCCAATTTCATTTGCTACACTTCTGAAACCACCGTATAGGTGGTTTTTTAGTTGAACAGGATCTCGAAGATATTTCATGAATACTCTATACAAATCTAGTTACATAAAACCGATTATAGGCAATTAAAAAGGCTTTGGATTCTATTAAATCCAAGGCTTTTTTAATGCAATATAAGTAAGCGTCAAATGCTCCCCACATTTAATATCTCAATAGTCCATGAGAAAATGAGCATATCCTAAATCAAGGTGGTTATCTCATGGACAAACAGCAACGTTTGCAAGAATGGTCGGCTAGGATCACAGATTTTAAATCTAGCGGACTGACCATGCCCGCTTGGTGCCAAGCACATGGCCAAACCATTCACCAATTAAAATACTGGCTTCGGAAATTGAACGAACCGTCTTCCTCTACTTCTTCATCTTCTAATTGGCTACCTCTCGCCATTCATAATCCTTCTGCCGAGGTTTCCTCGCCTTCATCTTCTCTCACAGTCCGTGTTGGACTCGCCGGGATTGAAGTTCATACTGGTTTTAACCCCGAACTGCTTCGTGAAATCGTTCGGGTACTAGAATCGTCATGTTGACACTAGCTAACATCGACCGCGTTTATTTGGCCTGCGGCAGCACCGATCTTCGAAAATCTATCGATGGCTTAGCTGCACTTGTGCAAGCTGGCTTTGAACTCGATCCCTTCTCCAGCAGCCTTTTCGTATTCTGTAATCGCCAGAGGGATAAGCTGAAAATGCTCTTTTGGGAACACAACGGGTTTTGGTTATTCTATCGCCGGTTGGAGCGTGGTACGTTTGGCTGGCCTGTGGAACCGGAGGCTACGCCGATGGTAATCACGCCTCGCGAGCTCCGTTGGCTTCTTGACGGTTTGTCGTTGGAACAAAAGAAAGCACATCCATTCTGAAAATCGTCCGGTAGGTGGAGTCAGACCCACCCAACAAGTGACGGTTAAATTTGTTAATCAAGATTCCGTCAATTCCTCCACTGTTTTAGTACAGGGGTATTTCTTAAACGGGATCAGAACGTTGTATGTACTAGAAACAGTATCACTAACTCCCAATGAAGTTGCGACGAGAAATTATTTTGCCAACTTTGATGCATTTGAATTCGTTTTTACAACAAGTGGTCCAGCAGCAGAAAGTACTGAAATTTCAGTTTGGGGGAAAAATGCGTCTGGACAGTTAGTAACGGCTCATCGTCTTGTATCGGATGAACTTTTGGGATCAGAAGTGGTTGGACCGCAAGGACCTCAGGGTGAACAAGGACCACAAGGCGCACAAGGACCTCAAGGCGAACAAGGACCACAAGGACCTCAAGGCGAACAAGGACCTCAAGGCCCATCAGGCCCACCAGGCCCGTTCCCCCCCTGCGGCATGCCGTCCTGCGAGTGGTCTGAGAGTCCGAACAATCCAATTTACAATCCACCTGCACCGGAAAGAGCATTTTACCAGACTGTACGTTATAGAGCAGACGAATTTACACCTTTTGGACCATCTGCTTTTTATAAGATGTGGTACGACTTTGCCAGTGCCGGTGGAATTGCTCTTGCTCTCTCACCAGACGGAATAAATTGGACGTTTAATTCTAATATGAGCGGTCTAATTGCTGCAGCTCGCCATTCCAGGGTATTGTTCGATGCAGATGGGTTCGGAACAGGTACCCCGTATAAAATATGGTACTGGGATAGTACTTTTACAACCGTTGATCCGGGTAGTCCTTCAATTCTTCAAATGATGCGAACCGCCAGCTCACTCGATGGGATCAATTGGGTCGGGGACACCACCCTTGTCCAAGACACTACTGCACCTTTGATAACCACCCCAGGTAATTTTGACGGAGCGAGTACAGGGCCCGGAGACGTATTGTTTTTTCCTGGTAATCCATCTGTCATCGATCCGGTCAACCCATTCAATAACCGGTTTGTCATGTATTATAATATCAACGACGGTTTTGTTGAACGATTGGCACTGGCAGTTTCAACTGACGGTATAACATGGAGGAGGGCAGGACCTCCTATCATTCTAGACGTTGGTGGCCCAGGAGCGTGGGATGAAAACAAAGCGACGATTCACGTTGCGGTTTTGCGCTTAACTCCTACCAATTTTATGATGTGGTACAGCGGTGGAATCAATGAGAGTCATGAAGGGATCGGCTGCGCATCTTCCATGGACGGTTTGAATTGGACCAAATTCCCCGGAAATCCGATCTTCAGCATCAATGACGGTGTTTTATGGAGAAATAACCGTACGTATGACCCTTGGGTGTTGTTTGACCCACAAAGATTTAGCGGCCATGGAGATACCGTTTGTTTCAAATTCTGGATGACGGGCGCCCCTGCTGCGGATCCTAATGACATTAACATTGGTTACGCCACTAATTTACTAGGATAAGGGCGCAACAGGTTAGCCAGTCCTAACTGCCACGCAGCAGTCTTTTGTTCAAGCAATGGCTATTAATTAAATGCGGAAAACTATAGCTTAATAACGGCAGCGGCAGTCTAAACATAATTTTCATGTTCTGGCTGCTGCTGTGTATTTTACTTTGGTTGGTCTAATACTTATTTTTAGGGAACTGACGTTAATTCCTCTTAGAAAGCCCCAATCTACGGGGTTAGTCAGTCTAATACTTTAAATTTGACAGCGGGAGGCAAGGTTCTTCCTTCCGTTATTCAGATGTAAATGTAAACACAACATCATGGTTATACACAGCAGCTGGTGTATGGTTCTGCAAGGATGTGTAGATGAATGTAGCTTCCGACACCTTTCCGCGTCTCACGCGGGCTGTTGTAATCATTCAAATACCAGGCTTCCACTTTGCTAGCCCCCGTTTCATCGTTTCTAGTACAAAGCCAATCTCCAAGCTTTTATCGAGCTGCCAGTCCACGATATAGCGGGAATACCAGTCCATCACGGCATAGAGTCCCATTTCACGCATATAGCGTCGAACGGTATTCTTATGAATCGCATCGTTCTCACGATTCATGATGGAAGCTATCGTTCGATACCCTATGAAAGGATGCTTCGTATAAAGCTCATCAATCCGGTGTTTGAGGCGTATTTCCTCTGGAGATGGAGGAATCGGTTTGTAATTCAGGCTGGTGCGGTTCAGGCTTAGAAGATCCGCTTGTACGATGATTGCGTGTTCGGGGCAGTCCATTCCAACAAGTCTATTCGTTCCTCGTGGGATAGGTTAGAAGATTTTTTTTTTGAGCCACGACAATTGAGTGGTCAGTCTGCCAACTTCGCCGTAGAGTTCGATTTTCTGTTCGTAGTCTTGTTTCATTTTTGTGATACCTTTACGATCATCGACAAACAATTGCGAGAGGTTTTAAACCGCCTCTGATTTCCACCGGTTGAGGACATTGGTATGAATGCCTGCTTCAGCTGCGATCTGTGAAACTGATTTATCTTCCTTCAGAATTTCCAGTACCATTCGCGCTTTCTCTTTAGGGCTAAACTTTCTTCTGCTGGTTTTCATACAACTAAGAAACTCCTTTTTTGCTGTCTAGATTATATGTAGCATTATAGGATGTCGGCTTGAATTGATTAAGTAATTATAATTCGAGGTGTTTACTGTGGATTGGAAAGAGACTAATCACTTGGCTCAACTAACGGAGAATGAGGGAGTTCAATAAGTAATAAAAATGAAGCTGCCGGCAGATGGACCGGCAGTCTTCACTACGTTAATGGGTAAGATACATAAAAGTGATGTTAGCATTTGAAACATTGTACTTAATTTACATGTCTTCGGGAGTTTTTTTATCTATGGTAACCGGAGTTTTTGCGTCGTCCAACACTGCTGTTCAAGCAATGTGGAGAAAAGTCTCTTGGAATAAGTTAAGTCATCGATGGTTATAACCATTGTGGCTTAGCTTATTTTCGTTTGTCGATTCAATTGAAAGGGGATGATGTTAGCCAGATGCCAAAGGGTGCTAAACCGGCATCCTCCTTTTTTAGAGATTTTTTTTAAACTGCGCAGGTACCCCCGCATACATAGTCTTCGCAGGAATATCATTTTTTACAAATGCTCCACCTCCTATAACCGACCATGCTCCAATATTGATTTTTTCACGGATAGAGGAACCAATGCCAATGTATGCTCCTTCACCTATTGTGACATTACCCCCAATATTAACTCCGGGACCTATTGTTACATAGTTGGTGATGATATTATCATGGCTAATGTTTGAACTGCGATTAATGATAACAAAATTCCCTACTTGAACATTTGTGGTTAAAATGGTTCCTTCACAAATAATCGATCCAATTCCAAGTGTATTCCGCTTTGAAATATAAACAGAAGGATGCACTAAAGTATCAGCAATCTCAAAACCTGCATTCATGGTTTTGATGGCAAACCTTTTTTTTAGAGAGGGGTCTCCTACACCTGCACAAACAATTTTAATCTTGTCTCGAAGAGAATAAATATCATGAAGATCTCCTAAAACCGGTACACCATCTATCATTTTTCCCTTCATTTCCGATCTTTCATCAAGAAATCCTGCAACCTCATAATTTGAATTATCACATAGATGATTTACCTCGCGTGCATGCCCACCGCATCCCCAGATGACGATTTTTTTCATGGTTTCAATCCTTTGGCGAGAATTTGTGTTACTTGGGCAATATCACTTTCTTTCATTTCCTCCCATATAGGTAAACTCAGTATTCGTCCAGATAAATGATCAGTATTAGGCATTAATGTTCGTTGGAATGATGAGAAGAACTTCTGTTGATGACAAGTAGGGGAAAAATAGGTCCTTGCTTCTACATGATTGTCGGCCAGTAGTTTCACAAAATCTAAATTGCTTTGATCTTTAGGACAGAGAACAGGCAAAAATTGATAAGCAATTTCACCTTCTGTTTTTTGGAGCTCCCACTCTTCGTTTAACACAGGGATTCGTTGGAATTTGTCAAGGTACCATTGAAAAATTTGTTGTCTTAGTCGCCTTTTTTCGGGAAAGATATCCAGAGTTGCAAGAGCAATAGCTACGCTGTATTCTGATATTTTGCTATTAAGACCTTGTGAGATCGTTTCCCTAGCAGCCGAGAACCCAAAATTTCCTGCTCGTCGAATTTGACTGATCAGGTCTGTGTCACCACTATAGATTAAACCGCCTTCGCCAATTCCAAAGGATTTAGTAGCATGAAAGCTAAAAACGCTAAGACCTGGGAAATTATTACCAAATGCCCCGTTGCGCCCCGATGTTCCGAAACTAGGGGCAGCGTCAAAAACTACGGGCACACCCGACTCATGAATTTGCTTATAAAAGGCTAGGTTTACGTCTGTACCGAAGGTAGCATAGGGAACAACGACTGCCACTTTATCTCCCAACTTAGTTAATAAGTCTTCTAGAAGATTTTCGTCCATACACCAGTCGTCTTGTTTCACATCTACAAAATATGGTTCCAAACCACACCACATAGCTGCTAAAGGGGTGGCAGAAAAAGTAAAGCTGGGCATTAAGGCAAACCGCCCTTTAGGCCGTTTAATCTGATTTATAGCTAACATTAGTCCGATTGTAGCATTGTTGACCGTCAATGCCGCTCCGTTTCCTTCATAGTACTCGTGTAGAACCCGATTCTCGAAAAGCGTATTTAATGGACCGTAATTACTGTACCATCTGGATTTTTCAATTTGGGATAGATATTTAGTAAATGTGTCTTGTTTGACCAAGTTGGGCAGTAAAAACGGAATATTAATCATACAGATACTTTTCATCTCCTTTCATATTTCCACTTATTAACAGAATATGTGTTTACTCCTGGTGTGTTCTTGTTGGAAAAGTCTAATCGTTGATGTCCTTTAGAATAAATTTTATTTACATTTTCCGAAGGATTTTAGATGTCATACTCTGTACTCATAGAGCATACTTTTGATGATATTGACAGATGAAAGAAATAAATCGCGTCTTAAAGGAAGCAAATGGGAATTCTGCCGGAAACTTATCTAACAATACGTTTTTTGGAGATCGACAACAACTGTAGCGAACGGGCAATTAAGCCATTTGTCATCGGTCGGAAGAACTGGCTATTTGCTAATACGCCTCGATGTGCAAGGGCGAATAGTGTTATTTACAGTATGATCGAGACGGTAAAAGAGAATGGGCTGAATCCCTTCAAGTACTTGCTGTACCTGTTCGAACAACTCCCGCAGCTTCCCGATCCGAAAGATCCGGAAGCACTGGACAGCTTGCTGCCTTGGTCGCCGTCACTGCCATTGACTTGTCGTGTGTTCAAATCTTGATTAACATAGATTAGCCCTCAACTTGATAACAAGGTGGGGGCTGTTTGACGCTTACGTTTAAACAATTCAAATGTTTCAAACGATAGCCATATCTAAGTTTGGAAAAGAAGGGCACTTGTTTTAAGGTTTCCCTTCTTTTTTGCAACTTCATTAGTTAGTATCGGTTTCAATGTACCTTCGTGCCATAGTTCACCAGCATTTTTTGCTCCCGCCACGTTGCGTGGAGTAGGTGCTTTTTTATTTGTGAGAAAGTTGCCAATCTTGGAAAGTCCCCATCCCTGTCTATTCTGCTGGTAGCCCAAAACTAACAACGGATACTAGGTGGATTGCGCCGTTACAATTGTTGGAACCTCAACATAAATTATTAAATAGCAAACTCTTTTTAGAGATGAATAGTAATGACAGAGTCAGCAGCGTTTTAATAAGCGGAAACAGACAATTGAATCCCAGTACAAAAATAGTTGAGAGCAATTTGGTTGATGGAGGAAGCTTCAGTGAGAACGAGAAAGAAATTCGAGTAGAAAAAGGAGATGAATAGAGGTGTTCAAAGAAAATGATAATAAGAACTATAATACGTTTGTGAAAAAAGAATTGCCACAAAATAAAAACGTTCTTAATGACACAGAAAACAGTTCTTTTATTGGGGGGGAAGAAGGGTTTCTTATTAAATCGGATGGTAATATTGCCAAAGATGTAACCGGAACTGAGGTGGGACTTAATTTCTGGGATAAAAAAGTACTTTATATCCATCCCAACCATGAAGGGACCTATAAGGTTATCAGTCAAGGCATTATTGAGGGGCTTAGAAATTTGGTGCGTGAAGTATATACAGCCAAAACGGATCAAGATGTGGTCAACCTTGCAAATCAAATTAAGCCAGATCTTTTACTTGTACTACTCGGAGATACATTTCCAATTGATCAAGTGAATGCCATTAGGACAATGGGTATCAAAACAGCTGTTTGGTTTACGGATGACCCTTACTATACTGATGTCACAACAAAGATAGCCCTATATTATCAGTACATTTTTACCCAAGAGTTAAGCTGTGTATCTTATTATCAATTGTTAGGATCCCCTCAAGTTCACTATTTACCTCTCGCGGTCAATACAAAATATTTTTATTATCAAAAGGAATATAACTCGACTTCTATTGACGTTTGTTTTATGGGGGCGGGTTGGAACAACAGAATTACTTTATTTGACCAAATAGCTTCCTATCTATCAAATAAAAATACACTTATCGTTGGATCGCGTTGGGATCGAATGCGGAATTATCACTTACTCTCCGATAAAATCCGTTTTGGATTCCTATCGCCGGAAGAATCGGCTAACCTTATCAATCAATCTAAAATTGTAATTAACAACCATCGTTCATACGATGATAGTACGTTATTCAACCGTAACAGTAATAAACTACCAGCCGTTTCAATTAACCCGCGAACCTTTGAAATTTCCGCCTGCTGCGCATTTCAGCTTTCGGATGTTCGACAAGAATTACATCGTTATTATGAAGTAGGGAAGGAAATTGAAACCTACTCATCCCCTACGGAATTAATTGAAAAGATAGACTATTATTTAAACCATGAGGATGAGAGACATGAGATTGCACGAAGAGGACATAGCAAAACATTAATAAATCATACTTATACGAAAAGATTAGTAACTCTGTTGAAAGTGGTATTTGGATAATTCTAATTTTTGATTTAGGAGTTAGTCGCGGGTGAAATGAAACTAATATTAGACTGGATGTAAATCCCTGCTTACAATGAATAAATGCAACGTCGTCAAGGTGAACAAGGCCCACAATGCAGCCCAGGCATGGCTAGTTCAGGTGCAATAATCCCATTTGTATTCGGACTACCTATCGAACACGTTAACGATGAAGTATTAACCGGCATTGACAGGGGCGCAGCACTTGGATTTGGAGGTACATCTTGTGGGTTACCCGTTAAGTTGGTTTTCGTTCAAAACCGTAACAAACGCCGGGAATGGCTGGCGATTCTCAGTACCGACCTGACGGTAAGTGCAGACGAGGTTGTTCGAGTCTAAGGCATGCGCTGGAGCATCGAGACCTTTTTCAAATTCACCAAAAGCTATCTTAAGCTGGGCACTGAGTTTCGGGGCCGCCTCTTTTGTCATGCTCATTAGCCATATGACTATTGGTATTCAGCCGTTATCTAGTCATGGAGTTTGAGCATCGGCAAGAGAACGATGCCAAGTCGCTGGGCAGTCTTTTTTTCCTTTTTGCTGATGAGGTAAGGGAGACTTTGGATTACCAAACCGCGTTGCAGCAACTGATGACGTTGTTCCTGCAGATGGCCGGAGCCAAGACAAAACAGGAGAAGTCCGATGTATTTTGTCAACTCCGCGAGTGGATCGTCGGTTTACCCAGCTACATCAAGGGTTTGTTCAAAGATTTAAGCTGCGAAAGTTGAGTTAATAACATTTGCTTTGCTAAAGTTTTAAGGAATAAGCAGAAAATAAAAGCATTAACAGAAGACAAAAATAGCTACTGGAGACTAAACAAAATGACCCCGGTCCATAATACCAGAGTCATCTGTAGCTACTTAACCGATTAGGATTTTTTTAGTTTTTACTTTTTATTTCAATTTACGTATGAGGCGCAAACTATCGTAATCACAAACAAGTACATATTCTCTACTCTCACATAGTTCATCAACAGCTCTTCTAAGATCAGGATAAACAGTATAGTCATGAAACGCTATAAATCCTCCGCTGACAACTCTTGGAACATATAATTCTATATCTCTTTTTACGCCTAAATAACTATGGTCTCCATCTACAAAAAGGACAGATAAGGTCTCAGGACAATCCTGTATTGCATCATGGCTGAAATTTTTTATTGGTGATACATAGTTTGCAAGACGGAAGTTTAGAATATTATTCTGAAATTCATTAAAATAATCGGTATAATATCCATTAGAAATAAAAGGATCAATGGCAAAAATTGTTCGTTTCCTTTCACTTAACCACTTGCTGCCGAGACCTAATGCAACAGTACTCTTCCCTTTAAAGGAACCGATCTCAACAATTTCCCCATCTAAATGATCAACGAGAGCTGGCAAATGTAGTAGTGCAGTTTGCTCTGCAGTTGTCAACCACCCACTGACCGAATCAATGAACTGATACAATTGGCTGATTTGAAACTGATGTCCAGAAATTTTAGGTCACCTCTCAATAAAATCGTTATTTTCTAATGCTTTTTTTATTGCTTCCAAATATTGAAACTCATATTTTTTATCTGGTTCTAAATATGTTCCTTCGCCCCATTCATTCCAGGCATTAATAAACAAAAAGTCACTGTTTATTTCTAGAGATCTTTTTATTTGTTGTGTTAGATAAAAGGAAAATTTTTCGGGAGACGCGCCGGTGAAGATGAGGGGCCATTGACCTCCAACCCGGGCGGAGTTATCCCAATCGATGAAAGCTCCTAAATAAGTTTTAACACTTTCCTTGTCAGCCTTTCTTTCTAGTATACAGGACCAGTATTTATCGTAATCCATTAGATCAAATTTTTGCTTATAACCATCAACAGCTCTTCCACAATGGATACCGTTTGTTAAATACATTGTGTATCCTGGCTCAAACTCAATACGAGCATCGAAACCTTTAAGTTGAGGGTTGTTAAATCTATTTAAAGTTTGGACAAAATAGATTCCATCAAGCCCATTATCGACAGCTAATTTTTGCCAATACTCCAGCATTTCCTCGCATTCGGGAATATCGCTAGGACGATAAATAAGAAATAAAGGTTTGTTTTCTACTCTGATATACCTTTTATCTTTAAATGCTGTTAGGAGAAACTCGAAATGTTCTTTCCAATCTACTTTTTCTCCGTAATCTTGATCTACCAATACCTCATTACTTGAACCGGTCCATGTTTTTGTCCACGGGTCGTTTGCCCAGGAAAGACAGAAGGGGAAATCGGGCTCCCCTTTTTGAAGAACTGCATCTAATGGTTTATGAAGAAACCTTTTCCCCTTAAACCAGTAATGATAATAACAAAATCCGTAGATGCCATATTTTCTTGCAATTTGTGCTTGCCATTCCCTTGCAGATTCGTCTGTCAAATCATAGTAATAGTCTTGGTACGGCTCTTTCGGCTGATAATGTCCAGGAAATAGAGGCTTTGCTTTTCTGGTATTGGTCCATTCGGTAAATCCTTTTCCCCACCAATGATTATTTTCGTCGTTCTCATGAAATTGAGGCAAATAGAAAGCTATAAGTTTCAAAATCATCTCTCCTTTAAAAACTTTAGAAGGTAGGTTCTAAAGCGCACTAGATCATATACAAATAGTGTGTGTCCGACCATGGGCCATTGCTAATGATGTGCTATGGCAATTCCGGTGCTAAATCCATGACAAATATAGTATCGTTAAATGCCCATGACAAAACCATCATCTCCATCTTTTTTTTAATACGATATATATTATGTGCGTATTCCGGTAATGTTTGGACTCTCATTCCGGAAACAATTGGACAGTATTCCCTTCCAGTTCTCCCCCTTAAGAGGGCATCCACTTTAGCAAAGATTTCCCCTTCCTCTCTCGCGAATGTCTTTCGGGACACCGACTGAATGGAGTATAGCAACTTAGGGTACAAGCGAGTCCAGAGGACATTGACTATACAGCGCTCCGTGAATTGGATCACAACTTGATCCGCCAGCTCTTGACCGGGCAATGGCTGACGTCCCACCACAATCTCCTGGGTTAATCCGATGAAATTCTAGGGAGTGCATTTTATGTCAGCGAAAAAAGGTCAGAAGTTTAATCACTATCCGGAGTCCCTTAAAGTAGAGGCAGATCGATTGCATGTGGATGAGGGATGGAGCTACAGCAAGATTACAGAACACTTGGAGATTCATGATAAGAATCCTATTAGGGTGTGGATGTAGAAATATCGTGAACAAGGGCAAGCAGCATTGAAGAATCGACGTGGAGACCCCTATCTAGCTGAAACTGAGCAGGAACGTGAGCTCAAACGTCTTTACATGTAGGTAGACGTCTTAAAAAAGCGAAGACTAAACAAGCTGACACCGGTAGAATACCAGCGCCAGCTTGTTGCCAAGGTCTTTTTCAAATTCTATCAAATGGGGTCTAGACCAATATATATATAGTGCTTTTTAAAATCTTATTTTATGTTTGCTAGGTGAATGTTATCTCTATGACGGTACCTATATGGCTGGATCAAATCCAAGATTTAATATCAAGTCATTTTTAAAAGAGAATGATATTAACATCCATACAACCTTATATCCAGGTGGTGGTCGGGATCCTTCCACTTCTGATGAATTTCTCCTTATAGCAGTTCAAAATTGAAAACAGTATTTACGAACATAAATGAAGTATTAAATGTTATTCCGAATAGCATTTATTTTCCGGTAGACAGATTTCTATTCTTATTTTCCAAAATCTAAATCTAAACCAATACAATTAACTTTTTCTGCTCATCGTGCCGAACGTAAAGGGTTTCCATTATTGGCCCAAACATTAATCAACCTGATGAACATTTTCATCTAAATATTATAGGCGACTGGCAGAATGATCTCCATTTAATAACAAATAAAAATTATACTTTTTTTGGTCTTCTAAACCCCGAAAGAATAAAAATTTTGTATTTATTGTGGTACTCAAGATCAGTTTGCACTTGAGGGGTTTCCAACAACAGCAGCAGTTGATTTGTGTCTTAGTTTCCACCAACCCTAAAACATTAATATCGCTTTTCAATTATTATTTGATGGATGAATCCTATTAAAGGGATAGGAACTCGCAATCTATTAAAAATGCCGTTTTTTTATTACTTAGGGCAAATACTCAATCATTCACATTAAATTAGAATACGATAGAGGAACAAAGGAAGCATGCCCCTTTATTTTGATTCTGTATTTTAGTTCTAGTATCATTCTTGATCCCTGACTCAAAACACACTCTTGTTAGCAACTCTAGTTAATTTTTAATTCTAGGATACTATTATTCTATTTAATAGGTATGATACGAGTGTGAATTATGAATAAAGGAGGTATCAATTAAATGGCAGTTCTTTCCACCGGACCTATTGAAAATAATCCTGTTGATGGGGTCAGACCCACCCAACAGGTCACAATTAAAATGGTTAACCGAGATTCTGTCAATTCTTCCACTGTTTTAATTCAGGGATACTTTTTAAACGGCTCCAGAACATTGTATGTACTAGAAGAAGTTTCATTAGGTCCCAATGAAGTTGTTACAAGAAATCATTTTGCAAACTTCGATGCATTTGAATTCGTTTTTACCACAAGCGGGCCAGCAGAAGAAAGTACTGAAATTTCAGTTTGGGGAAGAAATGGGTCTGGAGAATTTATAAGCTCACAGCGTCTTGTATCAGATGAGCAACTTGAGTAATAAAATCCACGGCTGTACCAGGATAAACTCATAATCATTTTACAGGGATTGAAATAAGATATAGGGAACAAGTGCTTGGAAATCCTTTGTTCACGCTGCTTTTTACCACAAAAATATGTCTTCATTATCAATTGTATGACGTTAATGCTATTTAACACTTAGTTAGAAAGGAGGTATCAACTAAATGGCAGTATTATCAACCGGGCCAATTGCAAATAACCCTGTTAGTGGGGTCAGACCCACCCAACAGGTCACAATTAAAATGGTTAACCGAGATTCTGTCAATTCTTCTACTGTTTTTATAGAGGGGTTTTATTTAAACGGTACCAGAACATTGTATGTAGCAGAAGTGGTAGCATTAATCCCCAATGAAGTTGCGACGAGAAATTATTTTGCAAACTTCGATGCATTTGAATTCGTTTTTACCATAAGCGGCCCAGCAGAAGAAGTTACTGAAGTTTCAGTTTGGGGAAAAACTGCATCTGGACAATTGGTACCTGCCCATCGTCTCGTATCGGATGAACTTTTAGGAACAGAACCACCTGGACCTACTGGACCACAAGGCGACGAAGGACCACAAGGTGACCAAGGACCACAAGGTACTACTGGAGCACAAGGTGTTCAAGGGCCACAAGGTGTTCAAGGGCCACAAGGTGTTCAAGGGCCACAAGGTGTTCAAGGACCACAAGGTGTTCAAGGACCACAAGGTGTTCAAGGACCACAAGGTGTTCAAGGACCACAAGGTGTTCAAGGGTCACAAGGTGTTCAAGGGCCACAAGGTGTTCAAGGACCACAAGGTGTTCAAGGGCCACAAGGTGTTCAAGGGCCACAAGGTGTTCAAGGACCACAAGGTGTTCAAGGACCACAAGGTGATCAAGGACCACAAGGTGTTCAAGGACCACAAGGTGTTCAAGGACCACAAGGTGTTCAAGGACCACAAGGTGTTCAAGGGCCACAAGGTGTTCAAGGGCCACAAGGTGTTCAAGGACCACAAGGTGATCAAGGACCACAAGGTGTTCAAGGACCACAAGGTGATCAAGGACAACAAGGTGATCAAGGACCACAAGGTGACCAAGGACCACAAGGTGATCAAGGACCACAAGGTGACCAAGGACCACAAGGTGATCAAGGACCACAAGGTGATCAAGGACCACAAGGTGATCAAGGACCACAAGGTGATCAAGGACCACAAGGTGACCAAGGACCACAAGGTGATCAAGGACCACAAGGTGATCAAGGACCACAAGGTGATCAAGGACCACAAGGTGATCAAGGACCACAAGGTGATCAAGGACCACAAGGTGATCAAGGACCACAAGGTGATCAAGGACCACAAGGTGATCAAGGACCACAAGGTGACCAAGGACCACAAGGTGATCAAGGACCACAAGGTGACCAAGGACCACAAGGTGATCAAGGACCACAAGGTGATCAAGGACCACAAGGTGATCAAGGACCACAAGGTGACCAAGGACCACAAGGTGACCAAGGACCACAAGGTGACCAAGGGCCACAAGGTGATCAAGGACCACAAGGTGATCAAGGACCACAAGGTGATCAAGGACCACAAGGTGATCAAGGACCACAAGGTGATCAAGGACCACAAGGTGATCAAGGACCACAAGGTGATCAAGGACCACAAGGTGATCAAGGACCACAAGGTGATCAAGGACCACAAGGTGATCAAGGACCACAAGGTGATCAAGGACCACAAGGTGATCAAGGACCACAAGGTGATCAAGGACCACAAGGTGATCAAGGACCACAAGGTGATCAAGGACCACAAGGTGATCAAGGACCACAAGGTGATCAAGGACCACAAGGTGATCAAGGACCACAAGGTGATCAAGGACCACAAGGTGACCAAGGACCACAAGGTGATCAAGGACCACAAGGTGACCAAGGACCACAAGGTGATCAAGGACCACAAGGTGATCAAGGACCACAAGGTGATCAAGGACCACAAGGTGATCAAGGACCACAAGGTGATCAAGGACCACAAGGTGACCAAGGACCACAAGGTGATCAAGGACCACAAGGTGATCAAGGACCACAAGGTGATCAAGGACCACAAGGTGACCAAGGACCACAAGGTGATCAAGGACCACAAGGTGATCAAGGACCACAAGGTGATCAAGGACCATAAGGTGACCAAGGACCACAAGGTGATCAAGGACCACAAGGTGATCAAGGACCACAAGGTGATCAAGGACCACAAGGTGATCAAGGACCACAAGGTGACCAAGGACCACAAGGTGATCAAGGACCACAAGGTGACCAAGGACCACAAGGTGATCAAGGACCACAAGGTGATCAAGGACCACCACCACCACCATAATAACCACAAAGTGACGTTCTATAAACCAAATAAAAAGAAAGCACTTATTAGGAAAGTATTGGATTTAATATTTCACACATTAATGCTGATTCAAAGGTCGTTTCATTATGACTTTTGGATCAGCATTTTTATTATTTTATAGGGGATTTATATTATAAAGTTTTAAGAATTTTCCATATGTTTTGCTAAGGTATAAAAAAGGACTTCACCCCTAATTTTGTAGAATTTTTCGAAGTGATATTTCAACAGAGGAATGTGTATAACAGTTGAACTTTTATGTATAGCTGTTTTTAATACCTACAAACAAGGGATTTTGGACATAAAAAAGGGACTTCACCCGCTTAATCTAAGACCCTATCAAAGAACTGAGAAGTCGTTCACCCCGAGGTGCACACGGACATTGCAGAGAAGGAATTCTTCGAGCGCTACTGGCCGCACCACTTGAGCATATTGATACATTTACCAGTTTGCATCATCGACTAGAAATGGATTCTAGCTTCCGCTATCAATGTGGACTCTGACTGGATCGAGAAGCTCCTTCGATATCGACATTGAGCCGCGTTTTTGCAGAGTTAACTAAAAAGAGTTTGGCAAAGCGTCTCTTCGAAAAGCTCGTCACACGCTGCCATCCATGCTTACGAGAAGAAGCAACCCAAACGTAAAAGCGAGCAGACCGGAAATGCGAACTGGGGCGCGAAATACGACTCGTTCGGCAACAAGATTACCTGGTTTGGTTACAAGCTCCATCTCGCTGTCGATACGAAAAGTGAGCTTCCTCTAGCGAATGATGGAGAAAAGGCGCCTGATTTGATCGAGCAAGTAGCAACTCGGACGAACACGCGGTTCTTTATTTTGGATGCCGGGTATGACCAGATGAAAGTCTACGAGGCAGCTCAAAACGTGTAGGCACAAGCGATTATTCCGCTCAACCTCTGAGGCGAGAAACAACCTCCTGCTGGGATGATGTCGAACTGAACCCCCTGCTGTTCGATGGGTTTCACGATGATCTAATGGGAAGCAGACGGTGATTATCTGAAGTTCCGTTGCCCGCATGCGATGGGTAAGGTCGATTGCCCACTTGGTGGGATGGTAGCTTGCTCATCTTCCAATATTTGAACGCGATTGTGCTGCTCGTATCTGCGCTTTCTATGGCTCAACAGAATAACCAGATCGCTGTTTTAATTCCGAATGTCTGAAATTCTGCAGGTCTGCCCATTTTTCGAACTTCGCTACAAAGTAGTTGTTACCACTGCGTTCAAACGAGAGTATCTACCCGTCTTTTAATCTGTTATGGAATTATGCAAAATGCTCAATTGATAAAAGGGAACCGAAACAAAAAAATGTGGTTATGAACTCTAATATATCAGGTTCCGAATTTAATGATTGTTTTGCGAATCATGTAGTATTCAAACCTACAGTGGTAAGGGACTTCCCCTTCTTTTGCAGGGTTATCCAACTTCGCCAGCCAACACGGTTAATACCGCCTGTTCCGGGGGTTGCTTTCCAGTCCTCCGCACCCTGCCTCACGGCCAGAGCACTACTGGTCAGCTATGCGCTTCCGCCACCTTCCGGTGCGTTCGGGACTCTCACCCGTTAGTACGATGCGCTGCCAAGCGCACAAAAAACCTTTCCGGGTTAGCGGAAAGGTTTTACGAAGTTATACTTTTGCATGCGCTCGGCTCGCATTATTTCATCATGAATAAATCTTGCGTCATTGTAAATACGCTGCCGATCCAGCCGAGTACGCCTTGCGGATAGAAACCCATCACGAGCATCACCGCCGTGCACAGCCACAGCGTAATGCCGAGCGGCGTGCTTACCCTTATTTCGGCACCTTCGTAGTCGCTGCGCATGAACATTTGCCGGTTGAAGCCGAAGTAGTAATAATACGAGACGACGCTTGTGCCGATCATAATGCCCGCCAGCCAGTAATGCTGCGTCTGGATCGAACCGAGCAATATGTGCAGCTTCCCGAAAAATCCGCCCGTTACCGGCAGGCCGGCCAACGACAGCACGAGAATGACGGCGGCCGCCGCCGTCCACGGAGCGCGGAAGTAGAGTCCCGCGAAGCCGTGCAAATCGCCGTCGGCGATATGGTGCACACCGATCAGCGGAAGCTCCAGCGAGAATGCGAGCGTTGTGGAACGCCCCGGCAGACCACGGAGTCGTAAACGCCTCCTGTTCGATGCGCAAATGGCGGGAATATCTTCTATTTTCATCAGGCGAAACGCAATATGCCCGACTCCCTGATCGGGATGCTCCGCTCGCTGTTCCAACAAATGAGTCATCTGGATTGTATGCTCTTATGATTCAGCCTCAAATACCACATTCGAAAGTTGTTTCAATCTATGCGGATACGTATGCTCCTGCAATGTTCAAAGAAGCCCCCTTAAAGCGATCGTATTTCGTCCCTTCTCATGGATGTGGTAATATCGTATTTTTTCGATCAGATCCGCAGGAGACGAGTAGGTTTCGATTTCTTTTCCAACCGTATAATTGCGAACCAATTCCTCTCGTACATCCGTAAGCTGAAAAGTACCGCATGCCGCGATTTCGAACGTTCTCGGATTGATAGAATGAGTGGGTAGTCTTCTGCTGTTCTTGTTGAATAGGGTCACATCGTCGAATGCCCTGTGATTGTTGATTGCGATTTTTGATGCATTCAAGCATCGTGCGGATTGTTCAGGTGAAAATACCTCCAACCGGATTTTATCGGATAACAACTTGGAATGAACTATGCTCTCCCAGCCCTGGCCTACAATTAGGGTTTGATATCGATTCAATTCGTGAGCGATTTGGTCAAAGAAAGCAATTCTGTTATGCCATTCCGTACCCAAAAAATAAACATCTACATTTTTAGGTATTTCTTCGTCCCGATGAATATCGCCGTATTGACAGCAAGCGGTAAATAGTGAACTTGACTGTAACCCAATGACTTATAAAAAGCACGCAGCTGATTTCTTGCGTAAAAATATAGTCGTAATGGGAAGCAACTCCTGCCGTTACATCGGTATTTCGAGTTAATGTCGGTTCCGATCTCCTTTGCGAAACATTTCCTGCCATATCGCCATCAAAGCTTGGAATTATGGATCAGTTTGGCAATCCTTTTATTAAGCAGCTCATCAGCTTCAGTAGCCACTTCGAGCAAGACGCCCAGCCCGAAATGCGATGAGACGCGATGTAACTGAATGTTCCTCTTCGTATCAGCAAGGAAATCTTCTATTGCCGTCAGCACCCCGTTTTTTTCTCCATGTTCATAAAGAGCATTATTATGTCTGTGGTTTACGCCTCCTGGAACAACCTCCTTTACGCCAGGCAGCACACCTAGCGAGGAATAAGGCTTTCGGTAAGCTTCGGGAATGGAAGCCGGATTATAGTACATATCCCTTCTGCCATACGGCCACTCGATATCGTGTTCAAATACAAGAGGAAAACGCTCCATGGCATCAATCATTTTTAATTCGTGAAAAACGGTATACCAGTTATGGTCTCCGTCAATTAAAACGACGTCGCAATGCTTAATTGTTTTTAAAGCCGTCAAGCTTAAATCCCGAATGAATTCGAACCGGTCACCGTACGCCTCATTTGCTTTCTGCACATTGAACATGGGGGCCGGATCGATGCAGATTAATTTGCTGTCCGTAGCTTCGCAGTAGCGAAGCAAGTTGGCTGTGTTCAAACCGTCCGCGCAGCCGATTTCAACAATGACTTTTGGACGAATCATGTTGAAGATCGGTTGAATAAGCGGGTCCCAAAATCTCTTCATATTTACCCTCTCTTCTTCTATAATTTGGTAATTCACGTCATAATTGCTCAAAGAGCGCGAAGCAACCACACTTAGGTAATGGAGGTTTGCTTCATTGTACGTGCGGGATGGATATTGTGAAACGGCAATTGTACGGTCTCGTGATTAAAGAGACATCCGGTTGCCCGCATTTCCCACCATATCCGCTTCATCATCGACTTATCGTAATTATCGTTTGTTAATCGTGTTTGATTCTGCTGTCTAGTTCTCAATCACGGAATTATGCAAAATGCTCATGTAAAAAGTTTCTTCATTATAATAAAGAAAAAAGGCTAATGCATTGATAAATAGAATCAATGCATTAGCCTTTTTTGTAGAAAAGAACCCCAATAAAAATTCTTATCAGTTTGATTACTTTGTCTATAAGAATGCTCCCATCAACAACACTAAGCACAAATACAGAATAACAGGAGACTTGTTTCGATGAGGAGGTTACATTTTTCATCCTTGTAGGGGTTCACGGCAGCACAATCACTTTCTCCTTACATGAAGCGCAAAACTTGGCATATTGGATACAAGTTTCTAATGAATCATTTGGCTCCATTGGCCACCATCGGATTGCCCCCGTCGGCGCCTTCGACGCAAAGGTCTCGATTTCTGGTGGAACACGGCCTACAATCACTACCTCGATCTCCTTAAAGCTGGTTTCAATGCCCTTTTGAAGAGTCATAAATAATTGGGTATGCTTTTTTGCAGGACAGGAATGGGAGATAGGAAACAATATCGAAACTCTGGACAGATCTTCATGAATGATATGAGCAGATTTCCGGGCAGGATCATCTGTAGATGTCTCCCATACACGACTATATGGCAGCACTTGATCGGGTAAACCCAATTCTTTCACTCTCGCATAGATTCTCTGATGATAATAACTTTTTAGTTCTTTTACGAGAATCTGAATCTGCTTATTTCTAAGGAAAGTGGAGTTATCTCCATTTTCATTCCGATATTGGATATAGAGTAAATCGGGAATAGCTGCATACTGAGTACAAAGAAACGTCCGAATTAGCATGTCGTAATCGTCAGCCACCAATAGTTCAGCACGATGGCCACCTATCAGATGGTAACAATCCCGCGTCCACGCACGAGGATGATTCGGTAAACCGACCAAATGACGAAGGGTATTCCCATTGATAGTTGTATGTTTTTGCACATTTTGCCATCGGTTCATTTCATGAAGCCAGACTCGATAATGTATACTATATCCAAAACCACAATCCCAACCATACCAATGAGCATGATGGCTCCCTACGTGCACCTCTGTACAATCCCCATAAACAAAACCACATTCAGGGTGTTGTTGAAATGCATGGACGATCTTCTTTAGACAGTCAGGAGTTAACTCATCATCATGATCCATTTCTACTAAAATTTCTCCTGTACACAGACCTGCTGCATGCCTTTTGGTTGCCCCAATGTAGCCATTGCGGGAATCTTGGCGATATCTCCGCACACGGGGATCGTCTAGTGGAAGCAAGAATTGGTTGTATGTCTCATCCTCATCACCAGAGTCATCTACAATTACCCATTCCCAATTAGGGTAAGTCTGATTCAATAGAGAGCGATAAGGTCGCTGAATTTTATCTTTGGACTTATAGCTAGCTGTGAACACGGACACTAAAGGTGTATCTGAAGAAAAACGAGTAGCGGGAATCATCCTATTTTCAGGGAGGGGATCGGTTCGGCTGAGCCAGCAGTAAAATAAATGAAAGGGTTGAATCTCTTCTGGAGAATTGAAGTGTAACCAACGTTTTCTCTCGTGTGAAGGTAACGCATTTAGTGTTCTAAATTCTTCCCACCCCGTTCCCAACGAAACGTAGACGCGAGGTTTTTTTGGGTTAATATCTAATAATGGATCATCAGGTCCATGCAAATTCACTGTGATGCGGCTTTCTTCCAGTCTCATTATAAATTCTTTCAATTCATCCATTGAAATCTTCCTAGAAACAAATAGATGAGTTGTCAAGAGTGGAGTGAAATCCAATGACATGTTCATTCTCCTTTCCTATATATCCAACCAACTAGAGGTTCGTGTTGCTTCACAAATTAGTCTTCATAACCTTGTTCCATTCTTATCATCATCTTCTCACTCATTTTTCTTTTATATATATATATATATGAACGGAAAATGTTACTCAATTTCGGACCCAAAGAATAAATCAGACTTTCAGTCTAATGGATGTTCTATAGAATTTTTTATCGGTTGGAGTCTATTGCCGATGCGATAACAATATATTTTAGTGAAAGAAAGGAGTTGATATTCGTCAAACATGATAATAACGAGTATTGGATGAATACTTTGATCGCCGAGGATGTCGCAACAATCACCTTTGGTGTGACAACTGAACATACTGAACATATTAGAGAAAAGAGGAGTCATCTTGGGACGTCCATTAGTTAGTATAGTCATACCTGCTTATAATCGGCCCCATACTCTACAAGTAGCCATCGACAGTGTATTGGAACAAACCTATCCGAATATCGAAATCATCATATGTGATGATAGTACAGATGATGGTGTACAAGAAATGCTTAATCCTTATTTACACGCTTTCCCTCAGATCAAATATCATAAAAACGAACAGAATCTATTCCTTGAAAATTGGCACAAATGCTTTGATCTAGCGTCAGGGGAATATATCAATTACTTAATGGATGATGACGTGTTTCATAAAGAAAAAATAGCGAAAATGATCTATTTTTTTAATGAATTTGAAAATATTACACTGGTCACATCTTATCGACAAACCATCAATGAATCAGGGGGATTTCTCCCGCCTCTCCATGCAACGGCTAGGCTATATGAAGAAACAAGGATATTAGATGGAAAAATGTTAGCAAATGTTGCATTAACTCGTTGTCTAAATGTGATTGGCGAGCCGACGACTGTGTTATTTAGAAAAAAAGACCTTACTGAACAATATGGCGTATACAAAGGGAAACAGTATTCACTTATCAATGATTTAGCTGCCTGGTTGTCTTTGCTATCCAAAGGTAAAGCTGTCTATATTCCGGAAGCACTAAGTTATTTTCGATTACATCCGAATCAAAACAACAATAAACTGGGTCTAAATGCATTTAGTGAATGGTTAGATATTATGATTGCCTCAAGAGAAGGTGGATTTCTTGAAACGAACGAGTTATTTAAAACTGCACTTCATTCTTATCGTGAACGTGTAAAGGGGCATCAACACTTTGTAGAAGATATCAAGCGGATTGAAATAATATTAAAAACGCTAGACTAAAAATCTAGATTTGTATCTCAGGCTTGCTTAAAAATACGAAAACGAAAATATACAAAACTTTATACCCGGTGCTTCTTACCACGTGAAATTTGGCAAATAAAATAAGCATAATTAACAGTGAAATATATCATTGTTAATTATGCTTATTTGAGATGAGTGATAAGCGACTATCGGTAAGTAAAATAAAACGGGTTATGAAAGCCAAGCCGTTCGCTAATTTCCGAGACATTTAATGAAGTGGTACGCATTAGATGCAGGGCTTTATATACGTCCGACATGTAGATCCGCTTTTCCAGACGCTTTCACTTTTTCTCGGTTAGATGCCGATTGATGCAGGATCAGGAATAACTGATACGCCTGTATACTGATTTCCGTCATACCGTGCGGCCTTTGCTTGCGATAGCTTTCGATCATGGACTTTAAGCTCAAGACGTTATCCTACATGTATTTGAACTCGAGGACGGACGCACAGCATCAACCACTGTGTACAACACGAAGGGAGAAGCGGAGCTAGTAGTGAACGCAGAGCTGAGCAGTCGCAGCATATCTATTAGCGCAAGTGGCACAGAGGTGCAAATCATAAGCATGATTTTTGTCCTTGCCTTGCCATCAGTGATAATATCCTTTGAAATCATGGACGGTATATATTTTATAGTCCCAAAACAACGGGTTCGAACAGTCGGTTCATAATTCCTCCAAAGTGGATAAAATTCAAACATTTTCTCATATCTTATTATAACTTTTACTATGGACAGAGGGGTATAATCAGAATAAATATCGTTTGATGTTGATAAAATTATTGGCTCGTTTTTTGGGCAAAACACAGAAAGAGGTTTAACGATGGACAAAATAGCAAATGGCATTTGGAGAGTGCGTTTCGGAAATCCCGAATCCCATACTCCAGTCAATCTACGTGAAACGGAAGTGAGAACGGAAGAACTTGCGAAACTCGATTGCCACGGAGTTTCTCCATTCTCGCTTAGTGACATGGTGATTAAGCAATCGGCAAGAGGGATTTATCTTGAACTTCCTCTGAAAGCCGAGGAGCATATTTATGGTTTTGGACTGCAGCTGCATCGTGTGGATCACACAGGCAGGAAGAAAGTAATTCGTGTCAACAGCGATCCCGTGGCCGATACAGGAGATAGTCATGCACCTGTACCGTTTTATGTAACGACCGCAGGATATGGCGTCCTCGTTGACACATCGCGCTACGCAACTTTCTACTGCGGAACTAATTTGCGTAAAGGGGCTTCGGAGAATAAGAAATTTGAACAGAAGGAAATCGGGACCTCTGAAATAGAATTGTACGGCTACCAGACTACGGAGGGTGATCGATCGGTTGTTGTCGATATTCCATCAGCGGAAGGCATTGATGTGTATTTGTTTGAAGGTCCGGACATGGTGACCGCCGTGCAGCGGTATAATCTGTTTTCTGGAGGAGGCGTTCTTCCTCCTATGTGGGGACTCGGGATGTGGTACCGGGCTTACAGTGCAGCCTCACGTGAGGATGTCATGCGGCTCGCCAAGTGCTTCCGGGATGATGGAATGCCGGTCGATGTGTTTGGCTTTGAGCCCGGTTGGCAAACGAAGGCCTATTCTTGCTCTTTTGTATGGGATGAAAGCCGTTTCCCGGACCATGAAGGAATGCTCGATGAATTATACGATATGAATTACCGGGTCAACCTCTGGGAGCATCTCTTTGTGCATCCGACTTCCCCCATGTACGAAGATTTGATGCCTTATTCCGGTGATTACGAGGTTTGGGAAGGACTTGTTCCCGACCTGGCCGTAAAGGAAGCCAGAGACATCTTCGCTAAGCATCATTTGAAGGAGTTTGTTGAAAAAGGGATATCCGGATTTAAATTAGATGAATGTGACAGCTCCGACTTTGTGCATTCGAATTGGTCCTTCCCGGATATTGCGACATTCCCGTCAGGGATGGACGGGGAACAGATGCACAACCAACTAGGAACGCTGTATCAATCCGCTATACAGGCTCCTTTCGAGGCGCTTGGCCGAAGGACGCTATCTCAAGTCCGATCCTCCGGAGCTCTTACTTCGCCGTTTCCTTTTGTGCTTTATAGCGATCTATACAATCACAAGGTGTTTATACGCGGTGTCGTGAACTGCGGATTCTCCGGGCTTCTATGGTCGCCCGAAGTCCGTCAAGCGGAATCCCCCGAGGATTTGATTCGCAGGATTCAAACGGCAGTCTTCTCGCCAATGGCTCTGCTCAACTGCTGGAGAATTCCGAATCCACCATGGATGCAAGTGGATCGTGACAAAAACGTACGTGGTGAATTCCTCGATAATTACAAGGATATTCGAGACATTTGCCGCAAGCTGTTCGAAATACGTATGACTTTGATTCCTTACCTGTACACAAGCTATGCGAAATATAGTATAGAAGGGTTGCCGCCTTTCCGGGCGCTTGTCATGGATTACCCGGATGACCCAAATACGTACGAAATCGACGATGCCTACATGATGGGAGATTCTATCCTTGTGGCGCCAATCATAACAGGTACATCAGAGCGCGACGTGTATCTGCCGAAAGGCCGCTGGCGGTGTTTCTGGACAAATGAGGCCTACGAAGGCGGACAAGCCTACACCTTTGCGCCGGGCTTGGAACGTATTCCGGTATTCGTGAAAGAGGGTACGCTTCTGCCGCTTGCCAAACCTTTGCCATATGTTTCCGATAATGCCACCTTCGACATCACCGTTAGAGCTTATGGAGACAGACCGTCGGATTGCTTCCTTTATGAGGATGACGGAACGACATTCGAATACCGAAAAGGCAGCTTTAATTGGGTGAAGCTAACTTGGAACGAAGGTGTTGATGTTGAACGCATAGGCAACTATACGGGCAAACGATATAACATAACCGATTGGGAACTGTTTAAGTAATTCTTGCGCAACGGGAAATAAGTTGAAGAACAAAGCGACATATATTTGAGTCAATTTCATAATAAAAGTCCGATTTTTCCACAAGGGATCAATTCGGGAGAAATGCAGTTGGATAAGAGCCTTTAGAGACTGCTATTTCTTCATTTCCAGCGTATTTTGTAAAAATAAGAGTCCCTAGAGACTCTTATCCGTCAAGTAAAGTGTGAATTCGGGAGAAAAGCAATCGGATAAGAGCCTTTAGAGACTGCTATCTCTTCATTTCCACCGTATTTTGTAAAAATAGGAGTCCCTAGAGACTCTTAACGTTCAAGTGAAGTGTGGATTCATTTAAAAAGAAAATGCAGGAGGAACAAAATGACAATATCAGAAGCTAAATTGAAAATTACGAATCCCGTGTTGACCGGCTTTAACCCAGACCCATGGATGGTGCGGGTCGGTGACGACTATTATATCGCTACTTCGACGTTCGAGTGGTTTCCGGGGGTTGCGATATACCATTCGCGGGATATGGTCCATTGGCAGCTGCTGACCCATCCGCTTTCCAAGGGCAGTCAGCTTGATCTGCTTGGCGTACCAAGCTCCGGCGGTATTTGGGCGCCGAATCTGACTTACGATAACGGTACGTACTATCTGCTATATACGAATGTAGTGGGACGTAAGGGCGTGTTTAAAGACTTGCACAATTACTTGGTTACGGCTGAAAATATCATGGGTCCATGGTCAGAGCCGATCTATCTGAACGCCAAAGGATTCGATCCGGCTTTTTTCCACGATGACGATGGACGCAAATGGCTGATGCAGATGCGCTGGGATTTCCGGACAGGCCGTTCGCGCTTTAGCGGTATTTTGATTCAGGAATACGATCATGCTGAGGACAGGCTGGTTGGAGAGGAGTCGGTCATTTATCGAGGAACCGAAATTGGCGTCACCGAGGGGCCTAGTATGTTCAAGAAGGACGGCTACTATTATTTGATTACTGCAGAAGGTGGTACTGGATGCAACCACGCAGTTACCGTCGCCCGTTCCCGCAATATCGAAGGACCGTACGAAACAGCTCCGGACAATCCGATGATGACGACGGCTTATGATCGTGAACATCCGCTGCAAAATGCAGGCCATGCGGCCTTCGTAGAGACACAGAACGGAGAATGGTATATCTCCCATCTTGCGATACGCGTACTACCTGATGGAAGACGTTTGAACCCGCTCGGACGTGAAACAAACATCCAACGGATCGTTTGGACGGAGGATGGATGGCCCCGCCTTGAAAACGGCACCCGATTACCTTCACTGGAAGTTAAAGCTCCTGAGCTGGAGCCGCATCCGTTCGCACCTGTACCGGAGAGGGACGATTTCGATGCTCCCCAGCTGAATATTCATTTCAGTACGCTGCGAACACCGGCTGATGAAAGCTGGCTTTCTTTGCAGGAGCGTCCGAGCTATCTTCGCTTGCGCGGCAGGGAGTCTCTGAATTCCTGGCACAAACAAAGTATGGTGGCGCGTCGTATACAGCACTTTGAGTGCGAAGCGGAAACATGTGTCGAGTTCGATCCGCAATCTTTTTTTCATATGGCCGGTCTCGTTTGCTACTACGACGAACAGGATTATTACTATCTGCGTATCAGCCATGATGAACACTTGGGCAAACATATTGGCATCGCCAAAAGTGTCGGGGGTAAATACGAAGAGCTTCTCGAAAGCATCGTCGTTGTCGATGGCTGGGAACGCTGTTATTTGAGAGTGACGATTGAGCATGGAATGCTTCAGTTTGCCGTCAGCGCAGACGGAAGCAGTTGGTCGAACATCGGGCCTGAGCTCGATTTTGGCGTCCTTTCCGACGAATACGCCGGAAAGCTTGGTTTTACGGGCGCAATGGTTGGCGTGTGTGCACAGGATATGAGCGGCGGCGGACATCATGCTGATTTTGATTATTTTACTTATCGTGAACTTTTGTAACGGGAGATTAGGTTAAATATGAATAATCGGGAAATCCTTTCAGGGCGTCTTGACATCGGTGGAAAAGAGCTCCATTACGAAGTCTCCGGAGCAGGACCTGCTGTCGTCCTGCTTCACGGACATTCCGTAGATCGTAGAATGTGGGACGCTCAGTTTGCGAGTTTAGCTACCCGGTATCAGGTCCTTCGTTATGACTTAAGAGGCTACGGCCTTTCCGATATGCCGCAAGAGGGAGAAGCTTATTTACATGCCGAGGATCTGTACAAAGTAATCAATCATCTGGGCATTAAGCAAGCACATATCGTTGGTTTATCCTTGGGGGCCTTTGTAGCACTGGACTTTCTGTATCTACATCCGGATCATGTGATGACTGTCTCCGTTGCGAGCGGAGCCATCTATGCGAATGAGGAAGATGAGTCAGTAAACAATGATCCGTTTCAGGATGCAGATTCTGCTCACGAATCCCAATCGTCAAGACCAGGGCGTAACGACCCGGCGATCCAAGAGAAAGTAGACGAATGGTTCATTAATCTGATGGACAGCTGCGGGAAATACAAGGATGAAATCCGTGACCAGCTATGGAAAATGATTGGCGACTGGTCTGCTTGGACGCTGAGGCATCGAGAACCTAAGTGCCTGATCGGTCCAGATCTCGCACGCGGCCTTCGCACAAACGTTGTCCGAACGCCCATTCTTGTCATCATTGGAGGGGACGACTCGGAGGGCAGCATCCGCTCGTCGGAAAAGCTGCTCGCTCTTGTGCCATCCGCTCGCAGAGCGGATATCGCAGATGCAGGTCATTTTTCCAATATGGAGCGACCGGAAGTTTTTACGAACGTGCTGGAGCACTTTTTTGAAGAACAGAGACAGTGAGAATGAGAAGATAGTCTACTAATGAATAGAAAGAGTGATAACCTGTGCATACGATTAATTTGGAACCATTGAGCCGTCTGGAGCAGTTTGGACAACCGCCAGTCATAGATTCAACATTTGCAGAGGAAGCTATTGGTTTTATTCTTAAGCAAATCGATCGTAATCTGGAAGCATTCACGCATCAATTTCCGGCGCCTGCAAGCGAAAATCTGATTTATCCGGGCATTGACAATGTGGAGTGGACTTCGAGCTTCTGGACGGGTATGCTGTGGCTTGCTTACGAATATACAGGGGATGAAAAATACCGCCATGTCGCGGAAAGCCAACTTCAAGGCTACAAGGAACGCGTAGAGAAACGGATCGAAACGAATACGCATGATATTGGTTTTCTGTATTCTCTGTCTTGTGTCGCTGCTTATAAGCTAACCGGCAATGAAGAGGCTAAGCAGACAGCTTTGCTCGCAGCGGATTTATTAATGGAACGCTACTTTGATAAAGCAGGCATCGTTCAGGCTTGGGGAGAACTCAGCGACCCCGAACAGCAGGGCAGAATGATCATCGACTGCAACTTGAATCTGCCGCTTCTGTACTGGGCGACTGAAGTGTCGGGCGAGCCGAGGTATGCCGAAGCAGCGAGAAGTCACGTCAAGCAGGCAGCTGCCTTTATTGTCAGAGAGGATGCATCGACGTACCACACCTTTTATATGGATGTGAAAACGGGATTGCCGAGATTCGGAAGAACTCATCAAGGCTATGCCGACGATACATGCTGGTCGCGTGGTCAAGCCTGGGGAATCAGCGGCTTCCCTCTCAGCTATTTATATACGGGTGATACAGAACTGCTCGAATTGACCAAGAAGCTGTCAAATTATTTTCTTAACCGTCTGCCGGACGATCTTGTCTGCTACTGGGATTTGATCTTCTTAGAAGGCAATGAACAGGAGCGGGATAGCTCGGCGGCTGCGATTGCCGCATGCGGTTTGCTCGAACTCTCCAAACAATTGCCGCTTCTAGACCCGTCGAAGAACGTCTACGAGAATGCGGCGCTGCACATCCTGAAATCACTTCACGAAAACTACACAGCCAAGAATTACCCAGAGTCAAATGGCGTGTTGATTCACGCCGTGTACAACAAGCCACGCGGAATGGGCATCAACGAGTGCAACATTTGGGGCGATTATTTCTATTTTGAAGCATTAATTCGCGTTGTGAAAGATTGGAAGCCATACTGGTAGTCAGGCAAGAGTGTGATTTTAAATTTTATATGATTTGAACAACAAAAGGGGGCGACGAATGTTAAATTCGATCTGCCCCTTTTGTTTAAGACCTGTAGAATTGCCGCATGTACGCTGATGGCGATTCGCCATAAACTTTCTTGAACACTCTGCTAAAGTAAAAAGGATTCTGATACCCGAGCCGCTCACTAATCTCCGCTAAGTTCAACGAGCTTAGTCGCATCAGCTCGATCGCCTTGTTCAGCTTTAACATCGTATGAGTCTCTACGATGCTTTTGCCCGTTGCTCTTTTGAATGAGGCAGAAATGTAGCTGTAATTCATGTTCAAGTGTTTTTGCAGTCTGGCAGCATCGAAAGGCTCCTCGAGATGTGCCACCAAATAGGTCATGATTCGGTCGGTCGTCCGACGAGCAGCTTCGGCGATTCCATCCTGATCGGAAGCGGCCGCATGCAGTTCGAGGAAGAATTGATAGACGTTCAAGCTAGTCCGTGTCATTTTGTGAGCAGCTGAATCACGCATTCCATGGATCATAGCATGAAGTCGTTTCTCTGTTCCTAGGGGTGCTTTAGCAAATTTGGGCAGTACGACGCGGTATTGATAATGATCGGGATAGTAATACTCCAGCTCGGGACGCGGGGTATGGTCTTTGTAATCCTTACTTTCGTCAGCGACTGTGTCGAAATGAATCCAATACCAGGAAGTTCCCGCCAGCGTCTCAGGTAGGCCCCAGTGATGTAAGCCTTTTTTTAAGAATAAGTACTCCTGTTCACCTACAACATAGGAAGATCCTTCCTCGATGACTTGCATGCCTCCTTTGGCGACATAGAGGAATACATGGTAGTCCAGAATACGGTCAGGATGGGTATATCGTGTATCCGTTTGGTTCAAGCCAATATCCCGGATCAACGGGAATCTGTCCGCAGTTAAATCAAAGAACTTGTCCATAGAGCGATTCCTCTCTCAACATGTTTGTTGCTTAATAAATAACAAAAAAAGTATATGAAAATTCAAAATATAGTGTATGGAGTGAAGTATATCATAACTTTAAAATGAAAAAGAAAACAAAAAAAAGAATGGGTGAGAAGTGATGAGAGGAAAGACGGTCATGTGAGACTTTCCGGCTGGACACGTTCGATTGCTAGCGGGTCCACTCAAGAAGCGGTTTGAACTAAATAAACAGTACATGATAAGCCTGACCAACGAGAATTTACTCCGTAGTTTTTATCTGGAAGCAGGGCTGTGGAGCTATAGCGGCAACGGCGGCACTACTAGCGCTACGACCACAAGCATGGATGGTCCGGAGCATTGGCATTGGGGTTGGGAATCGCCAACCTGCGAGCTGCGAGGACATATTATGGGACACTGGCTTTCGGCAGCAGCCCGCATATATGCGCAAACTGGCGATCCGTTAGTGAAAGCGAAGGCTGATTATATCGTAGCTGAATTGAAGCGCTGTCAGAGAAGCGAATGGAGGGGAGTGGCTTGCTGCGTTCCCAGAAACATATATGGACCGCATAGCTAGTGGTAAATTCGTATGGGCACCTCACTATACGATTCATAAACTGCTTATGGGATTGTATGAAATCTATGCAATCACGGACAATGAGCATGCGGTACATCTGATTTCAGGCATCGCAGCCTGGTTTTATCGCTGGACGGGACAATTCTCGCAGGAGCAGATGGACGATCTGCTTGATCTTGAGACCGGCGGCATGCTGGAAGCTTGGGCGGATCTGTATGGGATTACCGGCGATGAGAAGCATCTCGAGCTCATACGGAGATACGATCGGCGGCGATTTTTCGATGCGCTGATGGAAGGAAAAGATGTACTGACGAACAAGCATGCCAATACACAAATTCCTGAGATTCTTGGTGCTGCACGGGTTTGGGAAGTAACAGGGGATGAACGGTACCGAAAAATAGTGGAAGCGTTTTGGGCCACTGCCGTCACAAATCGCGGTTATGTTGCTACAGGGGCAGGCGACAATGGCGAGCTATGGATGCCGGCAAACGAAATGGCTGCCAGACTCGGCGTCGGTCAGGAGCACTGCTGCAACTACAACATGATGCGCCTTGCGCAAGTGCTGCTCCGCTGGACGGGTGATCCTATTTATGCCGACTATTGGGAGCGTCGGTTTATGAATGGTGTGCTTGCTCATCAACATGGGGATACTGGCATGATTTCATATTTCCTCGGCGCAGCTGCAGGCAGCAAAAAAACATGGGGCTCACCGACTCAGCACTTCTGGTGCTGTCACGGTACGCTTATGCAGGCTAACGCATCCTATGAGTCGCAAATTTTCATGGAGGAAGAGAGCGGAATCACCGTCTGTCAATGGCTGCCTTCCGAGCTGCATTGTGATCACGGCGGCAGCGCATTAAGTATCCGCTTGGAACAGGACGGACAGCACGGCATTTATCCACTTAACAACTGGTCCGTTGAAGGTATGACCGCGATTACGAAAGTGAGCATTCCGTCCATTCCGGTTCAACGTCCGGACAGCTTCATTTATAAAATTACCGTCAAGGTTGAGAAAGTTTCTACATTTACATTGAAGCTGCGCTTGCCTTGGTGGCTGAAGGGCCACCCAAAGATTTCAGTGAATGGCGTCGAACAGGCGCAGGGAGTGGCAGAAGCATCGTCCTTCTTCCAACTCACCCGAGAATGGCTTAGTGGCGATACGATTACCATCGAATTCTCGAAGGCGTTAACGGCTGAACCTCTTCCTGGAGAGCCAGGTACCTATGCGTTCTTAGATGGTCCGATCGTGCTTGCGGGATTAACCAGTGAGGAACGGGTGCTTTCTGGGGATCCTTCTCGTCCGGATACGATGTTGGCTCCTGACCGAGAGCGGAACCATGGCTGGTGGAATCCCGGATATTACCGCACTAAGGCGGTGGACCGCGGATTTAGGTTCATTCCTTTGTATGAGGTTAAAGATGAAAGTTATTCGATTTATTTTCCAATCCAGACGTCTTAAGAGATGGTGCGCTTCTATCATTCCTGTATTTGAGCGGAGTTATTCCGACCACCCTTTTGAAGAGCTGAATAAAGTAAGAGGCGTTCGGTATGCCGATTCGAATACCGATTTCCTCGACCGCCAAATCCGTCGTCTCGAGCAATCTGCAGGCTTGTTTCATCCGTCTGGCCGTCAAGTAATCCGTTACGCTGCTGCCTGTCTCCTGACGAAAAACTCTAGAAATGTAGCTCGTGGACAGATGTGTTTCTTTGGCCAAATTTTCAAGACTAACGTCATCCTGATAATGCTTTTCGATCCAACTCATAATCGTTTCCGAGTAACGCGGATTTCTTCGCAATGCCTCTTGTACATCTTTCACTTTCGCGTACACACTGTCCACAACATTCAAAAGTTGCAGCAAAAGCAAAGTGATATCTTCACAATCGCGAACGTTATCATCGTTATTGCGATTAAAGGATGAGTAAATCCATTCTATCGATTCTGCTTGTAGGGAAAGATCATAAGCATGATTACGGTCACTACCTTGCCATAATGCAGTAAAAAGGGCGTGCTTTTTCGGGAATGGACGTAATTGTTGTTCAATGAGAACAGGATCTACATAAAAGATGGATCGAACATAGGGTGTTTCAGGACTAACCATTGCGTGAATACGATGGAGTTGAAAAGGCTGGAAGAAGAAGAACATTCCTCGTCTGATTTCGTAAGCCTGGCGATTCAGGACGATGCTGCCCTGTCCTTCGTGTACGAAGACTGCTTCGCAGCATTGATGCCAGTGATAGTACCCTTTGAAGCCATTTTCAGACCTGAGGTGATAATCCCAAACGATGTCTTTATGATCAAAGATAACAGGTTCGAATAGCCGGTTCATAGGGCTACCTCCTATATGACAAAATATGAACATTTGTTGATATTGTATCATAACTTTTGCGTGAAATGGTGATCTATAATGGATAAAAACAGATGGAGGTATTCATAATGAGTACAACATATTGGCAAGACATCATGGCAAGGCTCGATAGAAAAGTTACACGCACGATGGATCAAATGGGTACGAAATGTCCGCATTTCGCAGGGGAAGACGGCAAGTTTGACGACATCGGCTCCGATTGGTGGACGACTGGCTTCTGGCCGGGCATACTGTGGATCATGAATGACATGACAGGCAAGGATTACTATAAAGAGGCTGCCTGGCACTGGGATTGCCTTCTGGAAGAGTGGTTCGTGAAACCGACGGAGGAGCTGCATCATGACGTAGGATTTCAATTTCTGCCAACAGCTGTTATCAAAAATACGTTAACAGGGGATGAGGATGGATTCCGTCGAGGGATTGAGGCAGCGAATTTTCTAGCAGCACGTTATAATCCTGTTGGGCGATTTATCCGAGCCTGGAATAATGGACCTGATGGTAAACCAGTACCCGGCTGGGTCATTATCGATTGCATGCTGAACATCTCACTTCTGTTCTGGGCTAGTAAGGTGACTGGTGATCCTAGGTATAAACATATGGCGATTCGTCATGCCGAGACGACGATGGCATATGGCATCCGAGAGGATGGATCGACGAAGCACATCCTTTCATTCGACGCAGAGACTGGTGCTTATATCGAAAACTTTGGCGGCCAAGGCTTGTCTCCGGAATCATCATGGAGCCGTGGTACGGCCTGGGGATTATACGGTTTTGTGAATACGTATCGTCACACGGGGGATGATCGGTTTCTTCATACAGCGAAGAGGATCGCACATTACTTCATTGCAGCGCTGCCTGAGGATCATGTCCCGTATTGGGATTTCCGCTTAGAATCGGAAGAGGGGATGTCGAGGGATACCTCAGCAGCGGCGATTGCCGCTTCAGGCTTACTTGATCTTGCAGATTTCGTACCGGCAGGAGAAAAGAGGTTGTACGCCGGTGCAGCAGAGCGGATCCTGCGTTCGCTGACTGAGAACTATGCGACTTGGGATCAGCCGGAGCACGAAGCCATTTTGCTCCATGCCACCGGCAGCGGAACTTCGTTTATTGATGTATCACTTATTTATGGCGATTATTACTACGTGGAAGCGATATCCAAGCTTAATGGATGGAAGCACCGCATTTTTTGATTATAATAATCAATTGGAAGAGAGGAAGCAACATGAACTGGACAACGGATGAATTTCTGAAGCGATTGTACGAGGAAACGAAGAATGAGCGACTTAAGCAGCGCTCAGGAAAGAAAGATATCGGAGTAGATCGGCAGGAGCTGAGCAACCGATTAAAGCAAGCGCTGGGAAGCTTTCCCGGAACGGTAACACCACTTCAGCCAATTGTGCTGGAGACGAAAGATTACGGCGATTATTATCTTGAGCACATTCAATATACAACTATGGAATCCGTAGACGTCCCTGTCATGGTGTTGGTACCGAAAGATGGAAATAGCTCATGGCCTGCTGTGCTGGCTTGCCATGGACATGGCAATGGTCAACGAGACGCTGTTGGTCTGGCTCCGAACGGCAGCGTGTTGGACGAACCCGGAATCCATAATCGTTTTGCTGTCGAACTGGTGAAGAGGGGGCTGCTTGTGGTCATCCCGGAAATCATGGGTTTCGGAGTGCGTCGGATGGCGGAAGAGATCCAAGCGAATCCAAACTACAGTTCCTGCGGCACGCTGTCATCCCAATTGTTGATGTTCGGTAGAACATTGGCGGGCATGCGGGTTTACGAAGCGATCCGGGCGCTGGATTACATACAATCCCGAGATGATGTCATAGCTAACCGCATCGGGATTTTCGGCTTTTCCGGAGGAGGTCTGATCAGCGCATTTACGGCAGGACTAGATGACCGTATTAAAGCCACCGTGCTTGCCGGGTGGACGAATACGTTTCAGGGAAGCATTCTTGCCATGCATCACTGCATCGACAATTACTTACCCGGTATCCTGACCGATGCCGAACAACCGGAGCTCATCGGTTTAATAGCCCCTCGTAATTTGTTTGTAGAATCAGGCGAGAACGATCCAATCTTTCCAGTAAAGAATGTTCGCGAGGCTATTACGGAGCTTAAGGAGATTTATATGGGCATGAATGCTCTGGATTGTTTTCAATCGGATCTTTTTCCGGGTAGTCACGAAATATCGGGACGTAAGTCCTTTGATTGGCTTGCGGAGTGCCTGCGATCATAAGGAAATTCGTTCGGCAATTATAACAATATGGAGGTGAGTTCGTGTTAAATCTTATTCATCTATTGGAAGAATGGCATGTCGTAGGACAACAAAGCGATCATGGTTATGATTTAAGAGAGACTGTAAATATTGAATACCCAACACCCCCTAATGCTGTAGGCTGGTATCCCATCGGATTTGAAAGAGGCAATGACTCTTCGCTTGAAGCAATGGGCTGGCATGGATTGAAGCTTCATTTGAACGCGCATGCTGAGGAAATTGAAATAACGGTCAAAGCTAGTTTTATCGATAATAGGAGTGTTATCGCGAGAATTCTACTCGCTGGGTCTGGGAAGCATGATGTAAAGCTGAAGCTGTCCGATTTTGAAATAGAAATGAGTAAAGGGGATATATGGAGATTTCTGAAAAGCTTTGAACTGCAAGGGAATGCTGAATTAATTTCGGTAAGCCTTCATCGAGGGGATCAGATATTTGTTGAAACGAATGTGTTGGGTAAATCCGGTAATGTAGGTGAAGAAGTCGTATATACGATGAGTGTATATAATTGTTCGGAAACCAAACAAAATGTTCTCATCAAACAAGTATTTGAAGGCTGGGAATCTTTATTTCCTATTGTTACGCCATCCCAATTTGTATTAGAGCCGAATGCCAGACAGGACATAACAGCGATTGTAAAAGTACATGATTATATGGTAGCGGGCGGGCATGAAAATACGATCCTTAACTTTATAGCAAATGGTGAAAGCGTCCATAAAGTCGAGTTCAAAACATTAAGAAGATTACCGCATCCTTATATTTATCATAATAAGCAGCAGTGGAAAGAAACCAAGGAGAAGATTGATAAGTATCCGAAATTCAAACCGGAGTATGATAAGTTAATAGCAACCGCGAATGCTTGGGAAGTCAAACCTCCCGTAGAAGAACGAGATTACTGCTATAACACAAGTGAAGAACATAATATCATGTCAGCTGCGTATGCTTATGCGCTTACCGAAGACATCAAATATGCTGAGAAAGTGGCTAAATTCCTACGCTATTTCATAGATGAGGAAATAGGGTATCCGAGAAAGAAAAAAGGCTGCAGCCAGAGCTATGTACAGGAAGGACATTTCTTCCAGCACCTAGCGATCCCCTACGATATTATTCATCAAGCAGGTGTTTTGACGCCTGAAGAACACCAAGGGGTAGAAAAAACGTTCCGTATCTATATGGATATCTTAGATACACATCTACATCAAGGGCATATTTCTAATTGGTTATTATCAGAAATAACAGGCGCTTTTTATTGTGCGCTGGCTACCCAAGATATCGAGCGAGCCTTACGTTTTGCATTCGGCATGGGGGGCTCCATTCATCACTTGAAATATGGTTTGTTTAATGACGGCTGGTGGCATGAATGTTCCGTGGGGTATAACACATGGGTATCCTCGATGTATATCCATACCGCACATGCCTTGCTTCCCTTCGGAATTAACATTTTGCATACGCATTTCCCGATCCCCTTTAATGATGAAGTGAATAGTACCTATAACGGTGAAGATGCAAAAGTAAGATTCGGTATGTATAACAAAAAGTGGGGGGGCAATAGAAAAAACTATATCTGTATTAAAGACATGTTCGATGCGACGATCCCATTTTTGGATTACAGGGGGGTTATGTTTGGTATTAGTGACTCCGATGAAAAGAAATTAGAGGGTGTGCACTTTGGCTCGACTTTCGACTTGGCTTATAGCTATTATAAGGACCCGGAATACATCCCTGTTATCCATCAAAATGTTAATGTGGACCCGATATTTGGACATGCAGAATTGCCGGAACATCGTTCTTCATACGTTAAAAACAATGCTTATGCGGATAATGTTGGCATAGCGATGTTAAGAAGTCAGACTGAAAATAGAGAGCAGAAGGACCAAATCCAAGCGGTTATTCGATATGGCTCACATGGATATGCTCATGGACATTTTGATCGTACGGAAGTCTTATCTATTATGCGTTATGGGCGCAGCTTTTATAACCCTGAGCATGTATGGTGGGGTTATCCGCATTTTATGTACAAATTCTATGTCCAAAACTCGATGACCAAAAATATGGTCGTAGTCGATGGAAAAATGCAGGTGCCCAGTGATTCCAAAAGATTGTTATTTTATAGCGGAAAGGCGATTCAGGCAGTTGCGATAGAGACAAATTCGAGGTGGTCCTATCCTCCTTATGGCGGAATGGTTTACAATGAGACCAAAACATTAGAAGAAAGAAGCAAGATGAATGCGAGCTCATTGCCAGAAGTGAAAGATGCCCCTCCATATGGAGAATTGTCAGAGTTCACAGAACCAATCACGCAAAAAAGAGTGATGGGGGTAACCGACGATTATCTTGTTTTATTTGATTACCTTAAAGGCGAAACAGAGCATCAATATGATAGTTTGTTCCAAATAAAAGGATTCAAAGGAATAATGGCTGATACCTTGAGTGAACGGAAGCATACTAGTCAATTTACCGAAAACCCTTTGTCCGATACGCAATTTATAACGGATTGTCATTGGTATGAAGTGGGCGGCACAAGTGTTGCAAGCTTTGAAACCATCTTTGGTGAAGGCGAAGATATGCGTGGTACGAGAACAGCCCATAATACACCAGGTTTATTGAAAATGGATGTACACACCGCTTGGCCTAAACAATCGACTCAAATCGTAGGCATAACTGCGGAGGATCACGGATATACGATACCGTTAGAGTACCAAGTAGAAGTAGATGGTGAAGTGAAGGCAGAAGGCGAGTTTGGCGCATGGCTCCTAAGCGAGAGGAAGTGTGATATAGATCTTCAAGGGGCTAGAACATTAACTTTAAGAGTCAAAAATAATCCTACCTACAACGAACAAAAATATCCGCAAAAAACAAAACAAGGGCTTTTCTGGGGTGAAGCTTATGTGGTCACAGCAGATGGCAGACAGAAAAATCTTTGCGATTTAGACGTGGTCTACGAAAATATTGATCGTGGCTTCGGTATAGGTAAGGATTACGAGGGGGGACGGGTTACAATCGTAGGAAATGAATATCCGACGTCCATACCTACAAGCCCAATTGACCATGACATGGTTGGCACCCTAACCCTTGATTTATCAGGAATGAATGCTTTGCGTTTTGTAGGATTGATTGGAGCCGATGCCTTCCCAGGTGATGAAGCCCAAAGACGCAAAACGTATGCTGTAAGAACTAAAACTAAGGGTAAAATTGGCCGCTATATCACCATCGTTGAACCTTTCGAGACGGAAAGCATGATCTTATCCGTGAATGCTGCCGATGAAAATACGGTCGAAGTGATTCTTAAAGACGGCAGAACACAAATCATCACTGTCCATCATATTGAACATGACGAAATAACAGTCAATATCATGGAATACAAGAATGGTATTCTCATTCGCAATGAATTAGCGTGTGGTAGGTAATAAATATGCAACTCGTTGCAGCCTGAGAAGGCAGAAAATGCTGTCTCACTGGCTCGAGTGGAGCGAAAGTGTCCTGAGACGTCGGAAAAAGACCTCTCAGTTGCTAAGAGCAGGCAAGTTAACGTGTTTGCAGCCTGAGAAGGCAGAAAAGGCTGTCTCGCAGATTCGGAATGGAGCGAAAGTGTCCTGAGACGTCGGAAAAAGACTTCTCATCTGCTGAGAGAAGGCAAGTTAACGTGTTTGGAGCCTGAGAAGGCAGAAAAGGCTGTCTCACTGGCTCGAGTGGAGCGAAAGTGTCCTGAGACGTCGGAAAAAGACCTCTCAGCTTTCGTGCCAGCGCGCTCTCTGCCGAATAGGGTCGGAAATCAGATTAAACAGGCATTAAATGTCTATAAAAACCGTACATGTATCTTAAAATACCACACTCCAAATCGGAATTTAGTTCATTATAATAGTAGTACCGCAACCCTGCCAAAATCCGATGGAAGCGGGAGTTATAGATATGTGATACTCTGGAGGAAATAATGACTAACAGATTAATCGTCTATGAGGCACCAAAAGGTGCTATTGGAAGGAATGACTTTTCTGTAAGTGTTCGAACACCTGGACAAGAGTGGCAGCAACTGTTCGTTTATGAAGTAAAAGTTGATATGCATAACGTTCGTTCAGCATCGATGGTTTATTTCGACATGGAAGGAACGGTTGAGGTTCAGGTGACAGTGCTAAACCAAGAAGTCGACCAAGCGGTCATACGTCCGCTATCATCCCAGATACCTTTTTCGAGCGACGAAAATAGGGTTGCTTTTTCACTGGATCGACCAAGTAAGCTGTCTATCGAAATCAATGGTGATCGTTTTAGTAACCTTCATCTTTTTGCCAATCCAATAGAAGAGAATGTTCCACAACAGGACGATCCGAAAGTACTTGTGCTAAAGCCTGCCATACATCGTACCGAGGATATCTATCGCTTGGCCGCAACACCTGTTATGCCAGGAGGCAAGACGCCCGAAGTCATTTACTTTGCTCCAGGTATGCATTATTTGGAGGAAACCATCCTGCGCATACCGTCAAACACGACCGTTTATATAGCTGGAGGTGCAATCGTAGTAGGATCGCTCGTTTGCGAGCATGTGGAGAATGTCCAAATTCGGGGCAGAGGGTTCCTCTATTTGTCTGACTTTCATCGCTTCTCTGCATTTCGAGGTATTCGAATCCTATTTTCCACGCATATATCTATCGAAGGCATCATGACCTTGGATCCACCGCATTATAGTATTTATATCGGGAAGTCGGAACATATCTGTATTCGTAACTTCAAGTCGTTTAGCACACGCGGTTGGTCGGACGGCATCGATATGATGGATAGCTCGAACATCGAGATTGATGATGTCTTTTTACGCACATCCGATGATTGCATAGCCTTTTATGGTACACGCTGGGACTATCATGGTGATGCGAGAAATCTAACAGTGCGCAATTCGATATTTTGGGCGGATGTCGCTCATGCGTTGATGATCGGAACCCACGGTGACCATCACCAGGATGGGGATACGATTGAGAATGTGCTGTTCGAAAATATCGATATTCTTGAGCACCATGAGCCACAAGTTAATTATTGGGGAGCGATGGCGATTAACGCAGGAGATAAGAATACGGTCCGAAATGTAACCTATGATAACATTCGGGTGGAGGAATTTGAATTAGGTCAATTGTTTGACCTGCGTGTCGTTTGGAACAAGGACTACAATCCTGTTGCAGGCAACCGAATTGAAAACATTACGTTCCGGAACGTCTCGTATAATGGAAAGAATGCGAACTCGAATCGCATTTATGGCTATGATAAAGAACGGGCTGTGGAAGGTGTCCAATTCATCAATCTGCGCATAAATGGCCAGTTGATAATGAGCCCTGAGCAGGGGAACATTGAGCTTAATGAGCATGCAAAGGGCGTATCTTTTTGCGAGTAATAATAGTAGTATTTGCAATAATAATCCTTGTATCCTAGAGATGCGGGGATTTTTTGTCGCAATATGCGAATTTTGTTATGATAGGGATACAAGTCCAGTGTTAAGGAATGAGGCGATCATTTGAATTCTTTTTCCAAATTACGATTTAGTAAGAGCATCTTCGCCAAGTTTACATTTTCCTTTATTATCGTAGGGTTAATTCCTTTGCTCGCGCTCAGCTATATTTCATTGAATACATTTAGCAACTATTTGGAAAGATATGCAGTTACCAACTTTGAACAAATGCTGCTGTTCGCAAGTAAAAATGTTGATGACATGTATAACCGATATAATAATGAATCCAAGCTAATGTATTCTTATGGTACGAACAAAGGGCAAGTACTTGGAGAGACTATTGCAGCACAAACCCTTGAGGGTGACTATCGCTTGACTCGGACAGTGGATGATTTTCTGCAAACGGTGCTGTATACGGACCGGCATTTGCAAAGTGTATTCTTCGTATTCCCGAATGGCGCTTATCAAACGGTGACCAAACAGAATAGAACTTTCGATTTTCGTTATCAATTCCCTGATCGAGAGTGGGGGGAAGTGCTCCAACAGAATCGTAATCTGCTGTCTTATTTCCCCACTCATCTTGATAATTACTATCTCGGTTCCAATCAACAAGTACTTACCTTTGGCCGAAACCTAGTGAATGTGGTAAATGCTCCAGGTGTTGAGGGGGAAATTGTAGGTTCCTTATATATGGATGTAAGCATGGGGGCATTCGATGAAATTTTCCAACAAATGATGTTGAATTCTAAAGATGTGGTCTATGTACTGGATCAAAACAACAGAATCCTATATAGCAGTGATCGAGCATCTATAGGTCAAACCTATGTGCAGAACGATTCTAACGAATATTTTCGGATGCAGAAAGATAATTCCAATGTTGCTTGGAAAATTGTTGGCGAGCTATATAAAGATGAGCTGGTTGTGAGAACCAGGAAAATTATTAATACGATCACGATTGTCGTCGGTCTTTGTATCGTATCGCTCATCTTGGTAGCCATCTGGTTCTCCAGAAGATTTTCTAAGCCGATTCGCAGTATTACTAGTGAAATGGCTAAGGTAGAATCAGGAAATTTCAATACCCAAGTAACCGTGCAAACTGCGGATGAACTCGGGTTGTTGTCTCGAGGTTTCAACAAAATGGTTGTGCGCTTGCAATCTTACATCGATGAGGTCTATGTTGCTCAGATCAAACAAAAGCATGCGGAGCTTAATGCTTTAAAGAATCAAATTAGGCCCCATTACTTGTATAATACCCTTGAGGTTATTCGAATGAGTGCGGTAGCTAACGATGACAATGAAGTAGGAGATATGATTTTGTCGTTATCGCATCAATTGAAGTATGTGCTTGATTATGGCCAAGAAACAGTTGCCTTGCAAGAGGAGAAAACAAACATCGAACAATATTTCCGGCTAATGGAGCTCCGTTATGGCGAGCATAAGCTATCTATGGATTTTCGTTTTGAAGGGGATGTGCTAAGTTGTTCTTTGCCTAAGCTTTCGATCCAACCGATCGTTGAGAATGCGATATATCATGGCATTATGCCGAAGTCGGGTAAAGGGACAATTCGAATCATAGCGGAGAAGCTTGCGGATAATCTTCTTTGTTTGACGGTCGATGACGACGGTGTCGGCATGACGGAGGAAACGCTTCATCAGGTTCGTCAAAAGCTGGAAAGCAGCTATTCTCTCGACTCAGGCGGAAGCAGCATTGGATTAAAGAATGTCCACGATCGTATTGTAACGCTCTACGGACCAGACTACGGTTTAGAAATCAATAGCACTAAACATATCGGAACCTCCGTAAGGATGGTCATTCCATTGGGAGAGGTGAATGCAAGTGCTGAACGCCATAATAGCTGATGATGAGCCAATTATCATTAAAGGCTTAAAGAAACTAATCCCCTGGCAAGAGCTCGGCATCGAGATTGTAGGAGAAGCATGGACGGGAAAGGGGCTTATGGAGCTCATCGAGCAAGAAAATCCCGACTTGGTTATCACCGATATTAGTATGCCTGACGGCACAGGAATTGATGTGATTAAGGAAATTCAGAAGCAAGGGCTTCATACGAAGGTCATCTTTATCAGTGCCTATCAAGAATTCTCATATGCGAAGGATGCGCTTGCGTACGGTGCGGTTGATTATTTAGTGAAGCCTATTGAGAAAGGTCTTTTGCGCGAAGCCGTGCATAAAGCTATAGCTATGCTCCAGGAAGAACACAATGAGCAGTCCTCCAAAGGAAAACTGGCTGTCTACGAGCAGAAGGACAAAAATACGCAGCTAGAAGAATTATTCGATCGGTTAACAGAGGGCGATATTCGCATCGAGGAGGTGGAGCGAAAGCTGCAATCTTTGGAAATCCTTTTTTCTTATGAAAGGTTCACGATTTTGGTCATTGAGCTTGAGCAGCTGCAGGCTGCGGATAACAGGTGGGAGGAGCACGAGAAGCGCCTATTGCTGTTTGCGATTACCAATATGGCAGATGAGCTTATCCGCGAGTATGGAATGGGTGTTGTGATTCGCAAGTCGGAAAATTTATGTGCGATTGTTAATCATTCAGTAGAACGGGACATCCTTCCCTTATGCGAAGATATATTGGACAAGATTCGTTATTATTTGAAAATTGGCGTAACGGTTAGTATTGGAGAAACAGTTTCCAATTTCCGGGAGATCAAGAGCTCCTATACAGCAGCACTTCACTCATTAAAAAGCAGTTATTTTACTGGCACGGGTAAAGTGATACCTTTGTGGTCCTTAACTAAGGAAATGCATGCTTCGGAGCACCAGTTAGGTCAATTAAGACAATCTATTATCCAAGCATTGCTTGCTAAAGAGAAGGATCAAGTGTCACAAATAACCGAAGAACTGTTCAAACAAGTGGAAGCTTCATCGCGTGGAAGTAAAGAAGCCGCGGTAATGAGCTGTTATTCGGTGCTTACCGAAGTAACCGAGGAGCTGGCCGGAGTCGGAATCCCATCAAGTGCATCCTTGCAGGAACAGCAGGATTGGCTTCACAGGATGCACCAGTTTCATCGATTTGAAGAGTTAAAGGCCTTTGTGAATTTAAAAGTAACGAATATGCTCGAACAATTGCATTTGGCTAGCGGAGGTAAAGAAGCCCAGCAAATGAAATTTGTGAAAGAGTATATTGAACAGCATTATAGCGAAAACATTACGCTTGAGAGTATTGCTTCCATGATCTATATGAACCCTTATTATTTCAGCAGCTTCTTCAAAAAGCATACCAATGAAAATTTCAAACAGTATGTAACGGATGTACGAATGAAGCAAGCTGTCAAATTGCTGCTACAAACCGATAAGATGGTCTATGAAATCGCGGAATTAGTAGGATACAACAACGCCAGGCAGTTTAGTGATATGTTTAAGAAACACTTCGGTAAGCTTCCGCAAGAATACAAATCTCAGAAGCAATGAACGCAAGCTCCTCAACCTTCAACAGACACCTGGCGACATTGTATCAGGATTCGGTTAGAGGTTTTTTCCGTTTGTGTTATTTTGATTTCAATTTTTACACATCTTTAAATGCTGCATATTAATCTTAAAAAACTTCATTCTAAAGCAAAAATGCATGTGTTAATCTTAAGTCACAGAACGGATGCTAATGTGGACGAACAAATGAAGCGGCCAATATGCTTTCGTCTAAGGGATTGAATATATAGGGAGGTTTATCTAAGATGGCTAAAAAATTTGCAAAAGTATTAGTTGGCTCGACAGCTCTAGCCCTTGCATTAACGGGATGCGGCGGTAAAGCATCGAATACAGGTTCCAGCGCTTCTCCCGCAGCTTCAGCTAAAGTCAGCGAAGCACCTAAGAAAGACGTAACTTTCAGTATCATTTATGCACCAGGCGATCCAGCGACGAAAAAAGCGGTGGAAGATTCAATTGCCGCCTTCGGCAAGGCATTTCCACATATCAAAATTAAAAATCTCACTGAGGTTACTTCTGCTTCCTACCTCGATTTTTTAAAAACGAAAGATGCTGTTGGCGAATTCCCGGATCTGGTTGAGATGCGTGACACACAGCTATTCGCAGACAATGGCAAGCTTGCAGAATTGCCTAAGGAACTGCAAGGATTATTCGATTCCATTCCTCAAGTAAACGGTAAAGTCTATAATGCGCCTATTGCTTTGGAAGCGCCACATGGGATTATTTACAGCAAAAAGGCTTATGCAGATGCAGGCATAACAGAAGAGCCTAAGACTTATGCTGACTTTCTTGCAGCACAAGAGAAGTTGAAGGCCAAAGGCATTTCGCCAATCGTAATGGGTGGTAAGGATATTTTCCACTGGGGCTTCTGGATTAATAAATATTTGATGGATGAAGTTCTTGGCGATGACCCTAATTGGAATTCCAAGCGTTCTAAAGGCCAAGTAAGTTTCACGGACGCTGGACCAATGAAAGCAATGACGCTTTTCACTGAGCTTTTCACTAAAGGATATGTTGATCCGGGCTTCATGAGTACAGCTGATAACCAAACGGCTTCGATGCTTGTAACAGGCAAAGCGGCCAGCTTGTTCTCCGGTCCTTGGATGTTCCCGCAAATTGCGCAAGCAGATCCTAAATTCGAATTTGGTTTCTATCCGGTTCCAGATCAAAAAGGCAGAATTATTGTGAACGGGTTGGCGAAACCTTCTGGTTGGTCGTTATCTGCTGCGGCAGCTAAAGATCCGGATAAAGTGGCAGCGATGAGTGAATTCATTAAATTCTTCTTCAGCAAAGACAATTATGCGGCTTATCTGAAAGCAGCAAGCGCAATTCCTTCTACCAAAGAGAAAATCAGTTATGAAGCTAGTCCCCAGCTTAAAGAAGTTCTCGATTTGATGGCTGATCCGAAGACGATTAAATCCCTTCAAATCAATGCGTTCTGGGGTGAGAATCAAATGCCTCCAACATGGCGCAACTGGTTCTATAAGCTTGCTCAGGATTGGATAATTAAAAAGGACTTCAGCGTAGAACAAATGAAAAAAGCGGATGCGGAATGGGATGCAGCAGTTAAAGCAATGAAAAAATAATAATACTCGGCTACAAATGGAAGAACCTCTGCAGGCAGCGGAGGTTCTCCTTCTCTAAGCCGATTGGAGCGTGAGAGAATGGCAACCACCATACAACCAGAAAAGAAAAAGAGGTTGTGGATTTCCTATTCCGTACTATTTCTTTTACCAGCTTTTATTCTATATACCATGTTTGTAATTGTTCCTACATTCGGAAGTGTGTATCTCAGTTTTACTTCATGGGACGGAATAAGTAATGACATCCGTTATATTGGTTTTGATAACTTTGTAGAAATGTGGCATAGTGACCGCGTTCATAATGCTCTTAAAAATACACTCATTCTTTCCATCGTTTTGGTCGTTTTAGAGAATGTGGTTGCTTTAGCCTTGGCTATGCTGGTTGATCAAGTGAAATGGTTCCGAAACCTATTTAGAAGCATATTTTATTTACCGGTTCTATTAAGCGGTATCGTATTAGGTTTTGTTTGGACGATTATTTTAAACTATAACTTCGGTGTGCTTACGCAGATACTGGATAAGTTAAACTTATCTTCTCTAAAGCTTGACTGGCTTGGAAATCCAGATTATGCACTCATCGCGATCATCGTCTTTACCGTTTGGAAGGCATCAGGCTACTATATGATTATTTATTTAGCCGGACTTCAAGGGATTCCGCCTGAATTAACCGAAGCGGCAAGTATTGATGGAGCAAACCGCTGGCAGCAATTCAGACATATTACATTTCCTTTACTTGCGGGTGCCTTTACGGTATGTATGATGCTGTCGATGATTGGATCTTTGAAAATATTCGATCAAATCGCCGTTATGACCGATGGCGGTCCTGGTTTCTCGACAGAAACATTGACTTATATCATCTATAAAGTAGGTTTTGGTGAGTTGAGACAGGGTTATGGAACGGCACTATCGCTTGTACTATTCATACTGATCATGATTGTCTCGATTATTCAAATTAAGGTTCTTCGCAAAAGGGAGGTTCAGATGTAACATGAAAACAAAAAGTCCAAAAAAAGGGTTAGATCTGCTCCTCTTTATCATAACCTTATGCATCGCCGTTATTTTCTTTTTCCCCATTTATTTCACTCTCATCTCGGCATTTAAAAGCAATGGGGAGATATTGCGAGACGCAATCGCATTTCCAACCAGCGTGTATGTAGAAAGCTTTAAATATTTATTAACAAAGACTGATTTTCCTCATGCTATGTTGAATAGTATTCTATTGACCTTTGTATCGATTATTTGCATGGTCGGTGTTATTCCAATGGCGGCTTATGCGATTGAACGGACGAACAAAATGTGGACATATCTTGTGTATATATACTTTCTAGCCGGGATGATGATTCCTTTTCAAGTGTATATGATTCCGTTGTTCAAGGAAATGAAATTACTAGGGCTTTATGGAAGTTTGGGATCCCCGGTTCTCATCTATATTTCCGGTTCGGTCGGTTTCGGATGCTTGCTGTATACGAGCTTCTTGAAGGGGATTCCTCGTGAGATTGAAGAAGCCGCAGAGATTGATGGATGTTCCAAATACGGTATATTTTGGCGGATCGTATTTCCGCTATTGGGACCTTGTACGGCGAGTATGGTGGTGCTTCAAGGCCTCGGAATTTGGAACGACTTTTTGATGCCAAGCCTGGTGCTTCCATCCGATAAGCCAAAAACAATGATTGTGGAAATATTTGGTTTTGTAGGCGAGTATGCGTCTCAATGGGATATGGTATTTGCAGGTACAGCCATGTCGATCGTTCCTGTTCTTATTGCTTTTATAGCGCTGCAAAAGTATTTCATCAAAGGAGTCGCAGCAGGTGCCACAAAGGGCTGATATAACTGCTTAAAGTAAGGCAGTCAACCTGTAATGTGTGGAAGGATTAAGTTGATGGCGAAGAACTGCAATGTTATATTTGATCTATGAATATGCCAATTTTAGCAACTAAACTATACATCCCCCAGCTTCGGACCAAAGTGGTATTACGCCCTAGTTTGATTGAGCGGCTGAACGAGGGGCTGCACTGTAAACTGACCCTCATCTCTGCCTCAGCAGGCTTTGGTAAAACCACACTGGTCAGCGAATGGCTCGCCGGTTGCGAACGGCCAGCCGCCTGGCTGTCGCTGGATGAATTCGATAAAGACCCGGCACGCCTTCTTACATACTTAGTTGCTGCGTTACAGACGATTGCGGCGAATATAGGAGAAGGCGTGTTTACTGTGCTCCAATCCCCTCAGCCACCGCCAACCGAATCGATTCTGACGATACTGCTCAATGAAATTAGCACCATCCCGGACAATTTCGTCCTAGTACTTGACGACTTCCACGTTATTGATGCCAAGCCAGTTGATGATATATTCACCTTTCTGCTCGAGCACCTGCCGCCACAGATGCACCTGGTTATCATTACTCGTGAAGAGCCAAATCTGCCCCTGGCTCGGTTACGTGTCCGGAACCAATTGACCGAATTGCGCGGTGCAGACTTGCGGTTTACCTCCTTCGAAGCCGCCGGATTTCTCAACCAGGTGATGGGCCTAAACCTTTCATCGGAAGACATAGCCGCCTTGGAAACCCGCACCGAAGGATGGATTGCCGGCCTGCAATTAGCCGCGATCTCCATGCATGGACATAAAGACACAGCCAGCTTTATCCGATCGTTCACCGGCAGCCACCATTTCGTACTTGACTATCTGGTTGAAGAAGTTTTGCAACATCAGTCCGAAAGCGTTCAGACTTTCTTGTTGCGCACGTCTATCCTCGACCGCCTGTGTGGTCCCCTTTGTGATGCCGTTCTGCTTGACCCCTCATCTTCCGGGCAAGAAACCCTTAAATATCTCGAACGCACCAACCTGTTCATCGTCCCCTTGGACAACGAGCGGTGTTGGTACCGCTATCACCATCTCTTTGCTGATTTGCTACGGCAGCGGCTGCACCAGAGTACTGTCTCTTCTACAGGGGATGAGGGTAGTGGCATGACCGAACTACACAAACGTGCTAGCGTATGGTTTGAAAACAATGGCCTGGAGATTGAAGCTTTTCACCATGCTGCTGCCGCCAATGATGTTGAGCGCGCAGCGCGGTTGGTTGAAGGAGATGGGATGCCCCTGCACCTTCGCGGCGCGGTTGCCCCTGTCCTGAATTGGCTGGAGTCACTACGGGCGGAGGTACTGGATGCTAGGCCTTCGTTATGGGTGATGTATGCTTCGGTGTTAGTGATTGCCGGTAAACCAACCGGCATCGAACAGAAACTGCAGGCTGCTGAAGCGGCCATGCAAGGTGCCGAGCCAGACGATAAGACCAAAGACCTTGTGGGACTTATTGCCGCCACACGGGCTGCGTTGGCTGCGTTAATGATTGCCGGCCAACAGAAAGGCATCGAACAGAAACTACAGGCTGCTGAGGCAGCCCTGCAAAGTACTGAGTCAGAGGACAAGACCAAGGAAATTGTAGGATATATTGCCCCCATACGGGCCACAGTGACTGTCAACCAGCAATAGGTTGAAACCATCATTGCCCAATCGAGACGCGCCTTGGAGTATCTGCACCCCGACAACCTGTCTGTTCGCACTGCCGCTGCATGGATGCTGGGGGTTGCCTGCCAGCTCCAGGGAGATCGTGCAGCTGCCAGACAGGCTTATACCGAAGCTATATGTAACAGTCAGGCGATTGGGGATAACAACATCACCATAATGGCTACAATCGGCCTGGGCAACTTAGAGGAAACTGCAAACCGGCTCTATATGGCGGATCAGAGTTACCGCCGCGTACTGCAGTTGGCAGGTGATCTGCCTCTGCCGGCTACCTGCGAAGCGCATCTTGGCTTGGCCCGTTTATGCTACGAATGGAACGACATGGATGCCGCTCTAGAGCATGGGCAGCAGAGTGTCCAACTAGCGCGACAGATAGAGAACACGGAAGGAGTCATTGCTTCTGAGGTGTTTCTAGCCCGTCTGAAACTTGTCCATGGAGATGTGGCCGGCGCTGCTGCTACTTTAGCTAAGGCTAGTCAGTCCGTGCGCCAGCATAGCTTAGTGAATCGAATGCCTGAAGTTGCTGCCGCACAAGTGCTTACGTTGCTCCACCAGGGAAAACAGACGGCAGCAGCTCATCTGGCTCAGACACACGAACTCCCCATCAGTAAGGCGCGGGTGCACTTGGCCCAGGGAGACACGTCCTCAGCATTGATGGTGTTGGAGCTATTGCGCCAACAGCTGGGGGCAAAGGGCTGGGAGGATGAACGGCTCAAGGTGATGGTTCTACAGGCGGTTGCTCTTCATTCGCATGGCGTCAAGGACAAGGCTGTGAAACTTATGGGTGACGCACTGACGCTGGCAGAGCCGGGCGGCTTTATCCGTATCTTCGTCGACGAGGGTATGCCGATGGTTAGGCTATTGTCCGATGCAGCAGTGCATGGGATTAAACCGGACTATATAGGTAAGCTGCTTGCTTTGTTTGAAGCTGAGGAGCAGCAGAGCGAAGATGTATCTGATCTGCCCCCTGCCATTCCGCTTATCGAGCCATTGAGCGGGCGTGAGTTAGAAGTACTACAACTCATTGCCCAAGGATTCTCGAATCGTGAAATTAGCGAGCGACTTTTCCTCGCCTTGAGTTCTGTTAAAGGGCACAATCAGAATATCTTTGGCAAGCTGCAGGTCCAGAGGCGCACCGAAGCTATAGCACGAGCCCGTGAATTGGGTCTGTTGTAGCCTAAACGTCCGTTTGCCCACCCCCTCTGAAACCCTACAACAATACCTCTAAAAACCCTAAAACAATACTTTAGTATCTATACGTTAATACCAAATTGTAGATATAATCCTTGTAAATTGAGCAAGTGGCATAGACAGTAGGTTGTGCCGCATCTCAAAACAAAGGAGAGAGAAAATGAATTCAAACAAAAAGACCGCAAGAATTGTAGGCGTATTATTTCTAATTGCGACGGCAGCTTTCATGATAGGAAATGGGGTTTTAGAATCTATTCTAAACCATCCGGAATTTCTTGCGAAACTCTATCCAGACAGAACAAAAGTGATAGTGGGAATATTCTTTGAGCTGATTAACTCCGCAGCAGTTGTTGGCATAGCCATGTTAATGTTTCCAATTTTAAAACAACATAGCGAAGCTATAGCACTTGGGTACTTTGGTTCCAGGCTCATTGAGTCTGCGCTTCTCATTGTGAGTATACTCAGCCCGCTAGTACTAATAACATTAAGCGAAGAATATATAACCTCAGGAGTTTCGGGCAATTCCTATTTTCAAACTATAGGGAATCTAGCTATGAAAGGACATTATATGGCCTTTGAAATGGCTATGTTAGTTCTTAGCTTGGGTAGTCTGATATTTTGTTATTTATTATATAAATCGAAACTAATGCCACGATTTATTTCAGTCATTGGTCTTATTGGATATGCAGCTTTGTTAGCAAGTGGCTGTTCAGCGATTTTCGGTTATGATATTGGATTGATCCTGTATATTCCAGGGGCATTATTTGAAATCATTTTCCCAATATGGTTGATAGTAAAAGGTTTTAATTCAACTGCAATAGATTCTGGGGCTGTAAAAAACTAAGAACGTTGAAGTCTTGATAAAAGTTCCTGCGGTGTCTGAAGTTCGGCTGACTGACATAAATATTCAGCTCTAAAAGGGCTGTCCTCAAGATAAATCTACTTGAGGACAGCCCTTATTTACACAGCTGTATAGCTGGCAACCCTTCCGGTACTTATAATTGCTCCTTATCGAATCACAAAATAGATAAGGCTACTTTTACAACGTCCTGCAGAGATTGCCGATCTGAAGCGGTTTTGCCAAGTACATAAAGGCCGTTACGCGTATTGACTAAAAACCGTGAAAGCTCGCGTAGAGTATGGTGGAATTTCATTCCCCCCTGTTTTTGCGCGTTCAGCAGAAAATGATAAAATCGGGACTCCATGTCGAGGTTATATGCTTCAACCCTAGTGGCGATGCCGGAATCGATTGCTGCCAGCTCCATGGCTGTATTTGCAATAAAACATCCCCTTCGCTGCGTTCCGTTACCCAAGGCACTATCGATTACCTTATCAAAGAAACGGGAAAGCACCTCTCTGGGAGAACCGGGTTCATCTAAGATGGAAAAAAGTCTATGGTTGGAAACTTGACGGAACCGATCTAAGCAGGTCAAGAAAAATTGATTTTTATCTCCGAATGTATCATATAGGCTTCCGCGGTGAACACCGGTCTTTTCCACGAGGTCTTGAATAGAAGTTCTTTCGTAGCCTTGCTGCCAAAATAGCTCCATGGCTTTATCTAAAGCGATTTCTTGATCAAATTCTTTCGGTCTAGGCATAGGTTAACCTCCTTAAGGACAGTATAATTATTTAAGAACGGTTAGTCAAAATAAATAGCTAATATACTTTAAATATCGATCGATATGGCTTCAAAAAACCAATATATATCCTTAAATCCAAATATTATAGTTGACTGATCATTCTTAAATGGCGTATAGTTGGGCTTAGATAACGCTGCCGGAACTGTTATCTCGCTGTCTATTCAAGAATGGTCATTCTTAAATGATATTTTAATGGGAAGGAAAGAATTCTGGATGACTCTAATATTCACTTATCAAATTTGGGACTATAAAAGAATAAAGCTTGAGGGAGGGGTAAACAATGACGTTTAAGATGAAGAATGCTTCCAGCCATGAAAAGGATCAGGGTGTTATGAAAGAAGGTTTGGTTACCTTTCTACTCGGTATAACGATCGTACTCGTCATCATGAACACGATGATGTTTAATTTGGCTTTACCTGCTGTTTCAAAAGACTTTCATCTTTCTGCTTCATCTACATCGTGGATAGTGACGGGCTACTCCATTGTTTTCGCGATGGCATCCATTACGTATAGCCGATTAGCTGATTTCATTCCAATACGAAGGCTCTTTATTATAGGAATATTATTTCTCAGCCTTGCGGCAATCGCCGGATTGTTCAGTAACAATTTTATCATGCTGCTATTCGTTCGCATTCTACAAGCAGCCGGAGCAGGTTCAATCCCAGCCTTATCCCTAAATTTGATTTCACGTTATGTGCCAATTGAGCGAAGGGGTAAAGCAATGGCTCTGATCATGTCTTCCATTTCGCTTGGTCTTGGTTTAGGACCGGTCGTAGGTGGAGCCATTGTCCAATACCTAGGCTGGCATATTTTGTTCGCCGTGACGGCAGTTACTTTGCTGTTAGTGCCTTTCTTTGTAGTGCTCATTCCTAAAGAAGAGCCGCGGAAAGGGTCATTTGATGCCCTAGGCGCATTGTTTATTGGCGTTGGAACGACAGGACTGCTTCTTTTCTTAACGAACCATTCCTGGTTCATGCTCATAATTGGGCTTATCGCTCTTGCCTTATTTATCGTCCGCATCCGATCTGTTAAAGAGCCTTTCGTACTCCCATCGCTATTCCTGAATCGGTCTTTTCTCATTCTAGGAGCTGTGGGGATTGCAGCTTATCTATGCAGCTTCGCTACACTATTCCTAATGCCGCAGATTCTTGTTAAACAGTATGGCTTAAGTGCTATTCAAGCCGGGCTTGTCATTTTTCCAGGCTCGATATTAGCCGTGTTCGTATCCCGACGGGTTGGCCGTATCATTGATGCGCGTGGAAACAACACGATTATCAGATTTCTACCGTTGTTCCTTCTTGCTTCCGTCATTTTGTTCGCCTTGTTCGAAGGAACTTCATTTGTTTCGATCATGTTGATTTATATGCTAATGAGCGTTAGTATAACGATTTTGAATAGCAGTGTATCCAATGAAATGTCTAGAATATTGCTGCCTTCTCAGATTGGATCTGGACTCGGTCTGTTTCAGCTTCTCCAATTTTTTAGCGGAGCCTTCGGTGTTGCTATGACAGCAAGTGCCCTAGTTTGGCAGAAGAACATTCCTCAAGCGAGTGCTTATAGCAACATCTATTGGGGACTGGCGATAATTGTAATCTTATCCATCGGTTGCGCAATTGGTTACCTCAGATTGACTTTGAGAAAAGTAGAAATGGCCTAAGATTTAAATAAGACTCACTTTTTGGACATAATACTATCAAAATTAATCTCAGGGGAGAAGATAAATCATGAATGCAATTAAACAAAGTGGGGCAACAGCAGAAACAGTTGAGACTTCTTATATTGAAGCTGACGGAATACGATTCGCATACCGGACTTTCGGTAAACCATCCGATGTTCCGCTTGTATTCTGCCAACGTTTCAGAGGTACCATGGATGATTGGGATCCTGCTTTTGTTAATGCATTAGCGAAGGAACGTACGGTCATCCTGTTCGATAGCGCAGGTGTAGGATTTTCTTCAGGAGAGGTAGCAGAAACTTTCTATGGAACGGCGAAATTCGCAGTCACATTCATTGAAGCACTTGGTCTTAAACAATTGGATCTCCTCGGCTTCTCTATGGGAGGTTATATAGCCCAGCTAGTAACGCTTGATCGCCCCGACTTGGTCCGTCGTTTGATCTTGGCAGGTACAGGAGGTGGAACGGGGGAAGGTACACAGTCTGGCAAACCTGAAGTGTTCGAAGTTGCTTTTAAGCCGGTTAACGAACCGGAGGACTTCCTTTACTTGTTCTTCGAACAGACGGAAACGAGCAGAGCGGCAGGGCTTAACTATCTAGAACGGCTTGCTAGAAGAAAAGACGATAGAGCGCCGTTAGTCAAGCCTGAATCGGTACAAGCGCAAATAAAATCAGCTGTGGCTTGGGGAACGAACTCAACCTTCGACCGACTGGGAGAGATCAAGCAGCCCGTTCTTGTAGCTAATGGAGATCATGATATTATGGTTCCGACTATCAATTCTTATATTGTGTCCCAGCGAATTCCTAATGCACAATTGATCATTTATCCGGATTCCGGTCACGGATTCATGTTCCAATACGCGGATTTGTTTGCCGAACATGTTTCCATGTTTCTAAATAGAGATTAATTCGACTAAGTACGATAACACAAAAAACCAGTCCAACACCATTTTTCGTGTTTTGGCTGGTTTTTTGTTATTCGGGTCGTATAGTCTTTGATTTTTGCTGTGAGATTTTGCTGCGAATCAGATAAAGGATAAATAACAGCGGGATATACGCGTAAATAAAATAAAATCCAATCTCTGCAACGTTCTTTCCTAACCAATCAATCTTAACGCGATCATTGAATGGTAGTGTGGCTATGAAGATTGCTATCAGTATCAGTAATAGTGACAACGTTGGTTTAAGATTCGTAACTCTTTTTATAATTCTAGTACAGCTCCAAACCGAGAGACAAAGCATGGGGATAATAATAATAAGCCAGATACATATAAAAATAAATTCAACCCTTGCAATAAGTGAAAACTCAATCACTTTTATCATCACCAAAGTTGGCCAGTAGGTATGCCTTAATAACCCCTGACTAAAATACATGAGGGTTACAATCGTTAGTGTGGAGTACTTGAGTGTGCTTAAAAATAAACCGAGATGGGCCCATTTTACATTTTTCTCTGGGGCTTTTATAAATGGAAAGTAAATGAGTAAACCTTCGAATCCCATGAACATGATGCCTGAGTATTTAGATGACGTTGAGCAGATCTTTCATAGAATGATTAAACACAGGCAATAAATTGTCGATATGCCCAAACTTGATATTGAAGTACATTAACAGCGGTAAAAGCGTGGAGAAAATAACACCGAAAAAACAATACCCGGCTAATACTCGAAACCCTCCGGAAACAATGTAGTAGATGATACAGATGAATAGGAATGCCAGAATCCAGGTTCTAAGGGTTGGAAACATCCAAACTTGTATGATTTCGATGTAGCCGCGAAAGACCGTTAGAGCCAGTATAAAATAATATCCGACCATCACTAAAGAAACGGCATTCCCAATGAATTTACCAAAAAGTATGCGATGTAAGTCGATGACATCTTTGGCTGGATTGCCAAGCATCCTAAATATCATCCAAATGATGACATGAAGGCTTAATCCCATAAAAAGAACTGAAATCCAAGTATCGTTGCCAGCAAAATCAAAAATTAAATGTTGAAAACTTAAAGCACCAACCCCGACCAAAGAAGCATGGATGAGGAAAAATACAAAAAAGCCGGAAATCAAGTGGTTTTCCTTAACCACGTTCTGCACTAATGCCCAACTCCCAATAATAATATTTTAACTTCTGTCTGAACATCAAATTTTAAATTTGGGTAAATGTGAGCAGTGAACTCTTGCTCATTCCAATTCCGTTGGTGAATGCTATTCTGATGGCCTAACCCAATTGGATCTACAAGATTCTTTTGGGAATTTTCCAGCATAGTCTTGATATCGGTTGTTAAGTTATTTTCGATTTGCTTCTTTAGTTCAAGCATATCGTTTTTATTTTCAAAAACGTTAAAGGATGCTGGATAATCTCGGATGTCGATTTGGAGATCAAGTGATATCACAGCTTTTTCATTTATTACAGACATTTTTCGTTTTGAATCAATAATTTTAAATGAAATTTGTTCGTTTTGATCATTTGTGAAATCATATATGCCTGACGTGATGTTGGCTTTATGATCTTTAAGGAGTTTAATAAATAATCCTTCTTTATTTGTCAACAAAAGCTTTAATTTTTCACCCTGAAAAATACCTGCACCGTCCATTTGTAAAACACCTTTGGGGTTTTTAACCAAAATGGGCAAATAAACATCTTGTCCTTCTCCAAAGTAATGATCAAGAAATAAATGGCCATTTGTTGTAGGCGTATTCCCAGTGTCCATGTTTTGTTTGATTAGATTTGATAAATAGATGGGTGGATATTTTAAAGTTTCAGATAATATATCTCTTGCCAGATCTGTTGTTAAAACAATTGTAGAGCGATTACTAATAAGGGGATCACGAACTACGGTACTGGCAAGCTCTGATATGCCTCTTCTGGCCATTTTTTCACTAATAACCAATGTCCGTAATTGACCGATTGCTATAGGGTGATCCGATTGCGTAGTGAAAGGTGTAAGTATCTCATTAAATGATTTAACTTCTCCATTAAATAGAAATAATCTAGCTTTTTTTTCATACGCCGTATATGTACCGCTAACCTTAAATGTATCTCCTTGCAAGTCGCATCCAATACTTTGTATAAGCTTAATCCGATCTATAATTTGTTCTTTTGCGCATCCCGATAATAGGAAGCAAAAGAAAAGGAGGGAGACAAATCTATTCATGCCGCTAGTTCCCTTACTTCGTAATTTATTCGTTGTTGTAATCGTTACTAATATCGTTATTTTTCTTTACCTTATATCTTTTGATCGAGAGAGGACGTAGAAAACGAGGTCGATTAAAAGTAAGACTGAGGGAAGATCGAATAAAACTATCTGTGAAATCACGGAAACGAAATGGGAACATGGGAACAATGTAGGGAGTACCCAAAGATTTTAATCTCAACAAATGGCCTAAAAGAATCACTAACCCGATCATAATGCCTAACCCACCCCATGCTGCCGCCAAGCCCATCAAAGGAAACCTCAAAAAACGGATCGTGTTAGCCATTTTGAAAATGGGTGTGGCAAAAGAAGAGAGGGCCGAAAGAGAAACAATGATGATTAATATGTTGCTCGTGAGAGCGGCTTGCACGGCTGCTTCTCCGAGTACGATACCGCCCACAATCCCCAACGTTTGTCCGACTTTGGTTGGCAATCTGGACCCAGCTTCACGTAACATTTCGACGGTTAATTCCAACAGCAATACTTCAATAATCGGCGCAAAGGGGACATTCGTTCTTGATTCGATAATCGGGGCTAGAAGAGATTGCGGGATAACGGAATAATGAAAGGTTAACACGGCAACATAGAAGGGAGATGCAAGAATGGAAAAGGCAACTCCCAAATACCGTATGCACCGAAAGAATGAACCCAAAACCCATGGCAGATAATAATCTTCGGGTGAGAGGAAAAAATCAAACACAGTGGTAGGTCCTGATATGACATAAGGAGAACCACTGCTTAATATGGCGACTTGACCGTTAAGAAGATTAAATTTTGTCCTGTCCACACGTTCAGATGACATAAATAAAGGGAATGGTGAATTTGCGTTATCCGCTATGATTTGGTCAAGAACCGAACTATCAAATATCACATCAAAATCAAGATCCAAGAGCCTTTGTCTTACTGTATTTATATGCTGGGGGTTGCAAACACCGTCTAAATAAACAATTATTACTCTCGTTTGTGACAGAGAACCTATGATATGTTCCTCAAACATAAGTTTATCCGATATAATCTCTTTTCGGAGTAAATTAAGGTTGGTATCGATATCTTCGACAAAGCCGACTTTCGGACCAATTACGCTGTATTCGTTATCCGCTTCGTTATTACTTCGATACCCTCGTTTTAGATCCGCAATATGGATTAAGAGCCCTTCATTTAAATCAGGTTCCATCTGAACATAAATGAAGCCTTTAATCAAGCTTTGCGAAATCTCTTCCAAATTTGATGATAACGTGATTTTCTCAAGGGGAATCATATTTTTTAACGCATGAAGAGTATTAATTTCTGCTTCTGAGATTTGAATATGGTGGAGTAATTCATGATGAATGAGTTCCTGGTCTACAATGGCTTTGCAATATGTAAAATGAAACCGTTTGTCGTGAATAGTATGGACAGATTGTTCAAAATCATTCGATTTGAAGGTATCTTTCAAAACCGTGTATATAGTTTCCGGAATTGGAATCAACACCTCTCAGTAAGATCTTCCACTTATTATGAACTTAGATACAGAAACTATCCGTAAAAAAGAGTTCGATCGACAGCAGGAGAAGGGAATAACCTCTGAATAAAGAAATAAACAATAGCAGGTATTCTAAACGGGAGGCTGAACATGGGAAAAACGTTATTTCATCGGCTGCTGCTTTCGTATGTACCGATCTTTTTTATCGTGGTCACGTTTACGTTTTTCGTATTTTTTCAGCTGCTAAGCGAGCAAAGCCGGAAGGAGGCGCTGAACGCCAACAAAATGTTGTCACTGCAGGCGATGCGTCTGATCGACACCTCCCTGAAAGCGATTGACAATATGGTGATGACCGAATCGATTAACAATAAGCAATTGATTGATTTCTTTAATAATGACGCAAAAGATAACGTTTACATCAATATAAGTGCGGTGAAAAAAATGCAGGATATGATCTCTTCCTATCCAATTATCGATTCGATCTATTTGGTGCGTTTTGAAGACAATTTCGTTCTCAGCAATGCGACAAGTGATCAACTCAGCAATTATATGGACGAGCCGTTCATTAAACGAGCCATGGCTCCACAGGTGTCCAAACACTGGTCGGGCGTTAGAGACTTTGAGCAGTTTACGGTGAAAGGCAGCAAGCCTGTTGTTAGTCTTGTCCGGGGGGCGCCGTTCATTACGAGCGAGAAAGGTATGATCGTTGTCAATGTGGCGACCGATTCTTTGCAAAAAAATATCGCCGACCTCTACGATTCGAAAGCAAGCTTTATCGGGGTTCTGGACGCTTCAGGCAACGATTTGTTTAAAGATTCAAGCTCTAATAAACAAGCAAGGGTATTCTCCAATTACGTATCGAGCTATACGGGATGGTCCTATCAAAGCGGACTTGTCAACGGCAGGGTGTTTCATATCGTCTCATCTCTGTATAACGTGTGGTTTATTATCGGGATCGTGATGATTGTGTTTGGATTCATATGGCTAGTTTATGTGACCAGACGCAATTCAAAACCGCTTGAGCAGATAGTGGCGCGTATTCGCGGTTACCGTCTTCCGCTGTCAGGTAGTTTGTCTAAGGAGGGCGGGGATGAGTTTTCGTTCATCGAATCGGCGCTCGTAAATATTATTGAGCAGTCCAATCAGTATCAGCAAAAGCACAAAGAAGACATGCATCTTCGAACGAAGTATTTGTTTCATCAGCTTATTGAAGGCGGTACGGGATTAACCGTCGATGAGTGGATAGAAGAAACGAGCAGTTTGCAGCTTCCGCGCCCTTCCGACGGACAAGTGGTGCTTGTGATCGAAATGGATAAATACAATGACTTTTGCCGCCAATACTCGCGCATAGACCAGAATCTGCTTAAATTCGCGCTTCGCAGCGTCATTCAAGAGCTTGCTCCCAAGCATGAGCTCGAGCTGTGGGCAGAGTGGACTTCCGCGTCTCAGCTCAGCGTCATGGTGTTCGTCGACAGCGAGGAAGAGACCAGCGAGCATTCTGAGATTCTCGAGCTTTTTGAGAGCGTTCGTATATGGACGCAGGATAACTTGAAGTTTACGGTAACTATCGGTATCGGTGAGCAGGTTGTACAACTTACCGATGTTGCAAATTCGTACAAAGAGGCGCTTACGGCGCTGAAACATAAAATTGTGCTCGGGGAAAACCGGCTCATTACAAGCAAACACATCGCAAATCACGGCCAAGCCGAAGTGTTCTCGCATCTGAACGCGATTCGCTCCATTGTCCAGTCGTTTAGATTGCTCGAAGACGAATGGGAGACAAAGTACGACGAGCTGTTTCGCGAAATGAAACAGGGGCTGCTGACGAAAGATGAAATTACGAATCTGATGAATTATTTAATTTACTATTTGGGCCGGGAAATGGCTGGCATGACCAAAGAGTTTCAAGAAATATGGGTACGGGATGGTTTACCAAAGCTGAGTGAAACCATTGATCATTGCCATTCTCTCGATCAAATGCGGGAAGAGACTATAGTCGTGCTGAATAGTCTGGGTACCGTTTTGCAGGAAGCGCAGGAGCAGCGTCTGCATGCAGCTACGATTCGCGATATGCGAAAATTCATCGAAGAACAATACGCCAATCCGAATATGTCGCTCGATTATCTCAGTTCAAACTTCAACATCAATGCCAAATATGTAAGTAAGCTGTTTAAGGAAGAGACCGGGCAGAAGTTCGTCGACTTCCTGATCGATATCCGCATGCAGGTTGCGCAGCGTCTCCTTACGGAATCGCAAGCTTCCATGCAGGAGGTAGCCGAACAGGTCGGTTATACGAGCGCGATTTCATTCAGCCGCGCGTTTAAGAAAGTGATTGGCTGCTCCCCCAGCGAATTCCGCGAGGAAGCGGCACGTAGGGAGACTGGGTGAAATTGGTTAAGCGGTAGAAAAGAGTTTGTAGAGCTTGTTCACCTATCCGTTTAATATTGGTTATCAAGCAGCAGCTCCGGCTATTAACCGGAGCTGCGCGTATTTTCAGGCTATGCGAAAAAGGTTAGGGCCACGATTCTTGTTTCTTGCAGCATCCTGCTATCGCACTCTAGTATTAAGATATGAAGCGCCATCAGCATTGGACGAAAGGAGAAGGAGCTAATGTCAATCATCCAAAAGGAATTAAGGACGTCCATACCTCCAAACAACAGCAAGCAGCATAAAACGGTATTGCCCGGCAGCAAGTCATCTTTAAACAACGTTGGGAAAAAAATGAAGCGTCACTGGCAGTTATATTTGGTTGTATTACTGCCGCTTCTTTATTTGGTCATTTTTAAGTATATTCCTATGGCTGGTGTTGTCATTGCTTTCAAAGACTACAACGTCATCAAAGGCATTTGGGGAAGCCCCTGGGTTGGTTTGAAATATTTTGAACAATTTTTTGAATCGCCGAATTTTTGGTTGTATATGAAGAATACGCTCGGCATCAGTACGTACGGTTTGCTTGTCGGCTTTCCGGCCCCGATCCTACTGGCGCTGGCTTTGAATGAAATACGCAACGGATTTTTCAAAAAGAGCGTACAGATGGTCACTTACGCGCCTTACTTTATTTCAACGGTTATCATGGTGTCCATTCTCATCGTAACACTGTCGCCAAACGTCGGAATCATCAGCAAGTTTCTGCAAATGCTCGGCGTGGAAAACACAAACTTCATGGGTATTCCCAGCTTGTTCAAATCGATCTATGTCTGGTCAGATGTTTGGCAGTATACGGGTTACGGTGCCATCATTTATATAGCGGCTCTTTCAGGCGTTAACCCTGAACTGTATGAATCGGCGAAAGTGGATGGCGCGTCCAGACCACAGAAGATCATCAATATCGATATCCCGAGTCTCATCCCGGTATCCGTCATCCTGCTTATTTTGAATTTAGGCAACATTATGAAGCTTGGCTTCGAAAAAATATATTTGATGCAAAATCCACTTAACGTCAGCACGTCGGAAGTCATTTCGACCTATGTGTACAAGGTGGGTCTGCTTAGCTCCAGTTTCAGCTTCTCAGCAGCAATCGGCTTCTTTAACTCAGTCGTCAACCTGATTCTTCTCGTAGGTGTCAACTATATAGCCAAGAAGCTGTCCAATTCGAGCTTGTGGTAACGGACGGAGCTGCAAGAACCCGTTGTTACGCACAATTCAGGAGCGTCAGTCCGCAGTAAGGAGGATCATTTATGTTAAAAACGACAACGATTCGGGAATCGCAGGGCGATCGGTTGTTTCTGCTCGGCATCTACGTTCTATTAACAGTGGTGCTGATAGTCGTCCTATTCCCGCTCATTTTCATCATCAGCTCATCGTTTAGCTCGCCGCAAGCTGTCGTATCCGGTAAGGTATGGCTGTTTCCGGTCGATTTTACACTGGAGGGCTATAAAGCAGTGTTCCGCAATCCGCAAATCGTATCCGGTTACTTGAATTCGCTCTTTTATGCAGTCGCCGGTACAGCTGTTAACGTTGCATTGACCGTCATGCTTGCTTATCCGCTGGCCAGAAAAACGTTCTACGGCCGCAATTTTATTATGGTGCTTCTAGTCGTCACGATGATGTTTGACGGAGGGCTTATCCCGTTCTATCTGGTCGTGAAAAACCTGCATATGCTCGATACTCGCTGGGCGATGATTTTGCCAGGAGCGATGGCGGTGTTTCAGGTTATTGTCGCTCGCACCTTTTTCCAGACAACGATTCCCGATGAGATCGCCGAAGCTGCTGAACTTGACGGCTGCAGCGACATCCGGTTCATTACCAGTATCGTGATTCCGCTCTCCAAACCGATTCTGGCTGTGCTAACGCTGATGTATGCTGTCGGCCATTGGAACGCTTACTTCGATGCCTTGATTTTCCTGAAATCGCCGAATTTGTTCCCTCTGCAGATCGTGCTGCGCAACATTTTGATTTTGAACACGATCGATCCGACCATGGTGTCCAAAGTCGACCAGATGCTGGCTCAGCAGGGGCTGAAGGACTTGCTCAAGTATTCGCTTATCGTTGTTGCGAGTGCCCCCGTGCTGATCATTTATCCGTTCGTGCAGAAGCATTTTGTTAAGGGCGTCATGATTGGTTCATTGAAAGGGTAGCGCTTTGGCGGCCAAGCAGCCCAATTAACATGAAAGGTGGTGGTGAGTTCGTCGTGCAGCTTAGATTACTTCCTTTGGGTTCAAATGACATGGTTCGATAAAACGGGAGGAGTCGTCTATATGAAAAAATGGAATAAAGCTTACATGGGTACGATGGGGGTAGCATTAAGCTTTTCGCTCGTTTTGAGCGCTTGCAGCACAGAATCAGGTACGCATGCAGCAAACACACCTTCAGGCAGCGCGCCTGTTGCTAGCGATGTGTTCTCACCTGTTGGACAATACCCGATCGTAACGAAACCGATGACGATCAAAATGTTTGCACCTCAGCTCGCCAGCATCGAGAATATGGAGACCAATACATTTACGAAATACGTTCAGGACAAGACAAACATTCAAATTAAATGGGACCTCGTACCTGACAAAGCACTTAACGACCGCAAACAGCTAATGCTGGCAAGTGGCGATTATCCGGAAGTAATTCTACATGGGTCCTTGACCAAAGATGAGCAGATGAAGTACGGCAAACAGGGCGTATTTATTACGCTGAATGATTTGATTGATAAATACGCGCCGAACTTCAAGAAAGCGATGGCCGATCTGCCTTATCTGAAGAGCTCGATCACGGCGCCGGATGGCAACATTTATGCGCTTCCGCAAATAAACGAATGCTATCACTGTAACTACGCCCAGAAGCTGTGGATTAATCAATCTTGGCTGGATAAGCTCGGGCTGAAAATGCCGACAACAACGGATGAGTTTTACGAGGTGCTGAAAGCATTTAAGGAAAAAGATCCGAACGGCAACGGTAAAAAAGACGAGATTCCGCTTACTGGTTCCGACGACATGTGGGCAGGAAACATTGCCTCCTTTCTGATGAACTCGTTCATTATCGACGACCAGGTGGACAAAGACAGCGGCACGTTCCTCCAGTTGAAGGACAGTAAAGTGGATTTGGCCGCCAATAAGGCAGAATGGAAGCAGGGATTGCTGTACCTGAACAAGTTATATAAGGAAGGACTAATCGATCCAGCGTCATTTACGCAAAATTCCGACGCGATTCAGCAGTTGGGCAACCGCCAGGACGCAAATGTGATGGGAGGCATTACAACGGCTTTGATCAGTTACGCACACTCGCCGGACGAAAAGCACCCGCGCCATAGAGAATACGTAACTGTTCCTCCACTCAAAGGACCGAACGGTGTGCAGCAAGCAGGGTATTTTGCGGGAGTGGGCAGCTCGCAGATGGCGATTACGAATAAAGCAACGAAAGAACAGCAAATTGCCGCAATCCGTTTGGCCGACTATTTGTACACGGAAGAAGCAATCGTACTTGAAGAGCGCGGTCCGGAAGGCCAAGGATGGCGCAAAGCGAAGGACGGCGAGCAGGATATGAACGGCAAGCCGGCGAAATATGCCATTATTCCGAAAGCTGAAACCAAAACGACGCACAACGATGGTTGGGAACAGATCGGTCCATCTCTCCGAACGTTCCAATACCGCGATTCGTGGGCAGCCCTTCAAGATCCTTTTGCTGAAGGTGCATACGAAGTTAGACTGAAGCGTGAATCGGCGAAATATGAACCTTACCAATCGAAGATGATGTATCCGTCCAGCGTGTTCATCGCACTGGAAGATGCGGAAGTGGCAGCCCAACTGAAAACGACAATTCGCGATTACATTAAGTCCAACATGGCGCAGTTCATTACGGGCAGCAAAGACATTGAGAAAGATTGGGATAGCTATGTAAAAGGTTTTGACGGCCTGCAGCTAGGCAAGTATATCGAAATCTATCAAAAGGCAATTGCCAAAAAGTAATACGATAGTTTCATTATGTTCCGCCTTCGGATCTGATTTGATGGCGGAACTATGCGATTTCTGACTGCTATAGATAAGGCGATTATCATATAAATGAAAGAAAGTGAGTGTGGCTCATTCATGGATACTGATGTTTTAGCGAAACCGACCCTTCAGCAGATGGCCTGGCAGGACTTGGAGCTTGGTATGTTTTGTCATTTTGGCATGAACACGTTTTGTGATCAGGAATGGGGAGAGGGCACGGACTCACCACAAAAGTTCAAACCAGCGCAGCTGGATGCGCGCCAGTGGGTAAGGACAGCAAAGCAGGCCGGATTTAAATATTTTGTTTTGACGGCCAAGCATCATGACGGGTTCTGCTTATGGCCAACGAAGACGACCGATTATTCGGTTAAGTCGAGCCCATGGAAATACGGACAGGGGGACGTCGTTCGCGAAGTGTCCGATGCCTGCCGGGAGGAAGGCTTGCAGTTCGGTTTGTACTTATCGCCTTGGGACCGACATGAGCCTTGCTATTCGGACAAAGCGGCATACGACGATTTCTATGCGGAACAATTGACTGAGCTGTTGACACAATACGGTCCGCTTGTTGAGGTATGGTTTGATGGGGCGGGCTCTCAGGGACGGGAGTACGACTGGCAGAGAATTATCGGACTTGTCACACAGTACCAACAGGATGCGATGGTGTTCAATATGGGACAGCCGACGATTCGCTGGGTTGGAAACGAAGACGGCGTTGCCCCATATCCGTGCTGGAATACGGCGGAGAGCGCAAGAGAGAGTATGTTCACAAGCGACATGCTTACTTGGATGGAAGGAACTACGTCATGGGTGCCTGCAGAGTGCGATGTGCCGATCCGCAGACGCCATTGGTTTTGGCATCCGGACGACGAGAGCAGCCTGCACAGCTTGGAACACTTGATGGATCTTTATTACCGCTCAGTAGGGCATGGCGCGACACTGCTGTTAAACGTGGCTCCTGATGACCGCGGTCTACTGCCGGAAGTGGACGTGCAGCGTGTAGTCGAACTGGGCGATGAAATCCGCCGGTTTGATGCTCCGCTTGCCGTTACAACAGGAGGAGGAACGGAAGTTACGCTTTATTTGGAGGGAGAGCAATCCGTCGACCACGTCGTTTTGATGGAAGACATCGCACACGGCGAGCGGGTACGGGAATATGTGCTTGAAGCGAAGTGTAAAGGCAAGTGGGTGGAGCTTGTAAAAGGAAGCGCCATCGGTCACAAGAAAATCGACAGATTTACAGCGGTTGAGACAAGCGAACTGAGAGTCCGGTTTACCGCGTGCGCCGCAACGCCGATTGTACGCAAATTTGCCGCTTTTTCGGTAAACGGATACGAAGGTTGAACGTTAATCGATGATGAATACTTGGAGGTATGAAGATGAAAATCGGGCTTAGTTCTTATAGTTTGCTGCAGGCGTTGAAGTCGGAAAAAATGACAATTCTGGACGCAGTTCAGTGGGTGAAAGACAACGGCGGCGAGCATCTGGAGATTGTTCCGTATGGCTATACGCTTGTGGATAACCTGGAGCTGGCGGATGCGCTCAGAGATAAGGCGGGATCGGTTGGCATCGACTTATCGAATTATTCAATTCCCGCTAATTTCGTGCAGGGGACGGAGGAAGAGTTCGAAGCGGAGATGGACCGCATCAAGCAGCATGTTGATCTTGTGCATCGATTGGGCATGAGGCATATGCGCCATGATGTTACTGCCTTTACACTGCCTCCGGAGAAAATGACAATCAAATACTTTGAAAACAGTTTACCGCTCATCGTTCGGGGAAGCCGAATTATTGCCGATTATGCGGCAAACTACGGCATAACGACAACGATTGAAAATCACGGTTTCTCCGTGCAGGCGAGCGACCGGGTGCAGCGTGTGCTGGCCGAAGTGAACCGCCCAAATTTTAAAACGACATTGGATGTAGGGAATTTTATGTGCGTGGACGAAGCTCCACTTGTCGGCGTTCGCAAAAATCTGCCGTACGCTTCTTTAATCCATTTCAAAGACTTTTATTTCAGACCGTACTATCAAGACCCGGGAGAGGGCAATTGGTTCCGGACTACAAATGGGAATTATTTAAGGGGGGCAATCGTCGGCCATGGGGACATCGAGATCAGAGAAATCATAAAGCTGATCAAAAACTCGGGCTATGACGGCTATGTAACTGTAGAATTCGAAGGGATGGAAGACTGCGAAATCGGTTCGCGGATAGGCATGAATAACTTAAGAAGATTGTGGAATGAAATTTAGGTGAAAGACAAAGGCAGCCGTCCAGTATGGATTAGCTGCTTTTTTCGCATAAGTGTAGCAGGATAAGAGTTTCAAGTGAAAAGATACAGCCATTCATAAGCATTTTGGGGTCGGGACGGTGTTTCTGATCTCTTTGTGCTACCTAAATGTCGACAAAATAAGCGTAATACTCATCTATAATGTGACAAACATTTATCCAATGCAAGCTTATAATAGATATATCAGAATAAGAAGTCCTGCTACTCATTTACAGACACTTGAGAGGATGGTCAACATGGACAAGCAGTTCATAAAGAGGTTACACACGCTCAATCGTCGCGACGAATTAAGATCAAGACTACTAATTGAAGGTGTTAAACTCGCTCTCAAACGAAAAAAGAAATTGAGTTTATTAGGTAGGGTTTTTAAGAATAAAAAGAAACCGGTTATTGCTAAAGGGTGGAACTAAAGAACACGATAGCTTCATAATAATATTGTACCACTAGGCTGCCGATAAATAGCTCGGCGGCCTTTTCAGCGCGACAGTTTAATACAAATAAAACAGGGTTTTGAAGATCAGATATCGAACATATTATCGAAATTATTTGAAACCATAACTAGAGTGAATTCTCTGATCCGGAGGCAATTAAGTTTGAATAGACAACTTCTTTTTCTTTTCGCTTTTACTCTCCTCCCCATCACTGGCTGCAAGGGTAACAGTACACCTTCCGAGCCATCCCAAGCTTCCGCAACTGTTGCGGATTCGATGGTATCTCCTACAGTAAATGGAGTCCATTCATCCCCAAATCCCACCACAGTAAAAGAAACATCTAATACAACTTCTTATTCAGCTAATTCAACGACTCCGTCTGTCCCAAGAAAATTAGACGCAATCATAGGGGATATACTGAAAGACCAGACATTCCATGTCAATTTCGATAATTTTGGAGAGTCTGATTTTATATCCACTGAAGAAAAAATAAATGGAAAGAACAGACCGCATTTTTATTTCAAAAACAGGGATTCAGTGGCTGAATTGAAGTTTGATCCCGAATCGCCAGAGTCTTTTTATTCTATCTCAGCAGTCTCTTTTCGAGATGTAAGTGGTGATGGTAAGAAGGACATTATCGTGATCGCTGATTACACAACTGGTTTTGGGTATATGGGGGCAATCCCCATTTCGCAATTAATAATTTATAAGCAGACCGACTCCGGGTTTATAGAGGATCGCTCAATCGAGGACAAGGCACGCTCCGGAGTTCCATACCGAATCCTGACAGTTCAGGACGTAATGATCGGCCTGAAAACGGACCCAAAAGAAAGTATACCTAACGCCTGGCAACGATTGCATCTTGGCACTTATAAGTTGGAGGACTCAGGTGAGCTTGCTGGCTCTACGTTGACCATTAAACAAGCTTCTGGTGATGGTATTTTATTCAGTCTTGATGCTTTTTACGCATCGAATAAAGAAGCATTGAGGAATGGTGGGGTCAATATAGGCACCATTGAGACGGGTAAAGCTACCCCCTCATTTGCAGATATGATTTTCACGGACGGAAAATATGAATTATCCTTCTATATGATATCCAATACAGATCTTTATCTTCGGGACAATGGCCAAACATACTTCGGACATAACGTGTACGTAAATGGAATTTACACTCCCGTGTCCAAACCATAAGAATTATAAGTTTATATAACAAAAAAAATCCGTAAAAAAATAAAAAGCCGTCTTCCGACTATTAATTGGAAGGCGGTTCTTCTATTTGTATAAATTCAAAAGAGTATCGTCCAGCCTGGTTTCACTTGATGCTTCGTATATGAGACTCCGGCGACTTTTAGGCCGCTACGGTCGAGTAGAGTAATAATATCACCCTTGTCTCGGAAGAATGCAGGTTCAGCTACTGGGATGGACATAAACTGTCCGGGTTCGATGATGCCATGAATCTTATATTTTTGCTTAGCCTTGTTTGCGATTACCCACCCTGTCAAGTCTACAGCCCGATTGGAAGCATTTAGCAGTGTGACCGTTTCGTAACTGCCGTCTTCAGTCAGCACGACGACCCCTGCGATTCGAATGCTGCCGCCTTCCACCTGAACCGGCGTTGTGTCGGTATTAGGTACTGGTTCCTCCACAGGGCCTGTGATTACGTGTCCCGAATTATCGTCGGTGTGCCATGACTGGGACTGAAAAGCGAGGAATACGGCGATCCACCTGTCCTCCGACGGGAAGCGAATCAGCAGCCCCCCGTCCTGATAGACACCGTCGTCTTTCGTAAATGTGCCACTATTACCTTGATTCATATGAATATCGTGAATGCCGTTGCCGATTTCGAATCCAAAAATTTTGTCCGACTTGCCGTGTTCAGGACCCCATCTTTCACCGAATGCGTACATAACGGCATCATCTGTTTCCATCGCGCGTCTGATGTAGAAGTCAAGCTTCTCGTTCAGATCGTTGTCTCTTCCCGGAATATTGAAGGCAAGCGGTAGCATGTTACGGCGATCGAATAGATTGCTACGAATATAATCGAGTGCCTGTCCGTCAGGCTTGCTTGCCAGCGGTGAAAAACCAAATGGCATAGCAGACAATTCGGCTGTCGTGACATGTTGAAAATGTTCAATCGTACAGTACAACAGCTCGGATGGGCTCTGCTGCGACTTGACATTGATCGCTATGCGGAAGTGTTCGTTATTTGCGATAGCGTGCACCTGGTAATGCGGGTTCTCGTTTGTGCCGAGACGCCGGTCGTGTGCTTTGCATTTGAGCAATCCGTAGGGATGGATGGGCATAATGTTCCTCCTTCAATCCGGACTCGAAAATGTCCGTTGTTCACTCAATTAACCTTTCCACATAAGGGGGATAATTCCTCTTTCTATTCAATGTAACTTTTTGTAAACCATAATACACATAGGAAAAACACGATATCGGATGTCGGATTCGTTCAAGCTGGCGGCCATTACATCGTATTGGCTCCAGACAATTTAGCTCTCGGGTATCTTTAGTAGCACCCTTTTTTCACGATTAAATGCCATTAGAAAACTAGAAGGAAACCCACATGATGTACATATTGGAAATTTCGGTAATGCTATAGCTTTTATTGTTAAAGGTATTCCAGATTCTTATTTCAAATCAGTTAGAGGAAAGATTGCGTGGGAACATAATCCTCAAGAAAGTCCATAATATGGTAATATTGATTTAGGCTTTACACAACAATTATTTCTGAGGTGCGTTACATGGACAATTGGATCTCATTATCTAATGAACTTTATCGACATGTGTGGGATAAATTTTATGAGGATTTCAATTTTAATCCCAGTGTTTATAGTAGTGATTGGCCTTCCTTTAGTTTACCGACTCCTTATATTACTTATAAAATAACAAATTATACGGATGAAGACATAGACGACTTAGAGAGAAAGTGTGTTGCATGTCTTAAAGTAGTGACTGAGCCAGACGAATATCTGTATGCGTTAGACTGGCAGCATGAATCCTTTCATTACAATCCACATTTGGGTCCTCCCAGGACAATTTCGTTTTATCCAGACGGTGATTATTATCTCTTTATAAATAAAGATTTTTTATGGGGATATTTAGGGCATCCATGGGAACACACAATAAGTATTTTTGGCGTAGAGCTAATTCATCAGTTTGAAATCAATAGACCAAATTTGTTTGGGGAAATAATACGAAGTAGTCCATAGAGGATTATGTTAATGGTGAACGACAGCATATTAAAATTGGAAGATGTCAACCGAAGTAGTTCTGATTTTAGGAGGACCATTTGATGTGGAAACCATATGAGGAAACAAGGAAATATAAAGCTGATTTTAGAGTTAAGTACAAGTTGTATTCTCAAGAAGAAGGTGGGAGAAAGAAGCCTGTATTCCAAGGTTACCGTTCTGATTTTTTTTACGATGGAGATGAGATAAAGGACGGTATTTATGCAATACATCCAGAATTTGAAGATGAGCACGGAAATATTATTCTTGATGACATCAATCCTGTGCTTTTAGAAGGAACTGCTCTGATGTGGATTCTCTTCCCTGAAATGAGGAAAGAAGTACATGTGAAAAGGATTCAAAATGGAGTTACAGGGTATTTCATGGAAGGCTCAAAGAAAGTTGCAATTGCTGAAGTAATCGAAATCTTAGACCTACATCTAAACGCTAAGTTACTGAACTAACGGGAGGTTAGTTTAATAAAATTCAGGGTAAAAGTCTGAAAGGGGCTGGTAAGTAATGGGTTCGAGAATTATGCACCTTATTATTGCTAATCAAATAGCTGACCAATTTTCATTAAAAGATAAACCAACCTTTTTGTTAGGTGGAATTGTACCTGATGCTGTTTCTCCTAAAGATTTATCCCATTTTTTTGCCGGAAGCCATAGTGATTACTCAAGGAGTATTGATTTTGAAAAATTCATAAATAAATATAGTTCCCATAAGCATTCCAATTTTATATTGGGTTATTATACGCATTTAATTGCTGATGATATATGGCTAAAAGGCTTCTTTTTACCTTGGTTAAAAAATAGACTTGAAAATGATAAGGACGTTTTTGATAGATATCACAATGATTTCCGTTTATTAAATGGAAAGTTATTGGACTATTACAACTTTACAAACAATTTTACTCAGGTGATTACCAAAGAGGTTGAAATCGTTGAATTACAAGAAGTCACAGAAAAAGATATAGAAAAATTTCTACCTGAGGTATTTGAAGATATGAATTATGAACAAAGCTCTATTAAAGAGCAGTTGAGTGTTTTTACTTTTGAACAAATAGTTGGTTATATAGAGACTTCAGTTGAAAAAGGTGCTATGTATATTAAACATCTAATCCGATAGAAAACTAACCATTACAATTACCCGATAAATAATCGTTAAGCGCTAACGGCAAAAAATCGGAGGTTATTATAAAATCAATAAAGAGGTTGCCAAACGGCAACCCCGTATTGATCATTTAATCAACGTATTTTATTTGGTGAGCAGTTTCAAAAACTCGCGCATGAAGCCTGGTAAATCCGGCCAAGCGTGACCAGTGACTAATTTCCCATCCACACGAAGTGAATCTGTCGTATACAATGCTCCGAGCTGCTCCACATCTAAACGACAAGCGTTATATGCAGTCATGGTGCGGCCTTCAAAAAAACGATTGTCTTTTAAAGCGGAGAATACCTGTACAGCATGGCAAATAGCGCCAAGCGGCTTATCAGCTTCAAGGAAGTGACGAATAATGCGCGGAACATGCTCGTTCGAACGAATGTATTCTGGGGCTCTGCCTCCAGGAATGATTAAACCATCATATTGACTAGGATCTACATCAGCGAAAGCGATGTGTGACGGCAGTAAATGCCCCGGCTTCTCTGTGTATGTCTCCCAATCTTCGATGAAATCGTGAACGACTGTACGAAGTACTTTCTTCGTCGGTGAAGCAATGACGGCCTCGTACCCTTCCTCTAATACACGAAAATACGGGTAATAAACTTCCAGAACTTCTGCAGCATCACCAGTGAGAATTAAGATACTCTTTGACATTGAATCACTCCTTGGAATAGATGGTAACCCATATATAATTATGAATAAACCTCGTTTCGTTGTAAACGGGTGGAATTTGATACGAATTGTCGAATCGAACTAATCCGGCAGCTTCGTTAAGCGATTGGGCAGAAATCGATAAAATAATTCGTTCTATTGATCGCACCATAATAGAATTTAGATTTAGTTACAAAGGGGTGATTCTATGGTAGTTGTAAGACTATTGGAACAGAAGGAATACGATTTTTTCATGGATATGCACTATGAGTCAATTTATATATTAGAGGATAAACCCTCCAAGTATGAACTTCTAAATGCACCTAATATCAAGAAATACAGTGAGGAATGGGGAAGAAAGGGAGATAAGGCTTTAGTTGCTCTCATTGACGATAAACCCATAGGAGCTGTTTGGTATAGATTATTTGACGAGACAAATAAAGGATATGGATACGTTGATAATAATACGCCTGAATTAGGCATTGCTCTATTACCTGATTTTAAACAAAAGGGAATAGGTACGATTCTTATGAAGGAAATCAATCAGCAAGCTAGAATCGATGGTTATAAATCACTTTCTTTAAGCGTTGATCCAGATAATCATATAGCGGTTCGGTTATACGAAAAACTCGGATTTGAGTATTTTGGTATGTCGGGAACTTCTTGGATTATGAAGATAACATTCTAAGACAATTGTTAATGTCGGCTCTATGAAGAGCCGTATGCATCCCTATTAATGCTGCCATGACTTCTACTCATGTAACACATACCAAGTGCCGTGAAGTCGGATGTACCCCGTTATGATCACTGGCTTCGGTCTGAACCACCTGATAATCCATTTCAAGGCTGCACAACCTTTCGTGTTAGCGCTATGCTTTCTAGACGGTCAATGGCCCATTCTGTTAAGTGATGGGCTAAGCAAGCGTCCCAAGGGAATTGTTATGTTTAAAAAACTTATCTAAGCAAATAAAGTGATGCGACGGCTAATATTGGAACCACAAAGAGCATGATTACGAGTCGAATTGAAATTAAATCTTCGTGTGAGTACGTAGAAGTCACGACCTTTCTTATCAGCTTAATATATGCATACAATATCAATTCAATTTAAGCCTTGTCGAACCCTTTGATGAAAAAACACTACTTTTGTCAGTTTTCTTTTTGGCAAAAAAAGAATCCACTCATAGGGGGCGTAGCATACAGATATTGAATCCGTTCATGAAGTCGTACAATGTTTAAAAGCAAGAATAGATGGCATATATATTGGAATTAACATTCTTAAAAATCGGGAGAGCAGTTACTTTTATGAGCTCAGTCATTATTATAGAGGCGCAGACACTGCCGGACCTCTTGTTGCAATGGAAAACCGTTATAAAACGCTAGAGGAAGCAGCAAAAGGAGCGCTCCAAGCTGCAACGATGTGTTACCGAAGCACTGATGAAGGAGGGTCTTGGCTTAGAAACGATTCCTTTCTCCAATAAGAATCAACTCTATGATGAGCTTCACGATTGCGAAATTCCCCCATTACAAGCCGCTTATATTGCGGCTTTTTTGCATGGGATCAATTAAGGCAGCCTGCTCAGGGACGGACAGATTACTTCAAACTTGCTATTATATCGGATGGAAACATATCTGTTAGGTGTGTTGAGAAGCAGATTTGCGTTTATTACAAAGAAATTCACATATGAAACCGAAGGGCGAGGCAGCTACGAGATTATATCCCCGGCATTTTCAAAGGAATATGAGCTTTTCATTTGAGCAATCAAAGCGAATATTTGGATACTTACGAACTTGTGGCGGTGATTATGGGAATGCATGCGATTCAGAAAAGGCAGAGTGCTGCGGCAAACAACGCTTCCTATTGAATGTTGACCAAAAATAGATGTTCATAATGAACAACCTAGTTATTTTATCCAATGGCAGGTGTATCATTGAGGATGATGAATAGATAACCTAAATAAAAAGTTAGGTGGTTAAATCATGAAAGTTCTTGTTACCGGTGCTGCCGGCAATGGTGGTCAAGCTGTCTGCAGAGCATTAATTCAAGCAGGCTTTTCGGTCAGGATGGCAGACGTTATGACTCCAAGTGCGGACGATTTGAGAGAAATTGAATTCGTTAGGTGTCTGCAAATAATGGATCCACAGCAGTGTTCAAATCGCAGGTGTCTGGAGTCGTACTCGGACAAGTATTCAAATCCTCGATCGTATAATGAGGGGCTGTGGGAACTGCTGTTCCAAACACGGATCCCGTACCGTCCCACGCGTCCATGGTGATTAAGCTCATAAATGTTTTTGAACAACGAAAAACGTTAGTACGGGAATAATGATGCAATTTTTTTTCCATTTAGAATGAAAATCGGTTATTATGTTAATGAAATAATAATAGAAAGTGGGATCAATCGTGGGCCGTAAGTGGAATAATATTAAAGAGAAGAAAGCCTCTAAAGATGCAAATACTAGTCGAATTTACGCTAAGTTCGGCTTAGAAATTTATGTAGCAGCACGGAAGGGTGAACCGGACCCTGAAGCGAATCGTGCTTTGAAAGTTGTACTCGAACGGGCAAAAACCTATAATGTGCCGAAAGCAATTATTGATCGCGCCATCGATAAAGCAAAAGGCAGCTCAGATGAAATTTATGAGGAGCTTCGTTATGAGGGCTTCGGACCAAACGGTGCGATGGTCATAGTGGACGCACTGACGAATAACGTGAACCGTACTGCTTCTAGCGTACGTGCAGCATTTAGTAAAAATGGCGGTAATATGGGTGTAAACGGCTCAGTCGCTTACATGTTCGATGCCACTGCTGTCATCGGTATTGAAGACAAGAGCATCGATGACATCATGGAAATTTTGCTGGAAGCAGATGTAGACGTTCGAGACATTGTCGAAGAAGATGACATCGTAATGGTTTACGCAGATCCGGAGCAGTTCCATGCAGTTCAAGAATCATTCAAAAAGGCTGGAATTACGGAGTTTGCCATTGCTGAACTGACGATGTTAGCTCAAAACAACGTCACCTTATCGGAAGAAGGTCAAGCCCAATTCGATAAATTGATTGATGCTTTGGAAGATTTAGAGGATGTGCAGCAGGTGTATCATAACGTGGAATAACCAACAAGAAAATTAGTCTCATAAAACAACGGGAAAGCTGGTTCCAGTACGCAAAAGGAATCAGCTTTTTTCGTTGTTTTCTACTGTAGTTGACGAGAACTTGAATGAAAAATCTGGAAGAAGCACAAGATACAGTTGAATGATAAGTAGGATAAAAAATGGGTTGGGGACAAGAAGTCATTGACCTAAGAAAACGATTCCCGGAGAAATTATTCCAAAAAGACGGTGAGATCATCATCATGATGCAAAAGGTAATGGTTTATTTTTTTAAGCCGGATATATGGTTGGGAGCTTTTTTTTCTTTCGTTATCCCGTTCGGAATTTCAATGGTATTTCATTGGATACATGGTGTGGAAGGAAGTAAATCCCCTTGGTTGGGCTTCGTTCGGAGAAATAAGAAGAAAGAAAAACATATGGAACAGACAGTACCTCAACAGAATTTTCAGTTATCAGTCTGTCTGGAGGAAAATCTACGGGTAATGAGAGAAACCATCGGGCATAGTCCTGACGTCATTTTTCGCCAATTCAGTGTGAGTCTTATAAAATGGAAAGCCGCCGTTGTTTATGTTGATGGTTTAGTCGATAAAGTCGCTATAACCGAACAGGTGGTCAAGGCGTTGATGAAGGATCAAGAAGTACTCATGCAAACACCTGTCAGTGCGGAAGAGATGAAAACCAGAATTACGGATTGTGTGATTTCGGCTACAGAAGTGAAGGAAGTTCACAGCCTGAAAGATTGTATTCACGATGTACTTTCCGGAAATGTTGCCTTATTCGTGGAAGGTATGGCCGATGTCCTCATCATTGGATTATGCGGAGGGGAAGGCCGATCGATTGAAGAACCCCTTTCTGAGGCAGTTGTACGTGGGCCAAGGGATGGTTTTGTCGAGAACCTCCGCAGCAATACGGCGCTGCTTCGCCGACGCATCAAAGATCCCGGCTTCACAATGGTCAATTATACAATCGGACACCGATCAAGAACGGAAGTGTCCTTGATTTATATAAAAGGATTGACGAGTCCGGAATTGGTGGAAGAAGTAAAAGAAAGGGTGGAGAGGATCGATATTGATGGGGTTCTCGAGTCGGGGTATATTGAACAATGGATTGAAGATAATTACCTCTCCCCATTTCCACAGGTCCAAAATACGGAACGCCCTGATCGAGCAGTAAGTGCTTTAATGGAGGGACGTATTGTCCTTATGACAGACGGGACACCTTTTGCTTTGATTGTTCCTATTACATTTTTCATGATGTTGACTTCATCTGAGGATTACTATGAGCGATGGCTCCCGGCATCGTTGATCCGAATAATGCGGTATGGCGCTGCATTCCTCGCCTTGTTTCTTCCAGCTCTTTATATTGCATTAATCTCCTACAATCATGGACTCATTCCGACGAAGTTGGTCATCTCTATCGCCGCGGGAAGAGAAGGGGTTCCATTTCCGTCTATTGTGGAAGCGCTAATTATGGAAATTACCCTTGAAATCCTCCGAGAAGCCGGGCTCCGCCTACCGAAGCCCATTGGGCAAGCCGTTGGCATCGTCGGAGGTCTGGTGATCGGTCAAGCAGCTGTGCAAGCGGCAATCGTGAGTCCCATCATGGTTATTGTTGTTGCTTTGACCGCAATTTCTTCCTTTGCCTTTCCACAGTACGGTGCGGGGATTGCAATCCGGATACTGCGATTTGCGATGATGATGGCGGCTGCAGTATTGGGCCTTTACGGGATTATCCTGTTTTTTATCCTCATCACGGTCCATCTTGTGAAGCTAAAAAGCTTTGGGGTTGACTATTTGTCTCCATTAGCCCCCATTCGTCCAGGAGATTGGAAAGATCTCATCTTAAGAATGCCGCTCAAAATCATGAAGCAGCGCCCTAAAATGAACAAAACGCAAGATCGTACACGCCAATAATGAGGATAAGGGGCATACAGCGTGATCACAAACCATAAAGAGCAAATCACAACTACCCAGGCTTCCTTGATCGTATCGAAGAGCATGATCGGTACAGGAATTCTCATCTTGCCTCAGGGAATATCGAAGGAGGTAGGAACCCCCGACGGATGGATCTCCGTGATCGTGAGTGGGCTTCTCGCCCTATTGGCTGGATATATAATTGTCAAATTGAGTCAACGTTTTCCAAAGCAGACTTTTTACCAATACAGTCAAACGGTCGCTGGAAAACTATTGGGGAGAAGTGCGAGCATCGTACTTACCCTCTATTATATTGTCTGTTCAGGTTATTTGCTCCGCTTTATGGGTGAAGTGATTCGCATGTACTTATTGGATAATACCCCGTTAGAAGTGATTATAATTGTGTTTTTAAGTTTGGCGACCTATCTCACAGTGGGAGGTATAAATCCGATTGCTCGTCTGGCCGAACTGTTTCTTCCCGTTGTTGTTTTGCTACTATTGGTGTTTATTGTATTCAGCTTGGGGGATTTCGAACTAGACAATATTCGTCCGGTACTGGGCGATGGAATGCTGCCTGTATTGAAAGGTATCAAGCCTTCGATCTTTTCATTCAGCGGCTTCGAAATCATGCTGATTTTACCTGCCTTTATGATAGAACCCCGGAAGGCAGTGAAAGCTTCACTTATGGGTATTGCTTTGGTCATCCCCTTGTACACCTTGGTCGTAGTGATTGCTATCGCTACGTTAACGGTAGATGAAGTAAAGACAGTAACCTGGCCAATGATGTCCGTAGCCAAAAACATTGAGCTGCCGGGTGGATTCTTCGAACGGTTCGAATCTTTGTTCTCCGTCCTTTGGGTGATATCGATGTACTCAGCTTTTGTCATCTTTCAGTATGCAGCGTCCCTTGGGTGTAGTCAGTTTTTCCGGAAGGAGTATCGAACATTCATTTATGCGTGTCTGCCGGTTATTTATCTCATTGCAATGTTTCCTGCCGATTTGAATAGTGTATTTAAATTGGGTGATTTTGTTGGATACTCAGCTTTGTTCATTACTGCTATCATGCCCCCATGCTTCTTGATCATCGCCAAGCTAAGGAGGAAAGGCCTTGAGAGTCGTTAAGAGGAGCTGCATACATCTGGCCCTTCTTTTACTCGTCATTTTCATGACAGGTTGCTGGGATAGGAGAGAGATTGAAGACGTCGGAATTGTGCTTGGAATCGGATTTGATGAGCCGGATAAGAACATGACGGAACGAGAAAAGAACGGAAGTATCGATGGCAAAAAAGGAAAACGTCAAGCCATTTCCATGATTCATCAACTTGCCATTCCGAAACAATTTGCTGCTAAAGAAGCAGGGATATCGCAAAAAGATTATATCAATCTTATTAGCGAAGGAACTTCAGTTTTTGAAAACATACGTGAATTGTCTACGCGGGCAGAGCGTTCCCCCAGTTATGAGCACTTGAGGATCATTGTTATTAGTGAGACTGTCGCACGGAACATCGATTTAAATAATCTTATCAATTTCTTGTTGCGGAATACAGAAACGAGGCGGTCCATTCGTGTTCTGATATCTCAAGGAAAAGCCGAGGATGCTTTTGAAAAGCGCGGGATCGTTAGAAACCCAGCCTTGGTACTTAGGGAATTAGCGGATAATTACCAAAAAACCTTGAGCATGGTCAATGAATTCAAATTGGGTGATATGTCGGAAAAGATAACGGGGAAAATCAGTTTTATTGTTCCACGGGTAGATACCACTAAAAAAGAAGCGATAATTGCCGGGGCTGCCGTGATCAAAGGCAAGACGGCCAAGATGATCGGCTGGTTAGGCGAGAAGGAAATTGTAGGATTGAACCTGTTGAAGGGAGAAAAGAAAAGCTCGGGAATTATTTCAGGCTCGGATCCGAAGAGCGGAGAGACGATTGTCTATGAAATCCGAACAGTGAAAAGCAAAATTAAACCCCAAGTAAAAGGAGACAAGCTATCTTTTGTGGTTGAAATACATTCAGAAGGAAAACTGCGGGAAGATTGGGTTGATCCCGGAAATGCTTTTGAACCGGAATTTATAAAAAGAGCGGAACAGGCGACAGAGGTGTCCATTCAGGAAGCGGTCGAGAAGGTGCTTACCAAAACACAGAAGGATTTCAAGGTTGATGTAATAGGATTTGGAAAGAAACTTAGCATTGATTATCCCCAAATTTGGAAAAAGATGAAAGACGATTGGGATGATGAATTTAGCGGTGTGCGTGTAGAAGTTAAAGTTAAAGTGAAAATACAAGAATTTGGAACAAAGGGCACGAAGAAGGGGTAGCAGCAAGGCATCCTTGCAAGCGTAATGGGTTCCGTCTCTTTTTCGCGCTCCTCCAAATCAGTCAGCCATTTCAATATGGATCAGTCTACGAGATTTGTCTGCCTTTATTTAGGGACTTCATATCTATGTTGGAGTTGGCAAGCAGAGGAAGCATCTTCACGCTACTAATCATGGGAGAATGGCAAAGATGGCAAGTTGGAACGTACTCAAACGCAAAATTGTCCCGAATCCAACCCTTACATTCTTCTTTCTTGCAAGCCCAGATTTTAGTGTTTTCCTGAGGGAGATCCTCTAACGATTTTCTTCGAAAATACATAGTTAACTCCTCCTTAGATTAAAAAAAACTGCCCTTAACACTTGTTAAGGACAGTTTACTGTGTATTTCAATTTACAGTTTTACAACATTCTCGGCTTGAGGTCCGCGGTTGCCTTGAGCTACGTTGAATTCAACACGTTGACCTTCGTCTAGTGATTTAAAACCATCGCCTTGAATCGCGGAGAAATGTACGAATACGTCATTTCCGCCCTCTACTTCGATAAACCCAAAGCCTTTTTCTGCGTTAAACCATTTTACTGTTCCTGTTTCCATAATAAATTACCTCCAAATAGTTATTTAACATGTTTTTTTTAAACAAAAAAATCACACATTGAAAAAGGTACCATTACACAAATGATCACCTTTTCAATATGTGAATTTATGTTAAAGCAGTTTATAAGCTCATCTTATCACACAAAAGTCTGCAAAGCAAGTTAGCATGAATCCAATGAATCGCCCCTGTTTGTTTGAAGCCAGTTCTTTGGCCCCACTTTCTGTGATTTGAAGGGAATAGGCACGTCCATCTTGGGGATCTTGAATCCGGTATACATAGCCTTTTTGTTCCAGTTCGCATCACATAGTTGTATAATGCAAGTATATAGTTTCATCATACAACTTATTTGAACAGAAGGCAATTTCTCAACTGGAGGGGAAACCGTCATTAAGGCAAATGAAATCATGGTTCGTCAAGTCTACAAAGTAAAAGAAGGCGATACTGTACGCGACGTGATTGAAAAATTTATAAAGCACAGAATCAGTGGGCTTCCCGTTGTTAACGACCGGAATGAAGTGGTTGCTTACATTAGTGATGGGGATATTATGCGTTTTATCGGCAAGCATGAGGACCATGTCTTCGGTTCTTATTTCTACACGGCTATCATCAAGGGAGACAATGAAGAGTTCCACGAAAGAGTTCGTAGCTTGCTTCCTTTGAATGTGATGAAAATCGCCCGAAAGAAGGTATTTTCCGTAGATTCTGAAGAGGATATTGAGCAAATAGCTGCCATATTGGGTAAAAAACGAATTAAAAAACTGCCGGTTCTAAACCAAGGCGTTCTTGTCGGAATAATCAGCAGGGGGGATGTTATTCGGCATTCCTTCCAGTCTATTTTACAGGATTAAAAAGGAAAATATGTCAAAAAACGGATAAGTATTGACTGGTTACTAGTAGTTTTTCGAACAAGGAGCAAACTGCCGTTGCAGCTGCTCCTTGTTTTTATTTGATTATAACGTTTGTCCACTATCCACTGTAATGATTTGACCTGTCATTGCTTCTTGTTCCAAGGCTGCACAGATAAATTTAGCAATATCCTCAGGTGTTGAAATGCGCTGCAGCAGAAGATTAGGAGCTAACCTCTTCATTTGTTCTTCCCTTCCAGCCCACCATCTTGTCGCGACGGCTCCAGGTACAACGCAGTTGACTCTAATATCCGGAGCTAAGGCGCGTGCTAACGATTTCGTAAGACCGTGAACTGCTGCTTTGGATACGGCGTATGGAAGAGAGGAGCCTAATCCTGTTTGTCCCGCTATACTGCCGAGATTGACTATCGCTCCTTGTTTATTCATTTTCATGAAAGGGGCAACAGCTCGCGCGCAAAAATACATTCCTTTGACATTAACATCATAAAGTTCGTCCCATACTTCTTCCGTTGCCGCTTCCAAATCATCAAGCGGGATATGTCGTGTAATGCTGGCATTATTCACAAGCAAATCAATCGTCCCGAATTGTTGCACCAATGTATCAACCATTTCCCTGACTTCCTTGTCTTGAGAAACATCGGCTTGCACGGCTATTGCGCGCCCACCTTTTGTAAGGATGATTTGTGCTGTTTCTTCCGCATCGGCTTTAGAGCGCGAATAGTTCACGGCGACGGTTGCCCCCCGCTCAGCAAGTGCAAGGCAAGTAGCCCTTCCGATCCCTGTTCCTCCGCCAGTAACAAGAGCAACTTTGTCTTTTAAATCCATAATTAGTCATCTCCTTTTGCTGCACCATGATATAAATGATTGTATATTGTCATTTTGAATTTTGTATAATTGAATTAGTTGATCGATATGTTCAAAAAAATTGAACTTGAAGCTAGGGGTACTAACATGGATCTTAAAACATTAAAAACGTTTCAAATGATTGTAAAGTACGGTAGTTTTATCCGAGCAGCTGATGAAATGAATTATGTGCAATCTACCGTTACGATGCAAATTCAAAAGCTTGAATCCGACTTGGGCGTTCAGCTTATCGAACGCGGAAAAAAAATCCGGTTAACAGAAGCCGGGAGACTGTTTTGCGAACAGAGTTTGCAAATTGTAAAGAATATAGAGCAATTACAAACGAACTTATCGGATTTGAAATTAGGCGAAAGGGGGAATATCCGTTTAGGGGTGACGGAGCCTACTGCCAGTTATCGATTACCTGGTATTTTAGAGAGGTTTTTATCACAATTTCCGAAAATTCGTATCTCTGTAGAATTTGCAAACACGCCAACATTGAGCGAGCGGCTTCTCAAAGGGGAAATTGATTTGGCTCTTTGTTCGGCACCGGATCTGGGTTCCGATCTCTATTTTGAACCCTTATTTAAGGAAGAGTTTGTGGTCTTGATGCCGGAGAACCATCCGCTTGCCCAAAAATCGATTATTGCGCCGGATGATATTCGGGGACATCGTCTGCTCATCACGTCAGCAACCTGTCCGTACCGCAGAAAACTTGAGATGGTATTGCAGGAATCGGGGAACATTCCAATAGACACTATGGAAATTGGCAGTATGACAGCTTTGAAATATTATGTCGAAAGCGGACTAGGTATTGCCCTTGTGCCAAAGATTGTTTTGAAACCAGTTCCTATAGGAACTACGATTCGGCCTATGAGCGGCAGCCTTATAGAAATGACTTTCGGCATTCTCTCCAAGCCATCAGAATATCCGTTGAAAATGGCTAGCTCAAAGCTTTACCAATTTCTCAAGCATGAACTTCTTGAACAATTCCCCCATTGACTTTCCGCAAAATATATCAAAAATAAAATTACGAAATGATGTACAGTTGAGGTAACCCCATCCTATCATTTTCACCGAATCTTCCAAACTGTCACACGAAATACCGTCTCGGATTACATAAGGAGGCGGAGATTGACTCATGCGGCATACGATTTGTTTCATTCCGATCTTAGAATCGTAGAGATTGCCATCAAATATCAGTTTGAATCTCAGGAAGCCTTCACCCGTGCCTTTCAAAAAATGCTCTCCATCTCGCCGGGACGGTTCCGCAAGCAAACAAACATGAAAGACACGCTGTTTCGGACGATGGAGAAGAAAGCGAAGAAAGTATAAGTTTTTCGGTTCCCGAAAACCGTTTTATTATTAGGTCACCCATCTTTGAATGGCCTCGATAGAGGTTTTCTCAATGGTGGAGTTTTGCTGATGAGCCATGCCCAACCAGTCCCATATCTTAAACCTCTCACGTCCATTTCATGTCGATTCTCCTTTGAACAGATTTCTATTTACCTACCCACGCGTCTGAAATTGAGGAATCTGGGCGAGCCCTCCCGTTGCTAATTCGTCAATCATGCTAACGTAGTTTTTTTCTGTATTTCATCGGTGTCGTGCCTACGAGCTTTTTGAAAGCCTGGCAGAAATAAGGGAAATTGTTCATCCCCACCTCAATGCTGATCTGCTCAATCCCTTTGTTGCTTGTATTTAATAACAGACAGGCTTGTTTGATTCGCCTTGCGAGAATATATTCCATCAACGTAGAGCCGGTTTCTTGTTTAAAGATACGAGACACATAATATTTGGATATATGCATATGTTCCGCTAATTTATCGAGTGAAATTTCCTCCGAATAATGCCCCTCCAGCCAGTTCATAATCTTTTCTGAATAATGAAGCTGTCTTTGCGGATGTAATCCATTTTCAATTGGATCTCCAAACCCTTTTGCATAGAGAAATTGAAAAACCTGCAGCATGAGTAAGGCGAAATTTTGTTGTTTTGCATCGTGCTGATAGCTGGAAAACACCGTATGATGATGCTGAAATAATTGGTTGATAAAGCTCATGTTATCCATTTGTTGGAGTACCTGATCCTCGAGTTCGTTTTTCCACAAATGTTGAAAATAATCATTTAACTGTGGGAATGCAGCAAAATAATGCTCAAATATAGAGGGCTCCAAGGCGATAATTGTTCGTTCGTAAGGGGCATCTGGATGTACGTCAACTTGAATGTGATGCAGTTGATACGGCTGCAGGTAGAGGAAGGTGCCAGGCTGAATTAGGTATACTTTGCGATTGACTACAATCTGACCGGTGCCTTGAAGCACATATAAAAATTCCATACCTTGATGGCAATGGTAGAATCCTTTGTAATCCTCAGTCGTTATCTTGCGATAACTGAAGCGATAGGGGATTTTTTGTAATTCCACGTCTTCAAAGAATTTCATAATGTGCAGACCTCCTGAATGCTACGATGATTCGTTCAGAATAGTGTACCACGGTCTATTTAAACATGACAAGAAAACAACAATTCCATGCAATGGATTGTAACTTTGAAACCGACAGATTTAATATAATGAAGTCATTCTAAGGGCAGCAGGGGGACAAGACGAATGCGGATGGGCATTGGAGCAAAGCTAAACGAACTGGAGAATCCAAGTTTGTTTATCGATCGGACCTGGGAGTCTTCGTTATTCACAGGTGCAGTTGATCGGATTTCAACACGATGAAAGCGAATAGGCAGCGTTTTAAAGGAAGCTTTCCTGGGGATGAAGCGACGAATGGGATATATGCAAAGTTTAAAGGTGCACAGAAAAACGCTTGGGGCGCTGGCTACTGGATTGGCATACATTGGCTTCTTTATCAGATGACCAGTGATGAGATATTTAAAGAGACCGCGTATCAGTATGTTGAGACATATACACAAACCTTAACCCATGAGCATTATGAGCTCACGCATTGTGTTGGCTGCGAAGCTGATCCTGCTTTAGTGTGGGGCTATAAGTTTACAGGGGATTCCTACTTCAAGAATCTCATCACTCATGCAGCTGATATTATGCTCGACCGCTTTGTTCCGACACCCGGAATCATGCATATGGCCGGAGCTATGGATGATGCCACACAAAATAAGCGTGTCATTGTAGACAGTTTAACGGTGATTCCTATCTTAAAAGTGGCAACGGATATAAGCGGGAATCCGGCCTATGCCGAAGCAGCTGTGCAGAATGGAGAAACGGTTCTTAGATATAATGTTTGCAATGATGGAGCTATCATTCAATTGGCGCAGTTTGATCCAATTCTAGGTCGTTATGCGGGTCATCTGCCTCATCAAGGGTTGAATTTGCAAAGCACGTGGAGCAGAGGTTCGGGATGGGCTGCATGGGGATTGCCGGATCTGTATCGTCTGACTGGCAGCCAAGAAGTCTTGTACGGTATCGAGCAAGTCGTCCGTTATTATGTCAATGCGTTACCCAATGACTTAGTGCCTTATTGGGATTTATTTTATCGGGAAGGCAGTCAAGAGCCAAGAGACAGCTCAGCTGCGGCTCTGGTTTCGGCAGGTATTCAAAAATTTCTCAAGCTTGCCCCTGATCATAAATCCACACAATTGTATAGTCGTATCAATGATGCCATCCTCGCTTCATTGATTCAAACATGCTGGGAGGAGAAAGACAACATTGAGGGCTTGCTGGCACATGTCTGTGCAAATCGTCCCAGAAACAGAACTTTAGATGACTACGCGTTATGGGGAGACTATTACTTTGTGGAAGCTTTGTATTACAAGCTTGGCGGAGAATTATATTAGAGCGTGTTTAACAATAGACGGAGGGGAATGATGATTATGGAACAAAGGAAATCTGCAGCATCCATAGCCAATCTGACATTTGACGAATTGGAACAAAGATTATATTCTGCTGTTATCGCGGACATTCTGGATGACGAGGGTTACCGCAATCAAACCTTTGGTGCGGGAATCCGATTGTTAGATACGAAAACCAAGGTAAGCGGTCGCGCCTTCACGGCTCAAGCGAAGAAAGTGACGACGATTCCAGACGAGCCTTATAAGCTGCAAATGGAAGCGATCGATGCGGTGTTGCCGGGAGAAGTGTTCATCGTTCAAACGGGTGCACCGGGAGAGGCTGCTTTCTGGGGGGAGCTAATCTCTACGGCATGCCGGGCAAGAGGGGGCAGAGGAGCCATCGTTGACGGGCTTAACAGAGATACGGAGAAAATTCGCGAGATGGGCTTTCCGCTCTGCTCAAGAGGGCAAGTGCCGACAGATTCCAAAGGTAGAGTGGATCTGATTTTCTATCAAAAAACGATTGAGATTGATCAAGTGAAGATTGAGCCTGGCGATTATTTATTTGCAGATGTTGATGGGATTGTGGTGGTTCCCAAGGATATCGAGGAACGTGTTATTCTTAAAGCTCTGGAAAAAGTAGCTGGAGAAAATCTAGTCCGCACGGCGCTGCAGAACGGAATGCTCTGCACGAAAGCTTTCAAAACCTTCGGTATTTTATAGTCTTATATAACGGAAAAGGGGGATATAGAAATGACCGAGGATTATGCGCTGAATGAAGCAGCTTATTTGGAGCTTTTGTGTAAGAACGATCCAACTGTACCTCTAGTTGATCACTTTAGTCTTTTATTGGAAGAGTCTGAGGCTGTTTGGGAACCGACAGGTATAGATGCTAGTCAGTATCTGGATCAAGCCGAAGATATTCTGAGGCAATTTGCCGTCTGTCAGAACCAGGATGGCGGGATCATAGATCCATATGCCGGCGCAGAGAAAGAGTTCGTGACGGCAAGTTATGTGAAAACCGGGGCGATTCTGCTGCAAGCGGGGCGCTGTGATGATTTGCGCGAGTCGATTCTACTTGCCATGGATTTGGCATGCCGCCAATTGGGGACGAATACAGTGCCGGACGCGCATGGAGATTTTGTCACGCATATGCTGATGTTGGCCTATCGGATTTTAAGCCCGGACACCCAAGGGAATAGAGTGGAAGCTTGGAAAAACCACTTGAGCGGATTCGATCCGGAATTGGTGTACTCACAAGTGGAGCGCAGGATGCCGCTCAAAAACATTCGGAATTGGGCAACTTACAGCATGCATGGTGAAATGATGCGATATAAGGAAGGGGTTTCTGCGGATAAGCGTTTTATCGATAAATATTTGCCGCCGCAAATGACGAGGTTTACGCCTGAAGGCTTATATCGTGATCCTAATGTAGCGGCAACTTATGATCTGGCGGCAAGGGATCAATTATCAGGTTTGCTGAAGGAAGGGTATACGAGCGAGTTCACGCCATTATTGGAGCTATTGCTGCACCGGGGCATGCGAACTATGCTTTTTATGCAGTCTTCCACAGGAGAAAGCAGCTGCGGGGGGCGCAGCAACCAATTTATTTGGAACGAGCTCACGTTTGCTCATTTGTGTGAACGCGAAGCGACCCGCTTATGGGCAAACAACGAAACGAAGTGGGCAGGCGTTTTCAAAAGGGCTGCACGGCGGGCATTTTCCGCTACGCTGCGGTGGAGAGCAGACTCGCTGATGCCGCGTCTCAATAAAAGCCGATTCCATCCAGAGAAACGGCACGGCATGGAATTCTATGCTTACTATGCAAACTACAGTCTCTATGCAGCACAAATTGCCGCATCCTGTTATCTTTCAGCAAACGACCTGATTCCAGAAGTGCCGACGCCTTCGGATATTGGCGGATATGTGATGAATCTTCCAGCCTTTAACCGCACTTATGCGACTACAGGATCTACAGGTGGGAATTATCATGTTATGCTGGATCATTACGCTCAAAGGGGGCACGATGCGACGGGGTTTGTAAGACTTCATCGGGCGCACATGCCAGGAGAGCTGGCTTTGTCCGTAGGGATTCCCGGTAAAGAGAGAAACGAATCGCTTGTGTATGTTCGTCCGCATTTAGCGATGCCTTCTCCAGAATGGCCGGTGTCTATTGGGGTGACTTGGCGCGATGGGTTTGGGGTTTGGCATTCGCTTGCGCAATCGGGCCGGAGTAAACAAGAAGTATTCTCTGAGCTTGGCCCGGATGGAAATCCATTAAAGCCTGAAATCTCGCCTTGGGATTTCCGTGTGGAAGCCAAGGATACGCAATCCGGCACCGTGGAATTTCAGGTTATTTACACCGCTAAGGATCCTGCTGCCTTGGACATTGAACCTGCAGATGATTTCGAACGGAGTGTCGTAAAGGACCGCAATCATACGATGGGCGTCGGGGGATGCCAAGAAATCCGCGAAACGTATCATATGCATGCGGGCGGGGTGGAGGTAGAATGGGAACTAATACCTGCCAGCGATGGCATATTGACGGCAATTGCAGCAGTTATTCCTTTTCTTGAAAGCAATGGTGTAGACGGGTCAGAAATCAGCGGAGACGCTGGGGAGCTGCGTCTTAACTACATGGGGTATACCTATATTATCAAACCGGAGGCAGCGGTAAAAGAAAATGAGGCTAAGCCTGTGTTGGAATTGTTCCCTAGCCTAATGCCGAACAGGAATGGATTATATGGACTTGCGCAATGGACTTATAAAGATCGCTTGCGCATCCGTTTCTCTTTACAGCTTGTGAAGTAGTTATTCTAATGGAAGGAGGGTTACAAAAGAACCCTCCTCCATATGTTTACTTTTTCAAAACCGGTATCCATATTTCACTTTTAAAAGTTGGTGAGGTTACATCTTTATTCTCATTCCAAAGGATTTCTGGACCTTCTATTGCTTCATAGTTTGAGGATGGAAACCATTCGGAATAAATACGTCCCCATACATTTTGCGGCGTCTTGCTTCGAATACAGCCCATGTTGAGTCAGAAACATCAAGCTGTGTTAGGTGATCAGGACACTCCTTCGTGGTTGCTACACCAATATAGTGATCAAGCTCCCCTTGATAGGAACTCTTTTCTTAATTCCAACTATGCGAAATGCCTCTTTTTCTTCAATTCGATAGATCATTTCATTTCCTCCTTTGATGGATAACTGGAAGGTCATTGGCGGGTAGGCTTTAAGTGAATGGCCATTATTTCTGGCTTCTGATTTTGAGTTCAAGCGCTGCAAGAGTAAGACGTCTGCGGCGGATGTATTCCGATAGCGAAATACCTGCAAGGAAGGAAAACATCCTTTTAAAATGGTATTCGGAGCAGTAAGCCCTTCTTGCTACTTCTATAAAATCAATATCGTTCGTAAGATTTTCCTCAATGTACTTTAAAGCACCATTCATGTTTTTAAGCAAATCCATTTATCTGACCTCCATTATCAAAAGAATAGCAGGAATTGCATGTATCCATCCGACATATCGTGCACAATTATGCAGGGTCTATTCTTAGGTACATCGTTACCCCTTTGGAATTTTGCGATAATCTGTTGGGGAAACCCCCATCATTTTCTTGAAAAGTCTGGAGAAGTAGTAGGCATCGGATATGCCGATCGCGTTTCCGATTTCCTTAATAGTGAGGGCGGTCAAGTCGAGCATTTGGCTCGCTTTTTGTATTTTGAGACGTAAAAAGTACTCCACTGGCGGAAATCCGGTCTCCTTCTTGAATAAAAAAATCAAATGCTGTTTGGATACCCCAGTATGCTTGGCTAAATCGGCGAGTGTAATGGAAACCTCCAAATGGTCGTTCATGTACCGGATGGCGTTTTCCATATAGCTCTCCCTTTTTTTGTCTTGCGTAGACCCCGCTGAACTCATTCCAATATCGCTCAAAAGCTCCCGAAAGACATTTGAAACATGAACTTGTATCGCCATGGAATACGCCTTGTTCGAAAGCAATTCATAGCAGTGTTCGAATTCCGCCAGAAACTTTGCGTTTATGCTATGCGGCAGATAGATGGGGCCCTCGTACAAATTGTACATTTTAATTAATGGAGCAGCATGATCGCCATGCAAATGAAACCAGTGAATACTCCAGGGTAAATGGGAAGATGCTCCATAACGGTGTGGTATTCCTGCAGGTATTACGGCTAAATGCCGCGCAGATAATTGCAGCGGTTTATGGTTTTCAAGCTCGATCCATCCTTCGCCATCTGTGCAATAGATAACAATATGGGCGTTGCAGCCGTCAGAACGTTCCCGATAATGGTACTGAGCTCGCGGAAATACGCCGATATCGCTTATATATAGATGCTTTGTCAATTCCGATTGCTCTAATTCTTTCAAAATATATTCGGGCATGACATGAAGTAATTCCTGTTGGAAGCCCTCAGGCTTCATAATCGTTTCCATAAATCTCACACCTCTTATTGAAATAAGAATATCATCCATCATAAACCGCATTTCGTCAATTGGCAGAACTGAATCCTAGAAGTAAATTAGAGATATAATCTAGCAGGAGGTCACCCATGAAGAATGAAAAGACAGATTCAATGGCTCAAGATAACGTTCAAGCGGTTCGAGTATGGGAAGAAGCAGTTGAAATTCCCACCTACGGAATCGGAGTGCCCAATCCAAATCCAATGTTCTTGGAAAAACGGGTGTATCAAGGCAGCTCCGGCCGCGTCTATCCGCATCCTGTCATTGATAAAATAGAAGACGAGAAAGTAATGAAAAGCTATCGACTGGTTATTCTTGAAAACGAATATGTTCGAATTGAAATGATGCCAGAGCTCGGAGGACGGATCTATCGCGCGCTGGACAAAACGAATCATTACGATTTCGTTTATTACAACAGAGTGATCAAGCCTGCGCTTGTTGGCCTCGCCGGACCGTGGATATCAGGAGGTATCGAGTTCAACTGGCCGCAGCATCACCGTCCCAACACATTCGGACCCGTAGAATATCGCTACACAGTGAACGAGGATGGCAGCGCAACGGCATGGGTGAGCGAAATTGATCGCATGTACGGCACGAAAGTAACCACAGGTTTCACGTTGTATCCAGGTAAAGCGTACTTGGAAATCTCGGCACAGCTTTACAACCGTACGCCAGAACCGCAAACCTTCCTGTGGTGGGCCAATCCGGCGGTTGCCGTAAACGAACATACGCAATCCGTATTTCCGCAGGACGTTACGGCCGTATTCGATCATGGCAAGCGGGATGTGTCCCGATTCCCAATTGCTACCGGCACGTACTACAAAATGGACTATTCCGCTGGCGTTGATATCTCGCGGTACAAGAACATTCCAGTTCCAACTTCTTACATGGCGTACAAATCCGATTACAACTTTGTCGGGGGTTATGATCACGGCGTACAGGCAGGGCTTTTGCACGTCGCTAACCACCACATTTCCCCGGGGAAAAAGCAGTGGACGTGGGGGAACGGCGAATTCGGGCAAGCATGGGATCGCAATCTGACCGACGAAGACGGCCCTTATATCGAATTGATGACCGGCGTATATACCGACAATCAACCGGATTTTACTTGGCTGCAGCCTTATGAAGAGAAATCTTTTAAGCAGTACTTTATGCCGTACAAAAATATTGGAGTCGTCAAAAATGCGACTATCGATGCCGCAGTTAATCTTGAAGTCGACGAAGCAACCCGTGAAGCTGTTGTCCATGTTTATGCAACTTCGATTTTCCCGGATGCCGTCGTGGAGCTGAAAAGCCGTCAGCGCACCTATTTAAAGGAAAAGCTTGAATTATCACCAGTCTCAACCTATAAATCGGTGATTTTGCTTGATGAAGCAGATAAACCGTATGATTTGTTTGTGCAAGTTTGGGATCATAAAGGCAATTTGCTCGTATCCTATCGTCCAATCAAACCCTCGATTGAGCAGGCGCCAGATGCGGCCAAGCCGCTTCCAGAACCTCAGGAACTGATTTCGAACGAGCAGCTATATTTGGCCGGACTGCACCTGGAACAATACCGCCATGCAACGTTCGAGCCGGACGATTATTATTTGGAGGGGCTCAAGCGCGATCCGAACGATATCCGAATCAATGTCGTGTATGGAACACTGCTGCTCCGCCGCTGTTTGTTCCGCGAGGCCGAAGGACATTTCCGCACAGCGGTGAAGTCGCTTACGTGGCGCAACCCGAATCCATACGACAGCGAAGCCTACTATCAGTTGGGTGTATCTCTGAAAATGCAGAGTCGCCTGGATGAAGCGTTCGCCGCCTTCTATAAAGCAGTCTGGTCTGCAGCTTGGCAGGACAGCGGCTACTTTTCGCTCGCTCAGATCGTCTGCGAAAAAGGAAACTATGAAGAAGCGCTTGAATTGGCTGAGCGTTCGCTCATCCGCAACGCTCATAACTATAAGGCGCGCCATTTGAAAACAGTATTGCTGCGCAAATTAGGATTCAACGAGGACGCGCTCGCTTTTGCCCAAGAAACACTTAAGCTTGATATTGCCGATTTTGCAGCATATAACGAATGCTATCTAGTGAATTTAGCCCAAGGTGATCAAGAAAACGCCAATCGTGTGCTTGGAGAGTTAATACTGCTTATGCGCGGCGATGCTCATAATTACTTGAACCTCGTATCGGACTATGCCGGGAGTGGTTTATATGCCGAGGCGATTGAAGTGCTGAATCGAATCGTTCAGAAGGATAGTACGGATGCATATCCGCTACTGCACTACACACTTGGTTACTTGCATGAGAAAGCGGGCTACCCGGACGTCGCAGCGAAACATCGGCAACACGGAAATGCAGCGGCGCCGGATTACTGCTTCCCGAACAGTTGGTTCGACTTGCTTATTTTGGAAAGTGCCATTGCCTCCAATGACAATGATGATAAAGCGCATTACTATCTTGGTAACTTGCTGTATGACAAAAGACGCTACGAGGACGCAATCTGCCATTGGGAATCTTCCCAGGATATTCACGGCGATTTCGCAACCGTTCACCGTAATTTAGCACTGGCCTATTTCAATAAACGCGGCGACGCTCAGGCGGCGATTGTGTCCTTGGAAACAGCGTTTGAATGCCAGCAGAGTGACGCGAGAGTATTTTATGAGCTTGATCAGCTTTACAAAAAGCTGGGTTACTCGCCGGAGAGTCGTTTTGAAAAACTTGAAATGCACATGGCTTTAGTCGTTCAGCGTGACGATCTCTATTTGGAATACGTTACACTGCTCAATTCTCAAGGTAAACACGAGCAGGCTGCAGAGGCTCTGGCTTCTCGGAAGTTTCATCCCTGGGAAGGCGGTGAGGGGAAGGTAACAGGCCAGTACATGTATTCACATGTAGAGTTGGCTAAGCGCGCATTAGATGAAGCTAAGTATGAGCAAGCGCTTGAACTTTTGCATAAAGCACTTCATCTTCCTGAAAACCTCGGTGAAGGAAAGCTTACCGGCGCGCAAGAAAACCAAATCTTTTACTATTTAGGCTGTGCTTTTGAAGGTCTGAACATGAAGGACAACGCGACAGCGTTTTTCGAGAAGGCGTCAATAGGTATGGAGGAGCCTGCCGGTGCGATGTACTACAACGATCAGCCGCCGGATATGATTTTTTATCAAGGCTTGGCATGGTTGAAGCTGCTAAATGAAAAAGAGGCTAAGCGCCGATTCAACAAGCTCATTGACTATTCCGAAAAGCATATTTTTGATCAAGTGAAATTCGATTATTTCGCAGTCTCGCTCCCGGATTTCCTTGTGTTCGAGGATGATCTTAACAAGCGCAACGAAATCCATTGCAATTATATGATGGCACTCGGCTTCATTGGAATCGGCAAGCTTGAACAAGCCAAATTGCAATTGGAAGAAGTGCTTCGTTTAGATAAAATTCATCAAGGGGCAAGTACTCACCTCCGTTTATGCGAGTAAAGCAATTGAAAGTAAGTGAGTCAAGTAATAAATAGGTACGAATTAAGCTGCCAATTCGAAAAATTGGCGCTTTTTCTATTTGCAGGGTTTTAAAAAAGATTGAAATGAGGGATAGACTTGGGAAGTTGGACACAAATCGAAAGTGAAGGCTATTTAACTTGGGTTGGGCAAACAAACAGCATCTCGTTAACCGTGATTCCGAGTCTCGGCAGTAAAGTGGCGTCGCTATTGAATCGAAAGACGAACCGGGAGTGGCTCTGGCGAAGCGGTAAACCGCTGGGAAACACTGGTTTTGGTTCATCCTTTGCTACTGGAGACGAGAGTGGATGGGATGAAATGTTTCCAAGCATTAACAAGTGTTTCTACCCGGAAAAACCATGGCAGAACCAGATGATTCCAGACCATGGGGAAGTATGGTCCACCGAATGGAGCAGTCAGTGTAGGGGAGATGAGCTACATTGCCGAGTGAATGGTGTTCATTTTCCGTATACGTTGGAGAAGGTGTATTCTTTTGCTGCTGAAGATACCTTGCGTATCGATTATAATTTGAAGAATCATTCCTTATCGCCATTTTCCTTTCTTTGGGCAGCACATCCTTTATTTCAAGTCCGAGAAGGTATGATATTGAATGTTCCGAACGACATGATAGAAATTGAGATCTCTTATTCTGAACGGCAACGTCTTGGCGTCTTTCAGGACAGGAAATCTTGGCCTCTCATTCAAACGGAAATCGGTCGTGTAGATCTTAGCATGATCGAACCAGCAGAGGGGAAATATGCGGAAAAATACTATTTTACAAATAAGGTTAAGCATGGCTGGGCACAACTTAGTGATCCTGCGACAGGCGAAGCGGTTACGCTCCGGTTTCCTCCGGAACAAGTGCCTTATCTAGCAATTTGGGCTAATTATGGTGGCTATGGCGGCCATTATCATTTTGCAATCGAGCCTGCGACAGGAAAGATGGATGATCTTGCTCATGCAAAACGGCAAAACGAAGCAGCCATTGTCGAAGCTAACGGGGAGTACAGATGGTTTATAGAAGTATCCATAAATTAGTGCAAGAAAACAACAATTCGGTGTATTTCTGCAAAACTTGAAGGAGGCTAAGTGAAGTATAATAACAGCATCAGTTAATAGAGACATTGAGGATGTGATCAAAGTGGAGTATACCACATTTGGCAAAACGGGAATTCGAGTTTCGAAGCTTGGACTTGGGGGTGCCCCGCTTGGCGGGGATTACGGTCCGGTCACGGATGAGCAAGTAACAGAGGTGATCGATCGCGCTTTGGAACTCGGGATCAACTTTATCGATACAGCACCGTTATATGGAAGAGGAGAAAGCGAACGGCGAATTGGGAAGGCGCTGCAGGGCAAAAGAGAGAAGGTAGTCCTTGCGAGTAAAGCCGTGATGCGCGGTGTGCCGTATACTTACGACAATACGATTCGTTCTGTGGAGGACAGTCTTACACGCCTTGGGACTGATTATCTGGATCTTATCCAAATGCACGAACTTGATCAGACGAACATGGAAATGGGAATGAACGAAACGATTCCCGCCCTTCTCAAGCTGAAGGAGCAGGGTAAGGTTCGAGCCATTGGGGTCAACGCCTTTGATCCATCTTTACTGCTGCCCTTTATTCGGTCAGGACATATTGACTCCGTGCAAACGTTTTGTCGTTATATGCTTATTGACTATTCTGCCATGGATGAGTTGCTGCCGACTGCCCGAGAGCATGGCGTTTCTGTTATTAATGGGAGCGTTCTCGGAATGGGTCTTCTTGCAGATGCTCCAGCGCCATTTATGAAGCAGGATTCGCTCCTGTTTCAAGAAGCGCAGCGTCGAATCCAAGAGTTAGCCTTCCTTCGTAAGTCGGAGCCCAAAGGGTTGATTGAGCCTGCCATGCGGTTTAGCCTATCTAGCCCAGACATTACGGTGACCTTAACGGGAACGACTTCATTACGCTCGTTAGGCCTTAATGCCAGTTATTGCGATGGAGTTGGTTTGCCTCAAGATGAATTGGATCGGCTGCTTTCTTTATTTCCAGGTCAGCCATTAACATGGTAAAAGGGGATGTTGAACAATGTCTAGCGTAGAAGCAATTGTTGGAGCGGATGCATCGCGTGCACCGTGGGTAGAAGAGATTTGGCAACAAATTATAGGCAAAGTAGGACGAATGAGCGAGACCATTGGCGCTGATTTCCCATATATCTCATATAACAGAAAATATAATAGTGAAGAAGCCGATTGGTGGACGAATGGGTTCTGGCCAGGCCTGATGTGGCTGGTTTATCGCGAGTCCAAGGAAGTGGAGCTTAAAGAGACAGCAGATCAGATCGAAGCCTTGATGGACCCTGTACTTACCGACTTTTACCCGCTGCATCATGACGTAGGTTTTATGTGGAGCTTATCTTCCGTGGCGCAGTACAAGCTGCTTGGCAGTGAAATTTCGAAACGGCGTGCAATGACGGCAGCCAGTCATCTTCTTGGGCGTTTTAATGTGAAGGGCCAGTTCATTCGCGCCTGGAACCAGCCGGAGCGGGTTGGTTGGGCTATTATTGACTGCATGATGAATCTGCCGCTGCTTTATTGGGCAAGTGAGGAGTCGGGCGACCCTCGTTTCCGGCATGTGGCAGCTCTTCATGCGGACACGACTTTGCGTGAATTTCTTCGTCCGGATGGCTCGTCACACCATATTGTGTGCTTCGATCCTGAGACTGGAGAGAGACAAGAAGCGCTTGGCGGACAAGGCTATTCACCGGATTCAGCATGGTCTCGCGGAACCGCATGGGCGCTATACGGCATGGCACTTAGCGCTCGCTATACAGGAGATCAACGATATATCGATGCAGCCAAACGTGCCGCGCATTTTTTCCTAGCAAATGTTCCTGACGATGGTTTGCCTCCTTGGGATTTCCGAGCTCCTTGGGAAGAAGGAATGGCTATGGACTCTAGCGCTTCAGCCTGTGCAGCAAGCGGAATGCTGGAGTTGAGTTTGTTGGTACCTAAGGACGAGTCTGAGCTATATCGTAGTGCAGCCGAGAAACTGATTTTTAAATTAAATGAACGATATACGGCTTGGGATGATCCAAACGAGGAAGCAATTCTTAGGATGGGAACTGCCAATCGTCCTAAGAAAACGCACGTTAACGTACCGATGATCTATGGTGACTATTTCTTCGCTGAAGCGGTCTGCAAGCTGCGCGGCGTACATGATACATTCTGGTAGGAGGAATCACACCAATGAGACAAACAAACAGATCCAATTCCACAACCGGTACCATCTATTCGCGTGATTCGTGGACAGCACCAACTTGGGCGCTCATGGAGCGGGAGTTAATAGATACATTGAACAAGGCAGCGGTTGAGTATGTACGTCGCTATACACGGGAAGACGGGACGATCGTTTGGCGAAGCGATTGGCCGGGGATGGACGGATCGGACGATCCATACGAAGCTTTCATGAATTTATCTTTGCTGTATGTGCTGGGAGGGAACGAAGAAATTCAGCGCTTGTCCCGTCTCATGTTTGATGCCATTACTTGGCAATGGACGGAATACGGTCAAATTCATAATGAATTCGATGCTTACTATGACTGGATGCATCATGGCGAAGGCTATTTATATTTCTATTTCCTTGGTTTGTCTGATCCGCAATCGCTGAAGAATCGTCAGCGTGCCGTTAAGTTTGCTGAGCTCTACACGGGTAATAATCCAGAGGTGCCAAATTATGATGCGAATCTTAAGTTGATGCGTTCGCCTATTACCGGCAGCAAGGGACCGCGCTTCCAGATGACAGAAGAGGATTGGGTAACACATCGAGGGGTGCTGGACGATTACTTGGCTCCGTTCGAGGATGTTCCTGGTGTGGACTTTGCAAGCGGTAAGTGCAAGTGGTCAGACGATGCCATTTACAGTGAAATTATAAGCAGAATGAATGAGAGGAAAGCGAAGGGAGACGTACCCCTTAATTTGAATGCCACCGGGCTAATGACCAATGCTTACATGTACACGGGCGATGAAACTTATCGCCAGTGGGTTTTGGACTATTTGGACGCCTGGGCAGAGCGGACACAGCGGAACGGGGGGCTTATTCCCGACAACGTTGGATTAAGCGATACCATTGGTGAGTACAACGATGGTAAATGGTGGGGCGGTTACTACGGCTATCGTTGGCCGCATGGATTCATGTCCATTATTGAACCTCTGACGAATGCATGCATGAACGCTGTACTCCTGTCGGGCGATCGAAGTAAGCTGGATTTAGCACGCTCGCAATTGGACCGCAATTGGGAGCTCGGTAAGGAAGTGAATGGGAAGTGGCTTGTTCCGAATAAGCATTTTGACTCGGGTTGGACCGACTATCGTATCCAGGTTCCTACATATCCAATCTATTTATGGTCGGTATCGATGGCTGAGGAAGATGCGGCGCGTGTGGATCGGATTCCCTATGAAGACCACTTCCGATCTATCGATATGCCCACCATTTCTGGCAGAAATGGTGTAACCCGCAAGGAAACAAAGCATTATATTGCTAATACAGTACCATGGTACTTATATATGCGAGGGCAGTTCCCTGACTACCCAGAGCGCATTCTGCAGCAAAATCTAGAGCTAATCTCTATCCAATTAGAGAAGCTTCGATCTCCTGAAGGTGATCCAACCAGCTGGGATTGGGATCATCCCTACAGCATCCATCAGTGGCAGGAATTTTCCCCTGTTTATTTTGAAGGATTGCTGCAAATGATGTTAGGTGCTCCCATGCACATTTCCCACGGAGGACTTCAGCATGCTAGAGTACGCTATTACGATGCGGTCCGTAAGCGTTGTGGTCTTCCTGAGGATGTTAGCGCTTTAGTTGAGGCTATCGGCGACGAGTTTGTTACATTAACGCTTGTGAACCTTTCCGCGTTCGAGGAGCGCGAGCTGATCGTACAAGCGGGCAGCTTCGGTGAACATCAGTTTATTTATATGGAGAGTTTTAATCAAAGTGGTCGGAAAGTTGGAGAGAGAGAGCTCGATGGTAAATGGCTGCCAGTCACCCTTGCATCTGGGGCAGGAATTCAGTTGAAACTGCATATGAAACGCTATGTGAATCAGCCGACCTATGAAACGCCTTGGAGTATGGAAGCGGAAGGTGCGACTGCGAAGCTTATTCGAGGCCGTAACCAAGCATAGCGAGTCATAATGAGGAGAGAATGTAATCCATGACATCTAATCGTCAATCTTCTACTGGAGATGGAGTTTCCTATCTCGACAGCCATGTCCACTTCTGGAAGCTGGAGCGTGGAGATTATCATTGGCTTAAGCCCAGTAATCCGGTTCTGTACCAGAATTATTTGCCATCTGAATTGCTTGCAATTGAGGCTGCTGATGCTGTGCATGGGTTTATCGCCGTACAGGCGGCACCGACAGTAGCTGAGACGGAATTTCTGCTTGAGCTGGCAGGTAAAGATAAGCGAATCCTCGGTGTCGTAGGTTGGCTTAATCCGTTCGCGGATTCATTCGTTGACGACTATAAACGTTTACGTAACAACCAGCAATTCGTTGGGATTAGGTTGGACCGTTCCGTCTTCGAGCCGAGTACAGAAGTTCCGGATCGTTTGCTAGAGCATCTTCGTCTGTTAGAGGAGGATGGTTTTCCAATCGATCTGCTTATCGGTCCGGATAATATGCCAACTGTACTTCAATGTCTTAGGTGCGTACCTCACTTGAAGGCCGTTATTAACCATCTAGGCGGCCCGCCTATTCGTACGGGTGAATTAGAGCTTTGGTCGGCATACATTACCGAGTTTTCTGCATTCCCTAACGTGTATTGCAAATGGTCAGGCATGATCACACCGGCTGGTGGTATGAATCCCCAACTATTAAGACCGTATATTCGTCACACTGCTGAACGATTTGGTCCGAACCGTATCATGTTCGGCAGTGATTGGCCTGTAGCCTTAATGGCGGGCTCATATTACGATGTTGTTCAATTATTCGAGCAGCTTCTGCCTGAGCAGTGGAACGTCAAGGAGCGTGCATGCGTGCGCTTTCACAATGCTAGGGCATTTTATTTTGGGGCGGGGGATATCGAAGCATGATACATAGGCTCCTCTTCTACTCCCAACTTCGCAAAGTAATGGTAAGCGGATTCCAGCAAATTGTTAAAGAAGATGCAAATGCACTGCGTGAAGAATGGGCAGCAATAGGTCTAACGAATGTTTCTGTTTTCTCTTGCGTTCAGTATGTTTGCGTATATGCCGAAGTATTAGGCGGTCCGAATGTTCCAGTCTGGGATTGGCCGATGTCTTTCGACCAATACCTAGAGAGGTGGCCAACTGAACCTAATGATGGCGACAGTTCTAGTGAGACGTTATACAGACTGGCGATCCCAATGATAGACGTTTTTCACGACGGGGTGCTGGAAGACACGGATTCATGGTACGGCAGCCGGTCAGTCGAGAAGCGAGTTGGCTCAATTGCCAGATTGAAACCGGATATGACATCGAGCTATATCTATTATCATTATCAAAAGCAAAAAGAGTCCCCTGACAGCTTTAATCAAACCTATATGATCGGTTCTTTTGGTAGGTTATTATTTTCCTATCATGAATTACCTGCTAGGGTCAGCACTATAAAACGTCAAGGCTTGTTGACCACGAAGCAGTCTCCGGACAATTGGCACGAGGTCATGTTTCCTCATTTTGAGCCATGGGAAGAAGCCCGGGAAGGGCAGCAGCTGTGGCGTAAAATGGAGCGAATGATGTGATTTTAGCTTGGGGGATGGATAGGGGGCTTTTCCAAAAAGCCCTATTGGGAATATTCAGCCCCCAGTTTGAGAATTTCGAGGGCTGAATGCTACTTCCATTGGATTAAATCCAGTGAAAGTAGGGAATTGACAGCCTGAAAGCTGTTAATATTGGAATATTGAGACTGTCGATTGATTCAATATGTCTCTCACAACTGGTATTCAAATCTCCAAAATTTGATTTTAGAGTCATTCAGCTTCCGTGAGGGCAAATGGGCTATAGTGGCTGCCAATGTTGCATTTTATACAATAATTTCCGCACCCAAAGGCTATTTTGCAACTTGAAGTTGCAGTTTGCTCCAACATTTTGAGCCCTTTTGTTGCGAAATGGCCTGTATAGAACCAAATTGTTGTATATTCTACAACAAAAAAGGGAAAAAGGCGAGATTTAGGTAGCAATTGTTGCACTTAATACAACATCATTCAACGGCGAATAGGGATTCATTCATCAATTCTATTGGAAAATTTCCAATGGAAGTATTTATTTCATGCTGAATACGATTCGAATGTTCCATAATGTCAAAGGGCTGTCCTCAAGTAGATTTTACCTACTTATAGGACAGCCCTGCTTTCATTTTTGAATTAGTAATCGTGTCCTTAAAAAGTACTGACTTTACTTGTATCCGGACACCAGCGGGAAGTGCGGTAATATCGAATCAAGATATCAACAGCTTCGTCCGTTCTCAGATGGGTGAGAGCTTCCGCTGCATAAGCTCTAACGTAACGGTCCTTGCTGTAAAGCGCTTGCTCTAAGGAGTGGACAGCATCTTTCACGTCACCAGTCTTACCTGTGCGCAGCAGTGAAAGTGCCGCAGTATATCCGACCTTATTGGTAATGTATGGCTGATTGCTTACATACGACTTTTTCGAATCCGTATAATTAGATTCTGTAGCATCTTCAGTTTCACAAAGTAGAGAATCCTTTAATACTTTTGCTAATGCCGAAACAACCTGTTCACCAGCATTCTTGAGCATACCTAATGATTCAACCGCATTTCGGCGAACCCATTCGCTCTGATCCTGCAAGCTTGTGATAAGTGAGGGCACAACTTCACCTTCGGAAGATCCTATCATCCCGAGTACGAAAACCGCCAACGCTCTGCGCTTCTCATCCTCATGCTTCATAACACGGAGAAGCTCGGGAATCGCCTCAATGCCAGCACCTTGCAATCCGTATGCGGCCCGTTCCGCTGTCAGGTTCGACCCCTCCGTTATTTGCTTGATCAGCATTTCGATCCCTTGAGTTCCAAGTTGTCCAAGCGCATAGGCTGCATTCAAAGCGGTCGTTTCCACCGGATCGTTTAATAGAAGCGCTAGCGAGGGAGCGCAAGAAGCCGCTTCTGCTCCGATGCATCCCAATTCGTCAGCCGCCCGCCCGCGATCGACCGCACTCTCAGGCTCAAGCTCTTGCCGTAATGCCAACAATCGCTCCTTGGTCGTTGTCGTGCCAACCTGCTTTGCCTTAGGTTCTCCGCGGAGCCAATCCCATACGTCTTGCCATAAATTCATATGGATAGCGGGCGTTCCTGCCGGTACAATCATCTCCCTACTTTGATGATTCCAGCTCGGAAACTCCGGTGCGCTCAATCTGAGAAATTGAAACTTAAGCATATAACGATCTAGTTCTGATACATTTAGCGAAGCTCTATGCCACAAGTCGAAATGCACGAGTACCATAGTACCCGCCCTGCCTGTGGGCAGCAGCGTCTCACATTGGTCGCCGAGAAATTTTTCGTAGTATTGAGTGCCTGGCATGATCGCAGTAGGTCCTAAATCTTCAGTTATATCATGGGTGTAATAGAAAATCATCGCCCACCACGGTCGATGACTGCGCATGGAAGACCAATAGCCGTCTTTGTGCCATTTTCCGCCACCCGGCGTCTGATTTCCCGGTTGGTTGTAATGACAGTGGCGATGTGGATGCATGTAATAGTCTGAACCAAGTACACTGCTTAAGGCTCCCTTGACGATCGACGTATCGAACAGCTGCTGAATGTCCGGAACACGGGGCAGAATGTTGTTGCCGGGGTTGCCTTCATTATGCATAACATGATTGATCTGATTCATGATGCTCAAATGAAGTTGATGAGGCATGTCGTTCTGAAGTACAAGATATCCTTTGGTAATAAATTGCATCATTTGCTCATCTGTCAACAAATACTTGGTATCTAACATGTTAAATCCTCCTTAGAAATCTTCGTCCTTACTTAGAAATACTACAGTATTCGGTTTATTTTGTATTTGCAAAATCGTCAATTATTTGTACAATCGTCATATCAATTACATATTATTTTTTACGAATAAGGTGGTGATCGTGGATGGATTTCGCCGACTTACATCCTTATGTGTACTATGCAACCCGGTACCCATTCTCCAAAGGACAGGCTAGCAACAATCGGATCTGTTATGCCTCCTCCCTTTATTTGATCAGCGAGGGAAGAGGTGTCATTCACACCAATGGCCGCACGTATGAAACGGTAGCCGGCTCTCTTGTGTACATAACAGCGGGGCAGCCCCATCATTGGGTTGCCGACAGCCAAGACCCGATGGTCCACATCTGCTGTTATTTCGATTGGTCGTACATAGATCGTCGGGCCGAGTTCACCCACCCGAGCATGATCTGCTATGATGCAGCCACTCTGGTTCCTACCCTGATCGGACCTGCATTTCCTTATTCATTACCCGAGCATGTGAAAGTGGAGAAGCTGCGGCTATGGATGGATTTCTTCGAGAAGTTTTATACCGAAAATCACTATACTAACCAGCGGACGTACGTTCGCAGCCTAAAGGTCCAGAGCAGCTTCCAGCAGTTTATCGAGTTTTTTCTAACTTTTGCCCTGAAAGAAGAGCATATCCCCAATCTCCGCATGTCTAAGCTGCTCGAACGATTGGATCAGGATCTGGTACAAGGCAACTTGCAGCCTTTGGAAATTTATTACAAAGAGTTACGCATAAGTCGGGGTTACTTCTTTGATTTGTTCAAAGATGCAACCGGATTGCCACCAACTCAGTATGTCATCCAATTCAGGATCAATCGGGCGAAGGACGACCTCCTCTTTACGAATCTGAACATCACCGAGATCGCGGACAAGCACGGATTTTCGTCTTTGCATTATTTTTCGAAGCTATTCCGCAAGATAAACGGTCTATCACCTCGGGAGTTCCGAGAAGAGAACAGAGACGGTCTATGAAGAAAGAAGACGAAAAAAAGCACGAGAAGAGCAGCAGCTGTGGCGTAAAATGGAGTGAATAATGTGACAACAGCCGATAATGAGTCATGCGACTCTTTATCGGCTGTTGCCATTTCTGCGACTTACACAATTTCGTGTAGGTCTTTTTTTTCAGGAATAACAATGAACACCGCCGTGCCCCTGTGCAGATTTCTTGTAATGAATACCCCGAATTCATCGCCAAATATTAATTTGATACGTTGGTTTAAGTTTTTTAACCCAATATGCTTTTCCTCTAAATTAACCCCGCTAGCCATGCTTTGTTGAAGCTTCTTAAGCTGAGCGTCAGGCATCCCTATGCCATTATCGGAAACGGTGATCACAATGCCATCCGATGTGCGCAGCCCCGTAATGATAATCTGTCCTGGGTTTCTAGTGGGAATAATTCCGTGCTGGAAAGCATTTTCCAATAAGGGCTGAATGGAAATCTTTAAGATGTGGCAAGTAAGAAGACTTTCTTGGATTTGCCATACAACATCGAATTTGTTCGGATACCTGGCCTGCATGATCTCCACATATTGTTTGGCATGCTGCACTTCATCCCGAATATCGGTTAAAGGATTGTCTGTATCTAGACTGCGGCGTAATAGATCAGAGAGCGCTGTAACCATATGAGACACGGGATTGTGTCCTTTCGTTAACTCGATCGCCAGATATTTAATGGTTTCCAAGGTGTTGTATAAGAAATGTGGTGTAGTCTGATTCTGTAAGGCGATTGTTTGCGCTTTTCGTAAGGAGTGCATACGCAGCTGCAGCTCTTGTTCTAAACCTTTCTTCGCATCAAGGGTTCGGAAGATCGAATTGGTGATCGTTCTTACCTCATTCCATTTGCTCTTCTCGCTGGAGATCATCAAAGGCTCTAGTTTTTCCTGGTCTTCAATCATGGACATAATCTGATTAACCGGTGAGAACGTCTTAATGGAGATCAATAGGGATACAATTAAGACAATGATCGTACCAATGCCAAAAAACACATACAAAAATGCACGGAGATCTTTCATTTTTTGCTCGTAATTGATTAACGGTAATAGCGAAATATAAGTTAGCCCTTTATCCCCTGAGGGGAGCACAGAATGAATGTATTTTTGTCCATGAATGGTTTTAATAGAAGAATGAGGCTCCTTGTTATCTGCAAGAACATCTGCACCATTCAGAAGGTCAATGTCTTGTATATTGGACATGAACTCATTGCGATTAAGGCTGTACAAAACTACGTCGCCGTTGACGATGTACGTATTTTCGAATTGTTCACTTGTTTGATTTAAAAATTTACTAAGCTCTTCGAGATCAATATTTGCTGTAACTGCACCAATTTTATCCTCGTAGAGATAGGCTGGGCGCGTAATGGAGATATAGAACGGATAAGTATCGTTCCGTTTACGAAGATCAAGGTAGGATAAATTACTATCCATTTTTTGATAAACAGAGCTGTACCAGCTCTTGTCATCGAACTCTTCTAAAGAAGAGTTTGATCGATTAGAAAGCATGTAATTATTTTTATCGGAAAAGACATATAGGGAATCTATATACTTAAAGGAACGTGTATACATCGAGATTTTATCGCGAATAGTTTGCATTTTAGCAGGGTTGGAATTGATGAAATCAGATAACATGAATGATCCGACATCATCTTGATAAATCATCTCTAGCGAAACACGGTCCATTTGTTTGAAAATATTATCGATACTATCCTTCACGCGGTAAAGGGAGTTCATATTAATGCTGCTAACCTCAGTTTCAATGGCTTTGTTCATCTGAAGATACATAACGACACTTAACCCTGTGAAAGGAACGATAACCAGCAGGAAAATCAGGATTAAGCTCTTGATAAAGAGACTCTGAAACTTGTACAACCGGACGGCTTGAATTAAATTACGGTTTGTTTTCATGTTCAGCACCTTTGGGAAGCAGGCTTTGTTGACGAATATAATCCTTAGGACTGACGCCTGTCGTTTGTTTAAACAATCGGGTAAAGTACTTGCTATTGAGATAACCTACTTTTTCTGTAATCTCATGAATTTTATATTGGCGAGATTCCAATAATTCAATCGCTTTCTGAATGCGCAATTGGGTTAAATAATCAATATAATTGATTCCCAAGGCTTGTTTGAAAATTCGACTAAAGTAAATGTGATTTAAGAAAACATGATTAGCAACCTCTTCCAGCGATAAATCCCGATGATAGTTAGATAGGATATACTTCTGCGCAGCTTCGACGATCAGCTTTGCATTGGTCTCTTTGGAAGTCATATTGAGAACCATAAGATCGCTAATGTACTGCTTGGCCCACTTACGTATATCCTCCAACTCATTAATCTCAATGACAGCATGGTAATTGTGTGCGGTTTCATGAGGTGCTTTTCCAACCAAGCCCCGATCAGAGTAATTGCGAAATACCATGGCAAATAGGTCCATAATCAACCGATGAACAAAAGAAACAGGCAAATCACGAAACTCGTCAAGGAATCGATCAAGTAAACTCATCGTTTCTTCCGTTTGACCGTCTGTTACATTCGCTATAAATATCTTGTACTTCTCGAGAAGCTTCTCATATTCCATTGGCTCCAGTCGATCTTTACCACGGGTCTCTTCATAAACCAGCTTCAGGGGTACGCTAAACCGGGCTAATACAATAAGGCTATCGAATGTCGCTGTCAAGTGATACCGAATCGCGATATCAAAGTTATTTCGAATTTGGGAAATAATTTCATTTAACTCCACATTTAACTGCTCGCGAAGCGCGTCTTGGTTTAATGAATGGTTGGGAAAGGCAATTAGTTTCAGACCATGATAATCATTAAACACAGCTTTATATAGGAAATTGGCGTTCTCAGCATGGAAAATACTTTTTAAAGAATAGATTAGTTTTTCTCGTTTAATGGAAAGCTTCACTGGCTCATACAGCTCCAATTCAAACAAAGCGCAGGGGCAATAGGTTGGATCTAAAGAAAGGGATAACAAGTTTATTCGTTTATGAAGCTCTTCCGAATTCCTCAATGCCCCCATAACCAGGTCTGTATAAAATTGCTCTTTCAATAAAGGAAGAATTTCATGAAAGCGAACAGATTGCTGGTGTTGAATCATATGATTACTTTTCTGTTTGTCCAGCTTTTGTTTCAAGCCTTGGAAGACTTCCGTTATTTCATCATATTTGGTCGGCTTTAACAAGTAATTCTCCACATTATAAGTAATGGCTTGTTGGGCATATTCGAAATCTTTATATCCACTAATGATAATGACACGAATGTGGGGGAATTGCTCGTAAATGTGCTTGGCCAACATGAGACCATTGATTTCGGCCATTCGAATATCGGTTAGCACGATGTCAACCTCATGGGTTTGTAAGTAGGCAATGGCTTCTTTCCCATCCTCGAAATCAGCGACGATTTGAAATCCAAGTGATTCCCAATCAAGGAAGTACTTCAGTCCCCTTCGCACAATCTCTTCGTCGTCAACCAGAACTAGCTTGTACATGGAACTCCATCCTCTCGATGTTCTCACCCAATTATAGCTCAAAGCTATAGGATTATTGGAGCCTTTCTTAAGTGGGATAGCATTATTGGTTGAAAAAAGTTACTTTAATTGCTTTTAGTGTCCTCAATTTGTCGAATTACACAACTTTGTATCCGTATCTTTAATTTGGCTACCTATTCAATTATTCCCTTGTTTCGTAAAATTAAATTAAGCAAAGGGGGAAGCAGTATGAGAGAAGTAGTTATTAAAAATCCAGAAAAAACAAAATTGTTCTCTAAGTCTTTTGGAAAAAATTCAATTAAAAGAGCATTTAAAGAGAATATAGCATTATTAGCCCTAACCTTACCGGCTATCCTATATTTCATCATCTTTCACTATACGCCGATGTTTGGTGTCATTCTTGCATTTAAAGACTATAAGTATAGCGAAGGCATACTGGGAAGCCAATGGATCGGGTTTAAAAATTTCGAATACTTCTTTACATCTTTGGATGCTTGGAGAATTACAAGAAATACAGTAAGTTATGGTGCTGTCTTTATCGTATTGGGTAATATAGCAGCCGTCACAATTGCACTCTTACTGTTTGAAGTTCGTGGGAAATTGGCATTGAAATTCTATCAAACCTCGATGATAATGCCGCGCTTTCTATCATGGGTTCTTGTTGGGTATATGACTTATGCGATATTTAGTCCCACATTAGGTTATTTTAATCAATTGCTCGGATTCTTCGGCTTTGAGTCTATAAACGTGTACTCCAATTCTAAGTACTGGCCTTACATTATCGTCTGTGTCGAAATTTGGAAGCATATTGGATTAAGCTCCATCATCTATTACGCAGCCCTAATGAGCGTTGATCCGGAATTGTTTGAAGCTGCTAAAATTGATGGTGCAGGAAAATTGAGACAAATATTCGCTATTTCACTTCCATCGCTTACACCTGTACTTACTATCATTATTATTCTGGCTATTGGTAATATTTTCAGAGGAGATTTTGGCTTATTTTATCAAATACCAAGAGATATCGGCGTGTTGTATCCAACAACGGATGTTATCGACACTTACGTATATCGTGGATTACGTGCAGGAGACTTTGGCATTTCAGCTGCTGTTGGATTATTTCAATCAGTGGTCGGACTTATACTGATCCTCATCAGTAATTGGATAGTAACCAAAGTTAGACCGGAAAATGCTTTATTCTAATTTTGCAAAAAAGAGTAAGAAGGAGGCGGTTGAAGAATGCGTAAGTTCTTCACTACTAATATAGGCAATAAGTTAATTCATTTGTTTTTGATACTATTCAGTTTAGCGTTTATCATTCCCTTTCTTCTAGTCATAGCAGTGTCATTTTCCAATGAGGAAGCGGTGTTGCAGTACGGCTTTAAGTTAATTCCTATAAAGTGGGATCTTACGGCTTATGGTCTAATATTCGGAAAACCTGAGCAAATCCTGTATGCCTACCTAATCACATCTGTTCAGGCAGTAGGAGGCATGGTTTGTGGATTGATTGTCATGTCCACTTGCGCTTATGCGCTGTCACGTAGGAATTTTAAGCTTCGCAGGCCGATTGTCATGTTTATTTTCTTCACTTTGTTATTCGGTGGCGGACTTATTCCAAGCTATATTCTCATAACACAGTATCTTCATATAAATAATACGATTTTAGTGTATATTCTCCCGACTCTTGCCAATGCTTTCTATATCATTATTTTACGTACATTTTTACAAGGCTTACCAGATGCGCTAATTGAATCGGCCAAAATGGATGGTGCCAGTGAATTCCGAGTCTATTGGAAAATTATTCTTCCGCTGTCTAAACCAGCACTTGCAACCATCGGTTTGTTCGTTCTGCTCGACAGATGGAATGATTGGTTTACTTCCTTAATTTATATTCGCGATGCTAGGCTGTACACGCTGCAGTTTCTGTTGCAAAGAATCTTACTGGAAATAGATTTTCTTAAAAATGCTTATACGTACAACTTGCCTGCTGATATGGATGTAAATCTATATAAGCTGCCTTCTGAAACTCTTCGGTTTGCTATGGCGATCGTCGCGGCAGGACCTCTTCTTATTGTTTTTCCGTTCTTCCAAAAATATTTTTCAAAAGGACTTACGGTTGGTGCAGTAAAAGGATAATTACCTGTTTATACCAGTTTCGGAACTATTGCCTAGTTCCGAAACTGTATAATATAATATTCAAGCAGATTGAAAGGGGAAAAAAGAAAAATGAAAACGCTTAAAAGTGTGTTCAGCAAAACGATTATTCTAAGTATGGCTACAGCGTTAATCTTATCCGCTTGTGGTAAAACAGAATCACCCAAACCAAGCACAAGCACTGATGTAAAAGCTACAGCAACAACGGAAACAGCAAAGCCAGTTACACTGAAGTTTGTAACGATGGGTCCAGGAAAGCAAGCAGATTCTCAAGAAGTTTGGGATGAGTTTAATAAGAAATTGGCAACGTTATTACCTAATACAAAGGTAGAATTCGAAGCAGTACTGAGTACTGAATTTGCTAACAAGTGGAAATTAATGGCAGCAACTTCAGAGCCGATTGACATTGCATGGACAGGCTACTTATTGGATTATCCAGGTGAAGTCAACAAAGGATCTTATGTAGAGTTGGATGCATTAGTTGATAAATACGCGCCTGAAATCAAGAAAGAAGTTCCAGCTTGGGTATTGGATCGCGCTCGCGTTAACGGAAAATTGTATGCGATTCCAGGCTATCAACAAGCTGTAGATAGCCGTCCAACCATGCGTGTACCAAAAGAGTTTATTGATAAAGGATACATTGATCCGAAAGTAGCGCAAGATACCTTCTACAAGTATGGCCCAGTATCCAAGGAGTCATTTGCTGTTATCGAAGGCTACCTGGAGAAATTGAAGGCGAACAACCAATTACGCAAAGGGTTTAGTCCGAATGTACTTTGGTCTATGTATAACCACAATTTTATTACTACATTGCCTAACTATATTTTAACTGGTGATTATAAAGACCCGAAAAGCTTAAAGGTTGTCAATCAGTTCGAAACTGACAAAGAGCAATTGTTTATCAAAACAATGACGGATTGGTATGCCAAAGGTTACATCCGCAAAGATATTTTGAGCTTGCAAAATCAACGTCAAGATGAAGGCAAGCCGGACGGAAACATTGCTTGGTTCCACTCCATGATTGGTAGCATTGAAGATCAATCGAAGGCGGAAAGCACAAGATGGGGATTCCCAGTTCAGGTAATTCCAATGGAAGAGAAGTATGTCATTTCCGCGTTATCTGATGCTACTAACCTTGCCATTAGCAGAACATCCAAAAATCCAGAACGCGCTATGCAGCTTCTTAATTTATTAAATACTGCGAAGGGCAAAGATTTGTATAACCTGCTTGTTTGGGGGATCGAAGGCAAGCATTATAAGAAAATTTCCGACAATAAAATTGAAACAATCGGTTACCAAGGTTCAGGTACTGCGGACGCTAAATATGGCGCATTTAAATATGCTCTAGGGAATACGGCAAATAGTTTCGAAACTCAGGCCGATCCAACCAATTTCACGCAAATTTGGAAGGATACAAATGCTGGCGCAGTCGTTTCTCCATTACTTGGTTTTAAACCTAATCTTGATCCAATTAAAACAGATCTTGCACAGGTTCAGGCAGTTGTTAAAGAGTACGCAGGTGCTCCTTCAGCGCTTATCCTAGAATCAGGAGCAGTTCCTGACTCAGATGCCAAGTATAAGGAATTTATGGACAAAATGAAAAAAGCAGGTTCAGACAAAGTAACAGCTGAACTTCAAAAACAAGTTGATGAATTCTTGAAAACTAAAAAATAATTCGAAGTAAAGTCTTTTAAAGAAAGAAGCCATTGCTTGCTATCAAAACAAGCAATGACTTCTTTTTATATATGTCTATTAAATAAATTATTCCCCCAAATATACTGATTAAATGATGGATATAGGGAATTAAGCACGGCAGGATCGTGATTTTTTTAAGAATATGATAACGCTTACAAAGTGCTAACAGGAGGTAAAACTATGCTTAAGGCAAGTGAAACTAAGACTTACAAGTGGATTGCACTGGTATTAGCGTTGCTAATGATTTGCACACCAGTTTTATCGATACCGTCAAAAACTTTTGCATCGACGGCTACAAACATCTATGTTGATGGTACACACGGAAACGACTCTAACGATGGGAAGTCCGCATTGACAGCTTTTAAGACGATCCAAAAAGCTGCCGATATTGCGGTTTCTGGCGACATAGTCAAAATTATGGCCGGTGTTTACCATGAAACAGTCATACCTAAAAGTGATGGGGTGACGTTTCAGAACTACAATGGTAACAAAGTTACCTTGTCCGGAGGTGATTTGGTCACTGGATGGACGCCCACAGCAACAAATGCTGCCATCTATTCGGCACCTATGGGTTGGGATTACAATAACGGTTATGGCAATATTGTCTATTATACGGATGCCAGTGGGAATACCACATCGTTGAGTCCGGCAAGATGGCCTAACATCCCGGACAGTAAGATGTTTGACAAGACAAAGTACGCAAAATATACATCAAATCCTAGCAGTCCTGTTGCAACAAACGGAGGAGCTAATTTACAATTTAACAGCGTTGCGGTTAGTAGCTCGTACACCGTGCCAACTACAATAGCAAATGATTTGCAAGGGGCTTTGCTTGTTTCCTCGGTAAATAATGGATTCGCGGTATACACCGGAAAGATTACGGGTAACACCGGAAATACCTTGCAGGTTGAGTGGCCTTACACTGCTTCCGGTTACTATCCACAAAGCGGCAATCCAGGTTTTGGTTTTTATATCACTAACTCTTATAATGCATTGATTCATGATGTGGCAAATCCGGTAAGTGACGTACCTACAGCAGTATGGTACAAGGATGTTGAAAACCAAACTTTGTATGTATCTGTACCAGGTGGAGCGGATCCAAATACTGGGACTATTGAGGCGAAGAGCAGAGAGTATGTTTTTAACTTATCCGGTCGTACAGGTATTACCATCAGTGGAATTAATGTACGTGCTGCCGGTATCAACTTTGCGAATTCCAGCTCCAACACATTCAAGGGCGCTACCATTGAAATGGTCGATTCCACTAATCAACCTTTTGCTGCTAATACAACTTTGGGTGGTTTTGTTTCTGGCTTTACATTGGATGGCGACCACAACACTGTTCGCGATTGTGAAATTAAAAATATGTATGGATTTGGGATCATTGTCAAAGGCCATGATAACAATGTGATTAATAATGACATTCACGATTTTAATCGTTATGGACTTTATGCCGACGGTATAAACGTTAATGGCTACAATCATCTGATTAGTCATAACAGTGTGTACAACGGAGGACGTGCTGCCATTGGCGGTTTTTTCAGAAGTTCAATATTCGAGTACAATGACATACATGATTGTATGAAGATTTCCTATGACGGCGGTGTGTTTTACGTCTCAAACAGCGATTTTGGCAGCTCGGAGATCCACCACAATACCGTGCATGATACTGCAGGTGAAGGCATTTATTTCGATAATGTGTCCTTCAATGCCGCGGTTTATAACAACATCGTTTATAACGTTAGCGTGGGTTTCCTAATCAACACCCCCAATGAACGTATGATATTGTTAAATAATACGGTATACAATTGCCCTACTAGTCTTAGCAGCTGGGGTGCTGCCTACGATGGAACAGGCTCTTTCGGAACCACGGTCGTCGGCAATATTTTTGCGGCAAATACTTACAACTCTCAGACCTCAGGTGGCTCCTTTGAACAATTTAATACCATAGGTACTAGTGCAGCTCTTGCTCCTATATTTGTAAATGCTGCTGGCAACAATTTTGCTTTGCAGAACCCGAACAACTACCGTAGTGTTGCGTTACCCGGTGTTACTGACGGATTCACTTCCACTTACCCTGTCATGGGCGCTATTCAGCCCGGAGTGACATGGAAAGCTGGAAGCGACTTAGCCAATGCTGCCAATATCAATCCAACTTTCCAGCTTCATAATATTCCTTACAAGCAATTGCTTGTAAATGGCGGTTTCCCTACTGGTGATATGAGTGGTTGGACTACCACCGGCTCTCCTCAAATCGTAACACAAAACGGATGGGATTTTAGAACCAGCGGTTTAATAAGAGATGGTTCTTATGGTGTTGTCCTGAACGATGGCGATAAGATTTCCCAGACGGTTACAGGGCTGAAACCAAACACCACTTATAACGTTAGTGTTTGGGGTAAGGTAATGGGACAACAGGTTGTGGCAAGCACCATGGATACCGCCGCAAGCACACCTGTTACGAATACGAAATACCGTTCAATGAATAGTTACATCATTCCGGGAACGACGACTACCCTAAAATTCAATCAAATTAATTTTGGGTCTCCTGCGCTGTACAACTCAGTGTACTTTGGTACAGTCGCTAATTCCAGTACCGGTACAATTAAAATGTATATTGATAGCCCTACTACGGGTACTCTAGTTGCCACGGACGCAATGAACTTAGACACAGCGCAAAATGGTCAATGGTTCTATAGAAAAAGTATACCGCTTTCTTCGGTAGCAGGGACGCATGACGTTTATTTGGTATTTTCTAACACCAATCCAGCGACGGCTATCACTTGTTATTTCGGTGACTTTACATTATTTAATTCTAACCCTAATCCTGCTACGGACAGCCTTGTATTGGGAGCTAGCGGATTTGATGACAGTGGTACTCCAAAGACATTAAGTAAAAGTACCATAAATGCTGGCAATAACGTTGTCGGTGCAGGAAGTCGTCCTGACAATTTTTCCTTTACAACAGGGCAAAACAGTACCAGTGCTACCATATATGCAACTAAAACAGGTGGCGGCGGATTGAGAGGTTATGTGGATGAGTTTGGTTTGGCAGAGAATACGACCCCTGCTCCTGTTTATCAATCCTTAAACGCATTTGAGGGCTTTGAAAACGGATTGGATAACTGGGTAGCATCAGCAGGTTCTAAATCGACCTCTACAGCAGTTAAGCATTCTGACAGCAACAGCTATATCGTCAATGAAGATGTTGATAACATGACTCAAATTTTCAATACTAGCTATAATAAAGTGGTTACGATGTGGTTTTATGACAATCTCAACAAGACGAACATGCAAACGGCAGCGTTTGTAGATGATGGTGTAACGAATCGGGCGATCATGGTCAATACCCCAACTTCGACAACGAAATATTCATTGCGACTTGGTGGTGCAATTACGGCCACAACCGTAAATAGAAGTCTAGGCTGGCATGAGTTCAAGTGGGACTATACCTCAGGTACGAAACTTGATATGTATATCGATGGCATATTAATAACACCGCAGGCAGGCGTAACTGGTCTGACTAGTTTCAACAAGATAAGGATTGGAGATTTTTGGTCTGGAAATCCGAACACCGTGTATTTTGATGATATCAGTATCAAAGATGCCAATATTAAGCCTGTAGGCGTAAACTCGGAATTGACGACTCCGCAAAATAGTGCTATTAGCGGCACTTTATCTGCAAGCGATGCAAATGGAGATCCGTTGACTTACAGCATCGTAAGCAATGGCACACTAGGAACGGCAGTGATTACGAATCCGTCAACTGGAGCGTTTACGTATACGCCAAACGCTGGTGTGATCGGCACTGATACATTTAGTTTTATCGCAAACGATGGTTTTGTTAATTCAGATGTCGCCACAGTGACAGTTCGCATTTTGGATATTATTCCTCCTGTGACGACGGATGACGGGCAGAGCGGTTGGCATCATGATGCACAAACGATCCTGTTATCGGCAGCGGATGAAGGTAGTGGGGTTGCGAAAACCTTGTACAGCCTAAACGGTAGTCCGTTTGCAGAAGGAAATACAGTTCAAATTGATGAAGAAGGCGTGAATGAGCTCAAATACTATAGCATCGATGCTGCAGGCAATCCGGAACCTGAGAAAACAACAATAATTAAAATCGATAGGAGTGGACCTGTCATTACAGCAGCAGTGACAGCGGCACAACCTGACGGTGAAAACGGGTGGTATGTACACGAGGTGACAGTAAGCATCGCAGCGGAAGATCATTTGTCAGGCGTAGCCAAAACGGAATACAGCGTTGACGGAGGGGCTAACTGGCAAACTTACCAGTCACCGGTAACCATAAATCAAGACGGCAGCTTTAACTTTATGTATCGATCAGTTGACAGCGTGGGGAACATGGAAACAGCACTGAACATCGCGATCAACTTAGATACACATTCGCCGAATATTACCATTTCTTCACCTGCTAATGGCAACAGCTACAGCGATTCTGGTGATCTAACGCTGCAATATAACGTTACCGATGAATTGTCTGGCGTGGATAACAGTAAGACAATCTTTACGCTGGATGGCCAGACTGTGCAAGCGACAACGATTCCACTCTATTCGTTAGCGCTTGGCACACATACGATTACACTAACGTCGGATGACCTGGCTGGGAATACGCAAAGTGTGATGTTGACATTCGAGAACGTCACCAATGTAGATTCCTTAAAAGCATTGGTAACTCGCTTCAGCGGTAACAACTGGATCGATAATGGAGGAATTACCAATAGCTTACTGAAAAAATTGGAAAAAGGTAACTTGAACAGCTTCATAAATGAAGTAGAGGCGCAAAAAGGCATTCATATTTCAAATGAAGCGGCAGCCTATTTGCTTAGAGATGCAAATTTTCTGCTAAAATAGTAACTCAATAGCTTTCAGTAGCAGGAGCCTATGGCTTTTGCTTTTTCTAGTTTTTGTTGGTGTCATATTTATTGTCGAGAAAATCAATTTAATGTCCATATCTTTATTTTGTCTCCCTATTCATATAGACCACTGTTTCATAAAATTAAAGATATATATGAAGGATAGGAGGGAACTTAAGCACGGCTGTATTTGAAACTAAGCAAAAAAGGAATTGCTATTATTTAGTTTGTTAGTAACTAAGGAGGATTGACAATGACATCCACGTTAGTACAAAACTTTCGGCTCAAAAAGAAAGCGGTTACAAGAATGGTGGGATTGGTTAGTTTAATTTGTTTGATCATCTGTTCCTTATTCGTCGGTTTAGCTCCGATTCAAACAGCACACGCTGCTGTGCAAGATACGTTCTATGTTTCAACAATAGGCAACGACATAACAGGTGACGGATCATCTGGGAACCCTTGGGCAACTATTGAGAAAGCCCGAGATTATATCCGCACAAACAGTCTGAATACGAACATGACGGGCGATATTGTCGTGAACGTAGCTGCAGGGGACTATTATGTCTCCAGTACGATTCAATTCACAGATGCAGATTCCGGTTCAAACGGGTTCAACATCATCTACAAAAATAAAGATGCGGTAGGCAGCGCCCAGTTCATCGGAGGTCAACCTATAACAGGCTGGTCGCAGCATTCAGGCAACATCTATAAAGCCTATGTGGGAACAGGCTGGAGGTTCGACACCCTATACGAGAATGGCACAAGAGCAATAAAAGCACGTTACCCCAATTACACCCCCGATGCTAACTATATCACTGCGAAAGCACCATATCTTTATAGTGAAAATAGCAATTCCTTTACGGTTCTACAGTATAAAGCAGGAGACCTTGATCCAACAGGCTGGGATTTGACAGATGCACAGTTGTTCGTCTGGTCACTTGGTCCTGCTGCATGGTTCACAGACGCGGTTCCAATCAGTTCCATCAACACCTCGACTAGACAAATTTCATTATCTCAATCCACTCGCTATTTGAATAGAGCCAACTCGAGATATGTGATCCAGGGAGCTCTGGCTCTTCTTGATCAGCCCGGTGAGTTCCATCTGGATACGACGTCCGGTTATTTATACTATTGGTCAAAAGACGGATCCATCACGCAGCAAACCATCATCGCACCTAAAGTAAAGAGCATCATTTCCCTTCAAGGCGCTTCGGAAAGCAGTCGTGTTCATCACGTTCAATTGGATGGCCTAAGCTTCCAGGACACCGATTTTACGGACTGGTACAGACATGCTTGGCCACATGACGGCGATTCTGGAGAAGGCCACACGTTTCCGCAGTATGACAGGCAGATGACGATGCCGCAACACCGTACAGGGATGCTGCTATTGCAAAATACCGACCATATCGCGATTACCAACTCGCACTTCTCTAATTCCGGTTATTCGGCTGTATACATGCTGTTTTACAACCAGAATAACACCGTCAGTGGAAACTTAATCGAGCATGCCGGTCATTCGGGCGTTATTCTTGAAGGTAAGTACCCGGGTGAAGGCGATGTAAGCAAAAATAACCTTATAACGAACAATGTCATTCATGATGTAGGTGAATTGGTCGGTAATGGTAGTGGCGTATATTTGATGAACAGCGGAAGTAACGAGGTTTCTTACAGTGAAATCTACAATTCTCCCCGTTATGCAGTTGCCTTTGACACTTATTTGGGCATCGCCACAACAAATATTTATTTAAAAAACAATGTGATGAAATATTTAAAGATTTCTAACACAAATCAAGACAGTGGAGATACGGCTTCCATCTATTCCTGGGGTCGTAGTGCAGCTGCTAACACAGTGAATCAAGTGACCATTGATCATGTGTATGCTCATCCATCCATGCAAGATATTGCCCCGAACGGCATCTTTATGGACAATGAAACTTCAGGTCAAGTATTCAGTAATATTAAAATAAGCAATACCCAGGGAGCGCCTTACCGTTTGAACTCCTCAAGCGGTCATACGCTTACCAATGTAAGCTGGCAAGCAGGATTTAATGATTCTCTAATGGATTATGCGAATATTGGCATTAAAGCAGACTTCCCTTATCCAGTCACACCTGTCGGTTTGACGACTTCATTCTCAGGATCCCAAGTTAACTTGTCCTGGCAAAATGTGATTAATGCCGCGAATTACGATGTATGGCGTTCAACTGTGCAAGGCGGTCCATACACAACGGCTGTGTGTAGCGCAGTAACATCGACCACCTGCAGTGACACAACAGGTACTCCGGGAACCACTTATTATTACGTGGTGAAGTCCAGAACTTCGGCTAGTTTGATCAGTGGGAATTCGAATGAAGCTGCTCAGTTGTACAACGACTTAATCTTTGACGGATTTGAAAGTGGATTAACGAATTGGAATACGAATAAAGGAACAGCGTCTATTAGTACCGCACAAGCTCATGCCGGCAGCTACAGCTATGTTATCAATGAAGACACAGATGTGATTTCGCATTCGTTCAGCACTACCAATAACAAAATCGTATCGCTGTGGGCTTATGATGATGCCAGTGACACGTCCATGCAAACGATGGCCAAGGTGGATAACACTATTTGGAGCGACGGTACGGGGTGGAGAGGTTTAGGCGTGAATACACCAACTTCCACAACCAAATATGTAACACGAGTGGGCGGTACGTATACCGCAACGTCTGTTACTAGATCTACTGGGTGGCATGAACTCAAGTGGGATTACACGTCGGGAACGAAAGTGGATATGTATGTCGATGGCGTACTTGTTTCATCACCTACTGGAGTGACTAACTTCAATCAAATCTCCATGGGTGACTGGTGGTCTAGCAACACAGGTACGGTTTATTTTGACGATATTAGCATCACCAATCCATTTGTTGAAGGGTTTGAAAGTGGTTTTGGAAACTGGTCGAGTGCCAAAGGAACGGGCTCGGCAAGCACAACCCAGGCTCATTCCGGAAGTAATAGCTATGTAATTAATCAAGACGAGGATGTCATATCGCATACCTTTAGTACAAGTGATAATAAAGTCATATCCCTTTGGTTCAATGATGCTGCTGCTGATATGTCCATGCAAACAATGGCCAAAGTGGATAATACGATTTGGAGTGATGGCACGCAGTGGAGGGGTCTAGGAGTCAATACCCCAACATCGACCACCAAATACGTGACGCGTGTTGGCAGCACTTATACGGCGACTTCCGTAACTCGAACAACAAGATGGCATGAATTGAAATGGGACTACACTTCGGGAACGAAAGTAGATATGTTCGTCGATGGCGTACTTGTTTCATCACCTACTGGAGTGACTAATTTCAATCAAATCTCCATGGGTGATTGGTGGACAGGTAATACAGGAACAGTTTATTTTGATGATGTGAACGTGCAGTAATTCATGCTTTCATCCCGATGAATAAGAGAATGATCTGAATTTGACAATAAAAATAACCATTCAGCTACTGCTGAATGGTTATTTTTATTGTGAAATTGGGTATGCTGAATGAATTATGGCTGCACTTCTTTCCAGCAATATTGTGCTAGTGATCCGAATTATTATCTAGAGCGTAATCCATAATGAGCGATTATAATTTGTTTACAGCAGCGTATCTCAAAGGAATATTTGAAATTTGAAAACGCTTTAAAGTGCTTTGAAACTAAGAAAAGGAATGGAATGTATCACTTTATTAGTAACATTCAAAAATGATCGGATCAATCTGATTCTAAATTGGAAAGCAAAATCGTGCTAGTGTTTGGCAATATTGTTTAGTTTCATCAATCTGTTTTGAAGGTATTCTTATGTTAATAAACTTAACATAGATATTCAATTTGATGATTCGATTCATTTATTGTTAAGTTAATTGACATTGTGGAGGGGGCGCATGGACTCTTAACCTGATAAAATAGCAGGAAAAGATGCAGCATTTATTCATGTTTATAAGAGGTTACTTACCTCCTTGGGACTTAGTCAAGAAATTTAAAATCGATTTTCATAAACGGGGGTTACTGCTATGTCCGTACAACTATCCATGAAACCTTATAAGATTGATGACGCTCCACTCAATAAGTTTCATCTAAAAATTACAGCACTTACGTTTGGATCTAATTTTTCTGATGGGTATGCACTTGGTATTATAGGTATGGCTCTGACTTTGATTGGTCCTCAAATGAACCTTAGCCCGATTTGGAGTGGATTAATAGGGAGTTCAGCGTTGATCGGACTCTTTTTCGGCAGTCTACTTCTCGGGGGATTATCCGACCGTATAGGTAGACAGAAAATCTTCCTTGCCAACTTCGTAGTCATTGCAATAGCATCGTTCTTGCAATTTTTTGTACAAGATCCCACAATTCTTTTCATCTTGCGTATATTGATTGGGTTTGCTCTAGGTGGGGATTATGCAATTGGATCGACTTTTCTTGCTGAGTTCGCACCTAGAAAACATCGAGGTTTTTTACTTTCTTTCTTAAATGTCATGTGGACCGTCGGATATGTCGTATCCAACCTTGTCGGTTATTATCTGCTAAAGACCGGCCCAGATTCCTGGCGGTGGATGCTTGCAAGTGCAGCCATTCCAGCGGTTATCGTCCTCCTGCTTCGGATTGGAACACCTGAATCACCTAGATGGCTCATCAGCAAGGGGCGTGTAGAGGAAGCTAGGGAAATCGTTAAGAAGCACATCGGTCCCCAAGCGGAAATTGAAGAACCAATTTTGGATCCTACAAAAAAAATATACAGCTTTCAAGATCTTTTCAAAAAACAGCTTTGGAAGCGTACGGCATTTGGCGGTCTCTTTTATGTATGTCAAGTGATTCCCTACTTCGCAATTTATACGTTCCTACCGGATATTTTAGCTAAAATGGGATTTGAAGAGACGTTCTTTATGGACACCATCCTGAATCTATTCCTGCTTGTCGGTTCGATCGCCGGTCTGTGGTTGACAGAGAAATATTCACGTAGAAGCTATACGATTAGCACGTTTATAGTTCTTACAGTCTCCTTGCTTGCGCTTACTCTTTTACCAGCAGGTTCACATATCGTGGCAATTTCGATATTTTGCTTATTTACCTTTGTCATGTCAGCCGCTTCAAATCTTACCTTAGTATATCCAGCCGAGCTCTTTCCCACCGAAATCCGGGGTTCTGGTGTTGGTGTTGTTACCGCAATAAGCCGAATCGGTTCGGCAATCGGAACTTTTCTTTTACCGGTAAGTGTTAGTTCTATGGGATTGACCCCATCTATGATTGGTATGAGCGCAGTTCTGCTAATCGGAACAATCGTTTCTATCGCTTGGGCGCCGGAGACGAAATCACTTGCTTTAGATGATTCCAACCATTATCATTAATCAAACTTTACAAGAGATGTCTTTCAGACATCTCTTGTATGCATATTTAACCGACAACTATTGCATAGTAGGTATTGGTTTTAAAGGAGATGTTTTTCATGAAAATTTCTGATGCTCCCATTCATCCCAAAGACATAAATAAAGTGATTCTTGGCGAACATCCGATCTCTATTTCCGAATTTGTAGCAGTGGCCCGTTATGGGGCAAAAGTGTCATTTTCTCAAAGCTATTGCGATCGCGTCAAACAATCCAGACATCTTATCGAGAAGTTTTTAAACGAAAACCGTATCATTTATGGCGTAACGACTGGCTTCGGAAGCAATGTGACAGAGATCATATCAACCGAAGATGCCGAAACCCTGCAGCGCAACATTGTTAGATCGCACGCCGTTTCCGTAGGGGAACCTCTGGAGAAAGAAGTTGTAAGAGCCATTCAACTGATGATTCTCATTCATTTGGGTCATGGTTATTCCGGGGTTCGCTTGGAGCTGCTAGAGCTTGTAGCATCGCTTTTGAATCAAGGAATCACCCCCTTTGCTCCAGGCGATGGATCCGTTGGTTATCTTTCTCCGGAAGCTCATATGGCTTTGGTGCTTATTGGGGAGGGCAAAGCATGGTACAACGAAGAACTCATCTCTGGCAGTGAGGCGCTTGAAAGAGCAGGATTAAAACCGACCACTTTTAGCTGTAAAGAAGGATTGGCCCTGACCAGCGGGACGTCCTCTGTTACTGCAATGGCCATTCTAACCCTATATAATGCTATTCAAGCGGCAAAAACAGCGGATATTGCTGGCGCAATGTCACTTGAAGCTTTGAAAGGAACGATTCACGCCTTCGATCCAAGACTCCATTCCTTAAAAAAACATGAGGAACAGGCTAAGACGGCCCAAAATATAATCCGAATCCTAAAAGGCAGTGAAATTGCCGAAACCTATAAAAACTATCGTTTGCAGGATGCGTTAAGCTTACGATGCATTCCTCAAGTACATGGAGCTTCCAAGAAAAATCTGAAAGATGCTGCCTTTACAATCAATAATGAGCTTAATTCTGTAAGCGATAATCCGGTTATTTATCCCGATGACAATGACGGAATTGCCCTAATGGGTGGCAATTTTGACGGTACCTATGTCGGTATCCAGGCAGATATCATGTGTATAGCTATGGCTAATCTGGCAAAAATAGCTGAGAGAAGAATTGACCGATTAGTGAATTATCACCTAAGTGAACTGCCTAGTTTTTTAGTGAAGAATCCAGGATTAAACAGTGGATATATGATCCCGCAATATACGGCTGTAGGACTGCTAGGAGAGATAAGGATTCTTTCTCATCCAGCCTCCGTAGATAATGTTCCCACTTGTGCCAATCAAGAGGATGTTGTCAGTTTCGCATATGTGGCCTCAAGGAAAGCCTATCAAATTTCGAAGAAACTAACGTATATTTTGGCGATTGAATTGATGACGGCCGTACAAGCTCTTGATTTTCATCGTCCGTTGAATCCTTCTCCGGTTATTGCGGAAGTATATAATCTGATCCGATCGAAAGTGCCGACGGTGGAGGAAGACCGATTTCTCTATCCGGACATCGTAACGATCTATCTTCAAATTCATGAAGGCGACATCGTAAAGGTTGTTGAAGACATGATAGGTGAGATAGAATAAAATAACATGGAAGCAGTTTTCTCTGAAGTTTAGGAGCGAAACGGCTTCCTTTTTTAAAATAGGGGGAGGTGATTAGCAATGAAATTGGATACGGCCCAAGCTGCCTTTTCGCAACTTCTCATTTCCGGGACGTTAATCCATGAAGCGGATTTTGAAGAAATGCGTGAGCGGCTTGGCATCAAACCGCGGCCCCAAGTCGTTATCGTTTTGTCCATAGACCGTTATACCGATTTGGCTTTGGACAAGTCATTGCAATGGAGTATTGAGATCGGGCAGGTGCTGGTGGAAGCCATTTTTGAGAGTATCACCTTGCCATTCCTATGGGTATGGGTAGGAGAAGGCGTACTAGCCGTATTATTGGAACTCCAATCTGTTCAACCCATCGAGCCGTCCTATAAGCAAGTTACGTATGGGATGGTCCGGAAAATTCAAAACTTCGTAGATGCGAAGGACTTTTCCGTTTCAGCCGGGATAGGCACCTATTACGAAGATCCTTACAAGCTTCATCTTTCCTACAGCGAAGCCAAAGAATCATTGATCGACCGTTTCTTTCAAGGAAACCGGATGATTTTTCAATATGAAGGACAAAGAAGCATTCAGGAAGAACGGGCAAAGCCGGTGACCCACGAAGAGAAAATCGAATTGCTGTCACGTGTCCGGATCGGGGATGAAGAAGGCTCGATTGTTTATTTAGTCGAGTTATTAGAAAGTCTTTCCCGATCGTATAAGCATAATATTGATCTATTTAAGTCAGAAGCCTATGATCTAGTACTCTCTTTGTCAAGAATGGTTGTCGATTTGGGCGGTAATGCTTCTGAAATTTTATCTGAAAATGCGAGAATGCTTCAAGACTTGTACAGTACCATTCGATATGACAAATTTGTTAAAAAGCTGTGCGCATACTGGAGGAAGCTAGCCAAGCAAGTATCGGACGATCATGCCTTAGAGGTATCTCCCATTGTTCGATCCGCCATTGTATATATAAGAGAGCATCATCAAGACAAAATGTTATTAAAAGAAATTGCCCAGCATTGTTACTTGAGTACCCATTATTTTGCCCATGTATTTAAAAAAGAAGCGGGTGTAAGCTTTGTCGACTTTCTAAATAAAGTTCGTATTGAGAAGGCTGTTTATTTGTTAGAGAAAACGGAATTAACCATGCAGGAGATTGCCGCGCGAGTCGGTTTTCAGGATGCGAACTATTTTGCAAGGAAATTTAAAATGATTATGGGGTGTAGCCCGACGGACTATCGGTCATCAGCCCAGTGCTAGTGTTATAGCAATAAATTCTTTAAGCCAATCCGCTCAGGGGTTGGCTTTTAAGCGTTTTCATCGGAGTGTTCAGTTCCTGGTTAAACCGTAATATCGTGCTACCTTTCCGCAAATTCGGCTAGATTCAGATGCCGTTTTTTTCAGTATGATGTAGTCATAGAAACAAACAAACTTTGTTTCATCAACCTACAGGAGGGAAGCAGATTTGAGACAAATTGAACTGCTGAATCCGCCAGAATTCGTACGAAACTCCAATTGGCGGGATCGATTCGAGACCAAGGTATCTCAGTGGTTGACCCCTTGGGAAGGCGAGGAAGAAGTCCAAGTCGGTTTCATCGGCGTTCCGCTTTCTAAGACGTCAATCAGTATTTCAGGCGCTTCGATGACACCGAATGCCTTGCGGGAATTATTTGCAAATGTCACGACGTACAGTATCGACCACGGTGTCGATTTGCAGGATTTGCAGGCGCATGATCTTGGTGATATTCAGATGCATGTGACGGATCTGCTGCGCTGTCATGCCAATATCGAACAAGGGCTGAAGAACATTTATGCAGCCATGCCTCATCTGTTCCCGATTATTGCAGGCGGCGATCATTCCATTACGTGCCCCTCTGTGAAAGCCTTTAAGCATCATGTCGGTGGAAAGGTGGGGATCGTTCAGCTTGACTCCCACATGGATGTCCGGAATCTGGAGGATGGAGGTCCTTCCAACGGAACGCCAATCCGCGGGTTGATCGAATCGGGCACGGTTGAAGGCCGCCATATTGCGCAGATCGGACTTCACAGCTTCGCCAATTCAAGAGCGTATCATGAATACGCCTTGACGCAAGGAATTACCCAGTATACGGCGCGTCAGGTAGCCAAAGAAGGAATCGAAGCTTTGGTGGAAAAGGCGCTGGAGGTTGCCGGTGACGGGACGGATGCTATTTATGTAACCGTTGACATGGATGTACTGGATCAAGCATATGCGCCAGGTGTGCCAGCGCTCGTTCCAGCAGGAATGACCTCGTGGCAGTTGTTGGAAGCGGTATTCTTATTAGGACAGCATCCTAAGGTACGAGGCTTTGATATTGTTTGTGTGGATCCCATGCAAGATCCCCGCAGAGCGACGGTCAGGACCGCCTTGCATGTCATCTTGACTTTCTTGACGGGATATATGAAAAGAAACTAATTCGAACACAACATAGAGGAGTGACTATTCATGGAACAAACAGTCAAACGTACGATTCGAGCAGCACACGGAACGAAGCTAACGGCAAAAGGTTGGCAGCAGGAAGCTGTCCTGCGTATGTTGATGAACAATCTGGACCCTGACGTAGCCGAACGTCCGGAAGATCTCGTCGTCTATGGCGGAATCGGCAAGGCTGCGCGGAACTGGGAGTCTTATGACAAGATCGTAGAATGTCTAACGAACCTGGAAGCGGATGAAACGCTGCTTGTACAATCCGGGAAACCGGTTGGCGTATTCAGAACGCATGCGCATGCGCCGCGGGTTCTCATCTCCAACTCGGTCATTGTTCCGGCCTATGCCAACTGGGAGACGTTCCATGAACTCGATAAACAGGGTCTTATGATGTACGGCCAAATGACGGCTGGCAGCTGGATTTATATCGGTACGCAAGGCATTTTGCAAGGAACCTATGAGACTTTCGCTGAGGCAGCTAGGCAGCATTCGGGAGGTACTTTAAGAGGTACCCTGACATTAACGGCAGGACTTGGCGGTATGGGCGGCGCTCAACCTCTGGCTGTAACAATGAACGATGGCGTGGTCATCGGTGTAGACGTAGATCCGACCCGTATTCAACGCAGAATCGACACTCGTTATTGTGATGTCATGGTTTACAATCTGGATGACGCGCTGAAGCTTGCGAACGATGCGAAAGCTGAGGGGAAAGCGCTCGCTATTGGGCTAGTAGGAAACGCTGCAGAGGTTTTCGCAGAATTTGTGAAACGGGGAATTGTACCTGATTTCGTAACCGATCAAACCTCGGCCCACGATCCGCTTAACGGCTATGTGCCGGTCGGTTATTCATTGGAAGCCGCGGCTGACTTGCGTAAAAACGATCCGAAGCAGTATGTGAAGCTATCCAAGAAATCGATGGCTGCCCATGTTCAGGCGATGCTTGATCTTCAAAAATTGGGGTCAACCGTATTTGATTACGGCAACAACATCCGCCAAGTGGCTCTTGATGAAGGAGTTAAGGATGCCTTTAACTTCCCTGGATTTGTTCCGGCTTACATTCGTCCGCTCTTCTGCGAAGGGAAAGGACCGTTCCGTTGGGCGGCATTGTCCGGTAATCCGGAGGATATCTATAAAACCGATGAACTTGCCTTGAAACTGTTCCCAGAAAATGCGCATCTGCGTAAATGGATCGAATTGGCAAGAGAAAAAGTCGCGTTCCAAGGTTTGCCTGCTCGTATTTGCTGGTTGGGGTACGGGGAACGGGCTAAGATGGGGCTGGCTATTAACGAAATGGTGCGCAATGGAGAATTATCCGCGCCGATCGTTATCGGACGTGATCACCTGGATTGCGGTTCCGTGGCTTCGCCTAACCGTGAGACCGAGTCCATGAAGGACGGCAGCGATGTTGTTGGCGACTGGGCCATCTTGAACGCCCTTGTGAATACGGCATCCGGCGCGAGCTGGGTTTCCGTCCATCATGGCGGCGGCGTAGGCATGGGCTACTCCCTGCACGCAGGTATGGTTGTAGTTGCGGACGGTTCCAAAGAAGCGGACGAAAGATTAGCCCGCGTCTTGAACACGGACCCTGGCATGGGCGTCATCCGTCACGCTGATGCCGGGTATGACATTGCCATTGAAACGGCGAAGGAACGCGGCGTTCGCGTACCGATGATGGGCATCTAATTGTTTCTGAATATATAAAAGAATGACTGATAACTCGCAGCAAGCCCGAACGGGCTTGCTGTATTTCGAGGGGGAGAAACGATGGACAACAATCGAATTGACCTGCTGATCCATAACATTGGTACGCTAATTACGATGCAAGGAACTCTGGAAGCGCGCAGAGGCGGTGAAATGTCTGAGGTCGCGGCAGCTCGAATGGGAGCTGTGGCAATCAGAGACGGTATCATTGTTGCAGCGGGGTCGGAAGAAGAAGTTTTGGCTCAAATCGGTGAAATGCCGGTAACACATAAGCACGATGCGGAGGGTAGGCTTGTTACCCCTGGACTTATTGATCCTCATACCCATTTGGTACATGGCGGCTCTCGCGAGAATGAACTAGCCTTAAAGCTGCAAGGCGCTTCCTATTTAGAAATTTTAGCTCAAGGCGGCGGTATTCTCAGCACAGTTCGTTCAACCCGTCAGGCTTCGGAAGAAGAGTTGTACGTAAAGGCTAAAAAAAGCTTGGATACGATGCTTTCTTATGGGGTTACCACAGCAGAAGCTAAGAGCGGATATGGTCTAACTCTGGAGGATGAGCTTAAGCAGCTCAGGGTTACTCGCAAACTCAATCAGGAACATCCAGTTGATTTGGTGTCTACATTCATGGGTGCTCATATGGTGCCAGAAGAATATAAGGGGCGCTCTCAAGAATTCGTTCAGCTTATCATTGAAGAAATGCTCCCCGAAGTGAAACGTCAGGGACTTGCTGAATTTTGCGATGTGTTTTGCGAGCATGGCGTATTTTCCGTGGAAGAATCGGAGCAAATCCTGCTGGCCGCAAAAGCGATGGGCTTCGGCTTGAAGATCCATGCGGACGAAATTGAGCCGATGGGCGGCGCGCAGCTTGCCGGCAAACTGGGCTGCATCTCTGCCGAACATTTGATTGCAGCATCAGATGAAGGATTGGAAGCGATGCAGCTGGCTGGCGTCATTGCCGTCTGTTTGCCGGCTACTTCTTTTAATTTAAGGCTGAAGCATCACGCCCGTGCGCGTAGGATGATTGAAATAGGACTCCCCGTAGCTTTATCCACGGATTATAATCCGGGAAGTTCGCCAACGGAATCTATGCAGCTCGTTATGACGCTGGCCTGCCTGAATTTAGGGATGACACCGGAGGAAGTTCTTACGGCTGTGACCATCAATGCGGCACACGCGATCGGAAAAGCGGATATAATAGGCAGTTTGGAAGCGGGCAAACAGGCAGATCTGGTTATTTTCAACGCTGATAACTTAGCCTATCTGCCTTATCACTTTGGGATCAACCATGTTCATTCCGTATTCAAGCAAGGAAAAATGGTAGTCTCAGACGGAAAACGGATTCATTAAATGGTTACAGTCTGTACGAAGACTCGAGGGGGATCATCATGGAAGCTCCGACGGAAGTAAAAGAGAAGCCTATGCAAGCGGAAAGCTTGAATGTTTTGAGCAGAACGCAGTTTGTTATCCAAGCTGCTCTCGATAAAATGGGATGCGCGGAATCCTTATACGAATTGCTAAAGGAACCGCTTCGATTGCTAACCGTACGCATTCCTGTGAAAATGGACGACGGGTCCGTGAAGGTATTCACAGGGTACCGTGCGCAGCATAATGATGCGGTCGGACCGACCAAGGGCGGGATTCGCTTCCATCCCGGGGTCACCGAAGATGAAGTAAAGGCTCTTTCCATGTGGATGACCATTAAATGCGGCATTGCCGATCTGCCTTATGGCGGAGGCAAAGGCGGGATCCAGTGCGACCCGCGTACGCTGTCCTTCGGCGAGCTGGAACGGTTAAGCCGTGGTTACGTACGGGCAATCAGCCAGCTTGTCGGGCCGACCAAGGATATTCCAGCGCCGGACGTGTTCACGAATTCACAAATCATGGCGTGGATGATGGATGAATACAGCCGGATCCGGGAATTCGATTCGCCAGGTTTTATTACCGGCAAGCCGCTCGTCTTGGGCGGATCGATTGGAAGAGAATCGTCTACCGCCATGGGCGTGGTGCTTTTGCTTAGAGAAGCAGCTCATGTCGCAGGGATTCCGATTGAGGGCGCGCGAGTCATTATCCAAGGCTTTGGCAATGCAGGCAGCTTTCTTGCTCAGTTCCTTCACGAGGCTGGAGCCAAAGTGGTAGGCATTTCGGATGCTCAAGGGGCTCTTTACGATCCTGAAGGCTTGGACGTGCAGTATTTATTAGATCGACGTGATTCTTTCGGAACGGTGACGAATTTGTTCCCGAATGCCATCTCGAACCAAGAGCTGTTAATCCAAGACTGTGATATCTTAGTACCGGCAGCGATTGAAAACCAGATCACAGAAGAGAATGCGCCCGACATTAAGGCAAAGATTTTGGTGGAAGCGGCCAACGGACCGACGACCTTGAAGGCGACTGAAATTTTGACGGATAAAGGCGTTTTGATCGTTCCAGACGTGCTTGCCAGCTCGGGCGGGGTGATCGTTTCTTACTTTGAATGGGTCCAAAACAATCAAGGATATTATTGGAATGAAGAAGAAGTGAATGAAAAGCTTCAACAAATATTGAAAAAATCGTTTTATAACGTCTATCAGTTATCCTTGCAAAAGCAAGTAGACATGAGATTGGCGGCCTATATCGTTGGTTTAAAGCGAATGGTCGAAGCGATAAAATGGCGTGGGTGGATCTAATCTATGCTCGGATCAAAATGCCTTGGAAGGTGATGAATCATGAACAATTTACGTGAAGATGCTCTTCACATGCATAAAAAGTATACCGGAAAGCTGGAGGTTCTTGCCAAGGTTCCGGTAGGCACTGTCCGTGATTTGAGCCTTGCCTACTCCCCGGGAGTTGCAGAGCCTTGTAAAGAGATTTTTATTGAAAAAGATAAAGTATACGATTATACGATGAAAGGAAACCTGGTTGCCGTCGTTACCAATGGAACGGCTGTGCTCGGTTTAGGAAATATCGGTCCGCATGCGGCTATGCCTGTGATGGAGGGAAAGGCTTTGCTTTTCAAGGTATTTGCCGGTGTCGATGCGATTCCGATCTGTTTAGATACCATGGATAAAGAGAAAGTGATTGAGACGGTCAAGCAGCTTTCACCTTCGTTCGGCGGAATTAATTTTGAAGACATCGCAGCCCCGGATTGTTTTGAAATTGAAGAGAGGTTGAAAAAGGAATGTGCCATTCCTGTTTTCCATGATGATCAGCATGGTACGGCTATTGTCATTGCGGCAGGATTAATCAATGCTCTCCAGTTAGTCGACAAAACGATGGACCAAATTCGTGTGGTTATTAATGGGGCAGGCGCAGCCGGTATAGCGGCCATGAAGCTTTTGGTACATATGGGTGCTAAGGATATCATCGTATGCGATACGAAGGGCATTATTCATGAAGAAAGATAAGAAGGCATGAATCCATTCAAGCAGGAAATCGCACGGATGACGAATAAAGATAAGCTAACAGGTAAGCTCGCCGATGCAGTGAGAGGAGCCGATGTTTTCATTGGTGTTTCTGCAGCAGGGGCTCTTATGAAAGAAATGGTCAGCTCCATGAACCGTGATTCCATCATATTTGCAATGGCTAATCCGGTACCGGAAATTATGCCGGAGGAAGCGAAAGCCGCCGGAGCTGCGATCGTTGGGACGGGTCGCTCTGATTTTCCCAACCAAATCAACAATGTGTTGGCGTTTCCGGGCATTTTTCGCGGCGTACTGGATGTGCGTGCTAGAGAGATTAATGAGGCAATGAAACTAGCCGCTGTATACGCCATTGCCGGTCTGGTTCCAGCGCATAAGTTGAACCGGGATTATGTGATTCCGCATCCGTTTGAACCGATGATTGCTTCCAATGTGGCTGCTGCCGTTGCTCAAGCAGCCATGGATACGGGGTGCGCACGCTTATACATCAATGCGGAAGAGGTTAAGGATAGAACAAAGAAACTGATCCGCAAAAACGATGCGGTAGGTTCGTATTTTTCTTGGTACGCAGACATGACAAAGGAAGAGTAGGCATTGTTTGGACTAGTTATGTGGGACTTGGTATTTCCAGGTCCTTTTTTCCATTCGTTTATGGCATACATTCAAGGAGATGCTTACATGTCTTATTCGATCAAACTCATTAAAAAGCATATGCAAATAACGGCCGCTTGGTCTGGCGGAACGACAACGCAGCTAGCTATATATCCTGAACACGCGGAGTATAATAAGCGGAATTTTTTATGGAGAATCAGCACGGCCAGCATTCAAGATGAGCAGTCTTTGTTTACCTGCCTTCCTGATTTTTGGAGAAAGCTTATGATCATAGAGGGAGAGGTGATTCTAGAATATGAAGGATCACAACAGGTGGGGTTAAAGCCCTACGAGCAGGAGAGCTTCAGCGGAGGATGGGTAACCCGGAGTATGGGGAAGGTAACAGACTTCAATCTCATCACAGCGGCGGGATGCCGGGGAGAATTAGAAGCTTTATTTATCAAAGATGGAACTTCTTTTGAAATCAAATGTCACACGGATGATGTGGAATTTTCACTAGTAACGGAAGCTTTTTATTGTACCGAGGGCCGAGTGAGATTTAATATAAATGAAGATCAGTCTCTTTGGTTAGAGAAAGGCGACTTCTGCGTATTATCATGGAGAGCTTTATTGGATAAGGTGAATGTTAGGATAAGCCATTTTGGCAATGAATCTGCAGCATTTGTCATTCGTGCCCGTATTGTAAGTTGAATTTTTTCGGAGGAAGTGATGGAATGATGAACTATGACGTAATTATTGTTGGCGCAGGTTCGATGGGGATGGCTGCAGGTTACTACTTGACTCTTGCAGGGAAAAACGTTTTGCTGCTGGATTCATTTAACCCTCCGCACGATCGCGGGGCACATCATGGCGATACCCGTATCATCAGGCATGCCTATGGGGAAGGGACGAGCTATGTCCCGTTAGCCCTCAGAGCCCAAAAGCTTTGGTTCGATCTAGAGCGAGAGTCGGGAAGAAAACTGTTCCACCAAACCGGGGTACTAAATGTAGGCACTCGTGATTCAACCTTTATACAACAAGTTGTTTCTAGCTCCGAAGCCTATTCTCTTCCGCTACAAACAGTTGATTCCAGTAACATTCATACCGTATGGCCTGGGATTTCGCTTCCAGAGGGCTACGTGGGCTGCTTCGAATCGGAATCAGGTGTGCTTAAAAGCGAGGAATGTATTCGTGCTTATCGGGAACTGTTGGAACTTCATCACGTTACCATCGTAACGAATACATCTGTACAGGAATTATCTATCGATTCAGCCGGGGTGACGATTCAAACAGCCGATGAAAGTTATAAAGGACACGCCCTAATCGTTACAGCAGGGGCTTGGTCTTCTAAGCTGCTTCCTCTTATGAATATCCATCCACCGCTTGTTACCAAAAGAAAGACGTTTGCTTGGTTTGAAGCGGATGACTTTTTATTCGGTGAGGGACGCTTTCCGGCGTTTACGTTTGAAACCTCCTTGGGACATTATTATGGTTTTCCCAGTATGGGGGGAGCTGGTCTTAAGGTAGGACGTCATGATGGGGGACTTCGGATCAATCCGGATGAAGCCATTTCTGAGTTTGGGGCACTGCAGGAGGATGAAGAAGACTTACGAATGTTTTTAAGCCGGTTTATGCCTCTTGCCAATATGGAATTGCGCAAGGGAAAAACCTGCACGTACACCCTCACTCCCGATGAAAATTTCATTATTGACACGCATCCAGAGTATCCACATATCGCCTTTGCTGCTGGATTTTCTGGACACGGGTTTAAGTTCAGCAGTGTTGTCGGTGAAATTTTATGCCAGTTAATTACGACAGGCAGAAGTGAGCATGACATTTCGTTATTTTCAATGAACCGGTTTAATTAAAAGGATGAGTCTTCGCTAGTTTTGCGCTAGTGAAGGCTCATTTTTAAGCACTATATTCGACTAACCTGATCTTGCATGGTACGCTGCCGCTTTCTTGCCCAAGTTATAATGGCTAACAGGATAGGGATGATTGCGGTTGGGAGGAGTGACGAGAAGGGAAGTATTTTAAAGTTGTATTGGGCTAAATCGCTCATCCTTGTATAACTAATCTGGGCTAAAGCATAGAACAATAATCCAGTTGGTAAAATAAAAGGTTTCGTCTCTTTGATCTTGAAAATTTGTTTGATCACGAGTATAAAAACATAATGAAGCACAATAAGTTCAAATAAAGTGAATATGGTCCAGATCGCGATGATAAGAATTTCTATCCTTTCCATATATTCTCCGAACTTAACTAATTGAATGGTTGTGAAAAAGGGGAACGCAGACAATTTGGTTAAATGTATGCCAAGCGCACCGAACGTCAAATAACTTGCCATTAATAAATAAATGCCTGATAAAACTACTGCTGCTGCTAAATTTACGAATGTTTTTTTTGTGTTTTTCACCCTTGATAGAAGAAAACCGAAAACAACAGCTTTTCCAAATGGAAAACCGAAAGAGAGCACCCCTCCATAAATGATTACGGAAAGTTTGCTTTGTAACATGGGTAGGAAAGGATTAATCTCCACTTCACGCAGAATAAACAAACTAACGATGCAGATACACACAATGAAAAATGGAAGAATTAATTGAACCGTGCGGACTAAAGTACCTAAACCTAAATAAATGGAATAGGAACTAACCAACACGATGAGTATAATTAAGACGTTAGGCGCAGTGTTTGGAAGGATAGCCGTCGTATAGAACCAAGAAATAGCACGATAAGCCAACACACCATTTTCAAGGAAATAGATAAGATAGATGACAAGTGCGAGTTTGGCAAACCATTTCCCCAACAATTTTTCGCACGCCTCCGCCATACTTAATTGAGGATGCTGCGTTTGAACAAAAGTTAAAAGCCATAAGACCCCTATTGAAATTACAATAGCCAGAAGATTTGACATCCACACATCCTGCTTGACCAGCTTCGCTTCGATTAAAAACAAAGTTGAGAATCCGGACAAGAAACTAAAACAGAGAAATCCTAACTGACCATGATTGATTTTTTCCGGATCGGTCATCATTAATCCTCCATTCGAATTTTTAAAATGTTTATCATGTAATCGGAGATTGGACCATAAATAAACTTGCCTAAGGACTCTATGGTTAGTTTGGAAGAACTCATGAAGGGATTTAAATAAACGATAATAACGAGATAAAACAACAGAAGGACAATGGCATCCGTTTTAGCTTGTTGTTTCCATACCCGTATAAATCCCTTGAACCCTAAACAAATAGCAAGTAAGAGGAGCGCGTTATTAAGAAGCATTTACTGGTCACCTATGATTTGGGTCATGCCCAGTTTTTCAATTTTGACATCGACATGAACAGGAATGGACATTGTCGGATATACATGAACCCATTCATTTTTCAACTTTTTCCATTCTTTTGGGTGATGCTGGATGAAATGGTCGGAAATCCCGAGAAGGTCTACTTTCAGATCTTGTTGAAAATGTGTTAAGCAATCATGAATGATTTTCTCCAAATGCTTGGAGGTAACTTGTTCCAGTTGAGCAAATATAACCGGATCGCTGAGTGCAAGATGTTGATTTATTTCACCCAAGGTTGCTTTGAAATTCAACTGAACATCTAATTTAGGCTTGCCCTTGATGAAATCGCTTTGAATTTCTCTTTTTGAGATTCGAAGAAAACAGGTCACTTTCGTGGATTTGTAATCCAAGGTTTCTGTAAATTCATAGTTTTTCCATTTACTTTTCTCAGATAACCAATGGACAACCCGCACTTCATTTCCATCCAGCCAGTCAACGAATTTCCCTTTGTTAATAACAGCTCCGCCATTTAAAAGCAGAGATGATGGAGAAGTATTAGATTTTTGTGACGCAAATATTCTGCCTAAAACAAAGCCCCTGTATGGATTAGTGTAGCGGTCGGCCACTTTATGTATCATCAGACTGTAGCTCTTGCCCCACTCTTTTTCATTTCGGACGATCCCCAGCAGCACATTCGAAGTCAGTTCGCTAATATTGGTTTTTCTTTTCAGTAAATCCTCCGCTTTTCCCTCACTAACAAGTAGGTGACCTGTTATGCGAATTTGACGGTTTCTTGTTAGGAAATCTACGACATCATAAAGGGAATGACGTGCTGCAGCTTCACCTACAATAAAGAATTTATTATGCTGCCATACCAAGGATTTACCTACACGGTTACGCAAATTTCTTGCCGCATCCACTATCGAATCTCCAACTGCACTATCCACCAACTCCGTTGGTTTACCTGTTTTCTCCGTACTTGTCGTTGCGGGTAAAATACAATAGATCGTAAATACATATTTATTACTTTCCTTGTCATAATCAATACCAGTTGCCATAACTAAATCAATATCGCTGATTTCCTTAATATCAGGTGAACAGCCAACTAATAATGAAAGGATTGAACACATAGCCAGGAACCTTTTAACGTTCTTCATACCCCTCGCCTTCAATTCCAAAAATAAATTTCCCCTTCACCTTTGCCGTACGATCTGATTTCTTCTTATACGATGAGTCACTTCGATATCGGGCCGGCAGGAGGATAAATTTCTTAAATGTATTTTTTAAGCTTTCAGAATCGACCGGTTCTAAGAATGGTACTCCACAGAACCGTAAGGAACATAGATGCAAAAGGATTGCGAACAATCCCAGAGAGAGCCCAAAGACACCGGTAGAAGCTGCAAGAAGCATAAGAGGAAACCGTAACATTCGCAAAGCAATGGCTGTACTAAATGATGGAATTGTAAAGGATGCAATTCCAGTCATGGCAACTACGATCACAACTGGACGGGAAACGATTCCCGATTGTACCGCTGCTTCTCCAATGATGAGAGCACCTACGATACTGACAGATTGACCGACAGCGCGAGGCAGCCGCAAGCTGGCTTCACGCAGCACCTCGAACGCCACCTCCATGATGAAAGCCTCGATAAAACTCGGAAAAGGGATCCCCGCTTTGGCAGAAAGGAAGGCCATCATTAGCGGAGTAGGGACCATTTCCAGATGGAACGTAGTCAAGGCGATATATAAGGAAGGCCCAAACAAGGAAGTAAACAGAGTGATCAACCGTATTAAGCGCAAAAAATTAGCAAAATAGAATCTTTCGTAAAGATCTTCACTGGGATGCATCATCTCGAAAAATGAGCTGGGGGCAATTAAAGCGATCGGAGTCCCATCCGTTATGATCACGATTTTCCCTCTGTTCAGGGCGGTAACAATTCGATCGGGGCGTTCCGTATTTAGAATCTGAGGGAAAGGCGAAAACGTACTGTCCTGAATCCATTCCTCTATTTGTGCACTATCTACTAGAATATTCAAGTCTATCGCTTCGAGTTTTCTCTTCAATTTTTCTAATATGGTATGATCAACCTGATTATCGAGATACAAGACGGATACTTTTGTTTGACTTCGTCGTCCAATGATATAGGATTTCGATTTCAAATCCGATGTCTTCAGTCTTCTATAAACCATCCCCAAATTAATTTGCAAATCTTCGGTGAACCCCTCACGTGGCCCACGTACGTTGACTTCAAGCTTTGGTTCGTCTATCGCGCGTGTCTCATATCCGGGCAGCATCATTCCGTATGACTCAGAGCGACCTTCAATAAAAATAACGAAGCCAGCATCCGTAACCATGCTCACGACCGCATCTAAATTCGGCAATAGTCTAACTGCGCCTAGCGAGTATAACGATCCTGTAATCGCCTCATCCACTTGTCCCTTCCAGTAAAGAAGATCTTCCGACATTTTACGGATGATTTGTTGATTCAATATGTTTTCATCAACAAGGATATTTAAGTAAATGATAGACGCTAACGATTGACCGTCATTTTTGGTGATGTTTCTGACAACTAGATATTCATTTTGACTAAAATATTGCAATAATTTCTCAAGATTTTGGGAAACGGAAGTACTGATGGGTTCCTGTTTTAGTTCCATTTTCCAATCCCCTCAAAGTGAAATGATCTTAGGTCAAATCGGAAACATTTCATAATAAAGAAATTATTCACTTTACTTCCTAGAATTATGCAAAAACAATTTGAACAATAACTCCGACACCTCATTGGATGTGTTTTTTTGTTGACAAACCCCAGCTGCTAGGCGTTATATGGATGTAATTAACTAGCGATGGTTGAGCAGACTGAGGGGGTTTACGATGTTCTATTCGCTCAAAAACCGATTGATCGTTTTTTTCGTGGTTTTGTTGTTCGTTTCGTTCGGGACGATGTCCTATCTTTTTTTCACGGAGTCCCGCTCCATTATTCGCTCCTATATCGAGTCGTCAGCCTATGAAAAGATGGACGAATATGGGTCGTTCGTCAATATGGCGCTTGTGCAAATCTACGATGTTTCCTCGATTGTGTTTAATAGCAGCACAACGAATAGTTGGGATACTGCGCTCTCTGATCCGGCTTTGCCCGCAGGCGAGAAGATGCTCGCGAACATTAATTTAAGCAAGTTTTTGACACAGACGACGAACAATTATTCGATTGTATCGTCGGTCACCGTGTATCAGCAAGAGGGGATGTGGATCTCCTCGGATAATCAGATCACCAATGATACATCGTTCAAGAGTGAGCAGTGGTATGATCATTTTAAAACAAGAAGAATCCAATGGGTATCCGCTCATCAAGACCCGGTTGAGGTAAGACGCTCGAAACCATTTGACGTGCTGAGTTTATTGCTTCCTATCGGCACTTTTGAGCCCTCTCAATCCAAAAATATGATGAAAATCAATGTAAAATCCGAATTCTTTCTCGAACCGCTAAGTCGGATTCATCTTGGAGAGAAAGGCACGATATTCCTGTTGGATGGGCAGGGAGATTCTGTTTTAGGCCAACAGGAATATGCTTCCTCCCATCCGGAGGCAGCGAAACAAATGGAGGCAATCCGCGCGAACCATCTCCAGAATGGGGTTGTCTACTTAAAGAATGAGCATGGCACTAAAGACATTCTCGTCTATAAAAAGCTGAAGCTTAATAATTGGCTGCTGGTCGGCATTGTGCCTGAAGCTGATCTATACGGCAAGCTTTACAAGCTTCGAACGAGCATCCTGATCTTCGCATCATTATTGCTTGTTGCAGCCATTGCTACTGCGATATGGCTTTCGCATGGGATTTCCAAACCGCTCTCTCGGCTCGCCTCCGCGATGCGTTATGTGCAGATGGGCGATTTCCACGCCGCAGAGAATCGGATTCCGGCCGAGGCAAGAGTTCGGAATGAAGTCGGCTATGTGACGACAACGTTCAGGAACATGGTGAGTCAGTTAAGACACCATATTACGACGGAATTTGAGCTAAAGCTGCTTAGGCAGCAAGCAGAGTATAAAGCGTTATTGATGCAAATTAATCCTCACTTTCTATTTAACACGTTAGAACTGCTAAGCAGTCTGGCGATGCAGCATCGCACACAAGATACTGTGAGAGTGATTGAATCTCTTGGGAAAATGATGCGCTTCTCTCTAAGAATCAGCGATGATCTGATACCGCTGGAAGAAGAACTGAAATATGTACGTCATTATGTGTCTATCTTGCAAATCCGATTTGCCGAACGACTTCAAATTATTATTGAGGAAGACGAAAATATGCGTCAATGCGTCATACCTAAATTCATTTTGCAGCCTTTAATTGAAAATGCCGTGAAGTACAGCTTTAGGGAACAAGCAGAGGCTAACGTGATTATAAGAGTACGACATGAACATAACCGACTCATCCTTTCCGTTACGGATAACGGTCCCGGGATTCCAGAGGAACTGGCACAGCAACTGAGAACGGAATCGTTAACCTCGCAGTTTGAGCAAATATTGAACAGCCGATCACAGCAGATCGGATTACGCAATGTCTTAGCTAGATGCCAACTTTATTATGGGCCGTTGTTTGCTTTTGAGATCGTTTCCACAAAGGAGCATGGGACCTATATAGCACTTACTTTGCCGCTGCAAGGAGGAACGATAGATGTATAGTGTACTCATCGTTGATGATGAACCCGAAATTCGGCAAGGACTGAGGCTCAAAGTTGACTGGGAAAGCCTCGGGTTGTCTATCGTAGGAGAGGCGGGAAACGGGGCCGAGGCTGTAGCATGGTTGACGAATCATCCAGTTGACATTGTGATTACAGATATGAACATGCCTATGATGGATGGGGTATCCTTTTTGGAAGCATGCCATGAGCACTATCCTTCTTTACGGCTGATCGTCATTACAGGCTATGAAGATTTTCATTATGCCAAGGCAGCTATTCGTCATCAGGCGAGGGATTATTTGCTGAAGCCGGTCACGCAAGATGAACTCAGAGAGGCTATGCTAAAGGTTATCTATGAGCTCGATGCGCAGCGAAACGAGCGCGATCAGCAAGTTATGATGGCGTGGCGGCTTTCGCAATATTATAAAGAAATGAAAGAGCATTTTATCGTTCACCTAGTTAAAGAGGAATTGGCACGGGAAGCAACGATTAAGGAGAAGGCCAAGTTGTTTCAATTGGATACCTGGGAGGAATGCCGTGTTTGTTTCCTTACAGCAGGTTTCATGGAACGCACGGGTGGCGAGGGGCGATTAGAACGTTCGCCGGACAAGCTGCGGCTGCCGTTTGAAATGGTTTGCAGGGAAGTTGCAGAGATCATCCCAGGTCAAATTCAAGTCTTCCGCGATGCGAACTATGCAGGATTAATGCATTTTATAGCTGTGGCGTCCCATACAAACCTAGATCACTTGGTCGATACGCTTCGCATTGCCGTGACCGATCATTTGGGATACCAGCCAGTGATTAGCATTGGCAAGACGGTTATTGGGCTTAATCAGTGGAAGGATGGTTATCTGTCTTCACTATTGGAGTGGAACTTGAAGGGCAATAAAGATTCACAAACCCTGCACAATCTATCAACGCCGGAGGCCGTACTCTCAGAGGAAACGAATAAGGTCATGCAGCGTTATTTGGCTCGTGGCGAGCTTGCTGCTTTCGAACAGGCGATTCACAAAGAATTGAATGAAGCTTTCGCAGCTTCACAAGCCAGATTCGTTAAACTCATTTTTCAGCTGTATCTAATGCTGGACACGCTCGCCTATACGGCCCGCATTGCCTTGGATAACGGCGAACAACTGTGGATTCGTCCCGAGCAAGTATGGGGATTCGATACGGCAGCTAAAGCACAGCAATTTCTATATAACCTGGCACATAAAATTGTCAGCTCGGGCAATGATCCTGTCGGAGATGATTTTTCCATGATACAAGCCGCTGAGCAATTCATTCATGATAACTATATGTACGATATTAATTTGACTATGCTGGCCGAACGTTTTAATTATAATTCTTCGTATTTCTCCGAAATGTTCAAAGCCAAAGCCGGAAAAACGTTCATTCAATACATCACTGATGTGCGTATGGCAAAAGCTGTACAGCTGCTTGAAGAAACGATGCTGAGCTTATGGGATATCGCTGAACTGACAGGCTTTTCGAATGCCAGTTACTTCAGTTCTAAATTTAAACGCATGTATGGGATGCCGCCATCTGATTATCGTCTTCGTCTCACAGTACCTGAAAAAATTGATAATCAAGAGCCGAAGAAATAGCATTCAAAGGAGCACCTATAATCCTTATGATGATCTTACAAGTGATGAGTATTCATCGCTATCGATCACGAAGGAGGAGGGCGCTCTCATGTCATCATTAAGTAAAACCGCCCTTTCGCGGCAAAATCGCACAGCTTATTTATTTTTATTACCTTGGTTAGTTGGTTTTTTCTGCTTAACATTGGGCCCTATGCTGGGGTCGCTGTATCTTTCCTTTACGAAGTTTAATTTATTGAATGCCCCCAGATGGCTAGGACTAGATAATTATGTGCAAATCTTTAACGAAGATGACTCCTTTTATCACTCAATGGGGATAACCTTTCAATATGCCCTATTATCAGTGCCCCTAAGACTTATTTTTGCTTTAATAGTGGCCCTGGCGCTAAATAAAGGGATTCGTGCACTTGGGGTTTATCGGACGGTTTATTACATCCCATCCCTACTTGGGGGTAGCGTTGCGATCGCTATCGTTTGGAGGAAAATATTCGATGGGGATGGATTATTCAATCAATTCCTAAGTTGGTTTGGTATTCAGGGCCCAGCTTGGGTGGCGCACCCTGATTACATCATGTCCACGATCATCACCTTGTCTGTATGGCAGTTTGGATCGGCCATGGTCATCTTTCTGGCAGGACTTAAGCAGGTACCAGCTGATCTTTATGAAGCGTCACAAGTAGATGGAGCAGGGAAAGTACGACAGTTTTTTCAAATTACACTTCCACTGTTATCACCGGTTATTTTTTTCAACCTTGTGATGAGCATTATTAATTCGTTTCAAGTATTTACACCCGGTTATGTCATCGGAGATGGACGTGGAGGACCGGTAAACTCGACTTTATTTTATACCTTGTATTTATATTTGAAAGGGTTTTCCTTTTTCGATATGGGATACGCATCAGCGCTTGCTTGGATTATGCTTGTTGTAATCGGTGTGCTAACGGCGATTGTATTTGTGACATCGAAGTATTGGGTATTCTATGGGGACGGCAAGGATGAAGGGAGATGACCAGATGATTTTGAACACGAATTACACCAAACTGCTGAAGCATCTGTTGATTATCGCCTTTGGCTTGTTGATGCTCTATCCAGTCTTATGGCTGCTTAGCAGTTCCTTTAAGCCGAATCAATTGATTTTCTCAGATACAAGTCTTTGGCCTAAGAAAGTGACGTTTGACAATTATATGAATGGTTGGAAAGGGCTGCAGGGCACAACGTTTGGTCGTTTCTTCCTTAATTCAGCTCACATCTCGGTGCTCTCCGTCCTAGGCAACATTATCACATGCTCCTTTGCCGCCTATGCGTTTGCACGGCTAGAATTTAGATTCAAAAAGTTTTGGTTTAGCCTTATGCTGGTCACCATTATGCTTCCGTACCATGTCACTTTGGTTCCTCAATACATTATTTATAACAAGATTGAATGGATCAACACGTATTTACCGCTAATTGTACCGAAATGGTTAGCACATGATTCGTTCTTCATCTTACTCATGGTTCAGTTCATTCGAGGAATTCCGAAGGAATTGGACGAAAGCGCAACCATTGATGGCTGCGGGCAAGGCCAAATTTATTTTCGCATCATTTTGCCGCTTCTTGTACCAGCTTTAATCACAACCGCTATTTTCACGTTCATCTGGACATGGGACGACTTTTTCTCGCAAATGATTTACCTCAACAATATCAAGCTGTTTACCGTTCAGCTCGGTATTCGCTCGTTATTTGATCCATCGGGAGAATCCGATTGGGGAGCGCTGCTCGCAATGTCCGTTCTTTCGCTAGTTCCGATCATGACGATATTCCTCACTTTCCAGAAGTACTTTCTAGAAGGCATTGCGACTACCGGACTGAAATAACCCGAAAAAATGACGTATCAACACCCGAAGAAATGACATTCTATTGGTTTTCAAAATGGATTACGATCAGGTTGTAAACGGTTCCTAATATTTGTTCAGGGGGAGATTTCATATGAAAAAACGATTTGCGATAATGACACTTGCCATGTTGATGGCCGTTACAACGGCTTGTTCTACAGGGACAGGCACGGGAAACAGCAGCGCTCCAAACGCAACAGCTGCAGGTACAGCTAAAGAAGTAGCAAAGGCAGAACCGGTAGAGCTAAGAATTATGTGGTGGGGTGACCAAAAGCGGGCAGATCGTACCAATGAGGCGCTTCGCAAGTTCGAGGAGAAAAACCCAAATATCAAAATTGTCGGTGAATTTGCCCCGAGTTCAGGTTATTTCGATAAGCTAAACACGCAGTTGGCTTCGGGTACTGCGCCAGATGCGTTTTTCCTCGGAGGGAACGTAGTTGATTATGCGAATAAAAACGTGCTGCTTGAACTGGATCCATTCGTGGGGAAAGAGCTTGATTTAAACGATATGGACAAATCGATGATCCAATATGGTACATTCAAAGGAAAGCTGCTACACGTCTCCGCCGGGGCTAATGCGCGTGGTATTGTCGTTAATACGGAGTTGTTCAAAAAAGCAGGCATTCCTGTTCCGCAAGATGGTTGGTCATGGGATGATTATGGACGAATCAGCAAAGAAATTACGGATAAGCTCGGTAAAGATGTGTTCGGGACATACAATTTTACGGTCGATGGCATGGATATTTATTTGAAACAAAGAGGCAAGCAGCTCTACGATATGGATAACGCTAAGCTAGGCTTTGAACAGAAGGATGCGGAAGAGTGGTTCAATTTATGGAATACGATGACAAAAACAGGCGGCGTTGTAACACCAGCTTTGCAAGTATCCAATCCGCCGTCAGATACGAGTAAATCACTCGTTGTAACCGGAAAAGTAGCGATGAGCTTACTCGCATCCAATCAGTTGGGCGCTCATCAAAACCTGATTCCAGACAAGCTGGCACTTGTTCAACTGCCTCGCGGACCGAAAGGGACCGGTGTTGTTTTCGAATCGAGCCAAGGATTATCCGGTTATGCGAAAACGAAGCATCCAAAGGAAGTTGCGATGCTCATGAACTATTGGATCAATGATCCCGACGCGGCGAAAATTCTTGGTAATGATCGTGGTGTTCCAGTGACTTCCAAAATGCGGGATCTTCTGAAAAAGGATGCCAACCCGGTTGAGCAGATCATCTATGATTACACAAGCCGCGTCTCGGCAGCGACGAATAAAGAGCCGTTTGCGATCAGTTATAACCCTCCAGGCAATACGGAATATACGAAACTGATTGAAACAACTGTGCAAGAAATTGGCTTTGGTAAAAAAGATGTGAAAAAGGGCGTTGAGGATTTCTATAATGGAACCGTAAAAATTTTCAACAATAACAAATAACAAAGCCGCTTGTCGGGAGAAATAGGCTGCCATTGGCAGTCTATTTCTTTTCATTTGGATGACAAAAGACGTATTCCTAACTAGAGAGAAGAGGCGGATATATGAGAGAAGCATTGTTGAGCAAGTTGCGTGGGATTCGTACGGAGGAGCGGATGGGCCCTTTGAAAAAGGAATCAGATGGCCCAGTTCTTGCAGAATGGAACCAATCGGGAGTGAAGTTTGCGGCATCTTCCGATAAATTGGAGGGTGTGTACTACGAAGCTCTGCGTAAACTATTGGACTGTGTCGTACCGACGGGTGGAGAGAAGCCTATATTGCATGAAGGTGGTATTTATCTAGGGTGCTGGCTGGAAAGCACGGGGACGATTAATGCTGAATTGTTATCGCGTTTCATTCCTTCTGTTTCGCAATCCACTTATGAATTGTTTGCTGATTATCAGCGTGAAGATGGTCTAATGCCTTATAAACTCACGGAGTCGGGTCCTTCTTACAGACAAATTCAATTGGTGACGCCGCTTGCTAGAAGTGTATGGAATCATTATCAGTTGAATGGGCAGGATAAGACGTTTTTACGAAAAATGTATACAGCTATGCAGAGGTATGATGATTGGCTGCATACCTATCGCAATACGCGCGGAACGAATGGAGTGGAAGCCTTTTGCACATTTGATACGGGACATGATTTATCCCCCCGCTTTTGGCATGTTCCGGATACGCCCCATGGTAATGACGCAAGAATTTGTAATCCGGACTCCCCAATCTTGCCATTCGTTGCGCCTGATTTAACGGCCAATGTATACTGTCAGCGACTCTACCTAGCGAGAATTGCGGAAGAACTCGAGGAGAGTGGCGAGCCTTGGCGGGAAAAGGCGGAAATGAGCTTAAACAGCTTGTTCCAGTTTTGTTTTGATGAGACAGATCAGTTCTTTTATGATCTGGATAAAAATGATGAGCATGTTCGTGTACAGTCCGATGTCCTTCTGCGTGTGCTCGCATGTGAAGTGGGTGATCGAGCCTTCTTTGATCAAGCTTTGCGCAAATACTTGTTGAATACGCGAAAGTTTTTTGCCAAATACCCATTTACATCGATTGCTATGGACGATCCGAGATTTGACCCTTTTTCCAGTTATAACAGCTGGGCAGGGCCATCCAATTTTCTTAGCTTGATCCGTGCACCGCATGCTTTTGAGTATCATGGAAGGTTTGTAGAACTCACCTATGTGTTATATCCGTTAATGGCTGCATTTCATAAAATGACACGATTCGCTCAAGCGCTAAGTCCATGGACAGGCGAGGAGGGTTTTACGGAGACTTATTCACCGGCGATTTTGTGTATGTTGGACTATGTTGAACGTTTGAGCGGTATCATGCCTAGACCAGAAGATGAACTTTGGTTTACAGGATTGCTTCCTTATGCAATTGATCACGGGGAAGTGATTGCGAATGGGACTGCTTACAGTCGGGTTATAAATGGTGTTACATTTGAGCTGGTTAATACAATGGCTGAATCCGTGGTTTATCGAGACGGTGTGGTCATTCTACAATTTCCAAATGGCTTAAGAGCCGTAACCGACCGTCAAGGAAAATTGAAGTCGTTTATCGGTATGACTGTTCGAACGGTAGAAGGAGTTATCTCGTATGAAGGGCGCGAATGGCATGTTGCTGTGAAAGGAAATGAACGGATCGATTTGGTAAACGGTTTTGAGTTGAAAAAGCGACCAGCTGATTTAGGCGTTATTGCACCAACTTATGGATAGTCAGCAATGAAAGAAAGTGAGGAAATGGCGATGGTTGCAAAAAAAGATTTACAGATTCGCGATCCGTTCGTTCTCCCAGTGGCGGAAGAAGGAAAGTATTATTTATTTGGCAGTACAGATAAGAATATTTGGGGGAAAGGAACTGGCTTTGACGTGTATGTTGGCGACGATTTAGAGCATTGGGAAGGACCCTATCCGGCGTTCAGGCCAGATGCGGATTTCTATGCGGAAAAGAATTTCTGGGCTCCTGAATTTTACGCATACAAAGATCGCTATTATATGTTTGCGACGTTTAGACGCAAACAATCAATTGCTGGGCACCGCGGTGCTGGTAGCGGACCATTTGTTAGGTCCTTTTGTCCCTCATAGCGATGGGCCCGTAACGCCGAAAGATTGGAGCTCACTTGACGGCACGTTGTTTATTGATAAAGAAGACGCGCCGTGGATGGTCTTTTGCCACGAATGGCAGCAAGTCGCCGATGGGGAGATGTGCGCAGTCAGGTTAGCGGAAGATTTGAGTAGCACTGTAGGTGCTCCTGTCTTACTGTTCCGAGCTTCGGAGGCACCGTGGACGACCTCTTTTATCGCGGAAAAGTATCAAAATCAGGAAAACTATGTGACGGATGGTCCCTATTTGTTTCATGCTTCCAACGGGGAGCTGCTGATGCTTTGGGCTAGCTTTATCGATAATAATATGCGCTTGGTATTGTGAAATCACGAAATGGCAGCGTTTTGGGCCCTTGGAGTCACGAATCCCAAGCCCTTTATCGGAATGATGGTGGACATGCCATGGTTTTTCGAGCGTTGGATGAACGATTGATGCTTGCCATTCATACACCCAATCAAACGCCACATGAGAGACCCATTTTTCTGGAGATCACGGAAAAGTTTGCTGTGCTCGAGCTTGCGTTGAATCGGATGAATGAGCTGGGTTAGCTCTCGAGCTTTCACAAAACGATAAGGTCACCTTGGCATGCCCTATAATTCGAAAAAAATCTATTCGTCATGTATTCGGAATGATTAACTGATAAAGATAAGATCAAGCCCTCAATCAAATGAGAGGATTTGATCTTTTTTTATTAAAAATAAGTTTGATTGATCTCTATCTAAACCTGATGTAAAGTTTGAAATAATATTTCAGAAATATATAGACAAAGTGAAATAAAACTCTATAATAAGGGTATGCAAGTTCAAAGTTACACATGAAACCGTAGAGGGTGACTCCCATGTTAAAAGGTGGATTAGTAAGTATAGAAGCGGCTATGGGGAGCTTAAAGCCCATGGAGCGTAGGGCTGCACAATATATTATGGAACACCCGGAACAGGTAGTCAGCCTTTCCGTGCAGAAGCTGGCAGAGTTTGCTGACGTAAGTGAAGCAACGATTGTAAGACTTTCACGCTCCCTTCACTGTAAAGGATTTCAAGAGTTGAAGCTGAGGATCGCTGGTGATTTATCACAATCGTCGCTGCCTACAGAATCGTACCAAGAAATCCGTACCGACGGATCTATCGTAGATCTCATCAAATCAGTATCCAATAACAATATTGTTTCTATCCAAGATACTTTAACGGTACTATCTCCGGAAAGTGTGGAAAAAGCCATAAATTCACTGAGCAGCGCAAGAAAAGTCGGCGTGTTCGGTGTAGGCGCATCGGCGGTTATCGCGAAGGATTTCATGCAAAAGCTAACGCGTATTAATCGCTGGTGTGAAATTGGTACCGGGTTTGATGCTCAGGCAACCATTGCGGCCAATCTAATTCCCGGTGACGTAGTCTTCGGTATTTCCTATTCAGGCCAAACCGAAGACATGATTCGTGCGTTGGCCGTAGCCAAAAATAACGGTGCCTCAGTCATAACGCTGACCCGGTTCGGAGCCAATCCAGTAGCGGAGCTTGCGGATATACAGTTGTTTATAAGCACCTTAGAGAAGAGTATCCGCAGCGGGGCAATGGCCTCAAGGATTTCCCAACTGAACGTTATCGATATTTTGTACGCGGGAATCGCTGGCCGTCATTATGAGGAAAGCATCAAATCTCTGGAAAAGACGCGACAAGCCGTCATGGCGGGGAAACGCAATGGATAAAGTCGATCGCTTGGTAGAAGGATGGGTGCGCGATGGGCACTTGCCCGGCGCTGTGCTCGACATTACTGTATCGAACCGCTTTCGATTTCAAAAATCATATGGATCATACTCCGACGGGACAAGGGAACATCCGATTCATCTGAACACTATGTTCGACATCGCATCCCTTACGAAGGTAACCGTTACGCTTCCAGCTATTCTCGTTCTGGTGGCCAAAGGGAAGCTATCGCTGGATAGCTCCGTGCAGGCTTACTTGCCTGCATTCCGCCATCCGCAAGTAACACTTCGTCATCTATTGATACATGCGTCCGGGCTGCCGCCGGATTTACCTTATCTTCCGCGCAAAGCAGCCAGGCCTAGCCTAATCGACGAAATTCTGGCGCAAGAGCTTTTATTTCAGCCAGGTAAGGATAAGCTGTATAGTGATCTTGGTATGATCCTCCTTGGGATCATTGTAGAACGTGTGTCTGGGGAGCCGCTGGATCGCTTTGTTAAGCAGCATGTATTCGATCCACTTGTGATGCGGCATACGGTTTTTAACCCTGGCTCCGAACTTCGAGATCGTATTGCCGCAACCGAACAGGTAGATGGAGCATATGTCATCGGCGAAGTTCATGATGAGAAGAGCTTCCACCTCGGCGGTGTTACAGGCAGCGCGGGATTATTCGCAACAGCGGACGACCTAGCACGCTATGCGGCATGGTGGTTGCAGCCGGAACATTGGGATATTGTTCCCCCATCGCTAATGCGAGAAACCACGGCGGCTCCTATACGTGGCCGCGGACTTGGCTGGGAGGTCAAGCATGATCCTACAAACGTCCCGAGCTGCGGAGAAAGCTGGCCTACGGGTAGTTTCGGTCATACAGGTTTTACCGGAACGAGCTTATGGATTGAGCCCGAACAGGGCATCAGCGTCGTATTTCTTACCAATGCGGTTCATTTGGGGCGAAATAACAAGATCCGTGAGCTGCGTCCAATTTTACATGAAACGGTTTTGTCCTCGTATCTATCATGAGGTTAAACATATAAGTAAACATTAAAGGGAGGCTTTCTAAATGAAACGTTTATTCAGTGGGGCATTATTAACTATGGTCGCTGCTTCTTCTATGCTTGTCGCTTGCAGCAGCAATACCGCAACTCCTAGCACGACACCTGGTGGAGCAAGTACGGCACCATCGGCAGCACCTCAGGAAAAAGTGAAGTTGACAATGGGCAGCTGGCGTACTGAAGATGTGGAAGCTTACGCTAAAATCATTGCTGAATTCAAGAAAAGCAACCCGAACATTGATATTGATTTCAAGCCGATTAAAAATACGGAATACAACACAGCCCTTAACACAGGTCTGCAAAGTGGAAATGGCCCTGATATTATTCATCTTCGTCCTTATGCTGCAGGTGCTGTGTTGGCAGATGCCGGTTACTTAGAGCCGTTGACAAGCATCAAAGGAATGGACGTATTCTCGAAGGACACCTTGCTGGCCGCTACAGGAACAGATGGTAAAGTATACGGCGTACCAACAGTATTCAGTTCCACGCAAGTTTTTTATAACAAGAAAATCTTCCAAAAATATAATCTTACAGAGCCTAAAACGTGGGATGAGCTGTTGAAAACGGCTGATACTTTGAAGAAAAATAAAGTAACTCCGTTTGCTTTCGGCTCTAAGGAAGGTTGGATTCTTTCCCTGACTCAAGGAACACTTGCACCTTCCGTTTACGGTACAGATTTCATTAAGAAGATACTTGCTGGCGAAGCGAATTTCAAAAACCCGGAATATGTAAGTTCGATTAAAATGCTCAAAGATATGACCCCGTACTTCCCAGATAACTATGTAGGGATCGGTATGGACGATATGAGAAACATGTTTGTTTCCGAGCAAGCAGCCATGATGGTAATGGGCGATTGGGAATATGCCGTCATGAAGAAAACGAATCCAGATCTACAAATGGATGTGTTCCCAGTTCCTCCGATGAAAGCGGATGGCAAAGCAACGGTTACGACTTGGGTAGACGGCTCCTTTTTCAGTGAATGCAAAATCAGCTCATAAGGCGGAAGCTCTGAAATTTATGGAGTTCTTGACAACGAAAGAGTTCGGAGCGCTTGCTGTAAATGAACTTCAAAAACCAAGCACAATCCCAGGTGTGGCGGCAAAAGATCCGCTTGTAGCCAAAATTGCTAAGAATGCAGATACGATATCTACACCTTACGCATCAGTTGTCTATTTCAATGCAGGCAACCCTACGACCAAATCTACTTTAGAAAACGCAATTCAAGGGATGTATTTAAACAAATTGACTCCGGAGCAAGTGACGGAAGAAGTTCAAAAGAGCGCTGATACATGGTTCAAGCCTAAGAAATAAATTAGTTTAAAAAGAGGGGTGGGGGCACATGAATAACTTTGCAAAATCGTCTTGGTGGAAAAAGGGAGCAGTTCATCTGTTCCCGGTTCCTGCCCTCGCTGTTTACATTCTCTTCGTGATCTATCCGATCCTTTCGGCTTTCGGTTACAGTTTTTATGACTGGAAAGGTCACACCCGCGGGGAGTTTGTGGGGCTAGGCAACTTTGTGAGCCTGTTTACGAAAGAACCGTTCAACCATTTATTTTGGAATGCGTTCGGTCATAATCTTTATTATTTTGCTGTTGAAATGGCTGTTCAGAACGTGATTGCGTTCGTACTTGCCTATCTTGTTTACAGCAAACTTAAGGGTTCGAACTTTCTGAAAATGGCTTACTTTTTACCGAGGCTGCTTTCTGTCATCGTTGTAGGCTTTTTGTGGAAACTCATGTTGAACCCGAACAACGGTATTGTCAATGTGCTGCTCAAAAAGATCGGTCTTGTTTCGTGGGCTAAGCCTTGGCTCGGGGATCCGGCTTATGCGTTAACATCAATTACAATAGTCAACAGTTGGTTTGGCGTAGGTTTCTCCATGTTGATATTTCTCGCAGGTTTGCACGCAATTTCGACAGAAGTCATTGAAGCGGCGAGACTGGACGGAGTAAAAGGTTTTCGTCTGATCCGTTCCATTATCCTGCCGATGATGAGTCAGTCATTAATCATTATTACTGTGTTTACCTTTATTCATGCTTTCGAAGCGTTCGAACTCATCTATGCCATGGAAGGTTCACAAGGAGAACCTTACAACTCCACCGATACGCTTGCTGTGTTCTTTTATCGGATTGCGTTTGGCGGCTCATCTGGCGGCGATTCGGTCGCATTAGGCCTAGGCTCGGCACTGGCAGTGGTACTATTTTTCATTATCGCGACCATATCCGCTTTGTTCCTGTACTTTACTAGGAACCAATCGGCGCAGTGATAATGAGAGACTTTGAACTACGTCCAAAGATCCCAGAGCGGAGAGACTTTGAACTACGTCCAAAGATCCCAGAGCGGAGAGACTTTGAACTACGTCCAAAGATCCCTATATTAGGAGGCACACATGAAAACCAACAAATCCGTTCGGGGGCTCCAATACGCTGCGGCGTACTTGGGTGCACTGGTCAGTTTGTATCCGATCTTTCTGATGCTGACCTCCTCTTTCAAGACGAATATCCAAATTTTGAAAAACCCGATGTCGCTTCCGACTTCTATATCGTTTACGGCATATAGTAAGCTAATCCATCAAATTCCGTTCGGAACTTATTTTTGGAACAGTGTCGTGGTTAGTGTCGTTTCCGTAGCTTTGATCTTGCTGTTTGGCGTTTTGGCGTCATTTTATATCGCAAGATATCCGTTCCGTTGGAATGGTGCGCTGTTCTTCTTTTTCCTCTTAGGCATGATGATTCCAATTAAGCTTGGGATCGTACCCTTGTTCCTATTAATGAAGAAGCTATCCCTTTTGAATAGCGTTTGGTCTCTAGTCAGCGTGTATACGGCGATTGGATTGCCGCTTGCTGTCTTGATCTTAACTGGTTTTTTTAGAACGCTGCCGAAGGAGCTAGAGGAAGCAGCGCGCATCGATGGTTCTTCGGATTTCGGTGTCATGTGGCATGTCTTGCTGCCGCTTATTCGCCCTGCACTGGGAACGGTCATGATTATGAATTTTATTATGGCGTGGAACGATTTCTTTTTCCCGCTGATTTTTATCCAAGACGATATGAAAAAGACGATACCGGTTGGCATGCTGTCACTTTTCGGACAGTACTCTACGGATTTAAGTATGCTATTTGCCGGGCTCACGTTGGCTTCCGTGCCAATGATTGTCATGTTTTTCCTAGCGTCGAAACAGTTTATGGAAGGCATGACGGCAGGAGCGGTGAAATAATATGGCTGAAACTAGATATATTGGGATTGACGGCGGAGGGACCAAAACGGTATGTATTCTCGGCGATGCGGAAGGCAACATTTTGGCTGAAAGCCGTGGGGAATCCAGCAGCGTGAAGTCTCGTCCATGGGAGGATGTTCAGCGAGTTCTGCTCACACTTATCCGGGACGTTTTAGACCAATCGGATACGGACATGTCCCGGTTAGGTGGGATCTTCCTCGGCTTAGCAGGGAGTGACCGCCCCGAAGACCGGAAACGGATCGGCGACTGGCTGCAAACCGAATTGCCGGAAGGTGTTCCGATTACTGTGCACAATGATGCAGTGACCGCTTTGGCCGCCGGTACTTGGGGACAGAAGGGCATAGCTCTCATTTCAGGCACAGGTTCGATCGCATATGGATTCGATCCTGAGACGGGCGGATTTGTAAGAGTCGGAGGCTGGGGTTATTTACTCGGCGATGAAGGAAGCGGGTTTGATCTTGGGCGGAAAGCGCTGGTGGCCGTTATGCGAGCGTATGACGGTCGAGGAGAGCCTACAGCTTTAACAGGGTTAGTTCTTGAACGTTGGTCCTTGCAGCACCCTGGGCAATTGATCAATACCATTTATGGCCATGACAATGTACGGACCGCGATTGCGGATGGATCCAAGCTTGTCATGCGGGCTGCAGCAGATGGGGATCCGATTGCTGTTAAGCTCGTGGAAGAAGCGATTCAGGAGCTAGAAGAACTCGTAAAGACTGTTATAACTTCCATGGAGAAACAACAGCCAATAGAGGTAAGTGACAACTATAACTTGGCGAAGAATACAATCCCTCTTGTGATAACAGGCGGCTTATTTTCAGATCAAATGTTCGAGCATCGCTTTTTGCAAACACCGTTGATGCGGTCCGGCAAGTTCGATGTTCGGTTGCTCGAACGCCCACCTGTGATTGGAGCATATCTACTTGCCTTAAAGGAACGGGGCTTCGAATTAACGGAAGCAATGAAACAACGGATAGCATCATTTGTCTTTCGTAAATAGAGGCAATGTAACGCATCCATAAAAAGGAGGCAAGGTAACGTGGTACAACAAGTGAATCAAACGGTTACCGAGCAGAGAAACGCAAAGTCAAGTCACCTTGACCGACTAACTGTTCGGGAGATCGTGACTCTTATGAATGAAGAAGACCAAACGGTAGCTCTCTCCGTAAACGGAGCTTTACCGCAAATCACTGATGCAGCTGAAGCGGTGGTCGAAGCCATGACTCGCGGAGGCCGACTTTTCTATATTGGAGCTGGAACCAGTGGCCGTCTCGGCGTTCTAGATGCATCCGAATGCCCGCCTACGTTCGGTGTTGAGCCGGAGCTTGTGAACGGCATTATTGCTGGAGGAGAAATAGCCATTCGTGCAGCAGTAGAGAACGCTGAAGATGATGAAGAAGCTGGTGTACGTGCGATAGCGGATGTTGTTCGAGCTGGTGATGTAGTCGTCGGCATTACAGCAAGCGGAACCGCTCCCTATGTTATTGGCGCTATACGAGAGGCTAACCGGTTGGGTCTATCGACGATCGGCATAAGCTGTAACCGGGATACACAGCTAAGTGCAGTTGTGAAATATCCGATCGAGGTGCCTGTCGGGCCTGAGATTATTACGGGGTCGACAAGGTTAAAGGCGGGAACGGCGCAAAAAATGGTTCTCAACATGATCTCCACGACCGTGATGATTCAGATGGGTAAAGTTTATGGAAATCTGATGGTAAATGTTCAGGCGACGAATAAAAAGCTTAGGGATCGTACCGTGCGGATTATTCAAGAGGCGACTGGCACAGATGATGAAACGGCCCGCCGCGTCGTAGTGGAAGCTAAGGGAGATGCCAGAGTTGCGATTCTGATGCTGATGTTCAACGTAAGCCGGGAGAAAGCTTTGGATGCGCTTGTTCAAGAAAATGATCATTTCGGTAATGCTGTAAAGCAGCTCGAACAAACTCAATAAGAAATCATTCTATTTAAACCTTATATGCCTAGCTGATAGTATCAGTTTAGGCATTTTTATTTTGTGTGGGAAATTAAGGAAATTATAAAAGTTGCCGATCTGTGGATATGTGTGGGTTTTACGTCCTGAGAAGGCAGAAAGGCCGTCTCGGAGGCTCGAATGCAGCGAAAGAGGTGCGAGACGTCAGATAAGGACCTCTCAGCTGCTGAAAGCAGGCGAGTTAGCGGGTTTTGCGTCCTGAGAAAGCAGAAAAAGCTTTCTCGGAGGCTCGTATGGAGCGAAGTTGGTGCGAGACGTTAGAAAAGAACTTCTCAGCTGCTGAAAGCAGGCGAGTTAGCGGGTTTTGCATCCTGAGAAGGCAGAAAAGGCCGTCTCGGAGGCTCGAGTGCAGCGAAAGAGGCGCGAGACGTCAGAAAAGGACCTCTCAGCTGCTGAAAGCAGGCGAGTTAGCTGGTTTTACGTCCTGAGAAGGCAGAAAAAGCTGTCTCAGAGGCTCGTATGGAGCGAAGTTGGTGCGAGACGTTAGAAAAGAACTTCTCAGCTGCTGAAAGCAGGCGAGTTAGCGGGTTTATGCTACAAGAGGTTATGTTGTTTTGGAGAAGTTAACGCATAAAAGGATGCGAATTCATGTGCGATCTCTGATATGCTATAATGTACCCGATTAACAGCAGGAGTTGATGGCAGGATGGGGTTCCGTAAGATGTACCGAAATTACTTAAAAAATAACTTATTTATGAAGCTGCTTCTCCTGTTCTCATTGATAACCGTCATTACGATTATTTCGTTTTCTTATTTCATGTATCATTCGATGTCGCAAGCGGCGATTAATCGTGAGCTGGATATACAGAAGAAGGCAATGACGAATGTGAACAATTATTTGGGGGGGAAATACGATTCAGCGCAGTCTATCGTGTTCGGCTTATATCGGGATAGTTCGCTTGCCGCGGGCATCTCTTTCATGCTGCAGCACCCTTTCCAAGAATATGTGCAGCATGGCCTGGAGCAATACAATTTAGGCGGCAACAGCACGTGGAATGCCGGCCTGCAATATTTTAAAAATCGGGTGGAAGATGACGAAGATATTCGCAGTCTGATGCTGTACAGCGTGGATCAACAGACCTTATACGTGCTGGATCATAACCGGCAATTGAAGATCGTTCCTACGAATGCAGCCCACTCCTACATTCCTGAAGTCATGGCGCTTGATAATAAAAGCGTTACCTTGCCGAATGTATGGGTACGTGAAGCCGCTAGTCAATGGGATAACCATCTGTACTCGATTAGGACGCCAATCAACGACAAGCAAACTTTGAAAAATATAGGGCAACAGATCGTGTACTTCAGTGCGGATGGCATTTGGAAGATTCTGCCCAATGATAAGGAAGAGTTAAAGGGGACGATTCTCGTTCTATCACCAGATGGAGGCATCCTGTTTGATTCTTCGGATCAGTATTATGGCAAGCCCTATCCTTTCATGAATCAGGTCAGTTCGTTATACGAGAATAGTGGTTCGAATCAAAGTGGTTATGTGACGAAGCTGACGCAGAGTAAAGGGGATTTTATTGTCGTCGGGATCATTCCGAAGAATGAACTTGAAGCATCCTCAAGGCGAATCGGGAGCACGATCTTTATGATTAGCGCGATATGTATCTTTTTCGCCATTCTGATTCCATCTCTGGTTGTGATGAATGTCTCTAAACGCACCAACCAGATCATTCGCTTTACGCGGAAGGTCAAACAAGGCGATCTGAATGCGCGGATTCCGGATGTGCGAGAGGACGAGCTGGGACAAATATCTCGCAGCTTCAATGAGATGATCGAGGAGTTGAATCAATATATCGATAGGGTGTATAAGGCGGATATTAAGCAGAAGCATACAGAATTAACGGCTCTGCAGGCTCGCGTCAATCCACACTTTTTATATAATACTCTCGAAGTCATTCGGATGCGGGCTATCTCTCACGGGGCTCATGACGTTGGCGAAATGATTTACAGCTTATCGGCGTTATTCCGAAGCCTGGTACAGCAGAAAAAGATTTACACACTGAAGGATGAGCTGGAAGCCTGCCGCTTATACCTCGAGCTGTTCCAGATTCGCTATAAGGACAAGTTCACGTACTCGATCGAGTGGGATCGGAAGCTGGCACCTACACGTGTAATGAAAATGTCGCTGCAGCCCGTAATTGAGAATTACATCGTACATGGCTTGCGAAGCGAATGCACCGATAATGAGCTTCATATTCGTGTGAAACAAACGGAAGAGTTCCTTCATGTGCAAGTGGAAGACAACGGAAACGGTATTACGCCAGAGCGTTTGAGCGAGCTGGAGTCATTCTTACAAGCAGAGGAAACCGAAGGCGAATCCTTCGGCTTGCGGAGCATCAATCAACGCCTCAAGCTGCTCTACGGCAGCAAGTTTGGCGTGAAATTATGTAGTGAACCAGGTAAAGGCACGGTAGTAGACATATGGCTGCCTATGGACGACGGAAAAGAGGGTTATGATGTTTAGGGTTTTTCTTGTGGACGACGAGCCTTTCATAATAGAAGGGTTATATGACATTATTGATTGGGCCGAAGCGGGTTTGGAAATTGTCGGACATGCCAGCAATGGTCAGAAGGCTTTGGATGCCCTGCAGGAAACGTCGGTGGATATTTTGTTGACGGATATTTCCATGCCGGTGATGACCGGTTTGGATCTGATTCGCCATGCCCGAACGGTTCATCCCGATTTGAAAGTCATCGTACTCAGTGGCTTCGATGAGTTTACCTATTTAAAAGAAGGCATGCAGCTCGGCATCGAAAATTACCTGCTGAAGCCCATCAATATCCAAGAGCTAAAGGCAACGCTTCACAACACCGTCGAGAAGCTGAATACGTTCGAAGAGACTCGGCAGGTTCAGGCCTACAGCAAACAAATATTAAAAGATAACACGCTTCATCGTTGGTTAACCCATCAGATTGCGCCTTTGGAATTTTACGAACGCGCGGACCTTCTGGGCATGAACCTTGATCGTGCTTATATGATAGCTTCTGTACTCCGAGCGACATCTGATGCTGCCGAGGTTTTCGAGTTTATCTCCGATCGGGTGCAGTCCTATGATTGGATCACCTCATTCTTCGATATGGATGGCGATGTCGTCCTGCTTGCAGCTATGGATGATGCTGACTGCGGCAGAACGGATATGACCGCTTTGCTTCAGCAGCTTCAGGCTGATCTTAAGGATCGTCCTCTCCGCATATCTATCGGCAGTGTAGAGCTTCTGCCTGAACAGGCCGGACAAAGCTATGCAGCCGCGAAGAAAGCGCAGGAGTATTTCTGGGTATATACGGAACTGAATATGATTGATTATACAGAGCTTGCGATGAATCAAGACAATCGAAAGGTCGACTTCTCCATTATTGATTGGCCGGTCTATGCGAAACTAATTATTGCCAAAGATCAAGAAAATTTGCGTGAGCAAATTCAAAACGATTTCAAACGGATTCAAGCACTTCCGGGAATTACGCCGCACGATTTTCAGAATATCGCCTTTGAGATGATCATTCATTTCAAGCTGGAGATCAAAGCGATTCGCCATACCGAGGAACTCGATGCCTATAATCACGCTTTTCACCAAATCAGGAGCGCGGTTACGCTGGAAGAGCTGGAAACGGCCATCCTCGAAATTGCCCATACGACAATCGGTTTCTTAATTTCAGACGTTCGAAGTCCGATTGTGCAGCAGGTTTTAAAATATATCCATCAATCCTATGCGGAAGAGCTATCGCTCAAAATGCTGGGGGCGCACTATCATATTCACCCCGTTTATTTGGGACAATTGTTCCATAAGGAAATCAATGAGACGTTTACGGAGTATATCAATCGGTACCGAATCGAGAAAGCAAAGGAACAGTTAAAGACAACGAATTTGAAGGTTCATGTTATTGCCAAAGATGTGGGCTATTCGGAATTAGGCTACTTTTATAAACAATTTAAAAAGTATGTGGGAATCTCCCCAACGGATTACAGAGGATTGCTCTAGGGAAAACTGAGGAGCAGTCCTTTTTTTTGCCGGAAAGGATAAATAGCCGCTTTTTTCTTAACTTTAGACAGGGTTCATTTAGTTTATCGTCTATTTGTAACTGCTTTCATGCGGTACTGTAAAGGTAGCCCAACGGGGCGTAAATAATAGAGCACTTAACAGGGAGGATACAAAATGAAAAAACGTTTGGTCACCACACTAGGATTGACGCTAGCAGTTTCACTGGCTCTTAGCGCGTGCGGCAGCAAAGAAGCCGGCGGTGCGAAAGGGAATGAAACGACAAATAAACCGGTAGAGTTAATCTGGTACACAATCGGAACACCGCAGAAAGACGTGGACCGCGTCATGGCTGAAGTTAGCAAATATACCGCGGAAAAAATCGGCGTTACCGTGAAAATGAATATGGCGGACTGGGGCGACTACGCACAAAAAATGCAAGTCATGACAGCATCCGGTACACCAATGGACATTATGTTTACGTCTTCATGGGCTTTTGATTACGTGCAAAACGTGCGTAAAGGCGCATTTAAGCCGATTGACGAGCTTCTTCAAAAAAATGGACAAGGTATCGTGAAAGCATTAGATCCTGCATTTCTTAACGGCTCCAAAGTGGACGGGCACAATTACGGCGTACCTGCCAATAAAGAACTGCCAGCTCAAGACGTATGGCGTTTCAACAAAAACCTGGCTGACAAATACAACCTTAGCCTAGATAATGTGAACACGCTTGAAAGCTTGGAGCCACTGCTCAAAACGATCAAAGAAAAAGAACCGAACGTTTACGGATTAGCCGTTGATAAAAATTACATGCCGTATGTGCCTTATGATTACATTATTGAGAAAATGCCGATGGCCGTGAAAGTAGAGAATTCGGATTTCAAAGTGGTTAACATTTTTGACACGCCAGAAATGAAGCAAGCACTTAAAACCATGAACAAATACTACAAAGCGGGATATGTTCCTACGGAAGCATCGACGCTTTCCTCGCTTAACGATGTACAAGTAACTGGGAAATGGTTCGCGGATAAAGCGACGAATCAACCTTTTGCGGACAACCTTTGGTCAGCTAGTTATGGCTATCCGGTTGTTTCCAAGGCAGCAAGTCCTGCTTTGATCTACAACTGGTCCGTTATGGGCTCCATGCAGGCGATCTCAGCTAATTCCAAATATCCGGAAAAAGCTATGGAATTCCTAAACTTGCTGAATACCGATCCTGTGCTGCGTAATATGGTCGATTCCGGTATTGAAGGCGTTCACTACAAAAAAGTCGATAACGACAAAATGGAAAACTTACCAGAATCCAAAAACTACGACATGCCGACTTTCTCCCTCGGAAACGTTCTGCTGACGTATAAAGATGTCAAAGATCCTGCGAACAAATGGGAAGAGTTCAAGAAATTTAACGATACAGGTGTACCTGCACCTCTACTTGGTTTCAACTTCGATCCATCGAAAGTGATCAATGAAATCGCAGCAGTTCAAAACGTAAAAGAAGAATTCTGGGCAACGCTCATGACTGGTACGGTAGATCCAGATAAATACATTCCGCTAGCCAACGAAAAATTCAAAAAGGCTGGTTTGGATAAAATCATGGCTGAAGCGCAAAGTCAGATTGATGCTTGGAAAGCAGCGAACAAAAAATAATTCAGCATAGTTGATTAGGCGAATGTTCAACATTCGCCTGATCTTTTTACTACAATGATCTTGAGGGGTGATTTTATGAAAGGAATAGGAGCATTTTTTAAAGATGTTAAACAAAGTAGAGTTCTGCTGCTGATGGCATTGCCGGCGACGCTTTGGTTCCTGTTCTTCTCTTATTTGCCGATGGCCGGTATGGTAATTGCTTTTAAGCAGTACCGCTATAGCCGCGATGGTTTTTGGGCAAGTATTATGGAAAGCAAATGGGTAGGGCTGCAAAATTTCAAATTTTTATTCAGCACCAATGATGCCTATATCATTACGCGGAACACACTGCTCTACAATATTGTGTTTATTATTGCAGGGCTTGTGCTATCCGTTGGGTTAGCCATTGTGTTATCGGAAATCGTGAATAAAAAACTGGCGAAGTTGTATCAAACAGGGATGTTCCTGCCTTACTTCCTATCGTGGGTAATCGTCGGATACTTCGTGTTCAGTTTTCTTAGTGTAGATAAAGGCATGCTGAATCACATTCTCTCCGGGTTCGGAATTGATCCGATCCGTTGGTATAACGACAAGACGTATTGGCCTCTTATTATCATTTTTGTTTACCTGTGGAAATCGGTCGGTTACAGCAGTGTTGTGTATTTGGCCGCGATCATGGGGATCGATAAATCGCTGTATGAAGCCGCGATGATTGACGGAGCAAGCAAATGGCAGCAAATCAAACACATTACCTTCCCTATGCTGAAGCCGCTCATGACGATTCTGACATTGCTGGCAATCGGACGCATTTTCTATGCAGACTTCGGATTGTTCCTGCAAGTGCCAAGAGATTCAGGAACGCTGTATTCAGTGACGAATGTTATTGATACGTATGTATATCGTGGTCTCAAATCTACGGGAGAAATCGGTATGAGTACCGCAGCCGGTCTATACCAATCGGTTATCGGCTTCATTCTGGTTATGACTTCGAACTATATCGTTAGAAAATTCGATAAGGACAATGCGTTGTTCTAAACTATTTTCATGGAAAGGAGGACATCTAAATGATTGCTAAACCAATTAAAAGCCGTGACTTTCATAAATTGCCGCCTGCTTTGAATATACTTTTTAATCTTGTCGCGGGACTCTTTGCGCTCGCTTGTATCTTCCCTTTTCTGTTTGTAACGATCATTTCATTTACGGATGAGAAGACGTTAAGTGCGAATGGATACCGCATTATTCCGGAAAAATGGAGCCTCGATGCCTATCGTTATCTCTTCAAAGCGGGTGATCAGCTGCTGCTTTCCTATGGAGTTACCATTCTTGTAACTGTGGTAGGGACGCTTGTAAGCTTACTTATAACAGCTACGTTTGCCTATGCGATTTCACGTAAAAGCTTTAAATTCTGCAATTTCTTCGGTTTTTTTGCTTTCTTCACGATGCTGTTTAACGGTGGACTCGTACCGACATATATCGTTGTTACACAATTGATGGGACTTAAAGATTCGGTCTGGGCTTTGATTTTACCGCTGGCCGGAAATGCATTTTATATTATGATTATGCGTACTTTCTTCATCACATCTGTTCCTGACGCCATTATTGAATCTGGGAAAATCGACGGGGCCGGCGAATTTGGGATTTTCGTCAAACTGGTGCTGCCGCTCTCGCTTCCGGGACTGGCCACTATAGGTTTGTTCAGTACTCTGGGATACTGGAACGATTGGTTTAATGCGCTGCTCTATATCAACACACCGAATTTGGTGCCTTTGCAATCGATGCTGATGCGGATCGAGAACAGCATGCAGTTCCTGCTCCAGAATACAAGCAACCCTTCTGTTGGCGTAAGCTTACTGCAATCGCTGCCGCAGGATACATCCCGTATGGCGATGGTTGTTCTGGCAACCGGGCCGATTATTTTTGCATATCCGTTCTTCCAACGGTACTTTATCCAAGGCTTGACGATTGGTGCCGTGAAAGAGTAACGTAAAAGTGCATTCTTCGAAACTAGAAAAATTTGGAGGACTTACCGTGGAACAATTCAGACTGCCGAAAATTCCGATGCCGAAACTGGAGCTGCCAAAGGCTATCCAAGAAGTATTGCTGGAAGCCGAAGAGAAGCTGGCGCATCGTCCGAAGCTGCTGCAGCTATTTAAAAATTGTTTTCCTAATACATTAGAGACGACGACCAAATTGATGGAGGATGGCACGACCTTCGTCATCACCGGAGATATCCCTGCGTCGTGGCTGCGCGATTCTGTGGAACAAGTCATGCACTATGTGCCATTTGCCAAACAGGATTCCGATCTGCAGCGCATCATTAGCGGCTTAATCAAGCGTCATATCCAATATATTCATATCGATCCGTATGCCAATGCGTTTAACGAATCAGCGAACGATTGGCACTGGAACAAGGCGGATCAAACGGAAATGTCGCCATGGGTATGGGAACGTAAATTTGAACTGGATTCGTTATGCTTCTCGATGCGGCTTGCTTATGCGTATTGGAAGGAAACGGAGTTAACGGATATTTTCGATGCGGGATTTAAAGCTGCGATGTTTAAAATCTACGAATTGTTTAAGACGGAGCAATATCACTTTGAAAAGTCGCCTTATCGTTTCATGCGCAATAACGGAATTCCGACGGATTCACTGCGCAATAACGGGATGGGGATGCCGGTGAATTACACGGGCATGGTATGGTCAGGCTTTCGTTCAAGTGACGATGCCTGCGACTTTCATTATAATATTCCAGCGAATATGTTCGCGGTTGTGGCCCTTCGCCATATGCAAGAATTTGCAGAATGGGTGTTCAGGGATATGGACTTCCTCCATGACCTGAAAGCCCTTGAAGCGGATATTGACCATGGAATCCAGCTGTATGGTATCTATCGTCATCCCGCGTTTGGGCCGATTTATGCCTATGAGACAGACGGCTTCGGCAACTACTGCTTAATGGATGATGCGGGCACGCCAGGGCTGATGTCAATTCCGTATCTGGGTTATGTATCGGCGGATGATCCGATCTATCAGAACACAAGACGATTCGCGTTAAGCAAAGAGAATCCGTTTTATTTCGAAGGCAAAGTTGCCAGAGGCATCGGCAGTCCGCATACGCCGGACGATTACATTTGGCATATGGCCTTGTCCATGCAAGGCTTGACGGCTTCCACAGATGAAGAGAAGCTGGCGATGATCGCGATGCTTGAAGCAACGGATGCAGACACCGGGTTTATGCACGAGGGCTTTCATGTCGATGATCCAACGATTTTTACGCGGAAATGGTTCGCCTGGTCGAACAGCTTATTCTCCCAGTTGGTGTATAAAGCGATGAAGGATGGTTTACTATGAGTCGACCGGTCATTATTTTCTATGATGCCACATTTCCGATCAGTAATTCTAGTGAAGTGAATACCGATCTACTCACGGCGCTAGGTGCTGTTGTTGTAGGCGCCGATGCACTTGGAGAAGCTCTCAGGTCGGCGGTTGGTGGATGCTTTGTTAATCTGCATGCCCCGTATTTCCCTAAGTCCGCATGGCCGGAGATCCTTGCATTCTTGCAACGCGGCGGCGGGCTGCTTAGTATTGGCGGCGCAGCCTTCAAGCGTCCGGTGCGCCGGGAAGTGGATGGCTGGCATATAGAGTCGGAGCAGACCGCCTATCATCAGCAGTTGTACATTCATGAAATACTTCGTGTTGAAGCCGTTCCAATGCGCTCCTATACAGCGTTAGAAACCTTGCCGCTGCTTCAAGGGCAGGAATCGATGTTCGCGCTTGCAGATACGTGGAATCTGGTTCCACATACGACACGCAACAGCGATCTGCCCGATCAAATGGGCGCTGCGGGTACCATGAGCACACAGATTTATCCGCTTTTGAAAAGCATCAGTAAAGAAGGCCGTGAAATAGCTGCGCCTGTTGTTCTTTGGGAAAACTCGCGCGGCGCGTTTATCGGTTCGCGTTGGATGTTTGTCAACGTACCGCTTAGTCCTTCGTTTTGGAGCGAAGGCGGTGCCCAAGCCTTGATGGGGTGGGCCGCATTTTGCGCCAATGGTGTTACGGAGCTGTGGATCAAGCCGAATTATGCCAGCTTCGAGCCGGGAGAGCATGCCATGCTGGCGCTCCAAACTCAGCTTATCGGAGGGATCGAAGCTGGAGCTGTCTCTAAGCAATGGACACTTGATCTTCGTGTAGCGCATGAGAGTGGCGAACAGAACGTGTGGACCCATCGTTTGACAGCCGAAGTGAATAAAGAATTCAACGTGGTGCGCATTCCGGTACCACTTGATATACAACGTGGTTTATATCATGTGACATGCATGGCAACGTCTGAGGATGGAGAGCTTCGCGTGCTTCGCCAAGGCTTCTGGGGGCACGACCCTTTGCTGCTCGCGGAGGGACAACCGATTACCTGTGATCGCGATTATTTCATCAAGGACGGACGTCCACTGCCGATCGTCGGCATGACGTATATGACCTCTGATGTCGCTCGCAAATTCTTGTTCCTGCCCAATAGCGATGTCTGGGATCGAGATATGGCCCAAATGGCCAAAGCGGGCATTAATTGGATCCGAACAGGGATTTGGACGGCTTACCGCAATATCATGCAGGTGGATGGACATGCTTCCGAAGAAGTTCTGCGAGCTATTGATGCTTTCTTCTTAACGGCTAAGAAGCACAATCTCCAGGTAACGTTCACCTTCTTCTCCTTTACGCCAGAAACTTGGGAAGGGGTTAACCCTTATCTCGATCCGCAAAGCGTAGAGGCGCAGAAGCGGTTTATCCGCTCCATTGTTTCGCGTCACCGTGCAACGACGCATGTGGATTGGGATTTGATTAACGAGCCTTCTATGTTTGATCCTGCTCTAATTTTTTCCGAGGGACCGCGTTCCACCCGGGATATCTACGAACGGCAGGCTTTTGTAGAGTGGCTTAAGCTGCGTCATGGCCGTATCGAATTGCTTCAGGAACGGTGGAATATGTCGCCTGAACAGCTTCCGACTTTTGAAGCGGCAGCTATTCCCGAGGCTGGAGAAATCAATTTCGATGTGCAGGATATGCATAAGGGCAAGAAAGGAACGCGTTGGCTGGATTACTGCTTGTTCTCAATGGAGATGCATAACCGCTGGGCCAAAGAGCTCTACAATACGATTAAAGAGATTAGTCCGAATCATCTCGTGGTGGTTGGTCAAGATGAAGCGCTTGGCGTGCAGCGGCCTTCTCCTTTGTTTTATGAGGAGGCGGTGGACTATACAACCGTGCACTCTTGGTGGCTGAACGATAACCTCGTTTGGGACGGCATTTTTGCCAAAACAGCGAATAAGCCGAATGTCATTCAAGAAACAGGCATCATGTATGTGGAGACACCGGATGGACGCGCTAAACGTTCCGAGAACGAACTGCGCTGCCTGTTGGAGCGCAAATATGCTTATGCATTTGCCACCGGAGGCGCCGGTGCTATTCATTGGATTTGGAATACTAATTTTTATATGGATAATGCGAACGAGTCGCATATCGGTGCGCTTCGGGCTGACGGCACAGAGAAGCCGGAGGCTGATGTGTCTTACGATTTCGGGCGGTTTATGGATGAAATCAGAGATTTGTTCCAGGATCGGGCGTTGGAGGATATCGTCGCGATTTTCCCTTATTCGAACGATTTTTCCAACCGGAAATTGGCGTTTGATGCGACGACTAGAATGACGCGCGTTCTGTCGTATCAAATGAAGATGCCGTTCCGTTCGGCATCGGAATATCATTTGGCTGCGCTGGAGGAACAACCGGCGAAGCTGATCCTTCTGCCGAGCGCGCATAATGTTGATGACCAAGCTTGGACGAAGCTTGTAGATATCATACAGCGTACGGGTGCGACGCTGCTTGCGACAGGTCCGATCAGCATTGATGCGTATTGGAAACAAACGCCGCGTCTAATCGATGAGCTAGGTGCTGCCGAGCTTCACAATGTACGCCGCGAAGAAATGCTTCAACTGCAAGGTGCAGCGCTCCCGGTATCCTTTGACAAGCGTCGTATAGCTGAAGTCGTAAAAGAAGTGCGGACTGGACATTCAGGCGCGGGAACAGAGTCTGCTAGCGCAAGCGATGCGGTTGTCGATATTCCGCTGGGCAAAGGCAGACTCATTTGGAGTCCGCTGCCCGTTGAATTAAACGAACGACTGGACACGGTCGCCCGCCTGTATCGTTATGCCATCGATGCCGCGGGCTGTGAAAGCGGATTGCATTGGCTGCAAGGCGGCGACATTGCAGGTGTCTACGGGAGGAAGTTAAGCTTTAAGAAAGGCTTCCTGTATGTATTCGTATCTGAATTTGCATGGAACGTGGATGTCGAAGTGAAGGATACGGATAGCGAGGTAACTTATGCATTTACGCTAGAGAAAGAGCGTTCCGTTCTCTTTGCTGCAGATGCGCACGGCAATCTCATCTCTGTATATCGTCCGGAGGAAGTCCATATTGAAAGGAGTTAAACGATGAGCACCAAGAGAACCGCTCATATCATTTCCCATACCCATTGGGATCGGGAATGGTATTTACCATATGAGAAACATCATGTTCGTCTCGTAAAGCTAGTAGATACACTGATGGATAAAATGGATCAGGATCCGAATTATCGCAGCTTCTTTTTGGACGGACAAACGATCATTCTGGAGGACTATCTCCAAGTCCGACCGGATCAAAAGGATCGATTGACCAAATTTATTCAGGACGGCCGTATTTTAATAGGTCCGTGGTATATTTTGCAGGATGCGTTTCTGACCAGCGGCGAAGCCAATGTACGAAATATGCAGATCGGGCATCAAGATGCGAAGAAATATGGCGATGTATCGAAGATCGGTTATTTTCCCGATACGTTCGGACTGGTAGGCCAAACGCCGCAATTGATGCAGCAGTCCGGGATCACGAATGCATTATTTGGCCGCGGCGTGAAGCCGACTGGCTTTAATAATACTGTTTCTGACGGTGATTATGAATCGTCATTCTCGGAACTGCTTTGGGAAGGACCTGATGGTTCCCAAGTGCTCGGTATTCTGTTTGCCAACTGGTATTCGAACGGCAATGAAATCCCTGTAGACCGGGAAGAAGCGAAAGCATTCTGGGAGCGGAAGCTAGCAGACGCGGAGAAATACGCATCGACTGGCGAGCTGCTCTTTATGAATGGCTGTGACCATCAGCCGGTTCAGTTGGATTTGCCTGAAGCGATTCAAGCTGCGCGTGAGCTGTATCCGGATACGACCTTTGTTCACTCGAATTTTATCGATTACTTACAGGCTGTTCAGCGTTCCTTGAAGCATGAGCTTTCTACGGTAAAAGGTGAGCTGCGCAGTCAACGGACAGACGGTTGGTCTACGCTCGTGAACACCGCTTCAGCTCGTGTTTACTTGAAGCAAATGAATCAGCTGGGGCAAGCGATGCTGGAAAAAGTGGCTGAACCGCTGGCCGCTTTCACACATGTCCTCGAAGTTGGGGAGAAATACCCGCATCATCTGTTCACGTATGCTTGGAAAACATTAATGCAGAATCATCCGCACGATAGCATTTGCGGCTGCTCCGTGGACGAAGTACACCGGGAAATGGTGACACGATTCGAGAAAAGCCGGCATGTGGCGGAAGCGATCGTTGATGACAGCAAACGAGCGATTGCTGAAGCGATCGATACGTCGAGCTTTGCGCAAGCGGGCGAAAGCGCCCTGCCGGTCGTTGTTTTTAATACCTCCGGTTGGGAGCGTACCGGCGTCGTGAGTATCGAGGTAGATGCCTTGCGTTTGTATTTCCGTGATGGATACACGCTTGAAGAAGCAAGCAGTTTTGCGAAGGCGGCGGATCTTTCGGGCCGTACGCTCGTGGACGAGCTGGGGAATGTCGCAGCATGCACGTTTGAAGATCTCGGGCTGCAATTCGGTTACGATTTGCCGGACGACAAGTTCCGTCAGCCATATATGTGCCGTAAAGTGAAGCTGACTTTTGAAGCGGAGAAGGTTCCTGCTTTAGGGCTGAAGACGTACGCATGGGTTAAAAGGGAAGATGTAATTTCGGCTTCTTCGCTGTTAGTGGGAGACCGGGTACTGGAGAATGAATCGCTTAAGATCGAAATTGCGGATAACGGTTCATTCACGTTGACAGATAAGAAGAATGGCCGATCTTACCGGGATTTAGGCGTGTATGAGAATACTGGGGATATTGGCAACGAATATATGTACAAACAACCGGATGGCGAGACGCCGCTTACAACATATGGTTTAGCTGCACAAATCCGTGTGTTAAAAGATACGCCCTATCAGGCATCTATTGAAATTGTACACGACTGGGAAATCCCTGCGTCAGCGGACGAATTACTGGAAGAAGAGCAGCGCGATTTGATTTACTATCCGCACAGAAAAGCGCAGCGATCAGCTCGCATGGTACCTATGCAGATCCGTACTATTGTCAGTCTGAGCCGCGGCGGCAAAGGGGTAGAGATCGAGGCATCCTTCAACAATCAGGCCAAAGATCACCGTTTACGGATGTTGTTCCCATCGGATCTGAATACACAGGTTCACCGCGTCGACTCTATGTTTGAAATCCCGCAGCGCGACAACACGCCGACTGCTGAATGGGAAAATCCAAGCAATACGCAGCATCAACAGGCATTCATTGATGTAAGTGAGGCGGAGGCTGGTCTTGTTGTTGCTAACCTCGGATTGAACGAATACGAAGTTCTGCGCGACGGACGCAATACGATTGCCGTGACGCTGCTTCGCGCAGTTGGCGAGCTGGGCGACTGGGGCTTGTTCCCGACGCCGGAAGCGCAGTGTCTGGGCGAGCACACCGTCCGAATGACCATCATTCCGTATAGCGGCGAAGGCGAACAATACGGCGCTTACGAGCAAGCCTACCAGTTCCAAATTCCGTGGACGTTATGTCAAACTGGCATTCACTCTGGGCGCATCGCACCTACGTATGCACCATTCCGTTGGGAAGGCGATAAGATGGCCTTTTCCTCCATGAAAATGAATGAAGGAACTGGCGATCTGCTGCTCCGTTGGTACAACATGAGTTCCCAAAACACTGAGCTCAAGCTAAGTTCCAACATACCTCTATACTCCTTCTATAAGAGTACGATTATGGAAGTACATGGCACAAGTATTGAAGCTGACGCGGGAAGCCAAATGTCTTTGCCGACAGGTCCTTGTGAAATTGTGACCATCGGGATTCAACGATAAGATTAGCTGGAACATTTGAATTCAGCATGAAATTAATACCTCCATTGGAAATTTCCAATGGAATCGGGTGTCAGACTTCAAAAATCGCAATTTTATTGGAATAGTTCCAATGAAATTGGTTTCTAGGCTGTCTAATCCCTACTTCCGTTGGAGTTAATCCAATGGAAGTAGCATTCAGGCTTCGAACTCACAAAGCGGGAGCAGAATTCAAGAACTTTGGCGAGTAGGGACTCCAAAGAAGTAGCACAAGCTGGCTTATTTGCAGGTACGTCTAACGAATTGAGCACGAGCTTTGAGGAATAACGCCAAATAGACCAATCTAAGTCAATCAGACTTTAGATTGGTCTATTTTTGTTAGCACATATACCCCGTTCACGGTCAGGATTGCACGTCAATCAGTGGCATTTTTCTCCGCTTCGCCTTGAAAGCTAGATAAATACTGGTCAATACGGCGCCTATGGTTCCGCAAATGATATCCGTCATCGTGTCGACCAAGCTTCCGTTTTGCGAATGGAGGCCGAATAGACCGTCTGTCGTGAACTCGTATATTTCCCAAACGCCGGCCATGGCGATGGAAAAGAAAAGGCAAAACCACACGGCAACTTGCGCACTCGGCACGGCCTTTTTCTCGCCGTTACTTGCTTTCATATAAATCAATAAACCAACGAAGCAAAGGATCAAGCCCGAAAAGAGATGCTCGATTTTATCCAGGTAAGGGATTACTTTGTAAAATCCAAACTCGTTTGCCATAAACATTGTGACAAAAATGAACAATAAGACGGAAAAGCGCAACGCGGCAAACATTGTGGTTTTTGTGACTTTGACCACGATTCGGATGATCAGCAGCACAGCAACAATCAAAACGGCCTGAAGCATCTTTGCTTGGTTGCCTTTCACCAAAAAATAAACAATGCAGACTGCGGCAGTCACATACATGGCCAGTTCGAACAGGTCGTTCCATTTGTCTTTACGTTTTCCCATTTGCATCGCTTTCACTCGCCTCGAATTCCGAAATTAGTCTTTTAAGTAAATATTAAACAATATATTTTACTCTTAAACAAGACAGCACAATCATTGAGTGCTAAAAATGTATGTTGTCTCTTACAAAAATTGCCCGGGAAATAGCTAAACCAAGTCCCGTCTCTCCATTGTTACCCTTTATCCATATCCCATATTCCGGATGATACTGTTTGATCAAGTCTTTTTGGAGAGAGGCATATCTTGACGTATCTTCAATCATTTTAGATATATTAAGTCTATAATCAAGGTAAGATTATGAAATTATCAAAAACAACCAATTATGCTTTGCATACGGTGCTAATGGTTGTTGCCGCCTCCCATGACCAAGCCGGTAGGCGTTCAGCAATTAGCAGAGGCGGCTCAGGACCGTCCGTTAAGCGTCGAAAAAGTGCTTACAGCCTGTCGCGCTGCGCGAAGCCGGCCGTTAAGCGCCGAAAAGGCGCTTACAATGTAAGACGATTTCAAGAATTGGTTGGAACCCCATCCCAGCTCTCTTCATGAGCCAAAAGTATAAGTTACACAAAAGGACCTGAGGCGGAGCCTTAGGTCCTTTTGTGTATCAAATATGACATTATATATGACGTCATATATAAAATTTATCCCTTTAATAGTGATAAATAATGATATTTTTGTGAACTTAAAAATATATATTGTACATTATATAACCTTATGATACATTTATGACATACTAAATAACGAATTGGAGGATGGAGATGCGAGTTGGAATTAGTGGTACAGGTAGAATCGGAAGGCTTTGTTTAAGAAAAGCATTGGCCGAGAAACAGCAGGAGTTTGAAGTCAACGTGATTAACTCAACAAGCCCCATTCATGTATTGGCCCATTTGTTGAAATATGATTCGGTTCATGGCACATGGGACGCGAAAATTGATGTGTTAAATGACAACTTAATGAGGATTAACGGAAAGCTGATTTCCGTCATTTGTGAAAGAGAACCGGATTTATTGCCGTGGGAGGATTATGGTGTTGAATTGGTTGTGGATGCAACCGGAAAATTCAATCATCGGCATGGTGTTGAACGACATTTATTTGCTGGAGCCAAGAAAGTTTTGATTACTGCACCTGGAACGAACATGGACCTCACAGTTGTCATGGGTGTGAATGAAGAGAAGTATGATCCTAAGCAGCATCGCTTGGTATCTGCAGCTTCCTGTACAACCAACTGTATCGCACCAGTTCTACATATCCTAGACGAAGCTTTTTCTGTTAAACAGGGTTGGATGACAACGGTTCATGCTTTTACGAATGATCAAAATCATATGGATAACCCGCATAAAGATCTTCGACGCGCGAGGGCATGCACCAATTCTATTATTCCGACTTCAACTGGCGTGGGGAAAGCACTAATCGATGTGATTCCTCATCTCGCATCCCAAATTCAAGGCGTGTCCGTTCGCGTGCCAACACAAGATGTTTCTCTGTTAGATCTTCAAGTGGTGGTTGGCCGTAAAGTTAGCGTTGATGATGTGAAGTTCGCCATTAAAAAGGCGATTGCTGGGCAAATAGGAACCTTTGTTGACTATAATGAATTGCCGCTTGTTTCTGCGGATTATATAGGTAATGAGAAATCTGCCATCATCGACGGTCTTAGCATTATGACGCACGAAAACCAAATTAAGCTCCTGGCCTGGTATGACAACGAATGGGGTTACACAAACCGAGTCATTGATTTAGTAGCTCATATGTCACGTGCTGAAAGCACACAACTAAAGGGGGAAACGAAATGTCTAACACAAACCATGTAACATTGGCGGCCATTCATCGGTATGATCTGGGTGTTATCATTTGTAAATCATGTAATGAAGTGATTGCAACGTTACCTACGGACGGATATAAAAAATTCTATGGTTTGTGCAATTCAACCCTATGTATCGATAAAAATAAGGAGGCTAACAAATAATGATTCAGAAACAAGTGGTACCCTTTCAGGAGGGAAATGCTTCAATGAAAGCTTTACTGGGAGGAAAGGGGGCTAATCTCGCTGAGATGACACGTGCCGGCCTTCCCGTACCACCGGGTTTCACCATTACGACCGAGGCCTGCTTAGCTTTTTTTAAGGTTGGTAATCGGATCTCAGAGGAACTGCTTGAACAAATTGCAGCAGCTCTCAAGCAGTTAGAGAAACAGAAGGGACAAACGTTCGGGGATGCGAACAACCCACTTCTTGTTTCCGTACGATCCGGTTCTGTCTCTTCGATGCCGGGTATGATGGATACTATTTTGAATCTCGGTCTCAACGACGTAACGGTTCAAGGGTTGGCTGCTCTTACGAACAATGAAAAGTTCGCTTATGATTGCTACCGTCGCTTGATGCAGATGTTTGGAAACGTGGTGCTTGGCATTGAAGCCTATCATTTCGAGCAGCTGCTGCACCGTTTGAAAGAGAAAGAGGGCGCCCAGCAAGATCAGGATGTTACAGCTGACGGTTGGAAGGGTCTTATCGAAGATTACAAAAAGTGTATTATGGCTAAAACAGGCCTAGCTTTTCCACAGCATGTCTACGAGCAGCTGCGAATGGCCGTCGAGGCTGTATTCAAGTCATGGAACAATCAAAGAGCTCAGATTTACCGCAAAATAAATCGGATTCCAGATGAACAGGGGACAGCCGTTAACATTCAGAGCATGGTATTTGGCAATATGGGCAGCAGCTGCGGCACAGGCGTTGTCTTTACGAGAAACCCATCCACGGGTGAGAATACATTTTTCGGTGAATACCTGATTAATGCACAAGGGGAAGATGTGGTTGCAGGCATCAGAACACCGCTTGCGATTGCCGCGCTGAAAAGCGAAATGCCCCTGATTTATGAGCAGCTGTTTGGGGCATCCAAGCAGTTAGAGAAGCATTACAAAGATATGCAGGATATTGAGTTTACGGTTGAAAATAATAAGCTTTACCTGCTGCAAACACGAAACGGGAAACGAAACGCCCAAGCTGCGCTCAAAATTGCCGTCGATTTAGTCCATGAAGGTTTATTGACTAAGCAGGAAGCCGTTGAACGCATCGAAGTGTCACATCTTGATCAACTGCTGCACAGAGGTATTGATGAAGAGGCTGTAAAGGATGTGTTGGCCAAAGGACTTCCTGCTTCGCCAGGAGCAGCGGTTGGGCAGCTTGTCTTTGACGCAGACACGGCTGCAGAATGGAGCCGTGCCGGCAAGACGGTCATTCTTGCAAGAAACGAAACAACACCCGAAGATATTCATGGCGTGATCGCATCGGAAGGCGTGCTCACGAGCCGCGGAGGGATGACGAGCCATGCCGCTGTTGTGGCAAGGGGAATGGGTAAACCTTGCGTATGCGGCTGCGAAGAAGTCCGAATTGTGCTTGATGAGAAGCGGATGTTTGCGGGAAGCAGGATCGTAGAAGAAGGAGATTGGATTACACTAGATGGTGCAAGCGGGCGCGTCATTATCGGTGCCATGCCTTTACATGAAGCGAGAATGACGGATGAACTTCTTGTTATGCTGAAGTGGGCGGATGATATTCGTTCACTGAAAGTATTCGCCAATGCGGATAATCCGCACGATGCGAGAATCGCGAGACAATTAGGAGCCGAAGGGATCGGTTTATGCCGTACTGAGCATATGTTTTTCTCGCCAACTCGTCTGCCTGTTGTTCAACGAATGATCCTCGCGGATGACAAAGAGGATCGCTTGCAGGCTCTTGTACAGCTGCTCCCTATGCAGCAGTCGGATTTTGATGGTATGTTCGAGGAAATGGATGGCCTTCCGGTAACGATCCGGTTGCTGGATCCGCCTTTGCATGAGTTTTTACCGAACCTCGAAGATCTGCAAAAAAGACATACCCAATTAACTTATGATAAAGGTGCGTCAGACTTAGAAAGAGAAGAGATCGCACACCTTCTCCGCAAAGTGCAATCGCTCCATGAGTCTAACCCTATGCTCGGTCAGCGGGGCTGCAGATTGGGAATTGTATATCCGGAGATTTATGATATGCAGATAGAAGCCATCTTCCGTGCAGCTTCAAGCTGTATCGACAGAGGCATCCGAGTTCTTCCGGAAATCATGATTCCACTCGTGGGCCATGCCAATGAACTGAAAATTTTGAGGGAGCTTGTTGACTTTGTTGCGGAACAGGTGCTGGGCAAAGACAAACTTCGTGATTGTCCTTACAAGGTCGGGACCATGATAGAGGTACCACGAGCGGCTCTTACTGCACGCCAAATTGTGGCTTATGCCGATTTCTTCTCTTTTGGCACCAATGACTTGACTCAAATGACGTATGGTTATAGCCGTGACGATGCGGAGGGTAAATTTCTAACCCACTATGTCGATCAGAAGCTTCTTCCGCATAATCCGTTTCAAGTGCTTGACACAGAAGGAGTCGGACAATTGATTGACTTAGCTGTGAATGCGGGTAGGCTCGTTAAGCCGTCGCTCAAAACTGGCATATGCGGGGAGCATGGCGGAGATAAAGAGTCGATTTTCTTTTGCCACTTGACCGGATTGGATTATGTCAGCTGTTCCCCTTACCGAATTCCTTTGGCTCGAATAGCTGCAGCACAAGCGTTCATCTTGCATGGTATTATCGGTGAACAAAAGGTAGCTCAAGCCATTTGATATAGCGAGAAAATCGGTTAAAATGGGGATGAACATGAAAGTTCGGGGAGGGAAATACGATAGAACTTACATCCCGTCAAATGGAAATCATTGAACGCGTAAAAAAACATGCTCCGATTACCGGAGAAAACCTAGCGGAAATGCTCGGAATCGCTCGTCCTACCATTCGTTCCGACCTTGCCCTGCTTGTTATGCTAGGTTATTTGGATGCGAAGCCAAAGGTTGGTTATTTTCTCGGAAAAACGCTGGAACGTGAAGAATCATCGTACAAAAAGCTGGATGGCATTTATGTTAAAGATGTTATGGGTTTTACCTGTCGTTCTTCAAGAAACAGCTACGGTGAATGATGCCGTCGTCTCTCTGTTTCTTGAGAATGTGGGTACTCTGATGATTGTGAGCAGTAATCGTGCATTAGTTGGTATTGTCTCTAGAAAAGATTTGTTAAAGGTAACGTTAGGCAATGCGGGTGCTCCTACCATGCCGATTAGTCTTGTGATGACGAGACACCCGAACATCGTTACGGTAAGTCCGGAGGACCATGTCATTGATGCTGCGCGAAAAATGATTCATCATCAAGTTGACAGTCTGCCAGTCGTGAGTTTGGACTCAGAACAAGACAAAGATGGCGTTATCGGACGAATAACGAAAACAACCATGACCAAATTAATGTTGGAACTAGCTGCGAATTAGGAGGTATTCACGGGTGGAGGAGAAAGTCCATACGATATTCGTTTGTTCGGACTCGGTTGGGGAAACGGCAAACACGGTTGTTCAAGCTACAATTCGTCAATTTAACGCCAGTCAAGTTCATGTAAGGCGTTTTGGAACTATGCGTACGGAGGAAGAAATCCGAAGTATGATGGAGGAAGCTTCCCGACTTGGCAGTTTTGTTGTTTATACGCTCGTTCTTCCGGAATTAAGAGAGATGATGCGTCAAGAAGCGATTCGCTTAAACGTGACTAGCATTGACGTCCTAGGTCCTGTCATGCAAGCTTTTATTGATACTTTTAATGATTCTCCCAAAAGGAAAGCAGGGTTACTGCACCAAATGGATGAAGATTATTATAAGCGGGTCGAAGCGATCGAATTTGCTGTTAAAAGCGATGACGGAAAAGACACAAGCGCTCTAAAACAAGCCCATATTGTTCTATTGGGCGTTTCAAGGACGTCGAAAACACCGCTAAGTATTTATTTGGCGCATAAAGGTTATAAAGTAGCTAACTATCCATTAGTGCCGGAAGTAAAGCCGCCACAAGGGTTGTTTACGCTTAACAAAAGCAAATTGATCGGATTGACGATGAGTGCTGAACAGCTTGTGAAGATCCGTACGGAACGGCTGAAAGCAGTTGGGCTGCCATTTGGCGCTAAATATTCAGCATTAGAAAGAGTGGCGGAAGAGCTGGAGTATGCATTCGGATTGTATAAGCAGCTTGGATGTACCGTGATCGATGTCACCGAAAAAGCAATTGAGGAAACGGCTGGCATCATACTGGAAGCCATGTAGTACGTCAAAATTTTCAACGAGCGCTCTGCAGCCGCGGGTCGCTTTTTTTTGCTATTTTATTTCTGGCCGTTTGGCCGTCGCTTCAAGCCGCTTAAACTAATCGGTTTTTCAATTTCCGCATAGTTATCATCGATATCACTACGAATCGAGTTCAGCAGATGAAGAGCGTGGCTTCTTTCATCATATTCAGGAATCAGTTGGATCAATTCTTCCAATCGTTTTAATCTCGTTTCTGTAACAAATCTCATTGGTGAAGCTCCTCTGCTTAAATCCTGTATCCTATAGTATTCGTATAAGAGTGGTAATATCGGTCTATACTTTTCCAGGGTTTTATCCCTTTATCAATATTACTGATAGATCACATAAGATCATTCTAATTGACCTATTTCGACATACATGATAGTTTCAAGAGAGTGAAAATAATGAGAAAAATGTATAATAGGAAATAATATCATTGCAGGCTATGAGAGGTGGATATTCTTGGTACTTCAAGTAACAAACAGTCCTTTTAATCAGGAACAAGTAGAATTGCTTAATCGATTACTTCCTACACTAACGGAATCACAACGAATCTGGCTAAACGGTTATCTTGCGGCACTTCAGGGATCGGCTGTCGTGACGGCTTCTGGTGCAGCTCCTGTAGCTCCCCTAGCGACGAATGCACCTGTAATCTCCAAAGAAGTAACTGTACTTTTCGGATCACAGACGGGTAAGTCTCAAGGGTTAGCGAAGAAAATGTCCAAAAAGCTAGAAGAGCTAGGCTTTCAGGTAACGCTCTCCTCGATGGCAGACTTTAAGTCGAATAACTTGAAAAAGATTCAAAACTTGCTTGTTCTAGTGAGTACCCACGGAGAAGGAGATCCACCGGATAACGCTATTTCTTTCCATGAGTTCCTTCATAGCAAGAGAGCTCCTAAATTGGAGGATCTGCGTTTTTCCGTGCTTTCACTTGGAGATACATCTTACGAGCTTTTCTGCCAAACAGGTAAGGATTTCGACAAACGTCTGGAAGAGCTTGGCGGCAAACGCCTTGCGCCGCGTGTCGACTGCGACGTGGATTTCGATGAGCCAGCTGCAGAGTGGATGAGTTCCGTTTTAAGCTCTTTAAGTGAAGCATCATCGGGCTCGACTGCTGTAAGTGGTGCCCAAGCGGCTGTTGAAAGTGGAACTGAATCTGAATATTCGAGAACAAATCCATTTCAAGCCGAGGTTCTTGAGAATTTGAATCTGAATGGTCGTGGATCGGACCGCGAAACCCGCCACATTGAGATATCCCTTGAGGGATCTAATCTTCAGTATGAACCGGGTGATTGCTTAGGCATCTATCCGGAGAACCACCCTCGCCTTGTGGACGAATTGATCGAAGCCATGGGTTGGAAAGCCGAGGAACTCGTTACTATTAATAAAAATGGCGACAAGCGTTCATTACGCGAGGCGTTACTTCATAATTATGAAATTACTGTATTGACGAAGCCGTTGCTGGAACAAGTTGCAAAGCTTACCTCAAGCAATGGGCTGCAGGAGCTGTTGGCTGCAGGACGCGAGCAAGATCTTAAAACGTATATCAATGGGCGGGATTTATTAGATTTGGTGCAGGATTACTCTCTTAAGGGAGTATCCGCGGGCGAGTTCGTAGCGATCCTTCGTAAGATGCCTGCTCGACTTTACTCGATCGCAAGCAGTTCCAAAGCTTTCCCAGATGAGGTACACGTTACCGTCCGTACGGTGCGTTACGAGACTCAAGGCAGAGAACGTTACGGCGTGTGCTCCGTGCAGCTCGCTGAACGAATCAAGTCTGGCGAAACGCTGCCGGTTTACATTCAAAACAATCCGAATTTCAAGCTTCCCGAGAACTCGGAAACACCTATCATTATGATCGGACCAGGCACGGGCGTCGCTCCATTCAGAGCCTTTCTAGGAGAAAGAGAAGAGACTGGGGCCGAAGGCAAATCATGGCTCTTCTACGGAGATCAGCACTTCTCCACCGATTTCCTTTATCAGATTGAATGGCAGAAGTGGCTTAAGGATGGCGTGTTGACGCGCATGGATGTTGCATTCTCCCGCGATACCGACCAGAAAGTATATGTGCAGCATCGGATGCTTGAGAAGAGCGCCGAGCTCTATAAATGGCTTCAAGAAGGGGCAATCGTGTACGTATGTGGTGACGAGAAGAAAATGGCACACGACGTCCATGCGACCCTGGCAACAATTATTGAACAAGAGGGCGGCTTCAGCTCGGAGGAAGCAGCGGAGTATTTGACCCGTATGCAACAGCAAAAACGTTATCAGAGGGATGTTTATTAAGTTCAGATCCCAAAGATCGCGAGAGGAGAAAGGCCAATATGTCAGAAAACAATTTACTTTCAAAGAACAGTGCGCCGCACAGTGAAGTAGAACACATAAAAATGAGAACCAATTACTTGCGGGGGAGTCTCGAAGAGACGCTGAAAGGCACAATTACGGGGTCCATCCCAGAGGATGATAACCGTTTGATGAAGTTTCATGGAAGCTATATGCAGGATGACAGGGATCTGCGCAACGAACGGCAGAAGCAGAAGCTGGAGCCGGCCTATCAGTTCATGCTGCGTGTGCGTGCTGCTGGCGGTGTCGTTACGCCAGAGCAATGGTTGATGATGGACGGGGTTGCACAGAAGTATGCTAACGGTACGATCCGTCTGACGACTCGTCAATCTTTCCAGCTTCACGGCGTGCTGAAGTGGAATTTGAAGAAGACAATCCGTGAAGTGAATGATTCGTTGTTAAGTACGCTAGCCGCGTGCGGTGACGTTAACCGGAACGTCATGTGTAATCCGAATCCTTACCAGTCGGATGTTCATGCTGAAGTATACGAATGGGCCTGCCGCGTGAGCAACCATCTTGATCCACAAACCAAAGCCTATCACGAGATCTGGCTTGATGGCGAAAAGGTAGTGGACAGCCAAGATGGCATAGTGCAAGAGCCGATCTATGGACAAGTGTATTTGCCGCGTAAGTTTAAAATCGGTATTGCAGTGCCGCCTTCCAATGATGTGGATGTATTCTCGCAGGATCTGGGTTTCATTGCTATCGTTGAAGATGGGCGTCTAAAAGGCTTTAACGTATCCGTAGGCGGCGGTATGGGGATGAGCCATGGTGATACGTTGACTTACCCGCAAGTAGCCCAAGTAATCGGATTCATCACGCCTGATCAACTAATTGATTTGGCGGAGAAGACGGTTACGATTCAACGGGATTATGGCGATCGCTCTGTGCGGAAGCATGCACGTTTTAAATATACCATTGATGACCGCGGCATTGATTGGTTCGTTGGTGAACTAACCGCTCGTTTAGGTTGGAAGCTCGAAGCGGCGCGTCCATACCATTTTGATCATAACGGGGATCGCTATGGCTGGGTTAAGGGAAGTAACGGGAAATGGCATTTCAACCTGTTTATTCAAAACGGCCGTGTAAAAGACGAGGATAATTACCTGCTGATGACCGGACTTCGTGAAATTGCCAAAGTGCACAACGGGGACTTCAGACTTACGGCGAACCAGAATCTGGTGATCGGTAATGTGAGCACTCAGAAGAAGAAAAAGATCGAAGAGCTGATCAAAGAATACGGTCTTACGGATGGACTTCAGTACTCCGCATTGCGCAGAAGCTCTATGGCTTGCGTGTCTCTGCCGACTTGTGGTATGGCGATGGCTGAAGCTGAGCGCTATCTGCCCGACTTAATCGATAAAATCGAGCCGATGTTGGAAGAAGCAGGTTTGGGTGACAAAGAGATCGTCATTCGCATGACCGGTTGTCCGAATGGATGCGCTCGCCCAATGCTGGCAGAAATCGCGTTCATTGGCAAGGCACCAGGCAAATACAACATGTATTTGGGCGGTGGGCATTCCGGAAACCGACTAAACAAGCTGTATAAGGAAAACATCGGCGAAGTGGAGATTCTGGAGTCGCTGCGACCGCTTGTTAATCAATATGCGAAGGAACGGCAAGAAAACGAGCATTTCGGCGATTTTGTTATTCGCGCTGGCTATGTCAAAGAAGTTCGTTCCGGACAAGACTTTCATTCGTAAAATATGGTTAACTAATTTCAATAGCTTCCCGGAAATAATCGGAAATAGAAAGAAGTGCGTTCACTTAGACGCACTTCTTTTTTTTTGACTCTGTTTTGATTTTATTGTTGATTTTACGCCAAACACTCACAAATTAATTTTATAATATTCCTTGACAGGAATATTCCGATAGAGGTATATTGTAAATAGAAATAAGGTAACTTGCTAACGAAACGAGGTGGCCTGACTTGACTAGAACTGGAAAACATCATCATGGATAACACAACATTTAACGCACTGGCCGAACCCAACCGTTTACGCATTGTTGAACACCTGTTAGAAGGTCCCTTGACAGTAGGGGATATCGCCGATGGCCTTGGGCTTCGCCAGCCTCAAGCCTCGAAGCATCTGCGTGTCCTGCTTGAGGCCGGACTAGTCGAGGTAGAGGCTGTCGCCAATCGCCGGAACTACAAGCTCCGATTGGAGCCGTTCCAAGAACTGGACGCTTGGCTTGAAACCTACCGCAGTGTCTGGGATGAACGATTTGACGCTCTGGAGAATTACCTGCAGAAGCTGAAAAACAAACAAAACAAACAAAACTAAATTTTAGGAGGATTTTCAATGTCAAACAAAATGATTTCCAAGGTAGAGGGTCAGGAACTAATTTTGGAGCGTGTTTTTAACGCGCCACGCGAGCTTGTCTTCAAAGCATTCTCAGAGGCTGAGCATCTAAAGCATTGGTGGGGACCTCGTGGCTGGACGCTTACAGTTTGCAACGTTGACTTTCGTCCGGGCGGTATCTGGCATTACTGCATGAAGTGTATCGATCAGAACCAAGGGGATTTTTACGGTTACGAATCTTGGGGCAAAGCAGTCTATGATGAAATCGTTGAGGCTGAGAAAGTCGTTTACGTCGATTACTTCTCGGATGCCGAAGGGAATGAAACGGAGGGTATGCCGTCGTCTCACATAACGATGACTTTTGTAGAATATGAAGGCAAGACGAAGCTTGTCAGCCGCTCAAAATACGCTTCACCTGAAGCGCTCGAAACCGTCATGGAAATGGGAATGGAACAAGGAATTACTGAAACTTGGGATCGTCTCGACGAGCATCTGCAATCCATTCAATAATTTCTTAACACAAGGCCGTCCTCTACAAAAATTTAGCCTTATTATAAGGTTATAGAGCTATTTTAGGCTGGAATTGTTGTATTTTTTACAATATTCTCGTGGATAAACACGGATTAGCTTGCATATTGTTGTATAAAATACAACTTTGTCGTTCCATCCAACTAAGTTCGATCATGTTAGTTACCCATCACCAGCAAATGACATGGAGGTGCAAAAAAACAGAAATATTATTTAATATTGAAATAATATTTCACAAATTTGTCATAAAGTTTATCCACCCAATCATTACCTTTTACAGCGTCCTGTTTTATAATAGGTGTACAAACCATTATTGAACAGAATTGGTGTGAATAAGCGATATGGAACTACTATTATTAGAAAAAATTGAAGCATTACGCATTGAAATGATAGAAGAGGCGTATATACGCGGAAGTTTAACGCATGAGAAGGTAGTTGATCTTAGTCAACAGTTAGATGAATATATTGTTAATTTTCAAGAGTTAAAATGATATTACTTTCATAGAGTGGCTCAGGGGATATGCAGCTGTATATCCTCTTTTTGTTAGTTAAGATCGATTAAAACTTATCCTGCCCTCTTGAGAACATCATGAATAAGATCCCGAGTGAAAACGCCACAAGTAAAAAAGGCGCAATCATAAGCAGAAAAAAATCCATATACATCACCCTTTCTTGGAGGGATTCCCTCGTACATATTCAGCGTCGAATAGGAACAGTCGCATCAGTAGAACAAGTGATGGAATAAGCAGACATAATCCAGCAAGGAAAACGACAATTAGAGAGATAGCCATAGCTTCGTTCGTGAAATTTTGGTGAATCGTAATGAACGGGTAAAGGATATACGGCAAGTGGGAAGCTCCATATCCGAAGAAGGCAAAGGCAAATTGCAGCATAACAAGGATAAATGCCGAGCCATAGCTTTTTCGTTTAAAAATCAGATAGACTGCCGCAATGAAGCACAGTAACGAAGCAACGAACATCCAAGACAGATCCAGCATAGCCTGAAAATGCTCCGGATTGTGCCAGCGAATAGCGAAGAAAACAAATATACTGCACACGATTGTTGGTGGACTCCAGCCTAGTGCGTAACTCCGGACGATCTCAAGTGCTTCATAATCCTGCGCTTTGTTGGCATAGTAGGAAAGAAACATCGCAGAAATGTACAGAACGCTAACAAGTGCAAGCAGCACGACCGCCCAGGAATAGGAGCTTGTAAAGAGTTTGCCAAAGTGTAAAATAACCTTGCCATTCTCCTCTGTCATGTAACCTCCCTCTGATATCGTCAGGACGGTTGATAAGGAAGCGGGAATGAGGAGTCCGGTTGCTCCATACAAAAATGTATACAAGTGGCTTTGTTTTTGCATTTGTCCATAAATACTAAAAGCATAGTAAGAACCGCGTATCGCAAGTAGAACAATCGCAATGCTGCCAGGCACCAAAAGGGCTGTTCCAAAGTAATACGAGCTATCCGGAAAGAAGCCGACTATGCCGACAAAGAAGAAAACTAGGAAAACATTCGTTACTTCCCATACGGGTGATAGGTAACGTTTGATGATGTTTTCAACGAGATGTTTTTTCCCAGTAGCGTAGGAGTAATAACTAAAGAAGCCTGCCCCGAAATCAATGGAAGCAACAATCAGATAGCCGTACAGAAATATCCATAGGACCGTAATGCCGATTAACTCGTACCTCATTTTGTAGGTTCCCCCTCAATACCTCTGCTCTTGAGTTCTTCTTGTACATCGCTGTTCGTGAACATTTTCCTAAGCACTTTGACCAAAGTTAAACCAATCGCTACATATAAGATGCAGAACAAAAGGAGCATCAGATCCACATGTGTGGAGGTTGTCGCTCCATGAGAGGTCTTCATATAACCTCGAAGTATCCAAGGCTGTCGGCCTACCTCAGCGTAAATCCAACCTAATTCAATCCCCAAAATGGCAAGGGGGCCTGAAAGGACGATCAACCTCAACAGCCAACTCGGATATTGGACACTCTTTAATTTGTAAACCATCCAAACAGATACCATAGAAAGTACCGTAAGGAAGATGCCTATCGTGACCATCGAATCAAAGTAATAATGAACAATAAGGGGAGGACGCTCAGCAACCGGTGTTTCATTTAAGCCCTGAACTTCGGAATTCGGGTTATCGTGAGCTAGAATGCTTAGGGCGAATGGGATTTTTAACCCATATTTAATCTGATGATCTTCTGTTAATATCCCCCCTAGAACAAGCGGGACCTGTCTGGCCGTCTCAAAATGCCATTCAGCGGCAGCGAGTTTCTCGGGTTGGTATTTAGCCAAAAATTTCCCGGAAAGATCTCCAATAAGTGCAGTTGTTATTGAAAAAATAAGAGCAGCGATCATCGTTAGCTTGAGTGCTTTACGGTGATAGAGCGAATCGCGCTTCTTAAGCAAAGCAGCGCCGGCAATCGCCGCAAGGACGAAGGCGCTAGTCATATAGGCAGAAGAAAGCACATGTGCGACCTTCGTTGGTGTAGCGGGATTGAACATGGCTATAAGCGGCTTAATGTCTGTAATGGAGCCGTTGTTCAGCTGAAAGCCCTGCGGGGTATTCATAAACGCATTAACGGTTGTGATAAAAAAAGCAGACGCTGAAGATCCTAGCATGACCGGAATACTGAGCAAGAAATGAGTGATGGGTTTGCGGAATCGATCCCAAGTGTATAGATAGATTCCTAAGAATATAGCTTCAAAGAAAAATGCGAAGGTCTCCATAAACAAGGGTAAGGCAATAGCTTGACCGGCAACGCGCATAAAACTCGGCCACAGCAGGCTGAGCTGGAGACCTATCGCTGTTCCAGTGACAACGCCAACAGCAACAGTTATAACGAAACCGCGGGCCCAGCGCCGCGCAAGAAGCAGGTAGTAAGGATCGTTTCGCTTAATGCCAGACCACTCTGCGAAGGCGATCATGACCGGTATACCGACACCTATGGTAGCGAAGATAATATGGAAAGCGAATGTGAGCTCAGTGAGCATTCGGCTGTAAAGCACGGGATCATAAGTCATATGTGATGAACTCCTTTTCAGCTTGAAAAAATGCTTGGGAAAGCATGTATTACGAATTTACGAACATCTGTCGGAGCCAGGAAAAAAGCATGAGAGAAGCGACAATCATACAGAGCCATATTAACCATTTTTCTTGCTTTTTGTACTTATCTATATTTGATCACCTACAGTACGGGTCAGAATGAATGGTTACATCATCCTATTAGAATGCCAATATTATGATATTTTACTCCACGTACTTGATTGCCAATCCGATTTTTTAGAGTATAGTAAATTCTATTGATATTCATACATACAGGAAAACCCTCAGGCATCATGCCTGAGGGTTCTCCATCGAATACCAAACGAAAATATCTGGAGGCTGATATCAAATCACTGATTTGTTCAATGTTCTATTGCAACGCTTGGTTTCTTGGTACGGAATTGCAAGTGGTAGAAGAACAAGATCCCTACATGTAATGCAGCAAGAACGAGATAAAAATTGCTGAATAGGTAACTGTTCGGATCGACATTTAACGGATTCCAATGAACGGAGGAACCCTGTGCAACCACAATACCGTAAACGCCCGCAGCTATTCCTTGGGCTATAAAACTGACCATCGAGAAAAGACCCATGCCCACTCCAACCTGATCTTTGGGTAATGATCTTGAAATGGAATTGGACATTGCAATCTGCAAGAAAGATTGGCCTACGTTACCGAACATCAAAAAGAATGAAATCCATAGCGGCGAGATTCCTGTAAAGACGGACATCAAGACAAAACAAGTAATTAAAGAACCGGAAGCAACAGAGAACAGATAGGAATTGCCTTTCAGATCCGCCAGTTTCCCGCCTTTTCTCCCCAGAAGGGCGGAGGCTGCCGCCGCAGGGACCATAGCGAAACCAATCCAATTGGAACCAAGATGATAAACTTGCGAAAACAGAATCGGAGTTAAGAAATACAAGGAAGTGCCAATGCCACTGATGAGAAACGCCAGCGTTATTGCGATGGTATACTTCCTGTTACGAAACAACCTAGGTTGGATAAAAGGTTCTTCGGCGGTACGAATTCGAACGATGAAGAGGATTAAGGTTGCTAATCCGATTACCAAATACCACCAGGTACGATTCGTGACCCCAAGCAGAAGCAGCGCAATGGATGCGGAGAGTAAGCTTCCGCCAAGCCAATCAAATTTACGCGGAGCTTGTTTCACTTCATGCTCGAGATATTTTCGATACAGCGGCAACAATAATAAAATCAATAGGGAAGGAAGAAACAGCCATCTCCAATTCGCAAAGCTGACGATAGTAGCGGAAATAACAGGCGCAAGAGCACTTCCGAGAGCGATCCCGACGGCTGTCATACTTAATGCGGAGCCTCTTTTTTCAGGCGAAAAATACCGTACAGGGATAATCAATGCAATTGCCGGAATAGCCGCGGCACCCGCAGATTGCAGGCACCTTCCGAGAAGCGCGAACCAGAATGTTTGGGAAACGAGCCCCATTAGAGAACCCGCCGCAAACAACGTCAGACCGAACGTCAATAGGCTCTTCAGTTGGAATCTGTCTGCCAGTTTCCCATAAGTCACGGTTCCGAACGCGTAGATTAGCGTATAGGCGGATGACAGCCAACTCACCTGAGCAAGGGTAAGATGAAACTCCACGCTGATTTGCGGAAGCACAACGTTAAACATAAGGGCGCTCATTGATGACATCATAACGGTAAACATCAATAATCGCATTAAGATAGGGCCTTTTTGCAGCATTGTTTCAGAATTCATGGTTCATCGCTCCTTTGTATGAATGCAAGCACATACTTGCATTATGGTTTATAAAAAAGCTAGGGAGTTAATGCCCTAGCGAATAACCGCACGCCTTCCTCGATAAATTCATCCAAATCAATGGGGGATAAGTTGCTATTGAATGCACCATGATTCATCAACATGAAAGCATATGCCTGTATGTCAGGTTTTGAAGTGATCACTTTACCTTGCTCAGACATGGAAACCAAATAATTCGTTAAAAGCTTCCTAAGTTCCTGAGGATGACGGTGGGCCTCCTGATATACTTCTGGAGGGAGACTGCTGCTTCCTTTTTGAATGATCTGAAACAGTTTTCTATTCCTATTCATGAGATAATGATATTTTTGGCTAATTAAAAGAAGGTCTTCATGCAGCTCGCCCGTCAGAGATTCGTTAAAAAGCTTAGTCATCTCTAAGGCATAGTGATAACGGCTGAAGGCAGCCGCTAGCAGCTTCTCTTTCGTTCCGAAATGACGAAATAACGTGACTTCGTTCACTCCGGCAACAGCAGCGATTTCCTTAGTAGTCGTACCATCATACCCTTTTTCTGCCATGAGATCGATTGTTGCTAACAGAAGTTTATCACTCGTACTTGGATTGTTGCTCATTGATCTACCCTTCTTTAATGCAAGTACTTACTTACATTTATTATTGTATTAGGGTTAAGCTGCAATGTCAAGGGCTGGAAGAACAAGTTTTTAAGCCGTTATTTGCTTTTGTGTTGTACCCCGCAGATCAATAATAAGCTGCCCTTCCTATGTAAATAGCGAAGGGCAGCTTTCACAATCCTATTAACATTTCTGTGTTAGTGCATGAAAAGCCTGAGCTAGTTTGGATATGCCAGGAGCGATCTCATCCATAGAGGGACGAGCAAAGCTTAATCTCAGATGTCCGGGCTCAGAGCCAAATACGGTTCCGGGCATAAACACAACCCCTCGTTTTATCGCTTCCTCCAATAGCTTCTGATCGTCAAGCTTATCCTTGATGGTACACCATATATTTAGACCTCCTCGAGCGGGAGTAAAGCTGATTTGATCGGGTAACTCTTGCTGAAGGGATCGAATCATAAGATGCTGCTTCAGAGAAAGGGAGTCTCTTAGGAAGTTCGTATGTTTATCAAACAATTCCGATCCCAGAAATTTATTAGCAAGCCACTGTGGGACAATGCTTAGGCCAAAGTCCATTTGCTGGCGAGCATCAGCTAATCGTTGTACGACTGCCTGGGGAGCAACCAACCAACCGATCCGTAATCCTGAAGCTGCAACTTTGGATAAGGAACCGACGTAGAGTATGGAACCGTGAGTATCGATGGATTTCAACGTATCAGGAGGACGATGGTCAAAGGAAGTAAGGCTGAAAGGATCATCTTCTACGATGGGTATACCGAGATCAGCAGCGATCTTCAGCAAGGCTTCTCTTTTAGATGCATGAAGGATCGTCCCTGTTGGGTTCTGATAGTTCGGATTCAAAAAAATCATGCGAATGCGATGTTGGCGGTACAACGCCATAATGTCTTCGGGTTCGATGCCATCTTCTTTTACGGGTAAGCGAAAAATGCGGAGTCCGGCAGATTCGAACATGGACAAAGAATAGTAATAAGACGGATCTTCAATAGCAACCGCATCCCCAGGAGCTAACAAACATTGCATAATCAAATACAGAGATTGCTGTGAGCCCGAGGTGATAAGGATGGAAGCTTCTGTCGCTCGAATACGTAATCTTTCCTCCAGAAAACCTACAAGTGTCTCTCTAAGCGGCAAATACCCACTCGGATCGTCATATCCTAAGTAGGCATCGAAAGGAATGTCCCTCATTAATTGCTTTATCGCATCATTGGGGAATAAGTCGGCAGATAACTCGCCACTAGCAAAGTCAATGATCGATTCTCGCTCACGTAGAACCTCACGGACCCGGCGGATATACGGAAGATTGGGAGCAAATGTACCTCCTTCTACATATTGGCGCCAATTGGGTGTTAAATTGGGCCTAATACCCCAAATATGGTTGCTGACCATGGTACCGCTTCCGCTGATACTTTCGACAATTCCCCTTGCACGTAATTCCTCATAGGCTTGTACGACGGTGCTTCGGTTTACTTCCAGTCGTTCGGCAAGCTTACGTTCAGAAGGCAAGAAACTTCCGGGCGGATATTCGCCATGTATGATACTCCTCTCCATCTCATCTGAGATCTGTTGATAGAGAGGTTTTTTACTCGTTCGGTCAGGTTTGCGCATGTATACCACCATCTTTTAGAAATATCAATTTATTCCATAGTATAATACAGTTCACGAATTCGTTGTTTAACTCTCGAGTAGAATATTTGACAAACTCGCTAATCTTTTGATAATGGCTGGGATAAAATGTGAAAGAATGGAGAAAGGGTCTGATTATTATTCGCGTAATAATTGGAAAACATTCCATGGAATTGGCTGTGCAATAACCCTTTATTCCATCACAGTGTCATTGAGATACATATTTGAAATAAGAAATTGCCCGCTTTAAGCCCTTCACGAGAGCATCAATATCTTCTTCCGTATTGTAAATATAAAAGCTTGCACGCGCTGTGGATGACACGTTTAGCCATCTCATCAAAGGCTGACAGCAGTGATGGCCCGCTCGAATGGCAATTCCTTCCGAATCCAGAACGGTTGCGAGATCATGGGGATGAACGTCGGCCACATTAAAGGTGACTAAGCCACTTCTTAGTTCAGGCTGCCTAGGGCCATAGATCGAAATTTCTTCAATCAATGAAAGCTGTTCCAATGCATAGCTGACTAGTTGATTCTCATGCTGACGAATGTTAGTTAACCCGATTTGTTGCAGGAAATCGATTGCGGCACCTAGTCCGATAGCGCCTGCAATATTCGGCGTTCCTCCTTCAAACTTCCAAGGAAGCTCCTTCCAAGTGGATTCGTATAAGTCCACATGATCAATCATTTCTCCGCCATATTCGTAAGGCGTCATTTTTTCCAAGAGGGCTTTCTTGCCATACAGAACACCTATGCCGGTAGGGCCCGCCATCTTATGACCGGAAATGGCCATAAAGTCACAATCCAAATCTTGAACATCCAATTGAAGATGTGGTGCGCTTTGAGCCGCATCAACGCAAATCACGGCCCCATGCCGGTGGGCAATTGCTGCAATTTGTTTTAACGGATGAATAGTTCCCATGACGTTGGAAACATGGGTTATGGATACGAATTTGGTTTTCGAAGTGATAGCTTCCTCCACATCCTCTAAGCGAATAGTGCCATCAGGTTGGATGGGAATATAGCGAAGTGTTGCGCCCGTTTTTTTAGCCACCTGCTGCCAAGGGATGAGATTGCTGTGGTGCTCCATTAAGGTAATCAAGATTTCATCGCCTTCTTTAAGAAACTCTCTCACATAACATTGGGCTACTAGATTTAATGAAGCGGTAGTTCCGCGAGTAAATACGATCTCTGCCGACTCCTTGGCATGGATAAACGATTTGACTTTATCTCTGGCATTCTCAAATGCATCCGTAGCTAATGAACCTAGCGTATGTGCACCGCGATGAACGTTGGAATTGTAATTCGTATAATAATCCCGTAGCGCTTCAATGACAGAATAGGGCTTCTGGGATGTGGCCGAACTATCTAAATAGACCAGAGGATGTCCATTAACTTGCTGTTTTAAAATCGGAAATTGGTCTCTTATTTCTTGGATATTCATGGCGAAAACACTTCCCTTCAAAGAATGACTATAGAATGACATGATTTGATCTATAATACAAATACCATTAAAATTATATAATCATAACATTTTAGTTATATATTTGGGGGCGCTCATGAATACTAAACACTTGTCCTTGTTCATTCAGGTTATTAAAAAGGGGAGTATTACTCAAGTTGCAAAGGAAACCTATGTGAGCCAACCTGCGATTTCCATGCAGCTAAAGCGTTTGGAGCAGGAAGTAGGAGTTCCCCTGTTTACGGTTGTTGGCCGGGATATCGCTGTGACGGATGCAGGACTTACTCTGATGGAGTATGCAGAGTCCATGCTGTCCTTGGAAGGACAGATTTATCGGGCAATGGAGGAATATCGGCGAGGGAATCGAGGCAAGATCATTGTAGCTGCTTCCCATGTAGTCGCGGCATATTTGTTACCGAAAATCATGTATTCGTTTACTCAAACTTATTCCGATATCATCATAGAACTGCAAACAAGAACGGATGAGGAAATTGCGAGATTAGTCAGAATGGGCAGCATTGATATCGGAATGACGCTGCAGCCACCAGACGACCATTTTTCATTTCGAGTCACACCATTCGCTCAGGAGCGATTGATAGGTATTCAACCTTCGTTGTCATTCCATAGCCGAAAGATGATCGTTCCTCGTGATGTTGTATCCTTACCCATAAACGATACATGGGATATGGAGATCATGCATCTTGATTCCACCGAGACTGTTAAACAATTTGTTATGCAGGGAATGGGGTACGGAGTGATCTTGGAGTCAGCAGCTAGTTTAGAGCTATCTTATGGGAAGTTGCTGCCTTGGACAACGTTCACACCAATACCTGTGGTAGCGAGTGTTATTACACGGCCTGCCGAGCGTCTGTCCAAGAGTGTTTGGTATTTCTTGAATCATCTAAGGAATGGAGAGGACGGATGAGATGAGAAAAAATGGCGGGATTGGTTGGGAAAGAAATCTCGAAATTGGGTGGTTACTTACCCATGAGGCTAAGCTACTATTATGTAAATGAGTAGTCACCTTTTCATAGAAAAAAACAATAGGATAGATTGGGGAGTATATGTCAGCTCTGAATACACAAAACCTATCGACCGGCGTTATGTCTGCGTTGACGGTTATCGATCAATTTACTCTGAATGAATTGGCAGGCGGCTTCATTATTCCGGCGTTTATGGAATCACCTCTTATTGGCGGGATGGCCATTTTAGGTTTTTTTATCGCACCCAAAATTTCGAAATCAATTCCTCCGTTACTAGGGGTGATACTCTTTGGCGTCTTGGGACTTTTCATCGGGTATGATTTTCCGGCAGTACCAGAGGCTGCAGAGTTTGCCATACCTCAAATCATTATTCCTTCATTCACCGTTCACAGTTTCTTCTCGATTGCGATTCCGATTGCCGTTCTGATTTTGACAAATGATATTGCAGTGGCTTTAGCTGCTTTGAAGAAAAATGACTATCAGCCCCCAGTTAACCAGACGCTTGTGCTTTCAGGGATTGGCACGCTTATTGCCGGTTTTTTTGGAGGTCATGCCGTGAACATTGGGGGGATGATGAATACCCTATACTCTGAAACTTCAGAGACATTAGTACAGCGAATTAATCCAACTGAAATAGTAGGAATATTTCTTGACTGAATAAAGTTAGTAGTGATAAGATGACAAAAGTTCAAATAACAACATGGAGGTCTTCAAATGAAAAAACAATATCTATCGGCGGGCATGATACTTCTAGCGAGCTCTCTTATATTTACTGCATGCGGAACAAAAGAAACGGCTAATAAACCATCTCCAACTGCGGCAGCAACCAAAGAAGCTGCGGCGAAAGAAACACCCGGACAAGCAACTCAAACCTTGTTGGATACGGTCAAAGCAAATGGGAAAATTCGCGTAGGAACGGAAGGGACTTATGCACCTTTCACGTACCATGACAAGGATGGGAAATTAACAGGGTTCGATGTAGAAATTGCTCAAGAAATCGCTAAGAAAATTGGTGTTCAAGCCGAATTCATCGAAACCAAATGGGATGGCATGTTTGCTGGGCTGGATTCCAAACGATTTGATATTGTCGTGAACGAAGTTACCATTAAAGAAGATCGTAAAGTGAAATACGATTTCTCAGATCCTTATATCGTGTCTAAAGCCGTTTTGATTGTACACAAAGACAATAAAGATATTAAAAAAATAACGGATTTGAAAGGTAAAAAAGCAGGGCAATCATTAACAAGCAACTTAACCGAAATTGCTAAATCCAACGGTGCAGAGATTGTACAAACCGACGGATTTAATCAAGCCATCGATCTGCTGCTGTCCAAACGTATTGATGCCACCATTAATGATGGGCTGTCTTACCTGGATTTGAAAAAACAAAAACCGGATGTAGCTATTCAAGTCGTCGATGAGACCAAGGAAGCATCGCAAAGTGCCGTTTTGTTAAACAAGGGCAATCAAGAGCTCGTTGATGCGATCAATATAGCATTGGCTGATTTGAAGAAAGATGGAACTTATCTCAAAATTTCTGAAAAATACTTTGGCCAAGACGTATCGAAGTAGGGTTATCTAACATGGACGATAGAAAATGGCAAATCTTCATAGACTCATTTCTTCCCCTGCTTAAGGCAGGGGTTGCTTTTACTGTACCTTTGACTTTAATCTCATTTACAATGGGGCTTTGTCTTGCCTTGGTAACCGCATTAATCCGTATTTCCGATATTAAACCTCTTGTTCAGGCAGCACGTTTTTACGTGTGGATTATTCGGGGCACGCCTTTGCTGGTGCAGTTGTTTATTATTTTTTATGGACTGCCAAGTATCGGGATTACACTGGATGCTTTCCCATCAGCTGTTATAGGATTTACCTTAAGTGTTGGCGCCTATGGATCTGAGATTATTCGTGGAGCTCTGCTCTCGACACCAAAAGGACAATGGGAAGCATCCTATTCGCTCGGAATGACTAAGCTTCAAGCGCTGCGGGTCATCATATTGCCCCAAGCAATTCGTATTTCGATTCCATCACTTTTTAACTCGTTCATAAGTTTGGTGAAAGACACCTCACTCGCAGCTACTGTCACGGTGACGGAAATGTTTCAAAAAGCTCAGCAAATTACGGCTACCGTTTATGAACCCTTATTGCTTTATTGTGAAGCTGCACTCATTTATCTGGTGCTTAGTACAATTCTTTCAAATATTCAAGGTCGTTTGGAGAAAAAGTTTGACCTTCATACGGCTAGATAGTGGTGGATGTATGATTACAATCAACAATCTATTCAAAACCTTCGGTTCACAGCAGGTGTTAAAAGGTATCAATATTGCCTTAGAGAGAGGCAAAGTGATGGTTGTCATCGGTCCCTCGGGCTCCGGGAAATCTACCTTGCTTCGTTCTATTAACGCTCTAGAAATTCCTGATAAAGGCACGATTGAGGTAGGGGACTCTCAGCTTACATTTACTGAAATAGATAAGCCAAAACAGAGTGAGATCCTCGCTTTAAGGAAAAAGACAGGGATGGTTTTTCAGTCCTATCATTTATTTCCTCATTTAACGGTATTACAAAATGTCACGGCAGCTCAGGTCGTTGTGAAGAAAAGAAGCAGACAAGAGGCTAAAAGCAAAGCGGTTGAACTGCTCAGGAAAGTCGGTTTAGAGGACAAGGCTAGCTTTTATCCGCATCAGCTATCCGGAGGACAACAGCAGCGGGTAGGTATAGCCCGAGCATTGGCCATAGATCCTGAAGTGCTCTTATTTGATGAGCCAACTTCCGCCTTAGACCCTGAGCTTGTGGGGGAAGTGCTTAAAGTCATGAAGGACTTGGCCGTGGAAGGTATGACTATGATGATTGTTACGCATGAAATGCAATTCGCTAAGGAAGTAGCGGATACTGTTGTCTTTATGAACGATGGCAGTATTATTGAGCAGGGTGCTCCCGATTCTTTGTTTAATCATCCTACACAAGATAGAACAAGATTGTTTTTAGCTAGACTTAGCGGGGCAAACAGCTAATAATAGCTGTTTGCCATAAGGCTAGTATGAACGATACTAGGACTGCCGAATCTTTCGGCAGTCTATTCTTTATTTTTCAAGATACTGCAGAAAGGCGTGTAAATAACAAGGCAGCATAAACAATTACATGCCACTACTTGTATTTATGTCATACAATAGTTGTGGAATGTTTCATTTAAATGGGGAGGAATCAGTGTGGCTATCATATTCGGTATAGTCGGCGGCGGTTGGCGTGCAGAGTTTTTTATGCGCATCGTACGAGCGCTTCCGGATCAGTTTACAGTTAGCGGTGTTGTCGTACGCAATGAAGAGAAAGGGCGTGCGTTTGAGGAACAATGGGGAGTGCCGACGTTCCGCTCAACCGAGGATTTATTGAAGCAAACAACACCTTCGTTTGTTGTCCTTTCGGTTCCTGTCTCACAGACTCCGGAATTGATCAAACAACTCGTACGTGAAGGAGTTCCCGTTCTTTCCGAAACACCTCCTGCGGCTGATCTGGAGCAATTGAATCTGCTTTATCAAGACATTGGACCGGACGCCAAGGTACAGGTGGCGGAGCAATATGCCTTCCAGCCGCTGCATGCAGCACGAATTGCCATCGTACAGTCCGGCTTGCTGGGTACTGTAAGCCAAGCGCAAGTCTCAGCTGCCCATGGCTACCATGGGATCAGCATCATGCGCAGTCTCTTGGGTATTCGATTTGAAAATGCGCAAATTCGAGGCTTCGGGTTCTCATCTCCGATTATTAGCGGACCTAACCGCGAGGGTAATCCAGCCCAGGAGCAGACCGCGATCTCTAATCAAGTGATCGCACACCTCGAGTTCGGGGACAAGTTAGGTGTATTTGATTTTACCGGTGATCAGTACTTCTCATGGATTCGTTCTGAGAGAGTGCTTGTACGAGGAAATAAGGGAGAAATTAATAATACGAGAATTGCTTATTTGCAGGACTTCCGCACGCCTATTCAACTTGAGCTAAGACGGTTGAATGCCGGGGAGAACGGCAACCTCGAAGGGTATTATCACAAGGGTATTTTGGCTGGCGATAAATGGGCTTATCGAAATCCCTTCCAGCCAGGCCGTCTGTCGGACGATGAAATCGCAATTGCTACTTGTTTGCAAAAGATGGGTGAATACGTACAAGGTGGACCCAGTTTTTATAGCCTCGCGGAAGCGGCTCAAGATCACTACCTGGGCATGATGATCACCCAAGCGGTTAAATCGGGTGAAACCGTCCAAACGATCAAGCAATCTTGGGCAACGTTTTAACTAGCAAATCAGACTAGTCTTGGCCGTATAAAAAAGGACTTTCCTTTGTCTTTTCAGACAATTGAGAAGGTCCTTTTTGATAGGACCTGCAATCGGATCCTTATTTATGCAATAATGTAATAACATATATCTTAAAAGGAGAAAAACATGCCAAAACAACGCAAACTGATAGAACCTTCAGACTTTGAAAGAATGCGGGTATTTCGACAGCCGATCTCGATCTTTTTACACGGTGAACAAATAGGTGAAAATGTCATCATTCAATCCCATGATAACGATATTGTTGTAAGTACTACTGGAGAACAATACGTGAAGGCAAATTGTGAATTTCTAAGTAAAAGATAATGACAATCTCAGTTCATTATAAAAGTCATGTTATATTTAAATAGCATTTATAGTAGAAATAGGGGGTACATTGACGACTGGAGGTTTTCAAATGCCTAAGGTAGATTTCGATCGCGACTCTGTTTATCAACAAGTATATACCTTTGCTCCAAATGCTATAGCGTTGGTGTCCCTAGATGGAACTATTAGGAGGGTCAATCCATCCTTCTATCCAACCCTGGGTTATACGGAGCAAGAAGCAATTGGACTTACACTTAAGGAAATAACCCATCCTGATGATTTGAATAAAATTAATGCACTAATCGAAGAGGTATTGAATGGAAATTCACTACTCTATGAGTTAGAAAAGCGTTGTATTCAGAAAAACGGTAACCTTATTCGGGCGTCTGTAAGGCTCTCTTTGGTTCGTGACGAAAAACAAGGAACACCACTATACTTTATTGTTCATATCATCGATATTTCAGATAAAATAGCTACTGAACAAAAGCTTTTAAAGATTGAAGAATTGTATGAACTTATCTTAGAAAATGCTCAAGATATTATTACTTTAGTGAATCCAGATGGTAAGATCGAGTATTTATCACCGTCCGTGCATGATTTATTGGGTTATGAGCCAGAAGAATTGATCGGAAAAGATAGTTCTGAATTAAATCATCCTGAAGACTTAGAAAAAATAAGATCTGAACCTTTTTCAGATAATGAGGTAATTACCTATCGTTCACGCCATAAGAATGGTACGTATATTTGGTTTGAGACTGCGATTAAACTCATCAGAGATGATCAAGGAAATCTACTGAAGGTATTAGGGATAGGGCGGGATATTACAGAGCGAAAGAAATACCAAGATAATCTTGCAGAGGCCCAGCATATTGCGATGCTTGGCAGTTGGGAATTGGATATTCTTCATAATAAGATCACATTCTCAGAAGAATTTTACCAAATTTATAACTTGTTCAAAAATAATTTGCCATCCGATCCGACGGATCTAGCATTCTTAATTCATCCAGATGATCGACAACGATTTCATGAATTCATTGATCAAGCCATACAAGGTACAACGATTAGCTCGGAATTTCGCAATCTGCAGCTCAATGGAACTATTAAGTATATGCAAGTTCGTGTTTCAGTAACATTTGACGAGAATGGAAAGCCAGTCAAAATGAATGGAACTACACAGGACATTACGGAACGCAAAAAAGTAGAGTTGAAGCAATTGGATAGTTTCATGACGCGACAATCCGAAGGAACAGGATTAGGCTTAGCCATTAGCAAAAAAATTGTTGGGTTGATGGGTGGAGATATTTGGTTTGAAGAAATGGACGAACCTGGTGCGACTTTTGTATTTACTGTTTGGATTAAAGAAGAGGTATCGTATCTAGAAGACTCTTCTATCCAAGAGATTGCATTTGTTCAAAAACCTTTGAAAGTTTTAATAGCTGAAGATAATCAAATTAATCAGATCGTATTAAAAAAAATGATTGAAAAGATGGGGCATTTCACTAGCATTGCCGAAAATGGCAATCAGGTTATTCGAGCGCTTGCTTACGAAACATACGATATCATTTTTATGGATGTCCAGATGCCTGTCCTGAATGGTCTGGAAACCACCAAACAGATCAAAGAAACAATACCGCAAGAGAAAGTCCCTTACATAATTGCTGTGACAGCTAACGCTTTAAAAGGCGATCGTGAAAAATGTCTTGAAGCAGGAATGGATGATTACATCAGCAAACCCATCAAAAGTGAGGTCATATTCGATAGGATCGAAAAGCACCAAAAACTCAAAGGCGGGAAATAAATGGCGGAGTATTTAAATGAGGGTCAAGACGAAAAGCCGAGAGTCAAATTCATCGTCATTACAGATACACATGTTGAAGATGATATAGAAGGTGTACATTCGCAAAATTTGATTCAGGCCTTACAGGATATCAGGGCAACTTCGCCCGATAGTCTAGGAATTATGCATATTGGTGATGTGACTAACAATGGCAAGCAAAAAGAGTTTGAGACGATGACTCAAATTTTTAATGATCATATTGAGGGGCTGCCCCCCATCTATTTTACTTATGGCAACCATGATGTCCGTTGGGCGGACTTTGATAGTCAAATGTCTTATTTTACAACAAGTACGGGGATTGATAAAAAGTATTACGATTTTTGGATGAACGACTATCTTTTTATTTTCCTAGGGACAGAGAAAGGGTTAAAAGACTCTTCATATTTATCAGAGACGCAGCTTAAGTGGTTAGATCTAAAGCTATCGGAGCACGATGAGGCTCATAAACCGTCCTTTATTTTCGTTCATCAACCTTTGAAAAATACAGTTTCAGGGTCACAAAACAAGTTCGGTTGGCATGGTATTCGACAGGACAAGGAGCTTAAGACAATACTAGCTAAACATCCGCAAACGATTGTATTTACGGGTCATACCCATTGGGAACTGGGCTCGGCAGATACCATGTACAACTCAAAGTATGCAACGATGTTTAATGCAGCCTCCACAGCCTACTTATGGACGGATGAGGATGTGGAGAAGGCGGGCTCCCAGGGATATTTCGTAGAGGTTTATGATCATAAAGTAGTCGTAAAAGGAAGGGACTTTCTCGCTAAAACGTGGATTGAAGATGCCACTTTCTCAATAACACTTCCTTCGTTAATTCCGAAAGTGGACCCTGAAGTCGATCCTGATCTGACGCTTGGTAACCCGACAATGCAGATAGACAAGACCGTTTATCGGACTCGCGATTTGATTGAAGTTACTTACACGGGGTCATTGAGAGAAGATGCGTTCGGTATTTTCCCGAAAGGTGCTTTACCGAGTGAGACGCAGCCTATTACTCCCATAGCGCATATTAAAAGCAATTTGGCTAGTCAGCCGGATGGGGAAATCATATTCACTGATCTGAATCTTCCAGAGGGATCTTACGATATCATCTATTTGGGGGAAACGATGAATACTGAGCTGAGTCGAATATCTTTTGAGGTTATTTCTGAAGATTAGATGATGATTAAGTTGCATGCTGAACAATTTAAATGCTAGGAGCTGTCCCGAAAGTAAATAATTTCACTTAAGGGCACAGAAAAAAATGAGGTGGCAGGGTTATTCTTGCCTCCTCATTTTTTTTGTTTTCTGTCGACTGCAAGGGAAAGTCACCCGACCTCTAGTAAGCGGAACGTCGATCCGTTATTTCAGGAAATCTGCTTATGAAATTGAATAAGGGGAACGTGAGTACTCTATTTGATCAAAAAGAACGATCCGGAGGCACGAATGCTTCTTCAAGCGATGGGATAAGAAATTTATGCTCGATTGGTGATGACATCACGATTAGAATCGTATACGTCCCATATTTATCACATTGGTTGCCGAACTCTTCGAGAGACCGTGTGGAGTCGGTCATTACTTTCAATAAGTAGTTGTGTTCTCCGCTTATGCGGTTGCATTCGACGACATCGGAGGATGAGCGGCAAAAATCAAGGAATGCATGACAATCCCTAGTACGAAATAGGATGTAGGCGGAAGCTTGTTTCCCGATTTTCTCCGGGGAAATCATGGTGCGATACTCCTTGATGATCCCTTTTTCCTCCATACGTCTTACTCTCTCCGTTACTGCGGGTTGTGATAACCCGACACACTTGCCAAGTTCCGTCATTGATATTCTTGCTTGGTTTTGAAGATAGTAAAGGATTTGTTTATCAACATGGTCCATCGAAATCGGCTCCTTTAAATTTAAGGTTTTCTTTAAAAACTAACTCGTTTTTATTTGTTAAAGGGGAGACATAACTTGAATACCTTATGTAAAGCAAGTCGCTTAATTAATATAATAAACTAACAATAGTGAAGTGATCAAATCTTTACTATTCAGAGAGGATGAATATCAATGAATAAGTTGAATGCAAACAAAATGAATCCTGATCGATTACAAGCACGCATGGATGAAGTAATCGATCGTACCCTTGCCGATAAACGGTTGGTTGGCGCTGTCATTAAAGTGGCGATAGACGGGGTACTAGTTTATAACCGCGCTGCCGGTTTTGCAGACCGTGAAAAGAACCAGACGATACATGAAAATGCCTTATTTAGGCTTGCTTCTGTGTCCAAACCTATCGTTTCAACAGCTGCGATGGTACTAGTTTCACAAGGCAGCTTACGACTTGACGACCCCGTTGATCGTTGGCTTCCAGAGTTTCGCCCACGTTTGGAGAGCGGTGAATTCGCGACATTGACGATTCGGCATTTGATGACGCATACGGCGGGGCTAACTTACCGCTTTTTCCAGGAAGAGAATGGTCCCTATCATCGCGCTTGGGTATCGGATGGCATGGATCAGGCAGGTATCACGTTAGAAGAGAACCTGCGCCGTATTGCCTCTGTTCCGCTCCTCTACACGCCAGGCACCCAGTGGAAATATTCAATCGCGACTGATGTTCTAGGCGCCGTGATTGCGAAGGTTACAGATTCACCTCTTGGCGAAGCCATTCGTATGCTAGTGACAGCGCCGCTTGGCATGGACGACACAGGATTTACAGCAGTCGATCCAGATCGACTTGCGACGGCCTATGCCAATGCTGTGCCTGAGCCACGGCCTATGCGTGATCACGATAGCATTGATTTTATAGAAGGCACGGCTGGCTTCCGGCTTGCCCCTGGTCGGGCACTTGACGATACGGCCTATCACTCCGGAGGAGCCGGCATGGTCGGGAGCGCCGGCGACTTATTCCTGCTGCTGGAAGCTTTACGCAAGGGCGGAGCACCCCTGCTGCCGGAGAATCTGGTTCGTGAGATGACTACCAACCAGATTGGTGATCTGCCAATGGCCTTTTGGCCAGGGCGAGGCTTTGGCCTAGGATTTACGCTGCTCAAGGATCCTATTGCCGCAGACACTCCAGAATCACCGGGCACCTGGCGCATGGGTGGTACCTATGGGCATTCCTGGTTCGTTGATCCTGAGAAGCAGCTAAGTGTCATAGCGTTTACTAATACAGCACTGGAAGGCATGTCAGGCCAGTTTACCGTTGATCTTTGTGAAGCCGTTTATGACGGGATCAGGAAGGAATGAATGAACTGAAGATAAACCCAATATTCTTTATCGCTATGGGCTTATTCGGCGTGTATACCATTGAGTTTGGTGTTGTCGGAATATTACCAGCTATTACGGAGCGTTACAATGTCAGTACGTCTCAGGCCGGCATGCTAGTTGGGGTGTTTGCGCTTGTTATAGCACTATGTGGTCCCTTTATGGTGCTGCTTCTTTCTAAATATAATCATAAAAAAGTAATGATAGTGTCTTTACTCATTTTTGCTGGAAGTAGTTTATTATCAGCTTATGCTCCTAATTTTTATGTTTTGCTGGCGCTTCGGATTATCCCGGCATTGTTCCATCCCGTATATTTTTCCTTGGCCTTTGCAGCTGCAGTTTCGCTCTATCCAAAGGAAAAATCCACTCAGGCTTCTGCGAAAGCATTTGTTGGTACTAGTATGGGTATGGTACTTGGAATTCCGATAACAACCTATCTCGTAGATCAATTCTCATTCGAGGCCGCTTTTATATTTTGTGCCGTTGTAAACACCGCTGCTAGTGTGGGGATCGCCATCATGCTTCCGAAATCGTCCAAATTCGAGAAAGTTTCTTACGGGGAACAGCTCGGTATATTGCGTAAAGTCCCCCTTTGGATCAATATTGGAGCTGCAACGTTCATATTTGCCGCTATGTTTTCGGTCTATAGCTATGCTGCCGAATACTTGGAACAAGTGATGGGGTTGAGTGGGGAAATCATTAGCGTCATGCTTGTCATTTTCGGTGTTGGGGGAGTGGCCGGCAACTTGCTGGCAGGGAGACTGATTGGTAAAAACAAGGTCAGAACGACTGTTTTCCATCCGATCGTATTAGCCATCTCTTTCTTATTGCTTTATATGGGGGAAAAATCCATTGTGCCTATCATTGTCGTTATGGTTTTGTGGGGAGCAGCTCATACCAGTGGACTCATCGTAACCCAGATATGGTTAACTTCGGAAGCTCCGGAAGCTCCTGAATTTGCCACTGGGCTGTATATTTCCTTCATCAATCTGGGTGTGTCCATCGGTTCGTTAGCAGGTGGGTGGTTTATTACCACTACAGGCATGAAAGGGACTATATGGAGCGGCTTATTATTTATTATGTTGGCACTTGTGTGTATTGGATTTAAAATCTTTTACTTTAACCGAAAAGGATTACAGGTAAATCGGGTTTCAAAACGGGGCGCTGTATAAACAGTTTTCATCTCTAGTAGATTCTAGCGGAAATAAGAAATACAAATCCAATAAAAAGACTTAGTTTGTGGCTGCCGCGCGCAGCCTTATTTTGCTATCAGATAGTGGAATAATAATAAATATTTTTTAACACCTACACCCCCGTCTATTAATTTGATACAATTCTATTCTATTAGAAACGAAGCAGAAAGCCTTTTTAACATACATTCTGTTCTGGAGAAACGATATGAACTTATTTAAAGAGCCGATTCATTATAATGACCCTCTCCTTCGTATTCAAGTGCGCAGCTTTAATAGCATGGAAATATGCCAGCATGGATGGCATGTCCATCCTCAAGTAGAGATTATTGCTGTTCGATCCGGTAGAATGGAAATCCATATGCCGGCAGAGGTATGCCATTTGCGAGCGGGAGATGTACTGATTTTGGGTTCTTGTCAGCCCCATCTCGATCTGAGAAGACAGAACGAGGTGGTTGATTATGTCGTGCTACAATTTGAGCCTGAAGCATTCTTTGATTCCAATATGCTGCCATACCTATATTTGTTTCAGGAGGCGATGCTGCCTTCAGTCAAACTAAACACATTGTTTAAGGAGAATTCGGAATTGCGGCAGCAATTCTACAGCACGGTAATTGAATTGCAGCAAGAACATCAGCAGAGGCAGAGGGGCTATGAGCTCGCAATGAACTATTTGGTAAAGAAATGTATTTTTTTATTATTACGTCATGACAACATGGGATTGTTAGGACCAAGCCGATCGATAAACGACTCCAACTTAAAGTCAGTGTTCGATTATGTGGAAGCCCATTTATCCGATAAAATAACCGCCCAGCAAGCATGTCACCTCGTTAATTTCAGCTATACCTATTTCCTTAAATATTTCAAACAGATCATGGGCATTTCCTTCACAGACTATGTGATTCATCGCAGAATCAAATATGCCGAACGTCTCCTTTTGACCGAAGATCTTAGCATTGCTCAGATTGCTGAACAGGTCGGCTTACCGAACATTTCCCACTTCTACAAACTATTTAAACGACTCCATCAATGTTCCCCTAAAAGCTTTAAAGACACCATGATAGCCCGAACTCATGAAACTACTGCCTTGGGCCCAATGATCACAACAGAATAGCATCATAATTGAGTGGAATCGGATATGGGCAGCCTGTTTCGTTACAGCTACTATAGGAGTAGAGAATAATAGGAAGGAGCTCATACAATGTTACCTGACTTTCCGACAAAAGGATCACATGGCGTACGATTTGTTTATTACACAGATATTGAAGTTGATAGTGTCGCCTTGGCAGGGACCTTTAATAACTGGAACGGCGATAGAAACTACATGAACAAAATGGAGAAAGGTAAAGGTTGGGAGATTGAATTAGCGATACCTAAGGGAAGACATCTTTATAAATATGTAGTGAATGGGGAAGTGTGGATACTAGACCCATTGAATCCGAGTGTGTCGGAAGATGGGCAAAATAACTCGGCTATTACGGTTACTGAGCAAGGAGAAGTATTGATCAGAACCCATGAGATTTCAAAAGAACAACCTGGATATATGCATGAAAATTTTATGGCTATCCAAAGTCCCGAATGGATTAAAAAATCGGTGATTTATGAACTTCATATCAGGGCGTTTACCGAAAATGGTTTTAATGGACTCACAGATAAAATCGACTATTTCAAAAAAATGGGAATAAATACGCTGTGGTTGATGCCATTCAACGAAGTTGGATTTGAAGGAAGATTAGGTAAATATGGCGACCCCTATGCGGTAAAAGATTTTTATTCCATTAATCCCAGCTTCGGAACCAAAGAAGATCTACTCTCATTTATTCGTAAAGCTCATGAGAATGGGATCAAAGTCATTATGGATTGGGTGTTGAACCGCGCAAGTGTGGATCACATTATGACAAGAAGCCATCCGGAATATTTTACACGAAATGAACAAGATGAGATCTATTATGATGTGCCTAATCGGGCGTATTTCGCCGGGCTAGAATTTAGTAACCGTGAGATGAGGAAATATGTCATTGAGGCTATGAAATACTGGATAGTCGAGTTTGATTTTGACGGTATTCGTTTGGACGATTCGGACCTTACTCCCTTTGATTTTCTCTCTGAAATCAAGCATGCGCTGCAAGAAGTAAAAGCGGATCTCATCCTGATCTCACAGTCCTACGATGAGTATCATCATATTGAATCTTGTGACTTGACCTACGACGGCAGTCCCCGCATTCTGATACGTGATATGGTTGATGGGACAATCACACAGAGCGATTTTATAACCATTTACAACTCTTATAAATACAGCTTTCCTAGAAATGCGCTAAGAATGAGTTGGCTGGAGGAAAAAGAAACATCGAGAGCATGTGACTATTTTGGCGAAAAGCTTGCAAAAGCGGCAGCTTCTATCTTGCTGACGCTTGAAGGTGTTCCATTCATTATGATGGGGCAGGAATTTAATGAGAGTACGTTAGAAACGTGGACATCTTTATTTAATGAATACAAGCTAAACTGGGATCAATTTGATAGGGATATGTTCGAGCACTATGAATTTCTGATTCATCTTCGGACGAATAATCCAGCTTTTTGGATGGGAGAATTAATGTTCATTCGCAACTCTGAAGAGCAGGTTTTATCTTACATGAGGCAATACGAGGATAGTGAATATTTGATCATAGTTAACTTGTCAAAGGATGCTTTGTTTGTTCAATTTGATAATGACGCGTTAGCAGGCGATGTTATTAAGGACAGTAAAAATGTGATCTATCGAACCGGAAGAGACGACCGTCGCTCTGGGAAAGATTCATCCAGTCTATGGATCGATAGCTATGAAACAATGATATATATAAAATATAAATAAAAAATAAACACCGTAAAGCCCTCTTGGAACACCAACAAAGAGGGCTTTATTAAGTGGATATTATTGGTCTTTAGCAATTTCTTTTCTGTTTGGTGCAATGGGAGGTTGTTCTAACCATTTATGTTTTATCATGAGATCAAACCAATTTTTTGCTACAGTTAGATCTTTAAGAATGATTCGTTCATAATCAAGAATTAGATCAGACCTCATGGAACCCGCTAGTCCTAATCCGTGATAGGATTGAGAAGTCAGAAACAAAAAACCAGTGTGAAACATGATAAGTTTATCTGAAAACGGTGAATCTGTAGATTCGGTTATTTCAGTTTCCCATGACATCGGAACAGGTAAATTATCATCTTTTAGTTTTTTACTTAGCAATTGAATGTGGTCATTTGACGTTTGAACGGCATCTGTTAGAAATTTCCTTATTTCTTTGGATCCGGCAATTTGACTAAATGCAATTCCAAGTGTTTTTGCCATAATACTTTTCTTTAAGTTAAGGGAAATATTACCTATTTCTATGGCTGAAAGAGGACGTTTATCTCCCCAAAAGCCATCGAGATATTTTTTGCTATCAATAAACTCTGGGTTTGCACGGGGGAAGAAATACGGGTCTCTTTGAAAATGTCCCTTTTCAAGTAATAAATCAACGGTACGTTGGTACATATTTTTTCCATCCGTTAAACAGGAATCAAAAAAATCCCTTAAATCTTTTCTAACTGATGTAGTAAGCGAATATATGTGACCGTTTAAACCATGTATGGTCATGAGATACAAATAATCCAAACAGAAAATATCGGAAAATAACCTTCCAATATTGGGATTGAGATCTGCTTCTGTAAACCCTATGGGTAATGGAAATCCATCATTAAGAATAAAAGTCGAAACCTGCTGCATTTGATTCTCAGATATTTTTATTGCATCGTCAAAAACCTCTCTAATGGACGTATCTTCTATAATTGAAAGCATATATTTATTTACTTGATGTACCATAGATTCATTTACATATTGCCCCCACAAAGCTCCGATTTCCGTTGAAGTTAGTTTTAATTGAGTTATGTTCATATCTCTATCACCTCTAAAAATTAGATTGTCCAATTAGAAAAGGATTTATCAAGTCTGATTTTCTTATGGTATAGGTAGATTATGGAATTATAAACTATCATTTATCTCCGTTTGAAACTACAACAGGTGCAGTAAGCTTGTACCACAGCAACATGCCCAGTGAACTCAGACCTACCAAAAATAAAAGGCCATAAACGTGTTTGAAGGAATAAGGAAGTGGCGTATTCTTTTGAATTTCGAGTAATATTCCACAAACCGCTACCGAAATTGAACCGCCAAAAAATTGGATAAGCTGCATAAGTCCCATACCAGAGCCTATTAATGATTTTGGAAGAATACGTGAGGTCTCGTTGTTCAAAGATGCAATCGTTGCTGAAAAAGCAGGCGAAAAACAAAGATATCCCAAAAGTATAACAAGTGGCGAAGCGCCAAGAGTGGCATAAAAGGCAATCATCACTAAAGCTAAAATACAATGCCCTATAAACATAAAGCGTAGATTGCCGTATCGATCTATCCATCTACCGACGAATCGTGTCAAGAAGGCCGACAGAATGGCCCCTGGCGCAATGGTTAAGCCAATCATCATAGCCGATTGATCGAACACCTTGGCTAACACCAACGGCATTAGAAATAAATTACCAAGGTTCAACACTAAGATGCAAAACCCGATCGTAACCAATTTACGATAAGTTGGATTTCTCAATAGTTCAGGGTTAATGAACGTATTGTTCATTCGTTTCAAGTGCCAAGCATGTACAAGCAACGAAAGACAACTGGCGACAAGCCAGGCGGCTGAAACTTGCGTCACAGCTAACAGCAGCGTAGTTGCATTCACGATGGTTAAGAGAGCACCCAATATGTCGAATCGAAAGGATGTCGCATTTTCTTTGGGAAGTAAACGTACAAGTATCGGAAGAATGACCAAAACCAGACAAGTGATTGCGAACAACCCGTTCCAACCAAAGTATTCGCTAATCAAACCGCCAACGATCGGACCGAGCCCGAAAGCCATAGCACTCCCCGCGGAAATCATGGCGATAGCTGACCCGCGTCTTTCAATTGGAATATATCGACTTGCCAGAACCAAACCAAGGCCAGCCATCACCCCTGCACCTGCAGACTGAAGTATACGAGCCATGAGTAAAGCATGAAATTCCCTGGCAAATAATCCGAAAATCGATGAAAGTCCTAACACCAATAGCCCCACGATCAGCAGTTTACGAATCGGTAAGACATCTGAGAGCCTACTGTAAATAACGGTCGATAAGGCATATCCGATGGAGTAACTTGAAATCACCCATGATCCGAGATCTGCCGTGATGCCAAGATCTTGAATAATACTAGGGATTGAAACATTGAACATCGTCGTATTCATAACAACGATGAACAAGCCAATCGTCCATACCGGCATTACAATTTTATCGTTCATCCATTACCATCCTGTCTAACTAGAGGTGTATTTTATCTATCCCCTATTATACAAATGTCACTCAAACATAAAAAGAGCTGCCCGCGGCAGCTCTTTATTTTCTTTGGTTCGCTGACTATTCCTTTCATGAATAATAGGCTGTTATTTTATCCACACTACAGGTAAAGGAAGAAGCAATTAAAGGGGGGAAATTGTATGGAAAAGATATTATTGCGGATTTTATTTGCCTCATCATTAGCAGCAGCCCCATTCGTTTTGAAACGTAATAACCTGCTCATGTATCTGACTGTATTCTTCACGAAGTGCGTTTTATCAAGTTCGATAGATTCTTTCTTTATTAAAAAAGGAAAGATATCGTACCCCGTTCGTCCTTTCGCCAAAGTATTTGATACCAATATTTTGTACGATCTGTTATTTTATCCGCTTTTAACTGTAGTTTGGGTAAGATCGTCTTATCAAAGCAAACCGCTTGAACTCATCACGAGAAGTCTATTTTTTAGTGTACCAATGACTTTGCTTCAATGGTTTTTAGAGAGGAAAACCGATTTGTTTAGATGGAAATCTTGGTCTGTTTTTCATACATTTGCATCAATTAACTTTACTTTGTTTACGATCAGAGGGTTTGTAGGTTTATTAAAAAGGATTACGCCTGAAGTAAGAGGAGGAAATTTTGTAGAGGAACGATCCCATAGCAAGGTGCCTTCACCTGAGTTCATTGCAAGTACGGCAAATCACCGACTGCTAAATAACAACTATGCACAAATCCACTAAAATTGAGAAATTATTATGGAGCATCGCACTCCCTGGGTTTGGTCAGTTTTTAAACGGGAAATATATAAAAGGAATTACGTTGATTATATTGGAATTTATCGTGAATTATATGTCAGATCTCAATCAAATTATTATCGACAGTTTCAAAGGAAACATTCAAGAGGCCATCCAGCAAGCCGATTATCATTGGCTAATGTTTTACCCTTGTCTCTACATGTTTGGTATTTGGGATGCTTATAAAGACGCAGGAGATACTGCAGAGTATGCGTATATTCCTTTTGTATTAGGGGCTTTTCTGGGGACGGTAGGTATCATTTACTCGGATGTCTTTCAACCTTTCGGTATCTTATGGGGTCCAGTTTGGCTGCCTATGCTGTTTTCGTTCGTTGGAATTGTAATAGGCGTTGTTATATTTCTTTTTTTAAAACGACGTCATTCGACACTTTAAAGGGTATCCCTGTCAGATATATAAGACAGCTGGAGACCCTTTTTCTTTTTGTATCTACTACTTGTGTGTTTGTATATATGGTTTGTTTGACTATTAGGTTTATATATCATGCGTGTCGGTATATACCCAATCGTCATTTCTCTCATAAGCATAAGATATAGTATGGGGGAAATGGGGGGGGGGAAAGTAATGCCGAAAAAAGTAGCAGTGAACAAAGAGCCAGTGAAGAAAGAAGTAGTGAAGAAAGAAGTAGTGAAGAAAGAAGCAGTGAAGAAAGAAGCAGTGAAGAAAGCACCAGTGAAGAAAGAACCAACTAAGAAAGAACAAGTGAAGAAAGAAACAGCGAAGAAAGAGCCAGTGAAGAAAGAAATAGTGAAGAAAGAAGCAGTGAAAAAAGAAATAGCAAAGAAAGAAAAAGCGAGTAAAGATACAATGGAAAAAGAAATAGTGAGGAAAGAAGATCCTAGGAATTTATTTGAAATTCAGGAAACAGAAGTAGTGAATAATAGATATATGAGAAGCCCGAGCGCAAGGGAGGGAAGAAATGGTATGACGAGAGTCTCAAGAGAAGAAATTAGTGACAAAATTAACGAAGCGATAGATGTACTGGGAGCCTCTAAGCGTAGTGTCTCGGTAGACAAACTGAGACGAGCAGAGGATGAAATTGATAAGGCCTTACGTATTCTTTTAAGAGCGCAGCGTGAAATAAATTCGAGAAGAACTTGGTATATATCTGAGTGAAAAATATATGATTGGAGCGAAGCAGAGATGAAAATCCTTGCTTTTTTTATTTTTCGGTGTTAACATCACTTTCAACGTTAAGCGTTATTTGGACCAAATAAACAAACAAAATAAGATTTGAACCTTCGGGGCAGGGTGAAATTCCCTACCGGCGGTGAGGATATGTACGTGTATCTAAGCCCGCGACTCCCAGTCTGTATAGACGGGGACTGACTTGGTGAAATTCCAAGGCCGACGGTATAGTCCGGATGAGAGAAGGTGAAGGACAACTTGTTAAAAATTCATTTTTTAATAGGTCTGTTTGTCAATGCCCCTGTTGCTTGTAAACAGGGGCATTGTCTCTTTCAGAAGGTTCAATTCAAAACATCATCTAGGGATCTTTGAGCTAATCTCAAAGTCTCTCCTACTGGGAGGTTTTTGAATTGGAGAATGTATTCAAGCTAGGAAGTAAGCGCGCAAGTTTGTATTCATCAAGTACCAGAGAAATTAATGGGATCTGGTACGTGGCACTCGGAGCTACACTTTGGGGGTTAGACCCTCTCTTTCGAATCTTATTGTTGAAGAGTTTTACCTCTGCACAAATTGTGTTCATTGAGCATCTGCTGCTGGCCTGCTATGCGCTTCCGGTGCTGATAAAGTACCGCAAGTCCTTAGCCGGCAAACTAACACTATCCGTTATTGGCGCACTGCTATTTATTTCTTGGGGTGGATCGGCCATAGCCACCATACTCTTCACCTCAGCCTTCGCTCATGGCAGTGCAAACTCCGTCCTGCTTTTGCAAAAGTTGCAGCCCTTGTTCGCCATCGTATTGGCTCGTTTACTGCTTAAAGAGACACTGCCTTCGAAATTTTCTGCCTATATCGTAATGGCGCTGCTAGGCACGTACTTGCTGACGTTTGGTTTTGATTCCCCGAAGATGGGCTTGAAGGATTTAGGTACGTTAAGCTGTTTATTTTCAATTCTGGCGGCTGTCTTATGGGGTGGATCAACCGTCATGGGTAAGTTCCTGCTTCAAAAAAACTTGGATTTCCCTGTTGTCACATCACTGCGCTTCCTAATGGCGATTCCGCTGCTAACGGTAGTTCTTTTGGTAAGTGGCGATGCTTGGCATGTAGGCGGTTCTAGTGGTGATCTAACACTTATCGCAGTCAACCTGTTGTTCCAGGCCTTTTTCCCAGGGTTGATCAGCATGCTCCTCTATTATAAGGGGCTGTCATCGACAAAGGCATTCTTTGCAACGCTTGCCGAGCTAGCTTTCCCAGCTGTAGGTGTATGCATAAACTGGGTTGTATTTGGACAAAAGCTGACCGTAGGACAACTAGTAGGCTTTGTATTTATTTGGTTAACCCTATGGTTAATGAGCCGCAGTAAAGGGAATGTTTCTATTTGAAAAATGGACTGATTACATCAATTTCAATCATTGAATGCAAAAAGAACCCGCTAGATTTAGCGGGTTCTTACTATTTTCTTAGAAACTAGCTGCAACTTCTTTTGCTTGAGCAATAGCTTTTTCTTTAATGGATTGAGCTTTATCCGGCGTTACAGCCATGCCTTCAACAAAAATGCCTTCGAAGGACGGGATACCGTAGAATTGTGCAATTTTTTTCAGGTAGCTGAAGCCACTTTCAAATGCTGCAGCAGGGCCTTCGGAATAAATGCCGCCACTCGCTTGAATATGCAGGCCTTTTTTGTTTGTTAACAAACCAACTGGACCACTTTCCGTATATTTGAAAGTTTTACCTGCAACGGAAATTGCATCAATGTAAGCTTTCAATACTGGAGGGAATGAGAAGTTCCACATTGGAGAAACAAAAACATACTTGTCTGCAGCCACGAATTGGTCAACGATTGCGCCTAAACGTGCTACTTTTGCTTTTTCTGCATCAGACAGCTGGTCAAAAGCTGTTCCTGATTGAAGTTTTCCCCAACCGCTGAATACATCAGCATCAATTTGAGGAATATCTTGTTTGAACAGATCCACAGAAATAACCTCATCTGATGGATTCGCTTCACGGTAAGCCTCGATGAATTCTTTACCTACCGCTAGGCTGAATGATGTTTGGTGGTCATGCGGGTGTGCAGTGATATAAAGTACTGTTGCCATAATTAAAACTTCCCTTCTATACTTAAAATAATTACAGTTGTATTATAACTTATTTTCAGTAAATATCAAACAATAAATTAGTTACTTATAATAAGAGCTGAAAAGCGAGAAGTCCAACACCTTTTTTATAGAAATAGATTATTGTCTATTCGTTATTAGTTCAATGTCCATACCTCCAATAGAGCAATATCATAATATATACAATTGGTTTAAATGGAGGTGTCTAGTTTGTGGTGTAACAATACCCATAAAAAAAATCGAATGACTCCTGCTACAAGAAAACATATACGTAAAAAGAAATGTATCATCAAAAAAAAGAACATATGTGTAACATCTGAAAAAAAAATGAGGGAATCTAATACCGGTCGAAAAAAAGACTGTAAAAAGAAAAAAATGATAGTTAGCCCTCTTAGAAGGAAAAAACGGAAACGTGCAGCTTGTCCAAAACCAGAAATTAATATAACTGTTCCGCAAGGACCACAAGGCACACAAGGCACACAAGGCATACAAGGACCACAAGGGCCACAAGGGCCACAAGGGCCTAGAGGCATACAGGGAGCTCCAGGTCCCACGGGACCAATCATTATCCCTAATTTCAGCACTTTGCTAACTGCTAACAGATATTTATTTATTGCGAACACAGATGTTACTCTGCCAGCAGTTATTCCTGCAAATCAATTCACAAACGATGACTTTGAATCAATAGCCGAATTTTCAAATCTCGATCAAAATAGTTATGCTAATCTCTACATTAACGGAATCATGCAAGTTGGTGCCTCTTATAGTGTGAGTATAAATGCCTTGGCCATTATAAATGGCAATGACACCATTTTTGCAGGGACCCCAATCATACTTGAGATCGTTCGATTATCGATTCAAATCATTTCTTGAAATGTTCCCTTGTACGCATTTGATCAGCCCTTCCCTTTTACTATCACTAGCATAATCTAGTTGAGAGAAGTGAGGTGATATAAATGCCAATTACAAAACCCTTTATGGCTTCCCGAAGATTTAGTGCTACAATTGCGGACGGAACAGGTGTAGGCGCTGCATATAATATTCTTGCTACAGCTACCACCAATGACGCCGGAGCTGCTGCTACAGCTTTTCCAACCGCACCTGCGTATTATAATCTTTATATTAATGCTCAGATTCAAACAGCTGACACTTCAACAGCTACCACTACGGCGATTACCATTCCAGGCGGAGATGTACTCGATCCTGCGACTCCAATTGTGATCGAATTTATTGTAAACTAATTTTCTTTATTGACGATATGCCGACAATTCTTATTGTTTTTAAGATTGCCGGCATTTTCCAAATACACGTCAATTGGGATATATTGTTTTCGTACATATCTACTAAATATAAATGCATCGGTAATTATCAAAAAAACAAGTTAGTTTCAAATGAGGATCGCCCAGGGAGCATGTTTAGCTCGCTTATGGGCGGTCTTTTTTTATGAAAAGAAGCATAAGAAAGTAATCAAGGTATTTGATTGGTTTGAAGATTTACAATTTATTATCTTGTGGTTGACACAGGAAAAACAAAAATACGTTATTTTTGATATGTGGGAACGGTCTCACACGAAGAAATGGGGTTGCAGGATGGAGCTTACGATTAAGGAAATTGCCCTGCGTGCCGGTGTATCCAAATCTACTGTGTCGCGGGTGATTTCTGGCAAGGGCTATACCAGCTTGGAGGTGCGCGATAAGGTGCTCCAGCTGATTGAAGAATTACAATACAAGCCCAATGCAGTGGCAAGGGCTATGGTTTCACAGAGAACGCACAACATTGGCGTACTCATTTATCGCCAGCATCATCCCATTGCGTCTCATCCTTTTTACGGCAAAATTCTTGATGCTATTTTGATGACAGCCGCAAGCTTGAATTATTCCGTTTTCGTTACGACAGATCATGATATGTCGCTGCGTTCTGCTGATTTTATGATGGAGAAAAGGGTGGACGGATTGATCCTGATCAGCCGTTTGCAACAAAACGTCATTGATTACATCGCTAACTTCGGAGTTCCGTACGTGATGGTCAATGGCTCCACGGATGTCGACGGGGTCATGCATATTGTCAATCAAGACGAGGAAGGCGGACGGAAGGTCGCTGAGTATCTAACGGATTTAGGGCATCGTCAGATTTTCGTGATTGCTGGACCGCAGACGCATCGCAGCCATAATTTGAGGCTGACAGGTTTTAAGAAGTACATGGCAGGAATTGGTGTTCCGATCCCAGCATCATCGATCTTACAGGCATCGACCTCCACCTTCGGGGAAGGGTATGAGTTAATGCGCAGCCATTGGGAGCAGTTTCGTGCAGGCGGGTTTACTTCGCTTTTTGCCACCAACGATATGATAGCGCTGGGTGCCATGAAGTTTATGTTGGAGCAATCGATACGCATTCCTGAACAGGTAGCGGTTGTAGGCTTTGATGATATCGATTTTGCCGCAATGTTCTCACCCTCTTTAACAACCGTCAGGGTCAATACAGAGGAGATGGGGATTCAGGCATTTAGCTTGTTAGACAAGCTCATCCGTCAGGAAGTGAACATTGAGAATCCCAAGCAGCTTGTACCCAAATTAATTGTCCGGCAATCGACCAAATAGTTTTCATAGGAGAGGAGTGGTTAGTCCGCATGCGCTGGTATCTAAAAGCGATAGGTCCACGTAAAATCGTGGAATTTATCATACTTGTTGTGTTCGTCATCTTTTTCTTGGGCCCGCTGCTCAACCTAGCCATACTTGCTTTTACTGGCAAATGGACCTACCCAGATATCTTGCCGCATGAGTGGTCACTGAAATGGTGGACATTTGTGTTACAGCAGGAGGATATCGCGAAGTCGATCGGTTTGTCGTTTATGATCGCATCCATCGTGACCGCTCTATCCATTGTGCTTTGTATCCCGGCAGCCTATGCGTTTGCTCGCATACGTTTTCCGCTTAGCCGATTTTTCTTGTTCTCGTTTCTGCTGACACATGCTTTTCCGAAAATGGGACTTTATGTTTCGATCGCTGTGCTCTTTTACAAACTAGGACTGATGAACACTTTAATAGGCGTTGTCTTGATCCATATGATCAATGTACTCATGTTCATGACTTGGATTCCCACGGCTGCTTTCCGCAATGTGCATACAGCTCAGGAGGAGTCAGCCAGGGATGTGGGGGCGAGCCCGTTCCGCGTATTCCGCAGTATTACGCTGCCGATGGCGATGCCGGGTATTATCGTGGCTTCGATCTTTACGTTCCTTAACTCGCTTGATGAGGCTCAGGGCACTTTCCTGGTGGGCATCCCCAATTATAAAACGATGCCGATCGTCATGTACTCTATCATCAGTGATTATCCTGCTTACGCTGGCGCTGTGTTTTCTATAATTCTGACAGCGCCGACGATCATCCTACTGCTGGCAGCACAGCGCTTTGTGAGTGCAGATATTATGTCCAGCGGTTTTCAACTCAAATGACGATAGACCAATTTGCAAAGCGTATGCTTCCGATGCGAGTTTTGTTTCGAAGTAATCGCTTAGAAGCAATGCTCAACAAAACTTTTAGGGGGCACATATGGACATTCAGCTTTCCGTACAACAATTGACGAAACGCTATAAAACAGGAGAAGGCGTAACAGGAATCTCCCTCGATGTTCGCAAAGGCGAGTTAATCACACTGCTGGGCCCTTCAGGCTGCGGTAAAACAACAGTGCTTCGCAGCATCGGCGGGTTTCTCGACCCAGATTCAGGCGACATTCTCATTGAGGGTAAAAGCGTGCTAAAAGCACCTCCGGAAAAACGTCCGACTTCCATGGTGTTTCAAGGTTATAATCTATGGCCGCATATGACGGTGTTTGACAATCTGGCATTCGGTCTCAAAATACGCAAGATGAAAAAGGCAGACATCGATAAGGCTGTGAACGAAGTGCTTCAGCTGGTCCGCTTACCTGGAGCAGAGCTCAAATATCCGGGTGAACTCTCCGGCGGTCAGCAGCAGCGCATAGCAGTTGCGAGATCCTTGCTCCTTAAGCCTGCTGTTCTTTTGCTGGATGAACCCTTTTCCGCACTTGATGCGAAGCTTCGGCACGAGATGAGAGAAGAGCTGCGAGAAATTCAATCCAAGACAGGCCTAACGATGGTATTTGTCACTCATGATCAAGAAGAAGCGTTATCGATTTCAGATCGCATTGTCGTTATGAACCAAGGCAATATTGAGCAAATCGCTACTCCGCAAGAAATTTACGATGAACCGAATACGCTGTTTGTTTCCCAATTTATCGGCAAAATGAACTTTTTGAAAGGGGTGATCACAGCCAGCGGTTTGGCCGTAGGGCATCTAAGTTTTCCAAACACAAAAAATCTGTCTGGGCAAGTAAATCTGGCCGTTCGACCTGAAGACGTGATGATAGAAGGTGAAGAGGGGCAAGGCCTTCCCGGCGTGATCAAACAGGTTATGGTACTTGGGCATTATGCCGAAGTGTCCATCGATTTGCCAGAGTATGGCACTATCCGGGCGTTTCAACCACGGGATTTCGTCAAGGATCTTCATACAGGGCAACAAGTGAAAGCAAGCTTTGCTAAAGTTTTAGCCTATCCGGAAAATTAGACCCATACCCAAGGAGGAATTATCTATGTTTCGCAAGAAATCCGCTGTTATGTTAGTGACGTTAATGACGGCTACCGCCGCTTTTGTATCCGGGTGCGGCAGCTCTGCAACAAATGCAGGTTCCGCAACTCAAAGCAACAGTCCGGCCAAAGAAACAGCTAGCAGTAAACAGCCTGTCGAGTTTAACTTCTATTTTACCGGTTCACAAAATGTTAAGGAGCTGTGGGATACGCTGATTCCTATGTTCGAGAAACAAAATACGGATGTTAAAGTGAAACCGGTCTACATTCCATCGGGAACAGGTGCACAACCAACCTATGACCGCATTACGGCTGCAAAGCAAGCTAACAAAGGCTCAGGCGATATCGATTTATATGAGGATGGCTTGTCTTACGTAACTCGGGGGCAAAAAGATGGCCTGTGGGACACTCTACCAGGTGACAAAATTAAAAACTTGGCAAATGTCGATGAGAAAACGTTAAAAGATATCTCCAATCTCGCTATTCCTTATCGTTCATCTGCGGTCGTATTGGCATATAACAGTGATAAAGTAAAGACGCCTCCAACTAATTTGGATGAGCTGTATGATTGGATCAAGAAAAATCCAGCCAAATTTGCTTACAATGATCCATCTACAGGGGGTTCCGGTAATTCTTTTGTAGCGACAACTCTGTATAAATTCCTGCCAGAAGAAGCCATCCATAATTCCGATCCAAGTGTTGAAAAAGGGTGGGATCAAGGCTTTGCGCTGCTTAAGGAACTAGGCAAATCCGTTTACGGCAAAGGTATTTATCCAAAGAAAAACCAAGGGACTTTAGATTTACTGACGAGCGGTGAAGTTGATATGATACCTGCATGGTCAGATATGGTTCTTGAGCAATTGGCAAAAGGACAGCTTCCAAAAACAACGAAAATGGCGCAAATCAAGCCAGGATTTAACGGCGGACCAACCTACTTAATGGTACCTAAGCTATCGGAAAAGAAGGATGCGGTCTACAAATTCCTGAACTTCGTTCTTTCTTCTGAGGCACAAGCCGTGGTTGTAGACAAAATGCATGGTTTCCCAGGGATCAAGCTTTCAAATATGTCCAAAGAAATTCAAGACTCATTCAAAGGTGCATCCGAAGGATTCCGCTCCTTCAATATCGGCGAACTGGACAAAGATATGACCAAACGCTGGCAAAGTGAAGTTGCTGCACAATGAGTAAACAAATGAAAATGGGGATACTAGGATTGCTTCTGGTCATCCCCTCTTTTTTATTGCTCTTTGTCACTGTCGTCATTCCGATCATCATTTCCTTTAAAGAAAGCTTGACCAATAAATCTGGCGGTTATGATCTGTCCAATTATACGTATTTATTTACCGATAAGTTGATGCGCTCCAACATCATTTTTACACTGGAAGTGACGATTATTTCGGTCATTCTTGTGCTAATTATCAGCTACGCCCTGGCCGCTTATATGAGGTTCAATAACGGGACGATGGTGAAATGGATTCGCAACATGTACATGATTCCAATCTTCATTCCATCTGTCATCGCTACGTACGGTTTAATTCAATTGCTTGGCAACCACGGATGGGTCTCCCGCATGTTACTTCTGGTCAACGGAGGGGAAATGCCGCGTATTATTTTCGACATGAAGGGGATTATTATCGCTAATTTGTGGTTTAACATTCCGTTCACGACGATGCTGCTTGGGTCAGCCTTATCCGCAGTCCCCAATTCAGTCATTGAAAGCGCGAAGGATGTAGGGGCACGCAGATTGCAAATCTTCGTCCGTTTCATTTTGCCGCTTACCTATAAGACTTTGCTCGTTGCTGTTACTTTTGTATTCATGGGCGTGATCGGTTCGTTTACGGCTCCATTTCTGATTGGACCCAACGCTCCACAAATGCTAGGGGTATCCATGGAACAAGTTTTCGGCGTTTTCCAAGAAAAACAACTAGCTGCGGCTATCGCTTTCTTTACGTTCCTGCTATGTTCAGTAATGGGATACTTTTATATCCGCAGTATGATCACAGAAGAGAGCGCGAGGTCACGATGAATCAACTTATTCTGGATGTACAAGGAATTGTACATCCCAATTCCTCCAAAACGCATATTTCGTATCGGTTTCACTTAGGAAAGCAGGGTGGCAAGTTAAAGATCCATTTTGCTTATGAACCCAAAAATCTAGAAGATCAGGAACAATCGAAAACGATGATTTTCGAGAGTATAAACAAGTACACGGAACCTAATCAGCGTACGCGGATTCAAACGAAATGGGAATCCTTCTTGCCGCTGAAAAACTTGATAACCGTGTCCGTTGACGACCCTGAACGGCACCGCGGTGCGGGGCATCGGCATGATCCTGAGCAGCTGTTAGTTATCAGTGAGCTGGAAGCCTCCCCAGGCTTTGTCAGTGGTAAAATGCTAGAAGGCATGTGGCACGTTACGTTAAGTTTGCATGCGATTGTTACAGAAAGCTGCCGTTACACATTGCAAATTCATCAAGAGGAGGAATAGCGGCATGCCTTGGATTGCTTGCGAATTACACAGTCATACCTTTCACAGCGACGGAAGACAAACGCTAATTGAGCTGGCTAATGGTGCAAAAGCACTTGGTTTCGATTGTGTTGCGTTGACCGACCACAATACCATGACGGGTTTACATGATAAAGATGCCGTGGAGCAATTAACCGGAATTTCGATCATTTCGGGGATGGAATGGACGACCTTTTATGGACATATGGTTACGATAGGGCTGACCGATTTTGTTGACTGGCGTCCGGCGGGCCCAGATGATATCCATAAAGGGATTGCCAATGTTCATAGGAGCGGAGGGATTGTCGGAATGGCACATCCTTATCGCATAGGAAGTCCAATTTGTACGGGCTGCTTCTGGGAATTCAACATCGAGGATTGGAATGATATTGATTATATCGAGGTTTGGTCAGGTACGTTCCCTTCGATTAAAACGGACAATGACCGCGCCTACCGATTGTGGAGCGACAAGCTGAACGAAGGCTGCCGGATTGCGGCCACGTCAGGGCGAGATTGGCACGCTCAAGACCAAACGGATGAACCGGTATCTGTGACGTATCTCGACATCGATGACGGGGAAGAGACGGTGACGAACCGAGCTGTGCGTGCACTCGCTGCTGGTAGAGTATCGGTAACTATAGGACCTTTGTTAATGCTAGAAATACGGACCGATACTGCGTGCTACGGTGTCGGGGACGTCGTTCCTCGGCAGGATCGCAGCCACAGTTATAAGGTCGATGTAAGCATAGATTTTCATGTGCGGAAAGAGATTTGGGATTTTCAGGAACCCCATTATACGCTAAACTTGATAGGGAATACCGGTGTTTTAAGCGAGCAATTCGTTACTATGGATCAGCCGAATTACGAGATCGAAATTCTTGGCGATGAACTTCTATGGATTCGGGCTGAGCTAAAAGGTATCGTTCGTGGAGTTCGTACATTAATCGCCTTTACGAATGCTATATATGTGGATCGATGAAAGGGAGTGTTTGTAGCATGGGTTATCGATTTCCGCTCATAACTGCTCACTGCGGCAGCATGAACACGATTGATCATACGCTCGATTCCGTTCAAACGGGGCTAAGACTCGGTGCAGACGTGGTCGAGGAAGACGTTAGAGTGACGAAGGACGGTATCCCGATTTTGGCTCATGATGATGAGTGGGTTACCGTGGATGGCTTGAAATTGTCCATTTCGCAAATGACCTTTGAAGGATTAAGAGAGCTTCAGTACGAGGTCACTCATAGGGAACAACGTGAAACGATTCAAATCTGCAGATTGGAAGACATGCTGCCGCTTATCCAAGCTTCGGGTAAAGTCGTGAATTTGGATTTGAAAGTGCATGAGAGTATCGAACCTGTCGCTGCTTTAGTGAAGAAATATGGTATGTTGGAGCAAGCTTTTCTTTCAGGATGTGAGATGGATCGTGCGATGCTAGCAGAGCAATTGAATCCAGAAATGCGCAAACTGCTGAATACCGACCACAACCTGTTTAGAACACTTCCGTATAGAGATGCAATGGTAAAAACCTGCGAGGATGCACTTGGAGCCTCCTGTTTTGGCATCAACATCCATTACAGCATCGTGAGCCAAGAGTTAATGGAATATACAACATCCTTAGGGCTGCCGGTCTATGTATGGACTGTGAATGAAGAAGAGTTAATGCGACAGTATGCAGATTTAGGCGTTGCATCTATAACCACACGAAATGTTACAGATTTGGTGCAATTGAAGCAAAAGATGCGGGGTGAGTGTTCGTAATTGAAATGCTATTATATATAGAGAGGGGCTGCTGTTCAATTTCCATCCGAAAATAGAATGGCCGCAACCTTTCAACGCCTCTAAGTTCAGATCTCGATGGGAGAATACGATGAGAATTCAACTTGAAACAGACCTTTGTCAACTTTTTAATATTCGTTATCCGATCTTCCTCGCGGGAATGGCGGGAGGCCCTGGAACTGTTGAGTTGGTGGCAGCTGTCTCTAACGCAGGCGGACTTGGGACGCTGGGGGCTGCCTATATGACGCCTAGTGCAATCCGCAAGGCAATTCGAGAGATCCGTCAGCTAACGGATGCGCCATTTGGGGTAAATTTATTTTCAATTCAAATGACTGACAAGAATGAAAGAACGAAGGAAGTTCAGCGAGAGCTAAACCAGGTAAGAGACGTTCTTGGCATAACGCAATCAACGGAGGAGCTCGTGGTAACTCCTGACCATTTTGAGGAACAGTTTGCAGTAGTGTTAGAAGAAAAAGTGCCTGTCATTAGTACGGCTTTTGGTGTTCTTCCTGAACCCCTAATGCGACAAGCTAAATCGGCTGGCATGCGCATAGTCACTATGGTGACTACGGTTAATGAAGCTATCTTGGCTGAGCAGTCCGGTTGTGATGCCATAGTTGCACAAGGAAGCGAAGCGGGCGGGCATCGGGGAACATTCGACATTTCTAATCATCCTATGGGTGCAAACATTGGCACGTTTGCGCTGGTACCGCAAATTGTTGATTGTGTTCAGATACCAGTCGTTGCCGCTGGTGGCATAATGGATGGTCGTGGGCTTGTCGCCGCCCTCGTTCTTGGAGCGCAAGGTGTACAGATGGGGACGCGCTTTTTGACTGCGATTGAGTCCGGCGCTCACGTCTCCTACCAGGATGCACTATTGAATAGCACCGAAGAGAGTACAGTCATTACCAAGGTGTTCTCAGGTCGACCGGCTAGAGGGGTACTCAATGAGTTCATCAAACAATGGGATGAGAGCGGTGTAGAGCCACTTCCTTTTCCTACGCAAAATACCGCTACACGGGACATTAGGAATGCTGCCGCTAGTCAAAGCAATGCCGACTATATGTCCTTGTGGGCAGGACAAGGTACAAGAATGCTTTCTTCAGGACAAAAAGCGGAGCAAATCGTTGCTGAAACGATCCAACAGGCCGTGTCCCTATTATCGAACGAAAGTGAAGGGAATACCAAATAGTAGGTTGAAATTGTATAGAAAAACGGAGCCACGCATAATTGCGGGCTCCGTTTATTAATTATCCTTATTTATGAATCCAAACTAATCCAGCAGAATTATCTTTCGCTTCACCGACAACTCGGAACTTTAATCCATAATTTGGCACAAGGCGCCCAGCGTCTGGAATTAATGTGTTCATATAGCTCTTGGAATCTGAGAATTCTTCTACACCTTGCAAGGATTTATAATTGTACTCGCCTCTTGTTGGGTTGTTAATGTACCATGAAGGCGTCTTGTCCAAGGAGAAGGCAGCATCCGCAACTTGATAACGTGTTGTTTGCGCGACGGAATCCTGTCCATCTTTTTTGAATACTAAAGCGTCAGAGTGAGAATCAACTACGCCAAGGAATCCTTGACCTGGATGGATACCGACCCAGTTGTCTAGATAACTGTCATCTGCATACCAAACGACAAGTCCAGTATTATATTTGACACCACGGCTGTAGGCAAGAGCTTTATCGGCTCCAGCGTAGTTTCTCCATTCCAGATAGTAATAGTGCTTCTTAAGTTCCATACCATTCGATACAACAAAGCCATCCAAGTTAAATTTAGAAGCGCCTTCGGCATCGTCTGAGAATACGACTTGACCATTTACGGTTAATTTCGCATTATCCATTGCAAAACCATCCAATGCTAGTCCACCATCCGTGACGTAGTCAAAGTGGAGGGTAACTTTTTTGCCGGCGAATTGGCTTAAATCGTAGGACTTGTCTACCCAAGCTCCGTTTGTAGATTCTGCCCGTGCGTCGCCATTCGTATCATTGTCACCAATGATATCAAGGGTAACTTGTTCATTATAAGTTGATGCTGTAACCGTTAAGTAGTCATACTCAAACTCGACATCATATAAGGTTTTAAAATCAAAGGTAGCGGTTTGTGCTTGGGTTAAATCAAACTCAGGAGTTGAAAGTGTGGTATGAAGGTTATCGCCTTTTGTACTGTAATAATAACGTGCACCGAATGCGGGTTGAATACCAGGAACTGCTTTATCCGGCAAATTGACTTTAACAATACCTGGGTTTTTCGATTTCGTTACACTTTGATCAATGATGGCAGCTGTACCTAATTTCGTAATGTCTGTGGCATCAATTTCACTCACATTTGCCCAATTTCCGCCCATTGTTTTCTGGAAAAACTCTTTATTTTGAGGTGAAAAAGAGCTAGGTGATGTACCCGCAATTTTACCGTTCCAACTACCGCCGCTCATGATCGACCAAGAAGCAACAGGTTCACCTTGTCCTGTATACTGGGTATCGTACTCATCTGGAAGTCCTAAGTCATGACCGAATTCGTGAGCAAAAACACCTACTGCACCATCTTCAGGCTGAATGGTATAGTCATAAGCAGCCATGCGGCCACCCCAATAGTCGACTGGAGAAGTTGTGCCAGCAATAGGATACACACCATTTAGAGTCCAACGGTGAGACCAAATAGCATTATCGCCTAATTGTCCACCGCCAGCTTCTTGGCCCGTTCCTGCATGAATAATCATCAAGTGGTCAACTAAACCATCGGGTTCGTTTTGGTTGCCATCCCCATCCAAATCGTATAAGTCAAACTTGTCATAATCCGCTAAATTAAGACCGGTTGCTACTGCCGCATTTAGAGCATCTTTCACTAGATCACGAGGCCCTTTAGGGCTTAAGTTATCATGACCGCCAGCAGGGTTATCATCTCCGTACTGGGCAGCTTGACCAGGAACGGTTAACCAATTGGATACATATCCATTTACGGTATAACTGCCGCCGGACTGCTCTTCATAGTACTGTTTAAAGGTTTGGATTTTAGAACCATCAAATAAGGTGAAATCTGTATTTCCAAACATGAGCTTCTGATAATGATCACGGTTGAAATCATTTGCGTACATGTAACCAGGCTCTTGTGTTACGTTGTTATGTTTAAAGTCAGAAAATTCAGTTAAAAGTACGAGTACTTTATCTTCACGAACGGGACCGTTGTATGTATCCTGTTTAGCTTCTGGAACGGGTAAGCCATTTGGATTACCTTTTTTGAAGTTCTCTTGGCCTTTGTTCAGTTGGGATAACAGCTTGGTTTTCTGATTCGCAATAAAATCTTTTGACTTTTTGTCTATTTCATCATGATTTGAGTCTTCTTTTGATTTAACACTTTTATTGTTTTTAGCTGATACGTATGATTTGACGGCTTTGGCAATCTGCTCAGGCGTAGCACTTTTACTTAACAGCCCTCTGTCCATTAACCCTTTTGCCAAACGCTCATCGTCTAAAATATTAAAATCTACCGGCGGTGCTTCAAGTGCCTCTGAGTAGTCGGATTCTGCTGCAAATGCAGATGATGTTGTGAAAAGTCCTGCTGTTAAACTCGTTGCTAGTAATAATCTAGTGATTTTCAAGGTGCTTTTTTTCAAAATGAAACCTCCCATAATAGAGTATGAAACCAACCTATTAATTTAACCATTGGTATATTAAAATTTATAATAGTTTGACTATTCTAGTAAGTGCTTTTAGTCCTGCGTAGTTCGACCCATATATTTCCTATTTCGACTATTTACTTGATTTTTCGAGGATTATTCGCATGACATTAGAGCGCAATCCGACATGATAATAATGTGTGTGTGACAGTTTCTATTTTCACCTTCCATAGATTCCATAATATGCTAGACTTTCCTCCTACATCTGAGATACTATCTTCATATCATGTTTGTCATTTATGGATGAAAGTTTGAAAGGGGAAGAAACGTTGGAACACGTGAAAATAGGTTCGGTAAGTCGTAGACCTTTAAGAGGAATCCTGCACCGTATCTGGAAGTACAAACTGCATTATATAATTGTCATTCCTGCTCTTCTTTTGATTGCCTTATTTAAGATTTTTCCATTAATCACAGGCATAGTGATGTCGTTTAAGAATTATGTTGTTTTTCGAGGATTATGGGGGAGTCCATGGGTCGGCTTTGATAATTTTTTTCAATTGTTCAGGAATGCTGAGTTTCAAAACGCATTTACGAATACCCTGATTATCAAATTGGCGGTTATGACGATTTGTGGAATGATTGCTTTCGTGGTTGCCTTAGCTGTGAGCGGTGTAAGGTCTAGCAAATTGAGGAATCTTACTACAACATTAATTCTAATGCCATACTTTATCCCTTCGGTTGTTGTGGCCTATGTGATATCTCATATGTTGGCACCTGTCCAACTAGAGAAGCTTAATCTTCACTTATTTATACTAGGAGATCCCAAGTTTTTTCTACCGATGCTAGTCATTGTTGAGGCGCTGAAAACTTGCGGCATACCGATTTTGTTGGCATTGGCTGCTATTGAATCTAAGCGTGCTGTGCTGCTTACTCAAAACATAGCTAGTGAAAGCTATATAAGCACGTATGTTATCCCAGCAATCCGGGCGATTCTTGCGTTTACGGTGTTTCAACTATCAACCATTCTTTCCACGGACTTCGAGCTTGTTTCGAATTTATATAATCCGTTAGTTTACGATGTTGCAGATACCATAGATACATTTTCGTTTCGATCGGGACTAATTAGCGGTAAATATAACGTAGCAAGTACGATAGGGATGATTCAATTCGTCGTCCAGTTGCTAGGAACGTTTGCTGCTTATTTGTTAGTAAGAAGACTGTTTTTTCATGATCTTTTCAATAAATCAAAAGGTATTGAGACTATTCAATTGAATAGTAAACGGAGACACACAATCGGTATCGTTGTTTCAACTTTGTATGCTATTGGGATCATAGTGCTGATTTATTATATATGTATTCAGCCATTCACTGTCCGAAGTGCTTCCGGTTTAAATCTATGGCAAGCATTACCTGTTAGTCGATATGTAGATTATTTTGTGATTAACTTTGCTGCGGTAATTGTGAATCTATTCATCACTGCAACGTTAGCTTATCCGTTAACAGTCAAAGATTTGCCAGGAAGAAACATATACAAACTAGTATTACTTTTTGTCTTAGCAGCCGGATCAGGAACGATCTCTGAATACGTGACTATCAAAAGCTTAGGTATGATCAATACGATATACCCACAGATGATATTTGGGTTTTTTGCGATTTTGAATGTATTTGTAGTAAAAAGTATGTTTAACAGTAAATATGCAAGTCTTAAAGAACAAAACGCTGCACAGGGTCGAGGGGAGCTATATACCTTTTTCACCTTATTTATTCCAAAGGTTTGGAAGATCCTGATCGCACTTGGTGTTCTGCAGTTTGTATCTTTGTGCAATTCGTACTTCGTTTCGTCCTTGTATATGTCGAATTCGAATACTTTTTCACCGATTATGGTCTTTAGAACAATGACAACCGGTTTAAATAAAATGGGAGTCGAGCCTGGAGACCCGATTGTTATGCAGATAGCGGCTATAATAACTTTACCTTCACTTGTGCTGCTGCTTGTGTTTCGTAAATGGTTAACTTCTGAAGTTCTGATTAGTCAAGCAAGGAAGATGTAGCAGCTTCTATAGATGGGAAGAGCAAAGATGCTCGCAACACAAATGCATAGTCTTGTTGGATGACTAATTCCAAGTTGTATGGACGATGATCGGTGGCTGGATTTACAGCCAGACGGGCTAGCAAGTCTATAAAGCGAAACATGAAATCTCCCCGATGCGGGAGATTTTTCTTAGGTATTTGATTTGTAGGGTTTGGGGGTAAGCGATGCTTACCCCTTTTTAGTTTAGTTTGCTTAGTTTAATTAGTTGATTCAGTTGATTGAGATTGAGATGAGTAGTGAGTAACTTTGTATCCGGTTTTTGGTCTCTGGTTTCGGTTTCTGACTTTCGGTTACTGGTTTTTTGAGGAAGAAGAGGGAAATAAAGAGAGAATTTGTTCGTCCTTACTCGGCATTATCTGAGCTGAGTTGTAAAAGCCGTATTCTCATTCTATGGAGCTGTTTTATGAGAAATTGTTGTATTTATTGCAACAATCGCGGGGGAAAAGCGAATTTACTTGCGAAATGTTGTACAAATTACAACAATGCTATCCTTGGATCAAACATTGCTTTGAGCGAGTGAATGTTGGTTGATATAAGTAACAAAAGCCCAAAAAATAGCGATTATATCAGTTAGTGGGAATGGATGTGGTTTCTCGTGGGTTTTAACAAAAAAATTACACAAATTCACTTGAAAGCGCTTATAAAATTGTTGACAATGCAGCTTTTGTTGGTATTATAAATACATAGGCTTCAAAAAGCCACATTGCAAGCGCTTTATATTGTGGGATTTTCGATATACAATGTGGCATTGGTTGTCTAACCATTTAACTAGGGGGAATGAAACCGTATGAAGAGAGCAAATAAATCCATGTTGGTTCTACTCAGCACAGCGCTCAGCACCGGATTAGTGTTGACTGCATGCAGCACGGATAAAACGGCAAGTCCAAGTGCAAGTGCTGGTACTGGTGCAAATCCAGCTGCAAGTGCCGCGGTAGAGAAGCCGAAGGGGAAAGTTACACTGGATTTTTGGACTCATTGGGGTTCTACAACACGTCGTCCTATTATTGAGAAAATTATTAGTGATTTTAATGCTTCTCAGGACCGCATTACCGTTAAACATACGTTCTTGCCTTATGGAGATGGTTGGACGAAGGAACTGGCAGCCATTGCTGCAGGTAATCCGCCCGATGTCATCATTCACGATATTAGCCAGGTTGCCCAACGTGCCAGCAAGAAGCAAGTAACGAATCTTACGCCTTATTTGGCGAAGGATAACATTAAAGATCGATTCTTCCCGCACTTATACAATGCGATGCAGTATAAAAACGAAGTGTATGCGCTGCCATTTGTAACAGATACTCGCGTTTTATTCTACAACAAAGCTGTTTTTAAAGAAGCAGGACTTGATCCAGAGAAACCGCCAAAAACATGGGCTGAGTTGGAAGAGTATTCCAAGAAAATCGATAAAATCAACAACGGTAAAATTGAGCGCTTAGGCTACCATCCTCGTTTGGCAGGAGGGCAAGATGTTTTCCTGAACAATGCCGATGGCGGAAGACCATGGCTTGATGACAAAGGTATTTATATCAATTCACCAGCCCGGATTGCTGCACTCGAATGGTATAACAGCTGGGATGCCCGTTTAGGCAAAAAGGAAGTTGATGCATTCAAGGCTAGCTTTGGCAGTAAGACGAACGATCCGCTTATCGCTGGGAAATTAGCTATGAAAATTGATGCGGGCACATTCTGGACGCAAATCCGTGACTTTGCCGCTAAGAAAGAAGACTTTGGTATTGCTGCAGTGCCTGAATACAAAGCAGGCAGCGGAAACTGGAGCGTTGGTGGAGGCTTTACCATTGAAATTCCGTTTGGCGCTAAACATCCGGATGAAAGCTGGGAGTTCTTGAAATATATGACGGATGTTGATGCACAGAAATATTGGGCACAGTTCAATTTCGATAATGTATCCAATATTAAAGCATCTAATGATCCAGAGCTGAACAAGGATCCAATCTACAAATTTACAGTAGATAACTTGAAAAATACGGTGCTTGCGCCAGTGCCTGTAGCAGCACCTGATTTTGCTAACCTGCTTAATCCACAAATTGATGAGGCGATTCTAGGGAAGCAAAGCCCGAAAGAAGCCTTGGATAAAGCTCAGAAATCGATTGAAGATTTGGTTAAGCAAAATACAAAGTAAGCTTTAGATCATAAGGGTGGAGTCGTAGTGTATTACTGCTCCACCCTTTTTTCATAAGCAGAAGCTTTCAATGTCAGTCTTCTAAAGAAATGTTAAGGAGGGACACATGTGAATCCCCAAGTGAATAAGGTTATCCATCCGAAAAAGAGAAGAAAGTGGTCTTTGGACAAGAAAGAAGCGCTAGAAGGCTATGGTTTCGTTGCTCCGTGGTTTATTGGTTTTCTGATATTTACAGCCGGTCCTCTTTTGTTCTCTTTATACGCTAGCTTTACGAACTATGACATCACTTCACGTATGGACTTTATTGGTTTCGACAACTATAAACGCATGTTTACGGAAGATCCTTTATTCTGGAAATCACTCCGAAATACCCTTTACTATGTTGCACTTGCCGTTCCGTTAACCACGATGGGCTCTGTGATTCTTGCCGTTTTACTGAATGTGAAAATTCCCGGCATGCGATGGTTTCGGACGATTTACTATCTGCCAACTGTCTTGTCCGGTGTAGCTGTTTATATGCTTTGGATGATGCTTCTTAACCCAGATTCAGGTCTCATTAATACGGTGCTCGGCTGGATTGGAATTGAAGGACCTGCTTGGCTAACGGATCCGGCTTGGACGAAAAATGCGATTGTCATGATGAAAATGTGGGCAGTCGGCGGAGGGATGCTGCTGTTTCTAGCGGCGTTGCAAGGAGTATCCGATCATTTGTATGAAGCAGCCGAGATTGATGGCGCATCCAGTATTCGTAAGCTTTGGCATATCACTGTGCCGATGATTACGCCAGTTATCTTCTTTGATGTTGTCACAAGTTTAATCGGCGGCTTCCAAATTTTCCAGGAGGGTTATGTCATGGCCGATGACCCTGGAGCTCCGGGATCTCCGGCGAACTCCCTCTTATTTTTCAATCTTCATATGTTCTTGAAAGCTTTCAAAATATTCGATATGGGATACGCCATGGCAATGGCTTGGTTCCTATTCATTATCGCAATTATCGTTACTATCATTAATATGGTGATGTCGAAATATTGGGTTCACTACGAAGGAGGAGATTCGCGATGACTGTCGCTGCAGCCGCATCTAAGAAATCGTACCATCAAAGCCGCAAGACCAAGCAAAGGATCTCCAAATGGGTCGTAACCCTTATTCTCATTGTCGGCAGTTTATCGTTTCTCATGCCGTTCTGGTGGATGATTCAAACATCTTTGAAATCATTGACAGAAGTGGTGACCTATCCACCGACCTGGTTTCCTAAAAAATTCGTTTGGGCTAACTATAAAGAGGCTTGGGAAGCAGGGAATTTCGCGAGATATTCGGCCAATTCGCTGCTAATCGCTTTAACCGCGGTTTTCGCGCATGTAATCTCAAACTCATTCATCGCTTATGGATTTGCGAAGATTCGTTTTCCTGGAAAAGGGCTGTTGTTTTCCATTATTCTTGGAACGATGATTATTCCGGGATTCGTGACACTCATTCCACAGTACATTTTATTTTCAAAATTGCATTGGGTGGGTACTTACTTGCCCTTAGTCATTCCAGGTTTTTTCGGAAGTGCATTTCATATCTTCCTTATACGTCAATTCTATTTGGGAATTCCCAATGATTTAGTTGAAGCAGCAAAAATTGACGGCGCAAGCCACTTGTATATTTGGCGTTCGATTATGCTTCCGCTGGCTAAACCAGCACTCGCTACGGTGGCAATCGGTACTTTTACTGGAGCCTGGAATGATTTCCTTGGACCGCTGCTTTATGTAAATGATGAATCAAAATATACGCTGCAGCTTGGTTTACAGGCTTTCAAGGTCAGTTCGGGCGTTAGCCAATGGCACTTGCTGATGGCAGGTTCGGTGATGGTGATGATTCCGGTCATCGCAATATTCTTCATTTTCCAAAGATACTTTATCGAGGGAATGAACATCAGTGCTGGTACGAAAGGGTAAGGAGGACAAAAACTTGGATCGCAAATATCGTGTGTTTATTTACCATCATACCCATTGGGATCGGGAGTGGTGGGCGACGATGCAGGATTTCCGTATCCGCTTGGTAGAGCTTATCGATGAACTGTTGGATACGATGGATAACGATCCGGAGTTCCGCTGCTTTTTGCTCGATGGTCAAACGATCGTCTTGAAGGATTATCTGGAGATTCGGCCTGAAAATCAAGAACGTCTTCTGCGATATATCCATGAAAACAGGATTCAATGCGGTCCATGGTACATCTTGCCGGACGAGTTTCTAGTCAGCGGTGAGGCACATGTGCGCAATTTGATGCTAGGTGCACGTATGGCTGAGAAGCTCGGCTATACAAACTTAGATGTCGGTTATATCCCGGATACATTTGGTCATATCTCGCAGATGCCGCAGATTCTCCAAGGCTTCGGGATAGACAACGCGATGGTTTGGCGAGGGCTAGGCGGTGCTTCACCCGATTTTAAACAAGAGTTTCTGTGGGAAGCTCCAGATGGTACGCAAGTGTTCACGTACTGGTTCCCAGATGGCTATTATATGGTGGATTTTCTCCATTTTGACAATCTGAACAAGACGTATGACGAAACGTACGGCAGAGTTCGTAAATCCTTGGAACGCTGGGCACCACGGGCAACGACGCATTGCCTGCTAATGCCCTACGGCGGTGATCACAGGCTGATTGATGCGCGTTTACCGCGATTGCTGAAGCAGGTAGGCGAAGATTTGAAAGAAATCGCGGAGCTGCATTGGGGGACAACGAAGGATTTCATCGAAGCCGTTCGCAGTCAGAATCCTTCATTGGAAGTTATTCATGGCGAGCTTCGTCACTTTGGCGCAGATTTGCCTCATGTATTACCCGGTGTATTGTCCGCACGCCTATATTTAAAACGACATAATTTCATCGGACAGTTGGCTTTGGAACGCTTTGCAGAACCTTTCTCAGCACTTGCCTGGCTAAGTGGCCGTAAGTACGAATCCACAATGCTATGGACGGCATGGGAGCTTCTTGTTCAGAATCATCCACATGACAGTATTTGTGGTTGCAGTATTGACGAAGTACATCGGGAGATGCTGCCAAGGTTCGCGCAATCCAAACAAATAGCTGACATTTTGACTGAGAAGAGCATTCAACACATCAACAATCAAATTGATACAAGCGATTTGGAAGATGGTGCGTTGGCGATTGTTATCCATAACTCACTCAGCTGGACGCGTGACGACACGGCTTTCGTCTGGACGGATCGAAAGTTAATGGTTCATCCAAGAACCTATATGCTGGAGGATTCGGAAGGAAATGAGGTTCCTTTTCAGGTGAAGGAAGTCAGCGGCATGAAGCCTATGACGGATAAGCATTTTTATACGGAAATAAGTTTTTCGGCTACAGACCTTCCCGGTTTTGGCTATAAGACCTATTCTTTGCGTAAAAGGGAAGCGGTTTGCGACCCCAAACAGGTGTTTTTCAACGCACTGCTGCCATCTGCCAAGATGAAGGGCAGCGAAGCCGTAACTGATTTGCAAATCGGATCCAATATCTTGGAAAATACTTTACTGCGAGTTGAAATTAATCAGCATAACGGCACGCTGCGCATTACCGACAAACAAAGCGGCCTTATTTATGAAGGTTTAGGCGCTTTTGAAAGCGGAGGGGATGCTGGGGATACCTATAATTATGCAGCCCCATTAGTTGATCGAGTGCTCCGCACGACGGAAACTCCCGTCAGAGTACACGTTTCCGCAGCTGAGGTTGGTTATGCGAGAGGAACGCTTCAAGTGGATATCGATTGGTCCTTGCCGAAGAAGCTTAGCGGTGACCGATTAAGCAGAGAAGCCGTCTACACAGATTATCGGATTACGAATTATGTGACGCTTGCAGCAGGATCCGCAAGAGTGGATGTGCGCACAGCGTGGAACAATCAAGCGGAAGACCATCGACTACGGGTATTGTTTCCACTTGATGAGAAGTTCAAGGTCTCGCATGCCGAAGGGCATTTCGATGTTGTGGAAAGAGAAGCATCTGTTAATGATCACGGTGATGGATGGCCAGAAACGTATGTGCAGCAGAAGCCTCAGCAAGGTTTTGTCAGTGTGAATGGCTGTGATAAAGGAATGACAGTAGCCAATAAAGGGCTGACCGAGTATGACATGCTGGATGATAAGCAGAGTACGCTGGCTATCACTTTATTAAGGGCTGTAGGCTGGTTGTCTCGGGAGGATACGCTGATTAGGGTCGGCGGCGCAGGTCCTGAAACACCTGTACCCGATGCGCAGAGTCTTGGGTTCAATGAAGCGGAGTATGCGATATTTGTTCATCAAGGAGATTGGCTGGATTCTAATATTTCTCCAAGGGTTCATGAGTATTTAACAGCTAGCTATGGATCGATAACGGGGAAACATGAGGGTGTTTTGGCAAAAAAAGATGGTTGGCTGGATATAGAGGGAAATCATACCCTCATGCTCAGCGCCTGCAAAAAAGCGGAGAAGTCCGATGCCCTTATATTGCGCTTCTGGAATACAGCTAAAAAAGCTACCTCAGCAAAAGTAAGAATGAAGATAAAGCCTGATCAGGTACGCTACGTGAAATTGAATGAGCAGTCAATGGATACGAAAGATCTCAACATGGATGCCGACGGAGCATTCACGGTTCATGCGAAAGGTGCTGAAATCATTACGCTCGAAATCAGTTTTCCATCTGTAAAAACCAAATAGATAAAACGAGGAGAGATTACCATGAATACTGAATTAAGACCCAAAAACGTCATTACGCTCAAACAAGCCTTAGAGGTAGCTGAAAAATATGGGTTCGCTATTGGCTCGTTTTCCCCTCGATATACACCGATGATTACGCCCGTTTTGAGGGCTGCCGAGAAGATGAAATCTCCAGCCATTGTTCAGATTTCTCACAAAGAACTAATTCGATATGGGATTACACCAAAGGAATTTGCCGATGAATTTTATGAAAAAGTGGTGTCGGAAGGAATAACCGTGCCCTTAGTCCTGCATCTTGATCATACCAAGGAATTGGAAACCATCGCTCTTGCGATTGACGCCGGCTTCACCTCGGTCATGATTGATGCCTCTGAGAAAAATTTAGAGGACAATATTAGCACATCCAAAGAGGTCGCTGATTATGCCCATGCGAAGGGTGTTTCCGTTGAAGCGGAGCTCGGCATGATCGGAACGACGGATTTCGTGGAAACGGATAAAGATGAGGAGCTGTATACCGATCCTCAGGAAGCGAAAAGATTCGTTAATGAAACGAATATTGATGCATTGGCGGTTTCCTGCGGGACAGCCCATGGCGTTTATATGGTTAGACAGCCTAAAATCGATGTCGCTCGATTGCAAGAAATTCGTTCACTTACCCCCGTACATCTTGTTCTGCATGGCGGTTCCGGTGTACCTGCCGAAATGATGGAAGGAGCTATTCGCCTTCCGAGCGGCGGTGTGAGTAAAGTGAATATCGCAACGGACTTGGAGCTATCTTTCTTGGGGGCATTGGGACGGGAAGAGAGACTGACAAATGAAGAATGCAAAGCATTGGAACCTTCTCTTTTGGGAAAGGGGAGAGCCGCTGTTGAAAGCACGGTCATTGATAAAATGATTCATTTCTTAGGAAGCAAAGCGCAGGCAGATCATTTTATTTAAAGGGATAAAGGGATAAATGGCTAGGGAATGGGAGCTTATATGGAAAAAAAGGTGAACCCCCTCTGTGAGGACTGGTGGGCGTGATAGCATAACTCCAATATTCGATTTTGAGTGAGTCGTTCAGCAGACTCGTGAGGGAAGATTGGGCTATCGTGGTTACCAGTGTTGTATCTTTTACAACAATTCACACGCCAAAAGGCTGTTTTGCATGTTGAAGTTGCAGTTTGTACAACATTTCGAGCCCATTTCTTGCGATATGGCCTGATTTGGTTTCATTCATCCGGCAACCTCAAGTGAGCCTATATGACAATGGATTCCGATTTAAGCCACCTCCTTTGCCAGATTTATATGGGTTGGGTTCCGTTTCGCTTGCCTAATAGCGACTCTCTAGGTAAATAACGCATCGACGTTCCCCTTCATGTGGGTTCTGGACGTTATGTTCCCATTCATGAGGGTATGGTTAGTACCGCGCATGAAGTAGAACAGCACGATACCTGAGACCTAGTCTCTGGTTATTTTTAATAATAGGAGGAATCTCCAATGTCTAAAGCTGTTAAACTCGCAGAAGACTTCTACGTTGTGTCTGGCGACAAGCTGACTCATCCGTGGGATGCGAGTGCTTATTTGATTACTGGCAAAGAGCCTGTGCTAATAGATTGTGGAGGTGTAGATGGCTATCCGGCGTTAAAGCGCAACTTAGGAGAGCTTGGAGTGCGTCCGCAAGATATTACGAAAGTAATAGCCACTCATGGTCATTGGGACCATGTATCCGGCTTCGCGCAGTTGGCGCAAGAAAGCAGCGCTGAGTTGTGGATTCACGAAGAAGATCGGGAGCAAGTGGAGCAAGGCGATTACGATCGAACGGGTGCTTTTCTCTATGGCAAGCCTTTTCCTGCTTTGCAAGTACATCGGACGCTAAATGACGGGGAGACGCTGCACGTAGGCAGGTTCTCGCTGGAAATTATTCATACGCCAGGTCATACTCCTGGGAGTGTATCGCTGCGGCTAACGGATGGCATTCACAAAATTCTGATCGCCGGTGATACCCTATGGGGAGGTTACCATACTAAAGTCGGATCTGATATTGATGCTTGGGGCCATTCATTGGATAAGCTGTTGACCTATGATTTTGACTTGATGACCTTCGGTCATTTGCCTCCGACGTTGGTCTATGACGCCAAAACGAAAGTAGCCGAGGCACGGAAACAGCTGGGTGCATATTTTAACCCATGGTTCAAGCCCATGTATGAGACTTTTCAGTATTAAATTCGCTCCAATATCCAATAAAGGTAGGGGAAATTATGAAACAGAAGAAACTTTACATGATCGGGAATGCCCATTTGGATCCAGTTTGGCTTTGGCAGTGGCAGGAAGGCTTTCAAGAAACGAAAGCAACCTTCCGGTCAGCTCTCGATCGCATGAAAGAATATGATGATTTTATTTTCACCTCGAGCTCCGCTGCAAACTATGAATGGGTTGAAAATAACGACAAAAAAATGTTTGAAGAAATTAAGGAGCGTGTACGTGAAGGCCGCTGGCAAATCGTTGGCGGATGGTGGATACAACCGGATTGCAACATTCCCGGAGGGGAATCGTTTGTCCGTCAAGGCTTATATGGCCAGCGTTATTTCAAGGAGAAATTAGGTGTAACCGCGAAGGTGGGTTATAACGTCGACAGCTTTGGACATCACGGCATGCTGCCGCAAATTTTGCTCAAAAGCGGTATGCCTTATTATATTTTTATGCGTCCTATGCCGAATGAGAAAGGCTTGCCGGGGCGTCTATTTCACTGGGAATCGGATGATGGCAGCCGTGTGCTGACCTACCGGATTCCATTTGAGTACTGCACATGGGGCAAGGACCTCGAGAAGCATGTTCGTCGTTGTATGGAGGAGTTGAAGGATCCTTTTGGCAACTTGATGGTCTTCTATGGGGTTGGCAACCATGGGGGAGGTCCAACGAAAGAAAATATCGACAGCATCAAGCGGATGAATGGGCTGCCTGAATTTCCGACGATGGAGATGGCTGCACCGAATGAATTTTTCGCCGATATGGAAGCTATGCAGCTGCCGATTCCAGTCGTCCACGATGATCTTCAGCACCATGCCAGTGGTTGTTATGCCGTTCATTCGGGCATTAAGCATTGGAATCGTCAAGCTGAGAATAAGCTCATTGCAGCTGAAAAATGGTCCTCATGGGCTGAATTAAGAACAGGGCAAGCCTATCCAACAGATTTTCATCGTGCATGGAAAAATGTGTTGTTTAACCAATTCCATGATATCCTTGCCGGAACTAGTCTTGAATCGGCATATGAGGATGCACGCAATATGCACGGTGAAGCGATGACGATTGCCGAACGTGGCTTGAACTATGCGATACAATCAATTTCCTGGCATATCGGCATCGAACAGGAAGATGGCATGAAGCCAATCGTTGTATTTAATCCTCATTCTTGGGAAAGCACCGTTAATATCGAGTTGGAAATTGGCGGCATCAAGGATACGACGACGTTAGTCGATGAGAACGGCAAGCAAGTTCCCTTCCAATTGGTACAATCTCAGGCAACGGCTGGCGGCAGATACCGTCTTAGCTTTATTGCCCAGCTGCCGTCTATGGGGTATCAGGTGTATAAGGTGCTCACAGCTACGCAGGAACCTAAATTGGCATCACATTCTATTAAAGCAAACGACTACGCGTTGGAAAATGATAGATTCCGCTTGGAATTTGATCCGAAGACAGGCTTCATCTCCAGCTTATTTGATAAAAAAGTAAATTATGAAGTATTCCGCGGGCCCGCAGCGAGACCTGTCGTTATCGAAGACAAGTCAGATACTTGGAGTCATAATGTTTTTCATTTCAACAATAAGATTGGCGAATTCATAGCGACAAGCGTTCAGCGCGTCGAGCATGGTCCGGTTAAATCAGTCATCCGAGTCACAAGTGAATATGGCAGCTCTAAGATCGTGCAGGATTTCACCTTATATAAACAATTGGACTATATCGATGTCAAAGTGACAGTGGACTGGCGTGAGCAGTTTAAAATGTTGAAATTGGTATTCCCAATCAACTTGGTATTTACGAAACAGACGTATGAAATCCCTTATGGATTCAAAGAGCGGGAGCATAATGGGGAAGAAGAGCCGGGGCAAAGCTGGGTAGATTATGGCGGTATTTTGCGTGACATTGGTGAGCACGGAGGGACTTCCTATGGTGTTTCCCTCATGAACGATGCAAAATACAGCTACAGCATTATGAATAAAGAGCTGGCGATGACGGTGATTCGCAGCCCGATTTATGCCCATCATGATCCTGTAGTTCCCGAGCCTCAGGGGCATTATTCCTTCATTGATCAAGGCATTCAGACGTTTAATTACAGACTGCTGCCGCATCAAGGCAGTTGGGAGCAGGCCGGCACGATCAAGCAAGCACTGGAGCTAAATCAGCGTCCGATCACGATCATCGAAACCTATCATGAGGGAGAGCTTCCTCAAAAGGATTCCTATTTAAACGTAAATAAGGATAATATCATTGTCAGTGTAGTGAAAAAAGCCGAAGAAGGCAGTGATCTGATTATTCGTGCTTATGAAACAACGCGAGAAACGACTGAGGCGACCATTCGTTTACCTCACTTGGAACGGGAAATTACAGCACAATTCGGTCCTTGCGAAATTAAAACTTTCCGTGTTCCTGCCGATCCGAGCCTCTCGGTTACAGAGACGGATCTAATCGAGTGGTAAGGCGGTGAGAGAGATGGCAGTAAAGCAAATAAGTTTGAACGGAAACGATTGGCTTTTCAAAGACTTCTTGGGTGAAGACTGGATATGGCGAAATGCCGAAAAAGCCGACTCCAAAGATAGTCGTTGGTGGAGGAAAGGGGCGGTTCCTGGAACGGTCCTCTATGACCTTTGGCAAAATGGTGAGGTTTCGGACCCCTACTTTGAGCGTAATAGTCTTTTGGCGGAATGGGTGCCTGAACGAACGTGGATTTATAAAAAAACGTTCGACATCGATGCTTCATTGTTTGGTCAGCGCGTTCAGCTTCATTTTAAGGGTGTTGATTTTGAGGCGCAGTTTTTCCTGAATGGAACCCAAATTGGTCATCACAAAGGCATGTTTACGGCAGCCGTATTTGATGTCACGGATACCCTTCACTATGGCGGGTCCAACCTATTGTCTGTTGTGATAGAAAAAGCACCGGACGAACAGCCGCAAGTTAGCAAAACAAGTTACGTTCGCGAACATAAAAGCCGGATGACTTATTGGTGGGATTTCTGTCCGCGGATGATTCATCAAGGGATATGGGACGATGTGTATTTGGATGTCACAGGTCCGATTCGTATCGAGGATATTTATGTGAGATCAACGCTTTCCAATGATTTTGAACTAGCAAATCTTACAATAGATTCGACGCTTTCCTCTGCGAAACAGGCGGAAGTACGTGTGGAGACCTGCATTTTTTCAGGTGAAGAGCAAGTTAGTTCTGTCGTATCCGATCACTTCATAAGTGAGGGAGAAACCAAGCTTAGCTCCACTTTGCAGCTTAACTATCCACGTCTATGGCAGCCGAATGGTTCGGGAGAAGCCCATTTGTATCGAGTTCGAATTAACGTGTTTGAAAAGATAAATGAGCCTGGGGGACGTGCTGACAGCCTACTTAGTTCTGTTAAAGAAACAACGTTCGGCATTCGAACAGTGGCATGGCATCGGAATGAAACACCTGATCAAACGGCAAGGCCTTATGTGCTAGTGGTGAATGGGCATAAAACGTACATCAAAGGCTGGAACTGGGTACCTATGGATGTCATGTATGGTAGAGAGCAGCCGGTTAAGCTAGAAAGACTGTTAACATTAGCCAAGCAGGCGGGAGTTAATATGCTGCGCGTATGGGGTGGAGGGCTGATTGAGAAGGATGCCTTCTATGAGCTGTGTAATCGTTACGGCATCATGGTTTGGCAGGAATTCATTCAATCCAGCTCTGGGATTGCGAACAAACCAAGTGAAGATGAGGCTTTTATCACGATGATGGTGCAGGAAGCTGAACAAATCATTCCGAGAAAGAGAAATCATCCTTCCCTCGTATTGTGGTGTGGGGGTAACGAGCTGCAGGATAGCGATGATCGGCCGCTTGACGATACGGAGCCCGTATTGGGAGCCCTTAAACAAGTGGTTGAAACACTACATCCTGATGCACTTTGGCTGCCGACATCGCCTACCGGTCGATGCTTTTCGAATACGCTGGACAACATCGAGCAGGATCCTACTGGGCAGCATGACGTGCATGGGCCTTGGGAGTTCCAGGGATTGTCACAACAATATGAGCTCTATAACAAAGGAACCTCGCTGCTTCACAGTGAGTTCGGCGTAGAGGGAATGACGCATTTAAAGACGCTGAACCTTACGATATCTGAGTCCAACCAGTGGCCAGCGACCCGGGATAATCCTATTTATTTTCACCGAGGTTCCTGGTGGATTAATGAACCAATGATTCAGTCCTCCTTCGGAAATGAGCTTCATAATCCGGAAGAGCTGATAAGAGCTAGTCAGTTTCTACAAGCAGAAGGACTTCGGTATGCTGTTGAATCTAATCTTCGCCGGATGTGGCAAAATAGCGGAACACTTCCATGGCAGTTCAATGAGCCATTTCCAAATGCCTATTGCACTTCCGCGCTTGATTACTTTACGAACCCTAAGCCGGTTTACTACGCAATGGCTAGAGCTTATCAAACTATACAAGTTTCAGCCAGCTTTGCTATGATTGCATGGGAAGGCCAGGGAACTTTTAAAGCGGTTGTATGGGGTGTTCAGTCAGATAGAATCGAACTGGGGGAGTTAACCTCACAATGGTGTTTAGTTGGAGCAAGCGGACACCTATATTCGGAAGCCGAGTGGCAAGGAAAAGTGGTGTCCAATGCGGCCATCAGACTTGGGACATTTGAACTGCCTCTCCAGCAGCTGCAAGAGGATGTGTTTTTCTTCCGCATCAATCTGGTAAACGCCGCGAAGGAAGTCATTAGCAGTAATTGCTACCCTTTTAGCGTGACAGCTAATTTGGTGCCGATGTTAGTACTACCTCAAACCAGCATACAGGTGGAGAAAACGATTTCAGAGGAAGGGGCAATCTGGCAGCTTCAACTTACGAATGTTGGCACACAGGCTGCTTTTCTTGTTCATCTGGAGGATGCCCGTCCGGTTACGGCAGAAGGCTATGTTTATTATACGGATAATGATTTCTCATTACTCCCAGGCGAAAGTAAGTCAATTAACGTCCGATGGAGCTCCATTCCTGAAGCTGACCAGGAACTGAACATATCTGCTTGGAACAGCTCGGTTCAGTATATTTTATGATAGATAGAGCTTAATAGCCTCTTCAACTAGGGGTTTTAACGGGGATCGCTCTTGACAACCCTACTCAGAAAAGCGATATTAGAATTTACATATCTTCATTGAGAAATCCCCAATCAGAAATCCCTTTCTGATTCGGAAACTAATAGTGTAAAGGATTCGAGGATTAGAGGGGGATTGACTATGATTGCCATACATCGCAGAACCAAAATAAAAGAAATTCTCTTCCAAGAACGCAGTGTTAAAGTAGCGGATTTGGTAAAGGAATTCAATGTCTCCGAAGAAACCATTCGTCGCGATCTGAACCAATTGGAGCAGGAAGGCATCATTCAAAAAAATTACGGCGGCGCTATTTTGATAGAAGAATTGCAAAATAATTCACAAAATATCCCGCCAGTCGAGCAGCGGAGATTCCAATTTCACGAGGAGAAAGATGCGATCGGGAAAATGGCCGCTTTGCTGGTGGAAGGCAATCAAATCGTTATATTAGACGCTGGCTCAACAACATGGTGCGTGGCTCGTCACCTACGAAATGTACCAAAGTTGATGGTGGTTACGAACGGAACAGATGTAGCGGAGGAAAGCAGTCAAAATGAAGATGCTTCAGTATTCGTCATTGGCGGAAAGCTCATTAAGAAATCGATGAGTCTTGTTGGACCCCAGGCAGAACTAGAACTGCAAAAATATAATGCGGACTTCTCCTTTTTAGGTGCATCGGGGATATCCATGCGTAAAGGATTTACAAGCTCTGATCTCTATGAAGCTGAAGTTAAACGTGCCATGATATCAGCAGGACAAAAGATTGTCATTGTTGCCGATCATAGCAAATTCGAGCGGCAGGGATTGGTCTCCTTTTCCAGCTTTCAAGATGTTGATATTTTGGTTACTAGCGACCTAGTAGAACCGAGTATTCTTGATGATATCCGCCAGTGTGGTGTGCAGGTGATTGTTTGTCCTGTAAAGGAATTGATCCTAAACGAAGACGAATGAGAGTTGAAGTAACGGGTTGAGATAGTGGGTGGTCCGATAGAAGCCTTAAGGCTTCTAGGACCCCCGCTTTTTTTTACCACATAAGAAAGTATAAGTTTTTTCTAAAAGAAAACCTGACTTTCTTATTGGCGCGGTCGCTCATCTTCGAAAGGCCTCGATAGAGGTTTTCTCATTGAATTGCTACCTTGTGGGTGGGGAATTCAGCTATTTGATTTGGCCAATCGATAGGCTTACCTTGTAGTTGCCATACTTCAAGAGTTCGTCAAGGAAAACATTCAGTTCTATTGGCGTGCCGACGCGTACCCGCATCCAGTAGCATCCTTCGCCACTTACGCGATGCGTTTCAGCGACCTTATCATTTTGTTGAACAAACGTTTGAAACAAATGATGGGCGGTGTTCGATTTCATGAAAACGGTAACAAAGGCGTTCACGACTTGCCCTATTTTGTCCGGATTCCAGCGTAAAGTATAACCTTCAATGACACCCAGATCCTGCAGCTTTCGCACGCGAGCTCCAACCGCTTGCCCGGTCAAGTGAATAAGCTGACCAATTGCCTTGTGGGATTGGGTAGCGTCCTTTAGCAAATAATTCAATATACGAAGATCGACTTCATCGATCGTATGGTTGCTCAACATTAGGAAATTCCTTTCAATGTGAAAATGAAAGCCGATTTTTCGTTTCACCATGTCGTATTCGCTTATTCCGGCTTATCCTATAATTGTAACAGAACCATAAACTAAAAGATAAGAGGTATACGACAATGAAACTTCAATTGATCCGCCACGCAACGCTATGGCTGGAATATGCAGGAGTGCAATTCTTAATTGATCCGATGTTCTCCGACGAAAGGGTGAACCCACCGATCCCTAATTCAACGGACGATAGACGGAATCCTCTTGTTCCGTTGCCTTTTGCAATTCATGATGGATTTCGCCCAGATGCCGTACTCGTGACGCATTTGCACCGGGATCACTGGGATGATGCGGCTGCAGCGGCACTCTCCAAATCGACACCGATATTATGCCAACCGGACGATGATGCAGCGATCGCTTCCTTTGGTTTCACTTCGGTGACTGCGATCAATGAGACCTTAACTTTCAAAGGCATGACGATCATTCGAACAAGCGGGCAGCACGGTACAGGTGATATCGGGAAGAAAATGGGGCAAGTATCAGGCTTTGTCCTCAAAGCGGACGGCCAGCCGGCGCTGTACATCGCGGGGGACACAATTTGGTGTGACGATGTGAAGCAGGCACTAGATGCTCATCGGCCTAATATGACTGTCGTTAATGCTGGCGGCGCGAGATTCGCGGTGGGTGACTCGATCACGATGGATGCGGACGATGTGGTAGGCTTATGCCAGTACGCTCCGTATACAAAGGTTGTTGCAGTGCATATGGATACGATAAACCATTGTCTCGTCACGAGAGCGGATTTGCACACTCGTTTGACGGCTGAAGGGCTGCTTGATCAAGTCGCGATCCCGGGGGACGGCGATTGGGTATAACATAGACAAGAAGTACTTGTGATGTACATGTTTCGTGCGACCGCGGCTTGCTGGATGAGACGTATGTTTATCAATATTTGCACGAGAACATGTAGAGCGAAGTCGCTGGAGTTTCAAGCATTTAAGCGGTAACTTCAGTCTAATGTAGTGTAGTGCTTACGAAAACAAAATAAGCCCATACCCGTATTTTGGAAGCAAATTGATTTTCCAATTCATAAGGATATGGGCTTCTTTGATCTTAAATAAGGCAGTGTAGGGTCTCGTCACTTATAAAACATCATCGTCTGCTAATAAAGTTTGCCGAAGTTCATCCAAAGTTGCCTTGGCCATTTCTTGTGCAGTAGGATACTTCAGTGCCAGTTATTCCAACATAAAGGGGTAAAAAGCTCTGGAGTTATCTTGGCCTTCGTTAGTGCTCGTATCCGTAAGCAAAAAATTATTCAACTTATGATCACCTATTCGCATCAATTGCACCAGATTAACCAAGTTTTCTTAAGAGCTCCGCAATGGGCCCAATGTAGCATGTCAGGTTTTAGAACCGGTGCATTACCCAAAATAAACTGAGAGGTCGAGAATCCGCCTCAATAACTTTAAAGGGCTTCGGCGTTGACACCCACTTTATTTTACAAGTTTAAGCTGTTCTCCTGGCTGGAGAGCGAAGCCTTCGATTCCTTGCTCCTTCAGCTGTGCGGTGAAGGCTGCAGTATCTTGCACGATGCCTGGGAATGTGCTGTGATGAATCGGGATCACGTTCTTTGCTTGCAGCCACTTTGCTGCAATCAGAGCATCTTTAGGTCCCATTGTGTAAAAATCCCCGATCGGCAGTACCGCGTAATCAATATCGTGAAGCTCGCCGATCATTTTCATATCTCCGAACAAGGAGGTGTCGCCGGCATGATAAAGCGTAACTCCGTTCCAATCCATGACAAATCCGCCCGGCATGCCTGCATAGACGATGCTTTGGGAATCGTCCGCTATAATAGAAGAGCTGTGGAATGCGTGAACAAGCTTTGCTCTGGCAAATCCCAAGTCCACAGTTCCTCCGATGTTCATTCCGATCGTCTTCAGGCCCTTCCAAGAGTAATAGGTAGCGAGCTCAAAGGTGGCGACAATGGTCGCATCGTTAGCTCTGGCGATAGCTTCCGCATCAGCGGTGTGATCCGTGTGTCCGTGTGTAAGCAAGATGTATTGAACTTGAATGTCCTCGGCTTTCGCTTTGGCGACGGGATTGCCGCTCAGGAACGGATCGATGATGATCGAGCGCTCTCCGTCCGAGATCTGAATGCAAGAGTGTCCGTGAAAAATAAGGTTCATTTTTTTCTCCTCCGTATACTATTTATTATTCGTTTGACGACAATGCGAGTATATTCTTTATTTCTTTTTTTGTCAAATTACTGTAATATGATGATAGCAAGTATTCTGGAAGGGGATCAAAAACCGAATGCTGTCAATCGAGAAGCAGATACTTTTCCTGCTGACAAAAAAGCGTTGCATGCATGCTAAAGAATTAGTACAAATTTATACGAAACGCGGCTATAAGGAGCAGTCGATCAGGAACGTTCTATCACGAATGAAGAAAGAAAAGTATATTCATGCGGAAGAGCGTTCCCTGTATTCCATAATGGACAAAGGGGAGCAGTTTTTATCCTTCGTGAACAGGAAACCGTGGCAATACGATGTGGACTGGAACCGCAAATGGTATTTCGTGCACTTCGAGGTACCGGAGTCAGAGAGGCAAAGAAGGGATCAATTCCGTTTGCAGCTGCTGCAGCTTGGCTTCGGTCAACTGTATAAAGGCGTTTATGTCTCTCCTTGGGATTACAGTAAGCAGCTTTTGTCCTGGATTCATGCGGCCTCCATGGATGAATACGTCACTATCTCGGAAGCGTCGATTTTGTTTCGGGATATTACCCCCGAGCGGGCAGCCGACATTTGGCCTCTAGCCGGCATCCATCGCCTGCATCAGGAGAAATGGCAATGGTATCAAGACGAATTTGTGCCGGCGTTGAATAAGGAAATCAGAGGCAGGATGGATCCCTTAGAGCTGTTTGTCCTTTATTTGCATGTCGGAGAGGTTATCAGCGAGATTAGCCTTAGGGATCCCATGCTTCCGGTGTCTCTGCTTCCATACGATTGGATGGGGCACCGCGTAATCGCCGAGTTGTATCGTTCGTTTCAGTCGTTCGCCACCCTCATCCCCAGCTCTTCAAATTATTATCAATTTCTCGTGTAAACACATGAGTATCCGGACAATGCTGCCCGTAATGTGAGCAAAGGCTGTCGTTCATGCCGGCAGCCTTTCAAGGTGGCAACAACGAAATGGAGGTCAGCTTATTGTAAATCAGCATATTGAAAATATAGATGAAGTGGTTGAAACGTAGCCTGTGTGGAATGTTTATATATCACTTTTGAAGTTGTTTTTATACCACAAAGTGCAGTTTGAAACAAATGAATACGAACAACAACTAGGTTTGTTTATTTGTTAAATTAAGTATTGACAATCTTATGTGTAAGCGATAACATGTAACTATAGAAATCGGTAAATAAACGAATCGCCATTATCCAAATTGGGAACGATCCCAAACAAGCGTGGGGAAACTTAATAAGCAAGCCCCTTTTTTTGAAAACAAAATGGGAACGTTCTCAAAAAGTGAGATCACCTATCGAAGTAAACAAAAAAACGATCTTTTATCCTTAAAATGGGAACGTTCCCGAAAATAAAAATTTAATCGCTTTTGTTCGAGTATAGAGGAGGGCAGCCAATGAATCCAACGATTCATGACGTCGCAAGAGTGGCGAATACATCCAAAAGTACAGTATCACGTTATTTAAATGGTCAGAAGGTAAAGAAAGCAACAGAAGAGGCCTTAGAGAGGGCGATTATAACTCTTAATTACCATCGGAATGAAAATGCTCGTAGGTTAGTCATGAGTCGGACGAATACGATTGGTATCGTGGTCGACAACATTTCGAACATCTTCTATTCGGGCATAATTAAAGGGATTGAAGCCGTAGCTAATAAGAAAGGCTATAACTGTATATTCTATAGCGGAACTTCAAATGCCAAACAAGAGGCGTCCTTTCTCCATCTACTTTTCGAAGGACAGGTTGACGGCATTATTCTTCTTAGCTTCCAGAAGCGGGATCCACTTGAACTGGAGCGAATGATGGATGTTCCTTATCCGCTTGCATTAATTGGCGATCATGGGGAAATGGACGGTTTATTCTCAGTTGATATCGACAACGCTTCAGGAGTTGCTGATCTGGTTACCTATCTGCATGAATTAGGGCATCGTCGAGTGGCCTATATTTCAGGTCCTGCTCACATGGGACCTATCAAGTACAGATTGAAAGGCTTGCAGCAGAAGATGCACGAATTGCAAATGGAATTCCGGCCTGAGTGGGTCGTCGCGTCGGATTGGACGAATCAAGGCGGATACGAGGCCATGAAAGAACTGCTTAAAGAAGAAGGCTATACGGCAGTCATTGCCTCCAGTGATGAAACAGCGATCGGTGCACTTCGCGCGTTACAGGAGCAAGGGATTCAAGTGCCTAACCAAATGTCAATCGTCGGATTTGATGATATCACCTTGTCAAGTTGGGTTTCCCCGCCATTGACTACGGTTCGCCAGCCGCTACAGCAGGTAGGGATGAAGGCAGCGGAAGGCTTGTTTGCTCAAATAGAAGGAGAAGATGTAGAGAGAACGTCTCATTTATTTAAACCGACACTGATTACTCGTCAATCTTGTACCAAACTTTAGAAAAGAGTTGAGACCGATGATTTCAAAAATCAATAAGTCGAATTACGGATATCTATTTGTAGCTCCATTTTTTATAGGATTTAGCATCTTTGGTTTGATTCCGATTTTATATACGTTTTATTTAAGCTTTACAAAATGGGATGGATTTACGGATCCCGTTTATGTCGGCTTGGCCAACTATTCACGCCTTTTGCATGATACGTTCTTCTATCAAACGATAGGGAACACCTTGATTATTTGGGTCATGTCGATTGTTCCACAACTGGTCATTGCCCTTGTTCTTGCGATTATTTTGAATGAGAAATTCATTCGCGGCAAGCATTTTTTTCGGGCTGTGTACTATTTTCCTCATATCATTACACCGATTACGCTTGGCGTCATGTTCAGCTTAATGTTCGACTGGCAAACGGGTTCGGTCAATAAAGTGCTGATGGATTTAGGAATCGTTAGCGAGCCAGTGAACTGGTTCAGCAGTCCTTGGTGGTCGCGCACGATTGTAGCGGGAGTCATTTGCTGGCAATATTTTGGATTTAATCTGATCGTGTTTGTCGCGGGACTGCAATCCATTTCAGAAGAAGTGTACGAAGCTGCGAAGATGGATGGCGCGAATAAATGGAAAAGCACCCTATATATTACGCTCCCCATGCTGCGACCTGTCTTTCTGTTCACCTTCATTACCTCAGTAATTGGGGGTCTACAATTATTTGATGCGCCACTGATGCTCGGAGATGGTCCTAATAATACGACCCGAACAATGGTTATGTACCTCTATCAAACCGCATTCAAAAATTTCGATTACAGCTACGGAGCAACAGTCGCGTATGGTATTTTCGTTGTTGTCATGATCTTGACGGCGATTACAGCGAAAGCTTCAAAGCTCAATGAGTAGGAGGTGACGACCCTTGATTAAGAAAGCGTTTCAATTCGATTGGTTTATTTTGAAAATCATCATCTATGTGGTGTTAATTGCTATAGCTTTAACTTGCTTACTGCCTTTTTACAGCATGATCATTACTTCAACGCACAACAACTCAGACATTGCTCGGAAGCTGCTCATCGTGCCTGGCGACCAGTTCTTAGTGAACTATCATAGGCTGATTGAAACCGTTAACATCTGGCGTGGTTTAGGTAATACGTTATTCATCACCATAACGGCGACGCTCATTAATGTTTATTTTGCTGCGTTAGCTGGTTATGGATTCTCGAAATACAACTTTCGTTACAAAGGCGTATTATTCATGATTACCCTAGGGACAATGATGATTCCTGGACAATTGGGGATTATCGGGTTTTATAAATTAATGGATGTATTCCATATGTTGAACACTTATTATCCGCTCTTGCTCACCTCCGTCTACAACGCGTTTGGTATTTTTCTAGTCAAACAGTTCGCGGACACATCGGTACCAACCGAAATTATCGAATCTGGAAGAATAGACGGTTATGGTGAAATGCAGCTTTTCCATCGCATCATTTTACCGTTAATGAGCCCTGCACTTGCCACGTTAGCGATCTTTGCTTTCATTGGGAAATGGAATGACTTTTTAGTTCCGATGATTATTTTGTTCGATGCTGACATGCAAACCTTGCCCGTCATGATTGCGAGTGTCAAATCACAGTTTTCATCCGACTTTGGGGCTCAATACGTAGGAATTGTGATATCGGTCGTCCCGATCCTGGTGTTCTTTTCTTTTATGTCCAAGCGGATTATTAACGGGGTTGCAGCTGGGGCTGTAAAGGGCTGATGCGTAGACATCGAGAGGAGTGATGCGCGCCAATATATATCGTCATCTTAGCCAGCAAAACATCACTTATACATTTAAATTTACTCCGAAGGGGAGCTATGTCTTGAAAGCACAAAAATGGGCTTCTATTTTAATGACAACAGTACTTGCGACAGGTGTTCTAACGGCTTGCGGCTCTAAATCAAATAACAATAGTTCAGCGACGAATAGTCCGGCAGCATCGGCCGCTCCGGTTGATCCAGCTAAGCTTTCCGGTACTCTTTCCTTATGGACTTTCTTTGATGGAACAAAAGGCATTGCGTCAGCATTTGAGAAGAAATATCCGAATGTCAAAGTTGACGTTAAGGTGTTCCCTGGCGATCAATATCAAATCAAACTTTTGTCAGCACTGCAATCTGGCAAAGATGTGCCTGACGTACTTGACCTAGAAAGAAGTTATGTTGGCAAATTCATTGAATCTCCATTTTTGATGGATCTAGCACCGATTGGCGCTGCTGATTTAGTGAAAAACTACATTCCATATGTCTCTGAGCTTGGTAAATCGTCGGACGGCAAAATCAAAGCGATTTCCGACCAATCCTCTCCAGGCGGCTTCTGGTATTTGAAGGAAAATGCGAAAAAGTTCCTCGGTACGGATGATTCGAACCAAATCAGCGAAATGGTGAACAGCTACGATAAGATCATTGAGCTCGGTAAAAAAGTTGCGAAGCAAAGCGATGGCAAGGTTCATTTAATTGCGAATACAGGGGACTTGAATGACATTGCCAGCTACAATACACAGCCTTTCTATGTGAATGGCAAATTAAATGTCGATCCGAAATGGGAAAAAGTATATAACAGTCAAAAAGAAATTCGTGCGAATAACGTAGATGCGAAATTACCATTCATGTCAGCGGGCTGGGGTAATGCACTTAATGACGGAAGTGTTGTATTGGTAGCGATGCCTGCTTGGGCAACATTCATGATCGGTAACAAAGATAACAAAGCCGTTGGTAAGTTTGGCGTTGCCAAAACACCAGAAGGTTTCTACAACGGTGGAACATTCCGTGCTATTTATAATAAAACGGCCAATAAAGACATCGCTGCTGAGTTTATCAAATTCTCTGCAAGCGCTGAATGGCAGAACGCAGATCTGATTGCAAGAGGGAACATGCCAGCACTTCAAAGTGTTTATGATGCAAATGTAGATAAGTATACAGCCCCGTTAACTGGCGATCAAAAAGTACTGCAGCCTTACTACGCAATGATGAAGTCAATGCCAGTGATTAAGTCTGATAAATACAGTGATTCGATTCTAGGTCTCTGGAGAAAAGTAGCAAGTCAAGGACTTACAGACAATAAAAGCTATGCGGATGTTGTAGCAGCCTTCCAAAAAGAAGTGAAAGCAGCGTTCCCAGAGCTTCAGTAATTGTAAAAAAGAAAAGCGGCTGCTTCGTAAGAAGCAGCCGCATATTTAGAAGGAGAGAGACCAGCTAATGAGCATCCTTCATGATTATGTTAACCGAATCCGCATCATTGACGGTCATGAACACCTGGCAACACCGCAAATTCGAAAAAGAGAAGATCATGATTTGTTTTCCCTGCTGCATTACTTGGACTCTGACTTTTATAGCGCAGGCATGAAAATGGGTGCGTTAGGAAGACAAAGTTCATTAGATGTAGAACAAAAGGCTACCTTGTTTATGGACTTTTGGCATAAAACGAAAAATACAACGTATGCCCGGATGTTTCGTACAGCAATGGAAGATTTATATGAGCTCAACGAGTGGAACGTGAATGGCCTACTAGAGGCGAATGTAAAAGTGTCCCAAGCAACGCACAATCCTAACTGGTATGAGCATGTGATGGCCCAAAAGTCCGGAATTGATCTTGCCTTTACACTGATCCAGACGACGAAACTTGCGTACGTGCGTTTTCGTCCCATCATGTTTATGGATTTTACTTTCAAACTACGAACATTGAAGGATATCACTACTGTCGAGAGAATGTCTGGCGTTACGGTCTATCATCTGCGCCAATATTTGGAGGCAGTGGATACCTTATTGCATAAATATGTCCAGGAGGGCATGGTCGCAACAAAGTTTGGGCATGCCTACTGGCGCTCCCTATCCTGCGGTAAACCGACATTACATGAAGCGGAGTTAGCTTTCAATCGTCTGCTGGGTTGTACCTTGGAGGAATCGCTCTCCCAAGCTGAAACGCAAGCGCTGCAGGATTATTTGATCCATTTTATCATCCAACGTTCGATTGCTTATGATCTACCGATTCAAATTCATACAGGTCATCATGAAGTAAGTGTTTCTTCCAACGGCAACTCATTAACGAATTCGAATGTGGAGTTGCTGATTCCACTGCTGCTGGAATACACGGAAGCAAGGTTTGTTCTGCTCCACAGCGGATACCCCTATTACTTGCCTTATTTAAGTATTGTAAAAAATTTCCCGAATGTCTACGCAGATTTTACTTGGGTATATATTATTTCACCTACAGCAGCTAAACAAATATTGCATCAGGTTATTGAAATGGTGCCGATGACGAAAATTCAAGGCTTTGGCGGCGATTATAACTATATCGAAGGGACATATGCCCACCAGAAGCTGGCCCGCAAAGTGGTGGCAGATGTCTTGACGGAAAAGGTGGCAGATGGCGCACTTGACGAATCAGATGCCATGACCTTTGCTGATCGGATTTTCCGAACGAATTTAATCGAATTATATAAGCTGAAAGGTTTGGAGGAATAGCGATGCAGTGGAAGATATCGGATAACGGCTTAGAGCATGCAGTGAAGGCATTTGAGATTACTACGGCTGACTCCAAGCAGCAAGCAAGTCTTCGGTTTTCCAAATTGTTATCGGCAAGTGGCATGAACGGGGAGCAGGAAATCGTACCCGTCGATGAAATAACGTCAACATCTGAGGGGCTGAAGGCTTCGGGGGAATCGGAAAGCTTTAAAGTACGATCAAGCTGGAAGCAGATGAGCGATATTTGCGACTATTTCGAAGTACACATGGAAGTTCAATACGAGGGCAAGCAAGCCTCTGCTTACAATTTGCAGTTTGGCTGCAGCCTTGAAGGAACGGGCAAACCGGACTGGATGATTCCCGGCGCTTTTTATAAAGAAAACCGTTTCGAAAAAAATCTGCGCCCCTACCCTCGCTATGACTTTAAAGGGGGCGAAGCTCAACAAATGGTATCTGATTATTGGTCATTTCGTGCAGATCGTGCAGCTCTTCCCGCTGTATTCGCATGGAATGACGGGATGTGCGGGGCTCTTTGTACGGATGAAATGTCCCCGCTTGGACTTAGTGGTCTAGGCTTTCGAGGCAATGCAGCAGGGACGGAAATTTGGCTTAACTTTCCCTACAAGGAGGAGCCTGTTACGTTCATTGGGAATGCCGTGCCAGCACCAGCGGATTTGCATATGCATACGTTCCAACCGGGAGAGAAAGTAGAACTTCACTTCTATGTTTACGCAGGCACTTCTGACGCGCACAGCTACAATCCTTTCGTTCGTCAAATGTATGCCATACATCGTCAAGTAAATGGGCTTAATCCATGGATGGGCTTGGAGCAAGCAGCAGAACTAACGGCGCACGGCTTGTACGAATGGCACTATGATAAAGAGAACGACATTCTTAGAGAAACGGCTGCTTTCGACCGCGAGTTTAACAACAATGTCAAAGGAATGGGCGATCGACCGCACATGCATGTCAGTTGGGTAAGCGGTGTGCCTTATGCCTACGCCTTGTTGACTTATGGCAGGAAAAAAGAGACTTCATCTTATATCGAAGCAGGCATCAGAGTCATAGATAAAATCGCGACAGGGCTTGCACCGAGCGGAACGTTCTGGGCTTCATGGGAGCTCGGAAGAGGCTGGACGGCGGGCTGGAATCCGAAAAAGACGTGGCTGCAGGCTAGAACCATATCTGAAGCAACGTTGTTCCTTGTTCGGGCGCTTGCTTTTGAGAGAGAAGCAGGTGTCATGCATCCTGAATGGGAGCATGCTGTCCTCTCCAATCTTCGCTTCGCGGTGGAACATCAGCGCTCCGATGGGAACTTCGGCTCCTACTATGATTGTGAGACTGGCGAAGTACAGGAGTGGGATGGCGCAGGCGGTATGCTGTGGATTGCCGCTCTTCTGGAGGGAGCCGCTTACTTTGAAGACGAAGGCTTCGCAGCCGCTGCGGTTCGGGGAGGAAGCTATTATGAACGTTTCATTCGTGACGAATATATGTATGGCGCTCCCGAGGACGTCCACTTAACACCGACTTCGGAGGATGCATACAACGCGGTCGTGTCCTACGTTCTGTTGTATGAATTCAATCGACAGCCGCTCTGGCTGGAGCTTGCTTCTAGTGCTGCGGATTGGATGATGACTTTCCGTTGGACTTACAATTTACAATTTCCTAAGCATTCTCTTCTCGCACAGTACGATTACTGTTCGCGCGGGGCGGATCAGGCATCAACATCCAATCAACATTTACACAATTATGGACTTTTTGCTGTACCAGAGATGCTTCGGCTATGGACTTATACAGGAGACCGATATTATCTAGATCGTACACGAGATCATATTTCTTGCTTCCTGCAGTTTATCGCGCGCGAAGATGGCGACTTCAATGCTTACAAAGGTATGGTAACGGAACGTTTCTACAATACGAATTGCTTCCAGCCGAAGGGAATGATGCTGACGCTTTCCCATTCTTGGTGCATTGGACTCATTTTATATGCGGCTCAGGTATCTCTACCTTATGAAAATGACTTAGATTTATTCGATCGTTAATTGAAGTGGAGCGAGTAAAGTAGGCTGCGTTGCAGCCTATGTAACTTTTGGGAACGTACCCAAAATGCCAGATAACGTGTTGCAAACACGCAAAGGAGCGATTTCGATGACAAAAAAACTAGCCATTATCCATACAACGCCTGTAACGGTGGAAAGTTTAAAAGCATTAGCCTCAGAGCTTCTGCCTGGGGTTGAAGTGATGAACTGGGTGGATGATTCCATTTTGCCGCAGCTCGCAGCGAATGGCGGGCAAATCAATGAGATAGAAGAGCGGTTCCTTCAGTACGCTCAAATTGCCGAGAAAGCAGGTGCTTCTTGCATTTTGAGCGCTTGTTCGTCTATTGGTGAACTGGTTGCCCGCGTACAACCTAAGCTCCGTATTCCCATCATTCGTATCGACGACCCGATGGCAGAGTTGGCGGTGAATTCAGCACTCAAGATTGGTGTTGCGGCAACGCTCGAAACGACATTGCAGCCGACGAAACGAATGCTCATCAGCAAAGCGGAGCAAGCTGGCAAAGCGGTACAAATTGATACAGTCGTCGCAAAATCTGCTTATCAGAAGCTCCTCGCTGGAGATAAGAAGGGACATGATGAAGAACTCGCATCTGTACTCCGCAACCTTGCAGCCAATACGGATGTCGTTTTGCTTGCGCAGGCTTCTATGGCCCGCGTGATTTCGCAATTTGCTCCAGAGGAACAAGCTCGTTTTCTCAGCAGCCCGCGTTTAGGTATGCTGCGGGTTAAACAAGTCATGGATCAACTATAGCGTTACCTCATTACTAGAAGCTTTATTAAAAGGAGAATTACAACGATGACAAACACAACACCAACTTCACCGGTAATCACATTAAAACAAGCACTTGAGATTTCTGAAGCGAACCATTTTGCGATTGGCTCTTTCTCGCCGCGTTATACCCCCATGATTGCAGCCGTTCTGAAAGCGGGCCAAATCGCGAACTCACCTTTGATTGTTCAAATTTCACATAAAGAATTGATTCGTTATGGGATCACGGCAGCCGAATTTGGAGAAGAATTTTACCGCCAGGTAAAGGAGCAGCAAATCACAGTTCCTGTCGTACTGCATTTGGATCACACGAAGGAATTAGAAACCATTAAAGAAGCAATCGCAGCGGGCTTTACGTCGGTCATGATTGATGCATCGGAGAAACCTTTTGCCGAAAATGCGGAGATTAGCAAGGAAGTTGTGGCATATGCCCATACGAAAGGTGTTTCCGTAGAAGCCGATCTGGGAATGATTGGCACAACAGACTTCGTAGAAACGGATAAAGATGAAGAATTATATACGAATCCACAGGAAGCGGCTGAGTTTGTCGCGATTACCGGTGTTGATGCGCTTGCTGTGTCTTGCGGTACCGCACATGGCGTGTATGTCGTGAAGCAGCCCAAAATCGATTATGACCGCCTGATGGAAATTCGCAGATTGACCCCTGTTCATCTTGTCCTGCATGGCGGTTCGGGCGTACCACCTGAAATGATGCGCAGAGCCTACCAATTGCCAGGCGGCGGTGTTAGCAAAGTGAATATCGCAACAGATTTGGAGCTTTCGCTGCTTAAAGCACTTGGACGCGAAGAACGGATGACCAATCAAGAATGTAAAAAATTAGCGCCAGATATGCTGCAAGTCGGACGTGATGCCGTTACTCAAACGGTGATGGAAAAAATGAAGCACTTTTTGAACAGCGCTGGTAAAGCGGATGTTTTTAACAAATAGATCGGGGGATTCTCTCAATGAAAGATAACAAACTCTATATGATTGGTAACGCACATCTGGATCCGGTTTGGTTATGGCAATGGCAGGAAGGATTCCAAGAAGCGAAGGCTACATTCCGTTCTGCTCTAGACCGGATGACAGAGTCCGAAGATTTTATTTTCACTTCCAGCTCTGCTGCGATGTACGAGTGGATTGAAAATAACGAGCCTAAGATGTTCGCGGAGATCAAAAAGCGCGTGCAGGAAGGACGCTGGAATATTGTCGGCGGTTGGTGGATTCAACCTGACTGCAACATTCCGAATGGGGAATCCTTCGTCCGTCAAGGGCTGTACGGTCAACATTACTTCAAAGAGAAGTTCGGGGTAACAGCTAAAGTTGGCTATAACGTAGACAGCTTTGGGCATAACGGTATGCTGCCGCAAATTCTGAAGAAGAGCGGGATGGATTATTACGTGATGATGCGTCCGATGCCGAATGAAAAAGGGCTGCCAAGCCGTCTGTTCATGTGGGAATCGGATGATGGCTCACAAGTCATGACATTCCGCATCATGTATGAATATTTGTCTTGGGGCAAGGATTTGGAAAACCATGTTCGCCGCTGCCTGGGCGAATTCAAAGAGCCGCTTAACGAGTTGATGCTGTTCTATGGCGTTGGCAATCATGGGGGCGGCCCAACGAAGGAAAATATCGAGAGTATTCGCCGCATGAACGAGGATCCATCGCTGCCTAAGCTGGAGTTTGCAACGCCGGATGCGTATTTCAAAGAGATGGAGAGCAAGAACTTAAAGCTGCCGGTCGTTCATGATGATTTGCAGCACCATGCTAGCGGCTGCTACGCTGCGCATTCTGGTATTAAGCATTGGAATCGTAAAGCAGAGAATCGCTTAATGGCCGCAGAGAAGTACTCGGCGCTCGCTTCATGGATCACTGGTCAACCTTATCCCGCAGAATTCAAGCAAGCTTGGAAAAATGTGCTCTTTAATCAGTTCCATGACATATTGGCAGGAACCAGCTTGGAGTCTGCTTATGAAGACGCGATGTATTTGTACGGGGAAGCCATGGCTATCGCGGATCGTTCCCTTAATTATGCGGTTCAATCTTTGTCATGGAACATAAACATTGAGCAAGATGTAACCATGAAGCCGATTGTTGTTTTTAACCCTCATACGTGGGAAAGCCGTGTAAACGTTGAGCTTGAAGTAGGAGGCATCAAACCCACTACTGTATTGCTTGATGACAAAGGGAACCCGGTGCCATTCCAGACGGTACAATCGCAAGCGTCTGCAAACGGCCGTTTCCGTCTTAGCTTTATGGCTGATCTGCCTTCCATGGGATATCGGGTATATAAATTGGTGGCTGAGTCAGCCTCGCACAAATCGGTTGGTGAACCGATCCAAGCTAGTGATTTGGTCATGGAAAATAAACGTTTCCGCTTGGAGTTCGATAAAGAAACAGGCTACATCAAGAGCCTGCATGATAAAGTGGTCGATCATGAAGTGTTTAAAGGAGATGGAGCCAAGCCCATCGTCTTGGATGATAAATCGGATACTTGGAGCCATGATGTCCTGCATTTTAACCAGAAGGCAGGTACGTTCAAAGCGAAAAAGGTGTTCCGTGTCGAGCACGGCCCCGTTAAATCGGTCATCCGTGTTGTGAGTGAGTATGGCAGCTCAAAGCTAGTTCAAGATTTCGCCATGTATGCGGATCGCGATCAAATTGATGTGCAGGTGATGGTGGATTGGCGCGAGTCCTTCAAAATGTTGAAGCTGGTTTTCCCAGTGAATGTCATCTTTAGTAAGCAAACCTATGAAATACCTTACGGTACGATTGAACGTGAACATAACGGCGAAGAAGAACCAGGATTAACGTGGATTGATTACTCGGGTGTGACTCGAAAAGGCAACATCATGTACGGCCTCAGCCTAATGAATGATGCGAAATACAGCTATAGCATTCATAACCAAGACATGGCGTTGACTGTACTGAGAAGTCCTATTTACGCACACCATGTGCCTTATGAACCAGATCCGAACGGTGAGTATTCCTTTATCGATCAGGGTATTCAGCGTTTCTCTTACTCCTTGCTGCCTCATGAAGGTACGTGGGAGCATGCAGGTACGGTGAAGCGTGCAGCAGAACTTAACTGCAAGCCAATTGCGGTTATTGAATCGTTCCATGAAGGGGAGCTTGCGCAAACCGATTCCTATGTAAAAGTAAACCGCGACAATATCGTTGTTAGTGCGATCAAGAAAGCCGAAGATAACGAGGACCTCATTGTTCGTGTCTATGAAACGAATAAATCCGCTACGTCAGCCGAGATCGAGCTGCCTAGATGGAAGCGTGTCATTAAGGCAGATTTTAAACCATGCGAGATCAAAACCTTCCGCGTGCCGAAGAATCCGGAATTGCCGATCAAAGAAACCAATATGCTGGAATGGGATGTGGAGTAGATGAAGGCATCGGTTTGGCAGCAGCTGCAGGAAGCCGGGCGTTACATGCTGAATAACGGCTTGGCTTGGGGAAACGCAGGCAATATCAGTGCGCGGACCAAAGCTGACCACTATTTGATTACAGCAAGCGGTACAGACCTAGGGGAACTCAGCGAAGACGACTTCGTTGAGTGCTCTTTATCTGAGGGAGGCTCATCGTCCTCAGCAGCAGGGAAGAAGCCATCCAAAGAAGTGCCCATGCACCAAGCCATTTATGAATCTCGTCCTGATGTAGGTGCCGTGCTTCATGCTTCACCCTTTTACAGCACGATGCTAGCCTGTTCGGCAGAACATTTGCCATCCGAATGGTTTGTTGAAACGATGTATTATTTGGAACGCATAGAACGCGTTCCTTATTTTCATCCAGGTTCACGTGAGCTTGGTGATGCAGTGCGTGAGAAGGCTTGCAAAGCAAATGTGCTTTTCCTCGAAAATCACGGTGTGCTTGTTTATGACAAGAATGTGAAGGAAGCACGCATGGCCATGCACACACTTGAAATGGCTTGCAAGATGTATGTGATGGCGAAGAGTTCGGGGATTTCCCTGCGCAAGCTGCCAGAAGACGTGGTTCAAAGCTTCTTGAACGAGTCGGGCTATAGGCCAAGAAGGAGGTTCTCCGATTGATTGGTATTATCGCAGACGATATTACAGGGGCTAATGACATCGGCATCATGTACGCTAAGGCAAGCATCACCACGCATGTTTACCCGATGGAGGCGTGGACTGGGAGAGAACAGAGCAGTGGCGCCGATCCGGAAGTGCTTGTTCTCGACACGCACTCCCGATTAGATACGCCGGATGATGCTTACACGAAGGTGTACCAGATGACGAAGCGGCTGCAGGAAGCTGGGTGCGCACGTTTTATCAATAAAACGTGCTCTGTTTTCCGAGGCAATATCGGGACAGAATTTGATGCCATGCTTGATGCACTTGAGGCATCTTTTGGCATAGTAGTGCTTGGTTTTCCGAAAAATGGACGTACTACCTTGAATGGCATTCATTATGTGCATGGTAAAAAACTGGAAGAATCCGAATTTCGAAACGATCCTGTGCATCCGATGCTCAGTTCTAATTTAGTCGATATTTTACAATCACAAACAGACCGCAGAGTAGGACTTATTCCCATTCATATTGTAGAACAGGGTGCTTCTATCTTAGAGGAGCAAATTGCAGTGATGAAGCAATCAGGCTTCACCTATGTCATCCTCGATGTCCGTGATCAGCAGTCACTGAAAATTATTGCGCAAGCGCTTCAGGATGAGCCGATTATTTGCGGAAGCTCAGCTTTGGCCGAGGAGCTGGCGTTGTTAGAAAAGCCGAATGCCGTACAAATGGGTGTTACGAATAAACTGCCAGCGCTTGGACGCCCAGCTGTATTATGCGCCGCAGGCAGCTTAATGCCGCAAACGGCTGCACAAATTACCTATGCAAAAAAGCATGGCCTGACAGCGTTAGAGCTTGAATCACTGCTCTTATTTAACCCTGTTGAAAAGCAGGCACATTGCAAGCAATTGGTCGAACAAGCGTCGAGATTTCTGAAGGACGGTCAGGACGTACTCATTCACGCCTCGAATAGTCCGCACAAGGTGGCGGCGACGAAAGTAAAGGGTGTTGAACTCGGTTACGGCAATACGGAAGTGTCCGTTATCGTTTCGAAGGCGCTATCCGACGTCATACAATCGGTCGTCGATGAGACAGGGCAGGAACGTCTGCTCATCGCTGGAGGGGAAACGTCCGCTGCCGTATGCGATAAGCTGGGCATTGGCGGACTTAGCATCTGGCAAGAAATTGAGCCAGGATTGCCATCCTGTTTAACGATCCAAACGCCGCAGCGCTTTTTGGTGTTGAAATCAGGCAGCTTTGGCAGCGAACCCTTTTTCATAGAAGCTATTGAACACTTGAAACAAACATAACCTGTATTAGGAGGAGATTGACGTATGAGTCAAACGTTGAAGCAACTTTTCGTGAAATATCCAGACTTGGAACCGTGTCGTTCATCGATCCAAGAGGCATTTGAAGCTATGAGGATGTCGTTTGAAAAGGGAGGCAAAATGCTGCTTGCCGGTAACGGAGGAAGTGCAGCTGATTGTGAACACGTTGTGGGCGAGTTGATGAAAGGATTTATGTCACCGCGCAAGCTGCCCAAGGAGCAAAGTGACAAAATGATGCTTCATGGCGAAGATCAGGGAACGTATTTGGCTGATCATTTGCAAGGTGCGCTGCCGGCCATTTCGCTTGTCAGCCATACAGCGTTTGCAACAGCTTTCAATAATGATGTGGCGGCTGACATGGTATTCGCGCAGCAGGTATACGGCTACGGTAAGCCAGAGGATACACTCGTTGTATTCAGTACATCGGGTAACTCGGCTAATATTGTACACGCGGTGCAAGTTGCCAAAGCACTTGGTGTCTATACCATTGGTTTGACGGGTGAAGGCGGTGGTCGCTTAAAAGAACTTTGCGATGTAACGATCCGCGTGCCTTATCGTTCAACACCAGACATTCAGGAACGCCATCTTCCCATCTACCATGTGCTATGCATGATGCTGGAGGAGGCATTTTTCGTATGAATCTTCTGCTGGGTGGCATTGATATCGGAGGTACGAAGTGTGCAGCGGTACTTGGCATAACGGCTGGAGAGACCGTTAACATCTTAGATAAAATAAGCTTTCCCACTCCGGCAACGCCGGAAGAAGCACTTATGCAGCTTGGTGACGCGCTAGAGCAGCTGCAGAAACGCAACCCTGAAGGTAATCTGCAAGCCATCGGCATTAGCTGTGGCGGTCCATTAAGCAGTAAGGATGGCCTCGTGTTATCGCCGCCCAATTTACCTGGCTGGGACCATATTGATGTGCTAACCCCTTTTCGAGAACGTTTCCATGTAGCTGTCGGATTGCAAAATGACGCTAACGCCTGTGCGTTAGCTGAATGGAAATGGGGAGCCGGACGAGGTTCCCAGAATATGATCTTCTTGACCTTTGGTACCGGAATGGGTGCGGGTCTTATCCTAAATGGCCGCTTATATGCGGGTGCGAACGATATGGCCGGCGAGGTTGGGCATATCCGTTTAGCTGAGGAGGGTCCTCAAGGCTATGGGAAACCAGGTTCTTTCGAAGGCTTTTGCAGCGGTGGCGGTATTGCCCGGCTGGCTCAAAAGATGGCGGAAGACTGGTTCACAGCAGGAAACTCGTCGATTCTTCCAAATGCAAAGGATCAGCTCCAAGAGCTCACCGCGAAAGATGTATTTGAAGCCGCGCACGCTGGCGATGAGCTGGCGATGTTGGTCATCCGAAAGGTAAGTGGGCAGCTAGGCAGAGGTCTTGCGATCCTAATTGATATCCTCAATCCGGATACCATCGTCATCGGCAGTATTTATGAACGGCAGGAGTCCATGCTTGCCCCTTTTGTTATGGAGGAGCTAAAACGCGAGGCGCTGTCGATTTCACTAGGTGTTTGCGGAATTGTTCCTTCGGGTTTAAAGGATAATGTCGGAGATGCCGCCAGCTTATCCGTAGCACTTCACGAATTTGAACAACAACGGTTATAAGGAGGCCCCCTATGTTTCAACTAAATGAATTCGAACTTCAACATCTAAGTTCAAGCGGCTTGCAGGATGTTCTGGGCCGTATTGGTATTACCGTGACGCCAGATTCGGGTCCGGCATGGCCACTTCTGCGCGGAGCAAGCGAAAAGACTGCGGGAACGGATCATCTCGGTGATTACTCAGAAACGAAAGTAACCTATTCGAATGAAGCGGACACTGCTGTTGTTCATTTACAGTTCCGCTGTTATGAATCCTTTGTACTGACATCGGTGCAGGGAGAAATGAAAAACGCCAACGATTTTGGCAAACAGCTCTGTTTTGCCGCTCAGAATGGCATCATCATTCATACGCAAGGAATGACGAATATAGATGGTTTAATGGCCAATTATCAGCATAAAGACTGGTGGACACGACCTCATTTTGACCCAAACTGGTCGACGCTACCTGAACGGACACAATCGCTGCTTTGGCGTAAGGAATCGGCATTCTATCATTTGTTACCTGTATGCGGTCCTGTGTTTCGAACGGATGTGTGCGGTACAGAGGAAGGCTTGCAAATTCGTGTTTCATCGCATCAAGGCGGGAGAACGAAGTGTGAGTCATTATCGTTTGTATTAGGTGCGGGTGCTGATCCTTACCAGCTTGTAGAGCGACATGTGGAAGCTGCGCTGCATACCCTTGATTACCCGACGCTGCCTCGTTCACGAAAACCCTATCCCGAAATTCTGGACTCTCTTGGCTGGTGCAGCTGGGATGCGTTCTACCATCAGGTCAATGAAGAAGGTCTGTTGGTAAAAGCCGAAGAGATGCAGGCTGCTAGCTTGCCGGTACAATGGGTAATGATTGACGATGGATGGTCACAGACGTTAGACAAAAAGTTGTCCTCCTTTGAGGCAGATGTAGAGAAATTTCCTCAAGGACTCGCGGAAACCGTTCGTCAGCTCAAAGAAACGTATGGCATTCGTTGGGTCGGAGTCTGGCATACGATTGCCGGCTATTGGGGCGGCATTCATCCGGATAGCCCACTCGCGAAACAATTCAGCGATTATCTATACAGCAATGCCAAAGGGAGCCTAATTCCTTATCCGGATGCGGGCCGTGGCTTTGGTTTCTGGCATGCTTGGCATTCCTTCTTGGAGCGTCAAGGTATTGATTTTGTGAAGGTAGACAGCCAAAGCGCCGTCTTGAACTTTACGAAGCATGAGTGGTCGATCGGTGAGGCTGCAGCAGCTGCGCATGAAGCGCTGGAAGCATCTGCGGCACTACATTTTAACAATACAATTATTAACTGCATGGGGATGGCAGCGGAAAATATGTGGCACCGTCCTAAGTCCTCTGTGTCTCGCAACAGTGATGATTTCGTTCCCCAAGATCAATTTGGCTTCGCTGAACATGCCTTGCAAAATGCTTATAATTCCTACTATCACGGTGCTTTTTATTATGGTGACTGGGATATGTATTGGACTAAGAATCATGATGATATTCAAAATGCTGTACTCCGCTCAGTCAGTGGTGGTCCGATCTATTTCAGTGATGCCCCCGGTAACACCGATGCTTCAAAAATATGGCCATTAATTTATAACGACGGAAAAATCATTCGCTGTGAGCAAACGCCGAACCCTACGGCTGATTGCTTGTTCCTTGATCCTACGAAGGAAACCGTACCGCTAAAGCTATGGAATATCGCCAAATCATCCGGTGTCGTTGCCGCGTTCCATATTGGTAAATATACGGATTCAGTCAAAGGCACGGTAGGTCCATCCGACGTTCCAGGATTGAAAGGCGACGAGTTTGTTCTCTATGAACACTTCTCGGGTGAGATGAAAATCATGCGTCAGGTCGAGCAGCATGCTTTCGAACTCCAGCCTGGTCAATGTGCGATTTACCTGATTATTCCTTCAGAGGGTGCTGTGACACCGATTGGTTTGACGAACAAATATATCGCAATGGATGCGGTTAGCTATGTGCAATCGGTAGATTATACACTAGCGCTTCAACTCAAAGAAGGCGGTGCTTTCCGGTTCGTGTCGGAACACAGCCGTGTTTCCGCTCAGATGAACGGCAAGGCGCTTCCAGTCTTACTTATCAGCGAGCATTTGTATGAAGTAGACGTTCCGATGTTGGAAGAAAAGCTGAACATTGTTCTTTCCGTATCGGAATAACACCTGCATGTGGAGGAGAGATGACATGGACAAGACGACCCAATGGGAAGCGGGTATTCCCGTATTAGCTAACAAAGACGTTGTTATCATAACGCTGGTGATATCCGCGATACCAGTGATATTTTGTTAGTTGGCAGTGAGAAAACATACACGTTTATCCGCCATTTAATTGAGGCGGCGGCGGCTCCGTTTCGCAGTAAAAACATTCATATTGGGATGGATGAAGCCCATCAGCTTGGACTTGGACGCTATCTGGAGCAGAACGGCTACCGCAAACGTTTTGATATCATGAATGAACACTTGAAGCATGTTGTCGATATCTGTGGTGAGTTCGGACTTTCACCGATGATTTGGAGTGACATGTATTTCCGCCTAGGCTCAATAACAGGCAATTATTACGATTTAAACGGCCATATTTCACCGGATGTTATAGCAGATATGCCAAAGAATGTGCAGTACGTCTATTGGGATTATTACCATGATAACGAAGCCTTTTACCGTACGTTTATTGAGAAACACAGAGCTTTCGGCTCAGATCCTATTTTTGCCGGTGGCATTTGGACTTGGGGCAGTGTTGCTCCCAATTACGGCAAGATGATGGCTACTACTTTAGCCGCATTGAACGCTTGCAAATCGGAAGGAGTTCGAGATGTCTTTGCTACCATGTGGGGTGATAATGGCGCAGAGACAAGTGTGTTTACCGGTTTAGCCGGCATGCAGCTTTTTGCGGAGCATGGCTATTCGGAGAAGGTGGATGAGGCGAAGCTGGCTGAACGCTTTGCATTCTGTACCGGAGGAAATTGGGACGATTTTATAGCCCTCAACGCCTTTGATGAAACGCCTGGTATATGGTTAGCCGAGAACACACCATTCGGTTGGGAAGTTATTGACATCAGATACGGAGGCGTATTATCCCGACTGGAGACGGCCTAACAGCGAATTCAAGACTTTCTATCTGGAAGCGTTAACCATTTGGCGGAATTGGATGAGCAGCGGCTCTTTTTCGATGCTCCGTGGGTCATGAGGGAAGGTACGCTGGGACGCGGCTCCTACCATCGGATTGTGACTGCGGGAACTTTCTCAGGATGAGGTGGCTACTTTGTTTTTAGCTCTGGATATAGGAACAACGAACATTAAAGCAGGAGTAGCTGACGAAAATGGAAATCTGCTGGCTACGGCAATTAGGGCTAACCGGAAGCACGAGCATGTAGAGGGTTATGTTTATTATAATCCGCAGTATCTGTGGAACACAGTGGTTGATCTTATCAACGAAGTGGTAATTGGAGCGGGCATTCCCTCTATTCGTTCAGTGGGCATAACCAGTATGGCTGAAAGCGGGCTGCTTGTGGATCGCCAAACGGGCGCAGCCAAGACGATGATTATTCCTTGGTTTGAGACGTGTGCCGTACCGTATGAGGCGCGGATAAAAAGTGAAATTGATACTTACGAGCAGTTTTGCCAAAGCGGACTTCATCCGTCTTTTAAGCAAGGGCTGTCGAAGCTGCTTTGGATACAGGAAACGCAACCCGAGGCGCTTGAAGGCAGCGTTTGGTTATCCGTTTCCTCCTTTGTCGCATACTTACTTACAGGAAAATTTGCGGAAGAGGAAACACTCGCTGCCCGAACATTCGTGTATCGCATGGATAAGTGGGTATGGAATTTGCCGCTAATCCAGCATTTTGGACTTGAGGAAAGTCATTTTCCACCTGTTGTTGCAACGGGAACTTCTATAGGAACCGTACTGCCTGAAGTAAGCCTGGGGCTTGGTTTAAGACCTGAAACATCCGTTTGTCTTGCCGGGCACGATCATGTATGTGCATCCTTGACCATTGGTCAGCCAGAGGTTGGTCGTGTCTATAATTCCATGGGCACTGCGGAAACGTTGGTGGGGCATTTCGGCATAAGGGCGCTTGGGAAAGCCGATTACTGTTCCGGACTTGCCTTTGGACGCCATCCTTTGCCGGATCACATGTTTTGGATGGGCGGTCACTCGGCTTCCGGTGGCTCCATCGAATGGCTGCGGGATCTATTGGATAAAGGAGATTTATCTTATTCGGAGATTCTGGGCATGTTGGATCAGGTTGCTCCTTCTCCGACCGGTATCCTGTACTATCCTTATTTGTCAGGCTGCGGTGCGCCTTCTCCGAATGCCTTGGCAAAGGCGGGCTGGATTGGACTTACTACGCGTCATAGTCGAGGCGAGATGTTCAAGGCCATATTGGAAGGAAACGCTTACCAGATGGAATGGCTGCGGCAGGAAGCCGAAAAAGTAGGGAGAGAGCCCATCAACAAATTGATTGTTGTAGGTGGGGGCGCCAAGAATAGACACTGGCTGCAAATAAAAGCAGACGTCTCCGGCATCGAGCTGCAGCATTCGAATTTACCGGAAGCAACACTGCTTGGCGCAGCCTTAATGGCGGGTGTAAGTTCTGGAGTGTACGCTTCTTTCGAGGAAGCTATAGATGCTTTACCAGCCCAAGAGTCACAAGTTTACGTGCCTGATCCTTTAAGAAACGCGCAATATCGGTCCTTGTTCGAGAATGGGTTCTCGCGCTTTCGTCCGATGCTTCTAGAATACGACATGTGGCTAAGTCAGCAGTCAAAAAGCTAACCTTAACAGGCTAGCTTTTTTTGCATTTGATTGTATTCAGCCTAGTTAATAAGTTCATCATCGGCTAGAAGTAGGCTGCCCTTGCTTTGTCACTTTGCGTTTTTTCCTAACCAAAGTCATGATAAACACAATCGGAACATAGATGTAGATGAAATAAAACCCTACATTCGCATACATTGTAGTTACCACTCTAATACTGTTTCGATCTTTGACGAACAACTGTATGATCACGAATAACACCAGAAAAATAATCAAACTGGTACGAGGCTTCGTCCGCAAAGAAAGTTTCAAACTGTGACAAGCAGCCCACAAACTTATTGAAATATTGCCAAGCATTTTGATAAACCAAATAGAGATAACGAGATATTCCAATCTTTGCATAAGCGGAAATTGAAGTATTGAGACCATATTAAGTGTTGGCCATATCGTTTTATAGATCTGACCTTGGCTGAAATACATGAATGCAACCACCAAGATCAAAAGATACAACATGGTCGAGGTTAGCACAGCTAACTGCGCCCACTTTTGCGACTTAGCCTGTAACTGTATAAAAGGGTACACGACTAGTAAAACCTCGACTCCTAAATATTGATGTACCATCGTTTTTGAAGATTCAAGGATTTGCGCGGCTGAATGGTTAAATAATGGTAATAAGTTTTGAGGATGCATATATGGTGCGATCAGGAGAGCTAACGGTGCAATAAATAAAAATATACTGATGCCCCCCCAGAAGCAGATCCCTGTAACGGTTCGGAAGCCTCCAGACACCGTATAATAAATGATAACAAGAATAAGCAGACTGAGGGGTAACATTTGCATCGTGGGAAATATCCAAACATTAATGACTTCAATGTACGTTCTATACGTAACGAATGCACCGAGGATGAAATAGAGAATGATCACAAGATTCAACCCGTTTCCGATCATTTTGCCGAAACAGGCACAGTTCATGGAGAGAATACTTGCATTCGTTTGATTTTGGTTGGAAAAAATCTTGTACATCATCCAGACAATGATATGAATGCTAATTCCCGTAATAAGGACAGAGATCCAAGCATCGTATCCTGCATCATTCACTAATTCGCGTTGAAAACTCATCATGCCGACATCTACTATACTCACGTAGAGCAGAAAGTAGAGCAGAAAAGGAGAAACGGTAAATTTGTCATTTACTGCACTACTCATGGACTAGTCCTCCCTGTATATGCAAACTTTGCTTATAACTGACCGACACCGCTTTGAACAATGGCAAGGTCAACCTTTATCTTCGTTTTTAACAAAGGATAAGAGGATTGAAAGTCCTTTTCGTTCCAAGACTTGGACCTGCTTCTGATAAAGTCACCAAAGCCGATCGGATCCACCTTCTTCGACTTACAAAGCGAAATGAAGTCGTCAACTTCCTCCTTTATGTATTCCCCCAGCTGCTGTTCAAAAAGTGAAAATTCTTCTTTCGATGACAAGTGCAACCAATCTGGGATATCTTTGACAGCTACCTTTAACTTAAGCTGTATGAATATGGAGGGGACTGGTTCCATAGAAATGAATTTATAGTTAACTTTCGAAGTTACGCTTTTCATTAGCACATAATCATGAGGCCTTGATTTTGACCCTTTCAGTGGCATCAGTAAGCTTCCGTTTCGAGAGTTTTCGGTTAGCAGTTTCAGAATAAAAGCTTCCCGATTCCCCACCTTGGTTACAAATTTATCATCTTTAAACAAGGCTAACCCATCAATCTTAATGTCGTCACGCTCGAATATGAAGTAAGGCAAGAAAAAGTCCCGTCCTTCACCATAAAAATTAAACAGATGTGTCTTAAAGTTCATTTGTGGCAAGTTGCCTGATTTCATATTCTGTTCGATCATATTCATTAAATACAAAGTTTCCTGTGACTTGTTTGCGACAGCGAGCATTTCCGAAGCATCCATCTCGGATACTCCCAGCTGGACTCGGCCTGAAATCCTGGCGTCTCGATAGAAACTTTCTAAGACGGGGCCGAGACCTTGCTCCGCAAAGTTTTTCCCATATAACACCATCCCCATCTGACCGTATTGAATAGCTTTATTCGTCTTCGTGTTTAATCTTGGTATCATATCAAAGTCAGAATCGGACTCCGTTTCTATGAGTTGTAAATTCGTTTTACCTTTCTCTTTGTAATTTGCGAAAATTATCGAACATTTTACACGCTCGCCCGCCATATCATAACCAGCGGTTTGCACCATCTTAATCTTATTTATGACTTGCTGGCTGCCGCAGGAAGTTACAATAAAACAGGAGGTCAGAGCTATAACGGCTTTATAGAAACTATAACCAGAAGATCCTCCTCTCATGCAAACTCACTCCTCATCAAAATCACTTTTCTTTTTGGCAGTTTTAGGCTTGTATCTTAAAATGTTTTCCGGTTTCAGATATTTCGGCCTTTTATTGGTAATTTCGTAAGAGGATCTTATGAAACTGTCATTCAGGTCTGTTACCTGCAAAGGATATAAAGGTACTGTATAAGGATTTCCTAGGGACTTAAGCCGAGTGATATGAACGAGTATAAAACAGATTCCGATAAACAAGCCTAAGCCTCCCCATAAAGCGGCCAGGATAATCACGGGAAACCGAAGAAATCGTATGGTGTTAGACATCTTGTAGATAGGGGTTGCGAAGGAGGCTAAAGCAGATAAAGAGACTATAATAATGAGAATATTACTGGTTAAAGCCGCTTCTACGGCAGCTTGTCCAACGATAATGCCACCAACAATGCCAAGCGTTTGACCGATCTTGCTCGGCAATCGAGCCCCAGCTTCTCGAAGAAACTCTATCGTTATCTCCAAGAAAAGAACCTCCATAATGGGAGGAAACGGTACAAATTGTCTTGAGAAAATAAGAGGAGCAAGCAGATCCCTCGGAACCACCTCGTAATGAAAAGTGGTAATGGCCACATATAGCGCTGATGCAAAGAGCGAGAATACGACGCCAAGGATTCGGATCACCCTGAAAAAAGAACCAAGCATCCATGGTAAATAATAATCTTCTGGAGAGATGAAGAAATCATACAACGTCGAAGGTCCGGTAATAAAATAGGGAGATCCATCGCTTATCACCGCTACCTGGCCTGAAATCAAGGAATAGATTACCCGGTCTCTGCGTTCCGTGGAGATAAATAAGGGGAAAGGGGATAGTGAATTGTCGGAAATGATCTGATCCAATTGCGCCGTATCGAACACCACTTCAAAGTCGATACCCCCTAACCTCTGCTCTATCGTAGCAATATTTTCTTTATTCGTAATGCCATCTATATAGATAATGGCTACTTTGGATTTGGACAAGCTCCCGATCGTCATTATCTTCACAATCAGATTTGGTATATTAAGCTGGGTTCTGATCAGATGAAGGTTCGTGTCCAGATCCTCGACAAAACCTACTTTCGGTCCGACAACACTGAATTCATTCTCTGTATCATTGTTCTTGCGCATACCTTCTTTACTTGTTAACGGAACTAACGCACATATCGGGTCATTCTCATTCAGTTGGATAATGGCATGCCCTTTAAGCAGCTTAGATTGGATTTCATCGATTTGTTCTGTAATTTGGATGCCGTCAATGGGGAGGTACGTTTTGATTTCTTCTAGATGTTTAAGTTCAAAACTACTAGCTTTCTGAGATTCCAACGCATGGAACACATGCTGTTGGAGTATTTTCTCATCGATTAATGTCTGATAATAACAAATCTTCAGCGGAGGATGGGTGAACGTAATCGTACTTATCATGAAGTCACTGGACCGTTTAGAGAGCGAGATTAATTCCTCAATGTCCTTGGCATCCGTAATCAGCATTGCGTGTTTCACCCATTCCTTTTTTATTGGTATTTTCTGTTATATGCCATTTTTTATGCAGTAGGCTAGCAAATTTATGTCGAAAAAACAGAAAAAACACCTTTTAGAAACGAATAACTCGGAATCATGGAATTGCATGATGGCAATAAATGACAAAGCGTATTACAATTTATCAGGAACGTTAAATCAGACTGCGGTCCATAGGGCTGCATTTTTATTGTGTAAATTAAAGAGTCATTTCTGTATTATGACCACTATTTCTTGAAATAGTCTGCTAGTTTCGCTAGTTGGGCGGACCTATAATGAAGTCAAGTAAACGTCATCATTTAGCTTTTACAGGGGGTAAATGTTTACGGCCAGTATATAAACAGGAGGGTGTATATCAAATGAAAAAATTGGTAGTGCTAGGACTAGCTACAATGTTTGCGCTTACAGCATGCTCGGACAACAAAGCAACTACAGAAACTCCAAAGGCAACAGGAAACGCTAAACCAGCCAAGCTGTCGCTTAACTGGTCCGTCATGAATGGAAATTTGGGGAATGTGACACTGCCTTCCGCAGACAAAGATTTCGTCAAAAAAGCGATTGAAGAGAAATTTAACGTGGATTTGAAAATCGATTATATGGTGACAGGTAAAGAATATCATGACAAGTTGAATGCTACTTTGGCGGGCGGAAGCGCTCCTGATCTATTCATCGCCGGTGGTGCCGAGTCCCAAAAGTACATTAACGACGGTATAACCGCTAACCTGAGCACATTCATTACGAAAGAAACGATGCCTAATTATTTCAAGTGGGTAACGAAAGAAGAAGTAGATGCTTATCAACTCAAACAGGGTGAGTTCACTCGCGGTATGGTGCCTTTTTCACGTAACACCTATGCTTCCTGGTATATTCGCCAAGACTGGCTCGATAAGCTGGGGTTGAAGTCTCCCAAAAATTACGAGGAACTGACCAACGTATTAACCCAGTTCACAAAAGCTGATCCGGATGGCAATGGCAAGCAGGATACTTATGGCTTTACAGCAGCAGGCAGCGGACAAAATCTTCCTTTCGACTTCCCGCAATGGTTGAACAACGGTTTTGTGGCTGACTTCATGATCGTCGACAACAGCTATGTAGACAATCGTACGGATCTTAAAGTACAAGGTGTTATCGATCAAGTGGTGGAATGGAACAAAGCTGGAATCGTAGATCCCGACTGGTTCCTGAACAAGCCGCCAGCTCATATGGATAAAGCTTCTCAAGGCAGAGTCGGAATGTTCTTCACGCCAGGCGACAAAACAGTGGCGCTGGACAGTGTTGCAACAAGTGTACAAAACCGTGCGAAAGCTCTTGATCCAAAAGCCAATTGGCAGCCTATTTACCCGCTAGACAAACCGATCATGTGGAAATACAACGTTCCTACAGACACGTTATTGATAAGTAAAGCTACAGCAGATAAGAGTCCGGACAAAGTGAAGCGTTCCTTGGAAATCGTCAACTGGCTTGCTGGTGAAGAAGGCTTCTTATTGAGCCACTTCGGGCAAGAAGGTAAGCACTACACGAAATCTGGCAACAAGATAACTTTAAATGTTGCAGCTTTCGAAGCGGATATCGCTAAAGCAGGTAACTGGCTGAATGTGTATGCTGCATTTACACCGGAAGATCCTAATGTACTTGGATTTGAACTGATTGATTCCCGTGTTTCCGAGCATGACCGTGCGATTCTGAAAACAGTTGAAGGATTCCCGAAACATAACGCATTGCCTCCAGTAAGCTTAGTTCCTCCTGCAGGCATCAATATTGGGGATTTCCGCAAAGAAATGAGCAAATTCCATGCCAAAGCAGTTCTTGAAGACAAGAGCGGTAAAAATTGGCCGCAATACCGTGAAGAACTGATGACCAAGTTCAAAGGAAGAGAAATTTTCACAGAGTATACCAAACAGTTGAACTCTGTTCTGAAAGATAAGAAACTGAACGATTTTAAATAAACATGTCAAGGCATCGAGGGGAACCCTGGGTTGTTCATGGGTTTCCTTCTGCCTTCCAACAGAGATACGGCTAGGAGGATATGGCGATGGCGGAAACCACAACTGCATTTAAAGAGAAACCTACAGCTAAACGCCCTGTGAGGCAAGGTAAACTACGAAGCATTTACCACAGCAGATGGTTCTACCTCATGATGATACCTGGACTGGTCTATTATATTCTGTTCCATTATGCTCCTATGGTGGGAACCTTGATTGCATTTCAGAACTACAACTTGATGAAGGGCATCTGGGGAAGTCCCTGGGTCGGCTTCGATAATTTTCGAGTTATTTTCGATAATCCTGAATTTTTGCAAATTATGAGAAACACGCTGTTAATCAGTGTTTACAAAATTGTGGGCAACATGGTGCCTGATGTTATTCTGGCACTTATGCTGAATGAAGTGAGGGTGCTTTGGTTCAAACGAGCGGTACAAACCATTACTTACGGGCCTTATTTTCTATCCTGGGTTATTGTGTATGGATTAGCTTTTTCTTTCCTTGCTCCAGGCTCCGGATTGATCAGTACGTTTGTACGCGATATGGGTTGGGGACAAATTGATTTATTGACGAACAAGGATTTCTTTAGACCGATGTTGGTACTTTCAGAAATTTGGAAAAATACCGGATTCGGAGCCATCATCTATTTGGCGGCTTTGGCATCCATCAACCAGGAACTTTATGAAGCTGCCGTCGTGGATGGTGCAGGACGTTGGCGTCAGCTCTGGCATATTACGCTGCCTGGTATCCGTGATGTATTCGTGCTCCTGCTGATTATTAGAATCGGCGGCATACTGGATGCAGGCTTCGATCAGGTTTTCATATTCTTGAATGCCCGGGTGTATGATGTCGGGGATATTGTGGATACATGGGTTTACCGATATGGCTTCGAGCGTCTGGAGTTTGGCGTTGCGGCAGCTATGGGTGTTTTCAAATCCTTGGTAGGACTCATTTTGGTTATAGGTGCAAACAAACTGGCTAAGAAAGTCGGGGGTTCCGGCATATGGTAGATTGCATTTTGGAAAGGGAGGGGTATTACGATGTCATTCGTACTTCAAAAGTCAAAAGGGGATAAGGTTGCTGATGCGGCTATTAATACCGTTCTGACCCTGTTTGCCCTCGTCACGTTGTTTCCGCTGTACTATGTCGTTGTTGTTTCGTTGACTCCTTATATTGAAGTTATGAAGAATGGCGGTTTCGTTATTTGGCCCGAACATTTAACTTTTCAGGCTTATAAAGAAATATTCGGAAGCGCACGTATTCCACAGGCGTTGAAAATTACCGTATTCATCACGGTTGTAGGCACGATTTTGAATCTTGTGGTCACCACACTGCTGGCATACCCGCTATCCAAGAAGTCTGTTCCAGGCCGTAATTTTATCCTGATGGCGCTCGTATTCACAATGATTTTTAGCGGCGGTATTATTCCACTTTACATTATGGTTCGCAGTCTTGGATTGTACGATTCGGTCTGGGCACTCGTTATTCCAGGAATGGTCTCCACTTTTAACTTATTGATTGTCAAAACGTACTTTGAAAACCTCCCGGCGGAAGTAGAGGAGGCAGCCAAAGTAGACGGTTGCAGTGATATACAGACACTATTTCGCATTGTCCTTCCCTTATCGGCACCCATCATGGCTACGATTGGTTTGTTCTATGGAGTTACACATTGGAACGAATATTTCAAAGGTATCTTTTATATTTCCGACAAAACGCTTATGCCTATGCAGGTAGTGCTAAGAAGCATGATTCAAGCGCCGAATGTCAGCTCTGAGCTGTCGATTAATTCATTAGCCCTCGACGCGCTGCCTCCTGAAACGATCAAGATGGCTGTAGTTGTTGTAGCGACATTACCACTTCTGATCATTTATCCGTTCCTGCAAAAATATTTTGTCAAAGGTGCATTGCTAGGTTCCGTCAAGGGGTAATGGTAAGCGCATATGATTGAATATGAAAGATTATGGTACAAAGAAGTATTGGCCATGCTATACTATTTGAAAGTCACAAGCCCTCGATCATCGGGGGCTTTGCTGTATCCTCATAGGATAGGGGAGTGATCTTGCATGATTCGTCGGATAACAGGAAAAAGCTTCACTTCCAGTGTCAGCACCAAGCTGTTTATCCTTACTTTTTTATCCGTAATCGTACTTTTTCTGGTGATCGGCATTTTCGGATACCAGCGGCTTTTCGAGCCCATCAGGCAAAATAACGAAGAAGTGCTGCAAGGCTCCGTCGTGCAGGTTGAAAATTATATCAAAACATTAATGAATTCCATACAAAGTCAACTGATCTTTCTCTCTAATCCGGTTCTATACAATAAAATGGACGAAGCCGACTATATGGAGCTGATCGATAATATCATGACTTACCATCAAGAACAGATTCATAGTATTTATCTGATCGAATATGACAAAGTGAAGATTAGCTCTCCCTATGGATATCGATTTTATATCACTCCCGAGCGAATCGAGGAAATTAAAACGCAGACAAGCAAAACTGGCTTCTGGTGGAGTCCCCCACATTCAATCAACGAGCGTTCAGTTATTACGGTTTCTAAGCAAATCGACAGTAACCTCGTCGTTGCGCTGGATTTGAATTTGAATGCGCTAACCGGTCCGCAGATTATTCAAGGCGAGCAGCGGCGAATTTATCTGTTTACGGGCCAAGGCGATTATCTCTCGACGAACACGTATCTCGCATATCCGAAGACGTTTCAGGATCATTTGGAAATGAAGGATGCCTTGCAAGCCTTAACCTTGACGAGCGGGACGGCTTACAACACCGTTCACACTTCTTTTGGAAACTATACAGTGCTTAGCAGTAATCAAAATCGCTGGGACTGGTTTGTTTTCTCCGTCATCGAGGAATCGCAGGCGTTTCCTTTGCTGGACTCGCTCAAGAAACAGCTGGTGTTAGTGCTGCTAATCGCCATTATTCTGGCAGTTATCGTATCCGTGTGGATTACGAACTACATCCGCAAGCCCGTGACAGCCATAACCCGACAATTCAAGGCAGCTGCGCGCGGCGAATTGGAAGCTCGGATCAAACTGAAGCGCAATGATGAGTTCACGCATATTGCCGACGGTTTCAACAGCATGATGGGCAATATCAAGTCCTTGTTTGATGACTTGCGGGTAGCGGAGGAGAAGAAGCGGCATCATGAGCTGAAGGTGCTCCAATCGCAGATTCACCCCCATTTTCTTAATAATACACTTAATGCGATATACTGCTTGGGGGAAACCGGACAAACGGATGAAATGTGTGAAATGATTCGCTCGCTAATGGGGCTTCTTCAATATTCAACGGACAAGGTCGGAGATATTGTGACGGTTGAGGATGAACTTCGGCAATTGGAAAACTATGTTCAGATTATGAACCTCAGGTACGGGGATGTATTCGAGATGGACATTGCCGTCCCGGAGATCTACTTTAACACGGCTATCCCGAAGCTAACGCTGATTACATTGGTGGAGAACAGTATTTTCTATGGGCTCACGAAAAAAGAGGTTAATCATATCATTGTCTCGGGGAAAAATACGGAGACCGATAGTGTAGTGCTTGAGGTTTCGGATACAGGACCAGGGATTGCTCCGGAGAAGCTTGCCTTGCTGACGGAAGATACGGGGACGCCGAATCCTTATAAAGGATTGAACAATCTGGGGCTGCGCAATGTGCAAGAACGGCTTAGCATGACATTCGGTTATCCGTATGGTCTGCATTTTCATAATGAGCCGGATGAGGGGCTAACGGTGACGATTCGTCTTCCGATAGGAGAACTTCGAGAGAAATAAATGTAGCGGAAGGGGAAAGTGCCATGCTGAAGCTGCTGATGGTGGATGATGAACAATGGGTACGTGAACGCTTTTCCGAACGGATTCCTTGGTCGGATGCGGGGTTTACGTTTATTGGAGCCGCTTCGGGAGCCGAAGAAGCGATCCGAATGATAGAACGGGATATACCGCATTTGCTGCTGACGGATATTACGATGCCGAATATGAGTGGATTAGAACTAGCTGCCTATGTGCGTAAGAGGTGGCCGCGAATCCGGATTGTGATCCTGACTGCTTATGGCGAGTTTGAGTACGCGCGACAAGCGATTGAGCTAGGTGTGGATAACTATTTGATCAAGCTGGCGCAGACTCCCGAGCAAATTCTCGATGCTTGCCGCAAGGTGGCTGAAGAGATTGAGCAGGAGATGGATGTGGACCAAAAGCTGGAGATGCGCCGTAAGTTGGAATGGGAAAAAGAATGGACAAGGAAGCACCAGTGGACGCAGCGGTTGGTGGACGATGATGGAAGTACCCATGCCCGAACGATTCCTGAAGAGTGGTTCGAAGGGGTGGCCCAAGCCAGTTATTTGGCAGGATTGACTATAGGCTGGAGCATCCCTGCGGGATCTGAGCAAGTTAACCTAACGGAGGAGGAGCTTGTTCAACTCCAAAGACAAGTAGGCGAAGCATTGGAGCAGAGACTGGACCCGCGCATGCTCGGTGAAGGCAATCAGATGGTGATGCTGCCTATACGCCAAAGCCGGTTGTGCTTGCTGATCGGATCCAGACAGCTTCTGGAAAGCTTCAAGATGAACCAACTGGCTTTGGCAGCACTGGAGGCTTTAAGAGATTTCGACTCGGTTAAGAGCTTTATTCATGTCGGCCCGGTACGGGAATTAGGCAAGCAACCTTTAACGATAAAGCAGATTGCCGACGGGTTACGCGAAGGACTGGATGGACTAGCTGCTTACTTCTATAAGCCGGGTTCGGCTGTTGTAGGCAAACAAGCGTCGACATTCCGGAGATTCGATGAGGAGCAGATCCGTGAGTGGATTGCTGCTGTGGTAAAAGCGATGCTGCGGGAGGATGCTGAAGCGTTCCAAGAAAGCGTGTCTGTCATAACCAAGCTTTATAATCCCCCGATTCATCCAGAGGATCTGCTGCGCATGACACGACAAATGTTTCACCCCGGGTTTGTAAAACTTCCAGCCTCTGTTGTCGAGCGTTTAAGTGGAATCGATCGATTAGAAACGTGGACGGATTACTGCGGATGGTGGGAAAAAATGATTCAAGCCGTAAACGAATGGTTGAACACTCAGATTCTTCCGTCAGCATCGGTGCGCAAGGAAGTTCAACTGATGATTCGCTATATTCGCGAGCATTACAAGGAGGATGTGCAGGTGGCAGAGCTTGCTAAGCTTGTTCAACTGCACCCCTCTTACGCAGGTCAGATGTTCAAACAGGAGGTCGGCGAGAACTTCTCAGATTATTTGAGCCGCGTACGTATGGAAAAGGCGAGCGAATTGTTGGAACGGACGACGATGAAAATTTACGAGGTATCCGGAGCAGTAGGCATTTCCGACTACCGTTATTTCTGCAAATTGTTTAAGAGCCACACTGGATTTACGCCTACGCAATATAAAAATAAACAAGTGTAAATGTTACGAGCCGTCATGTTCTCATGACGGTTTACTGCAATCAATGATGAAAGTCCTGCTTCCAATTTCCTTTAGAGCGGGAATTTTTCTTCATATGAATTTATATGTTATTGGGTTTGGGGTAAGCAAAGCTTTCCCCTTTTTTTATTGCGCCTATTTACTCGGTGGCGTCGGAATAAGCGCGTTTTCCGCGCTTATTCCGCACAGACGCGCAAAACCATCTACTGAGAAGTCGATTTCCGCCTTCTCAGGTTCTTCCAACTAGCTTCGGCTCGGCAATCTCTCGCTGAAAGCGCGGTTTTCGCGCCTATTTACTCGGTGGCGTCGGAATAAGCGCTTATTCCGCGCTTATTCCGCACAGACGCGCAAAACCATCTACTGAGAAGTCGATTTCCGCCTTCTCAAGCTCTACCAACTAGCTTTGGCTCACGGAGCTCTCGCTGAAAGCGCGGTTTTCGCGCCTATTTACTCGGTGGCGTCGGAATAAGCGCGTTTTCCGCGCTTATTCCGCACAGACGCGCAAAACCATCTACTGAGAAGTCGATTTCCGCCTTCTCAGGTTCTACCAACTAGCTTCGGCTCACGGAGCTCTCGCTGAAAGCGCGGTTTTCGCGCCTATTTACTCGGTGGCGTCGGAATAAGCGCGTTTTCCGCGCTTATTCCGCACAGACGTGCAAAACCATCTATTGAGAAGTCGCTTTCCGCTTCTCAGGTTCTACCAACTAGCTTCGGCTCACGGAGCTCTCGCTGAAAGCGCGGTTTTCGCGCCTATTTACTCGGTTGCGTCGGAATAAGCGCGTTTCCGCGCTTGTTCCGCACAGACGCGCAAAACCATCTATTGAGAAGTCGATTTCCGCCTTCTCAGGTTCTACCAACTAGCTTCGGCTCACGGAGCTCTCGCTGTAAGCGCGGTTTTCGCGCCTATTTACTCGGTTGCGTCGGAATAAGCGCGTTTTCCGCGCTTGTTCCGCACAGACGCGCAAAACCATCTATTGAGAAGTCGATTTCCGCCTTCTCAGGCTCTACCAACTAGCTTCGGCTCACGGAGCATCCTCAACTCATATAAGGACTTTTTAAAGACTTGTCTTTAATACGACTACTCTTTAAAATTAACTTATAGACATATGAGTTGAGAGGAGTATGGCATGAATACACTAGATGAATTGGGTATCTTCCAAGAACTTGAAAAAGATCTTCATCGCAATAAATTAAGTTTTAATCAGGATTGGCGTTTTTTTCGGGGGGATATACAAGGTTCAGAAGCGGATGATTTTGATGACTCCGCTTGGGAGATTGTTCACCTTCCTCACACAGTGAGGGTAGAACCTGCACACTGCAGTGGAGGCTTGAACTATCTGGGAATCGCCTGGTATCGGAGACATTTTTATGTGGATAAGGCCTATAAGGATCAAAAAATATTTGTAGAATTCGAAGGTGCGAAGCATACGGCAGATGTATGGATTGACGGGAAACATCTTTCGACACATTACGGCGGTTACCTGCCTTTTACTTTAGATATTACGGACTACGTTACAGCTGATGGAGAAACGGATCATGTTATTGTGGTAAAGCTAGACAACTCCGATATGCCGGATGTACCACCAGGTAAACCTCAAGGCGAATTGGATTTTTGCTATTATGGAGGACTCTATCGGTATGTATGGCTGCATACGACGGATAAACTGCATATCACAGATGCCGTTTATGCGAATCAACAAGCTGGCGGCGGCCTATTCATCACGTACTCGAATGTTAGTTCACTTAAAGCTCAAGTAAATATACAAACGCATATTCGTAATGAATATGATATCCCTAAAGCTTGCTCAGTGACCCATTATATTGTAAATGACAATAGGGAAGTTGTTAGTAGGGTATCACCCAGTTTACACAACATAGATCAACAGAAGGATCATACGTTTACTCAGAGTATTATGGTATTAGAACCCAAGCTTTGGCACCTGGATCATCCCTACCTATATACTGTATACACGGTTGTTTATGATAGCGATGTAGTTGTAGATTCCTATGAAACAAAAATAGGTATTCGGCACATCCGATTTGATGGTGAAGGCTTTCATATCAACGGGACATTAATGAAATTAATTGGTGCCAACCGACATCAGGAATATGTATATATAGGAGATGGGCTATCTGATTCCCTTCATAGAAGAGATGCAATCAAGCTTAGAGAAGGTGGATTTACGATCATTCGTACAGGACACTATCCGCAATCTCCGGCTTTCATGGACGCCTGTGACGAATTAGGCCTGATGTGTATTGTGCCGACACCTGGATGGCAGTGGTTCAGGGATAACGATACTTTTAAAGAAAGATCCTATCAAGATATACGTGAGATGATTCGTTATCATCGGAATCGCCCTAGTATCGTATTGTGGGAGCCTATCTTGAACGAAACCGATTATAGTGAACAATATACACGAACAGCCTTAGAGGTCACACATGCCGAATATCCGGGTGATCAATGCTATGCAGCCTGTGACAATTACAGAATTGCAGCCATTGACTATGATGTCGTTTATGGAGCAGCACTTCGTGATCATCAGGGATCGTTCATCAGGGAATGGGGAGACCATTATCTGGAGCAGGCGGGTCCGAGGCATACTCATCTCAGATGTTCAAGAGGGACAAGAGATTTCTATCCAGGCGGCGAGTCTGGCATGCTGCAGTCTTCGAAAGAGCGCACCGACATTTTAAATAATATTCTAGCTACAAAAGGACTTAGCGGCGGAGCGCTATGGACCGGGATTGATACGAACAGGGGATATTATGATAATATAGCTGCCTGTGGCGCACTGGATTTATATCGTTTACCCAAATATAGCTATTATCTATTCCAAAGCCAAAGTGAACCTGATTTACAAATATCGGGTATTCGTTCAACGCCAATGGTATTCATTGCTAATGATTGGACACAGGCTTCAATAAGGGACATTACGATTTATTGCAACTGTGAACGAATCAGACTTTATCTGAACGGAAGGCTTCTCGGTGTTAAGAAACCAGATGCAAGCTATGGAAGTATGCCGCATGCACCTTTCATTTTCGAAGGGGTTGAATGGGAGCCGGGAAAATTAATGGCTGAAGCTATTGTTGATGATGTTATCGTAGCAACGCATACCGTCATGACGCCGGGGACTCCGGATTATTTAACATTATCTGTAGATGATTGCGGTGTTGATCTGAAAGCGGATGGTTCTGATTTAATCATGGTTCATGTTTATGTGAGAGATGCTAATGGAACCGTAGTTCCGGATGCATACAATAAGATAGCATTCCAATTGACTGGACCGGCAGAAATTGTCGGTGATGGAGACAGTAGAGTGGGGTCAAACCCCGTAGAAGCGGAAGCGGGAGCCATCGGGGTTCTCATTCGTGCGACGAAGGAACCAGGCCTAATCACACTGCTTGCGGAGTCAGATGGATTGAAATCGGCGACTGTAGAAATCATATCGCAGCCCATTTCTAAGCCATTTGTACCAGGGAAATCACAAGTACCACCTGATCGAAAACCGGAATATGAGGTAGATCAGATTGCTTTCTTTTCGCCACCATCATCTAGATATTGGGAACACTGGACAGATGTTGCGGTCAATAAACCGGCGACAGCCAGCTCTGAGCTTCCTGGATGCAGCGCGAGTCAAGCAACTAGCAATATCATTGCTGATCGGTGGAGCGAGCGTTGGAGTGCTGGAAATAATGACCTGCCGGGGTGGTGGAAGGTAGATCTTGAAGGGTTTTTCGAGTTGGATGGCTGTAAGATCTATTGGGAAAGTGATAATACGGAGTATGAATATCAAGTCGAAGTATCATCCGATGATATCCATTGGAAAGCGGTGGCTTCTCAAAGACAAACGGGACAAGAAATGGGCATGGATGAATTTCATGAATCAGGGATCAGGTATTTACGCATTGTTGTGACCGATGTATCCAAAGGGCTGCCCAGCTTCTATGTTGTGAAAGTCTTCGGAAAAGAGATGTAATCTGCCTAACTCATACGGAAGCGTTACCTTGCTTGAAGGCAGAGGCCTATCTGCGTTATATTTAAGTTGAGTTTGCGCAGTATTCTGATAATTACTGTGATGTGGATCCGCTCTTGCTTTGGCAATCCGATTCAGATCATCCTTCGGCCTTGCGCACAGAGCTTTCGCGCAAGGTTGTTTTGGGTTAAAGTCGGGTGTTTGAATTCAAGCTATGTTGAAATAAATGAAAATAAAGCGAGGGATCTCCCATTGATACTTTAGGAAAAATATTAGTTCGCAGCAGCGCGAGCGCTGGGGTTAAGATTGGCATTGTCGGACCCAAGGATATGGTGTCTAGGATTGTCAAAGTAATCAAAAATTTCCCCACGTTTGAACCCGTTGTCAGGTATTCTAAAAATGAATTGGAAACTCCAAATTTATCAGATGAAATAAAGAATGAAGTGGAAGTCTTATTATTATGCGGTCCTGTCCCTTACCGGAAAGTTCTAGAGAAAGTGAAATCGGTAGTACCTGTTCATTATGTCCGATATAACGAAACTGGATTATATAAGGCTTTTTACAACATCCAAAAAAAGCTTGCAAACGTAAATGCTAATTTGAGTATGGTTGGTCATGCAATAAGTGTAGATACGGTAACTCCAGTCATGGTAAAACGATTCTTGGAAGAAATCGATGAACAAGATTTGAAAATCATTTGCTATGATGAGGCAAGCAACCCGACGAGAGAACAACTGTTGGAATTCCATAAAGATTGTTTTAACAAGGGTCTGGTGTCAGGAGCACTCACCGGCATCAATTCAATTTCGGCTGAATTAAATGATTTAGGTATCCCGAATGAATGGATGGTCCCAACCACACAGGATATCGTTGTTGCTCTGGAGAGAGCGCTTCTATCGACGGATGCGAGGAAAAGTAAGGAATCTCAGATCGTAGTAGGCCTGATCAATGTGGATGGTTTTGGCAAAATCGTCGATCGCCATAACTCGGAGCATGAAATTCAAAAGCTGAAGCTCAATATTCACCGAATTTTACTGGATTATGTGGATTCTTTACGAGGTCATCTTACGCACCTGGGAGGAGATGAATACTTATTTTTTACAACCAGGGGGATATTTGAACAAGAAACGGCTGGATACAAAAGAGTTCCTCTGGCATCAGAAATCTATAGATCCTATCAGTTAACGTTAAGTATCGGTGTTGGATTCGGCAGAACGGCCAATGAAGCGGGTTCGAATGCGAGATCGGCCTTGCGGAAATCAAAGGAGGCTAACGGCAACTCATGCTTTATTGTTAGAGAGGACAGAGGCATACTTGGACCTTTGGAGATGGTGGATGCCCAGGTGAAAGATTTGGAATTGGTGAATCCTGACTTTATTAAAAAAGCAGAGAACGCCAATATGACCTCTTCCTACTTAAGCAGGTTACTTGTAACCTATGCCCGTACCGGAAAGAAAGAGTATAACGTTCAAGAATTAGCTTTGCTGTTCAACATTACGGTTAGAAGCACTCATCGATTGCTGTTGGAATGGTCGGATACAGGTTTAGTCCGGACTAGCGGTATGGAGAAAATGCCGAAAGGCCGTCCACGGCAAATTTTCGAGTTTGCGTTCCTGGATGAAAGTATGAGGAGCTAAGGTGAGATGGAAGGGATTCGTCCTATCCTTCTGTTTATATATAGACATTTTAAAGACTTGTCTTTTAATGTGTCGGCTCATTAAAATAGGGATGTAGACTTGAAAATCGAGAGGAGAACGACATGAAAACAATCCATGAATTAGAAACAAAGCTAGCTCAGCCTTCGGCCGCTTTAATCAATGATATTGCTGCACTCGATGGGGATATTCTGTTACTTGGTATTGGCGGTAAGATGGGACCTAGTTTGGCTAGGTTAGCCATGAACGCTATCAAAGAAGCCGGTGTAAATAAAAAGGTGATTGGCGCTTCGCGGTTCTCTTCCGAAGGATTAAAACAGGAGCTGGAAGCAGACGGTGTTGAAACGATCTCCGTTGATTTATTGAACGATCAACAGCTTCAGCAGCTTCCTGATGTGAAGAATGTTATTTATATGGCGGGAAATAAATTTGGCACGATGGGAAATGAACATTTTACATGGGCAATGAATGCCTACCTCCCAGGACGTGTTGCGGAAAAATATAAAAACTCTCGTATTGTCGCTTTTTCTACAGGGAATGTGTACCCATTCACACCAGTGGCTCATGGAGGAGCTACAGAAGATACGGCGACAGGACCGATCGGAGAATATGGCCAATCTTGTTTGGGACGCGAGCGGATTTTTGAACATTTTTCCCGTAAATATAATACGCCATTGACCATTTTCAGACTGAATTATGCGGTGGATTTACGCTATGGCGTGCTTTTGGAAATAGCTAAATCGGTTAAAGCAGGAAAACCTATCAACATCACCATGGGAAATGTGAACTGTATCTGGCAAGGGGATGCTAATGAAATGGCTATTCGTTCCTTGAATATATCCAGTTCCCCACCTACATTCTTGAATGTATCCGGTCCTGAAACTTTATCGATGCGTTGGGCGGCAACTATGTTTGGCCAAAGATTTGGTGTGGAACCTATCTTTGTTGGAGAAGAATCGCCAACTGCTTTATTGAGCAATTCTGCAAAAGCTCATCAATTGTTCGGTTATCCTCAAGTTTCCCTGCAGCAAATGATTGAATGGACCGCGGAGTGGTGTTTGGCCGATGGTCATACGTGGAATAAACCAACCCATTTCCAAGAGAGGGAGGGGAAATATTAAAGATGAGCAGTTTTAAACCGCTTAGTTTAGAAAAAAACAAGGTTCTGCACGAGGGATTGGTTATTCCCGCACATCCGCTGGCTTTAAACGCTGCCAGGGAGATGGATGAACGCAGACAAAGAGCGCTGACACGTTATTACATGTCTTCTGGTGCGGGCGGCATCGCAGTTGCTGTGCATACGACACAGTTTGAGATCAGGGACAAGGAGCATAATCTGTTCGAAAAGGTGCTAAGATTAGCATCCGAAGAAGTTAAGAATGCCAAGCTATCCAAGCCCTTCCTTCAGATAGCCGGTATCTGCGGCCCAACAGAGCAAGCCGTTTACGAAGCGGAAACAGCGGCGGGTCTCGGATATGATCTCGGTTTAGTCAGCATGGGAGGACTTCAGAGTTGGACAGAGAAGGACTTACTGAAGCGAATTGCCAAAATCGCGGAGATCATTCCGGTATTCGGCTTTTATCTACAGCCTTCTGTCGGTGGAAGAGTATTAAGCTACGATTTCTGGAAAGAATTTGCGAACATCTCTGGCGTGGCTGGTATCAAAATGGCACCGTTTAACCGTTATCAAACGATAGATGTCGTGCGTGCCGTATGTAATTCCGAGCGGAGAGATGAAATCGCTTTGTATACAGGCAATGACGATAATATTGTGAATGATCTGCTGACCACTTACCATTTTGTCGTTAATGGAAACAAGGTTGAGAAAAAAATAGTTGGCGGTTTGTTGGGTCATTGGTCTGTTTGGACACAAAAGGCTGTTGAACTCTTGGAGGCCATTAAGCTTGTACGAAACGATGAAAGTCTAAATTCCCACTGGTTGACTCGCAATATAGAAGTTACGGATTCCAATGCGGCATTTTTTGATACAGCGAATGGGTTTGCAGGCTGTATAGCCGGGATTCATGAGGTGCTTAGGAGACAAGGTCTTCTGGAGGGGCGTTGGTGTTTGAATCCAGAGGAAGAGCTGTCTAACGGACAAATGGAGGAAATTGACCGTGTCTATCGGGATTATCCGAAATTGAACGACGATGAATTTGTTAAGAAGCATTTGTCCGAATGGTTAGCAGATTGATTGTTGAATGGAGGATTTACAGATGATGTCTGGTAAACCGATTCGAATTGGTATTATAGGACTCGATTCATCGCATGCTCCCGCATTTACGCAATTGCTAAACGATAAGAACCATGCTTATTATGTGCCTGGCGGGGAAGTGACGGTTGCATTTCCAAGTGGTTCAGACGACTTTGAGATGAGTTATTCGCGCGTGGTGGGGTTTACGGAGCAAGTTCGCGACAAGTATGGTGTGAAAATCGTTGATTCGCCGGAGGAAGTGGCTGATGCTTGCGATGCCATTCTAATGGTGTCGGTCGACGCTCGAGTTCATCTCGAACAGTTTCGTCGCATCGCTGCTTATCGCAAACCGATTTTCATCGATAAGCCAATGGCTCTTTCTTCTTCCGATGCGAAGGCAATTGTGGAACTAGCACAGCTGAACGGCATAACGATGATGAGCTGTTCATCGCTTCGTTATGCCGAAGAATTGACGGAGACGCTCCTGAAATCTGAAAGCGGCAGCATTATCGGCATGGATTGTTATGGTCCGCTGACTATGCAACCCACACAGCCGGGGCTATACTGGTATGGCGTACATACGGCTGAGATGCTTTTTAAAACGCTGGGTAAAGGTTGTGTGAAGGTTTCGGCCGTTACAAATGAAGAGTATGATCTCATTACCGGCGTCTGGGAAAATGGTATCATCGGTACGATTCGCGGTAATCGCAAAGGCAACTCAGAATTTGGCGCCCTGCTGCATAGGGAAACCAAAACGCAGTTTATCGATGTATATCGACATCCGAAACCGTATTATGCCAGCTTAATAGAGAAAATTATGAGCATGTTTGTAACAGGAACACCTGATATCGACATGGAAGAGACACTGCAGATCATGCGATTCTTGGAAGCCGCAAATGAAAGTCGTGAAACCGGTTTAGAGGTATATTTGTAGAATCGGGAAAGGATGAAACGGCCATGCAAAAAGCTGAATTAAGGGTAGCGGTGCTTGGTGCGGGTATTATAGCCAAAGAACATTTTGATGCTATCCGAGCAACGACAGGATTTGCAGCTTGCGCGGTTGTAGATATCAATCTCGATAAAGCGAATGAAATCGCCCAGCTCTATGAAATAAAGGCCTATGACGATTATCGGGAAATGATCAAACAGGAAAGACCGGATGTGGTGGTCATCGCATTGCCTCACTATTTGCATAAAGAGACAGCCGTGTTTGCAGCGGAACATGATTGTCATTTGATGCTGGAGAAACCTATGGCTTTGTCCGTAGCGGAATGCGATGAGATTATTCAAGCTGGACGTAAAGCGGATATTCGCATCTTGGTAGGACATACTCAGCACTATATTGCTGAAAATATTCTGGCCAAAAGGATTATCCAAAGCGAAGAATTGGGTAAGCTCGTCATGATTCATGATGTCAGACATACGAATTATTTTCAAGACTCGCGTCCGCAGTGGTTTCTCGAAAAAGAGAAATCAGGCGGAGGCATTCTGGCCAATTTGGGTACGCACTCTATCGATAAAATTCAGTGGCTGACAGATGGTACAGTCCGTAAATTAAGATCTTCTGTGAGTTATCATGGAAGCAGGGGCAATGTAGAAGGCAGCGGTATGATTTATCTGGAACTTACGTCAGGGATTCCTGCGACGATTGTTCAATCGGGTTACTTAGGGGCATCACGCAATGAAACGGAGATTATATTCACGGGTGGTATGCTGAAACTAGTAACCGGTGAAAGTTTATGGATGAGCCGGGGCGCTGAGTATGAGAAGCTGGAAACATTAAACATGGCTACTCCATTCGAATTGCAGTATTCCGACTTGCTCACGGCCATACGAGACCATTCGGAAACAAGCTGCTCTCCAGCGTATGCGCGAGGCGTCATAGCTGCTCTGGAAGCTGTATACCGTTCTGCAGAAACAGGTTTGGAACAGCTTGTTGAACGGGAGATCGGATCATGATTGTGATGACTTTCCAGATGAAATTCGCATGATGGCGTATTTATTTTTAGATCAGTGGCTGAAGAAGGACTAAGAGCATGTTAAATTGCAAATACGCGTATGCGAAATGATGACGAGATGAAGGTCACGCTCATGAATGAATGTTAAGGGGACTGCTGTGGCAGCCCTTTTTTTGATTTAATCAGAAAGTATAGAATGACTTTTAGATCCATATTGAATTTGTAGACAATTTGTTGAAACGAATGCATATCTTTGTCCCTCCACAGACTTTATAATGAACGAAGTCATAAAATGAAAGCGCTTTATAATATAACGATTATTCCAATTTTAGTTAGAAAGGAATGGTAATTAATGTATCGATTTAGAGGTTCGCAGTTTCTATCTGTTTTCCTGTCTTTTTTAATGGTGCTTTCGGTATTTTCGGGTATTTCCCGGAAAAGCAAAAGCGGACCCGCTGCCGATTCTTCCTAACAGTGGATTCGAGCAGGTTTCTGGTGGAAAGCCTGTTGGCTGGTCCGTTATGAGCGGGACGGTGACATCTTCAACGTACACCGTGCACAGCGCAGTTTACAGCGTACAGTTAACGGATAATAGCAGTACGGCATCCGTTGGTCTGCGCAGTCAGAAGATCTCGGTTACGCCTGGCAAAGATTATGAGGCTTCCGTGTATTCTTACAATGCACAGGCCAGCTCGTCCCTTTATCTGGAGTTTTGGGACGCGAGTAACACACTCATCCTTTTCCCAACAGCCACTAATAATACCTTAAATCAATGGAAGCAGCTCGGAATCAGTCAAACTGCTCCGACAGGAGCTGTTTACGCAAGCCTGAGAGTCTATTCAGGGCAAGGGAACATCGGAACATCCTATTTTGACGATGCGGATTTCCGGGAGTTGGTGAAGGATCCGAATACGCCACTAAGGAACGGAGGAATGGAGAGTACGATTGATGGAATGCCTCGCTACTGGGATTCTATCTTCGGCGGAAATATTACATCCTCCCTAGAGAGGAAGCGTTCGGGAGATCGCAACGTTAAAATGGTGGATACGAGCGCAACCGCTGGCATAGGAGTCCGAAGTCAGAAAATGATAGTATTCCAAATGTGAAAAGGACGTGCTACTAACAGGTTCATCCTATATGGAATCAAAGTTTTGGTGGAGAAGCGCGCTATCGTGGCGGCTTCTCTTTTTTATTTTGAATAACGGCAATACAAAATTTATCATTGAATATTAATTCATATATTTGTATAATTATGCAATATCGAAAATGGAGGGAATTATTAATGCCACTTATCGTGAGAGACGCAGAACCTGATGATGAAAACAGCTTGACCGAATTAATGTATGAATACATCGTAGGATTTTATCAGAAACCTAGGCCAGTCGATGGAAAAATACATAAGTTGATTCAAACCCTTTTAGAGAAACAATTAGGTATACAGTTTGTCGCAGAACAAGATGGAAAGCTAGTCGGCTTTGCTACCTTATACTTCGCATTTAGTACGATGAAAGCGGACAAAATTGCCATCATGAACGACCTTTATGTCATTGAGCCATTTAGAGGAACAGAAGTGGAATCAGAACTGTTTTTAGAATGTCAAGGTTACTCAAAGGATCAAGGATATGCGTATATGTCTTGGATAACGGCTCCTGATAATAAACGAGCTCAACATTTTTTTGAGAAAATGGGTGGGGTTCAAGGGGATTGGGTTAACTATTCCATTATCTAAGGCATAGTGATTAATTTGGCCGCTGATCCGCTCGAACTAACGATCAGCGGCCCTGTTTCATACACGGAATGTCCTTCGATAGGCGGAAGGGCTTATTTGCATTTGCTGCGAGAAGACACGGCTGAAGTAGAAAGCATTCTGAAAGCCGCACTGCTCAGCAATGGCATCGAGTGTGTCTGGCGTTTCGGCCAGCAGCAAGCGTGCTCGGGATAGTCGAACCTTTGTTGCATACCGAATAGGTGACATACCATACGCAGCTTGAAATCGCCGTGTAAGCTGAGATGCGCCAATACCAAGTGTGACAGCTAGCCCCTGCAAGGACAGTTCATGTTCGAAAGCCTGCATTTCTATATAAGCAGCCGCTTGATTCATCAAGGGATCAGACGTTCCGGATCGCTTACGCTGCGCTGTGAGCTGCTCCCGATTTGCCATGAAAAGAAGGTCTTCAATGAGATGATGAACGACCTCCCAATGAAGATCACCATGATCCGCTTCTTCCTGCCATTCTTGCAAATATTGAAAGGTGGAGCTGAGCCTACCTACATCCTTGATGCGGATTTTACCTGGCAGCGTCCAACTACTATCTAACGTGAATTCAGCGAAATGAAAAGAGATTGGTTCAAGAGCAAGGCGCCTGAGCGTTTGGCCTGGCTGGCAAAAAACAAGTTCCCCGAATTCGGCAATCCGTTCCCCTTGTTCAGCGCCCTCTAAAGTGTAGGAGAATCGACCGGATTGGGCAGCGAGCATCCCCCAGCCATCATAAGTGTCTTCGGATAGAGAAAATTGCTCTCTTTGTTTACCAAAATAGTACCGATTAATTTGGAGCTTTCCAAACATGTACTCACCCTCCAATTTCATGCAAAAAAGTATATGAATTAGTATAACCTAGTGCATGGATTAAGGGAATGCATGGCTGTAATATAAGGTTATAAGAAAGTCGATCACACAATGTGAGAGGCAAAAAAACAAATGAGAGGTGGAGATTTCAATGAGAAAGAAATCTTTGAGTATTTTAACAGAAGAGCAGCTTCAAACGTATAACGAGCAGGGGTACTTGGTACTGCGGGGCGTATTTACAGAACATGAAGCGAAAGTCATCCAAACGGAATGCGATCAATTGCTTACATTAGGCGATTATACCGATAAGTTTAACATTCGTGCAGGTCACAAGGTCTATGCGGATGGCCGAGTTGCGATCGAACGTCTGGACCCCGTTCATGACATTTCCGCGGTATTTGCTGATTTAGTGAAGGATGAGCGCATTTTATCACCACTGCGTGATATTTATTTGGACGAACCGCTTCTTTTCAAGGATAAACTCATCTTTAAGCTCCCAGGCGGGAATGGCTACTCGATGCATCAGGATGCTTCTTGGTGGCAAGGCTTCCCGATTGAAGGTCTGATCTCGGTGATGGTGGCAATTGATGGGGCGACAACGGCAAATGGCGGGTTGGAATTGTTCCCAGGCTATCACGAAAGATTGCGTTCCACGCCAAGTGAGCTGCGCAACATGAATGCGGAAGAAATTGCTGAGATTGATCCTACAAAAGGTGTTATCGTAGAAACAAATCCAGGTGATGTGATCATCTTCCATTCGTTTACACCTCATCAAAGTGGGGCCAATTTGTCCGACGTAAGCCGCAAACAGTTGTATTTGACATACACGCCTAGTAAGAATGGGAATCTATATAAAGCGCATTACCAACACTACCAACGCTATAATTTAAAAGGTAAGGACGCATCCAGCTATCATTTTATGTAGGTAAATAAAAGAGAACTGCCTTTGGCGGTAGGTCTCTTTCATCCTTCTAGCATAAATACCGCCGGAAATCGACTTCTCAGCAATCAGTCCCACGCGTCAGTGCAGAATAAGCTCGGAAAACGCGCTTAATCGATGCGGATCCGAACAAATAGGCGCGGAAGCCGCGCTTAATCGTGCGCCCCCAAACAAATAGGCGCAGAAACCGCGCCTACAGCGAGAGTTCCGCGAGCCGAAGCTCGCCGGTAGAGCCTGAGAAGTCGAAAATCGACTTCTCAGCAGTCCATCCCGCGCCGTCCGTGCAGAATAAGCGCGGAAAACGCGCTTATTCAGGCGCCCCAGAACAATTAGGCGCGGATACCGCGCTTACAGCGAGAGCTCCGCGAGCCGAAGCTCACCGCCAGAGTCTGAGAAGTCGAAAATCGACTACTCAGCAGCCCGTCCCGCGCCGTCCGTGCAGAATAAGCGCGGAAAACGCGCTTAATCAGGCGCCCCAGAACAATTAGGCGCGGATACCGCGCTTACAGCGAGAGCTCCGCGAGCCGAAGCTCACCGCCAGAGTCTGAGAAGTCGAAAATCGACTACTCAGCAGACCAACCCGCGTCGTTCGTTCAGAATAAGCGCGGAAAACGCGCTTAATCAGGAGCCCCAGAATAAATAGGAGCGGATACCGCGCTTACAGCGAGAGCTCCGCGAGCCGAAGCTCACCGGTAGAACCTGAGAAGTCGAAAATCGACTTCTCAGCAGTCCATCCCGCGCCGTCCGTTCAGAATAAGCGCGGAAAATGCGCTTATTCAGGCGCCCCAGAACAAATAGGCGCGGATACCGCGCTTACAGCGAGAGCTCCGCGAGCCGAAGCTCACCGCCAGAGTCTGAGAAGTCGAAAATCGACTTCTCAGCAGTCCATCCCGCGCGTTCGTGCTGAATAAGCGCGGAAAACGCGCTTTTAGCTGAACGTGAAATAGCCCCTATAGTTTAATTGTTAAATTTTGTATGATATGCTATCATTGAATAAAAATAATATCAAACGGTTGTGAAGCACACGCCGCTTTTCTAGATCAGCATCAGCTGTTCGGAGGAGCGGTTTATTTATTTTCTGGAGGTGGGCTATACATTTATGAATGAATTTGAAAGAGCACATGAAGCCTTTTTAGCTAAACAATTCGATGAGGGACGGGGAGCGTTTAAAGCGACTTAAAGAGGGTCATGGACATGCGGAGAAGTAGATTTGGTGGAACGCATTTGGACATTTTCAAGACTTGCATCCGGAATATGAGATCAAAGATTTTCGCGACGGTACGCGCTTTTTGGATTTCGCCTTTCTTCGCCACTCACTCAGACTAGCTATTGAAATTGATGGCTTTGGTCCTCATTTCACTGATATCAGTCGTTCCCAATTCTCAGACCAATTAATCCGACAAAACCACCTTATTTTAGATGGTTGGAAAATTTTTCGTTTCTCTTATGATGATGTAAAAAACCGACCTCGCATGTGTGAGCAATTAATCCAGCAATGCATTGGCAGACACTTTGGAGATGTATTTAACCACGTAATAGAGCTTAATTATATTGAAAAAGAAATCATTCGTTTTGCCCATGCATTAGGAAGAGCAATCAAACCTGCTGATGTTCAAAAACAATTTCAGTTCCGACAAAGAAAAGCACAAGAAACTCTTAAAGGAATGTATCAGAAATCACTCCTTGAACCTGCTGGAGAAGGTCATGCTCGTGTGCGATGCTATAGAGTAGCACAGCACGTGCTTTCAAGTTGGGAAGGTTTGGCGGGTTGGGACTGAGAAGCCGATTTCCGGCCTTCAGACTCTACTGATTCGTTCGTCTCTTTCGTCACCTTCGTCTTGCACTTATCTCTGGCGCATATTTTCTCACACTACATTTTTTTTCTTAAAATTCCTTCACATGGGGAATAATACCTTTAACTCAAAAAGGGTTATTTCACAGGGGGTTATTAAAATGAAAAAATTTCTTGCAACAACTGCAGTTACTGTAGTAATCCTGACTTCGATAGGCTGTAGTTCGACTAAACCAAACGCAACACCGTCAGCATCCTCGCCGAGTAAGGCCGAAATTACGATTGGCACAGAAGGTACGTATGCACCTTTCACTTTTCATGATAAGGCTGGCAAGCTGACCGGGTTTGATGTCGAGACGGCAGAAGAGGTATGTAAACGGATTGGCATGACGCCGCGGTTTGTTGAAACCAAGTGGGATGGCATGATTGCGGGACTCGATGCGAAGCGGTATGACATGGTGGCCAACGAAGTGGCTGTTCGCCCGGATCGTTTGGAAAAGTACGACATGTCGACGCCTTATATTGTTTCCCGCGCTGTTCTTGTGGTGCATGCCAATAATACGAATATCAAGACGTTGGATGACCTTAAAGGCAAGAAGGTTGGACAATCCCTCGATAGTAATTACCGGAAAATTGCAGAAGAGCACGGAGCCGCAATTACCGCTGTGGAGGGTTTTAATCAAGCGATTGATCTACTGACTTCGGGCAGGATCGATGCGACGCTTAACGATAGTTTGTCCTTTTTGGATTTGAAAAAGCAGCGTCCTGAACTCCCGATCAAAACGGTTTATGAGGAGCCGTCAGCGACGAGCAACGCCTTTTTGTTCCGCAAGGGAAGTACGGATTTAGTTAGCAAAGTAAATAAAGCGATAGCAGACATGAAATCGGACGGTACATTGGTTCAAATTTCGCAAAAATGGTTCAATGCCGACGTAACGAAGTAAGGACCTAGCCTAATGACAAATGAACGTCTTGATCGAATCATAGGGATCCTGTCCGATTCCTTCTTTCCTATTATAAAGGCGGGGCTTACATACACAGTTCCGCTTACTTTAATCACATTTGCACTAGGACTTAGCTTGGCATTCATCACGGCGCTTGCTCGCTTATCGGACTTTGCCATGCTCCGGGCGATAGCGAGATTTTATGTTTGGGTTTTCCGCGGCACGCCATTACTTGTCCAGTTGTTTATTCTATTTTATGGTTTTCCGAGTTTGGGAATAACGCTGGATCCTTTTCCGACAGCCATTATCGGGTTTACGTTAAATAAAGGAGCGTACAGCTCCGAAATCATTCGCGCCGCGATATTGTCGATTCCAAAAGGCCAAAGTGAGGCAGCTTATTCGATCAATATGACGAAATGGCAGGCGATGAGGCGCATTATTTTACCCCAGGCCGTGCGAGTCGCTATTCCTCCATTAGGAAATTCCTTCATAAGTTTAATCAAAGACACTTCATTGGCGGCCACGATTACGGTCACGGAAATGTTTCAGAAAGGGCAGCAGATTGCAGCTGTTACTTATGAGCCATTATGGCTTTATATCGAGGTGGCCTTCGTTTATTTAGTTTTCAGTACCGTTCTTTCCTATTTCCAATCCAAGCTTGAGATCCATTATGAACGAAACATTGCCAAGTAAGGGGGCCCAGCATGATTCGAATGGAAGGGATACATAAACATTTTCATGACCTCCACGTCTTGAACGATATTGATTTGGATGTTGAAAAAGGGAGCACGACCGTCGTTATCGGACCTTCCGGTTCCGGCAAAACGACCCTATTAAGATGTCTGAAATTATTGGACTTTCCAGATCAGGGGACCCTCTCGATAGCCAAAGCGACAATGACATTTTCAGGTGAAGTCAAATTGAATAAGACTGACATCCGGTCCATCCGTAAACAAACCGGTATGGTGTTCCAGAACTATAACTTATTTCCCCATTTAACCGTTTTGCAAAATATTATGGAAGGCCCTGTTATTGTCCTTAAACAATCCTCGAAAACCGCGAAGGATAAGGCTTTATCCATCTTAGATAAGGTCGGACTTAGTGATCGTGCCGATCATTATCCACATCAACTGTCTGGTGGACAACAACAACGGGTAGGAATTGCCCGAGCAATGGCGATGAACCCAGAGGTACTATTATTCGATGAACCAACGTCTGCGCTTGACCCGGAATTGGTAGGCGAAGTGCTAAAGGTGATGAAGGATCTAGCTTTTGAAGGAATGACGATGGTCATTGTGACTCATGAAATGGGCTTCGCCAAAGAAGTGGCGGACCAAGTTGTCTTTATGGATCGAGGCGCGATTGTGGAGAGAGGAACGCCAACCGATATTTTTGACGCTTCAACGAATGAGCGGACCTTGCAATTTTTGAGAAAAGTGAATCGGAAAACAGTTTAAGAAGCCTTTTGGACTGATATCCCCAAATAGAGAAAGGCATGCTTTAAAAGAAAGGATGGAAGGAAAAAGAAGGAAAATGAAGTTTTCTGTCGAATGCTATATCCAGTCAACTTAGAGACAGTTATAGGGTTGTTGTGAGTATAGAGGAGTCGTTTATATGATAAATCCTGCGAATAAATTACTTGATGTTAAGACACTCCTAAGCATGATGGATAATATGGAAGACTCGATTTACATCATGAGTGTTGATGGATCGGATATCAAATACTTTTATGTAAATCATGCCGCTACAAAATTCAGTGGAATTACAATGGATGCTGTCGGTCTATCGTTTTTTGATATAAACACAAGCCAGATGGCGAACTATTTACATAAGAAATATACGAGAGTGGTTACCGAACGACGAACCATTAAGTATGAGGATGGCGTTGTTCTACCCAATGGTATGTTAAGCGGAGAAAGTATACTTACGCCTATTTTCAATGAAAGCGGTGACATGGAGTTCATCGTCACCGTTACTCGAGATATTACCGAGCGTAAAAAACACGAAAATTTGCTTTATCATTATGCCTATCATGACGATCTTAGTAAGCTTTATAATCGAAGATTCTTGCTTGAGCATGTGCACAATCCATCGATCATTTATTTACTTGATCTGGACTATTTCAAAAACATTAATGATATTTTCGGACATGATGTAGGTGATACCGTACTCGTAGAGGTCGCAAATCGTCTTGTTGAGAAATTTGGTGCGGATTATATACTTGTACGATTAGGTGGAGATGAATTTGTCGTCGTAGCAATGGGTGCACTTGGACAAGCTGAGGAAACTGCCGACCAAATTAGTCAACTTTTTGTGGCTCCCTTTACGGTAAATGATCATCCAATGAAGTTAAGCGTAAGTATTGGTGTGGCTCAAAGTGTGAATAGTGAAACCATTCAAACGCTTTTAAAACAAGCGGATATTGCCTTGTATAAAGCCAAAGGGGCGGGAAGAAAAAGATTTCATATCTTCGAAGCTTCATCTAAATACGACCATGTTGAGAATTTCATTCATGAGCTTGCACTCTCAGTAGCGGTTGAGAAAGAAGAATTGCATTTGCATTATCAGCTTATTTATAATCCGGTTCGGGAGGAAGTCATTGGAGCCGAGGCTCTACTTAGATGGAACTCTGCCAACATGGGAATGATCCAACCCAATGACTTTATTCCGGTTGCCGAGGAAACGGGATTGATAATTCCGATTGGATACTGGGTCATCCGGCAAGCTTGTAAGGATTGGCATCTTTTAAAAGCAGAATATGGTCCACTATTTAAAATTTCCGTCAACATTTCGAGGATTCAATTAAATGAACAACTTTTCGTTGATCAAATGCTTCAAATATTGGAAGATGAGCATGTGGACCCACGTGTAATGGAATTAGAAATAACGGAAAGCACGACGATTCACTCGATGGAAGATGTCCAACAAACGTTGCGTAGATTGCGTGCTGAAGGATTTACCATTGCTTTAGATGATTTCGGAACCGGCTATTCCTCGTTAAGCATGTTAACCTTACTTCCTATAGATAAGTTGAAGATTGACAGGTCTTTCATTTGCGAAATGAATGTGTCTCTAATTTCAGCCATTTTAGCCATGGCCAATGCACTGAAACTGCAAGTAATCGCAGAGGGCATCGAGACGTATGAACAATATAGGATGTTAAAGGAAATGAATTGTTGGGGAGTACAAGGTTACTATATCAACAAGCCAGCCGAGTATGCCTTATTACCCAAACAGGTGGTTGTTAGAAAGTAGATGCGAGGTCAACGTCCAGTGTGCATGCTGATGACGTTGATCTTTTTTTGTTTTACATGAGGAGCGTTCACACGAACTAGTTGATTAAACAGCCATAATATACCCAAGCCTACATAAAGAAAGTCCATATACAAACCTTGTTGTATCTTGTATCTTGTTAAAATTGACACATCGCATCGTACAAGGAATTTGGGATTTGTGGTGGGGCCAATATTTGGCGTTTTTAATGGGTTTTCATTTTCAATATGTCAGTATAACAGCTTTGGTTTTAATAGTTTTGCTTTATCCATCGGCGCTATGATTGGCAATGTGGGCGGGGGTTATTTGTATGACTTGGGGAGCATGCTCGGTTGGTGCGCTCTACCTTGGTTTAGCTTCTTCATCGTTGGGCTAGTTAATATTTGCTTTATGCTCAAAGAGCAAAGGACTCCTTCAAAATGAAAGCCTTTTTTTGACCATATAATCCATGGATATGCTCATCCTATGCATTCTACCTCAGCAAAAATCATGCTATCCTGATTGCATATGACACGAAGGAGGCAAGTATTTGAAATGAGCATAAACAAATTGAAAATTGGTGTAATCGGAGCAGGCTCGATATCTGATATGCACTTTGAGTCCTATGTTAAGCAAGCAGACGCAGAATTGGTTGCCGTATGTGATTTGAATCGTCAAAGAGCGGAGGATAAAGCCGCCAAGTATAATGTTGAGCATATTTACACAGATTATCGGGAGCTTCTGGCCAATCCAGAGGTGGAAGCTGTAAGTATTTGTACATGGAATAATACACATGCTGAGATTAGCATTGCAGCTTTGCGTGCTGGCAAGCATGTTCTTGTAGAGAAACCACTTTGCAAAACCGTGGAAGAGGCTGAGCGCATTCAAGACGCCGTTCGTGAAACAGGGAAAATTCTGCAGGTCGGTTTTGTACGCAGATATGATACCAATGCACAGCTCGTTAAGCGCTTTATCGATAATGGCGATTTGGGAGAATTGTACTATGCCAAAGCTTCGTGTCTTCGTCGATTAGGTAATCCAGGGGGCTGGTTTGCTGACTCGGAACGATCTGGCGGAGGACCTTTAATTGATATTGGTGTACATGTGATTGACTTATGCTGGTATTTAATGGGGAGACCTAAACCTGTTTCGGTCAGTGGTCATACGTATAACAAGCTCGGGAATCGGGCAAATGTACGCAATCTTTCCTTTTACAAAGCAGCCGATTATAATGTGGATTTGAATACCGTTGAAGATATGGCCAATGCCTTAATTCGGTTTGAAAATGGGGCTTCCCTCATGGTTGATGTTAGCTTTACCCTTCATGCCAAAAAGGATGAAATCGCGGTCAAGCTGTACGGAGATAAGGGCGGAGTGGAATTGGAGCCGGAGCTTGTTCTCGTCACGGAAATGCTGGATACCATTTTAAATGTAACGCCGCAGACAGATAGCAAATCTATTAACATAACAGAAGCTTTTAATCAGGAGATCAGTCATTTTCTAAGCTGTTGTCGAACTGGGAATTCACCGATTAGTCCTGTTGAAGATGGACTTACTATGATGAAAATCCTTTGTGGTATTTATGAATCAGCTGCCAAAGGCCAGGAAATCAGATTATAGCAACTAGGGATAGATAGGGAGGAACGGATATGAAAGTTGGCGTTAGTACGTATAGTTTATTTCAAGCTCTGAAGTCTGGAGAAATGGACATTATTGGTGTTATTGACTGGATTGTCGATCAGGGTGGCGAACATGTTGAGATTGTGCCCCTTGGCTATGAATTAACTGGTAATTTGGAGCTTGCAGATGAGATTCGAGTTAAGGCGCAGTCACGCGGCATCGAAATATCTAATTATGCGATTGGAGCAAACTTTCTAACTGATTCTCAAGAGGCCTATGAACAGGAAATTAAACGGGTCAAAGGGGAAGTCGATATTGCTGCAAGGCTTGGTGTACAAAGAATGCGCCATGATGTCGCACAAAGTGAGGATCGTTCTATTGCGAACTTTAACAAAGAACTTGAACGTATGGCGGAGGCCTGTCGGCAAATTGCTGACTATGCTTCGCAATATGGCATCATAACGAGCGTTGAGAATCACGGATACTTTGTGCAGCATAGTGACCGCGTTCAAACGTTAATTCAAGCCGTAGACCGTGCCAATTTCCGCACAACGTTAGATGTAGGCAATTTCATGTGTGTAGATGAAGATCCTGTTGCTGCGGTGAAAAATAATCTGCCTTTCGCTTCGATGGTCCATGTGAAAGATTTTTACCTTCGTCCTTCATATCAAAATCCAGGCAAGGGTTGGTTTCAGACCCTGCAAGGCAATCATTTGCGCGGCGCTATTGTGGGTAATGGTGATATTGATATGAAAGAAGTATTGCGCGTTATTAAAAGCTCCGGCTATGACGGATTCATTTCCTTGGAATTCGAAGGTATGGAGGAATGCAAAATGGGTACGATGATTGGATTGCAAAATATTAGAAGGTTATGGGAAGATGTGGAATAGGCAATATAATTCAGCGATACGAAAGGTGTGTTGATGACATATGGGGAATCCGATTGGCATTATGGTTGACAGTCTGCGTCTAGGCTTGCGCGATGGTTTGAAGAAAGCCAAAGAGCTCGGTGCAGACGGAGTACAAATATATGCAGTTTCAGGTGAGATGGACCCAGCGAACTTATCACCTCAAGCGCGTAAGGAATTAAAAGCTTACATCGAGTCATTGGGGCTTAGCATCTCTGCTTTGTGTGGGGATTTAGGCGGTCATGGCTTCCAAGATCAGTCGGTGAATGCAGACAAAATTGAAAAATCAAAGCGTATTCTCGACCTTGCGGTTGAGCTGGGAACAAAGGTCGTAACCACTCACATCGGTGTCGTGCCTGAGCAGGCCAATGGCCCTATCTATGAAACGATGCTGCATGCGTGTGAGGAATTAGGCGTGTATGCAAGCAGCTTAGGTGCTTATTTTGCCGTGGAAACTGGTCCGGAAATAGCCGCTCATTTGAAAAGCTTTCTAGATGCGTTGTCCACCAAAGGCGTTTCGGTTAACTTTGATCCGGCGAATATGGTGATGGTGACTGGCGATGATCCTGTTCAAGGGGTTATCACGTTGAAGGATTATATTGTCCACACGCATGTGAAGGACGGTATCCGGCTGCGCCAGGCAGACCCTCGTGAAGTCTACGGTTCACTCGGTTATCAACCGATGAGTCACGAGCTTATCGCCGAGGCAGCGACATCAGGACCTTACTATCGAGAGCTTGCTCTAGGTGAAGGTCATGTCGATTTCGAGCGATACTTTCAGGCGCTTCGTGACATTGGTTATACGGGCTATTTGACCATTGAGCGTGAAGTTGGGGAGAAGCCTGAGGTAGACATTGCGAACGCGATTGCGTTTATTCGGAAATATCAGTAAATGATGGAGAATCTTCAGAGGATTATCAGAACATCATCAGAACATCATCAGAAATGACAAGAACTCGCAATTTTGCGGGTTCTTTTTTTATATGGTCAGGTTGAGTGGTCGAAAATAGACCGCTCAAGGTCGAAGCGGGGGAGAAAGTGCTCTGAGAGGTCAGCAGCAAGTGACGCGAACAAAAGCCAGCTCGCGACCTGAATGGTCGAAAATAGACCGCTCAGTGTCGAAGCGGGGGGGGGAAGTGCTCTGAGAGGTCCGAAAAGGACCCAAAACGACCTAAAAAGCGTTAATAAATGAAAATTCCGCAGGAAATTCATGGTACAAAAGGATGAATTTTTTTATAGCAATGAAATCCTTTTCAGTTTTTTATTCGTCAAATGGTTAGGTCTATGTAATCAAAACATCTAGACCTTTACTCCTGAAAATTGCTATTTTCCATTTAATGAGACACAAAACTACAATTAATACGAAGTATATAGTCATATACAGGCCTTTTGACTGTAAAAATTTAACTGTTATGATAAAGGTAAACTTGGGTATTGTTTAAGGAACCAAATACAAATATCGGTTAAAGGATGATTACACAAATGAGAAAGCTGTTCTCTGGTGAAAGTAAAGTCTTTTACTTGTACCGGTATATTTCGCTCGCAGGGACTTCGTTAGTGTATGCCATCGAGGATCGTGGCCCCCCATTAGTTATCAAAATTGGCATCATACTGGTGCTATTCATCTTTGCCAAGTGGATTACGGATATGTATACCCAAAGTGGCCAAGCCTCTCGCACAATTAAAATAACCGTAGGCTTGGAAATGACCGGGATGATGATCCTGCATCTTCTAAGCGGCGGTATGGACAGTCCGTTTCTGTGGTGCGTATTCAATCCCGCCTGGATGGCTGCCAGCTATCTTTCCTCGGTTTATTGCTGGTTTATGATGCTGAGTTACTTCTTATTCGTCACCGCATTTTCCTACTTTTTTGCCAATGACCAAACGCAAACGCTAGCCACTATTTTGCTTAATGAAAATCGATTTTACCTGATGTTATTGTTCATGACGCTCTCCATTCAACTATTAGCTGGTGTCAAAAGTAGGCTTGAGATTGCGAACGCTCGAACCACGGAGACGATGGAGCATATGAAGTCGCTGTATCAAATCGTGGAAGCAGCCACGCATAGCGAATCAGAGAATTTGAAAATCATTTTTGCTGAGTTTGCTCTAAAACTGACCAAACTCAAGATGTCCTTCTTCTGGGATGTCAATGGGAATGGCGGACACGATCCCCTTATTACCCAGGGTATCACGCCAGTTGGTGTAGAAGCTTCCCTGTCTGCAGCTATTGAAATGCATGCGGCCGAACTCAGACAGCTAGATAGTTGTATGGTGATGAGTCTTCCTGAGCATGGTGATTTTCTCGTGATTCCTATCAAGTCATCGACTCGATTCTGGGGAGTGATGGGGGTGAAGATTGAGCGCTCCAGCTATGAGGAAGGTAGACATTGGTTCGTCAAACAGTTGTATTTTCTTTCTGAGCTTTGCGCCGTCATTTTGGAGAGGCACCAGCTCGAGCGTATCGAGAACCAGCTGATGATTATCGAGGAGCAGAATCGGATTGCCGATGAGATGCACGACAGCGTTTCGCAGTACATTTTCGGAATTGTGTATGCCGTCCATTCACTCAGTCGCAAATGGAAAGACATTTCAACAGATCAGATCAAGGAGCAGCTCCAAATCATCCAAGAGTCATCTGTCGCAGCTTCTCAAGAGCTTCGTTCAACCATTTATAGTCTTAGCTCTAGGAAAAATGGCGGTGCTTTTTGGATCACTACCGTCAAATCTCATCTAGACAGTTTGTCCAAGCTGCACGCTGTGAAAGTAACCTTAAATGTGACTGGAGATGATCATGGTCTACAGGTCAATTATCAAAAGGCTTTGTTCAGAATCATATCGGAAGCAACTGGAAACGCCATTCGTCATGGCCGAAGCAGTCACATTAAGGTAGATCTCAGTATGAAGTCAGATGAGGTGAAGCTGTCGGTCTTAGATAACGGAAGTGGATTCAGTGTAACAGAACGTCTGTCTGATCCTAAGGTATCCGGGCTTGGCGTAAACAACATGGAGCTGCTTGTTCATTCTTTTGGCGGAACGATTAACATTCAGAGCACGAAAGGAAAAGGTACACATATTCAAGTGACCCTCCCATCCGGGCATCAGGATAAAAAGGAACTAAATGAACTTCAAATGATGGGCTAAACAAGGTCATGAAGGCTATTCCCATTCTAACGAAAGCAGGTGGTACTGTGAAAGTTGTTATCGTAGATGATCATCCGTTGGTGCGAAAAGGGTTGTCAGCTGTGCTAAAGCTTGAAGCTAACATCGAAATTTCTGGCGAATCGGAAACGGTGGAGCACGCGTTGGAGTTAATCAAGGAAACGAAACCGGATCTGGCTATCGTGGATCTTAAGCTGGGGAATCGTTCTGGACTCGAAGTGGTTGAGATGATTAAAGATTCGCCATGCCGAAGTATCATTCTGACGTCATCGACCTCGGAGCAGGATGTAAGAAGGGCAGAGGCTGTGGGTGCGGATGGTTATGTACTCAAAGAAGCACTGCCAGAAGAATTGCTGCTTGCAATTAAATTGATTTTCAAAGGTAAAAAGTATTACGATCCAGGTTTAATGGAAATGTTGTTCAAGAAAGAGGAAGAAGACAGCTTCAGTAAGCTTACGCCGAAGGAGCGGGAAGTGTTAATTGGTCTTGGAGAGGGTTTGTCCAATCAAGGAATGGCCAAGAAACTGATGGTCACCGAGTTCACAGTCAAGAAGCACGTTAGCCAAATTCTAAACAAACTATGTGTCAACGATCGTACGCAAGCGGCTTTGTTAGCGCAATCCAAGGGACTAGTCAGCAGTTTTCAGTAAGCCATTTAAGCATTCATGGTCCGAAAGTATACCATTGCTTTATTACATATAGCCATTGGTGGATACACGAAATAGACCCGAAAAATTATAATATCGGGTAATATCATAATTCTGGGAATTCATATAGTATTTGTGTATAACCAACTAACTGACAAAAAGCGGCATTCTTCATTCCTTTTGATCGTAGAGTGCTTCACCTAGGCTACTAGCTAGCTAACTCTGTCGAAAAGAGATTGTTGAATGCTCTGGCTAAAGGAGTGATTGAATGTCGGTTCGATAGTGGGGGTACAGGCTAATAAAACGCTTTCATTGCAAATATCATAGCTCAATTTATTGGGAAAAGCAAGACTGTTTTCATCGATTTTTTAACTATTTTTTTTCGGGAGGGTACCATGGAGAAATCGATCTTGGATTACTTTGTACTCATTCGCAAAAAGCTGTGGATGATTGCGCTGTTCGTTCTTCTCTCGTGTCTGACAACGTTCTATGTCAGCAAGACATTCGTCGAGCCTGTTTACAAGGCGAACACACAAGTGCTGGTTAGCAGCACGTTCAAGAGTGAAGAGGCGATAGATCTTAACGATGTGTCGATGAACTTGAATTTAATTGAGAGCTACAAGGAAATCATGAAGTCAGATCATATCATTCAATTGATGTTGCAGAGTCACCCCGAATTCGGAATGACCCAGAAGCAGCTGGTGAAGAATCTGAAAGTGAGCTCCACGGATAAAACACAAATTATCAAAATTGAGCTTGAGGATCATAGCTATGAAAAAGCGGTTGTGATTACCAAGACACTTGCTGATACGTTCATTAGTGAAGTACCAAGCTTGATGAATATGAATAATGTCAAGATTCTTTCTAGTTCTGATGCTGCTGTGAAGCCATTACCAGTCAATTCCAGCGTAGTCATCAATCTTGCTTTGAGCTTCATTTTATCAGCGATGGCAGCCATTGGTGTTTTCTTCTTCTTTGAAAATATGAATGATACCATTCGTTCTGAAAAAGAAGCCGAGCATATCGTTGGACTGCCGGTACTTTCTTCCATCGGAACGATTAAAAAGGGTAAAGCATCTAAACCTTCGCGTGCACGAAGCAGAGAGGTAGGGGAAAAGGCATATGTCGCAGCTAAGTAATGTTCTTGTGGCTGAACTGGATCCGATTTCGTCGGTCTCCGAAGCTTATCGTTCCTTGCGGACAGCGGTACGCTATAAAAAGGTTGTACCAGCAGGTCAAGGAATGGTGCTCATGGTTGCATCTCCCAAGGCGCAAGAAGGCAAGACGACGACCCTTGCTAATCTGGCTATTACCTATGCTCAGGAAGGCAAGTCTGTCGTGATCCTTGATTGTAATTTACGGCAACCAGCCCTGCATGAGATGTTTGGTGCCAAGAATTCGAAAGGCCTGATCCACTTTTTAAATAAGGGGATAACCGCCCAAGAAGTCATTACACCGACAGGAATTATCGGGCTTGATCTGATCGCTAGCGGTGGTCAACCGCTGAATCCATCCGAGCTGTTAGGCTCCGCCCAAATGAATGCCTTGATGAACGGGCTCAGGCAGCGATATGAAGTCATTCTCATCGATTCGCCATCAACACTTGACTATACAGATGCTTGTTTACTTTCTGAGTATTGTGATGGCGTGATGCTAGTTGCCAAAAATGGCAAGACAAAGCGAGATTGGGCTAAGCAAGCAAGAACACAGTTAGAGCAGTCTGGAGCCAGAATGCTTGGCATTGTTTTCAACCAATAATTGAATAATTGAAGGCTAGACTTTCCATAATCGATAGGAGGATGAGAGAGATGAAAAAGGTGAAAAAAGCAATTATTCCGGCTGCGGGATTAGGAACGAGATTCCTGCCTGCTACGAAAGCGATGCCCAAAGAGATGCTCCCAATCATCAACAAACCGACTATTCAATACATCGTGGAAGAAGCCATCGAATCCGGAATCGAAGATATTATTATTGTTACCGGTAAAGGGAAGAGGGCAATCGAAGATCACTTCGATAATGCTTTCGAGCTAGAAAGCAAGCTGCTGGAAACAGGGAAGCTGGAGCTTCTCAAGGAAGTTCAGCGTTCATCCAAGGTAGAGATTCATTACATTCGTCAAAAAGAACCCAAAGGTCTTGGGCATGCGGTCTGGTGTGCAAGAAGGTTCATTGGGAATGAACCATTCGCTGTGCTGCTGGGCGATGATATTGTCACAGGGAAGGTGCCCTGCCTAAAACAACTCATTCAGCAATATGAATTATCAGAAAATTCAGTTATTGGCGTACAAACCGTACCGCCAGAGCTTACCAATCGTTATGGCGTCATTGATCCAGGTGAGCAAAATAACCGCCTGTATCAAGTGAAAGACTTGGTTGAGAAACCAAAATTAGGCACAGCCCCTTCCAATCTTGCCATTATGGGTAGATATGTGTTCTCCCCTAAAATCTTTGAATTTTTGGAGCTTCAGGAGAAAGGCGCTGGCGGAGAAATTCAGCTAACAGACGCGATTCAGAAGCTTAATCAAATAGAACGAGTGCTAGCGTATCATTTTGACGGTATCCGTTATGATGTGGGTGAACGTCTCGGTTACATTCTCACGACAATGGCGTTCGCCTTGGAGAGTAAAGATCTTCGGCCCGATGTACTTGAAGCGATGGCTGCCATCCTTATCAAGGAGCAATATGAACCAATTCTAGAGCATCTGGGAGGTGGAGACCATGAGCTTGCGCGAACTGCAGGAGGATTATGAGTACCTGGGACCTCAGAAAATTTCCCAGAAGAGCTACTACACGGCTGCTACTCCTAGACCGCAAGAAGGGAAAAGCGCTGCTTCCTATTTGTTTGTAAAACGGATGCTCGATATTATGCTATCCCTCATGGGCATTCTCTTCCTGACACCGTTATTTATCGTCATTGCTATCTGGATTAAGGTGGAAGATCCTAAAGGCTCCGTTTTCTTCAAACAAAATCGAGTAGGTAAAGACGAAAACCTGTTTCCGATGTATAAGTTTCGCTCGATGGTGTCCAATGCGGAAGAGCTGAAGCAGCAGTTAATGAGTCAGAATGAAGTTGAAGGCGCAATGTTTAAAATGAAGAATGATCCTCGCGTTACACGCGTCGGACGATTACTTCGCAAAACAAGTATAGATGAGTTGCCACAATTGTGGAACGTACTCGTCGGTGATATGAGCTTGGTCGGACCAAGACCGGCTTTGCCGAATGAAGTTAGCGAGTATACACCATACGAGAAGAAGCGTTTGGCCGTTACACCTGGTTGCACGGGTTTATGGCAAGTAAGCGGACGAAGTAATTTAAGCTTCGGGCAAATGGTTGAACTCGATTTGACTTACATCAGAGAACGAAGCATTTTTTATGATTTGAAAATCATCTTGAAAACAGTTTCGGTCCTTCTTGGCTCCAAAGATGCCTTTTAGAGAACAGAAGGGAAAGGAGTAACACCATCGTGCTTATTCAGCCAAAACCAAGGGTATCCATTGTCATCTGTACCTATAATCGTGCGGATTTGCTTCAAATCACTTTGAACTCGTTACCTGCTTTAAAGGCTATAGACAAAGCTGAGATTCTCATTGTGGATAACAATTCCACTGATCATACGCGCGAGATCTCACAATCGTTTATTCAGCGTCAAGCAGGGGGGACGGACATTCATTATCTATTTGAACAAACCCAAGGGCTTTCGGCTGCGCGAAATAGAGGTATTCAAGAAGCTAAGGGTGATATTGTTGCCTTTCTCGATGATGATGCAGTTCCTTGCATGGAATGGATTCGCACCATCATAGACACCTTGGATAGTCGGCAGGATGTCTATGCGATGGGAGGTGTGATTCGACCTCGTTTCGAAAGTGAACGGCCGAAATGGTTGATCGAAGCACTAGAGCTGCCTTATACGATTGTTGATATGGGAGCAACTGTGCACGAGTATCCGATGAACAGGCATCCATTTGGCGCGAATATGGCGATTCGCAAATCCTTTCATGACAAATATTTGTTCCCAACCGACCTAGGTAGGAAGGGAACACTGCTATTGTCTGGTGAGGAATCCTGGATATTTGAACAGATGAAGAAAGAAGGGAAGGCTATTCTTTATCAGCCTTCCATGGTGGTTGATCACTTCATCCCGGATAGCCGCTTGTCGAAAGATTGGATCAAACAGCGTTATTATTATCAAGGTGTTACGAATGGCTCGATGCATAAGAGTTATATCAGCAAGCTTGTTCTTCTAGGTAAGGTTGCCAGCAAGGTGCTCTACATTGCCGTAGATGCCTTGTTCGCGCGTACCGAAGGAAGAAAACTGCTGATTACATGCCGATTGCAAAGCATAAGAGGCACGCTAGACACGCTCAGTAGACGTGGAAAAATGCGCTTAACAGGGTGAGGATACTGATGACGACGGATCTTCCAATTCAGCTCAAAAAACCGATGTATTATGGTGCGGTCTATGTACTTCTTGCAGTATTGCTGGGCGTAGCGGCTGCTTATCAGCCTCTGTTCAGTATCTTGGGGCTGGGCGTGCTTTTCTCATTCGTGTATGCCATCTACCAGCCGGAGAAAATGAGTTATCTAGTCCTTTTATCGACCGCCATATCGATTAACTACATCGTCGAAGCGAATGTACCTGGATTAGAGATTATTTCTCTTTATAAACTTGGGATTTTAATACTGTTAGTTCCCTGTATGCTGCAAAACGGACTTCGATTGAAGTTCATCTATCCCATAGCAGCTATCGCCAGCATGTTATTCCTTACCATCTTCTTCTCGGATTGGCATCCAAGGCTGACGTTATCACTCACCTTGAAAGCATTTATCGGACTGACGCTTCCCTTCTTTTTTCTCATGATCAAATGGAATAAAGGGACTGCGCAAAGGCACATCCGGATTATTTGTCTGCTGCCATTGGTAAGTATTGGAACTGGGGCGCTGCTTCAATTGGCTCATCTGTATTCGTTTCTCAATGTGGAGTTCACGGGAGCGGTTCGGGTACAAGGGGCGAATATCGCACCCCACTTGGCGATGCTAGCTTTTCTAGGCATTACCGTTGCCTTAATAGAGACCAAACGCAATCCACTGCAAGCCAGGTTTTATTATTGTACACTGGCTGCTAACTTTGCGATTCTGATCGCTACGGGAACTAGAGGGCCTATCCTCGCCATGCTGGCCATGGCTGCTTACTATTTCTTCGATATGGTTAAGCAGTATATCAAAGGGAAGCTAATCTTAATTATCCCGCTGCTTTGTTCCTTGGCCTTGATCGGTGGAGCCGTCTATGTGCAGTGGGACAATATGACAAAGCGTTCGTTCGAACGCCAGACAGGTACAGGTATTGACTTGTCAGGTAGAACCGAAGCATGGAGCTACTTCTTGAAAGGGGTAAAAGATTCGCCTCTGACAGGTAGAGGGCTAGGTGCGGTTACCGTTGCGAATGACGGAAGTTTATATGAAGGTTTTGTGGTTCCCCATAACGAGTACATCCGTTTTTATTACGATGCTGGTTATATCGGATGCAGCCTGTTGTTTCTATCGTTACTAATCTTATTTGGAATGATCTATCGAGTAATCCCGCAGAGAATTAAGATTTATTACGTGGCGTTCATCCTGGCGTTCTTTCTATATTCCTTGTCGGATAACACCTTATCGACTGTTCAATTCATCATTCCTTTTTGCTGGTATTTGAATAGCTTGTATATCCTGTCAACGACAAATTCGAAAAAAGAAGAAGTGATCTGATGAGTAGAGTGACTATGTTCGATGTTAATTTTGATAATTATGATTTTCTGGACTTGCTTGCCTATATGGATGAGGTCATACGTCAGAAAAGTCATTCTTACATTTTGACCTGTAATGTCGATCATTTAATCAAGCTCAGAAAGGATGCTGAGTTTCAGAAGGTGTATTCGGGTGCAGGTGCCATTGTTGCGGACGGTATGCCGATCATATGGGCATCGAGGATGCTCCGTAAACCGCTCAAGCAGAAGGTATCCGGATCCGACTTGTTCACAAAGTTAGGTGAAGCTTTCGCAAGCAGGCAATACAAGCTTTTTTTCTTAGGATCAGCTGTCGGTATTCCGGAGCAAGCGGTAAAGAATCTGAAACTCGTATTTCCAAATCTGAATATCGTTGGCTGTTATTCACCCTCCTATGGTTTCGAGAAGAAAAAAGAGGAGAATGAGCAAATTGTTCAGATGCTGATTGATACACAGCCTGACATTGTGTTTGTTGGCGTTGGCGCTCCGAAACAGGAGAAGTGGATTTACCAGAACTATCTTCAATATAAAGTCCCGATCTCTATTGGCGTTGGCGCAACGTTTGATTTCATTTCGGGCACAGTGAAGAGAGCTCCGAACATTATGCAGAAAACAGGTTTCGAATGGTTCTGGCGTCTTGCCCAAGAACCGCGAAGGTTATGGAAGCGTTACTTGGTTCACGATGCTATGTTTGCTGTCTTGCTATGGCGGGAAGTTGTTAAGCAATTCAAGATGAAACGGGAGGGGACGGGAATCAACAGTGGATGAAATAAGCAAAATGATTAAGCCCCCTTTTATCATGATGCAGGCTAGTCGGATGACAATCTTGTTGGTTGGAATGGCTTTGCTCGTCTCTTTATTCATCGGTTATTCTAGTGCAACGCTAAGTCCTGAACTTAGTATCCAAATCACGATCCTGTCGATGCTGCTGTTTCCCGCTTTTGTGATGGCCTTGCTAGACTCGCGTCGATTGATTCCTTATATTCTTCTCGTTTGGGTCATTTGCCCGGAGATCCGAAGAATTCAAGATTGGATGGAAGGTACGTACCATTCTGTCTCCTTATTAAGCATTGCCCCACTGTTAACGAGTGCGGTGCTTATCATTCCAATCCTTGCCAAGTTTCACCAAATGGAATCTCGGATATACAAGCTGCTCATTTATGTAGGTATTGTGCTGCTGTATGGAAGTCTGATTGGTGTAACTAAGAATGGGAGCGGAGCCTTCTATGACTTAGCTAACTATTTGATTCCATTACTGTTAATCCCTTATGCTGCCTTATCTCATTTCGATAATAAAGCGCTGGATCGCTTAATTGTCGCATTTTCTAACACCGCCATCTTGGTTGCTGTTTATGGCATTATCCAATATGTGATGGTACCGCCCTGGGATGCTTTCTGGATGAACCATGTGGAAATGACCTCAATTGGTCACCCGCTACCCTTGGAGATCCGGGTGTTCTCTACGTTGAATTCCCCAGGACCAGCAGGGATGTATATGGGAACTGCGCTTGCACCGATGATTCTGGAAAAAAGGTGGCGGGGACCGCTGGGCTGGATCGGTATTATTCTGGTAACGGTGGGACTGCTCATCACATTAGTCCGTTCGGCTTGGGTTATGCTTTTCATTGACATCGCTATTTATACGGCTGTATCAGCGGGTAGACAAAAATGGAAATTGATTGCTCAATTAACAGCCGTTATTGCAGCCATGTATCTCATTATTCCAAAGCTGCCGGGTGCACAGGGGCTGATCGCCCGATTGGATACAATGACAGCTATTCAGGATGATCATTCCTACAATGAAAGACTAGATTTCTTTCATACCGTTTTCCCTATGTTGTTTGCTAAACCGCAAGGGTTAGGTCTTGGCAGTATTGGTGTCGGCACCAAGCTAAGTAACGGAGGGGCACTTGGTGAATATGGCATTTTCGATAATGGGTTCGTTGCCATTTTCCTTACCTTTGGCATTCTCGGAGGCTTGCTGTTTCTATGGGCCTTATGGCTCGTCACCCGTTATCTGTTATCCCAAAAAAAACAACCAGGCGGTATAACAGCTTACGGAAAACTGGGGCTCTCGGCTTTGCAAGGAAGTATCGTTTGTCTCGTGTTTGAAAATGGTTATACGGGTTTGAAAGGCTTTCTACTATGGATGGTCGTAGGAATTGGGATCATGGCGCATCAAACGATCGTTCAAGAGAGGAGGCAAATTCAGGATGCAGCAACCAGTCAACTTGAAAATAGTCCGCATAAAGCCTCTATTCGGCTTCATTAAAGCTTTCTTTTCAAGCAAGAGTCATATCTCGGCTTCCATTAGAACGATGTTTTTCAGTGTACTAATCTTAGTGATTAATATGCTTACAGGTATTTTGACAGCACGTTTTCTAGGACCATCCGGCCGAGGCGAGCAAGCGGCTATGGTCTTATGGTCACAGTTTCTAGCCTTTAGTTTCACTTTCGGTTTGCCTTCCGCCATTATTTACAACGTGAAAAAGAACATGAAGGATTCCGCCAAGCTTTATTCGACCGCTGTTCTCATGGGTTTGACAGCAGGCATGCTTGCAATGAGCTTGGGGATATTGGTTTTACCCTATTGGCTCCGTACGTATTCAGACAGCGTGGTCCTTTTTTCCCAATGGTCCATGGTACTCGTGCCTCTCATCGTATTGTCCCAGATTAATAATGCGATGATGCAGGTGAGAGGCGAATATAAGCTGTTCAACCGTCTGCGCTTTCTTGTTCCGCTTAGTACGCTCATCGGTTTAGGGCTGCTAATCCTAACAAGAACAATGAATCCTTACACGTCAGCCGTGGCCTATCTCGCTCCGGCGGTTCCCTTTTACATATGGACAACAGTGCGCTTACTTAATCAGTACAAATTCGTGATAAAGGATGCATTTCAATCCTTCAAGACATTAATCCGGTATGGTATTGGATCTTACGGTAACGATTTAATGGGCAATGTCTCCTATTATATCGATCAAATTGTAATTATCGGTCTCCTTAATCCAACGGAGCTTGGACTGTATGCGGTGGCGGTAAGCCTTTCTCGTGTAGTCAATATTTTCTCTACGTCCATTATTGTGGTGTTGTTCCCGAAAGCATCGGGTTTACCTAAGGATAAAGTCGTTGAGATGACATTCCGTGTATACAGGATCAGCACTTGTGTCGCTTTATTTTGCTCCATGATGATTATGCTGGTTGCACCTTTCGTAATGCCTCTACTGTATGGCCCTGATTTTAAGGAAGCGATCAGTGTTTTTCGAATGCTGCTGCTCGAAGTTTCCATATCCGGTGGAACCATGGTTTTGGCTCAAGCGTTCATGGCTTTAGGCAAGCCCAAGATTGTTACGATTCTGCAAGGGATAGGGCTGCTAATCGTCATCCCGTTACTAACGGTACTGATTCCGAAGTTCGGATTGTTCGGTGCGGGAATGGCCATATTATCATCGGGTTTACTGCGATTCGTCTTTATTCTACTAAATGTCAAATTCACCTTGAAGACGAAACTTCCTAAATTATTGATTAATAAAGATGATGTACGTTGGTTACTTTCAGCAATATCAGCATATAGAGCCAAATAATTTGTTTGAAACTGGGGGAGGGGCGAACGAAATGAGTCACTATAGTGACGCTGTGGGAGAGAATCGGATTTCTGTTGTCATCATTGCGCAAGACGATGAAACGAGAATAGCGGGTGCGATTGCCTCCTGCATGCCTTTTGCAGACGAAATTGTTGTCATTGATGGCGGGAGCAAGGACGGAACAGTCCGTGTATCTGAGCAGTTGGGCTGCAAGGTATATGTGAACGCTTGGCCTGGTTATGCAAAGCAGCGTATTTATGGCAGTGATCAAGCTACCTATGATTGGATTTTCGTTATTGATACCGATGAGGTTGTTAGTGAACCTCTAGCAGCATCGATTCAGAAGTTAAAAAATGACTTGTCTGATCCGAGCAAAGCTTATGCTGTCTTGCGTATAGGTGACTTTCTAGGACGCTGGATGGGCAAGGGCGAGAAGCTTGTCCGTCTCTATAACCGTACCGAAATTCAGTACCGGGAAAGTCTGGTGCATGAAACACCGGATGTCTCAAGTGAGAATATCGCGTATGTGCCAGGTGTTCTGTGGCATTATGGTTTCCGCAGCATTCATGATCACATTCAGCGGTTTAATAAGTATACCGATCTGGAAGCGGAAGGCGCTGTAGTTGCAGGGAAACAATTTAGTCTGCTGCGAATGTTCGTCCGTCCTCCCTTGCGATTTGTACAGAAATATATCGTTCATGGCTTGTATAAGAAGGGTATTCCAGGACTTGCAGTATCCCTCTTTTGGGGAATATACGAATTCCTAGTATGTATGAAACAGTATGAGCTTGGGCTTGCTCGGAAAAGAGTGAAACAGGCTCAGGAAGAGCCAATTAAGGAGGGGAAAGCTTATGCTACACTGCAATAGTTTGCGGATCCTGTGTACCGGAATGGGTTGGCCATCTGCACAGCCTGGAGGTTTAAACACTTATTTCAAACATATTTGCGCAAGCTTAGCTACCCGTCATGAGCTGGAGGCGCTGGTATGCAGTGCGAATAAGCCGGTCGTTCAAGATGACCTCCGCGTCACGAACGTAGCCGTCACCGATTTGAAGTTAAGTAAAAGACGTGATGCCTTTCGGAAGCACGCTGCTGATCTGATGAACGGGCAGGACATCGATATCGTTTATTCCCATTTTGCTCCCTATAGTATAGGAGTTGCCATGGAGGCTAAGGCGCGAAATATTCCGGTGGTGATGACGTTTCATGGTCCTTGGAGTGAGGAAATTAGGCTCGAAGGCAAGGGATTGAAGCATCGAATCAAAACAATGATCGCGAAGAGCTGGGAGATGAAGGCTTATCGGCTGGCGGATGCTTTCATTGTATTAAGTGAAACCTTCCGTGATATTCTTCATCACAAGTACGGTGTCCCGCTTTCTAAGATTCACATCATACCAGGCGGAGCTGATGTTACCCGGTTCAAGCCGGCTGCGAATCGCACAGCGATAAGAAGGAAGTTGCAGCTGGAGGAAGGGACGACAGCGGTGTTGACCTTAAGAAGATTAGTCAACCGAATGGGTCTTCTTCAATTACTGGAAGCTTGGAAAGAGGTTGCGAGAACGATTCCGGATGCCGTGCTGTTCATAGGTGGCAAAGGGCCGCTGCGAGATGAGCTGGAAAGCCGAATTGCTGAATATGGTCTCCAAGCTCGCGTTCGAATGCTGGGCTACATCCCCGACGACGACCTTGCTGATTATTATCAGGCTGCTGATCTGTTCGTTGTACCTTCGCAAGCGTTAGAAGGCTTCGGATTAATTACCGTTGAAGCAATGGCCGCCGGGGTTCCAGTTATGGCAACACCGATTGGAGGCAATCGTGAGATTCTTCAGAAATACCGACCAGATATGCTGTTTGCAGGTAAAAGCAGCCAAGATATGGCTTCTGGTTTAATTCGCTTATTGCGGCACCGTGAAATGTGGCCCACCGCAGAGCAATGCAGAAGCCATGTGTTGGAGAATTACACCTGGGATCGTGTATCCAAACAGGTAGATAGTGTATTTAATCACGTAATCGATCAACATATGATTGCTTATGGCGGCAATCGTCGGGTAACCGCTGGGAAGAAAGGAGGACGTGAACAGGATGAGGGTAGCTTATTTGGATCATACCGCTAGATGGAGCGGGGGAGAAGTCGCACTTTATAACATTATTACCCATCTCGGAAACGAAGTAGACCCACTAGTCATTGTGGCCGAAGAGGGTGTGCTCGTAGAGCGGTTAAGAGATAAAGGTATCGACGTTCGCGTCTTGCCTTTAAGTGATAAGGTACGCAATCGCAACCGGAATGCGGTGAATTTGCAAGCTGTATCTGCCGCTTTTGAGCTTCTCACCTATGGGAAGAGACTCTCCAAATTATTGAAAGCAGAACAAGTCGTCTGTGTACATACCAATTCGTTGAAATCTGCTTTTTATGGAGCTGTAGCTGCTAAATTGGCAGGTATTCCTCTCATCTGGCATATTCGGGACCATATTGGAGTTCCGTACTTGAAACCGATCGTCGCTCAGGCGATACGATGGATGTCCCGCTTGCTGCCGAACGGCGTCATAGCGAATTCTAATTCGACCTTGAATGCTCTGCATTTGCCGAAATCGAAAAAAACGTTAGTTGTCTACTCGGCTTTCGCAAAAACGAAGAATTCAAGGATTGCTGTAGAGAAAAAATGGATGAAGCCCTACGTTGTTTTGCTAGTTGGCAGGCTAGCGGAGTGGAAAGGCCAACATATTTTACTCGAAGCGGCCAAGTCGTTTCTACCCGATCAACAGGTTCAGTTCTGGTTAGCCGGGGATGCCTTGTTCGGGGAAGACGCGTATAAGCAGCAGCTGCTTCAGCAAATGGCAGATGACAAGCTGTACAATGTCACCTTATTGGGTCATGTGGATGACATTCAAACATTAATGCAGCAAGCGGACCTTCTGGTACATACTTCCATAACTCCTGAGCCATTTGGTCAGGTCATCGTAGAAGGTATGGCGGCTGGATTACCCGTTATTGCATCTAACGAAGGCGGTCCGACTGAAACGGTTGTAAATGGCGAAACGGGACTTCTCATTACTCCCGGAGACCCCGCTTTGCTTGCCGATTCCATACGCTACCTGCTGGAGAATCCAGAAGTGCGGCGCAGAATGAGTGAGAATGGCATAAAACGCGTGGAACAACACTTTGTCATCGAACGAACCGTTACCCAAATCACTCATTACTATGCAGGTTTAATTGCTAACTCGTAATTATCTGCTAGTAAATAAAGGATGGATCAAATGAAAATAGCAATCGCGCATGATTATTTGGTTCAAATGGGCGGGGCCGAAAGAGTGGTTGAGGTCTTTCACCAAATGTACCCGAGTGCTCCCATCTATACGACCATGTTTAGCAATAATCGACTGCTAGATGAGCTAAGAGATGCGGATATACGGGCCTCCTGGTTGCAAAAAATGCCCGGTGGGAAAAGTCATTTTAAAGAAATGCTTCCCCTATATCCGTTTGCGATTAAGGATTTTGATTTCCGAGAATTCGATATTGTGCTTAGCTCCAGCAGCGCTTTCATGAAAAGTATTCAGGTTCCGAAGGAAACGTTTCACCTCTGTTACTGCCATACACCGATGCGATTCGCTTGGGATTATGACACGTATATGGAGCGACAAAGCAATTCAAGTGTGATGAAGCGGCTTTTGAAAATCTATATCGATAGGCTTAAGCAATGGGATCAAAAAACGTCGGCCAATGTGAATCAGTTTATCGCTAATTCCTCCGTCGTAAAAAATCGCATTCGTAATTATTACCAACGCGATTCCGATGTGATTTTTCCGCCGATTAATACGTCGCGATTCCATAGCTCATCTTCCATTGATGATTATTATTTGATTGTATCGAGACTTGTTTCGTACAAGCGAATTGATCTGGCGGTAGAAGCATTTAATCGAAATGGACTGCCGTTATACATCGTTGGAGAAGGACCCGACATGGTGAGGCTTAAGGCAATGGCCAAAGGGAATATCCGCTTCCTGGGAAGGCTGGATGACGGTTCGGTCACTCAAATGATGGCGCAGTGCCGAGCGTTAATCTTTCCTGGTGAGGAGGATTTCGGCATTACACCGCTGGAAGCGAATGCTGCCGGAAGACCCGTAGTTGCTTATCAGGCAGGAGGTGCGCTAGATACAATTGTGCCTCATGTGAATGGTGTGTTCTTCAAACGGCAAGAGGTAGAGGATCTGCTGCTTGCTATTCAGGAACTTGAAAATCACGCTTGGGATGTAAGGCAAATTGTTCAGCACGCGCAGAAATTTGATGAGAAAACATTCATGGATAAACTAAAAGACTACATGGGTAAGGCCTACCAACAATTCAGAGAGGGGCATTAATCGTATGGATATTGCAGTAATCGGGACGGGGTATGTGGGGTTAGTTTCCGGGGTATGCTTCGCTGAAGTGGGCAATAACGTAATCTGTGTGGATCACGATGAACAGAAAATTGAAAAGCTGCAAAACCTGATTTCTCCGATCTATGAACCTGGTATTGAACAACTGATGGAGAAGAATCTGAATGCCGGTCGGTTGGCCTTTACCGCTGATTTGGCACAAGCCATCAGTCAATCCGAGCTCATTATCATTGCGGTGGGCACACCATCCTTACCAAATGGAGAGGCTAATCTGGCGTATATCGAGCAGGCAGCCATGGAAATTGGGAAGGCGATGAATAGCTATAAAATCATAGCTACAAAAAGCACAGTTCCTGTTGGCACGAACGAGCATATTCAAATGATTATTGCCATGAATACGTTGCAGTCTTTCGACGTCGTATCGATTCCAGAGTTTCTGCGGGAAGGCTCGGCGATCGACGATACCCTTCATCCGGATCGGATTGTCCTCGGGATTGAAAATCCAAGCTTAGCCGCACCCCTCACTGAGCTGCACCGTTCATTTACCGATCAAATCTTCGTTACAAGTATTCGGAGTGCGGAGATGATCAAGTACGCTTCGAATGCCTTTCTGGCGACCAAAATTTCCTTTATTAATGAAATATCGAACATTTGCGAGAAAGTTGGCGCAGATGTCACTGAAGTTGCCAAAGGAATGGGGCAAGATAAGCGAATTGGCTCTTCCTTTCTGAGTGCGGGTATCGGCTACGGAGGATCTTGCTTTCCCAAGGATACCGACGCGTTGATTCAAATTGCCGGCAATGTCGACTATGAGTTTCAATTGTTAAAATCGGTTGTCGAGGTGAATAAATCGCAGCGTTATAAGGTGATTTCCAAGCTGGAGGCATCACTCGGTCCGCTTAGCGGCAAATCCGTTGGCATCTGGGGATTGTCTTTTAAACCGAACACGGATGACATTCGTTATGCACCTTCCATCGAAATCGTTGAAACACTGATTCGTGCGGGAGCGCGGCTGAAGCTGTATGATCCCATTGCGATGGAGAAATTCAAGGAACGTATCGACCATCCGGCGATTCAGTGGTGTGAGAATGCCCTGGAGGCAGCCACGGGGTCCGACGCCATTTGTTTACTTACGGATTGGGAAGAATTCAAAGCGGTCCCGTTGTCACAGCTCATATTCGTCATGGAGCAGCCGATTCTTATTGATGGTCGCAATGTGTTTAGCAAAGAGCAGGTTCAGGGAACTGGACTCAAATATTATTCCGTAGGGAGACCTGACTTGATCGGGGCATCCCGTCCAAAAGCGCTGGCAAGATAATAGTCAAATAAACCGAGTGGAGCGTGGTATTCATGAAATTGGTTCTTCTTTCCGGCGGGTCGGGTAAACGACTATGGCCATTGTCCAATGATTCCAGATCTAAGCAATTCTTAAGGGTACTTGAAGATGCTGAAGGCAGAAGTGAATCCATGGTTCAACGTGTATGGAGACAACTGCAGAATACGGGCCTCGGCGATGATGCTTACTTGGCGACGAACCGCTCCCAGGTAGAAATGATCATAAGTCAATTGGGTGGCGACGCCCCTCTTATTGTTGAGCCTGAGAGAAGAGATACCTTCCCTGCAATCGCGCTTGCTGCTGCCTATATGTATGATGTCGAAAGTTTGCCCCTGAACACAGTGATTACGGTGTTACCCGTAGATCCGTATGTCGATGAGGCTTTCTTTCAGAAAATCAAACAGCTAGAGTATGTTCTGCACGAAACGGATGCGAATTTGGCACTAATGGGCGTTGTTCCAACGGTTCCGTCTGAGAAATACGGGTATATCGTTCCCTCTGACAAACGCAGAGAAGGGTCAGAAGCACTTCACGTTAACCATTTTGCTGAAAAGCCGAATCGTGAACAAGCAGCTGCCTTGATTGAACAGAAGGCGCTTTGGAACTGCGGTGTCTTCGCTTTCCGGCTAGGGTATCTCATTGAAGTCATGGTAGATAAGGGCATCCCGATTCAGTATGAAGAAATGCTTAAAAACTATCATAGATTAACGAAAATTAGCTTTGACTACGAAGTTGTAGAGAAGGAAGCCAGCTGTGTTGTCGTACCTTACGACGGCTATTGGAAAGACCTTGGCACCTGGAATACACTGACAGAGGAAATGAGTCGATCCCAGATCGGAACGGGCATCGTAACTGAGGATTCCGATAATACCCATTTGATTAATGAGCTGGACATTCCTGTTACGGTGATTGGGATTAAGGATGCCGTTATCGCCGTCAGCCCTGATGGGATTCTAGTAACGAGCAAGTCGGAAAGTCCCCGGATTAAGGAAGTCATGAATAAAATTGAACACCGACCGATGTATGAGGAGCGCAGGTGGGGACGTTATCGAGTAATTGACTATGTCAAATATGCGGAAGATAATGAGGTGCTGACCAAACGGATTCTCGTCCATGCAGGTAAAAATATAAGCTATCAGCTGCATTATAAACGCAGTGAAGTGTGGACGATCGTAAGCGGCGTTGCGGATATTGTCATTAATGACAAGCTCTATCAAGTGAAGCCTGGTGATGTCGTTCGAATACCAGATGGAACCCGGCACAGCATTCGAGCCATAACGGATGTTGAATTTATCGAGGTCCAAAGCGGATCCGAATTAGTTGAAGAAGACACGGTTCGTATTTGTATGGCATGGAAGGATATCCCCCTTCACCAATTTATTTAAGATTTGTTTTGAAACAACGAACCGCCTTCTATTCGACTTTGGCGAATGGAAGGCGATTCCTTGTTTGAAAGCATAACTGAAATTGGAAAAACTTTCAAAACATTTATATAATGCTTATATAAATCTAATATATGACCTGTATGGTAGATTAAGCAGGATGAACACGCTTGTAAGGAGCGTAATTCAGGGTTCATTGTGTCAATCTACGATACTGGAGGAAAGATGATGATCGATTTTTTTGGAAAGGTGGGTGTGCGTAAGAAGGTGGTTTCCTTATTGTTTCTACTCTCTTTGCTAGCACCGAATTTCTTGCTTCAACCTAACGTAACGAATGCGTCAGTTGTTCCTATCAACTCACAAGCAACGTACGAGGCTAAGGCAGTACTGCAGCAATTGTATGCCATTTCGGGTGTAAGCATGATTAGCGGGCAGCATGATTATTTAGAAAGCCCGGATGAATGGACGAATCAAGTCAAAAGCTGGACGGGTAAATATCCGGGTCTTCATGGTTATGAATTCGGTGCTATTAAGGATCAATCAGAAAGTCAATTGGCAGATCAAAGACAAAAGGTGGTAAATAGTGCGATTGCGTGGAATCAGTCTGGCGGTCTGGTGACGATATCATTTCATGAAAGTATTCCCGGAACATGCCTTTGCTGGTCGAATGTACAGAAGGAAATGAGCCAAGCCGATTTTGATAAGTACGTTACGCCAGGTACTCCCCAGTACACGCAATTGCTTGCAGATCTCGACAAAGCAGCCGCGTACTTAGGGAAACTTAGGGATGCAGGTGTTCCTGTCTTATGGCGCCCGTATCATGAAATGAACGGTAATTGGTTCTGGTGGGGTAAGAAGAGCAACTTCCCTGCATTATGGAATATCATGTACGACCGCTTCGTTAATGTGCATAAGTTGAACAATTTGCTGTGGGTTTGGAGTCCGAATGCACCGAATGCGAGGTCTGACTCGTATACAGCCACATATCCTGGAGAAAATAAGGTGGATGTTCTCGCCGTTGATATCTATGACAATGATTACCATCCAGATTATTACACGAAAATTGTTGAATTGGCGAATGGTAAGCCTGTTGCCGTGGGAGAAAATGGTGAGCTGCCTAGTGGCACTGTTTTGAATGAGCAGCCCAAATGGGCCTATCTGATGACATGGGGCAAAATGCTGGCCGAAAATAATAACCTTCAAGAAATTGAAACCTTCTATAAGAATTCCAAATTACTGACAAGAGAGTCTCTTCAACCTATTAAAGTACCTGTCTCACAACCTGTCTTACAACCTGTCTTACAGGATGAGAGATATGGGTTAAGAGCGGAATATTACGATAATAAGGATTTGACCGCGTTGAAGGAAATGAAGGAAGATGCCAAGATTGATTTCAATTGGTCCACAGCAGCTCCTTTTCCTTCTATGCAAGCAGATACGTTTTCCGTGAGATGGACGGGTAAACTCAAGCCCAAATATACGGAAACCTATAAGATTTCTACGCTAAGTGACGATGGCATCCGAGTTTGGGTGAATGGCGTGTTGGTTATTGATAGTTGGTTTAATCAAAGCTGGGTGGAACGATCTGGAACCATTGCACTAACCGCTGGCGTGCCTGTTGATTTGAAAGTTGAATATTATGATAATACGAATGGTGCTGTTGCCAAAGTCATGTGGACGAGTCCGTCCCAAGTGAAAGAAATTATTCCCGCGAGTGTCCTATTACTTCCTTGATGGTTGAGAGGTATCTAACATGATGAGATATGTGATTGTACCAACTGCCTTGTTGATCTTACTGATCCTGACCTCGGCTTCGAATAACTATGGTGCATCGGCAAAAACAGATTTTGCAAAAGTGATGACAGTTTCCAATCAGATTGGTAATCAAATATGGATGTTGGGCAATCAGAACGATTCCTATTTGGAATTTGGAAAAGAGAGCACAGGACAGAGCAGCTTCACCGTAACGCCTGACTTGAAGCAAACGGATGCTTGGGACACGGTGCCTCAAGGTCTTAATAAATCCTTGAATCCTACCTTTACGATCAACTTCTCGTTAGCTGAAATACCCGAATATGGTGTTCATTTCCGAGTTAGAATTCTGGATGCTCATAAAGCCATTCCTCAGATGGCGGTTTTCTCCAACAAGATGCTTTCTGGCATCATCCAGATTGCTGGAGTCGGAGGGACAACAAGCACCTACCCGTACAAGAAATTATATGAGCTTTATATTCCTAAGGAGCAGCTGCAGCTGGGAAATAACGAATTGAAGCTGTCAACCGTAGGCTGTTTGTATTGTACGGAAGATGAGAATAAATTTCTCTGGTGGAAATGGGATTACCTAGCCCTTGATGCGCTGTCTTCACCTGCCGGAGAACCGATTCATGGGAGATATGTGGAATCCGGTACGAAGGTAAGCAATCTGTCATTCTACTATGATCAGGGAGCAGTTAGGCACCTTCCTTATGTATTGAAATGGCTAGGAATCGCCTACAGCGGCAATGTGATGAGGGTAGATTGTGCGACAGATGTGAAACAGGGGTGTTCGTCGATCAAGTCTTATTACGAAACTCTGCGTGATTACAATACTGGGGCAGTAGCCCTTCATCTGCATACAGGAAATATTAAGCTGAAAGAGGATGGCACACTGCCAGCAGATGCAGAGAATAAATTATTGGACTATGTGAAGCAGTATGGGTCCATGTTTCAATACTATGAGATTGATAATGAACCAGGCTTGTTCAATCGCTCCAAAGGGGTGAATCTAGCTATTGCGAAGTGGTTAAAAACCCATCTTCCTGAGCTTGCACCTCATGTGAAAACAGTGGCTCCGGGCTGGGCATATGCACCTAAGTACAACATTAGATCATGTAGAAATCAAATCTCGTACGGCATGTTTAAATGTGGGGATCCTGACGGGTGGGAAGATGATTCGGAGCAGCGAATGGAGCTAGAAGAGTTGACGGATTTAACGAATGGACATGCTTACGGAACTTCGTATTCCGATAATAAGGACGGAAGCTTCTTAGAAAATCTGCAAACATTCGGAGGGTCAGAGGATGGCCTTAAGAAGCTAATGTTGAATACGGAGTATGGAACTTCGGATAGCCATATGGATCCTAAAGAGTTTGGTGCTACGCAGCCTCATTCGGCGGTCTTTGATCGTATTATGAGGGCTCATATCGGTTATGCCGATATGTTTATGCAGCATGCAGCGTTTTATCCGCAATATGCCTTGTTTGAGTCGGGGATTGATTTGAATACACAAAACCCAGCACAAATGAAGATTCATAAGAACTTAACGGATAAAGATACACGAGTTGGGATTATGCGCAGGTTGAATCTAGCCTATGCCACGCATGGGAAACCGCTAGTTTACGAACTTACCAACAAGTCTGAGTTGGCTGATAAGCTTGTTTATTTTCGCGGCGTGGATACATCGACATTGCCTGCACTGCCAGGATCAGGAGCGAAGTCGGATAAAATTCTGCTTAACTTCGTAAATTTTGGGACGAGTACGCAAACGATACATGCCAAAGTAACCATGCCTGAAGCTGCTTTGTACGAGGGAGAACGATTCGGAGCGGGTGATACCTATGAATCAGCTCGAACGTATTTGACAGGATTGCAAGCAGCCCCTGAGCTTGAATTCAAGGAAACGCTGCTTCCAGGCGAAGCTGTACAGTATATCCTGTCGCGGACAGATGGGGTAAAACCGATTGCACCTACGTGGATTCAGGCAAAGCCTATAGAGAATCATGCGATTGAGCTTAGTTGGAAAGAATCTGAAGGAGCACATAGTTACGATGTTTTACGAAAAACAGGTACGGCTGAGGGCAGCTACGAGGTGATCGCTGAACAAGTGCCAGATACTAGTTTTGTCGATGCGGATACGTTGGTAGGAAACAAATACATGTATCAGATCAGAGTATCAGGGACAAAAGAGATTTCACAATCGGCAACGGTGACGACTACCGATGTAGTTGCCCTGAACCGGGCAGAATGGGGAGTAACCAGCAGTTCTGGCAAACCTCAAGGTGCGATTGATGGCAGTCCTTATACGCGCTGGGATACAGGGACAGCTCAAGCACCTGGGCAATTTTATCAAATTGATTTGAAGAACTCGTTCACAATCAACAAGATTGTGCTGAGGAGTGAGAACTCACCGAATGATTATCCAAGAAAGTACGAGGTATACGTATCTACGGACGGCTTCAATTGGGGATCTTCAGTCGTATCGGGTGTTGGCACAAGCGTACTAGAAATCAACTTCAATCCACAAATTACGCGATACGTAAAGATTGTCCAGACAGTGAAAGCAGGGAATTATTGGTCCATTCATGATTTGCAAATTTACGGTCACAAAACGGATTGACAGAAAGCTTATCACGAATAGAGGTGAAAGAAGGGCAGCTACTCCTAAGGAGAGCTGTTTTTTTGCATTGTTAATGATGACTACGAGGATGATACACTCATCCAGAAGTGTCTGAAGCGACATTTATGAGCGGGAGTTCACACCGCAGCACTAACAGAATACACTTAGAATAGACTACATTAAACAACGGTGTGACGAGGAGGGGTACAGTTGAGATATACAGTGCAATATCTACCTCTAAGTAAGATTAAGCCGGAAAGTATCAATGCTAAGACCTCACTAAGAAATAAGGAGTTTAAAAAAGTTGCACAAGATCTAATGCATCTGTTGATTGTGCGTAAAAGCAGAAAAGAAGGTGGCTACGTCATCCTGGGCGGACATCATCATTTCGATTTCCTCAAAAAGCATACAAAAAAAAGTTCTGCTATTTGTCTTGTAGATGAAAGTAAGATCTCTGCAAGTGTAGGGACATGGATTAATCGCTTCAGGAAACGACCACTACCTTATGATATTCCTGAAATCTCACCAGATCGGATTGCAGTCAACAGCTGGTCTATCATTCGTACTTTTCTGAGAAGGGAGCCTCGATTTCGAAGACTTTCTCGAAGACAGCAATTGAAGGTACTCCGGCTTGGTATTCAATATAGGAAAACAACGATACGATCCATGCAAGCTAAAGTAGAAGATTTATTAAAAAAGATTGTGCACTGATTAGACAATGCTAGCAGGGAATTTAGATGAATAAAAGTAAGGAGCTGCCGCGGGCAGCTCCTTACTTTTTCACGAACATGTGGCCAATATTTAGAAAGACCAGTGACACTGCCATCAACAACAAAATCAACAACCAACACCCTTCCTTATTACATGTTACCGAGTCAAATCAACTCAGATTAAGTGATTATGAAAGTAACTTCATCTCATTTAATTTGTCAAAAATGATTTGGCAAACAGGGGATACACGGTCCCGGTCGTGATAGGTTAGCCAGACCAATTCATCTATTTCAGAAGCTGGACTCAGCTCTCCTTCAAAATCCGCCGTATAACAAGTCATTTTCACTTGCATACCTTCCGCTTTACCATGGGCTTGAGCTTCAAACGTTCCAAAATGCAAGACGGTTTCTGGCTTTATTCGAACGGATAATTCCTCTTCTATTTCTCGTAAAAGAGTATCGATATCGGTTTCATCGGGTTCCCTTTTTCCTCCAGGTAAATAATAGGTATCTTTTCCTTTGGAACGAGCGCCTAATATTTGATCATCAGCAACGTATATCCATGCAATTTTATCTATTAAAGTAGTCATCTAGTACTCCCTTATCTTATTTTTCTGAAATTATAGCATAACGGAATACAAGAGTGTACTCATTGATCAGGCTGCTGCGGCGGGCTGTTGATTATAATTGAAGTAATGGGAGATTAGTTTTGAAAAAGGTATTTCAACAAATTAAACCGAAATAGAATATAGTGTAGGGCGGGCATGGAAATGGACTAGCGAGTGCCACACTGGATGGCTAAATAAAAAGAGATCAACCCATAAAACTGGCTGACCTCATTATATAATGCTCTATGCTCTAGAAAGTGGACCAGTGCGTTGGTCGGGTGAGCGACGGTGGCAACTTGGTATCGCCATCGCCCTTCGCCGCGTTGAGTTGGGCTTGGGTGAGAAAGATACTGTCGGTGAGGTTGGCACCGCTAAGATCAGCGTCCCGGAAATCAGCCCCGATGAGGTCAGCCACTCTCAGATCGGCACCTCTGAGGTTAGCTGCAATAAGGTAAGCCCCTCTCAAATTAGCGCCTCTGAGGTCGGCGCCTTTGAGATTGGCCCCGATGAGGTCGGCTCCTCGACCGTAGGTCTTCTGACGTCCAGCGGGTTTTTTCTGCTTGCGCAGGGCTTCGGCTCGCACGAGCTCGCTCGTCCGTAAAAGCAGTACATTGACATCGGCTCGGTGTGCTGCCACGTCCAGTTCCATGAGAGACTCGCTACTAAGGTGAGTGAGGCGTTCCGTTTTGTCGAGCGCTAAGGTGAGTTCACCGTGGATAGAAAGGGATGCCTGCAGCGTCAGCGCTTCAGTCAGATACCAGAGCAGCTCATGGAGTTGACGCATGATCGGGAATACCTCGAACATTTGCTTTGCGGAACCTGGAACTTGACGCCAGTCGTTTCCGCCGAAGGTGACATGGGAAACCTTTTGCCCCGCGCCGAAGCAGTCATAAACCGTACAACCTCTAAAGCCCAGCTGCCTGAGGTTAGTGTGCACGCCGCAGCGGAAGTCCGATTGCAGGTTAGGGCAGGGCTGGCCGGCGTCTTTGTCGTTCGCGAAGTCTGACGAAGCTGCGTAGGGCAGTGCGACACAGCACAAGCCGAAGCAATTCTCGCAGTCGGATTGGAGACTGAGGGGATTCCTGCCGTTTAAAGTTTCTGCATATTCGTGATTCTCAGACAATGTTGTCCTCCTTCCGCTACACCATATTCTCATACTTGTCTATTTTAATCAGCAAGGCTATGGGATGGTCTTAGAATGTTTTTGTGTATGAAAAATGAATATTTCTTCAATCCTATTATAGTATTACTGATTATTTTTTCTGTCAATCTTTGTCTGTGACTAGGAGCTAGTTGGAGATAGTGGAGTTCTTCTGGGATATGGGGTCCAACAAGAATATCAAAATGAGAGATAAGCATTGAAACCGAGCTTAGCTGAGCACTCCCGCGGAGATAAGCGCGAAAGACTATCGCTTCAATAGGTGTAATATGGGCTGGAAGGAGTAGATATCTATCAGTAGTAATTGGTTTGTTAATAATTATGATAGATTAATGAAACCCTTGGAGACTAGAAGATTTATAGATATTCGCTCTGAGTTAATAAACAAAGCAAAGGGTCAAGTGTTGGAAATCGGATGCGGAACAGGAATTAATTTCAGCTTCTATAAGGACGTAACTGTAACAGCAATTGAACCGAATCCAGTTCTAAGGAAGACCTCGTTTGAGCGAGCTTCCTCAGCCAAAACTCCTATCCATGTAATTGAAGGAAATGCTGAGCAATTGTCATTTGCGGATCATTCGTTTGATACTGTAGTTGGGACACTTGTTTTATGTACGATACCAAACCCAGTAGAAGCGATTAGAGAAATTAGTAGAGTTTGTAAGCCTGATGGAACCATTTTATTATTCGAGCATGTTCGTCATGAAAATAGCCTATTGGGAAAGTTACAAGATCTCCTGTCACCGATATGGAAGAGAGCTTGTGATGGGTGTCATTTGAATAGAGATACAATTCAATTACTGAAACAAGAAGATTTAGAAATAATTGAAATAAATAAACATTTAGGAAACATTTTTGTAACCGTTGAAGCTAGAAAAAGTAATTCATAATATTAATAATTTTTTGAAAATCCCAACTTTAATAGAGGGTTTTTTCCATTAGAGACGAATAAGCTACAATCACTTGTTTGAAATAAGGGGATGTTTACGCTTGAATTTGAAAGAACATCTAATCGATTCCTTTATGAATTTAACCTCAGACGGAATTGTCATCGTTGATGTTAATGGTAAAGTGTTAGAAGTGAATAAGAAGTTCGAAGAATTACATGGCTGGACAAGAGAAGAAGTGATCGGGCAAGTATTGCCGATGACTCCAGATAAATATAAGGAAGATGCTCTTCGGTTATATCAGTCTTTAATAGATGGGGGGCAATGTTCGGATTTCGAAGCGTTAAAACTAAGAAAAGATGGCTCTACATTTTATGCGAATGTTACGGTTTCACCCATGAAAGATACGGAAGGAATTGTTATTGGGTTCATTGGTGTGGAAAGGGACATCAGTGAAAAGAAAAGAGCGGATGAGGAGCTTTTAGAAAGAGAAAAACAATTTAGAAGGTTGATTAAACTCAATCCAGAACCAATTGTTCTTCATAAGGAAGGTGTCGTCCAGTTCGTGAATGATGCCTGTTGTAAACTTTTTTGTGGTACTTCTTCAGATGACTTTAAGGGAAAACAAATATATGATTTTCTCTGTTTGAGTGATAAAGATTTTATTTTGGAGCGGCTTCAGTTGGTGATGGAGTCCGATTCTTACACGGAGTTTATGGAGATTAAGCTGCGAAAGTTAGATGGAACTTTTTTTGATGCCGAAATATCATCCATTTATGTGGACAAAAACATGGGGTTTCCTGTCGTACAGACCGTGATACGTGATCTCACTGAGCGCAAAAAGTCTGAAGAAGCCATTATTAGATCAGAAAAACTGTCACTCATCGGTCAATTGGCAGCTGGAATCGCACATGATATACGTAATCCTTTAACCTCCTTGAAAGGTTTTGTAAAATTACTAAAGGCTAAAAATGCCGATTACGTTGATGTCATGTTGGAAGAATTAGAACATATTAACTATGTTGTCAATGAATTTATGACTCTGGCGAAACCGCATCTGAATTGTTATATGGAGAGTACGTCACTTGGACTTGTCAAAAGTGTGGTTGGTTTTCTGCAACCTCATGCTCATCTCTATAACGTTCAAATACATATTGACATGGATCCAGACATACCAGCCATTTATTGCAACCCAGATCAAATCAAACAGGTTTTAATTAATATTTTAAAGAATGCAATCGAGTCTATGCCTAATGGGGGATTAATTCAAATTGCTATCCGAAATCCAAACAATCAAGGTGTGGTGATCCGCATCGAAGATCAAGGTGTAGGCATTTCTGGAGAGAGGTTGTCCCAGTTGGGGGAGCCTTTTTATACGACAAAAGTGAATGGTACTGGTTTAGGGCTTATGGTTTGCAAACGGATAATCGAAGGACATGGAGGCAAATTGTTAATTCAAAGCAAAATTAATCAGGGTACTACGGTGGAAATCGAATTGCCTTTTAAAAAATAGGGCTAAAAGGGAAACTAAAAACCGACTCTTCCGCATAAGCTGCGTATAGAGCCGGTTTTATTATTCCTGTGTCAGTGTGGCAAACACGTTAAGCCTTAGACAGGGCAGCTTCATCCGCCTGTTCTGCAGTTGGTTCAACCGCATCAACAAGCTTCTGCATGCCAAGTATGGTGACCAGAATGGTCTCTGGATCACTTAACACTTCAACATGCTTGGGAACTTTAAGATCAGCAATGGTTATATGTTCGCCGATATTTAGCTTACTAATATCAATGGCGAGATGTTTCGGCAGCTTGTTCGGCATACAGCGGATCATGACCTCATGTGTTTCTATTTGGAGAATACCGCCTTCCTTGGTGCCTTTAGCTTCCCCGGTGAAATGGACGGCAATCGATGTATCAAGCTGTTCTTTCATATTAATTTGAAGAAAATCAATATGCAGCAATTGACCCGTCAGGCAATCCTTCTGGACTTGATGGACGATTACCGGCTGTTTGGTTTTGGACGGCAGGGTAACATTCAGGATGGCACGCGGATTGCGTTTCAGTGATGCGCGGATTTCTTTTTCCGGGACAGTGACATGTTCGGAATCCATACGTGAGCTATACACCACAGCAGGAATATGCCCCTCAGCCCGCAGTTTCTTTACGGGACCTGATCTTTCGGATAGTAAAATCGTTGTAGTCATGTGTTGCACCTCCGTAGCATTTGTAGAGCGGCTTTCAGCCCTATTGCTCATTTACCCGATAAATTGTGCATTGAAACAGGGTAGAGTCAGGAAAATTTTTCGTTTTGGGCTTCTTTATCTCTTCATTTGATAGTAAAATAGAGGACAAGAGGAGGATTGATAAATGATGAGTACACTGAAGAGTTTCACTGATTCAGATCAACAAATATCGTTGGAGTTAAGAGATGATCATTTAACTGTGCTTCGTTTCTACGGTGAAACATCCATTTACCCTTTCAAAAGTATTTCTCTTGCCTCTGAGCCAATTCCTGAATATCCACTCAATCGTGTGGCTTTAACGGTTATTGATTTCAACACTGGTGTAACCGATTTCAAATTTTCTTCTAGTAAAAATGATTTTGAGATATTCGTCCAAAAACTGATCGAAATTCATAGTGAATTTATTCCGAACCACTAGTTTTTTCGGCAATAGTTGAATCTACCAAGGACAGACGATCCCAATCGTTCTGTCCTTTTTGTCTATGCTTTTGCAAGCACAATATTGTTCCTTCTGCGCTCAAAAAAGAGGGGGTTTGTCGTAATTTGCAGAATATATACACCTAAACATGATACATAGACTCGACCAAAGAGAGGGCTTGCCGCATGCAATGGATTCGGAACGCTAAAATAATTATAAGCTGATCTTTATGATTGTACTTCCAATGTTGGGGTTGTTATATTTCTCCTCCAATGCCATTTATGGAAAAGTGAAAGAGCTTTCAGAATTGAACAGGCTGCAGACACTGGTTTCAACGGAAATCTACATCAATGATCTGATTCATGAGGTTCAGAAAGAGCGCAGCCTTTTATCTGGTTACTTTGAAGATAAAACGGTTACGCGTCAACTAGTTGATCAACGTAAATTTACCGAAGAGAAGACAAGTGCATTTCGGGAGCAATTAAAGTCACTGAACACATCCGTTTTGGGTGATAAGTTTAAGAAGAATGTCAATAATGCGGTAAGTAAGCTAGACCAAATTGTGATTCTTAGGACACAACTTGATCAGGGGAAAGCCAATGAGAATGAGACACTTTCCTTTTATATGGATACGATTAACAGTCTCTTTGATATGATGCAAAACGCGAACGAAATAAGCTCGAATAAACAAATTTCAAACATGCTTAATTCCTATATTCTATTTTCCAAAAGTAAGTTTGCAGTGAGTAGGGAGCGTGCATTATTATTTCATGTTTTTTCCGCCAATCGTGCGGATTTAAATGATATTGAACAGATCAGTGTATTAGAGAACGAACAATTGCTTTATTATAAGGAGTCCAAATTACTCGCATCAGAGGCGGCACAACAACTCTATCAGAAAACGGTGAAAGGACAAGCCGTTAACGAGGTCGATCGTCTCGTACGGCTAGTTATAGAAACGGAACCTGGGAAAGCTCTCGGGGTGGATTCGCAGCAATGGTACAACGTAGCGACACAAGAAGTAGATCTTCTTAAAGAGATTGAGGATGGACTTTCGGCAGAATTAATTCAAAGCATGGAAGTAATCAAGAAGAGTACCACGCAATCCTTGATTGGTGTGGCCATATTTAACATCATTATTTTAATTCTCTCGTTTTTGGTAATCGTTTTGATTTCCAGAATGCTTTTATCTCAAATCCGGCTGCTAAAAAGATCTACGGAACTCATTCTGACCGGAGTCACAGATATTCATCTGGATGTTCAATCGAAGGATGAATTTGGCGAGCTGATGGAAGCCTTCAATCATATGGTAGCTAGCTTTAAAGAAGTCATTACTCAGGCAGATCGCATCTCCTTAGGTGAATATGAGCAGACGATTGTTCCCCGATCAGATCAAGATCAGCTGAGTGTGGCATTAATTCGAATGCTGACCTCTTTAAAAGAAACAACTGCTGAAAATGAGCGGCAATTCTGGTTAAAAACGCAGTTAGCCCGTTTGACGGGGCTTGCACAAGGCGTTGCAAGTGTACAGCAGCTAGTGGGCATGCTAAAAATAGGCATCAAGCGCCAAAAATTTTAGTCGTTGATGATCGGAAAGAAAATTTATTCGCTATGCAGAAAATTTTGCAAGTGCTCCATTGTGATGTGTATGTCGTCCAATCAGGCAATGAAGCCTTATCATATACCCTGCGCCATGACTTTGCACTTATTTTACTTGATGTGAATATGCCGGAAATGGATGGTTTTGAGCTTGCGGAGCTGCTGCGAAGTAATAAGGAAACGAAGCATATTCCTATCATTTTTGTAACAGCCAGTAATAAAGAGGATCAGAGCGTATTCAAAGGATATGAGAGCGGTGCTGTGGATTACTTGTTCAAGCCTGTCAATGCTGATATTCTGCTCAGCAAAGTAAAAATATTTCTAGAACTCAACCGAAGAAATAAAGAGCTTGAAGCGATTCAATCGGAGCTTGAACGCAGCAATGAGAGCTTAAGGGAGTTCGCTCAGGTCGTTTCGCATGATCTGAAAAATCCGCTGAATGTGATTACAGGGTTGAGCGAGCTTCTTATAGCTAGACATAGTGCCGATATGACCCCAAAAGGTAAAGAATATATGAACCGAATTTCAGCGACCGCTGAGCGGATGAACCACTTGATCACCGATTTGCTCTCGTATGCCCAATTAAACGCGAAATCGGTTACTTTTGGAAATGTTGATTTGAATGAAGTCGTCACGAATGTGATTTCGGACCTAAGCAGCACGATCGAACAAAATGAAGGGCAAATCCTCATACAAGACAGGCTTCCAATTATTCAAGCGGATGCGACGCAAATGTATCAGCTATTTCAAAATATTATCGCAAACGGACTGAAGTATCGTAGGAAGGAACAATCGCCGATTATTCAGATTTCCTTATGGGAAGGAAATGAACCAGACACCTTTGTCATTCAAATCGAAGATAATGGTATTGGTATGAAAAAAGAGGATATCCCGACAATTTTCACTCCCTTCAAACGGCTGGATAATGCCAAAGCCTACGAGGGTACAGGTCTAGGGCTTGCCACGGTGCAGAAAATCATTGAGAGACACGATGGCCTCATGGAAGTGGAAAGTATTCTCGGCGAAAGATCAACTTTTCGTGTTTATCTTCCGATATCTCAAGGTTTTTAAAACGATACTGCCCATCATATGAAGCCATCGGATTAACCCTGGTTTTTTTCCAATGACTATTCTAAGGGGAGATCTTTCAAACCGCCGCGGCGGTTTTTTTACACGTTTGGAGTTGTACAACGTACAACAATTTTCCTTGATTTGCTCTGGGCAAGCTGAAGATGTTGTATGTTGTACAACAATTCAGTCATTTAATAGGCTAATGGGCTGCTTTTGCCTGGAATTCTTGTATTCTCTGCAACAATCCCATAGGAAAGGTGGATTTGCTTGCTTATTGTTGTACAACGTACAACAATATACGGATATGCAATTTCAAATCACTTGGATTCCCCACTTCGTTTAGCTGAAAGGTGTTTGTTCTTCATATAGGTCTCGATAATATCGAGAAGAGACTTATTTTTGATCGGTTTGCTCAAATAATCATCCATACCTGCAGCGAGGCAGCTTTCGCGATCTTCTTTTAAGGCGTTCGCAGTTACAGCGACGATCATGGGACATCGTTCTGGCGGGAGTGATTGTCTAATCATTGCGGTTGCATCAAATCCGTTAATGATTGGCATTTGGAGATCCATAAATATAATATCAAAACGGTCCCTTAAAGCGGTCTTCACTGCTTCTTCCCCGTTAGCAGCAACTTTAATGATATGACCCTGCTTCTCCAACATTTTAATTAAAACGAATTGATTAATGATGTTGTCTTCGGCGATAAGTATGTGCAAGGAAGCATGCGCTATACCTTCATTCGTATTAGCCTGATATTCATCAGAATTATGATCCTCTTTGAGACAAAGGGTGAAAATGATCGTAGTACCTGGGGCGTCGGCAGGCTCTACCCAAATATCGCCTCCCATAAGTCGGACCAGCTTTTTTGAAATAGCTAAACCAAGCCCAGTACCCTCGTATTTGCGTGTCATGACATGATCGACTTGATTGAAAGGCTCGAAGATATAGCTTCTTTTATCAGCTGGAATGCCGATTCCGCTATCTTTTACAATGAATTCTAGTTGGATGATGTGATCTTCTTGTATGCGTTTATTGACATGTACGGAGATTCCGCCGAATGGTGTAAACTTGATGGCATTGCCAACCAAATTAATAAGTACCTGCTTCAACCGTTCAGAATCACCCACTAAGGAGTGCGGGACGTTGGGATCTACTGTAAAAGTTGTGGATAATTGCTTTTCATCCGCTTTGGTCGATAAAATATGAAACGTTTCAGAGATCGTATCTCGGATATTGAAAGGGATTTCGTGAAATTCAGTTTTACCGGATTCGATTTTGGAGAAGTCTAAAATGTCATTAATGATACGAAGCAGCGTTTCACCGCTCTTATGAATAATCTCTACGTACTCTTTTTGTTCATCGTCTAACGTTGTCGTTTGCAGCAAAAGGTCTGTCATTCCGATAACGCCATTCATCGGCGTCCGAATTTCATGACTCATCATCGCCAGAAATTCACTCTTCGCTTTATTCGTATTCTCAGCTGTTTCCTTCTCAATCATTAATTTCTTCTGTTCGGTCATGTCCTTGGCAATGATATAGAACCCAACAATCATTTCGTTCATGATGATGGGAGCAATCGTCGTCAGTACTTCAACGATTTGACCATTGATTTGACGAATATGATCAATCTTCTTCTCCATGGAAGCATCGAATAGGGAATCGCTAAGGATTTGTTTCACATTGTTTTTGCCAACAAATCTGGAAAAAGGCATTCCTACGAATTCATTGTTGTAGAAACCTAACAACTCCTGTGCCCGCGTATTGCCATTAACAATAATTCCGTCCAAATCAAGAGAAATGACAGCATCATGAGTATGCATTTTCAGAGGTGTATAGCGATCAATAGATTCTTGAAGCTTTTGTTCAATGGACTTGAGCTGTGAAATATCCGTCATATGAACGATACCATACAGAGGAGGCCCGTTATGAGTATCGCAAACGAATGTGAGTTGAACGGAAGTCCAGATGATGTCGCCATTCTTATGCAAATATCGGATATCCATGGTAAAAGAAGAAGCAAGACGAGCTAACAAGTTTTGAACTTGATCGGTGTAGGGGAGCCAATCATCAGGAAAGGTGATTTCACGAATGTTAAGCTTCTCAAGCTCATCTTCTGAGTACCCAAGAATCGAGCAATAAGCTGGATTCACTTTCAGTAGGGACCCGTTTAAGGATAAACAGGCAATCCCATGAGGAGAGAACTGAACCATCTGCTCGAAGAAACGATGTATATCGAGTTGTAAGCTGCTCATCATTAGCCCCCAATCATTTTACCCATATATAACCATCATAAGCCTTTTTTGAAACGAAAACGAATGTCAAGCAGCCAGGCGAACTAACGGAAATCTTCTGATTGGTTCTTTTTGTTGTATTGATTTCTGAAAACTTCGGGCGTCAAACCGACGGATTTGCGAAATGTCGAGATGAAATGCGAAGCGTCGAGGAATCCGGTCGCGTCAGCGATTTGTTTCACCGTTTGATTAGGCTGGGCAATCAGCAATTCCTTGGATTTCTGTAAGCGCAGCTGCAGTAAGTATTGGTAAGGAGAGAGGCCAAATGCTTTGCGGAACAATGTATTGACATGTTGAGAGCTTATGCCAAGCAGCTGAGACATCCATCCAAGCCCTACGTCGGAAGATGCGAAGCTATGCTCCAGCTCTAACAATAACGGCAGCAAGCGTTCGTGACTTTGGGAAAAGGATGCGCTTTTATTTACGTTGCCGTGCTTTTTGAGCAGAGTCAGGAATTGATATATTTCTAGTGAACCATTCATACCTGTGAAGTCATGGCTGTAGCGGTACTTTTCGTAATAGTATTCATGAATATTGGCGAGAGGAGTTTCCATACCCCAGCTAATTGATGTGGATAACGGTATCTCTAAGGCATATACAATGGAGGCAGCGAGTGCGCCATCGAAGGTTAAATACCACGTCGACCATTTGGCGGCCGTGATGTTATATTCATGGGGGACGCCCGCAGACAGGAGCATGCCTTGATTCTCACTAAGCTTGACAGATCCGCTTTCGAGGATGATCTCTCCGCTGCCCTCAATCGTTTGGAGCCAATGGAAGCAGGGATATCCTTCTTCCCGTTTGTAAAATTGCTGCTCATTTTCGTAACCGACTGTTTCCAGGATGAGAGGAAGCTTCCGATCCGTTTCTGTAATAAGGAAAAATTTTCTGTAATCGGTAGCCATCGCTCAGAGTGTCAACTCTTTCATTTTTTAATATATGATGCGTATTATCTTATATTTTAAAAGAAATTATTGTCTTGTACAATAAGAAGATAGTTGAAGAAATTTATACAACCTATAGAAGCGAGGAATTCAAGAGATGGCTAAAAAATTCATATATACACCGCCCGTAAACGGATACCCGGAATGGAACAATAATCCTCAGATTTTTCAATTGAATCGCATGGAAGCACATGCTACGTTAATGCCTTACAAGTCCGAAGATGAGGCACTAGCAGGAGTTCGTGAAGCGTCCGACTCTTACCAATCATTGAATGGAACCTGGAAGTTTCATTTTGCTGAGAATGCGCAAGGCCGTCCGCAAGAGTTCTACAAGAGCGACTATGATTGCAGCAGTTGGGCGGACATCGCGGTGCCTTCCCATTGGCAGCTGCAAGGGTTCGATTTTCCACAATACACGAATGTCATCTATCCTTGGGTGGGGCATGAAGATTTGAAGCCTCCATTTGCTCCGGTAAAGTATAACCCTGTGGGCTCCTATTCCCGCAGCTTTACGGTTCCGGCAGCATGGGCAGCTCAACCCGTATACCTGAGCTTTCAAGGGGTTGAGTCCGCTTTTTACGTGTGGGTAAACGGCGATTTGGTGGGCTTCAGCCAGGATTCGTTTACACCTGCGGATTTTGATATTACACCCTACTTGGTAGAGGGGGAGAATAAGCTTGCTGTAGAGGTTTACCGTTGGAGTGATGCGAGCTGGCTGGAGGATCAAGATTTCTGGCGGTTAAGCGGTATTTTCCGTGATGTTTATATGTATAGCACGCCGATCACGCACATTGCCGATTTCAAAGTGTTGACCGATCTGGGCGCTGACTTTAAACATGCGGATTTGCATATTCAAGCGAAAGTAACGAACTACGATGGTCTCGGCACAGGGACCCGCCGAATGGAAGCTGTTCTGTATGATGCTGAACAGAAGCCTCTCTGGGCTGCGCCGCTTTCCGCTCAAATTCAAGTAAGCGGTAAGGAGAAGCAAGATGTAAAATTATCAGTTAAGGTAGCTAAGCCAGCCCTATGGAGCGCTGAAAAACCAAATCTGTACACGCTGGTATTGAGCTTGAAAGACGAGAATGGCGCTTTGCTTGAAACAGAAAGCTGTAAAGTTGGCTTCCGCAAGTTTGAGATTCATGACGGCTTAATGAAAATCAATGGCGAGCGTATCGTATTCAAAGGCGTAAACCGCCATGAATTTGATGCAGACCGCGGTCGTTCTGTGGATAAAGAGAGTATGCTTGCCGATATCCTGCTGATGAAGCAATATAACATTAATGCTGTTCGTACTTCTCACTATCCGAACAACACGCACTGGTATGAGTTGTGTGATCAGTACGGGTTGTACGTGATTGATGAAACGAATCTGGAAACGCATGGCTCATGGCGCTATGGCCAGTTGGAAGACGATGAAGGGGATACGGTTCCGGGCAGCAAGCCGGAATGGACTGAAGCGGTTCTGGACCGCGCCAATTCCATGATGCAAAGAGACAAGAACCATGCTTCTATCGTGATCTGGTCGCTTGGGAATGAGTCATGGGGCGGAGACAACTTTGTTAAAATGCATGATTTCCTTCGTGAAGCGGATCCTTCCCGCGTCGTTCATTACGAGGGTGTAGCCAACTGCCGCGGTGCTTCAGAGGCAGCTTCGGATATGGAAAGTCAAATGTATACCAAAATTGAAGGCGTAGAAGCCTATGCAAAAAGTAACCCTAAGAAGCCATTTATTCTTTGTGAGTATAGTCATGCTATGGGGAATTCATGCGGCAACCTGTTTAAATATTGGGAGCTGTTCGAGAAGTATCCAGTGCTGCAAGGCGGCTTTATTTGGGACTGGATCGATCAATCGATCCGAACAACAACACCAGAAGGTGTTACCTACCAAGCCTACGGCGGCGATTTCGGGGATACACCGAATGACGGCAACTTCTGCGGCAACGGGATTATTTTCGCAGACCGCTCCGTATCGCCTAAGCTCTTTGAAGTGAAGAAGGTTTATCAGAATGTGAAGCTTGCAGCTCTGGACCTGACTCAAGGCCGAGTTTCGGTGAAAAATGAATTCTTGTTCACGGATTTAAGCGAGTTTGATTGGGTATGGACCGTTGAGCGTAACGGAATTGCGGTTGGGGACGCCAAGCGTGGATCATTTGCTGTAAAACCTGGCGAAACGGCTGAGATTGAAATCGCTGTGGATGCTTTGGAAGTGACCTTCCCGAAAGACGAGTTCGTTCTGACCATTTCACTTCAACTGAAGGAAGATACGTTATGGGCGCAAAAAGGGCATGAGATCGCTTGGGAGCAGTTCCTGCTGCCTAACCGTAAAACAGGTGCTCTTACTGATTTGGTTGTGCAGGCAGAAATCGCCGCGGCGGTTTCGGAGTCTCAAGCCGTTGAAATTGCAAAAACTGCAGAAACTATTGCACTAAAAGGCTCTAACTTCTCGCTTACGTTTAGCTTAGTGACCGGTGATATCACATCTTATGTGTACGAAGGCAGTGAGCTGTTCCTGACAGGTCCGGTACCTAATTTCTGGCGTGCCTACACGGACAACGACCGAGGCAATCAGCACCACATCCGTTGTGCGCCATGGCAAGCAGCAGGAAGCGGAAGAAAGCTGCAATCGCTCCAGGTGAAGTCCACATTGGATGGCCGTGCGGAAGTTCATGTTTACTTCGAGCTTGCGACAGCGCCTGTTTCCACGGTGAAATTGACGTATACGGTTTCCTCCAATGGCGAGGTGGAGGTTCATATGGCGCTTGTTCCGGGTGTGAATCTGCCGGAGATTCCGGAAGTCGGCGTACTCTTCGAGCTAGACCGTTCCTTCCAGCAGCTTAGCTGGTACGGACGTGGTCCACATGAGAACTACTGGGATCGCGCAGTTGGCGCTAAACTGGCTATTCACAGCGGTACGGTTGAGGAACAGTTCGTACCGTACTTACGCCCGCAGGAATGCGGCAATAAAACGGATGTGCGCTGGGCGACGTTGACAGATTCGAACGGGCGAGGACTTCGCATTACAGGACTTCCTACCGTTGAATTGAATGCTCTGCCTTATTTACCTTCCGAGTTGGAAGCTCATGACCATACGTATAAGCTGCCTGCTAGCGACAAAGTCGTGCTGCGGGTGAATTATAAGCAGATGGGCGTCGGCGGGGATGACAGCTGGGGGGCAAGAACACACCCAGAGTTCACCCTGTATGCCAATCGTACCTATGCGTATTCATTCACGTTTAAAGGAATTTAAGTGATTTATTTCAAATGAAAAGTGCCACTTCATCTACAGGTTTGCTGTAGTTGGAGTGGCACTCTTTTTGTCTTAATGTGACATAGCTGCTTCGGTTTCTTGTGTTGGATCCAGCTTCTCTTTGCTCATCGCGATGGCACAAACGAAGGCAAGAACAGCAGGAAGTATAGTCCAAGCAAAGGTGAGAACGATGGAAGACGATAATGCGGTTGTGATTTTCTCTAGAACTGGCGCAGGAATCTCCATTCGTTTCGCGGGATCAAGCAGCGTATGCGAGTCTCCAGTTGGTATTGCAGCTCCCGTTTGACCTTGACCTGCAAAGACATCCGTCAATTTTCGAGTAAAAGCATGACTCTGAACAATTCCGAATACGGTGATACCCAGCGTCATCCCCAAGGAGCGGAGGAAGTTCAGTGTTGAGGAGGCTGAACCACGCTGCCGTACATCAAACAGATGAATGGCTGCATTACTTAATACCGAGAAGGAAGCACCGATACCAAGTCCGATAATAATCATGTAGATCGTGACAAGCCAACGAGAGGATTCTGGCGATAACGTAGTCAAGAGAGCCGTTCCGACAATAAGGAGGAAGGTCGTTGGAATCATAATCGCTCGATAACTCATTTTATTCATTAAGAAACCGCCGCCTGTTGCCGTTACAACGGAGCCTAACATCATAGGCAGAAGAACTAAGCCAGAATTGGTTGCGGACCCGCCTAAGACACCTTGAATGAAAATGGGGATATAGACAGATGCTGTGATAAAAGCTGCGCCGCTAAAAATGGCAACGGCATTGCTTGATGCATACAAACGATTTTTGAACATCGCAAAAGAGATAATAGGTTCGGCAGCGCGACGCTCTACGAAGACGAAGATGATTGTCAATACCGCAAACAGAGCGAATAAACCAAGGATAAACGCTGAATCCCAAGCGTATTCCTTGCCGCCTAATTCGAGAGCGAACATGAGGGAGACGATGGCACCAACAAGTGTAAAAGCGCCCCACCAATCGATCCTCTGTTTAGAATGTTCAACGGATTCGCGATAGAAGAAAGCAACAAAAACAAGGGAGATCAAACCAAGAGGCAGGTTAATGTAAAATACCCATTTCCAGTTCACATAATCTGTGATGTAAGCGCCAAGAAGTGGTCCGAATATGCTAGACATGCCGAATACAGCTCCGAACAATCCACCAAGTTTACCGCGGCTCTCTATCGGAACGGCATCGAACATAATCGTGAAAGCAACCGGCAGCATGGCGCCGCCGCCGATACCTTGAATAGCGCGATAGACACTGAGCTCTATAATCGAACTTGCTGTTCCACAAAGAATAGAACCAAGCATGAACACGATAACACCAAAGATGAAAAACTTTTTGCGTCCATACATATCGGATAGTTTGCCGAATATCGGCATGCCGGCCATTTCCGCCACCATATAGGCCGAAGTGACCCAAACGAATTTATCCAATCCGCCTAATTCACCGATGATGGTGCCCATGGCTGTGGCTACAATGGTATTATCCATGGCAGCCATTAGGATACCCAGCAATAGCCCGGCGATGACAATACCTAAGCCTTTGTTTTTGTTCTGCGCTACCATAATGATTGTTTTCCTCACTTTCTCTGAATCCGATTTAATTTATTTTCTATAGGTGAGTTCCTAAATGATCGTAACATGACTTAAGTTGGCTTTAAACCCTTTTAACAAAGCATAGGTGCCTCTATCCATCTTGGCGCCATCAAAAATTGTTTTTTTGACATCAGCTTTGAAGGAACAGCTTTGAAATGTGGCATTTCGAAACGATGTTCCTTTGAGATCTGAATGATGAAAAGTAGTTCTTGTAAAGATTAGGTTATCCATACATACACCAGTTAAATCGCAAGAACGGAACTCTACAAGGTGTAACGTACAGTTCTTGAAGCTGGCTCCTCTAAGATTGGATTTCGAAATCTTCGCTCCTGTCAAATTAGAACTGTCGAACTTTACCCGATCTAAGTTGCTGCACTTAAAGGAAGCATTGGTTAAGTCTGAATGGCTGAAATCGGAATCCTGAAGATTGCTGTAATTGAACTTGCCATCATGGACTTGGATAGACTTTAGGTCGGATTTTTGCAAATTCTGCATAGAGAAATCAATGCCAATGATTTGTTGGAGCTTCGTGGTGTTTGCATGAATGCTTTCGATCAACTCGGATATTTCGCCGATGGAAGCAATCGTCCTTTGAAAGGCAGCTTCTTCATCGAAGCCATCTTTTTGCAGATCTTGGAGTCTTTCCTGCAAATCAGTTAAAAGCTCTTCTTTTAATTCCTGGATGGGTCTCAAATCTTCATAATGTGAAAAAACATCATTCAAATAAGCAATGAGCCTCGGGTTTGGTTTCATCCATCATACCGCCTTTCTAAATGAGCAAATCGAGAATGGTCTTCGCATGTTCCCAATTTAACTTGTTGATTTTAAAAGCTTCTTTGCCCTTATCGGTAATGCGATAGTACTTTCTACGGCCGCCTTGCGTTTCATCCCCCCAGTAAGAGGTAATGCTTTCTTCCTGTTCTAATCGCTTGAGACTGGAGTACATGGTTGCTTCTTTCAGTTCATATTCCCCGCCTGAAGTAACTTGCACCAGCTTTGAAATTTCATAGCCATATTTATCTCCGGAAATTAAAAGCTTGAGAATAATACTGTCGGTGTGTCCTCGAATGAGATCGGACGTTATTTTCAAGTCAACGATAATCCTCACCTCTATATTATAATATACAAGAAAATACTATGTCTGTCAAAGTAATTTTATTTTCGTTACACATATAGGTATGAGCTCGGTTTGACCAGATGCACAGACGGTGATAACTTAAGAATGAAACATCATTCGAAATCAGTTACTGTTAAAATGAGAGGTGGCATTCATTGTGGTAATCAATCCGGCACAAACGATTGTAGGCTTAGTAGGAACAGGTGTCATGGGCAAAAGTATGGCAGGCCATTTTATTCAAGCAGGCTACGAGGTACATATATATAATCGAACGAAATCCAAGGCTCAGGAGCTGATAGATCAGGGTGCTCATTGGCAGGATTCACCAGGACAATTAGCGCAGCAATGTGATGTGATTATTACAATGGTAGGCTTCCCAAATGACGTAGAAGAGATTTATTTAGGCGAAAATGGTATTCTTTCTAACACTAAGCCAGGCAGCTACGTAATTGATATGACAACGTCTAGTCCAATGCTGGCCAAACAGATTTATGAAAAAGCACTCGCGCATCAAGTGTTTTCACTAGATGCACCCGTTTCAGGCGGAGATATTGGAGCTAAGGAAGCGAGACTATCGATTATGGTTGGGGGCTCACGTGAAGCTTTTGATGCCATGCTGCCGCTTTTTGAGAAGATTGGCACCAATATTGTCTACCAAGGAGAAGCGGGTGCAGGTCAGCATACGAAAATGTGCAACCAAATCGCTATTGCAAGTAATATGATGGGCGTTGTTGAAGCGCTGGTATATGCGAAGAAATCAGGACTCGAACCTTCGACTGTTCTCAAAAGTATTGAGTCGGGCGCGGCGGGCAGCTGGTCCTTAAGTAACCTGGCACCGCGCATCATCGCTGGGAATTTTGCGCCTGGCTTTTATGTGAAGCACTTCATCAAAGATATGAAGATCGCGCTTCAATCTGCCGAAGAGATGAAGGTGGAGCTGCCAGGACTTTCGCTGGCGAAATCCCTTTATGAGCAGCTAGCAGCGAGCGGCGAAGAAGACAGCGGTACTCAAGCGCTGTTTAAGATTATTGATAAGTAGCTCAAAATGATGAGCTATTGAAGGAGGCATCCCGTGAGGGATGTTTTTTTTTAGATAGCGCGCCTAGCCAAGCTAGACACAACTAATCGATGAAAGTTCAATCGAGGTAAGAGCCAATTCGCCTCGTAGCTGACAGGCAACTGGTGGAGAGATCCTAAACGTCCGGTTTGATGCAGGGGGAGCTGGAAAAGTAAAAGGAGGGCTTTCACCCTCCAATAAAATTTCAGTTCTCTACTCTACTAAGAATTTATATGTTTTATGGTTTGGGGTGAGCGTAGCTTACCCCTATTTAATTGGGCCGCCGAGGAAACGGATGTATTCATCGCTAAAGTGCGGGGAGTGCATGGAAGTGACTTGTTAGTGAGATAAACACGCTTAAAATCGGAGGATCCGTCAGAAACCTCCGAATGTCTGCTGAGGCGATGAAATTCATCGCTAAAGTGTGGGAATGGAGCTATAGCGCAGTGAGAGGTCGAAAATGCACTTTTCAGATGCTCTAAGTAAAGTAGCTTGTTGCGTCCTGAGAAGGCAGAAAAGGCTGTCTCGGAGTATCGAACTGAGCGAAAGTGTCCTGAGACGTCTGAAAAGGACTTCTCAACTGCTGAAAGCAGGCAAGTTAGCGGGTTTGCAACCTGAGAAGGCATAAAGGGGCGTCTTAGAGGCTCGAAAAGAGCGAAAGTAGAGCGAGACGTCAGAAAAGGACTTCTCAACTGCTGAAAGCAGGCAAGTTAGCGGGTTTGCAACCTGAGAAGGCATAAAGGAGCGTTTCAGAGGCTCGAAAGGAGCGAAAGTGGTGCGAGACGTCTGAAAAGGACTTCTCAACTGCTGAAAGCAGGCAAGTTAGCGGATTTGCAACCTGAGAATGCATAAAGGGGCGTCTCAGAGGCTCGAATGGAGCGAAAGTGGCGCGAGACGTCTGAAAAGGACTTCTCAACTGCTGAAAGCAGGCAAGTTAGCGGGTTTGCAACCTGAGAAGGCATAAAGGGGCGTCTCAGAGGCTCGAATGGATCGAAATTGGCGCGAGACGTCTGAAAAGGACTTCTCAACTGCTGAAAGCAGGCAAGTTAGCGGGTTTGCAACCTGAGAAGGCATAAAGGGGCGTCTCAGAGGCTCGAATGGATCGAAATTGTCCTGAGACGTCTGATGAAGACCTCTCAACTGCTGAGAGGAGGCAAAGCAGTAGGATTTATGATTTGAACAGTATTACAAAGTTTAAGAGTTAATATTTAACTTGGTTATTAGCTTCTCAGATCGCCTGTGTATTCTTGTGAATCTTGTAACCTCTAACGCATTTTATACCATCACCAGCTGGCTTAAGGAGTGATTTTTCAGACATCGATTTAAGAATTCGGCAAGCTTTTCTTGAACTGAGTTGAAGTAATTGGCTTACGTCACTTGGATTAAAACTCTTCCAATCGTCAAAGCCAACGAATTATTTCCTTCTCTATGTAATCGGTTTTAAATTCTGATAAAGACGTCCCACCAAGGTAACGACCCATAAACTGCTGTAGGGTTTGTTGATGGAGGAAGCGAGCTGAAAGCGTGCGCGGGCGCGCCCGGAGGGGAACCAAGCACTTCCTTACCCTGTGATAACCGCAGCATCATATCATGACAGGTTCTCGAATACATATGAATAAGGGAAATGGAAGGTTGTCACATACATAATCCTGTAAGCGATGAAAGCGCTATGCGCAGAGTTCCAACATTTTACTGAAGAGGTGATTCGAAAATGAGTACAGAAAAAAACAAGCTTACGACCAGCTGGGGAGCTCCTGTTGGGGACAACCAAAACTCGATAACGGCGGGTTCGCGGGGGCCAACGTTGATTCAAGATGTCCACCTTTTAGAGAAACTAGCACACTTTAACCGAGAACGCGTACCTGAGCGAGTCGTTCATGCCAAAGGGGCGGGAGCGCACGGCTATTTGGAAGTGACACAAGATTTGACGAAGTATACGAAAGCGAGCTTGTTCTCAGAGGTAGGTAAGCGTACACCGTTATTCGTTCGATTTTCGACCGTGGCGGGTGAGAATGGTTCCTCGGACACAGTCCGGGACCCGCGCGGATTCGCTGTGAAATTTTATACGGATGAAGGCAATTATGACTTGGTCGGCAATAATACGCCTGTATTTTTCATTCGCGACGCGATCAAATTCCCTGACTTTATTCATACACAGAAAAGACACCCCCAAACCCACTTGAAAAATCCAAATGCTGTCTGGGATTTCTGGTCATTATCTCCTGAATCTTTGCATCAAGTGACGATACTGATGTCCGATCGCGGAATTCCCGCAACGCTGAGGCATATGCATGGATTTGGCAGTCACACGTTTAAATGGGTCGATGCCGAGGGTGAAGGCGTATGGGTGAAGTATCATTTTAAAACAGAACAAGGCGTTCAGAACTTAGCGCCAGATGTTGCTGCACAGCTAGCGGCTGACAATCCGGATTATCATACAGAGGACTTGTTTAATGCGATTGAAAAAGGCGATTTCCCTGCTTGGAAGCTATGTGTACAGATTATGCCACTGGAAGATGCGAATACGTACCGATTTGATCCATTTGATGTCACGAAAGTTTGGTCACAGAAAGACTACCCTTTAATTGAAGTTGGGCGTATGGTGTTGGATCGCAATCCAGAAAATTATTTTGCTGAGGTTGAACAAGCCACATTCTCGCCAGGGACACTCGTACCAGGAATCGATGTTTCACCAGATAAAATGCTGCAAGGCCGATTGTTTGCATATGGGGATGCACATCGGTACCGCGTAGGAGCTAATCATCAAGCATTGCCAATTAATCGTCCGCGGAGTGAAGTGAATAATTATCAGCGTGATGGTCAAATGCGTGCGGATAACAATGGTGGGGGTTCTGTTTATTACGAGCCTAACAGCCTTGGCGGACCAAAGGAAACGCCTGCTGATAAACCGGCACCCTACGAGGTATCTGGGTCGGCGGACAGTGTTGCCTATGATCATCATGATCATTATACGCAACCAGGTGATCTATACCGCTTGTTAAGTGAAAAGGAACGTACTCGTCTTGTTCAAACGATTGTTGGTGCAATGAAACCTGTTGAGTCGGATGAAATTAAGCTCAGACAGATTGGTCATTTCTATAAGGCAGATCCCGAATATGGTATCCGCGTGGCTGAGGGTCTTGGGTTATCCATACCAGAAATGAAGTGAATAGTGAGAGGCAGCTACCTTTTCGCCACAAAAGGATAGCTGTCTTTTTTCTATGGCATATGCTACAGGGGAGCAAGGCATAATCCGAAGAGGTGATTAAGGTGGGAACTCGTCTATTATCTGAGCAACTTGTGAGAAATCGTTTTCCGCATTTAAGATATATAAGAATCCATACGCCTGAAAAGCATAAAGCGACGATCTACGCTTGGAATGGAGATTTGTATTTACCCGACAAGGATGTTCAAATCCTACAACATTATGCAAGCGGTTACTTATATCCCTATGTCAACTTTCAAGTAAAGGCATATAGCGCGGTTCAACCCGATAAAGTTCCACAACTGAAAGAGATACCGGCAGCTATCATCGAAACAGCGATGCGCAGAAACTTGAATCAATATAGCATCTTAGAGGCGATAAACCGATTATTTCCGTATGGTCGTTTAACATTTAACAGATATCAAGCTGCGGATAGTATCATCCATTTTGATTTTCATGCCATTAGATTGCTCCATGATAAGGAAAAAAAGGCCATGTACGATTATTTGCAAGAATTGATTCCACTAGGTTCCTATTGTAAAGTGACTTTTTATTAAGGCTAATAGCTGGAGCGTTCCTCAATACGGAACTCACTTTCATCCCTCAAATAACTCGTTTCGCCAATCTTTACGTAATGAGTCGTATATTTTTCGATCACGCCTGCAGCAATGAAGACAGGAATATCATCCGCTGTATGTTGAATGACTGCTACTGTAACTTGAGATAGCGCAGCCGCGAATAATTCCATATCCGTTGACAGTGTCTTGTTCATTGGGCTTTTCACCTCCGTGCTCCTTGTCTCGTTAAGCCATTCCTCTGATTCTAGCACAGGAATATTAACGTTAAAAGAGCCAGGAACAGTTCAAGCAGCTTTCAAGTTAAAAAGCTATCGAATCATACCGTAATCACGAATTGTGGTATCAACTTCTACTCGGATATCGGCACGGGGGTAAATGGATTTCCAATTCAAATTGTTCCATTTCTCATAACTCATACTGTTACGGACGTAAGTGCCAATACCCAAGTTATCCCCGCCGCTGCGCTGCACATGGCTAACTATCGTTTGTAATTGTTCGCGAATGGCTTCAGACAAATCCTGATCCAAATTTTTTTGCTCTTCCGCTTTTTTGAATGTCGATTTTCCTGTATATTCCAAAATAATGCCGCTTAAGCGAATACGGATAACGACTTGGGGAACGGTCCTTGCACGTTCCTGTTTGTTTACAATCACTTCTCTTTTGCTCGCGATTGAACTAATCATCGCACTTTCTTTCTGTCCCGATGAACGATCCATGAAAGTAATATCGAACTCACCCATTTTTAGGCTTTTATTAAGAATAGAAAACATGACGGTTTGTTCTGCACTGATTTTGCCCATGTAACGATCTTTCTTGAAAAGGGCAATCCCGTCGATTTCAACATTATCACCGTTCACGACAAGCATAGGAGCGATTGGATCAGTACCATCGTCATAATAGTCACGTACGAAACTGTAGAGAGATACGTCAGGAACCTCATGGATTTTGGCCTCTTGGGTTAATAACTGATCAATATGATTTCCGACGGATCGTATTTGAGCATATTTATGGGTCAACATGTCTACAGCACTGCCGTTAACTACGACAATTTTCAGCTTTTCTCCAACGGTATAATCGCGGCGATAGGAATCAAGTTCCTTCCAAATCCCCTGTTTAGCCAAGTCTTTCCCGAACACCATACTTCTCAACTGCCCTGAAACAAGGACTTTGTCAATTTTACGGGACAATTTGCTCCGCCCATCTTTAGGGGATTCAGCTATGGTTTGTAAAATGTCTGCTTGCTGTTTGTCCAGAGTTCCAGCTGACGGGATGGAGATAGCAATAGACACTTCCGTTTCAGAAGGTTTTCCATTCTCTTCATACACGGTGTCCATAGCAACGGCATCAGACATGCCTAATTTCTCAATGCGATTTTGTTCGACACAACCGGTGAGACACAATAGTACGACAACCATAACCCAGCTACGCATAATTCCGCCCTCGATATTTGTTAATTAACAGGACTACCAATAGAAAGATCGGCAGCAAGAAAGCAACCCCAGCTTCAGATAATCCAAACAAACCTAACCAATGTTCTGTCTTTTCAAGCGCTGAAGGTATGACAAACAAGGCGGCTAATGGGAAAATTGCAAAAATAACATAAGGGATCCACTGCTTGTTTGAAGCAGGCAGGAGCCATTTTATCGTTTCAATAGCTGCCCAAGCGTATAGGGTATTCGTAATGAGAACTCGAAACAAAGTGATATTAAACAACAGATCATCGATTCGTTTCACAAAGGGGAGTTCCACATACGAGAACATATTGAGTATAGGATACTTCATATGCTGAAGTTGATGCAGGCTGAAAAAGCCAAAGGAAACAAATGCAGTTAACGTATAAGTGAATGTGGTGATTAGATTTGCAATTTGAAAAGCACGGATTAAGTGTGTTTTTTCATTGGTATAAGGAAATAACAAAAGACAAAGTTCATAACCCAGAAAAGCTATGTAAACCTCAATCCATCCTTTGAATGAGTGAGTGGCATCCTTAAACCAGAAGGTAGTCATTCGCGATAGATCAAAATCTTCATAGGCATAAGACAATAGCAAAATATTCCAAATAGTGACATAAAAAGCAAGAACCGCGGTACTGGAGATACTCATAATGCCCTTAGTTAAAAGTAAGAAAACAAGAATTTCGAACAAAATATACAAATAGGCGGGGTGGAGCGAGGGGAATGATAACGATTTTAGAATTAAAATATATTCTTTACCAACCAAGCTGCCTAGAATTGCCCATAATCCAGCTAGAACCCCGAAAAAAGGAACTAAAATGAATTTCGGTAAAGCAGATTGTGAAATTTCGAAAATAGTTTTCCCTCTACTTAACCGATAAACAAATGAAATTAGCAGTATATTGAAAGCGGCAACGGAAGAACAGATAAGTAAAGCTACCCACCCATTTGTACCAATATTCTCAGATAGTAGCCGAGGAAGGCTGAATAGGACAACGCCAGTTTGAGCGAAGTTTGCCAAAATGGTGGTCTGATAAAATGGAAGCTTAGCACGCATGAGTGTCTCCTTCATTCGTTCGGATTATTGGTGGGAGGCTTTTTGAGTTTGGTCAAAATTTGTATGGGTGCTCGGATAATAAGTTCTATCCAACGACTTGGTTTCGACGGTGCAATTGGGTATAAATAAGATATGCCTAACATGTTAAGCCCAGAAAGTTGAATCATAATAAAGCTGAGTCCACACACCAGGCCGAAATTTCCGAGGAGGCCAGCCATCAAAATGATCACAAATCGCAGCAAGCGGATGGAAGAGCTCATAATATAGCTTGGTATGACGAATGAGGCGATTGCCGAAATAGCTACCGAGATAATGAGGATATTGCTTGTAATGCCAGCCTGAACGGCTGCTTGTCCGATGACGATCCCGCCAACGGTACCGATGGTCGGACCGATTTTGGTAGGTAAACGTGCGCCTGCTTCACGAAGCAGCTCGATGGTCATTTCCATGACAATGGCCTCTAAAAGAGGCGAGAATGGCACTTTATTGCGAGACTCCATTAAGTTTAACAGCAGGGTTGGTGGAATCATTTCATAATGATAAGTAACTAAAGATACATAAAATGCAGTGAAGCAAAGTGTGATGAATAAGGCAATGAAGCGTAGAATACGAACCGCAGAGGCAACAGCCCATGGTTGATAATAATCGTCTGGCGATGAGAAAAATTCAATAAACGAGGTTGGTGCGCTGAAAGCTATCGGACTCCCGTCTAGCAGCCCGATCACTTTACCGCTCGTTAGCTTGTCTGCTATATGATCAGGTCGGGCGCTTGTAAGGAATTGTGGGAAGATCGATAGTTTGTCAGGACTTAAGTATTGCACGAGTGTATTTGTATCATAGATCGCTTGGATATTAAGTTTGTCAATCATTTCGCTTAACTGCTGCACATGTGTGGGTTCTGCAAGTTCCTCCAAGTAAAGAAGAACCATCGTCGTTCCTGTTCTAGTACCGATTGTGAAGGTGATCGCTTTTAATCCAGAATCCTTGATGCGCCTCCGTATCAAAGACAAATTTGTACTTAGCGATTCAGTAAATGAGTCCATGGGACCATTAATGACGCTTTCTGTCTCTGAATTTTGAATGGATCGAGATTCAGGCGCGTAAGCTTCGTGTAAGTAGCCTCTATTTTTAAAGTAAATAGCGATATTTCCAGCCAAAATGCCAGTAACGAGTTCGCTTGCTTGCGGCTTATGTTTATAGGATGATTGGCTCAGGATAGCGACCATATCGGCATCTTTGTCACTGAAAGGCTCTACGGCATCTTTTCTTAAAGCCTCTGAGCTGACAAGGTGACTGAAATAAATGATATCGATTTGCTGTATCGGGAGATGCAGATGAGATAAATCCGAGCAATCGCAGAGCAATTGCAATGTTTGCTCTAGCAGACTATTTTCACTCTTCAAGTCTCCGTTCATGCTTATCGATCTCCTTCCTCGCTGTGATTCAGGATTGCCCAATATTTCCATCCTTTATTATGTTTCTTTTTCGAATTCGCTATTCGACTTCACGGAAACGATCCCAATCAAGAGTCTTATTTTCCATACATCACCTTGTAGGTTGAATCATATGTTATCATGATAAATGAATATGTGATTAAGTGAATGAACCAAGAGTTATTCAAAAAAGGAGCTCGAATCTATATGATCAAACATTCCCCCTACATTCTGCTAGTTCTCGCCACATGTATATGGGGAGGAAATTTTGTTGCTGGCAAGGCGCTTGTTCTTCACATTCCGCCGATTACGCTGGCTGCATTACGTTGGAGCATTGCTTTTATTTGTCTTCTTCCTTTCTTCGGTAGGCAGGCTTGGCAGCTAAGAACTGAATTTCTCCGCAGCTGGAAAATGATCCTTTTTCTGTCCGCAACCGGTGTGGCAGGATTCAATACGTTAACCTATGTGGCAGTCCAATATACGGGTTCGATTAATGCATCGTTAATGAATTCGGCCACACCCATCATGGTTGTACTTTTAACCTGGTTAGTTATGAAAGAGCGCTTCGCTTGGTCGGCTTTACCTGGAATTTTGGTGTCCATGGCTGGTGTGAGCTGGATTATTAGTCGGGGGAGTGTGTCCGCGCTGTTGAGTCTTTCCTTTAACAAAGGCGACCTGTTCATGCTAGTGGCCGTTCTGTGCTGGGCTCTATATTCGGTGGGTATGAAAAAGATGTCAGGGCGATTCCCATCCAGTCCTTTTTTACTGATTCAAATGACTGTGGCCTTAGTGCTGCTGCTTCCGCTTTCGGCAGTGGAATGGGCGCTAAAATCGCCGCACGTTTGATTGGAGTCCGCCTCTTGTAACAGGTCTTATTTATATTGGTTTGTTTGCTTCGATTGTTGCTTTCTTGAGCTGGAATCGAGCCATTGAGCTTGCTGGGCCTCAGCGTTGTGCGGGTTTTCTGAATTTGATTCCGATGTTCAGTGCCATTTTTGCAACTGCTTTTACCGGGGAAGCGTTAAGGATGTATCATCTTTTAGGGGCTATATGGATCGTGGTTGGGGTATATATCACGAATTATGCAATTAAGAAGCAGCAAATGAAAGGCGCAAGAATAGAGATAGCCAAAACCTAGCGGAGCTTCCGCTAGGTTTTTTACATGAATCGATTTTCTTCAAATGATTGAAATGAATATGATTATGATTGGTAAAGCATACTAAACACAATCACATATATACAAAAGGGGCGTAATAAGATGCTTGTAACCAAAGGTTCCCAAAAATTTTTAGTTTTAACTGTAGCGACCATGTCTATATTTATGTCAGGATGTACAGCTAACCCAAATAACGTTAAACAGCAAGGTACACCAATCAAACAGCAACAGGTTCAACAAACAAGTAATGAAGATAATCGCATCCAAATAGCGAATGAAGCGGCAGCTAAAATTGCAAAGCAAGACAGCGTAAAACAAGCAAATGTGCTGGTAACCAAAAGAAATGCCTATGTTGCAGCTGTGCTAAAAAACGACCAACCATTAACACGGGATATAGAAGACCAAATTGCAAATCAAGTCAGATCAACGGATCCGAATATCCAGAATGTTTACGTCTCAACAAATCCAGATTTGGCGAACCGCTTCAATACTTATGTACTTGATGTTCAACAAGGAAGACCTGTTGCAGGTTTTGTTGAACAGTTTAGTGAGATGGTATCTAGAGTTTTTCCTAACGCCAAATAATTTCTTATTAGGGATGGAAATATTTTATGAGCAGGCAGCCGGCATTTTTACTGGCTGCCTGCTCGTTTTCGGGCAGGGCTCGTCCAGTATGTTCTGAATTGTCCAAGGAACGGGCGCTAGCCGTGTTTGGCATTGCAAAAGATAAGATTCTTTTATTTCTGTTACCAGCATATGAATCAGACAAGCCTTTTACAGGAGCTGGTTTGTTTGCCTTCGTTACAAAAACACGTTGTAATCATTTTGGGAAGTTTACTGATCTCAATGGGTATTAATTTTTTTCTGATGCCTTTTAAGGTACTAGATGGCGGGCTCATTGGAATTGCCCTTATTATCAATTATTTGTTTGGACTCAAAGTGGGACTTATTATGTTTTTGTGCAGCATTCCTATTTTTATATTGGTATGGTTCCATTACAGTGACATGTTTTACAACAGCATTTATGGGTTGTTTTTTTCTTCATTCGTTATCGATTTTTTAGTGCCATACCGTGATCTTTTCTTATATTATGTGGATTTAACAGCATTCAGCAGTTCCTTGATCGGCGGATTTATTGTGGGTACTGGAATAGGAATTATGCTGCGTTATGAAACCAGTACCGGAGGGACGGATTTGCTGGCTCAATATTTTTCAAAGTGGGTTCCTATAAATGTGGGAATAATTATTTTTATAATCGATGGTATGATTATCTGCCTTGGAGGACTACTGCTTTCGGCTGAAACATTTCTGCTCTCCATCCTTACAATTACCGCAGGCGGGATAGCTACTAGTCTTTGTACGATGAAATTGAAATAGCACTGGAGTGCCAAAAAACTGCGTCCCCTACAACCGTAGAGAACGCAGTTTTTTGTTTTTATCTATTTTCTTCAAATGTGCATGATTGCGGTGGAGGAGATTAATAGTGCCGATAGCGTCTGAAGCCTATCTTTCAACCAAAATATATTAAACTTAGCGTAATAATCGGGATAATCGGGATGATCGGGATTGAATTGGACGTACATCCTACATTATAAGAGATAATGAGAGAAAAGATTAAATCTTTTGATTGGACAATAAGTGATCTTTAGTTCAAAATAGAATTAAGTGCAGGGGAGGTCAGCCAACATGCCGATGAATAACTTTCGTCATTTACTACGTATTTTTTGGACGTTTCTTCGTATCAGTCCACTTACATTCGGTGGTGGTTATGCCATGCTACCTGCTATCCAAAGAGAAGTTGTCGTTACGAACAAGTGGATGACCGACGATGAGATGTCGGAACTGCTTGCTATTTCAGGTGCCGCTCCAGGCGGTGTAGGCGTTAATGTATCAGCTTTAGTAGGGTATCATTTGGCAGGAATAAGAGGAGCAGTAGCAGCCGTCATCGGCATTACGCTTCCTACTTTTTTTATTGTGATACTCCTGAGTATCATTTACTCATTTCTTCAAGGTTATCCCAAAATGCAAGCCATTATGGAAGGTATCCATGCCGCTATTGTAGGATTGATCGCTGCCGCTGCTTACAAAATGGCGAAATCCTCAATTATAGATAAAATGACGCTAATAGCCACAGTTTGCACCGTTCTTCTGCTGCTCTTCCTACCGATTTCACCTATTTTAATGATTATATTCGGTCTATTGGTCGGGATTGCCGTTGTTTTCCTGAAACAACGCTGGGGAATGAAGAACCCGATCAAGAAGCAAGAGGACTCTATGTCAGGGGACAAAAGCAATCGTACTGCCGACTTTTACTTCGCAGACGGGATTTGAGGAATGAGGTGGATTATGCTCTTAAGTTTGTTTATTACTTTTTTTAAAATTGGCATTATCTCCTTCGGTGGCGGTTACGCCATGATACCTGTTATCCAGCGCGAGGTGGAGAGGCATCAATGGCTCACTTCAGATGATTTTAATAACGTTATATCCTTAGCTGGTACTGGACCCGGGCCTATAGCAACGAATAGTGCCACTTTAATCGGTTTTCATACAGCCGGTGTACCTGGTGCTATTGCAGCTACGCTAGGAATGGTGCTGCCTTCACTCATCCTTATTATTGTATTAGCCGCTTTCTTGTATAAATGGCACGCGAATAAATGGTTTAAATCTTCTTTCTATGGTTTGAAACCGAGTCGTAACAGGCTTTATCATTTTTGCAGCGATACACTTCGGGTGGTCGGGGTTAGGTTCAGTGAAGTACCAAATATCATGGGACCAAATTGCGACGGTGCTTATTGCGGTAGGTGCCTTTCTGGCAATTATTAAATATAAGCTGCATCCTTTTATGGTCATCGTATTTGCGGGTGTTATGGGCATTGTTTTTTTTCAGTAATTTATTAAGCATCTTCTTACAGGACTCTCTTTTCATTCCTTCAGATGGAGTGAAAGGGGGTTTTTTCGTATTATTGTGTATTATTTGTGTCGAATAGTGATAAAAAAATATTTTATGTGCTATAAACAATATTATATTCACTTATTTCGTTATATAATGTACACTATATAATAAATAGAACACACTATATAAATAAGCCTTATTGAAGAGAGGAATGGGAGAATGAGCATAGAACTAAAGGTTGAACAGCTAAGAGCAGGTGCCACCCACAATAATTTGTCAGTGTCAGAGCTAATGAGAATGAGCATCGAGCGCAAAGAAGGATCTTTCGCATCTTCCGGAGCGCTTCAAGTGAACACTGGTAAGTATACAGGGCGTTCTCCCAAGGACAAATACATTGTAAATGAGGCTTCAGTAACTGATCATATCGATTGGGGAGCTGTGAATCAGCCGATGTCGGAGCAGCAATTCGAGCGGCTGTATCAAAAAGCGCAAGACTACATGGCGACGAAAGAATTATTCATCTTTGATGGTTTTGCAGGAGCAGATTTGGCATACAGGCTGCCGATTCGAGTTGTCAATGAGTATGCTTGGCACAATTTGTTCGCCCGACAACTGTTTATTCGTCCGAGTAAGATTGAACTGATGGCACATAAGCCTGAGTTCACAGTCATTGCTCTGCCGGGGTTAAAAGCCGATCCACTCACTGACGGTACCAGGTCAGAAACTTTCATCTGTCTCTCCATGGAGAAAAAGATCGTACTGATTGGTGGTACGGAGTACGCGGGTGAAATGAAGAAATCCATTTTCAGCGTTATGAATTATATCTTGCCTGGTCAAGATGTTCTACCTATGCATTGCTCGGCCAATGTTAGTGAAGAAGGAAATGTAGCCTTGTTCTTCGGGTTATCTGGCACGGGGAAAACGACACTTTCGGCTGACCCGAATCGCCGTCTCATTGGCGATGATGAACACGGCTGGTCAGAGACGGGTGTGTTTAATTTCGAGGGAGGCTGCTACGCAAAATGCGCTGGCCTTACCGAGGAGAAGGAACCGCAGATTTGGCAGGCCATCCGATTCGGCACTGTTTTGGAGAATGTGGTGATTGATCCAACGAGTGGCGTTGCCGATTACGGCAATACGCAGATCACGGAGAATACACGTGCAGCCTATCCGTTGGAGTATATCCCAGGAGTTAAGATTCCTGGAACCGCTGGTCATCCTGATGTCATCATGTTCTTGACGGCAGATGCTTCCGGAGTTCTGCCTCCCATATCCAAGCTGACGAAAGAACAAGCGATGTACCACTTCTTGTCTGGCTACACGTCAAAGCTCGCAGGTACGGAACGCGGAGTTACGGAACCGGAAGCCACATTCTCTACTTGTTTCGGGGCGCCTTTCCTGCCGCTTCGTCCTAACGTTTATGCACAAATGCTGGGGCGTAAGATTGAAGAACATAAAGCCAATGTGTACCTCATTAATACAGGTTGGGTTGGCGGTTCTTACGGCGAAGGCAAACGGATGAACTTAGTCTATACAAGAGCGATGGTTACAGCTGCTCTAAATGGCAGCTTGGAGAAGACGACTTTCACAGAAGTACCTTTCTTCGGTCTGTTATGTCCTGATGCGGTACCAGGGGTCCCGAGCGAGCTCTTGCTGCCAAGGAACACTTGGCAAGATCAAAGTCAATATGACGCCAAGGCGAAGGAATTAGCGCAGCGTTTTATCCACAACTTCCAAAAATTCGCGGATGTCGATGAACGAATCATCACTGCTGGACCTAAGATTTGAAACGAGGTCTAGATGAGTTAGAATAGATAGGACATGTATTATGAAGGGAGGGAAACCTCATCGAGCTTACATCCCGACAGATGGAAATTATTGATCTCGTCAAAAAGCATGCACCCATTACAGGGGAGCGAATTGCTGAATTGCTTGGAATTAGCCGTCCGACCATTCGTTCCGATCTTGCTGTTTTGGTTATGCTTCGCCATATTGATGCTAAGCCAAAGGTTGGATATTTCCTAGGAACAGCTGCTCTTGAAGTAGATTCACCATTCAAGCATATAGAAGCTGTAAGAGTAAAGGATGTTATGGGAATCCCTATTGTTCTAAGGGAAACCGTCACCGTAAGCGATGCTGTAGTAACTCTTTTTCTCGAAAATGTAGGAAGCTTGATAATTGTGAATTTGCAGGGGGCTTTAGCAGGTATTGTTACACGGAAGGACTTGCTAAAGGTGACGCTTGGGCAGGCGACGGCAAATACGATGCCCGTTTCACTAGTCATGACAAGGCATCCGAATGTTGTGACGGTAAACCCGGAAGACAGTGTATTAGAAGCAGCGCGGAAAATGATTCATCATCAAGTGGATGGGCTGCCTGTGGTTAAGAGTGAGGCTGATCAAGAGCCAGGTGAAGTGGTTGGCCGAATTACGAAAACAACAATGACCAAATTGCTGCTTGATGTAGCGCTGGGGACTTAATCAGGGGGAGTGTAAGTGGGAGAGAAGATTTATACGATTTTCGTTTGTTCGGATTCAGTGGGGGAAACGGCGAATACTGTCGTACAAGCAACGATCCGCCAATTTAATGCAAGCCAAGTGCAAGTCAGGCGTTTCGGATCTATCCGAACGGAAGATGAAGTACGTGCTTTAGTAGAAGAGGCAGCGAAAGTGGATGGGTTCATTGCTTATACGCTAGTACTACCTGAACTTAGAGAGATGATGCGGCAGGAAGCCATACGTTTAAGTGTAAATGCCATTGATATCATGGGACCCATGATGCAGGCTTTCATAGATACCTTTAAGGGTTCTCCGAAGCGGAAAGTCGGTCTGCTTTATCAGCTGGATGAACAATATTACCAGCGAGTGGAAGCGGTCGAGTTCACTGTAAACAGTGACGATGGCAAGGACCCAAGCGCTATGAAGCAAGCGCAGATTGTTTTAATTGGACCTTCCCGAACCTCCAAAACGCCACTCAGCATTTATTTGGCGCACAAAGGCTATAAGGTGGCGAATTACCCGCTTGTTCCTGAGGTAAAGCCGCCTGCAATTATATATGAGCTAGACCCGAGTAGATTGATTGGTTTGACGATGAGTCCTGAACATCTGGTACGTATTCGTACGGAACGTCTGAAAGCGGTTGGACTACCTTTTGGCGCTAAATATGCGACAGGGGAGCGAGTCGAAGAAGAGCTGGCATTCGCAATGAAATTATATCGTGAGCTTGGTTGTAAGATCATCGATGTAAGTGAGAAAGCCATTGAAGAAACGGCTGGTCTGATTTTGGCAGACAGATAGCCAGGAAGCCGACATTTCCTAATAGAAAGGATGAATGATGTATGCAAAGAGATTTGTCTCTGGAAATTGTACGAGTAACAGAGTCTGCAGCTTTGGCGTCCGCACGTTGGACGGGAAAAGGGAATAAACACAGCGCTGACGAGGCAGCAACTTCTGCTATGCGTTCTATTTTTAGCTCCATTCCTTTCCGTGGAACGGTTGTCATTGGTGAAGGTGAGATGGATGAAGCCCCGATGCTGTTCATCGGTGAGTCTGTAGGAAATGGGTTGGGTCCCGAATATGATGTGGCTGTTGATCCGCTCGAAGGTACCGATATTGTAGCTAGCGGCAGGAGCAATGCCCTTTCCGTGGTAGCCATAGCTGAGAAAGGGAACCTGCTGCATGCACCGGATATGTATATGGAGAAGCTGGCAGTAGGACCGCGGTTGGTTGGCAAATTGAATTTGGATGACCCCCTCGAATTAACGATTAGAAAGGCCGCTGTTCTGTTACAAAAAGAGATAACAGAGCTGACCGTTTCCATCTTGGATCGCAAAAGGCATGCAGAGAAAATCCTTGTTTTAAGGACGCTAGGTGTCAAAATTCATTTACTGAATGATGGCGATGTTGCGGGTGCTATGGCTGCGGCTTTCCCTGAAACGGGCATTGATCTACACGTGGGTTCCGGAGGCGCACCGGAAGGGGTACTCGCCGCGGCTGCACTACGTTGTATGGGAGGCGAATTTCAAGGACGGCTTCTCCCAGAAAATGAAGAAGAGATACAGCGGTGCAAGGAGATGGGGATTGTTGATCCCTCCAAAGTGCTTGGAATGAGCGAGTTAGTAGGCGAATCCGACATTTATTTCGCTGCAACCGGTGTAACCTCAGGAGACTTTCTGAGCGGAGTTAAATTTCTATTTGGCGGTCATGCAGAAACACATTCGGTCGTTATGAGGGCGCAAACTCAGACGGTCCGTTTCATCCAATGCGTGCACCAGATGCATGAGTACCACCTCGGGAGCGCCTGAGCAGACATACTGAGGACCACAATCAACGCATGCAAAGAAATCTCTCTTTCGTATAAGGAGAGATTTCTTTGTGTTTAACAATGGATCAACATTTATGTGATATTGTATTCTATTGGCACGATTATTGCTAGATAAAAGATAAGAAATCTATATTTGTGTTTATAACATGGTAGTATGAGGAAGGAGAGTCTATGGATATGCATGCTAAAAGTAACTTTGGTGGAAAAAGCGGCATCATTCGTCTGGAGATGTTAGGTAGGCGAACTGTAGGACGTTTCCATAAGCCAAATGGGTTTAAATAGAGCTATAATTGATTTATAATATTCGTAAGCGTTTTCAAACAAAGTGACTTATGCTCACCACGAAAAGTGTTGCCAAGGCAGAACTCAAGGAGGGACCGGTATGAGAACAGGCCAAAGTCTAACACAAGTACAGAACCAGAAGCTAACGATGACTCCTGAACTGCAACAGTCCATTCATATATTGCAATTATCAAGCTATGAGTTGTCGCAATACCTCCAAGAGCAAGCCTTGGAAAACCCCATACTGGACATCGAATCTTTCACAAGTTCTTATTTGAAATCGGATAAATCTTCACAAATGGCGGGGTCAATAACAGATCTGCTATGGAAGGCGAAGGCGAGGGAGGAAACCTTGGAACAGTGGCTTCTTAGCCAACTGCGGATAGCAGGAGTTTCCGATACCTTATATCAGACAGCAGCCTATCTGGCAGGAAATTTAGATGATAAAGGTTATTTACCCCTTTCCATTACGGAAGTAAGCTCGTTTTTGAATAAGCCTAGCGAGGCTGTCGAAGAAGCGCTAGCTTGTCTACAGTCGCTGGATCCGCCGGGTGTAGGAGCGAGAGATTTACAGGAATGCTTATTGCTGCAGATTTCTAGGGATCACGCCGCACCGTATGGCACTTTTGAAGTGGTCAACCAATGTATGCCGCAGCTTGCTCAGATGAAGCTGGATAAGATTGCGCTGCAGTTAGGTGTAACACTCATACAAGTGAAGGAGATTGTCACGTATATTCGCAGTTTAAATCCACGACCTGGTATGGCCTTCGGCTGGATCGAAGAATCTTATATTACTCCCGATGCTACCATTTATAAAGAACAAGGGAACATCGTGATCCAAATGAATGCGGGTGCAGTTCCCAAGACCTCAGTCAATAAGGACTATTATAGCCATATCCAGCATGCAGGTTGTAAAGAAGCAGTTTCCTTTCTGAAAGAAAAATGGAAAACAGCGGATTGGATTGTGCGCAGCTTGGAACAGCGGAAGATGACTCTGTACCGGGTCATTCGGGCTATTTTTGAAGAACAGCTGGCGTTTTTAGAGATTGGCGAACGTGGCATGAAGCCCTTAACCTTAAAAATGATATCCGAGAAGCTTGACCTCCATGAATCTACGATAAGTAGGACGGTACAAAACAAGTACATTCGTACCCCCTACGGAGTGCTTGAGCTAAAATATTTCTTTTCCTCGGGGCTGCAATCGGATGTAGGTGAACTAACGTCTATCAAAACAATCAAGATAAGAATCAAGGAACTCATATCACAGGAACATAAGAAACAGCCTTATTCCGATCAAAAGGTTGTAGAAATCTTATCGGAAGAGGGCATTCGAATTTCACGCAGAACGGTGACCAAATATCGAGAAGAGCTGCATATTTTATCTTCTGCACTGCGTAAGAATATTTTGTAAGCAAAAACCCGCCAGAGGTAATTGGTCAAGACCCCGTTTAGTGGACATTGGAAAAAGCCCTATGCAACAAGCTGGCGCCGGTATTCAACCGGTGTCAGCTTGTTTAGTTTTCGTTGAGCACGATCTTCATTGTAAAATTGGATAAATTCCTCGATTCGCCTTTGTGCCTCATCAATAGATCGTATATCATAGGGATAGAGTGCTTCGACTTTAAGATGAGAGAAGAAGCTTTCTATCGAGGCGTTGTCATAACAATTTCCTCGGCGTGACATGCTGATTTGGGCTCCAACCTGTGGCAGCATGTCGTGATAAGCATGAGACGTGTACTGGCTTCCTTGATCACTGTGAATGATCAATCCAGTCACGTCTTTATGTTTTTTGAATGCCTTCTTAAAGGTCTCTAGAACAAGTGGATTGTCGTTGTTCCTACTTATATGGTAGGCAATGATTTCGTTATTCCAGAGATCCTTAACGGCTGACAGATAGATTCTTTCATCCAATACCCGATACTGGGTTACGTCGGTTACCCATTTTAGATTGGGGGCGTCTGCATTGAAATTCCGTTGTAACAGATTCTCTGCGATTCGGCCATCCTCTACGGCTGCTTGCTGACTTGTACGGTGAACATATTTGCGGCGGATAACAGCCTGAATGCCCAGCTCCTGCATTAAACGCAATACCTTCTTGTGATTAACCACAAGGCCATGCTGGCGGTACAACTCATCCTGTACGCGTCGGTAGCCGACAGTCTTGTTACGCCGTTCGAATATGGCTGTAATTTGCAGTTTCAGATCTTCGTCAGGATCATGGTTGCTTCTTTTCAGATAGCTATAGTATCCACTACGACTGATGCCAAGGTATTGGCATAATCCTTTTATGCTTTGTCTGTTCTTCATTTGGTCGACAACGATGTGCTTACAGTATGCACCTCCTGATTCAAGATTTGTAACCACTTTTTTAGCACGTCTACCTCCAATTGTAGCCTACGGAGTTCGCGCTCTTGTTCGGTCTCCGTTCGTTTTGGATCTCCCCGACCATCCTTAAATGCGGTGTCTCCAACTTCCCGATACTTCCTCACCCATACCTTAATTCGATCTTTATCCTGAACTCCCAAATGAATAGCAATGGACCTCTGACTCCAGCCCTCCACCGTGTGAAGACGAATTGCCTCCATCTTAAGTGATTCAGGATAATGCTTAAACTTTTGCCCTTTCAAAGCCATAAAAAAACACCCCCTAGAATTTCATCGGTTTAACCCTAGGGTTTTTCCAATGTCTATTCTAAAGGGTGCACTTCAAATTTCTCTTGGCGGGTTTTTCTTGTCTTTAAATTATGCAAAAGGTAGTCATTATTCAAAAATGCATATTTGTTGGTCAGTCCCAAGAGAATCAAACGGGTGAATAAGCGCTCATATGGAAGTTAATCTTCATCCGCCTTCGATGTTACGCATTGGCACTGTTCTTGCTGATATATAAAGATATAAAGAAAAACTACATTTAATGAGGTGCCGATGATGCTAAGTATTGACGTAAAAAGAGAAGCTGCTCACACATGCGCGGCCGTTCTTTACGTTATATGCGATATCAAAACCCAATCATGGCACCCCCCATACAAAAAATAAAACCGCTCCCCAAGCAGCAAATGCTGAAAAGGAAAGCGGCGTGTTCTTCACGGACCGTCATAACTATGAATTTATACAGTTACTGTAGCGTAGAAATATGAAAGGAGTCATCCAATTACCAACAACACTATTACCAACCGCGCTGAGTCATAAGTTCACTTTGTTGTAAGGTAGAAAGCTCAATTCCTTTCATGGCGGTGCCTAAATTTTTGGATACGGAGGCTATCAATGCATAGTCTGTGTAATGGGTAGTCGTTGTGACAATGGCGCGAGCAAATTTCTCTGGACTTTCGGATTTAAAAATGCCGAAACCGACGAAGACGCCTTCCGATCCCAGATGCATCATTAATGCAGCATCCGCAGGTGTTGCTACACCGCACATCTTCGACTCGTTACTAGTATCTTATCGGATTGGCTGTTATAACGTGAGCTTAGATTTACTACTCAGTGGCATCAATATTGCTAGGTAGTATATATATATGCTAATTTCAGCGTTGTTAATAAGGAGGATGCTTAACATGAGCACTAATAATCGACAATTTGTATCTATCGCAAGTTCAGTACCAGGAGTTAAATCACTGGAACTGCTTGAGCAAAGAAAAAGATATGTACCTAAAGGGGTTAGCAATAATACGCCTATTTTTGTTGAAAAGGCAGAAGGGGCTTTATTGCACGACGTAGACGGCAATGTGTTTTTGGATTTTGTTGGTGCAATCGGTTCATTAAATGCAGGGCATTGCCCGCCGGAAGTTGTAGAGGCAATTCAAAAACAAGCAGAATTATATCTGCATACTTGCATCCATATTGCGATGTATGAACCTTACGTGCAGCTTGCCAAGAAATTAGATGAAATCACGCCAGGTAACTTCGAGAAAAAGACGATTTTTCTTAACAGTGGCGCGGAAGCCGTAGAAAATGCGGTGAAGATCGCTCGAAAATATACGGGGAAAACAGGTATTGTTTCGTTTACTCGCGGGTTTCATGGACGCACATTACTTGGAATGTCACTGACTAGTAAAGTAAAGCCATATAAATTTAACATGGGACCCTTTGCCCCGGCGACCTATAAAGCTCCGTTCCCGTATCCTTTCAACCGTCCTACATCGATGACGGAAGAAGAATACGCCGATTTTTGCCTGAAACAGTTTGAAGATTTCCTATATACGGAAGTGGCCCCAGAAGAGATTGCCGCAGTTATTATGGAGCCTGTACAAGGGGAAGGCGGTTTTATAGTGCCTCCCATTTCTTTTGTGCAAGGTGTATACAACATCTGTAAGCAGAATGATATTCTTTTTATCGCGGATGAGATTCAGACAGGTTTTGGTCGGACAGGTACGATGTTTGCATCTAGTCAATTCGGTATTGAGCCAGATTTAATGACGTTATCTAAATCGATTGCGGCGGGACTTCCCATTAGCGCAGTGGTCGGCAGAGCAGGAATTATGGATGCACCTGGGCCCGGTGAAATCGGGGGCACCTACGGAGGGAGCCCGTTAGGATGCGTGGCTGCTTTGGCTGTTATTGAAATGATGGAGCGAGACGACCTCCCAGGGAAATCCAAAATCATTGGTGATAAAATCCGCAGTTTCTTTCTAGCATTGCAAGAAGATGTTCTGCACATTGCTGATGTGAGAGGACTTGGAGCGATGTGCGGTATAGAGTTTGTCGACCCGGTGACAGGTAAACCCTCGAAAGAGCTGGTGGCTAGCTGTGTAAAAGCTTGCTATGAAGCGGGCGTCATCGTTCTGAGTGCAGGAATTCACGGGAACGTTCTGCGTTTCCTCACGCCGCTGGTCATTACAGATGAGCAACTTCAAGAGGGATTGGACATTATCGGCGAGGTTCTGAGGAAGTTAGTTCCGGCCAAATTAACGATGGAGGTATGAGGTTCGTATGAAAAAACATTTATTTATCGATGGAAAATGGAAAGAAGCAGCCATCTATACCGATTTATTCTCGCCCTATTCCGGTGAACTTATTGCTCAGGTAGCCCAAGCAGATGAAGAGGATGCAGAAGATGCAATCCAAGCAGCCGAGGCTGCGAGTAGGATAATGAAGAAAATGCCTGCACACGAACGCGCAGCAATTCTGGAGAAAACAGCGCTTCTGATGGAAGAGCGCAAAGAAGAATTAGCCCGTCTGTTGGCGATGGAAGCGGCCAAACCGATTAGAACAGGCAGAACGGAAATTTCTCGAACGATTCATACTTACAAATTTGCAGCAGAAGAAGCTAAACGTATTCACGGTGAGACTGTACCCCTAGATGCAGCACCGGGTGGCGAGGGACGTCTAGCGTTCACCGTGCGTAAACCGCTTGGCGTTGTAGGAGCCATAACCCCATTTAATTTCCCATTCAACCTTGTTGCCCATAAAGTGGGGCCTGCTATAGCAGCCGGCAATACGGTTGTATTGAAACCAGCAGGTCAAACACCGTTAAGCTCGCTTGCATTAGCGGAGATTATGCTAGAAGCCGGCTTACCTGCGGGGGCCCTTAACGTCATCCCAGGTAAAGGATCTGTGATTGGCGAGAAACTGGTACGTGATCGGAGAATTGCGGCTATCACGTTTACAGGCAGTCCTGAAGTGGGCATTGCGATGAGGAATAAAGCAGGGCTTAAACGAGTCACCCTTGAGTTAGGATCTAATTCGGCCGTAATCATCGATAGCAATGTGGATATAACGCAACAGCTAGTGGATCGTTGTGTGCTGGGAGCTTTCTCCTTCAGCGGTCAAGTGTGCATCTCCATTCAACGTATTTATGTTCATGAAAGCAAATACGGAACGTTCGCAGCTAAGTTCCAGACCGCGGTAGAGAAATTGGTCATTGGTGATCCGCTTGAGGAATCTACAGACATGTCTGCATTAATCTCCTGTAAAGAGGTTGACCGCATCGCGAGCTGGGTATCCGATGCAATAACAGGTGGAGCGATTGCTCTGTCCGGAGGCAAAGCATTGTCACCGTGCCTTTTTCCGCCAACGATCTTGACGAATGTGGCTGAAACGGCCTCGGTCTCGTGCCAAGAGGTCTTCGGACCCGTTGTGACACTGACTCCCTTTACCACGTTGGATGAAGCTGTCTCGGCTGTAAATAATTCGCGCTTTGGCCTGCAGGCTGGAATTTATACGAATGATATTGGCGCAGCGCTAAGAGCTGCAGAGGATTTAGAGGTAGGCGGAGTGATGATTAACGATATTCCTACCTTCCGCGTCGACAATATGCCTTATGGAGGGCTCAAAGATAGTGGTGTCGGCCGTGAAGGTGTGAAATATGCGGTGGAAGAAATGACTGAGCTGAAGCTAATCAGTCTGAAGTTGTAATCATATTGAAACTGACGCGAGTTCCGACGGCGTCAGTTTATTTGCGAGCCCGCCCGCTAAGCGCCGAAAAGGCGCTTACAGTTCGTCGCGCCGCGCCAGCCCATCCAAGTGATTAGCCCTATCGTGGGATGGTTGAGAGTATGGGGAGTGATTAGATAGGAATGAGCACCTACTCGATATGTTGTTGACTGCTACTCATGGGCCAAGTTCTCTGCCGCATATACTTTAGTTGACAATAATGCGAAAAGAGGGATAACGATGAGTTTGACCCCAATTGATTTCCATTCCGTCGTCCGAAGCTGTATACCTCAGGAAGCCGAGGTTGTCGTATTGCAGAAGGAGGGGAGCCCAGCGGCTATTATTTATGCGGATGTGGACGGCGATGGTCAGCCTGAAATTACAGCTTTGTATAGATATTTGGACAATCAGTATCTGTTTTCGTTGAAAAACTATTCCGGTAACTGGTTTCCAATCGCTTCTGCTGCAACAGGTAGAATCCAAGCAGTTACGGATTTCGCAGCAGCCCCTGTGTCACGAAGAGAAGGTTGGGACTTGGTTATTGGCTGGAAAAATGAGCGTGAATCCTCCTCCGAGCTCGATATCGTTCAGTGGACACCAACCGGTTTCCAGCGTCTGATTCCTCCGGGAACTTTCTATAACCATCTTGAAATTGAAGATATGCCTGGCCGAGACGGAAGAGATGGACTTTGCGAAATAGCGCTGTGGGTGCATGAACAGGATCAGGCCTACAACGTGGAAACTTATCGATGGGATCCTTACAGACTTGTCCCCATACAAGATGTGTATTCGTATTATTTTCAGAAGGTCACTCGCTACTATGATGATTTAACCCGTGATCATCCGGATGAGCAAGTCTACAGAAGTTATCTGGAGGATGCGCAAAGGAAAGCAGGAGAAAGCTAGTCATTGTAGTAACTTTATAAACCAGGTGGTTAAAACCGTCTGGTTTTTCTTGTCGTAATTTCTTAACCTGATTGTCCTAAAGTTAGACTAAAAATATCGTTATTCCTATGCTACATTTATGACAGATGTCTTAATATCATATAGCGATGAGGTAATCTCGATGAACAAAACATTGAAGATCGGCATTATTGGAGGCGGCGGTATTGCTGGCGCTCATGTAAGAGCTTATCGTGAACTAGCTGACGTAGAGATTGTAGCGGTAGCGGATGCGGTACCAGGCAAAGCGGCACAATTCATTGATTTTTGGCAAATTCCTTCGGCACAAGCCTTTGATGATTATCGGCAGCTGTTGGAATTAGACCTTGATGGGGTAAGCATTTGCACACCTAATGTGGCTCACCATCGGACGACAGTAGATGCTTTACTGGCGGGGAAAAACGTTATGCTGGAAAAGCCGATGTCCGTCACGCTGGAAGAAGCAGTCGAGATGGCGCAAACGGCGAAGAAAACGGGTTTCATGCTCAATGTTGGATTCCAGCCGAGATATGATCCTAATATGAAGATTATTCAGGACGTGGTTCAGTCCGGTCAACTGGGTAAGGTCTATTATGTAGAAACAGGCGGAGGACGCCGCAGAGGCATGCCTGGCGGTACATTTATTAGCAAGGAAATCGCCGGAGCAGGAGCAATGGCTGATATTGGTTGTTACTCACTCGATATGGCTTTGAATGCGATTGGTTATCCGAAACCGCTTACCGTATCCGCTTACAGCAGTAACTATTTTGGAACGAATCCGTTATATCATAAGGAAGCTAGTCGATTCGATGTGGAAGATTTCGGTGTTGCGATGATCCGTTTTGAAGACGATCTCGTGCTGAATTTCAAAATTTCATGGGCGATGCATATGGATACACTAGGACCAACCTTATTCCTTGGTACCGATGGTGGACTCAAAGTAACGCCAGCAGGTAAAGGGCCATGGAGCGGAGTGTTCGACGGAAGTGTGGGTTCCATTGCCTATTTCCACGATGTTCGTGGACATCACACGGAAAGCCAAATTCCGCTGATTGATCATAAGCTAAATTTGTTTAACGAGAAAGTCCGCGATTTCGTAGAGGCTGTCCGGGATGGCAAACCAGCCCCGATTCCTGGTGAACAGATCGTTCGCAATCAAGCCATCATTGATGGCATCATTCGGTCATCGCTTATTAAACGCGAAGTCGCTATCGAACTTCCTAATTAACTCAAAACTAATCACTACTCTGGAGGTATTCACATGTCACGTATTTTTCGTATTGGTATTATTGGTTGTGGAGGCATTGCAAACGGCAAGCATTTGCCAAGTTTGAAAAAGCTTTCGAATGTTGAACTGGTCGCTTTCTGTGACATCGTGCAAGAGCGGGCTGAAACTGCCGCTGAGAAATACGGCTCCAAAGCCGCTAAAGTATATGAGGATTACAAAGAGCTTTTGCTGGATGCTGCTATTGATATCGTTCATGTGTTAACACCGAATGATTCACACGCCGAAATTGCCATTGCTGCGCTTGAAGCTGGCAAGCATGTGATGTGTGAGAAGCCAATGGCTAAGACAGCAGCGGATGCTAAGCGCATGGCTGAAACAGCGAAGCGTACAGGCAAGAAGCTAACTATCGGATACAACAACCGTTTCCGGGCTGATAGTCAGCATTTGAAGCGCGTATGTGAGGAAGGGGAGCTTGGCGAGATTTATTTCGCGAAAGCGCATGCCATTCGTCGTCGCGCAGTTCCAACTTGGGGCGTATTCCTGGATGAAGAGAAGCAAGGCGGAGGACCGCTTATTGATATCGGTACACATGCTTTGGATCTAACACTTTGGATGATGAATAACTACAAGCCGAAAGTGGTGCTGGGAACGTCATACCACGAATTGTCCCAAAAAGAAAATGCCGCCAATGCTTGGGGGCCTTGGGATCCGAGTAAATTCACCGTGGAGGATTCTGCTTTTGGTATGATCGTCATGGAAAACGGGGCTACAATTATGCTGGAATCCAGCTGGGCACTGAATACGCTTGAAGTCGACGAAGCCAAATGCTCATTAAGCGGTACCGAAGGCGGAGCCGATATGAAAGGCGGGCTTCGCATCAATGGTGAGAAACATAGCCGCTTATTTACAACTGAAGTGGATCTGAAAGCAGGCGGTGTTGCTTTCTATGACGGCGCTAAGGAAAGCGATGCGGATCTGGAAATGCGCACATGGATTAAAGCCATTGAAAATGATATAGATCCTGTAGTGACGCCTGAGCAAGCTTATGTCGTTTCACAAATTCTTGAGGCGATTTATGAGTCTGCACGGACAGGGAAAGCCGTTTATTTGAACGAATAGTGCGTCAAATCTATTGGTTTTAACCGGAGGAGCCTAGGCTCCTCTTTTTTAATCCATTGAAATTTGAAAAAATAAGTGGAATAGGAGTATGCTAGAACTATTGAAATATTTAACTTAGGATTGAAGGAAAGGAAGCGTGAAGCGATGCATTTGGGATTGCAGGGTAAGGTAGCCTTGATTACTGGGGGAAGTAAAGGAATTGGATTGGCAACAGCGATTTCCTTATCGAGAGAAGGAGCCAAAGTCGCGATACTCGCACGGAATGAGGAGCAGCTTCAAGAAGCCGCTGTCCATATTGCCAATTTGACAGAGGGTGAGGTGCTAACGATTCAAGCGGATGTGACCTCGGAGGCCGACTGTCAACGCGCTGTGGAACAAACCGTTCAGCGATTTGGAAGTTTACATATTCTAGTGAACAATGCAGGTACGTCTGCTGCTGAGCCATTTGAACAGGTTGGCACGGAGTTATGGCGGCAAGATCTGGAGTTGAAATTATTTGGAGCCATTCATTGCTCCCGTTATGCAATCCCTTACATGCGTCAAGCAGGAGGCGGTTCTATCGTGAATATAACGACTTCCGCAGCCAAAACACCACCCGCGTCTTCACTGCCGACTTCGGTCAGCCGTGCCGCAGGTCTTGCATTAACGAATGCGATGAGCAAAGACCTGGCATCTGCCCAGATTCGTGTGAACACAGTCTGCATTGGGAAAATTCGCAGCAGCCAGATTGAGAGAGGTTGGAAGCGTGAGGCGCCAGAAAAGACTTGGGAGGAGTATGCATCGGATCCAAAGCATGACATTCCGCTCGGCCGGATTGGGAATGCGGAGGAAGCGGCTAATGTGATCACCTTCTTATCCTCGGATGCAGCTTCCTATGTTACAGGCACTTCCGTCAATATTGATGGCGGAAAAGGTGCAGCACTGTAAGAGATCTTGACGGTTAAGCCCTTTATTTCATGATGAAACTCATGGATAGAGGGCTTTTATATATATTAATCCAAAAACAGATATAGTGATTATCATCTGAGTTAAGGATTATTGACTGCTGAGAAACCCTTATTCTACTGCAAACAGCAAATAAATGTAAAAATGATTATTGCTGAACGTTGGAAACTGAAGATATATTTTGTTTGTTAGACAGACAGATGATGGTTCCTTGGCAATGCCGAGAGAAATCCAATTGAGGGAGTTGGTCGTATTATTCGTTGGGAATATGTTCATCTCGTTATCAGATAGGAAATGGATAAGGTTATGACAATTAAAGGAGGAATGTAATTAATGAAAAAACTAAAACCTGGAAATACCCTTGCTGCGATTGTTACTTCATCTCTAATTGCTGGTATGATGCTCATGCCATCCGTTCTCGCAGCCAATTTATTCAGTGACAATTTCGATGACGGGAACGCGAGTGGCTGGACAACGCAAAATGGGACATGGTCCGTCGTACAGGACGGCGGCTCTTATGTGTATAAGCAAACCGGTTCAAGTGAAGGACGCGCATCAGCCGGTAATACGTCTTGGACGGATTATGCGGTAGAGGCAAACGTGAAAGTAGATAATTGGAACGGCACAAATCGTGTCTATGTAGCGGGCCGTTATCAAGACGGCAATAATTTCTATGCGGCTTCTTTGTACAACAGCAATGGAGGTAAGCTTGAGATTCGTAAAAAAGTAAGCGGTTCCACAACAACATTGGCGACATTGGATTATCCTCTCACGACCGGAACGTGGTACACGGTTAAGCTTGAGTTAGTCGGTTCAACAATTCGTATGTACGTGAATGGTGTTTTGCAGCTCACGAAAGATGATTCAGATCCAGCTTCGGGACCTGTTATAACTTCGGGAGCTGTTGGCTTGGTAGCCTATAAAAGTTCGGCTAGCTTCGATCAAGTCGTCGTTACCGATGGTGCTGGTTCAACGGCCACTCCATTACCGACAACGTCGCCTAGTCCGTCCCCATCGGCTTCACCATCGCCGTCACCGTCACCTAGTCCGTCTCCAACTGCTAGTGAAGTCTATGTAGCTCCGAATGGGACGGATAGCAATGCAGGTACGCTGGCTAGTCCAACAACGCTGACATCTGCTTTATCAAAAGTTGCTCCTGGGGGAGTTATTTATTTGCGCGGTGGAACGTACAGCTTCGGTAGTCAAATTACGATAGATCGTACAAATAACGGTACAGCAAGTGCTGTTAAACAAATCGTCCCTTATGCTGCAGAGAAGCCTATTCTTGATTTCAGTTCACAGAGCTACAATACAGCAGATGTATCACTCAATGCTAGAGGGCTCCAAATAAACGGCAGCTTTTGGACAGTCAAAGGGCTGGAAATCAAAGGGGCAGCGGATAATGGCGTTTATGTATCAGGGAATAATAATCGTTTGGAAAACCTGGATGTACACCATAACAGGGATACAGGAGTGCAGCTTGGCAGGTACGCATCCACAGCTGCTGATAACGAGTGGCCTGTTAACAACTTAGTATTAAATACATACTCCCATGACAACTTTGATCCGGATAACGGTGAAGACGCTGACGGTTTCGCAGCCAAGCTGACGGTTGGTCCTGGAAATGTCTTTGATGGTTGTATAGCGGCCTACAATACAGACGATGGATGGGATTTGTACACAAAAACAGAGACGGGTCCGATCGGAGCCGTTACGATTAAGAACAGTGTAGCGCATCATAACGGCCAGACTTCTTCGGGAAGCACAACGAGTAACAGTGATGGAAATGGCTATAAATTAGGCGGGGAAAAAATCGCCGTAAACCATATCGTTTCGAACTCCGTTGCTTACTTGAACAAAAAACACGGCTTTACGTATAACAGCAATCCAGGCTCCATTACAATGACAAACAACACATCCTACAGCAACGGGGCAGGCAATTTCACTTTTGATCTCGGAACTCACATGTTCAGTAATAACTTGTCTTACAAAGGAGCATCGAGCGATAAATCAAGCGGTACTGATGTACAAAGTTCGAATGTATGGTGGAAAAATAATCAAAGCACCAACGCCAAAGGTCTACTGGCCAGCGATGCTGATTTTGTTAGCTTAACACCTACATTAACGCGTAGTGCGGATGGTTCTCCGAACTTGGGCAGCTTTTTGAAGCTTGCTTCTGGCAGTGATTTGATTGGAGCAGGAACGCCAACAGGAACGAATATAGGCCGGAACGAACCTTAAGACAGAAAAAGGGAGTTGAATTTTGAGAATGAATGCCAATTTAAAAATGAAAAAGTTCGATAAATCGATTGTATGGGTCCTCTGCGCAACGATTCTTTTATCCTTGGTCATTGCATTTCCAGCCAATGCGGCAAACCTATTAAGCAGTAATTTTGACGATGGTACTGCTTCTGGATGGACACCAACAAGCGGAACGTGGTCTGTCGTTCAAGACGCGGGTAACAACGTATACAGCCAATCGAGTACAAGTGAGGGAAGGACCTCCGCGGGTAGTCAATCGTGGACGGACTATAGCGTTGAAGCCAAGGTAAAGGTTGAAAATTTCAATGGCTCTAACAGAGCTTATGTAGCCGGCCGATATCAAGACGGAAATAATTTCTATGCAGCATCTTTGTACAATAGCAATGGGGGCAAGCTTGAGATTCGTAAAAAAGTAGGCGGTTCTACAACGACGTTGACGACCATGGATTATCCACTTGCGACTGGGACATGGTACACCGTCAAGCTGGACTTATCCGGTAAAATGATTCGTATGTATGTGAATGGCACCCTGCAGCTATCTTTTGAGGATACTAGTGATACCAGTTTAACTTCCGGAGCAGTAGGACTTGTTGCTTTCAAAACCGTAACGAAGTTCGATCAAGTCCTTGTGACAGACAGTGCTGGTGGAGCAACGCCAAGTTCAACTCCGATTCCGACTCCACCATCTCCAACGCCAACAACTACACCAAGCCCAACGCCAACAGCAACACCGAGCCCAACACCGGCTCCAACCCCAGTGCCAAGTACCTTAAGCACGTATAATTTGGCCGGGTTTGCTGAGGGCAATACGGGTGGCGGTAACATACCGGAAACAGATCCTCGTTACAAAAAGGTTTTCAATGCCACAGATCTTGCTGTTGCTTTGAAAAAAGGATCCGGTTTCAAAGTCATAGAAATTATGAATGATCTGAATTTGGGCTGGAATGAAATTCCGATAGCTGCACAAGTCATGCCTTTCGTCGCTAACAACCCTGCATTGACTCATCCTGTGCTGCTGACGACAGGGATAAGTAAAATTTACATCGATGGCTTTAATGGGTTGACCATCTTCTCAGCTAATGGAGCAAAAATCAAACACGCTGCACTAGACGTGAAGTTCAGTTCCAATCTGATCATTCGCAACCTGGAATTTGATGAATTATGGGAATGGGATGAATCAACGAAAGGGAATTATGACAAAAATGATTGGGATTATCTAACGATCGAAGGAGCTAGCACCAAGGTTTGGGTAGATCACTGTACGTTCCATAAAGCCTATGACGGCGTACTTGATGTGAAAAAGGGAAGTAACGGCGTAACGGTCTCTTGGTCATCATTCTTACCAGACGACCAGAGCTCTACTAGCTGGGTAACCCAACAAATAAACGCGATGGAAGCCAATTTGTCAGCCTATCCGATGTACGCTTATCTGAGGAGCAGCAGCATTGGTTTAAGTAAGGCTGATGTCATCGCTATAGCTGCCGGCCAAAAGAAGGGACATTTGGTTGGATCAACAGAATTTGCTACCGACAATGCCGATCTAGAGGTAACTCTGCACCATAATTACTACAAAGATATGCAAGACCGCATGCCTCGTTTACGTGGAGGAAATGCGCATGTGTATAACGTTGTGATGGATAATGCGTCAGCATGGGCCGCGAAGGATAAAATAACTTCGGCGATGGAAACCGCATTAGCAGGGAAAGGATACCATTTCGGTGTGACGAGCAATGGTGCGATTTCAACTGAGAACGGTGCTGTACTGGTTGAAAATTCGCAAATTATTGATGTCGCTTACCCTTTACGCAACAATCAAACAGATCCTGCGAACGCAACCTACACGGGCAAAATTCGCGCGGTAAATACGCAATATACACTTGAAGGTTCTTCGTATACAGGTGACAGTGAAACGGCTGGCAGTCCGCTGGCGCCGGTACCGGCACCAGTCAAAGCGTTCTCATGGAACGGTTTCAGTACGCTGCCCTACAACTATACACCAGATCCTGTATCTACCTTAAAGACAAGGCTTACCGCTGCAGATGGTGCGGGAGCCGCGAAGCTGAACTGGTCCAAAGTAAATTGGTTGTCTACGAGCTACTAATTCCTTACTAACAGTAAAAAGGCTGCATCTCTAGAAGGAATTCTTCAGAGGAGCAGCCTTTTTCCAATCAACCTCGATAAACGCTGGCGTCCTGCTGGACGTCATAGGCGTTTATTCGGATGTATTTTTTTCCGTAGGGATACGAGTCATGTTACGCTCTTCGCTTTTTTCGTAGATACCAGACCAACATGGAGATAGCGTCTCGGATCGAAGCGGTTTGGTGAAAATTGAGTGTCGTTGTCATAAGCAAGAAACCTCCCTAACCCTGAAAGAATGTCATGCATAAACAGTATTACGTAAGAAAAGTGGAAAAGGTTTTATTTTTTTTTATGTAAATGATCACAGCAAGAGATCCACAGCGTGTGCTGTGGATCTGAATTTATTTTACAGAATACGTCGTATTACAATGCAAAAGTCATTGTAATAATAACCAATAAAATAAAGAGAACCAATACTGCTGCTGAACTAGACCCGCCGTAGCCTGCTGTTGCTGCTCCTGCTGCATATCCCATATTCAGTCACTCCTTTCATCGTAATTTGTGGGCTCCTCAATAGCCAAGAAATCAATAAGGACAAGTGGAGAGATTGGGGGGGAGAATGGGTTGAATGGTATCCAAATTACTTCCTACGAATGTTGCATTCTTTTAAAGGCTTGTTACGAATTACAATACAAATGCGCTAGTAATAATAACCAAAAGAATGAAGAGAACCAAGACTACACCTGTACTTGTACCCAGACCACCGCCATAACAACCTCCTGCAGCATAACCCATTCCAATTCGCTCCCTTCTGCATTAAGATAGACTATTGTATTTCAATGGCATTTGAAATGCATGGACGAATGTCAGTTAAAGAAGCCTGTTTTGAGATTGGAGCCAATGATCACTGTTTTTTGAACAAACACCACTATTTTCTGCATTAATCTTTCCTTCCGAAAGTTAGATAATAAACATGTAAGCGTTACCCAAATTCGATCGACTCATTTAGGGGAGGAATAGAGATGAAAAAAGTTTTCACCTTAGCTCTGTCGCTATCTATGATGTTCACGGCAGTAGCTTGTTCCACAGGCACTAAAACGTCAACAACAGCAGCTAGCAGCGAACCGTCCAAAACGGCGACGACAGCACCGAGCACCGCACCAAGTAAAGATCCTGTTAAGCTTCGTGTTGCTTGGTGGGGAGGGCAAGCGCGTCACGATTACACGTTGAAAGTTATCGAGCTTTATGAGAAACAGCACCCGAATGTAAAAATTGAAGCGGAATACGCACCATTTGACGACTATTGGAAAAAGCTTGCGCCTCAGGCTTCTGCAAACCAATTACCAGATGTTATCCAGATGGATATCTCTTATCTTTCGCAGTATGGGGGGAAAAATCAGTTAGCTGATCTCACGCCATATACGAAAAATGGCCTTCTCGATGTCTCTTCGATCAGCCCTAATGCTATATCCGGCGGTGAAGTCGGAGGTAAACTTGTGGCTATGAACTTAGGGGTTAATGCGCTAAATACGACATTAGATGTGAATACGTTCAAAAGCCTAGGAATCACAGTACCAGGAAAAGATTGGACTTGGGAAGATTATGATGCGATAGCAGCCAAAGCCAAAGCAGCCGGCAAACAAATAGGCGGTTTCGGTGTCCGCCATGAAGTATTTTTCCCGTATTATCTCAGAACGATCGATCAAAAGATGTACAACGCAGATGGAACGGCTCTTGGTTTCTCAGATGATAAGCCACTTGTAGACTACTTCAAGCGTTATCAAAAATGGTACGATGCCGGCTATATCCTTTCACTCGACAAAGAGTCACAGAAGAAAGGCGTAGCAGAAGAAGATGAAATTTTACTAGGCAATGCAGTTTCAGGTAATGGTTGGTCTAACCAATTTTTGGCAGTAGCCAATTTGATTAAAGATCGTCAGCTTGAATTATTTCCGCTCCCTGGTCGTAACGGTAATAAAGGTCTATTCTTGAAGCCTAGTATGTATTTCTCAGTAACGAATAACTCTAAGCAAAAAGAAGAAGCAGCGAAATTCATCAGCTTTTTCGTGAATGATATTGAAGCGAACAAATTGATTAAAGGTGACCGCGGTGTCCCTGTTTCCTCCAAAGTGAAGGAAGCGCTGAAGCCACTCTTATCACCGAATGAAGTCAAAATCTTTGATTATGTGGCGTGGGCTGAACAAAACAGCAGTCAAATGGATCCTCCTAATCCAGTAGGTTCCATCGAAATTGAGAAACTGTTAAAAGCGACGAGCGAGCAGATCTTGTATAAGAAAACAACGATTGAAGAAGCGGCAGCCAAATTCCGCAAGGATGCGAATGCCATTTTGGAGAAAAACAAAAAGTAAGGCGTTAATAGAAGATCGAACTACCTTCGGAGAGAGGGTGTTCGGTCTTTTTTTATTGAGAAAGTGTTAAATTATTTATTTTATCTCTTGACAGGTTAAACGTTTCAATTTAAGCTAATAGAGGATGTTAAACGTTTAACAAAACGGAGTTGAAACAAGGATGAGCAAGCCCAAACAAGTCACAATTGTAGAAGTGGCAGCAGCAGCAGGAGTATCCATTGCCACAGTCTCCAATGTGCTGAATCGAGGTGGTATTCGTTCGTCGAAAGAGACGATACACAAGGTCGAATTGGCTGCTGAGCAATTAGGTTATCGACGGAATACGATGGCAGCGGGGTTAAGCCGCAGCAAAACGTATGAGATCGGTCTCATCTTACCGGGGGTAACGAATTATTATGGACAGCTTGCTGAACATTTGCAGATTGAAGCACATAATGCGGGGTATCACTTATCTGTATTTTCCTCAGGGGGGTTCGATCCGGATATTGAGCGGAGAAATCTCGAAGTTTTGCTGCAGCGTAGAGTAGACGGTTTGATATGTCATGGTTTAGCAATGGGCTTCGAATCTACAAGATCGATCGTAAACAGCGGTACGCCATTAGTTCTTATCAATGGTTGGAACTGGCCGGAGGATATTGCATTAGGTGCAGTGAATCTAGGCTTTGCCGAGGCTTGCAAACAATCCACTAAATTGTTGGTGGAACGTGACTGTAAAGCACTTTGCTACGTAGGCAGTAAAGGTTCGAAGGTTATCGACGAACAGCGCCGCATGGGGTTCAATGCCGGGACGGAGCAATATGCAAGCGATGTCAATCATGAGATCGTGGATACTTCTAAGGATTTGGATATAGAAGCTTTTCTCAAAAGCTTACTGCAGCGCCATGTGGCACCCGTAGGCATCATTGCTTTTGATGACCATGTAGCCTTACGAATCTTATCGGCAGCCAATAAGCTGCGGATTGAGATTCCAAACCAGCTTCAGATTATTGGAATTAACAACGATTATATAGCTAAACACAGTTATCCGGGTATATCAAGCTGGGACATTCCTTATAACTATCAAGCCCAAACGGCCATTAACAAGCTGCTACATAAATTTGGCAATAAGGCTGAGACTGGTGAGAAACGAGAGATCGAGGTCCCGCTTACTTTCATAGAACGAGAATCGACCAAATCATTTAAAACGGAGTGAATCAATCATGTGGAAACAAGCCATTGAAGATGCTTTGCAAAAAACGAAAGTGAATATCGAACGTTTTGGGGATTTGTTTCCTCACGTAAGCGAGAATGATGTGTATCATTTGAATCCGAATACGGATTGGACGGACGGCTTTTGGTCAGGTATTTTGTGGTTAGGCTACGAATATAGCGGTGACAAAGCGTTCCAGCAAGCCGCTCAGAAGACGGTTGCAAACTTTAAGCAAAGACTGGAAAACAATGTAGCACTAGACCACCACGATATTGGGTTCTTATATTCTTTATCTTCCAAAGCGCAATGGATTATTGAGAAAGATGAAGCTGCGAAACAACTTACGCTGCAAGCAGCCGATGTGCTGATGAAGCGCTGGAGACCGAAGGGTCAATATATTCAAGCTTGGGGTCCTGAAGGGGATAAAGAAAATGGGGGCCGCATCATCATTGATTGTTTGATGAATTTGCCCTTGCTGTACTGGGCTTACGAGCAAACTGGCGATGCTAAATACAAGGATGTTGCCGTAATTCATGCGGATTTGAGCCGCCGCTATTTGGTTCGTGGCGATGATTCTTCTTTTCATACGTTCTACTTTGATCAAGAGAATGGTGAACCTCTTCATGGCGGGACTGCGCAGGGTTATAGCGATGGTTCAACGTGGACTCGTGGCCAAGCTTGGGGAATTTATGGGTTCGCGCTTTCTTACCACTACACCAAGAACCCGCTTTACCTAGAAACAGCTAAACGTTTGGCACGTTATTTCTTTGACCGCTTGCCTCAGGATGATGTTGTTTACTGGGATTTTAATGCGCCTGTGAACGCAGAAACGAAGCGGGACAGCTCAGCTTCAGCCATTGCTTCAGCGGGGGCTTTGGAACTATTGGAGCATTTATCGGCTAATGATGCAGATCGTGGTTATTTGGAAAATGCGATACAGCGCTCCATGGCTGGCTTAGTGAAATCTTACGCAAGCAAGCCGGATGCACAAGGCTTCATCGAGCGCGGTTCTTATAGCGTTCGCGGCGGAGCGGCACCTGATGATTTCGTGATTTGGGGCGATTACTACTATTTAGAGGCCTTGGTTAGATTGGAAAAAGGAATCAAAGGCTACTGGTATGAATAATCGCGCTGCAGCCGGCAATGACCGAGCATATTGGTTGGCTACGATGCTTCGTATCGCTGATCCTGTGATAAAGGCATTGGCATCCAGAAAGCTGCGCGCAACAATGCCAGTAGAGAATAAAAAAGAAGCGCAGCTCCAGTTCTCGCATCTTGAAGCATTCGCGCGGACACTGGTAGGCATGGCACCGTGGCTAGAAAGACCAGCTCAGGATGCAGAGGAAGAGAAGCTTCGCGTTCACTACGGCGAGCTGGTCCGGGCTGGTCTGGATGCGGCGACAGATCCGGAGTCGCCTGATTTTTTGAACTTTTCCCATGGCATGCAGCCGATTGTAGATACGGCATTTCTGGCTAATGCGATCCTAAGAGCCCCTAACACACTTTGGCATCGTTTGGACAGCCGTATTCAGGGCAATCTGGTGAAAGCCCTGAAGGCAACAAGAACACGCAAACCGGGTTTCAACAACTGGCTCTTATTTGCAGCTATGACCGAAACGGCTTTAGGTGTAATGGGCGAGGATTGGGATACCATGCGCGTGGACTTTGCCCTTAAGCAGCATGAGCAGTGGTACCTTGGGGATGGGATGTACGGCGATGGTCCTCACTATCATGCTGATTATTACAACAGCTTCGTGATTCAACCCATGTTGGTTGATATCATTGAGCATGCTCATGGGCATTATGAAGATTGGGCGGGAATGCGCGAGAATATTTTGATTAGAGCACAGCGTTACGCGGCTCTTCAGGAGCGATCAATTTCACCTGAGGGAACGTTTCCTGTAACGGGTCGGTCACTTGCCTATCGCTTTGGCGCCTTTCAATCACTAGCGCATATTACACTGCGACGTGAATTACCGGATGGTGTTGCGCCAGCACAAGTAAGGTGCGCACTAAGTGCGGTAATACGCAGGCTGATTGAAGTCCCAGGCACTTTCGACGAGGCCGGCTGGCTGAAGATTGGACTATGCGGACATCAGCCCGAGCTTGGCGAAACGTATATCTCCACAGGCAGCCTGTACTTATGTTCAGCTGTTTTCCTTCCATTAGGATTACCAGCTGATGATCCATTTTGGCAGGGGGCAGATACCCCTTGGACGTCTCAGAAGGTATGGTCAGGGCAAACCGTTGCCATTGATAAAGCGTTATAATAGATTGCTTAATAAAAAGCGTACTGTTTCTTAATGAAACAGGCGCTTTTTTCGTGTAAACTTAAAAGGGAAACTTGCTTGATCGGATGTCACTAAGCAGTTGGTTAATATTTATCCACAAGCAGCCCGATAGGACGGTTGTGGATAACTTTTAGATATGAGTGGAAAGAAAGTGGAGTGACTCTTTTGAATCAAGATTATCAGTTAACGTTACAGGAAGTGCTGGGACGACCCACTTTCGAGCAAGCCTATATTGCGGCAGGTAAACAGGGATTACAGCGTCTAGTCCGCTGGGTGCATATCATTGAAGTGATACAGTTTGAACAACTGCTGCAAGGTGGAGAAATGATCCTTACGACAGGGGCTGCCTTCAAGAGTGATACGGAATTGTTTATGACATATCTGGAGCAGTTGATCAATAAAAACGTGACATGCCTCTGTATTGAAATGGGACACTACTTGAGTTCAGTTCCACAGGAATGGATACATGCGGCGGAATCCTATAATTTCCCGCTCATTATTTTTCCGCAAGCTGTGCGGTTCATTGACATTACGCAGGATATTCATGCGCATATTATCAATCAACACCATAAAGCACTTCAGGATTTGGAGAAAATATCGCGTGAATTCCATCGAATGACGCTTTCTTCACAAGGTGTCTCCCATGTACTGGGGCTGCTGCAAAGCAGTACCAAAGCCCAAGTTATTTATGTACCTCTGAATGGACAGCCGAAGTTTATCCCGCATTTGGGAAGCCGGGAGTCTGGACAGTGGCTGGATTTTCTAGAAAGTCGACTCGTCGAAAGCCCGAACAACGGAAATATAGCGGCCCCTTCCGTGATGGAAGATGAGGGTCAAACCGTTATCGTACAACCCGTTGGGGCTATGGGTAAAACATGGGCGCATATCATCCTGGTGTTCAGCCGAAAACCGCAGGAATATGAGTACTTAATTCTGGACTCAGCCTCATTGTCTATCGCACAGGATTTGCTGCGCAAACGCTATATCGAGGAGCGTAAATTGTATTCACAAACGCTTTGGGTAGATGATCTGCTGCATCTGAGGATACGTGACGAAGAGCAAATAAAAGTATTGATTGGAACTGAATTTAAGAGGCTTAACGAACTACCCTATCACGTCATCTTGATCGAATTTGTGCATGAACAAGCGGAAGGGTATAGCACGGAGGAGGAAGGTGTGGAGTCTTCGGGTATTCATCTTTCACTTGCTGTAAGATCTGTTTTTGAGCAGCACTCCTTTCATCCATTAATTACGTTGAAAAATAATAGACTCGTCGTTGTAGCCTTCGATAAAGCGATGAAAAAACGATCGTCTAAAGAACGCCTTCAGCAGGTTTTCCAATCCATTCAATACCTGAAGGTCGAGGATGAGATCAAGTTAACTATTGGCGTTGGACAAAGCAATCGAAGCTTTATGCAAGCTCACTTAAGCTACCAGGAGGCGCTTCAAGCGATTTCGCTCTCTCCAACACTGCATGGGAAGGTGCTGTTTTTTGATGAGCTTGGCGTGTTCCAATTGTTATTTCACATGCCAGATAAACAGATTTTACAATCCTTCGTACGCACATATTTGGGACCGATCATCGATCATGATCAAATGAAAGGCAGTGAGCTTCTGCGAACACTTAAGGTGTACCTCGACACGGATGGCTCCAAGCAAATCGCTGCCCAGCAGCTTTTTATCGTCAGACAATCACTTTATTACCGCTTGGAAAAAATAGAAGAGCTGCTTGGAGCCGACTACATGCTGCCGGAAAAGCGCTTGGCGCTGCAGGTGGGGATACGGGCTTACCAGCTTTTGAATCCGGATATGAAAATGTGAAAAGAATTTGTAAACATTTTTTACAATTTGTCTAATGGAACGTCCATGGATCGGTCTTATACTTGGAGACAAGATGAGATTGATCCATTTTTTATGGGATCGACAAGAGAGGCTGATGCAGAATGATTATTGGGGTTCCTAAGGAAATAAAAAATAATGAATTTCGCGTTGGTATGACGCCTAGTTCCGTCCTTTCTTACAAAAAAGCAGGGCATGACATTATCGTCGAAACCTTAGCAGGTCAAAGCATTGGATTCACGGATGATGATTATACAGGGGCAGGTGCGACTATTGTTACCTCAGCAGCTGAAGTATGGTTGGCAGATATGGTCGTTAAAGTGAAAGAACCGCTTCCTGAAGAGTATAGCTATTTTCACGAGGGTTTGATTTTATACACGTATTTACACCTTGCACCTGAGGCCGAATTGACGCATGCCTTAGCTCACAATAAAGTGACAGCAATCGCGTATGAGACCATACAATTGGACAATGGCAGCCTTCCGCTGCTGACGCCAATGAGTGAAGTGGCTGGTCGCATGTCTGTTCAAATCGGTGCTCACTTTCTGGAGAAAGCGCATGGCGGCAAAGGCATTCTGTTAGGCGGTGTACCAGGAGTTGAGCCGGGCAAGGTGGCTGTCATCGGTGGGGGAATAGTGGGTGCGAATGCGGCGAAAATGGCCATCGGGCTTGGTGCCGATGTCAGCATCGTAGATTTGAATCCGGATCGCCTGCGTCAATTGGACGATCAGTTCCAAGGACGCGTGAAGACAATTATGTCCAATCCTTACAACATCACCGAAGTCGTTCTTCGGGCTGATTTGGTCATTGGGGCTGTCCTTATTCCAGGAGCTCGAGCACCGCGTCTCGTGACGGAAGATATGGTCAAAATGATGAGCGCGGGCAGCGTTATCGTTGACGTAGCAATTGACCAAGGCGGGTCCATCGAGACGATCGACCGCATTACCACGCATGATCAACCGACTTATGTGAAGCATGGGGTCATTCATTACGCGGTGGCAAACATGCCAGGAGCTGTTGCACGTACGTCTACGCTGGCTCTGACGAATGTGACGACACCTTACGGCTTGCAAATTGCAAGCAAAGGCTATGCGCGTGCAGCTTTGGACAACAAAGCCATTGCAAAGGGCATCAACGTGGCCGCAGGTCATGTTACTTACCAAGCCGTTGCTGACGCACATGGCTACACGTATACCGATATTTACTCGCTTTTGCAATAAACGATATTTAGGGATGGGGCTTCCGCAACTTTGGCGGAAGTCTTTTTTTGACATAAGAATTTGTAGGGTTTGGGGTAAGCAAGCTTATCCCTTATTTAATTTGTGCGTGGACGCGCAGGATGGTTTGCTGAGAAGTTAATTTTCGGCTTGTCTGCGAAAAGTAGGTGTAATTTTGGATGAAGTTGGATAATTTATCTTAAAAAGGTACAAATAGGAGGACATAAATGATGACAGAATCATCTTTTGAAACATTTCCACAATTTCCGGAATCGTATTGGTTAGCCTCGACCGAACTTCCTTCATTTTCTAAGCTTCATTCAGATTTAAAGGTCGATGCGACCATAGTAGGAGCAGGTATTACAGGCATTACAACGGCCTATCTGCTTGCCAATCAAGGGTTTAAAGTGGTTATCGTAGATGCAGGACAAATCATGAACGGAACGACAGGGCATACAACAGCGAAAATAACCGCGCAGCATGATCTCATTTATCAAGAATATCTCGCGCATTTTGGTCGAGAGAAGACGAAGCTTTACTATGATGCTAACCTTGAGGCTCTGCAATTTATTAAACAAACGGTTAAGACCAATCACATTCAATGCCAATTATCAGACGAAGATGCCTATATCTATACTACTTCAGACGAGTATGTAGAGAAAATAGCCTCCGAATATAGGGTCTACCAGGAATTGGGGATTACTAGCAGATATGTGGATCAAGCACCGCTTCCGTTTTCGACCAAGGCGGCTATTGTGATGGAGAATCAAGCGCAGTTTAATCCTGTCCCGTTTTTAACCTTTTTAGTGGAGCAATTCATTCGTAAGGGTGGTCAAATTTATGAGCAAACTACGGTTAGTGGGGTTGAAAAGGGAAAGCCTGCGGTTGTAAAAACGAAGGATGGTCATCGAATTACGACAGATTACGTCGTATCCGCCTCCCATTTTCCGTTTAATGATCGAAATGGTTTCTATTTTACCAAGCTGCATGCAGAACGTTCCTATGCTGTAGTAGGAAAAATAAGCAAAGACATCCCCAATGGGATGTTTTTAAGTGCTGAAAGCCCAAAACGTTCTCTTAGGTCTGTGCAAATAAACGGAGAGTCGATGCTTCTGATCGGCGGAGAAGGTCATAAAACGGGGCAGGCCCTTTGTACATTCCAATATTATGATGCGTTGAAATCGTTTGGCGAAGGAACTTTCGGATTGAAGGATATTGCCTATCGATGGTCTGCACAGGATTTGTATACACTCGATAATATGCCCTACATTGGTCAGGAGCTTAAGGATGAACCTAATATTTTCGTTGCAACCGGTTTTCGTAAATGGGGAATGACTTCGAGTGTTGTGGCAGCCTTGTTAAACTCGAAACTGATTTTGGGAGAACCAAGTCCCTATCAGGAGCTTTTCTCCCCGTCAAGATTCAAAGCTGATCCAAGTGTAAAGACATTTATTATGCAAAATGCCAATGTGGCTAAGCATCTAATCGCCGGCAAATTGGAAATGGTTCATAAAGATGTGGATGATTTACAAAAAGATGAAGGGGCTGTTGTCAAGGTTAACGGAAAAAGAGCAGGCGCCTACCGGGATCATGAGGGGGCCCTGCACTTGGTGGATACAACCTGCACCCATATGGGCTGTGAGGTGGACTGGAACGAAGCCGAAAGAACGTGGGACTGCCCCTGCCACGGGTCCCGCTATTCCTACGAGGGTGAAGTGATAGAAGGACCAGCCAAAAAGTCGCTTGGGAAGGTTCGCTAATATAAAGTAGAATGGCTGTCCCAGCCGGTCTGAGAGGACCGAGGGTTTCGCTATACATGATTAATAAACTTCCGACGGAAGTTCAAGGGAGAAATACCTTCCTTGTTGGAGAAACAGAACGAGAAGTACGAGCCATGCTGAAAGCCAACCTCTTCAGCGATTCGAGTCATCGACCATCTGGTTTGGATGAGAAGCTTTTTTGCTTGCTCAATTCGGTATTGAAACAAGTAATCCATCGGCGTAACCCCATACACTTTAAGCATACATTTGGCCAAGTAGTTAGGGTGGTAATTCAATGCCTGTTGTAAAAGCGAATTTGTCACTTTTTGCGTATAGTTTTGGCGGATGAACAGCTCCACTTTTTCGGCGAGATGGAACGCCGTTACATCGGAGGACGCCGCGAGGTCGCGATCGACTAATTGCATGAATTGTTGGAATACACTTTGCCGTTTCCAATTACGCAGCGACCTCGGCTCCTCATCCAATTGGAAAAATTGCTCCAAAATATCCAGTGCCTTTTGGGACAACTTCATATATTTCGGGATAAACACGGAGCACACCTCACTGTGATTCAAATAAGCCATTTGCTTATGATTAGCAATTAACGTGGCTTGGTTATCCAAGCAATCGCTCATACTGCTGCACTCATCCCACGCGCCAAATGTTTGAAAATGAATCCAAATAATCTCCGTCTCACTCGCACATGGAATGGTCCCATAATGACTCGCATCCGGTCTTAATATGAGGGCTTCGCCTTTCTGAATCGCCCACTCCGATGTTCCTTCACCTACGTGCAAGGTTCCTTTTGTCACGACCATCAGGTCAAAAGCACCGATCTGACTTCTGCTAACATGCTGTTCTCCTTCCCGATATTGAAAACGCCCACAATCAATAAAATAAGGGATGGGAGGGGAGATAAAGTGTAAAATTGGTGAGTTCATCATCGTTTTTTACTCCAATCAAAAGGTTGATATTTTTAAAAATGTGGTTGGAAAATGCTATATAAATACCATGGTACACCATGTAGTATATTAATTAAAGCGCTTACGAAAAAGATCATATTTATAAAATAAAGGGGACCCCTACATGGCGAATTTATCAATCTCCAGACCATTCCCATTGAAGAATATACGCATCACAGATAACTTTTGGTCTGCTTATATTCGATTGGTTCGGAATGTTGTCGTTCCTTATCAGTGGGAAGCGTTAAACGATCGAATTGAAGGAGCAGAACCTAGCCATGCGATGAAAAATTTTAAAATTTCCGCTGGTTTGGAGCAAGGTGAGTTTTACGGAATGGTATTTCAAGACAGTGATGTAGCGAAGTGGTTGGAAGCAGTAAGCTATTTGCTGGAAACTGGTCACGATCCGGAATTGGAGAAATTGGCTGACGAGGTTATCACGATTATAGCAAAAGCTCAGCATAAGGATGGGTATCTGAATACTTATTTTACACTGAAGGAACCAAATGGCAGATGGACGAATTTGGCCGAATGTCATGAGTTATATTGTGCAGGTCATTTGATCGAAGCGGCAGTTGCTTATTATAATGCGACAGGAAAGCGAATGATTTTAGATGTGGCTTGTCGATTAGCCGATTGTATTGATGAAGTATTCGGACCCGGTGAAGATCAAATTCATGGTTATGATGGTCATCAAGAAATCGAGCTAGCGCTTGTAAAACTGTATCAAACGACGAACAATGACAGCTACCTTCGATTAAGTCTGTATTTTCTGGATGAGCGGGGGAAGGAACCCAGCTTCTTTGAACAGGAGCTTCATCGTCGGAATGGTCAGGTTCATTTTCCTGATTTGGATATGGTAAATGACCGTACCTATAATCAAGCCCATTTGCCAGTAAGGCTGCAGCAAACAGCTGAAGGGCACGCCGTTCGCGTTGTGTACATGTGTTCAGGAATGGCCGACGTCGCAGCCGAGACAGGAGATCAGGAACTGCTTGAAGCCTGTCGAAGGCTGTGGACGAATATTGTAAGCAAAAGGATGTATATTACAGGAGCCATCGGTTCCATGGCACATGGGGAATCCTTCACGCTGGACTATGATTTGCCAAATGACACAGCCTATGCCGAAACCTGTGCGTCCATTGGATTAATCTTTTTCGCACAGCGAATGCTGCAAATGGAAGCCAAAAGTGATTACGGAGATATCATGGAGCAGGCGCTATATAATACCGTCATCAGTGGAATGTCTCAGGATGGTAGACGATTCTTTTATGTGAATCCACTTGAAGTCTGGCCGGATGCGATACTCAAAAACCATCATTTGAGCCACGTGAAGCCTCTTAGACAAGGGTGGTTCGGGTGTGCTTGTTGTCCGCCTAACATCGCTCGGCTGCTTGCTTCTTTAGGACAATATATTTATACATCGCAAGGGAACACCATTTACACCAACTTATATATAGGCAGCCAGGTTACGCTGGATATCGAGGGACAACAAGTAAGCATTGATCAGCATTCCGAGTTTCCATGGAACGGGAATGTGCGATTCATCATCCATGTAGCTGAAAAAACAACGTTTACGTTAGCACTGCGAATTCCAAAATGGTGCACAGAGCCTAAGCTGACCGTACAAGGAATCCCTGTCCAACTGGATGAACAGGTCCGAGACGGATATGTCTATATCACCAGAGAATGGCAATCCAATGATAGCGTGGAGTTGATCTTACCCATGCAGGTTAGCCGAATGAAAGGCCATCCACATGTTCGTGAAACGATAGGTAAGGTCGCCATACAATGTGGTCCGCTGGTTTATTGTTTAGAGGAAACCGATAATGGAGCAGGCTTGCACCAGATTGTATTGGAACCCCAGGATGAGCATCGGAAGCATTTCGACCATGAGCTATTGGGCGGTATACAAACGATCTCCGTCCCGGCTAAACGAATCCGTTCTGACGATTGGGAACAAAAGTGGGGCGAACATTTGTATATCGCGAACGCTTCTCATGAATGGGAGACGATAAACGCAACCTTCATTCCATATTATGCATGGGCGAATCGCGGACAGGGTGAAATGTCGGTTTGGGTCAAAGAAAAGTAAAAATGGCTTTAACCTACAAAGGTTTATGGTATATATAGGTAAAAGCGAAAATGATAAACGATCATTTGGAGGGGTTAATTTGAAGTCTTTGAGAAAAGGATTAAAAGTGAGCACGGTTACAACGTTAGCGTTAGGTTTAATGGTCGGTTGTAGTTCAACGAGTACCCCAACATCCACCGATATCGCTTCACCGACAGCGAACACTCCGGCAAGTTCGACAGCTCCGGCAGCAACGAAAACGCCGGACGGCGGAGAGAAAGTGACGATTCGATTCACGGATTGGGCGAACAATGAAGAAGCGAAATCAACACGAGTTAGTTTGGACGCCTTTGAGAAAGCGCATCCAAACATCAAGGTTGACTATCAGAACGTAGCACTCGCTGAATTTGGTGCAAAGCTTAGCGCCATGGCCGCATCTAAAACGCTACCCGATATCAGTACGATGCTGGAAGCACAAGCGCTCAAATATGCAGAATCAGACATCCTGATGGATTTATCACCGTACTACAAAGATGGCTCGGTAACACCGAAGCTGGAAAGCAACAAATTCGTCACCCCTGACGGTAAATTGCTAGGATACAGTGTTGCTAACGAAATCATCCTTCTTCACTATAACAAAGCTATGTTCGACGAGGCGAAGCTTCCTTATCCGCCTGCCGAGACTGAAAAAGCTTGGACTTGGGATCAAATGCTGGATGTCGCTAAAAAACTAACGAAAGATAAGGGCGGTAAACACCCTGGCGAAGCAGGCTTTGATGCCAAAAACATTGTGCAATACGGAATCAACGTGTCTCATGGTCAAGACTTCTTTTGGACACCTTTCGCGATTTCCAATGGCGGTGGGGAAGTGAGTCAGGACGGTAAGCAGCTTTTGCTCGATAAACCGGAAACCATTGAAGCGATTCAGAAAATTGCGGATCTCTCGAATATTGAACATGTCTCGCCGACGGCTGCCCAGTCATCTGGATTGCCAGGCGATGTTGGTCAATTGCTGCTTTCCAAAAAAGTGGCGATGGTTACTTCCGGACAATGGGAACTGGTCAATATTAATCCGCAGCTAAAAAATGGACTAAAAAATGGTATTGGCGTGCTTCCAATCTTCAAAAAGCCTGCAACAACCAATACAGGAACGCCAATGGTCGTGTATAAGAGCACGAAGCATCCGAAAGAAACCATTGAGCTGTATAAATGGCTTATGGATATTGAGAAAAACTTAGCTAACATTGATAGTGGAGTATGGATGCCGACGGAAATGAGTTGGTACACGGATCCTGAGAAAATCAAGAGATGGACGCAATCACCCGTTCATCCGCCAGAGTATAAAACGGCTGTCATTGATTACGCTTTAAAAGCAACCTATCCTACGCCTTGGTTTTTCCTTCCTACTTACAGCCGGATTGGCGATGTATTGAATCCTGGATTGGATCAGGTCTGGTTAGGAACTAAATCAGCTAAGGATGCCATATCAGAAATGATGCCGAAAATTAAGCCGATTTTTGAAAGTGGAAAGGCCAATTAAAGACTTTATCAAATGAGTTAACAGGTAGGCAAACAGCACCCAGGAATAAGGTGTATTCAAAGTACTTGTTCCTGGCGTGCTACGATGTAAGTTTTGCCACACATAGGAGGTACAGGTTCATGTCCACAGGTCAGCAGTCCAGTTACAGAAGCCTCAAACGGCAGCAGGTGATTGTCGGATACTTGTGCATCCTGCCAGCTATTCTGGGACTATTCATCTTTACGCTCGGTCCGTTGCTCTATAGCTTATATTTAAGCTTTACGGATTGGACCATTCTGAAACCGAAACAATGGGTTGGCTTCGAGAACTACCGCCAAATATTCACGCAGGACCTCTTTTTCTTCGACTCTCTCAAAGCTACGGCCTATTATGCCATCGGCTCCGTTGCAGCCTCGATCTTGTTTTGCTTTGTAGTCGCGTTGTTTCTCAATCAGAAAATAAGAGGCCGAGCCGCTTTTCGTGCTATTTTCTACTTACCATCAATCATTCCGGTGCTCGCGAGCAGTATCATTTGGTTATGGCTCTATAATCCCGATTTCGGCATTATTAATCATCTCTTAAGTTTTATTGGGATTGATAAGCTGATGTGGGTCAACAGCCCAGACACGTCTGTTCTTTCGATGATTATCATTGCAGTATGGGGATCCGGCAACGTCATTGTGATTTTTCTTGCAGGCCTGCAAGATGTGCCTGCGCATTTACTCGAAGCTGTGGAAATCGATGGTGGAGGCTGGTGGCACAAATTACGTTCCGTAACCATTCCACTCATGTCGCCAATCATTTTCTATAACGTCATTCTCGGATTTGTGAATTCGATTACGGCTTTTACACAAGCATATGCCATGACTCAAGGAGGACCGGGTAACTCAACTTTATTTTACGCCTTTTACATTTATCGAGAAGCGTTCCAACGTCAAAATATGGGCTACGCCTGCGCACTTGCTTGGGTACTATTCATCATTGTTGCATTCTTCACGTACTTGTTATTCCGTTCTTCAGCTGGATGGGTACATTACGAAGGAGGGAACAAATAATGACTTACCGTTTCAGAGGCAAAATCGTTACGTATGCCGTACTTTTCCTGCTTTCTCTTATCGTATTTTTCCCCATGTATTGGATTGTTCGTTCATCCTTACTCAACCTGCAAGAGATTTTGGAGTTTCCACCGATCTGGTTTCCAAATGCATTCCGTATCGATAATTACACCGAAGTCATGGAACGTGTTAATTTCGGGAAATATTTTCTGAATACGTTCGTGGTCATCATACCGGTGTTAGTTGGTGTGGGTCTGACGGCGAGCTTAACGGCATATGGATTTGCGCGACTTGAATTTCCGCTTAAAAACCTCTGGTTCTCTCTCATCATCATGACGATTTTACTTCCTAGCATTGTCACTTTAGTCCCCACATACATTGGTTGGTCCAAATTGCAGTTAACGAATACCTATTGGCCGTTAATCATTCCTGCTTTTTTCGGCGGCGGCGCTTTTAACATCTTCTTACTGCGACAATTTCTAATGACGATTCCCAAAGAGCTTGACGAATCAGCTGTTATCGATGGTGCCGGGTATTTTACCATTTACCGCAAAATTATTCTTCCTCTCATTAAACCTGCGATTGTCGTTGTTCTCTTATTCACATTCGTAGGCGTATGGAATGACTTTCTGGGTCAGCTTGTGTATCTGAATGATGCCAATAAATATACGGTGTCACTTGGATTATCCACACTTCGTGGAGCCAACAATACACCGATGAACCTGCTTATGGCGGGAACAGCAATCATGGTCATACCAGCTGTAATTGTTTTCTTGTTTGGACAGAGGTATTTCATTGAGGGAATAGCAACAACAGGTATTAAAGGATAATCCAAGAATAGCCAAATAGAGTGACAGACAACGTAAGGGGCGTTCTGTCTATTCTCTATCACCTTGATTGTATGCGCTTTCACTAGATGAAGGAGGCTTAACTCTCGATGTAAATGGTTGAAAGGGGGTGATGAAAAGTCAACCGCTTCAAAAATAGTTTTACGAATTCTATTTGATGGAGGTGCAATTCATGAGAATGCCAAGCTTTCAATACAACAGAAGTATTCTTGCTCTACTCGTCAGCATGTTTCTGACTGCCATTGTTTGTTTGTTCTTTTCCCCTGGTATGGCGTTCGCGAATACCTTATCGAACAGTACGTTCAATGTGCAAACAGGGACGAATGGTGAGATTACGTCGCTTAAGTTAACAGGAGACACTTTCTCCACGGACTATGTTATGAATGCGACAAACGCGCCCAATCAGAACACGGCCGATCATGAATGGCTAGGCGAATTGATGTTCACGTACAAGTTGGGCAGTGGGGCTTGGACCAAGGCCTACACGAATAAATCTGCAGATGGGAGAACGATTACACAGAGCGGCAATACCGTGACGGTCACGTATCAGAATTCAGCGAATGCCGAAGGAATTAAGAATTTTAAAGTGGTTGTGACCTACTCTTTAATCAGTGATTATTTGCAGTGGTCCATCAATATTATGAATACAAGTACACAGTCCATTGAGTTCGGGGATGTCGGACTTCCGCTTCCTTTCAATGAATTCTGGACAGCAGGGAATGATCCGATCTATGAAACGAGGGTAGTCACTCATTCCTATGTAGGTAATAATAGCTCCTACATAACGGCTGCTCGTCCAAGTGGAATTGGTCCATTCTTACTGATGGTGCCGGACGCAACAACAGGAGCCGGTTTCGAGTACCAAGATCGTTGGAGAATTGAAGAGCATCCGGGCAGCATGTGGGCCATGGATCAAGGCGGTTGGGTAGAGGGCTTAAATGTTTTCTATATTCATTCCAACGTGATTAAAAGCACCAGTCGTGGATATTTACCGAATACGAGTCTGATTCTCGCTGCGAATCAAAGCAAAACGTATGCGTTTAAATTCTTTAAAGTGGCGAATGAAAGTGCGATGAAAGATAAATTATATACGGAAGGTATGGTCGATGTTACCGCCGTACCAGGTATGATGTTCGCAACGAATATGAAGGCGAAGATCGATCTGCATACTTCCAAAACGATCACATCTGTTACAGCGCAGTATCCGTCTGAAACAACGATTACGTATCTGAATACGACAGGCACCGATCATAAGATCTATGAGCTCAATTTAAATCATCTCGGGCCAAACAACATTACCGTTAACTACGGGACTGGTGAGAAAACGGTACTGCAATTTTATGCCATTGAACCTATCGATGCAGCGTTACAAAGACATGCAACGTTTATGGTGAATAAAACGCAGTGGAATGCACCCGGTCAAATTTATGACAAGGTGTTCGATGATTGGATGATGCAAAATAAAGCCAAGCGGGGTTCCTTTGCCGGGTATTGGGGCTGGGGCGACGATTGGGGCTATACACACGGGCAATTCCTTGCTGAGAAAAACGCACTGACGCCAATAGCTTCTGAGGTTACCGCAGTAGATCAATATTTAGAGACGGCGATCTGGAATCGACTCATGATAAATAACCATAGCGATTATCTCGTTCATGATTTCCTGATGCCAGAGCCGAACGATACGCCTACCTACCGCGGCTATGCTTATCCGCACATTTATAACACGTATTTCAGCATGTACAAAATCGCGAAGCTTTACCCGAATCTCATCACATACACGCAGCCTAAAAACACCTATTTGCTAAGAGCATATAACATTTTCAAAACCTTATATGATGGCCCTGTGGCTTATAACTGGAATACCGGATTGATGGGTGAATTAACGACACCTGATATCATCAAAGCCTTACAGGATGAGGGCTATAGCACTCAGGCCAATGATATGATTGCGAAAATGGCAACGAAATATAACAATTTCAAAAACACGACCTACCCGTACGGATCTGAATACTCCTATGATAATACGGGGGAAGAAGCCGTGTACACCTTGGCCAAAATGAATAACAATACCACGATGATGAGTAAAATTAATAACAAAACTCGGGCAGCCCGCGGTCAAATGCCGATCTGGTATTACTATGCGGACCCAGTGACGATTACAGGCGAGAATTGGTGGAATTTCCAATATACCGTATCCCTTGCTGGGTATGCCATGGATGATTGGATTCGAAACCATTCCACAACACCTGAAGTTGAACAGCGATTGTCTTATGCAGCTAAAATTGCCAATGTCGGCGCGATTAATTCCGGACAAATCTCCTCAGATGCTGCCAATATCGGTGCCGTTTCCTGGACCTACCAAGCGGAGAAAGGCAATTATGGAGCCCTCGGTCTGGATGGTGGACCTTTGTTTAATGGCTGGAGAGGGATGAGCGGTGAAGCCGATCTAGGTTTGTTCGGCGCACTCAAAATTCTAAGCAGCGACATCGCTGTCGATCCCATTTTCGGACTGTTCGGCTATGGGGCTGATGTTACTCAAAGCGGTTCTAGCTATGTCATCACCCCGAAAGATGGTTTGTTCAAACGCTTGAATCTAATCACGCAGAAGCTATCCATGGAGCTGGAAAAGGATCAGTATACCTCAGCCACTGTGGCGCTTGCGAAAAACAATATCAACTTTACGTTGAAGAATCTGACGCCTGGTACAGCTCATACGACGAAAGTGACATTTAGCGGTCTTGCGGCAGGCTCCTACGACATCTTAGTCAATAATGTAAATGTAGGAACGGCAACTGCTGTGAATAGCGCGAAAACAAGCATTAATCTTAGTGTTGGAACAGCTGCCACTTATGATGTGAAATTGCAGCTTGGAACTGCTGCCGGCCCCGTTGACATAGCTCCTCAAGGGACAGCTATGACCTCGTTTGTATCTTCTTGGGAGAGTCTGGCTGGCTTAAACGATGGGTATACGCCTACAAGTTCCAATGACAGAGGGCATGCTGTGTATGGAAACTGGGATAATCCGGGAACTACGCAGTGGGTTCAATTAGATTTTACAACCGCTAAGACGATTTCCGGATCAGATATTTATTGGTTTGATGACGACCAAGGCATCGACCTTCCTGCATCCTATACGCTGCAATACTGGAATGGTACCGCGTGGGTCAATGTGGGAAGTCCATCTGGATTAGGTGTCACGGCAAATCAGTATAATACGACGACCTTTACTCCGGTATCGACGACCAAAATCAGATTGAATATCACAGCGAAATCGACATTCTCATCAGGGATTGAATCGTGGAAGGTTTACGGGTCTTAACTGTGAAAAAAGCTGTCCCTCAAGGTCTTGAAACGACCTAAAGGAACAGCTTTTTGTTTGGATCGAAAGTTTGCTTAGAACGCAGGCACGATAGCACCTTTGTACTTATCTTCGATGAACTTTTTTGTATCAGCGGAGTTCAGTTCTTTAGCAAGCTTTTGCATCGCTTCGGAATCCTTATTGTCCGGACGGGAAACGATGATGTTCACGTAAGGTGAATTTTTGTCCTCGATGAACAAAGCGTCTTTCGTCGGATTTAGATTCGCTTGAAGTGCGTAGTTCGTATTGATCAGAGCCAAATCAAACTCACCGATCGTACGTGGCAGCATAGCAGGGTCTAATTCTTTGATTTGAAGTTTCTTTTTGTTTTCCACGATATCTTGAACCGTACCTTTGATGCCAACGCCGTCTTTCAGTTTAATCAAGCCGTTTTTCTCCATCAACGCAAGCGCACGGCCGGCGTTAGAAGGATCGTTAGGAATAGCGATCGAAGAGCCATCTTTTAATTCTGCAGCGGATTTCACTTTTTGGGAGTAAGCGCCGAACGGTTCGATGTGAACGCCAACTACTTTAACGAGGTTTTGTTTTTTATCTAGGTTATATTGATCCAGGTAAGGCTGATGTTGGAAAAAGTTAGCGTCCAATTGTTTTTCAAACACTTGTACGTTCGGTTGAACATAATCGTTAAACTCAATAACTTCAAGCTTAACGCCTTGTGTTTTCAATTTATCTTTCAAACTATTCAAAATTTCGGCATGAGGGACGGAAGATGCACCGATTTTAAGTGTAACTTCTTTTGCAGCAGCCGGAGTAGCAGAGGCAGCAGGTGCCGAACTTGCAGGCGTTTCAGCAGTTTTCTGTCCGCATGCTGCAAGAGCAAGCACAACGAATAGAGCCATTAAAGATAGCGTAAGTTTCTTCATGATGAGATTACCTCCAAGATAATGTGTTTTATTTGCGGTTAAATTTGGCGACCAAACGGTCTCCTAGCATTTGTAAGAGCTGAACGAATAGAACGAGAATGACAACGGTCACGATCATGATATCTGTACGGAACCGCATGTAGCCGTAGCGAAGCGAGAGATCCCCAAGGCCGCCGCCGCCAACTACACCTGACATCGCGGAGTAGGAGAGCAGGGCAACAGCTGTTACGGTGACGGCTGAAATCAGACCTGGGCGCGCTTCCGGCATCAGGACGCGCCAGACGATTTGCCACGGCGTAGCGCCCATTGACTGCGCGGCTTCAATAACGCCGCTGTCGATCTCGCGCAGCGCGGTTTCAACAAGCCGCGCGAGAAACGGCGCGGCTGCGATAACAAGAGGCGGGATCGCGCCTTGTACGCCGATGGTTGTATGCACGATGGCCTTCGTGATCGGAAAAACCGAGATCATCAGAATCACGAAAGGCACGGAGCGCAGGATGTTCACGATCAGCGAGAGCACTCCGTAAAGCGGCAGATTTTGCAGCAGCTGCCCTTTGGAAGTAAGAAATAAAATGATGCCCAGTGCCATGCCGATAATGACAGTGAATAAGAGCGACCAACCCAGCATTACGAGTGTATCACCAGTTGCTTTCGTAATTTCGGACCAGTTAATATCCCAGGTCATATTCATTGGTTGAGAACCTCCACGTCGATTCCTTCTTGCACAAGTTTGGCAATCACAGAATCGATTTCTTCTTGGTGTCCGCCTGTTAATTCCACAACCAATTGACCGTAAGGGACACTTTTCATAGAAGAAATAGTACCCTGAAGGATAGCAAAGGACACATTCGTCGACTTGACGGTTTCGAACAAGATCGGTTCATAGGTTTTGGCACCGATGTAGGTAATTCGGATCACCGTTCCGTGCTTTTCCCCCAGCTTCACCATCGGATCCTGGTCTGAACTTTGTGCGAAATCCGAAACTTGTCCGACGAATTCCTTCGTTACCGCATGCTGAGGCTTCAGGAATACGTCAAGCACTTTCCCGGTTTCTACAATCAAGCCTTTCTCCATAACAGCAACACGGTCACAAATCTCACGAATGACCTGCATTTCATGTGTGATGAGCAGGATTGTAATGCCCAACTTTCGATTGATATCTAGCAGCAGCGCAAGAATCGCATTCGTTGTTTGAGGATCAAGCGCTGAGGTCGCTTCGTCGCAGAGTAGAATATCCGGATGATTGGCCAAAGCTCTTGCAATACCGACACGCTGCTTCTGCCCGCCTGAGAGCTGGCTTGGGTACTTATACGCGTGTTCCTGGAGACCGACTAAATCGAGCAGCTCCTTGATTCTCGCTTGAATCGCCCCTTGCCCCATCCCAGCCAATTTCAGAGGAAAGGCAATATTTTCAGCAACGGTAGAGGAAGAGAGGAGATTGAAATGTTGGAAAATCATCCCGATTTTGCGGCGTTTCGTTTGCAGCTGGCGAGAATCCAACTTTGTCATTTCTTCACCATCAATGTGAATGCTGCCAGAGGATGGTCGCTCCAGTAGATTTACACATCGCAGTAAAGTACTCTTTCCTGCACCGGAGTGTCCGATAATGCCGAATATTTCTCCGCGATCGATATGTAAATGGATCTGCTGGATGGCCGGTACACGTCCCGGTATATCCTCATATACTTTTTGTAAATTTTCGATATGAATCAGGATGAATACCTCCTATTCCATGCAAATATTGGTGATTTTATATTTTGACCAACGGTAGATCATTTTATAAGAAATTGCAAGAGGATGCAACATTTAAAATATGGAAAACGAATCCTCACTTTGCATTGACGCTCCAATTATTTACATATAAACTGAGGTTAACCGTTTCAATTTAGAAAGATAGCGCTTAATTAGTGTGAAAAACTGCATTTTTTAAGTTTTTGATAAGGAGTGTACAAAATTGACAAATTTGCAACAACGCCAATATGAAGTCTTGAGCAAAATTGCCGCAGCGGCATTCAAACAGCCTCTTCAGAGCAGCGGATTATTATATCATCACGATATCCGAGATAATTTTTACTATGCTTCTTATTTATTTGCCGCTTCTCAGGAGGAAGCTATCCCATTTAACGGGGATCGTGTACAGGCTAAGCTCAAGGCTGAGGGCATCCTGCTTCATGTACTGGAACTCCAGGACCAGAATGAAGAGAGTGTAACCTATGGTCATTGGCCCTTACATCTAAGACCTACTCCACAAGAAGCACCGAAAAATACACTTCCTGTTGAATTAATGGGAAGTCTGATGGTTTATTTCTATCAACGCTATTCAGACAATTTGAGTGAATCATTGCGAAACTTATTTGCTTTAGCGCTGCTGCATATTTATAGAAGCAACTTTTATCGTAAACCATCTGAGCATTACAACCATCATGAAGCGAAATACACAGCAGCTAAGCTTATTTTCGGACAGCTTTATGAGGATAAGGCATTGCTTGAGGATGGCTGCCAAAGCTTGCGCAGTACGCTGAATCGGGTTACTTCGTTAGGCATGTCGGAGTATGGAGGGTTACCTTGGTTCTGGCACTGGATGCAGGCGTTTACGTGCGCTTGGGAGCTTATGAAGGATGCAGAAATCAAAGCCGAATTAGCTCGTTTATTGGAATACCTCTGGGAGGTTCGCTCGACGTATTATCTGGGAGGGGCATGGGTGGGCCCGCATTCGCGGATATGGCCGCATGATATGCCGAAGGACACCAATGTGCTGCACGATTATGTCCAGTTTGGCGATTTCACATTGGCTGATTACATGCCTCGAACCGAGTATGCAGGTTTTATTGCCTATGAAGCTTCGTCAGAAGTCAAGCGTACGGCCTTACATCGTGCGGCTCCGGTAGAAGTTACTCGCAGAGTTCCCAAACAAGCAGCTTTAGCTATTAACGATTACGATGTGCTGCACAGTTATGTATATATCACAGAAAACTTTGCAATAGGCGGTATGTGGGAACGCGTACAGGAGTTTGATAATGAGCAACATCGCTGGGATGTAGGACTTCCGTTAGATACGGTCCAAGGTGTAAATCATTTGTATTTTTTTCACCCAGGTCAAGGCTATGCAGAAGGAGATTTACGTCATCAAAGTGAGTATTCCGAAGTGCTTTTTCATCAAAATGCATTGATCTCCTCCTATCAAATTCCAGATGGTCAGCCTGAATTCATTATGGGATGTCTGCCTGTAGGAGATTGGATTGAGGAATCGAATGGACTTTTTGGATTATGTGGTCATGTTTACATGGCTATTTATGTACAGCAGTCCTTTCTAAGAGAATTGCGCGAAGATCGATCCATTGTCACAAGCAAAGGAAAAACGAATTCCGTAGTTGTCGAATGCATCGACCAGAAAACAGCTGAGACCCTTCAAATCAAGGATATACAGCAATTTGCGAATGTGATGAAGCAGAAACAACCCGTTTATACCTTGTCCAGCCAGGGCGATTTGCAAATCACCTATACGACTTTGAAAGATGAAATGATGGCTTTAAGCAGTGGCTTATATAGTGACAGGAAGATCATCAGACTTGTGAATGGCGAAGCTGTTGATTTCACTACCTATACGGTCGCTTGAAAATAAAAGAAAAGAGGATTTGACATGCCATTATTTGATTTTCCATTAGACAAGCTACTTACTTATGAAGGACGTAATCCCCGCCCTGAAGATTTCGATTCTTATTGGGAGCGGGCAATTGCTGAAATGAAGGCTGTCGATCCCCAAATCGAACTTCGTCCGAGTGAATTTCAAGTGCCTTACGCCGAATGTTTTGATCTCTATTTTACAGGTGTCAAAGGGGCGCGTATTTATGCCAAATATGTTCGTCCTAAACACGCAGATAAGCCGCATCCTGCTATCGTTGAATTCCATGGTTACTCCGGTAGCTCTGGCGATTGGTCAAATAAATTACCGTATGCCGCTCTAGGCTACTCGTTCTTTTCCTTGGATTGCCGTGGTCAAGGCGGTTTATCGGAAGATGCGGGTGGTGTAAAGGGGACGACGCTTCGCGGACATATCGTTCGCGGCTTAGATGATCACCCTGATCAATTGCTGTACAGGGATATTTTCTTAGATACGGCTCAACTCGCCGGCATTGCGATGAGCATGCCAGAGGTTGATCCCGAGCGTGTAGGCGCATTGGGTGGCTCTCAAGGGGGCGCTTTGACGATCGCTTGTGCTGCACTGGAGCCTCGCATTAAGCGGTTAGCGCCAGTTTATCCATTCCTAAGCGATTACAAGCGTGTTTGGGAAATGGATTTGGCGAAGGATGCCTATCAGGAACTGAAGGACTTCTTCCGCCGTCACGATCCACAGCACAAACGCGAAGATGAAATATTCACGAAGCTTGGCTATATTGACATTCAGAATCTGGCAAATCGCATCCAAGGTGAAGTACTGATGGCCGTTGGTCTTAGCGACACCGTATGCCCGCCTTCCACGCAGTTTGCTGCTTATAACAAAATCAAGTCGAAAAAGCAGTTTGAGTTGTACCCGGATTATGGTCATGAAGGTTTACCTGGCTTCAGCGATAAAACCTTGCAATTTATGTTAGGCCTTTAAAATGAAATGCCTCTCACATCTTCGTGATGGAGGGGCATTTTTTGTTTAACTATTCTGCTGTCGGAACTGGCTGGGGGTGACACCGGTCAGCTTTTTAAATAGATAATTAAAAAATTTCATATCCTGATAGCCGACACTTTCGGCGACATCACTGATCTTGTGATCGTTCGCTCGTAATTGCTGACAACAGGCTTCAATTCGTGCGTGCTGTACGTACTCCATGAAGGACATTCCCGTATGCTTTTTAAGCTGGCGATGAAGCTGACGCTCGCTGATGGTCAATCTGGCGGCAGCTTCCGTGAGCGATATTGGGCTGCTGCAATGCCCGCGAATATGGGCGAGGAGACTATCTAAGTCCTGTAGGCTCGCTTTGGACGATTCCGATGTGAAATCCATTTTGGAGCGATACATGTAAACAAGAAGCTGTTCCACACAAGTTTGTAAAATCGTCATAAAACCGCTTCGATGGGCGTTATATTCGAAGTGCAAACGTTCAAAAAGAGGCTGGAATTCCCCATTGCGCTCTTTAAAAGAGAGCCAAGTAGAGTGTTCGGTTGCCTGCATAAATAGGACGTTGAAGTCATCGTTACTTCCATGCCATTGCGAGTAAAATAACTGATTCAACCATTCCTGTGTAAAAATGCAATTGTAAACCACAAGGTTTTTTTTCTGAGCAGTAGATGATGGGCGAAACACATGGGAGACGCCAACCGGAATGAAAAAGAGATCTCCTTTGGATACGGGTAATGAGATATTGTCGATGTAATGTGCACCACTGCCCTCAGCTACATAGCTAATTTCAATAAAATCATGCGTATGCTGCAGCATTTCAAATGATTCGTGAACTCGGTTGACGTAAAGCGGAAGTTCTGGGAGGAAAAATTGATCGCCGGGCGTTTCGATAATACTTCGTTTAATCGTCATTTCGTTTTACTCCTATTATGTCAATTAAGACCCTAATGAATGTCGGAATTAACCCTAAAAATGAGTACGCTCTCATCATAAAATAAAGGCATCGAAGTAACAATCATTATTTTTGGTGGAGGCAGCTGAAATGAGACAATTAAAAACTGACTGGCAAGCTCAATGGGTTTGGGGGAATGGTGAAGCAAGTCCACGAAATGAGTGGCGGTGTTTCAGAAAGACATTCAATGTGGGCGCTGAAGGCTGGGGAGCAGCAAAGATATCCATTACTGCTGATTCGCGATACGCTTTATATGTGAATGGAATCAAAGTGGGACGAGGTCCTGTTCGTTCATGGCCTTTCGAGCAGTCTTATGATACTTATGAAATTGGACACTTGCTGCATAAAGGACGACCTAATGTGATTGGGGTCATGGTACTCCATTTCGGTGTGTCTAATTTCTATTATTTGCGCGGACGCGGCGGTTTGTTAGTGCAAGTAGAGAGTGAGCGTGAGCGTGAGGGTCATTCTGTCGTAGAGCTGGTGACGGACGAAAGCTGGAAAACCTCGCTGCATCTTGGGTATGATAGCCGCTCTGGGCGGATGTCGTGTCAGCAAGGCTTTGCTGAGCGGATGGATGCGAGCGCTTGGAGAGCGGATTGGTATTTGCCAGATTACGATGATTCTGTATGGGATCAAGCCTCTATCGTTGGAGCAGTTGGTATAGATCCTTGGAGCCGTCTTGTGCCGAGAGATATTCCATTCCTTACTGAGGAACTCGTGTGGCCGGTTCGTATCGAATCCCTTCACCAGGTAAAGCCCGTTGCATGGACTGCCTCGATTGATGTCCGTAATCAAATGGTGCCAGACAGTGTGAATCATGCGAATCCAGTGGGATTTGCTGGGTATATGGCAACGGTAGTGAGAACCGACAAGGCCGTAAAAGCTGTATTAGGACTCGTACAGCCGAGTACTGTGAAGGGATGCAGTGTGAATGGCGAGTGGCTGGATGAAGAGCGTTATACGGGTGTATTGCCGGAAAGGTATGCCGAGATTGAGCTGAAGGCAGGAGACAATCTCATCTTGTTGGAAACGACGGGTGTTGATCATGGCCGAACGCTGCAATTTGGCATTGATTGCGATGCTTATTTTGAGGTCGTTTCTCCGTTAGTGGAGGCAGGCCTCGATACTTCACCATTTATTTCAATCGGTCCTTTTGCATCTTTTGAATACATTGATCACCAGGAAAGCAGTGAAACTTTACAACCATATGTAGGCTATGGGTCATCTTCAGCGGGTGATGATCGAAGGGAGGAGTTGGAAGCAGATGCCAATCCTGCTTTTAAGATCTATGTGGAGATTCGCAGTCTTTCTACTGCTAGGGACCTTAGCCGCTATACGGATTGGGTTCGCCCTTTCCCACTGGAATTGGTGAGCAGGGATTCTATTTTTGCACTCAGTGTCTGGAAAAAAGAAGCGCTGGCGCAAGCTGTGCCTTACCCTTTGCAGCAAGCGGTCATCCCTAGTATGAATTCGGCTATTTTACCGAGATATGATGATGCGGATACGGAAATCATTCTTGATTTTGGCCGTGAGTTTTCTGGCTTTATACAGTTTGAAGTAGATGCCGCAGAAGGAACCATACTTGATTTCTATGGCTATGAATACATGCGCGACGGGTGGCGTCAAGACACGTTTGATTTAGACAATACGCTGCGTTACACGTGCTCAGAAGGGCGTCAATCGTATACGTCTTATGTACGCAGAGGGTTCCGATATTTGATGGTTACGGCAAGGAATGCTGCAAGAGCAGTCAAAATGTACGGCGTACAGGTGCAGCAAAGTAATTATCCTATAGCAGAAATAGGCAAGTTCCAGAGCTCAGATGCGCTTTTGAACGATATATGGCAGATTAGTAAACACACAACCCGACTTTGTATGGAAGATACATTCGTAGATTGTCCAGCTTATGAACAGGTTTTCTGGGTTGGGGACAGCCGGAACGAGGCATTAGTCAATTATTACGTGTTCGGAGCTACGGAGATAGTCGAGCGGTGTTTGCGGTTAGTGCCTGGTTCCAGCACACAAACACCGTTATATGTGGATCAGGTTCCTAGTGGGTGGAGCAGCGTCATTCCGAACTGGACGTTTTTCTGGGCGTTGGCCAGCTTTGAATATTACGAGCATACAGGCGATGAGGTTTTTGCGAGAGACTTATGGCCGCATATTCGTTATACCCTTGAGCATTATGAACAAAAATTGGATGATCGTGGATTGTTGTTTATAAAAGGCTGGAACTTGCTGGACTGGGCACCGATTGATCAGCCGAATAATGGGGTGGTCACCCACCAGAATATGATTCTGGTCAAAACGCTGCGAAGCGCGGCAGAGTTGGCGAAAGTCGTTGGCGATGTGGAAGAAGCAGCAGAATATGAAGGGAAAGCGCTTCGTCTGAGCCAAGCAATTAACAAGCATTTATGGAGCGAGGAGCGCAGTGCATACTTGGATTGTATCCATGCGAATAGCCGAGCTTCGACTGTTTTTAGTATGCAGACGCAGGTTATTGCTTACTTATGTGGTGTCGCTGAGGGCGAACGTGCAGAGCAGATGAAGATATATTTGTTTGCTCCGCCGCCGGATTTTGTTCAAATCGGGAGTCCGTTTATGTCCTTCTTTTATTATGAGGCTCTCGCGAAAATGGGCCGCATCGGTATTGATCGTATGATCACAGATATGCGGCAGCATTTTGGGCAAATGATTGAATATGACGCCACGACCTGCTGGGAAATGTACCCGAATTTCGCGGAAAATAGAGCGAACCCTGACATGCTGACGCGAAGTCACTGTCATGCGTGGTCGGCAGCGCCGGGCTATTTCTTAGGCGCGCATGTGCTTGGTGTCACTCCCGCCGACAAAGGCTGGCGGAAGGTCGTTGTTGCCCCGCAGCCTGCGGATTTGCAGTGGGCGAGGGGCACTGTTCCACTGCCGCAGGAGGGACGGATCGATGTCGCTTGGCGACTCGAGGAGGACGGACGCGTGATGCGGCTGCAGGTTTGGGCGCCGCGCAGCGTGGATGTGGAGATCCGCATCCCGGACGGCATGGACGGGATTGTGGAGCGTCACGAGGTATGACTTAAGATACGCCGGTTGGTTAGGCCGGCGTTTTTGTTTGGAGATTTTATCGTTTCAGATCCTAGGTGGGGGTGTATTGGACTGAAAATTGGGATGAGAGGACCAAAAAGGTCTTCTCAGAGGAGAGTAAACTTTGTTGTAAAGCTGAAAGTGCCGAAATGGCGATTAAAGCCGTAGGTTTTGAGGTTTTGCGTGTTTGAGGTTTAATGTAGGATTATTGGTCTGGAAATCGAGCTGTGAGGACCAAAAACGTCCTCTCAAAGTGAAGAACTAACTAACTCCAGCTGAGAAGTCAGAAAAGGACGTTCAGATCCTAGTTAGGAGTATTTGCCTGAAATTTGTTTAATGTCAACGCTAGTTTTCGGCGATACACCACGGCCTAGTGTGCATAACTCTATCAATCAAGCGTTTTTCCTCCGGTAAACCCGCTCCGGACGACCGACCACACCGTAAGACAGGTCGGCGTATAAATCGCCTGAGCTGACTAAGTGCTCGAGGTAGCGGCGGCCGGTGGAGCGGCTGACACCGATTTCTTTGGCGATCTGATCAGCGGTCAAGCCGCCGGATGCGCTAGAAATCGCTTGTACGATTTTTACCAACGTTAGCTTATCAATCCCTTTGGGCAGGAAAGAGGTGTCCAAGTTGTTTTCTTTCTTGGAAGTTCCTGACATAAGCCGATCAACATCGCTCTGATTGATCATGCCGCTTTGGTTCATCCGACTTAGTTCACGATGGAAATCCAGATAGCGCACTAGCGTTTCTTGAAGCCGATTAAAGACGAGCGGCTTGATGATATAATCAAACGCACCGCTCCGTATAGCATCCCGAATGGCGTCTATTTCTTTGGCAGCTGTGATCATAATGACGTCTGTTTCCCGGTAATGCTGCCGAATGAAGGAAAGCATCTCTAAGCCGTTGGCGCCCGGTAAATAGACATCGAGTAGGACGAGATTCGGAGTCAGAATTTCCAATTGCTCCTTGGCTTGACCCAGATCCGTAGCGATACCGACAACGTGGAATCCATCTACTTTTTCTATGAATCGTCTGTTAATCTCGGCAATTTTCTCATCATCTTCTACAATTAATACTTCAACGGTTTGATTCTGGTGTTTCATGGGGCAGACTCCTTTCTTTGAGATCAGGGATCTTGGGAATCGCAACGGTGAAAATTGTGCCGCCTGCGGGGTTTTTATGAAACGTAATGTATCCACTCAACTTTCCGACAGCATGCTGGACCAAAGCGAGTCCAATGCCGCGGTGTTCCCCCTCTTTGGTCGAAAAGCCTTTTTCAAATACAGCCATACTCATTTCCTCAGGAATTCCTACCCCTCGATCTTCACATTCGATAATAAGATCCTCACCAAGGTCGGTTAGAAATAATTTCACATACGGTTCCGTCTGATCGCCACCAGCAAGTACAGCTTCCATGGCATTGTCAACGAGATTACCAATGATGGTGATGAGCATATTTCGATCAATTTGAGCTGGGATGTCGCTGAATGAGCTTTCGTGATCGATTTCGAACGTTATCTTTAATTCCTGCGCATGATTAAATTTACCAATGAGCAGCCCGCCAATCATGGGATCTGGGATTTCTCGCATAATGAATTGTACCCAATTCTGATGCACATCGGCCTCCCGTGAGATAAGTTCGACAGCTTCTTGATACGATTCCAGTTGGATTAATCCAGATATCACATATAGCTTGTTCGAAAATTCATGCGTTTGTGCGCGAAGCGCCTCTGCAAAGCGTTTGACCTGAGACAATTCTTCGGCCAATCGATACAGCTCTGATTTGCTACGAAAGCTTGAAACTGCACCGGTCACGCCTAATTTTCGTTCAATAATCGGTACCCGATTCACAATAACCTCATGGTCGCCAATAAGCATTTCATGGTCAAATTCAGCTTTACCCGAACGAACGACTTCATACAATCTCGTATTCGGTATCATGTCCTCAATATGTCTTCCAGTAATCTTTGCTGTGACAGGCAGCTGCAGCAGCTGAAGCGCATAGCGATTTGCCATCGTAATAATACCCTCACGGTTTACCGCAATGATGCCTTCGCGTATGGACTCTAGAATCGCCTTCTTTTCGGTATATAATGCGCCGATTTCCTTGGGCTCTAAGCCATGAATGGAACGTCGGACGTTATTGGCGATGAGGACAGAACCGACAAGTCCAATGAGCAGAACAATCAAAGAGATCATCTCAATTCGTGTTTGATACGCAGTGGTAATTCGTGCAATGTCCTCAGTCAGGAAGCCGACGGATACGATACCAATCACTTGACCATTGTCGCCAAATACCGGAGCTTTGCCGCGGAGTGAGGGACCCAGAGACCCTATAGCCTTAGAAATAATGGATTGCCCCTCGAGAACGGGACCGTTGTCTCCACCGACCATTTCTTTGCCTATTCGATCAGGCAGGGGATGCGAATAACGGATACCTTCGCGGTTCCCAACAACGATGTATTCCGCAGCTATTTTCTCACGAACCGACTCCGCAATGGGTTGAATGACGGCCGAGGGGTCATTTAATTGAAAGGCATGCCTTATTTCTGGCATACTAGCCACGGTTTCCGCTACCTTCAAGGCGCGTGTACCAATCTGATCCTCAAGGGCGGAAGTCATCAGGTAATAGAAAATGCCGCCTAGACTTAGGATGATGAAGACAAGCAGTGAACAAATAATCAAGATTAGCTTGGTTTGCAGCCTCATTCCGAGTTAAAGCCCCCCGTTTTTGCTAGTATTGTATCATAAAGCGCTCTCATTTAGAGGGAAAACGCGTTGGAGCCGTCGTGAACAATATGAACAAAATGCCCAAAACGATGTTATTATAATTAATCTTGTTAAACTTCTCAAATTTCTATTCAGGTGATATTCTGAAAGCGCTTCAAAGAAAGCGGATTCACATTTAACACCAAAAAGTTGGAGGGGTTTCATTTGATAAAAAATGTCTTAGCAGCATCTTTGAAAGTAACATCGATCAGTTTATTAGCAATCTCCTTGGCAGCATGCGGTAATGGGGCAGCTAAACCAACAGACGCAACGGGTGACAAGGCCAAAGAAACAACAGCACCAGCACAAGCGGCATCCAAATATCCAGAAAAAGCGCTGAGCATCATCGCGCCATCCGGTGCAGGCGGCGGTTGGGATATGACGGCTCGTACGATTGCCAAAGTATTGTCGGAAACGAAAGCACTTGATAAGCCGATTTCGGTTGAAAATAAACCGGGTGGAGGCGGTACCGTCTTCATGGCGGAATATGCTACGAAAGATGTGAAAGACAATTACAAATTGTTCGTTAGCTCACCGCCTATTCTTATTAACCATCTGAAAAAAGAAGGCAACACGCCATACGGTTATACAGATACAACGCCACTTGCTCAATTGACGAAGGATTATGGCGCAGTTGCGGTTGCGGCAAACTCAAAATATAAAGATTTGAAATCACTGTTGGATGATATGAAAGCGGATCCTACGAAACTGACGGTTGCTGGTGGTTCTGCACCAGGCTCTATGGATCATCTGGTTTCCATTCTTCCTGCCTTCAAATACGGTATCGACCCGAAAAAGGTGAAATACGTATCCTATGATGGCGGCGGGGAAGCGGTAACAGCATTGCTTGGCGGTAATGCGGATGTACTTGGAACTGATGCATCTTCCTTAGATCAGTATGTAAAAGCTGGCAAAATCAGAGTGCTTGCTGTGGCATCTCCGCAACGACTTGGTGGCAGCATGAAAGATGTTCCAACGATGAAAGAGCAAGGTGTTGACGCTGAGTTCTTAATCTGGCGCGGCTTCTTCGGACCTAAGAATATGGACGCTGGGGCGAAAAAGTTCTGGGAAGATACGATCAAGAAAATGGTTGATTCCGATACATGGAAAAAAGAAATGACAGCAAACAACTGGGAAACAGATTATAAAAAAGCGGATGATTTCAAAGCTTTCCTAGGTCAGCAAGAAACGCAATTGAAAGATATGTTGACAGCTTTGGGTATGCAGAAATAAGAGAGCCTTTGGATGCTGGGGAGAAGCGAATTTGACTTCTTCCCATGCACGAAGGGCGGGAGGTTGAGAAGGCATATGAATACCATGTTTGACCGTTATGCAGGTATCGTTTTTTTCGCTATCGGCACCACATTTGTGATCGGCAGCAGGAGCATTTCAACAAGTGCATATGGCAGTAATGTAGGCGCAAATATATTCCCAATGATGCTGGGGTCTTTCCTAGCATTAATGAGCATTCGTCTCATTTACGATACATTCCGCAAGCAGCAAACGCAAAAGCATAAAGAAAATTTGGATTACAAAAGATTTGGTATCATTTTCGTTTCAGCAGTCCTATATGCGTTATTTCTGGAAGATATCGGATTCGTCATCTCCACGTTTCTCTTTTTAATGATTGGGTTCCAAACGATGCAAAAAGGTAGAGTTTGGGTTTCACTTTTGATCTCAGCTGCATTTTCCTACGGGGTGTATTCGCTGTATGTGAATGGATTGGATGGGTCGCTTCCTGGATTCCCAACTTGGTTAGGCTTCTAAGATATCGCTTACGCAGTGGGTTTGCTAAAAAGCAAGCTCTAAGGAGGTTATTGAAATGAGCACGATTGATTATGTGCTTCATGGCTTGGGTACTGCAATGCAGTGGCACAATGTCGTGTTTGTTTTTCTAGGCGTATTAATTGGTACAGTGGTAGGTGTCCTACCCGGGATTGGACCCATGAGCGGTGTAGCTCTGTTAATCCCGATTACAGCGACTATGACCGCAGGATTAGGCCCTGAAGAAGCCGCGACGAGCTCCATTATTCTGCTCGCTGGTGTCTATTATGGAGCGATGTATGGAGGTTCGACGACTTCCATCCTGCTGAATACACCGGGAGAATCTTCTTCCGTAGTAACGACCTTAGATGGTTATCAGATGGCTAAACAAGGCAGAGCCGGTGCTGCGCTTGCGATTTCGGCAATCGGTTCCTTTGCGGCTGGCATTATTTCTCTAATAGGCCTTATCTTCCTAGCTAGGCCCTTGTCGGCAGTTGCCATTAAGTTTGGCCCAGCTGAATATTTCTCCCTCATGGTTCTCGGCTTACTCGCAATCAGCGGTCTAGCTGGTAAATCTATGGTCAAAGCTTTAATGATGACAGCTTTCGGACTGCTGCTCGCAACGATCGGGATTGATAATGTATCCGGCGTTGAACGGTTTACATTTAATATTCCGGAGCTCTATCAGGGCTTGGAATTCCTTACCGTGGCCGTAGGTACTTTCGCTGTCGGTGAAGTATTCAAGACCATTCTACAGCGGGAAGGTAACGATGGAGAATTGGCCAAAATCAATCGAATCCTACCAACGAAGCAGGATTTGAAAGATAGCGCGGCACCTATCGCTCGAGGCTCAGTTCTTGGATTTTTCATCGGGCTTTTACCTGGTGCCGGTGCTATTCTTGCCTCCTTTTTCGCTTATATTGTAGAAAAGAAAATCAGTAAAAATCCCGAGAAATTCGGGAAGGGTGCCATTGAAGGTGTAGCTTCTCCGGAAGCTGCGAATAATGCGGCATCAGGCGGCGCCATGATTCCACTTTTGACACTCGGCATTCCTTCATCCGGGACAACTGCTATTCTGATGGGTGCTTTCATTATGTACAATGTTCAGCCGGGTCCTTTGTTATTCCAAGATCACCCGCAGCTCGCATGGGGCGTTATTGCCAGTATGTTCGTGGGTAACCTGATGCTGCTTATTCTGAATATGCCGCTCGTCAAAGTGTTTGCCAAAGTCATTGAAACACCAACGAAATATTTGATTCCATTAATTATCGTGTTTTCCGTATTCGGAGTTTACGCGGTTCAATATTCAACGTTTGATTTGCTCTTGATTATGGGCTGCGGTCTTGTTGGGTACTTCTTATCGAAAAATGATTACCCGTTAGCACCACTGGTACTTGGTCTTATTCTTGGACCGATGCTGGAAAATAACATGCGCAGAGCATTGACCATTTCGAATGGAGATTTCATGATTTTCTTACAAAAACCTGTTTCCCTCGCCTTCTTAATTATCGGTTTCCTTTGGTTGACGATCCCGTTAATCCTAAAGATGAGAGGCAAGAATGTTCTTGTAAACGAAGAAGCATAAGCTGGACGAAAACCCCTATGATGCTGGGTGGAGCTCTGATACCAATCAGCCTCTACCTTGTGTACTAGGGGTTTCATTTCATGGAGTGAATTCAGATGGACGTACTATTTCTTATCGTGCTCAATGTCATTGTACCTGTTTTTATATTAATTGGAGCTGGGGCTTTTATGCATCGTGTATTTCATTTCGATATGAGTACACTGTCTAAGCTCAATGCGTATTTCTTACTTCCAGCCGTCTCTTTTACGAATATTTATCAAAGTAAGCTGGAATGGAGTACGCTGCTGCAAATCGTTAGCTTTTTGCTTCTGCAAAGTATTGCTTTAATCGCGCTGAGTGTAGGAACTGCAAAGTTAGCTAAATTTGATAAAAGCTTGTCCTCCAGCTTTTCGAATAGTGTAGTGCTAAGCAATTCGGGTAATTTCGGCTTGCCGGTGTCACAGCTAGTGTTTCAGGGGAACCCGGTCGGCTTGTCTGTTCAAGTTATTGTAACCATCTATCAAAACCTTTTAACCAATACATATGGGTTGGTTAATGCTGTTTCCGCTCAAAGCCAAGGACAGAAGATGCTGCGAGAGCTTTTGAAAAACCCAATGATTCTTGCATTTTTACTTGGGTTACTGATGCATATTCTAGCGATTCCAATACCGGCATTCATATGGCATCCGCTCCAGAATGTATCTAACGCCTTCCTTGCTATAGCACTAGTTACGCTAGGTGCACAGAGTGCTTACTTGCAGTTTAAGCAGCTTAGCAGCGCACTTATTTTCAGCCTTCTCGGAAGACTTGTTGTCTCACCGATTCTCGCACTAATCTTGATTTTACTGCTTCATTTAGAAGGGACAACCGCACAAGCCTTGCTTATCGCCAGCTCATTTCCCACGTCAAGGAACAGCGCGGTATTTGCATTGGAATACGGGAATCACCCGGAATACGCGGCTCAAGTGGTCCTTCTTTCTACTTTACTCAGCAGCTTGACTGTTACCGTAGTCGTGTACGTATCGAAACTATTATTTTAGGCATGATGCCCGTAGAAACGAGGAGTTCACTTTGAAAGACACGATTGGTGGCAAAAGCATTATTCTGCGCGTGGAGCTGCAAACTGAAGCCGTTCATTTTGGACAATTAATCACCGTCATTACGGAAAATGGTGGGGATGTTATTGCCATTGACGTTATCCAAACAGGCCCAAATTGGACGGTTCGTGATATTACTGTCACAGCATCCGAACAGGTTCAACTGGAGGCCGTCACCGGCGCCATCAAGTTGCTTCAGGGTGTAAAGCTTGTTCATGTATCGGATCGCACCTTCCTGCTTCACCTAGGTGGCAAGATCGAGATGAAGCCTAAGGTGCCGATTCAGAATCGGGACGATCTGTCTCGGGTATATACACCCGATGTTGCGCGAGTTTGTATGGCGATTCATGAGAAGCAGGAGAATGCGTACAAACTTACAATTAAGCGGAATACGGTTGCTGTTGTTTCGGATGGCAGTGCGGTACTAGGTTTGGGAAATATCGGACCCTACGCAGCTATGCCAGTCATGGAAGGTAAGGCGATGCTCTTCAAGCAGCTCGCGGATGTCGATGCTTTTCCAATCTGCTTAGACACGCAAAACACGGAAGAAATTATTGCCACGATTAAGAATCTAGCCCCAGCTTTTGGCGGGATCAATTTAGAGGATATCTCTTCGCCGCGTTGTTTTGAAATTGAGGAAAGGCTGCGCGAAGAGCTTGATATTCCTGTATTCCATGATGATCAGCATGGGACGGCAGTCGTTCTATATGCGGGGCTCATTAATGCACTGAAAGTCGTTGGGAAATCGATTAACGAAGCCAAGGTTGTCATTTGTGGCATTGGGGCGGCTGGCATAGCTTGCTCCAACATACTACTCGCAGCAGGTGTCAAAGAATTGATCGGAGTTGATCGAGAAGGAGCTTTGGTGAGCAGCACTTCGTATAGCAATCCCATGTGGAACTGGTACGCGGAACGGACCAACCCGAATCGACTAACGGGTTCCTTGCACGAAATTATTGAAGGGGCCGATGTCTTTATCGGATTATCCTCCGGTGGTGTGCTGAAGCGCCTCGATGTTGAGCGGATGGCGCCGCATCCCATTGTCTTCGTGATGGCGAATCCGACACCGGAGATTCATCCCGATGAGATTGAAGACATTGCAGGCGTAATAGCGACCGGAAGGTCTGATTTCCCGAATCAGATTAATAATGTCCTATGCTTCCCAGGCATTTTTCGAGCCGCGTTAGACTGCCAGGCTACGACAATTAATGAGGAAATGAAGCTAGCTGCTTCCGCTGCTATCGCCTCTGTTGTAGCCCCGCAAGAATTGAACAAGCTGTACATTATTCCGAGTGTTTTCAATCAAGAGGTAGTTAGACGTATTCGAACAGGGGTCATTGAAGCAGCAATAAGAACCGGAGTGGCTAGGAGAATGCCGCGCGAATTCAGGTCGGGGGGATCCATATGAGTGGTTTAGGGACAAGAGCGATTGTAGAAATCAACCAAGTGGCAAATCAATTTCAATCGAGCATTGTTATCAAAGTGGGCAAGCGTTTCATCGATGTCAAAAGCATTCTTGGTCTAAGCATTACACTCTTCAGCAACGAGGTGTACCATTTAGAAATTCATGGCCCCGACGAAGCTGAGGCTAAGCTTGCCATGGAGGAGCTATTTATCAAACATGGGCTTCCGCTTAGCGGAGTTTGAACAGGAACGAAGGGTTGTCACTAAAGGGCAACACCGAGTGAGAACAAGAAGTGGCAACACCAATCGAGCAATCCCAAAATCTGAGCAAAAAACCTTCAACACCACTATTAGAGTGGAGCTGAAGGTTTTTTTATCGCATTTTACTTACATTGGAGAAGATTTGTTACACAAGTTGTACATCGTACAACAATTTCCATGATTTCTTCTTGTTAAACGGAAGATGTTGTATGTTGTGCAACAATTTAGCCTTCATTCCTGCTTTTGAGCTACTTTTTGCTGAGATTGTTGTACTTTCTTTTTACAACAATGGATAGGAATAATGTGGATTTACTTACCTAATGCTGTAAAAAGTACAACATCAGGCAAGTAAATGTTTAAAACACCACGTTTGGGCTTGCTTGCATCAACTGTGACAAATATTCTAGTCCAAGAGCGGTGTAAGTAAGCGGTTTATCTAGTTATTTAACCTTAAAATGCACAACTGCGCTATACAGCATTTTACCAGCGTTCGGGTCGAACACGATGTGATGCTGAATCGCGAACACGTCCAGCAATAAAGCCTTGTTGTTATCGATTTGATCGTTGATTTGCCTTTCCAGCGTCTTCATATCATAAGCTTGAAAAAACTCGATTTTATTATCTATGCGATCCAAAAGAAAGTCCATGATCTTACTCCTCCCTAAGCTAAGTTGTAAAGTTAAGACAACTTCTCTTATTATAACGTCAATATCTGATATAGGAAGTACATCTGATTAGGCGTATACTGTAAAGGGATACATGACCGCATGTTCAGATGGATCGGGAATACCTCATTTGCTAGACAAACTTGTAGTAGGAAGTGATGTTGTTTTGAAGTCTACACGGTTATTGGTTGATTTCTTCAAAGAGAAATGGCCGTTGTACGTTGTAGCCGCATTGTCCATTTCTTTAGGTAACATTGTTCACTCGTACTACCCCAAGCTGCTTGGCATGTTTACAGACCAGCTGCAGCAAGGACTTTTGAGCAAAACTCTTATTGTTGACTACAGTCTAAAGCTGCTGATGATTGGCGTTACATTCGGTGTTTTAGCAGCCATTGGTCAGTATATGATCATGCGTAACGGAAGACGCTTCGAGTTTGTTTCAAGAAACCGCCTGTTTAACCATTTCACACAACTGGGCGCAACATTTTATTCAAAGAACGGCGTTGGTAAGCTGCTGAGCTATGTGATGAATGACGTAACTGTCATTCGAGAATCGATTTCCATGGGGATTAACCACGTGATAAACTCTGCGATTTTGATCACGGCTGTCATTGTTATGATGCTGTTCAGTTCGATCCCGCTCTATTTAATTCTCGTCTGTATATTGCCCTTATTGCTTATTCCTGTTCTAACCGTTCGATTTCAGCCTATTATTAAAAAGCATTCCTTGCAGGTACAAGAAGCATTGGGCAAAATGACGGAATCGGCCGAGGAACAATTCGGCGGCATACGGGTAGCCAAGAAATTCGCTGTGGAACCGATCATGGTTCGTAGATTCAGCGAAACGGTAGATCGGATTCGCGACAACCAATTAAGATTGGTTCGGCTATCTTCCTTATTTGAAGCACTTATTCCGTTTCTGGGCGCAGTATCGCTGATCATCGCGATTGCTTTCGGGGGCTATTTGACCATTCAAGGGCGAATTACGATTGGCCATTTCGTTGAATTAACGCTATACATACGGATGATGGTAAACCCTTTACAGCAAATTGGCCGCGTCATTAACGCCATGCAGCGCTCTCGAGCTTCGCTTGAACGAATGAACGAGCTGCTCGATTTGAAATCCGAAATTGTGCAAAACGAGCTCGCGCAAATATCCGATCTCGATCACGAGGGAATTCGGATTGAACACTTGTCCTTTGCCTATCCTGATGATGAGGACGAAGTGCTTCATGACATAACACTGACGATTGAACCTGGTAAATCCATTGGCATTATCGGGAAAACAGGCAGCGGTAAATCGACATTGGTGAAGCTAATGCTTAGGATATACGACCCACCGGAGGGGACGGTTTGGATTGGGGATACGGATATTCGCGATGTGACATTAGAAAGCTTGCGAAATCAAATCGCTTACGTTCCACAAGAGGGGTTCTTATTTAGCACGACCATTCGCGATAACATCGCCTTTTATAAAAGAGAATTACCCTTAGAACAGGTTGAGCGTGCTGCCAAGAAAGCACAAATCCTCTCCAGCATTACGTCATTTCCTGAGAAGTTTGAGACGAAGCTGGGTGAGCGCGGTGTCACCTTATCAGGTGGGCAGCGTCAACGAACAAGCTTAGCTAGAGGGATCATTAAGGATTCTCCTTTGATGATTCTAGATGATAGTGTTAGTGCTGTAGATTCCGTGACGGAGAGGCACATCATCGATACGATCCGCAAAGAGCGATTGAACAAAACGACCATTTGGATTGCTCATCGGATCTCCGCTCTGAAGCATACGGATGAAATTATCGTGCTTCACGAAGGCAGGATTGTGCAGCGCGGCACGCACGAAGAGCTAATTGCGCAAGAAGGCTTGTACGCCGAGCTTCATGCGATACAAGAGGGAGGTAGCGACGATGCCCAAACAGAGTAACAAAAGCAATGAGGAGCGGCAGAAGACGCGATCTTCCTTTCGTTCTTTATCCGTTTATGCCAAACCGCATAGGTTTACCTTTGCAGCTGTTTTATTTTGCGCGTTACTTGGGATAGCAGCCGATTTGTTTCAGCCGTATCTGGTTAAGATCGCGATTGATGATAATTTGATGATTGGGAAAAATGATTATCGCTCACTGCTGCTCATTTGCTTGTTCTATGCAGGTCTATCTATCAGCAGTTTATTCTTCAGTTATCTGCAGAACAATTTATTGCAGTTTGCTGGCCAAAGCATCGTCGCCAAAATACGCAAGGATTTGTTCGAGCACATCTTTAAGCAGTCGATGTCTTATTATGACCGGACACCAAGCGGCAGCCTGATTACGCATGTTTCTAGTGACACGGAAACGCTGAATCAGTTTTTTACGCAGGTTCTTTTAAGTCTGGTTCGCGATGGCATGACACTCATATTCATCATCGTGCTGATGTATCATCTAGACCCACAGCTAACGCTGTACAGCATGATTGTGATTCCCATCATTGTGCTCATAGCGGTTAGCTTTCGCAGATATATGCGCAAAACCTATCAGCTCTCGAGGACGCAGTTGTCTCAAATGGTTGCCTTTGCCGCTGAGAATTTATCTGGGATGCATCTCATTCAAGCTTTTCATCAAGAGAAGGAACAGATGAATCGCTTCACTGAGCGGAATCTGGGGTATTTCCGTGCTAATTTGAGAGAAATTCGTACCAATGTTTTGTTCAATCGTTCCTTTGATATTTTGGGCAATTTATCGGTAGCCTTTATTACTTGGATTGGCGGTATTGCCGTTTTTGATAAAACAATTGAATTCGGTGTTTTGTATGCATTTATAACGTATATTCGGCAGTTTTTTCAACCGATTAATAACATTACACAGCAGTGGAATACCCTTCAATCTACGACGGTGTCTGTCAATCGAATTTGGAATATCTTCTCCATTCAACCGGAAGTTAAGGATAAGGAAGGCGTGTTGTGGCCCTCGTTGTCCGACGTGAAGGGGGACATTCATTTCAATCATGTGCATTTTGGATATTTGAAGGATACAGCTGTTATTGAGGATCTAGAGCTTCATATTGAACCCGGCGAAATGATCGGTATTGTTGGGACGACGGGCGCAGGTAAAAGCTCGCTGATTAGTCTGCTTTGCCGCTTTTATGATGTGCAGGAGGGAAGTATCAGCATTGATGGCACGGATCTTCGAGATATCCCGCAGGCCGTATTACATCGTATGGTTGGACTTGTACAGCAGGAACCGTATTTATATGCAGGCAGTATTCTAGACAATGTCCGGATGTTCGATGAAACCATTACACGTGAGGAAGTTATTGAGGCATGCAGGATGGTTGGGGCAGACATTCTCATTTCACGAATGAAGGATGGTTATGAGACACGCATATCCGAGAGAGGAAGCGGGCTTTCCGCAGGAGAGAGACAGCTGATCTCGTTCGCGCGAATTATCGTATTTCAGCCGAAAGTACTGATTCTAGATGAAGCTACAGCGAATTTGGATTCCCAAACGGAGCAGTTGATTCAATCCGCGCTGCAGGTCGTAGCCGAGGGAAGAACGACACTTGTCATTGCGCATCGCATCTCGACCATTATGCATGCCAACCGCATCATTGTGATGAGTCAGGGGAAAATTGTTGAAGAAGGGAACCACGCTCAATTACTTGCTCTCCGTGGCTATTACGAGCAATTATATCTGCATTCACAGGGGAATATGGATCCTGCACAAACCATTTCGTAGCCTGAATGCACCGCAACTGAGGGTGTGAAAATAAGCTTTGTCGGACTCCTTGTTAGGAAGTCGTGACGAAGCTTTTTTTATACGTGATAAAAGTCCTAGAAGGATCCGCAAGATTCTATCGTTTATTGCTTAAATTGATTGGTATAAACTGTCTCGAAAAGAGACAAATGAACCTATTTTATCAAGGGGTCAGGGAAAATGTTAAAAAAGCAATTTAGTTACATTATAATAACTTAACAAACAATAATGGAAAATTGTGTTGTTTTATTTATATTACTATACTATACTAATGTATAAAATTGTAAAGTTTTGTTGTCGGTTATTGTCGAAGATGGGAATTTTCACCTACAACTTTATAATGGCAAACCTATTGAAAAATAGGGACGCAAAGCTAGAGGGACTACATCCAACAAGGATATGTCAGCCAGTTGCATTGTAGCAATTGGAGGAATAGGGGCATTTATGCCTATGTTTCTCCTTTTTTTTGTGAACATTTTCTTCAAGCAATTCTATCGATAGGAGAGAAATTAATGAGAGAGAAAAGACTAACGAATGTACAGCAACTATTCCCCAGTGAGGATGGAAACCAACAAACGCGTCAAATCGTTTTGCGGCTCATTGAACAATTAGTAACGGGAGTGGATGATCTCAAAAACCCGGACGGCGTCAATCTCAAGGGCGAGAAAAACCGAACAGGGACCTTTTATAACAATCTTATTCGAAATAGCTCCATTCCTAATGGCAGCGTCCCCTTAGAGGAAGTTAATACAGAGTTATTGAAATTGCTGCATGATCATCCATATCATACGAAATATTTTTTAACGAATATTTTGCCGATGGCCAGTATCCCGGGAATTATGGGCATGATCGCGGCGTTTTTGGTTAACGGCAACAATTTATGGGATGTATACGGCCCAGCCGGAGCTGAAACGGAAATAAGGGTCATCAGCATGATGTCCAAATTAATAGGCTATGATGCGTTGAAAAGCGGCGGGTATACGACATGGGGCGGGCAAGGAGCTGTATTCTCAGGACTCCGGATAGCGATCGCCAAATTCGTTCCGGATGCATTGCAAAAAGGTGTTCCCGACAACTTGTATGCTTTTTGTTCCGAAGCCGCTCACTACAGCTTGTTTAAATCTATGGAGGCATCAGGCATAGGGAGCGATAGATTGATCCGAGTTCGCACGAACACTGACAGCTCCATGGATGTGGAAGATTTGCAACATAAAATGGAAGAAGTGATCGCAAGAGGCGGAATCCCGATGTACATTGTAGCTACGACAGGAACGACGGATGCCATGGGGATTGACGATTTGGAACAAATTTATGCTGTGTCTGACAAGTCAGCCGTTCGTCATGGGTTGCGCAGACCTCATATTCATGCAGACTCTGCTTTAGGTGCATTCTTTGCTTTCTTTAATGACTATGATTTCGCCGCCAATCCACTTGAATTAAAGAAAGATGTCGCTCAGGCTTTAATTTCTATTCAAAGCAAGATGAAGCACTTGCATTTGGCCGACTCGCTCTGCTTCGATTTTCAAAAGCTAGGGCAAACCCCTTACCTGACAAGTCTATTCCTGGTCAAGGATGCCGCCGATTTAAGGCTCATGGATCTGCATCCGGATGAAACCCCCTATGTCGGACATCGGGGATACGGTCAGTATCATTCCGGATATACGTTGGAGTGCTCGCGCATGGCTAGCTCCATCAGTATATACAGCGCTTTGCTTGCATTCGGTATTCAAGGGTATCAGCAATTGCTAGCTCAGTTCGTTGAGGTTAATCTCGCTTTCCGGGAAGCGCTGCGTCAAGAAATCCCTCAAGCTGAAATCGTTAATAACGACAACCCCGGCATCATTACATTATTTCGTATATATCCGGAAGGCAGTCCTCAATTTCAGGAAGAAGTTTCGGGCAAGTGCACGCTTAAGGAAATTGAACGGAATAATAAATTTAACGAGCGTTTATTCGAAATGCTTGGGAATCATCGCGACCGTATATTTTTTGGCGATACCAAAAAGCATCTGCTTGTTCAAACGAAAGATGATAGTTCTATCGCATTATACGCGACAAAGATTTTTGTCATCTCCCCTTATACGGAGACAAAACACGTACATGAAATTATTCAATATTTGAAAGAAACTGTAGCGCAAGTTTACGAGAAATATTCCGAAACATCGATATTAAGCAGGAGGTAATTGAAAAGTGGCAAAGCATGCTCCAAATAAAATAATAAACTGGTTCAAAGGACAAATCGCGGTGAAGATGACGAGCAGTATCTTGCTGCTGTTGGTATTCGTATGCGCAGCTTTCTCCGTCTCTTCCTATTTGGCCAGTAAAAGTTTAACAACGAAGCTTGAGGATCAATTCGTACTAAGATTGACCACAAATATTGAAAATATTTCGAAATATCTGACTTCAATTCCCGAACATGCAGATGAAATTACAGGCAAAGATAAACCGGCCTATACGAAAATTAAACAGCAATTTGAACAGTTTAAAAAGCAAGACTCTCTTGAGAATGTCTATGTCTTACAGAAAGTCCAAAATAAAGATCAAATCGTCATTTTAACCGGACTTGATGAAGATTTCGGCACCGAGTATCCTTTTACGCCTGAGATGAACAACGCGATCAAGGACAATAAATTAACGATCAGTGAAATTTATAAGGATGATTTTGGTATACATAAATCAGTATTTGTTCCCCTCAAAAACGGTAAAGGCGAAAATGTCGGAATTGTCGGCATTGATTTAGACGCCTCGGTCGTTCCCAAAACGAAGCAAGAATTGTTATGGACAACCTTTACGATTACCTTATTCGTTGTAGTCTTAGGCGGTTTAATAGCCTATTTCATAAGTCGGAGTGTGACGAGACCGGTCATTCAACTGATGCGTATAACAGAAAAGGTTGCTGCCGGTGATTTGTCTGCACAAGTCTCTATTCAGCGAGTAGATGAGATCGGTAAATTGGCAAATGCTTTTAACGAGATGCGTCAGAATTTAGATTCCTTGATCCGCCAAATATTTTCTTCATCCAACCTCATTACCAATACCAGCGCACAATTGTATCAGTCTGCGGACGAATCTAGCGCAAGTAGCGGGCAGGTTGCCGTTTCTATGAACAGCATGAACGAAGGGGTTGCTGAAGTTGTTTCTTCCATTACAGAGAGTACTTCATCCATCGTTGAGATCAATTCGGAGCTATCAGAAGTAACATCCGAAGTCAAAGAGATGCAGGAAATGGCCCATAAGGTAGGTGCACAATCTGCAGACGGCCAGCAGCTTGTTGAGAAGACATTACATCAGATGAATGTTATTCAGAAAGAGATGAAGCATTCCCAAGAAGCCGCGCAGCAGCTTGGAAACCGTTCGAAGGAAATCGGGGAAATTATCCATATCATCACTGAAATTGCACAGCAGACGAACCTATTGGCTCTGAATGCGTCCATTGAAGCGGCACGGGTTGGCGAACAGGGGAAAGGCTTTGCCGTTGTCGCTGGTGAAGTGAAGAAGCTGGCCGAGCAATCCACGAAAGCCGCAAGCTCGATCACCGAGCTCGTTTCCAGTACCCAAAATGATAGCCTTCTTGTTATGGAGAGCATTGTTCAGGGAAATCAAGCAGTTGAACAAGGTCAAAGCTGGATTAATGATACGTATGAAAGTTTTAAAGTTATTTTTAACGGTATTTCCGTTTTCTCCAATCGGACAGACCATTTGATCAGTACTTTAGAGAGAGCAGAAAGATCCTTTGAGATCATTTCTAACGCCATGCAGAAAATCTCTGGGATTACTGAGGAACAATCTGCAGGCTACGAGGAAGTTGCGGCGGCAGCTCAAGAGCAAAGTGCTTCCATTCAGGAAATTACTTCGGCTATTCGCCAGTTATCTGATATGGCTGTTGTACTGCAAAGTTCTGTTCAAAATTTTAAGATTACAAATTGAATTTAAGGGTTTTCTTTATTTGATTACTTGCCAGCCTAGGGCTGGCTTTTTTGTTTTTTTAAAGTCGCAGTCATCCATGGGCTAATGATCTGGTACTAGGAATAGATAGTACTTCTCAAACTGAACATCTCTAGTACAATAAGAAGTAAGCGAGGGGGGAATCATCATGAAATCCAAATTTGTTACGATTCAACTAGGCTATGTATTGGGAGCAAGTGCTTTACTAACCGCCATTGTATATTTTTTTGCTACGAATTGGGAGAAATTAAACCGCTGGGAGAAATTCATTCCTGTCTTTGTGCTCATAATGGGCTTTTACGGCTTATCTGTATGGCTTTCTCGTCAAAATGGCAGGCAGTTTCTAAGTAAACTTAGCCTGTTTGCTAGTTGTATATCCTTCGGTGTAGGTGTTGGACTCATTGGGCAAACCTACAATTCTCATGCTGACAGTTACAGTTTGTTCGCCGTATGGTTCATTCCAGCATTTTTACTTGCCCTATTAACTAGATGGCAGCCCTACTATGTACTGGCCTATATTTTAGGCCATCTCGCTTATGGGATTTATTTCTTCGGACGTTGGGGAGGGATTTCAGATGTGGAAATCATCCAAATCGCCATCTGGCTCGGAATCGCCATTGCGAATGCCATCTTGTATGCCCTGACCGAGAAGGGTCGTTTGCACTCGCCATTTCTCAAATGGATCTCTTTTCAAGTAGGGATGGCGGTTTTAGTCGTCGCTTCAAATTCTCAAGCGTACGAAAAGTACGGTTGCTTTATGAACTTACCTCTCGTCCTAGTACTTGCGATAACCGTTTACTATACACACAAGACGAGGAACAAAGCTTATCTACTGTTTGCCGGTTTGTGGGTATCGATTACGGTGACAGTCAAATATATCGAGCTTATTATCCAGCATTATAACGAGTTTTTTTTCATTGCTAGCTTGTTGTTTATTATCTTGTTCATCTTTGCGAATGTGAAGTTCATGAACTTTATTCGCTCTTGGAATCCTGAATCCAAGCATTTGGATCCGGGAAATCGCTCAGATTTAGAAGCTTCGGATCAAGCGAAGCCGGATGGAGATTTTACCAAATGGGTCGTCCGTGTCCTCACGGTTTCTGTCATCATTATTGGTTCGCTTCTGGGAAGCTTGACGATCATTGGGATTATCACTGTTGTACTAGGATTTAATGAACCGGAGAATATACTAATAGGCTTTGGTTGTGTCACTGTCATTGCGATGATCATAGCGAAAAAACTAAATTCATTAGTGCGATACACGATTCTCATTAGTGGATTGCTGCTTGGCGCAGGAGCGGCTGTTTTTACAGAGAATGTTCCTATTCTCTTGGTTTTCCTGGTTCTTACGATTGCAGCTTTTATCTGCATTGCTGGGTTGGTTCATCGTATATTCTTTTTTCTTGCCGCTGTTATTGTTGCTTCCTTTGTACTTTTCAATTGGATGGATAGCGGGATAATTGTGCTTACCATGCTTACCAGTTTATTATTCGTTATATTTGCCAGTGGTCAGGTCATAGCAAATGCAGGAGTCAGACAACCTATACTTTACAGCAGTTTTCCTTCATTTCTGATAACTTTATTTGCCTTAACCTTTATGGCGGAGTCATCTTGGTACTATATAGCCAATGTGCTGTTCTTTATCGTCGTTGTTCTCGCTTTGGTCATTAGTAGACAACTGCATATTAAATGGATTTACGCTTGGTCAATGGGCTTCTGGATTGCTTTCCTAGTATACAAATATTACGATCTGCCCTGGAAGCTTCTGCACAAATCGATTAGCTTTGCAGTCATCGGGATTTTGGTTCTCGCCTTTACAGTTTGGTATGAAAAAAGACATCGCTTGGAAGCGATTGAACCAGCGGAGGTTAGCTCTAATTATACAATGAACCGCTGGATTATTGCCCTGCTAGTTCTGCTGCAAGTCATGGCAATGTCCTTACAAATTGGTAAAAGTGAGTGGCTGCTCGCTCACGGACAGCTAATTAAGCTGCAGCTTGAACCGCTTGATCCACGTTCTCTCATTCAGGGTGATTATGTGCGTTTGCGTTATACGATATCTGAGACGGAAATCTTTGAAGTTATGGATCATGCGTCCACTTCTAAGAAGAAAATTACAATCGTTCTCGCTCCGAACCGGGCGACAGGTGTTTACGAATACCGCCGCGTGTACACTAAAGGGGAAACATTAGCAGCGGGAGAGGTTCGCTTGAATGGAAGCAAAATCGGTTACGAGGGTATTGAGTTCGGCATTGAACTTATTTCATTCCGGAAGGAACAGGCGGTGTATATGAACGGGATGCCAAATTTGCTGAAGTAAAAGTATCTGCTGGCGGCGATGCGATCCTTGTGCGTTTATTGTTACAACCAAGTGTTGTTCAATAAAGATTAATGTGGTAAAATTACCCGATCTTTGCTTAAAAGAAAGGGGTATCTGTTCTCATGTGGCTCATATTTTCAGTACTTGCGGCTATCAGTTTCGGGCTGCGGGGCATTCTATATCATTGGACCAGTCAGCAATCGCTGAATCGGAATGTGCTGCTCTGCGGCACATTTATTATGGGGGCGCTCGTCAGCATTGGCTGCGCCCTTATTTCACAGCAAGAGTGGACGGTGTCTGCTCTGATTGGTGTTCAGATGGGATTGTTCTCATTTGGAGCCAATGCCAGTATGTTCAAAGGCTTTGCGGTAGGCAAAGCCTCGTTAGTTGCCATCCTCACCGGGTTACCATCGGTCGTTGTGGTCTTCGTTGCATTTCTACTTTGGGATGAACGACTCAATTTATGGCAGTTCTTTGCCTTCATTGTGATCGTTGTAGGTATCTTATTCGTTCGTTATTCGAATGATATCACATTAAAGAATCTGCAAGGAGCCGGATGGGGAGTGCTTGCTTTGTTTCTTTTTGCCGGAAATGATTTGTCTAGCAAATGGACAACCATCGTTTCTGCGCCATTATTTCCAACGCTATTTTTTATGTTTGCAACAGGGACATGCTGTTTTGGATTATGGTGGTTGAAAGACAGGGCCAAGGATATAGGAAAGGAAGCTGCGCCAGCCAGTTGGACAGAACGTAGAACCTTCCTGATTGGAATGGTCGTCGGGATTACAAATGTCATTGGCATGATCTTCATTATCCATGCGTTCGATGAGGGGAAAACGGGGTTAGTTTCCGCGGTCGTTGCACTTAATGTATTGATAGTTTTATTGTATACACGGTTTGTTTTGAGGGACAAATTCTCGAAAATGGAGCAATCCGGCTTAGCTTTAGCATTCATTGGCATTATGATGATGAAATTAGTTGCATCTTGACAACACATTATTATTGCTGTAATATTCAGTAAATTCTTAATCTCATAAGCAACATTGGTGAACAGGACAGTAATTCTTGTCGGACAGTCGCAGCGAGCCGGAGCAGGTGGGAACCGGTACGAATGTCAAGAGTGAAGCGGGCCTGGGAAATGGTCTTCCGAAAGTACGATGTAGGGAGATCCGGCATAAGCCGTTATCGTTGGAGTGGTTAAACCAGTGGTTTAACACTTAGAGTGGTACCGCGGGAATGAACAGCTCTCGTCTCTTATTGTAGAGACGGGGGCTTTTTTGTGTTTTCCTGCAAAAAACATTTGCAGTTTCGCACTATCCTATTAGGAGGAATATTCCATGATTCAGCAGCTTCTAACGAATGAAATCAAGCTTCATGTAGATGTTTTATTTCAAGAGTACGGAATAGAACAGCCTGCGACTCTGAAAATCTTGACGGAGCACCCAGCTCATCCTGAGCACGGTGATTACAGCACGAATGTAGCAATGCTTTTAGCCAAAATAGTTCGAAAAGCTCCTTTGCAAATCGCGCAAGAGCTTCAACAACGCATAGAAAAAAACGGGTGTGTTCAAGGCTTATTCGCCAAAGTGGCGGCGGTGCCGCCGGGGTTTCTGAACTTTTATGTAAATTGGGACACCTGGTCTTCTGGTCATTATGGTGCTGCCAAAGAGCTTGTTGACCAAAAAAACAAAACTAAAATTTTGATCGAGCATACGTCAATCAACCCCAATAAAGCCGCTCATGTTGGCCATTTGAGAAATTCCTGTATCGGTGATTCGTTGTCACGCATGCTCTCGCAAGCAGGCTATCAGGTGGAGGTGCATAACTATATTGATGATCTGGGGAATCAATTAGCGGATACCGTGGTGGGCATTCTTCATACACAAACAGAAGAGCCTTATAATCGATTTGGCGACTTTTGTTGGGAGACTTACGCGAAGGTGAATCAGGCTTACAAAGTGCAGCCGGAGCTAGTAGAGCAGCGTTCTACAGTTCTTCATTCGCTAGAGAGCGGGCATTCCAATCTTGCATGGATGGGTGCTTTGGTGGCGGAAAGGATCGTTCGCGAGCAGTTGGAAGAAATGATGCAATTCGGTATTCACTACGATGTGCTGGTTTGGGAAAGCAGTATTGTGAGAGCGGGATTTTGGGATACAACCTTCGAGCTGTTAAGCCAAACAGGTATGTTTCATTAGGTGACGGATGGGAAACTAGCAGGCTGCTGGGTACTGAAGAATCTAGAAGAAGGAGCTGTTACAGCTGGAGAAAGCACGGATTATCAAGGGGATAAAGTGCTCGTCCGTTCCAATGGTATTTTAACGTATACAGCAAAGGATATAGCCTATCATCTATGGAAATTCGGTGTGCTGCCGAATGATTTTGTATATAAAAAATGGGAGGATGGACTATGGTCCACAGCTTCCCAGGGCAGAATGAAATCGATAGGGCAAGCGGATGTCGTCATTAATGTCATTGATTATCGTCAGCAATACCCGCAGGAAATGGTTAAGCTAGCTCTAGAAGTACTGGGCTATGAGCAGCAGGCGAGTCAACTTAAGCACGTGAGCTACGGGGTCGTTTCCTTAAGCCCGGAAACTGCTTCAGGACTGGGTATTGATATTTCGGATGACAAGCGCTCCTATGCGATGTCTGGACGCCAAGGGATTGGAATTAAAGTCGCGGACCTACTTGATCGCATGGAGAGAGTCATTGACGCTAAACGCTCAAGAAAAGCGGGGATTTCCAGCAGATCGATAGCTGCGGCTGCGATCCGTTATTATTTGCTGAAATATCAGCTGCAAACGGAAGTTGTTTTTGACCTGGAACATGCGACGGAAATTACCGGGAACACGGGCGTCTACTTGCTTTATGCATACACAAGAGCAAACAGTATATTGGACAAAGCGAAGAAAGATACTCGACTTCATAAGATGGAGGCAAAGTTCGATGGGACCCTTTTGGAAGAACAGGAATACCACCTTTTGAGGCACGTCGCCTATTGGCCCGAAACACTGGAAACTGCCACTAAGCAATTGGCACCTAGCATACTCTGCCATTATGCTTTCGAGCTAGCTTCGCTTTTTAACCATTTCTACAGTGTTTGTCCGGTTTTAAAAGGTAGTGAAGAACACATCGCCCATCGCCTTTGGATCACGCAAACGTATAAACAGACCATGCATCATGTATTGGAAGTACTGGGTATGCCGACACCAAAACGATTGTAACCGGAAAAACGATCACATTCATCCTATGTACTCGCCGAGACAACCTGTCACTCCTTGCGCATATGCTACTGGAGTATGCAGCTGTTGTTCATGCGCTCAAGTGGAGGAGGAGCTCGTCTATGCTTAAATCAAAGCTATAGCAATGGAAAATTGAAAGGAAGAGTAAGACAATTTGCTAAAGCAACGATCGGTCAAGGAGGCATTGCCATTTCGATAAATGCTTCGGAAGTCGGGGTTGTTCGCATTCGACCTTAAAAATGCAACATAAGCTTTCTGATCTTGATCAAATGCGGTACAATAGGGATATTCGTGCCAATTTGAATGATTCAGGAGGCTTTAACCACAATGACAGAAAAAGATATCGATACACAAGCTCCAGTAGATAACGAACAAGATCAAGAACGCGAGCAGGCCCAAATCATTATGACTTGGTTTCAGCACATTCAAGAAGTAATGAAAGAACAATTTCCCGAATATGAAGTAGATGGACAAATCGGTAATAATCCGACTTACGGTCCCATGTTTGCTTTCACACTTAAAAATGATGAAAAGTCCACATCATGCGGATTTTTCTTGAATGAAATTATGAGAAACTTCCAAACGAATCCGAATGCGGGGCTGTGGCTATCGTCCTTCTTCGTAGACTTGCTGAGAAGCCCAGAAAATCATCCGCTGCCGAATCCTCCACAGTCGGAAGATGAAGCCAAAGAGCTGCTGGATAAACATATTGTTCCTTATTGTGCGGCTACCGTACGAGAAGAATTCCCTGATCAAAAGATCTACGTGGACTTGGAGCTTCATGAGGAGCATGGTCCAGTCCTAGAGGCTGGCTTCGTAGCCGTTGAAGATGGCAATAATACGTGTGCACTTCCGCTGCAATATTTAATGACGTTATATTTATTGAATCGTGACCCGGCAGAGCCTTTAATTCAAGCGATGTATCGGTTGTATGAAGAAAATAATTTAGGTCAATAAGGTTGAGAAAATGAACAGCCAGGAGGGTTTCCTCCTGGCTGTTTTGTTTTGGCTTGGTTTATTTGGTTTTATTTGGTTTTGTTTGGTTAGGTTTGGTCTTTTCTTCCTGTAAATAGGCTTTTTTGTGTTTGCATCATGGGAAGTTGTACAACGTACAGCATTCCTACAAACGGCAATAATCCTCATAGCTTTTAATAATCGGAAGTGCAGAGATGGAACCAAACTTCACATATTTCATCGCATGCGATGTGTTAAAAAGCACAACGGAATCGCTCGGACGCAGCCATCCGCTGTCACAGAGGGCAAGCAGTCCTGCCCAAGTTGCCGAGCCTTCGGGGGACGCGGAGATGCCCTGCGAGCCCAAAGTGCGAGTGGCCTCGGCAATTTGGCTCTTGGAGAGGGCGATGGCTGTGCCGCCGCTCTGTTCCACAATCGACAGGATGAACGCCAGATCTGGCGGATTCGGTACGCGCATACCTGTCGGACTTGCTTCTACTCCGGCAGCTTGGTCACTTTCAGCTTGGCTGCATGCTATGCCATCGACAATTGGCTGGCATCCCTCTTCCTGAACGCAGACGAATCTTGGCATGGGACCGTCAATCCAGCGGAGTTCTTTGAGCTCCTGGTAAGCTTTCCACATGCCAATAATACCAGAGCCGCCGCCGGTTGGATAAATGATAACGTCGGGGAACGTCCAACCAAGTTGTTCGGCGAGCTCAAGTCCCATTGTTTTCTTGCCTTCTACACGTCCGGGCTCCTTCAATGTGCCGATGTTTACCCAACCCTGATCTTGTTTACCCGCTTCAATGATTGCTGCTGCATCATGAATGAAGCCGTCGACAAAGAAGGTGGCTGCTCCATATAACGGACACTCGTCCACAATTAATGGTGGGCAATCCATGGGGATAAAGACGGAAGCCTCGATTCCGGCACGCCCTGCATAGGCTGCAAATGCGCCCGCGGCATTTCCATTTGATGGAACGGCCGCTTTAGTCGCTCCGGCTTCTTTGAGCAAGGAAACAGCGACGGAGAAGCCCCTCGACTTAAAGCTCCCCGTCGGGTTCTGCTCTTCTCTCTTGATCCATAGACGTTTAATCGGCAGCTTCTGCTCCCATTCCTGCATGCGCAGCAGCGGCGTCCAACCTTCTCCTAAGGTGATGATACAATCAGGGTTACTCACTGGAAGCAATTCTTTATATCTCCACATCGATGGGTAGCGTGTTTGTAAAGCTTCCTTCGTTAACGTTCTAGCTATGTGCTCCAAGTCGTAATCGACCAATAAAGTGCCACCGCAGTCACATTTCATTTCTTGATAGCGGAAAGGGAGCCTTGCAGAACATCGCGAGCAATAAAGCCCCAATCGATTCATCTCCGGGCCTCCTCAAAGTTTTCAACAGGAAAACTATTGTAGTTGTAATTTGAGTTTCGCTATTGCAAACTCTTATTTAGACTATTACTAAGAGGAGAAGAAGGAAACGGCTTGTGTCTTTTGATTTATTTTATTTTTCGAACTTATTTTCCGGTTTATTTTTACGATTCATTTTTTTGTTTTTTTCTGTGAAATGACTTCATTATGTGGAACATCGATTTATCCTTCAGTTTCAAAAATAGCTCAAGCATGGGAGCAAAATTAACCTCAATAATCCAAACATCTCCCTCTTTATCAAAAGCCATATCAATCCCCATCGTACGCACCCAAGGATAGAAAGGACCTAATTTCTGAGCGGCTTGTAGAGCAACTTTATCGAGCTGTGAGAGGAGGTCAGCAGCCCGCATCTTTTTGAGCGCCGAGTTTTTGAGAGCATGCTCCACGGATACGACCTTACCGCTGCTCATGCGAATATTCGTTACGATAAAGCCCTTTCCGGCCACTTTGGCCAGTTTACCAGTCACTTCCCAAGGTGAATTGAGGCGTCGCTGCACCATCACTCTTAGATCAAAGGGCCGATCATTCACCGTAGCAAGCGGAATTCGCTGCTGAATGATGTTGTTCTTTCCCGCTTTCTTTTTGATATAGGCGTTTAATTGGGTATGCTCTGTAAAATTTTTCTTCGTAGCGCCATCCTGTACCTCATATGTGGAAGAATCCATCTTTTTGATCCGAATGACACCATTGCCCCCATAGCTCCCAGTCGGTTTAATGATGACCTCACCGTATTTTTTTATCATGCGCCAGAAAGAGCTCTTTCTCAGCCATGCTGTTTCTGGAAGATTCACACTAAGTTTAGATGATTTCCGCAGCAGCTTATATTTAGACCATTTGCTTGTGTTTAGTTTCTTAGTCATTAGACTTCACTTCTTGCTTTTGAATAACCAAATCATGTTCTTCAACTCGGAGTAATTGATTACGTTCATCAACGAAAACCACTTGAGGCTTGAGGTTGATAACTTCGGCTTCATTCATAAGGCCCATACTAAGAATAATAACGAGGTCGCCAGGAGCAAAAAGGTGGGCAGGGGGACCATTCAAACCGATCTTACCGCAGCCTTCCGGCGCAGGTATCGCGTAAGTTTTCCACCGGGTAGCGTTACGCAGGCTTGTGACTTGAACCATTTCATAGGGTAAAATATTCGCTTTGCGCATCAGTAAACCGTCTATGGTAATGCTTCCAACGTAATCTAAATCGGCTTCCGTTACCGTCGCACGGTGGATCTTCCCTTTACACATAAGTCGCTGCATATGCAGTAGCTCCTTTATCATCACATTGGGTATACATCACAAAGTATGACTAAGGTCAGTCTCCAGGTGTAGGTTAAAGCCTATTTCCTACGAAAAATGGGTTAATGCCACGTTGAATTATGCCTGTGATATACTAATTGTTTGCTTTCACAGCAGCAGTGGTAATTACAAGTATCATATTGAGCATACTTAGCTATAAATTGTGGTTTACTCGGGAAATGACGTTGAAGTAAAGGAGCAGATATTTCCCGGGGAACCGCACAAAACGACATGATATGAGCACAGCAAAAAGCGTCCGATTAAGTCTACTCGGACGCTTCTTCGTATGGATGACCAGTTGAATGAAAATAAAAACCGTGCCTCAGCTCCGATTCATCCTATTAATTTAAGACCGCTAATTAATACCAGACTAGCAATAATCGTGCGCAGAATATTGGTCGGTGCCTTGGTGGATAGCATGCTGCCGATGATGACACCGGGAACTGAACCGATGAGAAGATTGAGGACGAGTGTATAGTTTACATTCCCCATACTTGCGTGCAGAATACCTGCAGTTGTCGCAAGGAAGAAAGCATGAGCGATGTCAGTTCCTACGAGCTGAGCAGGAATCATACGGAAAAAGTAAAGCATCACAATGGCATACAGGGAGCCAGATCCAATGGACGTAAGTCCGACAACAAAACCCAATACAGCACCAATTGTAATGGTTAGTCCTCGTTTCTCCTCCAAAGATTTGAGCTGCCAACGATTTTCTTTGATCTTGTGGCCGAAGAAAACTTTAAACAAGGTAGCAAAAGCTACTAGAATCAAGACATAACCAAGAGCATGCTTAATAATGATCTCCTGATTATGAAAGAACGAATTGAATAATTTCAAAAAAATAATGGCTGCGATTACACCAGGAATACTACCCATAGCGAGCATTTTAACCAGCTTGAAATCAATCGTTTTCTGCCGCCAATGCTGAATGGTGCCAAAAAGCTTTGTAATCGAATTATAAAGAAGGTCTGTTCCCACGGCAATTGAAGGATTTATACCAATCAGGATCAAGATGGGGGTGAGCAGCGAAGCTCCGCCTACACCAGTCAATCCGACCATAAAACCAACGAATACACCCATAAATAAAACTGTTAAAGTCATGTTGTCATGTCCCCAATCCAATTACCCACTAACCATATTGGATTAATTTTATTATATAGAAAAGCATTATGTAAAGGAAAACTTTTAATTTAATTGATTTCATCATGCTCTGAACATGCTATTCATTCATTCTGGAATCAGTTACAATATATGGATGTAAAAAAAGTCAGCATTAAGGAGGGGACATCCATTAGAAATCGAACAACGGTTATGGTGAGTATTGTTTTGGCGGTATTAGTGTCGTCTATCGATACCACGATTGCGAATACCACAATGCCGATTATTGTGAAAGAAATTGGTGGCAATGACCTGTACGCATGGGCATTTACCTCTTATATGGTCCTTTCTACTGTATTAGCTCCATTAGCAGGCAGATTATCTGACCTATTTGGGCGAAAACGGATCTATGCAGCAGGCATACTACTGTTTCTCTTCGGATCAGTGCTTTGCGGTTTATCCCAGAGTATGCTGCAGCTGATCCTTTTCAGAGCGATTCAAGGGATTGGTGCAGGGGTGATGATGCCTTTTCCTGCCATCATTGCTGGAGATATTTATCCGGTGGAGCAGCGCGGTAAAGTTCAAGCGTATTTCACAGGGATGTGGGGGTTATCTGCGATATTAGCGCCTCTTCTGGGTACATTCTTCGTGACCTACCTGAGCTGGCGGTGGATTTTTTTCGTTAATATACCAGTATGTATCGTTGCACTTCTTGCCTTGCAGCCGTATAAGGAAGTGTATCAACCGAAGAAAGCAGTGGTCGATTATGGCGGAGCTATTTTGTTTGCCTGTGGTATATCTTTATTGCTGCTTACAACAGCAGTTGAGCATTATAGCTACATCTATGGTGCGCTAGGGGGCATATTTATGATTGCTTTCTTTTTATATGAGAGAAAACATCCTGCGCCACTCGTTCCGTTAAATCTGCTGCGCAATCGTCCGGTGGCCACTATGATTGCCAGCTCTTTTCTTAGCTGCGCGGCTCTCTTTGGGACTTCCAGCTTCATACCTCTCTTCTTGCAAAATCAAGGCTACTCGTTGTTTGTCAGCGGTATTGCACTTCTAAGTACATCCATTGGGTGGATGGCCGTTGCTATACCTGGTGGAAAATGGGTGCTTCGCTTTGGATATAAACGGCTATTAGTCATAGGTAATATAATACTGGTTATTACTGCGGCCTTATTTTACTTCATTCACGAAGGTACTCCATTCTGGTACACGTTTAGCGCTCTAACTACGCTTGGTATTGCTTACGGTATAATTTTCACCATTACAACAATCGGTTCACAGCAGCTTGTAGAAGCACACCAGAAGGGGATTTCAACCTCGCTGCAGCTTTTTGCAAGGAATATTGGGACAGCGGTCAGCGTAACAATTATGGGGGCGATCCTTACTAAATCCAGCGTCTTTTACACGGGTATTCACGGCATGTTCGTGTTTGGACTTTTGGCAAGCTTACTTTCATTTGCCATGCCGTTTGCTATTCGTTCGGCGTCCAATATGAAAAGCCAGAAGACGGAGTAACTTCCGCATTCTGGCTTTTCTCATAAAGCATTTGGACTAGCATTTGCATCATGAATAACATAACTCTTTTCAAATAGCTGGGCTGTAAGTGGAACTGAGAATAAGTATCCTTGTATATTTTGACAACCAACTCTTTCTAAAAAAGTGAGCTGTTCATGAGTTTCTACACCTACGGCAATGACACTCAATTTTAAACTATGCGACATGGCCATAATAGCTTCAATGATTGAAGATGCAGATATACCGGTGAAAATGTCTTGAACGATTGTTTTATCAATTTTCAAAGTATCGACTGGCGATTTATGTAAATAACTTAAAGAAGAATAACCAGTTCCGAAATCATCGACGGAGATTTTAACTCCCATACGCTTTAAAGCATAAAGCTTTTCCATGCAGCTGAGGCCGTTATTCATCGCTGCGCTTTCGGTAATTTCGAGTTCTAAGTACTGTGCTTCCAGCTCATTTTGATGCAGAATCTCGAGAATCATAGTCACCAAATCTTCTTGATGAAACTGGACAGCGGATATATTGACTGCAATAGGAACAGGCTCCATACCCGCATCTTGCCATTTTTTCATTTGTACGCAGGCTGTATGTAAAACCCATTTCCCGATTGCAATAATTTGTCCGGATTCTTCTGCAATAGGAATAAATTCCTTCGGTGAGATGCTTCCTAACTCATGGCTATCCCACCTTAGTAAAGCTTCTACCCCGATTATTTTTCCGGTAGGAATATGGAATTTGGGTTGGTACATCAGGTAGAGTTCATTATGATCTATGGCTGTCCGGAGAGATTGTTCACATGCGCTTCTCCTCGAATAAATGACACTCATTTCCTGTTCATAAAAATAATAATGGTTTCCTCCACGTTCTTTGGCCAAATACATCGCTTGATCGGCATTTTTCAGTAAAACCCCCGGATCTTCTCCATCGATTGGATACAAAGAGATACCAATACTGGTGGAAACAAAAACATTTCGCCCGTCGATTTGGAAAGGAGCTTCCAATTGTTGAATGATTTTCTCCGCTTGCAAAGCAGCAGACTTCCGATTTCCGAACGGGTGCAAAATCACGAATTCATCGCCACTAAGTCTGGAGACAATGCCTTGTTCAAACAAACTTTCGGAGAGCAGGGCGGAGAACTTTTGCAAAACTAGATCTCCTAAGGGATGGCCTAAGGTATCATTTATGAGTTTAAACCGATTTACATCAAGGAAGAGTAGAGCTAAGCTCTGATTATGTAGTATGGCATTGTTTAACGTATCATGGAAAAGCTGAGTGAACTGGTTGCGGTTTGGCAAACCTGTCAGAAGATCAAAATAGGCTAGCTGCTGTATCATTTCCTCGGACTTCTTTTTTTCAGTCAAATCGCGAAGATAAGCTGTATAGACATGCTTTCCTTTATACGGAATGCTCGTAATCGTTATTTCCGCCGGAAATAAGCTGCCATCCGATCGAAATGCTTTCAATTCAATTCGCTTTCCGATAATCGTTTCGTCTTTGGCCGTGAATAGCAGATTTAAGAAGGTTGTCTCCTGGTCATCTTTTTCAAAAAGAAAATCGATTAACGTAAGCCTTAGAGCTTCTTTGCGTTCATAACCAAAAATGGCTTCTGCCGCAGGATTAAACTCTATGATCCTCCCATTTGAATTAAACATCATGATACAATCGATAGCAGACTCTACAATGGAAGCTTTGAGTGCTGTTTTGTTAGTAAAGGATATGTAAAGAGCAATTATTAAAATAATGAACGATAGCAGCATGAGGTAAATAGGATAACTATCTGTTAGCGTATGGTGCATGAATCAACCTCATTTCTTATAAATAAAAAAGTCCATCCCGAATGAAAGGATGAACTCCTTGACTCGGTAACCTGTCGTCCATAGCATCCCAATTAGGGATGCCTTAGGTCATGGCTTTGCGTCGCATTGTTTCCAATGGTTTGCTATTAACGATTCTATATATGTAGTTCAAAAGGCACTAGTTAATGATGGGAAAAGCTTTTATACCAGTTATTACGCCTCATTATAATTAGTTGAAAATGACGTGTCTATAGCGGTATTTACATATAATTAGCGAATAATGTCGAATTCAACTAAAAATAATTAATAATGCTAAATTCTTAAATTTTCTATAGTTCTAGAGATGGATAGGTGAGGTTCAATGTATAAATCAAGCCATGTTCGAGGCATTATTTTTGATATGGATAATACACTGCTGAGGTCTAGGATTAATTTCCAAATGATGAAAAAGCAAGTGGCGGACTACCTTATTGTGCATGATTTATTGCCGGTTGGTTTTCCAATTCAAGGGCATACCACATCAACCATGATTGAGTATGTGAAAGCGAAAGGGATGCCTGAAGAGTCCTATACAGAAGTGATGAAAATGGTCGTTCAACATGAATTAGTAGGTATGGAGGGCGCTGGACTGGAATCCGATGTTTCCGAGCTTCTGAATGTTTTAAAGACTGGCTATGTCCTGGTTATTGTGACAAATAATTCATACGAGGCAGCGGTCCATGCGTTGGAAACGACCGGAATTCATCCATACTTCGATTTGATCATCGGGAGAGAGCAGATGGAAGCCATGAAACCATCTCCATCCGGTTACTTCGCTGCTAAGCAGCATTTTCCGCAAATTCTTGAGAGCGAATGGATATCGATCGGAGATTCGTGGATAGATGGCAGAGCATCCATAGATGCTGGAATCCCCTTTATCAACTATGGTCCCAATGGACACTTGATGAAGGAGAAGGGGATTACCCCAATAGCGAATATTGACAGCTTGCTTAAGTTGTTAGATTATGTGTAGATAACGATTAATGAAAGTAGTGAATAAAGATGTTAGTTAATGTGAAATCTCGACTAAACGAAAATGAAATACAAGAACTGCTTAGCTACAGTGTTTTCCCCGATCCGGAGGCGCTACAACCTGTAATTGATCGTTACGAAAATGATGCTAATCTATGGTTGTTTGGGTATGAATCCGAAGGTATCTTGGTGGGCATCATCGGCTTTGAACTCAGTGATAATCAGGAGATGACGATCACTCATCTGGCCGTTGAACCGGAGAGCAGAGGGGTAGGCTTTGGGAGAGGGATTATCCTTGAAATTATTGAAGATATGCACCCCGTTCGAATCGTGGCAGAAACGGATGAAGAGTCGGTCCAATTTTATCGGAATATTGGATTCGTCATTCGAAGCCTCGGGGAGAAATATCCCGGTGTAGAGCGTTTCCTATGTACGTATGAGGTAGAAGAAGCGGAAGAGGAGTAAGCTTGTGTAAATGTTCTCTTTTAAAAAAGGATCTGAGTCGTCGACTCAGATCCTTTTTTTGTGTGCGCCCATCATGGGCGTTCGGGGCTAAACGCCATCTCCTACTCGATAGCGAGCAACATCGGTAAGAATACTTTTGAGCCTTAGACTAAAGTAAGTGTCATGTTAGGAAGCTTTTCGCATATATTGTGTTAGATTATTAACTTAAAAAAAAGAGTGAAAGCGATTTCGTTTCGTCATTTTAAGTGACAAAATTCACAATGCTGACAAGCTCAGATCCATTTGCTGTCGAATGTGCAAGCAAGTTTCCTAAGAAATAGGAGGGTGCAGAGATGCTGCATATTGTAGTTTGTATCAAGCAGGTACCTGATTCTAGAGAAATTCGCATTGACCCCAAAAATAATACGTTAATTCGCCAAGGTGTCCCAAGTATCGTGAACTTCTATGATATGCATGGGCTGGAAGAGGCACTCCGTATTAAGGATGAACAGGGTGCGAGGATTACAGTAGTAACAATGGGACCTCCGCCTGCGGAGAAAGGCTTAAAGGAATGCATCTCCCTAGGGGCAGACGATGCCGTGTTGGTGACGGATCGCGGCTTCGCGGGAGCGGACACACTGGCGACATCGTACGTTGTTGCCCGAACCATCCGTAAAATAGCCGAAACGTGGGGACCGGTGGATATCGTTTTTTGCGGCAAACAAACGCTGGACGGCGACACGGGGCAAGTTGGGCCTGGCGTCGCATGCCGATTGGATTTGGAACAGCTTACTTATGTAAACAAAGTCGCCAGTGTGGATGAAAAGCGGCGGAAAGTTCGTGTGCATCGGCTCTTGGAAGATGGCATTGAAGTCGTTGAGACAAGCATGCCAGTGCTGATCACGGCGCTGAAGGAACTGAATAAGGTGAGACGAGCTTCGCTGCCTGGCATGATTCGGGCTGCGCGCTATAAGCCAACGGTTTGGACGACAGCTGATTTTCCAGATCTTGAAAAAGCGAAAATCGGGCTAAAAGGCTCACCAACGATTGTAGCCAAAACATGGGTTCCAGAGGTAAAAGCGGTTAAAACGCATATGATCGTGTTTGATTCGCCAGAAGCAGCAGCTGCTCAGTTAGCTGATCAGCTCATGACGAAGGAGATGCAGACTTTGTTGGACTGGTCTTCGTGAAAGTAAAGCATGTGTACGACCTAATCTCAGAATCACCGTTACGGGAATGGAGGAAGTCACGATGTCAAATGAACAATCACCGGACCAGCCTGAAGCGTCGATGCCCGATTGGTCGGCTTATCGGGGGGTATTGATCGTTGTGGAGCAGCGAGATGGAGCTGCGAAGAAGGTCTCCTGGCAGCTGCTAGGCGAAGGCAAGAAGCTGGCCGCGAAGCTTGACGCGCCGCTCATGGCGCTCGTCATCGGCGAGGATGTAGCCCATCTCGCCGATGAAGCCGTGCATTACGGCGCGGACAGGGTGTTCTTATGCGAAGCGCCCGAGCTTCGCACATACAGGACTCGGCCATACAGCCGAGTCTGCTTGAAGCTGATCGAGGAAGCGAAGCCCGAGATCGTGCTGTTCGGCGCGACAGCGACGGGCCGCGACTTGGCAGGCGCGATAGCGACGCACCTGCCGACGGGGCTGACGGCCGACACGACGCAGCTCGACGTGGAGCCGCCGCCATCAAGGCTGCTGCTGGCCAGCCGGCCGGCTTTTTCCGAGAAGATGATGGCCACCATCCTCTGTAAGCAGTACCGGCCGCAGATGGCGACGGCGCGCGCCGGAGTGTTTCAGGCGCTGCCGAAGGACGCGACGCGCCAAGGCGAAATCTTTCGCATCCAGGCGACGATGCGAGAGGAAGAGATTGCCGCGCAGGTGCTCGACTTCCTGCGCGAAACAGGCAAGCTCAATCTCGAGGATGCCGAGATTATCGTGGCAGGGGGCCGCGGACTGGGCGGGCCCGATGCCTTCGGGCTGCTCGCCGAGCTAGCGGATGCGCTCGGCGGCGTCGTTGGCGCATCGCGTGCCGCGGTCGATGCGGGCTGGATCGGTCACGAGCACCAGGTTGGTCAAACCGGTGCCACGGTCAGGCCGAAGCTATACTTCGCCATCGGCATTTCAGGTGCTGTTCAACATACCGTAGGTATGAGCCATGCGGATGTAGTCGTGGCGATTAATAAAGATGATAAAGCGCCAATCTTCCAATTCGCTCATTACGGCATAGTAGGCGATATGTTTAAGATTGTTCCTGCCATTACGAATGAGATAAGGAAGCGTCGAACTTTATTTGGCATCCAACTAGCAAGCACCGAAAGCTCCTTGCCGTCCGACGATTCGAAGACAGGGGTTAACGTGGCCCTTGAGAGGAGTGAAGCCAAGTGAACGAGAAATTTGACGCGATAGTTGTTGGCGGTGGACCAGCCGGTTCAGCAGCCGCTTTGACGATGGCACGTGCAGGATTATCCGTTGTTTTGTTGGAGAGGGGCGAGTTCCCCGGAGCCAAAAACATTTTCGGAGGCGTCCTTTACCGTAAGCAAATCGAAGAGCTTGTTCCCGAATTTTGGAAAGAAAAAAACTTTCCCATGGAGCGTTACATTGTGGAGCAGCGCATCTGGATGATGGGCAAAGAATCCATGGTCACCTTCGGGCACCGCAATGAGGCTTACAAGGAGCCTTATAATTGCTTTACTGGACTGCGGGTTAAGTTCGATCAGTGGTTCGCGGACAAAGCCGTTGCGGCTGGGGCCATACCTATCTACGAAACCGTTGCACTCGATGTGATACGCGAAGGTAATAAGGTCGTCGGTGTTCGTACCGATCGAGATGACGGCGATTTGTACGCCGAGGTTGTTGTCATTGCCGATGGCGTGAACTCCTTGCTCGGTAAGGCGATGGGCATTCACAAAGAATGGATGCCGGACGAAGTTTCATTGGCTGTGAAAGAAGTTATTGCACTTCCCAGGGAGAAAATCGAAGACCGATTCGGACTAGAAGGTGACGAAGGCGTTACAATTGAGTTTATGGGCGAGACCTCGCTAGGAATGGCAGGCATGGGTTTTCTATACACGAATAAAGAAACCATTTCACTAGGCGTAGGCGTTATGGTTAATCATTTGCGGGACAAAAAAGTGAAGCCTTATGCCGTCCTCGATGCTGTTAAGCAGCACCCTATGATTCGGAAACTGATTCAAGGGGGAGAAACGAAGGAGTACTCCGGGCACTTGATTCCCGAAGGTGGCTTTCACTCCATCCCGCCGTTGTCGGGAGATGGCTGGTGCGTCTGTGGGGATGCCGCGCAGTTAATCAACTTTGTGCACCGCGAAGGAACGAATTTAGCCATGACCTCTGGTCGACTGGCCGGTGAGGCGATTGTCGAGGCCAAAGCGCAAAGCGATTTTTCCGCTGCTTCCCTCAAAGCCTACGATCAAAAAATTCGTGAATCTTTTGTCCATAAAGACTTACAGAAATACAAAGGCATGCATCAATTCCTCAAAGAGCAGGACCCTGAATTACTGTTCGACAAGCTGCCCAGAGCGCTGAATGAAGCGGCTTACAACATGTTCCTCGTGGATGGGATTACCAAAGCGGATAAGCAAAAAATGGCCATGAAGCTCATCAAAAATGCTGCAGGCGGTACAGTAAACCTGATGAAGCTAGGCTATAAAGGATGGAGGGCGATGAACGGATGAGCCAAAGTGACATTTCAGATAAGCTATTTACCATTCGTTATAAATGCGATGATAAGTCGCACCTCGTAATCAAGGATACCCAAACCTGTTTAAATTGTGTAACAAAGGATTGCAATTATTTCTGTCCCTCGGACGTCTATGAATGGGAAAAGAAACTCAAGATTACAACAGTTGCGTTTGAAAATTGTATCGAATGCGGGACCTGCCGAATCGCATGTCCATCCTACAACATTGATTGGGTCTACCCCAAAGGCGGCTATGGCATGACTTATAAATTTGGCTAAAAATGGTGAAAATGAAAGTGAGCTAGGGCAAGTCGAGCCTTGGCTCCTTTTTCTTTGCACTCTAAACTACATTCCTCCATATGTAGGTGCTAATTCTCCATAGTTTTGTTCGCGAAGGGATACGATAATAGGAGGTAGGAGGGATATCATGCGAATTACATTTGAACCAACACAAGGACTATTCCATTTACAAAACATGCAAATGAGCTATGTTATTCAACTAATCAATTCCGCTTACCCAGCCCATGTTTATTGGGGACGCCCCATCCGATCAGGTCAACTGGCTTCGATCCTACAATTTCAGGAGAGATGTTCGTTTTCACCAAATCCTGTTCCAGAAGATCGCAGCATTTCTTTCGATACATTGCCTCAGGAGTATCCGGCATACGGTACAAGTGATTATCGGGAGCCAGCTTATCAAGTTGCTCTTCCTGATGGATCTACTATTTCTGAGCTCATCTATGACAAGCATCGAATCTACCAAGGAAAACCGGTGCTCGAGGGGCTTCCTGCGACCTATGTAGAGCAAGATGATGAAGCGGAAACATTGGAGCTTGAACTCGTTGATTCTGTCATTGGCCTTCGGGTCATTCTTACCTATACGATATTTGAGCAGCATGCAGCGATGACTAGATCGGTACGTTTCGTAAATGAAGGACCGGGAGATCTAAAGCTGCTACGAGCGCTTAGTATGAGCCTTGATTATCAGCATAGTGAGTTTGATCTTCTTCAGCTTTCAGGTAGTTGGGTTAGAGAACGACATATCGAGAGAAGACCCTTAGCGCCAGGAAAATTAACCGTAGAAAGTCGTCGCGGATCGAGCAGTCATCAGCACAATCCTTTTATTGCGTTGCTTTCCAAGGACGCCAATGAAGATCATGGCGATGTGTATGGTTTCAGCCTTGTTTATAGTGGCAATTTCGCTGCCCATGCAGAGGTTGAGCCGTATGGTTCAGCACGTGTATCCATGGGTATTAATCCATTTGATTTTGGCTGGTTGCTTGAGCCGGGACAACATTTTCAAACGCCTGAAGCTGTAATGGTTTATTCAAACGCTGGCCTAGGGGGTATGTCAAGAACCTATCACAAGCTTTACCGTACCCGACTTTGCCGCGGTGAATTCCGTGATCGGACAAGACCTGTGCTCGTGAATAACTGGGAAGCAACCTATTTTCAATTTAATGCGGATAAAATCGAGAGCATCGCCAGCGCCGGCAAAGAGCTAGGCATCGAGCTATTCGTTCTTGACGATGGCTGGTTTGGCAAAAGAGACAGCGATAACAGCTCCTTGGGAGACTGGGTCGTTGATAAAGCCAAGCTGCCTGGTGGACTAGAGGACCTCGTCTCCAGAGTCAATGGGATGGGACTTGAGTTTGGACTGTGGTTTGAACCAGAAATGGTTTCACCAGACAGTGACTTATACCGAAAACACCCAGACTGGTGCCTACATGTACCGAATCGTAGACGTACGGAAGGCCGTCAGCAATTAATATTGGATTTTTCACGTTCAGATGTATGTGAAGCGATTACGAAAATGATCAGTGATATCCTAAGCAGCGCACCGATCACTTACGTGAAATGGGACATGAACCGTAATATGACCGAAATTGGTTCTGCTGCGCTGCCTCCGGAAAGACAACGAGAAACTGCTCATCGCTACATTCTTGGGCTGTACCGCGTTCTTGAAACGTTGACAACCGAGTTCCCTCATATATTGTTCGAGAGCTGTTCCGGTGGCGGTGGTCGGTTTGACCCAGGTATGCTGTATTATATGCCGCAAACGTGGACAAGCGATAACACAGATGCGATCTCCCGTTTGAAAATTCAGTATGGGACGAGCATCGTTTATCCTGTTAGTACCATGGGAGCACATGTATCCGCCGTACCTAATCACCAAGTTCACCGTGAGACATCGTTGGAAATGCGCGGCGATGTTGCGATGTCCGGCAACTTTGGTTACGAACTTGACCTAACCCGGTTTACCGACGAGGAAAAAGAAATCGTCAAAAAGCAAATAGCCGATTATAAACATATCCGGCCGCTCGTCCAATTCGGCGATATGTACCGCTTACTCAGTCCATTCGAAGGTAACGAAACTGCGTGGATGATCGTTTCTGAAGACAAGACCCAAGCTATGGTCGCTTACTTCCGTGTGCTCGCCGAGCCCAATGCGCCTCTCAAAACGCTGCGGCTCAAAGGTCTCAACCCATCCTTCGATTATCAAATCGCAGGCTTGGATGGTGAGTACCCCGGCGATCATCTTCTCTATGCCGGACTGCCAGTCTCTGGTCTCCATGGAGACTTCCAAAGTAAAATCTGGCTACTCGATCAAAAGCCATTATAGACAGTTCAAAAACACTGACTTCTTCATTAAGGTCAGTGTTTTTTTGTTTCACGGAATATGGATAGATACATAGTAGGTCTGAGTTTGGAGTTAACTCTGTACACTATCCCTTTAGCTCTTAATCACTATCCCCTGTTTTTAAGCAGAATTGTAGATATCACAGAATGGCTTAATTGAAAAAGTAGAAGAGGTTGGAAACCAATGAACACTATAATGGGTTGAAGTCTAGCATTTGTAGATACCACAGAAAGAAACTATGAAAGTAGAGCGTTAAGACCAAATGCGCTTTTTTTAATTTGAGAGTTGAGCTGGGTTCATATTTGTTTATGTTTACGATATGATAAGGATATACATAATTTCTATTTTATATCACGAAGGGAGATTCATACGATATGCTGCAGCGACCTAGTAGTGAAGAATACTCACCATTTTTTACTGGTTATATTAATCAAGTTCCGGAAAGCGACTATCTATCCTTTTTACACAGCCAATTAGACGCTGTTATCGCTTTGTTTTCGTCGATTAGTAATGAGCAAGGGCTTTATCGATATGAGCCTGGGAAGTGGAGCTTGAAGGAAGTCTTGGGGCATATGACAGATACGGAGCGGATTATGAGTTATCGGATGCTGCGTATTGCTCGTGGAGATACAACGAATTTACCAGGATTTGATCAGGATTTATTCATCACAAATACTTCCTTTGACGAACTGTCGATGGACGATTTGTTAAACGATTTTAAAGCTGTACGAGAAGCCACATTTACTCTGCTGAAAACAATTTCAGAAGCAGCATGGTCCCGTAAAGGGATAGCAAATGCCAATGTAATCTCTGCACGCGCTCTTGCCTATGTGATAGCCGGTCATGCTCAGCATCATCTTGGCGTCATCCGACAAAAATATAATTACTAAAAAAACGAGAAGTCCTAAGGACTTCTCGTTTTTTTAGTAAAGGGATAATGCAAGGGAGTCGCGCTCATTAAAGGAATGGAGAATCGCTTCACAACCTACGATCTCAATACTAATAATAGAGTCCAAGCATTTCTTAATCGTTGCTCTTCCTTTGGTCACTTTCGCTTCGAGAGCCGATTTCAATAAATTGAATTTCTTTTTATTTTTCTCATCTGAGTAGACTGGCACGGGTTTGTTGTGAATTGTAATAAACATTTTCATCATTTTTCACCATCCTAGGAATTGGATATAGGTCTAGCATATATGAATATTATTAAATTAACCTTAAAATAGTTTTACAATTTTGAAACAAAACCATATATTTCTATGTATTTTTACTTCTCATATGCTTATACGAATGAGAGAGAGGAAATGTTTCACTCTAAGACAGCATTTCTTGAAATATTTGTGAATTCGATCATTCATTAGTTTTGCTGAGCGTTTTGTCGAAAAAGCTTGGGGGATGTCCCAAATCTCTGTTTAAATGCTCGGTGAAAGTAGGGATAGCTGCCGAAACCGCAGCTTAGGGCGATTTGCTCCAAGGACATTGAACTATCATGCATGCGTTCCACAGCGCTGGATAGACGCACTTCTAGGGCATATTGTATCATGGTTTTACCGAAGCATTCTTTGAACAAATGAACCGCGCGGGAAACGCTAAGTCCAACATGGTTGGCAACATCATCAACTTTAAAAGTAGCAGTAGCTTGTGCTTCAATGAACCTCTTCATTCGAGTCCCGGTAAATGGGCGTCCTTGTAAAGAGACAGTTTCTGTTGCTGCACGCTCTACATATAGGCAAAGTGCTTGCAGTAAGTAGCCGCTAAGCTCTTGATTTTCTTCTTCCATTCTTCGCTTCTCGAGAATAAGCTGCCGCCATAGCGAAATCAAGCGAGCATCTAAGTCGATACGCGTACAAGTCTGTTTGTGGCTGCGTGTCCACCACGCATCGATCCAAGCACCTTTACAGAATACGTAATAGTCGCCACTGGCGATTTTATTGTTAGGTTGATCCAATTCATGGTCGATATGAAGTTCATAAGGTTCTCCCGGTTGAAAAAGGAGTAAATGACCAGCTTCCATTCGCTGCATATGACCATCCACTAGAACCTCGGAAGTGCCTTCTGTTTGCAAACGGAAAAGATAAGAATTGAGACCTGATTTGGTACTCACATTAAACGGTTCCATATGAAAAGAATAGCCGCAGGTTAAGACCTCAGTTTCCATTGTATTCACCTTTCATAGCCAAATAGGAGATGTCTTGATTATATCGTGAATGGTCATATAAGGCTATGATCCATTATACTAATTCTATCGTGTTCGATTTATCAAAATATGGATGATGAGAAAAGAGGAGAACAAATGGGACGTTTAGGAATTGGTCTGCAATTGTATACATTAAGAGATGATATGGAGAAAGATATGGAAGGCACACTTCGTCATGTAGCGAAGTTAGGATATGAAGGCGTAGAATTTGCGGGGTATTATGGTAAGCCTGCTGCAGAGCTCAAACAGCTGTTGGATGAGCTTGGTTTGAAAGCATTCGGCAGTCACGTGAGTTTAGAGAGATTTCGTAAAGATTTGCAGGGAGAACTTGACTACCTAAAAACTATCGGCGCTAAGTACGCTATTTGCCCGTATGTTGGTGCTGAAGAACGCGAGTCAGCGGATCAATGGAAAGCACTGATTGCTGAGTGTCAAGCGATTGCCGTAGAAACGAATAAGCAAGGTTTGCAATTCCTTTATCACAATCATGATTTCGAATTTCATTATAAAGTGAATGACGAGTTCGTCTTTGATGCCATGTTTGCCAAAACAGGCGAAGATGCAATTAACGTAGAGATGGACGTTTGTTGGGTTCAATTCGCTGGTCAGGATCCACTTGCCTACATAGCAAAATATGCAGGTCGTTTACCGCTGCTTCATTTCAAAGATTTCACGAAAGATGCAGAAGGTAAATTAGTAACACTAGAGCTGGGCCTAGGCGATGTTCCTTTGGAAAAAGTGATTAAAGCTGCTGAGCAAGCAGGCGTGGAATGGCTTGTTGTGGAGCAGGATCACTGCCAGAAGCCACCACTTACAAGTGTTGAGAACAGCTTGAACTGGGTAAAAGAGCATTATACGAATGTTCATAACTAACAATAAAAAGGAGCATTATAAAATGAGCAAAATTAAAGTGGCCGTAGTAGGTTGCGGTTCTATAGCTAAACATAGACACATCCCAGAATATGCTTGGAACTCGAATGTTGAACTTGTTGCTTTCGTCGATCCTGTTCTAGAGAGAGCTGAGCACTTCGCGCAGCTGCACGGAGGCAAAGCATACAGCAGTTATACCGAAATGTTGAAGCAGGAGAAAGTGGACGCAGTTAGTGTATGCACGCCGAACTTTCTCCATGCTGAAGTATCCATTGCCGCTGCAAATGCAGGCGCTCACGTATTGGTTGAGAAGCCAATGGCTTCAACGGCAGAAGAAGCAGAGGCAATGATTGAAGCGGCAAAGAAAAATGGTGTGTTTTTGATGGTTGGTCACAACCAACGCCTGATGCCTCCACATGTCAAAGCTAAAGAAATTTTGAATTCCGGCAAATTGGGTAAAGTGCTGACATTCCGCACATCTTTCGGACATCCAGGTCCGGAAGGGTGGAGCGTGGACGGACGCGAAAGCTGGTTCTTCCGCAAAGAAGAAGCAACAATGGGCGCGATGGGCGATCTTGGCGTACACAAGTCAGATTTAATTCGTTGGTTGCTTGCAGATGAGGTTGCACAAGTAGCTGCTTTCGTCGGTACCCTGCATAAAGAAGGTACAGATGTTGATGATAACGCGACTTGCTTACTGCGCATGAAAAGCGGCGCGACTGGCTCACTAGTCGCTAGCTGGACTTATTATAAAGGTCAAGACAACTCAACCGTGTTATGGTGCGAGAATGGTGTTATCAAAATTGATACCGATCCGAATGACCAAGTCATCGTTGAGCTTCGTGATGGTACGGTTGAACGATATAAAGTTGGACAAATCGCAACGAACGAGAAACAAACACATAGCGGTGTCATTGACGAGTTCATTACTAGTATACTGGAAGGCAAAAAGCCGCGTATTTCCGGCGAAGAGGGGCTTCGTTCTTTGCAAGTTATCCTTGCGGCCTTCGAATCCGAAGCAACAGGAAAAATTATCTCCCTGTAATCGAGGTCATACGAGAAAAGAAAAGCTCATCCATTCGTGGATTGAGCTTTTTTCTTTTCATCCCTAAGAAAAGACCCCTTTTTCTCAAATTAGAGAAATGGGGTCTTGGCATCCAACCTAACTTAACGCCCGCCTATTTCGATAGGCAATGTGTTTGATTTACCAACGACGGTTTCCTTTGAATCTTTCACATATACTTGAATGTCCCAGATTCCAGCTTTGAGTAAATGGCCTTCGACCTTGGCTGTCAGTGTATGTTCATCTTGCCACGTGCTTGGAACGGCTTTGCCATTTAAGGTAACATAGCCAAGGGCGGGGATATTGCTTCCTCTCACCGTTAGGGTTACACTTGAGCGTCCAGATAGATCCTGCGTGTCAGATTCGACTTTATCAAGCTGGATCGGTCCAAATCCGAGCATATACTTGGCATCTATAATGGGAACTTTATAATCCTTGTAAGCATGCCGATCGCCGAAAATGATATCATACTGCAAAGTCTCGTAATCCTTAAGGTCCTGCTCGTTAATATGCATTGCCTCATAATGATCCTTCGGTGGTATGACAGGGATCTTTTTCGAGAGTTGACTTAAATAATCGGTATAATAGCTGCCTTGCTGTTTGGATAATTCAATGAGATAAGGGCCTAAGAAAGAAGGGCTAATATTTAATGTATCTTTGCGCCCTTGGTCAAAATTGTTCCAAACGACGAGCGGAACGCTGTACATCTTTTTCAGGAAATCGGGATCGTCTTTACCGCTAATATACTTAGTGTCAATGTAAGTGGCATAATCATCGCCCAGGGCTGGTAAGTGGTCTCCCCAGAAAGCGATAATCGTTGGTTCACCCTTTTTCTCATAATACTCGACTAATTCCTTTAACATCTTATCTGAGGCACTGATGCCTTGGGCAAGCGTTTCAAGCATACCTTGAGAAGAAGGTGACATATTGCCAGTAACATCGATTGTGTTTTTTGGGAACTTACCAGGGAAAAAGTGGAAATGGTTTTCCATCGTATTGGCAAATACGAAATCGGGTCCATCGCTTTGGTCTGTCGCATGAATAATATTGGCAGCAACTTCGCTGTCTGCGATATAAGGACCAGAATAGTTAGGCTTAAAGTATTCGATTGGAATATACTTGGAGAAGCCAAAGTATTTATATATTTTATTACTGTTGAAATACCAGTTGTAGAATGGACTAACCGCCGTTGAGGTGTAACCTTGTCTGGCATAAATACTTGCCAAAGAATCTACTTCATTCGTTAGGAATTGATTGTAGGCGATAGACCCTTGCGGTAGGAAACGCATGGAGTTACCTGTCAAAACCTCAAACTCGACATTGGCTGTACCCCCGCCATACTGCGGTGAAAGCATCGTACCGCTTGTCCCCGTCTGCTGCAGCTTATGGAAGAATGGAATCGGGTCACGGCTGAATTCCACACCTTTGATAACGGTTGGATCCCAGAAAGCCTCACTTAACACGACAATAACGTTTGGTTTTACAGGGTTGTTTGGATCCCCAGCTTTAATCGGCTTAGGTGAATTACTAACAATAGCTTCAACTGCTTTATCATCGTAACCTTCACGTTTATCGGTAAACATCGACTTGGTATTCAGAAACGTTGCTAATGCGTAGCCGTTTGTTTTGGTATTCTCAACTTGGTTCCATACGGATGCTTTGATACCGCACCATTTCTGAATCGGAAGAGGCAGATCCGTGTAAACCGCAGACAACATAGCGATCGCGATGAGAGCAAGAATTCCACGTTCTTTTAGTGCAACCTTTTTCGAGAATAAGGTCGTGCGGTATAACAGAAAATAACTGGCCGCGAGGAAAAGAAGAAGGATTATCAAAATTTTGAAGCTAAGAATATTCGAGATATATTTCACCATATCCGACGCTTCGCCGGCCAAGACGATATCCCAGGGTGTCAAAGGAACACCTAATATTTTTAACTTAACGCCACTTATTAGGGCCAAGGTAAGAAGAATACCTGAAATGACCCAATAGGCAATTCTAGTTCGACCAATCATGGCGATGAATAACAATAACAAGCTGAAGACGATCCATTCATTGAATAGCAGTTCAAGCAGATGCTTGTAACTCCAAGTAATCATTTCTATATAATGCCCGCGGCTCAAAATTTCCATGATCAATACAGGAATTAGGGCAATTAATAATAGTGGCAATCGTTGCCGGGTTAGAAGCAATAAGCGATTAATGTGCTGGTTCATATATGTCTCCTATGACTTTCAAATTAAGAAATTGTAAATGACAACAGCCATCATTATACCACGGCTGACGGTAATATTCGATGGTATAATATCTAACATTTTTTATAATAAAGTATCAAGGGAAAGGCTTATTTGGCAGGAAAAAGATGGTTTTGTCGAGAAATGTATGTATAGAAGATAGAGAAATGGAGGGGATTGCATGTCAGAGGAACAAATTCAATATGTGAAAAAAGCGACAATGCAAATGCAGCATCGAAGAATGACCAAGAAAGCTTTACTTCGACGCAGCGTGTTTTTATTTTTAGGTGCAGTACTTATGTCAATTGGATTGGAGATTTTCTTAGTCCCCAACAAAATTATTGACGGGGGCATCACGGGAATATCAATCATATTATCTTATCTAACCAATATTCAAGTCGGGATATTTTTGACCTTATTAAATCTTCCATTCCTGTTTATCGGATATAAATTAATAGGAAAAACGTTTGCATTATCAACACTTTTCTCAATTCTAGTCATGTCCACAGGAACGTATCTGCTGCACCCCGTGAAAGAGCTAACCAATGATCCTTTGCTTGCAGCTGTCTTCGGCGGCATTATTCTCGGTATTGGGGTAGGAATGGTTATTCGTTTCGGGGGATCACTCGATGGTACAGAAATTGTTGCGATTCTCGTTTCAAAAAAGATACCGTTCTCCGTAGGCGAGATTGTGATGTTTTTCAACCTATTCATTCTAGGCAGCGCAGGGTTTGTATACAGTTGGGATCGTGCGATGTATTCGCTAATCGCTTATTTTATTGCTTATAAAATGATTGATGTGACCATTGAAGGGTTTGATGAGTCGAAGTCCGTGTGGATCATCAGTGATAGCTTCAGACAAATTGGTGAAGCTATTCTGGACCGCTTAGGGCGCGGTGTCACTTATCTGGAAGGGGAAGGCGGCTTCACGGGAGATAACAAGAAGGTCATCTTCTGTGTAATTACGCGGCTGGAGGAAGCGAAGTTGAAATCCATCGTGGATGAGCTCGATCCTGCAGCGTTTCTCGCAGTTGGCAATATCCACGATGTCAAGGGAGGACGTTTCAAGAAGCGGGACATCCATTAGTCCCCTTTGCCGTCTCCCCCCGTTGTATTTCCTCGTTCAAACAAACCCAAGTCTCTGATTTTCTGTGCGGCATCCTTGCTGCTCGGACTACCTAGTTTCTTCAAGATATGCCCCACATGAATTTTGACCGTTCGTAAGGAGATGAAAAAGCGGTTTGCAATTTCCGTTTGCGTATGTCCTTGATCAATCATCTCTAGTACCTGAAGCTCTGTAGGCGTGATTAGATCGCTGACTTCTTTAACTTTGAATTGGTGCTCTAACCGTTTGAGCCTGCGGAATTCCTCTCTCATCTGTTCAGCTACTGCCGCGTTAATCGAAGATTGGCGTGCATGTACGGCTCGAATAATGGTGGGAAGCTCTTCGAATCTGGATTTAATCTGGTAGTCAATAGCACCGGCTTGAAAGGAACGGAAGATGAAATCCTTCTCCTCCATCGAGGTAAGCATAATCACTTTAACTCCCCAAGATAAGAGCGCTTGTTCAGCAAGTCCAATGCCTGCGGGCTCATCTTGCAGCATGATATCCATAAGAACGACATCGGCTCCTGGTTCCGAATTAGCAAATAGTTCCCTTGCTTCTTCTGCGGTTGATACGGTGCCCACGACAATCAAATCTATCTGTCGATTCAAATAGGCTTTAAGGCCGCGAAGCCAATCAAGGTCATCCTCAACAATCAAAATACGAATTGGTTCCAAGTAGGAATCCCCCTTTATTTCTTTAGTCGGTTGCCGGGGAATGTTAGAAACACACTCGTGCCTTTCCCTGGCGCACTGCTTAATTCCAAGGCCCCCCCATGTTTCTTCATTACACTGTAGCAATAAGCGAGCCCAAGTCCAAAGTTGCTATGACTGCCGCTTTTGGTCGTATAAAACGGTTCTAATACTTGCTTCAGCACGGATTTCTCCATGCCTATTCCGTTATCTCTTATTTCCAAAATAATGTTCTTTTTAGCATGAAATGCTTTAATTGTAAGTTCGCCGCCTTTGGGCATGGCTTCTACCGCATTCATGAGTACATTCGTTAACGTTTCAGCAATTTGCATGGGATCTAATTGAAGAATTAAGTTCTCAGGGGTGCTTTGATTCACCTGAATTATACTTAGGTAAGGTCCAAGAGGAAGAAGGACTTCCTTAATAAGCTCCGCTACATCGATTGAAGATACCCGAAGAGGGAGCTCCTGTGTTTGTTCATGTACTCGGCTAATCATGTCACGGATATGCATGGAAGCCCCCATAACGACATCGATGTCCTGCATAAGTTCCGGTTGATTCGTTTCCTCGGCATGTTGTTTCATTTTCTCGAGGAACAAACGCATTTTCCCGACATCATTCTTAATCGAATGGTTTAAAATCGCGGTTCCCGATGTGATGGCGCGGAGCGTCGAGTCCAGCTTGCGACGTTCGATGAGCAGACGCATTCCGAGAAAACCATATTTGAAAAAGGTAAACACGAAAAAAGGCACAACGAAAGCAAGGATCCATACGTGATAGACCCACATACGGTAAAAACCGAAGCTTGGCATAACGTAATTAAGTATGCCTACACAAAGGATAGGCGGAAGGAGGGCTAAGCAGGTGAACAAATGAGTCCGCTTCATAGCCGGAAGCCGTTCTGTTTTGATTACAATAAGTACAGCACCTATGAAAATATAAGGAATAACCCAGGAGGCTACGATGGGAAAGTCAATGGGCATTTCCTCCGTATAACTGGCTGTGAAAAGGATGCAGGCAATTGGAGGAATGAGTAGTCCTATTGGCAGCCACGTTTGAATAGCCGGTTTCTGCCAGGACGCGTTATATCTCAAAGAAAGCATGGCAAATGAATACGGCAAGCCATAGTAAGATATTAGTGAGCTGATGCCCATGACGCGATAAAGTAGAGCACTAATGGATGGGTTGGGTACTGTTTGCTGGATATAGGGGATAAAGGTTTCAGACAAAACGGCAGCAAGGGCGCCGAAGCCACCGGTAAAAGCAATAGCGCTCATCCAGCGCATTGTACTGGATCGTGGATCTACCATGACAAGCCCCAACGCGATGATCCAGAGTGCAAATAGAACGAAAAGCATGTTTCCTCCGTCAAATGAATCAGATGTTTCTTCTATTGTGGCATGGAGCCAACATTTGCACAAGAGCATCCTTTCCTTCGTAAGTTGGCAGGAAATAGGCGATTATTCTCGAATAAGTGGTTTAGAAGGGAGTGGAACCTTATTGAGGTAAAGAAGCGAAAGTCCTTATCCATTCTAACGATTGTGGGTAAAGTACTATTAACCCTCGTTTTCATTGTTGTGATTACCGTGTTATTATCGATCGTAGCCGCGGTTGTAGCGATTCTGAGGCATCCTGCTCATGATATTAGTATGGCAGGAGTTGCTGGGGATCCATTCTTTATAAAAGCAGCTTTATGGGCGCAAATTATCGGTTTTATTAGCGGTGTTGTTCTTTCATATGCTATTTTCGAAAGACGTAAAGGCTGGACACTTGGACTTCATACTCACCTGCTTGGCAGAAGATTCGGAGAAGGCTTCACTGCAGGCGCATTACTTATTACGATCAGCAGTGCAGGGATATGGCTGCTGGGTGGGATTAAGATCGTATCGTTTCAATGGACTGGAACGCTCGGGCTCGAACTGACGTGGGGGTTTTTACTCTTCGTAGGGGTTGCTGTTAATGAAGAATTATTCGCACGCGGCTATTTACAAGGACTGGTGAAGGAAAGGTTCGGTACCCTATCTGGCATAACGGTTTCGACTGTTGTATTTGCTTTTTTGCATACATTTAATCCAGGTATGTGGAGTTCGCCGCTTCCAATCATGAATTTACTGCTTGCAGGCCTATTGTTCGCCTTATGTCGAGAGTACTCGGGCGGTTTATGGATGCCGATAGGAATGCACTTGTCTTGGAATTTTTTTCAAGGCTGTATCCTCGGATTCGAAGTATCCGGTACACCGATGCCGTCGCTCATTAAGACCGAGATACAGGGAACTTCGCTTGTTTCAGGGGCGGGTTTTGGGGCTGAAGGCAGCTTGGTCACTAGCATAATCCTTGTACTTGGAATTGTTATGATATCTACATACTATCAAAGATGTGCTAGGCAATTGCAAATGAATTAAGTAATGCTTAAGAAAACAAGAACTGCAAAACACAAAGGAGGATTATCATGAGTCAGTACGAGATTATCAACAGCGAGTGGGACGGGGAGTCGACCCTTCGCCTAGTCGACCATCATGCACAGGCTGAGGCCGAAATCATCCCGGCTGTCGGATTGCATCTGTTCCGCTTCGATGTGCGGAACCATGCCTACATCGCGAAGCCAGCCAGCTTGGCTGAGCTTCGCGTCAAGTCTTCGCGCTACGGCGTGCCCATTCTGTTCCCGCCGGGGCGCGTCAAGCTCGCGGCCTTCTCATTCGGAGGCCGCGAGTACAGGCTCCCCGCGAATCGGGAGCCGGACCACGCCCACGGCGAGCTGCGCGAGCGGCCGTGGAAGGTCATTGCCAGCGGCGCGGATGCCGCCGGCGGGGCCTATGTCTCCGCGGAGTTCGACTTCGCGGAGCATCCGGACATGCTGGCGTATTATCCACACGCCGCATGCTTTCGCTTCACGTACCGTCTGAAGGACGGTACGCTGTCACTCAGCGGTGAAATCGCCAACCGCAGCGGTGAAACGATGCCGCTATCTCTTGGCTTTCACCCGTACTTCGCGTTCGCGAAGGGCGAAGCCAACCGCGTACGGGTCGTGATCCCCGCGGCGGCGGAGTGGCCGCTCAGCGCGGATGGTTACGCGGCGGCGGAGCCCGCGTCTTCGCCGCTCACTGCGGCGCTGCAGCATGGCACGCTCGTCACGGAGCTGCCGAATTACCCAGGCGGCTCGCAGATGCTCAGCATCGAGCCGGGGCCGCAAACCTGCGAGCTTCAGTATGAAGCTCGGGGGACTAAGCTCGTGTACGACATGGGAGACAAGTTTCCCATTCACGTGCTTTTCACAGCGCCATGGGCGGAAGCTGTGTCGCTTGAACCTTATACAAGTATCATGAACGTGTTCAACGAGCCCTTTTCGCCAGAAATTTCAGGTGCCCAAGGCTTAGCTGCGGGAGAATCATTCAAATTCAAGTGGTCAATCCATATTGAACCATTGCAGTAACACCCAAAAAAGAGTCAAGGAAAGGCATATCAGCCTTCTAACTTGACTCTTTTTCTTTTCCGTCCCATGAGTACTCACCAAGACTCATAGCTAAGACCAACAGATGAATAACCAGCATAACTGTGCCGGTGCAGCTCCTGGATAAGACCTTCTATTTGCTTAGATTTAACCAGTGCTCCCCCTCGTGAGGTGTTATAAGCATTCAGTTCGACGGTGCCATCTAGTAAATGAAAATGAGTTCCATCCTGAAGTGCTATGGGAGGCCCTGTCGTACCATAATAGGCATGATAATGGCCATATCGGATGCCGGAAATGCCTTGGTATTGATGCACGTGATTGTCATAAGCCGTACCGTTTACACTAAACGTATATAGTCGCAATAAGTGATGATGGTTTAAATCTTCTGATGTTATAATTTTAAAGAAATGAACATGAGCAGGTGGTATACGTGGGTGCATGCCCCCCCCCCTCGGCTACAGGATATGCTTCATCCTATTCGAGGGGGGCTAGAGTCATGACTATTGGAGCGGATAAAAATTGGATTGGCCGATCTTCATCTTTTTATCATCATAAATACGTACTTCGACTTGGTGAGGTTTTCCAGCCTCCAAAGGTGGGTTCTCTGACAGATCAACATAAAGCGTATCTTCACCATCGAAATTGGATTTAAACACTACTCCGTCAATATATACATTGCAGGAGGAATAAAAGGGCTTACCAACAACCTGGAGTTTGTTTTCACTTTGACTCACCTTTGTTATAACGGGATCGCCGTAACCCAAGGTGTAGCCTGGTTGTACAATCGAGTTTTTAAAGCCTTTAGCTTCATAGCCATATCGGCCTCCGAATAAGTTGTCGTATTGAAGCTTCATATAGTCGGTAAGATCACTTTCCTTGATTTGATACTTGTCCCACATCTCATTTGGCGGAATAACAGGAATTTTTTGCGACAATTGGTAGAGATAGTCTGTGTAGTAACTGCCCTGAACACCAGCCATTTGAAGAACCTTGGGACCTAGAAAGGATGGGCTGATCTTTAGATCCTTCTTCTCTTGATCCGCAGGCAGGAAATTGTTCCAAATTAAGAAAGGCGTGTAATGTGTCTTCGTGTACAAATCTGGATCATCAGGAAGGACATATTTAGCATCGCGATAAACCTTATAATTTTCCTCGAAAAAAGGTAAATGATCTCCAAAAAAGAGAATGATCGTTGGCTCTGACTTTCTTGAGTAATAGTCCACTAGGGACTGAAGCGCTTTGTCAGTACCCGAGATACCCTGGGCGTATGTCTCCAAAATACCTTTGGATTCAGGTGTAATATCTCCTTTTACTTCAATCGTGTTTTTGATGAATTTCCCTGGTTTGAAGGGATGATGATTCTCCATTGTGTTCGCGAAAATGAAATCAGGCCCGTCGCTTTTCTCCGTTTCCTCAATAATCTTTTTTACAACAGCTCGGTCCGCATAGTTCGGTCCTTCAAAATCATTTGGGAAAAACTCACTGGCGATGAACCGTGAAAATCCAAAATGCTTATACACCTTTCTGCTGTCGAAAAAATAACTAAAGAATGGATTAATGGAAGTAGCGGTATAACCCTGCCTTGTCGTTATACTGGCTAAAGAGTCAACACCATGATTCATATACTCGATGTAAGGTAATATTTTATCAGGTGATTTCCCAAAGAATCGCATGGAATTACTTGATAAGACTTCAAATTCAACATTTGCAGTGCTGCCTCCGAATTGTGGAGATAACATCCAACCGCTGGTGAATGTTTTTTGCAGCTGATGTAAATTCGGAATAGGATCTCGACTAAACGAGATATTTTTCATAATCGTAGGATCCCAAAAAGCTTCTCCAAGCACCACAATGATGTTTGGCTTTTTGTCATTTACCGCTTTTTTCTCTGGGAGTTGTTCCAGAATGGAGGTAACGGCTTTTTTGTTATAACCATCCGGTTTTGCGACCTTTAGAAAACCTAACATTTGTACAGAGGAATACAAGTATCCATTCTCGTCGTAGGTGATCGTTTGATCCCAAGGCACCGTATAAATGCCATATAAATTCATGAAAGGAATCGGCTTGTCCGTATAAAGACTGGTTGCCATGATGATGGCAATAACAGCATAAATACTACGTTCAATCCAAGTTAATTGGATACGTCGATGCAGGAAAACCAAATGAAATAATAAAGCAATTATCACGAGGAAGATCACAACGGTACCCATTATTCTAAAATTCAGATACCCTTGCAAAAATGCTTTGTACTCAACAATTTGATTATTAAATACAAGGTCCCATGGATAATAAGGCGCTCCAATGGCTTTTAATTTACTGCCGCTAATTGCTCCTAGAGGAAGCAAAATCGAACAAAGCATCCAAAAGGGTAAGCGGCTCCGACCTGTTAATGCAATAAGGAACAAATACATAGTACCAACAACAAAGTAGGCAAGAACCATGGAAAGTGGGTGAGACACGACCCATTTATGAAGTTCATCATAGGAGCCTCTTTCTAAGTATTCAACCATGCCCATCAGTAGAAAAGGTAATACAATAATCAAAATGCGAGAGGGTACATGCTTAAGTATTTGACGTAAATTAGTCATTCGTTGAACTCCTGTTCTATATGAGCCAGTTCCATTCGTCCATTATCTTATATTTTCGAAAAAGATGAAAGATAGCCCTTGACAGCCATAACTATAACATTTATCATTACAGTTAATTGTTATGAAAAATATTACAGTTAGTTGATTGTAATTGTTTTTTCCAGTCAATATAAGAAACTCTTATGATAAAATGGCTGGAGACATAGAAAATGGAGGTGGAACCATGCAGCATGTTGCTACAGCAACAGACATGACACAAGAGAAGGTTATAGATGCCAAGAAGGCTGTGCCATGGATTATTTTTCTTATTTTTTTCGCTGTGTTGAACGAAACCGTTTTTAACGTTTCCACGCCAGCGATCGCCAAGCAATACGCGATTACCCCGACAGGTGTGAGTTGGGTACTCACCACATTTATTATTTTCTTTGGGATAGGCTCGGTTATTTATGGCCGCTTATCCGATATTTTCAGCTTGAAAAAGCTAATTGTTGCAGGAATCGTTATTTATAGTGTAGGTTCTGCTCTGGGCTTTCTTCTTCAAGCTTGGTATCCAGCCGTTATTTTTGCCCGCGCGGTTCAAGGTGCAGGCGCATCAGCTATTCCGGCATTAATCATGGTCGTGGTGGCTCGATACTTTTCACCTTCGGATCGGGGGAAAATATTCGGAATTTTAACATCTACCGTATCATTTGCTATTGCAGTAGGCCCCGTTGTTGGCGGATTTGTCTCATCAACCTTGCATTGGACATATCTATTTATCATTCCACTATTTACACTGATTTCAATTCCTTTCTTCAGACAGATATTACCTGAGGAGAAGCGCAAAGAAGGCAGTGTCGACATTCTTGGTGCGGTCCTCGTTGCTTTTTCCGTGGCGGGTATCACGGTATATTTATCATTCCCTCATTGGTACTATTTGGCCGCGAGTGTGGTCTTATTTATTTGGTTCGTTGCTCATATTCGCCGAGCTAAAGAGCCTTTTATCGAGCCTGCCTTGTTCCGTAACAAGCTGCTTCGTGGCGGTTTGATCGTTGGTTTTCTCATTTTCTGTACAGTGATGGGTATTATGTTTGTTATTCCTTTGATGCTGGCGACAGTAAATGACTTGAGTACGAGTATGATCGGTCTCATTCTGTTCCCTGGTGCCATTTGCGCTGTTGTGTTCGGAACAATAGGCGGTAATTTAGCAGACAAGAAGGGAAATAACTTCGTTGTATACATTGGAATGGGGCTTTTGTTTGTAAGTCTCGCGGCTATTGCCCTCACGGTAGGTCATTCCCCTTGGCTCATTTCAGCTGCATTGCTTCCCACCTATGTTGGTTTTTCCTTTATTCAGACGGCTTTAGCTAACCGTGTTTCCTTGACGCTGGAAGTGCATGAGACGGGTGTAGGGATGGGCTTGTTCAACCTCATTTCGTTTATCTCAGGCGCAGTAGGAACGGCACTTGTTGCCAAACTGTTAGATGGCGGCATGATGGATTTTTACAAGAATCCGGTTTTGAGTACGATAAAAGCTGTACCGTATAGCAATCTTCTCCTTATTTTTGCCGCAGTAGTGATTATTAGTGCTTTATTTTACAAGCAAATATTTGGGAAGAAGCTACACACAGCTTAATCCTTTCGTGTATAAAATAAAAAACCGACTACTTCTCAATTATGAGAGAGTCGGTTTTTGTTTGTTTTAAGCTTCTTCTTCCGTTTGCTCCTCACTGATTTGCTGCAGGGCTTGCAGGAAAGTGGCCGAAGGCTGAGCGCCAGTAAGTGCATATTTACGATTGATTACGAAAAAGGGAACTCCCGAAACTCCAGCTTGTCTGGCAAAATCAAGATCCTCCTCGACCTGCTCTAACCCTTCCTTTACATTTAAACGAGTGGAGGTTTGTTCCCGATTCATGCCGAGTTTTTCAGCAAAATCAAGCAAAACATCCACATTCCCAATATCTTTTCCATCTTCAAAGTAAGCTTTAAATAAACCGTCAACAAGATCTTTTTTATGATCTTCCGGTGCGATAGCGATGAGCTGATGCGCCTTTAATGTATTTGGCATCTTCTCAACTTTGGAGAAATCGAAATATAAACCGGACGCTTCACCAGCCTTTGTAACCTGCTGCAGCATGCCGCTAAGCTTGGCTTCATCTGCCCGGACCTTTTGGAGCATAACATCACGGAAAGGTGATCCCTCTGGAGGTGTTGAAGGGTCTAGTTGGTACGCACGATAGTGGATTTCAACAGGCTCCGATGTAAAATTGGCTAATGCGTCAGTTAAATTCTTTTTACCAATTCGGCACCATGGACAAACAATATCTTGAAATATTTCAATAATCATAGAATAGACTCCTTTAATGAATGAATAGTAACTATTTTTATTATAGCACACTAATTCATTTGCCTAAACCGCTCAGGTGTGAGTCCGACATGCTTGCGAAAACTCGCGACAAAGTGGCTTGTATCTCGGAACCCTACTTGCTCAGCCACATCCTTGACGGTCTGATGCTGCTGTTTCAATAGCATCTCTTTGGATTTGCGAAGACGCATCATAATTAAATAGGAATAAGGGGATAGCCCAAATGCATGCTGAAACAGTGTATTCATGTGTCTAGGTGTAATCTCTAGGATACGAGCCATTTCTTCAAGTCCGATATCAGGGTTATGGTAGTGACTTTCAAGCCAAATCAATAATGGTTGCAGCTGGACCATTTGATTGCGAATAGAGGCGCGGTTATTGATTTGTCCATGCTTCTTTAGCTGAATTAGAAAGTGATATAAATCCGCTGAGGCTTCATACCCCGAATATTCGAGGGCTGCATCCATATTGGCTAAAATTCGTCCTATTTCCCCTTGCAGCGGACCTTCCTCATCCCAACGAAAAATTGCAGACTCCATTAAATCAAAGGAACGAAGCATGGCAGCTGCACAGGTCCCTCCGAATGTGACATATTGCGTGCACCATTGTTCAGTTACAGCCCAATAAGAATGAGGTACACCTGGAAGCAGCAATACCCCTGAACCTTTTGATAAGCGGAATTTTTTCCCTTCCATAGTGAATTCCCCTTCACCTGAATAAGTTTGCAGCCAATGGTAACTAGGAAACCCCTCAGGTCTTAATAACTTTTCTTGATCCTCATGGTGACCAATGCTTTCAATAAATAATGGAAACGGTTGCGCCGTTGAAGGCATTAATTCATATCTTTTATGCATTTTTCACGATCCTGTTCCATTTTATTATATAAGGGTGTAAGAATATTATATTTTAAGCCTCATAATAATCCAATACAATGTACTTATTCTTATATGAATAATCAAAATAAAAAGAGGTGCATAACTTGATAAACAAGAAACTTCCCAAAATTTGGTATGGTGGAGACTACAACCCAGAACAATGGGACAAAGAGATAATGAATGAAGATCTACGGATGTTTAAACTTTCAGGGATTGATGTTGCGACCATAAATGTTTTTTCGTGGGCGCTCTCACAGCCGAATGAAGATACCTACGACTTTGCATGGCTGGATGAAATTATCGACCGTCTTTATGAGAATGGCACCTACGTATGTCTAGCAACAAGTACAGGTGCTCATCCTGCATGGATGGCACGTAAATATCCGGATGTATTGCGAGTTGATTTCGAGGGGCGTAAACGTAAATTTGGAGGACGACATAATTCTTGTCCAAACAGCCCAACTTACCGAAAATATTCAGAGCGGATCGCAGAAAAGCTTGCTGAACACTACAAGGATAACCCAGCCGTACTAATCTGGCATGTTTCTAATGAATACGGAGGATATTGTTACTGCGACCATTGTGCGGACGGCTTCCGAAATTGGCTCCAGGAACGTTATACAACACTCGAAACCTTGAATAAAGTTTGGAATACGGGTTTCTGGGGTCATACCTTCTATGAATGGGCAGAAATTGTTCCACCAAATGCCCTTTCCGAAGAATGGGGAGTGGACAATACAAACTTCCAAGGAATCTCGCTCGATTACCGCCGTTTTATGTCGGATAGTTTGCTTGACTGTTACAAACTAGAATATAACGCCATCAAAAAACATACACCTGACCTTCCCGTAACAACGAATTTAATGGGACTTTATAAAGAATTAGATTATTTCAAATGGGCTAAGCATTTAGATGTTGTCTCTTGGGATAATTACCCTTCCCTAAATACACCTATTAGTCTGACGGCCATGACCCATGACCTTATGCGCGGCTTGAAGCAAGGACAGCCATTCATGCTTATGGAACAAACGCCAAGCCAGCAAAATTGGCAGCCCTACAATTCACTAAAACGCCCCGGTGTTATGAAGCTTTGGAGCTACCAGGCTGTGGCTCATGGAGCCGATACCGTGATGTTTTTCCAGCTGCGCCGATCAGTAGGAGCTTGTGAGAAATATCACGGAGCCGTCATCGAGCACGTTGGACATGAACACACACGAGTGTTCCGCGAATGCGCAGAGCTAGGGTCTGAATTGCAAAAACTCTCAGACAGTCTGCTGGACACTAGAATCAATGCTCGGGTCGCGATCGTTTTCGATTGGGAGAATCGCTGGGCCGTCGAGCTGTCCAGTGGACCGACCGTTGCACTCAAATATGTGGATGAAGTCCACAAATATTATGACGCTCTATTTCAGCAAAATATTCAAGCCGATCTAATAGGCACAGACACAGATCTATCAGACTATGACATCGTTATTGCACCCGTGCTTTACATGGTGAAGAAAGGTTACGCAAAGCGGGTGGAGGACTTCGTCCGTTCAGGAGGAATCTTCCTGACGACATTCTTTAGCGGAATAGTAAATGAGAACGATATCGTCTCACTTGGCGGCTACCCTGGTGAATTGCGCGAGGTGCTCGGAATATGGGCAGAAGAAATCGATGCACTTTTCCCTGATCAAAGCAACCAAATCGTGCTAAAAGAACAATGGGGATCACTCAGCGGTGAGTATCAATGTGGACTTCTGTGTGACTTAATCCATTCAGAAGGAGCCGAGATAAAAGCGGTCTATGGCAGCGATTTCTATCAAGGAATGCCAGCACTAACCGTAAATAAATTCGGGACAGGTCAAGCATGGTATGTAGCCACTAGTCCTGAGTCATCCTTTTTGCAGGGATTTCTAGCTAATTTATGCAAAGAAAAAGGAATAACTGCCCCAATTCCCCCAGTTCCAGGTGTTGAGATTTCACAAAGAACCAATGAGAGTGGAACATATCTATTTATCCTGAATCACAATGATCAATCCGTGAACGTAGATTTAGGAATCTTAAAGGGAACGGATTTAATAGTAGGTCAACCAGTAACCAATACCGTTACACTTTCTGCAAAAGGTGTTCTCATTCTATCAATAAGTTGAACATATTCTTTTATAAGTTTTTGGAAAACAACCTCAGTCTCGAGACAAAGGTTGTTTTCATTTTATGTGTAATTTAACTATTGCAACAAACGTAGCATCGATCTCTCCATAGACGTAACCAATGTTAGTAAAATCGCCTTGAAATGGCTAAGGTCGTGAAATTTCTATTTATATTAGTAGTTTGATTCTGTGGTATCTACAATGAGTGAGGACGGGATAAATCAAACTAAAGTAATTCCTCCATAATATATAGAACTACTCTAACAACACTCGAACCATCCTTCCATCCTACTCAACAGTTCACTACCGTTACGTTGATATTTGAAGCGAGGGTGAGGATATGGAACTGCAATTTACCGATGTGCAATCTCATACGTTTCTAACAGAAGAGGAATGTGAGAATTTCTTAATGAAAATGCGCTGGTCAAATGGGTTTTGTTGTCCTGCTAAGGAGAATAGACTTAAAATAAATAGACTTAATTCCAAATTGATGATACGGAGTATTTTACCTAAGGATCACGAAAGATATTTACATAATAAGAATCGATCGGGCTTTACGTTTAATAAATGGATCATGACTTTTGTATCGGTCTATTTATATCCTACTTTTCTTAAGTGTTTTCAACTCTCTGCTTAGCCATAAAGGGCTTGAATTGACTCGGTCCTTTATTTCAGGCATGATGGATGAGCAGCATGTTTTGAATACAATGGAGTAGGGAGAGAGACTCGGTTGAAAAAGACTTTACAAGTACCTATTTATTTCTATCGGAAGTTTATTTCTCCTTTGAAGCCACCTACTTGCCGATTCTATCCCACTTGTTCGCAATATGCATTAGAAGCAATTGAAGTTCACGGTGCATTGAAGGGATCTTGGCTGTCGGTGAAACGGATTTGTAAATGCCATCCTTTTCATCCGGGTGGTGTTGATCTTGTGCCGGCACGAGCGGAAAATTTATCTCATAATGATCAGTCTGCTTGACAGGCAGCTTATATTTTCGATATATTTGCCTTAAGTTGTAAATATGGTTTCGATGAACGGATAAGTACAAACGGATGCCTATAAACAGAGAGCCGGGTTAGGTGAAAGCCGGTATAGGAGTAGGTTTGGAATATGGTCCCGGAGAATAGGTCTTCGAGCTACCCAAATTACATTTGAGAAACAAATGGCAAAATGGGAGTAAGCTGGCCTCGTGTCCCAGCGTTAATGGGCAAGTCGTAATCGACTTACTGAGCCCCGAGCTTGTGAAAGGCGGGGAAACCTGGGTGGTACCGCGTGAGTTCAGCTCTCGTCCCAAGATGGATGAGGGTTTTTTGTGTTTTCTACTAATTGCTAGGAGGAACGAATGATGTCAACGCAATCGAAAACATTTTACATTACAACACCAATTTATTACCCGAGTGATAAGCTGCATATTGGTCACGCTTATTCTACTGTAGCCGGTGACGCTATGGCCCGCTACAAGCGACTGCGCGGCTTTGATGTTAGGTATTTAACTGGTACGGATGAGCATGGTCAGAAGATCGAGCGCAAGGCCCAAGAGAAAGGGACGACGCCTCAGCAATTTGTTGATCATATTGTTTCAGGAATCAAAGAGCTTTGGGCGAAGCTGGATATTTCATATGATGATTTTATACGAACGACTGAAGATCGTCATAAAGCTGCCGTTGGTAAGATTTTTCAAAGATTACTGGATCAAGGGGATATTTATTTAGGTGAGTATGAGGGTTGGTACTGTATTCCCGATGAATCTTTTTTCCCGGAAAGCAAGCTGGTAGATGGGAAATGTCCAGATTGTGGGCGACCTGTGGAGAAAATGAAGGAGCAAACTTATTTCTTCCGGATGAGCAAATACGCCGATCGCTTAGTGCAGTATTATGAGGATAACCCAGATTTCATCCACCCAGAATCTCGTAAAAATGAAATGTTGAATAACTTCATTAAACCAGGTCTTGAGGATTTGGCTGTATCCAGAACGACTTTTGACTGGGGAATCAAAGTTCCTGGGGATCCGAAACATGTCATTTATGTCTGGATCGATGCGCTATCCAACTACATTACCGCGCTTGGCTATGGTTCTGAAGATGAAAGTAACTTCAAGAAATATTGGCCTGCTGATGTTCATTTAATGAGTAAGGAGATTGTTCGATTCCACACGATTTATTGGCCAATTATGTTGATGGCTCTTGATTTACCTTTGCCGAAAAAGGTGTTTGCGCACGGCTGGCTGCTCATGAAGGACGGCAAAATGTCGAAGTCCAAAGGGAATGTTGTCGATCCGGTTACGTTGATCGACCGTTATGGATTAGATGCGCTGCGTTACTATCTCATGCGCGAAGTGCCTTTTGGGGCGGATGGAACATTTACGCCAGAAAGTTTTGTTGAGCGAGTCAATCATGATCTCGCCAATGATCTCGGGAATCTATTGAATCGTACGATCGTGATGATCGATAAGTACTTTGCAGGCAAGATTCCCGCTTATGTTGCGGGGGCTACAGAATTTGACGAAAGTCTCTTGGAGACTGTTCGTTCTACGGTAGCGAAGTACGAGGAAGCTATGGAAAAGATGGAATTTTCCATTGCGCTTTCAGCTGTGTGGCAGCTTATCAGCCGTACGAATAAATATATCGACGAGACGCAGCCGTGGTCGATGGTGAAGGATGAGGCCAAGAGAGAGATTCTTGGCTCCGTGATGTATGTGCTGGCAGAATCCCAGCGCATTTCATCCGTGCTGCTGCGTCCGTTTTTGACCAAGACGCCGGAACTGATTTGGCAGCAGCTAGGCTTAGCTGACGAAGACCTGCCACGTTTGACGGCGTGGGAGAGCGTGCAAACCTTCGGGCATCTCCCTGCTGGCACAAAGGTGCAGAAGGGAGAGCCTATGTTCCCTCGACTGGACGTGGAGGCAGAAATCGCCTACATCGTCGAGGCTATGGGAGGCGGCGCTGCAGCTAGCGCCGACGAATCGACAGCGGCAGCACCTGCGGCTGCTGCCAGTACAGTGCCCGCGCCAGAGGCAAAGGATGAAATCGCAATTGACGATTTCGCCAAGGTGGAGCTGCGCGTAGCACAGGTGTTATCGGCGGAGCCTGTGAAAGGCGCCGATAAGCTTCTCAAGCTGCAGCTCGACCTCGGATACGAGCAGCGCCAGGTTGTCTCGGGCATCGCGAAGTTTTACTCGCCCGAAGAGCTTGCTGGACGCAAAGTGATTTGCGTCACGAATTTAAAGCCCGTCAAGCTGCGCGGCGAGCTGTCACAAGGAATGATTCTCGCCGCTTCACATGGCGACCAACTGACTCTTGCTACTGTCCCTGATTCGATGCCGAATGGAGCCATTGTGAAATAATCGGAACCAATCGAATAAACACCCTATCCCTTATTTTTCCGGGATGGGGTGTTTGAGTTGGATGGGTGTTTTTAATGTGAGTGGGGCATGATAAAGGAAACTAACCACGGAGTGAGGCATATGAGTGTTCGGTTTCTTGTGAAATTAATGAGTATAACAGGAATGGTTATTCTTATATCGGCTTGTTCGATTTTCGGTGGCGACTCGGGTAAGAAGAAGGAGGATGCCAAAAAGGATCAATCGAAATCTAAAACACAGAGTACAAAAGGGAAAGAAAGTATTATTAATCAAGAGTTGAAAAAGCAATACGAGATGTACAATGAGATTCTTCAATATAAGATTGAACAGGATAAAAAGCTTATTAAACAGTCAGAAGAACGTTATAAGAAGTTAAAAGAGGAAAGTGATAAACCATCTGATTCTAAGGAAAGTGGGGATACAAGTAAAAAGGATTCAGGTGGCAAGAAAGGTGATGAATCGGGTGGAGGTCAATCGAAATAACCATCACGAACCATTAACTTGCAACAGATGGGGCCATGCTGTGATTCGGCAGCTGGCTTTTTTGTTTTTTACGCTTCGATGTATTGACTTCAATTAAGGGGACTCGTATAATCAATTCGTTAATAAAAATTATTACGATTTAGAAAATGGGTGGGTTGATTATGATGGTAAGAAATAAGAGAGTTCTTTACATAGTCTTATTGGCTATTTTAACGGTTGTCATGGCTGGTTGTGGAAGTACTGCAAGTTCGAAAGCTAAGATGGTTCAAGGCAAAGTCAATGTAGTGACCAGTTTTTATCCCCTTTATGAATTTACCCGCAACATTGGCGGGGAGTATGTGAATGCAATCAATTTGGTCCCAGCTGGCGTAGAACCGCATGATTGGTCGCCTAAGAGCAGAGACATCAAAAATATGACCCAAGCCCAGGTTTTTGTGTATCAAGGAGCAGGATTTGAAGGTTGGGTACAGGACTTCCTCGGTAGTTTGTCGGCAGACTCGACTTTAAAGGTAGTTGAGGCTAGTAAAGGGGCAGATTTAATAAAAACGACGGAAAATAAAGAGGAATATGACCCTCATGCTTGGTTAAGCCCGTTAAACGCTGTGAAAATGGCTAATAATATTAAAATGGCATTGATTGAAGCGGATCCTGCTCATAAGGATGTTTTTGAGCAAAATTATACGGAATATGCAGCGAAATTGACCGATTTGGATGCGCGATATAAAAAAGAAATTGCTCTTACATCGAAGAAAGAAATTGCGGTTTCCCATCACGCTTTCGCTTATTTATGTAGGGATTATGGTTTGACACAAATGTCCATAATGGGATTATCACCGGATGCTGAGCCGACTGCTCAGGATTTGAAAAAAATGAATGAGTTTTTGAAAGAACATGGTTTGAAATATATTTTCTTTGAAGAACTGGTATCAGATAAACTAGCCAAAACGTTAGCTAAAGATGCTAAAGTGGATACAATGGTACTTAACCCGATAGAGGGATTAACGGATGAACAGATGAAGGCAGGCAAAGATTATATCTCGATCATGGACGAAAATTTGAAAAACCTAGTAATTGCCTTACAATAAGGTAAGCGTAATTCTATTCTTAATGAGTCAGGAGTAAAAAGATGGAGAATAACAGTAAAAACTTTTGCCATCGGAGCATAGTATCTATTGATAAGCTTTCATTCTCCTATGATAATAAGAAAGTGATAGATAAGCTTCATTTCGATGTTCTTGAACGTGATTTTGTGGGTGTCATTGGTTCCAATGGCGCTGGGAAAACCACGCTGCTTAAAATGCTTGTCGGTCTGTTGAAACCAACAGAAGGGGAGATCAGGCTGTTTGAAAGCCCACTGAGCCAATTCAAAGATTGGGAACGTATCGGTTATGTTCCTCAAAAAAATGCGTTCAACCCCTTATTCCCAGCGACAGTCAGGGAAATTGTTTTATCTGGTATGTATAGCAAGAAGAGGGTCTATCGCCGGTTGACCAAAGCCGACATTCAAAAGGCTGAAGACGCGATGCTTGCAATGCGCATCGAGGATTTAGCTGACCGTCGTATCGGTCAGCTGTCGGGGGGACAGCAGCAGCGTGCTTTCCTTGCACGCGCTATCGTAAATAACCCTGAGCTGCTCATACTCGATGAGCCGACGGTTGGCATCGATGCTGAAACGCAGGTCGGATTTTTTCGAATGATCCGCCATATGCACCAGCATCATCATATGACCTTCATCATGGTATCCCATGATATGGACATGATGCAGTCATATCTAGGTACAGAGCCGCAAAAGGTTAGTGGCGGCATTAAGTTTTATGTAAAGCATACCCATGATCCGGAGGATTGCCGTGAGACGAACTTGACACACTCAATCGGCCAGATTCGTGAGATGATCGGAGTTCAATAAAGAGGAGAGACTTTGTTCTCCGAACAAAGATCCCTATATTAGGAGCGGGCATTTTGGACATATTTACGGAATACTTTTTTCAACGTGCATTAATTGGTGGCATTCTGATTGGGCTTACAGCGCCTTTAATGGGCGTTTTTCTTGTCCTTCGACGGTTGTCCATGATTGGGGATACACTTGCGCATGTTTCAATTGCAGGTGTTGCTCTTGGATTTCTCATTAACGTGTATCCTTTGGGTGTTGGCCTCGTGTTCGCTTTGCTTGCATCGTTTGCCATTGAACGTTTGCGCAAAGCCTACAAGACCTACGCTGAGCTTTCCATAGCCATTATTATGTCAGGCGGGGTTGCACTGGCGACTCTCCTTTTTACTATTGGCAAAGGCTTTAATATGAACGTCATGAGTTATTTGTTCGGCAGTATTTACACATTGGATTCAACCGATTTATGGGTTGTTTTTGGTGTTTGTGTGCTCGTAATTGCCGTAATCGCGGCCCATTTCAAAGAGTTCTTCCTTATGTTCTTTGATGAAGATGCAGCGAGTGTAAGTGGACTTCCGCTTAAATATTATAATATGATGATTACAATGCTAACAGCTCTTGTGATATCAGTCGCTATCAAAATTGTTGGTGCACTGCTAGTTTCCTCGTTATTAACCATACCGGTAGCGTGCAGTTTATTGATCGCTCGGAGCTTTAAACACTCCGTCTTTTTAGCGATACTATTTTCTGAAATTGCTGTTGTCATTGGACTTGTCATTGCGGGTGTATGGGATCTCGCTCCGGGTGGAACGGTTGTACTCACTCTCATATCGATTCTGATCGGGATCATTTTGAAAAGAGGATTGAGGATTTAATATGGATTCTGTTAATTTGTGGATTGCTTTATGGGCGGGAATTGCTTCCTTCATATCACCTTGTTGTTTGCCCTTATATCCTTCTTATCTTTCCTACATAACGGGAATTTCAGTTAGTGAATTGAAATCAGGGGAATCTTCCTCGGCAGTTCGGCGTCAAACGATGCTGCATACGTTAAGTTTTATCGTTGGGTTTTCGATCATTTTTTATGCGTTAGGCTTAACAGCTGGCTTCCTAGGCAATTTTTTCATCGATTATCGTGATTTGCTTCGACAAATAGCAGCTTTATTAATTTTCATCATGGGATTGTTCCTGCTTGGCATTTTCCAGCCTCAATGGTTAATGAAGGAACGTAAATTGCAAATCAAATTTCGTCCTGCCGGCTATATAGGTTCTGTACTTGTTGGAATGGGGTTTGCAGCAGGGTGGTCCCCTTGTGTTGGACCGATTCTGTCCGCCATCCTTGCGCTTGCTACAACGGAGCCTGGTACATGGTTTCAATTAACGACCGCCTATTCGCTTGGCTTTGCGATTCCATTTTTTATATTATCTTTTTTTATTGGATCTACGAAATGGATACTGCGCTATTCAAACCTGATTATGAAAATAGGAGGGGGCTTGATGATCGTCATTGCGGTTCTGCTCTACACAGGCAAAATGACGCAAATCACGCTTTGGTTAAACTCCATAACCCCCGATTGGTTAAAGTTTTAATCACGTGAAATATTCAATCTTCGCATGCGGGAATTTATCAAAGATTTGCTCTGTGATAAATTCCCTTAGTGTGTTTACTTGAACCATGGGATATTTGACCGCATCTGGGTTGATGCATTATGATAGTTAAGCAGTATGTGGAAATAAAGGAAAAGCAGGGGGAAATAAAGCAATGGCAACGCCAAGTATGGAAGACTATTTGGAGAGAATATACAAGCTTATTGACGAGAAAGGTTACGCTCGTGTCTCCGACATTGCTGAAGGGCTTGAGGTGCACCCCTCTTCTGTAACTAAAATGATTCAAAAACTGGATAAAGATAATTACTTGATCTATGAAAAATATCGCGGACTCATGTTAACTCCCAAAGGGAAGAAAATGGGGAAGCGTTTAGTGGAGCGTCACCAACTTCTAGAAAATTTCTTAACGACTATTGGTGTCCAAGAGGACAATATATATAAGGATGTAGAAGGAATTGAGCATCATTTAAGCTGGGATTCCATTACTTGTATTGAAACGTTATTAGAATATTTTCGAAGAGAACCGAATCGGATGGATGATCTAATGAATGTTCGTAAAGATTTAGAGGCTGAAAGCTAGGCAGAGACCGCTATTTGCGAGGCTCTGTCTTTTTTTTGGGTATATAAACATACTGCCACCGCATACATAACAATGGAAGCCCTATAGTCGATATACTAGGAGGGGTGTCGATTTGAAGATCAACGGAGTGTTTGAAGGCGGGGGCGTAAAGGGGATTGCACTAGCTGGTGGAGTAAGCGCGGCGATGAAGCAAGGGCATGTCTTCAATGATGTCGCAGGTACAAGCTCAGGGTCCATCGTAGCGGCTCTTCTGGCCGCAGGTTATACAGGAGAAGACATGAGGGAAATGATCCTGAGATCACCTTTCAGGTCGTTTATGCAGCGCTCACCTATTTTTAATACGAAAATTATTGGTCCGGCCGCGCGGCTGTTCATCAAAAAAGGCTTGTACTCCGGAGCAGCGTTGGAGGATTGGGTAAATCAACAATTAGCAGCCAAAGGAATCCGTACATTCGGTGACTTGAGACATAATCAGCTGCGCGTTATTGCATCCGATATTACGCAAGGTAAGCTGTTGATACTACCTAATGATATCGCGCAATATGGGATAGATCCACGCAAATTTTCTATCGCCAAAGCCGTTCGGATGAGCACGAGTATTCCTTATTTCTTCGATCCTGTCATGATTCGGCGCAAAATAAAAAGCTCTGCAAAGGCAGCGCCATTCGCAGAGCAATTTTATTATATTGTTGATGGTGGCTTGTTAAGCAACTATCCACTTTGGGTATTCGACCAGGAAACGGATCGTGAGGATATCATCCCTGTTATTGGTTTCCAATTAGTCGGTAAAAGCGACATGCCCACACATAAAATTAAAGGACCGATAACCATGTTGGAAGCGTTATTTGGTACGATGCTAAGCGCACATGATGAGCGCTACATTGAGCAAAAGAATCGGTTCCGTACGGTCAAAATCCCTACTTTAGGTGTAGGAAATACGCAGTTTAACATATCGAAAGAACTCAGTATGTCTTTATACGACTCAGGCTTTCAAGCTTCCACTGATTACTTCAATAATTGGTCCGCTGAAACATATGAACAGAATTACGATAAGTTAGTTTTGCGACGTCAATAACACTTAGTGGTATTAATGATATTTCGGTAAATCGTCTGAATCGGAATCTTTACTTCCGTTAATAACACGGAACTTGGCGTTTTTCCTTTTCCCTTTGGCAGGCCCCCGACCAGTCGAATTCTTTCTCCAACGAGAAGGTGGGAATTTGTATAGAAAAAAAATAATCCCTAACACGAGAATAGGAATGAATAAAGTTCGCAAACTTACCAGCAAACCAATCGCAATCAAAATCGCAATGGCGATCTCGATCGGGGAAAATTTTCTTCTCATGCCCGTCCCTCCAAAATCCGTTGTTCTGCTTCACGCATGCGGTTGAAAGAAGCAATCGACACCTCAACTTGACTGTCTTCAGGTTCCTTGGTAGTAAGCAATTGAAGCCATAGTCCTGGATAGCCTAAGTAACGAAGGACAGGAACCTCACGAAGCGAATTAGTGAATCGTAATACCTCGTAAGAAACACCAATCACAACAGGCAGCAATATTAAACGCTGCACGATGCGTTCAACATATCCGTCATAGTGAAGAAACGAGTAAATGACGACCCCGATCAATACGGTGAAAACGATGAAACTGCTGCCACAACGATAATGAAGCGTGTTGAATTTCTGTACATTACTTACCGTAAGTTCTACGCCTGCCTCATAAGCACTAATGACCTTGTGCTCAGCACCATGATATTGAAACAATCTGCGGATCATGGGTGTCAAAGATATGAAATAAATATATCCGACAAGTAAAATAATCTTAATAACACCTTCTATAAGATTATGAAGAAATTGATTGCTAAATACATTTTGAAACAAAAACTGTTCGATGACAGCTGGAACCAGCGTGAATACGAATTTCCCAAATAAAAATGAAATCACACCCACAACAGCTACGCCAAGAATCATCGAAATATTAGAAAAGAAGCCTGGTTTTTCTTCTTTCTTGGCACTGTTATCATCCTCGCCTTCTTGTTCAGCGAAGGATTCAGCCGAGAAATTCAAATGCTGTGCGCCTTTAGCGCTTGATTCTATGATTCCCACAATACCGCGTATAAACGGAATTTTCTTGAGTGTTTGGACCCAAGGGATCACTTTCTTCGGTACTTCTAAGTAATCAAGGGAACCATCTTTTTTGCGCACAGCGGTTACATGCACATTTTTTCCTGCGAACATGACGCCTTCAATGACGGCTTGTCCTCCGTATATACTGTTTTGTTCTGCCACAAGATCCACCTTCTTATCTTTCTCAAATTCGGTTATTTGTACTTTCTTATTGTAACGGATTCGTAGATTGAATGCTACCGATAGCGGTAGAACATACTATTCTTACCTAAGGAAAGACAAGTAACATCTGCAGAGAAAGGAAGACAATGGATGACAGGTGATAATAAGGAAGAAAAACTCCTTACAAATCGTTGGTTATTTGCCCTTTACATCGGTTTTTTCGCTGGATTCATATGGGGTGCAATCAAGATTGTTGAGTACTATTTAAAATTTACCAAGATTGTAATCGGTTTTCTTGTAGAGCCTTTTTTCAAACATGATTTTCTGCATACTTGGCAGGGAACGCTCATTGGATGGGGTTTCTTCACTTTATTTTCAATCGTTGCTGCGTTTATCTATATGGTCACGATGTGGAAGCTTCAGGGGCCATGGTGGGGGCTAGGGTATGGTGCTCTATGGTGGGCAGCGATATATTTACTCATAGGCCCATTATCAGGGATGACCTATTGGATTCATGATCTGGATCTAGATACCGTTCTTAGTGATTTTTGTTTGTTCCTACTGTGGGGAATGTTTATAGGTTATTCCATTTCTATTGAATACACGGATGTAAGAACAATACGACCTATACACAAGACATGAAAGTTATGGTAAAATATCAAGGTTAAATAGGCTTGTAGAGCCCATTTTTCGATGAAAAATGCTTGGGAGTGATTTCCTGTTGAAAAAGGTTCTAGTCATTAATGGTCCGAACTTAAATATGCTCGGCGTACGTGAACCTGGCGTGTACGGAACGGTTTCGCTTTCAACGATTATTCAAGGTTTGAATGAATTAGCTGAGGCGCTGTCGATCGAGCTTGAAAGTTTTCAATCGAATCATGAAGGCGATATTATTGATAAAATTCATGAAGCGTTTGGTACAAAGAATGGTATTGTGATCAACCCAGGAGCATTCACGCATTATAGTTATGCTATTCGCGATGCACTTTCCACGGTTCAATTGCCAACTGTAGAAGTTCACATTTCGAATATACATAAGCGCGAAGAGTTTCGTCATCATTCGGTTACAGCGCCTGTCGTTATCGGTCAAATCTGTGGATTCGGTGCACAAAGCTATGAACTTGGTTTAAGAGCATTATTACCCCATATGTGAAAGATTGGTGATCTCATGCAGGAGAAACGTATTGAACGTCTTCGCAAAGTTATGCAACAGCAAGATTTAACGGCAATACTCATCACGAACCCTTACAATCGTACATATGTATCTGGTTTCACTGGTTCTTCTGGCTATGTCCTTATAACATTAGACCGTGCCTTATTGTTAACTGATTTTCGTTATATGACGCAAGCTCCTCAGCAAGCTAAGCTATTTGAAGTTGTTGAGCATAAAGCTAAAGCAATCGAAACAGTGAAGGAACTCTTACAGCAACAAGGGATCACGAAGCTTGGCTTCGAGCAAGTGGATGTATCCTATGGTGATTTCCTAAATTACCAAGAAGGATTAGCGGGTATCGAATTGGTGCCTACATCACGCGTTGTTGAGTTAATTCGAATGATTAAAGATGAGGCGGAATTACAGATTATGCAAGAAGCCGCCGATCTAGCTGATCAAACTTTCTCCCACATTCTTTCTTTCATCAAGCCAGGTGTTCAGGAGAAGGATATTGCCCTTGAGATCGAGATGTTTATCCGCAAAAATGGGGGGACTTCTACATCGTTTGATTCGATTGTAGCCTCTGGAGAACGTTCTGCGCTTCCCCATGGCAAAGCAAGTGATCGCGTGCTCCAAATAAACGAATTTGTCAAATTGGATTTTGGAGCGTATTATAAAGGGTATTGCTCAGATATCACTAGAACAGTTATGCTAGGTAAGCCGACAGACAAACATAAAGAAATTTATGACATTGTACTGGAAGCCCAATTAAACTGTTTAGCCAATCTCAAACCAGGAATCACTGGCAGAGAGGGCGATGCTTTTGCACGTGATGTTATTGTAAAGCATGGCTATGGCGATTACTTCGGTCACGGTACCGGACATGGTTTAGGCATGGAGGTTCATGAAAATCCACGCTTGTCGAAAACCGAGGAAATGATTTTAACACCAGGTATGGTGGTTACAGTTGAACCCGGCATTTATCTCCCCAACTTTGGTGGAGTTCGAATTGAGGATGACGCAGTAATTACTGACACCGGCATTAAAATACTTACACATTCTACCAAAGATTTTCTTATTATTGACTAGCGGAGGGATTCACAAGTGATATCAGTTAACGATTTCAAAACAGGTCTTACGATTACAGTTGAGCATGATATTTTTACTGTTCTAGATTTCCAACACGTTAAACCAGGTAAAGGCGCAGCATTCGTGCGCTCCAAGCTTAAAAACCTACGTAACGGGAATACCGTTGAACGTACATTCCGTGCTGGCGAGAACGTTGGCCGCGCACACATCGATAACCGTGAAATGCAGTACCTGTACGCAAGCGGTGACGAGTATACGTTCATGGATACAGAAACGTATGATCAGTTCGCGCTTTCTCATGAACAGTTGAAATGGGAATTGAACTTCCTCAAAGAAAATATGAATATCAAAATTTTGAGCTATCAAGGCGAAATTCTAGGAATCAACCTACCGAAAAGCGTTGATTTGAAAGTTATTGAAACAGAGCCTGGTATTAAAGGCAACACAGCGCAAGGCGCTCTTAAAGGTGCAAAAGTAGAGACAGGACTTATGGTTCAGGTTCCACTTTTCATTAATGAAGGCGACGTTCTTACGGTTGATACCGAAGATGGCAGATACATCTCCCGTGCCCAGTCTTAATGGGACAAGCCTCTCTGACTCACTCGAGTCAGGGAGTTTTTTTGTATGTAGCGTGCATTTCTTACCACAGGGTCACATTTTATGCTATAATATTGAATTGTTATGCACTAGAATGCGTTGGGAGTGGGTCAGCTTTGTCTCTTATAGTGATGAAATTTGGCGGAAGCTCTGTCGGTGATGCAGAGCGAATGAAGCGTGTTGCAAAAAGAATCGTTGAGCGAAAACAAGCAGGACATAGCTGCGTTGTTGTCGTTTCGGCGATGGGAGATACAACGGATGATTTGATCGACCTGTCTAAGCAAATTTACGATGGAGCCCCTCCGGCTCGTGAAATGGATATGCTGTTAACGACAGGAGAGCAAGTATCGGTAGCTCTCTTATCGATGGCGATACATAACTTGGGTGAGCAGGCGGTTTCTTATACCGGTTGGCAAAGTGGTATTTATACGGAACCGGTTCATGGTAAGGCAAGAATTACGGATATTCAGCCACATCGTGTTCTGAAGGCTCTAGAACAAGGCAATGTCGTCATTGTAGCCGGCTTCCAAGGGATGACCGAAGCGGGTGAGATTACCACACTAGGCCGCGGCGGGTCGGATACAACGGCTGTTGCGCTTGCTGCTGCTATTAAAGCAGATTTATGTGAGATTTATACCGATGTAGATGGGATTTACTCGACAGATCCGCGCATCGTGAAGGTTGCGAGAAAGCTAAATGAGATTTCCTATGATGAGATGTTGGAGCTTGCTAATTTAGGGGCTGCTGTTCTTCATCCAAGAGCTGTAGAATATGCCAAAAATTATAACGTTACCTTAGTGGTACGTTCCAGCTTTACTTACAATGAAGGTACCAACGTGAAGGAGGAAGCAGTGATGGAGCAAGGAATCGTCGTTCGAGGCATCGCTTATGATAAGAATGTGGCAAGAATTAGTATTCTGGGTGTACCTGAGAAACCGGGACAGCTGGCGAAAGTGTTTATTGCGCTTGCCGAAGAGCAAATTGATGTCGACATCATCGTACAAAGCGGTGTGATCGGCGGTTCGGCTGATTTCTCTTTCACAACGACCCTTGCAGATCGTGAAAAAGCGTTGACCGTCATTGAACAAATTCGCGGTGACATCGGATATCGTGAAGTGACTTCTCAAGTGAACCTTGTGAAAGTGTCCATTGTTGGCGCTGGCATGGTAAGTACACCAGGCGTTGCTGCAACGATGTTCAAAGTGATTTCTGATCTTGGTATCTCAATTTCGTTAGTTAGTACATCCGAGATTAAAATGTCGTGTGTCGTTGATAACACGAACCTAACCGAAGTTATCCGTGCTCTGCATACAGCGTACGGCTTGGACACTACGGAGCAAGCGTTTGTTGGTGGACCAGAAGATCGCAGATAATCGAAATCTTAACCGATTTTATCCGAAATAAAATAAGCTAGTTTTAATAAAAAAGCCGTTATTCCGGCTGCCATTAAGGGGCCAACCGGAATGCCGCGCATAAATATAATGCCAAATATGGAACCAATCACAAGACCCACAATTAATTGTGGGTCTATTTTTAGCAGTTCCAACCCTTTTCCATTCATATAAGTAGCAATAGCTCCGCCAAGTAGTGCGATGATACCCGGCCAAGTGGTGAATACCGATAGGATATCCTTCATAGAGATGCGCTCGCTGGCAAAGGGGACCAGGACCCCAATCGTCAAGAACAGCAATCCAAGTTCCAATCCTCTGCGCTCCATCGTGGGGAAATAACGATCTAAACCAATAAGTTTAATCGCAAGTAAAATGCAAGCCGCAGTCGTAATAATGGGTGATCGGCCAATGAGTCCAATAATAATGAGAATAACTAAGAGCAAATTGCCATTCATAATCAAAACCCCTTGTCCTCATACTTCAATCTTAGTTTATGAGAAGGGCATGTATTTAGAACGCAGGCGAGTCTATCCGTGGTGAAGCAGTACCATCTGATCTCGTTGCAAGATGGGAACATGATCTGTGGTATTCGTTTTTGCGCACAAAACCAAATCAGCCTGGGAACCAGACTTATTCATTTTCTTTCCATTACTGCAGGTTAATATTGTTTCATATAACGTATCCTTCGATTGCAGATAACATCCTCGAACAGCCATGCCGAAATCATTAACTGCCATATTTTTGTCACCGAGCAGAATGGATAATTCCTCAAGGATAAGACCTGCGCAAAGCCCGTCTTCCATTGAGAAAACATCTTGGGTTCCTGCACATAAAATAACGGTGTCCCTTTTGAAATCGACCGCGGCCTTCGCACAGGCCTTACTATTTAATAGGGCTCCCGCTAGCACGTGATCAGCTTTCATCGCTTTCTGAATGCCTCTTGTTCCATTCGTGGTTGTGAGAATAATTCGCTTGCCTTGGACGGCTGCTTTAGTGTATTCCAGTGGCGAATTACCGAAATCGAAACCAGGAATCTTTTTACAAAAACGCTCGCCTCCAAGCAAATCACCCTCACGAAATAACTCTTTGGCTTTCAGAACTGTTTCCACAGGAACAATGGCTTTGCAACCGTTAACCAGTGCGGTGATGATCGTGCTAGTTGCACGTAAAACATCAACGACAATGACGGTTTTATGAAGAAATTCGTCACTTCTAGCTTCGCCGATGTTGGCGACAACCTCGATATGCATCTTTTAATCCTTTCTGGTACCCAAAGACAACGTATCGGAACGGAGTCCTCTCCGTAATGCTTCCAACGCAATCAACTCATCCGGTGGAATATTGCCCAAGTGGATGTTGGGGCCTAGCATGTTAATTAAATGCACCTGCTGACTTTTGAGCGGTGCTTCCCATAAGAGCTGCTGTCCGGGAATTGCGGAAAGCACTCTTTGCAATTCGTCGTCTTTACATTTCCCGTTATGATCAAAAATACCGACGCCCATGCCTGACTCCCGGGCTTCAATGGTAACCATTTTTGCCCCGATTTCCGTGTCGATCAAGACCGTTTCAATTAATTCCTCCAACTCAATGGAGGATCCCCAGCCTTTCTTGCCATATTCGGTAATGACCTCGAAACCCTCCTCCAATCCTCTGGCAATAAGCTCGTTTCGAAGTCTGCGCTCCATCTCAATCGTCCCGTCGGAAATTTCAACACCATTAAAACCAAGTGCGATAAGCATGTCAAAAAAAGAGCTTACTGCATTCTGTCTGATGGCAACCTCCAGAAAGGTACCACCCGGGTAAATGCATATGCCGTTTTCTTTTGCTGAGTTAATCTTACTTTTAAGTACGTGTAACGGATAAAGCGGCGAGGTACCGAAGCCAATCTTGATCATATCCAGATGGCTGCTTGACGTGCTGAGCAGATCTTGAAAAGCGTTCAAGCCTAATCCTTTATCCATCACCATCGTTTTACCCAGCGTTCTTGGTTTAGCCTGCCTTTGTCCTGTGGGATCGGCTAGAACGGGGTTCCATTTCAAATGAGAGGTCACTTCCATCTGTAATTCTCCTCACTGTCCTTTGAAGGTTCAATTCTGTGTTCAGCATATGCATCTTCACAAATGGAGGTGCCCAGCATGCCTAAAATCAGACGAGCTTGCATAAGGTAGGGTAAAAAGCTTTGACCCTACCTTATGCGTTCTGTCGAATAAACGGTCACTCCGCGAATTTATAAAAACCTCCAGGACTCCATTGTAAAGCTGTTCCTTTTATTGGATTGAGTTGGTAGGAACAGCTTTACAAAAGTCGCTCTTCCGGCCTTTTATAAATCCGCTCCATTAAATATTCGACGACACATAAAGCTCAAACATTTTTACGAGGAGGAGTAGAAAGAAATGAACAAAATTGTCCTAACGATGGCTTCGCTGAGGATGATGTCGGGGAGTATCGAAATTATCGCAGCGATCTTGATGCTGAGGCTGGCGACGGTGGAGAAGGCGCTGCTGGTGAACTCAGGGCTGGCTCTAGTAGGTCCTCTAGTATTACTAGCAACAACGACGATTGGATTAGTAGGAATAGCAGAGAAACTATCATATGGCAAAATGCTGTGGGTGATTGCGGGAGTAAGCTGCCTCTTTATTGGTATTTTAAAAAAGTAATCGGTCATATTTCTTTCTATTAAGCATAGAAATGAGTATAGAAGACTGGACAACTTGGAGGGATGTCTCCCTATGCTTGATTCGATTACGCACTTGCTGCCTCAAACTTTCCGATTTCTCTTAGCCGGACTACCGCCGGACGTACAAGCTAGTGTTGAAGAAATCAGGGTGAGAGAGTCACGGCCCCTTGAGATTAGCTGGGGGGACCGTTATACCTTTGTGGGTGAACGGGGGGAGATGTTGACTCAGGAAACGAAGGCATATAAGCCGACACGGCAGGACTGTCTAACGTTACTAGAGATGCTCACGAATCATTCCTTGTATACCTTCGAGGAAGAGCTGCGTAGAGGCTATATAACGATTGCTGGCGGCCATCGAGTAGGACTAGCAGGGCGAACCGTTTTGGATCAGGGACATGTCAAGCAAATACGTGATGTGAGTTCTTTCAACATAAGGATTGCCCGCGAGATCCAAGGGGTCGGCCGAGAGGTGTTGCCACAGCTATTCGATCCTATACTGAGAAGCATCCATCATACGCTCATCATTTCACCTCCGCAGCATGGGAAGACAACGCTGATCCGCGATTTGGCTAGATTGATTAGCCGGGGAGAGTGGGGGACGAATAACGTTTCGACGGCTGGTAAGAAAGTGGGAGTGGTGGATGAACGATCAGAACTGGCTGCATGTGTCAAAGGGGTGCCCAGATTCGATCTGGGGCCACGAACTGACGTTATGGATGGTTGTCCGAAGGCGGAAGGCATGATGATGATGATTCGGTCGTTATCGCCAGATGTCCTGATTGTGGATGAGATTGGGCGTCCAGAAGATGCGGACGCCATCCATGAAGCTGTTCACACGGGGATTCGCGTCGTAGCCACTGCGCATGGTGCTGATTATGAGGATGTACGCAGGAGGCCGGTTCTGAAACAGCTGTTGGAAGAGGGTGTATTCACGAGGTATGTCATCCTGCATAGAAGAAAAGGTGCACAAGCTTCCTATCGTATCTTAGATTGTCAGGGCAAGCCCTTGGAACTCTATCCTGTGCGTAAAGGATGATGTTAGATGCTGAAATTTGTCGGAGGGGTTCTTATTATCGGTGCTGCCACATTGTTTGGCTTCCTAAAGGCTGCGCACTATATAAGACGTCCCAAGCAAATCCGTGGTCTTATCAGTGCATTAGGGAGAATGGAGACGGAAATCATGTACGCACTCACACCGCTGCCTGAAGCATTCGCCTCACTCAGCAAGCAGGTTGCAGAACCGCTTTCTTCCTTATTTCGAATAACTTCAGAGCGTTTATTGAAGAGTGACGGTAAATCCACCCGTGAGATTTGGCAATGGAGTGTCAATGATGTATGGACAAGAACTTCGATGAAGCAAGCGGAACAAGAAGTGGTGCTGCAGCTAGGAGCCGTTCTTGGACTCACAGATCGAAGTGATCAAATCAAGCATTTACGGCTCGCGATTAGCCAACTTCAAACAGAAGAAACCGAGTCTAGGGAAGAACAGCGGCGCTACGAGAAAATGTGGAAAAGCCTCGGTGTCTTAATCGGAGCATTGATCGTGATATTGATGTATTAATGGTAGCAAGGGATACTTGGCCGTACAAGTGAGTTCCTTGTCAACAGAGTGAGGTGCCTGGAATGAACGTAGATGTGAATGCCATTTTCCAGATCGCCGGCATCGGTATCATCATCGCGATGATCCATTCGGTGCTCAAGCAGATGGGCAAAGAGGATATGGCACACTGGGTCACGGTCATTGGCTTCGTGGTCGTGCTCTTTATGGTCGTCAGTATGCTCGATCATTTATTTAAAGAAATCAAAACGATCTTCCTATTCCAATGAGGTGGGCCTGATGGAAATCATCCAGATCGTAGGTTTAGGACTCATCGTTACGATATTAACGCTCATCATCAAAGAGCAGAAGCCAATGTTCGCTTTCTTGTTGGCAGCATTTACGGGCATTATGATTTTCTTGTTCCTCATCGGTAAAATTTCTTCTGTCATCCAGGTGCTCGAGGATTTAGCTCAAAGGTCAAGCATCAATATGGTTTTTCTCAAAACGATTCTGAAAATCATTGGTGTTGCTTACATCGCTGAATTCGGTGCTCAAATCGTGCGAGATGCCGGTCAAGAATCCATTGCCTCCAAGATCGAGCTTTCCGGGAAAGTGCTCATTATGGTGATGGCTATTCCAATCATTACAGTCATCATAGAGACCGTCGTTAAACTGCTCCCTGCTTAGATGATCCATGAGGAGTGACATTTATGAATCTACTTTATTCGCACCAGAAGCTGAACAACCGCTGGATCATTTTGTTCATAATGACAATGGGCTTGTGGCTTGGATTGACGGGCAATATGGCCGCCGAATCGCCTGCGGATGTCATTATCAAGGAGCAGGCCAACCATCTGAATACGGAACCTGTTGAACAATACTGGGATAAGCTCATGAAGGATTACGGCGGTTACTTCCCTGAAAGTAAGACGCCAACCTTCATGGAATTGCTTCTTGGGACCAAGGGCATTAGCATGAAGAGCATTTTCAAAGGGTTGCTTAGCTATGTGTTCCACGAAATCATCATTAATGGAAAGCTGCTTGCTTCGATCGTTATCCTGACGATTTTCAGTATGATTCTCGAAACGCTGCAAAGCTCCTTTGAAAGAAATACGGTCAGCAAGCTTGGTTATTCAATTGCCTATATGGTTCTAATTATTATAGCAATCAACAGCTTCAGCGTAGCAATCGGTTACGCTAAAACGGCTATTTCATCCATGATTCAATTCATGATTGCCATTGTACCTTTGCTGTTAACTCTTTTGGCATCAATGGGCAATGTCACTTCTGTGGCGATTTTACATCCACTGATTGTGTTCATGATCCATTCAGTTGGCACAGCGATATATGTGTTTATATTCCCTCTATTGTTCTTTTCAGCTGTCCTGCACATCGTAAGCTCCCTAAGCGAGAAATACAAAGTCACCCAGTTAGCGAACCTGCTGCGCACAATAAGTTTAAGTTTGCTGGGAGTATTCGTCACTGTTTTTCTCGGCGTTATATCGATTCAAGGGACTGCGGGAGCGGTTAGAGATGGGGTTGCGATTCGAACGGCAAAGTACATTACCGGAAACTTTGTCCCCGTTGTGGGACGCTTATTCTCGGATGCAACAGAGACAGTGATTGGGGCATCGCTGCTTGTGAAAAATGCTATCGGACTCGTTGGGGTTGTCATTCTAATCTTGTTGTGTGCGTTTCCGGCTATCAAAATTTTAACGCTAGCTTTCATCTATAACTTATCCGCAGCGATCATGCAGCCCTTGGGAGATAGTCCGATTATTGCTTGCTTGCAAACGATAGGTAAGAGCTTAGTTTATGTGTTTGCGGCACTGGCAGCCGTCAGCTTAATGTTCTTTCTAGCTCTAACGATCATGATTGCGATCAGTAATGTCTCCGTGATGATGCGGTGAAAGGAGGCAGCTATGGATTGGTTAGCGGGATGGCTAAAAAGCGTCATCATGGTCATTATGTTGGCTACATTTGTTGATCTACTACTTCCCAGTAATACCATGCAGCGATATGTCAAAACGGTTATGAGTTTATTCATCCTGCTTACTTTGTTATCTCCGGTACTTCAATTGTTTCAGAAGGATTGGGACATCGATCAATTAATCGGTCAAGCGGAGCAGCGGCAAACCGAAAAAACAATGCTTGCAAGCAGCGGTAGTGGAAATCCATTTATGAAATCGCTCGATGTGATTACGAAGGATGCTCAAAAGCTTCAAGAAGCAGGACAAAAGCAATCACAGCAAATGATTCAAACACAGCTGGCTGAGCTGATGAAAGAGGATTTACAGAAGCAAACAGAGCTGATCATTCAAGACGTTCAGGTGCTGGCGCAAATCGACAATAACGGGAAACCCGCTATAACGAAAGTCAGGGTAACCCTTGATGATATAGAAGCGACGAAACAGGTACGATCAACGTCAACCACTAAAAGCATAGCTGTCATGGAACCAGTCAAGCCAATTGATCCGATACGGATCGAACCAACAACGAAGCTGCAGGGAAGTAACCCCAGTGACAAAGAAGCAGCTGCTCTGCCTAAGTTATCGTCACGAATAGAGCAAGAGGTTGACCATCTCAAGCAAAAAATCGTGCGTGATTGGATCGTGGAGCCTGCACAGATTGATATCCAAATGAAACAACGGAATGGAAGGATTGCGAGGTGAATCGATGGGAACATTGCTGCAATGGATGGAGCACAAATTCGGCGGAGGTCCGGGAGGACCCAAACGCAAGAACACGCTCTTGTGGGTCGTTATGATTGGACTCTTGGGAGCTGCGCTGATGATTATGAATGCATTTATGACTGTAAAAGATGTTGATCCCATCAATGCGGGCAGAGCCTCTCCGCAACCCAGCAAAGAAACATTTCTCAACAGTACATCCAAAGAAAATTCTACCTTTCACGATTATGAAGCGGCCTATCAAACGCAGTTGAAGGAGATTTTGCAGAAAATTGTTGGCGTAGGCGATGTTGAAGTGCTCGTTACAATTGAGTCCACGGAAGAAATGACAGTCGACAAAAATTATAATGACAATCAGCAAATGACAACAGAACGCGACAATGGTGGAGCTACACGGAATATATCCCAGGTAACGCGGAGTGGTGAAGTGGTTGTCTATCAAGTGTCTGGTGACCAGAAACCGCTTGTGCTCAAATACATTAAACCGAAAATCAGAGGCGTCATCGTTGTCGCCAAAGGCGCCGAGAATCTCACGGTGAAAAAAATGATTACAGAAGCTGTAGAGCGAGGACTTGATGTGCAAGCGAGTAGGATCTCTATTTTACCCCGTAAAACTGGGGGATGAATGTGGCAGTAAATCAAAATTGAGGAGGAATTTCAATGAATGCGAAAAGACAAACAATTTGGCTCGTTTCTATGCTTAGTTTAATGGTGGTGCTTTCCGCTTATTATCTGTTCACAGAGGATGTTAATAAGCTTGATTTAGCAACAACGGAAACGATCAATAAAACGCAAGAAGTGAAGATTGATATGAGCCAGGTTGACCCTGCGAACGCAGCTAAAACAGATGTGAAAGCGACAACTGGTGGAGATGCAAAAGTCGACACGAAAGCTGTGACACCGCAAAATTCAACAAAAACAGACGCAAAAACAGATGTTAAAACCGATGCTAAAACAACAACGACGCAAGATGCTTCCAAAGCGACTAAACCAGATACGGCTAAAACGGATGATCAAGTTCTGAAGATCGTTGAGGAGCAAGCGAGAACGACATCAGCTAGCGATTATTTCACGAATGAGCAAATGAAACAAAGAGATTATTTCAGCAAAACATCCTCGGATTTAATGGAAATCATTATCGATTCTAAGAAGACACCTGAAGCTGTAGCTAAAGCGACAAATGATTTAGCGAAGCTGACAGATATTCAAGAAAAAGTAGAAAATTTACAAGATGTGCTTATGAAAGACTTCCCGCAAGCCATTATTAATCAAGATGGAAACAAGTGGAAAGTGACAGTTCAAAGCGATAAATTGGAGAAAAGCCAAGGTGTAACGATCGTTGATATGGTAATGAAAGAGCTTGGTACAGGTCCGGAAAATATTAAGATTCAATATGTTCGTCCTTAGTAAAAAGAGGTGAGTTTAGCCTGCTGGGGATGGCAATGGAAAGGGTCCGGACAAACTGGACTCTTTCCATTTCTTGCGTTTATGGGTATAATACATACGTTGCGGCTATGAAACCGCATTTTTTACTGGTTCACCAACCTTGAAGGAGTGACATGAATGTTTAAATTGAGTGAAATCAAAGAGTTGATCAAACTCGTCGATCAATCCTCTTTACAAGAGCTTGAAATCGAAAATGAAGGTGCACGCCTTTCTATTCGCAAGCCGAATAAAACGGAGTCTGTCTATGTAACGGCCCCCGTTCAACACACGTATGCTCCGATCGGTCAAGCAAGCATTGCTAACACAGCACCTGCTGCCGCTCTCGAAGCTTCGATCCCTGCGACTACTGGACATGCTAAGCAAGAGGACTCATCTTTACATAAGATAGTTTCACCGATGGTAGGAACCTTCTATCAGTCTGCTTCTCCTGGCTCTGCTCCTTTCGTAAGTGTTGGCTCTAAAGTAGGCGACAAAAACGTCGTCTGTATTGTGGAAGCTATGAAATTGATGAATGAAATCGAAGCTGAAATTAAAGGTGAAATCGTTGAAGTGCTCGTAGATAACGGTCAGCTTGTTGAGTACGGTCAACCTTTATTTTTAGTTAGACCAGAGTAAGCGATTAGTAAGCTTATGCTTATGACGCAGTTTTGCTTGAGCAAAACTCAATACACGCTTATGATGCAAGTTTTCCTAACGGAAAACTCTTAGGAGGAAAAATAATGAAATTTCATAAAATCCTAATAGCGAACCGCGGAGAAATTGCTGTTCGTATTATCCGAGCTTGTCGCGAGCTTGGCATTTATTCAGTGGCTGTTTATTCAGAAGCTGATCGCGATGCGCTTCATGTGCGTCTAGCCGACGAAGCCTATTGTATTGGGCCAACAGCCTCCAAGGACAGCTATTTGAACTTCACGAACTTGATGAGTGTTGCTACGCTAACAGAATGTGATGCGATCCATCCGGGATATGGCTTCTTAGCAGAAAATGCGGACTTCGCTGAAATTTGCGAAAGCTGCAATATTACATTTATTGGTCCATCCCCAGATGCGATAAGCCGGATGGGTGATAAAGCGGTTGCCAAGCAAACGATGAAAGAAGCGAGAGTACCGATCATTCCAGGTTCGGACGGTTTGGTTGAGAACATTGACGACGCGATCGTCATTGCTAGAGATATCGGTTACCCGATTATCATTAAAGCGACTGCAGGCGGCGGCGGTAAAGGTATACGTATTGCTGAGAACGAGGAAACACTCGTACAGCAAATTACGGCAGCGCAGCAAGAAGCACAAAATGCTTTTGGCAACGCAGGTATATATTTGGAGAAATACTTGACTGGCATGAAGCATGTTGAAATTCAAATTATTGCTGATAAACACGGTAATGTTGTTCACTTAGGTGAGCGTGATTGTTCCGTACAGCGCCGTAGACAGAAGCTTGTTGAGGAAGCTCCTTGCCCAATTCTGACAGCTGAAACACGCACAGCGATGGGGCAAGCAGCCGTTCGTGCAGCGAAAGCCGTTAATTATTCCGGTGCTGGAACTCTTGAGTTCCTACTTGGCCCTGATGGGAATTTCTATTTCATGGAAATGAACACGAGAATTCAGGTTGAGCATCCCGTAACCGAAATGATTACAGGAATCGATATCATCCAAGAGATGATTCATGTTGCAGAAGGTAATCCATTATCTTTTGGACAAGAGGACGTCCGCATTAATGGATGGGCTATAGAGTGTCGTGTAAATGCGGAGGATCCGAATCGGAACTTTATGCCTTCAGCGGGTCAAGTGAAGTTTTACTTGCCGCCAGGTGGTTTTGGTGTTCGTGTTGACAGCGCGGTATATCCGGGCTACACAATCCCGCCACACTATGATTCCATGATCGCTAAGCTTATTGTTTGGGGAAATACGCGAGAAGAAGCGATTGCCCGCATGAAAAGAGCGCTCACCGAGTTTGCGGTGGATGGTGTGAACACGACGATTCCATTCCATTTAAAGCTGCTTGAGCACAAGAAATTTATCAAGGGTGACCATGATATTAAGTTCTTGGAAGAACATGATGTGAATGATCCAGAATCTTAGACAAACATTTGTCATATTTTTGGTGAAATGGTATAGTAATAAATTAAGATGGCTTATCCAAACCATGGATCAAGCAAGGGAATGCTTATGAAACAAGTTTGTTTCACAAACTCAGTTATGCTTACGACGCCAGTTTTGCTGGCGCAAAACTCTAAGGAGGTGCCACAATGAGCACAATCGCTCCGGATTACGTCAAAACAGACATGGGCAGCATCCAAATTGCCCCCGAGGTTATCGAAATCATTGCCGGCTTGGCAACGGTGGAAGTGCAAGGAGTAGCGGGGATGAGTGGCGGATTAGCTGGCGGCATTGCTGAATTGCTTGGACGTAAGAATTTGTCCAAAGGCGTAAAGGTAGAAGTCGGACAACGTGAAGCAGCCATTGACGTCTCCATCATTATTGAATATGGCAATCGGATTCCTGAAGTTGCAAGCGACATTCAACAAAATGTGAAGCAGGCAATTGAATCGATGACAGGCTTAAACGTTGTTGAAGTTAACGTTCATATTCATGATGTTCATTTTAAACAGGTAGATAAACCGGTTGAAGAAGAAACAGCAGCTGCCCATCGTGTGAAATAGGCGGAATTGCTGCATCCATATGGATCAATTGAAACCCCCTACAGGTTGCAGGGGGTTTCCTCTAACTATAGGAAGGGGACAAGCTTACGTGGGTAAAATTGTGGACAGGCTCTTGCTACTTCTCTATAGCCTAATTATTCTAGTTGCTTCTATCGTTGTTTTGTTCACAGCTTCGAGCTGGATCCCGTTAGAACAAGCAGGTCAAATGCTAAGTAATTTTTATTTCGAAAAAAGCTTTGCATACCCAGCGATTATCATCAGTTTGATCATGCTGTTGATCTCTGTTCGTTTCCTCATTTTAACGCTGCGCCGCGGTCGTTCTCAAGCGCCATCCATCGATCAACGAACGGATTTCGGAGATATTCGCATCTCGATAGAAACGGTTGAGAATTTATCTTTGAAAGCTGCTGGTCGCACCAAAGGTGCCAAAGATCTACGTGCCCGTGTTAGGGTGAATCAATCAGGTCTAGAAATTACGATCAGAACCATTGTAGATGGGGAAAGTTCGATTCCTGAACTTACTGAAGAGATGCAAAGTACTGTGAAAAGTTACATCGAAGATATTACTGGCATTCCTGTAGCTTCCGTAACCGTATTCGTAGCGAACATCGTGCAATCAGCCCCAACTTTTAAAAGCCGAGTCGAATAGAGGTGAACCCACTCATGTGGAATGAGCTGTGGGAGTCCCATAGGGGCAAAGTGATCGGAGTGGCAGCAGGCGTTTTCTTCGGCTTCATTTATTTATTTTTTGGTTTTTGGGATATGTTGATCTTTGGATTCATTGTTCTGCTCGGCCTTTATGTAGGGAACAAACTGGATCGGAAAGAAAGTTTCGTCATTCTTGAAGACATTTGGCGCTATCTCACGCAAAAATGGAGAATGTTTCGCTAAAATCCCTGGTTCTACCATGGATTTTTTTGTTTGGATTCATTCCAATATGACGTATACTAGTAAAAAGAGTTTTTTAGGACGAGTTACATCCATGATTGCTTAAGAAGTCAGTTTTCTGGCGAAAACTTTTAGGAGGACCACAATGAAACGCAGAATTGCACGAGAAATTGCCGTACAAAGCCTTTACCAAATCCAGATGAATGAGGCTACACCTCAGGAAGCTGTCCAAATTGCGATTCATGAAGCAGAGCATGATAATGAAACAGAGTTGAATTTTTCCGGAGATAAAATTGACCCTCTATACATTGTTGAACTCGTTGAGGGTACATACAGTAACAAAGTTAGAATTGATGAACTGCTTGAAGAGTACTTAAAAGGTTGGGCGATGGACAGGCTCTCACGGATTGATCGTGAAGTGTTGCGTTTGGCTGTGTATGAAATGCTGTACAGAGATGATGTTCCACCTAAAGTTGTCGTCAATGAGGCGATTGATTTGGCCAAGCATTATGGCACGGAGGAGTCAGGCAAGTTCGTTAACGGTGTACTTGGTAAAATGATTAAAGAAGTTGAAGATTTAAAGGGCAAAGTAACACCGTCCTAATTAACATTGATTATTCAACCATTTATATATAGCCATAGCAAACGTTTTTCACAAAACTCTTAGGGGGAAATAACATGTCTGCAAAAGTTATTAATGGGAAAGAACTCGTGAGTTCCATCCGTGAGGAGATCAGGTCGGATGCGGCCGTGCTTACTGCGCAAGGCAACCAGCCTGGTCTTGTCGTTGTTATTGTGGGAGAAGATGCGGCTTCACAGGTATATGTAAGAAATAAAGCGAAAGCCTGCGATGATGTAGGGATTTATTCCGAAGTACATCGTTTACCGGAAAATACAACGCAGCAAGAGTTAATTGCACTTATTCATAAATTTAATAGCGATAACCGAATTAACGGCATTCTTGTTCAATCACCGCTGCCTAAGCATATCAATGAAGAAGCAGTTGTTGATGAAATTGATCCGCTTAAGGACGTGGATTGTTTCCACCCTATTAATGTCGGTAACTTGATGATTGGCAAAGACGGTATGAAACCATGTACACCGCATGGTGTTATCGAAATTCTAAAACGCACAGGAGTCGAAATAGCTGGTAAGCACGCTGTAGTTGTAGGAAGAAGCAACATCGTAGGCAAACCAATGGCTATGCTTCTTCTGCGCGAGCACGCGACGGTATCCGTTGTCCACTCTCGTACTCCGAATATGGAGGAAATCACGAAACAAGCGGATATTCTTGTTGTTGCTGTTGGTAAAGCTCATTTGATTAAAGCTCAACACGTGAAGCCTGGTGCTGTCGTTATCGATGTGGGGATGAATCGTCCTGCTGACGGTAAACTGACAGGGGATGTTGATTTCGAAGCGGTAAAAGAGATTGCAAGTGCAATCACACCCGTACCAGGTTGCGTAGGTCCAATGACGATTACCATGCTGCTTCGCAACACGGTTGATGCAGCTAGTCGCGCAGCTAAAGCGAATGTGAGCGTTTAATTAGGAGTATGGCGAGAAACGAGACGAAGATTTTATCTGTTAAGGATTTGAACCGGTATATTAAACTCATGCTAGAGGGCGATTCCCGTCTGCAGGATGTTTGGGTTCGTGGGGAAATCTCTAATTTCACTCACCATTCCAGCGGTCATATGTATTTTACGATGAAAGATGCGGATGGCAGACTAAAAAGCATCATGTTTGCTTCTCATAACCAGAAGCTCGGTTTTTTACCGAAAGAGGGAACGAAAGTGATCGCTCGCGGTAATATTTCCGTATATGAAAGAGACGGAGCGTATCAGTTCTATGTGACGGCGATGCAGCCAGATGGCATCGGCAGTTTGTATATGGCCTTCGAGCAGCTCAAGAAGAAGCTCGAAGGGGAAGGACTGTTCGCGGCGGAGCGCAAGAAACCGATTCCTCGGTTTCCGCGCGCGATCGGCGTGATTACGTCTCCGACAGGGGCTGCTGTGCGTGATGTCATCATCACGCTGCAGCGCCGCTACCCGTCGGTCCAGATTCTTCTGTACCCGGTACTGGTACAGGGAGCGCAAGCAGGCCCTTCGATCGTTAAGGCGATCGAAGCCATGAACCGGCTCGGTGAAGCCGACGTGCTCATCGTGGGCCGCGGCGGCGGCTCGCTCGAGGAGCTCTGGGCGTTCAACGAGGAAGCCGTTGCGCGGGCTATCTGCGCCTCCGCGATTCCCATCATCTCGGCCGTCGGCCACGAGACGGACTTCACGATCGCGGACTTCGTCGCCGATCTGAGAGCGCCGACGCCTACGGCGGCGGCTGAGCTCGCGGTGCCGAATCACCTCGAGCTGAAGCAGCAGCTGTCGCAGCTTGCGCAGCGGCTGCACTACGGGCTGCTCCAGCAGCTGCGCCGCAAGCAGGAACGGCTGGAGCGCGCGAAGCGCTCCCCGTTCCTGACGAACCCCCGCAGGCAGCTGCTGATGCAGCCAGCGGAGCGACTCGACCGGCTTGCGGAGCAGCTCGGTTACCGCATGCGCCAGCGCCTAACGCTGCTAGCGGAACGGCGATTGAAGCTGGAGCGCCGCTTATCCAGCTTCAATCCCAAAGAGCAGGCCGTGTCGGCAAGGCGGCGCTTGGATACTTCCAAGCGGCAGATGCTCACGGCCATGCAGACCCTCCTGCGTACGAAGAAGCAGGAGTGGCAGTCCGGCGTCCGTCATTTGGACGCCCTCAGCCCGCTAAAGGTCATGCAGCGGGGCTACAGCTTGGCGTACGACGAACAAGAGCAGGAGCTCATTCGTTCCGTCTCCCAAGTGAAGGTTGGAGATTTCGTTAAGATTCGTCTCAAGGACGGAAGATTGAATTGTCAGGTATCGGGGATGGAGGAGAACAAAGATGTCTACGAGTGAAACGGAAGTTAGCTTTGAACTGGCCATTGAGCAGTTGGAGCGCATAGTTGCCCAATTGGAAAGCGGCGATGTGCCTTTGGAGAAAGCCATTGAGCTTTATCAAGAAGGCGTTCGGCTCTCCCATCTGTGCGGTGTGAAGCTTGAACAAGTGGAGAAGAAAATTGAGATGCTGGTTGAAGGTGAATCGGGTACTGTGAGCAGGAAGCCTTTCCAACCTGTCTTGGAAGATAAGGGGAATTAGGTTGAATAAGACGTCTACCATTCATGAATATATAGCTTCCCATGCTGATATGGTTGAAGCGGCATTAATCCAAGCGCTGCCTGCAGCATGGGATGTTCCGGGTTCTCTTCGTGAGTCCATGAATTATTCCTTAATGGCTGGAGGCAAGCGCTTGCGTCCCATTCTGGTGCTAGCAGCAGCTGAAGTGCTTGGGGGTTCCCTAGATGCAGCGATGCCTGTTGCTTTAGCCATTGAGATGGTTCATACTTACTCCCTGGTTCATGATGATTTGCCAGCAATGGATAATGATGATTATCGCCGAGGCAAGCTGACGAATCATAAGGTGTACGGTGAGGCCATGGCCATTCTAGCTGGCGATGCATTGCTGACTCATGCTTTCTTCAGCATTACGCAAGCCCATAAAGGCCATGGCATTCCAGCAGAACGTGTGTTGGCCATCACAGAAGAGCTTGCCATTTATGCAGGCGCTAGAGGTATGGTTGGCGGTCAAGCTGCTGATATGCTTGGAGAGCAAGGCATTACAAAGCTTGAAGAATTAGCTTTCATTCATACGCATAAGACGAGTGATCTCATTGTTTTCTCTTTACGTGCTGGCGGTCATATTGCTGGCGCAACGGATGCACAGTTGGGTGCACTTAGTGAATTCGGTAATGCCATTGGTCTTGCTTTTCAAATTCAGGATGATATTTTGGATATTATCGGTGATGAGAAGAAGTTAGGTAAGCCTGTAAAGAGCGATGAGAAGCAGCAAAAAGTAACTTATCCCTTTTTTATCGGGATCGATGCTTCGGAGCAGAAGGTTAAGGATTTGACGAATCACGCCAAAGAAGCACTGCTTCGTGCACAGATAGCACACCCAGAAAGGCTTCTCCAACTGGCGGATTACTTAATGCAGAGAGATCATTAATCCGTTATTGAATGTATGATTCCCCTTGCGTTTTTGTCGTTTTACACGAAATACCCAATTTATGATATAATGGTGAAATCGATCTCAGTATTTTCACATTGAAAGTGAGGAAACAAGCGTGCTGCTCGAACAAATCAATCGGCCTGAGGACTTGAAGCGTTTATCCTTGACGGAGCTTGAGACATTGGCTGGTGAAATCCGTCAATTTCTGATTGAGAAGCTGTCCGTTACAGGTGGACACTTGTCCTCCAATTTAGGTGTGGTTGAGCTCACCATTGCTTTACATACCTTGTTCCACAGCCCGTATGATAAATTTATTTTTGATGTGGGTCATCAAGCTTACGTACACAAAATTTTAACTGGTCGCAAAGATAAATTCGATACTCTTCGCAAATACAAGGGACTTTGTGGATTCGTAAAACGTTCTGAAAGTGAACATGACGTCTGGGAAGCCGGGCATAGCAGTACTTCGCTGTCAGCCGCAATGGGAATGGCGATGGCTCGCGATCTTAAAGGTGAACACAATAAAGTTGTTGCCGTTATTGGTGATGGGGCGATTACCGGCGGTATGGCGTTAGAAGCAATGAACCACATTGGTCATGAGAAGAAAAATATTATGGTCATTCTGAATGACAATGAAATGTCGATTGCGCCCAATGTCGGGGCTATTCATAATTATTTGAGCAAAATTCGTTCGGATCGTCATTATCTGAAGGCCAAAGAAGAAGTTGAACATTTACTTAAGAAAATTCCTGCCATCGGCGGCACCTTGGCCAAAACCGCGGAAAAGCTGAAGGACAGTCTCAAATATTTTGTATTAAACGGTGTTTGGTTTGAGGAATTAGGGTTCACTTACATTGGGCCTGTAGACGGACATAATTTGCCAGTGTTGCTCGATACGCTTAAACAGGCTGAGAAAGTTAACGGTCCTGTGCTTGTTCATGTCGTAACGACCAAGGGTAAAGGGTATACGCCAGCCGAACAGGATTCGCACAGTTGGCATGGTCCAGGACCTTACAAGATCGAATCAGGTCAGGTGCTTAAATCCGTAGGTCCCCCCATGTATACAGAAATTTTCGGGAATACGTTAATCGAGCTTGCTGAGAAGGATTCCAGAATTGTTGCTGTTACTCCAGCTATGCCTGGAGGCTCTGGGTTACTGAAGTTCGCGAAGCAGTTCCCCAATCGGATGATTGACGTCGGAATTGCGGAGCAGCATGCGGCAACACTATGTGCAGGTCTTGCGAGTGAAGGCTTGAAACCAGTATTTGCGGTGTATTCCACTTTTCTACAGAGAGCTTACGACCAAGTCGTCCACGACATTTGCCGTCCGAAGCTGAATGTTACATTTGCTATTGACCGTGCGGGGTTTGTAGGTCCAGATGGCGAGACCCATCATGGTGTATACGACATTTCATTTCTACGGACGCTGCCGAACATGGTTCTTATGATGCCTAAGGACGAACGTGAATTAAGAGATATGATGCAGACTGCTCTTGAGTACAATGATGGACCTATCGCATACCGCTATCCAAGAAACAGCGGAACGGGATCGAGTATCGTTGAAACTCCAAAGGCGATTCCAATCGGTACATGGGAGACATTGCGTGATGGGGATTATGCTGCTGTACTTGCAGTTGGGCCGATGGTGCAGATTGCCGAAGAGGCAGCCGAACAATTGGCTAAGGAAGGCATCAACCTTCGCGTTGTCAATGCACGATTCATCAAACCGCTTGATGAAGCCTACTTACTCCAGCTAGCGAGTGAGTCTATTCCAATCATCACGATGGAAGAAGGTTCTATCCAAGGCGGACTTGGCAGCAGCGTAGTAGAATTCTACGCAGCCAAAGGTGTCGTTGGACTACACGTGCAAATAATGGGTATCCCGGATTACTTCGTTGAGCATGGAAGCGTGAAGGAACAACGTGAAGAAGTTGGACTTACCACACAAAACTTAGTCACTGAAGTGAAGAAGCTAGTGCCACGTAAACGACAACGAGCTTAGGCTATGGATGATAAGAATAGGAGTAACACAAATACAATGTCATCGGATAAAGAACGATTAGATCTATTGCTTCTTGAGCAAGGCTATTTCGAAAGCAGAGAAAAGGCAAAGGCCGCCATTATGGCAGGCCTTGTTTTGTGCTGATGAAGAACCTGTAGATAAAGCGGGTATGAAGATCAGCCGGAAAGCTGTATTGAAAGTGAAAGGTGCGCTTCATCCTTATGTAAGTAGAGGCGGCCTTAAGTTAGAGAAGGCATTGAAACAATTTGATATCGATTTAAATGGAGCAGTTATGCTTGATATCGGAGCCTCAACAGGCGGATTTACAGACTGTGCTCTGCAAAATGGTGCTGCCTCTGTGTACGCCGTCGATGTTGGCTATAATCAATTGGATTGGTCGCTTCGTAATGACGAACGTGTTCATGTTATGGAGAGAACGAATTTTCGCTATACGAAAATGGAGGATTTGAACGGTCCACGGCCAACATTTGCAAGCATTGATGTTTCTTTCATTTCGTTGAGAATTATTTTACCGCCATTGAAGGAGATCTTGTTAGATCAGGGACGAGTGGTTGCGCTCATTAAACCTCAATTCGAGGCAGGTAGAGAGAAAGTTGGAAAATCCGGTGTTGTACGCGATCCTGATGTGCATGTGGATGTGCTCACCACAGTGTTAACTTTTGCAGAAGAGTTAGGCTTTCGCTTGAAAGGACTGACATACTCACCAATCACAGGAGGGGAAGGGAACATTGAATTCCTTGCCTATTGGTCTATTGATACAGATGGGGATGCTTCTCTTGCTGACGCTTCTTCTCTGAAAGATTTGATTGCAGGGACGGTCAAAGAAGCACAAAAATTGCATGGCAAATAAACTCATCTTTGAGAACGCCTTTTTGCGGCCCAGAGATGGGTTTTTTCAGTAGATAGGAAAGTATCAGTTTTATATATAGAGTTCGTTTACCCTTGCTTCATAAAGAAGGATTTTCCGGGTAAATCCGCGAATACTATGGCGAGGTGAAGGACATGGAACAAGGCGATGTTAAAGTCATTTTGTTAATCCTGATCATAGTTGTTGGCATTATCTTTTGGCGCTTCCAAAGGTGGCTAGACGGACCAAATAAGAAGCGAAGAAGGATTCCTAGACGCTCAGAAATACCTCAGGATGAAGTCGTGGAGCTGCTTGAAGGAGCTGGCTTTGATGTGCTTGCCGGTAAAACCAAAATTCCTATCAGCATGACGATCAACGAAAGAGAACAGCTGGAAAGCCGGCTATTCATCGATTATTTTGCCCAGAAAGAAGAACAAATTTACATCGTGAAAGTAGCAAAGGAACGTAAACCACTTGAAATGACAGGAAGCGCTGTTCGTGATATGCTGCTAGCCTATAGTCTGATTTATCCAGAAACTGATGGCGTGCTTTATGTGGATATGGCTCTAAACAAAATTAAAAAAATCACATTTCATATAGAGGTGTAAGGATGAAAGGTCAAAGACATGTAAAAATCAGAGAGATAATTACGAATCACGAGATTGAGACGCAGGATGAATTGGTGGAGACTCTTCGGGCTGCTGGCTTTCATGTCACACAAGCGACAGTCTCACGTGATATCAAAGAGCTTCATCTGATTAAGGTTCCCTTGGATGATGGCAGATATAAGTACTCCATGCCGGCTGATCAGCGATTTAATCCGATGCAAAGACTACGAAGAGCATTGAGTGACCATTTTGTTAGCATTGACCATACCGACAATCTTGTCGTGATGAAATGTTTACCAGGTACAGCCAACACGATTTGCGCACTTATTGATAATCTAGAGTGGAGCGGTGTCATGGGGACGATTTGCGGAGATGATACCATTCTTGTGATTTGCCGCGGCAAAGAGAACAGCCTCACTTTTGTGGATGATGTTATGTCATTACTATCTTAATTTCAGGAGGAGCACATGCTTACAGAACTTTCGATTCGTAATTTGGCTGTTATTGAACATGTACATATTCGTTTCAAAGCTGGCTTTCATGTCCTAACAGGAGAAACAGGCGCAGGTAAATCGATCATCATCGATGCTTTAACACTTATTGTTGGCGGTAGAGGATCTTCGGAATTGGTACGTTACGGTGCAGATAAAGCAGAGATAGAAGCAATGTTTGAATTACCATCCACGCATCCGGTTTGGCATACGCTTACAGAACTCGGCATAAGTGCAGATGCCAGTGAGCATTTGCTTATTCGTAGAGAAATCACCGCAACGGGTAAAAGCTCCAGCCGCATTAATGGTCAACTGGTCAACTTGACGATGCTGCGCAAAACAGGGGAGTGGCTGGTTAATATTCATGGTCAGCATGAACATCAATCCCTTCTGAATGTAGATGAACATATTCATTCTCTCGATTTATTCGGTGATTCTGAAGTTGAGGCTGCGAAAAAAAACTATCAAGCTAGCTATGATCAATATATGAAACTGCAAAAAGAGCTGCGAGAGCTTCAAGAAACAAGCAAACAAGCGCTTCAAATGCTAGATTTATATCGTTTTCAAATCGATGAAATTTCGGCTGCAAAACTAAAAATGGGGGAAGATGAGACCTTAATCGAAGAGAAGCGAAAACTGGCTAACGCGGAAAAACTATTTCAAAGTTCTTCCGAGGCTTATGATTTCCTCTATGCGACGAATCGTGGCTTAGATGCTGCCGGAAAGGCGGTTTCCAGACTGCAGGATATCGTTCAACTTGATCCAACGAAGCTAAGTCCTCTTCTCGAGCAAGCGCAATCCGCGTATTATCAGATGGAAGACGCCGCTTATCAACTGCGTGATTATCGAGATGGCATCGAGTTTAACCCTTCGCGTTTGGATTTTATTGAACAAAGATTAGATATGATCACGTCTCTCAGGCGAAAATATGGAGAGAATATTAAAGAAATACTCGTTTATTTGGATAAAATTAAAAGTGAAGTCGATACCATTGAAAATAAAGATGAGCATATTCGTAAATTAGAGGACAAGCTTGCGGCCGAAGAAAAGCAGTTGGGCGTAGCGGCTTTGGATCTTTCCAATTTACGCAAAGGGATTGCTGAACAGCTTGCAAGCCAAATTGAGCATGAACTTCGTGATCTGCAGATGGAACGCACGCAGTTCCGTGTACAAGTGGAACAAACACTTGACGAACGAGGCATTCTTGTTGAAGGAAACAAAGTACGTTACTCACGGCAAGGGATCGACCAGATTGAGTTTCTCATGGCCCCCAATCCTGGAGAGCCGTTACGCGGTCTTAGTAAAATTGCTTCTGGCGGGGAGCTCTCACGTATTATGCTCGCGATGAAAACGATATTTGCACGCATTGATCAAATTCCTGTCCTTGTTTTCGACGAAGTAGATACAGGTGTAAGTGGCCGCGCGGCGCAAGCTATTGCAGAAAAAATGTCCGTTTTGTCAACAAACTGCCAAGTTTTCTCGATTACGCATTTACCTCAAGTGGCTAGTTTCGCTGATGTTCATTTCTATATTCGGAAAGAAGTGGATCAAGAACGAACGTTTACACGTGTTCAAGATATGCCGGATTCTGGACGAATTGAGGAATTAGCGAGAATGCTTGGCGGAGTTGAAGTGACGGAAACCACCCTGCATCATGCAGGGGAAATGCTTGCCATGGCAAGAAATAAGAAAGCAAGGGCATGAAAGTATAGATAGTCAGCATTTTCAGTTATAAAACGGAGAGAGTGGGGTTAACTTAAAGGTACGCATTTGACGACGACAATCGTCAAGGCTCAAGGAAGTGTGAAGGAGCGTGAAGATATTGCAATCCAGCAAAAGAAAAAGATTGTTCGGACTCCTGCTCGTCTTCTTCGTTTGTATGGTAAGTTTGTCTCCGCCTTTTCAAAGCTTTGCCTCCTTCCCTCAGGAACTTCGCTTATTCAGCGGGCAGGGGAAGCAGCTCCAATTAACAATGCCGGTCAACGCCCAAGTCACGGTAAAAGATACGGATATTGTAAAGGTAAACGGCAATGCCAAGCACTCATTTCAAGTTAATTTGAAAGAACCCATCTCTTTGCAATCCGATCACTCTGGGCAAACAGAAATGAAGCTCAAGCTGTTCGGTGCAATCCCCATCAAGACAGTTAAAGTAAACGTAGTACCGGATTTGAAAGTCATCCCAGGTGGTCAAACAATCGGTGTGAAAATTAAGTCTGCCGGTATTTTGGTCGTAGGTCATCATTTAGTAACTGTTGCCCAAGACCAAAAAGTTTCACCTGGTGAAGAAGCGAAAATTCAAGTTGGTGATTTAATTACTAAGATCAATGGCAAAGATTCCAAGGATGTTAGTAAGGTTGCCGATCTTGTAGCCAAATCCGGAGAAAGCAAAACACCCCTGGAGCTAAAAATCCTTCGTAACAATGAAGAGATTATTGTTAAGCTGCAGCCTGTCTATGACGTCGTAGATAAGTCTTATCGCTTAGGTCTGTATATTCGGGATTCAGCTGCGGGTGTTGGTACTCTAACCTTCTACGCACCAGATCAAGGTGTGTACGGGGCACTGGGACATGTTATCACGGATATGGATACCCAAACGCCTATCATCGTTGGTGACGGCGATATTGTGTACTCTAATGTGACCTCTATTTCTAAAAGCCATAATGGAGATCCCGGCGAGAAACATGCTACTTTGTATAAAGATAGTAAAGTCATTGGTAATATCGAAAGAAACACGGCATTCGGTATTTTTGGAAAAATGTATGCTGCTCCTGACCACAGCTTGGACAAAGAAGCTATACCTGTTGCTTTCGCTGAAGAAGTAAAAGAAGGACCTGCTCAAATTTATACGGTCGTGGAAGGACAGAAAGTCGAAAAATTTGACATTCAAGTTGTCCATGTATCCAAACAAGACATACCAGGTACTAAGGGTATGGTTATTAAAATAACAGATCCGCGGTTGTTAGATAAAACAGGCGGTATTGTTCAAGGGATGAGCGGCAGCCCTATTATCCAGAATGGCAAGTTAATCGGAGCCGTTACTCACGTATTTGTGAATGATCCTACAAGTGGTTACGGTTGTTTCATAGAGTGGATGCTTCAGGACTCAGGTATTATTCTTAGACCTTCTTCAGGAGCCTCTTACAAAGAATCAAAGGCGAGCTAGAAGCCTTTGATTCTTTATTTTATTTTAACCTCATTCTACAAGGAAAAACACGGCCTCATGTGAATTTGTCGAAAAATGTTGGATATAGAAGATAAATATATTATTATATAAGAAAGTGAATTAAAAGAAAAGAAAAATAATATTCGACAGAAGGAATTTAAGTTGAGGTGTCGAATACCTTTACTTAAGAGAGAAATACCAACTTGTATGAGTAGCTAAAGGAGGATTTTATTTTGCAAAAAATTCAAGTGTTACTAGCAGATGACAATCGTGAGTTTACCCATTTATTATCAGAGTTCATTGGTGAGCAAGAGGATATGGAAATTGTAGGAGTGGCGTAGAACGGTAACGAAGTTCTTCGTTTTCTTGAGCAACAACGTGAATTGCCGGATGTACTCATTTTAGATATTATTATGCCTCACTTGGATGGCCTGGGTGTACTTGAAAAAATGCGTGAGATGAATCTTCCCACACAACCGAAAATCATCATGCTAACCGCTTTTGGGCAAGAAAATATCACTCAAAAAGCTGTGCAACTTGGAGCCTCTTACTACATTCTCAAGCCTTTTGATATGGAAACGCTAACGAACCGTATACGCCAGCTTGTTGGTAACAATCAAGCATCCGCAACCACTTCAACATCACGTGCAAATATTGTACATATGCCTAAAGGGAAAAACTTAGATGCTAATATCACCAGCATCATACATGAAATCGGCGTTCCTGCGCATATTAAAGGATATCAATATCTTCGCGAAGCGATCACGATGGTTTACAATAATATCGAAATCCTAGGTGCTATCACCAAAACTTTGTACCCAGCTATTGCTGAGAAGTACAAGACTACACCTAGCCGCGTTGAGCGCGCCATCCGTCATGCGATTGAAGTCGCTTGGACGCGCGGCAACATTGATTCAATTTCGTTTATCTTCGGATACACGATTAACATCTCGAAGTCCAAACCGACCAATTCGGAGTTCATCGCGATGGTTGCTGATAAGCTTCGCATCGAGCATAAGGTTTCTTGAGAGGGTTAGAATCTTTGTAATATCTCGGATTTAAGGATTTGGAAATTACTTACACGTAATATATGAAAACCAATAAACTTGTTTTGAAGCCTATAAACTTTTCCCATCTCACCCAATAAACCTTTTTGGTTTATTGGGTTTTAATTTGCCGAAAAAAGAGATGGAGGATTTTGTATGAAGTTATCAGAATTGGAGTTTTATGTTGAAGATTTTATAACGTATTGTCAGAACAAGAATTTATCGCGCAAGACACTTTCATCTTACGAACAATCATTAAAGTTATTTGTTGCCTATTTAAAGAATGTGCATGATGTTGATAAGATAAAAGAAGTTCGGACAGGTCATATCAGGCAGTATGTTTCATATGTGCAAGAACGTGGGAAGTATACTGTAGTTAATCGGGAGTCATCGAAACTTGTTAATTTTCCTGAAAAGAGAACAGACTATAAGAAAGAGGTTTCATCGATCACAATAAATAACTATATTCGTAACATTAAGGTTTTCTTTAACTGGCTGAAACAAGAAGGAGAGTTACTCAAAAATCCTGTTGAATCAGCATAATTTGCATTTTTTTGAATCCCCACAGAGATTTTATTTGAATCCTGGCTCGCTCGGTTGTTATGATAAGCCTCTTGCTCGCTATGCAATATTAGATATTGGAGAATGTATCGAAGTCCATTTAAAAGAAACTTCATATGAGAACAAGGCTTTTTTAAGTCAATACAACAAATTAGAAGTTCCAGCTAGAGAGTTTATTCTAAAGATTTTTCATGGAAACCAACATCTTGAAGTTAAATAAAACATGGATTTTATCTGAGTAGGAGAGTGGAAATTAGTGATACATATTGGATTGGACTTTGATGATACTTTAATGGATACAAGGAAATCTATTGTGAGTGTTCTTAATAAACAACTTAATCGTAATATTATGTTCGACGAAGTTACTATTTACGAAATATCCGAACTTTATGGGCAGAGTTTTGAAGAATTTCAAGAGTTTTTTATCATTAACCAAGGAGCCATACCCTTCCTTACAGGAAACACTATCTAGGTTAGTCGATAAAATGAAATTTACAATTATGACTGGAAGACCGATTGAATGGATGGAATCCGCAAAAAAGTGGATTAAAGAAAATGGTATTGTGGTTGAATCTTCACTATGTGCATCGCAATTTGAGAATGGGAAGCTAGAATGTGCAACGTTAAATGGGGTATCACTTTTTATCGAAGACCATCCAACACATGCCCTATCCTTAGCTGATGGAGGTATCAACGTACTGTTGATTGATAAACCGTATAATCAAGAGTGTCAACATGAAAGAATAACAAGAGTGAGAAATTGGGAAGAGATTGGCAAGATTCTTGATACTCTAGTATCACAAAATGTAAGAACGCTTAATAAAGAGAAGTTTTGACTAAGGGAGGAATGGATAGTGCAACTACGTGAATCAGGTATCATCTTATTTTGCGAACACTACGAACAAGCCTTAAAGTTTTACACTGAAAAGATTGGACTTCAAATTCGTGGACAAAAAAGTGATTTAGCTGTACTGGATTTTGGTGGCAGTTATCTAATGATAGAGGATAATGGCATTGCTTCAGCTTCACCAAAAACTAGAGAGCAAAATCCAATAGTGATAAGATTCAACGTTGACGATTTCGAAAATACGATTCTTGAAATAAAGAATCGTGGTGTTGAGGTTGATGTACATTCGTTTAATTGGGGCAAGATAGGCGTTATCATTGACCCTGAAGGAAATAGAATAGAGATAAAGGATTAGCGTTGCATAGGTTTCTACTCTAATGTTGTTGTGGGCTAAGTATATTGGTATATGATTATTAGACATGGATTTCGTGTAAGGAAATAAGGTTATAACCAATACTAATTTTTGGAAATGCGTTATAAAATCAGATTGAAAGGACTACTTTAATGACTGTACAGCCAAAAACCTGTAGTGTGGAAATAACAAAGAAAGTACAGATAGACTATCTCATTTCTTTTCCAGAAGGGTATGAAGACCAAAGTCGTGATTGGGGACTGATTATCTTTTTACATGGTATGGATATGAGGGGTGAGGATGTAACCCAGCTATGTAATTATGGACTGCTTGAAATAGTCAATGAAGGTAAATTATCATTACCTTTCGTGGTAGCTGTGCCCCAATGTCCTAGTGAATCGTATTGGAATATGGAGCGTGACGCAGTTGTCGCTTTGGTAGACGAACTTACAACTAATCATCGAATAGATTTAAGTCGAATTTATTTAATTGGATACAGTTTAGGCGGATATGGCGTTTGGGATTTAGCTATCCATAATCCAAAAGCGTTTACAGCAATTGTACCATTAAGTTCAGGTGGACAAATATCGAAAGCAGATAAACTTAAAGATATACCAATATGGGCTTTTCATGGAGCCAAAGATGAGATTATCCCATTAGAACAAATGATGGACATGGTAACTGCGGTAGAAAAACATCAAGGAATAGTAAGATTAACTGTTTACCCTGACCTTGGACATGACATAATGATGGAAACATTGGGTAACCAAGAACTATATGCGTGGTTGCTCGAACAAAAAAGTAGGGGAATTTAATAGTTCAATAAAGAGAAGTTTCATTAAGGCACAATCAAGAAGTTGTGCCTATGTTATCAGAGCGTCTAGGAAGCCTTGTTGGCGTTCAAGAGATTAGGGTTGGTTAGATATTTGAGAAGCCTTCCTTTACATTGTAGAAGGCTTTCGAGTATGACTACTTAAAAGGAATTAACGTTTGATTCTATAATAAGCTTTATGATTATTGCATGTAGGCATTAATTTATTGATTAAAGCTGTTTCGTCTATAAGTCGGTCGGTATCTCTACATACATAATAGCCTTTGACGATACATTCTTCTAACTTAAAATAGGTATCTCTATAACGGTTTCCTTGAACACTTTTTCTGATACATTGGCTTTGTCCCTGAATAAAATTACTTATTCTTGTTGGTTGCTTTTTTCAACCGTTCTTGTGCTCTTTGGCGACGGAGTTTCGATTTTGGCGTGTCGGTCTTTTTTAAGGAATTTATCAAGGAAAGTAGATCATTACCCTTTAGTACAGATGAGTCGTTACAGTTCGTCTGCTTTGGTTTATTACTATCGTCCATAATTATCTCTCCTAGTGTATGAAAGTTATTGGCTCGATCAACGTTTTCTATACGTCAGCTACATGCATGACCAAAGTTACTTTTCGTTCCAAGTCAGTTGCAATAAAAAACTCCGTTTTGTTATTACTTCTGAAGATTGATCTCACAACACCACCGTTCTTAAGAGCATTTGAATTTAAGGCAATATCCAATTCTGTCGATTGACCCCACTTATGTGAGAAATGGTTTTTTATTGAATCATGTAATTTGCTAATACCAAGTTGATCTATGCAACGCTTTGTTATCATTAATTTATCATTTAAGTTCTCAGAGAAACGTTTATTACGGTCAGTTTTATATTTGCCTTTCATGTTTCCAAGAAAACGTTGTTGCTTTCTCACATTGTAACAAGCAGTATAAAACTCTCTATATTGTTCTTCAGTTAAATTATTATTCGATGCAAGAGTAGTTATCAGTTTATTATGATTTTCTCTTGTAACATCATGAATAGACAAATCCCTAAGAATTGAGGAATCCTTCATTGATTCGTTTAGTTTATTCCATATCGGAAATACATTTCCATAGTTGCTTCCTTTTTGTGCCCAGTTTAAAGGTACAGCATGACCTAAGCTTAGAACATGTTCAGGAAACCGATTATTGGTTAGTGGACACATAGAATCAAATATATCAAAGAAAATTGTTCGCCATTCATTTGTTCTTAAAGTTCCAGATAATCCGATTTTCCTTGCTTGTTTGTTAGCATAATTCACTCTACAAATCATGTGGCTTCTTGTTTTATGGACTAGAAGATAATCACCTAAATTAATATCAATTTGTCTTTCTGCTTTGGGGAAATAAATAGAAAAAGCTAATATGCCGTTTTGATTCAAAATTCTTATTCCTCCATTCTTTATTTTCCAATAGCCTTCCTAGCGGTGTTATGAGCAGTTTTGTAGTATGCTAAACTTTTTCGGCGTCCAGTATATTTGACGTTGAACGCAATTTGAGGATAGGTTGCAGTTAGCATTTCAAGGAGGTCAACTATTTTATCAATAACGTCTATGTACAGTTCTTTGGCGGCTATGGTCTTATTAAGGTATCTTTTGATTATGTTGCAGTCAGAAAAAAAAAATAACCCTTTCCAAGATTTCAGTAGAAATTATTCTGGTTTCCAACAATTTAGCTATGATATTAAGACTAAATTCAAGTGCTAACAACTCGCCGTATAATGGGTCAGGAATCGTTACAAGTCTTAGTTCTGATTCATTAATTTGTTTACCCATTCCTGCCAAGCAAACTCCTAAGCCAATCACACATTTTAGATCATCACAGGATGCATCACAGAAAACTGCCATGAGAGATTTCTCTTTTTGATAACTGGTCATGTTATGATTCATCCCTAACCAAATCATTGTTAGTTAATATATTCAATAGCAATATAGCACAAGGTATTAATAAATTCAATAAAACATTAAATCTTACCATATTGTATGTACAGGTGTCAAATAAAATGAATTACCATTTATTTGTAAGTGATGCAAAATAAAAAGGAGTTGCTTTAGGTGTCAACTCCTCTTCTATATTTAGTTAAATAGTTATTAGTTCTTTTGATGCTCATAGCACAGAATACGGTTATAAAGCATTTGTGTTTGCCAAGCAGCAATCTTTGACCTTCTGTGTTACTTGCTTACCAAACTTGCACAGACGTGAATATCTACACCAGAAGAACCAACTGCAACTCCTAAGCCTACGATTAAGCTAACACCTAATAGTGGTGGTAGTAATTCAAACGTTTACTATAATAATTGAACAGAAGCTAAGGCAGAAGGTGCGTATAATATTAAAGATAATGAAAGTGTTGGTTGTGAGTAGTATAAGCCAGCGATTATTTAGTGGATATACCAATATACTAAGTAGTCATTTTTTGTATAATTTTTTTGCATAAAAGTAGCCACCAGTAATTATAACTGATGGCTCTTAGGCGTGAAAAATTACTGTTCATCGGTTGCTGCTACTTGGCGTTGTATTATAGACGATTTACTCTGTTCTAGGATTCTATCTCCAAGAGTTCGTATTGCATTTTTAATCTTGGTTGGAATTTCAGATTCAATCATTTCTAAAGCAACTTTTCTACCTATAGATTCGGGTGATTTTTTAATAATTTTTAATAGTTGATCTTTAACATCATCTTTATCACCAAAACTGATGGATTCAAAGTTCTTATCATGAAAAACCTTTTGTAACACATGTTTTGGATAATAATTCTCGATTTCTCTTTTGTCCAAGATAAAACAACTTTCACGCTTTAGATTAGTGTTTTTAATCAAGTATTCTGCAAACTCGTCTGGGTTTTTATCATCAGAATCCAGAAGTACAGCATATGGGATTCCTAAGTCATCAAGAATCTTTGCATTGGCAAAATAGAGTGCCTTATCCTTACCAGAAATAACAAGAATTTTGATGCCTATGCTATCTAAATTAATTCCTAGCTTCTTTGCCCAAATATCAATAACTGTTTCTTCAGTTCCACCCTCAACCATTAAGATGGCATCCCATTGTAGCCAGTCACTATTTCTTAGTTCAAGGTTCTCTTGAATAATGCTAATGTCCCTATCTTGCTTTATTCTTTTTGCAGTAACTTTCCCGTATTCATTACGCTTTAGAAGCGTGATTCCCTTTAGGTTACCTCTATCTATAAATACAGTTGAATGCGTTGTAAGAATAACTTGACCATCATTTGCTGTAATCGATTGAAGGGAATGAAATATTTTTCGTTGTGCTCCAACATGCAGGTAAGCATCTGGTTCTTCGATGCCAAAGATAAGATTTTTACCAATATGATGTTTTGCATAAGCCCTAAATAATGAAACTACCAACGAACTTTGGATACCTGAACCTTTACCGCTGATTGATGTTGTACTGAATCCATCATTTACGAGTAAGTCCATTTCTACTGCTTTATCAATAGACACATTAGACTGTGGGATTAACTTATGTACATCAGCAGTTTGTTCCTTTAAATAACCTTCAATATCTTCAACAATTGAACCTATATTATTAGATATTATTGATTTTAGTTTTTGTACACTATCAGTTACTTCTTTTTTCTTTAGAACTAAAGGCATAACGAGTTTTCCAAGTATAGAACCTGAAGTTAATTTAGTAGCTTTATCAATATCTCTTATTGATTCCACATAAATGAATTGAGGAAGGTGGGATGATATTTTTTTCCAATCAGCTGTTTTAAGTTTATCATCTTTCATATATACTTCTGCTGTCTTGAGTTTAGTTGCATCACTAGTGTCAAGGAAAATTATTTTCTTTACTTCTAACTTATCACTATCGAGATATGATTTTACCAAGCTATAAAATTCTTCATTCCCAAGTTCTTCCTCAGTTAGTTTAAAGGTTATTGAAATCTCTAGTTTATTCTCCCCATGCGATATTTCTTCCCTACTTGGTTTTAAATCGTTTAGAAAAATATCTAATGCTCTTAGTGTACTTGACTTTCCAATATCATTTTTACCAATTATAACACTAAATTCTTCGAATTTAAGGGATACATATAAAAGGCTTTTTAAGCCTTTTATAGAAACTCTGCTGATTAACAAATGGTTATCTCTCCTTAACTTCTTTGATGTTCATAGCACAGTATTTGATTATTAAAACGTTTAGGGTTCGCCAAACAGTAATCTTTCACCTTCTGTGTCACAGGCTTACTACAGCTTGCACATACGTTATTATTTTCATCATAAGAAGTAGCCGCGACTTCACGAATAGTGGTTACAATTTGTTGTTCTTGTTCTGAAACTTTTATAGTTTGAGAAGCATTGACACCAGCCATCTGCTCAATTAGAACATCCCTGTCCCATAACTTAATACCTAGTCGCTTGGCACCATCCCTAGCTTGCTCTGTAAACCTGCTGTTTGTAATAACCCAAGCTTCTGTTGCTTTATATACATCTTTGGCAGAGTAGGCTTGTTGTATCGCTTCATAACCTACGTTTTGCTTCCAACGCTTCGCTTGAACGATTACCTTCTTTGTAGCTGATTTTAAAATAAGGTCAGCACCATAATCTCCTTGACCACCAGTACGTTTTACTTCCCAACCTTGACGTTTGAAGAACTGTTCTAAGTATCGTTCAAACATAGTGCCACTCATATTATCTATTTCGTTGATGTTGGCTCTTTGAAGTTTAGCTTTTATGCTGGCAAGATAGATACCTAACGAAATTGCTAGAACGACAATTAGTATAATGAGAACTACATTTAGAAATGAACCACCAATTGGTTGGGCGTACTTACCCATAAAACCAATGTTAAACACTACAAAGAACACACACCCAATTAATGATTTGAAGAGAATTTCAATAATCATATCTTCAAACGTTTGCTTTTTACGCCTTCTTCTTGCCATGATGTACCCTCCTGATATATTGTGTAGGTACGTATTCTCCAAAATATTACAATACCCTTCATTTATAGGTCAATAGTCATAAATTACTCCTATTGATTATAGGGATGTGAGTTTTTATTGAGTTTAATTAGGTCTGTGATCTTGTCTTTTTAAGGAAAGGTGAAACGCTTGATTTCAAAATTAGTAGTTTATAGAGATTACATTACATCTTTGCCTTCAGGAAATCTAACTAAAGATGATTTATTGGTATCGAATCTACTTGTCGAAGAGCAAGGCGATTTGAAAATATACTATGCCCCATTTGACTACATAAATGAGCAAGCTAAGGTAATGATTGTAGGGATAACGCCTGGCTTTACACAAATGGAATTAGCTATAAGGCAAGCTAGGCAAGATTTATTAGATGGGGTTTCAGTGACAGAAATTGATAAGAGAGCCAAGCAGTTGGCTAGTTTTGCTGGTTCAATGCGTAAGAACCTAATAGCAATGTTGGATGAATTAGGCTTACCAGAATCGTTAGGTCTTAAATCAAGTGAATCGTTATTTGGTGAGCAAAGGGACTTGTTACATACTACATCAGTAATTAGATACCCTGTCTTTTTCAAGGGAGAGAACTATACAGGACACAAACCAGAAATCTTAAAATCCGAAATCTTGTATAACATTGCTTCTGAACTGCTGGGGAGAGATTTGAAGGCAACGAATAGCGCATTAATCGTACCGCTAGGTAAATCTGTTTCTGATGTATTGAGGACGTTTGTAAGTGACGGTTTACTTGAAGAGGATAGATGCCTGTTTGACTTTCCACATCCATCAGGAGCGAATGGTCATAGAAAAGCACAATTTGATAATTGTAAAGAAACACATAAGAATCAAGTGACTAAATGGTTTGTTAAAGTGTAAGCAATGAAAAGATGGCTTGAGATCATAACGATCAAAACAGATGAGCAGCTACAAAATTGCATTAACGCTAATATGGATGTTGAGGTATGGTTTGCTGGAACATTAGATTGTGCTTCTGAGATTAAAGAATTTGATGATAAAGTGGTTGTAGTTGAGGATGGTAAGTTTTTGCGGAGTAATTGTGTTTTGAAAATTAAGGGAAGCCATCTACGCCTAGTGAATTAAGTCTCAAAATGAATGCAAAACTGGAGAAATATAGTATACTAACTAGGGGAGTAAGGTAATAACTTCCATAAAACTCAGAATGAAGCTAGGAGTATATATGTTAAAGCGAACAATCACTACATTGGTATTAGGTGCAACAATTTTTTCTGTAACACCAGCTCAAGCAACTACAACACAAGACCTACGAATGATACCTGTAATCGTTAATGGTCAAAAAGTTAAGTTCCCTGATACAGAACCCTACATCGACGGTAATGGTCGCACATTGGTTCCTGTACGTTTCGTGAGTGAGAAACTTGGAGGAACTGTGACTTGGAACGAAGCAACTCAAACCGTTACAATCAAAAATGGATCTAAGGCAATCAGCTTGCCTATAGGCTCAAACGTTGCGACAGTAGACGGACAAGCTGTAACGCTTGATACTACCGCTGTACTAACGGAAGGACGTACAATGGTTCCTCTTCGCTTTGTAAGTGAAGCATTGTCATCAAAGGTAACTTGGGATGATGGTGGTCATGCTGTGCAAGTGAGTGATTCTGCGTATCAAGCAAAAGTTGCTAGTGGAGAAATGGTACTGGATGCTTGGGGACGTGAATTGAGTAAGGTGTGGGATGCTAAGTGGAACAAACTTACTGATATGCCTTCATATGTGTATGATTTGCAATCTTGGGCAGATACGAGCAACAAAGCATTCATGACAAAGTTTCCTTGGGTAGATAAACAGCATATAGACATGTGGTCTACTACAATTCGTAACTATTATCAGGCTCAGTTGAACGTAGATTATAGAACCATTGATGAAGATACATTTGTAGCTACAACTATGAAGAGTGTAGAAGGTGATGGTTACTCTCGTAGACAACTAGAAAAAACTTTTCGTAGTTATGTATCTTGGGTGAAGAAGAATCATGTAATAGCTAAAGGTTACGCTGATCCTGAGAACTCTTTGGTGTCTTACAGATCATCTGGTCCTGTTGTCTTGACTCATTTTAAGTTCTTCATAATTAAAGCAGATGAAACAGCTCAAACTTTCATGGACAACTGGGATGTGTCAGATCAATCCGATTCCTTTGAATTGGAAACTGGAGTATGGTACGAGGGTTATTCAGATGTAAGTCTTGGATCTCATTTTGCAAAAGAGCGTGAGGATCATTTCGGTGTAATTGCTGGTGAAAGCATGTTTGTTAAAGGTCACTATAAGTATGAGATTCTTTCATCGGAAAAGTAGGATTGAGGAAGCCTAGCTCTCTTAGTAAAACTTGTTATTACAAAGCATAGATAAAACTCGCATTTTATCTAAGTCAGTCGTAAGAAGGCACTAGAATGAAAGCAAACGCTCTAGGATTGCTCCTGAGCGTCTTTTTATGTTCGTTTAATGGTTCTGATTATCAAATTCTAACTCTACGAGCCTGACGAGTTCTGAAGGTTTCATTTTTAGTCCTTTGGCAATATCAAATAAACTTGTTAGCGAAGGTTGATATTTACCACTTTCAAGTTCAGAAATGTAGGTTCGTGCAAGGGTGCTATCAGTTGCTAATTGTTCTTGGGTTATGTTCTTTTTTATTCTGATGCTTTTAACGACTTTACCGAAAATTAGTTCAATTTGCAAGGAATGTTCTCCTTTTTGAATTAATTATCATGGAAAGCCGCATAAGTCATTGTCTGGTATACATAACAAAATGGTTTATATATCCACATTCTCGTGATATATTCAGATTGTTACACAATTGAAATATTAGAATGGGGATAATACAACATGGAAAACATGACAAGTCTACTTAGTGTTGATGAAGCTACAATTGAAAGAACTGAAGTAAGTAAAGCTTCAATAGTCCAGAAAATTGCACGTTATACATGGTGGATAGTATTTCTTTCAACATTTGTTCTTTGGTACAATTGGCAATTTTGGTGGGGAGTATTAACCTTTATCGGTTCAATTATGATTATGGGTATTGGTGAAGAACCCACAAACAAAGCGAAAGAAATCGCAAAAAATCAAAAAAATGAAAAACTTAATGAACTTCTGATTTCCAAAGGGATAAACTGCTCTCAAAAGTATGTTACTGAGAAGTATGATCTTGCAATTGCAGTTGATGAACAGAAAAATCGACTATGCTTTATTGATTATGAAGTTAGAGAGTTTTCGTTTGCCGATATACTAGAAGTAGAAATTGTTGAGGATGAAGTACAAATAACGAAAACCTCAAGGGGGAGTCAATTAGGTGGTGCAGTTATTGGCGGTGTTCTGGCTGGTGGAGTCGGAGCAATTATTGGAGGACTTTCAGGGCAAAAGACTTCAAGCAATGACAAAGTGAAGAGAATCTACATTAAGATGATCGTTAACGACACGCAAAGACCTTATGTCACAATTGATTTTCTGAATGAGAAGAAAGAGATACTTAAGAAGGATAAGAAGGTTATGAAGGCAACAAACGATGCCAATCATTGGTATGGATTGATGAGCGTATTGATTAAAAGGGCTGGATGACAGTAGATGATTTGAATGACAGGGCTTAATACTTTTTCATATATTGTCACACGTTTCTTCATTAATATAAATTCAAGCTGAAGCCCATAAGACTCCTTCGATATTGAAGTAACTTTTGGGGCTTGTTTTTTGTGTAATTATTTTGTGAGTTTATAGGCTTTGAACTTGTGTTCAAATCCATCTCATATTACAATAATCACAGACCAATAAATTATGGTCATAAAGCCTATAAATACCTAGTGAGATGGGAAAGCTATAGGTTATCACCAATTACAGAACCCTTGTTGTTCTAAGATGTGAAATTCGGATACACGATTAACATCTCAAAGTCGAAACCGACAAATTCAGAATTCATCGCGATGGTTGCTGATAAGCTTCGCATCGAGCATAAGGTTTCTTGAGAGGGTTAGAATCTTTGTAATATCTCGGAGGTCATCAGAATGAAATATGAGCTCGGTCGCTGCCTACTTAGTGAACGATTACTTGAATCCGACATGACTGCCTTTGAACTCGCTCGAACTTTGCTTTATAAGCCAGAGCGGATAACCGACTTTGTTGAAAACAAAAGAATCATGCCGCTTAAGTCTGCTATATCTATCGCTGACACTCTGGGGTGTGATGTGAATGATTTGTATGAATTGGTCACGATCGAGTCGAACGTATTAAATTGATGGTTGTAATCCTATATATCAAAAAGAGGGCGCTCTTATTCAGAGCGTTCTTTTTAGTTTATTTAAAACATACAATGAACTTTTCTTTGTTAATATGAACCATGGCGGGAACGGGGGAATGTCAGAAAGACTACCTATGAGGATAGGTAGCCCTTCTGTATTTGTTTTCTAAATTACCAAACAAAAGCGCTAGTGATGATAACCAGTAAAATGAACAGTACCAAGATTGCTGCTGAAGAAGTATAACCTACGCCAGTTCCACAACTCATCCGAATCAACCTCCAACTGATATTGGTTTGTGTTTCGAGATAGCTTATGACTATTTTTGAGGAATGTTTGGGCGAATCGACTGATTGTGCTATTGTCCCTATTTTTGAAAAAAAATCGGTTGTTAATCAAATCTTGGAACCATACGATGCGGATTTACGTTAATACATCTAGTCATAAAAAGACTATTCCTATAAGTTTAAGCTTGGAGGCGGCATAGAAGTTGTTACTTATATTGACGAGTTTCGTAGTGGGAATTGTGTGTGTTATTGTTCTTTTTGTGAATGTTTACCCTGTTTTCGGACGGAGACCCTCGAAGGAGAAGGCACAGTCTTTCTCGCGATCCTCTCAGTATTTGAATGGGAAATTCGAAAACCCTGTTCCTACCATGATGAATATGGGCTTGAGGAATACAATGGGGATCTTGCTCGATTTTGCGAAAAGCAGTCCGAATCGACGTCCAAAGACGCAATTAGAGATGGAAACCCCCAATTTGACCAAGGATCTGGAAACGAAAGTGACTTGGTTTGGTCATTCGGCTTCCTTACTAACGATCGATGGAAAAGCCCTTTTATTAGATCCCATGTTCGGGAAAGCTCCTTCGCCGTTTCCATGGTTCGGGAAGGGAAGGTATAGCGGTGGATTGCCTTTTGAAATTGCGCAGCTGCCCGTGATTGATGCCGTTATTTTGTCACATGACCATTATGATCATTTGGATTATGGATCAATCATGAAGATTAAGCATAAAGTGAACAAGTTTTTTGTCCCGCTTGGGGTTGGCGGTCATCTGATCAGATGGGGTGTGCAGCCTGAGAAGATCGAAGAGTATGACTGGTGGGATGAGTTTACGTTTGAAGGTTTAACGTTGGCTTGTACGCCAGCTACACACTTTTCGGGGAGAAGTATGACGGATCGTGGTGCTACCTTATGGTGTTCGTGGGTGATCAAAGGAAAGCAGTCCAGCATCTTCTTCAGTGGTGATAGTGGGTATTCCTCCCATTTCAAAGAAATTGGGCTTAAATATGGTCCGTTCGATCTTACTCTGATGGAGTGCGGACAATACGATGATCGCTGGTCTGATATTCATATGATGCCGGAAGAAACAGTCCAAGCCCATTTGGATGTGAAAGGGAAGCTGATAATTCCGATACATTGGGGAGCATTCACGCTGGCCTTACATGACTGGACAGAACCGGTAGAGCGTGCCACAAGGGCAGCACATGCTAACAAAGTGTCAATTGTCACACCAAAAATAGGTCAAACTGTCATCGTGAATGCCGCAGATTATCCGATAGACACTTGGTGGAAGTAGAGGAGTCAATGCCAACTATACGACAGAAGTTACTTATTCATGCACCTATCGAGGTGTGTTTTGATTTGGCAAGAAGTATAGATATCCATGCGGAATCAACCTCCCATACGAAGGAGAGAGCGATAACAGGTAGGACACAGGGGCTGATTGAGCGTGGAGAAACAGTGACTTGGGAAGCTTATCATTTAGGTATTAAGCAGCAATTGACTGCCCAGATTACTGAGATGGATAAGCCGCATTACTTTGTAGATGAAATGGTAAGAGGGGCATTCAAGCGATTTCGTCATACACATGAGTTTGTAACTGTAGAGCAAGGCACTTTGATGGTGGATACGTTCGATTACACCTCACCTTTTGGAGGATTGGGGAAGCTTGTTGATCACTTGTTTTTAGCAAAATATATGACTCAGTTTCTTGAAAAGCGTAATAACTATGTGAAGAAGGTTGCTGAAGAGATAGCCCAGTCTATCAGGTCTGCTAGGTAAGAACTGGATACTAAGACTCCCACATGGTATTATGGATAAGGCTGGTAGATCGAAGTGATCAGGAGAGAAGAAGAATCTATGGTTGAACAAAAAAGTGAACGAAAATTTCATTTTCTGGGTGTACTGCTTGGTATAGCGGTTGATAACTTGGGGACTTTGATATCGACTTCGTTAATTGGCGGTATCTATTTTGCTAATCGCCCAGTGGATGAGCAGGATGTAAGTGTTATATATTCGAATGTAGGCCTATTACTTTTGCTTCTGGTAATTGGATTGTTCTGGTCGTTTCTTGGCGGATTCATCGCCGCTAAGGTTGCGAAGCGTGCCGAATATTTCAATTCGGCCATTATTGGTGTCATCGGCGCTGCAATCGGATTTGATTCCATGTTAACCAATCATAGCATTCCGTTATGGTATGAGTTGATTGGCTTTGTTGTCATCGTGCCGGTCTCACTATTAGGCGGATTCTTGGCCTTGAAGAGGAAAAAAGCCCCATTAAAATGAATGTTGGATCGTAAAAAAGAGACTCGGTGATGTCGATCACCGGGTCTCTTGGCGTTAATAGCACACTTAACTGGTTGTAGTTGGCATATAGGCGAGCATGGTTGCCTTCACTTTGTCGATCGTTTCTTGTAAATTCATATTCTCAAAAACATGTTCACAATCCTTGCGGTAGGAGACTTCCTCTATGTAGTGGTTCATGTAGTGGTCTATGACGTCTGTTGGCGTGTTACGAGCAAGCATGCGTTCCATGATCGTTTGTTTGTTGACATAGATGAACAAGCGGATAGCTCTTTCTCCAAATGTATACTTGAAACGGTTAGCTGCATAACGATTCACAATGACATAGATAAGTCCGTCTTTGCGAAGCGCTTCATCGATGTCCGCTTTCTTAATACCATAGAAATTCCCGTCAATTTCAACAGTTTGAAAAAATTCACCTGCAATGTCACAATCGATGAACACTTTGCGTGAGATGAAGTTATAATCCTTCCCGTTGATTTCTTTGGGTCTAGGTGTTCGAGTTGTGTAGGAGACGACAGATGAGAAACCAAGCTCTTTGGCAATGTGATGGGCAATTGTTTTACGACCAGAACCGCTAGTGCCAGTAAAGACAAACACCAATCCATTCGTTTCATGACTGCTCATATCAATTCCTCCTTCATATAATGAAAGCGATATCTTGATAGATTCATTATAGTACGAAAATTCTGAAAATTAAAGAAATACTTTCTCGTTTAATAGGAATCAAAGGGTAAAAATACGCTATAATAGATAGCATCACTTCGTTTAAATGGAAAGGAACCTAACTATGCCTAAATATGCGAATTTAAGTGCGGAAGCAACGGAATTTTTACGTCAAAAAACGGGAAGCAATCACTTAGAGTGCTATACCTATATTGACCCGGAGCGTGGGAAGGATAGTTTTTTTATCGTTAAAACGATCAATAAGGTCATTCAAGTTTCTTTTGCAGAAATGACCTATAATCCAAGCAGTTACCAGAGTTTGATGGAAGGACTCTATCAAGCCATCTATGAATAAATACGTGACAACCCTATCAATAGATGGTAGGATGATCGTAATTGCATATCATTGGAATTAGGTGCCATATTTCCATTCGGATGTATGGTTAAAAGGGAAGACCGGTGAAATACCGGCACGGACCCGCCACTGTGAAAATCGCCGTTTATTACGGTAACTCCTTGCAACATGCCACTGGGTAACAACCTGGGAAGGCGCAAGGGGATGATGAAGTCAGGAGACCTGCCTAATTCAACAACACAATAACCCTACGAGGAATTAGGGAGTGTTAGAGAGCGGTTACTTCTGGTTTTGTTAACTGTAGTAATTTACCAAGCATTTCTAACATGACTTATGTTAGGGATGCTTTTTTTGTTTGTGTAATTACGGGGAAGGGTGATACAAATTGTCAGGAAAACTGCTCATTATCGGCTTTGGACCGGGGAGTTTTGAACATATTACGAAGCGTGCAAGGGAAGCGATTGGGGAAAGTGAAGTTATCATCGGATATAACACCTATGTAGATCTTATAGCAGGTCTATTAACCGATCAGCAAGTAGTTCGAACAGGCATGACGGAAGAAGTGAGTCGTGCGCAAGAGGCTGTGCGGCAAGCGAAGCAGGGGAAGAAAGTTGCCGTTATTTCCAGTGGAGATGCCGGCGTGTATGGAATGGCCGGTCTTGTCTATGAGGTATTGATGGAACAAGGCTGGACGCGTGAGGAAGGCGTTCAAGTGGAAGTGATTCCTGGCATTTCAGCTGTTCATTCGGCTGGATCTCTGCTAGGTGCTCCAATTATGCATGATTCATGCACCATTAGCTTAAGTGATCATCTTACGCCATGGGAGCTGATTGCGAAGCGGGTTGAGGCAGCGGGGATGGCTGATTTCGTCATTGCCCTCTATAACCCGCGAAGCGGTAGACGGACCAGACAGATTGTTGAGACTCAGCGTATCCTCCTTAAGTATCGTTCTCCTTTAACACCTGTTGGGATTGTCAAAAGTGCGTATCGAGATCGTCAACATATTGTTGTGACGACGCTTGCTGATATGTTGAATCATGATATTGGCATGTTAACGACAATTATTATTGGTAATTCCGCAACCAAGCTGTATGACGGACTCATGATTACACCACGCGGTTATCAACGGAAATACACATTAGGTGCTGAAACACAACCGCTCAAGCCACATCAAAGGTTGAAATCCGAGGCAGAGCCCTGGGCTTTGGAACAATTGGATGAGCAGGATTGGGATGAATCCATGGAGGAGTTAGATGAAGAAGATGAACTCTTGGAGGATGAGGTTACTGAAATTAAAGAACCTTCCCAGCTGAAGTCATCGCCGAATTTGTCACCTAGTAACTCCTTACAGCTTGCAATGGAAGCCTTGCAGCTAGTATCCAAAGGGAATGAAGAGGTGTCTTTTGAATTTGACAATAAGCTGACTGCGACCCAATCTATCTTTGAGTTTGCAGTAAGCCCCGGCATCGCGAATAAAAAATTAACAGCAGCCCAACTGTGTGCGTTAGGCGAGATTGTTGGAGATCGTGGAGATATTGAATATTCGCCACATCATCAACTGATTGTTCGTGTGCAAACCAATAACCCTAACCAGATTACATCCGAACTAAGTGCACTTGGTTTATTGTTATCACCGATTGGTGATGTTGCCCAAATCAAAGCATGCGATTTTTGTAATTTGGAAAAAGGTGAATCTATTCCTTATGCGGAAGCAATCCATCATCGAATTGGCAATCTAGAAGTACCTAAAGAGTTGAAAATTGGCTTTAACGGGTGTGGAATGGCTTGTTATGGGGCTGTTCAGCAAGATATCGGCATCGTCTACCGCAAAGAGAAATTTGATCTATTTCTTGGCGGAAAAACAGTAGGTCGAAATGCACATGCGGCTCAGCCTGTTGCAGAAGGAATTGAACCTGCGGAGCTTGTTGAATTAGTTGGCAGGATCGTGGAACGTTACCAAAAAGAAGGACATCCGAACGAACGGTTTCATAAATTTTTCAAGCGTGTCAAAGAAATTGAAGGTTACCGCCATCAAGAAATGGTAGGTTTCGTCATCGAAAATGCCATTTGCGGCGATTAGAATTAGGGGGAAATAAAGGATGAATGCTGTTTTATTTGTGGGTCATGGGAGTCGGGAAGAAGGCGGGAATGAGGAAGTTCGCCTCTTTGTTTCAGAAATAGCGAGTAAGATGCAAGAGCAAATTGTGGAGACATGTTTCCTAGAATTTGTTCAACCAACGATCATGCAAGGAATTGATCGCTGTGTAGAACTGGGGGCAACTCATATTGTGGTCATTCCTATTATCTTATTTGCAGCTGGGCATGCGAAAATTCATATCCCGTCTGCTGTTGATGATGCGAAATTTAAATATCCATTGGTGAAATTTACATACGGTAGACCTATTGGGGTACACGAACAAATTCTGGATATTTTATCCTCCAGGGTAGAAGATCTCGGAGTTCAAGTGAAAGAGGACTTAGGTGAAACAGCTTTACTTATAGTTGGACGTGGAAGCAGTGATGCAGATGCGAATAGTGATCTGTTTAAAATCTCTCGCTTATTCTGGGAGAGGCTTCAGGTGAAATGGGTGGAAACAGCCTTTATCGGAGTTACAGCACCTCTGATGGATGCTGGGATTGAGCGCTGTTTGCTGCTCGGCGCAAAAAAGGTTATCATTTTGCCGTATTTCCTGTTCACAGGCGTTTTGATTCAACGTATGGACCAAATGGTTCAAGGGTATCGGGAAACATATCCAGATAAACAATTCCAGATGGCTCCTTATTTTGGCTTCCATCCGATGCTGCAAGAGATTCTGATTGGACGCGCGCAGGAAGCGCTTCAGGATGAAGTGAAGATGAACTGCGACATGTGCCAATATCGTCTAGAGGCGATGAAGCATATCGATCATCATCACCATCATGATCATGACGATCATCACCATAATGATCACGATCACAAACACGAGCACGACCACGACCACGACCATGACCACGCCCATGACCACGACCATGACCATGACCATGCTAGAGGTGACAAACGATGATTCTCGTTCTTGCAGGTACGAGTGACGCTAGGGAGCTGGCGTTAGGGATTCGCGCAGCAGGTTATGCTGTGCTCACAACAGTTGTGACCGAAAGTGCAGCGAAGAGCATGGAGGCGGAAGGGCTTCCGGTACTCACAGGTCGCCTGACCGCGGAAGATATGAACCAGCTAATTCAAGAAAAAGGCTTACGCGTAGTAGTTGATGCGACCCACCCTTTTGCTGAGGAAGCGTCGAAGAATGCGATGGCGGCGGCTAAAATGGCAGCAGTGCCTTATGTTCGTTTCGAACGTCAAAGCTTGTCCATCGAGCAGGGGGCGCTTATCACGACGGTTGATGATTATAAACAGGCTGCAGAGTTAGCGGCTGAGAAACGTGGCAGCATTATGCTGACAACCGGCAGCAAAACGTTGAAGATTTTTGCTGATCGTCTGATTGGACTTCCCGATACGAGGCTTATTGCGCGGATGCTTCCGCGCCAAGATAATATGGAGAAATGCGAAGAATTGGGCATTGAACAGAAAAATATTGTGGCTATGCAGGGCCCTTTTTCCAAAGAGTTAAATAAAGCACTTTATGACCATTACAAAGTTACCTTAATGATAACGAAAGAAAGCGGAAAAGTCGGAGCCGTGGATGAGAAGCTCGAAGCAGCACTGGAAATGGGTATTCCGAGTATTGTGATAGGTAGACCAGAACTTGAATATGGGACGCTCTATTCTGACTTTCAAGGTGTTATACAATTTGTAAACGATAGCATTCATTAGGAGGGTTAAATAGGATGGATTTTCATACGGATTTTAAACCATTAACGGTACAACCGCAGGAAATTGAAGAGAAAAGCTTTGAGATGATTACAGAGGAATTAGGCGAACATTCGTTTACTGCAGAGCAATATCCAGTTGTACAGCGTGTAATTCATGCTTCAGCAGATTTTGAATTAGGACGCAGTCTTGTCTTTCACCCGAGAGCAATTGAAGCAGGCATTGCTGCCATTCGAGCTGGTAAAATCGTTGTAGCCGATGTTCAGATGGTGCAAGTCGGCATTAGTAAACCGCGTATTGAGCAATTCGGCGGCGATGTGAGAGTGTATATCTCGGACAAGGATGTCATGGAGGAAGCCAAGCGTCTGAATACGACACGGGCGATTATTTCAATTCGCAAAGCGATTAAGGAAGCGGATGGAGCTATTTATGCCATCGGGAACGCACCGACAGCCCTGCTGGAGTTGATTCGACTCGTCAAAGAAGGAATCGCGAAGCCGGGGCTCATCGTCGGTGTTCCTGTTGGATTCGTTTCCGCAGCGGAATCGAAGGATGAACTGGCCAAGCTGGACATTCCGTTCATCACGAATATCGGCCGCAAGGGCGGCAGTCCCGTTGCCGTGGCAGCAGTCAACGCGCTGTCGATTATGGCGGCGCGTAAGGAGTAGCGCCTATGGAGGAAGTACCGGGCAAGCCACTGCGCCACGGCTACACCACTGGCTCCTGCGCAACCGCAGGAGCCAAAGCAGCACTAGTGGCGCTCATCGAGCAAGCGCCACAAACGCACGTACATATCCGTATCCCCATCGGGGAGACGGTTGAATTTGCCCTGCACAGCTGCGAATACACGCAACTGTGGGGCGAAGCCGCCGTCATCAAGGACGGCGGCGATGATCCCGATGCGACGCACGGTGCGGAGATCATCGTGCGCGTAAGCTTCCGTGCCGAGCCTGGCGTCGGCATCGATGGAGGCATAGGCGTTGGGCGCGTGACGAAGCCTGGCCTGCCCGTCGAGATCGGTCAAGCGGCGATCAACCCGGTCCCGCGGAAAATGATCCGCGAAACCGTGCAGGAAGTGCTTGACCATTACGAGATCGTGCACGGTGTTGACGTGCTCGTATCTGTGCCCGCCGGCGAAGAAATCGCCAAGAAGACGCTGAATGGGCGTCTTGGCATCCTCGGCGGGATCTCGATTCTCGGCACCCGTGGCACGGTGGTGCCGTTCTCGAGTGCGGCCTACAAGGCCAGTGTCGCACAAGCGATTCGCGTAGCCGTGAAATGCGGCTGCAAGCATCTGGTGCTCTCGACCGGCGGCCGGACGGAAATATTCGGGATTAACATGTATCCCGAGCTTCCGGAGGAAGCTTTTATCGAGATGGGCGATTTCGTCGGGTTTGCCCTGATTCAAGCCCAAAGGCAAGGCATTCGTAAGGTGACTTTGGTCGGCATGATGGGTAAATTCTCAAAGGTGGCACAGGGTGTGATGATGGTGCATTCGAAGAGTGCTCCGGTTGATTTTGGGTTTCTTGCACAGGTCGCGATCGAATCGGAAGCGTCCGATGCGCTTGTTGAAGAAATCAGGGGTGCCAATACAGCCTCACAGGTTGGAGATTTAATGGCGGGTACAGGAAATTTACGTTATTTTGAGCGTTTATGCGAGCGCTGTAACCTAGCTGGACTAGAAGAGGTTGCGAGAGACGGGTTTGATTTCATAGAAACAGTGATCATTTCGATGAAAGCTGAACTCTTAGGGAAATCGGCGATGGTGAAGCTAAGCGAGAATGGAGAGAGTGCATACGAATGAGTAGAAGCGTGAAAGTGATTGGTGTCGGCGATAACGGACAAGGGAGCCTGCTCCCTTTATATATCAAATGGATTAATGAAAGTGAAGTGCTTGTTGGCGGAGAGCGTAATCTTGCCTTTTTTCCAGAATATAAGGGCGAGAGGATCGTCATAAAAGGCAGCTTGCCTGAGCTCATGAGTAAACTTCAAAAAGAAGAACGTTCCATTGTCATCTTGGCTTCTGGCGACCCGCTCTTTTATGGGATTGGCGGTTATGTAGAGAAGAAGCTGGAAGGTGTACACATTTACCCGGCTGTTAGCTCGATTCAACTGGCTTTTGCCCGGATGGGGGAAAGCTGGCACGATGCTTATATCTCAAGCGTCCATGGACGGAGTATCAAGGGCTTGGCGCAGCGAATAGACGGGAAAGACAAAGTGGCCCTGCTCACGGATGAAACGAATTCACCGAGTGCGATTGCGGCTTATTTGCTTTCTTTTGGCATGACCGAATATCGTGCCTTTGTGGCAGAGAATTTGGACGGAGCCGAAGAACGCTGTGGTTGGTACGATTTGGACCAGCTGGTCACGGAAACATTTTCACCACTCAATGTGGTTATTTTGAAAAAACAAATCCAAGGTCCTGTTTGGCCGCTTGGCATTGAAGATGATCAGTTCGCCCAACGCAAACCGGATAAAGGGCTAATAACGAAAAAAGAAATTCGCGTATTAAGCATCAGTCAATTAGCTTTACAAGTGGATAGTGTCGTATGGGATATTGGAACTTGTACAGGCTCCATAGCCATTGAGGCGGCACGCGTAGCTCGTGAAGGTGCTGTATTTGCCATCGAGAAAAACGAAGACGATCTCCATAATTGCTTGGAAAACAGCGCCAAATTTCGTGTTGATCTTACGGCCGTACATGGCAGAGCACCAAAAGGTCTCGATGCTTTCGCTGATCCGGATGCCATCTTTATTGGCGGAAGCGGTGGAGAGATGCAAGAGCTGTTAGAAATATGTGCAGCTAGACTGAAGCCGAATGGCAGGATTGTGTTGAATGCAGCAACGATAGAGACGTTATACGAAGCTGATAAGACGTTTGAGAAGGTTGGTTTTACAACGCAGATATCGCTTGTACAAGTATCGCGCAGCAAGCCTATCCTACATATGAAACGATTCGACGCACTGAATCCGATCTACATCATCACAGCGCAGCGCAAGCAGACGGATATGGAGGGAGGAACAGGCGATGAGTAATCTCGGTACACTATATGGTTTGGGTGTTGGCCCAGGCGATCCGGAATTAATTACGGTCAAGGCTTTTCGATTGTTAAAAGAATGTCCGGTGATCGCTTACCCAAGAAAGAAGCGTGGGGCCAAGAGCTATGCGCTAGCGATTACAGAGCTGTACGTGAATACGGAGCAAAAAGAAATGATGGGGCTCACTTTTCCAATGACAAGGGATAAAGAAGCGCTTGAAATGCAGTGGACGAAGACAGTTGAAAGTGTTTGGGGACATTTGGTGCAAGGGAAAGATGTTGCCTTTGTGACGGAAGGCGATCCGATGATTTACAGCACCTACATTCACTTGATGCGTCTTATGAACGAACGTCATCCCGAAGTAAAGGCTGTCTCCATTCCAGGGATTTCTTCGATTAACGCGTCTGCATCTCGTTTGGGCGTCCCCTTAGCGGATGGTGACGAGCAAATTGCTATCGTCCCGGCGATGGACGACTACGACAAGATGCGCAAGGCCATTGAAGAACATGATTGTGTCGTGTTCATCAAGGTCGCTAAAGTGATAGATTTGATGCTATCCGTACTTCGCGATCTCGGACTCGTGAATAAGGCATCCGTTTTAACCAAAGTTACTTCCTCGGAGGAAGAGATTTGGCGTAATGTGGAAGAACTGCAAGGACGAGAATTAGAATATTTAACCTTGATGGTGGTGAGAAAATAGATGAAACTCTATATTATTGGTGCAGGACCGGGAGATCCGGATTTGATCACTGTGAAAGGCTTAAAGCTTCTTCAACAAGCAGATGTTGTGATGTATACAGACTCGCTTGTGAATGAAGAGTTGATCGCTAAGGCGAAGCCTGAAGCAGAAGTACTGAAAAGCTCGGGCATGGAGTTGGTGGAAATGGTTGGTATCATTGTCGACCGCCTTAAACAGGGGAAGATGGTCGTGCGTGTGCACACCGGAGATCCGGCCATGTTCGGTGCAACGATGGAACAAATCGCTTTGCTGCGTAAAGAAAACATTGGCTATGAAATTATTCCAGGCGTAAGCTCCGTTTTCGCTTCAGCCGCGGCTGTTGGCGCAGAGCTCACGATACCAGATCTTACCCAAACGGTTATTCTAACTCGAGCGGAAGGCCGTACGCCAGTGCCGGAGCTTGAGAAATTGCGTGATCTTGCCGCACATCATTGTACAATCGCCTTGTTTCTGAGCGCGACTTTAATCAAGAAAGTTGTTAGCGAGTTTATTGAGGCGGGGTGGAGTGAGGAGACACCTGTTGCGGTTGTTCAGCGTGCTACTTGGCCTGATCAGCTAATTGTTCGTACAACGGTAGGAAAGCTGGAAGAGGATATGCGGAGCCATGGTATCCGTTCGCATGCGATGATATTGGCAGGCTGGGCATTGGATCCGGAAATTCACGGCAAAGAGGAGTATCGCTCCAAGTTATACGATAAATCATTTACGCACCGCTTCCGCAGAGGTGTTAAGCCATGACGATTAGTCTTCAAGAGGGAGTCATTCCTGTTATACGACAGCAAAATGACTATGCGATCGTAGCTATTACGAAGCATGGCGTCGAGATTGCACGTAAGCTGAATGAGCAAATGAGCGGCACGGATGTATATTACATGAGCAAATTCGTCAAAGGTGACGAAGAGCAGCGCTCGATACAACTTTTTACAGGTAGTGTTCGGTTACTATTTCCAGCCTTATTTCCTGCTTATCAAGGACTTATTATCATCATTTCCCTCGGTGCTGTTGTTCGTATGATTGCTCCGCTCTTACAGGATAAAAAGAAAGATCCGGGGGTTGTCGTCATTGATGATAACGGGGAGAATGTAATCAGTATGCTTTCAGGACATTTGGGTGGCGCCAATGAGCTGACCCATGAGGTTGCGGCAGCCATTGGGGCTAGAGCTGTCATTACGACGGCTTCGGATGTTCAAAAAACGATTCCTGTTGATCTCTTCGGCCGTCGTTTCGGCTGGGTTTGGGACTCGGCAGATAAACTGACCCCGGTCAGCGCTGCTGTCGTTAATGAAGAACGAATTGCTGTTATTCAGGAATCGGGTGAACCGAATTGGTGGACGCACGAACGCCCAATACCCGCCAATATTGGGCGGTTTACATCGATTTCGGATGGTCGAGCAAGCGAGCCGAATGCCGTTCTGCTCATTACGCATCGTCTTTTGGAGCCAGAGGAGGAAAGCATTCTAACTAACGGTGTGCTGTACAGACCGAAAGTTATCATTCTCGGAATAGGCTGTAACCGCGGAACTTCAGCTGATGAAATTGAACAAGTCATACAATTAACACTTGAAGAGCTTTCATTTTCCATACGAAGTGTGAAAGCAGTTTGTACGATTGATTTGAAGAAGGACGAAGTAGGCTTGCTCGAGGTTACGCGTAATCACGGCTGGGAGTTCATCACCTATTCACCTGAAGAGTTGAACACTGTGACCGTTGAGGCACCTTCTGAGACTGTGTATCAGTTTACAGGAGCGTATGCGGTAAGTGAGCCGGCTGTTATGCTTTATACGGGCCAAGACAAACTAGCAGTAGTTAAGAAAAAATCAGGAAATGTCACCATTTCTGTGGGATTACTCGACTTTACTGGTTCTGCTCCATTCGAACGAGGTGCCTTGTGATGGATCGGCGGATTGTCATTGCAGGCACAGGCAGTGGTGTAGGGAAGACCACCTTGACCATCGGTATTATGGCTGCTTTACAGAAACGAGGAATTACGGTTCAGGGATTTAAGTGTGGTCCCGATTATATTGATCCAACCTATCATTCGGCAGTGACGGGAAGGCCTTCACGCAACTTGGATTCATGGATGACTGGGAGTGAAGCAGTGAAGGAAATATTTGAACGCGGAAGTCAAGCTTCAGATATATCGATAATCGAAGGTGTTATGGGGATGTTTGATGGCAAAAACCCACTAACAGATGAAGGCAGTACCGCGGATATAGGACGCATCCTAGGTGCTCCGATCGTATTAATTGTCAACATTGCCAGTATGGCTAGAAGCGCCGCTGCAATCGTGAAAGGCTTTCAGCAGTTTGGTCAAGGCGATAGCATTGTCGGTGTTATTGTCAATCGAGCAGGCAGCGAAGGGCATTATAAGATGGTAAAGCAAGCTATCGAGCAGGAATGTGGTGTTCCTGTCCTTGGGTATCTGCCGCGTGATGCGAACATTGAACTTCCTGAAAGGCACTTAGGTCTAGTTCCATCGATTGAGCGAGGCGAGCTCCAACCTTTTTTTGAGTTTTTAGCTGAAAAAGTGACCGCACATATAGATTTGGACCTTTTGTTGGATTTAGCCGCAGCTGAGCCAATAGATTGTAAGCCCGTTTTATTCACTAGCAAAGATCAACTTGAGGTATCGAAACGAGTTAAAATCGCGATCGCCAAAGATGCCGCATTTCACTTTTATTATCCGGAAAATCTGGAGCTGTTAGAGGCGGGGGGGGCGGAATGTGTATTCTTTTCGCCGCTTGCAGGTGAAGTGGTTCCTCTTGATGCGGATGGACTTTACATTGGTGGAGGATTTCCCGAGGAATTCGCGGAGCGATTAGCTGCCGAAGAAGCAGTTAAGTCTTCTGTCCGCAGCCGAATTGAGGAAGGTATTCCGACACTCGCTGAATGCGGTGGATTTATGTTCCTCACGGAACAAATTGTAGATACTGCAGGAAATGAATTTCCAATGGTGGGCATGATCCCGCGGAAAAGTCACCATGCAAACCAAGTTAGCAGCGCTAGGTTACCGCGAGGCTGCAGGTGTAGAGGAAAACTTCTTGCTGCCCGCAGGTGAACAGGCTCGCGGCCATGAATTTCATTATTCAACTTTTCAAGCTAATGAGGGTGCGGATGTGAAAGCTGCCTTTCAATCGAAGGGCAGGCTTGGAACCAAAGCAGATGGATATCTCACAGGGAATCTTGTTGCCGGCTATACACATTTGCATTTCGCATCTAATCCGAACATGGTGAAGGAATGGATTCATGCGTGTAAGCAATATCAACAAAGTCGTAAATAACAATGAAACCCCTTAGCTGAGTTAGCTAGGGGGTTTCGTCATGCCATTATTTTATGAATGTTAGAGCTTGATCCGCGATTGAATATTTGTAACGGTCAAGACAGTTGCAAAGGTAATCTTTGCGGCATATCGGACAAGGTTCTTTCATCAATCTATTCAAATCAGTCACTTTGCCGATACCGGTTTCGGAATCTCTTTCGAAGAAAAGACGGCATTTGTTGCGGTCTTTCAGTGAGACAACGACTTCGAAAAGACCATTTTTTTTATTATCACTAACTATTGTTGCATCTACTACCTGCGGATCGTATGCCATTGTAATTCCTCCTAAGAGTTTTGCTTTAGCAAAACTTTCTACGTAAGCTTAAGCATAAACTAGCATTGTCGTATAGGGATCTTTGACCTCGGATCAAAGTCTCACCTCGTTGTTTAGCTTGTGCGCATTAGTATATTATATAAATAAAAAAGATTTAATTCAATAGGAGGACCTACACTGGTGATTATGGACTATTGTGAGCAGGAAATTATCGAAGGGAAGGTACAGCTCCACATCGGACTTCAGTTTGAAGATGAACCTGATTCCTTATATGTAGCGGAGTTAGAGCTGGGAGATAACGGAGTTGTGAGGGAGTGGAAGCTGTTCTTTAACGGATTTGATTGTAATTATACCTTTCGTCCTGCGGAAAGAGATGCGTTAGTCCGTTATGCAGCCGAACAAGGAATCACGATCCAAGAGCATAATGAAGCATGAAAAAAGGAATCATCACCATGCGAATGGTTCAAATTCCTTGATTTGTGTTTATGATTTTGTTTAGTTAGTAATTGTTTCAATGTAGGCATCGTTTTGGTTACGGGGTTGACTCCATGCCAGTGCAGTCGATTGATAGCAGGATCGAGCTTGCCTTCGCGTAAACTTCGTTGTCGATTTTTTTGTGCTTGGGTTCGTGACATTGGGATTCCTCTTTTCCTCTTACAAATTTGATTGTTACTCATGTTAATTGTAATTAATCAGTTACCTAGCTGCAATGGAAAGTTTTCTTATCAATCATATATTCACTTCATTTAGAAAAGGGTGAGGGCTTGCGTATTCAAATTCAACTAGCCGTGTCGGGCGAAATGGTCAAGCAGGATGTACTTGAAATAGCGGAATATAAACTTGGTGAAATGACGGATGAAGAAATCGAAAGTGCGATTGAAATAAAAATCCGCACATGGGTAGATCGAATGGTGCAAGTTGAATGGGAAGTGCTTGAATAACGAAGCAAGGAACGTAGAATATACAGAGCTCCGAAGGAGGTTAAACCCCCTTGGAGCTCTTTGTGTGCAATCTTATGTATGTTTAGTGAACGATGTTGCCTACTCCAGTCTTTTGCAAGGCGTGCTCCCAGCTAGGGTAGTAATACAGGGCATTTTTCATAAGATCAGGATGCAGCTTCTTCACATTTTTTTTGGCTAGCGACTCTCCGGTGTTGTGAAGCTGTACAATGTGGCCTAACACTTCGTCTGCGCTCATGTTTAGCTCCATGGATGTTTCATCTCCTTTCAATAAGAATATAACCCAATACTTGCCATCAGATAGGTAAAATATACATAGAATATAGTGGCGAAGGGCAAAATAAGTAGGCCAAGAGACGAATGGAAAGTCGGTGTCTATCATGAATTGGCCCTCGTTGTCATTGTTTTCTTCGAAGCCGCTGCCGCTCTGCAAAGGGAAGATTAGCGTAGGGGCGATTACGAAAGTATTGCTGCGTGATTTGCCGCCAGGCCGAATCGTTGTTCTTCAGCACCGTGACCTGGATGAAGTCATTGCACAGGAACTCATCGATCGTAAAGTCAAAGCGATCATTAATTGCCAACAAACGATGAGTGGCACGTATCCGACCCAAGGACCCCTGTTGCTGCTGCAGCAGCAAATACCGATTTGGGAAGTGGAATCATCTGCGTTCGAAGCTTTTGAATCGAATAAGGAGATTTCGATTTATGAAGATAGGATCATCGCCGAAGATCAGCATATCTCCTGTACCGCATTTACACGTGAAAATTGGATAAGCTTGCAGCAGCTAGCGAATGATCAATCGTCAAGGCTATTGGAGCAATTTATTGATAATACGTTAACCTATGCAATTCGGGAGAAGCAAGCTGTTATGGAGCCGCTGCCCTCACTACCCTTACGGACGAACTGCGAGGGTAAGTATGTGTTGGTTGTATCCAGAAGGAAGGGATTTAAGAAGGATTTGCTTGCCGCAAAAGCATTTATCTCTAAGGTCAAGCCGATTCTGATTGGGGTAGATGGGGGAGCCGACGCACTGCTGGAGTGCGGTTATCAGCCGGATCTTATTGTAGGCGATATGGACAGCGTGACGGATCGAGCCCTTTTGTGCGGTGCGGAGTTAATTGTCCATGCTTACCCGAATGGAACGGCACCGGGGATGGCTCGTACGAACGCATTAGGGTTATTCGCGCATGTACTGCCTTGCTTCGGAACCAGTGAGGATGCGGCGCTTTTACTCGCCTTTGAGCAGCGGGGGGAGTGGCTAGTTACGGTTGGCGCGCATACCCATATGATTGATTTTCTGGAAAAAGGGAGGGAGGGCATGGGAAGCACGCTTCTTGTTCGGATGAAGGTAGGATCGCGTTTGGTAGATATCAAAAGTATAGGCGCCCTATATAAGCAGCCGTATCTATGGACGAAAGAGGTTGCCACCACTGCTTTTCTTTCACTTTTCTTTATTGCTTTAGGGCTTTTTCAGCTTCACTGGATTTTGAAGCGAGTTGCTCACGTTGTTTGGAAGCTTGGAGGTGAAGGATGAAGCCGTATCTATCCATCATTATTCCAGCTTGGAATGAAGCAAGCACGATTCCGAGTACACTTCAACATTTGTTAAATCAGGCCGACTTTATTAAGAGGGCGGGGATGAGGTTCGAAATTATTGTAGTCGATGATGGCAGCGTCGATAATACCTACGAGGCTGCTTGGCCTTGGGTGGACAAGCTGGTCAAGCATGATCGCCGCCGCGGCAAAGGAGCGGCGATGCAATCAGGTGTCGCCAAGGCACGCGGCGACCTGCTGCTCTTCCTTGACGCCGACCTGCAGGCCACGGCCGGGGAGGCGCTCGTCCTCATCGAGCCGCTGCTGCGGCGCGAAGCGGATATGGCGATAGCGAAGCTGCCGCCGTCCGGCGCCAAAGCAGGCTTCGGCTTGGTCAAGGGCTTGGCCCGCCGCGGTATTCACCGGCTCAGCGGCTATAAGACCGAAGCTCCCTTGTCCGGACAGCGCGCGGTGCGTGCTGATCGGCTTCGGGAGCTTGGAGGGTTCGCGCGCGGCTTCGGCGTGGAAGTCGCGCTAACGATCGATGCGGCGCGGCATGGCCTGCGCATCGTGGAGCTGGACGTGCCCATCACGCACCGTGAAACGGGGCGGGATTGGCACGGGTGTGTTCACCGCGGCAAGCAATTCGCCGCGGTTGGTTTGACACTGCTGACTCGCTGGAAGGAGAGGAAGCGGGTATGGTTCTCATCGGATCGATCATCGATCTGATTGTGCTTGGAGCGGCAGGGTGGTGGATGCTGCCGCACGTAAGGCGCTTTCTGGAGGCCCATGGGCAAGTAGGGCCGAACTATCTTGGCCATACCATCCCTCGCGGGATGGGGGTCGTTCTTTGGTTGCTATTATGGCTTCAGGAGCTGGTTCTTCAAGGCGCTGTAAGGTTAGAATCTTCAGTCTTGATGGGCGGAATTTCATTGCTGAAAGAGCTTAGTTCCCTTGAAGTGAATAATCGGGTATTCACCTTTGCCGCTACATTCATTTTCTTATTAGGTTGGACAGATGATTTAATAGGCAGTAAAGCCATAAAAGGTCTAAAGGGACATTTCCGGTATTGGATGGATACAAAATCTTTATCGATGGGAGCCGTAAAGGCATTAGGCACATTATCGATTGCCACATGGCTTGTATTAACGGTCGAAAACGATCAAACCCCCCTCTGGCAGATGGGGGTTGAGCTTATATTGCTGATACTAATGACGAATACCTTGAACTTGCTTGACGTTCGACCAGGTCGTTCATTAAAAGCATTTTTGGGTAGTACTTGTGCGGTTTTGCTCATGGGCTTGTATGTTTTAGACTTGGAAACGAGTGTGTTTTTTCCAATGATCCCGGTATGCATGGGTGGATTGATGTTATATAACCTTGATATTCGTGGCTTCGGGATGCTTGGTGATGCCGGTTCGAATCTACTTGGTTTTACTTTAGGTTATGGAATCATCATGATCTTGCCTTGGGAAGCACAATGTGTGATTGTTGCTGTAATTGGCTTCCTTCATAAACAAGCGGAGGTGAGTTCCATTACGCAAATGATTGAAAAGAACCGGTTCCTTCATTGGTTAGATCGTTTAGGCCGAACTTGAAAGTTCGGTCTATTTGCGGCGATTAGGTTTAAATCTTGGAGCCACATAATTTCGTTTACGATCACGGAAAAACGTCCATCCTCCAATAAAAGCAACACCTAGGAGAAACAAAATAAGCCCAAGGATAAATTTTCCCCACAGGAGATGACCGTCCGTATCGAATTGAGCGAAAAAGGCATCCTTCATGGCAAGGAACCCATAGGTGGCTGTCAAACCAGGAATAACGAGAAGAAGAATAGCAATAAATCGATAAAATGGCGCTCTCATAGCTGCTCCTTACTTTGCATGATACATGTTTTATATCATCATACTCTGAATCTGTTAGTGTGTCTAATTCACAAATAAGACTATGATTTGGTGACCAAAAAAGGGTAATATAATAGAGAGAAGTGTATACATATGAGGTAGTGAACGCTTAATAGGGAGGAAATACATAATGAGTGAACATAGATATGATGTCGTAGTTCTTGGTGGTGGTATTGGAGGTTATACCGCGGCTATAAGGGCTGCACAATTAGGGAAAACTGTGGCTATCGTGGAAAGGGACAAGCTTGGAGGCACTTGTTTACATCAAGGCTGTATTCCAAGTAAATCTCTCCTTCGGAGTGCTGAAGTATACGCAACAATGAAGAAAAGTGAGGAATATGGCATTTCTGCGGAGTCCATTGAGGTGAAGTTTGACAGTGTGCTTAACCGTAAACAACGTATTGTTGATCAACTGCATCAAGGGCTGCAATTTCTGATGAAGAAAAATAAAATTACGGTCCATTACGGCAATGGCCGAATTATTGGACCTTCTATCTTTTCACCACGCAGCGGTGCTGTTTCTGTAGAGAAAGAAGACGGGGATATCGAAACGCTTCTATCGAGTAATTTGATCATTGCTACAGGTTCCAGACCGCGTAGTTTACCAGGTTTAGAGATCGATGGTACCTATATTTTAACAAGTGAAGACGCTTTGCGTATGGAGAGCCTTCCGAAGTCAATCATTATTGTCGGTGGCGGTGTGATTGGCGTAGAATGGGCTTCGATGCTGAGCGATTTCGGCGTAGCGGTTACCATAGTCGAGCAGGATAAACGATTAGTGAGCTTAGAAGATGCGGATATTTCGAAAGAGCTAGAGCGCTTGTTTAAGAAACGCGGCATTAACCTAGTTACCGGAGCAAAAGTGCTTCCTGATTCCGTGAAGGTGACGGAAGGCAGTGTTACTTTACAAGCGGACAAGCAAGGGGAGATCGTTGAATTAACGGCAGATAAGGTGCTTGTTTCTGTTGGACGTATAGCCAATATTGAGGGAATCGGGCTTGAAAATACAGATATTAAAATAGATAAAGGTGTCATTCGTGTGAATCGGTTCATGCAAACGACGGAATCACATATCTATGCGGTTGGCGACGTTATTGGAGGACTCATGTTGGCGCATATGGCCGGTCATGAAGGGATTTTGGCAGCTGAACACCTGGCTGGTCAAACTCCGCATGAATTGCAAGCGCATCTCGTTTCAAGATGTACGTATACAAGACCGGAGATAGCTAGTGTTGGTTGGACCGAACAACAGGCTGTCGACCAAGGACACAAAGTGAAAATTGGCAAATTCAGCTTCAAAGGGATTGGAAAAGCACTTGTTTATGGAGATACAGATGGCTTTGTAAAAGTTATAGCAGATAGCGAAACGAATGACATTCTGGGTGTACACATGATTGGACCGCATGTGACTAACAGCATATCCGAAGCAGCACTTGCACAAGTACTGAATGCGACCCCTTGGGAAGTGGGCCAAACCATTCATCCTCATCCAACTTTGTCGGAAGCTTTAGGAGAAGCGATGCTGGCCGTCGATGGGATTGCAATTAGCGGATAAAAATTGTAATCATAAACATTTGCGTTTATAATAAGCATATAGAGTCAAGTACTAGGACCAGGTAATAAATTTATGTGGTACCTAAAATTTCTAAAGGAGGCAACCTCCATGTCTATTGGTCAACTATATAAACATAGAAGTTTAGGTTTGTCTGACGACGAAGCCGTACGTATGTATACAGTCATGAGTCTTGCAGCTAAATATGATGAGCGAGCTTTCATGCTTCAACGTGCAGGTAAAATACCTTTTCACGTATCTGGAATGGGACAATATGCTGGTCAGGTAGGGATGGCTTTTGCGATGAAAGCTCAAAAAGATTATTTCTTGCCCTATTATCGTGACTATGCGTTTGTACTATCGGTAGGCATGACAGTGAGGGATTTAATGCTTGCGGTTTTTTGCAAAGCAGAAGACGTCAACAGGCGGTGGAAGACAAATGGCTGGTCACTTTGGCGATAAGAAAAATCATATAGTCACAGGGTCGTCCCCTGTTACGACTCAAGTGCCGCATGCTGCAGGTATCGCGCTTGCTGCCAAAATGAAAAAGCAAGACTTCGTCACATTTGTTTCCTTCGGTGAAGGCTCCAGCAATCAGGGGGATTTCCACGAGGGTTGTAATTTCGCGGGTGTACATAAGCTTCCTGTTATTTTCGTTTGTGAAAATAATCAATACGCGATTTCCGTTCCTCTTCATAAACAAGTGGCAGGAAAAATCGCGGATCGTGCGCTGGGATATGGTTTCCCGGGTATTCAAGTAGATGGCAGCGATGTATTAGAAATGTATCGGGTGACGAAGGAAGCAAGAGAAAGAGCAGCTCGTGGCGAAGGTCCGACGCTCATCGAAATGATTTCTTATCGACTCATGCCTCATTCAACGTCGGATGATGACATGCTGTACCGGACGAAAGAAGAAGTTGAACAGAACCGTCAAAAAGATGGCATCCTTAAATTCAAAGAATATTTAATGGAATGCGGACTATGGAGTGAAGATCAGGATCGTGACCTTCAGGAACGGCAAAAGCAAGAGATTAATGAAGCTACAAAGTATGCGGATCTCGCGCCTTATCCGAAACCGGAAGATACGCTCCTTCATGTTTACGCGGAAGGAGATGACCAATAAATTATGGCTGTAATTACATATTTGGAAGCAATCCGCTCTGCCATGCAGGAGGAAATGCAGCAGGATGATAACGTCTTCGTACTCGGTGAAGATGTTGGTAAAGGTGGTGTGTTGAACACGACCAAAGGTCTGCGTGATTTGTTTGGTGAGGAGCGTGTTCTAGACACGCCACTAGCGGAGTCTGCCATTGTAGGCGTGGCTATTGGTGCGGCGATGTATGGGATGAAACCGATCGCCGAAATTCAGTTTGCTGATTTCATCTTCCCAGCAACGAATCAAATTCTTAGCGAAGCGGCTAAGATTCGCTATCGTTCTAATAATGACTGGACATGCCCAATCGTCATTCGTGCTCCCTATGGTGCGACCGGAGCAGGCGCCTTATATCATTCCCAATGTCCGGAATCTGTTTTCTTCGGCACGCCGGGTGTTAAGATCGTAGCTCCTTCGAATCCTTATGATGCTAAGGGGCTGCTGAAGGCAGCAATCCGAGACGCAGATCCTGTGTTATTCTTCGAGCACAAGAAGTGCTATCTGGCGCTGTCCGCAGACGTACCGGATGAAGATTATATCGTGCCGATCGGCAAGGCCGACATCAAGCGCCAAGGCACAGACATTACGGTCATCGCCTACGGTATGGTTGTAAATTATGCACTACAAGCAGCTGAAGAGCTTGCGAAGGAAGGCATTTCCGCACACGTACTCGACTTGCGCTCCCTGCAGCCTCTAGACAAAGAGGCTATCTTGGAAGCCGCTAGGAAGACGGGCAAAGTGCTCATCGCTCATGAAGACAACAAAACAGGCGGTGTTGGTGCTGAAGTGTCAGCGATTATCGCCGAAGAAATGCTGTTCGAGCTTGATGCACCTATCGCAAGACTTTGCGGCCCTGATGTTCCGGCAGTGGGCAGCAATCCACCGATGGAGAAATTTTTCCTGCTCAATGCAGATAAGCTGAAGGATGCCATGCACCAGCTTGCAATGTTCTAATTTACACATCTAAATTTACACATCTAATTTCCTTTCATTGATCATTTCCTGAACTAGGAGGTACACCCATGAACCAAACCAACAGCCGACTAACCGAGGTTACGGTCCCGCATCTAGCGGAGAGCCTCGTTTCGGCTACAATAGGCAAATGGCTCAAGAAGCCTGGCGATTATATCGAGCAATACGATGTAATTTGTGAGCTTTTCACTGAGAAAGTGAACACGGAAATGCCTTCACCAATTGAAGGCACACTTGTAAAAATTATTGTCGGCGATGGCGAAACAGCTGCTGTTGGAGAAGCCATTTGTTTGATTGAAGAGCCCGGGGCAGGCTTAGCGAACGGATCATCAACCGCAGGAGCTTCAGCTGCTAGTCAAGCTGGAGCCGCGATTGCGGAAGACTCAGACCAAAGCATGCGTGGTCGTTATTCACCAGCTGTACACCGGCTTGCACAAGACAATCGCGTAGATTTGTCTCGTGTTGCAGGAACGGGGCTTGGCGGAAGGATTACACGTAAGGACGTTGAGCAATTCATCGCCTCCGGTGGAGCCAATGCAGCTCCTGCAGCCGTGCAAACGAATCAATCGGCAGCTGCTGTTGCTCTTCAAACCGCTGAACCAGCTGAGTCGCAGCAGGCTCACCAGCCTGTTCGCAGCTCCGGCATCCATTTATCCGCCAATCCGCAAACGCCGCTGATTGAAGCGGAAGGACATTCATTAGACGCTCGCAATGAGCATTTCATTGATGTTACGCCAATGCGCAATGCCATTGCTTCAAAAATGCGCCAGAGTGTAACAGAAATTCCGCATGCTTGGACAATGATTGAGGTCGATGTAACGAATCTTGTTGTTCTGCGGAATAAAGTGAAAGACGAGTTTATGCGCCGAGAAGGCATTAACTTAACGTACTTGGCATTCATGCTGAAAGCGGTTGTCAATGCCATTAAGGATTACCCGATCATTAACTCCGTCTGGGCCGTCGATAAAATTATCGTGAAACGCGATATTAACATTTCGTTGTCCGTAGGAACGGAAGATTCGGTCTTGACGCCGGTTATCAAAAAAGCGGATCAAAAAAATATCGCAGGACTTGCCAGAGAAATTGATGAATTGACGAAGAAAACACGCGCGGGGAAATTATCGCTGAATGATATGGTTGGCGGGACATTTACTGTAAATAATACAGGCTCCTTCGGTTCGATTCTGTCTTATCCGATCATCAACTACCCACAAGCAGCTATAGTGACCTTCGAATCGATTGTGAAGAAGCCTGTCGTTATTCAAGATATGATTGCGGTTCGTTCGATGGTTAACCTTTGTCTTTCACTGGATCACCGTATTCTTGACGGTGTCATCTGTGGTAGGTTCCTACAGAGAGTGAAAGAAAATTTAGAAAGTTATAACGCGGATACAAAGATTTATTAAACTATGAATCAAAAAATAATCCCGCAGTAAACAATATGCTTGATAACAGCATCGTGATCAACATAAGGTAAATCACGATTTTAAACCAACGCTTATTCTGTAACAATGAAGATTCACTCCTTTTTCGTGAAAAAGCTTGTACGGTTTTATTGTAACTCATAGTGTGTATCGGAGGAAAGTACATGATTCAGCAAAATCGTTTGGTGGAAGAGTTCATCTCCCTTGTGCAAGTTGACAGCGAGACGCGATTTGAGCAAGAGATTTGTGTTGTTCTTAAAGAAAAGTTCAGTCGTTTAGGGTTGCATGTCGTGGAAGATAATTCGATGGCGAAAAGCGGTCACGGATCAGGGAATTTGATCTGTACACTTGAAGCAACCGACAGCAACGCAGCTATTCCGACCATTTTCTTCACTTCTCATATGGATACGGTAGCTCCTGGGAAAGGTATCAAGCCGCAAATTGGCGATGATGGCTATATCCGCAGCGACGGTACGACGATTCTAGGCAGCGATGACAAAGCGGGTATCGCGGCGATGATCGAAGGCATACAAGTGTTAAAAGAGCAAAACATCCCACATGGCCGCATTCAATTCGTTATTACGGCAGGGGAAGAGAGCGGTCTGAAAGGCGCACGCGCCATGGATCGCAGCGTTATGGAAGCAGAGTTCGGCTTCGCACTTGATTCGAACGGCAGCATTGGCGATATTGCGACAGCGGCGCCTGGACGTGCAGAAATTGAAATTATATTCCACGGAAAGTCTGCTCATGCCGGTGTCAATCCTGAAGATGGCATAAGTGCCATCCAAGTAGCGAGTAAAGCGGTTTCGCGTATGTCGCTCGGTCGAATTGATAGCGAAACTACTGCGAATATTGGCAGTTTCTCAGGAGTAGGTCCTTTGAACGTGGTATGCGATAAGGTGAAGATGGAAGCGGAAGCACGCAGCATTGTTCAGCACAAACTGGAAGCGCAAATCGCCGCAATGAAAGAAGCTTGCGAATCAGCAGCAGCTGATGCTGGCACCACTTGTGAGTTTAATGCGGATATTGTATATGCCTCCTATATGCACGATGACTCTGCTCCGATTGTACAATTGACCGCTAGAGCACTCTCAACCCTTGGATTGACAGCTCGAACATTCCATTCCGGTGGCGGCAGTGATGCTAATATCTTTAACGGAATGGGCATTCCAACGGTTAATCTCGCTGTTGGTTATCTTGAAATTCATACAACCAAAGAACATATTGCCATCAGTGATTTAGTCAAAACGGCTGAATTACTCGTTGCTCTTGTGAAGGAAGCTGCGAAAGTTTAATTCACCTCTTTTCTAAAGAACCGATTAGTCTGCCAAAGTCATGGCATGGCTGGTCGGTTTTTTTACACGATCTCATCTACTCCCAATTTCGCCCTCGAGTCGCATAGACTCTGATTTATTTTTACTCCTTACACGCGTTATATGGGGTAAAACTAAGTGATTCCTCATATGCTTCGAGTAAGACACGTCCAGGAAGGGGAAACTGGCTTGATGATACGGGATGAGGGCATAGTTGCGGATATTATTTCGGTCAGAGAGGGAATACAGTTTGTCACAGTATCGATGCGGAACGGTGAGTTAGAGCGCGCTGTACACTACACGGATACATTACCTTTGTTAACTCCAGGGGACGTGGTTGACTTAAATGTAACAGCCATGAAGCTGAGGTTAGGTTCAGGGGGATTTCATATCGTAATATCCATTCGTGACCGAGGATTGGATCATCGTTCAGCTACATCATCAAATGGACATATTATGAAGCTCAAATATACCCCGATGCAGCGAAGTGTGTTCGCTATTGAAGAGCCGGCCAGCTCGTTTCATTCTTCGTTTCAAGGTGATATGAATCTAGAGGGGATGCCCGTCTTGCTAGGAGAATTGCACAGTATGCTGCCTGTAGTGATGTGCTGGCTCAGATATCGACATCAACAAAGAAAATCATCTGATCGTGCTTTGGAGGTCGCCTATATCATGACAGATGGGGGTGCTCTTCCACTTGCATGGAGTGAGCATGTGGCCATACTCGAGGGGATGGAATGGCTTAAAACCTCCATTACTTATGGTCAAGCCTATGGAGGTAAGGTGGAGGCGGTTAATAAATTTAGCGCATTAGTTGCAGCGAAGCATGTAGTCAAAGCAGATATCAGTCTTGTAACCATGGGTCCAGGCATCGTGGGAACGAATACCCGATACGGTTTTTCAGGTCTTGAGGTTGGTGAACTCGTAAATGCCGTATACGCTCTTGGTGGGATTCCAGTGGTCATCCCCAGAATTTCTTTTGCTGATCCGAGGACTCGGCATCAGGGCATAAGTCATCATACACTTACTGCGCTGCAGCTGGCAGCTAGATGTCCGGCGGTAGTACCTCTCCCACTTTTGGAGACGAATGAAAGTGCTGTCGTACAGAAACAAGCGCAGAATCTGCAGCTGCATCAAATTATAGCTATGCCGAGCCCATCGATAGCGGAAATCGCTGAAGCTTGTTCCCAGTATCCACTGCCCATTACCTCGATGGGAAGGGGACTATCGCAGGACCCAGCTTATTTCCAAGCGATTTGTGCGGCTGCGGATTGTGCAAGCCAGCTACATAATCCACTAATGTAATTGAATTCCCACCTTGCTGCAGCATGAGCTGCAATTGACGTTTGATTTCCCATGCCTTCCCTACAAGACGAATTTGACGGTCGGTTACATAGCTCTTCATATCCATTTTCCTCTTTTCAGGTAAAATTTTGATATAATGAACGATATGCGTAAATGGGACAAGTTAGACCAACTTTAACAAGAAGAGGTGTTCGTATGACATTACACAAAAAATTCGAAGAAAAAACCATCAAGACTGAATCTATTTTCAAAGGAAAAATCATTTCGCTGCAGGTGGATCATGTTCTATTACCTAATGGGGAATCCGCAACACGTGAAATCGTAAAGCACCCTGGCGCTGTGGCTGTGATTCCGCTGCTAGGGGATAAAATGATCGTTGTGGAACAGTATCGAAAACCGCTGGAGAAAAGTCAGGTCGAGATCCCGGCCGGTAAGCTGGATGCAGGGGAAGAGCCGCTAAAGGCAGCTTTACGCGAATTAGAGGAAGAAACGGGCTTTCGGACGGAAAATATCAGGCTGGTCAGCTCCTTTTATACCTCTCCAGGTTTCGCGGATGAAATCATTCATCTCTATATCGCAGAAGATTTGGTGAAGGGCGAAGCGAATCCGGATGAGGATGAATTCCTGGAATGCGAAGCGATCACATTGGAACAAGCTCAGCATTACATACGTGAAGGGCGAATTAGCGATGCTAAGACGATTATGGCTGTTTATGCTTGGCAGCTGTACCTTTTAACGGGTCAAATCTAAATGAAAGCTTATTATGTTGATCTCCATATTCACATAGGTCGATCAGAGAAGGGCCAAGCGGTGAAGATCAGCGCTGCGAATGACCTGACTTTCTTCAATATTGCTCAGGAAGCTGCCGTCAGAAAAGGAATGGAGATCATCGGGATAATCGATTGCCACTCGCCTTCTGTACAGGATGACATCATGACTTACTTGGATCGGGGCGAGATGGTGGAGCTGGAGGGCGGCGGCATCCGGTATCAGGACACAACGATTATGCTGGGCAGTGAAATAGAGGTGCGCGATCCAGGCATGGGCCCGGCCCATTTGCTTGCCTATATGCCTAATCTGAAAGCGATGCAGGGGTTCACTCAATGGATGAAGGGTCACATGAAAAATGTGGAGCTAAGCTCTCAACGCATTTATGTACCTGCTCACGTACTTCAAGAAGAAGTGCTCGGCAGGGGTGGCATCCTTATACCCGCGCATATTTTCACTCCGCACAAAAGTGTGTACGGAAGTGCATCCTCTAAGATGGAGCACCTTCTTGATCTTAAGGGCATCTCTGCTGTTGAACTTGGTCTAAGTGCTGATTCCGATATGGCTGGTTTAATTTCGGAGCTTGATCCGTTCACATTCGTTACGAACTCAGATGCGCATTCCCTTGGCAAAATCGGTCGTGAGTACAACGAGATGAAGCTGGCTGCCCCTACGTATGAAGAACTCGTTAAAGCGCTGCATCGTCAAGAGGAACGCGGTATAATAGCCAACTATGGCCTTAATCCACGACTTGGTAAATACCACCGAACCTATTGCAGCTTATGCGAATCCGTTCTGGATGAAAGTGAAACGACCGTACAACGCTGTGCCGACTGTGGCAGCAATAAAATCATCAGAGGAGTCATGGATCGGATCCTGAACTTAGCGGACCGTGAAAAGGCTTATCTCCCGTCTTTTCGACCTCCGTACCAATTTCAGGTTCCGCTAGAATTTATCCCAGGCCTAGGGCCTAAAAAGCTTGATCAACTGCTTTCGCCGCTTCGGAACGGAAATGAATGTGCTGCATCGCACGACACCAGATGAGCTTGCAAGTGAGATTGGTGAAGAAATTGCTGCTTATATTGTAAAAGCGCGAGAAGGCACCTTACAGCTTGAGGTTGGCGGTGGGGGTAAGTACGGCAAAGTTAAAAATCGTTCATAGTTTCCAGCACTCGCTCATAAGCTTGTCTTTGTAGAGGTTGACACAAGGAAGGAGCTGCGAGATGAATAGGAACCTAACGATGAAACAATATATGAAGGATAATTTGCCGCTATTTATATTCGTCTCCGTACTTTTCATCATAGGGGTCGTGTTCGGCGCCGTGATGGTGAATGCACTTTCTTTGGAACAAAAGCAAGAAATGACTCGTCATTTGGGTAGTTTCTTTCATGAAATTAATGAAGGCGCTGAGTTTGACAGCAGGCAATCGTTCGTTCAAGCTTTCGGCATGCATATGAAGTGGATTTTGTTGATATGGCTCTTTGGTTTGTCTATTGTCGGGCTGCCATTGATTCTCGTTTTAGACTTTCTCAAAGGTGTGCTAATTGGGTTTACGGTTGGGTATCTTGTCGGTCAAATGTCATGGAAGGGCATGTTATTTGCACTTGTTTCCGTTGCGCCGCAGAACCTCATTGTTATTCCAGCTATCTTATTCTGCAGTGTAGCTGCCATGGCGTTCTCTATCTATATGATCAAAAATCGCTTTATGAGCCGTAATGGAAACATATACCAGCCCTTTATGCGCTATACAACGCTGACACTCCTGATGGGGGTATTCCTTCTTGGAGCAGCGCTTTGGGAAGGATATATGTCACAATTGATGATGAGATGGGTAACACCTATGCTTGTTGGCCTATATGGATAACAGATCCACTTATGTTTCTGTTTGACTTTGTCAGTCAGCTCCCCCTATAATAAAAAGAGTGGCTAAAACTGGGCTTGGATGCCCACCTTTCTGAGGGGGAGGCATATGGAAGCAAGGATCGAGAAGATTAAGCAGCAATTGCAATCCCAAGGGTACAAACTAACCCCTCAACGGGAAGCGACAGTACGCGTACTTTTAGAGAATGAACAAGATCATTTAAGTGCTGAAGATGTGTTTATGCTTGTGAAGGACAAGGCCCCAGAGATCGGACTGGCAACAGTTTACCGAACTTTAGAGCTCCTGAGTGAGCTGCATGTCTTGGAGAAAATGAATTTTGGCGACGGAGTCGCGCGTTACGATTTACGTGACGATAGTACACGTCATCATCACCATCACTTAATCTGCGTGCAATGCGGAGCCGTGGATGAAATTATGGAAGATTGGCTTGGACCTTTGGAAGAACGGTTAGAGCAAGATTTTCATTTTCAAGTGCTAGATCATCGACTTGATTTTCAAGGTATATGCTATCGCTGTAACGATCGAGGAAAACCGGACTCATTGGACAAATCTAAAATAACAGTTTCGGAATAGAAGCTGTTTATACAATGAAAATGCCTGTAAGCACAGCTAGTGCATACAGGCATTTTTGTGTTCTTTTCATATACTAGCTAATAAGAAAGCCGGATACTTACTCACATAATTAGCGTAGAAGCATGGCACATTATGCTTAGGATAATAAGGAAGAAGGTAGTAACTATGACTCAGCAACCTATTGTAGTCGGGGTTCCTAAAGAAATTAAAAACAATGAAAACAGAGTAGCTTTAACGCCTGGAGGAGCGGGTATGCTCTTGGCGGCAGGACATCAAGTGTTTGTTGAATCTGGAGCTGGTGTTGGCAGTGGCTTTGGGGATGAGGACTATGTTCGTGAAGGCGCCGTTATTGTCGTGGATGCTGCTGAGGTATGGGCTCACAGTGATATGATTATGAAAGTTAAGGAACCATTACCAGCAGAGTATGGTTATTTCCGGGAAGGGCAGATGTTGTTCACTTATTTGCATTTGGCTGCAGCAGGAGATTTGGCCGAACATTTGCTTAGCAAGAAAGTGACAGGGATTGCCTACGAAACGATTCAACTTCCGAATGGCTCACTGCCGCTTTTGACACCGATGAGTGAAGTTGCTGGCCGGATGTCGGTACAAATCGGCGCCCACTTTTTGGAAAAGTTCTATGGGGGACGCGGAATTTTATTGGGTGGTGTACCTGGTGTGCCGCCTGCGGATGTCATTATTTTGGGCGGAGGGATCGTTGGAACGAATGCGGCCAAAATGGCGCTCGGTCTTGGAGCTAATGTTGTAATTATTGAACGGAGTGCCGATCGGATGAGAGCTCTGGACGATATATTCGGGGGAAGACTGCGAACATTGATGTCTAATCCTCATAATATTGCGAGTGCTGTACAGAAGGCGGATTTATTAATTGGCGCTGTTCTTATTCCTGGAGCTAGAGCTCCGAGATTAGTAACGGAAGCTATGGTTCAAAGCATGAAGCCAGGTGCTGTGATTGTGGATGTTGCCGTGGACCAAGGTGGATCGATTGAAACGATTGACCGTGTGACAACGCACAGCAATCCCACTTATGAGAAACATGGCGTGCTTCATTATGCTGTTGCCAATATGCCTGGTGCCGTTCCGAGAACTTCAACTCTTGGGTTAACTAATGTGACGATACCTTATGCAATGGAGCTTGCCAATAAAGGTTTTATACAAGCCGTAGCTGCCAATTACGCATTACAATTAGGAGTGAATACGTACAAGGGGAGTGTAACGCATCCGGCAGTGGCTGAAGCTCTAGGCATGCCGTATGTGAAGTTGTCCGATCTGTCATAATCAGAGACCAAGCCTCATATCCTGATCATAAAAAGGGGATAGAAATGGGGGACTGGCTATGATATTTTCATATCGAAAACTCGTTGTTCGCTTACGTTTTATTTTACTTTTTATGACTTTGACTGTGATTCTATATCAAGTTATGCTTGTACTAACAGGTTGGATTCAACCTGTGAACAAGTATAGAACACCAACGGGAAAGTCCGTTAAGGTGTTTGACCAACACGAGCATGCTTCCGTTTCGGATACAGGTACAATGAGCGACCGTTTGCGTTTATTTTATTGGTATGGGGAATAAAGAAAGCGTAAAAAAGAGGAGTTCGCACTGGAATCGTTGAATGCTAGTCGGTATGAAGATATGGCATGATAACGAAGGAGTATATCGGCATGATGACGAATGACCTGCAATCCTTCATCCGATTTTTGTCAGTTGAACGGGGATTATCGCGGAATACGCTGGAATCCTATGAGAGAGACCTACAACATTTTGTTGATTATCTACAACAGCAAGGCATCAAGGCTTGGAGAGATTCAGGTAAAACTCACATTGCAGGATACCTATCGCAGTTGAAAATGCTCGGACGAGCATCGGCAACCTTGTCTCGCAATATGGTTTCCATTCGAGCACTTTATCAATATTTAGTGAAAGAACGGGTAATGGATTCAGATCCAAGTATTTATGTAGATGCCCCTAAGTTGGAAAAAAAGCTTCCTAAAGTGCTGACGATTGGAGAGGTAGAGAAGCTCCTCGAAGCACCACATACTGAGCTTGTAAGCGGCGCGCGTGATAAGGCCATGCTGGAACTGCTCTATGCGACTGGGATTCGAGTATCGGAGCTCATTTCTCTGAATGTAACAGATATCAATTTGCAGATGGGCTTCATCCGCTGTATGGGGAAAGCAGATAAAGAACGTAATATTCCACTGAGCTCAATCGCCATTCGGTGTTTAACGACCTATATACATAATTATCGGATGAAGTTGTTGAAAAAAAAGGTGGATGAAGAAGCCTTATTTATCGGTCATTTGGGAACAAGGATGACAAGGCAAGGGTTTTGGAAGATTTTGAAAAAATATGCAAATGAGATGAATATCACGAATGAGATAACACCTCATGCCTTAAGGCATTCCTTCGCTGCCCATTTAATTGAAAATGGTGCAGATCTGAGATCGGTTCAAGAAATGCTAGGACATTCCGATATTTCCTCGACACAAATGTATGTTCAAGTCACCAAGCTCAAAATGAAAGACGTTTACAACCTTGCACACCCAAGAGCGAAATTGTAACCTCACAGCGGCATTTCCCCTAGGGGGAGGCTGCTGTTTTGCATTCATAGAGTGGAAGTGAGATAATCGAGGGTGGATGACATTAGGAATTGATTTGGAGGGACAAGAGTGCGCTTTGAACGTATATGTTTAATTGTATTGGATAGCGTAGGCATCGGCGAATTACCGGATGCCAAGCAGTTTGGCGATAGTGGCGCTCATACACTAGGACATATTGCAGAGAAAGTAAACGGATTTGCACTCCCTAATTTACAACGAATGGGACTAGGGAGCATAGCTGATATTAAAGGGATTCCTGGAACAGATTCACCAGAAGGATATTATGGAAAAATGGCTGAGGTGTCGGTTGGGAAAGACACGATGACTGGACACTGGGAATTGATGGGGCTTCGAATGACTACGCCATTTAATGTATTCCCCGATGGATTTCCAGAAAAATTAATTTCTCAATTTGAGCAGGAGACAGGGCGTAAGGTCATTGGAAATAAGCCGGCCTCAGGCACTGAAATTTTAGATGAGCTCGGAGAAGAGCAGATGAAAACAGGGGCTTGGATCGTTTATACATCTGCTGATAGTGTATTTCAATTAGCTGCGCATGAAGACATCATCCCGCTAGAAGAGCTGTATCGGGCATGCAAGATTGCCAGAAGGTTGACCATGCAGGATGAGTTTGCGGTAGGCAGAGTAATTGCAAGACCGTATCTCGGGGAGCCTGGTGCTTTCAAACGTACTCCGAATCGGCATGATTATGCCGTGAAGCCGCCAGCGCCTACTGTCATGAATTATTTGAAGGATGCTGGATTTGATGTGATTGCGATTGGGAAAATTAATGATATTTTTGATGGTGAAGGTGTTACGAAAGCCACATCAACAAAAAGTAATCTAGATGGTATTCAGAAGACAATAGAGGTATTGGGCACCTCGTATAAAGGACTGGCTTTTACGAATCTTGTAGACTTTGACTCGCTGTTTGGGCATCGACGTGATCCTGAGGGATATGGAAGATCACTGGAGGAATTTGATGCTTATGTGCCTCAGCTCAAAGCGGGTCTAGGGCCGAAGGATCTATTAATCCTTACAGCGGACCATGGCAATGATCCTGTGCATCCGGGAACCGACCATACGCGCGAATATGTTCCTATTTTGTTATACAGCCCAAGCTTCCAGTCACCTGCTTCGCTTGGTATCCGCGGAACCTTCGCTGATCTGGGAGCGACCATTGCAGATAATTTTGGCGTGAGTGCAACCGATCAAGGCGAGAGCTTCTTACATCTTTTAAAATAAATAATTACGTAATACTCAGTTTATGTGAACTGAGATCGCTTAGGAGGAATCTATCCATGTCCGATACGTCCATGATTCAAAAGATTCAAGAAGCAGCTGCATTTATTAGCAAGGAAACGAATATTAAACCCCAAATTGGACTGATTCTAGGTTCAGGTCTCGGCGTTCTTGCTGATCTTATTGAGCAGCCTATTGTTGTAGACTACTCGAGAATCCCTCATTTCCCTGTGTCTACCGTGGAAGGGCATGCTGGGGAATTGGTCGTTGGTACGATTCAAGGCAAGCAAGTGTTAGTGATGAAAGGCCGTTTTCATGCTTACGAAGGCTATGGCGCGGAAACGGTTTCTTTTCCAGTAAGAGTGATGAAAGAACTAGGTGTAGAAACGTTGATCGTAACGAATGCAGCTGGTGGAATTAATGAATCCTATCAGGTTGGCGATCTTATGGTCATAAGTGATCATCTGAATTTGACATACCGCAATCCGCTCATCGGTCCGAATGATTCTGCTTTAGGTGTTCGTTTTCCTGATATGTCGGAAGCTTACAGCAAACGTCTACGTAAATTAGCGCACGAAGTTGCGGCTTCACAGAACTTCCACTTACAAGAAGGCGTCTATGTGGGACTCCTCGGTCCTAATTATGAGACTCCTGCTGAGATTCGCATGTTCCGCACACTTGGCGGCGATTCCGTTGGTATGTCGACGGTACCTGAAGTGATTGTAGCACGTCATGCAGGAATCGAAGTGCTTGGTTTCTCCTGTATTTCAAATATGGCATCAGGTATTTTGGACCAGCCACTCTCCCATGCAGAAGTGATGGAAACGACGGAGAAAGTAAAACCTAAGTTTTTGAAATTAGTACTAGGCATTATTGAAGCACTTTAACTAGAAGAGGAGAACAAAATGGAACTGACTTACATAGAGAAAATTAAAGAAGCAGCGAGCTTTATTGAGCAGCGTTTAGGCAGTGTTAAGCCAGTTATCGGATTAGTTTTGGGATCAGGATTGGGAGACATGGCTAATCAGGTTGAGCAGCCCATAGCAATCGATTATAGTGAGGTTCCTCATTTTCCCGTTTCAACTGTTGAAGGACATGAAGGTCGTTTTGTTGCAGGTACACTAGAAGGTAAGCAAGTCATCGTAATGCAGGGGCGTTTTCATTATTATGAAGGCTACGATATGAAAAAAGTTGTATTTCCTGTTTACGTTATGAAAGCCATTGGCGTTCAAACGGTTGTGATGACGAACGCGGCAGGCGGCATGAATCGAGATTTTAAAGCAGGAGATCTAATGGTCATTAGCGACCATCTGAACATGACGGGAGATAACCCGCTTATCGGGCCTAACCATTCTGAGCTCGGTGTTCGTTTCCCGGACATGTCGGAAGCGTACAACCGCGAATACCGCAAGCTGGCTCATGCGCTGGCACAAACGGTCGTAGGAGAAGATGGCGTGCCGCTGAAGCTGCAGGAAGGGGTCTATGCGGGGATTACAGGACCGACCTACTGTACGCCAGCTGAACTTACGATGTTAGCCCGTATCGGTGGCGACGCGATTGGCATGTCTACGGTGGGAGAAGTTATTGCAGCGCGTCATACAGGTCTTAAGGTATTAGGGATTTCGTGTATTACCGATATGGCGATAGGTGAAGAACTTGAACCATTGACGCATGAGCAGGTTGTGGCTGTAGCCAATCGGACGAAACCGAAGTTCATTGCTCTTGTTAAGGCCTTTGTTCGCGAGGTCCGTCTGGGATAATTTGGCTATATTTTTTATGAACTTTTAATGAATATAAGATCCTGTAGACCTATGAATTCAGATGAAGTCATGCTAAAATATAGTTAATTAGAACTATATTAGAGGGTGCAGTAGATACGGATACCCCTTCCATAACAAGGATGTGATGGAGCATGTCAGTCCAACAATTAATGGTCGCTAACTGTCCTAGATGCGGGAAAGTGTTCCAGAAAAATTTGCGAAATCAATGTTCAGATTGCAGCAGCACCATGGATTCCATGCTCACGAGCAGTCTTGAATTTCTACGTAAAAATCATCGCTCAACGAATACGCAATTCAGCGAAGCGACAGGTGTTTCACACGAGCAAATGCATACTTGGATCAAAGAGGGAAAGCTGCTGCTATCAGATTATCCAAATTTGAACTATCCTTGTGCTTCTTGCTCGAAACCTATTCGTGGGCAAAAACTGTGCCCGGATTGCGCGTACCGAATAAATCGGGATATTAGAGAATTGAAAGAGAAAGGCCGATCTTTTCAACCACTTCTTAGAGAAAAACAAACAGCATCTGCTGGAGGTTTCCAAATACGTGAACGACTTAGTGGTGTGTAATATATAACAAAATGGGCAATAGTAATGGTGATATCCCCCGCTAAGGGGGATGTTTTTACGAAAGTCTCATTCACAATTTCGTCACAAAATATTCAAGGATTCGCCACTGACTATGTATGGGATTGTCTTAAGATGTTAGGTAGAATAGATGAAGTGAACACATTATGAGGGGGATATGCATGCAAAAGTGGATTTTCTTTGTGTTATTTATACTTGCGGGCGCATTGGGGCTGGGAGTCCTCTTTCAAGATATTTCTGACCGCCAAGTGGCTAAGGAAGCAGAGGCTGCCGCTGGCAAAAGTCAACAGCTTAAAATTGTAGCTTCTAACTGGCAGTTCGATTCAGCGGATTATACGATTAAAAGTGGAGAGCCTACGAAAGTTTCCTTGTCTTTAAAAGAAGGCGTTCATGCGATTGAAATTCCAGGGTTGGATATTAAGCTGGATAAAGAAAACCCGTCGAAACAAGTAACTTTTGACAAACCAGGTACATATGAAATTATTTGTGTCCTTCCATGTGGTGAAGGTCATGCCAAAATGAAATCCAAATTAGTTGTTTCTTAATAAAAAATGTTAGTATCAGAGGGGGCTCATGCAGCTCCCTTTTTTTCGATTTTGAAGAGTATGCTTACCATGCTAATTATCTAACGAAAACTCTTAGGTAATCTTAAGGAGGAATGCAAATGAGAATGGTTGATTTAATCCATAAGAAACGTTCTGGTGAAGTGCTTAGCGAGCAGGAAATTACGTATATCGTTAACGGATATACACATGATGATATTCCGGATTATCAAATGTCGGCTTTACTGATGGCTATTTTCTTCAATGGGATGACAAGTGAAGAGATCTCTGCCCTCACGCTAGCTATGGCAGGATCGGGAGAAATGATTGATTTATCGGAGATTGCTGGGATTAAAGTGGATAAACACTCAACAGGCGGGGTTGGGGACAAAATAAGCTTAATCGTTGGACCTATTGTGGCTTCGCTTGGAATTCCTGTTGCCAAAATGTCTGGCAGAGGATTAGGACATACGGGTGGTACGGTAGATAAGCTGGAGTCGATTCCAGGCTTTCAGATTGAATTGTCTAAAGAAGATTTTATTCATGCCGTGAATACAAATAAAATTGCCATCGTTGGCCAGAGTGGTAACTTAGCTCCTGCTGACAAGAAGATGTATGCACTTCGTGACGTAACAGCAACGGTAGATTCGATTCCCTTAATCGCTAGCTCAATTATGAGCAAGAAGATTGCTTCAGGAGCAGATGCCATCGTGTTGGACGTGAAAATCGGTTCAGGCGCTTTCATGAAAACAGTGGACGATGCAAGAGCTCTTGCTCGTACGATGGTCGATATCGGAACGCAATTGAAGCGGAACACGATTGCCATGATTACAGACATGGAACAGCCGCTCGGACGTGAAATCGGAAATGCAAATGAGATTCGTGAATCTATTGAAGTGCTCCGCGGTACCGGTGATAAGGAACTGACTGAGGTAGCCATCTCGGTTGCAGCCTACATGTCGCTGCTGGGGAAGGTGTTTGAGAGCTTCGAGGAGGCTCAGGCGGCTGTCCGCGATATTGTCTTGAATGGAAAGGCGTTAGAGACGTTCAAACGCTTCATAGCAAGCCAGGGCGGCGATCCGAATGTGGTAGACCAACCTGAGCTCCTTCCGACGGCAGCTTATCATTTCGAAGTGATGGCTGAGAAAGATGGTTTTATCAATCAGATCAATGCGGAACAAATCGGCATTGCCGCGATGCTGCTTGGTGCTGGTCGAGCGAAGAAGGAAGATCAGATTGATTATGCAGTGGGTCTTACTTTGAATAAGAAAATCGGTGACAAGGTTCAGATTGGGGAATCCATATGTACCATTCATGCGAATCAACAGGATGTGAAGGCAGTCGAGACCATGATTCAAGGGGCCTATCGCGTTGAGAATAGCAAGCCTGCTCCTGTTCAATTAATTTATGATGTCATTGTTTAATGCCAAATAATCGCCCAAGCACTTTCCACATGGAAAGTGCCTTTTTTATTTTCTTCCTCTTGGAATATTTTGTGCGGAAATCGTCAAGACTGATTAGCAGTCATTCAAGCTGCAAGTGTCAGGCTTTCACTTCATACATCACAGGAGGGGTACAATTGCTATGCGAAAAAAAGGGCTAATAAGTTTAATCTGTTTACAGCTATGTTTGATGCTGTTCATACCGGCCGCATTTGCGGAAGAGAAGAAGGCGCCATCCGTCGATTTGACACCGAATGCACAGTCCGCTGTGTTAATGGATGCAGATACGGGCACGGTCATTGCCGAAAAGAATAAGGATGCAAAGCTTCCTCCAGCCAGTATTACGAAAATAATGACGATGCTGCTCATTATGGAAGCTGTCGACAAAGGCAACATTAAAATGGATGAAAAGGTTAAGGTCAGTGAATACGCGGCTTCCATGGGTGGATCGCAAATTTTCCTTGAGCCTGGCGAAGAGATGACCGTAGAGGAAATGTTGAAGGGGATTGCCATGGCTTCCGGCAACGATGCATCTGTGGCAATGGCTGAGAAAATCGCAGGCTCGGAAGAGAATTTTGTGCAAATGATGAACGACCGTGCACAGCAGTTAGGTATGAATAATACCCATTTTTCAAACTGCAACGGACTGCCTGTAGCCAATCATTATACAACTGCGAATGATATCGCCATCATGTCGAGAGAACTGCTCAAGCATGAGGTAATCACTAAATTTACAGGTGCCTATCAAGACTATCTACGAAAAGAAACGGCAAATCCATTCTGGCTCGTGAATACGAACAAGTTGGTACGCTTCTACAACGGTGCGGATGGTCTGAAAACGGGATACACAAGCGAAGCGAAATTCTGCTTATCTGCAACAGCCAAACGGGAAAATTTACGCGTCGTTGCCGTGGTGCTTGGTGAACCGAATACAAAAACACGGAATGCCGAAGTAACGAAGCTGTTTGATTACGCTTTTGCGCAATTTACGAACTATCCTTTGTTTAAGTCAGGCGACAGTCTTGGAAATTTTACGATTAATAAAGGCCAGGTTTCGACAGTACCGTTAGTCGCGAAGCAAAATTATAGTATTTTAATGAAAAAGGGTTCCGTGACTGGGGAGATTCGACATGAACTGAAACTCGATCCAAACATAAAAGCACCGATTGTTCTGGGGCAACCTATCGGTAGAATTATTGTATACAATGGAGATAATTTGCTTGCTGAATACCCGCTCGAGTCTCCTGTTGCCGTAGATAAAGCGTCATGGTGGAAGTTATTTAAGCGAACCACATCGAATCTGTTTCATACGGATTAATGGTGAGAATTCGCGAATAAGCGCAGTTTTCTTCTAGTTTTAGCAGTTTTCTTCTAGTTTTGTCGGGGTGCAGGAGTTTCCATCTCAGTTGTAGAAACTTAAGTTTCATGACGGGATCTTTGAGTGAGCTCAAAGTCTCTCAGCTGAGAGGAGTGAACATGTTGAGCCTGCAAATTGAATTCGAGCAAGGCCGAAGAGCTCTAATTGTTAGATTGAAAGGCGAGCTGGATCATCACACAGCCGATGTTGTGAAGGCGAGGATGGAGGAAGCGATTGCCAAAGAGCATACGCGCCATTTAATCCTTAGTTTGAAGGATCTATCCTTCATGGACAGCTCGGGTCTAGGCGTCATTCTCGGCCGCTATAAGCAGATTACGAGTAAAGGCGGCAAAATGGTCGTTTGTGATGTTGCTCCTGCTGTCTACCGCTTGTTCGAGCTTTCTGGAATGTTCAAGATTGTATCTATACAGGACAACGAACGCAATGCAATGTCCAGTTTGGAGGTTGCATTATGAGTGAACATAATTTTATGACACTAGAGTTTGCTAGTCGTTCTGAGAATGAAGCTTTTGCTCGTGTAGCCGTTGCTGCTTTCGTCTCTCAATTGGATCCTACGCTGAATGAATTGACCGACATCAAGACGGTTGTTTCTGAAGCGGTAACAAATTCGATTATTCATGGTTATAACAATCGAACAGATGGCGTTATCATCATTTCGACGCAAATTGATGATGATGTGGTTCGGATTACGATCGAAGACAAGGGCTCAGGTATTGCTGATTTAGAACAAGCGAAACAGCCACTATATACATCCAAACCAGAGTTGGAACGCTCTGGCATGGGTTTCACGATTATGGAAAATTTCATGGACGAAGTAGAAGTTGTGACGGCCGTCGGAATCGGAACCAAAATAAACATGTTGAAGCGAATTGAATCTAAAAAAGCTTTATACAATTAGGGGTTTGATCTATGGATGTCGATCTGAAACATGCTTCTCATAGTTATTTAGACGATTCGGAAGTCAAACGGTTAATCGCCCTCAGCCAATCCGGAGATGGACTCGCCAGAGAAACACTTGTCAGCTGCAATATCCGTTTGGTTTGGTCTGTAGTTCAACGTTTTTTGAACCGGGGATACGAAGCCGAAGACTTGTTCCAGATCGGTTGTATCGGACTGCTCAAGTCCGTTGACAAATTCGATCTATCTTATGATGTGAAGTTTTCAACCTATGCGGTACCGATGATAATCGGTGAAATTCAACGTTTTCTTCGCGATGACGGAACACTTAAAGTAAGCCGTTCCCTCAAAGAATTGGCGAATAAGATTCGCAAGACGAAGGACGAGCTGTCGAAGCGGCTTGGCAGATTGCCTACGATCAAAGAGGTCGCAGAGGAGCTTATGATAACAGCAGAGGAAGTTGTTTTCGCGCAAGAGGCGAATAAACCTCTCTCTTCTATCCATGAGACCGTCTTTGAGAATGATGGTGATCCTATCACACTAATGGATCAAATCTCGGATGAGTCTGGCGAGAAATGGTTCGAGAAGCTTGCGCTGAATGAAGCCATTGGGACGCTGTCGGAGCGAGAACGGCTCATTGTTTATCTCCGTTATTTCCGGGATCAAACACAATCCGAGGTTGCAAGCAGGCTAGGTATTTCCCAAGTGCAGGTATCACGATTGGAAAAGAAAATATTGCAATCGATTAAAGATCAGATTGCTCAATAACAGGTTTTTGATAAATAACCGTTCCTCCTAGGAGGAACGGTTATTTATCTATGTAGAGACATAGGCTCAATTTGTGTATAATAAAAACTGCAAATAACGGTCCCGGCTTTTCTGAGAGGGAAAAGTCAACAAAATTAACATAGGAGTGTGTATTTTTTTGATTTATAGCAAATGGAAGGATTCATGGTTTTTTAATACTCGTAAGGATGTATTATCCGGTATAACGGTTGCCTTAGCTTTAATTCCCGAAGCCATTGCGTTCTCTATTCTAGCAGGTGTAGATCCTATGGTTGGCTTGTATGCTTCTTTCATTATTGCCATAGTAATATCATTCACAGGTGGTCGGATGGGGATGATTTCAGCGGCTACAGGTGCGATGGCCTCTCTAATGGGTCCTTTAGTTGCGAAATATGGGATTGAATATTTGTTTGCGGCCAGCATTTTGACTGGTGTTATTCAATATGTGATGGGTGTTTTGAAATTCGGCAAATTCATTACGTTTATTCCGAACTCTGTCATTGTTGGGTTTGTTAATGCACTCGCCATTATTATTTTCATGGCTCAACTTACGAATTTCAACGGGGCAAGCTGGCAGATGTATGCCATGGTAGCTGGCACTTTGGCTATTATTTATTTGCTGCCTTTGATCACGAAAGCCATACCTTCTGCTTTGGTTGCCATTATCGTGATGACGATTTTGTCTATGAACTTACAGCTGGATATACGAACAGTTGGTGATATGGGTGAAATTACACAGACCTTGCCTTTCTTCCATATTCCTGACTTAACTTTAACTCTTCAAGCAATTGGATATATATTTCCTATTTCCTTGGCATTAGCAGTTGTAGGTATGACAGAATCCCTCATGACAGCTACGATTGTAGATGAAATGACTGAAACGAAAAGTGATAAAAATAAAGAGGTAAGAGGGCAGGGCATAGCGAATATTGTGTCTGGCTTTTTCGGTGGAATGGCAGGTTGTGCCATGATAGGTCAAACGGTCATAAACGTGAAATCGGGTGGTCGATCCCGACTATCTACCTTTGTTTCGGGAGTTTTCCTACTGTTCTTAATCATGGTATTAGGTAATGTGGTCAAGCAAATTCCAATGGCCGCGCTAGTAGGTGTAATGTTTATGGTATCCGTGGGCACATTTGATTGGCACTCGCTTAGAACCTTAGTCAAAATTCCGCGAAGTGACGCGCTAGTCATGATCATTACAGTAGCCATCGTTGTAACAACTTCCAATTTAGCAATTGGCGTATTATCAGGCGTTACGTTAAGTGCAGTGATATTTGGTTGGAGATCGGCCAAAATTAAGGCGCATATATCAAACGACAAAAATGGCGCAAAAATATATCGCATTTCTGGCCAGCTGTTTTTTGGAACAATGGCACATTTTATTGATTTATTTGATTATAAGAGTGACCCAGATATGATTACGATTGATTTCAGCTCGTCACATGTTTGGGATCATTCCGCGGTGACAGCTATAACTAAAACCATTTCAAAATATGAGCAATTGGATAAAAAAGTCATCTGTATTGGTTTGAACGAGGAAAGTAAATTAATGTTCGAACAAGTCAGATAGTCCGTACCGCATAAAAAAGAGCCGCTGATTACCCCAATTCTTCACTGGGTAGTTTGCGGCTTTTTGTGAAACGCGAACATGTTTATCGGGCAGAGTGCCTGTCGTCTGAATAAAATCTCACGCAGTAAATTCCGCATAAGCCCACTACCGTATAAATGATGCGGCTTAGACCGGAAGATTCACGATGAGAATCTCCTCCCAATAAAGCAGAAACTAAATCCCACTCGAAAAGCCCAACCAAGAGCCAATTCAGCGCACCAATAATGACTAGTGTTAACGCGAATTTTGCCATGTTATCACCTTCTTTATATGGAATAAGTTATCGTTATTCGATCTTACTATGCCATATAGATGGTGACATTATTCCTGGAGAATTTACCATCTTATAAGGTGTTTATGGGAAGGAAAGATTTTGCATACTACTCCTATACATGGATGATTCACCGTAAAGCTCTGAGGGGAGTGAAACCATGGTACAGGATGGAAAACCATATCTATACATCCGGCTTCGTCGAAAAGCTAGCATTCGCAAAGGGAATGTCGTGTATTTACGTCATATCGCTCAGATTTTCGTGGAGCCTGAATATGAGCAAGCTCTGAACGAATTGATCATTCATCATCCTCAACATGAGGATGGCAATCGCGTTCTCATTGACATGATGCTGATTGTTCGTAAAGTGAAAGATCTTTATCCACAGCTGCAAATTGAGCATTTCGGAGAACCTCATGTGCTTCTCGAGATCATTTCCGATCCTAGAAAGCCAAGTCCTATACTTATCGGTTTGGTTTGGTTGCTCTTGTTCATCGGTTCGGGACTGGCCATCATGAATTTCCATGCAGATGTGTCCATGCTGGAAGTTCACCAACGCATTTATGAATTGATGACAGGGAAAAAGGTGGAGCATCCGCTCATTCTGCAAATCCCTTATTCCCTAGGGATTGGTGTTGGAATGGTCATTTTTTTCAACCATCTGTTCAAGAAGAAATTCAATGAAGAACCAAGCCCGCTCGAAGTGGAAATGTTCATGTATCAGGAAAATATAAATCATTATGTGATAACAGAAGAATATATCAAAATTCATGAGGAAGGGGACCATTCGTGATTACCCTAATTGGGGAAGCCTTCTTAGCGGCTTTTATCGGGTTAGCTGGTGGAATCGCTGTTGGCAGCGGCATGGTCGCGTTCCTTGTGGTACTGGATATTATTCCAAGACTTGCCCAGATCACACGTTCGTTTTCGAAAATTCATGCTTATGAAGCAGCGGTTGTGATGGGCTCACTCTTATTTACTTGGGTTGATTTCAGCGATGCTAAGGTGCACCTTTTTCCGATGGGAACAGCAGTGGTAGGTATATTTGCCGGTTGTTTTGTTGGCATGCTAGCGGCCGCATTAACGGAAATCATTAACGTGCTGCCCATCCTCGCCAAGCGTGTTGGCATGGGATCCTATATGATTTTGCTGCTCATGGCGATGATTTTTGGTAAAGTATTTGGATCCTTGTTTGAATGGTTATTTTATTAACATGTGTTGAAGGAGGCGCTCAAAGTGAAGTTTGTTGTGAGAAAGGGAAATGGGAGCGATAAGTCTGATTCGAACGAAGTAGACGAATCAAACGAATCAAATGAATCGAACGAATCACAGGGGCATACGGAGAAACTGGCCGTAGATGAGGAAGGAAATTTATCTGCTTACAATCCAATAACAAATATGACGCCTGAGGAAAAGGCACTCAAAATTCAGGAAGATATCCCCAGAAGTATTCGAGAAGTTCGAAGGGTGCTGGAGGAACGAGTAGGACTCGATCGAAGCTTCGATCTCATCCTCAGAGAAATGGTGTTCGGATCCAAGCGCGTAGGCATCTTCTATTGCAATGGATTTGCCAAAGATACGGTGTTAACCGATATCATTACACGACTCACTTATGCGGACGAAGAAACCGTTTCACATCATACACTGGAAGCATTCATTGAGAAATTAATTCCGCACATTCAAGTGAAGTCCTACAAGAAAATGTCTGAAATCGTAGGACAAGTATTGATGGGCGGAACGGCATTTTTCATTGAAGGTGAGACAGCAGGGATTACGATCGATGTCAAAAATTATCCTGTTCGTTCGATCGCTGAACCAGACTTAGAGCGAGTTGTCCGTGGTTCACGAGATGGCTTCGTGGAAACCCTATTATTGAATGTGACATTAGTCAGACGAAGAATTCGCGATGAAAGATTTAAGTTGGAAATCATGCAAATCGGTAAACGAACCAAGACGGATGTCTGTGTGGCTTATATCAACGATATTGCTGACGCGGATTTAGTCCAAGCCGTGAAAGATAAAATAAATGATGTTGAAATCGACGGCCTTCCTCTCGCTGAAAAACAGCTGGAAGAAGCGATTGTTAATAAGGGTTGGAACCCGTATCCGATGGTTCGGTATTCGGAGCGGCCGGATGTTGTCTCCGCCCATTTACTAGAAGGTCATGTATGTGTTTTCGTGGACACATCACCGAGCGTCATGATTCTGCCGACCACATTTTTCCATCATGTGCAGCACGCTGAGGAATATCGTCAAACCCCATTCATCGGTACTTATTTAAGGTGGGTGCGCTTTGTTGGCATTATGGCTTCGATTTTCCTGCTCCCGCTTTGGTTTATGATGGTTATGGATCCTTCCTTAAAGCCGGCTGGATTAGAATTCCTCGGTCCGCAGAAGGAAGGAAGCCTGCCGCTATTGGTCCAGTTCTTGTTAGCGGATATTGGGATTGATCTCATGCGAATGGCTGCTGTACATACACCTACACCGCTCGCTACCGCAATGGGTTTGGTGGCAGCCATTTTGGTCGGAGATATCGCGGTAAAAACGGGTCTCTTTATCAATGAGGTTATTCTGTATTTGGCACTCGCCTCCATTGGGATGTTCGCAACACCGAGCTATGAATTGGGTCTAGCTAATCGAATAGTAAGACTGGCTCTCTTAATCATCGTAGCGATCTTCCACGTCCCCGGATTTGTAGTAGGCTCAACGTTATGGCTGATTCTACTAGCCACAAGGAAATCCTTTAATGCACCCTATATGTGGCCCTTTATTCCATTTAACGCCAAAAGCTTCTTTGCCATCCTGGTTCGTCGTCCGGTGCTTGCTGGCAAAACTCGGCTAAGTATTACTAAGCCAATCGATGGCACACGTCAACCAAAATCCAAATAACAGAAAAAGGGCAGGGAATTCTCCTGTCCTTTTTTGCTTTTATGTCGAAGCGTGTATTGTCAAAAGAGCATGCCATATGGTACTTTTAATAGTAATGTACATTAACCTCTTAGGCGGAATATAGCAAGAAGATGGTTCAGGGAGAGAGGGAAATAAAGCTATGTATTTACATGGTACTAGTAAAATAAACGACCAAGGCCACCTCGAAATCGGCGGTGTCGATGCAACGAAATTGGTTGCTGAATACGGCACTCCTTTATATGTTTTTGACGAAGCGTTAGTACGTGGGCGCTGCCGTGAATTCGTTGAAGCTTTCAAAGCATCTGGTCTGAAATTCCAAGTGGCTTATGCAAGTAAAGCATTCTGCGTAATGGCGATGTGCCGAATTGTAGATGAAGAGGGAATGTCACTTGACGTTGTTTCCGATGGTGAGCTTTATACGGCGCTACAAGCAGGCTTCCCAGCGGACCGAATTCATTTTCATGGCAATAACAAAACAATCTCAGAATTGGAAATGGCGATTGATGCCAAAATCGGCTGTTTCGTCGTGGATAACTTCATCGAACTTCAAATGTTGAATGCGATTGCCGAAGAGAAGCGCCAAAAGGTGAAGATCTTACTGCGTATTACGCCGGGCGTTGAGGCACATACGCATGAATATATTTCTACAGGCCAGACGGATTCCAAATTCGGTTTCGACATGGGCAATGGATCGGCATTCCGCGCTGTTCAAGAAGCTTCGCAATTAAGCAATTTAGAATTATTGGGCGTTCATTCGCATATTGGTTCCCAAATTTTTGAAGTGGAAGGCTTCCGCATGGCAGCTGAGAAAGTGGCTGGTTTTGCCGTTCAAGTTCGCAAAGAAATAGGCGTTACGTTCAAGGTCATTAACCTTGGCGGCGGTTTCGGGATTCGTTATGTGAGCGAGGATAGCCCACTTCCGGTTGCCGTTTATGTTAAAGCAATTACAGACGCGATTAAAGACAACTTCGGCAGCAATGATTTTCCAATGCCTGAAATTTGGGTTGAACCAGGTCGCAGCATCGTTGGTGATGCAGGAACTACGTTGTACACAGTAGGTACAACTAAGGATATTCCAGGAGTGCGTAAATACGTAGCTGTAGATGGCGGCATGACTGACAACCCACGTCCTGCTTTGTATGAGGCTGTGTATGAGGCGATGTTGGCTAACCGTGCTACAGAGCAACCGACAGAGGTTGTATCTATTGCAGGGAAATGCTGTGAGAGCGGTGATATGCTGATCTGGGATCTGAACCTGCCCAAAGTAAGTTCAGGAGACGTTCTCGCTGTATCTTGTACAGGAGCATACAATTATGCAATGGCAAGCAATTATAACCGTATCCGCCGTCCTGGCGTTGTCTTCGTGAAAGATGGTCAAAGTGATCTCGTCGTGAAACGCGAAACGTTCGATAACATCGTTGGCAACGACATCATTCCTGCAAGAATGAAACAAATGAGCGAGACCGTTTAATTGGTTTTAAATGAAAATGAAGGAAACCTCAGCTTCACGGGGTTTCTTTCTTTGCGTTTTTTTTCATCTCTTAATCGCGGAATAGTCATTCACATCACAGATGATTTTTGGTGAAAATCAAGGACTGATTCATGCAGCGCGAAAAGCGCATATTCCAGTCAAATAGGACAAGGTCGGGGGAGAATTGTGTTAGAAGTATAGCGCAGTTTGTGAAATGGAAGTTTTCATAGTAGAATAAGATATTATTTCCTAAAGGAGTGGACCACAAATGGCCAAACAAGCAAAAATTAAACTAGCAGGTGGCGGCGAAGTCGTTATCGATCTTTTCGAAAACGATGCACCGAATACCGTTGCAAACTTTGAAAAATTAGCAAACTCCGGTTTCTACAACGGACTTGTTTTTCATCGTGTTATTCCAGGATTCGTAGCACAAGGTGGTTGTCCTACAGGAACAGGAACTGGTGGCCCTGGTTACCAAATCAACTGTGAAATCAACCCGAACAAACATGAGCGCGGCTCCTTGGCTATGGCTCATGCAGGCAGAAATACAGGTGGAAGCCAGTTCTATATTGCTTACCAACCGCAACCGCATTTGGATGGACAACACACCGTATTCGGTAAAGTATCTAAAGGCATGGAGTTAGTCGATGCTTTCAAAGGCAAAGATTTGATGGAGAAAGTTGAAGTTGTAGAAGTATAATTCGCCATATTCGAAAAGAAGCCTGTTGATTTATTTCAATAGGTTTCTTTTTAAATTTAATTCCGAGTGAATTCATTGAAAAAGTAAGAAATAATTGTGAAAAGGAAAAAAGCACTTGCTTTTTGTAAGTGTGAGTGATAAATTTTTCATTATCAAAGTAATTTATAGCTAGTTCTTAGTTGTAAGTTACTTTTATATGTATGCAAAACCTTCGGGGCGTGGTGAAATTCCACACCGGCGGTGATTCGATAGCATGTACCCGTTACATGTTTCGATAAGTCCGTGACCCGTTTTGAAGCTAGCGGTACCTGACACACAGCTTCGCTACGGCTGATCCGGTGCAATTCCGGAACCGACAGTATAGTCTGGATGGGAGAAGGAAAACGCGAACATTTGATTCGCTATGCATGCTTGTACATTTTTTCACGTAAACAAAAATTCGGCAGGTCTGTTTTTTGAAGCAGATACGTCGTTGTTGTTTGATTTGATCAAAAATGCGGCAAGTATGGATGGATGAAGCTTCTTCGTGTTATCTAGACAATCTCTGGCCCCTATCCGATACACGGAGGGGCCTTTTTGCATTCAAATTTTGGAATAGATCTGAAAGGCGGTGAACTTCGTGCATGTACTGAATGACGAAGCCTACATGAGACTTGCTCTGCAAATGGCTGAAAGTGCTCTTGGTCAGACAGGAATTAATCCCGTAGTAGGGTGTGTCCTTGTTAAGAATGGACGCATCATTGGCATGGGAGCGCACCTGAAGCGCGGACATGGCCATGCCGAGGTTCTCGCCTTGCAAATGGCAGGCGAGGAAGCTAAAGGCAGCACGGCTTATGTGACATTAGAGCCATGCAGTCACTTTGGCAAGACTCCACCGTGTAGCGACCGACTCATTGAGGCTGGCGTGTCACGGGTTGTCGTCGCTGGAAGGGATCCGAACCCGCAGGTTGCTGGGACAGGCATCGCTAAGATGTATGATCATGGTCTCGACGTGACGGTTGGGCTGCTTGCAGAGGAGGCCGCGGCAATGAACGAGGCCTTCAACAAATACATCGTCACCCGCATGCCTTATGTGACGATGAAGACAGCGAGCACGCTTGACGGCCGCATCGCCTCGAAGACCGGCGACAGCAAGTGGATCACGTCGCCAGCGTCGCGTGCCTTCGTTCATACCCTGCGCCATCGGCATCAGGGTATCATGGTCGGCGTCAACACCGTCATCGCCGACGACCCGCTGCTGAGCGCGCGCGGCGACGTACCGGCTGTGCAGCCGGTAAGGATCGTCGCGGACTCGCTCTTGCGAGTCCCGCTGGGCGCCCGGGTGCTCACGGAGCAGGATCGTCAGCAGACGATCCTGCTCGCAAGCGCACAGGCGCCTGCAGAGCGGCGTGCCGCGCTGGAAGCGCGCGGCATCACGGTCCTCACCTGCGGGGACGGCCCGCAGGTGGACCTGACGCTCGCCATGCGGCAGCTCGGCGAGCACGAGATCGGCTCCATCCTCCTAGAGGGTGGAGGGAAGCTCAATGGCGCCATGCTGGAGCGGCGCCTGATCGATAAGCTGGTGCTGATGTTTGCGCCGAAAATCATCGGCGGCGGCTCTGCAGCACCTGTAAACATCAACTTCGATGGCTTCGCGAAGATGGATGATGCGATTACGCTCGACCGACTCAAGGTCGAGCAGTTCGGACCGGATATTTGCATAACCGGCTATCCGAATTATAAGAGCTAACGAATGGAGGACTTGCATGTTTACCGGAATTATCGAAGAAATCGGCCACATGCGCCGCATTCATAGTCAAGGGCAAGCGATGGTATTGACCATCGCTGCTAAGAAAGTGCTTGAAGATGTCCACCTAGGTGACAGTATTTCTGTAAATGGCGTCTGTTTGACGGTCATATCTTTTGATAACGACTCATTTTCCGTGGATGTTATGCCAGAAACATACCGCAAGACGAATCTTCGCAAACTACAAACAGGCACACGCGTGAATTTGGAGCGAGCGATGGCAGCGAATGGCCGGTTCGGCGGGCACATTGTTCAAGGACATGTGGATGCAACCGCAACGATCCTTTCACGAATACCCGAAGAAAATGCGGTCGTTTACCGGTTCGAACCGGAGAATAAGCACATTTTCCGATATATCATTTCCGGGGGTTCCATCACAATTGACGGCATAAGCCTAACCGTTGTTGATGTTAATGATCGTGAAGTGGCGGTTTCCATCATCCCGCATACCCTTGCTCAAACGGTCCTACATGATAAAAAGGCCGGGGATACGGTCAACATGGAATGTGACGTATTAGGCAAATATATGGAGCGTCTACTAAAGTTCGGTCCATCTGAATCTTCGGAGGGCAACGGGAAAAAGCAAAGCACGCTAACTGCGAGCTTTCTCGCCGATAACGGCTTTATGTAGGTGTTTGAAACCAGCTTTGCTAATGTAAAGCTCTAGTTTACGCTTACGAAGAAAGCTTTGCTAAAGCAAAGCTCTAGCTTATGCTTACGAAGTCAGTTTTGCTAAAGCAAAACTCTTAGGAGAGGTGAATATGACACAAATAATCTTTAACACAATAGAAGAAGCGCTGGATGATCTTAAACTAGGTAAAGTCATTATTGTTGTAGACGATGAGGATCGTGAGAACGAAGGCGATTTTATCGCACTTGCTGATAAAACTACGCCAGAGGTCATTAATTTCATGATCAGAGAGGGACGCGGACTCGTTTGTGCACCAATAACAGAAGAACGTGCAAAAGAACTTGAGTTGCCTCCCATGGTTGCTCGGAATACGGATTATCACGGAACAGCGTTTACCGTTTCTGTTGACCATATGGATACAAGCACTGGGATATCTGCGCATGAGCGTTCAAGAACGATTATGGGCCTGATTGATCCCGAAACAAAACCGCAGGATTTCCGCAGACCTGGTCATATTTTCCCGCTGATTGCCAAGAAGGGCGGTGTCCTCCGCAGAGCTGGACATACAGAAGCGACGATAGATCTAGCTATCTTGTGTGGCTCTTATCCAGCAGGGGTCATTTGTGAAGTTATCAAGGAAGACGGGACGATGGCTCGTGTACCGGATCTCATGGAAATCGCAGAGAAACACGACCTGCGCATTATCACGATTCAAGACTTAATCCAATACCGTAATCAGCAAGAGAAATTGGTTGAGCGTGAAGTTGAAATTAAGCTTCCAACTGATTTTGGTACATTCAAGGCTATTGCTTATACGAATCAACTGGATAATAAAGAGCATGTGGCCCTTGTCAAAGGAACAATTGACCCTTCTAAACCAACGTTGGTACGCGTGCATTCCGAGTGCTTGACTGGGGATGTTTTCCATTCTCATCGCTGCGACTGCGGTCCACAACTGGATGCCGCATTAAAACAGATTGATGAAGAAGGCAATGGTGTATTATTATATATGCGACAGGAAGGTCGCGGAATCGGTTTAATCAATAAATTGAAGGCTTATGCTTTGCAAGAGCAGGGATTAGACACCGTAGAGGCGAATATTAAGCTTGGCTTTGCTCCAGATCTTCGGGATTATGGGATTGGGGCGCAAATTTTGAAAGATCTTGGCATCACTCAACTTCGTCTATTAACGAATAATCCACGCAAAATTAAAGGTCTGGAAGGCTACGGCCTTGAAGTTGTTGAGCGGGTTCCGATTCAAATGGATAGTAAGGCAGATAACCTCAGTTATTTACAAACGAAGAAAAACAAGCTTGGCCATATGCTCAGTTTCCATGACTCGGGCAGCGGCATTTAAATCCAATCTAATCCAAATAACCTGTTTTAATAAGAAAGGGAGTATTTCACCATGGCTAACATTTTTGAAGGACATTTAATTTCACAAAACTTGAAATATGGTATCGTTGTAGGTCGTTTCAATGAATTTATTACATCCAAATTATTAGGTGGCGCACAGGATGCTCTGAAGCGTCATGGCGTAAATGAAGATGAAGTAGATATTGCTTGGGTACCAGGCGCATTTGAACTTCCCCTAATCGCTCAAAAAATGGCTGAAAGCGGAAAGTATGATGCTGTTATTACACTAGGTGCGGTCATTCGAGGATCAACTCCGCATTTTGATTATGTGTGCAGCGAAGTAGCGAAAGGTGTTTCTGCTATTAACCTGAAAACAGGCGTTCCTACGATTTTCGGTGTTCTGACAACAGATTCCATTGAACAAGCGGTGGAACGTGCGGGTACCAAAGCTGGAAATAAAGGCTGGGAAGCTGCCGTTACAGCTATTGAAATGGCGAATTTGACGAAGCAATTCACTTCGTAATGCTTTCTTATTATCATCTGGAAACGCTGCTGCCCAGGTTGTTCGCTTTTCTGATCGCAATGACGCTGCACGATGCAGCTCATGCGGGGGTAGCTTGGCTGCTCGGAGATCGTACAGCTCGAGAAAGCAAACGGTTATCGCTAAACCCCTTGGCACATTTAGATGCCTTGGGGCTAGCTATGATCATCTTCGGACCCTATGGCTGGTCGAAGAGATTACCGGTAGATGAATCACGATTTAAGAAGAGACCTAGGCTATCCCATACACTTGTTTATTTAGCGGGGCCTTTTACGAATTTGCTGCTCGTTTTGTTCTTCTGGTGGCTCTATTTCTTTCTTCCGGCTTTGGTAGGAGGAGGGACAGAGTCCATAACTGTTGAACAGTGGCGAGTCTATTTGCAGTACTGCGTCATCGTCAATTTAATGATTTGTCTTATACATATGCTGCCCCTTTATCCGCTCGACGGATGGTATGTTTTGAAAGGACTTGTTCCTTCCCGAAAGCAGGGATGGTTTGCACGTAATCAACGCTATGCACTTATTCTAGTTATTGTTTTAATGATTACACCGGTTGGTCAATGGGCGCTCGGACATATTTATCCGTTTGCCGCGCAGTTTGTTATGAATCTATTTTCACTATGACAAGGGGGAGAACGGAATGAAAGTAACCTACAAGTTAGAAGCATTTGAAGGCCCCCTTGATCTATTGCTTCATCTTATCGATAAAAATGAACTTGACATTTATAATATTCCAATCAAAGAAATTACAGACCAGTACTTAGGTTATGTTCAAGCTATGCATGAATTGGAGCTGGATATTACGAGTGAATTTCTTGTGATGGCAGCAACGCTTCTCTCTATCAAGAGCAAAATGCTATTACCTAAGCCGCCTGTTATTGAATTTGATGAATATTTTGATGATATGGACGACTCTCTAGATCCTCGCGCAGAACTTGTTGCGAAGCTAATTGAATACCGAAAATACAAATCGATTGCCGATATGCTTAGGGATAAAGAAGTAGAACGTAGTCTGGTTTACACGCGAGAACCTGAGGATTTGACTTCATACCTGCCTGATATCCAGGAGAACCCTGTTGAAGGTCTTGATGTCGCAGATCTTTTGTTTGCCTTTCAGCGAACGTTAAGGAAGTTGGCTAACCGCAATGTGGTTGCGAGAATACGTAGAGATGAAATTTCCGTTAAAGACCGCATCCGAGAGGTTATTGACTTACTTAAATTTAAAGGCGGCAAGCTGCTTTTCTCGAAGCTATTCGATTACGAAATGACACGTGAAGAAATTGTTGTGACTTTCTTAGCGATACTCGAATTAATGAAAATGAAAAAAGTTATTTGCTATCAGTATAAGCTATTTGAAGACATCGTCATCCAAGCGAAAGAGGAGGTTTCTGACATTGACACTCAATTTCCCACAGATGAAATCAATTATTGAAGGACTGCTCTTTGCCTCTGGCGACGAAGGCTTGGATGCCAAGCAATTAGCTGAAGTCATGGAGCTTGATCTTTATTTGATTCGTGATCTGCTCAAAGATATGAGAACGGAGTTCAAACGAAAGGGTCGTGGCGTTCAGATTGTCGAAGTAGCTGGAGCGTATCAGTTAACAACCTTAGCTGAGCATGCGCCCTATTTTGAACGACTAGCTTATTCACCTTCACGATCATCCCTATCACAAGCGGCGTTAGAGACTTTATCCATCGTTGCTTATAAACAGCCAATTACAAGAGTCGAAATTGAGGAGATCCGCGGCGTGAAATGCGATCGGGCCTTGGCAACCTTAACCGGTAAAGACTTGATAACGGAAGTTGGACGTGCCGATGCGGTAGGTAGACCGATATTGTACGGAACCTCCAAGCAATTTCTAGAATATTTCGGGCTTAGTTCGATTACGGAGCTGCCGGATTCGGCAAGCTTTCAAGGGAATTTCGATTTGGAAGAAGAGACACGTCTATTATTTGACCGAATAGGCGGGGATCAGAAGCAGTTTACTCTTGAAGATGTAAGTGATGAAACTGAATAAGAACCCGCACACATGCATTTCATTTCCTTTTTAAGGTCATACTAACTCCACTTACGAGAAGATATTTGTCTTGTAGGCGGAGTTTTTTGTTAAGCGGAGAGACTTTGAGCTCGCTCAAAGATCCCAAAGCGGAGAGACTTTGAGCTAAGCTCAAAGATCCCTATATTAGGAGGGATTCTAAGTTGTTATGGCTGGGGATTGTCATTCTTTTTGTCATTTTTGCGATCATCGTTTTCTTATTCAGTTTCATTCGCGGAGAGTTAAATTTCTCCAGAGTGAAAGACAACGATACGTTATCAGTGGAAATGCGGGCGTTATTCGGGCTTATACGCTATCGTTACGTCATACCAATCATACAATTCAAAGGCTTTACGAAGGGGATTTTGATTAAATCGGAAGTTGTAACCAAATCCAGTTCCAAACTTAAAGATGAAACCAGGGATCATATCACGAAAGAAAAAATACTCTCCGTTTACAAACAAGCAAAGGAAGCACTTGTACATACCTTAAACCTTTATGATTGGATGAAGCAGACATTAGCGAAAGTCGAGTGTACCGATTTGAAATGGATAACTCGCATAGGCATAGGTGATGCTCCTGAAACAGCGATTACAACAGGGGCAATATGGGGAATCAAATCTTCGCTGCTTGGCTTTTCCATTCGCTATGTGAACTTAACGGCGAAACCGCACATCGATGTTATTCCGCAATATAATGAGAAGAAGTTTACTACCGATTTTCGTTTTGCAGGACGTATCCGTGTATGGTTTGTAGTCGTTGCAGGAGTGCGTTTGATTAGCAGAGCGGCCAAAGTAAAAGGTGGTATTCGTACATGGATTCAAATAGTTTTGAAGACACTGAAGATAAGGTCGCGAGTTAAAACGGCTTCTTAAAGTGTACATAACGATATTCCACTAAGGGCATTCTACAAATGAACCATTATTGCTTTTTAACGCTTGTGCTTCCGATGCCAGTTTATCTGGCTAAAAACTCTAAGGAGGAATACGATCATGTCCGAACACCCGATTCAAGGCCTCATGAAAGTCGCCATGGAAAATATTAAAGAAATGGTCGACGTTAACACGATTGTCGGTGATCCTGTTGAAACGCCGGACGGAAGTGTTATTATGCCGATATCCAAAGTAGGTTTCGGTTTTGCCGCAGGCGGCAGCGAATTCGTGACAGATTCTGAAATTGAAATCGAAGGCGGCTCTGTCGGTAAAAGCGATGCACTGAATTCAAGGGTTGCTCTACCTTTTGGCGGCGGCAGCGGCGGCGGGGTATCCATTACACCTATTGCATTCCTCGTCGTAGGCAAGAATGGCGTGAAGGTTGTTCCACTGGACAACCAGACACATATTCTTGAACGCCTCATTGACTCCGCTCCCCAAGTAGTGGACAAAATCCAAAGCATGATCAAAGGCTTTGGAGCTAAGACACCTGCCAGTACTGTAGGCGCGAGCGGAACAAATGTAACCAATATCGAGAATCAAAATTTCATTGTGTAGCTGATTGGCCTTCGTTTGAGCTGTCCTTTGTGGGCAGCTTTTTTCATGTTCTATTCCCCTATAGCAGATAACGAATATAAATATAAACATGAGCCAATGCCAAAGACACAAGGGTTATAGGAGCCCCCACCTTCAGAAATTCCATATAACTGAAGCCTTTGCCCTCTTTGGCGGCGAGTCCGGCAACGATAACATTGGCGGAAGCGCCGATAATTGTGCCATTTCCTCCTAAACAAGCCCCTAAAGCAAGCGACCACCATAGGATATTGATAGGCTCCGAATCAACGGCAAGTCCAAGCCCCACGGCCATGTCTTTAATTAAGGGGATCATCGTAGCAACGAATGGAATGTTGTCAATGGTCGCTGATGCAAGACCAGAACCCCAGAGAATCAATAATGAAGCCGTGGTGATGTCTCCTTCCGTTACATCTAGAGCTTTCATGGCTAGAGATTTAATTAATCCAACCTCTTGTAAACCTCCGACTAAGCTAAAAAGGCCAGCAAAGAAGAAAATCGTTACCCACTCAATAGAATCAAAAGCTTTTTCGACATCGTGTTCCTTGAGACCGAAAAGCATGAGCAAAATAGCACCGGTTATCGCGATAACTGCGGCATCAACATGAATAATAGCATGAAGCATAAATCCGATAATAGTCAGTGATAAAATAAGTAAAGATTTTTTCATGAGCAGCTTATCCTTGATATAATCGCGTTCATTCAGCTCTAAGAGTTTAGTTTGCAGAGCAGGATTAGGTCGCAGTTGCTTTCTATACATCATATACAACATGAAAAGGGCTACACCGAAAATAAGGATCGTAATAGGCGCTAAATTGAGCAGAAAGGCATTAAAGGTTAAATGCGGGTTGGCAGATCCAATCATGATGTTGGGAGGATCTCCAATGAGTGTAGCTGTACCTCCTATATTGGAAGCAATGATTTCAGACATCAAGAAAGGGACGGGATTAATTTCCAGTATCCGAGTAATCGCAATGGTGACAGGGACGACCAATAAGACGGTTGTCACGTTATCCAAGAGGGCTGAGCCAATAGCAGTTAAAACGGACAGTACGAGTAATATACGCAAGGGATCCCCCTTCACAGCTTTCGCGGCGCGGATGGCGACGAACTGAAATACACCCGTTTGATTCGTAATTCCTACGAGAATCATCATTCCAATAAGAAGAGTGATGGTCTCCCATTCGATATACTGTTGAAACACTTTGTGCACATCTAGAATACCGGCAAATACCATGATCACAGCACCGAGTAAGGCGATGACCGCTCGATTGACTTTCTCAGAAATAATAAGCGCATAAGTCAATACAAAAATAATTAAGGCAACCCAAGTTAGCATGTTTTCCTCCTCACAGTAAGCTTTTGCTTTACTGACTTAGTAAGTAAAAATTATTATGTCCATTTTCAAGGAGAACCCCAAAAAACGCAAAAAGAAGCCTGCAGTGGCAGGCTCCTCCGGTGATCTCCGTATTAAATTATTACTCATTATACCGACTGATTTCTGTTTTGTAAATAAGAAGACTTGGACATATCCCCATTCCATAAGCATATACTTGTACAAAGTTTTGTCTAGTCAAAAAGGTACAAGTTCTTTTGTGTAGGGGGAAAACGATGAAGATAAGAGTCAGGTTTATCCTATTATGGATTGCGATCATTAGTTTACTGTGGGCACCATTTGGACAAGTGGAGGCAGCACCGCCTGGCATCCATACGAATGCTGTGGGTGCTTCCCTTATTGATGTGGAGTCAGGCCGTATCCTCTATAGTGAAAAAGGGGACACGCCTATGCGAATAGCCAGCTTGACCAAAATTATGACCGCGATCATTGCGATTGAAGAAGGTAAATTGACGGATAAAGTCAAGGTTAGTAAAAATGCGTTTGGCAAAGAAGGTTCTTCCATTTATCTGAAGCTTGGTGAAGAAATGCGTCTGCACGACATGCTGTACGGTCTGATGATGCGCTCTGGAAATGATGCAGCAACCGCTATCGCCGAGCATATAGGAGGAAGTGTGGAAGGCTTCGTTTATTTGATGAATGAGAAAGCGAAGATGCTCGGTATGGATCATTCGCATTTCACGAATCCCTCGGGCCTCGATGAGGGAGAAGGTCATCGCTCCAGTCCGAACGATATGGCTAAGCTGACGGCTTATGCCCTAAAAAATGCCGTATTTCAAGATATTGTTTCCACGAAAATCAAGAAAGTGCCGAACCCGAATGAAGCTTGGGATTATTCATGGCTTAACAAGAATAAGATGCTGTCTCTCTTTGAAGGTGCTGACGGTGTGAAAACGGGTTATACGAAGCTAGCCAAGCGCTGCTTGGTCTCATCAGCCACCAGAAACGGCCAGCATCTCGCCGTTGTTACGCTCAATGATCCGGATGACTGGGGGGATCACGCTCGGTTACTTCAATATGGGTTTAAATATTATCCGTTACAAACGATTGTCAAGAAGGGGGATGCCGTGGAGGGCACTCCGTGGGTCGTGGGGAGGTCGTTCTCCTATCCATTGGCTGAAGGTGAAGCCGCGCAACTAACTCGGAAAGTAGTACTAGTCGATCCTGCTTCTATGGAATACCGGTTAGCAGAACGAGGGACAGTGCAATTTTCACTCAATCAGAAATCAATTCAAACAGTACCCATCTATGATTCAACAAGTCCGTTGCTGCAAACGACCAGTCAGTCCACATTCTCCTTTAAAGAAGGTAATGCGTATAAAGAAACATGGTTTTCACACTACGGATACATTTGTAGATTGTTAGTACAGAGCCTGTTTACAGTCTCAGAATCACAATGGGCGGATTAAACTAAGATTATGCTTACGATGCCAGTTTTGCTGAAGCAAAACTCTAAGGTTATGCTTACGATGCCAGTTTTGCTGAAGCAAAACTCTAAGGAGGCCATTTGATATGGTGAATTGGATTTGGCTGTTTTTTATTGTCGTTGGTTTCGGCGTGGCGGCATTGAATGGGAATGTGGAAACTGTCACACAAGCAGCTTTCGATGGTGCTAAGAGCGGAGTAACGGTCTGCTTTGGATTAATTAGTGTGCTGGTCTTTTGGATGGGGATGATGCGGATAGCCGAAGATGCTGGTCTTCTTAGCAAACTTGCAAGATTATTGCAGCCAGCGGTTCGTTTTTTATTTCCAAGTGTTCCCAAGAATCACCCAGCCATCGGCTACATCATGTCCAACATGAGTGCCAATATCCTTGGTCTTGGGAACGCGGCTACACCTATGGGAATTAAGGCGATGCAGGAGCTGCAAAAGTTGAATCCCGATAAAGACACGGCTAGCACCGCTATGTGTACCCTTCTAGCACTTAACACATCCAGCATTACACTTATTCCTACAACCTTAATCGCCATTCGCATGAATTACAATTCTTTAAATCCTGCGGAAATCGTCGGCACAACGCTAATTGCCACTGTCATTTCGACGGCCGCGGCTATTTTTGTGGATCGATGGTATCGAAGGTCACGCTCACCCATCCCTCCTTTGAAAGGATGATTACGTATGTATGCCTTCGTTTCACTCATCTCTGCATGGGCTATCCCTATCATGATCGTCTTCATTCCTTTATTCGCGGCCTATCGAAAAGTGCCCGTTTATGAATCGTTTGTTGACGGAGCTAAAGAGGGTTTTGATACAGCTATCAAAATCATCCCTCATTTAGTCGGTATGATGGTAGCCATATCTGTCTTTCGTGCCTCCGGTGCGATGGATTTATTAATTGGCTGGATGCGACCATTCTTTGAAAGCATCGGGGTTCCAACCGAAGTGCTGCCATTGGCCATTCTACGTCCGATTACTGGAGCGGGCTCGCTTGCTTTTACAACAGATCTTATCGAGCAGTTTGGCCCGGATTCCATGATTGGCCGCATTGCTTCGACGGTTCAAGGGAGTACGGACACGACTTTATATGTGATTACGGTATATTTCGGTGCTATTGGCATTCGGAAGGCTGGATACGCGCTAAAAGTAGGACTTATATCTGACTTGGTCGGCTTTGTAGCTTCCATCATCATCTGTTTTTTGGTATTCACTTAGAATGATTATTCTAACGTGCTTTGCAACCACGTGTTAATCTCAATATGCCTTCGCTCTTGAGATTTATATGGAACTCCGTTATCATTAGCTTGAGGTGAAAGCGGATCATGGAAAGACTGCAAAAAGTATTAGCCGAAGCGGGGATCGCATCCCGTCGGAAATGTGAGGAAATTATCACAGCAGGACGTGTTCAAGTGAACGGTGAAGTCGTCACCACGCTTGGCGTGAAAGTAAACACGGAAGAAGATGAAATTAGAGTTGATGGACGTGCTATTGGTCAACAAAAGAAGATCTATGTCATTTTGAATAAACCCAAGGGTGTTATTACAAGTGCAACGGACCCAGAGGGCCGTAAAGTAGTAACAGACTTCTTGCCTGGGATTAGAGAACGCGTTTATCCGGTCGGACGATTGGATTATGATACGGAAGGGTTGCTCCTTCTGACGAATGATGGTGAATTTGCCCATTTACTCACGCATCCTAAACATCACGTGCCCAAAACCTATCAAGCCACTGTAAAAGGGGTACCGCACGGAACGTTATTAGACAAGCTAAAAACGGGTATACAGTTAGAGGATGGCATGACGGCTCCGGCTGAGGTTGAATATGCGGATGTGAATATGGAGAAGAATGAGTCCATCATTCAAATTACGATCTACGAGGGCAGGAATCGACAAGTCAGACGTATGTTCGAGGCAATCTCCTTTCCAGTGATCAAATTAAAACGAATTAAATTCGGTCCAATCTTTTTAACTGGCCTGCCAAGAGCCAAGTATCGTCACTTGACGCCTAAAGAGGTTGAGGAGCTTAGGAACGAAGCTCTCAAGACACATAACGTTCAAAAAGGCCAATAAGAATTGGCCTTCTTTTCGTTATAATATAAGGTATAAACCTATGTGAAAATACTAACATTGTCAAAAAAAGCGAAGGTGATTATACGTGGGTCCAAATAAGAAATGGGTACAGATTGGGATTTTTGCGGTCGTGCTTATTATTGGCGTGTTTACCATTATTACCAATTTGTCGGCTTCTGACAGCAAGAAGTATCCCCAAACAGGCGACAAAGCGACGAATTTCTCCTTAGTCGGCTTAGATGGTAAAACGCATGAATTATCGGATTATAAGGGCAAACCGGTTTTGATTAATTTCTGGGGAACTTTTTGTCCGCCGTGCAAAGAAGAAATGCCTGCTCTCCAAAAGCAATATGATAAATGGAGCAAAGAAGGTGTGGTTTTCTTAGAGGTCAACGTTGATAAGAATAAAGTAACGGTTCAAAGCTTCATGGATCAGTATAAGTTGAATATGCCTGTGCTTCTGGATGCCAAAGAAGTCGTACGTAAGCAGTATGGCGTCATGGATTATCCGACAACCTTCTTTATTGGAGCAGACGGCAAAGTGAGTATCAAAAAAATCGGCCAGATGACAGAGTCTTTTATCGATGAATCGATCGCTAAGTTGGTTGACAAGTCTTAAAATGAACGAATGCTTAAAGTTTTCAGGAGGTCATCATGTTCTACAACACCAAATGCGATTGCGGGCATCAGAATCCCACAGGTACTACGCTTTGTGAATCTTGTGGTAATCCGCTGATTGACACGGAGGGCAGAGATATACTGGAAATGCGATACGACGGTATGGCCCGTCGCTCTCAGAAATCGAACCCTTCTTTGTTAGATAAAGTCTGGAATTTCTTTTCCTCGGTTAGAATAGCGGTATGGATCATTATTTGGACGGTCGTCGCATCTGCCGTAGGCACTATTTTTCCACAAGAAAATACGTTCTTAGATATGGATCCTGCCCAGTATTATTCGCAAAATTATGGTACACTGGGGACCATTTATCACTTTCTGGGCTTCTCCCACACGTTTAGTTCATGGTGGTTCATCACGCTGCTGTTCATGATAGGAACATCTCTAGTCATTTGTAGTTTGGATCGGGTGTTGCCATTATATCGCGCGCTAACTAAGCAGCAAATTCGTAAACACTTGAATTTTCTCACGAGACAGAAAGTGACGCTTGTCGCCGATCTGCCGCCGGGTACGGATGAGGAAGCATGGACAAATAAGCTTGGCGATCTTTTGCGTAAAAAAAATTACCGTGTACATACAGATGGAGCAGCGCTTCTGGCTGAGAAATACCGTTTTAGCCGCTGGGGCCCCTATATTAATCATATTGGTCTCATTATATTTCTGATCGGTGTGTTAATGAGAAGCATTCCAGGCTGGCATATGGATGAGTACATGGGTATTCTGGAAGGGGAAACCAAGGCAATCCCTCACACTTCCTATTTCATCAAAAATGAAAAGTTCACGTTGGAGCTGTATGACGAGAAAGATTTGCCAGAAAGTATTAAGGCTAAGGGGCAAATTGTCCCGAAAACCTATGAAACTCAGGCAGTTTTGTATCACTGTTCCGCGAATTGTGACGATTCATCCAAAGAACCGGTACTTACTGAAGTACACAAACAAAACATTATCGTGAATCATCCACTTGATTACAAAGGCCTACAAGCTTATCAATTCGATTATAAATCAACACCAATGCTAATCTCCGTGAAGCCCACACTTAGCAATCCCGCTACAAGTGAGTCTTATGGAAGCTTTGATTTGCCAATGAATAATCCTAAGGATGAATATCAAGTAGGTCCTTACAAGCTGACGCTGAAAGGGTACTTCCCCGAGTTTGGTCTTGAAAAGGGACAGCCCATCAGCAAGTCGAATGAGCCCAAAGCACCTGCATTTATATTTAGCATCACAGGTCCCGATCTAGCAGCTAACGGTATACCTTACCTGTACTTCCCAAGACAAATAGATAAAGAAACGTTCTCACAAGATACAATTAATGGCCCCATAAGTCAAAAGCTGAAGCTTGCTGTCGGCTCCATGGAAGGTGTTCAATTTGCCAATTACACAACCTATCTGAACATTCGCGTAGACAAGGCTATGCCTTATATCTGGGTAGGATCTGCGATATTCATGATTGGCGTGATTATGGGCTTCTATTGGCAGCATCGCCGCATCTGGATTCGAATTGACAGCGGGAAGCTAACTTTGGGCGGTCATACAAATAAGAACTGGTTTGGACTTCGGAATGAAGTGGCAGCAGCACTCAAGAAGAACAATATAGAAGTTTCACCGAAATCATTAGATATTGGAGGGGACCAGGGGTGAATGTTAACTCACTGAGCAGCACCTTTTTACTTATAGCTTTTTTCGTTTACCTCGCTGCATTTTTGTTGTTTGTCCTCTCGATAACCGGTAGGAAATGGAGTAATCGGGACCCCGAACAACATACGAAGCGATGGGGCTTTGTTGCTTTCATTGCTTCACTAGTTGGATTTGCGTGTCACGTGACTTTCTTTTTTACTAGATGGGCGGAAGGTAATCATATCCCGACATCGAATATGTACGAATTCATGACCTTTCTAGGTATGATGATCATTTTTGCTTTCTTGATCGTGTATCTCATTTATCGCACACCTGTCCTTGGGGTATTCGCATTACCCATTGGCTTTATCATCATTGCTTATGCTTCTGTTTTCCCGAGCGAAGTGCAACCCTTAATTCCAGCGTTGCAAAGTTACTGGCTCAAGATCCATGTAACAACCGCTGCTACAGGAGAAGCTTTCTTCGGAGTCGGCTTTGCCGGCGGATTGATGTATCTGCTCCGTGCTGTCGATTACAAAGGAACATCCAAAGTAGATAAGCGTGAACAAAGAGGCGTGGAACTTACGATCTTTTTCATTCTGATGTTAATCGCCTTCATTGCTTCCATCTTTACATTTAATGGTTCTGGCTATAAAGCCGTTTTCTCCAAAGAAGTCATCGTGACCAATGCACAAGGCCAACAAGAGACGAACATTCATAATGAAACTTATGTATTGCCTCCAATTGTTAAGCCTTATGATACGAAGCTTGTAGAAATGAAGCCTTTCCTAGGCATGTCTGAACCTTTGTTCACAGCTCCATCTTGGATGGAAGGGGCAAGTGCAGGGCGTAAGTTGAATACGGTCATTTGGTCGATACTTGGAGGTCTTCTGCTCTATGGACTCGCACGTGTTGTTGCGCGTAAGCCATTAGGAGCAGCAATTGGACCCATCGTCAAAGGAATGGACCCGGAAGATCTGGATGAAATCAGCTATCGTGCCATTGCGATCGGCTATCCGATTTTCACATTAGGCGCATTGATTTTTGCGATGATTTGGGCTCAAGAAGCATGGGGCCGTTTCTGGGGTTGGGATCCCAAAGAAGTTTGGGCCTTAATTACTTGGTTGTTCTATGCGGTGTTTTTACACCTTCGTCTCTCCAAGGGCTGGCAAGGTAAGAAATCAGCTTGGTTGACTGTTATTGGATTTATTGTTGTTATGTTTACATTAGTTGGTGTGAACCTAGTCATTGCGGGTCTTCACTCCTATGCAGGTGTATAAATCATTCGAACTTAAATAGATAAGGATGTGAAGCTCCATGGAAATGAAAGCTAGCATACTCGTTGTTGATGATGAGGAACGCATTCGTCGACTACTCAGAATGTATTTGGAAAAAGAGGGCTATATCATTGAAGAAGCAGAAGACGGTGAGACCGCGCTGCGGATGGCCACAGATACGGACTATGACTTAGTGCTGCTCGATGTGATGCTGCCAGGTATTGATGGGATTGAAGTTTGCGCACGGCTTCGTCAAGTAAAGTCCACGCCTGTCATTATGCTGACAGCCAAAGGCGAAGAGACGAACCGAGTTAGCGGATTTGAGGTAGGTGCAGATGACTATGTCGTCAAACCTTTCTCACCGCGCGAAGTCATCTACCGGGTTAAAGCGATTCTGCGTCGCTCTTCTGCGACAGCGTACTTGTCCAAGGATGCGAGTTCGAGCAACAATATTGTATTTCCTAACCTAATCATCGAACATGATGCGCACCGGGTAACCGCAGGTGGACAGGAAGTAGCGTTGACTCCGAAAGAATATGAGCTGCTGCACTATTTGGCCGTATCTCCGGATAAAGTGTTCTCTCGTGAGGAACTGCTTAAGGATGTTTGGAATTATGAATTTTTTGGAGACCTACGTACCGTAGATACTCATGTAAAAAGACTCCGTGAAAAATTAAACAAAGTATCCCCGGATGCTGCGGCAATGATCACGACCGTATGGGGAGTAGGCTATAAGCTAGAGGTGCCCAAATAACGTGTTTATTTTCAGAAGTGTTGTAGGTAAGCTCTGGTTAACGATTATTGGCCTAGTTGGGGTTGTACTGCTCATACTAGGTCTTTTTCTTGTCAATTACATGGAAAATTATTTCGCTCAAGCGAATGATCAAACGAAAAATATGAAGAATATGGCCGTCAAATTCTCGGAAGAAGCTTCGCATCATATGTATGATGAGCAGTTTTATGAATTGAGTAATGAACTGCTAAGCTTCCAAGATGCAAGAATGCTGGTGATCTCCACCGATATGAAGGAAATGGTTATTCCTTCTACACAAGGGAGCGAGTTAGCCAGTTTCCATGTAACCGATTTTTACACGGAAGCGGAGCTCAGACAAGTATTCGCAGGTCAGACGAAAGACAAACAAGTCAATAAGTCCGGTACAGGACGAATTAAGACGGGGGATGAGTACCTCGTTGTAGCCGTACCGTTAATAAATCTTCAAGGCACCATCGTTGGCGCAACGCTGCTGTATCAATCTCTGCAATCGTTAGAAGCAACGCAGTCCTACATGTTGAGATTGTTTATCTATGTGTCCATAGTCGGCTTCCTTATGACGACTTTCTTCGCATTTTTCTTGTTCTCTCGGATTACTAGACCGCTTCAGCAATTGAAGAAAGCGGCTGATTTCATCACTATGGGTGAGTATGGTACCCGTGTCCCTATTCAGTCCAAGGATGAAATTGGCGAGCTGGCCAAAACGTTTAACCACATGGGCGAGAAGATGCAGGAAAGCATCCGAGCCCTTAGTCAGGAAAAAGAGCATTTATCTAGTATTTTACGAAGCATGACCGATGCGGTCATCACGCTCGATGTGAATGGATCTGTCATGCTGACCAATCCGCAAGGTGAGAAAATTGTGCAGGAGTGGAGCACGATTGAGTGGTCAGAGGATGATGAGGAGACGAGACGCTTCCGCAAACCGGATACAGCACTCGGGGATTGGGGATTAATGAGCTACAGCAATCCCTACTCGAGTCCGATCCCTGTGCCTCTGGTTCCGCTGTTCGAAGCGGTCGTGGACGAATCGTCGGAAGCAGCTACGAAGCTTCACGTGCAAAACGGCGTGTGGTCCGTCGCGATGACACCGTTATACACAAGCGATCAAGTGCGCGGCGCAGTGGCTGTCCTCCGTGATGTCACGGAGGAGGAGCGCCTCGATAAGCTGCGCAAGGATTTCGTGGCGAACGTGTCGCACGAGCTGCGCACGCCGATCTCGATGCTGCAGGGCTACAGCGAAGCCCTGCTGGATGACATCCCCTCCACGCCGGAGGAGCGCGTGGAGTTGGTGCAGGTCATTCACGACGAGTCGCTCCGCATGGGGCGCCTCGTCCGTGACCTGCTCGATTTGGCGCGGATGGAAGCCGGCCATCTCGAGCTGATCTTCAGGGAGGTCGAATTCGACTCCCTGGTGAGACGCATGCACCGCAAATTTGCGGTGATGGCCAAAGAGCGCGGCATCATGCTAAGCGCTGCGCTGCCTGAGGAGCCCCTCATCCTTGGACGGGGGGATGAGGACCGGCTTGAGCAGGTGTTAACGAACCTGCTCGACAATGCTTTTCGGCATACGGCCTCAGGGGCACGTATTGCCATTAAGGCAGAGACCGCCGTCTACAAGGATCGGCCGGCGATCCGCATTGAGGTCTCCGACGAGGGGCAGGGGATTCCTGCCGACGACCTGCCGTTCATATTTGAACGCTTCTACAAGGCGGATAAGGCCCGAACACGCGGTTCTTCGGGTGGTACAGGACTTGGACTCGCCATCGTGAAAAACATCGTAGATGCACATCATGGCAGTGTGACCGTACAAAGTGCTTTGGGACAGGGAACAACCTTTACAATTCTTTTACCATGTGAGCCTTAATAAGCTATAAATAACGAAATTCGACATAAGAAGAGGCGTTTGCTGAGAAAACTCACAGCAAACGCCTTTAATTTGTAGAATATTCAGACAAAATCTTGTTGTTCGTGAAACACTTTGTTACCTAGTCGCTATTCGATTATACCGTAAGGGCACGAACATTCACGATTTCGGCTTGTGTTGCAAGGTCAGCCAGTACTTCAGCAGGAGCGGATTTATCAATAGTTAGGACCATGATCGCCGAGCCGCCAATGACTTTACGTCCTACTTGCATCGTTGCGATGTTCACATTGTTGCTTCCTAGAAGCGTACCAACGCGGCCGATAATACCTGGTTTGTCGTTGTGGGAAATCAACAACAAGTTACCTTCTGCTGCGAAATCAACCGGATATTGATCGATGCGAACGATTCGTTCTCCGTAGCCAGCTAGTAAAGTACCAGCAAGTGTTTTCTCTTCTTGCTTCGTTTTTACAGTAACAGTTACAAGATTTGTAAAGCTGTTGGATGTGTTTGACGTTTGAACAACGATATTCACGTCACGTGATTTAGCCAAGTGCATGGCATTCACGATATTAATGGACTCTAATTGGTTCTCAAACACACCTTTTACGATGTAACGTGTTAATGGACTTGTATCTACATCAATCAAATCACCCGCATAGTTTACAACGATTTCATAAACAGCGCCATGTGCGATTTGACCAAGGATAGAGCCGATTTTTTCACCGAGTCCAAAGTATGGTTGAAGTTTGTTCAATACATTGGCTGGTACAGGCGGTAAGTTAACTGCATTTTTGAACGGTTCATTACGCAGGATATGAAGAACTTCTTCAGAAACGTCAATCGCTACGTTTTCTTGAGCTTCAATTGTAGATGCACCAAGATGAGGGGTCACAATGACTTTAGGGTTGTTCAAGAAAGGGTGATCCTTTTGTGGTGGCTCTACTTCGAATACGTCGAAAGCAGCTCCGGCTACAATCCCTTGATCAATCGCTTCAACCATCGCCATTTCATCAATAATACCGCCGCGTGCACAGTTGATAAGGCGCATACCTTTTTTCATAATATCGAATTGCGGTTTGGAGATCAGGTGGCGCGTTTCTGGTGTGAGTGGCGTATGAACCGTGATAAAATCTGCTTTTGCAACAATTTCATTGACAGTACCAAGCTTAACGCCAATTTTCTCAGCGCGTTCTTCCGTCAAGAAAGGGTCATATCCGATAACTTCCATTCCGAATACCTTAGCGCGTTTGGCTACTTCGCTGCCGATACGTCCCATACCGAGAATACCGAGAGTTTTGTTGCGAAGCTCAACACCGATAAATTTCCGATCCCATTCGCCGCCAACTGTTTTCTTATATGCTTGCGGGATCATACGTGCTGTTGACATCATCATGGCAAATGTAAGCTCACAAGTAGCAATCGTATTTCCGTCCGGTGCGTTGATGACGATAATACCGCGTTTTGTTGCTGCTTCCAAATCAATATTATCTACACCAACACCAGCGCGGCCAATAACTTTTAGCTTCGTTCCAGCATTCATGATTTTCTCTGTAACTTTCGTTTGGCTGCGAACTAGAAGGGCATCATACTCACCGATGATGGCAATGAGCTCATCTTCAGATAGGCCGGATTGCTTCACTACTTCTACATCGGTTGCATCATAAAGCATTTGAATTCCCATGTCACTAATTGGATCGGATACTAGAACTTTGTACATAATTCGGTTCCTCCTTAATATTGGGACCTTTGAGCTGGCTCAAAGACTTCCTCTGATGAACATAAAAAAACTCCCAACCCTCAGGTACAGACACGTATGTCTGTAGCCAAAGGGACGAGAGATTGCTTTCGTGGTACCACCCTAGTTCGCTGCCCATTCACACGGGAAGCCTCAATTGGTCTTGCGACCTGGAACTGTAACGTGTTCCTATCCCGATTGCATCTACTTTATTCAATGCAATAACTCTGGAGTGCTCCGCAAAATGTTCGCTACCGATTCGCACCTACCATCGGTTCTCTGAAAGCTACTTTACTTGCTTGGCTCCGTCAACGCTGTACTGTGATATAGAATTTTCATTAGATTAACATGCGTTTGAAATCGTGTCAATACATGTCGAATCAATTTCACATGAAAGTCATATTTGATATTTGAACGAGAGATTTTCCTAAGCTTTTCGTTTATTTTAAAGCAAGGACGCTTAGAAAGCAATGCTATTTCACTTGTATTTTAGCCTGATTTTCGCTATTGTACTCGTTAAATAGATATTGCTCTTGCAGCAAGTAAGGAAGGAAGTGCCGACATCGACATAACGAGTATTCATCCAAATAAATTCCTTGAAGCATTGGAACAGCAGGAACTGAAAGATAGCATCATTATCGACGTGAGGGAACTTCAAGAATGGGAGTTTTATCATCTTGAAGAAGCACAGCTTATCCCAATGCAGCAAATCCCTCATCGAATGGGTGAACTGTCAGATGATCGGGATATTTATCTCGTATGTGCGCATGGTGTGCGCAGCTATCGTGTTGCCGAGTATTTGTTGGAGAACGGTTTTGACCGGGTCATTAATGTAGATGGAGGGATGGCAGCGGTCGCCATGCTTCGCGGATTCCAATATGATTAAAAGAAAAGCCGAGCGCATCTGCGCCCGGCTTTTTCTTTTAATTCACATCCGAGAAAAATGGAAGCTGTGGAAGCAGCTCGTTGGCATACCACTTTGATTTCCCTTTGACAAAGTCTCCAGGACGAACGGCATTTGTACTTAGCAGCAGATCCATCGTTTGATTAACATCGTTCACGTTCATTTTCTTAGCTTGACCTGAGGCAATGAATTCATCAATACGTATCGTCAAATCCTGTGGGTAAAAAGGAGCAAATGCTTTATTTTTAAGTAATTTTGCTGTTATGTAATGATTTTTGACGTTTATGTTCATCGCACGCCATTGATCCAAATTGGCATTATTGTTTGGATCGAAATTCTCAATATCATGATCGATCGTTCCGTTCCAAGCAACGATGGAATCGAAATAATTTTTCTGAGCCGTCAATGCTTGTGTTTTCGCTTCCAGGATGTAGGCATCCTTCTGAATGACATCGAGCAGTTGTGGGCTTGTCAATCCGTTGGCCTTGTTTTGGTAACTTTTTAACGTATCAGCAAAAAGCTTCAGGCTTTTGAGATAACCTTGGTGAGACTGCACAAGCAGCGGGGATGAAGCCGGCATGCTCTTTTTTAGCAGCTCATTATATTTCTCGTCAGCGAGCTTGTACAACTCTTTAAGAACGGCAGAGGCATCGACTGTAGAGTTGCCAAGTTCAATTTGACTCATCAACTCAAACCATTTATTCTGAAATTCCCTAAAGGGCAAAAAGATGGTATGGTAATAAGATACGAGTACTTGTTGGTCGTAGGCTCCAATTTCCTGAATGACAGCCTTGTCGGCATGCAATATTTTATCGTATTTTTGATCTGATTTCTCCTGGCCGACTCTTAAGCCGTAGAAAAAGGCGCCAAGTATACAAACAAGCATAAAGATAAACATGAGGGCGAATAAATAATCAGTGCGGGTTAGACGTTTATCCATAATTAAAGCTCCTTATTCTCTCTTTTTCTTTTAACTTAGTATAGGGGAAATAGCCATAAAAGGGAATATGTGAGGAAATGAGGCTGCTTCCTTGAAAAAATTCGATTTTAAGAACATTCGCTTCGGAAAAGTTGATATGAGTGAATTGAATGACCGGACATTATTGCTTAATCTTTACATAACCCAACTGCTTACGCTTATTATCGGTATTATCATCTTATTTTTTCAGAGCAATCATAAGATTCTTTCCATGTTTACCATTCATGGGGGCTTGAAGATTCTCATTTGGGGAAGTTTGTTTGCTCTACTTGTCCTCGGGATCGATGTTTTGATCTCTAGATGGGTGCCCAAGGAAGTATCAGACGACGGTGGAATTAATCAAATGTTATTCGGGACGCGACCTTTATGGCATATTGCATTGATTTCGCTCATCGTAGCGATTTGTGAAGAAGTGCTGTTTCGAGGGGCGATACAGCATGCATGGGGCCCTTATTGGACTAGTATCTTGTTTGCAGCGATCCATATTCGGTATTTGCAGCATTGGTTAATGACAGGAATGGTTTTCAGTATAAGCTATGGTTTGGGATGGATTTACCTTCAAACTGGGAGTCTATGGACTCCGATAATCGCTCATTTTATCATTGATTTTGTAATGGGCTGCATACTTCGTTACAGCAAGGAGGAAGAACAGGTCACATGAGTGTAGGGGAAAGATCACCTTTACGGTCTGATCGGAGGCCAATAGAGGTAAAGGAAGACGATACGTACTTACCGCCGCGTAATGCTGTGCATCCCTCTGAGCGAGGAAAGTGGACGCGTATATTCTATCTAACTTTACTATGGTTATTCATTATTCTTGTGGTTAGTTTAACGGTTTGGGGCATTAAATATTATTCGTAGACGATTCAGATATACCAATCAACCTAAGTTGTGTAAAAGAAGTGGAGAAGCTATGATAGATTCATAGTTTTTTTCATTTTTTATCATAGTTTTTTTACCAGGAGGATGCAGCGATTATGTTGGCGAACCACACTTCAAGATGGATTTTTAATGTGAAATTAATGGCTATTATATTTGTATTATTTTCAAGTATCTTTTGGTCAGCGAAACCATCCTATGCTCTGTCTTATGGAAGCTTGTCTTATCCGCAAGGCGATGTTGGACTCTTGCGTCCAGACATTGGAGTAACACTTGAGCTAAGTGAAGGAAAAACGCCGGAAAGCTATCATTTTTATTTAAACGATAAGGAATTAAATGTTAGCTATGATCCCGTTTCGGTTAAATTTATATATCGTCCTACAGCTGATTTACTGCCTGGGAACTATAATGCTCGTTTAGTGCTGTCTTTCAATGGCTATCAACCTATATCAATTGATTGGAAATTTACGGTTATTAAAGGTGCGGTTTCGTTAACGTCTGAAACGACTAAAGAGCAGGAGGATGGACTTCGGGCGATCAATGATTATCGGGCTAAATTAGGGCTGTCGAAGGTCAAATTCAATAATGCTTTGAATACAGCGGCTCAGAAGCATGCGCAGTATTTATCCCGAAATAAAATCGATCCTATTCGGACGTCTATTTCTTTGCATGATGAGGACCCAGCGCTGCCAGGTTATATCGGCAAGTCATTAAGAGAGCGGGTACAATTTATCGGTTACTCGCGTTCAAGCAGTGAAGATGTAGCTTATAATCGGGTTACCTTAGTTGAAGCTATAGATAGTCTATTTGATGCTCCCTATCATCGTTCACCATTCATGGTGCCAGGACTCGTGGAAATCGGTGTGTTTAGAGATGGTGATTATCACGTTATCGAATTTGGTTTCTCAGACGGGATTGCACCAGAACTAGTCGTTTCTCCAGGAAATAATGATGTGTATGTACCAACCCTTTTTGATGGTCATGAGACCCCGGATCCGATTCGCTTTCATTCAGGGGCGGAATATCCAGTTGGTTATCCGATCATGGCTTCCTTAAACGGGCCCGGAGTAAAGAAGGTAAGTTTGGAGGAGGCAGAGTTAAAAGACGAGGGAGGTAACTCCGTATCACTACTGAAGAACGAGCCGGGTAAAGATGATCATTTGGAAACTGAAGTAATTGTGATGCCTTCGAAACCACTGGAATTAGATACAACTTATAAAGCCAAAATCAAATTGACAGCAATCATGGAAGATGGGAGTACTAGACCCTATTCGAAAGAATGGACATTCCGCACAGAACCTCGGGTTGGTGTTGGTGTACTTAAACTTCATAAGGATGCTGTTGCTTACATGCTGCAAATGGCTAACTTCGGGCTAAACCGCAATCACTTGGTTTCATTTGGTTTGAATGAGGACAAGTATCTACTTGATTTAATCCCTTATCCTATGAAGCAAAAGCCATATATTCAAGATGGGACTTCATACCTTTACATTAGAGACTTGGCCGCGGCACTAGGTGCAACTGTTGAATGGGACGATAACCAGAAAGCTGCTGTTTACAAAAAGAAAGACAAGACGATTATCTTTTATACGAACCGAAATGCGTATAGTTTGAATGGTGTAGAGCATGCAACAGAATCAGCTGCTAAGCTCATTCATGAAACAACGATGATTCCGGTTCGGCTGCTTTCCGAGACTCTTGGTGCGAAAGTGACCTATGAGGAAAATACAAGAACAGTGAATATTAGTTATTAAAAAACAAGAGCCCTGCAGCACCGACACCTGACGTGTAGGAGATGCAAGGCTCTTTTCTTATTTCATTTCTAGCTCAATGGCATTCGGATCTACGAAAGAATATCCTTTTTCCTCAAGTTGGGTAAGAAGTGTGTCTAAGGCTTTCACTGTCCAAGGCAGCTCGTGCATCAAAATATTACTACCGCCATGTAATTGTTTCATCACATTTTCGATCACTTTACCGGAATCGTTATTTTTATTAGTCATATCCCAGTCTAACGAACCGTTGGACCATGTCATATAAAGCATCTTATTGTCTTTCACTTTGGTTTTCAAATAATCATTGCCAGAACCAAAAGGAGGTCGGAAAAATTCAGGCGATTGCCCTGTCAATTCTTTTACTATTTTTTGGACATCATCAACTTGTTGATCAATCTTTTCATTCGTCATGCTTTTCAAGTTTTCGTGGTCCCAGGCATGATTACCAATGGGATTACCGCTGTTATGAATGAGTTTAACAAGTTCGGGCTTTTGTTTGATTCGATATCCATTCAAGAAGAAGATTGCCTTGGCATTATGCTTTTTTAGGATGTCGATTAACGCCTGATTCATGGCTTGTTCCTTAGGACCGTCATCAAAGGTTAAAAGGACGATCTTTTTGTTCCCATTGGGATCGTTTGGTACAATATCATAGTTTTTGTTCATATGATATTCTTTTTTGACGACTTCTGGAGCTGGCGTTGTCGCTGTAGGGACGGGAGTTGGAGAAGGTACAGGACTTGGTGTAATTGTGGCGACAGCTACCGGTGTAGAGCTCGTTGTTTCGATTGGACTTATTTTTGTTTGGTTCGCACTGCAGGCAGCTAATAAGATCATGACACTCATCATTAGTACACTGGCTTTTTTGTTCATTATCCTTCGTTCTCCTCAGGTCTTTATACTTGTAGGTCATTCCTATAGTACCACATTTCGCAGATAACATATCTCCTTTGTTTTCCTCCCGTCTTAACGTATGCCCTCCTAGAAACTCGCGCAACCTATGAAGGAATCATACTACTTGACATGGAGGGAGACCCAATGAAGATAGGCACATTTTTGCTCGGCGGTATTGCCGGTGCGGCGGCGGTTATATATCTCAATCGTAAAAGTAAATCAATGTTGTTCTCAGCATTCAGCTCGTCCAGTGAATCTATGGGTAAAGTTGTTGATAAAGCAAAGGACTCGTTGGTGAACAAATCATTTGGAGATTCAACGTCCAAAAGTTTCTCGACTTCAAACTCGAATGGCCTGAATCAAGTTGAAAAAATAGTGAAAGAAGATCCTCATTTGAAAGCAACTGTCAATGAAATCATGCGTGAAAATAAAGAAAGTTCATCGACTATCCAATGAACCTAAGTATGAAGCACAGTCTGGCATCCCCAAGGTGCTGGCTGTGCTTTTCTTTTTATACATAACTTGCGCGTGCAATTGCACGCAATTAATGTTAACATGATAGGTGAAAACGAAAGCAAGATGCATGTCCATTTTCGTTCTCAAAGGTTCACCTTTTTCTTTTTTTATCATATTCTGTTTTAATAAGATGACCATGCTTTCGATGCAAGCTTTCCAGTCGGAAGGCTCAAAGGAGGATCCTATCATGAAAATAGAACGCTTAAGTCAGGATAAGATACGGATTTTCCTAACATTCGATGACTTAACTGAACGCGGTATTCAAAAAGACGACATGTGGAGAGAAATTCCCAAAGTACACGAATTATTTAGTGAAATGATGGATCAAGCCTATTCAGAGCTCGGATTTGACCCGTCCGGCCCGCTTGCTGTTGAGGTGTTTGCACTCCCGGCACAAGGAATGGTTGTTATTGTGACCAGAGGTAAGCTTGATTTGTATGCAAACTCAGATGCATATGATGATCACGAAGCTGAAGAAGTGTATGAAATGGAAGTAACGCTTGAACAAAGCGATTTAGTCTCCTATGCTTTCCGTGATTTTGAAGATCTTGTGCGTGTATCCAAAGTAATTAATCCCCTTCTCATGGAAGGCGGTACCCTTTATTCATACAAAGGGAAATATATTTTACAACTCGAGCCTGTTGACCTCGAAGAAACGAAATACCAGGCATTAATTGCTGTCTTATCTGAATTCGGCGAAGCCGCTTCCGTTACACAAGCTGTGCTTGAAGAGTATGGGAAGACAATCATTGCAGATGATGCAGTTAAGGTGCTCTGCCGTCATTTCAAATAAGGCCATCTTCCTTACTTTTTGAGTAGAATGAAACAAGCATTTTCAAAAACGATTGTTTTTGTGGATGCTTGTTTTGTTGGTTATTCGTGATCATTTATCAACGTAGCGAAGAGATAATGGGGGAGACCTAGATGACTAGCATAGATCGCAAACGACTGGCGCCTACTCTGGCTGCTGTTGATTTGGACGGGTTATTGGCCTATTACCAAAAGCAGCTCCGCGAGAAGGCTTATTTCTATTTACAAAAAAGAGGGATAACGGAAGAAACGGTTATACAGTACCGTATTGGCTTTGAAATTGGCAAGATAGGATTCTATGTTGATCAGAATCAGCTAGGTGATTACTTCGAGCATAGAGTTATTGTTCCTATTCGGAACTACAACGGCGAAATTGTCGACTTAATCGGACGCTCGATAGACAATAGAGAGCCGAAATATAAACCCCTGTATGGTTTAGATCAGTATCTATTTAATTATTCAGCACTTGAAGATTCAGATGAAGTTGTTCTTTGCAACGGGATATTTGATGTCCTAACGTTGACTCAGGCCAAAATGCCTGCTGTTTGTGTACCTGATAACGGTATGTTTAAAGAACAACATATGTCATTATTTGCTGGTAAACGCGTTTATATTTGCATGGGGAATGATGAGACCGGAAGAAGGGATTCTACACGCATAGAAGCCTTATTAAGGGAACAGGGCAATGAGACGTATATTATTAATTTGCCCGAAACAATTCGAGATATTAACGATCTGTTCATTAGAGCTCAGAATCCGGTTGAGACTTTTCTTGCGCTAGTGAATCAAACTGTTGAGGAAACAAGGCTAGCCCCTGTAGCTCCAGATATCAAAAATAGCACCGTTTATTTAGAAGAATATATGAAACGGTTCCGCGGCCAAGTCGCTAGTATCCGCACTGGTTTTGCTAAGCTGGATCATTTACTTTTCGGCGGCTTTGGAAATGGCTTGTATTTACTGGCAGGTTCAGGCTCCATAGGCAAGAGCATGCTGCTTAAACAAATAGCTGATGAACTTGCTTTTCAGCAGAATCCGGTTATTTTTGTGTCATGGGATATGACGAATTTCGAACTATGGGCACGCAGCATTGCAAGGATTATTGGGATTGCTCCACAGAAAGTACTCGGGGGCAAAGTTGAGCCTGAACAGGTAGCAGAAGCTAACAAGCAGTACGTAAAAATCAGTAAAATGCTTTGGATGCTTGAGTGTACGATGGATACAACGCTCGATCAAGTAGCCGCTTCCATTGAACGGATTGCAGTTGTTGTTGGCAAAGAGCCCGTGATTTTCATTGATCATTTGCAGCGTATTCCAGCAGCTAAAGGGGTAACACCGCTAACTTGGGAGCAGCAGCAGGCTGCTATCGCCTATACGCTTAAACAATGGTCCAGAGAATGGAATTGCCCGATTATCGCTGCTACCGCATTAGAGCTTGGGCAAGATAACGTGTCTGACAATGTGCAAGCTTCAGCGGATGTGGTCATGATTATGCAGCCTAATGAAACAGAAGAGGATCAACAGCAGTCTATATCACTAGTCTTGAAGAAGAATCGAAATGGCACAATAGGGAGTATCCCACTCATTTTCCATAATGATCGTGCGTTGTTCACCGAATAAGACATTGAAAATGACTATAATGTTCATATTACGCATGGAATCGAGCTGTGGTTCTAAATGCTATTGAACGAAAAGGGGGAGCTGTAATTGCAAATTCTGCCGATTATTATGGCAGCCGTAGCGCCAGGTCTCTCATTGCTAACGTACTTTTATTTGAAGGACCGATACGAAACGGAACCGATTCATTTAGTTATTCGAATGTTCTTGTTTGGTGTTCTGCTTGTATACCCTACGATGGTACTGCAGAATTCGTTGATTGAAGAGTTTGGAAAGGGTACTTTTATCTCGGCTTTTTTCCTATCTGGTGGCGTTGAAGAGTTTCTGAAATGGTTTATCCTCTATCATTTGATCTTTAGGCATGAAGCCTTTGATGAACCCTATGACGGAATTGTGTACGCAGTGGCCGTAAGCTTAGGTTATGCGACTTTGGAAAATATCATTTATGCTTTCCTTAATGCATCGTCTTTCTCTGCGCTGATGATTCGCGCTCTGCTGCCTGTTTCAGCGCACGCATTGTTCGGTGTCATGATGGGTTACTACTTGGGCAAGGCTAAATTCATTCCACACAAAGCGCAAAGGTATTTATGGATTTCCTTACTGCTGCCTATTTTGTGGCATGGATTGTTTGATTATATTTTGCTTTTTTTCAAAACGAACTGGGTTTGGATCATGATTCCAGTCATGTCTTTTCTATGGATTCGCACAATTTGGCGGGTTGACCGTGCCAATGCTCATTCCCCACTACGCATCGCGACAGCGGATGAGAAGATTAAAGTGAGCTGAAATAGGTCATAATGGACAGTATAGATGGCGATTCCTGGCTGTAAGTCCGGAACTACCGGGAGGGTGTACATGTCCACGACAAGAGTCAAAGTAAAGATCCGCTGCCGGTTATGCGGTGAAAAGTTTGTGCTGAAAGGCAAGAAAGAAAAAGGTAAAATTGAAACGGGATTCCGCCAGTGCATTTGCAGCAATGAGCAAGACTTTGAAGTAGAGACCGAAGATTAGCGTGAGGCCATTCTTTTTAGAATTGGCCTCTTTTTGTTGTCAATCTTGTATAAACCTGCCTCCCCACGTAAAAACTAAGCGCAAGTTTGGGTACGAAAGGAGCAGTCGCGTGTATAAAAGATTAAGTATTGTCATGTTTCCATTCCTCTTGATTGCCTTGATTGGTGCTTCAGTGTGGGGATATTTGGAACACCAGGAGAAGAATTCGATTTTGATCAAAGCAGAGAATCAATATCAACGTGCGTTCCATGATCTTTCTTTCCATGTGGATAAGCTTCATACAGAGCTTGGTAATACGTTGGCTGTTAACGCAACCTCGGAGCCTTCTTACCGAAAGGGGCTAGTTAATGTATGGCGGCTAACGAGCCAAGCGCAAAGCGATATTACGCAGCTCCCGCTAACACTGCTGCCATTCAACAAAACGGAAGATTTCTTAGCTAATATGGCTAATTTCTCATACCGAATGTCCGTTCGTGACATGACGAAGCAGCCTTTAAATGAGCAAGAAATAAAAACGTTGAATGCTCTTTATGATCATTCCTCCGAGATAACGAAGGAAATACGCGGTGTTCAGGAGAAGGTTTTGTCCAAAAACTTGCGATGGATGGACGTCGAAGTCGCCCTAGCTTCTGAAAATGAAACACATGATAATGCGATCATTGATGGCTTTTCTACCGTTGACAAAAAAGTTGGAGCCTACGAGGAATTAAACTGGGGACCTGGAAATTTGAACATTTTTTCCAAAAATGATGTTAGCGTTTTGTCCGGGAATGACATGACAGCTGATCAAATTAAACAAAAAGCAGCGCAATTTCTGGGGGTGAGTGATACTACTACTATGAAAGTAGTTGAGAATGGTGGCAGTGCGCCAGAATATCAAAGCTTTAGCGTTGTGGTTCCAGGCGGAAACGGCAGTGAAAATGATATTCAGATGGATTTCACCAAAAAAGGCGGTCAGCTCATTTATTTTATGAAGCCGCGAACCATAAAAGAATCTAAGTTTGATCTTAGACAGGCGCGAGATATAGCTAATGAGTTTTTAGATCAACATGAATATAAAGATATGAGCGCAGTTAGCTATGATCAATATCAAAATATGGCTAACATTATTTTCGCTAAGCGAGAAAAGGATGTTACGATTTATCCTCAGCAGGTTAGCGTTAAAGTAGCTTTAGACACTCTTGAAGTCACTGGCGTGCAGGCAACAGACTATATATTTGGTCAAAAACAGCGAACGGTTGATCAGCCCAAAATGACGGCAGCCGAAGCACGTAAGCATCTTAGCCCGAAAATGGAAGTGACTGGCGAGTCTTTGGCGATTATCAAAAATGAATTAGACGAAGAAGTGCTTTGCTATGAATTTATCGGGAAGATGAACAACAATATTTATCGTGTTTATATGAATAGTGAGAATGGGATGGAAGAGAAAATTGAGACCATTCGCCCCGAACAAGCTGAAGCAGCAGCTGAAGCAAAGAAATAATCATAGAGAAGAAGCGGGTTCAATCCTAGCTTCTTTTTTTTGCTATCATAATTAATAGGTCATTGGTATAATTAAGATATATTACGTCTCGGAGGTGCAGAAATTGCTTCCTAAAGTCAACCAGATATTACATATGCAAGTGAATAGCATCGACGATGAAGAGTCCAAAATTGAGTACAAGTCGCGAATTGCTGACGTGACGGATAGTGTGATTGCCATTGAGCTCCCGCTGAATGAGAAAACAGGCCGACTCAAGAAGCTTTATCAAGGTGATGAATTAAGCACATTCTATTTAGGTCAAGGTGGCGTAAAGCACTATTTCACAACTTCGGTTACAGGTTTCAGAGAAGATGTGATTCGCTTAGTGGAACTGCGTAAACCAAAGCCTGAAGCCATTACGCAAGTTCAACGCAGAAGTTTTCTAAGGGTTTTGGCCGAACTTGAAATTGCCGTTAAATTGTCGGATCAAATTCAATTCATTGGCGTGACAGAAGATGTCGGCGGTGGCGGGATTTCGTTTATCTGTGAGGGACATATCCCACTCGGAATGAATGCTATTATTTCTTGTTGGGTACTTGCACCCTTCAAGAATGGTAATATTGAGCATATTCCTTTTACTGGCGAGGTTGTCCGTGTTAAACAGATTGAGTCTGGCAAGCAATTGGCAATGATTAGATTTACGGATATAGCCGATCGTGAACGTCAGAAACTAATTCGCTTTTGCTTCGAGAGACAAATGGATTTCCGTAAACGATAATGTAGGGATCTTTTGATGTAGTCAAAAGTCTCTCTACTTGTAAGCATGAGATTTCACCTGCATGGGCATACTACCAAGCAATATGTCTATTTGAGTAGGTGGGGCATCATGTCAAGGGATCAGGAGAATAAGTCATACGAGCAGCTGTTTATCCTCTTTTCTGCAAAGGTAGAAAAGATGATCATTCGGACAACGCTCGTATTTTTCGTTTTACTTATATGTGCTCAAGCCATGCTTCAAATTCCCTACATACGTAAGCATTTTACCCGTGTTGAACCATTAGAGGGAAAGCCCTATGTATGGCCTCAAAATGGGAAGGGAGAGCGCTCTTAAGCACATCTAAAAGCAATCCAATATGCGTCCATGTTTTGCATATGCCTTTTTAATGTGCTATAATTTCAATTAATTAGCAGGCAGTGCCTGCTTTTTTGTTCGTAAGGTACTGTGAGGTATTGTTAGGAGGAACAGCAGCTTGGAAAAGTTCAATATTGCCATAGATGGTCCTGCTGGAGCCGGTAAAAGCACCATTGCACGGCTAGTTGCTGGGGCACTTGGTTTCGTTTACGTGGATACAGGAGCCATGTATCGGGCAGTAACGTGGAAAGTACAGCAAGAAGGGCTGCAATCTGATCAAGAACAAGAAGTAACTGCCTTGGCGAATCGCATGCAGATTGAGCTCATTCCTCGCGAGGAAGGACAACAGGTTATCGTAGATGGCGTCGATGTGACCAAAGAAATCCGTACGACAACCATAACGGATCATGTCTCCCAAATTGCTAGCTACGGAGCTGTACGCCAGCTTCTGGTTACACTTCAGAAGCAAATGGCCATAACCAAAGGCGTAGTCATGGATGGCCGCGACATCGGTACTCATGTTATGCCAGACGCTGAAATCAAAGTATTTCTGACAGCTAGCGTAAAGGAAAGAGCAGAGCGTCGATTCAAAGAGATGCAAAACAGCGGGACTTGCAACCTTACGCTCTCTGAACTTGAACAGGACATCGCTCGTCGCGATCAATTGGACCAGGATAGAGAGATTTCACCGCTTAGACAAGCTCATGATGCTGTTTTAATGGACAGTACTTCAATGACCATTGAGGAAGTTGTGGACGAAATACTTGGGCTTTGCAAAGACAAAGTCGGAGGTGGCAAATAAGATGCTTTATCGCATCGGCAGGGCCTTATTTCGTTTTGTTTTTACCTTGTTTTTCCGTATGAGGGCCTTAGGTATGGAGAATGTCCCTACACATGGAGCAGTCGTACTTTGTGGGAATCATACCAGTTTGTTGGACCCGCCATTGTTAGGAACCCCGCTTAAGCGTATGGTTTATTTCATGGCGAAGGCCGAACTGTTTGATATCCCTGTGTTTGGTTCCATCATTTCTAGAGTAGGTGCTTTCCCTGTGAAACGCGGTGGCGTTAGCAGAGAATCGATCCGACTTGCCGTACAATTGCTTCGCGATGGTAACATGTTGGGCGTTTTCCCAGAAGGATCGCGGAACAACGCTGGGGGCATGGGCAAGAAGGGCGCAGCCAGTCTTGCACTGAAATCTGGAGCAACTGTAGTTCCTGTGGCTATTATAGGCAATTATTCCTTATTCCGCCGCATGACGATTGTATATGGAAAACCGCTTGATATAAGTGCTTATGCAGGTGCAAGCTCCGAAGATTTGGAGCAGGCAACGGAAGCTATTATGAAAGAAATTCGCCGATTACATACTGCTTATAGCAAAGGTTAACGAGGATGTATGGAATCGAAAGCTTGGAATTATACTATCTTTAAAGCGAATGGAAGTTATTGTTTTGTTTGAAACAGAGTAGAAGCTTACATTGCTGCTTTGTGACTAATAAATTATTTTTTGTTGTTTGTAATTAGAGGAGGGTAATCCCATGTCAGATGAAGTAAAAGTTGAAGATCAAACGCAAGAAGTACAAGAAGCACAAGAAACAGCCGTATCGCAAGCAGAAGCTGAGCACGCTCTTAATAACGTTGCTGTGCTGAAGAAAGGCGCTACCGTTAAAGGTAAAATCGTTAAGGTAGACGCAGATCAAGCCTTCGTGGATATCGGTTACAAATACGATGGTGTTATTCCAGTTCGTGAGCTTTCTACCGATGCAGAAGCAACACTGCTTGGACAAGAAGTTGAATTAAAAGTTGTTTCAATCAACGATGCGAAAGAAACATTGGTTCTTTCCAAACGTGTTGTTGACAACAGCAAAGTATGGGAGTCACTGCAAGGTCAGCTGGATAGCAAAGAAATCATTGAAGCTACTGTAGCTGAAGTTGTAAAAGGCGGACTTGTTGTGGATATCGGCGTACGTGGTTTCGTACCTGCTTCCATGGTTGAGCGTCAATTCGTTGAAGATTTCTCCTCTTACAAAGGCCGCACTTTGCGTCTTCGTGTGAAAGAAATCGATCGCGAGAAAAACAAAGTGATCCTGTCCCAAAAAGATATTCTAGATGAAGAATTCGAAGCTAACAAAAAGAAAATCATCGAAGGCCTTCAAGTGGGTCAAGTACTGGATGGTACTGTTCAACGCTTAACACAATTCGGTGCGTTTATTGATATCGGTGGTATCGACGGACTTGTACACATCTCCGAGCTAGCTTGGCACCATGTAGAACAAGCTTCTGACGTAGTCAAAGAAGGCGATAAAGTGAAGGTGCAAATCCTTAAGCTTGATCCTTCCAATGATAAAATAAGCTTGAGCATCAAAGCGACTCAAGAAGGTCCTTGGTCCAATGTGGAGCGTGAATTCAAAGCAGGCGATATCGTAACAGGTACAGTGAAACGTCTTGCAGCTTTCGGCGCATTCGTTGAAGTGGCTCCTGGTGTTGAAGGTCTTGTGCATATTTCCCAAATTGCCCACCGTCACATCGGTACTCCACATGAAGTATTGAAAGAAGGCCAAGAAGTTCAAGTGAAAATCTTGGAAATCAATACGGCAGAGAAACGCGTTAGCTTAAGCATTAAAGATACAGAAGAAGCTCCTGAAGCTCCAGCTGGTGCAGCTGCTCCTTCTGCTGGTAAACCAGACAGAGAAAGACAACCAAGAGGCGATCGTGACCGCGGAAACAGCGCAAGTCACCAAAAAGAGATTGCCGGCAATGAGAACGTGTCCTTGAGCAATCAAGGTCTGTCCATGACACTTGGCGAGCGTTTTGGCGATAAACTTTCCAAATTCAAAAAGTAAATGATACGACGCTTAGGGGGACCATAAGAATGCGCATCTCACGCAAAATGGAGCATGTCCATTACGCGCTGGAGCTTGGCCAATCACTGCAGCAAGGGCTGTCGGATATCAAGCTTGTGCATAACTGTCTACCTGAGACTTCGACGGATCAAATAGCATTAACTACGGAAATCGGCGATCTCATTATGAGTTCGCCGATTTTAATTAATGCAATGACGGGCGGCGCTCAGGAGACGGAAAGCATTAATCGCGAATTGGCCATCTTGGCAAGGGAAAAGGGCATGGTTATGGCCGTTGGTTCCCAAATGTCAGCAATTAAAAACAGTGAGGTTGCTTCGAGCTATCAAGTTGTTCGCCGCGAAAATCCTAAAGGGATCGTGTTCGCGAATTTGGGCAGCGAGGCGACGACCGAGCAAGCGGTCCGCGCCGTCGATATGATTGAAGCGAATGCGCTTCAAATTCATTTGAATGTGATGCAGGAGCTCATTATGCCGGAAGGGGATCGCAGCTTTGTGGGCATGTTGGGCCGCATTGAAGCGATTGTTCGGCATGTACAGGTACCTGTCATCGTGAAGGAAGTTGGCTTTGGTATCCTGAAGGATAACGCCAAACAATTGCAGAGCATCGGCGTCCGCTTTTTGGATGTCGGCGGCTCGGGTGGCACGAATTTCGCCGCCATTGAGAATGCCAGACGTCCAGCCGCCTTGGATTGGCTGAACGATTGGGGCACACCGACAAGCATTGCCTTGCTAGAGGCACTCTCGGTTTATCCGCGAGGCGGAGTTATTGCCTCAGGCGGTATTACGAACGCTTTGGAAGCGGCAAAAGCGCTAACGCTCGGCGCTTCAGCGGTTGGCATGGCTGGCGCATTCTTGAGGGTTTTGCGCAGCGAGGGAGTCGATGCGCTCCACCATTTTGCTGATGAGCTTCATCAAGGACTTATTCTTATTATGACAGCGCTAGGCGCTAATACGATTCAGGCATTGGGAAATTGTCCAGTTGTCATCATGGGCGAAACAGCTGAATGGTGCAGGGCTAGAGGTATTAACTTAACTTCATATGCAGAAAGAGCCAATCGGAGTAAATAATCGAAATATTGCCATACTATGAATCAGGTGGTGCTTCCCTCGTTAAGTTGGAGTGGAAGCCTGAAGATCCGCAGGCAGGTCGGTGGCATATGTCACCTGATCGCCTATGCATGGTAGGGTGGTCCGATTATGAACTCCGGTTATTTGTCTTTAATTCTCCTTTGTATCACGTTGATCTTATTCGCCAGCGGATGGAAAGAACTGTACATCAGAAGTATATCGCACAAGGGCATGCTTCTTTTTTTTGTCTCTTGGATTGTCTTTTCTAGGTTTACCGTAACGATCCAGCATGTTCAAGTGGGGCTCGTTTATGTCTGGGTTCTGCTCATCAGTTTGGGTATTCTCTATAAGACACAAGGATTCATACATAAGCTTCATTTACTTTCCATCGGCCTTTTATTAGGTTCCCTTCATTTCTTGTTGCAGCAGCTGCTTGAGATGGACCCCATACTCATCGTTCGTAACTCGGAATGGGATACGGCATTATTGCTTGCCGTTGTAACTCTCGTTTTACAGCGCAGTGCATGGGAGCAGATCGCGGCACTCTCGATTGGCTACTTACTAGGAGATATGTATCAGGCGGGAATTCATCCAGTAGATGGCTACCATCATGTCGGTAAGGCGACATTTCAGGACCAATGGTGGCTTTCTGTTTTTGCGGCGAGAACGATGACCATCATCCTTCAATCCGCTTATAACGGCTGCCGAAATATCATTCGCAGCTGGATGGACCGAAGAGGAGGCTGGAAGAAGTAATGGATTGGTTCTATTCGCACCGTTATACGATAGGTATTGTCGTGGGGGTTATTTTTGGCATTCTGGCACGTCTGAATATGTTAAGAACGGACTACAGGCAATATCCGACCTATCCTCACGGTAAGATTATACATATTTCCCTTGGTGTCATCGCAGCAGGACTAGGAGCCGTGGCTGTCCCTGCTTTGCTGGACAAAAATTATACGGCAGTCACTTTCTTATCGTTAGCCGCCCAACAATTTCGTGATGTGCGCAATATGGAAAGACAAAGTCTATCCAAGGTTGATGAGTTAGAGTTAGTTCCAAGAGGAGCGGCATATATTGAGGGGATAGCAATGGTGTTCGAGGGAAGGAATTATCTCGTCATTTTCTCAGCATTTCTTGCGTCTTTATTCAGTATATTGTTTGCTTGGTATTGGGGGATCGTTGCAGGGATTGTGTCCATTTGGATTGCTAACTATTTTAAATCAGGTAACAAGCTAGCGAAAATTGCAGACATCGAACCTGCTGATATTCGGATGGATGGACCAGATCTGTTCGTCGGCTCGGTTTATATCATGAACGTTGGACTCGCAGACAGCCGTGACAAAATACTTGAACACGGGCTTGGTTTCTTAATTAAACCCAAAAATCGCAATGCCCGCGTAACGTTAGCTCATTTAGGCCAAAGACAAGCTATTCTTCATGATATTTCAACCCTGTTTGGTGCTTACCGAGATGAAGGAGAGCCTTCATTGCGTCCGATGGCTAAGCTGGATATGAATACCGGCACATTAGCCGTTCTGCTCCTCCTACAGGAGAAAGATGTTGAGAAAACATATATTGCTCTTCATCGAGTACCCGTATTGGAAAGCGCTGTTCGAATGCCGTCTGAAGCGGGTGTAAACAAAAAGAAGGAGGCCTAAAACAGGATGTCGCAAATCCTAGCTATTGTAACCTTGACGAAGGAACGAATAGGTGGAGGTGCTCCAATCTTCGTTGTGGATAAGGAAGATGAGCTCCAAAAGGTCTCTTTCTCTCTAGAAAAGATATTGGATGCTAACGCTCACGATTTGCAAAATGGCACGATGATTTTGGTCAGGCATACCTGAAATAGCTGGTGTGCCCGCTTGGTATCTTGTGGAGTCTCAAATGAGATTAGCCAAGCCGTGTCTTTTTTGTTATGATGTAAGTTGCGTATTTTTCCATGGCTGATCATGGAATTCGAAGGAGTGAATGAGTAGTGGCTAGACCTGTACTTGCAATTGTTGGCCGACCAAATGTCGGCAAGTCCACCATTTTCAATCGAATCGTAGGAGATCGTCTTGCGATTGTGGAAGATAAACCGGGGGTTACACGTGATCGATTATATGGCGTAGGAGAATGGCTTAATACGTCATTCAGTGTCATTGATACAGGCGGTATTGAAATTGAGGGGGAGGATGCGATCCTCAAATCCGTTCGTATTCAAGCGGAGCTTGCTATTGAAGAGGCGGATGTCATTGTTTTTATGGTGGATGCCAAAGCGGGCGTAACACCTTCGGATGAAGAAGTTGCCCAATTGCTATTCCGCTCCAAAAAGCCGATCGTACTTGCTGTTAACAAAGTAGATAACCTTGCGCGTCAAGATGATATTTATGAATTTTACTCTCTTGGGTTCGGTGATCCAATCGGAATATCGGGCTCTCATGGTATAGGAATCGGGGATTTGCTTGAAGCTGTTTGTACACTTTTCCCTGACAAAAAAGATGATGAGTACGGCGAGGAAGTTGTGAAATTTGCGTTAATCGGTCGCCCGAATGTTGGGAAATCATCCATGACGAATGCCATTCTTGGAGAAGAAAGGGTTATCGTAAGTGAAGTGGCAGGGACGACGCGCGATGCGATCGATACCCCATTTGAACGGGATGGACAAAAGTTTGTTATTATTGATACGGCAGGAATGCGTAAGCGAGGTAAAGTCTACGAAAACACGGAAAAATATAGTGTCATGCGTGCCATGAAAGCGATTGAGCGTGCTGATGTTGTACTCGTCGTCATCGACGGTCAAGAGGGCATTATCGAGCAGGACAAGCATATTGCCGGTTATGCACATGAAGCAGGAAAAGCGATAGTGATTGTCGTAAATAAATGGGATATCGTCGATAAAGATGATAAAACGATGCAGCATTTTACACAAACCATTCGTGATCACTTCTTGTTCTTAAGCTATGCTCCAATTGTGTTTGTTTCAGCCAAAACAACGCAGCGCTTGCATAAACTGTTGCCTGTCATTGTTCAAGTTGCTGAAAATCATGCTCTTCGTGTACAAACACATCTTCTCAATGATGTTGTTTCGGATGCTGTAGCCTACAATCCGCCTCCTACGGATAAAGGTAAACGCCTTCGTATTAACTATGTGACACAAGTTGCTGTTAAGCCTCCTGTCTTTGTGCTCTTCGTGAATGAGCCTGAGCTCATGCACTTTTCATATGAACGGTACTTGGATAACAAGATTCGTGCAGCCTTCGGATTTGAAGGTACTCCGATTCGCATCTTAAGCCGTAGGAAATCATCGGACAAAGAATAGGAGATGTTGTGCATTGCTTTCGATAATAACAATTGTAGTGGGTTATTTATTAGGCTCCATAAGCTTTAGTTATTTATTCGGAAAATGGTTCAAAGGCATTGATATCCGCAAGCACGGGAGTGGCAATGCGGGGGCGACAAATACGCTTCGTGTTCTGGGTAAGGGACCTGCCATCTTAGTTCTTTTGCTTGATGCCTTGAAGGGAGTTGCTGCCGTGTGGATTGGAACATGGGCAGCTCCCGGACCCGATGACATCTGGATTCGTGTACTATGCGGGCTTGCAGCCATCGTCGGGCATAATTGGCCGGTTTACTTCGGCTTTCGAGGTGGTAAAGGTATCGCAACCACCATCGGTGTTATGGCAACACTCTGCTTCATTCCAACGTTAATTGCAGGTTTAACAGCCATTGTAATCATTGCGGTCACCAGATTTGTATCGCTCGGTTCCCTTATTCTAACTGCACTTTTACCTTTCCTTATTTGGGGGATGGACCGACCTTTGCCAATTTTGTGGATTAGCATTTTGCTGTGTGCGTTTGCCTTTATGCGTCATCGTACGAATATTGTGAAGCTTATTCAAGGCAAAGAGAACAAGCTGGGCCAGAAAAGGGCTTAGCTAATCTCACGATGTCAGTTTTGTAAAAGCAAAACTCAGTAACGCTTACGATGCCAGTTTTGCTAAAGCAAAACTCTTAGGAGGGGTAACCTTGTCAAACAAAGTATCGGTCCTAGTCGCTGGAAGTTGGGGGACGGCACTTGCCTCGGTACTGGCGGATAATGGGAAACAAGTGCTTTTATGGTCTCGTAATGAGGATCAGGTTATAGAAATAAATGAGAAACATCGTAACAGTCGATTTCTTCAAGATGTGGAGCTATCGCCGCTAATCATAGCGACAAACTCGCTGCAGGAAGCGGTAGAGGATGCAGATGCGATCATTATGGTCGTACCTTCATCTGGTATGCGCGAAGTAGCGTCACGGATGCGTCCTTTTTTGAAGAAGGATACTTTAGTAGTTCACGCTACCAAAGGCTTTGAAACGGGAACGCTAAAACGTATGACTGAGGTTCTTGCCGATGAGCTTCCAGAAATAGATCCGCAGCGGCTTGTCGTACTTTCCGGCCCAAGTCATGCCGAGGAAGTTATCCGTAAATGTCCGACGACTGTCGTGGTCGCTGCCCAGGACTTGGAAGCGGCTGAAGCCGCACAGGATTTGCTGATTAACTCCTACTTCCGCGTCTACACGAATCCGGATGTTGCCGGTGTTGAGGTTGGAGGGGCGCTTAAGAATATTATTGCGTTAGGCGCAGGGCTGACCGATGGTCTAGGCTTTGGTGATAATGCAAAGGCTGCTCTAATGACGAGGGGTTTGGCCGAGATTGCTCGTCTAGGCATGGCAATGGGAGCCAATCCGCTTACATTTTCCGGCTTAGCAGGGATTGGCGATCTGATCGTAACTTGTACGAGTCAGCATAGTAGGAATTGGCGTGCCGGCAATAAATTAGCTAAGGGTATCCCCCTAAGCGAGGTTCTTGAAGAGATGGGAATGGTCGTAGAGGGCGTGAAGACAACCAAAGCTGCCTATGAGTTGTCCCGTAGATTTGACGTAACCATGCCGATTACAGATGAGTTATACAACGTTCTCTTCGATGGGAAGTCGCCTCAGCTAGCTGCACAAGATCTGATGGGGCGCGTCAGAACCCATGAAATTGAAGAGGTAGCCAGCGTCTCAGTAACAAATGTATTGAAGTAGCCTACACCACATCCTATCCGCATTCATACTATACCTTAGAAGATCCAGTCATCCAAGGTATAGGGAGGCGGCACATTTGTCGAATAAGGATATCTCGAAAGACGTATTAAATGTGGTGAAAAAGAAAACGGGTAAATCCGTTACTTCTAAAGATATTGAGAAACTAGCCAGCGGTGTGAAACCTTCTACCCTGCAAAGTGAAGCTCAACTTCGCCAACTCATCAAACAAGTTTCTGGTTTAGTGAACGTGAAGGTTTCAGAAGAAACCATCAATGATATCGTTCAGGCGGTCAAAAGCAGTAAGTTGGATTCCAACAATATGCAGCAATTGATGAACATGATGATGGGTAAGAAATAAAAAGCATGAAGGGGAGATCGTTCCCCTTTATGCTTTTTTTCTCATCCTATGCTATACTTACTGGTGATCAATTTGAATGTTTCATACATAAGGAGTTAAGATTATGTCAAGTTTAGACAAAATGTGGGCATCATTCGTGGCGATCGGACTCATGGTCGTCGCGTCATTATTAATTTCTTACGCTAGAACTCGAACCACAGGCGTTCTTCGTGTTGTGTTATCCGTGATTGCTTTTTTCCTATTTATTCCGATTTTACTTTACATGCTGCTATCTTTGTTTTAGCAACCTGGAGGAGATATCGATGTTAGAATTAAAAACACGCAAAACACAGAAAACGATAGAGTCGGTTACCGGATTAACGATTCTGGACCACGCGCTCAAAGAAGATTTGGATTGGGGTTTTTCGTGTACACGGGGTACTTGCGCCAGATGCCGTTGTTATGTAGCTTCAGGCCGAGAGCTGCTGTCAATGCCTTCGGATGAAGAAGAGAGCCGACTGGAGCCTGAGGAGATCGAGCAGGGATATCGATTAGCTTGTCAGTGTGTAGTAAAGCAATCCGGTCATATTTCCGTTACGCATAAGCCTTATTTCTAAAATTTCTGCCTGAAAGGTGTGGGCATCTTGGTCCTGCTGGAGCCGTTACTACCAACGATTACAACCATCCATACACAATTATTGCAAGTTCCAGACGTACGATGGCTCATCGGTGGAAGCTGCGGACTGCTTTTACAAAACGTAGATATTGGAAGAAGTCCAAGAGATCTGGACATCTATGTAGATGACCACGATGTAACTGCTGTACATACTTCCTTATTCAATTATTCGGTGGATGCACCGATTTATAGTGAAACCCCCATTTATGCTTCAATCCTAAGTCATTACCTTATCGAAGGAAATACTGTGGAAGTCGTTGGTGATTTCAGGGTTAATGCCCTGCAATCTTTTTATCAGGTGGAAGCTTCGTTTCTTTGGGAAAATCATAGCCATTCGGTCACGATCGACGAACAGGAAGTTAAAATGATGCCGTTAGCCCATGAACTTCTCTTTAATTTACTTCGTAATCGTCCTGATCGTTATGAGGCTATTGCGAAGACCATGAAAACTTTTCCAGAGCTGCATATGCAGGCGTTAAGTGATTTAATGCAAAGAAATCGCTGGGGAAACGAGTTTGAGCGAAAGCTGAAACGGTTGATAGATTCAAGTAAATAGCAGGAAGATAGCCTATCAGAAGGTGGACACGATGACTGTATCCGAAGTACATTTTTGGCCCGATGATAAAAAAATAAGTGTTCGACCTGGAATGACCTTGCTGGATGCAGGGCGCAAAGCTAAGGTTCACATCCGTACCCGTTGCGGAGCCAAGGCCGCTTGCCTTATGTGTAAGGTTAAGATTAGTGATCCAAGTGGTCTTGCACCTATGAATGTGAATGAACGTTTAAAGCTAGGCACTCAGGCTGACGAGGGCTTTCGACTTGCTTGTCAGGCCCGTGTGATTGGCTCTGTTCAGGTCACTATTCCCGAAGATCCTCTTAAGGCAGCCATTCGTGCCCAACTTGCGAGGCAGGCGGAGGAAAACGATTTATTTTAGAAAAAAAGATAGGATGATTATGTCGTGAAAATAGCTCGAAGCCTTTTACATGGTAGATGGGTAGGTATCACTCTCTGTATAGTCATGCTGCTCAGTGGTTGTGCTTACCCTAAGGAGATGCGTAAAGAGAATCAAATTAACCCAGCTGAGTTCATTACCGTTGTTCAGCAGGCCATTGATCTCTACCACGAAAAGAACGGCGTCCTTCCCATCAAGAATAGTGATATGACAACACCCCTATATGAGAAATATGTGATCGATTTTGCCAAATTGAAAAAAACCAATCTATTGAGTACGGTTCCGGCAAATGCGTTCGAAAGCGGCGGCATTTTTATCTACGTGCTGGTCGATGTAGAAACAAAGCCGTTAGTTAAGTTGATGGATTTATCTGCATATCAAAGTGTCGAGGATGTCCAGAAGAAAATCAATGATTATAAGGTGAAGCATGATGGTAAACTGCCCTCGGGCATTGCTATTAATGAAGCTTTTGATTATATTGATTTTGAAAAGCTTGGCATGAAATCTCCCGAGATCAAATCCGTTTACAATCGCAAAAATTACATCACCTACTTGGTGAACAAACAAACCGGTGATGTAGCGATTGATTATGCGATGGACATTATGCAGCTTATCCAAAGCAATTCGTTAGTAAGCTCATTGAAGTCGGATCAGGATTTGCGAGAGATTCTCGTGAATAAATCTTATTTCGTGCCTATACGCAGCTACCTGTATTTATGGCAAAATAATCAGCCTATGCCTCAAAATAAACAATAGACACAACCTCTTACAGAAATCTGTAAGAGGTTTTTTTAGATTTTCAGAATAACCCATACAAGTCAATCATATATTTTTTCAATGTGGTGAGACTTTGATCTAGCGTCAAAGGTCCACTAAATATGGTTCTATAAGGAAAGCCGTATGTGCTTCATAAAATATGAGCGGCAAAAAAAGATTATACGCATCTATCATATTTCTATCGAAAGTACATATATTTCTTACTAGTCCAAATGAATGTACGAGTAGTCAATTGTTACCGTCACAAGAGTCAGTTGACGACCAAACTGTAGGAGGGATTCTCTTGGAGAAAGTGGATATCTTTAAGGACATTGCAGAGCGAACGGGAGGGGACATTTACCTGGGGGTTGTCGGAGCGGTCCGGACAGGAAAATCAACCTTTATTAAGCGTTTTGTGGAATCTGTAGTGCTTCCTAACATTCAAAGTGAAGCGGATAGGATCCGGGCTACCGATGAACTCCCGCAGAGCGCTGCTGGCCGCACGATTATGACAACGGAGCCAAAATTCGTACCGAATACGGCGGTCCAAATTTCGGTGGCTGAAGGGCTGAATGTGAATGTTCGCCTTGTTGATTGTGTAGGTTACGCAGTCGATGGCGCCAAAGGCTATGAAGACGAGAACGGACCGCGGATGATCAATACACCTTGGTTCGATGAACCGATTCCATTCCAGGAAGCAGCTGAAATCGGAACACGCAAGGTCATTCAGGAACATTCGACACTCGGTGTTGTTGTAACTACCGATGGTACGATTTCTGATATTCCGAGGTCTTCGTACGTGTTGGCAGAAGAAAGAGTCATTAATGAGCTGAAAGAAGTAGGCAAACCGTTCATTGTCATCATTAATTCACAGAAACCGAATAGTGAGCCTGCGCTTGAGCTGCGCAGCGAGCTGCCAAAGCCGCTACGACGTCCCTGTTGTGACAATGAGTGTAGCAAGCGCAGGCGAAGAGGAAATGGTCTCAGTACTGCGTGAAGTGCTCTATGAGTTCCCTGTTCATGAAGTGAACGTGAACTTACCAAGCTGGGTGATGGTTCTGGACGAGAATCATTGGCTGCGGACTCAATTCGAAGCTTCCGTACGTGATACGGTTCAGGATATTAGACGCTTGCGCGACGTTGATCGTGTCGTCAGTCAATTCGCCGAATATGAGTTCATTGATAAAGCCGCTTTAGCCGGACTTAATATGGGGCAAGGTGTAGCGGAGATTGACCTGTTTGCGCCTGATGAATTATACGACCGCATTCTGGTCGAAGTGGTCGGGGTAGAAATTCGCGGCAAAGATCATCTGCTTCAGTTAATGCAGGATTTCACACATGCGAAACGAGAATATGATCAATTCGCCGAGGCGCTCGAAATGGTGAAAACGACAGGCTACGGCATAGCGCCTCCGACGCTCGCTGAGATGGCTTTGGATGAGCCGGAGTTAATCCGTCAAGGATCTAGGTTTGGTGTCCGTTTACGGGCTACAGCGCCGTCTATCCATATGATTCGTGTGGATGTGGAGTCGGAGTTCTCACCGATTATCGGTACGGAGAAGCAAAGTGAAGAACTTGTCCGCTATCTCATGCAGGATTTCGAAGATAATCCGCTTAAAATATGGGAGTCCGATATATTCGGAAGATCGCTTCATTCGATCGTTCGTGAGGGGATTCAAGGGAAACTTGCCCAGATGCCGGACAATGCCCGCTATAAACTGCAGGAGACGCTTGGCCGAATTATTAACGAAGGATCTGGCGGTTTAATTGCAATAATTTTGTAAATATGTAGACAAAAAACACTCAAAAGAGTGTTTTTTGTCGTTTAATAGCAAAAATACCTACATAAATTGGAAAGCGATACTTGAAATTGCTGTCGGAGTGTATTACTATAAATTTATTCGTCTGCTTTCGAAGTTCATTTTTACTAAGAAAATCAACGATTTTTCATTAGATAATGTATATTTTCTGAAGAAACGGTGAAAACAGGAAGTAACGGAAGTGAGAAATCTTGGGGGGAGGTGAATGGCATGAATAAATCTGAATTGATTAACAAGGTTGCTGAAACCTCTGAGCTTTCCAAGAAAGATGCAACTAAAGCAGTTGATGCTGTTTTTGATGCAATTTCCGAAGCGCTGCAAGGCGGGGATAAAGTACAACTAGTTGGATTCGGTAACTTTGAAGTTCGTGAACGTTCTGCTCGTAAAGGACGTAATCCACAGACTGGTGATGAAATCGAAATTCCAGCAAGCAAAATTCCAGCTTTCAAACCTGGTAAAGCACTTAAAGATGGCATTCAATAATTGCGTTTTACATACTATTGAACGTTATATAACAACAAAGCCGTGACCGCTAATAGCTGTCGCGGCTTTATTTATTGCTAATAGAAAATGCCTTTACAATTCCAAAATCTCCTACTATAATTACAAAAGTGAATAAGTAACCTAAGTTACAAACGGGGTATGGCGCAGCCTGGTAGCGCGCACCCTTGGGGTGGGTGAGGTCGCACGTTCGAATCGTGTTACTCCGATTATGAAAAAGACATCGTCATCCGATGTCTTTTTCTCATGAAGAGGCTTGTTCCATAACAGATAGAACTTCTTAGAAGATTTAGGGGGAACGGTCTTGAATAAGTTGAAACTGAACGCGCTCGTGAAATCGCAAGATTGGACGATGTTTGGCATTATCGCTTCTATTTACTTGGTTTGGCGCATCGGGACGGTCGGGAACTGGAGTAAGGAATGTTGGATTCTGCTGTTAATTTGTTTGCTAGGTGTCCGCAAAGACCAGGTTGACGTGGATTGGAAACGATTCTTCCTATTTGGTATTCCTTTACTAGGTGTATTTTATTACTTCTACGGGACGGGAAATGGTTTCTGGTGGAGAGTCGCCAATTGGATGTTTGAGAATAACCGCCATCCGTGGCATTGGGATGATTATATGAACGCAATCCCGTTGAATACGGGCGGATGGGCGAGATGGATTGCATCCCCTTTTCTAGATAGAGCGATGGTATGGATTTATAATTACGGCTTTGTTTTATCTTTGTGGATCTGTATTGTGCGGAGCTTCTGGACACGCAGTATTAAAAAGATGCTTTCTTATGCATTATCCGGTCACATGCTGCAATTCCCGCTTATTTTGCCTTTTTACAATTTAATTTTGCTGCGTGAAGTCTGGTACGTTAATAAGCAGCCTGATTTATTACACCGAGTTTTTACGGATGAAAACTCTTTACTCGTGGCAACGATGAACTGTTTCCCTAGTATGCATACATCCATCTCCTTTGCTATGCTTCTTCTGGCCCTACGAGAAAAAGACCGTATATTCAAAACAATGATGGTCACATACTGCGCGGCAATCATTTTCTCAACCTTGTACTTACAAATTCATTGGCTGATTGATGTATTCGCTGGGATGCTATTTGCTTATGGTACAGTCAAGCTATCTGATTTTCTCATTCGCTTAGGATCCAAAAATATGCTGCCAACTACATTTAAGAAATTTTACCAAAAAGGAACGAAAGCAGCATCCAATGAACTAACAGTTTAAAGCTGGTTGACTTCCCGATGCTTTTTTTGGCATCATGAAGGTTAGGATTGTAGTTTAGGGCAAGAACGGAGGATGGAAATGGAACAATCGAATAAATCAAATAATCCGAATACGAATGGCAATGAATATTTCGTTATTAAAGCCAAGGATAATGGTGTACATGTCATTGGTCTAACTCGTGGTCAAGATACTCGCTTTCATCATACAGAAAAGCTGGACAAGGGTGAAGTCATGATTGCTCAGTTCACGGAGCATACATCTGCAGTAAAGGTTAGAGGCAAGGCGCTTATTATGACCAAGTACGGTACGATTGACACAGAAGAATAATTTATAATTGTTAAAGCAGGCATAGCCTGCTTTTTTTCTTTGTACAATGGTGTATAGGGCTTGGAACTATCGAATGCTTAATCAATTCGTTTGTGCTTGCAAAGTGTAGGAGGTGCTTGTTCAATGAAATGGTCGATGCGTATTGTGATAACGTTAGGTCTATCTATTATTATGGTCGTCTGTCTATCTGTACTTCCAAAGATGGATCGTTCCACGGGGTTAGGGTCGCCTTATAATTGGTCAAGCAATCGTGCAGGAGAGCTCACAAATAATAATATGGTTGATTTACTGGTGCAAGTCCCACTTCAGCTGCGGATTCGCAAAGTCGAGCTGAGCAACTCCCGCATGTCTCTTGATTTGAGCTTACCGAAAAACGCGGATTCAGCAGCCGTCTATCGAGATTTGTACACAATCGCACAAACCATGATAACGAAAACGAAAAATGTAAATCAAATTTGGGTTCGTGTCATCGATTATTCGGGTGTTACAGATTCAACATCTACACAGCTTGTGCTAGCGATGGTTGCAGAGCGCGAATATGGGAAGGATATGGAGAAGAATGCGAATGAACTCAGCCTTATTCAACTGGAGCAGCAATTACAAAACCGTTTTCGTATCACATACACCTCGAAATGGCAGCAAAGATATCCCTTATAATTAAATGTGCTTCTATGTACGTGTTATGATATAATGATTTGAATTGAGCATGTTTAGAACATAAATGATTTGGCACACGGTTACGGAGGCTTTTGCATGAATTCTTATCGGATCCCAGAGATCGCTAAGCAATACACAGAGTATGATATGATTCAAAATCACACAGACTTGCCCGATTTTCCGGAGCTTCGCACACGTCTGTTGTTTGCATTCTTGAACGGAAACAGTAAGTTTAGTTCTTCAAGCGAGTTGTATACGCTAGCTACGTCGCTTGTTCAACTTGCACTCGATACCCATGATTTGGTTACAGCTTCCAATGATGTCAAAGAGAAAAAGGCAGCAAGATCAAGACAGCTAAAAGTTCTTGCAGGGGATTATTTCAGTTCCCGCTTTTACAATCTCCTTGCTCAGGCAGGCCAGATCGAGATGATTAAACAGTTGTCGAATGCAATCTGTGAAGTCAACCGTCTCAAGATGAATATCTACATGAAAATGAAGCAATTGAAATTGACGGCAGAAGATTACATCCACCTAACCGTGGAAATTAAATCTCAGCTGTTTTTGTCTTTCTCTGAATTTATGTCTGAGGTCTATGACCAAGCATGGCCTGATATTCTGAGAAGTTATGCAAAGTGTGAGGTTATATTTGAAGAGATTTTCCGCGTCGAATCTGCAGCGAATTTCAGGGACAGCTGGGGATTCTGGCACATTCTGCAGCATGGTACGAAAGAAGAACGGAAGCAGCTGCATGCGGAAGAGTCCGATCAAGCCAGACTTCGTACGCTCATTCATAAATATAATATTACTTCGCAGCTGTATCAGATGCTGGACTCCCATACTAAGCAATTACAGTCCAAAGTACAGCAACTTGAATCGGATAAACTAATAAGTGAACTGTTTCACATTGGGGAGCCGTTTCTTCGATTCTCAGCGAAGCAGCCCAAAGTGCTAGAAGAAATTTGAGGTGACATCCAAGATGAATATGACAAAAACAAATAGCAAAACGAATACAACCAAAACCAAAGAAGAATTCGTTCACTCTGTCTTTGAAAGTATTGCACCCAAATATGACCTTATGAACAGTATCCTAAGCTTCCGTAGGCATAAAGCATGGCGTAAATTCACAATGAAGAAGATGAATGTGCAGCCTGGAGAGACAGCTATTGATCTGTGCTGTGGCACATGTGACTGGACGATCAGTCTTGCTCAGGCGAGTGGAAGCGGAAAGATGGTTGGGCTGGATTTTAGCCAAAACATGCTGGATTACGGTGCAGTGAAAATCAAGCAGCTTCACTTGGATCAGCAGATTGAGCTAATTCAAGGTAATGCGATGAGTCTTCCGTTTGACGACAATACGTTTGATTACGCAACGATCGGATTTGCCCTTCGTAATGTTCCCGATTTGGAGCAGGTCATCCGTGAAATGCAGCGTGTCGTTAAGCCAGGAGGGCTAGTTGTGTCTTTAGAGCTCTCTAAGCCAACTTGGCAGCCATTCAAGTCCATTTATTATTTTTATTTTCAGCGTGTACTACCTTTTTTGGGCAAGCTAATAGTAAAGAAGTACGAGCAGTACAAGTGGCTGCCGGAATCATTAATCCATTTTCCAGATCATAAACAGTTAGCCGCTATTTTTACGAACCAAGGATTGGAACATGTACAGGCGCACCCATTAACAGGTGGGGTTGCAGCATTGCATATAGGAACCAAGGGGAAAACGAAATCAGGAGTGTAGTCAGCATATGTTTACTAAATTGAAAATATTTTTGGAAATGATTAAATTTGAGCACAGTGTGTTTGCATTGCCTTTTGCGTTCATGGGAGCAATTCTAGGCTCAGTCGTATTAAATGGACATCTGCCTAGCTGGGCCCAGATCGGTTGGATAACACTAGCTATGGTTGGAGCGAGAACAGCAGCGATGGCCTTGAATCGTGTGATTGATAAAGCCATTGATAAAAGAAATCCAAGGACGGAGAATCGAGCCATTCCCGCGGGGCTTATCTCCATTCAGCAGGTTATTATTTATATTATTATTTCGTTTGCAATGCTTTTCTGGGCAACCTCAAATTTAAGCTCTTTATCCATGAAACTGCTGCCAATTGCAGTGTTTTTTCTTGTCTTTTACTCATACACCAAAAGATTTACATGGACTTGCCACTTTGTCTTAGGTTTGACATTAGGGTTAGCTCCACTTGGGGGCTGGGTTGCCGTAACCGGTCAATTTACATGGTCTTCTATTATTTTTTACTTGACGGTAGTATGTTGGAGCGCTGGTTTCGATCTGATTTATGCTTGTCAAGATGCCGAGTTTGATCGGAATGAAGGTCTGCATTCCTTACCAAGCCGATTCGGGATCAAGGCTGCCTTGAATACCGCTCGTGTCCTACATGTTCTTACGGCCGTTGGTTTAGTCACTTTGTTTTTCATCACACATTTGAGTTGGTTCTATTTAATTGGCCTCGTTATCGCTTATTTTATTTTGTATAAAGAACATAGACTTGTCTCACCGCAAGACTTGTCCAAATTGAATACAGCGTTTTTCACGATGAACGGTGTACTGAGCCTAGTGATGTTTGCTTTCACGTTACTTGATGTGCTTGTGAGTCAGCATTCATGAGCGGTAACTGGGTAGTAGGAATCACTGGAGCTAGTGGTGCAATCTATGGCGTGCGGCTCAGCCAAGTGCTGCTGGATCAAGGTTTACGCGTACATCTAATCGTTACGGATGCAGGCTGGAGAGTGCTGCATGATGAATTGGATTGGAACGTAAGTAAACGCCAAGAAATGCTGCAGGAACATTTTGGCGGACGCGCTGGTTCCTTTGACTATCATCCAATTGCTGATATTGGGGCAACCGTGGCCAGTGGATCTTTTCGGACCAAGGGTATGGTTGTTATTCCTTGCTCAATGGGAACTTTATCAGGGATCGCTCATGGTTCATCTGATAATTTATTGGAGCGAACAGCGGATGTCATGCTCAAAGAAGGAAGAAAATTAATCCTGGTTCCAAGGGAAACGCCATTACACGCCATACATTTGGAGAACATGTTGACCTTGTCGAGAATGGGCGTGCGCATGCTTCCAGCTATGCCGGCCTTTTATAATCGTCCGCGCTCAATCGATGAGATGGTCGATTTTTTGGTGGGTAAAGTGCTGGATAGCATGGACATTGAACATTCCTTGTACCGAAGATGGGGAGATAACAATGAGCAACCTAGACCCTAAAATACGAATTGGCCGGATTAATTATACAAACGTTTGGCCGATCTACTATTACTTTCCCGAACTTATGAGTAGCTCTGAGGTCGACATTATTGAACAAGTCCCAACCTCACTTAATCAAGAAATGGCTGCTGGGAACATCGATATGGGGCCCATTTCTTCCTTTGCTTACGGAGAATCCTTTGAAAATTACGTGCTGTACCCGGATCTTTCAGTTAGCGCTTATGGAGAAGTGAATTCCATACTGTTGTTCCATGAAAAGCCGTTACGCGAAATTGCGAATGGTCATATTGTGTTGCCAACAACCTCAGCTACGTCGGTGAACTTACTCAAAATCATTCTCCAAAAGTTCTATAATGGGAATCCGACTTATGAATATGCGAAACCCAATTTAGAAGAGATGATGGAAAAAGCAGACGGCGCTTTATTGATCGGAGACGATGCGATTAAAGAGAGTTGGCGCAATAAAACGTATATGATTACAGATCTTGGGCAAGAATGGGCCAAATGGACAGGACAGTGGATGTCATTTGCCGTATGGGCGATTCGTAAAGAGACAACCCAGAAGTATCCGGAACTAGTTGCAGCGGCTTTTGAGGCCTTCATGGCTAGTAAAGCCAAGGCACACAGAAATCCGGAAGAGATGATACGCGAGGCACAAAGTACGGTAGGTGGGACATCTCCATTTTGGCATCATTATTTTCATACGCTATGTTATGATTTTGGATCGGAACAATGGGAAGGTCTTGCTACGTATTACAAGTACTGCTATGAGCTTGGTTTCCTGCCGAAACCGGTTAGCATTGGGTTATGGTCAGAGAAAAAGAACGCACGGGTGACGGAATGAAAAATTTAATGGAAATCTATACGAGAAAGAAAAAAGATATAGCTGCAATTGAAAAAGAGCTCGAGGAAAGCGTCTATACAGATCATGCGATGCTTCGAGAAACTTCAATGCACTTACTGAAAGCGGGAGGGAAACGGATTCGCCCCGTCTTTGTTCTGCTTTCTGGCGAGTTTGGGAGCTATCAGCTCCAAACGATGAAGCACGTCGCTGTACCGCTCGAGCTCATTCATATGGCATCGCTTGTTCATGATGATGTGATTGACGATGCAAACACTAGACGCGGACAATTGACGGTCCGATCCAAATGGGATAATCGGATTGCTATGTTCACAGGAGATTATATTTTTGCCAAAGCTTTAGGAGTCATAACCCAAATTCATAAGCCAGCAGTCCATCAAATTATGTCTAAAGCCATCGTAGAGATGTCAATTGGGGAAATGGAACAAATTCGTTTCTTTTTCCAATCAGAGCAAACAATTCGAGATTATCTATTACGGATTAGACGTAAAACGGCTCTTCTAATTGCCATTTCATGCCAACTAGGGGCGATGGCGGCGGATGCACCCGACTGGGTAAGCAGCAAGCTGTATGCTTTTGGCTATAACATAGGTATGGTGTTTCAAATACGGGATGATATTCTGGATTTAATCGGTACAGAAAAGCAAATAGGGAAACCGCCGGGCAGCGATGTCAAACAAGGAAACATAACGCTACCTGTCCTGCTCGCGATGCAGGATCCATCCTTGAAGCCGCTCATTTTGTCTGAATTAGACCGTATACATAAGCTGGATGGACAAACGGATGTAAGTCGATTCTTGGATATGATCCGTGGCAGTGAAGGCATAGATAAAGCTGAGGTACTTTCTCAGAAGTATCTTGATAAGGCAATAGCTTCTCTGGACAAGCTGCCAAATGTTCAAGCCAAGAAAGATCTCATTGAAATTGCACATTTTATCGGAAATCGTTCTTATTAATGTATTGTTCTTCGATTTGAGAAAAGCTGCCAAAAAGTGTAAACTAGTGGAGAATACATAGATTGAACCTAAGTAAGTTTATGCACAAGTTTTCTTACGGAAACTATAAGGAGGAGTCCTTACATGGAAAAAACATTCTTGATGGTTAAACCGGATGGCGTACAACGCGGCCTTGTAGGCGAAATCGTAAAACGCTTTGAACAGAAGGGCTTTCAATTAATCGGCAGCAAGCTAACTGTTATTTCAAGGGAGCAAGCCGAACTTCACTATGCGGAGCATAAAGGTAAAGATTTTTTCGAAAGACTTGTAACGTTTATTACGTCTGGACCTGTATTCGCGATGGTATGGCAAGGGGATCAAGTCATTCCATTATCCCGAACGATGATTGGGAAAACGAATTCTCTTGAAGCATCACCGGGAACAATACGTGGTGACTTTGCCGTTCATACGCATTTAAATCTCATTCATGGTTCGGATTCACCTGAAAGCGCTGAGCGCGAAATTAGCAATTTCTTTAAATCGGACGAGCTTTTTGAATATATTAAAGTCATTCAGCAATGGATCTAGTTCAAAAAAACAAAGAACCTGACATCTAAACGGATGCGGGTTCTTTTTTTGTCGTATTATAAAGGATTTTGGTATTTGCTTACAGAATGTATGTTACTCCAGGATAAACGACTTCGTCGTCCCTAGGGACGAGCGCGTTTGTCAAGGTTGATGCGAAGCAAAAGTATAAAACGTATACTTTCTTATCAACAGAAATTGACCAAGGTGGGTGGACAGCATGGAAGATCAAGATTTTTTGTTATTTATAAAAAAAGTAAAAGAACACACGTCCATTGATCTTGCTCTTTATAAAGAAGCGCAAATGAAAAGACGTCTAACAACTCTACGGATGAAGCGTGGTTATAATACGTTCGTCGCTTTTTTTGATGCGATGATGAAGGATAAAGAGCTATTCTATGAATTTTTGGATCGTATGACGATTAATGTCTCTGAGTTTTGGAGGAATCCGAATCGTTGGGAGCTTGTTGAGCAGAAATTTGTACCCGAGATGTTGAAGAAGAACCGACGCTTGAAAGTATGGAGTGCGGCTTGTTCTACGGGGGAAGAGCCTTATACACTAGCGATGATTTTGGCAGAACAGGGAGCACTTAATGAAGCTCATTTACATGCGACGGATATTGATGATGGCGCCTTGGAAAAAGCACGCAAAGCGATCTACCTCGATCGTTCATTGCGAGATGTGCCTGAAAAGTATGCGAAGAAATATTTCCGACAAGAACAATTGATGTATCATATTACGGACGATCTGAAAAAATCCATTAAATTTCAAAAGCAAAACCTGCTTGTTGATACATTTGATACCGGCTATGATCTCATCGTTTGCCGCAATGTGATCATTTATTTTACGGAAGAAGCAAAGCATGTCCTGTACCAAAAATTTTCAAAAGCATTGAAACCAGGTGGATTATTGTTTGTTGGTTCTACAGAGCAAATTTTCTCCCCAGGGCAGTATGAGCTAGAACCGGCTGATACTTTCTTTTATCGCAAAAAGGGTGTATAAGATCTTCCATATATTCCAATACTAAGATGTAGCAGAAACTTATGCTTATAATCTAGTTTTCACGCTACGGAAATCTCAGTAACGCTTACGATGCAAGTTATTGCTAAGGCAATAACTCTTAGGAGGCAATTATGGACAAACGCAAAGTGATTACCGCTTATCGCAGGGGAATGATCTCCATTCAGGAATGTGCGCAGATTTTGGGAGTCGATTCGTCACAAATCGTGGGTCTCATGAATGATCCACAGCTCTCCGAACTCCCAAGAGTTGTCCAAAAGCAGCCTATGCACGGGTAATCTTTGCTCCTGACTAGATGTAGACACGCTCTCACAAAGGGGATTCTCCCTTACGTGCGAAGCGTGTTTTTGCGTTTGTGCTGTTGCCAAACCCGAGTAGCTATACTATAATGACAAAAGATAATCGCGCGTCAAAGCGCTAAAGTGTTTAAGAAAGCAACTACTCAAAAGCGGATGCTTATGAAGTTAGTATTGCTACGCAAATCTTTATAGTTAATACTTACGAAGTTAGTATGATTTCGTAATACTCAAAAGTGTATGCTTACGAAGCTAGTGATGCTTCGCAAAACTCATAGGGGGTAACAGATTGTGAGATATTTAACAGCAGGTGAAACGCACGGCCCGCAGCTCACTGCGATTATTGAAGGGTTTCCAAGTAATGTAACTCTCAACTTTGAAGATTTGAACTTCCAATTGCATAGACGTCAAAAAGGCTATGGTCGCGGTCGTAGGATGCAGATTGAGAAAGATACAGCAACCATTGCAGGCGGAGTGCGCCACGGTAAAACAACAGGAGCTCCAATCGCGCTTGTTGTTGTTAATAACGACTGGAAGCATTGGACAACGGTAATGGGGATTGAGCCGGTAGAAGAGGATAATGAAGGCAAACGTCGTGTAAACCGTCCTCGTCCGGGACATGCGGATTTAAACGGTGGCCTCAAATATAATCAAAAAGATTTACGTAACATTCTAGAGCGTTCAAGTGCGCGTGAAACGACGATGCGTGTAGCTACAGGAGCTGTAGCGCGCCAATTGTTGGCTGAGTTCGGCATTAAAGTGGCAGGACAAGTTATCCGAATCGGTGATGTAGAAGCAAAGCGTCAAGAACTTCCACTGGATGAGCTTATTCGAATCACGGAAGATTCACCGGTACGTGTGGTTGATAAAGAGGCTGAAGCTCAAATGATCGCCGCGATCGACGCAGCCAAGGAAGATGGAGATACACTAGGTGGGATCGTTGAAGTTATCATTGAAGGCGTTCCTGTAGGACTTGGCAGCCATGTACAATGGGATCGTAAGCTGGATGGTAAAATTGCGCAAGCGGTTCTTTCCATTCAAGCCTTCAAAGGTGTTGAATTCGGAATCGGCTTCGAGGCTGCAGAGCGTAGAGGCTCCAATGTTCATGATGAGATCTTATACACAAAAGAAGATGGCTTTAGTCGCAGAACGAATCGCGCTGGTGGCTTTGAGGGTGGTATGACAACGGGCGAGCAAATTATCGTGCGCGGTGTAATGAAACCAATCTCGACTCTCTACAAGCCGCTGCAAAGCGTTGATATTGATACGAAGGAAGTATTCACGGCTCAAGTTGAGCGTTCTGACACTTGTGCGGTTCCGGCTGCAGGCGTGATTATGGAGAATGTTATTGCTTGGGAAGTAGCGAATGCTTTCTTGGATAAATTCGGCGGCGACTCGATTGAGGAAATTCGTGCGAACTTAACCAACTTCTTAGCCCAAGTGGAGAGCTACTAATATGAGAGAGCTCACCGTAGATCTTGGAGAACGGTCTTATCCTATTTATATCGGCCAAGGCATTCTTAACGATATCACGGCTCTGTTTGACCGGGCGAAGCTTAGCCGCAAGTCGCCACTACTCGTAGTCACCGATGATGCGGTGGCTTCGCTGCATCTGGAGCGCGTCATGACGCTGCTCCGTGATGGCGGCTTCGCCGCCACGGCCTGCGTCGTGCCCGCAGGCGAAACCTCCAAATCCCTCGCGCAGCTCGAGGGAATTGTCACCGCCGCCCTCCAGGCGGGCCTCGATCGCAGTTCTGCGATCGTCGCCCTTGGAGGAGGCGTGGTCGGCGACCTCGCCGGTTTCGCTGCGGCGAGCTTCATGCGCGGGATCCGCTTCGTGCAGATCCCGACAACGATCCTTGCCCACGACAGTTCCGTCGGGGGCAAGGTCGCGGTTAACCATCCGATGGCGAAGAACATCATCGGGGCGTTCCACCAGCCCGAGCTCGTTCTCTTCGACATCGATTTGCTTCTAACGCTGCCGCCCCGCCAGGTGAAGGCGGGCCTCTCGGAAGTGATCAAGCATGGCTTGATCTGGGACGCTGCATTCACGAAGTGGTGCGACGACAATGCGGAGAAGCTGCTTGCCTTAGATCCGGAAGCGCTCAGTTACGCGCTTTACATAGGTTGTAAAGTCAAGTCTATCGTTGTCTCTCAAGATGAGCGCGAGAATGATTTACGTGCCATCTTGAATCTCGGCCATACGATTGGTCACGCCTTGGAAGCAGTTGCCGGTTATGGCGAACTGCTGCATGGTGAAGCGATTGCAATTGGCATGGTGGGGGCTGCTAAGTTAGCTCAGCAGTTCGGTTATGCCGAGGACATCCATACGGTGACGAAGGGTCTGTTCGAGAAATACGGATTGCCTATCAGCATTCCACCACATTTGGATACGGACAGCATCTTGGGTGCGATGATGCACGATAAGAAATTCAAAGAAGGTACGATGGTCTACATCATCCCGACGGAGATCGGCAAAGTAGAAATCCGTAAGGATGTTAAGGTAGAGCAAGTCAGAGAAATTGTCGAGCTTTTAAAAGGGGAGAGGTAACCGATGTTCTTAAGGGGAATTCGTGGTGCGACGACGGTTGAACACAACGAGGCAGAGGAAATTTTAACTGCTACCAGTGAATTGCTTCGTGCCATCGTAGAGGCGAATGATTTTCGTCCGGAAGATATTTGTTCGGTATTCATTACGGTCACAGAGGATATTACCGCTACATTCCCGGCACGTGCAATTCGTACGTTAGTCGGTTGGGAGCTAGTTCCATTAATGTGTTCTCTAGAAGTTCCGGTTGAGAACTCATTGCCCAAATGTATCCGATTAATGGTGCAGGTCAACACAAACAAAAGCCAAGCAGAGATCAACCATATTTACTTGAAGGAAGCTAAAGCGCTTCGACCTGATATTGTTAAATTGACAAATGAAGCAACACGGTAGTATAGTGTGAGTAGATGAGTTTAGGTAAGTAGAGAAGCATTTAGTCGAGTAGAGCTTAGCCCAGTTGAGATGAGAAAAGGTAACATAGGTTTGTATGAAGATAAGTACGACTCTATTCGAGGGCGTCTGTTTGTTCATACGTAGCCATGGCTTCTTTTATCATATCTTCTTGAACTTCTACTTTAACTAAAGTCAACCTCTACTTCGGTAGAGGTTTTTTTGTCATTCGAATAGAGTTTTGTGCACCACTGAGATCGACGAGTCGCACAAGCTGAGAGGGGATGTTTCCATGTATACACCTGAAATTCAAGAAGTTATTCGTTTGGCTAAAGATTATAATCTCATTCCTGTCGTGCGTCATTTGTTAGCAGATACTGAAACCCCAATACGTGTATTTCAACATCTTTACCAAGAACCGCGTGCGTTCCTCTTAGAAAGTGTTGAGGGCGGCGTGAAATGGGCCCGTTATTCCTTTATCGGCAGCGATCCTTTCTTGATGATTAAAGCGAAGCATGGGAAAACCATGGTAGAAACACAATCCGAGAATAAGGTTTTGGACGAGAAACCAATCGAAGTGTTGAAAGCCTATCTGAGATCCTACTCCAGTCCTCAGCTTGCGGACTTGCCGCGTTTTACAGGTGGTGCTGTCGGATTCTTCGGATACGATTTGCTTCAGTACTATGAGAATCTCCCAGCTCATCAAATTGATGATTTACAAATGAATGACATTCAATTCATGTTCTGCGATCAAGTCATTGTTTTCGATCATTTCAAACAGCAGATCAAAGTGATCGCCAATGTGCATGTACAGCCTTTTGCTACGGATGCTGACATTGTAAAAGCGTATCATGCGACTTGTGAGAAAATCGACGCCACAATTGAGAAGATCAAGCGTCCGCTTGGCTCAGAGACGATGACTCACAATCCGATTGTGTCCGAACCGGATCTCGGTGATATTCGATCCAACATTACGAAAGAAAAGTATATTGCCAACGTGAATAAAGCGAAGGAATATATCCGAGCTGGTGATATTTTCCAAGTTGTGTTGTCGCAGCGTTTTGAAATGGAAACGACCGTTTCGCCTTTGCAAGTGTATCGAGTACTGCGTACGATGAATCCATCACCCTATATGTACGTGCTTAAAATGGATGATGAAGTCATCGTTGGCACATCGCCGGAGCTGTTAGTTCGCGTTGAAGAAGAAAAAGTTGAGACGCGCCCAATTGCTGGTACAAGACCAAGAGGGAAGACGCCAGAAGAAGATCTTGCACTGGAAAAAGAATTGCTCGCAGATGAGAAAGAACGCGCTGAACATTTGATGCTGGTTGACTTAGGTCGCAATGACATCGGGCGTGTATCGGAATTCGGAACTGTGAAGTGCGACACATTCATGGACATTGAACGGTATTCACACGTCATGCATATCGTTTCGAACGTTTCTGGTAAAATTGCAAAAGACAAAGATTTCTTCGATGCATTTCTTTCCTGTATGCCTGCAGGGACGGTGTCTGGAGCGCCGAAACTGAGAGCTATGGAGATTATTGCTGAGCTGGAGCCAGAATCTCGCGGTGCTTATGCTGGAGCGATTGGTTACCTAGGATTCTCGGGTAATTTGGACACTTGTATTACGATCCGTACGATTATTTTTAAAAATGGCAAAGCCTATGTGCAAGCCGGAGCCGGTATTGTATGGGATTCTGTTCCTGAAAGTGAATACCAGGAGACGGTTAATAAAGCGACAGCTTTGCTGAAATCAATTCGGATGGCAGAGGCCATGTTCAGTCCTGAGCCTAGACCAGTTAGCGATATTAACAAAGATTACTTTGTTAACTCTTAAGGAGAGAAGGAGAGGAGACTCTAGTCATGAGTGGACTTATTCATATACAGCAAGCGCTCGGGAAAGTCATTAGCGGTAGTCATTTGTCGCGGGTGGAAGCGCGCGGCGTCATGTCTGAAATCATGGACGGTGCGGCGACTCCTGCTCAAATCGGCAGCCTGCTTACAGCACTTCGCATCAAAGGAGAGACGCTGGAGGAGATTACGGGCTTCGCAGAAGCGATGCGGAGCAAAGCCGTTCAGGTCAACGTACTGCAGAATGATCTGCTGGATACTTGCGGAACTGGCGGAGATGGCGCAGAGACGTTCAATATCTCCACAACGGCAGCGATTGTCGCATCTGCTGGTGGGATTCGCGTAGCGAAACATGGCAATCGGGCGATGTCGAGCAAAAGCGGAAGTGCAGATGTCCTTGAAGCTCTTGGCGTGAAGATAACGTTAAGCGGTGAACAAGCGGCTAAATGCTTAGAGAAAACAGGCATCTGCTTTATGTTTGCCCAAGCGTACCATCAATCTATGAAGCATGTGGCGGCACCTCGGCGCGAGCTAGGCTTCAGAACCGTATTCAACCTGCTTGGACCGTTAACCAATCCTGCAGGCGCTGACCGTCAAGTGCTTGGTGTATTCGACAGCACGAAGACAGAGCTGATTGCGCAAGCTCTGCAAGCCCTTGGACTGAAACGAGCATTGGTTGTAGCAAGCGAGGATGGATTGGATGAATTCAGCATTTCGGCACCTACGAAAGTAACGGAACTGAAATCAAACACCATTAGCACTTACACCATTACTCCGGATGATCTTGGTTTACGCGCACATAGCATCAAAGATGTAGCGGGTGGAGATGCGATCCTAAACGCTGAAATCATTCGTCATATTTTTGCTGGTGAGAAGGGGCCTTATCGCGATATCGTACTTGCAAACACAGCGGCCTGCTTCTATGTGACAGGGCAAGTCGGAACCCTTCAACAGGGTGTGAAATTAGCGGCTGATGTCATTGATTCAGGCCGTGCGGAACAAAAATTGAACGATTTAATCCAATATACAGGAGAACTATGCCATGTTTCTTGATAAAATTGTTGCCACCAAGCGGGCAGAGGTTGAAGCGATGAGCAGCTTTTCAATCAAGGATGCGGAGAAGTTAATCTCGGACCTGCCTCCTTGTTTAGGGTTTGAACAAGCGTTAACTACACGGAAAAACCGCGCGATGGGTCTTATTGCCGAGGTGAAGAAGGCTTCCCCGTCCAAAGGGTTGATTCGCGATGATTTTGAACCGGTTCTTTTAGCTGAAGCGTATGAAAGAGCAGGTGCAGATTGTATCTCCGTTCTGACGGATGTGGACTATTTCCAAGGTAGTAACGAGTACTTGAAAGCTGTTCGTAAGGCGGTGAATGTGCCATTGCTTCGTAAGGATTTCACAATTGATCCGAAGCAAATTTATGAAGCGCGCTTGATTGGCGCCGATGCTATTTTGCTGATTGCTGCCATTTTAACGACAGATCAAATGAAGCAGTATCTCAAGTTAGCAAGTGATCTTGGACTTGATGCACTCGTTGAGGTTCATGATCGTGAGGAGCTGGAACGTGCGCTGGAATTGGATACTCAATTGATTGGCATCAACAATCGGAATTTGAAAACATTTGTTACCGACTTAGGCACGACAGAGGAACTGATTCAATTCATTCCCGCAGGGAAAACTGTCGTCAGTGAAAGTGGCATTGCTACTGTCAAAGATATGGCTTATTTACAGCAAGTTGGTGCTCAAGCTGTTTTAATCGGCGAGCATTTCATGCGACAACCTATTGTTGAGCAGGCTGTTCATGATCTGATGGGGACGAGGGTTCAGACAACGAAGTAGTTGAAGGAGAAAGAGGCGAATTTGATGGCTGTGGGGACGGTTCCAACGGTAAAAATTTGTGGACTTCAAAGCGTTGAAGTGTTAAAATCAATCGTGCATTTGCCGATAGCACATATCGGTTTTGTATTTGCACCGAGCAAGCGGCAAGTTACGGCAGAGAAGGCCGGAGAACTGATTTCCTTTTTGAAAGCAGAAGAGGCTAAAGGGGTATCTGTCCCATTAACTGTAGGGGTATTCGTTAATCCGAGCAAGGAACAGTTAACCGATATTCTAGCGGTGGCTCCACTTGATGTCATACAGTTACATAGTCAGGAAACACCTGATTTTTGCCGATGGGTTCGTGAACATTTTCAGGTAAAAGTGTTCAAATCCGTTTCGATTTCCAAAACAGAAAATAAAATCCCCAATTTGGAGGATGTAGCCGCGCAGCTTGACCCTTATATAGGGACGGTCGATGCCGTTTTGCTGGATACCTTCGACCCTGTATACGGGGGAGGATCAGGCAAAACCTTTGCTTGGGACTGCATTCCTGTTTACCAGGAGTGGGCGCGTTCAGCAGGAGTGGCGCTGCTTGTAGCAGGCGGGCTTCAACCTGATAATGTTGATCAACTAGTAACAGCCTATTACCCCGATGGCGTAGATGTTTCCAGCGGCGTTGAGACCGATGGCGTAAAAGATATAACCAAAATTACAGCATTTGTGGAAAGGGTGACTCGAAAGTGACGCAAGTACCTGACCAGCATGGCAGATTCGGCAAGTTCGGCGGCCGTTATGTTCCTGAGACGTTGATGAATGCTTTGATTGAGCTTGAAGAAGCTTATGAAAAATATAAAGATGATCCTGAATTTATTGCCGAGGTGCGCTACTTACAAAAGCAATATTCCGGCAGGCCAACACCGCTTTATTATGCAGAGCGACTTTCTGAGCTTTTGGGCGGAGCTAAAATTTATTTGAAACGTGAGGATTTGAACCATACGGGTGCTCACAAAATTAATAACACCATTGGACAAGCGGTTCTCGCGAAACGAATGGGGAAGAAGAAGATTATTGCGGAAACTGGAGCTGGACAGCATGGTGTTGCATCAGCAACGGTAGCTGCGTTAATGGGATTTGAGTGTAAAGTATTCATGGGCGAGGAAGACACAAAGCGTCAGCAGTTAAATGTTTTCCGCATGAAATTGCTTGGATCTGATGTCATTCCTGTTACGTCTGGTACACGCACATTGAAAGATGCTTGTAATGAAACGCTTCGTTACTGGGTTAGCAACGTTCAGGATACTTATTATATCCTAGGTTCCGTTACAGGACCGCATCCTTACCCCATGATGGTGCGTGATTTCCAACGTGTCATTGGCGATGAGTCACGTGAGCAAATCCTTGAAACCGAAGGCCGATTACCTGATGCTGTAATTGCTTGCGTAGGCGGAGGCAGTAACGCCATGGGTATTTTCTACCCGTTCGTCCAAGATGAATCCGTGAAGCTCATTGGCGTGGAAGCGGCTGGCCGCGGTATTCATACCGAGGAACATGCAGCTACAATGACCAAGGGAACTCCAGGTGTTTTCCAAGGTTCACTTAGCTATTTGCTGCAGGATGAGTATGGTCAAGTACTGCCGGCCCATTCCATTTCAGCAGGCTTGGATTACCCTGGTATAGGTCCGGAGCATTCCTACCTCAAAGATATTGAACGAGCAACATATTATCCGATCACGGATCAGGAAGCACTAGATGCACTTCAGCTGCTTAGCCGCACGGAAGGAATAATTCCAGCCTTAGAGAGTGCACATGCCATTGCTCAAACGGTTAAAGTAGCTCCTACCATGTCCAAGGATGAAATTATTATCGTAAGTCTTTCTGGACGTGGCGATAAAGATGTTGAATCCATTATGAGCTATCTCGGCTTGGGGAGGGAATAAGCAATGAACCGTATTGATAGTCGATTTGCCGAGCTCAAAGAGCGCGGAGAAACAGCGATGATTCCTTTCTTGACCATAGGAGATCCTTCCCTTGAAGCATCCCTTGAGCTTATCCTGGAAATGGAACGCGCAGGTGCCGACTTGATTGAACTAGGTGTTCCTTATTCCGATCCTTTAGCTGATGGTCCTGTTATTCAACGTTCCTCTGAACGTGCATTACAGCGCAAAATTTCAATCTTTGATGTGATGGATGTAGCTCGTCAGGCTAGAAGCAGAGGTTCTAAGCTGCCATTCATTCTTTTTACGTATTATAATCCAGTTTTACAAATTGGACTGGAGCGCATTTTCAAAGCGATGCAGGAGAATGAAATCAGCGGCATTATTATTCCTGATCTTCCGTTGGAAGAAAATAGTGAGACAAGAGCGGTTGCTGAAGCCAATGGGATTCATCTTATTCCGTTGGTTGCGCCAACATCCAATGAACGCGTAAAGCGAATTGCAGCTGGAGCTCGCGGATTCGTCTACTGTGTATCATCATTAGGTGTAACAGGCGAGCGCGCCGAATTCTTCGGAGGCATTGAGGATTTCCTTGCAACGGTACGGGAAGCTGCAAGTGTTCCGATTGTCGTCGGCTTCGGTATTTCGAATCGCGAGCAAGTTAAGCGCTTTGAGAAGCTTTGTGACGGAGTCGTTGTAGGAAGTGCCATAGTACGAACGATTGAGAACGTACTGCCTCATCTTGAGGCCGATGCTGCACACCCGGAAGGACTCTTGCAAATTCGTAACTTTGTGGGACAATTAAAACGTTCGGACATATAATTGACGAGGTGACTATCATGAAACCGAAACAAACGATTGTACATTTACCTGTCTATCAACCAGGTAAACCTATTGAAGAAGTGAAACGTGAGCTAGGTTTGACAGAAGTTATTAAACTGGCATCTAACGAGAACCCTTTCGGCTCCTCGCCCAAAGTAAAAGCAGCAATTGAAGCGGAATTATCCAACATCAGCTTGTATCCTGATGGGGGAGCTGTTCAATTGACAGAAGCTGTTGCTGAATCCCTTGGTGTGGCAACGAATCAGCTTATTTTTGGCGCAGGATCTGATGAAGTTATTCTGATGCTCGCGCGGGCTTTTCTTGTTCCAGGCGACGAATCCGTCATGGCTTCACACACGTTCCCTCAGTACAAGCATAACTGTGAAATCGAAGGCGCTGTGTCCATTGAAGTTCCTTTGAAAGATGGAACACATGATCTGGATGGCATGCTTGCTGCGATTACGGAACGTACGAAAATCGTTTGGATTTGTAACCCGAACAATCCGACAGGAACGATGAATACCGACGCGGAGATTAAGGCGTTCTTGGCCAAAGTTCCAGATCATGTGTTAGTCGTTCTTGATGAAGCTTACTGCGAGTACAATACAACGGGGGAATTCCCGGATAGCATAGAAATAATTGGTCAATACCGCAATGTCATAGCGTTGCGTACTTTCTCAAAAATTTATGGATTGGCTTCCCTGCGAATTGGTTACGGGATCGGACATCCTGATGTTATTCGATCGATTAATCAAGTGCGGGAACCTTTTAACACAACCAGATTTGCTCAAGCCGCTGCTCTTGCCGCAATTAAAGATCAAGATTTTATCCAAAGCTGCCGAGAAGCGAACACGGCTGGCTTACAATACTTAACAGATGAGTTTGACAAGATGGATCTGCAGGCATTGCCAGCACACGGTAACTTCATCATGGTGAATGTTGGCCGGCCAGCAGCAGATGTATTTAATGGTTTGCTTCGCAGAGGCATCATCATTCGTGGAGGTCATATGTTGGGCTTTCCAACGTCGCTTCGGGTTACAATTGGCTCGCGCGAACAGAATGAGAAATTCATTGCCGCTCTAACACAAGTGCTTGCTGAGGTTGCTGTTAAGGCCTAATTTAAATCATAAAGGTTGATTTCATGACGAAAATTGCGATATTCGGTGTAGGGCTGATCGGTGGATCACTCGCCTTATGCTATAAAGGAAAACCTGGATTTACAGTCGTTGGTCACTCACCGAATCCGAAGTCAGTTGAAAAGCTTCTAAAACGGAATGTTGTCGATGGGGCTACAACTAGCATGGCTGAAGCGGTAGAAGGAGCGGACTACATTTTTCTATGCGTGCCAGTTGGTATGTTAGAGGAGTATGTCCAGCAGCTAGTGCAGCTCCCTCTAAAAGACGGTTGCATCATCACAGATGTCGGTAGTACCAAAGCTTCAATCACGGAAAGTGCAGCATCTTTTGTCAAGGAAAACGTCTATTTTATCGGCGGACATCCAATGGCTGGCTCCGAACGTCATGGGGTGGAGGCAGCTTCCTCGCACCTTTTTGAAAATGCGTTCTATGTCCTGACACCGGCAGAGGGTACACCGCAAGCTGAGGTTGATCGTCTAACGGAGCTGCTCAAGAAAACGAAGGCTCAAATTGTTCAAGTAGGCGCCCGTGAACATGATGACATCGTAGGAGCGATCAGCCATTTACCGCATATTATCGCGGTTGCATTGGTTAATCAAGTAAGAGGCTATAACGAAACGAATCCGCTGTATCAAAATCTGGCGGCTGGCGGCTTCAGGGATATCACACGTATCGCATCCAGTGAACCGATGATTTGGCGCGATATTCTTGTTAACAATAAAGACGTGCTGCTTAAACTGCTCAAGGATTGGAATCTAGAAATGTCGCGCTTTATTAAGTTGCTGGAACAAAGTGACGGCGAAGGGATCGCTGAACAATTCCGTGTTGCTGGTGAGTTCCGCAGTCAATTGCCTGAACGTAGAAAAGGGATGATTACGTCCTTATTCGATATTTATGTTGATATTCCCGATCATCCTGGTATCATTGGCCAAATTACAACCTTACTTGGTAACGCTAGAATAAATTTAAGCAACATTCAAATTATTGAAAGCCGTGAAGATGTTCCCGGTGTACTCCGTCTTTCTTTTCGAAATCAGGAAGACGCCGATCGGGCATCTGAGCTGCTGAGTGGGCCATACGCAGTGCATGTTTAACGCTCAAAATTGTATGTTAAATAAGCTGTTTTCTTTCCTTTTTTGGACAATTCAAAAAGAGGGAAGGGATCAGCTTATTTTATTTTTGTTAACAGATTCTCAAAGAAAAAGCTTCGTGATATAATGACATCTATTCATATATATATTACATATTTTTATTGTGGGGCGAACGTGATGAAGATCCAATTGATAGGGAAAAGTCTGCTTATTGTGTTAATCGCTTTCATGAATTTTTTACCTTCCTTAGTGCGAGCAAATGAGGTTGTATATTCAAATGAAGTTGTTGTACTGGTGTATCACCATATTGATGATCAAGTACAGGGCTCCGTGACGATATCAACGAAACTGTTCGAAAAGCAGTTGGAGGCTATGCAGCGGAAAGGCTATCATTTCATTAGCATGGATGAGTTTAAAAGCTTCAAGTCAGAGGGGACAGCAATACCTGACAATGCTGTTCTTGTAACCTTTGATGATGGCTACGAAAGCTTCTATACGAATGCTTTTCCGATTCTTAAAAAAATGCGAATACCTGCTGTGAATTTCGTTATTACCAAAGATCTGGACAACCCTGTAGGAACACTTCTGCCTTCCTTGACAAGAGAAGAGATTAAGAAAATGAGAAAAGAGTTCGCTGGAGTAGATTTTCAATGTCATTCGGATGGGCTGCATGCGATGAGCAATGGCAAACCGCTGTTGACTAACAAAATAACACAAAATGGCATAACAGAAACAGACGATGAACTCAAACAAAGAGTTCTGACCGATACGCGTACGGGCCTTACTAAACTTAATGAATTGAATGGCTCAAAATCCGTCGATTCTTATGCGTACCCTTTTGGCAGCTATGATGATCATACGATTTCGTATCTTCTGGAAGCTGGAGTTAAGTATGCCTTCACGACTAAATCAGGAATAACTACGAAGGAAACGGATCCCATGCAAATCCCACGGATTAATGCAGGCAGTCCATTCATCCGAGTACATTCTATAAACAATTTGATTAAACAAGCCAAAAGGCATCAAATACAACCTATGCAATCTTAAAAAAACGAGTTAGTAAACGTTTTCAAAATATGTATTGACAGAATGAAACCGTATACATATAATAAAAGTACAGTATGGTTTCTCTCCACTCCTATCCGATAATCGCACCATAAGTGCAACCGCCGATTCGGCGGTTTTTTTTTTGTGCTTATGTACCATATTTTTCTGAATTTATTATATAATGGGAAGGGACAGTCTGTTGTTTGCATCAGACACGCTGAGAATTGAACTTTATCGAACAATTTGTCGAATCTAGCAGGAATTTCGTGATGAATCAAGAAGGTTTTATAGGCTCGTATTTTATTCGTACATAAATTCATAATTCTTTTACAAATAACCGCAACTTTTCACTCCTGCCGCAGTACAACATGTATGAGCAGTTGGAGTGGTACCCGGGATCGTTAGGAGGGCCGCCACGTAATGACCGATTCCCAATTGATCAGAGAAATCAAGGATGGAAATGTTCAACTTTATAATGAACTTATGCGTCGTTACGAGCGTAAAATCCTTGCATTTATTTTTCATATGTTAAAGAATACGCAGATGGAAGCCATTGCTGAAGATCTGTGTAACGAAACTTTTTATAAAGCGTATCGCAGTTTGCACTCTTTCCGTGAAATCGAGGCATCCTTTTCAACCTGGTTGTACACCATTGCCCGTAATACGGTTCTGAGTGAGCTGCGCAAAAATAAAAGTGTTCAAGTCTCGCTGGAACAAAGTGGACTGACGCCACATGCATCCTTTGATGCCATGCCAGAGCAAGCTATGCTGCGTAATGAGAAAGTGTCTATGGTTCGTGAAGCAATTAATAGTTTACCAGAGAAACAACGATCGGCCTTGATACTTAGAGAGTACGATCAGATGGATTATCAGGAAATCGCGAACATTTTAGGCCAAACGGTAAGCTCGGTGAAGTCTCTCTTGTTTAGAGCAAGGGCATCCGTTAAATTACAACTGGATCCTTATTTCAGTGAACCGATATTCGAAGAATCGAAGGGATGAAAGAGCATGAAGTGTAGTGAGATCCAGGAATTATTTGGAGTATATTGGGATTTGCCGAATGATGACCTGCGTCGTGCCGCGGTAGATGAGCATATAACAACTTGTGCCGAATGTGCAGAAGAATTTCAAATATGGGAAGAAAGTACGATACTCATTCGTACTGCAGCGATCGAGAGTGAGCTGCCTGATTATGAGCCAATGGTTTCGGGCAAGGTTATGAATCGAATTTACGAAAATGAGTCATGGCGAATTCCAGTTTCTGAACGTATGTATGCAATCTCTTACACGCTTAGACGGAATCTTACCGCTGTTATTGCTTTTTGTTTGGCCTTATTCGTATTCAGCTTCTTATTTGCAATCGTTTACGATGGTACGCCACAATCTTCAATAGCAACTGCGGATAATTCCTTGTTTGATCTACAAGCACCACAAGCCTTGAAGACCAGCGATGCTGAATCGATGAATGGCCATAAGATGGGAGACGCGGTAGCGAGTCTGAATCCTAGTTTCATGGAACCTTTACGCTTCCACGTAGGACCTATTCACTCATACCCACATTACTTACTGGTTGTTTCGATACTAGGACTAATTGCCACAATCATTATTATGAATTGGTTGTCACGAACAAAAGCATAATGCTCCTGTTGGAGCATTTTTTATTTTATAGAGATGGTGGAGGGGCAAGAAAATGACAACAATCGGATTCATACGTCATGGTAGTACAGAATGGAATCGTCTTGGTAAGCTCCAGGGGCAGCTTGATACGGAATTAACGGAGGAAGGCAGAGAGCAAGCTCGATTACTTGGACTAAGATTAGCAAAAGAAACCTGGGACGGCATTATAAGCAGTGATCTGACGAGAGCAAGAGAAACTGCACAAATCGTTGCGGATCTATCTGGAATACCCTTTGTACGTACGGACAAGAGGCTAAGGGAGCGTAAATATGGGCAGGTAGAAGGAACTACCGTTGCAGAAAGAGAAGAGCGCTGGGGGCCCAATTGGAAGCTTCAAGAACTAGGTCAGGAGTCGGATGATGATCTATGGAAACGATGGACAGAGCTAGAAGCAGAATTGATTCAGGCTTATCCGAATGGGAAAATATTATTGATCTCACATGGTGGTTTTATCGTACAGATTCTTAGGGTTCTTCGCATGGATAGTGAAGATTTTCTACAGAATACATCTCTGACCATTCTACTTCGTCAAGAAGAGGGCTGGGAGCTTCAATTATATAATTGTTTAACTCACTTACAATCTATAACTGAATAATGGCTATAAAGTAAAACATGACTTTTTTGAAAGTGTCATGTTTTTTTATTTGGATTGGAATATTTTCGGTGAAAAATCCCATAATGGTTACTAGAAACCTCGGAGCTGAAAGCTTCGCTAAATGGGGGATGTAGGATGGAAATGAACCTAGCGGATATGCTCAGTTATGCCGATATCCATGAATTAGGCCGAATTGCTCATACCTACGAGTGTGAGTGTAATGGTCATTCGAAGAATGAATTGATTCAATCGATTTTGAGCACAGCGCTGCGCAAAGAGATTTTCGAGAAGCATATTCAAGGTTTAGCCTTAGAGGATATTCGGTTTTTGAATTCGCTGCTTTTCGATCCTCGCAATGCTTTCAGTATTGAAGAACTTATCGCTAGAGTTCAACAATCAAGATTTCAGAAGGAGGATTCGGAGGAATGGAATCCCCGGGATATGATCATTAAATTCAAGAAGCTTGGATGGTTGTTTAACGGCTATTCACAGCAAACGAAGTTTTTGTTTCATGTCCCGCAAGATCTGAAACGTAGATTTAGTGATGTTTTAACCGGTCAGTTCAAACAAAGCCTGAAAACAACAAATGAACCCAATGTATACCGTGATGAGCAATTACTTATCGTCGATGACATCTTTCATTTCTTGACGTTCATCTCTCAAGAACAGGAAATAGCACTCACAGCGGAAGGTTCTATGTACAAAAGACAGCTTCAACAGATTCTCAATCGATTATCGGTTCAAGAAGAGATGGTACCTAAAGGGACATGGAGATTCGGCTATGGCCGCATGTTTAAAGAGTATCCGAACCGATTTTCTTTCATCTATGATTATTGCTATTACAGGCAGCTGATTAGTGAGCATTCTCAAACACTTCGATTAACAGAAGATGGAAAAGCACGGCTGGTAGAAGGCAAGAAAGAAAACCTAGCAGAAGTGTATAAGTTCTGGCTGCGGCTTTATAAAAATCCGATTCCGAATGTCCAAAGCATTGTGGCCTGGATTGATCGTCTAGGTGGGCAATGGGTGACCATGGCTTCACTAGGAGGAGTGCTTTGTAAGCTTGTTAAACCTTTCTATTATGATAGTTCAGAATCGATCGTGGAACAACGTATTCTACAAATGATGATGCATTTGGGTCTGATTCGGATCGGGGAAGATCAGGAGTATGGAGCTGTCATTCAAGTCACCAAGCTCGGAACGAAAGTGATTCAAGGAACATTTGTAGCTGAAGAAGATAAGGTTGTCCTCTTTATGGATAAAGAAAGTATACGGTTCAAAGAAGACGTAAAGTAGATAGGTAAAGACACATTCCTATTGAATCGGGCGATTGAATGAAGCGCTAATGTACCGAGTGAATATGATGGAGTAGGGGCATAAACAAGGGGTTGGCATACACCAAGAAACAGACTTACATGTTTTTGCGAAAAAGAAGCTCCTGACAAACCGCGGACAACATTTGGAGGTAGGTCTCATGGGAAAAATGAATGTATCTAACGATGCGCTGCTGGCACTTTTCGCGGAAATGGTTTGGGATAATGCCATACGCAAATATAAAGAAGAAAATCTCTATAAAGAGATTGACCGCGCTTTAGCCAAGGGAGATCAAACTACGTTCCTAGCTCTTACATCTGAGCTTAAAACCTTACAATCTTTGGGTTAACTAATTATTTGGTGGCGGCCAAAAGGGCATGTGAATCTTATTCACGTGTCTTTTTTGCTGTATATCGGATGAAAAAAGAACTAATTTGACGACCCACGCGTCCATTTAAAAGAGCATTATATCAAAACATAAGGAGACAACGAATGAAAAAAATGATAAAAAACTCCCGTATTCGAAAAGTGTTGACGTCCGTTCTTATAATCACAGGTCTAATTGTAGGAGCTGCGTCAGTGTATGCAGCTTTTCTATATAACAAATTGAATCAGACGCTCGATCATATTGCCGCGCCTGAAGTCACTACAGCAACAAATCTAAATGGCGAAAGCATTGCGCCTGTTACGCAAGCAACCAATCCCATAGAAAAGCCGCTAACGTTCCTCCTAACGGCTATAGATGAACGAGAAGGTAATGAGGGATCGCTGAATACAGATGTCATGATGCTCTTCAGTATTAATCCAAAATCGCATCAAGGAACGGTGGTATCCATTCCAAGGGATTTGGAGATTGAAGCTGATAAGTCGGGATTAGACGGATCACACAAGGCAAATTATTTCTATGCTTATTATTACAATAAAAATAAAGACACGGCCCTTTATGAAACCAAAAGACTGTTCAGTGATGTTTATCAAGTTCCAATAGATTATATGGCCGTTATTAATTTTGAAGGCTTTCGGAAGCTCATCGATCAATTAGGGGGAATGACCGTCGAAGTTGATATGAATATGCGCTATCAGGACGAAAGTGACGGAACGGATATTCATCTGAATAAAGGGAAACAGCAGTTGAATGGCAAGCAAGTGTTAGATTTTATCCGTTACCGCAAATCCAATTTAGGCACTGCAGAATCCTCTGATATGGAGCGGAATCAAAGAGAACAGTTAGTACTTAATCAGTTACTAGATCAATTAACCACATTGAATGGTTTGACCGCATGGGCGGGTGTGCTTGACATCATTGGAGGATCCATTAAAACGGATATTCCAGTCGATGAGCTTCGTACATTGACGAAATCCTACCGTGACTTGAAGCCGGCAACCGTTCGCTACATCCAATTAAAAGGAGAATGGGAGAGTCCCTATCTGGTTGTGAATCAGCGAGATCTGGAGGAAGCGCTTGGAGCGTTGCGTCGTCAACAATCGGGTGAGCCGATTGACAGTCAATTAAGGACGGATTAAAGTACAAGATGAGATTCATGACATTACATAGCTAGCATATATTTGGCAAACAATAGGGGAGGACGATTCGTTGAAGTTTAATGATATATCAAAACAAGATTGGCCAGAATTGAAACCGTACTTGGACACTTGTTTACTTCCATTGACGGGGTTGACTGGATTTGAAGATCCTGCACAAGTGACACTCGCGTTAGAACAGCTTCGAGATGCTCTGGAAACGGTTGAAATTCCTTACAAGGGCAGAGTAGTAACCTATCCAGCGCTTCACTACATAACGGGTACGGTTATGAGAGAACAATTGAATGCCATCTCACTTCATTTAAAAAGAACGGGGTTCCGTTATGTAATCGGTCTTACCATACATAAAGAGGCAGCACTTTGGAAAGCAGAGCAAACGGATTTGCTGATTATTGTCGATATGGAGCAGTGGACGAGCCAATCGGATCTAATCAAATCAAGTATTTCCAAACAATTACAAGAACTATGGCAGCAGAACGATTAACATTAAACGGATAAGCGTATTAATGGAAAAAAAGTTGTGCAGGATAAGGGGAGAAATTAATTTCTATAGCTGCCAAAAAGTTGTGACAATTTCGTTAAAATTTGTCCAGTGGCTCGGATTTCAACCGCCAAAAAGGAGTTATGGATTCTTGACGACCTAGTAGACGTAGGCTATTATTAGTAATGTCCTAGTTATGTAGTGTAATGTCGAACGACACGTGATAGAGGTAACTGATGTCCGAGAGGGTTCGGACTTCGGCCAATGTAGGAGGGTAGACCTGAGAATGAGTGATCATAACAATCACAAAGAAGAACAGCATGGGAAGAAACCCGGGACCAAACGCGAAATGTCTCGTCGACAATTTCTTTCTTACACCCTTGGTGGCGCTGGTGGATTCATGGGAGCCGGTATTCTTATACCGATGATACGGTTTGCTGTTGATCCTGTCCTTCAAAAGAAGAGTGCTTCGGATTGGGTTAAAGTTGTCGAAGAAAGTAAAATTACAAATGTTCCACAAGCGTTTACGTTCCAAATCCATCAGGTTGACGGCTGGTACGAAAGCGATGCTGAACTGGTTGCATGGATTTCCAAAGACAGCGGCGGCAAGCTCTTTGCATTGAATCCAACTTGTAAGCATCTTGGATGTACAGTCAACTGGAACGATAATCCTGCTTACAAAGATCAGTATTTCTGTCCTTGTCACGGTGCTCACTATACGCAAGATGGTAAGAACCTTGCTGTAGCACCAAAGCCTTTGGATGAGTATACGACCAAAGTAGAGAATGGTTTCGTTTATGTGGGTCAACTACATGCTAACACAAGAGTATAAGGAGGCGTCAGCATCAGATGTTTAAAAACGTATACAACTGGATTGACGAACGTCTTGATATTACGCCAATGTGGAGGGATGTAGCAGACCACGAGGTTCCAGAGCACGTAAACCCTGCTCATCATTTTTCCGCTTTCGTATATTGCTTCGGCGGATTGACGTTTTTCATCACGGTTATTCAAATTTTGTCAGGGATGTTTTTAACCATGTACTACACTCCTGATATTATCAACGCGTATGCCAGCGTTGACTATTTACAACATAAAGTGGCTTTCGGTGTTATTGTCAGAGGTATGCACCACTGGGGAGCCAGCTTAGTAATCGTCATGATGTTCTTACATACCCTGCGCGTGTTCTTCACAGGCTCTTATAAAGCACCCCGTGAAATGAACTGGGTTGTAGGCATGTTGATTTTCTTCGTTATGTTAGGTCTTGGTTTTACCGGGTACCTGCTACCATGGGACAACAAAGCGTATTTCGCTACACAAGTAGGTATGAAGATCGCAGCAGCGGTACCGTTCGCGGGACCTTATATTGAAACATTGCTGCAAGGTGGAAGCATTGTTGGCGCTCAAACATTGACTCGTTTCTTTGCCATCCACGTATTCTTCCTGCCGGGCGTTCTGCTAGCTTTGCTTGCTGGACATTTCTTCATGATTCGCAAACAAGGTATTTCCGGACCGCTATAATTGAAGGAGGGGCAAATAGCGTGGCGCATGGTCATAAGTCTGACGAAAAAATCGTTTATGTGGGAGATTCCCGCGTAATAAAAAAATCACAAGAGCAACGTCTGATTCCTAAAGATTATTCTGCATATCCGGGGAAATCAGAAGCGTTCATACCAAACTTCTTGTTGAAAGAATGGATGGTTGGTGTAGTCGTATTGGTCGGTATGCTAGTACTGGTCATGTCGGATCCAGCTCCGCTAGGATATCCTGCGGATCCTAAGAACACAGCTTTCATTCCGATGCCGGATTGGTACTTCTTATTCATGTATCAATTGTTGAAATATCCATATACATCTGGTGATTATGTTGTTCTTGGAGCAGTTGTTGTACCTGGTTTACTGTTCGGTGGCTTGCTTCTTGCTCCGTTCTTGGATACAGGTAAAGAGCGTCGTTTCTACAGAAGACCAATCGCTTCAAGTTTGATGATTTTATCTCTTATCGCTTGTACGTATTTGACGTATACATCTTGGTCTCATTACCAAGTAGAATTGAAAGAGAAAAACATCGTTCCAGAGCACATTAAGCGTGAGGAAGAGATGCACGCGAACAAAGGTGCTGCTGGTGGCGGCGGTGCGAAGGAAACGAAGAAATCTGCAGCTATCGTTGCAGCGGATGATCCTGGTGCAGAGATCTACAAGAAAGCAACTTGCTTATCTTGTCACGGTGCTGGACTTAAAGGAATGCCGGCTTCTGGTGTACCTCCCTTACTTGGTGTTGGTGATAAGCATCCTCAAGAAGAGATTCTTGGCATTATCAAAAACGGTAAAGGCAATATGGGTAAACAATATCAAGCTAACATTGATAAAGGCTTAAGCGATGCTGATATTAATAAACTTGCTGAATGGTTATCCAAACAAAAAGTTCAATAAACAAGGAAACCTGATCGCGAGAGCGGTCAGGTTTTTTTAGATAAGTTCACACAAGAGGAGGAGCTTACTTGCAGCAAGGGTTGTCTGTTTCCTATTTTTGGAGCAAGGATTTTCTGCTCAGTAAAAAGATGTTGTGGGCGTTTTTCATTTCAAACCTTTTAGGAACTGTTTATGGCTATGAGTGGTACTGGGCACAAATGGTCGATACGATTGCTAATTACCCTGTTTGGTACGTATATTTTGTCCCAGACAGCCCAACAGCCAGCTTGTTTTTCACTCTATCAATCGGCTTCCTGCTTATGGACCGTTCTTTGGATCAGCAACCTAATAAGCTCTATCGTGCCATTCGCGGGTTTGTTGAAGCATTCGCATTGATTACTTCATTTAAATATGGAATCTGGGCAGTTGCCATGATTTGGACAGGTGCTTGGCAAGGAGTTCCCGTCGGCTGGGATGGTTGGATGCTGACAGGTTCCCATTTGGCTATGGCTGTGGAAGCACTGCTATTTGTTCGATGGTATAGATACAGGCTAACGGCTATTATTATTGTCGCTATGTGGACATTTTGGAACGATTTCATGGATTATGAAAGAGGGATTTTTCCGCGATTACCTCGGGAACTTGATGACAATCTACTTGCGATTGAATGGTTCACAGTAGCCTTAAGTATATCTGGTATTTTGATAGCAGTTGTATGCCTGCTTATCCGTAAGAAAAGAAGTACATAACCGCATAGCAGCTGGTCTAAATTGGGACAAACCTCCATATGATGATGGTGAAGGAGGGGATGTCCCATGTTTAATTATTCCGGTATGAAATGGTTAACGACCACACTTCTGCTGGCAGCCGTTATAAGTATAAGCTCAGCTTGCGGAGTTAGCACGAGTACAAACGGACAAGCCGCTAAGCCAATAGATCCTGAACAAGTAGAGCGGATAGCCTTTTTGAACCAAATTGCCGATGATATGTACAAACAAACCATGGATGGTCAAGTAACAGAAGCGAGAAATAAACTGATGCAAATGTCTGATCAGATTCCTAAGATTCATTTCGAGGGGATTACATCTGTTGAGGGGTTAAATGCTTTAACGGAGACGATTACACAAGCGAAAAGAGTTTATAATGCCGCTGCCTATTCACCGGAAGAAGGGCAGGTCGCTGTCGCCAAAATTCGTCTAGCCACGGATGCGCTAACACATAAGAACCAGCCTATGTGGCTGCAATATTATAAAGTACTGCAAAATGATACAAATAACCTGAACGAGGACGTTAAAGCGAATAAACAAAAGGAGGCGTTGGCGAATTTCGGTAAGCTCTCGCAGCATATTGCCATTATTCATCCTTCCTTGCTGATTAGCCGAGATGCTGCTTCCGTCGAAAAGCTTGATTCGCTGCTCGCTTTTATCCGAACGAATTTGAATAGTCAGCCTATGTCGACTCAACAATTGGAATCAGGGCTTGACCATCTAAATCACGTTTTGGATGATTTGTTTCTGAGGAACAAGGATGCGATCGCTTTCGTGCCAATTACAGACCCTAGACAGCCAATCATCTGGTCGTTAGGCATTGGTCTCATTATTGTCAGTGTGCTATCCTTCGTGGGATGGAGAATGTACCAATCAGGACGGCATATTGTTCCGATTAAGCATACGAGAGAAAGTGAAAATAGGTGAAACATAAAAGTGGGTCGAGCAAGCTTATACAGTTGCTGGGCCCACTTTTTTTGTTACTTTTGTTTAAATCCTTCACCAATAACATCATGCACATCACCAATAATGATGAATGCGCTAGGATCCATTGAATGAATGAGTTCACGAAGCCTTCTGGTTTCGTGACGATAGACCACACAATAAACAACTTCCTTATTGTTGCCGGAGTAGGCACCTCTAGCTGGGAATAAAGTCACTCCTCTATCTAGTTCCGACGTAATGGCTTGTGCTAACTGACTTGCTTGATCGCTAATAATTGTAAATGCTTTGGCCGCGTAAGCACCTTCGGAAATATAATCAATGAGACGAGAGCTTACGAAGACGGCAACAAGTGAATATAAGACCTTCTCTTTTGGTAAATAAATTAACGAAGAGCCAATGACGATGACGTCAATAATGAGGATGACTTGGCCAACACTCCAACCTCTCTTCTTATTGCCGATATGAGCCAAGATATCAGAGCCACCTGTAGTACCTCCGAAACGGAAGACAAGTCCCAGTCCAGCCCCGAGAGTAATACCTGCATATAGAGTCGCTAGAAAGTAATCCTGAGTGGTGTGAAAAGGGATAAGCCATTCTTTTCGAATGAGCAGCTCCATGATCCATAGAAAGAAAGACAACGAGACGACGCCGAAGATGGTGTATAGCATCTGTCCTCTTCCAAAATTTTTCCATCCGATATAAAACAAAGGAATATTAATTAATAGCGTAGATAGGGAAGGCGGCACGTTTAGTACATATTTGAGCAGCAATGAAACACCTGTAACCCCGCCTTCCATTAACTCATTGGAAATAACAAAATAGTGCAAACCAAACGCATAAATAGCCGTGCCGATCATAATTGCAACAACATTCGTAAATCGATCAGCAAATCGTTCCTTAAATCTCATTCCTGTTCCTCCAAATACTTGATGATATCGCCAAAAAAATTTGTCAACTTTTCTTCTATAGTTTAACATAGTAATGATAGCTCGGTGAAGATGATGGAAAGAAGGGTGAACATGTCCGAACGTACTCTTAAAGATATACAACAAGAGGTTGACACTTATATTTCCCAGTTTAAGGAAGGATATTTCAGTCCTTTAGCTATGCTGGCCAGAATGTCAGAGGAAGTTGGTGAATTAGCCCGAGAGGTGAATCACACATACGGTGAAAAGCCCAAAAAAAGCACGGAAGCAGATAATTCGATTGAGCTCGAACTCGGTGATATTCTTTTCATAACCATCTGTTTCGCGAACTCTTTGGGCATTGATTTGACGGAAGCACACGATAAAATCATGCATAAATTCAACACGCGGGACGCGGGTCGATGGACCAAAATTAACACCGAAACTACATAAGCTTCATAAACTATACCATCCCCAATAACGGGAGACTCGATTTCGGGTGGAGGAGGATGGGCAGATGAATGGAGAAACTCAAATACAGAAAGCGTACGAATCCATACTTGGTCATGATTTTGAAAAAGCCATTGAATGGTTTGAAAAAGCGATAGCTGAAGAACCAAACAATGCTGCCTATCACTACAAGCTATCGATTACTTTCGCAAGAAGTAACAAATTGTTTAAAGCCATTGAGCATGCTTCTAGGGCACTAGAGTTGGTTAAAGATAATGAAGTTTATCGTTATCATCTGCAAGTGCTGCATGCAAGAGAATTAGTTGAAAAAGCACAAAAACAGCTAAGTGCCCAGTCTGAGCATGAGGAACGTGCGATTTTCTTACTAAAAGAAGCGATTACTCTTGATCCTCTGGCTATTGAAGCGTATCTTATTCTAGGAGAAGCTTTTGCTTTTCGAAAAGATTATGGGAGAGCCTATCAAACCGTTATGGAAGCGGTTCGTTTGGAGCCTCATCATGAAATTGCGAAACAGCATGCGGCGCTCTATCAACAAAAGATGAAATTATAGGCTTGAAACATACAAAAAGGAGATATTCTTGACATGGATCGTAAAATTCGAGTAGCCGTTATTGGTGCAAGTGGAAGAATGGGGCGAGAGGTCGTGAAGACCGTACTCACAGAGTCCGATATGGAATTGGTGGCGGGGGTTAACCGCTCCTCTGGCCCAATTGATTTGGGAAGGATGGTAGGATTTGAAGAATGTGGAGTTACAATGAGCAATGATTTGGAACAGGCTCTAACAGAATCCAGGCCAGACGTTTTAGTAGATTTTACTGGACCGCAAACAGCGGTTTCACATACAAACTTGGCTATACGCCTAGGAATTCGCCCTGTCATGGGAACAACAGGATTTACGCCGCAAGCTATTGCTGAATTGGACAAGCAGTGCCAAGAAAGCGGAATAGGCGGAATAATCGCTCCGAATTTCTCAATAGGGGCTATACTGATGATGAAATTTGCTGCTCAAGCGTCTAAATACTTCCCTAATCTAGAAATCATTGAGTACCATGGTGATCAAAAGTTGGACGCGCCTTCAGGAACCGCAGTGAAAACCGCGGAACTTATCTCCGAAGTTAGAGGAGAGCTGCGTCAAGGCAATCCGAAAGAAGAAGAAACAATTGAAGGTTCACGCGGTGGGTATTACAATGGATTTAGAATACATAGCGTTCGACTGCCTGGCGTCTTTGCTCAGCAGGAAGTTATTATGGCGGAACAAGGCCAAGCGCTCAAAATTAGACATGACTCTTATGATCGTGCAGCCTATATGCCGGGCGTTGCCATCGCTGTGCGTAAAGTGATGACATATAGCGGAATGATTTATGGATTCGAGCATTTTATAGATTAAAGAGCCCTAGGGGAGTGGAAGACAAGATGTTAAAGATAGCGTTAATTGCCCATGATCGTAAGAAAGATGAAATGGTGAACTTCGTTACAGCGTATGAACATGTATTCGAGGGTCATAAGTTATATGGAACAGGTACGACAGCACAGCGGATTATGGATGGCACGAAATTAGACGTACATCGATTTATGTCAGGTCCTCTTGGGGGAGACCAGCAAATTGGCGCATTGGTAGCAGAAAATGAGATGGATTTTATTATTTTCCTTCGAGATCCATTAATGGCTCAACCACATGAACCGGACATTATTGCTCTTCTGCGACTATGTGATGTTCAGGGGATTCCTTGCGCTACGAATGTAGCAACAGCAGAACTACTCGTCAGAGCGCTTGATCGCGGTGATTTCGGTTGGAGAGAGTTAGTACATAAATACAAGCCAGGTATTGAATAAGATGAGCGAATCTCTCGATATTCTTATATTTGGCGCACATGCAGATGATGCTGAGATTGGAATGGGGGCCGCCATTGCCAAACATACCAAGCGTGGGCTTAAGGTTGGTCTTTGTGATTTGACCTATGCCGAAATGTCCTCTAATGGCACAGTAGAAACAAGGATCGAGGAGGCTGAACTGGCTGCGAGTATTCTAGGCGTGACGGTTCGTACGAATCTGGGATTACCCGATCGAGGATTATTTGTCACACAGGCAAATATTGAGCGTATTACGCAAGAAATTCGTAAATTTAAGCCGAGAATCGTCTTTGCACCCTACTGGCAGGATCGGCATCCAGACCATGTTGCCTGTTCGGGGTTGGTCCAGGAAGCTGTTTTTAACGCTAAGCTTCGCAAGTATTTGCCGGATTCTGATCCTGTGAACGTGGAACAGATGTACTTTTATTTTATAAATGACGTTTACGAAGCTGATCTTATGGTGGATGTAACCGATTGTTACGATGAAAAAATTGCAGCACTGAGCGCTTATCGCTCTCAATTTATAACGGGTCAAGGTACCGTAGCCACTCCCTTAAATCAAGGCTATATCGAACGAGTTGAAGCTCGAGATCGCGTATTAGGTCAAAAGCGCTTGTTAACTTATGCAGAAGGTTTCGTTTCTAAGCTGCCCTTGGTGGTAGATCAATTCGTTTGATCGGAAAAGAGGTGCATGATGAAAGATAAACTTAAGATTGGAATTACCTGTTATCCGACTTTAGGCGGTTCAGGTGTTGTTGCTACTGAACTTGGCAAGCTGCTTGCCGAAAAAGGACACGAGGTTCATTTTATTACACACAGTATGCCTTTTCGTTTGGGTAAATTTCATAAAAATATTTTTTATCATGAAGTGGAAGTCAGTCAATATTATGTCTTTCGGTATCCGCCTTATGACCTTTCTCTCGCCAGTAAATTAGCACAGGTCGCCAAGATGGAAGAGTTAGATTTATTACATGTTCATTATGCCATTCCTCATGCTGTATGTGCACTTCTGGCGAAACAGATGGTTGGTAGTAAGCTCAAGGTTGTTACGACACTCCATGGAACGGATATAACCGTTCTGGGACAGGATCAATCGATTTCCGACTTAATTCGCTATGCGATTAATGAAAGCGATGCGGTTACAGCGGTTTCGAAAGATTTAATTAAAGAAACAAGAGAATTATTGGACATCGACCGTGACATAGATTTAACTTATAATTTCGTCGATAAACGGGTGTATTACCCGCGTGATATTACGAAGCTTAGAGGCGAGTTTGCCCGGCCGGAAGAGAAGATTCTTATTCATATTTCTAATTTCAGACCTGTTAAACGTGTGCAGGATGTTATTGATATTTTTGCAAAAGTCAGCAAGCAGATTCCGTCGCGGCTTTTGTTCGTGGGAGAAGGTCCTGATTTATCCAAAATGATTTCTAAGGTAAAGGAACTTGGCCTTACAGATAAGGTGACGTTCTGTGGTAAACAGGATGATGTCGCACAGGTGATTTCCCTTGCCGACGTAATGCTGCTTCCTTCGGAAAAAGAAAGTTTCGGTCTAGTTGCCCTAGAAGCGATGGCATGCGGAGTGCCAACGATTGGCTCCAATGCCGGCGGGATTCCCGAACTTATTACGCACGGTGAAACCGGCTATTTAGCAGATGTTGGAGATACTGATAAAATGGCCGAATATGTCGTAAACTTGCTTAGTAATCAAGTATTGTACGAACAAGTGGCGCAGAATTGCTTGACTCGTGCTCGGCATACATTTTGTAATGATATAACTACGGTTCAATATGAGGAAATTTATTATCGCGTGCTGGGAAGAGAGCTTCCAGAATCTCATCGCATTACAGCTTCGTCCTGTCAATAAAAGGATGTTAGCAGGTTAGGAGTAACATGTCGGATGTTGTTAAAATAAAAGTGATAGATCGTGGAGCTTCCATAGTTCTCTCTAAGCTTACAGAAGCAGGATATGAGGCGTTTCTTGTAGGTGGTTGTGTTCGTGATGCTGTGCTTGGCAGACCGATCAAGGACATCGACATTGCGACGTCAGCATTGCCGGGGCAGGTGATATCCTGCTTCCCGCGGACGGCGCCGACAGGGCTGCAGCACGGCACCGTAACCGTCATCCTGTCACAAGGGACCTATGAGGTAACGACGTTCCGGAAGGAAACGGAGTATGAGGGATTCCGCCGCCCAACATCTGTCGAATACATTTCGGATTTGACGGAGGATTTGAAGCGGCGCGATTTTACGATGAACGCTATGGCTATGGACGCGGCGGGTATTGTGTTGGATCCTTTTGCCGGGCAGAAGGATCTTGCAGATGGGGTGCTCCGCTGCGTAGGGGCTGCGGAGGAGCGTTTCGGCGAAGATGCGCTGCGCATGCTTCGCTGTGTCCGTTTTGCCTCGACCTATGGACTGGAGGTCGAATCGAGTACGTGGCAAGCGCTGCTTGCGCAAGCTCCGCTGCTGCGCCACATCGCTATGGAGCGCGTGCGCAGCGAGCTGCAGCGCATGGTCGAAGGGCCAGCCCCCGCACGGGCTGTGCGGTTACTGCTGGCGAGCCGCCTCACGGCGCACCTCAAAAAGCAGCTGCCGCTACCTTTTGAGCGCTGGCTCGCGTGGGATGATGCGCTGGATGCTATCAGCGCGCTGGAAGGGCAGCATGACCGCTGGGCTATGCTGCTGATGCTTCTGGAGATGCCAGCGGACACGGTCCGCACGGCGCTCCAGGAGCTGACCTTCTCCCGCGCTGATTGCGAAGCGGTCGTGGCGGTGCTGGCCCTGCGCGAGGCTGTGGCCGCGCAGCTTACGAGCGGCGCTTCGCAGAACGCCGCGTTAGTGCAGGATCCGGCTCCGCTGGAGCGGGTCTGGAAGTTTGGCGCGGTGCGCCGCGGCGAAGCCGCAGCCCGCGCTCTGCTGCGGCTGCTGCAGGTGCTGCCGCAATGCCCTGAGCAGCGCGGCGAGCTCGCGCGCTTCTTGCAAACCGCCGCGCCGGAGCTGCTGCGCCGCGGGGACGCTTGGCTGAAGGAGGTTCCCTGCTTCAGCCTGAAGGAACTCGCCATATCCGGCACGGATTTGGCGGAGGAACTTGGACGGCAGCCGGGCCCATGGATGGGCATACTGCTGCAGCAGCTGCTTGAACGAACCGCGCTCGGTGAAATTCGGAACGAGCGAGAATCACTTTTACAAGCCGCGCGTGCTGCGAAGTAGCAGCGCAGCGCGGTTTTTTTTATAATGAATCCATATTCACGGTTGAATGATGTTGTAGAAACTACAACATTCCTGTAACACTATAGCCCATCTACCTTCACGAGCTGCTGAACGACTCTAAAATTGCTTTTTGGAGTTAGCACGAACTAATACAACTACAACAATTGCAGCAAAACAATATGAATCGGTCTCAAAATAAATTCCCGATAGATCGTGAGTGAAATCGTATGAACAAACGAATATTAGAGCTGTTCCAAGAGTCCCCGGAAGCATACGTTTCCGGGGAGGAAATCAGCCGAAGACTTAACGTTAGCCGCACCGCGATCTGGAAGCATATCGAAGAGCTTCGAGCGGCAGGCTATGAATTTGAAGCAGCGCCTCGCAAAGGGTATCGATTGCTGAGCAAACCTAATTCATGGCAAGTGAACGAACTATTGAGCGGATTGAAAACCAAAGTGCTTGGTCAAAAGATTCATGTTTACGGGGAAGTTGAATCAACGCAGACAATTGCACACGCTCTCGTTGCCTCGGGAGCTCCTGAGGGCACGATTGTGCTGGCAGAGGCACAGACAGCAGGGAGAGGCAGAATGGGGCGTACGTGGCATTCTCCGGCTGGTAAAGGGATCTGGATGAGTCTCGTGTTAACGCCGCGTATTCCTGTTTTTTTCATGCCCCAATTAACGCTACTTAGTGCGGTAGCGCTATGTCGCTCTATCCAGAAAGTTTGCCAGGTAGACATCGGCATCAAGTGGCCTAATGATCTTCTAATTAAAGGCAAGAAGGTAAGCGGCATTTTGTTAGAAAGCAGTGGCGAAGATGAACGGCTCAAGTATGTGATTGCAGGGATTGGTATCAGTGTGAATTTGAAGACGGAGGATTACCCCGAGGAACTGCGGAATATTGCGACTTCACTAGCGATTGAATCGGGCGCTGACATCCCAAGAGAAAGTTTGGTACAAGCTTTTCTTTTAGAATTTGAAGATCTCTATGCACTTTATATGGAGAAAGGCTTCGCCCCAATCCGTTTGCTATGGGAAGCTCTCAGTGTAACTTTGAAGCGTCCAATCCGCACGCATACACCTGCAGGAGTCATTGAAGGAGTCGCTGACTCGTTGGATGATTCAGGTGCATTAACAGTAATAACGCAAGCCGGAGAGAAAATAAAGATCTATTCCGGAGATATTGAACTGAAGTAAAGGTATCAAATGGAAGCAACATTTGGTATAATAGCAAGACAAGGCGGTATCCTTAAAGGAACTGCACTTGCAGATTGACGATGGTAGTTTGTTACAATGGAATAGGACTTGAAACAAGATGTTGGATTCTGCTCTGAGCCTTATGGGACCGAGACAGAGGGATCATTGGATTCTTTCTGCATGCGATCCTTTTAGCTCTTAGCTAAAAGGTTTTTTATTTTATATGAGGAAGCTGGGATATCAATGGAACAACGTAAGCCGCTTACGACAGCTAAGATGAGAAAAATGAAGCAAGATGGAGTTCCCATTACCATGGTAACTGCTTATGATTATCCCTCAGCCCGCTTGGCGGAAGAGGCTGGCATTGATGTCATCCTTGTAGGTGATTCTCTGGGGAATGTAGTACTGGGCTACGATTCAACCCTGCCTGTCACACTGGATGATATGGTTTACCAGACGCGAGCGGCGGTGCGTGGAGCATCAAATACGTTTATTGTAGCGGATATGCCTTTCTTGACTTACCATGGAAGCTTGGACACGACATTTCGAGGTGTTGCTCGATTAATGCAAGAGGGTGGAGCAAAAGCGGTTAAGCTGGAAGGCGGAGCTGAGATTGCGGCAACCGTCAAAGCGATCACGGAGGCTGGTGTGCCGGTCGTCGGACATCTGGGTTTAACTCCGCAATCTGTTCATCAACTTGGTGGATTCCGCGTACAAGGACGAAGTTCCGAACAAGCAGAGAAATTGCTCAGTGATGCTAAAGCACTTGAGGAAGCGGGAGCTTTCGCGGTGGTCTTAGAACTGGTAACTGATGAGCTGGCCGAATGGATAACGAAGCAGCTATCGATTCCTACGATTGGAATTGGTTCTGGGGTTCATTGCGATGGCCAGGTGCTTGTTTATCACGATCTTCTCCAGTATGGTTCTGACAGTGCTGCCAGAAAGTTCGTAAAAGCGTACGCGAATATAGGGGAAACTATTCGTGCAGGTATTGGGGAGTATGTGAAAGAAGTGAAAGCAAGGGCATTCCCTGCGCCAGAGCATACGTTTCATATGGACAACGATGTTGTTGAATACTTATATGGCGATAAGGAGAAGTGAGAGGCATGGAAGCGATCCAGACAATGGAAGTGATTCATTCAATTGCTGATTTGCGTTCTCGCATAAGAGACTATCGACGCAAGAACGACCAATCTGTTGGGTTTGTACCCACAATGGGCTATTTACACGAAGGTCATGCTAGTTTGCTACGCAAAGCACGTGCTCAAAGTGGACTTGTCGTGCTAAGTATATTTGTTAATCCGCTCCAGTTCGGTCCAGGTGAGGATTTCGAGCGATACCCGCGCAATACGGAGCGGGACTTGCAATTAGCTGAAGCCGCGGGCGTTGATCTGGTGTTTATGCCATCTGTGAGCGAAATGTATCCGTCACCGACGCGCACAACGGTCAGTGTGACAGGTCTTACCTCCCGACTTTGCGGAGCGTCGCGCCCTGGACACTTTGATGGGGTCGCAACTGTTGTTAGCAAGTTGTTTCATATTGTGCAGCCCGATCAAGCCTTTTTTGGTTTAAAGGATGCCCAGCAGGTTGCTGTCATTGAGCAAATGGTGCAAGATCTCAATCTCGGCATCGAGATTGTTCCTTGTCCTATATTGCGTGAAGCAGACGGGCTGGCAATGAGCTCGCGTAACGTATATCTTTCTGAGGAAGAGCGTAAGCAAGCTTTAGTTTTGTCACAATCCTTAAAGAAAGCTAAGGCATTTGTGGAATCACATGCAACTTTCACCCCGCAGGAGCTTGAAAGCTTGGTCAGCCAACATATTGCGACTACACCTTTAGCCATCATTGACTATGTAGAGGTACTAGCTTATCCGACATTAGAACCTTTTGAAAATAGCCATTTTACCCCTTCTATTATCATTGCTTTAGCCGTGAAATTCGGCAAAACGCGTTTGATCGATAATTTAATTTTACAAGTAAGGAAGTGACCTTCATGTTTCGAACGATGATGAAAGCTAAAATCCACCGGGCAACCGTAACAGAAGCGAATTTGAATTATATCGGAAGTATTACGATTGATGAAGATTTGATCGATTTAGTTGGTATGCTGCCGAATGAGAAAGTGCAAATTGTGAACAACAACAATGGTGCACGTCTCGAAACTTATATTATTCCGGGGCCGCGCGGCACAGGTGTGATTTGTTTAAATGGGGCTGCAGCTAGGCTAGTTCAGGCGGGTGATACGGTTATTATTATTTCTTATGCGATGATGACCGATGAAGAAGCGAAGAAGCATCAACCAACGATTGCCATTATGGGTGAAAATAATAAAGTTGCGCAGCTTCTCAAAGAAGAAGAGCATTCCACCATCCTTTAAGAGGGATCACTTCCATGCATGAAATCGGCTCTGTTTACAAAGAATGAGGATAAGCTTTCGAAGCAAAGGTGGGATGCCAAATGTTTAAGCATTTATTTTCCACAATGAACGAGGTTTTGGAAGAAATCCAAAAAGAATATCCGAATAGTGACGTGGAAAAAAAAGCTGAGCTCGACGAACAATTGCAGGTGTTGAAGACGATGAGCGATGAGTTCATCGAGGCGTGGCTGCTTTTTGAGGAGAAGTTGGGAAAGTTTTATGGGGCCGTACCAATGAGCACCCAAACCCTACATGATGAGCTGATGGAACTAGATGTGTCCGGGAAGCAGACGGATGAATTCATGCGAGGCCAGGGATTTTACAAACTTTATATGTACGATCAAGCGATCAAAGAATTCGAAATGCTGATTCAAAGGCAGCCGGATTTCTTGCTAGCTCGAGTGTATTTAGCGATGGGTCATTTGCGCAAAGGGGAGTTTGGAGAAGCGTATCAACACTTCAAGTTCCTTCTGCCCTTGACCGACAATACCAAGATGAAGGCCATTTCCTACAACGCAATGGGCTGCATACAAGTGCAAAATCAGAATATGGAAAAAGCCTTTGAATATTTTCAAAAAGCGTATCACACTGATCCTTCTTGCATGGAGCCGCTGATCAATTTGGACGAATCCTAAAACGGAAGCGGCTAACTGGGTATTCCCTTTTCCTAATAAGATTTGGTATGCTAGGAGAAGTGCAGGACGAAAGGATTGAAGATACACGTCATGAAATTTGCAGTTTTGGATTTTGAAACGACAGGAAGTCAGCCTGCGGATGAAATTATTCAGGTTGGACTCGTCATTATAGATCAATTTCAAATTACTCACAGGTATACTTCTCTGGTCAAACCAGGGATAAGTATACCTTCTTCGATTACAACACTTACAGGGATTTCGGAAGATATGGTTGCGGATGCTCCCCCGCTTGACCAAGTCATGGCGGATATGTTTCCGCTCTTGTTTGATTGTGTTCTTGTGGCGCACCATGCGGCTTTTGATTTATCCTTTCTACAAAAAGGACTAACGAATACAGGATACCCGCCTTTCACAGGACGTGTGCTGGATACGATGGATTTGCTGCGCATCCTATTTCCATCTATTTCGAGTCTTCAGCTCAGCATGGTGGCCGGTTTGTTCGGTATCGATCATGAAAGGCCACACCAAGCGGATAGTGATGCGGAAGTAACGGCAGCCATATGGATTATTTGTATGGAACGATTGCTGGGTCTGCCGCTTCTTACGATTCAACGCTTGCAGCATATTTTCGAAAACGGCAACAGTGATTTAGGTTGGTTCCTCGATGAAATATGCATCTACAAAGAGTCTATCACCAGTGTGGATATGGATACGAATCGATATTTCCGTCAATTTACGATCAATGTCACCGATTGGGGCGATGAGGATGATACGCGCAAAGACTCCGATGCGGATGGTTTAGGTTCTTCTTTTACAGAGTTCCATCAAGGTTTAAAAACAGCCTTACGGGATAAATTCGAGATCTTTGAAGACCGTGAATCCCAAGAGCAGATGATTCGTGAAGTTGAAAAGTCACTCGAGCATGATCAGCATCTGATGATTGAAGCAGGGACAGGAACAGGGAAGTCGCTAGGGTATTTGATACCATCCATTTATTATGGCATCAAGTATGAGAAGAAAGTGATCGTCTCTACGCACACGATTAATCTACAAGAACAGCTCCGTGAGCGGGACATTCCACTCTTAAAGGAGATTTTCCCTATCCCTTTCAAAGCTGCTGTGCTCAAAGGCAGAAGTCATTACTTATGCTTGCGTAAATTCGAGACAAAGCTAACATCACGTGATTACGAGAATGGCAAGGAAGATCCGATAACGGCAGCGCAGATGGTTGTATGGCTTAGTGAAACGGAGCATGGTGATGAAGAGGAGCTGCATTTTGGAAATAAGGGTGCGCAGTTCTGGTATTCAGTAGCAAGCGACACAGATTCTTGTTTGAATCGCATGTGCCCTTGGTATAAGAAATGCTTCTATCACCGCGCTCGGAATGATGCCAATACGGCCGATGTGATCATCACGAACCATTCCCTCCTCTTCACGGATATGAAGGCTGAAAACCGCCTTCTACCGTCTTACAAGCACCTTGTCATTGATGAGGCTCATCACTTCGAAGAAGTGGCAAGTAAGCATCTTGGTATTGAGCTGCATTCTTCAGCATTTTATCATTCGTTGATTTGGCTATATAAAGATAATCGCAGTGGCCAATTACCAATGCTGCGGTTTCGATTGCAGAAATCGGATGAGCAGCAGGAACGCACGGCCTCTTGGAGTCAAACCATTGACGGGCTCTATCCCAAAATCGTGCAAATCAAAGAGGATTGGGATCGGCTCAGCGAAGCGCTCTATGAACTGTTATCCTCAAGGAGCGATCCTTCGCAATCGGAAAACTCACAGTTCGTGCTGCGGATGAAGCCCGAAACACTTCCGCCCGAATGGCGAGAGCTTCTGATTATGGAAGACAATATTTATTTGAATGCGAATGATTTACTCCGCACACTTGATAAATTGTTAAATGAAGTGAAGGATATGCAGGAAGTTTTCGGGGTCCAAGGATTAGTCACCGATTTGAATGGCACGGTAAAGGAACTGTACAATCATCGGGATGCCCTGCACTTTTTTATGAAAATGGCCGATGAGGGTTATGTATATTGGATGGAAGCGGGCACCTATGCCAAATCGAAATCGCTGCAGCTTGTATCAGTACCTACCGATGTAAGTGGGCTGTTGCAGCAGCATTTCTTTGAGACCAAAGACAGTATTATCCTGACCTCCGCGACTTTATCTGTTAATAAATCTTTTCAATATTCAGCGGATCAATTAGGGTTAGTTATCCCTGAGGACGAAGAATCGGGCAAGCTGAAAACCGTTCAATTGCCATCTCCATTTAATTACAGAGAGCAAGCTCTCGTCGTAATTCCTCGGGACTTCCCGACGATCAAAGGTGCCGGTGATCCTGTTTTTATCAACGCACTTATTGGGTCGCTTAGTGATGTTGCGAGAATTACCAAAGGACGTATGTTGATTTTGTGTACTTCGAATCGTATGCTTAAGCAAATTTACGCCGGCATGAAGGATCTCTTGAAGCCACATGGGATTACCGTACTCGGGCAGGGGGTTGACAGCGGTAATCGGAGTAAACTGACCCGGATGTTCCAAGATAACAAAATGTGCGTCCTACTGGGCACCAGCTCGTTCTGGGAGGGTGTCGATATTCCAGGAGATGCCCTTAGCTGTCTAGCTATTATCAGATTGCCGTTTCAACCGCCCAATCATCCACTTGTTGAAGCTAAGTGTGAAAATATTAAGAAACGCAATGAGAATCCATTTATGAAATTTTCTGTGCCGCAGGCTGTCATTCGATTTAAGCAGGGCTTTGGCCGACTTGTCAGACGTGCATCCGATAAAGGCATCGTTATCATCTATGATACTCGTGTCATTGATACGTATTATGGCAAGCACTTCCTTTATTCATTGCCTGGTCCGAAGATTGAGCATATGACGACCGAGCAAATGTTACCTAGGATTGAAGAGTGGATGGGGGAGGCGTAGAATTGAAAACACAAAAAATATCGGAAGCTGTCGTCCGAAGGCTGCCCATTTATTTACGCTTTCTGAATGAACTTGCAATGAAAAATGTTTCGACGGTATCTTCGCAGGATTTGGGTCAAAAGCTCGATCTGAATCCGGCACAGATTCGCAAGGATTTGGCTTATTTCGGGGAATTCGGTAAAAAGGGAATCGGCTACGACATTGCTTACTTAATTGAGAAGATCAGACAGATCCTGAAGTTGGATCGCCATATTCAAGTTGCTCTTGTTGGAGCAGGTAACTTAGGTCGCGCTTTATGCAATTATAATACTTATTTACGGAATGATATGAAAATTGTCGCAGTATTTGATGCATTGCCAAGTAAGGCAGGGGAATCGATCAACAATTTAATCGTTCAACCGATGCATGAGATGAAGAATGTCTTATCTGAATTAGGCGTTCGCATCGGCATCATTACGGTTCCTGCGAACGAAGCTCAAATTGTAGCCAATCAATTCATTGAATGCGGAATCGAAGCGATATTGAATTTTGCTCCAGTCATTATTAGGGTTCCTCCCGAAGTGCGCGTACATCATGCAGATTTTACAACAGAATTGCAAAGTTTAGCTTATTATTTGGATTAGAAAAAGGCACGACCCGAAGCTTGGGTCGTGCCTTTTTATTTTTAAAAAATGAATCTGAATAGAACAAAGTAGATCGAGAATGCAAGCACGATGCTGATTGGAATCGTAATAATCCAAGTGATCAACATGCGGCCAACCGTGCCCCATTGAACCTCATGGAAGCGCATGACACTGCCTGTTCCGATAATCGCGGAGGAAATAACATGGGTCGTTGACAATGGTTTACCCAAATGAGTAGAGAATTGAATAACGAGTGATGACGTTAAGTCCGAGGCAAAGCCATTAATCGGCTCGATTTTAACAATCTTACCGGAAACGGTTTTAATAATTCGCCATCCACCGATGGATGTTCCAAGTCCCATGGCCAGAGCGGCAGCAATTTTCACCCATACGGGTACTTCCAGGTCTGTTTGAACACCGGCTGCGACTAAACCAAAAACGATAATCCCCATTGCTTTTTGTGCATCGTTTCCACCATGGGAGTATGAAAGTAATCCCGCGGATAAAATTTGCAAGGTACGGAATATGCGATTTAGTTTCGATCTTGAAGTGTTCCCAGACCATATAACGATGTACTTGATCAAGATCATAATTAGGTAACCTAGGGCGAAAGCAATAATGGGCGATAAAACCAAAATGATAATAATTTGAGTAAAACCATTCCAATTCACCGCAGAGACCCCAGCTCCAGCAATAACAGCTCCAGCAAGAGAACCAAGGAGTGTATGCGAAGAAGATGAAGGAATCGCCAGATACCAGGTCAACAAGTTCCAAATGATGGCCGCAAGTAAGGCAGCGATGACGATTTCAACGCCGTTTTCAATTTTGGCTGGGTTAGCAATGCTGCCTCCAACGGTTTTGGCAACCTTAGAGGAAACCATGGCTCCGACAAAGTTGAGAGTGGCGGCCATGGCGATGGCTACACGTGGACTTAATGCACGTGTGGAAATGGAAGTTGCAATCGCATTAGCCGTGTCGTGAAATCCATTAATGAAATCAAAAAGTAAAGCAAGCACAACGATAACGATTAAATAAGTTAACATGATTTCCTCCTAAGAGTTTTCCATTTGGAAAACTTTCTTCGTAGACATAGGACACGAATGTGCCTTATGAATAGCGAAGTACAACGCTATCAAGGATATTGGCTACATCTTCACAAGCATCCGTTGTTTCTTCCAAACGCTCATAAATTTCTTTTAGTTTAAAATCTTCGTACACATCTTTACGTGTGATGAAAATTTGGCGAATCCCTTCGCGCATCAAACGGTCTCCGTCATTCTCAAGGGAATTAATAGCAACCGTATGCTCGGGGATTTGCATGTATTTTTTCTTCGCCAGAAGCTTGAATGCATCCAGCATATGTTGGCAAGAGTCTACAATGACAGCCGAAAACTCTTTCATATAAGAATCTGTATGGGATACAGCAAGATAGTCGAAACGAGCAATTGTAGCTTCAATACCGTCTGTTACATCATCCACTTTGGAGGCTAGAACCATAATGTCTTCACGATCAATCGGTGTAATAAATACTTTGTTTAAACCTTTAAAAATTTCGTGAGTAATGGAATCGCCTGCATGCTCTAAATCGTTAATCGCTTTTACATACTCAATAGGCGGTTTATCACCCATCATGGCTGTGCGAAATAGTTGAGCAGTTTGCAATGCGTTTTCTGCAGCACGGATGAGAAGTTGCAAGAAATCGACTTCGTTCTTTTTCGTGAATAACGTTGTCATATAATCCTCCTATATTTTACTATATGTACTAGTTTTTGATCGAATATATAAGATAAACAGACCAAATGGTAGAAAAAACTCACAAAGTTAAAAGTATCATAACAATTGCATCGAAAGCAACGAAAATTCCGTGACATTTAACAATTTCTTAACATCACTTGGCTTCCTTGATTTTACAAGCCCGAAGATGTAAAGTTTAAAAAGCAATGTCTTTAATAGAATGAGCATAGAGAGGGATTTTTAGTATGAAAAAAACATTAATTACGAACGGTATTTTTATTTCAAATAATGAAGCAAAATCGTCTATAAAGGGCTGTATGGTTATTGAGGGCAGCCAGATTACATACATCGGTGAGGAAATACCTGAACCCCGAGAAAATTATGACGAAGTGATTGACGGCACGAACAAGCTTTATATGCCTGGTCTTGTGAATACGCATGGTCACGCAGCGATGTCGCTTTTACGTGGATACGGTGACGATCTTGCACTCCAAATATGGTTAGAAGAGAAAATGTGGCCGATGGAAGCCAAATTCAGCGCCCAAGATGTGAAGTGGGGGACACAGTTAACGATTCTAGAGATGGTTAAAGGTGGTACGACAACTTTTGTGGATATGTATGACCATATGAACGAAGTTGCTAAAGCCGTTGAAGAGTCAGGTATGCGCGGTGTTTTGACCCGAGGAATTATAGGTCTTTGTCCACCGGAAGTACAAGATGCTAAATTGAAAGAAGCCACCGAGTTTGCTAAAAACTGGCATGGCGGTGCGAATGGAAGAATCACGACCATGATGTCTCCACATGCACCCTATACATGTCCACCGGACTATATAGAACGGATTGTTCAAGTGGCCCATGATTTAAACTTACCTATCCATACCCACATGTCAGAAACCAGTCGTGAAGTTCAAGGAAATGTTGATCAATACGGTTTAAGACCCGTTGCTCATCTAGAAAAGCATGGCGTGTTCAGCAGACCGACGCTTATTGCGCATGGTGTACATCTCACAGATGAAGAAATCAGTATCCTTAAGCAATATGATGTTCGTATTTCCCACAACCCAGGAAGCAATCTGAAGCTTGCTAGTGGTGTTGCCCGAGTTCCTGAACTTCTTCGTTCTGGCGTGAAGGTTTCGCTTGGAACGGATGGAGCGGCATCCAATAATAACTTGGATATGTTCGAAGAAATGAGACTCGCCGCGTTGATTCACAAAGGTGTTTCTGGCGATCCTCTAGCTGTGCCTGCTGCAGAGGCGCTTCTTATGGGAACGAAAATGGGTGCAGAATCCATCTGGTTAGACAATGTAGGCTTACTGCAGGCTGGTATGAAGGCAGACTTCATCGCACTGGATATCGACCAACCTCATTTCCTCCCGAAAACGGACTTCGTGTCCCATATTGTTTACTCTGCATGTGCAAAAGATGTAGTGGATGTGTGTGTAGACGGAAATTGGATTGTCCGCAAGGGTGAATGTTTAACACTTGATGAAGAAAAAATTAAGCGTGAGTTTGAAAAATGCTTTGATAAGCTCATCGGCTAAGTGAATGCCTTTTAAGTTGGTCTGGGGAGGTGAGCGGCGTTCATGAATGCAAAGCGAACAAGGATCATAACATTCGGTGTATTTATTATTTTGACACTTGGTGTAGTGCTTAGCCGCTTTTATTTAAACGTTCAGAATGAGCACTGGGACGATAAGCGCAAAGCGGTAGAAACAGCGTATGAGAAAAGTATTATGACGAAAGCAACCAAGGTGGATTTCTTCTATGGAGATGAGCCGCTTCAAATCGTTTATGGGGAAGACAAGCTGGGTCAAGGCGTTATCGTTTGGGTTTCAGACAAAGATATACATGCTGAGATGACTTCTGAATCGTTCACTGAAACGCAAGTACGAGACACGGTGCTTAAAAAAGCTCCAGAGATTGAAATAGAACGTGTGCTGCCTGGCAAGCTTGGTAACGAATATGTCTGGGAAGTCTTCTATAAAAAGAAAGAAAACAGCGGTACACGCTATTTCTATGATTATTACAATTTCAAGGATGGACACTATATAGATACGTACCGACTCAGCCTGCATTAGGCTGAGTTTTGTTGTTTCCACTCATTTCATAAAGCTAATGTATGTATCAAGTGATATACTCATCGTATAGCAATTGAAGCAATAAAATACGTATAGAAAGGGGGACGTTGACTGATGAAGCTGCGTCTCTTACCTGTCGTCATGAGTGTTATTATCTCTGCTGGAGTTTTATTCGGTGGTTGGTTCGCTTATACAAGTTTAGCTATGGAGAATCCATTATCTGATATCATTGGCAAGGTTCCCGGTGTGGCAAGCTCAACGATGAAACTGGACAATAACCAAGTTGATATAGAAGTTAAACTAAACCCAGACGCCAATTTAAGAAATGTTGTCGAACGTATTCATAAGGATGGTGCATCCATTATCGGTAAGCGTTCTGTGAATATCGATGTGAAGAGCAACCCGTCTGAGAAACTGGATCAGTGGTGGTCTAAAGCATTATTTGAGGTAGCACAAGCGATGGAAACGAAGCATTATGCAGATATTCCAACAACGCTTCAGAAATATGCTGAGGGTGTTCCAAATATGAAAGTAGACAGTGAAATGGACCAAACTTATGTATATATTCGTTTGACAGATGGTGATGCCACTAAATTCATCATGCTACCTAGAACATCCCAGATAGGAGTGTGGCCGAATGAGTAAAATATATAAAGAAATTGGGATTGGATTTATACCGGTTCTTCTGATCTTTTTAGCTTTTCTAGGTGTGAATGTGATACCTATCTTGTTTGTTAGTGTATTGGGTGTTTCCTTGTTTTACATGATTAAAGGCCGCGGCGGTGCTGGGATATCTGCTGGTGGTGATCGTAAAAGCAAGAATCGTACACCTTCATATTTGACGTTTGATGAGATTGGTGGACAAGATCGCGCTAAGAAAGAATTGATGGAAGCTCTTGATTTTCTAATCAAGCATGAAGAAATTAAGAAATTAGGAATTCGTCCGCTCAAAGGGATTCTGCTTACTGGCCCTCCTGGAACAGGGAAAACGTTAATGGCTAAAGCTGCCGCACACTATACGAATTCTGTTTATATGGCAGCGTCAGGTAGTGAATTTGTTGAAATGTATGTCGGTGTCGGTGCAAGTCGTGTACGTGATCTTTTTAAGGAAGCTCGAACACGCGCTGTTAAAGAAGGCAAAGACAATGCGATTATTTTTATTGATGAGATTGATGTTATTGGCGGTAAACGGGATGGCGGTCAACATCGTGAGTACGATCAGACGCTGAACCAGCTATTAACTGAAATGGATGGCATTCATACGAATGATGCTCCCCGTATTTTGATCATTGCAGCAACGAACCGTAAAGAAATTCTTGACAGTGCATTATTGCGTCCAGGACGATTCGACCGTCACATTGAAGTGGACTTACCGGATAAGAAAGGTCGTTTGTCCATTCTCGATATTCATGTAAAAAATAAACCGCTGGCTCAAGGCGTTTCTTTGGATATGATCGCTGATCAAACCTTTGGTTTCTCTGGCGCACAGCTAGAGGGCGTTCTAAATGAAGCCGCCATTTATGCCATGCGAGAAGATAAATTGGCTATCGAACAGCACCATCTAGCTTCCGCCATTGATAAAGTGATGATGGGGGAAAGAACGGATAAAGAAACGGCGCAAGAGGAAAAAGAGCGCGTCGCTTATCACGAATTGGGTCACGCTATTGTTGCTGAAATTGTACGTCCTGGCTCTGTTTCTCAGGTTACTGTTAGTCCGCGGGGGAAAGCGCTCGGATATGTGCGTCATAATCCACCGAAAGATCATTATTTATACACCAAGGATTATATTGAGCAGCAAATCATGATTGCTCTCGGTGGCGCCGCGGCTGAAGAAATCTTCTATGGTGGACGCAGTACAGGTTCGCGTAACGATTTTGAGCAGTCACTTTCCATGGTTCGTAATATGATGGATTCCGGACTTACTTCCCTCGGGATCATTGACCGTGATATGGTGACGAAGGATCAGCTCATGAAAGAGAATACGATCATCCTTGATGCGCTCATGATTCGCACGAAGGAGCTGTTAGAGCAGCAGCATAGTGTATTCGAACATTCCTTTGTGATTTTGATGAAAGAAGAAGTTCTTTCTGGTGACACGTTCCGCAAGCTGTTTGATGCTTCTGTTTCGAAAAGTGCATAAGTTGACCGTTGGCCCCTGAGCCAGCGGTTTTTTCGTGTTGCTGATGGAATTTGCGTTATCCATCTTTGGTGAGTCAGAACTGATCGGAAAAAGAGGGAGCGGGTATGATTTTTTATGCCCATTAACTAACTGTGGATAAGTTGAGCTACTCCCCCATACGAACGGAATTGTGTCAAAGCTGAGATAATCTCGCGAATGTTTTGTGTATACTAATGAAATTGGAGAACAAAAATTGTATGATATGATTGAGTTTTCAAGACGAGGTTGGATAGAGAATTCATTGAGAATGTGAATAATAAGAAGTAGGTAAAGGACGCAGCGTGAGAGAAGGAGAAACATGGTATGGTATTCAAAACAATTGGTGTAATCGGCGGAGGAACGATGGGACAGGGGATTGCTGAAATGCTCGCTGCCCGCGGTTTGGACGTATTACTCGTTGAAAAAACAACAGATAAGCTGGAACGCGCAATTGAACAGATTACGGTCAGCTTAGATAAGCAAATAGAACGGTGGTCATTGACAGAAGCGGAGAAAAAGCTGATTTTAGCCAAAATCAGAAAAGCCGATTCGCTGCAAGATATGGCTGCTTGCGATATGGTTATAGAGACAATTTCAGAAGACTTGAATGCTAAAAAGCATGTATTTTTCCAACTGAATCAAATTTGTTCACCAGCCATTATTTTAGCAACGAATACATCCACTCTTAGCGTGACGGAGATTGCGGCAGTCACCACGAATCCCGAACGCGTGATTGGACTTCATTTTTTGCATCCCGTGGCGAAAATTGATCTCGTCGAAATTATCCGAGCGATGAAAACCTCGGACGAAACCTTCAAACAAACCCGCCATTTCGTGGACGAGCTTATTTTAAAGAAAAGTATTAAAGTCACGGAGTCGCCTGGCTTCATTACAACAAGGCTTATTTGTACATTGATCAATGAAGCGCTGCACACACTGTCCGAAGGAGTAGCTTCCGCTGAGGATATCGATAACGCCATGCGGATCGGCTATGATTTCAAATATGGTCCACTGGAAATGTGTGACCGATTCGGGTTAGATTCCGTACATGCGGCGCTTGAAGGCATGTTTCGCGATTATGGAGACATGAAATACCGTCCGTCCTTCCTATTGAAACAAATGGTACGAGCGGGTCATCTAGGAGTCAAAACCGGAGAAGGCTTTTTCCGTTATGATAAGGATGGTGACCGTTTGTGAATATTCTCGTTATAAATGCAGGGAGTTCTTCGCTTAAATATCAACTCTTCCAAATGGAAAATGAAGCTGTTCTCGCCAAGGGTAAGGTAGAGCGAATCGGGATGGAAACGGCGATATTGACGCATGAACCGACGGGGAAAGCCGAAGTTCATGAGGTTAGAGAAATTCTCGAACATACGACAGCCATTCGCAAGGTGCTGGAGTTGCTTGTGCACTCTGAACACGGCGTGCTGGTGTCCACGTCGGATATCGACGCCGTCGGCCATCGAGTCGTTCACGGCGGCGAATCCTTCAAGAACTCCGTCCTCGTTAATGACGAGGTGAAGAAGGAGATCAAGCGGCTCTTCGATTTGGCGCCGCTCCACAATCCGGCGCATATGCTCGGCATATCAGCGGTGGAGGCGAACATGCCCGGCGTGCCGCAGGCCGTCGTCTTCGACACCGCCTTCCATCAGTCCATGCCGGCGCATGCCTACCTATACCCGGTACCGATGGCCTTGTACCGGAAGCACAAGGTGCGCCGCTATGGCTTCCACGGCACCTCGCACAACTACGTGAGCGAGCGTGCCGCAGCCTTCCTAGGCCGCCCGCTGGAGCAGCTGAAGCTCGTTACCTGTCACATCGGTAACGGAGCTTCCTGCGCCGCCGTGATGGGCGGCAAGTCCGTGGATACGAGCATGGGGATGACCCCGCTCGAAGGGCTGATGATGGGCACGCGCAGCGGCGATCTCGATCCGGCTATCGTGCCTTATGCGATGGGCAAGGAGGATTTGACGCTTGGCGAGATCAGCTCCATGCTGAATAAACACAGCGGGCTGCAGGCGATCTCGGGGATCTCCAGCGATATGCGGGAGATCGTGGAAGCACTGGAGGCGGGCGATAAGAACGCCGCGCTTGCTTTTGAGATGTATGAGTATCGGCTGCGCAAATACATAGGGGCTTACGCCGCGTCGATGAGTGGCGTCGATGCGATTGTTTTTACAGCTGGCGTCGGAGAAAATTCCGAGCTGCTTCGCAAAACGGTCTGCGAACGCCTGACATTCCTCGGTGTGGAATTCGATGAAGAAGCGAACCGCCAAGGGAGAGGCCTGGAGCGACGGATTACGAAGCAAGGCTCCAAAGTGGAAGTGCTTGTGATCCCAACGAATGAGGAGTGGATGATTGCTCGAGATACTTATGGACTTATCCAATCACAAACCGTCTGATTTTGAACAGCCTTGATAGAGGTTTTCTCATGGAAATAGTGTACAATAAAGAAGTGTTTGGTAGGCCGAGGTTTGGAATTTTATTGAATATAATGACTTTAAGGAGGTTAAAAAGGGAATGAAATGTACGATAAACGAAGTTAAACATCATGTTGGCGAGTCGGTCACCATTGGCTGTTGGCTAAACAAGAAACGTTCAAGTGGTAAAATTCAGTTTTTACAACTAAGAGACGGTTCCGGATATATACAAGGTGTCGTAGTCAAAAGTGATGTAGGAGAAGAAGTTTGGGAAGCCGCTTCTAAGCTTACGCAGGAAAGCTCACTTTACATAACAGGAAAAGTGAAAGAGGATACAAGGAGTAAAGGCGGCTATGAGCTTGATGTCCTAGGTATTGAAATCATTCAAGTGACGGAAGATTATCCGATAACACCGAAAGAACATGGCGTTGATTTCTTGATGGATAACCGCCACTTGTGGATTCGGAGTCCGCGCCAACGTGCGGTTCTCGTAATTCGCGCTCAAATTATTCAAGCCGTACAGCAATTTTTCAATGAGCGTGGCTTCCATTTAGTCGATCCACCGATTCTAACCCCTTCCTCGTGCGAAGGAACAACGAATTTATTTCACACCAAATACTTTGATGAGGATGCCTTCCTTACACAAAGCGGACAGCTCTATATGGAAGCAGCCGCGATGGCACTTGGACGTGTGTACTCTTTCGGCCCTACATTCCGTGCAGAGAAGTCCAAAACACGCAGACATCTTATCGAGTTCTGGATGATTGAGCCGGAAATGGCTTTTGTCGATCATGTCGAGAACCTGGAAGTACAGGAGCAATTTGTTTCTTATATCGTTCAAACCGTGCTCAAAAATTGTGCAACAGAGCTGGAAACCTTAGAGAGAGACACAACGAAGTTGGAGAAAATTCAAGGCAGCTTCCCGCGAATTACGTATGATGAGGCTGTAGACTATTTACAAAAGAACGGTCATGAATTCGAATGGGGCGAGGATTTCGGTGCTCCGCATGAAACAGCGATTGCTGCTCAATATGAAACACCGGTTTTCATTACGCATTGGCCGACAGAAATTAAAGCGTTCTATATGAAGCCTGATCCTAGCCGTCCGGAAGTCGTGCTTTGTGCCGATATGATTGCGCCTGAGGGGTATGGAGAAATCATTGGAGGCAGCCAAAGGATTGATGATCCCGAGCTAATGGAGCAGCGCTTCCAGGAGCATGAGCTGTCAAAAGAAGCTTATCAATGGTACCTTGATCTTCGGAAATATGGCACCGTGCCGCACTCCGGTTTCGGGCTTGGACTTGAACGTACGGTTGCTTGGATTTGTGGTTTGGATCACGTGCGCGAAACGATTCCATTTCCTCGTCTCTTATATCGTCTGTACCCGTAAAAGGGTTTATCGACCATCGGTAGAAAGGGGATCGGATAAGTAATGCAATCTAGTACACAGCAGCAGATAGAAGCTGTCCTTGTAGCCGGCTTTCTGGAAGGGAATGTCGGAGTCCCAAGCCTTCTTCTAAAAAATTACCGCGCCCTTCAGTTGAGCGAAATTGAAGTCATGACACTGATTCATTTGATATCATTTCTGGAAAAAGAAAACAACGATTTTCCAACCACGGATGAGATTCAATTCCGTATGTCGGCTTCACCAGATTTGGTCATTGCCAGCTTGCAGAAATTGATTCATGAGCAGTTCATCGCGATCGATGAGGATACAGCAGAAATAACGGGGATACGCAGTGAGCGATACAATCTTACGCCGTTATACCAAAAATTAGCCAAACGGGTGGCCGAGCAGCAGATGGCAGAGTTAAGCACGATCCGTGCATCCATTCCGTCTGATGAGAGTGCCAAAAATATTTATTCAACATTTGAAAAAGAATTTGCACGTCCGTTAACTCCGATGGAGCTGGAAACAATCAGCGGTTGGTTGGATAAGGATATGTACAAAGAAGAGCTCATTATGACGGCTCTCAAAGAAGCTGTATTTGCAGGTAAAGTACACTTCCGATACATTGACCGGATATTACTGGAATGGAGCCGCAATCGAGTTGCGACTGTGGACCAAGCAAAGGAATATTCGCAACGATTCAGGCAATCCAGATAATTAGAAAAACGTCCTCATCTTCTCACAGTTCTCAACTGGAGAAAATGGGACGTTTTTTCATTGGGGCTGCCAGTTTTTGTAATGCTTTTTAGCCAGACTAAATAAAAGTGTGTTCAGACCAAAGGTTAAGAGATAGACAGGAAACGAGTAGATAAGCTCCCAACCATAATATTGAAACACCGAAAAGGTGACAGCAAGAGCTTCAAAGCCAACAGAGGCAATCGACCAAACTAGGATATGTATAAACTGAAAAGGAGCACGAATTGGATACTTGTCATAGAAATACACATAGAAATAGCCAACTAGAGGAAAAGGAATCGTGTAAAGCATAAAATCGAACAAATCATAGTTTGAGGTATCCATAATATCATACACATTATAAGGGTATGAGGAAGATAAGATATTATCGACGGCTCGTCCCAAATAGGAGTTGAATATCATAATGAGCAATGCGATGGGAAGTGGAATTCGCTTAGGAAGCATGCAATATATCAGGATCAAAGCGATCATAATAATCGTAGCAAAGCCTTCGTTTGCGTCAAAATGAATCGGTGGAATTAAGATCATACAGGTTGTTTGTCCCTACCTTTCAACCAACGAAGTACGTACATGAGTCCCACAGTAGAAACGATAAAAGTTAGCCACACTATTAAAGACCACCAAAATTTCCAGTGCACGACATATACATACCCGGCAAGCTCCATAATTATATGCATGCTTGCTAATATTAGGGTATAAACACTAGTGAGAATCACGCGCTGCCCCTTACGGCTGCTCATTTTTAAATAAAAATGCAGAAACCAAATCATGGACATAGGGAATAATAATAAATAATAGAACATGGTATCCCAGAATATTTGGTAAGTGCGATAAGGTACAATCAGCTGTAAATTCCTTACTACAATTTCAGAAAAATCTTCCCCGAATAGTGAGACCCAAAACCAATAAACGAAGACCTCAAAAAGATTCATGTTTTTTTTAATATACACATAAGAGATGAATAGAAGTAAAAATAAACTAGTATTAATGACTGAGAACATAGGCGATTCCTTTGCAAACGGATTTAACAAGTAAAAGTAGTTTTACCCATCCTGAGTGATTCTATGAGACAAAAAAAGTCAGAACCTCGCGCATTTGGGCAAGGACCTGACTTTTTGACTTTTTTATTCAAATAAAGCTATTCATTGCCTTTATGCAGCAAGTGCGAGCGGTATACATATTCGAAAAGGAACTCGAATGCTTCGAGATGGCGCTTAGCTTCAAAAGCATTTGCTCCCCAAGCATAAATGCCATGCTTACGAAGCACGATACCTGGAATTCTCGGAACAATCGCACCTTCCACCAGCTCGGCGATACGAGGGATTTCAGCATAATTGGGTAAAATGGGAATATCGATTTGAGCTTCTTCATCCCAAATATTGAAAGCCTTAATAAGTTCAACACCGTCTACGGGTATGCTTTTACGTTCCCAATACAGTTCAGAGATCAAATTATTGAATATCGTATGTACATGAAAAATGGCGCCTGCGCCTGTTAAGCGGTAGATTTCACTATGAATCAAGGTTTCTGCCGATGGCTTCAGGCTTGTAGCTTCCGTCGGTTGGCCTTTCTCATTAACGAGTAGAAAATCCTCAGGTGTTTGCACGGATTTATCTCTACCGCTTGATGTAATAGCGAAAGTGAATGCGTCAGGCTCGAAGCCGCCCACACGAACAGACAAATTGCCGCTTGTTGCAGGAAACCATCCTCTGGCCGCTAAATTAGCTTTAATATCACGCAAATCAGCGAATGCACGCTGCTTCTCTTCCAGTAAAATACTCATACTACAGGTTCAGCCTCCAATTGCTTCATAATATCAAAGAAAGTATCGAATGGGTGATACGGATAGTCTAGCTGCTTACACATATCGATGAGATGAGAGCGAGCAAAGATCGTATCAACCAGCTTAGCGCCTTCGAAATCCGTAATACTATCACCGATAATAATTCGCTCATATCGATTAGCGTCATAAGAGCGGATAATGCTTGTTTTGCACATCCCACAGTCTGTTGCACAATGCTCGTCACATCGGTTTGGCCACAAAATCTCAATGGTGTTTCCTTTAAAAGTACTGGCATTGCAGTAGATATGCTCACTTGGGATTGCAAAGGGCTTCAGCAGTGGATAGATAAAAAAATCAATGCCGCCGCTCGTAATCAAAAGCTTAATATTCTGTTCTTTGCAATAATCTACGAATTCTTTGAATCCATCACGAATCACTGCGTTGTTGATCGCATATTCGACAATCTCATCCTTACGGGAAGTAGGGAGGAGGGCGAACATCTCACCAACACCTTGACGTATGGATATACTTTTGTCCAAAATTCGGTCTACGATAGCTTCCCAACCAGCTGGGTTGAAATGCTTCATGATGGCAACGATGTTATCGTTCACGGTAATGGTACCGTCAAAGTCGCAAAAAATAATGCGTTCCTTACTCATTCGGGAGTCCCCCATGTGTCAATAGCTGATTGTAACTCTGGATGTGTTCGGGCGTAGTCTCGAAGGGTAATTCCTTGGATCGTTGCGTCAATCGCCTGACGGAAGGCTTGCCCACCCGCAATCGTACCGAGTGGATGTCCATGGATGCCTCCACCTGCATTGACGATGACATCCTTGCCGAAATCACGCAGAATAAGCGGGACAAGACCAGGGTGAATACCTGCCGAAGGGACAGGAAAGCTTGAAGCTAGTTTTAATTGTACATCGGCAGGAGCGTTATAGGTGTAGTCTTTTCGTAAATCATCTGTTAGAAGTGCATGCTTAATGGCCATGTTCTCTTCCCTGGGCATAATGACAGAGCCATAAGGAGAAGGGAAAAGCACTAAATCTGCTCCGGCCAAACGCATGAGCTTGCCAAGCAGCACAGAAGCGGATATCCCATAGTGCGGTGACGGATAAGTCGCACCTGCCATGGCTGGATGAGCCATGATGGGAATCGTGATTTCCGGATCGGAGCTTAATTCATGCAGCGTATCGAAACCGTAAGCTAATACATTAAATAGTAAAGCGTTAGCTCCAGCACCGATTGCTTTCTTGGCTTGAGCTGCAAGCTTGGATGTAGGACCGGTTAAATTGACAGCATAGAGCAGCTTTTGCCCTGTTTCCTTCGTGGCTAGTGCGGCTGCTTCCAGGCAAATCTCGATCCGTTTCTCCAATGGTGTTAATGGATTTTCAAACAGAATCTCATCGTCTTTAATGAGATCCACACCGCCAGCTGCTTGTAAATAAAATTGTTCACGTAGAGCTGGAAGCTCATACCCGACAACGGATTTAAAGATACTCATTAATAAAGGGCGATCATGCACACCGAGGAGCTCTCGCACACCTTGCATACCGAATTTGGGACCGGAGAAGCCAGATAAGAAGTCAGATGAGAAGGATAAGTCAATTAGCTTTATTTTGCCGTCCATCGACAGCTTTCCGAATACAGTGACCAACAAGGCAGGGATGTCCCTGCTGAAGTTAATATCAGGATATGCGATTGTGATATCGGCATAACGGTGTGAAATTGGTTCTCCATGAGCGGGCTCATGCACTTCAACCGAAATGACTTTCCCTAAATGCTTCTCCATTTGCGCTTTTTGCGCTTCCGGCAGTTCGGTCCAGCTGCCAACCGTAAGGCCGACAGCGATGCTTGTTGCTTTTTTATGAAAATCGGCTTTCTCATCGAAACTCCGATAGGTGGCTAGACAATATGCGTTCATCGTAAACATTCACCTGCTTTAAATAGAATTAGACCTCATGATATTAAGAGGATTTCGCTACGGGACTTGGCGCAGCAATTTGTTCGCCCATTTCTTTGGCTCGCTCTGCAGAACGAAATACCGCTTGTGAGATAGCTTCGCTAAACTGAAAGCGATCCAACGCTTCAATAGAAGCTTGCGTTGCCCCATTTGGCGATGTAACTTTGCGACGAAGCTCAGCAGGATTTTCTTGCGTAAGCTGAACCATATGCGCGGCTCCGAGCACTGTTTGAAGTGTTAATTGGTGTGCATCTTCTGCGGAAAGGCCACCATCAATGCCAGCTTTGATCATGGCTTCCATGAAATAGTAGACATAAGCAGGACCGCTGCCGGATACGCCTGTCAGAATTTCTAATTTCTCTTCCTCCACAATCGTTACAATACCAACAGCTTCAAACATTTGCGTAGCCACTTGCTTGAATGTAGCATTGACCTTGGAGGAGAAGCTCATCCCTGTAGCGCCTAGACCAATTGTGCTGGACGTGTTCGGCATTGTGCGAACAATCGGCATATTGGTTTGAAGCAGAGCTTCTGTTTTCGCGATAGAGAGCCCAGCAATGACCGAAACGAGAAGCTGTTGTTCGTTCAATAGCGGCTGCAGCTCGGCGAAGGCATTCTCTACATCTTTAGGCTTCATGCAGAGTACGACGACATTAGCTTCACGTAGAAAGGTTTCCTTCGTTAACGGGTCAGATGTTGCCTGCAGACCGTATTCCGAACGTAGGAAAGCTAACCTGTCTTGATCCGAACGATTCATTACATATATATTTTGGGGATCAGCGACTTTGGTTTCAATGAGTCCGCGAATGATCGCTTCCGCCATCGAACCAGCGCCGACAAAAGCAATTTTGGTTTGGGATAAAGTAGTGGACATCGTACATTCCTCCTTGAATTTTAAATGGTTATTCGCGTATTTGTCCGCTTCCATAAACGCGGTATTTGGTTGAAGTTAGCGATGGCAGACCCATCGGTCCGCGAGCGTGAAGCTTTTGGGTGGAGATGCCGATTTCCGCTCCGAAGCCGAATTCAAAACCATCGGTGAAGCGAGTCGAAGCATTGTGATAAACAGCCGCTGCATCTACTTCCTGTAAGAATCTTTCGGCATTGGCTGCATTTTCCGTCACGATACATTCAGAGTGCATGGTGCCGTATTCACGAATGTGAGCAAGGGCTTCATCGAGATCCTTCACAACTTTGATGTTAAGAATGTAGTCCCCATACTCGGTTTTCCAATCTTCGATTTCGGCAACTTGCATACTAGGTACTAACTCACGAGCTCGTTCGTTACCTTTGAGCGCAACATGAGCACCTTTGAAGGCCTCTGCTATGGCACTTAAATGCTTTTCTGCAATAGACTCATGCACAAGTAGTGTTTCCATGCTATTGCAAACAGAAGGACGCTGAGCTTTAGCGTTGATCCCGATGCGAACGGCCATATCGAGCTGTGCACTTTCATCTATAAAAGTATGACATACACCCGCACCTGTTTCAATGACAGGAACAGAGGCGTTATTGACAACATTTTGAATAAGTGAATGCCCGCCTCTTGGAATAAGCACATCGATGAGTCCATTTAATTTCAGCATTTCATCCACAGAACTGCGGTCTGCGCTTAGAATCAGTTGAAGTGCATCAGCGGGGATGGCAGAACGGCTTAATGCACCGTGCAGAACTTCAACGATTTTCTCATTGGAAAATAAAGCGGAAGAACCGCCACGCAGAACGACTGCGTTGCCTGTCTTGAGACACAAACCTGCTGCATCAACGGTCACGTTAGGTCTTGCTTCATATATAATGCCGACCACACCAAGCGGCACACGGATTTTGCGAATGCGCAGACCGTTTGGACGTTCAAAGGCTTCCAATGTATCCCCAACAGGATCTGGGAGCTCGGCTATTTGGCGCAGACCTTCAGCGATCGCTGCGATGCGGGATTCATTTAGAGCTAAACGGTCGAGCAGGGAAGCGCTTGTGCCTAATTCTTTGCCTCGCTGCAAATCTTTGGCGTTCGCTTCGATAATCGCTTGCTGCTCCGTTACAAGGCTATCTGCCATAAGAAGTAGTGCCGCATTCTTTTGTTCAGTTGTGAGATTACCCATGGTCTGGGCAGCTTGTTTGGCTAATTTAGATTTTTGAACGACTTCACTCATGGGAAGATCGACCTCCTGTTTGGAATAAAGAATGGCAATGCGTAAGTATATGCTCGACAGATCGTTCATATTGACTGCCGGTTCTGCGCTCCTTACATTCTACTACTCGCTCACTTGCTTTCTTGCCGACTGTTATTCGCAAAGGGAAGCCGAGTAGATCCGAATCATTGAACTTAACGCCAGGACGTTCATCCCGATCGTCCCATAGGACGGAGTAGCCTGCCCTAACTAACGTTGTATAAATCTCTTCGGATAATTTTATTTGAGCTTCATCCTGAACATGAATGGTCAGAAGATGAATGGAAAATGGTGTAATGGATTCAGGCCATATAATGCCTCGTTCATCATAGTTTTGCTCGATAATGGCAGCTAGCACACGTGAGACACCAATGCCATAGCAGCCCATAATGATGGGCTCGGAGACCCCATTCTCGTCGCTGAACGTTGCGCCAAGGGAACTGCTGTATTTGGTGCCGAGCTTAAATACGTGGCCAAGTTCAATCCCTTTCGCAAAAGAGAGCTCGTGCCCACAATGGGAACATAACTCACCTTGGGCGACATTGCGTACGTCATGATAAGATATCGTTCCTAAATCGCGTTCGACCTCCACATGAACCAAATGATAATCGGACTCATTGGCTCCTACGACAGCATCCTTCAAGCCCCTGATAGAGGAATCAGCGATGATTCTCACATTCTGGAGTCCAATGGGACCGATAAAACCGGCAATGGATCCTAGCTTCTCTATGTCTACTTCGGAAAGCATGGAGACCTCAACAGCCCCAATAGCTTGCTTCAGCTTGATCTCATTTAATTCATAATCGAATCGCAGGAGGACAATAAGGGGTGCTCCATCTGCTTGTAAGGCAACAGATTTAATGATCTGATTGGCATCTATTTGTAGAAATTGACTAAGCTGTTTGATGCTAGTCACTTGCGGCGTGTGAACTTTCACTGGTTGCGAAGTTGGTGAAATGTTATCCACTCGCTTGGATTTCTGTTGTTCTGGTAGCGTTCCGATTGCTTTTTCAATATTCGCTGCATACTGGCAGGAGGTGCAGTGGACGATTATATCCTCACCTACATCAGCCAGGGCCATGAATTCATGGGTATCTGTCCCGCCGATAGCGCCGGAATCGGCTTCAACCGCTCGGAACTGCAATCCGCATCGTGTGAAAATGTTATCATAAGCGTTATACATACTCTGATAACTTGCATCTAGTCCGCTTTCCGTACGGTCGAAGGAATAGGCATCCTTCATGAGGAACTCTCGTCCGCGGAGCAGACCGAACCGAGGTCTACGTTCATCGCGATATTTCGTTTGAATCTGATATAGCGTGACAGGCAGCTTCTTATAGGAATGAATCTCGTCCTTCACGATCGTCGTGATGACTTCCTCATGGGTAGCTCCTAGTGCAAACTCTCGGCCGTTCCGATCTTCCAGACGCATCAACTCTGGGCCATAGACATCCCATCTGCCAGAGGCTTTCCATAATTCGGAAGGGTGAAGAGCTGGCATTAGCATTTCCTGTGCACCGGCTGCATCCATTTCCTCTCGGACAATTTGTTGTATGTTTTGCAGGGCTTTAAGACCTAAGGGTAAATAGGAGTAGATACCACTAGAGAGCTGTCGTATTAATCCCGCACGCAGCATCAGTCTATGGCTAGCGGCTTCTGCATCTCCCGGAACGTCACGTAGAGTTGGGTTAAGCAATCGTTGTTGTCTCATAGTTGGGAGAGCCTCGCTTTCTTCATTAGGTTAAAGGAACCCATTCATCTCGGTGAATGACTTCAATTCGGGCAACTTCCACACGTTTCTGGACCTCATCGGTCGATAGCCCTGCGGCGGCTTGCACTTGCCAAGCCGCGTAGTTGACGACGCCGCGTCCTAGCAGTGCGCCTTCGGTACTGAGCACCTCGACGACGTCACCGGGGTGGAAGTCACCTGCCGCGCCTGTGATGCCTGCAGGAAGCAAGCTCTTGCCACCGCTGAGCAGGGCCGCTTTGGCGCCTTGGTCAACGATGATTTGCCCCTGGGGCAGCGAGTGGAAGCCGACCCATTGTTTCTTCACTGGCAGGTTGTTCAGAACCGTGTCGAAGTACGTGCCCTTGCCGCTGCCATCCACGGCATGCGGCAAATCACCGGGCTCGAGTACGCGCCCGATGAACACCGGCACGCCCCCGCGCATCGCGATGCGGGCGGCCTCGACCTTCGAGCGCATGCCGCCGGTGCCGACCGCGCTCCCAGAGCCTCCAGCGAAGCTGAACAGCTCATCGCTGATAGCGTCCACGCGATCGATACGCTGCGCGTTCGCATTTTTGCGGGGATCGTCCGTGTACAGGCCGTCCATGTCCGTAATAATGATCAATTTGTTCGCTTTGACCAAATTGCCTACCAAGGCCGACAACGTATCATTGTCGCCGAATTTCAGTTCATCCACCGCGACGGTATCATTCTCGTTAATGATCGGTACGACGCCCCGCTGCAGCAGCTCGTCGACCGTCATCAGAGCGTTCTGCACGCGCTTGCGGTTAGAGAAGTCGTACCTTGTGAGCAAAATTTGCGCCACGCTGATGCCGTGGTACGCAAATGCTTCGTGGTACGCCTGCATGAGAAGCGCTTGGCCGACAGCGGCTGCGGCCTGCTTCTCGTGCAGCACCTTGGGCCGTGTGCGGTAACCAAGGGAGGTGAAGCCTGCGGCAACTGCGCCGGAGGTAACCAGCAGGACTTGATGACCATCCTGCTTCAATTGCGCCAGCTCCGACGCGAAAAAACGTATTTTATCCGGATTGAGGCCCCCGGTATCTGAAGTTAAAGAGCTGCTGCCGATTTTGACGACGATTCGCTGAGTCATATCGATCCCATCCTTTGATTTACATGTATGTAGATACAAAAAAGACTCCCGTCCTCATAACATAAGGACGAAAGTCTGTAGCTTCCGCGGTACCACCTTAGATTGGCGCACACCGATGGCGGCTGCACCCAACTCTAGATTCCCTAAATAACAGCAGGGCACTGTTCAACTCATCGTTGACTGTTCAGGGGCGGGTTCGGAGTCGGTTCACGGCAAGCTCTCTCAGTCTATGGAGCTTACTCTCTGTTTACGTGCTTAACGGTTCCTACTATTCCCATCATTACGTTGCGATATAGAAGTTTTTGAGGACTTCCTTTTTTGGTTCTATCTAGAATAGCACGCTGTACAAGCGTTTGTAAAGAAGCAGAAGCCTAGACTGCATAGGCGAGCAAGTGTTGAGCCCATGACGAGCTTCTTTTTTATCCGTTTAAACAAATAGATTCAGTTTGCCGATTCGCTGTACAGCTTCTTCTAATCTTTCCTCTGTGGATAAGAGTCCAAGCCTTACATAGCCTTCCCCGTGCGTTCCGAAGCCAACGCCTGGTGCGACGACAACTTTTGCTTCTTGCAGAAGCAAATCGGCAAGACTCTGTGAGGAGTGTCCTTTTGGAACGGGCAGCCAAGAGAAGAAAGACCCCTGCGAAGGGCGTGCATGCCAGCCGATACTGGCAAGAGCAGTATAAAGGGCATTGCGGCGGCTCTCGTAAACATCACGCAGCTCCGTAACACAATCTTGCGAGGCTGTGAGAGCAGTTGCGGCTGCCACTTGGATACCGCCGAACAGCGAGCAGTAGTAATGATCCTGCATCAAGTTAATAAGGCGGATAACTTCTCTGTTCCCTAAGGCAAAGCCTACGCGCCAGCCAGCCATGTTGTATGTTTTGGAGAGCGTATAGAACTCGATACCCACTTCTTTGGCACCCGGTGTCTGTAGGAAGCTGACCGGTTTCTGATCGTCGAAGCCTATCGCACCATAAGCGAAATCACTTGCGACGACAACACCATGCTTGTGCGCGAATTCGACCGTTTCTTCATAAAAGGAAGCGGGAGCCGTAGCACCTGTTGGGTTGTTCGGATAATTAATGAACATCAGTTTCGCGCGGTTCAAATCGGATTCTTTGAGCTGTGAGTAGTCAGGAAGAAAGTTGTTTTCTTCCCGCAGGGGCATGAAAGCCATTTCGGCTCCGGCGAGAGCAACCCCTGACCAATAATCCGGGTAGCCAGGATCAGGAACGAGACATACATCGCCTGGATTAAGCAAACATTGCGCTATTTCGATCAGTCCTGTTTTACCGCCAAAAAGAATCGCTACTTCCGTTTCAGGATCAAGATCTACGTTGTGATCTTCCTTATACCGCTGAGTAATAGCTTGTTTCAGAAATGGAAATCCGCTGAAGGGCGGATATTTATGATACAACGGGTTAGCAGCTGCTTCCTGTATGGATGATACGATATGCGGAGGCGTAGGGCGGTCAGGATTCCCTTGGCCGAGATTAATGACGTCATGACCCGCAGCAATTTGCTCATTGGCTTTGCGTACGAGTGATGCAAAAAATTGAGTTGGAAGTCCATTCATACGTTCAGCAGGCTGAATCGTAAATGGGCTTGTTGTTGGGGATGTTTTTGTCACGATTTAATTCACACTCCGGAGGTCGGGATTTTAATTAATAACCTTAATGTAACATGATTAAACTTTTTTTCATAGTGATGAAAAAAATCGATTTTACATCGAGCGGTCAATATCATAAAGTTAGTTCATTAGTTAAGGAAAGGTGATGAAGACCATGTCGGACAACAAGTTAGTGGCGCAAGTTTTTTTGCAGGAATCCATACTTGCATTTGAAAATATGAAGAAGCTGGCGGATAAAGCTTTCGATCAAACGGAAGATGCTCATTTTTATCTAACGTTAGATGAGGAGTCGAATTCGTTAGAATTGTTGATTAAGCACATGCACGGGAACATGCTGTCACGGTGGACTGATTTCTTAACAACGGATGGGGAAAAGGAAACACGGCAGCGTGACGGTGAATTTGAAAGCAGCCAATACACGCGTGAACAGCTAATCTCCTTTTGGGAGGAAGGCTGGAAGGTACTGTTTGATACACTGCACGCACTCACTCCGAATGATGTTCTTAGGACTATCCAAATTAGAGGCGAAGGGCATTCTGTGCTTCAAGCCATTCAGCGGCAAGTTTCTCATTATGGCTACCATGTAGGGCAAATCGTTCTGCTCAGTAAACATTGGGCGAATCATCATTGGGAGACTTTAAGTATAGCAAGAGGACAGTCCAAAGCATTTAAACCTTCATGAGTTCCATTGAGTTCAAATATATATTAGACTACTATAGAGAGATATTGGTAATCTGCTGCCCGAAAGGAGTCATCCTAGTATGTCCGAATCACAATTACTACACATTGCACTAATTCAAATGGATATTCAGATCGGTGAACCCGATACGAACTTTGCTCAATTGGAGAAGCTTCTGCATCAAGCGGTTAGTGGAGATCAAAAGCCTGATGTGATCGTATTTCCCGAGATGTGGAATACAGGTTACGCCTTAACCGAGATTCAGCAGTTGGCTGATCCTAACGGTATTAGGACGAAAGCCTTTCTAAGTGATTTTGCCCGGACCCATCGTGTCAATATCATCGGCGGATCAATTGCTGATAAAAGAGACGATCGTGTTCTGAACACGATTTACGCCTTTGATCGCGAAGGCGCGGAAACAGCCGAGTATTCCAAAATCCACTTGTTCCGTCTTATGGACGAGGAAAAGTTTCTGCATAGCGGCGATCAGCTTGGCCGATTTGAGCTTGAAGGCGTTCCGGCTGGCGCGATGATCTGCTATGACATTCGTTTCCCTGAGCTTGCGCGCAAATTAGCGCTGGATGGGGCACGGATTTTATTCGTACCTGCGGAATGGCCGCACCCACGTTTGCACCACTGGCGTACACTGCTCATGGCCAGAGCCATTGAAAATCAGATGTATGTCGTTTCCTGTAATCGCGTTGGGACTAGTGGAACAACGAATTTCTTTGGGCACTCGATGGTTATTGATCCTTGGGGCGAAGTACTGGTGGAAGGCGATGAGAGTGAAGCGATTTTGCATGCTACCATCGACTTGACGGAAGTTGTGCGTGTTCGCGCTAAAATTCCGGTCTTTGAAGACCGTCGTCCACATTTGTATTAGATTAAATAAAAATGTACCTGCACCTATTTGATTTTTTGTCGGTTTTTCTGTAAACTAAAGCCAATTGAATGATCAATTGTGGCTGTGAAGGATGAATAGTACTTGAACAACTTCAAGTTCAGCGAGCTGGGGACGGTGAAAGCCCAGATTGAAGCTCAAGGAAAAGGCTATCCGGAGCCAATACGATAAAGGGGATATACTGCTCTATGGGTGTATCAACTAGGGTGGAACCGCGGGTGCGTAAGGCTCTCGTCCCTAGGCATTATTTGATGCCTTTGGATGTTGAGCTTTTTTTGCGTCTGCTCATATCCAAATGGTCGTCAAAGGTCATTGACCTATAAACGAGAAGCTGAAGGAGCGAACGAACAATGAGCGTTACTATGGATCAAGTTGTAGCATTAGCGAAGCACAGAGGTTTTGTATTCCCAGGTTCAGAAGTGTATGGCGGTTTGGCTAACACATGGGATTACGGCCCGCTTGGCGTCGAGCTGAAAAACAATATCAAGCGTGCTTGGTGGAAAAAATTTATTCAAGAATCCCCGTATAACGTGGGTCTTGACGCGGCTATTTTGATGAACCCGCAAGCATGGGTAGCATCCGGTCACGTTGGAAATTTCAACGATCCGATGATCGATTGCAAAAGCTGTAAAGCTCGTCACCGTGCTGATAAATTGATTGAAAATAAACTGGCTGAGAAAGATATCGAAATCATCGTTGATGGCATGACTTTTGACGATATGATGAAGCTTATCGTAGAGCACAACATTGTGTGTCCAGATTGCGGCAGCAAGGAATTTACGGATATCCGTCAGTTCAACCTGATGTTCAAAACATTCCAAGGTGTAACGGAAGCTAGCTCTAACGTGGTTTACTTACGTCCGGAAACAGCACAAGGTATTTTCGTTAACTTCAAAAACGTTCAACGCACGATGCGCAAAAAGCTGCCATTCGGTATCGGCCAAATCGGCAAAAGCTTCCGTAACGAAATCACGCCAGGTAACTTTACATTCCGTACACGTGAATTCGAACAAATGGAGCTTGAGTTTTTCTGTAAGCCCGGCGAGGACATGAAGTGGTTCGAGTACTGGAGAAGCTTCTGCCATAACTGGCTGTTGTCTCTAGGTGCCAAAGCGGATAACCTTCGCCTTCGTGATCATAACGACGATGAGTTGTCCCATTACAGCAATGCGACGACGGATATCGAGTACAAATTTCCGTTTGGCTGGGGCGAGCTATGGGGTATCGCGGATCGTACGGATTTTGACTTGAAGCAGCATATGGAGCACTCTGGTGCGGACTTCAACTACATTGATCCAGAAACAAATGAACGATACATTCCTTACTGCATCGAGCCTTCTCTTGGCGCAGACCGCGTTACGTTAGCGCTTTTAATCGATGCTTTCGAAGAGCAAAAGCTGGAAGGTGACGACAGTCGTACGGTTCTGCACTTCCATCCTGCACTGGCGCCGATTAAAGCCGCTATATTCCCACTTTCCAAAAAGTTGAATGAAGGCGCGCAGGCTGTATTTGCTGATCTAGCGAAGCATTTTATGGTGGATTATGATGATACAGGTTCTATTGGTAAAAGATACCGCCGTCACGATGAAATTGGTACACCGTTCTGTATCACATACGACTTTGAGTCCGAAACAGATGGTCAAGTAACGGTGCGTGACCGTGATACAATGGAACAAAAACGGATCCCAATTTCCGAATTAAAAGCATTCATTGAGAATTCACTTCAATTTTAATACCATGCCCCCTGTGAGAACGTCGATGGACGTGATTACAGGGGGCTTTTTTTAGATGACATAATCCAAGATTTCGCTGTAAGGTACGTAGCGTGTTACGCCCTTGAGAGGCGGGCTATATACATGGATGGAAACAGCAGGCTCGTGGAAAGGGTTGCTTAACTGATGAATTTGCTCGCAAGGAGCTTCAAAATATTCACCTGACCCAATATAGTCATCTGTGTGGGCGACGGGATAACCTTCGGAGTCCAGACGGTACTTGGTATTGACTAACGTTCCCTCAATTAAACAAGCGGAGCCGATGGACGAGCCATGGTTATGAATCGCCGTTGCCTCCGAAGCAGGTATGTGAATCACAATAACTTCGAGATCTTTCGTGCTATAAACGACATTCCGACCATAGGGTAGTTGTTTAGGCTCTGTTTTATAAACAGGCACCTCATGAAGTGAGTTGTCTAAGGATTGTAGGGCTTCTTTAAGTTGTTCTAGTGAGGGTTCTTGCAATTTACAGAATGTCTGCTCAATTGCTCTTAATAATGTCATGGTTTCCGCCTCCTGGGTTAATGCTATCTTTTTATCATTTATTATTGGGGAATGGATAAGTTTTATTTATATATCGTATGCGTTCAGTGGTCAAAGGGTTAGTGGGATCTGTGAAATTAATCAATTTGGTATGTAATCGGTCTGTGGACTGGGATTATTTCCTACTCCAGTGCGATTTATTGAAAAGGTAATTATGTCAAAATTGAAATTGTGGAGTGATGAGTGGTTAAAATACTTCGGTTTTAAAGGAATAGCGGAATGAGTTCCGCAATGGTGCCGCAATCGGGCAAAACGAAACAAATAGCGAATCGACGTTCCGCGAAAGCGCCATAATCCGGTAAAACGAAAGAAATAATGGATTGATGTCCCGCGAAAGTGCTTAATCGGGTAAAACGAAAAAAATAACGGAATGACGTTCCCTCCGTATGCAAAAGTTTCAGTAACCGCGAAAATAACGCTTAAGAGAGGATGAGGCTGATATGGTGGATGTTAAAGAACAAGACACGAAAGCGATACTCGCTATTTTCGAGGTGCTTGGCAAAGCTTGGAATGAGCATAACGGGCAAGCGTTCGGCCAATGTTTTACAGTAGATGCTGACTATGTGACCTTCAACGGACAGCATATAAAGGGGCGACAAGACATAGCGGAAATTCATCAGAAGCTGTTTGATGGTGTGTTAAGAGGTTCATCAATGGTGGATGGCGGTTCAATCCAGATCCGATTTCTATCTCCCGATATGGCTGTTGCTCATTGTGTTGGTGCTATTAAACTCAGTTGGCAGAAAAAAGCGCCAAAGAACAGAGATTCCATCAATACAAATGTGATTGTCAAAGAAAAAGGCGATTGGAAAATTGCAGCTTTTCACAACTGCCGCATCCAACCGCCGAATTTTATTCAAAAATGGTTTATGAAGTAATCGAATTTGAATGACCTAAACCCGGAACGGCGGCAACTGTCTGCCATCGATATCCGTGAAGCCATACTGATCCGCTAGGGCACCTACCTCGAGAAGTTGACCTGCCTTTTGACTTACTTGAGGATCGGATGCCAACGCGACAACTGCACGGCCGATATATTCCACAGATTCCGTCGTATGAAGTGCTTCGACTTTCATGAAATTCGGATCACCTGGTTCTAAGCCATAATGCTTATAAACGGCTTCCGTACGCATCCAGCCAGGTGCTAAAGTAAGAGCGGTTACATCGATATGGTTTGCTTTTAGATTTTGAGACATAGCGCGTGTCATATTCGTAACCGCTCGTTTCACTGTGTCATAGAAAACATTGATAGGGTAGTCGCCGCCAATATCAGAGTTGACGCCTGTATTAATCAGAAGACCACGATTTTGTTCGAGAAAAAAGGTAGACATCGCATACCGGCTTGAAACCATCTGAGCACGCAGTCCTGCCTCGAACATTTTGTCCCAACGCGACATCGGCTGCTCCCAAAAGGGAACGGAGAAATCGACATCATCATAGTCCTCGTAACCGCCCCAGGCATTATTAACCAAAATATCGAGCGTTCCTTGTTCTTGTTTAATACGTTCGTACAAAGCTTTGACATCAGCGTCGATGGTATGGTCATAACGAACGGCGATTCCTAATCCACCGCGCTGCGTAACGGCTTCAGCGGTATCTTCAATCGTACCCGTGAGATCTGTTCTCGTGGATTTCGCTCTCGTACTGCGTCCTGTCACATAGACAGTGGCCCCAGCCTCCCCAAGTGCTAGGGCAATGCCGCGGCCGCCGCCTCGACTGGAACCGGTAACCAAGGCAACCCGTCCTTGCAGGTTTTGTAAAGTCATTGTTTTGCCTCCTAAGAGTTTTTTGCCAGAAAAACTGGCATCGTAAGCATGAACATAGCTTTTTTCGCCATAAACAACTAGCAGCATCATTAACTTTGTATGCTCAGTTTTAATGTTACATCGAATCCATGACAATTCTTGTCATAGTATTTATAGTAATGAAGAGATGTATCGCTCGACTCAAGGAGAGGATGATTAAGTAAGTAGGTTGAGTAGAGTATCAAGATAATTGATGTAAAAAGTACACAAATCATTCTTAATTAATCTATTTGAGCAGAACTGATGTATTTTGTGCATCTAATATGTCCGTTTTCGAGGAAACTTCCATATATCCGTTCATTTAGATGTACTTTTTTACATGTATTCTCTTGAATACGCCGAAATCGTGGGAAATATATGCACTTTTTGCATCAAAATTCAAGGTGCCTACCATTGCAACGGTTAAATTGAATCCGCTCTTCAAGTCAACTCATTGCCGTATGCATGCTGCATAGCACGAATTTGCTCCCGAATCCAATTCGCCATTTCTAAGGGCTCTTCAACTAGGGCGTCGGCACCCAAACTGAGAAAATACTTCGAAAAGTACGATAAATTACTTCGATGCATGTCTGTCACTAATAGGCCACTGCCATCTTCATAAAGTTCCACGCTACCGTCCAGTCCATTGTTACGTTCATAGGTTCTAACACCACCTGGAGTCAGCTTCACCCGGAGCTTCATTGTCATTTGGCCTGCCTCACGCTCTTGCCCTGCTAACAGCCAATCACCAATTGTGTAGTGTTTGAAGCTTTTGCTTGGAAGTGCGGATTCGGCTCGTTCTAAGCTGCGTATGCGATCTACGCGAAATAAAAGGAATCCTTCTTTTCGAAAGCAATAGGAGGGAAAATACCAAAAACCATTGGACGCGTAAATGCCAATTGGCTGCACGACTCTCTCTGTGGTCTCATCTTTGGACGCGTAGGTTATGCGTAAAGGCGTTTCATCAATAGAAGCGTCCAAAAGCTGCTCCAAGAAAGGGGAACCTTGCGTTCGCGTAGGCGTCCAGAAGGATACTCGATCCTTAAGTGCATCGATTCTCACCTTCGTATCTGTGGGGAGATAGTGATAGAACTTATTCAGAGCCGAAGTCGATTCCGCAGCAAAAGGGAGCGCTCCATAATACTGGAGCGACTGAAAGGCGAAGAACATCGCAACAGCCTCTTGTTCGGAGAATAGAATCGGAGGGAGCATCCGCTTCTTTAATAAGCGATATCCCCCATGTGGTCCAAATTCGGTATATAGCGGCATCCCCAGCTCGCTCAACTCTTGTAAATCGCGGTGCATAGTACGTTCCGAGACGCCGAATTCATCTGCCATCTCTTTCGTGGTGAACTGCATACGTTCGTTTACTGCCATCATCAACTGAATTAACCGTTGAGTTTTGTTCATTGCAGGTTAAACCTCCTTGTGCTAACCGATTGTTCGCATAACCTCTTTCATTGTGGAAACGAAAGCTTCGGCAGCTTTAGAAATGTATCTGCCTTTACGATAGGCAATAACGAGTGTGCGAGTAGGTCTGCCTTCAAGGGTGAGGTGAATGGGTGATAATTCACTGAAGCTTCTTTTTGAAATTAAATAAGGGACGAAACCGATTCCCATGCCTGCAGCGACGAGGGACTGAACCGTTTCCATATTGCTGGATTCGAAGACAATATTAGGGGTAATGCCAGCTTTTTGGCATAGTTCAAGTGTTAGCTTGCGAAATCCCTGCCCTTTTTTCAAAGCGATGAAAGCTTCCTTCTCTAATTGTTCGATTCGAATAGGTTCTTTACTTGCTGCTAATCGATGCAGTGGAGGTACCGCGAGGACGATTTCTTCCTCCAGTAAAGTCTCATAAACGAGAGAATCCTCTCGTAATGGTAATGAGAGCAGCGAGATGTCGGTTTGTCCATTCATCGTAAGTGTTTCTAAGTTAGAGGATGTCTCTTCAACGAGTGTAATTTCAATATCCGGATATGCCGCTTGAAAGACAGGAACAACGAAAGGCAGGATCGTTGAACCCGTAATTGGCATACTGCCTACGACAAGGCGACCCTTTTTCATTTGTGAAATGTCTTCCATTTCTTTCTTCAGCTGCTCGACCATGTCGAGGATTTTTTGGGATTTTTCAACAAAAAGGGACCCAGCATGAGTAAGCTCAACTGAATTGGTGCTGCGCTGGAAAAGAAGGACGCCGATTTCTTTCTCTAGCTTGGATAGCTGCTGGCTTAGGGAAGGCTGTGCAATATGAAGTTTCTCCGCGGCGCGAGAGAAATTGCGTTCGATCGCGATTTGAATCGCATATTGAAGTTGACGTAGTTCCATCGTAGATTTCATCTCCTGATATGTAATAATCTTAGCTTGTATTATTGATACAGCCTATAAAGCATACAGATAATATACCAGATTTTAAGGTTTGATATGAGAAAACCTCGATCGAGGACTCTCACATCGATGAGCAATCATCTGAGGTACAAGCAAAAGCAGTCTGCGGACAAATTCGACAAATTCCACAAACTGCTTTTTGAATTAATATATAGGTTCATCTGTAAAGTAATGTTAATTACCTCTTCTACCTGTAACCAAATTGAATACCAAAGATATGACGGCTAAAACGAGCAGAAGATGGATTAAATTCCCTCCGATATCAAACCCTATTCCTAAAGCCCACAAGACGAGAATAACAACAAAAATGGTCCAAAGCATAGTAGCACATCCTTTTCAAAATGTCATAATTGCTTATGCAAGATACTAACCACCTTTTTTCAAATTCGAATCATCCTATAGGAATAATCTATGAAGCTTATAGTTATTATATCTTGGAGCTATGACGTTATCCGTGTTAAACTACGTTATGAGGGTAAGACATTAACAATTAGAGCGGATAATGACAAGAGGTGACTGGATATGAGTAAAAAGACAATGTTTCAGAAGATTTGGGATAATCACGTTATTAACCAGGAAGAAGGCAAGCCCAGCGTAATCTATATTGATTTGCAGCTTGTTCATGAAGTAACTTCACCGCAAGCTTTCGAAGGCCTTCGTTTATCGGGTCGCAAAGTTCGCAGACCAGACCTAACGTTTGCGACGATGGATCATAACGTACCTACTAAGGATCGTTTCAATATCACTGATCCTATTTCCAAACAACAAATTGATACACTTTCGCAAAACTGCCGTGATTTCGGCGTTACGTTGTTCGACCTAGACAGCCTTGACCAAGGTGTTGTACACGTTATGGGACCTGAGCTAGGACTTACACATCCAGGTAAAACAATCGTTTGCGGAGATAGCCACACTTCGACACATGGCGCATTCGGCGCACTTGCTTTCGGTATTGGAACAAGTGAAGTGGAGCACGTTCTTGCTACACAAACACTGCAACAATCCAGAGCAAAATCATTGGAAGTACGCATTACAGGCAATCTGAAACCAGGCGTAACTGCGAAAGATTTGATTCTTGGCGTTATTGCTAAATACGGTACAGATTTTGCAACGGGTTATGTAATTGAATATACCGGCGAAGCGATTCGTGGTCTTTCCATGGAAGAGCGTATGACGGTTTGTAACATGTCCATTGAAGGTGGAGCTAGAGCAGGTCTTATTGCACCTGACGAAACAACATTTAACTACCTGCGTGGTCGTGAATACGTTCCACAAGGTGCTGACTTTGACGCTGCAGTCGCAGAATGGTCTAACCTTGTTACTGACGAAGGCGCTACGTATGATTGGGTGCTGGAATTTGATGCTGATTCTTTGATTCCGCAAGTGACCTGGGGAACTAGCCCGGGAATGGGGACGAGTATTACATCACTAGTTCCGGATCCGCAAAGCTTTGAAACAGAAAATGAACGTAAAGCTGCTGAAAAAGCGCTTGAATATATGGATTTAACACCAGGAACGCCAATGACTGAACTGAAAGTTGATTATGTCTTCATCGGTTCTTGTACAAATGGTCGTATCGAGGATCTTCGTGCAGCTGCTAAAATTGCACAAGGTTACACGGTTGATCCAAGCGTTACAGCTATCGTAGTTCCAGGTTCCGGACGCGTTAAAATTCAGGCTGAGAAAGAAGGCTTGGACAAAATATTCTCCGACGCTGGCTTCGAATGGCGTGATGCAGGCTGCAGTATGTGTTTGGCCATGAACCCGGACGTTCTGCAACCAGGTCAACGCTGTGCATCGACATCCAACCGTAACTTCGAAGGTCGTCAAGGCCGCGGTGGACGTACGCATTCTCGTGTCTCCAGCAATGGCTGTTGCTGCAGCAATCAAAGGTCATTTCTACGACGTTCGTGATTGGGAAATCAAAGAATACCAACAAGCTTAATTTGGGCTGATTAAGGCAATGCTTACGATGCTAGTTTTGCTAAAGCAAAACTTTAAGGAGAATGAAAACATGGAAGCTTTTAAACAACATACAGGCCTAGTCGGTCCTGTTGATCGCGTGAATGTAGATACAGATGCCATTATTCCTAAGCAATTTCTTAAAAGAATTGAGCGTTCCGGTTTCGGTCAATTCCTCTTCTTCGAATGGAGATGGGATGAAGCGGGCAAAGTTATCGAGAACTTCCCATTAAACCAAGATCGTTATCAAGGAGCTTCTGTTCTGCTCTCCAGAGCGAACTTTGGCTGCGGATCTTCTCGTGAGCATGCACCTTGGGCTATCCAAGATTTCGGCTTCCGCGTCATTATTGCACCGTCTTATGCTGATATCTTCTACAACAACTGCTTCAAAAACAGCATTCTGCCAATCAAGCTATCGGAAGAGCAAGTTGATGATTTATTCGCTCGTACAGCGAAGCATGAAGGCTACAAGCTGAATGTCGATCTTGAGAACAAGACACTCACTGATGAATACGGCTTGAAAATTCAGTTTGATTTGGATGAGCACCGTCGTCAGTTCCTTCTGCAAGGCTTGGATGACATCGGCTTAACACTTCAACATGAAGAGAAAATCACAGCTTATGAACAAGCTCACCAAAAACGTTTGGCTTATAAATAAAATGTGATCATAGAAGACGCAATCCAATGAGCTCTTGCATTGGTTGCGTCTTTTTTGTTCAAGTTGCAAGAATTCAGACCTAGCTTATGGCTAGGTTTTTTTCTTCTTCTTTTTTTGCAACTTTTGGCAGTTTTCCGCGTCTAATAGATTACTAGATTGTCGATTGGACGGAGGTTTTGCTGTCGGGCATATGATTATTTTGGTAAAATGGACACGTTGCTGCTAGTTTATAAAAGATAGATTTTAAGAGTATGAATTTAAGACCCCAATTCCGACATTACATAGAGGTGAATGATGAAATTTCCTGCATTTTGTTTAATGCTGCTAGTTTGCATGCTGCTTCTCCCTACTTATGCGATGGGAGCTGAATCCACCAGCGGAATTAAGCTTTATATGAATGAAAAAAAGCTTGTGTCTAACGAAGTCCAGCCACGTATCGTAAGTGGCAATACGATTGTACCTGTAAGAATTATCGTTGAAGAAATAGGTGCAAAGGTGAGTTGGGATGAATCCACACGCATGGTAACCATCGTCAAAGACGATATGAACATTCAATTGGTTATCGACAGTAAAACGGCCCTGATTAAAGGTAAGAAGGAAAGCTTAGAAGTAGCGCCAATCATCGAAAAAGGCAATACGATGCTTCCACTTCGTTTCATTGGTCAACTTATGGGTATTGAATTTAAGTGGGACTCTTTAACCTCTTCTGTTCATATGTTCAAAAAGGATGATTCCGATTCCAAACCAGTCACAGGACCCATCGATGTTGTAGATGATCACAATCATGGCGAAGTAACGCCCCCAAAACCGCCAGTACCGGGCACTGGCACAAATCCAGGAACGAATATACCCGATCCAAATGTGCACTTGTTGACTTCGATTGTGCTTTCTGAGAAGGAGTTAGCCGTAGCTGCGAAAGACGGTTCTTTAGTTCCGACTATGATGAAATTATCGAACCCGAATCGCATCGTTTTTGACTTCCCTAACACTTCTTTAGATCCATCTCTCCAAAAATTGCTTGTAAATAATGCAGGGGAGCTGCCTTCTATACATCCTCTGGTTGAGAAAGTGCGCTTTTCTAACTTTTCTGATAACCCGGCTACGGTGAGAATTATTTTGGATCTGAAAGGTTCAGCTGACTACCGCGTACAGCCGTCTAAGCTTCCGAATCAATGGACAGCCGCGATAGTAGAGCATAAGTTAACCGTGGTGATTGATGCAGGGCACGGGGATAATGATCCTGGTGCATTATCCATAACTGGCAAGCATGAGAAGGATTTTACACTCGTTACAGCGAAGAAGGTAGAGAAGCTTCTTGTTCAGGACAAGCGGGTTAATGTCCTTATGACTCGCTCTGATGATACGTTCATTCCACTGGATGACCGGGTTTCTTTTGGGAACGACAATCAGTCTGATCTTTTCTTATCGATCCACGGAAATAGCGCAAAAGCTTCGGTATCAGGAACGGAAACGTATTATAACAGACCGGAAAGCATAGCTTTTGCTAATGTCATCCACAAAAATGTGGTTGCTGCTGCTGGATTTCCTGATCGCAAGGTACGCCAAGCTGATTTCAGGGTCATCACGAAAACGACAATGCCGGCTGTTCTAGTCGAAGTGGGGTATTTGTCCAATAAGAACGATGAATCTGCCATGTACAAGGAAGCTTTTCAAGACAAAATAGCGGCTTCTATCGTTGCTGCCATCAAAGAATACCTGAACCTAAAATAAGAGACGAAAGCTTTAAACGTATGCTTTCGAAGTTCGTTTTGCTAGGCAAAACGCTAAGGAGTGAGTGAGATGACCAAAACAAGTCGCCTATTCCATGGGGTGCTTCTTGTAAGTGCCATCACGTTGTCTGTAACCGCCTGCGGTCAGAAAGGTCAACACGTAGGTGGAGCAACACCGCAAACTACGATTGCGCCGACTCCTACAACGGTGGTACAAAGTCCTGCACCAACCCCAACGCAAACACCAGAACCTTTACAGCAAAAAAAGGTCAAAGCCTTTTATAGTGATCAGGACGAAATGAAACTTATAGAAAAAGAAGTCACAATCAGCTACAAAAAGGATGCTGACGTGTATGAAGCCGCACTAAACGCACTCAAAAAGAGTGATGATCCTAAAGCGATTCCCTTATTTGATGATCTTACATTCACAAGCACTTCGTTTGATATAGCTAAGGGTGAATTGAAGATTGATATTAAATTTGGTCCCAAAACGCAATTAGGCGCTCCGGGTGAGGAGTTGTTTTTACAAGCTTTGAAGAAAACCGTGTTTCAATTCCCAGAAGTGAAGTCTTTATATGTGCTGAAAAACGGCAAACAAGTGGATAGCTTAATGGGGCATCTAGAGCTTCCATATCCAATTAAACGACCTAATTAAATGTAGTAGCAGAGGAGTCTAAATCAACGATGAAGAACAAGAAATTAGCAAGTGCAATTGTTAGCTCTTTAATTATTACAAGCCTGGCGGGGACGCCTGTTTTGGCAGCGGAGTCAGTAAATACGGCATCAACAAGTAATGTAAAGCTTTCTTTTCCTGACGTAAAATCGGACTATTGGGGCATTCGACATATATCCAAGCTTGCTTTGGAAGGCATTATTGAAGGCTACGAGGATGGGGCTTATCGAGCAGAGAACTCGGTTTCACAGCAAGATGTCCTTATTATGGCTACTCGTATGATGGGCTTGCAAGGCGATGTAGATGCTATGACGACTGCAACGGTGTTTCCTGATTTCATGCTGGTTGATAACTATGCGCGTAATTATGTAGCAATTGCTCTGCAGAAAGGCTTAATCTCCAACGAGGAAGAGAAAGTAAGAAGCCAAAGCGATAAGTCCAAAGATAAATGGGGCCAGCGGAAGGCAACGAGAGAATGGGTAGCTGAAGTGGTAATTCGTGCTATAGGGAAGGCAACCACCGCACAAAGCTTATCGACAACACCAACGGCTTTCAAAGATAATAATGACATTAGCAACTCAACATTGGGCTTTGTTAATGCAGCAGTTGCTTTGAAGGTTGTTGATGGCTTTGAAGATGGCACGTTCCAACCTAAAGGGGCGGTCACGCGTGCTCAAATGGCAGCCTTTTTAAGTCGCTCCCAAAAGGAGTTAGCTACATTGCCTTCACGTGCTGTGAAAGGGTACATGACAAGCTTAACAAGCGGCACTATTGGCCTTATGGATAGAGACGGCAATACGAGTACATATAAACTTTCACCGAACACAGTGTTCTACGGTAATAAAAATGATACGGCAATAGCTGCGAAAACGCTGCAAGAAACGTTTGAGGTTTCGCTCGTACAAGTGAATGGAACAGCCTACTATGTTGAAATTATTAGCGATGAGCTTCAGCTGGATATTCATGAGGGTAAATTATTGAAATTGAATATGAGCAGTCTCAAGGCCACATTGGATGACTTTGAGAGCTATGATTTAGCACCGGATGTCGCTGTAACTGATACGGAAGGACGTGGCCTGAGCCTAGGTTCTATCGTAAATGGCAGTACGATTCAATTGCGTAAAAGCAAGATTGTCAAAACCGATAAATACACGTCCATCATAGTTAAACAGGTACCTGTTAATAAAACAGCAGAAGGCGCGATTCAAACGCTTAATAAAGATGCCATGCAAATTACGCTTCTTGACACCGTATCTGGGCAGCCTGAAACATATGGTTTCTCAAGTAATTTGATTGCGACTTTACCAGATAACAGCCTCGTAGATATCAATTCTCTTCACGTTGGAGATTCGGTAGAGTATACGGTTAAGAACAGTGAAATTGTAAAGATAGTAATTAAAAAGCAAGCGGATGTCGGTGTTAGTGTTGAGGGGACTTTGAAAGCAATTGGCGATGACAAAACATTTTTAACGATAACCAAAACAGCTGGCGGAGCATTAGCATCCTATGTTCTAAGCGATAACGTGCAAGTCAGAATTAATGGTTTAGCCACGGCTAGTATTTATGATATTGCTCCAGGAGATCAACTTAAGCTGGATGTTTTGAACAACAAAGTAACTTTGATCACGGTAACGAATCGATCCATTGATAATTTATATTTTGCAAAAATAGATAGCTATAATCCAACATCGAAATACTTAACCGTGACCGATAATACTGGTAATCCGCATGTTTATAAAATGACTGATACTGTTTCTATTTCATATGCAGGTACTACACTTCCTTTATCGAGTTTCAACAGCACTTTCACAGCAGGTAAATATGTTGATTTATTAGTTTCGAAAAACACAGTAACGCAAATTAAAATGTCCTCCCAACTGGATGGCGCATTAACGCAATTAAATTTACAAACAAATGATATAACATTGAAAACGGACAGCGGTCAAAGCTTGACGTTCAAGCTTAATTACGCTCCACAGGTTGAGCTTGCAAATAAGCCTAACAGTACACTGTCGGATCTAAAAGTTGGGGACAATATAAGTCTATTACTAAGCTTTGATCAGGGGATTGTCACAAAAATCGTGACGAGTAAAACGGCACTTTATAAAACAATTTTATCTAACGTGAACAGCAAGCAAATTACCGTGACGGATGAGGCGAACACTTCGTATGTCATTTCCCTGGACGGCGTTCCAATCATTAAAGCGGATCAAAGTGTAGGTTCTATTACAGATTTTGCTCTTGATGATTATGTCAAGCTGACGTTCAAAGGTTTAGCTGTTGTAAAAGCAGAGCTGATCAGTCCTGTACGCGGTAAGGTTACAGCTGTGAATGCAGCTAGTACAAGTTTAACCGTTCAAGATTTTTCAGGCAAAAGTCAAGTGATTAACGCAGGCAGCAATTATGACGTTAAGCTTAATGGCGGCGTAGCATGGAGTTTCACTTCCATCAAAGTGGGCGATCGTGTTCAAGTGATGAAAGACGCCAATGACAAAATGCTTATTCAAGTAGCTGTGGGATCTAAGCGGGAAGTGGATAATTATAATAATGTCGTTAACCAATTTTACTTCAAAGCTATAAGCTCCGGAGAAAAAACCGCTTATAGTATTTTCCCAAGAGCCTATTTCCATAAGGGAACAGACGTTGTGTCGGTATCATCCTTTGCAGCTGGAGATCAAGTAACTCTTTATGTGTTAGACGATAAAATTGTTGAGATTGAGAAATAATTTTGAACGAAAAATAAGTTCATCCGTCTGTATATTAGGAGCTTGACTTCTAAGACAGGCGGTTTTTTTCTAATTTATAAAATAAATATGGCAATTATTTAGAAAATGTTCGCATTTTGACGCTTTCAAGCATTGATTCTAACGCCACAATTCGCTACACTGGAGATTATTACGACCCTAAGGAAGTAAAGACATGACACAGAAGTTAGTAAGGCATATTTTGGATACAATCGGTGAGCTCTTTCCGGATGCACATTGCGAGTTGCGCCACAGTAATCCGTTTGAGTTAACGATTGCAGTATTATTATCGGCTCAATGCACCGATGAAACCGTGAATAAGGTGACATTGGATTTATTTCAGAAATATAAGCGTCCTGAAGACTACTTGGCCGTTCCACTTACGGAACTGGAGCAAGACATTCGACGGATAGGATTATTTCGAAATAAGGCAAGCAATATTCAAAAGTTGTGTCAATTGCTGCTGGACAAGTTTGAAGGCGAAATTCCAGAGAAGCACGAACACTTGGTCGAACTGCCCGGTGTAGGCCGTAAAACGGCAAATGTCGTCGTATCGAACGCTTTCGGGGTACCTGCTATTGCGGTAGACACCCATGTAGAGCGAGTCTCCAAAAGATTAGGATTAGTTGGCTGGGACGATTCGGTACTTGAAGTTGAAAAGAAGCTGATGAAGAAGGTTCCGCGCGAAGAGTGGACACAAACACATCATCGTCTTATATTCTTCGGTCGGTATCACTGCAAAGCTCAGAACCCGCAATGCACGATATGTCCATTGTTGGACAGTTGCCGTGAGGGTAAGAAACGTATGAAACCAAGTGCAACTAGGAAAACTATTACAAACAAATGATATGCAGACAAAGGATGGGATTTGAAATGAAATGCATCGCCGTATACACCAATAGCTTTGAACTGTTCTCTGATATTTATGAGCAAGTAATTAACACGCCCCTAGCCGATAATGAGGAAAAAGTCATTGAAGGTGTAACAGTCAGTGAATCCGGTGAAGTTCCTCAGAATTACATAGACAAGATGAAAACGAAATCCGAAGTCGTAGTTATGAAAGTTAAAGACACCGACATTACGATTTTGCAGCATCGCGATGTCTTTGAGATTTTCTTGCCGGAAAAAGAAAAAGCAGTTATGTCCTAAAACCTAAATCTCCCTTTGGGAGATTTTTTTCTGTTATGTTTGAATAGAAGAACGGATCATAAGGAGCGGAATGGACGAATGACGCAAATGGTGGATATAAGCATCTCGGTCATGCCGGATGCGATCAGGAACATGCAGGTTAATCTGCAAACAAAAGGGGATTACGACAATGCAAGCAAGCTAGGTCAGCTGCTTGATAAATTAGACGCTGGACAGATGAATATAGCGTTCTGCGGTCATTTCTCAGCGGGGAAATCGACGCTGATTAATCAGCTTTGTGGGCACGCCTTGCTGCCATCCAGCCCGATTCCAACAAGTGCAAATATCGTGAGTATTCGTAATGGATCACCAGGTGCTCATGTTACGCATCGCGTGAAGGATAGCACAGCAAATAATCTGGGAAAACCGAAAACGATTGCGCTTGAAGAATTAGAAGCGTATTGCGTCAATGGTACCGACATTGAAACGGTAGAGATTTCCTATCCGATTCCATTTCTGGGCAGTCAAACGGCGCTGCTTGATACTCCTGGAATTGATTCTACGGATGATGCTCATCATCAATCTACGGAATCGGCTTTACATCTAGCAGATGTAGTTTTCTATGTTATGGATTACAACCATGTCCAATCCGAAGTCAATCTCGCGTTTACGAAGAAGATGAAGGAGTGGGGAAAGCCGCTCTATTTGGTTGTAAATATGATTGATAAGCACAAAGAATGGGAGCTTCCTTTTACACAGTATAAGGAGGGGACGAAGCAAGCTTTTCTAAGCTGGGGCATCGAGCCGGATGATTTGCTGTTCGTGACCATGAAGGAGCCGAACCATCCGCATAATGAGTATGCGAAGCTGCAATGGCTCCTAAGTCGTTTAATTGAGCGAGGTGATGATCTGCGAAGCTTCAGCATCGATGCATCCGCGCGTTATCTTGCAGCAGAGCACGGCAAGTGGTTGGCTGATCAGCATGAGCCGCAGAAAGCGGAGCTTATGGAGCAAATCAGCCAGGAAGGTGACGTGCAGGAGATTCAGGCGCAAGCTGCAGCGAAGCAGGAAGAGCTTGCGGCGGTGAAGGGACGGCCGGAAGCTTTAACGGCGGCCCTCCGTAAGGAAGTTGGCATGATTATCGAGAATGCCAATATAACACCAGCCTTGACTAGGGATCAGGCTCATGCGTATTTGGAGAGCCGTAAGCCCGGGTTCAAGGTAGGCTTTTTCTCTAGAGCTGCGCAAACAGTTTTGGAGACGGAGAAACGCCTGGGAACGTTTCAGGCGGATTTGGCTGAGCAGGTAGAAGCGCAGCTGGACTGGCATTTGAGGGATGCTTTGAAAAAGGCCGCTCAGGAGCAAGGGCAGCATGATCCTGCCCTTACAGCGCAAATCGAAGCGCTGAAGGTTGACGTGACGACACAGTGGCTAGCAGCACAAGTGAATGCTGGCGCAACCTTCGGCGGCGAATATACGCTTAACTTCATGAAGCAGGTGTCATCTGATATTAAACAGCAGTACCGCAAACAGGCGTTTGCGGTGATTGATCTGATCGCGGCTGCAGTCCGCGAAGGGGGTGCGCAAGCGGCTGACGCGCTTGCGGAAGAGCTCGAAGCGCTAGGCGTCCGCCTCAGCGCTTGCCGGGAACTGCAGCGCCTCGAGGAAGCCGAGGCGGAGGCAGAGGCCCAGCTGCTGCGCATGGCCAGCTGGCCCAGACCGTCTGCGCCGGCGCTGCCGGCTGCGCAGCAGTACACGGCCATGGAGGAGACGGCAGCCGCCCCGCTGAGCGGGGGACTGCACGTGACCTCCATAGGCACGATCCTGCAGGCCGCGGCCACGACTGATGACGCGGCCGCAGGCACTACAGCTGCGTCATCAGTCGTGGCAGCGTCATCAGCGCCTGCCGCGTTCACCTCGGGTGAACACGGTAGGCGCATGGAGCGCAAGGCCGCCGATTTGCAGGCGGCCTCAAGCCTCATCGAGGGCCTGCCGTCGATGAGGTCGATCGCGCGCTCCATGCGCGAGAAATCGGAACGTCTGCGGCAGCGGACGTTCACGATCGCGCTGTTCGGCGCCTTCAGCGCCGGCAAATCCTCTTTCGCCAATGCGTTGATTGGCGAAAGAGTGCTGCCGGTCTCGCCGAACCCAACGACGGCGGCCATCAATAAGATCATGCCGCCGCAGGAAGGTTGGCCGCATGGCACAGCCAAGGTCAAGATGAAGAAGACGGACGCGATTCTGCAGGACGTACTCTATTCTTTGGACATACTCGGCGTGCAGGCGACAGACATGGCATCGGCCCTCAAACGCATAAGCGCACTTTCTCCATCGGACGTTACGGCCAAAGGGAAGCCGCACTATTCCTTCCTGAAGGCAGTGGAGAAAGGTTGGGCCCTTGCCCAAGATCATTTAGGCACCGAACTAAAAATCACCAAAGACGAGTTTCCAAGCTATGTTGCAGACGAATCTAAGTCCTGTTTTGTTGAATTTATCGAATTATATTATTCCAATCCATTGACGGAACAAGGCATTATATTCGTTGATACACCAGGGGCTGACTCCATTAATGCCCGCCATACTGGAGTAGCTTTTAACTATATTAAAAATGCGGATGCTATTCTTTTCGTTACTTATTACAATCATGCTTTCTCTCAAGCAGACCGTGAATTTCTTTTGCAGCTCGGTCGTGTGAAGGATAGCTTTGAGATGGATAAAATGTTCTTTATCGTCAATGCAGCTGATCTTGCCGCTAGCTCGGAAGAATTAAATGGTGTAATTAAACATGTGGAAACGAATTTGCTGCAGCACGGCATCCGAAATCCGCGTATTTATCCAATTTCCAGTTATTTGGCTGCAGAGGGCAAAATAACAGGGAACGAAGATCTGGTTACCCAATCTGGCATTCAGCCATTTGAGCAAGAATTTGTGAAGTTTACGTTCAATGAGCTTAGCGATGTCGCAATCCATTCAGCTAATTTGGAGCTGAATCGAGCGATTGCTACCATGCAGCAATGGCTGGAGCGTGCGCAGTCTGGGGAGGAAGAACGGAAGATTCAGTTGACCAAGCTCGGACAAGCGGAGCATGCTGGAACAGAGCTTCTGGAAAATACCCTTTATGACGCGGAGCTCAAAGAATTAAAGAAAGAAATTCAGGAGCTTTTATACTACGTCAAGCAGCGCACGATGTACCGCTTCGGTGAATTATACAATTATGCCTTTAATCCTTCGACCTTCAGGGATGATGCCAGAGATCCGAAGCAAGCAATGCAATCTGCGTGGGGTGAGCTGCTGCGAATGATCGGTTACGATTTATCCCAGGAGGTGTTGGCCACAACGCTCCGGGTCGAAAATCGCATGAATGTGATTAGCAGCAGCCGTGTAAAGCGGTGGGAAGAGCAGCTTGGTGAGTTGATGGAAGGATTCGAAAGTGGAACGTATGAATCAAGTAAGTTCGTAACACCTGAAATTACGTCTAAACTAGAAGTTCCAGATGTAAGTTTGAAGCTGCTCCATAGTCATTTCAAAAATGCGAAGCAATTTTTCGAAGGTGATGGCAAAAGCAAGCTTAGAGCAGATCTGGAAAATCGGATGAACACGCCAGTGGCAGAATTTATCGAGCAGCAAACAATGGAGCTTGAACAAGCTTATGCGAATCAGTTGGAAAACTGGCTTGCAACTCAGAAAAATCTGATGCTGCAACAACTGAATGAACATGCTGAAGGGCTTCGCGATGCTCTCGAAATGAAGATTGATTTGAACGAACTTATATCCAAACAGCATCAATTAAAGGCTTTTGTTTAATGGTTAAACAAAAGGGTTGGTCGGGTTCTATTGAACTTGGCCAACCCTTTATTGCGTATTGTCATGTAAGGGCTTACATCGATGGTTATCTGGATGATTTTAAAGAATAGGGTGGATTCCTGCAAGTTTTTGTGAAGTTATGGGCATTTAAGCGTTTAAATCCTCGTATCCTCTGATTGCTCGCTAATAGGGATGGTGATAAGATTCATTAGGTAATAAAACGCTTTCTAAGCTTTTCCAATTTATCCTTCTTGAGGAGGGGGCCCCAAAGTGGAAGTGTTCAGGCAACTGAAGCCGTATTTTTGGCCAGAGAAAAAATTATTTTTTGGAGCAATTGCATGTTTAGCGGTGGCAACCGCGCTCGGTCTCGTTTATCCGAATTTATTACGGTATTTAATCGACGACGTAATCACGCAGAAACAATTTGAACTCGTTCCCAGATTAGCACTTGTTGTCGTAGTGGTCGTTTCAATGAAGGGGATGTTTCAATTTCTTCATGGCTTATGCGGAGGTCGTCTAGGTAACCGCGTCGCGTATCATTTGCGTAATGCGCTGTACAACAAGCTTCAGTACTTATCCTTTCAATACTATGATCAGGCAAGAACAGGGGACTTAATGTCTAGATTGACTGCTGATTTGGAGGCCATTCGACAGTTTATCGGCTTCGGCTTTGCTCAGCTCCTAAATGTGATGTTGATGCTGGTTTTCGGCATGGGGATGATGTTCTCGATTAACTGGAAGCTGGCTTTACTTACGATGATAACGATGCCTTTTCTGGCATTTACCGCAATTCGTTTTGAAGGTAAAATTCATCCAGCTTTTCGGATGGTACGTCAATCTCTCAGTACGATGACTACTGCGGTACAAGAAAATATCACTGGGGTTCGAACGGTGAAGTCGTTTGCACGAGAACCTCATGAAGTAACGAAGTTTTCAGCACGCAATGAGGATTATAAGGCCATGAATATCGAAACCTCAGGGATCTGGGCGAAGTATTTTCCGATCATGGAGATTTTGGCGAATTTAAGTGTCGTTACTTTGCTCGGAGTTGGCGGATACATGGTGATCGAGAATACCATAACACTAGGTGAACTCGTTGCTTGCTTCAGTCTCATCTGGTACATTATTGGACCGATGTGGGGTCTGGGCTTTCATATCAATAACTTTACACAAACCAAAGCTTCTGGCGAGAAAATTTTGGAAGTTTTGAATCATTACATGCATGTGAAAGATCAACAAGATGCGATTGCTTTGAAGAGTGAACATGTACAAGGTCATGTGCGTTTTGATCATGTCACTTTTTCTTATCCGGAAAAACAGCCTGCACTTTATGATTTCTCAGTTGATGCTCCTCCTGGTTCTGTTATAGGTCTCCTAGGCAGCACAGGCTCGGGTAAAACAACAGTCATTTCCTTGCTAATGAGGGCCTATAACGTTAAAGAAGGCAAGGTTATGTTAGATGGTCAAGATATTCGCTCATTACAAGTAGAGAGCTATCGCAATCAGATTGCTACTGTTTTCCAAGAAACATTCTTGTTTTCATCTACCATCCGCAACAATATCTCTTATGGACGTAAAGATGTGACGATGGATGACATTATTCGAGCAGCTAAGTTGTCCAAAGCGCATGATTTCATTATGGAGCTTCCGGAAGGGTATGACACGGTTGTTGGCGAGCGCGGACTAGGCTTGTCTGGCGGTCAAAAGCAGCGGATTGCCATCGCTCGGGCGCTTATCAAGGATCCTAAAATTCTCGTTCTAGACGACGCGACAAGCGCGGTTGATATGGAAACGGAACATGAGATTCAAGCAGGCTTCGGCGAGGTTATGAAAGGGCGTACAACATTCATCATTGCTCACCGGATTTCTTCCTTGAAGCATGCCGATGAAATTATTGTTCTGGATAAAGGTCGGATTGTGCAAAGAGGCACACATCAGGACCTGCTGCAGCAGGAAGGTCTTTACCGTCAAACCTATCATATTCAGTATGCGGATGGGCCTCAGAAATCGGCTGCAAGCAGCCAGGCTGCGGCAACAAAGGATCCGGATTTGGATACGATAAACCATTCTCCATCGCAAGAAAGAAGGTTAGCACATTGAGTACTAATTCGGCGCAAACCGAGGCATCTGCCAAAAGAGAAGATTCCCAAGCGGGGCAACGATTCGTATATCAAGATGATGAACTGATTGAAAAGCCTTTTGATTGGGGTCAGTTAAAACGTTTATTTAGTTATATGAAGCCTTATAAGAAACAGATGCTGCCTATTATCATCATTATGATGTTGGTAGGAGCAATCACCAAGCTGACCATTCCGCTGCTCATTCGTGAAGCCATTGATAATTCCATCATTCCGAAGGATAAGAATCTACTTTTCCTAATTGTTGGGATCATGTTTGCCGTATATGTCATTCAATGGCTAGCCAATACATTCCGTATTAAATATACGAATATGATTGGTCAGCGCGTCATCTACGATCTCCGTCATGATTTATTCAGTCATATTCAGAAGCTGTCGTTTCGTTTCTTCGATACACGCCCGGCAGGCTCGGTGCTCGTTCGAGTAACGAACTACGTGAATTCTTTGCAAGATTTGTTCACGAACGGTGTTGTTAACTTATTAATTGATGTTGTACAGCTCTGCGGCATTATTATTATTTTGTTGACGTTTAATTTCAAATTAGGCGCAGCGATCATCGTGACGGTTCCAATTATGTTCCTCATATCGACTCAGCTTCGGAAAAAGATTCGTCGTGCTTGGCAGGACGTGACGATGAAGCAATCCCGTCTGAATGCGCATTTAAATGAATGTATACAAGGCATCAAGGTTACACAGGCCTATACACAAGAAAAAGAAAATATTCAATTCTTCACGAAAATGAATATGGTCAATCGTTTGTCTTGGAACCGTGCTTCGATGCTCAATCAATCGTTTGGTCCTCTCATTGAAATTACGGGAGCTGTTGGCTATTGCATTCTGTTCTGGCTAGGCGCTCATTTAATTCAAACGGAAGAAATATCGGTCGGTTTGTTGGTTGCTTTCGCTACTTACATAGGCTATTTCTGGGAACCAATTACGCGGTTAGGACAAATGTATTCGCAACTGCTCATTGCTATGGCTTCAGCGGAGCGGATCTTCGAGTTTATTGATGAGGAACCTACTGTGGCTGAAATCGAGGGTGCTAAAGATCTATCAAGTATCCAAGGGAATGTGAAGTTTGAGAATCTTGTGTTTGAATATGAGCCTGGGAGACCAGCACTCAACGGCATTAATCTGGATGTACAGGCTGGTCAATCCATCGCGCTGGTTGGTCATACAGGATCGGGTAAAAGTACGATTATGAATTTATTATGCCGTTTCTATGACCCAAATGAAGGCAAAATACTTATCGATGGCCAAGATATTCGTCATGTAACTATCCAAAGCTTACGGTCTCAGATCGGCGTCGTGCTTCAAGATACGTTTATTTTCTCTGGCACGATTCGGGAGAATATCCGCTTCGGTCGACTAGATGCTACGAATGAAGAGATTGAGCTTGTAGCTAAGGCTGTTCATGCACACGATTTTATCATGAGTTTGCCAGGTGGCTATGATACAGAGGTTCAAGAGCGCGGTAACGTACTCTCGATGGGTCAGCGTCAGTTGATTTCCTTCGCTCGCGCACTGCTTGCGAATCCTCGTGTTCTCATCCTGGATGAAGCAACAGCTAGTATTGATACGGATACTGAGCTCAAAATTCAGGAAGCTCTCAAAACGCTGCTTGCTGGTCGAACCTCTTTTATCGTCGCGCACAGACTTTCTACGATTCGGAATGCTGATAAAATCGTAGTGCTCGATCATGGGCGTATGATGGAGATCGGTAATCATGAGGAACTCATGAAAGAACAAAAGATTTACTTTGGACTTATTCAAGCCCAATACAAATTTTTGCAGGATGCGGTTTAACGTTCCGAGAAAAAGCTGTTTAACTGCTGCGGCGGTTAAACGGCTTTTTTCGGTGAATACAGCAAGTTTGTGCACGGAAGTGAATGTCTGGTGTTGATGAAAAAGGCTACTCAGCTTACGCATACCAGCCTCATCATGGTTTTGGTATACAATAGGCTCGGTTTTCGAGCTTATCTCGGTAAACAGCGGGTGAAAGCTCAGTTTCCGAGCCTATGCGCCAATGCATCATTCCTGACTCAACTGAAAGCTCGGATAACATCTTCTCAGCCTACCTTTACCAGTCTAGCCATGGTTTTAGCATACTTTTAGCAGTTTCAGCACCCAATACGGTATCGAACTGCCAAGAGCATCCCAAATGGACGTCTCAGACAGCACTGGCTCTGCCTGATCCGCATTTTTGTTATAATACAGCCAGCTTTTTTGAAACCAGTATACATTTTCAAAATAAATGAAAGTGCTAACCCAAAGATCTCTTTTGGGTCCGTTCCGTATTGTAATGTTTGCAAATTTATTCAAGAAGCTATACTCTTAGAGTGAATTATGCCATTTATTCGCAGGAGGGGACTTCCTTGAGATCATCACGCTTTATGTGGGGCGCAATTGGCCTTACAGCCTCGATATCTACGATTGTTTTCGCAGTAGGCTTTGCTTACGCGGCGAATCAAATATGGTTTCCCAAAGCATCCGGAGACCTCAATCTTGTAGCGACTACACCAAAGAAAGAAACAATGATTGAGAGTAAAAGTAAGCTTCAGATTGTTGCTCTTGGTGATTCATTGACTGCAGGAACAGGCGACAATACTGGCAAGGGTTACGTAGGACGTGTCCGCGAAAAGCTGGAGAAGGAAAGCGGTAAGCCGGTATTCGTACTTAATAATCTGGCGATTCCAGGCTATAAGAGTGACCAGCTTCTCTCTGATTTAGCGCTTAAAAAGACGCAGGACGCACTGGCTCAGGCGGATATCATTTTACTCACGATTGGTGGAAATGATATTTTTGCCGGCGGGGACGGGCTTTTTAAAGGAGAAAATCAGACGGAGTTTAACCCCGAGGGTGCGCTGAAACGCGTAGAACCTGCGCTGGCCAAAATGGATAAGGTTATTCAAGCAATTAATAAGGCCAATCCGAATGCAACTGTGTTGTATGTTGGCTTATATCATCCTTTTCTTGATTTAGATCCCAAAAAAGAAGGTTCGCTTATTGTACAGCGATGGAATAACAGTGTCTTTGAGATGATGAATCGTTATCCTCGAATGGCTATTGTCCCAACCTATGATTTGTTTGAACAAAATTTGATCAAATATTTGTCTTCAGCCGATCATTTTCATCCTAACGGGGACGGCTATGAGCGCATTGCCGATCGGATTGTACAAATTCTGAAGTAGGGGAGGCCAAGCAGATGGCTGTAGCAGCGGTTCCAACAACGGTTTTATCTGTGAAAAATTTAAAAAAACGAATTAAAAATAAAGAGATTATTAAAGGGATATCATTTGATGTATACGCGGGTGAGATTTTTGGTTTCTTAGGACCCAATGGATCAGGTAAAACAACGACGATTCGCATGCTCGTTGATTTAATACGTCCGACTGAAGGGTCTATTCAGATTTGTGGGCACGATGTTCGCAAGGAGCATAATCAAGCGATGCGCCATGTCGGTTGTATCGTCGAGAATCCCGAGCTGTATTCCTATTTGACAGGTTGGGAAAATCTCGAGCATTTTGCAAGAATGCTGCCTAATGTCGATGAGAAACGGATCCAAGAGGTCGTTGAGATCGTCTCCATGGATCAACGTATTCATGATAAGGTACGTACTTATTCCCTAGGTATGCGTCAACGACTTGGTATTGCACAGGCACTGCTTGGACGGCCTAGTTTATTGATATTGGACGAGCCGACGAATGGTCTTGATCCACAAGGGATTAAGGAAATGAGGGAGTTCATTCAGCGTTTGGCTGCGGGTGGACTTAGCTTGTTCGTGTCCAGTCACTTGCTTAGTGAGATTCAGCAAATGTGCCATCGCGTAGCCATTATTAGTCATGGTGAAGTTATACAAGTGGGAGCCGTCGATGATTTGGTCGCTCAAGGCGGCAAAGTCGTGTGGACCGTGTCTCCGGCCGACAAGGCCGAGGGGCTTTTAGAGGCGTCGCCACTCGTGCATGCCATTGAGGAAATTTCTCAAGAAAGTCCAATAGGCTTACCCGTGGCGGTAAAACAAATCGTTACACTGATGGATAAGGAAAACGTCCCGCAGCTAAGTCAGCATTTGATGGAAGCAGGAATTAGCCTCTTTGCTGTAGAAATCAAAAATCCAACACTGGAAGATTTGTTCTTGAGCCTAACCAAAGGTGAAAGAATTGAATAGGGGAAGGTGAAAGAATTGCTTACTTTATATGCCCTTGTTAAGAATGAATGTATTAAAATGATTAAGAAAAAACGCTTTTATGTTATCCTACTTATACTTCTTGCATTAATCCCTATGTTCACTTATGCTCAAATGCGAGTTGCCAAAAATACACAAAAGCAGTTTGGTACGACGGACTGGAAGGCGGATCAACGGCAGAAAATTGCCGACTGGGAAAAGCGTTTAAGCTCAGCACGAACGCCGGATGAGTGGAAACAACAGCTTAGAGTGCAAATTCAAATCGCTAACTATTATCTTGAAAAGGATGTAGATCCGAGTACACCGAATGCGGTTACTTTTACACGCGAGTTTGTGAAAAATGCGGTTGGTTTATTCATTCCGCTCATTATCATGGTCATTTCCGCTGACATCGTATCATCTGAGCATTCTACGGGGACTATTAAATTATTGTTGACAAGACCGGTCCGGCGATGGAAAATCCTATTGAGTAAATTAATTACGGTTGTCTTCTTTACTTCGCTAACGGTATTGTCCACTGGCGTCTTATGTTATTTGATTTCTGGGGTTGTTTTCGGCTATAACGGTTGGACGATGCCGGTATTTACAGGTATTAAGCTGACAGGTACGGAAGTGGATTTCAGTCTTGTACGTGCAGTTGATCAATGGTTCTTTCTTATCATGGAGTTTGGATTGGTTTGGTTCTCAGCATTAGTCGTAGCACTCATGTCACTAATGCTATCCGTTCTCATTCGTTCCACAGCAGCAGGTATGGGGGTCATGCTTGCCGTATTAATATCAGGAACCATTCTTTCGAACATGGTGTCGTCTTGGGAAACTGCGAAATATTTGTTTATGGTCAATTTGGACTTAACTAAATATTTAACAGGAGGCCTTCCGCCAATTAAAGGGATGGACTTGACCTTCTCACTTAGCGTTTTAAGTGTGTGGGCGATCGCTTCACTTATTGTTTCATTTACGGTATTTTCACGAAAAGATGTTTTGAATTAACGGTTATATTAGATAAAGGAGGGCTTCAATGTCCGAGCAGCTAGAATTTGCGAAAGGAATAGCCCCAACGTCGAATTATGAGGCTGATGATATACAAGTCCTGGAAGGGCTTGTAGCGGTTCGTAAAAGACCAGGGATGTATATTGGTAGTACAAGTGCATCGGGTCTACATCATCTGATCTGGGAGATCGTGGACAATGCGGTTGACGAGCATCTTGCCAAACATTGTTCCAAGATTAATGTGACGATACATAAAGATCAGTCCATTACGGTTCAGGATAATGGTAGGGGGATTCCAACCGGAATGCATAAGACCGGCGTGCCAACTCCACAAGTTGTATTTACTATTTTACATGCCGGCGGCAAATTTGGTGGAACAGGCTATAAGAAGTCTGGCGGACTACATGGTGTTGGCGCATCGGTAACAAATGCTCTATCCGAATGGCTGGAAGTAGAAATTTACCGAGATAGCAAGGTGCATAAAATGCGCTTTGAATACTGGGTCGACGATTCAGGGATCGAGCACGTGGGTGAACCGGTTACCGGACTTGAGGTCGTAGGAAATACCAATCGCACAGGAACGAAAGTAACTTTCAAGCCTGACAAACGCGTATTTCAAGGCGGAACAACCATAAACTACGATACTTTAGCTGAACGTCTGCAAGAAATTGCTTTCCTCAACTCAGGACTTCTCGTAAACTTGAAAGACGAACGGTCTGATAAGCTAGACACTTTCCAATATGAGGGTGGCGCGAGTCAATTTGTTGAATTCCTGAATGAGGAGAAAACAGTTCTTCATCCTGTGATTCACTTTGCTTCAGAAAAGGATGAAATCGAAGTAGAGGTAGCCCTGCAATACAATGATGGCTACACGGAAACGATTGCTTCCTTCGTAAACTCAATCCCTACTCGCGGCGGCGGTACGCATGAGACCGGCTTTAAGACAGCTTATACACGTGTCATGAATGAATATGCCCGTAAAGGGGGCATTATCAAAGAAAAAGAAAAAAATCTTGATGGTACCGACCTTCGTGAAGGTATGATGGTTGTTATCAATATCAAGATGGGTGATGTCGAATTCGTTGGTCAAACGAAAGATCAGCTTGGAAGCGCTAATGCAAGAAGTGCAGTGGATGCGGTTGTTTCTGATAAAATGACTGTTTTCTTGGAGGAAAATCCGCAAATTGCGCAAATGATGCTGAAGAAGGCTGTACAAGCTTCCAAAGCACGGGAAGCTGCTCGTAAGGCGCGGGAAGAAATTCGCAGCGGTAAAAAAGGAAAGAGTGAGAGCTCGAACCTGAATGGTAAGCTAACCCCTGCACAATCGAAGGATTTGCAACGCAATGAGTTGTTCATTGTCGAAGGAGATTCCGCCGGCGGTTCAGCGAAGCAAGGACGTGATTCCAAGCACCAGGCAATACTGCCGCTCAAAGGAAAACCGATGAATCCCGAGAAATCCAAGCTTCTCGATATTATGAAAAATGATGAATACAAAGCGATCATCGCCGCCATTGGGGCTGGAGTTGGCTCTGAATTCGAATCCGAAGAGATGAATTACGGCAAAATTATTATTATGACAGATGCAGACACAGACGGTGCGCACATTCAGGTCCTGCTTTTGACCTTCTTTTACCGCTATATGAAGCCATTGATCGATCAGGGTAAAGTGTTTATCGCACAACCACCACTTTATAAAGTGACTAGAAAAGGCAAGAATGGTGGATACAAGTACGCTTGGACCGACGATCAACTACAGGTTGTTGTCAAAGAACTTGGTAAGAATACCGAGCTGCAGCGTTATAAAGGTCTTGGTGAGATGAATCCGGAGCAGTTGTGGGAAACGACGATGAATCCGGAAAGCCGTACCTTGCTGCAAGTACAGATTGAAGATCCCGCTAAAGCGGAACGACGAGTAACAACATTGATGGGTGATAAGGTAGATCCACGCAAGCGGTGGATTATCGAGAACGTCGATTTTACCGAATATGTAGAGTAGACCAAAAAGAGTGGTGAATGAAAGATGAACATATTAGAAGAGTTTTTACCTGCCTTTCTGGAGGAGATCGTTGGCGATCGTTTCGGGCGTTATTCTAAATATATTATTCAGGATCGCGCGATTCCAGATGTAAGGGATGGTTTGAAGCCTGTACAACGACGTGTATTGTACGCGATGTACGATTCAGGCAATACCCCTGATAAGCCTTATCGCAAATCGGCCAAAACCGTCGGTGATGTCATGGGGAATTACCATCCGCATGGAGATGCCTCCATTTATGATGGTATGGTTCGTATGGCGCAGCCTTGGAAGATGGGCCATACACTTGTGGATGGCCATGGAAACTGGGGATCACTAGATGATGATCCGCCCGCAGCTATGCGTTACACAGAGGCTAGACTTTCTGAGATCGCAATGGAACTTCTGCGCGATATTGAGAAACGTACGGTCATGTTCAAGGATAATTTCGATAATTCTACGAAGGAGCCTGTCGTGCTCCCTGCGCGGTATCCGAACTTACTCGTGAATGGTGTTAGCGGGATTTCGGCTGGGTTCGCAACGGAAATTCCACCTCATAATTTACGTGAAATCATTGATGCCTGCACAGCCATGATCGACAAGCCTGAGATTACAGTCGAAGAATTAATGACGATCGTCAAAGGCCCCGATTTTCCGACTTCCGGCATTATCATGGGTGAAGATGGCATTCGCGAAGCTTATCGCACGGGGAAAGGCCGTATTTACATACGTTCCAAAACAGCGATAGAAGATATGCGCGGCGGCAGACAACAGATTGTAATCACGGAAATTCCTTATCAAGTTGTCAAATCTCGACTGGTTACTGCCATGGAGAACATTCGGCTTGAGAAGAAAATCGAAGGTATTGCCGAAGTACGTGATGAAAGCGGTCGTAATGGGTTACGTATTGTCGTGGAGCTTAAGAAGGAAGCCGATGCCCAGGGTATTTTGGCTTACTTACTGAAGAAGACAGACTTGCAAGTGACCTACAATTTCAATATGGTTGCAATTGTGAATAAAGCGCCTCGTCAATTAGGTATTCGTGAAATTCTTGAAGCTTACATTGGTCATCAAAAGGAAGTTGTTACGTTCCGTTCTCAATACGAGCTCGAGAAAGCCGAAGACCGCGCACATGTGTTAGAGGGACTTGTCAAAGCTCTTAACATTCTGGACGAAGTTATCGCAACGATTAAAGCTTCCAAGAATCGGCAAGATGCGCAAAATAACCTTGTTGAGAAGTTTGGATTTTCAGAGCGACAAGCAGATGCTATTCTTGTTTTGCAATTATACCGATTAACGAATTTAGAAATTACAACGCTTGAAAAAGAGTTGAAAGATGTAGAGAAAACGATTGCCTATTTACGTGGTATTCTTGGCAGCTTGAAGAAGTTGTTAGGTGTTATCAAAGATGAAATGGGTGAAATTCGTAAGAAATATGGCATCGACCGCCGCTCGGATATCCAGGGTGAAGTGGAAGAGTTGAAGGTTAATCTCGAGGTACTTGTGAACGCGGAAGATGTCCTCGTTACGTTATCCAATGAAGGTTACCTGAAACGGACGAGCAAGCTTTCGTTCACACGATCAGGCGGAGAACTCGAAAATACAGGACTGAAGGAAGGCGATTACTTGCGCTTCCTGCTCGACGTGAATACGATCGAAAGCTTGCTGATCTTCACGAAGAAGGGGCAATATTACTTGCTGCCTGTCCACCAAGTGCCTGAGTATAAGTGGAAAGAGAACGGCACCGCGATTGTGAATGTCATTCCTATTGCCAAGGAAGATCGCATCGTTAACGTTATTCCGGTCAAGGGCTTTGAGGATCCGACCAAGTCGCTTGTATTCGTCACACGCAAAGGACAAGTGAAGCGTACAGAGCTGAAAGAATATATGACGAACCGCTCAAACGGAATCGTGGCTTGTAAAATCGGTGAGAATGACGAAGTCCTTCAAGTACATCTAAGTGACAATACGAAGGAAATCTTGCTTGTCACAAAGCAGGGCATGAGTATCCGTTTCCGTGAGGAGGAAGTGAACCCGATGGGCCGTGCGGCCGCTGGTGTGCGCGGCATCCAACTCAAGGATGACGATGAAGTCGTCTCAGCCGAGTGGATTTATGGGGATGAGGGAGAAGTGTTGGTCATCTCGGACCTCGGGTATGCGAAGCGTTCCCTAGTCGTGGACTATCCGATCCAAGGACGCGGCGGGAAGGGCATACTTACCTTCGAATTTAAAGAAGGCAAGCGTGTGAGACCTAATGGTTCAGCGTTAATTCGCACATTTATCGTGAAAATGGATTATCTCATTACTGCCGTCATGAGTAATGGGGAGAAGCTGCGTTTCTCAACAGAGACAGCACCTCTGGAGGATCGAAAAGCACAAGGTAAACAACTTATACCTGTTTCCAAAACAGATGCGATCGTAGAGATCCTGAGATTCCCTCAATCATAGCTGACTGTAGGTGGATCCAGCTTCTCAATGAGCATAAAAGCTAACTCCAATAGGACCCACAGGGGCATCGGTTCGTCTAATCGATCCAGCCACTGTGGGTCTTTCATTATGCCAGCCTCCAGTGCCTTTTTGCCAAGCTCTATTTTCCAAGCTTCCACCTTAAACCACTCCTTTGAGTTTTCTAAGAAAACTAGCCTCGTAAGATAGACTTTTTGTGATAATTACGAAGCCATAGAAACTGTTTTCGTTAGTAAAAAATGTACATACCTGCATCACAGTATATGTAAGAAGTGGGCGAGGTGTTAAAAGAAGTCGAGAAGCTTGGGCGATTTCTTGTTAATCGGACAAAGTAATGGAGGGATCGACAGCAAGCCACAGCATGTCTCAAACGGTGCAGCTTTTGTCTGAAAATATTAATGGCATTAACCTTTAAACCAAAGAAAAGGCATGCTATACTTGCCTTAGGAGATGTTGGAAGCGAGTTGATGAGGTTGTATTCCGATGAATTTGGGAAGCTATGGTTGAAATTGTCTAAGGAATTGAAAAACCAGATGGAGGTAGGTTTAGCACCTACCATTACGGAAGGACAGCTTAACGTGTTAGAGCTGCTTATGACGAATGAACGGATGAAGCCTTCTGATTTAATCGAATATTTATCCACAACGCCTGCAGCTGTGACAACACTATTAGATCGGATGGAGAAAAGTGAATTGATCGTAAGAGAGCGGGATGAGAAGGACCGCCGTATCGTTTGGGTCAACGTCACGGACAAAGGAAAGGCGGAATGCGAGAGAGGTATGAGAATCCGGGAACATCTTTTGGATTCATACCTGAGCCGCGTTTCCGCCCATAATCAGAAATTGCTTATTTATTTGCTTGGGAAGGTCGCCAATTAATAGCGACCCAAGGGTTTGAGACGAATTTACAACTCGGGGAGTGTAAATGCGCTCCATGGCCGCTGCATCGGCGGCAGCGACCGAAAGCGCAGCGTCTTTTTGAGCGTTGGATGCTCAAAGGCAAGAGCCGTGGCCCACAGCGCTAGCTGCTGGCCGGGTTTGTTGACCGCGCTGCCGTAGCGCTGGTCGCCGTAGAGCGTGCAGCCGATGGCTGCCAGCTGCACGCGGATCTGATGCGGCCGCCCGGTATGCAGCTTGATCTGGATCAAGCTGAGCCCTTCTTGGCTGCCGAGCAGCTTATAGTCCAGCACAGCCTCCTTGGCGTCCTGCTGGCCTTCTCTGACCACGCTGACGGTATTCGTCCGCGTGTCCTTCCAAAGAAAGTTGCGCAGCGTAGCGGACGGCTGTGGCGGCTTGCCGTGCACGACGGCGACGTACGTCTTGTCGAGCTGCCTCGATCTTACCGCGTCAGATAGTCGGGACGCGGCTTTTGACGTTTTGGCGAATACCATCACGCCGCCAACGGGACGATCAAGCCGGTGTACAAGCCCGAGGTATACATTGCCGGGCTTGTTATGACGGTGCTTCAGATCTGCCTTCAGCACATTCAGCAGATCAGGATCGCGTGAATCGTCTTCCTGCGTAGGCATGTTGACGGGCTTCTCAACCACAAGAATATGGTTGTCTTCGAACAGTATCGGAATTTGTGATGCTCCCGAGCCATCTCTAGATGCTGCCACCGTTACGCCTCCCAGCGTCCCAGAATACCGCAAGGGAGCATCAAGCCGGAGTGGGTGATCGGCAGGCCGATTTCGCCACTGGAGATCGTGCCGCCATGCTTGGCTTTCATCGCCATGCTTAAAATGTTCTGGAGCACAGTGGCCGAGATACCCGTTGTATAAGAGTTGATCAACAGGAACAACGGATTGTCCGTCAGAATCGATTGGCAAGTCTCAATGAAAGGGAAGAGGTCATCTTCTAATTTCCAAGTCTCACCATTGGGTCCGCGTCCGTAGGAGGGAGGATCCATGATAATCGCATCGTATTTGCTTCCGCGGCGCTGTTCTCTTTGTACGAATTTGAATACGTCATCCGTGATAAAACGAACAGGACGGCTGCCTAGGCCGCTCAGATGCAGATTTTCCTTAGCCCATTGAACGACTCCTTTGGAGGCATCCACATGGCAAACTTCGGCACCTGCGTAAGCGCAGGCCAGTGAAGCTCCACCTGTATAAGCAAACAGGTTTAGTACCTTGATGGGACGTCCGGCTCCTTGGATTTTGTCCATCATCCATTTCCAGTTGACTGCTTGCTCAGGGAATAAGCCCGTATGCTTGAAACTGGTTGGCTTAATATAGAAGGACAACTTCTGGTCATAGTTAATCGTCCAGCGCTCAGGAAGCTCTGCGTGCTGCTCCCATTGTCCGCCGCCACTGGAGCTGCGATGATAATGGGCGTCAGCTTGACGCCATGCCGGCGTTTCTTTTTGTAACGGCCAAATGATTTGTGGGTCTGGCCTTCTCAGGACGATCGTGCCCCATCGCTCGAGCTTTTCGCCGCCGCCTGTATCGAGGAGCTCATAATCAACCCAGTCTTTTGCATAAAACATGCTGCATTCCATCCTTCAACTTGTATACTTTAACAAACATTCATTGTACACCATTTATTGACCTAAATCGATCTTTTCAATCAAATCATTCAGTTCTTTTTCTGCAAATTGTTGAAATTGCTGTTGTTCAAGCGCAGCTTTCAGCTGTTCTTTCACAGAATCAAAAGATTTAACGGATCTGGCTTCTACTTTAATAACGTGATAGCCGAAATCTGTCGCGATGGGGTCACCAATTGTTCCGATCGTTTGCTCGATAGCTGCTTTCTTAAACTCGGGTACCCACTGACTTACATCGGCATCCGCATAAAGACCACCAGCATCTTTAGAACCTGGGTCATCTGAGAATTCTTTGGCCAGTTTGGCGAAATCTTCACCGTTCTTTAATTTCTGTTGAACTTCTTTAGCACGTTTAAGTGCTTCCTCTTTCGTACGAAGAACTTTGTTATCTGAGCTTGATGGGTCATTCAATCCAATCAAAATGTGACGCACGGAGGCAATGGTATAAGCATCTTTATCTACTTTGAGTGTTTCATCATATTTAGTTTTTAACTGGGCATCGGAAATACTGGACTTGATGTAATTTTGTGCACCGATGCTGCCCACTAAAAAGTACTGAAGATCCGATTCCTTTACATTCACCTTTTTCAAATCATCCTGAAACTTCGCTTCGCCAAATTGGTTTTTCCAAGCAGCGATTTGCTTAACAGCACCGTCTTTGGCAGCGTTCTGGTCTGCCTCAGATGCTTTACCGAAAAGAATTCGGTTTTGAATGAGTTGTCTTATCACACTTTTTTGGTACTCTGGGTCATCTTTAGAGGCAGCATGGCCTCCATTGAAGAGCGCTTGCAAAGCAAAGAAAGTATCAAATTCACCCTTGGTCACGATTCCACCCTTGTAGTTTGCAACCACATGCCTAGGATTGTTGCCGATCCAAATGGTTTCATTTTCTTCGTCCCACTCAACCTTTTTCCCAAGAGCTTCACTTACAAATCTAAGGGGTACATAGGTAGAACCTTCATAAATAAATCCTTTAGCTTCGGAAGGCGCTTTCTCAACACCGTCAAACATATACTTAAGACTTCGGAATGCTACTTCAATTTGACTGTTTGCTGCGAATGCTACGGTTCCGCTTAATACGGAACCGATCGTTAGACCAACGATAAGTCCCTTTACTTTATCTTTCATTATTAGTGTTCCACCTCTCGATATAATGTCCCTCAAATAATTCACCAACGGTTGAGTAATTTCCTTTTTTTTTTAATGTAAAAATGAAGGATTCTTTGCTTGCTTGTTGTATTTGTTACGTAAGGTGATTATAAGTAAAATCCAGTTTTGACGAAATCAGGTCGATTTAAGGAGGGATAACGTGGGGGCAAATGTTGGTATACCTAGCTCAGAAGATTTGTTTCTGCTTCATGAAGGATCCCTTTACCACAGTTATCGCATCTTAGGGGCGCATGTAAGCAAAACAAAAGGGCAAGAGGGAGTTCGTTTTGCCGTATGGGCACCTCATGCCAAACAGGTTTACTTGCTTGGTGATTTCAACAGTTGGCAATCTGGGACACATCGTTTGGAGAAGTTTAGTACACTTGGCGTATGGATATTGTTCGTTCCAGAAGCAAGTGAAGGCGATTATTACAAGTTTGAAATTCATAGCGAGACAGGCCAGATTTTGTTGAAAGCAGACCCATATGCCTTTTATTCGGAGTTACGTCCGGGTACCGCATCGCGTGTTGTTGATCTAGAAGGTTACGAATGGAAGGATCAGGCATGGCAGCAGCAGAAAAAGGAAAGTCCCGCTTACAATAAGCCACTATCCATTTATGAGGTTCATCTGGGTACGTGGCGCAAAAAGGACCGACATAGTGAAGATTTATATACCTATGATCAGCTTTCTGAAGAGCTAGTGGATTACGCAGTTGAAATGGGGTATACGCACATTGAATTAATGCCGTTGGCGGAGCATCCGTTTGACCGCTCTTGGGGCTATCAAGCAACAGGCTATTTCTCCGTAACCAGCCGCCACGGTACTCCGAAGGAATTCATGCATTTCGTTGATCGGTGTCATCAGAAGGGTATCGGGGTCATAATGGATTGGGTCCCTGGCCATTTCTGTAAGGACAGTCATGGACTCAGGCAGTTTGATGGGAAGCCGCTGTATGAATATGAAGACCCTCGCAAAGCTGAGAAGCTGGAATGGGGTACACTTACTTTCGATTTTGGTCGACCCGAGGTTCAAAGTTTCTTAATCTCAAATGCTGTATTTTGGATGGACATGTATCATATTGATGGGATTAGAGTAGATGCTGTGGCTTCTATGCTGCATTTGAATTTTGGCAGATGGAGCGAGGAACCGATCAAGAATCAATGGGGTGGGGATGACAATCCCGAAGCGATCGCATTCCTGCGCAAGCTGAATCAGGCCGTCTTCTCCTTCTACCCTGATGCGCTGATGATGGCTGAGGATTCTACCGATTGGCCGCTCGTTACTGCGCCTGTCCACGATGGAGGACTCGGATTTAATTATAAGTGGAATATGGGCTGGATGAACGATATGCTGCGTTATATGAAATTAGATCCGATTAACCGCAAGTATCATCACAAGCTGATCACGTTCTCATTCATGTATGCCTTTAGTGAAAATTATGTACTGCCGCTTTCGCACGACGAAGTGGTGCATGGTAAACGTTCACTCCTTCATAAGATGCCAGGCGATTATTGGCAGAAATTTGCTAACCTGCGCGTTCTATATGGGTATATGACAGGTCACCCTGGTAAAAAGCTGCTGTTTATGGGCAGTGAATTCGGGCAATTCGACGAATGGAAGGATCTAGAGGAGCTTGACTGGTTTTTACTTGAAGGATACGAAAAACATAGTCAAATGCATCATTATGTAAAGACACTTAATCAATTTTATTTGGACCAACCGGCGTTGTGGCAGTTGGATCATCATCAGGATGGGTTCGAGTGGATCAACCCTCATGATGAGAGCCAGAGCGTTGTGACCTTTATGCGCAAAGGGAAATTGCCTGAGGATGACTTGATTCTCGTCTGTAATTTCACCCCTGTGGTACACCCGGATTACCGAATTGGTGTTCCGCGGCATGGTGTGTACGAAGTCGTATTTAACAGCGATGCACCCGAGTTTGGCGGTTCTGGACAAGGTAACTCAGAGCCTATATCCAGTGAAAAGCGTTCATGGCACGGGCAGCCGAATAGTTTAGCGTTGTGTATTCCGCCGCTTGCGGCTGTTTATATAAAATGTGTGAGTGAATTCCAAACTGTGATTGACGAAGTTGAAGGGGGAAATCAGATATGCGCAGTAAAGAATGTGTTGCCATGCTCCTTGCTGGAGGAGAAGGACGAAGATTAGGCGTTCTGACGAACAATTTAGCCAAGCCAGCCGTTCATTTTGGCGGGAAGTATCGTATCATTGATTTTACCCTCAGCAATTGTACGAATTCAGGGATCGACACCGTTGGTGTTCTAACGCAGTATCAACCTCTCGTACTCAATACGTATATTGGGATTGGAAGCTCGTGGGACCTTGACCGCAAATATGGCGGTGTGACGGTGTTGCCTCCGTTCATGGAACAAAAAGGCGGGGATTGGTATAAAGGAACCGCGAATGCCATTTATCGCAATATCGGCTTTATTGAGCAATATGATCCCGAATATGTTTTGGTCATCTCGGGTGATCACATTTATAAAATGGACTATGATCTGATGCTGTCTTACCACAAAGAGAAGAAAGCCGACGCAACGATTGCTGTCATTGAAGTTAAATGGGAGGAAACGAACCGATTCGGTATCATGAGCGTCAATGACAAACAAGAAATAACTGAATTTGCAGAAAAACCGAAAGAAGCGAACAGTAACTTGGCTTCGATGGGCATTTATATTTTTAATTGGAGCGTATTGAAGTCTTATCTGCTCGAGGATGAAGAAAATCCTAACTCCAGCAAAGATTTTGGTAAAGATATTATTCCAATGATGCTGAAAGATGAGGCGAGAATGTTCGCTTATCCATTTGATGGCTACTGGAAAGATGTAGGTACGATCGATAGTCTGTGGGAAGCGAACATGGACCTGTTGGACGACAATAATGAGCTTAATTTAAATGATAAGGACTGGCGGGTATACTCCCAAAATCCTTACCAGCCGGCTCAGTATGTGGCGCCAACTGCGAATATAAAGCGTTCCCTCGTGAATGAAGGCTGCGCGATATTCGGGGATGTCGATCATTCCGTTTTGTTCTTCGGTGTACAGGTTGGCGAAGGAAGCCAGATTCGCGATTCCGTCATTATGCCTAATGCCAAAATTGGTAATAACGTAACAATTAATAAAGCGATTATTGGCGAAAACACGGTCGTTGAAGACGGTGCTGTGGTAGATGGCAAAGGGGAAATTGTACTTATTGGTGGCAATGAGCGGATATCAGGGAATGCCAATCAGAAGGGATGATGTCGAGTGAAACATGTGATGGGTGTCATTAATTTAGTGAATGAACCGGATGATTTGGAGGAACTGACCTACTTTCGTTGCCCAGCATCCGTGCCGTTCGGCGGCCGGTATCGATTAATTGATTTTACATTGTCCAATATGGTGAATTCCGGCATTGATAATGTTGCAGTATTCACTCAACATAAATATCGTTCACTCATGGATCATTTGGGTTCTGGGAAAGAATGGGATTTGGACCGGAAGCGTGGCGGCTTGTTCGTGCTTCCATCTGTGCTCAATGAACCAACAGGCATTTCACGTGGTGATTTATACCAATTCTATAGCCATAGAGATTATTTCTATCGTGGTAAAGAAGAGCTTGTTATTATTTCACGAAGCCACATGGTATGCAACCTTGATCTGCGTGACGCTGTACGTTATCACGAGGATACACAAGCAGACATTACGGTTATCTATAAGCAAACAGATGAGGATATTCAAGGGAAATTCCGTCGGTTAGCGGTCAAGGATAGCGGGCAAGTGACTCTCATGGAGGATCACACAGGTAGATTGCGTACAAACAACATTTCAATGGAAATGTACATCATGAGCAAAGCGCTGCTGCTGGATATGGTTGAATCTTGCTTAGCGCAAGGTTACGATCATTTGGTCCGCGATGGCATTATGAAAAACATTGATAAGCTCAGTGTGTATGGATACAAATTCGAAGGTCATGTAGGGATTGTAAACTCGATTCAAGGCTACTACAAGCACAGTATGCAGCTGCTTAATCCGGCGATTTGGAGAGAGCTCTTCTTCCAGAAAAACCTGATTTACACGAAGGTTAAAGATGAACCGCCTGCGAAGTACTTGGATACCGCAGCAGCTAAAAACGCGCTCATCGCAAACGGCTGCGTCATCGAAGGTAAAGTGGAAAACAGTATCCTGTTCCGTGGTGTGAAGATCCGTAAAGGCGCGTACGTGAAGAACAGCATCATTCTCCAAAACTGTGAGATTGAGGAGAATGTGATCATTGAGAATGCAATCCTGGATAAGGATGTCTTCATTAGTCGTGGACGTGTCTTAACTGGAGATAACAAAGCACCATTCATTGCTGCGAAAACAAAAGTGATCTAGATCAAATAAAATTGAAAAGTCAGCTTTCAGAAGCCTAGAAGCTTGAACGATTACCTGAGTTCCTGGCATTTGTTCGAGCTTCGACACCGACCAATCATTCTGAATAAGCTTCGTTTTGCATAAGGTGGCTTTTCAAACATCCATTGGAGGAGTAGGAAGATGAAAGTACTATTTGCCGCATCTGAGGCTGTTCCTTTTATTAAAACAGGCGGTCTAGCTGACGTAATTGGCTCGTTGCCTAAGGAGCTTACTCGTCAAGGACTGGATGTACGGGTTATTTTACCTAAGTATGGCGATATCCCTGCTGTTTATCGGGAAGCAATGACGAAGGTAGTCGCATTTGATGTCTACATCGGTTGGAGAAAGCAATACATCGGAATAGAGATGCTTCAACTTGATGGAGTCACCTTTTACTTCGTGGATAATGAGTTTTATTTCAAGCGTCCAGGCATTTATGGTTACGGTGACGAGGCGGAGCGTTTTGGGTTCTTCTGCAGAGGGATTATTGAGGCGCTCCCGTTACTTGATTTCCAGCCGGATGTGATTCATTGCCATGATTGGCAAACAGGTATGATTCCTGTGCTGCTGAAGGCACATTATCAACATCTCCCTTTCTATAGCGAGATGAAGACGATGTCTACCGTTCATAACTTGAAATACCAAGGTGTGTTTGATCAATCCTTATTAAAAGATTTGTTCGGTTTATCAGACGATCATTTCTCAGGAACTGCGCTTGAATTGCATGGTGGCGCAAGCTTTCTCAAAGGCGGGCTCCTCTATTCAGATCAAATAACAACGGTAAGTCAGACCTATGCGGAGGAAATTCAAACACCTTTTTATGGTGAATTTCTGGACAGCCTGCTGCGTCATCGCAAAGATCAGTTAACGGGCATCGTGAATGGCATTGATTATGATGTGTTCGATCCAATGACTGATTCACATCTAGTTGTGAATTATCGAGATTCCTTACCGAAGAAGCAGCAGAATAAGTTAGCTCTGCAGGAGCGCTTGGGTCTGCCTGTCAATGCAGATGTACCGATGATTGCGTTGGTCACTCGCTTGGTGCAGCAAAAAGGGCTTGATCTCATCCAGCATGTCATTTCAGAGATTCTCGCTTTGGATATTCAACTCGTCGTTCTCGGTACTGGTGACTATGGGTATGAGCAAATGTTCCGTTATGCGGCTCAGACACATCCAGATAAGGTGTCTGCTCAAATCTACTTCGATGAATCATTAGCACATCAAATCTATGCCGCATCTGACTTATTCTTGATGCCGTCACAATTCGAGCCTTGTGGGATTGGGCAGTTGATAGCACTTCGTTATCGATCTGTACCTATTGTCAGAGAAACAGGCGGACTGAAGGATACCGTGCAGCCTTACAATGAGTTCACGGGTGAGGGAACCGGATTCACATTCAGCAACTATAACGCGCATGACATGCTGCATATCATTCGCCGTGCTGTATTTTTCTACAAGAATGATAGAGATGCATGGCTGAAAATTCAGCAAAATATGAAAAAATGCGATTTCAGCTGGAAAAAGTCAGCCCAGCAGTATATTGCACTTTATAAAGAAATGGTTAGTAGCAACGATTAAAAGGAGACTGGAGGCATGATGCTTCCAGTCTCTTCTATCTAGTTCCTCTTCATTTTATCTCTAATCGTGTCGATAAAGACATTACCGGGTGAAATTTTTTAGGAGAGGCAGTTGTTCATAATGAGCCGGACTGAGGTATGTTTAACGGATGCAGATATGTACCACTGCATGTTGTTTCAAACACCTGTAGAGGTGTGGTTTGATGGTGAATTGGAAGATGCAGGTTCATTGATCGAAGCTTATTCGGATGATGTCATTAAAGTGGGCGGCGTTTATTATTTGCGAAAACTGTGCCTAATTAAGAAAATAGCATAAAGGATAGCTTGTAAATGACCTCTTATTCACCTCGTGAATAGGGGGTCTTTTCCTAATTTGTCGAAATTCAGGTATAATAGTGAAGAGCTGATATAAATGGTTTGGAGTGGTGTTATGGACTGGCTATCGCATGTACTAACTGTCGTTTTTGTGATCAATATTTTACTCGCCATAACGGTTGTGTTCTTAGAACGCCGAAATGTGGCGGCAACTTGGTCATGGCTCATGGTGCTCTTATTCATTCCGATTCTCGGATTCCTGCTCTACGTGATGCTCGGACAAAATTTGAGCCGCAGAAAGCTTTATAAATGGAACCGCCGTATGCTGGAAAGAGTGCAAACCGTCATTTCAGAGCAGCGGGAACAGCTGATCGACGGGACGCTGCCCTATATTGATCCAATGGTAAGTCAATATCGAGATTTGATTTATCTGAATGTCGCAACGAATGATGCGTTCCTCACGCAAGATAATGGCGTACATATTTTCACAGACGGTGTGGCTAAATTCAGTGATTTACTGATGAAAATAGAAGCTGCTGAGTCCCATATACATATGCAGTATTATATCGTTAAGAATGATTCGTTGGGTCAGAAGATCATGGAAGCTCTCACGAGGAAAGCGGAGCAGGGTGTCCATGTTAAATTCTTATATGACGATATTGGCTCAAGGTCCTTGAAGGATTCCTTTTTTCGTGATTTCCTAAAGGCTGGCGGGCAAAAAGCCGCATTTTTCCCATCGCGAATTCCATTTCTTAACTATCGGGTAAATTATCGCAATCATCGTAAATTGGTCATCATTGATGGACAGATTGGCTACATGGGTGGATTCAATGTTGGTAATGAATATCTGGGTTTAGACCCGAGATTTGGGTACTGGCGAGATACACACCTTCGTTTAACTGGAAGCGTTGTTCGCGCTTTGCAGTCTAGATTTATTCTGGATTGGAACTTAGCATCCGTGCAGCAAATGGAAGTTGAACCGGAGTATTTTCCCGATAATACGGAAGCCAATAGCCTGGAACAGGTGCCCATGCAAATTGTGGCAAGTGGACCCAATGAAGCATGGCCGCATTTCGTGTATACATTCCTAAAAATGATTCACATGGCGAAGTGCAGAATCCTCTTGCAGACTCCTTATTTTATCCCTGAAGAAAGTATGTTGAATGCGCTGCGCATTGCTGCTCTATCAGGCATTGACGTTAGAATCATGATCCCTGAGAAAGCAGATCATTTGTTTGTTCATTGGGCTTCTTTGTATTATGTAGGAGAATTGCTGCGAGCTGGAGTGAAATGCTACTTATATGATCAAGGCTTTCTTCATGCGAAAACGATCATCGTCGATGGGCAGGTTGCCTCTGTTGGGACGGCCAACTTCGATATTCGCAGCCTCCGGCTTAATTTCGAGACTAACGCCTTGATGTATCATGCGGAGACGGCGAAGAAGCTGGAAAATACGTTCTGGAAGGATATGGAGGGCTGTATGGAGTTGACGTTAGAGGAATATGATAAGCGTTCCTTACGGATTCGGTTTCTGGAGTCCATATCGAAATTGGTTTCTCCCATATTGTAAGTGAAGGCGTAGCCTATGAAAAAAAAGGATATCCAATCATTTCTTGAGAAAGAAAGATTGAATATCCTTTTTGTATTGTTAAAAAGGTTAATTAATAAACCGATTCACCATTGTCATAGTTAAACTGCCATTGAATGCCGAATTTATCCTCTAGGCTGCCGTAGCATTTGCTCCAGAATGTTTCTTGAAGTTCCATGCCTACTTTGCCGCCTTCTTTCAACTTATGGAAGGCTGACTTCACTTCATCGATATCCTTACTCACTAAGGAAAGGCTAATGTTGTTACCAGCAACGAAAGGCATTCCCGGGAAAACATCGGAGAACATAACTGTACTTCCAGAAATGCTAAGGCGTGCATGCATAACTAAATTTTTGGCTTCCTCAGGAAGAGGAAAGGATGGGTCGGGTGGAGTATCTCCAAAGGTCATGATTTGTGGCTTGTCTAGTCCAAATACTTCTGCGTAATACTCAATGACTTCACGAGTGTTTCCATTAAAATTAAGATATACATCAATAGCCATTAAATTCACTCCTTAGATTAAGTGGTCTATCATTTCCATATTGTAACATTTAGCTGTTCTAAAACCAATATACCTGCGGATGAACAAATATAAAAATTATATGAATGAAATGGTTTGATGTATTCGAAGTTCTAATAGGTTATGGAGCAAAGTAGGAAGTAAAAAAAAATTAAAGGAGATGAGATTATTTGACAACTATTTTGATAATGATTATCATAATCAATAGAATCTTATCCTAAACGTCAGGAGATCGTGCATATGTTCGCCTTTGATCCAAGCATTATGCAAAACCGCCATCGTATTTGGCAGGGGACGACAGTCAGGAATCCCAATACTTATGGTTCGGAGAGAAAGCGGAAAATCCGCTTATTTGCCGTTTTCGTCAGGTCAAAATTCCGATGCATGACGACCGGCATATTTTGCTGCGTGAAAAATGCTGTCTGAATTACTGCTTACCCGGCGGTGATCGATACTGCTACACCTGTCCGCTAATTACAGACGAGCGCCGTATCGAGAAATATTTAGCAGCGCATTAGGCAGAGAAAAGCTTACATATGCTCGCTCAGGAAAACTTAACTGAAAGCAGATTGAGGAGAGAAACTGACGCAAGTCGTTCTCTTTTTTTGTGCGTGCTGATACTTAGTTTTAATTAATAATAACTTTATAGTGCCACGGCCTTTATCTGCTATGCGCACTGTTCAAGAATATCGTTTATTTGCAAAATCACGATATGAAACAGGGGATTACACACACATCGGATTATATGATAAGAATTAAGAAGGGAAACCACATCGCAAGAAGATGTGGTTTTTTCGCAGCATATATCTATTCTCATACAAATTATTGTGAAAGATTGTCGATCATTACCGTTCTGAGCGAAAAACGGAATCCGGCTAAGCTGCGGAAATGAGTTTATTGCGGGAGTTTCTCCGCCTCATTATAGTGTATATGTTGAAGGAGTGATGTTAGTCAGCAGTGAAATGACAGCGCATTCAATGAAACAAATACGGAGGAGGAAGATTGAATGAAGTATATGCGCAGCAAGGGAAGAAAGAGTTGGGTCTCGGCCATCGTGACAGCCGTTATGTTACTCGGCATATGGCTCCCCCTGCTTCCGGCTCCTGTCGCTAAGGCGGCTGTGGGTTTAGGAACGACTTATTACGTCGATGCGACCTTAGGTGACGACAGTCATTCCGGAACGAGTGAAGGCGCAGCCTGGAAGACGCTGGAGAAGGTAAATGTCACCGTATTTCAGCCGGGAGATAACGTCCTGCTGAAGGCTGGTGACAGTTGGGACGGCCAGTTGTGGCCCAAAGGCTCGGGGAGTGGAGGACAGCCGATTGTTATTGACAAATACGGGGCCGGAAGCAAGCCGAAAATTAATGGTAAAGGCTTGATAAATGATGCGGTTCGTCTGTTCAATCAGTCCTACTGGGAAGTTCACAATTTGGATATCTCCAACGCGAAGCCGTCTACCGCCACACCAGGCGAAAATTTGGGCGATTATCGCGGAATTCATGTATCTGGGGATCTGGGCGGAGAGCTTCACTATTTTCGCATCATCGGTGTTGATGTTCATGATGTGACCGGCGAAATCAACTGGATCAGCGGAACACAGCCAAACCCGCCGGAGCCGGGCATCCGCTTTAAAACGGGCTGGGACGGGTCAAAAAAAACAGGCGGAATCGTATTTGATACAACGGTACCGGATCTGTTGAATCCGCCAGGTCAAGCGACGGTGATCAATGACGTCATCATTGAAAACTCAACGATCAAAAATACGTCGTTTGCAGGCATCATTTTTAAACAATATACCGGTGACGATAAAGATGAGAATGGAAACAGTATGGCGACGGCCACCGGTTGGGGGACGAGGGTGAACGCCTCTGATCCTAAATTTACGCCACATACGAATATTGTGATCCGGAATAATTTCATTACCCAGGAGGGTACCGCTTTTGGCTGCAATGGTATGTACTTGACCAATATTCGTGGCGGCGTCGTGGAGAAAAATGTCGTATACCGAACAGGAACCTCAGGGATTGAGGCCTATTATGCGGACGATATTGTCATTCAATACAATGAAGTATATGAAACGCAGCAGAAGGCTGGCGGCGCCGACTCGAACGGAATCGATCCGGACAAAGGCACGACCAACATCCTCATCCAATATAACTATGTCCACGATAACGGCGACGGCATTCTCATCTGCCAATTTGTTTTCGGAAATACGGTAATCCGTTATAACGTTATTAAAAGCAATACCCGTTATCCGATCTATTTGCATTCGGATACGGCCGCCGTTGCGGAGGTGTATAACAATACGATTTACAACGATAAAAGCAATTACTTGATTTATGGCTACGGCAGTTCGCTAAATGCGAAATATCATATACGGAATAACAACATATTTTCAACGCGGTCCAGTGCCACGCTGACGACAAGCAGCACCATTAATTACGAAAATAACAACTACTATGGAGCGTCATTGCAAATTCCAGCGAGCGATACATTGGCGCTTCAGGTGGACCCGAAGTTCGTCAGTACGACTGTAGGCCCTTCCGGAACGGTTGAATCAGGGCCAAGGCTAGACTCGGCGCTAGGATTCCGTTCACAATCGGGCGCCATGACGATCAACTCAGGCCTACCGATGGCTAATCACGGGGGGAAGGATTACACGGGAAATGAGCTATATAACGGACAGTCGGATATTGGAGCTTTCGAGTACTATACATCGGAAGGCTCTCTGACAGAATCCGTGAACGGAAAGGTAAAGGACGGAGCCGGCAAGCCCGTGGCGGGGGCCACCATAACCTTGATGAGCAGCGGAATGACTTATACGGCCTTGAGTGATGCCAAAGGGTACTACTTTATATCCAATCTTCCGTTTGGGAACAATTTAACGCTTACTGCGGAAAAGCATGGTTACAGCGCCGGATCGGCGATTATCTCCATACAACCGCCAAGTACGACGACACAAGACTTAATCATAACCTCGGCAAGTCCGTTTGGCGGGCTAACGGGACAAATACTTGATGAACGGGCGAACCCGTTAGTGGCAGCGGCGGTTATCGTCAAGTATGGAACGGAAACGATCGCATCCGGCATATCCGGCAGCGACGGAGTCTTCCAAATCGACCAAGTTCCAATTGGAGAAAATTATACCGTCATCATCTCCAGGACAGACTACCGAAATACGGAACGAAAGAATGTTAGCGTTTCGCCAGCCAGCGTGACTGACCTGAAAAAGCTGCTTGTGGCAAGCAACACGATCGATGTTCTGCACGATCATACGTTTAATCTCCTGGCGACAGGAGCGATGATTCCGGGAGACAGCCTAACCGTAAGCACTAGCGGTGGCAAGGTCGAAGTAGTCGAGCTTCCCAGCGCAGAAGATAAGAGTGTGAAGCTGACACGAACGACAAACAGCGGCAGCACCAGTCTGGCGCAAACCTTTGCCGCTCCGCTGAAAGGGTTCGTGACCATCGAGGCGGATGTCATGCGAAACGATCCTTACGTCTCCGGCAACAACTGGTTTGGCGTGCCGTATGTATACGGCAGCACCAGCAGCACTAGTCCAGGTATCAGTGCTGCTCTCAGTAAAAACAAAATCAGGGCATACAAAGGAACATCCGACACCGAGCTCATGGATTATGCCCTTGGCCGATGGTATAACATCCGGATGGTCGTCAATACCGTCAATCAGACCTTTGATTTGTATATCGACGGGATTCTCAAGTTCGACGATGCTAATTTCCGCCGAGATATGCCGGACATTACCAGAGTTGATTTCTATGCGAACAGCTCCAACTATGGCAGCGTTCATATCGATAACGTACGTATTACTCAAGGTATCGGTTATGCCAAAAATGATGCGTCCTTGGTTACGCTGACGAGCAGCGGAAGCGTATTAAACCGTTTGAACGAAACGGAATTTGCTGTCGAAGTCCCAAGCGCTGTGGAAAGCGTGACGCTCACGCCAACGGCGAGCAGTCCTTTCGCAAGGTCAATCCTGGTCAATGGAATCCCTACGGCCAGCGGAACATCATCGGCTGAGATTCACTTAACTGGTGATCAGACCATCATCCCAGTAGTCGTCACGGCGGAAGATGGAGCGACGAAGCTATCCTATAAAGTCACAGTCAACCGATTTTCGCCTGCAATGGATTCTTCGTTAAAGCAGCTGACTGTCAGTTCCGGCACGTTAACGCCTTCATTTGATAAAGACGTAACCAGTTACTCGGTAAGTGCTGCTTATGAAACGGAATATGTAACCGTCACGCCAACAGCTAGCTACGAGTTTGCGGACATTACCATAAAGGGCCGTTCCGTTAGCAGCGGTCAACCAGCGGCACCGATTGCCATTGCCGAGGGGGATAATGCCATTGAGGTCGTCGTTTTTTCGGCGGACGGGACAGCCATCACCACGTATACCGTGATCGTGAAGCGGGCGTTAAATCCTTACGGCCAGCTGACCGGCATCGTAAAAGATTCGGAGGGTCGCATTCTTTCCGGGGCTGAGGTCGTGCTAAACTCCGGAGACGGCAGTTTGCGCAGTACGACGTCCGATCAGAATGGAATCTATTTGTTTGGCGACGTAATACCGGCGACAAATTATTCGGTTACCGCATCTAAACCGGGTTACGACAGCGCTGCGGTTAGCGGGATTGCGGTAGCCCGCGCTCAATCGACGACAGTAAGCGTCTTGACGCTGGCCAGCCCTCCGCCCGTGCTCACGGTGGATCAAAGCGGCGGTACCATCCGTTCAGCATCGATTGACATTTCCGGTAAGCTGGATAGCCCGGCTGCCGTTACGATCAATGGCATCATCGTTCCTGTAGCGGCAGACCTGAGCTTCACATCTGCGCTTGAGCTGCAGCAGGGAGCTAATCCGATTGTGATCGAGGCGATCGCCGCTTCCGGAAAGAAGGCCGTTCCGATTGTACTGAATTACTTCGTCGATTCGATCGTCCCGGTTGTCAAACTGAATCAAACAAGCGGTACGGTTAGGGAAGCAGTATATGTTCTCTCAGGTGCTGTCAGCGAGCTATCCACCATAAAGCTTAATGGTGTAGAGTTGGTCGTTACGGGTGAATTGAGCTTTGAAACCAACGTCACACTTCATCCCGGAGATAACACATTCGTGATTCAAGCGGTAGACCTTGTCGGAAATACCTCCGAAGTAGTGATCCTTCATCTCGTTCTGGATACAGCCCCGCCTGTCATTGTACTAAATATGCCTGGCCCCAAAACGGGCAACCATTATAACATAGATAAGAGCCTACTAACGGTCACTGGCCGGATTAACGAACCAGGAGCCGTCTATGTGAACGGGATGCGCGCTGTGGTTCAGGCAGATCTCACATTTACCGCCAGCGTTCCGCTGAAACCGGGTATGAATCAAATTCAGGTAACAGTTTACGATTTGGCAGGGAATGCAGCAGATCCCGTTGGCTATAACGTAGTTCCCTCGAACGGAAAGCCTGAATAACTATGCTCCTTATGAAGAATGCCCGGATACTTTTTCCGGGCGTTCTTTTTTGCTTGATGCCTCAAAAAAGCCCGTCAGTTCAAGGAAACGGAATGAGGTTAAGCAGCTGAAATGAGTTTATTGCAGGTCTCTACATGCCTCGGTATAGTGTTGTTGACCGACCCGAAAGACAAGGGCAATGGGGACGGAAGCTGCAGCGACCGCCCGAGAAAGACACCGAAGGAAGTGATGCATATGGAGAGGAACCCAGCTCAAACGACAGCCTCGCAGCCAAGTCGGGCGCTGGTTAAACGACGGCGGATATCCGGATTGTTGCAGGATTACCAGCTGTATTTACTGATGCTACTGCCGATTTTGTATTTTATTATCTTTAAATACGTTCCGATGTACGGAGTGGCAATCGCATTCAAAGACTTTAACATTTTTCAAGGCATCCTTGGGAGTGAATGGGTGGGGTTCGATAACTTTCGCCAGCTGTTTGCGATGAGCCAGTTTTATCAGGTCGTCCGCAATACGCTGCTGCTCAATTTACTAGACCTCGCGTTTTCGTTTCCGGCACCGATCATCCTCGCGATTTTACTTAACGAGCTTCGGGTTGCCTGGTTTAAAAAAGCGGCACAAACGATTTTGTACTTGCCGCACTTTATTTCCTGGGTCATTATCGGCGGACTTGTTTATCAGATGTTTTCCAACACGGGCGGACTCGTCAACAACCTGGTCAATTCCCTCGGGTTCGAGTCGATCCCGTTCTTGACAGATAAAAACAACTGGGTGCTCGTCTACCTAGGTACAGGAATTTGGCAAAGTGCTGGCTGGGGTACGATCATTTACCTCGCTGCACTAACCGGAATTAACAAAGAGCTTTATGAAGCGTCAGACGTGGATGGAGCAGGGCGGCTCAAAAAAATATGGCACATTACGCTGCCGGGAATTCGTTCGACCATCGTGGTCATGCTGATCATGCAGCTCGGACATATTATGACCATCGGCTTCGAACGGCCTTTCGTGATGGGCAACCCGCTAGTAATGGATTATGCAGAAGTCATCAGTACGTTTGTTTATAAGGCCGGTCTCCAATCGGCGCAATTCTCGATTGCGACTGCGATGGGCTTGTTCCAAGCCTTAGTCGGACTGATCTTCGTCATTGGGGCGAACACGATCGCGAAGCGCTTCGGTGAGCAAGGCATATGGTAAGGAGGAAGCCGGCATGACAAAAGGAATATTGCAGCAGAGGGTCACGGATGTCGTCATCATGTTGATCGTAGGAATCGTATTAATCGTATGTCTCGTACCTTTCCTGCATATCGTATCGATCTCATTAAGCTCAAAACAAGCCGTATTATCGAATATAGTCACGATTTTCCCGCGTGGATTCGATCTGGAGGCGTACCGTATCGTTTTTCTGGATGCCGGAATGCTTAGATCGATGGGACTGACGATCATACTCACAGTCACGTTTACTTTAATTAGTATGCTAATGAGCATCTGCGCGGCTTATCCGCTGACGAAAGAGCGGCTAAAGGGAAGAACCTTATTTATGCTGCTGATCGTCTTCACGATGTTTTTCAGCGGGGGATTAATCCCCGAGTATTTCTTGGTGAAAGAGCTTGGACTCCTGAATAGCTTATTGGCTCTCATTGTTCCGGGCATGATTAGCGCGTTCAACCTGATTATTCTGAAAACGTTCTTTTCCACGATTCCGTCTAGCTTGGAGGAATCTGCCTATCTCGACGGTTGCTCGCATATCGGCATTCTGACGCGGATCGTGCTCCCGCTCTCACTTCCGGTACTGGCAACCTTGAGCCTCTTCTATGCAGTTTCCCGCTGGAACGGTTTCATGGATGCACTGTTTTACATCACCGATTCGCAGCTGTATCCGATTCAACTCAAGCTTTACCAAATCGTCATGAACAGCATGGTGACGGATTTGACTGCTCAGGAAGGGTCTTCGCAGACGGAGGTCGTTCCCGAAGGGCTTAAAGCGGCTAGCATCATGTTTGCAACCACGCCGATTTTGATTGTATATCCGTGGCTTCAGAGGTATTTTGTTTCCGGTGTCATGATCGGAGCAGTTAAAGGATGATAGCTGATCTCTTAATTGAGCTATATAATGATAATGATAAGGATAAGGGGTGCTTTAAATGAAACAAACAAAAATGAAATGGATCGGTTTATCGGTAGCAGCATGCTTGCTGACCGGATCGTTAGCCGCTTGCTCAAGCCCTGCGAAGGAGAGTGCATCGGGAGGCGCTTCCAGCAGTACCGTGCCTAAGGAAGCAGTGACACTGAAGGTCGAAATGTTCGACCGAGGTAATACGCCTTCCGGCGCCGGGCCTGTGGACAATAACTATTGGACGCAGTGGATTCAGAAAGAATTCGGCGATAAAAACAACATCAAGCTGCAATTCATTCCGGTGCCACGCAATCAGGAGGTCGATAAGCTGAACGTGCTCATGACGACCGGTGATGCTCCTGACATCGTGTTTACGTATGATATGAATACCATTTTCAACTATGTGAAAAGCGGCGGTTTGACTGACCTTGGCAAGCTGGTTGACGAGCATGGACCAAACCTGAAAAAGTTCCTCGGCCAAGAAACGCTCGCCTATGGCGTGTTCAGCAGCAAGCAGTACACCATTCCCGCGAAGCGGACGCTGCAGTTCGCCCATGCCTCGATGATCCGCAAGGATTGGTTGGATAAGTTAGGGCTGCCAGTACCGAAAACGAAGGAAGAATTTTACGCTGCGATGAAAATGTTTAAGGAAAAGGATCCGGGAAAAACCGGAGGCAAGGTCGTGCCTTACGGTTTCGCTGCGATGAACGGAAGCAACTACGTTAGCTCATCTCAGTTCTTGGGCTCCTTCATTAAAAAGACGTCGGAGGAGGATTTCTTTGCTTTTAAACCCTCCTGGTCTGATATACTAATGCCAGGTTATAAAGACGGCGTTCAATTTTTAAACAAAATGAATCAAGAAGGTCTCATTAGTCCTGATTTTGCGCTCGATAAAGATATGAAAAAGTTTGAGGCCGATGTGGCTAATGGTTATGTTGGAGCATTTACATCGATTGCCGCGCATCAGAACCTGATGCTGCCCGGTAACGTTTTCGATACAATGAAGAAGAATGTTCCGGGAGCTGAGTATATCTCAATGGATGCGTTCACGAACGAAGAAGGCAAACGTCCGAAACAAATTTATGAACCAACCGGACTCCATATGATGATTCCAAAATCAAGCAAGCACGCCGTTGAGGCCATTAAATATTTAGACTGGATGTCCCAAAATGACGTGCTGTTCAAGTTGTCGAATGGGGTTGAAGGCCAGCACTATACGATGGAAAACAGCTTTCCGAAGCCAATCACGACGGATGAAGCTAAGAAGACGTTCTACAATAACGCGGATATCGCGATTGTCGTGAACGGTAAGGATTTCAGCAGCAAAGAGAAAAATATCGAGGTCGCAGCGCTGACTTATTCGAACTACAAGGAGCTTGCTAAGCAAAATATTATCAATGCACTGGTAGATGGTTATACTCTGCCGAGATTCGACCGTCCGATCGACGCGGACATCAAGTACGGCAAAACACTTGAAGCGAAGGCGCAGGAGACAGTCGTTAAAAGTATCTTGGCTAAGCCAGCGGATTTCAATAAAATATTTGACGATGGTGTGGCTGAGTATTTAAAAATCGGCGGACAGCAGGTCGTTGATGAGCGGAAAGCGGCTTACAAGGAAATGAAGAAAAAGTAACAGATGGCAAGTCAAACCCCTAACTAATTCAAGGGGTTTGTCTACATTTTCAAGGGCAGGAGGCGAGACAATGAAAACGAACAATTACAACACGAGGATGCTGCTTTCGTATCTCCCCATCCTGTTCTTGACGATCAGTGCCCTGATTTTCATTTTTTTCGCGATGATGAATGAATTGAACGTCCGCAATGCGATAAAGGCGAACAAGATAACCACTGAATATATGGCTAACATGTTGGATAGCACACTAAAAAGCATTGACGTCGATTCGCGTAAACTGATCCAGACAAGCGTGGAACTGCAGCAATTTCTGGATGGGCCACCGGACCGGATGCTGGATTTCGCCGCTTCCAATGCACTTAGCGGTTTGATGGTCCAGTACAGTTTTATCGATTCGATCTATTTGTATCGGGCAAAGGACCGGAGAGTACTCGATCAAAGCACTCTCCGTCTGATCGAAGAGTTTCCTGACCGCTCGTATGTTCAAAAAGCTTTGGAGCGGCCTATCAACGGCAATTGGACTTCCCCACGAAGCAAGGAGGGAGAACAGAGTGCGGATGCTGGAGGGAAGGTCGTCTCATTGGGAAGGAACATTCCACTCGATACAGGGAGCCTCGGATACTTGGTCATTAATGTTCGGGTTACCTCCATTGAAAAGTTTATGGATCAGATGGTTGACCGAAAGGTAACGGAAGCGCAGTTGTTCGACGCGGGGGGGAAACCGTTCTTTCAAGAGAGTCAAGAATCTTCGGTAGAGCAAGGGCTGCATGCCGGTATCGTTTCAGATTATACGGGCTGGACGTACCGGACGGTCATCAAGGGCGGTAGGCTGTTCAGCATTCTTTTTCAGGGGGGTGTCATGTGGATCATGCTGGGTCTCGGCGCCATCGTGTTCGCCATTGGCTCCACGTTCTATGTGACTCGCCGCAGCTACAAGCCAATTGAAGCGATCATCCATCGGATTAACCGGTTTTCATCGACCGTAAAAGAAAACGAGCTCAGGGAAGATAAGAACGAATTCGCTTTCATCGATCAGGCGATTGAGAAGCTCATCACCAACAATATGGAGTTTCAGGAAAAACAGCAGGAACATCTATTTATTCGTCGACAGCAATTTCTGCAGAGCCTCTTGAGCGGAGATTATGTAGCGGATGGGAAAACGTGGGAGCAGGAAAGGCATCACTTTGGACTCTCGGATGGTCGTTTTATCGTGGCTCTGCTGGAGATCGATCACTATGTTCAATTTGGATTGACATATAATCAGAAGGATCAGTCCTTATTCAAGTTTGTTGTCAGCAGCGTAGCGGTTGAAATCGCTCAGCAAATCAGCCAGCAGGTCATTGTCGAGTGGATCACCAAAAATCAGCTCATACTTCTGCTTAACTCCGGCAGCGGAAACGATCTTGAGCATTACTTGCTTAAGCTGTCCGAGCAAATACGCGCTTGGATTGAATCTCATTTGGACTTCACGGTAACTATTGGCATTGGAACAGCGGTTGAAGAGGTGGCTGGCATCAGCCGTTCTTTCGAGGAGGCGGCGGAGGCGGTAAGTCATAAGGTTACGCTCGGCGTCAATCAGATCATCGATGCGGTAGAAGTCAAGGGAAATACGTCCGGCGAGTGGTTCCTATATCTGCAGTTGATGCAGAACGCCGTTCGTCATCTTCGAATGGGCGAATTGGAATGGAAAAACGACTTTGAGCGGTTGTTTAGCAACATGGTTGTGCATAGGCTGCAAAAGGACGATGTCGATCGATTGCTCCATTATTTCATTTTTCATTTGGAACGGGAGCTCGAAGGTTGGTTACCTGAAGCAGCGAAGTTTTGGAAGCAAACTGTAAAGCCTGAATTGCTTGAAACGCTCGATAAAAACGACACGTTGGCAGAGTTGGAGGATTGTTTTTGCCTTACGTTTGAGCAATTGACGGACCATCTTCTAGTGGCTGGACAAAATCGCAGGCACAACGTTCTGATGAAGGAGATTCGGGATTACATAGCTGAGCATTTTACGGATCCTAACCTTTCGCTCACGCTGCTTAGCGACCTGTTTCAAGTCAATCCGAAATATTTAAGCCAATTGTTTAAAGAGGAAATCGGCGAAAATTTCAGTGATTTCGTGATCACGCTGCGAATCAACTACGCCAAAAAGCTGCTGAAGGAAACAAACGAGACCGTGCAGGATATATCTGAAAAAACAGGTTATGCCAATGCCATTTCGTTTAGCCGTATCTTTAAAAAGATGGTTGGGATCTCGCCGGGGCAATACCGGGAGTCATCCTAATGCGTACGAAGGAAAGGAGCATGAAAAGTGGAGGGAAAGAAGGTAAATCAATTGCGGCTCAGCAGGGAAATCCGTATTCAGGTTTCTGAGTCGCTAAGTTCCCCGGTGGAGCATGCGCTGCGTTTCCTGCTAAGAGATTGGTCAAACGTTATGCAGGCGGTTCCATTTCTGACAACGCAGGTGGAGGAGGCTGTGGACCTTATCATCCGTTATGCTAGAGCGGAAGATGGCTGGGAGAACCGACCCGAAGCTTATGGCTTTCGGTTCCGTGGCGCCGATGGTCAGCAGACACATATGGAGATCATTGGAGTCGACGATCTGGGACTTATTTACGGCATTCTGGAGTTTAGCAGGCGATATTTAGGCATCGACCCGTTTTGGTTTTGGGCGGATCAGCCGATCAACAAGCTGCCCGAGCTTATTATCCCCATTGAGGATTACAATTCGCCTTTGCCTGTGATCAGATTCCGGGGCTGGTTCGTCAATGATGAGGTAAACCTCATCGGATGGAAGGAGCCGTATCCGCCTTCCCGTGAGGTGTGGGAGCCTGTTTTCGAGGCGCTGCTTCGCTGCGGGGGCAACATGGTCATTCCAGGAACGGATTTACCGAAGAGCGGCGTTCATGCCGAAGTTGCCGCTGAGATGGGCTTGTGGGTGACGCATCACCATGCCGAGCCGCTAGGGGCGGAGATGTTCCTGCGCGCGTATCCCGGACGGATCGCCAGTTACCAGCAGGAGCCAGAGCTGTTCGAAGCATTATGGCAGCAGGCGATCGATAAGCAAAAGGATAAAAACATCGTCTGGGTACTTTCATTCCGTGGGCAGGGCGACAGGCCGTTCTGGGAAAACGATCCTTCGTTTGATACGTCGGAAAAGCGCGGAGCGATGATCAGCAGGGTTGTCCAAAGGCAATACGATATGATCGGCGCTTCGGTAGAACGGCCGGTCTGTTGCGTGGCACTGTATGGGGAAATAGCGGAGCTATATAAAGGCGGCTATATTGACCTGCCGGAAGATGTGATCAAAATATGGGCGGATAACGGCTATGGCAAAATGGTTTCACGAAGACATGGCAGTATCAATCTCAGGGTGCCAGCGCTGCCTGAGCCGAGGGATACTGGAAAGCACGGCATCTATTATCACGTCACGTTTCATGACCTGCAGGCATCGAATCACCTGACGATGTTCCCAGGTTCGGCATCATTTATCAAGGAAGAAGTGGAGCAAGCGATCAAGGCTGGAGCAAACGAATATGTTCTGCTTAACTGTGGCAACATCCGTCCACATGTCTATATGTTGGATTTGATTCGAGAGCTGTGGTCAAAGGGGATGGTAGATACCCGTAAGCATTTGAATGAATTTGTCTGCAGGTATTTTCCCTCCCATCATGAGGAAATCGCTGAGCTGTACCGCTCGTATACGGAAGCAGCCATTCCATACGGCCCTCACGGGGATGATTTGGCGGGGGACGAGTTCTACCATCATCCTGCTAGGAAAATCGTCGGGCACTGGCTTCAGGGGAAGGGGCAGCAATCCCATCGAGGCTTAGTTTGGGCTACAGGAGAGGTACCATTTATCCAGCAGGTCTCTTTCTTTAAGAAGTGCTGCGAAGAGGGACTGGAAGGCTGGAATCAATGGCTGCACCGATGCGACGAGCTCTTGTCCAAGCTGAACAATGCGGAGGACCGACAGCGTGTCATCGATCAGCTTCGCTTTCACGGAATTCTGAACCGCACAGGCTGCGAGGGCTTCCTCTGGTTGTGCCGTGCGTACGAGGCGTACGTTGAGGGGCAGTATCCGCAGGCGTTTGTATATGCGTCACAGTCCATGTGGTGCTATCAAGAGGGAATTCAGGCGCTGCGGGAATCGGAGCAGGGCAAATGGGAAAACTTTTACAAGGCCGATTGGCTGACCAACATCGAGAGTACGGTCCAAAATGTGGACACGTTAAGACGGTTTCTTCGGATGCATGGAGATAGTCCGGACTTTTTCTTATGGTATAAGGAATTCCTCATGCCTGAAACGGAAAAACATATTTATTTGGAAAATACGCACCGTAATCCGCTCTCAGACGACGAACTGGCCGCCAAATTAAAGCGAAAATTTAGCGAATCATTTTAGGTGATTTTTCTTAGTTAATGGCAGCCCTATAATGGGCTGCCAATTATTTTTAGGTCGGTTGAAGCAAGTGTACGGGCAGGGACTCCAAACTCGAAGTCATCCAGCTTTTTTTTGTTTATGGGAAAAGTTAAGAATTAATATAAAAAGAACTGAAATAAACCTACTCCAATCAAAGAGGTGTATGGTAGAATATTCCCAATCCTGGTTGATACGTTTAGTGGAGGGTAGGTCAGTCTCATGCGTGGAAGTAATCTATGGGTGGTTTTCGGGAAAATCCGATCCTTATTTTCCAAAATCCGAATCATGCTTCTCTTCAGTTATTTCATTATTATTCTTATATGCATAGCATCGGTAGGAGCTATTTCCTTCTATATTTCTTATCGCTCCGTGTTGGAGCAGGTAGAGTCGTCAAGTTTTCAAATCGTTCGACAAATAGAAAAAAACATGGATAATGATTTTCAAAACAAACGGAACCTTCTGCTGGCCCCTTATTACAGTACGGAATATATAGATGGGATTAATGCTTATGCGACAATGGATGAACAGGATCAATTCCAGTTTAGGCAAAAGCTTGAAAACTTATTTCTGAAAAGCTTCAACATCACACCAATCAGGGATTTTATCCGATTTCAAATTTATTACAGTAACGGAGAAATGTTGAATGCATCGGATAATCAGAAGTCTTGGAATGCCGAAGAAGTGCAGCAATCCGACTGGTTCCGCAAGACGGTAGACAATGATGGCCGTGTGCATTTTAACGGTCCGACTAAGGAAGCGATTTCTGGAAGCGATAATACCGCTTATTCATCGTCCATTTTAATTCGAGATTTTGCTAATCCCGACTATTTTATTGTTGTACGCGCGGAATACAATGCTGAATTGTTTCATCTAATTGGTCAGAATGATAGTCTTTCCACGAACAGCAAATTGCTTGTTTTAGATCAAAATAATCAACCCATATACGCCTCTTTTGAGCAGTCTGAGCCTGTTCTCCCTAAAGAGATACTATCACGTATCACAAACGGCAGTGGAAAGTTCTGGTATGGTGGCGAGCAGGACAACTTGCTTGTTACGTATACACAGTCGGATTATTCCAATTGGAAAGTCGTACTTGTTATGCCTAAGAAGGAAATATTCGGTTCTCTGGATCGAATCAAAACGGCAACACTACTTACAGCGCTGATAGCCTTTTTAGTCACTATTTTTATTTCCTTTTTGTTCGGACAACGAATTACTAATCCAATACTGGACTTATATAAAACGATCAATCGAGTGAAAAGAGGCGACTTCTCGGTTCGTGTCCAAGTTACGAGAAGCGATGAAATCGGAAGAATCGCGATGAACTTTAATGACATGCAGGTAGAACTTCAAAAGCTAATAGAATCCAAATATATATACCAAATTAAGCTTCAGCAAGTCGAGCTTGCTATGCTCTATTCACAAATTAATCCGCATTTTCTATACAATACGTTAGATAGCATTAAGGCAATGGCCGATTATTACGAGGTCGAGAAAATCGGAGACATGGCTCAGTCACTAGCAGATATGTTCCGCTACAATATCAAAAATAAGGATGAAATGGTTACCCTACGTGAAGAGTTGGAACAAATTGATTCTTATATGAAGATTCAGGGAATCCGTTTCGAGGACAAAATTACCTATATCCAGGAAATTGAGGACGAGTTGCTCGATTACCCGCTGTTGAAAATGACGCTGCAGCCTATTGTGGAGAATGCCGTGTTCCATGGCGTGGAGCCGAAGATTGGGAAAAGCACGATTCGATTGATTGCTCACAAAGAAGGTGAATCTTTACTCATTACAGTAAGTGATGATGGGGTCGGTATTTCGGCAGAGAGACTGAAGGCGTTGAGAAACGAGCTGAAAAAGCAGCGATTGTCAGAAGATATGCCTGTTTCTGCTGCGGGCGGAGGCATTGGTATTCGCAATGTGTACGCCAGGTATGCAATCCGTTTAGGCGAGCAATTCGAATGTAAAATAGAGAGTGAAGCGGGAAAAGGGACCCGTGTAACCCTCATGATTTCATCATGGAACTTGTTGAGGACGAATAATTAAAACTCTCAGGGTAAGAAAATTAAACATTTTTAGTCGAAATCGTGAATAGTGTCATGGAAAGCGTTTTCATATAATTATCTTGTAAGCGATTCCTAAAGGAGGGTACTACAAAAAATGAGAAAAATGAAAACGGCTTTGTCCATGTTAACGGTTTGTCTGGCAGCTAGTTCATTTACAGGATGCAGTAGTAACAGTGGCACTATAGGAACACCAGAAGCAAGCAAATCAGCAGCAGCGACGAACACGCCAATTAGCACAGCAGCTCCGACGAAAGATCCTGTCACTCTTACGTTTGTAATTCCCAATACAGTGGATGCTGTTCCTTTTAACAAAATATTCGAAGCTTATCAAAAGCAAACTGGCAATAAGGTCGAATTACAAGCTTTACCTGGTGGGGACTTCGATAATATGATGAAAACGCGGTTTTCAACAGGCGATTTCCCTGATTTATTTTTGATGCAGCCAGGTACGAAGCAGAACGTCAAATTAAGGGCCGAGGAAACGCTTCATGAATGGAGTGCAGATACAACTGTATGGGATCGAATCATTCCATCGATGAAAGAATTCCAAACAACGCCGGACAAAAAGATATATGGGGTTCCATTCGGGGCTACGGGGATGATGGGGGTTTATTACAACAAAGATGTATTTGGTAAGGTTGGCGTTCAGCCGCCTAAAAACTATGCAGATTTAATTGAGACAGCCAAGAAGATAAAAGCTACAGGCGTGACACCTTTCTATGAAGGAGTGAAGGATGGATGGCCGGCGCAAATCTTTTATTTGACAGGTTGGGTATCGGGCGTAGATCCGGCTATTGGCGATGAAGGCGTTCAGAAACTGGAAAAAAATCAACTCGGTCTTGCGGATATTCCGCAGGTGAAAGATTTATTTGCAAAGCAGAAAGAATTGAAAGATCTCGGCTTATATCAAGATAATTTGATGGCGGGAACGTATGACGAAATGCAAAGCAAGATAGGTGATGGTAAAGTAGCCATGGTGTTTATGCTCGATGGTATTATTCCACAACTGGAGAAAAAATTCAGCAAAGATTTTGTGAAAGATCACATGGGGTTCTTTCCATTCCCTTCGGCGAATGATGCAGGTACAGCATTGATCACGCCTCCGAACCAATTAATGGTGCCTGAGAAAGCGAAACATTCGAAAGAGGCTGTCGATTTGATCAAGTTCATGGTTACTCCGGATATGGTCAATTTGTACTACCAAATAGCGCCTGGTATTCCGATCTTTAAAGATGCTAAAAGTGAATTGTATCCTGTGCAACAAACGGTAAAAGGCTTAATTGATACTGGAAAAGCAAAAATCAACGTCCAAAACCGTCTAACGCCAACATTTGCTGATTTCCAAAAAACGCTGCAAAACTTCTTCATTAATGGCAATGTAGATGCGGCAGTAAAGGAATTCGATGCCAATTATAAAAAAGACGGTAAGTCCAAACGTTTAGCAGGATTCGAATAACGCCAATTTTAAGGAGGGGGAGGCATTGGGGAAAAGCAAGTATCCACTCTATTTTTCATTTCCTGCTCTGGCTGTTTTTCTGGTGTTTTTTATAACTCCAACCCTCATTGGGTTTTATTACAGCTTCACCGATTGGAACATCAATGCCAAGGATATTCGGTTTATAGGCTTTCAAAACTATGCGGCGATCTTTCAAGAGCCGAGACTTACAACCGCTTTGTTCAATACGTTAATCTTTGCGGCTGCTGTAACGGTACTGCAGAACGTATGTGGTCTTGGCTTAGCGCTCATTCTCAATGAAGCTCTTGTGCTGCGCAATGTGCTGCGGATGATATTTTTCCTTCCTTATGTGATAGCTCCGATCATCATTGGTTATATTTTTCGTGCTATTTATCATCCTGAGCATGGGATTGTGAATCAGATTCTTGAGCAGGTTGGGCTTGCCGCACTTGCGCATGATTGGCTGAACGATCCGAAGTATGCGCTGTTTTCCATTATTGTGACGGATATATGGCGTGTAGCTGGATTTTCTATGGTCGTCTATTTGGCGGGACTTCAGTTCATTCCGAAAGATTTAACGGAAAGCGCTTCGATGGATGGAGCGCAATACTGGAGTCGGTTCCGACATATTATTTTCCCGCTGCTGGCACCAGCTTTTACCGTTAATGTATTACTTTCCATGATTGGTTCTATGAAAGTGTTTGAAATGGTTATGGTACTTACAGAAGGTGGACCGGGATATACGACAGAAGTGTTTTACACTTATATTCGCAGTATGTTCAGTTCAGGAGAGTTCGGTTATGCGACAACGGTTAACGTCGTGTTGTTCATCTTAGTTACTTGTATCGGTGTGCCGGTACTGATGAAGATGAAGAAACGGGAGGTGGAGATGTGAGACAACGGCGCAACATGCTTATTGAGCTCGAATTGGTGGCTATCTGTTTGGCACTGATGATCCTCATCCCCTTTCTGATGATCCTCGTCAACTCGTTCAAAGATATCCGCGAATCAGCGCTGTTTGGTTTATCCCTCCCACGAGAGTGGCACTTCAGCAATTATAAGGAAATCTTTGTTCAGGCGCATATTGTACGCGGGTTCATGAACAGCTTCCTGATTTCGGGCTGCGTGGTGCTTTCAGTTAATGTGTTTGCATCTATGGCTGCTTTCATTATTCAACGAAGAGACGACCGTTTTTTGCGTACGGCGTACTATTTATTCATCATGGGCCTAATCGTGCCTGTTTCCATCGTACCGACCATCAAGCTAATGGGTGATTTGCACATTCGAGGAACGTACTTCAGCCTAATCATGTACTACACGGCCGTATTGCTCCCCTTTGCAGTATTTCTGCTAGTAGGATTCATGAAGTCAATCCCACGAGAGCTGGACGAAGCGGCGCTTCTGGAGGGCTGCGGTTATTTCCGATTGTATGTTCAAATCATTCTTCCGCTCATTATTACTGTGCTTGTAACGGTCGCGATCGTTGTCATGGTATCGGTTTGGAACGATTTTTTCGGCCCTTTCTATTTGATGACAGACAGCACGAAGTGGACGATTGTGCTCCAAATTTTTAATTTTGTTACGATGTACAGCACGAATTGGGGCGTTGTGTTCGCTTTTATGGTCGTCGTCGTAGCTCCGATATTACTTATTTATTTGTTTCTGCAAAGGTACATTATTGATGGTTTGACTGCTGGTTCTCTGAAGGGATAACAATAGGTGTAATCAAGTATCGGGAGGGTTTGGTCCATGCGAAAGGTAGTCATTGTCGACGATGAAATATGGATCCGCAGAGGACTTATTCAATCTATACCCTGGGATCGTTTCGGTCTCAGGCTTGTTGGAGAGGCAGGAGACGGGGAAGAGGCGCACACGATCGCGCTTGCCGAGAAACCGGATCTTCTTTTTCTGGATATGCGAATGCCTGGACTGGACGGCAAACAACTGCTCGGAATGCTGCATCGTGATTTACCGGATTTATTAACGATCGTCGTAAGCGGGTATTCCGACTTTGAATATACGAAAGAAGCTATCCGACAGAAAGCATTTGATTATTTATTGAAACCAGTTAAAAAAGATGAGCTAGTCTCTGTGCTGGAGAGGGCAGTAGCAAAGATGAAACAGCAGGAAAAAAAGAAGAGCACATGGCAGTTTGACAGTAAGGAAGACTGGCTTCAACGAGTTTTGTACCATGCGGTCACAGATGTAGAAGCTCATGAGAATGAGGAAGAAATTCCTCTTCCTGAAGGTTGGTCTTGCGGCGAAACCTATGTGATGGTCGGGCAGCGCGATACATTTCGAGATGGATGCGAGTCAAACAAACTTGTTGGGCAACTGCGGGAACTGTTAAACCGGAACAAACCATTCTTGTTCGGGGGAGAATGGAACTTCGTCGTAACAACCTCACCGGAAGCAAATTGGGAATTCGTTATCACTATCGTCGGTGAGCGACTGCAGTTAGAGGAAATGAATAAACTATGTCAGCTCGTCCAAAGGTTGCTCAAACAATTGGAAATGGGCAGCTACAGCTTGGGCATCGGCTTGAAAAAAAAGGATGCCCACTATTTACGGCGTGCTTATCTGGAGGCCGGGCAAGCACTGAAAAAGAAAAGGCTGGGTGTGTCAGGTACCGTCCTTTGGGCTGATAATGACATGAGTAAGCAACGGGTTAATTATCCTCAGGAGAAGGAAAATGCTTTTCTCCGTTCCCTTCAAATGGGCAATAAGGAAGGGGCTCAGCAAGAATCAGACATGCTGTTTGCCGCAATTAGTGAGGATTCAATGACTGTAGATCATTTGCAGAGGAGCGCCTTTTTGCTCGTCCACTCTATCGAGAAACAGCTTCGAGGAACGGAAAATCGGCTAGAGGAAGTATGCGGTAAAAATCCGCAAATGTATACAGAGATGATCCAGCACCGGAACGATGCGGCATCCGTAAAACGGATTTTCGATGAAGAGATCATTCCCTCTGTGCTCGCGTACTACAAACGTTCGCGTGAAAAGCAGGGCAAGAAGATTGTCCGTATGATTCAGAATATGATAGAAAATAACTATGATCAGCCGCTTTCCCTTCATCAGATTGCTGAAAGTCATTACATGAACACGGATTATGTAAGCCGTTTATTTAAAAAAACGACAGGTCACAATTTTGTTGATTATATGACGGATTTCCGGATTAATAAATCGAAAGAACTGATGAAATTGTCTACCTATAAAAATTACGAGATTGCGCAAATGGTTGGCTACGAGGACTACCGATATTTTAGTCAAATCTTTAAGAAAAAAACAGGCATGACCATTGGTAAATATCGGATAGCCGCCGAAACTGCTAATCATTGATGACTAAGGAGTGAATGTAGATGGTAAGACGACTTATTCCCGATACTCTGATGCTGGAAGAACGAGCAGGACATGCTATTAATGCCATGGTGGGGATGGCTGACAAGGATCACAATTATATTCCGTTCTTTAATGCGGATCTGTTACACAAGCCTGCTTTTATGACACATGGTGATTGGGATTACGGCTCTTCGCATGGCAGGATGATTGATGGCTTGATTCTTGCAAGGCATATGTCGGGGGAAACATTCGGTAAGGATGTAGAGGAGCATTACCGTGCTAACTTGCTCTCCTTCTTTAAAGAGGATGGCATGAGCTACCGCCAAAGCAATCCCACCCGTAATTGGGAGCCAAACGCTAATCTGATCGATCAACGTGCCGTTATTTTATCTTTGACGACATGGTTTATGGAAACAGGTGACCCGAAAGTAAAGGAAGCAGCAGACCGTCATGTGGCAGCGCTGAAAAGAATTGCTATCAAAGAGCGCGATGTTTGGTACTATCCGGCATCCGAATACAAAGAAACAGGTTGGCCTTCCGCTAATGGCGTGCAGCTGAGGCTCGCTCCAGATCCGGCTGCGTTCTGTGGCCGATTGGTCATGCCGCTCTTGAAATATCACGAATTGACAGGGAATCAGGATGCTTATGATTTGTGTCAGTTTTTCACGGCTCTGATCATAGAGCGCAGCGGCGTCTTTCATCCGGATGGCAGCTTTAACGATTCGTTGGCTTACCGCAGCGGTCATTTCCATACGCGTCTGGGCACACTCGATGCAATTGCCCGATTCGGTACCTTCACGGGCGATGCGGCGATGATCAGTTGGGTGAAGAAGTGCTACGATTGGGCGCTAACCAAATGCACGGCGTTTGGCTGGACGCCTGGAGATTTGCATGAACAAGCTTATGAGCATGAAACTTGCTCCCTTGTGGATTTGATTGCGACAGGAATAACCCTGGCTAAGAGCGGTTACGTGGAGTACTGGGGAACGGTAGAGCGCTTCCTGCGCAACCATTTGACGGAATCACAGCTTCTGGATTTGGATTGGGTTGAACAGACAGATGATAAATCGAATGACATTCCAGCTAACAAGTCATTTTACAAAGTGGCCGAGCGTACACGGGGATCTTTTGCCGGCTATTCAGCTCCTAACGATTTCATAAGCGATGTAAATGAAGGCCGGGGACATACGAGCGATTTGCAATTATGCTGTCTCGGTTCAGGCACGCGCGGACTGTTCATGGGCTGGAGTAACAGCATCACCGAGAAAAATGGGGCAATCAGCATCAACTTCCTCCTGAACCGAGGCTCCAAATGGCTTGATGTGAGCAGTTATTTGCCGCATGAAGGCAAAGTCATTATTGATGTTCATATGGATGTGCCACGACTTCAAATTCGGATTCCGGAATGGGCCGGTTTTACGAAAATCCGCTTTACTCGCGAGGTTCATGGTCAGGTTACGGAAGGAAAAGGTAGCGAGGAGAGCAGATGGGTCAATAAGCATTTCCTACTGCTAGGTCCAGCAACTGCCGGGGAAAAAATTACGGTAACTTTCCCTCTCAGCTTCCGCAAAACATTGGAAAACGCCGTGGGTCAGACGTTCGAAGCGGAATGGCGCGGTGATGATGTCGTGAATATTACGCCAAAAGGCGAGAAGAAGCCGCTCTACAGTGGTCGTAAAGTATACAATGAGGCACCGATGCGTGAAGGCGATTACCGCAGGTTGGAGAAAGAATTTGTGTGGTAGAGGTTGTATTTTAGAGGAGGAAGAATGATGAAGACTGTTGTAGCTGTCTATACCGGCCAAGGTTTGGCCGACCCGCTCAAAGCGGTGTTTAAGGAACTGCTCCCGGATTGCAGGCTTGTGAACATTATCGATGATAGCCTGATTGGCGATGTGGTGCAAGCAGGGCATGTTCCGCCGGGAGTGGCACGAAGATTAATCCAGTATTTTCATCATGGAGAAGAAATTGGAGCCGATGTGATCCTGAATACATGCTCCTCCGTAGGCGAAGTTGTTGATGATGCGCGCCGACTCATCGGTGTACCCATTGTGAAAATTGATGAATCCATGGCAGCAGCGGCTGTTAGCTATGATCGTATCGCAGTGCTGGCGACTCTGCCATCAACATTGGAACCTACGATGCGGCTCATACAGAAGCAAGCAGAGGCAGCTGACCGACAAGTGACGCTCGTCAATGGACTTGCTGAAGGCGCATTTGATGCGCTTGTTGGCGGTAAACCTGAGGAACACGACCGCATTTTGTTGGAGACGGCAAAGCGGATTGCAGATGCGGCTGACGTGCTTGTACTAGCACAGGGTTCGATGGCACGCATGGAACAGAAACTCAAAGAATTAACCGGTAAACCGGTGCTCTCTTCTCCTCGAATGGGCGTTGAAGCAGTTAAAGCTTTGCTGGAAAAAGCATAACAGTAGCAAGCATAGCAGAGGGGAGAGGCAGGATGAATCAAGAACGTGTTAGGGCTACCTATCTGGTAGAAACGCCATATTCTTTAGAACGTGCAGCAGCGACGATTGCTGGGGAACAATCAACGGGTACCTTTACATCTGTCCCAGGGGAAACGGATGAATTAAAAGCGAAGTACGGCGTAATTGTTGAACATATAGAACAGCTTGCAGAAGTAGATATACCTTCCTTACCGGGAGCGAAGCCGCCCGCTGGGCATGACGGCAAGTACCGTCAAGGGCGCGTAACGGTCTCATTTCCGCTGCATAATTTTGGCCCTTCGATTCCTAACTTGCTTGCAGCGGTAGCCGGAAATCTGTATGAACTCCAGGAACTCTCAGGACTACGTCTATTGGATCTGGATTTACCGCAATCGTTTACGACCCGCTATCCTGGACCGAAGTTTGGCATTGCAGGCACTAGAAAGCTGACTGGGGTGTATGATCGACCCATTCTAGGCACAATTATTAAGCCAAGTATAGGGTTATCTACGGAACAATTGTCAGAACTCGTAAAGAAGCTTGCTCTAGCAGGGATGGATTTTATCAAAGATGACGAGTTGAATGCAAATCCTCCGTGTGCTCCCTTGGAGCAAAAAGTAAAAGCGGTTATGGAAGCCGTCGAACGAGCTGCGGACGCTACCGGTAAGAAGATGATGTATGCTTTTAATATTACAGGTGACATTGACGAGCTTCGCCGAAATCATGATCTCGTCGTGAAATCAGGAGGCACATGCGTTATGGTCAGCATATTGAGTGTGGGACTGAGCGGCCTTGCTTACTTGAACCAGTACAGTGAAGTGCCGATTCATGGTCATCGTAATCAATGGGGGATGCTGACAAGGAGCCCCCTGCTCGGCATAGAATTTACCGCATATCAAAAATTATGCCGTCTGGCAGGTGCCGACCATCTTCATGTCAATGGCTTTAACAGCAAATTCTATGAAAGCAACGAATCCGTATTGCGTTCTATTCAAGCTTGCACATCGCCGTTATTAGGCGGGTATCATTCGATGCCTGTCATTTCGTCTATGCAGTGGGCGGGGACAGCTCCAGTCACCTATGAGGCTACACGTTCCGTTGATGTGATGCACTTGGCCGGTGGCGGCATGCTCGCACATCCAGATGGTCCAGCAGCAGGATTTGAGAGCATGAAGCTCGGCTGGGAGGCCGCTGTACAAGGATTTTCTCTTGACAGCTATGCTAAGCAGCACCCGCCGCTTCAACGTGCGATAGAGAAATACGGGAGAGGTTGAAGCGCCTATGAACGGGATGAAGCTAGTCGATAATCAGGATCAGGCTCAAGATCAGATTAAGCGATTGTTATGTTATTATGGTGACGATTTTACCGGGTCAACTGATGTACTCGAAGCTTTGTTTCAGGCAGGGTTGAAAACGATCTTGTTTCTGGAGCCACCTTCACCGGAAATGCTGCGGGAGCAGTTTCGAGACGTGGATTGTTATGGGGTGGCGGGTGTGGGACGGTCTTTATCACATGAAGAGATGGAGAAGGAATTACGTCCGTTGTTTACAACGATGAAGATGACCGGAGCGGTTGTTGTGCATTATAAGATATGCTCAACGTTTGATTCTTCACCTGATATCGGAAGTATCGGAAAAGCGATGGAGATCGGCAGGGATGTATTCGGTGGACGTTATGTGCCTTTATTAGTGGGCGTGCCCTATTTACGAAGGTATACACTCTTTGGCAATCATTTTGCGGCAGCAGGAGAGCGCATACATAGGCTCGACCGCCATCCTACGATGTCGCAGCATCCCGTGACTCCGATGGTAGAAGCGGATATACGGAAGCATTTGCAAAAGCAAACGAAAATGCAAACTTCATTGTTTGATATTTTAGCGCTTGAAGGACCCGATGTAGAGGTGCATGGGAAATTAGAGCAATTAATTGAAAACGAACGGCCTGATGTCGTGTTATTCGATGTTCTGGATGAGCCTCGATTAGAAAAAGCAGGCCGTTCGATCTGGCAGGAAGCGAATGATGGCGAGGGATTGTTTGTAGTCGGCTCATCAGGTGTTGAATACGCGCTCAATGCTTGCTGGAAAGCAGATGGTATCTTACCACCCGCAGAGCAAGATGTAGTTGCGGTTGAATCTGTCGATCGTCTTTTAGTGGTGTCGGGCAGCTGCTCACCAGTTACAGATAAACAAATTCAGCGTGCTTTGGAGGCAGGATTCACCGGAATTCGGGTTCCGATGAATGAATTGATCCAACCGGAGCTGGCTCAGGAAGCGCAGTTGCGATTGCAGCAAGAGGCGCGATCGGTGCTGGAGAGCGGTCGAAGTGTGGTACTGTATACAGCCTCGGGACCACAAGACCAGACGATTGCTCTCATTCGTGAAACGCTTGCTGCACAAGGGCTTAAGGCCGAAGACAGCGGGCGTCTGCTGGGCAAGGCGCTTGGTATGCTGACCAGAGAATTAGTGGTAGAGACAGGTCTTTCTCGCATTCTTATCGCTGGCGGGGATACATCAGGCTATATAACCCGTGAGTTGGGTATTTATGCACTAGCCTGTAAGGCGGCGCTGGAGCCTGGTGGACCTTTATGCCGTGCATATTCGACAGAGGCGCAGTTTGACGGTCTGGAGCTTGTACTGAAAGGCGGTCAAGTCGGTGGTGAGAATTTTTTTGAGAAGGTAAGAGTTGGCACGTCATTGTAAAAAATTGTGCATGGCTATGCGATATGACGTTCGGGTGGCGAAGGTCGTGGTATTGCATAAATACTTGGGAGGTATTCATGGATAAAATTTGGTTTCGGCAGCCGGCTGCCGAATGGAACGAAGCGCTGCCGATTGGGAATGGCAGGCTGGGGGGCATGATTTTTGGCAAGGTTGCCAAGGAAAAAATTCAGCTGAACGAGGATTCGGTTTGGTATGGGGGACCGAAGGAACGCGACAATCCGGATGCCCTGCAGCATCTTCCGCAAATCCGTCAATGGATCGCGGAAGGGCAAATCCGCAAAGCGGAGCAGCTTGCGGTAATGGCGCTTTCTGGCGTCCCGGAGGGGCAGCGCCACTATATGCCGCTCGCCGATTTGACGCTGGCGTTTACCGGTCACGAAGATGAGGTCGAAGATTATCTGAGGGAGCTTGACTTAAGTACTGGCATCGCATCCGTATCTTACCGAACGGGCGGTGTTCGTTATAAACGCGAGATGCTTTCAAGTCACATCGATCAGGTGTTGGCGGTTCGGCTGGAGGCTGACAGGCCTGGCGCCTTATCGTTAACCGCGCGTCTGATGCGGGGCGAGAAAAATAAGTATGCAGAACAAATAGGCAGGCTGTCCGATCACAGTATTGCGATCCGAGGCAATTGCGGCGGCGGTGGTTCCGAATTTTGTGCCGTATTGTTTGCGGAGGCTCAAGGAGGCGCCGTCAGCGTTATCGGTGAACATTTGATCGTGGATCGAGCCGACAGTTTGACACTCTACATAGCGGCAGCCACCTCATTCCGTTACGAAGATCCGGAGGCAGTATGCGTCAGACGGGTAGAGGAAGCGGTATCGAAAACGTACCCGCGGTTGAAGGACGACCATCAGGAAGACTTCGGACGTCTGTTTGACCGAGTTTCCTTTAAGCTGGAACCCCCTTCGGAAGAAGCTAAGGATTTACCAACAGATAAGAGGCTTGAGCGGGTTCGCGAGGGCGGCGAAGATTCAGGGATCATCCCGCTCTATTTTCAATATGGTCGGTATTTGCTCATATCCAGCAGCCGTCCAGGCTCCTTGCCTGCCAACTTGCAGGGTATTTGGAATGATAAAATTGAGCCGCCGTGGGACAGCAAATATACGATCAATATTAATGCTCAGATGAATTATTGGCCTGCGGAAACATGTAATTTGTCGGAGTGCCACGAGCCACTGTTCGACCTGATCGAGCGGATGCGCGAGCGCGGACGGAAGACCGCACAAATCATGTACGGCTGCCGAGGATTCGTTGCGCATCACAATACGGATATTTGGGGCGATACTTCTCCGCAGGACATATATATTCCGGCAACGTACTGGCCGATGGGCGCTGCATGGCTTTGTTTGCACCTGTGGGAGCATTTCGAATTTGGCGGCGACCGCGAATTTTTGCTGCGAGCTTATGAAACGATGAAAGAATCGGCATTGTTCTTTCTTGACTATTTAATAGAAACTCCGGACGGCAGGCTGGTGACCTGCCCATCCGTATCGCCGGAAAATACGTACGTGCTGCCAAATGGGGAAAGAGGCTGCCTCACTATGGGACCGGCGATGGATAATCAAATCTTACATGCTTTGTTCTCAGGATGTATTCGGGCAAGCGAATTGTTGGAAGCGGATGAAGCGCTGCGGGAAGAGTGGATTCATGTCCGCAGTCGGCTTCCGGAGCCGAAAATCGGCCGTTACGGCCAACTGCAGGAATGGCTCGAGGATTACGAAGAGAAGAAGGCCGGACACCGGCATATTTCCCATCTGTTCGGACTTCATCCCGGCAGTCAAATTAACGTTCGGGAAACACCGGCATTGGCCGAGGCAGCGCGCAAAACGTTGGAGCGCAGACTTGCACACGGAGGCGGGCATACCGGTTGGAGCCGGGCGTGGATCATCAATTTCTGGGCTCGTCTGGAAGACGGAGAGGCCGCATATGAGAACGTCATGGCTCTGCTAAGCAAATCGACACTGCCGAATCTGCTTGATAACCACCCTCCGTTTCAAATCGATGGCAACTTCGGGGGAACTGCGGGCATCGCCGAAATGCTGCTGCAAAGCCATGCCGGAGAACTTCACTTGCTGCCGGCGCTGCCAATGGCATGGTCGGACGGAGAAGTGAAGGGACTGAGGGCACGAGGGGGCTTTGAGGTGGATATCAAATGGAGGAGCGGAAAACTCGAAACGGCCGAGGTACGATCGCAGCTCGGTGGTATTTGTCGTCTTCGAACGAGTGTCGAAGTTCGTATAGTTGGAACTGAACTCTTAAAAGATTATTCGTTATTGGATCAAGTGGTGTGGTTTAAGACGGTCCCCGGAATGGCTTATGTCATCGAGTCGGTCTAAATCGTGATCCAATGTAAGTAGAAAAAGAGCTGTCCACCTTGTAGTCCTACACTGGTCGAAAGCTCTTTTTTTTGTTGTTGAAGGTTCCCAAAAGTAATATAACGGTTGAAATTGTCCATTTGAAGCGAAATCGACACGAAACATTGTACTTTTGAGACTGTCGATCAATATAAGTCTCAAAAAAGCTTTTTAAATATGTCGAATTAATTGATTTTCAGCGAGATTTATAGAATAAGAGCCTCTTTATAAGGTTGTTTTTCATCGTTCCAGATGCTTGGGAAAGCGGAAGCGGGTTTGTAACGATGTTTTTCAATCTTACAGACGAGAAAAGAGCGGACCTGTAAAATGTTATATTTCGCTATTAAAACAGTACTGTCCCGAAGATACGCGAAGGACGGCATACCCGGCTTCATAACCGATGATCTCGACGCACGGTACTTTCTCAATCATAGATCCGTTTTCTGTAATCGCGTCCATGGATATCGCCGGGACGTATACATCTCCTGAACAGTTTGCAGGAATGACCACGTTTAACGTCAACTGATTATGATCAGTTCGCTTCCAAACTACACGCAAACATCCAATTGGCAGCTGGTGCTCAGCCTTGACTTCTTCCAATCCTTGGGGGAATGCCGGTTTAATCGTCACCTTATAACTTTCAAAGTCAGGGTCATATCGATAATCGATTCCAGCCAAACCGGCGTATAACCATTCCTCCAAGTGACCGAGCATAAAATGGTTTTGCGATTTGCCAACGGTCGGACCGTCCCACGCTTCCGTCAACGTCGTCGCACCGTGTGCGATTTGATATCCGTAGCTCGGATGATCAGTTTGTCGAGTCATTTCGTAGATGATGTCCGAACGGCCATTCAGCGCGAGTGCAAGCAGCACATAACGATGCCCGACATCGCCCGCTGTCGTATGATAACCATGCAGACGAATGTCTTCGATCACTCGGGATAGTACGGTTTCCTTATACGGCTCATCGACAAGCCCCAATACAAGCGGCATGGCGTTCGAGGTTTGACTGCCTGTCGCATAACGGGATGTTTCCCGTTCAAAAAATGCGTCATTAAACGCCGATTTGATCTTCTCCCGCAGGGCTGCGTAGTTGACGGCGTCCTGGCTGTTGTTTAACAAGCTTGCGATTTGTGCGAAAATATCTACGATATGGTAAAACATCGCTGTTTCAGTATGAGAGACTGGTGTCTTTTGTGCGAACCCGGGTCCTTTTTCCCCGACATCATACCAATCACCAAGCCCTTGACTGACGATTAAATGATCGGAGCCTTCTGTCACGTAATCGATGTACGCTTTCATACCCTCATAATGCTCGGCCAAAATCCGAGTGTTGCCGTACATACGAAATAGGTTCCATCCTGTCAGCACATACGCACCGCCCCACGAAACGGAATCGCGGAAACAGCGCCACTTATCGGAAAACACGACATATTCGGGTGCCGTCGTTGGCACCATCCCACTGGGCAGTTGGGCATCTCTGATGTCTTCCATCGTTTTCGTTAACAAGGGTTCAATCTGATAATTGAATGCTACGGCAGAGCCCATCAGATGGACTTGTTCCAACCATCCGAGCTTTTCTCGATGGGGACAATCCGTAAACAGGCTTTTCATGTTGCTAAGAATCGCTTGATTAATAATCTTGTGCGTCCGGTTCAGCATAGTATCCGAGCTTTCGAACCTTCCTAAAAATTTCGTATCTGGGTAGATCATCTGTCCTTCAATGGTGACAAGAACGGGGTAATCCGTAGGGGACCCGGACGAATCTGCGGGAATAGCGCCTTCGATTTGTACATAACGAAAACCGTAATAGCTGAACCGAGGCGACCAGATTTCTTCTCCGTTTCCTTTCAGGATGTAGGAAAATCTGTATGGGGAACCGGTCCATTTTTGATTGGCCGTACCGTCATCCTTCAATAGTTCTGCTGGGGATAGGGTGATCTTGGAACCTTCCTGACCAACAACGGATATTTCAACCCATCCTGAAAAGTTTTGCCCGAAATCGGCGACATACACGCCTGGTGTAGGTTGCGATATGCTCACTGGTTTGAAGGTCTGCATGACTTTCAAAGGAGAAAGCGCTTGTGATTTCAGCTTTCCAACAGGCGGGGCAACCTCGGCAGCGTATCCCCAGGCTTCGCGTTCCGTGAAACCGGGCAAATCCCAACCCGCTTGCACACGGCGTGCGTCAAAGTCCTCGCCTCCATATATGCATGAAAAGGTGATCGGTCCCGCAGAGGTTTCCCAGTCCTGATTACTGGCAATCGTGACGGTCGTTCCATCGGTATGCGTGATTTCGAGCTGGATCAGACATCTCGGGGTACCAAAGGAATGTTTGAATTTGCTGTAACGGCCGCCCGTCACGTTGAAAAATCCATTCCCGAGCATAACGCCCACCGCGTTAGCGCCATTTTTCACTTCGTCAGTCACATCGTAAACGCAGTAGAGACAAGTTTTGTCAAAGTTAGTCCATCCGGGCGTAAGCACATGATCGCTGACCTTGTTTCCATTTAACCGAAGCTCGTATTGTCCCAAACCGCATATGTAAGCTCTTGCTCTTTCCACAGATTTATCTAGGTTGAATTCATATCGGAACAAAGGAAGCGAAGCACGTTCCTGCGGCTCTCCGTCAGGTTCACCAATCCAACGGGCTGCCCAATCATTCTCGTTTAAAAGTCCCATTTCCCACCATGATACCGGACTTTCCGACATCTGATCGTTTTGATCCCAAAACTGAAGCTTCCAATAGTAGCGAGTGCGGGACTGTAGCGGAGGGCCTTCATATAGAATATGTACGTTTTTCCTGCTGGCCATTTTCCTGCTATCCCATAGGAAGCGCTGCACACATTCCTCTTCGGTTGACACCACGATCCGGTAGGCTGTTTGCATTTGTGAGCGAATGAGACCGGATTTGTAGCTCCAGCCGAAAGCAGGGCGTGTGACATCGACGCCAATAGGGCATATTTTGCTTTCAACAAACATTTCATCCAGGTGCATCGGTTTGAGTCTCCTTTTAACCATCCTCTAATAGGAATTCATTGACGAAAGACATCTTGCGAGGCGGCCACACTAATCGTTCGGAACTCTTTAGCGTAATTTTTTGTCGGATCGCCATCCTTATAGGGTCTGCAGGAGCAATAGAAGTGATATAGCACGCCATTATGCGTAATGACGGAAGGCTTATGGGCAAAAATGGAGTCGATGGTTCCCTCTTCTCCAACGTGAATGATCGGATCGGGATATTTGTCCCAATGTAAAAGATCCTTCGAAAGCGCAATCCCTTCTTGTGCTTGCTTGTAATTATAGCCAAAGAAATACATAACCCATTGGTCTTTATCCTGTAAAACACAAGGGTCGCTGACAAAACCAGAGTCCCATCTTTCCGGAGAGACACATAATATGGGGTTTTGCTCGTATCTTTGCCAATGCATCAGGTCAGTGGAGAGAGCAACGCCTGTCTGTTCGATCCATTTCCCCTTATTCGTGTTTTTGGCATTATAAAACAAATAGAAAGTGTCATCATGTTCAATTAGGCATTCCTTGTATAAACCGCCTTTTTCCCAATCCGCACCTGCCTCCGGGGTTAGAATCGGATCAGAGTATCTGTGCCACTCCAGCAGCTGTTCATCTTCCGTCCATGCGATTCCGATTTTTGCCGAACCTTCTTCGTACCCGAACTCAGGATAGGCGTGATAGAGCAGCCAGTATTTGTTGTTCCATTTCTTGAGCAATGGTGGAGCATCGATCTGATTTTCCTTCAAGATCCATGTTCCTGCTATATTTTTCGAATCCCAGCCTGAACCTTCATCTCGTCGTAAAATCACACTTAGGTGATCCCAGTGTAACAGGTCTTTGCTTGTGGCCAAGGCTGTTTGATAACCCGTACCGTCAAACCCTACATACATCATGTAAAACTTATCGTTATGCTGAAAGACAAAGGGGCAATCAACAGCACGTTCATCAAAATGACCGGGGACGCCGGATCCGACAAGCACCGGTCTACCCAATTTATATGGTGTTACATAGGGCCCAATATTCATCGTTTTCACACTCCTCAACTGTGGTTAGAACTTGTGACAGATGTAACTTATTTTAAGATTACTATCATACATCTTCCTACTGAGGGGGGGATTGAATCCGATATATAGGGCGATTGAATCTTCAACTTACAGCTGCATTGACATCGCCTGTAAGCGGGCGTAGGATGAGGGGGAATTGTGGAAGTTTCGTTCGGAAGGGGGACTACAGTGAAAGCCGATTATGTATCCAATCCGTACATGTTTCAGACAGCTGGCAGCATTGTCGCCGGACGTAATACCATCGCCCAACTGATTCCGCGAATCAAGTTGCTCGGCGAATTTCGGCATGCGGTGATCGTTACACAGCCTTCTATAGTAGCGCTGGGGGTTATCGAGCAAATCGGCGTCGAGCTCAAGCAAGCGGGTATATCCAGCCATTGTATAACAGAGGTGAAGCCGGAACCGACGGTTGACAATATACGCGCAGTATTCGCTAATATATCCGCAGAACCTGTGGATTTGTTGATAGGTATTGGTGGAGGAAGCGTTCTCGATGCTACGAAAATATTTTCCGTTTTGCTGACTAATCCAACGGACGTGCAGAGTTTGATCGGCACCGATCTCGTTTCGCAACCGGGCATCCCGACAGTTCTAGTGCCGACGACTTCGGGCACCGGTTCCGAAGTGACGCCCAATGCGATTGTAACCGTTCCCGAAGAACAGTTGAAGGTCGGTGTAATTAGCAGGCATTTGCTACCCAAGCTGGTCATTATCGATCCAGTTTTGACGGTAAGCCTGCCGCAACCGATTACGGCAGCAACGGGAATGGATGCTTTTACGCATGCCTTGGAATCGTATATATCCATCAAAGCCAATCCAGTTAGCAACATGTTTGCCTTGGAATCAATACGCTTGATTGCAGACAGTCTGGTTCATGCCTATCATAATGGCTCGGATCTCGGAGCGAGGGAGAAAATGCTGCTCGGGTCGATGTACGGCGGCATGGCATTGAGTGCGGCAGGCACAGCAGCCGTACATGCGCTCGCTTATCCGCTCGGGGGCAAGTTCAACATTTCGCACGGAGTTGCCAATTCAATGCTGCTGCCGCATGTCATGGCCTATAATATGGATGCCATATCTGGGCGGCTTGGAAACGTAGCCCATGCCATGGGACTACAGGTGGAAAAAGGGGGAGGGAAGGACTCATCTGAACGGGTGATCGAGCAGATTTTTGAGTGGACTTCAGAGATGCATATCCCGCAAAATTTGCGTGAATTCGGCATTACGGATCAGGATGTGGATGATTTGGCGATCGCAGCATCAAAGGTCACCAGGCTTTTAAATAATAATCCGAAGCCGATGGACTTGGAATCGATTAAGTCTGTTTACCGGAAACTGTTCCCAAAATTATAAAACGAGTACTATATACATCAACATCAAAGCGAGATGAGCGGATGAGCCATCGTTCAATAAATAAGAGCTTCCAGGGACTTCTAATTCTTTGTCATAAGATCGAATCCTTAAAATAGCAGTCTCCAAAGACCTTTATCTGTTTGATTTTCACCGAAATGAAGAAAAGCCTTAAGAATAAGAGCCTCTACGGGCTCCTATTTCCACTAAATGCGATAAAATTGACAAATTAACAGCCTCTAAAGACTCTTATTCGCAAGAATGCCCCTCACCAGATAAAATTTGTTTAGAAAGCGTTCTAGTTGTTGGTCGTTGGTCGTTTCTGAGCGAATGCTTACGAAGCAAGTTTTGATAAGAAAAGGTCAGTGAGTGCTTACGTAGTAGGTTTTCTAGTGAAAACTCAGCTAATTCTTACGAAGTAAGTTTTGCTAAAGCAAAACGCTAAGGAGGAAACCGCAATTGAAAATTGCCGTCATAGCTGATGACCTTACGGGAGCGGGGGATACTGGCGTACAGTTTGCCAAACGTGGGCTGCAAGTATCCGTGCTCCTGCAATTTGTGTCCGAGTCATGCGCGGTGTCAGAGCGGGATGTGCTCGTACTGGATACCGACAGCCGTTCCCTAGATGCCGAATCGGCATACCAAAGAGCTGCGGAGGCATCGAGGTGCGCTCAGGCTTTCGAGGCGGATGTTGTGTTTAAAAAAATCGATTCCACCTTGCGTGGGAACCTTGGGTCCGAAATTGACGCCGTTTACGACACATTTCGTCCCGATTTCGTCGTCATCGCCCCTGCCTATCCGGAAACCGGCCGTCTGGTTCGGGAAGGCAGATTGTATGTTCATGGAAAACCGCTGCATGAAACCGAGTTCGCAAACGATCCGAAAACGCCGGTCACCGAATCATATATCCCCGAATTGCTGCGGCACCAGACGAAGCAACCTTTTGAAGTCATCCCATCCGGGATATTAGCGGAAGGGAAAAGCTCTATAGAACTGGTTTTGCAAAGCTGCATGTCTCGGGGAGTCAGCTACTTACTAGTAGATTCGGCCGATGATGAAGACCTGCGGCGTATCGTTTCCTTGATCGGGGAGACGACTTACGCTGTCGTTTGGGTCGGTTCAGCCGGCTTGGCGCGACAACTGGCTATTCAACATTCGTCTTTAACACAGCCCTCGCCACAGGAATGTCGCAAAACGGACGGACCAATACTTATCGTGATTGGCAGCGTCAGTCCTCGGTCGCGTCGCCAATTGGATGTCCTTCTCAGTAATCCGGAAGTACGGGGCATCCGGATGGAGGCTTACCAGCTCGTATCGGGCAAAACCGAAAGGGAGCAGGAATTGGCGAAAGCGGAGGAAGAAGCAGCGTTGACCTTAAGCGCAAACCTTCATACGGTGTTATATTCGTCAGGTGACCGGGAAGCCATACGACTCGCTCAGGATGCTGGAGTACGAAATGGCATGGATGCGCAAAAAGTCAGCAACGCGGTATCGCAAGCTTTGGGGGAATCCGTGTCCCGTGTACTGAGACGAGTTAGGGTTGGAGGGATCGTCATGACTGGAGGCGATACTGCAAAACATGTTTGCTCAGCTCTCCAAGCGATCGAATTCCGTGTGTTTGACGAGGTGGAAAGCGGTGTGCCGATTGGACTGCTCATGATGGACGAACCGCTTCCGGCGGTCACCAAAGCGGGAGGATTTGGATCGGATCAAGTGCTGCTGCGAGCGTTGGAGTCATTGAATGGAGGAATCGGGATATGAAACCAATTATTGGAATTACAATGGGCGATGCATCAGGCATCGGACCTGAAATAATCGTGAAAGCGCTGCATCATGCTCCGGTATACGAAACCTGCCGTCCGCTCGTGATTGGCGACCCCGTTATGTTGAAACGGGCTCTTCAGATCGTGGGAGGTTCGGCTTCCATACATACAGTGTCAGGACCACCAGAGGGGCGTTACGAATACGGCAGCATCGATTGCTTGGATATACGTCTGCTCCCACCGAATCTTCCATTCGGTAAAGTATCCGCCGATGCGGGACACGCCGCTTATAAGTTCGTTGAGAAAGCAGTGGAATTGGCGTTAGCCAGGCAAATTGACGCCATATGCACCGCCCCGTTAAACAAGGAGGCTCTGCATAAGGGTGGTCACCTATATCCGGGTCATACGGAAATATTGGCAGGATTGACGAGTACCGAAGACTATTGCATGATGCTCACTGCCCCGAAGCTGAAGGTCATACATTTGACTACACACGTCGGATTAATTCAGGCGATCGAGATGATCGACCCGGAGCGGACATACAAAGTGATTAAGCTGGCGCATGAAACGTTACGGAGGGCTGGAAATGATAGACCGCGTATCGCCGTTTGCGGGATTAATCCGCATGCAGGGGAGAATGGCTTGTTTGGGAACGGGGAGGAAGAACAGAAACTGATTCCCGGCATCATGCAGGCAGCGGAAGAAGGTGTGGACGTTACCGGCCCTTATCCAGCGGATACACTATTTTATCGGGCTGTTTGCGGGGATTTTGACATTGTAGTGGCTTGTTATCATGATCAAGGACATGTTCCGATCAAAGTGCTCGGCATTGAAGCAGGCGTGAATATCACGATCGGGTTGAACGGAGGCATCATCCGCACCTCAGTCGATCATGGAACGGCCTTTGACATTGCCGGTACAGGTAAAGCGGATGAACGAAGTATGTTGGCAGCGATCCGCTCTGCGATTGAGCTTGCGCCCAAACGGATTGACAACCTTTCACAAAACATATAACCGATGCATTCTACTATCCGATCCATACAAGGAGAGATACGATGTTAAAGCCCGCCGGCATTATTCCCGCTATGATTACCCCTTTTGACGAAACTCAAAACATCAATGAGTCCGCATTACGACAATTAGTCCGCAGGTTCATCGATGCAAGCGTTCACGGTCTGTTTTGCCTCGGTACCAATGGGGAGTTCTTTGCTTTGACGATCGAAGAAAAGTTGCGAGTTGCCGAGATCGTCATAGAGGAAGCGCAAGGCAGGCTTCCGATTTATGTGGGCGCAGGGTGTGTCGGAACGAAGGAAACGGCCCAGTTGGCCGCAAGCCTGGAACAAATGGGAGCCGATGCGTTATCTATTATAACTCCCTATTTTTTGGCGTTTACGCAGCAGGAGCTGATCGAGCATTTCCGTACGGTTGCGGAAGCGACGGCACTACCTATTATTTTGTATAACATTCCGGCGCGGACTGGCAACTCTCTTTTACCTCGGACGGTCATGGAGTTAAGTAAAGTGCCTAACATTGTTGGAATCAAAGACAGCAGCGGAAGCTTTGATAACATTTTGCAAATTCTAGAGCTGTGCGAGCCGGATTTTGCCGTATTGGCAGGGACAGACTCGCTCATATTGCCTACACTAATGGCTGGAGGACACGGAGCCATCGCAGCAACAGCCAATGTATTCCCGGAGGTCGTCAGCTCCATTTACGATTTATGGATGCAGGGTAAACCGGAAGAAGCCGAATTGTCACAGCGAAAGCTGCGCGCTCTGCGCAGTGCGTTCTCGCTGGGAACCCTGCCGTCCGTTCTGAAGGAAGTGATGAACATGATCGGTTTGCCTGCGGGAGAACCGCGACTGCCGGTTCAATCGCTCACTCCATCAGCCAAAGGGGAGCTGAGAATTGTGATGGATCGATATATGGGCGAAGGCGTCATAAAATAATCAGGATGAGGTGTTGAAGATGAAGGATGTAAACATTCCGAATGGAGTTTGGCCAACGATGCTGACCCCGTTCACAAATTCCAACGAAGTGGACTATGGCGCATTAGGGCAACTAGTCGAATGGTATATTGCCCAAGGCGTTCACGGCCTGTTCGCGGTCTGCCAATCGAGTGAAATGTTTTACTTGTCTTTGGAGGAGAGAGTAGGGATCGCGCGGTTCGTTAAGGAGAAGGCTTCTGGCCGTGTGCCAGTGATCGCTTCTGGCCATATCTCAGACAGATTCGATAAACAGGTGGAAGAGCTTCAGCGGATGGCTGACACGGGAGTTGATGCGGTCGTGTTGGTCAGCAACCGGCTAGCCGGGCCGGAAGAATCGGACGAGATATGGTTGACCCGTGCAATGGAGCTGCTGGATCGAGTGCCGGGTGTGCTTTTTGGTATTTACGAATGCCCATATCCTTATAAAAGGCTGATGACCCCGAAGCTGCTCAAATGGTGCGCGGATACGGGCAGGTTTGGGTTTCTCAAGGACACGAGCTGCGATCTTAAGCATATTGCCGAGAAGCTCGATGCGGTAAAAGGAAGTCCATTGAAAATATTCAATGCTAATTCCGCAACACTGCTTGAATCGTTACGTTTGGGCGCGGCCGGCTTCAGCGGCGTAATGGCCAATTTTCATCCCGAGCTGTATGTACGTTTGATGGAGCGTTGGAATATAGAGACCAATACGGCCGAAATGATACAAGCGTTTGCCGGACCAGCGTCCTTGATCGAACTGCAGATGTATCCCGTCAATGCGAAATATCATCTGCGAAAAATAGGCCTACCCCTAGCAATACACTGCCGCACCAGAGATTCTAGTGCTTTCAGAGAAAACCAAAGGTTTGAAGTGGAGCAGCTGGGTTCGCTGTATCAATTGTTCAAGCAGCAGTTTATAACAAAATCGAATGTAAGCGTTTGAGCAGAGTGAAAATACGAGGGGGGCGTTACAGTGCCATTTAAAGCAAAGGACAAAATCGTATTTATCGGTGACAGTATAACGGACAAGGGAAGAAAAAAGGACCCCTTAAAGCTGGGCTCGGGTTATGTTCGGCTGCTGCACGATTATCTCACTGCGGTATATCCGAAGCTGTCGTTGAAAATAATCAATGAAGGTGTATCCGGAAACCGCGTCATTGATTTGGAGAGAAGATGGAGAATCGATGTACTGGATCACCAACCGCAGTGGATTTCGATTTCTATCGGTATCAATGACGTATGGCGGCAATTGGATTCGCCAGATGCGGAACAAGTATACCCCGACAAGTTCGAAGCGGTGTATCGCAGCCTGCTGGAACAAGCAAAACAATTACCCAATTGTCGTGCGATTCTCATGCAGCCTACGGTAATCAAGGAGTATCCTGATTCTACAGGGACCCAGTTACTGAAACCTTACGTGGATATTGTTAACCGTCTGACGGAAGAATTTAATGGCATCCTTGTGCCGACGCATGAAGCATTTATCGATTTCTTACAGTGTGAAACAGGTCAGGACTTAACGACCGATGGCGTTCACATGAACACGCTTGGAGATATGCTGATGGCCACAACTTGGCTGAAGGCGGTTACGGGCACCCCCAATAGGAATTAGTATTGGCTATTATTCAGACTGCATGCCATTCACGATGGATGCAGTCTTTTTCATGACTTTTTTCAAGAGATTCATGGAGAGGTGGAAGGCGTCGCCTATAAAATAGGTGAATTCGCCCTATAAACGAAAGTTGAATTTTAGATACACTTGACTCAAGCATCCCGGTGAAGGGAGTCTGTCTATAGGAGGAGAGGACTATGAAAGTTTCTGATCTAAAAACGGAATACATCGAAAATCCGTTAGGTATCGTTACAACCGTTCCCCGCTTAAGCTGGATCATGGAATCGGAAGAATACGGTCAGGTCCAGTCGGCCTATCACGTATTGGTAGCATCTCGTCCGGAGCTGTTGAATGAGAATAAGGGCGATCTATGGGACAGTGGAAAGGTTCAGTCCGACCAATCTATCCATATCTCTTACGAAGGAGCACCTCTAGAATCTAAGCGGGTTTATTATTGGAGGGTCAGGGTTTGGGATAAACGCGATATGGTGTCTGAATGGAGCAGGTCAGCTCACTGGTCGATGGGATTTCTAAACCAAAACGAATGGCAAGCACGTTGGATTGGCAGAACCAATCCTCAGAATACGGAGCTTTTGCCTTCTCCCTATATGAGAAAAACATTTCGAATCGAAAAGCCGGTCCGCCAGGCTTTCATTTACGCAACTGCATTGGGCTTGTACGAACTGCATATTAACGGTGAAAGGGTAGGACGAGATTATTTTGCCCCCGGATGGACAGATTACAACATTAGGGTACAGGTTCAGACCTACGACGTAACGGCGCATCTGGGTACCGGAAGTTTCGGAAGTATGGCTTTGGGAGCGATCCTAGGCACTGGTTGGTATGCCGGTCACGTGGGCATGTTCGGTTCGAACAGGTACGGAGACAACCCTTACTTGCTCCTTGAACTGCATATCGAATATGAGGACGGTTCCTCTGACATTATTGTGACCGATGAATCATGGAAAGCGTTTGCAGGTCCTATCCTGTACTCGGATTTACTAAAAGGCGAAAGTTTTGACGCCCGTCTGGAACCGAAGGGATGGAGCCTGCCTGGATTTGACGATGACTCTTGGGAGACGCCTGTTGTTTTGGAACGCTACGATGGGGTCCTGACGGCACAAGTAGATCCTCCTGTTCAAGTCATGAAGGAACTGCTGCCGATCAGCATGAAGAAAACACCGCGAGGCTCTTACCTATTTGACATGGGACAAAATATGGTTGGCTGGGTTCGTCTTCAAGTTGAAGACGGGCAAGAAGGTCAGAAAGTTACCGTCAGCTGCGCGGAAATGTTGAATGACGATAATACGTCGTTATACACCATAAATCTGCGCGAAGCCGTTCAGCAGGAGACCTACATCCTAAGTGGTGAAAGGGAGGAATGTCTGGAACCTCACTTTACTTTTCACGGGTTCCGGTATGTGGAAGTAACGGGATTGATGAATTCACCCACGCTGCAAACGGTCATCGGTAGAGTGGTTCATTCGGCGACGCCGCAAACGGGTTGGTTAGAAACTTCCAATGTCATGCTGAATAAGCTTCTAAGCAATATTGAGTGGGGACAACGCGGCAATTTTCTCAGCGTGCCGACGGACTGTCCGCAGCGTGACGAACGGTTAGGTTGGACGGGAGACGCGCAAATTTTCGCTCGTACGGCCAGTTTTAATATGGATGTCGGACGCTTTTTCAATAAGTATATGATCGACGTTATCGATGCCCAACGGCCCTCCGGAGCTTTTCCAGATGTGGCGCCGGATTCCGGCTGGGAAGCGTTTAAGCATAATCATGCGGAACTTAACTGGCATGCTCCCGACAATGGCGGATGGGGTGATGCGGGGGTTATTATTCCTTGGACCGTTTACCAGGTGTATGGCGACCACAGAAATTTGGAGGAATGCTATCCGGCGATGGTCAGATGGGTGGAGTATTTGCAAGCGAACACGGTGGACTTGATCCGACCGGGTTACTCGAATTATGGGGATTGGCTCTCCATCCATGCGGACACGCCAAAGGACGTGCTCGATACTGCTTATTTCGCTTACAGCACCTTACTGTTGTCCAAATCTGCGAAGGCACTCGGCAAGGAAGAAGATACACGTAAATACGCGGATTTGTTTGAAAAGATCAAACAAGCTTTCGAGGATGCGTTTGTGGATGAGGCCGGACGGATCAAAGGAGATACGCAGACCGTATACGTGCTTGCACTGAAGATGAACCTGCTGACAGAAGAGCAGCGCAAACTTGCGGTTCGACATTTGGCGGGGAATATCCAGCTGCACGGCAATCATTTGACGACAGGTTTTCTCGGCGTCGGGTATTTACTTCCTGCTTTAACCGAAGGGGGGAGAGAAGATCTTGCTTACACCTTGCTCAATCAAGGTACTTTCCCTTCTTGGCTTTATTCCATCAAGCATGGAGCTACGACCATTTGGGAACGGTGGGACGCCTGGACAGAAACAAACGGATTCCAGAATCCGGGTATGAATTCGTTTAATCATTACTCGTTGGGTTCAGTTGGCGAGTGGATGTATCAAAATATTATGGGGATCAACACAGACGAGGACAGACCGGGATATAAGCATATCGTGATTCATCCCCGTCCAGGGGGCGGGCTCCATTTCGCCAAGGGCGAATTTCATTCTGTTTACGGCAGGATCCGAGTAGAGTGGAAATTGGAGCGGTCGTGGTTCGTTTTGAAAGTCCAAATTCCTGTGAACACAACTGCCACGATCTATGTGCCAGGTGCCGTCCTGAATGAGGATGGGCACGTAACCGAGGGATTGCATTATGTAGGAATGGAAAACAATAAATCCATTTACAGCGCTGGTTCAGGAAGTTACACATTCGTTTCTCGGTGGACAGATGTCGGATTGTGTCTGGGAGCGGAGACAAATGTCACGCATGAGATTGGAGCGTAAAGTAGCTGTTATTACCGGTGCAGCTTCCGGTATTGGAGAGGCTGTTGCACGGCGATTCGCCGAAGAGGGAGCCTGCGTTATCGTCAATGACATTTCCGAAGAGGGAGTTCGGGTCGTCGAAGAGATCGTAGAGGCAGGTGGGAACGCCTTGTTTGTCCACGCAGATATTCGCGCCGAAAACAGCGTAATTGCATTGATGGAAGCTGCCAAAACATATTTCGGCGCCCTGCATATTCTCGTTAACAACGCCGGGGTTACTTGTAGTGCGAACGTCGTGACAGCTGACGAAGCAGCTTGGGATCACGTGATGAATTTGAATTTGAAAAGCGCTTGGTACTGCTGCAAGCACGCCATTCCGTTCATGATGGAACAGGGTGGTGGCAGCATAGTCAACATCGGCTCGACTCATGTTATCCGTACGCAGCGAAATCATTTCCCTTATCACTCTTCCAAGGCAGGCATGCTTGCGATGGCGCAAGGGATATGTGTCGATTTCGGAGGTCAGGGAATCCGTGCAAATACCATTAGCCCGGGGTTTATTGAAACCCCGCTTGCCGAGACCTACATGCAGTCCTATCCAAACCGGGAACAGAAACGCAATGCCATGCTGGCAACACACCCTGTCGGGCGATTCGGTAAGCCGGAAGACGTGGCGAATGCGGCCGTTTTTCTTGCATCTGATGAAGCCGGATTCATTGCTGGAGCAAATCTCGTTGTGGACGGAGGCAGGTCTGTTCTGCAGGTCTTCGATTAAAGATCGAACGGTTAATCATAACAAGGGAGAGAGACTATGACATTCGAAGTTGAGAAAACCGCAGGCGACAGTGAATGGTTTACACATGACCGATTCGGCATGTTTATCCATTGGGGACTATATTCACTTGCAGCGAGGCATGAATGGCTGCAATCCCGGGAAAAATTGAGCGGGGAACAGTACAGGCAAAAATATTTCAAACGATTCGATCCGGATTTGTACGATCCCGATCTTTGGGCACAACTCGCCTCCGACGCAGGCATGAAGTACTTCGTGGTGACGACGAAGCACCATGAGGGTTTTTGCTTATGGGACAGCAAGCTTACCGATTATAAAGCGACGAATTCTCCGGCTGGGCGAGATGTGCTAAGACCTATGGTAGATGCGTTTCGTAAACGCGATATGAAGGTTGGTTTATATTATTCCCTGCTAGATTGGCATCATCCCCATTATTCGGTCGATCCTAAACATCCGCTTCGCTTTGATCCCAATCATATTGCCGGGAATACACAATTAGACTTCACCAACTACCGGAACTATTTGTATGGACAAACGAAGGAATTGCTGACGGATTTCGGTCAAGTAGATCTGTTATTTTATGATTTTTCGTTCCCGGAAGAAAATGGTTTGGCGGGCAAAGGCAAGGAAGATTGGGGCAGTGAAGAGCTAGTCAAAATGATCCGCACCTTACAGCCGAACATTTTATTGAACGACCGCTTGCAGGTGGGTGGCGATATCACAACCCCTGAACAGTATATGCCGACCAAATGGGTCCAGGTAAACGGAAAGCGCGTCGTATGGGAAACTTGCCATACCTTCAGTGGTTCATGGGGCTATCACCGGGAAGAAGAGTCATGGAAAAGCGTCGAATTGCTGATCAAAATGATGATTGATACCGTGAGTAAGGGTGGCAATCTATTATTGAATGTCGGCCCAACCGGACGCGGTGAATTCGACGAGCGTGCCGTAGACCGATTGAAGGGAATGGGGGAATGGATGAAGCGGCACAACCGCTCCATCTACGGATGCACACAAGCTCCGGATACATTCGTTTGCCCCGATGATTGTCGGTTAACTTACAATCCGCAGTTGAATCGCATTTACGTGCATGTGTACAGCTGGCCTTTCAAAAATATCCATCTTCACGGATTCGCCGGAAAAGTGGAGTATGCCCAATTCCTAAACGACGCATCGGAAATCAGATTTAAAGAAGGCTATGTGCCAAGCGGTATTGAAAACGGAGCTTTCAAGGAAGGGCGAGATGACCATACAGTGACTTTATCGCTTCCAGTCAAGAAACCAAATGTTACGGTGCCGGTCATTGAACTGTTTTTAAAATAAAGCAAAATAGAATGGAGGTTGGGTAATAACGATGAAAGCCGTCACTCTTGGATACGCACCCAATCCTGCCCCGCGGGTGGAAAATGGCATCCGGCTGTTGAAACAAGCGCTGCTGGACTGCGGATATGATGTGAAAGTTGAAGAAGTGTCCTGGACGTGGGACAGCTATCGATCCGCACATGAAAGAAAAATCTTTGTGGGAAACCGCAATGAATCTGACTTGCTTCGGCAGTTGGAAGAACGTGACGTACTCTTGTATCACACGGAAGCTCCTGAGGGAGAAGGGTTTTATATCGCCGCTTGCCCGGGCAATCTGATGACGGTTTCTGGGGGCAGCGATTCCGGAATATTATACGGCTGTATGGAGCTTGCGCAGCGAGTTCGCGCTGCAGGGCTTCTGCCCGAAGATATCGCCTACGGTGACGCTCCACGATTCGCGCTTAGGGGGCCGGCGATTGGACTGCAGAAAACAACCGTCGAACCGCCTCGTCAAACGTATGAATATCCGATTACCCCCACACGCTTTCCCTGGTTTTATGACCGGGCATTGTGGCGGGAATTTCTCGATATGCTGCTGGAGCAGCGGTGCAACATCGTCTATTTGTGGGCTGGACATCCCTTCTCCTCGCTAGTGAGATTGGATGATTACCCGGAGGCACTTGAAGTTACAGAAGAAGAGTTTTCGCAGAACGTTGAAACGTTTCGTTGGGTGGCGCAGGAAGCGGACCGACGAGGCATATGGCTCGTATTGAAGTTTTACAACATTCATATTCCGCTGCCTTTTGCGGAGAAGCATGGATTGAAGCTGCATCAACCGAAGCCGCTGCCTTTAACAAGCGATTACTATAAGAAATCGATCGCCTCTTTCGTTCGATCATTCCCTAACGTGGGTATGATGGTCTGCCTCGGGGAAGCGCTGCAGGGGCAGATATACGGAGTGGAATGGTTTAACGAAACGATTCTCGCAGGCTTGTTGGAAGGGCTTAAGGATTCAAATGTGAAGGAAAAGCCGCCGATTATTCTACGATCACACGCGATAGAGCCACAAAAAGTCATTGAGGCGGCGCTGCCTCTGTATCCGAATCTGTATACGGAAGCTAAATATAACGGTGAATCATTGACAACGTATACGCCTCGGGGCAAATGGCAGGACATTCACAACCGTCTCGGTTCGCTGAAGACGATTCATATCGTCAATGTACATATACTTGCTAACCTGGAGCCTTTCCGTTACGGGGCGCCTTCGTTTATCCAAAAATGTATGCAGGCGGCGAAATATCGGCTGAAAGCGAACGGACTGCATCTGTATCCGTTGTTTTTCTGGGATTGGCCGTTTTCGCCGGATTTGGCGGAGCCAAGGCTGAAACAATTGGACCGCGATTGGATTTGGTTCGCAGCCTGGTTCCGTTACGCTTGGAACCCGGATCGCGATCCAGCAGCCGAACGGCATTACTGGATCGAAGTGCTTGGACACAGATACGGCAGCCCGGAAGCAGGCGAAGCGATACTGGACGCATACGAAGCGTCCGGAGAATGTGCGCCCAAGTTGCTGCGGCGGTTCGGTATTACCGAAGGCAACCGTCAAACGATGAGCCTGGGGATGACCATGAGTCAATTGACGAATCCGGAACGGCACATGCCGTGGCCAGATTTATGGGAATCCCAGTCGCCTCAGGGTGAAAGGCTGGAGGAGTATGTGATCCGGGAGCTGAAAGGCGAACCGCACGTCGGAGAGACGCCGCCGGACATTATTGCTGATGTCAGTCGGCATGCGGAAGATGCGGTGCAAGCGATTGAAAGAGCGCGCAAGTTGGTGAAACGAAACTGGGATGAATTTGATCGCTTGTTCGATGACATGCATGCGATTCATCATATGGTGCAGGTGTATGTGCATAAAGTCCGGGCGTCGCTGCTAATTTTGATCTACAAGCATTCGGTCTGTGGAGAGTATTTCAAGCAATTGGAGTTCTTGGAAGAAGCCGCTGTACAGCTTGAGATCGGCCTGAATAGCTACCGAAAGCTAACGCTTTTGACGGAAAAGACGTATTTATTCGCCAACAGTATGCAGACGCCGCAGCGGAAAGTGCCGATTCGTAATGGTCTTGAATTCAAGCACTGGACGGAGTGTCTGCCAGTCTATGAGTTAGAATTGGAACGCTTCCAATTCCATCTCGATGAATTAAAGACGGGCACCCTGCCTGAGGCACTGAAAAACATGAAAGAACCGATTGTTCCGTACCAGGAAGTGCCATTCACCTTGCTGTCTGAAAACGCGGAAACATACCGCGTTGAGAAGGAAGCGCAAGTGTTTGTGGATGGGGATATTCACATTGTCGGTTGTGCGGAAGAACTGGATGGTTTGACGGGAATCCGATTCAGCCAAATGGAAGCAGGTTTGAGCGGAGTGACGATCGATATCGAATTGCAGCAGCCATCCAAGGTGTTGATCGGATATTTCAATTCGAAGGATGAGCAGTGGCTTCAAGTCCCGAGCTTGGAGGAAAACACACACGCGGACGACTTAGGCGGGTATGCGCCGGTATTGCAAAAAGGATTGCGTTTGTACGCGTATCCATCTGTAAATATCCATACGTTTCGATACGAAGCAGGACGGCATTCGCTAGATTTCGGCATGGGAGCTTACTTGATTTTGGGCGTCGTACCTGCTGATCTAGAAATTCGGCCAAGGAATGTCGAGCACAAAAACGATGGCATCAACACATTGGATTGGCTGTACGAGTAAGCAAGCGACAGATTAGGAGAGAGTCTATGTCTGATAAGAGATCCACACTCTGGTATGCCCAGCCGGCCAAGGATTGGTTCGAAGCGCTTCCTATCGGCAATGGCCGATTTGGCGGGATGGTGTATGGCGGCACGAACCGGGAACACATTCAATTGAACGAGGACACGCTTTGGTCGGGGGAACCCCGGGAGACGGTCCGCTATGATGCAGAGCGGCATTTGGATCCTGTTCGTGAATTGATATTTTCGAAGAAGTACGCAGAAGCGGAACAGATGATCGAACAGTACATGGAAGGGCCGGATATTGAGTCCTACATGCCGCTCGGGGATTTGGAACTTATCTACGACGAAGATGGCGAAATATCGGATTATCACAGGGAATTGGATTTGGATGATGGGGTTGTACGGGTGCGTTACTGTCAAAATGGCGCTATGTTCACCCGTGAAGTGTTCGTATCTGCCGTTGATCAAGTGATGGCGATACGTTTGCACAGCGAGAAAAAAACCAGTTTTACCGCCGTGCTTCACAGCCCGCTGCAGTTTTCCGTACGCAAAACTTCTGTAGATCGGGTGACGCTCTCCGGCCGCTGCCCATATCACGTTTTGCCTAACACGGTCAAATCATCCGATCCCATCCTCTATGCCGAGGGAAAAGGAATCGGCTTCGAAATCCACCTTCAAGCAGCAGCGGAGAGCGGAAGGGTGGAAGTCAGCGGCGGGCGGATTCGCTTCAGCGGGAAAGGATCGGTTACTCTGCTGCTGGCCGCCGCTACCAGCTACAACGGCTTCGAGAAAGATCCGGTCGTACTGGGCAAAGATCCTTCAGACTTGTGTGTTGCATGGCTTACGAATGCTGTACGGTTGGGGTACGATCGTCTGAAAGAGCAGCATATGAGCGAGTACGCCGCACTATTCGACAGAGTTTCTATCGACATTGGTGACGGAGGGGAAGACAAAAACATTCTACCTACGGATGTCCGCATCCAAGCGGTTAAAAACGGGAATGACGATCCTGGTCTCGCTGCACTGTTCTTTCAGTTCGGGAGATATTTGCTTATATCCAGCTCCCGTCCCGGTACACAACCGGCGAATCTGCAAGGCATTTGGAACGATAAGAACCAACCACCGTGGTGCAGCAGCTGGACAACAAACATTAATATTGAAATGAACTATTGGCCGGCGGAAGTAGGCAATCTTGCAGAATGCCACCGCCCGCTGTTTGATCTGATTGAAGACTTACGGATTACAGGCCGGAAAGTGGCCAGTATCCATTACCGCAGCAGGGGATGGACCGCTCATCACAACATTGATTTGTGGCGTACCGCGACACCGGTGAGCGGATCGCCCAGTTGGGCATTTTGGCCGATGGCCGGCGCTTGGTTATGCCAACACTTGTGGGAGCATTACGCTTTCAGCCAGGATGAACAATTTCTCAAACAAGCGTATCCGGCAATGAAAGAAGCCGCGCTGTTTTGTCTGGATTGGCTTATCGAGGACCCAGATGGCTATTTGGTCACCTGTCCGTCCACTTCCCCAGAAAATTTCTTCATTACCCCGGACGGGCAGCGAAGCAGCGTAACAAAAGGAACGACAATGGATTTGGCGCTTATCAAAGGCTTGTTTGCCCACTGCATGGAAGCCAGCCGCATTCTAAACCTAGATAACACGTTTAGGGGACAACTGGAAAAGGCATTGAGCCGAATGCCCCCCTTCCGAATCGGTAAATACGGGCAGCTGCAGGAATGGGACGAAGACTTCGAAGAGTTGGAACCGGGCCACCGACATATTGGGCATTTGGTCGTTCTTCATCCACTGGATCAAGTAACACGTCATGGACAGCCCGAACTATTCGACGCCTGCAAGAAAACACTCGAACGCCGTCTTGACCATGGCGGAGCGCACACGGGCTGGAGCTGCGCTTGGACAGTCAACTTTTGGGCGCGGTTGGGTGAACCGATAGAAGCACGCCGATTCTTAAACGACTTGCTGGCTGGTTTACACCCGAATATGATGAATGCTCACCGGCATCCGAAGGTGAAGATGAGTATTTTCCAAATTGATGGTAACTTTGCCGGCATGTCAGGCATTGCGGAAATGCTGCTGCAAAGCCATGCAGGAATGATCCAGCTCCTGCCGGCCTTACCGCCCCAGTGGAGGCGCGGTAGCGTGAAGGGATTGAGAGCCCGAGGTGGGTTTGAAATCGACATGGACTGGGAGGATGGAAAACTATCACGCGCCTGCATCAAGTCGATTGCCGGCAAAAAGTGCCGGCTATGGACCGCTCAGCCGGTTCAAGTCCTTCTGAATGGACAAATCTACCGTTCGTCTAATGACAAGTCGGTGTTTGAAACGGGCAAGGGATTCTGTTACGAAATCGTTCCCGTATTGGAGGCTAAAAGATGAAATACGTCAATACCGTTAAGGAATTCATTTTTGAGGACGACAGACCCTTCCTGAGTTGTCACGCATCCACGTTGGAACTGCTGCCCGGGGGAGATGTGATTGCCGCATGGTTCGGCGGAACACGAGAGAAAGCCGGGGATGTTGCGATTTGGGTATCACACAGGGGAGATGGGGGATGGACGCCACCCGTGAAAGTGGCGGATCAAGAGGATGTTCCCCATTGGAATCCCGTCCTTTTCCGAAACAATGAGGGCGTTCTTTTTCTATATTATAAAGTCGGAACTAGTATTGCCGAATGGGAAACAATGGTTATTCGCTCTACGGATAACGGATACATGTGGTCGCCTCCGATTCCTTTGGTTGAGGGGGATAAGGGAGGAAGGGGACCCGTCAAAAACAAGCCGATTGTGCTGCACGACGGAACGATTGCGGCCCCTGCTTCATTGGAACCAGCTTGGGATGTATTCGTTGACCTCTCGGCCGACGGAGGCGAGACCTGGAATCGCAGTGAGACCGTCCCATTAGACCGCAGCAGAATGATAGGCTCAGGCATTATTCAGCCGACCTTATGGGAATCTAGCCCTGGATACGTGCATATGTTCACTCGAAGCATCGAAGGGGCTATATACCGCAGCGACTCGGTGGACGGGGGAAGAACTTGGTGTCCGGCATATCCCACCGAATTGCCCAACAACAACAGTGGAATCGATTTGGTGAAGCTGGATAACGGAACAATCGCGCTGATTTACAATCCAACACGTCCGGAAACCGGGAAGAAGAAAGGACCGAGAACACCGCTCGTCATCCGGCTTTCACAGGACAACGGCCTTACTTGGGAAAATGAATTCCTGTTGGATGAAGGAGAAAAGCAGTATTCCTATCCCGCTATTGTTGCAAGCGGCCTTAACCTATATGTGACCTATACCTGGAAGCGTGAACGCATTGCCTTCTGGAAAATCACACTTGCCGATTTAGCATGAATGCCCTATAGATTGAGACGATAACCACCATCCATCCCTCAGATGACTTCGATATAATAGACATGGTAATATAATACACCCATAAGTAGTTATGGGATGGGAGGTCATCCATGCCAGCTGGCAGCCGATTGGACGAAAAATTGCGCGCGGGAAAAAAAGCGCTTCGTACGCTCCCCGGTGCACTCTTGCTCGGTTCGACCGGAGCGCGGTTGTGGGCCGATTATTTGGATCCCGTACCTGGTTTTTCCGGACGGTTCGATTTTATTCACAAAGTCAATATTCCTTTGTTGTTTAAGATAACGAACAATTTGGAAGAAAGCTTTGAGCCGTGCCAGACCGAATGGTTTCCGAGTCACTTGCTCATGGCATATACAGGTAATCGTCTTTCATTGGTTGAACGCAAGTTCATCTCTTGGAACGACTGTGCAGTTTCCTGTCAGACTTGGACGAATCGAAGCAGCGAGGAGCTCGTATTACGATTGGAGACGTATGGTGATGCGTTCTCGGAATGCAAAGGGAATTATCTACATGGAATGTTTAACATCGAGCATTACAGCTTTGACATCGCAGGAGTAGTTTCCGTCAGCGATCCCGCATTGTTCGAAGAATTTCGTTTGAAACCAGGAGAATCCAAAGATATTATCGTCTCAGCAGCATTTGGAATTTCCGGTCAGGATCATACCGACTTGCTGAGGGAACGGGCTTCGGCGTATGCGGAAAGCGTTTACACAACCGATGAGGTCATAGAAAATCAGAGTAATGAGTATCAAATCTGGTTTGAAAAAACACCGACATTTACCAGCAGCGACCCTGTGTTAAACAAGACTTGGACCTATCGGTGGTTTCTGCTTCGGCACAATTTGGCCGATCCACAGTACGGTCACTTGTCCTATCCATTGTTTTACGAGGGAAGATCTCATAAAAAAAGTAAAAAGCCCTTCAGTAAAGGGGGGTGGGAGTTCAGCAAGCTGATTAATCTGTCCGTTCCTCTGCATATTATGGATGCCAGATGGTACCACGATCCGGTATATGGCGAAGGACCGCTGCGAAACATGAAGAATGCTCCAGGCGAAGACGGCATGTTCAGCTGCTTGACGGTAGATACCATCATGCATTCGTTTGCTAACTTCTCTTGCTGGGCCGCTTATCAGCTGTATCTCGTACATCGAAACATCGAAATGATATCCGACATACTGCCTGCCATGAAATTGAATGTTTCGGCATGGAACCGTGTAAACGGCAACGATCAGGACCATTTGATGATCGAATACAAACATACAAGGACGGGAAAAGAATACCAGCCAAGTTATTGGTATTTCCATCAATTTCCTAAGAACCCGAAGGACAAGGAAACCTACACCCATCTCAAGAGGGTGGATCGTGCGGTCTATCACTACTTGAACACGCTCGGCGTTGCTAAATTGTGCGAGGTTACGGGCGATCCGGAAGCGGAAGAATATAATCGACAAGCAGAGAATATCAAGCAGGACATTCTTGATAAAATGTGGAATGAAGATACAAAGTTCTTTTACGATCTTCATTATCAAACAGACGAGAAAGCGTTTGTCAAAAATATTGTCGGGTTTTATCCTGGTTGGGCAGAGATCCTTGATGAGCGTTTCAATGGGATGATCGAGCATCTGTTTAATGAGCAGGAATTTCATACGAAGTGTCCGTTCCCGTCCGTTTCCATCGATTGCCCAGCCTATTCGAAAGAAGGGGGCTGGATGGGCCATTTTGTCAAAGGAAGGAATGGCTGCGTCTGGGACGGTCCGACCTGGCCTTATACCAATTCGATTGCGCTCGACGCACTCGCAAAGGAGAGTAAACGGAGAAATCATCAATTCGATCGTCAGTTTGCCTATTATCTGCGCGAATATTCATTTCTCCATTTTATGCAAAGGGATTTAAACCAGCCTGGTCTTGTTGAGCATTACAACAGTGCAACGGGTGAACCGTTAAGCGACGAACAAGAATACAATCACTCGTATTATATCGATCTGTTGATTTCACATGTGGCGGGATTGTCTATTGAAAAAGAGGGGATTATCTTAGATCCTCTGAATACAGGATTGGATTATTTTTGCTTGGACCGCGTGAAGGTGGCAGGCACGGAAATACGGATTACTTACAGGAAACCAAGTGTGTCATCGGATCTTCTGAATGTTGAGGAAGGCTACTGTTTATACGTAAATGGCAAACTTATTTTCTCAAACCATACGCTTTGTCGAACAGAGCTAACTTGGAAGGAACTGGCCTTATAGTGAGATAGTGTACTAAGCGGACAAGGAGTGTGTTCTAATGAAACGTTTCAATGGAGTTGTTGTACAGTCGGAGACGGATCCGCATCTACGGGAAGCTTACCTTCCCATTCCGTATCCGAATGACAACCATGCTGCTAATTTACTAGAACTTAACAACGGCGACCTGCTCTGCGTGTGGTTTTCGGGTAGTGGGGAGGGAAATCCCGATACAAATGTGTTGATGTCGAGATTACCTGCTGGATCCAACCAATGGACTTCTCCCATGCAGCTTTCGGGTGATCCCGAACGATCCGAGCAAAATCCGATCATGCATCAAGCACCAAATGGCAAACTTTGGCTGTTCCATACGTCTAACGAGCCCCATAACCAAAAAACATCGAGGGTTGTTTGCCGCATATCGGAAGATCAAGGCTTTACTTGGAGTCCGACTGAAGTTTTGTTTGATGGTTTGGGCATATTTCTGAGGCATCCACTGCTCGTGCTCAAAAATGGCGATTGGCTGCTCCCGACATATTACTGTAAGCTTGACGGGCATTACAGTGTTGTGCAAATTAGTTCGGATCAAGGGAAAACATGGCAAGAATTCGAAGTGCAGGGCAGCACCCACCGGGTTCAAATGAACGTTGTTGAATTAAACGATGGTACGCTCTACGCGATGTTCCGGAGCCGCCAGGCGGACCGAATCTATACAAGTTTTTCTCGCGAAAATGGAAAAAGTTGGACAGTTCCTGTCAAGAGTGAACTGCCGAACAACAATTCCTCGATGCAGTTCATTAAGATGCAAAATGGCCATCTGGCCTTGATCTATAATAACTCCACGATGGAGCGTGACCAATTCCGGTGGGTCCAAAGAAAGGGTGAATTCCGCAAAAAGCCGCTTCGTACGCCACTTACGTTAGCCGTTTCGGAAGACGAAGGAAAAACATGGCCTTATTTCAGAAACGTACAGATGGCAGATTTGGAGTACAAAGAAACTGAAATTGGATATTCATATCCTTCGATTATCTCCACGCGTGACGGAAAGATTCATATCGCTTTTTCGTATTTGCGCAAAGGAATCAAATATGTTTGTCTAGAGGAAGAATGGGTTAAAGAGGGCATGTGACGGAGGTGATGGTCATGAATGGGAGAATAGATCATTTAAGTGGAGACTTGTTTTTTGACGAAAAAATGGATATTTTCATAAATCGTGAATTGGAATCGTTTACAACCTCCCAGCATACGCATGATTTCGTTGAAATCAGTTATGTGGGGGAAGGAAGCGGTTATCACTATATTGAAGATCAAGTGATTCCTATTAAACAGGGAGATCTGTTTGTGATTCCAATTGGAACATCACATGTGTTTAGGCCATCCTCTCCGACGCAGGATAAAATGCTCGTCATTTATAACTGCATTTTCCGAGTAGGGCTCTTGGAGAACTGGATGCATCTTCTTCAGGAAGAATCCCACACCTACAATTCCATCTCTTTTCCGTGCAAGTGTCCCGAGCGGTGGCTGCATTTTCAAGATAAGCACGATACGTTTTCAACGCTTGTTGACAATATGTACCGGGAATATTTGAAGCGAAGCACCGGCTTTGAGACCATTCTGACCGTTTTGCTGATCCAAATGCTGGTGATGCTGCAGCGTTTTGAATTGAAAAATGAATCAGAGGCTGTTCCTTTTAGGATGTTGGAGGAAGTCGTACATTTTATCAAATCTCATTACACGCAAAACCTTACGGTTCAACATGTGGCGGATTACTTTTTTTTAAGCGCCAGCCATTTTCAACGCTTGTTTAAAAAATCAACGGGTCTGTCATTCACGCAGTACTTGCAAAACGTACGCATTCAAAAATGCTGCGAACTTTTGAAATCTTCCGATATTCCGATTTACCAAATCGCCAATCAAGTCGGTTATCAGGATATGAAGTTTTTCCATGCCCTATTCCGTAAAAAAACGGGGGTAACGCCTCGACAATATCGACAAAACTTCCAAGAGTTCGAAGATAAAGCTATAACGTATTAATATGTGTGGGGCTGACCATAGCAATGGAACAGCTTTTTTTTTTTTACATATTGAAGTGGAGGAATAACGAATGTTGAATCCGGATGATTATTTGAATCATTTATACAACAACCTGAACGATGAGACCAGCCAAGCGCTCAAAAAACCATGGAACGAAAGAAAAGCTGAGGTGCGGTCAAAACTACTTGAAAGTTTGGGGGAATTCCCCGAAACGTCAAGTGAATTGAATCCGGTTGTACGCGAGAGAATTGATAAAGGAGATCACTATCTAGAGCGTGTTAGTTATACGACAGATATAAACCTTCAGGTTACTGCATTCGTACTAATTCCGAAACGGCTCACGGGTAGGGCGCCGACCGTATTGGCATGGCACGGACATGGATATGGGAGCAGAGAGATCGTTGGATTGCAACCAGACGGAACAACGGATTATGGGGCTCCCGGCATACATCAGCATTTTGCTTTGAAGCTTGTACAAAGGGGTATGATCGTCGTAGCGCCAGAAATCATCGGGTTCGGTGATCGTAGGCTGTCGGCTGATAAGGAGAAGGATCCAAAGAAGAACAGTTCTTGCTATTCACTTGCCTCCCGCTTGCTGCTTTATGGAAAAACGTTAGCCGGCCTGCGGATTTATGAAGCCATCAGATCGCTTGATTATTTGTTAACTCGAGAGGATGTCGATCTGGAACGGATCGGATGCATGGGATTTTCCGGTGGCGGTTTGATTGCTTCGCTCGCTTCCGCTTTGGACGTACGTATTAAGGCTACCGTTATTTGTGCGTTTACAAGCACGTTTAGAGGAAGCTTATTAGCAATGAATCATTGCATAGACAATTATATGCCTTCGATTCTTCCTTACGCGGATCTTCCTGAATTGATTGGATTAATCGCACCGAGAGCGCTGTTTGTCGAATCGGGAATCGAAGACCCCTTATTTCCGGTCGCCTCTGTACAGGAAGCTTGCGTCAAACTCCAGGAGATATATCATACAGAGGGAATCGGAGGAAAGTTCGAAGTTGATCTTTTTCCAGGAAAACATGAAGTGTCCGGGAGAAAATCATACGATTGGTTAGCCCGGCAGTTGAAAGCATGATTCACCTATAGAGTAAGCCATCATCACCTATAAGTTAGAAAGTCGATGGATGTATAATGAACTGAAACCGTTATCATCGGGAAGTTCGAAACAGACTATAGGAGGTGCCGCAATGGGGCGCATTCTTTTGAATCACGTGGAAAAACGATATGGTAAAGATGGCGGATATGCCGTTAAAGATTTCCATTTGGAAATACACGACGGAGAATTTCTTGTCATGGTAGGTCCGTCCGGCTGCGGTAAATCGACGACACTCCGGATGATCGCCGGCTTGGAGGATATTACATCGGGAGAACTTTATATCGGAGATCAATTGGTCAACCATTTGCCGCCGAAGGATCGGGATATTGCGATGGTATTTCAAAACTACGCCTTATACCCGAACATGAGCGTGTACGAAAATATCGCGTTCGGTTTGCGCTTGCGTAAGATGCCCAAACACGAGATCGATCAAGCAGTTAAAAAATCGTCAAGAATACTAGAAATCGAACCTTTTCTAGACAGGAAGCCTAAGCAGCTATCCGGCGGTCAGCGTCAACGTGTAGCCCTCGGCCGAGCCATTGTCCGTGATCCCCAAGTCTTCTTAATGGATGAGCCACTATCCAATTTGGATGCTAAACTGAGAGTTCAAATGAGAACGGAGATCATTAAGCTTCACAAGCAGCTTGGCGTGACGATGGTGTACGTGACGCATGATCAGGTGGAAGCGATGACAATGGGTCATCGCATCGTCGTCATGAAAGACGGCATTATCCAGCAAGTAGATACACCGCAGAAGATTTACAATAATCCAAGAAATATGTTCGTTGCCGGATTTATCGGGACGCCGCCGATCAATTTAATTGAGGGTAAAATTATGGAAAGCACCGATGGCAAATTGGAGTTTCACACCAACCGGTATTATTTGGAAATCCCCGCGAATCAATCGAACATTTTAAAGAAGAAAAATAAAGTAAACAGAACCGTCGTATTAGGAATTCGCTGCGAGAATATCCATGTAAACCCGGCAGTGAATGATGCTCACAACCATGCACAAATCGTCGGGACTCAAAAGATTAACGAATTGATGGGGGCGGACATGTATTTATACATGGATATCGGCATGCCCAATCTGCTGATTGTTAGAACCCGGGCCGATCACAATTTTGAGGAAAACGAGAAGCTTGCTCTATCTCTCGATATGCAGAAAGCACTATTTTTCGATAAGGACTCAAAGGACAATCTATTGTATTAAATATACAGCGGAGGGATGAAGTTGAAGGTGTTTTTTCGAACCCGGGTATGGATTTCAACGATGCTGGCGCTCGTATGTATGCTCAGTCAAACGCTTCCCGGTTTAGCGGATACAAGCCTTTCATCAGGGACAGACTCGAAGACAACGAGGATGGAAAACCAGGCGAATTCATCCAAGCAACTGGATCCTAATTATTTTGAAAAGCTTGATCAGTGGAAAAAGGAAGGAGCTTCGACCGATCACAATGGGACAATGAGCATCCCCGGCTCGAAGCTCGTCAGTCAGTCGGCTAACGCCAATGTTACTATAGGGCCCTATAACGAAAAAAATGGCGTTCTGATCTGGACCGCCTTAAGGGATGAATGGATCGAATACGAGGTGGATGTGGCGCAAGGCGGGTTGTATACAATTGAAATGTCATACAATCCGTTCGTCGGTACGAAATACCGCAAGCCGATTGCGTTAAATTTGACCGTAGATGGCTCAAGCCCCTATTTGGAATCGAAATCGGTCGAGTTATACAGACATTGGAAGGATAAATTTCCGATTCGCAAAGATGATAAAGGCGATGAGATTCGCCCAACGGCTGATGATAAATCCGGATGGTTATCTTGGGAGCTGCGTGATTTGTCCGGCGTATACGAAGATCCGCTAACCTGGTATTTGAAACCAGGGAAGCACAGAATCCGGTTGGCGGGCAGCGATCCGTTTGCGCTTGAATCCATAACGTTTAAAGCGCCGCACAAAACAACCGACTATAAAACCGTTAGAAGTATGTGGCCAACTAATGTAGCTGCTGTACAGGCGGATCCGATCGTGATCGAAGCGGAACAACTGCTATGGAAAAACGATTCATCCATATCACTGGCATACGATAACGATATTGCTTCTACACCCAGTGTACGCGGCCATATTACTTACAATGTAATAGACGGTTCCCGGTGGTCGTCGAATAATCAAGAGATTAGCTGGAACATCGACGTACCGGAGACCGGATACTACAAAATTGCGATGCGCGCGGAACAATCGTACGTATCTAACCGCTCGTCGTTCCGTCAGATAAAGATAAACGGCAAAGTGCCGTTTGCTGAGCTGAAAGCCTATCGTTTTATGTACGCATCAGGCTGGAAGGGGATTACACTGGCCGACGATCGGGACAATCCGTACGAATTTTATTTGGAAAAAGGGACTAATACGATCTCGATGCGCGTCACATGGGCTCCATTGAGTTCGATAGCTTCCGATTTGGATCATACCATAGGAGAATTGTCGAAGCTTTCCGCTGATCTAAGAACGTTGACCGGCGGGGTGGACGACAAAAACCGGACGTGGGATTTCAAGAATGACCTTCCCATTTTTGTCGAACAATTGCAAGGCGTTCATGATGATTTGAACGGAGTTCGCGAGCGAATGGCAGTAATTAATGGCCGTCCGGATGCGGTTACGCAAGCGCTTGTTACTGTGCAGAAAGATATGGAAGATTTGCTGAAAAACCCAGATGAAATTCCGTATAATGCAAGCATCTTGAACAGACTGCAAGGCCGGGTGGCCGAACAAATCAAGCAACTCACCTATCAGCCTCTTCAGTTGGATCGTATTTATGTCGTGCCCATTGAACAACCGCTTCCGAAGATATTACCTACCTTTTATGAAAAATGGGAAGGGGCCGTCATCAATTTCATTGATTCCTTTAAATCAAAAAGAACGACAAACAAGGAAGACATGGTGTTTGTATGGTGCTCGATGTTTGGATGCTCCGAGGACGGGATTACGTCAATATGCTGCAAGGTTTGGCGGATGAATTGTTTACACCGCAAACCGGAATCAAAGTCAGAGTGAATCTGCTTAAAGATGAGAAGCTGCTTGTTATGATGAATGCCGCAGGAATTGCGCCTGACGTCGCGTTAGGCTTGCAGCAGCAAATTCCGTTCGACTATGCGATTCGCGGTGGGATCTATAATCTGAAGCAATTTCCGGACTTCGACGAGTACTATAAGCAGTTTTCCCCGGGTACGTGGCCAGCGTTCTATTATAATGGCGGTTACTACGCAGTACCGGAAACACAGGAGTTCCGGGTCATGTACTACCGGAAAGATATTTTGCAAAAATTGGACCTGAAAGTTCCGGACACATGGGATGATCTTTACAAGATGCTGCCTGTGCTGCAGCAGAACGGTATGAACTTTACGCCGGTTAATGATCACGGCATATTCCTGCAGATGCATGGAGCGGAATACTATTTGCAAGACGGCTCGAAAACGGGGCTGACTTCGGAGAAAAGCTTCAATGCATTCAAACAATGGACCGAGCTGCAAAACAAATATGCGATCGATCAACAAATGGATAGCTTCTACCAGCACTTCAGGGAAGGGTCCTATCCTCTAGGTATTGCCGATTTGAATACGTATCTACAATTAAATGTAGCGGCTCCAGAACTGAATGGTTTGTGGGGGGTAGCCCCTGTTCCCGGTGAACGGCAGGATGATGGCACGGTAGCCAGGTGGATGGGTGGAAACATGTATTCTTCGATGATTATGAAAAACGCCAAACATCCGAAGGAAGGCTGGGAGTTTTTGAAATGGTGGACTTCGGCGGAAGTACAGGAAAGGTTCGGTACAGATTTGGAAACGCTCAACGGCGTGACGTTCCGCTGGTTTACATCGAATATGGATGCGTTCACTCAGCTGCCGTGGAAGGAAGATGATCTGCAAGCGATATTGGAGCAATGGAAATGGTACAGGGAAGTTCCGAACGTTCCTGGCGGCAGCTATTTAATGGAGCGCGAAATGAAAAACGCATGGAACCGAACCGTGATCGACGGGATGAACTACCGGACTTCGCTCGAACTGTCTGCGAAAGAATTGGATCGGGAAATCCAAAGAAAACTGCAGGAATTTAAATTTATCGATGGAAACGGGAAAATGGTTCGGTCGTTGGACTTGCCGATTATTACAAAGCCGTGGGAAGGGGTGGAAAAGTATGTTAAAAAGTGAGCCGATTGTGCTGCCTAGTGTACAAAGGGTTAAAAAGGCCACAAACCGAGTAAAGGAACCTACGTTATTGCAAACGATTTGGTCATACCGAGTGTCCTATTTGTTCATAGCGCCATTTATGATTTGCTTCATTCTTTTTATCTTTCTTCCTGTTCTTTCCGCGATTGTGCTTAGTTTTACTTACTATAATTCCATTGAGCCTCCCAGGTTCGTCGGTTGGGACAATTTTCGTTACATGTTGTCACAGGATTTGACTCTGCTCAAATACGCGCTGCCGAACACCATTACATTTGCGTTACTTGTCGGACCAGGTGGATATATGGCAGCCTTTTTACTGGCTTGGCTGATTTCGATCCTGCCTGGCATCTATCGCAAATGGTTTACACTTGCTATGTATACGCCTTCTTTGGCAGGCACTATAGCGATTGGCATTATATGGGTTCCTATGTTATCAAGCGACCGAATTGGTTACTTGAACAGTGTACTTCTGAAATTCGGACTCATTAGCGAACCGATATTGTGGGCTACAAGCAAAGAGTATTTGATGAGCTCTATGGTCTTTGTCACGCTATGGAAAAGTATGGGAATAGGGTTCCTAGCTATGCTGGCCGGTATTTTGAATGTGAATCCAGAGCTATACGAAGCAGGTAAAATTGACGGCATTCGCAGCAGGCTGGAAGAAATTTGGTATATCACGATCCCTTCCACAAAGCCGCAAATGTTGTTCGGTGCCGTCATGGCTATCGTTGGTGCGATTCAATCCGGAGAAATCGGTCAGACACTTTCGGGCATGAATCCGACGCCACAATATTCGGGTCATGTTCTCCTGACCCATATGCATGACTATGGATACACCCGTTTTGAGCTCGGTTATTCGACAGCGTTATCCGTACTTTTGCTTATATTTATTTACTTTGCTAATAAGCTATGCGAGAAGCTGTTCGGAACGAAGGAGGGCGAATAAATGAGCATCGCTGGTACTCTTCGAAACTTCAAATCGTGGCGAATACGCAAAAGACTCCGCAAATTCAGTCCTATGGAAAAAATATCAATATTCATTCTAATTTTGATGAGTATTTTTTTGCTGCTGCCGTTGGTTTATATATTCAATCATGCCTTTAAGCCATATGAGGAATTGTTCATTTATCCGCCGAACATATTCGTAAGGCATCCTACTTTTCAAAGCTTTATGGAATTAGCGTCCATAACGAAGGGAACGGCGGTTCCGATCACGCGCTACTTGTTTAACAGCGTGATTGCTACCGTACTGGCTGTTATTGCAATCGTAATTGCAAGCGCCATGTGCGCTTATGCGATTTCCAAGCATAAATTTCCAGGGCACAAGATGATATTCGCGACGATTCTTTTGACACTGTTATTCGTTCCTGAAACGGTTTCAATTCCCAGATATTTGATCATCAGCCAATTGGGCATTTTTAACACGTACTGGGCACATGTCCTTCCGCTCGTTGCCGTGCCGACAGGTGTTTTTTTGATGAAGCAGTTTATCGATCAACTTCCAGATGAATTGCTCGATTCTGCCCGGATGGACGGGGCAAAAGAGTTTACGCTTTTTTTAAGAATCGTTATTCCCGTCGTTATGCCTGCGATTATGACGGTCAGCATCATCGCGTTTAACTCAGCATGGCTCAGCACGGAAGCGTCGGAAAACTTTATTCAGGATGAGGAATTGAAAACGTTTCAGTTCTATGTGCAGACCTTGACCTCCGGTTTGGCTAACAGTGTGTCAAGGCAAGGTGCTGCGGCTGCGGCTGCAATGATCCTATTTTTGCCGAATTTCATTATGTTTTTGGCGTTCCAAAGTAAGGTCATCGCGACAATGGCACATTCCGGTATCAAGTAATGATCACAACGGATTGAGGGGGGATAACGTACCGATGGGCATTCAACAGAACGGGCGAGAAGTGGATAAATGGGGACGGTTTGAGCTGACGTTAAAAGGACCGTCCGAAGGAAATCCGTTTCAAGAGGTTCAGCTATCCGCCCGATTTCAATACAAGAACCTCATTATAGAGCCTGATGGCTTTTACGATGGAAACGGAACATACCGGATCCGCTTCATGCCTGATCGAATTGGCGTCTGGCGCTATGTTACCCGCAGCAATCATGGTGATCTTGATGGTCATTACGGCGAATTCGTATGTGTAGAGCCGTCCCGCGAGAACCATGGTCCCGTGCGGGTGAAGGATCATTATTTATTCGCGTATGAGGACGGTACACCGTATATGCCATTCGGCACTACCTGCTATCATTGGACCCATCACAGAGACGAGCGGCTTGAGGAGCTTACACTACAATCGTTGAAAGATTCTCCGTTCAATAAAGTAAGGATGTGTCTTTTACCCACACGGGATATGAAACCTCCTCTTCAGTTGGCCTTCGAGGGAACGTGTCCGGAAGATGTGGATAAAACACGGTTCAATAGCGAATTTTTTGCCCATTTGGAGCAGCGGATCGATGATTTGATGCAGCTCGGCATAGAAGCCGATCTCGTTTTATTCCATCCTTATGATAAAGGGTTTTGGGGCGTCGATAACATGGATGCGGGAACCGATTCTTTTTACTTGCGCTACGTGATCGCACGCCTTTCCGCATTCCGGAACGTATGGTGGTCGCTTTCCAATGAGTACGACTTTAATACATTCAAAACGGTCGAAGATTGGGATCGGCTGATTCAATTCGTACAGCATAAGGACCCGTACCAACATCTACGTTCGATCCATAACGGTACGAAGATGTACAAATCTTCCTGGTTGTACGATTTCTCCAAGCCTTGGATTACTCATCAAAGCATACAGCACTGGGATGCGGAGCTTACGACAAGCTGGCGGGAGGCGAATCCCAAACCAATCGTCATTGATGAAATATCCTATGAAGGCAACAGCTCTAGACGTTGGGGCAATATTTCCGGTGAGGAAATGACCCACCGATTCTGGGAAGCCATGTCACGAGGCGGTTTTGTCGGGCATGGTGAATCGTTCATCGATCGGGAGACAAGGGCCTGGATATCCTCTGGAGGTAAACTGTACGGAGAGAGTACGGAGAGAATCACTTTTTTGCGTAAAATTATGGAGCAAGGTCCTGCAGATTGGATGAAGGCTTGGCAGCAAGGAACGTATGGGCTTCAATATTTCGGTCATCACCAGCATGCCTATAAGTTCATTAACCTCCCTGAAAATGCTTCCTATCACATCGAGATCATTGATACTTGGAACATGACCATTACACCGGTTAAAGGCACGTTTCGCGGACGAAGCAGGGTTGACCTCCCCGGAAAACCTAATCTCGCATTGCGCATTTTGAAGGTTTGAGTAGAAAACCCGGAAGGAGGAGGTCAGACTGATAGTAACCAAGGAAGTTGAACGCTGGGGTGTGTTTGAGCTGACACTGGAAGGTCCCTCAGATGGAATCCCGTTCACTGACATACGTCTCTGCGCCATATTCAAGAAGGAACTGCATGTTGCTGAAGCAGAAGGATTTTACGACGGCAGCGGGAAATACCGTATCCGGTTTATGCCGGAGGAAGAAGGCGTATGGTCGTATGCAACGTCAAGCAATTGTTCGGATCTGGACGGGATATCTGGAGAGTTTACCTGCACCATCCCAGCAGCCGGCAATCACGGACCCGTTCGGGTAAAGAATGCTGTTCATTTTCAGTATGCGGATGGAACTCGGTTCATACCGATTGGCACGACCTCTTATGTATGGCATCTGCAAAGCGAACAACTTCAAGAGCAAACGCTGCATACGCTGCAGCAATCGCCATTTAACAAAATCCGCATGTGTGTTTTTCCGAAAAATTACGTGTTTAATAACGCTGAGCCGGATGCCTATCCATTTGAAGGCTCGTCAGAACAGGGATTCGATTATAGCCGTCTTCGACCGGATTATTTTGCCCATTTGGAGAAGAGGGTAAAGGATTTGGCAGATTTGGGTATACAGGCGGACCTCATTTTGTTTCATCCCTACGACGAGGGACGCTGGGGTTTCGATGAGATGACTTCGAATGAAGACGATCGTTATCTACGCTATGTCATCGCACGACTTGGTGCCTACCACAACGTTTGGTGGTCGCTCGCCAATGAATACGATTTAATGAACCATAAAAGTCTCGAAGATTGGAAGCGTTTATTTCGTATTGCTCAGGAATATGATTATGGCGGACATTTGCGCTCGATCCATAATTGTCGAACATGGTATGACTTCGGTGTTCCATGGGTGACGCATGCGAGTATCCAACATGCCGACGTGAGAGTTGTTTCTGAATGCACCAAACAATATGGAAAACCTGTCATTATCGATGAATGCGGTTACGAGGGAAATCTGGATACCAAGTGGGGCAGTTTGACCCCTGAAGAGTTAGTTTGCCGGATTTGGGAAGGGATTTGCCGTGGCGGCTATGTCACTCATGGGGAAACGTATTTGAATGCGGAGCAAGTTCTTTGGTGGTCGCATGGAGGGGAACTTCATGGACGAAGCGTTCGGAGAATCGAATTTATGCGTGGCATTCTTCAGGATACGCCGGAGCATATGACATACAGCAGTGATCGGCTCGATGCCGCTACGTTGGAGTTGAGGGGCGAATACTATTTACAGTACTTTGGCCCACATCGGTTTGCATTCCGCGAATTTGCACTGCCAGATGGGAAATATGAAGTTGATCTGATCGATACATGGAACATGACCATCACGCCGCTTTCTGGGACATATGAAGGTCGATTCCGAATTGATTTGCCTGCAAAGCTTTATTACGCGCTGCGTATTCGAAAAATGACCGTTTAGTCTTATCAATAGCTTAATCAGGGAGAGATGTCATTGGAACATTTGCGGAAATTAACGGGAAATTCAAAGCTTTGGTACGAAAAACCGGCAAAAACGTGGAATGAGGCATTACCGATCGGCAACGGTCGTCTAGGTGCGATGATATTTGGAAAAGTAAATCAAGAACGGCTGCAATTGAACGAAGACTCGGTTTGGTACGGCGGACCGGTGAACGGAGACAATCCGGAGGGTCGGCGATATTTTCCGGAAGTAAGGCGTTTATTAAGTAAAGGGAAACAAATTGAAGCAGAAGAGCTGGCACAAATGGGGTTAATGTCCAATCCCAAATCCATGCGACCCTATCAACCGTTGGGTGATTTGCATTTCTACCACGACGGGGAAAAAAAGATGATTTCCAATTATTACAGGGATTTGGACATTGAACAGGGTATCGCCCATGTCAGCTATTGCCTAAACGATGTTCAGCATGAGAGGGAATTGTTCAGCAGTGCGGTCGATCAGGTGATGGTTATCAGGATCACATGCAATCGGCCTGCAACATTGAATCTCAGGATGCATTTGAGCCGAAGACCGTTTGACGAGGGTACGCAAAGGATAGCCAATGATACTTTGATGATGAGCGGAGAAAGCGGAAAAAACGGGGTGACGTACTGCACGGCTGTGAAAGTCGTTCCAGAGAGCGGATCGGTGAATGCCATCGGTGATTTCCTCACTGTCCATCAGGCGGAAGCTGTTACCATCTATCTTTCGGCTGCAACAACATTTCGACATGAGGACCCTCAAGCCGAGTGCATTCAACAGCTGGTTCATGCAGCAAGCAAGGGATATGAACGGGTAAAGAAGGATCACGTAACAGATCATGCCTCCAAATTTGGGCGTGTAAAGCTGGAACTGGGCCGTCCCGAAGATGCGGGTGAAACCGAATTACTACCTACCGATGCTAGGTTGCAACGATACAAAGATGGCGGGGAAGATCCCGGGCTCATTTCGCTGTTTTTCCAATATGGCCGTTATTTGCTTATGGCCAGTTCCCGCCCTGGTTCAAATCCTGCGAATTTGCAGGGCATTTGGAATGAAAGCTTCACTCCGCCGTGGGAGTCCAAATATACGATTAATATTAACACGGAGATGAATTACTGGCCTGCGGAAGTTTGCAATTTGTCTGAATGTCATGAACCATTGTTTGATTTGATCGATCGCATGCGGGTTCATGGCAGGAAAACGGCGCAAAAGGTGTACGGCTGCGGTGGATTCGTCGCTCACCATAATACAGACATGTGGGGATCAACCCAAATAGAGGGAAATCATATACCAGGTTCAATTTGGCCGATGGGTGCCGCTTGGTTATCTCTGCACCTCTGGGAACATTACCGGTTCGGCTTGGATGAATCATTTCTCCGTGAACGGGCGTATCCGGTTATGAAGGAAGCAGCCGAATTTTTCTTGGACTACTTGTTTGAAGACGAAAAGGGACGTCTCGTTACGGGTCCTTCGACCTCTCCCGAAAATAAGTTCATCGGTCCCGACGGAAGCGTGGGATGTCTGAGTATAGGTCCTTCCATGGATACTCAAATCGTCTATACATTATTCAGCGCTTGTATGGTGGCTTCCGATATTCTTCAAACGGATGAAACGATTCGGCAGAAATGGGAAACGACACTTCGCAAGCTGCCGCAACCGCAAATTGGCAAACACGGGCAGCTGCAGGAATGGGTGGAGGATTGGAATGAAGTGCATCCGGGTCACCGCCACATCTCCCACTTATTCGCGCTCCATCCTGGAGAAATCATTCATGTGAGGCATACACCGGAATGGGCGCAAGCGGCCAAACGGACGCTGGAACGCAGGTTGGAGAACGGGGGCGGCCAAACGGGATGGAGCCGTGCTTGGATCATTAATTTTTTTGCGCGCTTGGAGGACGGGGAACAATCCTATGAGCATGTTCGCTTGCTGCTTTCCCTCTCGACACTACCGAATTTGTTCGACAATCATCCGCCTTTTCAGATTGACGGCAATTTTGGCGGAACGGCTGGAATTGCCGAGATGCTCCTGCAATCGCACCGTGGGGAGATTGCACTGCTTCCTGCCTTACCGAAGGCATGGATGCGTGGTAAAATCAGCGGTTTTCGCGCCCGTGGCGGTTTCGAGATCGAGATGGAATGGGAGGAAGGCGAGCTAACCCGCTGTGTCATTAAAGCGACGAAAAGCCAATTATGCACCGTAACGTGCAGGCGCCCGCAATCGTCACTTACCGTGGAAATGGATGGGACGCCGGTTGAAACCATTACCTCGGAGTATTTGACCAAGTTCGACGCTGTTGAGGGTAAGACGTACGTGCTCACAGCAAGGAAGCAGACTCAGCTTGAAGAAGCGAAGATGGTAACCAACATATAGCGTTGGAAATAGGATCATGCACAAGGCCACCGTTATCGGTGGCCTTGTTTGTCGTACAGCCTATCTCTCAGTCATCTTCGGCGACTTTTTGGACAGCCTTTTTTGCTGCAATGATGTTTTTCATCTTAAGATTCAAGTTGAGGTAGCGATGCAATTCCTGCAACGATGGTTTACATCGTTATGAGGGGGGGGGGGAGTATAACAGATCATAAAAAGTTGATGGAACGATGTTTTACATTGTTGCAATAAAGCCAATCTTCGTTTCTATGCTGTAACGATACTTTTCATCATTGTGTCACAGGTCGGCAAATTCTGCTGTTATGGAATGTGATAAGAGATAGACGTACATTCGTTGCTTACCGCGTGCGCCAGGGATAAGTATTCCCTTTGAGAGTAAGCTGCGGAGCAGGTTGCGCGCTTTTTGCTGCTCAACATCTAACTCCGTACATACGTTACTCGGTTTTACTTTTCTATTGCTGCGGAGCGCCATACGAATAATCTCACGTTCTTCGATAGAACAATTGCTGTACCGACCGGAGTGACTGCTTCAAAACCATTTTCCCATGAATGGATGGATCATTTGCTCGCACATTCTCGGTTTGTCTTTCACATCATCGAAGGAGAAGCGGAGCAATTTCCAGCCATCGAGCATCAAATGATTTTGTCGGATCCATTGATCGGAAAACTGAGAGCGTGAAATCTTCTGCAAGTGCGGACCTTAACCGTCGATTTCGATTGTTAGCCGTACGTGCCCGCGAATGAACGCAAAGTCGATAAATCGTGTTCCGTCGCGGAAGTCATGGACTTCATATTCAGGTACCAGATTGTCAAAGTTTGAGAAGGCGGGCCACCATACTTGCTGCAAAAATAACTGTTCCGCATGGCCGAGTCCTTCTGTTTAACGCCTCCGCGCTTCGCCTTGCCGCGACTTAACATGGTGTCGTATAAATTCTGAATAAGCAAGTACAGCCTTCAACCACCATACCTCCTTAGGAAAAAATAAAGCCGCTCCCCAGTCAGGATAACCTGAAACTGAGCAGCGGCGTGTGCTTCACAACCGTATATCTATTGAAATGATATAGCACAAAGCTGAAATCTATTGCTACTTGAAACATCATCTATTTTTGGAATAGGTAATTGCTGACAAGGTCACCATAATCGGTTGCCTTGTTTGTTGTGTGCGCACGGAGAAACTACAGTAACAGCCCTCTAGACCTTCCTTCAACTAACTCCTGATAGGCTCATATTATACCAGCAAATGATTCAATCATTGTGGTCGAATGATCCCTAAAAAAAGCATGAACACCCTATAAATGTTTTTTCGTAGTGATGTAATGTAGTAATTAAGAGGTGATACCATGGAATTCATTAGACCTGAAGATTATTTGCCAAGAAAGCAAAATATACCGGACTTGAAGAAATACGGAATCGGCTTAATCGGCTGCGGGAGCATTGCGAATACGGCGCATTTACCCGGCTATCGTAAATATGGATTGCCTATTGCGGCTGTCTGCGACGTCAACGAGGAAGCGGCTCGTGCTACAGCACAAAAGTTTGATATTCCGTTTTGGACGACCGATGTTAATGAACTATTGCAAAATGATGAAGTAGGCATTATCGATTTAGCAATCCACCCTGAGCCGAGACTGGAAGTGCTGAAACTGATCGGCAAAGCGCCTCGGCCAGTTTTATGCCAGAAGCCGTTGGCGCTGGATTTGGAGCATGCTCAGGTGCTTAGTCAAGAGGCGAACCGGCTGGGTATCGTGCTAGGCGTGAACCAACAGGCTCGCTGGGCTCCGGCTCACAAAGCGCTGAAGATGGTTCTTGAGCAGGATCTCATCGGTGAGGTATACAGCATCCACCATGATATGCGTTCATTCCAAGACCAAGCCGGCTGGTGGTGGACGAAGATGAAAAATTTCAATATTGTCGATCACGGGGTCCACTATGTGGATTTGTGCCGATATTTTAACCCTAATCCCGAAGAAGAGTGGTCCCGGGTTCACTGCACGACAGCGCAGCTGAAGCAGCAAAACGCGATTGACCCGCTGATCTATTCGGCGAACGTTGAGTTTGGTCCGAAAGGCGGACGAAACCCGCTCATGGCTTCACTTCATTTTAACAATATTGCCAAAGCAAGCCGTTCCCATAGCAACACATGGTGGATTGACGGGACAGAAGGAAGCCTCTGGTGTACGCAAGAAACTCTCTATATGGCGCTGAACAAGCACAAAAACGTCGTGCACGAGATCAAGCTGAAAGGAACTTGGTTCCCGGACGCCTTCGCAGGCTCCATGATCGCATTCATGACCGCGATGGAGGAAGGCAAGCGTCCGCCGGTTACTCCGGAAGATAACTTGCAGACTGTCGCCTTGACGACAGCAATGGTCATTTCTAGTCAAGAAGGATGCGTGGTGGAAAGAACGGGCGTGTTGAAAGGAAGCGATCAATGATGAACAGACTCGGTTTTATGAGTTACATATATCTAGGCTGGAGCGCGGAAGCAATCGCTGAAGACGCAAGTAAACACGGATTGGCTTATGTGCAGATCGACCCTAAGCAAGCTATGCAGGTGATGGACGATGAGCTGTTTTCACTGACTCGTGCTGAAAAAATCCGTACCATCTTCGAGAATAAAGGGATTTCCGTCGTAGGTTTGTCGGGATACACCAATTTACTGAATCCTAACCTTCAGAAGCGAGAAGATAAATTGAAGCAGCTTGAGAAGATGATCGACCTATGTTCGGCTTACGGAACACGGTATATCGCGACGGAAACGGGAAGTCTTCACCCTACCAACGCTTGGCGAGATTTTGAGGGAAACAGGACTCCTGAAGCATGGGATCAACTATTATTCATCGTCGACCATTTGCGGAACCGAGCTGTGAAGAACGATGCCGTATTATTGATCGAAGGATTTGCGCTAAATGTGCTAGCGAGTCCGGAACAGGGTGTCCGTTTGATGGAACAGCTCGGAACCGAAGGGTTGGCGCTCATTATGGATCCTTTCAATTATTTGACGCAGGACGATTTAAGCCGACAAGAAGAAGCAATGGCGAACATATTCGACTGCATTGCCCCATATTCACCGATTGCGCATGCCAAAGATGCACTCTATGGAGATGAAGGCTTTACAACGCCTCGGGTAGGGGGGGGACAAGCGGATTGGAATGTGTATGCAGCGCTGCTTGGCAGTCGATTGCCGGATGTCCCGTTGATTCTGGAGCATGCAAAGCCGGAAGAAGTAGCGGAATGTTTGGATTTGATCCGAAAATCCTTTGAAAGCGCAGTTAGGACGTGAATGAAGGATGTCTATGACGCATAAACCGAAATTGGGAATACAGGGCCCTGTTGTCGCATGGCAGGATTCGTGGGCAGGGGATGCTTCAGAGCGTATTATGCGGACGGGAACGGGGAGTATTTGTCCGTCTCAAGACCGAAAGCCTGAGCCAGATGAATTTCTACATGCTTTGCGCGAATTGAAAGCGGACTTTTATGTTCATCATGTGATTCCAGAAATGAAAGGGTATTCAGAGCTCTTGGCAGATATCGCGGGTGCGGGATTAGACATTTGCCTTGGCAACGAATATGGAAACATTAACGGGCCCTGGACGGAAGGAACGAACAGGTACGACGTGCCTGATGAGGCGATTGTGCAGGCCGCAAGTTCGGGTCGGTGCATCGGACTGTTGTATGATGAGCCGGAGCATTTGCAAATTAATGCCGGACAGTATCGCCATGACGGGTGGTTCCCACATTGGGGCAGCACCGATGATATGAATTTGGTAGAGTCGCGCAGCAAGGTGGAGCGGTCGGTTTTGTCCCGTGTCCAGCACGTACATAGCGTCTTGGAGCAAACCGGATCACCCCGCACTTCCATGCCTTTGATTGCGGAGCATGTATTTCCTACCATGTTCCACACGTTTGCCAGAGCGGGAATGGACATCTGTCCCAAGATTATGAAGGAATCATTTCAATCCTTGCAGCTATCTACCGCATTGGGAGCGGCCAAACAATATGACAAAGCGCTATGGATTTGCGCCGATTTGTGGGGTCCGGATACGGGAAGGTGGTTCACCCGTTTTCAAGGATTTCCCGGGCACTCTCCTCAAGAATTTGAGTCAGCTTTGAGGATGGGCTACTTGATGGGACCGTCACATTTGTTCGTGGAAAATATCGATGTTCTGTTCAAACATACCTCAATCGGATTTGAAGCAACCGAATTCGGCGAAGTATGGAAAGAGTTCGTCCGTAAATTTATCCCTGATCACACGTTGACTTGGCACCATTCGCAGGCGAATCCGGATATCGCGGTCATTCATTCGGATGACGGAAATTATGGTCAGAATGAAAGGTTGTTCGGCAATCGGACACTCGCTGATGTAGGCGGGTCCCAAAGCGTGTTTCACATCTGGCATTTGCTCAGCCGGGGAACAATACCTGCTCACGGCAGCTGCATGCATATCCCAGGCTACGACTTTCCAAGACACGAATTGAAAAGAGAAGTAGCGTACGAACAATTTCCGTTAGAACAAGGGTACGTTTCAAGCGACGGAAGAAGGGTGCATCCGTTATTTTATCCGGTTAGAAATGTCCTTGCATTTGACGATCAAGTCAGCGCAGAACTTCTGGGACGACCGAAATTGATTATGGTTGGAGGCTCCTCCCTTTCCGCCGAAACACTGTTTGTTATCATCAAAAGAGCGGAAGATGGGGGAGTCGTCGTGATCGCAGAATGGCTGCTACCTCCTGATTGTCCGGAAAAGCTAAGGAACAGTGGAAAAATGGGCTTCGGAAGGTGGATCGTCACGAACGATTTTTTGGATGAACGAGTGAAAGAAATCGTTGAACCCTTTTTGGGGGAAGAACGCTGCTGGATGCAGCGCTTCGGCACGACAGAAGTGAGAATGTACCCTAAGGACAGCGACGGGTATACACTCGATTTTGAAATCGCAGCTGTATGAAACGAATCCAAGCGGTAGGGTTTCGGCAGAGGGGGAGATAAGTTTGGAGCAAATCAAACATCAGGATCCGTTTGCGGAGATTGCCTTTCGTGAACATCCCGGAAATAAAGACGAATTGCGGGAGATTCCTCCCGTGGCTTACGAAAAAAAATATTTCACGCCGGGATCGGAAAAAGCGACGAACGTATCTTATCACACCTACGAGGAACAAATCGCATATTTCCATGAAGAGTTGAAGCTGCTGCGCGAGAAGTACCGCCCGTTTATGAGAAATTTGGCTCCGTCCTCCACACTGCGCCGCAACCGACAGGCATGTAAGGAGTTTCAATTTCGCTATCAAACGTCTGAGGACGCCAACTTTACGAATGTGCTGGAAGGAGCAGGGGATTGGGAATCGGTGATGGTTCCTGATTTCCGCGGACCGACGGGAGAAAACGGCAATTGGACGGGATTTTACCGCAGTGAATTTCCCTATGGTCCCGTTCCCGAAGGAAAGAGAGTCTACCTCGTATTTAAAGGGGTTGACTATAAAGCGACGGTATATCTCAATCGCAAGTGTATAGGCAGCCATGAGGGGTTCTTTGCTCCTTTCGAATTCGACGTGACTGACTTGCTGCAGGAACTCAATACGCTGGTCGTTGAAGTGTTAAACGATTATCCGATGATGGGGGTAGGCGGTACGAAGCTGGACGGAGATAAAATGTACGCGGCGACTGGCCCAGGATGGGACGATGCATTCAGCGGCTGGAGCCACTGCCCACCGGGTGCCGGCATATACAATTCGGTCTATTTGGAAGAGCGGTCGACGTTGTTTATTCAGGACATTTTTGTTCGGCCGAACATTGATGACGGCTTCGTGGAAGTATGGATTGATGTGAATAATACGACGAATAAGCTGAAAGAAAACTTCGAATTGATTCTTGAAATCATGCCGAAAAACTTCACCGGTCAAGGAAGCGTTCCCATCTCGTTTCAAGCGGCTTACGCCGGTCCGGGTCTTAATTACTATCGCTACAAGGTGGATTTTCTGTCATTCCGGATGTGGGAACCGGAAACTCCTTTTTTGTATATAGCTCGCGTTCAAGTAAAGAACAGTACGGAATGTTTGGATATCCAAGACCGCACCTTCGGCATGCGAAAATTTCATATGGACGAAAAGGACACACCGAAAGGAACGCTGTACCTCAATAATCAACCGATTATATTAAGAGGCGCCAATGAAATGGGGCACTTGCAGCAATGTGTCATGAATAACGATTTCGAGCAGTTAATGGACGATATTTTGATCGCGAAACTTGCTCATTTGAACTTTTACCGCATCACACAGCGTCCTGTTCAGGAAGAAATTTATGACTATTTCGATATGCTCGGCATGATGCATCAATGCGATCTTCCAACGTTTGGATTTATCCGCCGCAACCAATTTGTCGAGGGGGTCCGGCAGGCGGCGGAGATGGAGAGACTGATCCGCAGTCACCCATCTTCGGTCATGGTATCACTAATTAACGAGCCTTCGCGAACTGAGAAGAGGCGAAAAGGGCACCGCCATTTGCACCGAAACGAATTGGAAGCTTTCTTCGTTGCCGCCAGACAGGCGATTTTCATTGAAAATCCAGATCGTGTAGTCAAAAACGCGGACGGGGATTACAATCCTCCTACCCATGAAGGACTGCCCGATTTTCATTGTTATAACATGTGGTATACGAACAATACGATATCAGTAGGTAAAATGCATAAAGGTTTTCTTCCCTCGATTAGGACGGGATGGAAGGCGGGATGCGGGGAGTATGGCACGGAAGGTTTGGATCATGTGCAATTGATGATGAACCGTTATCCGAAAGAATGGCTTCCCTCTTCTGAGAAGGAGCATTGGCTGCCAAACAAAATCCATGGAGCTCAAACCTACGGTCTGCATGGAGATTGGTTTGCCGAACAGCAAACGATTCATGAGTGGGTCGAGGCGAGCCAAAGGCACCAATGTTTGGCGACGAAGCTCATGACAGACGCATGGCGCAGAAGGGCCGATTTGGTGGTTTCCACCGCCATTCACCTGCTCATTGATGCATGGCCTGCCGGCTGGATGAAAGCACTCGTTGGTGTTGACCGGATTCCGAAACCGGCATACTTCACGTATAAGGAATGTCTGGAACCGGTACGCATTCATCTAAGGTGCGACAGGTGGAAGGTATATGAAGGGGAAACGCTGGAAATAGAAGCGTGGCTCTTGAATGATACAGCGAAGGATTATGACCGGTGTCGTGTCGTCGCTACTCTTCGAGACGATACCCGGGATTACGGCAATTATGAAATTACAGGCCTTGTGCCTAAGGCGATGTCCAGATATGCAGGCACGATCAGCTTTTCGGTACCATCGATAACAGATAGACAGAACTTGTACATGGATACCTGCTTGCTGGATGAAAACGGTAAATTGATAAATAAGGAAAGATTTTCTTTTGAGGCGTTTGCAAAAACGAGATATCCGAAATCGCAGAATATTGCTTTTCTAGATGCAGAATCGGAACTACTCTGTTCCCTGCTAAACATAGAAGGACAATCTTATGACGGAGATACGCATAAGGAGGGCTCAATTGTTGTTTCTTCCAAGGCAGCATTTGATCGCCATCAGGTATCCATCCTCGAGAAAGTCCGTAATGGAGCTACAGCCGTCTTGATATTACGCGGGCCAGACAGTAACTCGTGGGATATCGAAAACACGACGGTCCGAACGGTCAAATTACGTGGGATGTACACGTTGGCATTTCAAACCGAAGACCCGCACTTGCAGTGGATGAAACCGGATGATTTCTCCTATTTTTATCATTTGACGACCGACAGGATAGATGGGATAACCAATTGTCACCTGCAAGGAGAAGGGATCGAACCTATTGTGTTCGCCTACGAAGCACAAGCTAAACCGGATGGGAAAAATAAGCTGCCTGTAGTGGGAATGAAACCGCTCGGAGAAGGCAAACTCTTCTTCGTTTGCCTACCACTATCGGGTAGAGTCGGTTTTAACCCGACGCTGGACCGATTCTTGATTTCCTTATTGAACGCGAGAGGAGGGGATGACCATTGTACGCCATTATTAGCCGAGACAAGCAAAAACGGGCAGAAATAGTGGACACAAGTAAAGGAATACAGCTCATTCTGCGTATCGAGAGCGAGCAATCCCCTCATTTCGCGGGACATTTGGATGAGATGCTAATCTATTCCTCCGGAAGACCGTGGCGTTCAGATTTTGTACGGTTAGAGGATGTACAAATCTCCTCCGAGTCGGACTTGATCCGAATTTGCGGGAAAATGGAAGCGTTAACCTTCATGATAGAGCTAGCCTTCGACGAGCATCATTTATTGAAAATAAACGCGACTTGGGAAAATCAGACGGATCAAATGCTGCGTGATGTTGCTACGGGACTCTTGTTCGTACTGCCAAAGCGGAGCAAGGAAATGGTTACGATTCCCCACATGATTTACAACAACAATCCTTCCGCTGATCCGAGCCGGGTTGTCCCTCGACTTGGACTAGGTCCTGACAAAGGATTTATTTGCGAAGAACACCGATTACCGATCCCCTGTGTGAATGTGGAGTGGACGGAAGCTGCCAAGGCCCGCTTCATCTCCTTGTTTTCGGTACCTGCATACATGGAATCAGCGGATGGCGTTGTGCACTACGGGTCGCTTGGAGCGATCCAAGAGGAACACCAAACTATGCTGGCAGCGATGAGCGGAGTCTTGATGTTTAATGGCGAGAAGGATATGTATTATGTGGGTAAAAACAAAACAGGACCTTATCACGGTGGTTATTTGGACATCACACCCGGTTTGTCATTAACCAAACAATACGCTCTGGATTGGGGAGCTGTTGCTAATCCCGGGCAGGGCTTCCGTGAAATCGTTCGCAAAGGCTTGGCGCTGTTTGCGCCGATAGGGGCAAAGCCGCACTCACTCGAAGAGATAATCCAGCTGAAAAATAACGCTTTGGACGATAGATGGAGAACTGATGAACATGGCGCCGCCGGATATGTGAAATTTTCCGATTCGAATGAGTTCGGCAACGTTTCTAAACGTCCGCTGCACTATATGTACGGGTGGACAGGACAATGCTTGAAGCTGGCATGGTGCGACGCCAAGTTAGGGTTTGCCCACGGACAGGAAGAACGGATCTCCCATTGCGAACAGGCCGTCGATTTTTATTTGCGCGAAAGCCGTACCGACGTTCCCGGAATTAGACATGGAGCGTATCGGCTCGCGGACGGGCAATGGGATGACTTCACCTGGAATAAGCAGGCTGTCGTTTCCAGCCGTGCTCTAGGGGAAACCATAGCTGATTTAGCGGAAATCATCCTTCTGTTTCGGGAAATGGGCAGGGAAGTTCCGGCTTACTGGCTGGAGGCTCTTCATGAATCGGCCGATTTCTTCCTCGCTGGCGTCCTGCCGACAGGCATTTATCCGGCAGCATGGCTGCTGAATGGAAATTCGGCGGAAGATAGGATTACAGCAGCTGGCCTACCGTGCCTGATCGCTGTTGTGAAGGCTTATCGGGTTACAGGTGAAAAGCGGTACTTGGATGCTGCCGAAACGACGATGCAGCGTTATTATGAGCAACACGCCCTGACATTCGAACGGCCGTTTGCACGCTCAACGCTTGATGCGAACTGCGAGGATAAGGAAGCTGGCATGTATTTCTTCCTGGCTGCTTATGAATTGTTTGTCTTAACAGAAAATGAATGCTACTGTGAATGGGCCGAAATATCGGGGGATTGGCTCCTTACTTATGTTTATATGTGGAATCCCGTGTTTGATCGGGGATCACAGTTCAGGAACGTGGGGTTTACCGCCACTGGATGGCCGGGAGTCAGTGTGCAAAATCATCATCTTGACGTATTTTTTCCAACCTTCGAATTTTGGCATATCGGTCGGTTAACCGGCAAAACGCAATATGAGCGTTTAGGTCGAATGGTGTTCGATGCCATGGGGCAGGGAATATGTACGAAACCTGGGGAATGGAATTTTACCGTGGTTGGCGAACAGGGAGAAGGTTTTTTCCAAACGCATTGGCATCACCGGGGACATAGCAACAAATGGAATCCATCTTGGGTGACTGCGCTTGTTCTTCAAAATGCTTTAAGATTCCAAGATGCAGCACAATGATGATGAAGAATGGAGGACAATCACGTGAACGATAGAGCCATTCCGGATTGGGAAAATCTAGAGATTCTTGGACGTAATACGGAACCACCACATACCGGATTCATTCCGTACGGCGATGTGGAGTCAGCGCTCGATAACGAACGGGCTGCGTCGCCTTATTTCCAATCATTGAACGGCAACTGGAAATTTTATTATGCAGAGAGCCCATCCCAGGCATCTGAATTTTTTTACGATTCGTCCTTCTCGGCAGATGACTGGAATACCATACCTGTGCCGGGCAATTGGCAGATGCATGGATATGGCCGTCCCCATTACTCCAGCAGCTATTATCCTTTTCCGATCGACCCGCCGTATGTGCCGAATGATAATCCGGTTGGGTGTTACCGCAGAAGTTTTATTATTCCCGATTCGTGGGATGGCCGGCAACTATTTCTTGTCTTCGAAGGGGTCGACTCGGCCTTTCATGTATGGGTGAACGGACAATTTGCTGGGTATGGACAGGGCAGTCACATGCATTCGGAATTTCGGGTCACCTCGCTGCTTCATCCGGGAGAAAATATAGTTGCTGTGCAGGTATACCAATGGAGTGACGGCAGTTATTTGGAGGATCAGGACAAGTGGCGGTTGAGCGGCATCTTCAGGGACGTTTATGTCAAAGCAACCCCTCATGTCCATATTCGTAATATCGTGGTGCAAACCCGTTTCTGTGAAAATTTAGAAGATGCTGTATTGGGTCTTCGGTTTACCGTGAAAAATTATGCGGACTTAGAATCCGGTAAACATACATTACGGATATCGCTTTTGGACGTAGCTCGACAATCCGTTAATGAAGAAACCGTCATTTCTTCCCTTCTGATGAGAGCGAACGAAGAGAACGTGCTTGATTTGGAAATTGCGGTCTCAGCTCCGCGTAAATGGTCGGCTGAGGAGCCGGAATTATACACTCTCTTGTTAAAGTTGGAGGATGATCAGGGGAATTTGCTGGAGGCAGGGAGTGTAGCTGTCGGATTTCGAGACATCGTCATCCGGGATGGTCAGCTTTTCATCAACGGCAAGACGGTGATCTTGAAGGGGGTCAACCGCAACGAATTCCATCCTGAATTCGGGTTTGCCATTCCCTACGAATCCATGATCGAAGATATACGCTTGATGAAACAACACAATATGAACGCAGTTCGCTCCTCCCATTATCCGAATGATACGAGATGGCTCGATCTGTGCGACCGTTATGGGCTGTATGTGATCGACGAAGCGGACTTGGAAACCCACGGCTGTCATTTTATCGACAACGAAAGCCATTTAGCCGAGGACCCTCAGTGGGAAAAGCCGTTCCTTGACCGCGTCATACGGATGGTGGAAAGGGATAAAAATCATCCTTCTATCATCATTTGGTCGCTCGGGAACGAGTCAGGCTACGGGCCGAATCATGATACCATGGCCGAATGGGTGCGTCAGGCCGATCCTACAAGGCCTATACATTACGAACGAGCCAAGGATGCTCCGATCGTCGATATTGTCAGCTGCATGTATCCTTCCTTGGCTGCTTTAATTGAAGAGGGGGAAAAATCCGATCCCAGACCTTTCCTGATGTGCGAATTCGCTCATGCTATGGGGAATTCCGTCGGCAATTTGAAGGAATACTGGGATGCTATTTACAAATATCCACGATTGCTGGGCGGCCTGATCTGGGAATGGGCGGATCTCGGAATCCGGCAAAAGCTCGATTCGGGGGAAGAATGGTACGCTTACGGCGGTGATTTCAATGATCATCCGAACAGCGGACATTTTTGTATAGACGGATTGTTATTCCCTGACAGGAAAATCAAGGCTTCGATCCTTGAGTTTAAAAAAGTGATCGAACCAGTGAAAGTAGAGCCGGTCGATGTACGGGCCGGAATCGTAAAAATTCAAAATCGATACGATTTTATTTCCCTTGATCATCTTGTCGGCTCTTGGTCGCTTCTGTGCGATGGAGAAATTGTGGAACAGGGTGAACTGCCTGAACTTGATGTGCCGGCCAGAGGAGAGGCTACCTTCTTTATCCCTTGGAAAATGACTTTCGGGCAGTCAAGTGGTGAGTACTGGCTCCATATCCGGTTTACTTTGCGGGAAGCTACGCGTTGGGCGACGCAAGGGCATGAAATTGCTTGGGCCGATCTGCCGATTCCCGTCACACGGCAAGTTGTCCCGTCCATCAAGTTGGAGTCGATGCCTAGCTTGCAATCTTCCGAAACGGATGGGCTCCTTCGGATTAAAGGAAATGATTTTACCATGGAATGGAGCAAAGCTCGCGGTGAACTAACCGTGTTTGAATATAACGGCATACCGCTTTTAACAGCCGGTCCGAAAGTTCAAATTTGGCGGGCGACGATCGATAACGACTCACGCCAATCGAAAGAGTGGAAGAAGGCTGGATTGGATGCACTGACTCGTCGTATGCACGATATGTCGTTTCAGCTCCAAAACCATGCTGCGCAAATTACGGTGAAATCGACGCTTGGCGCGGCTGGTCTGGGAAACTGTTTTACAACATGGATGACCTATACGATCTACGGATCCGGTGATGTCATCATCCAGACCCGCATCGTTCCACGGGAAGGACTTCCTCCACTGCCGCGATTGGGATTACAAATGGCTATGCCTGTCGGTTTCGATCAATTTTCGTGGTTCGGCCTTGGCCCACACGAGTGTTATATCGATCGGAAAGAGAGTGGGCGGCTCGGCGTGTACAGCGGATCGATACAAGATCAATTCGTCCCATATATTAAGCCGCAGGAAAATGGCAATAAAGCGGATGTGCGTTGGGCTGCAGTAACGAACGTTCTGGGAACTGGGCTATTTATTGGTGGAATGCCGAAGCTGGATGTCAGCGTGAGTCATTATTCCACCGACAATTTGACCAAAGCGAAGCATACCTTCGATTTAGTCCGTCTGAACGAAACCATTGTGAACATGGATTATCAGCAAGCACCGCTCGGCAATCACAGCTGCGGAGAAGCTCCTCCGCTCGATGAGTATTTAATTCATCCAGTAGACACTATGTTCTCATTGCGGCTGAAGCCTTTTTCCACAAGAGACCGGTCGCCGATGAATTTGAGTAAACGACAACCGGAGCCTTTTAAAAGGGAAGTGCGTGAGCATTCCGTACCGATATCGAAACAGGAGGTGAACCTATGATCAGCCGCAAGTTTCCGAAATTCTTATTTGGCGGTGATTATAACCCTGAACAGTTTCCGAAGGAAATATGGGATGAAGATATGCGGCTGTTTCAATTGGCCGGAATCGACATCGCAACGCTCAATGTCTTTTCTTGGTCCTTGAATCAGCCGGATGAGGAGACTTTCAGATTCGATTGGTTGGATGAAATGATGAGTAATCTGCATGAAAACGGAGTCCACGTATGCATGGGTACGAGTACGGCTGCGCATCCGGCTTGGATGGCGAAGAAATATCCGGACATTCTGACCGTGACCTCCGATGGAAAAAGAAGAAAATACGGTAGAAGACATAACTCTTGTCCAAACAGTCCAACCTTCCGTCATTACGCCGGGCTCATGGCGAGGAAGTTAGCGCAGCGGTACAAGAACCACCCGGCTCTTCTTCTATGGCACGTGAATAATGAAATCGGGATTCGCTGCTACTGTGACAATTGCGAAGAGGCGTTTCGGGATTGGTTAAAGAAGCGGTACGGTACGCTGGAGAAGTTGAACGAGGCATGGTATACCCGTTTCTGGGGACATACGTTTTACGATTGGGATGAAATTGTACTCCCCAGCGCGTTAAGCGAAGGTTTGTCGGGTGGGAATTCCGATCAAACGGCTTTTCAAGGTATTACACTCGATTTTTATCGATTTAATTCCGATAGTTGGCTGGCCTGTTATCTCATCGAATACAACGCCATTAAAGAGGAAATACCCGATGCGATCGTCACGACCAACTTCCAAGGGAACGGGACTTACAAGCCGCTGGATTATTTCAAATGGGCGCCCCACTTGGACATTGCGGCGCTGGACATTTATACCGAGAACCATACACCAGAAAGCTATATGGCGCTCCGATACGATCTCATGCGCGGCATGAAAGACGGTGCTCCCTTTATGCTGATGGAGCAAAGTCCGAGCGTGATTAACTGGAAAACGGTGAATCCCGTCAAAAGACCTAGCGTCATGCGGCTCAGGAGTTATCAGGCCGTTGCCCGCGGGGCGGAGTCGGTGATGTTCTTTCAACTGCGCCGTTCCCTTGGCGCTTATGAGAAATTCCATGGAGCCGTCATTGATCACGCGGGTCACGAGAACACCCGAGTCTTTAGAGAATGTGCGGAGCTCGGCAAGGAATTGCAGCAGTTGGGTGATCGTCTACTGGACTCGCGTGTGAAGAGCCGAATCGGCATCCTGTTTGACTGGGACAATTGGTGGGCTGTTGAGCTTGGGGGCGGACCCTCAACCTATATCAAGTATTTGGATCAAATCCAGAAATATTATGACGCGTTTTACGAGAATCATATCCAAGTCGATTTTATACATGTCAATACGGACTTAAGTCAATACGATCTGGTTCTGGCCCCTCTTTTGTATATGGTTAAACCTGGTTACGCTCAAAAGCTAGAGCGATTTGTGGCGGATGGCGGAACGTTTGTAACTTCATTTTATAGCGGGATAGCGAATGAAAATGATCTGGTTACACCGGGCGGTTATCCGGGTGAGCTGCGTAAGCTTCTGGGCATCTGGGTGGAGGAGATTGACGCCCTATTTCCGGAGCAAAGAAACCTTATGGTCATGAAGCAGGAGCTTGGACAACTTGAAGGATCGTATGAATGCGGATTGGTATGCGAAATTGTACATCCTGAGGGTGCGGAAGTGCTTGCAGAGTTCGGCCGTGATTTTTACCGTGGATCGCCGGCCTTGACCTATCACCGCTTCGGCAATGGAGAGGCGTGGTACGCAGCCACCGATCCAAGTCGGGAATTTATGCAGCAATGGATAAAGGCTTTATGCGAACGCAAAGGGATTTCCCAATTGTACGAGGCACCGCCGGGAGTTGAGGTCACGCAGCGCGAAAAAGAAGGAGTTCGGTTTACTTTTGTGATGAACCACAGCGATCAAATTCAAAAGATAAATGTAGGAAAGAGTGTGCAGCAGGAGTTACTGAGTGATCTAAGCGTTAGTGGTGATATCGAGCTCGAACCAAAGAGTATCATGATCCTGCAGGCATAAAAATTTTTAGTTGGCGACACATGGTATAGAAGATGGTTTCAGTGAAGGAGGCGGATGCCGATGGAAGTAAGCGAACAATTACGCGGAAAATTCGACCATCCATCGGTCGAATACAGGTCGGTGCCGTTCTGGGCATGGAACGATCGTCTAGAAGAAGAAGAGCTGGTCCGTCAAGTGAATCAAATGAAGGAACAGGGAATGGGCGGATTTTTCATCCATTCCCGAGATGGATTGGAAACCGTTTACATGGGTCGCGAGTGGATGGCATACACCCGGAAGACGGTAGAAACCGCTGAAGAGCTCGGCATGCATGTATGGTTGTACGACGAGGACCGCTGGCCATCCGGCTTCGCTGGAGGACTTGTGCAAGACAGAGGCGGGGACGCATTCCGCGCCAAAGGTTTGACGATGGAGGTATACCAGCGGATCGGTTCGGATGATTTGACAGATAGTGTGGCGCTGTTTAAGGCCGTCATTGATGAGAGAAACTTGGTCCGCTGCGAGAGACTGCATGATGGCCGATTTATCGCGTTGAATGAAGATGAAGTACTGTTGGTCTTTCGCGTAGAAATTTCCGAGCGAAGTGCTTGGTTCAACAACGAAGCGCCGCCTGATAATTTGAATCCGGAGACGGTGCAGGCCTTTATTGACATCACCTATGAAGCCTATAAGCAAGAGGTTGGGAAGCATTTCGGGAAAACCATCCGCGGCGTATTCACGGATGAACCTAGCGTGCACGACAGCCACTGCAAGTTTACAGCTGGCCGCGGGTGGCTTCCGTGGAGTTGGTCATTTCCTGACTTTTTTCAAGAAAGACGGGGATACGATCTCTTCGATGTCATCCCCTACATGTACTTCAATGGCGTGTATTCCTCACAAGCCCGTCATGATTACTGGTGGACGCTTACCGAGAGGTTCAGCGAGTCGTACTCCAAACAGCTTGGTGAATGGTGTGAGAATAACGGTATTGACTTCACCGGCCATTATCTCTGGGAAAATAATATGGGCACTGCCACCCGCGTCTGTGGAGCCGTTATGCCTAACTACCGGTATCAGCAGGTTCCGGGAATCGATATGTTAAACGAGCAGACGAACGAATATATCACCGTCAAGCAATGCACCAGCGTAGCGAACCAATACGGTAGAAAGTTCGTTCTCTCCGAAACGTATGGATGCACCGGCTGGGCGTTCACTTTCGAGGGACAAAAGTGGATGGGAGATTTTCAATATGTGCTCGGTGTCAATTTGAGGTCGCAGCATTTGGCGCTTTATTCGATCAAAGGGTGCCGGAAGAGGGACTATCCCCCTGTGTTTAACTACAACACGAGCTGGTGGAAATACAATCATGTGATGGAAGATTATTTTGCCAGATTGTCGTCGGTTTTGACGGAAGGAAGGCCCATCCGCGATGTGCTTGTCCTGCATCCTTCTTCCACTGCTTGGAGCATGGTCGGTACGGGACCGTATGGTTTCCCTGCTCGAGGTAAGGATAGGGATGTCTCAGCAACCAATACGTTTGGCCACGAATTCAATGCGTTTCTTGGCAAACTGCTCAGGGCGCATTACGATTTCGATCTCGGCGATGAGACGATCTTGGCGGAAACGGGGGAAATACGCGGTGGCAACCTGGCCGTGAATCTGGTGGAATACCGTATCGTAGTCATTCCGGTCATCCAGACGATGTTGAGCAGCACCTTTCAACTGTTATCAGACTTTTTGGAGGCAGGGGGAAAAGTAATTGCCGTCGGATCACGCCCGACGATGATCGAGGGCAGACCGACGGACCTGCTGTCCGAACTTTATGATCACGCGAACATGACTATCGTAGTGGACGTTGAAGATACGGTGACGGTTCTGGAACGCATACGGCCTCGACGAGTCAGCTTAACGAATACACAATCGATTGAAGCGCACGAAATGTTGTATATGCTCAGAGACATAGGAGATTGCCGCGCATTATTTGTTGTGAATAACGATCGAGAGGGCACGCATCGGATAAGCATAACCATGGAAGGCACCGGCAGCGTGGAAGAATGGAATGCACTGACAGGAGAAGTGAAGAACGTTGAGATCGTCGTCCGTGACGGATACGTTCATTTCGAGGACGTGTTCGGCCCTGCGGATTCCAAGCTATATATCATGAATGCAGATAAATCGGCAGAAAGCCATCCGGTACCAGGCCGCAGTAGTGCGGATGAGACTACCGTGACGGTTGTAGAGCTTGGTCCAGTTTGCCGGTTCACGCGCACGATGCCTAACGTATTGACCCTTGATACCTGCTCATATCGGTTCGGGGATGGCGGCTGGTCGGAAGAAACGGGCGTATGGCAAGCCCAAAGAGCCATTCGGGACGCCTTAGGCATGAGACAGGTTTATTACAACGGGCTTGAGCAAAGGTATAAATGGATTGACGAGCCTCATCCGGAGAACGGCACGTCGGCAGTGTTCAGATTCACATTCCAAGTGTCGGTCATACCGACGAATGACGTTTATCTCATCGTGGAGTCCGCGGAATATTACGACATTCAGCTCAATGGCGTAACGATTTCGAATCTTCCAGTAGGTTGGTTTCTCGATCGAACGTTTGATAAGGTGCTTCTTCACGGACTAAAGGAAGGAGAGAATGAGCTGTTTTTATCTTGCCAGTACCATAACCACTTGGAAGTGGAGGATATTTACCTGATCGGCGATTTCGGGGTCGATGCCGACAGGGCGGTTGTGACAGAGCCTGAAACATTGAAGTTCGGAGACTGGTGCTTGCAAGGTTATTTCCATTACTGCGGCAGCATGATCTACCATTTCGATGTCATCGTGGAGAACAACGCAATAAGCCGGACGGTGTTGGAGCTCGGTGAATATTCCGCGGTAACGGTTGAAGTGCGGGTAAATGGCAAAACGGCAGGGCATGTGCCTTGGCGGGCCGCGAACCGCCTCGACTTGACAGAGCATCTTCACGATGGAGATAACCAGGTTGAAATCGAGGTGATGGGAAGTCCGCGCAACATGCTAGGCCCTTTTCATCATACGGCTGGTGATACGTCGACGACCAATTGGGCCTCTTTCCGCAAGGAAGGCGACGATTACACGCCGGAATATAAGCTGCGCTCGTACGGTTTGTTTGACCAAATCAAGCTGTACCGTATCTGATTGAATGAAGAGACAGAAATGGAGGTTTGAGCATGAAAATAAGATGCCATGGGTGGAGGCTTTTCCTTTCCTTGATCATCTTGTGCACCGCGCTGTTGCCCGCAACTACGCACGCCGAAGTGAAATATTCTACCTATACAAAGGATAGTTACAACAATCAGATATGGCTTCAACCGGCTTACTTTCCACTCGATGTAATCGGAGAGGATCTGTATACTACGGATCCTAAGCAGCCATCCATTAAAACGCCCTCACCGTTACGAAATCCAAAAGACATCTTTATCGATGTGAAGAACGAAGTCTACATCGTTGATACGGGCAACAACCGGATTGTCCATATGACCGAAACGGGACAACTGCTGCGCTATATGACGCTTCCAGAAAGCCCGCTCAACAAGCCCGAAGGCATATTTATCACCAAAGAAGGCGACATCTATATCGCGGACACGGGGAACAAAAGAGTGATTAAGCTGGACAAAAATGGAAAGCTGCAAACTGAATTCAAACGACCGGACTCCAAATACATCCCAGCGACGTTCGTCTTTGATCCGGCAAAAGTGATGGTGGACGAACGAGGGTTCCTGTACATTGCTGTGCATGGCGGTTACGAGGGGATCGTGCTGCTTGACCCGAAAGGTAAATTTCAGGGTTTTTTTGGCGCAAACAAAACGGCGCTTTCTCCATTAGATGCTTTAAAGCGCATGTTGTACACCAAGAAAATGTATGCCAATGAGGTCGCAAAGAGACCGGAGACGATAAACAGTGTCGCTACGGATAAGAACGGTTATATATATACGGTCACTGGTGGTATGGCCAAAAGCGACCAATTAAAGAAATTAAATATTAAAGGGAATAATTTACTCCGCAGCTCCAATAAAATATTCGGGGAAGTCGTTCCTGGGGATGTTCCGATAGGGCCTATAACCTCAGGTCCGCAGCTGATTGATGTGGCCGTTGACCAAAGCGGCAATATGATCGTGGTGGATCAGCAATTTAAATATATTAGTCATTATGATGCTTCAGGCCATTTGTTGTACTTTTGGGGTGGCGCTTCGGCGGTCGGATCGTCTCAAGTGGGTCTTTTGAAAAGCCCAGTGGCGCTCGATGTGAATGCCAGGAACGAATTGTTCGTTTTGGACGATCAGGAAAATATCGTTCAAGTATTCCGTTTATCGGAGTTTGGCCAAAAAGTGGATCAAGCGAACCAACAGACTCTTGCGGGTTATTACGAGGACAGTGAAAAATCGTGGCAGGAAGTGCTTCGTATGAATGCCCAATTTACTCCGGCCATTATGGGATTGGCTCAAGCGGCTTTTACAAAAGAACAGTATGCAGAAGCGAAAAAACTGTTTAAAGAGGCAGGGAACCAGGAAGGGTACTCTGACGCCTTTTGGCAAATCAGGATGAAATGGTTACAACAGAACTTCTCCTGGATTGCAAGCCTATTGTTGTTCAGCGGAATTGTATACATGTTGATCAATAAATGGACCTCAAAAAGTAGGCTTCGTGATAAATGGCGCAATAGGAGGCGGACACAAAACAGCTTCCTAATGAATTTTAAACATATATTTTACATGATGAAACATCCGATCGATGGGTTTATCGCCATACGTTATGAGAACAAAGGCAGTTATTTGAGTGCGATTATCATCTTACTTTGCGTGTATGCATCCCTGGTGATCAAAAGGCTTGTCACCAGCTTTTCCTTTGATTCTTCGACCAATATCGACATTTACTCGATATTTACACAGTTTTTCATTGTATGGATTGCGTGGGTCGTTGCGAATTATCTCGTGGGCTCCATTTATCGAGGAGAGGGCAGGTTTAGAGATATATTTATCGGAAGCGCCTATGCGCTCGTACCGTATCTGGTTATTGGCATTCCACTTGCCTTCATTTCGAACATCATGACGATGTCCGAGTCAACCATTTACCATTATGTGGCACAAGGGATGATTATATGGATCGGTTTATTGATATTCTGGAAAATTCAGTGTATTCATAATTACAGCGTAGGAGAAACCGCATTGAACATCATCTTTACACTTTGTACCATGTTGGTCATTGGCGTTCTCCTCTTTATTACAGCCGGACTATCCAATGATTTGGTTTCATTAATCTATGAAATGTACCAGGAGGTGATCTTGAGATGATAAGGATAAACAAACGGGGTAAAACCGTAGCAGTCGTTACCATCCTGCTCTTGGTCGCCATCTACTTAGTAGTGGCTAATGTCAAAATTGAGTTCAAAGCTCCGGAAAATCGTGTGGCTTTACCTGCAACGGTGCAAGGCTCTACAGCTTCTGCGAAGAGCATCGACTCCGAATTGCCTAAAGAAAACGACTTTAAAAATGTCGCCGAAACCGATGTACTTCGTTTAAAAATGGATGAAAACACAGGTCATTTTATCGTGGAAGATAAACGGAACGGAAACGTCTACCGTTCTTTTCCTAATCCGGAAAATTGGGCTAAAGAAAAGATCTCCGAGACTTGGAAAAAGCATTTGGTCTCGCCGTTGATGGTTCAATACGTCGATTTCTCGAAAAACATCCTGCAAGCGAAAGAAACAAACTTAGCTGCGGATGGAGGACGGATCAAAGAGGTACAATCGATTCCCGGCGGCTTTTCATTGATTTATGAACTGCCTGCCACAGGTTTTACCATTCCGATCCAGGTGAAAATCGAACACGATTATGTAGAGACGAAGATCATACGCGAAGGCGTCAAGGAAGCGAACATGGGTCTCGTCTGGGTCAGGCTGTTTCCATTCTTTGGAGCCGAATATACCGCCACAGGGCAGGACGGATATATGTTCATACCGGACGGCGCTGGCGCTTTGGTACGGTTTAAAGATAATCAACTGAACGTCAACAAGATATACGATGAAGCTGTATACGGTCAAGATAACACATTCGCGGGTCTTAGCAACAATCGCAACAAAATTGTGATGCCGGTTTTCGGTATGAAGACGGGTTCCAAAGGTTTTGTGGCAATCGTTCACGACGGAGACGAATACGCCAACATCGTTGCTGCGCCAGCAGGAGTACTCAGCAACTATAACTGGGTGACGGCTCAAATGAATTTCCGATCGAGCTTCTTGCAGTTTACAACGAGAAATACGAATGTCCCCGATTCATGGGGGTTTATCGATTATAACAGAGATGAAGTGTTCGGCAGTGACCGTATCGTGCGTTACTACCTGTTAGACAGCCAAAAATCAGACTATGTGGGTATGGCTCAAACTTATCGCCAATATCTGATGAAGGAAAAGGGGGCGAAGCCCGTCTCTGTCAACAATCCCAATATACCCATGCACGTAAACTTCATCGGGGCGGATCAGGAAGACGGCTTGGTTACCTCGCGATATCTCAATTTGACCACGACGGACGACGCCACTCAAATGGTCAATTCTTTACATGACAAAGGTATAACCAATATGTCTCTTACGTTTAAAGGTTGGCAGAAGGGTGGCTACAGCGCCTTTGGGAACACGTTCCCGGTTGATTCCCGTATCGGCGGCGATAAAGGAATGAAAGCGTTCATTGACAATGCCCACAATTACGGTTTACCCGTTTATTTAGAGGCAGAATATGCGTTGAACAACACGGGGGGGGCAGGTTTCGATGAGAAATATCATGCCATCGTCAATTTGGCCGGGCGTAATCAAACGGTTAGTGCTTTATTTAACAGAGAGCGAACACCAGCTGTCAGCTATAAATTTGCAGAAGAAATGGTTAAGAAAGACCTGAATCAATATAAAGCAATGGGTGTTGACGGAATTGCTGTCAATATACTTGGACAAAGGCTGTTCAGTGACTATAATTCGGGGTTCGGTTCGAGCAGGGATGAAGCTCGGGATGTTCAGGAACGAATCCTAAAAACGATAAAAGAATCATTAGGTGGCGTAGAAGGTAAATATGCAAATCTGTATACACTACCTCATATGAATTATATCCAAACGCTGGTTTACGATCATTCCTACGATTTATTTACGGACGAAGCCGTTCCTTTCGTTCAGATTGCTACCCACGGTTTAGTCACTTATTCATCGGAATTTGTGAATAACCGGCAAGAAGACGTACACGACTTTTTGCGTGATATTGAATATGGCGCAGAGCCTTCCTTTATTTTCACAAAGGCGGAATCGAAAAAATATGTGAATTCTTTCGGCATACGATACTACAATACCTATTTTCCCTACTGGGAGACTTTCGCCGTGGAGCAGTATAAGCGATACAACGAAGCGCTCGGGGGTGTGCAGGATCAGTTTATTGCCAATCACAAGACGCTAGCTCCGGGTGTAAAGGAAACAACCTACGAGAATGGTACACGGGTCATTGTGAACTATAATTTGGAGCCGTACCGCAGTGGCGATCTTGCTGTTTCAGCACAAAACTTCGTTGTGATTCGAGGAGGGGCAAAACGATGAAACGAAAGATGAGATTAAATTCGTCCCTAGTCGAATATTTGGAAGGTACGCTCTTTATTGCCCCTTGGTTTATTGGTTTTCTAATTTTCATGGCATTCCCAATTGGATTTTCCTTGTATATGAGCTTTCAAAAAGTGACGATAACGGCAACGAAAACGACAACCGAGTACGTCGCATGGACCAACTACCGGTATATCCTTTTTGAGAATGGTAAACTCTTGTACGACGATTTATTGCCGTTTCTTAGGCAAGCGTTGTTTATGATCCCTATTATCGTCCTATTTGCTTTGATGATTGCCATCATTCTGAACCAAAAATTTGCTGGCCGAACATTTTTTCGCGCGATATTCTTTCTTCCCGTCATTTTAGCGACGGGTCAAGTCGTAGCGGAATTTCTGACACAAGGTGAGGGTGACCTGGGCTTTATGTCGAAGTACAATGTTTCCGGCCTCATAAGTGCCAATCTTTCGTCGACGTGGTCAGATCCACTCATCAAAATTCTCGACTCGTTCGTGCTGATCCTGTGGTATTCAGGGGTACAAATTTTGATTTTCCTCGGTGGCAGGCAGACCATTTCGAATTCGGCCTATGAAGCGGCGCGAATTGACGGCGCCGGTCCTTGGGAAACGTTCTGGAAAATTACACTGCCAGCGATGACACCATTTATATTCCTTAATATGATCTATACCGTAGTTGACTTGTTTACCTTCCCGACTAACCCCATATTGGGAAAGGTTAGAGAAAGTGAGTATGGCCAGCAAAGCGCGCTGGTATGGATTTATTTCCTCATTATCAGCTTCTTCCTGGCGATTATTTTCATCATTTTCAGCAGGGTAACTAAGTCTCAAAGAGAGACTGTTTAAAATTGGAACTACAAAAAACTTATTGTAGGGGTGAAGCTATGATCGGATTAAAAATCAAGAAAGAGCATTCGCAATCGTTTCTACTGTGGTTAACTAAAGCTCGCTATACGATTATAGGCAGAGAAGTAGATAAAGGGATGCTGTTTAAATTTTTTATTTATTTGATATTGCTGGATACGGCTTACATTTATTTGAAGCCTATCCTTCATATGATAACCACTATGGTCAAAAACGCAGATGATTTGCTCGATCCTTCTGTTAACTGGTTTCCGCGTACGCTATACCTCGGAAACCTCCAGGAAGCTTGGGATTGGTTGAAATATCCGAAAGCTTTCAGCATCAGCTTAACGCTCTCTCTTTCAGTGGCTATATTGCAAACGTTTTCCTGTGCTGTGACCGGTTATGCCTTCGCAAGATTGAAAATCCCTTTTAAGAGGTTGATGTTTTTTTTATTGCTGTTGACCTTTATTGTACCGATCCAGGTTACGATCTTGCCGAACATCATTTATGCGAGGGAACTGGGCCTTCTGAATACCATTTATCCCATTATTGTGCCAGCTTTTTTCGGCCTCGGTTTAAAGGGGGCGCTGTTCGTTATTATTTATCGTCAATTTTTCTCCACCCAACCGAAGGAACTTGAGGAAGCGGCCAGAATTGATGGGGCCAATGTGTTTAAAATATTTTCCAAGGTTATGATGCCGCTTGCCAAACCTGCCATTCTCGTCGTATTTTTGTTTTCCTTCGTTTGGACCTGGAACGACTTCTATTTGCCAAGCATGTATTTGTCCGATATCGAAACGGCGCCTCTCTCGATGGGGATATCGCGCATTGCCTCTGCGCTGCGGCAGCAAGCAGAACAATATGGACCGTCCGTTAATGATGAAGCAATTAGGATGGCTACAACATTCATGATGATCATACCGCCGATGCTTTTGTATACATTTACACAACGCTGGTTCGTTGAGGGCGTGGAAAGAACGGGCTTGGTAGAGTAGGACAATGCAGCTAAAGGAGGATTATGGAAAATGAAACGAGTTACTGCCTTATTCGTTATCGTCATACTTTTGGTTTCTATGATGGCATGTTCATCGACGGAAACTGCTACTGCACCCTCAAATGCCAAAAAATTGCTTTATGTCAAAAAGAACGAAGGCAGCAACGATCCCATTATCATTAGTCATTTGAAAAAGCTTGGCTATCAAGTCATGGATACAACGGACAGCGTCTTTAAAGCGGATGCAGCAAACGGCTATGGCGTCGTGTTTATAAGCGATTCCGTCAACTCCTCCAGAATAGATGCCCAGTTGAAGAGTTCCACTGTTCCCGTTGTCTATGCCAAGACTCAGTCGGTCAGCATTGCCGGTTTGACGGGAATTCTGGATTACGGGGAATTGAATGATGTGAATACCATACAAATTAAAGACAACAAACATCCACTTGCAGCAGGGTTGAAGGATCGTGTAATTGTTTATAACAGCAATGGAAAAATGGGGTACGCAATTCCGGGCAAAGAAGCGGTCATTATTGCGACGGCTCAAGGCGACGATAAGAAAGCTGTCATTTTCGGCTATGAAAAGGGGGCGAAAAACGTAAAAAATGAACCGATCCCGGCTCGTCAAGTGTTTTTCTATTTGCCTGCCGGGCAAGAAATGAACCAGACCGATGAAGGTTGGAAGCTTTTAGACGCCTCGATTCAGTGGGCTGCACAAAATGGGAAAAAGTAATTTTTAAGCGTTTACTACTATTTTGGTAAAGGGGATTTGATTCATGAAACGTTTAGTGAACATGATCACTGTCTTAATGCTGTTTATGGCGCTAATGGCTTGTACATCTGTACCGGTCAAAATGGATTCCGTGACCAATCAACCGACAGCTCCGAACAAAACGCAGAGTAATGGGAAAAAAGTTCTATTTGTCGGAAGAGACAGCGGCGGAGATGCTATCGTTACCAAACGCTTAAAAGAAGTACATGGCTTTGAAGTCACGGTAATCGCGGACAAAGAAGTTACTCCCGAAAAGGCGAATGGGTATACGCTAATCTTTGTAAGCGAATCCGTTAATTCCGGAAAAATCCGAGACAATTTCGTAAAGGCTGCCGTACCCGTCATTTATGCCGAGCCTCAATCAACCTCGGATACAGGAATGACGGTTACCGATGGATACGGTAAATTGGATGCAGGGAACGTGGCAAAAACGATTCAAATCAAGGATAGTAAGCATCAACTTGCAGCAGGGCTAGAGAACCAGGTGGACGTCTATAAAGCTAACGGAAAAATGGGTTTCGCCACCCCTGGCGCCGAGGCTATTGTTGTGGCTACAGTACCGAACGAGGAGCAAAAAGCAACCATTTTCGCCTATGAGAAAGGCGTGAAAAACGCAAAGGACCAGCCCGTAGTCGCGCGCGAAGTGTTCTTCTATTTGTTCAATGGGGAAGAAATCAATCAAACCGAAAGTGGTTGGAAACTGTTCGATGCCGCCATAAAATGGGCAACCGGGAAAAAGTAGCTTTCATTATTAGGGAGGATATTACATGAAGCGATTATTGAGCCTTCTCATTATTGCCATGATTCTAATTGTCGCTACGGCTTGCACAGCAGCAACACAGGGAAATCCTGATGCGAGCCAAGAGGTTAATGCTCCGAAAGTGTCTGGAAAAAGCAAAAAAGCACTCTTTGTTGGCAGGGAGAGCGGTGGTGATGCAATTACAATTAAACATTTGAAAGCACTCGGATTTGAAGTCGCGGTGACTACGGACAAAGAGCTTACCGCCGACGAAGCGCTGAAATATGCTTTGGTATTTATTAGTTCAACCGTCAACTCCGGTCGAGTTAGCAACAAGTTGATTGCTTCTCCAGTACCCGTCATTTATGCCGAATCTCAAAATATAGGAGATGTGGCTTTGTCGGGTAAATCGACTGACTTTGATAATGGCGATTACTCCGGTAAGACCGTTACAATCAAAGCCGGCAACCATCCGATGGCAGCTGGGTTAAAAGGCAATGTAGACGTCTATAAGCTAGACGGGAAGATCGGTTTCGTCATACCAAGCAAGGAGGGAGTCATTGTTGCCTCAGCTCCCGATGATGACCAAAGAGCCGTTATTTGCGCGTTTGAGAAAGGCGTCAAAAACTTGAATAACGAACCTGTACCGGCACGTCAAGTGTACTTTTATTTGGTAAACGGAGAAGAAATAAACCAGACCGACGATGGCTGGAAGCTCTTCGATGCTGCCGTGAAATGGGCGATCGGTAGCAAGTGATACTCGATCTATAAGGAACAAATTCTTTAGGCTTCTCCGTTCAGGAGAGGCCTTTCTTTATTATCATCGTTTACGGAAGGATGCAATAAACAACCTATAAAAATGAACGATCCCCTAATGAAAGCACGATTCATTCCTATTAAAGTTATTTAGAAAGCGCTTCCGTGAAAGCGGGAATCTTAAAGGAGGTTCAATAAAGAATGAAAAAGTATCTATTATCATCCTTATTTTTTGCGCTGGCATTTTTAGTCTTGACTAGCTGTAAGTCAGAACTTGCAAGTTCTGATCAAACTCCGGTAGCCAACAAATCAACGGAATCGCCGGAGAACGAATTGTTCATCTATACGGCTTGGCCTGCATTTTACGTCAAAGAAGAAATTTTTGAAAAGCAAATCGGTCAATATATCAAAAAGAAGTTCCCAGATATTAATGTCAAGCATGTCCATTGGGATAGTCCGGGCAGACGGTATGAGGACTTGATTGCGGCGGGCACTATTCCCGACATTGTATTTGATGAAGTACGCCGCAACACGTACAGACAGGTTCGAAGATTCGAAATGCAATATGACATGACCGATTTGATCAAAAAATACAATTTTGATACTAACAAACTGAACCCGGCAGACATGCAGCATTCAATTAATACATCAGACGAAAAACTCTATTCGCTGCCCTTTAATTCGAATGAGTGGGTGCTGTTTTATAACAAAGATATTTTTGATAAGTTCGGTGTGGAATATCCGAAGGATGGCATGACATGGGATGAAACTTATGAGATGGCCAAAAAGTTGACGCGTCAAGAGGGAGAAATCACCTATAAAGGTTTTCAGATGAATCCTGCCCATTATTTGAAGTTTAACCAGCTATCGGAACCTGGACTCGACCCAAACGTAGACAAGGCTTCCATGGTATCAGATAAATGGGTGAAGAGTGTAGACAATATCAGGCGATTCTATGAAATTCCCGGAAATCAGTTAGTCAAAACGAATGCCTTCTCTAAGGGTAATATTGCGATGATTGTGGACTCCTTGGAAAATGCGGTGAGATTGGTTAGCGAGAACAAAAGCTTAAACTTCGATGTGTCTTCTGTTCCTGTTTTTCCGGAGGCACCCAAATCTAAATTTCAGCCCAACACGAACGGTATGTTTATAACGAATCAATCCAAAAAGAAGGATCTGGCATTTCAGGTCATTGCTTATCTTTTGTCGACAGAGTTTCAAATCGAACTGTCCAAACAAGGAATCATTTCTCCTCTAATAGATCCGGCTGTACAACAGGTATTCGGGCAAGGCATTCAGGAGTGGAAGGGAAAGCATCTCCAATCACTCTTTTATTTAAACGGCGCTAAGCCTGCTCTTCGTAAACCGGGTTTGACCTTTATAGATTCGAATACGGATATGGTGTGGAATTTAATTGCGAAAGAATCCAAAGATAGCCAAACGGCACTGCGCATGACCAATGATGCCATGAACAAAGCAATAGAAGAAACGAAAGCGATTGAGAAAGATGGCGGAACTAGTCAATACCAATAGGGTTATCACCGTACGGAAAGATGCAACAAACAACCTATAAAATAGAACTACCCCCCTAATGTAAGCGCAATTAATTAGTAATAAAGTAAGGATATATAAGAGTGCCAAACGAAGTTGCCGGTTCTCGCTTCATTTTTTTATTAAAAATAGAAGCGTTTACATGGCGAATAATGGAGGCGAGCTATGAAGAAGAATCTTATATCACGAAGCAATCGACTAAAGGTATTCAAACTGAGAAAGCTGCCAAGTAAAATCGTATCCGATGGGATTGAATCAAGAATTTAGGGGGAATTAGTTAATGAAACGTTTTCTCATCCTGCTCGTCATCGCTTTGATGACATTAACCGTGATCGCCTGCTCGTCATCCGAAGGAAATCCTGAGGCGAGTGTCTCGCCAAAAGTCACAGCATCAGCTACCACATCGATAACGCCAGCGCCTTCGGATTCTTCCATGGCTTCTACGGCACCAACACCAACACCAACACCAACAGCTACTTCAGTGGTTTCGGTAACTCCTTCACCAACGGAATCTTCCAAACCTTCAGTAACACCTGCATCAACAGATTCATCCAAGGCTTCGGCAACGACTGTACCTGCAGATTCTCCCAAAGCTTCCGTGACGTCTACGCCAGCAGCGACACAACCTGAGACCAAACCCGAACCAACGCAGCAGCCTGAAATATCACCAAAGGGGAAAAAAGTGCTCTTTGTTGGACGGGAGCAAGTTCCTGTGCCTGCAGAAGATGTTGTTATGGCCGATCGTTTGAAAGGCATGGGCTTCATTGTTACGAGGCTTGGCGATAAAGATTTCACTGCCGATGAAACCAAAGGTTATGACTTGCTCTATTTCAGTCAAACGGTGAACTCTAAGTTTTTGAAGGGTGGCGTCATGAAAGATGTCGCGATTCCAACCGTCTATGTGAAAAGCCACGGTATGTTCTATCTGGGCTTATCCTCGCTCGAGGAAGGAGCCACGGTTAAAAAAATTAAATCGATCGATATCGTTGATAGCAAGCATAAGGTAGCTGGCGGATTGTCAGGCACAGTGGACGTGTATAAAGAAGCTGACACCGGTTACGGTGTTAGTTACGGAATAGTGGGCAAGGAAGCGAAAGTGATTGCAACGATCCCTGGAGATAAGACGAAGGCTGCGCTTTATTATTACGACAAAGGCTCGAAAGCCGATAATGGCTATACGGTAAAAGCGCGAGTAGCATTCTACTATTGGAGCAACGGGATGCAGGATAATTCCACTGACGCAGGCTGGAAGCTTTGGGATAATATCGTCCTATGGACGTTGCAAAACGGCTAATCTTTGCTGGAGCAATCGTTTCGGGAAATTATTCTTCAATGGAGGTACTTAACACCATGAAAAAATATATAAAGAACTCCTTACTTATCGTTTCATTGCTCACGATTTTGACAGGCTGTGAAAGTAGTCTTGATTCAAATCCTGTCACTACAACTAACAAACCGGCGAACTCAACGCCTGCAAACGAATTATTTATTTACACGGTTTGGCCATCCTTTTATGCAAAAGAAGAAAATTTCGACAAACAAATCGGCCAATTTCTTAAAAAGAAATTTCCAGATATGACGATTAAGCATGTGCACTGGGATAATCCGGGCAGACAATATCAGGACTTGATCGCGGCTGGCACCATCCCGGACATTATCCTCGATAACACCCGTATGAATGTGCAAAGATATATTATGGATAACGATCTTCAGTATGACATCAGTGATTTGATCAAAAAGTATAACTTCGATACAAACCAATTAAATCCGGCTCACATGGCCCAGATGAGAAATATGACGCCGGATGGGAAAATATACGGTTTGCCGTTCAATAATAACGATTTCGTTCTCTTTTATAACAAAGACATTTTTGACAAATTTGGCGTCGACTATCCGAAAGACGGCATGACCTACGATGAAGCTTACGAGATGGCCAAAAGGCTGACCCGTGTGGAAGGCGAAATCACATATAAAGGGTTTTCTCAAAACCCTGGCCATTATATGAACTACAATCAGCTTTCTGTTTCTCCGCTTAGCCAAACGGAAGACAAGGCAAGCTTGAACACGCCAGAGTGGAAAAAGATTGTAGACAACTTGAGACGTTTCTATGATATTCCCGCCAATCAGTTTGATACCGTCGAAACTTTCGCGACGAAAGGAAATATCGCCATGGCTGTGGCAACAGTGGACCATATTGTTTCGTTCCATGAACAAAACAAAAACTTGAACTTCGATGTCGTATCAGCACCTTCGTTTAGTGATGTTCCGGATACTAGGTATCAACCGAACCTATACGCCATGTACATAACGAAACAATCGACAAAAAAAGATCAAGCCTTTCAAGTTATGGCCGCTATTCTCTCCGAAGAGCATCAAGTCGATTTGGCAAAAGAAGGTGTAATCGTGCCTTTGGAAAGCAAAGCGGTTCAAGATGCATTCGGACAAAACTTGCCTCAAATGAAAGGTAAGAACACGAAAGCTATTTTCCACGGCAAAACAGCTATGCCTCCGGCAGCACGCGCAGCAGGTTTAGCCTGGTATGACGTTCCGATGCAGAACGTATTCGGACCTTTGATTTTCAAAGAGTCCAAAGATTCCGTAACAGCGCTGCGTATGATTGAAGAACAATCAACGAAAGGAATTGAAACAAAGAAGGCTGAAAAGGCTGCACTCGACAAATCTATAAAAAAATAATCAACCTCTTAAAGACCTATAAACATGAGTAAAAGCCCCTATATTCGATTCATCTTTTCGTAATAGAGTAGGGATAGTGCGAAGATGTCCTTAATGAGGAGGTGAAAAAGTAAGTCGTGTAAAGTAATACCTGTTATTTACTTAACTGACCGCATGCTCGTTTCTTTATTAATCTAATATTGGATGGTGATCTGTTTGAAAAAACTTATATCAACGCTATTAATGGTTCTTCTTTTATCATTCACTTTGCTTCCATTGGCTTTTGCAGAGGGTACCGATTCGGCCGACACTCCTGCCGTTAAATCCGTGGATGATTTCAAGGATTTGAAGGATTTGCCGCAAGACGTGAAGGACAAATTTGATTCGCTGATTAAAGGCGGCGTGTTTAACGGATTGACGGAAGATACTTTCGGTTTAGATGCTGAAATGAATCGCGCTCAGTTCGCCAAAGTTGCTGGCATTATTTTTAAATTGACAATTGATGAAACGCTTACAAGCTCTACATTTACCGATGTTCGCGCTGATGATCCGGCAAATTCCTATGCACTTCCCTATATCGAGGCGCTGAAGAAAGCAGGACTAACAAACGGGTATGACGCTGAGGGGAAAACTTATAAACCGTCCGGTGCAGTGTCTCGGCAAGAGCTTGCAGCGTTCCTCATCAGGGGTATCGGTTTGGAGGAAGATGCAAAAAAAGCCACGCCTGTTACGGACAACACTGTGGACGCTTGGGCAAAAGGATATGTCGCGCTTGCGCTCGAAAAGAATCTCATGACGAACCAAGATGATGGTAAATTTGGCGGCACGAAATCGGCTACAAGGAAAATGTTAGCGCTCGCAAGCTTTGAAGCGAAGAAGCTCTTCGAGGGGGATGGCACGACAGAGCCGGGCACACCGACGACTCAGCCAGACACACCTTCCAGTGAAGTTTCCGCACAAGGAAAAAGAGTGCTATATGTAGGAAGGGATGCATCTAGCATACCTGCGGAGGATGTTTTTGTTCAAGATCGTTTGAAGGCTCTTGGTTTTAGGGTTACTAATATTATTGATAGAAAATTCACTGTAGAAAAAACGGAAGGATATGATTTGCTCTATATTAGTAATACCTTGAATTCCAAGTATCTTAAAGGTGGAATTTTGAAAGATGTTGCGATTCCAACTGTCTATGCCAAGAACCATGGCATGTACTATCTCGGTCTTTCATCACAAGAGGAAAACACGAATGAATATAATCTCAAATCAATTACCATAGTAGACCCTAAATTAAAGGCTGCAGCTGGATTCTCCGACGATGTACAAGTGTATACAGAATCTAACCCTAAATTCGCGATAGGTTACGGTCTTCCGGGCAAGGAAGCAGTTAAGATTGCCACTATCCCTGGGAAAAGCAATGAAGCTACCATGTACTATTATAATAAGGGATCCCACTCCGATAGCGGGTATGAAGTAAAAGCACGTCTTTCATTCTACTTTCAGACCGGTAATTATGAAAAAATGACTGAGGACGCGTGGAAGCTTCTAGATGCACTTGTTTTATGGACGCTGCAAAACGGTTAATATCCTTTCGTTGTATGAAAAACTCCAGTTAATGGACTGGAGTTTTTTCAACATAGCAAATTAATTCTTATAAGGAGTGATTAAATGAAGCAGATAAAGCTTTATAGCATGCTTTCTGTTATCTGTTCATTGTTTTTATCAACTCAGCCGGCTATCGCACAAATAAACCCTAATATAAAATGGATTAATACCCTATCAAGCAGTGATTCTAATTATAATCATTGTTATTCCTCGGCTGATGTCGGTGACGGTTACACCACGGTGGCTGGTTACAGTGATAAAGAAAATTGTTCGGGCATATCCAGAGGTGAAACTTATGTTGAAAACATCTCCCAAATTAAATTCGGTTGGTCGTACTACGTTGAAAGAGACGCAAATATTACGGTAACCGTAGCTACTTATGAAGGAGACTTATTCAACATTACGAAAAATGGCAGTAGTGATTTTGAGTATGAAACAGTAATTGACTTACCAGGAGGATATACGGGCCTTGTTTATTTCAATGTCGATGTCAGTGCATGGAATAATGGCTTTGGCGAAGCGAAAATTGAGAATATAGCTTTTCAATAATAGCGTTATCCATGTTTGAAAATGAAAAAGAGGAAGCAACCATGTTTCCTCTTTTTTTTTGCAAAAACTTCGGATGATAAGACGCAACTGCATATTTAGGAGTGTGAGTAACCATGACTATTGCGCAACAACAAGAAAACACTGAAGCTCTTATAAGGGCGGAAGGTATTACCAGGGTGTTCGGACGCGGTTCTACAGCAGTTCACGCCCTGAAAGGAGCCAACTTATCGATCCCGGCAAAGCAGCTAGTCGCTCTCAAAGGGCGGTCCGGATCCGGCAAAACCACATTAATGAATATGCTTGGTGCCCTTGACAGGCCAACGGAAGGCAAAGTGTACTTTCATGATGCCGAAATTAGTGGATTCACAGAGAAGAAACGCAACGAGTTGAGACGTGCACACATGGGGTTGATTTTCCAATCCTTTGCTCTGGTTCCACTGATGACGGCTTACGAGAATGTGGAATTCGGTTTGCGAATTGCGGGCATTCCATCCGTACTTTATAAGGAGTATACAGAAAGGGCGCTCGAATTCGTAGGGTTGAAAGCTAGAATGAAACATCGGCCCTTCGAAATGTCCGGGGGAGAGCAGCAGCGGGTTGCCATTGCGAGAGCGATTGCTCATAAGCCTTCTTTGATTTTAGCTGACGAGCCAACTGCAGAACTGGATAGTAAGATGGGGCTTCAAGTCATGAAGGTATTCAAGGATTTGGTTCAACACGAGGGGATGACCATCATTATTACGACTCATGACCCCTCAATTATGAGCGTAGCCGATCATGTTTACACATTGGAGGATGGTCAAATTGTCGAACAAGCTTAGCAAAATGCTGTTCCCGATGCTTGGATTATGGTGCATGGCTGGGACTTTGGCAGGCTGCTCTTTGCTGCCGGTTGAAGAACCAGATTTGAAACCGCCGCTTGTTCAACCACTCACAGAATCCTTAACGCTTTTTGAGGTGAAGAAAGCCAATATAGCCAAGCAAATTACGGGAGTCGCGACGTTTGCATCGGATCAAATGGATTACTTATTTTATAAAGAATCGGGCGGCAGATTGACGTCAATGAATGTGAAATTGGGAGATAAAGTACATGCAGGTGATGTCGTAGCTTCAACGGAAACAGGCGATCTTGAAATGAAAATTCGTTTGCAAGAAATTACGCTCGAAAAGATCAAAATTTCAATGGCGCAAGAAATAGCTGATAAGGGTGGCGATGATCCTGCGGTTCGTTTGAAAATGCTCGATTATGAAAGCGCTCAAATTCAGTTGAAATCACTGCGGAGCCAATTGGATAGAACGACTCTCGTTGCAACGGTCGACGGCATCGTAACTTACATTGAACCTATGAAACTGGGTGATCAAGTATCGGCTTATAAACAGCTGGTGACGATCTCAGACCCGAATAAGATGAAACTCGTTTATACAGCCTCCAGTCAGAACGATTTGGTTGGCGTTGAAATCAACATGGATGTCAATGTGAAAATAAAAGACAAGACGTATGTAGGGAAAGTCGTTCAAACGCCTATGACCGCACCGATTAGTGATAATAAAACGGTACAGGATAAAAATTCGAAGTCTCTCTTTATTAACGTGAAGGAATTACCGACAGAAGTGACGATCGGTTCCCAAGCAGATATCACGATTGTAACAGAAAAGCGAGAGAATGTATGGGTCATCCCAAGATCGGGGCTGCGCAGTTATATGGGGCGCGATTATGTACAGGTCATGGAAGGAGAAAGCAGGAAAGAGGTCGATGTGGAGAAAGGGATTGTAGCGGCTAGGGAAGTGGAGATACGCAAAGGCATTACCGAAGGGCAGAAGATTATTTTGAATAATTAGGAGGTTAAGGGATTGGCATTATTTATCATGATCTTGCGCAAAATGATCAATAATAAATGGCTGGAGCTTAGCCTGCTGTTCGGATTGGTGTTATCTGTGGCTTTAACGAGTACGATGCCGATTTATACAAACGCGATCTTGCAAAGATTACTGATTCAGGAGCTGCAGCAATTGCAAACCTCTAGCAGTCAGTATCCCGGCATCTATTGGTTATCAGCAAATTTAGTTCCGGAAGATGAGCAAAAGAATACTAAAATTTCTGAAACCGATGAATTTCTGAACAAAGCCAGCCATCGCTTTGGCCTCCCTGTCCAGCAACTCGTCCGTGAGAGGTCAACGCAACGATACGGACTTGCTCCGGCCGAACCAGACAAAGTTGATATCAACAGACAGCGGTCGGCGGATTTCTCTGCCATTGATGGAATGGAGGGACACATTCGGCTAGTGGATGGACGTCTACCGGAGAAAGAGCCGATTAATGGGGTGTATGAAGCGCTTGTTGTAAAAGAAGCTTTGACAGAACTCGGCATGGTGCTGAATACCGTTTTTACAATTCAAGATGAGAAGATGAAACTACCGGTTTACGTCAAGCCTGTAGGTGTATTCGATCGTAAGGATTACACGGATCTATTTTGGTATAACATCCCAAGCAGCTATAAGAACAGCTTTCTGATCAATTTTGATTTATTTGAAAAAGAATTCACAGCAGGCAGCAAGCTAAATCTTCAGTCTAGCTACTGGTATTTGGCCCTTGATTACAGCAAAATGTCGCTGGTATCCACAAACGATTTCATTGATGCGCATCGTACTATCACGGCCCATATGGATAAACGGTACGAAACTCACAATATGAATGCTCCTGCCTTACAAACTCTGGGTGCATATTACGTAAAAGAAGCAAGTCTAAGGCTCATGCTCTGGTCGTTAAATGTGCCTGTTATGCTCATGCTTGCCTTTTACTTGTATATGGTTGCAAACCTGATCACGGAACGCCAGAAAACTGAAATCGCCGTATTACGCAGTCGGGGTGCTAGTCGCTTGCAAATTATTTTCAGTTATGTCGTGGAGGGCTTAGTACTCGGTGCAATTGCTTTCTTGGTTGGACCGTATTTCGGGGCCTTTTTGACAAAACTATTGGGCGCATCTAGCGGTTTTCTTGAATTCGTACAGCGGGCTAAGCTTGACGTTGAACTGAATCGGGATGCTTTTTTGTATGGGCTGATTGCTGTCGCCAGCTCACTTGTGATGACGCTGATTCCGGTATTCCTTGCCATGAGGGTTACTATTGTCGGACAAAAACAGCAGTCGGCAAGACAGGAAAAAAGCTCCTTCTGGCACAAATATTTCATCGATGTCATGTTGATTGGGGTAGCACTATATGGATTGAATAATTATAAAACGCGAATCAAAGAGCTGCTGTCGCTAGGCTTAAAATCCGGTGATTTAAAGGTAGATCCGCTGTTATTTCTCATTCCGGCACTTTTTATTTTGGGTATGGGTCTGCTCATTCTTCGAATTTACCCTTGGTTTATGCGTTTGGTGTTTCAGGTTGGCAGACGTTGGTGGCCACCTTCTCTGTACAGCACATTTATTCAAGTTAGCCGCTCGACCATTCAATATCAATTTATTATGGTTTTTCTGATCATCACCATTGCCACAGGCTTATTCAGTGCAAGTGCAACCCGTACGATCAATAAGAATACGACTGATAAAATCCTTTACTCTGCAGGCGCTGATATTACGATGCAGATTCGTTGGGAGAATGACGCCCCTCCGGCAATCTTGACCGGTTTAATGGAAGAGTCTGAAGAGGAAGATGCTGAGTCAGAAGCTTCTTCCGAAGCTCCTTTAAAGACACAATATACGGAACCGTCATTCCTGCCTTTTACGCAGCTGCCTGGCGTGGAACAAGCAGCAAAGGTATTTAATAAAAAAGATGCGATATATATCCATGGAAAGTCAACTGAAAATATACAGTTGATGGGGATCGAAAGCAAACAATTTGGTGAAACCGCTTGGATGCGTGATAGACTGCTTGATCATCATATCAATGAATATTTGAACTTGATCGCACGCAATCCATCTGCTGTTTTAATATCGAAATCGATGGCCGAAGAATATAGTCTGAAACCTGGCGATACGATGACGCTAGGCTGGACAGGTGTAGAAGGAGCCCAATTTACCGTGTATGGGGTAATTGATTATTGGCCATCTTGGAATCCAAACCCCGGTGTAAATGATACAGTAACAACCACAACGAAGCAGGGTTCCACCACGAAATTGAAGAAGCCAAATCTCGTGATCGGCCAACTGCCATATATTCAAAACAATCTGGCACTTGAGCCCTATGAGGTTTGGTTGAAGCTGAATCCAGAGGCAAGCAGTCAAGCGGTGTATCAAGCAATCGTCGATCATGGCTATGAGATAGAGTCTTTGAGGGATGCCAAACAGGAACAGATTAAGTCGATCAAGGATCCCTTCCAGATGGCCATTAATGGTGTGATGACGCTTGGTTTTCTGATTTCTATATTTATTTGCTTTTTTGGCTTCCTGTTATATTGGGTTCTATCCTTATTCGCTCGGACGCTTCAGTTCGGTATTTTGAGAGCTATGGGCATTTCCTTTTACCAGTTGATTCTTATGCTTGTTGGCGAGCAAATCTTGATCTCGGGTGCGGCGATCCTCATTGGAATTCTGACTGGTAACGTGGCGAGTCTCTTGTTCGTACCCTTATTTGAATTGTCGTTTGATCCGAAAACACAGGTTCCGCCATTCGAAGTTACCTTTGACCCTCGGGATCAAGTTCGGCTGTACTGGATTGTCACGATGATGATCGCGATTGGATTGGGAGTACTCGGGTCTTTCGTATCCCGAATTCGAATTCATCAAGCTGTTAAGTTGGGGGAGGATTAGGATGATTCATTGTGATAATCTGGTCAAAATTTATAAAATTGCCGATTTGGAGGTAGTCGCCTTACAAGGATTGGATTTACACGTGGAGGCTGGTGAATTGATGGCCATTATCGGCAACAGCGGAAGTGGTAAATCGACTCTGCTAAATATGCTCGGGGGGCTTGACCGCCCCTCGGCTGGCAGTCTAACGGTGGCGGGCAGAGATTTGCTGAGTATGTCGGAGAAAGACATCGTAAGTTACAAACGGGAGACCGTAGGCTTCGTATGGCAGAACAATGCACGGAATTTAATTCCTTACCTGACAGCACAAGAAAATGTAGAGCTGCCTATTTTACTTCAGGGCAAGCGCAAACGAGAAAGGGCTATGGAACTGCTGGAAGCCGTAGGCCTTAGCCACCGGTTGAAAAACAGACTGAACCAACTCTCAGGCGGTGAACAGCAGCGTGTTGCCATCGCTATAGCGCTGGCAAACCATCCGAAACTCTTACTTGCGGATGAACCAACCGGCTCCGTCGATTCGAACATGGCCAATCAAATTCTTGATTTGTTCCGGCATTTGACCCGGAGTCTGGGGCTAACAGTCGTTATTGTTACGCACGATCCGCTGCTTGCCAAAAAAGTGGATCGCGTAGTAGCCATTCGGGACGGGAAAACGTCTTCGGAAATATTGCGTCGTAAATCGTTCGATCAAGAACTGCTTGAATCGGTGCATGGTATCGAAGAGCAGGAAGAAGAATCCCACGTCGAATATGCGGTGCTGGACCAAGCGGGCCGGTTGCAAATTCCTCCAAACTACTTGGAATCAATCGGAGTGAAAAACACGAATAAAGTTCAAGTTACGCTGGAGGAGGGGAGAATCGTACTTTTGCCTCCAGAATAATGATGAATTAAACAACCTATAAAGATGCATAAAAGCCCCCATGAAAAGTTTGCATTTTTGCCATATAGTTAGGTCATGCAAGTAAACTAAGATTGGAGAGTGGGTTGATGTGATCAGAGAGACAACAGTGTTTCATGTAAAATGTAAGCGTTTTAATGCGTGGCATATTCGCTACTCGGGAGGTGCATGTATCAAATGAATAAAAAGATAGCGCTTTTCTTATCGTTCCTACTATTGTGTTACTGCTTATCTCCTTTGGCTTATGCGGATGATACCGCTTCGCAAACCCCACAGACGACAGCCACGCTGTCAACATCGACTACACCATCTGCAACCCCGGCGGCAACTCCAAAAGTAACTCCAAAAGTAACTCCATCCTCGTCGGTAACTTCAGACACGTATCTGGCCGATCAGCTCGGCGATTTGAAGAGTGTTTCGAAGGACGACAGGAAAAAGATTAACGTTTTATTAAAAATGGACGCGATCGACACGGCGTCAGCAGATTCTTTCGGTTCGGACCAACAAATCACTCGTGCCCAAATGGCGAAATCAGTTGCTATCATTTTAGGTTTACGCCTTGATGCAATAGGTATAGGATCGAGTTTCTCCGACGTCAAATCAGATGAGCCTGCGCGACGTTATATCGAAGCTTTGAAAAAAGCGGCTCTCACGTACGACGTGTCAGATATTTTCAATCCGTCGGGGCAAGTGACTCGCCAAGAACTCGCTATGCTGCTGATCAAGGGACTCGGTTTGGATGAGAAGGCGAAGGCAGCGACTCCTAGCAAGGATGGCACAGTTGACAATACTTACAAGAGCTACGTTGCCTACGCACTTCAGCAAAAAATCATGACTAACCAGGTTGATGGCAAATTCGGCGGAATCGTCCCTGTTACAAGAAAAGCGTTTGCACTGGCAGCTTATGAAGCGATGCAGCTGCATTTGACAACGGCGAAACCTGAAAAAGCTTCTATTGCCGAGTTGAAAGTAATTGGCAAGAACAAAATGACTGTAAGGCTGAATCGGGATGTCGATATCGATAAAGCTGTTCTGACAGTTACAAAAGAAGGTGCCGTAGATTCCGACAATGAGCCCTTGGTATTTACGGGAGGCACCGATTGGTCGGATGACAATATGACAGCCAAACTTGATATGGACGATACATTTACATTCGGTACTTATACAGTCACATTGTCCGGGGTCGATGTTGCGAACGGAATCATAGCATTTACCCCTGACAATGAGCAAGTCACCAAGCTGGAGATTGTTACTGCAACTGAGAAGCTTCCAAGATCCAAAGCCCTCGTTGAGTTCAAGGCAACCAATCAGTATGGAGAAAAGATGACAGTATCGCCAAGCAATGTGAGTGTTTACGTTACGGCGCAAAAGAACATTGCAGCTACAGTACTTTCCGGGATCAGCGCGATCAGCCTCGATTTGAGCGATATAGTTCCGAATAGTTCAATAACCGTTTTATTGCTTGAGAAGAGCGGTTATATATCCGTAACCAAAAATTTTACCGTAGGCGATCCTCCGCAAGTGAAGAAAATCGATTTAGGTGATGTGAAAAGCAATCTGAAACTCCCAATCGGGCAGTTACTCTTTAGAGCCGGAGAGAAGGCTTACCTTGCCTTCAAAGCCTATGACCAGTATGGAAATCGCGTTGTCGATCCCCAATATTTGAACATTGGAATCGGTAAGTCCTTTACTGGGGTTTTGGGGAATGTATTTAGAACAGACGGACAGAACGATTTCATCGATTTTGAAAACGACGGTTATCCTGAATTGCAATTAGTAGCCTACCCGAATTTGGACAGTGATAAGGAAGTAACTGTTACTTTGTTCTACGACAGTCAGCAGGTATCCCAGAAAGTTACAGTGAAGACGCCAAAGGCGCCCACTACTATCACGATGGGTCCCTTAACAAATCCTATAACTGAAGGCGATACGAACGTCTCAGTCAATTTGAAAATAGTAGATTCATCTAATTATGAATTGACTGCTGCCGAAAGGGCGGATCTTCTAACGACAGGTAAAATTACGATCTATACCACAGGAGGTCTCGTACTGGCTAATCCAGCAATTAATTCTACAGGATCAATTATCATTCAACAGGTGCCAGGGGCAGGTCCAGCCGCTATTAATGTCCGAATTAATGGGCTCGGTCAAACCGTAGCATTTCCAATCAATATCGCTGCTGCGCGCAAGCCCGATTCAATAAAAGTAGATCTTAATAGCTCTGCTCCGAACATTTTGGCGCTTAATGGGGTGAGTACCAAATTTTCCTATTCGCCACCCAAAACAAAATTCATCATTTACGATCAAACCGGTACTGAATACAAAACGAACCGAGACGATTACAAGGTTCAATTGAAACTTGAGAAAATCAGCGGTGATTCAGGAGCGATTACCAATACTTCAGGAGCAGTGTCGCTCTCTGATGCGACGCCGATAGTACTGAAAGGGGTTAAGGATATAAGCTCAAATAGCATCACCTTCAACCCATCACCAACGCTGGCGGGCAGCTACAAATTGACTGCTTCGATTGTTCAAGTGGACTCGAGTGGGCAAATTCTGGAGACATTGAGCTCCGATTCGGTAACAGTAGACGTTAAGAACATATCGAATGCGAATCTGACCTACACTGTTGAAATGTCGAGCAGCGGGGATCTCTTTGCGATTGCCAGAACGCTTTTCGACAGCGGAGTAGCTGCCACTGTGACGGATGTAACGTACTTAATGAGTGACTATTCAATGCTTACCCAAACTGCAATGGTAAAAGTTAAAGATGGATCAAGCGTTGAAGCCTTTTCCATTACACCAAAGGCGATTACCACGGATAATCCAAAGGTCATCGGCACCAGAGGAAATATGATTATTGGCATCGATACCGGTAAAGCCAACTTGACAGTTTGGTACGAATCTCCGTTTGGAGGAGTGCAGAAGCTCACCATAACTAAAGGGGCCAATGTGGATACGTTAGTTCCTACTGAACTTAAGATTAACGGTGGTCCAGCAACAATATCGGGCGACCCAGTGGCTAAACTAAACGGTAAATACATTTGGGATTCTAGTCTATTGGGCAAATTACAGGCCACCACGGGTTACGGTACGATTAATCTGCATCAAGCCACTTACTTACTTGGCATTGCAGGGGTGCAGGCTTTCATCAGTGATATTGTTTATGCTAACGGTACGACAACGGCTCAGCAGGATACGATCACCGTCAATCCTGATTTTACTTTAACGTATGCCAAAGTAGGCAGCACGTTAGACATTAAGAGTTTTACCATTAATGTCGCTGCAGGAACGAACTCCAAATCGTTTGTAGTTAATCTGCAATAATTGGTATGTATCTGCGTTTTCCCATCAGTTTTTCATAAAGAAGTCCCTGCCGACTTATTGGCAGGGACTTCTTTTTTTCGAGCATGAGAAATAATAGTGGATTGCAACACGTTTCATCCAATTAATCCCCGAGTTTCTGCGACAGGATCGACCTATAATCAAGATCGTATTTACTAATTCTTTGCGCTTCGCTAATTTGTATACTTAACCTAAGATTGGAGGGCGAATACTTTGGCAAGAAAAAGATATGTCATCTGCGGAGTTAGTACGAGAGCGAACGGCATGTTTATCAAGCACATGCTGGAAACCTTTCAATCGCATTGTGAAATTGTTGGATTGCTGGACGCGGATCCCGGACGATTTACAAATTGTTTCAAGAAATTTCCGACATTGAACGGGCTGCCCGTTTATCTCCCCGATCAATTCGAACAGATGATCCTGGAGACGAGCCCTGACGTCGTTATTGTCGCAGGTGCGGACCATACCCATGCGGATTACATAGTTGGAGGATTGGAGCACCATCTTGATGTCATATCGGAAAAACCGATGGTTACGAGCGGAGTTGATTGCAAGCGTGTTCTGGATGCACAGAACAATAGCAGGGGAAGGCTGTACGTGGCTTTCAATTACCGTTACTCACCGATTCACACAAGAATCAAGGAGCTAATCCTTGAAGGTAAGGTCGGGAGGGTTACTTCGGTCGATTTGAATTGGTATCTCGATACGTATCATGGCGCAAGCTATTTTAAAAGATGGAACCGTAAAAGAAGCCATTCCGGCGGATTGTCTGTACATAAAAGCACCCATCATATTGATCTTGTTAATTGGTGGATCGATCAAAAACCGGTAGAGGCTTTTGCATACGGTGCGCTGAATTATTTCGGTCCAGAAGGCGAGCTCAATCCTGTCAAGGAAGACGGAAGGCACTGCGGAACATGCCAAGTCAAGCAGAATTGCGCCTATTTCATGCGATGGTCTTCACGGAGCAAGGAGGTTGTACCTGAAGACGATCATTTGACGAATATGGATGTAAAGCCCAGCAATACGGGGTATCGCGCGGATGGCTGTATCTTCGATTCGGAAATCGATATTGAGGATACTTACGTTGCAGCCATTAAGTATAACAAGGGGGCCATGATGAGTTATTCCGTTAACTTTTCGCTGCCTTACGAAGGATATCGACTGGCTATTAACGGGACAAAGGGGAGAATCGAAACCCAGGAAGTAATGTCCAAGCGAGTAACGCATCAAGCACCTGAGCAAACGATTGATTATTTCCCATTATTCGGTGGCAAAGAAACGATCCATGTTGTTCCGCGTCCCGGAGGGCATGGTGGAGGGGACCCTCTCATTTTGGAAGATTTGTTCTTAGGACCAGATCCGATCCGTCCCTATGAGATTATGGCTGGAGCGGAAGCGGGAGCTGACTCGGTATTGACAGGGGAAGCGATATGGAAGTCAGTGCAAACAGGCTTGCCTATCCGCATAGCCGACTTGTTGGTTTTACCGAACTGATAGATAGGACAGAAGGGGACATGACTGCATGTATGAGAATTTAGAGAGTGTGGGAATTGCCCACTTTGATGTAAAAAGCCAGCTTCCGCGTTGGGTTTACGAATCCGCTATGCGCGCAGCCGAGAAGGGCGAACAAGCACGTTCAGCCATCAAGGATAAGTCAGAGCTTAAGCAACGGCAGCAGGAAATCCGTGAAGGGCTGGAACGATGCATCGGCGGCATGCCTTCTTCGGATGCACCTTTAAATCCAAGAGTTACAGGTACGGTTGAAGGGAACGGTTTCCGCGTTGAAAAAGTCATTTTCGAACCGAGGCCTCATGTATATGCGACTGCTAATTTGTATGTTCCCGACGGGTTAACTGAGCCCCGTGGAGCGGTACTGCTACTATGCGGGCATCGAGAACAGGCTAAACATTGTGATGAATATCAAACGGTTTGTCATTATATGGTTCATTCCGGTCTTGTCGTGATGTCGCTTGACCCAGTCGGCCAGGGGGAGCGGTTCGGCTTTTATGATCCAGATTCGAAACAGGCACCGATGACTAGCGTTACTGAACATGAAAATGTCGGGCGGCAGTGTATGCCGTTAGGGGATAGTTTAGCCCGCTATATGCTGCATGACGCCGTACGGGCGATAGATTATTTATGCACCCGGCCGGAGGTCGACCCGTGCCGTATAGGAGTGACAGGCCATTCAGGCGGTGGAACGCAGACTTCGCTGGTTATGATGTACGATCAACGCATTGCCGCAGCAGCCCCAGGCGGATTTATTATGAATCGGCCGTACTTTCTACTTACTGGCAAAGCCCAAGATGCCGAGCAGAAATGGCCAGGTTTTTCCGCGCTAGGTTTCGATCATGAAGACATTGTATTAGCCATGGCTCCAAGGCCTGTGCGTATTCTTGCTACAACGTATGATTCCGTCCCGATTGAAGGTCCCAGGCATACGGTAGCTGTAAATCGCAGATTTTGGGAAATGTTTGGCCGAGGTGAAGATCTGGACATTTTCGAAGATGAAAACGTACATCGATTTACGATTCCATTGGCACGTGCGGCGGCACAGTTTTTCTCCAAGCATTTGCTCGGACGTACAGATGAAATCGGCATCGAAGATATAAAACTGATCCCTGCCCAGCAGCTATGGTGCACACAAAGCGGTCAGGTCATCGGCGAGCTTGCGCATGCCCAAAACACGCATGTTGAAAATAGGGAACGGCTAGTGATATTTGAGAGGTCACGCCAAGCATTATCAGAAGACGATCGAAAAAAGCGATCGATTGAATGGCTTCGAAAGCGTGTGTTTTCGGGCAGACAGCTTTGCGACCTTAACCCACGTCCTTCCGGGGGAGGGGAAGTAGCGAATATGTGGGTAATCCGCAAGATCTGGTGGAGCCAGACAGGATTATTAAATCATTGTTTACAATTTTTCGATTCGAAGCTTGCGGGTCATAAACTCCCGGTAACCATTGCCGTCTGGGACGGGGGATCGAACCAGCTTCAAACGCATGCCAAGTGGATTGAAGAAACTTGCGCCTCCGGTCGACTTGTGATGGTACTCAATCCAACAGGGATTGGGCCGCTTCTTCCGCATTTGAATTCACCAACGGATAAACCCTTCAAAAGATTCGGGATGATGGACAGATATACCGACGAGTTGATGTGGTTGGGCGACAGTATGGCCGCTGTACGGACATACGATGTGTTGCGAGCCGTGGAGCTTGCATCTGCATCAAGCAATATTGATCCTACGGACATTCGATTATATGGAAACGGACGATATGCCATATACGCCGGATTGGCGGCTTTGCTTGATGACCGCGTCCAGAATATTTGCATGGAGAACCGCATGTATAGTATCTCCGATTGGATCAAGGAACCGTTTTACGATGAAACGGACTCTTTAAGTTTTATTTTTCCAGGGATGCTCCGATATTTCGATCTGCCTGATGTGGATAGATGGCTTGCCGAGAAAGGCAAGCTTTACGAACCTGTTAGGAGCGATTTTGTGAGTTGAAGGAGGGGTTGAGGATGCAAAAGCATACATAATCCCAGATCGTGAAACGCTACATCAAATTTAATGCAGCGCAGAAACTGAAAGTATGATGGGCCTATATAAATGAAATACCGCCCAATGAAAGCGTTACAATTTCGTACTAAAGTAAGATTAAAGAAATGATTAAGTAAATCTCACGAAGTTAGAAGTTTCACTAATGCTAAACTCTAAGGAGGTTCAAAGAAGTATGAAAAAGTATCTTCAATCATCCTTGTTGATTGCGACGGCAATCACCGTTATTGCGGGCTGTGAATCAACACCTGCAGCACAAAGTCCAGCAGTCGAAAAATCAACAAAAACACCGGATAACGAATTGTTCATTTATACGGTGTACCCTGCCTTTTACGCGAAAGAAGAAAATTACGAAAAGCAAATTGGACAATACCTGAAGAAAAAGTTTCCTGATATCTCCTTTAAACATGTTCACTGGGATAACCCGGGACGGCAATATAAGGACTTAATCGCGGCCGGCACGATTCCCGATATTATTATCGAGAATTCAAGTGGCAATTTTGAAAAGAATATCATTAAGAATGATCTCCAGTACGACATGACCGACTTGATCAAAAAATATAATTTCGACACCGGAAAATTGAATCCCGCAGCCATGGCGAAGATGAAAAATACGAATCCTGAAGGAAAAATATATGGTTTACCTTACCAATTGAGCGATTTCGTACTTTTCTACAACAAGGATATTTTTGATAAATTCGGAGTCGACTATCCCAAAGATGGTATGACTTATGATGAAGTTTATGAATTGGCCAAAAAGCTGACTCGTGTAGAAGGAGAAAATACGTACAAGGGCTATCAGCAGCATCCTGGTTTGTATATGACTTATAACCAACTAGGGTTATCGCCGTTCAGTTTGACGGAGGACAAGGCTGTATTGGCAACGGACGGATGGAAGAAAGAAGTAGACAACCTAAGACGTTTCTATGAGATACCAGCTAATCAGTTTACTTCGGTAGACGATTTCCCCAAAGGAAAAATGGCAATGAGCGTCCATGTTTCGGAGAAAATTGTTCAATGGTATGAGCAAAATAAAAACTTGAATTTCGATATCGCAGCCATGCCTTCTTTCGCCGATGTGCCAAAGACTAAAGCCATGCCGAACATGTATGCGGCGTTTATTACGAAGCAATCCACGAAGAAGGATCAGGCATTTCAAGTTATCCAATACATGCTTTCTGAAGAGATGCAAGTCAATTTAGCCAAAGAAGGCATCATCGGCTCGTTGCAGACCCCTGCGGTTCAAGAAGCGTTTGGGAAAAACCTGCCGCAAATGCAAGGAAAGCACGTTCAGTCGATATTCTACGGTCAAAATGCGATGCCTCCGGCTGCACGCGCTGCAGGCTTAACCTATATTGATGTGCCTTTGCACAATGTTTTCTCTCCTTTGATTTTTGGAGAATCCAAAGATTCGATGACCGCGCTGCGGATGATCGAAGAACAATCGACCAAAGGTATTCAAACAGAGAAAGCCGCTAAATAACTTTTTTCGTCGAAACTCCAGTTTGAGGACTGGAGTTTTTTCTCGAAGCTAGGGAGGAAGAGGAACAAATGAACTTATTCCAATTGCAAAAAAAATTTGCTAAAGCAGATCCGCGTTTCGGACCTGTCCCTTTCTGGTGGTGGAGTGCTGAAGAGGTGACGGCGGAACGTATTCGCTGGCAAATGAAAAAGTTTCGCGACGGAGGGCTGCGCAACATCGGCATTATTAATTTGGCCCCTACAGGACCGCAGTACGGTTCCGTGAGCGATCTTCCCGTGTTTGCAAGCGAAGATTGGTGGTGCATGTTTGAAGTTGCTCTGCGTGAAGCGGAGCGATTAGGCATGTATCTTTGGTTTTATGACCAAATTGGCTTTTCCGGATCCAACATGCCATCTCGTATTGTTACAGAGGATCCGGAAATGTCCGGGTATCAATTACGCCGATTCATGCACGGCGAGGAGATGCCAAAGTCCTCGGAAGTCCTTTATGAAACAAACGAATATGTGTATGCTGCGGTACGTCAGGGCTTCAATTGGCTCGACCCTAAGGCAACGGGACAATTGATTGACCGGATTCACGGTGAAATGGAGCGCCGCTTCCCTTATGATCTCGGCAAGACGATTGCGGGAAGCTTTCAGGACGAACTGCCTCCGCTGCCACTGTGGACACCTGAGTTGACGGATCGTTACAAGGAAAGGTTTAAGGAGGATTTAACGCCTCTTCTACCCGCATTGTATGATCCGCTTCCTGGTTCTGAACAAGTGCGTCGTCGTGTATACCGTCTTGCTGCTGAACTTGCGGAACAATCGTTCTTTATTCCACTCGGTGAATGGCACCGACAGCGCGGAATGCTCATTTGCTGCGATCAGGCCGGACCAGCGAGAAGAGCGGATCCTAACGGGGCGCAGAGGCTTTATTTGGATTATTTTCGGACACATAGATGGTATAACACATCAGGAAGTGACATGGATGGCGAGATTAAGCCGCATTCATCTATGGCACATTTACACGGAGGTTCACGAGTATTCTTAGAAGCATTCCATTCCAGTGGTTGGGGCGGGACATTGGAGGAAACGATGCATTGGTTGATCCCATGGTTTCAAGCGGGGAGTAACCGTATATAGTCCCCATGCCGTTTACTATAGCACCCGTGGCGGTTGGTGGGAGTGGGCTCCGCCCGATACGGGATGGCGCCAGCCTTATTTCGAGCATTATCCGGTTTTTGCTAACACGATTAGCCGTGTTTGTTATTTACTGAGTGAGGGGACGCATGTTTGCGACGTTGCTGTCCATTACCCGTCTTATGCGGTATGCGGATATTTGTCTTTGGCGGATGGGAAAACAAATGAACATCCGATGGGGATATCGAATCGTGAGCCGAACGAGCAAGTAGCCCATATCCAAAACGTATATAGGAAAATAACAGGCAGTTGGAGCCGCAGAGATCACAAGCAGCCTGGTGCGCTAAGGAAAGCGCAGTTAGATTTCGATATTGCAGACGATAGTGCTTTGCAAAAGGCGACGTCAGATAAGGGCAAACTTAAAATCGCGGATGAGCGCTTTTCCGTTTTACTTTTGTGTGGAACAACCGTTATGGATGAAGAAGCACGCACACGAACCGAGGCTTGGTTGAGTGAAGGCGGTTTTGTGATTGCTGTAGCTGTACCCGAAGATGAGCGAGATATGGCTGGCGCCATATATGTCGATACAGCAGAAGAGGCAGTAGCACTGGTGGAATCCCGTATTCCGAAAAGGGTGGAGGGTCCAGGTGAATCCTTGCACCGCAAAATTGAGGATGCCGATATTTTCTTGCTGCTTCCAGAGAACGGAGCTTTGTTAAGCATGCATCAACCTGCGTGTCCGGATACCGTTTTACCTGGGTCTGCCGTTTACCGATTAAGAACAGATCGTGTGCCCCAGATTTGGGATCCGGTCAATGGATCTATGGAGCCGATTCCGTATAAACGGGAAGGCGAATGGATTGAAGTGCAAGCTCCATTCACATCATGGCCTGCTTCGTTGATCGTGTGCACAGTGAAGAATGCAGCTTCTACGGCTGCAGAATATAATCATGAAAACTCCCCAATGTGTCCCTTTCCAGCCCAAATCGGTCAATTGGAAGCGAGTGGGAAAAGGCTGGAGTTGACATCTGGCGATTGGCGAATCCAAGTGGAGCCAACTTTGGACAACCGGTATGGGGATTTTGATTTGCATGGCGAACTTAACGGCTTTCTACCGATAGAACGCCGCATGATGAGTGTGCGCTTAGAGAGGGAAGAGACGGAGGGGGAGAAGGCGGGCTGGCATAAACCCGATTTGGATGAATCCAATTGGCTAACGAGATTATGGAGCGAATCCTCTTATTGGCATGTATGCCATGGAGAAGAGTTCGACGAATTACGCTCTGTTCAGAAAGTGTACAGCAACGTGTTTGGAGATCTCGCCATGCGTTCTTGGGCCGGCCGGATGGGTCGTGTTCCTCGTCGATTTCTCAATCTGGGTGAATTGAAAAAAAGAGAATTCGTTTGGGCAAAAACATTTGTGATCGCACCTTCTGGTGGACGCTACTGGATCCGGTCGGAAAGTAACTCCAACATCACTGGACGTATCAATGGCAAGGAGATTGCATGGAGCGGGGGACCCGAAGAGCAAACGGCATGGATCGAGTTGCAAGAAGGGAGCAATGAACTGCTATTGAGGGCTCAAGCTATCGGCAACGGCGTTATAAGGGCAGGCATCGAAGTGAACACGATCGCGCGTCTGCCACTTCCGAAATGGCTGTTTGCCCAGCGTCCTAATTTGCAATCCAGCTTGATGAACCAAATCGAAAGCAGGCGCGATCACCCATTTCAGCGGGTTCGAATCGTGTTTGCCGCTCGCGGGAGAGCCGTGCTATATGTGAACGGAATCAATGTGACTGAACATGGGGATTTCAACCCTTATATCCGGCAAGGCCAGGAAGAAGTAGATGTTACGGCTCTTTGGCAATACGGCATGAATGAAGTCAGGGTTGCTTTACCCGAAGGGAAAGGCGAAGTATTTATAGACGGAGTCATTGAGCTGCAGAATGGTGAATTCGTTACTTTCTTCTCTGGGGAAAATTGGTCCGACGAACAAGGGAATGCTCCGGGTATCCATCATTTCTCCGTGCTCCAATTTGCAGAAACGGAGTCGTTATGGATTTCCGCCAGGCCGCATCCGCTACCGCTGGTGGGTTGGCTTATGCCTGAATCTGTTCCCGAGCCGAAGCCGCTCTCTTTCACTGCTGATCCTAGCTGCAATGGAAGACCCGTTTGGCTGCGCTTTCCGCTGCCCGTAGGAGCGAAGAGAATGCGTATCGAATGCGAAGGGGAGATGCGCGTTTGGATTAATGGCACAGAAATCGCAGCAAATGGCGGCAATATGGAGTTTGAGCCACAGCCAGCTGGAGCCTTAGCGGCCGTAAGAATAACTCCTTGTGGACCGATTACGGAAGCGGCCGTTCTTCTTGCACCGATTCGCTTCGAGACGATACCTGTACTAGGTTCGTTAGGCGATTGGCGGACCTCTCTTTGTTTGCCCCATCATAGCGGTGCGGTGGAGTACGAAACTGTTTTTGATACTTCTGCGCTCGAGGGTGCCGAGCTTGAATTGGGACACGTCAGAGGGACCGCGGAAGTTTGGTTAGATGGCATCCCATTAGGAGTGAGGCTTTGGAGACCATATAAATTCACACTGCCCAAATTGCCCGAAGGTAAGCATCGGCTTCGGATCCGGGTGACTAACACGCTCGGCACACACTACGAAATCGGCAAGCCAACAAGTCTTGTCGGAGGAAATCCTGACGTAACCTATTGGAACCGAGACCGGAATGAGGATGAGCTTGGTTGGCAGGAATGGTTCCCCACCGGCGGTTTATACGGACCTGTCGGGATCATTACGGATGACGTTTAAATGGATCTAACAACCTATAATTATGGAATTATTGCCCTATGATGCTGCACTTATAATATTATACATTTTAGTCAAAGCATCGAGATCGGATTTGTGAACCAAAGATTCACAAGTAATTGCAAGCGTTATCAAAAACCATATCCATATTAGGAAAGGGGGGAATCATTGAATTTTCTTGTAGATCATTGAGAAGTTAGTAAAAACTCACTATATTGCATCTGGAGGTGTATAAATTTGCGTATTCAAATTCAACGAATACTTTGCTTCACGTTATTACTTCATGTTCTGGTAGGCGTCGGAATGTTGGGGCAACCTGCTCCCGCAGCTGCCGCAGATTCAGTTGTCGAACCAACCACTCTACTGGACAAAGATTTTTCAAGCGCAGTAGAAGGACAGTCGGCTTCACAGCTTGGTTTTGATTATTCCACGCTTCCTTCAGGCGCCACGAGCAGTGCAGTAGTTGAGGTTGATCCGATAGCTAAACAAAAAGCGCTGCATCTTACTGTTAACAGTGCGGGTAACAGCCAATTTTTGATCAATAAAACCTTCAGCGAGACAAAAACCGGTACTGTAACAGCAGAGATAACTTTTATGCAGCCCGGTACTTCCAAAGCCAAGGACCAGATTATTTATCTCACGAATGCTGCAGGCACAAAATCGCTGGTGATTGCGGGTTTGGATTCGTCGAAGGGTGTGGTTTATTGGCCTGATACAGCACCAGTCGATCTCAAAACATCCTATCAATTGAACAAATGGCACACGATAAAAGTTGAACTAAATACACTGACGAAGAGATTTAACATGTGGTTCGACGGTACGCTTATCTCTGCCAGAAAAAATACAAACGATGCCATTGATGTGAAAAAGATCTCGATCGGCACTCCAGCGGGCAATGGCGAGCTTTATGTCCGCAGCATAAAAGTTACGCATACTCCCCCGAATTATAAGCCAGCAAAGCCTGAAATCGCTTACTGGGTTGGGCGGGATAAATCAATTGCGTTGTGGATAGAACCGGATGCATGGGCTTCCAAGTATAGTATAAAAATAAAGGAGAAAGCGGAAGATCCTTGGTATACAACAGCTACCTACACATCTATTCCTACGTCAATTCCGCCATATGCGTCTCCTTCGGCTAGCAAAGTTTGGGACCCTGTGACCAATACGGCTGTTGCTTTAACGAATGGCAAGACGTACATAGTAGGCGTTGCCGTAATTACCAGGGATGAAACAGCAAAAATAGATTATGAGGGTGAAATTACGGAATTTACTGCCACCCCCTATGCGGTTACGCCGATCGAAACTCCTGACACTAACGTGATCGGAACCGTTACGGCATACAACAATTACAATGCAAACAGATGGTCGATCAATTCCGGGCTATATGTTGGTGACGAGCCATTTGCAGATAGAACGTCTGCACTTAAGATTACTGTTCTTCCAGAGAAGTATAGCAGCATGGACTGGATCAAAACGCATGCAGATACAATGAGATATACGGGAAGTACCACTGGCATGCAGATTGCTACCTTTCCGGTCCGAGACAAGGCTTCGATTTATGTGGCAATGGATCAAAGGGAAACACCGCCTGCATGGCTTTCATCAGTTTCAGGATGGACGGATACCGGTGATATCATACAATTGGCTGACACGGCACTTTCCTATACGTTCAAAATTTATCAAAAAGATATTGCCTCTGGAGCGACTGTTACAATGGGCCTCAATAATGTAACTGATTATAATGCAGGCAAAAACGCCGGTTACTTCGTCATGGCTGAGCGGGTTCCGACTGGTTTGAAGGCGGATTCATTTGTGCCTTGGACGAATAAATCCAATTACACATTGAAGGGTTCCTTGGATGAAACTAGTGTAACCTTGGCCGTTTATAACAATCAAACTCTTGTCTATGACAGCAGACTAGCGCAAAATCAATTTTCTGTCGATGTCGAGTTGGCTCCTGGCGTAAATAACATTGAATTAATAGCAAGAAGAGCTGGCAGTTCTTACTCGGATAAAATCACTGGCGTTGTTCATTACGATCCTGTTGCACCCGTACTTCATATGACTGTGCCACCAACTTCCGTGAAAGACTTTCTTTATAACGTACAAGGAACTGTAAATGAGGAATCAAAAGTGACGATCAAGAACAATGGCGAGGCGGTTGCAGATTCGGTGTATACATCGAGTAACGTTCCGTTCTCTTATCCGGTGCAGTTGTCGGAAGGAATGAATCAAATTGAGATTTCCGCAATTGACGCTGCAGGTAACGAAAGTACGAAAACCTTTTCGATTGATTACATGTTCTGGGCAGGAAAGCCGGATTTTTACGATTTAAACGAAACAGAGATGAATTCGCTAGTCTCATCAGGTGATCTGATTGCTCAGAAGCAAATAACCAACAACACATCGAATGCAAAGCAAATTACGTTGTTTGTTGTGTTGTTTGATGCGAACAAGAAAATGGTGGATTTTTCGACGCTTATTGAAGAATTTGCCCCTGGAGAAACAAAAACGTTGAGCACCGGATTTACGCTGCCGACACAAGTGAACGGCTACAGTTTAAAAGCGTTTATTTGGGACAGTTTGGACGGAATGAAGCCTTTATCCGAGGAATCGATTATTGAGGGAGGTTAACAAATGAAGAAAGCCCTGAGTATAGGGATGTGCCTTTTGCTTGGATTAAACATATTCCCGCTCATCATACATGCTGATGCTTCAACGGCGACTCCTTCGGCTCAGTCAACATCTGTACTCACGAATCCGACAGGATTGACAGCGGTTTCAAGTGATAATCTGGTTGCTTTAGCCTGGAATTCAGTATCGGGTGCCGTGATATACAAGGTGAAACGAAGCACGATAAACGGCGGACCATATGATACGATCGCAAGTAACATTTCAACTATATCTTACACGGATACTTCGGCTTTAAACGGCACGGTGTACTACTACGTTGTGACGGCTGTCGGCTCAACAATGGAGAGCATGATCTCGAATCAGGCTAAAGCAGCTCCATATACTCCGATTTCGGGGGTTCCTGCGGTTCCTGTTGATTTCTCGGCCTCAGCAAACGACGGCAGCGTAGAATTATCCTGGACGGCAGTTCCTGGAGCAGCTTCTTATTCTTTAAAAAGAGGCGATACGAGCGGCGGACCGTATACGGCCGTTGGCAGTGGTCTGACTTCAACAACTTATAAGGATACTACGGTTACAAACGGGAAGCAGTATTATTATGTCGTCTCCGCTGTAAATTCAAGCGGTGAAAGCCAACATACAGATGAGCTAATTGTCTCACCTGCTAGGGTTGTTACGGTAGCACAGGATGGAAGCGGCGATTTCACAAACGTGACTAATGCTCTTGCAACCATTCCAGCTAACAATAATGTCCGTACGGTCATTTATATCAAAAAGGGTACATATCGGGAAAGATCGATCGTAACCGCTCCTTATGTAAGCCTTGTGGGCGCTGGACGGGATGATACGAAAATCGTTTACGACCTTTCAAACGCAGATATGCCTAACCAAGCTGTAAATGGTGCAACCGTAGCTGTAAGCGGAGATTATTTTACTGCAGCTAATCTGACGATTGAAAATGACTCCAAGCCGAGCGACGGTCAGGCTCTGGCCTTATCGGTTAACGCAGACCAAGCCGTGTTTGAGAATGTGAAGCTTGTCGGCTACCAAGATACGCTGTACGCGGGTATCCGAGCAGCTAGTCCGCGACTTGGCAGACAGTATTATCGCAACAGTGTGATTATGGGGCGTACAGACTTTATTTATGGTCCGGCCAGCGCAGCCGTATTCGATCATGTCGATGCCGTCAGCATCAATGTATCGGACTCGGGCGGTTATGTTACGGCGGCTGCAACAAAAAATGAAACCGATCCTGGACTTGTGTTTATCAATTCAAGGCTTCTGAAAGACAATTCCACAAATGGCCTTCATTATTTGGGCCGGCCATGGCAGGATAAGCCGTCGACACGTTACATCAATACCTGGATGGATAGTCATATACACCCTGAAGGATGGACGACCATGCAAGTTCCGTCTTTCTTCTACGGAGAATATAACAGCACCGGTCCGGGTGCAAATCCGGATAAGCGGGTCATGGGAACACAAATGACAGCTGACGAGGCTAGTGCCTTAACGATTCCGCGCATGTTTGACGGATGGGATCCAAGTAAATCGGTCATTATTCCAATGATATTTCCAAAACTTACTCCTGCTGTTTCTCCAGCGTTGCCAGACGGGCAAAATGGCGCATATACCAAACCTGTGATGGTTTATATGGAAGTGGACGGAGCGCTTCCAGAGGACAATCGGGTTCAGTATCGGATAAATGGCGGAAACTGGGCTGCCTATACGGCTGAATTCGAGGTTGGCCAAACAGGTACGAACATGATCGAATATCGTTTTGTCGACAAAGCAGGCAATGCGAGCGTTGTAAAACCATTGACAATCAAGATCGATCCGGCTGCCTCAACAAGAGTTCCGGCTTTCCCGGGGGCTGAAGGAGCCGCCATGTATGCAAAAGGTGGACGCGGGGGCCAGGTTTATGAAGTAACGACCTTACAGGATTATGACCCTTCGAAGGGCGAAGCCGCTATTCCGGGTTCTTTGCGAGATGCCGTGAGCATAGGAAATCGGACGGTAGTGTTTAGAGTGTCCGGTACGATTAACCTGAAGAGAGGACTAGATATTACTTCCGGGAACCTGACTATTGCAGGGCAAACTGCTCCGGGTGACGGTATAGCTGTAAGCGGTTATATGGTTAAGTTCGGAAATAACGATGTAGGAACAGATCTTATTATCCGATATATTCGTTTTAGAAATGGCATTAACGTGTTAAGCGATACAGCTGACATTTCGGGCAACAATATTATTGTCGATCACTGCTCCTTCAGTTGGAGCACAGACGAGACGTTCACGGTGAAAAATCGTAAAAACTTTACAGTCCAGTGGAGTATCATTAGCGACAGCCTGAACCAGTCGATTCATGGCAAAGGAGCGCATGGTTACGGGGGAATATGGGGAGGAACGAATGCGACCTATCACCATAACCTGATCGCCAACCATAACAGTAGAAACCCGCGTTTCGACCGACAAACAGATCCGGACAATTACCCGACCAAAATCGACTATCGCAATAACGTTGTTTATAACTGGGGTGCAAACTCAGCGTACGGCGGCGAGCAGGCAACGGGCATCAACATGATCAACAACTACTACAAGCCAGGTCCGAGTACCTTTGATAACGTAAAAAGCCGGATTGTCGCGCCTTCCAGCGCAATTTTTAGCGGCACATGGTACATCGACGGCAACTATATGGAAGGATCACCTGATGTTTCGGCAAATAACTGGGTTACAAACAGCAATGGGTCATGGAAAGCAATCAGCCCTGAAGGACCCTTAGTTCGCAAGTATGAGCCGATGGTAATTCCAGACGCATCGGACCCTATCGGTGGTTCCGTTACTACGGACACGGCGCAAGTCGCCTATGAGAAAGTGCTGCAAAGTGCGGGCGCCTCTTTGCCAAAGAGGGATTCTTTGGATGCTAGGATTATGAATGATGTCAGAAATGGTTCTGGGAGAATTACCAATTCGATCCAGAGTGACGGGGGATTGCCCGAATTAAACTCGGTGCCTGCACCTCAGGATAACGATCACGACGGAATCGCGGATACTTGGGAAATGGGAAATGGCCTAAATCCGAGTGTTAGTACGGACAGTGTATTGATCGCTAGTAACGGATACACGAACTTGGAAAATTATATGAATTCTTTGGTAGTTTCGGTTTCAGATAATCCGACTATCACGACATCAAGTCCTAATCACCAAACATCGTTTCAAGTTGGAACTCCCATCACGATCACTGCTGATGCAGCGGATAATGAGGGAATTGCTAAGGTTAAGTTTTATTCCGGTGATCAAGAGCTTGGTGAGGACAATACGGCACCGTATTCCTTCACTTGGGAAAATGCGCCGGAGGGTGAGCATTATATGTATACAAAGGCGATAGACAATGCAGGATATATGACTTTGTCCGCCGTAAGCATTATTTATGTGAACGGGCCAAACAATACAGCCCCTATGTCCTCACAGGATATTGGCCAAGTAGCGATTGCTGGGAGCGCTAGCTTGGAAGGAACGACATATACAGTAAAAGGATCCGGAGAGTTGAGAAGCGGCAAGGATTCATTCCACTATGTGTACCAACCAGTTCAAGGGAACTTTGAGATGCTCGCCTATGTAAACTTCGATTCTGAGATTGATGATACGGCTAAAGCCGGATTAATGATTCGCAACAGCCTTGCAGCCGATTCTCCCGCTTCAGCTATCGTATTAACACCGGAACCGAACGAAACCATCGATACCAGCGGAAGAAAAGCTCTCTTTATGAACCGGAGCACAGCGGGTGGAAGCTACAGCACAAATGGTGTAACATCAAGCACGCTTAAAGCGCCATTCTGGTTGAAAATTGTAAGAAATGAGAATGTTGTTTCCGGATTTGTGTCTACGGACAAAAATAGTTGGGCACTGGTCGACTCTGCAAATGTGAATTTGCCAGACCAGGTCTATGTCGGTATGGCTGTTGATGCAGGTAAAGCGACAAGCAACTCTGATTATTTAACAGCCGCCACATTTTCTAATGTGAGTTTTAACCGATCTGCCGGATTTACCGTAAGCAATGCGGTCAGCGAAACAGTTAACATTCCTATTTACACGATTAAAGGGAATATGATCGATAGTGCTAAATTGACGGTTGCTAATAATGGAACAACTGTTGTCGACGCCGTTTATACAGAAGCTGGATCGGCATTTGTGCATCAAATTCAACTTGTTGATGGAATAAACACGATCACAGTCTCTGCGAAGAGTGATATTCTTGGCGATGTGATAAATACCAAAACAATCACGGTAACGTACAACAAATCCGCGGTTGTCATTACAAGTGAAATACCTGCGACCGTAAACGCTGCCGACTTTAACTTATTGGCTAGCGTAAGCCGAAACTCGAGTGTGACGGTTAAAATAAACGGAAATACGGTGCTGGATAAAGCTAACAAGTTGGCAAACGAACCGTTTAACGTTCCGTTAAACTTGCAGGAAGGTCCAAACGAAATCGTCATTTATGCTGTTGATGAGTACGGTATTGATTCAACAAATACGTATTCAATAACCCATGTTCAAGATTGGGGCAGCGGACTGTTTGCTTTTTCGGGGTTGTCCTTAAGCGATTTGAGTGGAACCGAACTTTCAGGCTTAAGCGGCTCACAGGATACAATGGTGACTGTGACTGTTCATAACAATTCCGAAGTCGCTCAAAGCGGTGTATTTGTAATCGCCCTTTATAACCAACAAGACCGGAAGGTAAAATATTCCTTCATCACTCAAACGATTTCTGGACACGGGGATAAACAAATCAAGGCGGTTGTGAATGTGCCGAAGGATATCGCCGGATACAAAGTGAAGGCATTTGCACTTAAAAAAATGTCTGATAACACGCCAATTTCCAACACCATCATTAGTCCTTAAAAGATGAGGAGGAATACGATTGAAAAGATGGTCAATTATCATACTATCACTCCTATTATGCTTAGGTATGATGGCTCCGTTCGCGATAGCTGCATCGTTGACGGTAAGCGCATCGTTTGATAACGTTACCCGAATCGTAACGATTTCAGGCCATTTAGGTTCAGAGGAAGGGCAGATCGTTAGCGTTCAAGTCAGAAGCCCTTTGAATCAATTGGATTATTTGAACCAAAGTAGGAGTGGTCCAGGTGGAGCTTTCCAGTTTACTTATAAGACCAGCCAAGAAGTTCCTGGAACGTATCACGTAACCGTCGGTGGACAAAATGCCGACACAATTGCCACTGCTACATTTCATATTGAACCCATTATTGTGGAACTTGAGGCAAAAGTGTCACCTGAGCAACCTGACGGACAAAATGGGTGGTATATGCATCCGGTTAACGTTACCATCGAAGCTGTGAACGGAATACCCGAAGACAACAAGATCGAATACCGTATTAATCAAGGGGCTTTGACAACATACAATTCAGTGATTAATGTTAATACGGATGGTACATATGCTGTTGAATACCGCAGTGTTGATGAGGAAGGAATTCCTGGTAAAGTAAAGTCAACGACCATTAAATTAGACACACAGGCACCGGTTACCACCGCTTCAACAAGTCCAATTGACGGAAAGAACGACTGGTATATCTCGAATCCGACGGTGACGCTCGCGGCAACTGATAACATCTCGGTCACTCAAACGGTATATCGTATCGACGGATCTGGTTGGTCTACCTATTCTCAGCCCGTTACTTGGTCTGTTTACGGCGTCCATTCGCTTGAATACAAGAGTATCGATCAAGCTGGAAATGAAGAAGCTGTAAAATCGATATCACTGAAAGTTGATAAGGCAACCCCAACGCTAAGTATCGCATTGGATAAGACCACTTTGTGGCCTGCGAATAAAAAGCTGGTTACAGTTACCGCCAGTGTTTATGCATTGGATGATATGTCCCAAATCGACTCCATCGTGCTGACTTCTATTACAAGCAACGAGAAGGTAGAACTGGATGATATTCAAGATGCAAATTATGGCACTTTTGACACGTCCTTTAGACTTCGCGCTGAAAGAACAGGTAAAAGTTCGGGACGGGTTTATACCATAACGTATATGGCTACAGACAAAGCGGGGAATAAAGCTATTGCAACAGCGACGGTCAAGGTACCTCACGACCAAGGCATTAACAATTACGAAGAGTATGAAGATGAAAATGTGAAATAACCTCAGGGACATATGTATAGGAGGTTAAGAACATATATCTAGATCCGCGCCCAGCGCGGATTTTTTTTTGGTTATAGTGGTTTTCATCGACAGAGTTGCCTGCAAAGTTGGTTCGGATTATCGCTCGGTATTTGTGATGAAGGTAAATTGATTAATCGAATCCTGGTTTGACATAAAGGAAAATTATAGATATATTTTATTTATTCCGACTGTACGGTATAAAAAAACTTAGATAAACGAGGAGGAGAAAAATGCCTAAAGTAGGAATGGAGCCAAAGCGTCGAGCTGACGTCATTAACGCCACACTAATTTGTATCAGCAGACACGGGATTGATGGTATGACTCTGGATAAGGTCGCTGAGTATGCGGACTGCTCAAAGGGTGTTGTTACTTATTATTTTAAGAATAAAGATAACTTGATCATTGAAGCATTCAAGTCGTTCTTAGCCTATTATGGTGTAAAGATCCAATCAGAAATCCAGAAAACGATGACAGCTGAGGAAATGATCGATGTCACGCTGAAGCACATCCTCCCGCCATATAGCGATGATATACAAAAGACGGTCAATGTTTCGGAACTTGATGGGATTGAGAGGATGTTTATCCCGCATGAAGATCAAGCCAAGCTTTTTCTTCAGTTCTTTTCCAAAGCTGTATTGGATCGCAATTTACAAGAGGTAGTATCCAAGAGCTATATGGAAGATCTTCACGGCATTGCAAGGATCTTTGATTACGGTAACATGTCGGGGCAAATGAGGGTGGACGACTCCAAAAGCGCCGCTTACGGCCTTCTGGCGATGGTGGTTGGATTAAGCTTCTTTAGAGTAGCGAATATCCCTCCATTGAATAATGAGGATAATCGATTTATCTGTGAGGATTATGTCAGAAAATTAATTAAAGGTTGAACGCGGATGGAGGACGAATATGAAAATAATTACAATCAAAAAGAACGATGTAGAAATTGCCGTCGTTGAAAGCAACGAAATATGTTCCTGGTGGAGAAATAGACTTAAGGGACGATCGAACAAGATCTAAATGGAAGGTTAACATACAACCGTTTCTACTTGCCAAGTATCCTGTCACGAAGGAACTTTATTTTGCCATTTCACAAAAATCATCTATTTCTTATGTCGCAGATCAAAATCCGGTTGTGAATATATCATGGAATGATGCGATTTCCTTTTGTAATCTACTTTCTCAGAAAGCTGGTTTGAAGGAGTGTTATTCGATAAGTAATGATGGTGAAAATATCATCTGTGATTGGGAATCAGATGGCTATCGCCTCCCTTCCGAAGCGGAATGGCAGTACGCGTGTAAAGCAGGAACTACAGGATATAGATACGGAGAACTTGAAAAAATTGCTTGGTATAATGAAAATTCAGCTGGCACGACCCATGAAGTAGGAAGAAAGAAACCGAATGCATGGGGGCTGTATGATATGTTAGGGAATGTTTGGGAGTGGTGTTGGGATTTATACGATGAGAACGTATACGGCTCTTACCGAATTTTTCGCGGTGGCAGCTGGGCTGAAGAGGCCAGAGGTTGTGGGGCTTCTTGTCGTCGTCGCAGTCACCCGACATTTACTATCGATGACCTTGGATTCCGCCTTGCCAAGTCTATATAAGTGGTGTTGTCAAGCTCATAAAAACTTATGTCAACAGACATGGGTTTTTCTTTTTGTTGTAAGGCATGCTAATCGCTGAGAAATCAACATATTTTGAATTTTCTGTTTTAGGATTCTGGAATAATGGTAAAGGCAATAGTTCGAATTGGTGCATCCAGGTCATTACTTTCGTTAGCAGTGTTGTAGTATTTTATCACTAGGTCGTTTAATTCATTTTGAAACTTTTTGAAATTTTCATCATCAAGCTTTAATTCTACAAGTGAAAAAGTAGAACGATCATATGAGCAATCTTGTTCTTCTAATTTGGTAAGATAGTTTTGATATTGAGTCATAAGCGATAATTGGTAATGCGAAATATAATTCAGCTTTTCCTTATTAGAAGACTTTTTCCAATCATCTGCACTAAGTCGGGCTTCTTCTTCATTTAATGTGTAGTATTTTTCGGAAATGGATCTCACTTTTTTTTCTTTTATAATGCGGATAACTCCAGCATCTAACAAAACTTGTATATGTCTATATAGCGTTGCCTGAGGCACATCTTTAATGATTTTTACCATTTCAAGTGAAGTCAGTCCATTTTCTTTGTTTCTCATTAAAGCTTGAGAAATCTTCATCCTTACTGGGTGTAGGATAATTTCAGCTTTATTAACCATTTTGTTCTCCCCAATCATAAAAAGATCTCGTTATTATCTATAATGATAATATTCTCATTGTAAATAACAATGAGAATTTAAACAACATTCTTTAAAGAAAAAAAATAAGTGTAACATTTTACCTTCTTATGTTATCATTATCGATAATGATAACAAAAGTTGTTGATAATGACTTTAGGGGAGATGGTTAATTTGCAAATGCATTATGGGTGGAACGAATTAAAAGAATTTGATTTCATGTCTGTGTTGCCGGTTATTTTACCGGTCTTAGCTGTAGGAATGGTTTTGATCCTAATAGCATTAATGGATTTATACAAGCACAGAAAAACGAGGAAAAATGTTTTGCTGTGGACTCTCATTATTATTTTTCTAAACATGTTTGGTCCGATTCTGTACTTTGTTATTGGCAGGAAGGAACGTGAAAGTGTATGAAATTAGAAGTCAAAAATGTTACTAAAACATATAAAACAAAAACGGCTGTAAATAACTTTTCAATGGTTCTGCAATCTGGAGAATGTGTGGGATTGATAGGCCCGAATGGGGCTGGTAAATCGACACTCATCAAAGTTATTTCAGATATTATTAATCCTACAACGGGAGAAGTATTGCTTAACGGAAAGAAAATTTCGCAATTGAAAAAGGAAATTGGCTACTTACCACAGTACCCTAACTTTTATCACTGGATGACTGCACAAGAAACTCTTGCTTTCATGGGAGAACTATCAGGATTAAGTAAAGAAGAATTATCAAAAGCTATCCCAGAAATATTATCGAAAGTAGGGTTAAGTGGAGAAGAGAATTCAAAAGTTGGAACATTTTCAGGTGGAATGAAACAGAGACTTGGCATTGCACAGGCGTTGTTACACAAACCATCATTGATTGTAATGGATGAGCCGGTATCGGCATTAGACCCAATTGGTCGAAGAGAAGTACTGAATCTAATACAAGAAATCAAGAGAGAGACGACGATTTTATTGTCGACGCATATATTAAGTGATGCTGAAGAAATTTGTGAAAGATTTATTATCATCAAAAATGGGCAAAAAATTGAAGATACAACCATCTCCGACTTGTTAAACAGCAATAGCCAAAATAAAATGATTTTTGAAGTTACGTCTATCGATCAAGAATGGATGAAAGTTTTGAAAAATTTGAACTATGTAAAAAATGTAGAGGCAGTAGGAAATAAAATAAAAATACAAGTTGAAAATATAGGCTTGAATAAGAATAAGTTACTAAGAAGTGCTCTGGAACATCAGGTTGACCTCGTAAAGTTTGAAATCAATAACGATACATTAGAAGAGATATTCATGAAGTTGGTGGTGGAAAAATGAATCATTTTAATGTGCTAATGAAAAAAGAATTTGTTCAAATGGTTCGTGAATTTAAAGTTATTTGGCTGCCTCTAGTATTTATATTTTTAGGAATAACTCAGCCAGTTGTTAGTCATTATTTACCCTCTATATTAAAATCACTCGGTGGAGCACAAGGTATCACAATTGATCCTAGCATGGCTGCTCAACAAGGTGGTGAAGTACTCGCAAGTACTTTAGCTGCTCAATTTGATCAGTTAGGAGTTATCATTATTGCAATTTCGATGATGGGAATCTTACAGATAGATAAAGTCAACGGTATGCTAGCTTTTATTCTTACAAGACCGGTCACTGTAGTATCGTACATAGGTGGGAAAATAATTGCTAATTACATATTTGTTGCTTGTTCTGTAGTGATAGGTTACTTGATTTCGTATGTGTATGTTAATTTGTTGTTTACAAATGTTAACTTTGTGGACGCGATAATAGCTTCGTTGTTTTATTTGTTATGGGTTCTGTTTATGGTATCCTTCATTACGATGGTAAGTACTATTTTTAATAGCCAAGGCATTATTGCATTAATTTCAATTGTAATTCTACTAGGCTGTAGAATTGTACTAGGTTTGAGTTCTGTTACAGATTTTATGAATCCAGCAAGTATGAGTAAACATGCCATGGAAGTATTAATTACAGGAGCAGTGAATCCCAGTGTAATATGGAATGTTTTAGTGGTACTTATATGGATTGTACTAACAATCATTGTAACGATCTTTTGGATTTCTGGTAAAAGATTTAATAATGAATAATGACATTCTTGTGAAGGTGATAGCAGCATAATCAAAAACTCATGTCAACAGACATGGGTTTTTCTTTTTTTTCTAAGGTATACTAATCTCGTTATACCGACAAAAATATCCTAAAAACCAAGGAGGTGATGTTTCATGACAACGAATAACAAACCCAATAGGTTAATCACCGAGAAATCGCCATACTTACTTCAACATGCTCACAATCCAGTGGAATGGTTCCCTTGGGGTGAAGTAGCATTTGACAAAGCGCAACGAGTGGGCTGCAATTACATGGTTAGGACACAGATATGGCATTCTAAAGGAAGCTATTAGTGCTCATGTTATGGAAATGTATTTTGCTTCGGTTTCAACACTACTTCCTCAAATCGAGGGAGTTATTAGTGAAAAAAGTGAGTTGTCTGGATTTGCCAAGCAAACAAAGCTGATAGAGTCTATTAACAAGTTGCTGGATCAAGATGGAGAATTTTCACTTGATGATGCTGTTCGTGTTTTCTATACTGACTTCGTTCTGGATAGTTTTATCTTGGGTCAAGCAATTAAATCTCCATTAAGTAGACATGCAATAGCACATGTAGCTGATACTAAGTTTCATGGATGGCTGACAATAAGTGAAAATACTTATGAAGAAGATACGGAAAGCCTGCTTTTAGTTATAGCTGATATTAGGGCTTATATAGAGAATTAGGAAACCAAGCAAAAGGTTCGCATGGTCTATTGTATATTAGAGACGCTACAGACAAACAGAGTCATAACTGTTTCAAAGTGTATGTTCTAGCTAGAGGTAAAGTTACGGAAAAAGAAGATATGTATTTGTCGCCTTGTAACCCAACAATTGAAGATTAAGCTTATGATGTTATATATATGAGTAATTTTATAAGCATGTCTGACGCTAGGAGAATATGATGATTGAAAATGCTGAAAAGCGATTGTCTGAATATATAAGTTCATCAGAGAAGGTAATACCAATTGAAGAATTAGAAGAGGTAAAGCACTACTATAAACATGGCGAATATGAAATGTCTCTTGAGGGGCTAGTTATTGAGTTTATGCGTATCAATGCCGATCCACCTGAAAGCACGATTTTATTAAAGAGGTAGGTTAGCATAGCAATTTCATGTATTGGAGGATAAACAGTTGTTGAACCAAGCATTTGATGGTGGTGAAGTTGTCCAAAAAGATGGGGAGATATGGGTAAGGGGTGGAGCCTTGCAGGATATTTTTGTTGGTGAATATCTCTATTTAGATAATAACGATTCTCTAACATCAAAATATTTCATTAAACAAATAAAGACCTATGGCAAGTATATTGATGGACTTTATGCTCCAATGACAGGCGATTTGCTTGTAGAGGTTGAGGGTGAACTAAAGACAGGCGAACATATAGAATAACATGGATTTCATTAAGCTTAACGGGCATGATAATGTAATACGATATCCTATATCTGAGCAAACGAGCGAAAAAGCAACTAGCAGCGTCATGCAATTAACCCCTCCGAACAAATCGGAGGGGTTACGGCGTAATCAGCCACCTCGCCCACATCATACACATATCCTTAACTTTCGATTTTCCAAGTCCTTATTCTGAAAAGCAACCAACTCGGGGAACCGTTTGGTCAAGTTATACAAGAAATATTTGATGAGGATTGTCAAGGCTTTATAAGTGTGAAAGAGCTTCCTGTGTTGTCCAAGTAGCACTGGCAAAAGCTTTGTAATTCGTAACGGCTGCTTGAAAATCCCTTTCACTTAGCGTTGCTGTAGCATCGTATACAACAGCCGTTTCAAACCCATTTTCGATTAAATGCCTCATATGGGACTCTACACAAATGTTTGAAAGTACTCCTGCAAGAATCGTCTTCTCTATTCTATGTTGTCGTAACTGGTATACCAAATCATTTGTTTGTGGGCTAGCAATTTTGTGTGGAGTTGAAACGACGGTTCTCCTATCAAAAATATAAGGTTTTAAAGAATGAACAAAATCAGCTCCTGGAGAAGGTGGTGTATACGCATTTGCCTTTTGATACATTTGAAGTCCTAATAACATATTTTGTTCATTTCCAGTAAATTGCCAGCCATAATCATGAGGGTATAAATAATGCGGTGATATGAAAAGTTGGTATCCTTTATATAAAGCAGTTCTCATTAATATTTCGAGGTTTTGTATAGTGTTATTTTGCTCAATATTATCTTTTGTTAGATGATAGCCTTTCCCCCCAGGACTCATGAAATCATTTTGTGGGTCTGTGATTACAATGGCGGTATTATTGGGATGTGGTTTAAACACCAAAATACATTCCTCCCTCGCAGCTACTGCTAAAAAACATTATAGGCATTTTATATGTATTTGCAATTTGTTTTATGTCAGATTTTATAAATGAAAAATGTTAATAGCTTGCATAGAACGAAGGTACTTGTAAAGCTATCTATCGGGAAACGATAATCCAATAAAAGAGAAGTTTCATTGGGTTGAACCTATGGGGGAAGTTACATAGAAATTGCCTTTTTTTTGTATTGAACGCCTTGCAAGGCGTTTTTTCATTTCTATTGTAAAAGGAATATAATAATAACATTCCAAAAGTTAGGAAGGAAATGTAAAATGTCTAAACGGAAACCAAACTTACTTATAAACGAAAAATCCCCCTATTTGCTTCAACACGCATACAATCCGATCAATTGGCACTCGTGGAATAGTGAAGCTTTTGAGATAGCAAAACTAGAGAATAAGCCCATATTTCTAAGTGTCGGATATAGTTGTTGTCATTGGTGTCATGTCATGGCACACGAATCATTCGAAGACCAAACCGTTGCAGACATGCTGAACAAAGATTTCATCTCGATCAAAGTGGACCGCGAAGAGCGTCCAGATGTCGACCATATCTATATGGCTGTTTGTCAGGCGATGACAGGGCAAGGGGGTTGGCCGCTTACGGTGTTTTTGACACCTGAGAAGAAGCCGTTCTTTGCAGGGACGTACTTCCCGCGCAGCCGGAAATATAATCGGGCAGGGATGGTAGAGATCGTAGCCCAGATGGCAGCGAAGTGGAAGGAAGACGCGGAGCGCATTCGCGAGGTGGGTGAGCAGGTTATCCAAGAAACAACGAGTCGATTGCTTGAGCACCGCACAGGTGGTGAGGTGTCCGAGGAGACTTTGCATGAAGCTTTCCGAATCTATGAAAGCATGTTCGATCCTCAACATGGTGGATTCGGTAATTCACCAAAGTTTCCAACCTCTCATAATCTATCATTTTTACTTAGATATCATCATAAAACAGGCAACGAACGTGCGCTTAAAATTGTTGAAAATACACTGGATGCTATGCATCGTGGAGGCATGTACGACCACATCGGATTCGGTTTCTCCCGTTATTCGGTGGATGAAAAATGGTTAGTGCCGCATTTTGAGAAGATGCTGTACGACAATGCGTTGTTAATTATGACATACATAGAAGCTTTTCAGGTGACCGGTAAAGCAAAGTATGCAGAAGTCGCTGAGCAGATCATTACTTACGTTCTTCGGGATATGACGGATGAGGGCGGAGCCTTCTATTCAGCGGAGGATGCCGACTCGGAAGGGGAGGAAGGCAAGTTCTACGTCTGGACGCCGGATGAAGTGGAGGACATATTAGGGATTGAGGAAAGCGATCTATATTCCGAGCTGTACGACATTACGGAGTCGGGCAATTTTGAGGGGCAAAATATCCCGAATTTAATTGGAACGACGATGGAATCTTTTGCGAAGCGTAAGCAAATCCCACTGGATGAGCTGAAGCAGCGCATCGAGGCTGCCCGCGTCAAGCTGTTCGAGCATCGCAAGCAGCGCATCCATCCGGGCAAGGATGATAAGATTCTGACCGCGTGGAACGGTCTGATGATTGTTGCGCTATCCAAGGCAGCACGCGCCTTGGATAAGCCAGCTTACGCGGAGGCAGCTGCGAAAGCTGCGGAATTCCTCCTGCGCGAGCTGCGCCGCGAGGATGGGCGGTTGCTCGCCCGCTATCGCGATGGCGAAGCGGCTTTCCTCGGCTACGTGGACGACTACGCGTTCCTCGTTTGGGGCCTCATCGAGCTGTACGAGACCACGTTCGAGCTTCGCTATCTCCGTGAAGCGATCCAGCTGAACGCAGAGATGCTTCGTCTCTTCGGAGACGAAGAGAAGGGCGGGCTCTTCTTCTACGGCAGCGATGCCGAGCAGCTGCTCACCCGCCCCAAAGAGATCTACGACGGCGCAATGCCGTCGGGCAACGCTGCAGCCGCGCTGAACCTGCTGCGGCTGTCCAGACTGACCTACGACGCGAAGCTGTCGCAGGCAGCAGATGAGCAGCTCCAGGCATTCGCCGGAGCTGTCGCGTCCTACCCGCCGGGCCACGCGCTCACGTTGGCCGCGCTCGACTTCGTGTATGGCGAAGCCAGCGAAATCGTCATCGCCGGCGATCCGGCGAAGCCAGAGACGCAGCTCATGCTGCGCACGGTGCAGCGGCAGTACCTGCCAAATGTGCTGCTAATTCTTCATCCGCCTGGAGCGGCGGGTGAAGAAGTGCGCAAGCTCATTCCGCTGGTACAAGACAAGCTGCCGCTTGGAGGGCAGGCTACGGCCTACGTGTGCCAGAACTTCGCCTGCCAAGCGCCGACGCAGGATCTCGAGGAGCTCGAAAATCTCTCCTCGAAACACTGATAATAATTATCATTATTGGTTACAATGAGAATAAGGGCAAGGAAAAAAGAGAAGAGGCCCCCGACAGGGCCTCTTTTTACGCTCTGGATTTTCACTCTAACTCTTACGCTCTAGCTCTAACGCTCTAGCTCTAACGCTCTAGCTCTAACGCTCTAGCTCTAACGCTCTAGCTCTAACGCTCTAGCTCTAACGCTCTAGCTCTAACGCTCTAGCTCTAACGCTCTAGCTCTAACGCTCTAGCTCTAACGCTCTAGCTCTAACGCTCTAACTCTAACGCTCTAACTCTAACGGACTAAATCTTTCGCTCTAAATCTTAGACTCAAACGTCTTACAATCCGTTTCCTCAGAATTACGAGCTTGGTCATTGCCGCGGTGACTCACGACATAAATCGAGCTCGCATTGCATTTGTTTTCGTTAGCCCAATATTTGCAGGAATTCACTTCACAAAGAACATCTTTAGCCATGCCTCTTTCACCTCCAATACATAATATAGGGATCTTTGTTCGAAGAACAAAGTCTCTCCTTTTTGGGATCTTTGTTCGAAGAACAAAGTCTCTCCTTTTTGGGATCTTTGTTCGAAGAACAAAGTCTCTCCTTTTTGGGATCTTTGTTCGAAGAACAAAGTCTCTCCTTAATTAGGGTGGTCGAAAGAGGCCTATTTTTATACATAGCTGGTAGGGTTTATTATTCACCTTAGCAATGATTACCCACATATACATGGAGTAGCTACAAACTTCAAGGGGTTGAACCTATGGCTAAGGATGAGCTGCAACAATGTGTTAGGTGTAAATATGTCGCGGATAAAGAAGATAACTACTGCATTCGTTGTGGAGCACCGCTTAAGAATAAGTGTACCAAAGAGAAAACCTTGCTGCATAAAGGGTGCTACAAAGTTAACAAGCCGGACGCCAAGTATTGTTCGGGCTGCGGTACTGAAACCATTTTTAGCGAATGGGGTCTTATCTGATCTGCATAAAAAAAGACCACAGCAGGTTTAATCTGTTTGTGGTCTAATTTTTTGTCTAATTTTTTTTGGACTATTTTTTTATGTATTCATTCATTTATTCTGCAAAATCAATTTCCATAAGTCCGCTTGATCATATCCAAGCCGCCATGCAGCGACACCAGCGATGTCGTACTTTTTCGCCATGTCCAGACGAGCTTTGACCGTAGCCTCATCTTCCAACCAGAAGATATAGGTGAACCCATCCTCTTGGTACTCGATCCGATATTGTTCGAAGGTCTTGTCCCAAGTTTGTTTGGTTGATTTGGAAGCCAATAAAGCTGGGATGTCTTTCATCAACAAGGTTCGATTACTTTGCAAGGCACCGGCTGAATCCAGCTTCCATTCACGCACATAGTAAGGGATACCTAGAATGATTTTGTCCCGTGGAATGCCATAGGAAAGGAATTCTTGAATACCGCCATCCGTCCAAGGAAGCCCGGCAACGGACCCCGCAGATGTACTGCCACGCCAGAATTGATCGTAGGCCATGATGACGACGTAATCTACCAGACTCCCCAGCTTCTCATGATCGAATGCAGAAAGATGGTTCCATTTAACACTACCACGCGGCAGATCAATGGATACAACTAAGCTGTTCAAGTGAGCGTAGGAGGTCAATTTGGTCATGAAGGCTGTAAAAGCATTACGATCCGAACCAGCCAGGCTTTCGAAATCCACATTAATGCCCGGAACGCCAAGCTGGACAGAGCGGTCTACCAAGGCTTTAACGAATTTGTCTTGGGCAGCGCTATCCGCAAGGAATTGAGTCGTCAAGGTTGAGCTAAATTGGTTGCTGACTAGCGGAATAAACGGTGTATCCATTCTTTTGCAACCATTTGACGGTATCGGCATTGGATTGATCCTTCAAATTACCTGCTGCATCCGCAAGCTCGAAATAGCTCGGAGAATCAACATCAAGTCCGACCGTATTATTCAGATGCGCTTTAATCGCATCACCACCGGCCATGCCGTTCCAGCCCCATACCTGCAGCTTTTTGAAATTATCCCATAGGAAGCGATGATCGAGCGTTTGAACAGAAGAATTACTATATTGCACACTGTAACTTAAAGCTTCGGGAATCGTCTTGAATTCCCCAATGAGTGCTGTATTCTGAAACACTTGATATGAGGCGTAATTGTTCCAAATTTTGCGGCCATCCATGAAGATGGAGCTGTGTCCCCATAGACGTGCGTAGTCTGCTGCTTCATTCAAGGAAGCAAAGTCCTGCAAAAACGTATCATTCTGAAATACTTTATAAACTTTAAGATTGCTATAAACGGTTTTTTGCGTATTTTTATTAACGACGGAAGAATTTCCCCATTTGAGAGCTTCGTCAATAGCGTCCTCTAAGGATGCAAATTCCCAATTATTTGCTGAAAATGTACCTTGAAACACCTTATAAATAAGCTCGCCAGTGCGAAGTGCTTGCTTTTCCTCGCTTGAAATATTGTCCCAAATCCACTTATTACTGTTTAAATCAATAATATGAGCGCCGCCCCATTTCTTCGCTTCGGCAACGGCTTCGTTCAGTGTTAGATACTTCCATGAATCCTGCGTGATCTCATTTTGGTAGACCTGGAAATTAGGGTAGTTGTTCCACACCCAACCAGTGGATTGCAGGTCCCTAACACTTGCATTGGACCATTTCTTTGCTTCAGCGATGGCTGTGTCCAATGAGGCAAATTGCCATTCAGGCAATGTTACATCCAACTGAAAAACTTGATAGCGAGGGAAATTGTTCCATAGCCATTTACGAGTGCTAATTTCTTCGACATGACTATTCGTAAAGCCTTTTGCAAATGCTTCTGCTTGCCCATAAGCCGCAAATTCCATGAGTACATGATTGTATTGATAGACGCGATATTTCGTTGTTTTGTCCAAACTTGATTGAACTATACCTGCTGCCTGAACAGCATTTGGTACGCTCATTGATAATAATAGGGTGCCTGTGAGCATCCATTTCCCAATTTTCATCCATCACGCCTCTTTCTAGTAAACTACTTAATTGGACGTAGGATATGATAGTTTGGTTGCGATGGAAAATGTATGAAAATTAGTAGTCCCTTATTGATGTTGGACGATGGCACAACTTTCGAGTAACATGAGAAGTAATTAGACATTACCGTGATCACAACAAGGTGAGGGGAAGCAATCATGAAGCCGTATCCGGAGGCATATATCGATTATTTACTTTATTTCCATGCACAACGGGATTATTTTGAATGCCATGAAGTGATGGAGGAGTTCTGGAAGGAGCATCTTGGGGATACACGCAGCAGAACCTATGTGGCTCTTATTCAAATTGCTGTAGGTATGTATCATATTCGCAGAGGTAACCGCAATGGTGCTGTGAAAATGCTGCAAAGCGCGGGAAGGAATGCGGAAGCTCCTCATGTCCTTTCTTTGGGGCTAAACCCCGAGAAGCTTCAAGAGCTTCTTAACCAGGTTTGGTCTTCTATTGAGAAAGATGAATTTCTTTATGAGGATATTAATTTGCCTATTACTGACCCGGAACTTATAGAATTCTGCTTAAAAGAGTGCGACAGAAGAGGGCTGATATGGCAGAAGCCAAGCCTGATGGAAGATGAGCTGCTCATCCAAAAACATACGCGGAGAGATCGTTCAGAGGTAGTCAATGAAAGAGCAAGGCAGCAGCAGATCCGCAAGGAAAAGGGTGGCGCTAGATGAGTTCGGAAGGCAAAGTTCTAGTTGTAGATGACGAACCGAATATTGCTGAAGTCGTCAGATTGTATTTGGAGCATTCCAACTATGAGGCGATTATATTGCCTCGAGGGCAGGAAGTGCTTCGTACGATAATAAATGAAAAACCAAACTTGGTTCTACTAGATATCATGCTGCCTGATATATCCGGCTACGAGCTATGTGAGCAAATACGCAAAATGGAGGCCCCCTTTCATCAAACGCCAATCATTTTCCTCACGGCAAAAGGGGAGTCCATCGATAAGCTCAGAGGGTTTAATCTGGGGGTTGACGATTATTTGGTCAAGCCTTTCGATCCGAATGAGCTCATTGCCCGTATTAAGGCCGTGCTGCGCCGCACGATTCAAGTGCTTATGGAACTGTCTCAAACCCAGAATTCATCCCGCAAATGGCTGGAGATCGGCAATATAGTTATCGATCTTGAGCAGTATCGGGTCACAGTCGGTGGAAAACGGGTTGAGCTTACGCCGAAGGAGATTGAGCTGTTGTATTTCCTGACCAGCCATCCAAGCCGTGTATTTACACGAGAGGATCTTCTCGGTTATGTGTGGAATTTTGATTTTACAGGCGGTACGCGCACAGTGGATGCCCATGTGAAAAACTTGCGTAAAAAACTAGGACAGCATGACATGTGGTGCATCCAGACCCTGTGGGGAATTGGCTACTCCTTTGAGGTGGTTCAGCATGTTTAAACGTTGGTTGACGGGAAAGAGCAACAGCTTATATCTGAAAATTTTCCTGTCTTTTCTTGCGACTTGCGTGCTTTTTTTTGCTGGTCTTTTCCTGTTCTGGAATTACTATTTTACGGATTTATTTTATAAAGATAAGATCGAACTGATGGAGAAGCGTAATGTTGAAGTCACTCGCTTAATGAATTCTTTACAGGATGGAACGATCTCAACCCGAGAGCTGAAATATACGGTACGTATTTTAGCTAGAAGCATTAATGGACAAGTTTGGCTTGTTGACGACAAGGGGAATATTCTGAATGGCTCCTCGGATAGTGAAGGGAGAGCTATTCCTAAACAGATGGATACGCTCTTTATCGATGGTCTTCACGGTCATACCGGCTATGGAATGGTTGGCTTACCAACACCTGATGGACGAAATGTAAATCTGTTTACGTATCACGCCCCGTATCAACTAAACGGACAACCTATGGTCATCATTCTTCATTTTCCGGCTGGTGATATAAGTGAAGCCATTTCCGCAGTTCGCGTTAACATTCTGGTCCCCCTATTATTTTCACTGGTAGCTGTTGGGTTCATTCTGTTTTTCATTTCTCGCAAACTCGCAGGTCCGCTTCAACAGATGAATCGAGCCGCACTTGAGCTCGCGCATGGTGATTTCACGACACGGGTTCCGGTCACCTCACAGGATGAGGTAGGGCAGCTTGCTGCTAGCTTCAACTTCATGGTCGAACAGCTGGAGGAATGGGAAGGAACAAGACAGGAGTTTTTGACGAATGTATCCCATGAGCTGCGTTCTCCGTTAACTACACTTCGCGGTTTTATTGTGGCAATGAATGATAAGGTCATTCCTGAAGAGAAATATTCGCATTACCTGCATATCTGTGATCAGGAAGTTCAGCGGCTGCAGCGTCTTGTGACCGATCTATTAGATTTGGCGCAGATTCAAAACGGGGTCGATGTGTTCCGACTTAGGCCTGTATCTATCGCAGAAACACTTGAAGAATCCTTGGAACTGCTGAAGGCACCGATAGCAGCGAAGGAAATAAACTTTCACCTCATTCTTCCTGAGCCGGATAAGATGCCCTCCCAGGTTCAATTAGACCCTGATCGATTTGCCCAAATTGTACAGAATTTAATCTATAATTCGTTGAAATTCACACCAAAGGGCGGAACGCTAACGGTAGCTCTCGAAGAGCAGGAGCGCGAGGTTCATATGTATGTTCGTGACACAGGGGAAGGGATGACTGATGCCGAGTTAGAACGCATCTGGGATCGTTTCTATAAAGCAGATGAAGCTAGAACTTCGCGGTCCGACGTTAAGACAGGAACAGGTCTTGGACTTACGATTGTGAAGCATTTGGTTACTGGCATGAATGGAACGATACATGTTCGCAGTCGAGTGAGCGAAGGGACCGAATTTCGTGTTACTTTTCCTCGTATTACGTAGATCTTTCACAATTTTTTTACATCTAAAGCAAACTTAATTCATGATTATTTCGTATCCTGTTGCTGTTGGACAGGATTTTTTGTTTTGGAGGTGTATGTAAGGTGAAATACACACGGAAAATGGTGCTGTGTTTAACGCTCATTTCCTTCCTGCTAAGTGGTTGCAGTGGGCATATGCCATTGCTTGACAGCACTTCGGCATTGGCATCGCCTACGCCATCATCTGGGACAACTCCGCAGGAAGAACCCCCCGCTGAAGATGTCCAAAATCTTAGAGAGATGCAGCTCGTTATGTTGTTTCAGGGATTAATTCGAATGGATCGGCTTGACTCCCTAACCATAACGACCAAGCAGGCTGAGGCTATTCTGCCCTTTGTTCGCAAAAGTATGGATGAAGGAAGCATTACCGAGTCCGAGCAAAAACAAGTAATCAATGGCTTAACGCTTCCGCAGCGAACATTTCTGGATGAACAATCCAAACAAATGAAGAAGCGTATTGCGGCGCGGATGGACAATCTGGGTGAAGAGCTGTCCTCAGAAGAACGGGAAAAGCGAGTCAATGCGTTTATTCAAAAAAGAAAGGCGGAGCGCCAGGTTGAAGTAGGCATGACGGACCGTGGAAACGGTGAATTTCAGCTTTTTGACCAAAGAAGTATGGGAATCAGTGTAGAACAGCAGTTAATGGAGCTGCTTACGTCCAAACATGACTAAATTTAAGTAGCAAGTGATGAAGGAACAATCAAGGCTTACGCTGCAAGTTTTGGTTGAGCAAAAAAGTTAAGCATATGATTTCGAAGCCAGTTATCTGGCGAAAACTCTAAGGGGGAAGTCACTTCATGAAATGGTATCGCAGTAAGTGGTTCATTGTGATTGTTGCAGTAAGCGTTTGTGCAGGTGGTTCGTATGCTTACTTCGGTGGGAAAGGGAAGAAAGCAAAGGCTGCTGCTGTTAAAGAGGTGACGGTCGATGCCAAAAAAGGGAATATCCGCTTCTCCGTCTCTGGCACGGCACAGTTCGAGCCCAAGGATACACAAACGATTTCATCCACAGAAAATGCGAATATTAAATCCATTAATTTAACACGAAACCAAGCGGTTAAAGCTGGAGATGTGCTAATTGAACTAACGAGTACAAGCTTGGAAAGCGACTTGCAAGATGCCCAGCTGACTTATGAACAACTTGAGAAAGATTTGAATTCCTTACAGCAGCAGCAAGGATTAATGGGTGTTAAAGCACCTATTTCTGGTAAACTTACATACGCGAATAACATCGATTTAGGGTCGACAATCAATAAATCGACCAAAATTGCCACGATTGGTGATTTAAGTACATTAACCGTAACACTTCCATTCTTTGTGGAAGATGCTTCTCAGCTTCATAAGGGAGATCCGGTGGATATTACGTTAGATGGATTTATGATTACAAAAACAGGATCGATTCAAAGTATCTCCAAAGATCCAAAATCGGATGGAAAAGGCGGTAAACTGATCGACATCGAAGTTTCTGTCCCGAATGACAACTCCATGGATGCAGGAACGAATGTATCGGGTTCGGTTACTATCGGTGGGCGAACCATCGATTCACAAGGCAAGGGGGCCTTGGAGTATCTGAAGGTGACGACGATTTTGGCTGGAACGACGGGGAATATATCCAAATTGCCTTTCAAAACTGGGAACATGGTACATCAAGGAGATACGATCGCAACCTTCGCGAATGATACAATAGACGATGATATTCTGACGAAACAGTCTGCTCTTGAACGGCAGAAGCTTAAGGTAGACTCGGCTAAAGAGCAGGTGGATTCGCTCAAAATCGTTGCTCCCTTTGACGGCGTATTTTCAACCGACTTTGTGAATAAGAAAAATGATATTTTGAGTAATTTCAGGGTCGGCAGTAAGGTAACCAGTGGCACGCAGTTCGGAGCTGTTGCTAGCCTAGCGAAAATGCAGCTGCCCGTGCAAGTGGATGAGCTGGATTTACCCAATATTAAGACAGGGATGAAAGCTGAAATCAAGGTTGATTCTTACCCTGGACGCATATTCCCGGCTGAAGTGACGCAAATCTCTTCGGTGGGAACGACAACGAATGGCGTAACCTTCTATGATGTTGTCCTAGCCGCTGAAAATAAAGACAACATGTTGAAATATGGGATGACGGCAACTGGCGAAATTTTAATTCAAGATAAAAAAGACGTGATTTATTTACCGCCAGAAGCGCTGCAATCGCAAAAAGGGAAGCGTGTCGTTTCTTTGAAGAAAGCCGATGGTACGGTTGATAATGAACACGAGGTTAAAATTGGAATTCGCTCCAAAACGCAAATCGAAATCACCGAAGGTCTTAAAGAAGGCGATAAAGTTGTTCTGCCTGTCGTGAAGAGACAGCAGAATTTAAGCCAGGATGAAATTAATCGTTTGAGACAGCAGTTCCAGCAAAACGGTGGCGCTGGAGGCGCTGGTGGATTTGGTGGCGGTGCAGGTGGTGCTGGATTCCAAGGCGGAGCTGGTGGAGCAGGTGCAGGCGGTAACGGTGGTGCTGGGGGCAATACGGGAGCTACTCGGACTAACGGCGGTGGCGGTACCAGATAATACGGCCGGGAAAGGAGTTATTGCGGTATGAATATCATTGAACTGAAAGAGATTACCAAAACATATAAACGCGGGGAAGAAGATCTTCATGTTCTGCGCAGCATATCGCTTTCCGTTGCCGAGGGTGATTTTGTCGCCATTATCGGACCGAGTGGATCAGGGAAATCGACACTCATGAACACGATTGGATTATTGGATGTGCCTACGACTGGCAGTTATACGCTGGATGGCGTTGTGACCGAGAATATGGGTGATAATGCCCTTGCTGAACTGCGAAACCAGAAGATCGGCTTCATTTTCCAACAATTTAATTTATTGCCTCGTTTGTCAGCTATGGAAAATGTAGAGCTACCGATGATCTATGCTGGCATACCAAGGAAGGAACGGCGGGAGCGGGCTAACAACATGTTGAAGATGCTCGGGATGGGAGAGCGTGGTCATCATAAGCCGAGTGAACTATCAGGCGGCCAGCAGCAGCGTGTGGCCATCGCGCGGGCGCTTGCGATATCACCTTCGCTCATCTTAGCGGATGAACCAACCGGTGCGCTGGACTCCAGAACAGGCGAAGAAGTGTTGGAGTTAATCCTGCAGCTGAATGCGCAAGGTAATACCATCGTATTGATAACGCATGATCATCACATTGCCGACAATGCCAAACGTGTCGTTTCCCTTAAGGATGGCGTTATTATTGATGACTACCGGAATAACATTCAGATGAGCGCACAGCATGAGGTGAGCGTATGAAGCTAAGTGAACTCATTCGAATGTCGCTTCGTACGATCATATCGAGTCCGCTGCGAACATTTTTGACTATGCTAGGCGTCATTATTGGAGTGAGCTCAGTCGTAACCTTGGTATCGATAGGTCAAGGCACTTCAGAGCAAATCGCCAAGCAATACGAGAACATGGGGACGAATCTGCTTGTTGTCACCGCGACCGGGAACGGACGTGCAACGCAATTGAATTATGATGAGCTGATGAATTTCGAGAATTTTCCGGAGTTCCAGTCGATTGCGCCAACGATGACGAAGAATGGATCCAACGTTAAGTATGATCGTACGCAGGAGAAATACAACGTTATTGGAACGAACGATCGCTATTTTAACATTATCAAAGCAAATATTGACAAGGGGCGGAATCTCGCACCAGCTGATCTAGAGTTTCGCTCAAATGTCGCCATATTAGGTAGTGAAGTCGCTAAAACGTTCTTTGGTCAGTTAAACCCAGTAGGTGAAGATATCAATATCGACGGTGTCGTGTTCAATGTGATTGGAACTCTGAAAGAGAAGGGCTCCAATATTGGCGGAGCTTCCGTCGATAGTGCAGTGATTGTGCCTTTGGAAACAGCGAGACGACAATTTAAGTTGGGGCAAATTCGCACAACTTACGTCGAAGCACCGACGAAGGATGATATTTATACCGCTCAAGATACAATGAAGCAGTATTTGACGTACAAATTCAAAAGCGATACAGGCTTCGTCTTAACGAATCAGGATGAGCTGCTTAAAGCACGGACTGAAGCAACGAATACACTTACGAATCAGTTAGTGGCTGTTGCGCTAATCTCTTTACTCGTCGGTGGCATCGGAATCATGAATATTATGTTGGTTACGGTGAGTGAACGAACGCGTGAAATTGGGATTCGCAAATCGATTGGTGCCAAACGTCGAAATATTTTGCTGCAATTTCTGGTAGAAGCCGTCGTCATCAGCGGCATGGGCGGATTAATCGGACTTGCGTTAGGCATCGGTTTCTCGTATGCCCTGCCTTATTTCAGCCCGAAACAGACAACAAGCCTTTCCTTCGATATTGGTTTGTATTCCTTCTTATTTTCCGTTTTTGTCGGCGTTGTTTTTGGTTTGTATCCGGCAAATAAAGCTTCCAAATTGCGTCCTATTGACGCTTTGCGTTCTGATTGATGATATATGCTGATACTTACGATGCAAGTTTTTACTAAAGCAAAACTCAGTTGATGCTTACGAAGAAAGTTTTCTACAAAAACTCTTAGGAGGACTACCAGTGAATCAACAACGAAAGATGAAACGCTTGCTCAGCCGTTCGGCTTTATTACTAACCGCAGCAAGCTTCCTAACACTACCACTTGCTACATCGGCTTTCGCTGGGAAGGAAGGCGTGTTTCTCAGTGATTCTGTCTACTTTACTTTAGACAAGGTTACCTTGTCTGCCGGTGCTGAGGACGGCTCACTTCGTTTCTCATTAGGGCTGAACAATAACAGCAGCACTTCCGTAGATTTCAACAACTATGGCGTCAAAGTCATTGACGCGAACGGTGTATCTTACACCGCGAAACTAAGCGAGAAAGTAACAGCGCGTGTGAAAGCCGGAGAAACGGGAACCTTCAAGTTTACTTCTGAAATTCCTGCGGACCTGACTCCAGCTCAATTAAAGGTCGATATTTTCGAGTGGAACTATAATACAATGCAGGATGTTGGGGCTTTGTCCGTAGAAGCCGCGATGCAAGAATCGGGTCAGTCGGTGCTTCAACAAGCGGTTCTGAACTTGAAGGAACTTGACTCAACTTTCGCTGATGATGCGTTAGTTACCGCCCAATTAGGCAACAGCTACAAGGTTTATAAAGACGGTGCATGGATGGTATACACCGATCTTACGCTGGAAAATCTAAGCAGTTCAACAACCAAACTGCCAGATGGACTAGAAATGAATTTCCAAGATAGCAAAGGGCTGACTTATGGCGCTCAGTTTACTAAAGGGGCGGGTCTATCCTTGCTTCCGCAGCAGCCTGTTAAAGCCACCTTACAAGCAGCCGTCCCGGGATCGCTAGAAACGAACCGTTTGGCACTGCTTTTCTCGCCGAAAGGTAAAGTGAAGACAACGGTTTTGGGGTCTTTGAATGCAGAGAAGTCATTTGTTATTGGTAAAATCGGTGATCATACAGAGTATCCAAACTCAGATGTGAGCGGCTTGGCGATCTCAACTTCTTGGGCAGCAGCCAGTAAACAATCCGACGGGCTTCATTTGCAAGCGAATGTAACGTTAACAAATAATAGCGATGGCATTGTGACGATTCCGGACTTGTCTGCTGAGTTCCAAGCCCTTCGTGGCAGTGTGGCCGTGAGCTCTAGTGATAATGCAGTTCGCACGTCTTATTTATCACCGAATGAGTCAACGACATTCCGTTTCTCCGGCATTTTGCCTGCGGGACTGAACACAGATGCCCTGCAGTTGGTCGTACTTGAGAAACAGGAGGCCGCTGCTACGACGACACAACCAAGCAATGCGACTGGCACTACAGATACAAGCAGCAAACAAGCGTCAACCCTGCCAGTATCGGTTACGACACTTGCCGGAGCTGGAGATGGCGGAGAAGTTTCATCTTATGCCGCTGCGCAAGCGTATACGATCGGCACTCCGTTTAAGCTATCAGCAAGTAATCTCATTGACTCCAATATCGATCTCTCCCTTGTTGAGTTCGGGATGAGCGAGAACTCTGACTTCGGCTTCAAAACGGTTGTTGCCAAGTATAAGCTGACGAATAAAGGAACCTCATCATTAACGATTCCGGACTTCCAAACGGATCTGACCAGCGCTGAAGGCTACACCTATTCAGGTGTCCGGCAGTCGGCGGTCGCGAAGACCATTGCACCGAACACAAGCTATGTATTGAGTTATTCTTACCTATTGCCTGCTAGTGAGAAAGCTGATCAGCTTGCACTTAACGTTTACGATGCTAACCGCTTGGCAGTGGGTTCCTACAAAACGGCTATTCAACCCATACCAAGTACAGGCGCTGTATCCTTGTATCCATTCAGCATCGACTTGAAGGATTATTCTGTGAGTGCCACGTATAATAAAGATTCTTCCTATGGGTATCGCTTGCGTGTGGATCTGGATGTCAATAGGCAAGATCAGGTCATTACGGATGCAAACTTCTCAACACTTGATTTCGAGGTTGTTGACTCAGAAGGGCGCGTGCTTAGCTCGAAGTCGATGAGTTTTACAGGGCAGCAGAAGATTATGTCCGGCGTTCAATTTATTGATTTCGGCACGATCAAATCGGAACAATTGAGTTCTGATATAAGCATAAATCTGTACGAAGTAGTTGCAACACCGAATGGTGACGCCAAACGTTTAGTCAAAACGCTGAAAATGTAGCGTAAAGCTTAGATGAAAAATAAAAAGGTGCTTACCCGTAATAAGGGGTAGGCACCTTTTTATTGTTTTAGGAAATTAGGATCAATCCATTTTATATCCATCCGAGATCAAGTCGAGACGGCCTGTTTCCGGATCAATAATGAGACCGTGAACAGGTAGATTCTTAGGAAGTAAGGGATGGTTTCGTATGATGTTAACGCTTTTCTCAATCCCTTCCTGTACATGTTTGAACCCCGTCAACCAACGGGACAAGTCGATGCCGGAGTGGCCGAGTGTCTCTATAACGTCATCCGAAATACCGCGTTTTTTCGCATTGGCGATGACATCGGCGGAATTCAGTCCGGTCATCCCACAATCATAATGCCCGATGACGAATATTTCATCCGCTTCTAACTGGTAGACAGCGACGATAATACTCCGCATAACACTTCCGAAAGGATGAGAGACAATCGCTCCCGCATTTTTAATGATTTTGGCGTCACCATTTTGGAGATTCATGGCTTTGGGCAGCAGTTCGACCAGCCGCGTATCCATACAGGTAAGAACGACCATCCGTTTGTCTGGAAATTTCGTAGTCAAAAACTCTTGATACTGCATCGTTTCTACGAATTCCTTATTATAGTGCAAAATTTCGCTAATCAAAGACATGGTTTCCCTCCAGGTAAGTTGATGTGCTGCTTGTCTCTATTTTTAGCAGCTTTATCTTTTGTCGACTAAGCTCATACCCGCATTATAAATTTGATTATTACTCTTAAGTATATAGGATTTATGTCCTTCATGGTAGTCGATTTTCATGTTTTCTTCAAAAAAGATCTCATCCTTGGCTTTATAAATGAGCTTGAAAGTATCAGTTTCAGCGGTAAGATCATCATTATTTGCTTGGGAAACTAACCAAAGGGTAGGTACTCCGTTAACGGAGCAGCCGCAGTCTTCTGTATCAAAAACTAGCTTTAAGATAGCTTCATTCTGGTCAGAAGTAAATGGTGTCAATCTATGAATTGCTGTATCGGTAAACGTGATTTTCACAAAAGTCATCTCCTTCAAATGTTTGCACAAATAGGTTTCTTGCCTAAGCTTATTATTATTCTATCATACCCCAGCATAAATTTGATTCTGAGTAGGGGACGAAGTATGATAAAATAAGAAACTTTTGGGAGGAGATTAGAGCATGAGTGTGCAAGCAGCCCCAGCAAAGCTGGAATCTTTCAAGGCCTATGTCCGCAAAATGAAGCAGTACGAGGAGGCCATCGCCTTAATTTATTGGGATATGCGTACCGGGGCTCCAAAAAAAGGAATAGAAACTCGTTCTGAAGTCGTTGGAGAGCTATCTACCGAAGTTTTCCGTATGTCTACATCCGATGAGATGGGAAGTTATTTGGACTTTTTCATGCAGCCTTCCGAACTGGAGAAGCTAGATGCCATTTCCAAAAAAATGGTCGTAGAATGCAAAAAAGAATATGATCGCAGTAAAAAAATACCGGCCGAGAAATATCAGGCCTATGTCGTCCTTACCTCTCAAGCGGAATCCGCATGGGAAGATGCAAAGCATAACTCCGATTGGGATTCGTTCCAACCATATTTGGAGAAAATCGTAGCTACAACTCAAGAGTTTATCGAGCTGTGGGGCTACGAAGGCAATAAATACAACACCTTGCTAGATATGTATGAACCTGGGATGACAGTTGAGAAACTAAATGAAGTATTCGGTGCGCTGCGTGAAAAAGCGGTTCCCTTACTTCAACGTATTCAAGCTTCAGCCAATCAGCCTAATCGATCCTTTTTGGATCAACAATTTGAAATTAGCAAGCAGAAGAAGTTCTCACTTTCCATTTTGAAGCAAATGCAGTATGACTTTGAAGCGGGCCGACTAGATGAAACGGTGCATCCTTTCGCGACAGCGCTGAATCCAGGTGATGTTCGGATCACAACACGCTATTTGCCAAATGACATCACATCTGCTTTGTTCGGAACGATTCATGAGGGTGGACATGCACTGTATGAGCAAAACATTTCAAAAGACTTAGTTGGTACAAATCTGTGCACAGGCACATCGATGGGGATCCACGAGTCACAATCCCGCTTCTGGGAAAATGTAATCGGCCGCAGTAAAGCGTTCTGGGATCGCTACTATGGCGAGCTGCAAACGACGTTTAGCGGACAAATTGATGATGTGGATGTGGATTCCTTCTATCGCGCCATAAACCATATAGAGCCTTCATTAATCCGTATTGAAGCCGATGAATTAACTTACAACTTACATATTATGATTCGCTATGAGCTGGAAAAAGGGTTATTCAACGGTACAATTGCCGTAGCTGATCTGCCTAAAGCTTGGAATGCCAAATACGAAGAGTATTTGGGCGTGGTTCCTGCGAATGACGGCGAGGGTGTACTGCAGGATGTGCACTGGTCTGGCGGTGCATTTGGTTATTTCCCGTCCTATGCACTCGGTAATATGTACGCGGCGCAATTCACGCATACCCTTCGCAAAGAGCTTCCGAATTTCGATAGCTTGATTGCAGAAGGCAATCTGGTGCCGATCAAGGAATGGCTAACGGACAAAGTGTACCAACATGGTAAGCTTTTGACACCGAATGAAATCATTCGCGAAGTGACGGGTGAAGAGTTGAATCCCGAGTACCTGGTTCAATACTTGGAAGAGAAGTACCAAACGGTTTACGGTATTTAATTGATCTAAAGCAGCATCTTGAGGCAGGAATATTGCCTTAGGGTGCTGTTTTTTTATATGGTCTATTTGCCCCCTTTGAGTCTAAAATAGCTGCACAATTTGCAGGTAATTCTCTCCAAAGCACATTCGCACATAATTTTGAAGCACAAAATGCATATAGTGTGTAATCAAAAAAACAATATTAACCGACTTCTGGGCTCCTGCATAGGATACATTACTACTTTTATCGGAGGGACGTCCATGAACAATCGGAAAAGATGGGGATTCACATTATCCGCCGTCCTACTGCTCAGTGTAATCGTTTCGGCGTGCGGAACGAAAAGCGAAGAAACAACAAAGGTTCGAATTGGTGAAGTCACGCGATCTATCTTTTATGCACCGCAGTATGTGGCTTTATCGCAAGGGTTTTTCAAGGATGAAGGGCTAGATGTTGAATTGACCACCACACCAGGTGGCGACAAGACAATGACGGCCTTACTGTCAAACGCCATTGATGTAGCTTTAGTTGGATCGGAAACTTCGATCTACGTGTCTCAACAAGGCTCGGATGATCCGGTTATTAATTTTGCTCAGCTGACACAAACGGACGGTACCTTCCTAGTTGCTCGGAAGAAAGTCGATAAGTTCGACTGGAACTCGCTCAAAGGCTCTGTTTTCCTCGGTCAGCGAAAAGGCGGCATGCCTCAGATGGCAGGCGAATTCACGTTGAAGAAGCACAACATCAACCCACAAAAGGATCTCCAGCTCATTCAGAATATCGAATTTGCAAATATCGCATCCGCTTATGCATCGGGAACAGGGGAATATGTACAGCTCTTCGAACCGCAAGCTTCCATTATTGAAAAAGAAGGCAAGGGCTTCGTTATGGCTTCCTTCGGTGTGGAGAGCGGACACCTGCCTTACACGGTATTTATGACCAAACAAAGCTTCATGAAGGCAAACTCAAGTACCGTTCAGAAGTTCACGAATGCGGTACAACGTGCTCAGCTTTGGGTTGCAGCGAAAAGTGTCGATGAAATCACGAATGCGGTTTTGCCATATTTTAAAGATATCGATGTAGAAATTGTAAAAAGTGTTGTCAAGCGCTACAAGGATCAAGGATCATTCGCGACGGATGGCATTGTGGATGAACAAGAATGGAACAATTTGCTAGACGTGATGACTTCCGCCGGTGAGTTGAAAGAAAAGGTAGCTTGGAAAAAGCTAGTGAACAATACCTATGCAGAGAAAGCGAAATCGAACGTAAAACCATAGTAATCAGTATTAGGCATGTCGGTGAATCGAACAAGAGGGGAGTACCAACATGGATACAGCTGTGACTGTAAAAGACGTGACGCAAGTTTATGTTACCGAGGAGCGAGCTACACTTGCTGTCGAGCAAATCAATTTTGCCATTCAGCGGGGTGAATTCGTTAGTCTGATCGGTCCAAGCGGCTGTGGGAAGACGACTCTCTTGTCGATCATTGCCGGGCTCATTCGTCCGACAGTTGGTACTGTAACTGTTGCGGGAGGGATCGTAAATGGTCCATCGACAAGGGTGGGTTATATGCTTCAGCAGGATTATTTATTCCCATGGCGGACAATAGAAGATAATGCTTGTATGGGCTTGGAAATTACAGGAACGTTAACCAAAGAGAAGAAACAGGGTGTGCTTCATTTATTGGATGAGATGGGGCTGCTCGGCTTCAAAGATTATTATCCCGCTCAGCTATCCGGGGGCATGCGTCAGCGAGTCGCATTAGTACGAACATTAGCAACAGAGCCTGAACTGCTCCTGTTGGATGAACCGTTTTCTGCGCTCGATTATCAAACCAAGCTTCAGTTGGAGGATTTGGTTGTAGAGACTCTTCGTGCGAAGAAGAAAACAGCTCTTCTCGTGACTCATGATATCTCAGAGGCAATTGCGATGAGTGATCGTATTATTGTGCTGGATCCTAATCCGGGTCGAATTCGCAAAGAATTTATAATTTCGCAGGAAATTCGGTCTTCCGTCCCTCTCGCAGCGCGGGAACTTCCCGATTTCCATGTACTCTTTCGATTGATTTGGCAGGAGTTTGGGGGCGTGCATCATGAGTGATGGTCAGCAGCAGGCGCGTCTCAACGAAAATGCGGACGATACGCTTATAAATCAAGTTCATCAGCAATTTTTAGCTGCAAGGAAAAAGAAAACGAACTATATAAGGCTTGTTCAACTAGCCATCCTACTGATGTTTTTTTCCTTCTGGGAAATGGCTGCCCGATTAAAATGGATCGATGTGCTGCTTTTTAGTTATCCAACGAAAGTTTTTAAGCTGCTCTGGGATAAACTCCTTGATGGCAGCCTCCTCCCGCATGTGGGCGTAACGGTCGTTGAAACCATTATCGGCTTTGTGTTAGGCACTTTGTTCGGTACGGCGTTAGCTGTTGTGATTTGGTGGTCGCCGTTTCTCTCCCGCGTGCTTGATCCTTATATTGTCGTGCTGAATAGTATGCCTAAAGTAGCGCTTGGACCGTTATTTATCGTAGGTTTGGGTCCAGGCTTGCTATCGATTATTGCAACTACGCTATCGATAACAGTTATAATCACAACCCTAGTCGTGTACGGGAGCTTCAAAGAGGTGGACCAGAACTATGTGAAGGTCGTCACTTTATTTGGGGGTAATCAGCGAAAAGTGTTCTTAAAGGCCATTCTACCCGCATCATTCCCCGCCATCGTCTCGACTTTGAAAGTGAATGTAGGCTTGGCATGGATCGGTGTAATCGTAGGCGAATTCCTTGTATCGCAAATGGGTCTTGGTTATTTGATTATATACGGCTTTCAAGTATTTAATTTTACGCTGGTTATCTCTACCTTGTTCGTCATTGCGATTGTGGCTACAGTCATGTATCAAATTGTGTCCAATTTGGAAAAAAGAATGACAAAACATCGATAAGGCTTGCCACTTTTTGCCCAAAATGAAATAATGAGCCCATAGTTAAAACCAACAAAGAGGTGAAAAAGCTATGGGCTTTCGTGTGCTCAAAACAGCGCTAGCAGTCGTTATAGCGATGTATCTAGCTCACGTATTCGAGATAAAATCGCCTGCCGCAGCTGGACTTCTTGCTATTCTAGGTATAGAAGTGACGAAGAAAAAAGGGATTCGAAGTGCACTTCATCGGATCGGAGCTTCCATGCTCGCGCTTCTTACAGGCTCTCTACTTTTTATGGTATTGGGGTTCCATGTGTGGGTTGTCGGTATATTCATCCTCGTCGTGTTTCCCATCCTGCATCGGCTGCGGATTACAGAGGGTGCTGTGACCGGGGCCGTTGTTATGCTGCATCTCTTCGCCTATGAAACTGCCGGGTGGACGGCGGTTCTGAATGAAATGCATCTTCTGCTCATTGGATTGGGTACAGCGACACTCATCAATATTGCCTACATGCCTAAGACAGATAAAGCGATCGAGGCGCATAAGCAAAAAATCGAGGCGCTATTCTCGGATATTTTCGTGAACATGGCTAAGCATTTGAGAGACAATACAGTTGTGTGGGATGGCAAGGAGCTTTTGGAAGTAAGTGAAGAGATTGATCAAGGCGCAGGGCTTGCTAAACGAACTATGGAGAATACACTCATTTTCGGAGGAGACCCCTACTTGCAGGTATATTTTTTTATGAGGGGTGAGCAGTTGGAGTCGATCCACCGGATGATCGATCTCGTTGCCCAAGTGTATCAAACTTTGCCGCAGGGGGAGTGGGTGGCAGCGATTCTTGAAGATATTAGTCAAACTGTTAAGGAAGACTACTATACTGGTGATGCGGAGAAAGAATTGCAAGTTCTGGATGCTCGTTATAAACAACTGCCGTTGCCGGAAAGTCGAGAAGAATTCGAGGTGAGATCTGCCATTTTACAGCTTAACAGGGAGCTTATGCAATATTTATCTATAGCCAGAAAGCAAAAAAAACAGCGCCCAGAGGCGGGTTGACTCTTAAAGATATGAGTATTTTTATATCGTAAAAATAATATAAAATAATTGTCACTCTAGACTGCTGTCCTGCATACACTTGTAATGAATGATTGTATGGAGGAGGTTGAAAGGATGTCATTAGATAAAGATTTGCAAAGCAGAGAGATCATTACAAAAGCTGTCTGCGGTAAAGGTCGCAAATTTTCGCATGTAAGTCATACCGTGACTCCGCCCTTTTCTCCGACCAGTATATTGGGCGCTTGGATTATTAATAACCAATTCGAGGCGATCCAATCCGGAGATGGCGTAGAGGTAGTTGGTACTTATGATATCAACATCTGGTATTCTTACGATCGTAACACCAAAACAGATGTAGCAAAAGAAACCGTTTCTTATGTAGAAATTGTTGGACTAAGTTATCTGGACAAAAAACATAGGCCAACAACTGCTGAAGTATCTGCTGTCGCAACGCAAGAGCCGAACTGTGTGGAAGCAAGTATCTCTTCTAGCGGCGACAGCGTAGTCATTCGGGTGGAACGGGAGTTCCAAGTTGAGTTGGTCGCTGAAACGAAAGTCTTCGTCATTGTTAGCCCCTACGGCCCCAATGACTTCGACGACAAACATGTAGATTTCGATGACAACGGCGATGGAGATTTCGAGGATCTGGACGCCGATCTGCTTGAGGACGAATTGGATTAAGGAATCCTATACGCCAGTGTATGCAGGTGAAAGAGGTTCGGCAGAGGGCATTTGCCCTCTTTTTTGTTTTATTTTAATAAATGGGCAGATTGATCAGATGCAAGGACTGTGAGGATGGAATGAGAACGGAGAAGGGGCAAAATGGATGGAAACATTCTTACTGCACGCACAGGAAAAAGAGGCGCTGGAGCTAGCGAATCTCATCCGCATACCCAGTGGTTCAAGGCTGCCGGTCGATTGGCGAGGCCAGGTCATCATTCATTGGGGAGCTGCTCATGATGAGTGGCCGCTGAAGCCGGCGCTGCAGCCGATCAGGGCGATTCTTAGGGCTCAGATGCGTTTGAAGCGGGAAGAACTGCTCCATTTGCACGGCATCAAGACTGTAGCTTGGCATAATGGCCGAAGTGCAAAGGATGAGCGATTGGCATTCACACATAAATATAAGGTAGCTGTATTTCATTTGCAGACATTGGTTGTTTATGAGAAGAAGGAGACGCTTCTGTTGTCGGAGAAAGCTCTCTATGATCAAAGACAATTAAATGCCAGTTCGGCTTACATAGAAATTACGCCAGATCGTGCCAATTTTCATGTCCGAAGGGCTAGCCGTGAGTCTATAAAAGCTGTCTATGCGCTCGGCCTAGACTATGGCCTTGTCACCATAGGTGTATTGCCTAGCGGGCACACCTTGGTATTGGATGTGGATCCCGTTCCGAAGCTGAACGGGAAGCTGGCACAGGTGTTCGCGGAGGCGATCGATCGCTATGAGATCGCCATCGCGAAGGAGCTGCGGCGCAAGGAGCGGGCGATGCTCGGCAGCGATCCCGAGTTCCTGCTGCTCAGCCCGCAGGGCAAGGTCGTCTTCGCCGACCGCTTCCTGACGCGGGACGGCGAGGTCGGCTGCGATGCCGTCGTACTCAGCGGGCATCGCGTGATCCTGCCGCTGGCGGAGCTGCGCCCGCAGCCAAGCACAGACCCGCGCGAGCTGGCGAGGAACCTGCGATCTACGATGCAGCTCGCCGCGCGGAAGATCGACGACGAGAGCCTCGCTTGGCTCTCGGGCGGCATGCCGGTGGGGGGCTACCCCCTGGGCGGACATATCCACTTCAGCCGATGCTGGCTGAATGGGCATTTATTGCGCGCGCTCGATAACTACCTCGCGCTGCCCTTGATCTTGATCGAGGGCGATACGACACGGGAGCGCCGCCCTCGGTACGGCTTCCTTGGCGACTTCCGCAAGAAGTCGCACGGGGGCTTCGAGTACCGCACCCTGCCGAGCTGGATGCAGTCGCCTGAGATCACGCGCGGTGTGTTCGCGCTAGCCTCGCTCATTGCTGACAACTACTGGCTGCTGCCTAGGCAGCCCTTGCAGGATCCGGATATTCAAGCGGCCTACTATCGTGGGGATAAGCAGCGGCTTCAAGCCACGGTTGAGAAGCTTTGGCAGGATCTTGAGCAGTTGAAGGGCTATGACCTATTCGCCGCCGTTTTGGAACGTCTCCGAGTAAGAATCATGTCAATGGAGCCCTGGAACGAAAGAGCTGATTTTCGCAAAGCTTGGAAAATTGCACCCTACCATCGTAAAGAAGCTTTTGAAGAACAAATCATGTTATAATAGTGTATCTATAAGAGATTTGAAATGGTTTTAATCTGTGCATGGGAATTCACGTTTCGATGCTTCAGTTACAGTTGGATAAGAGCCTCCAGAAGCTGCTATTTTACATATAAGTGAAGCAAGTTGATGGATAGCAGTCTTTAGGGGCTCTTATATCGAGAAATCATTGGAAAATGGAGCGTATCTGTTGAGATAAGAGTCTTTAGAAGCTTCAAATTCTTTTTTGCACACTTATGAAAATGAAGTTTGGTAGTTTCATAGATGTTGACAATGAATATAGTGATTGGTTGGAGGAACGCAAGGTGGCCCAATATACGCCGATGATTCAGCAATACTTGGCCGTGAAGGCGCAAGTCCCGGATGCTTTTTTGTTTTTTCGTCTGGGTGATTTCTATGAAATGTTTTTTGATGATGCGATCAATGCTTCACGAGAGTTGGAGATTACGTTAACAGGTAGAGAAGGCGGCGGCGACGAGAAAATCCCTATGTGCGGTGTCCCTCATCACGCGGCGGACAATTACATGTCTCGGTTAATCGAGAAAGGGTATAAAGTCGCCATATGCGAACAAGTTGAAGACCCCGCTGAAGCCAAAGGTGTCGTGCGGCGTGAGATTGTTCGTATCGTTACGCCCGGGACCGTTATGGATAGCAAGCTGTTAGGCGAATCGAGCAACAATTACATCGTTTCCCTAGTGAGTCAGGAACACGGTTATGCCTTTACGGCATGTGATATTTCAACGGGGGAGTTATATACAACACAGCTTTCTAACTCATGGGAACTCGTCGTAGATGAACTCAATGTCTACAACCCTTCGGAGATCATTACGGATAAGGACTTATTAACGACAATTCGGGAAACTGGCCTCACTTGGGGGCGCAGTACGGTGCTTACGGAATGGACGCAAGCGGATGAAAAGCTGCTGGATGAGCATTTTGCTGAGGATGCCGCACTGCTTGCTTTATCCGCTTTGAACCGTCAAGGTGTTGCCTTGCTGCTTGCTTATTTAAAAGAAACGCAAAAACGAGCATTGACCCACGTGAAGCATATCAGAGTATATGAGTCCGATCAATTCATGACGATGGATCCTTTTACGCGTAGAAATCTTGAACTCGTAGAAACGGTACGTGAACGCGCGAAAAAAGGTTCTTTGCTTTGGCTGCTGGACAAAACAGTAACAGCGATGGGCGCTAGGATGCTGCGCCGATGGATCGAAAAGCCGCTCATGAGCGTATCACGCATCGAAGAGCGTCTGGAAGCTGTCAATCTACTCTACAATCAGCTCATTATCAGAGAAGATGTGAAACAAGCGTTGAAGGAAGTCTACGATTTGGAGCGTTTAGTTGCACGTATTTCCTACGGGAATGCGAATGCTCGCGATATGATCGCTCTCAAGCACTCCTTGCAGCAGGTTCCGCTGCTTCAAGAAGTATGTGCAGCTTCCGGCTCCGAGACGCTTCGCAAACTCGTCGAAAATATGGATGCCTGTGAAGATGTTATGTCGTGGATTGCTAGCGCCATTGAGGACGAGCCTCCTGTATCCATTCGGGATGGCGGAATGATCCGCGAAGGCTACCAGCCATACCTGGATCAACTCCGGGAAGCAAGTAAGAACGGGAAGCAGTGGATCGCTGAGCTCGAGCGTCAGGAGCGGGAGGCGACGGGGATCAAGTCGCTCAAAATCGGCTACAACAAAGTGTTCGGTTACTTTATTGAGGTCACCAAAGCGAACATGTCCGCGCTGCAGGAAGGCCGCTACGAACGCAAGCAGACGCTTGCGAATGCCGAGCGCTACGTAACGCCGGAGCTCAAAGAGAAAGAAGCGCTCATTCTGGAAGCGCAGGATAAAATGGTTGATCTGGAGTATGAGCTGTTCACGGAGCTTCGCGACCGGATCTCTGAACATATCTCCAGATTACAGAAACTGGCGGAAGTGATCGCTACCGCCGACGTTTATCAGTCGCTGGCCACGGTCAGCGCGGCGCATCACTACCGCAAGCCGGAGATCGGCGAAGGCTTCGATCTCGAGATTGAAGAAGGCCGCCACCCTGTGGTGGAGGCGGTCATTCAAGACGGCTCGTTCATCGCGAACGAAACGAGCCTGCTGCTAGATGAGGGCCGCATTCTGCTTATTACCGGACCGAACATGGCCGGTAAGAGTACATATATGCGGCAGGTCGCCGTGATCTGCCTGATGGCGCAGATCGGCTGTTTCGTACCTGCCAGATCTGCGCGCATTCCGGTCACCGACCGCATCTTCACGCGGATCGGCGCTGCCGATGATCTGATCGGCGGTCAGAGTACGTTCATGGTCGAGATGATGGACATCCAAGTGATGACCGAGAAGGCGACGAGCAAGAGCCTCGTCATCATCGATGAGCTTGGCCGCGGCACCTCGACCGGGGAAGGGATGGCGATTGCGCAGGCGGTCATCGAGTTCCTGCATGACCGTATCGGCTGCAAGACGCTCGTTTCGACGCATTTCCACGAGCTTGCGCATCTGGAAGAAAGCCTCGTGCATCTGCGCAATCATTGCATGGCTGTGAAAGAGAGCGGCAGGCAGGTGACCTTCCTGCGCAAGCTCATTCCCGGGGCAGCGAGTACGAGTTACGGCATCTACTGTGCCGAAATCGCTGGGCTGCCCGATGCTATCATTCAGCGCTCCTATGAGCTGCTGAATGGGTTTGAAGAGCGGGCGGCGGGCGCTGCGCAGATCGCCGCAACGACGGCTGCCGTCCAACCGGCGGCAGCTCCCGTACAGCAGCTGTCCCTCTTCGCGGAGGACAGCGCGGCAAACACGGCCGTCAAGAAGAAGCAGCCTGACGGCAAGTCTCAGCTGGTGCTTGATCAGCTGAAAGGGATAGATTTAATTAATATGACGCCTCTGCAGGCGCTCAATTTAGTATATGAATGGAAGCAAAAGCTGCAATAGCTTGTTTCGTACGTTCTTTGGTTTCGCAGCATTTTTGCAACATTACAGCCTAATCATATATATTCGAGGAGAGACGCACATGAAAGATCAACCAAGAATGAAAACAATGAAGGTTACCCTAGCACTGGCGTCGGCTCTTATGACGGTTCTCCCCTTGAATGCGTTGGCACAAGAAGATTTACAAACACAGCAAGTCAGAGAAATCATTGGCAAGCTGCATGTGAGTGGTGTAACGGAAGAAGCGCTAGCTAATCAAAGCATTAAGCAAATGGTAGAAGGTCTGAAAGATCCATATACCGTCTTTTTCAGCCAAGAAGAGTACGGTCAGTTCTCCAGCTCCTTAGAAAATAATTATGTTGGCATGGGCGCTCGAATCGGAATTGATGACAAAGGCGTGTATTTATCCGAGGTTTTTGCAGGTTCATCTGCTGAATCAGCCGGCTTGCAGCGTGATGACTATGTCCGTGCCGTGGATGGGGCTCCTGCTTCTACAACCTCTATTGATGATGTCAGAAACAAAATCGTTGGTGTAGCGGGGACGAAAGTTAAAGTTACCGTTCAACGCGGCGACAAAGAATTAACCGTCGAGATTACTCGTAAAGGGATCAATGTACCTGAAGTGTATAGCAAGAGCTTTACGAATGGTGTTGGTTACATTCAAATAACGGATTTTTCAAGCGATGCGGACGAGGATTTTGGTAAACAACTTACGGATCTGCAGGCAAAAGGTTTGAAATCTTTGATACTAGATGTTCGTAATAATCCAGGAGGTCTTGTGGATACGGCTCAGAACATTGCCAAGCATTTTGTCAAAGAAGGCGTTCTGATTCATACAAGAGACCGCAATGGTGTGGATGATCCGGTGTTGATCACGGGCGGAACGGAATTGTCTATTCCTGTTTACATTTTAGCCAATGAGTATAGCGCAAGCGCTTCGGAAGTGCTGTCAGGCGCTCTGCAGGACTACAATGTTGCCAAAGTGATCGGTATGCAAACGTATGGCAAAGGAAGTGTACAACAGCTTTATCAATTGGATAAAGACAGTGCGCTGAAAGTGACGGTTGAAGAGTACTTAACGCCGAATAAGCGTAAAGTGAACAAAGTTGGGATCACACCGGACATTAAGGTGGACGGGGCTTCTGCCCAACTGATTACCGCTCTACAGACAGTTGGGATCACAGACATTAACGTTGAGATTTCCAAGCACAGTGTGACTTATAATGGCGTGGAAATAGGAAGTGGATTCGGTAATTTCCGTGAAAACGGAAAATTATATGCATCAACGCGCGGCCTAGCGGCACTTGTTGGCGCTACGATTACATGGAACGAGGCGACACGCACAGTCGATATTTCCGATAATAAAGGAACGCATGCCATTCCTGTAGAGGCTGACAAGCTAATCATTGAAAATGGGACTAGCTACGTCAATGTTGATCTTTTCGATGATTATTTTCCACAGCTGCAAGTGAAGGATCAAGGGGAGAATGTTTCCATCCGTGCTGTAAAGGGGAACTAAGAATTATGGGCAAAATCCAGCTCTTAAGCGAACATATTGCGAACCAAATCGCTGCAGGGGAAGTGGTTGAACGACCTTCTTCTGTGGTGAAAGAACTCGTCGAGAACTCGGTGGATGCCGGTAGTACTCGGATTGATGTGACGATTGAAGAGGGCGGTCTTCAGCTGATTAGGGTGTCCGATAACGGCTCTGGAATGGCTTTGGAAGATTGCGAATTAGCTTTCCAGCGTCATGCGACGAGTAAAATCTCAACAAGTAAAGACTTATTCTCGATACGAACTTTAGGCTTCCGTGGCGAGGCTTTACCGAGCATAGCGTCCGTATCTAGGCTAGAGTGCGTCACTAGCTCTACGAACGATGGACTAGGGCGGAAAATTTCCATTGAAGGCGGCACGATTCGCAGTGTCGAAGAAACGGCTGCTTCACGCGGAACAGAGGTGTCGGTGAGGGAATTATTTTATAACACACCGGCGCGGTTAAAATATATGAAAACGATCCAGACCGAGCTTGGCCATATTTCTGATTATTTGTATAGATTAGCGCTGGCTCACCCTGGTATCGCCTTTTCGTTGAAACATAATAGCAATCTCCTGCTTCAAACGTTGGGCAACGGAGACTTGCTACAGGTCATCGCCGGCATTTACGGTACGGCAATTGGCAAGCAAATGCTTCCTATCCAAGTGGAAAGCTTGGATTATACGATCACGGGCTTCGTGGCGAAGCCCGAAATGACCCGCGCGAACCGTGGCGGCATCTCGACCATTGTGAATGGCCGTTACGTGCGCAACTTCGCGCTGAATCAAGCGCTGCTGCAGGGATATCACACCCTGCTGCCAATCAATCGCTACCCGGTGGCTGTTCTTCACATCGGGATGGATCCTGCCTTAGTGGATGTGAATGTGCATCCATCTAAGCTTGAGGTCCGCTTCAGTAAAGAAGCGGAGCTAACCGCGTTAATCGAAGCCGAAGTGAAGCGGCTATTTGGAAGGCAGGTGCTGATCCCGCAAGGGATGAAGCCTGCAGCGCCTAAGGGCGCATACGTACAGGAACAGCTGGACCTGACAAGAACGGTTGAGCCAGCAGCTGGCTCAAGCGCATCTACTCCGGCAGCTTCATCTGCGATACCTATACCGCTTCCTGATTCTACGATACAACGTGTATCCGTGGATTCAGAGAGCACGGTTTTGCCGCAAGTGAAGGAGGCTGGAACATCGTATCGACCAGAATCGGTGTCAATTTCCCGGCCACCAGCCGTAGAGCCGCAAAGAAGCTCGACAGCCCCTGCAACTTCTGGAACTTCGTATTCGAGCCGTCCATCATCGCCATCAAACAACAGCTACACATCTACTGCTGGAAGCAATCCCAGAAGTATGTCCATTCAACAGCAGCGCCGGACGAACGAAGCGTTCATGGACCTACTGCCCTCCAAACAGGAAGGTGAGGCTCCCACGCTTCCCGCTTTTCCAAGATTGGACCCGATCGGTCAAATGCATGGCACTTATTTGGTCGCCCAAAACGAAGAAGGCCTGTTCCTGATTGATCAACATGCTGCGCATGAGCGAATTAATTATGAATATTATTACGAGCGTTTTGGCAATCCTGCTGAGGCAAGCCAAGAATTACTCGTTCCTATTACTTTGGAGTTTACACCTTCAGAAGCAGGGATTATTGCTGAGAAGCTGTCTCTTTTTGAGCAGGCAGGCGTGTATATGGAGGCTTTTGGAGGGAATACGTTTCTCGTCCGTGCGCATCCACACTGGTTTCCTTCGGGAGAAGAGAAGGGAATCGTTGAAGACATGTGTGAGTGGGTCCTCAGTGAGAAAAAAGCTGTAGACATCGCCAAACTAAGAGAAAAGGCGGCTATTATGTGCTCTTGCAAAGCATCGATCAAAGCGAATCAAGGACTAAGTGTTCTTGAGATGGAAACGCTGATCGACCGTCTATCAGGCTGCCGTAATCCCTACACATGCCCCCACGGACGGCCAATAGTCGTCAGTTTTACGACTTATGAACTGGAAAAAATGTTTAAGAGAGTGATGTAAACCCGTGTTAGTGACAACTTCGTATAATCCGTCCAGTGGTTTATTGGACAAAGCAGCGCGATTGGCTGTTGTGTATGACGGCCGAGTCGTGCCCCGAAGAAAGTATTCTTTGGAACATCTTAGGAATAATTATAAAGATGATTCCCTCCTGCTTGTGACCAGGGATGAGATCAGGTACTATGGAGATGACCAACCTGCGTATTTTTTTCATCCAAGTATGGCCCTCGTTCGTGTCAAACGTATGCAGCGAGGCGAGACCGATTTATTAATTGAGGCTTCCGGTACAGGAATTGGCGATCATATCGTGGATTGTACAGCAGGTTTAGCGTCGGACTCTATCGTGTTCTCCTTTGCTGTGGGCCCACAGGGAAGCGTCACGGCACTTGAAAGCGAAAAGATTCCAGCTATGCTGATTCAAGAAGGTTTAGCCGTTTATGAATCGGAAATTCCCGAGCTTAACGAGGCTATGAGGCGTATCACGGTAAGAAAGACTCATCACCTCGCGTATTTGCAGCAATTGGCATCGCAAAGCGTAGATGTTGTCTATTTTGATCCGATGTTTCGCAGTCCGATTGAGGAATCTCAAGCGATCTCTCATCTTAGACGCAATGCGAATGATGAAGCTGTCACTATGGCATCTATCGAAGAGGCTAAAAGAGTTGCACGCAAGAGCATTGTGCTCAAAGAAAACAGAGACAGTAAAGAGTTTGCCCGGCTCGGGTTCGAGCATATATTGCGATCGACGACCAAAACAACGTATGGAGTGATTCGACTGTGTTAGCCCCATCAGCCAAGCCGAAATTACTCGTGCTACTAGGTCCCACGGCAGTTGGTAAGACCAAGTTAAGTTTAGAAGTCGCTCAGAAGTTTGGCTGTGAAATTATTTCCGGAGATTCCATGCAGGTGTATCAAGGTATGGATATTGGAACAGCCAAAGCGAGTGAAGCTGAGCAGAAGCTTGTTCCGCATCATTTGATTGATATTCATGATCCTTCCTATCCCTTTTCGGCAGCGGAGTTTCAAGAGCGTGTAAAGGCTCTGATTCTGGACATTCATTCGCGTGGGAAGCTTCCATTTATTGTTGGAGGTACAGGCCTTTATATTGAGTCTGTGTGTTACGACTATCAATTTACGGAAGTTAGTATGGATGAAGTGTTCCGCCAAGAGCAGGAAGCGTACGCCACTGAGCATGGGGACGAGGCGCTGCATCAGAAGCTGCGTGATATTGATCCTGAGAGCGCTAACCGACTTCATGCCAATGATCGTAGACGCGTAATACGAGCTCTTGAGATTTACTATATCTCAGGTGAAACGATGACATCCCATTTGGCGTCCCAGAAAAAAGAGTCTCCCTACGAACTATGTATCATTGGACTGACCATGGATCGGGCACAGCTGTACAAGCGTATTGAGGAACGTATCGACGCGATGATGCAGGAGGGGCTTATCGAGGAAGTTCAATCGATCCTAGCCGCAGGCTGTCCAAAGCAAGCGATTTCCATGCAAGCTCTCGGTTATAAAGAAATCGTCAGTTATCTGGAAGGCGAATTGAGTTTAGAGGAAGCGGTAACACTGCTCAAGCGTGATACGCGCCGATTTGCCAAGCGCCAATTGTCATGGTTTCGGCATATGAAAGACATTCATTGGGTGGATGTGACGGAATCAGCAAATTTTTCTGCCCATTTCCAAATTATTAATGATATACTAGCAGGAAAGTTTGTACATAAAATTGAATATAATTAACAAATACACCAATAGAAAATAGCGCCTTCTGGCGATAGTTTCATTCCATTAAGGGGGACCACTGATGAACAGATCCATTAATATTCAGGACAATTTTCTTAATCAACTACGTAAAGAAAGCATTCCCGTTACCGTATATTTAACGAATGGGTTTCAAATCAGAGGACTAATTCGCGCTTTTGACAACTTCACGATCATCATTGACAGTGAAGGCCGTCAACAAATGGTTTACAAGCATGCCATCTCTACCTTTACGCCGCAACGACCTGTTTCTTTAATGGCGGCTGCTGAAGCTTCGGAATAATCCGTACTCGTATGTTTTGTTTTGCAACTTTTTTATGGACTGAATCGTCTAACCGAATAGATACTTATGGGAGCAACCTTGTTTAAGGTTGTTCTTTTGTTGGTTACTACAATAGAGAAATGAACAACGAGGGAGTCGATGGATTTGGAGAAACCTACGAACAAGAAAACAACTGCGAATACAAAGACGAAATCACAAGGAAGCAACAAAGGCTCGAAAAAAAAGGGATTTAATGTTCGTCAATTTATAATGGGTTCGATTATTGCTGCCATTCTGGCTATAATTTGTGCAATGGGTATTTATATCGTCGTTATTATGAACGGCTTTAAGATTCTCGATAACAACATAGATAAGATTGATACGGCAAGTGAATCGACGCTCATTTACGCGCAAGAAGAAGGAAAAGATAAGACTGCAACGGAAATTGGTAAAATCTATAAAGGTGAAAATCGAGAAAGTGTGAATATCAAAGATGTTCCGGAGCGATTAAAGCAAGCCTTCATTGCAACGGAAGATCGTCGGTTTAACGAGCATGCGGGCGTTGATTTAAGATCCATTGGGCGTGCGCTTGTCAAAGATATTATTCATATGAGCGCTGTAGAGGGTGGAAGTACAATTACCCAGCAGCTCGCTAAGAATGTGTTCCTGAGTTCCGAAAAAACAGCTTTTCGTAAAGGGACGGAAATGTCGATCGCATTTGCTTTGGACGAACGGTTTAGTAAGGATGAAATTCTTGAAAAATATTTAAATCGTATTTTCTTCGGCAGTAACGCTTATGGCATTAAAGCGGCAGCCAAGGTGTATTTCGGAAAATCCAACCTGAACGAATTAGAGGTATGGGAAATGGCAACGCTAGCTGCTTTGCCAAAAGCGCCATCGAGATATTCGCCATTGCAGCATCCGGACTTATCAAAGGAACGCCGTGCTGTTGTTCTTAAGCTGATGACCGATCAAGGCTATATTACAGAGGCTGAGCGTGCGAAAGCAGCAGCTGTGGATTACGCTCCGCCTGCAACGGCTAGTCAAGGCACGAAAGATTACGCGACTTTCTTGGATTATGTTGTAGATGAAGCTGAAAGTATGTATGGCATCGAAGAAGATGAATTGCTGACTAAAGGCTACCGCATCTATACGACAATGAATCCGAAAGCGCAAAAAGTGATGGAGCAGACTTATGCGAATCCAAGCTTTTTCCAGAAGGATGCTTCTGATGGCCAAAAGATTCAGAGCTCCATGGTTATTGTGGATAACAAAACAGGCGGGTTGATGGCATTGATAGGCGGCCGGGATTACAAACAAAGAGGCTTCAGTCGAGTGTATTCCAAAAGACAACCAGGCTCTTCGTTCAAGCCAATAGCGGCTTACGGTCCAGCGCTGGAAAGCGGGAAGTATACTCCGTACTCCATGATGGATGACACGCAGACGTCTTTTGGTAACGGGACTTACTCCCCCCGTAACTATGACCGTGTGACGCATGGGCAAGTACCGATGTTTGAGGCGGTTAAAAAGTCCTATAATTTGGCCCCTGTTTGGTTATTAGATCAAATTGGCATACCAGAGGCCAGAGCCTTTGCTAAAAAAATTGGCGCGCCCATCAATGAGCAAAAAGATAATAACCTATCCATAGCATTGGGCGGACTTACGGATGGCGTTTCTCCATTGCAAATGGCGACAGCGTACACAGCTTTTGCTAACCAAGGATTGCAAAATAAAACGCATGCGATTCTACGCATTACGGATGCGCATGATAAAGAAATCGTCGCTTATAAACCAGAGAAGAAACAAGTTATCCAACCTAAAACAGCCTACTATATGACGTTGCTGCTTCAGGGCGTTGTAGAACCAGGGGGTACTGGTACCAAAGCGAAGTTCAATCGTCCTGTAGCCGGCAAAACGGGTACAACTGGGCTGGACATCAAGGGCATTGAACAATATGATCGTGATGTTTGGTTTGTCGGCTATACGCCGGAGTGGACAGCAGCCGTTTGGGAAGGCTTTGATAAAGTAGATGCGAAGCACTATGTTACAATCGGCAGCGGAAGCCCGTCGGCTATCTTTAAGGAAGTAATGTCGAAGTCGCTGGAAGGTCGACCTGTGACGAACTTCGTGAAGCCTGATAGCGTGCCTAATTTAACGGAACCGCCAAAAGGGATTACGGATTTAACAGCTTTATACGTATCTGAAACAAAGATGGTTAAACTAACATGGACATCGCTGGGTGAAAAGATCGCATATCAAATATTCCGGAAAGGAGCTAGTGAAGCAGAGCCGAAGATGTTGATCCAAACGCCAACAGCTGGTATTGATGATTCCTCCATGAACAGCGGAGAGACATATCAATATTACGTTGTACCGATTAATTTGGATTCAAATACTGAGGGAGCCAAGTCCAATGTAGCTTCTGTCGAAATACCGAAGGATGGCGCACTTCCTGACGGTACCAAGCCGTCACCTTCACCATCGGTCTCGCCGTCCACATCACCTGGTAAGGATCCATTAGAGCCAACGCTCTCACCGGGTACGAGGCCTACGCCATCGCCAGGAAGCACCAATAAGCCTGGCGCAAGTCCGACTCCAAGTTCCAGCATCAGTCCAAGTGCTACCCCTACCCCATCTCCGGCTAATAAGCCGGTTGATGGTTCAGAGGAAAAGCCGAAGGATGGCAAGCAAGACGGGGGACCGATTATTGTGCCGAAGTTATAGTATTTTTTAGCTCAATCTTGCTGAGTAAAACGATACTAGACCCGCATTCCGCGGGTCCCACACTAAACCTACATACTATTGACGGAGGAATTTTCAATGAACTTGCATTTCAACATGCTTAAACCAACAAAGCTTCTCCCGCTCACGTTGATCGCGTTAACTTTATTCGTATCGGCCTGCGGCAACAAGCCTACTGAATCTGCCGGCGGCACAGCAACACCTAAGAGCGGCGCTACGGCACCTGCTGCTTCTTCTGCAGCATCCCCAGCGGCATCGCCAACTGCAGCTCCTAAGCAATGGAGCAAAGCGCCAGATATGACGATCGATCCGAACAAAACTTATCAAGCTGAAGTAACAACGTCCAAGGGAACATTTACCATAGATCTTTTTGCAAAGGAAGCTCCGAAGACCGTTAACAATTTTGTGTTCCTGTCCAAAGAAGGCTTTTATAACAATGTGACGTTTCACCGCATTATCAAAACGTTCATGGTTCAAACAGGAGATCCACTTGGAACAGGCAGAGGCGGTCCCGGCTATAAGTTTGCAGATGAGCTGAAAACTTCGCATAAATATGAACCTGGCATTGTCGCGATGGCGAATTCTGGCCCCAATACGAATGGCAGTCAGTTTTTCATTTGTTCGGGAGAAGATTGTGCGAAAAGTTTAAATCCACAACCTAACTATTCGATTTTTGGCAAAGTGACACCAGAGGGCATGGCAACAATAGCTAAAATTGCAGAAACACCTGTTGAGATGGGTGGCGAATCCTCACCAAGCAAGCCAAAAGAAAAAGTAACGATTAACGCAATCGCCATTAAAGAAAAATAGAATATCATATTCTAAACAGTGAAGGATGGATAGGAGAGAAAACCGCGTGAAACAACCATGTTTATTGTTCCATGGATTCACCGGTGGACCTTATGAGGTTGAGCCGTTAGCACGGCATTTACGTGAACGCGGGCAGCTTTGTGAGGTTCCGCGACTTCCGTGGAACGGAGAATCCAGTCATCAATTAAAAGTAGGACATTGGGAAGATTGGGTACGCGAAGCTGAAAAGCATGCAGAGAGAATGATGATCCAGTATGGATCATTTGATATGGTAGGCTTCTCGATGGGAGGTCTGCTGGCCGCTTATTTATCCGTACGATATCCGGTTCGTAGACTGATACTTTTGAACACGGCAGTCATTTATGTTAGCCCTAGAAGAATGCTGGATGTCATTCGAGATGAATGGAAATATCAAAGGAAAATCAGCTTTATTAAAGCGAAAGCCACGCCGCTGCGAGCTACCTGGCAGTTTACGCGACTTGTACGCCATTTGAAACCAGAACTAAGTCAGGTAAGCATACCAACACTTATCGCTCAGTCTGAAAAAGATCAAGTTATTCATCCGCAAAGTGCGCGATACATCTATAGTAAGCTAAAAGGACAGCGCGAGCTCCATTGGCATTCCAGATCAAATCATTTGATATGTCTGAGTGAGGATGCAGGCACGTTGTTTCGTCAAGTTAGTGCATTTTTGGATAAGGAGTAGCAAGGATGACTGTACAGCCAAACATGAATAAGAAACAAAGAGCCATCACTCCAACACCGAAAAAACGCCGACGAACTGAGCAAAAATCTACGTTCAACCGTGTGCTTGTGAAAGTGTTCCGAATCGTGGTTACCGTTTTCCTCTTGCTTGTCGCTTGGATCGTTTATATCCAGTGGAAGGTTCAAATCGCTCCTGATCAAACGCTGCCTAAGCAAGTTGACGTTGGTATCGTTCTAGGCGCTTCCTTGCGCAAAGATATCCCGAGTCCTGGTCTCCAGGAGCGTCTAGATTTGGCTATTGATCTTTATAAAGAGGGACGGTTCAAACAACTGATCGTCTCCGGAGGTCTGGATCATAACGGATCCAAACTAACCGAGGCGGAGGGAATGCGTAATTATTTGGTTAAAAAAGGGCTTCCGGCCAAAAGCATTTTGATAGAGCCGCGGGCGACAAGTACCTATGAGAATTTGCTTTACAGCAAGCAAATTATGGACGAGCAAGGTCTTGTGAGTTCGATTATTATGACCCATCAATTTCATGGTTCTCGTTCACTCGATATCGCGGAAACGATCGGCTTGAAGCAGCCTCTCATTTCATCAATGAAGTCAGAGGTGCTCTTCATGCCATACCATGAAGCGAGAGAAACGCTAGCTTATACGAAATGGTATTTGACCAAGCTGTTGTTGATGGCAGGCATATGAGATAACAAAGAAGCATGACCTGTAAGCGGGAGTTACCCACTTGCTGGTCATGCTTTTTTTTATTGTGCCTTGGTTATCCGTTTACAATGGCTCCACCGTTCACATGTAAGATTTGACCAGCCATATAGGATGAATCCTCACTTGCAAGGAAAACATAGCTGGCAGCGAGTTCACCTGGCTGACCGGCACGTTTCATTGGTGTAGTTGAGCCGAACGTGGCAACTTCCTCTGCGGTGAATGTAGAAGGAATGAGAGGCGTCCAGATCGGACCTGGAGCTACGCCATTTACTCGTATGCCTTTTGGGTTCAGCTGAAGAGATAGAGAGCGTGTGAAGGTGACAATGGCCCCTTTCGTAGCGGAATAATCGAGCAGCTGCTCATGACCATGATAAGCGGTAATAGATGCCGTGTTGATAATTGCGCTTCCGGATTTCAGGTGGGGTAGTGCAGCCTTGGTCAAATAAAAGAAAGAGAAGATATTGGTTCGAAACGTCCGCTCCAACTGCTCCGAAGTGATATTCTCGATGCTAGGCTGAGGATGCTGTTCTGCTGCATTGTTCACTAAGATATCAAGTTTGCCAAACTTCCCAATAGCTTGCTCAATGATTTGCTTGCAGAAATTCTCATCGCCAATGTCTCCCGCGACATGCAGACACTTTCGTCCTGCCTTTTCCACATGACGCTGTGTTTCCTCCGCATCCGTATGTTCGTTCAAATATACCAATATGACGTCTGCACCCTCTTTGGCATAGGCAATCGCGACCGCGCGGCCAATTCCGCTATCGCCTCCTGTAATCAGGGCGACTTTATCCTTAAGCTTGCCGGCTGCTTTATACCCAGAATGCTCAAAGACTGGAGGAGGATTCATCTGCGACTCAATGCCAGGCTGCTGGTTCTGATGCTGTGGCGGAAATGATGGTTTCTTTTCTGTTGCTGTTGCCATGTGTTGTTGCTCCTTTCATCCTAGGCAAATTCTTTGTTAGGATGATACAAGGGGCTGCAAATCATACTTAATTCGGTAATGATAGTCATATCTGGCTTGGTAACCAAGCTTTTCATACAATGCTACCGCTGGTTTATTGGAAGTAACAACCTGTAAATACTGCATGGTAGCTCCGTGCTCCAAACTCCATTCCGTTAGTGCGTGCATGAGGACGTACCCGAGTCTTTTGCCACGGTGGTCTTCATGGATAACGACGTTTACAAAACCTGCCCACTCGCCCTCTACAATCGCTGTACCTAACGCGATGATTTGGTTATTTTGTTTCAGCTTCAGGAACCCTTTCGGAGCTGGCATTCGCTCAAATAGACCGCTATAGAAACCTCTGCGCTCTTCGGGAAACTGTTCAAGCATGAGGAATAAGTCAAGCCACTCTGCATCTGCTTTTTCTGCCCAGTCTATCTGAATAGATGATTTATTTTGCATCATCTTATTTTGTGCGTTTTCCGATACTTGCTGACCAGATGCGGTCATCATTAAACATGGTGTATCAATCGCATATCCTTTTGTTTGAAGAAATTCATCCAGACCTTCAGGGGAAGCGTTGCTAATATGAAAAATTGCGGGTAAACCAAGTTCTTGATAGAATTGCTCTATTTTCGCAAGCCAATTAGGATCATTTGGATATTCGCCTATGGCAAGCAAGCTGTTTGCACGTTTAGTGACACCTCGGGAGGCCCGTAGAAGCCAATTGTCAATGGAAGTGGAAGACTCGGCAGGCCACGTGTTTGAAGCCACCGTATCGATGGCGATATAAAAGTTTGTTTTTTCGTTCATTTCTAGCGCTCTCCTCCACAGGTTAGTTTCCAATATTATAAATATTTTTATAGAGTTATGTATATAAAAATCGCGCTCCGCCAAAGTGGAAAAATATCATCCTTTGATGTAAGCTATGAAACAACAGGAGGAGGATTTTTTTGGAATTTATCATTCGTACTGCACAATTAGAAGATTACGAAGCCGTGAATGCCATCATTCGAGTAGGGCAGGAAGAACATGCGGATGCATTGCCTGAGCGTTTTGACAGGTTAGATCACGTTGTTGCAATGGGTTGGTACCGAAGTTTTTCAGATCAACAGAATAAAGTGATTTTAATCGCGGAGAAAGAGGGCTTGGTCATTGGGGCAGCTATGCTGGAAATGAAGAAATCTCCTACCTATGAAGCACTAGTTCCTCGAACCTATGCGTATTTAAATGAACTGGCCGTCTCACCGGACTATCTGCGTCAGGGCATTGGTACAAAGCTATATGAAGCAGCTAATGCCTGGGCTAGGGAGCGTTCGGCTGCTTCACTTGAATTAAACGTATGGGAATTTAATGAGCGTGCCATTGCTTTTTATAAATCCTTAGGGATGTTTACCTTAAATCGCACCATGACGACAGAGATATGATCATAAATGAAGGAGGATGATTATGCTATTTATCGATAATGAAGGAATCACAGATCCCCGCATTAATTTAGCCATTGAGGAATATGCCTTAAGACAACTCCCTAATGATGAGAGTTACTTACTTTTTTACATCAACGAGCCGTCCATTATTATTGGCAAAAATCAAAATACACTCGAAGAAATCAATCCCGAATATGTCAAAGAGAATAACCTTCATGTGGTTCGGAGACTATCGGGTGGCGGAGCCGTGTATCATGATTTGGGCAATCTGAATTTCAGCTTCATTACACGGGATGACGGGAACTCTTTTCACAATTTTCAAAAGTTTACTGAACCCGTTGTTGAAGCACTGCGGAAGCTTGGTGTTGAAGCGGCTTTAACGGGCCGCAATGATATCCAAGTAGGTGAGCGCAAAATTTCGGGCAATGCACAATTTGCTACAAAGGGCAGAATGTTCAGTCATGGAACACTACTCTTCGATTCTGAGATCGAAAACGTTGTATCTGCCCTTAAGGTTAATCTTGATAAAATTCAGTCCAAGGGCATTAAATCGATTCGCAGCCGGGTCGCTAACATAATAGAGTTCCTGAGCGAACCTATTACAATGGAGGAATTCCGAAATAAGCTGCTTGTAACTATTTTCAGTGCTGAGGAGTCGGAAGTTCCCATGTACAAGCTTTCTGAGGAGGACTGGGTCCTTATTCACGAACTATCTGAGGAACGCTATCGGAACTGGGACTGGAACTACGGGAAATCACCCAAAAGTACAGTGCAAAACTCCAAACGCTTCGAAGGTGTTGGTACAATAGATGTGCGTTTAGCTATTGAAGAAGGTCATATACATGATTTAAAAATATATGGAGACTTCTTCGGAGCTAGTGATGTAGCAGAACTAGAGGAAACGCTGCGTGGTTCGCGGTATGAAGAGTCTGCCGTACGAGAACGGCTGTCAGGTGTGGAATTGCAGCGTTACTTTGGTTCGCTGGACTTGGAGTCTTTTGTGGTTTTAATGATGTTAAATTAGTGCAAGAAGGGGGGGCTTCCGATGACAAAGCTTTATTTAATTCGACATGGGGAAACGATGTGGAATGTGGAGCGCCGAATGCAAGGTCACTTGGATTCACCACTTTCTTCTTTAGGTGAGCAGCAAGCCTCCTGGTTGTCAAATGCTTTGAGGGATGTTCACTTTGATGTTCTATATGCGAGCAGCAGCGGTCGTACATTGCAAACGGCGAATATCGTGAAAGGCTCACGTGAATTGGTGATACATGCCTCGGATGAGTGGAAAGAAATGAATCTGGGTGCTTGGGAGGGGAGGATTTCGGCAGAAATTGCAGATTTGGATCCTGACAACTTCCATGCATTCTGGCATGCGCCTGAACTGTATAGACCAACGCAAGGTGAGTCATATGCTGATTTACAGGCTCGCGTTATACCAGCCATTGTGCAGCTGCTAAAGGAACATGCGGGCAAAACAATAGGCTTAATTTCACACACAGTCACGTTGAAAATTATCATGGCTTACTTCGAGCGAAGAGCTCTAGCAGACTTGTGGAACCCGCCCTATTTTCATCCTACTTGCTTAAGTCTTGTCGAAATGATTGATAACGAGCCTCATATCCGGCTTCACGGGGATACGTCCCATTTTCAAGATGAAGCATTTGGTTTCTAACATACATCAACTGGAGGAATTATTTATGATCTTAGAAGTTGCCATCCTTCCTGTAATTGCAGGGAAAAATGCGGAGTTCGAAGCGGCGTTTCGCCAAGCGTCATCCATTATTTCATCGATGAAAGGATACATTTCTCATGAGCTGCAAACGTGTATCGAGGATAGCAACAAATACTTGCTGCTCGTTCACTGGGAAACTCTGGAGGATCACACCGTAGGCTTCCGTGGCTCTGATGAGTATCAAGAATGGCGAAAGCTGCTGCATCATTTCTATGACCCATTCCCGGTTGTCGAGCATTATACGCTGTCACAAAAGTATCATTAACGGCTGTCACGGTCTAAAATGCATCAAACGAGCGTAGGATGGATTGATACGAACCATCAAACCATCCTGTAAACGAGGTGATCCTCATGAGTGGTCGAAGCTTGCCATCCAGACAGATCAACATCGTCTTACGGCAGCCAGAGCCTGGCATGCATAGGCGAGCCGTTGATGGAGTAGGCAGCCAGACTCACGCTTCGCCGCTAGCCGATGCCGAGCCGCAGCTCACAGGAAAGAAGACGCCTCTCGAGGGTCCGCTTTCGGATGTTTTCAAAGAGCTGAATCAACTGATTGGCCTTGATAATGTCAAAGAGCTGGTGCATGAAATTTATGCGCTTTTACAAATTTCGCAATTTCGCGCAGAAGCCGGCCTTCTCAGCAATGCGCACGTGTACCATATGATTTTCAAAGGAAGCCCCGGAACGGGTAAAACGACTGTGGCTAGACTGATGGGCCGCATGTTTCATGCCATGGGTGTTCTTAGTAAGGGTCATTTTATTGAGGTGGAGCGTGCAGATCTGGTAGGAGAATACATTGGACATACAGCTCTTAAGACTCGCGAGTTGATGAAAAAGGCGATGGGCGGCATCCTTTTTATCGATGAAGCCTACAGTCTTGCACGTGGAGGAGATAAGGATTTTGGCAAGGAATCCATTGATGCACTGGTCAAAGGTATGGAGGACAAGAAGAATGAGTTCATCCTTATTCTAGCAGGGTATAGCGACGAAATGGAGCAATTTTTGGCTACGAATCCGGGACTTCCTTCAAGATTTCCCATTCAAATTGATTTCGAGGACTATCCGATTGAACAATTGATTCAGATTACTGAGCTTATGGCTAAGGACAGAGAGTATATTCTTCTTCCTCAAACCATAGTGAAGCTAAAACAGCATTTAACTGATGAGAAAGCCGCCACATGGCGTGCATTTAGTAATGCTAGGTATGTTCGAAACATTCTGGAGAAAGCGATGCGGCATCAAGCGGTAAGGCTGCTCAGTCAATATGTAAACGCACCTTCCAAATTAGAATTGATGTCAATAAGACCGGAAGATATGAAATTTAAATGAAATTTATAAAGCTATTTAACTTATTTAAGTTAAATGGCTTTTTTTTCTTGGATAAAACGATTGACAGATTGGTTGAACGGAGTAGAATAGACAGAGTGATTAATTTCAATGATAATGATTATCAATATTAACGAGATGGAAGTTAAGTTTTATTTTCCGATAGGGAGTTGTGATTCATGCGTAAAGTCATCTTAGTGAGTTGGATAGCGCTGCTAATGCTGCTATCTATTCCTTTAACAGTAAGTGCTAAGGCAGAGGATGATCTGGCCAAGGCTGATGAAGGAATTGTCCGCGCCATTCAAGCTGCAGAAAGCGGCAAGATGGAGGAAGCTACCCAATTATTCGAATCGTTTCAAATTAACTGGTTGTCCTATGAAGATGGGATTAAGGAGCGCTCGCTGGCAGCCTATCAGAAGATTGAGCAAGCAATGGGTGAAGTTTCCTTCCAAACACTCAAACAGCCAATCGATTCTCAGAAGTTGGTTGCGGGTTTAAATGATCTTCATCATTTAAACAAGAGTTTCATTGATGGCAATCTGGATGCTTTCGGTAAAGTGGCTCAGAGTAGTGGGGATATAACTGTGGGTTCATTGGTGGCTTTGCTGGAGAAAGCGGCGGACCAAATGAAGCAGAATGATATCGAAGGTGCATCCGCAAGTATCCAAAAGCTTCGAAATTCCTGGTTGCAAATCGAAGGTATTGTGCTTACACAATCCTCATCTGTCTACACTTCGATGGAAAGAGACATGGTTACTGCTTACGCGCAGCTGTCTGCTGTACCTGTTCAAGCTGGTGAGGCTTCCGCAACAATTGCGCGAATGCACGCTGATTTGCAGCCATTAGCGGCCAAAACAAGCTACACCATGCTGGATGCGACGACTATTTTGCTCCGCGAAGGTCTGGAAGCTTTGTTAGTTGTGATTGCCTTACTTGGTTTCCTGAATAAATCGGGTCATGGTGATAAGAAACAATGGATTTGGTATGGCGTACTCGGAGGCTTGCTCGTTAGTATGGCGCTTGGTATTGTCGTTCAACAGTTGTTTTCCGCAAGTGCATTTGGGAACAACAATTTCTTAATTGCTGGATGTACGGGGATTTTCGCCGCTGTCATGCTGCTGTATATGAGCTACTGGCTGCACAGCAAATCTAGTGTCTCTAATTGGCAAAAGTACATACGGGATCAAAGTGTAAAAGCTTTGGCTACCGGAAGTCTAGTTTCTCTCAGTTTGCTTGCTTTTCTTGCTGTTTTCCGTGAAGGCACAGAAACGGTCCTCTTCATGATCGGTATGGCGTCTTCGATTTCCTTAAGCTCTCTTGTTGGAGGCATTGGGATTGGTGTTGTCATCCTGCTAATAGTAGCTTTCTTAATATTAAAAATTGGCCTGCGCATTCCAATGCGTCCATTCTTTCTAGTTTCAAGCTTCTTCGTATTTTATCTTTGCTTTAAATTTGCGGGGATGGGTGTACACGGGCTTCAATTGGCAGGCTATTTACCTGCAACGACAGCTTCTTGGTTGCCAAGCTGGGACTTTATCGCGCTGTATCCAACGTTAGAGAGTGCTATACCGCAATTTATTCTCCTGATATCCGCGTTGTTCGCAGTCATCTGGGACCGTCGTAAAACGATTCAAATGAGAAATATGGCATTATCTAAATCATAAATTAGAGAAAAGTGGAGGAACTACCCCATGAACAAACGTCAACAACTTATCATTTTAGCAGCTGCAACAACACTTGTACTCTCAGGCTGCGGTAAAACAGAAACAACGGAAGTGACCAAAGTACCAGTCAAAGAAGGCTCAGCAGCGCTTCTTACAAGTCTTGATCAGTTGAAGGGTCAACTGGACACAAGTAAGGTTAAAGATCCGAAGAAGCAATCCACCCTACTTGAGAATCAGTGGGCTAGCTTCGAAGATGAAGTAAAACCGAAATTTCCAGAGCTGTATTTTAAAGTAGAGAAATTTCTCACTCCATTAGAAGCAGGATTGAAACAAGACAAGCTGGATTATGCGACATTAACTGCACTAAATAATAATTTGAAAGCAGCAATAACGGAGCTCAGCGCCTCACTCGATGATAATAAAGGTGCAGTTAATAAAGATGTCATCGCCGCATCCAAAGAGCTGCAAGAGGCTGCTAAAGCATATAATAAATATGTTCAGGAACAAGGGAAACAATTAGTCGCTGGACTCGAACAGCTGGATGCTGCTGTGAAGAGCGGCGATCTGAAAAAGGCACAAGAATCCTATGGACAATCACGGATGCCTTATGAGAGAATTGAGCCTATTATTGAGACTTTTAGCGAACTAGATGGTGTAATGGATGCTCGTGTGGATGATTTTAAGAATGAAAAGGATCCTGATTTCACTGGGTATCATCGTATAGAGTATTTGTTGTTTGTTAAAAAGAATGTGAAGGAAGCTGAAGCTTTTTCCTCACGTTTACTAGAAGACGGCAAGAAGATACAGCAAGCAATCGCGGCAACTACCATTGAACCTTCTGATTTTATCGCGGGTGTCGGCGAATTGATGGAAGAAGCACAAGCCACCAAAATTACAGGCGAAGAAGAACGCTGGAGTGGAGCTACTATACCTGTTATCCGAGCTAATGTGGAAGGCGCGCAAGCCATCTATGATCTAATAAAAGTTGAGCTGAAGAAGAAAGACGCCGTGCTAGATGAGAAAATCAGCAAAAGCTTAGCCACGGTTATCGAAACCATGAACACACTTTCACCTGTTGGTGCTACCTGGAACGATTTCGGCAAAATGGAACAAGCCAAACAAATTGATTTGAAAAATAAACTGGAAGCACTTGCTGAGCCGTTAGTGAAAATGCCAGGAACGTTAAGTAAATAAGGGAATGGAAAGGAGAACAACGGTATGGGGGATAAAATGAATCGCCGCGCTTTCTTAGGAATGACTGCGGCAGGTGCTGCAGGCGTTGTCATTGGGGATCTGCTTGGGAAGGCACAGAAAGTGATACCTACAGCTTCGAATAAACAACTAGGTACTGCAACCGCAAGCGCAGCGGATGAAACCATCTCATTTTATGGTGCTCATCAAACCGGTGTTGTGACTCCGGCCCAGAACTTTGCGAATGTAGCTGCATTTGATGTGACCACGCAGGATGTGAAGGAGCTAAAGGAGCTTTTGCAGCTATGGACCGAAATGGCAGCGACTCTCATGGAAGGCAAGCCTCTTGCGGCTGAGCCTCAGGAGGGTAAATTCCCACCGTTGGATACAGGGGAGCAAATGGGCCTCGATACGGGTAAATTAACGATTACCTTCGCTGTTGGTGCGTCTTTGTTTGAAAAAGATGGTGTCGATCGATTCGGACTTCGTTCTCGTAAACCTGCTGGTCTCACGGAAATGCCTATCTTCCATAAAGATTCGCTCCAGGATCAATTAACACATGGAGATATTGTCATTCAGGCTTGTGCAGATGATCCGATCGTTTGTTTCCATGCGATTCGCAACTTTTCCAAAGCTGCTCGTGGCGTCGCTCATTTGCGCTGGCAGCAGACCGGACAGTTGGGCATAAAGTCCCAAGGGACGAAGCGGAACTTGTTCGGCTTCAAGGACGGTACGGCTAATCCAGACTTGCAAGATGAACAATTTATGAAGAATAATGTTTGGGTCGAGGCGGGAGACGGTGCATCTTGGTTTGCTGGAGGCACCTACATGGTTGTACGCCGTATTCATATGCGGATTGAAACATGGGATCAACAACCATTTTCGGACCAAGAAGAGATTATTGGACGTCAGAAGGTTTCCGGAGCACCGATGGATGGACATGCAGAATTCGACAAGCCTAATTTCGCTGACGATAGCAAAGGGGAGGTTACAGCACTCGATTCTCATATCCGCCTTTCAAATCCACGCACGGGAGAGAATTCAGAGCGTGAACGCATTTTGCGCCGCGGGTATAATTTCATGGATAACCTCGATAACGTTGGCCGAATCAATGCTGGTCTGTTATTCGTTTGTTTCAATCGGAATATCCAAACGCAGTTTGAATCCATTCAGAAAAGATTGACGAATCCGAAACTTCCTGACAAAATGCTTTCCTATACGGACACAACGGGTGGCGGCTATTTCGCTGTGCTGCCGGGTGTTCCATCTAAGGGTTCATATTTAGGACAAAGTTTATTTACTTAAAATAGGTGGAAAGCTACCGAGAGGCCTATGGTCTTTCGGTATTTTTGTGTCTTCAGATGGGAACACCGTTATAATCGAATTTTCCGTTCCTGCAAATTGACTTTCCCAAGCATTTCCTACACAATGATGAAGGAATACGCCCACATGGGGGCTATTTCGATCGTTTGAATGCAGCGTAAAGGAGACAAACTTATGAAAACTACTTCACATATGGTTGAGAAAGAAATCGATGACCGCGCGGTGCTTGTTAGTCTAGTCACTCAGAAACAGAAGAAAAATGAATTATTAGCAGAATACTCGCTGCAAGAGCTGGTTAAGTTAGCAGAAACAGCAGGTGTGCTTGTTTTGGAGACGATGACACAGAACAAAGAAACGAAGGATTCCAAATGGTTTATTGGTAAAGGGAAAGTTGAAGAGCTAAAGTTGCGTTTAGAAGAGCTTGGCGGGAATACGGCTATCTTCGATCAAGAGCTATCGGGTGCTCAAGTCCGTAACTTAGAGGCTGCCTTAGATGTGAAAATCATCGACCGGACGCAGTTGATTCTGGATATTTTTGCCCAGCGTGCCAAAACACGTGAAGGTATTATTCAGGTTGAGCTGGCGCAGCTTAGCTACCTGCTACCAAGGTTATCCGGACAAGGTAAGAACTTGTCACGTCTTGGTGGCGGTATCGGGACGAGAGGTCCCGGGGAATCGAAGCTGGAGACAGATCGTCGGCACATTCGCGGCCGTATTGACGAGCTGAAGGCGCAGCTGGAAGAGGTCGTCCGTCATCGGACTTTGCATCGTGAACGCCGTAAGAAGACCGGTGTGTTTCAAGTTGCCCTTGTTGGTTACACGAATGCAGGGAAATCAACTTTACTGAAACAATTGACTCAAGCTGACGTCTATATTGAGAATCAGTTGTTTGCAACGCTGGATCCGACTTCGCGGACGATGGAATTGCCAAGCGGTAAAGAGATTGTTCTCACCGACACCGTAGGCTTCATTCAGAACCTGCCGCATGATCTTGTTGCCTCGTTCCGTGCTACGCTGGAAGAGGCCAACGAGGCCGATTTGATCCTTCATGTCGTCGATAGTTCAACGGAAATGAGAAATGAGCAAATGCGCGTTGTCGCTGAAGTTTTAGAAGAGTTGGGTGCACATCAAAAAGAACAGCTAACCATTTACAATAAAATTGATCTTTGCACGCAAAAAGATGTGGAAATGCTTTCGACCGAAGGTGAATTTTTGAAAATCAGTGCGTATAACCCTGATGATCTGGAACGCCTGCGAGTCGCCATCCAAGAGAAGCTGATGGGTGAGAGTAAAGAGTTCCGCATTCCGGCTGACAAGGGAGACATCATTTCCCTTATGTACCGAATTGGCGATGTCTTGGAGACGGATGTGGACGGGGAAGATATGCTGTTCAAGGTCCGTGTGAACAAGGATGATTATGTCAAATTGGCCTATCAATTAGTGGCTTATGATCAACATGCTCAGCAAGAGGCTCAAGATGGTGAGGGAGAGATTTACTAATTATGCAATTCGGGGATAAAGTTATGGCATTAATGGAGAGCGCAGAACGCCAGATAGAGAGCGCTTTTCGCCAGATAGAGAAAACGATTGACCTTAATCAATGGAAAGTGATTAGCGCTTTCCAAAAACATAAGGTAAGTGATTACCACTTTGCTTCTTCGACAGGCTATGGCTACAATGATCGCGGCAGAGAGGTGCTCGATCTTGTCTATGCGGATGCGATGGGGGCAGAAGCAGCACTCGTACGCCCTCACTTTGTCTCAGGTACGCATACGATCGGCACAGCTTTGTTCGGTGTTCTGCGACCAGGCGAACATCTACTTTACATAACGGGTAAGCCTTATGATACGTTGCATAAGGTCATTGGAAAGCCTAGCGACGGTATGGGATCGCTGCAGGACTTTGGCATCGCGTACAGCGAGGTTGCGCTGACTGAGGAAGGCGCGCCAGACTGGTCGGCCATCGCGGCTGCCATTCAGCCGAACACGAAGGTGATCGGCATACAGCGTTCGCGCGGCTACTCGTGGCGGCCTTCGTTTACGGTGGAGCAAATAGGTGAAATGGTCCGATTCGTCAAGGAAGTAAACCCGGCCCTGATCGTCTTCGTCGATAATTGCTACGGCGAGTTCACCGAGCTGCAGGAGCCGACGCAGGTTGGCGTCGATCTCATGGCCGGCTCGCTTATCAAGAACCCCGGCGGCGGTATCGCCCCATCCGGAGGCTATATTGCCGGGCGGCGCGACCTTGTGGAGCTCGCCGCTTACAGACTGACCGCCCCCGGTATTGGGGGCGAGGTCGGTGCTATGCTCGGCGCCACGCGAGCGATGTTTCAAGGGCTTTTCCTTGCCCCTCACTTGGTGGGGCAAGCCGTCAAGGGCTCGGTCTTCGCCGCCGCGGTGTTCGAAGAGCTGGGCTTCGAGAGCCATCCGCGTTGGCAGACGCCGCGAACGGATCTGATCCAAGCGATCCGCTTCACGTCGGTGGATCACTTGATCACGTTCGTGCAGGGCATCCAGAAGGCGGCTGCCGTGGATTCGCACGTTGTGCCGGAGCCGTGGGATATGCCCGGCTATGAGCATCCCGTCATTATGGCGGCCGGGACGTTCATCCAAGGCGGCAGTCTGGAGCTGTCCGCGGATGCGCCGATACGTGAGCCTTATATCGCTTATTTGCAGGGCGGGCTTACCTACTCACACTGTAAGTTAGGGGTACTAACAGCAATCCAGCATATGGAAGACAAGGGATTGTTATGAAAAATAAGACTGTGAACAAACCTGACACTCCTTGACACATTCTTGTTACAAAGGTACAATAAGATTGAGGTATTTACTGACCAGGAGTGATTAGCATGAGTGATGAGATACGTAGAAATATGGCGTTATTCCCGATCGGGATCGTCATGAAGCTGACTGATTTAACCGCAAGACAAATTCGTTATTATGAGCAGCATGAACTTATTATTCCAGCTAGAACAGCTGGTAATCAACGTCTGTATTCGTTTAATGATGTAGAACGACTTCTTGAAATTAAAGATTTAATTGAAAAAGGTGTGAACATCGCTGGGATCAAGCAGGTTCTTATCCCTGTCGATAAAGATTCCGAAGATGCAACGATTTTGAATGAACACACAGAAGTTAAGCGTAAAGAATTAACCGACTCCCAACTGCACAAAATGCTTAAGCAGCAGTTGATTGGCGGAGGTAAACGCCCTGATCAGGTTTCCCTGATTCAAGGTCAGCTTTCCCGATTTTATAAATAGCATTACTTAATCGCTTGTAAATTGAGAGGAGACTGCACACGTGAGCTACAACAACAATTTTTCCAAAGAAGACATCTTACGCATTGCCAAAGAAGAAAATGTTCGGTTCATTCGTTTGCAATTTACAGACTTGATGGGAAGCATCAAGAACGTAGAAATTCCTTACAGCCAACTCGAAAAAGCGCTCGACAACAAAATGATGTTCGATGGTTCTTCCATTGAAGGTTATGTGCGTATTGAAGAGTCTGATATGTATTTGTATCCTGATTTGGATACATGGGTTATTTTCCCATGGGTAACCGAGAGCAAAGTGGCGCGTTTAATCTGCGATATTTATATGCCAGATGGCAGACCGTTCGCAGGTGATCCGCGTGCCATCTTGAAAAAAGCGTTGAAACAAGCCGAAGAGATGGGCTTTACGGCAATGAACGTAGGTCCGGAACCAGAATTCTTCTTGTTCAAAACGGATGAAAAAGGCAATCCAACAACGGAACTGAATGACCAAGGTGGTTATTTCGATTTGGCTCCGATGGATTTGGGCGAAAACTGTCGCCGCGATATCGTGTTGACGCTTGAAGAGATGGGCTTTGAAATTGAAGCATCCCACCACGAAGTAGCGCCAGGTCAACATGAAATCGACTTTAAATACGCAGATGCGATTAAAGCGGCTGACCAAATTCAAACCTTCAAGCTCGTCGTCAAAACCGTTGCTAGACAGCATGGTCTGCATGCGACCTTTATGCCTAAACCTTTGTTCGGCATGAACGGTTCCGGTATGCACTGTCACCAATCGTTATTCAAAGGTGATGTAAATGCTTTTTATGAAGAGAACGATAAATTAGGTTTAAGTAATGTGGCTAGACATTATATGGCGGGTGTACTTCGTCATGCACGTTCTTTTGCTGCGATTACGAACCCTACAGTTAACTCTTACAAACGTCTCGTACCTGGATATGAAGCGCCTGTATATGTAGCATGGTCGGCAAGTAACCGTAGTCCGATGATCCGTATTCCAGCGTCCCGTGGATTAAGCACTCGCGTTGAAGTTCGTAACCCGGATCCGGCTGCTAATCCATACTTGGCTCTTGCTGTTATGCTTGCTGCTGGACTGGATGGCATTAAGAACAAAATGCAGCTTCCTCCTCCTACAGATCGTAACATCTATGTTATGACCGAAGAGGAAAGAGAGAGCGATGGCATCCCAACTTTGCCATTGAACTTGAAACAAGCTTTGGACGAGCTGCTTCGCAATGATGTGATCTGCGATACACTTGGCGAACATGCTCTGGCTCATTTCTATGAACTTAAAGAAATCGAGTGGGATATGTACCGTACACAAGTTCACCAATGGGAAAGAGATCAATACCTATCCCTTTATTAATCGCTTAGTAAGTTGATATGGATGCAACAATTAGATACGAAAAGCCCGTCAGCCTTCAGGAATGTTTCTGAACTGATGGGCTTTTTCACGCGAAGGAGATCATAAGAATGATGGACAACTTTCAAATTAATTTGGAAAAGTATGCTGAACTTGTAGTCAAAGTAGGGGTTAATCTCCACAAAGGCCAGGATCTGATGATAGAGTCACCGATTGAATCCCTAGAATTGACTAGAATTATCATAAAGAAAGCCTATGAGGCGGGGGCGAATTTTGTCCAAGTGCACTGGCAGGATGATGTGATAACTCGAAGTAGATTCGATTATGCCAATGAGGAAGCGCTTGATTATTACCCAGAGTGGTATACGAGTATGTTAGAACGCTTTGTAGAAAACGGTGGAGCTTTACTGAATATCAAAGTGCCGGATCCTGATTTGTACGCGGGTATTGATGCAAGTCTGATTTCTAGAGCATCCAAAGCCATGGCTACGGCTAGATCAAAGTATCAACAATATGTGAGAACAAGCAAGTTCAGTTGGTGCTTAATCAAAGCGCCTACGGTGGCGTGGGCATCCAAAGTGTATGCTGATTTGCCTGAAGAACAGCGGATCGATGCGATGTGGGAGGCCATTTTCCGGATAAACCGCGTTTATGAAGATGATCCGGTAGCGGCTTGGCGAGTTCATATGGATCAATTGAAGCGCGTTCGCAGCGTGTTGAATGAGAAGCAATACGAGGCACTTCAATATCGAGCGGCAGGAACAGATTTGCGCGTTGAACTGCCGGAGGGCCACATTTGGCTTGGCGGTGATACGGAGAACGCAAGTGGAATACGATTCGTAGCAAATATGCCGACCGAGGAAGTTTTCACAATGCCTAAGCGAACAGGAGTTCATGGGACTGTGTCAAGCACCAAGCCATTGAATGTGAATGGGGCGCTTGTGGATCAGTTTTCGTTCAAGTTTGAGGACGGGAAAGTTGTGGATTATCAGGCAGAAGTCGGCTATGAGCATCTAACTAGGTTGCTAGATATGGATGAGGGCGCCCGGTATTTGGGAGAAGTTGCTCTCGTACCTTTTGATTCGCCGATCTCTAATCTTGACCGCATTTTCTACAATACGGGCATCGATGAGAATGCATCCTGCCATCTGGCCTTAGGCAGCTGCTACCCGATCAATTTGCAGGATGGCGTATCTTTATCAAGCGAAGAGCTAAAAACTCGAGGTGGGAACACCAGTTTGATTCATGTTGATTTCATGATCGGGACGACTGATCTTGAGATCGATGGTATCCGTGGTGATGGTACCGTTGAACCTATTTTCCGTCGTGGAAATTGGGCGCTTGCATTTTAGTTGATAAATTAGCTGGTTTTTTAGCTTGATTTCTAAGGTGGAAGTTCTTATGGGTTTATTAAAGGGCATAGAGAACAGATAGAAGATGGATGACGGAAGATAGAAGATAGAAGACAAAATTCGTGTTTCTATTGGAATAATCCAATGGAATTGACTTTTAGGCCGCCAAATCCCTACTATCACTGGATTAATCCAATGGAAGTAGCAGGCAGAATGCGAAATTCATAAAGTGGGAGCTGAATTTTCCAAATATGACTTTTGGGACAGCCCCATTCCTTTAAACTGAAGTAAGTAGGGGCCGATTATTGCCTAATAGAAGCCAATAGAAACTTCTAAAAGCGCAAAATGCGATCCAAATGACGTAATAGCAGTCTATTAAGACTCTTATCTGAATCCAGCTCGGCTTCTTGGTTAAGACGGGATTAGAGGTTATACTATAAACTTTGAAAATCTATACTTGGATCAGATGCTCATCTATGCTTTAAGTTTACCCATTTGATCCGTAGCTTCATACGACCAAGGCTGTTTACATCGAAAAGAACCGAGGGACTATTGTCCTCTCGGTTCTTTCTCATTGGTATTGTATATAGAATAAGGGCTGTAGGGCTATTACATATCCCGGAACAAACCAATGACGCGGCCAAGAATCGTAACATGTTTCAAAAGGATAGGCTGCAAAGCTGAGTTCTCCGGTTGAAGTCGAATGTGATCCTTTTCCTTGTAAAAGCGTTTCACCGTTGCTTCATCATCTTCCGTCATTGCTACAACAATGTCTCCGTTATTCGCGGTTTGCTGTTGCTTAACGATGACATAGTCGCCATTATGAATACCGGCTTCGATCATACTGTCACCCATAACGCTAAGCATGAACACATTGTTATCTCCTACCATGCTGACAGGAAGAGGGAAGTAGTCTTCTATGTTCTCTGTTGCTGTAATAGGCACACCGGCAGTTACTTTACCAACGAGAGGCACGCGAGCTACAGAAACCGCAAAATGCGTTTCAGCACCGTCAAGTCCTAGAATTTCAATAGCACGAGGCTTTGTAGGATCTCGACGAATCATACCTTTCTTCTCAAGACGCTCCAAATGACCATGTACGGTAGAACTAGAAGCTAGTCCAACAGCTTCGCCGATTTCTCTAACGGAAGGCGGGTACCCCTTATCTTTCACTTCATTCTTAATGAATTCCAATATAGCTTGTTGACGCTGCGAAATCTTACTCAATAGTTATCACTCCAATACTGGGAATCATTACCCAAAGTATAACATAGAACCCGAGTTCGTACAAACATAAGTTCGAGAAAAGGGTTGACTCAAACATGTGTTCGTGTTATTCTAATACCAGAACAAATGTTTGGGAGATGATTACTCATGTATATGACTTATTCAAACACTAACACAACACACACACCTCATAGATCTGCTAGCACATCCAAAGGGATGACATTTAATTCTAGTTATACAAAAGCGATTGTTCGCTTCATTTTATTAGCAGTTATTCTTGGTACAGTGTTTTCATTCGGTGCTATTGTTCAAGCCTATGCAGGGGATGGGGCTGCAAACGCAACAACCCCAGTTTCCGTGATGCCTACTAACATTACTTCGAAAGCAGTCGTACAAGCTCAAATCGTTATTCAACGAGGAGACACACTCTGGGATGTTGCTTCCACACATAAAAAAAGAGATGAGAACGTTCGTTCCTATATGCATAAATTAAAGACAATCAATCATTTAACCACCAGCTCCTTAAAAGAAGGACAGGTTTTATTGCTTCCTTAATTTCACCATGCTTTTTTAATAGACTCTAAATACGATGAGGCTTGGACATGTTCCTATGCCTCTTTTTGTTGTCTCTTGACATTCCTTAATAGGGATGGCAAAGTAGTACTCATATTGAATTTTTGACTGGGAGGATCATTATGAGTGACAACATGGAACAGAATATCGAACGTATTAATGAGCTTGCTCGTAAAGCGAAAACAGTTGGCTTAACAGATGCGGAAATCGATGAACGCAATGAACTCAGAAAGAAGTATATTGAAGCATTCCGTGGCAATCTTAAAGTTCAACTTGATTCCATCAAGTTTACGGACGAAGAGTAATTGCTGCTCACATAGATACAACTTTCAAAAGGGGAAATGAATGATGACGTTGAAAGCCGTACTTTTTGATTTAGATGATACGCTGCTGTGGGATGATCGCAGTGTGCAGGAAGCTTTCGAAGCGACATGTGCTGAAGCTGCAAAACACGTTGCCGTGAATCCCGAGGAATTGGAAGCTTCTGTTCGCAAAGAAGCGCGTTCTTTATATGAATCTTTTGAAACCTTTGCATTTACCAAAATGATTGGTATTAATCCCTTCGAAGGCTTATGGGCAAATTTCACACAAGGTGAGAATGAGAACTTTCGTAAGCTTGAGAAACTAGCGCCAGGATATCGTACTGAGTCTTGGACAAGAGGGCTTGCGGCGTTGGGGATAGAGGATCGTGAGCTCGGGTATAAGCTTGGAGAACTATTTCCAGCAGAACGCCGACGCCGTCCTTACGTATATGAGGAAACGTTCCGAGTATTGGACGCTTTGAAAGGCAGCTATCAATTGTTGTTGTTAACGAATGGCTCGCCAGATCTGCAAAAGGAAAAATTAGCAGGTGTTCCAAATATCGCACCATACTTTGATCATATTGTGATCTCCGGCGAATTTGGTGTAGGTAAGCCAGCGACATCTATATTTAACCATGCGCTGGGACTACTTGGGATAGAAGCAGAGGAAGGAATTATGATCGGAGATAAGTTGACAACCGATATCCTTGGTTCTGGCACCGTAGGTATGCGCAACATTTGGATTAATCATCATGGGCTTCAAAGTGGAGATGAAATTGTTCCTGTATATGAGGTTTCCCGTCTTCAGGATATTTTGCCGATTATTTCAAATGGATAACATACAATAAATAAAAACCCAACGGCTTCTTAGGACGTTAAGTCCAGCGCTGTTGGGTTTTTGTTCTCATATAAAATATTAGGCTTTAATAAATTCGGGATCATCAATGTTATAAGCAACCCAGCCATCTTTTTCAATGAAGAGACGAACTGCAACGATTTCACGATTATCCATTAGTGTGAAGAAATGGTTCGTGTTCTCAGGAACTGAGATAACATCGCCTGGTTCAAGTTCAACGTCAAAATAGCCAACTTCGCTTTCGGATTTGATAATGAAAATACCACGTCCAGAAACGATGGCACGAATTTCATCTTCCGTATGTGTGTGCACCTGTTCGAATTTCTTCAGGAGCTCTTCGATGTTAGGCGTTGAATCGGAAAGCGCGATAACATCCCAAATTTCATAACCGCGTCTAGCAGCCAAATCACGAATTTCTTCTTCATAAGTACTAATAATTTCAGCTTTTTCTTCATCACTTAGAATGAATTTCTCACGCAGTGTTTCCGGAAGCTTGTTAGCGTCCCAGTGTTCATAAACAACATTTTGACTATCCAAGAAGGCTTTGACTTGCTCTTGGCCTTCAATACGTTCATTGGTATTGCGAATTCTTATTTGTGCCATACTGCATCCCTCTTTCAAAGAAAATATACTTGTATTATAGTGGAAATGTAGCCAGCTGTCGATGGTTGAACATAAGGATTTCCGATAAAGCCTATAGGTAAAAGTGATAATTCAAATTCTTTTCATAGAAGCCGGATTCTGTTACACTAAACCATAACATAATTTGTCGTTTTTTTTATTCTCTATTGCTTTAGGATAAGTTGAAAGGGAGTCATGCAATGACCAAAACACCGATACAAGAGCAGCTTAAAAAGAAGATCATGATCCTAGATGGTGCCATGGGTACAATGATTCAGCAAGAGAACTTAACCGCTGATGATTTCGGAAGCGATGATCTAGACGGGTGTAATGAAATTCTATGTGTAACACGTCCGGACGTTATCCGCAAAATTCATGAAGCTTACTTCGCCGCGGGCGCTGATATGATAGAAACGAATACATTCGGGACTACGAGTGTGGTATTAGCTGAATATGATTTGCAAGACCGTCATCGCGAGTTAAATCTTGCTGCAGCTAAAATTGCCATCGAGGCAGCGAATAAATATTCGACACCTGAGTGGCCTCGTTATGTTATCGGAGCCATGGGTCCTACGACCAAAACGTTGTCGGTAACCGGTGGAGTAACATTCGCTCAACTAGAGGAGAGCTATTACGAGCAAGCGTTAGCTCTCGTTGAAGCGGGGGTGGATGCACTTCTTTTGGAAACTTCTCAAGACACTCTGAACGTAAAAGCAGGCAGTATCGGAATTCGCAGAGCGTATGAAACATTGGGTGTTGAACTTCCGATAATGATCTCGGGTACCATTGAACCGATGGGCACAACGCTAGCCGGTCAAAATATTGAATCCTTCTATATTTCTTTGGAACATTTGAAGCCTATTTCAATGGGTTTGAACTGTGCTACAGGCCCTGAATTTATGAGGGATCATATCCGAACGTTGTCTGATATTGCTGGAACAGCGATTAGTTGTTATCCGAATGCCGGTTTGCCGGACGAGAACGGACATTACCACGAGTCTCCCGAATCTTTGGCTAAAAAGATGGCCGGATTTGCTGAGCAAGGCTGGCTCAATATTGCCGGGGGCTGTTGTGGGACAACGCCAGAACATATTCGTGCAATGGCCGAGACATTATCTCAGTATAAGCCAAGAACGCAATATGGTACGCATTTACCTGCTGTCTCAGGGATTGAAACGTTATTTATCGAGCCAGAAAATCGTCCTATCATGGTTGGCGAGCGGACCAATATTTCAGGTTCACGAAAATTCAAACGCCTGATTAAAGAAGGGAAGTTTGAAGAGGGCTCTGAAATTGCACGTAATCAAGTTAAGAACGGCGCTCATGTTATTGATATTAACCTGCAGGATACTGACATTGACGAGGCTTATGCTGTTGAAGAGTTCATGCAGCAGGTTGTGAAGAAAGTCAAAGTTCCGTTAATGATTGACTCGACCTATGACCACATCATTGAGCTTGGACTTAAGTACTCCCAAGGTAAGGCGATCATTAACTCCATTAACTTGGAGGATGGCGAAACGAAGTTCGAAGGGATTTTACCTTTAATCAAACGTTACGGGGCTGCCGTTGTTTGTATTCTCATTGATGAACGAGGCCAAGCCGTTTCGCGTGAAGCGAAGATCGAAGTGGCGACGCGGTCCTACGAGCTTTTGACAGAGAAGTATGGCATGAATCCTGAGGATATTATATTTGATCCGAATATGTTCCCAGTAGGCTCTGGGGATCCGCAGTATATCGGTTCCGCCGTAGAGACGATTGAGGGCATCAAGCTGATTAAAGCTAAATATCCTGCAGCAAAAACGATTCTTGGCTTAAGTAATATCTCTTTCGGTTTACCTGACGCTGGGCGTGAAGTACTGAATTCCGTCTATTTGTATCACTGTACGAAGGCAGGCCTAGATTATGCTATTGTGAATACAGAGAAACTGGAGCGTTACGCTTCCATCCCGGATACAGAACGCCAATTAGCTGAAGAGCTTATTTACAATACGAATGATGAGACATTGGCAAAGTTCGTTGCCCATTTCCGTGAGAAAAAAGTGGAGAAGAAAGAGAAGATTTCGAATCTGTCTCTGGAAGAAAGACTTGGCTCTTATGTCGTGGAGGGGACCAAGGAAGGGCTCATCCCTGATTTGGAAATTGCCTTACAGACTTATTCGCCGCTTGAAGTCATCAACGGACCGCTCATGAAGGGGATGGAGGAAGTTGGACGCCTCTTTAATGGCAATGAACTGATTGTGGCTGAGGTTTTACAAAGTGCGGAAGTGATGAAGGCTTCAGTTAATTACCTGGAACCATTCATGGAGAAATCCGAAACAGCGGTTAAGGGGAAAATTATTCTAGCAACCGTTAAAGGTGATGTCCACGATATCGGTAAAAATCTGGTCGAAATTATCCTATCGAACAATGGTTATAAAATCATTAATCTTGGGATTAAAGTACCTCCGGAACAAATTATTGAAGCTTACCGAAGAGAAAAGCCGGATGCAATTGGTTTATCAGGCTTGCTCGTGAAATCTGCGCAGCAAATGGTCATAACCGCGCAGGATTTACGCACGGCTGGTGTGGATGTGCCGATTCTGGTTGGTGGGGCTGCACTAACACGTAAATTCACCAAAACGCGTATTCAGCCTGAATACGAGGGTGTTGTCCTGTACGCGAAGGATGCGATGGACGGTTTAGATATTGCGAACCGATTAAGTGATCCTGAGCAGCGCAAGCGACTCATTCAGGAGCTGAGAGAGAGCCTGGAATCCGATGTTATGGATACCGGTAAGAAGGAAGAGAAAATGCCGGAGCTCACACGCGTGAGTTCGTCTGCTGTTTCCAAGGATCTTCCTGTGCAAGTGCCGCAGGATACAGAACGCCATATCATGAGGGATTACCCGATTAGCCATCTGATGCCTTATGTCAACATGCAGATGCTGCTTGGACATCATCTTGGATTGAAAGGTAAAGTAGAGCAGCTGCTGAGCGACAAAGATACGAAAGCCCTTCAGTTGAGAGATACAGTGGATTCAATTCTATATGCTGCTCAGCATAATGGGATTATCAAAGCCCACGGGATGTACCGTTTCTTCCCAGCACAATCCAGCGGCAACGATGTCATCGTGTATGACCCGCAGGATCACAGTAAAGTGCTAGAGACCTTCACTTTCCCGCGTCAGGATAAAGAACCATATCTTTGTTTATCCGATTACCTAAAGTCAGTAGAAAGCGGACAAATGGATTACGTCGGTTTCTTACTTGTTACGGCAGGGCATGATATAAATGAATTGGCTAAAGAATGGCGGGATAAAGGGGATTATTTGAAATCCCATGCCCTTCAGGCCACGGCACTTGAAATGGCTGAAGGATTTGCCGAGCGGATTCATCACATCATGCGAGATGTATGGGGGATAGCTGATCGAGTAGATATGACAATGCAGGAGAGATTTGGGGCTAAATATGTCGGACAACGGTTCTCCTTCGGTTACCCGGCATGTCCGAATCTCGAGGACCAAGCGAAATTGTTCAACTTGCTGAAGCCAGAGGATATAGGCGTAGAGTTAACGGAGTCATTTATGATGGAGCCGGAAGCATCAGTTTCAGCGATCGTGTTTGCCCATAAGGAAGCTCGTTACTTCAACGTAGGATAGAAAGCTTATGTATAAAGCGAGGCAGCTTATACGAACTACATGGTTCGTCGGCGTCCTCGCTTTACATTTTGGCATCGTGATTTTAGATAGAATGGAGTTTAGATCGTGGACTTGTATTTTTTGGGTACGGGGGCGGGTATGCCCTCCAAACAACGAAATGTCACCTCAATAGCATTAAACTTGCTTGATGAACGTGGAACCTATTGGCTGTTCGACTGTGGAGAAGGGACGCAACAGCAGATTCTGAATTCTCCAGTGAAATTGGGACGAACGGAGATGCTTTTCATCACGCATCTGCATGGGGACCATTTGTACGGTCTACCTGGTTTGTTAACGAGTCGTTCCTATTTAGGAGGAGATACACCTCTTACGCTATATGGACCGCGGGGTCTGAAGAGCTTTGTTGAGACGGCCCTCTCAGTAAGCGGGGCTCATTTAACGTATACGCTGCAAATCGTGGAAATTGAGGAAGAAGGTCTGATTTTCGAAGATGAAACCTTCCAAGTCGAGACGGCACGACTAGAGCATCGCATTGAATGCTTCGGTTTCAGAGTGATAGAGAAAGATCAACCCGGCAAGCTTATGCAGGAAAAACTAACGGAACTCGGCATCCCGGCGGGTCCGCTTTATGGTAAATTGAAGCAAGGCCAATCCGTCCAGTTGGAGGATGGTCGTACGCTTCATGGGACTGATTTTCTAGGCGCTCCAATACCGGGGCGCATCGTCGTTATTCTTGGTGACACGCGCTACTGCAGCGGGGCTCAGCACTTGGCAAGAGGCGCTGATGTGCTTGTGCACGAGGCCACATTCGCCATGGACAAGCAGGAGCTTGCGTATTCGTTTGATCATGCCACTTCGATCGACGCGGCAAGAACTGCGCAGGAAGCGGGAGCGAATGCGCTGATCATGACTCATATTAGCTCGCGATATCAGGGGGATGCCGTAATGGAGCTTTTGCAAGAGGCTCAAAAGATTCACATCAATAGCTACATAGCTAAGGATTTCTGGGGCTTTGACGTGCCGCGCAAAGGGTAAAAAAAGAAAAGCCACACCCGAATTTTGGAAGTGGCTTCTCGCTTTTATTATCTGTTCGATTCGTCTTTTTTCTCCTCGATGAAGCCGCTAATGCTTTCTTTACGGCGTTCATTCTTGGATTCGATGCTCTGTTTTTCCTCGGCAGTTATTTCATCTGCATGTTCGTCCAAGTAGTCCTCAGCTTCGCGCAAATTAGCCATCGTATGGTCGATGGCGTTCTGCAAACGGGCTGGATTATCTTCACGATTGTCTGGCTTTGCCATAGTATTTCTTCCCTCCCTTTGAGGCGATAGATTGACATCCTGTTATACGATTCCACAAGGTGAATAAGATTATTCACTGTTTAAGAAGTCAATCTCCCTGATTTCCCACATACAATAAACAAAATCCCACGTTAACCGAGGTGATCATATGGAAATTACACTTGCCGAAGTGCTGCTTTCTATTTTTATGTCCTCGATTTTTTGTGTTATGTTTAGGGAAATACGAAATTATTACAGAGACTCAGGATAGTGCTGCTCGCAGCTGGATTGGAGAATTTTATGCTCGGTTTTGCTATATTACTAAGCTTTAATTTCTTAGGTTATGTGATTCAGATGAGCCTGCACCTGCCGCTGCCAGGCAACGTGATCGGGCTCATTCTTTTTACCGCGGCTTTGTTCACTAAGCTCGTAAAGCTGGCTTGGGTGGAAGAAGCGGCTTCGCTGTTGACGAGGCATATGATGCTCTTTTTTATTCCTTTTACGGTTGGCGTTCTAGCCTTTATTCCGATCATTGGAGCTAATTGGCTTGCTATTTGCGGCGGGACTGTTGGTGCAATGGTGGCTGTTCTTGTAGTAACGGGTTGGGTATCGTCAAAGTTAGGACAGGAGAGTAACAAATATGGCGAATAGCATACTGCAGCATCCATTGTTTGGTCTTTCTCTAAGTGTAATCAGCTATGCGTTAGCCAATTTGTTGTACCAACGATGGCGGTTTATGCACCCTCTTTTTAGTTGTACGGGGTTCATTATCCTTGTATTAGTATGCTTTCGTATTCCTTATGAGGACTTTAAACGAGGGGCTGACGTGCTGACGCTTTTACTAGGGCCTGCTACAGTTGCGTTAGGCGTACCTCTCTACAAATATAAAGAATTAATACGTAGAAATTTGGCGCGTGTCTTGATAAGTGTTTTAGCGGGTTCAATTACAGGCATTTCAGCTAGTGCAGCCATTGTGGGGTTATTAGGAGGAAGTCAGGCCATTATCCTAAGTATGCTTCCCAAATCGGTAAGCTCGGCCATCTCAATTGAAATAGCCGCGCGGTTAGGCGCGATTCCGGAATTAACAGCGGTATTAACCACTTTAACTGGGCTGATGGGCAGTATGTTTGGTACTCGGATCTTGAGTTGGTTTCGAATTAGAGATGATATCTCGATCGGCATTGCAATTGGAACAGCGGCTCATGGCATTGGAACAGCCAAAGTATTCAAGGATTCTGAGCAGCAGGGAGGATTTGCTGGATTATCCATGGGGATTTGTGGGATTATGACTTCGATTTTATTTATACCCATTTACATGTGGTTAAAATAGTGCTGTGCATGTTGAGGAACAGAGCTCGTAATAAGAGCTCTGTTCTTTTTTTTAGCCACAAATACGTAAAGAGTATTCACGAAATATTACAAATTCTTAATAACACGAAAACGAACACTTAATAATCCTCTGCTAATCTTGAGTTATTAGACTCCAGTTGATAGGCGTGAGGAAGATGAGTGGACCACTTCTGAATACGGCGCCCCAGCATGCCAAGCTGTCGGTTAGGCTTGCAAGCAGCGCACAAGAGATTGAGCAGGCTATGCGACTTAGGTATCAAGTTTTCGTCGAGGAAGAGAAGAACATGAGGATGCTGAATGAGCAGGGGCTTGAGAAAGACGTCTACGATGCTTACTGTGATCATCTCATTGTGAAAGATATCGAAACCGAGCAAGTGATCGGTACTTATCGGTTACTGCCTGGGGATCGAGCTTTGAGCGGGATCGGATTTTATTCCGAAACTGAATTTGATCTTACGGCCTATTCAGAATTGAAAAGTCAAACGCTGGAGCTTGGACGGAGCTGTATTGCTCCCGAATATCGTGGTGGAAAAGCGATTCAACTCCTTTGGGAAGGCATTGCTGGTTATATTAGCGAGCGGAATTATACGCATTTAATTGGTTGTGCGAGTGTGCATGTGGGCAATTTGGAGGAACTCAATTTGATCTACTCGATGCTGCGCCAGAAGCAAGTGATAACAGACCGATTCGGTATTGAACCACTTGCTACGCATCGAATCCCTGGCCTTACTCGAATGGAAATCGATAGCAATGAAAAAGAGCTGTTCCGTAAACTGCCGCCTCTGATGAAAGGCTATCAATGGCTCGGAGCGGAGATTGGCGGAGACCCGGCATATGATGAGCTATTTGAGACCGTAGATTTCTTTATTATTTTACAAAAAGATCGGGTTACACGTCGTTATAAACGCCACTTTCTGACTACTTAAGCAGGTAAGGAGGACTTACCTTGTATGAATGGATTGCCAAGCTGACGTTGAATGAACGTAGGCTGCATCGCATCGAGAGAGTGCTCTGTGTTTATCCCATGTGGATGATGTCGGCTGCTTGTTCTATGTTAGCGTTTGTGCTTTATCGGGTATTCCGAAAAGGGTTTCTAAAGCGAGTGGAACACAATTTAATAGACTTACTAGGTGAAATGCCTAAGAGTTCATTAAAGGCTATTTCCAAGCATTATGTTCAAAATGTCGTGTATACACTTTATGAAATTCTTTTCCTTTCTGTTCGGTTGAAAAAGCTTTATGCTAGTCACTTTAATGTGCAAGGTGAGGAACATCTACAAGAAGCACAGCATCAAGCGGAGGGTAAGGGATTCATTGTTTATGCACCTCATGTTGGCAACTTTTTCAACTATTATTGGTATTTGACTCAGAAGTTCGATTGCTTAACAGTGGCTTCAGCTGGAAGTCCTGAACTTAAACCTCTGTATATGAAGTTTGCCGCTATGGGTTGTAATGGCTTAGATTACGACAGTGTCCCCCCGTTGGAGCTGTATCGTACATTGAAAAAGCACGTGCAGAGCGGCGGAGTTATTTTCATCCTCGGTGACTTCTGGAGACCGACATTTCCTTTATCGAGGTTATTTGGCCGACTGACTCGTACACCTGAAGGTGCAGCCATGTTAGCGCTAGAGCATCAAGTGCCAGTTGTACCTTTCTATGGATATCGCGTCAAAGGGTTTAAACATCGGTTAGTTTTTGGATCTCCTATGCATTTACACGAACAATTTGAGCGTACAGGACGTTCAGGACGTTCAGAACGTGCAGAGGCAAACTTGCTTTTGAATGCGTTCATGGAGCGTGTGATCCGTGAGCAGCCTTCGGCATGGTTTTATTGGTTTAATGTTCATGAACGGTGGGAGAAGGTCCCATCATCAGCTGCTAATAACACAAGTAACGATGTGATCGGAAGTATAGATTTGACTACGGAAGCAGCAGGATGACTCACACAACGACCAAAAGGATTGGTGATCGACACATGGACACTGGAAGCCACTTATTGTTCGGCGTCACGTTAGCGGGATTGGCATGTTTGGAACCGGCCGTTGCACAGGAACCAGCGCTGGCCCATGCCATACTTGCAGGAACACTCATTGGTTCGCATGCCCCTGATTTTGACACCTTTGCACGTCTGAGAGGATATGCGAACTATGTTCGCGTTCATCGAGGGATCACACATTCGTTGCCGGCTTTGTTCATTTGGCCCATCCTTCTAAGTTTGCCCCTTGCTGCCTTGTTTGGTGTATGGGAGCATCTGATTAGCTTATATCTATGGACTTTTGCAGCTGTAATGTTCCACGTATTTCTAGATTTGTTCAATGTGTATGGCGTCCAGTGCTTCCGTCCATTTTCGCAGAAATGGTTCCATCTCGACACCCTCTGTCTCTATGAACCATTCTTATTTGTTCTTCATGGCCTTGGTGTCCTACTATGGTTGTTCATCTGGCAAGGAAATGGTGGCAGCCATATCGGAGAGGTATTCGCTTTGATATATGCGGCAACCTTCTTCTATATTGCAATAAGAACCTCGCAGCGCAATCGTTTCGTTAAGCTCGTAAAAAGTAAATTGAACCTCGCAGATGGCATCTGTCATCTCATTCCTAGCCTCAGTTGGTTTCAATGGCAATTCGTACTTGAGGATGACACATGTTTCTATCTAGGTGAGATCCGACATGGTCACGTATTGATTCAGGAGGAGTATAGTAAAGCGGATTACAATCAGAACGATTCACATCCTATTGTTCAGGCAACCATGGCCACGGATGGTGTTCGTGCCTTCTTGCACTTCGCACAACGGATTCACGTGTGTTGGAAAGAGAAGAACGATGGTTATGAGGTGCAGTGGCGCGATGTGCGATTCTGGCATAAACGTAAGCTCCCTTTCGGCGTCAATGTGCTGCTGGACCGGGACATGAACGTGGTCAGCGACACGCTCGGTTGGGATAAGAAGGCTTGGGACCCGCCGTATGTTTGATAGATTTGAAATGAATGGATAAGGTTGAATATTCATATAAAAAGAAAGAACACCTCATGACACGGTATTTTACACTCGTGATGAAGTGTTCTTTTTTCATAAACTTAAAGCGTCTGACCAAATTCTCCACCGTATAAAAGCTCGCTTAACTCTCGTCTGCCTGATGGGATTTCGCGCTCTTGGAACTTCTCGTCGAGAGCTTCAACAGGGCCGCGGTAACCAATGACGATCACAGCATGAATATCGTACTCTTCAGGGATTTGAAGGGCTTCGCGGGCTTGATTCCGATCGAATCCGCCCATGGCGTGAGTGATTAGACCTTGATTGTTGGCTTCTAGAGCGAGGTAACCCCAAGCTGTACCAGCATCGAACGCGTGACTTGGGTTATCGCCGCCTTTAGGCGTTTTGGTATGTGAAATGACAAGGGTGAGGACGGGGGCTTTTTCGCACCATTCCCGGTTGACCGGCATAATGAAGTTGTGAAATTTAGCTCGCTGTTCAGGTGTGCGGGCAATAATGAAGCGCCATGGCTGCAAGTTGCTTCCGGAAGGTGCCCACCTTGCGGCTTCAAAAAGACTAAGGAGAACATCTTCTGTCACTTCTTGATCGGTAAAGGAGCGTGGCGACCAACGTGTTAGGAATTGAGGGTTGATTTCGTGGTCAGGTTGACGATTGGATTCGACTTCAGCAGGTAAAGAAGTTGTCACGATAAATTCCTCCTTATTTTGTAATCTTCCTTATATTACCTGATTTCAAAGTCGATTACGAGTTTCTGAAAATCCTCTTGAACGGTATGGTTTTTCATGATTATGGAAAAACTAGTGGTTATGAAATGATGGACCAAGAAGAGGTGCGAGAAACCGTGAATTTTACTAGTCATGATGTTATTATAATTGAAAGAGCGCTAAGAACAGCGATGAAACATGATAGGGAAGAGCATCGTTCAAGAGATTATCATGAAGTTTTGCTCAAAATGCAAGAGAATGTGGAGCAGGCGCTCACCGTCAATGCTCAACAGGCAACCATAGAACATGAAGGAATTCGGTATGATTATGATGATTCATCCGATCTCATGTAGACATACGAACGTATATTCTGTAAGGCTGCGGCGGGAAACCGAAGCAAAAAAATGAATAGTAGGTTACACAAAATGAGGCCCTAGTAAATAAATGGGGCTTTTTTATTTTGTGTGAGACGTTTATAATAGGGGAACAATCGTTCTATGCGGAGTGGTGAAAATATGATAAGAAAAAAATCCCTATCGGATTTAATACAAGGATTAAAAAGTAATGAAAATATAGTTAATTGGCATGAAGTTGAACCGCAAGAAGCAAAGACCCGTTCAATGCCTGAAAGCGTAGACCTAAGAATAAAGGCCGCATTAACTCAAAGAGGAATAGAACAGTTATACACTCACCAGCACACAGCTTATGAAACTGTACGTAAAGGTGAAAATATTGTTGCTGTTACCCCAACTGCTTCGGGTAAAACACTTTGTTATAACCTTCCTGTATTACAGGCAGTAGCCGAAGACGACGGAAGCCGCGCGCTTTACTTATTCCCAACGAAAGCCCTGGCGCAAGACCAAAAAAGCGAATTAAACGAAATCATTACGGAAATGGGCATTGATATAAAAAGCTTCACATATGACGGCGATACTTCCCCAGCAATTAGGCAGCTTGTTAGAACTGTAGGGCATATTGTAATTACTAACCCAGATATGTTACATGCTGCAATCCTTCCCCATCATACGAAATGGGTAAGTTTATTTAGTAATCTTAAATACATTGTCATTGATGAACTACATACTTACAGGGGCGTTTTCGGCAGCCATGTAGCAAATGTTATTCGTAGATTACAACGAATCTGCAAATTTTACGGCAGCAACCCTCTTTTCATTTGTACTTCTGCGACAATAGCAAATCCAAAGGAACTAGCAGAACAGCTTACAGGAAAGCCTATGCGGCTAATTGACGATAACGGCGCTCCTAGGGGAAGGAAGCATTTTGTTTTCTATAACCCGCCAATTGTTAATAAGGCGTTAAACATTCGGAAAAGCGCAACAGTAGAAGTAAACCATTTAGCCAGGGAATTCTTAGCAAATAAAGTACAGACTATTGTTTTTGCCCGAAGTCGGGTACGAGTAGAGATAATCTTAAGCCACATACAAGAACTGGTTAAGAATGAAATAGGGGCAAAATCTATAAGGGGTTACAGGGGCGGTTACTTACCAAGTCAGCGGAGGGAAATTGAAAGAGGGTTAAGGAACGGGGAAATTTTAGGCGTAGTAAGCACGAACGCTTTAGAATTGGGAGTAGACATAGGTCAACTGCAAGTCTGCATTATGAGTGGCTACCCTGGAAGTGTAGCAAGTACTTGGCAGCAAGCAGGCAGGGCAGGTAGACGGCATGGGGAAGCCCTGGTCCTAATGGTAGCAAGCAATACACCCATAGACCAGTACATAGTCCAAAATCCTGAATATTTTTTCGACCGTTCCCCGGAATCAGCAAGAATTAACCCGGAAAATTTAATTATTCTTGTTGATCATTTACGCTGCGCTGCTTATGAACTTCCAATGAAAAAGGGGGAAGAATTCGGGCCTTTAGAGATAGCCGACATTTTGGAATACCTGGTAGAAGAAAGGGTACTGCATCAGGCGGGGGATTCTTTTTTCTGGGCGAATCAGTCTTTCCCAGCAAGCGAAGTAAGTCTGCGTTCGGCAGCACAAGAAAATGTAGTCATAATCGACCAGTCGGACGTAGCGAATGTAAAAATTATTGGGGAAATGGACAGATTTAGCGCTATGACCCTGTTACATGACGAAGCTATTTATCTTCATGAAGGGGTACAGTTTCAAGTTGAGAAGCTGGACTGGGAGCATAAGAAGGCCTACGTACGGGAAGTCGATGTAGAATATTACACGGACGCAAACCTAGCGGTAAAGCTTATAGTATTAGAAGTTGACCGGACGGAAAACAGGCGAACCACATCACTTCATTATGGCGATGTTCGAGTAAACGCGATGCCAACACTGTTTAAGAAAATACGCTTAACCAGTTTCGAAAATATCGGATACGGTCCAATTAACCTACCCGAAGAAGAACTGCATACCAGCGCGACCTGGATAGAGTTAAAAGAGGTAGACCCGACATTAGGGACGAAAACGCTGGAACAACTGCTTTTAGGAATTTCGAATGTACTGAGGCATATAGTACCAATTCATGTAATGTGCGACCGAAGCGATATACACGTAGTTTCACAAATAAGGGCCGAGCATACGCAGCTGCCTACGATTTTCATATATGACCATTACCCCGGCGGCATTGGACTTGCCGAAGACGTTTATAGGCGTTTTGACGATATAAAAGCTGCGGCAAGAAATTTAATACGAAAATGTCTCTGTGAAGACGGCTGCCCTTCATGTATTGGTACGGAAATAGAGGGACTTAACGCAAAACAAAAAAGTATAGAATTGTTGGGGGTAATATGAAAATACGTGGTTCTGTACCCTGCTACATTAAATTTCGTTTGAGAACGCACAAGAACATAGATGCTGGCCCTATTCGGTTGCCCGAAGAAGAGCTGCTTACGAGATCTTATTGGTTTACCGTCGACGAGGAGATGTCGGCGGGGCGTTCGGCCAATGATAAGCAGCATGTGCTGCTCAGCATTGCGCAGCTCGAAGGCGGTGCCCGATGAGCGGGCTCCGCGAGAGGCTGGGCCGCCTGCGGGGACCTTCGGCGGCTCAGGTTGCACCGCCGACCCTGCCTGCGGCAGACGGCGAGTGGGCGCAGCTCGGCGCCCATGTAGAAACGAGCCCGGCCGGCTCGTTCGTCATGCGGCGCCGTGTGTACGGCGCGGACAGCGTGCACGGCAAGTATCGGCTGCGTGAGCTGGCCGATGTTGCGCAGCAGCTGTCCTGCTTTCACGACCGTGACGCCGTCGTCCGGCTCGAAGAGCTGCTCTTCTTCGACACCGAAACGACCGGACTCGGCGTCGGTGCAGGTAACGTGCCGTTCATGGTCGGCATCGGCTTTTATACCGGTGAGCTGTTCACGGTAGAACAGCTCTTGATTCGTAACCCAGCGGAAGAGCATGCTATGCTTGTTTATTTGCAAGAACTGCTCGACCGCTTCACGCATATCATTTCCTACAATGGCCGAACATTCGATTGGCCTATTCTAAAGAATCGCTATGTACTTAATCGACTCAAATTGAATGATGCGAAGCTGCTTCAGCTTGATCTCCTTTACCCCTCGCGAAGTCTGTGGCGAAACACGCTGCCATCTTGTCGTCTAAGCAAAGTCGAAGAGAGCCGCCTTGGATTTGAGCGAGTAGATGATGTGCCGGGATCCATGGCACCCGCTTTATATTTTCAATATCTGGCCGAGAAAAATCCATCCGTACTCGAGGGTGTTTTCGTTCATAATGAGCACGATATCGTTACTTTAGGTGCACTTGCCATACATTTTGGCAAACTGCTGAGTGGAGAAATCGAAATCGAACCCGAACCCGTAATCGAACTAGAAGAAATGTTTCGAACAGGACTGTGGCTAGACAAAATGGGTCGTTCTGCAATTGCAGACAATTACTTCGATATATTGTTTGCTAGGTTAATGAATGATCTGGAAGCATCTAATCCAACTGATCAAGAATCAGCCATTCTTCTGTTAGCAGCTTTTTATAAGAAAAATGGTGAATATCTTCGCGCAGTTGAATTGTGGAAACGATGGATTGTCATCAAAAACGCGAGCATTGCACTTCATTTGGAGCCTTATTTGGAGCTAGCGATGTATTACGAGCATCGAGAGAAGAACTTTGCTCAGGCGATATTTTACGCTGAGGAGGTTTGGGCAAAGCTCTGGCGCCGCCGTTCACTTCACCGTGGAGATAAACGTCAAAACGAAGTCGAGGAAGCACTAGAGAAACGTATCCATCGATTGAAAGGTAAGTTGAGGAAAGCAGAAAGTCATCCGTTTGAGATGAATTCACTTGCTGTGAAGGGTAAGAACACATCGAAAGAGAAAACCAAGACACGCAAAATAAAGCCGATTTACGTTAGTGAAGGCCTAATTTAATGGGTATGGACGCCAAATTTAGTTATTTCAACACATTAGATAAGAGCCTCTAGAGACTGCTAAATTTCATTTTTCATCAATGAACAAGAAATAGAAGCTCCTAGAGGCTCCTAATTTAAGTATTTTCATCAGTTTCGATAGCATTCCATAGTAATAGAAGTCCCTAAAGACTGCTATTACTCATTTTCATACGATTATGATTGAAATAAGAATCTCTAGGGGCTCTTATTTTTGAATTTCATGTCGAAGGGAGCATCTATGTTTTGTCAAAAGGGAATTCAGGGGAGCGCCTAGTTTAAAGCAAAGAAGCATTAAGAAGAGCTAAGCAGCACTACGAGCACAAAGAAACACCAAAAGCCCCAAGAACTCTCCAGCACCATCCTGAAGTTTGTGTAAGGTAGTTCCGTTTACTTTCCCAGTCATTTGGATATACAAGGAAGAAAAAGGCAAGGAGAGTGTGCCATGCCCGAACTTCCAGAAATGGAAACGTATCGTCAGCAGTTGACGCGATTAATTCAAGGTGCGCCAATCACAGGCACGGAAGTTACGCGTCCGAAATCATTGAATGTGGAACCGGATAGTTTCATTCGTAAGCTAACTGGAAACCGTATTATACGGATAGATCGCAGAGCTAAACATTTGCTGTTTCACTTAGTATCAGGTGAAGTTTTGTTATTGCATTTAATGCTTGGTGGTTGGATGTTCTATGGCACGGAGGATGAGAAGCCGGACCGGACAACGCAAGTTGTGATCCATTTTGGTACGAAGCACTTATATTTCATCGGGTTGCGGTTAGGATATTTACACATGCACTCACTGCCTGAGGTTGATCTGCTCTTAGGCAAGCTTGGGCCTGAGCCACTGGATTCCAGCTTTACTTTTCCACAGTTCCAGCAGGTGTTGAAAAGTAAGAAAAGCAACTTGAAATTATCCTTTGTTGACCAATCGTTTCTCTCAGGGATTGGGAACTGCTATTCCGATGAGATATGCTTTTATGCGGGTATTCTCCCACTTCGCAAATTGTCCTCACTGACTGAAGAAGAGCAAAATCGCTTATTTCAAGCCATGCGCTCGGTTCTTCTCGAAGCAATTCAATTCGGTGGATATATAGACGAGCCTCTATTTATTGGGGACCGTTTGACGGGGCAATTTGATGCTAAGTGTCGTGTATATGATCGAGAAGGGGAGCCTTGTTTGCGCTGCGGACATCCGCTAATCAAGACAGAAGTTTCGAGTCGCAAATGCTTCTACTGTGCTAATTGTCAAGCGTGAAAGGGCTGATTCCTGATGTTTATTGGCGCTCATGTTAGTACGCGTGGCGGCTATTTAGGTGCGGCCAAAACCGCTCTGTCTATTGGTGCTAATGCATTTCAATACTTTCCTATGAACCCGCGCAGTCTTTCTACCAAATTAGTTAATCAAAGAGATACAAGTGCATGCGCGCAATTTTGCCTGGAACACGGCATTTTGTCGATTGGGCACGCTCCGTATCCTCTGAACCCTGCGGCTGATGAGGTTGAACGCGAGCATATGATTAAGCTTTTGAGGAATGGTTTGGAAATTACGGATGCCTGCGGTTCGGTAGGGTTAGTGGTGCACTTTGGAAAATATATTGGAAAAGACCCGTTACAAGGCTATAAAAATATAATACAATGTTTGAATAACGCTGCTCAGGGATATGAGGGTTCTTCTTTGATTCTGCTTGAGAATCAAGCTGGGGAAGGTGCTCAGCTGGGGCTAACCATGGAAGAAATGGTTCAAGTGCGCAAACTTAGTGAAGCTCCAGACAAGATTGGATTTTGCTTGGATACGTGTCATGCATTTGCAAGTGGCTTATGGCAAGGGCATAACTGGTTAGAGCTTGAGACAAAGGGGAAACAGCTTGACTATTTTCCGCATCTGAAGGCTGTTCATTTGAATGACTCTGTTCATCCTTATGGTTCCCGCCGAGACCGCCATGCGAATATTGGGGCCGGTTATATTGGCCTTGAGAATTTACAGAAGATGATTGCCTCTTCCTTTTTGAAGCAAATTCCAATCGTTCTTGAAACAGGTTCAGGCAGTGACGGTACACATGCTCAGGAAATTGCACTGGTGAAATCTTTGTTTACTAGTACTTGATTCATTCCATCATGAACAGGAAAGGAAATCCGATCATGATTCATGTATACTTAGATGACTTGCGCCCTTGCCCCCAAGGATTTACTTTAGCCAAAGATGTCAAAGAATGCATTTTACTGCTCCAAGAGTTTGATGTTGATATTTTATCGTTAGATCATGATTTGGGTTGGTCTACGATGGAGACAGGCATGGATGTCGTCATTTGGTTGACTCAACAGCGCAAATTTCCCAAAACGATTTATATTCATACTTCCAGTCCCTCGGCTTGTACGGCTATGTACCAAACGCTTTACACGGCCAAACCCGAAGGGATGAGTCTATACCCTCACCGAATTCCTGACGATTTGCTTATGCAGATTGCACATGGGACTTATAAGAGTGAGCCGTAGTCAGAAAGGAATCGACAGCAAATGATCCATTTATCCGGTATTCATTTTATTAGAGGAGAACGTCATATTTTACAGGATGTGAATGTACACATTCAGCCAGGTGAACACTGGGTATTGTTAGGCCGCAATGGTTCAGGAAAGACAACATTGCTTGAAATGATGAATGGATACGAGTTCCCAAGTCGGGGAACGGTAGACGTGCTGGGCAATCGATATGGTCAATGTGATGTGAGGGAAGTTCGCAAGAAAATTGGCTATATTTCACAGTCTTTATTCGAAAAATTGAACTTAAATGACCCCGTCCTCGAGGTTGTTTCTACAGGTGAGTATGCCTATCTCCGGTTTTATCAGGAAATACCGCAAGAGGTGAAAGATCGTGCGCTAGTCATGTTGGAACGTGTCCGCATTCCTCATTTGGCTCATCAGCCTTTAGGAAGTCTTTCGCAAGGAGAGCGTAAAAAAGTCATGCTTGCCAGATCGCTCATGATGAAGCCTTCCATTCTCATTATGGATGAACCGGCGGCCGGTCTAGATTTATACGAGAGAGAACGTTTTCTTACAGATGTCAACGACCTTAGCAAGCAAAACATTACGGTTGTATACGTGACGCATCATATCGAAGAAATAATCCCTTTATTTACGCATGTTGCTATCATTGAACAAGGTGAAATCATTGCTGCAGGGCGCAAAGAAGAGGTACTGACTCCAGAAAATATTCATCGAGCTTTTGGGATCGATATCACGTTGGAATGGTTCCAAGAACGACCATGGATTAAGGTTATTGAATCAAGATAGTAGATTACATAAAGGATGCGGCTATGACACACTTAACGACATACATTGGTACCTCGAATCACGGGTTCGCTCAATATGCACAAGATGAAATTCGTAAATTATTTCCCTTAACTAAGTTTACTTTGTTGGTGCCGACAGAGGTGTTTATATTTGAAGTGCCCGAGGGTATAGAAGATATGATCACAACGCTTAAAGAGACGGAGCCTATGTTTCTTAGGCATGTTCAGCCTGTGAGTCAAGAATGGGATTTGAGCCGTACGGATGCGGATATCGAACATCTCAAGGCTTGGCTAAGAGAAGCCATTTCTTCAGGGCTTATTGGTTCAGGCAAGAAAATAGCCACCCAAGTGCGCAAAGAAGAGCGGGCGGATGTACCTTATGCACCTTTCACCGTCAAGGCAGCTTTAGATGAAATTTTGGTTTCTGAGATTCAGGCTGAACCCGTAGTTCGGTATGCGGATCAAATCATTTCCGTGTATATTAGCGCCAAGAAGCTATTCGTGGGGCTATCCAAGCCTGCCGACAATTTGTCTGATTGGTCAGGCGGTGCGATCCGATTCATGAAGGAAGAGGATCAAATCTCGCGTGCTAAATTTAAGCTTTTGGAAGCGGAACAGCGATTCGATATTGATTTCAGTGTTGCTCGTACGGCACTAGATATTGGCGCGGCCCCTGGTGGATGGACATCGTTACTTTTGGAGCGTGGCTTGCGTGTTACGGCTATTGACCCTGCATCCATGAGTCCCAGACTTCAAGGCAACCGACTTCTCACGATTCTTAAGAAAAATGCTGGCGATGTGAAGCTGCGGGAAAATGAGTTTGATTTGCTTGTCTGTGATATGAGTTGGGATCCACGTCAAATGGGTCGTTTAGTCGCTGATTTGCTCTATTCCTTACAAAGTGGGGGAACGGCAATCATTACGGTCAAACTCATGCACAAAAAACCGTTCCAAACGGTTCGTGATGTTTTGAAGATTTTGGAGCCGTCGTTATTTCTGCTTAAAGCCAAGCAATTGTTTCACAATCGGGAAGAATTGACGCTTTATTTGCAAAAGACGTAGAATGTGGAAAAAAATGTAGATTTTTAAAGAAGGCCCTCTTATAATCAAGGTAAATCTTACCTGATAAGGGGGTCATTTATTTATTGATGAATAAACAAAGCTGGATTGGAACATGTATAGGGGGAAGATACCGACTTGAAACCTTGCTCGGTCAAGGTGGAATGAGTCATGTTTATTTAGCAGAAGATTTGAAGCTGAAAGGGAAGAAGTGGGCAGTGAAAGAATGTTTGCCTGTAGAAGCCGATGATATGACATTCTTCCTAGAAGAAGCGGAAATGCTCGCTAGACTCCAACACCCACAGCTGCCTCAGTTAGTTGATTATTTTACAACCGAGGATGGAAAAGGCTTCTTGGTTATGGATTATATTCAAGGGCCAACGTTGCAAGATTTATTTGAAGAAAAGGGCCGTGAGCTTCCCGTTGCGAAAATTGTTCATATGGCCTTTCAGCTGTGCGATTTACTTCACTATTTGCACACTTTTCAACCTCGCCCGATTATTTACCGCGATCTCAAGCCTTCCAATGTGATGTTAAATGAGCACAACCAAGTCCGATTAATCGATTTTGGCGTTGCCCGACACTTCAAACACGGTAAACAATCCGACACCATGCAAATGGGTACGATTGGCTTTGCGGCTCCCGAACAGTTCTTGGGCTTACAAACAGATGCGCGCACTGATTTATTTACACTCGGCTCCATGCTGTATTACTTATTATCGGGCGGCCAATATGCGTATATCACTCAAAAACCGTTGGAACAGATACGAACAGATTTACCAGAAGCCTTAACCTCAATGGTACGATTACTCCTGCAAGAGCACCCGCAAAACCGCTGTCAATCTGCCATGGAAGTAAAAATGAGACTTCGTTCCATTTATTCCGAATCAACAGCAGCCCCAGAAGCTCTAAATCTGCAAACACCATTCATTACTTCAACACCTGATAAATTAATTGTTATTGGCGGTTTATTTGCTGGTGTAGGTGCTACATTCATGGCGATTACATTGGCAAGAATTCTTCATTCTCTGCACATCCCAAACGCGGTAGTTGAGCAGCCAACAATTGAACCTGATTTGGTATATGCTCCTTTACGGCGATAGCAAGGCCCCTAAGGATTACCCATTCGTGTCGAATCTCATTAGTGACCAAACGTCAGCAACGATTTCATCATGGACCAACGGTTTTACGACATGGGTACCTCTTCATCCTGAGGGATTTCAAAGCTCATGGCATCCTGCGGATTCCTTCAAACTTCTACATACGATAAAAAAACCGATCGTCATCTGGGACGTATCCACGCATTGGGAAGATCCTTCCGTTCAAGAACTTTGTCATAGTGCGGATGAGATCATTGTAGTTATAGACGCTTCTCCTGGAAAGTGTAATCGCCCAAGTTCACGAGCACATTTCAAAGGATTTGATAGGTATCAACAGCGTGGTAAAAAGGTGCATTATGTGGCTAATGGCTCAATACCGGGACATTTCCGGAGCGAATGGGTAGATTCGCTTCCAGCGGCACCGTTATGTACCCTGCCTGAAATTCCGCGTGCTGAAGTTATGCGTGCTGTTTGGAAAGGGGAATGTATCCAAGATCAGACCGAGGTTTTGGAAAAGTTGAAAGATGCTTTGATCCCTTTACTTAGAGAGATTCTGCCGGCAGAAACGGTTAAAAAAAGCAGTTTGAAGGGGAGTAAATCTTTATTCTCACGATTCAAAAAGCATAGTTAGCTCCCTTAATTAATTTGTAAATCGTTTCTCAAGTTATAACCAAACGACCCTAATTGTGTTATGATGAGTCATATTTCATTTAGTAGCAGATAGAGGGGGCAATTCATATGGAACAACGATTTGCTAGAGAATCCAGATGTTTCAAGACGTCACGAATTTTTCCGACCGATGTAAATAATCATAACACGCTCTTTGGTGGAAAGCTGATGTCCTATATTGATGACATTGCATCGATTGCGGCACATAAACATTGCAGGAGGTCTGTCGTGACAGCCTCAACAGATTCTGTTGACTTTTTGTCACCCATACATACGTCAGACTCGGTTTGCTTGGAGTCATTCGTGACATGGACAGGCAAAAGCTCGATGGAGGTTTTCGTCAAAGTCGTAACAGAAGATTTGAAGACAGGGGCAAGAAAAATTGCTGCGACCTCTTTCCTGACATTCGTTGCACTCGATGACAACAAAGTTCCGGTTGAAGTTCCAGATGTGGTTCCAGAAACGGAAGAAGAGAAGAAGCTGCATGAATCGGCGCCACACCGAGCAGAAATGAGACGTCTACGAAGAGTTGAAAGTAAGAAGCTGGCCAGCTTCTTCACGATGAAATACCCTTGGGAATAAAAGGGATTGATTTTCTGTTAAAATGTGGTACAATTTGGATAAATTAAATCGGACAAGCGGAAGCACCGCTGATCGTGGAGATCATATCTCCTCAATCGGCGCGTGCTTTTTTTGTTTTCTCCGAATCGCGAAGGAGGCTGATGCATGAAGGTTGAGACGACCATTCGCATTGCCATTGTGCTCACCGTTATTAGCTTTGTCTTAATCGCTAGTGGCGTGTATGCCATGGTTTCATGACTTAAATAAGGAAAGGGAGGTAGGAATGAATAAAATTCAGCTTTACGTCTTAGATGATGACATCGTTTACGCAGAGCGACTTGCTGCCTTCATACGGTCTTCTGAGTTCGCAGAGAGAATACAGGTGAAGCTTTTTTCGAAATTAGAATTGGTCTTAGAGGTGCTTGAGAATCAGCAATTAGAAGGTGTTTTATTACTATCCGAGGCATATTACCCCTTTTTGATGAATCGGAGTACATCCTTATGCAAAATGATTTTGAGTGAAACGATTGCTAATTCCAAAGAAGCAGAGACGAAGATTCCGTTCTTATATCGTTTTCAATCGCTGCACCAATTAATATCGCACCTTCAGGCATTTTATACGGAAAAGCATAGATTTGATGTGGGTCCTGGGACGAAAAGAACTAGAGTTCTATCTGTGTACAGCAGCAGCGGGAATAGTGGAAAAACGATGACCGCCGTTCATTTGGCGAAGCAATTGTCTTTTCGTGGGGACCAAGTTTTTTATCTTAGTATGGAGTTAGTTAGTTCAGCCTCTCAGTGGCTTCAGGGTGATTTAGGACGATTTTCACAGCTTCTATACTACATGAAAAGCACGCCTGACTTGTTGGGACCTAAGCTGCAGCTGCTCAAATCCCACGATTCTAGGCTGCGTATCGATTATCTGACTCCTAAAGATCAAATCAGGGAAATGCAAGAAATGAGCGGCGAGCATGTCCGTCTGCTTATTGAATCATTGATCTCGTTGAACGAGTATGACTTCATCATTGTTGATTTAGAAGCCACAGTGCATCCGAGAATTATAAAAAGTTTGGATGTCAGTAATTATATCATCTGGATTGTGAGGGACGATTTGATTGATTTATATAAAACAGAGGCACTCCAGAAGCAAATGGGTTCCATGCAGAATGTACATTTCGTAATCAATAAATATACGGGCAAGCAAACAAATGATTTCTCATGTTTGGGCAAGGAAATAACGTATAAGCTTCCATATATCCCCGAGTGGAAAGTGTTAAATACTCCAGAGCAGATCTGGCAATCTGGTTTATTTTCAGAACAGACGTATGACATGTTCACTGCTATAAATAAGGGAAAAGTACATTCTTCTTCGGATAGGGAAGGGGCTGCTGCTTCATGAATCATGATTTGTTTCTCACATTGAAGCAGCAGATTAAGGAGAAGATTGATCTTTCCAGCACGGTCAGCGATGTCACATTAATTGAGCTTATTGAGGAGTCCGTATTCAACGCAGCAGGAGAGCACGGTTGGACTTCAAGCGAGATGCAGGCTCTAGTAAAGCGAATTTTTGATTCATTTCGGGGCTTGGATATCCTTCAACCGCTGATCGATGATCCATCCGTTACAGAGATAATGGTCAATGGGCACGCGTGCATCTTTTTTGAAAGGAAGGGCGCCGTTGAACGATATCCGTATCCGTTGGAAAGTGCAGAGAAGCTAGAGGATCTCATTCAGATGATCGTTTCTAAAGTAAACCGGATAGTGAATCAAGCAACGCCAATTGTCGATGCGCGTCTGCCTGATGGGTCGAGGGTCAATATTGTACTTCCGCCGGCTTCCTTGAGTGGTCCTACCTTGACGATTCGTAAGTTCCCGGAAAAGCCCCTACTAATGGCGGATTTGATTGGTATGGGAAGTATTTCGGAGGAGGCAGCAGAAGTCCTGCGAGTGATGGTTGAATCAGGCTTTAATGTCTTTATTGGTGGCGGAACAGGTTCAGGGAAAACCACATTTCTAAATGCATTAAGTGCTTGGATTCCCCCGCACGAACGCATCATTACGATCGAAGATTCTGCTGAGCTTCAGATACAAACTGTACCTAATTTGGTGAGAATGGAAACCAGAAATGCCAATACCGAAGGGAAAGGAGAAATTACGATTAGAGAGCTTATTCGTTCTTCGCTACGCATGCGTCCCAATCGAATTATTGTTGGGGAGGTCCGTGGTGCAGAGGCGTTAGATATGCTATCTGCGATGAATACTGGTCATGACGGAAGTTTAAGCACAGGGCATGCGAATACATCCGTGGATATGCTCAGCCGATTAGAGACGATGGTGCTCAGTGGAGCCCCACTTCCAGTAGACGTCATTCGTAAGCAAATTGCCTCAGCGCTGGATGTTATGGTTCATGTAAGTAGAATTCGTGATCGTACCCGTAGAGTCACAGAAATTCATGAGGTGTTAGGTGTGAAGGATGGTGAGGTCCAGCTGCACCCACTATTCATATTTAATGAAAAAGGGGAAACGGTGGATCGAAAGGTAATTGGTGAGCTCGCATATACCGGAAACAGGCTGCATAACATGCACAAAATTCGAATGGCCGGCAAGAAGCTGCCAGATTGGTTTAAACAGGTTCAGGAAGAACGTGATGCAGGATGAAGATTTTGTTGCTTCTCCTCATTATTGGAGCGTTCAGCTGGTTTTTTCTTTTGTATTTGGAACGAAGAAAAGGAATATCTAAGAGAGCTGAATCTCAGCCCATCCAGCACCCGTCTACAATTAACCATTTAATTGACTATAACCACTATCAACTAACCTCAAAGGAAAAAGTAAGTGCTATCCTGATGCTTGCCTTACCAGCGTTCATTGTAGGCTACATTTTCTACAAAAGCTTCGTTCTTGCTGCAGCATTGGCTGCGGTAGGCTTCGCATTTCCCCGAATACGTAAGCAGCAATTAATTCAATTACGTAAAAACAAATTGTATGTACAGTTTAAACAAGCACTAAGCTGCCTATCCTCCTCCATGACGGTTGGTAAGTCGATTGAAACAGCATTTAGAGAGGCACTAGAAGATTTGAAGATGCTGTATCCTGATCCCGCTTGCCTGATCGTCGTTGAATTTAGTATTATCTGCCGAAAAGTAGAGAATGGGGAGCCCATTGAAGCAGCTCTGAAAAATTTAGCGGATCGCAGTCATCTAGAAGATGTAAGAAGCTTCACAGACGTTTTCTTAACTTGTAAGCGGACGGGTGGCAACTTAGTGGAGGTCATGAAACGAACTGCTACGGTGATTGGCGAAAAGCTTGAAATTTCACAGGATATATCCGTAATGATCGCACAGAAACGTTTTGAATCTAGGGTGCTGCTCTTTGCCCCGATCGTCATTGTTGCCGTGCTTGCATTCTCTTCACCGGAGTACATGATTCCTCTTTACACAGGCGGCGGTGTAATTATCATGTCTGCAAGCCTGTTGCTGCTTGGTGCTTGCTATGTACTCACTCAAAAAATCATGAATATCAAGGTGTAGCATGTGGATCACAATAGTGTTTATTACTCTGATTGCCGGTTGTATCCTGTTATTCCTATGGGGGCGAGTGCAATATGCTGAGATTATCAAAGCTCACCCGTATCCGTTCCAAATGAAGCTGCTGTTGCCTTACAGCTATTTACTCATAGACAAGCTTAATTTGATGGAAAAATTACCCGATTTTACGGCAAAAGTACACCATAAATTAATCACACTTCATGGGAGAAGCTTCGCTGCGCATGGAAGTAAATGGTTTCTCGCTGAGCTTATCTCAGCATCGACCTTATGCTTATTAATCCTAATTCTGTTATCCGTTCTGGCCGGAGGAGATAGTTCTTTGTTCGGGTTTGGTTTGCTTGCTTCTGCCATTGTTCCCATGATCATTGTGCGTGATTTAGATGCGAAAATCCGCAAGAAACAGCAGCTGATGATCCTTGAATTGCCTGAAATATTGAGTACAATCGTGCTGCTCGTAAACGCAGGAGAGACCGTAAATCGGGCATGGATACGCTGTGTAGAGGCCCGACCGCACAAAGCACAAACACCTCTGTATAAAGAACTGGCACAAGCCGTTCATGAGTTGGAGATGAATGTGTCCTTTGCAAAAGTAATGGAGGATTTTAGCAAACGCTGCGCACTTCATGAAGTGTCATTGTTTACTTCTACTCTTCTGCTGAACTATAAGCGAGGTGGTAGCGATTTTGTTGTCGCGCTTCACGCACTTTCGTTGGATCTTTGGCAAAGAAGGAAGTCGGTGTCTCGAACATTAGGTGAAGAAGCATCATCGAAGCTTGTATTTCCCATGGTGCTCATTTTCGTTGTCGTGATGGTCATTGTTGCGGCCCCAGCTTTACTTATGATGAAACAATAATGGAGGTATGTAGAGATGAAAACGGCGTTAGATTGGCTGAAACAGTTTTGGGAAGATGAAGAAGGATTGGGCACTTTGGAGATTTTATTGATCGTCGCTGTGCTTGTAGCTATAGCAATTATTTTCAGAAAATGGATCGTCTCGTGGTTTCAGAAGTTAATTGGGGATGCCAACTCTGATTTGAAAGACAACAGCGCAGTAGTTCCTTGTGCGCCTAGTCCAACAACTAGCTGTGCGCCATAGGCGTCTACTGAGTCTCCGTGTTAATGAGGAAGGAAGCTTTACGTTAGAAGCTTCTCTTGTATTTCCGCTGATTCTACTTTGCACGGTTACGCTTCTTTTTGTGAGCATGTATGCGTATCAGAACGTATTTGTTCAGCAGCTTGCGAGGACTGCGGCTGAGCGTCTTGCCTTTACGTGGAATAATAGCCACAAAGATTTGGTGACAGGAAACTATAACCCCAGTGAAACAGATGGCCTTTATTGGCGACTTACACATGATAGTGTGACAGATTTATTCGGAATGCTTAGTGGTAGTGGCACTACAGAAGTCACTATTCCCTCGGGCAGTGCTAGTGGTCACGTGGAGAATAAACTTGCCAAATCCTCAGCTTTACTACCTCAGGGAGTGACGGGAACTGTAAAATACGCCAACTATCTTTTTGACCATCAGGTTGAGCTGAAATTGAAAAAGTCGTTTCTTATGCCGACGCAGCTAAAGAGATGGTTGGATTCTGAGCAAACAACTGGCAGGGCCGTTTCACATGTTGTGGAACCGGTTGAACTCATTCGATTAACGGATATTATACGTACGTATTTCAAAGCGATCAAAGGCCGAATATCGCCTCAACAGGCGAGAGACGCACTCGTAGAACCTATTCAATTTAACTTGTCTGGACCTAGTGTGTCTATCCAATCAGAGCGTCAAGCCGCGGCATACTTGAAATCACTGGTTGGGGGCACTGAGGTCATTTTGACGACAACATCAGGAAAAAGCAGAACGATCGATGCGCTGGATGCTCGAGGTATTGGTCATCAGGCTTTTTACAATATGACGGAATTTCAGCTTCGTACCGAGCAGCTGCCTAAGGATATAGAGCTCCTCGATGAAAGGTCACAAGTGAAAGGCATTGTGTGGCACTTTTTCAAAAAAGATGCTAGCGGCAAAGGAATGCCCTCTAATTCATTTCGTAAGGAGCTTGAGCGCAAAGGGATAGTTGTTGTTATCCATAATTAGAAAGGGGGGAGTTTTTGAGGAAATTTGTTCGTTCAGAAAGAGGTGCAGTTTCTGTCTATCTGATTCTCATTATTGTGCCGATTTTCTTATTTCAAGCTGTACTCATTGATTTCGCAAGAATTAAGCTGGCTGAAAAAGAGACGGAATCAGCGGTCAAAGCTGCAGCGCGATCGGTTATGTCAGCTTACGATACAGAGCTGCAAGCGATGGGACTCTATGGTCTTGGCATTTCGCAGGATGAAACGGAGGCGTTATTCCGGAAGGTTTTTGCAAGTAATTTGTCAGGTCAAGTATCGCCAGGAGCATTTCATTATGTGGATACAAGACCTGTAGAGAATGGCATGCGTGTTACCCCGGTGTACACATTGGCAAGTCATACGATTTTTGAGCGGCAGGTGCTGGAGGATATGAAGATCAAGGCTCCGATCGAGTATACACTTGAGATTACCGATAAGTTTCGGAAAAGCGGGACGAAAGCCCCTTTTCACCTTGGGTCTCAGTTTTCGAAAGAAGCGGCGGAGCTTGAGAAACTCATTGATCAAAGAGAAAGCGCGCTAGATGAAGCTTGGCAGAGCAGCGAAGAGCTGATTGAAAAAATATCGAAGTATCATGCTTATTATCAAAAACGCATCACCGAATTAGACGAATTAGCTGCACAAATCGGCATTCATACAGCAGATGAAGTGAGAAGTGAAATCGTAGAAGTGAAGAATCAGTTGAGATCCATTCAAGATTCCATACGGGATCTGGATATGTCAATAGCAGCACTAAGCCAAGCTGGACCTGGCGCTGTGGCTGGCATACAATCCCTCGCAGCTTCTAAACAAATATTAGGATCTCAGGCACAGGTCTTAACCCAGAAGTTAAATGAGCTAGAAGCGTTGTTGCAACTGATCATTAAGTACGCAGCACTCCTAGCTGCTACGAAGCTGGAGATTCCGGCTAACGGTAGAGAAATCCAGCTATTACAGCAAACAATTGAACCAGCTCTACGACTAGCAAAGCATCGAAATGACGAGATACGTACGAAGTTAAATGGGATAAATCAAGGTTCGGGAAGTGGAACACAAGGTGGAGCCTCTGGTGCCTATGAAGTGTTTCAAAATGTTCCTGTTATGGGTGATGATTATTTCTACAGATATCAAACAGCCATAGCCAGCATAACTGCGTTATTTACTGCGTTCCAAGAAGTTATTAATTCCGTATATCTATACACATCTGATAATACAAGCAGAGCAAACCTAGCGAATAATGCTTATTTTTCTGAATCTAGTGAATTCAATAAACAGCAAAGTATTTTGGAGAAGACAAGAATGGACAAAAATGAGGCAACGGCAACGAATAAGCGTCAGCAAAAAAACAAGATACAAGCCGTTTTGGATCAAGCGAAACAATCAATCGGTTCTTGCAGTTTGCCGAATACTCAGAGTAGCTACACTGAACTATACAACCGCCTTCAGGGGGATACCGGACATGAAGCGGGTGAGAAAGGATTGTACCAAAAGTATCGAGAAGCTAATGCTCAAGATACGATAGTAGGCAGCGAGATTGCTTATGATTTAGAGAAACCAGAACCTGTAAGCTTAAAAGCGATGGGGATGCTTGAGTCGTTTAATAACGCGGCGGAATCGATGAGAAATGAGCTATATGTGAATGAATTTGCCCTTACGAAATTTAATTACCGTACATATGGATTGGAAAAAGACCCTGCGGGTCAACCCAAATTGTCCAATGAGCTGGTGGATCCAGGTTCGCATATGTTGGCAAATCAAGAGGTTGAGTATCTGTTATATGGATTCTCTTCCTGCGGGGCTAATATTTCGTCCGCTTATGCTGAAATGTTTGGATTCCGGATGGCGATCCGTACAGTAGAGGCACTCCTAGATCCGAAAAAAGAGCTGCTCGGTATAGGCTCACCTTTACTCGTGCTATTGGCCGCTGCCGCGGAAGGCGCGCTGGAAGCTTTTCAAGACATGAATAAATTAACAAAAGGTGAAGCTGTAGAGTTATCTGCGAAAATCACAACATCAGCTTTAAGTTTGACGTACAAAGACTATTTACGCATTTTTCTGCTTTTACACAGTAATAATACGAAACTTATGGCTAGAATGCAGGCACTTATCGAACTGCAAACGGGTAAGAATTTGGTTCAAGAAACGACGTATATTCAGGGAAACGGATCAAGCGAAGTGAGGTTGTGGTTTATCCCGCAAATCATGAAGCTGCTAGATGGAACTGGGTTACTGGGGTGTAAAGTACAAGGGAACCGGTGCCGGTTCAGCAGTACTTCAGCTGTAGCTTATTGAAGAAAAGGGGGCTGTTTATGCTTAGAAAGTTTCACCATGAGCAGAAAGGTGGCATGGTGTTGGAGGCTTCTTTGGTGCTGCCCTTCTTTTTAGCTTTTGTGATTGGTCTAATCATATGTATTCAGATTGCCGTATTAGAAATGGAGCTGCAAGCAGGGGTATCGGAGGCAACAAAGTCGGTTGCCGGTCAATTATACCCTGTACGGCTCCTTGTCCAAGAAGCCAAATTGAAATTCGATCAGAGCCACGTAGCTGAAATGATGAGTTCAGTTGTAGATCGTGTACAAACGGCTCGAGATCAAGTGAAGAACACTGAGAATCTGGCTGATGAGTACGCCGCTTACATTCCGAATTCACTTCTGGAGCTTGTTAAATGGGAAAAAGAAAAGCGTGAATTAGGAGAGGGGAAGGCTCAAGAAGAACTGGACGAGCTTTACGAAAGTCAAGTTAAACCGCGCATTCATGCGGCTTTCACGCCGATTGTTTATGCATTTTGCAATCAAACAATCATGAAGAAAGAGAAATTTAAGGTCATTTCAGTGACCCTCCCGAGTATGGAAAGCGGTGGCGATGCCTTTTTTGGTATAGAAGCTCAAATGACCTACAAGCTTCCGCTTCCGTTTATAAGTCATACGATAATATTAAAGAAGAAGGCTGTTGAGCGGGCATGGGTAGGCGCCTAAGAACATTAACAGAACTTTAGGAGGGACCTTTATCCTTTGATTCATTTGATTTTATTTATACTGATAGCCATTGCATTTGTAATTGACGCACGTAAATCACTGATCCCAAACAAGGTTACTTTCTGTGGAACAATGATTGGCTTCGTATTCCACGCATTTACGGAGGGTTGGAGTGGTGTGTTTTTTGCTGTGATTGGTGCAATTACTGGTTTTACGGCTCTTCTTTTGCTTTATTTTTTCGGTGCACTAGGTGCAGGTGATGTAAAGCTTTTTGCTGCAATCGGGGCGATAATGGGATTTACATTCGTCCTTCAATCGATGCTTTATGCCATTTTATGTGCTGGCGTTATCGGACTTATCTTACTCTTTATCCGTAAACAGATGATAAAAACAGGTCATAGACTTGCTACGTGGCTAGTTTCTATTGTTGTTTGTCATGACATGGGCAGTATGCTAGGAATGAAAAATCAAAAAAACATGAAATTTCCGTTTATGTATGCAGTTGTACCGGGAGTTGCATTGACTTGGTATTATTCGTTTTTATGAGAGAGGTGAATCCATGACGCAAGAAGTATTTGGACTTCGTTATGAATTTGTATATCGACATGGTCATTATATGGTGCTGTATAAGGAAGATGGTTTGGATTCAAAGACTCTTTCAACTTTGCAGGTCAGGATGCTTGAAGCCAATGATGTACCGAACCTTCTGCCGTTAGAAATACAAGAGGTGGATTTCCGCATAAGTTTACTGTATAACTTGTCGGCTAAACGAATGCTGGCCCATGTTCTGAAGGTGGAAGGGTTGTCTAAACAACATTTTGCAAAGCTCATGTATGCCATTGTTTGTGCCCTAGGTGAAAGTAAGAATTACATGCTTTTTGAATCAGGATACGTTTTGAAGGATAATTTCATATTCATTGGCAGTGATTGGTCGGATGTATTTCTGACTTATGTGCCGCTTGAACCTATTAATGATGAAGATTCCGTCTTCAAATCGCTTGAGTCTTTGATGAAACAACTCTCACAGAAATTGAGCGATGATGAGAGGACCGCGGTGGTTTCCTGGATGGAAACATTATCGCGGAATCAGAGCTTGCAAGTATATAAGGAGAATCTTCTAGCGCTAATGGACGAACAACCGCTCCTGAAAGCAGCTTCTCTGATATCTAATCATAATAATGATGAACAAGACACAGTAAAACCTCTCAACATGCAAATGCCTCCAGTAAAAGAAAATGGGTTGCCCAAGCCACTTTGGAATCGGAATGAGGGTCAGCAGCAAGTTCAGATCAATACCTCAGTAGAGGAGTTAGTGCAGCCCAATAGTGTTCCGAAAATGAAAGAAGGACAGGGAAATCCAATATCCTTTATCTCTATATCGGGGCGGTCACGAACGATAGTCCTTGCTGTAGTAATTCTGCTAACCGCGTTTCTATGGCAGAATTATTTCACCTACCCATCTACAGGTATTATGCAAATAACCGTAGGAATATCGATTTTACTCATGAATGTTTGGTTTGTTATTCGATTTTTAGGATTACCGCGCTTTCAACGATACATAAAAGGAAGCAATGGCGTTAACCTGCCCATCTTTCCGGTTGTAGAAAAGCAGCTGGATCAAAAGTTAGAAGCACTATCAATTGAGCCGACCAATATCCAAAATTATTATCAAAATTTACATATGCATACGACCTTGCTCAATCATAAGAAGCCAAACGCTACGGTTTTCCTTGGTAGACAAATGAATCAACCGTTAGGAGCCAGGATTGAGTGGCAAATTGAAGGCACTACTAAAACTGTTCCTTTGAATAACGATCATTTTACTATGGGCAGAGGCGATGCCAGTTTGAAGGTCGATTATGTTTTGGAAGAAGCGGGAGCTTCCAGGATACATGCTGAAATAATTAAGAATCAAGAGGGTTTTATGATTAAAGATACAGGTTCAACGAATGGGACCTATTTAAATGGCGAACCATTAGTTACTTATCAGTCCTACCCGTTGAAGGATGGAGACGAGATACGAATTGTGCGGCAGGAGATTAAATTTCGTTTGTAAAAGTTAAAACAAAGTTACTAACATTTGGCTTGATCTGCGACGTCCCATGGGACGTTTTTCTGCATAGTTTTGTATAAAAGCTAATGAATACGCTTCCCAGATGAATTTACCTATTCCTGTCTTGCATGAGCAGTGTTATAATAAGAAGTCGCGAGTATGAGCGATTATCTTCGAAATAGACAGGAGTTTGGAATTACGAGATGAGTCTTTTGACAATTGAAGATTTAAGCCATAGCTTTGGAGATCGTACGTTATTTAAAAATGTATCCTTTCGACTGCTCGCTGGAGAGCGTGTTGGTATTGTTGGAGCTAATGGTGTGGGGAAATCCACGTTAATGAATATATTGACCGGGAAAGTTCTAAAAGATACAGGTAAGGTTGAATGGACGCCGCGCGTTCATTACGGATATTTGGACCAGCATTCCGTGTTAGAACCGGGCAAAACCATTCGCGACATTCTGCGCGATGCTTTCCTTCCTCTCTTTGAAGCGGAGAAGGAGATGATGGCGATTACCGAGAAAATGGGTGATGCCACACCGGAAGAGCTTGAGGTTCTTCTGGAGCAAATGGGCGAAATTCAAGAGCGTTTGGATATCGGCGGTTTCTATATGCTGGATGTGAAAATCGAAGAAATGGGTAACGGTCTTGGCCTTAATGCCATTGGTTTAGACCGTGATGTTACTTCCCTTAGTGGTGGACAACGGACGAAAGTTCTTTTGGCTAAATTGCTCCTGGAGAAACCGACTGTTCTTCTTTTGGATGAGCCAACCAACTATTTGGACGTTGAGCATATTGAATGGTTGAAAATGTACCTTAAAGATTATCCGTTTGCCTTTATGTTGATTTCACATGACACTGAATTCATGAATGAAGTCGTTAACGTGGTATACCACTTGGAATTCACGAAGCTGACACGTTATACGGCGAATTACGAGAAATTTCTGGATATGGCTGAAATGAACAAAACACAGCATATTGACGCTTATGAAAAGCAGCAAGAGTACATTAAAAAACAGGAAGATTTCATCGCGCGTAATAAAGCGCGGGCGTCAACTTCAACCCGTGCCAAGAGCCGGGAGAAACAACTTGATAAGATTGACCGAATTGAGCGTCCAGAGACGGCTATGAAGCCGACTTTTGTGTTCAAAGAATCACGCTCAAGCAGCAGAGTTGTTTTTGAGGCGGAAAACTTGGAAATCGGTTATGATCGTCCTCTTTTACCGAAGATGAATGTAACGATTGAGCGCGGCGAGAAAATTGCTATTGTCGGATGCAACGGTGTAGGTAAATCTACACTTCTCAAAACGATTCTTGGTAAGCTGGAGCCTTTCAACGGTAAAACGTACCGTGGAGACTACTTGAGTCCTGCCTATTTCGAACAAGAGATTAAAGCTCCGAATATGACACCGATCGATGACGTATGGAACGAGTTCTCTTCGATGACTCAAAATGAGGTCAGAGGGGCACTTGCAAGGGTAGGGCTCAAAAATGAGCACATCACACGTGCTATGAGTAAGCTTAGCGGTGGTGAACAATCGAAAGTAAGGCTTTGTAAACTTCTTATGAGAGAAAGCAACTGGTTGTTGTTCGATGAGCCTACGAACCATTTGGACGTTGTTGCCAAAGAAGAGCTTCAAAGGGCTTTGAAAGAATATAAAGGTACCGTCCTGCTCGTGTGTCACGAACCTGAATTTTATGAAGGTTGGGTAACAAGAGTGTGGGATGTTGAAGAATGGTCTGCAAAAGTAACCAATTAGGGGGAAATCATTCATGTTAACTCACGTTGTGTTTTTTAAGCTCAAAGATCGCAGTCCAGAAGCAGTTGAAGTAACAAAGGCTGTACTTACGAACATGGAAGGTAAAATTCCGGTCCTGCGGTATATTGAGGTTGGGACCGACATTTTGCATCTGGAACGTTCGTATGATATTGCTTTGATTACCAAATTTGATTCTTTAGAGGATCTCAAGGTGTATGACACTCATCCCGTTCATGAAGAAGTGAAAGCCCATATGAAGACAGTCCTTGATGGAACGTCCATTTGCGTTGATTTTGTAAGCTAATCTAGTTTGAAAAACATAGGGGAACAGTGTAGTATCACTAGAAGAGACTTGTTTGTGACTTGTGTCATCAACTTGTGTATGAATCCTAGGCTGCACTGTTTTTTATGTCTTTAGAGGAAATCTAATAATATAGAAAAGGGAGGAATCCCGAGTGAAAACAAACTTAAATAAAGCTTATATGACAGAAATTCTAGAGCTGTTGCTGCGGACTCCAAGTCCAACTGGTTACACGCATCACGTTATGCAAAAAGTTGAACAAGAAGTGAATAAGCTCGGATTCGAGCTTACATATACGAATAAGGGCTGCGGCATTGTAACGATCCCTGGTACCAGCCAAGACCGTGTCATTGGTATTTCTGCTCACGTGGATACACTCGGTGCTATGGTGCGTTCGATCAAAGAAAATGGCACTTTGAAAATTACTTCATTGGGCGGCTTTATGATGGGCGCTATTGAAAATGAATACGTTCAAATTCATACGCGTGATGAACGCGTTTATGATGGGACTATTCTGACGTCGAGACCATCTGTGCACGTATATGAAGACGCCAGAGAGTACAAACGGGATGAAGCCAATATGGAAGTACGTATTGATGAGCTTGTGAAGTCCAAAAAAGAGGTTCAGGATCTTGGCATTCGAGTGGGGGATTATATTTCGTTCGATCCGCGTGTACAAGTGAAGGAAAATGGCTTCGTGAAGTCGCGTCATTTGGATGATAAAGCGAGTGTTGCTTCCTTATTTGGGCTTTTAAAACTGATCAAAGATGAGGGCTTGAAGCCTGAATTTACGATCAAGCTGTTCTTCTCCAATTATGAAGAGGTAGGTCATGGTTCTTCCTTTATTCCTGAAGATATTACGGATTTTATTGCCGTGGATATGGGTGCTCTTGGTGATGATTTGAGTGGAAGCGAGCGCGATGTATCGATTTGCGCGAAGGATTCCTCGGGTCCTTATGATTATCAGATGACTTCGAAAATGATTGAGCTAGCCGAGAAACTGGAAATCGGTTATGCCGTTGATATTTATCCGCGATACGGTTCTGATGCATCTGCCGCGCTTAGAGGTGGACGCGATATTCGTGCTGCGTTGGTGGGACCTGGCGTTCATGCGTCACATAGCATGGAGAGAACGCATATGGATGCTGTAGTGAATACAGCAGCCCTTCTTGCGGCTTATATCATGGAGCCGGTCCGCGCATGAATATACTTAGTGCAGTTAATATAACGAAGACATTCGGCGAAAAGGTGCTGTTCGATGATATTTCGTTCACGGTGAACGAGAAGCAGCGCATCGGTCTCATTGGCGTGAACGGAACAGGCAAATCCACGCTGCTGAAGCTGCTGGCAGGGCTGGAAACAGCGGATCGCGGCAAGCTCGTGCACGCGAACCATTTTCGGGTGGAATACTTGCCACAGAACCCTGAGTTCGATCCGAACTCTACGGTTCTTGAGCAAGTATTCCACGGCGATACGCCGCTCATGAAGACGCTTCGCGACTATGAGCTTGCGCTTGCTGAACTTACGCTAGATGCCTCCAACGAGAAGAAACAAACGCGACTATTCAGCGCCCAGTCGCGAATGGATGAGCAAGGTGCCTGGGAAGCCAGCACCTTGGCCAAAACCGTGCTGATGAAGCTAGGCATCAGCGAGTTCGACAAGCCCGTCGGCCAGCTGTCCGGCGGTCAGCGCAAGCGCGTTGCCATGGCGCGCGTTCTGATTGGGCCCGCCGACCTGCTCATCCTCGATGAGCCGACGAACCATATTGATAACGAGACGGCCATCTGGCTCGAGGAATTCCTCAGCAAATGGCGCGGAGCCTTGCTGCTCGTTACCCATGACCGGTACTTCCTAGAGCGGGTAACCACCCGCATTCTGGAGCTGGACCGGGGTAAGATCTACAGCTACGAGGGGAACTACGAGTGGTTCCTCGAGAAAAAGTCGGAGCGGATGGAGTCAGAAGCGTCCAGCGAAGATAAGCGGCAGAATCTATTGCGCCGCGAGCTGGCTTGGCTTCGCCGCGGCGCGAAGGCGCGCACGACGAAACAGAAGGCGCGTATTGGGCGCGCCGAGGAATTGCGGGACCGCAAGGTGGATGGTCCCGGGGAGAAGCTTGACATGGCGCTGGCTGGCAGCCGTCTTGGCAAGAAGGTGATGGAGCTGGAAGACGTCACCAAAGCTTTCGAGAGCGGGAAGCCGCTGCTGAGCGGCTTCAGCTACATCGTGATGCCGAGAGACCGCCTCGGCATCATCGGTCCGAACGGCAGCGGCAAATCGACGCTGCTGAACATGCTGGCCGGGCGTATTCAGCCCGACAGCGGGACGATCGAGACCGGCACGACCGTGAAGCTTGCTTACTACACGCAAGAGAACGTCGAGATGGATGAGAAGATGCGCGTCATCGAGTACATCAAGGAGGCTGCGGAGCAGATCCGCACAGCTGATGGAGAGACCATTTCGGCGTCGCAAATGCTCGAACGCTTCCTCTTTTCGCCAACCCTGCAGTGGTCGCCGATCGGAAAGCTCTCCGGCGGTGAACGGCGCAGACTTTATTTGCTCCGCACACTTATGGGAGAACCGAACGTACTGCTTCTGGATGAGCCGACCAACGACTTGGATATCCAAACTTTGACCATACTGGAAGATTATCTGGATCAATTTCCTGGGGCCGTTATTACGGTTTCCCATGATCGATACTTTTTGGATCGTACGGTTTCGCATCTATTTGCATTTGATGGCAAAGGCCAGATCGAGCCTTACATTGGCAACTACTCCGATTACTTGGAAGAGAAGCAGGAGCAGGCAGAAGCGGATCAGGCACGGAAAGAAGTGATGCGTAATGCGAGCTCTGCCAAGTCTGGTGGTGTTTCTAACACAGCTTCAACAGCAGATATTAGCAGTCCTGCGGCAGCAGGGGGCACATCGAATTCGAACCGTCCGAAGAAGCTAACTTTCAAAGAACAGAAGGAATGGGACGAAATTGAGAGTACGATAGCTTCTCTGGAAGACAAGGCGGCTGGTTTGAAAAAACAAATTGAAGCGGCTGGCAGTGACTTTGACCGAGTTCGTGAGCTGTATGAGCAAGAGCAGCAAACCGCAGTGGATTTGGAAGCGGCGATGGAAAGATGGACTTATTTATCCGAGTTGCTAGAGGAAATAGAACGAAACAAGTAAGCTAGAGTCCAATCTTCGATCAAAGATCCCAAAAAGGTGAGACTTTAATCTTCGATCAAAGATCCCAAAAAGGTGAGACTTTAATCTTCGATCAAAGATCCCTATATTATGTTATGATAGAACAAACTACTATAAAGGCAGGTATGTACTAAACATGATTAATGTTAATAACGTGACGCTTCGTTACGGCAAGAGAGCCCTATTCGAGGACGCCAATATCAAATTTACACCGGGTAACTGCTACGGACTTATCGGAGCAAATGGTGCCGGTAAATCAACTTTTCTGAAAATTCTTTCCGGTGAGATTGAGCCCAACACAGGCGAAGTCAACATAACACCTGGTGAGAGAATGGCTGTTTTGAAACAAAACCATTACGAGTTTGACGAAATCGAAGTTTTGAAAACCGTCATGATGGGTCATGCTCGCTTGTTTAAAATTATGGAAGAGAAAGATGCTTTGTATGCCAAAGCTGATTTTACAGAAGAAGATGGCATGAAAGCGGCTGAACTCGAAGGTGAATTCCAGGATCTAGATGGCTGGCAGGCAGAATCGGATGCAGCTGAGCTACTCATCGGTCTTGGTATCCCGACTTCTATCCATGACACGAAAATGAAAGACCTTGATGGCAATGAGAAAGTACGTGTTCTCTTAGCGCAAGCTTTGTTCGGCAATCCGAATATTTTGCTGCTGGATGAGCCTACCAACCATTTGAACTTAGAGTCCATTCGTTGGCTGGAGAACTTCCTTTCCCGCTTTGAAGGCACTGTTATCGTTGTATCCCATGATCGTCACTTCTTGAACCAAGTATGTACGCATATTGCGGATATTGATTTTGGTAAAATTCAAATGTACGTCGGTAACTACGACTGGTGGTATGAGTCCAGCCAACTGGCACTTCGTTTGACGAGAGATGCGAACAAGAAAACCGAAGAAAAACGTAAAGAGTTGGAAGCCTTTATCGCACGCTTTAGCGCTAATGCCTCTAAATCGAAGCAAGCTACATCCCGTAAAAAACAACTCGAGAAGCTTACTCTTGAAGATATTAGACCATCTAGCCGTAAATATCCGTTCATTCACTTCAAAGGTGAGCGTGAAGCGGGTAAGCAGCTGCTGGCTGTTGAGAAATTGTCCAAAACGATTGATGGCGTAAAGGTGTTAGACAACATTTCGTTCACCATCAATAAAGGGGATAAAGTTGCCTTTGTAGGCCCGGACGGCATCGCCAAAACGACGCTATTCAAAATTCTGATGGGTGAAATGGAAGCTGATGAGGGTACGTACACATGGGGGATTACAACTTCCCAAGCTTACTTCCCTAAAGACAGCCAAGACTATTTCAACTCTGATTTAACTTTGGTGGATTGGCTTCGTCAATACTCCAAAGACCAAGATGAATCTTTCTTGCGCGGCTTCCTAGGCCGTATGCTGTTCTCAGGCGAAGAAGCGCTGAAGAAAGCAAACGTGCTATCGGGTGGAGAGAAAGTACGCTGCATGTTCTCCAAAATGATGCTAAGCGGATCCAATGTCCTCATTCTTGATGAGCCTACGAACCATTTGGATTTGGAGTCCATTACTGCGTTGAACAATGGTCTTGTTGACTTCGACGGAACGATTCTATTCGTCTCCCATGACCATCAGTTCATCCAAACGATTGCCACACGCATTATGGAAATCACGCCTAAAGGACTCATCGATAAAATGTTCACCTATGATGAATACCTAGAAAGCGAAGATGTGCAAAAACAACGCGAAGCGCAATACGCATAATGATAAATGAAAAGCGCCCTGACGTATTACTCTCAGGGCGCTTTTGCCTACGCAAAGCGACGTTTAGCTGCCGCCAGTACGACGGCGTTGATTGTTTACTTTTTTGGTCATTTGACTTTTGCCGCTTTGATTATTGTTTCCAGCTTGTTTCGGGTTTGCGCGTGCAGCGGCTTGATCCGCTTTCTTCTGGGCAAGTTTCTGCTTAATGGCATCAGCTAAACTAACTTTTTTTGGGCCTTGTTCTTCACCCAGTTGATCTTCAGGCTTGTCTGACATAGGAACACCTTCTTTACGTGGTATGCTTTTAGTATAATCGAATCTAAGAAAAGATGAAAGAAGGTGTAGGGGATGTTTGATCCAACGATCTATGACAATATTAAGGTTGTGCTTGAGGGAGCTGTCTATGACTTGGATTTGGACGGTAAAATTATCATTACGCGGCGGCAAGATCAAGTTGATCTATCCTCGATGTCACGCACTTATGCGATTGAATTTGCCCGAAAGATCGATAAACCAAGCAAAGCCGAAATTAACCTGCATGTTCATTTGAGTGATTTAGCCGCTGAAATTTTAGAAAATCCATCAGCCAAACCAGGCTGTACGTTGATCATTAAGCTTTTTACCAAAGTTAAAAACCCAGATATCGAGTGCCCTTATATCGAAGAGCAATTAGGTGCCATTTGGGAGCAGCGTCCTCAAGTCATTCAGCTTCTTTCTTATGAATATGGCCTACATCCAATTTTCTATCATAATCAAATTACACTATCCTTCGGACGCAAAGTAGATGAAAGTCAAATTGATGATTTCCCTCATCTCATCGCTTATGCGGTAGATAGTTTAGCTTGGTTGGATGAAAGAGGGAGCTAGTATGCAGGAATTAACTGGGCAGGAGCTGTTAGAGCGACTAAGCAGAACGCAAGAGGGTTCTTTTGCCGTTTTTTTATACACTCCTTTTTGCGGTACATGCAAAGTGACGGAGCGAATGTTGGATATCATTATGACAATGCTGCCTTTCTTACCGCTTGTAAAGAGTAATATTAACTTTCTTCCGCAAATTACTCGTGAATGGCAAATTAGCAGTGTACCGTGTATAGTCATCATAGAACAGGGAAAAGAGAAAGAATTTATATACCGCATGCAATCGGTGGATGAGCTGTATCGTAAACTGCTGCCACTTAACCGCATGTGAATTAGAAAAGACTGGAGTTGTTGAAATAATGAGTAGTTTTCAAATAGGGGATCGTGTTACTGCTGAGTATAAAACAGGTGCTTATTTTGGTGAGGTTGTGGAGGTAAGCAGTTCGATGAAAGCGGCAGTCCGCATTCTAGCTGTAAAGGAGCACCCGACACAGGGGGATTTACATAACCCGATGGATCCAAGTGTAGCTTTTTTTCATCAACGACGGGCGTTGTCTTATCAAGAAATTGCCTTAATGCCTATATCCACCATACGTCCTTATGCAGGTCAGATTCCGGAGTACCAAGATTCTCTGAAGAGAGCGCTACAGGCGCAAATCAGTAAGCTGTCGGAAATGGAAGCGTGGGCCCGACGCTCTCTGCAGGAGCTTGATCAGTTACAGAAAGAATATTTTCCAACGAAAGATTAAGAAACTTCCAGATACAATTTCGTGCCGTCGTTATATTTGAAAATGGCGACATCACCAATGATCTCGATCATCGAGATCATTTTTAATTTTTTGCGAAATTCAAAATTCAACTCAAGTTCCTTAAGTTTACTGGACAACAGTTCCATATGGGATCGTTTATGTGTGAAATTAAGTACAGGGATGGTTTTGTTTTTGAATTTAATGGTTATTGCTTGCATGTTAAGCCCTCCTTCGAGTCTTCCTTTGGGAAAACTAACCTCATACGCATTCATTACGTCTGGTCTACACATTAAGGATACATTTCAAATGTTAGATATGTTAGGGTCAAACTATTAAAAAAGTTTTAGCAATTTATTATATGTAAAGAATAGCTCTAGAGGGCCAGTTCCTTAAAGATTAATTTAAACACAAGAGATTGGCTGTTGCGGGGAAAGATAACCACATTTATAATAAGAAAGATTGAAATCTAACACGTTTGGAGGATATAGAAATGACAGCTGGAAAGCCAATTCGTATAGGTATTATAGGTTCCGGAAATATCGGAAATGTACATATGGAAGTGCTGAAAAAGGTGCCGGAGGCTGAAATCACCGCCGTCACGGATGTCTATTTGCCACTTGCTGAAGCTAGAGCTAAAGAACATAACATTGAACGTGTTTATGAGAGTACGGACAAACTGCTTTCTGACCCATCCATAGATGCGGTCATCATTGCAGTATCCAATGAATGGCACGCACCTATTGCTGTACAAGCGTTAGAGGCCGGTAAGCACGTCATGCTCGAAAAGCCAATGGCACTAAATCTCGCGTCGGCAAGGCAAATTGTTGAAGCGGAGCGCAAAGCAGGTAAAGTTCTGATGATTCCGCACCAACTGCGTTGGGATGCCCTATCACTAGCTGTGAAACAACAGGTTGAGAAAGGTGCACTAGGCCACATTTATCATGCAAAAGCAGGCTGGTTAAGGCGCAAAGGGATTCCGGGTTGGGGAACTTGGTTTACTCAAATGGGGAAATCCGGTGGCGGACCTCTGATAGATCTTGGTGTGCATATGTTGGATTTATCTTTATATTTGATGGGGAATCCGAAACCAGTATCGGTCTATGGAGCGACCTACGCTGAATTCGGTCCGCGTAAAAAAGGAATTGGATCATGGGGAGCACCCAACTGGGATGGTCAATATGATGTGGAGGATTTGGCAACAGCTCTGATTAAATTTGACAATGGAGCTACTTTATCTCTGGATGTAAGTTGGGCAGCGCTCATTGAAACAGACAATCAACCTTACGTTCAGCTGCTTGGTAGCGAAGGTGGGGCCTCGATTCGCGGGACGAAAGGGAAGCTCTTCGCAGAAATGTTTGATCGTGAAGCTGACATTGACATCACTGTACCTGAATTCGATGAAGGACCGCGCGTCCGTATGGCGAGACATTTCTTGTCCTGTATTGAGAGCGGCATGCAACCGTTGACTTCCGTCATGACGGGCTATACGAATAATTTGATTTTGGATGCGATTTACCGTTCGTCGCAAACGGGTAATGAAGTGAAATTGGACTGGGACATCGAGTAGACAGGGGCTGCAGGAAGTGAATTGGGAGTTATTTAGTATCATCGGAACGATTGCATTCGCGGTGAGTGGAGCCATAGTTGCGATGGAAGAAGAATATGATATATTAGGCGTCTATGTACTCGGACTTGTTACGGCTTTTGGCGGAGGAGTCATACGAAACTTACTGATCGGTAAACCGATCGTGCTGTTATGGGAGCAAGGTTTATATTTTCAAATAGCCTTGTTTGCAATGACATTTGTGTTCTTTATGCCTGTTCGATTCATCCGACTATGGAAAACTTGGGAAGCTTTCTTTGATGCAATTGGTTTGGCTGCTTTTTCCATCCAAGGTGCGCTGTATGCAACGAATATGGGACATCCGCTTAGTGCCATTATTGTTGCCGCTGTACTGACGGGAATTGGCGGCGGGATGGTTCGTGATGTCTTAGCGGGACGCAAGCCGCTCGTGCTCAAGGATGAAATTTATGCTGTCTGGGGTATGCTGGCTGGCGCGTTAGTTGGACTTGGTTGGACGCAAGGCGCTTGGCAGTTAGCTGTCCTATTTACTTTAATCGTGGTTCTAAGAATGTTATCGGTCTTTTATAAATGGAAACTGCCCAAACGTTCCTTACGGGGTGCCACTCTTGAGGCAACACGCAGATCCGATTCGTAGCATCGAGCTATCTAAAGATTGAAAGGAGGCTGGTTAAAATGGAAACATCATTGTTACAGCAGCAAAAGATTTCGGCAGAAACGATTGCATCGCGAATTATTTCAGTGAAAGAATTATTGCAAACGGAGCTTGACATGTATGAGGTGTCAAAGGATGTAGAGACAGGTGAACATTATCTCCATTATGCCTACATGCATCGAGATTTTACAAACACCGGTGAGCCGGAATCCTTTCACTACTTGCTGCCAATTGACAGTGATGATGTGCTAGGTTTGATATTTGGGGAGCAGGGTTATGCCTATCCAGAGCATTGGCACAAATCATTTTTACGAAATGGTCCAGAGGGATTTTACATTTGGTTTGACCCATCACATGAATTGCAGCAAACAGAGGATGATGCTATTGCACAGGATCTATTAAATAAGCTGAGAGCTTTTCGTGAAAATGGGAATGTTGATCCGGAAGCGGTTCGTAAGTTGCTTGAAGAACTGGATGAAACACGCAATAAAAAGAAATAGTCAAGATTGAATGCCTTTATCATATTTTTCTACAAGAGCCAGCTTGCCGATGATTCGGCGGCGGGCTTTTTTTGTTTAGTAAAATTCAGGATAAATGTCCATATTAACACTAATGGCTTTTGCTTAGGAGAGGAGGGAGAAATCATGGATACAGAGTCCTATCGTTTTGCTAACTTTGGCACACGTGAAGATTTGCTGGAAGATCTGCGCAGGCTCGAGTCCCGCATGAAGGATGAACTAGGGTATGAGGTCGCCCTGATTGCTTATACGCAAGAAGATGATGAGAGCAAGTAAAGTTTGAGCTATTAGAAAGGGGGCCAATATGAAAAAAATGATGTTCAAAATCGTGGTGACCGCAATACTCGTCGGCCTGTCAGCAGGCTGTACAGCAGCGAGTCCCAAAAATCAAGCAGGCGCAAGCTCTTCCAACCCGAGTGCTGGCAGTTGGGATACAGGATTAAGAAACAATGAAAATCCTTCCATGGGTGCAAAGAGTGTCAATCAATCACCGCAGCCTACGATGCTTCAACCTACGATTGATAATGTGAAAGCACATATCAACACACACTTGCAACTGAATCGGGATTTAGCGGATCAAATTATTCAAGCGGCGCACCTAGGATCTACAGCTGTTGCCGTAACTGATAACAATATTTATGTCGCTGTTGATATGGGTGGGATGCAAGCTATGGGCGCCAATGATGGCGTTAAAATGTTAACTAAAAATAACGACCCAGGAAACGAAGCAGGCTTATTCGGCTCAGGGGTTGGCGGACAGATGGATTGGCTCTCGGCCAAACCGCTTCCTGCGGAAAGTTCCAATGCCATTCGACATTTGTTAACTCGTATTTATCCGGAAACGAATATTTTCATCTCGTCGAATCCATATTTCGTGAATCGAATGTTGTACTATGATACGCAGCAGCGAAATAATAAACGAATGGATACGTATTTGAATGAATTCAACACGATGGTCCAATATGCGTTCCCAACCTACTCCTCGGGGCAAAGAAACGTCTTACCTTAAGGATGTTTGAAAAAGGCAAAATGTGTAACGATTCCATAGTTGCAATCCCTCAGCTATCTGCTGGGGGTTTTGTCGCATATTTTTGTGTTCACATCAAATGAAAGATTTCAAAAAGGAGCTCGACGATGATACCAGAAGCTGTATTTATAGTGCTAGGTATGTCTGTAAGAAAGAATGAGTAATCGGTATAAGGTCCGTGCTTATTGTAGTTCGCGAGAGTGTGATTATGTTCATAAGGATGATGTGATCCAAGCGATTAACTTTGAAACCGCATACGGTTTGGCGCTGTATTATAATGATATTCCTTCCAAACCGAGTTGTCCGAAATGCGGCGAATCGATGGCTTTTTATTCTCACTCGATTATTGATGAACCGTGGCTGCCCTGAAAAGCTTGACAATCTAAGCTTTCCTGATAAATAGTAAGAGGACAAAGGGATCAGGAAAGGACCATCAAAGTCATGATGACAGACACTTTACCACAAGAAATGCGTGAGCATATAGAGCAGAATAAGCAGCAAAGACAGACAGAACATACTGCAGAAGATCGTAAACTCATTGGAACAGCAGCTTTCGAAGCCCCTAGTAAAGACATTTTAACGGATGCCCTGATTGCTCTGTATTTGGGCAAAAATGTCTTGTTGAAGGGTCCAACAGGGTCGGGTAAGACGAAGCTGGCTGAACATGTTTCATCGTTCTTTGATCAGCCCATGCATGCCGTAAACTGTTCGACCGATCTCGATGCTGAAGCCTTGCTTGGATTCAAAACGTTAACGCACGATGAACAGGGTCGTACTCAAATAGCCTTCATTCCCGGTCCGATCATGAAAGCCATGACAAAGGGACATTTTCTATACATTGACGAAATAAATATGGCCAAGCCGGAAACTTTACCTTTGATAAACGGTGTTCTGGATCATCGTAGATCGATTACGAACCCTTTTACAGGGGACGTCATTACAGCACATCCGGACTTTCGAGTTATTGCAGCAATTAACGAAGGCTATATTGGTACAGTACCGCTCAATGAAGCCTTGAAAAATCGTTTTGTAACGATTGATGTCCCCTATTTGCAAGGAGAGACACTGTTTCAATTGCTAAAGAGTAAATCGGTTTTACGGGATGAAAAGCAGTTAAGAACATTCGTACAATTATCTGCGGATTTACTATCCCTTATAGAAATGGGGCAGCTGCCCGATGAAGCAGGATCGATTCGAGCCTTACTGGATGCTTGCGATTTAACGGCTTATATTCCTCCCATGCGGGCAATTGCGCGGGCTATTGCTGATAAATTGGAGGATGAAAGGGAGCGTGCAGCCGTGATCAATACGGCCGAGACGTTATTCTGAGCCTATGTTTGTAGGAAAGCTAAGCTTATTAGAGGATAAAATCGATGCGATGCTGCAAATGCAGCTTGTAGATTTGGCCCGGATGTTCACCAAGCGCAAAGAACTTGAGGTGGAAGCGGCGTTCCATGCTGACTACGAGGAAGCTTCCGCTCGTATAACGGTGAGTCAGTTTTGGTGGGATTATCCTCCGGTTGATAAAACGGCAGGTATGAAGAGTGATGTTTACCTGCGCGGTATCGGTAGTGCTTGGTTCACAGGGGCAGATGCGGTTAAGTCATATCTACACTTTTGCCAAAGTACGAGTCTACCGAAGCTGGCTAATTCACTCTTTGCTCTATGTGAGGATATGAGGTTAGAACGTATTTGTCGAGCTCGCAGGCCGGGGACTGCCCGCGTCTTTGCACATCGGCATCGCATATTTAGGGTCTATTTTCAGCATAAGCTGCGCACACACTTGAGCAAAGGCGAGTTGGCAGACGCTGTTCTTTTATTGGTGTATGGGTGGTTTACTGGTGCGGAATGGCATGCAGGGTTGGAGGGGGCTGGTGCTGGACTCTCTGGCCGGTTAGCTCAGCTGTATCCGATTTTGGAGCAGATTGAGGAAGCCGCACATACGGCCGAGGTTGCAGCTTGCTGCGAGGCGATGATGGACTCGCTGTCTTATTGGCTAGACAGAGATGCGACAGCCGCATATTTCTGGATGCAGCCGGGCAGCGGAGTGGCGGAGCCGCTGCCTGCGGGGTATAAGGGCGAGCTGAAGCGTGCGAAGCGGCTCGCGGGTGGTGATGTGCTCCCCGAGCAAGAGGGGGAGCGTCAACTGCCGGGCCAGGAGCGCATGCCGACCTGGCACCGCGAGAGCAGCGACCGCAGCCCGGGGCTGCTGCGGTTCGAGCTGGAGCGCGGCTCGCGCACAGCCGCGCAGGGGTCTGCGCCTCGCGAGGGCGACGCAGCCGATGAGGCGCTCGCCATCGCCCAAGGGCGCTCGGTGCGCGCCAAGCGCACTGGCGCCGCCTCCGGCGAGCGGCGCGAGGGTGCTGCCGTGCCCGCCGCCGCGGGGCACGGGGAGGGCGCTGTCGCCGCGTATGCGACGGCGACGTGGCTGGCGCCTGAACGGCCGACTGCTGCGCAGGAGGCCGGGTACAGGCGCCTGAGCGAGCGCGCAGCGCCGCTCGCGAAGCCTTTGCAGCGTGCCATTCGGCGCACGCTGGAGCAGAAGCGGATCGCCCCGGATGGCGATCGGTTGTTCGGGCGGCTCGACAAGCGGCTGACGCGAGCCGTGACGCAAGAGATGCCGCGCCTCTTTTATAAGAAGCGCGCACCCGTACCCCGGCTCGACGCGGCGTTCGCGCTGCTCGTCGACTGCTCGGCGTCCATGTATGACAAAATGGACGAAACCAAGCTCGGTCTCGTGCTCTTCCACGAGACCCTCCGATCCTTACGAATCCCGCACGAAATCGTGGGATTCTGGGAGGACGCGGATCGCGTCACGGAGCAGGAAGCGCCGAACCTGTTCCAGGTTGCGGTCGACTTCGGCTCCTCCTTAGCGTCCGGAAGCGGCGCGGCTCTGCTGCAGCTCGAGCCGCAGCAAGATAACCGCGACGGCTTCGCGATTCGCCGCATGACGGAGCGGCTGCTGCGGCGCACAGAACGGCAGCGCATCCTCTTGGTGTTCTCGGATGGCGAGCCTTCGGCAGCCAATTACAATGATGTCGGTATCCTCGACACCTATGAAGCCGTGCTGCACGCTCGGCGTCAAGGTATTGAGGTCATCAGCGTATTTCTGGCCAGTGGCGCTGTTCATGAAACGGAGCGGATTGCAATGCGCAACATGTATGGGCGCAGCAGCATTGTTGTCCCCAATGTGGAGGAGCTCGCCGAACAGTTGGTGCCCATTTTGCGCAAACTTCTGCTCAAATCTATCTTTTAATGTCGAAATCCTTTACAATAGATCAGGGTATTTTTATCTTCATTGCGGAGGAATTGCCCTGCTTATCGCCATTATCTTTTTCTTTACTTACATACATGTCAACCAATTATTAGCTTATTTCGACATAACATAAGGGGGATTTCATTTCATGTACGGAGCACCATTATCGAACAAAGCCAAGAAAATTATGCTGCTTGGATCCGGAGAACTTGGGAAAGAAGTTGTTATCGAAGCGCAGCGCCTAGGGATTGAAACAATCGCTGTTGACCGTTACGCGAATGCGCCAGCTATGCAAGTAGCACATCGCAGTCATGTCATTAATATGCTCGATGGGGAGCAGCTTAGAGCTTTGATTGAGCAAGAACGTCCGGATCTTATCGTACCTGAAATTGAAGCTATCGCTACGCCTGTTCTTGTTGAGCTTGAGAAGGAGGGCTACCGTGTCATTCCTACAGCTACAGCTTCCCGTTTGACGATGGACCGCGAGGGGATTCGTCGCCTTGCTTCAGAAACACTAGAGCTGCGGACAGCGAAGTATGCTTTTGCAAATAGCCTAGAAGAACTACATGCTGCTGTTGCGGAGATTGGTACACCTTGTGTTATTAAGCCGATCATGAGCTCCTCGGGTAAAGGTCAAAGTGTATGCCGCACACCTGAGCAAGTGGAACAATCGTGGAACATCGCCATGGAAGGCGGCCGCGCGAAAAACGCTCGTGTAATTGTGGAAGAATTCATTCATTTTGAGTCTGAAATTACGTTGTTGACTGTTCGTTCAGTTTCAGGTACTACGTATTGTGAGCCGATTGGACACATTCAAAAGGATGGAGATTACATCGAATCATGGCAGCCTCATGCGATGACGGAGCAGCAAATTTTAGACGCCCAGCACATGGCCAAAACCATTACGGACGCACTTGGAGGCTTTGGTCTTTATGGGGTTGAGCTGTTCCTGACCAAGGAAGGCGTTTATTTCAGTGAAGTTTCACCGCGACCGCATGATACAGGCATGGTCACGATGGCAACACAGGATTTGAGCGAGTTCGCCCTGCATGCTAGAGCGATTCTGGGACTGCCTATCACAGGTATTCGTCTTTTGACGCCAGGTGCTAGCTATACCCTTAAAGCGGATCGTGAACAGGTAGAGTATACAATTAGCGGGTTAGAGCAAGCTTTATCCGTACCCAATACACAGGTTCGCGTCTTTGGTAAGCCGGAGACGAAAGTGGGACGCCGCATGGCAGTTGCACTGAGCAGTGCAGATTCGGTAGAGGAAGCGCGAAGCCTTGCGAAGCAAGCGGCAGGATTGCTTAAACTCAACTACGAATAAGATTAGGTTAACCAAGTTAAGTCATCATCAGGAGGCAAGCATAATGGAAGCTAAACCAGCAAGACTCTCCCGAACCGTTTTGACAGAAATCATTTTGCCGGCAGACACGAATTATCACAATACCGTGTTTGGCGGCCGCGTGATGCAATATATTGATAAGGTAGCAACGATTGCCTCTATGCGCCACTCGCGCAGAGGTGTCGTGACAGCATCTAGCGATAGCTTAGACTTCTTCGCCCCTGTCAAACTAGGAGAGGCTATTCAGTTGGAGGCCTTTGTTACGTGGACGCATCGAAGTTCGATGGAGGTTTATGTGAAAATCGAGTCGGAGAACCTTCTGACAGGCGAAAAGAAGCGTACTGCGACGGCCTACCTAACCTTCGTGGCGCTAGATGATAATGGACAACCATGTCCGGTGCCGGAAATCATTCCTGAAACGGATGAAGAAAAACGTCTGTTCGAAACAGCCGAAACTCGATTTGCCGCGCGCAAGCTTCGCAAAGAAGAGCGTAATTTAAACTTGTAGTCTTTTTGATCGAAAGTACATATGTCCTCTGAAACGTCGGGCGGTTCCTTAACAGGAACTGTCTTTTTTGTATGCTAGGAGGAAATAACTTCGACTTCTTTAGCCATCGCTTGATATTATGGTATAATATGCCATAAACAATGATTTGAAGGAGTGAGGACGATAGAACACTATTTGTTCAAACAGCTGGCTTTTGTGAGGGGCCAAACCTTAAAATTGATGGATGGAGTTACCGAAGAAACAGCCGACCGAATCCCAGATGGCTTTCGAAATAATATCCGTTGGCAGCTGGGTCACGTTTATGTCGTGCTTGAACGGTTCGCATTTCAGTATTTGGGTCTTCCGCTTCGATTGCCAGATGGGTTCAAGGAGCAGTTTGAGTATGGTACTACACCTTTAAACAGGCTCAATTCCGTTGCAGTCCCTACCTTACAAGAGTTGGAGAACTTGCTGAAAGATCAGCAAGAGCGGATACGTGATGTGCTTGGTCTTCGATTTCAGGAGAAAATTGATCCACCTTACACAACTTCAGCCGGAATGACCTTGGAAACTCCTGAGCAGTTTCTTAGTTTTAATTTATACCATGAAGGCATGCATATAAGTATCATTAAACTTTATAAAATTTTATTGCGAGATTCATAGTCAATGTGACAGTAAAAGCGGACAGATACTCCAATGGGGTGCTGCCCCTTTTTTTGTTTTGCTCTTCGTATGAAATAGAGGGATATTTTGGGATTTATTGAATTAAAGAAAGGAGGTTTATTTCTTTTGAATGAAAGAATTCCTCTGTCTATTAAAAGCATATGAAGGAGAGGATATACATGGATAAAGTGATTAATTATTATAATAGATTTGACGAATGGGGCCGTCTTGATAGAGAACCTATTGAATTTATAGTTAACTGGCACCATATAAGGAGTTTGCTACCGCAGAAAGGGCACATCTTAGATAACGGGGCTGGACCGGGTAAATACTCAGTTGAATTAGCGAAATGTGGTTATGATGTTACACTAACGGATCTTACCCCGAGATTAGTGGAAATAGCTGGTGAGAAGGCAGTCGAATTGAAGTTAGAGGAATTTTTCAAAGGTTTTCATATTGCTGATGCAAGAAATTTAGACATTTTCAATAATGAGCAATTTGATGCCTCTCTAATGTTGGGACCTTTATATCATTTACAGACGCCAGCGGATCGGGATTCTGCCGTACAAGAATTGCATCGAGTTACTAAGCGGGATGGTATTGTATTTGTGGCATTTATGACAAGAATACGGCATCTAACGACTTCCTTATTATTCCCTCAACACTGGAAACCGAATGATAACATAGAGGATATAAACTCATTTTTAGAAACCGGCATATTTAATCATATGGACGAAGGAAGATTCACAGGGGCATATTATTTTAAAATAGAAGACATTAATCCTTTCATGGAATCACATGGATTTGAAAGCCTCAAATTGATTGGGTCATCTAGTATAGCGGGTTCATTTAAGTCAGAGCAATTTGAATATTGGCGTTCTCGTGGCGAAGAAGAATTTCAAGAAGTAATGAATATGATTTACAAAGAATCTGAGAATCCTCACATATTAGGAGTGTCTTCTCATTTATTGTATATCGGTCGAAGAAAGGAGTGATATAACTATGGGTTACATTATGGATTTAAGAAAGATCGTTGGAACAAGGCCATTAATTATGGCCGGTGCTTGTGTCGTTGTTATTCATAATAACTCCATTTTATTTGAGAGAAGAACTGATAACGGCATGTGGGGATTGCCAGGAGGATCCTTAGAGCCTGGGGAAACAATGGAACAGGTAGCAAGAAGAGAGTTATTTGAAGAAACCGGCTTACAAGCTAAGAAACTTGAGTTATTAGATGTATTTTCAGGACAAGAGCTGTATTACAAATATCCTCACGGTGATGAGGTCTATAACGTAGTGGCAGCTTTTATATGTAAAGAGTTTGATGGAGTTATCAATCAAGATGAATCAGAAGTAGCAGAAATTAGATTTTTTGCGTTAGAAGAGATACCTGACAATATTAGTCCTCCAGATAAACCAATAATACATGCTTTTTTAAAAAGATTATAAATCTAAAGCAAAGATTAGCAGTTTTAACGACTAGGAGCCAAAAATGAGAAAAATGTTGGTAACACTTTTTGTATTCCTAATCATTACTTGTATAAACTTTACAGAAAATGAAGTCTATGCATGTAGTTGTGTAGGTGGCAGCATTACTGAAAAGTTAGAACGATCAGATGCCGTTTTTACAGGGCGTGTAATAGAAGTTGGTGGAACTAAGAACGGTGATATAGGAAAACTTAGGAAGTATACTTTTGAGGTAAATAAAGCTTGGAAAGGACAAATAACTAAAAATATTTCAATTTATAGTTATGACGGTGACGGAGCGTCGTGTGGATACAAATTCAAGGGTAACGAATCTTATTTGGTTTATTCATACTTAGGAAATGACGGTGAATTAGAGACTAATTTTTGCACAGGAAATTTGGGATATCTGAGTGCCAAGAGTGAACTAGGCTTATTAGGTCAAGAAATAGAGGTCAAAAATAATATTACAATAGAGAACGAAAAGGAAGGGAGCATTTGGGCTTATATGTTTATTAGTGGGTTGCTACTTGTGCTCGTTTTAATTCTTTTAGTTTACAGACAAGTTAAATCAAGACGTTAGCTCACCTTAAGTCATAAAGTACAGTAAGACCTAATTCGGACTACATCGTTGATGGATTATTACCTATTGAAACGATCATTAAAGTGATAGTACAAGAAATAACAAAGCAATCACATTTGTGATAATAAGTTACCAAAGAGTATAAGGGTGATCGGAATTGATTTCACAAGCTTTGATTATACAAGACAATAGAGTACTTATGGTAAAACAATATGTTCAGAGAGGGGATATTGTATGGAATTTCCCAGGAGGCGGTATAGAAGAATATGAAACACCAGAGCAAGCATGTATAAGAGAAACTAAGAAGAAACAGGTTTTGATATTAAGATCGAACAGTTTTTATATAGCAGTAATAACAAGTACACATTTAGAGCTCAGATTATAGGTGGAGCTACACAAAACCAATAATTGAACTACATAATAAGATCACCCGTTAGCCAGTTCGAAGGAAAGGGAGGTTGTCCAAATTGCAATTAGGAATGCCAACTTTAATAGAATTTAAAACAATTGAACAAAATGTTGACCTATGTAAAGAATTAGGTCTTGATTTCATTGAACTAAATATGAATCTTCCGATTTGTCTACCTGAGAATTTAAGTCATCAGGAAATAAGGCATATTAAGAAAGACTATGGCATCGAATTTACTGTTCATTTACCAGAAGAAATTGATTTATCATCGTTTCACCCTTCAATAAGAATGGGACATTTACAGAGATGTAAAGAAACAATTGAATGGGCTAGTAGGGCAGGGATACAAACTCTGAATATGCATGTAAATAATGGCATTTACTTTACACTACCCCATGAGAGAGTGTGGATTAATGAACAATACGAATCCGAATTTAATAAATTACTCTATGAATCATATGTTCAACTCTATCAACTTGCTGATTCTTTAGATGTTGTTTTGTCGATTGAAAATACATGTAACTTTCATATTCCATTCATCAGCAGGGCTCTTGAAATGCTAAGGAAGTTCGAAAACTTTTATCTCACATGGGATGTAGGACATGATGCTAAAGTTAACTTTAAGGAAGAGGTTGTGTTTCGGGAATTTACTGATCGCATTAAGCATATGCATCTCCATGATTGCAACGATAAATCTGACCATCAGCCCTTATACAGCGGTAATGTTCCGATTAATGATCGACTTCTTTTTGCCAAAAATTATGACTTGTCCGTTGTGATTGAAGTAAAGACTAGTACATCTTTAAGAGAATCAGTAGAACTAATAAAGAAAAATTATAAGTGAAGAGGTTTCCTGAAACCAACCCTCAAATACATCGTATAACATCTAAAATGGCTTAATTTATATGTCAATGTCCTTATGGAAAATAAATAGGAGGTAAGAATTTAATGAACGCACATGAAATTGATTATCGTATTTTAGGAAATGAAATGCAGTACGTAGAAATCGAGTTGGATCCGGGAGAAAGTGTCGTAGCTGAAGCTGGAAGTATGATGATGATGGATCAAAACATCCAGATGGAGACTGTCTTTGGAGACGGTAGCAGTGATAATAAAGGGTTCATGGGCAAACTGCTTGGAGCTGGTAAACGATTATTAACGGGTGAAAGCTTATTCATGACTGTTTTTACGAATCACAGCTCGCACGGGAAAGAACAGGTTAATTTTGCTGCACCGTATCCTGGGAAAATCATAGCGATGGATTTACAAGAACTTGGTGGAAAGCTAGTTTGTCAAAAAGATTCTTTCCTTTGCGCAGCGAAAGGTGTTTCGGTAGGTATTGCTTTTCAGCGTAAGCTAGGGGCTGGTTTCTTTGGTGGTGAGGGCTTTATCCTGCAGAAGATTGAAGGCGATGGTTTGGCTTTTGTGCATGCGGGTGGCTCCATCTGTGAACGCGTCCTTCGTCCAGGAGAAGTAATTCGCGTGGATACAGGTTGTCTCGTGGCTATGACACAAGAAGTAGATTACGACATTGAGATGGTCAAAGGCGTTAAAACTGCGTTATTCGGCGGCGAAGGCTTATTCTTCGCTACGTTACGCGGACCTGGGCGCGTCTGGATCCAATCCTTGCCGTTCAGCAGGCTGGCGGACCGTATGGCTTCAGCATCAAGAGCGGGAGGAAGGAAAGAAGAGGGAAGCATCCTAGGCGGTCTTGGTAATTTGCTTGATGGAGACGGAAGATAAGGATCGCACAAACGACGTTTAACAAAAAAAGAAAGCCCGGAAGCGAATTCGCATTCGCACCGGGCTTTTCCTATGTTCTTATTTGGTTCCACCTTCTGCAAGGATGGTTTCCCAGATTGCGCCTTTGCCATAAAGCTCTTTGTTCACTTTATCCCAACCGCCGAGGTATTCAATGTTGAATAAGCCGGCAGGCGTAGTATAGTTTTTCTCGTATTGCTTAGCAACCTCAGGAAGAACGGAACGGAAGCCTTTTTCTGCGAATACTTTTTGTGCTTCAGGTGTATATAAGAAGTCTAGGAAGGCTTGCGCTACTTCACGATTACCATGTTTATCTACGTATTTATCAATAAGGGCAACTGGATTCTCGATTGATGTTGTGTATTGTGGGATGATTTCAACATACTTTTTACCGGATTGGATACGAGCCAGAAGCTCATTTTCATAAGTTACGATCGCATCACCAACACCTTTATCGAAGGTAGTAAGGGAATCTGCTCCACTTTTATCTAATACTTTTATGTTTTTGTATACTTTACTCACGAGATCTTTTGCTGCAGCTGGGTCTTTTTTGCCTGCAGCTTCGGAAGCTTTCAAGCCTGCGCCGTAGATGGCATTAATATCCCATTTGGCACCGCCGGAAGTGCTCGGATTAGGAATCAGAACTTCAACACCCGGTTTCGTCAAATCAGCCCAGTCTTTAATTCCTTTAGGATTGCCTTCACGAACACCAATTGCCGCAATCGAAGCTGTGATATTACCTTTGTAAGGATTGTTTTTCCAATCGTGCGTAATTAAACCCTTCTCAGCAATCTTTTGAATATCACCTTCCAAAGACAGTGGAGCGATGTCAGCTTCAAAACCTTGGATAATGGCAGTAGCTTGCGCACCAGAAGCCACATAGGATTCTTGGAATTCAACAGTTTGACCTGTCTTCTTTTTCCATTGATCTTTAAATTTTGGAATAATGTGATCGAAGGATTCTTTGACGACCGAGTAGGCTCCAAGTGTAATCGTCACTTTGCCTCCTTCAGTCTTTGGAGAAGCGCTTGCCGCGGTTGTTGCAGCAGCTGTTGATGCCGCAGGTGTACTTGCGGATTTCGTGCCAGTACCGCAAGCTGTAAGTGCGATACTTGCTGTGAAAAGTGTTGCTGTGATTAAGCCAAGCGCTTTGAAATTTTTCATGGTTACAACTCCCCTTCTAATGTATACACAATTTTTATATAAAAACAGGCAGCGGATCTTGTTTAGCCTGATTCTCAATCAACTTATTGTCCGTTTTCGTAAACACGGAGATGTGATGGATGAGGATATTTACTTCATCTCCTGGTTGGTAAATCTTTTCCTTCACAGACTGGTAAGCAAATAACTTGATAGCCCCTGTATCAATTTCCAAATACCAGGAATCCCCACGGAAATGAGCATGTGTTACTTTCCCTTTTTCCCCAGCTGTAGCGAGATGAGAAACATCACGGTTGCGAACTTCAATGGATTCTGGTCGAATCATCACGTTAACGTCTGGAAGCCATTGACCATCCTTCTGTAACTCTTCTAAGTAAGGAAACCCGATTAGTGGGGTATATTGCGAAATGATGTTGGATTCTCCAATAAACGAGGCCACAAAAGAGGAAGCAGGCTTCGTGTAAATCTCCCAAGGACTTCCTTGCTGCTCAATTTTTCCGCCTTGAACAAGAATGATTTCGTCCGCAACCTCGATGGCTTCATCTTGATCATGAGTGACGAATAGGGTTGTTACTTTAAACTCATCGATGAGGTTTCTGAGCCAAACACGCAGCTCTTTACGAATTTTAGCATCAATGGCTGCAAAAGGTTCATCAAGCAAGAGCAGTTGAGGTTCGGGTGCTAATGCTCTTGCGAAGGCAACCCGTTGGCGTTGACCGCCAGAGAGCTGATGCGGGTACTTACGCTCACTACCGGCAAGCCCCATCAAACCTAGAAGGTAAGTAACCCGATCTTGAATGAAATCCTTTGGCTTTTTCAGAACCTTTAAGCCATAAGCTACATTTTCAAACACGGTCATATGCTTAAAAAGGGCATAGCTTTGAAACACGAAGCCAATTCCTCTTTCTTGAACCGGAAGATGAGTTGCTAGTTTCCCGTCGAAGTAAATATCGCCAGAAGTTGGGCTTTCTAATCCCGACAACATTCGAAGAATGGACGTTTTACCACCTCCGCTTGGTCCGATCAAACCTACCAGATGACCTTTTGTAATGCTGAAATTAACGTCCTTGATGGCATGAAACTGCCCGAAATGTTTATTTAGGTTTTTGACTTCGATATGCATGCTGAGGCTCCTCCTTAATGGCTTCTCAATTTTTCGCTTCTTCTTTTCAACCACTCAAGTGCTAATAATATAGAAATCGATACGAGACCTAGGACGAAAGCAACGCTGTTCGCTGCCACGAGGTGGAATTGTTCGGCATCTTGATAAACAAGGGTTGTAGCTGTTTGCGTTTGATTAATGATATTGCCGGATACGACTAGGATTGATCCAAACTCACCAAGTGCTCTTGCGATCGTTAGGATGAGACCGTATAGCACGCCCCAACGAATACCTGGCCATGTAATTTGAATGAATGTACGCCAGGCGCCAGCCCCTAAAGTAGCAGAAGCTTCTTCTGACTGTGTACCAATCTCTTCAAGTAAAGGCACCACTTCACGTACCATCAAAGGGAACGTAATGAACATCGTTGCTAAGACCATACCGGGTACAGCATAGACAATTTTCATATTATGATCTTCCATGAAGGTGCCAAACGCTGTATTTGGACCAAAAATCAAAATAACCATTAGACCAACAATAATAGGAGATACCGCAAATGGTAGATCAATAAGTGCATTGATAACAGGTTTCAACCAGCGAGAGATCCAAGAACCTCTGACAATTTCTAAGGAAACATAAATGCCGACTATGGCATTAAGAATGGTTACAATCACTACGATAATTAAAGAAATTTTCATGGCATGCAAGGCTTCAGGTCGTACAAGAGCGTCGAAAAAAGCTTGCGGACCTTCTTCAAAAGCACCAAAGGTAATACCAAGAAAAGGTAACATAATAAGTAAGAAAATAACGAGAAACGAAATACTGATCAATACTTTTCTCATGCTAGGCGCCCCTTTCCACGTGTCAGTACATTGATGATCCAGAGAATAAGGACGGACAATGTAAGGAGCACGAGAGAGATAGCTGCTGCGCCTTCAGGATTAAAGTTCTGTGTTTCACCATATATATAGACCGACGCCACCATCGTTTTACCGGGCAAATTGCCTGATATAAGGGAGATGGCTCCAAATTCGGCAAGTGATCGAGAAAAGGCGAGCATGCTGCCGGCAATGATACCTGGGAAGATGGCTGGGAAAACGATTCTACAGAAAGTGTAAAATCTACCCGCGCCAAGCGTAAAGCTGGCTTGTTCTTCGGCTGGATCGATTTGTTCAAGCAAGGGTTGAACCGTTCGAATAACAAAAGGAAAGGTAACAAATACAAGGCCGATCACGATAGCAGTTTGATTATAAAGCAGCTTAATTCCCAAATGGTCGAGCCAGACACCTAGTGGACTTGAAGGTCCTAATAGGGTTAGGAACATTAAACCAGCTACTGAAGTCGGAAGCGAGAAGGGAAGATCAACCATGCTGTTTAAAATGCTTTTGCCGCGGAAGGTATAGCGGACGAGGACATATGCAATGATGGTACCTACAATCGCTTGAATGACGGTTGAGACAACGCTGAGCTTAATAGTTAGCAGAATGGACTTCCAGGCTAAAGGTCCTGTAACCTCTTTCCAAAATGGATCCCATCCTAAGGAAAATCCTTTCAAATAGATGGAACCTATTGGGATGACAAGAAGTACAATCAAATAGCCAATAAGCACAGATCGAACCGTAGCTTTAAACACTTTATTCCCCACATTACACCACCTAATTTTATTAATCATAGTTATTTACTCGGAATAATAAATTGACTATACCAACGATCGTTCTAATTTGTCAATACGCCTAACCTCATTTTTTATGCAAGAAAGATGAAATTTTTTTTAGTTAAATACATTCACAACAGATATTGCTTGATTTGCAAGACTATAATACGACTTTAGCACATGATTTTCCGATGTTAAAAGACTAGCTTATTAATGAAGGAATATTTCAGAATGAATAATCGTTGTCTGAAAGCAACCTATTTCTTAATGGAATAGTCTTTTAGTATGCAGAAAAAGTCATTGACGCAGTCTAAAACTGGTGATAGTATAGTAAACATATTAAAACCAAGTAAACAGGTATGAATTATAAAATTAAATAAAAGAGTCGACCAGATGAGTGGAGACTCCCATTCTTGCTTCGTATTTTGAGGCATGAATCGGGAGTCATTTCCGTTTTCTAACGCCACTTTACTTTATGAGAAGAAAGAGGGATTCGCATGGTAGCTAATCGCACTTCATCATTAACTGAATCTAAGTTTTGGCAGCCTTGGGTCATACCGATCCTCATTTTGTTTCTCTGGCAAGTTCTTGGATTATCCGGGTGGTTATCTGAGCGCATTCTGCCTACGCCTTGGGAGGTTTTAATTGCCTTATACGGTGTAATTAAGGATGGATCTATTTTTGAATACGTAGCAGTGAGCACGAAGCGGGCTTTTCTTGGGTTCCTGATTGGCGGGAGCATTGCATTCGTCATTGGTTTGCTAAATGGGGTATTCCCAATAGCCGAACGATATATTGATTCTTCTGTCCAAATGGTTCGTACCATTCCCCACCTAGCGATGATTCCTCTTGTTATTATGTGGTTTGGTATCGGTGAGACATCAAAGCTGTTCCTCGTTTCATTGGGAGTTGCTTTCCCCATATACCTTAATACGTTTCACGGGATTCGATCCGTCGATCCAGGTTTAGTAGAAATGGGTAAAGTGTACGGCCTTAAAGGATTCGCGTTATTTGCGAAAGTGATTTTACCAGGGGCATTAGCGAACATTTTACTTGGCATCCGATTTTCTTTAGGCATCATGTGGCTTAGTTTAATTGTAGCCGAAACGATTGCTGCGGATTCCGGAATTGGGTATATGGCAACGCATGCCAGAGAGTTTATGCAAATGGATGTTGTCGTGTTATGTGTGATCTTGTACGCCTTATTGGGGAAATTATCTGATTTAATTGCAAAGTATTTTGAAAATCGTTGGCTGAAATGGCATCACAACTACTTGAATAAAGCATAGAGAAGGAGGAAAAGTCATGAGCATTAAAAGCGGAGGCACTCAGCTGCACATCCGGAATGTAAACAAAGCATTTGGTCAAACACATGTGTTATCTGGAATTGATTTATCGATTAAACAGGGAGAATTTGTAGCAATAGTGGGTCGCAGTGGTTGTGGAAAAAGTACATTGCTTCGTTTAATTGCAGGACTCGATGAAGCTTCAAGCGGTGCCATCTTATTAGATGCTCAGGCGATCAATGGTATTCACGAAGATACGAGGGTACTGTTTCAGGAGCACCGTCTGCTGCCGTGGAAAAAGAATATCGATAACGTGCGGATCGGCGTTAAATCCGGCGACAAAGAAGTCGCGTTTAAAGCACTCCAGCAAGTTGGGCTTGAACATAAGCGAGATGATTGGCCTGCTGTTCTCTCCGGTGGTCAAAGGCAGCGAGTTGCTTTGGCAAGAGCGCTGGCCGGTAATCCGCGTCTGCTGCTTTTAGATGAACCGTTAGGTGCTTTGGATGCTTTAACTCGGATTGAAATGCAGCAGCTTATTGAGCAGCTATGGTTGGAGAAGCAATTCACGGTCCTGTTGGTCACGCATGATGTTAGTGAAGCTGTAGCGTTAGCTGACAGGGTCATCATTATCGAAGATGGGAAAATTGGGCTGGATTTAAAGATCTCACTTTCTCGACCTAGAGAACATGATAGTGGATTTGCTTACTATGAGAAGACCATTTTGGATAGGCTTCTTGTGAAGCAATCGTATGAGCAGGTAAGAATTGCGGCAGATGCATTCTCGATTTAACGAAAAGAAGAACGAAATTAAAGGGGGACTTAGGAATGACTCAATTTGATTTGCAGCTTCAAGCGGATGTACTAATTATTGGTGGAGGACCTTCTGGTGCATGGGCGGCCATAACAGCGGCGAAAGAAGGAGCGAAAGTCGTTCTGGTTGATAAAGGATATTGCGGAACAAGCGGTGCTACGGCACCATCTGGCACAGGCTTATGGTACGTGAATCCCAATGCGGATGAGCGTGAAGAAGCCATGAAGAGCAGGGAAGCGCTAGGCGGTTATTTAGCTGATCGCGGTTGGATGAAGAAAGTCCTAGACCAAACGTATACCAATACGAATCAAATTGCTGCATGGGGATATCCATTCCCGCTCGATGAAACTGGAACTTCGCATCGGAAGAGCTTGCAAGGGCCTGAATACATGAAGTTGATGCGCAAGCAAGTGCAGAAAGCAGGAGTCCGCATCCTGGACCACAGCCCGGCGCTAGAACTTCTAGCTGATGAGCATGGTGTAGCAGGGGCAACTGGGGTAAATAACCAAACGAAAGATACATGGCGTGTGGATGCGACCTCAGTCGTGATTGCAACGGGCGGATGTGCTTTCCTTAGTAAGGCTCTAGGGACGAATGTCTTGACAGGTGATGGGTACTTGCTCGCAGCTGAAGCGGGAGCTAACTTATCAGGCATGGAATTCTCCACTGCGTATTCCTTAGCGCCGGCCTTTTCTCCTGTAACGAAGTCTGCCTTCTACACGTGGGCAACATTTTACTATGAAGATGGCAGTGTAATAGAAGGCGCGGGCTCGCAAAAGGGGCGTTCAGTGATTGCTCGAACGCTGCTGACTCAGCAAGTTTTCGCCAGAATCGATAAGGCTGATGATATCATCAAAAAAGCGATGCGTCAGGCGCAGCCTAACTTCTTTCTATCATTCGATCGCCTGGGTATTGACCCGTTCACACAAAAGTTTCCTGTCACCCTGCGGTTTGAAGGGACGGTAAGAGGCACAGGCGGTATCCATATCATTGACGAAACGTGCGCGACGGAAGTGCCTGGTCTTTATGCAGCAGGAGATGCAGCGACAAGAGAGCTAATCTGCGGTGGATTTACCGGCGGTGGAAGTCACAACGCAGCTTGGGCTATGTCCTCAGGGTATTTCTCAGGTGAAGCATCGGCTAAATATGCGCTAAAACTGGGTGCTGGAGCTTCAAATAGGAAGGCTAAAGGATTGTCCGAGGCAACAGGTGTACCCAAACAAGCAACGACAAGATCAGATGCTCCTGATACGCAAGAAATTATCAAAGCAGTTCAAGCCGAAGTATTCCCGTATGACCGCAATTGGTTTCGTACAGGTGAAGGCTTGCAAGATTCGCTGGGACGCTTGAATCATCTCTGGCAAGAGCTGAAGCAAGGCATTCAAGCAAGTGATGGGAATGTTGTTCGAGTCCGTGAAGCAGCTGCTATGACGGCAACAGCCAGATGGATGTACACCAGTGGTTTGGAACGAAAGGAAACGCGTGGTATGCATCGCCGGGAGGATTTCCCTCGAGTTGATCAAGATCAGCAATATCGCATCATCAGCGGTGGTTTGGATACAACATGGGCTAAGCCTTTGATTGATCAATCCGTTTCATGCGTCAAAAAGGAGGCTGTTGTGTAATGATTGAACTGCTCAGTAAGGATCGCTGCATTAGCTGCAATCAGTGTGTATCCGTATGCCCAACGAATGTATTCGAATCCGTAGCGGGAGATATTCCGGTCATCGCCAGACAATCGGACTGCCAAAGCTGCTTCATGTGCGAGCTATACTGCCCAACGGATGCTCTTTACGTATCTCCGGTAGCGGAACAAACGATTGCAGTCGACGAAGGGGAGTTAGTTCAAGAAGGTTTATTAGGAAGCTACAAAGAGAACATAGGCTGGGGGAAAGGCAGAGAATCGACAGCCTCCTCAGACGGTTCATATATCATCTTTCAACGTATGCGGGCATCGCATTAATTCGTTCATTATCCATTTCACATAACTATCAGGGGGTCCAAAGACATATGACACAGAGATCATTGAAAGTGCTCAGTATTGCTCTTATTTTAACTTTATTTACAGTATTCTTAGCGGCTTGCGGTACAAAATCGACGAAAACAACGGCTCCAGCAACCACCACTACGATAGCATCAGATGCAAAAATTACACTGCCTGAAACACTTCGTATCGGTTTTATTTCGGCGAATAATAATAAGACCATCACAGGACCGGAAGGCTGGGCGCAATCCAAAGGTTACTTGGAAAGTGAACTCAAGAAATACGGCGTTAAGGAGTTCAAATATTTCAACTTCCCGAATGGTCCTAACTTGAACGAGGCGATTACCGCGGGAACATTGGATGTTGGGATTTATGGGGATACTCCCGCAATTAATGGGAAAGCTGCAGGTCTGAAGACTCGTTTGATTAACCAAACGCAATTCAAGATGAATGCTTGGCTGGTAGCTAAAGCAGACGGTCCGAAGACGCTCTCTGAGCTCAAAGGTAAAAAGGTAGCTACTTCCCAGGGCTCCTATATGAGCCGATATTTAACTAGCTTGCTTAAGGAGCAAGGGCTTGATAAAGATGTGAAGATCCTGCATTTATTACCTGCTGATGGCGAAGCTGCATTATCCCGCGGTGACATTGCAGCCTATGGCTATCCAACTGGATTCGGGCCTTTACTTCTGAAAAAAGGATATGTTGCCATTGATGAAGCGGCCAACCATCCGGTTCTACAAGGCTCAAGTCTAACCGTAGTTACGGAAGATTATTTGGCTAAGAACCCTCAATTTCCTAAACTCTGGAACGATCTTCGCACGAAAGCAGTAAAGGAAATTCGTGAGAACAGTGAAGAGTTTTTCAAATTCTATGCGGAAGCATCCGGCTATCCAGTGGACGTTGTGAAAGCATCCTTCAAAATCGATCAGTGGCCCGTTGAATCAAGCACACCGGATGGGTTAAAGCTAATAGAAGAAACGAAGAAATTTCTTGTGGAGCAAGGATTAGCGAAGAAAGATTTTGTTATAACGGACTGGTTAGTGAAATAGGATTGACCAAGGGGGGATGAGGGTGAAAGAAGTTCCAATTTCCTATGTAAAGGCTAATCAAACGGGTATTGTTGTCTTTGTCCTACTGGCATTTGCGTTTCAATGGACTTGGCTAGTTGGCTTGCTTTGGGTGATTCAGTTGCTTGGCTTTGTAGGTGGTGGGAAATGGAATCTGTTCGTTGTAGTGTCTAAACAGTTTCTATCTCGAATCGGTACAGAAACACAAGCCGCAGAGTTGACAAGGTTTAACAATGCTTTGGCTGTATTATTCCTTACTTTATCACTTGCTTCTTTAACCATCGGTTGGAGTATGGTGGGGTATATCTTCACTGGCTTTTTACTCTTAGCTGCAGGCGCAGCCTTGTTGGGCTATTGCATCGGATGTACGATTTATTATCAGTATAAGCAATTCATCGTCAGACGGCGAGTGAAGCGCGGTTAATGAAAGCTAAATATGGAAAGACTCTCACTAGAGTAAGGTGGGAGTCTTTTCTATCCACATAATGAAGTCAAAAAATCTAATTAGGGCAAATGATAATTGCCGGAAATATGTAAAAAATAGGATTGACACCTCTATTAGGTGATGCTAATATTGGTTTATACCTAATCCACACTAAACTTATCGGAATTATATGCAAATGCGAAAGGGAGTTAACATCATGGAGCATGCTATCACAATTCAAAGCGACGACGTCGAATTGGCCGCAACGTTGCATTACCCGACAAATCAATCAGGAGCCGCGCAAGTTGATTGTCAACGTTGGCCGCTTATTATCATCTGTCATGGCTTTATTGGCAGCCGGATAGGGGTGGATCGGCTATTTGTGAAAGCAGCTCGTGAGTTTAGCTCGCAAGGATACCTGGTTCTCCGTTTCGATTACGGTGGTTGCGGTGAGAGCACTGGCGACTATGGAGCCGGCGGGCTGGATGTTCTGATTGAACAAACGCGAAGTGTCATTGATTATGCCTCAACGATTGATTGTGTAGATCTTAGTCGTGTGATCTTGGTGGGTCATAGCTTAGGCGGTGCGGCTGCAGTTTTAACGGCTGCGAGAGATAATCGTGTGAAAACACTCGTGCTATGGTCAGCTGTCGCTCATCCACACAATGATATTGTAAGAATTGTAAGCAAATCTGAATACGAGAAACTTCCTATAGGTGGAGCGATCGATCATCATGGCTATGTATTGACAAGTCAATTTTTTGATTCTTTATCCCAGCATCAACCGTTTGAACAACTGCGTAAATTTAACGGCGATGTCCTCGTTATTCACGGTACTGCGGACGATACAATACCAGTCGATTATGCGCCATTATACCAGAAGATGTTCTGGATGCGATCAGAGGGGCAATGCGAACTCGAGCTTGTTTATCAAGCAGATCATACTTATTCAACAACAGGTTCTGCGAAAGAACTTTTTGAGAAAACAGGGAACTGGTTAACCTTTATTCAAAAGCAGAAAAAAGATTGGAACGATTGGACAATTTAATGGAAGCGGAGGCAATAGAATGGCGAAACCACTAGAGTTAGACGATGTTTGGGTGGATAGAATTAAACAAATGTTAAACGGGTTGGAATACGGTTCCGTTCAAATCGTCGTACACGATGGTAAAATTGCTCAAATCGATAAAACAGAGAGAAAACGATTCGACGCGTCATCTCAACCGCAATCCCAACTGCAAGCAGTAAAATCAGTCAAACAAACGAGTAAAGGTTAGCATAAAGCGGTTAAGTATAAAAGTGGTCTACAAGCCCTCTTTCTTCGGAAAGGGGGCTGTTTTCATGTAGCGGAAGCCGTATAATGAGGAAGAACAGGCGTAACATTTTGGAGTTAAATGGAAAGTTAATGGAGGGACCTTATGCAGAAGCAGCATTTTATATGGAAAGACTCTCAGCAGATTAATAACTATGTATATGAATGGCTGCCTGATGAGACCAGTGAAATAAAAGCGGTTGTGCAAATCGCACATGGCATGTCCGAGACGGCCGTTAGGTATGAGAGGCTAGCTGCTTTATTAACGAGCCAAGGTTATGCTGTCTATGCAAACGATCATTTGGGGCATGGACGAACAGCAGGATCACCTGAAGCCGTAGGTAAATTTGGCAAAGACTGCTTTCATGGCATGGTTAAAAATATGGGGCAGATCACTAGTGAGATCCGTAAAAGGTATCCAAGTCATATTCCATTATTTATGATGGGCCATAGTATGGGCTCATTCTTAACGCAGCACTACATGGTATCGTACCTAACAAAGCATCCGGACTACGTTCAAGGAATTATTTTGTCAGGCTCCAATGGCAAACAGGGTACAGCTCTACAAGCAGCAATCGCTATTGCTGCAGCAGAAGCAGCTATTCGTGGAGATCATCACCGGAGTAAGCTTGTTACGTCTCTTTCATTTGGAGCATTTAATAAAAGATTTGCACCGAACCGAACGCCATTCGACTGGTTGAGTAATGATGCAAGTGAAGTTGATAAGTATGTAGACGATCCTTATTGCGGCGTTACGTTTACATCGGGTTATTTCAGAGATTTCTTTAGAGGACTTAAGGAGATTCATCAAGCTAATCATGTGAACCAAATCCGTAAAGATTTGCCTTTATACGTATTCGCAGGTGAAGATGATCCGGTTGGTGGAGGTAAAGGGATACGCAGCTTGCTCAGCATGTACGAGGAACTTGGGCTTAAAAACGTTAGCAGCAAGCTTTATCCCCGCGGCAGACATGAAATGTTGAATGAAGTGAATCGGGATGAAGTCATGGATGACATTGCAGCATGGCTGAATGAGCAGGTTGCGTCTAGGGGTTAAAATAACGAAGTGAATAAAAGATAGAAGGCTGCTCCTACTGTAGAGAAATCTATAAGTGAGGGGCAGCTTTTGCTTTTTAAGTGAATAAGAGGAGTGACTTATGCGTTTCGCTGAAGCTGCAGGCGAATGCCTTCACGATCGATTTGAATCCAGTATTCTACGATACGTTCGTTTTCGATGCGATACACGGCGCTGGCGATCTCAATAATGGTTTGACCAGTTGGCGGAAAGCCGTCGACTTCTCCAATGTGAGTGCCAGTCTGTTTCCAGCGTACGTAAACACGATCTTCCTGTGCAATTAGTTCTTGTACTTCCAGGTGGAAATCACCGTAGGCTGCGATCATTTCCCTAACGTGGTCAGCATAATTGGCTGGTGTTCGGCAAACGGTGGTTTCGTTTTCTGCGGTCATTTGATGAGCAAGCACCTGCTCGGCCATGTAGAGAGTAGCTGTATCCGGCGCAAGACCGGAGCGAACTTTTTCGAAAAATTGGCGTACAATTTCTGATGGTAATGTAGTCATAGGGCACCTCTTCACAAAATTGATTCTACCCATATTGTACATGAAAACGAAACCTCGCTGGTCCATTTCAGAGAGATTTTTGCTTTTTTTATGTCGCTATGGTGCTTGGTATTCTACAATTATTCGGTATCTGGAAACATAAATTTAAGAGCGAGGACCTCTGGAAATGGTGATGCGGAAATTCTAGGATAGAAAAAACAGCCTGGTTGCAGATCTTTTAATGATCTGTAATCAGGCTGTTTTCGTTGCTGTTACTGGAGTAAACGGCGGAATTCCTCGGTCAGCAGCGGCACGACTTCGAACAGATCGCCGACGATGCCGTAGTCGGCGACTTTAAAGATCGGCGCCTCAGCATCTTTGTTAATCGCGATGATGACGCGCGAAGAGCTCATCCCGGCAAGATGCTGGATGGCGCCGCTAATGCCGCACGCGATGTAGATCTCCGGCGTCACGACCTTGCCGGTCTGGCCGATTTGCATCGCGTACTCGCAGTAGCCCGCGTCGCAGGCTCCGCGGGAAGCCCCGACAGCGCCGCCCAAGACGGCAGCCAGCTCTTCGAGCGGTTGGAAGCCATCGGCGCTGCGCACGCCCCGTCCGCCGGAGACAACGATCTTGGCTTCTGCCAAGTCGATGGTGCCGGACGTTTTCTTGACGACCTCCCTAATGATGCTGCGCAGGGAGGGAGCGGGGTAAGCAACATCGATGACCTCAGCTTGACGACTCAAAGTGTCAGGCTCGGAGGCTGCGATGTTGTTCGGTCTTATCGTAACGACCCATGTGCCATCCGGGTCGGTAAACGCTTTCTTTTCGACGGCTTTGCCTGCGTAAAGCGGTCGAGTGAACTGCACGCTATCTCCGCTGCGCGAGATAGCCGTAACGTCAGAGAGCTGGCCTGCTGCGAGCTTCGCCGCGGCCAGCGGTGCGAGATCTCGGCCAACTGCCGTGTGGCCGAAGTAGAGCGCGCCTGGCTGGGCGGTATCCGTGACAGCCAGCAAAGCGCTCAAATAGGCTTCCGAGCTGTAGCTCTCCAGCTGGTTGTCTTCGACGACATAGATGGTGTCTGCGCCATAAGCCGCAAGCTCACCAGCAAGCGCTTTGCTTCCTGCGCCGCCAATCAATACTGCGGCGATAGCATCGCCATCAGCTGCGGAAAGCTGCGCTGCGCGTAATGCTTCAAAAGATACTTGCCGCAGCTTGCCACCGCGTGCTTCTGCAACAACGAGAAATGTTTTGCTCATAAATGTAGCCTCCCCTTTATTTAGATCACTTTGGATTCGCTGCGTAATGCTTGCACGAGTTCAGTAACTTGCTGTGGAAGGTCGCCCTTTAGAATGCGGCCTGCCTTACGCTCAGGTGGCAAGGTCAACTCCGTGCGTTCTGTTTTAGCGACTGCAAAATCAGCGCCCTCAATATCATCAAGCGATAAGTGCTGGAACGGTTTTTTCTTTGCCTTCATAATCCCAGGAAGTGAAGGATAGCGTGGCTCGTTCAAGCCTTGCTGTGCTGTGAACAGAGCAGGGAGAGGCACCTCGATCACTTCGATATCGCCTTCTGCATCGCGGTGAGCAACCGCTTTTCCTCCGGTAATTTCCAGCTTCGTAATAGAGGCAACATGAGGTAAGCCTAGGAGGGAAGAAAGTCGGATAGCGACTTGCCCAGCCCCATTGTCGACGGAGAAATTACCGCCTAATAGTAGATCGACGGACTGTCCACGCAAATAGTTGGCCAAAATTTCAGCCACTTCGAACTCATCTCCCTTAATGCGCTCATCGGAGATAAGAACGGCTTCATCAGCCCCCATCGCCAGAGCAGTACGTAGAGCTTCAGCGGTACGTTCGGGACCAACGGAGAGCAGGGTGACCTTGCCACCCAGCTCATCTCGAATTTGAATCGCTTGTTCAACCGCATATTCATCGTAAGGATTGATGACGAATTTCACGCCTTCCTCTTGAACGGCCCCGTTATGCAGGACGATTTTTTCCTCCGTATCAAACGTTTGCTTCAACAATACAAAAATATCCATAGTCAAGCTCCTTCCTGAATATACATGTTATACAGACCTTAAGACTCGATGCCTTTCATGAAAAAATCAATGGTAGGCCCAACTTGAGCGGTTAAGGAATACTTCTGCCCGGATATGAGCCAAGAAGTAACGACTTCATCCATGCCGCCAAAAATGAGAAGCCTTACAAGCTTCACTTCAAAATCTGGACGGAAACTGCCGTCTTTCTTCCCTTTTTCTAATATATTTTCAATGAGGATAATATATCTCTTTAGTGCAAGGCCAATCTCTTTGCGAAGCTCGAGATCACTCTGTCTGAGTTCGATTTGGGTGAGGTAAGCAAGATGAATATTCCCTTCCAGTACACTGAAATGAATCTCACATACTTTGTGCAGCGCTTCTCTAGCTGTCATTTGGCCATTCAGCCCATTATTGAGCTTCTCTACAAGCTCGCCTAATTTCTCCTGAAACAGGCTGGTCAAAATATCCTCCTTCTTCTTGAAATAAAGATAGATGGTGCCATCGGCCACGCCAGCTTCCTTGGCGATTCGGGATACTTGGGATTTGTGAAAGCCGTGCTCAGCAAATACTTTCAGAGCGCCTTCGAGTATTGCGTAATACTTGTCTGGTTTTTTGCCACTTGTCAAGGAGATCACCTCGGTGTTAGAATACAAATATCAGTGAATGAATACTCATTCATTTTCGTAATTTCATCATAAAATACGCAGTACGCCTTGTCAACGACTTATTCAGCTTATTAAAGCAAGTAGGAAGGTTTGCCGGCTTACACTTCACAATGAAGCAGTTTTCAACTCTGGAAATAGGGTCAAATGGAACTTGCTTTTTTACGATATTTGAATGTAAGCGGTTACTTTATTTGGCATGTGGGGATCCGAGTTCAGTAGAAAGTGGGGCGATGTTATACTCATTATTGTTGGATTCGAGCAGGATCTTGGCTAGCTTGGAATAAATAAGAGTCCATAAAGACTCCTATATCTGTAGAAGGCAATGAAAATGAGGAAATAGCTGTCTCTAGAGGCTCTTATTTATAAGGTTTTTGATCAAAATGGTGTGATTCAAGTGGAATAAGAGTCCCTAGAGACTCCTATATCCTTAGAAGGCGATGAAAATGAGGAAATAGCAGTCTCTAAAGGCTCTTATTTATCTGGATTCAAGCAAGATGGAGTGATTCATGTGGAATAAGAGTCCCCAAAGACTCCTATATCTGTAGAAGTCATAGAAAATGTGGAAATAGCAGTCTCTAAAGGCTCTTATTTACTTGAATTTCGAGCAACAAGGTGTGATTCGCTCGATTCTTATTATCTGGTAATCGCTCAAAACAATCGAGTTTTCGTCGATTTTGAATGGATAAGAAAGGGGACTTACTAAGGGAACTTGCTAAGCCCATTCATACGAAATCTTACGAAAACGCAGAACATGCTTATGAAGAAAGTTTTGCTAAAGCAAAACGCTAGGGAGGGTCCTCAATGACCGGTTCACTCATTCAGTTTCTATTGTTTCTGGCGGTTACGGGGTTTGCAGTGTATTTGTTTGTACGTGTTGTATATCACCGATATTTGTACATTAGGCTTGGCAAGTCTGTGAATTTGAAAAAGGAAGCGAAAGCAAGGTTGAAGGAGTTTGCGATTCAGGTATTTGGCCAGACCAAGCTGTTGAAGGATAAGAAAAGTGGCATTATGCACATTGTCATCTTTTATGGATTCATTATTTTGCAGCTTGGGGCGCTCGATCTCATTCTGAAGGGATTAATTGGCCATGGGTTACCAATACCAGGTTACGATTATTTTACATTGATGCAGGAAGTGACGGTAGCGCTGATTCTTCTGGCCATGGGATATGCGACTTATCGACGTTATGTAGAAAAGCTAAAAAGGCTGAAACGCGGTTGGAAGCCTAGTATCGTTATATTCTTCATTTTTTTCTTGATGTTATCTGTCGTCGTCAGCGGTGGGTTTGAACGGGTAAAGGAAGGGATGGAGACATCCGGATTTGCACCAATTTCATCTCTGTTCGCAGCAGCCTTTAGCGGTATGTCGCATACAGCGGCTACGGTTGGTTTCTATATAAGCTGGTGGATGCATTTGCTGATCCTACTTTCATTTCTAGTTTATGTACCTCAGTCTAAGCATTTTCACATTATTACAGCACCTATCAATATCTTGCTTCGCCGCACAGAGCCTACTGGTAAATTGGCTTCTCTGAATTTGGAGGATGAAGAGGCGGAGTCGTTCGGTGTAGGCAAAATCGAGGATTTCACGCAGAAGCAAATGCTTGATTTCTACTCCTGTGTAGAATGCGGTCGCTGCACGAATGTTTGTCCCGCGAATACAACAGGCAAGATGCTGTCGCCGATGCATTTGATTACGAAGCTTCGTGATCATTTGACGGAAAAAGGCGCCGCCATCACCTCGAAGTCACCATGGGTGCCAGCTTTTGCTTTCGCTAATCCAAATACCCAAAACCCGCTTGAAGTTGAGCTCATTGGCGGCGTTATAACGGAAGAAGAGCTGTGGGCTTGTACAACCTGCCGTAATTGTGAGGATCAATGTCCTGTAGGGAATGAGCATGTGGATAAGATTATCGATCTGCGCCGACATCTTGTACTAACGCAAGGCAGCATGCCTCATGATGGCAGGCGGGCTTTACAAAACATCGAGAGACAAGGAAACCCTTGGGGAATAAGCCGGAATGATCGCGTGAAATGGGTCAAAGAAGTAGATCCGGATGATGAACTCGGTGTGCGTATGGTGAAGGAAAATCCGGAATTCGAGTACTTGTTTTTCTTGGGTTCCATGGGAGCTTACGATAATCGCAGCCGCAAGATCACGCATTCTTTTGTGAAATTGATGAAGGAAGCCGGCGTCTCCTTTGCCATTTTGGGCAATGAGGAGAAGAATTCCGGGGACACACCTCGCCGTATGGGCAATGAATTTCTATTCCAACAGCTGTGTGCGGACAATATTGCGACTTTTCAAAAGTATAAGGTTCAGAAAATCGTAACGACGTGCCCGCATACGTATCATACATTCAAAAATGAATATCCCGAATTTGGCCTTACGGCAGACGTTTTCCATCACACCGAGCTGTTGGATCTGTGGGTGAAAGAGGGGCGTCTTAAGCCGCAACATGAAGTTAAAGAGCGTATTACGTACCACGATTCTTGTTATTTAGGCCGCTACAACGAAGTGTATGAGGAGCCACGCAATGTACTGCGAGCGATTCCAGGGGTTGAGTTGGTTGAGCAAGACCGTTCTCGCGAGAACAGTATGTGCTGCGGTGCCGGAGGCGGCATGATGTGGATGGAAGAAACCGCAGGTACACGCGTTAATGTAGCGCGCACGGAACAGCTTTTAAGTGTGAAGCCCACCGTTATCAGTTCTGCCTGTCCTTATTGCTTAACGATGGTGGAGGATGGAACGAAGCTTAAGGAGGCCTGGGAACAGGTTAAAGCGCGAGATATCGCTGAAATTCTTGCCTTGTCTGTGTTTGGAACGCCTTAGAAACAACTTCTTCGTTCTTAATGGTCGAGAGCGGTTGTCAAGGTTGATGCGAAAATTGAAAAAATCATGTAGGAGGAAATTTCCATATGACAAAGATTCGTACAGCGGCCGTTATCGGCTCCGGTGTGATGGGCTCCGGTATCGCTGCCCATTTGGCAAATGTAGGTATTCCCGTGTTACTGCTCGATATGGTGCCTTCCCAGCTGCAGCCGCAAGAAGAAGCTGCCGGCCTTACGTTAGTTCATCCGAAGGTGCGGAATCGATTTGCTCTTAATGCGATGGATAAGCTCAAGAAGACGAACCCAGCTCCCCTATATAGTGAAGCTTTCGCTGAACGTATTACACCCGGCAATCTTGAGGATGACTTAGCGAAGCTTGGAAGCGTGGATTGGATTATTGAAGTTATTGTGGAAAATTTGCAAGCGAAGAAGCAGCTCATCAGCCGTATTGAAACCGTTTGGAAGTCGGGAACGATTGTTTCCTCGAATACATCGGGCATTTCAATCAATGCCATGGTCCAAAGCGCTAGCCCTGAGTTTAAAAAGCATTTCCTAGGCACTCATTTTTTTAATCCGCCTCGCTATATGAAATTATTGGAAGTGATTCCAAATGAACAGACAGATCCTGCAATTGTTGCTTTTATGACCGATTTTTGTGAGAAAAAGCTTGGAAAAGGTGTTGTTCAAGCGAAAGATACGCCGAATTTTATCGGCAATCGCATTGGTACTTATGGGCTATTGGTTACTTTGCGTGAAATGCTTGCAAATGGATATACCGTCGAAGAAGTGGATGCTGTAACCGGCCCGGCAATGGGCCGCCCTAAGAGCGCGACGTTCCGTACGTTGGACTTGGTGGGTCTGGATACATTCGTCCATGTGGCCAATAACGTGTTTGATCTTGTGACTGACCCTGCGGAGAAGGAAGTTTTCAATACACCGGCTATTTTAAGAACGATGGTAGAAAAAGGTTGGATCGGAGAGAAGCAGGGCCAAGGGTTTTATAAAAAAGTGAAGTCCGAAGCTGGTAAAGAAATTCAATCATTAGATTTAAATACCATGGAATATTCGGCAAGCCGCAAAATCAGTTCAGGCTCTTTGGAAGCTTCGAAGCAGGCCAAAGGTACGATAGGGAAGTTGAAGGCCTTGCTCGGCGCCAAAGATCGCTATTCGGATCTGGCGTGGAACATTTTGAAGCCAGTGCTGCTCTATTCCGCTGAAAAATTAGATGAGATTGCAGATTCCATTGTCGAGATTGATAATGCGCTCAAATGGGGCTTTAACTGGGATCTCGGTCCTTTTGAAACGTGGGATGCCATAGGACTGAAACGTTCTGTGGAACGAATGGAAGCGGAAGGCAGTGAGGTGCCTGATTGGGTAAAAGCTTGGATTGCCGCGGGTCATGACAGCTTTTATGAGAACAGGGAAGGCCAAAGTTTTTACTATCTGAAAAATGAGTTTCGCGGAGTTGAAACAAGGCCAGAGCTCATTTCACTTGCTTCTTTAAAACAGCAAAATAAAGTCATCCGCTCTAATAGCGGCGCGAGCTTGATTGACATTGGAGACGGGGTTGCTTGCTTAGAATTTCACTCGCCGAATAATGCCATTGGGGCCGATATTCTCACGATGATACAGCAAAGCGCGGACGAAGTACGCAGCAACTATCGCGGAATGGTTGTCGCTAACGAAGGTAAAAACTTCTGTGTCGGCGCCAATGTGATGCTGTTGTTAATGGAAGCGCAGGATGGCGAGTGGGATGAAGTAGACGGCATCATTCGTTTATTCCAAAACTCCATGCTGAAGCTCAAAAGGCTGGAAAAGCCAGTAGTTGCTGCGCCGCATAAGATGACGCTTGGTGGCGGAGTTGAGGCTTGTATGCCGGCAGACCAAATCATTTTCTCAGCGGAAACGTATTATGGACTCGTTGAGGTGGGGGTTGGCTTAATTCCTGCCGGTGGCGGATGTAAGGAGTTAGCCCTTCTAGCAAGTCAACAGGTTCGTGACCCGGAAGTTGATCTTCAGCCGTGGATCAATGCAATTTTTGAAACGGTGGCCATGGCAAAGGTGTCGACGAGCGGTCATGATACGAAACGTCTTGGTTATATGCGTGCTGGGGATACGGTTGTTGTGAACCCGGATCATCGTATTTATGAAGCGAAGCAAGCGGTTCTTCGCTTAGAAGCAGCGGGATACACACCTCCTGTGCAAGAGAAAATCCGCGTCGTTGGCGAGAACGGCAAAGCGGTCATGCAGATTGCTGCCTATACGATGCGCCAAGGCGGATATATCAGTGAGCACGATCAATTGATCGCGAATAAGCTTGCGCACGTGCTTGCAGGAGGGAATGTGCCAGCAGGAACGTTAGTCACAGAGCAGTATATGCTCGATCTAGAGCGTGAAGCTTTCCTTAGTCTTTGTGGAGAGCTGAAAACACAGCAGCGTATGCAATACATGCTTTCCAAAGGGAAGGCACTGCGGAACTAAGGGAGAAGAACTTGCCTTTCTAATTAGAAACCCCGAATGGTGTATGCCTATTACTCATAATGAGGTGAAATCGATGAAAGAAGCAGTCATTGTATCGATAACGCGCACGGCAGTCGGTCGCGCGAAGAAAGGCAGTTTCGCTCAAACCAGAGCGGAGGATCTGGGTAAAGCCGTATTAGAAGAAGCGGTGCGGCGTGCTCCTGGACTCGACAAAGGTGATGTCGAGGACATCATCATCGGGTGCGCGATGCCCGAAGGCGAGCAAGGGCTGAACTTCGCCCGCACGATGTCGTTGTATGCGGGCTTCCCTGTGACCGTGCCGGCGATCACGGTCAATCGCTTTTGCTCCTCCGGGCTGCAAGCCATCGCTTATGCGGCGGAGCGCATTATGCTTGGCCACGCGGAGGTGATTGTCGCCGGAGGCGTTGAGAGCATGAGCCACGTCCCGATGACGGGCTTCAAGCTCTCGCCGCATCCGGGGCTGGTTGAGAGCATGCCCGAGGTGTACATGGGCATGGGCCACACGGCCGAAGAAGTCGCGCAGCGCTTCGGCATCTCGCGCGAAGCGCAGGATGGCTTCGCAACGCGGAGCCATCAGAAAGCGGCTGCCGCGATTGCAGCCGGCAAGTTCGTAGACGAGATCGTGAAAGTAGAGACGAGCGTGAAGGGCGTTGACGAACGCGGTAAAGCGTTCGAGCGGAAGTTCGTGTTTGCCATGGATGAGGGCGTTCGCCCCGATACATCCGTGGAAGGGCTTGCCAAGCTGAAGCCTGCGTTCAGCTTAGGCGGATCTGTGACGGCGGGCAACGCGTCACAGACGTCGGACGGCGCAGCGGCGGCCGTGCTGATGAGCCGCGAGCGCGCGGAAGCGCTCGGGCTGAAGCCGCTGGCGACATTCAAGGCTTTCGCGCTTTCCGGCGTGGAGCCGGAAATTATGGGCGTCGGGCCTGTGAAGGCGATTCCGAAGGCTTTGCAGATGGCAGGTATCACGCAAGACCAAGTGAAACTGTTTGAAATCAACGAAGCGTTCGCTTCGCAATGTGTCCATATTATTCGCGAGCTAGGTTTGAATGAAGATTTGGTGAATGTGAACGGTGGCGCCATCGCCCTCGGGCATCCGCTCGGGTGTACTGGCGCGAAGCTGACAACGAGCTTAATTCATGAGCTGCAGCGTCGTGGCGGCGGCTATGGTGTAGTGTCCATGTGTATCGGCGGCGGGATGGGAGCCGCCGGAGTATTTGAAGTGCACCCCGTTTAATTGAAGCAGATAAATGGAAAAAGAACGGATTCATGAGAGTCTATCTAGGTTCTCATGAATCCTAATATTTACCCTTGTACAATTAATTTAGAGGAGAGATGAACCATGGCGGAGAAAGTCGTAGGCGGTAGTTTTGTTATTTCAGATACGGATTTTCATGATATTGTGACACCGGAGGATTTTACCGAAGAACATCGCATGATTGCGGAAACAACGCGTGATTTCGTAACGGGGGAAGTCATGCCGAATGATGAGCATTTGGAAAAGCTCGATTATGATTTAACGGTAAAACTGATGCGCAGCGCGGGTGATCTCGGATTACTTGGCTCTGATGTACCTGAGATTTATGGCGGACTAGGGTTGGATAAAGTAAGTTCCACTGTGATTAGTGAAAATCTCGCCCGTGCTTCATCCTTTGCCTTGTCCATTGGGGCGCATGTCGGGATTGGCACGCTGCCGATTGTATTTTTTGGAACAACTGAACAGAAGAAGAAGTATTTACCCGACCTTGCGACAGGCGCGAAAATCGCGGCCTACTGTTTAACGGAACCAACATCCGGCTCGGATGCTTTGGGGGCAAAAACGACAGCTCGTTTGTCTGACGATGGAAAATACTACCTCTTAAACGGCTCCAAATTGTATATCACAAATGCCGGATTTGCTGATATTTTCATCGTTTATGCGAAAATCAATGGAACTGATTTCACAGCCTTTATCGTGGAGAAAGGTGATCCTGGCTTTACGATGGGACCGGAAGAGAAGAAGATGGGGATCAAAGGCTCGTCGACGCGTCCGCTTTATTTTGAAGATGTCCGTGTGCCGGTCGAGAATTTATTGGGTGAAATCGGTAAAGGGCACTTGATTGCTTTTAACATTCTAAATATTGGCCGTTACAAATTGGCTACCGGTTGTCTGGGTGCTTCCAAGGAGACGATTGAGTTAGCTTCGAAATATGCGAATACCCGCCAACAGTTTAATACGCCTATCTCACGTTTTCCATTGATTGGTAAAAAGCTGGCGGAAATGAATATTCAAACGTATATGCTGGAGAGCATGGTGTATAGAACGACTGGATTGTTCGATACCATTCTCAAAGATATTGACCATACGAGCCCTGATGCCGGTAAACATTCATCGAAAGGGATTTCCGAGTACGCGCTGGAATGCTCCATTAATAAGGTGTTCGCGTCTGAAGTGTTGGATTTTGTAGCGGATGAGGGTTTGCAAATTCATGGCGGTTACGGCTTTATCCAGGAGTACAAAGTGGAGCGTATTTACCGGGATTCACGGATTAACCGAATTTTTGAAGGAACGAATGAAATCAATCGCCTGCTCATTCCAGGTACTTTAGTGAAGAAAGCGATGAAAGGCGAACTGCCTTTGCTGCAAAAAGCTCAAGCGCTGCAAGCGGAACTGCTCTCTATCGTTCCAGGCCAAACGTTCGAAGGAACGCTAGCCGAAGAGGTGCATCTGGTTTCGATGGCGAAGAAGGTATTTCTTATGGTTGGTGGGCTTGCGGTACAGAAGTATGGTATGGCGCTAGAAAAAAATCAGGAGGTTTTAAGTAATTTAGCCGACATCATGATCCAAATTTTCGCTGCTGAAAGCGGTCTTCTTCGTACACAAAAGCTGATTGAAAAAGCAGGGGAAGAAAAGGCGAAGAATGCGATCCAAATCACGACGGTTTTTGTTCATGAAGCATTTGACAAAATTGAGGCATATGCGAAGGAAGCGCTCAGTACGATGGAAGAAGGAGATGTTCTTCGGACTCAATTGTCTATTTTGAAAAAGCTGTCCAGACGCAGCAGTGTGAATACGGTTGGTTTGAAGCGCGACATCGCCGCACGTGTTATTCAGGGTGAGAAATTCATCGTATAGTCATCGATGTCAAGAACCTGAAGGGGATGGTTTTGTATGAATGAGGCAAAGCCTTGGCTGCGCCATTATCCGTCTGAAGTGGCGCCGACTTACGAGTACCCGAAGCATAATCTTGCACGTTTGTTGGTAGATTCCGCACATAAGTTTCCGGACCGACCTGCCTTGTATTTCTTGGGGAAAACGCTGCGTTATCGGGAGGTATTGGAAACGTCCTATCGTTTTGCCAATGCTTTAAAAGAACTGGGTGTCAGCCCGGGGGATCGGGTGTCGATTATGCTGCCGAATTGTCCTTCGGCCATCATTGCCTACTTCGGAACCCTGATGATGGGCGGGATCGTCGTCATGACGAATCCGCTCTACGTGGAGCGAGAGCTGGTCCACCAGCTCTCAGATTCCGGAGCAACCGTTATTGTGACGTTGGATTTGCTGTTTGATCGAGTGCAAAAGGCGAAAGCGAAAACACCGATTCGACATGTTATTGTGACTTCAATTAAGGACTATTTGCCCTTTCCCAAAAATGTCTTATATCCGATTAAAATGAAAAAAGATGGTGCAAACCTTGCTGTCACTTACGGGGAAGGTGTTTATTCTTATAAAAAGCTGCTCCGAGCAGCTTCGCGCGTCCCGATTTGTGTAGATGTGAAAGCTGACGAGGATATTGCTCTTCTTCAATACACCGGAGGAACGACAGGAATATCCAAAGGTGTCATGCTGACGCACACCAATTTGATTGCTAATACGTACCAAACAAGTCATTGGTGCTATCGTATTCGGTTAGGTGAAGAAAGATTCTTGGGGGCTATCCCTTGCTTCCATGTCTTTGGCTTGACAGTCTTGTTGAATCAATCTATGTATCGGGCGGGGATGCTGATCCTCATTCCAAAGTTTGATATCAACTTGATTTTAGACACGATTCATGCGCTGAAGCCAACGATTTTCCCAGGTGCGCCCACCATGTACATTGCCTTAATTAATCATAAACGCGTGAAGGAAGTAGATATTTCTTCTATAAATGTTTGTGTAAGCGGTTCAGCGCCTCTCCCGTTAGAGGTGCAAGAGCGCTTCGAGGCATTGACAGGCGGTAGATTAATCGAAGGCTATGGGTTGACGGAAGCATCCCCTGTTACGCATGCGAATCCCATTTGGGGTTTTCGGAAAATAGGCTCAATTGGTATCCCTTTTCCAGATACAGATACGAAAGTTGTTGATTCGGATTCAGGTCAAGAGCTGCCGATTGGGGAAATTGGCGAAATTATCATTAAAGGGCCTCAAGTGATGAAAGGGTATTGGCAGCGCGAGCACGAAACGGCCAAGACCATTAGAGATGGTTGGTTATATACGGGCGACATGGGGCGTATAGACGAGGATGGTTTCTTCTCAATTGTTGATCGCAAGAAGGATTTAATTATAGCCGGAGGTTACAATATTTATCCGCGTGACATTGAGGAGGTTCTCTTCGAGCACCCGGCAATTCTGGAGGCCGCTGTTGCAGGCGTACCGGATGAATATCGGGGAGAAACGGTGAAAGCATTTGTAGTGCTGAGACCGGGAATGACGCTAACAGAAAAGGAGCTAGAATTGTGGTGCCGTGAGCGCTTGGCTGCCTACAAAGTCCCTCGGAAAGTCGAATTCCGCCAGTCTCTGCCGAAGACGATGATTGGAAAGGTGCTGCGCAGGCAATTACTAGAGGAAGAGAAGAAGGTTTAAGAGCCTCTTCCTGTTTAAAAATTAAGGGGAAGCCCTTTACAAGAAGAGTGGAGGGAATCCTATGGACGATTCTAACGAACGCATGAATAAGAGACTGCAGCAATTAGCAGCATCAGCGGAGCCTACATTTTGGGGCTTTCTTGGCTGTGAATTTGTGAGTATGCAAGACAACATCATCACGATTGCTTTGGAAGCCAAAACGCATCACTTGAACCCGATAGGGATCGTGCATGGCGGTGTACTATCTTCCTTACTGGACAATGCGATGGGGATTGTTGTGATGATGGCTAGGCCGGAGGATAAGGTTGTAACGACAAATTTAAATGTTCATTTCGTAGCTCCGCTTTATGAGGGCCGCTTGTTAGTAACGGCTGAGCTTGTTCATCAATCCCGTAAGATGATAACTACGCAAGGTCGTGTTGTTGACCGTGAAGGCAATTTGGGAACGATTGGAACGGGAACGTTTCGAGTGATTTGAGGGTTGAGTTGTGTAAAAGGAGGGGCATGTGTTAAGCGTGCCTCTTTTTGTCGTGAGTGTTAGATTCCATGTATTATGTCATGTATTCTTACATAAAAATAGAGAAAGTCATAAAAAGTTCATAAAATTTCCTGTAATGTCATATAAGTTAACACGAATTCATTGACTGAAATGGCAAGATCATCCTATAATCATTTAAAAGGCATTAGGGGGGAAGAACGATGCATCTTACTATTCGTGAAGCATTATCCATATATCCTTTAACAGAAGCGAAGTTAGTAGCAGGCAAGCAAGGTGATTCCCGCATCGTTAAATCAGTCAATGTGATGGACGCTCCTGATATTGCGGATTGGACGAAATCAGGTGAGATGCTCTTCACCACTGCTTTCGCGATGAAGGATAGTCCGCAAGAGACGGTTAATTTACTTCGTAAATTAAATGATCGCGGAGCTGCTGGGTTAGGTATCAAGCTGGGGCGTTTTTGGTCGGAGCTGCCGCAGATTGTCGCAGATGAAGCAGATCGGCTGCATTTCCCGATTATCGAGATGCCCTTTCAATTCACGTTTTCTGATCAAATGAATGCCTTGTTTAACGCAGAATACCGCCGCAATACACAGCTGCTGCAATCTGTTCTTGAGAAACAGAAGAAACTGATGCAATTCGGATTGAAACAGGATAATATGCTTTCCATGTTCCAATTAATAAGTGATATTCTTGGTTATCCTATGGCGGTAGTGGGAGCTAGAGGACAAATTTTATATAACACAAGCACATGGAGTCCCGATCAACTATCCCAGAATTGGCCGTGGAAACGGAAATCAGGCTGGGTATACGCAGGTAAGGAACGCGCTTATCGTGTAGGACTGCATCAGCAAGACGATGAGCCTCTTGGACATTTGTTGATTATACCGGATGCGGTTCTGCTCGCAAACGTGGAGGAAGGCTTATTCCAGCAAGCTGCAGATATCCTGACCTTCCATATGTGTTATACGTTCCGATCGCATGTTGAAGCATCCGCACAGCGCGATTTACAAAACAATCTCTTGCGCTACTTGGATAAAGGAACCTCTCTAGAGGAGTTCCTTGAACAGGCGGAAGCTAGAGGGTTATCGATCTTTACCGGAGCTTATCAATGTGTGATTAGCAAAAATAAGCCGGAAAAACTCGAGGATGAGCAGCCCCAAGGTAAGCTCAAAAACCTAAAACAATTTATGGAATCACATCCGAAATCAAGCAGTCTGGCCGGGCACCATTTTGTGTTCAAGGATATGATGTTCTCGATCTATTCAACGAATCAGGTAGACGGGTTTCCAGAGGAAGAGTTGTCACTACTTCTGACCAAGTATGCAGGCGATTCAGGATGTATCGAAGAAGCCGGTGAAATGGCTTTCTATACAAGTTCTATGAAATTAAAGCCAACAGCGTTAAGGGAAGCCTATATGGAATGTTTGGAAACGCAGCGTATGGCGTCTAAGCTTGGATTGCCGGATCGAGTGCTTCATTATGAAACCATTGAATTCGCGCATCTCTTCCAAAATGTGTCTTCCACTATGATGGAAGATTACTGTGCCAAAATTCTACGTCCGTTACTCGAAAAAGATGCCGAGTACTCGCAAGAAATGATTCGCACTTTAGAGGTGTTCATACGTAATGATGGTCAAGTAAGCGAAGCGGCAAAGCAATTATTTATTCATAGGAATACAGTAACGTACCGCTTGGAGAAAATTAGTGATCTCTTACAGGTTGATTTCAAAAAAGTAAACGATCTATTAAAATTGAAGGCGGTCTTCTTGTTCCGCCAATTTTTACACGTTAGATAGTAAACATAAAACCCTGAGACGCTTAAGCGCTCAGGGTTTTCGTTTTTCCAAAGTAATTACGGTAATCTCCGGCCTGCACATCAGGCGAAAGGGGAGTGTCGTTGTTCCAATGCCTCGATTGGTGTAAACAATCATTTTCGAATTAGGCACTTCACTAAGCCCAATTACATAATTTCTACCGCGCGGTGGTGTGATGACAGCTCCAACTCCTGGTAACCGTATCTGACCGCCATGTGTGTGGCCGGATAATTGCAAATCGATGGCGTGTTCAGTTACCTTATCCGCGAAATCAGGGCAGTGAGATAGCAGCAAGGTAAATATTTGGGCATTGGCCCCGCGTAAGGTTTTCGCAATATCCGGTTTACCCGTCAGCATGTCCTCAACGCCTGCGATTTGTATGGTTTGTCCTTTATAGGTGATCGTCTGAAAAGCGTTAACGAGAGATTGAAAGCCTCCGTTATGCAGGATCGGGAGAGTGTAATTGTACCCAATCCACTTATCATGGTTGCCAAGTACAGCCCATTTTCCCAAAGGTGCCTCTAAGCTGCCCAGCAATTGACTGGTTAGATCTGGATCTTCACTTATGTTGGCGTCAAATAAATCGCCGGTAAAACTAAGGATATCCGCTTTTTCTTTCTGAATGAGTTTCACGACACGTTCTAAATCCTGAAGATCAAAGTGATGACCAATATGGATATCGCTGAATTGTAAAAGTTTAATACCATGGAAGGCATTGGGGAGGCGCTCGAAAGGCAGAGTTATTCTCGTAATCTCGACCCACTTGGGTTCCAAGAAACTAGCATAACTGCCAAGTAAACCTCCGGAAGCGATGAAAGAGCCTGCAAGCACAGTGCCTTTCTTGAGAAAAGAGCGTCTTGAGATCGGGGGTGGTGATTGCATATGTTCCTCCTGTTCTTCCCTAGGAATATTTACAATTTTATTATACCAGTAAGATAGAGGGGGTTGCGAGTTGTGTGATTTGCATATGGTTGTGGCTTACTTTATAATCATTATTAACTAGATAGGAAGGGAGATGTTCATATGTCAGCATGGAAAGAATTAACTACAGTTGAAGAGTGGCAGGAAGTACTGAATCGCTCCTCCGAGAAACCCGCTGTCGTTCTTAAGCACAGCACAACATGTCCGGTAAGTGCAAGCGCACTTGATGAATATGAGGAATATCTGTCCGGTAAACCAAATGCGGATGTGGATTATTTCTTAGTGAAAGTTATCGAATCACGTCCAGTGTCGAATCAAATTGCGGAGGATCTAGGAATCAAACACGCATCCCCGCAAATCCTTTATTTTAAAGATAAAGAATCCATCTGGAATACATCTCACTGGTCCGTTACAAACAAACATATCACAGCTGTTTTAGATTAATCCTATAATCCAACTCAAAAGATGCCCTTAGTTACTGCCTATATGAATATAGGTATAGCTAAGGTTTTTTTACGTTTTACTTGTAGTATATGTTTTACAATTAATTGAACAAAGTTTAAAAAAGATTGGCAAGCCGATCTTCCTCCTATATACTTATTTGGCAACTATAAGATATCAACCTCTCAAGGAGTTTCTCATCATGAATGCCATGAATAAAACCAAAGTACCTATCTCCATATTTCTTTTGATCGGCATTATTGCCATTTCCTTCTCAGCGATTTTTGTTCGGTGGTCTGATGCGCCTGCTTCTGTCATCGCGATGTACCGGCTTCTCATGACGAATGCCTTAATGCTGCCTTTTCTGTGGAATTATAGGAAAGAGATTGCTAGAATTCGACTAAGAGATTGGCTGAGAACAGCCATATCTGGTATATCGCTTGGTTTGCATTTCTTATTTTGGATGGATTCCCTTCATTTTACGACAGTAGCGAGTTCGACAGCTATTTTAACGTTAGAGCCCATTTTTGTGCTGCTCGGAGCGTTTCTTCTTTATGGACATCGGACTAGTCGAACGGCCTTGATTGCCATGTGCATTGCTATTGTGGGTGCCATTTGTATCGGATGGGGAGATTTTCAATTTTCCGGTAATGCGCTTAAAGGGGATTTGTTATCTCTAGTCGGAACGATTGCTGTAGCCTTACATATGCTCTTAGGCAAAAGCTTGAGAGAACATATATCAGCTTTTGTTTATAGTTTTTTCGTGTTCTTATTCGCTGGTCTGGTACTTGCTGTCACCAACATTTTCACAGAGGTATCATTTTCCGTTTACCCAGCGAAAGAGTGGGGGATATTCTTGCTTTTGGCGGTTGTTCCTACGGTATTTGGTCATTATGTATTTAATTGGCTGCTTAAATATATGAAGGCTTCTTCCGTGTCAATGACCGTTTTAGGGGAACCGCTCGGTGCAACTTTATTAGCGTACTTCTTGCTCGGAGAAACGATCACAACCATTCAACTGCTAGCCGGTTGTTTGCTGTTAGTTGGCGTGGGCATGTTTTTACGCAGTAATGAAAAGCAGTAATTTTTTTGTTATTTATTGAACAACGGTAAAATAAAACGGTTGTCAAAAGCTTGCATACGCGGAGGTATATCGTGAGATTTCGTGATTTTCATCGTAATGTCAAACTAAGAATCGGGCTTTCCTTCTTATCCGGAACCGCCAATAATATGGTGCTTCCCTTCATGTCGATTTATTTTTCTGGAAAATTAGGAGATACAAGTGCTGGTCTAGTCGTCATTCTTGGCATTCTTGCTGGTGTCATCGCGGGGATAATAGGCGGCTACTATGCAGATCGAATTGGGCGCAAAAAGCTGATGCTCACGGCAGAATTAGGTTGGATGCTCTGTTTCGTTGGAATGGCACTGGCCAATTCGCCTTGGCTTGAATCTCCGGGGATGACCTTTGTTCTGATGATATTTGTTAGTATGTTCTGGGGAATTCATGGTCCTGCCAATGAAGCTATGCTGCTCGATGTAACAGCTCCGGATGTACGGAAATTCATGTACGCCATCATGTACTGGATGAATAATTTATCTTTTGCAATTGCAGGACTTGCAGGCGCTTTCTTATTCAAATCATACTTGTTCGAGCTGTTCATTGGCTTGTCCGTCATTGGCTTGGTCACTCTGCTCGTGACTTATTTCTTTATTGATGAAGTCTATCAACCGCAAGCTGCTAGAGAGAGTAGAGGCAGTCGAAGTCCGTCGATGTGGGCCAATTATCGGATGGTACTGCGAGATAAAACTTTCCTGATTTTCACACTGGCATCGCTCCTGCTTGTATCTGTTGAGTTTCATCTTGGTAATTACGTGGGTGTAAGGCTGGAAAAAGAGATGGTGAATATGCCATTCTTCCCATGGAATGAACAATCTTGGCGTATTGATGGGTTGAAAATGTTAGGCTTTATACGGACTGAAAATACGGTGCTTGTCGTTGTACTCTCCGTCCTCATGGGGGTTATGATGCGAAGATTCTCCGATAGCAAAGTACTGTTCATTGGATACACTTGCTACATATTGGGGTACAGCTATCTGGCTTATAGCAATCAACCATGGCTGCTGCTCGTCTCGATGTTCATTGCAACGGTTGGAGAGCTTATGTATGTACCGATTAAACAAGCCTATCTTGGTAACATTGCACCTGATCATGCAAGAAGCTCTTATATGGCATTATTCGGAATGGTGTATAAAGGAGCCATGCTTTTAGGAGGTTTCGGTGTCATGCTTGGCGGATTGATATCTTCGTGGTTGATGGCATCTCTTATCGCGTTTAGCGGCTTCGTTGGCATGATCATGTTCTATACGATTCTAGCGCAATTAGAAGAGCGTAAAGTGAAGGCGGAGGTTAGTCACCAGGCTTCTTCTGCAAGCGTTTCGGCATAAACAAAGGAATCAAATAAGCCACAATTGAAACAGCCGCATCAACGGAGCAGGAGCTCTGTTTCATGCGGCTGATCTTTCGTATGGGGAGGAGTTATTTCTTCGCTGCGGCGAATTCCGCTTTGATTTTACCTAACAGCTCTGGGCTGGCAAGTACTTCATATGCCGTGAAAGCCAGCAGCTTTGCCGCAAAAATCATGGCATTAAGAGCGGGTTCCTGCAGCGCGAGATCACGGAACTCCTTGGTATGCAGCATGTGTCTCTCATCTACAACTTTGACAAAAGGGTGAATCGTCGGGCATTGGGTAGACACGTTGCCTAAGTCAAGAGAACCGTGATCCTTGCCAATTTCGATCTCTTTCGGATCAATTCCCATTGCTAATAACTGATCAGAGAAGACGGCCGATAGTGTCTCATTGGTCCGAAGCTCGTCATACGAATACTCGTAAAAGGAAGTCTTCAACGTACATCCGGTTTGCAGGGCAGCACCCTCAGCGCAGTGAAGTACTTTCTGGACGAGCTCGTTCGTATACGTGCGGGATGCTGAGCGGACATAGAACTGAGCGACAGCATAGTCAGGGATAATATTTGGAGCTTTGCCGCCTTCGCTAATAATGCCATGAATACGCGCATCAGACTTGGTTTGTTGGCGCAGTGCATTTATGGAATTGAACAGCTGAAGCACAGCATCAAGCGCATTGACGCCTTCATAAGGTTGTGCTGCTGCATGAGCGGAACGACCAAAGAATTCGTACTGGATAGCGTCCATAGCTAGTGATTCGCCTGACTTCTCATACGTATAGTACGGGTGAGCCATCAGAGCAATATCCACATCTTTGAATAGTCCAGCCGCGGCCATAGGCACTTTGGCGCCCTTGGTTTCCTCGGCAGGTGTTCCATATACACGGATACTGCCACCTGTCTCATCGATGACCGATTTAAGGCCAATGGCTGCGCCAATGCTCATCATGCAGATGAGATGGTGACCGCAAGCGTGACCTAGGTCGGGCAATGCGTCATATTCAGCTAAGAAGGCCACGACTGGGCCAGCTTTACCAGAATCATAGGTAGCTATAAAAGAGGTTGCAATATCTAATACACCGCGTTCAACATGGAAGCCGTGATAGGCCAATTCTTCAGTTAAGCGATCGGAAGCTTGAAATTCTTCATGCCCAAGCTCCGGGTTTGCCCCAATAAAGTTGGATATGGCTTTGAATCTGTCCGCATGGTTATCAATGGTTTGCGTAATGGTTTTTTTCATAATATGGAAGGCTCCTTTGTTGAATGGTTCTTAGCTCCATTGTAGTATAAAGGAAGGCGAACTACCACTTTACAGCCCACTGGGTTACAATTAATGAACACAAAAGAGTTGAAAACCGTAATCTTACGAAACAAGATTTTTTGCGAAATATTTAGGGGGACTCACACATGATGAAATATGGAGCCGAACACGAAGAACACCGTTTTACATTATCTTTCACGGAATCAGAGACAAGAGGGCAATGGAGAGACATTTTCTTAGGTATTCATAAAGAGGTTGGCGAGGAGTTTCCGGAGGATTTAATCGATCCCTCTATACTCGTTATTTGTAATCTAGATGGAGAAATTGTTCAAATTGTCCTTCACGACGAGGGATGTGATTGTGAATTCCAATTTACATACTCGGAAAAGGCACAAATCGAAAGTTATGTTAAGCAGCATGTAAACGTATAAAAAAACGACGAAAGAACTGGTGAGAGTGTCCCTTCCCAAACTGGGCGCTGGCGCATATAGTATTATACGTCAGGCTTTAGGGAGAGGATAGCAATGGAAAAGACGATCAATTATTTGGCATTTGGAGATTCATTAACGGTTGGTTTCGGAGCTCCGGATGGTCACGGATTCGTATCTATCTATCGGCAAAAGTTGGAGCAATTGCTGAAGGTTCCTATTCACTTAAAGCCTGCAGGCAAGAATGGTGCTACGACTAGTCAATTGCTTCACACACTTGAGTCCGATCCGCAGATCCAAAGGGATATAAGAGAAGCGAATCTCATCACGATCACAGCTGGCGGCAATGACTTAATCCAAGCGGCAATTCCTTTCTTTTATCAGGGAGATCCTGCTTATTTAAAATCTGCTCTTCAAACGTATGAATCCAACTATAAGAAATTGATCGGAGAAATAGAGGCGCTGCGGCAAGGGGTTGGGGAGCCTTTCTTAATCGTTTTAGTCGGTCTTTACAATCCTCTGCCGCAGGTACCGGATGCCGCTTATTGGGTACAGCGTTTTAATTTATTTCTGCGCAAATTAGAACAGCCACATATTCTTGTAGTTCAAGTGTATGATGCTTTCGTAGGGCAAGATAGCCGTTATTTATCTGAAGATGCTATCCACCCAAATGAAATTGGTTATGAAGAACTGGCGCGTCAAGTGGAGAATGCGGTTTCACTCCAACACCTCCAGCAATTGATTGTATAATTAAGCCGATATAACATACCCGAATATAGAGAAGAAATGACAGGCGCTACCAGCGAGCACGAAAACGTGCCATATGGCATGGTGATAAGGGATGCGCCGCCATACATAAAAGATGGAACCGAACGTATAAAACAGTCCGCCTACGACGAGCCATACGATACCTCCTAACGGAAGGTTCATGTACAGTGGCTTAAAGGCAAAAACAATCAGCCAACCCATGAGTATATAACAAAGGGTTGAAACCAAGATGAATCGTTTCACGAAGAAGATTTTCAAGACGATCCCGGCAAGCGCTAAGCCCCAAATCACTCCCAAGAAGGTCCAACCAAATGGCCCTATCAATGTGACGAGTAAATAAGGTGTATAGCTGCCTGCAATTAACAAATAAATGGCGGAATGATCGAGAAGCTCAAAAACATCCTTCAATCGCGGATGGCTCACACTGTGAAGCAGCGTGGAACAAGTATAAAGTATGACTAATGCTGCACCAAAAATGCTGAAGCTAACAATGTGCCAAACAGTGCCATGTAAGGAAGCTTGCACAATGAGAAGGACAAGCGCTGTGATACTTAATAACACGCCGATGCCGTGACTGATGGCGTTGGCTTTCTCTTCTCGAATGGAATAGTCCATAGATAACCCTTCTTTCGCTCTTAAATATCCTACTACCTTATAGATTGGACGATGAAAAGATGTTTTTACCTTCATTTCAATTACATAATAAAATTGCCTTAGTCACAGGAGCAGGAAGAGGCATTGGCAGAGCACTTGCGATAGGCCTTGCTGAGGCGGGGGCTGACGTAGCTCTTTTCGCACGTACAGCAAGTGATATTGAGGAAGTAGCCCATGAAATTCGTGCCTTGGGACGAAAGGCATATCCATTTACGGTTGATGTCACGAATAGAGAACAGATCGAGGAAGCTGTCCAACAAATCATTGAACAGTCGGGTCGTCTGGATATTCTAGTGAACAATGCGGGCATGAATATTCGCAGTCAAGCGCTGGCTGTTACGGATGAAGAATGGGACACGATCATGCAGACGAATCTTAAATCTGCTTTCTTGTGCTCACAAATTGTAGGTCGTCATATGCAGCAAAAGGAATATGGAAGAATTATCAATATCGCTTCTGTTGCTGGACAGGTTGCCCTTCGAACAGGTGTTGTATACGCAGCTACCAAAGCTGCGATGATCCAAATGACGAAGGTGTTAGCACTTGAATGGGGTAAATATGGGATCAATGTGAATAGTATCGGACCGTGGTATTTCAAAACGCCTTTGACAGAGAAAATCCTTGCTAATCCAGAGTACCTTGCAGAGATTATTGCGCGTACACCTCTAGGGCGTGTGGGTGAGCTTGAGGAGTTAGTTGGACCCGCTGTATTTCTTGCTTCGGATGCGGCGAATTATGTGACAGGTCAGACCCTGTTCGTTGATGGTGGTATGACCATTTACGGCTTCTAATTGGAACTGCTTAATTTTGTAGGATTGAGCTTTCCGATTAGTTCAATTATACTTTACACAATCATTTGATAGATTTGTTGTGGGTTCAAGTTAGGTAGATAGATAATTAGATAAATAGACAGACAGCATAGATAAGGTGGTATGACCGTAATGTCTCGGGTTCGTATATTTACAGATAGCACAAGTGACTTAAGCGAAGAGCTTTATCGAAGCTTTCAAATAGAAGTTGTGCCTCTTTATGTTATTTTTGAGGACAATTCCTACAAGGATGGCATTACGATAAAACCTGATCGACTCTATGAATTAGTAGACCAAACAGGCAAGCTGCCTAAGACAGCGGCTCCATCTCCTATTGATTTCGAACGAGCGTTTGAACCCATTATTCAAAGAGGAGAAGACATTGTCTTTATTGGTCTTTCCTCTGAGCTCTCATCTACGATTCAGAATGCGAACATTGCCGCTGCGAGCTTTCCGGAAGGTAGAGTAACGGTTATTGATTCAAGAAATCTATCAACAGGGATAGGTTTACTAGTTTTAAAAGCTGCGCAAGCGGCAGAGGATGGTCGGAGCAGCGCTGAAATAAAATCATTGATTGAACCTTTAATCACCCGAATGGAAGTTGAATTCATCATTGACACATTGGAATATTTGCATAAAGGCGGAAGGTGCTCAAGTGTACAGCATTTTATTGGGAGTCTGTTGAGAATAAGACCGATCGTTAAAGTCATTGACGGGGCTATGATATCGACGGATAAGGTAAGAGGTAAACGGGAAAAAGCACTCCAGCAGCTTCTTGATAATGCTTTAGCGAAAAAGGATGACATGGATGCGGAATTTTTATTCATCACTCACTCTTCGGCAGCAGAAGAAGCCGCTTACATCAAACAACAAATTGAACAACAAACGAATGTGAAACATGTTTATATAACTGAAACGGGCTGCGTTGTTACCAGCCACTGCGGACCGCATACAGTAGGTATTGTTTTCGCCAAAAAATAAGAAATGGGTGGACACCATGACGACAATCAAGATTATCACAGATAGCAGTTGCGACCTTCCCGAAATGATCGTAGATGAGATAGGGATTGCGATTGTTCCATTATCCGTACATTTTGGAGAGGAATGCATGCCACCTGACATGGAGCTAGCTGATTTTTATGCGAGAATGAAAAAGGAGAGCGCCCTGCCGAAGACGTCAAGTCCGGCCCCGCAGCTATTCCTCGCTGAGTATCAGAAGACCCAAGTAGATCAAGATATTCTTGTGATCAGTCTTTCATCGGCGCTTAGCAGTACCTACCATCATGCAGTCATGGCGAAGGAGATGCTCCTCGAAGAAGGTTATGCAGGTCGTATCGAGGTTATTGATTCGAAAACAACTTCACTTGGACTTGGCGTACTCGTCTATAAGGCAGCCAAATTGGCGGAAGCGAATGTGCCATTTGAACAAATTGTAGAAGTGATAGGTCAATCCGTAACGACTTCAGGCACTTATTTCTTTTTGGATACGTTAGAAAATGTAATCAAAGGTGGCAGGCTCGACCGAGTACGGGGAGCAGTTGCATCTGTTTTGAATATTAAGCTCCTAATGAAAGCCAGTGAAGAAGGTGCCGTGGAAGTAATAGAGAAAATCCGCGGCACCCAACAAGCCTTGAAACGATTAATCACCAAAGTGGGGGAAACTCACCACGATTTCGATAGAGATGTGATTGCCATCGCACATAGTAATTGTGAGGATAGAGCGCGTGAAGTCTTGAACCAACTACTGGATAAATATCCGTTCCGCAATGTGCTGTTCTCTAACATGGGCACGGTTATTGGTACTTATGCTGGTGAAGGCGGCGTACTGATCGCTTACTAAAAATGTAAGAAAAGACACCTATTTACTCGATCCTTATGATCGGTGAACAGGCGTCTTTATTCATTGTAGGAAACTATGGATTTACTTTACTGCTTGAAACTATTCAGGATAATGAGTTTCAACAATCTCTTTATCTTCCGTCGAGACTAGAGGGGACAGCACGCCTGGAGCCATTAGCCATAATTCATGAAGGGCGCGTGTACAGCCTACATACAGCAGTTTGGCATCCATAAAAGTGGCTTCGTAATGCCCGGCAGTAACATCCATGAGTAGAACGGCATCAAATTCAAGTCCCTTGGTCAAAAAGACGGGAAGGACCGAGATGCCACCGCGGTATACCCGCTGCTTGGAAGTTATCAGATTCGTTTCGATGCCAGCATCTGTCAACGCATCATGCAGCTCCTGTGCTTGCTTCTCCGTACGGGCAACAACAGCGATTGTGCTCGAGCTTCCTTGTTTCAAGGTCGTGATGGCACGCTGCAGTAGAGGCAATCGGCCTTTGATGTCCGTCTGTAGTACACGGACTTTGTTGCCGCTTCGGAACACAGGAACAGCTAGGAGGGGATTCTCTACGCCTCGTTTCAGGACCTGATTGGCAAACAGGATGATTTCCATGGTGGAGCGATAACTGCGTTCAAGTTCGAAATAACCAGTTTCGTCTACCTCAAACAGACTGGAAAATTCCTTCCAATCCGTAATGCCTTGATAAGCGTGGATTCCCTGTGATAAATCGCCTAGTATCGTGAACGAACTATTCCTTGTGTAAGAATCAAGGACAGCCACCTGGAAAGGTGAAAAGTCCTGCGCCTCATCGATCACGACATGGTCGAATAACCGTTCTGAGGGAATGCCGAATAGGCGTGTATGAATATAAAGAAGAGGAGCAAGATCCTCGAGCTGCACTTCTTTTTTCTTGAAAAGCTTCAGCGAAGCGGTGACAATAGGTTCTGGTATTTGGTTGAGTAAGTCAACGGGCAAGCTGTCCGAACGGCCTTTGTCTGAGAAAAGCATTTTGTAGAAGCTGAATGCCGAATGATCGGGCCATCCTGTCAGATATGTACGCAGGCGCTGAGAAGCTTTCTTTTTCAGCTCTTTCTTCCGACTTTGCTCCCAAATCTTGTCGAGCTGAATTTCCATCCAGCGTTTGATCCGAGCTATAACACGCTCACGCCTTTTGACAAGCGGATAATGCTTGTTCTCTACGAAGAACCATTCACGAATGGAAGCAATCGGAAGCTTGATACCCTCCCACGGGGTGAAATCTGAAGTAGGTACATAAGACTCCTCGAACCTTGTGAGACAGTGATCTAAGTATTGTTTAAAAGCAATGGCCCCTTTAAATCGTCCCGGCGCTTGATCATCTACCGGAGGTCTTTTGCTGCCAAGCGAGAACCAAGTTTGAAGAACGAGTGCCTGATCCGCTAGCTTAACTTCTTGGTCGAGCACGTCAATTGCCCAATCTGTGAAAGTGCTTTGCTGGATATTTCCGACTCCAAGTTCAGGCAGTACGCCGGAAATGTAGTCGAGGAACATGGAGTTGGGTGCAAAAATAATCATCCGTTCTGCACGAACCTGTTCACGGTATTGATAGAGTAAGAAAGCAAGTCGATGAAGGGCGACAGTTGTTTTACCGCTTCCTGCGACCCCTTGGATAATCAGTGCTGTATTCTTCGCTGCGCGGATAATGCGGTCTTGCTCAGCTTGGATTGTAGATACAATGTCGCGCAGTTTATTGTCTTTATTTTCGCCAAGTCGATAGAGTAAGAACTCATCGCCGACAGCCAGAGAGTCTTCATTGCGGTCATACGTATCAACGACACGCTGGAGAATTTGTTTCCGGACAACGAGGTTGCGCTTTAGATAAACGAGGCCATCAATGAGGCCGTCTGGTGAGTCATAGGAAGCAGGGTCCAGTCCGCCGGTGAATGAATAGAAAAGGCTAGCGACTGGTGCCCGCCAGTCAATGACAAGCAATTGCCCTGTTCGTTCGTCCTCGACACCTGATTTACCGATATAAAGGGGCAGAGTGGAAGCCGTTCCAGTCTCTTGGAAGTCAAGGCGGCCGAAATACGGTTCATCGACGGCTTTAGCTAAATTGTGTCTGCCATTCTCGCGAGCTGCCTCCAACGCTTGCTCCGTTAAATCCGGACCGTAATAAACAGGAGTCGACCTAAGCCGCTCAAGCTGTTTGTCAATTTCCGCATTCGTTTGTTCAAGTTGTTGTAATTCTTCTTGATAGGCACTTTGAGTCTTTGTGTCCAAGATCAGTTACCTCCTAAGATCAGATGTTGTCTATTTGATGAAATAAACAGGTAAACAATATATCACACCTGTCAGTATATGGGAAGCTAAACTGTCAAGCTTGTGATTTGGGCTCACCTAAGAAAGAATGTTATAATGGACGGGAACTTATTATAAATTTGAAGGAGTGCGGAGCTATGTCCATCTATCATATTGAGGTTCAAACGATTTCAGGCGAAACGAAGTCACTTTCCGAATATAAAGGAAAAGTACTGATCATTGTAAATACAGCAAGTGCATGTGGGCTCACACCACATTATAAAGGGCTCCAAAGCTTATATGAGCAGTATCAAGATAAAGGATTAGTTGTTCTGGGATTCCCTTGTAATCAATTTGGCGGTCAAGAACCTGGTACAAATGAAGAAATCCAAAGCTTCTGCGAACTCAACTACAAAGTGACATTCCCGTTATTTGATAAAATCGATGTGAAGGGCGAAAATGCTCATCCCTTATATACTTACTTGTTAAACCATACACCTGAACCGTATCGTACAGGAGAAATCGAATGGAATTTCGTGAAATTCCTGGTTGATGCAAGCGGTATTATTATTAAGCAGTACAGCGCTAGTACGGATCCAGCGACTATCGCTCCGGATATTGAAGCAATTTTAACATAGGATAAATAAAAAAGCTGTTGCATCTACGACAGCGGCTCGCTATAATCATAATAATCATTAAGTTGAAGGAGACGAATCATATGAAAAATACAGCTTGGTTCGTACAAATTCATTATTTTTATAGGCGTTAGCACACACCTGTACATATCAGGGTGGGCTAACGCATTTCGCGTTGGCCTCCCTGCGGGATAGCAATTCGCGCAGGACCATAGGTCCGGCGCGTTTTTTTATCTCGTAAGAATGGGAAGGGTGGATGGTATGCGAAAAGTGGAAGGAACAAATGTAGGTTGGAGTTCAGATGATTCGTATGGAAAGCAGCTAGAAGAACAAGCTATGGTAATCCTTCTTGATCCTAAAGCTTCTGAAGCTGCATGTCGGATGACAAATGAGCTAAAACTAGCTGGTATAGGCTTAAAGATGGTTGATGAGAAGTTGGGTGTGAGTGAGCAGCTAACTACTGCAACTAAGCTTGGGATTCGCTTTATCATCTGTATTGGCTTGGATGAAAGCTCGACTGACCAAGTGAAGTTAATGGATATGCTAGATCTGCATGAAAAAGTGATGCCGATGGATCAAGCCATTTATTGCATCGAAAAGATTTATCCGCCAGCAGCTTTTACATAATATAGAGTGGAGTGAAGAAATGAAGCACCGATATGGATTTATATATGCACATCCGGATGATGAGACGTTTCTCAGTGCGTGCATAATTCGTAAACTTGCCGATCAAGGGGAAAATCCTGCTTTGTTGTTGGCAACACGAGGTGATGCGGGAAGACAAGGGTTAGAGCGGGCAACAAATAGATTAGAACTAGCTAAATTGAGAGAGAAAGAGATGGATGAAGCCGCCAAGGTGTTGGGCTTGTCTCACGTGGAGCATTTGGGCTGGCCGGATGGTCAGCTTGCAGAGATTGATTTCAATGCTCTAGTTGAAGGTGTCATCGCTTTTATTCAGCGGCATGAGGTCGAGGTTCTATTCACATTTCCGGAGGATGGGGGCAATGGTCACCCCGATCATATCACCATCTCCAAGGCGACAACGGCGGCTGTATTGAGCGGGAAGTGTCCCAGTGTACGCAAGTTATATTATGCAGCAGCGGCTTCATTACGAGCTAAAGGTCACAAGCCTTCGATAGTAGTAGATACAGAGGCTGGTTGGCCGATAAAGGCAGCAGCCTTGCGGGCTCATGCCACCCAACATGTAGCTATTGCCAAATACTTTGGTGACCTTGATGTTTTTCCGGAAAATCGTCGATGGGAAGCTTTTGTGCTTGGTTGGCAGGATGGAACGTTGTGGCCAGAGCAGGACCTAACGAAGGTACTGGAAGAATAGGGGCAGTAAGTGGTATAATATGGGACAGGCAGGTGAACGACTTCATGGCAATTATGGCTAAAATTGAAGCTGTTCTTATCGCGGATGACGCTTCAACGTTTGTAACGAGAGAAATCGACGGTGTCGAACTAAGTTTTGGGGGCATTGAAGGCGATCGTCACTTCGGGTTATTCGCTAAGGCGGACTCTCGGCAGCCCATGTACAAGAGAGGCGAAGAGATTATGAATCGTCGTCAACTCAGTATTGTATCCGTTGAGGAACTGCAAGGTATTGCTCAGCGTCTGGGTGTGGAAACAATTAAACCTGAGTGGTTGGGTGCAAATATTGTAGTGAGCGGTGCTCCTGAATTAACCAAGCTTCCTATGGGAATCCGAATGATTCTGCCAAATGGCGGCGGACTTGTCTGCGAAGGTGAGAACGAGCCGTGTGCAGGTCCTGGTAAGCAGATTGCCAATTATTACGGAGATAGAAGCCTAACTCAACAATTTATCAAACATGCACAACAAAGCAGAGGGATTGTCGCTTACGTGGAACGCCCAGGTGAAATAAAACCAGGTGACTTGGTCGAGATTCAAAATTAATTACATTTATTTTATAAGGTACCCCCAGAAGTGTGCGCCTCTTCTCGAATACTTTATTAGAGAGATTTGGATCAGGAAGGTGTGGAGAAATGTCACTTTGCAACTGTGAAACATGCGGACAAGTTTATATTTCGAAATTTGAAAAGCATTGTAAATCTTGCTCCCAGCTTCATTTGAAAGAGTTGCACAAAGTGAAAGATTTCGTTCTGGCCCATCCGCGTGCCTCACTTATTGAGGTCTACCACCAAACGGGTGTATCTTTAAAAACGATTAAAGAACTTATGAGAGCTTGAATACATAGAAAACGACAAAAACCATGAGGGTCTTCATTGAAGATTTCATGGTTTTTTATTTGGAAGTCTATCAATTGACTGCGCCTATAAAGACTAGGAACTAGTTAAAGGAACTAGGAAGCGTTATTTGTCCAAATATCCGCCTTTATTAAACGCATCGACGTTCCCTTTCATGTAGCTTCAGGATGGTCAAATATGAAAACGATGGCCAATCGTGTTATATGAACATGAACCAATTTAAAACAACCGTACCCAAATCCTCACGGCGCACATTTATTGGTTCGACACGAAGTACCTGAGGCAAATAAGTAAAAAGCCTTCATTCCCAAGTGGGATTGAAGGCTTTCACGCTATTTTGGAGCTGTCACAATCGCTTAGCAAACACATCCAGCAGAAGTTCATCCTTCACAGGATCTTGAACATCCCAGGCTGTAGCGAATCTAACTTGGTGAGAAACGCCGACAATTTCATATTTCTGTACGAGATGTTGGCGTGCAGAGCCAATAATGAGCGAATGCAGCCGCAGCTGCTTCTTCTGACCAAGAGCGCCAAGCTTCTGCAGCGTTGCTTTGGAGATTTGGCCGACACCATCGGTGACCATTACGAAGTCGGCATCGTGAAACTGCCGCTCGTGCTGTACGATGTCCATGCCTCTACTCAGCGGCGCGTCGAAGTTCGTGCCACCACCGAAAGCGAGCTGAGCCAGACCATAGAAGCGGTCCCAATCCGGCCGCTTATAAGACAGAACATGCTCGATGAGCTCGCCCTTCGCCCCGAACAGGAGCAGGACGAAGTCCCGCCGCTCAAAGAGGGAGAAGGAGGCGAAGGTCGCCGTAAACAGCTGCGCAAGCCGCAGCTTGCTGCCGCGCATGGAGTGGGAGGTATCGAGCATGCAGATAACAGGACCTTTCTGCGGCTCTTCAACAGAGCCGGTGTAGTTGTAGGTCATGAGCTTATTTTCCATCCATTTGACGAGAAAATAAGGCTCAAAGTCTTCGTCAGCGAGCAAGCTGGCCTCGCTCGGAAGCAGATGCGCGATGTCGCCAGACTGGCGTAAATCATCGTAAGCTTCCGGGACATAAGGCGAGCGCAGCTTCTTACGCTGCACCCGAAGGTGATGGATGTTCCGTCCTACCTCCTGGAGGAAAGACACCAGATCCTTGCTGCGCTTCAGTTTCTCAATCCACTGCACATAGTGCTCGAACGTTTGCCGCCGCAATTTCCCCAGCTCGCTGCCCCAGCGCCGGTTCGCGAGCCGCTGACTTGCTTGCACGAGCTCGTGCACATTAAAGCTGTCCACCTCTTCGAGGGACAACGTATCCTTTAATGCTTGACCTAGCCAGTAGCCCAGCTCGGCCTCAATCTCCTTCATGGCCGCGAGGTCACGCGCGCTCATGCGGTCCAGCTGCCGCTCGCGGCGCTCGAGTTCCTCTTCCGCCTTGCGCAGCTTCGCTTTCAGCTTATCGCGCTTCATGAATTCAGTGCGCATCTCGCTTTGCAGCTCCGCGATGCGCTGTTTCAGCGCTCGGATCTCCTCCGCAATGAGCGGCCGCGAATCGACAGCTTCCTGCTTGTCTTCGACGGCACGTTTACCTTGCTGCAGCGTGTAGCCAACGAGTCTCAGTTTCTCGATTTGCTTCTCGGTGAGTCGCTCGCTGACGCTCTTTTCCTCTTGTCCGCTCGTTTGCTGCTTCTTCTCGAAGCCGAAACCGCTCATTTGCTGTTCCTTTTGTCTGCGTTTGACTTCTTTCTCATAGGACTCGGTTAGCCACATTAGCGCCTTAAGCGCAGTTTTGAATGAAGCATTCACTTGTCCGATCGTACGAGGATGAATGGACACATAGAAGTACTGCTTGCGCAGCGTTAAGACCATCCAGCGGTGGAAGGGGGTCTCCTCTACAGTGCCGTCCACTTCAGGCTTTGTTAAATAGAAGCACATAAAGAAATCAGCAAAAAGCTCAAGTGTAAACCAAGGGGCTTGCCTTACGGCCTCGCGCATCCATTCTTGTGCGACGCGCGATGAGTGTACGTAGCCCTCGAACACATACCTGTCAACCCGAGTGCAGCGTATGATCATATAGGTAACCTCTTATAACGTATAGTCGTATATGATTCCCGGGATTTCCCGGTCAAACAGAGTGCGATATAAGCCTTGGATGGATTGTAATATGCGCTCACCCTGAATGCGCAGGTGTGTGAATTTAACGGCATACTGCTCAGGGTGCTGCAGAAAGATAGATTGGGATGCAATCCATTCCGGCAGTTTCTTTTCTTTCTCCTGCCAGGAGACAAGTCTGCCGCGTAGGCTTCTAGCTGTTTCTTCCAGTTCCGTTCGGCAATCTTCCAAAGTCGCTTTCAATTGCTCGGCAGCATCCTTGTTTAAAGCGCCGCCGATTTCTTTTTTAAATTGGAAGGCATGTAATTCATCTTCTTTCTCCAACCATTTCTTAACCGTTAAGTTATATTGAAGCAGCGGGAGCTCTTGTTCCATTTCTCGTTTGAGCATGTCCTGAAATAAGGTGTCGAAGATGGCTTTGAGCTCTGCCAAATCTTCGGGGAAATCCCATAGCATATGAGGGGTTAGTACGGTATCCCACACATTGACAGCGCTGCGCCCATGGATAGCCGCTGATATTTTCCATGTATGGCCAATCTTGTGGTAGCGGCGATCTGAAAGCACATATTCTTTCTCTTCTAGCGCTGTCTTCAATTGAAAAAGCATGTAAATCAGCGCATCCTGTAATTGAACCTCAGCTGCTTGTGATTTCAACTGCTTCACCAATTCCGTTGACAAGAGGGTAGGGAGAGGTGCGGTTGGTGCCTGAAACATGAGCTCAAAGCTGGATATTTGCTTAACATATTCAACTTCAAATCGGAACAGGAAACGGTCATACAGCGCTGCTAATTGTTCGTTATCTTCGGGTAATTCATTCGATGCTGCCATTAAGAATAGAAGGGGAGATTGCTGCTTATGCCGTCCATTGAAGAAGACACGTTCATTCAAAACAGAAAGGAGCGCATTAAGTATGGCGCTGTTCGCTTTGAATATTTCATCGAGGAAGGCGAAGCGAGCGCTTGGTAAGTAGCCGTCTGTGAGCCTTACATACTCATCATTTTTAAGTTTTTGTAAGGAGACAGGCCCGAATAATTCGTCCGGTGTTGTGAATCGGGTCAATAAATAATCGTAATAAGGTTCGTTACCGAATAGTTCGGCAGCGGCTCTTGCTAATTGAGATTTGGCTGAACCGGGAGGTCCAACCAATAAGACATGTTCGCCGCTCATGATAGCGAGCAGTAAGACACGGATGAGCTCTTCCCGTTCCATGAACCGTTTTTCGAGATGACCCATAGCTTCTCTTAATTTGTTCTGTATGACGATGGGTTCTTTCACATTGTTGTCCCCCTTGGCGTATCAAAGCTCGTATGTTTATATTGTATCAAACTGCCCGGTAAACATCGAATATGCTACAATAAGACCTGTAGTATCTACACTACTTTTAACGCTGCGCCTGCAGCTTCAGTCTTCCAAGAAAATACAAAGGAGCGTTACCCATGCCCCAAATGATCGTTAGAGGAATTAGTGTTCCTCAAATTCAATCTATTAGTACGGCGTTAATTGAAGAACTAGCTCAAGTATGCTCGTGCGGAACGGACAATTTTATGCTAGAATGTCTCTCCACAGTCTCTATATTTGAAGGGAAGCAAGTGAATACCTATCCTTTTATTGAAGTAGGTTGGTTCGAGAGAGGGCAAGAAACACGTGACGAGTATGCTAGCGTACTGACCAAACACGTTCTTTCGCTTGGCATTCCTGAGGTGGAGATAGCTTTTCGGGTATACCGGGAGGACAGCTACTATTGGAATGGGAAGTTAATTTGAACGAATTCATGGCTAACAGATTTTACGAAGGAGTGGTCCATATGCGGATTGGTGTGATTTCGGATACTCATTTATCACCTCGGGTTCAAAAATTACCTGATGCGTTACTTGCAGGTTTACAAGGTGTAGATATTATTATTCATGCCGGAGACTGGGTGAGTGAGCACGTTGTTGAATTGGTTGAGCGAATCGCACCCTGTGAATCTGTGGCCGGTAACAATGACGGATCTGACATCATTGAACGATTCGGCTTGAGGAAAATACTGACACTCGGCGGCTACCGAATTGGTCTTATCCATGGAGACGGCTTTCGCAAAACGACAGAGGAAAGAGCCCGAGAAGCGTTCCAGGCCGAGCGGCCGGATATCGTCATCTTCGGACATTCCCATGTTCCATACCAGCAAACGATTAACGGAATTCTCATGTTTAACCCAGGCTCGCCTACGGATAAAAGAAGGCAGCCGCAGTACTCCTACGGCATCATCGAGCTAGGCGATAGCATTCATGCAGAGCTTTTCTTTTATGACAGCAAGGTTTAGTATCCGACAATGAGTAAACATGCTTTACCCGCCGGAGACAGCTTGGAAAACGATAAGCTGATCACCTTGCTGCAGCATTATATTTAAGTCATCCAGCCAAGCGATATTCGTGTCATTATAATAGAGCAGGACATGCTTGCGGACTTGCCCGGTTTCGGTCCAAAGATGAACACGCAGCAGGGGATAGCTTGATATAAGTTGATTTAGTGCTTCCTGTAACGTAAGCGCATCCAATTGAAATTTGACGTTTCCCCCTGTACAATCACGCAGCAAGGAGGGGACGCTGACGGTAATAAGCATGCTAGTCCTCCAAAATAATTGGCTTCACAGTTAGGATTCGTGATAATTGTCCAGGCAGACGTTCCCAGCTTTCTCCACGATCCAGTGAACAGTAAATTTCACCTGAGGTTGTTCCAAAATAAAGACCATAAGGCTCAAGAGCATCCACAGCCATCGCATCTCGCAGTACGCTGACATGTCGTTCTTCTTCTGGGAGAACATCCCCAATAGGCTTCCAGGTATTTTCACCGCGTGCCATTCTGTAAACAATTAACTTGCCGTCACGCATCGAGCGTTGTTCACTGCTTTCCAGCGGGATAAGAAATAAATCACCTGTTGGTGAAATACTAATCGGGAAACCAAACGGGGCATCGCCGTCACGTAATGTAAGGCCTTCCTCGATAGGATGCCAGCTGTCGCCGCCGTCGATGGATTTGAACACCCCGCTATGCTCCTGCATATAGAGGACATCGGAGTTTTCCGGGTCGAGCACCATCTTGTGCACACAGTATCCGACACGTTCATCAGGTTGACCTGTTGGTATTCGGTTTAGTCCGTTGTTACAGGGCTTCCAGCTAATCCCACCGTCAAGTGTACGGAAGACGCCAACAGCGGATATTCCGATCCACATACGCTGCGAATTCCTTGGATCAATAAGAATGGTATGCAAGCACATACCGCCGGCTCCGGGAAACCACTCCGGACGAGTGGGATGCTTCGTTAAACCATCTAACTCTTGCCACGTCTGACCGCTATCGCGGCTAACGAATAATCCCGCTTCTTCGACACCAGCAAAAAGAGTTTCGGGCTGAGACGCAAGACCAGGCACCAACTGCCAAATACGGTTTAGTGAAAACCCGCTCTCCTCGGAGTACCTTGGACTATCCGCAATCTGTTCCCACGTTTCACCGCCATTGCTGGACATTCGTATGGTCGCACCATAAGCGGCATGAGAGGTTCCGGCATACAACGTACTTGCTGAACGTGTATCTCCAAGAACACTATAAGCTTCCCATCCTGGTAAAAAAGGTCCTTGCATGGACCAGTTCCGTCTTTCAGTCGTTGAGGAATAAATGAAAATGCCTTTATTGGTGCCGACCAGCAGTTGAACGCGCTTTGACATACGTGCCCTCCTTTAATCATACTCCTAAGATAATTTCGACAGATGGCAAATAATTCCTTCTTCTTTAATGCGTCATTTCCTTAGTTTGCTTAGGTGTTCACCGTGTTAGCAAGAGTAAGAGGGACATACACTGTCATAGTTCTATTATTCGAATGGCGGTGATTCGATGCGTACTACAGTAGGTGTCCTATTGGACTTGGAAACTTATTTGGGTATTGCGAGAGGAAGAACAGGAAATGAACGCTTAGCCCTGTATAACAAAGCAGGGAAGATGCATGGATTAAGGCCTTTTTATATGTGTTTACAGCATGTAAAAGGTAAATCTGCTTTGGGTTATTACTATGAAAATAATACGTATAGGCTCGTTAGACGTTCAATTCCTCGTGTGACACATAACCGAGCCATTAGCTTATCTCCCTATTTAAGAAAAAAGTTAAAAGAGCTTTCCCAATCGAGCATCATTTTCAACAGGCAAAATCGTTACGACAAACATCGCATACATCAGCTCTTATACGCCAATCATTCGCTTCGTAAGTATCTTCCTGATTCTTTTAAATATTCGCGGGAAAAATTAGAAGACTCCATGAAGAAGTACTCCTCGCTGTTCATCAAGCCGACAAACAGCAGCATAGGTGATGGGATTATTAAAATATCCAAGCAGGAAGACGGGGGTTGGAATCTGTATTGGATGAAAGGGAAACCAAAGCTTGTATCCAAGAAGCAAGTTATTTCTTTCATTGCGAAGAAAGTGGGTAAACAAAACTACATGATTCAGGAAGCGATTCAGTTAGCAACTTATAAGGAAAGGCCTTATGATCTACGTGTATCGGTGCAGCGTGGAGGCAGCGGACAGTGGCAAGTTACCGGAATGATTGGGAAAGTCGCAGCTTCTGGCCGTCATGTGACTAATGTGGCAAAGGGAGGGAAAGTTAAACGGTGCGAGAAGCTGTTTGAGTCCAGTCGTTTTGATTCCACCCAAATGAAGCAAGATTTACAGCAAGTATCTTTGGCAATTGCCCAATATATTGGCGTAAAATTGCCTCATATGGCTGACATCGGATTAGATGTGGGCGTTGATCAGGATGGCGAGATTAAATTGATCGAAGTAAACGGCAGAGATCAACGCTACACCTTTAAAAAAGCAGGTCTAGATACGACTTTTTATCGCACATATGAAACACCTATGCGATATGCAAAGTTTCTCTTGAACCAATCAAATTCACTGCATGATTAATTTGCCCCAGATTTCTGGGGCTTTTGAATAAGAAAATATCCTGTTCTTCAAACTAGGTAGTGACAGATTACAGGGGAAATTCTCATTATTTTCTAATCTGCTTAACTTATGCTTAGAGGAATAATGAGACAAGGGAGTTATCGATGAAACGGATGGTACATTTCTCATTTTGTTCTCATCTTCATCAAGTAAAGTCAATCTAAATGCTTAAGTTAGAGCATTCAGTATAAATAAAGGATGATGAAGATGAGCTTTACTCAGCGTGATTATCATTGGTTTCAACTCATTAATCAATTAGGGAATAGTCTACCCGCTCTAAACCCAAATATGCGTTTGTTAGCTTCATATGCGGAGTACGTGTTTTATCTCGGGATTGTCATCATTTGCGATTAGGGCTAATCTTTGCTGTTTTATTTTTGATTCATGCATTCCTTTGATAAGCGGGGAATGACGGGAGGACATCAACTAAAAAAATCACTAAGTGAATATCCGTCTTAGTTAATCATGCGGCGCGCTGTTTTGTAATTTTTGCTCCACCAACCGGAATTCATATCTGAAATCGTGATTGCTGCTTGGATGAACGGGGCAAATTGATTCCATTCTTCTCATGTACATATTGTGTAAAAGACGTGCAGTCAAATGAACTTGTACTGCTATTCTGTGCTCCAAACTTGTAGCTCGCGCCAAGGTACTGTTTACTGTAGCGATAACATGACATATAGATTTCCAACGATAGGGGAATACTAGGTCAAATCAGGCTTGACTGGGGTTTATTAGAAAACCATTTCTCACATTCCTATGGTACGATCATTACGAGGCAGGTGAACAAAAATGAATCATCATTCTATGATCAATTTAATCACCCATTATGGCTATCCGGGTATATTTTTGTTACTCTTCATTGGCATCGTTGGCATACCGCTTCCGATTGAGATTATTCTGCTTGGAGCAGGTTAGCTTTCTGAGAACAGATTAGAAAAGTGGGCTGAACATTTTAAAAAGCATGGTGCAATTCTACTTTTAGTTGGCTATTATGTAGCTGGGTTAAGACATGCCGCTCCTTTCATTGCTGGGGCTACGAAAATACGATTCACCAAATTCATGAGTATCTCATACATTGGCGCATTGGCTTGGATTTTGGTCATTGTTCTTCTTGGTCAAAAGCTTGGTAAAGCGTGGCACCACATCTATACACAAATCCATCATCCAATATGGATTGTTGTCGCGGTTGTTATTATAGGTCTCGGCTTATTAACTAAGATGATGGTTCGCCAGCGTCGATTAACCTCATAAAGCATAAAAACCTCCAGTCCCATTTCAAGTGGGATTGGAGGTTTTTGCTAACCTTTAGGAACCTCGAATTACTTACGTTTTACAGGTAAGAATCGGCCGTTCGCTCTCGAATAACGCAGTACTTTGAAGAACATTTTTTTATCTTTTAATTGATTAAATATAAAGGGGTCAGGTGCTGTGTTTACTTCTAGGACCCATGGTTTTAACTTTTTATCGATACCGATATCAACACCAATTTCTTTAAATCCCGGATAAACCTTCTGGTAATGCGTTGCGATTTGATATCCTAGATGTCGCAAGCTTTTGATATAATCATCTTTTCTCTGATTCTTTAAGTAAGGAGCAAGTAATAATTCTAATGGGAGCGGTTTGCCGCTATTATGAAAGTTCGTTACTATTTTGTGTGGATGAGCAACTCGGCCAATATAACCAGTAGCTTCCCAAGTTTTCTTAGGGCTTTTTTGTACCATTATACGTGTATCGAAAATTCTCTTTTGATGGGTTAAGAGATGAATGCCTTGCTGAACCAAATAGGATCTGTTTAACTTGGCTCTGTTTAGAGCACCGAATAAACCTAAAAAAGTTCGAAAGGATTTAGCTGCTTTACCGGACTGAAATCGATAAGTCTCATTTTTCTCTACACGAATAATGCCCTGTCCAGAAGTGCCATTGATGGGTTTGACATAAACCATCTTATGTTTATTTAGCATGGCAAGCAGGTTCTTTTGACTGTAGATTCTTGTTTCCGGAACAAATTTGCGAAGTTCTTTATTTAATAAGAGAACTTTCGTCTTGACCCATTTGCTGCCTACTGTACGACCTCGATTCATTGACATAACAGCACCTCTACGTGGAAATTTTCGTCGCATAAATCTTTTCTAATTTGCTTGCAGTGGCTCGCCAACTAAATTTTCTCGTTACATCTAGTCGGGCTTGCTTGGCTAGTCTTTTGGCCTTAGAAGGGTCGTTGGCTAGTTTAAGTATTTGTTTGGCAAAAGCTTTAGGACTTCGATAATTCGCTACTAAAAGTCCGTTATGCTTGTGTCGTATAATCTCAGGAATTCCGCCATTTCTGGAGGCAATCGCTGGAATGCCGGATGCCATGGCTTCCACATTCACTAGGCCAAACGCTTCATGACCTTGAGAAGGACAGACGAAACAATCCCCGGATTGATAGAATCGAGGCATTTGACTTCGTGAAACGTAACCCTTAAAGGATACTGGGATTCGAAGGGATGAAGCTAGGTGTTTCAAGTATTTCTTGTAGCTTGGCTTTCCGGTCCCGCCGGCAATGTGAAGCCTTACTGAAGGGATGGATTTCATAACGATCTTTGTAGCTTTCATCAGTACGGGGATTCCTTTCTTAGGAATTAACCTGCCTGCAAATAGAATGACAAATGGGCGGCGACCGTCAGTTGAATGTTCTTTCCCTCTACGAGGACGGAATTGAGTGAGATCAACGCCTAGATGAACGTAACGAACCTTATGGCTGATTTTTGGAAAAGTTCGTTTCAGGTGATTTTGAAGCGAAAGGCTGTTGCCAATAATGCGATTAGCACCACTGAGATCACTTGCTGCTTGTTTCTTGGATGTCATCGGCGGGGATATAAATGTCTTTGAATGCAAAAAAACAGAGATAGGTGTATGTGGGAATACTTTTCTCACGGCATGCACAAATCTAGGGCGATTATCGATTTGAATCCTATCGTAACGATGACCTTTAACAGTCTTAATTACATTAGATAAGTAAGCTTGCTTATTGGCACCAGGTACGCGAAGAATCGTGATATGACCTAATTTGCTTTTCTTCGGGTAGTTGGCGCGCAGTCGACTTATAATGGTCACTGTATGCTTGGGGGATATTTTTTTAGCAATTTGGTAAATACAATGTTCCACAGAGCCTCCGACGGGAGGAGGGACGGGGATTTGTTCAGGAGCAATAATCAGAATATGCATATTAAGAACCTTCACCTCTTGGCTTCATTTGATGTTTCCAGTTATTATATTCAAAGGAAGTGAAGGGACTTGGAGTAAAGTCTACTAGGTTAATTTTAATTTTTCGATAGTTACCATATTGCAGGCATTTATAAAGTGGGATACACTGAGGCGACAGATTCTGATCTACTTAGAAAGTTCAATTAAGGAGCGATACTCTCTTGAAGACATTAATTATTGCGGAAAAACCCGATATGGGACGTAATATAGCCGCCGCAATAGAGCCCAAAGCCAAAAATCTCAGGTCCCATCTAGAGGGTGAGCAGTACATCATCACCTGGGCGATTGGACACTTAATTGAGTTGGCTGAACCTGATCAATACGATGATAAATATAAAAAGTGGAATATTAACCACCTACCGATTATTCCTGATGAATTTAAGCTGATTCCAAACCCACGAACGTATGAACAGCTTAAGGTGATTGCAGAGCTAGCTAAGAAGTGTGACCAGCTCGTTAATGCCTGTGATGCTGGGAGGGAAGGGCAGCACATCTTCTCGCTTATTCAGCGCCATCTTGGACTGAAACAGCCTGTTAAGCGACTCTGGATTTCCGATTTAACCTCGGAGACGATTCGAAATGGCTTCGCTACATTAAAGGACGGCGCTGAATACGAGAATTTAACGCGCGCCGCGCGCTCACGCAGTGAAGCGGATTGGCTAATCGGCATGAATGGCTCTCGCGCATTCACAACGAAGCATAACGTATTGCTTTCCGTTGGCCGGGTTCAGACGCCTGTGCTAGCGCTCATTTATGACCGACAGAAGCAGATTGAAGCCTTCTCATCGCTCAAATTTTATGAGCTGGAGGGCCATTTTACACAAGGCGAGACAACTTATAGAGGCATGTGGCAGGGAGAGCGCTTGACGGACGGACCGAAGGTTGAGGCGCTTGCTGCCAAGGTCAAAGGGAAACCAGCACGGATTATTTCCTATGAAGTGAAAGAGACGAAGGAATACCCGTTCAAATTGTATGATTTGACGCTGCTGCAGCGTGAGGCGAATGGGAAATACGCCTTCTCAGCGAAGAAGACGCTGGATACGGCTCAAGCACTCTACGAAAAGCATAAGGTCATTTCTTATCCTAGAACGAATTCCAACTATGTGACTGAGCAAAATATTCCGGAAATGCACAAGTCCTTATCCGCTTTACAAGGAACGGCTTACCATGAGCTTGTGCAAGGGGCAAACCGAAATCTGGTGCACAAAAATAACAAGTTTATTTGCAATCCGAGCAAAGTTGAGGATCACCATGCGATCCTTCCGACGAATCGCAAAGCATCGGGACTGAGTCCGGATGAACAGAAATTGTACGATTTGATTGTAAGGCGTTTCTTATCCCAGTTCTATCCACCAGCTGAGTATAAGGTTCATACGGTTATGACCGAGGTTGAACAAGAAATGTTTAAGACCACGGTTAAAGAACTGCTTCAATTAGGCTGGAAGGTCATCTATGCCGATCAGAAAAAAGAAAAGGCGAAGAGCACGAAGGGCAAGGAGAAGGATGAGGAAGAAGACGAAGAGGTTGAAGTAAATGAGCCTTTCTCAATTGATCCACAAGGTAATGTCCTTTGCCATGATGCGATCGTAAAGGAAAAAGATACGCAGCCGCCTAAGCATTTTAACGAAGGAACACTGCTCAAAGCCATGGAAAGCGCCGGCAAGCAGATTGAGGATGAGGAGCTCCGCGATGCGATGAAAGATTCGGGACTCGGCACGCCGGCTACTCGTGCAGCGACCATCGAGCGTCTCAAGAAGGTTGGTTACATCGACATGCAGGGCAAAAAAATTGTCCTGACCCAGAAGGGGCGAACGGTTGTTGAATTAATTCGCGGCGCGGGCATTGAGCTGCTGACTTCACCTGAGATGACTGGGCAATGGGAGCGCAGGCTGAATGAAATCTCCCGAGGAACAGCTTCGGACGAGCAGTTCATGCATAACGTCAAAAGATTCGCAACCCTTATCGTTGATAAGGTTCGCGTGCAGGCTAGAGCTTCCAAAACAGCTTTCGAAGGCGAAACGCCTCCTGCCAGTGCACCCAAACGCGGTTCTGCCCGATCGAGTGCGGCATCAACTGCAGGTGGGACCAAAACAGCAGCTGCAGCTAAGAAGGCAGCTCCTGCTAAACAAACAGATGGAGCTAGTACGTTCCTAGCGACATGTCCAAGACCAGGGTGCGGAGGCTCCCTTTTCATGGGACGTAAAGGTTACGGCTGCTCGCACTACAAGGAAGGCTGCAAATTCGTCATCTGGAAAGAAAGCTTTGGCCGGAATTTAACGGACGCTCAAGTTCAGGCGCTCGTTAATAAAGGGAAAACGACGAAGCTGAAGCTCGTACTTGCTGATGGTACTGCGGCAGATGGACGAATCGTGTTGAGAAACATCGACACGGGAGAGCTCGGTACGGAGACGGAGTGATAGGAGGGGTGAATGATGAGCCATTTAACGAATGACTGGGCTTCTTTGTTGGAGTCAGAATTTCAAGAGCCTTATTTCCATGCTTTGCAAAAATTTCTCAATGTTGAATATACGACACAAACCATTTTTCCAGAACAAAGTGAGATTTATAGTGCACTTCATTTAACATCTTATGCGAATACCAAAGTAGTTATTTTGGGACAAGATCCCTATCACGGTAGTGGCCAAGCCCATGGCCTCAGTTTTTCCGTTAAACCGGGTATACCGACACCGCCATCTTTGCAAAATATGTATAAAGAATTACAGTCTGATCTTGGCTGCTGTTTCCCTGATAACGGCTACCTGAAGGCTTGGGCCGAACAAGGCGTGCTGCTGTTGAACACGGTTCTAACGGTAAGAGCTGACACGCCGAATTCGCATAAGGGAAAAGGCTGGGAACGTTTTACAGACAAAATCATAACGACGTTAAGTGATCGGGAGAAGCCGATCATTTTTGTACTGTGGGGAAGTCATGCACAGGCCAAGCAGCGTCTCATTGATACAACGAAGCATGTTATCATAAAATCAGTTCATCCTAGTCCGCTTTCTTCGTATCGCGGATTTTTTGGCAGTAAACCTTTTTCGCAAGCGAATGCCTATCTTAGAGATCTTGGGAGTTCAGAAATTGATTGGCAAATACCAAATTTATTTGTGAAGGAGCGGGAGTAATGAGCGACAATAAAGAATTTATTTATGTCTTACGATTAAAACCTGCTTTTCTAGACCGCAGTATTTGGACCGAAAAAGAAGATAAAATTGTTGAAGAGCACTTTCAATACCTTTTACAGTTGAAAGAGGAGGGGGAGCTCATTTTAGCAGGAAGAACACAAACTTTTGATGAAAAAACATTTGGCATTGTTATCCTGAGGGTGGATAATGAGTTAGAAGCTACACTGATCATGGAACAAGACCCTGCTGTTGCTAATCAACTTATGACCAGTGAATTGTTTCCCTACAGTATTGCAGTTATGTAATTAGGCTGCCAGTTTGTCTGGCGAAAAATCAAAGGAGTGAATCCAATGAAATTTCAAGAATTTAAGTACGAAAGACCCGACTTTAGCGCTTTTGAAATTAAATTTAAGGAGCTTTTAGAAGTATTTAAACTAGCAGCTTCATTTGGTGATCAGGACCAAGCGATGGAAGCGATCGTTAGCCTGCGAAGTGAGTTGGAATCTATGGAATCTATTGCGCGGATTCGTCACAGTGTGGATACAAACGATGAATTTTACAAAGCTGAGCAAGAGTATTTCGATGAAATTGAGCCTTTATATCAAGGGCTGATTACCGAGTTTTATAAATCACTCATCGAATCCTCCTATCGATCAGAGTTGGAAGTTAAATGGGGGAAGCAGCTGTTTACGATTGCCTCCTTATCGTTGAAAACGTTTTCGCCGGAAATTGTTGAAGATCTCGTACATGAAAACAAACTGGCCAGTGAATATTCGAAGCTGCTCGCTTCTGCGAAGCTAATTTATGCAGGGGAAGAACGAAATTTATCCCAACTCGTGCCTTTTCAATTATCAACAGACCGAAAAGTCCGTAAAGAAGCGAATGATGTGAAATATAGCTTTTTTATAGAGAATGAAGCGAAATTGGATGAACTGTATGACCAATTAGTCAAGATTCGTGCGCTCATCGCTAAGAAGCTCGGATACAACAATTTTGTTGAACTCGCGTATGCTCGTTTGAACCGTTCTGACTATAATGCCAAAGACGTGGAAGTATTTAGGAATCAAGTTCTTGAACACATTGTACCGGTGGCAACCAAACTGAAGGAACGGCAGAAAGCCAGAATTGGCGTAGACTCCCTGCACTATTATGACGACAAGTTTGGTTTCGCCTCAGGGAATGCGACGCCGAAAGGCGATGCGGATTGGATCGTGGAACAAGCTCGTAAGATGTATGCAGAGCTATCCCAGGAAACGGATGAGTTCTTTACCTTTATGATCGATAACGGTTTGATGGATCTAGTGGCTAAGAAGGGAAAACGCGTAGGTGGTTATTGCTCTTATATTAGTACATACAAAGCACCGTACATTTTCTCTAACTTTAACGGAACTTCAGGTGACATTGATGTCTTAACGCACGAAGTAGGTCATGCCTTCCAGGGCTATAGCAGCCGAGAGTTTCAAGTACCTGAATACATATTCCCAACCTTGGAAGCCTGTGAGATTCATTCCATGAGCATGGAGTTTCTCGCTTGGCCTTGGATGTCATTGTTCTTCGGGGAAGAGACAGATAAGTATAAATTCAAGCATCTTAGTGAGTCGCTCTTATTCATTCCATATGGTGTTGCGGTAGATGAGTTTCAACATCGGATCTATGAGCAGCCGGAACTGACACCTGTAGAGCGTAAGCTAGTTTGGCGCGAGATTGAGCGCAAATATTTGCCGCATCGTGTCTACGAGGATAACGACTATTTGGAAAGAGGGGGCTTCTGGCAGCAGCAGGCCCACATTTACAAAAGCCCGTTTTACTACATTGATTACACCCTTGCGCAAGTGTGTGCGTTTCAATTCTGGAAACGAGCTAATGAAAATCCGGAGTTAGCTTGGGATGATTACTTAAGACTTTGTCAACAAGGCGGAAGTCTGAATTTCACAGAGCTTGTCCAAGTCGCGAAGCTAATTTCACCTTTCAAAGATGGTTGTGTTGCTTCGGTAATTGGTCATATCGATGCATGGCTTGATCAGGTTGATGATGGTAAACTTTAAATCATAGGCTGGACATGAGTGATTTGCAGTCCGCTGTCACAGTCCTTACCTGTTTCATAGGAGAGATTGCCGAGAACTTCTACTAAGGCTTGGTAATCAGCGGAAGAGCCTCGTTGTAAGGCTTGTATGGCTGCTTCGAGGACGATTTGTCCATCTTCCATCGCGATATCCCATAAGTCCCAAATGCTGTATGTGTATGTTTCATTTAATGATGTAGGACAATTCCAAACCGTCTTGGCTTCGTTTAAATAATCAAGCGGAGCCGGATGCTTGGTATATACCAACGGTGAGATTTGACCGAAGGTAAATAATCGTTTGATTCCTTTCGGATCGTGGAACAAGCGTTGAGCTCGAATCATGTCGATATAAGCATCGTTCCAATCCTTGTCAGTAACCTGCGATGCATGGTCAGGATAGTGAATGGCAGCAGCGTGGGCAAGTGCAGGAACAATGCCGAGGGGCAGAGCTTCTCCAACATATATTTCTTTCCATACGGGCGTATTCCATGTCTGTAAACCAAGCTTGCGACGAACAATGAGTGTGTCCATAATAATCTCAAACCGTTGGTGATCCCATTTCTTGAAGCCTGATTTATAAAAAACGTAGGGATGCATGTTGCGGTCGAGAATATGGTGTGTAAGGAATCCAAGTGCATAAACAACAGCGGGATTATACAAGCCTCTGCCTTGCATATGGGAAAGTAGATCCTGCAGGAACGGACCGCATGCTTTTGTATGCATGAGACTTCCCAATTGATTGAGTTTCTTGTCTTTTTTCCAAGGTAAGAAGTTATGATAGAACAAGAAATCGGGTCCTTGGCAGCCAAGTGAGAAAACATGTCGCAGCTGCTTATCACTAAGCATATTGGCATGCCCCAATTGGTTCATTAATTCTTGACCGAAAATCAGATGTGTCCAGATGTTAGGCAATTGTGCCCCTCCTTATTTATAATGCACGAAGATCATACATAGAGAACCATTATATTTTATCATAATGAGGAATTTCAAGGGCACATTTCATGAACTATTTGATCAGCCAAGAGCTACTATGGAAGGAATAATCTTCAAATCGTCGAATTCAAACACTTGGTGATGGAAACCATCCATGTATTTTTAAGATGGAGGATAAATGAATGGATATGCTTTCGAGAACGGAACCGTCATTTGCCACGGTATTTGAGTTCACAACAATGGGCATGGCGATTATTTCGCTAAATGGACAATGGATGAAGATGAATAACAGCCTAAGTGCGATTACAGGATACTCGGAAGAAGAATTATTATATACGGATATAACTACGATCTTTTTGCCCGAAGAGACCGACAAACTGATTGGACTTTTAGATCAATTGTTGTCTGGGGATTTGCGCTCTGTTCAGATCGAACAAAGCATGAAGTCAAAAGAGGGAACAATTATAAGGGTGGAATGCGGAATTTCGCTAATTAGAAACTCTGACAATGAACCTCTTTATTATATGGCTCAGATGAAAGATCTCTCGAGAAAGTCCGAGATGGAACGTAAACTTGCGGAGAGTGAGCAGCGGTATAATTCATTAATTGAGCATAATCCCGCGGGGATCTTAACAAGTGATTTGAACGGTTTGATCAAAAGTGTGAATCCAGCTATGGAACGGATTCTGGGTTATACGAAAGCGGATATGGTGGGACGTTCAATACATCATTTCTGGGAACAAGAGGAACTTGAGGATCAAGCAGGTTACCCGACCGATAGTGTGCTCTTGCAAACGGATAATTATATGCTGCGGGTTACACATAAGAGCGGCGAAAAGATCGAATTAGGCTTAAAAAATGTGCCAATTATTGTGAATGGGATAACGGAAGGCGTATATATTATCGCTAGAGATATCACCCAGCATAATAAAGACCGGGAGTCATTGAGAGTTGCGCAGCAGGACCTGCATGACACTGTTCGCAGACAGCAAGGAATGACCATGAAGTTCAGACAAATGCAAGGGAAATTCATACATACCTTATGTGATGGTGAACTTCTGTATAGGCTCGGCTATAAGCCATCGCATATCCTTGGCAACGGCTTATACGAGATATGGCCATTCTATATGGCTACCATTATCGACAAGTATTACCGCAGGGCATGGACCGGGGAAGAAAATGTCATGTATGAAGCCACATTCCGGGGGATTACGTATTTGACATCTTTACGTCCCATTTTTGAAAATGGCCGCGTGATTGAAGTAATAGGCTCATGTGTGGACATTACGGAACGTAAACAAATGGAAACGGAGCTTAGAGAAACGAAGGAGCTGCTGGAATCTTTTATAAATAATACAACAGATGCCATCTGCGTACTTGATCAACAGTTTAAGGTTATTTCTGTCAATTCCGCGTATGAGAAAGTATTTGGTTGGAATCAGGATGAGCTACTAAACCAACCATTGCCGATATATCCAGATTTCTTGGAAGAGCATCGCAAAGAAATTCATGACTTGCTGAAATCAGGTAATCAAATTTCTGGGTTAGAGACAGTTCGAGTTCGTAAAGATGGAGAGCTCATTCACGTAAGTGTGACCAAAACGCCGATCAAGAATGAGAAGCATGAAATTATCGGGTTCGCTGGTATTACGCGAGATATTACAGAACGGAAACGAACGGAGGAATTGTTGAGAAAATCCGATAAACTCTCCGTCGCAGGCCAACTAGCCGCAGGACTTGCTCATGAAATCAGGAATCCGCTCACGTCACTCCGAGGCTTCTTGCAGCTGCTGCAGAACGATATGAAGGGAAAACAGCACTATTTTGACATCATGCTGTCCGAACTGGATCGGATTAATTTCATCGTTAGCGAATTCCTCGTCATTGCGAAACCGGAAGCTATTCAATATAAAAGAAGTGATTTGATAAATATATTACAAACCGTGATTGCCTTACTTGATACACAGGCTAATCTCTGCAATGTACAGCTTTTGCTCGAGTTTGAGTCTGATATTCCGGAGTTCATTTGTTCCGAAATGCATCTTAAGCAATTGTTTATTAATTTGGTGAAAAATGCGATTGAAGCCATTACGAAGGATGGACAAATTAAAATTACCGTTTCCATGCAGGGAAGCGGGATGATTCGAGTGAGGACTCAGGACAATGGATGCGGCATCCCAGAAGAGCGGGTAAAGCAATTAGGTGAACCTTTCTATACAACGAAGGAAAAGGGTACAGGGCTTGGTCTAATGATGTGTTTCAAGATCGTTGAAGCGCATAAAGGCACAATGTCGATTCAGAGTCAAATTGGTGAAGGAACCATTATTGATGTGTTTTTGCCGACGCAGACTATTGGTAATGACATGAGTGAATTCGAATAGCATGAATGTAAAAACCGCCAGACCTGTTAAGTACAGGAACGGGCGGTTTATTCATTTCTAAAAACGGATACTAAATTCATTCGACTCTCTTGAATGCCATTTAGTCATAGTGGAGTCCTGTTCACAATGAATTTGTACTTCATCAGGTGTATATTTTACGATAAAACCCGAATTCACCTGATAATAAACGCCTAATGAATCTAACGACCAAACATAAACAGGTGTTTTTGTAAGAGCGGCAATGAAAATTTCTGTATCTGTTTCCAGTAGTTTGGTTCCGTAAATCATCTTCACACCTCTGTCTTATTATTTTGAAAAAGCAGCGCTTATTACTAGTGACAGCATGAACTTACAAACAATCACAAACTGTTTCCTATTTTTTTGTGGCGTTTCGGTTTTATACCAAGTACAATCAAAGTTGTGCAATTTTGAATACGATTGACAGGGAGAAGCAGCATGAAATTCGCAGTTCAATATATATCATTTTTTGTGATCCAAGGGGAAGGTGCCGACGCGGCATCGGCTAAAAATTATCGACATTATCAGACTTTGGATGAGACCGATTATGAAGACAGTGCTTTACAACAATTCTTAGACGGTGAGTTCGCGCGAATTGCTAAACGCAAAGTAGAACGAAACCCGAGAGCTGAGCAGGTGCCAACGAAGATAGGTCGTTTCATTACCGAGCCAGGCTTCGAATTAGAAAGCAATCCGAACTATAATGTATTCGCGCGTCTGCGCTTCGCAGAGAACAAACAGGACTTTCTTAATGTCGGTGACGAACTCTTGAATGCTTATCTAAATACAAGCGCAGTCAGGGGCGGAGCTTTTCTTGTCGCAAGTGCGAAGCTCAATCAATATTTCGACGATCCTTTTGTATTTATTCTAAAATGTGATTTTGAACCGAAAATTGCACGGATTACCGACGAAAAGAGCTTATTGAATCAAGTGGAAATGGCGATTAATGCGAAAAATATGAAATCGATCCTATATCCGTTTATGCCAGAGGAAGGCATGTTAGAACCAGCGGAGCTCAAAATTCACCAAGCTTCACATGCTCGTTACTTTGAGGATTTCCTAAAATATGTAGAATATGAGCAGTCCATGCCGGAAATATTGCATCATCAAGTACTTGGGCTCGTTCAGCAGCAGCTGGAGAGGGATTATGAGCATAAACCTGAGGAACGTGAGCAAGAAGAAAAGGATTTGGAAATCTGGGCAGCCAGTGAAAAGCGAGAGCTGCAGGAGAAGTGGACACCAACTCAGGTCATGGATGCCGCCAATTATTTGGTTGAACAGAAGCCGGATCTGGAAATGCGCATCAAGCTTGATCATATTAGTGTGAAGGCGCAGCTTGCCGATTATGGGCGCAAAGTTCACATTGCCAGACAAGGTGAACGGTACGTCATCCTGATTGAAGGCGAGTATTTACACTTTGAAAAAGGCGTATCACCGGTTGAATTGCTAAGACCAGATGATCTCCATGCTGTCATTGAGCGGATTACAAGAGAAGAAGAAAACGATAGATAAGGGTAAAAAATAGGGTTCCCACCACTATGAATTCCTTGTATAATAGGGAAGCTTTGCAAGAATTGACAGACGGTAAATTAGGACGGGTTAGAAGGAGAAAGGGGTCAATGGCTGTGATCGTGGTTGGGGGAATGATTGGGCTAGGTAAAACTTCTGTATCGACTTTACTTGGACAAGAATTAAATTCAAATGTTTATTATGAAAGTGTCGATGATAATCCGATACTTCCGCTGTTTTACACGGCAACTCCGGAAGAAATTGAGAAGAAACGATATCCGTTTTTACTTCAATTGCACTTTTTGAATACAAGATTTAAGGCAATTAAACAAGCGTTAGTACATAATCGAAATGTACTGGATAGAAGTATCTATGAGGATTGGTACTTTGCCAAAGTGAATCGGGAGTTAGGCCGTATTTCACAGCTGGAATTTGATGTTTATGAGGGGCTTGCGGACAATATGATGTCTGAGCTTGCCGAGCTTCCTAAGAAAGCGCCGGACCTCATGGTTTATCTAAAAGCTTCATTCGAAACGGTTATGTACCGCATCGGACTGCGGGGACGCAGCTTCGAGCAAGATCAATCTTTGGTTGATTATTATCGGCAGCTTTGGTCAGGTTATGATGACTGGGTGATGAATCATTATCATGCCTCTGAAGTGTTGATTGTAGATATGGATCGTGTTGATGTTGTGAATCGTTCAGAAGATGCGATTGAATTAGTTGAGCAGGTACGTTCCAAGCTTTCCGAATTAGTCATCGTTTAAAAATATCGAAGGGCCCCCTCATTCCGAGGGGGTCTTTCGAATTATGTAGGAGTTTATTGGTTATAAAGTCCTGTGAAATTACATATACTATCGAAATATGACGGTATTTATCTCTATTTGTTGTATCTCGAGTAAAATTATTGTATGATACGTTATGTATCAATTAAAGAAGTGAATTCTTCAATGGAAGAGTAGGTGATGAGTTTGTTATTTATCGTATGTTACAGAGGAAAGCCTATGTGCCCGCCACTTTCTAAATTGGCAGCAAATGAGAAAATGATGAAGTTAAGCCGATTTTTCTCGAATCTTGAGATCGTTGAGGTTAAACAACAATTAGTTGCAACATAACAGAATATAAACTTCATACTCTCATAATAACGCACCTCCTTTAACCCTTGGTTTTAGGAGGTTTTTGTCTTGACTGGATTATGTTACAGTAGATGGAAATGGTTTGTTAGTAATGGAGGGAAAACATGACTAATATCTTACCTTCTACTAAGAAAGCAATTATCCTAGGAGCTGGAATTGGTGGATTAACGACAGCGCTTTACTTGCAAAAGCAAGGTTGGGAAGTTGTCATCTACGAGAAAAAGAAAGAGCTATCCGAATTCGGTGCAGGAATTGTGTTAGCTGCGAATGCCATGCATGTATTAACGGAGCTTGGTTTGGCTGAACAGGTGAGGGCAACCGGCGCTAAAGTTGGCATGGCTGAAATTCACTCTTGGGATGGAAAACCGATTACTTCAGTTCCTGTCGCAAAGCAAGCCGCTAAATATGGAACTTACAGCTACCTTATTCATCGCGCGAAGCTTCAAACGATTTTATTTCAACAACTAAATGAACGAACAACCGTTTATATGAATAAAAAGCTAATAACTTTTGAACAGGAACCACATCAGGTTATTGTGCATTTTGATGATGGAACAGAAGATACCGGACATATCTTAATCGGTGCAGATGGCATTCATTCACAAGTGGCTCATCTACTATTTGGCTTAGAACAGCTGCGATATTCAGGTTTTAGGGCTTTCCGAGGTATTACTTCGTTCTTGGATAAGCGATATATTCCTGAGATCGGTGGTGGATTTGAGGCATGGGGAAGAGGACGGAGGTTCGGTTTTTCCCAGATTGGCGAGGGACAAGTTTTTTGGTTCGCTGCAATCAACGCAGCTTTAGGGACAGGTATGGATCGTAAGAAGGACTACGTTCTCCGGCAATTTGAGGGCTGGCATAATCCGATTGAGCGGGCTATCGAGTCAACAGATGAGGGGTCAATTTTAATGCATGACATTCATGATCGTAAACCACTTGAAAGATGGAGCCGAGGGAGAGTAACACTGCTTGGTGATGCGGCTCATCCTATGCTGCCTAATCTCGGGCAAGGAGGCGCTCAGGCAATGGAGGATGCTCTTGTATTAGCTAGATGTCTAGAGGAAATTTCAATGCTTTCATTAAGCAGCGTTACAGCCGCATTTCATTCCTATGAAAGTAATCGAAAATCCAGAGCCAATCAAGTTGTGCGTCAATCCAGACGAATGGCACGCATTGTGCAAATGAGCAATCCGGCTGCTATTATGCTGCGTAATCAAGTGCTTAGACTTCTTCCTGATAATGTTCAAATGAAGCAGTTGGATTGGCTTCTGGGATATCGCGTGTAAATGCTTGCCACGCATGCAGCTTGTTAAATTTGATGTTTGGAGGTAGTCCGTGAATATACTAATTCTAGGCGGTACGAAGTTCCTAGGAAGAGCGCTTACAGAAGCTGCATTAGCAATGGGACATGAAGTAACTTTATTTCACCGGGGATTACACGATGCTACTGCCTTTCCACAGGTCCGGCATATCCTTGGAGATCGGAACGTTGATTTACACTTACTGGAAGGACACGAATGGGATGCGGTAATCGATACGAGTGGATATCAGCCAGAGGTTGTAGATGCAGCTGCAAAGCTGTTGAAGGATCATGTGAAGCACTTTACCTTCATTTCTACTGTTTCCGTCTATGACGATCTTCGGATAGTAAATTTGAATGAGTCGGCACCAGTGGCTGAATTGGAATCGATAGAAACAATTGATCCAGGGCGGCGTTACGGTGCGCTAAAAGCCCTTTGTGAGCAAGCGGTGAACCAATCATTTCCTGACCGTACACTAGTTATACGTCCAGGTCTCATCGTTGGTCCATATGACGCATCAGATCGATTTACCTATTGGCCATCTCGTTTTCATCGGGGAGGTGACGTGCTAGTTCCTTTACCGAAAGAACGGAAGCTCCAATTTATTGATGTAAGAGATTTGTCAGGCTGGATTATTCGGTTAGTTGAACAAGACATAACAGGCACCATTCATGCTAGCGGCAGCGAATATACAATGGAAGAAGTCGTTGAAGCATGTAAAAGTGTATGTGTAATTGAAACATCTTGTTCATGGGTATCGGAACCGTTCTTAGTGGCACACGAAGTGGGGGAGTGGATGGAGCTTCCACTTTGGATAAAGAGCGATAGTTTAGCCGGGATGTTAATGTTAGACAATGCCAAAGCCTTCGAATCGGGTCTAACAACTAGGCCGTTAATCGAGACGGTCCAGGACACATTGGCTTGGGATTTAGGACGATCAGCAGATACAGAGCGACTTGCAGGTATGAGCCCTTCGCGCGAACAAGAACTGCTTCGACTATGGCGTGATTTAAGCAATTGATGGAGATTTTCGTCTGGAAAATAATTTTTCGAAATGTGCGAAATTCAATAGAATAGATTGAAAACACCGAATATAATGGAATAGTATACTTTGAGAAAAAGAAAGAGGTGCTGTCCATGTACGATTCTTCGGATATTCAAAGTAATAAGGGAATGGCCATCATTGCATACATCTTGTTTTTTATCCCGCTTATCGCAGCAAAGGACTCCAAATTTGCAGGGTACCACGCTAACCAAGGCCTTACATTACTATTGGCCGCTGTCATCTTGAATTTTGTTTTGCCATTCATCCCAATTATTGGTTGGATTCTGCTGCCTTTAGCGAATTTAGGCGTGTTTGCTTTAGCTATTCTAGGCATTGTAGCCGCCGCTCAAGGTCAAGTAAAACCACTTCCGTTTATCGGGGGCTACACGTTATTGAAGTAGCAGGACGTACATATGAGAAGCAGGTTGCCATTTGTGCAAGCCTGCTTTTTCGATTTTAAACGAAACGATGATGATTCAGATAGATGAAGCTGCCAATTCAGCAATACGTTGATTTACATTGTCAGTGTACAACCCGCCGTGATAACAAATAACAGCTTCAATGTCGTATTCGATGAACTTCTTAATTGATTGCATCGCTAACTCATAGTTAACGGAGTACTCCGGTATGGGTCCGAGAAGTTGACCATCTGAAACAACCAAGGCATCAGCCGCAATCAATGTCTTGCTCTGTTTGTGGTATAGACTGACATGTCCCGGTGTATGACCTGGAGTAGGTATGACGATAATCCCACCACAGTTGGCAAGTTCGAGTCCATCTTCAAGAATGCCATTGACCGGTCCTTTGGGCGGATTCTCCAAAGCTGAACGAAAAGCTTTTCGCCATTCCGGTGAAATATCCGCAGGTAAGCTAGCGACCGCTTGTTCGATCGATTCTGGCGTGATTTTGATCAACATCTTCTCACCTTGAATATAAGGTTTCTCTATTTCACTGGCCAGAATATCAAGTTTATGCGGAGATTTGCTTATGAAATCAGGTAAACTCCCTATATGATCTATATCTTGATGGCTAATAATAATCGTTTTCAAATGACGGAATGGAACGTTATGTTCCTCCATGGCATTCTGAATAAGCGGCAATAAACCGGGATATCCAGTGTCCACCAAAATGGCGCCTCCATCATCGGAAATAAGGGTTGGGTGTATGACATCGATACGCCCCATGACAGGAACTGACAGTTCAAGCATGTAAATACCATTCGCAATCTGCATTCGAATCCCTCCAAAGAGAAATGATAGTGAAAGAACAGTGCTATCATACCCAGAAGGGGTTGTTGTTGTCAAACAAACATTTAATCATACCATAATAATAACCAAAAGTCAATATAAATTAATTTGTGAATCCGACGTACTTAATTTTGTCCAAATTTTGATCAACGTGTGAATAAAATATGAACAAATTTTGGATTTGTGATATACTATGTTTATAAAGCACTTACATTGAAGGTTTGGAGTGATAATTATGGCAAATAGAGCCGTTTTGATCAGTAGTAATGAGCGCAGTGAGCGCGATGTGATGCCATTAGTCAAGATGATGACAATAGCGGCATGGGCGTTGCTTGGCATAGGATTACTATTAAGTTTGTTGAATATTGATCATTTTAGTGATCGTAATGCCTCTTTGATGGTTGGTATTGGCTTCATGGTAGGTAGTGTGCACATTTATGTCATCCGGACGGCTATTCACTTGGTGCATTCGCGTGCAGCTTCAAAGACGGAATGAACAATAACACATTATAAGTAGTAAAAAAGCCTTTCAAGTTACAACTTGAAGGGCTTTTTCGTTTTCATACGTTTTTCATACATTTTTATAATAGTCAACAAACGTTCTGTGACATTTGTTTTACAGTAAAACGTCGATCCTTTGACGTATTTGTTAAGTTATGTTTGCGACTGTGTACTTTTATCAGCGAGATGATATCTTGATATTAGATAAGATTTGTTGATAGGGAGGTTAAGTAGGATGAAGAAGAGAACACTCGTACAAGCTATGTTGCCCTTTATGATGGTCGCCATCATTGTTTTATTGGCAGGCTGCAGTAATCAAGCTATGGTACTGAATCCCAAAGGACCTGTGGGTGCAGAACAGAAAGATTTGATTGTGATTTCCACTATTCTATGCACGGTAATCCTCGTTCCGGTTCTTGCGCTTACTGCATGGATCGTATGGCGGTATCGTGATAAAGAAGGCAATAAAACATCTTATAAGCCGAATTGGGCGCACAGCACGACCTTAGAAATCGTTTGGTGGTCAGTTCCCATCATTATTATTGCAGCCTTAGCTGTCATAACTATTCGTTATACGCACTCATTAGAGCCTTCTAAGCCGTTGAAATCCAATAAACCACCTGTCACCATTCAAGTGACATCACTGGATTGGAAATGGTTGTTTACGTATCCAGAGCAGGGCATAGCAACAGTCAACTATTTGCAAATTCCAGAGGATACACCGATTAAGTTTGAGCTGACCTCAGATGCTCCGATGAACTCGTTCTGGGTCCCGCAGTTGGGTGGGCAGATCTATACGATGTCAGGTATGGCGATGACCCTGTATTTGCAAGCCGATGAGATCGGGCATTACTTCGGAACAGGAGCGAATTTCAGCGGTGCACATTTCGCGGATATGACGTTCGATGTGAATGCGACATCTCAGAGCGATTTCGATGCTTTCGTAAACAAAACGAAAAAGGTTCAGACAAAACTTACGATGGAAAGCTATGAAACATTAGCAAAGCCTGGTAAGTCGGGTGTTCAATACTTCTCCTCGGTGCCAGATGGACTTTTCGAAAAGATTGTAACGAAATATACGAATGGTCAATCCATTCACAGTGGTCATGGCGGTACAGAATCCGTGAAAGAGACGAGTAAGCCTCAAGCAACGGACAAAAATGCCCCTATGAACCATAATGATCACAGTCAAATGAAAATGACAAAATGATCGATCAAAGCTTTTGAGAAAGGGAGATCTGCTCATGTTGGATAAAATAAAGCAATTCGCATCTGAGTTTTTCGTAACGGGCGATCCACTCATCCTGGGCGCTCAGGTAAGTATCGGACTCTCGATGATCGCTATGATATTCGTACTGTCTTATTTCAGAAAGTGGGGCTGGCTCTGGCGTGAATGGTTAACAAGTGTTGACCATAAACGAATCGGGATCATGTACATCATTTGTTCGATCATGATGCTGTTCCGCGGCGGTGTGGATGCGCTTCTAATGCGTCTACAGCTAGCGATGCCAAACAGCGAGTTTCTACAAGCAGAGCACTATAATCAAATCTTCACAACGCATGGTGTGATCATGATTTTATTCATGGCTATGCCTCTGATGTTCGGTCTATTTAATATTGTAGTCCCACTTCAAATCGGAGCTCGAGATGTCGCTTATCCGTTCTTGAACTCACTTAGCTTCTGGATGTTCTTCTGGGGAGCTATGCTTTTCAACGTATCGTTCGTTATCGGTGGATCACCGGATGCAGGGTGGCTTAGCTATCCGCCGCTTTCGGAAATGTCTCACAGTCCTGGTGTCGGACAGAACTTCTATATTTGGGGGATTCAAATATCCGGTATCGGTAGTTTGGCAACAGGGATTAACTTTATCGTGACCATTTTGAAAATGCGTGCGCCTGGCATGAAGTTGATGAAGATGCCGATGTTTACATGGTCCGTATTCTCAAGTTGTATTATGATTATCTTTGCTTTCCCGATCCTTACAGTGACGTTAGCCTTATTATTCCTTGACCGTTTCCTTGGCGCCCATTTCTTCACGTTAGATGGCGGCGGGAATCCGATGATGTACATCAATTTGATCTGGATGTGGGGTCACCCTGAGGTCTACATTGTTGTCGTTCCTGCTTTCGGGATTTTCTCGGAAATTGTTTCTACCTTCTCCAAAAAGAAATTGTTTGGTTACAAATCAATGGTTTTCGCTATGCTGATTATTAGTTTATTGTCCTTCTTTACTTGGGCGCATCACTTCTTTACGATGGGGTCCGGCGCAAATGTTAACGCCTTTTTCGCTATTAGTACGATGTTGATTGCAATACCGACCGGAGCTAAAGTATTTAACTGGTTATTCACGATGTTCCGCGGTAAGATTCGTTTTACGACACCTATGATGTGGACGATTGCCTTCATCCCATGTTTCGTTGTTGGGGGTATGACAGGGGTATTGTTATCTGTTGCGCCAGCTGATTTTCAATTTCATAATAGCTACTTCCTGATTGCGCATTTCCATCAAGTCTTAATTGGTGGCGTAGCTTTCGGTTACTTCGCTGGACTTTACTACTGGTGGCCGAAAATGTTCGGCTTTAAGCTGAACGAACACTTAGGTAAATGGGCATTCTGGCTGTGGAACATTGGCTTCTATGTTTGTTTCATGCCGCAATATTTCTTAGGCTTAGATGGTATGACTCGTCGTACGTACACGTACGATTTCGATATGGGCTGGGGACCGTTAAATCTAGTTTCAACAGTTGGTGGTTTTCTTATGGGTGTCGGGTTCATTTTCCAAGTTTGGCAAATTGCTCACTCGATTAAATTCAGAGAACCGGATGTATCCGGGGATCCATGGGATGGCCGAACATTAGAGTGGTCGATTCCTTCGCCAGCTCCAATTTATAACTTTGCTGTATTGCCAGAAGTAAGCGAGGCAGATGCATGGTGGGAACAAAAGCAGAAGTTAAGCTTATCTACCAAGCAACCAGCCAAGATTGTATATGAACCGATTCACATGCCTAAGAATTCTTCCATTCCATTCCTAATGTCTGCTCTATGGTTTTTCGCTGGATTTGGTTTTGTATTTGATTGGATGTGGCTGACGATTCCAGCCTTAATTGGTGTCGCGATCACTATGATTGCACGTTCGTTCAGCTATGATACGGATTATTATATTCCTGCTGATGAAGTGAAACGTACGGAAGCCGCATTGAAAGGGGCGAAAGTATAATGGCACATGCAGCCGCGCAAGGTGAGCATCATGCTCACGATCATGAACATGATCACGAGTCGCTCAAAACGTTCGGATTCTGGATATTTCTAATCACGGACTGTATCTTATTTGGATCTTTATTTGCTACTTACATGGTTCTTCATCAAAATACGAACGGGGGACCAACCCCGGAAGAATTGTTCAAGATGCCGGGTATCATTGCGGAAACCTTTATCTTGCTTACTAGCAGCTTCACGAGCGGTTTAGCCGTGCTTGGCATGCACAAAGGGAACATGAAGCAGTTAATCGGCTGGCTCGCCGTAACTGTGCTTCTGGGAGCGTCATTCGTTGGACTCGAGTTATATGAATTCATTAACATGGTTAATCATGAAGGTGCAACAATTAGTACGAGCGCATTTTTATCAGCTTTCTTTGCATTAGTAGGTACACACGGTTTGCACGTTTCTGTTGGTTTGATCTGGATGGTCGGGTTGATGCTGCAATTGAAACGCCGAGGCATCACAGCAGTAACCAAACGCAAAGTGGCTGTCATTTCCTTGTACTGGCATTTCCTTGACGTAGTTTGGATCTTCGTATTTACAGTCGTCTATTTGATGGGGGTGATGTAGGATGAGTCAACCGCATACAGGTTCACATGAAAACCATGACGCACATGGTTCATTGAAATCTTATATCATTGGCTTTGCGCTCTCGATCATTCTGACCATTATTCCACTCGTTGCCGTCATGAACCATATGTTGAGCAAAACAGGCACAATTGTCTTGATCCTCATCATGGCTGTACTGCAATTCGGTGTTCAATTGTTCTTCTTCATGCATGTGAAAGAGGGCGAGAACGCACGCTGGAATATCATGGCGCTGATCTTTGGACTTGTCATCTTATTGACGATCGTGGCCGGTTCGATTTGGATTATGACATATAATCAAGTGGCGCATTAAGTTTGATAATAGGAAAGACGTTTTCACCACGTTTGGCGTGGTGGGAACGTCTTTTTTGCGTCTTTTCACATAAATTGGTTATGGCAGCTGAGACGATGAATTTCATCTAAGTCTAGCACGTAGGTTTGTTACGTTCCTTAGCTTCTCGTTTCTCTTGTTGTACCGCTTTTTCTCCGAATTGATCTAAGCGAGAAGGGCTGCTTGCAGGTCCAGTGTTCTTAGGCTTATTATTTCTTCCACTCATGATTTATCACCTCCGTTGATTCAGCTTTTGCTAAATGATTATCGTTCATTCAGTAAGGTAAAAGGTAATAAATAGTTGTCTTTCTATCTCTCGCGTGATACATTATGTATCAGAGATACTAATTGTATCATACACCTAGAATGGACAAGCTATTCTATTGAATGGAGAGGAGCCGAATGATTCGCAGAAGCCAACGATTTCGTAACCATCTCGACGATAATCTGATTCATCTGCATAAGAACTTGTTCATTAGCCCTTCTGATCCACAATATTATGAGAAAGTGATCCGATATATTGATGCTAATTCTCCGGAAGCTCATTATAAGATCGGGCAAAAGTTCCAATTAAAAGGGAATTTAAAAAGAGCGATTTTTCATTACAAAGAGGTTCTTCGAACGTATCCATCGCCATTCTATTCGGCTGCTAATCGAGCCATTCATGAATTGGATCAACAACAAGCGGAACATGCAGCAAGTATGCAAAAGGCTTTCCCAGAGGCAGAAAAGCGGCTGTTACCTCCATTTATGAAAACAATGCTTATCGTGCTCTTTGTACTTAATTTGATGTTAGTCTTCTTGTTTGTTGGAGATGCCCCGATCTATAAAGCGATTTCGAAAATGAAAGTCTGGGGCGTTGGAAGTGACGTTACTTATGAGACGATGGATGTCCCATTTATCATGTACCTTGATCCTGACACCAAAAATGAAGATATTGAAACAGCGCTGCATAAGCAGGCTTTGGAATTAGCTAAGGAGATGCCGAATGCCAGCATTCTTATTTATGGCATCGTCTCACAAGATAACGTGAACAAAGGGAAAACGATGCTTCTCACGAATGATGAGTTGACGAAGAGCGCCATTGTTATCGCTCAATATCATCCCGCGACGGATCGTACAGTGAGAATTCGTTTTCTGAATTCCGAATTTGAAAAGCACCAACCGCTTAGTGCGATTGGTGCTAATTTAGTTCGTACAGCTTTGGAATCGTACCGCAAAGATTATGGAATAGCTCCGGCAAATCTGAATGCTCTCCTGCAAGATTATCCAAATAATTATTTGAGCTTCATTCCATTAGAAGTGGTCACAAGTTCCAATGACATTTCCACGGAGTTTAACGGGCGAGGCGGATGGGTATATAATTTCGACGCGGCTGATGTCGAGCAGATGTTTTATGCGAACGCAGCAGGCGTTGGTCGAGTACCCTATGAGCCTGTGCATATTGAAATCAATAAGGCAGAACATCAATTGAAACTGGTTAGCGGCAGCTACTTATTGTGGGTAAAAGATATTGGTCTTGGCGCCAACGGGAGCACACCCCAAGGAGATTTTCGAGTGATGGATCGCGTGCAGCAGCCCAAAGGGAAACATGCACAGGTTTATGGGGAGGCCGGTTTGGGACTTGGAGCGATCGCGCTTCATGGAACATTCGATGAGAGCTCAATCGGTACGGATCAATCGCTTGGATGTATACGACTAACGAATCCGGATGTGCAGCAATTATTTCATTTTGTTCCTAAGGGCACAGTGGTTCAAATAAATCCTACCAAATGGGCTGCGGTCCATAATGACCAAGTAAAGGATACGTTATTGCTGATTCCAAATAAGCTGCCATCTTTGGATGAATCGCCTGAACAGCTATTTCATTGGCTTGGTTAATCACCTTTTGTTAATGGCATTACCTATTATTTTTTGTGAACCTCACAAAAAGCAGCCAAGGCTTACCGAAGATTAATCGGAAGCAGTAGCTGCTTTTTTAAATTAACTACATTAAGTTTTCTGGGTTAAGTTTTTCCAGTTCAGGGATAACGAAGCGTCCGTCTTTGCGAATGAGAACATCATCAAAGTAGATTTCACCGCCACCATATTCGGGACGCTGGATAAGCACCATATCCCAGTGAACGGAGGAGCGGTTCGTATTATCCGCTGTCTCATAAGCTTGGCCAGGGGTGAAGTGAATGCTGCCATCAATTTTCTCATCGAATAAAATATCTTTCATTGGATGTTGGATGTACGGGTTTACGCCTATTGCGAATTCGCCGATATATCGAGCCCCATCATCGGTATCCAAGATATCATTCAATTTCTTAGTATCATTGCTTGTAGCTTCAATAATACGACCATTTTCGAATCGTAATACAATGTTTTCAAAAGAAGTGCCGGAATATATCGTAGGTGTGTTATAGCTGATTACACCATTAACAGAGTCCTTCACAGGCGCGGTGTACACTTCACCATCAGGAATATTTCTTAGACCAGAGCAAGGGACGGCGCCAATATTTTTGATGGAGAAGCTAATATCAGTCCCTTTGGCAACAAGGCGAACACGGTCTGTTCGGTTCATCAGGTCGACAAGCGATTCCATAGCGACAGCCATTTTGCTGTAATCGAGATTACAAACATTGAAGTAGAAATCTTCGAAAGCCTCGGTGCTTTTGCCGGCCAGTTGAGCCATAGAGGGATTCGGATAACGCATAACACACCATTTGGTATTGTTAATGCGTTCATCGAAGAGAGGACGCTGGAAGTATTTCAGGTAGAGCCTCATTTGATCATCGGGTACATCGGAAGATTCGGTAATATTATCACCACTACGGACGGCTACATAAGCATCCATCTGCTTCATCCGCGCAAGCTCAAATTCGGACCATTGGCTAAATAATTCTTGCGTACCGGTCATCTGTAAGCTTCTCATGATGGCTGGATCACGCAGCTCGATAAAAGGTTTACCACCTACGGCATACACTTCTTCAATGAAACATTTGGCGAGTTCGGGGTCTTTGACTCCAATCATTTCAATCAGGATGTTCTCACCAGGCCCCAGACTAACTGAATAATTAATTATATTTCGGGCAAAAGTTTGAAGTCTTGGATCTCTCATTCTATAGGTCTCCCTTAAGTGAATATATGTACTTACAAATTATATCGCAACAGGCGTTCTTAAGCCAATAAGGACGAATGATTTCGTGGAACTTAGTGGGGTATGCTACAATATATCAAGGATGACAGACAACAGAAAATTACAACTAGAGGAGGACGCAATGGCAAGAGATCAGATTAAAGTACCATTCGGGTACGAACCTCCGGCGGAGACTCATAAAGGAACAGTCTTATTATTTGAAACATTTGAAGACTGGACGGAGACGGAACTGCACGCTTTTACCAGATGGGCGGAGGAAAGAAAGTTCGTTCGAGCGATCTTTTATCCCCAGCATGAGGAAACGCTTCGGAGAATGGACATACCTTGTCAGCAGCCCTATTATGCCCGTGTTAAGCATTTGGAAAACCTCCTGGAACAAGTGGATACCACCCTTCAATTGGACTTGGATAAGTGGGAAGGGAAGCGTAAAAAATACACACCGATCGATACATCATTGAAATTTTTGACGGATAAAACGCCAAGCCCCCATTTCGTGTGCATGAGTGATCGCTATGCGAATCTTTTCGTTACGTATCCTTCCTTCAAAGAATGGATAAAAAAAGTAAGACTCGTTATCATCAGCCAATTCCATGTCCCTCTCCATGGTAAGTTGAATGAATACGCGGAGAGATGGGAAACTGTGGATTTTGGAAACGGCTATTAAACAACGGATCTCGAACAACAAATTAATCATATTAATTATGGTCGTTATCGTGGCAGGGATGAGTCAAGGTATGCTCCTGCCTCTGCTAACGATCCTTTTGGATCGTTCGGGTGTCTCAACGGAAGCCAATGGTCTGAATGCGGCAGCGCTTTATATTGGTATTTTCTCCACGATGTTCTTCATAGAAAGGCCTGTGCGAAGATACGGATATAAGCCAGTCATCATGGTCGGGATGGGACTGGTCATCATGGCAACTTGTTTGTTCCCGTTATGGCAGCAGATTGGTTTCTGGTTTGTACTTCGTTTGCTTGTAGGGATAGGGGATAGCGCCCTGCATTATGCGACGCAGTTATGGATCGTTACATCAAGCCCTAAAGAACGTAGAGGACGCAATATCTCTTTATATGGCATGGCTTATGGCGTTGGTTTTAGCTTGGGACCTATAGGAATTACTTTGCTCAAAGCAGGTAGTTGGGTTCCCTTTTTGACCACCAGTTGTTTCTTCATAATCGTTCTGACGCTCGTACTTCAGTTGTCCAATGAAAAGCCAGAGCAGCTGGACAAGGTGGAGGCGGTACATAAGCGTGCTTCAAAAGTGTTGGCAATTGCTTGGTTCCCGCTCATAACCTCTTTACTCTATGGCTATATGGAAGCCTCGATGAACAGCAACTTTCCGATTTATGGACTGCGTGCAGGTCTCTCGGAATCTAATATTGGTTGTTCTGCTGCCCATTATGGGGGTTGGGGGTCTCATTATGCAGCTGCCGCTAGGGATTTGGAGTGATCGTGTAGGGCGGAGAAGTATCCTTATTGTGAGTGGTCTCATTGGCTCCATTGCATTTCTATGTATTCCGTTCGCGGGCTCGAATCTTTGGTTGATTGGACTCTGTTTCGGCGTTGCCGGGGGCATGGTGGGCTCGTTTTTCTCACTAGGTTTGGCCTATGCGGCAGACATACTGCCCAGACATTTAGTACCTACTGCGAATGTACTTGCTTCAATCCAGTATAGCTTAGGAAGTATAGCCGGCCCTTTAATGGGAGGACTAGCTATACGCTATATAAGCACGGCGAGTATTTTTTACTTGATAAGCCTTATCTATGTCTTATTTGCCCTATCTGGGTTTACTTTTCGACGTCAGTCAGTATGAAAAAAGGGACACTAAACCTAAAAACAAGGTTTGGTGTCCTTTTCAATTGCAAACCATTATTAGCCTATTTCATAGCTCGCAGCTTGATCCGTCATATACCGCTCTGTCAAAATAGTCAACATAGAAATGCCAATTTGATTTTCTCCGCCCTCAGGAATAATAATGTCAGCATATTTCTTGGACGGCTCGATAAATGCGTCATGCATCGGCTTAACGGTCGTCAAATATTGATCAAAGACAGATTGCAGTGTACGTCCACGTTCATTGATATCTCGGGATAGTCGGCGGAGAATACGAACATCCGGGTCTGTATCAACGAATACCTTGATGTTCAAAGCACCGCGCAGCTCTTCGTCTGTTAAGACATGAATGCCTTCAAGCAGCACAATCGGCTTTACCTCGATACGGATCGTTTCTTCTGAGCGAGCATGCTGTGAGAAATCGTACACCGGAATGTCCACCGCATTACCGCTTTTCAATTCTTTTAAATGCTGTAGAAGCAAGGCGTTCTCGAAGGCACGCGGATGATCATAGTTAATACGTTCCCGTTCTTCTAAAGTAAGACCACTATGATGAAGATAATAATTATCTTGTGAAATTAATGTCACGTTCGTGGATCCCAGCTTGGTAATGATGGATCGAGCTACTGTAGTTTTTCCTGAACCGGTACCACCGGCAATTCCGATAACGAGCATGAAATGTAGTGCCTCCCCAAATAACTTGAAACTTCCTTCGTAGTTTAACATAATGTTCGTATAAAAAGAAAAAGCGATCGAATTTCGATCACCTTTTGCCTAGATAATAGCCTTATCTAATTTGCTTCGGAGTATGGAACTTCTCTTGATTGGCCTCGATATCTTGTGAAGCTTGCATCAATTGTTCCATGGTTTGCTTTAACTGCTGCCCATATTCATCGTTATTAAAAGCTTGAAGCTGCTCATGTGCTTCGTGTACTTGCTGCTTAGCCTCTGTAAGCGCTGCTTGTGCAGATTGTATAGATCGAGGGTTGGCTTGTGAAATGGCTACTTGCAGTTGATGCTCAGCGTCTTGAGCTTGGAGTATAGCATGATCTGCTGCGTCAATGGCGTGCTGAAGCGGCTGTTGATGCTGACGGGTTTCTGTCATTGGGGAGTGCCTCCTAAGGATAATGGTTGTTGGTTAAAAAAGAACAGTGACTTTACTAAATTGCTCCAAAGCTGGGGAAATCATTCTTCGTTTGGGAAATGAAATTATTTCCTGGGGAAGCGCAAAATGTGAGCGCACTTATGATATTTCGACATGAAAAGTCAGAAAATTTCGAATACAAAATCAATTATTGAAAAAGGCTATTGTTTCCAAAATAAAAGTAGACAAACTGTTTGAATATTCATAAGCTAGAGAAGATAGCTTTTTTTTGACATGATTAGACAATTAGGGTCTAAATAGGGGATGAAATGATGAGAACATGGAAAGGTTTTTGTATAATTGCAGCTGTTACATTAAGTATTTCCGGGTGTGGGTCTTCCAAAACCACTACAGCGCCGGCAAATTCGTACATACCTACCTTAGAGGCAAGTACTATTGTTAATGGAGATGCAGCAACTCTTCGAATTACAACGGACCTTAAGCTTTCCAAAGAGCATTATGATCAACAGCGCAAGCAAGGGGAAGGGCACGTTCATGTTTCCTTGGACAAAGCAGAAAAAGAAATCATGACGACCACTGAAAAAAATTATGAGCATTTAAGTAAAGGTACTCACGAGTTAAAAATTTCCTTACATAATAACGATCATACGCCTTACGATGTAAGCAAGACGATCACGTTTGAAGTGAAGTAGGAGTATCCCATGCCATTTTTACCAAAGAGATTGAGCTTACAGAAAAGAATTGTTTTCCTGGTTACTGCCGTTACGGTTAGTATGCTCTCAACCATGATGGTCTTCGATACTATAAGTTTAAATCAATCCATTCGAGAAGCTTATGTGAGTCAAATAAGCGGCATGACGATTGCCATCAATGGACGCTATGAAGAATCTCGTTCCATTACAGATGTACAGCAAATATTTGATTATATTCAATACAAAAATACGCGTGTTCTCGAAATGAAGTTATACGATAAACAAGGCGTTATTCTCGCAGCTTCCAATCGTTCTGAAGTAAGTAATCATATGCCTATCTCTAGGGTAGTCATTCCTAAGCAAGATCAAACAATTGTCGATCGTGTGCCTATGGCGCAAACGGATAAACCGGTTGTTCGTCTAACGGCGCCTCTTCAGGAGGATGGCCTTGTTGTTGGTGCGGTTGAAGTTATTTTTGATTCCTCCGAGGAAGCTGCGCTACTGACGAAGCGAACGAATCTTATTCTGATTGTAGGCGTTAGTGTTGCTATTGTTATGTCAACATTGCTATGGCTTATTTTACGAAGAATTGTTATTCGTCCATTAAGTCGGCTTCGTGAAGCCGCGCTTATTGTGAAGCAAGGAGGGGACCTTCCAACGCTGCAGTTTAAAGCTTCCCCTGAAATTGCTGAAGTGTCTGAAGCTTTTAATGACATGGTCAAAAATTTGGATGAGCGCTACCATGAGCTTCAACAGGTACTAAAAACGCTGCAGGTGACACAGGACCATCTTGTCCAATCAGAGAAAATGGGGGCTTTGGGTAATCTGGTTGCCGGCGTCTCACACGAAATCAATACACCAATCGGGATCGGTGTAACAGCAGTTAGTTATTTGGATCAGAAGACGAAGGAATTTAAGAGCCTGTATGAGACGGGGAAAATGAAAAAGTCTGACCTTGAACAGTTCCTATCCATTACTCAAGAGACGAATGCCATGGTACAGTCCAATTTGGAACGCGCTTCTTCCTTGGTACGCAGTTTTAAACAAATTTCTGTTGATCAAAGCGTTGAAGTTAAGCGCACCTTTCATTTGAAGGAGTATTTAGAGGGGATCATCTCAAGCTTGAAACCTACGATCAAGAAAACAAGACTCCGAGTAGATGTTTATTGCGATAATGAACTGATTCTCTATACATATCCAGGCGCTTTATCACAAATTATTACGAATTTAGTTATGAATTCTTTGAACCATGCCTATGCGATAGAGGAAGAAGGCAGTTTAACCATCCGTGTTGAAAATCATCAAGACTATATTATCCTTGCCTATACAGATGACGGTAAAGGGATGACGCAAGAAGTTCTAGATCAAATTTTTGATCCTTTCTTCACGACGAGCCGCGGCAAAGGGGGAACAGGGTTAGGGATGAATATTGTCTATAATCTCGTTACACAATCACTGAATGGAACCATCGAGGGTTCCAGTACCTTGGGACAAGGAAGTTTATTTACCATTACAATTCCGAAAGAGGAGGAAGCCGTGCAATGACAGGACAAGATGGGTTAATGGACCAGGATGAGCTTCTTTTTGCTGAGGAAGAAGAGACCGTTTCAGCTAAGGAAGTTACGATCGAACAAGACCCTTGGGTCGTACTCATAGTTGATGATGAGAAACAAATCCATCAAGTGACGAAAATGGTTCTACAAGATTTCGAATTTGATGGTAAGAAGTTGGAATTCCATAGTGCTTATTCGGCTTTAGAAGCCAAACAGCTATTAAAACAACAGCCGAATGCCTCATTAATTCTTTTAGATGTTGTCATGGAGCAAGATGATGCGGGGCTTCAAATTGTTAAGTACATACGCGAAGAATTAAATAATCAGGCGATACGTATTATTTTGCGTACAGGTCAACCAGGTCAAGCACCTGAACGCACGGTCATAATGGATTACGACATTAATGATTATAAAGAAAAGACAGAACTCACAACACAGAAGCTGTTCACCACTGTGGTTACGGCGCTGCGTTCCTATCGTGATATTAAAACAATTGAGAAAAGCAGATCAGGCTTGGAGGAGATTATTAAGTCATCTGCTTCGCTATTCGAGCTGCAATCTATGAAGAAATTTGCATCCGGTGTTTTATCACAAATGACCTCCATCGTTAACTTACATAAAAATGCGCTACATTGCAGCTTTGCTGTTACCAAAGGTGTCGAAGATATTTATATCCTAGCAGCGAGCGGGGATTATGCATCCAATCAAGATGAACGTGCCAGGGATGTTGTTCCTACTGATGTGCTCGAAGAGATTGAACATGCCTTCCATTCCAAAAAAAGCAGCTTTGCATCAGATCGCTTTGTGATTTATTTTCAAAGTAAGATGGGGATGGAAAATGTCATCTATATGAATGGATTCAAAGCACTCAGCGAATGGGAGCATTATTTAGTTGATATTTATTGTGCGAATGTTTCTGTGGCTTTTGAAAATATTTATTTAAATGAAGAGCTAGAAAGCACACAGCAAGAAATTATTTATACGATGGGCGAAATCACGGAGACCAGATCCAAGGAAACGGGACACCATGTGAAAAGAGTTGCCGAATACTCCCGTTTACTTGCCATCAAATATGGATTATCTGAGCAGGAAGCTGAAGTCATCCGCTTGGCTTCTCCGATGCATGATGTTGGTAAAGTTGGCATACCAGATGCGATTTTAAATAAGCCTGGATCGCTGACAAGTGAAGAATTCGATATTATGAAAACTCATTCGAATCTCGGTTATGAAATGCTCAAGCATTCGAACAAGCAAGTCTTAAATGCCGCAGCTATCATCGCGCAGCAGCATCATGAGCGTTACGATGGAACAGGGTATCCCCAAGGACTTCGCGGCGACGAGATACATCTCTATGGTCGTATAACCGCATTAGCTGATGTATTTGACGCTCTATGCAGTGATCGTGTTTATAAGAAAGCTTGGGAACTTGATCGCGTGATGGATTTACTTAAAACGGAACGCGGACGTCATTTCGATCCTGCGATCGTAGATCTCTTCATTAAGCATTTGGATGAGTTCCTGGTAATCAAAGAGTTCTACAAGGAACAGCGTTAACGGCATTAATTACCTGAATAGCATAATATGCGAATAGCCTTCTACTAGCAAAACCAGACCCTAATTGATCGCGGAGCCCTTGTCCTTGGACAGGGGCTTTTTGTTTTGCGTAGAAAGATTGATAAACGACAGCTTGTGAAAAGGTGGGTTCGGATAAAAAAAATGTATCGAGGAAAATGTGTTTCCCTATTGCAACATTTGTGAGTTTGGGTAATAATGTACTAGAGAGAGTTGCCTTTGGTCAACAAATGTGAGCTTGTACAAATTAATGATAATAACGAGTAAAGATGAACGAATCGGGGAGGACATATTTATATGAACGTGACGACTGTAAGAAGGTTTTGGAAAAAGAGTGCTGCTGTTGTATTACTAGGCGTTATGATGACCGTGTCAGCGTGTGCGAATAATGAAAAAACACCTGCATCAACCTCAACTTCAACGGAGAAAGAAATTAAAGTCACAACAACTGTCGGAATGATTACAGATATTGTTGAAAATGTTGGTTCCACTCATGTGAAAGTAACTGGACTTATGAATGCTGGGGTGGATCCTCATTTATATAAAGCTTCACAAGGTGATATTAAAAAGTTAGATGATGCTCAAATCATTTTCTATAATGGACTGCACTTAGAAGGAAAAATGGTTGAGATTTTGGAAAAGATGGGTAAGCAAAAACCAACCGTAGCCGTGTCGGATAAAATCGATCGCAAAGCATTGCGGTCCGGGGCCGAAATGGAAACGGAGTACGATCCGCACATCTGGTTTAATGTGAAGCATTGGATGAAGGCAACTGAGCAAGTACGAGATTCCCTAAGTGAGTTGGATCCAGCACATAAAGAAGATTACAAGAACAACGCAGCAGCATACCTTGTAAAACTTCAAGAATTAGACCGCTATGCGACTGAACAAATCGCCTTAATTCCAGAGGCGTCCCGAGTTCTAGTAACTGCGCATGATGCTTTCGGTTACTTCGGAGATGCGTATCACATTCAAGTTAAGGGACTTCAAGGGATCAGTACAGCATCGGAGTATGGTTCGAAGGATGTAAGTCAGCTTAGAGATTTCCTAGTTGAGAAAAAGGTGAAAGCGGTATTCGTTGAATCCAGTGTTCCCAAAAAATCGATTGAAGCGGTCATACAAGGAGCGAAGGAAAAGGGGCACCAAATTCAAATTGGCGGAGAATTGTTCTCTGATGCCATGGGTAAAACAGGAACCCCAGAAGGCACTTATGTAGGCATGGTTCGTCACAATGTAGATACCATTGTCAACGCTCTGAAATAGCAGCCGCTGCTAAGAATGTATTGCATACAGAATGGCTTAGGAGGCTTGAATATGAAAAAGACGAACGCGCCGCTATCGATACAAAATATGACCGTTGCTTATCATAAAAAACCCGTTCTGGAGCAAGTGTCATTAACCATTCCGGAAGGTAAATTGATTGGAATTGTCGGTCCCAATGGAGCAGGGAAGTCCACATTAATTAAAGCAGCACTGGGCTTGATTCCAAGTCTATCCGGTGAAGTGAAGATATATGGAAAGCCCTATAAAGAACAGCGTCATCTTGTTGGTTATGTGCCTCAACGTGAATCAGTTGATTGGGATTTCCCAACCAATGCTCTCGATGTTGTAACGATGGGGCGGTATGGTCATTTGGGTTGGTTCCGCAGACCAGGGAATAAAGAAAAACAAATCGCTATGTCTTGTTTAGAGAAAGTTGGGATGGCTGACTTCGCAGATAGACAAATTAGTCAACTTTCTGGTGGTCAGCAGCAGCGTATTTTCTTAGCGAGAGCACTCGCGCAAGATGCTAGCTTATATTTTATGGATGAACCTTTCGTGGGTGTAGATGCTGCTACGGAAAAAGCGATTATTACGCTGCTCGGAGAACTCAAGAAACAAGGGAAGACGGTATTGGTGGTCCACCATGATTTATCCACCGTTAAAGAGTATTTCGATTGGGTTATCTTGCTTAATGTAGGCCTTGTGGACATAGGACCTACGAATGAAGTGTTTACGAAGGAGAAATTACAGCAAACGTATGGCGGTAAACTTGCGATCTGGGATCGGGAAGATGCCGGGATGCAAATAGGATAGCGAGGTGAACAACATGTTAGATTCATTACTTCACTTATGGTTAGATCCGAATGCGCGATGGATATTACTCGGATGCTCATTATTAGGACTAAGCAGCGGTGTGTTAGGAAGCTTTGCTTATTTACGCAAACAATCGTTGATGGGAGACGCTTTGTCCCATGCGGCCCTTCCGGGTGTCTGTGTCGCTTTCATGATTACGGGCTCCAAATCGATCCTATTCTTCTTAATTGGCGCAGCTGCGGCAGGCTTACTTGCTACACTGAGTATCGGATGGATCACACGGTATTCCAAAATCAAGCAGGATTCGGCTTTAGGTATCGTGTTATCCGTGTTTTTTGGGGTAGGTATTGTATTGTTGACACAAATTCAGCATAGTACAAGTGGCAATCAAAGCGGCTTAGATAAGTTCCTATTCGGTCAAGCGGCATCTATGGTTAACTCCGATGTCATTACAATGGCTATCATATCCTTCTTATTAGTAGGTATTTGTACGTTGTTTTTTAAAGAATTTAAATTATTGAGCTTTGATCCTGGATATGCGCGAGGTTTAGGTTTTCCGGTGGCGATTCTGGATCACTTCATGATGTTTCTTATTGTCGTTGCCGTTGTTGTGGGGATTCAAGCGGTGGGCGTTGTTTTGATGGCTGCCCTGTTGATTACACCTGCTGTTGCGGCTAGATATTGGACGGAGAGGTTGGGCCTAATGGTCATCTTGTCTGGACTATTTGGGGCTTTTAGCGGATTCGTAGGGACATATCTGAGTACGATGGGAAGTAATTTGCCAACCGGTCCACTGAGTGTGCTCGCGGCGACGGTCTTATTCGTAATTTCCCTCTTTTTCGCTCCGAAACGGGGACTTATTATTAAACTTATCAGGCAGTCTTCCATGAAACAAAAAATTCAAAAAGATTCAGAATCTGAGCACTACGTCAAGGCAAAAGGGGTGAGCCAGATTGAATGATCTGTGGATTATTTTAACTGCTGCTCTTGTCGCTGCTGCTTGCTCTTTGGTTGGCTGCTTCCTCGTTTTGCGTAAAATGGCCATGATCGGCGATGCGATCAGTCATTCGGTGCTTCCGGGGATCGTCATTGCTTTCCTGATAAGCGGTTCTAGAGGTTCTATCTTTATGCTTATCGGTGCCGCGGTTATCGGTCTCATAACTGTATTTTTAATTCAGCTTTTTCAACAAAGCGGTGTACAGTCTGATGCTTCAATAGGTGTCGTATTCACAGCTATGTTCTCTATAGGCGTTGTACTTGTCAGTTTGTATACAAGACAAATCGATTTGGATTTGGATTGTGTACTATATGGAGAAATCGCTTATGTGCCATGGAATACCATTGAAGTTGGCGGTGTGAGTATCGGACCAAAAGCCGTATGGGCAGTAGGTTTTGCTCTTCTTCTTAGCAGTATTGTGATTGGGCTCTTTTATAAACAGTTTAAACTCTGTTCATTCGACCCAGCACTTGCTGCGGCAGTGGGCATTCCAGTCTTGTTATTTCATTATCTGTTAATGGGTTTAGTATCCATCACGACAGTTGCTTCATTCGAAAGTGTGGGTGCGATTCTCGTTGTCGGTATGTTGATTGTACCTGCGGCTACAGCCTATCTTTTAACTGAAAAACTTAGTGTTATGATCGTATTGAGTGTGACTGTAGGGGTTATCAGTTCAATAGCTGGCTACTTCGTAGCTTACTTACTCGACGCTTCCATTGCAGGTTGTATGATTAGTGTGGCAGGGGTCATGTTCGTTATTGCTTTCCTATTGTCGCCAACCAATGGACTGATCATCCGTAAAATTCGTCAAAAACGTGGATTATCAGGGGTAATTCCTGAATCCGTCTAATAAAGTGGTATGAAATCTGCTTCTTTATCTCTTTTACGGAGATGGAGGAGCATTTCTTTTAATTGACATTTCCTGTATGCTAGAAAGGGGCTAGAGACAGAGAGAAGGAGAAAGAAGGTGTGACCATGGAAGGAATTGGACTCGTACTGGAAGGCGGAGGTATGCGAGGCGTATACACCGCAGGAGTCTTGGAATACTTTATGGAACAGGATTTATATTTTCCTTATGTGGTTGGTGTATCTGCAGGGGCATGCAATGCAGTTTCGTATATTTCCAAACAACCCGGGCGTAATAAAAAAGTAACGATTGGTTATATTAGGGATCACCGATATTTAAGCTATCGCAATTTATTCCGTCATAAAAGCATTTTTGGGATGGATTTCATTTTTAATGAGCTGCCAAATAAGTTGGTGCCGTTTGATTACGATGCTTTCTATAACTCGCCACAGCAGTTCGCCATCGGTACAACCGATGCGCATACGGGCGAACCCATTTATTATACGAAGCATCAACTCATGCAGCAAACCATGCCGATTATTCAAGCATCAAGTTCATTGCCATTTGTAGCCACTCCCATTCATTATGAAGGTCGGATCTTGTTTGACGGCGGCTTAGTAGATCCGATTCCTGTGAAAAAGTCTCTTGCTGATGGGAACAAAAAGCATATCATCGTGTTGACCAAAGAACAGGGGTATCGCAAGAGTCCCTTTAAGCAGCGGTGGCTAGCTAAAAGCTTCTATCCGGCTTATAACGGCCTTGTAAATGTACTCGTTAATCGAAGTGAAATCTATAATGGAACCTTAGAAACCATTGAACGAATGGAAGCGGATGGAAGTTCATTCATTATACGACCTTCGTCCAAAGTAGTAGTAGGCCGTATGGAAAAGGATCCTAAGAAACTAGAAGCGCTGCACGAGCTTGGGTATCAGGATGCGAAACGAATGGGATCACAGATGAAAGAATGGTTACTTAGTTGACCGTAAGGAGCTGTATACGTGGAAAAATCGAATCAAAAAATTACTGCGTTTTTAATGTTTACCGGTCAAGCTGAGGAAGCCATGAATTTGTATACCTCTTTATTTGACCATTCCGAGATATTAACCATAAAGCGCTATGGAGCGGGTGAAGCTGGCGTCGAGGGAAGTGTTCTGCACGCCACATTTTCACTTCATGGACAGGTATTTATGTGCATAGATAGCTATGTGAAGCATGATTTCACTTTTACACCTGCGATTTCATTGTATGTCACATGTGATAGTGAAGAGGAAATTGATCGCGTGTATGAGAAGTTAGCGCAAGACGGCACCGTGTTCATGCCATTAGCTGCCTACCCATTTAGCGAAAAGTTTGGTTGGGTTGGTGATCGTTTTGGCGTTACTTGGCAATTGACGCTTGCGAAAAACTAGATATATTAATAAAGGCCACTGTCTACAGGTCATTTTTGCGTAAATGGGTTAAAAATATTGCACAAACTTACAAAATAGCCTTTGGGAGTGGAAAATGTTCAGAAAATACAACATCAGTAACCAGGGATGCCCACTTACATGTACATAGCCTTTTTGCTTACGAAAGGCTGTTGGGTCTGCTGAAGAAGTTAATGAGAGTTATCAACAAGCATCAAAAGTGTATAACAACAGAAGCCATATTTGCGGGATGCAGCAGGAATGTAACTATCATTTCTGTTTGCAATAAACACGAACATGAGGTATGGTATTATCAAACCAATAAGAACCCACGGGAGCTTGAGAAGTCAGGCTGAGATTGTGACCGTCATTGTCACTCACCGTTAATCTGATCTGGGTAATGCCAGCGTAGAGACTCACATAAATGCACGTTCATTCGATCTGTTTCGAATGGGTTTATCATTTTCTACTCATGGCGCTCCCGGATAACGGGGGCTTTTTCTTGTGGTTAAATAGAGATGTGGAGAGGGGAAACAAAGAATGAAATGGAAGAAAATTGCACCACTTATGCTAGTTAGCTTAACAGTCGCCTTGGCAGGTTGCGGTAATAAGATGGCAGAACAGCCGGCAAAACAAACGGCAAAGCCGTTAACGAACGTAAAGGTCGTTCTGGACTGGACGCCAAATACGAACCATACGGGGTTATACGTCGCGAAGGATCAAGGTTTTTTTGAAAAAGAGGGACTGAATGTAGAAATTATTGCTCCTGGTGAAGGCGGAGCCGATGCAATGGTTGCTTCAGGAGCTGCGGAGTTCGGTGTCAGCTATCAAGAAAGCATTACACAAGGACGAATTCAAGGTGTTCCGTTGGTTTCCATTGCAGCGGTGATTCAGCATAATACATCCGGTTTTGCTTCGCCGGTAGCAAAGAATATCAAGTCGCCCAAAGATTTCGAGGGGAAAACGTATGGCGGTTGGGGTGCTCCGGTAGAAAGCTCAATGATTGACTCGCTTATGCAGTCCGAAAAAGCGGATCCGAGCAAAGTGAAGATCGTGAACATCGGTGATGCCGATTATTTCACAGCCGTGAAACGGGATATTGATTTCGCTTGGATTTACTATGCTTGGACAGGTGTAGATGCCGAGCTGCGTGGCGAGCCGCTGAACATGATTTATTTGAACAAATATTCGGATAAACTGGATTACTATACACCGGTTCTTGCGACGAATGAGAAAATGATCAAAGAGAAGCCTGAGCTCGTTAAAGCCTTCATGGCTGCTGCATCGAAAGGGTATCAATTTGCTATCAGCAAGCCTGAGGACGCTGCTAATATTTTGATCAAAGCGGTTCCTGATCTAGATAAAAAACTTGTGCTTGCCAGTCAAAAATGGCTCAGCCCACGTTATCAAGATGATGCTGCTCGTTGGGGCGAACAAAAAAAATCCGTCTGGGAAAATTATGCGAACTGGATGCTAGATCATAAGCTGCTCGAGAAAAATATCGATGCAGATGCTGCATTCACGAACAAATTTTTACCGGAAAGCTCTAAATAACACGAATTGTTGGAGGAGGCACTTATAGTGGCTAACGCACTTGTTAGTATTCAAATCATTCCGAAAACGAAAAACAATGAAGATGTCATCCCCTATGTAGACCGTGCGATTGAAGTTATTGCCAAGTCTGGCGTGAAGTATTTCGTATCTCCGCTGGAGACGACGATGGAAGGGGAGCTCGACCAACTTCTGGCTATCATTCAAGACATGAATGCCGCGATGATTGAGATGGGCAGCCCTAACGTTATTTCGCAGGTGAAAATATACTTCAACCCGTCGGGTGCTTCTATGGACAAGCTGACGGAGAAATACAGATAATGAAACAGCATCGCTGGTTCAAAGCGGGGTGGCCACCAATTGTTGTGGTCATCCTTCTGCTGCTTTTATGGCAGCTTGCCGTGACTTGGGGAGGTACAGCAAGCTGGCTGCTGCCTAGTCCGCTCAAAATATGGAAAGACGGCACTACGGATATGCCCAGAGTATGGATGCACACATTTGCCACACTGCGTTTGATGTTGATTGGGTTTAGTGTTGGTGTAACAGGCGGCGTGATTGTTGCTAGCTGCTTACATCGTGTGCCTGCGTTAAAGGCTGGTTTTTACCCGCTCCTTATTTTATCTCAAAATGTCCCGACCATTGCACTGGGGCCGCTGCTTATCATTTTATTTGGTTTTGGCATTTTACCTAAAATCTTATTAATTTCACTTGTTTGTTTCTTTCCTGTGACGATGTCTACCTTGGACGGCTTTATGCAAACGGATCGCAGTATGTACAACTATATGCAGATGATCGGCGCCAGCAAACGGCAAATCTTTTATAAATTAGAGCTGCCGCATGCTTTGCCATTTCTCTTCACGGGACTCAAAATATCGGCTACATACAGTGTGATGGGGGCCGTGATTGCCGAATGGCTTGGTGGAGGCGTTGGATTGGGCTATTATATGATTTTGCAAAAGTCAGCGTTCCGCGCTGATCGCGAATTTGTCGCTATTCTGATGATTGTCACGCTCAGCTTACTCTTTTTCTGGCTCATCGCAGGGCTTGAGAAGCTCGTCATTCGATGGAACGCGAAACGGTCGTCTTAAGAAAGGGGAGATGAGTTCATGAGTAAATTAGAACTTAGAGGCATTCATCAAACGTTCCCTGGTAAAAAACAGCGCGTATCCGTGCTTGCGGATATTTCTTTACATGTTAAAGAGGGGGAGTTCGTTTCACTTATCGGCCCATCAGGTAGCGGAAAGAGCACCCTTTTTCACATTATTGGCGGGCTAGTAAAACCTTCTTCAGGAGAGGTATGGCTGGATGGCATTAATGTGACCGGCTCTAAAGGCCTAATCTCTTACATGCCGCAGCAGCCTGCCTTGTTTCCTTGGCGTTCTATTGAGTCCAACGTAGCACTTGCTCAGGAAGTTGCAGGAGAAACGCGAACAGACGCGCTAGCCAAAGCAAGGGAATGGCTGCCCAAGGTTGGACTAGGTGGCTATGAGCAAGAGCTTCCGCATGTACTTTCAGGAGGGATGCAGCAGCGTGTTTCTTTTCTGCGAGCATTGCTTAGTCCACAGGAACTTATGTGTCTGGATGAGCCGTTCGGCTCCTTAGACGCACTTACTCGGCAAGACATGCAGGCATGGCTGCTTAATATATGGGAACAGAATAAGCGCTCCATTCTATTTGTGACGCATAGCATTGAAGAAGCGCTGTTTCTATCCGATCGTATCTATGTACTCTCTAACAAACCTGCGAAGATCATAGAAGAGCTGGCTATTCCGTTTGCAAGGCCGCGTCAGGAGTCCGTTATGCTTGAACCGAAATTTCAAGAGCTTCGTCAGTTTATTCAAGGGCTCTTGCGTCAGGAGATTACGTATGATAAAAGCCATTGATGCTCATATTCATCTCGATATGTACACGGAAACTGCTGCAAGAACTCTGTTAGCGGAATTAGCTGAGTGCCACGTTGAGGCACTTATAGCAGTGTCGAGGCACCTGGACTCCTGTAAGGCAACAGAGCGGCTGTTAATGCAAGCCCCAGAGCAAGTTTTTGCCGCCTATGGTTATCATCCTGAACAAGAGCTGCCTACGGAAAATCAGTTGAATGATTTAATCGAATGGATTCGGGAGCATTCGTCTAGCATGGTCGCTGTAGGTGAAATTGGTTTGCCTTATTATATGAGGCTGGAAGCTGAATCTGCGGGGCTTGTCTTTGAACTAGCTCCTTATATTGCATTGATTGAGAGCTTCTTGAAGCTAGCTGCGGATTTGGATAAACCGGTTGTTTTGCACGCTGTGTACGAAGATGCTGACGTTGTGTGCGACTTACTTGAGAAGCATGGTATTAAAAAGGCGCATTTTCACTGGTTCAAAGGGTCACATTCAACGGTGAAGCGAATGATTCAAGCAGGCTACTACATTTCCATAACACCGGATGTTGTCTATGAAGAAGAAATACGCACACTTGTTCGCGTGTATCCGATTACGCAGCTAATGGTCGAAACGGATGGCCCATGGCCTTTCGAAGGCCCCTTTGAAGGGCAGCAGACGCATCCGCGTATGATCCATGCTGTCATTGAACAGATAGCTCTTCTAAAAGGACTATCAGTGGAAGAAGCAGCACATTCGCTTTTGTCTAATACCAAACAATTCTACGGTATTCCTTCACTTCGCTTATTCTAATTAAATCTAACTGGACATCTATTCGTATAGGTTTTATAATAATGCAGAACACATGTTCGATTTTCGAGATAAGGTGAGTGTTTAAAATGACTATTAGATGCGGTTGGGTTAATGAAGATCCGTTATATATCGATTACCATGATCATGAATGGGGGGTTCCTGTCCATGATGATCGCCATTTGTTCGAGATGCTTAATCTGGAAGGCGCACAAGCGGGACTTAGCTGGTATACGATTCTGAAGAAGAGAGAGGGCTACCGTGAAGCGTTCGATGGGTTTGATCCGCTGCTTATTGTGAATTATGACGATAAGAAGCTGAACGAACTTCTTGAGAATTCAGGGATCGTACGCAATCGCTTGAAAATAGCGTCTGTTGTTCAGAATGCGAAAGCCTTTCTAAAGGTACAAGAAGAGTTTAGCACGTTTGATTCCTATATTTGGGGGTTCGTTGGCGGGAAGCCAATCAACAATAACTGGACGGATATGAGTCAGGTGCCTGCCACGACGGAAATCTCGGATGCTATGAGCAAAGATTTAAAAAAACGCGGATTTAAGTTCGTAGGTTCGACGATTTGTTATGCTTATATGCAAGCGGTTGGCATGGTGAATGATCACAACCAAACTTGTTTTCGATATAAATAGCTGTTCATGACACAAAAGTTCCTTAGTACCAAAAGCATTGGGAGGGTACAAAGTCTTCAAAGACTTTGTAATCCTCCCTTTTTTAATTTCCAATATTTTGAATGGATGCTACAATGGAAGGTGCGATGCGATGGAAAAGTTAATTGAAATACCAATTTAAGCTTTAACTGGGGGCAGATGAATGATAATAACTTATTCACTGAATCAAGAAGATTTTTGGGAATATTTGCTTTCAATGAAAAAAATCAGATTTAAGAAATCAATTAAAAAGATGACTATATACACTATTGTTTTATCCATTATCACCACAGTCCTTTTTTATAGAGAAGAATATCCTTTGATTTTTATTGAAATTATGATTTTTGCGATTTATATTCCAATATTTTTTTACAATAGAAGTATATTAAAAAAACGCGTTATGAATAGATTCCAAGAGGGAGATGGCATACTTGGTGAGCATACAATTGAAATATTAGAGGATGGATTCAGGGAAAGTACATTAATAAATGACTCTTTTCATAGGTGGATAGGGGTTGAAACCATTGACTCAAATGTGGATTTTATAGTGATTATGTTAAAGAATAGTACATTTTTATTAATCCCAAAGAAGAGTGCATTTAGTTCAATAGAGGACGCTATAAATTTTGAACAATGTATTAAGAACCTTTTTAATAAGAACATCAATACAAATAAGAATAATAAATAAATGTTTAGAAGTCTCGAAGAGGCATTAACGCTGCAAAAATATTAAAGACTAAAACACCTATTATGGGAGGTTAATTCATGGGAGTCGAATGGTATGACATGATCGCTAGAAGAAATGGTGGCTATAAAAACAATGCCGTATATACTATTGAGGGAATTTCAGCGGAGCAGATATTTGAAGAAAGACTAATGAATATGATAACTAATTTCAATTCAGTCTTAGATGCTGGGTGCGGTCATGGAGATTTTACACTAAAGGTGTCGAGACATGCTAAATCGATAATAGGATTTGACAACTCAGTTGAAATGATAAAGATAGCTGAGTCAATTTTAGAAGAAAGTAAAGTGAAAAATGTAAGATTTGTATGCGCTACGACTAAGACAGACTTACCTTTTAGTGATGGACAATTTGATTTAATTTATGACAGAAGAGGACCAACATCTATATTAAATCATAGTAGAATACTTTTTTCTGGAGGTACAGTATTCGGAATTCACTCAGGAGCATTGGAAACTGTTAAAGACAGATTAAATAGTAATGGATTTATAAACATTGAAATTGAAGAATTTAATAGTGCGATTATCTTTTTCCCAAGTGAGATTGAATTTGCTAAATTTATTTCAGGAATACCTGGAAATCCCGATTATACGACTCCAGAGTTAAAAAAGGAATTAGAATTAAGGATTCAAGAGAATATTATAAACGGAAAACTTGGATTGAAAGAATATAAATACATATGGAAAGCTAAAAAACCTTAATTTTGTTAGTAAAATCGAAAAAGGCACCACATCCTCTAACAACGGTGTTCCCGCTGAGGGGCAAAACGCGCATTGGTCTGCAATAGGGATTTCGAGAAAGATAATTCTGCAGACAACCCTGCATTGGCGAAGTCCGTAGGACCCGGTAGCAAGCTGCCTTAATTCACGAATGCACATGACATCACATAACACCGTAGAGACCAGTAGCAATAAAGAGAAAAGGCCATCTGATAGGACGATCGTCCAAATCAGATGGCCTTTTTGTGCTTCAATCAGGCGTATTGGAGTTGCTTCTCCATTAGGTTGGTTTTAATTAAATAAATACGCTTACGAATATAGAAGTCATATACGGCTCCAGTTAGCTCGCGAGGCTTAATGCGGTTATTTGTGTCGTTATCTATGATTGTCACCGAACCATCGTCATAAAACTTGAACGTATAATCGGCGTAGTGGGTGTGTGCTTCGTCAAGCATGGCGTCAATCTGTCCGGGAAGAAGATGGTCAGTGTCACACAATGCCTTGTGGTACCAATAGTCTCTCTCAATAAAACGAAAATTGTGACTGGTGTTCATCATGTTAACAACCTCCTCATCTAATTGGAACGTTTGTTCTTGTTTTCATTATAGCAAACAAATGTTCGTAATGGAAGAGGAATCTATGAAAAATGGGAAATATTTTCATATGAAAAAACCTCCAATCAATTGGATTGGAGGCTCGTTCTGGAAACGATATGCTTCGTGATTGCCAGACCATGCATACGACCTGTTTCAATGAAAATTTCGTTCGCATCATATTTAGATGAAGCGACAACACCAGCTACATATAAACCTGGGATGTTCGTTTCCATCGTGTCTGGTTGAACAAGAGGAGCGTTGGTTTCTTCGTGAAATTGTACACCGATGGAAGTCAGAAGTCCACGATCCGGTCGAAATCCGGTTAGGGCAAGTACGAAGTCATTGTCTAAAGTGACGTGTTCGGTTGCTTTTCGCACAATAATGGTATGCTCATCAATGCGTTCAACTTGGGAATCGAACCACATGTGAATACGGCCTTTATTTACCATACTTTCAAATATCGGACGAACCCACGGTTTAATGTTGGCTGAGAAGTCCTTGCCGCGGTAAACCACCGTAACTTCAGCACCAACTCTAAGCAAATCCATAGCGGCATCGACCGCGGAGTTGTTTCCGCCAATAACGGCTACTTTTGCCCCTGCATAAGGATGGGCTTCTTTATAATAATGCGTTGTCTTTGGCAGTTCTTCACCGGGAATACCGAGCAAATTAGGATGATCAAAGTAGCCCGTAGCTACGATGACATTGCGCGTGTTATATGCGGCTTTCTTTCCGAATTGATCCTCCGTATGTACAGTAAATCCCGTCTCTAATCGTTCGATAGAAACAACTTCCTCATAGGATTGAATTCGCAGCTGTTCTCTACGCGCAACCTCTCTGTAGTAGACTAAAGCTTCTTGGCGATATGGCTTTTCATGAGGTGTTGTGAATGGATAACCGCCAATTTCTAACAGCTCTGGCGTGCTGAAAAACTGTAAATAGGTTGGATATAAATAAATGGCATTTACGATGCAGCTTTTTTCTATAAGTAAAGGTGAAAGGCCTTCGCGCTGTAAGGCGATAGCGGCTGACAATCCGCAAGGACCCGCACCAATAACGATGACATGTTCCAATGTGACAACCTCCCCAAAGACTAAATACTCATTCCATAGTATCGCAAAGCTGAGGGAGATGCCAAGTTGCGCAAAGCAAAAAAGAGCAGACAACTACCCCATTGATGTAGGAAATAGTAGGCTGCTCTGAATCTAAGAAGACCTTTACTTCTGATTCAATTGTTGTTCTTCGTTACCTTCGCTAATGTCGTCCTTGGCAATGTTGATAGGTGTCGTGTCAGGTGCATTTTCTAATGTGTCGTTAACGAAAGCCATATCTTGATTTTTCGCATTCATATTCGTTGTGCCTTTGTATTTGCCTCTATGCTTCTCGTTTTCCATGTCGTTCTTCCTTTCAAGGGCAGTTTAACGTTCAGCTTTAACGTGTACAGTTGTGGTTGTTTTTATTCTCCATAAATAGGAAAGTTAATGAAAGCAATGAAAGCTGGGCGTCGTCTAGTAGAGTAGATGAATTGTGTAAGGGATGGTGGAATATGATTCAAGAGCTTATGAAAAGATTGGCAGCAGCCAAAGAAAATGGCCGCTTGCAAGCAGTTTGGTCGGCCCGGTTAGCGGATTTAGAACAGAATGGAGTAAATCAAAAGATCATATTGTCATTTGGGAAGAACAGCTCATCAAAGAAAAAAGAGATGTAGAAAAATTGAAAACTCACAGCTTTACCAGCTTTCTGTATGATTTAATGAACAAGAAAGCAGAGAAACTGTTGAGGAACAAGAACTGCTGGAATTGAAATTTAGATATAATGAAGCTGTTCGTCGAAGGGATAATCTTTTGCAAGAGATACAAGAGATGCGGAATAAGCTCCATTCCGTGCGATTTTGGGACATAGAAGTGGTAGATCTGACTCTCCGAATTGAATCTTATATTCATGCTAATGACTCTGGGAAGAGCAGGCAGCTGCGGGAGCTCTCTGAACGGATAGCTCAGTTTCAATTACAAACCAAAGAGCTTAAAGAGGCGTTAAGTGTAGGGGAATCGGTCGTGGAACATTTGCAATTAGCAGCTGAATCACTTCGTTCTGCACGCAATTGGGGTGCTTATGATATGCTCGGCGGCGGTATGCTGTCTACGCATATCAAACACGGCAAAATTGATGAAGCCATAGATCATGTGCGCACTGCACAGAGTAGTCTAAGCCGTTTTGAAAAGGAGCTTAAGGATGTTGGTGTGACTTTATTCATAGCTAGCCATATTAGCGGATTTCTCAAATTCTCAGATTACTTCTTTGACGGATTATTAACCGACTGGTTGGTTCAAGGTAAGATTCACGAAACTTCCAAACAAGTTGAAGATAAATCAATGGAAGTGAATCGACTGTGTAATGAGTTAGAGCAAGCTTTAAGCAAGGCGGAGTCGGGTATGGAAGAAGTAAAGAGGTTGTATAGTTCGTTGATACAAAATCCGCTATAATGGATAGAAAGATGGAGAAAAAAGGAGAAGAGAGACCTATGATTCAGGCAAGTATCAAACATATGGTTGTATTTAATTTACACGCAGGAAAAGATACGCTGGAAGCAGAACAATTTCTAAAAAGCAGTGCTCAAGAACTTGCGGCAATACCTGGGGTTGAGCAATTTGAAGTGTTTCGTCAAGTTAGCACAAAGACAGATTATGATTATGGGTTTTCAATGGTATTTGCAGATAGAGCGGCATATGAAGCTTACAATGTTCATCCGGTACATACTCATTATGTTGCGGAACGTTGGGTAAAAGAAGTAAGTCGGTTTCAAGAAATCGATTTGACTATTTTTGAGTGAGGTACTCTTATGAAACCATTGAAATTAGCGAAAGAAGAGAAGGAATTGTTGATTGAGGATTTGCAAGGCCATCTGGAGTTGGACCATAATATTGAATTAGGACGGTTGGCCTCAGAACAATTAATCGATTATATGCTTCAACAATTGGCTGCGCCTATTTATAACCAGGCTATAGAAGATGCTGGCAAGACATTGATGGAAAGAATGAGTTCATTGGAAGAAGACCTCTATGCCATGAAAATGACGAAAAAAACAACACGAAGGTAGCAGTACATAGAAGGTTCTGAGGGGAGAACACAAATAATTTGAACAAGTCCGAAGAGCTATTTGATATCTATGATGAAAAGATGAATAGGCTTGGGGTGGCTCCGCGCTCAGAAGTGCATGCGAAAGGGCTGTGGCATCGCACTTTTCAGTGTTGGATCGTTAGCCTAGAAGGGAAGGAACCTAATCTCCTGCTCCAGTTAAGACATCCAGAGAAGGATCTGTTTCCGAACTTGCTGGACATTTCTTGCGCCGGGCATCTCGCAGCTGGAGAAACCACAGAAGACGGTGTGAGAGAGCTAGAGGAAGAGCTTGGGCTAAAGGTCGATTACAGTGATTTAATCCCTTGCGGGGTGTTTGCAGAAGAAGATCTGATTTCGGACAAACTCATTGATCGTGAGTTTTGTCATTTGTTTATATATCGCTGCGACCAACCACTGAATCGTTATATGCTGCAGCCAGATGAGGTAAGCGGTCTGTTTGCAGTAAGTGTCGTAGATCTTGAGCGTTTAATTCATCAAGAAACAAAAGAAATAATGGCAAGTGGTTATAAAATGGGGATCGAAGGCGAATTAGATCAAACAAATCTACTTCTGTCCCTAGATCATTTGGTGCCGCATCCAGTCGCTTATTTTGATCTTGTGTTTCGTACATTACGGGAAAATGGATGGTCTGAATGAAAAAGAACCGTATCGGGTGACCCAATCGGTTCTCATTGCGTACATATCATTTTTTAGACGAAATACTTGTTCGCTATGTAAGCATATGCGATATAACAGACAATGGAAAGTCCGATACAGACAATACCAAGAGCTGTTTTCCGCTTAAACAAAAGCAAGAATCCGGCACTAAATGCTGATCCTATAATTAGCAATGAAATAAAAGTTAGAACACCCATCGATACTTATCTCCTTAACCTTTGTTTACGTAATCACGCACCATGTCTTCAGATACATAAGAACGGAGCGGAGAAATACCTTCTTTGGCATGGGCGATGATTTGGGCTGTTATGGCGTTGATCGCATCAACGTTAAAAGGCAGCCCGCTTCTGCACAGATCTACAGCAGCGTCAATTGCTTGCTCACGCTGCGCATCTAGCTCTGCGAACCTAACGAGATGTAGGTGCTGAGCATTCGAATGTTTGGTTATCGCTTCATGTACATTCATCTTCAAGTTCTCCTTTAGTGACCAGATTCTAATCTAGTATACACGATTGAATAGGTGAGGAACAGTTTTTGCAAGAGGAAATCCGAACAATAATCGACATTATAAACTTCACCTCACTAATAATTAATGGCATTAATTAAATGGGGGGTCCAGATTTGAAATCCTATCATGGAGCAAGCGATAACAAGACTGATAGAAGCCTCGGAGTGAAACTAATGAACTCTTTACCGATTGAATCCATACTTCCTCAATTGAAAGATGTTTTGCGAACAAATCCATGCGCAATATTGGTCGCTCAGCCTGGTGCAGGCAAAACAACGCAAGTACCGCTTGCTATTCTGCAAGAGTCATGGCTGCAAAATCAAAAGATACTCATGCTTGAGCCTAGAAGATTGGCAGCTCGTGCGGCTGCTCGCTATATGTCTAAACTTCGTAGTGAAGAAGTTGGGCAGACCATTGGTTATCGGGTGAAAAATGACACGAGGGTTGGACCGAACACACGAATTGAAGTGATAACGGAAGGTGTTCTTACGCGCATGCTTCAAACAGATCCTGCCCTGGAAGGGGTGGGGGCTGTTATTTTTGATGAATTTCATGAGCGCAGCTTACATGCAGATTTGGGGTTGGCGCTTAGCAGGCAATCACAAACCTTGCTTCGTGAAGATCTGCGAATTCTTATTATGTCGGCTACGATTGAGGCCAACACGGTTTCGGCCTTGCTTGATGATGCACCGATTATTCAAAGTGAAGGGCGAACTTATCCTGTTGTAACTCATTATCTGGATGCGAAAATTACGAGCAAAATAGAACAGGCGGTAGTAACAAGCATCCAACGCGCCTTGCAAATGAATGAAGGCAGTTTGCTCGTTTTTCTCCCGGGAGCAGCTGAAATTCATCGTGTTACTAATAGCCTTGCTGCGCTTAAATTAGGAAAAGAGATAGAGATCGCACCTCTTTATGGTAATCTCTCCCAAGAGGCGCAGGACCAAGCGCTGGCTTTAAGTTCGCCAGGGCACCGGAAGATTGTGCTGGCCACTTCGATTGCCGAGACAAGCTTGACCGTCGAAGGCGTCACTGTCGTTATCGACAGCGGGCTTATGCGCGTGCCCCGCTTCTCACCACGCACCGGTATGACCCGTCTTATGACGGTGCCTGTGTCTGTCGCCTCTGCGGATCAGCGCAGAGGCCGCGCGGGTCGGCTCGGTCCAGGCGTGTGTTACCGCCTGTGGACCGAGACCGAGCAGCGGCAGCTCCCGCTGAGCAGCACGCCAGAGATCCGCGAAGCGGATCTGGCGCCGCTCGCGCTGGAGCTGGCCGCCTGGGGCGTGCCAGACCCAGCTTCGCTGGTCTGGCTAGACCCGCCGCCTGCTGCTGCGTATCAGCAGGCGCGGGAACTGCTCGTGCAGCTGGGAGCGCTGCACGATGAGGGAGGCCTAACGCCGCACGGCAAGCGTCTAGCGTCGTTAGGCCTGCACCCGCGTCTTGCGCACATGGTGCTGCAAGCCATAGCGCTTGAGCTCGGCGCGTTGGCGTGCGAGCTCGCCGTAATGCTGAGCGAGCGCGATTTCATGCGCGCTTCTGAGGGCCGAGATGCGGATATTCGCACCCGCATCGAAGTGCTCTGGCGCGCTGCGCAGGGCGAGCAGCGCGCAGACGTTGACTTTGGCTTATGCCGGCGCATCGCGGCGGAAGCCAAAGTGCTCATGCAGCAGCTCGGCATCCGGCCGAGCGGGAATAAAGCGAATGCGAGCGGATTGCTGCTCGCATTCGCTTATCCCGACCGCGTCGCGCAGCGGCGGTCGACGGGGCGGTTCCTGCTCAGCAGCGGGCGCGGTGCTGTGCTGCCCGAGCTGCAGCCGCTCTCGAACGAGCGTTATCTCGTCGCCGCCGAGCTGGACGATAACGGAGCGGAGAGCCGTATTTATTTGGCAGCACCGATTCAGGAAGACGAGCTGTTTGAAGCCTTTGAAGGCAGCTTGCTCAAAGAGCAAGAAGTGGTATGGGAACAGGCAACGGCTTCCGTTAAAGCAAGACAGCGTCTTCGGTTAGGTGCCATTATCCTCAAAGAAAACCCGTTGCAGGATCCAAACCCAGACTTGGTGCTGCAAGCTTTGATATCCGGTATTCAAACAGAATCCTTGGAGCTGCTGCCTTGGACTCGGAGTGCGAGGCAGCTTCAACAGCGTGTTATGTTTTTGCATCGATTTGATGTAGAATGGCCAGATATGGGGGATGCGAATTTGCTTGCTTCCTTAGAGGATTGGCTAGGGCCCCATCTTTACGGTTTGAAAAGCATGGGGGCTTTAGGGCGTCTTAACTTGACAAGCATATTAGAAGAAATGCTAACATGGGAGCAGCGTCGATGGTTAGATGAATGGGCGCCAACGCACATTCAGGTACCAAGCGGTTCCCGAATTCCCGTTGATTATAGCGTCAGTGAGTCGCCTGCTTTATCGGTTCGTTTGCAAGAGATGTTTGGTTTAGCCGATACCCCGCGGATCGCAAAGGGAAGAGTGCCGGTTACGTTGCACTTGTTATCGCCTGCTCAGCGTCCTGTGCAGGTGACGAAAGATTTGGCGAGCTTTTGGCGGGATGCTTATTTCGAAGTCAAAAAAGATCTCAAAGGCCGATACCCCAAGCATTACTGGCCGGACGATCCGATGGCGGCGATGCCTACAAATCGAGCTAAACCGCGTTCCTAACCTAATTTGCACGAGAAGGGAACTGAGCAAGCCATGACAATCCACTCCGAACCGGAGGATTTCGTCATTTATGTATCTGCTGGTTTTGCCACAGCGCCTTATTTCCTAGATGCTTTCGCCGCGGTACTGGCTGCTCGTTTTGAACAAGCAGGTTCACGTGTCCAAGTCGTTATCCATTATCCATATGGCGATTGGACGCGGCGAAAGCAAGTGCAGCTCCGAGAAATTACCAGTGATCTATGGAACAATGCACATCGGAAAAGGTCTCACTATGGTGGCAAAAGCTTGTTGAAGTTGATCAACGACAACCTGGTCCCTAGACAGCAACTGCTGCTAATTGGGCATAGTGCAGGGGCTGTGGCTTCTATTCTGGCGGCTGATGCCCTTATGAAAGAGGGGGTTTCGATCCTCGGTGTGGTCCAAATTGGATCGCCGAAATGTGCAATTCCTCCATCGTTAAAGAGCCGTGTTCTTTATCTAAATGCTGCTAATCAGTTGGATAAATCCAATGATCCCGTACCGAGACTGGGCACATGGGGTGGCTGGATGAGAACGCGCTGGGGATTGCGCCGTTGGAATGGCATGAAACATGCTCCTTCTCATCGACAAACTTTACCGTTAATAGGTGGACATGCCGATTATTTCAGAGATCACAATCCCTATATATGGAATGAAGCAACGAACCTGCAAACCACGATGAACACGATTTGGACTTGGTTACAACGAAAAGAAAAGGATGATGAACATGATTGAAATTTTAAAAGCGAGCATGGAACACAGCAAAGAAGAAGGCTACCTCGGGCAAGTTCAATTCAAGGTGGAAGGCCACGAGCACCCGTACGAAATTACCCTGCAAAGCAAACGGGGTAAAGATGACTGGAGCTACGCACTTCACTTTTTACAGGAATCAGGAAAAGAAGAGGATATTGAAGCTGTTGAAGACTTGCTGGAAGACGACGAATGGTTTGATATGCTCGTGGACGCAGCTCAAAAAACCATAGTGAAGTAAGACATGCAGCTTACATAACGATCGTTTCGATAGGAGAAAACGCCGATGGATCCTGAGGTAAAGGCAACGCTCAAGATGAGCTATGATCAACATGCTCGATTGCGGGATGGGGATACAGTTCAATCGTGGAAAGTAGATGAGATGGATCGTTTTTTGGCAAGGCTGCAGGCAGCTGACAGGGGTAGTGAACTACGGATTTTAGATCTTGGAAGCGGTCCTGGCCATCAGGCGATTTATTTGAAAAATCATGGATACCATGTCACTTGCGTTGATTTATCCGAAGAAATGGTGAACATTTGCCTTGAAAAAGGGCTTGAAGCTTTCGCCATGGATTTCTACACTTTGGACTTAGAGCCAGAGTCGTTTGACGCGATATGGACGATGAATGCCCTGCTACATGTGCCAAAAGATAGTCTTCTGCAAGTTCTGGTCAATTTGGAGAGAGTGCTGAAGCAGGACGGTTTCTTGTACATGGGCCTTTATGGCGGGTATGAAAGCGAAGGGATTTGGAAGGATGACGCGTACAGACCTCAACGCTTTTTCGCCTTCTACGAAGATGAGCACATTCAGAGAAAAGTAACAGAAGTATTTGACATCGAACACTTTTCTGTTCTACCGATAGAGGGCATGAAAGTCGATTACCAATCGGTTTTAGCCAGAAAAAAGAAACCGAACCCTCTCCTAGCACCGAAATAGCACATCACCAGACGGTTTTGGGAAAAGTTAAGCCTAATTAGTTCTGAACTAGCTGAACTAATTAGGCTTATTTTCGTTGTTTGTTCATCGGAATGATTTGATTAACTCACACAAGGGATCACCTTCATTTAGAATAATCTCCTGGCCGTAACAAAACGTTTTTTCCATTTTTCATCGAAGTCTGCGATGTGAACGCCGAGCTCTTTCGAATAAGTATGAAGGATTTTCCCGTCTCCCGCATAGATGCCTACGTGGCCGATATCGAGCCCGCGAGCGCTGAAGAACAGTAGATCGCCTTTGCGTATTTTGTCGATTCCGATTTCTTTCCCTTTCTGGGCTTGGTCGTAGGAGACTCGCGGCAGATCGATGGACAGCACTTCGTTAAAAACATATCGGACGAAAGAAGAGCAATCGAACGTATTGGTTTGGCCGGAAGTTGCACCGAATTCGTAAGGTGTTCCCAGGAATTTGGACCCGAAAGCGAGCAACTCATCCGCTTTCTTTTCGGCGAATGCCGGGCTCGTGTAATCGGTATACATTGGTGTAGCCGAGATGAAACCAATTGTATCGTCTTTGGTCTGCACCTCCAGCCAATTTGCATCGATTTCTCGGATCACGTGGATTCTCTCGTTTTTCGGAAGTACACGGAGGACGCGGGTATCCGTATCTTTTGCTGGAGAGTCACGCAGGTTGACGCCGTATTCGATAGTGGTTTCATAGTCATGAGCGGATGAAATGGTAATCGAACGGGAATATTCATGCCATTTCACGAGATTGCCTAGCGCTTCGCTAATAAATCGCACCGGAACCATGGTAAACCCGTCGATAATTTTGCCTGACACGGGCATCTCCAGCCGTTCTTGGTTTTTATAAGCGGCTGTTTCTCCGACTCGGTATGTAAGGACGACGCCTTCTTTAATGGCAGTAACCGTTTGTGTGCTCTCATCCCAAGAAACTTTTGCACCTTCAGCCTCAAAAATAGGACGCATCGGAACGAGGCCATAGCCGTTTTCGATCACGGGAGGAGTCTGAAAGGACAGTTGATGCCCATCCAGAAGTACAGAAGGCGGCTGATTAACCTCGGCATGTACCGACGTTGCATTGATTAGCATCATGGTCAGCATGGAAAATGTGACCCCGTAAAGTAAGCTGTTTCTAATTTTCATGTTCATACACCCTTACTAAGTTTTCTTTGATATTATATAGACGCAGCTGCAAGAGTGTTTGTTACTTTCCAATTTGTGGGAATCATAATAGCGCGAAATACATTGAAACACCAGAAAGTTTAATCATTTGATAAGCCTATATGCTAAAATGTGGATAGCATTTTATTAAATCACATCCAAACCAAAGGAGCAGAATGATGAATCAACACACATCGGGATCACAACAAATCACAGCATTTGCTGAGAAGAAAGTTACCTGGCTGGAACTTTTCTATGATCTGCTTTTTGTAGCGGCAGTTTCAAAAGCGAGTCATGTCTTGTTACATGTCGAAAATGGATCCATTCCAGTTGAATACTTAGCCAAATTCGTCCTCATATTTATTCCGATTTGGTGGGCTTGGGTTGGGCAATCCCTCTTTGTAAACCGGTTTGGAAGAGATATCTTATCACACCGAATATTTCTGATTTTGCAATTATTTTTTGTGCTCATAATGACGGCCAGTCTATCGGTTAATTTTGACCAATACTATGTTCCATTCTTAATAGGCTATATTGGTTTAAGAGCGATGACAGCCATCCAATATCTTTCGGTACATAAAAAAGAAGAAGCACATAGAAAGATCACTGCCCGTTATTTAGGAAGCCGCTTTTGGATTGGATTGGTGATTTCTTCTTGCTCACTTTTTTTCGACTCATGGATTCGCTATGCAGTTTTGTATGCGGGAATAACAGTAGACATTTTTCTCCCATTAATCGGTCGGCACTACTTGGTGAAAAGCCCCATAAATACGCATCATCTATTAGAGCGCTTCTCGTTGTTTACACTCATTCTTCTTGGTGAATCCGTAATCAGTATACTTGCAGTCTTGCAGTCTAGCGACTGGACGTGGCAATCTATTGTATTTGCGTCAATGACTTTTTTATTAATTATTGCTATATGGTGGCAATATTTTGACAATGTTGAAAAGAAAGTGAATAAGACATTAGAAACTGCGGGGCAAACTATCATTTATGGCCATTTATTCATTTATTTATCCATGTGTATGATTGCAGCATCGATCCAATTGTTATTTTTGAAACAATTAAATTATTCATTTATGTTAAGCTTTATTTTTGGATCTGTACTGCTCTACTTTTTCTCAACCACGTTGGTTTTCCATAAATATCGACACGCACATCAAAGACTAGGTATATATCATTTAGTGTTATTAGTAGGATTACTTGGGATTTTTTTCGCGGTGGATTTGTTTTTTCTTTTACCAAATTACATGATTATTGGAGAAGTGACGCTGTTTTTTGGCGTATATGCTAAATTAACGACTTGAACTTTTAGATGAATGAACCAAGACAAACATCGTGCCAAGTCATATCGCCTTCCTCATATAATGTGGGTAGCTTGTTATACCTAGAAGGATATGAGAAAGGAAGATGGCATTGGTCAGAAGACGAACGTTATCAAGTGTAGATAATGATATACAAGCTCTGAAGAGAGATGTTAAGAAGCTTGAACAACCCATAACATCAGACAGATTAGCAAGGAGGGCGGTAACGAGCAGGGAACTTGCTCAAAGATCTGTTGGTGGAGCTAAGATAGCAAGGAGGGCCATCACACTAGACAAACTTGCTCCCAGCGTCGTCAATAATATCACTTCAAACGTTGTGCAATTAATTAGTGCTAGTGCATTAGGCGTCGCAGCAGCTGCAAACCAAGCGGTTGACGTTGCCGGACCGCAGGGACCGATTGGGCACCAAGGGGGAGCGGGAGTTCAAGGTCCGCAAGGCCTTCAGGGTTTACAAGGTCCACAAGGAGAGGAAGGCCCTACGGGGGCTGCTGGAGTACCAGGACCAACAGGTGCCCAAGGACTCCAAGGAACGCAAGGTCCCGAGGGGCCGACTGGGTTGACGGGACCTTCTGGGATTGTCGATGTTCGATTCGCAGGAAGCAACACGCCTATCCCATTTATCATTATCCAAGGATCGGGAGGCTCTATGGCAGAGTTAATTTTACCTTCAATTACATTGCTGGCTAATCAGGTGGTCAAATTAGATGCATTTGCGAATATTAATTTTATCATTGTTCAAAATTATTCGGTGGATAGCGCTATATCCAGAAATCAAGGGGAAATAGTAACAACGGATAATGCTGTAATGATCCAAAATCAGGATCAGCCCTTTTTTCCGCAAGCAGCTGTAACGACTACTCTAACTTGGGTGGATAATCCGGGTCCAGGAACCTATACTTACTCGTTCGCAATCACAGGTTCAGCTAACGGAATAACAGACGCTTCTATCAATAGCAGGGGATTAACCGCTATGATTATTACCGTAACACAGTAAGTGATTAATAAGGTTATTGGAAAAAATGGAAATAAGGCTGGACACATATCGTGTTCAACCTTATTTTTAATATATGGAAACATATGAAAACCAAATTATGTAGGGGGGACCATTTTATGAAAATAACGGATGTTCCATTTAGTACAATTGACTGGAGTGAAATAAGTGTTACTCAACATCCTGGAATTGAAGGAAGTGCTTATTGGCGTACATTTGAAATGGGAAACATAAGGGTGCGAATGGTAGAATATACGCCTGGTTATATAGCTGACCATTGGTGTAACAGAGGCCACGTTTTGTTAGTTCTAGAAGGAGAATTGTATACTGAACTTTCAGATGGAAGAGAATTTAAACTCAAGCCAGGAGTCAGTTATCAAGTGGCTGATGATGCAAATCCACATAGATCTTATACGAAAACTGGAGCGAAATTATTTATTGTAGACTAACAACTGATTTGCAACCTCTATTCCGTTAATCTGCTTACAACTGTTTCTTTTGCCAAACAGCATCGAGCCCGGGAAGGACTAGGACGCTCTCCTGTTCATTTGGATCCGTACGGGCAATCAGAGCCGTGCAGGACTCAGTTTCACTCGGATTATAGGGGAGATGGGGCATCCCCGCTGGGATGTAAAGAAAGTCCCCCGCATCTAATTCCATATGCTGTTCAATCTTCTCACCATACCACATTGCAGATTTTCCTTGAAGCATATAAATGGCTGTCTCATGATCTTGATGAAGGTGAGCCTTTGCTCTTTTTCCTGGCGGTATAGACAATAAATGCATACAGATCCCTTGAGCACCAACGCTTTCCTTTGATATGGCTTCGGCATAATCAAGCCCTTGTTTTCCATGATAAGTTCGAGATGGACGGATAAGTCGACAAGTACTCTTTTTATCCACTTTAGTAACGCACCTCCTTATGATTCAAAAAATTAAATACATAAAAGTAAAGTGAAAGGAGAAATAATGAAAACCTATATTTATTTTGTTCGGCATGGGATAGCCCCATTTTCAATTGAACATGAACGAACTGGTGGCACTAGTCTTTCTGAACAAGGGAAGTTAGACGCTAAGAGAGTGGCAGAGATATTGAGTAACGAAGAAATTGATGTAATTGTTTCTAGTTCATATTTTCGAGCATTAGAAACAGTTAGTCCATTGGCAGAGCTATTAAAGAAAGAAATTATTCCATACATAGAGCTAATCGAAAGACCAATCGCTAGCTTGAATTACGCAGTATCCGAAGAGGAATTATTAATTGGCATTAAACAATCTTTTATCGATATTGATTTTTGTATGCCTGAAGGAGAAACAACAAGACAGGCGCAGGATCGGGCTATACCATTAATTATGAAATTACTATCTGACTTTAAAGGCAAGAAAATCGCTGTAGGTACACACGGAAATATAATGACGATCATATTAAATTATTTTGATGCTAATTACGGATTCGAATTTTGGAAACAGACCACTAAACCTGATATTTATAGACTAGAGTTTGAAGAAAAGGAATTAAATCTTGTTGAGAGGTTGTGGAATTAATGAAACCATCCGGTCATCAAAAAGCAGTTGATTTTTTGAACAATCTTGAACATCCCCTGAAGAAGGAAATAGAAGAAGTTCGAAAAATCATTTTAAGCGCTAATGAACACATTACGGAACATATTAAATGGAATGCACCTAGTTTCTGTTTTAATAATGAAGATCGGGTGACCTTTAATTTGCAAGGGAAAGGATTTTTTATGCTTGTGTTTCATTGTGGAGTCAAGGTAAAAGATCATGCAGGGAATGGATCACTTTTTGACGACACAACAGGCTTATTAGATTGGGTTGCCGATGATAGAGCTATTGTCAAATTAACCGATATGAGCGATGTGGAGGATAAGAAAGAGAAGCTTGCAGAAGTTGTAGCGAGATGGATTGAAGTGACAAGTTCCTAGTTAGAGATTCAGTAAGATTCAATTATCGGTCGGCGAACAGATACCACACACGTACTTTAGCATAAATCGTTAATTGTCCTGGTTGGATCGGGGTAACTGTACTTTTGGAAAGCATGGTGGTTGCATAGGGGATGGGTTCGGAGGTTCCGGTCATTTCTTGAATTTGGCTGGGGACTGTGACAAGAGTAACTCCCAGTGTATTTGCTATGGTCACTGCCTTTTGACGGGCGTTTCGAATGGCAAGCGATAAGGCCTGATTCTCGTAAAATTCTGGCTGTGAAGTCGTAAACTTAATGTCGGTGATGTTATTGGCACCACTGGAAACGGCGGTATCAACGAGAATTCCTGTCAGTTCTACTCTATCGTTGGTGATTTGCAAGAGATGGGTTACTTTATAGCCTCGAAAAATTTGCTTACCATCTTGATAATCGTACTGGATTTCAATTCCAAAATCATACGTCTGTATCTTTTCCCGGGGGATGTTTAGTTTTAATAAGGATTGAATGATAGTGGTTACTATTTTTGCGTTTTCGGTTTGGACAGCAGGTAAGACTGGACCTTCGGTTATGGCTCCTATCACCACTATCGCCCTGTCGGGAGCTGCAGCCGCTGTTCCTATACCTAGGACTTCTATTGTAGGTGGGCATTTATATTGAGAAAATGAGGCCGACTTATTAACTGGATAATTGCACATAGAAGGACTCCTTTCAAGTAAAGGGCATAATCTAATGTATGGAAATGTGTGGACTAAAATTCTTATATAAAAAGGGACTGTCAATCGACAGCCCCTTTTACTTTTTAAATAGCGATCGTGTCTGAATAGGGTGGAAGGTGAAACATGAGTCTCAATTCAACATGTGGTCCATATCTTTTAGTAAGATCTTGTTCTTACGAAAGGATGATTTAATTGTTGTATTCGCCTCATTTGATTACACGAAGAATCATGCCGGAAAATCAAGAATTCCCAATGCTGTCACTATCCAGTCGTATTACGCCAGAACATCTGTTTTATATCCGAAACCATTTTCCATATCCGAATGTGGACATGCGCACTTGGGTGCTTACTATCGAAGGATGTATAAACAAACCAATCTATTTTCGCTATCATGATCTCTTGAATATGCCTCAAGTTACACTCCCGGTTACGCTCGAATGTGTTGGAGATAAGAGATCGTTTTTTCATCCGAAAACCCGCGGCGAGCAGTGGGGACTAGGGGCAATTAGTCATGCTGTTTGGACAGGGGTTCGGCTTCAAGATTTATTGCATGCAGCCGACGTTCCAAAGGGATGCACGTGAAGTGACGTTCGAGGGCATGGATAAGGGAGTTCGAACGGATATGCCTGGCATGTTTTCCTATACAAGAAGTTTATCTCTCGAACACGCTCTGCATCCCGATACCATTGTAGCCCTTTACATGAGTGGTAAACCGCTGCCCTACCGTCACGGTTATCCAGCTAGATTAATTGTTCCAGGTTGGTATGGAATGGCTTCAGTCAAATGGCTTCACCGTATCGTCGTGATAGAGGAACATTTTCAAGGACCTTTCCAAGTCGTAGATTATGTATATGATCGAAAACCATTAACTCTATCCTCTTCCGAACCGGTTACTACTATTCGCCTCAATTCGACCATTGCCCGACCAACAGACCAAGAGGTATTGGCAAAAGGGGAGAATTGGGTATGGGGTACAGCAATATCTGGTAGTGTTCCAGTAGTACTGGTAGAGATAAGTACTGACAATGGAAACACTTGGCTGGCAGCATCTTGGTTGGATCAACAAGAAGCTTATTCTTGGAGGCGTTGGTGTTGGAAATGGACGGTAACTGAATCCGGATCTTACGACATTAAAGTCAGAGCTAAGGATGCAACAGGTAACATTCAAAGCGAAATGGCAGATTGGAATGTAAAAGGTTATGGCTATAATGCGATACAGCATATACGAGTGTTCATAGATTGATTGTATTGTACACCTCCAAACCCTTCTTCTACCGTATATGTACATACAAGTTGAGCAAATGATATAATACGGTCAGAATCAATAACCTGAGGTGAATCATGAAAGAAAAGCAAATGCCGAAATACTTACAGTTGAAACAGGAAATCCTATCGTGGCTTCATACCGGGAAGCTGAAACCGAATGATCAAATGCCATCGGAAAATGAAATAGCCGAGCAATTTCAGATGAGCCGTCAAACGGTTCGTCAGACGTTCGGGGAGTTAGAGCAAGAAGGTTGGTTGTACCGGATGCAAGGAAAAGGGACATTCGTTTCCACGCCCCAAACGCAAAAAAGTCGAGATGTGCAAACCATTGGCATTCTGACAACCTATATATCGGATTATATTTTTCCTCATATCGTAAGAGGAGCGGAGTCTGCCTTACGTGCGAGAGGATACAGACTGCTCTTGTCATCCACAGACAATGATAAGGAAAAAGAGAAGGAAAGCCTCGACATGATGATGAGTCAGCCCTTAAGCGGCCTTATTATTGAACCGACCAAAAGCGCGGAAGGCAATCCGAATTTAAGCTATTACCTTTCCTTAGACTATCAACATATTCCTTATTTGATGATTAATGAGCGGTATCCGGAGATGAATTGTCCTTCTTTGGTCGTGGATGATGAAGAGGGCGGATTCAAGGCTGCTCAGCACTTAATTGAGCTTGGGCATCGCCGCATTGTTGGGTTCTTCAAGACCGATGACTTGCAAGGGGTTAATAGGTTGAATGGGTTTATTCGTGCTCATCATCATTATCAAATTCCGTTGTTACCGGAATTCGTCATTCACTATACGACGGAGGAGAAGAGACACAAACCCTATGAAAGCGCAAAAGCGATGCTAGGTCAGGTAGATGAGCGGCCAACGGCTTTCATTTGCTACAATGATGAGATAGCTATTCATCTGCTTGATGCTGTACGTACAACAGGTCTTCAAGTGCCACAGGATATCTCGCTGGTCGGTTTTGATGACTCTTCTTTAGCAACCGCAACAGAGGTCAAGCTGACGACACTTTCGCATCCCAAAACGGAAATGGGCGCGGATGCAGCAGAGATATTGATTGATATGATACAGAATAAACGAGCAAATGGAAGTAAAACAGGGAAAGTCTACAAACCAGAATTAATCGTCAGAGAGTCAACCATCCGAGTTTAACAGTCATAAAAATTTGTCTAGCCAACTTGTACGTACAAGTAATATACAGTCTTATTCGTACTTTTCCGAAAGTCACATTTATCATTGTTTGCGTTATTTTCATCCATTGACTTCCTTGATTCACATGCTTTAGAGTAAATTCATATAAGCCTGTCCAAAATTAAAGGCACAGCTATGTAGGAGGTTAACGCGAAATGACGACGAAAGCGTTTGAAGGAACATACCAAGGAGAGAAAGCCATTTGGTTACAAGCTGGACGTTATGAAGCAGCTGTTTTACCGGAAGTTGGCGCTAATCTAATTGCTTTTAGAGATACCGAAAAAGAGTACCGCTTTTTGCGTGAGCCTGCAATGGAAGAGATGGAAGATTTTAAAGCACGTCCAATCGTCCACGGGATACCGGTATTATTTCCACCCAATCGGTATGAGGACGGGAAGTTTCCTTGGAAAGGCAAAGTCTATGAATTTCCGATCAATGAACCGAAAACGGGAAATCACCTACACGGTTTTGTACACAATATTCCATGGGCTGTTGAGAAATTCCGTGCAGATGAAACTGAGAGTTCAGTTACCTTAGCTTTGCGCGTAAGAGAAGGGCATTCGGTTTATGCGTATTTACCGCATGAGTTTACGATAAGCTTGACTTACACATTGAATGCATTCGGTTTGCATCAGCATGTATCCGTACATAATGAAGGCAAAGAGGCTATGCCTTGCTTGTTGGCGTATCATACGACGATCAATGCACCTTTTGCGCCGAACAGTCAGGCGTCTGATTATGGATTCAAAATGACGATCGGCAATCGCTGGGAAATGAGTGAGAGAATGCTGCCAACCGGTGAGTATCAGCCATTGTCAGCTGACGAAGAGAAGATGAAAGTAGGCGGCTTGTCGCCGTTCTTTGAATCCATGGATAATCATTACACAACCTCGCCGCAAAATGGCCGCAACTATATGGAGTTGACAGATTCACGTGCAGGCATCAAACTGGTTTATGATGTAGGGACATCCTACAAGCAATGGATGATCTGGAATAATGGCGCTTCTGAAGGGTTTTTCTGCCCGGAGCCGCAAATGAATCTGGTAAATGCACCGAACGTAGATCTCCCGGCTGATCAAATTGGACTGGTTTCCTTGGAGCCAGGCGAAATTTGGGAAGAAACAGGACGTCTTTATACGATTGAATTGAACAACTAAAAGGTGAGACTTTGATCTCCGACCAAAGATCCCTATATAAGTCCCTTTGACGCATGGAGAGAATCCAAGGTGATGATCTGCTAGCGGCGAGGGGGTATTTTTATCCGGAAGGAAGGGGCGGGATACATAGTGGAAAATAATGACGGCTCAGAAAAGGAACAGCTTCTAGATCAGATCAAAAAATTGACATTAGAAACCGAGAGATTGAAACAAGAAATCGCGAAACTACGTGGAGTTAAGCGTCCGTCTTCGGGCTCCATGGATAGCATGTCTACGAAATTGAAAGAAGCGTTGAGAGAGTAATCATTAAGCTTATCTGGGATCACAATAAGAAGAAGTCTCTTGGTGAGGGTTTAAATCGCCAGGAGATTTTTTTTTTATGTCAAAATACCAAAGAAAGTAACCACTGTCCCCTATCAAGTCTGCCACAGATATGATAATTTCTATACCAACACTCAAAGAAGAGACAAGGCAGGAAAATACCGTGTCATGAGCGAAGGTGTTCTGAATACATCTTATCCATCAAGGAGATTCCGACTATGAATTTATTAATTGTGGAAGATGAAGTCCGCCTCAGAAACGCACTAGCCAACAACATCCCCTGGGACAAGCACGGAATAGAAGTCGTCGGCCAGGCTGGAAACGGAATGGAAGCGCTGCGGCTGATCGACCGCAAAAAGCCTGAGATCATCTTGCTGGACCTGCAGATGCCGGAGATGGACGGGCTGACTTTAGCTAGACAACTTCGCCAAACCGAACCTTTGTTGAAAATCATTGTTCTCAGTGGACATGATGATTTCGCATACGCTCAAGAGGCATTGGGGCTTGGTGTTATGAAATATTTGTTAAAACCGGCAGGGGACGAGGAGATATTGGAGTCGGTGCTCGAAGCGGCCGATCGGTTGAAGAGTGAGCTTGAGCAGCGCCATAATGAGGATGAGCTAAAGCTAAAATGGAAGCTGCATCTTCCACACCTAATCAATGAATTCTTCCAGGGGTGGCTGAACGGAAAGTATGAACCTTGGGAGCTTGAACAGAAAAGCAAGTTTCTTCAACTGGATTTACAAAAAGATGCCGAATATGCTGTTGCCGTAGTCGATATGGACCCGCTGTTGGAGGATGAAACCAGATTCAGCAAGAAAGATATTTCGCTGCTCCAATTTTCGCTGAGCAGTATCGTGAAGGAAACATTGCTGGCAACACCTTGTTGGGTGTCTACCGATTATGCGGGCTGCACGGTTGTCGTGTTCCAGCTGGATGGACATGAAGAGTCTGGAGTAGCCCTCCAGAAAATCAATGCAGTGATCGAAAAGCTGCTTTTAACTATACGAAGCTGTCTTAGGCTAAGTGCAAGCGCGGGGATTAGCGGGATAACAGGCGGCCAAGAGGATCTGAACAAGCTGTACGTACAGGCGGTTCGTGCGTTACAGAATCGGATCGTACTGGGCTATGATCTGACGATCCCGTATCGGGAAGAGCAGGGGAGAGAACCTGAACTTTCGTTTCAGCCAAACCTGGAGAAAGCGCTGGAGATCGCACTCGAAACGGGGGACGGCGACAAAGCGGTTGAAACGTTAACAGCTCTCTGGGACGGTGGCATGGCCAAAGCGGAAACGGTTGAAGACATGCATGAGCATATCCTTTATTTCACAAGTCTCTTTATTTGCATGATCCAGAAACAAGGCTGGCCAGTACGGGAAGTGGCCGGTGAGGATTACGTTTATTTCCATAATCATTTGGAGCTGGCCGCAAAGGAACAAATTCTATTTTGGCTGCAGCGGATGGTAAGAGCGTATTTAACCTATGCCAGCCAGAGGCGGAAATCGACGAGTCATGGCATGATCAAGACCATATTAAGTCTCGTCGAAAATGAAATCGATCAGGAAATGACGCTGCATGCTGTCGCTGACCGGCTGTATGTCAACTCATCCTACCTTAGCCGTCTATTCAAGCAGGAAACAGGCAAGGCTTTTTCCACCTATGTACTGGAACGTAAAATGGAGCGGGCCAAGGCAATCCTGCAAGAGGGAGCACGGGTATACGACGCCGCAGCTGGTGTCGGGTATAGGGATGTGAGCTATTTTACAAGAGTATTCCGTAAATATTGGGGCGTGACGCCCGGGGAAGTTCGTCATTGAATTCCTTGCAAGCCTTTTGGCAGCCTTCTCAGTTGATCTGGGAAGGTTTTTTTGTATGTCAGATGTGAGCGAGAAGTTATGAAAGTACCAAAACAAGTAATATTCCTCTAATTCGCAAAAAAACGGTGGGTGATAAACTAAATCTAAGAAAGACAGGTAAGAAGGAGGAAACACCTTGCGAGAAACGACCACTACGACGGAAACTGTCATATCTACAAAGAAAAATGGTAAAAAGAGCTATAGACGACAATTGTTGATTGATATCAGGAAAGATTGGGATTTGTATCTCGCGCTCATTCCCGGCATCGCATTTCTGCTGCTGTTTAAGTACACGCCGATGTACGGGATTATCATTGCTTTCAAGGATTTCAATATTTTCGATGGTATGGCCGCAAGTCCATGGGTCGGGTGGAAGCATTTCGATAAATTGATTTCCTCCGCCAGTTTTTTGCAGGTGTTCCAGAACACCTTAATCATTTCTATTTACAAAATCGTATTTCTCTTTCCTCTCCCGATTGTGGTCGCCATTTTGCTTAACGAATTGAAGAACATGGCGTTCAAAAAAAGCGTGCAAACCGTCGTTTATCTGCCTCACTTCCTGTCTTGGGTTATCGTCAGTGGTTTGTTCATTGATCTGCTTTCCACGAACGGCGGTATCGTCAACAAAATAATCGTCGCTATGGGCGGCGAACCGATCCGTTTCTTCCTGGATAGCCATATTTTCCGCTCGGTTCTCATTAGCACGGCAGGTTGGAAAGAGACTGGTTGGAACACGATCATTTACTTGGCGGCTTTGGCCGGTATCGATCCCGGCTTATACGAAGCGGCCAAAATAGATGGTGCTAATAAATGGAAGCAAATCGTACATATCACGCTGCCGGGTCTGGTTCCGATCATCCTGCTCATGTTCATCCTTCGTCTCGGCTATGTGCTCGAGGCGGGAACTGAACAAATTCTCGTGATGTACAACCCAAGCGTATACAACGTCGCAGACGTTATTGGCACTTATGTGTATCGCATAGGTCTCGGTGAACAGGATTACAGCTTCTCAACCGCCGTAGGAGTATTCGAATCCGTGGTCGCGTTTATTTTGATCTTAACGGGTAACGGCTTGGCCCGTAAGTTTTTCGGACGAGGTATCTGGTAAACGGCGAATAAAGGAGGATCAGCTATGCATATAAAAGGCATCTTACAATCACCTGCCGTTAGAAGGTCTGGACTCATCCCAACATCCCGTGGCGAGAAAATCTTCACAGTGGTCAATCATATTTTCTTTATCCTGATGGGACTTTCCACCATCTTTCCGTTCATCAATCTCATCGCCAAATCGCTTAGCAGCGAGGCGGCGGTCGTTTCGGGGATGGTTACCTTGTACCCGATCGATTTTCAAATAGGGACTTACAAGTATGTGGCGAGCAATTCCTTATTCCTGAATGCGTTTATGGTTTCGATTACTGTGACGCTGATTGGTTCGCTGCTCGCTTTATTCATGACGACGCTAGCCGCTTATCCGCTTTCTAAGCCGAGGATGCGGGGACGCAAGTTTTTTATCATCATGTACCTGTTTACTATGCTGTTCAGCGGTGGATTGATCCCGACTTACCTACTCATGCACAAGCTTAATCTTATCGACAAATTGCCGGTGCTCTTCCTGCCATTAATGATTAACGTGTACAACATGCTCATTGTCAAAAGCTATTTCGAAAGCCTGCCAGACAGCCTCGAAGAATCGGCGAAAATGGATGGGGCCAGCAATATGACGATCCTTGTGCGCATCATTCTGCCACTGTCGATGCCAGTGCTGGCAACCATTGCGTTGTTCTACGCGGTTACGTTCTGGAACGATTACTTTACGTCGCTTATCTATATCAACTCGGTAGAAATGAAACCACTGCAGCTATATTTGAAGGAATTGTTCGTCTCGTCGACGGATGCCTTCATGCGGACCAATATTGACGCATCGCTGAACGTTTCACCGCAGTCGATCCAAGCGGCTTCCATCATTCTGGCGACACTGCCGATCATATTCGTGTATCCGTTCCTGCAAAAATATTTCGTGAAGGGTGTTCTGGTCGGCTCCGTAAAAGGCTGAATCTACAAACAAACATTACTTGAAGGGTGGTGGTGGGCAGGCTCAAAGATGGTTCCATGAAATTTTGGTTTTACGCACTTCTCCATACTCAAAGAACGAAAAAGGGAGGCTCTTTCATGGTGAAAAAATTTTTAGCTCTGATGTCCATCACAACTTTGGCAGCGTCAATCACCGCTTGTGGCGGAAGCGGCCAAACGGCAAGCAGTTCCACAACACCGACTGTGTCAACAGCTCCAATCGCAACTGCAGATACCAACAAGCCGAAGCCGGAATTCAAGGCGCTGCTGCAATATGCGCGTTTTGATCCCAATGCCGAAGTCGTGGCGAAGTTTCTGAACGAAAAAACCGGCTACAAAGTTACCTACGATATGCTACCGGTCGAGAACCCAGACGATAAGCTCAACCTGCTCATGGCCAACAAAGAGAAATACAGCTTCATGCTGCTCAGTGGCCCGCAGTATTCTAGGCTCTCATCTTCTGGCGCGTTGGAGCCAATTGATGAGTTGGTGAACAAATATGGCACGAACATGAAAAATGTTATCTCCCAAAACTCCTGGAACGGGGCCAAGCTGAACGGTAAAATTTATGGTATTCCACAGACCGGTTCAGGTACAATCGTCAACACAGCGCTGATCGTGCGCCAGGATTGGATGGATGAACTCGGACTTAAGGCCCCAACAACACGCGATGAGCTGTACAACGTGATGAAAATGATCAAAGAGAAGAAGAATGTTATGGCGCTGTCCGGCGGGAAATCTCCGCTCGTGCCTGAAATCATGCCGACCTTCGGACTCACGCTGGTTCAATCGACCGCAACGACCGGCTGGCAGGATGTTAACGGCAAACTGGTCAATGTGGTAGAAAATCCGAACATGAAAAAATACTTAGAGTTCATGAAGAAGCTTTATTCGGAGAAATTGATTGATCAGGAGTGGTCTCTCAATCAGGCGAACAAAGTTATCGAGAATTTCACGAGCGGCAAAGCAGCTATGATCTCGAACGGCTACTTCAATGCCCCTACCGTACAGAATGCACTTCTAAAAAACACGCCTAACGCCAAAATCGCAAGCCTTCCTTATCTGAAAGGAGATGATGGCAAAGTACAAGTTATGGGTTCCGCAGGTATCAGTTATTATGTGGGTATTCCGAAATGGGCCGAAAACAAGGAGGAGATTATCAAATACCTGGATTTGAAGCTCGACAAAGACATTCACAAGGAAGCAACGATCGGTAAAGAAGGCGTTCACCACAAAGTGGAAAACGGCAACTACTTCCCGATTCTGCCGATTTTCAACGACCAGTATAACAATGCTTCTTCGTTTCTCACAGGCGTGGATGAGAAAAACTACCCGATCTACTGGCAGGCGCGCGTTCGTAAAGATCCTATCTTGACCGATGCATTTAACAAAAATCAGGAAGCTGCCAAAGGCAACATCGTCGTAGATCCGCTCTCTTTTGCACCTCCGCTTGAAGCAATCGGTAAATACAATTTAAAACTGCAAAAGTTGATGGAAGACACCTTCCTGAAATACATCACAGGTGCAGAACAGCTCGAAAATTATGATAAATTCCTGGCACAGTGGAAAACAGATGGCGGGGACGAAATGACGAAAGCTGTCAACGAATGGTACGCAGCGAACAAGAAGTAATTTTAAGGCGCAATATTCCCCTGCGGTTCACGCCGTGGGGGTTTTATTTCTCTGAGGGAGTGAGAAAAGGATGAAAAAGATCGGATTTATTGACTATTTCCTAGACGAGTGGCATGCGGAGAAATATCCTGGTTGGATTGAAAAGGCATCGAGTGGCAGCATGCAGGTCGCGTACGCTTATGGCAAGTCTAATATCGAAGGAAAGCTCAGCAATGCGGAATGGAGCGAGAAGAAGGGAATCCAGCTTCTTGACTCGATCGAGGAGGTTGTGGAACAGAGTGACTACTTGGTTGTTCTGTCGCCGGATCATCCCGAGTACCATGAAGAATTGTCGCTGATTCCGCTTCGTTCCGGCAAGCCTATTTATATCGATAAAACGTTCGCGCCTAACCGGGCAGCGGCTTTTCGGATGTTCGAACTCGCAGATAAACATGGAACCCCCATGTACTCGACTTCGGCTTTACGGTTCGCTTCAGAGTATACAGGACTAGAAAAGCAGGGGATAGAGTCCATATGCAGTCTAGGACCAGGACAATTTGAGAACTATTCGATTCACCAGGTGGAGCCGATCGTCACGATGATGGGGACGGATGTCAAACGGGTGATGTGGACGGGAACGGCAAACACGCCAGCGCTGCTGATCGGGTATGCGGACGGCCGCCAAGCAACGATCAACCAATATGGATGGGAATGCCCGTTCAGCATGGCGCTCAGTTATGAAGCGGGGGCATCGAAGTTTCTAAAGATCGAGTCGGATTTCTTTGGGACGTTTATTGAGAATCTTATCGGTTTTTTCGAGACGGGTAAGCCTCCGGTTCCGCAGGCAGAAACGATTGCGATTGCGACAATTCTGGAATTTGGAATGAAGGCCGCGAAGACGCCTTATCAGTGGTTGGAGCTGCCGTAAACGGAGATGGGAGCTTTAAGGGGAACGACGATGCGCTAAATTACTGCAAATAGCTGATATTATGGTTAAGCGGAACGACGTACCTCTATTTTGCGAAAATACTGCTAAATGCCCGCGAGTACCAACTCGCGATTCTAACCGATCGGCTCATTTACAGAACTGCCCAAAAAGCATCCGGACCTTCTCTCTGAGAAGGAACAGGATGCTTTTTTTGAATCATGTGATGTTATCCGATGCTAAACCTTAACCCATATCTCCAACTTCATTCTCTCTATTATCGTTCGCTGCTTCGTCGTACACGCTATCATCGTTCTCTTTATCTTCGATCTTCTCTTTGTGAGTGTTGAACACCTTGATCTTAATCTCTGATTGTTTGCCACGATAAGAGGCAGTAATGATTGTGGAACCTGACTTCACAGCTGTAATAGTGCCATCAGCAGCAATAGAAGCAACTTTATCGTTCGAAGAGATGAATGTCGCACCTTGGGTGATGTACGCCATTATGCCGTCCGAGTAGGTTGCCAGGAGCGGTACATTGAAGGTCTCAACTTTGACTAGGCTATGTTTCGACTCTTCAAAGGAGAGACTTGCCAGTTCGACAACAGTAACGACTGATTTGGCTGTTTTTCCTTCATAGACAGCGGTGATTTCCGCAGTTCCAGCCTTCAGCGCGGTAACCGTTCCGTCTGCGGCAACGGCTGCTGCCTCAGGATTGCTGGAGCTGAACACAGCACCGGTTACTACGGCTCTCGTTTCGTCCGAGTAAACGGCTGTCGTAACAGTTGAATGCTTGTCGCCTGCTACTAGACGGTAGGCGGCAGAGTCAAGCTCAATGTCTGTGATGACGGGAGCCGTACGCGTTATGGTTACGGTTTTTTCGTTCGTTTTGCGGCCATCAACGTATACGGAGATTTTTACGGGATTGAGGCCTACTTCCAGCAAGACCTTTCCGCTGAAGTCTCCGTTGCTAGCCAGCGCTGCCGGAACGCCGTTCAAACGAACATCAGCCGTTCCCGACCCAAGCACTTCGACATTGCCTTTGATCTCGAGATTCTTCAGTGGTGTGCTGGTGTTTGCATAGGCTAGGTGACCTCGCAGCACGGCCGATCTGACAGCATCGCCGACCTTGTACGTTCTGGCGACCAGCTGTCGTCTCGTCCGAACGCCTGAAGCATCCAGAGCAGAGATGACGAAGCCACCTTGCGGAATGATGCTGTTATTAGGTGACATATTCGTCCAGTTCCAGCTAAGCGCCTGTTGTTGGTTAACAACCTTAGTGACTATTCCGGTGCTATCCACGATCGCTTCGACACCAAAGGTGCTGGTGGCTGTCGTTAGACCGAACGTATCTGTATAGACGTTGAGATTATTCTCATTCCGGCTCACATTGTACAAATCGCCTTCAAGGAACGATTCCTGATTGCCAGGAACACTTGAACCTACTTGATAATCCTTAACGTATTCTACATTCTGGAGCGACGCTTTCACGACCGACCAGTTAACCTGCGAATAGTCGAAGAGCATCAGACCATTCGATTGCGACAAGCCAGCTTGGAACACCGACCGCTGCAGAGGGGGATCCTGGATGTTCGCCAGCGCGATACTAGCGTACATCGGAACTTCACCGTTCGTCACAATATTACCTAGCGTAATGTGATGCTCGATTTCTTTTTGCGTTGTTTGATACGTGCCGATCATAAGAAAATCGATGTTGCCCGAATAACCGGTTTGTGCGTAAGAGTCCGTGTAGAGGCTGTCCGCCGGGAATTGCAAACGGCTGTCGTATTTGAAGTTCGGGCTGCCCCAGTGGACGCCGTTCAGGTAGTAAGAATCAAACCAGGAGCCTACATAGGCGGAAGAGTAGATCCTATGGCCTTTCAATGCCGTGTAGCGATCGGTTAGCGAGCGGACATCATCCGTAAACGTTTTGATCGTCTGCGAGCGGAACTCCCACCAATCATTGATGAGCGGTCCGAATTGCCGGACATTGTTCACGTAAGTGAAAACGTCGGCCGGCCAATTTGTAAGCTGTTTACCGCGAACAGCGAGAAACGCCTCGAACTTTGAGCGGGTTAACGGGCTGAAATCAGCAGTTTCATTGTCATAGCGGGTCCGGTCGAGCACGACGCCATCGACATCGTAGTTTTTGATGACTTCTTCCATGTTTTTCAACTCGAAGGCTCTTACGTCATCATTAGCCGGGTTAACGAAAGCGACGAGGGATTTGCCCGTTTTGTAATAGTTGCTTTCACGCAGCCGCAGAATCTGGCTTCCATCCTCGGGGCGGTACACATGCTCTTCCCAGTCGAGGTGCTGGTTCAGCAGTCCATATTCGTTATGCGCAGGTGAGCCTTCGGCAAAGACATTGAACGCTGCGTGGATTTTGATACCGAGCTGATGCCCGTACTTGATGAACTCCTCCAGCATGTCAAGGTTCGGATTCGCTCCCGCGCGGGTCGGCGCGGTCATCTGGGAGATATGCGGACGACCGGTCAGGTCGTTCTTCTTGTAGTTGGCGAAGCCTTCTACACCTTTAACATCTAGTGCTATTGCCGTGACTCCGGCGTCTTTTGCTTTTGTCAGCATATCGTGAACATTTTCAGGCGTTTGCAACTTGAAAATATTCGTTCCTTGATCGACCCAGAGGACGACTTCCTTCGCGGCGCCGGTTTGTTTTTTATAAAACACGACAAGCGTCTTGCGATCATTTTCCGTCGCGTTCTTGGTGGCGATGACGTCAAGATAATTGACACCCTCCGTGAGACCAACCTCGATCTGGAAGGTGCCGTTCGCTTGCAAGGCAATCGTGGATTGGTTCACACGAATCGAATAGGGGATACCTTGCTCAAGGTTTTCCAGCTTCCCGGAGACCACTGTTTTCGGCTCGGTTACCGTAAACCATTCATCGTTGTTCAGCTTAAGCCGAGCTTTGAGGCCTTGTCCTGTCATTAATTCAGAGACAGGGATGACTTCACCGTTTTTGCGCAGCTTGATTTTGTCACCGACCTTGAAATTTTTCGCGAGATATTGCTTGTAGGTTTTGTTCGCCCAACTGTCATCATTCGAAACTAGGATGTAACCGCCTTGAGGGATGACTAGGTCAGTAGGCCCTGTCCAGACAGGCACTCCGCCGTTCACTGAAGGGTTTACCACCCGAGTGACCTGGTTAGCTCCATCGACGACAACGCCGACGGAAGTTTTTCCAACCGTAATCTGAGGTGCATACTCTGGTGTGAATAAAGCTACATAATCGGTGATGCCGCTTACATCCTTATCAACAGCATTAATTTGCTTGCGAGGACCTTCAATATCAATGGTAATGTCGACCGGAGCGGCTTCTACTTCAATGTAATCGGCGGCGGTCGGAGCAGCGGCAGTGGCAGCGGAGCCAGAGACGGTTTCCGCAGCAACCGCGGTCGTGGACCAAAGGGAAACGATCATTGTGAGCAATAGGGTCATAGACAACCATTTCGACTTATTCAAAGGGTTTCACTATCCTTCCATTCATTTGATAGGGCTAGTTTTAAACCGGTGCAATTTGAGTTTTGTCGTAAGCTGCTTATTTAGAAGTGTATTTCTTCGCCTTTTTCACTAGATTCATAGATACCGCAAAGAATTTTCATCATTTCAACACCATCTTGAACAGGAGAAATGGTTTCTTTTTTGCCTTGGCATACTTCAATGAAATAATTGATCTCATCCTGAAACCCGGCAACAAAATCAAAAGACAGATTGTTGATCTGCGGCGTGAGGTTCAAGATGGTATCGTACTTCTCCGTAACGATGGATAGCTGAGGTTCCAGTTCGGCCCCGCCTTTAGCGCCATACAGCTTCACGGTAAGCTCGTCTTCCTTCGCATGAAGCGTGAAGCTTACGTCTACAAGAATGGAGGCGCCATTCTCAAAACGGATCAGCGCATTCGCCATATCTTCTACGGTATTGTGGGAAGCGTCATAGTCCGCTGCTTTGTAAAAGGCAAGGTTCTTCACGTTGGCGCGGTTGCCAAGTCTTTTGTAGGTGTTGCCGGAAATAGACTTCACCTTCGGCCGGCCCATAAGGTACCAACATAGGTCGATGACGTGGACGCCTACATCGATCAGTGGACCGCCGCCCGAACGCTCGACATCGGAAAACCAGCCACCCGGGTTGCCGAGACGACGAATGCACGAAGCTTTGGCGTAGTAAATGTCACCGAGTTCATCGTTTTCCAGAAACGATTTGATGATGCGGGTGTTAGAGGCATATCTGCGGACGAAACCAACCTGAAGTGTTTTGCCGGATCGGTGGACCGCTTCCTCCACAGCTAGCGCTTCGCCCACCGTCTTGCAGAGCGGTTTTTCTGTAAGCACGTTTTTACCGGCATCCAATGCGGCGATAGAGATCGGCGCATGGCTATTGTTCCATGTGCAGATGCTGACGGCATCGACTCCCGGATCGGCAAGCAATTCCTTATAGTCCGTGTAAATGCGTGTTATGCCGTATTTTTCAGCTTTCGCCTTAGCACGTTCTTCATTCAGGTCGCAGATGGCGTAAAGCTCGGCGTTTGGATTATTTTGGTATGACTTCAAATGCATTTCGGAAATGGAACCTGCTCCGATGACCGCTATACGTACTTTGCTCATTTGAAAAACTCCTCGTCTCTAGAATGGTTATTTTTATACCGAATGAATGGTAGGCCAAGCGAGTTCAATCCCATAGCTTACAAGCATATTCTGGAAGTCTCGAAGCTCAGACTCCATACTGCGCACCTCGCGGGGCAGGAGTTCACGGTCGATACAGCGGCTTGCCAGAAAGCCAGCAGCCTCGCCGATGTTCCATTCAACGGGATGGAGCCGGTAGCAGCCATTTGTGATGTGCGTGACGCCAAGATTTTTGCATGCTGGCAGCAGATTGTTTATACGGACAGGAATCAGGCTGCCCAGTGGAATCTGGAACGGCAGGGAGGAGACATCGATATAATGACGGTTTCCAGTGCTAGGATGCAGGTCAATTCGGTAGCAGCCGATACCGACCGAATCGGCGAATTGTTCTGCTTTACCATCGGGTCGGCAGGCTGTGCTCACATGCTGCTCCAATACGGTAAACTCAGCTTTGATTCTGCGTGACTCCCGCATGTACGGCGACATAGCCAGTCCGTCCTCGGTGCCGACGATGTCTTTGCGTAGACGAAGTCCCGGATAGCCGAAACCCCCGTCAGGCCGAGGCGCTTCCGTTTGCAACCAATAGAGCAAGGAGAGGCTTAGCTGCTTCGCATCCCACAGATTTTGCTCTCTTTCCTCATCGCTCACGTCGATGACTGAACCAAGCCAGTAGTCATTTTGCGGCCAGTTGACAAGTGTAATACTCCCTGAATAAAAGCCTTGCTCGAAGTTTCTGCTGTCGATGATGCGCCGATAGTAGAACAGAGAGTACTTTTCCGTCCCTTCAAAAAGTTCATAAGAGACATGCTCTAGCGTATGAGGGCGGACGCCGGACCAGCTTAGCAGCCGATCGGGCCAAAAATCGGCTTTATACTGCCGCCAGAAATCATAGCGCTCTGGACGTTCGATGGTGTAGTCTTCGCCTTCGATGTAATCCATCGCAAAGCAGTATGTAAAGCCCTGCATGTCCTGCGGAAGAGCTTCACCTTCCACGGCATGTGGTTCCCCGGTTTGGGTCTTGGACTCCGCCCCAGTCACATATTCCGCACCGGCTAGCGGCAGAACATCTCCACATTCCGTTGCGTCAAGGAAGAAAGCGGCGGATAGCTCCACGAGTTCCCCAGTAAGCAAATTGCGTACCGTTACCGTTCGTACGTCATCACCTTCCACGTAAGCCGATTCTGCGCGATGCCGGGTAAGAATCTGCAGCCTACCGCTGTGAATATAAGGAGCCAGCATTTCCTGCAGAACGGCCAATGCAGCGCGTGGCTCATGGCACAACCGCGAAACGCCACCGTTCCCGGGATTAAGATGAATGCGGGACCGTGCCTCTTCGGTAAGGGGGAAATGGCGCCGGTAATAATCACGCACCCCATCCCGGAACTGCCGGTACGTGCGGGTGCAGCCGAACTGCTCAATCCAAGGGTGCTCATCTGGAGGAACAGCCTGACTCGTTAATTGCCCCCCAATCCAGTCGGTTTCCTCGGTCATGATCACCATCTTGCCCGATTTGGCAGCGGCAAGCGCGGCTGCGCAACCGCCGGTTCCCCCGCCAATCACGACGATATCGGCATGGAATTCTTGAATGCTGTGGTTGCTGTTCTTGTGTACCAACGGAAATATTCCCTCCTTTTTCCTCATAGCCTGCAGGATTTCACAGGCTATCCTCATTGTAATACAGCGGGAACGAGGCCACAGCGGAGGACCATGACTTCTTTTGGTACTTTAATAACCATTGGCAATGAAAAAAAGGGATTGCTGGATCGGAGTCGAAAATGGATAACAAAGCCCTACAATGTGAGTGGATATTAAGGAGTAAGTAGAGGAGGAATGTAAGATGCAAAATCAACAACAACCTGTTAACGCCGTGCAATTGGACGCAAACATGCGAATTCAGCAATCCGGCGACAATCATTTTAATTGGTATTCACCGCTAGAGAAGCCATTCCATATTGCCGGTTTCGGCTGGCTGTACGAAGAAAAGCTTTACCGCCGGCTGCCGACAAAACCAGATTGGAAACTCTCAGAGGCGGTAGACCAATTGGCCAACTGCACGGCTGGCGGTCAAATCCGTTTCGAGACGTATGCCACTTCCTTGAGCGTTAAAGTAAAACTGACAGGAACTGCCAATATGTATCATATGACGGCTACAGGGCAGTGCGGGTTTGACTGTTACATCGGAGGACCGGGAGAGCAGTTATATTACGGTACAACTGTTTATGATCACACGCTGAGCGAATACGAAGCCGTTTTCTTTAAGGATATGGCGCGGGAGAGCCGGATCATTACGCTGAATTTTCCGCTCTACCAAGGCGTAGAGGAAGTTTGGATCGGTTTGGATCGGGAAGCGCAGATCGCCCCGCCACCGGCTTACGAAAATAGCGGGAAAATCATCGTTTACGGCACATCAATCACGCAAGGCGGCTGCGCAGCCCGTCCAGGTATGGCTTATACAAACATACTATCCAGACGTATCAACAGGGAGTTTCTCAATCTGGGCTTTTCCGGCAACGGTAAGGGAGAACCTGAGCTGGCTCAAATACTTTCTAACATTTCGGACCCTGCATGTCTGATCCTGGATTATGAGGCGAACTGTGTTTCTACTGAACTGCTTCAGAGAACACTGCCCGAGTTCATACAGATCTACCGAGATAAACACCCGTTGACGCCGATCCTTGTAATGAGCATCACTTATGCGAAGGAAAAATTTCATGATCAAATGGCGCAAGATCGGGCGAACCGCAAACAAGTCCAGCTCCGAACCGTAGAGCAGCGGCGCGAACTGGGCGATGCCAACATCTATTTTTACGACGGATCTAACCTGCTGGGTGAGGATGCGCATGAATGTACCGTTGACGGAGTCCATCCGACTGACCTTGGCTTTTTGCGTATGGCAAATGGGCTGACACCAGTCCTACAGAAGATTTTGACCAATTGAATGCCGGTTTCATTATGCCTGAAGGGGTGGTTGAGTAATGAAAAGAAATAGCGCAGCCATTCTCGCCTTACTCACATGCTTCGCTACCGTCGGATGCAGCTTTCCGGAATGGTCAAAGAATCAAGATAAAGTTTCGGAGGCTGTTCAGGAACCGGTCATTAGAATCGTAGTGAACAGCCTGGGCATGAACTTTCCGGAAGGTATGGATGAGAATAACAACCCCTACCTTAACTATATCGAGAAAAACATCGGCGTACAGGTGTATGTGACACTACCGCCGCTGAATGGATATGATGAAAAGCTAAACGTCATTATGACGTCTGGGGAGCCTCCGGATCTGCTGAACACGAGCAATCCCTCTTGGTTTATCAATTTCGTGAATCAAAAGGCGCTCATGCCTTTAAATGACTATATTGATAAGTATGGGGCGCACCTGAAAGCCAAAATCCCAAAAGAAGCTTGGGACAATGTAACCGTCGATGGCCATATATACGCAATACCTAGTCTGAACGAAGTGAAGGGAACGGAAATCGTTTACGCTCGAAAAGACTGGTTGGACAAGCTCGGCCTACAGCCTCCGCGAACAATCGAAGAGTTTACGGCGGTGATGAAGGGTTTTGCCGAAGGAGATCCGGACGGAAATGGAATTAAGGATACTTTTGGCCTCTCGATCCTGGAACGTCTCAGGAGAACGTCGCCATTTCTTGGCGCCTTCGGCGTACAAATGAACGCCTGGTATGAGCGGGACGGTAAGTTGGTATACTCCGGTATCCTCCCAGAAATGAAAGAAGCACTCATTTACCTAAATAGCCTGTACGACCAGAATATTCTGGACCCGGAATTCCCGCTCAATAAAATCGATGTACTTGGCGAAAAGATAGCGACTGGCAAGGTCGGCTTATATTCCGCGGCTTGGTCTGACACACGCACCCACATAGCAGCTAACCGCAATAACGACCCGAAAGCGGTATGGATCCCGCTTGATTTTCCGATCGGATCTAATGGCAAACACGGAGTCTACAGCACTTCAAACGTCCGTTCTTACAATGTTGTGCCCATCAAGAGTCAAAACGCGGAAGCGGTTGTCAAATTTCTCGATTTTATCGCAGGACCCGGTCAAACAAGCTTGAAGCTCGGTTTTGAAAACGAAATTTGGACCCGAGTGAACGGAAAGCTTTCTATCCGATTTGATGAGCACACGAAGCATGGGTATCGGGGCATCTATGGGTCGTTGGTCGATACCGCAGAGCGGGACATAACTCGGGATCGGCTGGAGGCACTCGGCGAGCAGTTTCATCTATACGAAAACCTGCAGCGGATCGAAAGCAACCTGATGGAAGACCGGTTTAATGGTCCGCCGACACCCGCAATGGGCAAGCATCACGTCAAGCTGTCCAAGCTGCAAGAAGAGACATTTACGCGAATCATCGCGGGAATGAGCCCCATCGAGGAATTCGATGCCTTTGTGAAGAAATGGAAGGATGCTGGCGGTGATGAAATAACCGGAGAAGTGAACGAATGGTGGCGCGAAACCGGCAAGTAGCCGGAAAGTGACAGGCACGAATGGAGGGATACCCATATGTTAAAAGAAATCCTGCCCAAAGTGCGCAAAATACTGGCTGGTTATATTCAGATTCGGCTGACATGGTACTTTTTACTGATTCTGCTTCCGCTCGCGGGCTTCAGTCTTTTTGCCATCGCAAAATCACAGACAGTCTTAGAAGTACAAACGGGTGAGAGGACAGAAGGGGCTTTGCATACGATGACGGATTACATCGACCTGACATTGCAGAACCTCGAACAGCTTTCTTCACTGATCGCTTTCGATATGAACATGAACTCGACACTGCAGTCCGTCGGGCAGGAGCCGGAAAAACAGTCGTTCGTTCATTTTGCACAAGTGATGGACCAGATAACGAACATGACGACAGTCAATTTGATTGTGGATCAAATAACCATCATCCATATGCCGTCACGTACCGTCATTTCTACTAAACTTGGGGGGCGTAAGCTGCCCGAAGGAGCGGAGAAGCAGGAGTGGTACCAGCGTTTAATGGAATCGAGTGGGGGTACGGTTTTTTTTACGCCGAAGGAGGGTGAATCTTACTTTGATGCAGACAGCGTTCATCTGATCCGGACGATGGATCCTTATAACAGGACACTCATTAATCCGAATCTGCTCGTGCTTTCTGTCAAAAAAAGCGCCTTAATCGAATTGGCGAAACCGCTTCTTCCCTCTAAAAATGCGAACATCTATCTGTTTGGCAGCGATGGAAGCTCGATCACAGGTACGGGAGCGAGTGTACATCCCCAAGTCTGGGACACCGTGAACGAGGTTAGGTCCATCCGTAAGTCGCAGCAAACCGGTACAGAAATGGTTACGATCAGCGTGAAGTCGAAGTTTTCCGGATGGTCGCTCATGATGGAGCAGCCCTTGGAGGAGCTTCGCAGCCATACCGACTCTTTAAAGGTATTTAGTTATGGGATTTTAGCCGTCAGTCTGGTGCTAGCCGTTTGGATTTCGTGGATCATCTATAGGGGGATTTCCGCTCCGCTGCGGAAGCTAGCTTATGGGATGAAGCAGCTCCGAACAGGTAATTTCACCATCCAACTGGAAGATACGCGTGTAGACGAACTGGGGTACGTTATCGAATCGTTCAACCGGATGGCTGAGAACCAGAAGACACTTATTCGTGACCATTATGAGAAGCAGCTTTTACTGTCCAAAATGGAGCTTAAGTTTTTGCAATCGCAGATTAACCCGCATTTTCTATACAACACACTAGACTCCATCTATTGGACAGCCAAAAACTATGAAGCGGATGAAATCAGCGAAATGGTGCTTAATCTGTCGAAATTTTTCCGGCTAAGCCTGAACAAGGGAAACGAAACGTTCGCAGTCGGGGAGACAATCGAACATTTGAAATATTACATTAAAGTCCAACAGTTGAGGTTCTTGGATCATTTTACTGTTCGGTACGACATCGCCGAGGAAAGCGTTCCTTATCATGTATTGAAGCTACTCTTGCAGCCGCTTGTTGAAAATGCTGTGCTGCACGGACTGGAAAAACAGAGTGGGGGCGGAGAACTCTTCATTTCCTCGTATTTGGAAGGTAATCGGCTTGTGCTCGAAGTGTGCGACAACGGGGTAGGAGTAAATAACGAAAGGCTCGCCTATATTTGCAGCAAACTAGAGGAAGCTTCTAAGCTAGCAGCAGAAGGTGTTTCGACGGACCTCAAAAAGGAAAAGGACCTGTTCGGACTACGAAATGTGGTCACACGGATGATCATGTACTACGGCAAGGAATCGCAATTTCTCTTCGAGAGCGACGGTAAAAAGGGCACACGGATCACGCTCCGCCTACCGCTGGAAAAATGTGTTTCGCCTTTAGAAGAGCAGGCGGGCTGAAGGTTTTCGTGAATTCAGTCAATTATATTTCATTAAAATGAAAACGGCCCATTCGCAATGTTGCGGACGGAGCCGTTTTTTTGCCATTGTTCCATGGATGAAAATCAGTTGCTTTAACAAATACGTTAGCGTTGACGCGCAGTGAAAATTTGAAAGATTACACCGAACTTGTCTATGACCATACCGTAAGCAGGGCTAAAATGAGTTTCTTGCAGTTCCAAGCTTACTTGGCCGTCTTGTCGTAACGATTTATATAGTTGCTTCGCTTGTTCCTTTTCAGAAGTTGTTATACAGATGGTAACTTGATTGCCAATGGGATGGGATTGACCCGGAAAAATATCCGAAACCATCTTTCGTATGATGTTCAGAAATTCTTGTGGGCTCAATGTCAATAATAACGTATAATAGTGACAGTAGTTGTCATAAATATATAAAAAAACGGAGAATTGTTATGCCCAAATCGAAACGGCTCCTGGCTTTGATGATGACCGTTAACCGCAAAAGGAAATTTACTGTCAAGGAACTTGCCCAAGAGTTTGAGGTGTCATCGAGAACAATTTTAAGAGACTTACAGGAATTAAGTGAGTTAGGGGTTCCTTTATATTCGGAAGTGGGACCTCACGGCGGTTATCAGGTGTTGAATGAAAGAATCCTGCCACCCATCGCTTTTACCGAGGAAGAGGCCATAGCTATATTTTTTGCCTGTCATGCCTTGCGGCATTACGCAGACCTTCCCTTTAAGACGGAAGCTTCTTCGGCATTGAGTAAGTTTTATAACTACATGTCTGGAGATGTCCGGGATCGTATTGATCAAATGAAGAACCGGGTTGACTTTATAACGCCGTCAAGACATTCGGAATCCCCCTTCTTATCCATCTTACTGGAAGGGGCTATCGATCAAAAGGTCATTCTCATCGATTATGAATCGCGAGAAGGAATATCTAGTAGGGAAATACAGCCGATTGGCATTTATGCAAGCAACGGCTTATGGTACTGTCCAGCTTATTGCTTTCTTCGCGGCGATATTCGTGTATTCCGATGTGACAGAATTCATTCAGCAGTTTCTTCTTCTGCTTCCAAACCAATGGATCTACGGCATGTTCATCTTGGAAATAGGGAATCACTTAACAAGGCGGAAGAGGAGGAAGTTATTTTAAATGTGAAATTGAGTAAAGAAGGTGTCCAGAAGTGCGAGGCTGAGTTATGGACGGTATCAAAATTACATATTCGTAACGATGGCACAGGTTGGCTAGACGGTAACATTGCGAAGAGTGACATCCCGTTTTTCGCAAAGTTTATTCTTGGTTTGGGAAATGAGGCGACAGTAAAGAGTCCATCGGAATTGGTGGATGCGATGAAAGAGATGATTGCCGAGATCATGACAAAATATAAGTAAGAATAGATGATTATAACAAGATTGCCGCGTAGTTCGACAAAACTAGTTACATTCGTTATAATGAGAACTGCCAAAAGGAGGGAACTAATATGAACGAAACATTGCCACCAAAAACGTGTTCGATCGACCGACTCGTTACCAAAGAAGCTGAAGTTAGCAAAGTGCTTGCTGGTGAGAAAACAGCTTGCAGACGTAATGGACGCTATGCAGATATCGGTGAAACGATGGAATTGCAAGGCACAGCGTTTACAGTTACCAACGTTTATCAACAAGCTTTGGGTGAATTGACTGTGGAACATGCAAAAGCAGAAGGTCATACGACCGTTGATGAGTACCGCGATAGTATTTTAGCTATGCATCCAGGTATGCCATGGCTGCCGCATATGAAAGTATGGGTACACGAATTTCAAAAGGCTGAATAAGTACGAACAAAGACAGTGTGGATCTAAGGATCTACACTGTTTTGCTGAATTCTTATATAGAACGGATGATGGTATTGTCTTGGTACGTACTGCTTTTATATATCCATATATTTAGTGTTGTTTTAAGTATAGGCCCTTATTTTATCCTGTTTCCTTTATTGGCTAGAATTCGTAATGCGCCATTCGAGCAATTGCCAGTCTACCTTGAGCCATTTCGCATTACGGTTCGGTTTACCAAGCATGCAGGCCACGTGCTTGTTGCGACAGGGATTTTACTCACGTGGTTAACAGCATGGACGTGGAAAACATCTTGGATTATCGTCACGGTTCTCATTATGGTTGCTTCATTGTACTTTATTGCCCGTGCATTCTCGCCCCTGCTTCGTCAGCTCAAGGCACCACACGAGAATCGAGATATCTTAGTCAACAAGCTGCGCAAGGCATTAATCTGGTATGTCATCATTACGCTGTCGATGATGTGGTTTATGGTGGCCAAACCGACCCTTTGGTAAAAAGGTTAAACAACTGGCTTTCGAGCGTACATCACGACGAAATTGTAATATTTGTAGACGCAGTCAACGTCAATGAAGCCACAAGCTCGAAGCCAGCTCAGCTGTTGATCAAGGGGAGCCATTTTATCCAGCTTCGTCCTTTCGTAGGCAGCTTGCAGATCTTCACGAGTTAGATCAGTGGCTTCTACTTTAGCTACCCAATCAGAGCGGTACAATTGATCAAGGAAAGGGCTGCTGCCTTGGACTTGATCTGCATTAACGAAGACCCCGCCTGGTTTAAGCAACTTGAAAATCTTTTCATACAGGTCATGCTTAGCCTGATCTTCAAGATGATGAATGGATAGAGATGAGATGACGCAATCAAACGGTTCTGAAGTCTCAAATATACTATAATCCTCCGCTATGTATGTCACGTTGCCTTGGGTTTCTCCAAATCGCTGTTTAGCGATGTCGAGCATGCTTTGCGAAAGATCTATTAGCGTTAGCTTCGCATAAGGGTATTGGTTAATAACATAAGAAGAGAAGAGTCCGGTGCCTGCGCCTAGGTCGAGAATACGTGGAGATGCATGATCGGCCTGTACAAGTGAAGATGCTGTGTGGTAAAAATCATCAAAACAAGGAATCAGTTTTCTCCGCTGGCTATCATATTTGTCAGCAATTTCGTTGAACTTTGTTGTGATTTGTTGGTTTGCTTGCTCGCTCATTGGCTGATCAACTCCATTACATAGATTAGCTGTTTTTACTTCCTGGTCTTATTTTAAAGGGAAAAGCAGGAAAAATCTAAGATATAAAACCGATCATCTTTATAGGTATAAACTATTAAGTTGGCATGAACTATTACTAATAGTTCAATAGGGTCAATGTTTTGTTCGACGAAACAGTTGATTAAGAACCTCGGAGAAGACTAGTCCGATCGCGATTGCACCAGATAACAGGAAGGCTTTGGCTGCTAGCTGTACGGCCAGATCATAGTGATTGAGGACGACATTACGCATGGCATCATAGGCTAGGCCCCCAGGAACTAACGGGATAATACCCGATACACTGAATACAATAACAGGTGTTTTGTATATTTTCGCAAAAAATTGACTGATAACAGTTACGAAAAAAGAGGCAATCAACGTTGCCAGAATTGGGTCTAAAGGAATCATTTGAATGGAAACATATAACATCCAACCGCACATCCCCACGAAGCCGCACTGCAAAAGTGTGCCCTTTGGAACATTGAAAAGAATAGCGAATGCCGCAGTTGCAATGAAACTCGTTAAGAGCTGTTCAATCATCATCATCCTAAATTCCCTCCCCATTATAAAAAGAAAGTACAAAGGCAATGCCGGCTCCAATGGCAAAAGCAGTTAAGAAGGCTTCAGCGCCTTTGGAAACCCCTGAAACGAAATGGCCTGCCATTAAATCGCGTACGGCATTCGTAATAAGAAGTCCCGGAACAAGCGGCATGACAGAGCCAATAATAATGGTATCAAGTTCATTGCCAAGCCCCATTTTGACAAACAAGAAAGCCATGGTTCCAATGAGTAAGGAAGCCAGAAATTCAGCGAAGAACTTAATCGGAACCAACCGGTTAAAATAGTTAAGGAATGCTAAACCAGCCCCGCCTGCAACGAATGCAGGTAAGAAATCATGCCATTCTCCTTGGAACATGATTAAGAAACAACCGCTTGCAACTGCAGCGGATAGTATTTGAAACCAAGCGGGATAACGCATCTGGGCCACATCAATTTCCTCAAGCAGCCGATAAGCTTCTTCGGGTGTTAATTCCCCTTGGCTGATTCGTCTCGAAACAGCATTCACAACCGTGACTTTGCGAAGATCGGTCGATCGAGCGGATATACGAATAAGTCGTGTGGTCTGCTCAGGCCCATCTATGGAGAAAATGATGCCAGTCGGCGTTACAAAGCTATGGGAATTCGACACACCAAAGGCTTCAGCGACGTGAGTCATCGTGTCTTCGACACGGTAGGTTTCACCACCGTTTTCCAGCATGATTTTACCAGCTAGTAAACAAACTTGTGCAATTTCGTAGTTCGTAGCAGCAGGATACGTCATGGTTTGTTCTCTCCTGAAAAAGTATTTGCCAAAAGTATAATATATCACGGATTCCTTTGAAAATCCTATGTCAAGTACATTTGGTGTACGTCCTACTACAAAAGGTCATGTCACCGTATGTTCTTAACAACAAAAGGAAATCGTAAATGGTAAGTTACCATAAGGAGGAAAATCATGAGAGCTTTTAGAAATACGATTCTTGCCATATCCGCTGTAATACTCATCATAACGAACAGCACGACTATTTATGCAAATAAGCCCGCTGAACTGCTGAAAGCAGCATTCGTTCGAAATGGCGACCTATGGATTAAAGCCGGTGACAACGAAAGACAACAAACCCGAGGAGCATACATATTAAACCCGAAATGGTCTTATGACGGCCAGTGGATAGCTTACACAAAGGGCGAAAATGAGCAGGAACTGTGGCTATTACAGGTTCAAACTGGACAAAATCATCTCGTTGCACAGGAAGGCGGAAGGAACTTTCAATGGCAACCTAATCGGAATTCTCTCGCATTTCTAACAGCGCAGCAGCTTAATTGGATAGACTCAGATGAATTTTCAAAACCGGTGAAAGTTGCAGAGGGTATCGGGAATTATTCCTGGTATCCGGATGGAAGTCGTTTAATAGTTTCAACGGAAGCTAAACTTTTAGACGACGGATGGTCACAGATACGAATAATGAAAATACCATTAACCGCGAATGCCGATCCTAACCGCTTTGAGACGTTGTATGTGCTGCCAAAACAATCTGACGCTTTTTTTGCTGTGGGCACCAGCATCTTCAAATGGTCAGCAAACGGACAATGGATTGCTTTCTTGGCTAAGCCTACTGCATCGCTGTCGGCCGATAGCAATACACTGTGTGTATTATCCGCAGACGGTACTGTTTTCAAAACAATCGATCAAATGGTTAACAACGAGATGTGGTTTGACTGGGCGAGCAAAGATGAGACACTTGCCTATATCGAAGGTGTGGGAAGAGAAGCTACAACGAATAAACATTTGAAGGTTATGAGGATTCCTGCCGGGAAATCTGTTCCCTACACACCCAAGGGTTACGTCGAGCAAAGCTTCACTTGGTATGGTCTCCGGAATATCGTAACTTCAAGATCCAAAGAAGCGGAGTGGTCGACTGACCCAGCTAAACGCCAGTTTCCCTTTTTGGTAAATGTGAAGCTGAAGAGTCAACAACAGAAACTAGTGACGCAGCCTTCCGATACTTACGGTGATTTTAATCCCATTTCTCTACCATCACACCAATTGGCATGGATTAGATCCAATCGCAGCAAATCAAATGTCATGGTCACCGATCCCCATAGCACAAACGCTGAAACTTGGATCGAAAACATAGACCTTGGAGCCAACTATTATGAACAGAGGAACTGGAATACGGTACTAAGCTTTTTTATTCGAAAATAAATAATAGATATTACTAAATAGATTTGATGCAACCTGAGCCCAATATTTAGTTGGACTCAGGTTGTTTAGTTTTGCTCAAATCAAGATTGTGTGACCAACCAACGAAATTAAGGCTAGTATGAAAGTAAATAAGCCTTAATTGGTGTATAATGGAATTAAAAAAATGCTGTGAGGTATGCGATGCCGAAGTATGTTGCACTTTTGAGGGGAATTAATGTCAGCGGTCAGAAGATTATCAAGATGGAAAAGCTGCGAAGCATTTTTGAATCCATGGATTATAAAAATGTGATTACGTATATACAAAGTGGTAACGTTATTTTTGATTGCGAGGAAGAAGACCCTGCGGTCGTGCGTGATCGAATTGTGAACGAGTTGAAGGTTCAACTTACTTTCGATATTCCTGTTATCATCCGAACATTAGAAGAATTGCATGAGGTTGTAGAGAACACCCCTTACCAATTAGTCAATGCAGAAGCGAATGAGCAAAGATATATAACCTTTTTATCTCAATCAGCGACCGATGCGGCTATCGCAAAATTAGAAGCCTTTCAAAATGAAGTGGACGAGTTCCGCGTCAGAGGGCTCACCGTGTATTTACTCATTCGTAAAAACTACGGAGAATCAAAGTTCAGCAACAATTTCATCGAAAAGAAGCTAGGTGTATCCGCGACAACAAGGAACTGGGAGACCGTGAATAAATTGATTCAACTTGCAGAAGGAGGGAATTAAACTTAAATGGCCTATGATGACGCACATATGAGTTATAAGGATACATTTATACAGGTTTCTGCAGACTGTCCAGTTGAAGTAGGAATTGTACCTTCCATGAAAAAGGATAGTAAAACCGCTCATTTGATCCAATACGAGCTTCTTTCTCAGAACCCATACAAATATACACAAGGCGAGCTTATTTATGAAGTCTATTTGCAACATAAGCAAATCCCTCAGAGTGAAATCGAAGCCCGCAGTAATGAAATTCGTGAGGAGCTTTTTTCTAAAAACCACCCTTGTTTAAGAGCATCCATGCTTCCAAAAAAGCACGGTTGGGGTGTGCATTACAATGAAGAGGGCAAAATTGCGATCTACCCCATGGAATCTGAAGCCTACCAGCAGTTCGTTGAAGCAGGTACGGGGCGTGAAGATGGTCCTAAGTTATTATTTGCGATGAGAAATTCTCGCGGGTGAAACAAATAGGAAGAGAAACAAGGAATCCTTTTATCTGAAAGGGATTCTTTTTTGTGCTTAGGTTTGACATTTTTGTAAACAAAATAATATAATGTCTATTATATAATAAACTTTATTAGGAAGTGTTTACTTTGGAAATGTCAGAAATGTTCTGGAAAGCCTCACTCGATGAGTGGAAATGTGGCTATATACAGGAAGATGATGGTTACATTTGTTTGCTTTGCGGCAAGAGAACTGAAGCGGGAATTATTTATCCCCAGGATGGTGTCTTGTATGAGGCAGAGCGTTATCTGAAATGGCATATTCAGCATGCGCATGGTTCTGTCTTTCAATATTTCATCGGGTTGGATAAAAAGCTTACAGGTCTAACCGATCATCAGAATAGTTTGCTTCAGCTTTTCTATGAAGGAAAGAGCGATAGTGAAATCCAAAAGGAGTTGGATATTGGCAGTTCCTCAACCATACGGAATCATCGATTTGGATTGAAGGAGAAAGAGCGCCAAGCCAAGATTTTCGTGACGATGATGGAGCTGTTGAGAGAGAAGGACCAGCATGCGCCAGCTTTTGTAGAGATTCACAAAACGGCTAAGATGGTAGATGATCGCTACAATATTACGCAAGATGAGTACGAGAAGATCGTTAAGAAGTATTTCCCTAATGGAACGTCAGGCGAATTAGTCTCATTTTCACAGCAAGAAAAGCATAAAATCGTTGTGCTGCGTGAAATCGCTAAACGATTCGAACAGGATCGCTTTTATGGAGAAAAGGAAGTAAACGAGATTATCAAGCCAGTCTTTCACGATTATGTGAAAATACGCAGATATTTGATTGAATATGGCTTTCTCGATCGGCAACCAGACGGAAGTCAATATTGGCTGAAAGGATGAATATGAACAACATGAGTAAAAAGGAGATCAACGAGATGAATCGTAGACAAGAGCTGCAGCAGCAATATAAAGAAACGAAGAAGGAAGCCGGTGTATTTCAAGTCCGGAATACGATGAATGGCAAGATGTGGGTTATAAGCACGAAGAATTTAAAATCTATGAATGGAAAGCTAATGGAATTACAAATGGGCACGCATCGGAACCAGTTACTTCAGAAGGATTGGAACGAATTCGGTGGCGATGCCTTCGTGCTTGAGGTTCTAGAAGTGCTCAAAGTGAAGGAGACCGGTTACTTCGACGAAAACGATGCGCTGAAAAAGCTGGAAGAGAAGTGGCTTGAGGAGCTCCAGCCATTTGAGGATCGTGGTTATAATAAGCGGAAGGTGTAGGGCGTAAGGCATAGAGCGTAAGCATAAAGCGGGATTGTTTGGGACGGCTGAGATCCAGAGAAAGTCAATTATCATTTAGAGTAACTGACTGTAATAGTAGGAATATATACATACTAGCCGAAGGGGACGGAGAAGCTGAGTTGACATGTGCAGGGGTTATGCGATTCGATTTCGTGTTTAGTATGCGAGAGTTGTAAGAGAAGTAAGCGAAGTGTAGGAGAATACTTGAATGAGATGTGTGGACTATGAATGATATGTGGATTAATAAATATTTGCGAATTGTGCGAATGTACTCGCCTGTCTTCGTGCTCGCGGGGTTCATACTGGGATGCTTCGCGCCAGCAGCAACCCGAGCTTCCGCGTCCCGAGCCGCGGCGGATGAGCAGCAGCACGGGATCGCAATTCCCGTGCTAAACTACCACAGCATCGGGGTGGAGCCAGGGAACACGTACGTGCTCCACCCCGATAAGTTCGCGCGCCAAATGGATTATTTGGCCTCGCATCACTACACCGCGTTGACGCTGGGCGACTTCGCGCGCATCATCGAGAAGAAACAGCCGTCACCAGAGAGGCCGGTGCTGCTCACGTTCGATGACGGCTACGCGAACAATGCTGAGGTGGCGATGCCGATCCTCCAACGACATGGCTTTCCGGCGACGCTGTTCCTGTCGCCAGGATTCATTGGCCAGCCAGGCTACTTGAGCTGGCCACAAGTGCAAAAGCTGAGCGCGGCGGGGTGGGACATAGCGCCGCACGGCATGACACATCCGCATCTCCCGCGGCTCAGCATAGAACAGCAGCGCGAGGAGATCACGGAATCGCGCCGACGTATTGAGCAGGCGCTTGGGAAGAGCGCAAATGTTTTTGCTTATCCTTATGGCGAGTACAACGAAGATACGTTAAAAATCTTACAAGAAGAGGCATACAGCTATGCCTTCACAACGAAGGAGGGGTATGCATCATCGAACCAATCGCCATATGAACTAAGTCGAATTGTCGTTCATGGCGAAGATGATTTTGCTACTTGGGTTCAGAAGCTTTTATATTCGGGACGAAGGAAGTAATGTTATCCCCGTTGAGATCAATAAGTCTGCTAGTTGGTAAAGTGAGATTGTGAAAGTGAATTTTTAGAATGTTTCTTGTACACGGTTAGAAGGAGAATTAGGAAGCCAGTTTGGCAGCCTTTTCTTAAAATATTGATTACTGTATGGATTTGTAGGGACTGATGAAGCTTGCCGGCGACTTGGACAATAAGGGCAAACAAGAGCTTATTCTCTATTTGCAGTCACGAACCAAGGGTACGAAAGCTCCTATACGTGTGATTGATGAAATTCAAGAGTCAGGGGTATTTACCATATCCAGAATGCGAATAGCTACCATAGTCGACTGAAGAGATGGATGGACCGCTTTAATGGGGTTGCAACAAAATATTTGGAGCATTACCTGGCATGGTTTCGTTACCTTGATAGCAAGGAGTACGAAAACACAACGTCGAATTAAAAGAATATGTTAGTCTCTTCATGCCTGTTTTCTGTCAAGGATACGAATGTAACACTTCGAAGGATGGCTTACTGTTGAACTAAGTAAAGCCAAAAAGTGACAGAAAAGAATTGGAGAAATTGAGAATGATCATTCTTGACTGTTAGCTAATCGAAAAATTGAAGAGGGGTATTCCTTGATGACCAATAGTAGAATGAATCCTAAGGTTGATGAATTTTTAAGTAAAGCTAAAAAGTGGAAGGAAGAATATGAGAAGTTGAGAAATATCGTTCTTGACTGTGAGCTGACCGAAGAATTTAAGTGGATGCATCCTTGTTACACGTTTGAGAAAAAAAACATAGTTTTAATACATGGATTTAAAGAATATTGTGCGCTTCTGTTTCACAAAGGTGCCTTGTTACAGGATGCCCATGGGATTCTAATCCAACAAACGGAGAATGTACAGGCGGCGCGCCAGATTCGGTTCACCAATGTTCAAGAAATAGTTGAAATGGAAACCATCTTGAAAGCCTATATCCATGAAGCCATTGAAGTTGAAAAAGCCGGTTTGGAAGTGAATTTTAAGAAGAATACAGAATTCTTAATCCCTGAAGAACTTCAAAATAAATTCGATGAAATCCCTAACTTGAAAACTGCTTTTGAAGAATTGACCCCGGGACGGCAAAGAGCATACATTCTTTATTTTTCTGAACCCAAACAATCCAAAACTCGAGAGTCAAGGGTTGAAAAATGTATGCAGCAAATTCGCAATGGAAAGGGATTAAATGATTAGTATATTCGATGAGAAAATAAATTAATCAAACTTTAAGATATTACCTCACTTTGCGTTCATTCGAACTCCTTTTTGGATCGCAGGTAACACTCAATCAAATAATTTAAAAATGGAAAAACAAAAAAGTGATCCGTAGAGTATAAGCAAACTACCGTGTAAGAGGCTTACGCATTACCAAAATATTTGAGGTGATGTTGTACATCGTACAACAATTATCGTGGGTTTCTTCTCAGACGGCTATCAATGTTGTATGCAGTACAACAAATAAGCCTTATTTCCTTCTATAGAGTTACTTTTGGGAGAAAAGGTTGTATTTTATGCAACAATCGCGTAGATAACGCGGATTTGCTTGCCTATTGTTGTAAAAAATACAACAACTTGAAGATCAAAGTAAACGTTAGCAATTTGACTTACTAAGCATATCAAACTTAACAAATCCACGCATCCCAAAACACAGCATATGCCGTTTACCCTGGATCAACAAGTCTAACTAGACAAATTTCAGTCCATTTTTTAATTCACACTAAAGCTTTTGGTTTAGTAGTGGATTTACCGAGATTTTTTAGTATAATCGTAAATAGAGATTATAAGCTCTTACTACACTATTTCGGTTAAGGAGTCGTACAATGTCAAAAACACTAATTTTCGGACATAAAAATCCGGACACTGATTCAATCACATCAGCAATTGCTTATGCTGCACTGAAAACGAAATTAGGCCAAGAGGTTGAGGCTGTTCGTCTAGGCAGTGTGAATGGTGAAACACAATATGCCTTGGATACTTTTAAAGTTGCAGCACCTCGTCAAGTTGAGACTGTAGCGAATGAAGCAGCTAATGTCATCTTGGTAGATCATGTTGAGCGTCAACAAAGTGCTGCAGACATCGATCAAGTACGTGTTGTGGAAGTAATTGACCACCATCGTATTGCTAACTTCGAGACTAGCCACCCGCTTTACTACCGCGCAGAGCCAGTTGGTTGCACAGCAACCATCCTAAATAAATTGTATAAAGAAAACGGAGTTTCCATCGACAAAGACATCGCAGGTTTGATGCTTTCAGCTATCATTTCGGATTCCTTGTTGTTCAAATCCCCGACTTGCACGGAGCAAGATGTTGCCGCTGCTCGTGAACTTGCAGCAATTGCTGGCGTTGACGCTGAGACTTATGGTCTGGAAATGTTGAAAGCCGGAGCAGATCTAAGTGATAAAACAGTTGCACAATTGATTTCCTTGGACGCAAAAGAATTCCAAATGGGCAGCTACAAAGCCGAAATCGCACAAGTGAATGCGGTTGATGTTAATGATGTTCTTTCCCAGCAAGCTGAGATTGAAACCGCGCTTAATGCCATCATCGCTGAGAAAAACCTGGACTTGTTCTTGTTTGTTGTGACAGACATTCTTAACAATGATTCCGTCGGTCTTGCTCTTGGACGTAAAGCAGACGCTGTGGAGAAAGCTTACAATGTTACGCTTGTAGACAACAAAGCGCTGCTCAAAGGCGTTGTTTCACGTAAATCTCAAATCGTACCTGTTCTTACGGATATCTTTAACAACCTGTAAGATTCAGCTTTATTACGAAGACACCGTTCTGGATGAACGGTGTCTTTTGGTTGTTTGGTCATCTTTTGGTATGATAGAAGGGATACGAAAGGAAGAGGTGATGATGAAATGGTTGATAACGTTCAGCAAGGCAATTATGAAAAGGCAACTTTTGCTGGTGGATGTTTCTGGTGCATGGTGACACCATTCGAGGAACTGCCAGGTATTATATCCGTTGTGTCAGGTTATATTGGCGGTCACACAAGTAATCCGACTTACAAAGAAGTATGCTCGGAAACAACAGGTCATGCAGAAGCTGTTCAAATTACATTTGACCCCGAACTATATCCTTATGATAGATTACTTGATACATTTTGGCGTCAAATTGATCCCACTGATGCAGGAGGTCAGTTCCATGACCGCGGATCGTCTTACCGGACTGGCATTTTTGCCCATAGCGACCAGCAGAAGGAGAAGGCCGAAGCTTCCAAGCAAGCCCTTCAGGATAGCGGCCGATTTGATCGTCCTATTGTAACAGAAATCGTTCGAATTGATGCTGAAGCTTTTTATCCTGGGGAAGACTATCATCAGGACTATCATCACAAAAATCCACAGCATTACAAAGCCTACCGCAAAGGATCAGGACGTGATTCCTATATTGAGAAGCATTGGAACACAGCCAAGGATAAAGCGGAACGTAAGCAAAAATTAACACCAATTCAATTTGAAGTAACGCAAAATAATGGGACAGAGCGTCCATTTGAGAATGAGTTCTGGGACTCTCATGAGAAGGGTCTGTATGTGGATATCGTTTCCGGCGAGCCATTATTCAGCTCTTACGACAAATTTGATTCGAGCTGTGGCTGGCCTAGCTTCACGAAACCGGTATTTGAAGGTAGTGTGAAAGAGAAAACGGATACTAGTCATCTCATGGTACGTACAGAGGTGCGAAGCCATGAGGCCGATTCCCACTTAGGCCATGTTTTTAATGATGGTCCAGGACCTAATGGTCTTAGATATTGCATTAATTCAGCTGCACTTCGGTTTATTCCGTTAGGAGATCTGGAGAAGGAAGGCTATGGCGCTTATCTTCGTTTTTTTGAGGAGAAGTAAGACCTTTCAGCTATGCTCTACAAAAAAGACGCTAATCAGGATGAAGATCCTGGCTAGCGTCTTTTTAATTCACGTGGATGTACGGTTGACTACATAGATAATTAGCGCAAGCACTCCAAGGGCAATAGCAATTACATAGAAGAACGTAAGTCGAGACCAATTACCTTTGGTTTTGTTGTCATATTCGGGATTGCCGTCTTTATTTGTTCGGGAGTGACCAATGATCACTGTAAATAAGACTGCCGCTATTAAAATGACAGAAAAGATTAAATAATAAGCATTGCTTGACATTACAGCACCGCTTTCTGTTATTTTCATGTTGTTGAGCCCATTATAAACTTATTTTTGTTAAATGAAAAATTGAGACTTATTCTTGGTACCATGGGTTCAAATGTATAAGCACTTCAACAACATCGCTATGTTGTTTCATGATGGATTTCTTGATAGCACGGGAGATATCATGACCTTGTTGAATCGTCAGCTCACCGTGAATCGCAACCCTGGCATCCACTAAAATGTAATGACCGTGCTCTCTTGCGCGAATACGATCAATTCTTTTCACCTGTGGAACCGCTTGTATTAACAGCGTATACTGGTGCAGCTTTTGTTGATCCACTGTTTTCTCCATCAGGACATCAAAGGCTTCCTTGCCCATTTCCACAGCTAATTTCAAAACCAATAATGAAACGATAATTCCCGCCGCTGCATCTCCGTAGGATAACCAGAGTATGTTATAAGTTTTACCAACAAAGGCCAATCCAATTCCAATAACTGCCGCCAGTGAGGCGTAGACATCGGCCAAGTGATCCTTGGCTGTTGCAATTAGCCCCTTACTGTTCGTTCTGCTGCCAATCCGCATCGTATATACATAGAGGACGTATTTCCAAACCATAGACACAGCTGCTGCAATAAAGGCAATTAAGCTAGGTGTTAGAGGATCGTGGAAAAATGCGGCTGTCGAATGATAAGCAATATAAATAGCAGCTAACGCAAGGATAAAAGCTACAAATCCAGAACCTAACACCTCTGCTTTGCCATGGCCATAGGGATGGTCTTCATCGGCTGGAAGTTTGGAAATTTGCATTGCACTAAGTGCAGCGATCGTGGCGATAATATCACCTGCGTTATGAACCCCATCAGCTAATAAAACCTCACTATGAAACAGCAAACCAATGACGATTTTCATGATGGTGAGAATGATATTGCTGATTAAGGATAGCCATATCGCCCAAAATGATGATTTGTTGTCGTTGTTCATCAATGATGACCTCCTCCAGAAGTGTTTCCCCAAGGAAAAAAAATCCCTTGACCAAGGGTCAAGGGATTAGCTTCATTTTTGTATGGGAATCTAGCAAATTATTATAGGGCATGTTCAACACTTCACTTTACACAAATATCTTTGTATAATACCACACATAGCAGCAATTAACAAACCACTTTTCCTTCGCCTATTCGTAGGTAAAGAAAAGATGGAAGGGGAGCAGAAATAGATCTATGTTAAAGCCTTGGTTGATTGAAATTGAACACCAATTGCTCCCGAGTCTGGAGCTTTACAGTAAACAACCTTACGATCCTATTGTTGTACACTATATACCTAAGCCATGGAAGCTAGTTGGTTCTGGTAATTATGCAGCCGTACTTGCGCATCCGAATTACCCTGAGGTCGTTGTTAAAGTATATGCGCCAGGCAGACCGGGAATTGGGGAGGAAAAGGAAGTATACAGACGTCTAGGGAAACATCCCGCATTTTCAGAATGCTTGCATGCGGGGGATAATTATTTGGTATTGCGCCGTTTGACTGGAGTTACTTTATACAAATGCTTACATCGAGGGCTTCCGATTCCACGACAAGTCATTATAGACATAGATGAAGCACTCGCTTACGCAGTTAGCAGGGGCTTAAATCCTCATGACGTACATGGGAAAAATGTGATGATGAAAGATGGCAGAGGATTAGTAGTCGACGTGTCTGACTTTATGAAAAGTGAATATTGTCCCATGTGGGACGATCTCAAAAATGCGTATGATCGTTTCTATTATCCGTGGGTGCGTAAAATGCCCATTCCCGACTTTGCTTTGAATGTTGTTCGGAGAAGCTATCGCAAATGGAAGAAATACCGCAGAAAGAGCAATTAAACCGAAATTTATAGAAAAGGAAGGTTTGTTTATGAGAGTACATGAATTTGAGATCCTTTCAGATCTACAACGAGGCGATCTATCGGCCATCTCTGCAAAGTCTTCTCATTTTATTTCGGACATTACGATAGACTTTGAGCTTGATCATAAGCACCACATTGTGGATGTAAAAAGCCTACTGGGCATGCTTCTAGTCCCGATCAAAGCTGGAACATCACTTCGTTTGCTCACAAAAGGCAAAGATGAGGAAGAGGCCATGCACTTTATGTTTGATTTATTTGAGCCATACCGAGGAGATTAATTACTGGGCACAATATTTGACCCTATTCTCACAAGATTGGATAGAGAATGTCCCTAAGAAAAGGGATAAAATAAAGCGTAACAAGGTAGCTATACGCAATTTAGGAATGATATTGGAGGAATGTGCGAGATGAGTAAGTATCACATCGTGGTCGTTGGTTGCGGCAGCATGGCGAATGTATGGGTTGAGTATATGTTAAAACGTGAGGATAGCGACATTGTCGCGCTTGTTGATATTAAGACGGAATTCGCACAAGCAATGGCCGACCGCCATGGTCTTACCTGCGGCGTCTACACCAATCTGGAGCAAGCTATTCAGGAAAGCGGTGCTAATCTGGTGCTGGACATCACGATTCCGTCCAGTCATTTCCAGGTGTGCGGTACAGCACTCAGGCAGGGATGTGACGTCTTCGGTGAGAAGCCGATGGCCGCCACGATGGCGGAAGCGCGGGAGCTAGTGCAGCTGGCGGAGCGGACGGGAAGATCCTTCTCCGTCATGCAGAACCGTCGCTACGACGCGAACATCCGCGCACTGCGGGAGATTATTAACGCGGGCACGATCGGCCGCGTTGGTTATGTCGGCGCCGATTTCTTTTTGGGGCCGCATTTTGGGGGCTTTCGCGAAGCGATGGAAAGCCCGCTCATTCTAGACATGGCGATCCATTCTTTCGATCAGGCTCGGTTTATTACTGGGGCAGACCCCGTTTCGGTGTACTGCCAGGAATTCAACCCGCCTGGCTCGTGGTACGCCGGGAATGCCTCTGCGATCTGCATCTATGAGCTGTCAGACGGCTCTGTGTTCTGTTACCGCGGCTCCTGGTGCGCGGAAGGGGCGCCGACCTCTTGGGAGGCGGCTTGGCGTGTGACTGGCGAGCAGGGCACTGCTCTGTGGGACGGAAGCGGCGCACCATACGCCGAGATCGTCGCCGCCGGCGACCAAGCCGGCAAGTTCATCCGCGACTACACGAGAGTGGACGCGGATGTGAACTGGCCCGGCAGCAGCGGCCACGCCGGCAGTCTGGACGAGATGTTCGCGGCGCTGGAAGAAGGCCGCCGCGCGGAGACGGACTGCCGCGACAACATCAAGAGCATGGCGATGGTGCTTGGTGCCCTCGATAGTGCAAAGCTTGGCCAGAAGGTTGATCTGAGGAACTACTGGAACTAAGGACGCTTGTGTGCTGTTCCCGCAAGTTGACAGAGGAACTTGTTGATTATAAAAATCAACCTTAAGAGGCCCGAGCCGGCAGGATTCTCTTTAATGCATTTCATAAAGAATCGCCCAACTCGGCGAATTCTAAATCCCTATCGTGCAAAAAATCAAAGAAGAGGTTAAACAGAATGTCCTGTTTAACCTCTTCTTGCTATTTCCCTTTAATGAATATCTTTCTTTTTAAATCTTCCGCCTTTTACATCATGGATATTGCCTATGGCAAGGAAAGCTTTAGGATCCAATTCGTCCAAGATGGACTTTAGCTTGGCTTCTTCCAGTCGGGTGATGACGCTGAAGATCACTTTCTTGTCATCTCCTGTAAATGCGCCTTCACCCATAAGGTAGGTTACGCCGCGCCCAAGTCGGGATGTTATAGTTTCGCCAATTTTGTCGGATTCATCACTGATAATCCAGACAGCTTTGGATTGATCGAGGCCTTCGATGGTGATATCAATCATTTTGAAGGCAATGTAATACGCAATGAGCGAGTACATCGCATGATCCCAACCGAAGACAAAGCCTGCGCTGGCGAGAATAAAGAAGTTGAAAAACATAACGATTTCGCCGACCGAGAATGGCGATTTTTTACTAAATACAATGGCTACAATTTCTGTTCCATCGAGCGAACCGCCTGAGCGAATTACTAATCCTACACCGATACCAAGTATGATTCCACCGAAAACTGCGGCTAGCAAAGGATCGATGGTAATCGCTTGTACCGGATGCAGTAGAGAGGTTCCTACGGACATAAGGACAACAGAGAACAAGGTAGAAATGGCAAATGTTTTGCCGATTTGTTTGTAACCTAAAAGTAAGAAGGGTAAATTCAAAATAACGAGAAATACGCCTAATGGGATTTTTGTTAAATGAGAGACGATGATTGAAATCCCTACAACGCCGCCATCAATAATATTGTTGGGGACTAAGAAAATTTCCAAACCAATAGAAAATAAGGCAGATCCAACGAGCATGAAAAAAATTCTACGTATAAATTTAATGCGGGTTATTTTTTGATGTTGGGAGCGTGCGTGTTCAGCTCCAGCCGATAAGTTTGACATGAAGGATTCCTCTTTTCCACATTTCATTCAGTTGGGTTCTAATGAAAAATGAAGGAATGAGGCCCGTGTAACCCGATGTGAATTTGAGAAAAGCTAATAAGATACCTTTTAATATCTCCCATATTTTGGATAATATAAAAATGATAAAAACAACAAATACAGTCATCTCATATTGTTTATCATAATCTTCGTGTCTTTGAATCTTGTCTTCATGGGCTTGTATTGTTTCTTTGGTAGGCGGTTGATCTTGAACGGTTAAGACATGGGTCGTATTGGATAGAACGAGTATATCAGTATCGGTAGAATAGTGATGTGAAATTGGCGGTGTCAAAGGAAATACGAACAACCCAAGAATGATCCAGACCAAAATCGTCCATTGCCATTTATGTTTAAAATGAGGCAGGAGCAATTCCTCCAATCATGATTTGCAACCAAATTTGCTTGAATTGTAGCACTTCAGTTCCACTGAGTCAAACCTGAAAGCGGTATCTTTTTTATTTTCAAATCATGAACAGCGTGATAAGATTGGTGTGTATTTGTGAAGTCACTCTTGTAAGCGTATTCAATATACACGCCTTCACCAACTCCTTCAAACGCTTGACCTTAACCTAAGGTTAAGGTTTATTCTTAGAAAAACTTGAAGGAGGAATAAGCATGTCTCGAGACAATAACATTTATCAAGATAACACAGAAACATACGACCTATTAATTAGTAAGCAACCAAATTTAGCAAAGGTGATTCATGAGATAAGGCCTTACGAGCATTTGGATGTGGTGGACTTAGGGGCAGGAACGGGAAGGCTTTCCATGTTTCTGGCCGCAGATGCCAATTCACTTTGGTGCTTGGATAGTTCCAAAGCCATGCTGAGTGTGTTAGAAAAAAAGTTAACGACATTATCTAGTAAAACTAACTGGCGAACGATTATTTCCGACCATAGAGCACTGCCAATTGAGGACGCTAGCAAGGATCTCGTCGTAGCAGGGTGGAGCTTATGTTATCTAGCTAGCTCGAATAATGAGGGTTGGGAGTATAATTTGAAACAAATGATGTCTGAAATTAGACGGATTCTTAGACCAGACGGAACGGTGATTATTCTGGAGACTTTGGGAACGGGGTTTGTGGAACCGACGAGATATGATTATTTGGCTCCCTATTATCAGTTATTAGAAACCGAATATGGGTTTGAACACACCTCACTAGCCACCGATTATAAGTTCAAAGATGTGAATGAGGCTGCGCAGTTAACCTCGTATTTCTTTGGAGAGGATTTCGGAAATCAAGTAAGGGCAAATAATTGGCATGTGGTACCTGAGTATGCTGGTATTTGGTATAAGCACTTCAATTATTAGCACCAAAAATTATCGTAATAACTTATAGTAGACAATTTTCCATGGATATAGTCCAATAGACCTATAGTGTTTGTGAAACGATTGGTTTAGAAAAATGATCCAGCATCCTTGGGGGGAGTTTGCATGTTGAGGATCTTATTACAGAAAAACAATTGGATGCGGTATGTGATAGCAGGCATCGTTTCTTTATGTTTATACATCGGTTTAACTCACATCATCACCGTTGAAGGAGCCGACAATAATCCGCGATTCATGATGCTTCGGTTAGAGGACATAGGTCCTGGTGGCTATTATAGTACACCTGAAGGGCTCGGAAAGCTAAGAGCCGTCTTTGACTATTTGCATCAGCAGCATGTTCACTACAGTATGGCGGTCGTCCCGCGTTGGATCAATATAAGTCAAGACGGTACACGTTATGATCGTGCTATCGATCAATTGGATAACGAGTATATTCAAGCTTTTGATCGAGTTCTACGCGACGCTGTGGAGCATGGCGGATCTATCGGCATGCATGGCTATACCCATCAGGTGGGAGATGTTTTTCGTGAGGATGGACATCAAGCCTCGGGTATAGGCAACGAATTTAATGTCTTAGATAAACCTGAAACTGCGACTACTGCTTTTGCGGAACAGCGTGTTCAAGAAGGTTACCGCCGTTTTCGCCTTGCTAATTTATCGCCTCATTTCTGGGAAGCGCCGCATTATCATACAACGCCAGAACAGGATAAGGTGTTTCGTTCTTATTTTGGCCTCTTTTATCAACCAGATGTTACGATCGATTCCAACCCACCTGCAGCTCAATATAGGAATACTCAAAATAAGGGCTTTGGCAATACGTCGTTTGGTAATGTATTCGTTCCGACAACACTTTCTTATATACCTAGTGGGAAAGATGAGAAGTTTATTCTTAATCAAATGGGGAAAACAGAGCGAATTAACTCTTTTTTCTATCATCCTTTTTTGGAGTTCAGCCATCTGGTGCCGGTCGTGGATGATTGGGGTGAACAGATGATGAAAGACGGTTTACCGCAATATCAATACGCTGGTGAAAATAAAAGTGTGTTACAAAGGCTCGTCACACAAATTCACTTGAAGGGTTATCCGTTCTATTCCATACATGATTACGTTCCCTTTACACCATCTGTGAGTCTGAAGGTTGGAAACACGAAATCTACGCTCGTACAAATTGGCAACGTAACAGGCAGGAATCAAAATGACATTGTGACATGGGATAAGAAGACCTCCAATTTGTCGGTTATTCAAGCTCAGTACAAAGGATTACGCAATGAAAACCAACCTGCACCACAGGTTTGGGCGTCCTTACCGTATGCAGATGGCTCATCATTTACACTTAATGGGATGAATGATCGGAATAAAAAGGGTCTTTGGGTCGTTCGACCTTCCGGCAAGCTTGAGAGCTACTCTTCAAATGGGACTACGTTCGCGCAACAACAAATTTGGACGATTCCGGCTAAACGTTGGTACGATTTGTATGAATTGCGTCAGCCCAATGGGGACTGTATCCTTACTGGTCAATCGCAAGATCGAAGTCAACTTCTAGGTGTCTATATGCATGGAGGAAAAGTTAAAGAAATTAAGCCCTACACGTTCAGGTCAACTTCTTCAAGGGATCTACTTGTGAGAAATTTACGAAATGAGGACAGCCAGCGCTTGTTTTTATTTAAAGAGAATACCTCCCAAGGCGTGGAATTTGAATTGGATACAGCGAGCATGCAATGGAAGCTTAATAAGGTATCACTTAACATTCCCGATGAGCTCGGCGGCGTCCGATTCGGTGATTTTAACGGGGATGGGAAGGAAGATATTTTGCGCTCTGACAACAAAAATTTTACGAACCGTGTGTATCTACAGACAACGGAGAATGAATACAAGCTGCTCTCGGTTTTTGGACCTTGGGGCCGAACGAATGGACGCTTAACCGTTGCTGATTTCGATGGAAACGGGAAAGTTGATATCGCGATGTTACCGAATGATGATGGCCAATTGGATGTTGCTTTGTCCTATCAGAGTCTGAATGTTAATGAATAAGAAGCAATCAAGGGGGATCATTTTGAGAACGCCTATTTTATATGGCTCCGTACACGTATTGTTTTATCGGAACGAAAAGGTTTTATTATTGAAGAGGCAAAATACCGGGTTTCAAGACGGCAATTGGAGCGTTGTTGCAGGCAGGATGGATGGCGATGAAGAAGTTATCGCAGCTGCAATAAGAGAAGCGGAAGAAGAAGCTGGGGTTGTCATCAAGCCTACAGATATTGAAATCATAGGTGTTATGCATCGCAAAAATACATCGTCGGAATGGGTGGACTTCTTTCTAAGCGTACATAGCTGGCAAGGTGAGATTACGAATAAAGAGCCAGAAAAGTGCGAGCAATTGAAGTGGTTTCATTTGAAGGAGCTACCTGACAATATGGTTAACTATATTAGGGTTGCCTTAGAGAAGAAACAACCGGGACTCTGGTTTGAGAGTATAGGATGGTGAATATATGAGTAGAGCTAAGATCGACATTAGAAATATTCGGGTAGAAGAAGCGAAGGACTATTGGGCGCTGCGGCTTGAGGCACTGCAAAAACATCCTGATGCATTCGGCGCTGCTTATGAAGAATCGGTCTTGCTGCCAATGGAAGAAGTGGAGAAACGAATTGGTCAGGACAGCAGCAATTATATATTGGGTGCTTTTACAACAGAAGGTCAGATTATTGGGACAGTTGGATTTAAAAGAGAGCAAAGTCTAAAGCTGAAACATAAGGCCTTCATTTGGGGAGTATACGTATCAGAGAACTACCGCGGGCAAGGGATTGCGAAACAATTAATGGTTGAAGTGATCCGTAGAGGGGAACAACTAGAAGGTTTGAAGCAAGTGACCCTTTGTGTGGTAACCACGAACGGAGCAGCTATTGAGCTCTACCGCAAATTAGGCTTTGAGACGTATGGTGTTGAACGAAATGCTTTGGAATATGAGGGTCAGGGCTATGATGAGGAAATGATGGTTTACATGTATAAGGAGCAATAGTTTAAAATGTAATAATGATTATGCAACCAGGGGAGCTGCCATTGTGCGGCTCTTTTTTGCAGCGATTTGGACCAGGAGAACTCTGACTGCATACAGTGTAAAAGATGATCCTATTAAACGAAGGTGATGACGTGCGCAGTGTGGTTGGAATTCTTCTAGATCGAAGAACTTATTTAGGCATTCACAGGCAGCAGACCGGATATGAGCGAATCGATCTTTACAATAAAGCAGCTGAAAATCTAGGGATGACGCCTTTCTACATGTGCCTTCAGCATATTAGTGAGAAGTCTGTTCTAGGTTTATGCTATGAAAATAAAAAGTATCGACTTATTAGGGTGCCTATTCCTAAAGTCACTCATAACCGTGCGATGACGCTGACGCCGTATTTACAAAAGCAATTAATGCTCCTTTCCAAATCAAGTATTGTATTCAATGGGCAAAATCGCCATGATAAACTTCGTATTCACAAGTTACTAATGACAAATAAATCAATTCGAGAGTATCTTCCTGAATCTATGGCTTACTCACGAGAACAACTGGTAGACGCTATGGAAAGATATACATCTCTTTACGTAAAACCAACGAATAGCAGCATTGGTAAAGGGGTGATTAAAGTCACTCAGAAGGAAAACGAGGATTGGCAGCTTTGCTGGAGTAATACCGAACCGAAAATGCTAAGTGAAAAGAAAGCTCAAACTTTTATCGATGAAAAGGTTGGAACACAAAGCTATCTCATTCAACAGGCGATTGCATTAGCAACGTATCATGGTCGACCGTATGATCTTAGGATTTCTGCCCAGCGCGGGGATAAAGGGAAGTGGCAGATAACGGGTATTGCAGGCAAAGTTGCTGCATCAGGTAGACATGTTACGAATCTAGCTAAAGGCGGAGAAGCTAGGCGTTGTGAAGAATTGTTTCGGGCTAGCGGCTTTGATCCTTACCGCATGAAGGCTGCTGTTGAGCAAGTTTCACTGATGATAGTTGAAAACCTGAGTGAGCGAATCCCAACCATAGCAGATGTCGGATTGGATGTTGGCGTTGACGATGATGGGCGAATTAAGCTTATTGAAGTGAATGGAAGAGATCAAAGATATGAATTCAAGCAATTAAAAATGCATCAGACTTTTAATAATACGTATGAGACACCATTACAATATGCTAAGTTTCTATTAAACCGATGAAGTTTCAATAAATTTAGCCCTATCTTTTGTAGGGCTATTACATAGGAAATAGAAGAAATGGGGATTAACCTTACTATAATTGGCTTATTCAACTAGGACACAAACAGCGCGATACGAATAAACTTTAGTATGGCGTTGTAAAGGTGGAATTCGAAGGTGAAAAGACGTGTGTTAATTATCAGAATGAATTTATTGCCCTGGTACAATGAATTGGATGATTATATTGATATCCATCATTCAGACTTTCCAGGGCTTGTCCGTGAACAAATCGCAGCAATTGGCGAGTATACGATTGTCTTCATAAGTCGATTTGAAACGAGATTGAGGAAAATTAGCGAGAATACTTAGCAAATTTTCCTCCACGACTGATGGCGTACGGTTAGGAGGTTTTTTGCTTAAGTGTCTTGGTGTAAGCTCGATATTCTTTGTACCATTGAAAAAGCCATACCCCTAATGTGAAATAGACCCCGCTTGCCAAGTATCCGCCAATGACATCACTAGGGTAATGAACCCCCAGATAAATCCGACTTATCCCAATAAGGATGATCATAACGACACAGAGTATAATGATGATACTTCTTCCGATTCTCGTAGAGAGATGCCGCCAAAGTAGAAAAGCAAGAGACGCGTAAAGTGCGAAGGCTTCCATGGAATGTCCGCTTGGAAAGCTGTAGCCAGTTTCTTGTATAAGTCTATGCAGATCGGGTCTTTGACGAACAAAACATAATTTGAGCAGAACATTAATAATGGCAGTACCAGCAACTATGATGATAAAGAAAATGAGCTCAAAGCGATGATGTAAAACAAAATAAAGAAAAAGCATGGCAGAGAGGGCAAGTACGACCACTATCGGGGTTGAACCTATGAAAGTGAATACTTTCATAAGTAAGGTGAGTCCAGGCGATTCCATACCTTGAATGAGGGTAATCACATTATGATCGAATTGCGCGATCTGTTGGCCCTGAACGAAGGTAGCAACTAAAGAGAAGCATATAAGTGAAAGGATGCAAAGAATGAGGACGAACGTAATCTTAAGTTTTGGGATCATGGCTGGTACTCCATATTTACAATTTTTTTGTGTTTACAAATATTTAGTATAGCATAAGGTTTATTTATGTATACGAGACTTAATGTTAGATAAAGGTATTTCATCATGCTTCTAGAATTATGGATCATGAAGAGGTGATCCGATGGAATTATATCATTTTAGCCATGAGCCCGATATTGAGGTATTCATCCCGAGAGTAAAGGCAAATCGTACAGATATGCCTCCGGTTGTATGGGCAATAGACCCTGAGCATGCCTTTACTTTTTACGTTCCACGGAATTGTCCGCGCATTGTTTACAAGAGGTCTGAATCGATGAGTGAAGAGGATGAGCGACTATTTTTTGGAGTAAGTTTCTCTGACACGGTCATGGTGATGGAGAACGATTGGTATTCACAGGTCAGTCAGACAACCATATATCGGTATACATTTGCAAGGGAAGGCTTTGAACGGTTTGACGAAACCGCTGGTTACTTCATTTCTAAGCAAACGGTCAGACCATTAGACATGCTGCCCATTAGTCATTTATTAGATCAATTAATGGCATTAAATATTGAAGTGAGATTTACGCCGAGATTAACTAAACTCAGAGAAGCCATTCTTGCTTCAACGCTCTCAGATTTTGGCATTCATCGATTTGAACATGCGCAGCGGTAAAGGTAGTTTTTACGTTTTTAGAGTTTGAATCTCTCTATCTGGTCCCACTTATTCTCGAGTTCTAATATTCGCTTTTGCATGGGGCCAAAGAGGTCGTAGTGGGGATAGGAAGGGCTAAAGTGAATATATTGCGGGTTGAGTCCATGTGACACACACCAGTTGGTTAACCGATCCAAATCAGAACAGCCCACCTTCGTGACGGTTCGAATGCCAACAAAGCGTTTATCCAGCCAGTAATGAGTCAAAAAGGCAATCTCGCCGCGGCTTACGGCAGCCTTCCATCGTTGAAGTTCTTCTCTTTTTATGCCAAAGGCCATTGGGATTCCATCCTTTTTGCTTAGAATTCATAAAAGTGTGTTATAATTATACAATATAAGACAAGAAGAGGCAGGGAATGACCTGCTTCTTTTTATTTTAAAAAATGAATTTGGCTTTTGTATTGCTTCATACCCATAAAAACAAGTAAAATAGAAGAGAAGCATTTTTTGATCGATGTAGTGCCAACGATGCCAACAAGGGATTGGATCCTTTTCAATGAGGAAGAACCAGACGGTCAGCATGTTTTTACCCACAAGAAAATAAACGGTTTAAAGGAAAAGGGGACATTTAAAAGTGAACGTTCATTTAAATTTTACGAACAAGGGAAAACTGGTTATTGAAAATTTTAACAATGAGGAATTAATTGAAATTTTCAGCCGATACATCAACACGTTAACGAAGAAATACGCGGTAGATGTTAAGGTCCTTGCAGAAGCTAATCAGAACATTGTCGAAGACGGTTCATTCAAAGTTATCCTTTCCAATGTACAGTGTGATGTCGAAACTTTTTTCAAAGAACTCGGAAGAGACATTAAAGTGCCTTTGAAAAAAAGATCAGATGGAAAATTGGAGAACGTGTTTAAAATCCAGGTTATTGAGTAAATTACGGAGGCTTGTATGCTTAGTTTAGAAGAAAAATTAGCTATCGTGGAATCTTTTCCCGAGTTAGAGCGGAAAAATGTATCACTTGGACGGATCAATTTTCATTATGAAGATAGTGCTTATGATAAGAAGACCGTTGTTTATCACCTGCACCCAAACGGAAATGGATTTGTTTACGCCGAATATATCAAAGGATATGCTACGGACAACAAAGGGTTAATCAATATCCGTGATTTCAGCGCGGAAGAGCTGCGAGACATTATCGAGAAGTCGATTCATTCTTTAACAGGTAAGACATCCAAGAAGCTTCCCAAGATGGATACAGAACAACAAGAAGAGCACTGGATAGATGAAGACGGCCATGTCTTGGTCGTAACTTTTGTTGAAGATTTATGGTATATCTATGCAGGCAGCAATCTAGACTGTGCCTTTGAAACCTATGAAGAGGTTCAAGAGTATCTGGCAGAAGAAGGATTCACCAAAAAGTAAATCTTATTGGTATAAATCAAGAAAACCTCATCTACGGATGGGGTTTTCTTTCATTAGGAATGCTGTTAAATAAGAAGCGGCTGCTAAAAGTGTACCGAATGCAAGGTAAATCATCGGATGACAATAGAAAGGAAGTTCTTCACAAGCTAAATCATATGCGTTCTGTAAGAAAAAGTCATGACTGAGTGATGTAAGATTCGCAAAAATTCCAATCATATAAATAATAACAAATTTATCAATGAATAAAATGAAAAGTAGGGAGAACCAAGCAAAGATTAAGTTCGAGTAAGACTGTTTCCGAACCCAACTGCCTATCGAAAAATAAGGTATTACGGAAAAGAGAAAGCCATAGTATAAGCCTGACTTCGTGATAGATCTGTCATAAGGAACACTTGAAAAAATAGGGTAGGATAGGGCTGCGAACGCAAAAGTTAACCCGTACCAGCTAATAAACAAGACAATTAGTTTCAAGGAGTGCGGTGGAAAATTCTTGTAGGTTTTATCGGATAGGTTCATTTGATCAGCTCCAAATCGAATTGGAATTATTAACCACATAACGATAACATAGAGGTGACATTGTGGGCAACATTAGAGGGCTATTTGTGCTATAATTGATGGAAAATTGATCTAGCAGCAATTGATTCTAGTGGGGGTATTTTCGTGAAATTTAGACCTTGTATCGATTTACACAACGGTAAAGTTAAACAAATCGTAGGTGAGACATTAAGTACGGAGGGAAAGGAAATCATAGAAAATTTTGTTTCCTCTTTTGACTCTACCTATTATGCCACGATGTTCAAAAGGGATCATCTACTTGGAGGACATGTCATCATGCTCGGTGACGGGAATAGGGATGAAGCCGTGAACGCGCTGCGTGAGTATCCCGGCGGTTTACAAATTGGCGGTGGTATTCATGCGGAGAATGCTAGCTACTATCTTGAGCAAGGTGCCTCACACGTCGTTGTGACCTCCTATATTTTCCGCGATGGGCAGCTGAATATGGACAATCTCAAACAAATCGTAGCTGAGGTAGGGAAAAACAATTTGGTCATAGATCTCAGTTGTAAAGAGAAGGATGGCAAATGGTTCGTAGCTACAAACCAATGGAAGCAATTGAGTAACTTTGAATTGAATAAAGAAAATATTCGATTTCTGGAACAATATTGTGATGAGTTTCTGATTCACGCTGTTGATGTAGAGGGCAAACAAAACGGTATTCAGCAAAGCCTGGTCAGTACATTGGCAGAATGGGTTGTAATTCCTACTACCTATGCAGGAGGAGCAAGATCCTTCGCGGATATTGAGCTCTTCAAAGAATTATCCAGTGGAAAGCTTGATATCACCATTGGTAGTGCCTTAGACATTTTCGGTGGCAAGCTTTCTTATGATGAAGTCGTGAAATATATGAACGAGTTAACTTAGTTAAAAGCAGCAGATACCTTATGATTAGGGTGTCTGCTATTTTTAATTAGATGATCGACTCCAATTGTTGTTAGTCAGATTAAACGTTATTATTAAAGTTGTACGTTCAATGAATGGAGTAAATTTACAATTCGGTGAAATAGGGGATGTTTGAGGGATGGCACGCTGGCAAAGACTTTACTACTTGGGTATGGTTTTAGCCCTGATATTAGCTGTAACAGGGGAATTAATTTGGCTGCCAGATCCCTTGCGATTGGGTACAAGGATTTATTGGATAGATGCGATTGATCTGCTGATCTATGCTCTTGCCTTGATTCCTATAATTTGGATGGCTGGAGCACTCTGGCATATGTTCTCGCAAAGAAGTGTCTGGGTTCGCGTTCGTTGTATCGCAATAATCGTAGCTTCCTTGGCGAGTGTAATTATCCTGCTCACGATTCCGAAAAAGGTTGAAATTTCGGTGAGTACTTTTCTTATAATTTGGTTACTAGTATTTATAGATTTATTTTTCCATGAACGGATGCGTCGCAAGATCCCTGGTCAAAGTATAACTTTGTTTGGTTCCACTTTGTTACTATTGCTTGTGATGTTCTGGCCGACGAATTCCATGGTCACTTACCCAGGATTGACCTTAAACATGAATCGTTACGCACAGGCAAATGGGGGAAATGTTCATGGAGAAATTTCGGGTGTGCTTGTCTTTGAGCGGCCAGCATTCCCAATCGATTGGCTATACGCGAAGCTTTTTGCCAAGTATTCATTTGAACCGAAGAATCTCGGTATGTCTTTGGGAGAGTACAACCAAGAAGTACGTACGATGAAGGAGGATGCGAACGCCGCGGGTAGTGCAATTGCTTATCAGAAAGTAGGTAAGGGTAAAGGGATCACCTCGCACGGTGTTCGTATAACGGCTATTCTGAAAGATAGCCCTAGCAATGGTATCTTGCAGCTAAGCGATGTAATCGTGGAAGTAAATGGTTATAGCGTTACAACGGTTCAAGAGCTGACAGCCCGCATGAAATTGTCCAAGCCGGGGGATCAGGTGAAGGTGTTGGTGCTGCGCGGCGGACAGCAAGTTAGTCTTTCGGTTAAGACACGAGCAAATCCGGACGATCCGAGTCGTGCTGCCTTCGGCATTCAAGTTGCGAATGAGGTGCAATATGATATTCCAGAGCCGGTGAAATATCATAACTATTTACTGCATGAGGGAGGACCCTCACATGGGGCGGTGCTGGCACTAACATTGATTGATCAGCTTACACCTTGCGGTGTTACTTATGGCAATCGCGTTGCAGGGACGGGAACCATGGAGCCCGATGGTTCGATCGGTCCTGTTGGAGGCTTAGAGCAGAAAGCCTATAGCGTCAGCAGAACGGATGCCGATGTATTCTTTGTTCCCTCTTTAAATGAGTCAGAAGCAAGACGAGGAGCACCCAGGCTTCTTATTGTACCCGTGCAAACGATTGACGATATGCTGAACTGGTTGCGTTCAAATCCTAAGCAAAAAAGTCAGTCAACTTGCTCTTAGCCAAAAAAGCGCTTGTTGTCTTTTTGACAACAGCGCTTTTTTGTAGTATATGTTTCAAAACTCATATTTCCTTAACAATATTTGTATAAAATATATAAATAATAGACTATTGATTGGAGGTCATGCATATGGACCCGTTAATTGAAATAGAGAAGAAATTAGAAGCTAAAAGAGATGAGCTTAACCATGCGGGAAACATGTACGAGCTGCGGTCCGAGTTCATATTGCGATTATCTGGTGAGTTGGACGAATTATTAAATACTTATCAAATACTGGTAGCTTGTTAGTCTCGAGACGCTTCATAGATCTTTCGTGCAATAAGTTTAGGCTCGAATTGTGCTGTTGACATATGATCACCGTGTGCTTGAATAAATCGATATAATCCCAGCCGGTTTTGACATATGCGGATGCCAGCCGAAATCTGGACTGCCAAGTGGTATAACCGTATCTTCCATCAGATGGACATAGCTTTTGGGTACTTGCAGGCTGTAAAATTTCTTCAAGTCAAGCTTTTCGAATAAGGGCTGGGCAGGTTCAGGTGTGACTTTTTTATAGAGTTGTTGAGCTTGCGTATAACTTGCTAGATTTGCAAAGGATTCTCTAAAAAAAGGAAACGGAAGCATCACTGTATTGTCCTTAGAGCTTTCTAAGAGCTGCTTAAACATCGCTTGCATAGGGGGAGGAAATTCATCGGCAAGCATTCCTCCATCTTTAAGTACAAATGCGTTCAAAAAAACGAGTCTTTTCAGACGATCTGGAATAAGCTCTGCTACTTTCTGGGACTAAACTGCCACCGAAGCTATGTCCAACCAAAATAATGTTCTTTAAATTGTGTGATGTTACGTAATCGGCGATGGATTTTGTCATCATCGCATGTGTAGCAGCCTTGTTAGGGTCAGCGCCATGTCCTGGGTATTCAGGAACATACACGGTATGGCCTTTTTTGCGTAATTCAGCAGCAATCCCCGACCAGAAGCTTACATCTGCCCACGAGCCATGAATCAGAACAAAAGTGAGAGGCTGATCTCTTTCACGGAAATCATGTTCTAAATCCTGAGCCCAAGGAGCCTGAGCGATGTAAGGCCATACGGGATGAGGAACTGGGGGTTGGTTAGGATGCTGAAACGTCCAAGATTGGAGTGGTTGCGGCAGGTTTTCATAATTATAAGTCATCAGGGTCTTCCTCTCGAAGTTTATGCGTTAGTGTATGCCCAGAAGGCCCAATTGCCACAACAAAGCAAAATGACGTCCAACCTGGACGTCAACGTTAGAAAATGCGTCCTCCCAAATTGTCGCCTTTGCGAACAGAAGGTAAATGAATCGTTTTCACATGCTCACTATGCAATATCGATTTCCCGGTAGCTGTATGAAGCTCGAGAAAAGGATGGTCCGCTGTATGAAGAACCCCAATTTTGCTCGGATTTTCTCCAAGATCCAGGACCACAAACTGGCTTTCCAGCTTTTTCAACTGTTGATCAAACGTCCGTGAAAACGTAACTTGAGAAGGTTGGACGAGAAAATGCTCCATTTTCATTGAGTAAGGTGTCGTATTAGGATGGTAAGGGATCACATATTTGACGTGCTTCATCGAAATGAAAATCGTATGAAACACAGGGGAGTGGAAGGCGAAATAATCATTCATGATATGGGTCAAGTAACCGTGTATGCTTTGATTGCCCGTGATATATATTTCAACGAACATCCCTTTAGCGCTCATCAACATCTTTCGATAAGAGATTGAGGCAGACTGAAGATCAAAAGGATATTCCGTAGGTGGGTCAATGGAAGAAGAGCTTGCATAGGTATCGAGCTTTAAATATTGTAAATGGATGATTGGAATATAGTAAAAATGAAATTCATTGAAGATCACGATAAGATCACTGCCTACCTCAAGCAGCACTCCCTTTAAGGGTTGTTGGATCCCCGATAACGATATCTCTACTTGCTTATCAATTAGCTTAGTCATAGGTTCCACAGTTTGCACCTCCTTTCAATCTAGTAGAACTGCTTGATCCTTAATGAATTAGTACATAAATAACCCAAATGGCGCGCTGAATGCCGTAGCAATCAGCGCGCCTGCGACGAGATTGGGGTTATAGGATATGGGTATCATGTAGCAAGTTCTACTAAATTTAACGAGAGCGGTATTTTTTTAACATAAGTTTAATCGCAACGATTTGTGCAGCGGTTGCTTTGTTGCTTTTGTTGCTTTTATTGTTTTTATTGGAGCTATCGGATTTGTTGCCTTTGCTATTATTTTTGTTAAGGGCATTAATACTTTTAACATGGAAAATTGGAATACGGATGATTTCATTATTTACAACAAGCAGCAAGATGTTATCCCCGGAATGTACAACAAGACCTTCAACTTTCTCAGGGCCACCGCGGTTGATTTGAACATTTGTGTATCTCAATTGACCCAAGAGACCTTCAAAGGTATACGCATTTTCAAAACGTTGAGGAGCTCTGTTACTTTTGTTACCTCTGCTTACATTACTGTTCGTACTACTAATGCTTTTGATATGTTGCAATTGGATGTAGACAATAGTGCCATCTTTCATTTGGACTGCTAAATAATCATGATGGACGGATAGTAATCTACCTACGATAGAATCAGGTCCTCCGCGATTGATTTTAACCTCAGTGCCAATTAATGAACCTAAATAGTTTAAACTCATTTTGTCATTTCCCCTCTCAGGAATGTGGTTTAGTTTGGATATAAGCAGCGGTTACTAGTTTGCGTTCACCTCCTGTACCAATGTCATTGCTGCTCATTTGTAATATAAGTATATGTATCCGTTAGAGATGAGGTACTAGATTAGAATCTATTTTTGCAATAATTCCACCAAAAGAACGAACCTACTAATAATTAATTTTTCTATATCAACCAATATCTCTATCCAATTCAAATCTCCTATCATAGACTGCACTATAAACTATAAGGAGGTTTTGAAGATGGAGGTTATTGTATCTAACAAATGTAATTGCGACAAATCAAGAGGCAACAAAAGCGACAAAACAAGAGGCAACAAAAGCGACAAAACAAGAGGTAACAAATGCGACAAAACAAGAGGCAACAAAAGCGACAGAACAAGAGGCACAAACACTGAAAAAACAAATGTCCAAAAAAATGAAAAAACAAGAGGCACCAAAACTGAAAGAACAAATGTTCAAAAAAATGAAAAAACAAGAGGCACCAAAACTGAAAGAACAAATGTCCAAAAAAATGACAAAACAAGAGGTAACAAAAGTGGTGGAGACAAAACAAGAGGCAACAAAAGTGGTGGAAACAAAACAAGGGGCAACAAGACTCGTGGAAACAAAACAAGAGGTAACAAGAGCCGTGGCAATCGTTCATAATCACGAATAAATTAATCTAGAATGAAAGTCTATCTACTATAGATAGGCTTTTTATTATGTAAAAAGGCGGTGTGCCATGATACCGACTCGACATATCGTAATCCAGGATCAGCAGCTTAGAAAGTTGAATGAAGATGTTTGGAGTAAGCAATTCGTAAACGGTGTACTTATTAGTAAAGGGAAACATCTTCCTATTAAAGTCCGTTATCGGGGTGGGCACACGCGAGAGTATGCGAAGAAATCGTATGAAATTGTATGCGGAGGTAAGACTTACCATCTGAATGCGGAGTATGACGATCCTTCGATGATACGGAATGCGCTCTCATTTCGATTTTTCCAACGAATTGGTGTGCCTAGTCCACAAACGAAGCATTTTGAATTGAAGCTAAATGGAGAGAGTCAGGGGGTTTATTTAGAAATAGAAGCTGTTGATAAAAACTTCTTCAGGAAAAGGAGGATTAGTGCGCAATCCCTATTCTATGCTGTGGATGATGATGCCAATTTTGAACTGTTTCACCCGGAAACAAAAAGGAATAAGAGGACGATGTTTGAAGGGTACGAGCAAATCATGGGCTTAAGCACCGAAAGAAAAGAACTGAGCGCATTCATTTCCAAGATCAATAAACTGTCTGGGAAGCCATTAGCTCAATACTTGCAATCCCATTTGGATATTGATAATTATTTGCGATGGTTAGCAGGAGCCGTTTTCACCGGAAACTTTGATGGGTTTGATCAAAATTATGCGATCTATCGTCATAAGCCTTCCAAATTATATCGTATCATCCCCTGGGATTACGAAGGTACTTGGGGGAGAAATTGCTACGGGAAAGTATGCGGCAGTGATTTGGTACGAATTAAGGGCTACAATGCCTTGACCGAAAAATTGATGAGTTTCAAGAGTGTTAGGCAGCGTTATAAACGAATTCTTACCTCCATTCTTCGTACATCGTTTACAAGGAAACAAATATCCCCGATGATTGGACATTTACACGGTACGATAGCCCCTTATATGCTGAATGATCATAATCGTAAGTGGCCTTATTCGGAATTTAGAGGTGAGCCTGAATTCATTATGAACTACATTAAGGAAAGGCGGGAAATTATTAAGCAAGAAATGGAAAAGCTTTAGCCAACCAAATGCTCCATAGCATTTGGTTTTTTTGTTGTTCCATTTGTTCCATTTCCTCTTTTACTAGACAAGAGTGGAACATTTGAAAGAGGGGGTAACCGTTTATAGCAAGATGAGTACAGGTCCCGTATACATACAGTATCAGTATCTACTAATGATAGATGGTGGTAGATGGTAGAAGGGAGGGGATGACAATGGTCGTCATGTTTATCATTATATTTGCAGGGATTCTACTTTTCTTTTTACTTAAACCGCCTTTACAGCCCGAGATAGAAGTCGTTTATGAAAATGTATCTTCCGTAGATTTGAGTATACCGGAAATTGCCTACATCAAGAGAATAGATGCATGACACATAGGACTCAGAATTACAGTAAGATGACTTTTTCTAAAAAGCGGGGTGAAAATTTATGATTGGTTCCGCAACGGTAACCCTTACGATAGCTGCATTTGTCATGACTGTTATCCTTATTCTTTGGCGTCCTAAGGACATGAACGAAGCAATCCCCGCAACGGGAGGTGCTATCCTTGTCCTTCTAAGCGGAAGTGTTTCTCTCGCTGATTTACTTCAAATTATAGATACCATCAGTGACGCCGCTATCACGATTATGGCAACTATCGTCATGGCGATTGTATTAGAAAGCTTTGGTTTCTTCCAATGGGCGGCAGAAGGATTAATGGCTAGAGCCAAAGGATCAGGGATCCGTCTATTCTGGTACGTTAATCTACTTTGTTTTTTAATGACTCTATTCTTCAACAATGATGGCAGTATTATGATAACAACGCCTATATTACTCATTGTTCTAGAGAAACTAGGTTTAAAAAATCACCAGAAAATACCCTACTTACTTTCCGGTGCGCTAATCGCTACGGCTTCTAGCGCTCCTATAGGAGTTAGTAATATTGTTAATCTTATTGCGCTCAAAATTGTCGGAATGGATTTATATATGCACACATTAATGATGTTTATCCCATCAACGTTGGGGTTAATCGTATTTTTATTGCTATTATTCCTCTGTTTCTACCGCATTCTTCCAAAGAAATTACCATTAAACGCGATAGGACCAAGAAAACATCCCTTAAACAACGTTAAACTTCCAAACACGCTGCCAGCCATTCAAGATCGAACAAAATTCATGAGAAATATATTACTGTTCGTATTCATGGTTCGGGTAAGTCTATTTATTGCCTCCTATTATGGTATACCTGTAAGTATCGTAGCCGTGCTAGGTTCAACTGTTCTACTTGCTTGGCGCTGGTTTTACCTCAAAATATCTCCAATCGATATGGTAAAGAAGACACCATGGCATATTTTCGTGTTTGCCTTTGGGATGTACGTTATCATATTTGGATTAAATAATATTGGCTTAACTCAAATGCTTGTTAGTGCCTTTAAACCATTAGTTTCTGGCGACTTATTAAACGGGAGCTTGCTAATGGGAGCACTAGTCACACTCCTATCTATGTTAGTAAATAATCACCCTGCATTAATGATTGGAACACTAACGTTAACCGGTATGGAGTTAGACCCACTAACTTTAAAAGTAACCTACTTAGCCAGTGTAGTTGGTAGTGATCTAGGGGCTTTGCTACTGCCTATCGGAACGCTAGCTTCGCTAATTTGGCTCCATATCCTTAAACAGCATAAAGTGAAAATGAATTGGAAGGATTACTGTAAGGTCACGTTTATAACAATACCCCCTGCTTTAATATTCACATTGATATGTCTTACCTTTTGGGTTTACTGGATTTATTAAAAAAATGCTAGATAAGGAGGTTATCAACCATGATGTTTTTCAACACGTATATTGGAAAGATGGTTCAGATTGAGTTGATTGGGGATGGGGATAAAATTGGTTACCTAATCGATGTAGGTCCAGATATCATTGTCATTTACATGGAAAAGAAGTACTTATATGTTCCTATCGCTCATATTAGAAATATCACACTAAACCTAGACAAATCGATCACGGACTCTCCACCTGACCTCACTTTGCAAACAGGTGAGATCACCTACCACCAAATCTTAAGCAGTGCGATCGATCGCTTCGTAGAAATTTATATCAATAATAATCAATCAATCCACGGTTATGTGAGACATATTTCTCATGACTACTTGGTGTTTCATTCACCCCTTTACCAGATCATGTACATTCCTTTGTTTCATCTAAAATGGATTAGTCCATATCAAAACCATCAGACTCCTTATTCACAAGTACTAACTCAATTGACACCTAGTTCACCTGATCCATCTTTTGCTTTGCTCCCGAATACTTTTGAACAACTGCTGAAAGATTTGGAAGGTGAAATCGTCTGTTTTGACTCAGGTTTACATGCCAACAAAATTGGCTTGCTGCAGAAGCTGGACCTTCCATTTGCAGAACTAATCACGGCCGATGAGAAAAAGCTGCATTACAACATTCAACATATCAAGAATTGCATTCTCTTTAATAAATGAAATCAGTTTTCTTATCCTGGTAGTAGAAAGATAGTTAACCAGAAATGGGGTAACTGTCTTTCTATTTTTGATTAGGAGGTACTTTATGGTAAGATGGGAGTTGTTTTTTCATAAAATGGAGTAAAGTAGGTTCAAGTCGATGACACATAGGGATCAGAAGATTTATCGTTTCAGTGAAGCACCCATATGGGAGCTTCAGCGAACATATTATGAGGAACAGGGAATTGGTGCATGGCAGAGTGAAGAGGTTCCACAATACATAACTAGTAACCCAAGTATTGCGGTTGCGTATGCCGAGATCGTATTTGGGTTTCTTCAAGATAGAGCGAGGCTTGGTTACACGTTGGAACCGGTGACGATACTGGAGCTTGGAGCGGGATCGGGCAGATTAGCCTATCATATCGTAAAGGAACTATGTGAGCTGAGGGATTATTCAGGTATAACACTTCCTCCATTTCGTTATGTCATGAGTGATCTGGCGTTCAAAAATATCGCCTTTTGGCAGCAGCACCGCAGCTTAATTCCCTTTGTGGAACAAGGGGTTCTGGACTTTGCACAATTTGATGCTGTGCAGGGTACCGAGCTTCATTTGACGCAATCTGGTGATCGAATTAGAACGGGTGACTTGCAGCAGCCTCTGCTGGTTATTGCGAATTACTTTTTTGATAGTATTCCGCAAGAACTGATCTATGTAGACGAAAACAAAATTTATGAATGCATGGTTTCTTTGCACTTCCCGAAAGGTGATGCCGAACGTAGTGCTGCGGATATGCTGAAGAACGTCATTCCCGAGTATCATTATCGAAGAGCGGATGAATATGAACAGGAATCGTACCCGTATCGCGAGGTAGTAGGGCTGTATTCGCAGAAGCTGGAGGATTCCCATATCCTATTTCCGGCCGTTGGCCTGCAATGTTTGGAACGACTAAGTCAGCTCTCGCAAGAGGGGTTTATCCTGCTCACTGCGGATAAAGGTGACCACCGAATAGAGAACTGGGAATATAATGAACCTCCCAAGCTGATTCATCATGGAAGCTTTTCCCTGACAGCCAATTATCATGCCATCGGGTATGTATTTGAGCAAAGGGGTGCCATGAGCTTATTCACATCACATCCCTATAACCATTTGAATATAGGGTGTATGCTTATGGTGCCGAATCCACAAAGTTATGGCCTTACACGCTTAGCCTATCGACGGTTTGTCGAGCGATTTGGTCCAGATGATTTTTTCAGCATCAAAGAATGGTTTGATTCGCATTTGGATCTCATGGAAATAAACCAACTCTTAGCTTTTTGGCGCTTGGGTGGGTATGATGCTCAATTGTTCCTCCAAAGCGCGAAGCGCCTCTCGAATCTAATTCCCGAATGCGAGGAAGAAGAATTGTCGGACATTCGACAAGGTATACTTCTGATGTGGGATGGGTATTATCCGATGGAATTAAACCGTGACTTAGCTTTGGACTGCGCTATGATATTGTATCAAATGGATATGTACAAGGATGCGTTGTTATTCTACGAACGGACCAACAACGAGTACAGGAATGACGCTTCTGTGCTTTATGAGATGGCTATTTGCTATTACGAGGTAGGAGAAGATGCTGCTGCTAGGGATTTTGCTCGTAATACGCTAGAATTAGCTCCAGAACATGAAGGTGCTTTAGCGCTAATGAAGCTGTTTCCATAATTATGATTTAGCAAAGAATATATGATAAAAGTGGTGAGATACTTGGAGGAGCAACGGCTGAGAGCAAAAGAATTATTCGATTTGTATCGAGGGCATTTTTTTCAAATGCATCGTGATGGTGTTTTCGAAGAATATAAGACATACGAAATAAATAGTCAAATCGAAATTGACTGGTACAACGAATGGATCGATAACTGCACAAAGCATCTATCGATAAGAGACTGGGATGCAATCACAAGCTTAGAGTCACTAGCAAAATATCATCAGGATTCTCGAATTCTTGACACTGTGATTGCCTTTGCTTCGCGCCATATTATGGGAGCCGATAGTATCGTTAAACTTATGTATGCCGAAAAACTTATGGATATAATTAAATCCTCAAAGAAGGTAGTTTCTAGAGAAATAAGGCATTCGGCCTATCAACTTACCTATAAGATTCTAGAAGATGTTATTTCAAAACCATTGATTATTGACCCAGGACATGAGCTGAATCAATATAACTTAAAAGACAAGAAATCGCTCAACGGCAGAGCTAAAATAAGCATGGACGAGATAAGAAATGTTCGGGATTGACCTTTTATTTTAAGTGCGATTAGGCAGAACCTTCGGTTCTGCTTTTTGTGTACAAACCGATCTGCGGATAAGTGTTGTAGAAAGAAAATGGAAGGGATATATGTTGTGAGGCTCGAACCAGCACTACCACCGCCGTACAAGCCAACCCGATAAGCGCCGAAAAGGCGCTTACAGCTCGTCGCGCCGCGCAAGTCTGATCGCTAAGTTTTAGCTTTATATCTGAAATTTCACAAAAATAACCCATCTCATAGAAGACCGGCAATTTCAGATACAGAGTAGAACAGAATATATATTCGGAATCACTATAAAGGAGAGGATAGAAATGGCTTGTGGGGCGCAAGCTTTGGGGGTTTGCTCTGAGGCAGAGGACATCGGCATTGGGGGATTTATCGCATGCCGAAGGGAATCAGATCATAGCTAGCGGTCAATCATCCCATGCGGAAGGTGCATTGACAACCGCGAGTGGCTTGATTTTGGTACTGATGGGGAATTAGTTTGAAGTCAATACGTCTTCCTCCAAAGATTGAACCAACCCACACTACAGATTATGCACATGGCGGTGATGGCCATTAAATCGAACCATTCCTCTTGCAGCAAATGTAGGATATCTGGTTCTTTTTTTAACTGTAGGACAGCTAATTGGGCTAATAAGCCGGCGATGGCGACTTCAATCCAGGGCATTTTTTGAATGAATTCTTCCATTTTAGAGGAAAATAAAAAGATGAGACATAAAGCTGGCAATACACCCATTGCGATGAATAATAAGTTATCTGATAGCCTTGCTGTCAGCAAGATACTATCGATACTCATGATTAAATCTAAGGCTGCAACACTGCTGAAGATGAACAGATAGGTAAAATGTCTTCTCATCATTTTCTTAGGCATAACCATCCGAATGGCAAAGAAGAACATAATGAGGGCTGTTGCAACATTGATGTAGGGCACATCTGACATCGATTGTACACAAGCAATAGATAGAATACGAAGCAAGCAGAGGAGCATAAAAATATAAAATTTAATTTTACCTCGGAGGTTATATTTATGAAGAGAAAGCTGGATCATAATTGCGTTATCGATATTCGTGAATAAATTGTACATGAAAATAATGAACCAATCCTGCATATATGGTTGTCCTCTCATGTATAACTCATGCCTGTCCTTCGGAAGCTAAGATCATTATATGTGTCTACTACCAAAATAAACCAAATATTTCATAAGGAGATAAGGAGATGAATGAAAAAGAACCCACCTTTAAGAAAAGGAAGGGTTCTTATTTACATAATAGAGATCTAATGGCTTAGATTCTGCGGCCTGTGATGTAATGGCTTGTCCAATATGAACTATTGATGTCACCGACGACTATACCTTTGTGCGGTAAATTGTTAATGAATTGACCATTACCTATGTAGATGCCCACATGGTTAATTTGGCCTGGTGTACTTACGCTGAAAAATACCAAATCACCCGGTTGGAGCTGATTACGTGGAATGTATGTGCCCAATTTGGCTTGAGCCTTAGATCCCCATGGAATTTGAATGCCATTTAGTTGAAATACATACTGCGTGAAGGAAGAACAATCTAAATGCAAACGCTGCTGATCCCTCGAACCAAATACATAGGTGACCCGGCCTTTAAATGAGGAAGCTGTCTTGATAATTTTATTCGCTAAACTGCCGCCATTAGCCGGATTAGAAGGGGCAGGTGCAGGCGCAGGTGTAGGAGCAGGTTTATTTTCATGTACGGTTACACTAGAGCGTGAAACATAGCCCTGTTTTCCATTGTAATCGACTAAAACCCAGTAGTCATTGGCAGCTTCAACAGGCAGTACAGTGCCTTGTTTAATAAATCCCCAAATGGGTGCACTCGTACTCTGATCGGCTCGGAAGTTAACACCCTTATTCACGGTGGCTGTTGCTACTGGGGCAGCAAGAGCACTAGTAGAAAAGCCACTAAACATGGTGAGCGCTAAGCCTAAAGATAATATTGTCTTTTTTCCAAGGTAGTTCTTATTCATTTTTTTCATGAATTAACTTCCTCCTTTTGGTTTAAAAGCTGAGGTGTATCTTGCACCTACTATCACTTTATCACAGTTGAAAATCCCTAAAATTTACCGAATAGAGCCGAAAGCCATATCGTCCTAGCCTAATTCACCATTATTAGAATTTCGTTAGAATTCGATGAGTAATAATTCCTTGACAGGTAAATTTATCTCTTCTTAACAATGAAAGTACTTTCATACCAATTGAATAATGTGGGAGGCAATTTGATGAATAACCTTACATTTCAAGGACAACATACCATTGAAGGTGACCCTATGGTAAATCAACCCACATTTGCAGCGCATGAGTCCCTGGAATTGCATGAAATCCTCAATTTCAAAACACTTTGCGTGACCCGAGAATGCTCTCAACATGCCAGAGATGGCCGACATGACATTTGCTATGGATTTTCTCATCCGAGTCAAAGAAGGAGTTAGGAACACCGCGATTGCCTTAACGGAAACGGCGTCTGAGGGCGCAAGAGCGATCCTCCGCAGCCAGCTTCATCAAGGTATAGCACTGCATCAAGAGGTATCCGATCTTATGATGAGGAAGAAATGGTTCCATCCTTATAAACTCAACGAACAATTTAAACTAGATCAGCTAGGGGCGATTAATGCGGTTCAAATGGCTCAAATGAAGCTGTTTCCAGACGACACCTCGCGTAAAGGCATGTTTGATCGGACACCAGATCAATAACATGATTGGAGGAAATAAAGCATGAAAGCTGTTACGTTTCAATCAAAAATGTCGTTGTGAAAGGTACCCGATCCGAAGATTGAGAAAGCCGACGATATGATCGTTCGAATGACGACTACGGCGATCTGCGGTTCTGATTTGCACTTGATTCACGGGATGATCCCCAATTTACAGGAAGACTATGTGATCGGACACGAGCCTATGGGCATCGTGGAAGAGGTCGGTTCTGGCGTTACGGAGCAGATTCAATTCGACTTGAAGAACATTGAGACTGCTTTGAATGCTCCAACGCTGTAAAGACGTGAAACGATTAAACCGGTAGCCAGAGGCTGCTGGTTATTTGTTTTGGCTCATCTGCAACATAATTTGACTGCTCAACGTTATGTAAGTAACTCAGAAAACGGGTTATACAAAAACATGCCCAAAGGAGAACAGAGCTGATGAAAAAAATAGCCGCTATAACGTTAACAACCTTATTGTGCAGTAGTTTGACATTTGGTTCAGCTTTTGCTTTTTCGGATTTAGACGAAGGACAAGCAGAATCCATTCTGGCCTTAAAAGAACGTGGTGTCGTAAGTGGGATCGATCACGAGCACTTTGTTCCTAAAGGGAAAATTAGCTATGCACAGAGCGTGCAAATGATTGTAAAAGGCTTGGACCTGAACTTAGATTTAATGAAGTTCAAAAAACAGCCTGTAGCAACGGACATGTATTCGAACATCTCCAATGATGCCTGGTATGCGGACGCTTTTATCATTGCTCATTATCACGGATTGCAGATTCCTAAGGATGTGAACCCGAATGCGACGATTACTCGCGAACAATTTGGGGATTTATTAGTTCGTGCCTTAGAAAAGAAAGGCAATTTCCCGCTGGTCAAAATGTTCATCATAATCAAGGATGAGGATCAAATTACGCTTGATTATCAAGGCACTTTACAGAGACTGCTTCTTTACAAAATTACTACCCTTGATAAGGACGGTAAGTTTAATCCTAAAAGTGAGCTTACGCGTGGAGAAGCAGCAAGTTGGCTCTATAACGCTATACGCGTAATGGAAGCTAATACTCAAAAACCGGCTCCTACTGAAGAAGTAGCGGTAAAGGTTGAGAAAGTAAATGATGATGTTAACAAGGTTACACTGTCCAGAGGTGATAAACCTAACTCAGGCTACGGTATTGAAGTCAATGCGATCCAGTTTAACGAAGACGGGCAGGCTGTCATTACGTATACATTGCTCGACCCGAAACCTGATATGATGTACGCTCAGGTGATTACGGAAGCGAAAACTGTCACTTATATTTCTTCTAAGTATAAGGTAACAGCTGAACCTGCTCCTTCGAAATAAATGTCTAGTTTGAAAAAAAGTGCTGCATACCTTTGAAGTAAAAGGTGGCAGCTCTTTTTTTGTGATTTAAGGTGTCAAACGTATTGACAACGTATAAAGAGATGAACTATTCTGTAAGAAAGCGTTGCCCCAAACATCAGGATAACGTTTGGGCAAAAGTTGGATATAGGTTTAGATAGAAGGAGCTGTATGAATTGCCTACTCTCAAAGATATTGCAGATTTAGTCGGAGTCTCCATTTCAACAGCCTCACGCGTAGTGAGAAATGATACCAGCAGGCACATCAACCCGGAGACAAAGGCCAAGGTTTGGGAGGCTGTGCGTCAATTGAATTACACACCTAATGAATCGGCGCGTCACCTTGTAAACAAACAAAAGGTGGAGAAAAAGCAGACGAAGCAAATTGGCTGTATCATTCAAACGGCTCGTCTGAACGACGATCACCCGTATTACTCTCCGATCATTACTGCGTTTACCAAGAAAATATTGGAATCCGGTTATTCACTGGGTTTCATGCATACCTCTGATGAGCTTAAAGACGAAGCGCTGCTTCATCGTTGCATACATGACATACAAGTCGATGGCATTATTATCGTTGGCGAAGTAGGCTCCGAGATCGTTGACTATTTGCTAAAAGCGGAGGATCTAGCGCTGATCGGCATTTGTACGAACGGTACGGACATTACCATGGTTGATTACGACCGTATTCACGCCGCGAAGTCAGCTGTCGATCATCTCATTGCGCAAGGGCACCAATCGATTGGTTTTGTCGGCGGACCAGGTCATACAAGTGAATTAAATAGCGAAGAGAGATTTCAAGGCTTTAAATTTGCCATATACGATGCGGGTATTCCTTTAAACAAAGAATGGGTGATAGACACCCGGTGGGAAATCGACCGCAGTTATGAGAGTATCATGGAGCGTTTGAAGCGAACAGACCTGGAACGGCCTACGGCGATATTTTCGGCGAGCGACCAATTAGCGATTCCTGCTATGCGAGCTGTCATTGAGAACCAATTACGTATTCCAGAGGATATTGCTTTCATCTCGATGGATAATATTGATTTTGCCCAATATACAACACCGCCGTTATCGTCGGTTCATGTACCAAAGGTCGAAATAGGCACAACAGCAGCTTCAACCTTGTTGGATATGCTGAATGGCGAGCAACCGCAGCTTTCCAAAGTGCTGCTTCCGCATCGACTTATTGTGAGACAATCATCTGTATTTACTAGAAACTAATTTTTTTTTTGGAATACTGGATAACGTTGTCCAGTGTTTGGTGCCAATAACATTGGACGAACTGAAGGGGGGTGAAATAGGTTTTCGGCGTATGTACGATTTGCATTTTCGATCCTAAAAAAAGAAAAAAGGGTGATAGCGAAATGGTCAACAAAACAAAAAAGGTTGTTCTCATCACAACGCTCATGTCGGCAATGGTTGTTGTAAGCGCTTGCGGTAATTCTGGTTCATCTAGTACTACATCCACAGCAGCTCCCAAAGGCGATGCGAAAGCAACAGCTGCAGTATCAGCAGAAAAGGTAACCATTACTTATGGCGGCTGGAGTATGGATACGATGACCGATGTCATCAAAGCGTTCCAAGCGAGTCACCCGAATATTGAAGTAAAAGCGGAGAATACGCCGTACAAACAATATTTCACCAAATTAGAAACGGCCGCTCAAGGCGGGACGATGCCAGACGTACTTTGGATGAATGGTCCTAATTTCGTCAAGTATGCAGGTAATGGCATGTTAAAGGATTTGACTGAGACGATCAAGACCGATCAGTTAGACCTCACCAAATATCCAACCTCGCTGGTTTCGCTCTATAGCCTAGGAGGCAAAAATTATGGGATTCCTAAAGACTTTGACACGATTGGCTTGTGGTACAACAAAAAGCTGTTCGATGATAAAGGAATTTCCTACCCGGATAGCACGTGGGATTGGAGCAAGCTGACGGAAGCGGCTAAGAAATTAACGGACCCTGCAAAAGGTACCTACGGATTCGCTGCTCCAATGATGAATCAGGAGGATTTCTACAATACGATTCTTCAAGCTGGCGGCTTTGTCATTTCTGATGACCATAAGAAATCAGGTTTTGATCAACCGGAAGCGATTGAAGGTTTGAAATTTTTGACCGATCTGATTCAAGTTCATAAAGTATCTCCGACATTAGCTCAGATGACGGAAACTGCACCAGCGGATATGTTCACCTCAGGCAAGCTCGCTATGTATTTTGACGGTTCTTGGGCAGCGTTTACTATCAATCAAAACGCCGATATGAAAAACAAGGCAGACGTAGCCGTGCTGCCAAAAGGGAAAAAGCAAGGTGTTGTCATTCACGGTTTGGGTCATGTGATATCCGCGAACTCCAAACATCCGAAAGAAGCATGGGAATTCGTTAAATTCCTTGGCTCCAAGGAAGCGGCTGAAATTGCTGCGAAACAAGGTGGAGCGATTCCGGCTTACAAGGGCAGCGAGACTTCTTGGTTAGCTACATTCCCGCAATATAAAGCAAAAGCTTTCATTGACATGGCAGAGTATGCGACACCTTACCCTGTGTCCAAAAATACTTCGGTTTGGAATACTTACGAAACAGAAATTTTGAAAAATGCATGGACGGGAGATAAACCTGTAGCCGATGCGGCCAAAGAGCTCGGAGCTAAGATGAACCAAGCATTAGCAGCAGAAAAATAAGGTTACGGGGATCCGTTTCGGAAAGCAACGTGCCCAAACGGATCTCCTTCCCCAATTCCACTCATAGGAGAGTGAGTAAACATGCGATTCAGCTCGAAGCGTTTATCCGATTGGAAGTGGGCATATATCATGATTATGCCACTAATGCTTGGCTTGCTGGTGTTTTATATTTGGCCTGTGTTCCAAACCTTTTATTTTTCCTTTACGGAATGGGGGGCTTTTGGGAAATACACCTGGACTGGCTTAGCGAATTACAAGATGCTGTTTACGGATAAAGAGCTGCTTCAAGCTATCCGGAATACAAGTATTTATATCGTTCTAGCTGTGCCGATCGGGATCATCCTGTCCATCCTGCTGGCTGTTCTGCTAAATCAGCAGGTCAAAGGGTTGTCCATATACCGTACAATGTATTTTCTTCCGGTCGTAACCATGCCAGCCGCGATCGCAATGGTCTGGAAATGGCTGTACAACTCTGATTTCGGTTTGATCAATTACTTACTTGGTTTATTGTCAATTCCTGGGCCTCACTGGTTGACGGATAATCGCACAGCGTTGTTATCGATTATTATTGTTGCCATTTGGTGTTCCATTGGCAGCCACATGATTATATTTCTGTCCGGACTCCAAGGTATCTCATCTTCCTACTATGAAGCCGCATCCATTGACGGTGCGGGGCCTGTAACTAAATTTATGCGTATTACGATACCTCTCTTGACGCCAACCATATTTTTCGTACTGGTTACTTCACTGATTGGCGCCTTTCAGGTATTCGACTTCATATATATGATGGTAGGCGATATCGTCATGGAATCTACGCAGTCGATTGTGTTCTTATATTATAAATACGGCTTCTTGAAAAATAACAAGGGCTACGCGTCCTCAATCGCTGTCCTGCTGTTTACTATTATTATGATCATTACGTATATTCAAATGAAAATTCAGAAGAAATGGGTTCACTACGAATGAGGAGGGCGGCTGCATGAACACCAGAATCCATCAACGAAAATCGGTTCAGACCGGGTTCATTCATCTTATTCTTATCCTAGGTGCTGTCATCATGGTAACTCCATTCATCTGGATGTTTCTTACATCGGTGAAAACGTTAGGAGAGTCAACTGTGATACCTCCGGTTCTTCTTCCTAAAACGTTTCAATGGAGCAATTATACGAAGGTATTTTTGAACTTGCCATTTTTCACTTTTTACTGGAATACATTTATTTCAACGGTGATAAAAGTAATCGGTCAATTAATCATTTGCTCGCTAGCTGCTTATGCTTTTGCCCGAATCAGCTTTCCGGGGCGTCATTTCTTTTTCATTCTGATGCTGTCCGTACTTATGGTGCCGGGTCAAGTATTCCTCATTCCGCAGTATATGATTATGAAAGACTTAGGGTGGCTCAATTCGCTTACAGCACTCATTGTTCCAGGCTTATTCAGCGCTTTCGGCACATTTCTGCTGCGCCAATTTTTCATGACATTGCCGCACGAACTGGAAGAAGCCGCGAAGCTTGATGGTTGCAATCAATTTCGTATTTATTGGCAGATCATGCTGCCTTTGGCAAAATCGGGGATGATCGCTCTTGCTATTTTCACCATGCTGTGGTCGTGGAACGATCTGATGTGGCCGCTTATCGTCAACAGCTCACCAGACAAAATGGTGCTGTCAGCCGGTATTGCGTTCCTCCAAGGCGAGCATAAAACGAATTATACGATTATTATGGCAGGCTCTATGATGGCCATTTTGCCTATGATTATTATCTTCTTTATTTTCCAACGCTCATTTATTCAAGGGATTGCTTTTACAGGCAGTAAGTCCTAACAGACATCATAAGGAGAGAGACCAACTATGCAAAAAGTTACAGCCATTCTGTTGGGAGCCGGCAGTCGCGGTGCCCATGCTTATGCGCCTTATGCGCTTAATTATCCTCACGAGCTTGATATTATCGCGGTAGCGGAACCGGATGAGGATAGGAGGGCAGCTTTCGTTGCTGCTCACCGAATTCCACAGGAGCATGCCCATGCGGATTGGGAAGAGCTTTTGGCGCAGCCGAAGCTGGCGGATATTGCCATCATTTGTACGCAGGATCAAATGCATTATGAGCCGACGCTTAAGGCGCTTGAGCTTGGATATCATGTTCTTCTCGAAAAGCCGATGTCTCCAAGTCCAGAGGAATGCGTCGAAATGGAGCTTATGGCTAAAAAGCATAATCGCTTGCTGACGATATGCCATGTACTGCGTTATACGGCGTTCTGGACGGCGATGAAACGTGTCATCGATGAAGGGAAGATTGGACAAATTGTCTCCATTCAACTCAATGAGAATGTCGGCAATATGCATATGGCGCACAGCTTTGTACGCGGCAACTGGAATAACTCGGACCTATCCAGTCCGATGATCTTGGCCAAATCGTGCCACGATATGGATATTTTATCGTATATCATGGGGGAGCCTTGCGAGCGTGTTAGTTCATTCGGCTCACTAATGCATTTTAATGAGGAGAACGCACCAGAAGGCTCACCTGCACGTTGTCTTGACGGCTGTCCAGCAGAAGCCACCTGTCAATACCATGCGCCCAAATATTATTTGGGCTCCGGCCGAGGCTGGGCAGCAAAATTCACAACAGATACTAGCTTAGAGGGCATACTTGAGGCGCTGCGCACAACGCCATACGGCAAATGCGTGTACCGCAGCGATAACAATGTCGTTGACCACCAGGTAGTGAATATGGAATTTGCCAGCGGGGCTACCGCGATGTTCAGCATGTGCGGGTTTACGCGGGATAATACGCGCATTGTGCAAGTCATGGGAACGAAGGGTGAAATCAGAGGAAACATGGAAGAGCGTACATTCACTGTGCATGATTTTGTGACGAATGAGCAGAATGCGATTCATGTCCATGCATCCGAAGAAGGGCACAGCGGCGGCGATGTGGGCATCGTGCGCAGTTTTCTTCGCGAGGTTCGTACGTATGCAGGGGGAGAAAGTGAATCTTCCGCGGCTGCTTCTGTGCGAAGCCATCTGATGGCGTTTGCTGCTGAGGAATCGCGTTTGAACGGCGGAAAGCCGATTGAAATCGAGCAATTTTACAAGACACTAGTCAAGGTATAATGTGAAAATAACGCAAGCGGCCTTGGTATTCGGCAGCTTGCGTTATTTAATAGATATAGGTGGACCGTAGCTCATAAAAATTAAGAAGGCGGATAGTAAATTAAGGTTTTATATACGGCTTTAGCATCAGATGTATTCGTATACGTATGTGGACGATCTGCTGAGAAGTGAATGGCATCGCCAGCTTTGAGCGTATAGCTTTCCTGGGAAATGGTTAGATCCAGACTTCCCTCTACCATGAGAATGTATTCTTCAACGCCCTCATTATGAGGTTCGGACGCATGGCTGCAGTCGCGATCCATTTCGACCGTATAAATTTCAAAGCTCTTTTGAGGGTGAAAAGGGAAGAGCGGGAACGCGCGATACTGTCCATCTTCCTCTTCAAAGGGAGAAAGCCCGGCTGCGCGGACAACTGTAATCTTCGGTTCAGTATCTTCGATTAGACTTGTAAACGAAATTTGTAAGCCGCTCACAATTTTCCAAAGTACGGAAATCGTCGGATTCGAATCTCCTCGTTCAATTTGCCCCAACATCGCTTTGCTGACTCCAGTCAGATCAGCGACTTGATCTAAGCTTAATCCTCTTGTTTTGCGAATGTTTAACAGTTTTCGACCCACCATTTTATGAATCGGTTCGTTCATTTCAGGTCCCCCAATATTTATTTTCCGTTTAGTGAAAATGCCTATTTACAATATAACATACATTTGTATAATATGGTATATAGATGATAAAACGCACGTTTGTGCATTATATTAAACTTTACTTGGGGGAACGATGATGGGCGCTACCATGATTGGATTGGTCAAAGAGCACAGGGGACCTGGTGCCATTTTGAAAGAAGTGCCTATTCCGACTTGCGGAGCCGATGAGGTTCTTGTCCGCATTAAAGCAACTTCAATTTGCGGAACAGACTTACATATTTACAATTGGGATGCTTGGGCAGACAAAACCGTCGTAACGCCGAACGTCTTTGGTCATGAATTCGCAGGCATTGTTATGGAAGTCGGAGAACGGGTCATGGGTGTTGCAATCGGTGATTATGTTTCTGCGGAGGGCCACATGGTTTGCGGTAGCTGTAAAGCATGCCGGACGGGAAATGCGCATGTTTGCCCGAATACCAAAAGCTTCGGGATTACAGCACCTGGCTGCTTTGCCGAATATGCCGTTGTGAAGGCAACCAACATCATTCATAATGCTGCTGACCTGCCGTATGAAATCGCTTGCTTGCAGGATCCGCTTGGTAACGCAGTGCAAACGGTACTGTCAGGCGACATTGTAGGAAAGTCGGTTGCCATTATTGGTGTGGGCCCGATTGGCTTATTGGCCATTCAAGTAGCTAAAGCTTGCGGAGCAGGAGCTATATATGCCGCGGACATTAACCCTAACCGCTTGGAGCTCGCTCTGCAAATGGGCGCGGATTATACGATTAACGCCATGGAAACGCGTATATCCAAGGCTCTCCGAGAAATGACGGATGGAGAAGGCGTTGAAGTTGTTCTTGAAATGTCCGGCAATCCTCAGGCCATCGTAGACGGCTTTGAAGCTGCGGCTAATGCGGGCAGAGTGTCCTTACTCGGTATTCCAACCAAAGAGGTGAGCCTTGACCTTACGAATCAAATTATTTTTAAAGGGCTGCGCGTTGAAGGGATTACTGGACGAAAGATGTACCAAACCTGGTATCAAATGAAGGGATTACTGAACCAGAAGCGAATTGATCTGGCATCGGTTATTACACATAGATTCACACTAGATCAGTATGAGGAAGCGTTCCGGTTAATGGATCAAGGTCAATGCGGCAAAATTGTATTTACACATTAGGGCAAAACTCCAAAGCGGATGCTTACGAAGTAAGTTTTGCTCCGCAAAACTCTTAGGAGGTTCACATGAACTATTTGAACGATTTGGCAGCGGATATCGAAGCGTGGAAGCGAGAAGGAAGATACCGCTCGATTAAAGTATGGGAGAGCGGTTCCGACTCCTGGATGTACCTAAATGGTAAGAAAGTTCTACAAATGTCTTCCAATAATTATTTGGGCTTAACCCATCATCCGAAGCTCAAGGAAGCTGCGATCGCTGCTATCGAGAAGTATGGGGTTGGCAGCGGTTCGGTGCGAACGATTACGGGAACTCTCGATATTCACGATGAACTGGAGATCGAGCTTGCCAAGTTTAAAGGGACTGAAGCGGCCCTTGTGTTTCAATCCGGTTTTACAACGAACCAAGGCGCATTGTCAGCGGTGCTTGGACCCGATGATGTGGTGATTAGCGATGAGCTGAATCACGCGAGTATCATTGATGGCATTCGCTTAACGAAAGCGAGCCGCAAAATTTTTGCCCACAAGGACATGAATCAACTTGAAGCCATTTTGAAAGAAACGCAAAAGCATCGTAAACGCGTCGTTGTGACGGATGGCGTTTTCAGTATGGATGGCGATATCGCGCCGCTGCCCGACATTGTACAATTAGCAGAAGCCTACGACGCTATTGTGTATGTGGATGATGCCCACGCGAGCGGAGTCCTTGGCACCAACGGTAAAGGTTCGACGGACCATTTCGGTCTTCATGGAAGAGTGCATATTCAAATAGGCACCTTATCCAAAGCAATCGGAGCCGTTGGTGGCTATGTTGCCGGTGCCCAGCTCTTGAAAGAGCATTTGATTCATACGGCAAGGCCGTTTCTGTTCAGTACCTCGCAAACACCAGCGGTTGCAGCAACATGCTTGGCCGCTATTCAAGTACTTAAGGAAAGCTCGGATTTAGTAACAAAGCTCTGGGATAACGCTAATGGATTCCGAGCAGCTCTACAACGGTTAGGCTTTGATACCGGCGCTAGTGAGACACCTATCATACCGATTATCATAGGCGATCCCACGCAAACAATGCGCTTTTCGGATCGTTTGCTGGAAGAAGGCGTATTCGCCCAAGGAATCATCTATCCAACGGTCGCCATGGATAAAGGCCGCGTGCGGCTTATTGTAACGGCTCAGCATATAAAGGAAGACTTATCTTTTGCCTTAGATAGATTGCAGAAGGTCGGTCAGGAGTTCGGACTGATCTAGTAAAAAGTAAAAGTGCTGCCAACCTCTGAATAAGGGTGGCAGCACTTTTTTGAGCTTTTGGAACCATACCATTTGGATATGTCCGACTCTTAATCTCTCACATAAGATATATCATCCTATTTTTATAGGAGGTGAGAGAAATGAAAGTGAACTATTATACGTTAACTTTGGGTTTATTAGGAGCAGCCAAGCTGATATTGAACGCTTACGGACTAGATATTATTCAAGACGATGAGATGAATGCGATTGCTAATGGCGTAGCAGCTGTCTTATCTATAATCGGGGTTTACACCAACCATCAAAAACCAGTCTAATACGATGCTCGAGGCGATTACATGGATGGAAATCGGCGGCTTATTCCAAATGGGATAAGCTTTTTATTTTTCATGACAAGGTTTAATCATGAACTACGCCGCGGTAGGGGAATACTAACGGGGCAATCACCATTCTACTCAACAGGAGAGGTTTATCGTGATGCTACGTATTGCTGTGATTGTTTCAATCCTCTTTTTGGCCTCCGGCTGCTTGCATAGCTTCACAAAACCTAACGAGATAAATTCAAAAGCATATCAGACCTTGCCACCTATCAAGCCATCACTACCCATCTCATCTAGAGAAAAAGAGTCGGTAGTAACCAAAGTCACTTTAGGAGCAATCGGTGATATTTTGATTCACGATCGCGTCTACGCCGATGCAGAGCAAAGAGATGGAACTTACAACTTTAAAAAAATGTTTGCAGAAATTCAACGGATGTTACAAGTTCCCGATATTCTTGTTGCTAATCAAGAAACAATGATTGGAGGCAAGGAGCTGAGGCTCTCCACCTATCCTTCATTCAACAGCCCGCATGAAGTTGGAGATGCATTGAAAGATGCAGGAGTGGATCTTGTAACTATTGCTAATAATCATTCCCTTGATAGAGGAGTGAAGGTTATTCAAAGTGCTCTTACTTACTGGGACACACTTGGAATCCCTTACACAGGGGCTTTCAAATCACAAATTGATCATGACAGGATTAGGACGATAACCAAGAATGATATTACATTTTCGTTTTTGAGTTACACCTACGGTACCAACGGAATTCCACTTCCCAAAGGAAAGTCTTATTTGGTAAATATCATTAACGAGACCCAAATACATAATGATGTGGAACAGGCCAAACCAATATCCGATGTCGTTGTGGTTGCTGTACATTGGGGTAACGAATATGAACGGTTCCCGAATAAAGCTCAAATTGGTCTCGCCCAAAAACTAGCGGATCTTGGTGTTCATATTGTTATCGGTAATCACCCTCATGTTCTACAACCTCCAGCATGGGTAAGAGGAAAAAACGGAAATGAAACCTTAGTTCTTTATTCACTCGGAAATTTTCTATCTGGTCAGAGCGAGTTATATACAAAAGTTGGAGGGATGGCATCCATAGAAGTTATCAAAACCAAAATGTTAGATAAATCCACAATTAAATTAAGCAAGCCGAGCTTTCTTCCAACTTACAACTATGATCTTAATTGGCAGCAATTCAAGATTATTTCAATGGACCGCTTAACTAATGAACAACTAAATAAGGCTAGGTCTCACTATGAAAAAACAAAAAGTCATATGAGCACTTCTTTACAAGATTTGAACATCATTACATCCAATTAAACAAATTATGAGATTTGACTTTTGATAATTACGGCATAATTCGTTACTTGTAGGTAAATAATTAAACAAGATGCTAAGGAAAGGAGCAATGAACATGGGTGACAACGGTCCAATCAAACCAAACGGGTCTCAACATGCCGAGAAATCAAATGATCCGGAAAAACAAGGAAGATCCGCAGCCAAGAAAAAATCAAAGTAATTGGTGGAACATTGTTAAATAAAGCTAGATTGGCAAGGTTTTATAATATGATTATTGTTAATTTCAATCACGGCTGCCGGAGCAGGCGTGATTATTTACGTTAACCCCTAATAAGTACAATAATAAATTAATTATAGCCGCTTGACATAAGTAAGTAAATTACTGTATCATACGAACATAAAGTTTATGACTTCAAAAAAGTTAGTAAAGAAAGGAGGACACAAAAGTGAAAAATAATTATCATATTGGCGCATTAATAATAAGAGTGCTGTTAGGAATTACCTTCTTTGCTCATGGGGTCGCTAAGTATCAAGGAGGTATTGGCAATATAGCAGGTTGGTTTGACAGTATTGGTATTCCAGGCTTTATGGCCTATGTCGTTGCAACGATCGAACTGATAGGGGGCCTTGCACTCATTCTGGGATTTGGCACACGTATTGTATCCGCACTAATGGTTATCATCCTTCTAGTCGCTACTTTTAAAGTAAAATTAGCCGTCGGATTCTTCGGAAATGGTCAAATGGCTGGATACGAGCTGGATCTTTCAATGATTGGTGCCGCTATTTATCTTCTCTTAAATGGCAGTTATGTAATCTCAATTGATTCTTTATTCAAAAAGGGTCAAAAACCAACACAGTTTGTGTAATGATTCTCTGGTATCAGAGGTTCATTCTTGTAAATAAAATAATGGTGGTGTTTTAGATATGGGTTTTCTTGATAAAATTTTTGGAAATACGACGAAAACGGAGCGAATAGACATGGCGAATGTAAAACTTGCAGTCATTTACTACAGTTCAACAGGAACTAACCTTCAACTTGCCAATTGGGCAGCTGATGGCGGGAGAGAAGCAGGTGCGGAAGTTAGAGTCTTAAAGATTCCTGAACTTGCTCCACAATCAGCTATTGATTCTAATCCAGTTTGGAAGGCTCACGTTGAAGCAACTAAGCATATCCCAACTGTCACTTTAGACGATTTAGATTGGGCAGATGCCATTATTTTCAGCATCCCGACACGATTTGGCAATATGCCTGGTCAAGTCAAACAATTCTTGGATACAACAGGCGGTCTTTGGTTCCAAGGGAAACTGGCTAATAAAGTTGTAAGTGCAATGACATCGGCTCAAAATTCGCATGGTGGACAAGAACAAACCATTCTATCTTTATACACAACTATGTATCACTGGGGTGCAATTGTTGCAGCGCCTGGTTATACAGATCCTGTCATTTTCTCTTCCGGCGGTAATCCTTACGGTACGAGTGTGACTGTTGATCAATCCGGCAAAATGGTTGAAGATGTAGAGAAAACGGTACTGCATCAAGCGAAGCGTACGGTAACTGTAGCTCGTGCGATTAAAGCAGGCTTAACTAGTTAATTACGGAATATAAGAAGTGACAGCTAGTCAGATATTGACTGCTGTCACTTTTTTTATTTGTATTAGGAGATGTTAGATCGAACATTGGATTGGTTAATGGTATACTGTGCTTGTTAAAACCTACCATTTCACAAGGAAGGATACAACCAATGTCTTCTGCTATGCTTGATAAAGTCCCGCATATTGTATCGTGCTTCCCTAGCTTGTCCGATATTTCCTTACAGGACTGGAGCGATGAGGGAATTATAATGTTAAATTTACAGCCTAGCTTTGTATTTGAAGAGGGCCAGTTCTTGGAGCATGCCGTTTTAATTCTGGAAGGAACCGTAAGAATGTATAAGATAAGCGGCAGCGGAAGAGAAATTACCTTGTATCGAGTCAATGGCGGGGAATGCTGTCCCCTCATGATGTCCAGCATTCTCGGCGAGACCGAATATGAAGCTTCTGCCTGTATCGAGAAGCTTTGCACAGTAGTTGCTATTCCAGTTGACGTATTTAAAGACTGGATGGACCGTTACAAAAGCTTTCGACAGTTTATTTTTAAAATGTTCGCCAAACGAATTATCATTATGTCCAACTTACTGGATAGCATCAACTTCAAATCAATCCGCGGCCGAATAGCGGAATATCTGGTTGAAATGACCGAGGATGGACGAGATAACCTTACCATTACGCATGATACCTTATCCATAGAGCTGGGAACGGCACGCGAAGTAATCAGCCGAACGCTGAAGTCGCTCGAGAAAGAAGGGCTACTGCAATTATCAAGAGGCCAAATTTCTCATATATTGCGCCAAGATTTGAAAAAATATATAGAACTATAATTGAAGCTCTTTTTACCTCCAAACGTTCATTTTATTGCTATGTGACAAAGTTACGGTTCTATCTAAACGCTTCTGTTATGATCGTAATCAGAAACACAATAAAACAAACCTATACAATATGGAGGTAATAGATTATGAAAAATGTGGGCGGAACTGATCGTGTAATTCGTATTATTCTAGGTGTAGCGTTACTGTCGTTGTTCTACTTCTTTCCTGGTTACTGGAAATTATCAGGATTGATCTCACTTCCGTTCCTTATTACAGGGATAGCGCAAAAATGTGCGATTAATCAAATGCTTGGCCGTAATACTTGCAAAATTCGTTAAGCTATGAAGAGGCTATCCATCAGGACAAAGAAAGTCCAAGTAGAGAGCACGAAAGTAACCGCGAGTATTACCATTGGTAAATGAATTGAATGAGCAGATCGATTACAAATAAGCAGGATTCGCTGTTAGCGATCCTGCTTATTTTTTTGTCTGAAAATAAATTTAAATTATCGCTTGCCTTAAAGTTAACTTTAAGGTGTAAGATTGCTTTCGAGAGGAGGAGGCAAAACGAAATGAAAACAATCGATCACATTTATATCAACGGCAAATTTGTGAAGCCAAGGGGTAATGAAGTACACAACCTTATTAATCCTACGACAAAAGAAATCATTGGCCAAGTAACTTTGGGTAATGTTAAAGATACGCAAGATGCAATAGCAGCAGCTAAAGAAGCTTTCAAGACCTTCTCCAAAACGACTGTCGAAGAGCGCGGTCAGATGCTGCAGCGGCTGCATGATGTCATCATGGCAAATTCAGATGCCCTTGTACTAGCAGCTGTTGAAGAATACGGCGCTCCTATAGGCGCAACTACGGCGCGGTTGCATTTTGCAGCTAAAAATTTTCTCTACAACAAAGAAGTAATGGAAGAATATGAATTTGTTAAATATATCGGTAAAGCCAAAGTGGTTCTTGAGCCGCTGGGAGTCATTGGCCTAATTACCCCTTGGAATGCCAATTACACGCATATCTCAACGAAGTTAGCTCCTGCCATTGCTGCAGGTTGTACGGTTGTAATTAAGGCCAGTGAGCTAAGCGCAATTCAAACACAATTGCTAACTGAATGTTTCCATGAAGCAGGCATTCCAGCTGGCGTTATCAATTTCGTAAACGGGAGAGGCGATGTTGTGGGTTCCGAATTAACTCGTCACCCTGATGTTGCAATGATTTCATTCACAGGTTCTACCCAAGTAGGGAAAATTATTGCTAGAGATGCAGCCGAGACGATGACGAGATTAACGCTGGAACTCGGAGGAAAGTCCCCAAGCATTATTCTTGATGATGCTGATTTTAGCAAAGCTATCCCTTTAGCTGTCATGACAGGATTCAGTAATAGTGGTCAGGCTTGTCATGCGGGAACACGATTGATTGTTCCGGAAGGACGTTTGGAAGAAGTCAAAAATCTTGTAAAGAAAACGGTTGAGTCGATTAAGGTTGGCAACCCATTGGAAAATGGGACATTCATCGGTCCTATGGTTAGTCAAAAGCAATATGACACGGTTCAGCGATACATTAAACTCGGCATTGAAGAAGGTGCGGAACTAGTTATCGGTGGTGAGGGGAATCCGGAAGGGTTGGAACATGGTTATTTTGTAAAACCTACTGTTTTTGCAAATGTGACCATGGATATGTCTATTGCCAAAGAAGAAATATTTGGCCCCGTTTTGTCTATTTTAACCTTTAAAACCGAAGAAGAAGCTGTAGACATCGCTAATAATACCATTTACGGGTTGTCCTCATATATCAGCACTTCCAATCTTGAGAAAGCTAATCATATTGCCTCTCAAATTGTTTCGGGCAGGGTTTTGATTAACGGCTTACATGATGAGCCCAAAGCTCCATTTGGCGGCTTTAAACAATCCGGGATCGGCAGGGAATTTGGAGCCTATGGATTGGAAGCCTATGTGGAACCGAAAACAATATTAGGTTACGATACCCCAGAAATTTAAGGTAAAACTAATCGACAAGGGATCAAGGACGACCAATCACTGACGAGAAAGCCGATCAATATAAGACGGTCGAGCAGGGTGCCGCGACAAGTGTCAGGTGTGCAACCAGCAAGCAACTGGATAACAAGAGTGGCGTGTATTGTGAGGATGTTGATATCGCTGAGGCAGTACAAGGGGATAGTCAAAAAGGCACTGGCGTTCGTCCGTGGGCGATCGATCCCAGCTTTGCCAAGAAGCTTTGGCAATTGAGTGAGGAGCTAACTGGCGTAAAGTTCCCGATTTAAGCTATGTATTGGACTCGTACTGTACATTATTGGGGGCGTTGGCCCCGCATTCATGAACTCCATCAGCTCGATTCTAGGATTACGTGCAATCTTAGGTCTTAGTATTGGTTTAGTTACGCCATTGATGGCTGCTATAATCGCTGAGAATTTCAAAGGCAATGAACGTTCCAGAATGAATGGGCTCACGACTTCAGCCAATGGAATTGGAGGGGCTGTTTTCCTCTTAATTGGCGGAACGATTGCCTCATTGGGTTGGAGAGGCGTTTTTCTAACCTATTCCTATGGGATCATCTTGCTAATCTTAGTCCTCCTATATGTTCCTAAAATAAAACCTGATCACGGAAACAAGACAAATGAACGCTCAAAAGTAGTTAAATTACCGGTCAAAGTCTATATGCTCGGTTTGGCTTCTACGGGAGTAATGATTCTCTATTATGCGATTCCCACCAATCTTGCTATATTTATTGTTGATAATGGACTTGGGGATGCATCAACCGTAGGTTATGTGACGGCATTATCTTTTTTTGGCGTTTTTCTGGCTGGTATATCCGTTACAAGACTCCTTTCAATTTTGAAAAAAGCTGTTGTGCCTTGTATCCTTCTTATATTCGGACTTTCTTTTTTATTGCTTAGTCAGGCTCATTCCATCTGGCTAGTTGCTATAAGTGTATTCATGATGGGCTCTGGTTTTGGATTCGTTTATCCGATCCTTTTAAACAAAATGGCAGAGGCGGCCCCAATAGGGCGTATGACGGCGGCTGTTTCACTGCTTTCAGCTTTTGCAAATTTGGGTCAGTTCATTTCACCGCTCGTTATTCATGGCATTCAAGCTATTTTTCATCTAAACTCTATAAGAAATGTATTTATGATTATTGCAGTTCATTTAGGAGGATCTACCGTTACGTTGCTATGCTTATCGATCAGTGGTAAGAAGAGAGTATTGATAAATAGGAAGGTGTAATTAATGGGCTATTCGATTAAAGAAGCTTCTGAACGTCTAGGGCTGCCCTCGCATACGATACGATTTTATGAGAAAGAAGGGTTACTTCCTTTTATTCAAAGAGATCAACACGGCTACCGAATTTTTGAACAAAAAGATTTAGATTGGATATATTTGATGACCTGTTTCCGTACGACTGGAATGACAGTAACAGCCTTAAAACAAATTGTCGATCTTGCTATTCAAGGTGAATCAACCCTACAGGAAAGAAAAGAGATCCTAGAAAATCACAAGATGGAGCTTCAAAAGAGACAATTGGAGTTGGATAAAGCATTTGAAGCTGTGAACCATAAATTAACCATTTACGATACGCGCCAAAAGGCCGAATTAGACAAAGAGAACCGGAAGTAAAATAAGTTTGCTGGGTAGTAAAAAAGGGGATCACATTCAAGCAAGCGGGAGCGTGTTGTCTCCTGTTGGAAGATTATGTTACAAATACAATCATCATTTAAAGGAGATGTTATTTATATACAAACTGCAACATTACCAGGCAAAGTAGTATTGGCTAGTAGCGGGTCCAGCGGTATGGAGCGGATTGGGGATTGGAGCGAACTTGTGTGTATAAGTACGGATGGCTGAAAAGACTTTAAAGATAGTTGAAACCGTTTCATTTTCTAATGGGAAAGAAGCGGTTTTTTGTTCGGCAAGTTTGAAAGATTGTTAGATATCTAAAGATTTCGTTAGATCCTTCATATTCGGTGATCCATGGAAGCTTTATAATGATGACATTATGCCGAGAAATGGTTGAAGGAGGAACTTCTTTTGTTATCTGATAAAAGCATCTATGTCAAAGATTTTACCCGTCCATCTGAAGAGGACAGCGCAGCAGGCATCCGAGAAGCAATTAGCACAGCTATTGAGGTGGGTGCGGAAAGAGTCGTTTTTGAACCAGGGAGATATAGGTTGGTTTCCGTTAAGCTTCTGCGAACCGAAGGAATGGTACATGATGCAGGAAGCGGCAATCAACAATCGAAAGAATGTCATCTGCCAATTAACGATGCTAGAGGTTTAACACTGCAAGGTGCAGTCGGAGAAGACGGTGAACCGACAACTGTGCTGGTTGGTTACAATGACGAGGCTATTCATGGCTATTTGCCATCGATCTTATGGTGTGAGAACAATGAGAACCTGTCGCTGCTGAATCTCGCGTTTACGAGAGAGCCTGAATTCGCATCTGCAGGTGTGGTCATAGCACGTACAGATACGTCCATTACAGTGAGGGTCTTCGATGGCAATCCATGCCATGAGGGAATGGGAACTTACTGCATGAACCGGTTGGACCCCATTACAAGGGCGTTGATTGGGGAAAGTGTCACCTATGGTGGCGGCGCGGACTCCTCTTGGAAGCAGATAGGTGAACGGACGCTTGTCTTAAACAGCGAGAGCGTGGCTTCCAAAGTTCGGCTAGGCGAGCATCTTTCATGGCATCAAGGAGCACAAACGGATTTCCAAACTTACTTTGCTAGATGTAATCATCTCGAACTGAACAATTTACGTGTGATGAATGCCAACGGTTTTGCAATGCTAGCAGAGAGCTGCCGCCATATTACAGCGGACCGGGTCGTTTTCAAACCTGATGGGAATAGATTGTTTACGGCACCGCGAGACGCATGGAAGCTGTTTAAGTGCAGTGGGCGAATTGAAATCAGTAGGATGTATGTGGAAGGTGTCAGAATGGACGGGCAAAATATTCAAAGCAACTGGCTATTCTTCGCCAGCAGGCTTTCACCGCGCGAGGCGCTATTCTTCGGGAAGTATACGTTTGCCGCATTGCTGGCAGGCAGCCATATAGAATTCTACAATGGTGAACATATGGAGAAAAGGGTCATTGCCGGTTGGTCCCATGAAGGGAAGCAGGAGGGCGGTCATCTCTATCGCGTTCAATTCACACAAGATCTTCCTGAATTTGCGGCCGAGGGAAGCTTATGTGCGGCCGATTATTGGGAGGCTGACAGCTACACGTGTACCCACTCTGCGTTTGTCAACATTGCTGGAGCTGGACATCTTGTGAGGAATGATCATGTTACGATTGCGAATTGCACATACCGAAACACGATGAATCCGGGGATTCTGCTTGGTGCTGAGCTTCCGACTCACGCCGAGGGAGGACATGCCACGAACATTCAAATTGTTGACTGCGAGTTCGATCATTGCGGCTTTCATCCTCGATATGGCGCTGAGGGCTGCATTGGCATCAAATCCGCAGGCTTCGACGGGAAACATAATCGAAATATTACGATCAAGGGGAATCTCTTCAAGAATTCGGCGATCGGCGTTCATGCCATTGATGCTGATGAAGTCGTGGTGAAGAATAACCGATTCGAGAATGTGGATCAGCTCTTGGTTGTTAGACCAGGTATTACCGGTAGGATTGATTTTGAATAACACGCAAAAAGGACCTGAAACTAATGGTTCTTTTGCGTGTTATTTGTTAAGGATTCACAACCGGCTGATGAGCGTGCTTGTATTCATTGGGCGTTAAGCCCGAGTATTTCTTGAATAATGTACAGAAATACGAATAGCTGCGGAAGCCGACCTTGGAAGCCAGCTCATAATTCCTGTATTGCCCGGTCTGCAGGTAGATCTTGGCCGTTTCCATGCGCTGCTCCAGAATGTAGTCTACGATGGAAACACCGACTTCTTTCTTAAACAGATGCCCTAAGTAAGAGGGGCTAAGCTTTACCTTGAGTGCGATTGAATCCATGCTCAGATCATCGCTCAGATGTGACTTGATATATTGGATAGCGGAGGAAAGCTCATGCCTCAGCTGAAGGGATTGCAATCTACGCTTCCTGATTTCGATGAAGCGTCCGATCACGGTTTCTAGAGCGCGATGAAAAGAAGTCTCTGTCTGAATGTTGAGCGGGGGTTCCAGCGGATTTATCTCCGACACCCAGTTGCCACCAGCAAGAAGCTGATCTAACGACTCCAGCCAAAATATGGCTGCTGAGGGCTCTGGTTTATACAACAGGAATTCATTCCGCGTCATACTGACCCAATCCTGATACTTAGGTTCTTCTTGGTGGCTAACTAACTCCTCTAGCCGACTACGCAATTTATCTAGAATTTTATCAGGTATGGTATGAAACGGCAGCGCTTGATCAACAAACACAGGCTCGGCCGTATCCGAATAAAAGTGGTGTACGCGATATTTCACAGTATCCAAATAGACGGAACGAAGGGAGGCAATAGTCGGCATAGGCCTACTAACCGTCACAGTGAGCCGCAGCTTTAAATATTGCTTGAGCGGGTTCGATAGCTTACGGAGGAATAGGGTAATGCTTTCCTTAAGCTGACTGCTGTTGGTTGGCTGTTGACCTGTCAGGAACAAAATGAACCGTCCGAATGAAACAGGGAATAGCTCGAACCGGCCTGGGAAATCCGCTTGTGCGCATTCTCGGACGATCTCCAGCATGCTGAATTCAATCAAAGAGCGGTCTTTGACCGGGTATCGCTGCTCGAATTTAGCGAGTTCATCGACGCTGCATGCTAACAATACATAAGTAGGCCGAAGAAGGTCGATGCCAATTTTCTCACCGCGGACGAGAATTTCCTCCGGTTTCGCAAGCAAGGAAGAGAGGATATCTTCAAAAAACTTTTGACGTAGCGGGTATTGATTATTTTGCACAAGCACCTTATAGCTTTGTTCGCTTGTTGTTAATCGATGTGTCTTATCAAGCTCCTCGCATGCCTTCGATAAAGCAGCCTGAAGTTCACCAGCTTCAATCGGCGATTTCAGGATATAGCCGTCGGCTCCACTGCGAATCGCTACTTGAGCGAAAGCGAAGTCTCGATGAGCGGTTAGCATGATGCAGCGAATTAGGGGGAATTCCTTCTTCAGATGCTGCAGAAGCTCTAAACCGTCCATCAGCGGCATCGTAATATCGAGAAGTACGATGTCCGGCTCTAATGAGCGGCAGCTTTTCAAAGCTTCGACACCATTCTCCGCCTCGCCAACAATTACATAGCCCCAATGTCCCCAGGGAAACTGCGAGCGTATGTATTGACGGGCCATCGGTTCATCATCCACGATCAAGATGCTCTTCATTCGGTTCTGCCCCCAATCGGATTAATAGCCTTGTGCCTTCATCTTGCGTGCTTTCCAAGTGAATACGGTAACGATCTCCGTACATCATTTGAAGCCTGCGATGAACATTGACAAGACCAATGCTATGCCCGTTTTTATTTTCCTCCGATGTAATCTCCTTACTGTTATCGGAATGGATATTCAGCCGATCCATTAGTTTCGATATCTTCTTAGCGGACATGCCTTTGCCGTTATCTTCGATCATAATGTCCCAGCCGTCCGTTCCGACAGTCGTGCCTATGAACAACACGCCATCTTTATGATCCGGCACCAGACCGTGAAAAATACTGTTTTCGACCAAAGGCTGCAGCACGAACTTCGGCAGCTTCCTCTCTAAGGTTAGTGGATCAAGATCCATATGAAAGGAGAATTTACCGGGATACCGGATATGCATCAAATCAACATAACTCTCCAAGGCGGTTATTTCCTCTCGCAATGTCACAGGACCCGGACTTGCCTTTAGCGTGTAATCTAGTTGTGTCGTCAGGGAAGAGACAAGTTGATCGACCTTGTTATATTCGCCGGAGCGGGCAGCCATGCTGATTGAATTCAACGTATTAAATAGAAAATGCGGTTTGATCTGCGCCTGAAGTGCTAGAAAGTCAGAGATCTGTTTCTGCTTCTCAGAATGCTTCAGATTAGCAATGAGCTCACGAATATGAGCTGTCATCCGGTTGAAATGCTTGGCGAGAAGTCCGAGTTCATCCTGACGATTTAACTGAATCGAGGTGTCCAATTGCCCGTCGCTGACAGCATTCATCGAGTCGGCAATCTTGCGTATAGGTCTACTGATCAGAACGGATATCGTGTAAGCCATCCCAATGGATAATAGCAACGAGACCAAGCCAAGTGCCCATGTAAATGAAATCGTTTTTTGCAGAGGCTTGAGAAGCGCTGTTTTATCTAATATCCAAACGACATCCCAGCCGATTGCAGGATTGGTCACTCTTGTCAGGACAAGACGTTGACCGGCAGCGGTTTGCTGTTCGGATTGTTTCCAGCCTCCTTCGAACCATTTATCTTCTAACCCGATTAGCTGGTACGATTTATTGAATACATTGTATTGCGAATAGGGCGGGCGTCCGAAGACAGGGTGGTGCAATCGGTCGAGCAGAATGATTTCCCCTGTGATTCGATTGGAGGATTGCGATTGCAAGGAATCATATAGTCTGGCCAAATATAGATCGAGCAGAATGATCTTGTCACCGTCCGTGGAAGGAAGCTTCATTGCAGCCGTCACCGTATAGTTGGAGGGCAGAGAGAAATAAGGGCCGATCCAATACACAATACCGCTTAGCTTAATTTGCTCTAATTCCTTGGATAGTGAGGGGGTATCCAATAGTGCCCATTGAACATAAGAAGTGCTGGCAGCCAGTTTACCCTGTTCAAGCAAATGAATATTGTACACATTGGGCATATAAGGCAGCAAACTGTTGTTAAACCAACGAATGATTTCCTCGCTTGAGCCTTGCTGGAAACGGCTGTCCGTACCTACGGTAATGAATAAATTCCGGATATTCTCCAGTGTAACATTTAAATAATCGTTTGATTTGTTTGCAATCTGATCGGCGTATTCATACTGGGCATCCAGCAAGGAATCGGAAGAATGCCGATAATACCAGTAGCCTAACAGAACGATAATCGATTCCACCAGCAAGAAGGAGATTACGAAGACTTTGACTGCGATACGACGTTTCATACATGTCCTCCTAAGTGATCTTCACCTCCTTATTATAGTGGCTTTCCGAACGAAAGTTAGCCTCATTTGAAACTTCGTTGAAAATTGAATCATTTTAATAAATATTGCATGAAGATGAACGATCCAATGAAGTGATAATGAGGATGTTCTTGTGGTTCATTTGAAAATGGGGGGATTAATGATGCATCAAACTGTCAGACGTACACTTTCCGGCTTTCTTGTTTTCCTGCTTCTTATGGCTTCTGGGGTAAGCGGCACTTTTGAAGCTTATGGCACTGAAAAAGCTTACGCAGCAGAATCTGAACAGCAAACGATCATTATCGATAACGATAATGAGGGGGCACCCAATATAGCAGGTGGACTGCCCACTACGACCAAGGGCTATTTCAGCTCGGGCATGCTGGGCGGCGGCACCAAAAGCACACTCGCTTATGCGAATGGTGCACAAAACGCCAATACGAATACAGCCTATGCAACCTATACCCCGTCTTTAAGCGAGCAAAGTTTTACGATCGGGACATATCGTGTGTCCGTATGGATCGTCCAAAGAACGGCGGCAGCGGCCCGACTAATGACTGAAGTGTATCGTAATGGGGAGTCGACAAAGACGGCTTTTGACAATGCGGCTCCAGCTGGCGGTTGGGTAGAGATCGGCATCTTTGATTTTAAAGGTGTGGGGGAGGAATACGTGAAGCTTTCTAGAGATCCGGGAGGCCCGACTGGTTATTTCAATTCGGATTCGGTGAAGTTTGAGAAGCTGCCATCGCGGATCCATACACTCAGTGATTTGCAGGTTGGCGAAACATCCATATTTCAGCCTACAGTGAGTTCGTATACGTATCTTGTCAGTAATGCCGTTCAGGAGATAACGATTAATCCGACAGCTACTGATCCTTCAGCGGAAATTAGGGTGAACGGTTCGGTGGTGAATAGCGGGACTTCAAGTGAACCCATCCCACTTCATATCGGTGATAATGAGATTCCTATCGATGTTCAAGCGGAAAATAGCAGTTACACGCAGCAATACACGATTGTCGTGAAACGATCCGCTGGCAACAACACGAATGTGTCCTTAAGCGCTTTGCAGTTGAACGGGGTTCCTTTGCAGGGATTCGACCCCACGGTGACTTCGTATACGTATACGGTTCATAATGCAAGTGCATCCATTTCCATCTTGCCTACAACAGCGGATACCGCAGCATCTGTGAAGGTAAACGGGACTGTAATCAACTCCGAACAACCGATACCTGTAGATTTAACAGTCGGTAATAATGAGATTGACATTATGGTGATTGCTCAAGATCCAGCTTATACCCAGACCTATAGGCTGAATATTTATCGTCAAAAAGCTGACGCAACCCTGAAGAAGCTGCAGATTGACGGTCATGAGCTGACGAGAGGCTACAACGTTATGCCTGGACAGAACCAATCGCCGGGCTTTGAGCCGAACGTAATGACTTATTCCTATGAGGCCCCGAATGGGGTAAATGAAATCATTGTAACGGCTGAACCAAGCGATTCGAACGCAGTCTTTTTCGTGAATGGTGTTCAGATAAGCGGCGGTACAGACTCATTGCCAATAACGCTGGAACATGGCGTTCAAACCATCCAAGTGGAGGTGCACGCAGAGGACCACTCCTTCAAAAAGCAATATGACATTACGGTGGGTAAAGGGAATCATACACGTGGAAAACCGGTAAAGGCTTCTCAGGAATACTATTTGACGCCGGGCAAGCATGCGGTGGATGGCGATGGGGCTTCGGTTTGGCGGAATGTCCTGGCAGACGGAACGCCGTATGTCTGGTTGGAGGTAGATTTACTCCGCAGAACTTCGTTTAATCGGGCAGTGGCTGCTTTTTACAACTACACGGACATGCAAAACTTCAAGATTCAATACTCAGACGACGGCTTGCAATGGCAGGATGCCTTTGTAAGCAACGCCAAGCCTTCCTCGATTGAAAGCGTCAGCTTTCCTGAGGTTACGGCCAGATACGTGCGGTTTTATGCGGATAAAGCAAAGGATTTGGTGTTTACCGGATTATATTCCTTTGAAATTTATGGGGCTGGGCCACCAACAAACGTACCGGGAGAAAATTATGAGCGGTTATCAGGCATCACATTATCGAACGGCTTTATTTCGTTTGATCCCTATATAACCGATTACACACTTGTAACAGATCGAGACCTTACCTTAACACCAGTGAAGGGCGCGTTAGGTCAGACGTTGAAAATAGATGGCCAAAGCCAAAACAGCCTATTTGTCTCCAAGGAATCTTTATTCGGTGAAGTCCGCACCGTCCCTATCGAGGTGACCTCCCAGGATGGAAGCCGCAGGATGGTCTATCGACTGCATATCGAGTTGGTGCCCTCAGTACCGGGTTCCGGCTATACGCTCGCATTCGAGGACGAATTCAATGGCTCCGAGCTGAATAACAGTCAGTGGTATTATCGTGCTGGAAGCAATGCTTATACCGATAATAAGAAGGATAATGTGTCCGTATCGGACGGCTTTCTAAGAATCGCTTTGAAAAAAGAACCTGCTGGCAGTGGTGGAAAAGCGTATTCCGGCGGAGGCATCATCACCAAGCCGCTTTTGGGGTACGGCTATTATGAAACCAGATTTAAGCAATGGAACAAGGAAGGCTTTCACAGCTCCTTCTGGATTGCGGGGTTGAATCAACGGGTATCGGTCCTCGATGGAGATCAGCTCTATTCGCCGTCGACGGATTATCAGGTGAATGAAATTGATGGCTTTGAGATTGATACTTCACACCCGGATGGTTTAATGACAGCGGGTCATTATTGGTGGCCGGGAGATGCTCATCTGACTTATGTGCCTTACACGACATACAAGGAAGTGGACTCGTCTGATGGCTACCATACGTATGGTATGGAATGGACTCCGACAAAAATTAAATTTTACGTGGATGGCAAAATGTTCAGAGAAGAATTTTATCCGGGACCGCATGGAGCGGGGACGCAAGGACGAGGCCAGCATTTGTGGCTGACGTCACTGGTGTATAAGCTGCCGGTTGCCGATGAGCATTTGCCCGCGGAGGTAACCTATGATTACTTCAAATTTTACACAAAAGATTATGGGGTGGATGCACCTGTTGATGCCGTCATCGTGGATAACGGAGATCCGGGCTATTCGGAAACAGGCATTTGGGCTTCGACATCAGATGCATTTGGTTATGACGATAATGATACAAGATTTACGCGAACCATAGGCGATCAAGCGAAATGGAGCAAGGCTCTTGCGGCTGAGGGGAACTACGAGGTGCGGATATGGAATCCGTCCTTCCATAACAATACGACGCAAGCGCAGTACACAGTGCAGCATGCAGGTGGCTCAACGTCCGTCATGGTCGACCAAAAGCTAGGGGGCCAGCAATGGATCTCGCTCGGCACCTATCGTTTTACACAAGATGCGGAAGCATCAGTTACGATGACTGCCATGGATACGGCTTACCTTCGTGCGGATGCGGTGATGTTCGTTCCAAGGATGAGTGATCCTATCGACCCGGAGCCTAACACTGATTCTGGTAAAAAGGACAAGGACAAAAACAAAGATAAAATCAAGAACAAAAAAAATAATGAAATTTTGAAGTATTTCATGAAATGTTGAAAGGTTATTAGGGCTCGCAGGCTGTACAATAGACGTATAGCATCACTTTCATTGCAATGAGGGAGAGAGACTTATGGACTTGAAACGATGGCAATCTGTTCCCACTTTGGTGACATGCGTATTGTTGGCCTTAAGCTTAGCAGGATGCAATCAGCAGTCTGCGAGCCCAGAATCAGCTGTTCCGAACAATCAAGCCGGTGCAAGGGTGAAGATCGAAGTGCTGGTAAGCGCAATTAACAACCTACCGTCAGACCCGGCTATGGATATGATCAAGAAGGAACTAGACACAAAGCTCGGCATCGACTTGAAAATCACAGCAGTTGTAGGTGATGAGGATTATAAAAATCAGCGTAATCTCCGCTTAGCGAGCAACACCTCTGCAGATCTGTTCTATGTGGATCGCAGGGATATGATCAAACTATCGCAGCAGGGAAGTTTATTGGATTTATCGCCACATATGGATAAGCTTCAATCGACGAAGCAATTTGTCGGCGGAGAAGAGGCGATGACGACGGGGACGGTCAAAGGAAGGGTGTTCGGCATCCCGAAGGCTTCGCCTGCTCCGCAGTTCACTTTATGGCTTCGCCAGGATTGGCTGGAACAGGTTGGTATGCAGGCGCCAGTAACAATCTCAGAGCTGCTACAGGTAATGAAAGCTTTCACCGAGCAGGATCCGGATCGAAACGGCAAGAACGATACCTATGGTTTTACGGGTAATCCGCAATTTAACGCGCTGGATCAAATATTCGGGGCGTACGGCACAACTTATCCGGGCAAGTTTTATTTGAAAGACGGTAAGCTTGTGAATTCAATCTATGATCCTCGCATCAAACAAGCACTTGGGTTTATGAATGATATGGTGAAGCAAGGTGTCGTCGATCCCGATTTCCTGGCGAATACAAAGGGGCAGCAGAAAGATAAGGCCTATCAAGGACAGGTCGGATTGCTGAATTTCAATTGGCCGGTCGTCGTGAACAGCGATGCCGCCAAACAAATCAGCGCCTTTCAGCCGCAAGCCAAATGGGTTCAAATACAAGCGCCAACCGGCCCGGGAGGATCTTACAACGGCTATGACGATGTGGGTGCGCGCAGTATGATGGTCATGCCTGCTTCGCTCCAGAAGGAACCGGAGAAATTGCAGAAGGTTATTGAACTGCTTAACTATTTGACCTCTACGGAGGGCTCTCGTCTCGTGCAATATGGACTCCCAGGGATTCATTATCAGTTGGCCGGGGAGACGATTACGCCAACAGAGCAAATTCACGATGTTGTGTATTCACACTTGTATCAATTGGTCGGCCGTGACGAAATGACCTATTTACGAACGAAATTCCCGGATGCTGAACCCTATTATCATTTCGCCATCGAGCAGTCGAGGTTAAAGGTCTTAGACGCTTTTATCGAGCTGCCGCCAGGCTTTAATGCTGCGGATGCGAATCGATACATCATGGAGGAGACGTTCAAGTTCATTTATGATAAACGTCCATTATCAGAGTATGACGATTTCGTTCAAACGCTTGAGAAGACATATCATTATGGATTGTACATGGAATCCGCAGGAAAGCAGCTTGTCGAACAAGATTTGCTTAACCAGTAATTTAGGAAGGTGCCTTTGGCATGATCAATATAACGGAACAAGAACGACAAAACTGTGTATTTGCGAGAGACTTTGGAGCAGTGCCGGATGACCCTGGCGATCAGGCTGAGGCGCTTCGCAGGGCGATAGCCTTTGCTGCTGTGTATGGAAAATCGCGTGTGCTGCTGGAGCCTGGAACCTACTATCTGCATAGCTTTGTGACAGATGAGGAAGCTGAGCGTCAGGATTGGTCTCGCAGACATCTTTGGCTTCGTGATATGAATGGCTTGACACTAGAGGGAGCGGTAGATCTTGACGGAAATCCGGCGTCGCTGCTTGTTGGTTGTCACAAAGGAGAGAATGAAGCTTATTTGCCTTCTATCCTTTGGGCGGAACGGTGTAATGATTTGCAGCTGCGAAATTTGAAATTTTCGCGGGAGCCGGCTTATTCCAGCGCCGGAGTCATCGTCGACAAAGGAGATGATTTCCTAGTTGTAGAGGTGTTTGAAAGCAATCCCTATATAGACGGCATGGCCTGCTTTTGCGCGAACCGTTTTGATTTGCAGGCTGGTGCGTTGGTTGGCGAAAGTGTGACCTATGGTAAGGGCGCCGGGGTTAGCTGGCGTCGCATAGAAGGAGGCGAGGGACGCAGATTGAGGCTTGATAGCCCTGAAGTTGCCATGCAAGTGTCCATCGGCGAAGGACTATCTTGGCATTTTGGAGCGAACACCGAGTTTCAGCTGCAGTTCAAGGAATGCCATCATTTGCAGCTCGACAACTTGCATACGGTCAGCTCGAACGGTTTTGCGATGCATACGGAATGCTGCAATGGCGTGAAGGCGAGCCGTGTACGATTTCAGCCGGAAGGGAAGCTGCTGTTCACAGCACCTAGAGATGCGTGGAAGATTTACAAGTGTGAAGGTGATTTCGAGATTGAGCACATGTTTGTAGAGGGTGTCCGGATGGATGGTCAGAACATGCATAGTACGTTTCTCTTGGTCGACAAGGTGATCGATCGCCATAACCTGCAGCTCTGGGCGAAGTGGAGCTATGCTCCACTTCGTACGGATAGCAGGCTAACCTTTTATAACGGAAATGAACGGATGCAGAACAAGATTCGCTCTTGGCGTCCGGACGGTCAAGGCAAAGGCGGTCACTACTATTTGATCGAGTGTGAAGACCCGGTGAATCTGTCGTTGAATAAGAACGCTCATATCGTTCCGTCCTGCTGGGAGCTGAACGCCTATACCATCAAACATTCGGTGTTCCGAAATATTGCCGGCTGCGGGCATATCGTCAAGTACAGTAAGGTCTTGATTGAGGATGTTGTCTATCAGAATTTAATGAATGTCGGCATACTGATTGGCGCCGAGTGGACGGAGTTTTATGAAGGCGGACATCCGAAGGGTGTTACAATTCGACGATGCAGCTTTGACTACTGCGGATATACGCCTCGATGCGGGGTAACCGGAGGCATTGGTATACGTTCGGAGGGCTTGGAAGGTATTTATAACGAAGATATCGTGATTGATGAATGTACGTTTCACCATGTTCCTGTGGGGGTGGACATTCATCAAGCGGAGGGTGTTCGCCTAGTTTGTAATCGCTTTCATAATGTTGAACAGCCATACAGAATCGACCCGCATACAACGAGAGAGATCGTCATTGAAGAAAGGAAGTGAGAATTGTGGAATTATCTGCTGAGAAACATATCGCCGCCCGACCTATTGAACGTAAAAGCGAAACGATGAAACACTTCAGGCTTCATAAATGGCTGTATATCTTTTTGGTGCCAGGGCTGATTTATTTGCTTGTGTTCAAATATATTCCGATGTTCGGTATCGTGATTGCCTTTAAAGACTTTAGCTTAGTGAAAGGGATTTGGGCAAGCAAGTGGATCGGCTTTGAAAATTTTGCGTATTTGTTCCAGTCGCGCGATTTTTACAAAGTATTGAGCAACACACTGATCATCAGTTTTTATCAAATATTGTTCGGATTTCCTGCCCCGATCATTTTGGCTGTCATGCTCAATGAAGTAAGAAGTCTGATGTTCAAACGATTATCGCAGACGATTCTGTATTTACCGCACTTTATTTCCTGGGTCGTGCTGGCAGGGATGATCATTAATTTTCTGTCGCCATCGACAGGTCCGGTCAATTTTCTAATTAAAGCTTTGGACTATGAGCCGATTTCGTTTCTGTTAAAGCCGGAATATTTCCGGACGATTCTCGTATCGGCGGAGGTTTGGAAGGGAGTCGGGTGGGGAACGATTATCTATCTCGCAGCGATGACGGGGATCGATCCTTCCTTGTACGAATCAGCCAAGATGGATGGGGCTTCCAGACTACAGCAAATCCGCTACATCACGCTGCCGGGAATTACTTCAACCGTCGTTGTCCTGCTCATTTTGCAGCTCGGCCACATTCTTGACAATGGCTTCGAGCAGGTGTACCTGTTGTACAATCCGATGACCTATGAAGTGGCTGATGTTATCGAAACGTATACGTACCGAGTTGGCTTGATCGACGGTAGACTGTCTTTCGCTGCAGCAGTCGGACTATTTAAAGCGGTGATCGGTTTCGTTCTCATTATTATGGCTAATCGAATCGCAAGACTGTTCGGAAAACAAATTTGGTAGGTGAGAGTATATGAGCAAAATGAAACTAGAGCTGTTCGACACAATCAACTATACGCTGCTCACGCTCATCTGTGTGGTCATGCTGTATCCGTTCATCAATGTAGCATCTGTATCCCTAAGTTCCTATTCGGCTTATGTGAACAATCCGACGATGATCTGGCCGCATGAATTCAGCTTGGCGGCTTATCAAGAGATCATGTCGCGCGCATTGCTGTGGAGAAGTTATTTGAATACGTTGATCGTTACGATCTGCGGAGTAACCTTAGGCATTTTCCTATATATCATTACGGCCTATCCATTGTCCAAAAGAGTGCTCAAAGGACGAAAGTTCCTCATGATGCTCATCGTATTCACGATGCTGTTCAACGGGGGGTTGATTCCCAATTTTTACTTGATACGCTCACTCGGACTGCTTGATACGCTTGCGGCTTTAATTCTGCCTGCGTTATTCTCGGGCTTCAGCCTTATTCTTATGAAAAATTTCTTCGAATCGCTGCCCGAAGAGCTGGAGGAAGCGGCTCGTATGGACGGCGCTTCAGACCCGTACATCTTATTTCGCATCATCGTTCCTTTATCGAAACCGATTATCGCTACATTGTGCCTGTTCGCTGCGGTTGGCTATTGGAACAACTTCTTTAATGCGATTATTTATATTCGCAGTGAAACGAATTGGCCGCTAATGCTTTACCTACGTGAGGTGATTGAAGCGGCTAGTATGATGGCGCAGCAATCGAATGCCGCCGAGGCGGGCTCGCAGCATGTGACGAGTGAAACCTTAAAGTACGCCACATTAATGATTGTTATGATTCCAATTTTGTGCGTCTATCCATTTCTGCAAAAGTACTTTGTCAAAGGGATCATGCTTGGCTCTGTAAAAGGATAGTCATCGGGGAAACCCGCAGCTATAGATCAGCTTTACTTACATGAGGAGGGTATAAAAAATGAGCAAGAAACGTAAAGGAATCGTAATGGCGCTCGCAGGCATGATGCTGTTAACTTCGGCTTGTGCTTCAAATTCAACAGATCCAGGTTCAAGTTCAACAGCTGCCAGCACCAAACCGCCTGCTTCTGCAGGTCCGGTCGCTTTGAAAATCATGGCTATGCATGATCAACCAGACATATCCGTGACGGATGCCAAGTTTATTGGGGAGCTCGAAAAGAAAAACAATGTGAAGCTAACGTTCGATATTCCACCGGTCACAGGGTATAAAGAGAGGCTTCAGCTTATGCTCGCTTCGGGCGAGTATCCAGACGTTGTATTCTTCGAAAATACGACCGATCAGGCTTTCCAGAACGCTGTTCGCGACGGTATTCTCATCCCCGTCAACGATTATCTGAAATCGGCAGCGAACCTGAATAAGTATACGTACCAAGCCTCCTGGGATCAGCTGAAGGTGAATCAGGACGGCAAGATTTACGGTCTTCCGCGGACATCTGTCGTGCGCAACGACGGTTATTGGGTACGGAAGGATTGGCTGAAAAATGTGGGCTTCGCGATTCCGGCTAATGGGGAAATTACCATTGCGCAGTTTGAAGAAATATTGAAGAAATTTACGTTCAACGATCCGGATAAAAACGGAAAAAACGATACTTACGGCTACGCCGGGGCGTATAACGGACGCAAAGTGCTAGATCCGGTTCTCACAGGACCGTTCGGTCTCATTGGCTGGCAGAAAGCATCAGGCGGCGAGTACGAGTATATGAACCCGATGTATGATCAGAAGGGTGATGCGTTCAAGAAGGCCCTCGCGTTTTCGGGAAGGCTCTATAAAGAAGGGGTCTTCGATCCCGATTCCGCGACGAATGACGGAACGAAGCAGCGCGAACGCTTCTGGCGCGGATTGACCGGGGTTTATCCTGGCTTCGCAGGACATTACACATGGCATCTTCCCGAGATGCAAAAGCAACAACCCAATGCGGAATTGACTTTTGTTCATGTGCAGAATGAAAAAGGCGAGGTCAAGGGCGGTAATCTGGCGACAAGTCCAACCGGACTATGGGGCTTCTGGGCAATTACAAAAAATGCGAAAAACCCTCAGAAGGTTGTTGAATTGTTCGATTCTTGGCTTTCCGATGAAATGTGGCCTGTCGTCGTCGATGGCTTTGAAGGACAGGATTACACGTTGACGAACGGTGAAAAGAAAGCGATTACACCGCCGCCGAAATTCTATATCCGCCGCAACTCCATGCGCAGAGCGAATGATACCGAGTTCTTCATCACAACAGGAACGCCTAAGGATATCGTGGAACAAGTGAAGCCATGGTTGAAAAAGTCGGTAGACACCGTTGTCGCTGGTAAGGATCTGGGCTTCCAGCCGGAAGCTGCGAAGAAGCCAAACTACATGGATTACCAGAAGGCATGGGATACAACGACCATGAAAATTCTGATTGGCGAGCTTCCTGCCACTGAATTCGATGCGTTGTTAACAGGCTGGTACAAAAACGGCGGTATGGATTACGTGAAGCAAATGAACGAATATATCAAGAAAACAGAAACAGGCAAATAATTAAATAATGACAAGTGGGGAAGCGATGCACGATGGGTCGACTTCCTTTCTTTGTGAGGAGAGAATGAATAATGGAAGATTCGCTTCATCGGGGTTCTGTGAGAAATGTGAATGTACCTTGCGAAATTCGGGTGGAAGGTCCAAGTCCGCAGAGAGTGTATCAACGTGATGCGAAGGAACTGGCCGACATCCCCTATTCGTTGAGACTTTCTATGCCGGCATATGGGAATGTTGAAGTATGCTCGGCGGCGGCAAGAAGCATGCCTGCTGAGAAAGCATGGATTACGGTTGGGGTTATTCGAAATAAGGATTCGTTCGACGGTGTTCTCACAGGGTTTCCAACAGGGAGCCATAGTCTCCAATTTCGTATTCGTGATGGCGTTTCTGAACAACTGATTGCAGAAGCGGCGGTAGAGCCAGTCTTCGTAGGAGATCTGTGGATACTTGCCGGACAATCCAATATGCAGGGCTGCGGCACGCTCCTTGAAGTGGAGGAGCCTATGGAAGGCGTAAGCTGCTTCTACTTGGATGACCGTTGGGGCATAGCTGAGGACCCTATGTGTTGGTATTTTGAAGCCGTGGATCCCGTGCATTGGAGCGTTCCTGCGGAGAAGCTTAAGGAGGCGCGCCTAAAGGAACGTCAAACCCGAACACGCGGAGCGGGGCTGGGCATTTCTTTCGGGAAAGAATTGCTGCGGAGTACCGGCGTCCCAGTCGGGCTCATCGTTTGTGCGCATGGTGGTACTAGGATGATGCAATGGGATCCGGCGCTGCTGGACCAGGAAGGACACTCTTTATATGGCTCCATGCTGCGACGGGTTAAGGCTCTACGCGGGAAGGTGAAAGGATATTTGTGGTATCAAGGAGAGAGTGATGCCAATCCAGAGCACGCCCCTATGTATGCGCAACGCATGGAGCAATTCGTACATCGACTAAGAGAAGATTTGCAGGAACCACAGCTGCCGTTCATCTACGCACAATTGGCCAACTTTCATTCGTGGGATAAACAGCATGAAAGCTGTTGGGACTTTATTCAGCACGAGCAATTTCGATTGGAGCAGCGGTTGGCACCCTGCGCATTAGTACCAACAGCGGACGCTACGATGTCCGACCCCATTCATCTCGATGCCCCATCACTTAAAGTGATGGGTAGACGGTTTGCTTGGCAAGCTTTACGGATCGCTTACGGCGCAAGCCTTCCAACAGGCCCGCGTCCAAGCGAGTTTCAATGGGACGCAGTACGAACGGAATTAAGGGTCCGTCTTACAGGGTTGAATGGCTCCCTCCAGCATGTAGATAGAGTATTCGGCTTCCAGTTCAAACTGACGGATCAGGTCTGGGAGCCTGTAGAAGTTACTTTATCCGATGATCGATGTGCAGTTCTACTTCGTTTCAACCAACGTATTCCTGCTGCTGCTATGCTGCAATACGGAGCTGGATACTATCCTGCACTTAACCTAAGGGATGAATGGGGGATACCCTTGCCTTTATTCGGTCCGGTTCTAGTACCTTAATCTAATATGCTCCTGTCGGTGCGCTAGTTGTTAGTAGTCTAGCATTCTATTACTTGTAAAAGTAGATGAAGCAAGTGATATAATAGTCTTGTTGATTTACATATTCTGGTGTGTAGAAGGAGAGACAAGAATGAGTGCTATTCGATCCCTACCAAGAAGTCAGCCTGAGCGTCAAGGTATCGCGTCTTCCTCGATTACGAGATTTCTAAAAGAAGTTCAAGACCGCAGTCTAGAGCTTCACAGCTTCATGCTCGTCCGACACGGGCATGTTGTTTCGGAAGGATGGTGGACACCTTATTTGCCTGAACGTCCTCACATGCTGTTTTCTTTAACTAAAAGCTTTACTTCTACAGCCATCGGATTGTTAGTGGGAGAAGGGCGAGTCTCGCTCGATGACCGGGTTGTTTCCTTTTTCCCTGAGGATATGCCGCCAGAAGTTACACCAAATCTAGCTGCGATGACCATCCGACATTTACTGATGATGGGTACAGGTCATGCGGAAGATACGACCGGAAAGATGCAGTCAACCGATAACTGGGTCAACAATTTCTTGAAGCTTCCCGTAGAACATGAGCCAGGTACGCATTTCGTGTATAACAGTGGGGCCACGTATATGCTTTCGGCCATCTTGCAGAAGGTAACCGAACAAACGTTACTTGAATATCTGCAGCCTCGACTGTTGGAACCGCTGGACATTCAAGGTGCCACTTCAGAAAGCTGCCCCCGAGGCATCCACATTGGTGGCTGGGGTATGAAGATCAAAACCGAAGATATTGCCAAGTTTGGACAGCTATATCTACAAAAAGGTCAATGGGATGGGAACCAGCTCATTCCTGAGATTTGGGTAGAAGAAGCGACATCGAAGCAAATTTCCAATGACTCCAGTACCAAGAATGATTGGTCTCAAGGGTATGGGTATCAATTCTGGAGATGCCGTCACGGCGCTTATCGAGGCGACGGTGCTTTCGGGCAGTTCTGCATTGTTCTCCCGGAGCAGAATGCCGTCATCGCGATAACGTCCGGAGTGAATGACATGCAGGACGTTCTTGATACGATTTGGGAGCATCTGCTGCCTGCCATGCAATCTGAAGAGCTGCCTGTGGACAAGGAAGCCTCCGAGTCGCTAACCCAAGTGCTGCATGGACTGAGCTTGGAACCGCCACGAGTTCTTTCAAGCTCGACGCTGGAGACCGGCCTATCGGGAATCGAGTTCGAGTTAGAAGAAAATGAGGAACAAATTCATACATTTTCTATTGATTTTACAGAGGAATCCGCCAACGTTACGATTCAAAATAACACCGGAATACATACGGTTTACTTTGGTAGAAACGAATGGTGTGAGGGAACATATACGCTGCATATGAGACAGAAAAATGTGGCAGTCGGCTCAGCAACATGGCAGGATTCGAATAAACTCTTGTTAACGTTAAGATACGTGGAAGCGCCATTTTGCGTGAGTTTAATATGTACGTTCTATGATGGAAGCATACAACTTCAATTTCGACAGAACGTTTCGTTCGGCAAAGAGGAACCTAAGTCGATTCTAGGAAAAGTTAGATAAACGATTGTTGAATAATAAAAAGGTCGGTCTGCCGCAGCAGATCGACCTTATTCTATTTACTTAAGTCACCAGATGATACCGATTTCGATAGTCTCGGGGAGAGCAGCCGGCGTGGGCTCTGAATTGCTTATTAAATGAGCTCAATGACTGAAAACCGCTTCTTTCAGCGATCTCGATGATTGAATTCTCTGATATGCGTAGTAAATCCATGGCCGACTGAACGCGCAACTGATTCACAAAATCATGTGGCGACAAGCCCGTTAGTGCACGAAACTCGCGATAATAGAACGAACGCCCGACACCCGCCCGACGGGCAAGTTCGTCGCCGTCTATTGCATCCAAGTAATGGTTAAGGACATACCCAACGGATTCCGCTATCGTGTTCGTTCCTCTCGGCGCCGCTTGCTCCATTTGATTGCTAAAGAACCCATCCACTTGTAACAAAATATCAATCAAGTGCATGTACTGACTCGTCACCCATGCCGTCTGCCCTTGCTCCTGTGCTTCCGCTGCGGAACGCGCAGCTTTTGCAATTGCCTTGGCGTAAGTCGTATCCCCCGGAATGAGTGGGGACATGCCTCGTCCAGTATAAAACGGCATTAGCAGCCGGCTGCCATCGGGAAGCTTCAATACTGGTGACGGAGTAAAAAGCACAAGGATGGCTTCGAATGATTTATCTGGATGCGCATAGCTCCAGTGCGGCTCGAAAGGTCGACACAGAAACACGTCTCCCGGTCGACCGTGATAGATGCGATCGCCGAATCGGTACTCTAACTCATATTCGAGCAGCACGCCGATTTCCAAGCAATCATGGACATGCAGATCGTGTTCCTCATCTGATCCCCAGACACGGCTAAAAGCAAAAGAGCGTGAAAGCCGCAGCTGTTCTACATACATCCTAATCCCCCCCCCAAGTCATTATACCTTTTTCTGTTCGTGGACAAAATGACAAGTTTGTTGCGCATTTTGAAGAGAATCGCGATTTCGTGATGTGATACATTAGGGTCATATTCGAAATTGGAGGTAACCTTTATGCGATTGTACTTAATTGGAGCAGGTGTCATAGCACGTACGCATGCGGAGGCAGCGGCCAAGCTTCCACAAGCTGCCCGGCTTCGGGTAGCCGATCCGAATGCGGAAGCGCTAAAGTCATTTCTAAGCAGCTATCCAGAAAGCAGTACATTTGCGGATGCCGATCAAATGCTATCCTCCGAAACGCCGCTTGACGATGATATCGTGATCGTGGCTACGCCTCCATTTGCCCACTTGGAGGGGGCGCGTCTTGCGTTGAAATCAGGTCGGCATACGCTATGTGAGAAGCCGTTCGCAATGAACGATGAAGAGGCGGAAGAGATGCTTCTTTTGGCAGAAGCAGAAGGAAAGCTGCTTGGCTGCTGCAGTGTACGTTATAAGGGCATGCTGCATAACGAAGCGGTTAAGAATGTCATACGATCTGGCGCGCTTGGCGATATCTACCACGCAACATTCGTTAACAAATGGACGCGCAGCCGTGCAGGAGTCGAGTACCAACCAGCAAGTCGATGGTTTCTTGACAAAAGCAAGAGTGGCGGCGGCATTCTCATGGACTGGGGACCCTACGATTTCGCTACCCTAATCGATGTGCTGGATCCTGCTGAAATTGAGGTCAGCAGCGCTTGGATGGCGAAGCCCCAAACAGCCGCGGATCCTCAAGATGTCGTGTACGATGTTGAGCACCATGTGGGTGCGCAATTGACGTTTCGTTCTCGCTCGAATGCCCTTCCAATCGCTATTAATTACGAAAGAGGCACGTGCACGCACGGGAGCGAGCAGTTTATTGGCGAAATCGAAGGCACACTCGGCGCTTTGCGCTGGACGCCATTCGATTCGCGTCAACCGGTTTTTTTAAGGAAAGACCGTGATGGGGTTGTTGTGGAAGAGATTGTAGATCCGGGGCCTCGCGGACCTTACACCGTCATGGATCACCCGCTAGTACATTTCTATAACCAAGTAAACGCCTTGCCAACACATGCGAACGAAGGTCGGAGAGCCGTCGATCATTTCCTATGTATTGGCGCCTTATATAAATGTGCTGATTCCGGAGAAAAGCAGTTTGTGACTGTAGCACCGGCAACAGATTCAAGGGGGGCTTCTGAATGAATATTCGCGGCTATTCGAGCAACATGTATGGTTGGTTTGAACGATGGAAGTCAGATGGAAAGGAGCCAGTATGGGACGATCTGTACCGTGCGTGCGCTGAAGCGGGTCTTGACGCTGTAGAGACAGATGCAACGCCTGAGAAGCTGGCACTTGTCCGTGCTTACGGACTAACTGTTTCTGCCTCCTACCTCGGTCTTTCGCTTCATGGCGATTATGCAGACCTCGAAACGGAAGTTCTTCCTTACGCAGAACGGCTCGCAGCTGCAGGTGGTACTGATCTTCTCGTCAACGATGACCCTTACGGCGGCTGGAAGAATCCGCTGCCAAAGCCGGAGGAACTTGTCCAGCGTCAAGGGGACAACTTGTCTCGTCTTGCTGACAAGCTAAGTCCATTTGGACTGCAGCTCTCCCTGCACAATCATGCGGCGGATCGGCATAATGCCGAGGCTGATTTGCGCTCTGTCATTCAGTTCGCTGACAAAGCTGTTGGCCTTTGCGTTGATACGGGCTGGGCGCATGTTGCAGGCTGTGATCCGGTTGCTTGGGTGCGCTCATATCCTGAACGCATCAAAGCATTTCACCTGCGCAATCAGCGTGGACGCGTTCCGGTGGAGGATGTGATCGAAGGGGAAATTGACATGCGTGCCTTAATAGAAGCGGCAGCCCATGTAAACTATGGCGGTTGGATAGCGCTCGAGCTATGGCATCCGCCGGAAACGAATCCTGTGCGCACGATGACTGAGGACGTGCAGCGGTCCATCGCTTTTTTACGGGACATAGTGGCGAAACTGTAGGGGAAATGGTATGAATTCTGTACAAGTTAAATCATCCAAAAAACCTTGAAGCCTAGAGCTTTAAGGTTTTTTGCCATTAAAATTCCGCCCCAATAAAACATACATTACACTATCAAATGACTATGGATCATTTATTATTTTAAATTCCCTTGCAACGAAATAAGATAGAAACTAGTAGAGGTGAAAATATGGCAGTTGTTAAAGCCAGAGAACAGGATGTTGCTCTTTTGGCAAGGCTGCTTCGTGCTGAAGCCGAAGGTGAAGGCGAACCGGGTATGATGATGGTTGCAGGCACATGCTTTTGAAGCTACCTACACGGATACTTTTATCAAAAACCGAGAGAACGGGAAAAACGGCTTGCTAAAAGGTCGATCGATGGAGAGAGACTTTGGCCTGCAAAATTCAGTCTGTGGTATTTCAGACCTCCAGGTGATTGCCCTCCTACATGGTATAATCAGCCTTTAGTAGGGCGTTATAAAAAGCATTGCTTCTATCAACCATTAGGAAAAGAGTGCGAAAATATTTATAATACGTATTAAAACAAGTGTGAACTGATCGGAGCCGAAAGGCTCCTTTTTTTATTTCTTGACAGTTGGCATGATATGGAATAATAATGCTGAATGTCACCTAAAGTTACGCAAGCTTATAAAGAAGAAAAAAGGGCAGTAATTCTTGAGGGAGCGCTCCATTGCTTTATTGAAAAAGGATTTCAAGCTACGACTATTGATGATATCGTACGTCATTTGGGGATGAGCTAAGGCGCTATTTACAGTTATTTTTCCAGTAAAGAAGAGATGTATATCCAAATGGCTGACGATAAAATGAATGCGATGGTGGAGAACTCCAGTGAACATTTCAAAAATATGCCAAGTGCGGCGGATCAAATCCGCTATATGTTTGACCGATTCCGTCAACAATCGCTTGACGAGCTGCGCAAATGGCTAGCCTTTCATTTGGAGTTTATGCTGTATGCAGCACGCCAACCGGAATTAACGGAACGATGGAACCAGTATGCGAGTAAGGCTTTATTGTTCATGCAGGAAATTATGGAGGGTGGCATAAAGACTGGCGAGTTCCGTTCCGATCTTGATATTGCGGCAGCTTCCCTTTTATTCTGGTCAGTTAGGGATGGCCTTGCTCTGCAATTTATGCTTAGCGGTGAGGAAACCGACTATAAGTCCATGATTAATGAGATGGAAAAGAAGGTATTCCGCTATATCATAGGATAGCTCACTATGGAGGTAGAGGATTATGATTTTCAAAAAAATGAGCGAATTGTCGGCTGAAGACATGGTTTCGTTATGGAATAAGGGATTCGAAGGATATTTCATAAATAGTACACTGAGCTTGGACAAATTTCTTTCAAGAACTGTCAACGAAGGCCTCTCACTAGAGCATTCCTTAGTCATGTATGAAAATAGTGCCCCTATTGGCTTCGTGATGAATGGGTTCCGTGGCATAGAAGGAAAGAGAGTGGCCTGGAACGGGGGCACTGGCATTGCGCCTGAACAAAGGGGCAAAGGGATCGGAAAAATACTGATGAAAAGAAACCTCCAGTTGTATCGTGAACAAGGTGTGGATATCGCCTTACTGGAGGCACTCATTCAAAACAAAGCTGCGATAAAGCTCTATCAAAGTGTCGGCTATGGTATTACCGAGCAGCTAATCAGTTTACAACATACAGAGGCTTTGGACGCAAGTCTCCTGCAGTCAAACAACGTATTTTCGGAGAAGACGGTAACCTGGCAACCGTCGCTCTTTACCAATGTGAATCGATTCCGGGCCGGGTAGATGCAGAAGATATCCTCAGAGCAGCATTAAGTGTAGTATACGCACCTTTGTCTTCCTCTTGTAAGCGTATAACCATGAACATAAGAGATTCCAACAAGGAGCTCATTGGATTATTAGAGCGTTTAGGATTTACTACATTTGTGGAACAAGTACACATGATTCGTCAATTATAAGAACTTACGCGCCTAAATTTTTAATTCGATTGATTAAGCCTGTTATATCATTAATTGTAGTTAAGATTTGTGAATTTTGAAGTTTATCCAGTGCCAAATGACCATTCTCTACCACTTTATTTATCTCTTGTAATAATACTTCGTTTTTGTTAACCAATTGTTGATGAATAACCTTTGCAAATGAAGGTACACTTTTCAGATTAAATTGTTCTATTTCCTTTTTTAATTCGTTTAATTGATTTTCAAGTTCCTGTTTTGTTTCTGGGTTCGAAGCGGCATCTTTTATCATTTGCGGTGCTTGTTCTGCAAAATTACTCAATTTATTAATGTGTTGCGTAGCTTGATTTACATAGTCTATCGAGTTATTTGCTCCCTCTAATAGAGAACACGCACTCAACACCATAGTTGAAAGAATTAATAATAGTAACATCCATTTTTTCATGTTAGCATCTCTCCTTTATCTGTATTTTGCTGGCAGGAAATAATTTTTGTTATTGATTTATTACGTTATTTTAGAAAGAGGGTTTCAAATTCAGAAGGACTGCCAGATGGCAGTCTTTTTTCCATTCATGCGCGGATAGATGATTACGATCTCATTTTTAAATGAAGTTGTACTTAATTCAGAAAGTTCATAATAAGTATCGTATTAGAAAACTTTGTTAGTCATTCTAACTATCAAAGGGGGTGATCAAGGTGCTTGGTCGCAATCAAACTGGAAATAGCAAGCTCGTAAAACAATTGAACAGACAGGAGATCCTGCGTAAGCTTCGGGAAAATAAGCGGGTTTCCAGAGCAGATTTGGCGAAGCTAACGGAGCTAAGCCGTCCATGTGTATCTGCGCTGGTCGATGAAATGATGAAGGAAGGGCTAATCCATGAAGTTGGTGTAGGTGAGTCCAAGGGCGGAAGGAAGCCGATCCTGCTTGAATATAATTTTCAAGCTTATGGAGTAGTTGGGGCCATTTTTGAGGGCAGTACGCTGTATATGTCTATCGCTGATCTAAGTGGAGATTTGTTAGTTGATTACAACTTTTTCTTGCAGCAACCAACTAATGGAGCTATGGCCATTCGTTGTCTGGAATCGGGTCTACAGACTTTGCTTAGCAAGAGCGGGTTCGAGAAATCTCGCTTACTAGGTGTTGGCTTAGGTTTACCCGGAATTACACAGCGTCGCGATGGAACCGTGAGTTATGCGCCAAGCACAGGATGGATGGGTTTACCGGTGAAACAGGAGATCGAAGAGCGATTAGGTCTGCCTGTTGTGATTGATAATGACGTTAATTTGATGACATTAGGGGAGTTTCATAAGGGTGTCGGTAACGGAGTTAAGAATCAGATTTATATGTATGTAGGGACGGGAATCGGTGCGGGTATTATCCTAGATCGGCAATTTTATAGAGGCTCGCGTGAAGCATCCGGAGAGATCGGATATATGATGGTGGGTCAGGCAAAGAAGCTGAACCGGGGTGAATATGGCGTTTTTGAAAGGAATTACTCCGTCCCAGTCATCCAAGAGAAAGCCAGAAAAGTGCTGCCTTCCTTTGTAGAAGAGCTGGGTGTGATTAAACAACTAATTCGCCATACGGAAGATGGGCATATAGAGGCAGGGCGATTATTAAATGACATCTACAGACACTGGGCCTACGGAATCGCGAATATGGTCAGTATACTCGATCCAGATTTGTTGATTTTAAGCGGGGAGATGATTGACATCGAGGAAAGCGGTGTTGAGAAGATCCAAGGTATGCTGATGGAATGGGTTCCGTACGTACCCCAAATCAAGCTGGCGGCTTTAGGCTACAAAGCAGGCATCATCGGGGCGATTCACAGCGTCCTAGAAGCTTTCCCCGTAGTAAATTCCAACAAAATATACCTTTCGGGAGGTTATGTGAATGAGAACAAGTAAGGGGAATATATCCAGAATGCTCGTAGGCACTCTAGTCAGCATCATGATGGTTGTGATTACAGCTTGCGGAGGCTCCACGCCGAGTTCTGGAAATGCTAGTCAAGCACCCACGGTGAAGCCTTCTGACAAACCGGCAGCTACGGAGGCGCCTAAATCCGCAGAGAAGCAAAAGCTTGTTATTTATACGGCTAGAGATAAAAGTGTTGTCGATGAAATTATTCCAAAATTCAATGCGAAGCATCCAGAAGTTGAAGTCGAGGTATTAACGATGGGAGCGCAGCAGATTCTGGAACGTGTACGGGGAGAAAAGGCCAATCCTCAAGCTGATTTCTGGTGGGGTGGCACCCAATCTGGTCTGATGACTGCGGCGAACGAAGATCTCTTGGAAAGCTTCAAGCCAAGTTTCGCAGATAGCATACCAGCTTTGTACAAAGATGCTAAGGATCGTTGGTATGGTGAAATGCTGCTGCCCGAAGTGATCATGTACAATTCCAAAGCACTTAAGCAAGAAGACGCTCCTAAAGATTGGGACGCACTTCTTGATCCGAAATATAAAGGCAAAATCATTATTCGGGGCGTGCTTGCTTCGGGAACGATGAGAACGATATATTCCGCCATGATCTTCAAGGAAGGTGCCGCCGATCCTAAGAAAGGGTATGACTGGCTGAAGAAGCTGGATGCCAACACGAAGGAATATGCGCAGGATCCTACCAACCTTTACTTAAAATTAGCCCGTGAAGAAGGAACACTTTCGCTATGGAACTTGCAGGACATTATGATTCAGAAGCATTTGAAAAATCAGCCTTTTGATTTTATTTATCCAACGAGCGGGGCACCTATCCTAGTGGACGGCGTGGGTATGGTGAAAAATGCCAAGAACAAAGAGGCGGCGAAGAAATTTTATGAATTTCTTTTCGACTCGAAGCTTCGTGTAGAGCTGGCAGAGAAATTATTTCAGATCCCTACGCGTACGGATATCAGCAAAGATTCACTTCCAGCTTGGTTGAAAGGCATTGAATTGAAACCAATGAATATTGATTGGACGGTCATGGCTGAAAAAGAGAAAGATTGGATGCAGTATTGGGATGAGAGCATTAAAGGAAAAGGCGCGAAATAAGCGTAACATCCGTTCGGGTAGAGGTAGCACCTGATAGTTCCACTGCCCGAACTCAAAGTAAGGGAGGTACTGTACGTGATCGAAGTCGCTCTAGAACATGTAACCAAGCAATTTGGGAAAGTATCGGGCGTTCAGGATGTGCATATTCGGATTAAGCCCGGCGAATTCTTTACTTTCCTTGGTCCTAGCGGATGCGGAAAAACAACAACTTTGAGAATGATTGCCGGCTTTTACTATCCAACCTCTGGGCGTATCGTATTTGGCAATCAAGACGTAACGACAGTGCCGCCCCACAAACGCAATACGGGAATGGTGTTTCAGAACTATGCCTTATTTCCTCATCTGACGGTATTTGAGAATGTGGCCTTTGGTCTCCAAGTTAGAAAACGGCCCAAAGAAGAACGTCTCCAAAGAGTTGAGCGTGCGTTACAGCAAGTACATTTGCAGGGTTACGGAAATAGGCGAATTGACCAATTATCAGGCGGACAGCAGCAGCGTGTTGCGCTTGCCAGAGCACTTGTGATTGAGCCGAATATTTTACTGCTAGATGAGCCTTTATCCAACTTAGATGCCAAGCTGAGAGAAGAAACACGCTTGGAGATTAAAAGGCTGCAGCTTGAATCTGGCATTACAACCATTTACGTGACGCATGATCAAGCTGAGGCCATGGCGATGTCGGATCGGATCATGGTCATGCAAGGCGGCGTTGTACAGCAGGTTGGAAGGCCGGAAGAAATTTACAACCGACCTATTAATCGTTTTGTCGCTTCCTTTATAGGCGAGTCTAATTTGTGGAACGGAACCGTGGAGCGAATAGAAGGAGATCTGGCCTATGTCAGAGTTTCACCCGATCTAGTTCTATGTGGGTTGGTGAATCATACAGCACCTAATTGTCATCTGGCAGTGGGCGCTCAAACCACTCTTTCTATTCGTCCTGAGGCGGTACGCGAGGCACATTCAGAATCTTCACAATCGGAGAACACATTCCTAGCGAAAGTTGTCATCGCTGAATTCACCGGGGTGAATGTCAATTATTTGACAGATGTAGCCGATAAGCCTTTGAAAGCGATGTTCATCAATCAGGGACATCAAGTACGTCAGCGTGACGATACACTTGCGATGCATATACCAAAGGAAAGCATTTACTTTTTAGAATAGGCGGAGGATGAGAATATGACCTTCAAGAAACCAGTATCTCATCAACCTGTGACCAAACGGCCATCCATCACTTCTTCGCCTCATTTCGTATACGTATTAATTGCTCCCTTGTTTCTGATACTGCTGGCCTATGTTCTCTTCCCGCTGTATCAGACTTTTGTTCAGAGCATTCAAATGGAAGGTAATCTTACTTTAAAAAATTATGGACGGTTCTTCAGCTTGGAGCATACCGCCAATTTGGAAGCCCTCTGGACCAGTGTGTATATCTCCGTTCTAAGTGTAGTAACATGCGCGATAGTCGGAGTTACCATGGCTTTTCTATTGGAACGCTATGAGTTTCCTGGCCGCAAGGCCCTGACAGTTCTTGCCATGGTGCCCATGGCGCTGCCACCGCTAGTAGGCGTACTTTCATTCACTTTTCTATATGGAGAAAGCGGTATTATTCCGCGGACGCTCAAGCTTTGGTTTGAGATGGACCACGTGCCGTTCTCGCTAAAAGGTGTATGGGGTGTTCTCATGGTTCACACCTTTACGATGTACACCTATTTCTATATGACCGCTTCCGCTGCGATCAAGGGGCTCGATCCCTCACTGGAGGAAGCAGCTGCAAGTCTTGGAGCCGGACGTCTTTATATCTGGCGGAGAATCATATTACCCATGCTCACTCCAGCTATCGTGGCTTCGTCCTTGCTTGTCTTCATGATTGCCATGGCTTCTTATACGGCTCCTCTCATCTTCGGAATCGACAGAACGATGACGATGCAAATTTATTTATCCCGAACAAACGGGAATTTGGATATGGCAGCTACGCAATCTACCTTATTATCCATTGTTTCCATCCTGTTTCTCATCATTATGCGCTGGTATCAAGGCTTGCGAAATTACCAGAACTTGAGCAAAGGAGTTAGTGTCCATCGGACCGAGGTCAAGAGTGCATGGGGGAAATATACAGCTATGTTCCTCTCCACGATAGGCGTCGTCATTCTGCTCCTGCCTATTCTGGTATTGATTCTCATATCCTTTTCCACTGATGGTACATGGACGACACAAATACTACCGCCAGAATATACATTTAGTCATTATGTGGAATTGTTTACGGACAGCAAAACGTGGCGCCCTATTGCGAACAGCTTCAAAATGAGCTTTGTTGCAACGGTTGGCAATGTGATATTCGGTGTTGCTGCTGCTTATGCGATCGTTCGCCTTAAATTTAAAGGGAAGACATTGCTTGATGTATTTATTATGCTCCCTTGGGCATTACCAGGAACGGTTGTAGGGATTAATTTAATTACAGCTTTCAGTACACCGTCTGCCTATAGTTTTGGGCAAGTTCTTGTGGGGACGTTCTGGATTTTGCCATTAGCCTACTTTGTGCGTCATTTACCACTTGTGTTCCGTTCAACGTCGGCTACGCTTATGCAGATGGATCCTTCGATCGAAGAGGCAGCCCGTAATCTGGGAGCTTCCTGGTGGTACAGCTTTCGTCGCATCGTATTTCCCTTGTCGCTTAGTGGGATCTTAGCGGGAACTTTATTGGCCTTCGTAACAGGTATCGGTGAATTCGTATCATCGATTCTGTTGTTTACATCTAGAACAGCCCCGATTTCGGTGGAAATTTTCCAAAGAATGTATGCGTTTGAATTCGGAACCGCTTGCGCCTATGGCGTGCTTCAGATCATCCTCATTATCATTGTTCTCTTTATCTCTAAAAAATTGACCGGTGACAAAGCGGGTACAGCTGTGTAAAGGTTGATCATTCCGCGGGAACTTCTAGGGTTCAAGACCGCTGCTTGATGATAAAAGGTGAATAAGGAGGAGTTAAAGTGAAGAAAGGTACTTGGAAGAAAGTGTTTACGAGTATTACTAGCGTTGCCGTTGTAGGTACCTTGCTGTTTCCTAGCATGGCGCAGCCGGTCAGCGCCGACAGAGGCGTTATTGATCTCTGGAAATCGATTAAACCTCTCACAACCATCGCGAGCGCTATGAATACAGGAGCTCACCCGGACGACGAGCATAGCGCTATGCTTGCCTATCTTTCATTAGGAAAAGGAGTCAATACGTTAAGTGTCATTGCAAACCGTGGGGAAGGGGGCCAGAATGAGATCGGCAGTGAACTAGGTAATGCGCTAGGCATTATTCGCTCACGCGAACTGCAGGAAGCTTCCAAAATCACGAATGTCACGTTGGGTATGTTAAGCGAGCAAATTAATGATCCAATTTTTGACTTCGGTTTTTCAAAAAGCCCCGATGAAACACTGCAAAAGTGGGGAGATTCGGTGGTCTATGAAAGACTTATTCGGAAAATCCGGGAGTTGCGGCCAGACGTAGTCATTCCTTCTTTCCTCAACGAGGAATCGACACATGGTCATCATCGGGCCATTAACGTCATAACCGTTCGTGCGTTCAAGGATGCAGCTAACCCCGAGGTGTTTCCAGAACATTTGAAAAATGGCCTACAGCCTTGGCAAATAAAGAAGCTGTACCTTCCTGCCAATGATAAGGATTATAATGTGGCTGTACCTGTAGGAGATTACGACGAAATTTACGGCGCTTCTTATGTCCAATTGGGAGAAGAATCCCGTTTTATGCATAAGAGCCAAGGGATGGGAAGACATGTTGATGAAGGTTCGAGCTTCAACTATTACAAATTAAATTTATCGGTTAAATCTGAAAAGGAGAATGATTTCTTCGATGGCATAGCTTTCTCCTTCGACGATTTGGCTAAAGAAATAGAAGCGAAGGGCCAAGATAACAAAGTGATCAAAGATTTGCGAGCCCTAAATAAGGATGCGGAAGAAGTCGTTAAAGCATACCCTGTGTTCTCTGAAGTGGCGCGAGAGGTACAAGAAATGAAGGCGGATGTAGAAACTGCCGTGAGCGATGTGAAGGCATCGTCACTAGATGCAAGCGTCAAGACCGATTTGCTATATCGCCTCCAAGTGAAGGATGCTCAATTGAATAAAGCAGGCATGGAAGCATCGTCGTTGGTTGTGAAGGTAAAACCGGAAACCGGCGAAATCGTTGCAGGTCAAACGGTCAAAATGGTCGTCTCCGCTTACAGTGGCGGCAAGAACAACCTGAAAAATATTGGGCTCCAACTGAATGTGCCTGAGGGCTGGACGGCGAAAGCTGTCGGAAACACAAAGTTTGACCAGCTAAGCTACAATCAGACGGTTTCTGCTACTTTCGAGGTTCAAGTCCCTAAGAATGCCGTTGAGTTCCAAGTATATCAACCATCAGTAGTTAGTGCGGATGTCTTGTATCAGTTAAATAATGTTTCAGGAAAAATACGTGTTACCCCATCGAATCAAGTGGCTGTACTCCCGGCTTTCGCTATGTCGTTGAGCCCTGAGGCTACGGTACTTAACACATTGAAGACCGAAGAGCCTCTTCCGGTCAAGGTTACGGTTCGCAACTACTCGCCAGGCGCTGCCAAAACGTCCATTTCCTTGAACGTCCCTAAGGATTGGAATGTAACCCCTGCATCTCAAGAAGTGAATTTCGCTGCAAAAGGTGAGACGAAGCCGGTTACGTTCCAAGTCAAAGCTCCTGCTGGAACAGCAGTTGGCAAATATACGGTAACAGCGGTAGCAACAAGCGGTAATGTTACCAGTAAGGAAAACGTACAAATTATCGACTATCCACATATCGGCAAAACCTATTTGATTCAGCCAGCAGAATTAAAGATTCAGGCATTTGATTTGAAGGTGCCTACAGGTCTGAAAGTGGGATATGTATCCAGTGGATTCGACAATATTGATCAGTACTTAACCCAATTTGGCGTAAACGTAACGAAACTTGACGATAAAGCGATCCAATCAGCTGACTTATCTCAATATGAAACGATTGTTTTGGGCATTCGGGCATATGGTTTCCGTCCAGAGCTGTTATCGAGCAATCAGAGACTTCTCTCTTATGTGGAAAATGGCGGAAATCTAGTCGTTCAATATCATAAGCCGGAAGATAAATGGAAACCTGAACTTGCCCCTTATCCGATAAAAATTGGGGAGCCATTAATTCAATGGCGTGTCACAGATGAGAATTCCAAAGTAACGATGCTAGCGCCTGATCATCCAATCTTTACGACGCCAAATAAGATTACAGAAGCAGATTGGAACAATTGGATTCAAGATCGATCGGCTTACAACCCGTCTGTGTGGGGCAAAGAGTACACGCAGCTCATATCTAACGGCGATGCAGGGGAGAAGGAATTTACCGGAACGTTCCTAAGCGCTAAATACGGTAAGGGAACCTACACCTACAGTTCGCTTGTATGGTACCGTGAAATTCCGAACCTTGTCCCTGGTTCTATTCGTCTCTTCGTGAACATGATCAGCTTAAAGCAATAGAAATAACTACAGAGGGAGGCCTAGACGGGCCTCCCGATTTACCAAACGGGGGAATCAAGCCCATGGATATTAGGGAAGTACACGGTCGTGATCTACAAACTGTATTAGAAGAAGTCCGTTTTGCAGTCGTGCCGCTCGGATCAATCGAATATCACGGGCCGCACTCACCACTCGGTACTGATGTCATTCTAGCGAATGGTTTCGCTGAGCGTCTCCATCCTGCCTTGAAGCCGCTCATTTATCCCGTCATCCCTTATACGGCTTGTCCTGGAAAGACCCATCATTATCCAGGAACAATCTCAGTGAGTCCGTCTGTCATCACCGATTATTTATATGAAATTGTTGATGGGATCTGTCAGTTGGGTATCCGAAATGTGCTGTTGTTAAACGCGCATGATGGGAATATGGGTGTTTCCAGAACAGTAGCAGAAGCCATTACAGCAACCCATAAGAAAGCTAGTGTTCTATTAGTGAACTGGTGGCAAATGGTAACAACGCAAAGTGCGGAAGAAGCTGGCATCTTTACAGGAACAACTGGCAGAGGTCATGGAGGTCCCTATGAAATGTCGGTTGTCAAGGCATTTCGTCCAGATTTGGTTCATGTAAGTGACAGTGACGTAGAACTAACAGCAAATCATTCACTTTCGAATCTACCTTATGTATTGGTGGAAGGCAGTCCAGCAGGATGGGATGGCTACACGGGGCATGTTGGGCAGACATCATTAGAAGCAGGGGAATGGATTATAGCGGAAGCAGTCACCAACTTACATCAATTACTTGAAAACTGGTTACAGAAACCAGTAATGAAAGACGGAGGTGAACAAGTGGATGGGAAATCGTGAGTCTATTATGGAAAGTGAAGGTAAGGTATTTCCTGGTAAAACGTATACGGAAGCTGTTCTAGAACCTGCGTACAATGAAGCTAAGCAACACTTATTGGATGCCATGATGGCCATCAATAAGGCTCATTTGATCATGTTGAAGGAGCAGCAGTTGATTTCACAGGATGAGGCAAGCCAGATTGCGAAAGCCCTTGTACATCTTGACCTTGATCTTCTCCGCCACTCTAGTTATTCGGGTGAGTTTGAGGATTTATTCTTTCAGGTGGAAAGCCAGCTGCAACAGCACGCAGGCGATGTTGCGGGAAATTTGCATCTAGCGAAGAGCCGTAACGATATGGGTGTTACTATTTACCGTATGGTACTTAGGGAGAAGCTTCTGGTCACGATGCAATCCGGTTTACTGTTACGTAAGCAGCTTCTGCAATTCGCAGAGGAGCATATTCATACGTTGATGCTTGGCTACACACATACTCAGCAGGCGCAGCCAACGACCATGGCTCATTACATCATAGCTGTTGTTGACTCGCTTACGAGAGACATTCGCCGGATGACGGCCGCTTACAATAATTGCAACCGCAGTAGTATGGGAGCTGCTGCGCTTACAACGTCGGGTTTTCCTATTAATCGGAACCGAGTGAAAGAGCTTCTAGCCTTCGACGAGCTCGTAGAGAATTCCTATGATGCGATTGGAGGAGCGGATTATTTGGGAGAGGTTGCTACTTCCATTAAACTTGCAGCTATCAACCTGGGTCGAGTCGTTCAGGATTTATTGCTCTGGTGTACACAGGAGTTCGCCGCTATCAAGGTAGCCAGTCCTTATGTACAGATCAGTTCCATCATGCCGCAAAAGCGAAATCCTGTTTCTCTAGAACACATGCGCGCACTTCTTTCTAGCTGCGTAGGTAACGCGGATTCAGTGCTTGCGATGATGCATAATACGCCTTTCGGCGATATTGTTGATACCGAAGACGATATGCAGCCTTACGCGTGGAAATCTCTTGAACTCATGGACAAGATCTATCGACTTCTAACCGTCGTAGTGGGGACTATGGATGTTAATAAAGAGGTGCTTCGTAAACGGACAGAAGGTAGTTTCGCTACCGTTACCGAACTGGCGGATACCTTGGTTAGAACGGACAAACTCTCCTTCCGAACCTCCCACCATATCGTAAGTTCAGTCGTAAAGAGAGCAATGTCGGAAGGGTTAGCAGCGAACGAAGTTACATGGGAACTCGTCAATGAAGCAGCTAAGGAGATCATCGGTCGTAATTTGAAGATGGATATAGACACCTTGGCACAAGCTTTAGACCCTGAGAACTTTATTCAAATACGCTCCTTGCCAGGAGGACCAAGCCCCCAAGAGATGAATAGAATGATTCAGATACGTTGTAAGGAACAAATAGCTCTGGATCAATGGTTAATAGAGTCGGATCATAAAAGCCGAACCGTCCTGCAGATTTTGGATGAAGTCATGAGGGAGTGGGGGAACCCATAATGTCGGCAAAAAAGATTCCATTTCTTGCTGTGGACGGAGGAGGAACAAAAAGCCTATGTTACTTCTTCGATGAGCATGGTCAGATTCGAGGGCAGGGCAGATCAGGATCTTGTAATTATCAGGGGGTTGGTAAAAAAGCAGCCGTGAGGGAGCTTATCCATGCGATTCGAAATGCTTTGGAGGACGGTAAATTAGTAGGGAATGGGGAGGTTGGCGAAACAGAACTAGAAACGGATTGTGCCGCATTGGGGATCGCTGGTTTGGATACGGAATATGACCGCAGGATCATCCTAGCGTTGGTCGAAGAGGCGCTGCAGCATTTACGTATACGTGCCAAACGTTTAATTATTGAAAATGACGGTTTCGCAGCGTTACTGGGGGCAACGAATGGTCAGCCAGGCATTCTTATGATTGCTGGAACGGGATCCATCGTCTATGGCGTTAATGATCAAGGCGTGGTTGCCAGAGCAGGAGGGTGGGGACACCGAGTCGGGGATGAGGGAAGCGGGTATTGGATCGGTAAACAAGCGATCATTCACATTTTGAAAACTATGGATGGACGGGAGGCACCCAACAAGTTGGCTGAGCATATTCTTCCTTATTTGGATCTGAAAGATCCCGAGGATTTGTTTAATTGGACATACAACTCGAGTTATTCTGTGGAAAAAGTAGCTGAATTGTCCAGTCTCGTCTCACAAGCTCAATCGCAGGGCGATCAAGTGGCTCAATCCATTATGATTCAAGCAGCCGAACAATTATTTACTTGTGCTAAGGCAGTTATTGAGCGAATAAATTTATATAGACAACCTTTTCAAATCATTTTGCAAGGCGGCGTACTTCAAAACAATGTGTTTGTGAGGGAATATGTAACGAACGAATTCAACTCTTTTGCGCCATCCGGACAAATCGAAAACAAGAATAAGGAGCCTATATACGGAATGATGACTCTGGCTCTAGATCACTATCAGAAGTTTCATGATGGATGATTAGTCCAATGGAGGGATCCTATGAAAAAAAGGCTGTTGTTCGTTTTTGCCCATCCTGATGATGAGTCTTTCGCTTGCGCCGGCACCATGGCCAAATATAGGGAAGCCGGTCACGACGTCAATTTGATTTGCGCAACCTCTGGTTGTGGGGGAAAGTCTGGTGAGTATTTAGTAACCTGCAAGCAGGAACTCGCCACACTCCGGGAGCAGGAATTGTCACAGGCTTGCGACGTCATAGGCGTGACTAACTTATATTTACTTCATTACGCGGATGGAAGTTTGATTAACCAGGATATCAACGAAATGGCCGCAAAAATTGAATCCACGATTGTGCAGCTGCAGCCGCACGTCATCGTAACGTTTCCTCCAAACGGAGTGACGGGACATCGTGATCATATAGCCATATCCCGGGCTACAGAGCAAGCGGTTCTTCAATCTGAGGAGAAATTGATGCCTACTCAGTATTGCACCTTGTTTTTCGCATCAATTCCTCACTACTATGATTATTGCGCAGATTCAGCACCAACCGGTGCAGTCCCCATAACTGGAAAAGTGAACATAGTGAATCAGCGTGAAACAAAAGGGCGTGCGCTTCATGCACATCGAAGTCAAATCTATTCGGTAAACCGAGCCTATCCAGGTGTCATGCAAGGGGATTATGGGGTTATCGGACAATATGAGTACTACACGAAGGTGCGGGCAGACGGACTGTTTGAAGACATTCAGGAAAGCACGGAAGGAATTCCTGAGATAGAGCTTTGTTAACTACTGAGCAGATGATACAAAAAGTGGAGCGAGGTTGGCTTATTCTAATGTTTGAGAAATTTATCACTTGGATCAATCCCCTCTATGAAAATACAGAGGGTTTTTTTTTGAATAATTTTTGACCGATCAGTAAATTATATCTTGAAATTTTATACACTTTTTCTTGAAATTGTCCACACTTTCTAAAAATGATGACATATTTTAAACGCACGCGTGGGCTTAAAATGAGAGTAGATAATCCAGGATATCAGGTATTGACATTCGCTGATCCATCACAGAAACCAGTCGAATGTTAAAGACGGAAGGGGGTGAACTTGACGAGAAATGTAAACTAGGCCCAATTGGGTAGGAAAGGAGTTCGTAAACGCAATTCGGTATCGACAGCTTCACGATTGACCGCAGCCAAACTTTGTGTGAGGAGTGGTAATTATGAAAGCAATTACGTTTCCGCTCCATATGGATTCGCCTCGTTTGTATGGTGTTTAGTTGTTTGCTTATCATCAGCTGTTTCCAGAACCCCGATGCTCGCGCATCTGGCATCACGATATCTATCCTCAACTCTTCTTTCGAGGATGCCGGAACCGGCATACCGCATTGGACCACTGTCTCGAGTGAGAAAGCTTACACTGGCTTGAACAGTATGAAAATGGTGGACACCAGTACTTCGGGTTGCACGGATTAGCGAAAAGGTTAGTATTACGCAGAATGAAGAGTATACCGCTTCTACTTTTGCTTATATTGAGCAAGGATCGATTGATGTTTGGTTGATCTTCTATAACGGCACTACAGAAACGATTATTGCACCCACTGGTGGCGTTACGCCCACGCTCAATCAATGGACGAAGAGAACTATTACAGCAAAAGCTCCTGCTGATACGAATCAAGTAGCGGTCATGGTTTACAGCTCATTAGCGGCTGTTACTACAGCCTATATTGACGATGTTTCAATCGGCCAAACCGTTAAAAATGCAGGCTTCGAAGACCCGTTAAGCGGTACTTGGACAGTGTCCTCTGGTGCTGCCGTTTCGACAGTTCAGAAGACAGGGGGAACCTACAGTCTTAAACTGGACGATTCCAGTTCATCCACTGCAAGTTATGCGGAAAGCTCGAATGTAACGGTTTATTCTGGCACAAGAGTCGGAGCTACGGCCAAAATCTACCCGTCCAGCGGCTCCGGGCTGAGTATCCACCTTCTTTTCAAGAATTCCGTTGGAACGGTCCTTAAAGATGCTGCAAACGATTTCACCGGTATTGCTTCACAATGGACCCCGGTTTCTGTATCCGCTACCGCCCCTACAGGCACAGCATCTGTCTCCGTATATCTAACAACGGGGACGACAACTTCGATGGTCGCCTACGTCGATGATGTGACGCTGGATCGTCCGATTGAATACAATCTCGGCACTCAAATAAAGAACAATCCCCTCGACGTCGCTGTATTCGGCAAAGATGCAAGTGGTAACACGGATCTAATGTATGTCGGTTCCAGCGGGTTTCCGTCCAAGTTGGTGGTTTACGATGCCCGAACGGGTGAGCTGTTGGATGATCGAGATCTCATGGTTGATCCGAATAACACTAAAATAGAAGCAGTCTGGGGAATGACGGTGGCTACTGATAAGTCCGTCTATTTGGGAACGGCTAACAAGAAAACGATGTTTCGGTATCTCCCCGGCACAGTTAGCACGGTTAATGGGCAAAAAGTAATTTCTGGCAGCTCGTTAGTGCCAATCACCCTACCAACCGGAATGGACGTTATTTGGGATGTAACGGCGGGAAGCAACGGAAAAGTCTACGGCGGAACTTCCACCGGCGGCAAAGCGTTCCAGTACGATCCAACTGGAGGGACTGTCGTCTTAAACAGTGACCAACCCATCGTCAGTGGCCTTAATTTCGTGAGGTCGATCGCTTATGCGAGCGATACCGAGGTTTATATGGGCATGGGACCGACCTCGAATGCGACAATCATACGCTTTAATCCGACGAGTGGAACACAAACCACCATTTCCCCGTCAAATTATGGCAGCAAGTTTGTGCTTGGACTCGATTATATCTCGAACGGAGCGGCCTCGAGGGTGTTCGCCCAGCTATCGGCGGGTCCAACGCTGGTATTGGATAGCACAACTGGTACGATTGCCTCTTCCTTAAGCGATGTCGATTCACGTGGCGTATCGATGAAACACCCATCGGATGACAAAGTGTTCTACACGAAAGGGAATAATCTTTACAGCTACGATATTTCATCGGCAACAGAATCAAATCTGGGCGATGCAGGAGGAAGTGCAGCTGGTTATACTTTTTTGACCGATGCAGGCAACACTTATCTGTATGCTGCGCTAAAATCAGGAAAAATTTTGAAATATAAGCTTGCAGCAACGCCTACAATTGATACGACGACATCGTTCGTAATTCCAGAATCTGTGACCAAAATCCGGTCACTGGTCAAGGGGCCAGCCGACAATATTTACACAAGCGGCTATTTGCTTGGAGGGATGGGCATCTATAATCCGGATACATCCGAAGAAAAGCGCTATAAAGGCGCAGGCCAAGCGGAAAACATGACAACAATGGGCAACAATTTGTATCTAGGCATATATCCCGGCGCGTGGATCAAAAAATACGATACAACGTCGACGTGGAATGATACTACGAATCCTTCGCTCCTGTTCCAGGATATCGACGACGCCCCTTACCAACAGGATCGTCCGTTTGGCATGTTAGCAGAACCCTCAATGAATCGGCTTTATGTCAGTTCAGTAGCGAGTTCCGGGAATAATAAAGGCTCCTTCACCGTCTATGACTTGTCTACTTCCCAACAAGTCACGACCATTAACGATATTGTCTACCATCAAAGTGTTATTTCACTTGCATACAAGAACAATAAAGTTTTTGGCGGCACATCCGTTTACGGGGGAATCAGCAGCACGGTTGATGCGACGGAAGGAAAAGTGTTCGTTTGGAATACAACGAGCGCCAACTCGACACCTGTTCCTCAATTCGTCCCAGCCCCAGGAAGAAAAGTCATCTCTGATCTTATCGTTGGTCCGGATGGGAAAATATGGGGACTTGCGGAAGGGAACTCGTCAGGCAATTCGTCCCATGACACGACCGCAGATTTGTTTATTATCGATCCGAATAATCCAGATGCTGCTCATACGACAGTATATCCCGACAAATTCAGCTCAATACCCGTGTCTTGGCAAGGCGGCAAGATGGTTATCGGCAACGACGGTAATGTCTATGTGAGCATCGGTGCGAAATTGTACGCAGTTGACGCCAATTCTGCCAACAAAGACGCGGTTGCTTTAATCGGGGCAGGTGTGACGCTGCTGACAACGGATAAGTACGGAGATCTTTATTACGTGAAGCACGAAATTAATCTCTACAAGTACGATAAATAGTGGACTATTTAATTCTTGTTTATTTGACCATGTCATCGACATGGTCTTTTTTTCATGAGATTACAATGCTCCTGCATCTCTAGCTGAATAAAACGAAGGGAAGATTGGTCGATAGTTTAATTCTTCTCTGATGCGTGTTGTATCTACGATCATATCCCATGGATTGAACTCTTGCTGCATGGCTTCTGTTAATTGGTTGTCAGTAAAACCATGGAGTCGAAATAGTTCTTCAACCGTTATGGGGGAATCATCAGCAACGTTATAAATGTTGCCATCTATTCCATGCATGCATGCAGCAAGCAGCAAAGCTTGACTTACATCCGCATGGTGTACCATATGAAGCCGTTTAGCGAGGTTCCATTTGCTCATTATTGGCAGAAATTCTGTGACATGGGGATCATGTTCACCATAGACAAAACCAAACCGCAGAATACGAAGCCCCAATCCCTTCTCACGATGAAGACGGAGCAAGGCTTCTTCTGCTGCGACTTTGGTTTGAGGATAAGGGAATCCAGGTCGTAATTCGTCCTCTTCGCGGCTCGGTCTGTTAGGAGCTCCAGCTCCAGAACCATATACTAAATTGGTGCTCGCAAACACAAATCTTGGAACTTCTGCATCTAAGGCAGCACTTGCTAAAGCAATGCTGGCATCGATGTTTGACAGTTTCGCCGTAGCTTCATCTACACCGCGAAACTGAGCGGCCAGGTGCACCACGACGTCAGTGCCTTGTAAAGAACTTGCTAGACTTTCCGTCTGCAAAAGATCACCTTCGATAACCTCAACACCTAGCTGTTGAAACGTACTCGCCTTTGAAGCATCTCGGATCATTGCTTTAACGTTATGCCCGCGCTGCATCAAACGTGGTACAAAGCGGCTTCCTATTTTTCCTGTTACCCCAGTTAAAAAAACATTCATTTTCGATTACCTCCTCGGTTTTGTCAATGCTATACTAACAGTATTACAGAAACTGGAATCAGCAGCCTTCCTGTGTTAAACGTAGGATTGGCAGTGTCAGGATAAGGGGAGCAGCCTATGAAAGAGTTTTCTTCCAGCTTATCGCTGGGTGAATTTTTGCGGGCACGCAGAGAGCGTCTTACTCCAGAGGAAGTTGGGTTGCCGTCTTATGGCCGACGTCGAACGCCAGGGCTTCGGCGAGAAGAGGTGGCCCAACTTGCCCATATTGGTATTTCATGGTATACCTCATTGGAACAGGGGAGAGATGTAAATCCATCAGAGGAAGTATTAGATAGTTTGGCGGAAGCGTTACGGTTATCCGTTGATGAGTGCCGCCATCTCCATATGCTTGCGATGCCAGCGAAACTGGAGGTAGAAGAGGAACAAGAAGTGAGTACCGGGTTGGAGCAAACGGTGAGGGCTCTTGAACCTAATCCAGCTTTCATTTTGGGAAGAGGTTGGGATTTATTGATGTGGAATCGAGCGGCAGAACTTGTATTTCGACTACCGACATTCTCAAAGGAATTACAGCAGCGCCCTAATTGGTTGAGACGTTTTCTGACGGATTCGACTCTACAAACGAATAATTTGGATTGGGAAGCTAAAGCAAAGGTCATGATTGCGCGGTTTCGTGCGGATTACCCACTTTTCTCGAACGACGAAAAGCTTAAGGGGTTAATTGAGGAGTTTATGGAGGTAAGTGGATTATTTCGTTCTTTTTGGCCAAAACATGATGTTCAGACCGTCGCTGACTGCCACAAACGATGGAACGATCCCTTTATTGGGGAGATGGAATTTGAACATGTGACCTTACAGCCACCGACCAATCCAGAACTTAAGATTATGATTTACACGGCATCTCCATCTACGGCAGAGCGTTTGAAAACATTACTAAAAACTTGGAGCGGGTTATGAAAGCATTAAAAGAGACATTGAATATTACAAAATATCCCCAGAAAATGAGTACCCTTACAGAAGAGCTGGGATTAAGAAGGTATTGGACTATTTAAATATTAACAAGTCGGAAGCAATCGCGTTTGGTGAAGGTGATAACGATATCGACATGTTGGAGTATGTTGGATTGGGAATTGCAATGGAAAATGGTGAGGAAAGGTTAAAGAAGAAAGCTGATATAAGAAGCCGTATCAACCATTGAGGTAAGATACGGCGTTTCTTCAAAATTTCCTTTGCTTTTAAGTTAATTTCCAAAGCCTAGCTTCTTCGCCATGCTGTAGCCAGCAGGCCCGAAGTTATACCTTTTTCGCAGTTCAATCAGATTGGGTCCGAATGTCTGTTCTAGCGTTTCACGGTGCGCTTGCATAATCTCATGGATGTATAGGTCATGGATGATGACCTCGGTGATCGGCATGACGAGACCGGGGTGCATGGTCCAAGCGGCGCGGCTGTCCGTTCCAAGAGAAACTATACCGGCTACCACTTCGCTGTCGTCTATGCTCGCCACAATCCAACGGCCGCCGTATTCCCGTGTAATCTCTTCACTCGAATCGTGCGGGTACACTTGCGCAAAATCGAACTGTAGTTCTCCATATACGACGATCAGAATCTCGACGCCTCGTTCCGCAGCCCTCCGTAGTTCCGGTTCCAGTAGCTTGGCTTCTTCTGTCCAGATTTCTAGCAAAATACGCCCAGCTGCCCGATTAACCGCTTCCGCCGCCCGGCTCAAAATGGCTTCAAACCCGGTGATGTTCCAAATGTTTTCCCGATTTAAGGATACATAAGAGTAGTGGGCAAGCGCAGTTTCAGCAGCTTCGAATGAGGAGTCGATTTTGCTTTTTTTCAGCCGGATCAGCTCTTGAGGCGGCAGTGGCGTATACAACGAAGGATCTTCGTGACTGACCATAACTTCGCCGCGCTCCACCATTCCGCTTAGCACTTCATAAATTTTAGAACGCGGAACACCCGAGTTCAAAGAAATCGCATACCCTGATAAAGGAGATTTATCCAGAAGGGCTAGGTACGCTTTGGCTTCATATTCGGTAAAATTCAAATCCTGCAACATCTTAATGATTTCTAATTTCATTTTTTAACCTCCTACCCTCCGCGTCGTACATAAGTCCTATTCTTTCACTTATCTGATCTACTCCATTATTACACTTGACAGACGATAGTGCCAATGCTGTATCATGAATAATAGTAGCTACAAAAGTAGCTACTACATTCAATTCCTTAGAATTACTTGGAGGTACAGCATGGATACATCAAATGAAATCCAAAAGGTGCTAATAGCAAAGGCCCAAAAAAGCAGCAGCTTTTACCTATTCGCTGTCATTATTGCCATTTTGCTATGGAGCACCTCGTTTGTTGGGACTAAGATTGCATACAATTCCTTTCCACCTCTCACATTGGGGGCGGCACGCTTTGTAATTGCTTCCTTCATTTTAGGAGCGATTATGCTGTCTAGAAAAGAATTTATAAGGCCTGCACCGAAGGATATGGGTTTGATGGCGCTGAGCGGAATATTGGGAACGACTCTTTACTTTGCGCTGGAGAATATCGGGCTTGAACTGACAACGGCATCGAGTGCCGCACTGATCGTCGCTTCTTACCCGGCCATAACAGCGCTGCTTGAGTTCATTTTTTTTCGAGTAAAAATTTCCTGGCTGAAGGGGCTTGGGATTGTGATGGCAGTAGTCGGAGTGTATCAGATTTCGGGCGGCAGTTCGGGGGAGAGTTCAGGACAGCTGACGGGTAACCTAATTCTAATCCTGGCGGGCGTTGTCTTTGCAACTTATAACTTTACAACTCGCAAAGTTGTCAGAAACTACTCAATGGTAACCGTTTCGTTTTACCAGACGATTGCAGGGACGCTTGCATTCATTCCGCTTGCACTGATTGAGCGGTCAAGATGGCAGATGCCTAGTGTAGATTCTCTCTGGATGCTGCTCTATCTTGGGGTTTTCTGCTCAGTAGCAGCCTTTATGCTTTATAATTATGGGCTGCGCAACCTCAGTTCCGGTACTGCAATGGCGCTGATGAATCTCGTTCCTCTTTTTGGCGTGTTATTCTCAACCGTATTCCTACATGAAGTCTTGCATATATATGATTTGATCGGTGGAATGATTATAATTGTTGGGGTTATTCTGAGTGTAAGGGAAAAGTGAGCTAGTTATCGCAGTATTGATTTATATATTCCTTTAATTAGTGAACCTCAGAACGTTATTCCGCTAACGGGACACGAGAGCTTAATATAAATTAAGCTGGTACATTTCATGAGCAGATTTGCATACATGAACATCTACCAGCTTTTTATAACATTTATTCATCCATTTTGCTTGTTAGTTGACTTCTTGGATGGCATTAGCAGCTAAGTCCGCGAGCAGTTGTTGTCCTTCCAAATTAGGATGAACATCTTCAGGAAGAATAAGGAGATTTTGCTTCCCGATAAACGCTGTGAACGCATCAGCAATTTTGATGCTTGGATCTGCCTTAAAAGAACTGATCGCTACGTTTGCTCCATATAGCAAAGCACCGGCTTGTGCATCCATTCCATAAAAAGGATTATAAATTGTATATAATATAATCGGTGCATCTGTCAAAGTGCGAATATCAAAAACAATTTGCTGTAGATTTGTAACAAGATTTATCGTGATATTTTGCATTAATGATACATCCTCGAGTGTAGGTTGATAATTCGGAATCGTTAGCAGTTTGGCAATAATCGGACTTGCACCCTTTAAAAAGTCGGCACTTCCGATATTAAGTGTGATCACATCAGCATGACGAACTGCTTGACGATACTTTTCAGTCTTAAGAAGAGTTAGGAGGTTAGATGACGTATCTCCCGGAACTCCAAGATTTCGCACACGGTACTTTTCGCCTTCCACTGATAACTCCGGAAATGCTTCTTTCGACGGGTGATTGTTTTTTGTGTCTAAGTTATACCCAAAAGTGATGGAATCTCCGAGAGCAACAAGAGATTTTTGTTCCTGTGCAAACGCTGTCGGTACCATAATCGCAAAACATAATGCAAAAGATAACGCCAATTTTACTGTAGATTTAAACATAGTTTCCTCCTTAGTGGTTTGTATGATACATAATGTATCAATTATAAACTAAAAGTCCTGAAATGTCTGTCATATTTCGCCGTCTTGCCCGGAAAACGGTACTAAAGTACGTAGGGTTTTCGTATCCGACCATTTCGGAGATGAAACAATAGTCCAATAACAATAGGAGAGGCTACGGGAAAGCATAATAAAATTAAATAGATAATATTTTTACATAAAAAGGTAGTTTGTATTTTTTAACGAATAGTATATCTTAGTTGAATAAAACGCTTTAAATAATCCAGTAAGAAAGGACGTTTTGCAGTGCCACTTACAGAAAAGAAAGTATTGGATTCAAACAATGGGTTGGAATTGCAAGATTTAAGAAACGAAGAAATACATAGGGTCTGTTTCAAAGAGGCTTCTTTTAATAATATTGATATGAGAGATACTTCATTTGCTAATACGAATTTTGTGAATTCTAAGTGGGAACATATCTATTTCTCGGATGTAACTGTTAATATGATTCAGATGGGAGGAACTATATTTGAAAATATTGTTCGACCTAAAGCGGGAAAAAGTCAGTTGCTTGAAGAGCCTGGAACAGGAAATTGGGTAAATGTCGAATCAGTAATGTTTAAAAAATGTTGATTCTCCCTGCATTTTTAGGCATCATAACCTCATTTTTGAGAAATCGAATCTTAATGTACATTGTATTTGCTTGGTCGTTGCCTTACGGTCTTTATTTATCTGTCGCGTCAATACCAAGTATTTGGAACTTTTTTAGTGTAGTCCTTTTTTTATACCTCGTTTCCGCCTTAAGAATGAGCAAGAGCTAACTTATGGTTAAAGGGCTTTATTGAAATTTTAAATTGGGTCATCTTATTTGATTAAGGTTAGCATCTGATAGACTTGGCGTTGATCTCCTTTCAGACGAACATAGCGGCACTGCAACTGGGAGGAACCATCTCCGTCCAAATAGATGCCGTCTACCAGCCTTCGATCGCTAAAGCTATCGAGAATGGCTGTTCGGAACTCTTCAATGGTACAGTACGAAGGTGTTACAATCATATAAATGTTCTCTTGACTATCATAAACAACTGCCGTACGCATATGACCTTCGTTATAGGCTGGCATTTGCTCCAAAATCATATCACTCTCCCAGCCAAAGCTATCGTTAAGCTTCATGCTGACACCCCCCTGTGCCCAATAACGCTGCTTATCTGTTACGGTCAGTTCACCGGCATGCGTGACTACTTGAATCGAGAAGCGTTTAGTGACGTCATCCCAAACAAGCGTTCCACGCTTTAAGTTAGTGTCAATGCCAGTGTTGTACCAGCCAGATCCGTAATCGCCAGGCATTCCTTTCAAAGGTTGGTCATTGATAACTGCGATACTTAGCAGAGCTCCTTCCCAGAAAAAGCCTCCATTAATACCGTAATAGGGAGTTTTCGTTACATTCATCTCGATCGCCTGCAGTCGAACATTATCCGGAGTAGTCCGAATTGTATGCAAAACGACGCCATTGGAAGCCTTATGTTTTTCATAATGGTAATTACGGGGATTCGCAATATCCCTTTGATTATATCCAATTAACGAGACAAGCAATGCGGTGGTAATAAAAATAAGAATTACATGAAAACGATTGAATCTAGAAGGCAAGAATTTCGTTAATATTGAATAGTTCACAAGTACACTCCTTGTCGGATAAAATAGACCGTATCGGTCCCACCCCTTTAATAAGGGGAATTAACTAGATATTGAGTATGTGGGATACATTTTACAACACCATGTGCTGTGGAGGTAATGCGTAATAAAAGGATAGGATAAGCTATTCTCTAAATTCCCTCAATTTCCCTTTTTTTCCTTTTGATTGATGTAACTTAAAACATTTTTATATGTCCATACGCTTCCTGCCGGGATGTGTCGGCGTCCCGGAAGGTCAGCCTGTCGTGGATTTGGCCAAACAGATTGTTGAGCTCTCTAGTCTTGTCTTTCGTGGTTTGATAACATTTGCGGGTCACTCTTACGATGCCAAGGATGTGTTTGAAATGGAGAAGTTTGCCATTGCCGAAGGGAATGCAGCGCGTACAACCGCTCAATTGCTTAGAAACAGCGGCTTACGTGCAGATGTGATAAGCACCGGTACCTATCTCCCGCTTCTCTGACAATGAACGGGATCACAGAAATTCGTCCAGGTACCTATATATTTGGTGATTTAATGCAAGTGAGCTTGGGGGCACATGCTTTGGAAGATTGCGCATTAACCGTGAAAACAACAATCGTCAGCAGACCCTCTGCGGATCGAGCGGTTATTGATGCAGGCACTAAGGTATTTAACGGTGTTGATCCAAGCATTCCGGCATCCATCCTGAAAACGCATGGGGACTGGCATACCAACGACGATGAATCCCACCCAATAGCTTAGTCTTGGGGGTGGATTTTTTGTTTAGTCATTTTTGGGATCAAAATCGACGAGCAATATCTGCGAGCAGCCTGACTCCATCCCGCAATTGCCCCTCATTGACGAACGAATAGCTTAAGCGGATCCAGGACCGCATCTCTCTGAGCGGATCACAGATGATACCCGGAACAAAAGAGACCGAATGCCGGACGCTTTCTTTCAAAAGCTCTTCTACAGGAAGTGCTTCGGGAAGCTTCAGCCATAAATTGAAGCCTCCTTTTGGACTGACCCAACTCCATCCGGTAGTGGACAATTCCTCCTCTACAATTTCTTTTCGTATTTGAAGGGCGATGCGCAGCTTCTCCAAATGTTGCCTAATCCGTTCAGACTCGAAGTAGTGTAGAAAAATTTTCTGGTTGACTAGAGGAGTTCCGTTATCAGCCAACGATTTTGCGGTAATGAGTGGTTTTATCACGGACGGCCGACCGATGACGGCGCAAATGCGTAGTCCAGGTGCCACATATTTACTGAAGCTGCGGAGATATACAACCCACCCATCTGTATCGTATGAAAAAATGGGCTGAGGAGGCGGCTGATCAAAATACATCTCGTGAATGGCATCATCTTCTATTAGTAAACAGCGATATCGTTCAGCCAGTTCGACAAGCTGCTTGCGTTGGTCTGGAGGAACCGTAAACCCGGTCGGATTGTGAAAGGTAGGATTCATATAAAAGATACGGGGGCGGTGCAGTTTCATTAGCATTTCGACTCTCTCCAAATCATAGCCTTCGGGGGAAATGTCGACAGGAATAAACCGTGCACCCTGTTGGCGGAATATATCGAGCGCGGCACTATATGTCGGTCTTTCTACCAAGATGAAATCCATCGGTCTGATGTATACCCGAGAAATTAGGTCAATCGCCTGCTGCCCCCCAGTCGTAATCAATAGATCGCTTACTGTGAGTTGAATACTATGATGGCGCTTCATGTACTGGCAAAGGAATTCACGCAGTTCTTCATCCCCTTGTACACTGGAGTAGGTTCCCATTAATTTCGGATAGATGTCGAAAACTTTCTTAACATATTCGGATAGGTAAAGATTCGGCAGCAAATTCGGATCGATCAGTGATTGGGAAAATTGATAACTAACGGGTACCTGTTGAATTTCAGATAAGGAGTTTTTCAAGTGGCCGGAAGAGGCGATGGGGCTTCTCTCCGTATACTCGGAAATAACATGTTCCGTGAATTCTGGACTTACATAATAACCCGCTTTCTCCTTTACGTAGACCTTATCGTCTTGTTTAAGCAACTGATACGCTCGAAACACCGTTAGTCGGTGCACCCGGAGCTCTTGGGCAAGCAGTCTAATCGAAGGGAGCTTGTCATGTGCTTTTAACTCTCCACGCTCGATTCTGGTGACGATATAATCGTATGTTTGTCTAAAAAGTAGTTTGGTATCATTCGTCGATGTGTCCGTATTCTTCATACCTTGTTCACTCCCTAATTCACTTATTATATATCATGCCCAAGTAATCTGTTCTGTTATATTTCATCTGTTCTATTACCTATCTTGTATAATACATATCAAGAGGGGGAACATCCATGATTATTTTCAATTACTTGCTCGTATGTCTCATTTTTGGCACGACGTTTTTAGCGATAAAGGTAGGTGTCGACGCTTCAACGCCGCCTTTCTTCTCAGCGGGAATAAGGTTCTTTGTTGCAGGTCTGATACTGTTCTTTTGGATGGTATGGAAGAAAAAGGCCAACTTATCGCTATTAATTCACAAAGAAATGCTGCTCACGGGAATAGGCCTGACTTTCGGTACATTCTCGACATTGTACTGGGCCGAGCAATATGTTTCCTCCGGTTTCGCTGCCGTTTTATCAGCTACGGCTCCAATGATGATGCTTGTGCTGCAAACACTTGTCCTGCGGCAGAAGACAACGTCACGATCTGCATTCGGTTGCATCCTCGGTTTCGTTGGAATCGTATTGTTATTGCTTCCACACCTTACAATAACTGCTAATATAAGGTGGATAATCGGATGTGTCGCTATTTTGGTCGGACAGATCTTCTATTCCTCGGGTGCGTTATATTCCAAACGGGTCATTCAGCGATTCCCACAAGCATCGCCCATTGCGCTTAACGCGGCTCAGATGATTTATGGAGGTCTGCTGCTTCTTATTCTGTCTTTATTCACGGAAAACGTGGACATCAATAGCTTGTTGTCAGCAAGGGCGATCGGATCTCTTCTATACTTAATCGTTATTGGCTCGATGGTAGGGCATAGTCTTTTCTATTGGCTCGTCGCCAAAACGAATCCCGTCTTTCCGACTACATGGCTCTATGTTTCGCCGACGATTGCCCTCACATTCGGAGTGCTCTTATATGGCGAGACGATCACTTGGGTATCGGCAATAGGGGTGATAACGATTATCACTGGAACGGTTTTTGCTAATTTGGACAGCTTGAAACAATTGATCCATAAGAGGAGAACAGACTCAATACCCGTTAGACAGGCTAAAGTATTAGACTAAAGAGACCGTGGATTCATTCATCCAATCTTGCTCTACATGGAGATGTCTTAAATCGGGATCAATCGTCATATATGCTCAATTGAGGTTACTGGATGAATGAATCCATATTCGCGGTTGAATGATGTTGTAAAAAGTGCAACAATTGCTGCCTAAACATTGGTAACTACTATAACTCATCTACCCTCACGAAAGCTAAATGACTCTAAAATCTACTTTTGGAGTTATGCCTACCAGTTGTGAGAAGGCATAATGAATCAATCTTCAGTATCCTGAATATAAAGTTAACATATGGGAAGAAGCATGAAGAAAATGATGAGGTAATTGGATATATAAATTTACAAATTGATCGGAGAAATAGATCGTAAGGATAGGAAAGGGCAAAGTTCTTGTCTTCTTACACAAATAGAAAAAAACCACCATTTTGGGTGGTTAACGAGTTAAGGTTCATACATATATTCTTCTTCATTTAGGATGCTATATGCAGGATTTCCTGAAGCCTCTGAATAACTAAGCATCCGACTCTCGTTGAAAGCCGGGTGCATTTTTTTATCCATCAAAGGAACCAGATATTTTGCGTAGATTATTATTTAATTGTGGTTGGGCTTGGTTTGAGGGAAGAAGTTGTTTTTCGATGATAAAGTCCGTAATACAGAATGGCAGAGCATGCGACAACCATCCCAGCAATGAAGTACATCGTATGGTAATTCGTTCTTGAAGCAACTGCACCAAGCACATAGGAGCCAATACCGTATCCGGAGTCGAAAAGTAAGAAATAAGTGCCTGTCGCAAGCCCTCTGCGGTGAGACGGCGCGGCTTGAATAGCGATCGTCTGAAAGCTGGGAAGCATCGCCCCGAATCCAAGGCCCAGCATACCTCCTGCGACTAAAAATAGGATAGGAGAAGACGCCATACTTAGGGTTATCATTCCTAATGTGAAAAGGAAGACCCCGGGATACACTAATAAATGAGGACCTGAACGATCAAACCATTTACCTGTAAAAGGTCTGGATATAACAATCATCAAAGCGAACACCATGAAGAAGTAACTCGCATATGTATCCAACCCGATGGATTTGGCGTACACGGAAAGAAACGTAGTAATAGCTCCATAAGAAAAAGCCAAAACACTGCCTGCCAGAGAAATGGGCAAAGCCCGCGGCTCAATGAACTTTCTCCAACCAGACTCTGTTTGCACGGCCACTCTCGAGATAGCTTGAGGAATACGAATGGTCACCCCAAACAAGAAAGCGAGAAGCGCGAACACAATGCACACACCAAATAGAAGACTATTATTGTGATCTTGCATAATGGTGAGCCCCAGAAAGGGACCAACAACCATAGCCAAGCTCATGAAAAGGCTGAAATACCCAATTCCCTCACCTTTGCGCCGCTCAGGAACAAGCTCGATGGCAACTGCACCTGCAGCCGTTGTTACCATCCCGAAACCTATGCCATGAACAAACCTTAACCCTAACAAAAAAGTATATTGATGAACGAGTGGATACAACGCCGTACAAATCATAAAAAGCGCCAGCGAGAAAAGAACGATCTTTTTCCGGTTCCATTCATCCATCCACTTACCAGTTAAAGGCCGTAAAATGACGGTTGAAATAATAAAAACGGTCATGACCAGACCAATTTGCTGTTGTCCGCCGTGCAGCGTATCAGTGACGAAGATTGGCAGCGTGACGGCGAGGATATAAAAGGTCATAAATAAAAAAAAGCTGCTGACACAGACAGCAACAAAATCACGATTCCACAATTTTTGATCCTTATTCACTGTGACTCCTCCAATTCCTTGATGCATGCATTGGCTTGGTTGGTCAATTGGATGAGCATTCCTCGCAAAATCGATGTTTGTTCCTCCGTGAAACCGCTAAGAACCGAGGCGATTACTTTCTGCTCAATTGGCGTCAGGATATCATTCAAAGCTTTGCCTTGCTCTGTGATAAAAGTAAGAAACGATCTTCGATCCGTCTCATTGGCCCGTCGTTCCACAAATCCTTTGCGCTCCAATTGATCGAGGATTCGCGTGATATTCGTCTGATCCTTTTCAGCTCGGACCGCCAGCAACTTCTGCGTAATGCCATCTTCATCAGCTAAACGATTGAGTACAACCCATTGCTCTGTTGTCATATCATAGGGCTGAAAATGGCTGTTCAATAACTGTGTCAAACGTCTACCGGCATGGTTCAAAATAAATCCAAATGAGTTATCTAATCCCAAAATCATTCACCCCACGTAGTTAGTTGCTATAGCAATTATATTCCTAGCAAATAAATTCGTCAACCAAATGCGTTCCTAGATGTATAACTTTTTCGAAATCGGACATATTACTTTACGACGGTGATTCAGCGAGGTGTTGTGTCGCATATCATGCAGCGAACTACCAGGGAAGTTGTTATTGAATCTATATAGAAGCGAGGAGATGTGCCGCAGATTCATTAATGTAGTCGTGTACTACAGGAATGTGATGAGGTAGAGACCCAGCTAAGTAAGGTTCAAGGCAAAAGTACCATCAATCCTTTCACCGTCGAAAAGGACCCTGAAAGGGGTCTTTTTTCTTTGAAAAAATTAAATTGATTTTTGGGATTATATAATTATAATGGATATAAAAGGAATACTAATAAAGCAACGACGAGAAAGAGTAGTTGGATCCCGTTCTTTGGGCAGAGAACTCCGGTAGCTGAGAAGGAGTAAAGAAACGTCTGACGAATATGGTCTCAGAGCTGTGCATCGAACCCTCCTGAGAGGAAGTAGGCCGCACCGGGCGCACCCGTTAACGTGCCAGGTTATAATCACCTCATTTGGTGACGTACCTGTAGAGGCCGGTAACCGTGAGGGATCGGTAAATTTAGGTGGAAACACGTGAGCGATAGCTTTCGTCCTTTTATAGGACGGGGCTTTTTTTGTTTTCAAAATTTATTCGTTTAACAGGGAGGAATTGGAAATGAGTATTTTTATTGGAGGAGCTTGGCCATATGCAAATGGATCACTTCATTTAGGGCGGGTAGCGAGCTTACTTCCTGGTGACGTAATCGCCCGTTATTTTCGGGAAAAGGGAGAAGAGGTGCTTTATGTATCAGGAAGTGATTGTCATGGTACGCCTATTTCGATTCAAGCTAACAATGAAGGTGTTTCCCCTAAAGTAATTGCCGATCGGTACCATAATGAATTTATGGATTGTTTCCGTAAAATTGGATTTTCCTATGATCTATATACTCGGACGGATCACCCATTCCACCACGAAGTCGTACAAGAGCTTTTTGTTCAATTGCTGGATAATGGTGTCCTGTATAAAAAAGCAGTTGAACAAACCTATTGTGACGGCTGCGAACGCTTTTTGCCTGATCGCTATGTGGAGGGGAACTGTCCTCACTGTGGAAGTGCAGCACGTGGTGATCAATGCGACTCCTGTTCGACTATATTGGATCCTCTGGACCTTCATAATCGTTCATGTAAGTTATGCAGCGGGACTCCATCCTCAAGGTTTTCAGAACATTACTTCTTGGCACTATCGAAATTTCAGAATGAGCTAGAAGCTTTTGTTGATCAGGCGGACGGTTGGAGGGAGAACGCCATTGGGCTAACCAAGCGCTATTTAGCAGAAGGGCTACAGGATCGAGCTGCTACCCGGGATTTAGATTGGGGCGTAGATGTTCCCTTAGAAGGTTTTGAAGGGAAAAAAATTTACGTCTGGGTGGAGGCTGTTAGTGGGTACCTTTCTGCTAGTAAGCAGTGGGCAATTCAGTGTGGTGAATCATGGGAAAAGTTTTGGACGAAAGAGGGTGTCAAAGCCTACTATATCCATGGTAAGGATAATATCCCTTTTCATACGTTAATATGGCCTGCTATTTTGCTTGGTATAAGGAATCTACACCTGCCAGATCAAATCGTTTCTAGCGAGTTCCTTACTTTAGAAGGCAAGAAATTTTCAACAAGTCGAAATTGGGCAGTATGGGTGCCCTATATTTTAGAGCAGTATGAAGCGGATTCTGTGCGTTATTTTTTAATCGCAAATGGACCTGAAAATCGTGATACGGATTTCTCCTGGAGAGAGTTTATATACAGCCATAATGGGGAGTTACTTGGAGCGTTTGGGAATTTTGTGAATCGAAGTTTGGTATTTATAGAAAAATTTTATGAAGGGAAAATCCCTAATGGTGCGATAGATTTAAAAATTAAACGACAAATTGAAGACCTGTATCACCTTTGTGGAAACCTTATTGAACAAGGTAGGCTGAAAGAAGCGTTGGAGATCGTATTTGCTTTCATTAGAAGCTGTAATAAATATTTTGATGAACAAAAAGCGTGGATACAGATAAAAGAAAATGTGGACTCTTGTAGCAATACTCTATTTACTTGTGTTCAAGTCATTGCGAATTTATCGATGCTGTTGGAACCTTTTGTACCTTTTTCCTGTAAGAAGATACGAGGTTTTCTAGGCTTGTTAGAGCCTTTCTGGGACTATGTTGAGAGCCCGGCCGGCAGAGAACTTACACAAGTTGAAGTATTGTTCCAAAGGATTGACGTCAGTCGGATTGAAGAGGAGGTCCTGCGATTAAAAAGCCATTGAAAATGAAAGAAGGAGGATTTCTATGGGCGCCAGTGTAGTTGTTTTGGTGATTTAGGAGCTGCAGGGCGAGAGGCTTTTATTCCTCCCGATGACATAACTTTGCATCACCTTTACGTATGTACGGTTGAAAACGCCGAATATAGGCGTCATATCCTTTTTCGAGATTATTTGAAATAAGGGTCAAAAAAAGCGTACAATCCTGATGGAGTGTGCGCTTTTTTGCATGCAATGAAGGAGGGAATTACCTATGTAAGGTATTAGGGATCGATTAATAAATGCCGCCGAACAAAAAAAGAAAGAAAGTTTATTGTCAAATATATTGATATACTTAAGACTAGTAAGGAACAACTTAGAGGGGAGTATTTCATTGACTCTACAACAATTAAAGTACGTTATTGAGGTTGCAAATCGGGGTTCTATTAATGAAGCTGCCAAGCGGTTGTTTATTTCTCAGCCTAGTCTTTCAAATGCTATTAAGGATCTGGAAGAAGAAATGCAGCTTGCGATTTTTGAAAGATCTAATAAAGGGATCTCACTTTCTAAAGAGGGTATTGAATTCTTAAGCTATGCGCGACAGGTAGTTGAGCAGGCGGAATTATTAGAAAGCCGTTACCTCAATGCTAAGCCTTCTCCGCAGCATTTTTCTGTTTCCACTCAGCATTACGCTTTCGCGGTGAATGCATTCGTGAGTCTGGTCCGGGAGTATGGCCAAGATGAATATGAGCTAGCTTTGAGAGAGACCAAAACCTACGAAATTATTGAAGATGTCAAAAATTTACGCAGCGAGATCGGCATCTTATATTTAAATGAGTTTAATGGGAAAGTCATCAACAAGTTGCTCAAAACCGGGAATTTGCAATTCAACAGCTTATTAACAGCTAAGCCGCATATTTTCATCAGTAGTAAGAACCCGCTGGCAAAGCAATCGATCGTAACTATCGACCAGCTTCAGAATTACCCATATCTGTCCTTTGATCAAGGGGAGTATAATTCCTTTCATTTTTCAGAAGAGATTCTCAGTACGATGTCACATAAAAAAAGCATTCGTGTTAATGATAGGGCGACGCTTTTCAATTTACTGATCGGATTGAACGGATATACCATATCGACAGGGGTGTTAAGCGCCGATTTGAATGGAAATGAAATTATTCCCGTACCATTGGATTGTGAGGAAACTATCAATGTCGGTTGGATTTCCCATAAAAATGCTTCACTATCCAAGCTAGGAGCGGCATATATACAAGCACTTATGCAGGCGATATCCCAATAATATTTTGCTATAGCCATTAGCTATGACTAGATATAGTTTATTCCAGTTACACTATACCAACCAATCCGTGATATCTTTCTTGTAACAATTTGTAGAGGAGTTTTACAAGATGATGAAAAGCAGTGTATTGGGATATCCGCGTATTGGTGCGGATCGGGAATGGAAGAAAGCGCTGGAGGCTTTTTGGTCAGGCAAGCTCGAAGAATCAGAGTTTCACCGTCAGTTGCAGGAGATCCGTTTGAATCATTTGCGTAAGCAGCAGGAGAAGGGCATCGACTTCATCGCGGTCAATGATTTCAGTTATTACGATCATATTCTTGATACTTCCACAATGTTCGGCATTATTCCGAAACGCTTTCCGTATAAGGGCGGCACGGTACCATTATCTGTTTATTACGGTATTGCCCGTGGGACGAAGGATGCAACGGCTAGCGAAATGACCAAGTGGTTTAATACCAACTATCATTATATAGTACCGGAATTGGGTGAGGCATCGCCGGTGCTTACCGAAAATAGACCGCTTATGGCTTATCGGGAGGCTAAGGAGAAGCTCGGTATCGAGGGCAAGCCTGTTATCGTAGGACCACTGACATTCTTGAAGCTGTCAAAAGGATACAGTGTTTCGGAGACCGACGACTGGCTGGGACGTTTGCTTCCGCTCTATGTACAGATACTTCAGGAGCTTGTGAGAGAAGGGGTTCAATGGGTACAGATAGACGAACCGATTCTCGTAACGAAGTTAAGCGCAGCTGACGTGCAGCGATTAAAGACAATTTATGAGACGTTTACCGCATCAGTACCGAACCTGAACATCATGCTGCAAACCTACTTTGAATCGGTAGAGAACTACAATTATATTGTCGAGCTGCCCGTCAAAGGAATAGGGTTGGATTTCGTGCACGGTTTATCTGGCAATATGTCGTCGATTAAAGCGCTAGGCTTTCCGGCGGACAAGGTTTTAGGCGCAGGGGTTATTGACGGTCGTGGCATCTGGAAGGCGCCACTGCGCGAGAAACTGGCACTCGTAGAAGAACTCGCTGAAATCGTCACGGCTGAGCGACTCATCGTGCAGACGTCATGCAGTTTACTTCATGTTCCGGTATCGGTAAATCATGAGACGAAGCTCGTAACTGAACTAAAAGGTGCTCTCGCATTTGCAGATGAGAAGCTGGATGAGCTTGTACTACTGGCGAAAGCTGTCTCGCGAGGCGGGGGCGGAGTCACAGGCGAACTGGAAGAACGTGATCGTGCTTTACTGGCACTCAAGCTGTCAGATGAGCGTAACCGAAGCGACATTCAGCATGCGGTCGCCGCCATCAGCGCTCAACATCCTGAGCGCAGTCGACCTTTTTCAGAGCGTCATATTGCTCAGCAGAAGAAATGGCAATTGCCTATTTTACCGACAACGACAATTGGCAGCTTTCCACAATCCCCAGAGGTGCGCAAAGCCCGCCAACAGTGGCGCAAGGGTGAATGGAATAATGAGCAGTATGCAAACTTCATCCGAGAACAGATCGATATCTGGATCAAACTTCAGGAGGAAATCGGACTGGATGTTCTCGTGCATGGCGAATTTGAGCGAACCGATATGGTCGAGTTCTTTGGTGAGAAACTCGCGGGCTTCGCGTTCACTCAGAACGGATGGGTGCAGTCGTACGGTTCTCGCTGCGTTAAACCGCCAATTATATTTGGGGACGTAGCGTTCAAAGAGGCGATGACCGTCGAAGAAACAAAGTATGCTCAGACGCGGACCAAACGCCCCGTTAAAGGGATGCTGACTGGCCCGATTACGATAATGAATTGGTCCTTCGTTCGTGAGGACATCACACGCGAACAAATTGCTTACCAACTGGCCTATGCGCTTAGACAAGAGGTGGAAGCGCTTGAGCAGGCGGGCATTGGCATGATACAGGTCGACGAGCCTGCGGTTCGCGAAGGGCTGCCGCTCAAGGGGGATGACCAAGCGAAGTACCTGTCGTGGGCGGTCAGAGCGTTCCGCATGACAACTTGCACGGTACAGGATACGACGCAAATTCACACGCATATGTGCTATTGCGAGTTCCATGACATGATCTATTCGATCGAAGCGATGGATGCCGATGTAATTTCGATCGAGACATCCCGCAGTCATGGTGAACTGATCAATAGCTTCGAATTGAACACATACAAACTGGGCATAGGTTTAGGCGTATACGATATCCACAGCCCGCGTATTCCGTGCGTGGAGGAAATGACCAGTATGATCGAACGTGCCTTGCGTGTGCTGGATCCGAAGCTATTCTGGATCAATCCGGATTGCGGACTTAAAACTCGTGGAGTCGAAGAAACTGTCGATTCCCTGCGCAACATGGTTGAAGCTACGCACATCGCCCGTGCGAAGCATGTCCAAGAACCTATAACCAATAATCGCTAACTAAATATTCGTGTAAGGACTAAGATTTGGACTTTGGAAATCTTTAGAAAAAAAGAATCGGACAGCGCAGTTTTAAACTGCTCGCTATCCGATTCTTTTTAAATGAGTTTACTCTTTTTTGGACAATCCATAAGCTTCACGAATAAGTGTGAAATACTGTTCGGCGTTTACGATTTTATATTCCTCTCCGAGTGATTCGGAGATGGCCAAAATATCGTGGGGTCTCATCCCCCACGCGTTAACCCCGACGGAAAGGAACAACGGCGATTTACCGTCCCAGCTTTTCTTGGCCTCGGCTAGCATATTAACTCCATCCTGAACCGTTCCAATTCCTCGCATCATCGATACCGGAAGCGTGCCGTTCATGATTTCGATGCCGAATTGATCGCTTACAAGCAGGATGCCGGGAACTTTATAATTTTGCTCGTATGCGGCCGCTTCGGATGCGCTTATTGGAATGTCTTTGGTGACATCCCGGTTTATCACCATCGGAATGGTCATACCGGTCTGTTTGAGATATCGGTAGGTATCCTTCAGGAAATCCGGGAGCGTCTCTTCCGGCCATGGATGTGGATTGAAATAACCAGCACCGGACGGTCCGGCGACCAACAGGTCATTCTCTGTCGCCGTTTTCCGGTAATAATTAAGAACCATTGGAGCGGCATCGTAGAGTAATGGACTGGAAGTCCAGTTAATGGGTACTTTGCCGCGTGCAGGATCTTCCCATAGTATCTCGCGCATATGATTCAAATCGTATTGCAAATTGTCTCCTTCACCGAAAGTGAACGTCACATAGATTTTGTTTTCCAGCTTGAGCGGGTTGGGCTTGATCTTAGGGGCCGCTTCCACCTTCGTTCCCGAGAAGACGGTCATGTTATGGAACCAATCAGCAGCCAATACAAAGACGCTATACCTCGAGAGTAGGTCAACGGAGGCGGCTTCGCCTTCGAAGTCATTGCTAAACCAGCCCAGATAAGGTGTCCCTGGCTCTACATCGGACAGAATCTTCTCTAAGAGTGCTCGCTGATCCGGTACATCCGTCGAAAGCCAGAAAACCATTGCTTTGTTAGAGACCGCATAGTCTCGTAAATATCCATAAGGCTCTTTCTGCTCTGAAGAGAGAGGGCGAATATTGCCGACCGAAACTTTGTATTGATTCCACATCTCCACAGAGATCGTCAACTGTTGCGTGCCTGTAGTAGGTTTAAATTCATACATGAAGTAACTTCCATTATCTGCGAAGCGGTGATCTGCACCCGGTAAATGCTTGGAATTTTGTCTGTCATATAAGTACAATTCTTCATCAGGTGTACCGGCATCAAATTGAGCGATTACCTTCCCGTCTGCCTTTACGGTGATGGCATGAACGGCCGGTCCCCATCCGTCCTGCGTGAAGGAGTCGTCGAAACGAACGTAAACCGCTTCTTTCCCTAAAAACGAAGAAAGGTCGTATTCATACGTTCCCCGGTTACTGGCATCACGTATTTGCCTTTTCTCTTCTGCAATCGTGACGAAGGATTCGGGTAGACCCGGTGGGAGAGAGATCGATGTGTCCGGACTTAGCCCAATCAACATCCGTTGGGTCGTCTGATTCCATAAGTGCTCGTACTGCCATGTGTATGCATCAATTTTATTTTTGAATTTGCCCCGGAAATCTTCGATCACTTTCAATTGGTAGGGAGCTGCGGTTAGCTTACCCGCCAATTCAGGGCTGACGACAACGGCATTCTTGAGTCCCGCCAACGTGGTCGCGACGTTTATGGAATCTGGATTTTTTGGATCGTAAATGATGATTCCTTTTACTTCATTTTTATACAAATCGAAGACATCCATGCTATTATCGTGGAGCTTATGCGGCATGGTCATTTCGTTATACCAGGGGTCAACCTTGTTCTGAATCAGATAAATACGCGGGTTCTCTCGATTCACAATGCCCTGAAGAGTAGCCATCAGCAGTTTGACGTCTCCAGGTGCATTAGAGACATTGACAACGTCCAAATACTTGGGTTGATTAAACGTTGGAAGCGCTTGATTTTTCGGCCATTTAATTCCATCGGGGGTCACACTTTCAGCCTGAGTCGCGGAAATGCTGAAAGGCAGCATTGTCACACATACTAATACCATGCATAAAATTCTTAATTTCCCAATCAATCTGCTCACCTCATTTAGGAATTAATTACAGCGAAGCTGTTGTTGTTTCGACTTGACCTCCTTCTTCGAAGAGTAGCGTGCTTTGTAATGTCATGACATGTTTGTATTAATATGTTTAACATGTTGTATATAATATTTCAAGTGATTCGATAAACAATCTTATAAGAAAGCAAAATATTACCTTATTCTACAAGTTCAAAACTACAGTTATTACATATTTTGCAGTTGAAGAGTCTGCTTAAGTATGTATAAAAATATATTTAAAATATTATATAATACATAATAATGTTCTTGTGTCTAAAAAAGAGAAAGCAACAGGAAGAATTATCGTTTCGGCCAGCTCCATAAGAAAGCTGGTTCAATAAATCTAAAAATTACCAATGGAAAATAAAGGATACTCTGTTGAGTTCCTCGAATTAATATTGTTTGGTCGGATAAGACGAAAGCCAAAGTAGACAAATGGTTATCAGCAGGGTTAATACAAGGGGTGTCGGAGGACTGGTTCGGTCTAAATGAAACGATTACCCGTGCTGAATTCGCGAAGATCGTGGCTCTTTCAATAAGAGTAGAAATAGATACCACATTGAAGACTTCTAGTTTCAGCGATGTGAAAGCAGACGATCCGATATATGGGTATGCGCTCCCCTTTATAGAAGCACTTCGCCAAGCAGGTGTTACTGATGGTATAGACGTAGATCGGTTCAATCCTAGTGGAGAGGTGACTAAAGAAGAGTTTGCTATTTTTTTGGTTCGCAGTCAGGGTAAAAATGCTGAGGCAAAACAAACGCAGGGAGTAATCGATGAAACGATATCCCGTTATGCAAGAGGGTATGTGGCATTGGCTTTGAATTAGTTTCCATATTTAAGTTCTGACGGACAATTCAACGGCGCTATACCAATTGTTCGTCAATTGGTTCTTCTCGGATTGGATGACTTAACAATAAGTTATTGAGGCAGCGGGACTTCGAAGGTGGAGTAATTTCAAGAAAGAAAGTTGGTCAAAGAATGAAAAACCAGATTATTATTACTTTAATAGTGACAGTGAGTACGGCCATAGGGATATGGCTAATTTCTGTTTTGGGGCTATTCCCTTTTGATCAAGTAAAAGATACCCCCGTTAAAAAAGATTTGCTCAATCCAAGCACACCAGTAATTATAAATGAAACACCGATTAAGAAGTCGACTGAGAAAACGCTTAAAGAGTTAGTCGAGCAATACCGTCATTTAAAAGTTATCGATGCCCACAATCATGATGCATCTGATTCAAAGTATCTAAATATGCTGGAAGTTTGGAAGCGTAATGCCGTTAATCAAGTTGTTCTCTTTGGAGATATATCTGAGCCAAGCGCTTTAATGACCGACCAGATGTCATGGATGGCTTACAAAGATAACCCTGATGTAATTATTCCTTACTTTTCAGGCTTCGATATGCATGATAAATCGAGTCTCGATGTAGTGACACATAACCTGGAACAAGGATATTTTGGTTTAGGTGAAATTGCAGCTGCTTCTATGTATTCACCTGTGGTATCAAAAGTGGCATGGAAGGGTGAAAGCCCAATGGACGGCTATTTACCGGACATATACGAAATATGTGCAAAATACAAAGTACCCATTCTGTTGCATATTGACCCACCAAACGGAATTGTTATAGATAAGTTAGAAGAGGCGCTAGACAAACATCCAAACACAATAATCATATTCGCACACGCAAACGCGTTTAATTCACCGGAAAATATCAGAAAACTACTCGAAAAGCACCCTAATTTGTACGCGGATTTTTATGCGGGTTTCACCGCACTCAATCCAGGTAGTGCCAATAAGTTGGATGATTTCATACCTGTGATGAAGCAGTTTCCTGATCAATTTATGTTGAGTACGGACTCTGGATTTGATATTGGTGAGGAGGCTGCAATTGGTGCGATGTATCAGTTATTAGATAAGCTTGACGACCCTAAGCTAGCACGAAAAATTGCACATGATAACCTAGACGCCATTATTCGTAACCAACCAGCTACAGAGACACAGATTGCGGAAATCCGTAAGAAATCCAAAGAAACAGGACAAAGTTATGAATGGAGTCATCTATCGAAGGTAAAGGCCGGACAAATTCTTTGGAGCAAATAATAATATCGATTTTCTGTTATTATGTAGTAAATAGTTATTTCCGAGGTGTTTATCAATGAAAACAATTGGGCTAATAGGTGGAATGAGCTGGGAGTCGTCCTTGCTTTATTACCAAATCATCAATCAGCGTATTAAGGAGAAATTAGGCGGGCATCATTCCGCAAAAAGTCTTATGTATTCGGTGGATTTTCATGAGATCAAGACTCTTCAACATGAAGGGAAATGGGATGAAGCCACAAAAATCATGATTGATTCAGCACAAAAACTCGAATCTGGTGGTTCAGATTTCATTGTCATATGCACGAATACGATGCACAAGATGGCAAAAGAAGTAGAAGAATCGGTCTCAATACCATTACTGCATATAGCTGATGCAACGGCAAATGAAATTGTTAAGTGTGGAATTAAAAAAGTCGCTTTACTCGGTACTGCTTTTACAATGGAACAAGATTTTTACAAGGGTAGACTGATTGAAAAATTTGGTCTTGATGTTATCGTTCCAAATGAAGCCGCAAGGAAGATTGTACATGATATCATCTATCAAGAACTTTGTCTCGGAATTATTAAAGAAAATTCTAAACGATCCTACTTAGAGATCATTAATAGTCTTGTCCAAGATGGGGTAGAGGCCGTTATCCTTGGCTGCACAGAAATCACCTTATTAATATCTCAACTGGATTGCAGGGTGCCTATATTCGATACAACGAGGATCCATGCTGAATATGCAGTAGATTTAGCTTTGAAAGATTAAATAGACAGTATGTAAAGGAGCTGTGCTACTTAATGAGGGTTACTGTTTTAGGTTGTGGAAGATGGGGATCTTTTTTAGCTTGGTATGCAAATAAAATAGGACATGACGTCATGTTATGGGGAAGAGAAGAATCAAAAAATTATCAAAGATTAGTTCATAGTAGAACAAATGAATATTTACAATTACCCCAAAACATACATTTAACAGATAGAATTGCTGAAGCAATTGGGTTTGCCGAAATCATTTTTATCGCTATTAGTGCTCAGGAACTTAGAGGTTTTGCAAAGCAGTTAAATACCATGAGAATTACAAATAAGATCTTTGTTTTATGTATGAAAGGACTTGAAATGGAGTCTGGAGAAAGACTCTCACAAGTTTTTATGGAAGGGATACAATCACCTGTAAATTTAGCAATTTGGGTTGGACCTGGGCATGTTCAAGATTTTGTTAAGGACATTCCAAACTGTATGGTTATTGATTCAGATCACATGCACATAACTAAATTGCTTGTGGACAGCTTCGGAAGTGAGATTATAAGATTTTATTATGGGCAAGATTTGTTAGGCAATGAGATAGGTGCTGCAGCGAAAAATGTAATTGGAATCGCAGCAGGTATGTTGGATGGATTAGGTTATACAAGTTTGAAAGGAGCCTTGATGGCTAGAGGAACAAAAGAAATTGCAAGATTAGTCAAGGCAATGGGAGGGAACGAATTAACCATTTACGGATTAGGACATCTTGGTGATTACGAAGCGACCGTGTTCTCTAATCATAGTCATAATCGACGTTTTGGTGAGGCATTTGTAAAAAAGGAACCTTTCGAGAAACTAGCTGAAGGAGTAGCAACCGTAAAAGCATTATTACGATTGTCCACTAAATATGATGTGGAGCTACCCATTTGCCAGGCTGTTAATTCAGTACTCACTGAAGGTAATGATCCAAACGAACAACTAATAAGATTATTTATGAGACCCGTGAAATTTGAAGGTATTTAATTAACTATCATAATTTTAAAGACACAAATTAGAGAAGATGATATCCTTATTTAGGTAGACTTTTGTCGAACTGGCCCGAATGGCGGTTCGAAAGTCATTTGATATAAGGGAGATGCAGCCGTGGACACAAGACAATGGATGTCGGTAACACTTTTTCTCGCAACGGCGCTGATGGTGTTCGTCTCTTTCTTGTCTTACCGGAAACGCTATCTGCCTGTTGCCAAAACGATGGTTCTGATCATGCTGGCAGCGGCTTGCTATGCGTTCGGCTACGCGTTTGAGGTGTTGAGCCGAAGCCTGAACGATGTGAAGCTGTCGCTTCAAATCGAATACTTGGGCATTCCATTCGTTACTACGCTCTGGTTTTTTCAGGTCATTCAATTTACTGGGACGGCGGCTCGCTACCGCAAGCGTCTCGCCCTAGTGCTGTTCGTTGTCCCCGCAGCGGTATTTTTTCTCCATTTGACCAACGATTGGCATCACCTAATCTATGAGCGTTATATTCGGAATGTGAGCGATTCGGTTCCTTTGTACACGACTGTCAAGGGGCCTTGGTATAAGGTGCATACCGTCTATAATTATTCCGTACTTCTATGCGGAATGTTACTGTTTATACCCATGTATTGGCGAGCTTTACCGATCGTGCGAAAGCAAATCGTCATCCTCCTGTTGGGCGCAGTCGCGCCTATGGTGTTCAATTTGTTCTTTTGGTCCGGAATGGACGTTGATTTGACGCCGTTTGGATTCGCTGTATCGGGGATCGCCTACGTATGGGGGATTTTGCGGTATAATTTTCTTCGATTAACGCCTCTTGCGATGGCTAAAGTGTTCGAAACGATCCGGGATGGAGTCGTCCTGTTCGATTATGAGGATCAAATCGTTAGTTACAACGAAGCAGCCGAAAAGGTCCTTCCCGAACTCGGTTTGCCGAAACGTTACCCCATTGGTATGGAGAAGGTTTTGTCAGAAAGTCCAGAACTGCTTAAACGTATTCGTGCCGCTAGTGATAGGGACGAACGCTTCCCGTTTCACAGATTCCATGCACACCGTAACAAGCACTACAACTGCAGTTTGTCACTGATTTATGATTCGGGCAATGTCCTGATCGGAAAGATTCTGATGTTCAACGATATTACGGAGATGAAGGAGAGCGAAGCCCGGTTGCGTGAGAACGCCCGGCAACTGTCTGAGCTAAATGCGTTCAAGGACAAGCTTTTCACCGTCGTGGCGCACGACATTCGCGATCCGATCGCACTCCTCGTGAGTTTGACCGAGCTGCTGGGCGATGAACTAACTGCCGCCGACTTTGAGCACGCCGAATTGGTGAGAGAGCTTAAAGGACAAGTGCAAAGCACGTTCCATCTCGTCGAAAATTTATTGGATTGGTATCGCAGCCAGAAAGGGAAAGTCGTGTTTCGTCCGTTAGGCTGGAATTTGCAGCAGGTCGTCCGGCAGGCTTTATTGCTTTCTGGCACGAAGGCTGGCATGAAACAAATTCGGATGACAGAGCAGATCAACGAGAAGCTAACGGTTAGAGCGGATAAAGAGATGTTGGATCTTATTCTACGAAATTTGCTTTCGAACGCGATCAAGTTTACAGGAATTGGTGGGGCAATTGAGATCGGGGCCGTTCTTGAAGGCGATCAGATCATCGTGTCCGTAAGCGACAATGGTGCGGGAATCGACGTTAAAACATCAGATCTGCTGCGTCTAGAAGAGCCATTCTTAAAGGTAATGGTGAACGGGGACGATTCGGAGGATATGAGATTCGGACTGGCGTTGATCCGCGAATTCGTTCGTATCCATGGTGGCAGCCTTTGGTTCGAGAGCGAGCCTGGGATCGGGACGACCTTCTCATTCACCTTACCCGGCTCGGCTGGTGTGCGGGAAGCGTTCGACGACGGAGGAATGGAGGAAGAAGTTTATGAAAGTGATTTTGGTGGACGATGAGCCGATGATGCATTTGATTCTGCGTAAAATGCTGGTCAAGCTGCCAGAGGTTCACGTGGCGGGCGCTTTTACGGATACGAAGTCCGCAGCCTCCTTTCTAAATGACAACACCGACATCGGTTTGGCTTTTGTTGACATCTCCATGCCGGGCGGGAGTGGGATGGAGTTCGCCGCCAGGATGGAAGCTTTGGCTTCTCCGCTGCAAATCGTCTTCGTCACGTCACACAAAGAATTTGCCTTGAAAGCTTACGAACTATCTGTGGTGGATTACCTGGTCAAACCCGTTTCCCAGGAACGATTGCAGAGGACGGTAAATCGTGCGTTGGCGAGCCAACGGGGCATTCATTCACCGTCGCTGTCTGCTCCCGCTTCCGAAAACTCTGGCAGGATCGTCCTAACGATGCTGGGTGATGTCGTCGTGAGCAACGATGCGGGCCGTGTCAAGTGGATCTCGAGGAAATGTGCGGAGCTATTCGCGTACTTGCTGTTTTATCGTGGCAAACGAATTCCCCGTTCAAGGCTAGTTATGGATATTTTCGGAGGGATGCACCAAACCAATGCGGAGAACTACTTAAATACGACCGTCTATCAATTGCGGAAGTCTTTGGAACCGCTTGGCATGCGCGAGGTCATACGATCTGAGAATGATGGCTATGCGCTTGAATTAAAGGATTCCGTTATCGATTACGTGGAATTCGAAAAGCAAGTAGAGGAGATGCCATCCATTGACGTCGGAAATGTGGAGAGGGCGCTGCACATTGAACGGCAGTATACGGGCGATCTGTTCGGTGACAAGGCGTATGTATGGGCCATTCACGAAATGGTGCGCTATGCGGAAATGTACACCTCTTTCGTAAAACGGCTTGCCGAAGTGCTTATTTCGTTGCGGGATACGACTTCCGCGTCGAAGCTGCTGCTCAAACTGAACGAGCGCAATCAACTGGACGAATCAGTGATACGTCATCTTATGACGATACGCGAGATGACCGGGGACAAAAAAGGTTTGACCGCTCTGTATACCGATTATGTTCGGCTTCTCAGCAGGGAGCTTGGCATTCGTCCGTCCGAGGAACTGATACATTTATTTGACATGTTAGTAAGTCGATTAACCAACAAAAAATAAATATTTGTGTAGATTTGGGTTAAGTAAGTGGGAGAAATATGAGTTGAGTCTATGGGAAGCAAGCTGCCGCAGGTACATAGTGCGATAGCTTGCTTTTTTTCTTGTGAAATTCACGAAATAAATGGAAACATTTACCTTGAAGTTGCGTCTAAATTAAGGAGTTATATTTGAAAGAATAGGGATGGTGCAACACTTTGAAAAAGTTTCTTTTAGGATTGATATGTGGAATCACTATAACAGCATCAACTGCGGTTTATGCATCGGACACGATTCAGACGTACTTGTTTCCAGTTAGATATGAAATTAATGGCCAAAATAAAGAAATGGAAAAGGAATATTCAACTTTAAATTATAATGGGCATGCTTATGTTCCTATCCGTTTCATCGCCGAAAATATGGGGGCATTTGTGGTTTACAATGAACAAAATAATGAAATTAAAGTCAATCATTTTCCAGCAAGCATGGATTTACTAACAGATAATAAGTATCCAAATATCCATTTTGGCCTTATAGATCTTTACTTGGATGGAGGTTATACAGGTATAAGGGGGTTATTATCCTTAGATGACATAGAAGAGCTGATAATAAAAAAAGAGTACAAAATAGATTTCAAACTAAATTTTTATGACAAAAATAATGAATTAATTGGGTCTGCTTTAGGTTCAACCAAATATGGATCTTCAGATGAAAAACGAACCATAAGTATGGGTGAAATAAAATATGTAGCAGCTGGTGAGGTAGGTGATTTTTCTAAGTATGCTTATATGAAACTTGAAATTTTAAACATTGAAGAGCAGAAATGACGTAGTAAACAGTGACGGTTGCCCCGTCTTTTATTATTCATGAGGATTGAAGCCCACTTTTTCTGTCAAGACTAGTTAGCATGACTTTTATAAAGCAGGATGAGTGGTGAAAATGAAAGATATTACTTTTAAGGCTATGGCCGTCACAAATGAAATTGATCTGAACAAAATCGCCATCCACTGCGGCATTCCCAAGAAATACACATGGGAACAGCCTTTAATCCTAAGAGGCGATATACTTAAATCGATCCTAAAAAAAGAAATTGACGCCTATCAACAAGTGTTGGTGTTTTCTTTTGGCAGTGTAGTTTTTGTAAATCACACACACAAGGATGAGATCACTGGCTTTTTGAAATTCATCCAATCCTTCGAACCAGATATTGAGCTCCAGCCTGCTGACAGATACACGGACGATTACAGTCTTCACATCGAAGAAATCGATAGCATGGAGTTAACTGACAAGTATGTAGTTGTAACTGAGTATGAATCCTTTTACCCAGAATTAATCTCCACTGTCCTTGCCAAATCGGTTGCTCTTGAGAAGATAGAGGAACAGCTTGGGAAAATTCATGATGGCCTCGAAATTATGATTGAAAGACTTGAAAAAGGAAATCTTCGTGTCGGCAACAAAGAATTGGCAAGAACGACTGCAAAAATCGTACGTCATGAGTACAACACCCTTGCTTACATCATGATTTTGGATAAACCTGATCTGACTTGGACCAACAGTACGGCTAGCCAATTTTACGATGGGATGATGGTTTTTTTTGAATTGAACGATCGATTTAAAATACTGAAAAGCAAAACGGATATTTTATATCATATCTTGGAAGGTTTTTCAAATATCAGTCATTCCATTCGAGGGCTATTCGTAGAGTGGATCGTTGTGATTCTTATTGTTATTGAGGTTGTATTAACGATATTACAAATCATAGGTTGGATTCCCTCGCATTAAAAAAGCACAATGAACCAGGAGAAAATAGTTCCTGATCCATTGTGCTTTTTAGCTTGACTTAGACAAAGAAAATAAACAGAAAGCAACTCCTTTTTGTGATTTGCGACCCTTAATAAATGTTTCTTCCGAAGTTTATAGGGACAGCCTGGTGCTGTTCCCTATTTTTCGAGCGTGTAAGGCGACATCTAGAGTCGGATCAACACCCCTAAATTTGTAATGCTGCATATCGTTGCCATGTGCGGCGCGTAAAAGGAAGAGGAGGTTATCTTGAAACATGAAGAAGAAACTACAGGCTCTTATCTCCGTTTGTTCCCTTGGTGTAATGGGGATGGCCGCACCAGTTGGTGCTCAATCGTTAGGACAGGGCACACAAAGTGACCAAGTATTGGATATGCAAGAACGATTAAGCGCACTCGGTTACTTTAAAACAGGAATTACCGGTTATTACGGTAACCAGACTAAGGATGCTGTAAAGAAATTTCAAGCCAGTTATGGCTTGTCAGTTGATGGTGAAGCCGATTCCTTAACTCTGATTAAACTCAATAAAACGATTTCACCCAAACAGTCGGTACTAGAAGAATTGGCGCGAATCATTCATTCCGAAGCACGAGGGGAGTCCTTTTTAGGACAAGTTGCCGTGGGAGCTGTCGTTCTTAATCGAGTTCAGTCCGAAAAATTTCCTGATTCCATCACTGAGGTTATTCATCAGCCAGGTCAATTTTCAGCCGTTGATGATGGTCAGTTTAATCTTAATCCAAATTTATCAGCCTACCGCGCGGCAAAAGCCGCTTTGAATGATTTGGATCCAACAACTGGGGCGCTATTTTTTTACAATCCTGATATTGCCCAAGCATCTTGGAGCAAAAAAAGAACCGCCAAGATTACTATTGGTAATCACGTATTTACCATTTAAGAGTAAATATAACGAGAAAAGTCGCGTAAATCGCGGCTTTTTTTGTTATTAATGACATTAAATATAATTCGTTAAAAGTGGAAACTATAACCATTAATTGACGTCTAACTAATTATAAGAAGATGGGTGAATACGAGTTTAAGCAAGCGGGGACAGTAATTAATTATTTTAAGGATATAAGTGAAAAAAATACGAATTTGAAAAGAGTAGGAAGTGTAGCTGATTCATGAGAAAATTAATATTCGTCGCGTTTTTAAGCTTGTTTTGGTTGAGTGCGTGTTCATCTCAACAAAAGTATACTTCCGTTATCGAAGCCATTAAGTCCGAAGGAATCAATATCACTCAAATTGAATCACCCCAGGAAGCTCAACTTAATGAGACCAACCCCCTAAGTTATAAACTCGATAACAATGAAATCATAAGGGTTTATGACTTTGGTTCGAAAGAAAAAAGAGAACTTGGAAAGAAACGTTTCCAAGAACATCAACAGCTTCTTAGCTCCTATGCACCAATCGTGTATCAGACGAGCAATTATTTAGTTCTTTATTACAGCAACGTTAATAATTCAAAAACTGCAACTCCAAAGCTGAGCGAAACGAAATATGGTGAAAAAATACAAAAAGCAATAAATAGCGTAGAATAGTTATTTTTCAGGTATCATGATAGCTCAAGGAAACCGTCTGCCGCTGCTACAACGGCAGCCTTTTCTGCTAATGAGTAAAGACAGGAGTGTTTAATTAAAATTAAATTTTCAATAAAGACTTTCACAGTTTGATGTTAAACTCTAAATACCGTTAATCAAAAAAATTTATCTTTTGTCAAGGTGAGAAAATAAGTTCAAGTTAGGAGTCTTGGGTTAATATGAAACAGAATAAATATGATGATCTTGGATTTTTCGAAAAATACAGTGAGATGCCTCGCTCGATTGGTGGACTAAATGCTGCGGGGGAATGGCCCGTACTCCGTACGATGATTCCCGCGCTTCGAGATAAAAGAGTTCTTGACCTTGGATGCGGCTTTGGATGGCATTGCCAATATGCACGAGAACAGCAAGCACGGTCAGTGGTTGGCGTTGTCTTAAAGTACATCATTGTCTTGTATCAGGAGGAACTTTTATACTTTCGGTTGAACATCCGGTCTTTACCGCAATTGCTGCACAAGACTGGCATTATGGTACGGAGGGCGAGCGATTGCACTGGCCTGTCGACGACTACCAGAAAGAAGGTCAACGGCAAGCGAGATTTCTGGACAATGATGTCGTCAAATATCATCGGACTATCGCTACCTATGTTAATGCGTTAATTGATTCAGGATTTAGGATTATGAAAATATCTGAACCTCAACCAAATCAAGAAACATTGGACAAGTATCCAGAAATGAGAGACGAAACTCGTCGTCCCATTTTCCTCTTGATCGCAGCAGTCAAGAGTTAGACATTTCAGCTAGGGTAATTACTCCGACTGTAAATAATAGCATCATAACAACAGGCTGCCGGCATTATCGAGGCCGCTGAAAAAGTTCAAATCATATAAACAGGGTACCTTATCACAATTCTGAGGAGAGGTACCCTGTTTTCCTGTATAATTTAGTTAACTAATTTCAGGTGGTGTCTCGGATGATTTCAAACCAACAATCCCTTATTCTTAGTCCATTTATGGCCATTTATGATATCGTAACTTGAAACTAGTCATTTAGACATACTCCTCTTTAGACTGATGATAGAGAACCTTTTAAACCAGACCTATTATAGCAATCCTTATAGGATATTCAAAGATAGGCAAAAAAAAGTCGGTTTCCTAAAACGAAGGTATCATGGTGTTTATATTCAAATCCACCTCTGATCACTGGTGTTCTCGAGAAGGGGTGGGAAAGTGCTATTGACAATATACGTTTGTATAAGTAAAATCAATTTTGTTATTAGTAAATATTACTATTAAATATAACAATTCCAAGCTATAAAGCGCAATCCTCAATTTGAAACGAGATAATTGCCGTTCTTAATAGGGGTGTTTGGTTTTATGTTGACTTTAATCGTAATTTTTACAATAAAATTCAGGGGGGTTGAAAACTATTGTCAACGTGGGACTTATCAGAAACGCGCCATCATGTACTAATTTGCAACGGCGCCAGCTGTATGCGCAGGCATGGGGAAGAGGTCACACAGGCAATTCGAGATGAAATTACCCGAAGAAGGGCTGACGGGCTCATCCACACGAGCAGGACTCACTGCAACGGACGGTGTCAAGATGCCTGCGTAGTCATTGTATACCCCGAAGGGGTTTGGTACAAGGACGTTACACCTGAGATAGGACGGCTTCTTGTTAACCAACATCTACTCGATGGGAAGCCAATTGGGGAACAACATACACATACCTACGACGCAGACGATAAAGGCAGCTTTGTACGTTCGCCGAATGCTGCTAAGGGAGAAGATAAGCAAAAGATGTGTGATAGAAAGGTGTAGACGCATCCAATAATCGTAAAATTTACTAATACAGTACGTAAAGGAGAAGAGATTGAAATGAGCAAGGATCAATTGTACGACATATGGTGGCAGGAAAAGGCGGAAGGCGAACAAAGAATGGAGGAAGAGCATCTTCGCCATTGGAAGAAAGTGCTAGGATTTGTGGAAGAGGAAGATTTGCAACGAAGCGATGTGCTCGATTTTGGATGTAATCAAGGGGGCTTCCTTCGTTTTCTCTACGAGCAGCGCCCGTTCCGGGAAGGAGTAGGTATTGATCTTGCACGTCAATCGATTGAGGTGGCTAATTCACGCAAAGGAAGCTTACCGCTACATTATGAAGCAACATCCACTCCGGAGAAGTTCGAACATCGCTTTGATCTTGCCTTCAGCATTTCTGTCATCTATCTGATCTCCGATTTGAAAGAGCACGCCAGGAAAATAAAAAAAGCACTGAATCCTGGGGGCATCTATTACGCTACGTACACAGATTATAGAGGGAATCCAAGTTTACCGGATATTAAGGATAAAATTAACAGAAGTGGTGCTGTCCCGATGAATTTGCATTCACTGGATGAGATTGCTGGAGCGTTCTGGAGCGAAGGATTCGAAGTGGGTATCCGACGTATGATTCCAACTAATTATACCGAATTGTCTTCAAATGATCGTTGGTTCCGTCGCATTGAAGATCGCATGTTGTTCGAATACGAGCAAGCCTACATATTCCGTTTCATTGCTCCAAGTAACCAAAATTAAAAAAGGAGATCTTATCCCATGTTTTCATACATAAAAACGAAGTTACCCTCTATTCTTATGCTGATCTTAGCCATAAGTCTAACAGCTTGTTCAACAAGTGTTGACAAGAAAGCAGGAGATATTGACACCCAGAAACAATCAGAGACGACTCCGAAGATGATTACGATGGCTTGGAATGCAGATGTTGGAACTCTTAATCCCCATTTATACGGTCCGAGTCAAGTGTTTGCCCAAGCTATGGTGTATGAGCCACTTGTTGACTATGTGGAAGGTGGCAAAATCGTTCCGCGTTTAGCCGAAAAGTGGGAGGTTTCAGATGACGGACTCATGTATACGTTCCACCTTCGGAAAGATGTAAAATATTCCGATGGCTCTGTATTTAACGCGGGTAATGCAAAGAAAAATATAGACGCCATTATGGCTAACAAGCAGCGGCACAGTTGGATGGGAATTGTCACTGTGCTCGATAGAACGGAAAAAATCGACGATTATACGATTCGTCTGATTCTAACGAAGCCGTACTATCCTTTGCTCCAGGAACTAGCATTTGCTCGCCCATTCCGATTTTTGGCGGATGCTGGGTTTCCTTCGGATGGCAAGACTTCGGAGGCGATCGTGAAGCCGATTGGAACCGGACCCTGGGTGTTATCTGAATATAAGAAAGATGGGTATGCTGTATTTAGTCGCAATGAGAACTATTGGGAAATAAAGCCCAAACTTGCTTCAGTAAAAGTACTCATCATCCCGGATTCCGAAACGATTGTAACTGCTTTCGAGAAGCATGAAATTGATTTGATAGTTGGTGCTGGCATTATTAGCATGGACAACTTTAAATACTTGAAAGATTCAGGTAAATACAACACAGGCGCTTCAGAACCGCTAACCACAAGGTCAGTTATCCTGAATAGTGCCAAAGCGCCAACTTTGGAGATGAATGTACGACTGGCGATTCAGCATGGAATTGATAAAGCGAAGATGATCCAAAGCGTCACTTTAGGTTTGGAAAAGAAGGCAGATACGATCATGGCTAGTAATTTCCCTTACTCGAATATTGATCTAAAGCCATATGCCTATGATCCGAAGAAATCAGAGCAGCTGCTAGATGAAGCAGGATGGAAACTTCCTTCAGGTAAGTCAGTACGAGAGAAGGATGGCAAACCACTATTGCTTGACCTTGTGTATGTAAGTACCGATGCGATCCAAAAGCCGATGGCTGAAATCATTCAAGCTGAATTGGCAAAGATTGGTGTTCAAGTGCAGGTCAAGGGCGAAGAACTGATGGTAGGCAATGGAAGATTGAAGTCGGGTGATTACCACTTGAACTTCTGGAGCACCTACGGGGTACCTAATGATCCGCATAATTTTGTTACAACGAGTACACAAGCGAAAACAGGCATACACGAAGCGCTTCTTGGATTGTCGACGAAACCGCAAATCGATGCCCAGAGCAAGGAAGTGTTGGCAAGTACCGATGAGAAAAAGCGAGTAGAGCTATACCGCTCTATTTTGACTCAGATTCACGAGGGAGCCGTGTTCTATCCAACTGCTTACGAATCCATGATAACTGTTTATCATAAAAACTTAACAGGCCTTAAATTCAACGCGACCAAATATGATTTCCCGTTTGGTACGTTGGATATTACAACTAAATGAGTAGTTCAGTACTAAGATATGTGCTAAGACGTCTGGCGGGATTGCCTGTTCAGCTGTTCTGTATTTCACTGCTTGCCTTCATCCTGGTCCGGCTCGTTCCGGTTGAACCAGCCGAGGTGATACTTCGAATGTCAAATTTGACACCTACCGAAGAAGCAGTCGCCTCCATGCGCAATGAACTAGGAATGGACCGTTCTCTTCCGGTGCAATTTGCCAATTGGTTATGGAAGGCTTCTCAATTTGATTTTGGAAATTCGTTTGTCAGCAAAACACCGGTTTGGAGTGATGTTATTGGTAAATTCCCAGCCACGCTTAGGCTTGCAGTGACAGTCATTGGACTGTCACTGCTCATTAGTATTCCGCTCGGAGCTTTTTCCGCATTGTACAAAGGAGGATGGTTCGATCAGCTCTGCAGACTTCAGTCTTTTATTGGGATATCCATACCTCGCTACTGGTTAGGATTTTTGCTTGTTTATTGGTTTGCTCTGAAATTAGACTGGCTGCCAACACAGGGGAACCATAGCTGGAAGCATCTCATTTTACCTACACTCACACTTGCTTTTTCGCAGGTTGCTTTCCTCTCCCGTCTGCTTCGCGCCAGTATGCTTGAAAACATGAAAGAGTCATACGTACAATACGCACGAATAAGGGGAATACGTGAGTCAGTCATTTTATTTCGTCATATTCTTCCCAATTCGCTGCTTCCCATTATCACAGCGACTGGAGTCATGTTTGGCCATTTGCTGGGCGGAACGGTCATTGTTGAGCAAATTTTTAGTTTGCCGGGGCTTGGTCGGTTTCTGATAGAGTCCATCTTGAACCGGGATTATCCGGTCATTCAATGTTATGTGCTGCTGATGGCCGTTGTGATTGTTACGATTAATCTTATTGTTGATATCTTGTACAGGATCCTGGATCCACGTTTGAACATTAAGGAAGGAGTGTAGACAATGATTGGTGCGCTTCGAAACAACAGCTTTCTCCCAAGCATTCGATATAAGGGACTCCAAATTGGCTGCGGAGTCTTGTTAGCAGGAATTGCTTTAACAGGTATCGCCGCTCCGTGGCTCGCTCCGCACGATCCGAACCACGTAGAACTGCTGCATAAGTTTGCTTCGCCATCTCTCGAATATCCATTTGGAACGGATCATCTTGGTCGTTGTGTGCTGTCAAGACTTCTTATTGGGATCAGGACCTCGCTAGGTATTTCCATTGCTGTGATGGTATTTACCCTCTTGATCGGAATGGTAGTGGGAACCTTCTCAGCGCTCAAAGGTGGCTTGGTTGATGCGACATTCATGAGGCTGTGTGATTTGCTGCTTGCTTTTCCTACGCTCGTGCTTGCGTTTGCGCTGCTCGGCATTTTTGGAACGGGGGTTAAGAGTTTGATCATGGCTCTTGTTTTATCACAATGGGTGTATTACGCTCGCATGGTACGGGGGATGGTGCTCTCTATCCATACACGAAGTTTTATTCAGGCGGCAATCGTAAATGGAACACGTCGCTGGATGCTTTTATGGCGTCATATTCTTCCTAACATTTCTACACAGATTCTTGTATTGGCCGCGCTTGAAATCGGTACGGTTATCCTCGAAGTAACCGGATTTTCATTTCTCGGTTTAGGCGTTCAGGCTCCGACGCCGGAATGGGGGATGATGATGAACGAAGCGCGTCAGCAGCTTCGTCAACATCCCGAAATGATGTGGATCCCCGGTCTTGCTGTCATGTTCGTCGTGATCGTTTGCAATGTGCTTGGCGAGTCGCTTCGAGACTACTACGATCCTAAGGGAAGGTGAACGTATGGAAGCGAATCGATCTGTGTTAACAGTCCGTGATTTAACAATAGATCTCAGAAAACCGGAAGGCATTACACGTATAATCAACGGGGTAAGTCTGGAGTTGCAACCAGGATCAGTGCTAGGAATCGTCGGGGAGAGCGGTAGTGGCAAATCGATTACGTGTCTTGCTTGCATGGGTTTATTACCACCAAATGCGATGATAAGCAGAGGAAGTATCGCACTTCTTGGACGGGAGTTGACAATGCTCGCACAGGAAGAGTGGCGTTCACTGCGAAGATCACGTTTGTCCATGATCATGCAGAATCCGATGGCCGCGTTTAATCCCATACGCCGAATAAGCGACCACTTTGTCGAAACGTTAAGGGGGCAAGGGAAGATTAGTCGGGAGGAAGCCTGGGAGCTGGCAATAACCTCATTAGAGCAGTTGAATCTGCCTAGACCTGCACTACTGATGAATCAGTACCCCTTCCAATTGAGCGGAGGCATGCTTCAACGAGTCATGATTGCTATTGCGATGACTGCTCGCCCTGGTGTTCTAATCGCAGACGAACCCACCACTGCTTTGGATACGGGGAGTCAACTGCTCGTATTGCGCGAACTCGGAGAGTTGTGCCGGAATGCCGGTACTGCTTTGATCATCGTGACACACGACTTAGACGTTATCGCAGAAATTGCCGATGATGTTGCGGTCATGTATCAAGGTGAGATTGTGGAAACAGCATCGGTCCATCAGTTATTTAACAATCCTGTACATCCATATGCCCATTTACTCGTAAATACTAGAATCTGTTAATTCGCAGTAATAACGTCAAAGATTGGGGAGGGGATCCGAATGAACTTGCTAGAGGTGTCTGGAGTATCAAAATCTTACCAGTCTGAACGCACCTTATGGGGGAAAACAACCCACTCAATGGTCCTGCACGATATTTCTTTCGATATGTTGGAAGGCGAATGTCTCGGTATCGTCGGGGAAAGCGGATCGGGCAAGAGCACGTTAGGCAAGCTTGTGCTCGGCTTGGTACGACCTGACAAAGGGCGAATCCTATTTCAAAAGAGGGATTGGCTGAATGAATCTGCTAGGGATGCCCATGCGCTTCGCCGGAATTTGCAGGCCGTGTTTCAGAACTGCTCGGATGCTTTGAATCCCCGGATGACAGCTCGTCAAATCATTGCCGAACCTTTGCTCAACTATGAGCGATATTCGGCTCGGAAGCTGGATCTCGTTTGCTTGGAATGGCTGGATGCAGTAGGTTTGGCTTCATCAGATGCGGACAAACTACCGCATCAGTTTAGCGGGGGGCAGCAGCAGCGATTATGCATTGCTCGTGCGTTGGCTCTGCACCCAAAGTTAATTGTGTTAGACGAAGCGGTTAGTAGTCTCGACAGGATCCTACAGGCACAAATTCTTGAGCTATTGCAACACTTCAAGATGAAGTATAGACTTTCCTACCTCTTTATTTCTCATGATATCAAGGCGACTCGCTACTTGTCTGATCGTGTAGCGGTCATGGATCGTGGGGAGATTGTTGATTGGGCAGATAGTCCAAACCACTTAGAGCAATTACAACATTCTGCTTCTAGAAAGCTGCTGGATTCACAGCTTCCTTCACATCCAGATCAGCGGACAAGACGAATAGAGGTGAAGAAATATCGAAAGGCAGGTAATCGTTAAGACGGGCAGGATCTATTTGAATATTGGACAGTTCGTTACTACTATTCTATTGATGTAGTTTGTGAACAAGGAGAATACGTTAATGTCCCTTCGGAATAAGATGATGCGTTATTTCTATGAGTAGATTAAATACTTTGATTTTCAGCAGAATCCGCTGTTATAACAAAACATCGCATTACATTCACCGAACAAAATCGACAGCTAATGGAACGGGAGCTACCCACGATAAAAGCTTGATCATATAGTTAGCCAAACTATTAGAAAATATGATTCGAAAAGGACACATGTTCTTTTTTTGTTGTGCGCCTCACAGTCGTACAATCTAAGTGGTTCAAATCCACTCGGTAACTTTACCCTTTAAAGTGCCGTAGCCGAAGTAGAGGTCCTACTCGAATATGAGTAGGATTGGCAGGGTGTCTCTCTTGATAGGGAATCCGAAGGGCCTGCAGGCAAAGTCCAGCCCGGAATGTGGTGAACCAGAGGTGGCGGCGATGCTGGGTGACCCGCCAACAAAACGGGGAAACCTATACGACTAAGTATATCTTGTAGGAAAACAAACAAAGGGATATGACCTACAGGACTCATCGACGTGAGTAGGGTCAGAATGTACAGATAACTGAGGGAAGTCTCGTAGTTTCCTTGACGCAAACGTGGATAAGGTAGGGGAGGTATAACCTTAAAGGGAAAGCCGAATCGATGGGCTGCGAGATGGAGGATCGTTCCGTAGTAGTGAGTAAGTCCGAGCCGATGAAAGCAGGTAACAGTCTGGAGGAAAAAAACGCGAGTCGCATAACCTGCTCCCACTTCAAAAGAGGGAAGATAGAGGCAAAGGGAATGTGCTTCGTCAAAGACTCATGGATTTTAGCGAGCACATCGGCCGTCCCTCCGTTTCAATGTATAAGTTAAAAATGAGTGGGAAATAATAAGAAGTAAGCACTACCCTTAACCCAATTGCTATTTCGTAGGACCGATTCCATGGCTTACCCATGACGGAGGTTCCTATCGACATTTCTTAGCTTTTGTTAAGGAGGAGATGCTTATGTTAAAGTACAGAACAAAGGAAAAAACAGTAGAAATCTCAGCTCGCTTCGTTATTGCAATTGCTTCGGCAATTAGCACAATAGTCGGAGTACTAGCAGTATATCTATCGAATTAGTTCTGTGCCTGAATGGCCGTCCAATTGGGCGGCCTATTCTAATTCCCCACCCCTTAATTGCTGCTGCTGCTCAACGATCCTCAGCATCCTTGGATTAGCCGCGATCTGAGCGGAAGCAATCTCATAGGCCTCAAGATCAGCCTTCCTGAACACTTCCATGAACAAATACAAGTTCTCTTGAATGAGATCAAACTCGAATGCCTTCGATCTCATATCATCCATGAATTTGCTGTTCTCTCTGAGCTCACGGTTCAATGAGGTGATGTTCTGGATGTTTCGCCTGAGCTCAATAACAAACCCTTGCTTCCACTGCTCCAGATAATCAGCCTCGGCCCCATCTTTCTCATGCTTCTGTTGAATGGCTGCGAACCGCTGTTCAAACATCTCTGGCAGCTTATTAATGAATTCGAAGCGTTCCAATAAAACGGGTGTCGTTTGATACTGGAGCTCAATGATATCTAAATCAAAGTTTGTTATACGCTCGACCCGGGAATGCTCCTTAACGACTACATCCTTCTTCTTCACTAAGTCGATGGTCTTGATATACTCATTCACAGCCACATGGGAAATAGCCTGCTTTGCTTTCTTCGAACAAAGCTCAGCAATCTGTCTGGAAGACTTTCCGGCAGCGAGCCCTTCGGTGATCAACTTCTCTAGCCCGAACTTCTCAATCTTGCTCTGTCTACCCATCGAATCACCGCTTTCTGCTGTTAAGTTATGTTAAGATATAATTCTGTTTTTGTAAGGCAACTGTTAAGTAAACAACGAAAAAAACCTTACGTATGAAGGCTTTGTGCTGTTAAGTTATTTTTTTACACTGTAAAGCACAATGGACGACAAAAATGTGATGATTCTGCACACAACAAAAAAAGCCTAACTTAATAAGGTTTTTTTGTTAACTATTTCCTTTTAATATAGTAAAGATTTATTGGCGTAAAATAATGTTCATTTTTCCTCGAAAAAATCTACTAACATACTCAATGAATGGTTATCATCTATGTCTAACAATTTAACTGTCTCCTTATATCCATAAACAATTTCATCTATAAGAAGATTCTCAATTCTTACTTTTTCATCTGATGCCTTTTCCCATTTTTCATCATGAATATTTGATTCTTCGAGGTGGATTAACATTTCATAACGAAACAATAAATTCAATAGTGTTTGGCTAGCTAGACCTCTATTAGTCTCGGTTAAAACTTGTATAAACTTTTTCCTATCAAGTATTCCTTGTTCTTCATTTTCCTGGTGATCTATCACCTTACTATTGAATAAGTCTACTGTTTGTTTTACTTTTCTATTGGTTGTTGTCAGTATTGGAGCATAAAGAAGAAGTTTCAACGGTTAGACGAATGGACTCGCATGAGGGTGCGTGCCTTTATGCGTCAAAAGAAATCTACGGTTTCTAACTGGCTGATTCCTAACAAAGTATTGGAATCGGCGGAAATGGTATTTCTAACAAACTTACTCACCACACGTTCCTATTTCAGGAGTGAAATAGGCGCAATCCGGCGACGGATGAAGAAAACTCACTCCTAAAGATGGGGAACTGACGAAGGAAAGCCGTGTGAGGGAAATCCGCATTCACGGTTTGACGGGGAGTCCGAGGGAGTAATCCCTCGTATTACCCTACTTTCAAATATCCTATCTTAAACATAAGCCAAGCAGGTCACAAGGGATTACGGTATATGGTCAAAGATCCGATGGCCGCGAAGAGCATGAGCGCAATATTCACAGTGTATTACAGTATAAGCCGTAGCTATTAATGGATAATGGTGCTGATTTAACAATCTCTATTCCGATTATTGTAATAAATGACAGCTATTTGAAGCAAATTATTGAGAACGAGCACGGTGTAGGACAGACGATTGTCGAAGGTTTTGTGCGTACGACGAATTTGATTGTACCTACCCGACGGTTTGTTATTATCGGATATGGAATGGGAGGCCGAGTACTATTGCATTCGGCCTCCCAATTACGTAAATATCGAGCTAAAGTAGCCAGTTAAATGCTAAAGCAATTAAGCTATCGACTTTAAGGATGCAGTCTAACAATCGAGGTGTCTAAAGTATGAAGGAGCTTCTGTTGTCATTAGGAGCAGGTTTAATTATTGGTGTTTTATTCAAGGTGTTGAAGCTGCCTTTGCCCGCACCGCCTGTACTTTCGGGTATTCTTGGCATTGTAGGTATTTATGCAGGCGGCAAGATAATGGAGTTGTTTATAAAATAGGAAACAGGACTGAATGAAAAAGGAGGAGGAGCTTTGACGGGGTTCATCCTTCTTTTTCTATGTTAACGAAGATTTTGCATAAACTTTGGATAAAAGGAAGCGATTTATATGAACAAATCCAGACTTTGTTTAATAGGTGCGGGTTTTCATGCATCAACGAATATTTTCCCTTCAGCCATTGAAGCCGGAGCGGAAATAATTGGAATTGCTACACGAAGTTTGGATCGATCAAAAGCTGCTCTTTTGCGTTTCGGAAGCAATGGAAGACCTTATGACGTAACTGATTACGAATGGAACGCTTGGCGCTGTACGTTCATTTGAAGCCAGATTCGCAGTTGACTGTACGCCATTTTGCAAAAACGAAGAACAATTCATGAAACTGGCCGCCATTCATATCATCGAATTGATGCGACATTTGTTTGGCGAGGTTTCGCAAGAAACTGGGTTTAGCAATAACATAAATGAGTTGATTTCGCAAAGTATTTCAAGACGTGGTGCCATGGCAAACACTAGAAGAGAACGATACCGTCCTTACGCCATCAGCCTCAGCGATGTCAGGGTGTTATAGAGATCTTTATTTACGCGGATTTGTCGACAAAATGAAACATTTTATGGCGCCAAAATAGATTAACTGGGCAGGCTAATTGAATAAGGTATTATTTACATACGAACAAATGTACTGTATATTTGTTCGTATGAGAAAACTGCATGTATATAAAACAAATAGGTATGGATTATTGAGAAATTAAAAGGAGTGTTAATCATTAACGGGATAGAACTTGTTATATTGAACTTGGAAGAAGTCCGACGTAGAAGTATAAAAGTGTGGAGCGTTATTCCTCTAACTATGCTGGATTGGAGGCCTGATGCACAAGCCTTAAGCATGAAAGAAATGATCCGACACGTATTGGATGGCGAGCATTATTATCATCTTGCATTACTTAATTGTGGAAGTTTGCCTTCTTATGATTCTCCTTATGACAATCGGGAATTTTCTTCGGTGGAGGATGAACTGATATTCGCACAAGTGTACAGAGAACAATTCTTGAATACCGTTAAATTGTTCACTCCTGAGGATTTGTCAAATATTAAAATTAATCGAAGTGACGTAGGGTATGTTCGAAGTTTAGGAGATATGTTAATGAGGATCGCATACCACGAATCCGTTCACACCGGGCAACTGCTAGATTATATGCGAACGGCTGGAATCGATCGGCCTCAAATTTGGGACTGAATGAGGTTGGTGGTGATGGGAATTCACTTGTTTTGGACAAGAAGAAACGACTAATGCCGCTTACAAAATGCTCTTGGAAAATTTTGAGTCATGTTCTCTATGATTTCACATGTTACAATTTGTGAGATCCATGTGGATCAAATAACTCAGAAGGCCGAAGTTTCATGTGAAGCACGGGGGACCCATTATTTGGGGTGAAGCCGCGTCAGCGGCCGGGTGATTACTCTTTGATCCGAATCCGACAGCTAACCTCGCAGGCCGCAAAAAGGAGAGGTTTATTTTGAAACGTTACAAAAAGCTTGTGGTTACCGGCGCAATAGGATTGAGCGTCCTCGTAGGTTCGAGCGCATCAATGGCCGCATCAGCAACCCATTCAGTATCAGGCAATGATACCATGTGGTTAATATCCAAGAAGTATGGCATCAGCTTATCTTCGCTTATTAAGGCAAACCCTCAGGTTGCCAATCCTAACGTGATTTGGTCTGGTATGAGCCTCAACATTCCTGGCAGCACGAGCACAAATGCAGGTACCAAAACGCCAGTTACGAGTGCGCCATCCCAATCAACTTATGCTAGCCAAGTCGTTAACTTAGTTAACCAGGAACGATCTAAAGCAGGACTGCGTCCATTAACCAGCAATAGCGCACTTACCGCAATGGCTTTGGACAAAGCGAAGGATATGTACAACAATGGTTATTTCGATCATACTTCTCCGACCTATGGGTCTCCTTTTGATATGATGAGCAAATACGGCATTCGCTATTCCTATGCAGGTGAAAACATTGCAAAAGGTCAACAAACGCCTGAAGCTGTCATGAAAGCTTGGATGAACAGCACGGGTCATCGTCAAAACATTCTAAGCCCCAACTTCACCCAAATCGGTGTTGTCTTTTATAATGGTGAGTGGGTTCAGGAATTTATAAGTAACTAGCTTTTTTCTAAACATTCAAGGCACACGATATGTGTGTCTTTTTGCATGCCATTTTAGGCTCTTTGTTGACTTGTATGGGACACAAATAGATCGACCTGCCCCATTGTTACAGAGTCGATTAGATAATCTAAAACGCAAAAAGAGGGTCTAGGATAACTAGCCCTCTTTCTTTATATACATCGCTTATCGGCGATGTTCATCAAATTTCCAATCCATGGTAATATTTAAACAACCACAATTAAAAACTAGGAGCAGCCAAATGGAACAAATTTTTGAGTTTAAGAAAACCATGTGAGCTCAAATGATTCTTTCCAATAGCTGTTCCATCAGGATTGAAAGGTTGGTGTCATAAATGCAGTATTTCATAGGCATCGTTCCTCCCGACGAATATCTAGAACGAGTAGTTGCGTTTCAAAAACGTTGGTTGAGTAATGGTCTTCCGAATGTCGTTGAGCCTCACGTGACTGTTAAAGCACAAAGCGGGCTTACCCTAGATATGGCTTGGCTCGAAAAGGTAAAGGTTGTATGCTCATCGTTTTCAAAGTTTCATTTGTCGCTTTCCGAACCTGCTTTATTCGGAAATCAAGTTATCTTCCTCAGTGTTCAATCAAATGAACTATTAGAGCTTCACAAAAAGTTAGTGAATGTAGTAGCACCATCAAATGAACTTATGCAGCACTATGTTGAATTGGACCTTTATACTCCTCATTTGACTTTGGGGCAAACGTATTGGGGGATGAAAGAATCAGAAATATTGGAAATGAAATCTGAGGCGGGATATGTCCTTGCTCCTTTTCCAACATTCACAGTCTCTTATGTCAGAGTTTATAAAGAAGTACAACCCAACAAATACCATCTGTATGAGGACATCAAACTGGCCTAATAATGAGAATGTATGTTCCTGTATATGGATTTGTGCTATGATCTATCCATTATGACTAGGAGGTAATCTAATGAATTTCCGTAGTACAATCAGCGAATACGAACAATTTTGCAGTTGGACAAATATTTTGCACCAACTAAGTGATAAGGATTGGCATAGCCCAATTCAAGTAGGAAAGGCGTCGATTGCCGAAATCATTGCGCATCTTAGAAATTGGGATCTTCATCTAATGAACGTAGTCATTCCTTCGATCAGGGAAGGCAAAGGAATGGAGTTTCCCGATTTCAATTCTTTCAATAGCAAAGCTTATCAATACGCAAATTCGGGTATATCGAAAGATCAACTCCTTCAAGAATTCTCAAGCGATAGAATGAAACTGATGGATCTATTAAAGAGCATGAAATGCGAGGATTTACTGCTAGAAGTAACAGCAAACGGTGTATCAAATTGCCCTAAAACTGGTACGCCATACTCTTTGCTATACATAATTCAAGAATTTACTGAGCACGATGATCATCACAAAAAGCAAATTTTAAGTGTTCTAGATTAAGCTAACGTACAATGATAGTGAAGGAGCTTGCTTCAGCAGCTCCTCTTTTCTATTAAACGGGTGAGATATTTGTAGAGCAATCAAAACGTGTTGATTATCTAGCAATGTTCATCTATTATAATGATAAAAAAATAGAGATAATGGAGTGATTTTTATGGATATTAAAGTAGATGATTTAACTGGATCTAAAGTGATTGCATTAATCGGGGAACATCTTCAGAATATGGAACTTTTATCTCCGCCAGAAAGTACACATGCCCTAAATCTTGATAAATTGAAAAAACCAGAAATTACCTTCTGGAGTGGATGGGAACAAGATGAATTAGTTGGTTGCGGGGCAATTAAGGAACTTGATAGTCAACACGGAGAGATAAAATCAATGCGAACTTCTTCATCACACCTAAGAAAAGGCGTTGCAAGACGAATCCTTGAACACATCATTGAAGAAGCCAAGCGACGTGGCTATCAACGACTAAGTTTGGAAACGGGCTCAATGGATGCTTTCGAACCAGCTAGACGACTGTATGCAAGTTTTGGGTTCCAATATTGCAAGCCGTTTTCGGATTACATAGAGGACCCAAATAGTGTATTTATGACAAAAGAGTTATGAGTTTATTTATATGTCACGAAATTTCGTTTGAATATTAGAACCTTAAGGATGATACAATGGATAATCATATAACTATTCAGGCTTTAAAATATGGAGATTTACTACATTATGAATGGAACACAACTTTATTAGAGAAGACTGATTCACACGTTTTTGTCTTAGGCGAGTACGGAAGAAAATTAAATCATTACACGAAGCAAAAGGTATTTACCATAGAGGCTTGGACTATTGAATATTTCTCATTTCATTCATGGTTTACTGTTAGTGCCGATGTAGTTGGCGGAAAAATACAACAATATTATTGCAATATAAACCAACCTGCGAAGATTAATGGTAACATTGTTTCTTTTGTGGATTTAGACCTAGATTATGTACAAAGAAGCGGTGAATGGAAAGTTGTTGACGAAGATGAGTTTGAGAGCAATGCATTTAAATTTGCATATCCAGAAGCTCTAATTCAAAAAGCTAGGCAAGAGTTAATAGGCTTAAAGGAACTTATTAGAAAAAAAACGTTTCCTTTTGATGGATCACTCGAATTGTTTATTGACCGTATTCCAAGATGAATTATGGAGGGTAATGGTGAACAAAACACTTCTATGGGGTAGTATCTCCGCCACAATAATCAGTTTAATTACATGGAAAATACTTGATGTAAATAAGCTATTTACATTATTAATGTACATCGTACTAGGCACGTTAGTCTTATCCGCAATATTATCTGGGGCTTTATTAAGTGGGGATAGAATAAGAGCAAATTACCATACAGAAGATGCCAAAGACAGAAATGAGAGAAACAGATTCATAAGCAGAATGTTAATCTTTGTTTCCCCATATGCTGTATTAGCCTTCATTGTATATTTGATCAAGTGAGGAAATTCTCATTCTATTTTATAGTGTTACAACTATCTCACCTTTTGATGATATCAACTAGGGTAGAAGTCAAGAAGTGTCTAGCTGTAGAAGTATTGTTTGACATGAGTTCCATGGGAGCAGGACAGCCTGCAATTATAAGTGCTCAACAAATTGTAGATAGTTGGGAAGAAGGTTTGAATAAGCTTCAAGCCATCCATCATCAGTGGGTAACTATATTGTGGACGTGTCAGGAAATGAAGCAGATCTATTTTGCTATGGGACAGCAAGCCACTATTTACCTAATCCGACCGGCCAAAATGTGAGAATATTTGTTGGGTCATACAATTTTCATTTGACACAAATTGAAAACGTATGGAGAATTGATAAATTCAAGTTTAACTAAAAATACATAGATGGAAACAAAGATTTATAATTCATAGTAATTCAAACAGTAGAGACGAAAGGGTGGAAGATATGCCATTTTTATCATTAACGAGTTGGAGCTTACATCGGAATTTGGGACCTTTGCGGTGGACCCGCTGGGATGAGAACGCACGTACTCAAATAACGGCTACCCAAGACCAACCTGAACTCATCTCTCTGCTTGAATTACCGGCGGTTCTTGCGAAGAAAGGTTTTAGATCACTGGAAGTGTGTCATTTTCATTTTCCGGATACAAGTGAAGCCTATTTGCAAGAATTGAAACACGCATTCACGGAAGCGGGTCTCCAGTTTTACACGCTGCTAATTGAATACGGTGATATTTCCAACTCGGATGATTTGCGCAGACAATCGGACATCGCATGGATCAAAGGATGGATCAATATTGCTGCACGAGCAGGAGCTGAAAGGGTACGCGTGATAGCCGGTGATGCGGAACCTACGGATCAAGAAGCTTTGGAAAGATCAGTTGATGCACTTCTAGAACTAAGTAGTTATGCTGCTGCGCAAGGAGTACGCGTTGTTACAGAAAACTTTCATTCACTCACATCAATCGCGGATAATTGCCTTGCTTTATTGGAAGGATGCGGGGAGCTCCTTGGACTAACCTCGGATTTTGGCAATTTTAAAGGAAACGGGAAATATGGTGAACTTGTCAAAATGATTCCGCACAGTGAGTCGATCCATGCCAAAGCACAAACGAATGCGGATGGATATCCGGATGAAGCTGAGTTTAATCGCTGTATGGAAGTTGCCAAGCAAGCTGGGTATGAAGGTCCTATAACTCTTGTATATGACGGACCTGGCGATATGTGGGAAGGCATTGAGCGTATAAGGAAGCTTGCAACACCGTATTTGAATTAAATCAACATTACATGCCGCTTATAATGCGGCTTTTTTAATTTAATGACCAATTAGGAGGTTTTTCTTATATTGTATCGGACTTTAGGCAAATCTTACGCAAGCATACCCGTAATCGGACAAGGGACTTGGAAGTTTGGTGAAATTAAGCAGAATGAAACACAAGAAATTGATGCATTAAACAGGGGTTAATAAAGTTTGTTGGAGTAAGTGTAATTTTACAACAGAACTTATGCAAGAAGCCCAAAGATGTTTGGGTATTAGTCTGTAACCAGGTTGCCTATCATTTGAACGATAGACGTATTGAGAGCAGTGAGCTGCCTTATTGCCAGCAAGAAGGAATTACTATAATGGGGTATTCTCCTTTTGGTTATGCCCCACATATTTTTGGAATGGCTGGTTTTCCTGAGGTTGGCACAAGTGAACGTGATGTTTTAGATAAGATTGGAATAGGAAACATATGATTGATAATGTAGATGCATTAGGATGGGAGTTACAGAAAGAAGACCTTGATCTTATTAACGTTACATTTCCAAAGCAACTTAACTGACCAAAGGGGATGGTTTGTTTGATAAGACTTATGAAATATGATGATCTTACATTATTTAAGAAAGATGTTATTTCTTTTTTAGAACAATTTGAAGTAGAAAACAATTTAGTATTAGGTATCTTACATTCTTTATCTGAAAATGATGAAATTCCTCTTTTTATGGCTACTGTAATAAAGGACAATGACATAGGGTTGGTCTTACTTCAAACACATCCTAATCAAATTATTTTATCAAAATCAGTTTCTTTAACATCAAAGGAAATACACGTTATAGGAGAAAAGTTAATTAACACAATCCAAGATATACCTGGCTTAATAGGTGAAAAGAAATTAACTATTGAGCTAGCTATGTATATTGCGAACGTAAAAGGGATTCAATCAAGTGTCCTAATGGACCAAAAAATTTATAAATTAGAAAAAGTAAAGAAAAAAACAACTACAAATGGAAAACTTCGGAGAATTATAGAAAATGATCATCACACAATTAAAGAGTGGGTGTATCAGTTTTGTAATGAAACTAACCAACCTGTAAGTTTAGAAGAAGCAGATAAAAGAGCTGCAAGAATGATAAATAAAGGAAGTTTAGTTGCATGGGAAGTGAAAGGAGAATTGGTTTCCATGGCTTCTTCAACACGTCCAACCCAAAATAATATTACAATCAGCTATGTTTACACCCCAATTAGCGAAAGAAAAAAGGGGTATGCCTCTGACTGTGTTTCAGCTTTCACTCAGTTCTTGTTAGATCGTGGTTATAAAACAACAAGTTTATATACTGATCTCAGTAATCCTACTTCCAATAAAATTTATTTTCAAATTGGATATGAAACGATAATGGATTCAATCGTTATCCATTTTAAATAACAGAAGGTTACCGATAGCAATGAATCGATAGCCTTTCTAACTCCCATGAAAATTAAAAAGCCCTGGTTCTTAAAAAACGGCAAATTAAAGCAGACCCAGGGAAACACTTTTTTAAAAAAGGCTGAGCCTCTGCTTGAACATAATGGAGTTGGGTGGTAGTAAAGCGACTTTCTTCGAAAAACAAAGGTAAGGCTGGTGCAACCAGTCAAAAAGGATTAATCTCCCATAAGTGCTACCCATATTGGGTGCGACAGTCTGTGATGCACCGTGACGGTTGGAGTCAGACTAACGGTTGGGCTCTAATGGCACCATAGTTTATAGACCTTCTTCTCCCAGCGATAGTAGAAGTATTGACAGACTTTATCCATTTTCATCCTCTGTGGTGCAGCGCTGGTCTTGCGCTGCATGAACGGCTAACGGAAAGTATAATGCAGTAACACGCTATTTTATTACAGTTCACCAATCTATCATGGAATTAGAACATACAAGGAGGAACCTATGGAGGATTTCAATCAAATGGCGAACCGTTTTGTGAAGGCACACTTCGGTGACCGTGCCCAAAATCTTATGCCCCTCGCTGCTGGTGATTGGTCGAAAGCCTATTCCTTCATGCTCGACGGGCATGAAATGGTTATCCGCTTCGGTTCCTATGTGGACGATTTTGAAAAGGACCGTGTGATGGGTACACTTTCCTCGGACATACTTCCGATTCCTAAGGTTCTTGAGGTTGGCGAGACGGAGAGCGGCTTCTACGCTGTATCCAAGCGAGTTTCGGGAAAGCATCTCGATGAACTGAACGGGCCTGAGATACGACTTGTCCTGCCGCAATTGTTTGACGCACTCTATGAACTTCAGAAACTTGACCTCACAGACACAGAGGGGGTTGGCCTTTGGCGTCCAGATGGAACTGGTCTGAGTTGGGGGGATGAGCTTCTCTCTGTAGCTGAACCCAGGGATCGACTAGCGGGCTGGCGCGAGCGACTTGACGATTCGCCTCAGGAGGCACTGGTCTTCGATGCTGGAGTAGAAAGGCTGCGTCAGTTCGTGACACAGCTTCCAGAGAATCGAGGAATCGTCCACAACGACCTCTTGAATCGAAACGTGCTGGTGGACGGAGGGAGGTTAACGGGGGTAATCGACTGGGGAAATGCGTTCTATGGTGATCCTCTTTACGATAACGCTTTGTTTCTTTATTGGTGGCCTTGGTTTCCGGAATGGCAAGAGATTGACTTGCAGGAAATTCTAGATAATCACTGGGACAAACATGGGGGACGGCCTACACAATCAGAAGAGCGTCTTCTCTCCTGTCTCATCCACATCAGCCTCGACCATATCGCCTACAGTGCTTTCAGGCAACGTCCTGAAGATATGAGACGCCACGCCAAGCAATTGATGACCTACATTCTCTGAGATAATTAAGCTTTGAATCAAAAACATGGAGGGAAATCTTTTGGATGAGTTGAATGGATTATTTCGTAAAAGAATTGACATTCCAGAGAATCAAAAACTTACATTTGAAACATTAGATATCATTCTTAGGAAAACAGCAACAGCCCTTCCTTTTGAAAATTTAAGTATCATTTCAAATAAAACAAGTGCTATAACAAAAGAGGATTTGATTACCAAAATGCTCGTAAAAAATGAAGGTGGTCTATGCTATCAATTGAATCCTCTGCTTTATTTTTTCTTAATTGAAAATGGGTTTAATGCAGCGTTAGTTCGTGGAGAAGTATACAATTATGCAACGAAGGACTGGTCAAAACTTGGAAGAACTCATGTTACTATTCTAGTGCAGCATGAAGGTCATACGTACTTGGTTGATACCGGATTTGGTGGAAACCTACCACTAAAACCTGTGCCGCTAAATGGAGAAACTACCTCCTCTGTGAATGGAGAATTTCGAGCCAAAGCAATGGAAAGTGATTATGGGGACTATATTCTTGAAATGAAACTAAAATATAAAGATACAGAGTGGAAAATAGGGTATGCTTTTGATATTAAACGACCATTAGAGAATTTATCTGAATTGAATGAAGTCCAAGGAATCATAGTCCAGCACAAAGAATCACGATTCAACAAAACCCCACTGATTACCCAACTTACAAGCGATGGAAATGTAACGTTAACCGATACTTCTTTCACACAATGGATTAATGGGAAATCGAAAAAAGAACAGATTGACAACGATAAATTCAAAGAGCTAGCAAGACAGCATTTTGGATTTCAAGAACTATGAGAAGCAGTGTTGATGCGGCTCTTTTTGATTTTCGTTCCGCGCTTGAGAATCATTGTGTTACCCGAAATAGTGTATGTTCCAGTACCGCTCTTAGAAGTGGACGAATGGGTACCGGATACGGTAACATCCAGGCTGGCTATGCATATCTGTAATTCCTTATTATCAAGAAATAAGCTTATGTATCCTTTTAAGGCACATAAGCTTATCAATAAGTTATAAACTTATAAAACGTTCAAATATACGTGCTTCCAAAAGTTCTGGAAGTGGGAGGAAGTAACCTGTATCAACAGAAGACTTACACCATTCATACAAAGTCTCATAATGATTCTGTGCAGTCATACCGCCAAACCAATATTGCTTTGTAGGACCTAGGATACAAACCACATTCGTTACATCGCAAGGTCCTAAACAACCCGTAAATGAGAGCTGCATTTTTTTTGATAGTTTATCATTTTTCCAATTGATTTTTAGCCATTCAACGGGGACTTCGGCAGCTCCCAAGTTCGTTTGACCGCAGCAACATCCATTAGCACAAATTAAAACTTGTCCTAAAACTTGAAATTTTGTGTTCAGATTCTGCAATTAATTCCCGTCCCTTCTTATGCAAAGGATGGTTTTCTTTTTGTACCAACTAACCCCAAAACAAAACCCAATATCAAAACAATTAGCATTAATGTCCCAGCTCTTAATTGTGCCGATAAGTTTGGTTGTACGGGGGGAACTTCAAACGCGAATACACCATCCAAAGGCGCTGTCAGAGTTGATTTTTGTCCATTGGGTGAAGCGTGAAAGTTAAGATGGAAATTAGCTGTATCTGGAAAAGCATAGTCAAAATCTAACTTTCCATCTTGAATCTGCGTCCGATTTGAAAACATAGTTATGTTATCGTCCTCGTGATAAAGCGATAGGGAAGTATCCATCCCTTGGATGTATTGACCGGTCTTTGAATCTTGAAAAGTAACATTAAAATGAGCGGGTTCTCCCTTTTGAACAGGATCCATAGGGTTTAACTTTAATTCAGCTTTAACTCCATTTTTTTCAACTACCATAATATGATTGGCCGAAGTCGCTTCGTGCGCCAATGAAGTTGAGGAAAGGGTACCAGCAACTAATAAACTTGCAATTAAGAGTAACGCTGCGGCTGACGATGAATAACGGTTTTTATATTGTGATTGTTTTTTAAATGGATTTTCCAATCGTTTAGCAAAAATTCCACTGAGCATTGCTAACAAAAAGATTGCTATGAACAAAACGATTGTTCGTACGATTTGCCCAAGAGGCACATCTACTTTAATGGGTAAGGTAATTTCAATTGGTTTTTCTATTTCATTTGATGTTGCTTTTATTTTTGCTTCGTATGAACCAGCGTCCCAAAAAATAGACTCAATCTCAAGTTTTCCGTCATACAAAATCGAATCCATTTTATAAACAAGCCCAGTTCCTTCATTATCATCACGTAAGTAACCCACATTGAACCAAGGATTTGTTGCCTTCGTTTTAACAATTTCTAATTGGACATTAGCGTTATTTAAGGGTTCCTTGGTTACAGGATTGGTAAGTTGATATGAGAATTTGGCTGGTTCATGTGCAACTGGATTTTGTGGTACTAAATAATCCCCTTTTTCTTCATAACTTTCGTAGATTGCAACTCCAAATACAAAAGTACCTAGTATAAGTACAGGTAAGATGAGCAGCATCAGAAAACGTAATAGATTGAACTTCATTATTGTCCTCCTTGAAATAATAGTCTTTGAAAAATTTAGCCACACGGGGGAGAGGTGTTACGTTAGTGACAAGGTACTATGGTGACACTGTGACGTGCAGGATGAACAGCATCATGTAACGACATAATCGGTGTGAAGAATAATCCGTACAAGGTCAATGGAATCCAAGAAAGAAGCAAAATCCACTGTAAAACAAACATTATTTTGGCGACATTTTGTCCAATTGATATAGAAGTAAGTCTTTGAATTGCGATATTCATTGTTTCACCTCCTCTGAAAGATTTTTCAAAACATATCCCCCGTATGGCTAAATTTTTCATAGAAAAATGAAAACCCCAACCTAATAGGTTGGGGTAAGAAATTACGAGAAATTCATCCTGTAGAAAATAACAGGGACCTCTTCTTACACCGAACCTTATTCCACGAAGGCTATGTATGATGGTGTTCAAACTAGGTAGGTCTCCTGGCTCACAGATTAACGCTCTCTTTCGCCTTCCCCAAAAGTATGATTGAGTGGCAGTATGAAAGAGATCTCTGTTTTACAGTGGCGGGTCCGCTCGGGATTTTCACCCGATTCCCTGTTACCCCTTGCTCTCACAAGGGCACCTAGAATGTTTATACTATATTGTTCTAACTATGATGAATTTAATCCTATATATGGGTGAAAGTCAATAGTTAATTAGTCAACCGAGGAAATATCCCCAATTTTTCATAGCCACGTAGTTTTGTTTGAAAAAGAGGTACGAGTTGTTCGAGGTGTTTCGGATTCCGGATAACCGACAAAAAGGGTTCCGATGATCTTCTTGTTTTCTGGCGAACCGATAAACCGAAATAACCGTTCATCACGAATGAGTCCAACGCCGCGCGTCCGCCATACCAATCCCAATTCAAGCTCACTTGCCATAAGCCACATCGAATGTATTGCGCATGCAACGGCATATTCGTTATCTTCGGAAGAGTCTACATCATCTGGGATGATATCCGAGGTTACAACGACGAGAAGGGGGGTGCTCTGTATCACACTCATTGATTCTTGAACTAGATTAGGTTTTGAGGGGAATCTTTCAGTTAAAAAATCGAAGGCGATTTTTTCATACTGTTGTTTTGCTTCTTCACGTATGATGTAAAAATGCCATGGCTCACGTAATCTATCATTAGGAGCCCATGTGGCAGATTCCAGTAATTTCAAGATTTTCTCCTCTTCGACTTCACGTGGATTGTATTTTCGAATTGCTTTTCTGGCTTTTAGTACCTCTAGAATACTCAATTAACGGCACACTCCATTCGTTTGTTAGTTTGCATTGATAATCATTATTATTTTTGAATTGTAATTTGCTTTCATTTTGATTGCAACAAAAAAATCGCTACGACTCTTGAATCTCAATATTTAATCTGAATATTTGATAGGAAAAAAAGTAACGGAAAACACGACAATAATAACTTTGAAGACCGCCCTTGTCGGCGGTCTTTTTAGGATCTAAGTTCTTGTCTTTTTCGCAAGATTGATCGGAGGATTGATTATAATTGTCGGGGTTATTCTCCGAATAAAGTGACTTGTTTAAGGGTACCATAATGGAAATCATTAACAGGAGGATGTGCCCTTGTATCATTTGTATACTCATAATGATCTGGATGGAGTAGGTTGCGGTATAATAGCTCGATTAGCATTTGGTGAAAAGGTAGAAATCCGTTATAACTCTGTCGGAGGCTTGAATCTACAAGTAAAACGCTTTTTAGAAAAATCAAGAAAAAAGAGCTATTTGTTTATCACTGACTTATCCGTGGATGAAACGAATGAACAGGGACTTAACGAGTTTGTGAAATCGGGAGGAAAAGTTAAACTTATTGATCATCATAAAACTTCGCTTCATTTAAACAAGTATCCGTGGGGAATGGTACAGATTGCGTATGAAAATGGAAAGCTCGCATCTGCAACTTCTCTATTTTATGAGTATCTGATCCAGAATGGTTTGTTGAAGCCAATGAAGGGTTTAGATGAATTCGTGGAAATGGTCCGTCAGTATGATACATGGGAATGGGAACAGAATGAATACAACAATGCCAAGCGATTAAATGATCTCTTCTATCTAATTTCCATCGAAGAATTCGAGGAAAAAATGGTGGCTCGCATTCAGCAAGGCGAGAACTTTGCATTCGATCCCTTTGAAGAAAAAATTTTGGATATGGAAGAAGAAAAAATCGAACGCTATGTCCGCAGAAAAAAGAGAGAAATTATCCACTCCCGAATAGATGATCACCATGTAGGCATCGTTCATGCGGAATCTTATCATTCTGAACTTGGAAACGAGTTGGGCAAAGAAAATCCTCATCTGGATTACATCGCAATCATGAATATGGGCGGTAAAAAGATAAGCTTTCGAACGATTCACGAACACATCGACGTCTCGGAAATTGCGGGTATTTATGGAGGAGGAGGCCATGCTAAAGCTTCCGGTTGCTCTATGACAGAAGAAGCCTATCAGTGGTACGTAGCTAAACCATTCCCGATGGAACCTATTCGCGCGGATGCGAATAAAAATACATTTAACATGAAAAATTCAGTTTATGGATCACTTTATGAGAATAGAAATGAACAACAAGTGTTTATTTTTCCTTCGGGAGACAGATGGGAAGTCGATGTGGATGGGGTCGAATCCAACCAACATTTTTCTACTTTCGAAGAAGCAGAGCGATATGTAAAAAGGGATTATGCAGCTTGGTTAGTTCGAGACGAAACGTATGTTTCATTCCTAATGGAGCATATGGCCTCAAGAAAAGCAAAAACCCTTGAGAATGTGTAAAAAAGTGCCTCCCAGTGGCATACGTCCAAGCAAGCACTTTGTACCGCACATATGAATATACCGTAGTGAAAAATCACCGAGGGGAATGAGTAAACATGGGAGCAGTAGGTTATGGTGAGGGTTATGGACGTTCAAGTGCATTTATCTTGGTTCTTTTTATTCTTTTGGTAATCATCACATCAGCTTTTGTATGGTAATTCCTTCATCCAACACAAAAAACATCTAGAAAACAAAAACGGCCCTATCGCGAAATCTATGCGAACATGGCCGTTTTTCTCGTTGTTCCATGAAAGCAACCTTTGAATGCCTCGATAAAGGTATACGCATTTTTAAGAATCCATGAATACTCTTTTATCCAGCTGGAGAAAATAACCTTTGAACTGAGGGGCAGCGTGATGAAATATTGGGTAAAAATCCAGAAATTAAGGAAATGGAGCTCTCGTCGATACAAGAAAGAAAAAGTTATTTTCAAACACTTTTAAACAATACGGAAGATTTGGTCATACATACATTGAATTGGAATCAACGACAAGTCAATTTGATTTATTTGGCAACCTTAACAGATCAAGATACGATCCTAGACAAGCTCATCTTTCCATTAAAGCGAATCAATGAAGGCGAGTTTCTAGACGTCATCCCTCTGGGACAGCTTCAAATTACTTGCTTGATCGAACAAGCAGTGGAAGCCCTTTTGAATGGCGGCTGTGTCGTCGATTGTGAGGGTGAGACCGATTTTTACATTTTTCATGCATCCTCTTCGTTTGGACGGAGCATCACAGAACCGATCAATGAGAAGGTGTTCGGAGATTCGCATGAAGGGTTTATTGAAAGGTTAACTACGAACCTTCATCTAATCCGAAGAAAAGTGGTCAACAAGGATTTGATGATTCGTTATTTGATGGTGGGCATGGAGACGAACACACGCTTGGCGATGGTTTACATCGAGTCATTAGCAAATCCGGAAATTGTGACCGAGTTAGAAAAACGAATAACATCGATCCGTATCGATTATATTGCTTCATTAGGTTTTGTAGAGCAGCTCATTGAGGATGCCCCTTTCTCCCCATTTCCGCAAATTTTAAGTACCGAAAGAGTGGATAGGGTAGCAGCCAATTTAATGGAGGGAAGAATTGCCGTATTAGCGGAAGGTTCAGCGAAAGCGATCATTTTACCAATCAATTTCTTTGCTTTTTATCAGTCACCTGATGATTACAATGCCCGTTGGATTAACGGAAGCTTCTTCCGTTTGTTAAGGGTTTCCAGTTTCTTCATTGCCATTACCCTACCAGCTGGATACATTTCAGTTGTCTCTTTTCATTTTGAGACCATCCCGAATGAATTGGTGCTTCTCATGCAAAGTGCTGTACTGGAAATTCCGTTTCCTCCAATTATTGAAGCTCTATTGATGGAAATAACCATTGAAATGTTAAGAGAAGCAGGATTGCGATTACATACTGCAGTAGGGCAAACAATCGGTATTGTTGGTGGGCTTGTTATTGGAGATGCCATCGTGAAAGCGGGGCTGGTGTCCAATATCATGATTATTGTGGTAGCATCGACAGCCCTTGCCTCATTTGTTGTGCCATCCCATGAGTTCAGAGAGACAGTGCGTTTTCTGCGCTTTCCGATGATGCTTTTGGCTGCTACTTTCGGCTTTTTGGGAATTACGTTCGGATTTACATGTATTTTGATCCACTTGTGTAAGTTAGAGGGGTTTGGAACGCCCTATTTTTACCCCTTATCTCCATTCAAATGGAGGGATCTGAAAGACTCTCTCGTCCGGTTACCCATATGGAAAATGAACCGGCGTCCTGCGGACAGTCTTCCCCAAAAAAAGCTGCGAGAATTATTTTCTAGGGGATGGGTGAAGCATGAGCGTAGAAAAAGATAGGATCTCCAAAAAACAGTTGGCTTTTTTCACTATACAAACAGCGATAGGTGAGGGAGCGTTAACTGTTCCTTATAGTGTCTACTCTGAAGCATCGATGGATGGATGGATTTCCATGCTGCTGGCGGGATTTGCGAGCCACCTGGCCATTATCTTGATATGGATGATCTGCAGGACATATCCAAAGAAGACGATGATCGAATTTCTCCCCCAGATGGCAGGGAAATTTGCAGGTCATCTTATTAGTGTTCTTTATATTATTTATTTTATTGGAATAGCAAGCGTGGTCCTTATGAATTACTGCCGAATAATTAATGCCTGGATTTTCCCGACGACACCGAAATGGGTCATTATGACATTGATGATGGTTACCAGTTATTATCTAGCAAAAGAAAAATTGAAAATAATTGCCCGCTTTGAAACGCTGGTTTCTATCCTTCTAATCATTATTATCATTTTGATCATTTTCCCTTTTAGCAAAGGAAACCCTTTGTATATTTTCCCCATCGGTCAATCCGGGCTTAGTAATATGATGAAAGGTATGAGAGAAGCGGTTATTACGCTTGCCGGTTTTGAGCTTTTGCTCATGGTTTACCCTCAAGTCAAGGGGAAAGACGGAGAAATATTAAAAACGATGTTAATATCATACACTTTTGTCACCCTCTTTTACGTAATAATAATCCTGTCATGCTTTATGTTTTTCAGTCCTTTGGAGCTCAAAATCATTCCAGAGCCTGTTCTATACATGCTTAAGGCATTTTCTTTCAGGATTGTAGAAAGATCGGACTTACTGTTTTTATCGCTTTGGGTTGTGATCGTCATGACGTCTATTGTCAATTATGTTTTTCTAGCTTCAACAGGGATAACCCAAATATTGAAAATAGATAACAGTTCTAAGGTGACTTTGCTGGTCGTTGCAGTTTGCTTACTGCTTGCGCTGTTACCGCATAATTTTTTGTTTATCAGCAAGCTCAATAAATGGTTTTCTTATTTCGCTTTGGTCATGATCTATTTGATACCCATACCGTTATTACTAATGACCATCCTAAGGGGAAGGAGGAAAGCAATAGAATGAAAAGAATCCGGCCAATATTACTCGTCATAATTTCCATGAGTCTCTTAACCGGTTGTTGGGATCAAACGTTATTTAAAAACGTTCGTTTAATTCTAGGGATAGGTTTTGACAAAGCAGAAGGTGAAAATGTACTAGTCACCTTTGTCTTACCGGATGTCTCGGATAAGAAGAGAAATGCACCCGAAATCATATCGGTTACTGGTGAAACTGCTCGAGAAGCAAGAGGTAACTTAGGAAAAAAACTAACCTTGGTTCCGGACGGGGCCAAGAACCGGTTTCTTATGATTGGAGAGCAGTTGGCGAAGGTTGATATCTATTCAGTTCTGGATGTTTTTTACCGCGATCCGAAAAGTGCTTTAAACGCTAAAATTGGAGTTGTCGAAGGTCGCGCCGAATCACTTTTGCAAACAGGCTACATGAAAAAGCCAAATTTCATCTTGAACCTGGATAAGCAAATTGTCAGTGCAGAAGCATTCACGATCATTCCAGAAGAAAATATACAATCGATTTGTACAGTTTTATTCGATCCTGGACAAGATGTGATTTTGCCGTATTTGGCAATGGGGGAAGGAACCCCTCTTATTAAGGGAATAGCATTGTTTAACAGTAAATCCTTAACAGGGACTCTAGACACTAAGGAGTCAAAACTCTGTTTATTAATGGCTAATCGAATGGGTAAAAAGGCAAGCCTGACATTACCAATTCCTAATAAACCGAAGAAAATAGGCAGCAAAATGACATTCCGTGTATTTCATACAAAACGGAAATTAGATGTTGATATAATAAATGGCAAGGTCGTGGTCACCATCGATCTGCAGCTGAAGGTAGAAGCGGAAGAATTCTCTCCAGATCATCTAGATGAAACCGGAATGGTTTCCAAAATGAACGAGTTTTTCTCAAAAGAGCTAACACAGGAAGCTCAGAAGGTCATTCAGAAGCTGCAGATGGCCAATTGCGACGTCTTTGGAGTAGGGAGAAGGATCATAGCTTTCCATCCTGATTATTGGAAGACTATGGATTGGAACAGCACCTATCCGCTTATTACGATTCAACCCAATGTGAAGGTAGAAATATCGAGACCCGGAATTATTTTTTAGACCTTACAAATTATTGGGGTATCAATTTAATCATCTAATAAACCAGACCTTGAATTTTTGTTCATTAACTTAGGCAAACTAAGCGTTGTTCGCTCATAAAAATGTGGAGGTGTTCGTAATGCGTCAGGTAAATAAAACAATGGTCGTTGCATCAACTGCAGCCGCGGCAGCAGTCATGGGATCAGTTATTTTTGGCGTTTACAGAGCAAGAAACAGCAACATTCTTGAGCGGATAAAGAACAGATTGACCTAAGGAAAGGGGGCGGGAAACCGCCTCCTTTTTACCATGTATTTATTTACAGCGAAGTGTCATCGGAGAGATTATAGTCGTGAAAACAAGAAGAACCAGCTCTAAGACGCTGGTTCTTCTTGTTTTCGCTCATTGTGATTTTCTCCCCAAGCACACATCACTTCTGTTACAGGGATCAATGTTTTGCCATATTCACTAAGTGAATATTCTACTTTTGGAGGGACGGTGGGGTATACCGTTCTATCGATCACACCATCTTGTTCCAAATCTCGAAGATGTTGCGTAAGCATTTTTTGGGAGACATTAGGGATTAGCTTTTCCAGATCGTTGTAACGCTTGGTTGATTCCATCAAATGCCATAAAATCATTGGCTTCCATTTTCCACCTAAAACATGAATGACTGTTTCAATTGGACATTCGCGTTGATGAATCATTGGTAAATCACTCCCTTACTTTTAAGTAAGTGCCGTACTTTAAAGTGCGTTCTTAACAAAATATTATTACCGATATACAATAAAGTCAATCAAATAAAATGGAAAAAGGAGACAGACAAATGAATAAAAATTATTGGGGACCAAAGTCAGTAACATTTTGGTTAGTGGGTGTAGTTACGTTGTTGATGTTGTTTTTAGGAGTAAAAGGCTTTATCCTGCCAGAAGCAGCAATTCGAGATTTTGGTATACCACTGCATGACACTGCGGATAGATATCTTGTTCATATAAAAGCAGATCGTGATCTGTTTATTGGTATCTTCCTTCTAGCCTTGATGGTACTTCGTATGAGAAAAGCATTACTTGTTGTTATGTTTACTTCTATCTTAATGCCTATAGTAGATGCAATATTGGTATTAATGAATGCAGTAGATAAAACACCTTCTTGGATTCATATTGTTACTGCGGTATATGGACTTGTTGTAGGTTGGATGTTGTATCGAGAAGAACAACGAGCTAAAATAGTTGATAATAGGACAGTATCATTCGGGTAAGATACCCCCGGAGAACCCGTTCCGGTATTAACAGAGCATTTATAAAATAGGGAAAATAACATGTATATTTATCTATTGTTCATCCATAAGCAGCTTACGCTTCTGCAGCAGACGCAGGGCGATGATTTGCCTGACGCGTACCGAATGAGCCGCAGACGCTCCGCCTGGCTGGAAGGGATCGCGAATCTTGCCGCTAGTATTATGGTCAATTAATACGAAGAATATAGCAGAACTATTTGAGGAGTTGTGAAAATGAGTACTTTAACTAAAGCAATACTAATAGCCGCGAAAGCTCATGATGGTCAAACAGATAAAGGTGGAAATCCATACATATTACATCCTGCAAGATTAGCAACTAAAGCCAACAGCGAAGAAGAATCTATTGTAGCAATGCTACATGATGTTGTGGAAGATTCAGATACTACTCTATTTGATTTAAAGAATGCAGGTTTTAGCGCAGATATTATAGAAGCACTGGATTGCCTTACAAAAAGAGCAGATGAATCATATGAAGACTTTATCAAGAGGATCAAATTAAACCCCCTAGCGAGGAAAGTGAAGCTTCTGGATCTAGAGGATAACAGTGATATTGGTCGAATTCCTAACCCAACAGATAAAGACTATGCAAGGATTGATAAGTATAAGAAGGCAATTGCAGAACTGAAATTCTAATACAACAAAATTGAATGAGAATAACATAAATACAGCATGAGAGGATTGCAGATGTAATGAGTGATACGGTTAATCTTACTATTGGAGGCTCCTATGTTTTTGCTCCAGATAATCCAAGAAAGACGAAGAATCGTGGTAGGAAATGCACCATCCTTTCTTTCGAGTTGGATAATAACTATGAACTAGAAGTTAGGGTTATATATCATGATACGAATAGAGAAGCACTATTAAAAGTAAGTGATTTAAAGTCAATAACTGAATGAAACAAATATGCTAAGAAGTGAAACCCTGAAACGGCAGTCGGTCTAATTGATCGGCTGCTGTTTCGTCTCCTAATTGGAAAAACTGGGGTAGGAAGTTGATTTAAGTGTATAATATAATAGGAATTTTATAGAGATAGAAATAGAAAGAGAGTGAGAAATCATATGATAACAAAATCCTTATCACAATTAGTAGCAGCACTAGATTTAAAGCCTCATCCTGAAGGCGGGTGGTACAAGGAGCTATGGAAAGCTTCCTTTGAGATTCCAAAAGAGGTGCTTGATGAAGCGTACACAGGTTCCCGATACGCGGCTACTTCCATTTATTTCGTGCTTCATCCAGATGAGTTTTCAGAGTGGCATACGGTTTTATCGGATGAACTTTGGCTCTGGCATTCAGGTAGTCCACTGTTGTTAACACTTGGAGGTACAAAAGACAAGCCCGAGGAAACACAAGAGATCATTCTAGGACCAGATGTCCTTAAGGGACAGAGTCCACAAGCCTTAGTTCCGGCCAACGTTTGGCAGACGGCAAAACCGATAGGAACCGAGCCTGTTTTTGTCTCCTGTGTTGTTGCACCGGGGTTCCATTATGATGATTTTAAGTTAATCCAGAAATAACCTAACAGGAAACAATATTCAAATATCTGAATAATAACAATAGAATAGTAACCAAAAAATAGGGACAGGCTGAATCGACTTATGATTCCTCTGTCTCTTTTGCATGCATGAATTGTGTAATATGCGAGAAAAAAAGTATCATTCTCCCCTTAGGAAAGTTGAAACGCCTATCTCTTGCGATTCTTACGCTCCATTATAATGTTCATATATAGAGAAATCGGAGACTAAGAACCAGATGCGCTGAAGGATTTCGACGCACTTTTCTTAACTCTTTGAACCTAAGAGGAGGAAGACAGAAATGAATTATTATTTAACGAATCAGGAATTAGTGGATGCTGGAAAACACTATCTTCAAGAGTATCCAGAGCTTGCGGAGGCTTCCATTGAGAAAGCGGAGCAAGCCTGTAAGAATATGTTTCGCGTTCCTTATACGATGGACATGGATCATTGGGTTTACATGGGGGATCCCATAGATTGGCTATATAATCCTTCTAACGATCTCGAATTCACGTGGGTACTCAATCGGCATTGGTACATGCTGGATTTGGGCAGAGCCTATTTGATGACGCTAAAAGAGGAGTACGTCCACACATTTATTAAACACCTGCGTGGTTGGAGGCTGCAAAATCCCGTTCCAAACAATCTTCCCTACGACAAAGCTACTTTCTTTCAACAACCGGGGCCTTGGCGCTTATTAGAGGTGGGCTTGCGTGTTCAATCATGGATATCCGCTTTTAAATACATGGAAGGGAGTCCGGTTATTTCAGATAGCTTCAGAGAAGAGTTTCTATTGGCACTAGTCGAGCATGCGAATTATTTGACTAGTTATTTGGGGAGCACGGAAATCAATCATGCCATCATGCATATGCAGGGCTTATTTATAATAAGCGTTTTTTATCATGACCATCCAAGAGCCGCATTTTGGCGGCAGTTTGCAACCGAGAGATTGGAGTTGTGCATGGTTCATCAGATTGGCCCGGATGGCGTGCAATGCGAATTAACGACGCATTATCATAATGGGAGTATTGAAATGTTTGGTGCTCCCTATTTGCTCGGGAAGGTATCCGGCTATCCGATGTCGGAATGGTATGCGAACAACCTTCGCAGAATGGGGGCATTCACACATGCGCTGATCAGACCCGATCACGGGTCTACAGCTGCAGGTGATTCCGACCTGTTAAGTTCCGGTACGGAGCGTCTTGCCTTATTGGGTGCGATCCTAGAAGATGAGCAGTTTATCTCAATGGGCGAGATTAGCGCTGAAATTCTCTGGATGTTCGGTAGTGAGATGTATGAAACGTTCAAAAAACAACAGCAATCCTTCAACCCGCCGCTTCCAACTACAGTATCCTTCCCTCAAACGGGGTTTTATGTCACAAAGGATGAACAAAACTATTTGTTCTTTGACGCCGCCTCCATGGGAGGGGCCCATGGACATGCTGATGCGTTAAATTTGGAATGGATGTGGAAGCGTAACTTGCTCTTTCTCGATCCAGGTAGGTATACCTACGAAGAAGGGGAGTGGCGCCGTTATTTCAAGAGCACTCGGGCACACAATACCGTTACAGTGGATGGACTGGATCAGACGCCTTATGTTTCCTCACAGGAATGGGGAACGCCGCTAGCGGAATGTGTGACGAACCGATGGATCACGGGGGAAGAGTATGATTTTATCGATGCCTCCCATAATGGTTACATGAGGCTTGATGCCCCAGTTCTTCATCGCCGATGGCTGCTGCTTTGGAAAAAGAGCAGTCTGATGATCATCGTGGATTGGCTGGATGCCGAAGGGGTACATGACATTGAACAGAGGTTTCAACTTCCTCCCTCTGCGAATGTTCGAATCTCTGATGAAGGCAATACAGATATACTGAAGTCAACTATTGACTATTCCTCAACCATTCAGTTACAAATGCATTGGAAGACAAGCAGCGATCCTACCTGTGATTTTGCTATTGTCAGCGAAAAAGGATGGGTATCTGAAGTATATGGAGTCAAAAAGGAAACATCCACAATTGTCGGTAAAGGAACAATGACCGGTAAAATGGGCATTGTGACCGTATGCACACCGGTTGACTTAGAGGAAGAAACGGTACCGCCACTCATAACTAGGCTGGATATTGACCATATCCGGCAAGATGTATCGATCTCAACTACAGATAAAGATGGAAGTTTGGATATTTATCTCGATTGCAATGAAATTAACTGGATTCGCAGGTAACCAATTTTTCGTATTTGATCATATTGGAAATAAGCCGCAGAGAAATCTTTTGCGGCTTATTTCCGTTAGACGAGGATAGAGAGGTAGCTTATTTCATCAATTAAAACAGTTGAATTGTCCTACGGACACAGTTGAATTGCCGCTCCCGTACCTTATCGAGGTTGTACTATGCTTGGAATACAAAAACCAAAAGGAGCAGATGCACGATGCGAAAAAGGCTTTCTCTTTTTAATTCCTATGTATTCATTTTTCCTAGTCTATTTTTGACTTTGGCGCTTGGGATCTATCCGATTGTATGGGCGCTTAGCTATATGTTTTACGATTATCAGGGGTTCGGAGCAAAGAAATTTATTGGACTTGATAATTTTTCGAGATTATTGCGCGATCAGGAATTTTGGCACTCTGTGTATAACACGTTCATTTATGCGGGCGGAAAAATTATCATTGTCCTGCCGATTTCACTTGTACTTGCCGTCATTTTGAATCGAGGACTGAAAGGCAAAGTGTTTCTGCGCGCCGTCTACTTCATGCCGACCATTATCAGTACATCGGTGATGTCGATCGTATTTTTCACCATATTTAATTCGTATAACGGATTACTCAATCAATTTCTGATCAAATATGGTTTGATCTCCAAAGCGGTGGATTGGCTGGGACCGAATTACGCTATGATGACGGTGATTATTACGGCTATCTGGGGTGCTATCGGCAACTATATGCTGCTTTTCATCGCGGGGCTCCAAGGCATTCCCGATGATCTGTATGAGAGTGCATCAATCGATGGAGCGAATGCGGTGCAAAAATTTTGGAGCATTACGATTCCTATGCTTGGGCCCGTTCTACAAATGATTATAATGCTCGCCATCATCACAGCACTCAAAGGTTATGAGAGCATTATGGTCCTGACCGAGGGCGGTCCCTTCGGTAAAACCGATGTCATGTACCTATACGTGTACAAATTGTTTTTCCCGGTTTCGGCTTCTACGGCAACTGTGCAACAAATCGGCTACGGAAGCGCAGCGGGGTTTGTAACGGCTTTGATTGTCGGATTAATTACGATCGTCTATTTCTATATGTCCAAACGGTTGAATCGGGATTAAAAAGGGGGACTGCATGATGCATACAAATACGAAATTAGGCGTTATCAGAAGCGGTCATTTCACTGGACAAACCTTGAAATGGGTATTTTTGCTGGTTATAGCTTTCTTTACGCTATTTCCAATCGTTATGGCCATTCTGGGTTCATTTAAAACGAATGCAGAGTTAACAACGGGAGCAACCCTGTTGCCCTCTGTCTGGAAGTTCTCTAATTACGCAACGGCTTGGAAGCAGGCGAATTTTGCACGGTTTACGTGGAACAGCCTCTTTATCAGTACAATTGTGACGATCGGCACGCTGCTTATCGCCTCTATGTCCGCTTATGCTGTCGATCGCACGAGATTCCCTGGCAAACGATTGTACGTAATCCTGCAAGCTAGTACGATGTTCATTTCTATTGGTGCAGTAGTATTGAGGCCGCAGTTCGATCTGATGGTCAAACTTGGCTTGAACAAATCGCTCTGGGGGGTCATCATCATCTTGATCAGCGCGCATGCCACGGTCTACTTTATGCTGATCGGCTTTTTTAAGGCGATTCCCAAAGATCTGGACGAGGCCGCCTACATTGATGGATGCAATTTCTATACGGTTTACTGGCGGATTATTCTTCCGCTGCTGAGTCCCGCACTTGGCGTTACTGCCTTGTTTACGTTCCGCGGCGCATGGAACGAATACATCTTGCCTCTAGTGTTCACAATGACGAATCCGAAACTGCAAACGCTGACGGTGGGGCTGGCAAATTTACGCTACGGGATCGGTGCCGCTGCTGAATCACACCTCATGATGGCGGGCGCGTGTCTTTCATTCCTTCCGATCCTAGTTGTATACGTATTGGCGAATAAGTCATTTATACAGGTAACAGCGGGGAGTGTAAAAGGATAACTGAATTGCGGATACCGCAGGAAAGTGTTTTATCCCACTATTAAAAGTTGATTTGTCCTTCACGGTACCAAGTGTTAAGGAATTATGATGAAAGCAGTTACATTTTTGTTATAAATCAAGTCTTAAGGTAAACTAAATTAGGAGGGTTTTACAACATGAAGAAAAAAATGGTGTTAAGCACACTGCTTGGCGTTACGCTGGTCGCTTCATTAGCGGCTTGCGGTGGACAAACGGAACAGCCAAAGAGTACAGCTGCGGCTACTTCCGCTGCAGCAGGAGGACCAAAGACGAAGCTGACTTACTGGACGGTTGACCGTCACGATGCCGATTACATGAAGGATGTCATCAAGAAGTTCAACGAAACGAATAAGGATAACATTGAAGTTGAAATGACGGTTCTTGCCGATAACTTTAACCAATCGATCGATATCGCTTTTGCAAGCAATCAAGCGCCCGACATTTTTAGAACAAATGATTTTTCCGGGTTTGTGAAGAAGGGCTATTTACAACCGATCAACGACATGATGACGGACGAAATGAAGAAAAGGTACGATAAATTGCTTGTGGAAGAACTGAATATGGTAGATGGCAAAATTTATTCGCTGCCGCACACAGGGCAATATTGGAGATTGATTTATAACGTCGATCTCTTCCAAAAAGCCGGAATCAAAGATCCGCCGAAAACGGTAAAAGAACTGGTTGAAGATGCTAAAAAAATTACGGAAGCCGGTAAAGATATTGGCGCATACGGCTTCGCGGAAAACTTCAAAAACGCCAACTCGGCTTTCGCTCGGATCGTTAATCCAATCGGATCGTTCAGCGGAACTTCCGAGGTAGACGGATACAATTACAAAACAGGCCAATTCGACTTCTCGGTGTACAAGCCAATTGCCGAGGCGCTTCGTCAGATGAAGCAGGACGGCAGCATGCTGCCGGGCGTTGAATCTCTCGATATCGATCCGCTGCGTGCACAGTTCGCCGCTGGGAAAATCGGCATGTATTTTAACCACTCCGGCGAGCCGGGTGTGTACCAAAATCAATTCCCGACAAAAATTAACTGGAGCGCAGCATTGCCTCCTACCATCGATGGCAGCCAACAGGGAACTGTATCCGTCATTGCCGGTAACTATATTGGCATCAGCAAAAACACAACAAATAAAGACAAGGCTTGGAAATTCTTGCAATATATTTATAATTTAGATTTCCAGAAAGAATACCATGAGAAAGGGTTCGGGATCTCCATTGTGCCGGATGTCAACTCTGGTGCGAAAAAGCCGTCCATTCCGGGCATTGAAGGCTTCCTGCCAAGCAAATTTGACGCGCTATACGCCCCTACTCCACTATCCGTGACGGAGGCAAAGGTAGAAGGCAACAAGTCGGGTAACGCCATCCTTAAATATATGATGGAAGGCGGAGATGTGGACAAAGTGCTGAATGACTTGACAACCCGCTACAATGCAGGTCTTGAAAAAGCACGTGCCGCTGGCGATACGAAGATGAAACCGAATCCGAGCTTTGATCCGAATAAGCTGCAGGGCAGCCTCGCAAAATAAGGTCAAATACAGCAAGGGGCGCGCAGCCGAAAGCAGCGCGTCTCTTCTCTTTAGAAAGGGTGGGGGCAGCTTGAAAAAATGGTTTTACCGGCTTTCGCTCCGCCGCCGGTTGTGGATTTCGTTTCTGATGCTGACTATTCTCTCAATCGCGCTAACGGGTACGATGTCTTATTGGATTGCCTTTCGATCGACAGAAAAGGAAGCGTTTCTATCCAGTCAGAATACGCTTAATAAATCCGCGAGCGTGCTTGACGAAAAGCTTCGGCATATCGTTGTGACGGCTTCAACCATGATGCTCAGTGATTCGTTCAAGATGGCTATGGAGGACGTGTACGCGAGAGATTCGGGATCTTATTATACAAGGTTGTCATCTCTGCAAACGCCGCTTGGACAAATGAAACTGATTGAGCCTTCCATTCAATCTGTCTTGATCTACACGCCTGTAGGCGAACTATATGCTACAACCGATCTCCGTAACAATCAGAACCGATTCAAGGATACGATATTTTCGCGTTATCTAGATAGGCCCGAGCGTGTCATATGGGTGGAAGATCATCAGGATCCGCTTTTTTCAGGAAATCAGAGGGTCATTTCTTTGATCATGAAACCGATAACAGAATTTAATGTTCAAGATGTTTATGTTGTAGTTAATGTAAAGGAAGACGTAATCCGTAAAGCTGTCACCGACGACTTGCTCGATCCTGCGGACAACTATTTTCTAATGTCAAGGAGCGGTGACGCCGTGCTTCCGCTTAATTCCCAGACATCTTCTTTTCAACATGATCCTGGATTCATGAATTTGCTGCAGGGCCAAGACAGAGGCTTTTTCAAATATAACATGGGGGGGAACTCTTATTTAGTTAATTATTCAAGGCTAACCATGGTGGATGATTGGACGATGGTCAGCGTTCAAACACAGTCGGAATTGCTTCGTCAGGTGAACAATATCAAAACGACCACATTATTGATCATGTTGTGCTGTGCCGTATTGGCATTCTTGCTCTCTAATGTTATCTCGAGTTTATTATTGAAGCCTCTGCACAAACTGCAGGGGCTGATGAAGAAGGTTGAGCAAAATAACCTCGATGTGCGGTTTACCAGCAAATATGAGGATGAGGTTACACAGGTCGGATTAAAGTTTAACCGTATGCTGGAGGAAATCTCTTCGCTTATTGATGACGTCAAGGAAGCCGAGTTTGAGAAACGTAAAATGGAGGTCAAAGCACTGCAGGCTCAAATAGATCCCCATTTTTTGTATAACACATTAAACACGATCATTTGGAAGTCAGAATCCTCCCAGAATCAAGATGTCACGGAGATGATCACCTCACTGTCACTGCTGTTCCAATTGGGACTCAACGGTGGGAACGAGTTAACGACACTAGCCAAGGAAATTGATCATGTTAGGCAGTATTTAAATCTTCAGCAAAAATGCTATGAAGGTCTGTTCGATTATACGATTGAGCTGGAGGATGATTCGCTGCTGGAGAAACCGATATTGAAAATTATTTTGCAGCCCTTAGTGGAAAACTCCATACTGCACGGATTTGAAGAAATGGAGGAAATGGGAAAAATCAGGATTTCAATTACATGTCTGAGCGATACTCTGCGTCTACGTGTGGAGGACAACGGTGCTGGCATGGACGTCCAAACAGTAAAGGCTGACATACGGATAGAACAATCTTTGAAAAAAAGCTATGCCCTCCGTAACGTTTATGGACGTTTGCGGCTTCATTACGGTAGTGAAGCTGATATCGACTTGAGCAGCGAACCCCATGTATCTACCTCGGTCACATTAACAATACCACTAGCAGGGGAGGGATATAACGATGACGACAGAACTTAGGATGTGCGTAATTGATGATATCAAGACCGTAGTGCAAGGAATCTCGGACCAAATAAATTGGGAGTCTCACGGCATTCGCATTGTAGGAACAGCGAGCAACGGTGAGAAAGGTATTGAACTCATCCATCAAACGGAGCCCCATATTGTTTTGACCGATATTCGGATGCCCAAAATAAACGGTTTGGAGATGACCAAGCAGGTATTGAAAAAGTTTCCACGTACGAGAATTGTTTTTTTAAGCGGCTATACCGATTTTGAGTATGCGCAGCAGGCTGTTCAGCTCGGAGCATTCGATTATATTGTCAAACCGTATACGCCGCAAAAAATTATCGAAGTGGTCTTAAAGGCGAGAAAGTCGATTGAAGAGGAAATGGGGGAGACTGAGCGCTATCATGAGATGGAAAGAAAGCTGCGGGAGAGCTTGCCGTATTTAAGACAGGAATATTTTCAACTGCTGCTGCAATTTCGAACGACACCCGAACAAGCGGCCAGACGTTGGGACTTCTTGAACATCGGACTGGAGCGGGAGCGCTTTGTTGTTATGCTGACGGAAATCGATCAGTTCACTGAACAAACCGAGACTCTTCCTGTGCAAGAGGTAGAGCTGATCCGGTTTACTGTGCAAAACATTTTGGAAGAAAGTTTAAGGCGGTTCACCAAAGGATTTGTGTTCCGTGATAACACGAACCGGTTTGTAGTCATATTCAATCCGCCGGATTCACTTAGCGTGGAAGCCATTTCGGAGCAGTGCCGTGAAAATGTTGAAAAGTATTCCAGATACACCATATCCCTGGGTCTTGGAGAAGAAGTAAAGGCGATACATCAAATTTCGCACTCCTATGCGCAAGCACTCGCGGCCCTTTCTTATAGTTTCTATACTGGCGGCAATACTGTGTACAGTTATCGACATATGAGCCCGATCCACCAGACAGCGCCGCGCTACTCTCCAGAAAAGGAAAAAGAACTTTTTTATTGCCTGCGGTCTGGAAACTTGCATAAAGCATGTGCTATTGTGGACGAGCTATTTGAGGAAACCGTTACTGTTTCCGTGCCACCAGCTCCCGAGGCGGTTAAGGGGTATTGCGATGAGTTGGCTTTTCTGATCAATCGTGTTTTCTCCGAAAAACTGACGTTTGAAGAAATGAAACAGGTCGAACGTCATGTTATGTACTTCAAAAATCTTTCATCCTATAAGCTAAAGGAACTCCAAGAAAACATCAAGGAACTGTGCAAGATCGGCTGCGAAATGATTCAAAAACGACATGTGGAAGATGCAAACCAAGTCGTGGAACAAGTTATTGAGCACATACGTCAAAATGTGGCATCGAACATGACTGTTAATGATTATGCCAAGCTGGTATATTTGAGCGGCAGTTATTTTGCCAATCTGTTTAAGAAAGTCACGGGTATGACCGTCGTTCAGTTTGTGACAACAGAGCGGATGGAGCAGGCCAAGATCTTGCTCGCCCAAGGCAAACAAGTTCAAGAAATTGCGCAAGCACTCGGATATGAAGACAGGCCGCATTTCAGTGAACTGTTTAAAAAGCATACAGGCATGACACCATCTGAATTCAAACAGCTATATAGCGCAAAAGGATAGAAACCGACACAATCACAAATGAAAAGAACAAAGTCGCAGAAAATGCGGCTTTGTTCTTTTTAAGAGTAAGACGATTAAGAAGTTGTCTTCTTGCCCATGACCAGACTCAGAGTGATTGATACATTATTTTCTGTGTCCAGAACAACGGTATGTGGATTCTTCATCCCAAAATCATCAAAAGTCACAGAGGTACTGCCCCCAAGATTAATAACATCCTGGTTATAAACAGCATCGGTCTTAAATATTACGTCTTTCGTTATATTTTTAATTGTGAGAGTTCCTAGCATGTCAAAGGAGACTTTCTCACCTTCTTTCCATTCTTTCGGAAAGTTATCGATTGATTTGAGCGTAAACTTGGCTTCAGGGAACGTTTGTGCATTTAAGTATTGCTGACCTTTAATGTGGCCGTCCCTTTGGGAATTACCAGATTGCAGCGAATCGATACCAACGAAGGCTTCTGCTTTCATTTTGGCCAGTTCAGCGGTGTTTAATGCCCATTTTCCTGTTACTGTGCTGCCTTCAAAGTTAACTTTTTCCTTGGATGTGGTCACTGAGAAGTAGACTTTAGAATCTGGCTGAATGCTCCAGTCCCCGTTCAATTTTCCTGTATTAACAGCAGCAGCTGTACTGACCTGAGTAGAAGAGCTATTCACAGGTATAACTTCCCGAATGGTCACATGATTGCCGGCATAGTAATCATAAGCATAATAAGCTCCACCTATTACAACAAAAGCTCCAACAGCCAACGTCGTTAGTTTTAGTTTCATCTTTATCCCTCCATGTGGATGTAATCTATAAATACTATTTTATAAAAGGAATACCTCTGTAACATTACCTCCACTTCTTGAACACTACACAACGTAGTGTTTTAGTGCAAAAAATAATGAATCGACACTATAAAGTGTAGTGTTGATAAGTTTGATTTTTATACTAACAATATTATCTGAAAATCTACTGAAAACAACCTTAAAATAACCTGAAAGTTTTGGTTTTTCGAAGTACTGTTCTCTAATTGGGTTACATTTTGGGGCATGGATGGCTAACGGGAAACTATGTCGAACAAAACAAAGAGCAAATCTGCCACTGCCGTCCCGAGACCGAATCCTTATTCGCCGTCAAGAGGTGTATATCAAAGTAAACACTGGCAAAGCGGGTTCCAAAATGAAGGTAAAACAATGCAATCGAGATTATTGAAGACTGATCCAAATAAAATAAACAGCGGCAGTCTAGGGCTTAAAAATAAAGTCCTTGACTGCCGCTGTTTATTATAGAACCCTCGGTATGGTGAATTTTCTTACGAATGCACGCTCATTCGCAGGATTTCCTCTTTATTTATATATTTTCAACGGTAGATGAATCAATGATTGGCCTGGAGCAGAAGTAGTCAAATTATTCTCCAAGTCAAATGACTCCATTGGTTCTATACGAGAAATTTTTTGTAGGAATGCCGTTAAGGCTATGTTCAATTCTAATCTTGCAAGAGGTGCGCCAAGACAAAAATGCGGTCCATTTCCAAATGTTAAATGCTTTTTATTATTATTACGATGAATATCTAGAACGTACGGATTCTCAAACATATTTTCATCCATATTGGCTGCACTCATCCACGCGATGACAACATCCCCCTTTTTTAATTCAATACCCAAAATATTGTTATCCTCTTTAACCGTACGATGCCTTTTTGAGATCTGAAACCGGTAACGAAGCATTTCTTCAACTGCTTTTGGAACGAGTTCCAAGTCATTTCTTAATTGTTCATATAACGTGTTATCATCGTACAGAAGCGAATAAAAGGTACTTGAAAGCGTGTGACTTGTTGTTTCGACGCCTGCCCCTAACAAAAGCATGGTTGTTCGAACGACCTCATCTTCCGTAAATCTTTCACCCTCTATCTCAACTTTCAATAAGTCCGAGATGATATCATCAGAGGGATTTAACTTTTTTTGAACAACAATAGGATACAGGTATTGGTAATACTCCTTGGCAGCAGACTGCTTTTTATATTCGATCTCATCCTGGTTTTCTTTGATATTAGGTTGAAATAGAATATCAACCCAATTTTTAAACAAGAAACTATCCTTTGAGGGGACACCAAATAAGTCGGCCATTACCATACAAGGTAAGGGCCCTGCCAGTGCTTGGACAATGTCGACAATGGCATTTGCCTCCATGTCATCTACAAGTTTATTCGCAATTTGCCTGATTCGTGGTTCCCAATTTACTAAGCTGCGTGGTGTAAAAGCTGCTGACAACAGCGTACGAGATTTTTGATGTTGGGGAGAGTCCATGCTCGAAATCATTATTTTACTTGGGGCCGTTCCTTCTTTATTTTTCGCACCAACAGTTACCGTTGTTCTTGAGCCTTCATTTGAAAATATTTCATGGTTGCTCAATACCTGTTTGACATCATCATACCTAAAAACATTCCAGGTATCTGTTTCTTTATGAAAATAAACGGGGTCATTACTCAGCTCTTCTTGTACCAATCTAGAGGAAAAAATTCCTCAGATCTCGTTTGAAACTTTGTGATGTCTTGCAATGAAATAAGTTCTTTGTACATAAAGAAATTACACCTCCGAAATGTCTATAAAATAATTTACAGTATGTTATATAATAAACAATCTGTAAATTAAATTATATCCAGAAATAGTATGTTTACAAGCGATATACTTTGACAAAGTGTAAATTAGTTTATACGGAAAACTTTTATGTAGTTTATCTTGAAAAAATACGACGTAAGACCGGAAATTGTAGCCTACTTTGTAAAGGAAAGGAAAAGGATATTTATGTAGAGTATTTTTCGCGTTCGGAGCTATCCCGAAGGACATAGAAGTGGATGGGTTCCTTTTTTATGGAACTGCATTCTAATGTATACTTATACTCACCTGTTTAATCTTTCAAGTTTATCGTGGACTAAATTTACAATGTGTATTATACTTTACACAATATAAATTATATCTGGCTTACTAAATAAAAGGACAGGAAAGGGATATATGGATAATAGAACGTCCCGCACCGATCCCCGCATACTCCGCACACGTCAATTACTTAAAGACGCTTTTGTGGAATTGCTTCAGGAAATGGATATCGAGAAAATTTCGGTAAATCGCATCGCTGAACGCGCCACTATCAACCGTGTTACCTTTTATCTTCATTATCGGGACATTCCGGATATGCTGGAGAAGATGGCGGATGATATGATCGAGGACATTAATGGAATTTTGAAATGCGCGCCTGGAAATCAGAATCCCACAGAAGAAGAGAGTTGGCCGTTACTGATGAACTTACTCGAACATATCGCCGAACATGCTAAATTTTATAAAGTCATTCTCGCGTCGAAACGTACCCCGATCTTTACGGATCGATTGTTAAAGCTGCTGACGGAATTGGTAACCTCAAGAATAGAGAGAATGGGGAACGAATCTTTCCTTTCCAAAGCAGGTATTCAAAAGGATATTGCCATTTGGTATGGATCTTCAGCCTTGATCGGTACGATCGTTGCTTGGCTTCGTAAGGATATGCCGTATACGCCGCTTTTTTTGGCCAAGCAATTTGCTTTGATGCGCTCTCTAAAATATAGTTAACTTTCAAGACCTGCTGATCAAGCAGGTCTTTTTGTATGCAAAAAGTCGTGTAAGCGTTAGTCAATTAGTCGTCATACTATTAGTTGACCTGAATGCATTGCAATAGAATGAGATAGAGAACTCGATGCAATTGACTATACCACTAATGTCATGGATTATCATCATAGTACCCCCTAAGGAGATGATGGCACGGCTCTTCCGCTCCGTATTCTTTTATTTTTAATTTGTTTTTTGAATCCAAGGAAGCTCTAGATATTGATCGAGATGAATTACCACAGTTATTAGATTTGTACAAAAACTTGGTGCTTACCGTGTTAATCTATCCTCAAGAATAAGGTCCAGGTGTAGACGTTAAACCAAACTTGACCACTTAGTATTTCAAAAAGTTGATCACATCAATGATCTCTGTCTAAGACTTACTCTTTGTCTGACAATTAGATGTGAGTGGGCTTTTATTTGCTTAAGCAACTTTATTTAGTACTTGCTTGTTGTAGGCTTGCCATTCCTTCTTGCATTCGTACATTCGGTCCATCCAAGGTTACACCGTAGGAAATCGACTCCAGATATGTTTGCTGCTTTTTCACATACGCATCCCCCTTAGGAACAATCTGGTTTTTCTCGATGTAATAAGGGTGAAAGGACATGTCGATACGGTCGCCGTTCAGCGTTAGGTAGAGCAGTCCCGTATCCGCCTTCGGACCACTTACATAGTCAGGAAAGAGGAAATTACCAATGGAATAAGCGATAGGCTTCCCTTTGTAAAACTCAAACCCTTGCAGCACATGCACATGACTGCCAATGATCGCATCGGCCCCAGCATCAATCATTTGACGAGCGAAGTCGCGCTGCCACTTTTCTGGCTGGTTTTTCATTTCCACCCCCCAGTGGATGTAAGCCAACACATAATCTGCGTCCTCACGTTCACGGGCTATGGCATCCAGCACTGGTTTCCTATCATAGGCTTGGGCGATCCCCGGTTTATTCGTCCCAGCAAACCAATCTCCTGTTGGTATGAAGCGAGAGAATGCCAGGAATTTCACCTTTTTTCCTTTTAGAATGATGCTCTTCGCGCTGTATGCTTCTTTGGCATTAAGACCGCCCCCCACATAGAGCAATCCCGCCTTGTCCAGGTTATCGAGTGTGTCCAGGAAACCTTTCAGTAAAAAATCCATCGAATGATTATTGGCGACCGAAACCATGTCAAATCCTGCATTTTTTAGCCCTATAAGTGATTCCGGATTGGATTTGAAATTATAAATCTGGTTGCTATCTTTGTCATTCTCAAGCGTAACTGCGCTTTCCAGATTGACGAATGCGAAGTCGCTTTTTTCTACTTCTACTTTAACATGCACAAATGGAAAATCAGGGCCATGCTGGGCGATTGCTTCTTTAACAGACCAGTCAAACATAGCGTCTCCCGCATATAGGATCGTTATTGGTTCTTGCAGAAGGGGTTGAGGTTCTGGTGAGGCAATTGAAGTTGGAAGTAAAGTTGGTATAGGAGTATACGCCGGCGCTTGTGTTTCAGCGGGTGTTGTAGATAAATGGTCATCAGTTAACTGTTCGGAAGACATTTCTATTTGACAACCGTATAGCAAAAATGCAGTTAACGCGGCTAAAAGGAAAGGCACATGCTTTCGGGACATCTAAACCCACTCCCTCAATCGAATCGATACATTTATTGTTATTTCATATATATATTACAATTAGTTAATGCAGATGTTATCGATCGATGAGTTAGAGAAAAATAAAAATCGGCGTACACCTTATAGTTCTAATATCCATTGTGAAACAATTACAAGCACACTCCGTCTATACCTTTGATGTGAGAGTGATGAGAATTAGTCGAAAGAAGGATTAAATATGAGAAAGTTGCTATTTGTTATCTTTTTAATCTTGCTAACAAGCTGTACTCCGTTTGAAAAAGCAAAGAATATCTTACGGCCAGTCGTTAGTTCAAATTGCGGCGGGATTATCGATTGGGTTGATTTTTTAATGATCAACGATATTCATTATGGAGCCGAGCAGCAGATCGGAAATCAGTCAATGCAAAAGGGGAAGAAGCTGGGTGAAGTTCAATACCGAGTGGCCGATAATGTAACGTGCACCGACTACCAGACTAAGAATGGGGATGCTGCATTTTTACAGGAAGGAACGGAAATTTATGAGATTCAGGGATATTCAGAGAAATTTCGTGTGATGGCAGGGGGTAAAGTATATGAAGTTACAGAAAACCACAAAGCCAAAACCATTGAAGACCTATATGACATCAAAGGAAAAGTGGCTAAAATCATCATCTTCCGCGATACTCATGATCAGGACATTCGAACGATCGATCCGACAAAAGTAGAAAGAATCACGAATTTGTTCCTGGAGTGTGAACTAATTAGCCTTCCAGAAATCTATAGACGCGGTGTACCTAAAACTACTTTCCAATATTTTATGGAATTCATTTTACAGGATGGCACATCAGTAAGGACAATGTATATGGCCGGAAGTGAGGTATTCAGTCGAGGAGCATATCTTGGTCCGGAACTGGAAAAAGAATTGAAAGCCATCACGATGAAGGAATGGAATCAATAGTGAAGAGGAAGAAGCATATGAAGCAAACAGCGACCATGGACTTGAAAAATACCGATATTTTTAAGGAAATTCATTTGATACTTCTCATGTAAAGGGCAGTAGAACACATAAAAATGTGACTTTATTCGATTGTAAAATTGTGCACTGAATTAAGTATGGAGAAGAGGTTTCGTCCAGTTTACGTCGAAATATCTTAGAAAGATAGTTACTATCAGGTTAGATCACTGTATGGATTCTCCGCAAAGAGGTTCATCCAGCGAGTTGAGATACTCAAAACCTGCAAAAGTGCAAGAATTTGGCAGAAAAAGTGCATGAATTCAAAATAAAGGTAGAAATACCTGTACTATCCTTCACACTGCCGATTCAGCGGAAACACAAAGGTTGGGAAATCACGCTGTGGACACCAGATTCCCTCAAAACTAAGAAGAAAGGTCGCGATACTTTGCCCGTCTTTGAATCGAATCAATCTCATAAACGTAAGGAGAATAATAATAATCAGAACTCACAACAAAAGGAAAGTTTATCCCTAAATCAAAATGAGACGCTGCAATTGCAACAGATTAAGAGTCAACGTTCTTCACCTGTCTTGCCTTCGAACATCTTGCAGCTTCAGAAAGCATACGGAAATCGGGCGACCGAGCAATGGGTGAAATCTCGTTTCCAGTCTGATCTGCCGATTCAAAGAGCCGTGGACAAAGAGAATAAGACCGGCTTGCCAGACCAGTTAAAGAGTGGTGTTGAGAATCTCTCAGGCTTATCGTTGGATGATGTGAAGGTGCATTACAATTCTGCCAAACCAGCAGAACTAGAAGCTCTCGCATATGCTCAAGGCACGGATATTCATGTAGGACCCGGACAGGAGCAGAATTTGCCTCATGAGGCTTGGCATATTGCACAGCAGAAGCAAGGAAGAGTCAAGCCAACCCTCCAGATGAACAAGCATGTACAGATTAATGATGATGCAGGGCTGGAGAATGAAGCCGACCAGATGGGCGCGAAGGCGATGCAGCTCAAATCTGTAGAGACAGCCACGGCCATCAACGGCAGTGAACGTGCGCAAACGGACGTAGTTCAGCTGCGCGGAGAGAATCCCCATGCACAAGCCGGGGCGCTCGGAGGGTGGGATTTAACAGCACATCATATTGTTGCTCACTCCAAATTAGAAGATTCCTTGAAAAAATTGAAAGAAAAAGAAGAAGCTGGAGAAGGTACGCCATATACAGATGTGTTGCTGCATGCAATCCCGGATAAGCTAACGAAAAATATGTTAGATAATCTGAAAGTGGTTGTGGAAGATTCAGACGATAAAAGAGAAGAGTATAGACAAATCTTATTGGACAAAAGCAGGGGGCACAACGAAGAGGTATACAATATAAGACTTGGGGATGTTCGGAAATCATTTTTTGAATGGCAGGGTGGTAATCAATATATGGGACCGAATACATCCATTCGTGCAGAACCAACCTCTAATAAAGATGACATCGATTTCGATGGCGAATATTTCGGCAACTTGACCAATGACAAATTTAAGAAATTGACTGAATTGGGAGGTAAACTGGATCAAGATAGTGAAAAGGACAACATAGAGAAAAATCTTAAAGCCATTCTGGATATTACCAAAAACGAAGTTCCCAATGTGTTTGACGCCAGCAAATGGACAGAAATAGGTTCCCTTGCAACTTTAACTGAGCTTTCCAAGAACCTTGAACTGAAAAGAGACCATATTCTTAAGTACTCCTTTTTTAAATTAGGTATGGATGAAATCGGTTTAGGTAAAAAGTATTCAGATATAACGAATTCTTCCGGAGAATATAAATACAAAGGATTGCCCATGGAGCTGCAAGCAAAGGGTACTTCCGGTTATATCCCTGTAGCTAAAGCTCAAACCATTGTTCCTAAGGAAGAAAGCTCCAAGACACTTCTTTCTTTGCTTGGTGATCTGAAGGTGCCGGTGACGACGGATGGCGCTAAATATGTGATTCCTGTGGACGATGACATCATTAAGCTAGTAGCGGGTAAGAAATTTAAAGTCAAAGGCTATGAGGACAGTATTCCATATATGAAAGCGGAAGGAGAAGGCGCTCAGCTTGAAGCAGCGAAAGGCTTGGTTGATAAAAAGCTAATGAAAGTCGTCAAGGAATTAGACTCTTTATATACGTATTGCGAGAAATCCGGAACGGCAACATCCAGTTACTTGCCTAAAGAGCTTTATGATGCTTTAATGGCTAAAAAAGTGTAAATGAGAACATAGAACGGAACTTCACAGTTCAAGGCAGTATGGTTACTGTAAAACCAAGATTCTCTAGCTTACGAACGGATTGTTTGATGATGACATCTTGCTGTCGTTTTTCAAAATAATCAGCACCTCGGAGGAAGATAAACTTGAATGGTAAGTAAGCTACTGTTTTTTTCGTTTCATCAACCTCTACTAGTCAGATGCAAAATTGTATTTGGCTTTATTATTTCGCTTCTTTAAACAAAACCACATCTTATGTAAATTCTACCAGTAATGTATAATAGGGTTTTACTAAGGTTAGGTTTTACTAAATCCCGAGTTGGATACCGATTTATCTTTATTTCCAAACCTGTAGCGTAACCTATCCTTACACTGTAGGTTGTAAATAACTAGTACTCTAAATGAGAGGATGATTCCATTGTTCAAGAAGTTTGCGGCGGATGCATTAGGTTTAAGTGATATCGGTAAGGTAATTAGTCCGAGTGATTTTGACAAGGTAGATTCAGATGATTATGTCATGCATGAAGATGGCGAGAAGATTTTTTTCATCATCAAGTCGAAGAAGGACGAATACTGCTTTACCAACCTTGCCCTAATCCACCTTGATGGAGATAGTGCTATTAGCAGCAAGCGTATGCTAAAACGTTACAGCTACCACACAAATGCAATTTCCAAGGTTTATATGGAAACTGCAGGAACTATCGATCTTGACGTCGAGATCAAGTTCCTAATCGGTGACGTCAATTTCTCGATTGATGTGGACAAGAAGCAAATTGAGCAGATCAAAGACTTGTATAAAGCCTTAATTAATATTTCCGAGACAGTAGCACATAACGAGGACTTGTTTGGTTACGCGAAGCAAAGCATAGTTATTGCTAAGGAAGCGACAGGTCGTATCACAACTCAAACTACTTCCCCAGTAGCCCAATTCGATGCAATCAACGAATCAACCTACAATTGGTTGAAGGGTAAGCACTCTGAATTAAAGATTAAGGATTTCGGTTACATCTTCGAACGCTATATCAACAACTAAATGGTTATCCATCGGTGTTATAAATATTAATATTGGAACGGTGCAATTGCCTGTCTCACTGCTAACGTATCAACTATCTTTTCTTTCATATTTAATTCAGTTCAATAAACACATTCAAAGGCTGCCGATCATGCCGGCAGCCTTTGCTCACCTAACCGGCAGATTAGTTAATGTAGTTGTAGGAAGTAAAATGGAAACTGTCAATCAAGATCCGAGACGGATAAGGGATTAAAGTAAAAAGATTCTATCTTTTAGTAAAGCGGTTACATTTTTCGACAGCTTCGATTAGCGTAATATTATATTGTAAGCGAATAAATAAAGAACAGGGAGGTCAAAGAAATGAAGTTGTTCAGTAAGATGGAAAGTTTAAGTTTGGTTACTGTCCTAACGGTGTCGCTTGCCGCGTGCGGCAGTACGAAAACCGAAAGCCAATACTTGCAATGTCGGAATTGGGCCTCACTAAGTTACGTTCGAATTTGTTGAGTGGAACTTTGTATAGTCGAATGTTCGGTTGTAGTAATATTAGCGAATTGACTCAGCTTTTGTCCAAATTGCCTGAAGATGCGGCGGATTATGTGCATGGTACAAGAATTAAGAAAAGGAACGAGATTGTAAATAATGTACTGGACTATATGATAAATGATTTCCGAAACCCCGAAGTCTCTTTGGGTTCCGTTTCCCAAAAGTTCCATCTTAATTCCAGTTATTTAAGTAGAATCTTCAAACAGGAAATGGGGCAAGGCTTTACCGATTATTTGCTAAAACTTCGTATTGATGAAGCCGTTAAGCTCATGAACGAGACGAACTGGAAAGCTTATCAGATTGCGGAGAAAGTAGGGATAAAGGATCCTTATTATTTTAGCCACCGATTTAAAAAAGTAACGGGAGTTTCCATCCAAGAATACAAGAGAACTTCACAAGACTAGAATATCCTGCTAATCCTAACATTTACTGAAGGGGAACTCTAATTATCGGTTGAACGAAAAGAAGAAAATTGGATACAAAAAATGAAGATCGCTATCCCACTTGTCTGTTTAGGTGGTTGGCGATCTTCTTGATTTCATTGTACAGAAAGGGGGCCATATTCGAAAGAACATATTCATTGGCCTCGTTCTTAGACCAGATTCCTTATTACGTTGAATGATTCAGTCTTAATCCAAAGACAAGACCTTAACACCGTAAGGAGGGATAATCAGACTTCCTGCCGCAAGTCGTTTGCCTTCCAACATGGGACGCACCCCGATGGAATGGTTATTCGAATGTCGTCTAGTAGTGGCGAAACAGCAACTTGTGTCTACCAGATGGACTATTAAACAAGTGGCCGAGTATACCGGATTCAACCAGAGTAGCTACTTCATTGCGCGTTTCCGGGAGCACACCGGATTGACACCGCAGGAATATCGGCGTTTGTTCAATTCATGATTATACAAAGAAGCATGTGATTAAGTATATACCGTTAGAGTAAGTAATAAATAAGGGGGGAACTGTCTAGAAGAGGGCAAACTAACGATAAAATATGCAGCGTGCGAGGGGGGGCTTGGAGAGGATGATTGGAGATCTCACAGGGAAGAAAGAAAATAAAAAACAAAAAGAAGAAGCCTCAGTTGTTGTTCAAACCTAAAAGGACCGTCAGGATGATCTTCCTGACGGTTTTTCTTACGGCATTGTTTCGGGCTGTCCTCCGCCGTTCAAATGGCAGAACTGGCAAAAAGGCGTGCCTTACTGAAAGCTATGTTTCAGCCTTGGAAGCTCGCTCAGTACACAATGTTCCATAAAGTGACTGCCTTCTGTTTTTTGTACTAGTTCAACAACCCCGGTTCATTCTGAGGTTCTTTTTTGCATGCTCGCCTTTGACGGAGGATAGCCTTTAATGGATCTGAATACATTACTGAAATAGCTGATGTCTTTGTACCCGCAGCGTTCCGCCACTTCCGAGACGGAAAACCCGCCACCTGATAGCATCATTTCCGCGTTGTTAACCCGTATGATGTTGATGAAGTGCTTGACGCTGAAGCTCGTGCTGGTTTTGAAGAGCTTGCCGAGATATACAGGGTGCAGATTGACCACCTTGGCGACGGTCGCCAAATCCAGCTCATTTGAGTAGTGGTCGATGATGAACTCCTTGACTTTGTCGATCCGGATATCGAAATGGGATTTCGGGGAATGGTGAAAGGAAATCGCCAGCAACCGGTGGAGGATCAAATGAAAGATGCCCCTCGCGAACATCCGATATCCGGGCTGCATGCCGCTCCAAACGCGATTAAATTCAAGGATGTAGTTTAAGATTTCGCTTGAGATTCGATTTTTGGTTACGGTTTCGAACGGAAATCGGATTTCACCGTAGGGCTGCAACAGAGTAAAGTTGAAGGCGTAGGAATGCATAGGATCATCTTTGAAGGTATGCGCCTCGCGGATACTTCCCTGGGGAATGTAAAGCATATCCCCTGCTTCCACCGTGATTTTCTTGCCGTTAACAAAATAATTCGCTTTTCCTTCGACGATGAACGTCAGGTCGTGAAAATCGATTTCTTGTCGGATGATTTCCCATTCGGGGAAACAGCGGCGGTCGACGAATAAGAACACCTCGGGGACAATTGATTCGAACTGCTCGAAGTCCATGGCAAAGATCAGCTCCGGGATTATTCAGGATCACTTCCTTTCTCGGGAAAGGAGGCACTATGTCCATCATAACATGCCCATATGGCGCTTAAAAAGATATTTAATAATTACAACTTTTCTTGTATTCTTCTATGGCAAAAAAATAGGCTATTTTGTAAAATAATATTAAATAAATGGTGTCATGCTACAAATGAAACCCCACCAGTTTGCGATTGGAATATTTAATAATTACAGGTTTTTATGACTCGAATAAGACGGGGAACGGCAATTGAGGTTCAGCTTGTATGCGGTTTCTGAAAGCGTATACGAATCCAAACGGCTGGTGATGAAGCGCGATTGCGAAGATTTTTTTGGTGTGATTAGGGGACAATTTTCCAATAGAAAGTGGTAGGTGATTGTATGTCAGTTGCGAATAAGGCGGTTTTACAGACCCCTCTTCTGAGACACGTTAGGAAGGAGTGGAAGTTATATTCCTTTCTAATTATTCCCGTTATTTACTTTATCATTTTCAAGTACGTTCCTATGCTTGGTAATGTAATCGCTTTCCGTAAGTATAGAGGCGGAACTAACTTGTTCGGGACGGAATGGGTAGGATTATCTTACTTTACCATGTTCATGAAGGATCCCTCCTTTTGGAGAGCCTTCCGCAACGATTTGTATTTAAGTGTCTTGTATTTAGTCATTCGTTTCCCGCTCACTTTGATTTTTGCGCTGTTGCTGAATGAACTGCGGCGGATTCGCATCAAGAAATTCGTACAGACGGTATCGTATCTGCCTCACTTTATCTCCATGGTCATCGTCGCGGGCATGACCAAAGAATTGCTATCCATGACCGGGCCGATTAACACACTGCTCACCAATCTGGGTTTGGAGAAAATTGCATTCATATCCTTACCGCAATGGTTCCCGACGATTTATGTGACGTCCGGCATTTGGCAAGGGCTCGGTTGGGGCACCATTCTCTACTTGGCGGCGATGACCGGCATCAATACCGATTTGTACGAGTCGGCCAAAGTGGATGGGGCTAATCGGTTGCGGCTAGCATGGCACATTACGATTCCAGGTATTTTGCCGACGATCATGACGCTGCTCATTCTCGATATTGGCGGCATATTGGGAGCGAATTTTGAGAAAATCCTGCTCTTGTACAATCCATTAACCTATGAGTCGGCAGATGTTATCTCCACTTACGTCTACCGGATGGGGATCACCGGCGGGAACTTCAGTTATGCCACTGCAGTTGGTCTGTTCGAAGGCGTCATCGGTCTTATTCTGGTCACGTCGGCGAACTACATTTCCAAGAAAACAACGAATTCGAGCTTGTGGTAGAAAGGAGTAGTTCAGATGAAGGAGTCAGCGTCCTACCGTATGTTTCAGATTTTTAACGGATTCATCATGGCCCTTGTCGTCGTCATGACTTTGTATCCGTTCTTATATCTAGTCGCTCAGTCGTTCAGCTCGGAGGCTGCCGTATATGCAGGGAAGGTCACCGTATTCCCAGTTGACTTTACGGACCAAACGTACCGAGCCGTGCTAAGCAGACCTGAATTCTTCAAATATTATGGCAATACGATCCTGTATGCCATTGTAGGCACGGTGATATCAGTAGCGGCGACGGCCGTTATGTCTTACCCGTTGTCGAAGGATAGGTTGCGTCTTAATAAATTTTTTATCCCTTTCGTCTTGTTCACGATGTATTTTGGCGGCGGGCTTATCCCGAACTATATCTTGGTCGCAAAAACGCTGCACATGAGGGATACCATCTGGGCCATTATCATACCCGGCGCCATCAGCGCCTTCAATGTCATCCTAATGAAGACCTTCTTTGCAAGCTTACCGAACGAATTGGAAGAGGCGGCTAAGGTCGACGGCCTAGGCGTCTACCGCATCTTCCTAAGGATTACGCTTCCGCTCTCCAAACCGATCCTGGCAACGATGGTGTTGTTCAGCATGGTCTCCATCTGGAACAACTGGTTCGGCCCGTCTCTCTACCTGGAATCGAAGGATAAATGGCCGGTCGCCCTCTATTTGCGGCAGATCATCGACAGCGCGATTAATCCGACGGAAGCCGGACTTAGCAGCGATGCGACCGCTCAGATCGCGGCAACCATTAAATCCACTGCGATGGTGTTGACCTCTTTGCCGATTATTTGTCTCTATCCTTTCGTGCAGAAGTATTTTGTACAAGGTATGATGATTGGTTCCGTAAAAGGGTAAACGCGTTATGTTTGTTTCGGAAAGGCTGCAATCGCGGGTTGTTACTAATAGGCATCTATATGGCAGCGTTTCTGTTATATAAAATAAATACATTTGAAAGGGTGGCACTGAATGAAAAGATCTGCAAAAGCAGTAGGGATCGCATTGGCGGTTATGATGGCCGTCGGCATGACAGCATGTACGAATAGCGACACGAAAGAATCGTCCAGCAGCGCATCCCCAGGCACGAGCTCCGCAGCACCACAGAATTACACCTTTGGCGAAGGTCAAACGTTCCGTTCGAATGATCCTGTGAACTATTCGATTATGTTCAGCGATCAACCGACCTATCCGTATAAGAAGGAATGGCGGCTCTGGAGCGCGATCACAGAGAAAACGAACGTATCGTTTGACGTAAACGTAGTGGCTGCTACCGAATACGAGAACAAGAAGTCGCTCTTAGTCAACAGCGGCGACGCTCCCTTTATTATTCCCAAAACTTATGACGAATCCGCTTACGTAGCCGGAGGCCAAATTGTACCGATCAGCGATTGGGTGCAGTACATGCCGAACTATCAGAAGGCTGTAAAAGCTTGGGGAATGGAAAGAGACCTGCAGCAGAAGCTGAAATCGGACGGGAAATATTACGTGCTGCCAGGGCTGTGGGAATCGCCGGGCGCAGGATATTCCTACATGATTCGCAAGGACATTTTTGAAAAAGCGGGAGTCGACGTCAAAGGTCAGGAAGGCAAATGGACTTATGAAGACTTTTATCAAGCCCTCAAGAAAGTGAAAGAGTTTACCGGTGCGAAGTACGTAATGTCCGATGAATTCACCGGAAAATCGACGCTGAATATTACGGCAGCTCAATACGGCGTAACCGGCGGTTGGGGAGTTGCCAATGGCACGCGCTTCAACGAACAGACGAAACAGTTCGAATTCGCAAATTCGACCAATGAGTTCAAGGAATATGTGACGTTCTTAAATAAGCTGGTCAAAGAGGGGCTGCTCGATCCGGAGTCCTTCACCCAAGACGATAAAACCGCACAAGCCAAGTTCTATAAAGGCGATACTTATGTCATGAACGCCAACTACCAGATACTGGCCGATTCCAAGACCAAGATGCAGGTGCCGAATACCGATCTGTATATGATCGTTCAACCGGGCGGTCCGAAAGGGATGCTTCAAATCGAAACGTCCCGTCTCGAGAACGGAGTTATGATCAGCCAGAATGCGCTCAAGAAGCTCGGCAAGGACAATTTCATCAAAATGCTTCGCTTTGTTGACTGGCTGTGGTATTCGGACGAAGGCCAAACGCTCAGTTTGTGGGGCGTCGAAGGCGAGACCTATACGAAGGATGCGAGCGGCAACATCACGCTCAAACCGGATATCTCCTTTAACGGCATGAACCCGACAGCAACGAAAAAATTAAACGTCGACTTCGGCTTCGGCGGCGGCAACTTCGCGTACGGCGGTTCCACTAAACTGCGGATGTCCAAAATGACCGAAGGCGAGAAAGACTACCTCAGCCGCATTCAGACTCATCGTAAACCGAGAACGCTAGCTCCGCCAATCATGGGTACCCCGGACGAAAGCGAACAAATGAACCTGATCTCAAAGCCGCTGATGGATTATGTGGATACGATGACCCTGAAGTTCGTCACCGGCCAAGCTAATATTGCAAACGATTGGAATGCCTATGTGGCTCAGGTCGAAGCACTCGGCGCTTCCCGCTATAACAAAATGGCAAATGATATTTTTAACAAGACGAAGAGCAAGCTTGGATATTAATCATAACAAATAGTGCCCTTATAGGATCTGCGACAATAGACATTGTCGCAGATCCTGAATTTTAAAATATGAAAATTAATCGTGGCGTTAGCCCGAGTCATCTATATATGAAACAGCGATAAGGATCAAGTCTCTCTTAATGACTTATAAGTCATTTTATACATATTTCAGGATACCTTTGAGCGTGGGAGTAAACGATGAATAAGAAGACACTGTTTAATAGTGGATGGGAATTTGCCAAGAGCAGCCTGGATGTGACGGATGGCGCCGGTTTGACATTTGAGCCGGTAGATCTCCCTCATGATTGGCTGATCTACAATACATTAAATCTGTATGAAAATAGTATCGGCTGGTACAGGAAGAGATTTACATGTACCAAAGAAGCGGATCGGGAAATTCTAATAAGCTTCGATGGGGTCTATATGGACTCTTCCGTTTATGTGAATAAGCGATATATAGGAGAATGGAAGTATGGTTATTCTTCCTTCGAACACGAGATCACGGATGCGATCGTGGGAGGGGAAAATGAAATCGTGGTGAAGGTCGTCCACCAAAGTCCGAATAGCCGGTGGTATTCGGGGGCCGGTATCTACCGCAATGTGTGGCTAAAGACGAGAGCTCTCACTCACATTGTAACCGACGGAATCTATGCTGCTGTGAAAAGGGTCAACGATAGCTGGGAGGTAGAAGTTGAGACGGAATTGAGCCTTCATGAGGACGTCCGAATCTCGCATACGATCCTGTACAAGGGTGAAATTGCGGCGAGTGCGACAGATAAGATCGTTGCAGGCGGCTTTCTTCATCGACAGACGCTATCGATAGATCGTCCCCATTTATGGAGCACGGCTGAGCCGCATCTGTACCAGCTTGTCACCCAATTGCAGCGTGCTGCAGAGGATCGGGAAGTCATAGTCGTAGAGAGCATCACTCAGAATCTCGGGCTTCGTGAGATCAAACTTGACCCTCAGCTGGGCTTTTATTTGAACGGCACAAGAATGAAATTGAACGGGGTTTGCGAGCACCACGACTTAGGAGCGCTTGGAGCAGCCTTCCATAAAGAAGCACTGAGAAGAAGGCTTCGGATATTGAAAGAAATGGGCGTTAACGCCATTCGAACCGCTCACAATATGCCGGCGGCAGAACTTATGGATCTAGCGGATGAGATGGGGTTGCTGGTCGTCTCGGAAGCGTTCGATATGTGGGAAAGATCCAAAACCCCTTACGACTATGCGAGATTTTTTAAGGATTGGGCTAAGGCTGATGTGAAAAGCTGGGTCAAGCGGGATCGGAATCATCCGAGCCTGATGATGTGGAGCATCGGGAATGAGATTTACGACACTCATGCAGATGCTAGAGGGCAAGAAATCTCTCGAATGCTTATTGATGAAGTGCTGAAATACGATCCGAAGCAGAACGGCAGAGTGACCATCGGTTCCAATTATATGCCTTGGGAGAATGCGCAAAAATGTGCGGATATCGTGAAGGTTGCCGGCTACAACTACGCGGAGAAATATTACCATAAGCACCATGAGGAGCATCCCGATTGGATCATTTACGGCAGCGAGACGGCCTCTCTCGTTCAAAGCAGAGGCATCTATCGATTCCCGTTCGAGAAGTCCATTCTTGCCGATGACGACGAGCAGTGCTCGGCTCTAGGAAATAGTGCGACGAGCTGGGGAGCCAAGTCAGTCGAGGCCTGTATTATCGCGGAAAGAGAGGCGCCTTTCTCTCTAGGGCAATTCATATGGACCGGCTTCGACTATATTGGGGAACCGACGCCTTATCATACCAAGAACTCCTATCTCGGACAGATTGATACGGCTACATTCAAGAAAGATTCGTATTACATCTACCAATCGGCATGGATTGACTACAGGACGAATCCGATGGTCCATATTTTTCCCTATTGGGACTTTAATCCGGGCCAATTGATCGATGTTCGAGTGTGCTCGAATGCGCCGAAAATCGAATTGCAATTGGGTGGCGCTATCGTGGGAACTTTTGATATCAATCATGAGCATGGAACCCAGCTGGTTGGCTGGTGGAAGCTTCCTTATGAAGCAGGGGAATTGAAAGCAATAGCCTATGATGTAACGGGCCGTGTAATTGCGACGGATATAAGAAGGTCCTTTGGGGATGCGAAGAAGATTTGTCTGCTGCCGGATAAAGAGAGCCTGATGTCAGATGGTACGGACTTGATCTTCCTGGAAATCTACATGGAAGATTCGGATGGCAATCCGGTGGAGAATGCAAGCAATCGGGTTCGTGTCGAGGTGACTGGGGCAGGCCGTTTGCTTGGTTTGGATAATGGCGACAGTACGGACTATGATCCATATAAAGGGATTAGCAGAAGACTATTCAGCGGCAAACTTATGGCAATCATCGGGGCTGCCCTGGAGCCCGGTAAAATTCGGGTTATGGTTTCTTCCGTCGGTTTGGAGAGTCAGACGGTGGAATTTGATGTTCTTCCGGTAAGGGAAGAAACATCCTTAGATGGGGTTTCCGCCCATACCAAGAATCAAGAGTTGCCACCGGTCATGGGTACCGTAGACGAAATCCCATTACGCAAGATTGAAATCGTAAGCCCGTCCGGACAAATGTTCGACGAATCGAGAAAAGTGATGACGGTGCAAGCCTGCCTGTACCCCGCAGATACCTCCTATCAAGAGGTCGAGTGGATTGTAGTGAATGATGCGGGAATTGCCTCTAACCTTGCGAAAGTGGAAGCATTTGGTCATGAAGCGAGAATCACCGCGTGGGGCGATGGCGATTTCCGGCTTCGCTGTATGAGTAAGAACGGTACGAACAAGACGAAGCTCATCTCCCAGCTGGAATTTAAAGCAGCGGGACTAGGCACAGCTTACAAGGATCCTTATGGATTTATCTCTGCCGGCCTTTTTGATTACAGTAAAGGGGAAGTTGGAAACGGAAACGAGAGAGGCGTAGCTACAAGCCGGGATGGTGAAACTGAAGTCGGATTCCGTGATATTGATTTTGGTTCATATGGGTCCGATCTGATTACGATTCCGATTTTCGCCTTGTCCAGTGAAGAGTATTCCCTGCAAATTTGTGAAGGCATGCCGGATGAAGAGGACAGTGTACTCCTAGCGGATGTCATCTATCAGAAACCATCCAAGTGGAATGTGTATCAAGAAGAAACTTATCGGTTATCCAAGCGTCTTTACGGGATCACTTCCATTTGCTTCGTCCTTCAGAAGAAGGTGCATATCAAGGGTTTTTCGTTCCAAAAGCAGAACAGAGCCTTCGAGAAAAATTACGCCACGGAATGCGACCGCATTTATGGTGATACGTTTACTATCTCGGAAGCAAGCGTTGAAGGGATAGGAAATAATGTTTCCTTGGAATTCGACCACTTGGATTTTACAAGCCTAGGGGCAACGCAGCTTGTCGTCTATGGCCGATCGCTTCTTGATAAAAATACCATCCATATTCGTTTCTCTAATCTGGAAGGTGAGGGAAATCAACTCATCGAGTTTACACAGTCCGATGGTTACGAAGAGCGGGTATTTGAATTGGAAAAAATAACAGGCCTCCAAAAAGTAACCTTCCTATTTTTGCCGGGAAGCCATTTCGATTTCGGTTGGTTCCGATTTGAGAGGTCGTTTACCTGAATGAACATAAACTATCGGAGGTATCACGATGAGTCACATCACGAACGCATATGCCTGCTGGTTGCGCAATGCGCCGATAAAGGATGATAAGAGGGTAGAGGAATATCGGGAGTGGGCACGAGAGATCGCCGTGCCCGGACCTTTATCAGAGGTGCTTCAGACTGCGGTCGCGGAGTTAATGGATGGTCTCGATGCCATGCTTGGAGTGAGGCCCCTCCGTTCAACGGCTTCCAATGGGTGCGCCTGCATCCTGATCGGCGTTCGCGGGCAGTTACAGGATCTTGATGCAAAGTTAAGTTGGCAGGATGGATCCGAGGACAGTTACGTGATCAGAAACGTATCGATAGATGGACAATCAAGGCTTGTGGTTGCCGGCCATTCGGCTAAAGGAGCCTTGTATGCGGTTTTCCATCTACTGCGGCTGATGCAATGCGGCGAGAGTTTGGCTGATCTTGCGATAACGGAAACGCCTGCGAACGGATTACGGATGCTAAACCAATGGGATAATATGGACGGTTCGATTGAACGGGGCTATGCGGGAAAATCCATATTCTACCGAAATAATGAGATTGTTCGAGACATGTCCCGAATCCGTGATTATGCCCGCTTGCTGGCATCGGTGGGGATCAATGCCATTTCGATCAACAACGTGAACGTACACTCCGTAGAATCCTTGCTGATTACGGATAAGCTGCTACCGGATGTCGCCCGGGTCGCCGGCGTATTCCGGCGCTATGGAATCTCAACGTTCCTAAGCGTCAACTACGCCAGTCCGTTAGAGCTTGGAGGCCTGACCAGCGCAGACCCGCTTGACGAAAGCGTCAGACAGTGGTGGAAGGAGAAAGCTGAGGAGATTTACCGGGATATCCCGGACTTTGGCGGCTTCCTGGTAAAGGCAGATTCCGAGGGGCGACCCGGGCCGTTCACTTATGGGCGTGACCATGCCGATGGTGCGAATATGCTGGCAGAAGTGCTTCAGCCCTTCGGAGGTATCGTCATTTGGCGCTGCTTCGTATACAATTGTCAACAGGATTGGCGCGATAACAAGACCGACCGGGCGAGAGCGGCGTTCGATCATTTTACACCACTTGATGGAAAGTTTCGCGATAACGTCATTCTGCAGATTAAGAACGGACCCATGGATTTCCAGGTCCGTGAGCCGGTTTCTCCGCTTCTCGGAGCGATGTCAGCGACGAATCAGGTGCTGGAGCTGCAGATTACGCAAGAGTACACGGGCCAGCAGAGACATCTGTGCTACCTGATCCCCCAGTGGAAAGAGGTTCTCGATTTCGATACGTTTGCCCATGGGAGCGGAAGTACGGTTGCGAAAGCGGCAAGCGGCCAGTTGTTCGGGAGACGGCTTGGGGGCATTGCGGCGGTATCGAATATCGGAGACAACCCGAATTGGACCGGACACACGCTTGCACAAGCCAATTTATATGGCTTTGGAAGGCTTGCTTGGAATCCACAGCTAACAGCTGAGCAAATCACGTCAGAATGGATCTACATGACATTCGGTTCTGACCCCGATGTAGTACGCAGTGTATCGAAGATGCTTCTCGATTCGTTGAGAATCTATGAAAATTACACAGCTCCTCTTGGCGTAGGATGGATGGTCAATCCGGGTCACCATTATGGTCCGAACGTAGACGGTTACGAATATTCGAGATGGGGGACATACCATTTTGCCGACTGCCACGGCATCGGCGTAGATCGAACCGTCAAATCGGGAACAGGGTACACATCCCAATACTTTGCGCCGCGTTCGGAATGGTACGAGTCGAGGGAGTTATGTCCGGATGAACTGCTTCTCTTTTTCCATCATGTGCCCTATACGCACAAACTGAAGACGGGTAAGACGGTCATCCAGCACATCTACGATACCCACTTCGACGGCGTTCTTCAGGCGGAGGAATTGACCCAGATCTGGAGTTCGCTAGAGGGGAAAATAGATGCAGAGCGCTTCGAAGATGTGAGGAGCCGACTGCGAGAGCAAGCGGCACATTCGAAGGAGTGGCGCGACCAGATCAATACATACTTCTTCCGCAAATCGGGCATTCCTGACGAGTACGGCCGTATTATAAATTAATATATGGAAGACGGGATAAACAAGATGACGGGTCACCGGTGTCTGTCTACAGTCCCGTCTTTATTTTACTGATCAATTTAAATAAGGGATGGTTTGGATGACGATTACAATTGGACAGATTATTGATCGATTGTTAGAGCAGGCTCCAGTAAACGAGCCCACTGTGGATTCATTGAGAGTCGGATCGGCCCAAACGGAAGTAACGGGAATTGTCGTTGTTTTTATGGCCACGCAGGCTGTGATCGAGCAGGCTGCGGCTTTAGGAGCCAACTTGATCATTTCACACGAAGGGGCGTTTTACCGCCACCAGGAGGATATGAAAGGGGCGCAGGATGATCCGGTTATCAACGAAAAGCGTGAATTGCTTGATCGTACCGGAATCGCCATTTATCGTTATCACGATCATATTCACCGTTACAAAACGGACGGTATTATGATGGGGTTAATAAATGCACTGGGCTGGGCGCCCTACGTTGAAGAACATCTGCCCGCCGCAACAGTTGTGCAAATTCCTTGCATGACCCTTGAACGAACGGTGCAATACTTGAAGGAAAAGCTTCAAATACCATTCGTGCGCGTAGTGGGGGACATAGAGATGCCTTGCACCCGCATTGGACTATTGGCAGGCTACAGAGGGGGGGCATCCTTGGCACTCCCATTGCTGAAAGATTACAATCTTGACGTGGTTGTCGTCGGAGAAGGGCCGGAATGGGAAACGCCGGAATATATTCGCGACGCTGTTCATCAAGGCAAGAACAAGGCATTCATCGCATTGGGTCACGCGGAAAGCGAAGAGCCCGGCATGAAGGAATTGGCGGAACGATTGCGGGAACAGTTCCCCGGCCTTCCCGTTCATTTTATAAGGGAAAAGCCTTTATTTCATATTTTGTAGTCACGTAACCGGAGACCAAGAACTGCCAGTCCAATCCTTCAGCAAATACTGAAGGATTTTTTTGGAGTTTTCCAAGTATTTACAAACGAGGTGGACACGATACTCTGGAAAAAACCTGATCCAGTACAGCCTGGAATTGTAGCTTTGCCTAATTGAACCATCGAATGGCAAGCTATTTCATAAAAACCCTAAAATGGGGGCGTTAGTTCAGTGGGAGAATATTTCGCTGGCAGTGAATGGGTCGGCGGTTCAAATCCCCCACGCTCCACCATATCAACAAGCGAAACGACAGAGGTGTCGTTTTTTTATTAATATCTGTATAATTGAAACTGACACGTAGAGATTGTAGGTGGGAGTAATTCAAAATGCTCAAGCTGATAAATTGAATTGAACGCGAAGAAAGAGGTTGTGGAATGTCTTCAGAAAACCAAAAAATCAAGGTACTCGGAGACTTTTTAAAATCCCGTCGGGAACGGATCAAGCCTGATCATGTCAGCATTGTCGGTCGGTTTGGAACAAGAAGAACGCCGGGATTACGCAGAGAAGAGGTTGCTCATCTTGCGGGAGTCAGCATCACCTGGTATACCTGGCTGGAACAAGGCAGGGCCGTCACCGCCTCAAGAGAAGTGATCGAGAGCATCAGTAAAGCCTTGGAATTAACTTCCGATGAACATCTTCATTTGCTTCGTTTGGCAAATTATGGCGGAGACGGGGACTCTTACCCGAACGCTAAGGAAATAGATCCAGAGCTTCAGAACATTATCGACCAATTGAACTATCCGGCGATCATCGCAAACAATCGAACCGAAGTGTTGGCCTACAATCGAATGGCTTCTGAAATCATTGTGGACTTCGATGCGATACCCGTTGAGAAACGCGTGATGACACATTTGATATTTACCGATCCAAACCTGCGCAAGCAATTGGTGAATTGGAAGGAATTTGCTGATTTTACGTTAGGGGTATTTCGTATGTATTTTGACCAAAAGGCGGGCGATCTCTGGTATGAAGAATTCGTGCGGCGGATGTGCGAGGAAAGCGAGGAGTTTCTCACGTTATGGCGTTTGCATGATGTGCACCTAAAGAAAGCCATACATTACACGTTTGATCATCTCGTCGCAGGGCGATTATTCTTTCAATTGAACACCTTTTCTAATATTAACGGCAATGAAAACCTACACTGCTGTGTATTTACTCCCATTGCAGGTACCGACACTGAGCAAAAATTAGTACATATTCGCAAATAAGCCTGTTACTCTGGATACCTGTATAACTGCAAACAGGTTGCCTCCTTGGTCGTCGAATATAATAGACTTATTCTCAATCAAGGAGGTTACACAAATTGAAAGCTATCATAATTGATCGACCAGGAGGACCTGCAAATTTGCAGTTGCGAGAGAAACCAGATCTACAACCGGCCCCCGGTATGCTGACCATTGACGTTGCTTATGCTGGAGTAGGTTATTTCGAAGTGTTGCTTAGCCGTGGCGAATTCATTTCCGCTTTTCCGATGCCGCTTACTCCCGGTTTGGAAGTGTCGGGATATGTACGTGCCATCGGGGAAGGGGTAGAGGGCTTCTACGTTGGTCAACCCGTTGCCTCGATGACACTGCATGATCTTAACGGCTTTGCATCAATGGCGAATGTACGGCCAGAACTGACGGTTCCGTTAGATCAATTAGGAGCCGACCTCGACTTAGCGACAGCGGCAGCCTCTATTGTAAATCTGACAACCGCTTATCTGGCTATAAAAGATGTTTATAGAATGAGAACGGGTGACAGCATACTCGTTCATGCAGCGGTTGGCGGGCTGGGCAGTTTTCTGGGGCAAATGGCGAAACGTCTGGGAGCAGGCAAGGTATTGGGAACCGTCGGAAGCGCCGAGAAAGTAAAGCTGGCCGAATCCCTCGGATACGACGAATTATTTGTCCGATCCGATTTTGTGGAGCAAACCCTACGAGCAACCGAACAAAAAGGCGTTCATGCCGTCTTTGATCCTGTCGGAGGGAATATGCGCAAAAAAAGCTTAGAGGTGCTTCGTCCGTTAGGGAAACTGGTTGTAGTTGGAAACGCAAGCGGAGAAGAGGATGTTATACATTCTTATAATCAAATATGGTTTTCCAACAAACAGTTCGCAGGTTTTACATTAGGCGGATACAGCGACAGTAATCCTGTGGAGACTGGGAAAGCGGCGCGAGAAGCGTTAGGTATGCTGGCAAGAAAAGAAATACATGCGGAGATTCAAGGCGTGTATCCTCTGGAAAATGCCGCAGAAGCACTTGCACTTTTGGAAGAGAAGAACACGGTCGGAAAACTGGTCTTGCAAATATAAGCCTTCTGTCTACTATCAAGTAAAGCAATAAGAAAAGCCGCTCAGTTGCGGCTTTTTTCATTTTAACGATATATGTTATTATCAAAAACTATACGTATACAGTAAATCTAATATTAACTCAAAAAATAAAAGACGCCTTTCAAAATGCACTTGGCGCGAGTTGGTCAATGCAAACTAACGATCAAAATACAGTCACACCTACAGCACCTCCAAATAAATATTCTTGGTATGATTTTACTCCAATTAAATCAAATTCCTATGGCACCGTGGTTCAATGGGAATACAGTACGAATACCGTCTTTCAAGACGTAAATAGAGACTGGGTAGATTTATATATGACACGTATAGTGGGTGGCTTTCAAGACGGTATTTTTCAGCAAGTCGTATCTGACTATCCTCCGACTTATTAATAGTAGAAGAGAATCAGAGAACTTCCAAACGTTTTATCTGCCATAATTGCTTCAGGCGGAAGGTTTGAGGTATATACAGTGATTTGCGTGTTGATTGATGGGTTTTCATGATCATCCCTTTTGTGTTAAAATATTCCACATAGACTGAATTGAACCTTTGCTCTATTCAGTTTTTCTTGTTATAAGGATAGGGAATGTCGTATTGCCACTATAATCAAAAGGAGGGGATAACAATGTTTCCAACGATTTATGGGGATGATTGGCCAGAGAGAGGTTGGTGCTGAGATCTAGTCCAAAGATGGCTGTGATTTCTTTGACTAATTCACTAGAATAGAACTGCATGGACGGCAAACGGGAAACGATAAATCAATAAAACAGCGGTAGTCTAGGACTTTTCTCGTCCAAGGCTGCCGCTGTTTCTTTTATTGGGGTTAGTCTAAAACTTATTTTACGAAGGTGCCGATTTGTAATTCTAAAACCACGCGTGGGATCAGCAGCTCCAGTTTAAAACTTTATTTTCAAATTCAAGTAACTAAGATATTTATTGATTGTTAAACTAACGGAAACGTTAGTTTAACTTCATCTAGCTGTGATTACTAAAACCGGATTCCCTTGTAAATATAGAGGTTGATCCGGTTTATTCATGCAATGAATTGTTTGGCGTACGAATTTTTCCGTTTCGTGAGCTCTCTGGTACAGGTAATCGAGGATATTAGCGCCGCAACGCACATCGTATCGCATTTGGACGGATATCCGAACATTCGTCAATGGAGTGGTTATGCGTTCACTCTTTTGGGTGAACGCTTATTATTTTAAGGATGGAGGAGGAGACTATGTGAACGAACGAATATTCTTAGGTGTTTATTTAAGGACATGTGGACACCGGAAGGTAGCTCGTGCGATTAAACTAACGTGCAGGATAATGGAAAAAACCTGAAGAAATTATAGATGGGTGGAATAAAATCCTGTGGGGTGTTTGTGTTGAACGAAAATGAAAAATGGCATCCGCATTTAGGAGCATATGGGATTTGCTTTTATGAAGAGAAGCTATTAGTCATCCGAAAGGTTAGCACAATACTGAATGAACTTTCAAAAGCTGGCTTTTATATAGATCAAGTACATGAAGAATCTAGAGTTCCTGATAGAGACGACTTCGGGAACTAAGAAGATTTTTTAGGGATGAGGAATCAGGCAATACACTTGCATTGCTTTAAGGCAGACCCTCAAAGGCCAAGGTGGTGGGGCGTCGGTTAGCAACGCTAACGAGAAACGAGAGCTTAATAGACAACAAGAGGGGGCAGTAATGCAATGCACAATAAGTAAGGAGGAAACCATTGGTTTGATAAAGAAGTACAATTATACTAGTCATAAAAAATGATACACACGAGGCGGTGTTATTAAATGTTACTACAAAACGTTAGGAAGCCTGAATTAAGTGAAATTATTGCAATTGATGCTGAAGCAATGGGGTTTAAAATGTCGTGCGATTTAGAAACGGCTTCTTTATTAAGGACTCTAGCCGGTTCGTGTAAAAATGCGGCGTTACTAGAACTAGGTACTGGAGCGGGCATCTCGACAAGTTGGATATTAGATGGTATGGATCGCGTATCATCTGTATTGACTGTTGAACTTGATGAAGCTGTCCAAAGTATAGCCAAGAAACATTTAAGCTCAGATAAAAGAGTACAATTTTTCACAATGGATGGAGCAGATTTTATAAAAGAATTAGGAGATCAAAAGTTTGATTTTATTTTTGCCGATACTTGGCCTGGGAAGTTTTATTTTCTAGATGAAACTTTAGATTTACTAAAGTCGGGGGGGATTTATATCATTGATGATTTATTACCGATCCCATCCTGGCCTGAAGAGCATGTAAAAAAAGTGGAAGACTTGATCAGTTACTTAGACAACAGAGAAGATTTAGTTATAACTAAGTTAAATTGGTCAACCGGATTAATTATCGCTACAAAGAAGTGAGCAGACAGATGATATTCAACTAACGGAAACGATAGGTAAATACTGAATAAGGAGATTAACAAGGTTGAGAGCAAGTTTAATTCTAAACAAAAAAGACAGCAAGAACGCGAACTTCTTGATGAATATCACAAATTGGTAACTGAACAACCCTTGGAGCCATTGTATCAATCGTTTTTGGAATGGAAACAAGGGACATTGCCATATTTCGAACTTCTGAGCAAATCCACTTATTCCATAAAAAGAATCAGGAGATATATAAGGACTTTGAGTACACAGGTTCTAAAGAACTCGTTCTCCTTGCTAAAATGAAATTGGGCCGATTAACTGAAGAGGATATTTTAGAAAATTAATGGCTTTTGGATCGATGGGGTTATGAGGACAATAACAAATTCTAAAACTATAACTTCATCCAGATTCAGGCCTTGCGCTATATGGTCCATAAAGATCCGGTTCAAGCGGAGGGGACTCTCGATGGGATGTTGGCCGAAGCCCGGCAAGGACTTCACGATATTCGCTCTTCCGTGTATGACCTTGCCGACGATCGATCGAAATCCGAGATCATCCCCTTGAAAGCATTGCTTTCCCGGATGGAAACCTCAGCCTCCATTCGATATACGTTTCGAGACGATTTAGACGGCGCACAAGACGTATATAAAACAAGCCTGGCTGCAAATGCGCTTTAAAAAGTGATCGCCTCCGGCCTCATTGTTCCTGAAAAGGGGAAAGAATCGCATTTATTTAAGCCTTTGACGGGTCGGGAGCAGGAAATTCTGCAAGAAATGGCCTATGGACTGCGTAAAATGACCAGATAGCCCAAAAACTGTTCATTACCGAGGGAACCGTAAAGTCGCATGTCCACCGGATCCTGCAAAAGTTTGAATGCGAAGATCGAACGCAAGTTGTTGTAGCAGCGCTTCGTAACGGAATGGTGAATTGAAAAGCCGGTTGCCGGTGATCGATATAGTTGATAAGGTTCTGTTAAATTTCACCGTTAGAGTGATACGGAGAACCGTACCACAAATCATTGAACTAACGGAAAGAATAGCTCAATTCTCTATCTTTACATATTCCCTTTTTTTATTATAATTCAAAGCAAAGGATATCTAAGCCCATGGGAAGTCGGTGTTTTCCTCAACATTGGTTTATCCCATCATGTAACCGCTTACTTTGAATGCTGCATTTTGAGGCCTATTCCAGAAGGGGGACACTTATGAAAAAAAACAGGTTCAACCTGTTGGCCAAATTGTTGATTTCCTATATATTAGTGCTGCTGTTTCCCGTCATCGTTATTCTATTCTACTATTACCCGAATTCAACGGAAGTTGTGAAGCAAAAGGAAATGGACTGGAACGCTCATGTCACCGCACAGTTCATGAACTCGATGGATATTTTCACCCGTTATGTGTACAACCTCCCGTCGGAGCTAGTGAACAACCAGGAGATCAAGTTGTACTTGGCTGGGGACGACGATTATCAAAGAGTCGTCATTGCAAACGAAATGCGGAAATACAATGCGACGGATGCATTCATCGACAACACCTTCTTGTATGTTAAAAGCATCGGTTTTCTGTTTGCCAAGACAGGAAGTGCCTACAGTATTCACGATTTCGAGAGTCCAGGAGTCGGATATTATTACGAAAATTGGCCGCATAAAGCCATGTTCGAGGAATTGAACAACTTGACTTCACCAACGGTTCGGCCGGCGGAAAACGTCATCGTATCCGGCAATAACCGGATGCGAATGTTGACTTTTTTATCGCCGTTACCGTTAGGCGGACTCAACTCGCCCGGTACAGTGCTCATCATGGTGAAAGAGGAAACGATTATCCGGCTGATGAAGTCGGTTTCCGAAGCTTTTACTGGTGATTTCTTTATTTTTGACTCAAAGGGAAATCGTTTGGTCGCTTCAAACGAAACCTCATACAGTAATTCAAGTGAATTCAAAGATTTGGTGTCCGGCTTGGGTGAGCGTCGGTCCGGATCAGGTATTTATCAGATCAACGGCAAATCTTTTATCGTTTCGCACGAAGTATCGGATAAAAACGGCTGGAAATATGTCACTCTGATGGCTGTGTCTGAAACGTTGCAAGATATCCGATTGATCCAGCGTAACACCGTCGTTCTTTTTATTTTGATTTTATTGCTCGAAGTGATTGTCATCTATGTGTCCATCCGTAAAAATTATCATCCGATCAAAGGCTTGGTCCATTTCGCTAAAAACCTGTTTACGCTAAGAGAGCCGAGAACAATGAACGAAATCGATACGATACGGTATGCGCTCGATCAACTTTCTTCCGCCAACTGCAGGCTAGACGAGAGGGTAAAAAGTACGCTACCAGTTATGCGTGATAATCTGTTGTTCGAGCTGATATGCGACCGTTACCCGACATGGGATGCGTTTCAAAAAGAGGCCGATCCGTACGGAGTTTGCTTCAACTATTCTCATATTGCGGTTGCTGTCCTTTCTTGCGAAACAAAAGAAGGCGGCATCGAAGCGTTTGCTGAATATTGCCGGATAGAGGAGAACAGCTTGCCTGAAGGACTTCAAGGTTACTTCTTCAATAGCATTTATAATCAAGAGATCGTCTTTGTTGGTTCCCACAATCAGAACTTTCAATTGAAGGCGTATCTTTGCGGTCTTCAGCAGGAGCTGCTCGAACGGACCGGCATACGTACACTGATCGGAATTGGAACACCGGGACAATCCTCGGAAGGGGCTCACCTCTCTTATTTGCAGTCCATTCGCGCTGCCGAGCATCTTCGGGTCCGGAATCAATACTCGGTTCTTGTTTTCGACGAAATCGAAGTCCAGCAAACCAGCGCAGTTTCCTATTTTGCAGAACAACTGCAATCACTTGAGCTATTCATTTTAAAAAACGACGTCTCCGCAGTTGAATCGGTTATGGAGCGCATCATCGCATATATCGGGCACGACGGTACGCCGCCGCATATGGTCAGAGCTGTTTATATGAACACGGTCATCGTCATATTCAACGGATTGCAGCGTTTCCGGCAGGGCGACCAAAGCTTGCTGCAATTGACCAGCGTCTCTTACCTTCATCGTTACACGATCGAGCAGATGATCGATATTATGCGTGAAAGCTGCTGTAAGCTTTGCGATCTCATTCGCAGCTCACAGCCAACTTCCAGGACAGCGTCACAGAATGACATCCTTGCGTTCATTGAAGGAAATGGCATGTATCCTGAATTTTCGCTGCAGCTGATTGCCGATCATTTTAGCATGTCGATCTCAAACTTCAGCTATCACTTCAAGAAAACGATGGGACAAAATTTCAAGGAATATATCGATCAGCTTCGTATCCAAAAATCCCTTGTATTACTTCGAAGCTCAGATGAAACGCTGGAATTGATCGCGCAGCAAGTCGGCTATTCGAATACGTCGAGTTTTATTCGCTCCTTCAAAAAAGTGGTCGGCATTACGCCGGGCCAATACCGGGATTCAAAAAAATGAAAGTAAGCTACCCGTTGTAGAGAGCGTGGTAGCCGTTTTTTTTCGTAAAGATGCATTTTTTGAAGATATGCAATTTTTGAAATCCGTCTATAGGACGCATCTGCAAGCGCTTTCGGAATACCGTTGTTAAGCGGTTTCAAAAAATGGGGATTCATCAAAAACTGATCGTTTACGCCTCCTCGAACGAAGATTACAGTTAAGGTGGAATCGGCAAGGATTGTGCATAACCAATACTTTTGAGGGGTGATGACGGCAATGCGTAAAAAATTAGCAGTTGTACTATCATTGTTTATGGTTTCTGCCGTAGTAATGGCAGGCTGCAGCGAATCCAGCTCCAAAACCGAAGGAACTAGCGACACGGGTTCGGGAAATGCAGGTAAAAGCGGTACGAAAGTACAATTAACGGGCATAATGGTCAAACACCCGCTTACAAAACCGCTTGCAGAAATGGAATGGCTGAAAAAGGTGGAAGAAGAAGCTGGCGTTGAAATCAAGTGGCAAGAAATTACGGCAGACTGGGGACAGAAGAAGGGTACTATGCTTGCCAGCGGTGATGTTCCGGATTTATTTGTTGGTGCTAATGTCATTACAGACGCCGATTTCGCGCAATTTCAAGGCCTGTTCCAAGATTTGACCGATTTGGTCAATAAAGATGCTCCGAATGTTCAAATGATGTTCAAAGCTAAGCCCGAAACCAAAGACATCGCCACGCAGCCTGATGGAAAAATTTATGGGTTGCCCAAATACCAGCGCTTTTGGCCCGCTTCTGCTACAAGACAATTTATCAATAAAAAATGGTTGGACAATCTGGGATTAAAAATGCCAACAACATGGGATGAATTATATAATGTGCTGGTAGCATTTAAAGAAAAAGATGCTAATGCAAACGGCGATCCGAATGATGAGATCCCCATGGACTGGCCGGGAGGTATCGGCGGATATTTCAATCCTGCTGTTCTCTTGGGAAGTGAAGGCATTACTTTATCCGATGGAAGCCCCCAAGGTTATTATGTAGAAAACGGGAAAGTGAAAAACTTCCTGATCGATGAACGTTTTAAAAATTTAGTCGTATTCTTGAATAAATGCTACGCAGCCAAATTGATTAACCCAGAAGTATTTACGCACGATTACACGAAATACCAGTCAATTGCCCGCGGTACGGGAGATACGGCGAAAGTCGGATTCACATGGGGTTGGGTCGCTTCAGACAGATTCGGAGACCAATTGGCTCCGCAATATACATCCATGTCTCCATTAAAGATGTCAGCAGACTCTAACTCTAAAATAGCTTGGAGCTATGACTACAACTCCCTAAACTTTGGAAGCAACATGGTTGTCATGTCGGCGAAAACGAAAAATAAAGATGCGGCTATGAAATTCATCAATCAGTTGTATGACCCTAAAGTCAGCATGCAGGTCTTGTTTGGTTCACTAGGTTCGAATATTAAAGATAATGGAGATGACAGTTACAGCGTATTGCCTCCGACAGATTCCAAAATGGATCCTGGCACATGGAAATGGACATCTACGATGGCAGATAACGGACCTATATATATTTCAGATTCTTTAAAATTGAGTCTTGGCAAAGATATGAGCGAGGTTCTTACACAATCCGAATCGCTAAAGAGCGCTCTGAATGTGAGTACAAAGTCGGATGTATTCCCTGGCTTGTTTATCAAATATTCGACTGCGGACAATAACACATTAAGCTTGAACAACACGAATCTCATGAATTTGGCGAATCCCAAATTTGCGCAATGGGTTACCAAAGGCGGCATTGAATCCCAATGGGATGCTTATGTGAAAGAATGCCAAAAAGCCGGATTGCAGCAAAATATCGATATTATGCAAAAATACTACGTTAGCTTCATGAGTAAGAACAAATAATATAGCATGATGATAGATGCTATACCATCTTTGTGGACGGTATAGCATCTATCCAAAAGGGAGAATGCCTGGATGAGCTCTCAAATAAGCGAAATCGATAAACATACGGTCAGTATCCGATTAACTAGAAAACCGACTGTCGTAAGCACGTTCAAACGCGACCACCAATTGTGGATTATGATTTTTCCTGCAATCGCTGTTATATTACTTTTTAATTATGTACCGATGTACGGCATTCAACTTGCTTTCCGGGACTATGATTTTACCAAAGGGCTCACAGGAGGAGCATGGCACGGACTCTACTACTTTAAACAATTTATGAACAGCTATTTGTTTGTCGATTTAATGAAAAATACGTTTACCATAAGTTTGGCGTCGATTGTATTCGGGTTCCCCGCTCCTATTATTCTGGCATTGATACTGAATCAGATCAGAAGAAAAAGAGCAAAGCAAACCTTACAAACGACTGTGTATTTACCTCACTTTATTTCGACCATCGTATTGGTTGGGATGCTAAATGTTTTGTTATCGCCGGAAACCGGCATTGTTGGATACCTGATGAAGTCCATTGGTATGGGCGATGTTAATTTGCTGGCTTCTACAAATACATTCATGCCCGTCTATGTACTTTCCGATATTTGGCAGCATTGCGGATGGAACAGCATTATTTATTTAGCTGCGCTTTCCACTGTCGATCCGCAATTGTATGATTCCGCCAAAATTGATGGGGCAAGCAGATGGCAAACGATACGTTATGTGGATATACCAGCTATTGTTCCTACGATGATTATTTTGTTTATTCTCAGCATGGGGAATGTGCTCGGTACCGGCTTTGAAAAAATCTTTTTAATGCAAAATGCGTTAAATCTTCCTGTTTCCGAGGTTATTGCCACTTATGTATATAAAATCGGTATTGTATCTAATCAATTCAGTTACTCGTCGGCAATTGGTTTGTTCAATACGGTCATTAATTTTATTTTCTTGATTGCCGTGAACGCCATCTCGAAGAGATTTTCAAATATGAGTCTATGGTAATTGGATGTCGAAGGGAGGAGTGGACTTGAGTCTATTAAGCAAGAATGGCAATGAAATCATATTCCGTCTTATTCTATTTGTGCTATGTGTTTTGATCTTTCTACTCATTGCATATCCTTTATATTTTATCATTATTGCATCTGTTAGTGACTCTACCCTTGTTTCAACCGGTCAAGTTTTATTTATACCGAAAGGCATCAGTTTTTTTGGATACCAGGAAATTTTTAAAGACGCTAGAATTTGGGTCGGTTATCGTAATACACTTGTCTACACATTTCTCGGAACTTTTGTAAATTTGCTGTTCACCTTACCGGCAGCCTATGTGCTATCAAGGAAAGAATTTATGGCTAGACGTGCTTTAATGTTGATCTTCGTCATTACGCTATTTTTTAACGGAGGCTTAATTCCAACTTACTTATTAATGAAAGGGCTGCATTTGACAAACACGATGTGGGTTTTCATTTTGCCATTTTCCGTTAATGTGTTCAATCTCATTATTGCGCGAACGTTTTTTGAAACGTTGCCATCGGAATTGCACGAGGCAGCTGCTATGGACGGTTGTTCTCATTTCAAGTATTTTATACAGGTGGCTATGCCTTTGTCCAAAGCGCTTATATCCGTTATCGGCCTTTATTACTTGGTCGCACACTGGAATGATTTCTTCACGGCTTTAATTTATATAAGAAAAAATGAGCTGCAGCCGCTGCAAATCATTTTAAGGGATATTCTTTTATCGAATCAGGTTTTTGCGAGTGGAGCAGGCGTTGGCGGCGATGCGGGAGGCTATGCGCAAAGATATGCGGATCAAATCAAGTATGGTGTTATCATCGTATCTACGCTGCCGATTTTAATCCTATATCCTTTTATACAAAAATACTTTGAAAAAGGCGTATTGATTGGCTCTATAAAAGGCTGAGCGTGGGGAGTGATGGATGTGGGGTTCCAACCGCTGTTGAATCTCACAGCCAACACTCTTCTGTTATACTATTTGTATGAAGAACGATAATGGAGGAGCTAGCAGGGATGCAGCTCCTTTTTCATTGTAACGGGCAGATCACTTGCAACAAAATTAATACTTAGGGAGTCTATATCAGGGGGACAATATCTGGAAAAGGGTGGGAGATAATGCGGAAATTCAGTGTTTTTATAATGGTGTCCTGTATACTCTTGGCAATATATTTTGTCGGTCTAACCGCGCAAATAACTAGTGGTGACCATATCTGGTGGGGGTTATCTAAAGATTCTGCCCATTATTTTTATTTACCGTGTATTATTTTAGCGTTTATTTGCTTGATTATTTATTTAAAGTCTGATGATTAAGTTTACCTCTTGCCGATGTTTGTATTAACGGTAAACGAGGGTAACATAACGACACAGGTTGCCAATCATCGGCAGCCTCTTGAGCTATAGTGCAGCAGTTTAGTGCGCTATTAAATCAGGTACTAGAAGAAGATAGCACTACTTAAATAAACCCAAACACCTTATAATCTGTTTAAAAGATACCTAAAAGGGAGTTATTAAACTAATGTTTAAGCTTGCCTTGCCTGTAGTGCTTTCATTGTTATTTTCATTGTTTTACAGTATCAAGCTAAATAATAACCAAAAATTTTCCACTATAATTTCAATCGCAAAAGTTATTAATATTGTTTGTTTGCTTATAGGTACTGTTTGGTGGTGGGTAACTGAACCAGATGGATTGGGTCAAGTTATACAAATCATTATTTATGCTATCTGTTTTGGCTTTATATTATTAACTAACATTACTGCTATCTTAGTTGCAAAAAAGCGTGGAAAGACTAAATAATTAGTTGTATTTATTTATCGAGGTTAGCCTTCTCCGCTAAAGCGATATCTAACCAACATAGAGATGATTTTGCACACACTCCTACGCCCTTTAAGGTAAATAACATTTTATTGATGTACATGCGTTACATATTGATTAAAGGTTTAGAGGATAAGATTCATGTTAATCAGAGCGAATAACGGAGGATGGGGTAATGCCACGAATCACAAAGATAATTTTAAGTTGTTTTTTGCTGATTAATTTAGTTGGATGTTATAAAGATCCTAAAGTTGAAGGGGCAAAAAAGATAAGCCAAATGGAAAGAACAAAAACTTCGGAAGGGATATTGAATCAAAACAAGGATGCTGACATTATATGTGTTTACGGATCGCGGTTTTATATACGCGCGGAGAATCAGGAAAAGTACACACAAATGAGCTTGAAAATCAACCATGAATTAGGTGAAATAAAGAAGAAGTATACCGCAAAGCACGCCTTTGACGATTATATGTCTACGAAATTACCAGTAGGAACGAAAGTATATACGATACAGGGTGAAATGCAATCTGAATTGCTGCTTGTAAGAGAGGGACTAGACTACGTTGTTTATGTTTATAAGGCATCAAAGGAATTAGAATAATAAGGGAATTAGGAGAGGCAGGAACAAAGCTGTTTATAGGTGAAACCGCAGTTATTGAGATCACGGGACTTCGCAATCCTTGTTCACAAATTGACAAGAGAAATACGGGTTATCTCTTATTTTGGACAAATAGATTAAAGAAAAGGGGTAAAATGACAATTTTGAAGCAAGAATTCGCTCAGATTATCCATTACAATAAATAAACAGATCCTCGCGAAATCGCTTACATCATTCCGCCAAGGATTACAAGCTTGCTTTTGAAAAACTCATCCCATCACTTACAAGGAGGTATACATCTATGTTAATGAATAAAGTGAAGAAGCGAATGCTGCTCCCGGCGGTGTGCTCATTAGGAATGCTGATGCTTTCTATCAGTCCCGCGGCCTTAGGAGCCGATTCCACCGGTGCGGAAGCTCCTAAGATTGTCAAGGCGGAGGCTGTTACACCTACCATGGTGAAGGTTACCTTCAACGGCAAACTGAGCACCTTCAATCCCGACGACCTGGAGCTCGATGCGGCCTTGGGCGATTGGTACAGCCTCAATCCTAAGCTGACAAAGACGTTCACCATTAAGAAGGTGACGGAGGAAACAAATGCAGACGGCCGGACAACGGTCCTGCTCGAGACGGAGCAGGCGATGAATCCGGATGCTACGATCACCCCGCCGATCACGGAGAATCCGAAGAGCGTTCCTTTTCAGAAGGCAGCCTATTATACGGGAGACGCAGCGAAAGACATTCAGCAGGCGGACAACCTGTTAACCTGGCAGACAGCGGAAGGAGGCTGGTATAAATACAGTATCAGCGACAAATACGGTCGGGCTTGGGACGGCCAAGAGATAAAGTCGGACTGGCGAACCAAAGACGGAAAGGATATCGGAACGATCGACAATAATGCCACAACGAATGAAATTCTGTTCCTCGCGTTGATGTACAAGCAGACCGGTGACCCTCGTTACAAGGCGGCTGTAGATAAAGGGTTCCAGTTCCTTCTGACGATGCAGTATCCGAGCGGAGGTTGGCCGCAGGTCTATCCTGTGCGTGGGAATTATTCCGATTATGTGACATACAACGACAATGCCATGATGCGTGTGATGAACGTTCTGACTATGGCCAAGAACAAGAATTATCCGTTTAATACCGATATCGAAACGGAAGACATTGCCGTCAAGCTGCAGGACAGCTTGGACCGGGGCTTGGATTATATCCTCAAGTCCCAGATTGCCGTTAACGGCGTGCTGACCGCATGGTGTGCACAGCATGATCCGGTGACCTATGAGCCGAGGGGGGCCAGAGCATATGAGCATCCGTCCATCTCGGGCTCGGAATCGGTGGATATTGTCAAGTATTTGATAGCGCTTCCCAATCAGACGCCGGAAGTGAAAAAAGCGGCGGAAAGCGCATTGGCTTGGTTCGATGCGAATAAATTAGCCGGTATCAAGTACGTCTCCGGAGATAAGAACAATGTATATTTCGTACCGGATCCGGCGAGCACATCATGGTATCGCTTCTATGAAGTCGGAACGAACCTGCCGATCTTCTCCGGCCGTGACGGGATTATCAAGCATAACATTCTGGAGATCGAGGCCGAGCGCCGCAACGGGTACAGCTGGGGAGGTTCCTGGCCGCTGAATTTGCTCAAGAGCGCTAACAGCACAGGCTACTTTGAGAAACGGGTCTATGTAAAAGTCGTGGGCAGTGGCTCGCAATCGGCGTCCGGTCAATCCTTAACGGCGGGAGATGTGAAGAGAGTCGAGGATTCGATTGCGCCGGTGATTACGCTTCAGCCGTTTGGCAAGAAGACAGGCAATCACTATAACATCGATAAATCACCGTGGACCTTGAGCGGTACGTTAAGCGAGAAGGCAGAGTTAAGGGTGAATGGAGTCCAGGAGCAGGTGAATGGCAATCTGAGCTTTACCTCGGCGCCGATCCCGCTGCATTCGGGTATGAATGACATCACGGTAACCGCAGTGGATGCGGCCGGGAACCAATCGGTTCCGCTCACGCTTCAAGCGGTTCCGACGGAAGGTACGGTGAAGCCTTAATTCACAAAATAGGAGATAACAAGGCGTGCCCCCTCTGTAGAATCAAGTCTATAATAAAACTCGCCCCGCATTTAAATATATAAACTCAGACCTCAGCCCATTGCTGTGGGTCTCTTTGTTACAATTCAACTAAATGACAGGTTAGTTGATAAATTGCCTACATTCAACATCCAAAAGATGTCGGTTAGCGTAGTAATATTTGTTTGTTGTAATCCCCCTGAAAAACAACCTCTTGTACTACCAAATAACCCACAAGCACATGCGGTGATTTATTTTGATGATCCAGATGGAAACTCACTTGAGTTCATAACACCATTACGTTTAGACTACGATGAAGAATTTCCAATGATGGCAGTTGAAAAATCGAAAACAAAAAGAATGATTCATTGGCATCCTTTAATATTTTTTATTAAAGCTCGTCGATTGCTAGAACTATGTAAATGAATCTCGTAGAAATGCTTTTATTAGAGTATGAATCACTGATTTTGACGTCCATATCTTGGTATAATTTCAGGTCCAAAAGCAAAAACTATATTGGATTTGAAGAATCAACCATACCTTAATAATGGAGGGATTTTATGAGTAACAGCTTAGATGCAATCAAAGCCGATCAAGCAAACTTTCTGGACAAAACTGAGGATGAAGTAAAAGAGGTTGCTGCCACAACTGATGTGAATGAAGCGGTAGAAGCCATCACAGCTCATATTAACAAATACGATGAGCAAGAAGATGAGACAATTCAATAAAGACTATTGATATCTCGGCCAAATGAACCTCAGGGCTTTATTGTTGATTGGCTGCTAGGAGATCCAACAGCATCCTTAGTTAAACTAACGATAAACGTTATTTCAATTTTCCCTAAGAAAAATCCAAAACATAAATGTAAAGCCTAGACTTCTCCCCGAAGGCTAGGCTTTTATTTATTCTTGCTCAGTGTTACTTAAAACCATTTTCTCTATAGTCATCGAGTATATGCTTATCATATACTTAATTGGAATTTAGATAAATTCCTTTATAAGAATGGAGTGAATGTATTGCAAACCATGTTCCATTACAATTGGCAAGTCAGGGAAGATTGGTATCGGTGGTGTGAAGATATTTCACCAGAGGACTTACTTCGGGATAGAATCGGAGGGGCAGGGGGAATTTTGCGTACACTTTTCCATATCATTGACGTAGAGTGGAGCTGGATTCGATCTTTGCAAGGGAAGCAAGATTTCCAAGAAAACTTTGAAGTTTACAATAGACTGGAGATGGTCCGCAAGCTAGATGCTGAATTCCAAGAGGAGGTAAGACCATTTGTACGGAACTGGGAGGAGAAATTGGAAAAAAAGATCTTTACTGACATAAGGCCAGATGGTAGCAGCGCATCTTATGCATGGGGGGAAGTCATGCGTCATGTAATCGCCCATGAAATACACCATATCGGGCAACTGTCAGTTTGGGCGCGTGAAATCGGCAAAAGGCCCGTTTCTGCCAATTTGATCGGCCGAGGGCTATCCATTTCATAGAAACGAGTAGACTTCGGGAGCTGTCCGCGAGGGCAGCTCCTTTTTGATGTTCATTGAAGTATCGGGCAGGATAGTTAAATATAATTACCAAATAAACGGAAATTTTGTGTTAAATTATAGATGAAGTACATTTTTTTCAAAAAATATTATTTAATATCACGATTTGGGTGAGGTTGTGTATGACAGGTAATTAAAGAAAGGTTATGATCTAGTTAAATATTTTTTCTTTCGAAGATTCATTTGTAAAGATACAACCTCGAATATTAAACTCCCTTGTTCCGGACGGAACAAGGGAGTTTTTAACTAGATTACGATTTATTGCAGAGACGCCGCCAAACGGATCAAGACGTCAGCCTGTTGCATCGTCAGCCTTTTGCCGGTTTGTGCCTGCACTTCATTGATAAAAGCATCGTAATTACCGTGCTCAAGCTTTTTCACAAGCGAGTTCGTAACCCCGACTGCACCCGGTCCTGTCACAAATGTACGGGTTACGTTCGCAACGGAACTAATTGTCGTCTGCACCGTGTATGTAAACGATGCAGATGCTGCGTTGCCGGCGGCATCCTGAACGTCGATGGTCACGACATGCGAGCCAAGACCCAGCTCATAGGCCGGAGCATGCACAAGGTTCGCGGTGCACGGATTATAGACGAGGCCCGAAACCGTATCGGAAGCGGTACATTTTATTTGAACGGTTTGGTCTACGGAGAAAGTGGTCCCGCCGCCCATTTGAATCACTGGGGCTGAACGGTCGATGCGAATTTCCATGCTTTTCGCTATTTCCACGTTGCCGGCGGCATCCTCGGACCGGTAAAGAAGGGGGGTCACTCCGTCGGCCTCAACGGTAACAAGCCCGCCGTACGGCTGCCAGCTTACGCCGTTGTCGGTGCTGTATTGCGTGGAACTGACGCCGGTCAGGTCGTCTGTCGCCGTAAGCTTCACGGTCGCCTCCGAAACGTACCAGCCGTTATGCATCGTTCCTTCAACGGTTGCCGTCGTCACAGGTGCTGTCACATCAAGTACGTTCGTTATCGCAATCGCGTTGCTGGCCGCACTTTCGTTGTGGAGGCGGTCCACAGCGGTAATGAGATAAGTATACCGCGAGCCGTCAACGGCAGTCCGGTCGATGAACGATCCCTTCGCGCCCTCCTGCTTGCGGACGGTAGCGACGATCTTCGACGCATCCTGCAAGCTTCCTGCCGTATTGCCCTCGAAACGGTAAACGACATAGTAGGCTGCGTCTGATAGACCATTCGCCCAAGTCAGCTCCACACCGGATGGTTTGCGGAAGGCGGAAGCGAGAACAGGGGCGTTCGGGGCTTGATCGTCGAGCCAAGGCATCGCAGGGACAAGGGTAGGGTAGCGGTAGAGATCGGTTTTTAACCGGTCCGTAAAGCCCAGCGGATTCGCCGGCAGCCATTTGGCACTGAAGAAGATGCTTCCTTTGACGTTACCGAAATTGCGATTATAGCTTACTTGGTCCCGCATTTCGTTCGGGTTCAGCCAACCTGGATCATTTGAGCCGATGCGATAGGTGGCCTGGCCGCTATAGAGGTGAACGTTTTTGCCGGCAACCGCGCCGTTCCACCATTCGATCAGCTTGTCGTAGGCGGCCGGCGAATAGCCCATGTACCAATAGATTTGCGGTGCGATGTAATCGATCCACTGCTGGTCAACCCATTTTTTCGAGTCCGCATAGATGGCGTCGTAGCTGCTGAGACCGTTCGTATCGGAGCCTGCCGGATCTTCCCCTTTATTTTTCCAGATGCCGAACGGACTGATACCGAATTTGACGTAGCTTTTCTCCTGCTTGATTCTGGTGCCTATCTCCTGTACGAACGAATTGACGTTGTTACGTCTCCAGTCCGCTTTGCTTGCAAAGCCCGTGCCGTATTTCTGAAAAGCATCCTGGTCGGGGAAGTCGACACCGCTGACCGGGTACGGATAGAAATAATCGTCAAAATGAACCGCGTCGATATCATAATTTTTCACGACTTCCATAATGCCGTCCATGATGAATTGCTTCGCTTCCGGAATTCCCGGGTTGAAATACAACTTCCCGCCATACGAAACGACCCAGTCCGGATGCTGGCGTGCAGGGTGATCCGGCACCAGTTTGTCGAGACGATCCTGCAGGCTGATCCGGTACGGGTTGAACCAAGCGTGGAACTCCATATTTCGCTTATGCACTTCCTCCATCATGAACGCAAGCGGGTTATAGCCGGGATCCTTGCCCTGCACGCCCGTCAGCCATTCCGACCAAGGACCGAATTGGGAAGGGTAAAAGGAATCCGCAGTCGGCTTTACCTGCACGATGACAGCGTTGATCCCTGTAGTTTGCAGCTGCTCCAGAAGCTTTGTGAAATCGCGCTTTTGTTGCTCCTGGTCCGTTACGCTTTTGTTCGGCCAGTCTATATTGTCGACTGTAGCGATCCACGCTGCTCTGAGCTCGGACTTCGGAATGGTGGCCACTTTGTTCACCGTCAAGTAGAAATCACTCGTTTTCCCGCCATACGTCGCAGTAATCCGGGAGGTGCCGAATTTCAGCGCCGTAACAACACCGCTTACACCCACCGCAGCGACTGCCGGGTTGCTGCTCGTATACGTAACGCCGCTAGTCAGCTCGACTTGCTCCGTAAGCCATGTGTAGGTGCCAAGCACTTTCGCCTGCAAGGTATCGCCAACCGTCATCGTATGGAGCTCAGTCAGCTTGATGCTCTGCAATATCGGTACAGGGGCGTTTACATTCAGCGTATAAGCTGTTGAGACGCCTTTATAGGACATTGTGATCGTTGTCGTTCCAGGTTTTACGGCTTTCACTAAGCCATCGGCATCGACGGTTGCAATATCAGGAGCACTGCTTTCAAATGTTGCTCCGCTCAGTACGGTAACGGGTTCGGTCATATCCGTGTACACTGCGTACAGGCGAATTTTATTCGTAGAGCCCGATTCCAGCTTCTCCAAGGAAGATTGCTCTATTCTAGAAGGCACGGCTGCGCTCGTTGAGACGGTCAGCACGTAAGATGCTTCAGGAGCCGTCCCATAGGAGGCATAGATTGTCGCTGTGCCTGACTGCAGCGCCCGGACTGTGCCGTTTGCGTCGACGGTTACGACCTGCTCGTTGCTACTGCGGAAAGATAGCCCGCTTGTAACGGGGACCGGCTCCGCTGCGTTCTGGTAAGTCGCGAATACTTGCGCCTTCTTCGATTCCCCAACCTGAAGCAGAGGCAGATCCACTAAATCGAGCCCGTAAACAGTCGAATCCGTGTAAAACGCCGTCAACTGGTCAAAATAGAGCGCACCTTTGTTTTTGTTGTTGTCTTTTGTCTCCGCGACATAGATTTGATTAAGCTTGATCGGAGCTCTCAGCGAGCTCGGAACGGATACAGTGATGTACTTCCATCCGGTCCAGTTCAGCCCGTTGCTGGAGGTGAAGTCAAGCGCTGAGACAGTTCCCGCCGAATCTTTGACTTGAGCGCGCAGCCAATGGTTGTTGCCATCGCCGTACACCCAGAGGCCGAGTCTCTTCGGAAGTCCCTGCAGCGTTCTGCCCGTTGTACCGTCCGGATCCTTGAAGTTGACGTAAGCCGCCGACGTTCCGGTCGTACCGGTAAAATCGTAGGACAATTTAATAACATGATAGCCGTAATAAATCGTTTCAGGTCGTCCGATAAGTCCGATGCTTGCAGTCGCCCTCGCCGAGGACGAGAAGAGATTAGCCGTTTGCTCAAAGCCTTCCACACCGGCGGCAGCCTGAATGCCGGCTAACGCCTGCACATCTGTGCTCAAAGCAGCCTCCGTGTCCGCGCTAGCAACGGGTACACCGAATATGATTGTGCTCAAGAACAATAATAAGACCATGGTAAAAGGGATTAATGCTGTGCGACTTTGAACAGATTTCTTCAATGGGATTCACTTCCTTCTCGTTATGTATTCGCTTACATGAAAGCCGAATAAACGGTTGTCCTCCTTTCTTCTTTTCTCTTGGCAAATGTTATAAAAAATTTCGGCTGCTTTTAGCATACAAAATAATATTTCAACATTCAATAATATACATGAAATTTAATTTTATTTAACAAAGGTTTTTCTCGATGAGTTTAATCCGACTTTGTTGAAGTGTTGCATGGGGTGGCGGAAATAACGATCTTTGATCTTTTAAATGCAATTTTGACATTGAAAATAGTGTAGTTCAGTATTAGGTATGAAAATCTACAAATCCTTCGATTTCGTGAGTGAAGCAACGTCAAGATCAACGGGGTGCTGGAGGATCATCAGGTTCTGGCCCTTATCAATCCGTTCGGGGATATCTATTCAACTAACACAGAACGATAGCAATTAATAGTGTTTTTTGACAAGTCAAAATGTAATTGTAAATGAACAAAAGAATGGATAGGGATTCAGATGTATTCTGAAAACTCTATCCATTCTTATTTTGCCAATAAAATGTCTAACATTGTATTCAATCGCTTATTTTTAATGGCTATATTGGACTTCCTTTGAACTTGTATGTATCTTTTTTTGAAAGGTAAATTACTTATCCTTGGCCACTTTCATATCTTCCTCGAATGTTGTTGGATAATCCAAAATAAAATACCCTTTTCCAATTCGCTCAATATCTTCGTTTGTAGCTGGCCTAACTACGAAAGCTCTATCCTTGATCCAGATGACCTCTTCACTCTCAGTACCAAGTAGATAGTCCTCAACCGTTGTATTTACAGCGTTTATCATAAACTCACTCCTTCTCATTAGTGGTCTGGGTCCCCATTATAACCCTCGCTGATTAATGCCAGATGAATAATAAATAACGTTTTATTACGGTTTTTAAACAATTACCCTTGCATACCTTTGGAGCTGTCTTTTTTTTTGCGAGCGCACAATAGTTTTTGCTGTGAGAGCTGTTCGGTCTACTGGTGGTGAAGCCTTGTGAAGGCCCGACACGAGGACACCGGAAGTGTATGAAGTGACTTACGCAGGGAACCTTAGTGAGTGAGGAAACAGATTTGCATAAGTAGTATAATGACATTTCAACTTTTGCCTAGAAAGGAATGATCAGGATGATGCATAGCAGAATGAACTCGTGGAAGCTCGGTTTGGCGTTCTCCTTGATCTTCTCGCTTCCGCTACCTGTTTCGTCCTCCGGGAAGACGGACGAATCGATTCAAACGTTCTATCAGAGCTCCAAATCAGGTAAGCTCATCAACTTCGTCGGCGATAGTACGACAGAAGCGGCTCAGGGACTATATGAACAGCTGGCCGAGATCTATGGGGCTCCCGGAGGCGTTCTGGAAGGGGCACGAATCCGCAACCGCGGCTCCAGCGGCAATACGCTGCATCATTTTGTTAACCAAATCGCTACCCACGACAATACACTCGACAATGTGATTCAAGACCAGGCAGACTTGTATGTCGTGTCATATGGGATCAACGACATTCGGGAAAGCAGCCCTACGCAGATTAAAGCCGATCTGAAGCTCGTCGTGGACAGGCTCTTGAAGGAAACTCACGGTGGGGTGCTGCTACGCATACCGAATCCATTCCTGTCAGTGAATCGCTGGAGCTATATTCATCTAGATATTGAGAACGCGCAGCTTTACTCCGATCAGCTTTGGGACGTGTACCATAGCTTCCGGGACTATGATCCGCGTGTCGATATTCTCGATGTCCCCAGCCTCGTGTTTGGACGTCAGGTTCGGCCGGAGCATCCGTTCATGCAGGATACAATCCATCCAAATGAAGCAGGCTACCGAGCGATCGCCGATGCGGTCGCTCAGAAAATATCCGGCCAGCTGGTCAAGCCGAATTCAGAGGCTTTAAAATATTGAAGAGAAAAACATCGATATTTATTCTGATGTGTTATTACTTAGGAGAAAAGGTCTTTTTTCCGTCTCAGAGGAGAGGGATGGGGTAGCTAGAACAGAGAGAATATTTTTCATCATCCCTGCGGAAAAAATGGAACCTAACCGAATGCGAATTTGTCTATTTCTATTGAGGTGATCATATTGGACAGCGAGTATATGCAGTACATAACGGAAATGGCCCTTTTTACATTGGACAATTTAATGAAGGAGTAAGGGCAGTATGTAACTCAACCTTTTGGTTTTAATAAATTGGATTATTTTGTATGATAGAAGTAAAAAAGAGGCTATGATATGAATCCGATTATGATTGATTTTCCAGACGAGTTTTATACAGAACGACTAATGATTAGAATGCCAAAACCAGGGGATGGTAAGGTTGTAAGTGAGGCTGTCAATGCTTCAATTGAAGAGTTAAAGCCTTGGATGAAGTGGGCGCAGGCTCAGCATTCCGAATATGATTCAGAAGTTGGGATAAGAGAGGCATACATTAGGTTTTTACGCCGAGAGAACCTAAGACTACTTGTATTTCTGAAGGATTCTGGGCAGTTTATAGCTTCTTCCAGCTTACATAACATTGACTGGGATGTACGCAAATTTGAAATAGGCTATTGGATTGATACACGTTATAGCGGAAAAGGGTATATGAATGAAGCAGTTCAGGGTATCTGTGATTTTGCATTTTATCATTTGAATGCTCGGAGATTGGAAATACGCTGTGATACTAAAAATACGAAAAGCAAGGCGATACCTGAACGGTTGAAGTTTAACCTCGAAGGTATTATTAAGAACGAAGACCTCTCAGTTGATGGAATTGAATTAAGGGATACATACATATTTGCAAAGATAAAATGACATTTATAAACGATTACACAAAATTATTATGCGATATATGGATTCAACTACCGGAAAACTATTGTTGAACAAACTAAAGGCTGCCGCGTGCAGCCTTTAGTTCTAACAGGCAGATTAACTCCATAAAAATCAAAAAGGAATACAATAGTTCAATTTTTAATTATTCAGATAGAACTCTTTCAAAAATGTTACAGATTCGTCAATTATAATTCCAAAAAAACTTCATTCGTCTTAATCTTGTCACTTGTTTCTGGGCTACTTCAATCCATTCAATAAAAGAGTTTTCTTATTAGACTCAGTCAGCTTTTCAAAAAACGTTCTTGCTACTTCATTTCTCTCCAATTCTTGGATCCCTAATGTTATAACTTTGGAGGTGGTAATGCTGATTAATGTGAAGGAAGTATTACTTGATCAATTAGCCGCTTGTCATGATGATGAAAGTTGGTTTAAACCATCTAAAACGATTTTAAATGATGTATCTGTAAATGATGCAGTCTGGAAAGCAGATGACTATCCTCACTCCATCTGTGAGATTGCGAACCATCTCATTTTCTGGAATGAAAAGTGGCTAAATCGGTTTATTAACGATGATTTATTTGAAAAAAGTAATATAACGAACGATGAAACTTTTGAATTGGAACACTTGAAGCAGAATGAAGCAAGTTGGAATGAGACCATTCGGAGGTTAAGTAATGGGTTTGTACAATGGCGAGAAGTTATTACGAACTGTGACGATTCTAAACTGGAAAAAAGAATACCGTCCTACTTCAATGCTCAGTGGTGGGGTGTGATATCAAATTTGTGTATCCATAACGCATACCATATTGGGCAGATGATGCTATTGAAAAAGCAAGTACAGAAATATCGATTGTAACGAGAAGTAAATCATATAAAGGCGTGGATTAAAGAGTTTGTTCAGCTAACGGTGAACAGGCTCAGGAATATGCGCCTCGATTGCTCATCCCAGAGGGGGAAAGCTCGGTGGGGAGCAGAAGTCTGACGGAACAAGCTACGCTTTTATTTTGGAGCAAAAAGGGAAGGGACCTGTTGTCATCGAGGATGTTTTTATTCCACGATAGAGCCTGAGCAATAGCCCATCCATTGGATGGATGCGAAAACCCTCATTTATTCGTCTTACTATGGCGTTTACGCCTAGGAAATCACTGCGATCCCCGGCTACCGCTATCTTACGACCTTACAAAAAAGAGGTCGACCAGAAAGATCTGGTGACCTCATAATACGAACGGGCAGAATTGTGTAGTGGAAATAGTAAAGAAGATGCAGCTCATTCATTTTTAAAAAGGGTGGAGCGCCGAAATAAAGGGGTATTGGTTTCTTTAAAGAATTAGGAGATACGTTCGACGTCGTCATGGAAAGTGGGGAATTTGGTGCATATGTGTTAGATTGATTTGAAATATCTTATTTTGCTCGGGTGATCATTTTTCGGAAATCCCTGGTTTTTGCAACTATCTGGCTTCTTGATAGAAGATGGTCGTCACTGGCTTTCCATGTGTGGCCTTTTTTGTTTTTTCTGCGGATCATTACATAATTGTAAGGACTTGAGGAGTATACTTTAAAGTGATTAATCCTGCATCTCTTTGCAAAGATCACATCTTCATTTAGTGAAACTTTTGGAAATCGGACTTTATTAAAAACACGCCTTTTAAAAAAAATGGTTCCACCGGTCACCCATTTCACGTATTTATGTTGTTTTTTGGGTGAGTGGAGGATGAGCAGATTTTTCCTTTTGATAAAAGCCAGATAAGCTCTTTTTCCCACAACATGTGCTTTCGAACGACGCATCGCCTTTATCTGCTCTGTCAAATAATATTTGGAGTAGTAGTCATCATCATCGAATTTTGCAATATAGGGGTGCTTCGTCTGTTTTATTGCGTAATTCAGACACTCACCCAAAGAGACTTTTTCCCGCCTCTTGTAAACGGAAACATTTTTATGGTCTTTTGTTTTTTTGCGGTACTTGGATAATTTCATGCCGTTTTTATTTAATACGATAATTAATTCTTTTATCGGGTAACGCTGTCTTTTATAATTTGCCAAGACATTACCAATAAAACTTGGCCTATTCGTACACGTAATGATCGATATTCCCCGCTTTCTTTGGCTCACGATATCTCCTCCCAGAATTTAAAAATACGAGTGCATTTCACTTTTTGCGGCGGTTTTCAAAATTCCCATAATCAATAAAAACGATTCGTCCATTACTTTTTAAACGTAGGTTATTAGAATTAAGATCATGAGGAATGATTCCATTCCTCATGAATGTCCTTCTCAAAGAGAATAGTTTTCGTTTATATTTTTTTGATCTGGGAAACATCCGACTGTACTTTTTCATTACTAAAATGCGATATCCATAGCCATAAGTTGTGATTTTTCCCAGGTGTTTTTTGATCCTAGATGGAGCTGATTTATATACAATTATTTCTTTCTTGTTGCTTAATCTCCCATTTTTAGATTTAGCCACTTTTATTACACGGCGATTACCCAAATCATATACTATTCGCCACTTACCTACCCCGATAACTTTCATTTTTTTAATCTTCTTTTTCATGTAACAATGATCCCCTCTCGTCAAAAGGTGTCGTGTTATTCTATTCAACATTGATAATAAGTTACAAAATATACCATAATTAGGCTTCGGTGAGTGGTGGCCAAGGAAAAATTTTGTAAGCACTGCGGATGGGTGTGGTGACATCGACTGGTATTACTGAATATTTCAACAATCACTCCCGCTAGTTGAACAAAACGCACAATTAATATTGATATTTAAAATTTCCATAGTCAATCACAACGATCTCCCCGTCAGAATTAAGACGCAAGTTTTGATAATTGGGTCCATCACGACCTGAAATCTCATAAGGAATTATTCGATTTCTCCTAAATTTCCCTTTCATATTAAAAAATTTTTTCATGTTTTCCTTATTTCTCCGGAAATTTGTTTTATAATTTTTCATTATTATCCAATTATATCTATCATCGTGCTTTAGGATGTGGCCAAGATGTTTTTTTATATCGGTTGGGGATGTCATGCATATTGTTACTTCTTTCTTGTTACTTTTTATCCCATATTTAGACTTGGCTACCTTTAGAACGTAACCATTACCCAGATCATATACAACTCGTCTTGAACCCAAACCGATAATGTTTTTACCTTGTATCATTTTTTTGATATTTTTGTCTAATGATACAAGATCTGCTCTCAGTGATTGGTTGCATGTTATTCTATTCGTTTTACTTATTCGTTTTCGTTTATTGTTTTTTCGAGAACCCGGCGGCCCGAAAGGTCCAGGCTCACATTGTAATCCTTGCGTTTCAGGAGGCTCGGGGTAGCCTTCCAGTCCTAGGGTTATTTGAGGATCTGGTAAACTGACAGGTCCGGATTCCCCTAGAAGTCCCGTTGGTCCTTGCATTACGGGGCAGGTAATTCGTATGGCAAAGGCGCCGGGCGCGGTGGGGAAATTGGCGGAATTAGTGTCTTCAGTCACGTATGCGTTACCGACCAAAGAATAACCTGTATGATAACCTTCGGTCATCTCAAATCCAACGCTTTGGCTTCCATCCGCTTCGGCTCTAATTACAAACCGGTATTCGACTGGGTTTTGGATGTGATCCTTTTTCTGATAATCCACTGGTTTGAGGTCCATGAACGTCCCGAAGGGGGTAACGATCAATAAATTACCGGAATCATCGATCCGGATCTCGTCTGCCCCCTCACAGATGAACCGAATATCCTCCATCCGGGCACCCGGCTGCAGCATCACATCATATTTCATATTCCCTTCGTGTCCTTGAAATACCACATCAATGCCAGGCCACATCTGCCGGTAGACGACTTCCCGATAGATGGGGAGATTCGAATAATGTTCATTAGGATCGCTACCGCGTCCTGTTTCCGGTGATGTTCCTTCAGGGGTCACGTCAGAACGGGCATTCAAAAAACGCAGAGCCAGACTCGGTTTATGAAAAAACGATAGTTTAGGATCAAACTCAAAGAAGGTCATCCCTACTTGTTCCTGACTAAAGGTATAACAAAATTCTTTGCCTTCCGCATAGAACCGAACCGCATCATTGAACTGTCCACCATTGGGAACAAACACTATAGGAAGCCCATAAGTCTCCAATATTCTCTGTTTCGTCTCTTCCTCAGGCTGCATGGGATCTTGTTTCCCCTTTCTAACTCATGCCATGAGTTCATTTACACTGATACATAGATACGTATGTCCATAAATGCTTGATTGGGTATGCACCCTAGATATAAATAAATAGGCATGTAACCTTTGTACCAAATCCGGTTGTTTTATACCCTGGTAGAGGCAACATACTTGTTATTATACGTCCTATAAAAATAGGAGAAGGGGGTATATATATGAATTACAGTGAGGCTGTAATGCTAGGGTTAGTAGAAAAATCAACGCTATCGACAACGATGGAAGGTTTCTAGTCGTTTCGCCCGACAAATTCCTAAATCTAGATAAGAAAATGCCAGATGCTGTCTGGTACGAAATGCGGGATAATGCTGATATTGAGTATAAAGGGAAGGCGCTGAGATTACTGCTATTGATTCTGGAAAAGGCGATGCGAGTGGGAGAGTCACAGATATAGAGAAAGCCGGTGAAGGCGTAAACGAGATGTGGATCATTGAAGTGGATGGGGTAAAGTATCGGTTGCTTCGATTTACTCAAGTGTGGATGAAGGAAACACGTTCGAACGTCTCTGACATCAAGGTCGGGGACAAGAAAATGGCAATACGAAACTAGGCGCAGCTATGACGTTTTTTTCATAAGGCTGCGTCTCGTGTTTTAATATGAGCGAGTTATTATGAGGCGTCGGGAGCAGCGATTGTTACTGTAAAACCAAGGTTCTCAAACTTACGAATGAATTGTTTGACGATGACACCTTGCTTTCGTTTTTTGGTGTGTGCAACAACAACAGCCGCTTTACGACCATCTTTACGTGCTGCGATTCGCCTGTATAGGGCTCCGAGATAATTGTCAGATCTGCATACGGATTGTGAAGTTTAAAAAAGTGTCGATCGGAGATATTTGTTTTCTTTGCGAGTTTTCGAGGGTTTTCGTTTACCAGCACTTTCGTTGTGGCATGGCACAAGACCGATCCATGAGCAAAGGTAGGCTGCCCAATTTCGGCTAATATTTGTTCAGCGGTACGTCGGGCAATCCCAGGAATCGTATCATGTGTGCCAAATTATTTGAGAAGTAGGGATGACGTTAATGGGATTAACACTGGAATTCTTACTTGGTAATGAAAAGAAGATTGTTTAAGCGATGAAGGAATTTGATCGGTGTTATAATTGGGTTTATTTGTATTCTTACTTTTAATTTCATATGGAATAATGTCATTTTGCCAAAAAAATCCCTTAGTTTATCTAATTTCCGAAGATATTTTTTGAGATGAAGGATTGTTTTGATATGTTATCCATTTGACCCATCAATATCCATTCCTATAATCGATTACTTCGCAATTCGTTTCGATCCAGACCCGATGATATTTTTTTATTTACGGTCATATTTAAAACCTCCATAATCAATGATCACGATCTGGCCACCCCGCTTTAACCGAATGTTCGGTGCATGTGGTTTATAATAGTGACGTATCCCCTTTGAAGGAATAATTCCATTTGCCCGAAACGTTTTTACCAATTTCTTAAGTTTTAGCTTGTAATTTGAAGAAACTGGAAATTTACGATCATATTTTTTCATGGCAATCCAGTGATATTCTTTATGGTACTCTTTAATCTTAGCTAAATATTTTTTAATTGGTTTCAATAAGGAATTATAAATATTTACTTCAATATGGTTACAACTAATCCCGTTTTTTGATTTGGCAATCTTTATAACATAACCGTTTCCTAAATCGTACACAATTCGCGTTCCACCAGAGCCAATGTGTTTCTTCCCTTTTATTTTTCGCTTAATGGTATCGTCCAGTTTAATTATGGTGATCCCTCATTTCTAACATGAAGATTATTGGTCAAATTAGTATATGCCAAGAATCACGGATTGGAATGTAAATATAAACAACTATGCTGAGAAGTCAACTTGATAACGTAACTTGAATACGGAAAATGGGGTAAAAATGATCCTCTTCTAAAACAACAGAGATTAATAAATCTTTTGAAATCAACTTGTTGGCTAACGTCGACCAGAAACACTTGGGTGGCGGCGCTCATTCGACCACAGGCACGTTTACCGATACTGCACCTATACTGCGGCTGTTATACTCACGTGTAGGTCAACCTTACGCCGGTAATGCCAACGCCTTTTCCTTTAACGACCAGCAAGGCATGTGCCCGGAATGCAATGGCGTCGGCCGCAAGCTCGGAGTGGATTTGGAAAAATCTCTGGACAAGTCCAAATCACTTAGGGAAGGCGCCATTTTGCTTCCAGAGAATGGTGTTGACAGCTGGGATTGGAACATTTGTACCCAGTCAGGTTTGTTTGATAACGACAAAAAGCTGGCCGATTACACCGAGGCGGAAATGGCATAGCTTCTGTACGGCAAACCGCATAAGGTTGAAATGCAAGTCGGAGGTAAACCTGTAAAATTTAGCTTCGAGGGAATAAGTTCAGCGGCAAGTTACATCAAGCGAGATGTCAAAACACGCTACACTTCGAGACTGGAGAACGCTTGTTCTGCAAACTCGCCATTACCTTTACAGCCGTTCCACAGAAATAGAAAGGGGTACATTTTCCAGTCAGTAATTGCTGCGTGGCTTTTTAATTTTAAGGATATATGTTTGTCTGATAGCAGGGAGTCATTAGTACAAAAAATTCGACTGGAAAAACAACCATCAATATAAGGTCCTCAACGCATCGATGGCGAAAGATTTCAGTTCTTCAAACCGTCCACTCCGGATTTTCATGGCCCATGCAGGGTCTGACAACAAAGAGCATCCGACTGCCACCAGATCAAATTCGTTACGATCGAGCCTTTCGATCAAGCCCTCAATGCTGGTGTTCTGGGTCTCTTTCCCTTGCATCAATGAACTCATGAGTTCTTCGTCAAGGCCTACTGATCCGACGGTGATCGTAGGTTTTCCGGTTATTGCTCGGACCCAGCCGGCCATTGGAGGCAGTGAAATGATGAATAAGAAAGACCAAGCATCCGTAACATCCACCAGAAGAGCGATTGTTACGTTGCTGAAACAGCACGGACCTATGGATGCCATTACATTAGCGTCCAAGTTGTCATTGACGGGGATGGTAGTGCGTCAGCATTTATATGAACTACAGAATCAACAGGTCGTTGAATATGAAGAAGAAGCCCGCCCAATGGGCAGACCTGCTAAAATATGGAGGCTGACGACCGTAGCGAATCGTTGGTTTCCTAACGGATATTTGCAGTTATCGGTCGATTTGCTCCAATCGATCCGAGCGTCATTCGGAGAAGAAGGGATTGAGAGAGTACTAGAGGTCAAAAATCTTACACAGTAGAAACAATATCAAGAGCAATTATTGGATGCGACGAATCTGAAGGCCAGGCTACAAAAGCTGTTCATGATGCGCATGAACGAGGGGTATTTCGCAGAAGTACAGGAGCAGGAAGACGGAAGTTACTTATTTATACAGAAGCATTGTCCGATCATCGAGGCTGCCAGCGTATGCAACGGTATTTGTTGCAACGAGCTTGAACTCTTTCAATCGGTACTGGGTGATCATGTTTCTGTCGAACGTGTAGAGTATCTCTTGTCAGGCGGAAGTCGTTGTGCCTATAGGATAACGGAAATCTAGTACTAAATCCTGCCGTTTAAACCGCGGCTAAATCATGTTCTTGTCCTCCGACAACACCACCTAATATATAAGTCTGTCGAGAGTCATAAATCTTTACCGATAATAGACCGCGAAAATCGCGGTCTATTATCGGTATAATATCTTGCGGAAGCTGAAACTCTCCAGTAACATGAGCTTCCACGCCAAAGGGGTTTGGCTGATTCAACCCACTCCTCTGCTCCTTTCTCTTTCATCCGCTGTTCGGATAAGGGACATTAACAGTCTCACGAACAAAAAAAATGCAATTAAGGTTACAAAAGAGTGCATCCAGGTCCAACTGTAGTATTTAATTAATTCGGTATACCTTTCTAAAATGAATTCCACTGTTGTCATTAGAGCACTATATAAAACAGCCTGTGCCAATACCCCGACAAGTTTCGAACGTTTCGTTGTTAGGTTGAAGAGAACATTTAACGTTGGGAATGCAAGATAATCGAACAAAACCGCTGATGAGAAGTATTGACTGAGAAATCGGACGGGATGTTCGTAATAATGCTGTTCAATTAGAATTACGGGAATAAAACTGCTAAAAAATACGGTAATTAGATATACGTATAAACAATCTCCGATAAGTGATTTCTTTAAGATTATGAGTAAACTAATTAAAGAAAGAACAAAAACAGACCATTGAATAATTTGATTATACATTTGGCTACCTCATTTCAAAAATCGCACCTAAATGAAAAAATGATTCATGAACTATATATTTCCAAGAAGGAGAATGTTTAATACGTACACGAAGGGGTTATTAAGCTCTAAACATTCCTCCCTCTGTATGGACTAAGATTTGGACTTTGTCAAAAAAGAGCGCCTCGGTATGATGGGTTTGTGCACGGGTTAGAAACCCAATACCATCAAGGAGGTGCTCTTACTATGAAGTTTAAACAAAACGATGGACAAAATCAACGTATTGAACGAATTACCACCACTCATCTTGTACTAGGTATCGACACCTCGTCTTGCCGGACGCAAAAGTGAAGAAGTACAAAGAGAAAGTCCGCAAGATCACCCGAAGGCAGCAAGGGAACAACCTTGACGAAATCAACCCATCATCGTGACGGTAGCTTAGGATATCTGAAGAAAAGTAGGGGAGTACGCTAACAAAGAACGATAGCAGAGGAGCTTACATCGATGGAGCTCCTCTATTTTTTTTGAAATTATCTCTTGATAAACTCGGTAAATAAAGTATTAGACTGCTGGGTGTTTCAGCATTTACTCCGAAAAATGGAATAAGAATTGCACTTCGGATGGAATCTAACGGAAGGGTATCCATAAAAACTTTCCGAATGGAGCGTTACTACTTATGAGCAACAGATACTGGTTTCGTTTGGCAATGATTTTGGTCCTGTCCCTAGGATTGACGGTCTGCGGTACTAATGCCAATGCTAAAGGCGGGAATCCGCAAGCAAATCCCCAAAATTCCAACACTAATCAAAAGGAGATAAAAAAGCTACCTACAGACAAGAACGCCATTCGTCCGTTTCATGTGAATGTTCCGGAAGCGGAACTTACTGAATTGCGCAGGCGCATAAACACGACAAAATGGCCTGATAAGGAAACGGTCTCGGATCAATCGCAAGGCGTGCAGCTCGCGACGATTCAGGAACTCGCGCGCTATTGGGCGACAGATTACGACTGGCGCAAGATCGAGGCGAAGCTGAACGCCCTGCCGCAGTTCATCACCGAGATCGATGGTCTGGACATTCACTTCATTCACGTTCGTTCGAAGCATAAAGGTGCTATGCCGCTCATCGTCACGCACGGATGGCCCGGCTCGATCATCGAGTTGCTGAAAATTATCGAGCCGCTTACCAATCCCACGGCATATGGCGGGAAGGCATCGGACGCTTTCGATCTGGTGATTCCATCGATGCCTGGCTACGGATTTTCGGGCAAGCCAACCACGATCGGCTGGGATCCCGACCACATAGCACGTGCCTGGGCAGAGCTGATGAAGCGCCTTGGATACACAAAGTATGTGGCGCAGGGAGGCGACTGGGGTGCACTTGTCACGGATTTGATGGCTGTACAGGCGCCTCCGGGACTGGTTGGCATTCACTCCAACATGCCTGGCACGGTTCCGGCCTATATTGATAAGGCGCTCAAGTGCGACAGCCCGCCGCCCTCCGGTCTCTCAGATGACGAAAAGCGCGCGTACAAGCAAATGGACTTCTTTTACAAGCACAGCGGCTACGCCCAATTGATGGGGACGCGCCCGCAGACGCTGACCGGACTGGCGGATTCGCCCGTCGGTTTGGCAGCCTTTATGATTGACCATGACGCGCGTAGTCTGGAGCTGATCTCGAAGGCCTTTGCCGGACACCCCGGAGGCCTTACGCGAGACGATGTCCTCGACAACATCACGCTCTACTGGCTGACTAACACGGCGATTTCTTCGGCTCGTCTCTACTGGGAGAACAAGTACCCCTTTTTCACCGTCAAGGGCGTCTCCATCCCGGTTGCCGTGAGCGTCTTTCCCGACGAGCTCTATCAAGCACCGAAGAGTTGGGCAGAGCGGGCGTATCCCAAACTCATGTATTACAACAAGCTCGACAAGGGCGGACACTTCGCGGCGTGGGAGCAGCCAGAACTTTTCACTGCAGAACTCCGCGCCGCATTCAAGTCGCTACGCTAATCGGAGTTAGGTGGAATACGCTCATGCCGTTATAATTGGTGTAGAAACAGCTCAGAAACTGTACGTCATGTTTAATTAGATCATTGTTTGTATTCAACTGACGGATAACGCTAGGTGCACACCTAGATGTGATGCATAAAGCATTTAATATAAAGTGGTGGCTGCCAATGGACATAATTGAGAGCCTAAATGACAGTGCTGAATTGATTGCTGTAGTAGAAATAGGTGGCAAAGTCGTTGGTTTTGGTTGCGCTCAGAGCTTTCGATCATTCTGTTATAACGGACTTCAAGGAGAGATTACCGAATTGTATGTTGCGGAAGCTGCTCGAAGAAAGGGCATTGCTACTTCATTAATTTTTTATTTGGAAGAAAACCTAAAAAAACGCGGAGTGAAAAGTGTTAAAGTACTAACAGGAAGAAGAAACAATGCTGCGCTTAAAACCTATGAACAATGCAACTATCATCAGGATGATGAGCTCTTGTTGAAGAAAAAGTTGTAGGACTCCACTAACGGGCACGATAGCTCCATAATATTGTATTGCATAGGCTGCCGGGCTTCGCTCGGTGGCTTATTCCGAACGGGTAGTATAGCGTGGAAACACGGCAGGAAAATGAAAAAACTATGCGAATGAATATAATAAATGTCATGGGATGGAGATGGTTATATGGGCTCAAATATAACAGTTATACAATATGATCCCGAGTGGGCTCAATTGTATGAAGAGTTACGAGACTTTGTTCGTCCGGTATTAACCGACCTTGTAGTTACGATAGAATACGTCGGAAGTACATCAGTACCTGGTTTAGCGCCCATGAAGGTGATTTAGGTACATCCCCCCGAAAAAACACCTTGGCATCACTTGTATGTGTGCACGGAAGAAACGCCGAATATAAACGCCATATCCTATTTCGAGATTATTTAAGAGCTCATCCAGAAGACTCGAAAATTTACGGTGACTTGAAGTTAAAACTTGCACAACAATTTCGCAATGAGCGTTCGGCATACACAAATGCTAAGAGTGAATTTGTGAAAGAAATACTGAGACGTGCCGGTTGGAAATAACACGTCGGAATGGTTGAGAGTGGTCATTTGAGAGTAAGAGTATTCTACGGGGGTAATGTATGAAAACCTTTATTTACATGGTCAGGCACGGTGAATCACCTAAAATGGAAGGGAACGAGAGAACACGTGGGCTGACTGACAAGGGTAGGTCAGATGCCAGGATCGTAGCTGAACTATTGAAAGGTGAAGGAATAGATACGTTCATCTCAAGTCCATATAGAAGGGCAATATTAACACTAGAGGAATTAGCCCAGTCTTTAGACAAAAAAATATTGGTTTTTGAGGAACTTAAAGAAATCACTTTTTTAAGTGACGATAAGATAATGCCTGATAAGGAATTGTATCCATTAGTAAAGAAGATGTTTTCTGACCCAGACTTTTTGTCGCCTTGAGGGGAATCTATTACGATTTGTCAAAATCGTGCCATAACAATTTTTAAAAAAATTCTAGAAGAATGTAAAGGACAGAAGGTTGTATTAGGAACTCATGGAGCTGTTATGACAATGATGATGGAGTTGGAACAACCTTGAAGACGTTCAACGAAATGCAATAAAAGAATTATCAAAATTAAAGGGTTACGATGTAATTCCTCTTGCTAAACAATCAAATGATTTGTGTAGTAAAAAATGCTGGGATAATGCCGCGATTGTGTTGGAAAATATTGGTTATCCAGCCAATAAATCGGCATTACCTTATTTAATGGAATGGTTTCAAGACATAACGTGGCCAGGAGTAAGACCGATAATTACGACCATAAGGGATATAGATAAAAAAATATTGATACCGCACATCGAAAATGCATCAACTACAGCAATAAATGAACATGATGATTGTTGGGCAAATGGAATAATTTATTGATAAATGAACTGGATATAGATGAATCAGACTTTATTGACGGCAAGTTACTTGGGAACTTAGAAAAAATGGCTGATAGTTGAAGCAAGCCCTGAGCCGAGTATTCAACTGGAATTTAAAGCTAGCTAACCTTCTATGATTTTCTTACGCTACCCTGAAAGTAGCCGATCAATATGCGAATTTTCATTATTCCGTGGTGCCCGATGAGGGGCATGGTTGGCTAACGAGAAATGATAGTTAAACATCAGAAGGGCTGTCGCGTAGCAGCCCTTCACTCCGCTAACTGGCAGTTTTGTTGAAGATCAATCGAGGTGAACCGTACCATAAGTAATAACACAGTCCATGACTATTCCACTTCGATCGCTTTTACGGTTTCGCCCTCAATTAATACGGGCTGGTAGTAGGTGTTGGTGGGCAAGTCTTTTTTGCCTTGTAAATTCTTAATAACCCAGTCCGCTGCGTCGCGTCCCATTTGTTCTTGGGGGTGGGTTAGCGTCGTTAGTTTGATATTCGCGTTTTTGGCGATATATGAATTGTCCTGGCCAATGATGGATAGCTCGTCTGGAATGGAGATACCCAGTTTTCTGCAGACATGTACGACTTCCAAGCCTACCTCGTCGTTGTAACACACAAGCGCAGTCAAGTCATCCCGATTGTCGTTCAGATACACTTCCAAGTTAGCGGACAGGTCCGACTTCGTCGCCGTATCGAAAGAAAGCACATGCTCTTGCTGGAACCGTAATTTGGCTTCCCCAAGAGCCTTGATAAATCCCTTCATTCTAAACTTCCCTTGCAAATCATCCATTTTCGCGATGATGCCGATCTGGGTATGTCTTTTGGCAATCAGCTCCCGAGTTGCTAGATAGCTGGACTGCACGTCATCCAGACAGAAGAAAGGAACCTCCAACTCTTCATAATAGGCATTGATCATCGTGAACGGAACCTCCTGCTCCTTAAAAGACAGGTAGTAAGCGATATTGGGGTTGTATACATTGCTTCTGGTAGGTTCTATAATCAGTCCATCCACGCCGTAGGACAGCATCATTTCTAACGCCTTTTTTTCCTGGGAGATATCGTTATTTGTACTGGCTAACAGCAAGGAATAGTTATCTTCATTTAATCGGCTTTCAATGCCGCGGATAATGGAGGGAAAGATGTAATCCGAGATATAGGTCGTGATGACGCCAATCGTTTTATTCATGGCTTTCCCACCCGTTCTGGACCGGTATTGGGTGCTGACGTACGTGCCGGATCCTTTCTCGCTTCTTAGGAAACCCTCGTTCGATAACCCCAAAATAGCCTTTCTAACCGTCTGCCGGCTAACGTTGTAGTCCTCCTGCAAAGCGAATTCCGAAGGGATTTTCTCGCCTGCTTTGTACGTTCCCGAGAGGATATAACTTTTAATCTCATCTATGATGATCTGGTACTTTGGCTTCATGCCATCCACTTCTTTCATCGTTGTTCGAAAAGTTGTACGTACACATTCTAACATAAATTGCATGAAATGCAAATGAAGTGATACATATTTATGATTTCGGCGGTACAAATTCCATACTTATCCTTAGGGTGACACTTATGAGGAGACGAATATGGATGGTACTGCAATTTATGTTAGTATAACTATTAGACTATATTGACAAATGTACGTACAGAAAATATACTAAGGCTGTCAGTAAGAGAAAGCGCCTTCTTTCGATCGAAATCGTCCGTTTGTCTCATCGAGTGAACGGTTCGATCGGAATCAGGCTATTATACGATTCGCAATCGTTTGGGTTTAAGCCACGAACAGAGAGGGGAGATACGTGATTATGAATCATGTAGACTTGAAAGAAGCGATAACCAAGGGTGAAACTTCGCTAGGTATCGAATTCGGATCTACGCGGATCAAAGCGGTGTTGATCGATCGTCGTTTCGAGACCATCGCATCGGGAAGCTATGAGTGGGAAAATCTGTTGAAAGACGGATATTGGACGTACAACCAGGAGGATATTATTAAAGGCCTCCAAACCGCTTATCGTGAAATGAAGCAGGAAGTGGAACGGAATTACGGGGTCACCCTCCGAACCGTGGGTTCGATCGGGTTTTCCGCTATGATGCACGGTTATATGGCATTCGACAGCACGGGTGAGCTGCTGGTGCCGTTTCGGACTTGGCGCAACGCAACAACCGGCGCGGCAGCTAGGGAATTAACGGAATTGTTCCAATTTAATATCCCCGAGCGCTGGAGTATCGCTCATTTGTACCAAGCGATATTAAATCAAGAGGAACATGTGCCTCGCATTGATTTCGTAACGACGCTGGCTGGATATATTCACTGGCTGCTGACCGGCAATAAAGCGATCGGCATCGGAGATGCTTCCGGCATCTTCCCTATTGATGAAGCAAGCCGTAATTACCATCCATCGATGGTTAAGCAATTCGATGAACTTATCGCAGCCAAAGGCTATCCGTGGAAGCTTGAGGATCTTCTTCCTAAAGTATATCTCTCCGGCGAGCAAGTTGGTGAACTAACGGAGACGGGAGCCGGCATTCTGGACCTGGCCGGGGATCTGCAGCCTGGTATTCTGCTATGTCCTCCAGAGGGCGATGCCGGCACAGGCATGGTTGCGACGAATAGCGTCAGGAAGCGTACGGGTAACATTTCCGTGGGCACTTCCGTTTTTGCGATGATTATATTGGAGAAAGAATTATCCAAGGTTTATCCGGAGATCGATATGGTCACGACGCCGAACGGCAGTCCGGTCGGCATGGTGCATGCCAACAACTGCTCCAGCGATCTCAACGCCTGGATGGGATTGTTCCGTGAATTCTCCGAGGCCATGGGATACGGCGTAGATTCCGGCAAATTGTTCAGCGTGCTGTTGAATAAGGCATTGGAAGCCGACCCGGATGGCGGAGGTTTGCTTAGCTACGGTTATCTCTCGGGCGAGAATATTACGGGAATCGACAAAGGCCGGCCGTTGTTCGTTCGCTCGCCAGAAAGCAACTTTAATCTGGCTAATTTCATGCGAACGCACTTATTCACTGCTTTCGGAGCATTGAAGCTCGGAATGGACATTTTGACCGAAAACGAACAAGTGGCTATTGACAGCATTTTGGCTCATGGTGGCCTATTCAAGACTCCTGTCGTCGGACAAAAAATCTTAGCGGGCGCGCTGAACGTACCGATCTCGGTCATGTCCACGGCCGGCGAAGGCGGGGCATGGGGCATGGCGCTTCTGGCTTCATATATGATCAACAAGGATCAAGAAGAGAGCCTGGATAAATTCCTCGAGCAGAAGGTCTTTAAAGATGTCGAAGGACAGGAGATTGCTCCGGATGCAACAGATGTAAAAGGGTTCCAAGCATTCATCAAACGATACCAAGCAGGGTTGGCCATCGAACAGGCCGCAGTAGACCATCTGCTAGAGAACGGGAGGGACTAACGTTGTTAGAACAACTGAAAGAAGAGGTATATCAAGCGAATCTGGATTTGCCGAAGCACGGACTCGTAAAATTTACTTGGGGCAATGCGAGCGCCATCGATCGGGAAAGCGGCCTGTTCGTGATCAAACCGAGCGGAGTCAGCTATGAAAAGATGAAAGCGAGCGAAATGGTCGTTGTGGATCTCGACGGTAATGTGGTCGAGGGAGAGCTGAGACCTTCCTCCGATACTGCGACTCACGCCGTGTTGTACAAACACTATCCGCAAATCGGCGGCATCGTGCATACCCACTCGACCTGGGCAACCATCTGGGCGCAAGCGGGATTGGATGTACCCGTCATGGGAACGACGCATGCGGACACCTTCTATGGCGCCGTGCCTTGCGCCCGTTTCTTGAACCAAGCGGAGATTGACCGGGGGTACGAAGCGGAGACGGGCCGTGTCATCATCGAAACGTTCGAGGAGCGCGGGCTGGATGTCATGGCAATCCCGGCCGTCCTGCTCCAGGGACATGCGCCTTTCACTTGGGGGAAAGACGCGAAATCGGCGGTCGTGAACAGCGTCGTGCTGGAGGAAGTTTGCAAAATGAATTTGTATGCGCGGCAATTGAATCATTTTGCAAAAGAACTGCCTCAAGGCATTCTGGATAAACACTATCTTCGGAAACACGGGAAAGATGCCTACTACGGGCAGAAGTAATAGCCTTACCCATTATTAAATACAGAAAAGAGGATGATTAAGATGTCAAAAACAACAGATAAACAGTTTTGGTTCGTCGTAGGTTCGCAACATCTGTACGGGGAAGAAGCGCTGGCTGAAGTGAAAGCTCACGCGCAGACGATGACTGATGCCTTGAATAATAGCGGTGTGCTCCCTTATCCGCTTGTCTTGCAGGACCTGGCAGTAAGCGCGGATAAAATTACAAGCATCATGAAAGAGGTCAACTATCGCGATGAAGTGGCGGGTGTCATCACATGGATGCATACGTTCTCGCCTGCAAAAATGTGGATTCGCGGTACAAAACTGCTGCAGAAGCCTCTGCTTCACTTGGCAACCCAGTTCAATGAAAGCATTCCTTGGGCAACGATTGACATGGACTTCATGAACCTGAACCAAGCCGCTCACGGCGATCGCGAATACGGCTTCATTAATGCCCGTCTGAAGAAACAAAATAAAATCGTCGTAGGCTACTGGGAACGTCCGGAAGTGCAGCAGCAGATTGCGGATTGGATGGACGTTGCGGTTGGCTATAACGAAAGCTTCAACATCAAAGTCGCCCGTTTCGGCGACAACATGCGCAACGTTGGCGTAACGGAAGGGGACAAGGTCGAGGCTCAAATTCAATTCGGATGGACCGTGGACTACTACGGCATCGGCGACCTCGTGCAATACGTGAATGCCGTTACAGAGCAAGAAATTGATGATCTGATGGGCCAGTATGCGGAGCTCTACGAATTCGATTACGGCACGAACAGTAAAGAAGCCTGGGAAGCGAGCGTCAGAATCCAAGCGAGCTATGAAATTGCCATCAAACGTTTCTTGGATGAGAAAGGTTATAATGCCTTCACGACGAACTTCGAAGATTTGCATGGAATGAAACAGCTTCCTGGTCTTGCCGTCCAACGTCTGATGGCGCAGGGCTACGGCTTTGCCGGCGAGGGCGACTGGAAGACGGCCGCGCTCGATCGCTTGCTGAAAGTGATGAGCCGCAATCAAAACACGGGCTTTATGGAGGATTACACCTACGAGATGGCGGCCGGTCAGGAAGCCATCCTGCAATCCCATATGCTCGAGGTAGATCCGACCTTGGCAAGCAACAAACCGACAATCATTGTATCCCCACTCGGAATCGGCGATCGTGAAGATCCGGCGCGTCTCGTATTCGACGGCAAAGCTGGCGAAGGCGTCGTCGTATCCATGGCGGATTTCGGCACTCATTATAAATTGCTGATCAACGAGGTTTCCGCATTCGAGCCGACGGTTCCGGCTCCTAAGCTTCCCGTGGCTCGTGTACTCTGGAGCGTGAAGCCGAACTTCCAGGATGGGGTGAAAGCCTGGATAGAGAATGGTGGCGGCCACCATACCGTCGTTTCCTTGAACCTGACGACAGACCAAATCGTGACCTACGCCAAGCTGGTTAACTTGGAATACGTTGTTATTAAGTAGTCTATAATTAAGGCGAAAAGAAGGCGGACACCCGAGACAATCGAGGAGTTCAGAACTGATGGCGGATCCCGAAAAGGAGAAGCTGGACAGGGGGACGTCGCCGCTTCCTTGAGCAAAATGTAAAAGCCGTTTCTTTCGTAAATAGGTAATTCTATTTACTAAGAAACGGTTTTTTTTGTTTTTCAGAATAACCTTAACCTCATAAGTAAGATCAGATAAGTCATTAGCGCAAATGGTTTGCGAGTTCATAAAAGAGAGGCCGTTCGATTTTGTTCTATTTCGCTTTATTAATGTCACGGAGAACCGTACGCAGCCCAGCGATATTCAAAATCATCGACACAAATTCGTTAGTTAAAATTTTCTCTTGAATCATTTCATTTTTGATATAATATTTGGTAGATAAGAGGATTAGTTTTTAATAAACTGTGGAATCCTGTTGGTAGGAAATAAAGAGAGAAAAGAGGAATGGAAATGTCCTATATCGTTGATTTTAAAGATGTGTCTACGGTTGGTTTAGAGTCTTCACCTGTAGTAGAAGCGCTTGCTGGTTTACGTGCTAATGAAGCCCGTTACTTTATGAACAAATACAAGCATGAATTTACGGTTGTACCAGCTAGCGAAAGTCAGGAGAGCCTTGATTATGTGAACCGAATTTTGAAAGAAGAACGTGATATTGAGTTTGCGGCCAAACCTTTAGAAACGTCGAGTTTTCAAGTGGAAAATATCAAATTTGCCTATGTTTTTTATGAGGACGGGCTTGCGCTCAATGTCATGTATACGGTGGATGACCCTAAGAAGCGCGCCGTTGGTTTTAAGCTTTCTGAGGGGATGGAGGTACCAAAGGAGTTAGAAGAGAAGTTTAAGTTTGCTAGGCAGAAGTCTAAGCTAGCCGGAACAATTCGGGGCTCGTTTTTTGTAATTAAAGGAGAATATTAAAGTAAGGAAAAGCGCAAGTGGAGGAATCCAGCCATTGTGGTCTGTGTCATTTCGCCGGGATCCAGCTATTTTGAGTGTGAAAAGTATAAGCCTCTATTCTGATTGGCGGAATAGAGGCTTTATCTTTTTGCCTGCTCCGCAAGCCAAGCTTCGAGATTTCCATATTTAAATGATCTTCTCTGAGAGAGCATTGTTATTCTTGGTAATGATCGACCGCTTAAGCATTATCCAATTGTTTTTCTGATTACTATGAAAATTCGCGGTTGCAGTGATACGGGGAACCTTATCATAAGTAACAGCGAAATTTGGGTTTAATACTAGGTAGTTTCAATTTTAATTTTTTATCATCTATCCTTTTCTAGTGCTATGTATTATTTTTTCTACTTTTTCAAATGATTTCAATTCGAAATTATCAAAGTTTTGTTTTATATTAACTTGTCTGTTTGGATCTTCGTAGTAATCGACTACACTTGATGGGACACCGTAATCACTTGCAATTCTTAGTTGTTTTCACTTTTGCTAACGATTCGAGTGCTGCGTCAACGGTTTTGAAGGAAATCGGAGAAAGTGGCGGAATAGGCGAAGCCTTACAGATGGATTTAACCCAAAGATCTTCCATTCAGGAGGCCATAACTGAAGTAGGAAAGAAATATGGCGCCATATCAGTTCTAGTCAATAATGCCGTTACCGGCGGCCGGCATCCCGTTCGTATTGCAGAGAGTGACTCAGAGGAATGGCTTCAAATGATTGACCACAATCTTAAAGCGACATACCTTGTAACAAAAATGGTGCTCCCGTTCATGAAAGGCAGTCCATGGGGACGAATTGTTCATGTCTCGTCGGAGATAGCGGAAGACGGCAGCAGGTGCATCCTCCTATAAGACGACAAAAGCCGGATTACACGGTTTCAATGGGGCGCTTGCCGTCGAGCTTGCGAGTGAAGGGATATTTTCCAATGTAGTAAAGAAATATGGCGCCATATCAGTTCTAGTCAATAATGCCGTTACCGGCGGCCGGCATCCCGTTCTTATTGCAGAGAGTGACTCAGAGGAATGGCTTCAAATGATTGACCACAATCTTAAAGCGACATACCTTGTAACAAAAATGGTGCTCCCGTTCATGAAAGGCAGTCCATGGGGACGAATTGTTCATGTCTCGTCGGAGATAGCGGAAGACGGCAGCAGGTGCATCCTCCTATATGACGACAAAAGCCGGATTACACGGTTTCAATGGGGCGCTTGCCGTCGAGCTTGCGAGTGAAGGGATATTTTCCAATGTAGTCTTACCCGGACTAACGTTGACGGAACGCAACTTGAGGGATCTTCCGGCTGAAATGCTGCAAAATTTCACTTCATCCATACCTGCCAAGCGGTTAGGAACGCCAGATTGTGTAGCAAGCCTCATCACGTTTCTTGGTTCAACCGCAAACACTTTCGTCAATGGCGAAATAATTCGTGTAACTGGCGGCAAATAACCTGGAAGGGGATTCTATCCATGAGTAACCATGATCAAGCAATCCATATCGTTGGCGTCTGCGGAGGTACTAGGGAAGGTTCTTATAATCGTACGCTGCTACACACAGCAGCAAGTCTGTTTCCAGAGCAAATCGTTTACCAGGAAGCCAATATCACATCTTTACCCTTTTATAATCAGGATCATGAGGCGAATCTGTTGCTATTATTGGTGCTAGTCGGGGAATGTTCGGGCCGGTTCGAAGTCACATGCATCTTAGGGATGTATTGTTCGGATGTAATGCTGCAACGATAAGCAGACCGGAGGTTTACGTAAACCATGTCTCATCGAAAATAGATGCTGACGGCAATGTCACTGATGAAGCGGTGGTAACACTTCTGAAGTCGGCGGTTGAAGAATTGGTTAATGCTATAGCCACCAGAGCTGGACTAAGATAATGATGATAACAAATACGATAGCGCCAAGTTGAACAGGTTGCCGAACAAATTGGCAGCCTGTTCAACTCCCTCAGAAACTATAGCTCAAACAGAACGAAACGAGGCTGCCGGCACATGATATGCTCCCCTTTAAGTAGACAGGTTAAATAAACAAACCGCTACTTGAAGGGGAGTTTTCTTTGTCCAAAAAGAATCAATATAACGCTATAGAGAAATTAGCGGTTATTAAAGAATGGGAAGAAGGCACTGGTAATCGGGCGGAAGTTGCCCAGAGGTACAACATCAGTATCAATACCTTAGTGAAATGGCGACATCGGTATGAATTGTACGGGATGGAAGGATTAGAAATCCGAAGTGGTAAAAGTAGCTATTCCGTGGAACTTAAGCTTCGAGCTGTTCACGATTATTTCTCAGGTCAATATTCTCAATACGAAATCATCGATAAGTACAAAATTGCTAGTCGTACCCAACTCAAACGTTGGATTGACAAGTATAATGGTCATAGCAGCTTTAAACCAGATAACAAGGGAGCAAGAGCTATGACAAAAGGTCGATCTACAACATGGCAGGAACGAATCGATATTGTACTCTACTGTCTTACACATCAGCATGACTACCGGAAAGCCGCGGAGCAGTATCAGGTCTCCTACCATCAAGTGTTCCAGTGGGTAAAAAAGTACGAAGATGGTGGACAGGATTCATTAAAAGACGGTCGGGGACGGAAAAAGGCAACGACGGAAACGTTAAACGAAGCGGATCACCAGAAGCTCGCAATGAAGAAGCTGGAGTATGAAAATGAACGACTTAGAGCGGAGAATGCATTCTTAAAAAAGTTACAGGAATTGCAAAGGAGGCGACGTTAAGCGGGCACCGACAGGAACATGTTTACCTGGCTATCCAGTCCATCCAGCAGGAAGATACGTTTAGTCTACAGCTGCTGTGTGAGATTGCCGAGGTCCCACGGTCAAGCTATTACAAATGGCTCAACCACAAACCTAGTTTGCGTGAACAAGAAAATGAGGGGCTTATAGAGGCTTTGCTTTTCCTGCATGAGAAAGTTGGTGGCATTTACGGATACCGGCGACTAACCCTTCATTTGCGTCGACAAACCAAGCAGCGGATTAACCACAAACGTGTGTATCGCCTTATGAAGCTGGCAAGAATCCAATCGGTTATTCGCAGAAAGAGAAAGAAACATACACATTCCACGCCTCAACATATTGCCCAGAATCTGTTAAAACGTGAGTTCCACGCAGAGTCCCCAAACGAAAAGTGGTTGACAGATGTAACGGAGTTGAAATACGGCAATGGCCAGAAGGCCTATCTCAGCGCCATTCTAGATCTCCATGATAACACTGTAGTCTCCTATGTTTTGGGACACTCCAACAACAATAGTCTTGTATTCCAAACCGTCAAATTGGCCTTACGAGCGACACCAGGAAGCAAACCGATGCTTCATAGTGATCGGGGCTTTCAGTACACCTCTTTAAAATTTAAGAGGTTATTTGGCGAGAAACTCACCCAGAGCATGTCCCGGGTTGGCAGGTGCATTGATAATGGTCCCATGGAAGCATTCTGGGGAATTCTTAAATGTGAGAGGTATTATTTGCGTTCATACACTACCTTTGAGGATCTGAAGAAAGACATTGATACCTACATCTATTTTTACAATAATGAACGATTACAGGCGAAATTAAACGGCCTTAGTCCAATGGAATTTAGGACCAAGACCGCTTAGAATTTTTAATTTTTTGTACTGTCTACTTGACGGGGTGCAGTTCACACAAACGGCAGCCTTACTTCGTTAGCAGTTTAGTGAAAAAGGAATCAAGTGGTAATAATAAACTAAATTATTGTGCAGACGGGACGTTGAAATAAATGGGATTTGTCGGTACTCCTCTATGGGACATTATTTATTTCCCTTTTATGGCGTTATAATAGCGCTTCTTACCTGGGGACTCTACAGAGAAGAAAAGAAAAATACAAATAACACTGACGCGGGCAATGATTGAAATGAAAGGTTAGAGGTTTTTCAACGGATAACAAGTGCTCATCAAAGGTTGCCAACATCGGTCATACTCGGTCCATCTAGACGGAGGACTTTGCTTCCTTGAATTCCTGAATAAAAAGTAAATATAAGGCGAATAATTGCCTAGTAATGAAATCCACCTTAAGGAGGCTTGCAATGACTGAAAACAACCAGTTTGATGAAGTCGAAGACTTCATCAGCTTTGAAGCTATGTCGGCTATGACTGATGCTGAGATGCCAGATGAAAGCGAAAATCCTGATGATCATGATCCGAAGAAAGTTAATCAATTCGATAATCAATTCTTATATCCGCCGATTAATCCGCATCCTCGAAATGACTTAGAATAGTGTCATCTGCCAATGTAGACAATTAGTATCCGATGAAGTTTGGTTCTCGTCAAAGGGAACGATAGCTCGCTTGAGGCTGCCGACAATGCAGCCTTTTTTTCACTTTCGGGCAGGTTACTTCAAGTTGATTTGGGAAAAATGAATCCAAATATCTCATTAAGTTATTGGGCAGGTTTACGCAATAACACTTCTGAGGATATTTACAAATTATTAGTAATCATTTTTTGTCATTAGGTAACTATTCCCAGTTTAGAGCGTCTATACATAAAAGGAAGGCGTAGTAATAGGTGTAAAAAAAATTGAGACAAACGAAACAACGAAACAAACAACCGAACCAATAATCGATCCAACACAGAATGTGCTACTTTAAATCGTGAAACTAAAAGAAAAGAAGGGAAAGGAGATCCAGAGATGAGAATACTTTCCGTTCTGCTACTCCTTTGTGGAGACATCATGGCCTCTGGTTGCCAGCAAGATAGAACTCCGTCCATGGCTGTTTCGACCTTCGAAGCTATCCCGGAAAAAATCCAGAAAGAGCAGAATGCCTCCACCTACGAGGTTACGGACGCAACTACATCCTCAACTCAAGTTTCAAAGAAGGCCCCCGAAGTATCTGTCCCGGCATATGGCCTGTGGGGTTAGACCGGTGTTTGAAGTGAACAAAGGTGATGCTTTTCGCATATTAGCGGCACAAGACGATTACGTCCAAGTCGAATCCCAAGATCTAAGAGGCTGGATTCCCGCGTTCTATTTCAGCAAGAAAGCCGCCAATATTCATACGGAAGCCCCTTATGAGATGATCGTCGCGAAGGAAGTGCCAGTGTCTTCTGCTCCTGGACAGCAAGCAAAAGAACCGCATTTGGACTTATGGGCTGGCAAGGTGGTCCTTATTAAAAAATCCTATGAGGATTGGGTGGCTGTGCGTATCGTACAGTATGGTGCGGAATATGGCGCAGATATGTGGGTGCCAAAGTCCTCCTTACATGTTTACGATCCGGTAAATGCCAAGGAGGGTAGACTTGCGCTGCACTCGACCATCTATGATGAACACGGTCATATTAAAGATGAAGAGTGGGTCAATTCGGTCTTTATTCAGGCAGAGACGCAAATAGATAAGATCGGTTCTGTATATCAAATTATTGGTCCAGGAGGACAAATAGGGTATATTCGGGTAATAGATTTTATCCCGAATCCGTTCATTGATAACTAAAATCCTGTTGAATCTATCAGATCTGCCTAAATCTCTAATTGATCGGCTGCCTGTTAAGTTAACGGGAGTTTAGCTATAAAATTATATTTTTTCACCTTTTATTTGTGCGATGTTATTAAATTAATCAGTGGATTCAGTATTATAATTTCGCATGCGTTAGAAAAGCTATCTATCCGCAAAAAGGAGACTATCTGAGTGAAAAACGTTATTCCGCTGGGGATATTATTGCTCGTTCTAGTGCTTACGGGATGTGGTGACAGGATGGCGAACCTTGAAAATGGTACCTCTTCGACAGTATTGTCGGATACCACAATGGCATCTGTATCTAAGTTTCCTCACAGCTCAATGCCAGTTTCGTCTCCACCAGCTACAGAGGCAAACTTAGTATTAGAAGATAAATCAATTAGAGCAATAGGGACGCATTCGGATGGGCGACTTCTCGTCAAACCTGCGAACAAAGCGAGCGTAGCCCCTCTAGGGGCACCTAGTTGTTATGGGGTTGAAACTGATCTCCGTTGGTCAGGGGACTATGACATGGTATGGGAATTTGGGGAAAACTTAACACAAATTATGACATTTCCAATTGACTTCGAAATTGTACAACAAAAAGATTCGCCAGTCATCATGCAGTCATTTACCTTTGAAGATACGGATATATTTACCTATGTTCCTCGTTATACAGATTGTCATGGTCTCGAAACATACCTTTTCGGAGTATGTAATGGGAAGGCTTTTCCGATATCGCTTGAGATAAAACCCGGAGTGAATTGGATGGCTATAAGCCAAATGCCGCACCGTCTATTAAAGGTTGCCAACGGAGAATTCATCGTTACCGGCGGATACGCGGCGGGACAGGATTTCATTAACGTCTATCACTTCCGATATGATCCAAAGAAAAAGTCAATGATTCTGAAAAGTACAGATCAAATGATGCCGAACGATATGTAATACAACATGAGCTGCGGCATTGTGAAGTAAAAGGAAATGGACAGAGTTCACTCATGAGCAACTCAAAAGCGGACTTTTTGATTGCTCTGCTGGTACTGATTGAGCTAACGAGAAAGTATGACAAGTACTGCTATAAGCGACTAACAGCGTGAAAAGCAGGAGATTACAATGAGTAATCTTAACTTTACAACCGAGGATGGGAATGACGGAACCATGTATCCCGAAACCATTCCGCCAATACTCCTGCGCGCGTCATGACTAACAGGTCATGTGGTGTGAAGTACAGGTAGATTCGGCAGAACGAAGGCTAGAGCCATTCGAATAGAAAAGGTATGCTAACGGATATGCCGCGTGGCTGAAAAACTGGATATGGTGAGAATGTTCAAACAGACTGAACTGACGAACTTCCGAATGTACAGGTCTAAAGTTAGAACATATGGAAACATATGTACCATCAAACGATGGGGTGGGCGGCGTAAAGTAAAAATTTTTTCTATGAAATACGCTATGCCGAACAATGGCGGCATTGGTCTCACAGGCTTAGAGGAAGCACCTAAGTCCAGTAAGAATAGCTAGGATGTAAGGAACTTGGAAAGCAAGGGACGTTGCAACAAGGGCTGTTACCCGAAACGGTTGTTATAAGGCGCATGCCGAAATACATTAATCCTTGTGAGGGTAGGGGCACGACTGATGAATCTCCTGTAATGGGAGTGGAGGAACAGCCCCAAGTCTAACTGAAAAGAAAGATTATATTCCAAGCGTGAATTGCACCGATCAGGTAGGAACGTGGGGACATCACTTCTTAGAGAAGGTGATGCCACAGTGCAAGCTACTGGGATGACTTAACGGTCCATATCCTAGAGTAACGAGGAACTTATGATCTAGTAAAGTCAGTTAGAGGGAACGCGGAGTGCTGGGAAACTAGCACGCTCCGTGTGGAACAGGGGAAAAGCTGGAGATAACATCAAATGCTTACCTATTGTTACCGATAGTTAACATCAGAAGGGCTGCTGTGTGGCAGTTTTCACTCTGTTAACTGGCAGTTTACAAAAGATGGATTAGTTGATTACTGTGGCATCAAGGAGGGGAATGATGAAGATAGTTGTTGCAACTGATTCAGACTATGAATACATACGAGAACGTGACCATCATATTTTAGAGAACTTAATATTGCCAAAAATAAAGAAAAATGAAATATACATACTACGGAACCAAGATGAAAGTAATATTGGATGGATGAGATACGGGTATTTCTGGGATAACACCCCCTTCATGAATATGATTTGGGTCGACGAACAATATCGAGGCAAGGGTGTAGGCAAGCAAGTTGTCCTCTTATGGGAAGATCAAATGAAACAAAATGGCTTTAAATTGGTTATGACGTCTACTCAGGCTAATGAGGAGGCACAGCACTTCTACAGAAATTTAGGATATCGGGATGCGGGATGTTTATTACTCGAAAATGAGCCGATGGAAATCATTCTGACTAAAAAATTAATTTAAACCACGGGTTACTAACGTTAAAGAATAGTTGTATGTTGGGATGTGGGAGTGTATATGGAAGAATTCTTATATTACTATTACGATAAATCAACGGGTCCCTTTCGTAATTTATCTGATCTAGAAGCGGATAAAGCTGAACGAGTTCTCAACAATATCCGTCTTCAAAAGAAAGGATTCGCTAGAAAACGCTCTATGGATGTAATCTTGAAATAATGGCAAGGGAATTGTTTATATTAAAAGGTGGGAAGCCAACGCGAAATCATCCCCATAACATGACTATTGGGGAGTGTCCTTGGTTTTTGGATTGGTATCCAAAGGGTGGGAAACTTCAAATTTCAATGAAAGATTTCGAATCGCATAGCGTTAGTTTTACTTATGGTGATTTATTCCCGACTATGAGATTCAAAGATGATAAGCCGTATCGAGGTCAGGTCTACACCATGGATGAGATTTGTAATAAATGAATACGGATTACCACAAGAGTGGAATTCAGAGGGAAATTAAGGACCAGAGCCATATATAGAAGTACAAATTTGGGATGACAAACCTTTGAAGGGTTATTGAACAAACGAGAAACGATAGTGAAGGAGCTTGCCCTCGCGGCAGCTCCTTTTTCTGTTCATTCAAGTAACGGGCAGTAGAGCGTGGTGGATACTTCCAGTGGATATGCTGTTAAGAGTTAGTCTTAATCTCATAATACGAACGGGCAGGATACCCTGATTGAAAGAAGAATTTTATGCGGAAAACCCACAGTATAAAGATATAAGCAAAAGAATATGATGAGTAACGTATAAGGAGGAAGATAGTGTACTTGAAGAATGACTATAAGATATTGCGCAAGTCATTTGAACAATCCGCGAGCCTTTATCAACTGGCGCGTCCGGATTTCCCGGAAGAATTGTTCGATGATTTAATTCATGCGACAAATTTGCATCCAGGTGATCGTTTGTTGGAAGTGGGTCGTGCTCTACAGGAAAGGCTACTCTTCCGTTAACCAAGCGCGGATTTAAAAATCACGTGCGTAGAACTTGGCGCTGAGCTCGCTGCAGTTGCCCGTCAAAACCTTGTCGGAATGGACGTCGACATAATCACGGGAAGTTTCGAAGACTGGCAACCAGAGACGGAGAAAGGGATTGATTTGGTATTCGCTGCAACCGCTTGGAAATGGGTTGATCCCGAAGTTCGATACATCAAGGCATGGCAAGTCCTTCGTTCAGGCGGACATCTGGCATTTTGGAACGCAGATCACGTTTTTCCAGACGGTGGGGACCCATTCTTCCGTGAAATTCAAGCCGTTTACTATGAGATCGGCGAGGGTAATTCGGTAGACAACAACGAATGGCCGCGACCAGGGGAACTACGCGAGCAAAGAGATGAGATTGAGAAAAGCGGGCTGTTTGAGGTTGTTCACGTTTGACACTTCGATTGGGAGCGCATTTATCATGTTGATGAGTACATTAAACTCCTCGAAACTTTCTCCGGACACATACTTATGGAGGAATGGAAACGCGACAAGCTCTTCAACGAAATCCGAGTTCGCCTTTATAGCCGTCCAGAAAAGATAACTATTTTGACTGCAGACCAGAAGCAGATCGAAAAGAAATCCATAGTATAAATGAAATGATAAATGACGATAGAAAGACTTGAAACATTACGCTAACGCAGAACGTTAGTTAAATAAAAATAGCTGGTTCACCACCATTGAGGTGATGGTTTTTATTTTGGTTAAAAATCAACAACACATGATCCATTAACTGCCATTACATTTTTTTGAATTTTAACACATAATTAAAAATATCTAATTTTAGTTTCATAAAAAAAAGGTGGCAACATTCGTGCAAAATCAGAAAAACCTAGCGGGAATCAGAGGCTGGCTTCTATTCTATGTGAGTTACTCAATTGTTGGAGTTTCGATCAATCCATATTACATATTCAAGATGATAGAAGAGGTACTAGAATGGGATGTTGAAAGAGTGTATGCTATTGGTTCTTATATTTTACTAGAAGTTCTTTTTATCATTTCTCTTTTTAATTTATTAAAGAAGAACAAGAATGGACCATTGATTACAATCATAACTGAATTAATAGCGATATTATTTAAAATAATTGATTTCTTTTTCTCAAATAGAACACTATATGATGTTCTTGATTCAACACTTATAATTATTGTGGGAATGATATGCATTTTATATTTTAGATATTCGAAAAGAGTAAATACAACTTTTTGAATGTATCTCAAGAAGGCACTGGCATCAGATACCGTCGTTCAACTAACGCAGCACTATAGCTCAATTAATAACTAAAACGCGGCTGCCGGCACAGATCGGCAGCCGCGTTGTGTGGGATCAACACATCCAGTTACTGCCGATAAACACCATTCTGTGACCACTATGTTCAATTCAGAAGGGAAAATTATTCAGTGGTAATGAGCAAGGCAATGAAATTAACATGGAAAAAGAACATTACGTTTTAAGCCAGCAGCGAAAAAGCAGCCGATCATGGCTGCTTTTTCTTTTTCATGTAAACTTACCATGGAATCGAAAATCTGTGGCGCGTACTTTTCCAATTCAACGTACCCGTCAATACGAGTGCGGCGAAATAGAGAAACAAGGAACAGACGATTGAAGTGATTACGCACCATAACTGCGGCATACCATGGCTGGCAACATAGTTATAGGTCCAGTGTCCGCATATCACCATCAGCATCATGCAGATCCCAACCTTGACATAAGGACGAATACTCCAATAAAATCCGATCGAGCTTGAGATGGAAAAGAAGTTCAGCAGTGTTTGCATCACAATGCCGATACCGATGCCGTACGCAACGCCAATAATACCAAATTGGCTGCCGAATACGAAGATCGAGACACCCTTGAATACGGTGGCTATTACGTAATTCCACAGCGTAGCTTTCGCGCGGCCGAGCCCGAGCAGAATCGCATGAAGCGGAGCATCGAAATAATGCAGGAAAAACATCGGCGCCAGTATTTTCAGAAGCAATCCTGCTTCAGGTGCATTATAGACAAGTGTCGTTAGTGGAGTTGCCCACTCGTACAAGATAACGGTTGCCGGCGCGCCGATCAGGAGTCCCAAGATCATAGCCTGATTCATCCTCTCATGTATGAGCAGACTGTTCTTGTTCGCCGATGCCTCGCCAATCGCAGGAATGAGAGCGGTGGACAAGGACTGCGTGATAAAGCTTGGCATGAAAAGCAGCGGAAACGCATAGCCGGCCAGCTGGCCGAATTGCTTCGTGGCTAACGCCGTGCCGATGCCGGCCAGCGCCAGGCTGGTTGTAATAAGAAGCGGCTGGAAGGTGCTGTATAACGAATGAATGACACCGTGCCCGGTCGTCGGCAGTCCGATCTGCAGCAGCTCGCCGAGTGTGCTTCTTCCTTGTTTCAGGTGGCTTGCCCAAGTCTCGCCCGGCATCTTCGATTCACCGTATAGCTTGTAGCTTGTCACCAGGAATAGGAGGCTGATCGCTTCGCTGACAACAGAGGCAGCCATTGCTCCGGCAGCCGCATAAGCGACGCCGTAAGGCAGCAATAGGTGGACCAGCGCAAGTACACAGGCGATTTGCACCGTATGCTCCAGCAAATCCGAAGCGGCAATGGTCTTCATCTGCTGCATGCCGCGGAAATATCCCTTTAATACGGCGGAGACAGCGACGATCGGCGCGATCGGCGTAATCGCCAGCATCGCGTAATAAGCGCGTTGGTCGCTTAGCAGAATGGATGCGATCCACTCAGATCCAAGTAACGATATGGTCGTGAGCGCTACGCTCAAGACGCCCGTGACAGCGAGCGAGACATGCAGGATGCGCCTCACTTTCATCCGTTCGCCGCGAGCGTGGGCCTCTGCGACCAACTTTGAAATTGCCACCGGCAATCCAAGCTCCGTAATCGTAATGACGAGCGGGACGAGCGGATGCGCCATCATCAAGATGCCGATTCCCTCTGCGCCCAGTACGCGAGCGATATACATGCCGCTGATAAAACCGAGAATACGGTTGATGAAAGCAGCGACAGACAAGACCAGCGTACCTCTCATGAACGATTGCCCGTGTTGTGACATGACTTGTGTCCTCCTGTTTATCGAATACTTAAATGTATTCAAAAATTGGAAAAGCATGCGAACAAGCCGTTGTTGATGTCATTTTTGGACATGTGATGGCGCATAGCGGCGCGGCGACTTTTTCTATTTAACTTTTCTTCTAGACGATAGTATTCTATTGTTTGTTCTTGGCTTGATTGTGTTGGTGGTTGAATATTTTAACAAGGATTAGTGCCAAGTCATAGTGTAACTTGTTACGCTAACGCAGAACGATAGTTTAATATCAGAGAGCTGCTATAGGCTGAAATTCGTTTATATGAATGAAAAATAGCTGTCGGGTCTAAAAAGGAAAAAATTAGTTTCATCGCGAATATTAGAAATATGGCGAAAGTGAATATGGCTTTGGCAAGAGGTGAATTATGTTAGGTGCTGTTCTAGGGGATGTAATTGGTTCAGTGTTTGAGTGGCATAATACCAAGTCTACTAAGTTTAAACTCTATGATAGGTTCACGAGATTTACAGATGATACTGTTTTAACAGTAGCTATAGCAGACGCTATTCTAAACAAGAAAAAACAAAGTAATAAGCATTAGTACGCAAGCAAGAGATTATATGCTAATAAATTAAGGCAATATGCAAGATTGTATCCTAACGTTGGGTATGGACAAAAGTTTGAGGAATGGGCTTTGAGTAACAACCCCAACCATACAGAAGTTATGGAAACGGATCGGCTATGAGAGTGTGCCCGATAGGATTTTCCTTTAGCTCTTTAGAAGAAGTGATGATTGAGTCCAGAAGATCAGCATTAGTAACCCACAATCATAGACAAGGTATCATTGGTGCTCAAGCCGTAGCTTGTGTAGTCTTTCTAGCGAGTAACAATAAATCAAAAGATGAAATTAAATCATTTATTCAGCAGAGATTCAAATACAATCTCAAGCAAAGACTAGATGACATAAGGCCAAACTATACTTTTGATCTAAACTGTCAACACTGAAAGGACGACAACTATAATTGGAACTAAAAACCGTTTTAAGAATTACATTAAGTGTAGTTGCCTTGATAATATATGTAATGCAATTAATTCAACTGTATCGTTTTACAAAGAAATTAAAGGGAGAACTTAAGAAGGGGCGAGTTTTATCACGAAATTTTAGAGAAAAATGGGGAAGACGGGAAAACATCAATATTATTTTTATAATCTTTGCAACTGTTTGTATGATTGTGGCTGTCTTTTTAAGGGATGAATAGCTTGTCGGCTGACCAATTTTTCATTGGTTCAACGGAGAACGATAGAGGAGGAGCTTGCTTTTCGGAAGATCCTTTTTCTATTTATTGGAGAGTCGCCAAATTTCAAAAATGGCAGCGGCGATCTGAAGAGCAGCGGCAAATACTTTCGCGACCGGGCACGCAGCTTTAACAACAAGGGATTGGTGAACGAATACCGTAAGCCGAAGCAATCCTACCGCGAGGTACGCGATGTTTACCAGTCTTGGGGAGATGAAGTTCAAGCTTAAATTTTTTATCCGTAATTCATCATTTTTCTTGTCCAGTAATCCGTAGAAATTCGTATTAGATCATGGGCTACATTGCATAGGTAGCTGCCTTTTTTATAACTGGCTGCTACTTCCCATTCCGGATTTTGTTTGATCGAAAAATAGGAGACGTTCGTGCTGGGCTTGGCGTACGTAATCGGAAAAATGGAGCAGCAGATGCCCTCCGCAACCATTTTGAATAAGGTTTGGCAGCTTCTGGTTTCCAACAAAATGTCAGGACTGATGTTTTCTTCGTTGATCAGATGATCATAGATTTCGCGAAGGGTCGAGCCTTTTTGCATAGTGGCAAAGGAGTCGTTTTCAAAACGCTTTAAGCTTATTTCAGGAAGTTGTTCGCCAAGCTTTCCTCCCAAGTGTGCAAGAGGATGAGCATTTGGAACACCTAGAATAATCTTTTCAGAACAGATATGGATATAATGATCATTCGTTTTTTGGGAGTTTTGCAAAGTTAAAAATCCAATATCAAGATTACCTTGAAAGATTTCGTATTGTTGTTTTTTGACGGACATTTCAATAGGCTCAATTTTTACATTCGGATATTTTTTATAGAGAATTGGGTATATAGCCGCAAACATCTTAATACCGCGCTCCGGAGTTAATCCAACAATCAATTTTCCTTCTTTTATCTCAAGAATATCGTTAATCCGGTTGTACGTTTCTTTTTTTATGCGTACGATTTCTTTCGCGTTCTCGACATAAATTTTCCCGGCATGCGTCAAGTGCCAATTGCTTCTTGAACGTACGAAAAGCTGTGTGCCCAGTTCTTTCTCAAGTTTTAAAAGCTGCTGGTTTAAGGCAGATTGGGTGATAAAAAGCTTTTCCGCAGCTTTTGTTATATTGTTTTCTTCCGCTATCTTAATCATATAATCCAACTGTTTTAAATCCATTCGAAGAAAATTCGCCTCCTTACTCTTAAATTTATTTAGAGAAATCTAAATATTTACACTTTTACTTTATTATAATTTCAGATTACGATGTTTTTGGGAAAATAACAAGTATCGAGGACGCTTTCCGATGTGAATGTAAGCGCTGTAAATGATTAATGAAGTGATATTGAGGTTGTTAGGCAAACAAATGAAGGAGGAAAAATGAGATGGATGTCAATAGCACTAAAGTTTCGAATCATCTTTCTTCAGCTATAGCGTTTGCAGGAAAAACCCGGGTACGCTATATGATTTTGTTGGTATTGTTTGTCATAACGACGATAAATTATGCCGACCGCGCCGTCATATCGATAGCGGGAACACCGATGTCGAAAGAGCTTGGCTTGGATGCGGTTTCCATGGGTTATGTGTTCTCAGCTTTTTCGTGGGCCTATGTGATCGGCCAATTACCGGGCGGGTGGTTTCTCGACCGTTTCGGTTCGAAGTTGATCTACACGCTCAGCATTTTTTTCTGGTCCTTTTTTACGATTACGCAAGGTTTTATCGGTTTCTTCAGTACGGGTATCGCAATAACCATGTTGTTCGTGCTCCGTTTTATGGTCGGTTTGTCGGAAGCGCCTTCATTCCCAGCGAACAGCAGAATCGTATCGGCATGGTTCCCGACGAAGGAACGCGGAATGGCATCGGCGATTTTCAATTCGGCTCAATATTTCGCTACGGTCATCTTTGCTCCAATCATGGGCTGGCTTACCAGCTCTTACGGTTGGAAGTCCGCATTTGTTATTATGGGTTTGATTGGGATTGTGCTGTGCGGGGTATGGGTAAAGACAATATATGGCCCCAAAGATCATCCGCGGGTGAATCAAGCGGAATTAGATTATCTAGAGCAAGGCGGAGCTTTGGTGAATCTGGATCAGGCGAGAGAAGGAAGCGCGAAAAACGCTGAAGTGAAATGGGGCTACTTGAAGCAGCTGCTGACAAACCGCATGACGGTAGGAATCTACACGGCTCAGTATTGTTTAAATACGCTTACTTATTTCTTTCTCACCTGGTTTCCGGTCTATCTGGTTAAAGAGCGGGGGATGTCCATTCTGAAAGCCGGATTTGTCGCTTCGCTGCCAGCCCTTTGCGGATTTATGGGCGGGATCTTAGGGGGACTCATTTCCGATTACTTGCTGAGGAGAGGAAAATCCTTATCGGTAGCCAGAAAAACGCCGATCGTGATCGGGATGCTCTTATCGACTTCGATGATCATCTGTAATTATGTAAAGGTCGACTGGCTTATCGTATCGATTATGGCATTAGCTTTCTTCGGAAAAGGCATAGGCGCATTGGGTTGGGCGGTCGTTTCGGATACATCCCCGAAAGAGATCGGCGGGTTAAGTGGAGGTCTGTTCAATACGTTCGGCAATCTTGCCGGAATTACGACTCCCATTATTATCGGGTATATTTTGAAAGCAACCGGCTCGTTTAATGGAGCGCTAATATTTGTCGGGGCCAACGCCTTTATGGTCATCCTGTGTTATTTGCTCATCGTCGGCGAGATTAAACGCGTTGAATTAAAGGCGAATTCATAAAATAAAAATTAACTTATCCGGATGGGGAGGTCATACTCATGACTTTGAAACAAACGCGGAATGAAACTCCTCTTTATATTAAAGTACATCCCAACGACAATGTTGCGATTATTGTCAATGAAGGCGGGTTGCCTAAAGGAACGGTATTTTCTTGCGGGCTCGAGCTAACGAATCATGTTCCTCAAGGACATAAGGTGGCGCTAATCGACCTCAATCAAGGCGCAGCGATCATACGTTACGGAGAAGTGATTGGGCATGCCGTTCAAACGATTGTAAAAGGCAGTTGGATCGACGAATCGTTGGTTCAGCTTCCGACACCGCCGAGGTTGGAGGAACTATCGATAGCTAGCAACGTGCCGGCATTGTTGCCTCCCCTCGAAGGCTATACGTTTGAGGGTTACCGGAATGCAAATGGCAGCGTCGGAACGAAAAATATTCTTGGGATTACGACCAGCGTGCAATGCGTCGCCGGCGTAATGGAATATACGGTAAAGAAAATCAAAGCGGAGCTGCTTCCGAAATATCCGAATGTCGAGGATGTCGTAGCATTAACGCATACTTATGGATGCGGGGTTGCGATCAATGCGCCGGATGCGATAATTCCGATTCGCACGATTCAAAATCTTGCCCAGAACCCTAACTTTGGCGGGGAACTCATGGTCGTTGGTTTGGGCTGCGAGAAGCTGAATCCTGAACGTTTGGTGCCGGAAGGGGACTCCGGTAAGATCATATCCTTGCAGGAGCATCACGGATTTATTCCTATGGTCAAATCGATCATGGAGATGGCGGAAGCCCGGCTCGATCGATTAAATCGCCGGAAGCGCATCACTAGCCCCGCTTCCGATTTGGTCGTCGGTTTGCAATGCGGTGGAAGCGATGCGTTCTCAGGGGTTACGGCCAATCCGGCAGTCGGCTATGCCGCCGATTTGTTAGTACGCGCCGGAGCGACGGTCATGTTCTCCGAAGTCACTGAAGTGAGGGATGCGGTTCATCTGTTAACACCGCGGGCATCTAGCGAAGAAGTCGGCCGGGCCTTGATTCGTGAGATGAAATGGTATGACGATTATTTGCAGAATGGTCAATCCGACCGAAGCGCCAATCCGTCACCGGGCAATAAAAAAGGCGGTCTCGCCAATGTGGTTGAAAAGTCGCTCGGATCAATCGTGAAATCAGGCACCAGCCCGATTGTTGGGGTCCTATCCCCCGGTGAAAGGACTGCCGAAAAAGGACTGATTTTCGCGGCAACGCCGGCTAGTGATTTTGTATGTGGCACTTTGCAACTAGCCTCCGGTATCAACTTGCAGGTGTTCACGACGGGGAGAGGGACGCCTTACGGTCTGGCTGTCGCTCCGGTGATTAAGGTGTCGACAAGAAATTCTTTGGCGGAACAATGGCATGATCTGATCGATCTGAATGCGGGGAGAATCGCAACGGGAGAGGCCACCATCGAGGAAATCGGCTGGGAAATCTTCCACTTGATCCTGGATGTCGCCAGCGGACGCAAGAAAACATGGGCGGATCATTGGGGACTATACAACGATTTGGCATTATTCAACCCTGCACCTGTAACCTGATCCGGGTTCTTATCCAGCCCGACAACGCTTCTTAATTCAAGGTTTGGCTGGCAGCTCAGAAAAAGGATAAAGTATAATAGTGCCCGGAAGGGCACTTTTTATATTTTAATAAAAACAAATGCGCACGCAAGACAATAAAAAGTATACAATTAAATTAAGAAATGAGTTAAATTAAAGTTTTCTGCAACCGTTTTCATCATGCATTACCGACTACAGGAATCATAATACCCTCCTCAAATAAATATGGCCCGGATCCCACTAACTATTGCACTGCCATAGCTTCGCGTACCAGATTTAGCTGGTCAACCTCATAATACGAATATATTTTACATACTCAAGGCAAGGTACTGTTCAAAAGGAGGGTACGCTTTGAAATTAATCCCGCAAAGTTTAAAGGTATTTAAACAAAAGAGTATCTTTGTGAAAATGTTGTTTTTGTTTAATATTTTCATTCTGATCGCTATTCTTGCATTTGGTTATGTTTCGTATACCCAATCTTCTTCTCTGCTCGTTGAGGAAGTAGTGAAATCGAACTATAAATATATCGAGCAGGCTAGAGACAACATTGATGAAACATTGACCTCCCTGGATAATTTGTCCTTTCAGATTTCACTTCAATCGCAGATCCGAAGGTCGCTGTATTTATCGGAAACCACATGGGATCTTGACCAATTGCTGTTTCTTGATATTATTAAATATTTAAAAAGCGTCAAGCAGGCGAATACATTGATCTCGGATATATGGATCCAGTTCTACCGCTACCCGATCGTATTGAATCAGGAATCCAAATACAATCTTGATTATTATTATGAGGATATTTACAAAACCGGGCAGTCAACAGATTGGACAACTCCAAATCAAAACCACCATGGGCTTAATTCTATGGGCAGATTTCAAGCAAACTCGTATGGAATAAGCTCATCCGTAATTACATTTGCGCGGACGGTTCCTCTAAGTGAAATCAAGCCTATGGGCGCTTTGTACCTGAATATCAAAACGGATGATTTTTCCAACAGGGTTCAAGGCGTCAGTGATCCTTATCCGGCATTCATCTATGCGTTGGACATCAAGGGAGAGGTTGTATTTAACAGCAAAATTCGCAGCGATCAGGATGAGTTGATTAATTCTGTCAAAGGGGCCATTACAGAGAAAGTAAGAGGAATCAATGCTGGTAATGGTTATCTGGAGCAGACGATTGCGGGTAAATCGTATCAAATTTTGTTTACTTCATCGAAGGTGAATGACTGGAAGTATATAAGCGTGGTACCGACGGCTTTTATCACGGAAAAGGCAAATGCGATACGTCAATTTACATTTGTAACGGCTATTATTTGTCTGATAGGCGGCTTGATTATGTCCTATTTTTTGACCAACCGAATTTACCGTCCCATCAACAAGATTATCGGATATATCAACGTATTGGGCCGCACCCCTCTCTCCAGCCAGGACAATAATTCCAAGGAAGATGAACTTGGCTTTATCGATCGAATTATTAATTATGTGTATTATGAGAATCAAAGCTTAAGGGGCTCTTTTGAAAAAAACCTTCCGGCACTTCAGCAAAAATTTCTCTACGACCTCATTGATGGCAGAGTATCGTCGGCCAACGTACAGCAGCTTGCAGAGGAAATTAAATTGGAGTTTAACTATGGTTCGTATCAAGTGATTGTGTTTGAAACCGTCGATTTTTCTCTAGAGGATAAAATCAATCTGCGTTACCGGGATATTCTGGAAATCGTAGATGGGATGGTTAGTGAGTTGGACGACGTACATCTGGGTGTACGATCGATCCGCAAGCGCAATGACAAAATCATTTCCCTGTTAAATCTCGATCATCCCAATTCGAAGCCGGAGGTGATTCACGATTTTATCCAAAAGGTCATCTCCTTTTTCGAGCAGGAGTATTCCCGGACTTTCACGGTGGGGATCGGCAATATTTACAGCACGATAGATGAGGTGCCCCTCTCTTATGTAGAAGCTTTGTCCGCTTTGCAGTACAAGATCGTCAAGGGAGAAGGCAGCGTGATCTTTATTGATGAGGTTGACAAATTGCCCGAGAGCTCCTTCAGTTATTCGATAGAAGTGGAGAAGCATATCATCAACTGTGTGAAGACCGGAAACCATGTGGCTTTGCACCAACATTTGCAGAAAGTATGGGGAGATAATTTAAAGCAAGGGGATATAACGCCGGAAATTATTACTTACCTGTTTCAGGCTCTGGTAGGCACCGCAATCCGGACGATTTACGAAGTCCTATCTACGACCGGGGAAATATTCAGCGAATCCTTTGATTTATATAAAGAGGTTAATCAGCAATCACGCTTGGAGGATAAGAAGGAGTTTATTGAATGGATGTTCCAGAGCATCAGTGACTGGATTCAAAACAAGAAGCAGGGGCAGGATAATACTTTATTCAATCAAATTAAAGACTATGTGGAAAAAAATTATCATCTGGACTTATCGTTAACGATTCTCGGGGAGAATATCGGATTATCGCCTTCTTACCTGAGCAGTATTTTTAAAGAAGTCACGGGTATGAATTTTGTTGATTATATAAATACAAGGCGGGTTGAACAAGCTAAAATGCGGCTGCAGCAAACCCAGGATACCGTTTTTGAAATTTCCGAGAAGGCGGGATTCACGAATTCCAATACCTTTATCCGGGTGTTCAAGCGGCATGAAGGGATTACACCGGGACAATTCAGGCAATTGCATACGAAGGAAGACCTCTAGAAGACTGGTGATAAAAGAGTGGAGCGACCGGGGTTTATTGGAGATAACGAAGCAGTACTAACCGTCAGGAGCTGATTCCTGGCGGTTTTTGGCAATGATCATGAAAAAAGTAGATGTATCTAAAGAATTATCGATATACGAAATTCATGTAAGGGGATACATTGAGTAGGCGAGCGAAGTACACGAAACGTTGAGAGGAGAGTCTTACCTATTGGCTAAGCAAACTATAGCTGCTGCGAGCCCGCCATCCATAAGTGCAGGATACAAGAAAACATCAAGCAGACGAAGCATTTTCAAAAAAGTCCTGCCGTACTATCTGATGTTCCTGCCACCGCTGATTTATTACCTGATCTTCAGATATGTACCTGTCGTCATGGCCGTCGTGATCTCTATGATGGACTACAATATTTACAAGGGGATTCTTGGGAGTGAATGGGCTGGACTTAAGCATTTTATCGATTTTTTTAACTCTGTTTATTTTGGTAGGTTGCTGCGCAATACACTGATGATCAACCTTCTGAGCTTGGTGTTTGTATTTCCTGCACCGATTATTTTTGCCCTTTTATTAAATGAGGTTCGGAACTCGCTGATCAAACGCATAGTACAAACGATCAGTTATTTGCCTCATTTTGTTTCGACGGTTATTGTAGCGAGTATGGCGGTAACCTTTCTTTCGCCCAGCGTAGGATTAATCAACAATATTTTAGTGCAATTCGGTGTGGAACGGACGAATTTTTTACTGGATCCGAATTATTTCTGGGGAATCTTTACCTTTATGGATCTGTGGAAAACACTCGGATGGTCGGCAATCCTGTACTTTGCCACTTTAACGGGCATCAATACGGAATTGTATGAAGCTGCAAGAGTAGACGGTGCGAACCGCTGGCATCAGACCTGGCATATTACGCTTCCGGGTATCGCCCCTACGATTATTATTTTGCTGTTACTGAAAATCGGTCATATGCTGGAGATCGGTTTCGAATTAATCGTGCTTTTGTACAACCCGAATACGTACCTGACTGCAGATGTCATCGGTACCTATGTATACCGGAGGGGAATATTGGATGCTAACTACAGCTTCGCATCTGCAGTCGGACTGTTTCAGTCGGTCATGGGGCTGATTCTGATCGTAATCGCCAATAAACTGGCCAAAAAGTACTCGGAAACGAGTTTGTGGTGATTTGTAACCAACAAAGAAGCATGCTTTCCACACAGAAAGCGTTAAGGAGGAAATGGTATGGCTTTCCGGCGTATGACGCTTGGAGGATTGGTGTTCAGTTGCATCAATGCATTGGTTCTGGGGTTAATTGTCGTTATGACCTTGTATCCGTTTCTTTATGTCGTGTCCGCCTCATTGAGTGAGCAATTGTACATTCAGCAGGGGAGAATCGGTATTATACCGATGGGATTCCAATTAGAGGCTTACAAAAGAGTGCTTGAGTTTCCGATGCTCGGAAGATCCTATTTGAATACGATCCTATATACGGCGCTTGGAACGGCAATAAGCCTGGTGTTAACGGTATGTGCCGCCTATCCGATGTCCAAACGGGACTTGCAAGGCCGTAAATTAATGACCACGATCGTGCTGATTCCGATGCTCTTCGGAGGCGGATTAATTCCCACCTTTCTCGTCGTGAATGCCCTCGGGATGCGGGATTCGATATGGGCGATCGTCATTCCGGCGGCGGTGACTTCTTTTTATGTATTTATCCAGCGAACATTTTTCGAGCAAATTCCTGTCGAGTTGGAGGACGCCGCCAAAATAGACGGGTGCTCGATGGTACAAACACTGGTCAAAATTATTTTGCCGTTGGCGATTCCGTCTTTGGTGACGATTGGCTTATTCTATGCGGTTAACGAATGGAACAGCTTTTTCCCAGCTATGATTTATTTGAATGATGAGAAACTGTTTCCAGTGCAAATCCTGCTTCGGGCGATCGTGATTCAGAATCAGACGGATCAGGTTTTGGTTGATGTTTTTGACGACAAGAACCTGTTAAGCGAATCAATTAAGTATTCGACTTTGGTTGTAGCGACACTACCCATTCTTATTGTGTATCCTTTCATTCAAAAATACTTTGTCCAAGGGTCGATGATGGGATCTATTAAAGGTTAAAACACAAATTTAAAGGAGGCGTCAACATGAAAAAAGAAAGTTGGATGAAAGGAATAACCGGCTTAATATTGGTATCGGTTACATTGGCTGGATGCCAAACAGGCGGGCAAGAGAAGGCAGCGGCGACTCCGGAGGCCAAGGCAGGCGAGGCGAATAAGCCTGTTAATGCGAATGGAAAGATCCTGGATAAGCAGATCGAGGTTAGTGTCTATATGAGGCCGAGACCTGAATCAGTGGAGTCCAATGAACTACTATGGATGAAGCCGATTTCCGAAAAAACCAACGTCAATTTCAAATGGCTGAAGGCACCTGCAGACGTCAACGATTACATCGAAAAGTTCAATTTGACCCTGGCGGGCGGGACGCTGCCAGATCTGATGGAGGCACCACTGGATTTATTAAATAAAGGCGGGGAGAATGGCGTATTTGAACCGTTGAACAAGCTGATCGAGCAGAATATGCCTAATTTTAAAAAGATTATCGAGCAAAATCCAGCGATCTTGAAGGATATCAAATCCGATGACGGGAACATTTACTTTTTCCCTCAAATCTCAGCCGTCAAAACGATCAACCTGCAAATCTTCCGTCAGGACTGGCTGGATAATCTCGGGTTGAAGGCACCGAAGACAACCGAAGAAATGTACCAGGTACTGAAGGCATTTAAAGAAAAAGATCCGAATGGAAATGGCAAGAATGATGAAATTCCTTTCACAACAAGAAGTAAAATGAAGGGTTTGCTGCCATTCATCGAGCCTTTTGGCGTATCATTTGAAGAGGATTTTTATGTGGAAAACGGTCAGGTGAAATACACGTACACCAATGCCAAATTAAAGGATGCGCTTGAATATACAGCCAGGCTGTACAAGGAAGGCCTGATAGATAAGGAATATATAACGAATGATCAAAAGGTCTGGGAGTCCAGATTCACGAATGAAGTATCGGGTGCTACCTTTGATTCATTCCCGCGACTCGAGGCTCTTGAGAAGCTGGTTGGCAAGGCCAATCCGAAGGTCAACTTAACTGGTTTGACACCGCTCCAAGGCCCAACAGGGATTGCTCCATTTACCAAAAGTCAGCAAAACCTGATCAAGAACGGTTTTGGTATCAGCTCCAAATCGAAATTCAAAACCGAAATTGCTAAGGTACAGGATTGGTTTTACAGCCCCGAAGGACAGCTGGCGATGAATTTCGGTAAGCTGGGCGAAACGTATACGATGGAAAATAATGAACCGAAATACACGGATCTCGTGATGAAGGATAAAAATAATGCGCCTCTGATCAAAATGTATGAGCTTGGACACCGGGAGTTTGCTTATCAATGGGACATTCGTTACGAGAACGCAATGGTTTCACCTAAGCTGGCTCAGATTCGTGATTCGATTACGCCTTTTATTAAACCTAAGTATCCAGTTGCCTTGTCCTTCAAGCAGCAGGAGCGTGATGTTCTTAACTCCAAATTTACAGAGATTACGACGTATAAAGACGAGATGATGAACAAGTTCATTATTGGCTCGGAGCCGATCAGCAAGTTTGACGATTATGTCAAACAGATTGATAAAATGGGCATAGATGCAGTCTTGAAAGTCCAACAAGCCTCTTATGACCGATACCTGAAACGATAAAAGCAGAAAGCGGTGACGATCAGATGATGGTTGAGCATAACGTTCATTCCGTTCCTAATCCAGTGCTTCCAGGGGATCATCCAGATCCCTCGGTAGTTCGGGTGGGTGAAGATTATTATGTTGTTACCTCTACCTTTCAATATTTTCCCGGCGTCATGGTGCACCATTCCCGTGATCTGATACATTGGCGCCCCATTGGGCACGTCATTACTCGACGCAGCCAAATTGACTTGACCGGGGTACCGGATTCTCATGGCGTATTCGCTCCCGATATATCGTATGCTGACGGGATGTTTTGGGTGGTCGTTCCTTTTTTTCACGGACAGCCGCGTTGCACAAACCTGCTGTTCACAGCAGAACGCCCGGAAGGGCCTTATTCCGAAGGCGTGGTACTGAATCATCACTTTATAGACCCATCCATATTTCACGACGATGACGGTCGTCGTTACCTCGCCTTTGGCGGAGGTTGGCTGCAGGAGCTTCATCCCGATGGGTCCAGGCTTATTGGAGATGCCAAGCAGGTGTGGCCGGGGACTGGAGGCAACAACCCTGAAGGTCCGCATATCGTCAAGCGCCATGGCTATTACTATCTGATGCTGGCCGAGGGAGGGACGCGCTTTGGACACATGGAAACATTGGCCCGCAGCTGTTCGATTTGGGGACCCTATGAACCATGCCCACACAATCCAGTGCTAACACAGACGGACCCTAGCAAGCCACTGCAGAAGGCAGGCCACGGTAAGCTGGTGGAGGATATGAAAGGGAACTGGTGGATGCTGCACCTTGGAGGGCGTCCGTTGACTCCAAATGGCAGTACGCCTTTAGGGCGTGAGACTTTCCTTGAATCAGTTCGTTGGACAGACGATGGCTGGTTTGAGGTAGGAGACGGGGGAAGCCCGCAGGAGCGGGTGCATGTGCTGCTCGAAAGTGGGCAGGAACCCATCTTGGTTGAGGCCGAAACAGACCGTTTCGACGAACCAGAGTTGTCTCCTGTTTGGGAGTGGGTGCGTCACCCCTTTGAAGGAAGCTATACGTTAACGGGAAACGGGCTTGAGCTGGAATGCGCACCTTACCCGTTATATGTCCCCGGGTCGACCCTTATCCTAACTCGCCGATGGGAGCATTTCTGTTTTGAGGCGCACACACAGCTTTCTTTTGTACCCCAGTCGTTGGGCGACGAAGCAGGGCTGGTCCTGTACCGCGACATGGATGCCATGCTGCTTGTTAGTGTCCGTTATGGAATCGGCCAAACCGCAGGACAAAAGTTTGATGCCGCCCGATTGCACGAGAAGCAGGAGGATGATGGACTCTATGTACAGATTGACCGCTCGGAGAAATGCCATCGACATATGCTGTATCGGGAGAAGCTTGATATGGAACCGGGAGCGGACTTATGGCTGAGAACCCAGCTTGATGCAGAGAGTCAGCAGTTCACTTTCGCCATATCGGTTGAAGGGGTGGAGTATAGGGAGCTGGAATTGTTCGTCTCAGCGGAATTTCTGTATCCGGAGCATTTTGCCAGATTCAATTGTTTCACGGCTCCCCGTGTAGGCATCTTTGCTCGTGGTGTATTGTATCAGCAGCACGGTAAGGCGTTGTTTAAACAATTTACGTATCGCGGAAATTCGTAGTGTAATCGGTTTGTAATTCGTCCAACAGGAAAGAACTACTACCTTTCTTGTAGAGAGGCGGCGAATAGAAATGGCGTTGCGCCACTACTGATGTGCTACAACGAAATCAAGATGTTTTCGTATATTTTTCTACGATAGCATAATTAACTAACGACGATAACGCCAAAGCCGGACATGATCGAAGTCTTAGCGTTTATTTTCGTTAAAATGTTGGCACGATCCCTGAATTAATTTATCCAGTTGTGGTTCAACAAGAGGAGGGAACAGTTTAATTTTATTTTCAAAATAAGTGAGAAAATATTCAAATTAATCGAGAAATTAGTTCTTTTGATAGCTCGATATACAGGATGAGCGCTTCCCCCCATAGATCCATACCATGCGCCATGCTATAATCCGAGTAATTATTACCTTTTTTCCCAATGATGCACATAACTCCGATTAATCGATTTATCTTTCCGGGTATTTTCCGGAATCGTTATTGGGGAAATTGGAAGCGCTTTTATAAGAGGGGGAAGCGACATTGATAATAGGTGTTAGATAATGGGATTGCGGGGTGTAGTTACTATTTGAAGGAGGGATTTTATTATGATGAAAAAAGTCTTAAGTAGTTTGGTGATGGGAAGTCTATTGGTGACTTCATCTTATATTGTTGCAGGTAGTAAAGTAGAGGCAGCCGTGATTGCTTCAATTCCTAATACGATTAAGGTTGAAAAGAGCTATGATACTAGCTTTTTATCCGTTCCTGGCTATGCTTCTTTAGGAGTAAATGATAGAAGTAGTTATGTGGGAACATCCTATTATCGTACAGTTAGTAATGGTAGAGAGTTTTTACAGGCAATTCTGGATGCGAGTAAAGGTACTGTTAAAGTAATTGAAGTTACGGATAATATTAACTTAGGATGGACTGAATTAGCTCTAGATTCAACTGAAAAATCAAAGTATAGTTTCATTACAAATTATCCGAAACCATCGAACGGATTCACGAATCCACTGTTAATCGCTTCCGGAGTAACTAAATTAAGCATTTCAAACGTAGATGGGTTAACCATCTTCTCAACATCAGGCAAGACCATTAAGCATGCGGAAATAAAACTGCAGGGTTCATCTAACGATATTGTCATAAGAAATCTCAAATTTGATGAAATGTGGCAATGGGACGACTCGGGAAAGCATAAAGAGGTAGGTTGGTCATTTATCAAGGTGAATGGCGCTAACAATGTATGGATAGACCACTGTAAGTTTTCTATAGCGGCAGATGGAATGATTGACATGGAAAACGGTGCATCCAATGTAACATTTTCTTGGAATGAATTCGGATTAGAAGCAACTGAAGATCCAGATAAGGGCAGTTCTATTTATAAGTCAATCGAATATATGGAGCAAAAATATGCAGCAGGTGCATTGGACCCATCAACCAGCGTTTACTATAAAATGCGTAACGAAGGCGCTACCAAAAATCAGATTATGGCTTATGCAGCATATCACTCTAAAGTTCATTTGGTAGGCTCCGGCGATAAGGATTATACGAACTATGTTAGTCCTACCGGAGTTGAGGTCAAAGATGGAAATCAAAGACTTAGATTGACGATGGCGTACAATCGTTATACGAATGTTGGACAACGTTTGCCAATGATTCGTCAAGGAGCTGGCCATGTATTTAATAATTATTTTGATAATTCGACGCATCAGAATGTAATGGATAGTGTATACGCTATCTCAAAATATGGCGGAGATACATTATCACGTGGAGTGAATGCAAGAAATGGTGCTTCGATAGCAGCAGATACAAATGTTTATAATGCTTTTAATGAACCACTGATAGGTGCAGAACGTCAAGGTGACGATACTGGAAATATGAGTGCACCTTTTAATGAGTTATTTAAAGATGCGATCAACCATAGTTTAATTGTTAATTCAAAAGTAATAAATAGCAGCGGATCTTATATAGGAAGCAGCTGGGACAATAATGGTGATAATTTGTTTACCAAGGGAATCACTTGGTATGACAAATCAACAATCGGGAAATGGGCTTGGTCTTCACATATCGTCGGGGTAGAAAATATGAGTAAAACGAACCCGCCCAGCACACCGTTTACTTTCACCTATGATTACAATGAGCAATTGCCTTATGCATATAAAACCGTTCCGCTAAACAGTGTTGTACCAACAGTAGTAAAATACGCAGGAATATCAAAAAAAGTTGAATTCAGTGCTGCTTACTGGTTAAAAACAAACTATATGGATGCATATTCGAATGCATATTCGACTATTGAAGCAGAAAGTTACAACAAGAACCACTGAACCCAAAAAATTTTATACAAGAAGTTGCGAATCCAGCGGGAGGAGGAGGGCGCCGGCGGTGACTACCCCGAGCTGGAGCCAGGAGAGGGTCAAAATGGTTAGTTTTGGCTTAGTGTGTTTAATCGTTCTAATTCTAATAGTTATTGTAATCTTTTATGCAGGGATATTATTGGACTTTATCAATCCAAGTGCTCTTCAAGTTCAACTTTTAGGTGTTCATATAACACTGTTCGGAGTAATTGTTTTGTTAGCTTTTGAAGGTTCTTCTGGATATGGATTTACTATTGGGTTAATTGGGCTTTTTACAGGCATGTTCGGTTCATTTAGAGAACCCCAAAGGGCTTAAAAAGAGAAAGTTGATTGAGCTAACGGGTACCGAGGGAGTTCAATAAAACAGCTTCTGCTAAGGACTTTATTTCTCGTCCTTTGCAGCCGCTATTTTGATTTTTCATTCGTTAAACCGAGTGGATTTAACACATTCAAAACTCTTACTCCTCACTAGCTCCTTTCAATCGTACCAAATCAGCATCGTACCAATGCCAAACCTCATCCGTCGCTTGATCAATAATCGTATTATTAGCCCGTTGAATGAAAACTCTACGGGCTTTATCCATGTAATACGTCCCTAAGGTTAGATATATTGATATGTGGATCGGTAAATTTATGAATCCTTCTTCCACCGGGTCAAATAAATTCTACTAAATAACGCTGCCAAAGTTGGAGTATTGTAGATAAACCAAATCGACCAGTCGCGTTTAGGTGGCTGGTCGATTTTGGTTCCAGATTACTCACAGGCTTACGCTATAATCAGCTTCCGGGATCCAGGTTTGAGTATAAAAATCTCTTCCACGTATATGAACACGATCCTCATATACATCGATAACCAAGCCCTCCGAACGGGTTCCTTGAATCGGCCGATCGTTGTTATCGTAGGGGGAACTAACTGAAGAACTGTTTACCATCGTGAACACATCCCTGACAAGCGTGGTGGGTAGACGCAGTTCCCAATGGGTATGCCCTGAAAGGAAAATTACTTCAGTGTATACGGATAATAGCTGTTTCAATTCCATTTGCTGCACAACGCCCCGCTCTACGCTGCCTGATACTGTGCCTTGCAGCGGCTGATGAAGAAATACGAACATTGGCCTGTGCGGGGAATAGTTTTCTTGAAGCTTCTTCTGCAGCCAGCTTAACTGAGCAGAGGATAACCATGCATCTTCGTAGTTAGCCGGATCGGATTGTCTATATTGTTCGGAACCTAGAAAAATGAAATGATATCCTTGAATCCAACTGTTGTAATAAACGCTAGAGATTTCTGTATGGGACAGAAACCGTTCTATGGACGCTCGATCCGATTCACCATTGGGAAAAGTACTTGGCGACCAGTCCGCATTAGATTTGTAATAAGCTTTGTAAAATTCGTGATTGCCTAACGTATAGTAGACTGTCTTCGGAAGCGGATACTTCTGCAGAATAGAGTTTAACATAGCATAATCATCGGAACGCCCGTCCCCAAGATCACCGTTAATCACTAAGGCGTCTAGATTAGGGTTCAACCGATATAAATCTTCTAACGCTGCGCTGAATTTACCCTGAGCTTGCGTATCCCAGTACTGAACATGAATATCGCTGACGACAGAAAAGCTTAAATGAGGAGATTGGCCTGAAGCTTTTCTCAGCTCATCAGCTAGACGGTTAATCTCATCTTTTTCCTGTTGGGATTTGACGAGATTCCAGCGCGGCAGAAGAAAAGATTCTATAATTTTGACAGTATCTTTCACACTAAGCAACCGCATCCTCCCCCTTAGCACTAAGTTTAATCTTGGGACTGACCCGAAGCTTTCCTTAACTCATTGGCAATCCGGTGAATTTCATCCTTGTCCTCTTGTGAGGTGACGAAATACCACATCGGGCTTAAAAAGGTCTCGATGATTTTATTGGCATCTTCCGGGCTTAACACTTGATCCCCTCCTAAACCAGGCTGTCCATCTATCTCTACAATATGTAGAATCCGCCTTCAATGAAATGAGTAAGGCACACATTTTTGAAATAGTGGGAAAGTTTTCATGGGTCGTTCCACTAACGAGGAACTTTAGTTCAATCAATAAAGCGTGAAGGCAGCTGGCAGATGATCGGCTGCCTTTTCTCAACTAAAGTGCAGAATAACGAAATGTTAACTCCTCCTAATAGTAGGAACTGATAATTTTAGCGGCTACTTATTGAAGTAGTGGGAAGCGATCCAATAAGAATAATGTAACCAGCATTCGGTGGCAGCAACGATAAGCTAGCTCAGTAGAAAAATCAGAGCCCAAAGACGAAGACATTGATTAAACTTATTAGTTATGTAATTCAACTAACGGAAATGTAAGTTCAATAACAAAATAATGTGGCAGCCGGCAGCTTAGGTCTGGTAGCCTTCTCAGTTAACATAGGAGGGAAACATGTTTTCCTGGATAAAAGAAATCCACAAAGTGTTTTGAAGGTGGTGCATAATCCTCCATACTGATTAGAAATAATAACTTTTAAATACATGGATTTGAAGTTATCAAAAATGGAGACATCTTACCGATAAGAGAATTTATATTCTAAAAGGAGAACGCCCAATTGTTTAAGAAAATACAAATTGTATTAACGCTTTTGATTTCGCTATCAATAGTGACCGGATTTAGCAAACAAGACCCTATTGTTGTGAAAGAAGTGGAAATCAACGTAATGAAGACAGCTGGTATCCTTCGGTACGATATTGTATTAAAGAAAACAAAGGAATTAAATTTAGACAATAGTAAAGCTGGCGATTCGCCTGGTCACCATATGTTTTATCATGGAAATGGGTTAAACTATGCTGTAAGACCAAATCCAGCGTTGGCTTCTTTAATGGAACTTGAACAAAACACAAAGTACGTAAAGATGCAATTACGTGGCAGCAATAATTCTGGGAATTTTAGGGCAAAAGAAGAAACGATTCTTAGTCTTGAATACGCTATTAAAAAAGATTCGGATTTTGAAGGGGTAAGAAAATCGGCACTTGATTCTACATTGCTTGTGCTTATGGGAAACGAAGTTATTTCTGAAATTCCTTTAAACAAATAGGAGTAGCCTAAGGCAACTTCTTTTTTATTTACCTTATATCAAATCCTTTTGCTTTAAACTGAACTAACGCAGAAGTACGACAAGTTCTGCCATAAGCACCAAACAGTGTGAAAAGCAGAAGATTACAAGGTGTAATCTTAACTTTACAACCGAGGATGGGAATGACGGAACCATGTATCCCGAAACCATCTCGCCAATACTCCTGCGCGCGTCATGACTAACAGGTCATGTGGTGTGAAGTACAGGTAGATTCGGCAGAACGAAGGCTAGAGCCATTCTGAGAAAAAAAAGGTATGCCAACGGATATGTCGCGCGGTTGAAAAACTGAATATGGTGAGAATGCTCGCAAAGAAGCGAACTGACGAACTTCCGAATGTACAGGTCTAAAGTTAGAGCATGCGGAAACATATGTACCATCAGACGATGGTGTGAGTGGCGTAAAGTAAAACTTTCTGCTATGAAATACGCGATGCCGAACTATGGCGGCATGGATATCACAGGCTTAGAGGAAGCACCTAAGTTCAGCACGGATAGCTAGGTTATAAGGGACTTGGAAAACAAGGGACGTTGCAGTAAGGGCTGTTACCCGAAACGGTTGCAATAAGGCACTTGCCGAAATGAATTTATCCTTGTGAGGGCAGGGGTACGACCGATGAAGCCTCGTAATCGAGGTGGAGGAACAGCCCCAAGTCTAATTGAAAAGAACGATCATTTTCCATACGTGAATTGCACCGATCAGGTAGGAACGTGGGAACATCACTTCGTCAAGGAGGGGTGCCACAGTGCAAGCTTTACGAAATTGGGAGTATTACGGCATGACGGAATCATTTACGGAGTTGTATGCAAGAGCGGCAAACAAAGAAACCTTTTCACACCTCTACGAGATCGTCACATCTAGAGAAAATATCTTGCTGGCTTACCGCACAATGAAATCCAATAAAGGATCAAAGACACCAGGAACAGATGGGTTAACCATTAAAGACATCGAACAACGACCCGAACACGAATTAGTGAGTGAAATCCAAAGCAGACTAGAAAACTACCGTCCCAAGAAAGTCAGACGGAAACTTATCGAAAAAGACAACGGCAAATGGAGACCGCTTGGCATCCCTTGCATCCTCGATCGCATCATTCAACAGTGCTTCAAGCAAGTCTTTGAGCCCATAGCTGAAGCCCAATTTTACAACCATAGCTATGGTTTCAGACCCCTTCGATCGACACACCATGCCATGGCAAGAGTTCAATTTCTCATCAATCAGGCGTCGATGCATTTTGTAGTCGACATTGACATATTGGGGTTTTTCGACAACGTCAACCATACTTTGCTCGGGAAGCAACTTTGGAATATGGGTATTCAGGATAGACAGGTTTTAGCGTGCATCTCTAAAATGCTAAAAGCTGAAATCGAGGGGGAAGGAATACCTTCAAAAGGCGTGCCTCAGGGAGGCTTGCTCTCAACACTGCTCTCGAACATTGTGCTGAATGACCTCGATCACTGGGTGGCTGGTCAATGGGAACTCTTTCCGCTGACAAAACCTTTCAAATCAAGAACTGGCGAAAGGGCTGCGAAAATACGGTCTAGTCTGAAAGAAGGCTATCTGGTGCGTTACGCCGACGACTTCAAAATCATTTGCCGCGATTGGAAGTCAGCCCATAGATGGTATCATGCGGTAGTCCTGTATCTCAAAGACCGTCTGAAACTCGACGTCTCACCAGAAAAATCGCAAATCATCAATCTGCGAAAACGAGAGTCTGAATTCCTTGGGTTTACAATCCGCGCGAACAAGAAGGGTCAAAAGAGAGTTGCGCATACGGGTATTAAAGCCAACAAAAGGCAGAAAATCAAAAGCGAAGCCAAGAAACACATTCTCAAAATGAGGGCATCGCCAACGGCTCTAACCGCTGCACGGTTCAACAGCTTTGTTTTAGGAATTCATAACTACTTCAATCGGGCAACACATGTTAGTGTTGCGTTCTCACGTCTTGCCTACGATCTGCGAGCTTTCATGTACAATCGTCTTAAACAAATCGGGAAATACGAGCATCCTGCAAACCCACCGCCAACTTACAGCAAATTTTACAGCTTTGGTTACAGGACTTTCAAAGTAGCGGATGTTTATTTATATCCTCTAGCCAATGTGAAAACAAAGAATACGATGGGCTTTAGTACAGGACTTTCGCTCTTTACCACAGCAGGCAGAGAACAAATACACAAAAAGCTTCGCCCAGATTTACGTCAGGAAATTTACTTTCTAACGACATCTAGCATCCCGAATCAGAGTGCCCAATATATGGATAATCGGATTAGTCGGTATAGCATGAAAATGGGGAAATGCGAAATTACAGGCATGCACCTTTTCGCATCCGATGTTCACTGCCACCACTACATCCCGTTGCACCTAGGTGGAAACGACAAGTTTAACAATTTGCGTATCCTCCACACAGAGGTGCAACAACTTATACTTCTAACTCAGATACAGACGATTGACGTACTCAAGAATAGACTGGGTCTAACGGAATTGATGATGAACAAGATCAACAACTACCGTGAAAAATATGCTTTAGAACCAGTTTAACATATCCCAAATCAATGAGTAACGAGGAACTTATGATCAAGTACATTTAATTAGAGGGAACGCGGAGTGCTTGGAAACTGGCACGCTCCGTGTGGAGCAGGGGAAAAGCTGGAGATTACATCAAATGCTTACCTATTGCAACCGTTAGTTGAATAAAGACACGACGGCAGCCGGCCAGAACGATCGGCTGCTTTTTCGTTGAGGGAAGGGTATATTATCGAAAAACTAATGAAAATGACATTTAAGAGGAGTGGCGGAGATTAGTATAGGTGTCCATTGAAAGCATTTTTGAGAATTAAGATAAAATGCTAAAAAGTATTACTCCTAGTACGATCATGAGGAGTCCAAAAATAATAAGTCCTTTTCCAGTACTGCTTTTTTCAGGATCATTATCTAGCGCTAATTTCTTCACCCATTGATACACTTGCTGATAGGAGACCTGAAAGTGGTTCGCTGTCTTTTGATAATTATGCTGATGTGCCAGACAGTATTGAACCATATCGATCCGTTCCTGCCACGTCGTAGTGCGACTCTTTGTCATAGCTGTTGCTTCCCCTTTATAGGCTTTTAAGCTGCTATGACCATTATACTTCTTAATCCAGTTGGAGAGCTGTGTTGTACTCGCAATCTTATATTTATCGATAATCTGGTATTTTGATAGCTTACCATCCAGGTAATCCATCACCGCTTGAAGCTTAAGCTCTGCACTATAACTTCGATTATGAGTACGAATTTCCAGCCCTTCATAACCATTGATGTTGTAACGCCGCCGCCATTTCATTAAAGTCGTTTTGTTGATACCGTATTTCTTCACTGCAGCGTTAAAACCAATTTCTCCACTTTTTATTTGCTCAAGTATAGCGAGTTTCTTCGAAGCGCAGTATTTTCCGTTAACCATGAAAAAGCTCCCCTAACAATAGAAGGTTTTATTATTTCACCTGTCTACTGTTAGGGGAGCATATCAGTGGCAGCCTGCTCTTTTTATTAAGTTATAGGGAGGAGTGTGTATCAGTTACCGCTATTGGATCGTCCATTATTTAAGATTAAAGTTGCTGTTGAAGCCTATTACATTTGTTGCAGTTCCAAAGCAACGCAAGTGATGCGTGATGTAAGTCACAAACATTCAAATACTTACGAATAATATTTAGTGGAAAAAATTAACTAAAGTCCATTAATGGGAGGGAATTTTTGGGTAAGGAAAAAGCATCGTTATTGCTTATATATTACTGATCTTTTAGGGTGTATCGGTGCTCATCGTTTTTATTTTAAGAAGTTTGCAACGGGATGTTTTCAATTAGTACTGTAATATGTGTCATACTCAATTACACTCAACCATTAAGGAGAATTAATATGAAAACCCGAATATTACTCGTTTTGATTATCCTACTAGGTTTTTTTCCGATTACGAAGTCTCAGGCGGCTGAAACACGCCCGATATCGGTCCTGATGAACGGCAACGATGTCCAATTTGAAAACCCTACGATTGTGGAGGACGGCAGTGTGCTTGTGCCAATGCGAGGGATTTTCGAGGAAGTGGGAGCAACGGTCCGGTGGTTCGCCGAGACCCAGACCGTGGAGGTTCAGCTTGGGGGAATCAAGCTCACTTATACAATCGGAGAAGTGGTCGTCTATAAGAACAACTCCGAGTTTAGGCTGGAAACCCCTGGTCGAATTGTTAATGGGACTACCTTGTTGCCGGTTCGCTTTCTAGCGGAAGCAATAGGGGCGGAAGTAGGCTGGAATGAAGATGCCCGTACTGTAACCATTGTCTTTTCCGTGAAGCGCAACATCCTAGTCGAACAGGTGATGGACGGGTTGTATCTTACGATCCGATATAACGATGGGGCCGAAAAGGGCGAAGCAGATACGGTTCGGCTTGCCGGTATTGCCCCCATTCATAACGGTCAAGAGGCGACGGCATATATCAGGTCGCTGTTGCAGGATGATCCGAAAGTATCTATGGAAATCCGAGGTGAACGTGACCGGAACAAGCATTTACATGCGGCTGTGTACTTGGAGGACGGAGCTTTTTTGAATGCGAAGCTTGTGGAAGAGGGCTATGCGGAGATAAGCCTAGATCTTCAAAATGACGGATTAAAGAATCAATTCGCCCTGCTGCAGAACGCAGCGTCGCAGAATAACGTGGGCAATTGGGCAAAGCACGAGACGTCCCTTCCACCTTCCATACGCAAAATGCACATCACTACCACCAACGTGGTGGTGGTGACTGATGAAGGGACTTTATGGACATGGGGGCAATTTTACGAGAGGCCGACCCTGATTCTGGAGGATGTTGTGGAGGCAAAAGTGGATAGCGATGCCGGCATTGCTCTAAAGAAGGATGGCACCGTATGGGTCTGGGGCTTTAACAATGCCGCCTTATGGGGTACCGGTGAACAAAAATATGAAACGACCGTCATCCCCAGGCAAGTAGAGGGACTCCGAGACATTGCATCTGTGGAGATGGCTCATTCCGGCGTTTTCGCGGTTGGCCGAGACGGACGCGTATTCGCGTGGGGATCAAACTACAATGGCAAATTAGGACAAGCGTACAAGTTGAACGAGATCATCTACAAAAAGCCTTATCAGACCTCATGGGCGGATGTCCGCTCCGCCAGCCCTGGCTTTGACTTTACGGTGGTACTCAAGAAGGACGGCACGGTCTGGCAGACTCAGCCGACAAGTTCCGAATTGAAGCACCTCGGCACTCTCAACGACATTGTTGCCGTTTCGAACAATAATAATTTTGCGGTGGCTCTCCAAAGCGATGGCACCGTCTGGACATGGGGCGTCAAAAGCGTATTCGGTATAGGAAATGCCGATAATCCCGAACCATTGCGTGTGGAAGGTCTAGCGAATATCTTACAGGTCGATGTCGGTCATGATCATGCTCTAGCAGTAGACCGGGATGGAAATCTGTTTGCGTGGGGTAGTAACGAGTACGGGCAGCTTGGAAGCTTGGAGATCGGGTATAGCTCAACTAAGCCATTCAAGGTGCCGCATCTTGGATCAGTTAAGGCTGTGGAAGCTGGCAACCGTCAATCCTTGATACTTAAGCAGGAAGGAACGCTCTGGGGAGTCGGCGCGAACGCGCATTATATTTTGAGCACAGATACCCTGAGAGATCGATATGAGAGCAATGTACTCTATCAAAAACAACTAACGCAGATCAAGTTGAACCTTCCGGCGTCCTGATTAAGGGACGGTGTTTTTAACTAATGCGAGTCAGATTCTAGTAAAGCTAAAATTATTAGATGAACTGGGAGGGTATTTCTATGAAATTAGACGAGTTATGGATGCTGTATGAAGCTGATAAACGAACATTGGGGTTCAGTCCACATACATTAAAAGCTTAAAGCTTACTATCTTCAGTTAAGATGTTGATCCGCGAAATAGGTAATCTCGAAATAGAGGAGATATCTTTAAATCTGCTAAAAGACTATTTGGCCAAACAAACAAAGCGATTAAAACCAAGCAGTTTAGGACACCGGATCCGCTTTGTGCGTTCTCTTTTTCGCATGTCATCCGACATCATCACTAGACTTAAACGCATTTATCGGGTGACAAGAACTTTATCCCATTCCCGACGGATGGCTTGAAGCGAATGAGGTGGATAAACGGAATCTGGCCTTACAGATTAAACGGACAGGATAGCTTAATCTTATTTATAAAAAAAGGTTTTTTCTGGAAACCGGTGAATATATTTAGCAGGATGTCTTCATCATGGATAATCGTGAAGAGAGGAGAGGGTATCTTGCAGAAGAAGATAGCGGTTGAGTTAGTTGAAGTGGCGCCTTTCAAGGCCTTGGCAGTACGGACGGGGATGACACCTGACAAGAGCGGCACGCGGGTGGCGTGGAGCACGCTTACAGCGCAGGTCCCCATTAGGGATGAGAGACTCACTGATGTGCCCTCAGCGTATGTGCTCATTCCGCAGGAGCAATGGAGCAAGCAAGTCGATACGCTCTGGGTCGGACTGGCGGTTCGCGAGTTCGGAGATGTACAGGATAGCATTGAGACTCTGGAGGTAAGTGGAGGGCTCTGTGCGAGCGCCCGCGTGTACGGGAATGAGGCACACATGTGGCTTGTATATGATGCGATGTTTGCGTGGCTAGAGCAGTCGCCCGATTATGAGCTCGATCGGCGTGAAGGAGTACTCGGGATGGAGACGGTTCCGCTTGAACCGTTGAACGCTCTCACAATCCCCTATACGGAAATCGAAACATTCGACTTTACGATGCTATACCCGGTGCGCAAAAAGTCGGGGCTTTAATGCACAATTCAAAGAAGCCACTCCATGTCATTGGAGTGGCTTTATACTAAGGGGAGACAATAGTTAAATCTCATTAAGGCGCCTTGTGGCAGTCTTTTTTCAACGGGAGGTTAGCTCAATAAGAACCCGACGCAACTTCAGGATTTCCTTAGGCTGCATAGGACCGCTAGGGAACTATGCAGTGGAGGAGTTCGGCTCGAACCATGGTTTTTGATGTGACTAATGATAGCGGGAAATCAAAAAAGAACCTGGGTAGCTTTATCAGGTTCTTTTATATTGCATATAAACAGACACGATGATATAATCAAATTACGACTTTTACAATTTACATGGGCATAATTATTGTATCCTACACTTTAATAATACCATGCCGGTAAACTCTTGTCAAATGTTTTTTCTCAATTTAATGGTTAGGAGAGATATTGAATGAGTTCTTTGGTTCTCGGTTTTCAGGAAATGGAAAAAACGCAGCTTTTGCTCGTTGGCGGAAAAGGGTTAAATTTAGGGGAATTATCAAAAATTGAAGGAATACAAGTACCAGAAGGATTTTGTGTTACTACAGTGGGATATCAAAAAGCCATCGAACAAAACGAAACGTATCCTGCTTTGTTGGATCGACTAACAATACTAAAAGTAGAAGATCGAGCTCAAATTGGTGAAATCAGCAAGAAGATTCGACAAATCATTATGGAAGTAGAAATTCCTTCCGATGTTGTGAAAGCAGTTACTCACTATCTCTCCCAGTTTGGTGATGAACATGCTTATGCAGTGCGTTCTAGTGCGACTGCTGAAGATTTACCACATGCCTCTTTTGCTGGTCAACAAGACACCTATTTAAATATCATCGGCAAAGAAGCAATCTTGCAGCATATCAGCAAATGTTGGGCTTCCCTATTTACGGATCGCGCGGTAATCTATCGTATGCAAAATGAATTTGACCACAGTCAAGTTTATTTATCCGTTATCATTCAAAGGATGGTTTTCCCACAGGCTTCAGGGATTTTATTTACCGCTGATCCAATTACTTCCAACCGAAAGTTGCTATCAATCGATGCCAGTTTTGGACTTGGAGAAGCGCTGGTCTCTGGCTTGGTATCTGCCGATAGTTATAAAGTACAGGATGGGGAAATCGTCAATAAGAGGATTGCAACCAAAAAATTGGCTATCTATGGACGAAAAGAAGGCGGAACTGAGACAAAGCAGATCGATCCTGATCAGCAAAAGACTCAAACACTTACTGAACAACAAATTTTACAACTGGCACGCATCGGAAGACAGATCGAAGCATATTTTGGTTACCCACAAGATATCGAATGGTGTTTGGTTGATGATACATTTTATATTGTCCAGAGTCGGCCAATCACGACCTTATTCCCCATCCCTGAAGCGAATGATCAAGAAAATCACGTCTATATATCTGTTGGTCATCAACAAATGATGACCGATCCTATGAAACCACTGGGATTGTCTTTTTACCTGTTAACGACTCGTGCACCCATGCGTAGAGCTGGCGGAAGGTTGTTTGTTGATGTTACACATATGCTTGCTTCACCTGTCAGCAGACAAATGATCATAGATGCCTCGGGAAAATCCGATCCGCTCATAAAAGACGCACTCATGACCATCGTAGAGCGAGAAGATTTTATAAAATCGTCACCAGATGATGGTAAAAAAATACCTAGTTCCATTAAAAGCAATGAAGATATATCGTCTTCGGATTTTCAAGCACAAATCGAAAACGATCCGACAATCGCTTCTGATTTGATTAAGAGTAGTCAAACATCGATAGAAGAGTTAAAACAAAATATCCAAACGAAATCAGGATCAAATTTATTGGATTTTATTTTAGAAGATATCCAGCAATTAAAAAAGATTTTATTTGACCCACAAAGTACGGCTGTGTTTATGACTGCTATGAATGCTTCATCATGGATCAATGAAAAAATGAACGAGTGGTTAGGTGAAAAAAACGTAGCAGATACCCTTTCTCAATCTGTACCAAATAATATTACTTCGGAAATGGGATTGGCGCTATTGGATGTCGCAGATGTGATTCGTCCTTATCCAGAAGTCATTGATTTTTTACAGCATATAAAAGATGATAACTTTTTGGATGAACTGATTAAGTTTGATGGTGGACAGGAAACTCAAGACGCTATCTATGCGTATCTCAATAAATACGGCATGCGATGTGCCGGAGAAATCGATATGACTAAAACTCGTTGGAGTGAAAAACCAATTACACTTGTCCCGATGATTCTGGGTAACATCAAAAACTTTGAGCCTAATGCTGGCAATCGGAAATTTGAGCAAGGGCGACAGGAAGCTTTGAGAAAAGAACAAGAGTTATTAGATCGATTGAAACAATTACCGGATGGTAATCGAAAAGCCAACGAGACAAAACGAGTGATCAGCCTAATCCGGAATTTCATCGGTTATCGGGAATATCCAAAATACGGCATGATTAGTCGCTACTTCGTATATAAGCAAGCTTTACTGAAAGAAGCCGAACAACTCGTACAAGCCAACGTTATTCATGAAAAAGAAGATATATACTACCTTACTTTTGAAGAACTTCACGAAGTCGTACGCACAAACAAACTGGATTATCAAATCATCAGCAAACGAAAAGATGATTACAAATTTTTTGATAAACTAACTCCCCCACGTGTAATCACGTCTGATGGTGAAATCATTGCGGGTAAGTACAAACGAGAAAATCTTCCGGCGGAAGCCATTGTAGGTCTGCCTGTTTCTTCCGGAGTAATAGAGGGACGAGCACGTGTCATCTTAAACATGGAAGATGCTGATCTAGAAGATGGAGATATATTAGTCACCTCCTTTACTGACCCTGGCTGGACACCATTGTTTGTATCCATTAAAGGACTAGTCACCGAAGTTGGTGGACTGATGACCCATGGAGCAGTTATCGCACGTGAATATGGCTTACCAGCAGTTGTCGGAGTAGAAAATGCTACCAAACTGATAAAAGATGGGCAACGAATTCGCGTGCATGGAACAGAAGGGTATATCGAAATATTGTAATGGCTGAATACGTCAAGTAAGAGCCTCTGTTATAATGGACGGCATTAAATGCAACCTGTCATGGATAAAAGGGCGGTTACCCTGTTCGTCCTTTTATCTACCCATCTTAGTTAGGTAATTGGCAGTAAATTTATTGCAGTAATGGAAACGATAGCACAATAATAACACAGGCTGCCGAGATACTGAGATACTGGGCAGCCTGTTCAAGTAACGGGCATAAAAGTTTCGAGTTTGACGGTGCAAAGGAGCATTAACAATGAAGATTTGGGAATAAAAAGCGATAATAAATTCGGTGATTTTCAGCTTGTAAATTTCGAAAAAAAAGGCGGTGTTTTTTTAAAGGCATTATGCGAGCGGGAATGAGATAAAGTTCTTGTCATCCGACAACTGTCGGGTGACAAAAACATTATCTCATTAATGGCCGCGGAATTCGCGGCTTTTCTGTTTTATGGGATAAAGTTCTTGTCAAAACCAAATGACAAGAACTTTATCCCATTCCCGATTCTGACAAGAACTTTATCTCATTCCCGACGGATGACAATAAAGGAGGTTAGGTCGGTTAAAATATAGCTGAAATCTGGACTTACTTTTAACGGGCAGGTTAGTTATAACTCAAATCGCATGGTAAAATGTGGATTAAGGAGGGGGTTTATGGGTTCGCGGTTGATGCATTTAATAATTGGTGAGATGGTCGCTTCTAGCCTTGCTGTAAGAAACAAGAGAGATTTTTTAATTGGTTCAATTGCGCCTGATGCTGCTTTCTCGTTTGAAAGGAAAGTTATTACACATTATTTCGAAGGAGATGTAGACAAAAGAACTAGGCAAGTAAATTATGAAAGATACATTGCTACATACTTATCTGATATAAAGGATGACTACTCGTTAGGATATTTGACTCATTTAATTTCCGATAACGTGTGGATGGAGTATATCTATTACCCATATGAATTGAAGCAGAAGCAAGACTTAGACCCGACCTTTTTATCAAGATGGCATTCAGATTTTAGAAAAATGAATACAAAATTACTTTGCCATTATGATATGGGATACCTAAAAGATTGGTTGGAGATTGATGCTCTCCCGAGAGAAATAGATTATGTAACTCAAGACGACTTACAAAAATTTATTGAAGAGATGTACGGAGATTTTGAAATTATAGAAAAAAATAAGGATTGCGAACTTGAAGTATATAATTTTGATGACATTATCGAATACATAAACTTATCGAAATCTATGGCTATTGCTGTCATTGAAGAAATTACTTCTGATTCCACACACGATTAAGCTAACGAGGAACGATAGTGAAGGAGCTTGCATAGCTGCAGCTCCTTTCTTTGTTCATTCAAGTAACGGGCAGTAGATTTAAGGAAATTTTATACAAATACTAAACTAACAATATATAATAAGAGAAAAATGGAGGACAAAATATGGCACTAAATTTTGAAACAACTCGTTTATTACTTAGGTTTTTTGAGTTATCTGATGCAAGAATGGTTCAACAACTAGCAGGCAACGAAGAAGTAGCACGCACAACTCTAGCAATTCCTCATCCTTACCCAGATGGTGCAGCGGAAGAATGGATTGAAAATGTTCGTCAATCCTCAGAAAAAGGGGATAGTTATGCTTTTGCGATGATAAAAAAGGAAGATGGATCATTGATTGGCAATATGAGTATGGGAGTATCTCGAAAGCATAAACGTGCTGAACTTGCTTACTGGGTAGGTCAACCATTTTGGGGGCAAGGATTTGCAACAGAAGCTGCTCGTAGGATCATTCAATTTGGATTTGAAGATTTAGACTTAAATCGCATTTTTACCGCTGCAATGACAAAAAATCCTGGGTCATATAAGATAATGAGAAAAATCGGTATGAAAGAAGAAGGCACTTTCCCTCAGCATGTATTGAAGTGGGGAATCTACGAAGATTTAGTGTTTTACGGAATGGTCAAATCAGATTATTTAAAAGAAGGCTTGTTAAGCTAACGAGGAACAATAGTGCAATGACGACATGGCTGCCGATAACAAGATTATCGAATAAATGTATACTCGAAATTATACAAATAAGGGGATCTGCTCATGCAAGGGTATAACGTTCTTATGATATATAGTAAAGATATGGATCGGCTGCTAATGTGCAAACGATTAAAGAACCCCTATAAAGGTTTAAGTAATCTGGTTGGCGGAAAATCGAGAGTGGAGAAACGGGGATTGAAGCTGCTTACAGAGAACTATTTGAAGAAACCAGCATTTCAAGAGAGGATGTAACTTTGCATCATGTAATGGATTTTAAATACTATTTGCATCATTGCTATGTTGAAGTTTATGTCGGCAAATTGAAGAGTAACGTCATGGTCTCAGGGGATGAAAATGAATTATATTGGTCTGATTTGAATCAAGATTATTTCGACATGACCCTATTTGCAGGTGAAGGAAATATAGGGCATATGATTGAACAAGTGAAGATGAGCAAAAGTATACTTCTAACTGATTAAACGCTTCCGCTCAACTAAGCGGAGAACGTTAGTTGAGTGAGACCTATAAATACATAGTTGTAACTACTACTTCACAACTTATTTGTATTTTAGCCTTTTTGTACCAAGCAACCACTTCAGAAATATATTTGTATTTTATTTTCACAATGAAACCAGCAATCCCTTGAGCTTGCTGGTTTCATTCACTTCAAAACTTATTGTCCTCCAACTTTCCGAGGGACGGGCAAAAATGTGCAAATATGATAATATGTATTTTAGATGTGGAATCGCTTACTATTACTAATGTATTGAAAAGAGGTAGTCACTTTGAAATTAGTTGGTGAAATCAATGAAATATACCGATATCCTATAAAGTCGTTTGCAGGAGAGAGTTTGGAAACTTGCGAAATTGATACGTATGGATTATATGGCGACCGTTATTGTGCCTTTTATGATGAAACAAAAGAAGGATGGGAAAGCTTTTTTACCGCTAGAGATATTCCAAACATGCTTACATATAAGACAAAACTTGTCGACGAGGTAGTAAGTATAACATCACCTGATGGACAAACCTTTAGCTGGAATGAAGATTTATTAGATGAAATCCAAAGATACTCCAAAAGAAAAATGTCAATGATGAGCTACAAAGCACCAAACCCTGAAAATCCTGAACTTATGTCTGTCGATATGGCTAGTGTCCTGATTATCACAGACGCTACATTACGAAAACTTGAAGCGATATGGGGAAAGAGATTAGATAAACGTCGTCTTAGAGCAAACTTAATTGTTTCATTAGACGAAAATGCATTTAATGAAAGCGATTGGATAGGTAGGCGATTATCAGTGGGTAGTGCAGAATTACAAATTGATATTTATTGTGAGCGTTGTTCAATGATTACAATCGACCCTGATACTCTTGAACGTGATACTTCTCTGTTAATGAAAGTAAATGAGGAGATGAATTTAAACGCAGGCGTCTATGCTTCAGTTAAGAGGACGGGACAAATTCAAGTCGGTGACAAGGTATATTTAGTTGATTAACTTAAAAACTAAATAAATGCTTATTGTGCTACCGCAGAACGATAGTTGAACATTCAATAAGACCAAGGCTGCCGGCATGATCGGCAGCCTTTCGTTCACCTAACGGGCAGTTTAGTTGAAAAGATTCAATGCTTCTAATAATAATTGACTCAAGAACATACGTTTGATATTGTGGATAATAGTTCCACAACACTTTTGGACCTGTTAGTGTTATATGTGAAGAGTGCAAAGGGATTTCGCATGTGGAGAAAAATTATATAAGGAGCCATGATTATATGGACTTGGAAGAACAAAGGACTTGGGGCGAAAACCATAAGGCATTAAATGAAATCATATTAAAGCCCCAAGAACATTATCAAGCGGTTCAGTTATTTCTTTCTCTTCATGCCTGGATACATTCTTCAGCGGTTGAACAAACGGATAAACCAACATTGGAAGATGCAATTTTAAGCAACTTGGATGAAAACACCTTTAGAAAATATCCAGTAAATCTCCCTAATACAAAAAATTCGATTGCATGGCACCTATGGCACATAACTCGAATCGAGGATATGACTATGAATATTTTGGTGCTTAATGACCAACAAGTTCTTTATTCTGAAAATTGGTTTGAAAAAATCAATACAAATTTCACTCACTCTGGTAATGAAATGAGCGAAGAGGACATTGCAGAGCTCAGTTCAAGGATAAATCTCGAGTCATTAATAGCCTATAGAACAGCCGTTGGCAAGCAAACGCGAAAAATCGTGTCCACGATGACACCCGGACAGTTAAAAGAGAAGGTTGAAAAAACCAGAATCAAACGATTGTTTGATGAAAATGCAGTTACTGCAAGTGCTAATTGGTTGGCTGAATACTGGGGCAAAAAGAGTATAGCCGGTCTAATGCTTATGCCTGCAACAAGACACATTTTCTTACACTTGAAAAAGTGCATTCATATAAAAGAAAGATTAGATAAACGAACCAATGTAACAAAAAATTGAACTAACGCAGAAACAAGAGCTCAATAAACTACACCATGAGGCAGCGCGGATTTCGATAGGCAGCCTAGTTAACTTTAAGAGGGGACATGTCTAGTGAAGATAGGAATTGTTGGTGACTATAATCCAGAATTTCCATCGCAGATCGCTACAAATAATGCACTTATTCATTCATCTAAGAAATTAGGAGTCTCTATCGAGCAAAAGTGGATTCCTACAACTACTATTTCTGAACAAATTGATACCATTAAAGAAACATATCAAGGTTTTTGGATAGCTCCCGGTTTCCCTTATTCTATTGATGGGGTATTAAGTATTATTGAATTTTCTCGCGAAAACAATGTGCCTTTGTTAGGAACTTGCGGTGGGTTTCAATACATCATTATGGAGTATGCAAGAAACAAATTGATGTTGAAGGAAGCAGGACACGAAGAACGAGATCCTCACTCAGCTCAATTAGTTATTAGTAAACTTACTTGTTCATTATTTGGTCAAACAGGCGAAATTATAATAAAGAAACCTTCGAGAGTGTTTGAAATTTATCAAGAAACAAATGTAATTGAGCAGTTTAGGTGTAATTATGGACTTAGTCCAGAATACGAAGCTCAAATTCATGAAGCTGGATTTAAAATAGTTGGAACAGATTCCATGGGAAACCCAAGAATAATTGAATTACCAGAACACAATTTCTTCATCGGTACGTTATTTGTTCCACAATTAAAATCAACCTCGGAAACCCCACACTGCATCGTTGATTCCTTCATTGGTTCTGTAATTAATCAGGTTCAGAATAACCCTGAATTAAAGAAGAAAGGATCTGCCCATTGAACTAACGAGGAACTATAGCTCAATAACCAGCATGAGGAGGCAGCCGATTGAAACCGGCTGCCTCCTCCCCGCTAACGGGCACCCGAATTTGCGTTTATAGATTTAATGGAACATAGCTAATGTATAACATAAATGTAATTAGAAGGGTTTAAGGTGAGAATTTGGAGGAATTAATGAAGAGACTACTAATATATTTTCTTGTTTTTATGGTTATTTTTTCATTATGGACACTTATATCGCAAAGAGAAGCGAGACAAAAAGCTCTAGCTCACACAGGGGCAGGGTATTTTGAGGTAAAGAATACAAAGATTGTTTTAGATGAAAAAGGTGTATATTGGAAGGTTGCTGTAAGAGATAATTCAATAAAAGAAAAGCCATCAGAATATACTGCGAATGTAAGCTATATTACTAGTGAATTTAAATAGCTATGGCAGTTGCCACTACGCTAAACATTCCTGTTAGGGCTAAGAAATAGCCTTTGTCAAAAAAGGAGCGCCTCGGTATGATGGGTTTGTCGACGGGTTTGTAACCCAATACCATCAAGGAGGCGCTCTCACTATGAAGTTTAAACAAACAGACGGACAAAATCAACGTATTGAACGAATTACCACTTCTCATCTTGTTGTGGGCATCGACATTGCAAAGGAAACTCATGTCGCACAAGCGACTAATTTTCGTGGCATCGTACTTTCAAATCGTCATCTCACATTCTCAAATACAATTGAAGGCTTCGAAAAATTAATACGGTGGATCGATGGACTGAAACAGAAACACCGTTTACAGGGACTCATCATTGGCATGGAGCCGACTGGACATTACGGGTCAAACCTGGCTAATTGGCTTGCCGACAAGCATATACGTTGTCATGGTGAATCCGGCCACCACCAAAAGAAACAAGGAGAATCGCGACAATAGTCCATCTAAGAATGATCCGAAGGATGCGCTTGTCATTGCCGACGTAGTCAGCCGAGGATTTTACTATGAATACTCTCGACAAGCTGCAGTCTTTCAAAGGTTGCGAACAATGATGAGTGATCGGGAGTATTGGGTGACAAATAGTGTACGGCTGCAGAACCGAATCATCCGCTGGATAGATATTCGCTTCCCTGAGTATTTTTCTGTGTTTAAAGATTGGACCTGCAAACGCTCCTTGGCTACGCTTAAGGAATTCCCATTTCCGCAAGATATAGAGTCTCTGTCAGTATCTGAGGTGATCACCGCTTGGAGAGCGCATATGCAGCGAGCCGGTGGTTCCACTGGCATGCAGAAAGCTGCACAACTTATCTCTCTAGCTAAGCGAAGTGTAGGCGACAAGACTGCTTCCAATGAAGCGAATCAGGATTTACACCGACTATTGCAAGAGTTCGAAAGGATTGTTGAAATACTAGATGAAATTGAACAAGATATCCAAAAATTGCTCTGTGAAATTCCTATGGCCGATCAGCTTCGATCTATCAAAGGCCTAGGCTCAATCTGTACGGCAGCTATTCTTTCAGGTGCTGGTGACCTTAGACAGTATGCGCATGGGCGTCAATTATTGCGTAAAGCAGGCTTGAACCTAGCCGAAAGCACGTCGGGAAAACGTAAAGGACAGATCGTGCTTTCTAAAAGAGGCGATGCCACGCTGCGAAAATATCTATACCTGGCCACGATCCAGCTCGTAGGGAATAATCCTGTGTTCCGACAGTTGCATGAGAATAATGTTCAAATCAAGCATATGAAGAAGCAACAGTCTGTATTTAAACTGCTTGGAAAACTGGCACGAATCATCATTAGTATTGTTCAAAAAGGAGAAACTTTTTCTCCTGAGATAGCTGCCCCAACGTTTACGCAAGCTGCTTAAAACGAACTTAAAGATCACATAGATTGACTCATTCGCAGGATTTCAAAAAAGAAAGCACGGAGAACCGAGCTACTGCCCGGCAAGGGCTTCAGACCCGTCCGCTAAACGCTATCGGTCTCCACGCCTTGGTCAGGTGTAACGAAGGAATGTGAGGGCATAGACCCGTTGAGCCATGGGATGGTGAACACCAAGGAGAAAGTGGAGTATGCGTGCAGAAGAATAGACTTGGAGAAATGTTCCACACGTTTCTTCTGTTCCCGCATATCCAAACATGGAACGACGGTGTTTAATAAGCTTACTTTCTGGACGACAGCTGTTATACATGGCGATGAAATCCTGCGAATGAGTGAGTAAATGTGAGATAAACCCTTAAAACCGAGGGACGGGCAGTTATCTTCAATTACTTATGTTAAAATATGGTCATAAGTGGTCAAATCATCGAACGCAGTATAATGGTTATTAAGAAAATCAATGATCTTTATAATATTTCGATTGGATGCTCAGATAAAGATGAGATAGAACTATGGAAATGTTGAATTTGAATGGCGATGTATTAAAAATTTGCTAGTCATGATTAAGTTATCGGATACTATAGTTTTCTTGCCTTGATTACAAAAGTTACAGGAAGCATCTTTGCTTTTTTTTGCAAAATCGCTGTTATCGTCCCGCGATTGCATAATTTCATCATCAGATTGCTCAATCATTTGCTCAATGACAAATCCCGCTTTTGCCAACGCATTCACATAGGTTGATAGTTTACGGTCCGATAATGTTAGCGTACTTTCGTCAAGAGATACCGAATACCAAGATTCATCGAAATAACATTTTTTAAAAACAAGCATATTATTTTCTGCAACAACACATTTGTGTATAGGGTGAGACCAACTGAAAATAAATACGCCGTCTTTTTTTAGGTAAGATGTAATCCGGCAAAAAGTACCCTCAAGGTCGGTTGTCCAGCCTATGGCATAAATCGAATAAACAAAGTCAAAATATTCCTCTGGTATGCCACATTTTTCTTCCATGGGAGAACAGATTAATTTCGCTGAAAGACCGCACGCCGTCAAATATTACCGTGTCTTTTCGATTTGGTTTTCTGATATATCCATACCCCATAGTTCAGATGCTTTGCGTTCCCCCTGATATTGCAAAGATTGACCACTTCCACAGCCTATCTCCAGCATCTTTTTTCCTGAAACATCGCCAAAAAGTTGGCATTTTTCTTCTGAGACAAATGCTCCATAAAAAGGAAGTGCGGTTGCTCCTAAAACATCATTTCCTTTTGTATCCCAAAATAAGCTGTTTGTTTTATGAATAACTTTCTTATCCATGTCGACGGAGATGGCGACGCCAACCTCGCCAGCGCCTATAATGTTTGTTCTATAAACAGAATTATTGTCCATGCAGACACCCTCCCCAAAGATATAAATAATATGAGCCTAAACGTATATCCCGACTTGCGCGTTATCCCAATAACACATATCGAACACGAACACTCTGCGGTATTAACCATAGAATAAACTACCATTTTTCTATGAACAAATCCACCTAAAATCATCCATCCAGCGTCCATTTGAGAAATACTACTCGAAAAAACAGTAAGGATGTATATAAGAAGGAACTAGATGGAGAAGTTGAAGATTTGATTGTTGAACTTAACTTCAAATCAGGGGTAAAGGTGAATTCACCAGGCTCATTGCGCTAACGAGAAACGATAGCGTAAAAGCAAACCATCATCCGCAAAAATTTCTGTAAAGAAAAAAACCATTAAACTCTAAAAAAAGAGTAGATGGTTTTTCTTTTTATGTATGTGCATTGTTGGAAGGTAAACACCCTCGCCATATTTCCTGTCTACCATATACTGTTGATAGAAAGAAAAAGGAGGTGCAAGCAATGTCAAATCAATTTCTTGATTTACGAATCTCTGAAGCTAGTAATAGTAGCACAAGTGTTTCTCCAGTCCCTATCACACCTGCTCTTTTTGGAGATATTGGTCTTCAAACGGCAGCTGCTGTTGGAACATCGAATCAAAACAGTGTACGAGTAGCTTTGTGGGGAACAGTTGGAGTAAGTGCTTCTAGTGCAGGCTCTATTACAATCACTGTTGAAAGAAACAGTGGCAACACACCTGGTTCAGGCACCTTGATATACTAGTTACTGAATTAGCTGCTGATGCACTAAATCGCATTGTTACATTCCATGCAGATGACTTCCCTCCTTCAGTTGTAGTAACTGATCAAATTCGCTATACCATGTTTGTGGGTGCATCTGTAGCAGGAATTACACTCGATGGACCTATCAGCTTCGGTGGAATCGCATCAGCAGGTACTACAGATGATGTACCACCCGGGCCTCCCGAACCTGAAGGTTTCATTTATGTAGCCAACTTCAATAATAACGATGTTTCTGTGATTGAAGGAGCAACGAATACGGTGATTGCTACTATTCCTGTTGGGGGTAATCAAGCGGGAGTAGACGTAAATTCATTAACGGACCGAATCTATGTAGCAAATAGGGCCAGTGATGATGTTTCTGTAATTGATGGAGTAACCAATTCGGTGATTGCTGTCGTTCCAGTCGGAGATGAATCAGGGGACGCAGGGGTCAATAGTGCTACGAATGCCATTTATACAGCAATTTTAATTCAATGGAATTAACTGAAGACGTTACCGTGATAAGCGGATTGACCAATACGGTGGTTGCTACAATAACCATCCCCGGACTCAATTTATCAACGGGGATAAGCGCAAATCCATTAACTAACCGTATTTATGTATCCAATTTCACCAGTAATACGGTTTCAGTAATTGATGGTGCAACCAATACCGTGATTGCTACCGTTCCTGTTGGAACTACTCCGGGTGCAGTGGGGGTTAATCCTTCTACGAATGCGATTTACGTACCAAATCGGGATATGGATAATGTTTCCGTCATTAGTGGATTAACGAATACCGTGATTGCTACGATTCCAGTCGGGAATAATCCAAATGGCGTAGGCGTCAATCCAATAACCAATCGTATTTATGTAACCAATCAGGATGATAATACTGTTTCCGTGATTGACGGAGTAACCAATACGGTTATCGCTACCGTTCCGGTGGGAGCTCGTCCATTCGCCATTGGAGTAAATCCGTAGAATGCCTTGGGCATCAGGTAACGAGGTAGGGAGCCTTGGTCATGATCTTAAATAGGCGGTGATTTATATGATAGAAGTTCGAACAACAAAAGATTTATTGGAACAGTTGTCAAACATGAGTAAAGAGAATTCTATATGCCAAGTCTTTATTCCGGGAAAAGGAAAATTTACGATTGTACTTCAACAGGAAGACTATCGTTCTACTGTACCAGTTATTCATTCAAATCCGTATTTAAAACAAATGGTCAGTGACAGTATGGAAGCAGAGAAAGAGGGGCGCGCCAAGTTAGCATCTGAATTAGTGAGGAATCCTTTTCTCTAAAGTCAAATACCCTCCATAAAGATGGTAAAGCCTCTCACTAATTTATCTTAACCGTTCCGCTCAAATTTGAATTTTGATAGAAGCCCTGTATCAAGCAATCTATCCGAAAAAATGAAAAGAAAGTGGCCCAGTAGGACACTTTCTATATGGACTTGCTTTTTACACTTTTATATCCGTTGATACTGCTAATTCTACCCATTCAGAAACCTGTTTGCTTATTAAAGCCACTTTGGTATGGAATACTTCTTGTGCATCGGTTCCCAAGCAATTCATAGGCAGTGTGGACATGATTCAGAGTGTAATTCCTTAATTCGAAATATTTTCAGGTGGCGGTTCATTTCTTGAATCGTTCACCTACCCATGAAACAAATGGCGGATTACAATTCTAGAGGCTTATTAAGAAGGAGTATAAGATAAACTGGCGCTAAATGAGAGTTGGGTGATATCAGCTGCTGAGGGATCAGTTTCAGCAAGCGTCCTTACACGAATACCAATACGATCACCCGCAGCAACTACTAATGAACCCCCAACATTTATATTCGTTGCGGTTCGGAAACCGGGTGGGTTTCCAGGTATAATGACCGTATTCGGAAATCCGAATCTAACCGAACTAGTCAGCGGAGTTGTCACGTAAGGTGAAGAACTATGATCAATCCCATTATTAGGAACTGACGGTGCGAGGAATACTGTAAAATCATATTGAAGACCGAGCGTATTAATAGAAGTCACAGAAGCAACCAATAAATCTGCACTTATTTGTAAATTTTGAACGGTACCCGCAAAGGGAATTGGGAAAGCAAAACCACCTGCTTCCGGTGGCATCGTTGATTCTCCAGTAGCGCCAATAACTTCAACCGTGTGACTACCAAAACCCATTAAAATTGGAGCAGCTGATACTACTGTAGCACCACTTATGATGATACCCGTTGAAAATGGAATTAATCCTCCTCCTGGTGGTCCTGCCGGACCAGTAGCTCCAATTGGACCAGGTATACCTTGAGGTCCTGTTGCTCCTGCTGGCCCTGCTGGCCCTGCTGGCCCTGCCAGTCCGGCTGCGCCAATTGCTCCTGCAATTCCTGCCAGTCCAGCTGGTCCGATTGCTCCTGCAATTCCCGCAAGACCAGCTGGTCCAATTGCTCCTGCAATTCCCGCAAGACCAGCTGGTCCAAGTGCTCCTGCAATACCTGCAAGACCAGCTGGTCCAAGTGCTCCTGCAAGACCAGCTGGTCCAGCTTCGCCAATTGCTCCTACAAGTCCTGCAAGACCAGCTGGTCCTAATGCTCCTGCAGTTCCAGTGGGTCCAGCTGCTGCTATTGCTCCTCCAAGTTCTTGAAGCAACTGCGGTCCTTCTAGTCCTGGAGGTCCTTGGGGCCCTCTAGGTCCTTCTGGTCCTGGAGGTCCTGGTGGACAATTACATCTTCCCATAGTCTCATCTCCCTATTATCAAATGTAATTTATCATATTAAAAACAAAAAAAGATAAACACACCAAATACCTATCAACTGAAATTTAGGCTAATAGAGTAATACATTCGCTGATTTTCTACTCATCTATGTTCTTGTCCCATAGCAATATGTCTATTCTGGCATTAGATAATAAAAGAGATCGATGGCTAGGGAGAGATGAGAGTGGTGAATCGTCCATTAATAGGTATTATGGTAACTAAAAGGAACAGTAGAAAAAGAATTTTGGAGCTTTATCAACGTTATCACAATTTAAACCTGAAACTATACGCCTTTACATCGGCAGATATACTTTGGAAGGAACAACGTATTATTGGACTTAGCCTGAAAAAAGGCGTATGGAAACAAAGTTCGTTTCCTTTTCCTCATGTCGTCTATAACCGCTGTTTTAACAAAAAATCAGTAACCATTCAACGACTAGAGAAGGAGATTGGTAGAAACAAATGTTTCAACAATATCAATTTTTTTAATAAATGGGATCTCTATAACCTATTAAAACAGTCAAATCTTAAACCCTATGTACCAGATACATTTATCTATAATGAAGTGAATGTATCAGAACTATTAGAGAAATATAAACTAGTATATATTAAGCCTTCTTACGGATCTAAGGGGGAGTCTGTGTATCGGGTCGAACTAAAGGATAATGGAGATAGTCACATCTCTTTGCACAGCTTGGCTCCAAGATATATTTGCAGAAAAAATGAAGGCATTCAGGAAAAATTGGATGTACTCAGACTAAAGAAATACATGGTTCAGCAGGGGATTCGTATGAGTCAACTTGATCATCAGTATTTTGATATCCGGGTACTTGTCCAAAAAGGTATTCTTGGAGAATGGACGGTTTCAACCATTACATGTAGAGTGGCTTATGAACATTACTTTAACACGAGTATGTGTGAAACCATTTATGATGTTGTTGAAATTCTTCCGCGGTTAGTTTCGCCGGAAAAAATCAATGAAATCCTCCGATCTCTGAATGAGATAAGTATAAAGGCCGCACAAGAAGCAGAAAGTCATATGGGTTCATTGGGAGAATTGAGTGTCGATTTTGTATTAGACGAACAAAGAAAGTTATGGATTATTGAACTTAACGGAAAACCCCAAAAAGATATATACGAAAACCTTAAGTGTTATAAACGCAAAATTTATAGTAGACCGATGGAATATGCTTATTATCTCTCTAAATTTGAGAGATAATAAGTTTTTTTCGAAATATGTATGTTTCGCTCATGATTCTGCAAAACCACACGTTTTTAATTTTCCACCAGAACCGACTCACATAGGCATTTCTTTTCGAATATACCTATTGTGAGTTTTGATTTCTGTTGACCGCTCTAACGGGGAACAATAGCACAATCACCAATTGCCTTTTTAGAAAGGGAACATAATGGACTTTTTAGGACGTGACTGGACTGAATTAGCTGTTGCGTGGCAAATTCAAATTATTCAAAGAAAAGATGAAGAAATACTTAAAGACATCGACGAAAAATTAAATGGAGCAATCAGTCTTAACGGAGTCCTAGATAATAATGTGATTGATGATGCTAGAAAATTTTTTGGCTCCTTTACAAAAAATGAAACGTTTAAGGTACCACTCTTTAAGGGATTGTTAGCCATTGAAGATCCTCATACATTCATTAAGTGCTTTAGATTGTTACTTCCTCATATGTGGGTCTAAGAATCCCAGTCCATTGAACTAACGCAGAACGATAGCTTAATCATCATCAGGAATAGGCTGCCGAGCAAATTGATCGGCAGCCTTCTCAGTTAAACATTCCTGTTAGGGCTAAGAAATAGCCTTTGTCAAAAAAGGAGCGCCTCGGTATGATGGGTTTGTCGACGGGTTTGTAACCCAATACCATCAAGGAGGCGCTCTCACTATGAAGTTTAAACAAACAGACGGACAAAATCAACGTATTGAACGAATTACCACTTCTCATCTTGTTGTGGGCATCGACATTGCAAAGGAAACTCATGTCGCACAAGCGACTAATTTTCGTGGCATCGTACTTTCAAATCGTCATCTCACATTCTCAAATACAATTGAAGGCTTCGAAAAATTAATACGGTGGATCGATGGACTGAAACAGAAACACCGTTTACAGGGACTCATCATTGGCATGGAGCCGACTGGACATTACGGGTCAAACCTGGCTAATTGGCTTGCCGACAAGGGCATATACGTTGTCATGGTGAATCCGGCCACCACCAAAAGAAACAAGGAGAATCGCGACAATAGTCCATCTAAGAATGATCCGAAGGATGCGCTTGTCATTGCCGACGTAGTCAGCCGAGGATTTTACTATGAATACTCTCGACAAGCTGCAGTCTTTCAAAGGTTGCGAACAATGATGAGTGATCGGGAGTATTGGGTGACAAATAGTGTACGGCTGCAGAACCGAATCATCCGCTGGATAGATATTCGCTTCCCTGAGTATTTTTCTGTGTTTAAAGATTGGACCTGCAAACGTTCCTTGGCTACGCTTAAGGAATTCCCATTTCCGCAGGATATAGAGTCTCTGTCCGTATCTGAGGTGATCACCGCTTGGAGAGCGCATATGCAGCGAGCCGGTGGTTCCACTGGCATGCAGAAAGCTGCGCAACTTATCTCTCTAGCTAAGCGAAGTGTAGGCGACAAGACTGCTTCCAATGAAGCGAATCAGGATTTACACCGACTATTGCAAGAGTTCGAAAGGATTGTTGAAATACTAGATGAAATTGAACAAGATATCCAAAAATTGCTCTGTGAAATTCCTATGGCCGATCAGCTTCGATCTATCAAAGGCCTAGGCTCAATCTGTACGGCAGCTATTCTTTCAGGTGCTGGTGACCTTAGACAGTATGCGCATGGGCGTCAATTATTGCGTAAAGCAGGCTTGAACCTAGCCGAAAGCACGTCGGGAAAACGTAAAGGACAGATCGTGCTTTCTAAAAGAGGCGATGCCACGCTGCGAAAATATCTATACCTGGCCACGATCCAGCTCGTAGGGAATAATCCTGTGTTCCGACAGTTGCATGAGAATAATGTTCAAATCAAGCATATGAAGAAGCAACAGTCTGTATTTAAACTGCTTGGAAAACTGGCACGAATCATCATTAGTATTGTTCAAAAAGGAGAAACTTTTTCTCCTGAGATAGCTGCCCCAACGTTAACACAAGCTGCTTAAACGAACTAAATGATCACATAGATTGACTCATTCGCAGGATTTCAAAAAGAAAGCATGGAGAACCGAGCTACTGCCCGGCAAGGGCTTCAGACCCGTCCGCTAAACGCTATCGGTCTCCACGCCTTGGTCAGGTGTAACGAAGGAATGTAAGGGCATAGACCCGTTGAGCTATGGGATGGTAAACACCAAGGAAATTGTGGAGTATGCGTGCAGAAGAATAGCACTTGGAGAAATGTACCACACGTTTCTTCTGTTCCCGTATATCCAAAAATGGAACGACGGTGTCTAACAAGCTTACTTTCTAGAGTACAGCTGTTATACAAGGCGACGAAATCCTGCGAATGAGTGAGTAAATGTGAGATAAACCTTTAAAACCGAGGGACGGGCAGTAGAGTGGAATATAAAGACTGGAATTCTGTAAAATTATGGAACTTTCGTGAGTGTTGAACGTCTAAATAATATTAGTAACTTACAGGAATGTGGTTCAATGGAAAATAATAACGAAACCTAGCCTGAAAGTAAGTAAACAAAACGGCAACCAACGATATTGACAAACGGTTTCGCAAGTATCTGAAAAATGTTAGGGGGGTGATGATTAATATGGGGAATATCGAGCAACTCATTATGAATATCATCATGTTTCTTTTTTCCAAGCATAGGCGTTTAGTGTTTACTGCATTCAATCAATCGAAATATTATGATGCGGTAAATAAATTAAAAAGTCATGGCATTTCCTATCGCAGCCGAATAACAAGTCATGACACGGGTACAGTGGGTTCAGGCAGAAATGATAACAGCCAATACGACATCTATGTCAAAAAGGATGAGGTATATCTCGCGGAGAAGGCTATAAATAGCTAGCGGTTTAATAATAAAAAATGCTGTTGTACGGCAGCATTTCGTTGAGCTAATGGGAAACGATAGTTAAACGAAACAAGGAGCCGCGGAAGCTGCTCCTTTTGTCATTAAGCTATTGGGCAGTAGAGCGTGGAAATTAGACCCATAAAAAAAGCCCATGTTATGGTAGTATTGAATTAGGCTCTTTAAATGGCGAGTATATCCGAGGTGTGCAAAATGGACAATTGGGTTTCTTTATCAAGTGAACTATATCGGCTAGTATGGGATAAATTTTATGAACATTTCAATTTTAAACCTAGTATTCATAGTAGTGATTGGCCTTCCTTTAGTTTACCATCTCCTTACATTACTTATAAAATAACTAGTTACATGGACGATGACATAGACGATTTAGAGAGAAAGTGTGTTGCATGCCTTAAAGCAGTGACTGAACCAGACGAATATCTGTATGCCTTAGACTGGCAACACGAATCGTTTCAATATAATCCTCATTTGGGTCCACCGAGTACTATTTCCTTTTATCCAGATGGTGATTATTATCTCTTTATAAATAAACAAGCGGACTCTAAACATTAAACCAACAGATCAATATTGAACAAATAACACAGAATGGCTGCCGCCAATAAATCCGGCAGCCTATTCAGCTAAAGGGCAGGTTAAGAAACCCAAGAGTCACAGTTCGTGGTAATATCTCTTGATGGAACGTACAACTCTCACAGTGTAGTTGACCACGATGAAACGTATATAAAAATATAGGTCTTGTTTTCAAGGAGGTAAAACATGGATTACATTTCACTGAAAGAAGCGATGTTAAAGGTGAAACGGTGGCCTAAAGATACCATAGCGGCGGGTCGTCGTCATACCGTTGGGCTTAAATCTGACGGCACGGTGACGGCTGTGGGTGATAATAAATATGGCCAATGTGATGTAAGCGGCTGGTGCGATATTGTGGCGGTCGCGGCTGGTAATGTTCATATGGCGACGAACACGGGTAATGCTCATACAATCGGTCTTAAATCTGACAGTACTGTGGCGGCTTTGGGTTGGAATAAGTATGACCAATGCTATGTAAACGACTGGCGCGATATTGTAGCGGTTGCGGCGGGTTGGCGTCGTACCATTGGGCTTAAATCGGATGGCACGGTGGTAGCAGTGGGCCGAAATAATGAAGGTGAATGCAATGTAAGCGGCTGGCATGATATTGTGGAGGTCGCGGCGGGTGACTGGCATACCATCGGTCTTAAATTGGACGGCACGGTGACGGCTGTGGGTAATAATCGATATCGCCAATGCAATGTAAGCGGCTGGTGCGATATTGTGGAGGTCGCGGCGGGTTATCTTCATACAATCGGTCTTAAATCGGACGGTACGGTGACGGCTGTAGGTTTGAATAAACATGACCAATGCGATGTAAGCGGCTGGCGCGGTATTGTGGCGATAGCGCGGGTAGTAATCATACCATCGGCCTTAAATCGGACGGTACTGTGGCGGCTGTGGGTTGGAATGAGCATGGCCAATGCAATGTAAGTGGCTGGCGCGATATTGTGGCGGTTGCGGCGGGTTGCGCTCATACTCTCGGCCTTAAATCGGACGGCACGGTGGTTGCTGTGGGTGATAATGAATATGGCCAATGCGATGTAAGCGGTTGGCGTGGCATCCAACTGCCCGGCAATTAGTTTTCAATATTAATAATAAAATACACAGCGCAACTTAGGAGATGAGAGCTCAATAAACAACACCACGAAGCTGCCGCAGATCGATCGGTGGCTTCGTTGCGTTAACGGCGAACAATAGCAAAACGACTACAAAGAAAAGGCAACCGTGATAGGCTGCCTTTTCTCAACTACCATGAAAATTAAAAATCTGGCAGTCGATGAAAAAGAACAGCACTAAAGAAGACGCGGCTCATTCATTTTTTAAAAATATGCAACGCCTAGGATATTGGTATTCTCGTAGATCAGGAGACTTCTGAAATTGTAACGTTGTAGCCTAAGGTTTCGAGTCTTCGAACTGAGTTCCGTACAATAGCTCCAAGTTTTTGCTTATCAAAATAATCTTCACCTAAGTCTACATACATCTCTTTTCTTGTCAGCAGATAATAAGCGATTCTTAGCATGGCGTGGGCTACAACAATGGCTGCTCTTTTCCTACCTTTTCGTGCTAATGTTCGCCTATACATAGCACCAAGATAGTTTTTGGAAGCACCTACGGAATGCGCAGCTTCTGTTAATGCAGATTTTAAATATTTGTTTCCTTTCTTTCCCTTTGAAGACTTCCGTTTGCCCGCGCTCTCATTATGTCCAGGTACGAGTGCTGCCCAAGAACAGAAGTGAGCCGCACTTGGAAATTGGTTTTTAATATTTGTTCCTATTTCAGCTAAGATTTGTTCAGCCATTCGAGTGGCAATTCCAGGTATAGAATCTAATCGCTCTATGTCTTCCTGATCTGGGATGACTCTCTGGGCAACCTCTTGATCTAACATCTCAATTTGTTCAGTCAGAAAGTCAATATGGCTTAAAATGGTTTTAATCATCAAGCGTTGGTGAGGATTGACGTAGCCTCGAAGAGCAAGTTCGAGTTCTTCTTTTTTCTTTTTCATAGTGCGTCGAGCGAAGCTTGCTAATTTCTCAGGATCTTCTTCACCGTCTGCGATGGCGTGAAGCATGTCTTTAGACGAGACCCCCATAATATCTGAAACCACAGATCCCAGTTTGATATTTGCTCCCTCTAGCACTTTTTGAATCCGATTATGTTGTCGGGCTCGTTCTTCAATGATGCTTCGGCGATAGCGAACTAGTTCTCTTAATTCTCGTTGAATTCGGTTTGGAATGAAACTAGCTTTCAGAAGTCCATGACGAAGAAGTTGGGCGATCCATTCAGCATCTTTGACATCTGTTTTACGTCCTGGGAGAGCTTTCATATGCTGAGCATCCACGACAAGAAACTCAATATCTTCAGCTTCTAATAGGTTAACAATTGGTTTCCAGAAAACGCCTGTACTCTCCATCGCTACGTGGGTACACCCATGCTTTTTAAGTTTGAATCTCCTTTCCTTCAGGTGTCATCGTACATGCGGTAATGGAATCCTTATGTACATCCATACCACATGCTCGCTCAATGATAATATCCATTGAAATAATCCTTTCTACGGCTCTGAATATTGGGGCTGGTGCAAAAACCAAAATAGGATTAATCTACCATGCGTGCTTCCCGAAAGGGAGCGACATTCTGTGATGCACCGTGGTCGTTGGAGTCAGACTAACGGATGGGCTCTAACGCACCATAGTTGATCGACCTTCCTCACCCAGCCGTAGTAGAAGTATTCACGGATTTTATCCATTTTCATCCTCTGTGGTGCAGCGCTGATATTGCGCTGCATGTATGGCTAACGAGGAACGATAGTGGAATAAAGAGGGAGCAGATAACCACGGCAGCTGCTTCCCTCGTTTCATTGAAGTACGTCTAGGACTTTATTTTCTCATCCATGGCTATCGCTGTTTCAATACTTTTTTTACTGAGTCTGACGGCGGTTTTATGATTGGAAAAGCATGAGGACTAAACACATTCAGTCTAATAAGGACCGCGCTCGGCCGGGCGCTTCCGGAGCGACGTCTGTCGATGGAAATCTGGAAGAAATCGAGGGACCGGTTGCCAACGATGGAGATCCATAAGGACCGAGTGAGCAGCATGCAGCCGCCCCCGAACGAAGAAAAAATCGGAGTCTTCATACGTTCCTATGAGCAAAATCCTATCTGAGCTTAAGGTTAACTGCTAAGAAGATACCGTAAAAATATATCCCATCTTGAAACATTTTCCAAATCACTGCGTCTACATCATTGTAAGAAATGATAAAAACAAAAGGATGTGTAAGAGTGAACTGGAAAAATATTTATATAACGGTGTCGTTACTCTGCCTGTTGCAGCCGTTTTCAGCTACATCAGGCGTGCAAGCTGCAAGCAATACGGTAAAAGTAAGGATTCCTGATTTCCCGGTTCAGATAAATGGACAGATCATCGATAATCAGCAAAGCAAATATCCGTTCCTGTTATATAAAGATATTACTTACATGCCGCTGACTTGGGATAATACGCAAGAACTCGGCATTCAGATTGCATTTGATTCCGAGAATGGCCTGATGATAGGGCAGGGAGGCGGGTCTCATAGCGGCGGATGGTACGGCTTGAAGCTGACGAAGTTTGAGCAGGATCTATCCGCATCTAACTCCTTGTCCCGCAGTTATACCGCATCGATGCCTGGCTTTCCGATTATCATTACGGATAATTACATCGACAATTGGGATGAGACCTTTCCGCTGTTGGAGTTTCAAGACGTTACTTACATGCCGCTGACCTGGACTTATGTTCATGAATGGTTGAAACTGGACATTCTCTGGGATTCTGTCAATGGCTTGAACATTATTGGCAATCAGGAGCAGATATTGGATCGCATCTATTATGATGATAAGGATTATCTATACTTCTACCCTAACCTGGTAACAAATAAATCGCTGGGAAGCATCAAGGTGAAGAAGACCTTGGAGGAGAAGCCCGTATGGATGACCTAGGAGGAGACGGAGCAGCATAACTCCGCGATCAAAAAGTTGCTAGATCAGTATGCTGGTCAATCCGCCCGGCTCGATAAAAAGGAAGACGGGCTTTATTACCAAGGCATGAAGCTGCTGACCAAGGAGGAGATTACCGTTGACTCCAACGCGGCGGGGAATCCGACGCTCAGTAGTTTATCGGCTACACTTTACAAGCTTACGGAACAGATGTCGCTACTAGCCGTAAGCAAGGTAATCGGTTTCGGAGCTGGACATAACATGTCGGATGATCACCTTTATCTGATCCGGGACGGCAAGGCCAAGGATATCGAGTCCTTTCAGCAGATTCCGGACAGAGTCATTCCGAATGCCGACGGCAGCTTCTGGATAATTAGTAACGGAAAAGCAGTCATGCGCGGACGTATTTCTGGAGGTACACGTAAGCTGGCACTGCTTGACGCTCAAGGTAACATTCGCCTAGCTAATGATGTGTTGAACGAGTCTGATATCATTGTTCAAGGCCTGAACAATCCGGGCTTGAGGCAGCTTACGGATAAGGATGGGCGTCTGATGATTCTGCGATTCGGTTCTACAGTCGATTTTCAAGTACAAGATACGCTTGGCTTTTATCTGTTGGATACCAGCTTTCAAGTGGAGAAGCAGGAGGTTTACAACGAGCTTGCAAAAGATGCCAAGGAGCAGTACCGATTGACCGAGATATATATGGGAATCGACCGGGACCTCTACCTACGGAGCCGGATCGACAATACGATGATCAACTACACAAAGAATATAAGAGGCATGTGGTACGATCATGAGATGTTAGAAACCGAATAGTAAGACCTCTTCCCAGTCGGATGGGGGCGTTATTGATGAAAGAAAATATTAGATCCAACAAGGCTCTTTGCGTAAAACGCATAACGAATAAGATCAAAAGTATGGCAAAGAAGCCATGAATATTATTATTAAGTGAGCTTTTGTCCCCCGAAACACATCATATATGGGTGGATGTGAATGATTTTAATCGACGTGCATGCATTTTTATGAATCAGTTGGTTTTATTTATGAAGGAAGACTCTGGGATAGTTTCTTCAAGGGCAATGGATATGAACTCCTTGTATTAATGTCTGTCCTTAGACCTTAGTATAAGGGGTAAGTTATTGAGCTAACGGAAAAGTATGACAAGTTCTGCTATAAGCGACTAACTTCGTGAAAAGCAGGAGATTACAATGAGTAATCTTAACTTTACAACCGAGGATGGGAATGACGGAACCATGTATCCCGAAACCATTCCGCCAATACTCCTGCGCGCGTCATGACTAACAGGTCATGTGGTGTGAAGTACAGGTAGATTCGGCAGAACGAAGGCTGAAGCCATTCGAATAGAAAAGGTATGTGGGCGGATATGCCGCGTGGCTGAAAAACTGGATATGGTGAGAATGTTCAAACAGACTGAACTGACGAACTTCCGAATGTACAGGTCTAAAGTTAGAACATATGGAAACATATGTACCAACAAACGATGGGGTGGGCGGCGTAAAGTAAAAATTTTTTCTATGAAATACGCTATGCCGAACAATGGCGGCATTGGTCTCGCAGGCTTAGAGGAAGCACCTAAGTCCAGAAAGAATAGCTAGGATGTAAGGGACTTGGAAAGCAAGGGACGTTGCAACAAGGGCTGTTACCCGAAACGGTTGTTATAACAGATAAACCCTTAAAACCGAGGGACGGTCAGTATAGTTTAGTTATAAACGTACTTTCCAAAAAAGTGTGTGGTAAACTGTTCGAAGCACGACACTTGAGGGGGATGAAAGAAGAACTATGGAAGACTCTGTAGTTATACAAGCAGAACGAATTGCAGGCGATTTTCATCTGGAACAAGTAAAAACTTCATATCAGATCATAGGTAAAGGCATCACAAATCAGGTTTGCGTAGTCGAGACGGAGAGTCGCAAAGTTGTTGTCCGCATGAACAATAAAGATACATATCCAAGCTATATGAAGGAAAAATGGTGTATCGAGCAAGCAGCCGCGATCGGCATTCCAGGACCTGAGGTGTTGTCCATTGGTATAGTTGATGAAACCGCATATATGATTCAAGCTTTTGTTGATGGAGACAACGGGTCAGACAGTACGGTTCTCAAGTCCGATGTTTGGTGGCAGATTGGAAAATACGCCAAACTTATACATTCTATCCCAGTGAAGGGGTATGGGGAAAATCTGATTGATCCCGTCCATGGTGAGTTTCATTCACCTTCTCATGCAGGATCGGACGGCAGTTGGCAAGGGTATGTGCAGTATAATATCAATAGTTTGACGGAGTCTGATCGGTTGATTGAGCTTGGAGTAATCACTCAGATGAAATCGCAGAGAGTAAGAAAACTGTTCGAGAATTTGAAGAAAGAAACGTTCCGCTTCGGTTTAAACCATGGAGATATCTCATTAAAGAATACGATTGTCAATCAGGAAAACCAAGTTATATTGCTGGATTGGGAAAGTGCAGGAGTAAGCGTGGTACCGCATGGAGCTGTTATTCAATTGATGCATTACCAAATACTGGGACTGAAAGAAGGCCCAAATATTGAGGAATTCAAAGCGTTTTTAGACGGGTACGGTATAAGTGAAGAAGACCTTGCTGATATGAGACATTTGCTGCTATTGAGAGCGTTCGATAACCTCAGGTGGGCTATTGATCGAAGTCCGGACCTGATCGAATCCTATGCTGCGTTCGCGAAACAAGTCGTTGACATGATTATGGATTAGCAGAGATTGAGCGATGTTTTTGTATCTCAATCTAACCAAGGGTGAAGAAAATGATTGAACTAACGGAAACGATAGCACAATAATAAAACAGGCTGCCTGCATACTAGCATACTGGTAGCCTGTTCAAGTAACGGGCAGATAGTTCAATAATGTTAAAGGGTTTAGGTTGCTGTATCTCTAACGGGGAACTATAGTTGAGGAGCCTGTTTAGCGGTAGCTCCTCATTTTTATATTGAGGACGGGCAGTATAGCAGAGTTAATCACATCATTCAAATTACATAAAAAGGTAATTGTGGTTGCTCGTCGAATATATCTTTAGGATTTATGTAAAAACAATTGGAGGTATTGCTATGGAAGAAATCAAAATAAAAGGACCCACCATGGTATTACTTGTCAGTAATTTAGAAGATTCAATCGAATATTATAAGAAACTTGGATTCAAGTATGAACTAATTGGTGGACCTGATGTACAACATGTCCATATGAGTAGAGACGCGGTTACTTTCATTTTACATCCTGCGAAGAATAAAAGTGATGTTAAGCCCTTTTCCTCGGTCGAAGGTGGATTATACTTTGACGCTTTTTGTTATACAGATGTAAGACGAATTCTTGAGGAGTTTAAAACAAAAGGAATAGAAATTGTTAAAGGACATGATTTAAATGACTTTTTTAGTGAATTTACGATTAAAGATCCAGATGGATATAGAATTTCATTCGGTGGATAGAATCTGGCAATCAATACCTTCGTTACGCAACGGAAAACTATAGTTGAGGGGCTTGCTTCGCGGCAACTCCTCTTTTGTTTGCGATATCAAAAGATTATAGAGGCAAAGGCTACACCACCCAAGCCGCACAAGGAATTATTAATTATTTGTTTGAGAACACCAATATTGAGGTACTTAACGCTATAGCTATAATACGTAACATACCATCGAACAGAGTAATACAAAAATGTGGTTTCGATTTTCTAAACATGATTGAGATTAAAAACGAGAATTATAATTATTACAAACTTACTGCTGCGTTATTGTCTATTATAATTGAAAGAGCATGACTTTTGGCATAGAGCATGAAATTTATCATGCTTTATCGATCAAATGTTGTGCTCTTTTTGATGTAAAGACATGACTTTCCACAGGTTTGCATGCGCGCTATTCTTGTTAAAATCCAAGTAATGAAAACAAAAGAAGGATAGGCGTGAAAAAATTTGGCTTAACGGTTCGATTCGTCCTTGTGGTTGTTGTTATTACATTAGTGGTTGGAACTTTGTATGAAGTAAATTGTTTTCTGAACTATTAAGAGACTGGGGTGTACGCTATCCCAATATGTACCGCGGAGGTGTAAGGGAACATGAAGGTAACAAACCGCAAATTATTGGCGCTGTCCATAACTCTGCTTGTCTTTCTTGGTTACTCCTTTTTCAGTTCAAATCACAAAAAAGACATCGTGAAAGCTCAAGATGCGATGACAACAACGAATGAAATTTCGAACACGCCAGACGAAACGGCTATTTTTGCAGGTGGCTGCTTCTGGTTGATGGAAGAGGTATTTGAGAAGCTTGATGGTGTGTTAGGCGTTGAAAGCGGCTATACGGGAGGCCATAAGGAAAATCCTACTTATGAAGAAGTGGGGTCTCAAACTACGGGACATCTCGAATCGGTGGAAGTTCGATATAACCCGAATCAGATTTCGTATGATAAACTACTGCAAATTTTCTGGCGAAACGTTGATCCAACGGATGCAGAGGGACAATTTGCTAATCGCGGCTGCGAATATCAAACCGCCATATTTTATAAAAACAATGAACAAAAGGAGTTGGCTGAGGCGTCTAGAGATGCTTTAGTAGCTTCAGAAAGGTTCAAAAAACCGATTATAACGAAGATTGAATCTGAATCGACGTTTTACAAGGCGGAAGCAGAGCATCAAAACTTTTTCATGAATAACCCGATCAGTTTCAAAATCAATTTGCTCGGCTCCGGCCGCGATGCAAGCTTAGAAAGAATCTGGGGGAGTGACAGAAACGTGAACATTCAAAAAGGTTTTAATAAGGAAGAAAAGCTGAAAACGCTGACCAAACTCCAATATGAGGTCACTCAACATGGGGTGGACGAAGAGCCATTTAACAACGAATACTGGGACAACAACGAGCAAGGCATTTACGTGGATATCGTTTCCGGCGAGCCGCTGTTTAGCTCGAAGGACAAATTTGATGCAGGTGTAGGCTGGCCAAATTTCACAAAACCACTGGAGCCCAACAATCTGATTGTGAAAAATAGCTATGGCTTTGTGTCTGTAGCTCCCGAGGTTAAAAGCAAGAATGCCGATTCCTTTCTTGGCCACAAGTTCAATAACGGTCCCAAACCAACGGGAGTACGATACTGCATTAATTCTGCGGCTTTAAAATTTATACCGAAGCATGAACTTGAAGAAAGAGGCTACGGTGCGTATGTCAAGCTTTTTGATGAACAGTCATGATGAGTTCGGTTTTCATATAAGGTAAGAAAATAATTACAATTACTTCAATCTGGAGGGGTTATACATGAGAGAAGAATTTATGTTCCATTCATTTAACAAACAACAAGACGCATTTATTGACTTAGTTAACAAATCTCCATTAGACAAACGTAAAGTTGTGCCTGCAGGCTTTAAAACTAACCTTCTATGGCATGTCGGGCATGTACTTGTCGTTACTGAGTTCCATGTGTTTGGTCTTGCAGACTTACCTCGAGTTCTTCCGGAAAACTATCAAAACTTGTTTGCACACCGTACCAAAACTTCGGATTGGACAGAAGAACCGCCAACCTGGGAGGTATTAATCGCTCAACTGAAAGAACAACGTTACCTGATACATGAGACGTTGAAAGATAAACTGGAAGTGTCTGTGAAAGAATTAACTGGACAAGTAAGATTTCGACTTATGAAAGTATAGCAGCCAAGCAACCTTCAGTGGGGCGGAATAAGGTAAGTTTTTCAATTTTCGCTTATGATCTCAACACCTTATGGATCTTTGATAATGCTTTAGGTGAATTGTATCGTTCTACAGATGGCGGTGAGAAATGGCAGTTTCTTGGTTCATCTCCATCTTTTTAAGATGTTCAGGAACGGCACGGTCCTATACAGGATGGTGCCGTTTAATTTGTGTAGCCTAAGTGATTTTCAGAGCATAAACTGATATATGCCGAATGCAAGGAGTAGAAACATATGCGACAAGTATATGGATACATTAAAAAAGTCGAGATGATTCCAATCCAATTCCCGCCGCAGCAACAGCCGTTTCAACCAGGATTGGAATGGATGATGGTGCCGCTACCAGTTTCGGAAGACCCCAACTATCGAGGAAGCGGGAAGCTGGCGGGAAAAACAGCTATCGTATCCGGCGGGGACAGTGGTATCGGCAAAGCGGTCTCCATTGCATTTGCCAAGGAGGGGGCAGATCTCGTCATTGTTTACCTAAATGAACATCAGGATGCCGAAAACACGAAACAACGCATTGAACAATTAGGGCGTAAATGCTTGGCGATCGCTGGCGATTTGGGCGATGAAAGTTTTAGCCGGTTTGTAGTAGATAAGACGCTGAACACATACGGGTCAATCGACATTCTCGTAAACAATTGTGCGGAAATGCATATTCAAAAGAGCTTCGAACAGATAAATCCTCAACAGTTGGTACGAACGTTTCAAACGAACATTTTTTCCTTCTTTTACTTATCACAAGCCGTCCTGCCTTATTTAAAGCCGGGAAGCTCGATTATTAACACGACATCCAGGGTCGCCTATCTCGGGAAGAGCGATTCGATTGACTATGCTGCTACAAAAGGCGCCATTGTAACATTTATCCGTTCGCTTGCTTTGAATTTGGTTGATCGGGACATTCGCGTGAACGGTGTCGCCCCGGGACCGGTCTGGACACCACTGAATGTATCGGCAGGGTATACGGTTGAGGAAATCATGACATTCGGTTACGAAACTCCGATGAAACGGGCCAGCCAACCGGCGGAGTTGGCCCCTGCTTATGTTTATCTAGCAAGCGACGACTCCAGATATGTAACGGGACAAATGATTCATGTTAACGGTGGTACCATTACGAATAGTTAAAACGTTAAGCATACAGCGGATAATGCTGACAGGACTACTAAGTTTCTATAAAAAATTGGGAATACGATAACAAGCCTGGGGGAAACGGAAACAGGGCTTAACCTATCAATAAGCTACCGCGTGGCAGCTTATTGTGGGGAAAAAAGCGGAACTGTTCCATGGGGTAACACTAAATCCAGAAATCACCATGTCCTGTCAACATGATCCACTGCTCCGCTCTATAATTGATGAGGCGGGTCACCTTACCGCGGATGGTGCCGGTATTGTCATGGTCTCCGTTTAAAAGGGAATCCACTTCACGAACGTGTTACCGGATGTGATCTTTTAATCAATTTATTGAAGAAAGGGAATAGAAATAATTGGTCGTTTTATCTTCTGGGCGCGAATGAGATGACTAGTAAAAAGGTTGCAGAAGTAATAAGTAAAACTTACCCAAACATATCCATTTTGGGTAGACAGCATGGCTTTTTTGATCAGAACAATGAGGTGCAAATTGCAGATGAGATTACGACCTGGAGTCCCGATGTATTAGTAGTTGCACTTGGAGCCCCAAAAGCTGAATTTTGGATACATAAGTTTAAAAACCAATTAAATGTTAGGATTGCTATTGGCGTTGGAGGAAGTCTCGATATCATTGCCGGGACAGTAAAAAGAGCACCAGTTAAAGAAGAAGTTAAATGTGAATTGGCTTTATCGATTAATAAATCAACCTTCTAGATGGCGAAGACAATTAATTTTGCCTCGTTTTTGCAATGAAAGCATTGTTCTAGGAATGAAGAGCAACTGTTGCTGTTGCCTGCGTGGGATGAGATGATCGCTCTGTTGAAAGAACAACACGAATATCTGTACAATACGTTCAAAGAGAGACTGGAAGAGCCTGTACCAGAAAACTTCAAGAAAACCGGAAATTTTGGAGAGCTGATGCTCACGGCTGCAGTGCATTTATCCAATCAAAATGGCGTCGTCGCCGCAATGCTGCAATTGCTGCAACAAAAAATAATAAGTAAACCAAAAACAGCTCTCGAAATTTGATTTACTCCATTTACGGTAGAGTAGTTAAACCAGCTATTGGAGTTGGAACAAATTCAGAGCAACTGTCGCCGCATAATTTGCCGCATGCTTGGAAGGTGCGATGGGTACTATATTTAAGGATGCGAATGGCTATGTACTAGCCATGAATATGGGCATCGCTATCAGAGGCCGTATAAACCAGAGTGGCTGAGGAAAGCGTTCGCGGAAGCCCATCTAGTTTGCCATATGCCAAAGCAACCCGTGGCAATATCGAATTAGTAACGAACGCAGTTGGTTTATCAGCGCACAAAAAGTATAAAATAATCCAGTAATAAAAGGAGAGTTTCGGAAATGGTAAAAATGGAAAAGAAATTGTATACGGCTACTGTAAACGTTAAAGGCGGAAGAGATGGCAAAGCTGTTTCCAACGATGGCAATCTTAACTTGGACTTGAGATATCCTAAGGAATTAGGGGGTAACGGAGCTGGAACAAACCCAGAACAACTCTTCGCCGCAGGATTTGCCGCATGCTTTGAAGGTGCGATGGGTACTATTCTTAGAAAAAAGAATATTAAAGCGGAAGGTATAACAATCGTTTCTAATGTTACGCTTGGCAAGGATGCGAGCGACGGCTATGTACTAGCCATGAATATGGACATCACTATAAGTGGCGTAGAAACAAGCGTGGCTGAGGAAATCGTCGCGGAAGCCCATCTGGTTTGCCCATATGCCAAAGCAACCCGTGGCAATATCGAAGTAGTAACTAACGTAGTTGGTTAATCAGCACACAAACCGATGAGAATAGCAACTATAAAGCACTGCCGCACCCATCTGAGTGAGAGTTCATTTCACATGGGTTTTTTTGATATAAAACGAGTTTGTGGCTTTTTCGTTTTATGGGGTAGGGAGTAAAGAATAAGCGGACCGCTTGATTGTGACACAAACCCTATGTAGTTTCTTGTCGTGTGACAAGAACATTATCTCATTCCCGACGGATTGCAGTGACCTTAATGATTAAGCTAAAGGGCAGGTTAGTTCGAATTATGTCTTGTTAAATGGCCATCCAGTGTAATACTTAATTTGCAATGAACATCAGACCGCAACGCTTCATTACTTTGTGGCATTATGGAGTTTCACCGAAGTCGAACCATTTGGTAACACGTTTTACTTTGGTAAAACCTAGGTAGGTATACCGAATCGTGACTTCTTGAAGGGGCTCTTCGTCGTACCGAACGACGACTCCGTAATGGATGGGTGTTTGCTTATTCGAATTCACTTTACTTGCAAGAATGGTTCGAATCTCTTGATCGGATAATTGCGATTGGATAGAAGCGTCATGCAAATCCATAAGTTTAGTCGCAGGGTCTGTCTGATCCCCCAAAAATTGCACAAGGCGGCCGGAATTATAGGTAATGCCAAGTTGAACGCGATTCGGCATCTTCTCGCTATTGACAGTCACGCTTTGAATGTCGATATCCGATTCGCTCCTATTGACAACTTCAATGGTATAAACCTTAAAATTGCCGACTGGGTCCGTATATACGGTCAAACCGTTATCATTCAACGGGTCTGCACGATGATACCAAATGATAACTGCAATCACAACCATGACAGTCAAAGCGCCAATCATAGCTACAAGTCGTGAAATACCCGTAAGTCGTTTCAATGGCAACCCTCCAGCAAAAGTTATCTCATCACCACCATACCATATTTCCCCCTTAGGTTACGATCCTAATGTCGACTGGTTTATTATCGCCAAAGGAATGGCTGCCGATTTCTAAACTCCCATGAAAATTAAAAAGCTCTGGTTCTTAAAAAACGGCAAATTAAAGCAGACCCAGGAAAACACTTTTTAAAAAAAGGCTGAGCCTCTGCTCGATCATAATGGAGTTGGGTGGTAGTAAAGCGACTTTCTTCGAAAAACAAAGGTAAGGCTGGTGCAACCAGTCAAAAAGGATTAATCTCTCATAAGTGCTACCCATATTGGGTGCTACAGTCTGTGATGCACCGTGACGGTTGGAGTCAGACTAACGGTTGGGCTCTAATGGCACCATAGTTTATAGACCTTCTTCTCCAAGCCATAGTAGAAGTATTGACAGATTTTATCCATTTTCATCCTCTGTGGTGCAGCGCTGGTCTTGCGCTGCATGAACGGCTAACGGGCAGATTTGCTCAACAAACTATGCAGGATAGCGAAAAAACTTTGCAACCTTTAAAATGATTACAAACGTCTATTATGTAAGACGTAAAGGAGGTTATCAATTGAAAAAACTTTGTTTATTATTCCTGTTAATAGCATCACTTTTTCTTAATGCTTGTAACAACAAAGTCGAACCTAAGCAATCTCCATTAGCGGAAACTAATAAATCCAGTTCAGCGGAACTTGTAGGTTATATTACCAAGCTTGAAAATCAAAGAGCCTTAGTGGTTAGTCCGATAAGTAAAGAAATAAATCAAACGATAAAAGAGTTCTACGATGCAATATGGGTTTCAAATATGCCCCAAGATGTAGAGGTTGGACAATACGTTAATGTATGGTTTGAAGGTGCTCTGGCTGCTTCTTACCCAGCTGGAGGAAAGGCGACGAAGGTCAACATTTCCAAAATATATAAACCTAAAAAAGCAACTTTATCTCAAGAGGAAGTAATACGTAAAGCACTTATAAATAAGGATATTTCAAGTGTAAAAATACTTGTTATCAAAAATGTGATTTATGATGAAAAATCAGCGGTTTGGACTATTCGATACAAAAGTGCAATTCTTACGGATGGTTCAATTGAAGAGCATAGTATACAAGTTCCAGATAAATAACATTAAGCTAACGCAGAACTATAGTTGAGCGGAGGGCTCGCTCGCGGTTCCTCTTCTGATCATTGATGCAACGAGCAGAAATCTATAACAAATTATTCTGGATAAAAAAAGAATAATCTGATAGTATAAGGAAAATTTAAGTGGGGTGGTTATTAAGTGAAGAGAAAGATTGGTTGTTTGCATGCCCACTACTCTAATATTGAGTATATTCAAAAAGCTATTGCTTCAAATGATTTGGAGTTAGTACACTTTGTCGACCCAGGCTTAATGAGTAGAATCGCATCAGATGAAACTTTTGATTTAACAAAAGCCCAAAACAAAGTAAATGAGCAGATTGAATGGATAGCCAGTACCAAGGTTGATGCAATTCTAATTACATGTACTAACTACATTGCTCTTCTCGACGATGAACAACTTAAGACATCAATTCCTATCATAAAAATTGACGAGCCGTTTTTCCATTATGTTTGCAGTAAAACAGAGCCACAAGTACTACTATTTACTAATCCAGCAACAGTCGAAGGAACGATGAAAAGGCTTAATGAATTTGCAACTACACATGCTAAACCAATTAATATCGACGTACAAATCATAGAGAATACATTCGAGCTAATAATGCAGGGGAAAAAAGAGCAATATGTAAACGAATTATCTAATTATATTAAGGGTTTGCTTATCTCTAATCAAAACAAGATCGTCTCTGTCGCTCAATTATCTATGGTCGAAACTGCCGAAAAAATTGAGTGTGAAATGGGTGGTGTGAAAATCGGAAATCCATTGAAAACATTAGTAACCCATATTGAATCGAGTTTACAAGGTTTATTCAGCTAACGGAAAAGTATGACAAGTTCTGCTATAAGCGCCTAACAGCGTGAAAAGCAGGAGATTACAATGAGTAATCTTAACTTTACAACCGAGGATGGGAATGACGGAACCATGTATCCCGAAACCATCCCGCCAATACTCCTGCACGCTTCATGACTAACAGGTCATATGGTGTGAAGTACAGGTAGATTCGGCAGAACGAAGGCTGGAGCCATTCTAAAAAAAAAGGTATGCCAACGGATATGCCGCGCGGCTGAAAAACTGGATATGGTGAGAATGTTCAAACAGACTGAACTGACGAACTTCCGAATATACAGGTCTAAAGTTAGAGCATATGGAAACATATGCACCATCAAACGATGTGGTGAGCGGCGTAGAGTAAGAATTTTTCCTATGAAATACACTATGCTGAACAATGGCGGCATTGGTCTCACAGGCTTAGAGGAAGCACCTAAGTCCAGAAAGAATAGCTAGGATGTAAGGGACTTGGAAAGCAAGGGACGTTGCAACAAGGGCTGTTACCCAAAACGGTTGTTATAAGGCACATGCCGAAATACATTAATCCTTGTGAGGGCAGGGGCACGACTGGTGAAACTCCTGTAATGGGAGTGGAGGAACAGCCCCAAGTCTAACTGAAAAGAAAGATTGTTTTCCAAGCGTGAATTGCACCGATCAGGTAGGAACGTGGGGACATCAATGGATGCCACAGTGCAAGCTACTAGGATGACTTAACGGTCCATATCCTTGAGTAACGAGGAACTTATGATCTAGTAAAGTCAGTTAGAGGGAACGCGGAGTGCTGGGAAATTAGCACGCTCCGTGTGGGACAGGTTGCGCCTTGAAAGCTCAAGAAACACGTGTTGCCTGAGAAGGCGACCAGGATAAAGCCTAACCAGCAGTTCTGCACCGAGTCTTGCGTGGTGCATGGTAACGTGTACGACGAAGCGTAGACAGGAAGTGAGTAGGCCGGAATCAAGTGAAGAGGACAATTAGCCCCGAAATACACGAAATCGAAGCAGCCGATCTTATCCTGTTATGGAGAAGGCAGAAACAATATTTCCGTTAATGGTGAGGAAATGTTGTTGCTTCCGGGGTTCGTACCTACGGCATGCTACCAACGGGTTTCTTGGGAACAAGGGAGATCCGGCGGTTTCCGTACCAATGTGCGGATAGGTTTGAACAAGCCTACAAAGCGAGGGAGACTTGATGACTTGCCGGAAGTCTTACTGACTGATAGTACTCCGAGGTAGGGAGAGCCTACTACATGGGGAAGCGGTCAGCAGAAATGGAATCTTTCTAAGGCAACATGGGCTCCAATATAAAGGGAGGACTCAGGCCTTCATACAACGGAAGGGAATACCTAGCCATGACAACGGGATTGGAAAGAATAACAGCAAAAGCACGAGAAAATGCGTCACTTCAATTTACTTCTCTTACTCACCATATTTCTAAAGAACGAATCTGGGACTGCTTACGACACATTCCCAAACGAACAGCACCGGGAGTAGATGGAATTACTCAAGAGGAAGCTATGAAAACCTTTGAGGTCTGGGGAGATGAAATGCTCACAACCATCCATCGAAAGGGCTACCGCCCACCTGCTGTACGTAGAGTCTGGATACCGAAACCGGGAAAAAGGAGAAGCGGCCGTTAGGCGTACCGGCTGTAGCTGATCGCGCATTACAGCGATGCACAGCCGAGGTACTATCTGCCATCTATGAACAGGACTTCTTGAATTGTTCCTTCGGAGGTAGACCGGGGAGAGGGCAACACAACGCTCTCGCGACGTTAAACGAGATCATAAGCGGAAAGAAAGTAGGGTGGGTACTCGAGGCAGACCTTAAGAACTTCTTCGGAAGCTTAAATCATGAATGGATGATGAAATTCGTGGAACATCGGATTGGTGATCCGCGAATCCTCCGGCTCATTCAGCGTTGGCTTAAAGTCGGCGTTTTAGAAGACGGAGTCATTCACATTAGCGAAGAAGGAACTCCACAGGGAGGCTCGATCAGTGTTTTATTAAGTAACCTATATCTACACTACGTGCTGGATCTTTGGTTTGAGAAAGCGATAAAACCCCGCTTAAAAGGTGAAGCCTATCTTATACGATATATTGATGACTTCATTGTCTGTTTCCAATACCGAAGAGACGCTATCCGATTTCAGGAAGCACTTGAGAGAAGGCTCTGCAAATTCAAACTCCAACTAGAACCAAGCAAAACCAGGCTAATTGAATTTGGACGGTTTGCAAGCAGACATGCTAAGGAAAAGAGTAAGAGAAAGCCAGAAACGCTTTACTTTCTAGGATTTACGCATTATTGCACGCGAAACCAGAAAGGTAATTTTATGGTGGGACGTAAAACAGAGAAGAAGCGATTGAAGCGAAGTATTGGGAAAGTGCAGGAAACCATGAGGACATTTCGTCATGAACCTATGAAGACCCAAGCAGCTAAGGTTAACCAAATATTGCGAGGACACTATGCATATTACGGTATGACAGGTAACATAAGGTGCCTTATCAAAGTGTACCAAGCAACTGATAACTACTGGAGACGAATGCTAAGCAGTCGAAGCCAGAAAAGTTATGTATCTTGGGAGAAATTCGATCAACTAAAGTTGAAGTTTCCACTGTTGCGACCGAAGATTTTTATCCCGTCTGATCGGATAAAATCTTACGCCATGCTGTGAAACCATTTCTGAAGAGCCCGGTGCGGGAAATCCGCACGCCGGGTTCTGTGGGGGTTCGGGCCACCAGTTGGGTGGCCTCTCTACCCGAAGAAAAAGCTGGAGATAGCATCAAACGCTTACCTATTGTTACCGATAGTTTGAAGTAAATTAGGCGTTCACTCTATGGAGTGAACGCTTATTATATTTTCTTGTATTGAGGAAGTCCTTAGTCGTATGGAAGCAAGTCAGTCAACCCGGGGGGTGATTAAACGGGGTACAAGAAAGTATGCTTTGACACTCATACTCTCACAGCTATACAGCAATTACGCCATATACAAGAAGGCTCCGTAGTAAACAGCCCACACTTCCTGGATATAAGGAAGATGGGCGTTTTTATTTATTGCATTTACTCGTTGATGATCTTCATTTTTTCCAAGGATTCCATCGTCAGCTGTTTTGCCTTCGTTCCGCTACCGGCTACATTAGTCGCGAAAACCCAGGTATCCTTATTTGTTTCAATATATCCTACATACCATCCCAAGCCCATATCCGACAATCTTGTACCTGTTTTGCCATGTACGGTATATTCGTCTTGTTCATCATCGATCATGATTCGTTTGACCGTCTTCATTGTTTTTTTCTGAAAAGGTAAATCCTCTTCCACCAGTTTTTCCATAAATGCTGCCTGCTCCTGAGCGGAGATCTTTAAGCTGGTGTTCAGCCAGAAGGTATCGATTCCACCTGTTATGTCTCGATTGCCGTAATCAATTTGATTAAGATAATCCTCCATAGTTTCTTTGCCGATATCGCGGGCTAACTCCTGATAATACCAAATAGCAGAATGTCTCATGGCGGAACCCAGCGTATGATCACGGTTCCAAACCTGGAACTCTCTCTCGACACCGTCCCATCTCTTAATGTCGTATTCATCGGCTACGGCTTTCACTTCCAGTCCGATTAACGCATTCGGAACTTTAAAGCTTGACTCCGGGGTGAATCGCTCCTTGCTTCTTTCCGGATTATAAGCATATACTTTATCTGATTTCAGGTTTTTGATTACTAGAGTCCCTTGGTTAGCATGGAAGACATCTTCCAGTTCAAGAGTGATGATCTTCGGATCTGCATAGGCATTCGTCGTGAACGTGATGAATACGGCAGTAAGTAGAGTAGCAACAGAAAACAAAAGACCTTTTAACCTCTTCATTTACATCACTCCTATTAGTATCAAATTTTTCGGGAAAGATTTCGATGGCCATCGAACAACACGGTCCCCAATCCAACATGCATCTTGTAACCATGAGTCTACTTAAATCGGTATAACTTGTAAATCAAGTTTTTCTTGGTTTGTACCTGTACAGATAGAAGGGGGAGCGAACAAATTGATCTATGCCGTGGTCATGAACTATATTGAAAAACAAATCGAGGAAGACGAATTAAAACCGGGGAACAAACTGCCGTCTATCAGGGCTCTGGCCGATCAGTTCTCATGTAGTAATAACACGATCATAAAAGCTTATTCCGAATTGGAAAAGAAGCATATGATCTATTCCGTTTCCAAGAGTGGTTATTATGTTGTGGAACGTTATCATTCCCGTAAACCCGGTCAGATGGATGCGAGAACCATTGATTTTCTATCGGCCGGTCCTGACAAGAATGCGATGCCCTATCGAGATTATCAACACTGTATCAATCAAGCCATTGAAGTATATAAAGAAGAGATGTTCACTTATTCGGATATCCAAGGGATATATTCGCTGCGAGCGGAGCTAGCCCGGCATTTGCAAGATCTTCAGGTTTTTACTGTACCCGAAAGAATATGCGTGGTTTCCGGTTCGCAGCAAGCACTCCATCTGTTTGTTATGCTTCCTTTCCCCAACGGAAAAAGAGATGTCTGTGTCGAACAGCCCACTCACGTCAGCTTAATCGAATCAATCAAGCTTCAAGAAGTCACGGCATTCGGGGTTGAAATAACTTCGAAGGGAATAGACATGGAGCGCTTGGAAAATCTGTTCAAATTCAAAAATATCAAGTTCTTCTACACGGTCTCAAGGTTTCAAAATCCAACCGGATATAGTTACTCGAACGCGGAGAAACGGAAAATCGTGGAGTTGGCTAGAAAGTACGACGTCTATATCATCGAAGATGATTACATGGGGGACCTTGATTCCAACATGAAGCAGGACCCCATGTTTGCTTACGATCCATCAGGAAGAGTCATTTATACCAAAAGCTTTTCCAAAGTGATGCTTCCTGGTTTGAGACTGGGTCTCGCGGTTATTCCGGATTCCTTGCGAGCGTCGTTCTTACGCGCCAAGTTTGCTACGGATTTACATACACCGGTGCTCACACAAGGGGCTCTGGAAATTTATCTTAAAAGCGGTATGTTTAAGGCTCATATTCAACGTATGAGGTCGATCTACAGCAACAAAGCAACATTATTGCAAAAAGCTTATAAAGAGTACTTGCCGCCTTCCGCTGCATATTCGGGCTCCCTATCCGGTTTTTACTCGACAATCAGGTTACCAAATCCACTGAATGCAAAGCAATTTATTACGCATATGAACAAGGAAAATGTATACTTGGACGACGCAAAAAAGATGTATCTTCCTGAATTTGAAAAAGAAACGTTAATTCGATTGAGTGTTTCTCAAGTGGAGGAGGAAATGATCGGCATCGGAGTCCAAAAAATTGCTGATGGTATCAAGGAGTTGTTGAATACGACATCGTTGTTTTCCCATAGCTCCAATTAATCTGTGTAGGTTGATGGCAGGTCGGTAGCCTGTTGAGCTAACGGGCAGGATAATTGAAACGTTAATTGACAAGAACTCGTAATTAAAAAGCATACTGAATGAAGGGTGGAGCTAAGCCTGTACGAGTACAAATATGTAGAAACTTCATTAGGTGGATTTTTCTCATCCGCAACACATCGAGACACAATAGATGAACATGCGAAAGACTGTTGGAGATTAGTGCAGGTTTTACCGACACATTATAATGGTCATGGAAAACCGACAGATTATGAAATTATTTTTGAACGGGTTATTCAAAATGAGTAACTAGTTACCCACGAGGCTGCCGCGGATCGCACGGTAGCCTCGTTAGGCTAAAGGGCAGGATAGTGGAATAAAAAGCAAGCACATATACTAACTTCTTCCATACACAAAACGTCTATAACTTGAAACCATTAATATAATGCAGAATAGCTTCGCGATGAGGAATGTGAGATACGATTTTCAGACCTGAATTTATTGAGCGTGTGGAGATGAAGTTTCTGAAGAAACAGAGGAAACTGAGAAGCAAATTTTAAACTTTTTGGCTAACCAGTCTACTTCGATCTAATTTGGTTTGCTTAAAACAATATAGGATGATGTGATATGCAAAGGTTTGTTTGAATAAAAGAGAAGTTTCATTTAAGGCACAATCAAGCGACTAACTAAGCATCATCAAACGATGATGCTTTTCTTATGCTCTGAGAACGTGTAGGAATCATGGCATAGTTTCGGGATTGAGAGAAAGTCGTCAATAAAATAGGAAATATATTCCTTTGAAGTTTCTCTTTTTTTTATTCATATTTTTCATGTAACATTAAGTTATTGCGAGAAAGCCGTAAGAGTTGTTAAACGAATATTAAAAGGAGGACTGAAAAAATTAAACTTCCTCTACAGGAATATTTGTCCAATAAATTAATGAATAATATCCTATGCCTGTACAAAAAACGATAGGGGATAATCATGCTACAATCAACCTTAGGTATTTCTACACTTTCCTTTTTTATGGTCGCACTTTTATGTCCCATTCTTATTTGGGGGCTACGGACGTTAAAACTTACCCAACCAATTAGAGCGGAATTACCTCCTGACCATCAAGCCAAACGTGGAACTCCGTTAATGGCGGGTCTTGTACTTTTAACAGGCATATTAGTAACCACTCTGACCAGACCAGACCCATTAACATTATTCCTTAATACCACCTTCATCTTATTCAGCATAATAGGGTTTATTGATGATTTTAAAAAGGCTTATTTTCAAGACCCTTCTGGTGTTTCAGGAAAAACAAAGCTAGTCCTTCAGTTTACTTTTACTGGTGTACTCCTTTGGTATCTGATTAGTACATATTCCCTTAGTCCGAACATAACAATATTTGGTGATTATTCATTAAAACTTCCCTTTCTATTTTACTTAATAATAATGGTGCTCTTTATTGTCGGTTCAGCAAATGCGATTAATTTTACCGATGGATTAGATGGTTTACTTATTTCTGTAGCTATTCCAACATATTTTTTCTTCTTTATAATTTCTGACAAAATAGGCGTTCAAACATTCTCATTGGTAATGATTGGTTGTTTATTAGGATTGTTTTTCTATAATATATATCCTGCTAGAGCCTTTATGGGTGATACTGGTTCTTTGGCTATTGGTGGTTCTTTAGCTTTTATGGCTATAATTGAAAAAGTTGAGATATTAATTCCCATCTTATTTTTTATATATTTATCTGAACAACTATCAGTTATTTTACAGGTTTGGTACTATAAAAAAACCAAACTTCGTATTTTTCGTATGGCACCTATCCACTATCATTTTAGCCTGAAATATGGTTGGAGTGAAAACAAAATTGTTATGATATTTGGCTTCATTTCATGGGTATCTACTTTGATATGTTTGTTGTTATGGAAATTTATGTTTTTAGAATAATAAATGTAAAGCATCTAAGTCCCGTTCGGATTGGGCAAATCCCTTACTGCTGCGATGATATCAAGTAATCCACGGATAAGCCAGTCGATGAGTCAATAGATTAAAGTCAATTGTTATTGCACTAATGCAGAACGTATGTTTAATTTTGTTTTGGAGGTTAGTAGTTAAACAGATTCCAATTTGCTGAATTTGTACATCTGAAAAATACTGGATTTTGATGGATGTCAGGATTGAGAGGGAGTTTTAAATGCCTAGGAGGGAAGTTTCAGCTGGTGGAATTGTTTACCGTAAACTAGGAAACAATTTTCAGATTCAGCTTATTCAAGACCGGTATGGTAAGATTACTTTTGCTAAAGGAAAGATGGAATCCGGTGAATCCATTGAGCAGACAGCACTCCGTGAGATTGCAGAAGAGACCAATATCATTGGGAAGATAATTGAGCCACTTTCAATTATCTTTTATAACTATGAGCATCCAGAGCATGGATTAGTAAATAAAGAAATCCATTATTTTTTGGTCGAGGCTTCTCAGGGGGCTCTCAAAGCACAAAACGAGGAGATAAACAGCGTAGATTGGTTCAATGCTGATAATGCCTGGATGCAACAATGTCAGAATGGTTATGACAACAATATTGAAGTACTGCATAAAGCTCTTGAACGCTTAGGAATCAAATTATAGGTAATATTTCAACAAAAACGATAGTTAAACAATAAGAAAAAAATGGCTACCGAGGATTGCTCGGCGGCCTATTACGAACGGGCAGTATAGCACGGTGGCAGCTTGTGCTTAAACGGGATAACGGCATTAGCTATTTTAATGTTTTTAAAGAATACCCGTTTACTCATTCTCACTTGCATATTGTTGCTGTTACTCTATGTTGTTACGATGGGCAGCATTGACTGGTATTTGTATAAACGACTTGATGAAACCGACTATTTTATTACCTGCTCGTTTATTGTTTTCGCATGCATCGTCAGTGCTTTAATAAATTTCTACCAAAGGCACGCAGGGATACATTGCAGCTGTACGAGCAATTGAAGCAGTCCCATGAACAATTGCAGGAGTATGCGCTCAAGGCGGAAGAGTGGGCGGCAACGAGGGAAAGAGTGCGAATTGCCCGAGAAATTCATGATACGGTAGGCCATAAACTGACGGCATTGTTGGTCCAAATGCAAGCGGCACGCAAGTTAAGTGCAGTAGATTCCATACGCAGCGAGCAAGCCTACCTGGAATGCGAGGGATTAATCAGGTCTTCTTTACAAGAGGTCCGACTGTCGGTAAGGGATATTCGAGATGAACCTATTAAATCTACTTCTTTACATAATAGCCTTAAAAATCTATCAGAGGAGTTTACCAAATTTGCAGAAGTTCAAACTGATTTTAAAGCGGATGGGATACCCGTCGCAATAACTAGCGATCTTCAATTGACCGCATATCGAATCGTGCAGGAATCGCTAACGAATGCTCAGAAACATGGACATGCGAAAAAAGCTGCAATCTCGTTGTCTTATTCCGACACCGGTTTTTCTCTTTGCATAAGCAATGACGGAGAAGTGCCTGAAGAACTAAAGCCGGGATTTGGAATAATCAATTTGCAAGAGCGAGTGCGGGAGTGGAACGGAAAGATGCTTTTTAGGATGGATCCCATCACGGGCTTCGCTAATGAAGTCACATTCCCTTATCCCTTGACGAATACGGAGCGTGAAAAGAATTGAGGATTCTTATTGTTGACGATCAACGGATCATGAGAGACGGAATAGCGATCATTATCGGCATGGAACCTGGCATGGAAGTGGTTGGAACAGCAGTGGATGGGAGGGATGCCTATACCAAAGTGGTTGAATCGACCGGACGTGGTGTTGATGGATATTCGAATGCCGGGAATGGATGGCGTTGAAGGATCTGAATTGATACTCAAGCATTTTCCGGAAACGAAGGTATTGATTCTGACCACTTTCGATGACGCAGAATTGATTATGCAAGTTTTGGAAAACGGCGTCCATGGATATTTATTGAAGGATATGCCTTCGGAGGCGATCATAAGCGCTATTCAAACGGTCTATAATGGAGGGACTGTGCTACAAAACGTTATTACTTCGATGCTGCTAAACGAGTTTAAAAAAATGTCCGAAAAGAACCCGGAGAGGACACACCCCTTAAGTCATCATGAACATGAAGGATTGGGGTTTTTGACCGAACGGGAGAAAGAGGTACTGACTTTATTGGGGCAAGGATTGAATAATAAAGAAATTGCGAGCTCGCTTTTTCTTACGGAAGGTACAGTGAAAAATCACGTTTCAAATCTCATAGCCAAGCTTGGGCTGCGCGACAGAAAGCAAGCTGCGGTATTTTCAGTTCGCAATCTCCAAATCACGAGGCATGACTTTTGGCATAAGGCATGAAATTTTTCATATTTCATGCGGTCAAAAGTTGCGCCTTTTCATTACTTCCCGCAGATTTGCTCCCGTTCGCTTTATGTTAAAATCCAAGTGTAAGGGAAAGGTATCCTTAAAAGTATCCGCGGAGGAGTATGTGGGAATGAATTTAAAAAAGCGTAAATTTTATGTGTTAGACTCAGCATGGCATGGACGAACAGCCGTTTAATAACGAATACTGGGATAACCAAGCAGAGGGTATCTACGTAGTTAATTGTTTCGGGTGAGCCGTTGTTTAGCTCGAAGGACAAATCCGATGCTCGTACAGGCTGGCCTTGTTTTACAAAGCCATTGGTGTCAAACAACATTGTGCTTATACGCAAACCGAAGTCAGAAGCCGGAATGCTGATTCCTTCCTAGGCGACGTGTTCAAAGACGGACCTCAACCAACGGGACTGCGATTCTGCATGAACTCTGCCACCATGGAATTTATTCCGAAAGCTGATCTTGAAAAAAGAGGATATGGCGTTTATGCCGTGCAATTTAGCGAGCAGAAGCATTAAAAATGTATGGGAGGATTATTAAATGATCGGACCCAATCTTGAGCCAGTCCAGGATCTGCTGCTATTGATCTCAGAAACTTCCAGTTCAGTTGAATTCCGTTACGAAGAAAGTGCAAAACATGAATTTACAATGGAGGGATTGTTATGTTCGGAAGAAAATCGAGATTGTTTGCCAAATTCATGTCTATTACGCTGATTATGGCGCTAATGCTTCTTTCAGCTTGTGCAGGAAACAACAATCGGCAAATTGGGGAGTACGCAGCCGATAAAAATCCGAATGAAACGGTTGCGAATTCAGGCAATGATCAGGCTCACCAGGCTGCAAACAAAGCTTATTCTGATGAGGAGCTCGTCAAAGAACTTCCAGGATTCCAAAACGGTTACAAAAAGGTAAATGGAATCACGATTCACTATGTTGAGGGTGGTAAGGGTGAACCGCTATTCCTTCTTCCCGGCTGGCCGGAAACATGGTATGCGTTTCACAAAATTATGCCGGCTCTAGCAGAGAAATATCATGTTTATTCCATTGATTATCGTGGAATGGGCAGTTCCGACAAGCCTGAATCAGGCTATGATAAGAAGACAATGGCTTCAGATATTTATGCCTTGGTCAAAGAGCTTGGCTATGAGAAAATTAATATAGCAGGACATGATATCGGGGCCACGATTTCTTACTCTTTTGCAGCCAATTATCCTCAAGCCACGAAAAAACTAGCCTTGCTGGATGCTTCTCATCCAAACGAAAACTTTCTAAAAATCCCGATCTTGCCGCCACCCGGAGTGTACGATGTGAGTAATCCTGATCGTGCTAAGTTCTATTGGTGGTTTGCATTCAATACCATACCAGAATTGCCGGAGCAATTACTGCAGGGAAAACAGCTGGATATCGCTTTCAATTGGCTCTTTGATTATTTGGCTTATGACAAAGCCGCCTCCATAACCAAAGAAGAAAGAGCGATCTACATTGCGGCATATGCGAAACCTGAGGCGCTTCGCGCAGGTAATGATTGGTATAGAGCATTCAGGCAAGATATTGAAGATCTGAAAACTTATAAAAAGCTGTCAGTGCCAGTTCTCGGTATTGGGGGTGTGTCCGGTTATCAAATGCTTGATGCGTTTTTACGTGAGTATGCAACAGACCCGAAATTGGTGAAACTTGATAAAACCGGACACTGGATCTCAGAGGAGAACCCGCAAGAAACCATTAATCTGTTTAACGAGTTTTTCCGTTAACAACAACAAAAGCAGTTCATGGCCAGTCTCAGCCATGCACTGCTTTTGTTCGTTTAACAAGAACGTTATCCTGCTCCTATGGGTTAATCTTTATTCAACATTAGTACCAAGCCTCGCCAGAGGTCATTATGGCCTGCCAGCGGATTGGGATAAGTTTCATAAAAACGATTTGGATTCCGATAACGCTAGGCTATGTGATGAAATACATTTTCCAAGATCAGAAGAACCAGGCTGTGGGCGGAACACCAAGCCTCTAACTCATCAAATGGGGGTAAGGTATTCCTGGCAATTGAATCGCTTGAAGGCACGCTCATCGGAAGCATATCCACAAATAGTTGTAACTTTCGGCATGGAACTTTTAAATACGGAGTCTCGATATTTCGTGAACATTGGCGTAATGGATATGCTTCAGATGTCATAAGGATATTACTTCGTTATTATCTTGAGGAATTACGATACCTTAAGGTTAATGCACATGTCTATGCCTTTAATGAAAGATCTATTGTACTGCAGGAGCATCTTGGTTTCGTTCAAGAAGGAAGAATTAGAGATATGGTTTTTACTAAGGGTCAACGCTATGATGAATATGTTTATGGCTTAACTAATTCATGAGCAGCCTTATTCGTTCAACTACCATGAAAGAACGAATTAACTTTCATGCTCTGTGGTGCAGTTCGAGGGATGCATGGATGGCTAACGGAGTACGATAGTGGAGGAGCTTTGCAGCAATGCAGCTCCTCTTTTTCTTGAAGTAACGGGCAGGATCCAAGTGTTGATACAAGAACTCATCCTGTATTACATTCCCGAACGCATGCGACTACCAATATATGGTATAATATGTTCCGGGTTGGATTATAGGGAAGGAGAGGACCAGAGTTGATATTATGGTTTCGACATTTGCCCCAGATAAGTATGGATTTGTCTGAATGGACTCCTTTTATTCGAAACAATTGGATTAGAAAGCATTATATGAAGTTTGTTTATCTATTGCAAATTACTTTCTTTCTAACGCCAAATTGGTTCGGGGTAGAGTTTTCTAATATAAGTAAGTTCTCTCATCTCAAAGAATTGCCCCTTATCCTAATCATAGTTTTTGTTTTTATATTGCATGAAATCCTTCACATTCTTGTTATAAATAGTAAAGGCGATATTAGCTTAACATTTAGTGGAATATTTTTTGGCTGAAAACAAATGCGATTCTATCCAAAATGAGATTTTGGCTCTTTATGAGTTTACCTTTTATCGTATTATCCGTAATTACCGTTCCGGCGGAGGCTCTTGCAGGTAATATCAGCAATTTCAAGGTTACCGTGGATAAAGTAACCCATATATCCAGCCTACCAATGAATTCTACATCGAAACTGATTAGTGATGTTTTTGAAATCAAGAATGACTTAGACGGTAAATTTACTAAAGCGGTATCTATCACACTGCCGTTTGATATTAAAAATGTAGATTTCGATAAATCAGTTGTTGGCATCTACTGGTTGAACGAAGAGACGCAAAAATGGATTCTGCTAGATAACATCCAAGTGGATAAAGTTAATGCCACAGTGACTGGTTCTGTCGATCATTTCACTAAGTTCGCTGTTTTGGCTACCGCAAAGCCAACAATTCCGCCAATTTCTATCGTGTTTTCTGATATCTCCGGGCACTGGGCGGAAGCCAAGATTAGGCAAGCGGGAAGCATCGGAATTGTCGGCGGTTATTCGGACGGAACATTCAAGCCGAATGCGGCCGTGACACGCGCGGAATTTGCGGTCATGCTGATGAATTCGGTTAAGCCGCAAGGAGTAGGAGCGGCGCTTACTTTCATAGATACAGCGCAGATCGGAGCTTGGGCGCAGAAAGCAATCGCGCAAGCGGTGCAAGCAGGCATCATTAGCGGTTATGAGGACGGCTCTTTCCGTCCGGATACCGAAATTACACGCGCTGAGATGGCGGCGATGATCGCAAACGCTTTGGATGAGTCTATCGCAAAGAATGCTATAACCGGCTTCGCGGACGAAGAGAACATTCCAGCGTGGGCGAAAGGCAGCGTTGCTTACGTGAAACAAGCAGGTATTGTGCAAGGGAAAGGCGATAACCGATTCGCTCCACAAGATCATGCAACAAGAGCAGAGGTTGTAGCGGTTCTTGTGAACATGTTGGCACAGAAGAACGAGTAATAAAAGACTGGATAATGGCAATTAGTTCCAATAATGTAAGGGTCCATCTCGCCCAGATCGAACGGGTGAGCGAGTTGTATCGGAAGAGTCAGGCACTAGCATGAACAAAATCTATGTGATTCGTTATTCTCAGGTGGCCCCGCAGGTTTCATCGCACTTGTAGCGCTTTCTGAGATAGGGAGCAAAAAGGCTCGTTATTGAACCGGTACATTAGTCGAACAAAACAGCGGCAGTCTAGGACTTTATTTTCCAGTCCAAGCTTTGCCGCTGTTTCTTTTATTTGATCAGTCTAAATCTTATTATTCGAAGTCTACCGAATTTTTAATTTAAAAAACGCGAAGGATCAACAACTCCAGTCTAGAATTTTATTTTACAACGAACGAGAGTAACGAGGAACTTATGATTTAGTACATTTAATTAGAGGGAACGCGGAGTATGGTGTAATATCGCACTGAGACTTCTTTAACAGGTTCAGTTTAAAAATGTTGTCGACGCGACACCAAAAAGTGTCTGAACTATGCCACATATTTACATCGCTAATTGCCTTATTAGTGTAAACAAAAATAACAAACAACTGGAGAAATAAAAGGCTTTTCTTCTCTAGTTGCTTTTCAATTTACTGCTGCTATTAGAGCTTGAACAATCAGAAAAGAAAGGGAGGAAGAAACCTTGAGCAATTGTCCTGTTTGCCTAGTAGGTATTGTTGAGCCAATTGGTTACGTCGAATTAAAGGAGGGACCACTGGAATTCAAACTTGGCCAATTTCCACCGACAAAAAAAGAAACAATACCCATCGCGATGTGTAGTCGGGAATCATGTCAGCATGTAAGTATGGGCAACTTCCGGAATCCCTTACTCCGGCCAAGAGCAGAAAAATCGAATGCTGCAAATCTTGAAGATCTATAATTTCAATTACTCTTCAGATTTAGCGACTTTTTAAGTTACCTTGCTGCCCGTTGAACTGTCATTCTCAAATATTCATAAAATAGATACTTGGTTTATGTCACACACTGAAGTCGCCAATTGTCTTATTAGTGTCAAAAAGATCAATACACAGGAGGTACTATTATGACACAACGTATAATTTTATGCAGCAATCACCAGAACTATTCAAAAATTGGTGCTGGAAATCGGTCCGAACGAGGGCATTACGCTAGCTAATCAGCAAAGATGCTCAGCTTGAAGATAAGTTAGAACCGCTCGGAAATCCTACTTTTTTTGCCCATTGGGATGAAATAGAATTGTCTTGGCAATTGGTTCAACCGATTCAGGATGCATTGAAAGAAAATCTATCCCGCAGGTTCTTTCGGTCCCGTTGCGTCCGATCGTCTTTTGGCGGAAGGAGGATACCAATGGTGGCTCGATTCCAATCCTACCGAACCCATGCACGCTACGTACCCTAAAATGTTATCTGGAAGAAGGCAGCTTTCATTATCAATGGATGTCTGACACAACTGTTAAATGAATACTCGATCATTCGCGAAATTGGATCTAACCTGGTCATAGTTTGGGCAGCATGGATTTCAAGTAGCACTAGTCTCACGAACTCAGGAAAAGCTAGATCTTTATAGAGAGCAATTAAACAAAATGGGAATTGAAGCAAAAGGTTTTGCAGCAGATGTAACCAATAAAATGCAGCTCATACAGGCCTTTCAGCGCATTAATAATACCTATGGTAACATTGATGTTTTGGAATATAGTCCGCATAGTGGAAATATGGTCACGTCGGTACTGGATACCACAGATGAAAGTGTATTACACGCTTACAACAACCTTGTTATTGGTGCCATTAATAGTGCGAGGCAGGTCATTCCTGGAATGATAGAGAGAGGGAGAGGGGCTTTGTTATTTACAACAGACCTGTCGTCGATGCATCCGAGTCCTATTTTTGGAAATGTTGGGATCGCGATGGCGGGTCTACGAAATTACGTCCTCAATCTAAATGACAAATTGTCGCCGAAAGGGATATACGTAGGCCATCTTTCCATTAGTTCTTTGATAAGAAGAGGAACCAGTTTCGATCCGGATATTGTAGCTGATACATGGTTTCAACTGTATGATAAGAAAACCGTAATTGAAGAGACATACCCACAAGGCATTATGAAAAACTTTAATTAACGCAAAAGCTCAAATGAATACAAATGCGGTCTATTCCCTTCGTACCCATTGTAATGATCGATTTATTACACGGCATCATACGAAACGGGAAGTAAATCATCTTAGAGAGGTGCAAAAATGATAGGAAATTCATATTACTGGCGCAAACTGCACTCGCTACTCGGGGTAATTCCTCTCGGAGGCTTTATTCTTGTGCACGTATCGATCAACTTTCAAGCGTTTGAACGCGGACCAGAAGGGTTCGCTAACTACGTGCATTTCATCAACAGTCTGCCGCTTAAGCCGTTGCTTGAGATTTTTGGGATATACCTACCGATTTTGTTTCACGGCATTTATGGACTGTACATGGCCTATCAGTCCGATCTGAACTCTGGACAATACACGTACGGCCGTAACTGAGCGTTCACTCTGCAACGCATTACTGGGGTTCTTACGTTTATCTTCGTTTTCTGGCATTTTTTTAATACTCGTCTTCAAGTTTACTTGGGTAATATTACGCATGAGGATCTTGGCTCGACGATGCATCAAATTGCCATAAATCCAGTGCTCTTTATCATTTACGTCATCGGCGTATTGTCGGCAGCATTCCATTTCAGCAATGGCCTCTGGGCATTCCTGATCAGCTGGGGCATTACGATTTCATCACGCTCACAAAAAATTTCTTCTAATATTTGTATGGGTCTATTTGTTCTTATTTCCTTGCTGTTCTTTATTTCGCTCGTTGCTTTTACTGGCGATGAATTCGCAATCGGGTTGGATCACAGGACAAATTATCGGAGTTGACGCCGGACTCGGTATAGCTTGACTTATGGAAAGCGAATATTGAAATATACAATAGCTTAATATTTAATGGAAAAGGCAGCCAGTTGAATTGGTTGCCTTTTCAACGTTAAAAGGAGTTTATGTTGAATGGATTGATTCAGAATTAATCAGATTTTTGTCACACATTGACATCGCTAATTGTCTTATAAGTGACAAAAACAAAAAATGGAGGAAAACAACAATGGAGTAACATAATGATTTCCAATCTGCAATTCCGAAAGTATTTATTTTACCTAGATAAGTTTATTTAATAAAATGAATCATTTCGATCTGTTTATTAATAATAAGTAGATATGGGCGAGATTTTTCGAATTCAAAGAAAGGCGGATATTATGCAAAGTTATACAATTGATTCATCATCTAATACCATTGAAGATTTGTATAAAACCTACAAGCCTCATTTATTTTCAATTGCTTACCGTATGCTTGGTTCTAGATCAGATGCAGAGGATATGGTTCAAGATTTGTTTATAAGCATACATGGATATCTAAATGACAATATTAATAATATCAAATCGTACTTAAGCAAAATGATGATTAATCGATGTTTAAACGAATTAAAATCTGCACGAAAAAAAAGAATAAGCTACGTAGGTAATTGGCTTCCAGAACCAACAGTGCAATTCCAAGATCATAGTCCGTTAGATAGCGTTGAGCGTCATGATACGATTTCTTATGCGTTTCTTATTCTTATGGAAAAACTTACGCCATTGGAACGAGCTGTGTTTATCTTAAGAGAAGTTTTTGCATATGAACATAGTGAAATTGGCGAAATGGTCAACAAATCAGAAGTCAATTGCCGTAAGATCTTTAGTCGTGTCAAGAAAAAAGTAGATTTATCCTCCCAAAAAGATGAAAAACTATCATTGCATCTTCTAGAGGAAAAGGAATTAGTGAATCGCTTCATTTCTGCCATTTCGAATGGTAACATTCAACCACTGGTGGACATGTTAACAGAGGATGTCATATTTATTGCCGACGGTGGAGGAAAAGTTTCCGCCGCAATCAATCCTATATATAGCAGGGAACGCGTGCTCAAGATATTGAAGGCTCTTTCGTCAAGTAAATTTCCCGAATCAAAGGCACAGCTGGTCGAGGTCAATGATCAACCAGGGATATTGTTAACAAAAGAGGGCACTCCAACCGGGGTCATTTGTTTTGAATGGGATGTCCAAACGATAACCATTCAACGAATTTACTTTATTGTGAATCCAGATAAATTACAGCTCTTAAACTGAATTAGATTTACCTCGATAAACCGCGCGGCTTCTTGCAATTTCTTCGAAGGGAAATAATCTTCCAATTCTTGAATCCATGGTTAATAGTGTTATAACATGCCGCTTGATTGCGGCTTTTTTGTTTTTCAGAAACAAATACTTGTCTTATATCAAGACAAGTACTTTTATCTTTATCCACGTTGAAGATGATTTCTATTTCTTCAGCTCATGCTACTATTTATGCTACCCTGCAGAGTGTTGAATTATGATTCTCCAATATCCAAAAAGTAGATGCTTGGTATATGTCACAGATCTATATCGCCGATTGCCTTATTAGTATCCAACAGAGAAACTGAATGAGTTTAGTGAACTGTACCAAGAAGTGAAACGTTGGATGTAGCCAGTGCATCTTGTCGCTAACATTTTGAACCAGATGTCGATCAAACGAGCTCGTCAGTACGTCTCCATATGCAATACTTGATGTAGGGGTTGGAGCACACATACACTGAGGAGCATGATCGTCCTCTGATTTTAAATTTCAAAAGTTATACCAAGGGGTTCTGGAAGGGACTCTTTACTTGTTATGACCATCCTCATGTTCCACGCACTAACAACGACCACGAACGTTTTTTTCGTCAGACCAAGACACGCCATCGACGAATGACAGAACCGCGCAGCTGGAACGTAGTTTTTTTTACACTAATAAGACAATTGGCGACTTCAATGTGTGACAGAAATCATATTTGTATTTTCCCTCATTTATTTTTCTTGAAGTTGAACCACTTTAACGAAGCAAAGTACCTGAGAGTTCTGATGAAGTTGAAGATGTCACATATTGACATCTCCAATTGTCTAATTCGTGTCTGAACAAAGCATGAGGAAATAACAATGAATTAATTTTCAAACTGAATCGAATACAGAACAGAAAGGGATGAAGTCAGCATGAACAGTAGGAATTGCCCGGTTTGCCTGGTAGGTGTTGTTGAGCCTGTTGGTGTGTAATACCGAACCATGTCAGTATATAGGTACGGGAGCAGCACCAGAATCCATTACTCAAGCCAAGAGATTACTAAAGGATCTGATTCTAACTCTGGGCCAAAGAACCCGGTAAAAGCAATAACACGATTTACATCAAGGAAAGGCCAAATAAGTCGAAGCGCATATGGGCGGGAAGGGGTCTTAACTTTATCTTTATCGTTTACTTCCTGCTCGATGCAAGTTTTCAAATACGGCTATTTATAGAAATCATACAAGTATGGCTACTTCCTGATCTTGAAACATGGCCGTTGGCATTGGTTTTGCTCCTGCTTGTTTATTACATCGTTGCAGGAGGTTTTCGAGTTATCGTGGGCATTTGTATGTTTAGCTTAACACGAAATATTACATTAATTACCTTGTTTTTTACAGCGAATTATTTTCATTTTACAATTTATCGCCCATTATTGATCATTCGCTGAACGATATCATCAAAGCAGGTAAGGAGTTTACATTTCCCTATTTAGGCGTGGAGACACTCTTTTTCTGTTACACTTTCTTTGAAACACCAAAAAAAACACAAAAATGGGCACATTTGGCGAATTTTGTTACAACAGTATATTATCTTATGGTTGTTTTCATTTCATTGTTATTGTTCAAATCCGAACAATTATCAAATCAAATATGGCCGCAATCGAGTCAGCAAAGATACGAAAAGTCCAAATGTGACGATAAACCTTATCTTAAACGGTGAAGGGGACGGCACTTTCCAATACAAGAGCTGCAATGGATCTCATTCAATTGTTTAAAAAGGAAGGGATCGACCCGCTCGGATTAGGGGATTTTGTTAGGAGCAAAACGCGAAATTGGAACGAAGAGGAATGGAAAAAAGAATATCGAACGTTGAACGTTAGATTGAACGTTAAGGTGAATCTTACGGAAATGGGAATCAGGAAATAAAGGCCTATTGCACACAGGCGCTATGGCAATATTCACGGTCAAACTAAAGCGAACCTTGGGGCGGGCTTTTTTTTAGTTATGGTACGGAAGCACTCTACGTTATTTGCGAATATTTTTGCGCTTAATCCAGGGATGAGAGGTCTTAGAATTTACATATGGTTGGCTGATAACTTATGCCTCTCCCTTCAGTCCGAAGGTCTGTAAGGGACCGAAGGTGGTCATGCGGGTTATCAGCAAGGCCATCTCTCGAGGAGAAAGCTGTATACCGCTTTCCAACCAGTGCTGAATGACACCCAAATTTGCGGATGCCAAATAAGCAATAATGAACTCGCGCGGCACCGGTATATGCTCGGACTGATGCAAGGACAGCTTATTAAAAATATGCTTTTGCATAATCTGTTTCACTTGGACTGGATAAGCCGGATCACCTTTAGGTCCCAAGAGAACTTTGAAAAATACAGCATGCAATGTAAAAAAATCGAACAATTCCAGGAAAACCGGATGAGGCTCGTTACGTGCGGCATACTTCATTATTTGAATAGGGTCGATGTTCTTGACTATTTTTAGAATGTATTTGAGCATATCCTCTTTGCTCTGTTCCAGTAGATCGTATTTATCGCGGTAGTGCAAATAAAATGTACCCCGATTCAAGCCGGCCTTCTGCATCAAATCCCGGATCGTAGTGCCTTCGAAGCCTTTTTCGTCTATTAAGTCGATTAAGACATTTCTAAGCAACAGCTTCGTTCGAATGATTCTAGGATCCGTCTTGTCCTGCATGTTCTTCCGCCTCTCGGGTAACTATTTAGTGAACTAATGAACATCCTTTAAGCAGCGTGTCGGGTAAGCGACTTTTGCGGTATCTTGATCATTGAATTTAACCTCCATCTCATTATAATAAGCTGTGTGACCATTAATCAACATTAAGTAAATAGGAGGTGATCGGTTATGAGATCGGAAACGCCCCTTATGCAATATGTAAAAGAATTTATGGGACAGCGTCTTATTTTGTTTCTATTCTCTGTTTATTTCTTTAGCTGTTGCGGGGTCATTGCGACTTTCGGCAGTATCCGTACGGCGGTAGCAATGTGCGTAGGCCCCGTTTTTGTTATCTTTATCGAATATATGGTTCACCGATACATTCTTCATGAATTTCCGCGGATTGCTCCCTTTGCATATAAGGGGCATGTTGCCCATCATCAATCTCCCAATGACGTGAAATATTTGTTCGGACCAGTCTCTTTCGATATGTGTGCGTATTTGGTCATTTTTGGGGCGGCGTTTATTGTGACGGGGTATGATTGGCATCTGTCTTTTGCCGTCGTGTTCGGTGCATCTGGCTTTCAAATCTATTATCAATGGAAGCACTATATCTCCCATCGCCCAATCAAACCTTTGACGCCTTGGGGCAAATGGATGAAGAAAAGACATCTGCTGCATCATCATTTGGATGAAAAAGCGTTGTACAGCGTAACCAACCCTGTGTTGGATATCGTCATGAGAACAAACCGGCCCAAAGCGTTCAAATCGCGGCTATCAACTTCCCATAACGATAAAGGGATACCCTTATCGTAAAACGGATGCTTGAGTCCGGGAATATCTGAATTCCATCAGCATAAGGCCTGCTTCTCATTAGGCTAATCTCTTTAATAGAGTCGACAACGACATTCACATCTTTGTCGCCAAGCAGTTTTTGAAGCGAAAGCGAAACGGCTTGCTCTTTTATGGTGCCGCCAGCCAAACGATGCAATTTCTGTAATAATTTGATGTGTTAAAACGGTTGATGATCGTAATGGTGGCTCCTTCAGCCGTCAAATGTTTACGTGCTGTCTATGCGGTTAGAAGACCGCCGTAACCGCCGCCAAGAATAAGTATTTGCTTCAGCCATTGATATCATCCCTTGTCCGTATTGATTTTTGTGTTCAGCGAGTACGTTCAAAAATGCTTGAGTGCGAAACGAAGTGTTTTCTGCACTTCAGGATCCTTCATTCAACAATACCTTCGGCAAAATCGTTGATTAGTACTTTGTCTGTGGCCACACTTTGCGCGAGTTCGTAAGCTTTGGTTAATATGCTCATCATTTCCACCATTTTAGGCAGGTTGTCTACTAAAACAATCAGAGATTTTTGGTGTCACTATGTCAATTCCAACAACGATCGAAGTCTTAAGATTGAATATTGAAGAACAGGTTGAGCTGTTGCGACTTCATCTAGGACAAGTTGTTAAGGAGAATCAATTTAACCTACAACATCCACGCGTTATCGAGATGAGTAAACAGCTTAATTAATCAGTATTATTTAAAAATCGAAAACAGTACTAGTCTTAATGTTGGTCACAATCTTGTTCGCTGAACTGAATGCATGTACAGTACAGTTGCCATGAAGTCACATACCTACCTTTTTGTTATTTTTGGAATGAACTCCCGAAGAGAAAAATTAATTAACTTTCTTTTCGAAAGCACTCGCTTGATTATACAAAACTAAATTGATGGAGATGTTGAACATGAATGAAATGACAGGAAAATGGCTTGGCTGGATCGGCATCGTGTTAGCTATTATCGGGTTTTTCTATGCACCCATATGGATGGGCAGCATTGCCGTTATCCTCGGACTCATTTGCTTGGCTACCCCTAAAAAGGGACTTGCGTGGTGGTCGATTGGTCTTGGAGTGATGGCGTTAATCATTCCTTACTTTAGATAAGCAAACCCGGTACGGAGAGGACCGTTTTGAAAGGTAGGTATGTGACATCATGGTAACCCTTGCGAAGCAAGGGTTCTTTGATTTTCGACCCGAAAATACTTTTGACAAAATCCTACCATTATACTAGGAAGAATAAAAAAATCGATTTTGCACAATAGGAGAGAACACGAAAATGAAAAAACCATTACTGCTCGTTCTAATGATCATCGTGCTCGAGGGTTCTCGCGCCATGCGGTTCGAATAAGGACCCCAGTGAGCCTGGCGGTACGGCCAGCCCGTCCCCGGCCGAATCCGCCGCGCCTAAAAAAAATTTTAGGAATACAATTTCTTTTCTTATGTCAGGAGAAGTGATAATTCTTTGTCGATTGAGGCAGAATAACAACCGGTTGAACTATCATTCTCAAATAGCCATAAAATTAAAACTTGTTTTATGTCACACATTGAGGTCGCTAATTGTCTTATTAATGTCCAAAAAAAAAACAAAATAAAGGAGTTTAACTAAAATGGCAAAGGTATTGTATATTACAGCTCATCCGCATGATCACCAGAATTCTTATAGTTTATCTATTGGAAAAGAATTTATAGATGCATATCGGGAAGCTAACCCCAACGATGAAGTACTGCATCTTGATCTCTATCGAATGAACATCCCACAAATTGATGCAGATGTATTTAGCGGATGGGGAAAATTAAGTTCTGGCACTGATTTTAATCAGTTGAACACAGAAGAAAAAGAAAAAGTAAGTCGTCTGGGTGAACTGGTAGACCAATTTGTAGAGGCTGATAAATATGTATTTGTCAATCCAATGTGGAATTTTTCTTTCCCACCAGTTATGAAAGCATACATTGATTCTATATGTGTTGCAGGAAAAACCTTCAAATATGTTCCGGATAAAGGTCCTGTTGGGTTACTTGGCGATAAAAAGGCTGTGCATATTCAAGCAGCTGGTAACTTTTATGCTCAAGGGGGTCCATTTGCAGACTTTGAAATTGGTCATCGTCACTTAACTATGATTATGAAATTTTTAGGTGTTCCTTCATTTGAAGGCATCTTTATAGAAGGTGTCGCAGCAACGCCCGATCAAGCACCGGCAATTAAAGAGAAATCAATTCAACAAGCTCGTGAATTAGCTCGAAAGTTTTAATAGCAAGGACCTCCAGAATTAATAAGGCAACCAGTATTTCCATGTTCGACGGATGGAGAGTACAGGACGCCTGTTTATTCCAATACGGTTACGATCTGGGGAATTGGAAGTATTTCAATAAAGAAGAATTTGCTTTTTAAGATGCAAGTTATATAGGTAGGGCTGGGGGCACCTGTAACAAGGGCTTCTCGGCCCTTTCTTATGTTCATAAATACCTTAAGAATCAATCCGGATACAACGTCGATCTATTCCTTGCGGTAATCTGCTGAAAAAAATCGGCTTCAGAATATTATCCTCTACGCTTTGCAATCGAGTCATCAACATCCTAGCAATCTTTGAATCTCCGAGATAGGCATTATTCACTTCAATACTCCTACTGATTAAACTCAAGGTCGATCACCCCCATGTCTGATTATGTAGACTTTGGAATTTTAGTTGAACTATGTCACATATTTAGATCGCTAATTGCCTTATTAGTGTAAACAAAAATAACAAACAACTGGAGAAATAAAAGGCTTTTCTTCTCTAGTTGCTTTTCAATTTACTGCTGCTATTAGAGCTTGAACAATCAGAAAAGAAAGGGAGGAAGAAACCTTGAGCAATTGTCCTGTTTGCCTAGTAGGTATTGTTGAGCCAATTGGTTACGTCGAATTAAAGGAGGGACCACTGGAATTCAAACTTGGCCAATTTCCACCGACAAAAAAAGAAATAATCACCATCACAATGTGTAGTCAGGGATCATGTCAGCATGTAAGTATGGGGGCAGCTCCGGAATCCCTTACTCCGGCCAAGAGATTATTGAGGGATCTCATTCTATCGCTTGAAAAAAGAACACGGTAAAAGCAATAACAAGATTTCGTGCTCTCACTCCAAACGCAGTATATACGGAACTAGCAGCTTTATTAAAAGCGCTAGAATTTGGATAACTAATCCACAGTAGCTTAAAGAGAAACAAGAAGCCCCTCAAGTCCTGTTCAGATAGGAAATTAGGGTAACAGTATTAATTACGCACCTTTCTTTGTTTGCATGGTTGCTCGACACTTCCATGATACCAAACAAGAAGGGTGCTTTTTTGTCTATGCAAATCGGTTGGCTATCAGATCCACAGTCTTGATCTCTTAACGAGGGTGGTCGTTATATTCCATTCCATTCCCTTCCATTAAAGTATAAATAGTGTACCATAAGGAACAATATATGTGTTTCGCAATTATTGGTTCGGATGGATGATGGCAATGGATAAGGCAATCGGTAAAATCAGTATTTTACAAGTCTGCATGATTTTTATACTAATGAATGGACTTATGAGTCATGTAATCATTAACCCGTTGCTCCTTGATGCAGCTGGAAGAGATGCCTGGATCTCTGTTTTATTAACGGGGATATTATATCTTCCCTGGTGTGCTCTCCTTGTTTTGTTTATGAAGAGATCAGGCCAGCAGAAGCTGCAGCCTTGGTTAGCTAGCAAGACCAACAACATAGTATCGTGGATGATAGTAATTCCGATCTGTTTGCATTTTTTCCTGATCGGATTGTCGACTGTCTTGTATACCGCAATCTGAACAAATATTGATTACTTGCCAGGTACACCCAAATTTGCATTGCTCATTGTTTTATGCTTAGCATTTCACTTTTACGCTACATCAGGCATACGGATGATAGCTAGCAGTGCGGGTATACTGCTTCCCGTTGTGATTGCCCTTGGGTATTTTGTGGCTTTCTCGAATGCCCCGCAGAAAGATTATACGCTTTTAAAGCCGATTCTGGAGCATGGATGGCAGCCCGTCATACATGGCATGCTTTATGCCGGAGGCGGGTTTATTGAACTGCTGATGATCATAGCCATCCAACATCGTCTGAAGTCCGGTGTTCGGGTGTGGAAAATCGCCATTTTGGCAGTGCTTATGGTGTATATCTCGATTGGCCCCATAATTGGAGCTGTGACCGAATTCGGTCCTGTTGAAGCTGCTAAACAGTCTGAGCCTCCGTATGAACAATGGCGCTTGGTCAAATTAGGCAGCAATATCGAACATGTCGATATCCGTCTTCCAGTGGATGTCTGGCGCGATTATTAGAGTCGGCTTCGCGCAATTTTTACTGGGGGAAATGATGCCTTTTACAACTTCGAGACAACGCAATTGGTTTAACCTTTTGGTTACGATCAGCTATATAACACTATCAATGATTCCCCTTGAGAAATATACGATTTATTTATGGATGTATCGATTTTATTTTCCAATTTCCTTAGTTGTGGCTTTGTTCGTATCGATAGTTTGTATATCGATCTCGTTATTTTCCAAGAAGTTCAAGGAGGAAACTGCATGACTGGGACTGAACTTGAACCAGTAGAAGGTTGGAACAAGCAGAAAATCAAGGCACAATTTCTTCACTCTGCGGACGTTGAAATAAAGCAATATCGATTTGAAGAGGGCAGCACTGCCGAAGTTATTCTCATCTATAGCGGAGGATTATGTGATTCCTCACAGATTGCAAAAGTCATTCTTCCAGAGCTGGAAAGCTTGTACCGGCAACAAAGGTTATGTGATTTGCAATTGGATCATATGTCCATTCCATTGCCGTTAACAGCGATAAAAGCCACTGCCTCAAAGGAGCAAATATCTGAATGGATCTTTCAAGGCGATCTCCTTCTGTTGTTCTCACAGACAAACCTTTTATTTGTAATGTGTATAGCCAGTCGTCCAGAACGTACACCCGAGGAATCAAGCACGGAGATTTCCATCAATGGACCAAGAGATGGATTTGTGGAAGATATCGGTGTCAATGTGGCCTTAGTTCGAAAACGTATTCGCAGCCATTCCCTCTGTTATGAAACTTTTACGTTGGGAAGGAGAACAAGAACAAAGGTAGGCTTGTTATATTTTTTACGGATATTATTTCTTCCGACGTGTTGAACGAAGTTCGAAAAAGATTGAGTAAGATTGATGTCGACGGACTTCAAAGCATCAATCAACTAGAGAAGAAGATTGCCGATAAGCCGTACACCCTTATGCCTTTATTTGATTATACCGGCCGACCGGACAAGGCAGTTACCAGTTTGCTGAACGGAAGATTTGTCATTATCGTGGACGGTAATCCAATGGTTCTAATTGGGCCGGGGACATTTTTACTTTTACTAAAATCACCTGAAGATATCTATTTCAGTTTCCAGTATATTTCGTTTGCACGTTTGATTCGTGCAATCAGTTTTCTCTTATCAGTCTTAATGCCGGGAGCTTGGGTAGCACTCACTTCGTTTCACCCGGATCAGATTTTCCCTTTCGTTTGATGGCAACCATTGCCACGGCACGACTTGGTCTGCCATTCTCTGGACAAATTGAAATGTTGATATTACTGATGTTGTTGGAGATTTTTAGAGAAGCAGGCCTTCGCCTCCCAAGTACCATTGGCCAAACATTGACCGTTGTAGGCGGGTTAATTATTGGGGATGCAGCCATTCGAGCTGGATTCGTTTCCCCAAGTGTCATCGTTGTTGGGGCCATTGTAGCAGTGACGGGCTCAACTTTAGTCAGTCAAAATTTAAGCGGAGCCGTTAGCGTCCTCCGATTTGCGTTTTTTTTCATTTCTGCTGTTTTTGGGATGTTTGGGTTAATCGTTAGTATTGTGCTGTTTATTGGATATATGTGCAAACTGAGTTCCTTCGGAGTTCCTTACATGTCGCCTCTGTCACCCCCGGTGTTTAAAGAGATGGCAAGAGCTATTTTACGACTTCCATGGAGCCAATATAAAAAAAGACCTGATGACCTAAACACCTTAGATTCTGATAAGCAAGGGGAAGATCCGCATGAAAGTAATCATTAAATCGTATATCGTTCTGACTGTACTTTTAGTGATACCAGGATGTTGGGATTCCAAAACAATTCAAAATATGGCTTATGTTACGGCTCTTGGGCTTGATTATAAGGATGGACATTATATTGCGTATATACAGTTTCTTAATTTTTCGAATGTGGCAAAGAGCGAGAAAATAGAAATTGGTAAAAATGTGCCCGTATGGATTGGCAAGGGAGAGGGGATGACGGTTATTGAAGCTTTAAACTCGATTTATGCGACTTCGCAATTAAGAGTATATTGGGGGCATATCAAAGCAATTGTCTTAAAGGAAGGCATATTGAAAAACAAATTTGCGCTTAGGCAAGCCTATGATGCGATAGATCGCTACTATGAAGTCCGATATAATATTTTACTGTTTACTACAAAAGAAAGCTTTTCCGAAATCTTATCACAAAAATCACTACTTAATCTTTCACCGCTGGATACGATCATGGATACACCTGAGGAAACCTATGCGCAAAGATCCTTTATTCAGCCTCAGTATGGTTACAAACAGGTTGCCGAACTTAACGAAAAGGGCAGAACGGTAATACTTCCAACGCTCTCCATCACGAAAGAAGAATGGCAGGAAGATCAAAAAGAGAAGGCCATGTTTAGAATAAACGGTGCATACGCAATGCACGAACATCAATTGATGGGATGGTTTTCAGAAGACGATCTCAAAGGAGTGAGATGGTTTAATAAGAAATCGAAACGCGTTCTTGTTAAAATACCCGATAACAAAAAACCGAAAGGAACGCTAGTATTAACTAAACCTCATCATAGGATACAGCCGCTAATTGATCAAGATGAAGCACGCTTTAACATATACATAAAGGCTCGTGCAGTAGTTGAAGAAATGACCGAAAATGTTTCTGTGAAGACAATGGAAGAACAAGCTGCACAAGTAGTTCGAGATGAAATCCTAACGACGTATCGAAAGGGCCTTTCCACGCAGTCGGACCTGTTGAATTTGTTTGGAGAAATTTATAGAAATAATCCCCAAGAATGGCATCGCTTAAACGACGGAGGCCATTTGGTTTTAAAAGAGGACACCTTAAATAAGATTGATATCAAAGTGAAAATTATGCAAACCGGAAAATATAAAGGCAGGGTGCTTCCTGATTAGTGGCCGCATACATTGCGGCTTTTTTTATGAGTAAAACTTAACTTTGGATAGCAGATATGAGTAAGGGGAAAATAAAAAGAAATGTTTTATGTCACACATTGAAGTCGCCAATTGTCATATTAGTGTCAAAAAAAATAGGAGGTACACAAACTATGACACAACGTATGAATTATATGCAGCAATCACCAGAGCTTTTCAAAAAGATGATGGAATTCAGTAACGCTGAGAAGGAAAGTGCAATTGAAGAGAAGATCCTCGATCTCGTTCACATCAGAGCCTCGCAAATCAATGGGTGTGGGTTCTGTCTGGACATGCACGTTAAACAAGCAAAGATCCATGGTGAGAGCGAGCTTCGCCTCTACCACCTTTCGATTTGGAGGGAATCGACGCTATTTGGTCCGCGTGAACGCGCTGCGCTGGCATGGACCGAGATCCTGACCAAGCTTCCTGAGCAAGGTGTACCCGACGACGTGTACAATCGTGTTCGCGAACAGTTGTCTGAAAAAGAAATCTCGGATCTGACTTTCTCGATTATGGCAATTAATGCATGGAATCGTATCAACGTAGCCTTCAAAATTGTTCCGGGTTCGGCTGACGCAGCATTTGGATTGACGAAAGCAGGTTTGAGCTAATCGTTGTATTGGCATAGTTAACACTTAAGCGCTTATTGAGGTAAAAAAAAGAAATAGTTTTTATGTCACACATTGAAATCGCCATTTGTCTTATTAGTGTCAAAAAAATAGGAGGTACAACAGTTATGACACAACATGTAAATTATATGCAGCAATCACCAGAATTTTTCAAACAAATGATGGAATTTAGCAACGCCGAGAAGGGAAGCTCAATTGAAAAGGAGATCCTCGATCTCATTCACATCAGAGCATCACAAATGAATGGATGCGGATTCTGCCTGGACATGCATATGAAGGAAGCAAAGATTCATGGTGAGCGCGAGCTTCGCCTACACCACATCTCGATCTGGCGGGAATCGACCCTGTTTGCTCCGCGTGAACGCGCTGCACTGGCATGGACCGAGATCCTGACCAAGCTCCCTGAGCATGGTGTACCCGACGACGTGTATAATCGTGTTCGCGAACAGTTGTCTGAAAAAGAAATCTCGGACCTGACTTTCTCGATTATGGCGATTAATGCTTGGAACCGCATAAATATAGCATTTAAAACTGTCCCGGGTTCTGCTGATGCTGCATTTGGATTGACCAAAGCTGGCCTAAGTTAAAAAGCAGTAAAGCTTATTTTAGAAATAAAAAGAAAAACATTACATGCCCTTATTTATGGGCTACAAAACTAGGAGGAATTAAGATGAAAATTGTAGTTATTGGCGGCAGTGGGTTTATTGGAAAAAAACTTGTAAACAACCTTCGTCAGCTTGGCCATGAGGTAGTGGTAGCATCACCTTCCTTAGGTGTCAACACGATCACTGGTGAGGGGCTGGCAGAAGCGCTTAGCGGCGCACAGGTTGTCGTCGACGTGACAAACGCGCCTTCGTGGGAGGACCAGGCAGTTTTGGAGTTCTTTGAGACGTCTACTCGTAATCTCCTTGCTGCTGAAGCAACCGCTGGAGTAAGTCATCATGTTGCGTTGTCGGTCGTTGGTACCGAACGCCTTCTCCAAAGTGGTTATTTCCGTGCGAAAATGGCTCAAGAAGAGCTAATTCAGAATTCCAAGAATCCTTATACGATCGTCCGCGCGACGCAGTTCTTCGAATTCGTCGGCGGCATCGCCGATGTGGCTACAGAAGGGGAAACCGTTCGTTTGCCTTCCGCCCTTATGCAGCCTATCGTTTCGGATGATGTTGCAGCAGCGTTGGCCGATTTCACACTTGGGGCGCCAGTGAATGGCATTGTCGATGTGGCTGGTCCAGATCAGATTCGTATGGACGAATTCGTTAGACAATACTTTAGCACAACTCAAGACAAACGTCAGGTGGTCACAGACGACAATGCGCTCTACTACGGATCGGTAGAGGTGAATGATCAATCTCTCGTTCCAAATGGCGATAGACCCGTACGCATCACTACGACACGTTTCCAAGATTGGCTCAGCCGTTCTGCATCTCATGTGTAATACTGCAAGACAGAGTCAGGAATTAATGATTTTATTGATGAAGAACATGGAAGAGTGGATTTAACCGAGAAATAAAGGGGAGGTAAGGCGAAAACGGCGTTCTTTACCTTACCCCATCCCATAGACCGAAAAATCGAACAGGGAGGAAGTCAGCGAACGGTGACATTGTTGAAGAAAGAAATGACAGACATCACTGACAAATGGGCGGGGTCAGAATCCACATTCCTGTCGGGTGACAAGAACATTATCTCATTAATTACCGCGTAAATCGCGGTTTTTTTGTTTTATGGGATAAAGTTCTTGTCACGACCAATTGACAAGAACTTTATCCCATTCCCGATTTTGACAAATCATTATCTCATTCCCGACGGATGTATCGTGTAAGTAATTATCCATCATTAATCAAAAAATTTACAAGGATGTCCGGCGACATAAACATAGGTGCTTTGAGATCCCCATTAATTGGGGATTTTTTATTTGAAAGCGCCTATGTTTGTGTCGCGAAGCCACGACACAAACATAGGTGCATAATCGTTTTACGACACAAACATATGCGCATAATCGCAGGTTCATTTGTAGCAATTGTTAATGATTTATTTCTTTAGTCTGTTCGCTCCGTTAACGGGTAGAATAACGTAGCAATCAAATAAATTTATAAAACCTCCACCACCCTAATGTGGTAAAATTTAGGTTGATTGTACCGTTGGAATTGAGGTGATATCTTGTCGAAACACGTATACATTATTACTGGAGCATCAAGTGGACTTGGTGCCGAAATTTCTAGACAACTTTTATTAGAAGAAAACTACGTGTTTTGCTTATCTCGAACTGAAAATGACGACATTATCAGACAAGCCTCTGGATACAGATATAAGTTCTACTCCATTGATCTTACTCATTTAGAGAACTTAAATCTTATTTTGCAGGAGATTATTGCAACAGTTGATCCGAGTAAGATAGATTCTATAACACTCATCAATAATGCCGCTTCAGTATCCCCCATCAAAGATATACAGTATTGCACGCAAGAAGAAATCATGGCAAATATACAACTGAACTTAACGACACCTATTATGCTTACCTCCAGTTTTATAAGCTTAACATCCGAATGGGAAGTAAAAAGAAGGATTATAAACATCTCTTCTGGATCGGCTCAGTATCCAGCCCAAAGTATGAGTCTTTACTGTTCGGCTAAATCGGCACTGAATATGTTCTCCCGATGTGTTGGACTTGAGCAAGATGGTGAACCAAATGCTGTTGAAGTATTTGCAGTTGATCCAGGAATGATGGATACAGAATTGCAAAAAATAGCTCGTGATTCGGTTTTTCAACTATCGGAATTTTTTTCGAAACAGAAATTGGAAGGTAACCTTGCCGATCCCGCTCATGTAGCATGTAAGATATTAACCTTAATTAACTCCCCAGTAATAAAGAATGGCAATATTCATCATGTAACTCCCTGTTCCCATTAAAGTAACGGGCAGATTAATTTTAATAGAGGTTTTAGGAAAAGTTGGAAGAATACATTATTAAAATCTAAGTGGAGGGTAGGTTAAATGGTTGAATTGGACAAATTTGCCCCGAGAAAAATACATATTATAGGTTCCGTTGGGAGCGGTAAAACAACATTAGCTAGAAATCTATCAAATAAACTGAGTATTCCACATTTCGAATTGGATAATGTTGTTTGGAAGAGACATAAACCAAGAGACATTAAAAGAACTGATGAAGAAAGAGATCAACTGTTGTGTACAATTATTCATTCAAATACTTGGATTATAGAGGGTGCTCATTATAACGAATGGGTGTTCCAAAGTTTTAATAATGCTGATTTAATTATATTCTTGGATACTGATAATTCAAAACGAAAGTATCGAATCATCAGAAGATTTATCTTACAGCTGCTCAGAATAGAAAAATCAAACTATAAACCGACTTTTGAAATATTCAGGAACATGTTTATCTGGAATGATAATTTTGAAAGTCGAATTAAACCGAAGGTTATAAATAAATTGGGACAATATTCTTCTAAATACATAACAATAAAAGATACAATCGAAATAATAAGCTCATTAAACTACCCTGAAAGTAGCCAATCACGATGAGAATTTTCATTATTCCGTGGTGCCCAGTGTGGGGCATGGATGGCTAACGGGAAATAATAGTTGAACAAACCTAAATAGGCTGTCGCGTGTAGACTTTTGTGCTAACGGGCAGAAGAGCGTGATGATAGCTTGTGTTAAAGCTACCACTTTTTTGAGCTGTTGGGGAGTGATTCTCAAAACACTAGGATATGTTGCCGCGATTATTTCGCGGCTTTTTTTACGTGGGGCGGGAGAGAAAAGCGCATATGTTTGTTGTCGGTTGACAAGAACATTGTCCGAATGAAGTCCACGTAAACCGCGGGCTTTTTTAGTTATCGGATCAAGTTCTTGTCATTTGCCAATGACAAGAACTTGATCCGATTCCCGATTCGTGACAAGAACATTGTCCGATTGCCGACAAACAGTAGATTGACCTGTAACTTGCTAAACTAACTGGCAGGATAGTGGAATAACAGGAAGAATAAGTATTAGGATTCAAGGTAGATTAAGGGCGGTGGGAAAATGCGCAGAGAAGCTGGAATTTGGATTTCAGTAAATCCTAGTTTTCATGAAGAAATATTAAGTATTGTTAAGGATGAAGCATCACGAGTTAGAACTTCGGGTGATTTATTGCAAATTGATATATACAAAGATAACCCAAGTTATCAAATTTTAATTGAAACAATTGATAACCAAGTAATGAGATATACATATTCTGAGGGCAGGGAATACACAAAGGAAGAGATAACTCAAGCAACTTTTTTTTCTGTAGAACTTGTAAATCCTTGGGAACATAGCCCTACAAGTGCTGAAAAGTTCGGAACAAAGTATGAACCTAACAGTGGTTGTTTAGCTTGTGGTGTAGGCAAGATACAAGTTTCGGAATTAATAATTGACAAGAAGCAAATAGGGAAAAATCAACTAGTCACCATTAATCCTGAAATAATTGTAAGCGAAAATTTTAATGCAATTGTTTCAGAAAATGGACTTACAGGATGTAACTTTACTGAGGTAAAGGACTATAAAGGAAGGGGACTCCCTAATTGTTTCCAGTTACTCATTGAATCAACGTTACGTCCAATGAATAAAGAAGAAATCATCGTTGAAATATCCAAGCCTCATTATTGTGAAATATGTGGACAAAGTGGTAAAATTCTTAGGTCTGAGGTTGTCTACGACTCGGATATTCTGTGTAACGTTAATGATTTTAATCAGTCATATGAATACTTTGGCCTTGCTAATCACCGAGCGAGAAGACTAATTATTAGTGCGAAGGCACGAGATATTCTTAAGAAAAATAAAGTGCTTGCAGCATATGAACCAGTTAGGATAGTTTGATTTCATTGAGAATTAAAGTTATCTTTATGATCAATGAAGTTGAAAAGGTAAGGAAACAGGTTGCTGTGCAACAATTATTTAAAGTCTAGGAGATGAAGCTCCCTCGGTATGATTTGATATCCTCACGCAAGCTCGTCTATTCGCAGGATTTCATCCTTTAGGTTTTGTTGTTTCGTAGCATTCTAAGCTACCCGTGAAATAGTAAGGTTCACTAGGTAGATGCGAAAGAATATCGCATACTATCTGAACACCGTCCTCTAATGCTAGCAATTTTTCAAACTCAAGTATCCCAGGCTTTGTAACTAGATCATATTTGATGGGCTGGCTAGACATAAAATCATCCCCCACTGTACTAAATTTTTAAATCCTGCCGGCACAATTATGATTCCGAAAGGAGAAACGAATTGAGCAAACTAAGAATTAAAGATAACGGGTGTAGAGTGGTCAAAAGAGGATTCTCAGCAGTTGGAGCAAGGCAAGCGAAGTATTCAGAATACCCAACCGTAATACCGCTATCATTTGACTCTTTAATAAGTCGTGTAAAGGAAATTCAATATCGAACTGGTATTAAATTGGCTCTATACGAACCAAGTAATTATGCGCCCGACAACCTTGGTACCTACTATACAACCGCTCAAGTCACAGAGATTGCATTTATTCCACAAGGAATGGTAAGCCAGACCACTCCTGTTTGCACTTATGCTGTCTTTACGCATAAAGGTGAGATTTGGAAAATAAGTGATGCTTATGGTTCTCTTAACAGTTGGATTGATGAGAATGGCTACAAACATACTAAAGGTTTGATGGACGAAAGATTTAATCCGACTTCACCAGAAAGTGAGCTAGAGATTTATTTGCCAATAGAAGAGAAATAGTCGATGAAGAGGAGTGATCCAGCGAACCACCGTTTGTGGGTATTTATTATGTTCTTGCTATGAATCTCAATATCTTTATTTATTCCGCTCCCTCGGTGAACGATAGTTGAGTAATTGTTACATGATTGAAACTATTTTTTATCTTGAATTAATCATTCAGGAATATAATAAGAATCGCCTTCCCCTTTAAAATATAAACTTAGACCCACAGCCCGTTGCTGTGGGTCTCTATTTGGTGTGTCACTCATGGCGATTAACTAGGTGGTGAAAGTCCACAGTGGGGGTTTGTAGTTACCAAGCGCTAGCTAAGACTTTGAACTCCTTTTTTTGAGCTATTTTCATAAAGGCATCCATTAACAATTTTCTTGTCCGTGGATCCACTCTTATCTCTTCCATATTTATCCTTATGAATAAACAACAATTTACTTTGGTTGTTGTTTAGGCGATAAAACACCAATACTGATGATTGAGAATAACTAAATTCTATTTTAGAATAATCGAGTATACAACATCCAATGTAAAAACAAAAGATGTTGGATTCTACATTTTTAATATTTGAAAACTGGATGAGTAGGTCAATCTCTTCAAAAATAAGTGAATCGTATATATTTTCTTATTGATGAAATGCTAATAAAGACTATCTTATCTAAAACAACTAAGAAGGAAGTGTTTGAATATGACACAAAGAGTGATAAATAGACAAGAAATTCTTGAAGCGTTTAATTTTAGACGCGCTATTAAAACCTTTGATCCAACAAAAAAAATCTCGGAGGAAGACTTTAATGTTATTTTAGAAGCAGCCCGACTTTCACCAAGCTCATGTGGCATTGAACCTTGGAAATTCCTCGTTGTTCAAAATCAGGAATTCAGAGAAAAGCTAAAAGAAATTTCTCCAGGCGCACAAGGTCATCTTCAAACTGCGAGCCATTTCGTTATCATTCTCACAAGAACAAGCAAAGATACAAGGTACGACTCAGAATATGTAAAAAATCAATGGCTTAATGTTTGGGGTGTTCCAGAAGAAATAACTGATCAAATTATAGAAGGTATAAGAAATTTCCAAGTAAACCAACAAAATCTGTTTGAAAGTGAGCAAAAAGCGTTGGATTGGGCTAAAAGACAAACCTTTCTTCCCTTTGCCAATATGATGACTGTTGGAGCGTTACTAGGAATTGACTCTTGTCCAATCGAAGGATTTTATATCGATAAGGTAGAAAACCTCCTTGCGGAAGAAAACTTACTAGAGGATGGTCACTTAGCTGTTTCGGCTATGGTCGCATTTGGATACCGAGCAAATGAGCCTGCTTTCCCTAGAGGAAGAAAAGACATGAAGGATATTGTGCATTGGATTAATTAATGATTTCAGACAGGTTGGTAAGAGAGTTTTTTAATAAAACAGATGCCCTTTGATTATTGTCTTTTTTGTATAAACTTTATTGTACTTGGACATTTATTGAGAACTGTAGAAAACCACTCTACAGTTCTTTTCGTTCTTTAAATAAATGGCACGGTTGTTGAATAAAATGACAAAACAGAGGGTACTAAACCGTTTAGTTTGATTCTCAAATCAAACTTCTCCCTTCATGAGAGTAAAGCGATATCTAAATCAAAAGAAGGAGCAAGCGAATGGTCGATCCTAGTAAACGAGCATCCAACATAATTTAATCTCATATATAGAAGGAGGAATTAAGTTGGCAAAATAGACCTTAATAGTACCGTAAGCGTCTCAAGCGCTCGACGTGCTTAAGTTTGAAGTTAAGAATTCAGCTTTCTCCAGATTGGGATAATGGGAACTTGACAACGTACCATGCTGGTAAGTTTGGTGGCTCCATTACGCGTCGCTTGGTTCAAAGCGCATAATTGAGCTTATGCTTCGGTGGATCTCAAAGCTGGTGGTAAATAGGTAAGAGAAAACAGGCGCTCATTACAGAGCGTTTTTTTTTAGGGTTCACAATTGATTATTTTATAACACTTGATCTATGAATTGCTTCTGCAGACAAAAAACAAGAGCATTGTGTGATCTGCTTTATTTGAGAAGACCATATTAATTTTTGTTGAAACATTTTTCCCTAGGAGGAGCATCCGTGATCGTCACTTTAATCTCACTTGTCTAATTGGGAGTATGGTATAACTTCTTCTGGGGTATTCATGTTAGTAAACATAAAAATACATAACTCCGGACTAAATTTTTTTCCAATTAGTGAACAAATAACCGAAGTTAAAGTCTCTCTAGACTTTCTCGACAGCCTTGAGAAAAAGTCGCCGCATCGGCTTGTTTTTTTATTTTGTAAAAGTGGAATAATTATTCTTGTTTATAAGGAACATAATGGAAGGATAACCCAATAACTTTCTGAAGGAGCGTTACTATAATTGAATTTAATCAGCAGTAAGTTCTGGTTTCGTTTGGCCATGCTTGTGGGTTTATCTCTGGAATTGACGACGTTCGGCGCGATGGCCCAGACGGTTAAAGCGAGTTCGTATGGAACCCCACATGAATCCGAAGCGGATTCAAAAGCCATTCGACCGTTTCAGGTGCATATTCCAGAGGAGGAGCTTACCGATTTGCGTAAACGTATACTTGCGACAAGATGGCCGGACAAAGAAACAGTGTCGGATCAAACCCAAGGCACGCAGCTTGCAACGATGAATAACCTAGCCCATTATTGGGCGAACGATTACGACTGGCGCAAATTTGAGGCCAAGTTGAACGCTCTGCCGATGTTCGTCACCAATATCGATGGGGAGGATATTCACTTCATTCACGTCCGATCGAAGCATGAAAACGCGATGCCAATTATCCTTATGCACGGATGGCCCGGCTCTATTGTCGAGAAGCTGAAGGTAATCGAACCACTGACCAATCCCACGGCCTATGGCGGGAAGGCATCGGACGCATTCGATGTCGTCATTCCGTCGATGCCTGGCTATGGGTTTTCGGGCAAACCGACCACGACCGGTTGGGGCCCTGACCGTATTGCTCGTGCTTATGGGGAACTTATGAATCGTCTTGGTTACAAGAAGTATGTGGCCCAAGGCGGCGACTGGGGCGCCATTATAGCAGATGTAATGGGTGTCCAACAGCCTAGTGGATTAATCGGCATTCACACTAACTTGCCCTTTGTAGTTCCGTCCGATCTTGAGATGGCAATTCAGGCCGGCAAGGGATGCCCGCCTGGTCTGACAGGCGAAGAAAAACGCGCATGCGCGCAGCTGGACTTCTTTTATAAGCATGCTGGATACGCCCTGTTGATGGGAACGCGCCCGCAGACGCTTACGGGACTCGCGGATTCGCCTGTAGGTTTGGCTGCCTTTATGTTGGACCATGACGCGAAGAGCCTTGCGCTAATTACTAAGGCTTTCAACGGACAACCAGGGGGCCTTTCACGAGACGATGTCCTCGACAACATCACGCTCTACTGGTTGACGAATACGCCGATATCTTCGGCTCGCCTCTACTGGGAGAATAAATATCCGTTCTTTGGCATCAAGGGTGTCAAACTTCCCGTTGCCGTAAGCGTGTTTCCCGACGAGGTCTATGAAGCGCCGAAGAGTTGGACACAAAAGGCGTATCCGAATCTCATCTATTTCAATAAGGTCGATAAGGGCGGACACTTCGCGACGTGGGAGCAGCCGAAGCTCTTTGTAGATGAATTGCGCAATGGACTCAGGTCGCTGCGCTAACTTAAATAGTGCCGCCTAGTATCGACAATAGGAGGGATGTTCCGCCTCATTTGTAAATGCATACCTCCCTTAGATTTTGCCATACAATTGTATGCAACTACTTGATCCGCGTTAATCGAGGCCTCTGAAAGAGTCATAAAAGGAGCAAGCTCTCAAATTTCTGAAATGAGGTGCACCCAATTGTTAGACACATCTATCAATTGGGTGCTTTTCTTTTGGCTGAATTAATAGCAATAGATAAAATAAAAGTGGTCAAACGATATTTAGAAGGACTTGCAAATAAGACCGGAACACAAATTGACGTACTTGATTTTCTTTTACAAAAAGTCAAGGTTATGATGAAATGACATGATAACAAAGAAGTACTAAACAATGTCACACATTATGTACTATTTCGTTATTCAACTTAAGTGCTCGATTGCTTAGTAGCCTTTAGTAAGATAAATCGATATGTGGGCAATAATCATCCTTTAAAATTATTTATTTCCGTCACTATAAAAGGTAAGGCATTTTTTATATATTGCTCTGCTGAAAGAGAACTATTATTTTCCCACTCCACAGATGCTCCGTAAATTCCCCAACTCAACACAGTAGTACCAATTTTTAAGGCTTCCAAATCCAAGTTAAGTTGTTGTTTTAAAAATAGGGAATAAAATAATTCTCCTAGTTCTTTCTTTATTTTTTGTTCAATTATTGAATAAAAGGATTCCATACTTCTTCTACATTGTGAGCTATATTCTGTACGTTTTTTTTGATGAAACTTAGTTAATGTAAAAAAGATACTTACAATAGTCTCTTCATTTAACCTGTCATAATGATTCAAGTGTTTCACAATGCTTTCTAATATGTCTTCTGTAATGGAGGCATCCATTAAGTCGTATTTATCTTGAAAATGAGAATAAAAAGTGGCACGGTTTACGGTTGCTTCCTCAGTAATGTCGTTTATTGTAATGTTTTTGAACTCCTTTTTTTGAGCTATTTTCATAAAGGCATCCATTAACAATTTTCTTGTCCGTATTGTACGTGGATCTACTTTTAACTCTTCCATATTTATCCTCTCTTTTCTATGAATAGACAACAATTTACTTTGGTTGTTGTTTAGGCGATAAAACACCACAACTGATGATTGAGAACAAATGAATTTTATTTTAGAATAATCGAGTACCAAGTATACAACATTCATTGTTTAAACAAAAGATGTTGGATTCTACATTTTTAATATTTGACAATTAGATGGGCAGGTCAATGGAAATATAATCCTAATATTTTTCTTATCGATGGAATGATGATAATTTAAAACAACTAAGAAGGAAGTGTTTGAATATGACAGAAAGAGTGATAAAAAGACAAGAAATTCTTGATGCGTTTAATTTTAGACGTGCTATAAAAAGCTTTGATCCAACAAAAAAAATCTCGGAGGAAGACTTTAATGTTATCTTAGAAGCTGCCCGACTTTCACCAAGCTCATGTGGCATTGAACCTTGGAAATTCCTCGTTGTGCAAAATCAGGAATTCAGAGAAAAGCTAATAGAGATTTCTCCAGGCGCACAAGGTCATCTACCAACTGCGAGCCATTTCGTTATCATTCTTTCAAGAACAAGCAAAGATACAAGGTACGACTCAGAATATGTGAAAAATCAATGGCTTAGTGTTTGGGGTGTTTCCAGATGAAATAACTAATCAAATAATAGAAGGTATAAGTAATTTCCAAGTAAACCAACAAAACCTGTTTGAAAGTGAACAAAAAGCGTTGGATTGGGCTAAAAGACAAACCTTTCTTCCCTTCGCCAATATGATGACTGTTGGAGCGTTACTAGGAATTGACTCTTGTCCAATCGAAGGATTTTATATCGATAAGATAGAAAAACTGCTTGCGGAAGAAAACTTACTAGAGGATGGTCACTTAGCTGTTTCGGCTATGGTCGCATTTGGATATCGAGCAAATGAGCCTACATTCCCTAGAGGAAGAAAAGACATGAAGGATATTGTGCACTGGATTAATTAATGATTTCAGGCAGGTTGGAAAGAGAGTTCTTTTTTAAAAAACAGATGCCCTTTGATTCTTTGCCAGTTAGACGCGCTTGCCATTCGCGGGTGACTTCAAGGTCTCATAATGCAGCAGGAGCTTATTCATTAGGGTTTTAGACATATTGTTTAATTTATTGTTTAATCCGTTTACCGTTTAAAGTCAGCTTGTTACATCAGATTCAGGCAAAAACATATCCAGATAATATTTATTCGTAAATTCCGTAAGCTCTTGGGGATAGGTCCCCCAAATACTAAAGGTACAAGGGAGAAACTTGGGAAACTTTTATTAAACCAATATTAATTAAGTATCTATATCTATAATAACTGCGAAAGAGGTTTTTTTTATGAAATTAAGCGTTTTGGATCAAACTCCAGTTTCAAATGGGCAGGCTCCTCATGAAACTATACAAAATACTATTGAATTAGCTCAATTAGTTGATGGTTTAGGATATCAAAGAATATGGTATTCCGAACATCATGGATCTCCAAACTTCGCTAGTGCTTCACCTGAAATATTGATTGCCCATATTGCATCAGTGACAAACCAAATTCGTGTTGGTTCTGGTGGAATCATGATGATGCATTACTCGCCATTAAAAATGGCAGAAATATTTAAAACATTAACGACATTATACCCTAATAGAATTGATTTCGGTGTAGGCCGTGCATCCGGTGGTGACCAATTTTCTACTCTTGCATTACATGAAGGAAAACAACCGAACGTGTTCAACCTGTACGATAAATTTGCAGAAACGATGATGTTTATGTCAGAAACGATGCCTGTTGACCATCTATATGATCGTACACTAGCAGTTCCATTGGGTGCTCCTTTACCTGAAGTCTGGCTATTAGGATCTAGTGGCAGCAGCGCTGTACAAGCAGGACGATTCGGTATTGGATATTCGTTTGCTCAATTCATTAGTGGACAATTATCTGCCGAAACGTTGGAGTCTTATCGTACAAATTTCATTCCTTCGGAGTTTATGCAAAAACCTCAAATTAATGTTGGTTATTTCGTGATGGTGGCAGAAACAGATGAAGAAGCTGAATATCATGCAGCTAGTTTAGATTTAAACTTATTATTTGTAGATAAAGGGATGCCTTTTCAAGTATTATCTCCTGAGGAAGCATTAAATTATTCTTATACCGAAATGGATAAGATGCATATACAGAATAACCGTAAACGATTTTTAGTAGGGAGTGCAAAAGATGTTGCAAATACATTACGTACTCATGATGAAAATTTTGGTATTAATGAAGCTTTGATTGGGACAATCAGTCATAGTCATGAAGCAAGACTAAAGTCTTATCGATTACTTGCACAAGAGCTTTTATAAAAAGAAAGGCGGAGAAAGAAATGATTGAAATTTTACATCGTATTAACAGATTAGCTAGAAAACAAAAAGAAGATGGTTTAACACAAACAGAATTAAAGGAGCGACAAGAATTACGTCAAGAATATCTTCAAATTATTCGTGGACAAGTAATCAGCACAGTTTCAGGGTTAACAATATTAGACCCTTTAGGTAATGATGTTACTCCTGAAAAATTAAGAAAAGAACAGCAAAAGCACAAAAACAATCATTAAAAAAGAAAGATGAAGCATGAGAAGCGCTACTTGCGCGTCCAACAGTTTGCCCGTCACCGCGTCCGGCCGTTCTGTCCCGATGAGTTGTGGGAAAGGTGACAACGTCTTGTCTTGGATCCAATCTTCCATATAAGAGCTTTCCAGAATGCTGTCAACTTGGATGGCCTGCAGCCGACGACGAATTCTTCTAAGACGCCAGTGGGGAGCTACGTCGGACAAATAGGTCAAATATACTTTGGTCTTCGTTATAGTTCCGATGGTCATCTGTTCAAAAACTAAATGTTCACCTTTGAGCCGTTTACGGATGCGAGCTACGTTCCGACCAATGTCTTCGACGAAACCTAACATTCGTTGGAATCAGCAGACAGTGGCCCTCCAGCAGAGGGAACGGAAAGTTTAGGCGCTGAACCCTCCATCATTAGTTATTGTGTGCAACCTTTAGAAAAATATACCACTGAAGCTATCTCAGATCGTATTCCATTTCCTCTTCTCGATTGGAACGGCAGTAAGCATGGGTTTGACGACGCGATCCAGATGTTAAAGAGGGGGAGTATTGATACTTTATATTTTGATATATTAGCTAATAATATCTTTGAAGCCCCGTATTCAAATCCATCCATACCTCTTCAGGAGCTAAGAAAGCATGAAATAGGGGAGTTCCTACCAATTTGCCTATTTGCTTATGCATATGTTTTTTGGAAACATACAATACTTCAAACAGCACATTTCCATAAAGTTATTAGAGGTGATGAAGCAAATACCAGAAAGTATTTAGGGTTAAAACTAGCAACTCAACTAATAGAAGAAATTATCATTAATTCTATAAACAAATTAATTGAATATTTGAATCACTTTGAAGTTAATAAAAAGAGAAATTGAAGTTTTACTTGATCATTAATAGAATTACATCTGATTTGTGTCTTAATTTTTTTCTATCAATGGCTTAATATTACAACAAAGGGAACAGAGCAAATACGAGTTCCTAATTGGAATCAAGTTAGGATAATGCTAGAAAAGAGTATATCAAAAATAACAAAAAAGTAATTGAAGTGATTTTGCTCAAAGAAGCAAAAAAGAAGATTGATATAACCGTCAGGATGAACTTCCCTGACGGTTTTTCTTATTTTTCAGCAAACTGATTCCCCATAGCAGAACCGGGAGTCCTAGCAAATGTATAGGTAGGATATAAGGAAGCACGATTTTTTTCGGGAAAAAGATGGAACTGTCAAAATAGCTTCTAGGTACCATCGCAATTAGAATAACAACAGGTATAACGAACCAAAGCATGCGCGGCCAGTTGGTTACTTTACATACTTGCGCAGTGCCATACGTACATATAAAAACGTATATAGATACTTTCACGAAAACACCAATGATCCAAATTGGAATCATGAAGGAGTCTAGATTTTGAAAAAAATCGTAAATCGAAATGTAGCGTACTAAATTGAAATAGGGGTAGGTCTGCCCAGTAGCCATTTGATCTCCGAAAAGTGTCATAATTACGAATGTTACTGCAGAGGTAAGTATTCCAGCAACGGCAACGGCAACGGCAACGGCAAATATCGCAGTGAGTAAAAGTGAGATAATTCCTTAAAACCGAGGGACGGGCAGAAGAGTCTAATACCGAAAGTAGGGAAAATTGCGGAATCTCTTCTTCAACAGCAAATCTAAAATTATATTTGCATCTAGATTGAACGTAGGATTTAGAATGAAATCTGTATGTCGTGAAAGAATTAGTGGAAAAATAACACTATCAAGTAGGTGCTCTGATCATGAAGTTTATAAATTCTGATACAAAATCAACGAATTGAACCTTTTACACATCTTATCTAATTGTAAGTATCGATATGACTAGGTCAGTTCGAGCAGCTGCAGCTCACGTCCCGGGGGTTTCCAGAAGAAGAGGGGTTTGCGATCGGCGTGCAAGCAAGGAGCACTACTACTCGGTTAAGCTGAAGCGAGGAGACCGACCGGGAGTTTTTGAATCAGGATCCTAGTATGTGATAGCACGACGAAAAACATGCCTTACTGACAAAACCTTCTCGATACGGTTTTTCTATTGCATGCGAGGAAAGCGCGGATCGGGAAAATAAGTGAAAGGAGGAAACAGCCTCCTTCATATATATACGCATTTGAAAGCATAATATCGGCAATAGATATTTCAATCGAGGAGGTAATCACGTTGGAAAAACTGCTGCTAAGGGCGCTGCTTCTGGCTTCCGTGGCCTCAATCCCGTTAGTCTTGAAACGAAAGAACCTGCTTATGCTCTTAACCGTTTTTTTTGCGAAAGGTGTGATTTGTACTGCAATGGACTCTTTTTTTATTAAAAGAAAGATGATTGCGTATCCAGTGCGGCCTTTTTCCAAGACGTTTGACTCGAACATTTTATTCGACTTAGTGTTTTACCCGTTGCTGAGTGTGGTATGGGTGAGAATGAGCTACAACAGCAAGCTTGCAGAACTGTTGATCCGAAGTTTATATTTTAGCGTGCCGATGACGGTTCTGCAGTGGGCGCTAGAAAAGAAAACGAAGTTGTTCAAGTGGAAGTCCTGGTCGATCCTGCATACTTTTGCGTGCATCAGTTTCACATTGCTTACAATTCGGGGGTTCGTGGGGCTGCTAAGAAGGCTTGTGCCAAGTGAAAAACTTGTAAACGCGGAATCAGTACAAGTCAGATCTAACAACAAGTATGAGCATAGCGACAAGAACTATGAAAGCGAAGAGCTAACTGCAAATGCGGTCATGTGACAAAAGGAATGCTCTTATCCGTCGACCAAAGGCGCGGTGGATAAGATGACGATGGCATTCGCGAAGGAGCTCGCTCCACGTAACATCCGCGTCAATACCAGTGCCCCGGGCACGGATACGAAGGCAACACTGGTTACGTCGCAAAGCTTTCATGGAAGAAAACCCAGCAGTTGCTAAGCGTATCCTGGAAGAAGGAATTCAAGCAGCAGATGTTCTCGACAACATCACGCTCTACTGGCTGACGAATACGCCAATTTCATCAACTCGTCTCTACTGGGAGAATAAATATCCGTTCTTTGGCATTAAGGGTGTCAAACTTCCCGTTGCCGTGAGCGTGTTTCCCGACGAGGTCTATGAAGCGCCGAAGATTTGGACACAAAAGGCGTATCCAAATCTTATCTATTTCAATAAGCTCGACAAAGGCGGACACTTCGCGGCGTGGGAACAGCCGATGCGCTTTGTGGATGAATTACGAAATGGATTCAGGGCGCTGCGCAAATTTAAATAATACCACCTATTGTCGACAATAGGTGGGATGTTCCGTTTCATTTCGAGAAGTGTCGGTTCTTAAGAGATTAGACCGATAAAAACATGGACATTAGCACTTTTTTATTTAAAGGGCACACATCTTGGATTCCCAATTTCAAGAATATGTACCCTTTTGTATTGATATGACAGTTACACGTCTAGAATGGCTTGATCTAATCACTCGTAATAGTGTTGTTGTGTATTGAAATCTTTGCTCTGAGTGGTGCATGGTGACTTGGAGATCCGTTCCAGTCGAAGAGGAAGAGGAAACGATCCGGGCTGGCTTTCAGTGGTATATTTTTCTAATGGTTGTACACAATAACTCAAGATGGGGGGTTCAACAGTGCATAAACTTTCCGTTACCGAGCCGATGCAGGAGCAAATCCGAAATCGTATGAAGGGGGCCATTGACTTGGTCATTCGACCGTTCCCTCTCCGTGGATCTTCGGCATTCACCTGCCTCTATCTATCCTCGATTGTGGAATCGGCTCTCGTAGATGAGTTTGTTGTCAAACCCATGCTTGCCGCTGTTCCAATCGAAGAGGAAGAGGAATACGATCTGGACGACCTGGACTGGTTTCATCGCCACATTCCCTTCGTCCAAAACAAGGAATGGACAAATGCCGATGAGGGTGTCCGCCTGCTGCTGGAGGGCAAGTGCCTGCTGATTCCAACGCACGTTAACCATTTCCTAAGCTTTGACGTCAAACGTAGTGACTATCGCAGTATAACCGAGCCTCAGTCGGAAGCCACAGTACGCGGACCACGGGAAGGTTTCGTCGAAGACATCGGTCGGAACGTGGCTCTCATCCGTAAACGGCTCAAAAGTGAACATTTAGTTTTTGAACAGATGACCATAGGAACTAAGACGCAGACCACAGTCTATTTGACCTATTTGCCCGACGTAGCCCCCACAGACGTCGTAGAAGAATTCCGTCGTCGACTGCAGGCCATCCAGGCTGACAGCATTCTGGAAAGCTCTTATCTGGAAGATTGGATACAAGACAAGACGTTTTCACCGTTCCCGCAACTCATCGGTACAGAACGGCCGGACGCGGTGACTGGCAAACTGTTGGACGGGCAAGTAGCGATTCTCACCGACAGCACTCCGATTGTATTGATCGGTCCAGTGACATTTTTTCAACTCTTCTCTTCACCAGAAGATTACTACCAGAGGCCGGATATCGCCACACTTTCGCGATGGTTGCGAATGTTCGCTTTCATGCTCTCGATCTTTATCCCTCCTTTATACATAGCGGTGGTCACATTTCATCAGGAGTTACTACCGACTTCGCTCTTGATCAACCTGGCTGCGCAGCGGGAAGCTGTGCCTTTCCCCGCGTTCCTGGAAGCAATGATTATGATGGTCACTTTCGAGATTTTACGTGAAGCCGGTTTGCGGATGCCTCGGATTGCTGGTCAATCGATCTCCATCGTCGGTGCGCTCGTACTCGGCATGACTACGGTCGAAGCAGGACTCGTCTCAGCGGCTATGGTTATCGTCGTTTCGATAACGGCAATCTCCAATTTCGTGTCGCCAATTTACGGCTTTGGCATTGCGCAGCGGGTCCTCCAGTTCGTGTTCATGTTCCTGGCCGGCTTTATGGGATTATACGGTATTCTGTGCGGAACACTGTTTGTTTTGATCCATCTAGTCTCATTGCGTTCCTTCGGTGTGAAGTACATGTCTCCCATAGCGCCTTTGATACTGTCAGACTTCAAAGACACTATCCTGCGTGTACCTCGGTTCTGGATGAATCGAAAACCTCAGATGTTCTCTAGGAAAAAATAGGGGGGCGAACATTGCGAAAATTATGGCTCTTGAGCTTACTAGTCGCATTACTTCTCTGTTCAGGTTGCTGGGACAAGAAGGAAATCAACGAACTGGCAATTGTAACCTCAATCGGCATCGACCGGGAACCATCGACTGGCATGTATATTGCTTATTACCAAGTAATCAACCCACCGGCCCTCTCCTCGAGGCAAGGTGGTGGATCCAAGGCATCGGTTTACACGTATCGTTTCAAGGAATATAGCTTGGGCCGGTTCATTCAGAAATCGAGCACGATGATGCCGCGTTTGCTTTTCACCTCACATTTGCATTGCTATATATTATCCGAAGAGGTGGCCCGTCATGGAATCATTGATATTCTCAACTACTTAGAAACGACTCCCGAATGGCGTATGAACGCTTATCTGTTTGTGACGGATTCCCCTCTACAGGCTGTAATGAACAGCTTTACGACACTTGAAAAAATGCCCGGTCGCCATGCCACCTCGCTTGTTCGCGTTCTGTCGCGGGGGTCCTTTGCGGGGGGCGTAGAGCCGATCCGTGTCAAAGACATCGTGACAGGTATGGAATTCCAATTGCCGACACTTATACCGATGATCCACTACCGCGGCAAACCGGCGGAAACTACCGAGAGATTGGAGCAGATTGACGCCAGCAAACAAGCGCCGTCCTTTTTTGAGGACAGCGCGGTGTTCTTCAAAGGACGCATGGAAGGACGCTTGGACAGTCAGAATAAATACTATTATCACATCCTGAACACGAAATATCGGAAATTCACAGAAACGGTTAAAGTAGGCGGAAGTTACGTCGACGTAGAGACGAATAATGTCCAAGTGAAACGGAAATGGGACCGATCCGCCAACCGTCTCAACATCCTCATTCATGCTGATCTCCGCATATTGAACAACCAACAAAATAGCAAATTAACGTTGCAAAACGTACATATGATCGAAAAGGCGTTTAATCGTGTCGTAGCGGACAAAGCGGAGAAGATGGTTGTGTTGGGAAGGCTAAAGAACTGGGATCTATTAGGCTTGCAGGATGAAGGGGCTACTTCGGATTCATGGCGGCAGACGTCGGTGAATTTCTCGGTTACATCTGACGTTACGACGACAGGCAACAAGAGTGATCCCTATACCAAGGAAGGCAAGGAGGGGTAAAGAGCATATGGAATCCGTCCGGCTCAACGCGTGGCAGTTTCACTTGTTGACGCAAATCTATGTCATCGGTACTGCGTTTATTTTGCTCCCCGGCCCGATCATCGCGAGTGCAAAACAATATGGGTGGATTGTCGTCATTTGGGCGACCTTGTATGGGCTGGTGCTTGCTTTCGGCTACTTGTACCTTGCAAAACTGTATCCAGGAAAGACACTTATCGAGATCGCCTTGCAGGCATTTGGCAAGTGGGCCGGCGGCCTCGTCTCGTTACTGTATATCGTTTTTTTCATCCAAATCGCTTCGTGGGTAACCCACAATCTTGGCGATTTCATGCATATTAACCTCATGCCACTTACACCTATTTCTATATTCCATATCATGATATTGCTCGTCAGTGCGTATGCCGTGTCGAAGGGGATCGAATCAATCGCCTTGGTGAACGAACTTCTGGTGCCTTACCTCTATTCAGCGTTCTGGGTTCCGATAGTTATCATGCTGCGGGAGTGGAAGTGGCGTTATTTTCACGTCGCCTACCCTTTCCATCTGAGCGACGTCGTTATTCAAACCCGATTCGTATTGGCGTTTCCCTTTATGGAGACGGTGGCGTTCTTGATGCTTATTCCATTCGTGCAGAGGAAAGTGAAAATCGCGTTTATTACGGGAATCGCTGTCGCCGGCGTAATGTTGACCGCTTGCGTCTTTATTTCGATTGGGGTTCTAGGCGTGTATCGCGGCCAACAATTGGTTTACCCAATCTTTTCGATGTTCCGCGAAATGAGATTTACCGGCTTCATCGAGCATTTGGAAGCGATACTTGCTGTGAATATTGTGCTGGTAGTATTTATTAAGCTGTGCATACTATTCTATTGCTCAATTTTGGGCGTCTGCCAGCTGTTCAAAATTGAGAAGCGAAACAGCGTAATTTATCCGATGATTTGGGTCATTTCTGCGTATTCGATGCTGTTTATGAATAACGTCGAAAATCTCGATTGGATAAAAAAATATTTGTTCGAATACTACTTCTTATTCGCCGTAGCTCTTCCTATCCTATTCATCGTCTCGGCCAAATGGAGAAATAACGGGCGGCGGATGAAGAAGGACGGCTCTGCATGACGATTTTGGTCGCCGTCTATGCCTTAACCATCGGAGTCGGTTATGCGATGCGAAAATTCGGGACATACAACGGCAAAGAGACTACAGTTTTCCTCTCAATCGCAACTATCGGAGCCGTTTTGTGGCTCAGTATCATTCTGCGTCATCCGTTAGATTTAAATGATGCGATCGGTTTCATCATCGAGCGGGTCCTGCGTTAAGTCTACATTAATTCTTCGGGATGAGAGAATGTATGAGTGGGAGGGGTGTAGGTGAGATGCCTGAAAAAACTAAATTTCCAAATTATTATTTTACGTAATCAAATATAAGGCCGGTATCCCCAAAGATGCCGGCTTCTTGTTGGTGGTCACAGATTTACTAATTTAAGCAATCGTTGGACACACTGGGGGAGTGTTCAGACCACAATTAACTGCAGTCAGACTCAATAATGGTTTGACTTATCAAAAACAAAATCTGATATTATGAGTCATTTGTTTATCCCGGCGTACGCAATAAACAACAAGAATGTCTTAGCGTACTTGATCCACGCCCTCGATGAATCGTTTTTTATCAACGAAGAAGAAGGAGTGGTATGTAAAACTGATTTTAATTCCAAGTACCAATCATGGAACCGTGCGAGATTAAATGTTCCCACTCACCGAACTCAGAAGCCTGATCGCATAAATTCACGAATGCTAATTAACACATTCAAGGATTACGAAAATCAGGAGTTCTATGACTACGAACATAAGATGGGTGCATATAGGAGAGAGAATCTTCATTCATTTGCGCTTATCGATAGATATTTCTGCGATGAACAACAAGAACTACTTGGGAGCTTCCTGCAAAATTCTTTCAACTTTCAAAGAGAGAAACCATTTGAGTTGAAATGGTTAGTACAGAAAGTTGCAGCTGCTTTTTTAACTAGTTCATTAAATGCATTTCGAATGTGTTCTGAAAGTGGAGCTAAACAAAAGCTTGCTCCAACTAGCAAACTCTACGAGTCTTTGGTTAATGACACAATACCATTCATTGTTATTAGGCATCCAAAAGATTTAGCGAGTAGAGTACCGATTACATTTTTTCAGTTCAAAAAGAACAATCATGAAACAATGAGAGATTTAGAATGTCCTAACCAGCAAAATAAAAAGATAAATCAAATGAAAGAAATAAGGCATACACCTCTAGCATATTCCATGAGATATTATGGATCAAATTATCCAGAAAATTTTAAAAGTGAATCTAGAGATATCGATAAGCATGTGTTAGGCCTATGTGCTCCCACTAAATACTTGAAATATTAAAGCCGCGCAACTCACTTGAGAAACGCGGCTTTTAAGATAGCAGCGCGCTAATCGGTCCCACTAAATACTTGAAATATTAAAGCCGTGCAACTCACTTGAGAAACGCGGCTTTATTCTGGATTTCGTCAAAAAGCTTAGAGATAGCAGCGCGCTAATCGGATAATGTTCTTGTCAGTTATCGGACAATGTTCTTGTCAATTCTCAGTGTCAAGAACTTGATCCGATTGCCGATTTGTGTCAAGAACATTGTCCGATTGCCGACAAGTGTAAAAGAGCGCGCTCAGCTAACGGGCAGGATTGCGTGGTAGTTCGGCTGATTTTCTGTTAAAGAAATAAACATACCAATAGTACTACAATCACTACAAACAAATAGTCTGTATGCTACTTCTGGAACAATTACAGGTTAGGGTATAATGTTCAGCGGAGGGCCCGTTCTTCGCCATGGAGGTAATATGACTACGTTAGCATATCAAGGTACCGCGTCCTCAATTGAAAAGTTAGATGAGATTATTGGCCACTTCGAATTGTAAAGCTAACGCACTTGGTTCTACATGCTCTTATTTGGGAGGGAATTGTTTGTTAAGTAACATAAAAGAACTTTTTGGCGATTTGGATTTCTTTTCAAAGCAAGTTGCTGAGGTAGATTTGTCAACAATTATGTTTGAACAATACAAATTCTCAATGGGATATATGATGATAGATACAATTTTTACAAAGTGCGACCAATTCTTAAATATTAAAGAAGCATTTGCAGCGTAAGATTAAAAAATGGGCATGTATATGATAAGTTTTTTTGTCAGAATGATGATTATTACTTCATATATGAATGGGGGATTTATGCTTAAACTAATACAGGAGGCTCACTATAAAGGTTTAACTCTGTAAAGAAGCAAATAACAATTTTTAATTTTCAACTATTGGAAGGTGATTAAAAAGTGAGGGCATTTTTGAAATTGACAAAGTATAAAAAGTGTAGGTTGTGGGTTGATGACTACGGATTCCCTGGAAGCAAGGATGTAGGGAAAATAATAGATAAAAATATCCCTTCTTCAATGCTAAAAAGAGATGTTGCAAGTAAGAATGTAATCGAAGTATCACTTCCAAGAAATACGAGCAATTATGCTCTAGTTGGGTTCGAGTTTATGCCTGACTTGGCAGGGAATATGACTGAAGTAAGTGTACACGTATCTAGTGAGCAAACAACCTACTCTAATGAAACTTTAGCTATATCAAATAATGTATTCTCTGGTATCCCAGACGAGTTTGCACTGAGTGTTCTGGAAAGTGCTATAGAAGCGATCAATGAAATAGGAGGCTTTTCACCTGGAAGGTTAATTTTCAACATTGGTGCATATTCAGATAGCGGTTCAAGTATTATGATTTTCAGGTTAGCCACATCTGCACTAATCAAAATTTCACAATTTGATATAGAGAACATGAGTGATGATTTATTGCAAGCTGAGCTCGAAACTCTTTTATCAATACGAGCTCAAAAATAGGTAGCCTGAGAGCTAGCTGCCCGAAGTTGCTTCTTTTTTTGTTAAAGTAACGGGAGGTTAGCGTAGAAATACCCTTCTCATGGATATCCAAAATATTATTGTAGGAGTGAATGTTCGCAGTTGACGACTTTAAACTGTTGTTGGAACAACTGTAGTAAATATAAAAGGTTAAGAACGGAGGTGCGTGGTAGAATGAAAATTATGTGCGAATGTGGTCATCCAATATGATACAACTGATTACTTGTCATATAAGGCTCATTTGATATCAGATCAAGATTGGTTTGATTTCTTGGATGAGATTGATTCTGCAATCGAAAAATCAGGACCATCAGAAATAGATAAAGAAAAAGCATTAATGAAAATTAGAACGTTATCATCCAATCTAACTAAAAAAGTATATCAATGTAATAAATGTGGGATTGTGTTTATTAATAATAATCGGCTGGAAGTGTTTTATACGAAAATGAATTCAACGCTTTAAAGTGACACAGTACGAAACGAAAAAAGAGAGCTCCATAGCACTTGTCTACCAAATTATGGATCAGGTTGTTGTTTCTGTTAGCTCGACTTGGTATCCCATTTCACGGATCTTTCGTACCCAGTAATCAACTGTTTTTTCTTTTGTATGGTGTCATAATTATTGAGAAAGTTTTCAGAGTTGTTGAGAATGGATTTTCTGAATTGATGAGAAAATATATAATTATGCATTGACAGCGATACGATTATTCATCAGCACAAAGGGAGTGAAGCCAATAAGCTCTAGAAAATAAACGGGTATTACTATTTCTTTCACAGCGAGGTTCGCCGTGAAGAAGGCGTTGAAGTCAGAGTCGTCATGATGTTAAGGGCAGAACATATTTATGGGCCCTATGAAGAAAAGGAGCTTATCCATACGCATGGGATGGAAATAGACCGAGAGCCGAATCAAGCGGAATGAGAGGTTGAAGCGGAAAATGTCTGATCATGAACAATATGCCGGTTACCTGTTCGTTTATTTTACCGATGATGGCAAAGGCGGCGGGGAGGAAATCTACTTTGCTTTAAGCAAGGGGAACGATCCGCTGCATTGGCAGGAGCTGAATGGCGGTGAACCCGTGCTTACTTCTCGATTAGGGGAAAAAGGTATACGCGATCCGTACATCATTCGATCTCCTCAAGGGGATAAGTTCTTCTTGCTGGGGACGGATCTCAAAGCGCACGAAGACGGTAATTGGCAGCGTGCGGTAACCGAAGGGAGCCGCTCCATCCTGATATGGGAATCGCAGAATCTGGTTCATTGGTCCGAGCAGAGGATGCTGGAAATTGCGCCTCCAGGTGCTGGTTGCACCTGGGCGCCGGAAGCGTTCTTTGATGTAGATTCGGAGCAGTTTTTCGTATATTGGGCCTCCAGGCTTGGAGAGCAAGAATCAGTAGGAGGTAAAGGCCGGTATCATCGCATACTAGTGGCGAGAACTAAGGATTTCGTGCATTTTTCGGAGCCGGAGGTTTATATCGACCTCGGGTTTTCGGTCATTGATACGACGGTGATTCGGGCAAATGAAAAGATATACGTACTTATTTATTGATGAGTATGGATTAAGAGGATATATACCGCTGGAGACGAAGGATTTGGATTCGGGCGAATGGAAAATGCCTGCGGAATTCTCGTTACCTACTATGCCTCGGCATGGATCCGTATTGCCTGTTACTCGCTCCGAATACGAGAGGTTGCTTTCCCAGTACGGCAAGGGACTCCAATAGCTTTTTGACGGTTCATTCACTCAAACAAATTCCGATACTCCGTTGGGGTTCTTTCTGCAACTTGTTTAAAAATTCTACTGAAATAATAAGGATCTGGATAGCCTACACGCTGAGAGATTTCTCTGATAGAGAGATTCTTTTCCTTTGTAAGCAAATATTTGGCGTGATTGATTCGCACTGTTGTCAAGTATTTGGAAGGTGGTCCCCCTGAATGTTTGATGAAAATTTTACTAAGATAAGAAGGATGAAAATTAAAGTGCCTGGAGATTGATTCCAGTGTAATTTCTTCATAAAAGTTTTCTTTTAAATATAGTTGAATCATCTTCACAATTTCTTCAGGTGCACGCATATTTTTCTCGGAAGAAGGCAGTGACTTAGGTAACTGCCTTTTGTTTTCAATCGACATCTTGATCTTGATTAGGACTTGTTCCAAATCGCTAGTTATGATCGGTTTCAACAAATATTCGTTTACGTTGAATTTAATAGCTTGACGAGCATAATCGAAATTGTTAAAGCCGCTGATGATCACCTTTTGGATGTGGGGAAATTGAAGCGACACATGCTTTAACAGCTCTAATCCATCAATGGCAGGCATTTGAATATCCGTAAATAAAACATCGACAGCATTATTTTCAAGAAATTTCAGCGCAGACAAGCCATCTTGAGCAGTACCAATGATGATAAAAGAAGGATCTAAAGATTGAATCTTTTTAACGATGTTATTCAAAATTAATTCTTCATCTTCAACAACAACCACGCGAATTTGTGTTGTATGCTCCAGGTTACCTCACCCCTTCAATTTTCCCTCCAACTCTTACCATCGCCCCGCCATCTAGTAGGTTAACGGTTTGCAAGCACATATCTGAACGGTAAGAAATTTTCAACCTGAGATAAATATTCAATAGCCCCATACCATCAAGCTGCAGGTCAGGAATTCGCCCAGACTGTTCGATTTCCTGAATCCGAGTATTGAACTCAGCCATGGCTATCTGATCAAATCCAGGTCCGTTATCGGTGACTTCCACGAACCAGTGGTCGTTCTCCTGATACCCTCTCACCTTAATCGTCCATGGTGGTAACAGTTTGGATGAGTACTTTAGTGAATTCTCAACAAGAGGTTGGATAATCAGTTTGGGAACGGGAATATTCCGCATATTCTCATTAATTTCTAATGTATATATAATGTTTTGTTTATGTCTTATTTTAATACATTGCAGGTACTTTTCGGTATAATCTAGTTCAGTTCCTAATGGGACAAGAGATGAATTATCAGCGGAAATGTATCTTAACATAATAGATAAATTCTCGATCATGTTTACGATTTGCTCATTCAAATTTTCCTCAGCCATGACGGAAATCGTAGTTAACGTATTGTATAAAAAATGAGGATTCATCTGTGATTGAAGCGCCAACATTTTGGCTTGCAGCTCCTGTAATTGAGACATAAGCAATTGATCCATGGAGTCTTTCAATCGTTCGCTCATCTTGTTAAAAGCGAACTGCAAGCGATCAAGCTCATTTAAACCGCTGTTTAGTTCCAGGTGTGTATTAGAGGTGATGTCTACTAAATTTGTGGATTTCATAGTGGCATGCATTCTTGCTATGGGCTTTGTGATTCGTTTAGCTGCAAGGTAAGAAAGCGAAATAGCAAGCAGCAGAATGGCGACACTAACCATGGCGATTTTCTTGGTAAAATCATATAAGGGGCCTAATAATTGCTGTTCGGAGACAATAAGAGCAATGTTCCAACCTGTGTATTCGGAATGAGAGATACTATAAATTTCTTTCTCATTTGTAATAGGGTTATGGATGTTACTCGTAGCCGAAAGGGAATTGGTTTGCAAAAGGCTAAAGTAAGAAATTAATTCCTTAGCTTTGGGGTCAATGGGATATATAATGTCCCCAACATCATTATATACAATAACCTTTTGCCCGTTGTTGTGCTTCATGTAATCATTAATGTTGGTAAATAATTTGTCTGCATCTTGCTTGACTTCTACGATACCTTCTGGGGTATTATTTGCGTCAAAAAACAACCGAACCAGTGAGATGGAATACGCATCCTTGGAGGATAAAAATAATGAAAGCTCATCATCCTTCTCAGGAATTGTGATGTATTTGCCTTTGGTATTTGCGAGCACCTCTTCATACCAAAGTTTATTAGGCAAGTTTATTTTAGTTCTCCGGTTGTCGATGCCGGATCCAAACATGTTTCCTTCTAAATCATATAAATTAATCTGCTTAACGGGGAGAGCAGGTCCATTCGCTGCAACTAAAATGTCTGCTAGATCTTTATTGTTATTGATCGAGTCACCAGATCCCTCAGTGAATTTGAGGAATCTGTCTTTCACTAAATTGGAATATAAAATATTTAAGGATACAGAGTCAATTCTTTTTATTTCTAGGTCTAATTTGTCCTGCATGGATTGTGAGAGATTATCAAGAGATTCAACAGCTTTTTTCTTTAATAAATCAGATGACCACATATAAAAAGGTGCAACCACTAACGCTAATACCACCATGATGATTAAGGAATAGGTCTGAAAAAGAACGAATCGAATTGTACGTTTGTGAATGACCATAGTCTCCTACTGAATAAATGGATAAGATTTTTATGTTTAGTTTGCGGTGTTTATAGTGAATTGTCAAAAGAAATTTGACGGAGGTAAAGAATGTCCAGTCATAAAGCACTGTAAATCCATGGAAGATGGAAATGAATTGCATATATAATGAAAGCGTAAACATTATCAATCACAAGTGAAAAGGGGAAACGAGACCAATGAAAAAAACATTTACGGTGATTGTGTCGATTGGGATTATGGCGTCTATGTTAGCAGGATGTGGAAGTAAAGAGGAGACCGTAACAGCAGCAGCTTCAAGCAGTGCTACCAATAGTGCGAAACCTACAGAAAAGCCTAAAGAAAAAGTTACACTGACCTACATGGCTAGCCAAGATTGGATAAAGGATTCCGAAATGCAGCTCGCAAAGAAGTTTGAAGCGGAGACAGGCATTCATATTGATTACCAAATCGTTCCAGCAGATCAGTATCAGAATATTTTAAAGACGAAACTCAATGCGAAGGAAGCCCCGGATATTTTCGGTGGACAGGACGGACAGCTTGATTTGAACAATTTGTACGGTGTCGAAAAAAATGCGGTTGATTTAAGTGGTGAAGAATGGATAAAACGAGAAGACCCTCTTTTTGTAGAAGAAGGATCCTATAATAAAAAGGTGTATGCACTGACCATTTGGGATCCAAGTTATGACTGGGTTGTCGTATATAACAAAAAAATATATGAAAAGCTAAACCTAAAAGTACCGACTACTTTTGCTGATTTTAAAGCGGCATCAGAGAAGATCAAGTCTGCAGGCATGACGCCTATTTATGAACCAGTGTCTGATGGTTGGCATCATGTGCTTTGGTTTCCTGAGCTTGGGGCTAAATACGAAGAAGCAAATCCTGGATTAACGGATAAGCTAAATAGTAATAAGGAGCAATTCGCGAACGTACCGATTATGGAGCAGGCACTTACGCAACTCAATGAACTTGCGAAGTCAGGTTACATGGGAGATAACTACTTTTCAAATACGTACGCCGATACAGAAAAGAACATGGCAAGCGGCAAATTTGCTATGACAGTGTATAATCTTGGGCTGCCGGCGCAAATAGAAAAAGCGTTCCCAGAGGTTAAAGCGGATACATTTGGCTATTTCTTGATGCCGCTTGCTGACAATCAGATATTAAATGTGAACCCTGCTGCCCCAAGTAAATTTATTTATTCAGGATCCAAACATATTGATTTGGCAAAGAAATATTTCCAGTATCTTACGAAGCCAGAAAACTTGCAATTCTATTTGGATAACGAACCGAAGTTTTTAGCTTTGAATTTCAAAGATATTAAAAACCGTTACACACCTGATCAAAAGGCATTCTTCGATACGTATGGCAAAAAACAAGGCACCGTGTATCAAACATCCATTAGTTACCTAAATCCGCAATGGATGGATATGGGGAAAGACATATCAGCGATGTTTTCAGGGAAAATGCAGCCTAAGGATATTTTGAAAAGCATCGACAAAAGAAGAAGCGATGCCGCAAAAGCAGCGAAAGACCCTGCTTGGGCACAATAATTTGTCGAAAGTATAAATCAGAACAGCCCAGTGGATAGGATAATGCCTCTTGCTGGGTTGTTACTGAAGATAATATGGAGTGGAGAGTCCTACAATGAACAAACGCATATATCCATTTTATTTTTCAATTGGCGCATTGGTGCTGTATCTGCTCTTTTTTGTAATTCCAGGCTTTATGGGAATTTACTTTTCTTTTACGGATTGGAACGGTTATAGCGAAGGAATTGAATTCATTGGACTTGATAATTTTCGAACGATCTTCTCAGGGAATGAGAAATACGTATCATATTTGAATCATACAGTTACTTTCACGATAACAACGGCCATACTGAAAACGGGAATCGGGCTCTTCCTCGCTCTGATCTTAAATCATGGCATTAAAGGTAAAAATTTTCATCGTGTTGTTATATTTATGCCAGTTATCGTTCCTACTTTAATTGTAGGATTAATTTTTAAATCCGTATTGCATCCTGAAGTTGGATTAGTCAATGAGTTTTTAAGATCCATCGGTTTGGGATCTTTGGCTAAAAGTTGGCTGACGGATATCCATTTGGCGTTTAAATCCATTATTGCAGTCGATACCTGGAAAGGAGTCGGTTATATCATGGTCATTCTGCTGGCAGGTCTTCAAGCCATTCCGGATATGTACTATGAGGCTGCGGAAATAGACGGATCCAATTTCTGGAATAAATTCAGGCACATCATTATTCCACTATTGATGCCAGCGCTTACGGTTACGACGGTTCTTAATTTTATATATGGATTCAAAGTATTTGATATTGTGTACGCGCTTACGAATGGTGGACCGGGATACGAAACAGAAGTACTGTATACTGGTGTGTTTAAGGAATTTTCCCTCGGTCGTTATGGTGTAGGTACTGCTTTGTCTACAGTTATGTTTCTCGTTATGATCGTGATTGGCTTTTTTGCAGTCAAATGGATGAGCAAAGAAGATGAGGTGGGCAAATGAAGCTGAACATTGTGAAGAATGTTTTGAAAAATATGGCTGCTTGGATCGTGAGCATCATCACGCTAGCTCCACTCCTGTTAATTGTGATTAATTCTTTAAAGGATAAAACGCAGGCCAGCTCGATGGGTTTTGATTTGCCTAAACAACTACATTTCGAAAACTTTCTGGTCGTTATTGAAAAAGGGAAATTACTTCGTTCTCTCTTGAACAGCTTATTTTATACCGGAGCTTCTACGATTTTATGCATTTTATTAGCTGCTATGGCAGCCTATATTTACGCTAGAAATCGTTCAAGATGGAATCGCTTTTTTTACTATTTCTTAATTTTAGGCATTGCCATACCAATCAATTATTTTACATTAACCAAGATGATGCAAATGACTCATTTGATGAATACGCAAATCGGAATTATTATTCTGTACGCAGTCGTGCAACTTCCTTTCAGTGTATTTATTTTATATGGATTTGTGGGAACTGTCCCCAAAGAACTCGACGAATCCGGTATTATTGATGGTTGCAGCCCACTAAAGCTATTCTTCTCCATCATATTTCCATTATTAATGCCTGCTGTAGTGACAACATTTATTCTGGCTTTCATTAATTCATGGAATGAATTCTTACTTCCGCTTTACTTCTTAAACAATGCCAAACAGTGGCCCATGACGTTATCCGTCTATAATTTCTTCGGCCAATATCAAATGGACTGGAATCTAGTTAGTGCTGATATTGTAATGACCTGTCTGCCTGCTGTTATTTTGTATTTATTAGGTCAGCGATACATTATTTCAGGTATGACATCTGGCTCGGTAAAAGGTTAGTGGATACATATTTCTTTGACAAGGAGAATCATGATGCAAATCATTCGACATATTGTGCAGACAGATCGTCTGCTTTTAGAAACGACAAGCGGAAGAATCATGCTCGTGCCTTATTCCAACAAGATCATTAGGATTCGATATACATTGGATGCTGAATTTAGTACCCAAGAAAGTCTAATGATTACAGGCTTGCCTGATCCGAAGATTGCCTTCACCGTAGAAGATCGGGATAGCCATTTATTAGTTTCAACGGCTGATCTGACAATCCGTATCTTAAAGAAGACGGGGGCTTTTACATATCTGGATGCGTCAGGTGCTGTATTAACCAAAGAGCCAGATCGTAGAGGCAAAACGCTTGTCCCCATGGATGTTACGAAATCCGTGTTTGATGAATCCGCCAATTTTGAAGCTGGACAGGGAGCCGATGGCCTGCGTGTCCGAGCCGACAACGTGACCAAAGTGAGAGATCGAAAAGCATTTCATACAAAGCTTGAGTTTGAATGGATGGAAGATGAGGCTTTATACGGCTTGGGTTCGCACGAAGAAGGCGTAATGAATTTGCGGGGAACGCATCAATACTTATATCAACAAAATATGAAGGCGGTTGTTCCCGTTCTTGTTTCTACGCGTGGATACGGCATTGTAGTGGACAGCTATTCCATGATGACGTTTCGTGATGATGCTTTTGGTTCCTATTTATGGACTGAAGTGGACGATGAAATGGATTATTATTTCATTCATGGTCCGGAGATGGACAGTATCGTGTATGGGATCCGTCAATTAACTGGAAAAGCGCCGATGCTGCCCAAGTGGTCGTTCGGTTATGTCCAGTCCAAAGAACGTTATACGTCGCAAGAAGAATTGATAGCCGTTGTTCGCGAGTATCGTGAACGGGGACTGCCGCTTGATTGCATTGTGCTGGATTGGAAGTCCTGGACTGGGGAACTCTGGGGTCAGAAAACGCTCGATCCTGAGCGTTTCCCTGATCCGAAAGCCATGGTGGAAGAGCTTCACGGGATGAATACGCGATTGATGGTTTCGATCTGGCCCATTATGAATCCACAGAGCGATAACAATAAGGAAATGAATGAAAATGGATGTTTGCTTGGAAATCAGGCAACGTATGACGCTTTTCAGGAAAAAGGTAGACAATTGTACTGGAAGCAGGCAAATGAGGGTCTTTTTGCACATGGCATTGATGCTTGGTGGTGTGATTGCACAGAGCCTTTCGAAGCAGATTGGCATGGATCTATCAAGCCTGAGCCAGAACAACGGATGCAGATTAACACAGAAGAAGCGAAGCTTTATCTTGATCCGGAGTTCATTAATGCTTATTCCTTGCTACATTCTAAAGGCATTTATGAAGGACAACGCCGAACCACTGAGAGCAAACGGGTCGTAAATCTGACACGTTCAGCTTATGCAGGTCAGCATCGTTATGGAACGGTAACATGGTCGGGAGACATTGCGGCAAATTGGGAGACGCTGCGGAAGCAAATCCCCGCTGGATTGAATTTTTGCGCAACAGGATCGCCATATTGGACCGTGGATATCGGAGCTTTCTTTGTCCAGAATAAACCTGACCTGTGGTTTTGGAATGGGGATTACGACGCAGGCGCCCAGGATATGGGGTACCGAGAATTGTATGCCCGCTGGTTCCAGTACGGTTCGTTTCTTCCTATGTTCCGTTCCCATGGAACGGATACCCCAAGGGAGGTATGGAGATTTGGTGAGCCAGGTGAGCCTGTATACGATGCCATTGTAAAATTCCTCCGCCTTCGATACGAATTAATGCCATACATTTATTCCTTATCTGCCCACGTTCATCAACATGATTATACCTTAATGCGAGCGTTGTCATTTGACTTCAGGCACGATCCGAACACGTATAACATTGGAGATCAGTTTATGTTTGGTCCTGCTTTTTTAGTAAATCCAGTCACTGAGCCCATGTACTACAATAGTAATTCTGAAGTGCTAGAAGGTGTGAAGAAAACCAGAGATGTTTATTTGCCAACAGGAACGGCGTGGTACGATTTCTGGACCAGTCGCATCTTTGAAGGTGGGCGAATGATAGAAGCTGAGGCTCCACTTGACCGTATACCGCTTTATGTGAAGGCTGGATCGATCGTGCCTATGGGCGGGAGTATTCAGTTTGCTGAAGAACGTACTGATGATAATAGACACATTCGTGTCTACACGGGGCAACACGTTTCATTCGATTACTATGAAGACGAAGGAGACAATTATAACTATGAAAAGGGTGTTTATGCTTTAATTCCTATGGTGTGGGATGAGGAGAACCGAACTTTCATTATCAAAGAGCGGGAAGGCACTTATCCCGGGATGAGCACAAATCAGTCATTTAACATAACATTTTTTGGTGTTAATGATGGTGATGGATCTCTCAAAGAGGCAGAGAAGAAAACGCAAATTCACTACACAGGAAACTACATAGAAATCACGCTAAAAGACTTGTAAGATGCGTTTTTTGGAAAAAAAGGGGGATAGATGGATATAAATGAAAACGAACATAACGAAATGCATGAATGTAAGCCTACAAGTATGACACAGGCGATACTGGATGGATAAACCTTGATAATATATGGGTTCAGTAATCGCAGCTAAATGGCAACAATGATTTCAGTATGGTCGTAATGTAAGAACCAGTAAAGGATTGAACGGGCAGAAAAGAGAGATTTAAACTTCTATTGGTATTACGCTCAAGTAATTTACCAAATTGTACTTGGGCTTTTCCTTGTCTTACCTTGGAATTCTAATACTATGTCCAATCAATGTTCCTACAAAATTCCTTCTGGCCGTATTATTGTCTCTGTACGAAATAGTCGTGAAAAACTACAATGAACTCAGAAATGATATCGCTTACAAAACACTGTTAAGTTCGTAATGGAAGGGGGTGATTCGAACAAAACTCCTACTGGCGTGCTATCCAGAACAGTTTATAAATTTCAAATCCAAGGAGGTTTTATGAAAGTGAGAAAAAGAGCATTCATTTGGATTATGACTTTGGTAATGGTATTTTCCATGATACCATTTTCAGGGTCGGTAGTCGCGGCTGCCAGTGCGCCAAGTGCAACTATCTATGTTGCTACAAATGGCAATGATAACACAGGTGACGGAACACAAGCAAAGCCGTACAAAACGCTTGCCAAGGCAAAAACAGTAGTAAGGACTCTGCCTAAGACCGGCGGTGATATCGTCGTTCAAATTGCGGATGGATATTATTCGCTTGATGAAACCCTAGTTTTTAACAAGGATGATTCCGGAAGTGCAAGTAGCACGATTCTCTATGAGGCGGCGCCGGGTGCGAAGCCGGTAATCAGCGCCGGTGAAATGTTGAAAAAAGGCGTATGGACAGAAGCTGTTGGCCTTACCCAGACTGGCGGTTTAAAGGCGTATAAAACGACCCTTAACCGGAGCGATAAGTTACGCGCGATCTATGTAAACGATAAGATCGCCAATATGACGCTGAGCTCGCAAATAGGTTCGGCCAACAGAACCGTCACCGGCACCCCCACAGCCAGCTTTACCGCTGCCAATAACCCTTGGGCGTGGCAGAACGGCAGCAACATCCGGGCGGCTATCGTATTCGATGCCAGCGTAGGTCTGACGACGGCAACGAAAAACCCCCAAAACATCGAAGCCGAAAGCGTGGGCGGCTCCACCGCCAGATGGGCGAGGCCTTTTGTCACCTTCGCGTCGATCGAACAGGCGCCGGCAGCCAGCAGCAAGCCCGGCGGTGTCATGCTCCGGTTCCAGATGCCGTATGGGGCGATTTCACAGTCTTTGGGTAATAACACGCAATACAATCCAGATAACAATCAAGTAATCCGCAACGCTTTCGAGTTCTTCAACAAACGCGGAGATTTCTATTTCGACCAGGCGGAAAGCACGCTTTATTACATCCCGCTTGTAGGCGAGGATATCAATACCGCCGACGTGGTCATTCCAAGGCTTGAGAAGGTCCTCGACATAAGAGGGATCCCTGTTGGAGATCGGTTGAACCCTGTTGAGGGCTCGGATAATGGACGTGTCAAAAACATAACCTTCAATGGGCTGAAGTTTGCCCATACCGACTACAAACTGTATGAACTGACGGGCACATATACACTTAGCGACGGATCCGGTCCGGTAACGACCACTTCCCGCGGCTACGCGTCCGTTCAGGGCTCTATCGTGAACACAGTTTACTTCCCCAGCAGCATAAACTGGCATGAGACTTTCTACCGAGGGTATGACATACCGCCGGCAGCGGTAATGATCAACGCGGCGAGGAACATCAAAGTTCTGAACGGCGAGATCGGGCTTACCGGATTTAATGGCATCCATGTGGAAAACGATGTCAAGGATATCGAAGTCACGGGCAACTATATCGCAAATACGCTCGCTTCCGGCGTTGTAATCGGACATCCGCAGCATATCTATGAAAACGATGAGCCGATTAAGCATGAATCTAGCACGTCAATAAAGGACTGGGCCGGCGTTGATAAGGAAAAATTTAAGGCGGGTACGGAAGCCGTGCCGGAGAATATTTATATTACAAATAACTTTTTGTACAGGAACTGCTACGGATTCCCGGGCGCCAACTCACTAACCTCTTTCTACACAACTAACATGCAGGTACTGCACAACTACATTTATGACTCCACTTACGGCGCCATGAGCATCGGCTGGGGCTGGGACGAATACGATGGGTTCGGCTTTACCGCCCAAGGTACCAACAAGAACGGCGGCCCTTACCAAGGTACGCATGAAACGAGTCTCGCGAGGTCTCCAGTGATCACTACGACCTCCAGGAATAACAAAATAAACTATAACCGGGTAGAGGAAATTTGCACGGTAGTTAACGACTCCGGAGCCATTTACTCACTGGGACGGCAGGGCGATCCGGGTAAATTGCCGGGCGGAGGGACATGGGACACCATCAACAATTTGACAAACAACCCCGTCACCGACAAGAATAGTAACTGGCATTCTGACAACTGGACGAATTTCACTGAGATGAACTACAACTTCCTTGACCCGAATCCAACTGGCAAACCCACGACCTCCAACAACTGGACGAACGGGTTCCATCCCGACGAAGGCAGCACGTTCATCAAGATGATAGGCAACGTCGTGCAGTCAAAGCTCTCCCATGCCGTCGGACAGAGCCGTCTTTTTGAGTTTAACAACTGGAAGCGCAAAAGCGATATGATTGCCGTCGAAGGTTACGTGGACGGGAATAACGATCAGAATGGCGGCCCTAGGATTACTTACAACAATTACAAAAGCGAAGCCCGCATTTGGCCGGTTAAGGGCAACGAAATCGTTTTGAATTCGGGTCTTACCAACGAATACACTCATATGATCCCAAGAAGCCTCATTGCCGATACCGAGTTTGAGCTGGCTTCCAACGTCATCGTGGGTGTAGGCGGTAAAAATGTGAGCCGCAGGGGTCTGCTAAAAGCTGAAGACACTGTTTGGCTCGCGCCCGCGAACACAACTGTCTTTAAAGAAGGCATTACTATGACAAAAGCTGCCGGCAACGCAAAGACAGTCAACACTCCACCTGCCGCAGGACAATACAAACTATATATCGTATATGGAGACGGCAGAAACACGGCCACTTCCAAGTATACGCTATACGTCGACGCGAGCGAGTCAGCAACCAATGTGGAAAATGGGAAAAGCTACGAAGTTTCAGCGGTACGGCCACTTAAACTGACTTTGAGTAATGAATACACCTTTACGCTTAACGGCAAGCCCGTGGCGAATGGGTACGAAATCCGCACCGCAGGAAGCTGGACCTTGGTAGGCAGCACTTCGACGCCTTCAATAACCCTCAACTTTACCACCACAGTATCGGTGGCAAATAGGCTGCTCCCGGCTGACGTGTCAGTAGCCCCCGGCGGGAAAGTCAGGTTTGGGTACGATTTGGACGACGCCACAAAACAGATATGGATTTCCTCGTCGAGCGACGGAAATTTTATTGAAAGCGACAAAGAAACAATGGCCTCCGGCAACATGATAGAGATGACCGCGCCCAAGTTGCCCGGTCCATACATTATTTATGTACGGTCGAATGAAGGCGATGTACTCAGCCAGTCGCACGCTCGTGTTGTGGTGCGCGATATGACGCCTGCCGATATTCCTAGAAGTGGTCTTGACTTATGGCTCAAGGCCGATGAGGGCGTGGAAAAAGATAGCAGCGGCAACGTGACTGGATGGACAAATATGGGAAGCGTCCCGGCGAAGCTTGTCCCGGCGAACGTCCCCGGTAGCGGCGGCGATAATCTTGGAACACCAAACGGCAACCCCACGCTAAAGAACGATGGATACGACTATGTAGAATTCGCCGCGATGTCAAGGCCGCTAAAAGCTGCAGGCTTTAAAAATTATAACGGCAGTACGCAGATGACGATATACGCGCTGGTTAGACCAACAACCACAGCCAACAACTCCAGCGACCAAAATGGCCTTGTTTATTTCGGATTGAACGAGGCTTACCAAACTTGGGCCGCCAACAGCGGTTGGAGCGGTATTAATCTGGGTGTAGGAACAAACAGAGTTAACATCCGCTTTGGTAACGCGGATGGCGGCGTATCGGGCGGCGGGCAACAAATTACAACAACAGCCACTGACGGTCTGGCCAGCGTTCGGGCGCAGCTAAACGGAACCAATAGAGCCGTTTTTGTTAATAACAACGTCATCGGCACTGGAACCAACGCTAAGGCGCTTTTAGGGAACAGCTCGGATCTGGGCGTAGGTTACACGATGGCGGCTACAACCCCCTACCGCTTCCTGGGCGGAGTCTTGCAGATTCTCATCTACGACAGGGTGCTGACAGCTGACGAAATTACGAAAGTAGAAACATATTTTAACAATGTCAAAGCCGGCCGTGGTGGACCCGCGAACCCAATTGTCTCAGCGATCGACAAAACCCTGCTGACCGCCTTGATTGAGGCCGCCAATAACAAGGAAGTTATGATTTATACAAGCAATTCATGGAACGCTTTTGCAAGCGCATTAAGTGAGGCCAAAACTGCCGCCTCAAATGGTGAGATCGGGCAGGCAGCAGTGGACAATTCATATTACGCGCTGCGTAACGCGATCAAAGCGCTTCAACTGTTACCCAGCGGAGTTGGGACCGCCGTATACGGTACGCCTGTTCTCGGCGGCTCCGAGCTCGACCCACTCTGGAATAAGACCGCCACGCTGCCGATCCTTAAGCATCTGACAATGGTGAACGGTCCGACGGACGGCTCCGCTAAAGTGCTATGGGACGATACTTACCTGTATGTTCTGGTGCGTGTAAAATCCCCTGAGCTGAACAGCAGCAGCAGCAACGCGTGGGAGCAGGACTCGGTCGAGATCTTTGTGGATGAGACCAACAGTAAACAAACCTCCTACGGCACAGGTATGGGACAATACCGTATTAACTATCTTAATGTGAAAAGCTTTAATCCAGGCAGTGTCAGTGCGGGTTTTGAGTCTTTTGCCAAAGTCGTGGATGGCGGTTATTACATTGAAACTAAGATCCCCTTTAAAGCTGCTGTTCCTGCGGTTGATCATGTAATTGGATTTGATTTGCAGATCAATGACGCGAAAGCAACTGGTGGCCGTAAGGACATTATCATGTGGCACGACGTGACCGGACAGTCCTATGCTAACGGTTCACAATGGGGTGTGGTTACACTTGTGGGCAAGCCGCCGGCGGTCTCCGGCGCGGCCGGAGCGACCTCCATCACGACGAAAAACGGCACGCTGCAAATGTTGGCGGGAGTGCCCGTCGTATGGTCGGTAACCGCAGAAGACGGTTCGGAGACAAATGCGGCGATCATCAGCGAGACGGGATTGCTGTCGGCCAAAAAGAACGGCGTCGTGAAAGTAACGGCGAAAGCCAGCGGGTCCAGTTTGAGCGGCAGCGCGCTGATCTCAATCAGCGGTCAAGAAGCTGATATGACCCCGCCGACAACGGCCGATGATGCACCGATCCATTGGGTTAATCATGATGCAGTGGTCAATCTGACGGCAACTGACAGCGGGTCTGGCGTCGGAGAGACGTATTACACGATAGATGGCGGAGTTCAACAGGCAGGAACGACAGTGTACATTGTCGGCGAAGGCACTCATTCCCTCGTCTATTGGAGCGTGGATAACGCTGGCAATGTGGAACAGCCGCATACGGCTGCAGCGAACATTGACATGACGGCGCCTGTTACAGCCTTATCTGTCAATCCTGAAGCTCCTGACGGCAGCAATGGCTGGTATGCACACGCTGTAACGGTAAGCTTTAGCGCAGCCGATAATCTCTCAGGTGCGGCCAAGACGGAGTACAGCCTGGACGGCGGCAGCACATGGTTAACCTATACGGCTCCGGTAACGCTTAGCCAAGACAACAAATATACCGTGAGCTACCGTTCGACGGACAATGCCGGCAATGTGGAAGCAGCGAGAACGATCAGCTTCAACCTGGATCAGGCCGCTCCGACGATTACGGTATCCGGCCTAGTATACGGCTCGTACAGCGATTCCATGGATATCACGCCAATCCTGACGCTCAGCGATAACTTGTCCGGAGTGGACAGCAGCAAGACAACGGTCACGCTGGATACAAATGGCGTACAGCAAGGAGCGACGATTCCACTCTATACGCTGCCTTTCGGTTCGCACATGCTGATCGTGACGGCAAGCGATCTGGCAGGGAATACGAGTAGCCGGACGATCGCGTTCCAGACGACTGCCAGTATCCAATCCTTGCAAGCTATGGTCTCACGCTTTAAGAATGCCGGATGGATCGATAACGCAGGCATTGCGAACAGCTTGCAGAGCAAGCTCACTGCAAACAGTCTGGCCGATTTCGTGAGCGAAGTTCAGGCGCAAAGTGGCAAGCATATCTCTGCGCAAGCCGTAGGCTACTTGCTCAGGGATGCCTGGTATTTGTTACCCAAACACTAAGAGAGTATTGGCCGTCTTCCGTGAACTGACGAATCAAGCTGCGTAATGTAAGAGAGTTTTGCTGTTCTCCCCCCTCTTATGTAGACGAAATAGAGAAAATTTCCAAAAGCGCGAGAGGGGGGTAAGAAGGAGGTGATGCGATTGGATAAGGCTGGTAAACCAGCTACGGGCGAATACCCAACTGGGATTTTGCAATAAAAACATTCATGACCCTCGTCGGGTCACAAGCTATGATGAAATTTATCATAGCTTTTTTAAATTCTATTAAATCCTCCAATACTGAAGTAGTGAACCGAGCGACGTCGTGGCTTTTTGCGGTGGTTCGACCCCGAAATAAAAACGGATGTGGCAACGTTGCGCTGGTCTTGATGTTCACAACAAATACGAATCCATAAGGCAACCGAATTATTGGTTGAATCGGGAATGACGATTGATGGTTCTGGTGCAAGGATTAAAAAAGTTCACAGTTACCCGACAAACTATACTTTGTCTATGCCACTAAACCAAATATCTTATTTAGCCATTCAACCGCAGAGAGGACAGTCGAATTATCATCGGCCTGCCCTTTCCTTATCATATGCAAGGCCTCAATTCCCTTTAACGTCTGATCCGCTGTAAGAAGCGATTTGAACCCAAGCATTGGTTTTGTGATTTTCTTTATGAACCGATGATCTTGCTCCATAATGTTGTTTAGATACTTTATCTGTCTAATTAAGGTTTCTTTTGGTAGGGATTTCTCATTTATTAATTCTTGTATTGCTGGTGGGTATGCTGGATTTTTATCCAAGGTGATTACACGTGGGATTTGAGTATGTGGAGAGGACAAAGCCTTTGTAAAGAAGCGCTTAGCTGCCTGCATATCCCGATTTTCAGATAACATGAAATTAATGGTTTTCCCCATAGAATCAACTGCCCGGTATAGATACTTCCACTGACCTTTGACTTTGATGTAGGTTTCGTCAGTCCTCCAAGAATCGTTTGTAGGTTTCAAAAAGGGACGGATTCGTTTGTCGATTTCGGGTCCAAATTCATGGACCCATCTCATGATCGTTGTATGAGAAATCTTTAATCCTCGTTCGCTCATCATTTCAACTATATCTCGATAACTTAAACTATATTTCAAATACCATCTCACCGTTTGTAAAATAATCGCCGATTCATATTGCTTCCATTTAAATAAATCCATTTTCGTTTCCAAATTAAGTAGCTCCATCTCATGACTTCATTCAAATGATGTTATCATGAATCAGAGTTTTGCACCACAACCGGACGAACTAGTAACGGTTCTATCCTGGGACAGTGGGGCGACAGCAGCAGCAGTAACCAGCAGTGGCAGATTCAGTAATTGACTATTGATAGGTTTCGCTAGTTTAATGCCCAATAAGCTGTATGTCTCTTTAAAGATGACATGTGCTTATTGGGCTTTTAATGCAAAAATTTGCGCAAGAATGAATATTGTATTGTTAATTTCTTCCTTATATAATGATGGGAATGGGATGAGTTAGTTTGACAGTAAACGCTTACATTAAAGTTTGTCTGCTTCGGTTGAAAGGTGGCATCAACATGAAAGGGTATAAGCAATATTTCAATGGGATCTCGATTAAAAACAAAATCTTCAGCACAAATATTTTGATTATTATCCTTTCGATTTCAATTATTGCGCTTTTTGCCAACATCGTCTCTCAAAAAGCAATTATCGAGAAAGCAGTCAAAAATTCGTCAAGGGAACTCGTTCTCATTGACAATAACCTGCAGACATTAATCACTACAGTCGAAGATTATTCAAAAATATTGGCAACTGATTACAGGTTGCAAAATGAACTCTATAACGATTTCTTAGAAAATAATAACTTATCGACCTCTCATTATGTGGGGGGGTTAGATAATTTATCAATGAAAAAGACGCTCTCTGAAGTCATTAGCAACATTGTTGAGCCCAATACCAATATCAAAGCGGTAAGTGTTCTCACCTCGAATCATCAATGGGTCGATGTAGGCTTTGCGGATAATGAGTTTGCTTCCCGTATATTCGGATCCGGCCCAGAAGCCACCGATCATTCCTTTCAGCCTGTCTTGACAGGGTTAATGAAGTTCAAATTCCGCTATGAAGGGGATGACAACGTATTTGCTGTTTCCAAAACGGTGATCCATAAAGATACTGGAAAAACTGTTGGATTGGTTGTTTTATACGTAAAAGAAACGGTTATCGCCTCTATTTATGAAAGGAAAATGAACTACAAGGGAGGAAGTTTCTATATACTCGATCAATATGGGAAAATCATCTCCTCCCAGAATAAAGCTAATTTGTACCGGGATTTCAAAGAGGCAACCTCGATATCAATTCCTAACTCGACACAAGTAGAAACAGGCTTCTTTCAAGGAAACGGGAGCGAGAAGGTGCTGGTATCTACTCACCGTTTGGAACCATTAGAATGGTCGATTGTAAGTGTTATTCCAATTGATGAAATTACGGTGGAGCGCAAAGAAATTAACAAATTAATTATTTGGATCGGCTCATTATGTCTATTGCTCGCATTTATTGTCTCCTATCTGTTGTCCCGATCGATCACGAGGCCGATCTTCCAACTTTCCAGAACGATGAGAGATATTCGGACTGGCCATTTGACGGTCAGAAGCTCGTACCAATCATCGGATGAAATCGGTTATTTAAACGATGTTTTTAATAATTTGATGGACCGTATCGAAGAACTATTGGCCGAAAATGTTGAGGAACAGAAGACGAAGGCCGAGATTGAATTCAAATTGCTGCAAACGCAGGTGCAACCCCATTTTTTGTATAATACACTTGAAACGATCATATCGCTTATCAAGCTGAATATGAAAACAGAAGCCATTACAGCAGCGAAATATATGGCCAATTTCTATAAAATTTCGTTAAGCAAAGGTAACGATATTATTACGCTTAGAGAAGAAATGCAACTATCCGAGAGCTATTTGGAAATTCAGCAATTGCGCTATGTGGAGTATATGGAATATACAATGGATATTGACGAGGAAATTATGTCGTGTTCAATTTCGAAGTTAACGTTGCAGCCGATCGTGGAAAATGCTATCTATCATGGACTTAAGAGGAAAATGGAAAAAGGCTTATTGAGAATTACTGGACGTCGCTTGGGTGAAGAGGTTCATATTGTAATTTACGATAACGGCGTGGGAATAGAAGAATCGCAAATAAAGGGATTGTTGAGGGAAGTTTCGGACTCCAGTGAAAGAACTGGCTTCGGAGTCAGAAGTGTCCATAATCGGATTAGAATGCTGTATGGGGACAGATACGGATTAGAGGTAGAAAGCGAAGTAGGCTTATATACCAGAGTTACCATCCGTTTACCGTTCAAACCATTGCGGGAGGTATGAGATGTTAAAAGTGGTCATTGTCGATGATGAATATTACTTTAGACAAGCTTTGAAAATTTCATTGCCTTGGGAAGAGTTGGGTTTCCAGATCGCCGGCGAAGCGAAGAATGGAGAGGAAGCTCTATCATTGATGTCTGAGATTGGTCCGGATATCGTCTTAGTAGATATTAATATGCCCATTATGGACGGCATGGAATTTATTCAGAAAGCCAAACAATCTGAGCAGGAAACTAAATTTATCATGTTAACAGGTCAAAGCGAGTTTGTATATGCCAAAATGGCCGTGCAGCTTGGGGTTTTTAATTACGTGCTCAAGCCGATTGACGAAGATGAACTTAGAAGCTCCCTACTTGAGATTAAGAATCTGATTTACAAGGAGCACTCCGTAAAGCTGGATTATGAACACTTAAAGAAGCAGGCAAAAGAGCATATGCCGATGTTGAAGGAGCGATTATTGAATGAATGGCTGCAGGGTAGTAGAGTTATAGACCCCTTGTCTTCTATAGAACGGTTGCAGTATTTGGGCATCAATTTGGATGCTCCATTTCATATGGTGGTCGTAGCCGATATTGATTCACAAGATGATCTTGTTACCAAAGAAGACATGCATATTCGCAAGCTGGCTGTTCAAGATATTGCCCAAGAATTTATTCAAAACACACCGTTTGCTAGTTGCCACGACACTAACGATCGGTATGTTATGATAATTGGCGTTCCTAACGCTTCTTACTACAGAATGGAAGCGATTAGTGAAGCGATTAGGAAATCGGTTCAGGCGACTTTGGGATGTACGGTAACGATCGGCGTTGGCAATGGATACCCTGCCTTTGAATCGATATCCGTGTCCTACCAAGAAGCGTTATTTGCTTTGAAACATCGGTTTGTTTTAGGCGGCAATCAAGTTATACTTCATTCCATGATTGCCGAATCGGGTATGAAGGTCAGTCTATTCTCCGTAGAAAGGAGAATCGGACTGTTGATGAGTATGCGAATTGGTAATCTCTCTGAGGCAGAAGAGTGGCTCACGACTTTTTTCCAGGATGCTCGTACCAAGAACGCTTCCACTGAAATGCTGTTTGTTGCCGCACTTGAAATCGTATCCACTTGTTTGGAGTTTTTGGATGAGATGTCTCAAAGCTTCGAACATGTATTTCAGGATACGGCTCAAACTGATATTTTTCAGTTCATTCAACAGATGAACTCTTTTGGCGAACTGGAGAGATGGGTTCGTAACCTGATTCTCAAAGTGATTGTACATGTACATGGCAGGAAGCAAAATAGAGCGGTCAAAGTCGTGGACGAGGTAAAATCGTATATTCAAAGTCATTATGGAAATGAAGAACTACGTATCGTAGATCTCGCAAAGAGTGTCCATATGAACTACAATCATCTCTGTTATGTGTTTAAAAAAGAAACCTCAATTACAATTAACGACTATTTGACCGAAATACGCATCACGAAAGCAAAGGGACTTTTCGATCAAGGAGAGAAGATCGTACAATACGTCGCAAGTCAGGTCGGGTACGCAGATGCCAATTATTTCGGTAAATGCTTTAAGAAGTATATTGGAATTACCCCCAGTAAGTACGTTAACAATATCCAATAGAGTAGTTTTAAGAATACGGCACAATGAGGCATTTATCGATAATGTCTCATTGCGTCTTTTTTTGCAATTGCAAACAATTTTCCTTTCTGTCCGAGAATAGTCTCTGTAATTATTTATATGGAATCCGTAGAATGAAATTAAGGATGATACCGCTTCCATTGAGGGATCAACCAAATAGATACAATATACTTTGATCAAACTTAGGAGGTCAACAAATGGTTAGAACAGTAAAGGTACTCGGCACTTCTCTGATGGCAGGTATGCTTCTCGTTTCAGCAGGTTGTAGTACGAAGAATGAAGCCCAACCTTCCGCAACCCCCGGAAATTCACCAACCCCGGCGGCAACGACAGCAAACAAGGCTGGGAGTGATAAGAAGGTAAAGCTAAGAGTTGTAACTATTACAACGGACGAGAATCGGAATAATATCATGGAAAAGCATATTAAACCGAACGTTGCCAAGGCGTTTCCGAACGTAGAAATTGAATTTGAGCCGGGCGGCGGCGGCGAAGATATGGCGAATAAACTGAAAACGTTTAACGCTGCAGGTGATATGCCTGATGTATTCTGGAACGACGCAGGTTACTTTACTCCATTGAACAATACCGGCAGTATTATGGATTTAACCTCACCGATCACCAAGGACGGGTTTTTGAACAAATACGCTGTTCCTGATGCATTGAAACATGTTGACGGAAAGATTTACAGCTTGTCTTCCGGAGCGGATACCTATTTCACGCCGGTCATTTTCTACCATAAGGACATGTTCGAGCAAGCGGGCGTGCAAGTACCGAAGACATTCGACGAATTGATCGAAGTATCGAAAAAACTAAAAAGCAAAGGCATGGTACCTGCTGTTACCCCTGGCAAAGATGGATGGGGACCGAAGCTTTTCCTGCTTCAGCAGATGATCCAAATCGGCGATCCGCAAGCGATGGCAGACCTTGTGAGCAATAAGACAGACTTCAGTAATCCGGCGGTCAAGGCAGGGGTGTCTCGCATTGAGAAGATGGTTAAGGAAGGTGTCTTTCCGGAAGGTATTGCTAATCTAGATTACGGTCCAGCCAACGAAATGTTTACATCTAAGAAGGCAGCTATGTACATGATGTTTACTTGGGAGCTTCCGAATTTGGCGAAAGATGATACAGTCGATTTCTTCCCGTTCCCAAGTGCTAGCGACAAATACGACCCAACTAAGCAAGTTCAGTTCTGGGGATCTCCACTGAACGGATATGCAGTTAGCGCAAAAACCAAGTATCCTGAAGATGCAGTAAAGTTGGCTGAATTCCTGGCTATGGCAGACGCTCAATATTTCGAATCTACGGGTGCCCCAATTGCCTTGAAGACAGGCAATACAGTGGCGGAACCTAAGCCGTTAATGAAGAAATTCATTAACTGGTACAATCCTATCCCTACCAAAATTGCTTCACTCGCACTTAACTCGTTGGATGCAAAAACATCGGCAGAGCTTGCGACGCAAGGGGCGAAATTGCTGACGGGACAATATCCAGCCGATAAGTTTAGTACGGAGATGGGCAAGATCTGGAGTGAAAATACGTGGTTTAAAAAGTAAATTATATAAGTTCATTTAATAAACTGAATTCCCCTTGGAACTTTAAGTTCCGGGGGTATTCTATAATCAAATCAGACGGTGGAGAGAGCCATGAACAAGTACTACAGCACCAAAGTGTCCATATTTGTATTTTCCGCACCTGCGTTGATTCTGTTTAGCGTTTTCTGTGTTTATCCACTCTTGCCTGAAATTTGGATGAGTTTGAATAATCATGATGGTTTTCGAACTTTAGGGTTTGTTGGTTTGGATAATTATAAGGAAATCCTAGCTTCTACTTCTTTCTGGACTGCTCATAAAAACACGTATTTAATTGTAGGAATTTCCGTCTTTCTGGGTTTACCGCTTTCCTTAATGTTTGCTCTTTTTATGGATGTTCAAACTCCAAAGTTGCGTCGTTTTTTTAAAACGTCTGCCATGCTTCCCGCAATTTTGTCAGTTACGGTCGTCGCAGAAATGTGGATATCCTTCTATGAACCAACCTGGGGGTTATTTAACAGTATTCTGAGATCCATAGGTCTTGAAGCTTGGACTCATTCCTGGCTTACTGAAAAGAACACTGTGATGCCAAGCATCGGATTGACATTTCTATGGCAATATATTGGGCTGAACGCCATGCTATTCTATACGGGAATCAAGACGATCCCCAAAAATTATTACGAAGCTGCTTTAATTGATGGTGCTAGCTTTGCCCAAGTCTGCTTACGAATTACGATTCCACTGCTTCAAGATGTAACTAAATACGTATTAATCTTGTCTACGTTAGGTTCCATGGCATTCTATTCGCAAGTCCGCGTCATGACAGCCGGTGGTCCGGGAGATTTGTCCAGGACGGTTATTTACCAAATGTATTATGTGGCATTCGAAACGTCTGAATTTGGTAAAGGAACGGCTATTGCGGTTGTATTTATTCTAGAGTGCCTTTTCATCTCCTTTCTGATTCAACGGTTCGTCGCCAGAGAAAAACTGGAGTTCTAAGGAGGAGACCATCATGAAATACTTAAGCCGTGTATTTTGGCTAGCGATATGTTGTACGTTTCTGTTTCCCTTATACTGGATGATTACGATGTCACTCAAGTCCAAAAGTGAAGCTTATAATAATCCTTTCGGCTTCCCCCAGTCATGGGAATGGATGAACTATGGTGAAGCGTTGTCGAAGTATCATTTCTTTGTTTATTTCGAGAATAGCTTGATTTATACCATAGGGACCATTGCAATAACGCTGACAACGGGGAGTATGCTTGCGTATTGTCTGAGCCGAATGCAATGGAGATTCAATTCGGCGGCACTACTCTATGTGTCCTTGGGGTTGATTGTGCCTATTGAAGTTGTATTAATTCCATTATTTCAATTAATTAAATTGTTACATCTTAAGGATAGTTATTGGGGCCTCATATTGCCGTATTCCGGATTCGCAATCGCTTCCTGTGTGCTGATGTTATTTGCATTTCTCCGTTCACTTCCTAAGGAATTGGAGGAAGCTGCTTGTATAGATGGGACGAATGTGTATCAGACATTCTTCAGAATCATATTTCCTATTATCACGCCTGCGCTAATGACACAATGCGTTCTGTTGTTCATGCGCATCTGGAATGAGTTCCCGCTTGCTTTTATTATTGCCTCTAAGGATCAATTCCGGCCGTTGACTGTCGGCTTGCTAAGCTTTTTCGTTAGCGTCGGTGTTTCAGACTGGGGACTTATTGGTGCAACGATGATGCTCTCGAGTTTACCTATGATCATCGTATATATGATAGGTAATGAAAGGATTGAAAATGCATTGACGGCAGGAGCTATTTTGAAGTAATAGGAATAGGTTGAGTTGAACAACACCCTTAGTGATTTTCACTCCATTATTATCGGGGCGGGGCAATCACTCTTACATGTCATGAACTAAGTTACGTTGCTTTGTGTAAATTCGACAACACCGGAGAAGATTTGATCACCATTGGGACGATTGGATTGATCAAGGCTATCGAATCTTTCTCACCAAATAAGGGCACGAAGCTCGCGACATTTGCTGCACGATGTATAGAGAATGAGATCCTGATGCATCTGCGATCATTGAAGAAAACACGGAAAGATGTTTCACTGCATGATCCCATTGGAACGGACAAAGAGGGGAACGAGATTACCTTGATCGACATACTCGGCAGCGAGGCGGACGATGTGGTGGATGCGGTGCAGTTGAACGACGCGAGAACTTGCCCTTTCGTAGGGGAAGAAGAGCGGCAGCTACGCTAAACATTCCTCCCTCTGTATGAATGGTTTTTCTCGTAAAATTTTCAAAGTTATAAAAACAAAAAAGTCACCAGAAGACGCCATTAACAATATCACAGTTTAGTATCGATAATCAGGAGTGTTTTCACGATTACTATATTGATCACGATTTTACTCTAAATTCTTATAGAAGAGAAAATATGTCTTTCTACAAATATATGTATAGACAGAGTGTTAACGTATTCAAATCGATAGAGAGTCACTTATTAAATGGTGAATTAAACAAGCATAAATCATGTATTAAAAGGTTACGCGAATTAAGAAAAGAAGAAAGAGGGGAATATCCCGAAATCTGCCCATTTGCTTATTCCTATGTATTTTGGAAACACTCAATTATAGGTGATAAGTCTTTTTTCAGTGATGATCTATTGGTAAATCCTTCAAAGACACTACACGGATTTGAGCTACTGTCCGGATTCTTTCAACCTGATTTGGTAAAGTTGATTAAATTATTAATAGGAAATAATAATCAACAAAAAAAGATGCAAATGGGTTTATTTAAATGGATTATAATGAAATTTGTCTCAGTTAATTATTTGCATAATTTTAACTACTGGAAAACATTGGCGGTTGAAGGAGCGGCTAATAAAAAGGTACCCAATTATAACGAATTAGTTGAAAATAGGCATATAGAAATACCTATGATGATATTGAAGTTACCTTATCCAAGTAACTTATTCAAAGAATCTATGAGTACGAGTTTTATTGTAGATCATGATAGAAAAAATTCAATGTCAACAATTAATCTAATTTGCCCATATAATTCAAATAAGAAAAGAAAAATCAAACCAACTGAAATATCACATCATCCAATGTTATTGGCCGTAAATAAATCATCACATTCAAGTCTAACTGAAAGATACGTTAAAAATTTAGATATTTTCAGGATATGAAATTAGCCCTTTGCGAATCCGCGAGGGCTTTTGTATTGGAACAAGGGGCGGGGAATCCGGAACAGATTCTTGTCATTTATCGGAACAAATTCTTGTCATCCGACACATATGTAGGAGGACAAGATCATATATCCATTTGAATCCGTGATTTGAGCGGATTTTTTATTTTATGGATACAACTTCTTGTCTTTTCTAAAAGACAAGAAGTTGTATTGTTTTCCAATAAAGGACACTAAGTTGATACCTTCCCCTTAGTTGCTAAACGATACAGATTAGTGGTCTATTTAACATTATACAATACATCTTCATATCCTAAAATTCGGCTTTCATTACATGTTAATATTGAAACATAGCGATGCGAAAAACAGGCTCAAACTAATACAAAGGATAAACGGCCATAATCGGCTGATTTTGTTCAACTCCCTCAGAGAATAAGGATTTTCTCACGAATGCTCGCTCATTCGCAGGATTTCAATATGCATGTTAAATAGGGGTTCAGGTGTTTGGGTAGTATGTGGCAGGCAGTTCCGTTAGAGAGCATGCGGGAACAGAAGGTGCTGATCATTTTTACAACATCTTCCATAAAAAAGTTATACTGCACGCTTCTCTCCACAAGGTCCTTGGGGATTCACTCTCCCAAATCTCGACGGGTCTTTGCCCTCACATTCCTTCGTCCTATCTTTCCAAGGTGTGGAGTCCGATCATCGTTAACGGAACGGGTCTATGCCCTAAAGCGGAAAAATCTCGGTACTCGTGCTTTCTTTGTGAGATCCTGCGAATGAGCCAATCTACGTGTCAGGGTTACGATTTACTTTTATGCTGCTAACGGTAGCTGGGCCTTATCCATGGAGAATGTTTGTCCTTCTCTTGCCATGGCTACAAGCATCCGGGCCAGTTTCCCAATGAGCTTCATCATGGACTGCATTTTCGTCATTCGTTTTACGACGGTATTGTGCGCATGCATGGCTTGGAACGCTCCATTGAAAGATAACAGGTGAAACACAGTGAAGTAGAGATGCTTGCGCAGTAGTGAGTTGCCTCGTTTGGTGAGCTTGATTTGCCCCTTATACTTGCCTGAACTTCGTTCTGCTAAGTTCAATCCTGCCTTGCGTAGTAATTGATTTCCGTGAGACAGATTACGTAAGTCCCCCCCAAATGCCAATATGGCAGCCGTTGCAGGAACGGAAGCACCGACAGATCGAACGAGATCAGAACAAGGAATTTCAGGCAGTATCTTTTCAATCATCTCGTCCGCTTCGTCAATAATTCGGCAGATTCTTTCATACTCTTCGATGAGGTGCCTTAGCTCCCATTTGTCTTCTTCAAGGGCAGTAGTGTCTCCCACGCTATGTCTAGCGAGTGATTGAAGTTCCAACGCCTTGTTCTTACCTCGCACCCCGCCAGGTCTGGCCATATACTCACCCCAGATCTGTACCATTTGCTCCGGAGTTAGCTGCAAGAGGTCAGAAGGGGCTGGGAACCGGCGCAAAGTGGCCAACGAACGATCGCTAAAAATATCATCAAATGCTTGTCTGTATTCTGGAAACCGGATATCAAGCCAGCGGTGGATTCTATTCTTAGTCCTTCCTGATTTAACAACCCAGTGCTCTCTGTTTGTAACCATAACCCGTAGGCGGCGGAATGCTTCATCCTTTGGAGAGAAGGGCGTGTAGAACCCACGGCTCACCGCATCGGCGATGACCAGAGCATCTTTTGGGTCGTTCTTGGAAGGTGAGTTATCTCTGTTTTCCTTATTGCGTTTGGTTGTCATTGGATTGACAAGAGCTACATCAATGCCTTGACCCACCAACCAGTTGGCAATATTGAACCAGTAGTGACCGGTGCTCTCCATTCCCACAACGAAGTCATTCATGCCGTGCATCTTCTGTAATTTCCGAATACTGTGTTCTAAATGCTCAAAGCCAGCAAGGTCATTCGAAAATAGAATAGGGCGCTTGGAGAGGACAACACCTCGAAAATTAATGGCTTGTGCAGCGTGCTTCTCCTTGGCAATGTCGATGCCTATAACCAGAGTGGTAGTGGAGATTCGTTATACACGTTGATTTTGAGAATTAATTAGATTAGACTTCATGATAACGCCTCCTAAGGTGAGTTCTGAGGGCTGCAACCCAGTATATACTCATCCTAGCGAGGCGTCCTTTTTTCTGCAAGTTCAATCTACTAACACCTACAGGAATGTTAACGGGCAGTTTAGCGTGGTAGAGGTTGAAAGTATTTCAAAATACAATATGTAGGAAAAAAAGTTAATTTAAGTGAAATACTAAAGAGGATGGCTTAGGGAAATTCTGTGGTCGAAAGCATTTGTTTAAATCTAGAGGAGGTCAAGATGGGGAGTTTTGCCTTAATCTGTTTAATCGTTCTAACTCTAATAGCTGTTGCGATCTTTTATGGATGTGTATTATTGGACTTTATCAATCCAAGCGCTCTTCAAGTTCAACTTTTAGGTGTCATTATTATACTGTTCGGAGTAATTGTTTTGCTGTCTTTTGAAGATTCTTCTGGATATGGATTTACTTTTGGGTTAATTGGGCTTATTACAGGTATTTTCGGTTCATTTAGAGAATCCCAAAGGGCTAAACAAGAAAAAGATGGTTGAACTAGCGCAGAACGTTAGTATTATTTCCTGGTATTTCCTGTTTAGTTCACGTCGTCCACAAATAATGACTTTATTTCCAGCTTTTATAAAGCGCTCAGCAAAAGCTAATCCTATTCCAGCACTTCCGCCTGTAATAAGAATTTAACTCATGATATTGCTACAACGAAGAACTATATTTGAGGGGTTGCTTCGCGGCAGCTCTTAGCACAACATAAAAAAACCGCTAAAGGTGCTTCGGCGGTCATTTTTGTTTGAAGATTATTTTCCTTCTTTGCCGCCGAACATCTCCTTGGCGTATATGACACCAAGTCCATAAGCGCCGCCATGATCTTTGGCAATCGTGAGCACATCATTATAAGTCTTTTGATTCGCCCAGTCGCGCTGCATCTCGAGCAAGTATTGCAGCCAAGTCATAGGTACGGCACCGGCCTGGATCATACGTTGTACGGCCCTCTCGTGTGCCTCTTCGCTTACGCCTCCGCAAGCATCCGTAATAATGTATACTTGATGCCCCGCATCGATTGCCGAAAGAGCCGGATCGACAACGCAAACTTCTGTCCAAAGCCCCGCAATGACAAGTTTCTTTTTACCTGTCTTCTTAACTGCATCTACGACGCGCTGGTCTTCCCATGCATTCATGGTTGTACGATCGATTGGCGCTTGATCGGGAAACACAGCTTGAAGTTCCGGAAAGATCGGACCGCTAAACGTTTTGGATGCCACTGTCGTAAGAATCGTCGGCACTCCGAACAATTTCGCGGATTTAGCAGTCCCAGTTACGTTATTTCGAACGGATTCCAAACTATGGGATTTCGTTGCAAATGCCATTTGCGGTTGATGGTCAACTAATAAAAGTGTGTGATCGGTTGGGCTCAGCAATCGCGGTGATGCATTCGTGGCATTCGCTCTAATATCTGCCCCTTCTGAAACCTTTGTAGCAAGCGAGTTAAATTCTGTTTGTGGAGCCCCGCTTGCTGCATAAGGTTGAACCGTATCACTTGCGGTTCGGGCAACATAAGTGGGTGGGACTTGGCCGTCAGTCAATGTGTTAGCCTGAAAGTTCTTTGTTTGATAATTGGGATTGGTCCCTCTAGCTGTGCATCCTGTCAAAGCAGATAGTAACATGACGCCAGCAATAGGGTATATCAACTTTTTCATTAATAAACACCTCCATTCATAAGATGATTCTGTTGAGGTAGCATTATTCAAGTAATTAGTTCCATTTTTTAGAGTTAAAACGTCGTGTAGATAGATATATAAAGATTGTGCCACAAGATTCCAATGACATTCATCCTGCTCAGCTTATATACTTATCTATAGAGCAGTTCTAATTTCACCTGCCATCGAGACTTCTTAGAACAACTAGAAGGGATGATAGGATGAAATCCAAAAAACGTGTTATACCTTTCATCATCACCGTGATGTTAATGGTTTCCAATATGAATTTGGCTTATGCTCAAAATGATGCCAATCTGGCGGTCAAAGACTTGATCGATAATTATAATAAACGTCTGGAAGTCATTCAACAGCTTAATAATCAAGAAGAACAGATTCAAGGTCAGCTTTCTACGATTAACCGGCAAATATATGAATATGATCAATTGGTTAGCGAGCTGCAACCCGATATCGATAAAATTACAATGAAAATGCAATCCATACAAATCAATATCAGCAATACCGAGAAGAACATTGACTATCGTAATCAGTTATTGAAAAATCGCCTTAATAATATGTATACAAGCGGAAATCTCTCGGTTTCATTTATTGAAGTGCTTTTGGGTTCTACGGATTTTGGCGATTTTATTAATCGGGTGAGTATGCTGACGATGGTTATCAAATCGGATAAGCAATTGATCGAAGTCATGTCGCAGGACAAAGTAAATTTGACAAAATTAAAAGATGAGCTTGACCAACAACAAAGTTTGCTCTTGGCACAGCGGAATACATTAAGTTCTGCAAAGGCTGCACAAGAAGAAAAGATCAATCAACGGATTGCTTTATTAGATCAGTTACAGAAGAAAAGTCAGGCTGAAGTGGATACTGCTCATAAAGTAGAAGAAGACTTGTCGAGTATTGACGATAAGCTTACCCCTGAGGTTGAGGCGCAGCTCAATGCTGTCTTACAAAATAAGGTATGGAGTGACGGTTTTTGGGACTGGCCGGTTCCTTCCTCCCACATGATTACATCGGATTTTGGCCCGCGCGTACAAGAATTTCATGCGGGAATCGATATCGGTGCACCGATCGGAACATCCATCGTTGCGGTAGATAACGGGATTGTGCTTTACGCCGGGAAAGCGAACGGATTCGGCAACTGGGTTGTTATTAAACATTCCAACGGTTTAATGAGCGTATATGGCCATATGTTTGGAGCCGGGATCTACGTATCCGTAGGTCAGGAAGTAAAACTCGGGCAAACCATTGCAGTTGTCGGGAATGATGGGCAATCGACAGGTCCCCATCTGCATTTTGCCGTTGCTACAGGAATTACCGGAAATAAAATGAACTATATTGATCCTCGCCCTTATTTGGATAATAAAAAACTATAATCATGAAAACTCCCTTGGCGGCCATGTCCAACTAGGGAGTTTTTGATTTATAACCATGGGTACAATGGGCTGAATACATAGTTGCCAATTTAATGAATAAAGTGATGTAAGGAATTGTCATACTAAAGGAGGCGTACAGGTATGCGGCTTGAGCCTGATTTTCCAGAGGCTGATTTAGTCATTTATAACGCTAACATCGTAACCATGGATGAATCCAGACACATCGCAACAGCAGTTGCCATTAAGGGAGACCGTATTATTGCTGTGGGCAGAGATGCCGATGTTATGTGCTATAAAGGACCAAAGACTCGTGTTGTGGATGCTAACAAGCGCCTTATGATTCCAGGATTGAATGATACGCACATTCATCTAATACGCGGCGGATTGAACTATAACTTGGAGCTGCGTTGGGATGGAGTGCCGTCGCTTGCTGACGGTTTGCGTATATTAAAACAACAAGTAGACCGTACACCACCACCGCAATGGGTGCGCGTCGTCGGGGGGTGGTCGGAGTTTCAATTCAAGGAACGCCGATTGCCCACTTTGGAAGAAATCAATCGTATAGCTCCGGATACGCCCGTGTTCATTCTGCATTTATACCAACGAGCCCTTTTGAACAAAGCGGCTTTGCGCGCGGTTGGGATTACGAAGGATACGCCGGATCCACCAGGCGGTGAAATTCAACGGGATAGCCAAGGCAATCCGACCGGGCTGCTATTAGCCAAGCCGAGCGCAACGATTCTATATTCGACTTTAGCGAAAGGGCCTAAACTATCACATGAAGATCAGTTGAACTCCACGCGGCTGTTCATGCGTGAAATGAATCGCTTTGGCGTGACCAGCGTCATTGATGCCGGCGGCGGCTTTCAGAATTACCCGGAAGATTATCAAGTCTTTGAGGAACTCGACAAGAACGGAGAAATTACTATTCGAACGGCATATAATTTGTTCACGCAGCATCCCGGCCACGAACTGGACGATTTTAAAACATGGACGGCTACATCGAAGCCTTATACGGGGAGCCCTTATTATCGTCACAACGGCGGCGGTGAAATGCTTGTATACAGCGCAGCTGACTACGAAAACTTTGCCGAACCTCGCCCGATTTTGCCCGCTGTCATGGAAAGCGACTTATATAATGTTGTCCGGCTGCTGGTTCAACAGCGCTGGCCTTTCCGACTCCACGCAACCTATGGCGAGGACATCACGCGCTTCCTCAACGTGTTTGAACGTGTAAATAAGGAAGTTCCATTTAAAGATCTACGGTGGATCTTCGATCATGCTGAAACGATCCGCGAGCCGGATCTGGAACGCGTTATCGCGTTAGGCGGATCCATTGCCGTTCAAAACCGGATGGCGTTTCAAGGAGAATATTTCGTTGACAGATATGGAGCTGAAGAAGCTAAGCACGCTCCACCTGTCGTTAAGATGCTTTCACATGGATTGCATGTAGGCGTCGGTACGGATGCTACGAGGGTAGCCAGTTATAACCCTTGGGTTTCCTTGTACTGGCTAATTACCGGTAAAACGCTTGGCGGACTGCGCTTGTACCCTTCTTCCAATCGGGTCGACCGGCACCAAGCTCTTCGCATGTATACAGCCGGAAATGCCTGGTTCTCGAAGGAAGAGGATGTAAAGGGCCAAATCAGGGTAGGTTATTACGCAGACATATCACTCCTTTCTGATGATTTCTTCCGTGTCTCCGAGGAAGAAATCAAACGCATTGAGTCCGTATTGACTGTCGTAGGCGGTAAGATTGTTTATGGCGCTAGTGAATTCGCCAGATTATCGCCTCCAGCTCCGAAAGCAAGTCCAGACTGGTCGCCGATCAATTACTATGGCGGATACTGTAAAGCCCCGCATGATGGAGGCGGGGGTGGTCCGTGGATACATCGGCCGCAGCATGCGCATCATTGCGGCCATCATCACGGAAGCGGGTTCTGCGACTTGGATTGCTTCGTCTTTTGAACCTAACAACTAACTCACAAACAGAAAGGTCTGGCATGTATGTCCGATTTAACGATTAAAGTCAATGATAACGGTCCTTTACGGATCATGGGAAAAGTAGACATGGTGGATGCAGAGGGGAATCGCTTTGAGACCCCGGAATCTTTTATTCTGTGCCGCTGCGGACTATCCGATAAAAAACCGTTTTGTGATTTGGCACACAAAGGCAAGTTTGAAAGTGCTCCTCGTGCTGCCGATCAGGCTTAAATACAACAAAATAACCTTGAAGAGACAGCTGCGAGCTTGTCGTTCAAGGTTTTTTTGCATTTCTCGGGAAGCCGGCAGTTCAGGATTATGAGCGGCGATAGGCTTTCTCGTGAAATTTAATTATGCTTCGGAACAGCACCTTCCCGTCATCCGGCAGCCGATCCTTCTCATTAATAATCCTTCAAAAAAAGTAATGATAAAAATCGGTATGAGTTTTATTAAAATGTTCAGTCACTCGAAAGTTGAGAAAGATAGTCCTTTAAATAAACATGTTCTCTTTCATAAAAAGCAAAAATAATTCAGCTAACGGATACAAGAGCTCAAACTACATCACGAGGCTAACGCAGGAATAATTCGGCGGCCTCGTTAAGCTATCGGGCAGGATAGAGGAGCATAAGCGCAATATATCATGGTAGTATATAGAGTGAACACTGATTTGTGGAGAGGAGGATTTCTTGTTGAAGTATAATGAATTAATGGAACTGAAAGATGTATTCTTCCTTGGTCTTACAGAGCCTGAGATAAACGTATTAAGGCTTTATTTTAGCAGAAGCAATATCAGTGATACGCCTGAACCGCTCATTATAAGGTGAGAAAAACTTTGGAGATTCGTATTCAATAAATATTGATAAAAATTCCCCGATAATACAAATTGATTTTCACACATACATTGCGTATTCCATTCGAAATGAATCATTTACATCATGGGATGATTATGAGGAATTTGAAGGGAAGGGAAGATATTTAGGATTTACAAGAAATCTAGGTATGTATCCCGAAATCATCCCGCCAATACATCATCGATATATGTTCTTGTCCTCCGACACATCCGACATTTGTGTCGCGAAATGTCTGGTGACAAGAACATTATCTCATTAATATCCGTGTAAATCGCGGCTTTTTTATTTTATGGGATCAAGTTCTTGTCAAAAACCAATGACAAGAACTTGATCCCATTCCCGATTTTGACAAGAACTTGATCTCATTCCCGACGGATCCCCGGTCGAATACATTTTTGTTACGGTGAACTATAGCCTAATACGACGTAGTGCAGCTGCTGACAAAGATCGGCAGGCGTGTTCAACTAAAGGGCAGAATAATGCAACTGTCTAATGAATATTTATGGTATATTTTAGTGGATGAGGAAGGAGAGATTAATGTGGGCTTTGCATTCTTGGATTTAGAATTTATTCCTGGTAAAGAAGTTGACTTAGTTATCTCTGAGAAAGTTCCAGGTGATGAAGAGAAGGGATTTGTTCCTGCATATAAATACAACATCGTTCGAGCTGGTTCCAATGAAATCACAGGTAAAATAGATGTTCGGATTGGTAGCAATGAAAATCTTTATTATGGTGGACATATAGGTTATTCGATAACAGAGAAATTTAGAGGGAACCATTTCGCTGCAAAGGCTTGCTTATTAGTCAAGCAAGTAGCACTAGCACATGGTATGGAGAAATTAATTATTACATGTAACCCAGATAATTTCCCTTCGAGAAAAACTTGTGAGTACATCGGAGCTAAATTGAATGTAATTGTTGAACTCCCTCCACATAATGACATGTACCTTGAAGGAGAGAGGCAAAAATGTATTTTCGAGTGGTCATTATTGAGCTAACGGATACAAGAGCTCAGCGATAGAATCGATCCATCGCTTTTTCTGTATTTATTACGGCGGGCCGCTTAATATATGCGGCTTGGTTGTGAAGGAGGCGAATTTTATGCTCTATATATTTAGCGGGTTGCCAGGCACCGGGAAGTCCACGTTATCATCGGCTTTGGCTAGAGAGTTTCAGGCTACGTATCTCCGGGTCGATGTCGTGGAACAAGCTATGCGGGTTGCTGGGACGTGGGCAGATGGACCCGCGGGTTACATCGTGTGTTATGCGATTGCATCGCAGAATCTCCGACTGGGACTCGATGTGATAGCAGATACGGTCAATCCCATCGAAATAACGCGCCAAGATTGGCGCAACGTGGCGGAATCTCTTGGAACTCTGTTTGTGGAAATCGAAGTAGTCTGCTCAGACGATCGTGAACATAGGCATCGAATCGAAACGCGTGTAGCCGATATTCCCGGCTTTGCTTTACCTACATGGGAGCAAGTCAGGAACAGACAGTACGATATTTGGGAACGTGAACACATCGTCATCGATACAGCTCACCAAACTGTGGCCGAAAGTCTGAAGACGTTGCGCGAACGGTTGGATCGGGAGCGTAAGAAGTTTAGTAGATTCCGCTAACGGAGACGGAGCTTCAGGGCAACAGGCTGCTAGCATCAATGGCAGCCTGTTGAGCTATCGGGCAGCATTCCTATTATGAAGAAATACGAGACTTGAGAAACAAAAAGGCTCCTTGGTATGATGTTTATGGGTCCACGATGCTGGCCAGCTAACGGATCCAAAAACAAACCAAGGAGACTACAAGATGCATTCTACTCAAAATGAACGAATTAATCAAATCACTTCTTCTACCTTAATTGTCGGTGTCGACATCGCCAAATTCAAACATGTGGCTCGAGCCCAAGACTACCGCGGAGTCGAGTTCGGGAAGCCAATCACGTTTGAGAACAACCGGGAAGGTTTTGAATTGTTTGTTAATTGGTACCAAAAGATATCAACGGAGCAAGGATTCCAGGACGTAATTGTCGGCATGGAGCCGACAGGCCACTACTGGCTGAATCTTGCATATTACTTAAGAGAAAAGCGATTTAGGTACGGTGTGGTGAATCCACTGCACGTGAAGAAAAGCAAAGAACTGGACGACAATTCTCCAACGAAGAATGACGTTAAGGACGCGAAAGTAATTGCACAGCTAGTCAAAGACGGGAGATACGCCATACGAAGCCTACCTCAGGGCGTTTATGCAGAACTGCGGGAAGCGATGATAACTCATTTCATGTCGGGTGACAAGAACATATACGCTTATGAAGCCGCATATCTGCGGCTTTTTTCATTTTAACGATAAGTCAAAAGCCAGTGACAAGAACATGTATCGTTGTCCGCAGTTGAGGATTATTCTCAATTTGAATGCTTAAAAGGCAGGCAGAAGAGCGATGTGTATTCAAATCCAAGCAGTGAGAACAAACAATATATAAAATACGTAGACCAGTATGTAGCTCGATTAAGAATTTAAATTATCAGCGTTGCCGATAACTTGTTGTTATTGGTAACGCTGATTTTTTTTTCGAGGGGGAACGGAACAGAAACATTAATGTATAGAAGAATGTATAGAAGTTCTTGTCGTTTTTGTATAGAAGTTGTCGGGTGACATGAACATTATCTCTTTATTAGCCGCGTAGATCGCGGCTTTTTGCGTTATGGGATAAAGTTCTTGTCAAATTTTAATGATAGAACTTTATCTCATTCCCGATTTTGACAAGAACTTGATCTCATTCCCGACAAGCGTCATGACAGAGGTATTACCGTTCGGGAAACTCAGGTCATACAGGATATTGAAGGTGCTCTGGTTCGCTTTCGGATCGGTCAATGAGGATGTATCGCATCAACACGAAGATGACATGTTCAATTTTGACCGGGATTGGATCCATTGATTAGCTGGCTAACACTGGGAGACGGCGGGGATCAGGAATTATAGCAACTCTATGGCAAGATGCCAGCATTTTCTAACGGATGTGGTACGCCAAAAAGAGCCGGGCACCCGAAGGCGAATAAGTGCTGAATCTGATTTGCCTGGACGGAGTCCCAGGCGGAGGTGATCCGTGTAATTTCCTTCCAGTTTTGTATTTACGAAGTTCAGCAATTTGCGTAAGATGGAGGTATTCACGAAGTTCGTGAATATGACGTTATCCGAAACCTTCGAAAGCATGTTGAAGACACGATATTAACCATACAAAACCAAGAAGAACAGACCGTATAAATTAGACGCGCCAGCAAGCGAGCAATTGGGTAACCCCCTTCGCCGCCGCGGCGCTTTTTTAATGATGTCAGAAACCAAAAAGTGGTATATACTACCAATATCTAAGGGAGAAAGAATAAGAGAATGGAATGAAGCTAGTCGCAATGGAATTGTATGTTGGAAAAAGAAACTAGAAGAATAAAAAGCAGAACAAGAAAGAATCAAGCTAGTCGCGATAAAATATTAATGGGTAGGGGAAGGAAATAGAAGAATTCGAAGGTTGTTCAAGAGGTCGAAGGCATCGGATAACAACGTATTCATGCATCGGGGTATCCGCCCCTCGGTCCGGCCGAGGATTTTCGGGGAGGCAGGAGCAGCCGGACACATCTGCAAGACTAATTACGCTGCGCGAACCGGTGTGATGGATGGCTGCGCCGATCCAATCTGTCCCTTAAGTCTTTTGACGTCGTGAATACAGTAACGTTATGTGAAATGACCGCAGTTCAGAAAAACAAAGCCAAAATCCGGGAAAGTATTTGAGGCCACAACACGAGCACGTATTATCTTAATTGAAGAAAAAATTGGTGTACAGGTCTGGGAGCAGTTGGGTAATAGTTTGCAAATTTTGTTCAATGGACTCTACGAAGGCATTCTGTGGGCCGATAATCTGTGATTCAATTTCAGGTGCTGAGGCCTGTCGGCCGTTTTTTGCAGTTGTTTTAAATAAAATCGTCATATTAGAAGAGCTATGGATCGGCATCGAACAGCCTTGCACGATGTCCATCGCCATTTCTTCAATATTAGTCGTTGTTGCATGAATATTGACTTGCACTTGTGTGACGATTTCTTCAACGAATTTTTATCTTCTGGGTGATTTGGGATATAACGTATTAGTGGTGCCAAAAGATGCATGTAAACCAGTTCTTTGTCGACGACATATTCAACTTACATTAACCAACTTTGAAGCTTTGGCTGTGAGATGTCTTTTACCTTATTCTTTTGAGGAAGCATTTTTCAACACGTTCAAGGATTATGTTTTGATGTTTCATCATCTTACAAACTGAGCTCCTTTCTTTAAAAATTAAATTAGAAATTTAACACAACATTAATATTACCAGATTGTCGGAATATATCTTTTGTTTCGTAAATTTAGGTTAATTTGCAGGATTAAATTCTTGTATTATAATTCAAACGGGAAGTATTCGTTTTTCTTTTTTTTGCATTTATGTATAATTGACAGGTATTATAAAATAAACATCTGGTCAATAATGAAATAACTTATTCAAGTTATTTAGTCTATTTTAAATAAAGACAAAAGGGGAAGATGTAATGCGAAATGCAGAGGTGACAAGAGAACGAATACTGGAAGCCGCAATGAGAGAGTTTTCATCTTTTGGAATAGCAGGGGCACGTGTAGATCGTATAGCTAAAGCAGCAGATTGCAATAAAAATATGATTTATATCTATTTCGAAAGTAAGGAGAAGCTCTTTACTACTGTCCTTAAGAAACATCTTTCACGCGTATATGAAGAAATACCTTTCCTTCCGCAAGATCTCCCTGGCTTTGCCGTACAAGTGTTTGATTTCGCCATGGCTAATCCCGATCTGATGCGCTTAATGACTTGGTTTAGCTTGGAAAACAAGGACGAACATCTGGTTGACAGAGATACTGCCCAAAACTCGAAAGTTCAAGCATTGTTAGAAGCACAAAACAATGATCAAGTGGGGCAAGCATTTTCACCGGGTTTCCTATTAACGGTTGTAATGTCGATAGCTACTGCATGGACGACAGTGAACCCCTTTGGACCGTTTATTGATTCTAATTCTTCCAGCAATAATTATAATGAAATTCGGGATTATGTATCAAAAGTAGTAAGTATGATAACTCAGAGCAGCTGACTGGTCGCCGATTTCATCTTCAGCGACTGGTATAGTCAGCAAATATAGGATTTGGTCCTGTGCCCGCTTTATTGACGACATTATCGAAGTGGTCCGTACCCCATGTAGAAGCCAGGGCATCTTTTACGATAGCAATAAATGTATCGAAGATATTCTCTTTACTCACATCAAGCTTAAAGGCAATGGCTTTTCGGCCTGATTTTTCAACATACTAGACGACTTTCTCTGCTTCTTCTCGATTGGAATTGTAGGTGAAGATTGAATCAACCCCTCTTATAGCTAGTTCAAGAACAATACTGTCCAATGCCGTGGCTTCCACCAGTAAACAACAGCAATTTTGGTAATGTTAACTCAGTCCCTTTCATTTATTCTGATTTTTTGCTACATAGCTCTATTATTGATATAACTAAAAAGTCAGTTATGAAAATTTCAAAATAATCGCTCATGCAAAAAAGTAGTATGACCAGACGATGATTTTGTATTTATTGTCGGTTCATATTAGTCAATTATATACGAAATTAGGATTATCTCCCCGAATCCGGAGTTGTTTTGAGAGGTCGATAATTCTTTTGCTGTCGCGGGTTTGTGCTCTAAACCAATTATGCCAATGAAGACTTGATGAAGTCCGCTGACGCAGAATTGTTTCGCAGGATATAGATCGATTGCGTCAGTCAATTAGTGCCGTCGCTGCTGACTCCAGAATTTAACAAGTTGAAGATAGGAGGGGCTCTTTCCATAAACGGTGGTTTTCGTGCTTTTTTATCAAAAATGCAATCCTAATTTTTACATTGACCTAACTATATAGTTAGTTATATATTATAGACATCCGGTCGACATGAGTCCCGGACAAAACTTCAGAAAGAAGGAAATTTCAAATGTCAAAAATCGCGATTGTAACTGGCGGCAGCAGAGGGATTGGCCGCAGCACCGTACTTTCACTAGCAGAGCGTGGAATTCATTCAATTTTCACATATAACACAAACGTCGAGGAAGCAGAAAAGGTAGTTGAACTCGTTACAAAATTAGGCGTCAAAACAACTGCGTTAAAACTGGATACAAGTAATACAGCCATGTTCGACCCCTTTATTACAAGCGTGAAGGAAGTATTGGCAACGTGGGGGCATGAAAGTTTTAATATTCTTGTAAACAACGCTGGTACATCCCATCATGGGTCTTTTGCCTCCACGACTGAAGAAGAGTTAGACGCTTTATATAACATTCACGTCAAAGGCGTATTTTTCCTCACCCAGAAGCTACTACCGCTAATCAATGACGGCGGCAATATCGTGAACATTTCGACTGGCTTGACTCGTATTATTGTCGGCAGCGCTCCTTATGCAGCTGTAAAAGGGGCGATTGAAGTGCTGACGAAGTATCAGGCAAAAGAGCTTGGGGCACGTCGTATAAAAGTGAATGTTGTAGCCCCTGGTGCTATTCAAACCGACTTTAGCGGAGGCATGGTACGGGATAATCCGCAAGTAAACAAAATGGTATCGGATATGACTGCACTTGGCCGCCCTGGACTTCCAGAAGATTTAGGTATGATGATCGCTTCTCTCGTTTCTGAAGAGAATCGTTGGATAAATGCACAAAGAATTGAAGTTTCAGGTGGTATGGGCATCTAACCTGCATGTTACCGAATTCTGATTTGGTTTGAATATATGGGATGCTTCTGTCGTTGTCATGAAGCACAGAAGGATGCCCTGTATGTCGATTTGGGAGTTGCCAGCTAAAGTGCGCGTTGCGAAATATTTGCCTTATAACGCTTTCCTGCCACTGAATATGGGAACGTACAATTCGCTCTGTCCAACGGTGTACCGCTTATTGGGGCAGGCGATTCGGAAGACAGGCCTGAAGTCAACCAGCGTATCGCATGGTCTGAAGCTGGCTTGAATTTGTAGTCGGGAACGCCATCGGTTGAACAACTTCGAGATGCTATAAACAAGTGCTTACCGATGGGAAATTCCGGGAGCGCCTTATAGTCATTCTCTTCATTCAGTTGAAACTAAACAAGGTAATTCTGTGTACAAACTTCATCTAAAGCAGCTCTTGGCCGAATACGACATTGCTTGCCAACAACTGCAAGTGGTTGAAGCAGAGTTAATTGCTGTGTCAGACTGTATTCCTTTTGCGAAATCAATGCGGGTTCACTAGGAGAGGCCGGGATTGTGGTTCAAAGGAAAGAAAATATATCTTACTAACCGTTTGGTTAGGTATATAGTTTACTCGACCGAATGATAATATGTTCGGAAAACACATTTATGAAAGAGGGAAATTAAACATGTCCAAAATCGCTATTGTAACCGGCGGCAGCCGAGGCATTGGTCGCAGCACCGTTGTTGCGTTGGCAAACCGCGGCTTTGATACGATCCTCACTTATAACACCAACAGCGAGGAAGCAGATACGGCAGTTAAACTTGTTCAAGAATCAGGCCGCAAGGCCGTTGCGTTAAAGCTGGACGTAAGCAATACCTCCACATTCGACGCTTTCGTTACGAGCGTGAAAGAGGCGTTGTCAGCTACATGGGGCAAAGATCGTTTCGATATTTTGGTCAATAACGCGGGCACTGCCCATCACGGCACATTCGCATCCACGACGGAAGAAGAACTGGATACGTTATATAACATTCATATTAAAGGCGTCTTCTTCTTGACTCAAAAGTTGCTTCCGATTATGAACGACGGCGGCGAAATCGTGAACGTTTCTACAGGCTTGACCCGGATTATCGTCGGCAGCCCTCCTTACGCAGCCGTAAAAGGCGCGATCGAAGTATTGACGAAGTATCAAGCGAAAGAGCTTGGACCACGCCGCATCAAAGTAAACGTCGTCGCTCCGGGCGCCATTCAAACCGACTTCAGCGGGGGAATGGTACGCGATAATCCGCAAGTAAACAAAATGGTCTCGGATATGACCGCGCTTGGTCGTCCCGGGCTTCCCGAAGACCTCGGCATGATGATCGCGTCGCTCGTATCGGAAGAGAATCGATGGGTGAACGCGCAACGGATCGAAGTATCCGGCGGTATGGGTATCTGATTTAATGTACATGTTTATCAAAAAAAACTGAAATCGAGCGTGACCTGTCGAAGTAGGAACTAACTTGCTAAAACAGTTCACGCTTTATTCATTTATTTGATTCGACATAACAGCAGGTAAGGGGCTAAACATCTATGACCAATTTGAAAAATAAGGTTGCTTTAATCACCGGCTCCGGGCGCGGTCTCGGTAAGGCGATCGCCGAGCGGTATGCTTCTCTAGGTGCAAATATCGTCATTAATTATAGCAGCAGTAAAGCTTCGGCAGAGGAAACGATGGCTAATGTTTTAAAATATGGCGTTAAAGCTATAATGCTTCAAGCGGATATTTCCAAAGCGGACGAACTCCGAGAAATGTTTCAATTATCCTTGAAGGAATTCGGGAAAATCGACATTGTCGTTGCCAACGCGGGTATTGAATCGGAACGAATTCCGACGGTCGACATATCGGAGGAACAGTTCGACAAGTTTTTCCGAATCAACACCAAAGGTACTTTTATTACTTTACAAGAAGCGGCCAAGCACGTTGCGGATAATGGACGGATAATTTATATTTCGTCTAGCACTACAGCCAGCGCGTTGCCCGGAGCAGCTTTGTATGCCAGTAGCAAAATCGCGCCAATGTACCAGGTAGAGGTGTTAGCGAAGGAAATCGGCTATAGGGGAGTGACCGTCAATTCAATCGTGCCGACGGGCATAGAAGGTGCGGGAGCATTTTCCAATCCGGAGGAACGCGCGGAATTTATTAAGCAATTTACTCAAAGCCATCCCATGAGGAGGCTGGGCAATTTAGAAGACGTAGCGAATGTCGCCGAATTTTTCGCTAGCGAACTTAGCTCTTACGTGAGCGGCCAGCAACTGCTACTAAGCGGGGGAGCGTTACAATAATTTTTAATTATTAAAAGGAATAAATGTAGGCCTGTTGATTAACCAATATTTAGTTAAGGGAAAACCACATATAAGGCCAAATAAACATTCCATTCTGGAGGTTGAAGTGCACCCCCTATAATAGACATTGGATAAACCCCCTGGGTAAACCGATGAATTTATAGGGGGTGCATTTTTCATGGCGATTAAAGGACAAACGTTTAAACATTATCCAGAATCATTGAAAATCGAGGCAGTTCGACTGCATGTTTAAGAAAGCTGGAGCTACAGAAAGATAACGGAACAATTAGAAATACGGGATAAAGATCGTGTGAAGAGGTGGATGAGTAGCTATCGCAAAAGTGGAATCGATGCTTTCAAGGATAAACGTGGGAATCCTTCGACAATAGAGACAGAGCATGAACGCCAGATACGACGGTTGCAGTTGGAGGTAGACATCTTAAAAAAGTGGATACAAATCTTAAAACGGGAGGATTGCAGGACAGATACGACGTCATTGATCATTGATGTGCTAAAGAAAACCAGAAGTGTTAAGGAACTATGTGGCTATTTGGGGTTACTACGCCTATGTGAGGCGCAGAAAGGAAGTTCGGGACGGTGAACTAAAACTCAAAATCAAAACGATCTATGAAGAACGAGATAAGATTCTGGGATACCGTCGCATACGAGATGAGTTATACCGTCAGCATAATCTTATTGTTAACCATAAGAAGGTTCTGCGCCTTATGCAGCAGTTAGGCATCAAGTATGATGATCGGAATGTCTCTGGTCATGATGCCCGCGCAGACAACGGGCTTGAATCAGCTGCCTAGCCACCTTTATGCGCACGGCACCGCCATCTTGAACACGTTGCAGCAGGTTGCGGGTGCGATCGGTATTGCTTTGTTCATCAGCATCATGTCGTCTGGCGCGAAAGATTATATGAAAACATCACCGGACCCGGCTTCGCCGCATGAAGCGCTCCAATCGATGGTCGCGGGGCTGCACGACTCTTTCATGTTTGGCCTGATCTTGGCGGTGTTTGCGCTGGTCATCAGCCTCTTCATTAAGCGCACCCATGCGCCGAAGGAAAATAGCCCTAAGCAGCTGTTAACCGCGAAGGAGCAAGTGAACAAAGGATAATCAATACAGGACGATCATCTATGTTAAGCACAATTTGATCACAGGGGGATGCAAGATGACTGAGCATATCAGATGGAGCCGTGGATTCATACGGATTGACGAAATCACGCGAGATGTTTCATTTTCTTGCGGCATTCAATCAAGGAGGATATCATAATGAGTGAGGGTAAGGGCATGCCGCGGACTGCAGTGGTGACAGGTGGCAACAGTGGCGTCGGTTTGGCCGTCGCTGAAGCTCTCGGCAAGAAGGGCTACAAGGTTTGGATCGTGGGCCGGAACGCCGAAAAGGGCGCGGCCGCAGTGGAGCGGCTTCGGCCCCACTGCTCGGCGGGGATCGCATTTTTGCAGCTGGACGTGATGCTGTTCAGCGGCATCGAGCAGTTTGTATGCACCCTCAGGCCGCAGCTGGGCGGGCGGCTGGATGCACTGGTTCACTCGATGGGTGTAGTTGGCACCAAAAGGAAGGTGAGCTCCGATGGACTGGAAGAAGGCTGGGCGACGCAGTTCCTGGGCCGCTATCTCCTCACCGAGGCATTTACGCCGGAACTCTCAAAGTCCGAGGATGGCCGCGTGGTCTTCGTCAGCGCGCAAGCACCGAAGAAGCCGCAGTTGTTCGAGGACGATCCCTCGCTCGAAAAGAACTTCAGCACCATGCGCGCGATCGCGCAGAATCAGTCTGCGTGCGTGCTCTATGAACAGATGTACGCGGCCGAACATCCGAGCGGACCGGCCATTAGTGGCGCTGTCGCGGGTCTGGTCCGCGATACCGGCATCACTCGCGCGCATCCCGGTTTTGCCAGGGCGATCGCCGGCGTGATGTATAACCTCTTCGGGATCACGCCTGCGCAGTCCGCGATGAATATCGTGGCGCTCGCCAGCGATCCAGCACTCAAGGATATCTCCGGCTACTGGTTTTCAAAGCCGCAGGACCTCGAGAAACGTCAGAAGTTGGCGTATGACGAGATGCACGTGGAGTCTTTACGCCGCCTGCTCGGCAGGTACGAAGGCGTTAGAAACACTCTGCTGTCGGTCTGATTCCAACCATACAGCCGGCCGCTCTCGCCCTAAGTGGAAGATTGGTGAACGTATCGAGATTGGATGGCATGGAGGAGACAACCACGTAACAGGACTGACTATTGACGGTGATTACGATGAATACATGGTGGCCTTCGAGGAAAGTTTGTCTCGTATACCGGATGAATTGTCCGCCTTAGAAGCTGCACCACTTTCTCGCGCGGCAGGGACAAAGAAGAAGGAATTCGCCATCTTGGTGCACATCATTATATCGATTCTGAACAAGAAGATCCGGCTCTCGCATTGAAGGCACTTGGGGGAGATAGAAACAAAACGTAAGCCAAAAACCGAGATCAAGCTGATCTCGGCTTACTTAGTTTTTTCTAGATGGATAAGCAAAGAGAAACAAAGTATATAATGTGACACATCATATGTCGGGTGACATGAACATAGTAACATGCCGCATATATTGCGGCTTTTTTGTTTTATGTTATCAAGTTCTTGTCAAAATGAAATGTCCGACAATAGTGAACTCATCATTGTGTAGCTGGTTCAGGTGACAAAAGCCGAGATCAGCTTTGTAATTTTGCAGAAAAAAGAGGATGTCCAATGACACAAATGTGCCTACATAATTTTAAATGCAAATGCCTGAGGAATCAGGCTTATTTATTTTTATGTAGGAGGATTTGTGTCATCTAAAAATGCACAAATGTACCAACATTGTAGTCTGGCGACACAAAATCACCTACATTTTAGGAGATCAATTTTTGGATCGAATCACTCAAGAGATTATCCACTTGCCAACAAAATAATCCTAACCGCTCGGCTAACGGGCAGCATAGTTATTTGGACAAAGGGTATATCATGTCTTTTGGCGAACTTAGTGTAATCAATTATAAGAAGTCGTTGCAAATAATATCATAATTGCCGAGGTTAGGAAGTGACAGATTGATTGTAGTATTGGAAAAAATTACGGATGAAGGATTAGATGCTTTAAAAAATCTCTTTGAATTTGCTGCGTATGATCTTTCAGAATTAAATAGTTCCAACATTAATGAAAAAGGATCGTATATCTCGATTCTCAATTGCAGAGATTGGTATGAAGATCCAAACTATGATTTATTTTTTATTCGAGTTGATGGAGAATTAGCAGGATTTGTTATCATAAAGCATTTATTAGAGGAAGAAGTGTACTACCTCAATCACTTCTTTATCTTGAGGAAAAATCGTAGAAATAATATTGGAAAGCAAGCAGCTATACAGGCATTTAAATTATATATGGGAAAATGGAGAGTGAGTCAATTCGATTGGAATACTCCCGCACAAATCTTTTGGAGAAAAGTTATTAAGGAATTTACAAGCGATCAGTATTATGAGATCAGGAGAAAAGATAACAAAGGCCCAGCTCAAGAGTTTACTTATTGTTATTCAGAATAGTTTATCGCTGACTTCTGAGACAGTAACAAGTAAGTTAGTAGGGATTCTGGTTCCTTATATGGATATTTATTTAGTAGTTCAATGAAAATTGAGAGGGGGCTATTACAACAAATGGATTATAAACAAGAGTTGATTGAGACTATGGAAAAAATGGACATTGAAAACGCAGAGTATTGGTCGGACCAAGAAATATCCGACAAAAAGTATGCGACACTTGCAATGCTTCGATTTTTAAGACCATTCCAAAAATCATTAGACAATTACTTAGATAGCCATGAAAATTGGATAAAAAACGAGATGACTAGAAGGAATAGTAAATTATCAGGCGTACTTGATGAAATGATTAGTGCTGGTGTAAAGTCAGAATCTATCGGAATTCTAGCATATTGGATTTCGAGAATGACATTGAACAGCGTATTGTATAGATTAGATGACCCCGCAGGTGGGGATTATGATTTAGAAAATGAAGGTGAAGATCTCCCAAGATGGGTCCTGTTAGAACAAATAATATCAAAAGAAAATAATAAAATTGATGGAAAACTAACTGGCAGAATGCTAGCTGGAATGTATGAGGTATTCCCTTTAGAATCCTAATGAATAGAAATTCACACGAATGCTTCACTACGCTTAACGAGAAACAATATCACACAAATAACAGACTTCTGGCAGAAAACAATGAGCAGGCTGAGAGCAGACAAATCTGAAAAGGGAGAGATAAGGAATATTGAAAAAAAGATTTTCGGTTGGCAAGGCAGAGTGGTCAGATACAAAAGAAGAACAGTATAGAAAAGACAGTCTAGTTATTGCTTTTGGATTTGGAGACGAGACATGGCTAAAGTTAAAAGATTTCTACGGAGTCTAACACGATTCAACTAACGCAGAACGTTTGTTTAATTAGAAACCAAGACGAGGCTGCCGGCACTTCGGCAGCCTCGTTGAAGTAATGGGGCAGTTAAGTTCAAACACATAGAAATATAAAGTGTTAAAATAAATGAAATATTCATTTTTCTGGAGGCGTGTATGGAGAAAAGCGTAGTTATTGAGGAGTATAGCTCGGATTGGTTTTTTCAATATCAAAAAGAAGCTATGAAAGTAAGAGAAGTATTACGTGATAGAATTCTTGGAATTGAACATATTGGTAGTACATCGGTTGAAGGATTAGGCGCAAAACCGATTATTGATTTTATGGTTGGAGTAAGTGATTTAAACAAGGTAGATGAATTCATTGAACCATTACACAGAATTAACTATGAGCACGTTTTTCACAAAGAACTTCCAAATAGAAGGTTCTTTAGAAAAGGTGAAAGAGGTGCTGGCACACATCATCTGCATATGTATAAATTTGGTGGTGAAGACTGGGACAATAATATTTTGTTTAGAGATTATTTAAAAACGCATCCAGATGTATTAATACAATACTGTAGCTTGAAGAAGAAGCTTGCTGAAGAATATCCTAATGATAGAGCTGCATATACGAAAGCTAAACATCCCTTTATAACACAAATAATTGAAAAGGCTAAAATTGATACAAGTAATGGAAAATGACTATTAGGTTGAACTAACGTAAGAACGTTGTTCAATACACAGCATGGGAGGCTGCCGGCACGATCGGCAGCCTTTCGCTCACCTAACGGGCAGTTTAACTCAATGTGATGTACTGTAATTGTCAGAAGTAAATAAAATATTAGACTGAGAAAATAAAGTTGTAGACTGGGAAAATAAAGTATTAGACTGACGGCGCGTCATTAAGCTAACTGGCAGTTTAAAGTGGCTCCCTAAAAAGCAACCTGCTTCTTCTAAATGCTTGAATTTGGGATGGCCTAAGTTTAATTCTGTTTGGGTCAGATACTCTGGGTACAGGCGCATGCATTAGGTTAAGAGGATCGGGATCATGAGGAGGGAAACTTCTAAACGTTCGGTTAAGTAATGCATGACCTATCTCGTGTGCAATTATCCAAGGATTTGATGGATTAAGTGCATTAACATCAAGAAAAATGTATATAGAGTAGCGATTAGGTTGACCAAAAGTTAGAGTTGTCCCTAACAGTGAGGGATTATCCGTAAATCTTGCACGCGGAACTATAATTCCAGATATTACGGGACGATTAAGAAACATTTGGGGCGGCCTCAGAAATTCATTATTATTAATTAGACTTGCCATCTGAGTGTTACCACGTTCAGTTAATTGGGTGATACAGGGTGTTCCCCGCTCTCCACAAATTATATGGCCAGCACTCTTGTTATTACCATTATTAAGGGATATTCCGCATCTTTTAAACAGAAAATCACCTGTTCTCCGCTGTGCATCAAAAACTTGCTCTTCCAGATTATCAAAATCAAAATCCGGATCATCTCTTCGCAACACTATATCCCAATCGATCAATAGGTTGAGTGTAGGGGTGATCTGTGTAGGGGTGATCTTAGCAGAACGCCTATTCGTAATGATCCTCGGCCTAGGAATCAGAATTAACGGTCTATTACTTCTCTTCAAGTCAAAATCCCTCCTTTAAGAAATGCCTGTTTAATTTTTTGTAGGTTTTTTAGTGTTTCTTTCTTATCAACTTATTACCTACTCATCATATGATTGGAATAAAAAGGTGATTGGGTGTATGAGGAACGACCAAACCAAGACATGTGCATTTAAACTAATCAAAAGTGAAATTCACCAACGTGTTTCGACTAAAGGGGTGATGTTAGTTCATTAAGACAGCGGCAGTCACGGCAGTCTAGGACTTTATTTTCTAGTCCGTGGCTACCGCTGTTTTAAATTTTGGGGTCAGTCTAATACTTATTTTACGAAATCTGGCGGTTTTGTAATTCAAAAAGCCGCGTGGGACCAACACATCCAGTCTAATACTTTATTTTCTTTCTACAGTAATCCGTGTAAATTTCATGAACAATTACAGATAAAAAATGGTAATATCTTTAGTAAAAGCTAAAAGAAAGGGGCTCTTACTTTGGAATTCTGGAGTCAGGAAAGTGATTACTTCAAGTTACAACCCCTTACAAAAGAAATGGTGGCACATGCAGAAAAAGAATTAAAGATCAAACTACCCGAATCCTTAATAACCTTACTGGAGAAGCAAAACGGAGGATACATTAATTTTGATGCACATCCCACTTCGCTTCCAACTGAATGGGCGGATGACCATATAAAGGTTGACCACATATATGGGATAGCTCCGAATGAGGGATTACTACAAAGTTCTTACTTAATCAGTGAATGGGGACTACCAAAGAAACTTATCATCATATCAGGCGATGGTCACTGGTGGATTGCTTTAGATTACCGCAATTGCAACGATCTACCTCCAGTAATATATATTGAGAGCGATAGCGGATTCACTATTGAGTTGGCTAATAACTTCAACTCGTTTCTAACGGGTTTATGTAATTGGGAGTATGAAGATTAAAAAAGATTTATTTTATTGTGCTAACGGAAACGTATGTTCAATAAGAAACCAAGACGAGGCTGTCGACATGAAACGGCAGCCTCGTTGAAGTAACGGGCAGGGTAGTTTAAATACCTTCACGAATACTTTATTACGAGGTTAGTAAAAAAGTGGTTATTATGAAAGGTATTTTTGACAGACTCAAAGACAGGGGATATCGAGTGGAAAAATATTACTGGACACTTCAAACTAATGAAGCCTGGGATCAATTTAGGAAACATGGCTTCATTGTTGGATCTTCAGAATTTTCAGGCTTCTCAGAACAATATAAGTGGATGATGAAGCAGATGAGTATCCGATTAAACAAATATAATAATGAGTATCCCATTTGGGTGTGGTTGAAGAAACCAGATATGCGAACAGGCGGTTTTTTTCGGAGAGGTACTAGGTGTGTGAGAATCCAACTTAATCTGAATGAGGAAGATGTACTTGTATCAGATTTTATGGATTGGCACTGTGTCTTAAATAATAATTACCTCTCAGATAATGAACAGGATTGGGATGAATATATCTTTGCTGAAGATAACGGAATTGATAATGATGAAATAAAACAGAAAAGTTGGGAGAAAATTTTTCACTGGAATAGAATCAGAGATGTAGAATGGGAAGGGACAGAAGAAAGAGTTTTACAAGGTGTGACGGGCAAGATCGAATTAAATAAGATAATGAATGTTGAGCATTTTATTGCGAGATAAACATAGCGTAAATGTTTCAGGATGCAGCTCGAGGCATTAAACTAACGGGAAACAATAGTTCAATATCAATAGGGCTGTCTCGTGTAGACCTTTGCACAGACTTTAAAACCAGGATAATAATGTACGAGAGGATGATACAATGTCGATGTCGAAGAGAAAGCAGAATTGGGTTATATCTATCACGACATTGTTAGTGATTTATTTGTTTTTCTTTCCCACTCCAGCGGCGGAATTAGCGGTTAGGAAGCATTTATTCTTCTCTCTCCATCCGATTAAGGTTTTCAGTGCTCAAGTTAAAGGGACGGGAAGTACTTCTTTTGGGGGAGCGAAATTGTACTATGTAGGTGATGTATCCCGATCGTTTATTTGGGTGAAGAAAAATATGTTAGGTTATCGTGTGATTGCGGATGGAACTGGACCATGATTTTTACGAACGCACTGCGGTCCAATGCCGACAGACAACAGTGGGGTAGGAAGTTTGGAGTTTTTGGGGTAATAGGGTTAATAAGGTTTAATGCCGTTCAACTAACGAGGAACGATAGCACAATAACAACAGGCTGCGGGCTTACTCGGCAGCCTGTTGAAGTAACGGGCAGTTGAGCGAGGTGGTAAAAGCTGTTTTATACTCAATGCACCCATAAGTTACATAAATGGCGAAACCAATTTGTAAAAGTTAAAATTTCCCATATTGCGAAACTTTGTACATGCACCAAGCATCTGTAAAGTAAGGGGCAGGATAAGAAAGGAGATGGGGAAGTTTCAATGAAATTCAATAAGAAAAGATACTTAATAATTCCAATAGTTTTAATTGCAATAGGCTATTTGCTGTACACAATGTTATATATAAATATTTACGGTTTTACAATAAGGAAATCTAAAATCCAAGATATTATTGTTTATACATCAACTGATACCTACCAAATTAACAACAAAGAACTTCTTGAAAAAATTTTAGATGAAATGTCTAAAATGAAGAAAACAACAAAAATGGAAAACAATTTTCCACCAGGCGAGTTATATTCTCAGATGCCAAAAATTCTATTACAAGAAGGAATTAATAAAGAAACTAATTCTACTTATGGTGGTAGCTTGTGGAATGTAGGGAATCAAATTTGGCAGGATAGTAATGGATATTATTGGAATGTAACATCTGAGGTTCTCGATCTTATTAATGAATCTATAAAAGATAAAGAAACGATTAAACTGCACTAGGGAGAATTATCAAAGAAGAAGATTAAGCTATCGTGTAGCTATCGTGTCCCTATAGCTTCATAATAATTTGACTTGTATATATTTAGCTAAAAGGTTATTCAACGGAAAACGATAGTTGAGCAGTATGCTTCGCGGCAACGCTTCTTTTTTTATTGAGGTCATTCTATTCTCGGGGGAAAGATGCGAATTCATATAATTATCCTTCTTTTCCTTATGGTAATATTAGGGTGTACTAGTTCAAACAAAGCTTTGACACTTGAGCATGTATTAGAAGTTTTTCAAAATGAGGGTTTACAACTCACTGAAGCAGATGAAATTGCAGATAACATATTCCAGCAAGGAATAAACGAGGTAACCCCAAGCTTTTACCAATTGACTGACGGCGTAATTCATTTTTATATATTCAAGTCAGAGAAAGAACGGATAAAAGGTCGTGAAGATTTTTATAATAGACCTGTTGATTTTGTAAAACACAAAGCGTTCGTTATAGATAATGTGTTAATACTTTATGTCTATGGAAAGAATCAAAGCAACGAAATGGATGAAAAAATTAAGGTTACTATCGCAAAGCTGAAAAAAAACTAATTTTCTAGAAAGATGAACGCAGCGTAAGGGGATTAAGCTAACGGAAAACGATAGTGAAGGAGCTTGCCTCGTGGTAGCTTCTTTTTTTCATTCAAGTAACGGGCAGTTTAGTTACAAATAAAGGAAATTATTGAGCCATGGAGAAATAGTTTATAGAATAGGTCAAAACGAGGGATGAAAAAGTGTCAAAGTGAACGGTTTTTTAAACTATTGAAGTGTCATATTAAATAAACATGTATGGAGTGGAGGAGCCTATGAAGGTACCATTTGTTCTTTTTTCACTGTTTATGATAGTTAGTATATTAGTAAGTGGCTGTAAATCCGAAAAAGAAGTTGACGTTCAAGCCAGCCCTACTTTCAAAAGCGGAAGCTATACTTTACAAGGGATTGAAGGAAGAATTGGCATACTGACTCCTGGGTTTAAGGCAAATTCTGCGAATAAGTATATGTGGCATTTTTGGGGAACGAAACAAGAATTATCCCGGACACCATTTAGAGTTGAAGCCGTTGATCTTAAATCTGGCAATAAACATCAAGCTTTACTTACAGGTATGGGAACTCCTGAGAAAAAACATGTATGGGAATACGAGGGCGGTTTAGGTGGTCCCAATAATGGAGCAGATGCACATATTCCATCAGGCTTGGAACTGCCACATCCAGGTAAATGGAAACTAAATGCCTATTTAGGCGGTGAACTATTTGGAAGCATTGTTGTAGATGTTTCTCAGTAAGTATTGAACTAACGAGAAACGATAGTTCTATAACCAATAATTAGGAGGAAACACGCATTTTTTACAAATTTTGACTATTAGCATTTACTAAGTGTGCCATATTGGTATAATAATATTTCAAATCCAAAAAAAGCTGATGCCCGTGAAAACGGATATCAGCTTCTTCGTAGATCAACCTTCAGAGATTATTAATCACTTTGTTCGGACGTATTTATCCAAGAGCCAAGGTCTTTGCGTCTATACACACTAAGCATGAGACCTATTGCCGCAAATTGAAACATCACAAGCGAACCTCTGTAACTTACGAATGGAAGCGTAAAAGAACTCAATGGAGCTAAACCTAAAGACATGAGCATACTCCAGATATACTGGATAGCAAATACGGTTAGAAGAACTGATACCAATGCTTTTCCGTAGTGGTCTTGCACCTTAAAAGTGATACGTAAAGCATGCTGGACGAAAAGTATGACAGTCATAAAAATACAAATTCCTGCAGCCCAACCGAAACAATAAATGAGAAAACTGAAGATCATATTGGAATGAATTTCAGGCAGGGTGTTGATTGGTGATCCAAAACCGTGCCCCCACCAGCCAGCTGATTGAATAGCGATTTTTGATTGCATGACCATATAATTTTGACCTAATGTATCTTCATTTTGTTTTGTAAAAGCGAGAATACGTTCAATTTGATATGAATGAAAAGATGCTCTTAATACGAAATAACACAATGAAACGGCAAGCAGACTAAGGTGAGTAAATAAAAAGATTCGATTTTTTCTTAAGACAATCAACAAGATCATACTTCCAATAAAGAATAGCACCAAATCCACTAACGATGGTGCATATAGAATTAATATACTTGGTAACAAGACTGTCCCGATGTATATCCAAATAACACGAAACAAAGTCTGATATGAGGATTCATATTTAATTGATCGCTGTTGTGTCGTCCAAATACCAGCTAATGAGATAAGAAGCAAGTAGGGGGAGAGTGAGATGATATTTATTTTAAATATTCCCCAAAAAATATAACCTTTAAGACCTGGACCTAATGTCGTACTCCCAGCTATTACAAAGGAATAGATAATTAACAAAATTGTTCCAATGTATATTCCCCATGAGTACCTAGCTAATTTACTATAGTTACTGAAGCCTATCATCAGCATGAGACATCCACCAACACAAAAATAAATAACTTGCTTAAATCCGATAGAACTAAGGCCTAAACGATTAGATAAAGCTGTTTGAGCGGCAAAAACGGCTACCAAACCGAACATCATGAAGAGAGCTATTAGAGTAAGTAATCTCCAATCGACACGCGGGAGATGTGCCTGATGAAACTGTTGACCGATTAAGTCCGGGGTACCCATCTGACTAATCGCTTCCCTAACAGCTGAATCTGGATCTATTCCGCTACTAATTTTCTCATCGATTAACTCGTGCAAATGACTGACAAGCTCCATACTTACTTGGTGGTGGACTTCTTTAGCCTTGATATGTCCGCATACTTGCTTCAAAAAACGTTTGATTTCGTCATGCTGAGAATACGTCGTATTCATACACTGCCCTCCCCAATGACACGATCAACAGTATTTCGAAAGAGATACCATTCCTGTTTCTTTACTTTGAGTTCGGCCTTCCCTCTCTTAGTTATTCGATAATATTTACGCTTACGACCATCTTTCTCGTCCCAGTATGATTCAACATAATTTTCAGATTCAAGCGTATGAAGAATTGGATATAGTGTTCCTTCCTTCAAAGTGAATACACCATCAGTGTGTTTCTCCATCTCTTTAGTCATCTCATATCCGTACATATCGTTGCGATCCAGTAAGGTAAGAATCATGATAACGGTGCTTCCTTTCATAAGCTCTTTATTAATTTTCATTGAGGTTTCCTTTCTTCAGGCATTGATTTAATATGCATCGATTATCTATGTATAAGTATAAAAGAAAACAAGCTTATCAGCAACTTTTACCAGTTAATTATTTTTTATTAAACTTTTGGAAAGCGATAGTGGGGGAGTTTGCCTCGCGGCATCTCCTCTTTTGTTCATTCAGCTTAAAGGACAGTTTTGTATAGATAGGAATTAGCACCGGAATTGAAATCATCTCATTGAAATAATCGCCAAATTATAGTATAAATTTCTAGTTGAGTTGGAAAAGGGGGGGCTACAAATTGAAAATTGGAATTGTTGGTGACTTTAGTCTAGAATATCCATCACAGATCTCTACTAATAATGCTTTTATGCATTCATCTAGGAAATTAGGGGTATCTGCCGAGTATGAATGGATTCCTACAGCTACAATAAGTAAACAAATGGATACCATTAAGAAAACGTATCAAGGTTTTTGGATAGGCCCAGGGCTTCCCGATTCTATTGATGGGGTATTAAGCATTATTCAATTTGCTCGCGAAAACAATGTACCTTTGCTAGGAACATGCGGTGGGTTTCAATACATCATTATGGAGTATGCAAGAAACAAAATGATGTTGGAGAATGCAGGACACGAAGAACGAGATCCTCACTCAACTCAATTAGTTATTAGTAAACTAGCTTGCTCATTAGTTGGCCAAAAAAGTGAAGTTATAGTAAAGAAACCCTCGAGAGTCTTTGAGATTTATCAGGTGGAAAATGTAATCGAACAGTTCAGATGTAACTATGGAATTAGTCCAGAATATGAGAAACAAATTCATGAAATGGGATTAAGAATAGTCGGGACAGATTCCATAGGGAATCCTAGAATAATTGAGATACCTGAACATAAGTTCTTCATCGGTACGTTATTTGTTCCTCAATTAAGCTCGACCTCGGATTCTACACACTGCATCGTTGACTCCTTTATTAATACTGTATTTAACAAGCTATAAATCTGCTATAAAGTGGTTAGTACATAGATAATTGAACTAACGAGGAAGTATAAATCAATCATGACATGACGGCAGCCGGCACACGATCGGCTGCCGTTGTCCGTTGAACTAACGGGCAGTTTTCTTCAACAATATAGAGTATCGTTATGGTAGAATATGTATATATGATGGTTGAGGAGACTAGAAATGAAATCTGTTGCAAATGTAAGGCTAGCATCTTTAACGGATGCTGAAGAACTTTCTAGACTAAATCAAGAGTTTAATGGTGGGGTAAAAAGACCTCCAGCTAAGATAATTGAACGCCTAAATACTAATCGTAACGAGTTGATTGCCGTAGCAGAGATAATGGGTAAGATCGTTGGTTTTGGCTGTGCTCAAAGTTTTTATTCATTTTGTTATGAAGAACCACACGGAGAAATTACTGAACTTTATGTAGAAGAACAAGCCCGAAGAAAAGGAATTGCAATTGCAATTATTTCTTGTCTGGAAGAAAACCTTAGGGAACGCGGAGTAAAAAGTATGAAGGTACTGACAGGTAGAAAGAATGATGCTGCAATTAGAACGTATGAACATTGCCATTATGTTAAAGACGATGAACAGATGTTAAAGAAAAGGTTAGGGGATCGAACAAACGTAGAAACGAGAATTCAATAATAACATGACAAAGTAAAGGAGAGACAATTATTGAAGCAAACAATACATTTGAAATATGATTCTAACCTTGAAGATATTGCAACAGAATTACAAGGCATCTTAGGTACTGGATATCAGGGAGCTTGGGATTTATCGCCTGTTTTCGTTTCTGTGCGATCCGCTCAACTATCGGGCAGAATTCACAAATAGAAAGGAGTCAAAATGAATACCATTACAGTTCAGGGTATGCTCCCTTCAGAGTTTATAAATACCTATAAAACAGATTTAGTTTTCAAACAAATCAAAAGATTCAAGGATAGAATAAATCAAGAATGGGATAAGGTTATCCATGATTTTTTAAAATTGGATTATGAAACTGAAAACTTAATTTATGTTTTTGTCTCATTTATGGAACAAGATATTTATATTGGTCAAGAATTTAACCGTTATTGGTATAGAAATAATCCCAAAGCAATCAAAGAAATTGAATGCAGAATTTGTACAATTATAAACCCACTTGTATATTTACCCGTGGATAAGATTGAACAAGGGCATAAAGCGATATGTGTATTACAATTTAACTCAACAACTAAAGAAAGATTTCAACTTCCTTTGATTGAGGGGTTTCATATGAATAAAGATGGGAACGAAGTAATTCTATCCAATGAATAGCTGGGTTCGTGAAGACAACTCGTTTGTGATGGGGGATTAAACTAACTGGGAACTATAGTTGAGGAGCCTGCTGCGCGGCAGGCGCTCCTCCTCCACTTTTCTTTTTTTATTAAAAAACGGGCATTTTCCAGCAAGTATATATATTAGTGTTTTAACATATAGGTATAATTGCAGGAGGTGGGGAATTGAAGAAAGTGGCATTATACATATTCGCAATAATAATAGTGTTCATTTTTTGGTTTGCCTTCTCGTTATTCCACAAATATGAAGAATGGTGGTTAATATTTGAGTTCGAACATATTGGTTCTGATGTTACCATTGCAACGATATCATGGTTAAAAGTTGTGATATTTGGAATAGTTAGTGTCGGTATAGGATTTGTTGGATTCAAAAATCATAAACAGTAATATTGGACAAGAAATCCGTTCAACTAACGGTGAACGATAGCATTCTGGAGGAGTTGAAGAATCGTCTATGATTAAGTTAGTAGTTCGTACAGCATTGTTACTGTTAATCACAGTCCTATTTCTCACCGCTTGTTCAAAAGATACGACTGCGATCACTAAAAGTATTAAGTATGAGAACGAGAAGTATAATTTCAGCCTTGCGTTACCATCTAAATGGCACGACAATTATGAAGTTGTTGAACTCAAACATGAAGATGTTATGGCCTTCAGATTTATCACAAAGGTTGGAAAGGGCGAATTATTCAGGGTTGAGGTTTGGCCTAAAGATCAGTGGGAAACCAAAGGGATCGAACTAGCTAAGATTATTCATATTTCTAAAATTGGTGAGCTAGGTAATATTGTCTATGCATTTGACACTCCAACGGATGTGCAATACGATCCTAACAACCAGGAAGATAAAGAACAATACACTTTGTTGGAAAAAGACATCGAACATATAAAAGTTAGTTTCGAGGTTAAGAAATAATCCGTGATATTCTTTAATTAAAGTCTTCTCGAACTATGTTGATCGATCGGTAGCTTCGTTAAACTAACGGAAACGATAGTGAAATGATAACAACAGGAGCAGGCGCGGAAGCGACCTGCTCTTGTTCGTTGAAGTAAACGGGCAGTAGAACGGAACAGATGCAGGTTGCGATTCCTTCATACGCTATTTTTCTTTGGTATGAGACTTTTTCCCCTTGTTGCAACAAATCAGAACTCATTACGTCTAATATATGTAAATATATGGGTTTCGAAGATCCCGTATTTAAGAAACTTAGCAGCCGATGATCGTTAGCCATTATCAGCTCGAACTAAATGTAATGAAAGGAAGTTTGCTTATGAAAAGTTTGAATTATTTACTTGTCTGTGTTTTATTATGCATCACTCTAACCGGATGCGATTCTAAACAGGGCAACGAAAATACGGCTCTCCCTTCACCCATTATTACACCGGTTCCCAGTACTGAACTAACTTCGATACCAACAAATTCCGTTGAACCTCTTCACCCTTGGACATGGAAAAAGATAGGGAAGGGTGATCTTAATGTTTTTCACACCAAAGATGGAATCATTCTATATCCAGAACCGATCACCTATATTGGATTAAAAGGACATTCCGGAAAGGATTTTACCTTGGGGACGACTACCGCCTATTTTATGCGGGATTCTGACCAACAATTTTCAAGCCCCGAGACACTCGAAATAGCGATGAAACCCTTAGCTATGGGCACGGGTTTTACGGTAAAGAATCAACTGTTTCCAGCAGATGGAATGTCGATGAAAATGGCAAGTGGAGGTCTGGTTAGAAGTGATGGAGATCAAAAAAACTTATGGCTCTTATCGGAGGACGGCAATTCAGCAAATCCCATTTTAAGCACTAAAGGCTATGATGAACTGAACATTAAGGTCAAAACGGACAAAGCCAACTCCGGGGAAAGCAAATATAGTTTGAACTGGGGTTCGGATCCGCATCCGATGGCGAACGGGATGAAAATCGCATTTGTATCCAATAGAAATGGAATTCTCTCGGTAAAAAGAGGGCAAAGCGTCTATATTGTAAATAAAGATGGTAGTAATGAAAAATTACTCATTGATTCTCAAAAGTACGGCAACCTGACGATTGTAGGTACTGCAAAAGATTTAGTCGCTGCCGAAACCGATAAACATTCTCTAATTATTGTAAACACTACAAGTGGCGAAGTTAAAGAGTTGCCGGTAAACGGTTCGTCAATCGCTATATCTCCTGATGGGGCAAAGGTCCTTTTTAGAAAGGTAGTGGAAGCTTCCGTTCAAAAAGATTTATGGTTGTTAAACGTGGAAAATGGCAAGGAAACGATGGTCGCTGGCTTTCCGCAAGGTTACTTTTTCAATACAGCGGGTGAATGGTCTCCGGATGGGGCAAAGTATGCGTTTTACGGCAATGGCATAGAGGTTATAGATAAAACAAAAGGCTATAGGGACAATAACATACTGCTTATCATAGATTCCGCCTCATCAACTATGAGTTCATACGGAAAACCAGAAGGCACAGCCAACATATATCCGCTTGGGACAAATCACTGGATCGACGCCATGCATGTGCTCGTTTATCTGGACGATGACACGACTTGGATCGCAAAAATAAGAGAATGAATTAGAGGCAGTTTTTGAGATGATATGTTAGGCAGGAATGTGAAAACAGATATAATAGAGAAAAAATTAAAAATTACCCAAATTTAACGGATACTATAGTTGAACAAAACAAGGAGCAGATCTGCTGGTGCAGCTGATTCTTGTTTTTATTGAGGGACGGGCAGTTTAATGCAACTTTGTATATGGTGGAACCGATGGTCCACCATCGGTTTGTTTCAGGAAAAAGTCCATTCCGCAAGGGATGACTTGAAAGCGATAGTCGTTCAACTAACGGTGAACGTTAGTTAATATCAGCATAAAGGATTTCAGGGAACTGATACTACATAAATCTGGGGGAAAAGCGGATGCACAAGGCATTGAGTCTTCATACAGACATCTGTACAAAATACTATGTAACCTATATTTACGTCTGAGATAAAAATGCTAGTTTCAGCCTGCTTTTATATGGGTTGTGACACAATATATAAAAACAAAGATGAGGACAGAGGAAACGCTGACCTATTTTGTCGTGTTAATAGGCTATATAGTATTAAAGAACTATGGTAGAATTTCCTAATGAACTTTTTAGGAATTCTGGAGGTAAAGATGAGGTTAGATAAGTTGTGGCTAAAAAACTTTAGGAACTTTAGTAATATGGAACTAAAATTTATGAATAACTTTACCGTAATCGTAGGGGAAAATGGTACTGGAAAAACCGCAATAATGGATGGTATATCAATTGTTATATCAGAATTTATCGCTATTTTCGCTAAAGAAGAGTCTAGGAAAATCCACCATGCAGATATATTTTTAAAACGAAATATACACCAACTGACTATTGAACCTAGACCAATGGCTATGATTGAATGTCTAGTAAAATTCGAAGATGAATGGTCAATTTATTTAGATGATGATATAGATAAGTTTTGGGCGAGCGAACTTGTCGATAGAATATCGAGTGTTTATGGGGATAGTAGTGTATATGACCTTGCTGATGAAGTGAAATTTTATATAGATTTGGATATTGAATTCCCTTTGCCTATTTTTGTTTATTATCATACTAACAGACTTTGGACCACGAGCGATCCTAAATATTCAGAAAAGCTTAATTTAGATTCTCGTTATGCGGGATATAGTAATTTTCTAATGCCTACAACCAATGAGTCTGAATTTGAAAAATGGTTTATTGAAATGAGTATGATAAACCTCAACGAAAAGCCATCTAATGCATTAACTTCTGTTAAAACTGCTATTAAAAAATGTCTTGAAAGAGCCGGTGTCATAGATATTTACTACGAACATTTAACTAATGAAATAATATTGATTTTTGGAGAAGAAGTTATCCCTTTTTACTTATTAAGCGATGGATACAGAAGTATGATTAGTATGGTAGCTGACATTGCGTATAGGATGACGATATTAAATCCCTTTTTAGAAGATCATCTTAAAACACATGGAATTGTATTAATAGATGAGCTTGACTTACATTTACACCCGAAGTGGCAACGAAACATTGTAGAAGATTTAAAATCTACATTCCCTAATGTTCAATTCATTACAACAACTCATTCTCCATTTATTGTACAGTCACTTCAACCTGGTGAGTTGTTACTTTTAGGTGAGCACACAAATGAAAGTCTAGGCTTAACTTCTCCTCATTTATTTGTAAATAAAAGTCTAGAAGATGTTTCAACAAACATTATGGGGATTAAACACCCTCAAAGAAATCAAAAGTTACAGGATTTGTTTTATCTAACTAAAGAGTATTATTCAATGATAAAAGAGAAAATTGAAAATCCCGAACAAACTCCAATTTTAGATCCCAATATTAATGAACTTAAAAGCAGAATAGACGAGTTAACTGTTATATTTAGTGACAATATTGCCTTTCACGCGATACTTGAACTTGAGAAGGAAGAATTAGAGCGAAAGGGAAAGAATAAGTAAATGCGACCAATTATAAGAGGAGCAGCACCTACGGATGCAAAAGGTGCGAAGATAATATTTAATCATTATTCTGAAGCGCGAGGTCATTTAAAATTAAGTATTGGACCTTACTGTTCTTACTGTGAGCGCAGGCTTGAATATGGCGTACAAATAGAGCACATACATCCAAAATCCCTTAGACCCGATTTAGAACTAGAGTGGACTAATTTTCTTATAGCTTGTCCAAATTGTAATCCCATTAAAAACGACAAGCCTATAATTATTGAGGACTATGTATGGCCAGACCTTCACAATACATATCTCTTCTTTACTTATTTTGAGGGGTTTGTTTTCGCTTCGAAAACTAGTGATATAAAAAAAGCCCAGGCAATGATTGATTTAATAGGATTAGATAGAATAACAATCAATGATCCTCTGATAGACGGGACTCAAACAGATGAAAGGCAACTATATCGTTTTGAGACCTGGGAACTTGCAAAAAGATATTACAATCAATTGTTGGAAAACGATACAGAAGAAAAAAGAGGCAATATAATAGATTTAGCAATTGCAAGAGGATACTGGTCAGTCTGGATAACTATATTTAAAGATGACGAAGACATGGTTGATAGATTAATTAATGCTTTCTCTGGTACAAACTATCATTACTTCAATAAACACCAAAATGTCTAAAATGAGATCTATTGCCTGGAGGGTCTATGAAATTAAAAACATTAATTATTGAAAACTTCAGATCTTATAAAAATGAGGTTCGTATTGAGATCTCTGATTTAACTGCATTTATAGGTGCAAACGATGCAGGGAAATCTACTTTACTCGAAGCAATGGAAATTTTCTTTAATAATGAAGTAGTGAAAATTGATTCAAATGATTACTGTGTTCATAATGAAACTAAGATAGTTAGAATCGGATGTGTATTTACAGACGTTCCAGAAAGTATTGTTATCGACTCATCCTCTACAACAAATTTAGATGAGGAATTCTTATTAAACTATGAAGGTAACCTTGAGATACATAAGTTATTTGATTGTTCCAACAAATCTCCAAAGGAAAGTGTCCTCATAAAATGTATTCATCCTAATAAACCGCAATTGAACGATTTACTACAGTTAAAAATTTCGGACCTTAAAGGCCGATTAAAAGAATTGGATATGGAAGAAAGCGGTGTTGATCTCCGGATTAGCTCATCCATTCGAAGAGCAATATACCAACATTATGATGGCCAATTACAGCTTTCTGAACGATATATACAACTAAACAAAGAAGATGGAAAAAGTATCTGGGAGAGTCTTAAACAGAAACTGCCAATATACGCATTATTTCAAGCAGATCGTCCAAGTAAAGACGACGACTCTGAAGTTCAAGATCCAATGAAATTAGCTATTATTGAAGCAATTAGACAAGTAGAAACTGAAATCACTCAAATAGTTGGAGAGATCCAACGTAACGTCGAAGAGGTTGCCAATCGAACTCTGCAGCATCTCAAAGGATTTGATCCTGCATTAGCAAACGAATTATTGCCGCAGTTTAAAAATGATCCAAAATGGGATAGTTTATTTAAGCTTACCCTTAGCGGAGATAATTCAATTCCAATAAATAAAAGAGGCAGTGGTGTTAGAAGGTTAATATTACTTAGCTTTTTTAAAGCTGAAGTAGAGAGAAAACGAGGTCAATCTTCAATCCCTGTTATTTATGCGATTGAAGAACCAGAAACATCACAACATCCAACAAATCAACTAAAAATAATTAAGACCCTGCTTGAACTCTCAACTGAAGATAACTGTCAGGTGTTAATTACTACTCATGTACCAGCACTAGCTGGTGAAGTCCCGACCGATTCACTTAGATATATCACAGTTAACTCAGAGGGTCAAAAAGTTGTGCTTGAGAAGACTGATTTTGTATTTGAACAGGTTGCATCGGCTTTAGGTATCATGCCAAATGTCTCCACAGTAATAACACCTGTAATTATATGTGTTGAGGGATCTAACGATGTACACTTCCTAAAACACATTAGCAAAGTATTACATGAGAAAGAGCCATCTTTTCCGGACATAAATAGTGATCCTAGAATAACTGTCTTACCGTTAGGTGGAAGTTCATTAGCAGAGTGGGTTAAGCACCGTTATTTAAAGAACCTAGGAGCCATTGAAATTCATATTTACGATAGGGATTATGAACCTCCAGCAGAGCCTAAATATCTGTTCTCTGCAAATAGTGTTAACCAGAGGCAGGATGGCTCAGTTGCTTTTATAACTTCAAAAAAAGAACTGGAGAACTACATTCACCCTGAATGTATCAAAAATGTAATGAACCTGGATGTAACTTTTGGTGATTTTGATGATGTTCCAAAGTTGCTTTGTGGAATCTCAGAAATGGGAGAGTCAAAAATAAAGAAATGGCTAAATGATAAGGTAGCTGCAACAATGACATATGAGCATCTATGTGCAATTGACAAAGAGAAAGAAATTGAAGGTTGGTTTATTGAAATCCATAAGAGACTAAGTAGAGGTATGCTATTTAGCGAAGTTGCAGCTGGTACTGAAACGAATTAGTGAGATAAAAGAGGCAAGAAGTTCACAAACTAGTGACTACTTGCCTCTTTTAAATATGTTATAAATATCGAATATCTCTTTAACATTAGATATGTCTCTAGTCAGTAATTCTCCACTAAATACTTCAATTAATTCTTCTTTAGAAAGCTTAGAAGATGTCCCGATCTCATCATTTCTTTAATATGTCAAGAATATGTTCCGATTGCCGATCTGATGTAGGTCAACTAAAAAAGTGGGACATTGATAAAAAACAAAGATGAAAGCAAGTGATTGATTGTGACACAATTGTCCAATGACACAAAACTACCTACATAGCAGGATTTCGGATTTTAAAAAGATCCACGTATAGTGTAACGATTAAGCTAACGGGCAGGATTGTTCAGTTTACAAGCGAATATTCATAATATAATGAACAACTGTGGGGGCTGAATTTCTTGAAATTTCAATATGAAGTAGATAACCATGTAATGGAAGATATTGATCCAGATATTGATTTTGTTATCAATTTCCTCAAACAAATGAACAACATAACAAGTTCCTTTTGTACATTATCGTTTAATGATTTTTTATTTATTCAATGTGCGGGTTCTAAGTCAAAAATGACAATAGAATACAGATCACCAGATAAAAGCGGAAACGATTTTAGGCATTTTGTAATAGGTGTTAAGAGTCTGATCAAGACAAGTACTAAGACCTATAGCGGTGGAGAAATAAAAGTAAGGACAAATGAAGTTTTGAACTCTGATCAAGCAGTAGTACTTTTTAAAGCTTTTTTTAATGAAAGAGTGATACTGAGTGATTATGTTCAAAGAGAAACAACAGAAATATTCAAATCTTAAGGCTATTACAGTGATACAGCGTCATTACGTTAACGGGACACGATAGTTGAACATTCAACCTAGAAAATGGCTGCTGGCATAAACGGCAGCCTTTCGTTCACCTATCGGGTAGTTTTCATAATTTTATATTGAAGAATGCATAAAATGCTGTTAATCTTATGGAAATATTTTCTATAGGGGGTTATTGAATGAGTATTAAACCAACCGATCCGATACTATATACGATACCTGAGAGCTTTGAAAGTAAACGATTGCTTATAAGAGCCCCATTATGGGAAGATGGCGTGAGGGTAAATGAGGCAGTTAAAGAAAGTATTGAAGAATTGCGTCCCTGGATGCCGTGGGCTGGGAACATTCCTACAATTGAAGAGTCTGAATTAAGTATCCGACGATCTAAGCTTCAATTCTTGGATCGCACCGATCTACGATTACTCCTTATTCTGAAAGAAACAGGTCAATTAATTGGTAGCAGCGGTTTACATCGAATAGATTGGCAATCGCGAAAATTTGAAATTGGTTATTGGGTGCGTACATCTTTTGGCAATCAAGGATATATTACTGAAGCAGTAGAAGCTATTACAAACTATGCTGTACATGAGTTACAAGCTAATCGAATTGAAATCCGATGTGATGGACGCAATGCTCGAAGTTCACGAGTTGCCGAACGCCTGGGATTCACACTAGAAGGAATTCTTCGAAATGATAAGTGTGATGTAGATGGTTCATTGAGAGATACTATGGTATTTTCTAAGGTTCGCGGTGTGGAGTTTTAATTATTTTTCCAACCCTTTACGACTAAACGTGAGGTGAGTCATTTTTGAGGATCGGTGAGGTAACATCAGAGGGTTTTACCTTCTTTAATTTAGATAAGGAAACTTTCGTCGATTTTAGAGAGTGCAATGAAAATTGGGTTATGTATAACAAGAGGAAAAATAATTGGATGGATGATGAAGTTCAATCTTATCGTACAAAGAGTAAATGTGTCGGAGAACGGGATATCTGTGCAAAACCATGTTGTTTTATATTCTTTACAAAGCCTTTTACTAAGATCGAATTTACTAATTTTAATGCAAAAAAAGAATTTAGGGATCTTCAAATGAAAATACTTGAAGTTGGTTGGACCACATTTGACTTGAGCTGATTCAACTAACGGAAACGATAGTTAAACATAAAGGGTTCCACATATTAGTCATACATAATATGTAGAACCCTTTTTTTATTTGATTTTCTTAAGTTTAGGTCTTTTCAGTCTAATACTTTATTTTCCTTGAACATAATGATGATATAGCCGTTCGCATTCTACGAGTTCAAATTACCAAATTGAAGTGTCTACGGCAAACGCTGGCGCATCGAAGTTTTCTTCCGGGTCGCTAAGCAGGAACTCGGCTTTGAGTCTTGCCATTCCAAATCCGAGGCACACCAGCATGCACATATGGAATTACTTTTTGCAACCGAAACCCTTCTTACCTATGCGTTATGGCAATTAAACAACAAAAAAACATAGTGATGATGAAGGCTACACCCACGGCGAAATGGTTCGTGGCCTCTTCCACACTCGTTGTCAGGTCCGTCGCAGAAACCGCAAAGGGTCTGAACGAATCTTCATCGATTTTGACATAGAAGCACGCCGCTTTGCAAGTCTTATTTCGGATTACTGGCCTCCCCAACTTTTCATGACGTGATGGCCGGTTTACTCAAACATAGATTCTCACAAATACCAATTAATCTCGCGAACTGCATAAGTCCTGTGAGTTTTTCAAGTCTCTCAATTATATGTGATATTTACACCTATGTTACAAGAAGTTAATATTTAGACAACAAAGTTAGTTTATTCTATAAAAGTAGTTTAATAGATAACTAATACCTAATAAGAAACTAACGATCCTTAAATATGTATCTAAAAAACCCCTTCAGTGAAGAAGTGAAGAAACTGAAGGGGTTTTTTAGATACAATTAATTAAATATAAAATGTAACAAGTAAATTATCTTTTTTTCGAACATATCCACCTAAGTAGTCGTGGGCTTTAAATATGTAGCATCATACGGGGCAAATCATCTATGCAGCAAAAATGAGAAAGGGACAGCTTGTATGGCAATACGATTAGGGATAAAAACTTGATATAATTGACCAGTGGTTAAATAGTCATTGATCCCCAAGGACTATTTAATTTGAAAGGATAAGCATGCCAGTAAGCAAACTAACGGCGTTTATGTTGATACGGATCGATTCCAGTAGAATTTAATTTTATGAATGTCGAAATCAATGTGAAAAGTCACAAAACAGATGAGTGGAAATCAATGCTATATTTCTGAAAAATCAAAACTATCGCTCTATATGATATACATTTTTTATAGTCTAATATTAGGTTGAAAGGCTGATTGCTATAAAAAATACGGAGGTTGGCAAATGAGAACAAAGGTAACAAAGCGAATTACAGTATTAACTCTCATCTTTATAGTAATCCTGTCTCTATTTAGTAGTTTGGCTTCTGCCTCGCCTGAAAAGTCAGTAAAGGCAGAAGGGAAAACAATTGTATCGCTCGTTTTAGCTGCACCTAGAATTACATTCATAGATGAAGGGGAAGAGCGTCCTATCGCTTTGAAAGCACTTTATAGCGATGGTTCGATGGAAGACGTAACTAATTTAGCTAAATGGGAATCAAGAGATCCGTCGATTGCAAAGGTTGAAAATGGCGTATTAAAAGGGATATCACCAGGTGATGTTTCATTGAGAGTAACCTACTCAACTTTCCCACAGATAAACTTCTTTGCTTCTATAAGAGATGTTCCAGAAAATGTAACGGCGCTTCTACTTTCGGCTGGCAAGTTGAGGTTAGAAACCTCTGATAAGCCGGTTCAAGTATTTGCCTTTACAAGGGACCCCGAGAGTAGACAGGTTACTTCTTTAGGAAGTTGGACAACGACAGATCGTAATGTTGCTACAGTTAGTAAAGATGGTCTGATTACCCCAGTTGGAATAGGCCAAGCATATATATATTTTAAATACGATAAATTGGTTGATGCTGTACTTGTTAATGTTGTTAAGCCGGAGAAGCTTGTAATTGATGAACCTGCTGTTGAAATTTTGCCAGGTGCAAATTGGCCGGTTCAATTAACCGAAGTATTCAATAACGGAGAGTCAGAGAATGTAAATCCAAGTGAAGTGAAGTGGACTGTCGAAGATAGCAGCATTGCAACGGTAACGGATTCAGGATTAATCATAGGAGGTAAGACAGGTAAAACAATTGTGACAGCTTCCTATCGATCAGATGTTCTTCCTCCAGTTAAAATTGAGGTTACTGTCACCAATAAGCTTACTACTCCAAGAGTTATTGGTTTGGCTGCTTCTCCATCAAACCTCTCCATAGGTGTAGGTGATGAAGCGCCAATTGCAATAACAGCGATTTACAGTGATGGGAGCACGGAGGATGTCACAGCTTCCGTTCAATTGTACTCCGACAATTTCTACGTAGCTTCAGTTCAGCAAAATTTTGGTGGTACATCAAAGGTTATTGGTCAATTGAGTGGCGCAACCGTTTTGCATGCTATCTATGCTAATGGTCGTCACACTGTAGATATCCCGGTGGCTGTCGCGGATAAAGACGGTCAGAAGAAGGCTCCAACCCCTGAATCGATTTCTGTTACACCAAATATAAAAAATATGGTGGTACATCAACAGCAGCAATTGGAGGTAAAAGCGAGCTATACGGACAAATCTGTTGTAAATTCGACTCCATCTGCGGTTTATAAATCATCTAATCCTGATGTTGTTAAAGTGAATAAGGATGGCCTACTTACTGCTGTAGGTACTGGTACAGCCATAATTACCGTAGATAGCTCCGGTTACTCAAAGCAGGTTCCTATTGTCGTTTCAAAAGAACCTTCTAAAGATTTAGTGAATAAAATTGTTGATCTGATTCCTAGTGAAACTAACATCTCCTTTCGGTTAGCCGAGGGCATGCATTCGTTTTCTGTAAAAGCAAAATATCAAGATGGTTCAACAACTGACGTCACTTCAGATTCAAGATTCACATCACTAGACCCAAGCATTGTTACAGTTAAGAATGGTGTTCTTACAGCCGTTGCACCAGGTACAACTCAGGTCCTTATCAATCACGGGACAAGCACCGAAATCTTGAAGGTTTCAATCCTTTCTGAAAATAATGCATCTACGGGGGATTTAAAAATAGAATCATTGCTTGTATCCTCATTGGATGTTATTGTTCAAAAAGATAAGCTTTATCCCGTACATGTTTTAGCCCAATACAATGATGGAACTCAAAAAGAGATTACGAAGTCAATCCAGTGGATTTCAGAGGATCCTAATGTTGCTGGTGTTACAGACGGGAAATTTACTGGAAAGAAAATTGGTAAAACGAAAGTTAGTGCAACAATTGAAGGTTTCCCTTCTATTCAAATTCCAGTAAAAGTAACAGAAAAAGAGGGACCAGTTAATTTAGTCGGAATCACTAAAAACATACTGGGAATGCTAATACAGCCTGAGGCAGGAGCTCCTGTAGATGTGGACGCCTTTGCGGAATATACAGATCATAATATAGTTCAGGTTGATACTGATGGGAAGTGGGAATCTTCCGATGAGAAAGTAGCAACTGTTGATCAGAACGGGGTCATTAGATGGGTCGGCCCTGGTGAAGCATACATCTATTTCAATTATGGAGGTTTGAGAGATTCTGTTTGGGTAAGAAACACAAAGCCTGTAGCTTTAACGTCATTTCCCCGCAATGTGATGTTAGAACCTAATAAGTCGACGGACGTGTCTATAATTGCTTTCTTTGGTCATCCGGGCAGAGATGGTAATTGTGATTGTTTTGATGTTACTAGCCTAGTAAAATGGACGGTGGCGGACGAATCGGTTGCAACGATTTCTGCTGATGGACATATCATCGCTCACGCTGTTGGAAAAACGACGATAACTGCTACTGTTTTTGGTATGTCAACGACAATTAATGTTGAAGTCGTAGCAAAGTATCCTACATTTACATTGGGGATAAGCTCTTCGCCGGGTTATATCGTAAATTCAGCAGGCTCAACAAGTGAGGTAGTCATTAATGCAATGTCTAGCGATGGAACGGTAAAAGTCGTTACGGCTGATGTCACATGGAGTACGTCTAATCCGGAAGTAGCTGAAGTGACCGCTGATCATAAGATCGTAGCGAAATCAGAAGGAGCAGCTGTGATATTTGCGGAATATGATGGATTTAAAATAATTATTCCTGTTGTAGTAAAACCTAAATAAATAATGTCAATTATGAATTATTGATGATGAGATGAATTCTCCAGCCATATTCAATTTGAAAAGCCAGCGATTTGTTACGCTGGCTTTTTTTACTATAGTAAGTTTGGAGGCGATACAAATAGAACATTACATGAACCGTATCACAAATAGAAGCATCAGTTTCATCTCAAGCAAGAAATAAAGGATTTGCAGCAGCATCAAATATTTTTGACACATCTTCCATAGGAACATGCTTGTACGATAAAGGTAAGAGTCAGAATTTTATCCTCTAAACGTAATGGTTGGAATTGATTTTGTTTCGTTTAGGAGTTATATTTTAATTCAAACAATGTGCTAAGTAATGGTGAGCAGTAGTCCGCGTAAACCGCGGGCTTTTTTATTTATCGGCTCAAGTTCTTGTAAATTGACAATGTCAAGAACTTGAGTCGATTGCCGATTTGTGACAAGAACATTGTCCGAATGCCGACACATAAAATTTAACCGCTAAACTAACGGGCAGTAGAGCGTGGTCATGATGAGATAGTCATAGGTAATTTAGACCTCTAAAATTAATCTGTGAGTGACTAGGAGAATAAAAGCGCAATTGTAAAATAAGACTAATGCTCACCTATCAGGTTGAGTAACGGAATAAATAATTTGATGTAATTTGCTTCATGGTGACAACGAAACAATACACTAATGCGAATGCTATGGATAAAATTTTTTTGCAACAATTTGAACTAATCATACGTTTGAGGTACTGTAAGCGAAAACTAAACTCAACGAGGGTATAGAAACTGGCGTAAGCATTAGAGAAATGATGGGGAAACAAAGTGAGGAGGAATTTACTTGAAGAAGAAATTATTAATTGCACTTGGACTTACTGGTGTAATCGCAGCGTCTATTGCTGTTGGGGCTTATGCTGCAACGGATATTAAATTATTTATTAACGGGAAAATAATCAATGCGGATTTGCAGATCGTAGATGGATCCAGCTATGTTCCTTTGAGGGTTGTTTCTGAGTCACTTGGAGCTGATGTAAAGTGGGATGGGGAAAAACGGGAAATTAGTATTACGGGACAAATGGGTCAAGTAGGCCAAACCATCTATGAGAATATCCAATACGGCTTCCGTTTCACGCTGCCGGACAGTTGGAAAGGGTACACGATTGTAACGGACAAATGGGAGGGTCTTTCTGTAGGGGATGCGCAAGGCGATAAGGTCAGCGGCGCGAAACTCAGCATCCGCCATCCCGAATGGACCTCTGAACAGCCTAGACAGGATATCCCTATTCTCGTCTTTACTGTCGACCAATGGAACGAGCTTCAGCAGGATAAATTCCACATCGGCGCAGCGCCTATCGGCCCAAGCGAACTGACGCGCAATGACAAATACGTGTTCGCACTTCCGGCGCGCTATAACTTTGCCTACCCTGATGGCTACCAAGAAGTGGAGGACATCTTGAAGAGCAAACCGATTCAACCGATGAAGTAATCAAATCTTACAAAAAAAGATTACCATTTGCCGTATACAGCCTAGAGAACTAACTCCACAATTAATTAGTGAGGACAAACCATTGTGGGTAAGCAATATGTAGACACAATGTTATTGGGCTAAAGATGAACGAGAGTTGTATTTGTTACATGATTGAAATCTTATTTTTATCTGGCATTAATCATTAAAGATTATAATGAAGTTCGACCCCCTTTTTAATATAAACTTAGACCCTCAGCCCGTTGCTGAGGGTCTCTTTTTACGATTAAACTAAAGGGCAGTATAACGCGACGATAATGAGCAGCAAAACAAGCGACAATATAGCTCTACCCACCCCATATACTGTAAAATCTTACTAAGAGCTCAAGAAACGATATCTTTTTGGGGAGTTGATAATTATGGAGAAAATAATTTCACAAGCTCGTACATTTTTTTATGATCGAGGGTTTGATTGGTCAATATGCGGTGGTGGGGCAATTGATTTATTTCTTGGTAAAGAAACTCGAATTCATAAAGATATAGATGTTGCGGCATTTTGGGAGGATAGAAATATAATCATTGAGTTAATGTTAAAATCGGGCTGGAAGGTATTCGAGGCATGTGGTGGAGGAATAGTTCACGAGTTGTTTGGAAAGCAAGAAATACCTTTTGAAAAACGTAATTTATTTAGCTTCACTGGAAATGAGAGCCGAGTTAAATTAGATCCTATTGGAGACGATAGGTATCGATTCGGTCTTGAAAAGCAGGAGCAAAATGGTTTTACATACGTAGAATTCCTTTTCAATAATCGTGATGATAGATATTTTTATTTACCTGGGAAAGCGAATGTTAGACGCCTACTAAATAAGGCCTTACTAGCATCAGATGATGTACCGTATTTAGCCCCCGAAGTAGTCCTTTTTTATAAATCAAGTTACTTAGATGGTTTTGATGTAACTGATCATATTCAGGACTTTAATCTGTCCTTAGCATTTTTAGATCTTGAGCAAAAACAATGGCTAAGGGAATCTCTTGAAAAGGAATACCCAAGTGGCCACGCTTGGTTACAAAGACTAGAACGATAGTTCAATCACAACACAACGGCAGTCGGCCCACGATCGGCTACCGTTATCCGTTGAAGTAACGGGCAGGATTGCTCAACAAGAAAAGTAATGCTTATCAAGGGATAAACTGTAAAATCTGATATAATAAACATACAAAAAATTAGATTTAGAAAGATAGGAGTTTCTTTATGCTAGAAAAGTTTCAAATTCATATGACATCATTCTATCAAGATCGGATGATTAGGGTATATTTGCCCCAAGATTACAATGAAAAAACTAAAAGGTATCCTGTACTTTATATGCATGATGGTCAAAATGTCTTCGATGATGAAGACGCGTTTGGTGGAATTTCTTTGGGACTCAAGGATTATTTAGATAAACAACGTTTAGACGTTATTGTTGTTGGCATTGATAGACATGCTTTAAATGAAGAGCGTGTTAACGAATACTGTCCTTGGACAAACGGTGTGTATAGCAAAAAACTAATAGGACAAGTTGATCCACTAGGTGGGAAAGGCAAAACGTATCTTGATTTTATCGTAAATGAACTCAAGCCACTAATTGACGGCAAGTACCGTACCATTTCAGATCAAACTTCTATGGCTGGCATTTCACTGGGCGGACTTATTTCTACTTTCGCAGCATGCTGTTATCCACATATCTTTACACGCGTGTTCATTATGTCTTCTGCTTTTTATCGGAATCAAGAAGAAATTGAAAATCTCCTACGGAATTCCGACCTATCTTCCATAGAAAAATTTTATTTAGACTGTGGAACCAATGAAGCTGGGGACGATGAAATGATTAGTAAAGAATTTCTAGCATCAAATAAAAATATATACCATATTTTGGAACCTAAAATAACGCACACACAATTTGAGATTTTAGAAGAAGCAGAGCATAAATATGTACATTTCAAAAAAAGAGCTCCTGAAATTTTTTCGTTTTTATATCATGATCTCCTTTAGGAATGAAAATAGTATAAAAATACATTCCACTTTTTCTAAATCCCCTATTAATAATGATGAAAAAACTGATTACTTCTATCAGGCAACCGTTGAACTAACGGGAGGAAAGTTCAATATAACATTTGGTAGTCTTTCAAATTGGTATAGGGGGGCAAACAATTGATAATTAGCAATGAAGAATTTCATGTGAATGGCCTGACCTACACCATTAGGTCTTCCATCGAAACCGATGCGAAAGGTTTGTCCGAGTTAAGACTACAAATTGATGGAGAGACGGAGAATCTGGACAGGGAAAGAGGAGAAGCTTTCATTGATGTACCTGGATTTGAACAATTAATACATACAGACACGATCAGTACAAGAAACTTATTTTTGGTTGCTGTCGCTGATGAACGTATTGTTGGCTTCTCGAGATGTGAAGGAACTTACCTCAAGAGATTCTCTCATAAAGTCGAATTTGGTGTATGCGTACTCAAAGATTTTTGGGGATATGAGATCGGAAAAAATCTTCTAAAAGAGTCTATTGCTTGGGCTGACTCAAATGACATAAAAAAGATAACTCTGAATGTCATGGAAACCAATACTAAAGCCATTGAACTGTATAAAAGGCTCGGCTTTAAAATCGAAGGCTTATTAAAAAACGACAAAATCCTATCCGACGGTGAATACTATAACACCATTGTTATGGGGAGATTCAATGACATCCATAGAAAACCGTTGTTAAGCTAACGGATACGATAGTTGAGGAGCCTGCTTCGCGGCAGCGCTCCTCTTTTTGTGATTTAAGTATTGACCAGATTAATTCCAAATTATGGTATACTCTGAATTAAATGAGGTAACCCGAGGTGGTATTTACGAGGATAACAAAGACAAATATTAAAATAGTTGTGTTTAGTTTTTTCTTATTTATTTCTATCGTCTATTTTGGGAACATTATTAAATTGTTCTTTGATACAAGAAATATTGATTCTAGTCCAGAAGCTTCAATCGAACAATATTTAAGCTCCAATACCAATGAATATAAGATTATAAATATCACCTTAAGAGAACAAAAGGTAAAGTTTAGAGAGCGTATGTATATCATTGAATGCGTTTGTAACTTTAAAAATGAAGTGAACAAAGGAACTCAAAAATATAACGTTTATTTAATTGAGGATATAGGTTGGGTCGTTACTAAAATTGAGATGATAAAAAATTTGTAAATAACAGGATTTAGTCAAAACAGTAAAGAAGAACTCATTCGAACTCATTTGATTCTGGAGCCAGTAGTTATTCAACTAGCGCAGAGATATAGTGAAGTTACGGGTGTAAATAAGAATTAGGAGCAACTCGCATGCGAAAGAATTGCAAATTGATTTTGGTTGAAGGTTTGTGCGGCACGGGCAAATCGACGTTAGCAGAACGATTGTACTGCTACCTAGTACAGCAAGGTATTTCCTCCCGTTTCTATGACGAGGGTGCAAAGGGGCATCCAACGAGTTTGAATTGGCACGCTTTCTTCCGCGAAGAGGAATATAAGGAACTTCTGATGCGGTATCCAGACACCTCTAATGAAATCCGTTCATGGGCCATAAAAAATGGTAGCAATTATCTGATTCCTTATCGTGAAGACAAGGAATTCAATGAGTTGGATGCACTCTATTCAGAGCTGAAGTCCCGTGAGCTATGCTGGACGGATTCACCCGTAGCCTCGCTGTCAGAGTTTACATATACGATTCAGCGGCAATGGGCACGTTTCTCTGACCTTGCCAGCACTTCAGAGGAGGTATATGTGCTCGAAGCAGTGTTTTTTCAGCATCAGATTCATGATTTGTTAGGTCATTATCAAGCTGTTGATCGCCATATCGAGCAGCATATTCAGGTAATCGCCGATCAGATTGCTGCTTTACAACCTGTGGTAATTTATTTAACTCAGCCTAGTGTGCAGGTTTGGATTTCTTCCATCCGTTCAAGACCCCACTTCGCGACGGAACAAAATATTAGGTTTATGGAAAACCGCAAGCGGATCGAATTGAGGCTGCTTGATATGCTGCCATTTCCAACCTATACAATTGAAAATGTAAACCTTGACTGGGAAGAGGTTTTTAGTAGTATGGTGGGGGCCATAGGTCGAAAAATCGGATAAAGTGTGCGGTAGACGTTCACAGCAATGGTTTATTAAGCTAACGGAAACTATAGTTCAATGCAGCAACGGCAGCCGGCTACACGATCGGCTGCCGTTGTCCATTGAAGTAACGGGGAGGGTAGTTTAATAATATGGTCAGTCTACTTTATCGCCAAACCTCTTCCCGAATTCTTCCATTAAATCAATAATAGGAATCAATGCCTCCCCTTTTGATGTTAATGAATATTCAACACGCGGAGGCACTTCTGGATAAATTTTGCGATTAATTAAGCCATCTGTTTCTAGTTCTCGTAGTTGCATTGTTAGAGACCCTTGTGAAATCCCCCCTAAAAAAGTTTTGATTTCATTATAACGACGCTCTTTAAACTTCAAAAACCAAAGAATCAGATATTTCCAACGTCCCGAAAGTATATTTTGGGTATAGGCAATGCCATATACTTCTCTTTGTTCCTTTATACATTCTTCATCAAATCCATCCTTACATATTCTAGACACCTTTTCACCTTCATTCTGCTGTTAGGTACAAAAAAATGTACTATGTCAATTATTATTGCCCTCTTCAAAAATACGAGCAATGAATATATTCTAGTCCATGTAACCAAATTACTCAATCGAGGGAATATAACTCTTTTAGAATTGGAAGAATAGGATATTAATTAGGAGGAATTAAAATGAGATTTGGAATTATAGGTGCAGGACCAATCGGGTCAAATATTTCTAAAAAATTAGTTAAGAATGGACATGATGTCAAAATTGCAGATGCTCGTGGGATTGAACGTCTGGAAGGAAAAGAACTTACAGGAACACCTGTGAGTGTAGAAGATGTAATTACAAATATTGATGTTCTTATAATTTCTATTCCTTTCCACGCAATGCCAAGCATTCGCAACGTTGTAGATAAAGTTAGGGAGGAAGTAGTCGTTGTAGACACTTCAAATTATTATCCTTTTAGAGACAATAAAATCGAAGAAATTGAGAACGGGATGGTTGAAAGTGTTTGGGTTTATAATCAATTAAGTAGACCTATAATTAAAGCTTTCAACAATTTATTAGCCTTTACTTTAGAAAATGAAGGAACTCCCGAAGGTACTAGTGGACGCATTGCCATAGCGATAGCTGGTAATGACCAGTCACAAAAACAAATAATCATGGATGTAGTAAATGAGCTTGGCTTCGACGCAGTAGATAGTGGTTCTTTAAGTGACTCTTGGAGACAACAGCCAGGAACTCCTGCTTACTGCACAGAGCTAACAAAAGATGAACTAACAATAGCATTAAAAAAGGCTAATAAAGAAAAAGCACCATTACTACGAGATAAGGTGATGGAAAGGTTTGCAGAGCTCCTTGCAGAAAAAAAAGAAGTTGCATTTTCGCATAGGGATGTTGTGAATTTAAACAGAGAAATATACAATTCATAAGTTAGAACCATTATTGAACTGATGTGTTTGAAGTTCAAATAACGGGAGTCGTTATTTACAAGGAGGGCTGCTCTTAAGCAGTCCTCTTTGTAGTTTCATCCGATTGGTTTAAGCGGTTTCAGAAGAAATTAACAACCTTAGTCCGGTGGAGTACCGAACTAAGGCTGCTTAGTGCTCTTATTTCATTGTTGTCTACTTGACGGGGCGCCACCGGCCTCCCGTCTGGGAAGGACCCAGTTGGGGCGCGGGAAGTGGCAGGTGTAGCCGCTCGGATAGCGATCCAGATAGTCCTGGTGCTCCGGCTCTGCTTCCCAGAAGTCGCCAACAGGCGTCACTTCGGTGACCACCTTGCCCGGCCACAGATCCGACGCGTTCACGTCGGCGATCGTCTCCTCCGCCACCTTTCTCTGCTCGTCGCTCGCATAGTAGATCGCCGAACGGTAGCTTGTGCCGATATCGTTGCCCTGACGGTTCCGCGTCGTAGGATCGTGGATTTGGAAGAAATACTCCAGGATGCGCCGATAGCTCGTCTCCGCTGTATCGAAGACGATTTCGATCCCCTCCGCATGAGTGCCATGGTTTCGATAGGTCGCGTTCGGAGTGTCACCGCCAGTATAGCCGACGCGAGTCGAGACGACGCCGGGAAGCTTGCGGATCAAGTCCTGCATTCCCCAGAAGCATCCCCCAGCGAGTACAGCGCGCTGATGCATGTTAAACCTCCTCAATCTGATCGAGATATTTGCCGTAGCCCTCGCTCTCCATGTCGTCGCGATGGATGAATCGGAGCGACGCGGAATTGATGCAGTAGCGTAGGCCACCGCGATTAGCCCAGCCATCCGGGAAGACGTGACCGAGATGGCTGTCGCCGTGAGTGGATCTAACCTCGTTCCTTATCATCCCATGGGACTCGAAGCTCCTTGTCTAGGATGTCCCATATCCGCATTGGAAAGGCAATGTTTTTCTAACTACCTTAGAGCTTCGTTAGATCCTCAACCATTATACCCGCGGCATGCGTGACTCAAACCTGTTGTTTTTTACAGTTGAAGAACTATCTTACCTTAAAAAAGCAAACGTGTATCCTCATCGCTTTCGTCATAACTCAGTATTGCGGTAGATACTGTTGATAATAATGAAACAAAACAAGTTCAGAAATAGGTAACTCAGTACGTTTTTATGTCCTCAAGTTCTTGTCAAAATCAGATGACAAGAACTTGAGGACATTCCCGATTTTGACAAGAACATTATGACATTCCCGATGGATCCCACTAAGCATTGGATTTCTATGTATTCTTAATCACGTCAGTTTCTGGTTGATTTAACTGGCGGGGGAGCTAAATAAAAACGTCGGCGTGAAACGGTGGCCGCGTTACGCTAACTGGCAGGATAGTTGAGCAATCATAGAGAATAATGATTGTATAATTCATTCCATATATAGGGGTTAAGATATGAGTTTGAAAGTAAAAGAAGACCAAGAACTTATAAAAAATTGAAAGCTGATCGCCATCAAATTTTAAGCAGTAACCGATTATGCGCAAATGATAATGTATTCATTCTTGCATAAAATCTGATTCGGGCGTATCTCACCTTGACGCTGCATTAGCCTTTATGCTACCGTAACTGATAACCATATATATTCGAGAAACGCGATTGATGAGGAAGAGTAAACAAGTATTCGAATTGCAGAGAGCCCTGCTGGTAGTGGAAGGGGTATTCGAGCTTGGAGAAAGAAGCCTCGGAGCATCAGACTGAAAGAGGGAGTAAGTCTGGCGGGTCTTCCCGTTATAGAAGAGATGTCGCAGTTAAATGCTGCATCTATGAGCGGGTCCGTTGACCCAATCAAGGTGGTACCACGGAAGCGATGCCTTTCGTCCTTGTTGAATGAGGATGAAGGGCTTTTTTTATTGTCTGAGAGTTTACTGTCTACAATCCCGAGGAGAAAGAAGGAACGATTATGAATCAAACTGAGCCTGCCCAGCGTTTATTTCCAGCTATTGAGAAGCTGCCGGAGGACGTTCTGGTCAGTTACCCCACGCGACAAATGAAAGAAGGAGCCAAGGTTACACGGTTCGCGCCTAGTCCGACCGGATTTCTTACGATTGGCGGCATCTATGCCACGCTCATTTCTGAACGGCTTGCGCATCAGAGCGGCGGCGTCTTCTACTTGCGAATTGAGGATACCGATAAGAAACGGGAAGTGGAGGGGAGCATCGGCGATATTCTTCAGGCGTTAAGCTATTGCGGTATTTATCCGGATGAAGGCCCGACTGCAGCTGGCGAAGAGGTAGGGGAATACGGTCCTTATAAGCAAACCGAACGAGCGAGCCTTTACCATGTCTTTATTAAGAATCTAATCGTGCGAGGATTAGCCTATCCTTGCTTCTGCGATGCGGATGAGCTGCAGCAAATCCGTGATAAACAGCAAGCAGCCAAGCTCAATCCGGGCTATTATGGAGAATGGGCCATTCACCGCAATCTGACGCAGGAGCAGGTTGAAGCGGAGCTGGCGACTGGAAAGCCGTATGTAATCCGGTTGAAATCGCCGGGATCACCGGATCGAAGAATCAAGTACAATGATCTGATCAAAGGTGAAATCGAAATGCCTGAGAATGAACAGGACATTGTTATCATGAAGTCCGACGGTATTCCGACCTACCATTTCGCGCATGCGGTGGACGATTGTTTGATGGGTACCACACATGTGATTCGAGGTGATGAATGGCTTGCTTCAGTTCCGATTCACCTGCAGCTATTCGACATGCTTGGCTTCCGCAGACCGGAATACGGCCACCTGGCTCCGCTGATGAAGATGGACGGTGCCTCGAAGCGCAAATTCAGCAAACGTAAAGATCCGGATGCAGCTGCGAGCTATTACGAGCAGGAAGGTTATCCGGGAATTTCAATTACGGAGTACTTGATGACGCTCATTAATTCCAATTACGAGGAGTGGCGGATGAGCCAGCCGGAAGCGCCATATTCGGAATTCATGATCGACATGAACAAAATGAACGTGAGTGGCGCGTTGTTTGATGTGAATAAGCTAGGTGACATCAGCAAGGATGTAATCGCCCGGCTACGCGCATATGAAGTATTCGAGCACACAGCAGCATGGGCGGCGGCGTACGATACGGAGTTGGAAGCGACGCTTCTTGCCAATCGAGAATATGCGACGGCGGTCTTCCAAATTGGCCGCGCGTTGGAGAAGCCGCGGAAGGATATTGCTAAGTGGTCGGACGTGAAGGATTTGTACGCGTACTTCTTCGACAAATCGTTCAGTAAGTCGGTAGCAGCGGGCTACGATTCGCTGCTTGCCTCAATGCCGTCGGAGCTGGCGAAGCAGGTCGTTCGCGAATACGCGCAAACACTTGATTTGCAAGATGACCGTGACAGCTGGTTTGGTAAAGTGAAGGCAATTGGCGTGCAACTCGGCTTCGCCAAGGATGCCAAAACGTACAAGAAGAATCCCGAACAGTATCCAGGGCACGTCGGTGACGTTGCGATGATTCTTAGAGTCGCTTTGACGGGCAGAACAATGACGCTGGATTTGTACGATATGATGCATGTTATGGGAGACGCTCGTTTACGTAACAGGCTGAACCAGTTTATCGGCTATTCTCCACGGGGATCCCGTTCTTGAACAAATCCGTTTTGACTAAGTAACGAAGAGTAGGTTGCCTTCATCTCGCGGCCTTCTCTTTTTTTATTAATCAAATAGTGATGCTCGGCAGTTTGTTCAACTAACGGAAACGATAGTTGAATCATACCTGGGAGCAGATCGCCACGGCAGCTGCTCATTGTTGTCATTAAGCTAAAGGGCAGTAGAGCGTGGTGGCAAACGGCTATTTTCACTAGGGCATGAAGGGGAAGTAACAACAGATGTTCAATGAAAATAAAGTATTTGACTGAAAATTATCAAGACCTTAGTTGAGAAAAATATATTAAAATAAAAGGGTTTACATATTAAACATAACTAATATGTAACCCCTTTTTTTTCGTACTGAGAATAAATAGCATTAATTAATGATCGATCGTTAACGGGCAGGATAGTTGAATAGAGGAGGCTTAACTCAGTTGGGAGTAGGAGCTTGCTGGCGATCGTCCTTACTATAATTAAGAATTAAGAACTCTTACAGAAAATACTCAACTTAGCGCCGATCGAGTGTTGTCTACTTTCCGTACTTGGAGAATCAATCGGCACACAGGTTAATTACATCGCTCGGCTTCTTGATTGAATCCCACTCGCACGCATTTTATGAATAATCATATGCTTTTTTGAAGAGTGCGACCAAGGGCTACCCCCTTACGAGCATTGATCAAAAAAGGGCTCTCGTTCCAATATCTCCGGTTGAAAATCACTGACTGTAATTGTCAGCAATAATTGTATACACTTAGATCAGGAGGCGATTCATGTGGTGAAAAAATCGAGTGACTTACCGATTATGTCCTTTGCCGATCCACTGTCTTTTGAGCGTTGGCTTGACGATAATTGTGATACCTCACCCGGCATCCGATTACAGATTGCGAAAAAGAATTCAGGCGTCGTTACCGTTTCCTATAACGAAGCGCTCGAGGTTGCCTTATGTTACGGATGGGTCGACAGTCAGAAAGAAGCGTTAGATGAGAAAACATGGTTGCAGCGGTTCACTCCGCGCGGAGCCAAGAGTATCTGGTCCAAAGTCAATAAAGAAAAAGCGGGACAGCTGATCACAAACGGGCGAATGAAGACTTCCGGATATAAGGCAATTGAAGAGGCCCAAAAGAACGGGAACTGGGATAAAGCCTACGAATCGCAAAGTATCGCCTCGCTGCCTGAGGACTTCACGATCGAGTTGGAGCGCAATGCCCAAGCTAAGGCGTTCTACGATACGCTTGATAGACAAAATAAATACGCAATCATATTTCGAATTCACAACGCCAAAAAAACAAGAAACCCGAGATAAGCGGATCCGGCAGTTCATCCAGATGCTTGAGAAAGGCGAAAAAATTTATCCTTCATCTCCTTAACATACCCAGCTCATCTAAGGAAGGAATGGCGAACGATGTCCAAAGCAGACCATATGCTGTCCATTCTGTGGCTACTCCGGTCGGGTAGACGAATAACCGCTAAGCAGCTCGCGAACGAGCTGGAGATCCATATTCGCACGGTATACCGATATATCGATTCGTTGTGCGCCAGCGGGGTCCCGATTATAGCCGACTCAGGGCCGAACGGAGGCTATCGGATACTCAATCAGTTCACGGAATCCCCCCTGATGTTCGATATGGAAGAGCAGAAGGCGCTAGTTCACGCTTCAACTTTCGCCCACGAGGCGGGTTACCCGTTCAAAGAAGAACTCAATCGGGCGATTAATAAGCTGAAGCGCTACACGAATGAAGAACAACTCGATCAAATCGAGCGCCATATGGAAGGCATCTCCATCATTAATCCGCCGATCGAAGAGAAGCAAAGGGATTGGCTTCGGATTTTGGAAGAGGCAGCTGCTTGGGGCAGATCAGTAGAGATGGTGTACGACAACGGCAAGCGGGAGACCCCCAGCATTCGTGAAGTCGACCCCTACGGCATTGTACATTGGAAAGGGAGTTGGTATGCCGTCGGGTATTGCAACCTTCGGAAGGCGATACGCAGCTTCAGGGTGGATCGCATTTCCCGAATCGCACCAGGCGATCGTTATTTTGAGCGGCCTTCCGAGTTCTCTGCAAAAGATTTTCTGCTGCTCAACTTACTTCCCGGCGCTTCGGATTCGGAATCTCTTATAACAGTAAAGATCCTGGGCTATGGGCAGGCGCTGGATCTCTTATGCCAGCATTGGCTATTCAGCCATACGCTTGTCGAACGTAATGAGGGACAGGCCTTATTCAGGCTTAGCCTGCCTTCATTGAAGTCCTATGTTCCTTACTTTCTTCTCCCTTACGGGAAATCGCTGGTCATTCTCGAACCGGACATGCTAATTGAAAGGCTTGTGGAAGTAAGCCGCGATATTGCGGCACATTACGAATCGACGCTATCGGTACGAATCCCAGAAAGCAAAGGATGAACGATATGAACAAATTCGCCATGTATGGAAAATTGATCACCCACCCGGGCCAGCGAGATGCGCTCGTGCAGACGATGCTGGAAGCGGCCGATCAGTTTGATTCTATGGAAGGCTACGAATTGTATATCATCAATGTGACGGAAAACGATCCGGACGTCGGTTGGATCACGGAACTTTGGAGAGACGCCAAAGCACATGCCGCTTCTCTTCAAAATGAGAATTTATTGGCATTGATCCAGAAATGCATGCCGTTGATTGTCGGCGCAGAACCGATAAAGCTGCGGCCGGTCGGCGGCAAAGGGATCTAAAGTCAGGTTCATGCAAAGAAGGGGTAGTTCCTGTCGAGGAGCGGCCCCTTCTTTTTTTCTTATTGCGGCCGAAAGAAAACCTGTACAGAAATACTGACCGTAACTGTCAGCGATTGCGAGATATGATTAGCGAGAAAGGAAAATCATGAACTTGGAGGGAAACAGGAATGTTTACCAAAATCGATGATTTCATAAAGGAGTTCGAAATGGAGTCCGCAATAACGGAACGGGTGCTAAATACGCTGACAGATGAATCGCTCACCCAAATTGTCTCGGACAATCAGAGGACCCTTGGAGAGATTGCTTGGCATCTCGTAAGCTCTATTCATTTTCTCACCTATCTGGGCTTATCCTTCGACGAGCCGTTGGCAGAGGAGGCCGCGCCTCTATCCGCGGCAAAGATTGCAAGTGAATATCGACGTATTGGAAAAGCTATGCTGCGTGCTATAGGAAGCCAATGGACGGATGAATCGCTTGGCCAGGTCGTTAACGTGGCCGGTGAAGATTGGCGGAATGGAGCTTCACTGCGGTTTACATTGCGACACGAAATTCACCACCGCGGCCAATTGACGGTATTGATGCGGCAAGCTGGTTTACGAGTCCCCCCTGTGTTGGGGCCCACTCGCGAAGACTGGATTGACAAAGGGATGAAACCGTATGCCTGAGCAAAATACTAAAATTCAATCAAGAAAGAAGGATCGTTCCATGTCTGCACGGTTTGATATTTATCAGGTGATGAAATTAGTGCCGCAAGGATTTAAGCTTCTAGGCGAGCTGGATGCGTATACTAAGTCGACTGATCTTGATCCAAAGCTTCGCGAACTGGTCAAATTCAGGGCATCGCAAATCAACGGCTGCGTATATTGCCTTTCTTATCACGCAGCCGATGCGCGAAAATTAGGGGAATCCGAAATGAGGCTTTATTGTCTCAGTGCATGGGAAGAAAGCCATCTTTACTCGGAAATGGAGAAGGCGGCATTAGAACTTACAGAGCATGTAACATTATTGCCCTCGCTTAAAGTGCCGGATCATGTGTATCAAAAGGTTAGGAAGTACTTTTCGGAAACTCAGTACATCAATCTAACGATGTTAATCATGATGATCAATAGTTGGAACCGGCTTTCGATTGCGATGGGATTCACTCCAGAAGCAGAATGAGTTAACCGGTATCCGGTTAGAGAAACGGAGAGGATTTCATTGACGAGAGAAGAAATGGAACAGGTCATTTATCGAATGTACGAAGCGTTCAATAGCAGAGATATAAACTCAGTAGATGATATTTTTACACAAGACTTTTACAGTCATCCCTTACAAGCTGGGCTTGAAGCCGTTAAAAAGACATGGGTTTCGATGTTCGAACGATTCCCGGATATTCGAGTGGTTGTCGAAGACCTGCTTGTTGAAGGCGAAAAAGCCGCAAGCCGCACTAGTATACGGGGAATAACCGCAGCAGATGCTGAAAAACAACCAATGATTCTTGAACTTATTCGAGTGGAAAGCCAACGGATTGCCGAAGTGTGGGGGCTTACGAATTTAGGAGAGGTTGTCGGGTCAAAGCGTAAGGATTAAACTAACGAATACGATAGCACAATAAACTATACCACGAGGCTGCCGCGTTTTGAACGGCGGCCTCGTTGCGCTAACGGGCAGTATAGTTGAAAAAGGAACTTAAATTTAAATCTCGAATATCTAATGTAATCGGATAGCTAAAAATTTGATGACAGACAGGAGTTAGATACAATGATAAAAGGTTTCGGAGGAATATTTTGGAGAACTAAGAATCTTGAAGTTATAAAAAAATGGTACAGTGAAGTGTTGAAGATTGAAATAGAAAATTGGAATGGGACTGTGATAAAACCCCAATTAGGAAATGAGACTATCTTTTCTTTCTTTACCGAGAATGACAGTTATTTTCCAACAGAACAACAAGTGATGTTAAATTTCCAAGTACATAATCTAAACGAGACTATTAAGCATCTTGAACATATTGGTGTACCTCTTGCAAAGAAAAAAGAGATTAGTGAATTTGGAAAGTTTATTTGGATTGAAGATCCTGAAGGTCGACTGGTCGAGCTTTGGGAGAAATAACGAGTTGTAATTCATTTGCTATTGAGCTAACTGCAGAACTACAATGAACATCATGAGAAGGCTGTCGATGCTATAGATCGGCAGCCTTCTCAGCTAACGGGCAGTCTTGCAAAATCAAAAAAGGATATTTTCAAGAGGAATGCGAAATATTTTATTTCATAATATTTTAAGAGAGGGAACAAAGAAATGATTACATTAGATTTAATGAATTCGACTGAATTCCAGGAGTATCTATATTCTGCAATTAAAAGCTATGCAGAAAGCAACGTCCAATCTGGTAACTGGAGCGAACAGGAATCTATCAGTAAGGCAACAGAACAATACGCACAACTTTTGCCGGATGGTGAGAAAACCGCTAATAATAAATTATTAACAATTCGTTCTGATGGCCAAGAGGTTGGGATGATTTGGCTGGCATTGAAACCAAACAATAAAGGGTATATCTACGATATAAAAATTAGGGAAGATTACCGAGGACGTGGATTTGGCAAGCAAGCTATGGAAGATATAGAAAAGATGGCAAGAGAATTTGGCATAAAGAGTATGGGACTTCACGTCTTTGCTCATAACAAAATAGCGCGTGGTTTATATGAAAAGTTAGGCTATAAAGAAACGAGCATCGTAATGGCAAAAGAATTATAAACTCATTTCATGTTCCACTAACGAGGAACGATACTTAAAAAGGGATCACGGCAACCGCTCAAGCCGTGATCCCTTTTTCTACTGAAGTAACCATTAAAATTGAAGGTATAGTTTATGCATTTTATTCTTTTAAAGAACAGATATGTATTTCTATAAATTACCAATATACATTACCTTCTTTGTTTTGCTATGTTTACATCAATACAAGGTAATTTGTAAATATGAGAGCAGGTTAGTTCATGAAAAAAAAGATATTATTTGTTATTGGATCCTTTTTACTGGGTGCTTGTATTTTGTACGTTTCAACAAATCAATCATTATCAGCAGAAGACCCTGTAAAAGCATTGCTAAACGATGATCAAAAGAAATTATTTGATTTTGAAAAGCAATATGATGTTGCTATGGAAAGCGAGATCAGCAGGATTTTCCCAAATAGAGAGTTCGAAACCTATGGGTACTATTATTTGAGTTCCGAAAATGCCGATAAAATCGAATACGTTTTTGTGTTGGAAATAGAAGATAACAAAACAAAAGAACTAATGACAACACTTCAAATATTATTTGGGGACAAAGGTGTTAGCTTCAAGAAAGCGAAGTACAAGATGAAGGACTTGAAACAGCTACAAATAAACCTTGCTGAAAAACTTAAGAATATTGATGGTTTTTCGTCGCACATTGATTTGAAGAGTGGAAAAGTAGTTGTTGAAGCTTATATGGAAGATTCTCAAAAAGTAGAGTTAATAACCACTTTTGGTGCAGATATGCTGGATGTCATAAACGAAGATCCCCAATCAAGTTATCACTTCCCGTCAGGCAGCAATACAAGGAGAGAAAATGGGGGTGACTTAGTGCAGAATCAAAAGAAAATGGAACAGATAAACTTCTATGAGTTTCTACCTCAATCAGGTAAGTGGACTTATAAACAACAGGTAGAAATTTACAACGAGTTTGCATTAGTTAAAAAACCCGGCGAGGAAGTAACAATGGCTGTTGGTCTAAGTGAAGAGAATAAAGTGAAACTTGATTCAAACATCATCCGATTTAAGTTAACCGAAAGAAATGCAGATGGAACATTCGTTAAACTCGTGGATGAACAACACGTACCTATAGTAAAAACGGGCTGGGACCCGAGGGTTACTGTAAAACTTCCGGAAAAAGAGGGAGCCCATTATTTCATTACAGGTGAGGTTATCGTTGGAGGCAATGTAGAGGATGTTGTCCTTAATTCATATGAAGTACCCATTCAACAAGTAAATGCTGAGATCAATTTAGATAAAGTCGCTTATCCGAGCAGTGGATCATTGACGTTTACAATGGTTAATTCAGGTCCAACTTCACTTTTTTACGGCTTAAACTATAAGATGGAACGAAACGAAAATAAAACTTGGGTTGAAGTTCCATTAAAAAGGAATCAAGCTATTTCTGCAATCGGATTGAATTTGCACGTTAGGGAAATTTGGGAACAAACAGTTACTTATAAAAATCTAAAGCCAGGCACTTACAGGATCAGTAAAGAAGTAGAAGGGAACGGAACTTCAATAGAGAAAGTGATTTACGCCGAGTTCAAAATTAAGGAATGAGTATTACCCAAAATTGAAACTTGAGCAACCATGTTTGTAATTTGGTTAGAACCATGGTTAAGTTATTTTGGAAAACGATAGGTCTGCAACGTATGTCAGCCGGTTAGAATAGGCTGCCTTTTTCAGCTAACGGGCAGAGTACATCAACAATAGGGGCTGGAAAAAAGAGGATTATTAGTGCTTTTCTCGAATAATAAAAGCCATTGACTCGAACTATAAAGAGGGCGATAGCATGAACTTACAGTCACTTTTCCTAGAACAGATCCTTGCACAGTCTTCCTTAGGTGGGCCATGCAAGCGATGTATGGCTTGTAGATACAATTTCCGGTGAATACGTTGTAAGATCATCGGGAGTGGATGAAAGTGTGGACGCTCCGTTTCTGTGGGTGTGTAGGAACTTATTCGGAATTGAATTAAGTCGCACATATGATATTGAAAGAATCAACCTTTTCTTACAGCAAACAACAACTAAAATCTGTGTACCTAAAGTACTTTCAAAGGGATTAATTGACGGAAGACAATTTGTAATTGTAGAAAAAGTGAAGGGCTCACCGCTCGACTTCTTAAATAAGCCGGCAGAGATGATGAAAGAATTTGGTAGATCCATTGGTGAAATTCATGCACGTGAATTTTATGAATGCGGTGCCCCGAACGGGAGCTTTCGATATTCCTTAAGGGATTTCCCTCAAAAACTTACAAACGCTATACGTAACCTGTCCTCACGATATTACTTGTCCAATGAAGCTGTTACCAAAATGACAGAGTATTACTGTTCATTAGCCTCTAAATTGCCCGTCCCCAAAAGTGCCTCATATATAATGTTGGATATGGATCCACGACAGTTTCTTGCAGACGAGGAGCTAGTGAGAGCAATAGTTGATACTGAAGCCTATGTACTAGGACCGCGAGAGTTCGAACTCTCGGCTTTGGAATGTTCCCTAGATCAATTCGGTGCGGATAACTTTATAACGGGATACAGTTCGGTACTACCTTTCCCTGACTTAGCACCCGTCCGTGATGTCTATCGGTTCATGTTCTACTTAATGGAAATAAAGGGCCCTTCTGTTGATTATGATAATTGGTCTTCATTCCCACATTACTTCAGCAAACTTGGTACGATAGCTGAATAAGAAAACGACAAGGCTGCCGAGGAAACGTTCGGCAGCCTTCATTACGCTATTGGGCAGGATAACGGAATGTAGCATGGAATAATTTGTATTAAGGGAGTATTCTATAAAGGGGGATTAACTTGAACCGACCAATACTAAGAGCAGAAGCAATAGTAATCCGTAAAGATGGATTAGCTGTATTAGTTCAATGTGATAAACAAGAATCATTTTATCGCTTTCCTGGTGGAGATGTTGAATTCGGAGAAACTGCTGCAGAAGCTATTAAAAGAGAATTAATTGAGGAGTTTGATTTACAATCGGATATTGGCTCACTTGCGTGTCTTAATGAAAGCATTGTTGAGTATGACGGCAAAAAGAGACATGATTGCACTATCTTACATTGGGGTTCAATTAATGATGCTCAAATTCATGAAAATTTAAATCATAACGAGCGAGAAGAAATAAAATTAACTTGGCGTACCTTCGAGCAATTGAAACAAAAACCGTTGTATCCAGAAGGTATATTGGATTTTCTTTTAGATAGAGTGGTAACAGTATCCCATTTAGTTATAAGAAAAAGCTATGATGAATAAAAGTGAGTCCTATCCTGGTTCAACTAACGGATAACGATAGTTGAATCAGAATATCGAAAGGGCTGCCGTGTGGCGGCCCTTTGCTACGATCGGTCATATAATTTGGGGGATTAACGCCATTGCACAAATGATATAATATGGAATTAATATTATTTTAAAGTTGGGGATGGAACAATGGACGGTATCATTAGGGAAGTTTATTCCCCAAGCAGAAACTATAAAGCGGTGATTATAAAAAGAGAAAAAGATGGATTGTATGAAAGTAAAATATATATGTGGTTTACTCATGACCAAGACATTCGAAAAATGTTGGATGAAGAAGGTTATTGGGGAATTGTATCTCATTATAAATCCTTATTTGATACAGAAACTAATGCTCTAAAAGTAGCAATAGAAGACCTACATTCGACTTCATGCGAGAAAATACCGAACTACGAATAAAATATCTGCTCTTATTCATTTGTTACTTACGGAAATACTTTCCGCTCAACTAACGGAAACGTTAGTTTAATGAAACAAGGAGCAGTATGCCGTGGCAGAACAGGCCATCATTCACATTGAGACCAGTTTTTCTTTTTTAAAATTATAAAAACCTTACGGGAATTCCGTAAGGCTTTCGAATGATAAAACAATTATAAGTTCAGCAAAAGATGCAACAGGGATAGGAGATAGGGGGTTACATGCACACTGGATTGCCAAGAAGATGGAATCAAACCATACTGGTGCCTTACTGGATAAACAATCCTAATAGAATGAGCCACAGCAAATGTCGAGTCACGTAATGGCTCACCTCATTTCACTTCCGGAACTTCGACGACGAACACTTCACGAATGCGGTTAAACGAGGCCTTCGGCTTCACCATAACCTTATAAGTGATACCGAATTCCCCTGGACGGATGGATGAGATGGTCCCCACTTCAATACCTTTGGGAAATACTTGTCCCAAGCTCGATGTAATGATGGTATCTCCGACTTTCATGTCACCCTCATGTTCCACCTTATTCATCACAAGCTCGCCGGTTTTGGAATCAAAGGATTCGATCATTCCGAAGGGCTGATTCTCATTGCCCTTCACTGTCACGGCGATCGCCTTGGAGTTGTTGTCGTTGTCCGTGATTTTGGTCAGCAATTGCACATTGGAATGGAAGCCGAACACTTTGCTCACTCGGCCAACCAACCCGTCAACGGTCATGACCGCCATATTCTCTTTGATGCCGGCTTTATCGCCTAAATTGATGGTAACCGTGCTGTTGTACGGATCTGGGTCGATGGTAACGACCTTGGCAATCCGGTACGTGTACACATTAGCCTGACGCTGACGCTCTGTGAAGCCAAGGTCTTCCATCAGCTGCCTGTTCTGCGATTCCAGCTCATTCAGGCGCTGCGTATCTCGCGCATACTGCGTCAAGGTCAGCTTCAGCTTCTTGTTTTCTTCATAAATGACACTGAGCTGCCGGATATCCTCAAAGAAACCCGCCACTTGCGCAGCGGGCTTATAGAAGAGTCCTTGCGTCCACGATACCGAGTCTTTGACAAACTTCTCCGGCCATGTCATCGGTACGCGTGGCCCCAGCGTTAATCCCATCAATATAAAGAAGCAGACTAGTCCGAACATCAGAAGAATCAGCCTCTTATTTCCCATGAATTTAAACAAAGTAAGCACCTTCTAACGAATTATCGTGTACTTCAACCCGACTTGTTCTTAAATAAATGAATGTTTTCGAGCGCGCGGCCTGTACCGATCGCCACGCAATCTAGCGGATTCTCGGCGACCAGAACCGGCAAGCCGGTTTCTCTGGCCAGCAAGCGATCCAGATTGCGAAGCAGACCGCCGCCTCCGGTCAACACAATGCCGCGATCCATAATATCAGCCTACAATTTAGGCGGACACTTCTCGAGCGTCCCCTTCACAACGTCAACGATCGCATTCACCGTATCCGTGAGGGATTCGGTAATTTCATCGGATGTGACACTCATCGTTTTGGGCAAACCGGAAACGAGGACGCGTCCGCGGATTTCCAGTGTTAGGGCTTGTCCATCGGAAAGGCCGAGCCGATTTCCATATTGAGCGTTTCAAACGTGCGTTCCCCTGAATATGAATAACATGGTTCAAGATGCTATTACATATTTCATAAATTTATTTTTCGTATAACGTAAAAATTATATTGTTAAAGCACGCTCACTGCAAAAGAAAACATGCTTTAATAGTCGTTGTTATGAAACTTTAGAGCGTTTTACCGAAGACTAAAATAATGAAATAAGATACTTTATTATGAAAATTATTGCTGTGATTCCAACTAGATGCAAGAGAAACTAGTTAAATGAGAATTTTTCTTTTCTCAAATTCATCTTAAACAACAGAAAGACAGTACACCAATTATTATTGTCAGCAATTCCTCTAACATTGTGATCTCCTCAAACTTAAGGATAAGGCTGAACACTTACTTGTGTCCAGTGGTATTTAATTGTCGGGTGAACAAGAACAGTATCTCATTCCCGACGGATTGCAGGAAAGTGGAGACATTAAAAGCTAACGGGCAGGACAATGCGGTAATAGTTGGTAATTTATGGTACAATAAAAGGAGATATATGGGGAAAGAGTTTATGTATTTGCGTGCCAATGTCTTAGGTATTGTTACTCGAAATTGTTCTGAAGGAAACTGCCACGCCAACTGAAACGGCAACCGCTAACCCACCCACAAAAGTATATCCATTAAAGAAGAAGGTGTTTGTATACTGGTTCAATAATGGAAAGCGGTACAGTTTAGATTCTGGATTATCCCAATCACCTAGAAGAATCATTTTTCCATTAATAAAAAGAATTTCACCATAAATCGCTGCAACAACGATGCAACAGCTACACAGAAGAATAGCCCACCTAACAGCAACTCTGCACTTGCTTGCCCAAGCATGTGTAATAGCGATTGTCAGCAAAAGTAAAGGTATATAGACAGATGCAGACAGTGTAACCGGAATGAGACCAAGATTTCCGTTACCAGAATGATGTCTTGTTGCCTCATTAGTAAAGATATCCACTCCATAGAAAAACGCTACACTTTTTGCTAGCAATAAGACCTCAGCGATATTTTTTCGTCTCATCAACTATATCCTCTATTCGTCGTAGTTTTCACTTATTTATTTAGACTAAGGAAACTGGAAAAAGGTTGCAAATGACAATAAGCATTGAACTATCGGCGAACGATAGCTCAATCATGACACGACGGCAGCCGGCCACCGATCGGCTGCCGTTGTCCGAGGGAAGTAACGGGCAGGTTATTTGAATAAATTTATGAAACATATTCCAATATGGCGCGTAGTCAGTGCAGCTGGGTTACAAGATAATAGGTCGCTTGAAGAGAAAACGAGCAGACCAATACAGGAGGTGCAACAACAAAATCTTGAAGAATCTGCTAAGGGCATCGTTACAGATTATTTTAATGCCATTATTAAGGAAGGTGACGCTGGTGGAGTAACCCCGTTAGTAGCTTTTTCATTGGGAAAAGTGGACATTTCAGATTCAGCAAATATCAAAGTATCGGTGGATTTGAAGTATAAAGATGATAATATGGAATTGCCTTCAGTAGATTATTCAGTTGTTCGAGTTGATGATAAGTATCAAGTACAGAAACAAGTTTGTATATTTGATGCAATTCCAGGTTCTCCTACAAAAGGCACAGCGTCTTGCAGCAAGATTTTTATTGAGCATGAAAATGGATTGATGACCGTTCCTGGTAGAAAATAACTAATGACATTCACTTTTAAAAACCACGCACGATAGTTGAAAAATGGCTGCTTCGGCAGCTATTTTATTTGCCCTACTAACGGGGCAGATTATTGAAATAGCTTGTGTATAAGAAAGTTATAAATGGAAACTTTTTACTTGTTCCCTTCGTCTTATTCTTTAGAACTGAATGTTGGGAGTGATGAGTATGAAAAAGTTTGTTTTAGGTCTAATTTGCGGCATTGGTTTAACCGCAACAACTGCTGTTTATGCGTCTGACATGATACAAGCGTACTTATTTCCAGTCAAGTACGAACTTAATGGTCAAACTAAACAATTAGATAGCAGTTATACCACATTAAATTATAATGGTCATGCTTATGTACCTGTTCGTTTTGTTGCCGAGAGTCTTGGAGTAGGTATAAGGTATATAGATAAAGATAAGGTTATTTCCATCATGAATGAACCTACAAACATCGACGAATTTGCAAAAAAGGTTTGGCTAATCCATTTTCGTTTGAATATAGGTTATGATCAAAAATATGTTAAAGAACTTATTGGTGAGCCAGTAGTAGAAAGAACAAATGAAGATAATCAGCAAGCAGCATGGAGATATGATTATATGGCAACTCAAGGATATCAATATGGCAATTTAAGTAATATTGATCTTGAGGGTCTCGGACAAGGAAAGATACGGGGACAATTATTGATTAATTGGTCTAACGAAGGCAAATTAGAAAAGATTGAATTCTGGTACACTAGTTCGGTTACTGATGTAGATAGGAAAACTTATTCATACCATCTTAATCAAGATGGTTCGACATCTGAATTCATGTATGAATAATCAACAGTATTGGAGCTGGAGGACCTTTAAATTTAAATGAAATCATTGATATTTTTAAAAACTGGGCTTGTTCAACTAACGGTGAACTATAAAAGGCAGTAGAGCGTGGTGGAAACTTGAGTTTAAGCTACCACTTTTTTCAACTGTATGTGAGTTTAACGCAACTATCAATGTATTTGCATCGTCTAAACATTTGGAATTATTTGTTATTTAAGCAGGAAGGAGTGATGATTTATGCTCATTGAAGAAGAGAACATTTTTTTTCCCGATGGTTACTTTTTGCTTTTTACTAAGTGAGGATGCTGAGAAGATCAGATATAGACATAGTGATATGGGGAGGGAAGTTCAATTGAAGCATAGGTGGTTTTTGCTCACAATAATAATTTTTTTAATGGTGGTAGGTTGCGACGTAAAGAATAATGATACGGCTACACAAGACGCATCTATAATAAAAGAGTCAAATCCAAATTTATTGGCTTCTACTGAACCCAATAATTCGGTTCAAATTGGTGAGACAAAAGAACAAGTTAGTGATATCTCAGCAATTATCAATAAACTCCTGGATGTGAATCATAAATACTCAGCTTTAGAAGGAAAGATCATAATAACATTTGAGGCTACTGGAGAAAAGGAACTAGTTGAACTTGTTATCGAACAGCCAAGCCGATTCTACGTGAAGCACATATTAGATTCGAAAACACCGGATCGATTTGAAGAGTCAATAAATGACGGAACAAATGTTCAAATTAAAGGATCTGATGGTGAAATAAGTCAATTATCTCCAGCAAATAATAGAGTACTTCTACCAATCGGTGGTGTAAACGAATTACTGAATCCAGGAATGTTTATTTACGATGCCATTAGTAATGGTCAAACCACGTTAAAGGGCGGAGAAAAGCTCCTTGATCGTGATTCTACAGTTATAGTTATAAACCGTAAAGTGGGGAAAGAGAAAGGGAATAAGCTAACTATTTGGTTTGATAACCAAGCTGGAATTATCCTGAAGATTGTTTCTTCAGATGGTGATAATCCTTTACAAACTATTGCTTTTGATCAGATAAAATTTACTGACAAAGCTAATGAAGAAAAATTTAAGAACATAAAGTAAAGAAACGTTGAGCTAACGAGGAACGATAGCACAATAATAATACAGGCTGCCGGCATATTTAGCAGCCTGTTCAAGTAACGGGCAGAATACTTACAATAAATTCCCACACGGATAAACAAAGGATTTTCTATTTTCCAGTCGAATAAAATTGCAACTAAGAAGAGGGCATGATTGCATGAAAGTAAAATTTGTAATACTTTTTTTTGTAATTCTAATTACTCTATAATCTATCGACAGCTTAGAGAGGAAACAATATGAATAAACTAATAAAATGGATTTTACCGATAGTTTTTGTATTTTTAACTGCTGGTTGTGGTGAGAAAGCGGTAGTTAATGAACAATTAGCTGAAAAGGTAAGTGAAAAACCAGTTAATCTTTTGAGATTGGACGACTTTAAACAAGTAATGCAAGAAGAAGGTACGCTTCTTTCATCAAAAGGAGAGGGGACTCACGAGATGTTTATTCTCTCGGGGGTAAAGCCTTCAATATTTACAACATCATTAATGTTCCATGAAGAAGTGAACCCAAAGAAAAACCTCTACGTTTATGAATTTAAATCAGATGAGGAACGGAAAATAGGACTCGAGGCTTTTGATCAAATTAAGGATATAGTCAAGTTCTCTGCTCAACCTCAGGTCACTTTTCAAAAGAATTTGGCGGTTATATATTGGAGCGATGCACAAGACTTAGAGCCTAATGATAATGTTGTAACCGATCCTGTTGGGGAAAGTGTCCTCTATGCAATGGATCGGTTGGGTGAACCTGTAATTGAAGGTTATATTGTTGATAAGAAAGCAGGAGAAATACTTGTTGTAAGTAGTTAAGCTGTTGATTACAGTCACGGCAAGGGTCAAGAGTTTTACAATGCAATCTGGTTCTCAAATGTTTCAGATACACTAGTCATTGGCGATAAAGTTAAAGTATGGGCTGAGCGTGGAAATTACACACTGCCTTACCCAGGCAGGGAAATTGCCCACAAAGTGATAGAACAAACTACGATTCGTCCTAAAGGAGCCGATCGTACAGAGGAATATATGCTACAAAGGGCACTTCAAGATGAAAAATTAAAGACGGACATGCACAAGATTATTGCAGTGAAATCTGTTAATTATAATGCGAAGGAAGACACGTGGTATTTACATTTTAAAGATACGATAATGCTAGAAGACTTTTACTTTAAGTTAGATGATAAATAAGAGTTTATGTTATCTCATTAAACTAACGAAGGAACGATAGCTCAAGGACACCAAGGCTGCCAGTAAGAACGGGCAGCCTGTTCAACTATCGGGCAGAAGAGCGTGGTGAAATATTCAAAAAAAAGGAGCTGCAAAAGCAGCTCGTAATTAAAGTATTTGTTTGGCTGATGAAATCTTTCGACCAGTCTCTGCATCAAAAACAGCATATTGAGAAAAAAGTTTTTAATTTACGTATTTGGCAGAAAAAAAGACGTACACTTGTCTTTTGGGATTATATCCAACACCGTCACCTACTCCAGATGTTGTATTCAATTGTTTAGGGACATTGGAGAACACTTTGTTAATATCCTTGTACAAAACCTTCTCCCTGAGTTTAAATACGGAATCTGGATATTCAGTATATTCACTACGATTCACTTGATGATAATAATCGTAAGCTCCAAGGAAATTTTTTTCCGCATTACTAGGATACTTTTCAAGTTCGTTCGCCTGAGCAAATGGCATCGTAAACGCTAGTATTAGAAAGCTCATTATTATTACTTTTTTTACCTTTCCACCTCCTGCCAATTATTATATCCAATGTTAGTTTCAGCATTCATGGGTAAGGTGTTTAAAATGTGCCCAAAAGTTTTTGGTATTTAACGGCAGCCGCGTTAAGCTAAGGGCAGAAGAACGCAATCAGTCAAAACTTTATTGAGGATGATTTTTAGAATGTCTACGAGTGACATTGATACTATCTTGGATACGCCAATCTTCACCAAATGCTTCAACTACAAAATGGTCGTGTATTGTATCGTCTTTATCATATTTCCAAACACAAATCCAATCAGTTTTGAAGCCTGATTCTTCACAAATGAGTTTTCGATTTACCCATTGTTGCGTTCCAGTTGGAACTCTCCACACTTTTATTTTCTTTGCATAAGAGGTTGTAACATGAATTTTCATTTCCCCGCTACCATCTGGAATATATGTCCAGTTACCTTCAGGAACAGGTGTGGTTTCAATTCTCATTAATGGTGACGCTTGTGCAAATGTTGTAAAAAAACAAAACAGGATAAGTAAGCTGAGTATCTTTCCAAACATGTAATTTTCACCCCCAAATAATATGCCCCATGACGATGTTTTTCTTCACAGCATTTTGCCTTGTCCAAAAGTTGAAAAAGGTATTACGCTAACGGTCAGACTAGTTTAACAATTTCCCGAAAAAGCTTTTGTAACTTTTGGCTAATAGATTTCGTTCATATATTAATACAGGAGGTGGGATTTAATGGGTAGATCGATTTTAATTTTGATCTTTTCAATGATGCTTATATGTGTAGGCTGCCAAAGCAAACAGCAGATAAACAATGACAAGTTGGTAGTTCTCAAACGCTCCGGAACAGAAAACAAACACGAAAAACACAAAGAGGTTACAGATAAGAATACAGTTCTAGCCATCAAATCGGTGTTAAAAAAAGGGGATTGGAAAAAATCGAAGATTAGCATGACTATACCGCCCGATTATAAAATTTATTTCGAACCTACTGATGGTAGTGAAGCATTATCTGTTTGGTATGATGTTTGGTTTACCAATGAATTCGCGGAAGTTTATATTGAGGCTCAAAATTTGTACAGAAAGCTTTCAGTAGAAGATTCTCTTGCACTCCGTGACGTAATTCAATAACAGGAGGAATTAAGCTAACGAGAAACGATAGTCAAACATCTAAAGGGCAGGTTAGTGGGAATTAATTTTGGAAAAAAGAGGATAAAATTAATACTCTGTGAATATTAAAAAATATCGCGTGTTCATGAGGGTTGCTAATGTTATTTTTTGCTTATTAAAATATCGTTGCAATATTTGGATAATCGAATCCTTGAGGAAAGGGTGAAAAATAATTTATAAGTTAAAACCAATTTTGATATTATTTCTTGTGTTGTCGGCTCTAACTGGATGTATAAGTTATAATTCATTAGAAAAAGCCATTCAAAGCAAGTGGAAATATCCAATAAAGATTCTATATGCCGATGAAAATAAACGCACGGTTATATTTTTGGACCAAAGTAAAGATAAAGATCCAGATCGTGATCAATATATATTTAATACTTTTAAAATGAAGAATAGCCAATATAGATACTCTACTGATAGAGAAGAATGTTGGACATTTACTGCTGATAATGGACTTACTCCTTTCTTATGTAGGTCGGTAAATACTGAAGAAGCAGGTAATGTTATTTGGGGAGCAATAAAGACAGATAAACATGTACAAAAAGTATTAGTTACTTATGCTGATAGAAGTAACCCTGATAATCAGATTGAAGTTGAGATACCTGTCGTAAATAACGTGTTTATCGGATATCCTAAGGATAACTTTTTCAATTCTGAAACGTCTCTATATAGAGAATGGAAAATAAAAGCTTCGGCAATCGATGATAAAGGTAATATTATTGCTACTTCTGGTAATTAAAAAAACACCAGTAAACTTATATGTCTAACCCTTTGTTCCGCTATCGGAAACAATAGTTCAATCACGACATGACGGCAGCTGACACACGATCGGCTGCCGTTGTCCGTTGAAGTAACGGGCAGGATATTTCCAATATGTGTTAATATAGATATGTTAGACTTCTGCTTTGAAAGAGGTAATCCTGATTGAAATATATCGAGGTAGGTATAGGAAATACATGGATTGTTAGAACGGAAACCGAGTTGGAGGATGGGTCTGAGGTTGAGCAAAAGGGTATTATAAAGCCTATTATTTTTTACTCCATCTATCTAAGATTATGGATTGGAAAATCGGTTTTCATTTGGGACTCCAAACAAGGATTCAAAAAAACGGCCAAACCACGAAAGGCATTTAAACTTATACTGGGGTTAACAAGTTTTCTACCCGATGATGAGGTCACGCCTGGTGGTTAACCTAACGGATAACGATAACATGGCTTAGTAAATTTGGTCGTAAAGATTAAGTTTTCTTGGGGGAGTTTGAATGCGTAAAGAGGGTATGGTTTCTTTGTGGGTCGGAAAAATGCCTGAACAAAAAAGGTTAGAAGAATATATAGAGATACCGTATCTTGAAGACGGCGAGAGCGATGAAATCATGCCATCCAAATTCGGCAAGGATTTTGATATTAACTACTACGATGAAGATTTTATTGAATGTACATTTTTTGATATTGAAACTTTGGATCTTCAGAACTTACTTAGCCAAAACTCATACTCAGAAGTAATCTCTTCAAGATTCATTGAGATTAATGGAGATGAAGTTAAGCATGAGGTAAATGTAGCAATTCTTCTTTATAATTTTGAGTATAGTGGTAGTGTGTCTGAGATTAAATATATGGACTATAGTCTTAAGTACTTAGGATCGACTAGTTACGATGAAAAAACTTCTTGAGATAATCAGTTACATCATTACGCTAACTGGGAACGCTAGTTGAGTAAATGTAACAAGAATGAAATCTTATTTTCATATGGCTTTAATGAATCAAGCCTATAATAAAACTCGACCCCCTTTAAAATATATATAATTAAGACCCACAGCCCGTTGCTGTGGGTCACTTTTTTGGTTATTGAAGTAAAGGGCAGGATTGCGTAGTCACTTCGCGAATACCTTAGATATATGGCGAATTTACGAAGCTCACGAAAAAGACGTTATGTGTAATACCCGTAAAAACTGAAAGGGTGAAATCAATGACGTTAGAAGAAAAATTATACAATGAATTAACTGCACAGAACAATTCTTTCTTAATTGGAATTAGAGGGGATATTACGTGGGAACATCAAAAATTCATAGATTTAATAGAATTAATGCGAGACTATATCTTAAAGACAGAAAATAATTCTATTATTGAACGTGAATTTTTAAAGGGTTATAGGTATTTATCTCGGTTCATACCCCAGTGGACAAGTCATGATAACTTCAGAAGGAATAATAATAATTTTTCTACTGATTACTATGAAACAGCGTATAAATTAATTAGTTTATTATATAACTGGTTTGTTAATGGAAGTGTATTTGAGACTATTCAACGGAACAAAAATGACTATGAAGAACACCTGAACAAACTAACTAGCTTAATCAAAGAAGACGGGTACAACTCATAACACCGTATTTTGCCCAGGCAATTCGAGGAAGTAGTGCCATTACGCTAACGGATACGATAGCAGCACAACAAATAACAGACTATCGGCAACTATAGAGCAGGCTGGGTGTAGACAAATCAGAAACGGGAGAGATAAGGAATATTGAAAAAAAGATTTTCAGTTGGCAAAGCGGAGTGGTCAGATACAAGAGAAGAACAGTATAGAAAAGATAGCCTAGAAATCGCTTTTGGATTTGGCGATACTTTGAAAACTAGTGATGGTACAGTTGTTTATATAATTAAAAAAGATGTTGAGATAGTGATTTCGAAACCCAATAAAGTGAAGACCTTTTGGTACGAGACATGGCTAAAGTTAAAAGAATTCTATGGAGTCTAACACGATTCAACTACCCTGAAAGTAGCCGATCACTATGCGAATTTTCATTAATCCGTGGTGCGCCGTGAGGGGCATGGATGGCTAACGGATAACGTTAGTTCAATAAAACTGCGAACCAGCGGTCAGTCTAGGACTTTATTTTTCAGTCCATGACTGTCGTTGGTTTTCTTTTGTAAATAGTCTGATAATTATTATCCGGATTCTGACGGTTGCAATTAAGAAATCCCGCATTGGATCAACAAATCCAGTCTAAAACTTTATTACGGACACTTATTTGTAGTTAAGCTTATGGGGCCGATTTATGTCCAAACAGTCTGATTCAAAGGTCTTTGAAGTGTGATTACCTACGCATTCATTCATGAAATTTAAGGAAAATTTTATAAATACCCCACTTTTTATTTAAACAGTTTTCCTTATCCTAATTGGACGAAGAGGTAAGGATGAAACTGAAATGAAGAAGTTTTTTGGGGTTATCCTCATTTTGCTGTAGTCGCATCGGAAGTGAATCTATCTATTTCAGCAGCATACGGAGCTGGTTAAGAATATAACGTTTGAGTGCTGGCTGATAATCGTTCCTATTATAGCCGTAAACCTCGAGCAAGCATAAAACTCAAAAGCGAGGATAAGAAAAATGAAACTAACGAAACTAATGAATCGCATTGTGCTGCCAGTACTGTTTGTCTTGTATATGCTTACTTTATTTAGAATCATTTTATTTAAGTTTGGCTCGATTGATACGGACTTTCTGTGGAAACGACTGCAGAAAAATCTTGAGAACCCTAACCCTGAATATAGTATGCACCGAATGCTGTATGGTAATTTTATTCCGCTTAAAACTATTTCCGTTACCGTTCTAACACCGTCAATACATGAAGTAATCAATTTGATCGGGAATATCTTGGTATTCATGCCGTATGGAATTTTTATTGTATTATTATCTAAAAGCAAAATGACTTCGCTTATTGGAGTATTTATCCAACCACTAGGATTGAGCTTACTTCTGGAATGCTTGCAGGTCTTTTTTTCCATCGGAAATTTTGATGTGGATGATCTGATCTTGAATAGCGTTGGAGGCCTACTAGGGTACGGTATTTTCAGGTTGTATGGCAAGTATGTAGGAATTAAACAATTGTAAGGCTCTTGTCTTAAACTACCATGAAAGAACTGATTTACTTTCATGCTCTGTGGTGCAGTGCAAGAGATGCATGGATGGCTAACGGGGAACGTTAGTTGAATATCAAGTACGCCTTCGAGGGCGGCTTTTTTTATATATCAGGCAGTTCAGCGGAGAATCTTTCCAGAGGTTTTTGAAGGATTTATGTGTTAACTTTAGTAAGTTGTTTAGTACAGAACGGAAAAGGGTGTCTGGTTGGTGTCTGATTATATAATTTTTGTTTTTATTGGTTTAAGTGTAGTGGTTGCACTATTGGAAAAAAAACATATTATCAACAAGGAGTTTTCCGGATTTGTTTATCCAATATTGTTGGGGTTTTATTTTGCTGCCGATGATATTATTTCTAACTCGCAACATTGGTCGAACACTTTTGATATCGTGAAACGAGTGTTTTTATGTTTGTACTTTATAATGCTTTTAATTCTACCACGAATACCAATTTCGAAAAAAATCAAAAGGTTACTTTGGATACTTTTCTGTATTTATCTGATTTGGTCGCTCTTTCATTCGGGGTGAATTGAAGTAACGAGGAACGGTAGTCAAGGAGGTTGCCGCGGGGTAACCTCCTTTTTGGGTTCATTAAAGTAACGGGCAGTAAAGTGGAAAATGATTCATGTATTCAGTCACAATGACTACATTCTAAAGTAAAAAAGTGGAATCGCCTAGCTCCCCCCACCAGAAAGAGGTACAAATGATGTTTACAAAGCGAAACGGGATACTTATTTTGTTTTTAACGAAGCTTTATTGAACAAACTAAGTTCTACTATTAAGGGGAGAGTATTGAATGCCAAGAGATGGAAACTTAAGATGGAGATATAGTAAGAAGTTATTCTTGTTTAATCTGATTGTAATACTCGGGGGCGTTATACTGACTGTAATCGGAAGTTACTTTTACCCCGACCTAAATAATTGGTATTTTAATACGCTTGTACTAGTTGTACCCATAGGTAGCATCGCCTATTGGGTGCATACAGCACGGCAATTTAGTGCTTCTTTTCGTGATAGATTTATTGCTTCCCTAACTGGAAGTAGTGTCTATTGGGCATTAACCGTGGGCTTTTTTATGTATGCTGTGCTTTGCCATAATTTCGCAGGTGCGGCAATCGGAGGTATACTTGGGGTAGTCATGGGGGTTGTTGCCGTACTTTGTATGCTTGTGGTTATCCTCGTAAAAAAGCGCTGTTGAGACCTAACCACTTAGTACATTGAACTACCCTGAAAGTAGCCGATCACTATGCGAATTTTCATTAATCCGTGGTGCGCCGTGAGGGGCATGGATGGCTAATGGGAAACGATAGTTGAACAAAACAAGGAGCAGATCTGCCGTTTGACAGCTGCTCCTTGTTTTTATTGAGCTAACTGGCAGCATAGCCTAATTCCACAAAGCCATCCCGAATTTAGTAATATAGGGTTATAAATTACATAAAACTACTCGTTCATTTTGAGGGGCATATCTCATGAAGAAGAAAAAGGGAATTAGGGATTTGATATATGTAAGTAATGAGCATCAGAATAATTGCTTTTATTCGTATGGAATTGAATTCAATGAATTTATGAATTGTGTTCATAATAGGCCGGAGAACCTTTTATTACTTAAACATAACTTTGATAATCCACAATGGAATCAACATTCTAGATTTGATTATGTTACGAAGGAAGAAATTAATGAACTGATAGAGGATTATGTTTATGGCTATGGAGATTTTTGTTGGGTAGATTTCTCTAACGAGGAAGAATTGGATGCATTAAGCAACATTCAAATTGCAGAGTTATTATTTTTTAGTCATCTTGCTAGGCCATTACATAGTTTGCCAATGTTGCGATTTGCCTATTATGCACATGATGACGGTTGGTTTAACAAGCTCTATGTCACACATCTACCTGATTATGAAATTCTTTTATCTAAAGTTATTGTTTATAAACTTCAAAAGTTAACTGGAAGGAAACTTGAGAATATCCCAAAGGAAATTTCATCAGTGCTTTTAGAATCCACCAGAGATGGATTATTCATTGATTTATCAAAAACTATAAATAATTCAATTGAATTAAAGATACCGATAGCCATTATTGGCCATTTTACGGATATGGACAAAGTTTACGAGTTTAGGGAAGAAGTAAGTGATTATAAGGTTTGTTTAGTATATTCTAAAAAGTTATGGAAGCTAATCAAGGAAGTCTAAATCTATCATAATGCAATCACTGCTGAGCCATGTTACTTTGATTTCCCTCTCATATGTTGAGATTTTCGTTCAGCTAACGGAAAACGATAGTTCAATGACTAAGATTTTGAAGGCTGCCGACAATAATTGGTCGGCAACCTTTTCAGTTAACAGCCCGTGGTGGCAATCAGATCTTACAGGATGGGGTCATCAATTTCATCAATTGGTTATGCTGAGCAAGATTCAGTTTTCGTATCCAGATCCTCTATCTATCATTTGAGAGCAAGGTGAGTTATTTAATAACTTTCATTGACTTCGCAATTTTTATTAATGCATCTTTAGATAAATTATGGGTTTCTAATTCAAGGTAGGTACCTGATTTAAGCCATTTTAAACGGCCACCTGTAGGTTCTTTTCCTACATATACTTCATACCAACCTTCACCTCCATTAATAACTACTTTCTCACCTCGTGGTTCAATTGTGAGTTTCCGTGCTTTTTGTATTTGTTGTACACCAAATACGTACGCCCCATTTGAATCAAAATAATTAATCATTACATCCTGAACTTTAGGCATACTTTTATTAATTTGATCAGGTACTTTTATCTCATAATTAGATGCTTTATCAAAATAGGATGGTATAAATAAATTGAAGGTAACATGTTTTTTTAATTCTTGAATCTTGGTGTCATCATGTATTGAAAATCCAAATATAGCTTGCGACAAAATACTGAAGCTTAAAGCGATTGATTTCAACATCCTAAATTCACCTTTCTAAAGTTTTTTATGAATATTATACCCCCGATGGTGGGGTATTATTGGACTTTATCAATCCAAATGCTCTTTATGTTCTCAACTTTTAGGTGTTCATATAACACTGTTCGGAGTAATTCTTTTATTAGCTTTTGAAGATTCTTCTGGATATGGATTTACTATTGGGTTAATTGGGCTTTTTACAGGCATGTTCAGTTCATTTAGAGAACCGCAAAGGGCTCAAAAAGAGAAAGTTGATTGAGCTAACGGATACTATAGTTGAATAAACATCAATGGACGAAGCTGCCGGCACGATCGGCAGCTTCGTTAAGTTAACGGGCAGATTTGCTCGGTGCCATAACTGCGTCATACCCAGCTCAGGGAAAAGCATCGAAGGTCGCTAATTCCTACATACAAAAACTTGAAAAAGCAACCCTGTCTCAAGATCAAGTAATACGTAAAGCACTACTCATAAATAAGGATATTTCAAGTGTAAACATACTTGGTATCAAAAATGTGATTTATAATGAAAAATCAGCGGTTTGGACTATCCAATACAAAAGTGCAATTATTACGGATGGTTCAATTGAAGAACATAGTGTACAAGTTCCAGATTACATTAAGCTCCCTCTGTGAACGATAGTTCAAATATGAAACTGGCCGCCGCGCAGAGCCTTCTTTCGCTAGACAATCACCACTAAAGAATCACAGAAAGAAAGCTAAACGCCGACGCAGTTAGCTCTTTTTCTGTGATTCTTCCAATTTTTCCGACAATTCACAAAAATGTTCCATTTCATTGATCTCGTATTGTAGGATGGAGGATAAACTAATAACAGGAGGGATCATTATGCGGACATTGTTTATATTATGCTTGATGCTAGTCGCTTTATCAGGCTGCTCAGAAAAAGTTGTTACCGATACTGACACAGTTCCGACTATTCAAAGAGTTCCGGTAAATGCGAATTATAAGATATATTACCATCGTTCCGATAACATGGATCGTGGGCATCATGATTATTATTACGAGGAGCTCGTAGTTGATCCAGCTTATTATATCAATCATGATGTAAAACGGGGAGACGTTGTATATTTAGAGAGCGTAAGAGAAAACAGTAAGCTCCCTGAGTTTGATATTTTAAGAGTTGTAGCGCTTCCAGGTGAACAGGTAAGCATTAATGCCGGTCAGTTATATATTAATGGCAAAAGACTTGATACGTTCTATGGAAAAGCACATCGTTTAGGTAACGATACCGAGGAATTAAAACAATTCATGAATAATGAACCAAACAACAGCAATGTGAAAAATGCCTTAGATTTCTTACAAAGCATAAATATAGATGAGATTAAGGTACCCAAAGACCACATATATCTAATTGGTGATGATTGGTTTCGAAGTGTAGACAGTCGGATGTTCGGTTCCACTGAAACGAATAAAATCAAGGGTAAAGTTCTCGGATATATAGAGAAACATAAATGGGAAGCTAGTCCCACCTTTGAAATGGCTTCAGAAGGGCAAAAGGAATCCAATAGACTTCGCGGGGAAATAGGTAAGTTAGCTATTGTTGATATTTCATTAACTGCAGGCAAACCTTATCAAAACTTTTGGTTCTTTTGGGGGAAGTCCGATGATTTACGGGGCGAATTCAAAGTGATCGCTGTAAAAAAGGGTGAAGAACAACGCAGGACTGTTTTTTTTGCGGGTGGCTTAAGCGGTACATTTAGATCCGCCGATGCATCTGTTCCGCCTTCGAATATGACCATTCCTACCCCAGGTTTATGGAGGTTGGAGGCATACATTGGGGATAGGTATTTTGGTAGTATTGTAGTTGATGTAAATTAAGCTTATACATTAACAAGTAGATATTTTTTTAATCCATCAACAAGCAGGAAGCTAAGGACGCTTACTCATTTTATTTCAAGTAACGGGAGCAGCAGCCCTTCACTCAACGGGCAGAATAGTTAAGTAAGGGACTTCCTTTATTTGTAAACGTATATGTATTATGATCACTTCGATTTAATCCAAAAATCAGAAAACTTAGAAATACACATCTAATTAGAGGAGGTGTGGTTATGAGGAAGATGCTAGGTATTGCAATTGCAGTCTCAGTAGTCGTCTGTCTTATAATAGGGACAATAATTGTTTTCAACAAACCGGATAATCCAACACATAAATTTCTACTCCCTAAAGAATATACGGGGTGGGTAGAAGTTATATTTGATCAACCTGAAAATCCTGCGTTGAAACAGGAAGGGAATTACATTGTTTATGAAGTCCCACCCTCTGGAAAAATTAAGACCTCAAGCAGAAACAATACAGGCTCTATGGTTTTATATTATATTGATAACAATGGAAAAAAAACAAAACTTCCTGAGACTGTGATAATGATACATGGTTTAGGAACTAGTTCTGGGGAAATAGGGAACGCGGATGGAACAACAACTAAAATACCAGAGAAACTTAGTTTTTTTGTTGGGACAGAAGAGCAATGGGAGCAAAGCCAACCTCATTAATTCTTTACGACCCACGGCACTTAGGCCCATACTTTCTAAGTGAATTTAAATAAAGTTAATCTTAATTGTCCATTTTTATACTAATGTAAATAAAAGAAGTAAATACGGTCGCTCGATAAAACGTCTGAATCATCTGGAATTTAAAGATAAGAAAAATATCATTTTCAAATTAAGCCTAACTTAAACATCGACCGAATATTCCTATAAAACAAACACTGCCCAACGAAAAAATGGCAGTGTTTGTTTTTTATTTTGAATGAAAAGCAGTCAGCTGGGGGCGGGAATGAGATAAAGTTCTAGTCACCCACATAACTAAAAATGTCCGGCGACACAAACATATGCGCATAATCGCTAATGAACTTGGTCCGTATAACGTGCTCGCTGCGCTAACGGGCAGTATAACGCGACGATAATGAGCAGCAAAACAAGCGACAATATAGCTCTACCCACCCCATATACTGTATAATCTTACAAATAGCTCAAGAAACGATATCTTTTTGGGGAGTTGATAATTATGGAGAAAATAATTTCACAAGCTCGTACATTTTTTTATGATCGAGGGTTTGATTGGTCAATATGCGGTGGTGGGGCAATTGATTTATTTCTTGGTAAAGAAACTCGAATTCATAAAGATCTAGATGTTGCTGCATTTTGGGAGGATAGAAATATAATCATTGAGTTAATGTTAAAATCGGGCTGGAAGGTATTCGAGGCATGTGGTGGAGGAATAGTTCACGAGTTGTTTGGAAAGCAAGAAATACCTTTTGAAAAACGTAATTTATTTTGCTTCACTGGAAATGAGAGCCGAGTTAAATTAGATCCTATTGGAGACGATAGGTATCGATTCGGTCTTGAAAAGCAGGAGCAAAATGGTTTTACATACGTAGAATTCCTTTTCAATAATCGTGATGATGGATATTTTTATTTACCTGGGAAAGCGAATGTTAGACGCCTACTAAATAAGGCCTTACTAGCATCAGATGATGTACCGTATTTAGCCCCCGAAGTAGTCCTTTTTTATAAATCAAGTTACTTAGATGGTTTTGATGTAACTGATCATATTCAGGACTTTAATCTGTCCTTAGCATTTTTAGATCTTGAGCAAAAACAATGGCTAAGGGAATCTCTTGAAAAGGAATACCCAAGTGGCCACGCTTGGTTACAAAGACTAGAACGATAGTTCAATCACAACACAACGGCAGTCGGCCCACGATCGGCTACCGTTATCCGTTGAAGTAACGGGCAGGATAGTTGGGAATTAATACCGAATAAACATATAAATATGGACATTAATGGGGGAGAAAAGGTTGCCAGAGAGCTCTTGTTTGGGGTGTCAATTAGCAAATAAAGAAATTGAAACAAATACAATTTATGAAAATGATTTATTGACTTGTATTCTAGATATCGCACCACTAAATGAAGGACATATACTAATACTGCCTAAACTACATTACCATGATGTTGATGACTTAGATGAAATTACTGCAAATGAAATTATGAAGACATCCAGATTGCTCGCAAGGTTATTAAAATCCCACTTCCAACCCGATGGGGTAACCATTCTTCAAAACAATGGGAAATTTAACGATTTAACGCACTATCATATGCATATCTTCCCGCGCTATGATTCCGATGGTTTTGCTTTGGTAGAACCATTAGACTCCACAAATGCAAAGGGACGTATAAAAGAAACCACTGCGAAGTTGGTTGAATTGATTAATAGGAGTATCTACGCTAACGGGAAACGATAGTTAAGGAGCTTGCCTCGCTACAGCTCTTTTTGTTTATTCAAGTAACAGGTAGCATAGTTGATTAGCTTACTTCCTCTTGACCATAACACTGAGGTAAGGGTTTATAATGAGATTATCTTGAGCAGAAATCTACTGGAAAGGAAATAAGATACGTTATGGATATTACTCCACAAGAAGAAAACATGATTAAGGCTCTACGTGAGGCTGCATTACCCCCTTTATTTGTGCTCATACGAATTAGAAATGATATTTCAAATGACACTGCAAATGTCGAAGAGAGCCGAAGAGATGACGTCGTTAAAACATTAGAAAAATACATCGGCCCACTATGGGAAGACTATCATGAGGGGAAGAATTCACAAGCCAAAGAAAGATCTTAACGAATTAATCTTAACTATGCAATGGCTGCAAACCCCAAACTCGCACCACTTAGATTGATATCATTACGAAGAACTATAGTTCAATAACGAAAGGGCTGCCATGTGGTAGCCCTTCATTACGCTAACAGGCAGTAATGTTGAATAAGGTAGTGTTTCTGATGGAATAATATTGGGAAAACATGGGCGGGCGGTAAGGTTATGCGAATACAATTTCTTTTAGCTGTTGCACTTCTTGTTTCGTTATTACAAGGTAACATCGCAAATGCAGCAACGTCGACTGACATAAAGATACAGGGGGCTCCTACCGAAAAGGTTCTTAAGGATTCACTATTTGCTTTGTTATACCCTTATGTGTCTGAAGCAGTTAATAACTACTATGGAAAAAGAAAACAATTTTGGAATGAAAAAATTATAGATATAAAGGAACAAGGAAGGTATCGCATCTTAGTTAAGGTACAGTTGGAAACATTTGAGCATTCCCATGGTCCCCCTTATGGTGAAGACCTAATTACCTTCAGGGTTGAACTAGGGAAGGCAACGGTTACAGATTACAACCATAAGGGAGACGAGTGGGAAACTAAAATCAGTACATTTAATAATTCAATGATTCAAGACGTTCAAAACACATTCGGTATAGATTTTGCTCCGTATAAGAAATATGAGTACGGACAGTTGCTCTTCACTTCGGAGAAACAAAAAGAACTCCAACCACTTGTGGATATTAATATAAAAATTGTTGAGCAGGTTCTCCAACAACCAGGAACAATTATAGGGGGATCTAAAAATGTAGTAAACCCATTTACATTTATCAAAGATGATTTTGGATACATAATGTACAAAAAGAGAGACGGAACAAACGTTTTACTAACAGTAAAGAAAGTAGATGGAACTTGGACATTTATCAAGCAAGTCAGTAAGCAAGGTAAGCCTATGAAGTCAGAACTTCTATGGTACATGTAACGAAGAGGTTCTTGTGTGGAGGGTGTGTAGATGGTTTCGTTCCTCAACTACCGGGCAGGATTACGTAATAAACGATACGTTAATTGCTCATCAAAATATGATAAAATTTGAAATATGTCAGACTTTAGATTCACGCTAAGGGGGCAGTATTGTGAATGTACCTGTTGTTTTGGACGGTGCGAATGTGTTAAAGTACGCTGTCAATGGCTCCAAAACGCCATTATCAATAATGATATTTGAAGTAGAGGACGGATCTCAAAAGGAAGTAGCCATAACTGCATTAGCAATAGCAAAATATGAAACTGGAGATAAATACTATCTATTTATGTGTGATAAGAATTGGGTAGTTTTAAATGATTTTGACCTTGATACCGTGGATGAGGCAATGCAATGTGCTTCAACAAGCTTTTCAATATAAAAAAGTGATTGGATTCAAATTAAAACGATAGTTCACACAACAAAAGAGAAGGTAGCTGACCAATAAAAGGTCGACTGCCTTCATTACGCTAACTGGGCAGTTATGCTCAATAAAAAACTGGAGAAGTTATGGAATGAGATGAAGTGCCAAACATTAGCAATGTACTTTATTAATGCTTGAATGATAAAGTAATATTGCTTTTGTGTTTTTATTTGCAACGATCCTTATTCTTTACTTTACTAGATGAGCAACTTAGAAGGGAATTCCTAAATGAAAACTTGTTCAAAAATTATGGCAACAGTTCTGTTGTCTGCCGCACTATTCTTCACTAACTTGAATACAACACAAGCATCCGCTATAACTTTTAACGATGTGTCCCCTAGCTTTTGGGGAAATTCAAATATCCAATGGGCTATTGAAAATAACATTGTAGATGGATACCCTGATAATTCATTTAAGCCGAATCAAAATGTTGAACAGGCAGAATTTATAGCTATGCTTATCCGCGCATACCAACCAAGCGATTATGATCCTACGTCAGAAACGGGAGAATGGTCAGCACCTTATATTAGATATGCCAATAAAATGGGATGGAAAGTTGTTACTCCTTCATCTTCAGGTGGGCATACGAGTCCTGTATATTTAAATAGGGGGATGGTGGCACAATATCTTGCAAACGCTACTGGTAAAAATTACAGTACATTTGCTTCCGTACAATACTTGCTTGATCTTGGACTATCAGAAGGCAAGACAGATAAGAGCATAAACGGATTCCAAAAAGGTGATGAGGTAACACGAACAGAAGCACTTACGTTTATTGAACGATTGAAAAAGCAATTGAACACATTGCAAGCAAGTCCTATGACCGAAGAAAATTATGACTGGATGAGAGACTTAGATGCCGAAGATATTAGTATTCAGGTAATGAACAAACAGTTACCAACAGACAGCGCGCCTGTTATCGTTCAGGGCACGGTGATGGTTCCGATTAGCACCGTCTCAGAATCACTCGGCGCGTCAGTCGAGTGGAATCAGCAGCAAACAACGGCTATCGTTTCGAAGTGGTCAAGGCATGTTACGATGACTATCGGGAAAGAAACAGCTTTTTTTGAGAATAATGCTGCGGGTGAGGCGTTCGACGTTTTATTTGTTGTTCCGATCAGAACGATCAATAACCGCGTATATGTACCTTTGCGGTTAGTTGCAGAGATGCTTGGCTACAACGTGGATTATCAAAACAATACGGTCTCGATCCAGTCGCCGTATGCAGGTCGGTACAATGAGAATTATTTCGCTCAGATCCTCTCAGGTGACTTGGAAAGAAGTAGATCCATCTTGACAGCTAATATGGGCGCATACGGTTTACGCAATTATGAGCACCCGCCGTTGAAAACGAACTACCCTGTTTCCAGCGAGGCATTCCTGTTTCCAGAGGGAGAGGCGCTGCGGTTTTTCATGATCGAAAACAATGAAACCATCACTTTTTTTGAATATAAGGATGATTTTTTTGTGGCAACTTGGCAGGCTCATGTCGAACAGGTGGAAGGTAACGTAATTCAACAATTGTTTGCGGATAAGCTTAAGGACCGCACAGGATCGACACCACAAATCAACAAGCCATTGCTCTATTTCTACATTGAACCTTACGGGTTTACGCTCCAGCGATCAGGCCGCGTGGATGTCGATGGAACGTATACAGAAACTGGATACCGAAATCAGCGCGATGATGTGGCGAATTCATTTGGAACGATTTCGCTCGTACTTCCGAATGAGGTGCGAAAGGAAATCGTAACAATACCACAAAGTTGATATCCCGCGGATTGGTTTTAATAGATGGCATGACTGAGTTTCATTTTAATGAAAAACGATAGTTGAATATGAATACCACAACAGGCTACCGCTGACTTATTTCGGTAGCCTGTTCCACTAACGGGCAGGATAGTTAGAAAAAGAAACGGATGTTTTCGATGTAAAAAAAAGGGTGGTATCATATACATAAATATACAATAAAAGGAGGAAGGTGTTTTAGTGGTGCCTTTTAATGAATCTTCAATGTTCGCTATGTTACCTACGGTCTTGTTAATTTTTTATGGGTTATTCAGTTTATTTGGAATATATAGTCTTTATTTATTCATCAAACTGGCTATTCGAGGAATTGCGGCACTAGATATTTATCTAGATGAAAAGAGAAATAAGCGTTTGTAACTATGTTAACGCAGAACTATAGTTGAACAAATGTAAAAAGGCTGCCGCGTGCAGCCTATTGTGCTAACGGGCAGTTTAGCGTGGTGGCAGCATGTGCTATTAGACAGTAGTTTATTTTAACGACTATCCATTAATAATGTGTGGGGAATAGTTTTGGGTTACGAGAAGAAATAGTAATTAATTTGAGGTATTCGTTTCTTGCCTAATAAGGGTAGCTTTGGTATCTGTTTTTATTTGTTCAGTTTAATGACAGACATTGGAATATATTGTAAGATGATTTGTGTAAACAGAAATTAGTAAATTATTTTTAAAGGAGGATGTAATGCGATTAATAGCGAGTGTTTTGTTTATATTGCTATTTTTAACTGGATGCACAATAGAGAAGCCCGATCCTGAAAACAAGGAATGGGAAATTAGTCCTTTGTTTAAATCAGGTACATATACCATGATTGGACAAGAAGGAAGATTGGGTTTTATCTATGATCACAGTGAAGTGACCCGTTTCTACCCGAACAAAAAACAAAAATATATGTGGCACTTTTGGGGGAAGGCTGAAGAACTTCAAGGTCCATTAAAAGTAACGGGCACAAGTAAAGATACAGGAGAACAAATCACAGTTCTTTCAGCAGCAACAATAGGTGAACCTAACAATGGGGCTGATGCACACATTCCATCAATAATGTCACTACCTTCTCCTGGTCTTTGGAGATTAGATGCTTATATTGGAGAAAAAATCTTTGGTAGTATTATTGTTCAAGTTCAGGAGCAGAAGAAAGAAGTAAACTCATAAATTTAAGATACTCGTTATTACGCTAGACATAAACAAGTTGTAAAACTGGCGGTGGCGTTGAACTAACGGGCAGTATAGCGCGGAAACACTCTTCACTTCGACATCCAAAATAAGGTAATATTGTAGAGTGATGAACAAACATATTTGACGACTTCACTGACAGTATGGACCAGAAGCACAGGCCGTTTCGTTAACACAATAGTTCAATTTGCAGACTAAGACATTATTACCATCTGAAGGGGAGTTTATTATGCTAAAGGGAATCCTTTCACTATTTGCCAATAAACATGTGTCTCATAAAAGTATGTCAAAAGTTTACTCAGTTGCAGTTTATAAAAGTCAGGTGGAAGAAAGGTTGTTATTTAACCCTTTGGCACAGCACACTTCAGGAGGAAGTGTTGCAACAAACAAAACGATTATCTTAACAAATGATTTTGAGCCTGGTATTTTAGGGGAAACTTTGAAACATGCATTGAAAATATCGGAAACTTTAGATAAATGGGATGGATCATTGAAAGATGATTTGATTCAGGGAGGGAAAGTTAAAAATCGTAGTCAATTTGTTAGAAAGTTTTCTCTAGTAAGTGTTACATATTTTGCCGATAAAGGCATTATTAAATTAACAGTAAATAAAAAATATAAATCATCTGGTTTCATAGCAGAGAGGAATGATCCTGTGTTTGAGCTTTCAGTAGAATCTACAGATGCAGATTTAGGTAATATGTTATTACAAGCTTTCGATTTGTGTATATGAAAAAATGTACAAAAGACCACGTTCAAATAACGGCGAACTATAACTTCAGTGTTAAATGCAAAAAGCAATAATTGTTAGTTACTTGACCGATAAAAGGAATAATTTGGAAGAATTAAATGAATTGTTATCTCAGGGATGGAAAGTAGTTAGTCAAAGTTCTATGGGTGGTGGAGGAGTGAATACGGTCCATTCCCTCGTAATACTAGAAAAATAGCTATTCAGCTCCCTCAGAGATGACGTTAGTCAACATGAACATTAACAGGCCGCCGCATATCAATAAGAAGGAGTGTGGAAAGTATGTTTCATGTAAAAGATATTTTATCCGATCAGTTATTAGCAAATGCTAATGACCCTAGTTGGTACCCACCATTTTCAGATGCAGTTGAAAATTTGTCAGAGGAAGTTGCGTTTTGGAAACCTAGTGAAGATAGTAATAGTATCGCTGAAATTGTGCAGCATTTACTTTATTGGAATGAAACTTGGCAAACCAGGTACCAAAAATCTCATGTCAATGCTGTGCCTTCCATAGGAAATAATAATAAAAGTTTTATAATCCCGAAAGATCAAAAATTCACTGACTTAAAAGAACGATTATTAGAGGTGCTTTTACAATGGCAAGATCTACTTACTGAAGAAAAAGTCGAAAGTGATGTAAATGGTTTCCCAGAGACTGCCAAGTGGTGGGAGATACTCGGAAATGTGTCAACTCATAATGCATATCACATTGGTCAAATCTGTTATATTCGGAAACTACAAAAGAGCTGGAAAGTAGATACAAACTAAGAAAAATTACCTAGCATAAATAGTGAAGGGGCTTGCAACGCGGCAGTTCCTCTTTTGTTCATTCAAGTAACGGGCAGAATAACGGAACTTACAATACTTGGAAGCGTATAATTATTAACACCATCGGTGGAGGTGGGGCATGACTAAACCAAAAATGGGACTAAGAATGGCATGGATTATTCCAAATATATTAATGTACATTTTTTTCTTGGGCCTTTCTTTGTTTGTATTTGCGAATTCAGAATTGCTAAATGATATCAATCGACTTGGAATATGGTTTGTTATCCTTATTTTATTGTTGTTAATTGCACTTTTCGGGTCTTACCGAATTTGGTATTGGATACAACAGGGGAAGTTGTAGATTCGATAAACACAACAATTTAGTTCTAGGGAGGAAACAACAACGATGTAAATAATTACAGGAGGAGATTTTTATGCTATGGATAGCGTTGGGAGGTTTAGGTTTGTTAATAAGTTTCGTTATCTCATGGAAACGCGAAGGAATTACACAAGCGATTCTAAATCTCATTAGCCTACTTAGCTTCCTTTTCGCATTTATTGACCCTTTTAATAACATTATTCGCGTTACTATATATCTTCCTGCCCTTATCTGTGCATTAGCATCTATTACTATTTCAATTATTTTATGGCGGAGATCCAGTACGCGAAGATAAATGACTTGAAGTTTATTTCTAACGAGAACGATAACAAATCATTTGAAGGGTTGCGGCGTGGCGCTCTTCATTCCGAGGGACGAACGATAGCTGAATAAAAGCACTGCGGCAGCCGGCCATGATGATCGGCTGCCGTTTCCACGCTAACGGGCAGTAGAGTTACAAAAATGTTGACAATTAGCACAAAAATGGTACTATATACCAGCTAGTGTTGACATATGAATCTGGGAGGTATGTGTATGCAAGAAGAACTGGTAATTGCGAACAAGCTTGCGTGGGAAACGAAAGCGTATCAGGCTTGGGTTCAAAAGTATGGAACACCAGAAGAACTTGCGGTAGAACTGAAGCTGAAACATAGGCATCACTTGCGTTACTGGCTAAAGTACATTGGTGATCCAGCAGGCAAGCGAGTTATTAATCTCCTTGGCTCACACGGTCGAAAGGCAATTTCTTTAGCATTGCTAGGTGCTGATGTTACGGTGGTGGACATATCTGAAGAAAATCGGTTGTACGCGATGCAGGCTGCTACTGCCACGGGTGTGGAAATCGACTATATCTGTTCTGACGTCTTGAATATCCCGAACGAAGAGACACTAGGCGAATTTGACATCGTGTTGATGGAGTTTGGAGTTTTGCATTATTTCACAGATCTCAGCTCTATTTTCTCTGTGGTTCGTCGCAGACTAGGGAAAAATGGTCGGTTTATCTTGACTGACTTCCACCCTTTCGCACGTGCATGGATGAACACATACAATTTAAAACAGCCAACTGGTAATTACTTTGACGATAGCATTAAGGAAGGAGAAGTTGCCTTTGCTAAGCTGCTACCTGAGGAGGAACGCTCTGGATTAGGTAAGACTTTAGTACGAAGTTGGACAGTCGGTGAGATTTTAACTGCAATTGGGACTATGGGGTTATTTATACGGACATTTGAAGAAATACCAAGTTCCACAGATCCGAGGTTTCCAGAGTTTTACACTCTAATTACAGATAAAATTGATATGGAATTATCCCCACTACATCCCTGAATATGGAAGACATCCATTGTTAAACTCCCTCGGTATGATTTGATTTTCTCACGCAAGCTCGTGTATTCGCAGGATTTCATCCTCTTTGATATCGGACGATAAAGGAAAGAGAGTTGAATTGATAGGGCCTAATCGTTAGAAGGCATGCGGGAACAGAGGTGGGGGTAACATCACCTAATTTTTACCATCTGTTGCACGTATTCTCCATATGGCCCTTAGCGATTTTCGCTCCCATGTCTCAACGGGTCTAAGCCCTCTCATTCCTTCGTCACATCTATCTAAGTGGTGGAGGTCGGTTTTTCTAACGGAACGGGTCAGTGCCCTTTTGCGTAACGTATCCCGATACTCCGTGCTTTCTTTGTCATCCTGCGAATACGCCAACTTGCGTTAGTAATGCATAGTTTTTAAGCTGCCAATGCAAAGACTTTCACTGGGTTGTATGCTTCTTCACTGCGTGCCAGGCCTACTAAAAGTCGAGCCAACTTTCCACATAACTTCATGATGGATTTCATTTTTTTTAGCTTTTTTACCTGAACATTATGTTGATGCAAAGCCTTGAATTCTTTGTTATTCATAACCATACACATCGTGATTAGGTAGAGGAAGTGTCGCAGGCGTGGTCGTCCTCGTTTACTGAGGGTCATCTGGCCCTTCCATTTCCCAGAGCTTGCCTCGGTCAGATTAAGGCCTGCGTGACGCAGCAATGTGTTTCCGTGGATATAACCGCTGAGATCACCTGACTCCCCTAAAACACCCGCTAAAGCAATCGCACTTATGCCAGTAATGGCTAGGATTTTGACCGCATAGGGGATTCGTTCAAGTACGGCTTTGGCCTCAGTTTCGATTCTCTGCAGCTGTGTGTTTGCTAAGTCATACTCCTCAAGAAGATGCTCAAGATGGAGTTTGTAAGCATATGTTGCCTGGGTAGACCCAACGCTCATTTTGGCAAGATCGATGAGCAACTTAGCTCTACGGACACCAGAGTGTCGTTTCATGGACTTTTTCCATCCCGCAATCACATCGTTAGGTTCTAGTCTAGATAGATCGGCGGGGAGAGGAAACAACCTAAGAGTCTCCAATGCACCTTTGCAAGTTAAGAGTTTAAAGACTTGTCTAAGCTCAGGAAACACAATGTCGACCCAGCGGTGAATTTGATTAACTGCACTTACAAGCCGCTTAATAACAGTCTCCCGATTTGCCATAAGGACTCGCAGCTCTTCGTATTCTGTGGAATGAAAACGGACAGGGGAATAGTAGCCGTTTTTCACCATGTCAGCAATGACAAGCGCATCCTTTTTGTCACTTTTAGATCGTGTATTGTCGCGGTTTTCTTTATTCCTTTTGACTAGGTGAGGATTTACGAGTACAGCCTCGATCTCGGTATCTTTAAACCAATGTGCAAGGGCAAGCCAGTAATGTCCTGTTGGCTCCATACCGACGATTACTTGGCTTAGCTTGTACGAAGCTAGCAAGTCTCGGATCCAGCGATCAAGTGATCGGAAGCCGACTTCATCATTACTAAATTCCAGTGGATTACCCAAAGCAATACCACGGAAATTAACAGCTCTAGCAACGTGGATCTCCTGAGCGATATCTACACCGACAACAAGGTGATTAGCGGTAATGTTTTCAATGAGTTGATTTTGTTTATCTTGTGCTTTAAACTTCATAGTAGAGCGACCTCCTGATGTGGGATTTTAAGGGCTGTAGACCCGTTACGTACTCCCATCGTACAGAGGCGCTCTTTTTTATGCAAACTCCAGATAATTCGTTCCACAGGAATTCTAACGGCGAACGTTAGCTCATAAAGACATGAAAGCAGCCGTCTAGAAGTGAAGTGTACCCCAATAGTTAGACACCATCTAACTATTGGAGGTGCAGTTCAGGATCGGCTGCCTTTTCTCAACTAAGGGCAGTTTAATTCAAGGGTTTATTCTAAAATATGGATAAAGATATAAAGGTTGGTGATCTTATGGAATTTCCTAATATTATTTACTTTTTGAATGAATACCGCGATATGATGCAAATGCCGTTTACTGAAAATATAAAGTTGTACAATAAGACTGAGGCTCAATCTACAAAGTTAGAACTAAAAAATGAAATACAAATACTCGAGGAGAAATTATTACTCGATGATTGGGAGATGGACAGATCTGTAGCCTTACTATGTGATAAATATAATAAGAAAAGCCTTATTAAAATAGTTCATTCACTAAAGAATGAAATTAAGTATTTAACTCACGAGAAACTATAGTTAAGGGGCTAGCTTAGACGCTGCTCCAGGCGATCTCAATAATCTCATTGAAACATTTGCTAACATATGGTATAAATTCCTAGTTGAATTTGAAGGGGGCTTACAAAATGAAAATTGGGATTGTTGGTGACTTTCGTCCAGAATATCCATCACAGATTGCTACTAACGATGCACTTATACATTCATCTAGGAAATTAGGAATTTTTATCGAATATGAGTGGATTCCTACAGCTACCAAAATTAAACAACTTTAATACCATCAATGAAACCTATCATGGTTTTTGGATAGGCCTCGAGTTCCCAGATTCCGTTGATGGGGTACTTAGCATTATTCAATTTGCATTTATTTATGAGACATTCACAGTTTTTTTGTTGTTATTCTTCATAAATAACTGTAAATGTTTCATAATTTGTTGTAGTTTTTGTTTCAAAAATAAAGATATGCAAGTAAATGCATGAATATACATCGATTAACTCTATGCTGAGTATCTGGGACTTCACCAGAGAAATGTTAAAGAGAGAAACAGGCATAACTATGGTGCTACCCTTAAACCAGTCAAAAGTGCAAAGCGACTAGAGGTTGTAGAGGAGTACATACCGCTTTATTAACAAACCTTTCCGTTAGAATTAAAGGGCATCAAATGATCAGTATCGAGCTTGAGTAATTGATGAAATGTCATAATAGAAAATGAAACGCCACTCATTCATAGAAAATGAGAAGTGGCGTTTCGTTTTTCCATTTACGGTGGGTATAGCAAATTCCAGGTTGAGTTAGACGCAATAAATAGAAATAATAATTTTTTATATAAATTAATAAGAAACATTGTTTTCTATTGATTTTATATGTGGGTGATGGGATTGTTATGAATTTACCCTTACATCAGTTTCATATTCTGTATAAAATCTACAAAAGCATTAATTAGTGATATTTGCAAAGATTCCTTTCGATAAATCATCCATGATTTACGCAAGATAGGCTCCCCGTAATTAGTCCTTAGTTGTATACGATGCAAGTGTTCATTATCTCCTAAGACGATGTTGGGAAGTATCGCGTAACCAAATCCGCTGGATACCATCTCTTTGCATGTTTCCATATGATCTACTTCCATTGTGACTGTCGGTGGTACTGAATACGTCTCCTTCCACCAATTATCAAATACATTTTCTAAGGACAAGTCCGTTTTATAACTGATTCTCGGTAATTTTGGCAGATCGTTTAATGAGATCTCTCTGTTCGATACAATCCAAATATTCTCTGTCATAATTAGATGTTTTTCTTCAGGCCAATTATAATTTCCTCGAATAAATCCGATATGGACATCCTGCTTATATACCGAATTTATTAATTCTGAGCTGCGGTTTGAAGTTACTTTAAACTCAACATCGGGGTATTCAGTATGGAAATTTTTTAACATTCCTGGGAGTTTGTAACGTCCTAGACTGCTTGCAGTACCGATTTTTAATGTGCCAGAGATTTTATTATCCATACTTAATAAATGCTCTTTTGTTTTTTGTAATTGCTGTAGAAGATCCTTTGCATATCTTACCAAATATTCACCTTGAGGCGTAAATTCTATACCTCTTCTTCCCCGGTGCATGATTTTGATCCCAAATTGCTTTTCTAATTGTTGAATGCGGTAACTTAAAGAAGGTTGAGATACGTATAAAAGCTCAGCAGTTTTTGTTAAATTTTGGTGTTCGAAAAGTGTTTGTAATAACATGCAGTCTCTTTCTTCCATAATAAAATCACTCATTTCATGAAATTAGGTTAGTTTAATTGTAAGCACAACTAGAGTTAGAAATCAAATAATTTTATCGATTATTATAAATTTAAACACTTTGTTTTATTCCATGGAACATGGTAATTTTATTTTACAGAGCCACAAATGGCTTTTAGCAAGCATCATCTTATTATAGCAATCCTAATTCAAGCGAGAAGAAAGTAGGGGGAGCAATGGCCTTAATACAGTTTTCTAATGTATCCAAACGGTTCGAACGTAATGGAGAGCAGTTTTGGGCATCACGCAACATTAATTTGACAGTTGACGAAGGCGAATTTCTTACCGTAATCGGTCCAAGCGGTTGTGGGAAGTCAACGGTTTTAAACATGTGTGCGGGAGTTATGAAGGCCGACGGCGGAACGATCACGTATCGTGGCAAGCAAGTAGATAGAATCAACACAAAAGTTGGCTACATGACTCAAAAAGATAATCTTCTTCCTTGGCGCAACGTTAAAAATAATATTGGGATCGGTTTAGAAATAAAGGGCATAAGTAAAAAAGAACGAGAGAAAATATGTGACCATTATATCGAAATGGTAGGTTTGAAAGGATTTGAAAAGCATTACCCCCAAGAACTTTCAGGAGGAATGCGGAAGAGGGCAAGTTTAGCGAAATTATTAGCATACAATCCAGAGACCCTATTGATGGATGAGCCATTTGGGGCATTGGACGCTCAGATGCGCTTGATTTTGCAAGATAAATTGTTGGAAATTTGGAAAGAAACCCAAAAAACAGTCATCTTTGTTACACACGATCTCGATGAAGCGGTGACTTTGGGTGATAGAGTAGCGGTATTTAGCAAACGTCCCGGAACCATTAAATTTGTTGAGAATATCAACATATCCAGGCCCAGAGATGTTGTGAATACACGCTTTTCAGACGAGTTTACGAAAGCGCATTCAAAGCTTTGGACTGCATTGAAAGATGAATTTGAAATGGAGGTGCTGAGATGAATGCTGGAAGAGTGTCAGATAGCCGAATTGGAGTTGAAATTCCACTTAGCAAATCATTAAAGCATAACAAACGTGTTGAATTTTTTAAGTTATCATTAATCCGCCTGGTACTATTAATTATATTTTTGGGAAGTTGGCAGTACGCATCTGGGAGATTCATTGATAAATTTTGGATTAGTACGCCACTCGATATCATGAAAGCGCTGCAAAAATGGATTGTCAATGGGGAGTTATTTTTCCATTTGGGAATAACTGCTGAGGAGACCCTGCTAGGTTTTTTCATCGGCGCTTTAAGCGGCGGTATCGTTGGTTTTTTTCTGGGGCGATGGACGTTTGGTGCCAAAATCTTCGAGCCATTCATTATGGCGTTATATAGTTTACCTAAAGTAGCCTTGGCCCCTTTATTTATTCTCTGGTTTGGCATCGGGATAGAGATGAAAATTATGTTGTCAGCAGTCACGGTATTCTTCTTAGTATTCATTAACACATTCGCAGGTGTGAGGGATGTAGATAACGATCAGTTAGAAAGCATCCGAATTATGGGAGCAACAGAAAGACAAATATTGTCCAAAGTCGTATTTCCTTCCGCATTGAACTGGATCATAGTCGGACTCAAATTATCTGTGCCCTATGCTTTACTTGGTGCAATTGTCGGAGAGATTACGGCTTCCAATAGGGGGATAGGCTACTTGATTCAGTATTCGGCAGGACAATTTAATACGGCAGGCACATTTGCAGCCTTGATCACTCTTATCATAGTTTCCAGCTTTTTAAATTATATTCTATCTTTATTTGAAAAGCGCTTTCTTCATTGGAAAACCCCGAGTCCGAATTAAAAAATCGAGTTCAAAGAAAGCAGGGATTAGAAATGAAAATAACGAAAAAGTTTGCATTTATGTTGATGTCTGGCATCTTATTGCTATCAGCTTGTGGAAATGCACCTTCCAAAACAAATTCGTTACCTAACAATACTCCAGTTTCCTCTTCTAGTCTTTCAACAAAAAAAGAAAAAGTGACATTAGTTCAATCCACCGCTGGCTTTTTATTCTCAGCTATTTATGTGGCTAAAGGAAAAGGCTTTTTCGAAGAAGAAGGACTTGATGTAGAGGTTACTATTGCAGGGGGGTCCCCTAAGGTCATTTCAGCGGTAGCGGGCGGGGGAGCGCAGATTGGTGCAACTGGACTCTCGGTAGTTATGGATGTTAACGGAAAAGGACAAAATATCCAGGCATTCGCTTCCCTAATCAATCAATACGCGTCCAATATCGTCATTCGCAAAGATGTAGCTGCAAAATTGGGTATTAATGAAAATTCACCCATCGATCAGAAGATCAAGGCTCTGAAAGGGCTTAGTATAGGAATTAATACGCCAGGAAGTGGTAATGACAAATTAGTGCGTTATTTACTAAAATCCCAGAATATAAATCCGGATAAAGATGTCAATCTGGTTCCACTCGGGAATGCAGAGGCTTTCTTTCCTGCATTTGCCAATAATCAAATTCAAGCGTTTTGTTTTTCATCTCCCACATCTGATACGGCTGCCTCTTCTGATATTGGGATGATGCTAATTAATTTGTCGAAGGGTGAAGTTAAAGAACTAGATGGATTTTCTCATAGTGTTCTCTTAGCTAAGCAAGACTTTATTGCTAAGAATCCTGAATTGGTACAAAAAATAACGAATGCGATTGGGAAGGCTTAGAAGTACATTGCTGAGGATAAAATGGGGGCTAAAGAAATTCTAAGGAAATCATTTAGCGACCTTGATGCAAAAGTATTTGATGTTGCGTTTGAAAACAACTATGGTGCCTTTGCAAAAAAAACTGCGATTACAAAAAAAGGATATGAGATGAATGTTACATTTGAAGGTATTGATATCCCCTTTGATAAAGTTGTAGTTAATAAATTTGCTGATGCAGTTAAATAAAACAGCCAAGGCTACCTAACTTAGCTTTTCCATGACCGATCACAGTTCAACAGAGTTCGGGTGATCGTATCCCGATTATCGGGCATCCTTAAAAGACCGCGTAGTAGGCGGTCTTTTAACTTTTGTAAATAAGAATTGAACTCATAAAGAATTTCTATTTTCAGGCACTGGCTTTATTGCCGGTATCTGTTGCTGGAATCTTTTATCTTTAAATGCGGCAATTCAAATGGTAAGAGCAGGTGCAAGGAAAAGGTTTTGCAGTGGTTGCCATTGAAGTAAGGAAGCTAGCATTGTAAATCCCAAAGTACTTCCGGGCAAATTCAGGAGATTATCCTTAAAATGACAGGTTTAGTCCGAAGTGTATCTGATGTTATGAGAAACAAAGTAAGTATAGAAGTAGAAAAGGGGATCCTGGTTACTGAGGAAGCGCGAGAAGCCTTTACCGAGATTAAATTAGGATCGATGGACTCCTTCCAACACGTGACAGCTGCATCCCAGGAGCAGATTGCCTCAATGGAGGAAATGAATTCTACTTCAATTGTTTTATTCAAAATGGCTGAGAATATGCATCATGTAGTAGAACGTTTTAAGTTAAAGTGATTCAATCTGCATTCTTTTTAGATTTCATAAATTTGGAATATTAGAGATTTAAAATTTCTATTAAATATGATAAAAAATACATATTTTTTTTATAACAATTCTGATGGTAAAGTTAAGTTGTTGCTCCGGGGTGAATGCTGAAGGCTTAGACTACAAATTATATGACACGATGGAGGAAAGAAAATTGAATATCATCCAAAATGAAAGCGGAAACAATATTTCAAGCCGTCTAGATCATCTACCGATTACAAGTATTCATAAAAAAGTTATAGCGGCACTGGCTATTGTTTATTTCTTTGAGTTTGCTGACCTAAATACATTTTCTTACGTTGCACCTGCATTAAAAAAACATTGGGGAATGTCCGTAAGCACGATTGGCATTGTTACATCTTGTTCTTTTTTGGGAATGTTTCTTGGTTCTGCATTCGGCGGATGGGTAGCCGATAGATTTGGGAGAAGAAATGCCATTATTACAAACACTGTCTTTTTCTCTATTCTTTCTTTACTAACAGCTTTTGCTTGGGATCCGGTTTCGCTAGGCGTCTTGCGGTTTTTAACAGGTATGGGAGCCTCAGCCGCTCTTGTAAACGCAAATACGTATATCAGTGAATTTTTCCCTTCTGCTTCCCGCGGCAAATACCAAGGCATAACGATTGCGGTGGGGTTACTCGGAATTCCTTTAACTGCTTGGGCTTCGAGTTATTTCGTTACTTTAGGACCGGATGGATGGAGGTACGTGTTCGCGTGGGGTGCGTTAGGGCTATTCTCAATTTTCTTTCTTCGTAAGCTTGTAGAAATACCCCGGTGGCACTTTGCCCGCGGAGATTTTACAAAAGCAGAAGCCATTATGCAGAGAATCGAGGATACTGTTCGCCTGGAAAAGGGGGAATTGCCTCCTATTACTGAAGTTATCCTTAAGCCAAAGGCACAATTGAAAACAGGTTCTCTTATCGAATTGTTTAAAGGGAAATACCTTGGCAGAACGTTGATTCTGACTTTAACGTGGATTTTCCAAACTATCGGTTTCTACGGATTTTCCTCCTGGGTCCCAACACTACTCGTACAGCACGGTATCGAATTGAACAAATCATTAGTTTACAGTTCATTAATTACGATTGGTGCACCGTTAGGCGCTTTAGTAGGCGCTTTTATTTCAGACCGTTTCGAACGAAAGTGGAATTTGGCTGTATCGTCCATAGTAATTGCAATTTGCGTCCTTTTATACGGAATGACTTTTAACCCTGTGTTTCTAATATCATTTGGATTTTTAGTTAATCTAGTGGAGAGAGTATTCTCTTCGAATTTATACACGTATACCTCCGAATTATACCCTACTGAGATAAGAGCTACAGGATATGGTTTTACTTATGGTATCGGCCGAGTTTCAAATGTTTTGGGACCAATCGTTATAAGTTATTTTATCATTCACTTAGGGAATATGAGTGTCTTTTCTTTAATCGCCGCCACTTGGATCGGTTCAGCCGTGGCACTTAGTTTCGGTCCTAAGACCAATAAACGTAATCTGGACGAGATCAACAGTGATGATCCGATAAAGGTTCAACAATCGTCAGTAACTGTGAAATAATTATAAAGACGATATAAAAGCGCTGCAGCAAGGTAGAGCTTTATATCGTCTTTTTTTGGGTCAGCCTAGCTCCAATTCGTTATTACTTTTATTTCCACATCAGGGTTTCTAAGATGAAATTACTTGAGAATACCGAGCAGCACATATTAAGTAATGTTTCCTTAAACTTAGAAATCAATATTTTTTATTGAATATTATAAAAAAACATTATTTTATTTATTTCTACTGTTCTAATACATTTAATTCTGTAAGTCAAAAGAATTATCAAACAGAAATGTTTTATTAAGGAGTGGTACGTGATGAACGATTTCGGACAAATGATAAAAATCCCGACAACCATCATGAGGGGAGGTACAAGCAAAGGTCTGATCTTACGAAAATACGATCTCCCTTCCAATCCGGACCAAAGGGATAAATTGATTTTGAGAATGTTCGGTAGTCCGGACAGCAGTCAAATCGATGGGTTGGGCGGGGGAACAAGTTTGACGAGTAAGCTAGCGATCGTAGGTCCGCCTTCGCGGCCCGGAGCACATATCGATTATACCTTTGGTCAAGTCAGTGTCGAAAACCATGTCATCGATTATAGAGTGACCTGTGGAAATTTAGTTACGGCAGTTGGACTTTATGCTGCTGAAGAAGGATTTGTCCCATTAACGGAACCTGTTACAGCGGTCCATATTTATAATACGAATATCGATAAAATCATTGTAGCCGAAATACCAGTAGCTAATGGACAAATCATCTATGATGGGGATTTCTCCATTGATGGTGTACCTGGCGTATCCTCGAAGATCATGCTGAACTTTTTGAATTCGGGAGGTACCTTTACAGGAAATACTTTACCAACAGGCAATGTTAAGGATACGGTTCAAATTGACGACGGCAGGAGATTTGAAGTTAGTATTGTTGATTGCGCCAATACGATTGTCATTGTCAGGGCTGAGGATGTAGGAGCCAAGGGGACGGAGTTGCAGCAAGAGGTTAATCAAAACACGGAACTGCTGAATACGTTAGAAAAAATAAGAGTGCAGGGCGGCATCCTCGCTGGGCTCATTAAACCGGGAGAGGTCGTTAAACCATCTACTCACGCCTTACCGAAGATCATCATGGTTACTGCTGCTACAGATTATGTAACCCTGACGAATAGAGAAATTAAACAGGGGGAAGTCGACATTATTTCTCGGTATATGACTATGGGTGCTTTGCATAAAGCACATGCAGTGAGCGGAGCTATGGCATTAGCAACTGCGTGTAAAATTCCGGGAACTCTTCCTTTCGAGATTGCACCCCCGAGATCCGGCGTAAGGATAGGACACCCATCAGGTACAATGTACGTCGAGACCAAAGTGGAGTACGAGGACTTAGAGTGGAATGTGGTCCGCGCCGCTTGTGGTAGGACCGCAAGAAGGCTAATGGACGGATACTCGTATGTACCTGCCTCTGTGTTAGGTGCTTAGAAGTAAAGGTGAACGATATGGTATTAAGAGTTGTCATCATCATCACAATAGGATTTCAAGTCATGTTGAATATCACCAGACCTGTTGTCACCTTATTTGCTTCCCATTTGGGCGCTAATACATTTGAAATTGGTATGGTAACAGCTTTTTACGCATTCTTTCCGCTATTTTTCGCCATTTATGCAGGTAAAATCTCCGATTATGTAGGCGATCGGTTACCAATTATTCTGGGCACAGTCGGTATGACGGTAGGGATGGCTTTCCCTTTTTGTTATCCGTCCATGTGGTCACTATACACATCCCAAGCCATAATAGGCGTTTCGCAGCTTTTTATAAATATTTCACTCCAAAACGTGCTAGGCAACGCTGCAACCCCCAAGAATCGAGATCAATATTTCAGCATATTTAGCATGGCGATGTCATTGGGTAGCGTCATAGGTCCGGTCGTTGGAGGATATCTGGTTGAACATTTTTCTTATACGTTTGCTTTTCTTGTTTCTATGTTCACTGGATTGATACCGATTGCGATTTCATTCTTTATACCTGTCATTATTAGAAAGAACGAACAATCGGATCATGCCTTTTCCGGTTCTATGAGTTTATTGAAAATACCAATTTTAAGGAAAGCTTTGGTTTCAAGTGCACTTGTTTTGTATTCTCGAGATATTTTCGTAGCATATTTTCCGTTGTTTGCTAAGCAACAGAATATTTTACCGAGTGTTATTGGATGGATTATAGCCATTCAGGGGATAAGTATGGTCGCAGTCCGGTTTTTCTTGCCTAAACTTATTATCATCTTTGGTCGGAACCGAATCTTATTAGCCTCCATCTTTACTGCAGGAATTTCATTTTTCCTGGTCCCATTTACAAGTCATTTTTATTTTTTCTGTGTGTTGAGCGCATTGATGGGTGCGGGTCTGGGGTGCGGTCAACCGCTTTCGATGACTACGACCTACAATGCTTCTCCAAAAATGAGAACAGGCGAAGTTCTAGGGCTCCGATTAGCGTCGAACCGGCTATCACAATTGATAGCCCCACTCTTTTTCGGTTTAGTAGGTTCGTCGGTTGGGCTTGTCTCAGTGTTTTATGTCAGCAGTGCACTGCTAATCGGTGGAGCGTATCTGACCAGATCCAACGCAGATGAACAGTGAGAGCAATTATCGGACTGAATTTGAAAGTTAATTTTTTGAGGGTAGGTAATTGGGATGAATAACTTTGGCGGTAAAAGTATTATTTTAAGATTGGAACTCTATACAGAGCAAATTAATTTCGGACAAGTCATAACAGTAATAAACGAAAATGGTGGAGATGTAATAGCTATTGATGTTATCCAAATGGGAGAAGATTCAACCATTCGTGATATCACAGTTACAGTCTCAGATCAAAAGCATATCGAACAAATTGTTATTGCTATCAAAAATTTAGTTGGCGTCCGACTAATTCATGTTTCTGATAGGACATTTCTTCTTCATTTGGGCGGGAAAATAGAAACAAAATTGAAAGTACCTATTCAAAATCGGGAAGATTTATCGCGTGTGTATACGCCTGACGTTGCACGGGTTTGCATGGCTATTCATGAAAAGCAAGAAAATGCTTATAACCTTACTATAAAAAGAAACACTGTTGCTGTTGTATCGGATGGAAGTGCTGTCCTGGGATTAGGTAACATTGGCCCATATTCGGCTATGCCTGTTATGGAAGGGAAATCTATGTTGTTTAAGCAGTTTGCCGATGTGGATTCTTTTCCAATTTGTTTAAATACACAGAATGTTGAAGAAATCATAGCTACTATTAAACATATATCGCCTGCATTCGGCGGCATTAACTTAGAGGACATATCCTCGCCCAGATGTTTTGAAATTGAAGAGAGGCTTCGAAACGAACTCGATATTCCTGTTTTTCACGACGATCAGCATGGAACAGCAGTTGTTTTATTTGCAGGACTTATCAATGCTCTAAAGATAGTTGGTAAATCAATAAGTGATGTGAAGGTCGTTGTTTGCGGTATTGGAGCTGCCGGAATAGCTTGCACCAAAATACTATTGGCAGCAGGCGTAAAGGAAATCATAGGCGTTGATCGGGAAGGCGCCCTTGTTGAAGGCGGTAAATTTGAAAATCCAATGTGGGAGTGGTATGCCAAACATACAAACCGCAATCTAAGTTTGGGTTCATTACATGATGTGATTGAAGGCGCTGATGTATTTATAGGGTTATCTCGCGGCGGAGTTTTAAAGAGAGAAGATGTACAAAAAATGGCGCTGCAACCCATTGTTTTTTGTATGGCTAATCCTACACCGGAAATTCTTCCCGAAGAAATAGAGGATATTGCCGCAGTAATTGCAACCGGTAGATCCGATTATCCAAATCAAATAAATAATGTATTATGTTTTCCTGGTATATTTCGAGGGGCGCTTGATTGCCGGGCAACAACGATTAACGAGGAAATGAAGCTTGCTGCCGCCCAGGCTATTGCATCAGTAATTCCCGATAAAGCTCTTAATAAGCTATATATTATTCCAAGTGTGTTTAACCAGGATGTAGTAAAACTCATAAGGGACAGCGTAATTAAAGCAGCTATTCAGACCGGAGTTGCCCGTAGAATTCCGAAAGAGTATGGAAAAGCATAACTGAAGGATGTGAATTCATTTGAATCAGAATTTATTATGTCTCCTTTGCAATCTTGCGGAAAAGCAAATCTCAGAAAAAATTTGTGATTGCTGCGCAGATGTATTGGAATTTGGGTATCCTTCTTTTCCGGCTTATGTACTTCAGGAGACCGGTGAATTGCATGAAGCTGAAAGAAACAAAAGTTTATTGATAATAAGTAATTATTAGTAATTAGACTCAAAGCTCATTTACTTTTTTCTTTTGGAAAAAATGGATATACATGAATATGTAAATGGTCTGTTGAAGCCTCAACAGGCTTTTTTTGTAGGCTTTTTGAACTTTCGTGAGTAGTAAAATTAAGTCGTTTGTTGTTCACTGCGTCAAGATGTTTTGAACAACAAACGATACACTGTAACTTTTGTCGAAAAAGTGTATGAATATTTATGCAAATACTGCATAAAAGCAGTATTTTCTATTGCAAATAATTTTGAAACAGAAGCGTAATCGGAATACGCCAAAAGGCAAATTCCAATTAATTATGAAACAAAAACAACGGAGCCACGCGGATTGCGAGCTCCGTATTATATGCGAAAACAATATACCTTTGTTAGGGATATGCGGTGGATTTCAATACATCATTATGGAATATGCAAGAAACAAAATGATGCTGGATAATGCTGGGCACGAAGAACGCGATCCACACGCAAATCAAATAGTTATTAGTAAACTGGCTTGCTCATTAGTCGGCCAAAAAGGTGAATTCATAGTAAAGAAAACCTCGAGAATCTTTGATATTTATCAAGTTGAAAATGTAATTGAACAGTTCAGATGTAACTATGGACTTAGTTCGGAATATGAAAAACAAATTCATGAAGCCGGATTAAGAATAGTCGGAACGGATTACATTGGCAACCCAAGAATTATTGAACTACCTGAGCATAAGTTCTTCATAGGCACGTTATTTGTTCCCCAATTAAGTTCCACTTCTAATTCAACACACTGCATCGTTGACCCTTTTATTACTAACTGTCTTATGTCAGCCAGAGAATTAAGCTAACGGAAACGATAGTGTAATAATCGCCTCATGTGTGGCAGTAGCAATAACGGCTGAGACGACTCCCTAAATCAAAAACGGAGCCCGCCGGCTAGGCTGTAAGCTCCGTTCCTGTATTATCCCGTTGAGGGGCAAGTGCCAAACGCGCTATCGTATAAAAAAATCGGCCCGATTCATAAATATTTCCTCAATCTTCTCCACTATGGGCCCGCTTTCCTCGGATTTGCGTTTCACCTCGATCCATTCCGGGTCTTGTCGAAACGCACCCCACAGCCGTTGCCGTTCCTCCATATCCTTATATTCCATCACGTAATACAACTTCGGAAGCCCCGTCTGATCGATCCAGAAATCGTACACCTTTATTTCCAACCGCTCGAAAATACTAAGTGTATGCTGGCTGAAACGTTGCAGAATCGCTTCCATTCTCCCCTCATGCATGGTATAAATGCGCAACTCGTAAAGCATGCCCATTCCCTCGCTTTCTGTAAATCGTAGAGTTTTTTCGTTGATCGTTGCCTACTCTCAGTTATTTTACCAGTAATCTTCGACCCTGGGCAATAAATGTTATAAATAATAACCCGACTAATGCATTTCATGTTAGATTGGGTGATGGTAGGTGGTTTGTGTTTGATCCTGAACATTATTTCTTTTCACATTTAAGGAATAACATTTTAAAATCATACGATTTAATCAATAACAAGGAATATGACCATACTGGCAAGTATATTGAAAAGAATAAGTTTAAAGCAGGTCATTTCGTAATTTATGAAAATTCAAAGGATTCTTCTATTTGTGATATGATAACTGATGATGTTATACATTTTTTAAAATACGAAGTATAGCCTCTTTGGAAAAATAAATGAACGTGGAAAGAAACATGTCTCTTACTTTTGAAATCTTTAGATATAGCATGAGCATGAATAGTATATTGTTACGCTAACGGAAACTATAGTTAAGGAGCCTGCTTCGCGGCAACTCCTCTTTTTGTTTATTGATTAAAACCGAGGGACGGGCAGTTTTGTTAAATAAGTTGCAAATTTAACATTTTAAAGTAAGAGCATTTCTTTGTAATGAGAAATGCTTTTTATTTTTGTCAAAATTAAAAGGATATTTCAATAACAATAATATAATAAAAAAACAATATAAATTTATTGTAAAACGATAAATCGTATGCTAAAATCATGTTGTCATTAAATAAGTGAGGTGTTTTAAATGAATGTTAAACGAGGTTCAACCACTTTCTTAAAGGTAATTATTTTTCTGTCTGGAATTGCAGTGCTTGCTTTGTGTATCTGGTTGCCTGAGATAGCCGTTAGAGATGCAAGGGTACATCCAGATACGGCTTACTTCCTAATCCCCTTTTTAGTATGTGCATACGGATTCTGTATTGCGTTTTCTGTTGCGTTGTATCAAGCATATAAACTTTTAACCTACATCGAAAAGAACAATGCTTTCTCTGAATTATCCCTTAAATCCTTACAGATTATAAAGAAATGTGCTTTTACAGTCATTTTTCTCATTTTGATAGGAATAGTAAGTTTAAGGGTGCTTGCTACAGTTACAGATAGTGATGATGCAGCGGGTCCTACATCATTATGTCTAATGGGTATTTTAGCAACAAGTATCATCGCAGCCATTGTGGACGCACTTCAGAAGCCATTAAAAAATGCCCCTGATATAAAGTCGAAAAATGAATGATTAACGGATGTGTAAGACTTTTGATTGTCAGCCAAGTGATTTTGGAGTACAAAAGCGACGAAGAACACTCAATAAAAACAGACAACTAATTTATTTAACTAACGGGACACGATAGTGAAATGCAAGTTCAGAAACAGGTGAGGTGTTTTAATGGAAGCAACGGGATATGTCCCTTTAATAAACATAAGCAATGATGAGAAAATTTGGGCTGGTACGAAGGTAAGACTCTTCAATGTTGGGTTAAATGTGGCAGATAAAGAGCATGACTTCTATGATTATCTTGTATCATATATCTTCGATAATGATGACCTTCTACAGCTAACTAATCTCTCCCAAGGAAAAGCCGGAAATATTCTTTGTGTTATTCCAAAAGACAAACCTAATCACTATTCGAGCGGTAAATCATTAAAAGATATGGTCGGTTTGGATAATACTTACGTATTGTTTGAGTAGAAGTGAGCAATGTAGGATTCAACTAACGAGGAACGTTAGTTCAATAGTAGAGTACAGCGGCAGTCTAAGACTTTATTTTTCGAGTCCTAGTCCGCCGCTGTTTCATTTTCAGGGCCAGTCTAATACTTAATTTTATTAATCTGACGATAATTAAATTGATAAATCCCGTAACATTAAGGGGTTCAGTCTAACACTATATTTTCTCAAGACACATACAATACTCGGAAGATTAGCCTTTTATTGTGAATTGAATTTTTTTGGATATCAAATTAGGATGGGCCCTATTTTTAAAATAAATGGGGTAAAATAATGAATACTATTGGTGAAAAGGTGCTTTCGCTGATGCAATAGGGATATCATAAGGGACGCTGAGTGAGATCGATCAAGGTAAGACAAAACCTTCAGCTGTTACATTGCAGCAATTGAGGAAAAAATTTAATGTAGATCTTAATTGGCTATTGGACGCATAACATTTGTTCGCAGCACTCATGGCAAACGTGCTTTTAAAGTGGTTATATGATTATTAAAAACCATACATAATCGCTTGTAAATCAATACCTATCATTCGATTTAAGGAACAAATTGTCTATTTGTATAACCTTCTAAATCTAGTATCTGGCTAATCAACAGGCGTGATCATTTTATTCTAAGTTGTATTTTTCGATTTAACGAACAACTTTAATGTGAATTGATTGAAGTTGGTTGTAACAAGTGTTATTCTAACAACGGTAAACTCGAAATCTATGCTCTTCAATACATCTAATAATAGTCACTATTTTAGTTATAAAGAAAGGTAATACTATGATAAAAGTTGAAAACTTATCCTTCTCATTTCCGCAAAAAGAACTATATAAAAACATTTCATTTACGCTTGAAGAGGGACAACATTGCGCTTTTATAGGAACAAGTGGCAGTGGGAAAAGTACATTGATAGATATACTGATGGATCCAGAAAGATATATGTTAGAGGGCATGTTAGAAATAGACCCGACTTGCAAAATTGGGCATGTAAGTCAATTCTCACAACTAGACAAAACTAAAGAAACAACAGTTTTTGAATATATAGGGGAAGAATTTATTAAGATACAAAATGAAATAACATCTATTTGTACTGAAATGGAAACATCATCGGATATTGATTCGTTATTAGAAAAGTATCAATTAGCTTTAGACGCATTTGATTCAATCGGTGGGGATGATTTTGAAAGCAACATTAATAAGAAACTAAATCTAGCAAACCTCATGAAGCTAAAAGATCTTAGGGTATCCGACCTGAGCGGTGGGGAATTCAAACTTATTCAAGTGATGAAGGAAATGCTTAGTAGTCCAGATTTAATGATTATGGATGAACCAGATGTATTTTTAGACTTTGAAAACCTAAATGCGCTTAAAAATCTGATTAATTCTCACAAAGGAATACTGCTAGTTGTTACGCACAACCGATATCTATTGAATCATTGTTTCAACAAAATACTACACCTTGAAAACATGGAGATCCAAGAGTTTGATGGGCGATATATTGAATACAACTTCTCATTACTTCAGACAAAAATTGAGTTGCAAGAAATCGCAGTCGCTGAACAAGAAGAAATTGAGAGATACGATAACATTATTGATAATCTTAGAGCTATCGCAACGTATAATTCAGAAGCATCTAGAGGGAGAGCATTAAAAGCTAGAGTTAGGTTTCAAGAAAGATTGGAAGCGCGTAGAATTAAAGCGCCATTTGTTGATATTAAGCAACCGAATATTAGTTTTGGTATTGAAAATGAGATTGAAGACACCATTGTTGTAAATGTCAATAATTATCGTGTTACGTTTGATGAATTGCTTTTAGACAATGTTAACTTTGAGATAAAATCTACAGATAAAGTAGCCATTATAGGTCCAAACGGTACCGGGAAAACGACTTTACTCCGAGATATCTTTACAAATAATCATGCTTCAATTGAAATAAATGCTGATGTTAAAGTGGCTTATCTATCTCAGAATCAAGGAGAAATGCTAAAGGATTCTAATACAATACTAGAAGAATTCATCGATGCTGGGTTTAAAACGTATGATGAGGTTAGATCGTATATTTCAAACTATGGCTTTGAAAGAGAAATCGTTAATCAAAAGATAGAATCTTTATCTGGTGGAGAAAAAAATATGCTACAATTGGCTAAAGTTTCTGCCAGTAAAGCAAACGTATTGCTTCTTGACGAACCGACAAGCCATTTAGACACCTATACACAAATAGCACTGGAGAAAGCCATTGAAGACTATAAAGGTGCGATTCTCATGATTTCTCATGATTTCTATTCTGTTGTAAATGGTATGGATTATGTTTTAATCATTGACGATAAGACGATTAGAAAAATGAGTATGCGAAAATTTAGACAGATGATTTATGCTAGTCATTTTAATAGAGACTATCTAGAAACTGAACAAAATAAAAAATCAGTTGAAATGAAAATAGAATTGGCTTTAAAAGATACTGATTTTGAACTTGCAAAAGTATTGGTTGATGAGCTAGAAGAGCTGATTAAGTTGCTTTAAATCATAACGCTCTGATTGAAATGATTACAAGAATCAATTTATTGTACTGGGAATTTACGGCTACTCCGGATCGAATGGATGGTAAGCAAGCTTAAATCTTGGGGTGAATGGCAACCATCCAACAAGAACGTGAAGTCAGTTACAGCTAATAGAGCTAAAGTGAATTAGTCTGAGTTCAACGATGAAATAGATGTTGGAGGAAAAGTATCAACAAAAAAGACACTGATGAATAGGATGAGGCCACTGACAAACTCTCTGTTTTTAGAATTTCTAAATCCACTAAATAAAAAAAAGACGAATCATTTCCATTTTTTCATGGACATGAGCCGTCTTTTTTTATTCTCTTACATCTTTATTGCTGAATTTTAATCAGTCAATTTCATTATTCGCTTCAAATTTACAGTGAATATTGCTAGCGCGCCTTGTATCTCCATGCCAATTAGACCCGAGGATTCCGCTACATCCAACCCGTGCCTATGTTTTAATTCACTATTTTTGGCTTCTATTTTGTAGCGTTGCTTCGACTTTTCTCTAAAATCATCGCTTTCTTGAAAAGATGCTTGTTCAGCGTGTTCGATCGATTTAATACTTACATTGTATGTTTTTGTCGCAGCACCTTCTATATAGCAGCCTTCCTTTAATGGGCATCTTTTGCATTTTTCAATGTCGAAATAGTAAGTAGTCTTTTGGTTCCTATCCTTGTCCTTTTTGCCTGTCCGAGCTTTTCTAACCGCCATATGTCCTGCCTTGCATACAAACATACCTGCATCTTTATTAAACTCAAATTCATCTTCTTTGCTTCGCTTTCCTTGTGCCACCAAGGGGTGTAGCTTCGATACGAGCTGTATTTCATTCTTCTTGCTATAAATAATATTATCTTTTTCTGAATACGCAGTATCCCCAATTACGGTATCGATCTTCATGCCAGCGGCCATACTTTTTTCAATCAATGTTTTCAATTGCTTCCCGTCAGTTTTTTCTCCAGTTGTTATGGTTGCTGCGGTAATTATTCGTTCCTCGCTCATAGCCAAGTGCGTCTTGTAGCCGAAAAACGAGGAATCCGCACTTTTATGGCCTACTCTTGCGTCTTGATCTTGTGAAATCCGCAATTGCTCAATGTCATCCCTAATGGTCTCTTTTAAAAAGTTCAACTGTTCTTTTACTTTGGGGAATCTCGAGATGCTATCATCCTTCTCAATTACTGAGATAAGTTTTTGGCAATAATCAATTTCATCTTCTAACGCTTCTGTTGTGGTCTTAGCTGGAAACTTATTTTTCATGGATTCATCAATCTTGTAGACAGCTTTCCGAAGCTTCTTGGAACGATCCATCAATATTTCTTTCGGAGCTTTTTGATTGTAACGGGATTTGGTGTGCGTGGCATCGACGATGATAGCTTTGCTTTTAATAATTTCTTTTTCAATTGCAATTTTTACTGTTTGTTGGATCAGTAGATCTAATAGGTTTAGGTCTTTTAACCGCAATTTCCGAAACTTGGTCAAGGAACTCGGTTCAATCACTGCTTCTTCGGGCGCCATTTGAAGAAAATATTTAAAGGACATATCGTATTTCGAGCGTTCTACGACGTCTACGTCTGATAAATCGAAGATGGATTTTAGTAATAAATACTTAAACATACGAATGGGGTCGATAGCATATCGACCGTTATCCAGACAATAATTACTCTTCAGTTCATCGTATACAAAAGAGAAGTCAACGAGTTCTTCAATTTGTCGCAGTAAATTATCCTTGGGAACAACTAAGTTGTAAATCTCCATATATGGACTTAAAATCATCGACTGTTGGTTTTTAATCATCGTAATCACCCGCCAAGTATAATACCTTAATTATACAGAAAAAAAAGTACAGCATCCTCAAAAAATTGAGGGAATCTGTACCTTTGCTTTCATTAAAGGGAACTTTTTCAGTGGCCTCGAATAGGATCTCAGTGTCTTTTTACTGCTCGAATATTAAACTAAGTGCTAACAGTCCTATTTGTCAGTGAATGTTCATTGAAAATAAAGTGATAAATTGAGAAAATAAAGTTGTAGACTGACCGCGAGCATTAAGCTCCCTCAGAGAATAAGGATTTTCTCACGAATGCTCGCTCATTCGCAGGATTTCAAAATGCATGTTAAATAGGAGTTCCGGTGTTTAGGTAGTGTGTGGCAGGCAGTTCCGTTAGAGCGCATGCGGGAACAGAAGGTGTTGATGTATTTACAACATCTTCCATAATAAAGTTATGATGCACGCTTCTCTCCACAATATCCTTGGGGATTCACTCTCCCAAATCTCGACGGGTCTTTGCCCTCACATTCCTTCGTCCTATCTTTCCAAGGTGTGGAGTCCGATCAACGTTAACGGAACGGGTCTATGCCCTAAAGCTTAAAAATATCGGTACTCCGTGCTTTCTTTGTGAGTTCCTGCGAATGAGCCAATTTACGTGTCAGGGTTAAAATTTACTTTTTATGCAGCTAATGGTAGCTGGGCCTTATCCATGGAGAATGATTGTCCTTCTCTTGCCATGGCTACAAGCATACGGGCTAGTTTCCCAATCAGCTTCATCATGGACTGCATTTTCGTCATTCGTTTCACTTCGGTATTATGCGCATGCATGGCTTGGAACGCTTCATTGAAAGATAACAGGTGAAACACAGTGAAGTAGAGATGCTTGCGCAGTAGCGAGTTGCCTCGTTTGGTGAGCTTGATTTGCCCCTTATACTTGCCTGAACTTCGTTCTGCTAAGTTCAATCCTGCCTTGCGCAATAATTGATTTCCGTGAGACAGCTTACGTAAGTCCCCGCCAAATGCCAATATGGCAGCCGTTGCAGGAACGGAAGTACCGACAGATCGAACGAGATCAGAACAAGGAATTTCAGGCAGTATCTTTTCAATCATCTCGTCCGCTTCGTCAATAATTCGGCGGATCCTTTCATACTCTTCGATGAGGTGCCTCAGCTCCCATTTATCTTCTTCAAGGGCAGTAGTGTCTCCCACGCTATGTCTAGCGAGTGATTGAAGTTCCAAAGCCTTGTTCGTACCTCGCACCCCGCCAGGTCTGGCCATATACTCACCCCAGATCTGTACCATTTGCTCCGGAGTTAGCTGTAATAGGTCAGAAGGGGCTGGAAACCGACGCAAAGAGGCCAACGAACGATCGCTAAAAATATCATCAAATGCTTGTCTGTATTCTGGAAACCGGATATCGAGCCAGCGGTGGATTCTATTCTTAATCCGTCCTGATTTAACAACCCAGTGCTCTCTGTTTGTAACCATAACCCGTATGCGGCGGAATGCTTCATCCTTTGGAGAGAAGGGCGTGTAGAACCCACGACTCACTGCATCGGCGATGACCAGAGCATCTTTTGGGTCGTTCTTGGAAGGTGAGTTATCTCTGTTTTCCTTATTGCGTTTGGTTGTCATTGGATTGACAAGAGCCACATCAATGCCTTGATCCACCAACCAGTTGGCAAGATTGAACCAGTAGTGACCGGTGCTCTCCATTCCCACAACGAAGTCATTCATGCCGTGCATCTTCTGTAAATTCCGAATACTGTGTTCTAAAAGCTCAAAGCCGGCTAGGTCATTCGAAAATAGAATAGGGCGCTTGGTGAGGACAATACCTCGAAAATTAATGGCTTGCGCAGCATGCTTCTCCTTGGCAATGTCGATGCCTATGACCAGAGTGGTAGTGGAGATTCGTTCTACACGTTGATTTTGAGAATTAATTGGATTAGACTTCATAATAACGCCTCCTAAGGTGAGTTCTGAGGGCTGCAACCCAGGTACATACTCATCCTAGCGAGGCGTCCTTTTTTCTGCAAGTTCCATCTATTAACACCTACAGGAATGTTAACGGGCAGTTTAGTTTGAAGAGACAAAAAATAAAGGATAAGTTCTCTACATATTGAATTTAAAAAAATACTCATGGTTTGACTGGTTTTAGTAAGATTTTCCGTCTATATAGTGTATGGGATGTTGAGGTGAGTTATGGAAGATAAAGAGGTGGTTAAATCTGCGAACCAGGGCGATTTAGAAGCGTACTCGGCATTAGTTTCTAAATACTCAAATGCAGTCTATGCAACGGCATTTAGCGTAATAGGTGATTTCCATTATGCCCAAGACATAGCTCAAGAGGCTTTTGTTAGTGCGTGGAGTAGTCTAGGAATGCTTAAGGATTCCGATAAGTTCGGAAGTTGGTTATTTACTATCACCAGAAGTTTGAGTATTGATTGGCTTAGGAAAAGGCGTGCACCTTTAAACACTCTTTCGGAAGCCTACAATATTCCGACCCCAGTTTCAGTAGAAGAAGTAATTGAAATTAATGAAACAAAGGAAAAGGTTTGGGATGCGTTAAAGTCATTAGATGAGAAATACAGACAGGTAACAGTTATGTATTTCATCAGTGGATTTAATTCTAGGGAGAATAGCCAATTCTTAGGTATTTCTTTGAGTGCTGTGGAAAGCCGCATAAGACGCTCAAAGGAACTATTAAAAAAGGAGTTGTTTGAGATGGTTCAAGAGACACTGGCAACACAGAAAGTTGATAAGGATTTTGAGCAAAAGGTAATTAAGCATATAACGGGAGTAGCCTGCATCAATATCCCCGTTAAAAACATTCAGAAATCAGTGGATTTCTACATTAATCATCTAGGTTGTGCATTAGTGCGGGGGATTTTAAAGACAGATGATGGTGGAGGTAACGCTTTTATAAAGCTTGGAAACGGACCCGTCCTTCTCCTGCAGCAAGAAAAGGAAGAATACAAAATTCATTTTATCAGGAATGGCAATCCTGCACCGATGTTCGAATTGTTAACAGAAAACGCAAAGGAGTTTTTCGCGGTTTTAAAAGAAGAAGGTGTGCTAGTAATAGGAGATATTCAGGAAAATTCATGTGGAGACCGTTTTCAAGTAAGTGACCCAGACGGGAACAGAATTACGATTATTCAATGTTAGCTAACTCTTTATTCTACAACATTTATGGAAACAGGAGTATGCCTTGCTGCGTGTCCTTTTTTTCTTGTTAATAATGATTGTGAAGACTCAAGGTCGCATTAAGCTAACGGATAAGTATGACAAGTTCTGCTATAAGCGACTAACTTCGTGAAAAGCAGGAGATTGCAATGAGTAATCTTAACTTTACAACCGAGGATGGGAATGACGGAACCATGTATCCCGAAACCATTCCGCCAATACTCCTGCGCGCGTCATGACTAACAGGTCATGTGGTGTGAAGTACAGGTAGATTCGGCAGAACGAAGGCTAGAGCCATTCGAATAGAAAAGGTATGCTAACGGATATGCCGCGCGGCTGAAAAACTGGATATGGTGAGAATGTTCAAACAGACTGAACTGACGAACTTCCGAATGTACAGGTCTAAAGTTAGAGCATATGGAAACATATGCACCATCAAATGATGGGGTGAGCGGCGTAGAGTAAGAATTTTTCCTATGAAATACGCTATGCCAAACAATGGCGGCATTGGTCTCACAGGCTTAGAGGAAGCACCTAAGTCCAGAAAGAATAGCTAGGATGTAAGGGACTTGGAAAGCAAGGGACGTTGCAACAAGGGCTGTTACCCAAAACGGTTGTTATAAGGCACATGCCGAAATACATTAATCCTTGTGAGGGCAGGGGCGCGACTGGTGAATCTCCTGTAATGGGAGTGGAGGAACAGCCCCAAGTCTAACTGAAAAGAAAAATTGTTTTCCAAGCGTGAATTGCACCGATCAGGTAGGAACGTGGGAACATCAATGGATGCCACAGTGCAAGCTACTAGGATGACAAAACGTCAATATCCTTGAGTAACGAGGAACTTATGATTTAGTAAATTCAGTTAGAGGGAACGCCGGATGCCGGGAAACTGGCACGTCCGGTGTGGAGCAGGGGAAAAGCTGGAGATGACATCAAATGCTTACCTATTGTTACCGATAGTGGGGCTGCTACTTTAAATAGCTCCTCTTTTGTTTATTGAACGGGAAGGATTATACCATCGAAAGGTTAAATTCTAATCCAATAGCACGGAAGCGGAGTGTATTTATGAATTTTAAACTTATTGATATGAACGGAGTAGCTGTACTTTCTTTACCAACAGGTTATGATTTATTAGAAGCTTTTATCGGAACAAATCTTCTAGAAAAAAATGAAAAGGGTATGTGGGTGAGGTTCAATATGATCGAAGTGTTGGATTCAAGGTGTTAGATGGCAAGTTCACTCGTTAAATAGGAGGATTACATGGCCTGGAGCAAATTGAAGCAACTTCTGGAGAGCTTTCTCTGTCCTGCGCTATATGGAAGGTTCGAATACCGCGCAACCAGCTACCGTTATTTACCTGATAAAGCAGGTCTTTGTTATATTGCGGTAGATAAAAAGAACATACTCAATATGAGTGATGTAACTACCTTAATCAGATGGTATCATACGGAGCTGGAAATAAAGAATGATCCAAATATCCAAATTCCTATCAACAATGAAGAAATTGAAGCTGTCAGAAAAGATACCAAGGGGATAGTTCCGGAGGATCGTCTCAAAGTAATTGCAAGAAATAGAAAAATATCAGAATATGCAAAGGAGCTTTTATCAGAACAGTCAGCATTAAGTAAATCCAATTTTATTGTTGTAGCAAATAAGTTTTTATCTATTTCTATAGAGGAAAGCCTAGAGAGCAATGTTATCTTATTGAATATTTTAGCTTTGGTGGACAGAAGAGTTGGAAAAAAGCGAATTTTAAACATGACCGAGAAGATGAAGTTAAAGCATCCAATTGTGCAGTATTTTTATGAGCTACGGCTTAGCACGTTATGAATGTTAATGTTTACTATCAAAATGCCAAAGTTATATGGCTGGAATATAATATTTATAGGACTAGAATATGTTAATACTGAATACTGAATACTGAATACTGAATACTGAATACTGAATACTGAATAGTGAATTATGATATATTTTGTTATTTCCATGTAGTAGCGTTTAGGGGGTGGGGGAAAACCGGCGGGCTGCGGCAAAACGACTCTACTATGTGAATCATACAAGTGAATACACACATGGGGAGAGTGGGTCATTTCAATCTTTTTTTTGAGTTTGACGCGGAAAGGGGTAGTTGTCGGAAGTCAAAATAGAGTTTTGAAAAATATTGCTTTTGCTTCAGCAATTGAAAATAGGAAGATTACTTATGCATCCGCTCTCATTAAATATTGATGAGAAACGGATGCTTTTTTGTAGGCAAGTAAATTTGGACATGATTACCATAATATTACACATTGCTAGTATGAAAGCGCATTCATATACTTGGAAGAGGAAGCTATTTCTATTTCAATTGGAGGAATGTCAAGGGTGATACGTTTATTTAGACGAAATTTGATGATTCTGCTGGCCATTCTGTTAGTACTGCCGTTTCAAACGATGGCCTATGCGAATGTTCCGTCAAGCGGACCGAGTGTTACAGACTCGTCAAACACTGCTGGCGGTTCGGTCGTTCGGATCAAAAAACAAGTGGAAGGGCAATTATCTATACGAAGATTCGTCTGGTGTTGTCCGCTACGGTTATACGAGCGCAGCGGATCAATCAGCGAAATGGCTGCTGGAAGATGCACCAGATGGCACTGGTTTTAAACGAATCAAGAACATGCAGACGGGTCATTACATCACCGTTAACCATGTGACCAAGCGATCTGATGCTTTGACTGGCGATGCAATAGGTAGCAGTTCAGCTAATGACCAATGGCTCATTCAGGATGCTAGCCGGGCTGGCTATGTGACGATTCGCAGCGTGAAGGATCTAACACAAAACCTGTTCATCCACGAGGAAGACCAGCTTGGCTACGGTCAAGTGAGCTCCGATATCGGGGCTACCTGGGAAAGTCCACAGTGGCAATTAGAGACTGCCAGCGATGAGAGTCCTGTTCGAATCGTCAATCAGTATCGCGCAGGACAATACTTGTACGAGGATAAAGACGGTCTTATCGAATTCGGCAAAGTGCCCATGGACGATACGAACTCACACTGGTTCATTGAACAGGTGGCAGCTAATGGCGACGGGTCAACAACAGTGCGTTTAAAGAACCGGGCCACAGGTCACTACATTACACAAGGTACATTCTGGGATAAAATAAAAAGTCTTCCGTTTACCGGTACAACTAAAAATGAATGGACCATGGCAGTAGGTATAGCCGATGGATGGGTAACCTTTACAAACGTATTCGCAAAAGGAACCGACCGGCTTCCAGGAGATACTGATGATATTGAAGCCGGAAGCCAGACCTATGTGCTGAACAGCCAATTCGATGATACGTTCGCCCGTTCCAACAATTGGTCGATACCCACGCGAGATAATGCTCAGTGGAAAATCGAGATGGCGGCAGATGTAAAGCCTGTCCGTATCGCCAATTTCACTTCTCAGCAGGTGAGTGACAAATATTTGTATGAGGATCAAGACACGGTGAAATATGGGCCGATTCCATCTGGAACCGTGACAGGGAATGTGTATCAGTGGATTGTTGAAGATTATAACGGCAAGAAACGAATTCGCAATCTCGACACCGGCAACTATATCAGTATGGAAAATATTTTACAACCCGGTGATCCGCTGCAAAGCCTGCACCAGCCGAATGGCTCTGGAGACGATCAGTGGCAGATCAGCAATTCATTGATGTACGACGATTATGTAACGGTGCAAAGCGCTGTATATGCGGGGACTTATATCCATGTAACGAATGGTCTTGGTTTTGCCCAATCCAGCGTGGCAAATCCGAATACGGACGAGGTTCAATGGCTTTTTGAAGATCCATCGGTGGTAGCCGGCGTGAATCAGTACGTGCAAATCGTGAATACATGGACCTCTTTGGCCTTGTATGAAGATACCGATAGCAATGTGAAATATGGCAATGTGAAATCGGACAATCAACGCGGGCAATGGCTAATTGAGAAGTTCGCTGGTCGCAAACGGATCAAAAACCGCGCCACAGGCCATTACATCAATATTCAAAATCCTGTGGACGGACACTTGAAGGTGACAACTGTCGAAGATTCGTGGACCAGCGCGATTTGGGTTATTGAAACTACCGGAGATACGAAGCAAATCCATAGTGTAAATGATCCGAATCAGCAACCTAATCAACAGAAGTTCATCAATGTGCAAAATCTGAATAAATACGCGGAATACAGTGAAATTCTTGCTACATGGGGAAGCAAAAACTGGAGGTTTGTTCCGGTTTCGGACAGCACACTGCCGATGACGGCGCGTTTTAAGAACAAACAAACAGGCCAATACCTTTACGAAGACGCCGATCATAACATGAAATACGGAGATCTCCCGTCATCTGATCTTTCTTCTGTTTGGGTCGTCAGTGTCTCCCAAAATAACTCGACGCAAGTTTATCTCAAGAATGCGAAGAGCGGTTACGGCCTTGCTTTGGAAAATGTCGTACCTGACATTGAAAAGGACAATCCGCCTGAGAACCTGATGTTGTACGAAACGATTTACTCTACGTGGGGCAGCGCTAACTGGGTGCTACTAGACTCAAATACACCTGGTTATGTTATTCTAAAAAGCGGTTGGAGCAACGCGCATTTCATTTACGATGAAGTCGGAACAAACGGCGTCAAAATTAGTAAATTAAAAGCAAACGATGATAGCGCACTATTCGCTGTAGAACCTGTACGAATAACAGCAGAGCTTCCGACTGGCCCAGTGCGTATCAAAAGTTCAGATAAAAGCCAGTATTTGTACGAAAATAGCAGAGGAGCTATCCTTTACGGAACGCCAGACGCGGACAACGCCTATTCGTATTGGACCATCGAATTCGCGGGCGGCATTCAGCGCATCAAAAATGCAGCTACCGGCGGTTATATGACAATGAACGATACGTACGCTTACATGCAGGACACGGCTGCATCCATCGATAACCAAGCGTCGCAGTGGGTAATCGAGGACGTTACTGGAACAGGTAAATTCCGTATACGCAGCAATAATGGTTCATTTAACGATGAATACCTGAATACGGTGAATGGAGCTGGTTATCCAGAACGAGGTCTTTATGTCCTGCAAGGAGATTCGGAGAAAAAGCTGGAATGGACCTTTGAGTCTGCAACGGGTACGCTTAAGACTCCAAATAATTCCGAAACTAGAAATGTATACACGACAACGCCGGTTATTGACGATACCAACTATGTTCGTATTGGTAATAAACAATCGGGTCAATATGTATATGAACAATCGGGATTAGTTTTACTTGGCAGTCAAAATGAATTGCAAGCAAGCAGCGAATGGCTGGTCCAGCAAGTGAATGGACATCAAGCACTGAAAAATCGCGCGACCGGACATATGCTCGAATCTCTTGTAGACAATCAAGTGGCCAGCTCCAATAGCGATAGCAGTATGCGATCAGCGCAGTGGAATATCAATGACGTGTTGGGCTATAAACAAATTGTCAGTTCCGTCACTGGACAGCGTCTTTTTGCTCAAGATGGGGCCGTTAAGCAAGGAACAACTGTTCAATCGAAAGATTCAGCGCTTTGGTCTTTAGAACCTGTTCTTGGAGATGCCGTGTACGAACTGGAAAACGCATTCCTTAGCGGCGGCGTTCAGTCTGGCTCAAATCTGGCGGGTTATTCCGGCAGCAGGTACGCAGATCATTTCGTGGCTGCAGGTGCAAGAGCGATTGTCGCTGTGAACGCGCAAGAAGCTAAAACGTATGCAGCGACAATTCAGTACGCGAATACATCGGCTGCCGATCAAACGTTAAGCTTACTTGTTAATGGCATCCAAACGCAGCAACTGACTTTTGCCAAAGGAAACGGCTGGCAAGCCGTTCAAGTGAATCTTCCGCTTCGCGCAGGATTCAACTCTGTATCCTTCGAATTCGCAGCTGGGGATAGCGGCCATGTTGCAATTGATTCTTTGATCGTTCATCAAGCAGTAAACAAAGCTTACAGAGGCGCTATTGAAAGCTATACAACTTATGAAGCCGAACAGGGAGAAACGAACGGCATAATCGTTGGTCCATCGCGCACGTACCATGAGTTGGCTAATGAAGCATCAGGTAAGCAAGCGGTGAAGATGGATCAAGTCGGTCAGTTTGTGCAATTCCAGGCCGCACATAAAGCCAACTCACTCGTATTGCGTTACTCCATTCCTGACAATGCGGACGGAACCGGCATGAACGCGAAGATAGGACTTTATGTGAACGGTACGAAAGTTAAAGATCTGGATTTGACTTCTAAATATGCTTGGGAATATGGCAACTATCCTTGGTCGAATGATCACAAGCAGGGCAGCGCACACCGCTTCTTTGACGAAATTCATACACGGATCAGCAATGTGGATGCGGGAGCGACGATCAAGTTGCAAGTGGATGCAAATAGCACCGCGTCTTCGTATTTCATTGATTTTGCTGAAATGGAGCAAGCTCCTGACACTGCTTATACAATGCCAGCCGGATTCGTTTCAGTCACGGATTTCGGAGCGGTTCCGAACGATGGTCAGGACGATTCACAAGCATTCAAGGATGCTTTGGCAGCAGCAAGCTTGCAGCATAAGGGAGTTTGGTTCCCTGTGGGAGATTTTGAATTATCCAATGGCAGCGGATCGGATCCTGGGGTAAATGTCAGTCAGGAAACGATGCAGCATGTGTTCCTTCTTAACGACGTAACCATTCGCGGCGCTGGCATGTGGTACACGAATCTGAAAGGAGCTAAATTTTTCGGAAACGGAAATAACATTCGCGTGTATGACTTGGCTATTGACGGCGAGTTGAACATCCGTAATGACGACGCACATACGAATGGGTTTGAAGGCGCATTTGGAACAGGCTCCACGATCCAGAGCGTTTGGATTGAGCATACGAAAACGGGAATGTGGATTGCGCGTCCGAGAGGTGATTTTGGCGTCAGCAAGGATCAATACACAGATGGTTTCTATGTCGGCGGTCTGCGAATCCGCAACTTGATGGCGGACGGTATGAACTTCAGCACGAACACGAAAAACAGTATGGTCGAAGAGACGAACGTCCGCTACGCCGGGGACGACGGTCTAGCCATGTGGTCGACTTTGAACGAAGGTTATCCAGGCGATTACACGGACAAAAATACGTTCCGCTTCGACACTGTCCAACTGCCATGGCTGTCCAACAATATGGTTGTTTTCGGCGGTAAGGATAACAAGATGACAGATAACGTGCTCAAAGATACAATCGGTCTCGGCGGGGGAATCACTGTCTCCACAAGGTTCAGTCCGGTTACGCCTCTTGACGGAACGACGCTTGTTCAGCGCAACACACTGGTTCGAACAGGAAGCCGGGATGCTGGCCTTAATCTGAATATTGGCGCAATCTGGGTTTATGCCGATACGAAACCGATTGCAAGCCCTGTCCTAATTAGCGATAACATTGCGCTCGACAGTATGTACCAAGGCATTTCCATCCAAGGAACATCACCTGTAAACCAAGTTACATTTAAGAATAATGTGATCGATGGTGCAGGTACAACCGGTTTGGAAGTCGCAAATACCGTTGCAGGTTCTGCAAGCTTTGATAATGTAATTATCCGCAACGCCAAAATCCAAGATGTAGCCAATAATGCCGGTGCGGGTTTTGTTGTTAACGAAACAGGCAAAGGTTTTGCGAGCACGAAAGTCGAACCAAGCATGCCAACTGTAAATCCTACAAGTGGACCATCTGGCACGACAAGCAATAGCTTGGATGTGCCAATCGTTCAGATCACTGATCAGCAGATTGCGGATTTTATCAAAAATAATCAACCCGTGATCCGCATTCAAAGCGAATTAATAGATAACGCAGCTGAGTTCCAACTGCCAGTATCCTCATTGGTGAAACTCGTGACTGCGATGCCAGATGCGCAACTTATCATTCAACATTTGAATGCAAGCTTTGCACTTCCTGCCGATATTGGGAAGTTGCTTACTGCGCAAGGCATAAGCGGTGTAGATCTTTCAAAAGCTACGCTGAAAGTGAGCATCGTGAAGCAGGATGGCGATCAAAGGAGCAAGGTCGAAACGCAGGCTGCCCAGCTCGGCGGGAAACTGCTGGATTCACCAGTTAGCTTTGAGGTTACATTGATCGCTGGTGACCAGACCCTAGTACTTAATCATTTTGGTCACATCTATGTTACCAGAACGTTGACCGTTGAAGGTGCGGTAGACGCCTCATCGGCAACAGCTCTTGTCTATCATCCGGAAACTGACGAGTTCCAATATGTTCCTGCTTTGTTCTCCATCGTGGACGGTAAAACAGTTGTAACGATCAAAAGCACGACGAATAGTATCTATACCGTCGTACTCCTTAACAAAACGTTTGCTGATCTTACCGGACACTGGGCGGAATCGGAGGTCGAATTGCTGGCCTCAAAGCTGATCGTAAACGGAAAATCGGACTCCTCCTTTGCACCGGACGATCAGGTGACTAGAGCAGAGTTCGCGGCTATGCTGGTGCGTGCGCTGGGGCTTGCTGCAAGCGTATCACAGCCGAAGCCATCTGCTTTCCACGACATCAACACTCACGATTGGTTTGCTTATGCCACTTCTACAGCGGCTGAGTATAGACTTATCGAAGGCGATGATACTGGCAATTTCCATCCTGATCGGGCCATTACGCGTGAAGAAATTGCCGTTATGATCGAGCGGGCACTGAAGCTTGCGGATACGAATCCAGTTGTAACACATGCAGATGTGTTGCGTGTATTCGCAGATCGTGTATGGATAAGCGAATGGGCCAAAGACGCTATGCAAGATATCGTCGCTCGTGGCTTGATGCAAGGCCAAAGTGATTCGTCACTCGCGCCACAGGCGCTGGCAACGCGTGCGGAAGCGGCGGTTCTGCTGCATCGACTGCTGCAAGACGCGAATTTAATGAATAAATAAGTAGGCTCAGACGAAAGAAAAGAAGACCTCTCACTTGCTGAGAGGTCTTCTCGTTATACCATTCATGAAATAATTATTGCAATGAAATAATTCTTCCTGAAATTGTATGAAATGCGTAATTTCACACACAAACCCAGTAAGGATGCACATAGTACGCTCATTCACATGTTTGTTATGATTAAGATAGCGGCCGTCGCTAGGATAGGAGGTGGAGGTTAGTAATTAAGCGGCCTCAATCTAATCGCTGAAGGAGTGGGGAGCGCTTTCATTTTTTGTGACAGGTACCTGCAAATTTTACATGTTTACTAAATTAGGAGGTTTAATTTTAATGAAGTTGCAGTTCAATCGAGTTCATAATTCAAGAATTATGCTTGTCGCTCTTATTTTGGCGGTATTGTTCGCTCAGTTAGGAATAGCAGTGCCAGCTGCTCTTGCAGCCACGAATCTATCGGCAGGCAAACCAGTCACCGCTACTGGCTATAACGATGTCTATGTGGCGACTAACGTCAACGACGGCAATCAAGCCACATACTGGGAAAGCACGAATAATGCATTTCCCCAATCGATTCGCGTAGACTTGGGAAGCACGTATTCCGTCAATCAGGTCGTGCTGAAGCTTCCTGTCGGCTGGGGAACGCGGACCCAAACGCTTTCCGTACTCGGTAGCTTGAATGATTCTACATATACCAATCTCACAGGCTCAGCTAGCTATACATTTAATCCTACAAGCAACAACAATGTGACCATTAATTTCACGGCAGCTTCTGCCCGATATGTCAAATTGACAGTCACCGCCAATACAGGCTGGCCTGCTGCGCAGCTTTCCGAATTTGAAGTATACGGAGCCGCGACTGGGGATACACAGGCGCCGACTGCACCAGCAAATTTGGCGTATACGACGCCTGCTTCTGGTCAAGTCAAACTGACATGGAATGCTTCAACGGACAACGTCGGCGTAACCGGCTACGACATCTATGCAAATGGCAGTCTGCGCGGAAGTGTAGCTGGAAATGTGCTGACTTACACCGATAACCAACCGGATACGGCCACGGTCAGTTACTACGTTATAGCGAAGGATGCAGCAGGCAATGTCTCTGCCGCAAGCAATACAGTAACGCGTAACGGCAGTGTCGCAAGCGGCACCAACCTCGCTGTGGGCAAAACGATCACAGCATCGTCAAGCACGCAAACATTTATCGCAACAAATGCGAATGACGGCAGTGCCACTACATACTGGGAGAGTGGTTCCGGTGCTTATCCGGCTACGCTTGCCGTTAGCTTGGGCGCAAATGCTTCCATCTCGTCTGTTGCTGTCAAGCTGAACCCAGACCCGGTGTGGGCAACGCGTACGCAAACGATCGAAGTGTTGGGAAAAGCGCAAGGCAGCACGGCATTCACGACGCTTGTTTCTCCCGCTACATACACGTTTAATCCGTCTTCCGGCAACGTCCTTACAATTCCGGTGACAGCGATAGTCAGCGACGTACAATTGAAAATCACGGCGAACTCCGGTGCGCCGGGCGCTCAAGTTGCCGAGTTTGAAGTCATTGGTACCCCAGCTCCGAATCCAGACCTGACGATCACCGGCCTGACTTGGACGCCGAATTCGCCAATTGAAACCGACGCCATTACACTTAACGCTGTTGTGAAAAATATCGGCACCGCCTCCTCAACGGCGACAACCGTTAACTTTTACGTAGGCACGACGAAAGTCGGATATGCCCCAGTAGCAGCTTTAGCTGTAGGTGCAACGGCTACCGTGTCGGTGAACATCGCAGCCCAAACGGCAGGCAGCTACACACCGACAGTGAAAGTGGACGAGGAGAATGCCCTCATCGAGCTGAATGAAAGCAATAACAGCTACACAAGCAGCTCCAACTTGGTTGTTAATACGGTTCCGAGCTCTGATTTGGTAGGTACCGCTTCATCGGCACCAAGTAATCCAGTAGCCGGCAATAATGTATCCTTTACTGTAAATCTGAAAAACCAAGGCAACATCGCTTCTGCGAGCGGCGCTAATGCCCTGACCTTAGTTCTTAAGAACTCTGCTGGTGCAATCATTCAAACATTTACTGGATCCTATAGCGGTGCCATCGCAGCGGGAGCATCCGTCAATGTGAATATGGGAACTTGGATAGCTGTTAATGGCAGCTACACAATAACCACGACGGTTGCGATCGATGCTAACGAAGTAAGCATCAAACAAGCAAACAACACAAGTGTGACAAACCTTTATTCGGGACGTGGCGCTAATATGCCTTTTACCGTTATTGAAGCGGAATTGCCTTCCAATGCCACAAACGGAACGAGATTGGTTCCGAACTTTACACCTGGCGACTTTGCCGGTGAAGCCTCCGGACGATCGGCGGTTTATCTGGACACAAATGGCGAATATGTCGAGTTTACGCTGACCTCACCGGCCAACGCTTTTGTTCTGCGTAATGCCGTTGCTGAAAATACGACGGGAACCGTCAGTATTTATGCCGATGGTGTAAGTAAAGGCAAATTCAGCGTATCCTCTAAGTTCTCTTACTTGTATGCTACGCCTACTACGCTTGGTCGACTCGGTTATGATAATTCGGGTACGAAAGCTTACTGGCTCTATGAAGATTCCCAACTGATGCTTGACCAAGTCTATCCGGCAGGAACGAAGATCAAAATCCAGAAGGATGCCGGTGACGTTTCTTGGATCTACGTAGACATGATCGAAACGGAAAACGTCGCTCCGGCTGCTTCCAACCCCGATCCGAGTAAATACGTCCAGGTTACGGCATCGAAATCGATCGATCAAGCATTGAATGAATTTAGACAAGATACAACAAAGAAAGGGATCTTCATACCAGCTGGCTTTTGGACAATCAATAGCAAAATCTTCATTTACGGACGCGCAACTGAAATCATCGGCGCGGGCCCATGGTATACAAAGCTGACGGCACCACAGGATCAATCCAACACAGATGTTGGCTTTAATATTGCTGCGACCGCGAATGGCTCAACCATCAGAGACTTATCCGCTTGGGGTAACTATCAGTACAGAGTGGATGGACCTGGTAAATTCATCGATGGTAATGGCATGCAAAACGTAACGATTCAAAACATCTGGGCGGAGCACTTCGTCTGCTTGTATTGGGGAGTTGGCGCTTCTAACAATACGTTCAAAAACAACCGGATTAAAAACACATTTGCAGACGGAATCAACATGACCAACAGTTCCAACAACAACATAGTCGACAACAACTACGCGAGGGCAACCGGCGACGATTCCTTCGCAGAGTTCAGTGCGGTTGATGCCGGTGGATCGTATAATGTAGGCAACAAGTTCACTAACCTTACCGCGGTTACTGTAAGACGTGCGGCTGCTTTTGCGGCGTACGGCGGTTCGGATAACTTGTTCCAGAACCTCTACGGCGCAGATACGTTGACGTATCCGGGTCTAACGATCAGCAGCTTGAGCTTTGGTTACAATACCTTGGGCTTTGGTGACGTGGATACCGTATTCGACGGCATCACTCTGGACCGTACAGGCGGAGATTTCTGGACCAGTGTAGGAGCAGACGACAAGATCAACGATTACCAGAACTTCGGAGCAATCTGGTTCTATGTCGGTGATCGTGCATTCAAGAATATCGTGGTCAAAAATGTCGACATCAACAACTCAGTGTATTTCGGGCTGATGTTCCAGAATATGTATCCGAATGCGCTTGCAATGCAAAACGTTCGCATAGAGAACGTCAACATCAATAATCCGACCCGCTACGGCATCAAGCTTGTTGCTAGAGCGGAGCAAGGCCAAGGACCGGTTGTCGGTGCGGCAAGCTTTACTAATGTAAAAATCAATAATCCTGGTGTTACAGCTATCTATGGTGAATCATTGAGCCCGAACTTTACGGTCAATAGAGTTGCCGGCAACAACTGGTGATGTGGCTTAATTAATCGAAAAACAGCTTACTCGGATAACCGAGTAAGCTGTTTTTGTTCAGCCATCGCGCCCCGTTCAAGATGTGCACCAATGTGTGAACGAAACAGCCTGCTTGGTTAAGCGTTAGTGATCGTTATTGACGTGTTACAATATAAAGAAATCTTCCTTAAATTGTATGAATTTCGTAATTTTGCACACGAACTAAGTAAGGAAGCACATCGTGCTCTCGTTCACTTGTTTGTTATGATTAAGATATCAGCCGTCGCTAGGATAGGAGGTGGAGGTTAGTAATTAAGCGGCCTCAATCTAATCGCTGAAGGAGTGGGAAGCGCTTTCATTTTTTTGTAACAGGTACCTGCAAATTTTACATGTTTACTAATTAGGAGGTTTAATTTTAATGAAGTTGCAGTTCAATCGAGTTCATAATTCAAGAATTATGCTTTTCGCTCTTATTTTGGCGGTATTGTTCGCTCAGTTAGGAATAGCAGTGCCAGCTGCTCTTGCAGCCACGAATCTATCGGCAGGCAAACCAGTCACCGCTACTGGCTATAACGATGTCTATGTGGCGACTAACGTCAATGACGGCAATCAAGCCACATACTGGGAAAGCACGAATAATGCATTTCCCCAATCGATTCGCGTAGACTTGGGAAGCACGTATTCCGTCAATCAGGTCGTGCTGAAGCTTCCTGTAGGCTGGGGAACGCGGACCCAAACGCTTTCCGTACTCGGTAGCTTGAATGATTCTACATATACCAATCTCACAGGCTCAGCTAGCTATACATTTAATCCTACAAGCAACAACATTGTGACCATTAATTTCACGGCAGCTTCTGCCCGATATGTCAAATTGACAGTCACCGCCAATACAGGCTGGCCTGCTGCGCAGCTTTCCGAATTTGAAGTATACGGAGCTGCGACTGGGGATACACAGGCGCCGACTGCACCAGCAAATTTGGCGTATACGACGCCTGCTTCTGGTCAAATTAAATTGACGTGGAACGCTTCAACGGATAACGTCGGCGTAACCGGCTACGACATCTACGCGAATGGCAGTCTGCGCGGAAGTGTAGCTGGCAATGTACTGACTTACACGGATAACCAACCGGATACAGCCACGGTTAGCTACTACGTTATAGCGATGGATGCAGCAGGTAATGTTTCTGCCGCAAGCAATACAGTAACGCGTAATGGCGTAGTCAACTCCGATACACAGGCGCCGACTGCACCAACAAATTTGGCGTACACGACGCCTGCTTCTGGTCAAATTAAATTGACGTGGAACGCTTCAACGGATAACGTCGGCGTAACCGGCTACGACATCTACGCGAATGGCAGTCTCCGCACTACTGTAGCTGCAAATGTGCTGACTTACACCGATAACCAACCGGATACGGCCACGGTCAGTTACTACGTTATAGCGAAGGATGCAGCAGGCAATGTCTCTGCCGCAAGCAATACAGTAACGCGTAACGGCAGTGTCGCAAGCGGCACCAACCTCGCTGTGGGCAAAACGATCACAGCATCGTCAAGCACGCAAACATTTATCGCAACAAATGCGAATGACGGCAGTGCCACTACATACTGGGAGAGTGGTTCCGGTGCTTATCCGGCTACGCTTGCCGTTAGCTTGGGCGCAAATGCTTCCATCTCGTCTGTTGCTGTCAAGCTGAACCCAGACCCGGTGTGGGCAACGCGTACGCAAACGATCGAAGTGTTGGGAAAAGCGCAAGGCAGCACGGCATTCACGACGCTTGTTTCTCCCGCTACATACACGTTTAATCCGTCTTCCGGCAACGTCCTTACAATTCCGGTGACAGCGATAGTCAGCGACGTACAATTGAAAATCACGGCGAACTCCGGTGCGCCGGGCGCTCAAGTTGCCGAGTTTGAAGTCATTGGTACCCCAGCTCCGAATCCAGACCTGACGATCACTGGCCTGACTTGGACGCCGAATTCGCCAATTGAAACCGACGCCATTACACTTAACGCTGTTGTGAAAAATATCGGCACCGCCTCCTCAACGGCGACAACCGTTAACTTTTACGTAGGCACGACGAAAGTCGGATATGCCCCAGTAGCAGCTTTAGCAGCAGGTGCAACGGCTAACGTGTTAGTAAACATCGCAGCCCAAGTGGCAGGCAGCTACACACCGACAGCGAAAGTGGACGAGGAGAATGCCGTTTTTGAGCTGAATGAAAGCAATAACAGCTACACAAGCAGCTCCAATTTGGTTGTAAATGCGGTTCCAAGCTCCGATTTAGTAGGTACCGCTTCATCGGCACCAAGTAATCCAGTAGCCGGCAATATCGTATCCTTTACTGTAAATCTGAAAAACCAAGGCAACATAGCTTCAGCAAACGGGGCTCATAACGTCACCGTAGCTCTTCAAAATTCTTCTGGTTCAGCCATTCAAACATTTACTGGCTCTTATAGCGGTGCCATCGCAGCGGGAGCATCCGTTAATGTAGCCCTTACTGGTACATGGACCGCAGTAAATGGCAGTTTCACGGTAGTTGCAACGGTTGCAGCCGATGCGAATGAAGTAAGTATGAAACAAGCAAACAACACTAGCACTACAAGCCTTGTTGTCTATGCTGCACGTGGTGCGAGCATGCCATATACCCGATATGATACGCAGGATGCATCCATCGGTGGTGGTGCCAATGTAAAGTCCGCACCTACATTTGATCAATCGCTTACCGCATCTGAAGCTTCTGGTCAAAGCTATGTAGCTCTTCCTTCGAACGGCTCCTATGCGCAATGGGTAATCAGACAGGGGGAAGGCGGAGCAGGTGTAACCATGAGATTTACGATGCCAGATTCGAGTAACGGCATGGGATTGAACGGTTCGCTTGACGTTTATGTAAACGGCGTTAAAACCAAAACCGTTTCGTTGACATCCTACTATAGCTGGCAATATTTCTCCAGTGACCAGCCTGCAGATGCGCCTGGCGGTGGACGTCCGCTTTTCCGTTTTGATGAAGTGCACTTTAAACTGGATACAGCCCTCCACCAAGGAGATACGATCCGTATACAGAAGAACAATGGAGACAGCTTAGAATATGGCGTTGACTTCCTCGAAATTGAGGCAATTCCTACCGCTATTGCACGTCCGGCTAACTCGGTCTCTGTAACCGATTACGGTGCCGTTCCGAACGATGGACTAGATGATCTTGCAGCTTTTAACTCTGCTGTCAGTGCAGCTGTTTCATCTGGAAAAACGTTGTACATTCCAGAAGGAACGTTCCATCTTAGCAGCATGTGGCAGATCGGTACTGCCAGCAACATGATTAATAACCTAACGATTACGGGTGCAGGCATTTGGTTTACAAACATCCTATTTACGAATTCAAATGCGGCTGGCGGCGGCATCTCGTTCCGTATCAGCGGTCAACTTGATTTCAGTAACGTATATATGAACTCGAATCTCCGTTCGCGTTATAACCAAAATGCCATATACAAAGCATTTATGGATAACTTCGGGACAAACTCCAGAATTCACGACATCTGGGAAGAACACTTTGAGTGTGGTTTCTGGGTAGCCGATTATGCTCACACGCCAGCTATTCATGCCGATGGTCTGCTGATTGAAAACAGCCGTGTCAGAAACAATCTTGCCGACGGCATTAACTTCTGTCAAGGAACGAGCAACTCAACAGTACGCAATTCAAGCTTGCGCAATAACGGCGATGATGCTCTCGCTGTTTGGACAGATAACACCAATGGCGCTGTAATGGGTGTAAATGATACCTTCACCTTCAACACAATTGAGAATAACTGGCGCGCAGGTGCTATTGCATTCTTCGGAGGAAGCGGACACAAAGCTACTAACAACTTAATTGTAGATACTGTTGGTGGTTCCGGTTTCCGAATGAACACTGTATTCCCGGGTTACCATTTCCAAAACAACACCGGTATCGTGTTCTCGGATAATACCCTAATTAACACGGGTACTAGTCAAGATCTTTACAATGGGGAACGTGGTGCGATCGATCTAGAAGCTTCCTCGGATCCTATACAAAATCTGACTGTCTCCAACGTTACTATTCTTAATACGCAACGTGATGCAGTTCAATTTGGTTATAGTGGTGGATTCCAGAATATCAACTTTAATAACGTTACTATTGACGGTACTGGTCTCGATGGGGTGACAACTTCACGCTTTGCAGGACAACATAAAGGTGCTGCTATCTATACGTACACGAATAATGGTTCTGCAACGTTTACTGGATTGACGACCAAGAATATTGCTTATCCTAGTCTCTACTTCATTCAGACCGGTTTTAATTTAACAATTAAATAAGTCAAATTCATGTTTGTCGGCGGCGAGGAGGTCATTAAAACTCCTCGCCTTTGTAATCCACTTAAGTCCGAGCCAGCTTAATGGACAAGTAGGGGAGATAGGCTGTTTAAATTGTTTATCCTCACAATTCGGAACATAAGACACAATAACCGTAATAAAACACATGTTAATTGCCATTTGTTGTACAATAAAATGGTATTGATGCATAAAAGGATAGTGAGGTGGCCGCATGGTTAATATTTTGGTTGTAGATGACGAGCCGATGATTTGTAAAGGCGTGGCTACCATATTGAAACAGTCGAATCTGGACATCGCTGAGGTGTTTATCGCATATAACGGTTTTGAAGCGTTGGATTTTATACATTTGGAGAAAATCGATCTTGTTTTTACGGATATACAGATGGAAAAGATGAACGGTATTGAATTAATTGAAAATATATTCATGAAAGATCCTACGATTCCAATCGTCATTTTATCCGCCCATGGCGAGTTTGAGTACGCACAGAAGGCGATCCGTTTCGGAGCCAAGGAATATTTGGTCAAGCCGATAACGTCGCCTCATCTCATTTCGGTAGCAGCTAAGTTGCTGGGGGAGAAGAAAGAGAAGCAGCGGCATTTCTCGAATTGGGAGAGCAGCCGAACCCTGTCAGAGCATACGTCGCTCGAGATGAATTATTACTTGAATGAGCTTGTCACCGGAACGGTCCATGAATCCGAGGTACCTGCCATTATGGAGAAGCTTGGAACCCGAATGAGGGGTACGCATTACAGCATGTTAGTGATCAAATTATCCCTAGATCGAGGCGGCATTCATGATCAGGAAATATCGACGCTGAAGGACCGTAGTCTTCTGAAGTACGCCGCTTTGAATATTATTGAGGAGACCGTGAATCAGTGGTGTCATCTTGTTTTTAATACGCATAATTCTACTTTCTCCTTGCTGCTGCAAATTCCTGAAGAGGAGATTAGGGGTTCTCAGAGCATTAATCAATTGTTGATGGTCGCCCAGATGAGTCACACGAATTTGCAGAAATACGTCAATGTCAAATGTCAGATTGGGATCAGCCGCATTCGGGAGGGTATCACACAGCTGCCTGTTATCTATCAAGAAGCTCTGGAAAGCTTGGCTTGGAGCGAAACACACAAAGGGCATCATATGTTCTACATTGAGGATATTGGCAAAACGACGAACGAGCAGAATTTAACAAACACGCAGGTTGACGAGGCTAATAACCGAATTGTTTATGAGACAAAAACCTATATTGAAGGACACTTCTGTGATAAAGGCCTGAAGCTTCAAGATATCGCCGATGCTGTGCATTTAAGCCCTAATTATTTGAGTTATTTGTTTAAAAAAGTGATGGGAGTCAACATTTGGGACTATGTGACCAAGCTTCGTATGGAAAAAGGGAAGCAATTGATTCTGACCACGGACAAACGCAGGTACGAAATTTCGGAGGAAATCGGTTACGAATCACCAGAGCATTTCAGTAAAATTTTTAAAAAACATTTCGGGTTGAATATTTCGGAGTTAAAACATACGGGTCCGTAAGATGCGACATGATTAGCGTAACAGGACACATCGTCGCTCTTGGCGGTTCCCTTTATAATCGAAAGTGTAGGAACTAACATTTGATGAAACGATTCGAAAGGGGAACCAAACATGAAAGCTAAAAAGGCTTCAGCCATCAGTGCGATTGCATTGACCGTTTTACTCGCAGGATGTGGTACGAACAGTACCACGACTAGCACAACAAGCAGTCCCGCCTCAGCAAAGGAAACAGCAGCAGCAACAGCAACGCCTGCAGCCAAAAAAGTGACAATTACAGCCCAAGGCTTCAAGCCTGACCAGAAGGAAAAGAATGACCAGCTTGACCAGCGGATCAGCCGCTTTAAGGCGAAAACCCCGAATGTTGATTTCAAGAAAGACGACTGGCAGTACAACCCGTTGGAAATTGGGATCAAAATGGCTTCGAATAGCGCGCCAACCGAATATACGACGTATGCAACAGAAGGTAAAGTGCTCGTCGACAAGAAATGGGTCGCTGATATTACCGATTCGATCAATGCCTGGGAACATGCTAAGGACATGAATGATCTTCTTTCCAAACCGTTTGTGGTGAATGGTAAAACGTATGGAGTTCCCATCGACGGTTACGTGATGACCATTACGCTAAACAAGAAGCTTTTCAAAGATAAAGGTGTCGAGCTGCCTCCAATGGATTGGACGTGGGACGATCTGTTAACGGCAGCGAGAAAGATTAATGATCCGGCCAAAGGCATCGCGGGCTTTATTCCTATGGGTAAAGGACCGGAAGCAGGCTGGAACTGGACGAATTTCCTTTACGCAGCTGGCGGCGATGTACAGAAGCTCGATAACGGTAAAGTAGTAAGCGTGTTCAATTCGGATGCTGGTGTGAAAGCGCTTGAATTTTATAAAAAGCTAAAAGACGAGAACTTAATTCCTCAGAACTGGGCCTTAGGTTATGGCGACGCATTGAGCGCTTTCTCTCAAGGACGCGGTGCGATGGTGATGTGCGGAAGCGGCAACGCGGCAGATGCTGCGATCAATGAAGGCGGTATTAGCAAAGAGGATATGGTCGTATATCCAATGCCTTCGATCACGAAAGGCGGCAAGCATACGGGCGTTCTTGGCGGTAACTATCGTGTTATCAATCCGAAGAGTGACAAGGAACAACAGCAAGTTGCTTTCAAATGGATTACGGATGAGTACTTCACAGACGATTTCTTAAATTCCACGAAAAAAGAAATCGAAGACCGTAAAGGGAAAAACCGTGTCTACATTCCACAACCGATTAACTACTGGAAGGATTCCTCTGATTTCGGCAAAAAGTATACCGATTTACTGGCCAAATATGACAACGTATTTAAATACGATCCACAATTGCTGAGCCTATGGGATGGTAAGCCTGAAGCACAGTATGAAGCACAGAAATATTATACCGAGATGGCTAATGTGATCCAAAAAGTGTTCACAACCAAAGATGTTGATTTGAAAAAGACGTTGGTTGATGCATCGAATAAAGTGCAAACGGAAGTATTTGACAAAGTGAAAGTCGAATAGCACCGGAACATCGGATCTAAGCCGTTTAACGGTTTAGGTCTGATTTTATAAAAATATAGAATTTATATGTTTCACACGATAAGTCGACTATATTTCTGGATAAACGCACTGGTCCTAAGAGGACGGCGTAGCCGTTTATTTTGGCGTATGCTTTCGAAGTAAGTTTTCTAACGAAAACTTTAAGGAGTGTTCAACATGGATGCAGAATTGAGTGTTCGACCTGTCGTAGCGAGTAGTACGGTGAAGAAGAAAATCAACTGGTATTTGTGGGGGACGCTGTTTGTCCTTCCAGAAATCGTGTTATTTATAGTATTTTTATGGGTGCCGATTTTTAAAGGGATTTTCTACAGCTTTTACAATATTGATTTTGTTGATGGCAATCATTTCATTGGCTTGGCTAACTATTTAAGTATTTTTCAAGATGGACTGCTGCTCACCTCGATTAAAAATACGTTGTACTATATGGGCTTAGGCGTCCTAGTCGGTTTCTGGGTACCGCCGCTTATCGCAATCGTCGTCTCCGAATTGAAATGGTTTCAGGGGGCAGCCCGCATTATTGGCTATTTGCCAAGTGCCGTTCCGGCTATCGTTCTCTATGGGATGTGGCAGTGGTTTTTTGATGCCGTGGGCCCAATTAACAGCCTTTTACAAACGCTCGGTATTCCAAAAGTGGAGTTCTTCAGTCCAAAGATGGCCATGGGTTCTATTGTTCTGCTAGAAACGTGGCAAAGCTTTGGCGCGGCCACTCTCATCTATATCGCTGCTGTCGTAGGTATTCCTAGGGACATTTACGAAGCGGCTGAGATTGATGGCGCCAGTGTCTGGCAGCGTATCCGCCATATCACCTTGCCAAGTATCAAGACATTGATGCTGCTTCTGCTTCTCTTGCAGTTGATCACGACTTCACAGGGCTTTCAAGCACAATTATCGATGACCGACGGGGGACCAAATAATGCGACGCTAACGTACCTGCTGTGGATGAATCATACGGCGTTCCGTGATCTTGATTTTGGGAAAGCGAGTGCAATGGGCAGCTTAATGTTTTTCGTTTTAATCTTACTGTCTGTGCTTTACAATCTGCTGCAGCGTAGAGGTGAGAAGGCATGAAGCGAGATGAACGTGGCATTATTTCGCCATATGATATGAAAAAAGGCGCTGTGAAAGCCGGTTACACCCTCATGGTGCTGCTGATGATCGTCATTGGCATTACGACGTTATACCCGTTTTTCAATACCTTTTTTGGTTCACTCAAAACACGTGAGGAATTCTTTGCCTTTCCGCCGACCTTTTTTCCGAAAAGCTGGATTTGGACCAATTACAATGATGCGTGGAACGGGTTCGATTTGCCATTACTGACTTTCTTGAAGAATACGATATTCATCTACATGGGAAATGTCGTATGCTCGCTGCTCCTAATTGGTTTAGCTGCCTACGCGTTGTCACATTTGAGGGTACCGTTCAAGAGATGGGTGACGCTCTTTTTCTTAGCGACTCTGTTGATACCGCCAGCCACCTATATCGTTCCTAACTTTATGAACCTGAAAAGCTTGGGCATGATCAATACGTACTGGGCCTTCTGGCTGCCGGCTGCAGCGAATGCTTATTTCATGCTTCTGCTCAAAAACTTCTTCGATGGCATTCACAAAGAAATTCTGGAGGCAGCGAGAATCGATGGGGCGAGTGAATTCAATTCATTCATTAAAATTGCTGTCCCACTTTCAACTCCCATTATTGGGACTCTGCTGATTCTGTCCTTTTCGACAACATGGAACGAGTTCTACTGGCCTAGTATTGTGATGACAGAAAAGGAGATGTACCCGCTTGCCACAGGGATTTATCGGTATGTGGTGTACTCAACCTCGGTTATTCCGTGGAGTGTACGGTTTGCTATCTTGACATTGGCGATGCTGCCGCCGGTTGCTTTTTTTCTCATTTTCCAAAAATTTATCATACGTGGGTTAACCGTTTCCAGTGTCAAAGGTTAGGTCAAAGAACGCCCCTCAGAATGCTTATTCTGAAGGCGTTTTCTTTTGCTTAAAGGAGATTGCGACCGTTATAGCGAAGCTAAGTGTGCAATGAGACGGCTAGGAGTAATAATCTCCGAGGATACGGCTTGAAAGGAAGGAATGTCGGCATGCGAAAAATGCTGCGTAATATGAATTTGATGAAAAAGTTGATCGTATTGCTCATCTTATTCGTCGTCATCCCGATATTGGTATTGGATTTGTTTGTAGCCAAGAAGCTGGAGTCCATTACAGAAGAGCAAGTAGGGAACGCGCTGCTCCAGTTAGTGCGAGGAAGTCATTTGACACTAGACAGAGAGAGCAGTGATTTCGAGGAAAAGACAGAGAAAATCATGATATCTCAGGAAATCCAACAGCTTGCAAGCATCCCGTCCTCATCGGAGTATGAACGATTTGAAATCTTTAAAGCTCTTGATAAATATTTGAACAACTATTCGACGAGTGCGGTGCGATATTCGATGTTTTTTTCGGATACAGATAAGCAGTATTCGTTCGTCCCCAATCCGGATCTTCTGAACAATGGTATTTTTTATTCAACAGACTTGAATGCGCTCTCTTGGTATAAGGAAGTAAGTCAGGCCAAGGGGGAGGGGGTTATTCGTGTTATTGATAAATTCGGATACAACCCTAATAATTTACAAACCGTTGCCTATATGCGCCAATTAAATAGCATTTATAACGGGGAAAGTGTGATTGGTTATTTAGTTGTATCTGGCATTGAGACACCTCTACAGTTGGATTTTTCACCTTTTGACAAGTATGCGGATGCGGAATTGATGTTGTTAAACCAAGACAATATGGTGCTCGCGACGAATACAACCAATTTTGAGATCGGATCCTCGGTACATGTTCCGGCTAATCAAGTAGAAGGGGTTTATAAGCTGAAACAGGCTGATCTTGAGTTCATGTGCGTTCTTCATACAAGTGAATATTCGAAAACGAAATTGCTCATGCGAGTTCCTGTTCAGTCGATTATTATCGATCATATTAGTGTGCAGCGATTGGTTGATTGGATCATGGTTATTTATTTCTTTATTTTGATTTTGGCGAGTATATACTTTATCCAGTCGATCTTGAAACCGATCTCTCGATTAGCCCGCATCACGAATTCTTATCATCCAGGTAGACCCTTAGCTATTTCCTTACACTCGGATAGCAAAAATGAGATTGTTTTACTCAATAATCATTTTATACGCATGACTGATCGCTTGAATCAAACGATTTATGACCAATATGAACTCGAACTGAGGCATAAGGAGATTGAATTATCTATTCTTCATACACAAATTAATCCGCACTTGCTCTACAACACCTTGGAATCTGTATATTGGCATACGCTAATGGAAGGGGCAGCAGAGTCTGCTGAAATGATCAAGGATTTATCGCTAATTATGCGAATTGGGCTTAGCAAAGGGAAGCTTTTAATTCCGGTTATGGAGGAAATCAATCACGCGGAAGCTTATGTTCGCTTGCAGCTATTCCGCTATGAATATGCCTTTCAAGTCCATTGGGATATTGAAGAGGGAGCGAAGCGATTTGTCATGCCGAAGGTCGTTCTTCAGCCGATTATTGAGAATGCGATTCTGCACGGGATTAAGAACATGAGCCAGGATGGGGAATTATGGATTTCGGTAAAAAGCGCGGATGATAATGTCATCATCAGTGTAGAAGATAACGGTTATCGCCAGGTGGATATCGAGATGATGAATGGTATCCTGCAGGGGAAGGAAAATAATCGAGGCTTCGGAATTATTAATGTTCAGAAGCGGATTCAACTGCATTTCGGCGAAAACTACGGTTTACATTACAGCCTTAGAAAAGATCAAGGTGTACGAGCTTGGATCGAGCTCCCGGCTGTACTTGACGAGAATGAATTGAAATAGCTCCATTATCTGGGGCGCTGCCATTTCTTCCGATAAGCTAGAGGCGTAACTAAGTGTTCAAACTGTACTTTGTGCTTAGATACATTATGGTGACCCGTAACAAAAATAAAAGTCAGTTCATTGAGCTAACGGAAACGATAGCTAAGTATGCGAAGGAATGTCCAAATTAGGATATTCCTTATTTTTGTTGAGGAGTAGGAGTGGCTTCTACCTTACTTATTTATATTGATCTAATGGCTGGGGCAAACTAGCTTCCTTCGTTGTGAATGGATCAGGTGAAATAATATTATTTTAAACAAATTACTAATATTTTCCTAATATTTTTGAGTTAAAATATTAATTAGAGGTATCAACTTACGAAATATAACATAGAATGGAGAATGATACGATGGAATCAATTCTTCAAGAAAAAATTGAATCATTACGCTTTGAAATGATTTAATCAAGCATTTATAAATGGAAGTCTAACACATGAAAAAGTCATATCAGTTAGTCAGCTCTTGGATAGATACATTTTACTTTATCAAAAGCTTATACTGATAAAAGTCCAACTGAAGTTAATTAGTTAGTGTTGAGAACTAGCTACATATAGTATTGATGGTAAAATGAATAAGGAAAGCTATCCGTAAAAGGGTAGCTTTTTTCATTATTATAGATGATATAATAAGGTGAATTACAAAAAAATGGAATTTCAATTGGATTAAATTTAAAGGACAGACATTTTAATCAATGAATATACACTGGTATTGAATTGATTTTGTTAAAAACAACTATACCGAATCGAAAATATACGACAGAGCTTCTTTAATGTTTTGAACTACGCTAACGAAGAACGATAGCTTCATAACAAGATCTAGCAGGTCTGCCGGTAATAAATTCGGTGGCCTATTCCGCTAACGGGCAGAAATTTACGTAGCTAACCAATACTATCATGTTGGCTTAAAGTTGGAATAAGATGGAATACTAAATACGGTTCACTTTTAGCGACTTGGAGGTTTTTCTAAATGGTACATATTGTACTGATGGTCATTTTGATTGCTATCGTTATTTTGCCACCCCTCATTTTTTTTAGTTATATGTATGCTTTATCCAAAAAACCAAAGCATTCTATCATCCGATCCCACCCGTTCCTTGGTTGGTTGCGCTACTTGCTTGAAAAGCTCGGGCCCGAGTTCCGCCAATACTGGTTTGACAACGATACGGAAGGGAAGCCTTTCTCGCGAGCCGATTTTGTCGGTATTGTGTATGCAGCGAAATACAGAACAGATCTCATCTCATTCGGCGGTAGGCGCGATTATGAGAAGCCCGGTTTCTATTTGTCAAATGCCATGTTTCCGAAATTAACTAGTGAGCTTAGGGTGGATAATAATAGGATGATACCCGGAAAAAAATATGTAATTACCGACGAGGGGCTTTTTACTCGGAAGGAAAAATTCGTAGAAGAACAAGTAAAACCTTGGTTGCTGGATGATGATGATGTCATTGTAGTAGGCGGAAACCGCAAAAACCCTTGGAGGCTCAAGGGAATGTTCGGCGCTTCGGCCACATCCTACGGAGCAGTCGGCGAGCATTATATTCAGTCCACAGGGAGCGGCGCATGTATGGCTGGCGGCTCATGGATCAATACAGGTGAAGGCGGGGTTGCGGATGTACATCTTGCCTCGGGGGTCGATGTCATTTCGCAAATTGGGCCTGGCATGTTTGGCTTCCGAGATGGTAGTGGCCAGTTCTCAATAGAAGAATACAAGCACAGAGCTAAGGTCCAAAATATAAAGGCTTTTGAATTGAAGTTCCATCAGGGCGCCAAAATACGTGGCGGTCACCTCGAAGGTTCAAAGGTAACCGAGAAAGTCGCAGCAGCTCGCTTAGTGCCTGTTGGTAAAACGGTGAATTCACCGAATCGGTTTGAATTTCTAACCAATCCGATGGAAGCGCTCCGTTTCATAAGCACCCTCCAAGAAGAGGGAGGTAAACCGGTGGGCATCAAAATCGTCGTTGGCGATCCGAAGCGACTAGAACCGTTTTTCCATTCTATGATCGAATTGGATATCTATCCGGATTTCATTACCGTAGACGGTTCTGAGGGTGGTTCTGGAGCGACTTTTAAAGCGATGGCGGATGGCATGGGATTACCGCTCTTTTCCGCTTTGCTCATCCTCGACGATATAGCTAGAAAATTCGGCGTGCGCGACCGTTTCAAAATTTTCGCTTCCGGTAAACTCATAACGCCTGATAAAGTTGCAATTGCACTAGCATTGGGCGCCGACTGTGTCAACTCTGCTCGCGGCTTTATGATGGCTAATGGCTGCATCATGGCAATGCAGTGCCATACCGGAAAGTGCCCGACCGGCATTACAACTACTGATTCCAAGTATCAGGCTGCTCTGGCGCCAGAGGAAAAGCAATGGCGGGTAATGAACTACATTCTTCAACTGAGGGAAGGCTTATTCTCTCTTGCTGCGGCCTGTGGCTTGGAAAGCCCACGTGGATTTAGGCGAGAACATGTAGTGTTTACAAACGAAAGCGGTCAATCCGTGCGAATCGTTGATTTGTTTCCTTATCCAGAATCCTGATTAGCTGCTGCATTGCAGCACTGCTTACGGGTAGGATTGGATAGATAGATCGAAATGATTTCATGACCTTAAGGTATTCAACTAACGGAAACAATAGGACAATAAATTAAGTCAGGCTGCCGGTCACGTCGACAGCCTTGCTGTATTAACGAGTATAATAGTATTTGAACAAAATGAAAGCTGCCTTACCGATCGACAATCGGATTGTTGAAGGTAGTTTCCCATTTTCATTTGGATAGAAAATTATTCTCAGATAACGCCTGTTGTTTGTCGTTGATGCTCGAGCATCAGAGAGATCGTTTTACTTCTGAGTAAGGAAGCGATCCACTCTTTTTGTTTCAACTTTAAAGCGGAAAACTTTTTGTTGGTTTGAAGCAATTTTCCATTTATGCGTATATGATTTTTCAACACTTCAAACCCCCATTTTTTTGACATTCATGGTCTCAATAAACGATACCATGCCATTTTCTATTATAACTGATATTTCAGTTATAATAGCTGTTAGTAAGAGTACCAAGGGGAACCTCGGAAACATAATGTTTTTCCCTTTACTGTTTACACTAAGCTTAAAGGTACGTGGCTAGCCCCATTTAAAAAACCTCTTATACATCACCATATTTCCTTGAAGGGGGACATCTGTTTTGGATGCGCAGTTTCTAGATTTATTGGCCCAGAAATATGATACGGAAGAAAAAGTTGTAACAGAAATCATCAACCTTGAAGCGATCTCCAATCTTCCCAAGGGAACTGAGCATTTTGTCAGTGATTTGCATGGGGAGTTCCAGGCTTTTCAGCATGTACTAAGAAACGGTTCGGGTACCGTAAAAGAGAAAATCAAAGCTTTGTTCCGTGAGGTTTGGACGGATCATGAAATCAATGATTTTACGGCGTTAGTTTATTATCCGGAAGAAAAAATACAGCTTGTTAAAGGAGACCTGTGCAATAAACAAGCCTTGAACCGATGGTACAGACAAACGATTGAACAAATGCTTAAGCTCATTTCTTATGCCTCTTCCAAATATACGCGCTCGAAATTGCGTAAAGCTCTACCGGAGGAGTTTGTATATATTGTAGAAGAGCTTCTATACAATACGGATTCGACCAACAATAAGGACCCTTATTACGAGGAAATATACCGGCAAATTATTTCCTTGGGCCAGGCGGACAAGCTCATTATCGGCCTTGCTTATACGACCCAGCGCCTGGTGGTTGACCATCTTCATGTGGTCGGAGATATCTATGACCGCGGGCCGGACCCCGATAAAATTATGGACACGCTGATCAACTACCATTCTGTAGATATTCAGTGGGGGAACCATGATGTCCTGTGGATAGGCGCCTATGCGGGTTCCCTGGTCTGCCTTGCGAATATTATCCGGATCTGCGCCAGATACGACAATCTGGACATCATCGAAGACGTATATGGAATCAATCTTCGCCCACTGCTGAACTTGGCGGAGAAATACTATGATGACAATCCGGCCTTTAGACCGAAGCTGCAGACCGACCATAAAGGTTCGGAGCAGGAAATCCTGCAGATTACAAAAATTCATCAAGCCATTGCCATGATCCAGTTTAAGCTTGAAATCCCTATTATCAAGAGACGCCCATACTTTAATATGTCTGAAAGGGTTTTGCTTGAGCAAATCGATTACGACAAAACTGAAATCAAGATCGGCGGAAAAACTTACCCGCTGGAAAACACCTGTTTCTCAACCGTAAATCCGCAGCAGCCTGAAAAATTGCTGGAGGAAGAACAGCAGGTGATGGAAAAGCTGCTGTTCTCCGTTCAGCATTCCGAAAAGCTGGCCAGACATATGAATTTTTTTATGAAAAAGGGCAGCCTTTATCTAAAATACAACGGGAATTTGTTATTTCACGGCTGTATTCCTTTGGATGAAGAAGGAAACATGGAAGAAATGCAGATTGAAGACAAGACGTATTCGGGCCGTAAGCTGCTCGATGTTTTTGAATATTATTTACGTTACGCCTTTGCGCATCCGGAAGAGACGGATGATCTGGCTACGGATATGGTATGGTACATCTGGACAGGGGAATGTTCCTCGCTATTTGGAAAGAGAGAAATGACCACATTTGAACGGTACTTTATCCAAGATAAAGAAACCTATAAGGAGAGAAAGAACCCTTATTACCATTTGCGTGAAAATGAGGATATCTGCCGGAAAATCCTGCTGGAATTTGATATGAATCCGGATCATGGACATATCATTAACGGCCACACGCCAGTTAAAGAAATTCGTGGAGAGAACCCCGTTAAAGCAAACGGGAAAATGGTTGTCATTGACGGCGGTTTTTCCAAAGCCTATCAATCCACAACGGGCATCGCCGGATATACCTTGTTGTATAATTCCTTTGGCATGCAGCTCGTTGCCCATCAGAAATTTATTTCAAAAGAAGATGTGCTATGTAACGGAACGGACGTATTGTCGGTAAAAAGGCTGGTGGACAAAGAACTGGAGCGGAAGCTGGTGAGGGAAACCAATGTCGGGGAGAAGCTGCTGCAGAAAATCTCAAATTTGAAGAATCTCCTAGAATATCGCTACATGAAATGAAATAACTGCTAAATGAAACAACTGTTACAGCCGCGTTACGATCCCTCGAAATGATCCAGTTTCCTCACTCAGACTCATGAATTGGCAGGATTTCATCCTGTAGATAGTATGAAGAAGTGGATGGAGGAGGAGCCGGTAGCTTAGGGATGGGGAACTGGGCATGCATCTATTAACAAAATTGGAAAGTAGTAAGTAGGGGGTGAATAGTCTAGCTTACGACTGCTGTCTAGTGACAAGAATATAGACCGATAAGCATCCGCAGAAATTGCGGATTTTTTTACTTTGTCGGAATAAATTCTTGTCATTTCTCAAAGACAAGAATTTGTTCCGATTGCCGATCGAGACCAAGAATATGTACTGGTTACCGGTACCGGTTGACAAGAACATTATCTCATTCACGAAGGATTGTAGGAAGTTGGAAGCCCATCGATTAAAATAACGGAGATTAGTGGAATAAGATGATCCTTTTAGTCCATCCTTTTTTTGTAATTAAAGGATATTATTTAATGATAAAGACAAAGAGGAAAGTGAGGAAATTTATATATTAACGAACATAATCCGGCTCACCGCCATAATGTTACCGTTATTGCTTAGCATTCTCGCTTGTAATAACGATCAGGTTCATCAAAACGGTATGCCAACAGCAAACTCTCGACATAGTGACCATCAACTGGTCTATAGACCTGACTTGTTTCCTGAGAATACAGTTATTCCCTTCGGCAAAAGTTGGGGACAACTATTAGAGTCAGGTACTCCTCCTTCTGAGGCGAAGCTTTTCAAAAGCTTCGCTCTATCTCACTCTGAGGCGGAAGTTCAAATTTATAAAACTGGTGGTGATATCACCCCAAGATATACTGGGTTTCTCAAGGGGAGGAACACTGAATGGAAGTTGGGTGACATGTCCGGTTTTAATGAAAAACAATCTTCGATCAATCCGTTGAATTTCCTAAACGGGGGTGTATCTGGCGCGGCTATTGAAATCCCGATCGGCACGATAGGTGCAAAGAATGTGTTACTGATTTATCACCACAATACCGATTCATGGAACGTAGTCGATTTTCAAGGACATCCCGTCATTCCGATGGATCTCGACAGTGATGGTGTCCCTGAATGGGTCGGAAACCAGACGGATTGGGTGCCGCCTGCTCTGGAGATCGATCGTTGGGTCGCAGAATATGATCGTTTCGAAACGACAGTTCTCCAATGGGATAGTAGCCTATTCCCTGATACGGCTAACGAAGAAGCTTCTTACTCATCCCTCTTTGTGGAGGAGGGGAAGCATTTCATTGAAATCGGCAATAACGATGCTTATGCATTTTTCACTTATAACAACGGGTTCTTAAAACAATACAGACCCGCCGACACCAGAAGCCGCGTCTTGGAAATGCAAATGGCTCGACAGCATCATTAATTTTGAATATCTTGATGCTCGTTGCACTAACGAAGAACGAGAGCGCAATAATCCAGGCGAAAAGGCAACAAACTTAATACCGGATGCCTTTTTCCCGAACAGGCAGGATAACGTGGAGAAGAAATTGAACTGAGTCTTTTCTTTTTTGGATGGATCGCAGTTTTAGTAATCTTGCTGATTAAAATATTCATAATGTACTTATATTACTCATTAACCTAACGAGATACTGATAGTGGAGGAGCCTGCTTTGTCAGTCGGCAGCTAATCCTTTATTTTCGTTACACTAAAGGACAGCAGAGCGTGGAACGCATTTTCTGCTTTTAAGGAAGAAAAAAATGGCAATGCTCTCCTTAATACACGCAACCTTTCAGTTCAGTTTAGCGTTATTAAGCAAAATGAACAGTCTTTCAGGTGAAGGGAGATGTGAGCCTGATCATGAAAAAGAAGTTGGTACTTGTAATAACTCTGGCTTTATGCGTAGGGACTTTGGGTTGGGAGAAGTACTCAGCCTTTGCCATGTCAACCGAGACGAACACGCCGAAAGAAAACACTATTACCTTGTTTGAAAACACAACCCTACTCAGCGATAACGGGACTACGATCGGGATACTGGCTCCCCAAAAGGTTACAATACTTAATACAAGCCAAAGAAGAGTAGGGCATGGGGAAGGGTATTTAGTGCCTATCTACCAGATCTCTACTTGGGTCGGCAAGGCGTGGATTATGCCATTCAATGCAGCGCTTGGAGAGCAAGTTCCGTCCCAAGCGAATCTTGAATTATTCGGTGTTGAGCCGATATACTTCGATCCGGGCCTTACTAAGCCGACTTGGATTCAATTAGCCCCACAAACCGTCAAAATCAAGTCGAAATGGGGAGACCGTTATCTGATCGAAATGCAGAACGGCGATAGGTGGATCGCTCCACGCTACGAATCGTTGTACGGTATGGAGGAGGTAAGGCGTGAGGTTCAACTCCAAAGTGAGACAAAGTTGCTTCGTTCCCCCTCTGGCTTGGAAACAGGTGCAGCGTTGAGCCCCAAAAAAGTAAAAGTGAATGAGGTGTGGCGCGATTGGTGCCGCACCGAATCGTGGCTCGGGCCAGTCTGGTTCAAACTTCCTGAGATGGATACAGCTGTCGGGCAGTCAAAATAACGAACGAGTTTTTGAATGGATAATTTTTGACCTCTAAGATAACGAGGAAAAATAGTGAAGGATCTTACCTCGCGGTAGCTCCTCTTTTTGTTCATTCAAGTAACGGGTAGTTTTGCACAACGGTTTGAACCCCAGATGGGCTGTACATATTGTTGATTTTGCTTTCGGTTGCTATAGGTTCAACGATAATCACGTAAGCGGACGAATACGGCATATGATGGGTATAAACCTACTTAAAGAGGAGTTGCGTTTCCATGCCGATTTCATCAGGGACCCACTTGTTGTATACTGTTCATCTGGGTGACACCTTGTATACGATTGCTGAACAATTGGGCACCAACGTACCGTCGCTAGTGCAGATTAATGCGTTATATCCATCTGTTACAGACCCCGACCGAATCTTTCCAGGTCAAGTACTGGTAGCGAGATTGCCAGGTATGGCGGAGCAAAGCTCTGTTTTATATCAGGTTCAGCAGGGAGATACATTATTTAGGATCGCTGAACGTTTCTCTGTAAGCGTTGATATGTTGGCCGGACTCAACCAAATACAACATCCGGACATTCTCCGAGTGGCTCAGCTGTTGTTTATTGCCGCCTTCGTATACGTAGTAGAGCAGGGAGACTCTCTGTACAGGATCTCCCGCCGTTTCGGAACATCGATGAGCGAATTGATTCGAGCCAACCGAAACCGCCAGGGTTTATCACCTGATGTCATTTATCCCGGTTTCCGTTTGGTCGTCCCGCTTCCGTCCTCGACGAATATCGTAGTGTTAGAGCCTTTGCCCGGAACGAGGATTGCTCCCGGACAGCATTTGACGGGTAGCGCCCGAGCGTTCGAAGCGACGATAAATTACCAAATTCGCGACGCGATGGGGCGTTTCATTACGGAAGAACGAGCTGTAACGGCCGCACAAGGCGCTCCAGCCTTTGGATTATTCGACGTACAGCTCCAGTTTGATCAATCTCCCACTACACAAAACGGTACATTGATGGTGTACATACGCAGCGCCCGCGACGGCAGCATTCAAGATTTGGTGGAGGTTCCCGTCACTTTTTAATATATCAAAAAACTACGCGGCTGCCGGCATGAATCGGCAGCCGCGTTGAGGTAACTGACAGCATAGTGAAATAGAGTGAATAAATTTTATTTAGGAATTAAATAAACAAAGTGGTACATACTTACCAATTTTAAGCGGTGCTTTGTTACTTATTCTCGCTATAATCGTTTTTACTATTACCTTTTATTTTTGGATTAAGAATACATCAAAATAAAGTTAGTATGTTTATGGAAGACACCGGAAGATCTTAGGGCGTCTATTGGGTGCACGAAAATGTATTATAGCTGCTGCTGTAGTAAAGGTGCGATTAATTGGCGGAACACATCTGCAGGGTACTGTTCTTTTTTTCGTTTATCATTGGTTAGAACAACAACGGTCTTAAGACTAGGGACTATATGAATATATTGTCCTCCATATCCACGGGCGTAATAGTACTCCACAGAATGCGAGGACGAATCGTTTGGATCAACAGGGTATGAATCAGTCCACCAATGCCAGCCATAGTAGCCATGGCGAGGAGCTTCCACGAGTATTGCGGATTGTACCGAACGTGCGACCAGTTCCTGTGAAATGAGCTGTTTGTTATCCCATTTTCCTTGCTGTAAATATAGCTGCCCGAACTTCAGCATATCTGAGGGGCGAAGCCAAAGTCCAAATCCACCTGTATGAATGCCTTGAGGGTCAATTTCCCACTTATAGGATTCAATTTCAAGAAGCCCAAACAAATATAACTCAGCAAAGCGGGCAGTTGTCATACCCGTTGCTTGTACCAAGATGGCAGACAATAATTGTGAAACCCCTGAATTGTATTCCATTCTAGCTCCAGGAGAATCCGATAAGGGCTGTTCCAAAACAAAATTCACCCAATTGGGTGATCTAGTCATACGCGGGAAGGAATTCTGTCCACCAAACTCTGTCCAGTCAAATCCGGCAGACATCGTCAACAGATGCTGCAGTGTAATTTCCTGCTTGCGGGAATCACGGTACAAAGCAAGCTGTGGGAAAAATACGGATATGGGTGTCATTAGTGGCGGCAGCAATCCCTTATCAATTGCGATACAAATCAGCGAAGCTAGGACACTTTTGGTGCAGGAGTTGATCCTTGCTATTGCTGTTGCCGTTTGAGGATCTCTATAGTGTTTAAAGGCAAGCTGGCCTTGCTGAATTATTAAACAGCTTCTCAAATCCAGTGGTGCAATAGCAGTAAATAATGATGACAAATTCATAATAGCCTTCCTTTTACTGTCATAGATGTAATCCATTCAGATTCACCATGTATCATACCATTTGCGATATCTGTATGAAAAAACGGCGGAAAGCGTAAACATGCACCGATGGTCAATAAATGAGATTCATATAAAACACTGAAGGATAAAGTAATGCGCGTCGCGTTGCCAGGTTGTATAGCATGTTTTCTTGCAGCTATCCCGATTATACTCCTTTGGGGATATCTTAAATATTTTAAGTAAAAGATCGATTGAGCTAACGGAAACTTTAGTTAAATACCGACAACAACGAGGCAGCCAACATAAAAGGGCTGCCTTTTCCCCGAGGGACGGGCAGTAGAACGTTGTAGGAGTTTGTGTTCCATCGACGGACTAGCATTAGCTTTAGGAATTGAGCTTGATAGACTCAATATTAGCATCCTTTCTGTTGAAGGGGTTGGGTTTCATAAATACATCGAGCTATTTGATAATTTGGGTATTCCTTGGGTAATTAGAACTGACAATGATTATCAATTAGTTTCAGCAAAAATACAAGGGAATTATTATCGGCTATCTGGTATGCAACGTACAGCCATCGTGATAGGTACTAAGGGCAAAGAATCATGGTTATATTCGTTATATTCTGGATTTGACAATTATATTTGCACATTTTCGAGGGATTTTCTTGTCGCGCTTTTGGTAATAATTGCACGCATTTGAGGTATCTTCGTCGTGGAAATTTACGATTTTGATGATTGTAGGGATTTTCTTGTCGCTAATGAGGGTATTTTCTTGTCGTTGGACTATTTTGATGTTTGTGGGGATTTTCTTGTCGTAATGGGGGGACTTTCTTGTCGTTAGACTCATGATTAATTACTTTTAGTAAGTGCCACATATTGATTATAAAAAATGTTACTATTGTCTTAGATAAAGGAGGAGTTTAGGACCCCTCCTTATTGAATTGAAGAACTTATTAAAAACTTATTTAGTCACTGCTTTCTGACCTGCTCCATACGCTTCTTGATAGCTCTCAATAAGCAAACCATAGTTAGGAACCCGCTCTGCATAAATAGCAGCGAACTTGCCCGCATCCGAACGATTCCATGTTCTCTGTACTTCAGCTACTAAAGAAACAGTATCAACGGGAACCGCCCCGGCTTGTACGATTCGAGTTAATGTAATATCCGATGACATCTTACTGTATGTTCCGGATGCGTCTATGACACTATATACTTTATAGCCGGCTTTCAGTGCGCTTAATGTAGGAAAAGTCATACAAACACTGGACCATGTACCCGCGATGATGAGTGTTTTCTTACCGGTAGCTTCTACTGCCTTTACAAAGTCAGGATCGTCCCATGCATTGATTTCTCCGTGACGCGGTACAAATGTTGCATTAGGTAGATCTTTGACTTCAGGAATTAGAGGCCCATTCGGACCATCCGGAACAGAAGCGGTTGTGATTACAGGGATGTTTGCCAGTTCAGCCATTTTGGCAAGAGCTCTAACGTTTCCTCGAACTGTAGGAACATCAAGATCCTTGACGGTTTGCAACAAGCCGCTTTGAGGATCTACAAGAAGCAAAGCTGTATCATTTGGATCAATGAGTGCTAATTGCTGTTGATTTTGTGTGTTCGCTTTATTATCATTTGACTTTGCATTGACTGTCGACACTGCGCTAGATCCGAGAACAATACCAACTCCGATAGTTAAAACAAGAGCTGTCGCCATCAATTTTTTCATGTGGTTCATAAATAACCTCTCCTTAAGTTGTAATTTATAAGTTCTAATAAATGACTACTAAAAAGATAAAAACTTCGGAACTTACCGCACTTATGAAATTGAAACTATATAGAATTCACTTGCCTCATTAAATTATCATCATGGTCACCTCTTGTTGATTATTTTTAGTAAGTGGCTATATTTAAATTATATACTTTATCTCGTTTCTGTAAAGAGCGCACATTAATGTGCCATAGTAATCAAAATGTTACTGTAGGATGGATTTTAGTAAGTTACTATAATATAATAAGTTTATTGTATAACAAGTTAATATGGGAGGTTTAACGGTATGCAAGTTAATCCGATAGATTGCAAAATGTCCGTTGCCTTGGATATGATCGTAGGTAAATGGAAGCCAATTATTATTCAGCATCTTATTCATAGAGAAACACTCCGGTTTAATGAAATTAAAAATTTGATACCTGATATTTCCCACAGGATTCTTACGTTGCAATTACGCGAATTAGAAGAGCAAGACATCATTCAACGAGTGATCTATCCTCAAGTTCCACCAAAAGTAGAATATTCACTTACAGCGCACGGTAAAAAACTGGAGGCGTTAATGGATAGCTTACATTATTGGGGGCTTTCTCATTTAAAGCACATGGAAGAAAAAGAGAAGAACGATATAATAGGTAACCAAGCATAATTAGAAATGAAAGAAAAAGGCAATGAAAAGCTGCTGAATTCATAAATATATTATTTGGTTTAGCAGCATTATCAATCTTCCCGAACTCGGTAGATTGACACTGTATTGGAACAAGAAATATAAACGAAAACATCTGCATCCTAGGAAAGTAGCAGAGGTTCTCGGACGTATAGGACTGAAACGAGTTAGTACTTGGAGGAGCTATATGCTCAAGTTAAAGAACATCGGAAAGACGTATGCGGGAATACCGCTCGTCAGACTGTCTAACAATTATTAATAAATCTTTGTTGTTGGCATGGAAATGAATGGTCTTTGTCGAATCTCTATATAAAAGGAGATGAGCGTTTATACCTTTTATCAAAGGTGAAGATAGAAATCAAATTCATTTACTTCCAAATACATTGGATGACTTTGTCGAAGAAGAAAGTCCTGTACGAGTCATCGACGCTTACGTCGATTGTTTGGCTCTAGAAGAATTGGGGTTTCAGGTGTTTTCGGGAGCCAGAGCGGGCCAAAAACCTTATCGTCGGGAAGATCTTCTGAAGCTCTATCTTTACTGTTATATGAATGGTATTCGTTCTTCTCGTAAAATGGAAACCGAAACGAAAAGAAATATTGAACTGATGTGGTTAATTAGCAAGCTCCAGCCAGACCACGGCACTTTATCTGCTTTCATGAGGAATAACCAAGCAGCCATAAAAAAGCTGTTTAGAGAGTTCACATTAATGTTAAAAGGTTTCGGATTGATTGATGGTCAACTTGTCGCGATTGACGGCACAAAAATAAAGGCAAATTGCTCTAAAAAACAACACTTTAATGCCAATATTGTCAGTAAGAAACTAGAGCATATCGATGAAAAAATAGATGCATATTTGCGTGACTTTTTAACGGAGGATAATCGCCAAAAAAAGCAGGAAATCACTGAAAAGTTAGAGGTCTATCAGAAGAGAATGCATGAGTTGCAGATAATTAAAGAAGAACTTAAGGAAACAGGTGAAAACCAGCTTTGTGTTACCGACCCGGATGCCAAATCAATGAAAAACAACGGAAAGCATGAAGTTTGTTTCAATGTTCAAACTGCAGTGGACAGCAAATATAGACTAATCGTGGACTGCGATACGGTCAATGATGTCAACGACCAAGGGCAGTTGTCTAATATGGCGCATAAAACAAAGCAGGTTTTTCGTGATCAAAAAACTACAATTGTCGCCGATACAGGCTATTATAATTACCTTGAAATCATCGACGTTGTCGACGAAAGCACAGAACTCTTAATTAAGCCGCAAAAGGGAAAGCAAAACAAAGTGGCAAGTGGATTTGATAAAGCGAACTTTAAATATGATTCCATAAACGATAGATATATTTGCCCGTTGGGTTATGAATTACCTTTCAAATGGAATGGAAAACAAGATGGGAAAGAGTATAGGCGTTACACTTGCGAAGCCTTCGATTTTTGCGGACATAAAGAGTCCTGTACTTCTGCCAAAGGCGGAAGGGCGGTAACCAGGCTTAGTGACGAAGAAGTGATCGAACAGATTACCGAAAATACGCATAGACAAAGTAATATTTAAGCAAAGAGGGCAAATTGTTGAGCACCCTTTCGGGACGATAAAACGTCACTGGGGCTATACATACTTTTTAACACGAGGGTTGGCATCAGTAGGTACTGAGACCAATTTGATTTGTCTTGCCTATAATTTAAAGAGAATGATCAAAATAATAGGCGTGAAGGAGCTCATACGTCTCTTAAGAGACCGTGCTCCTTTGATATTAAATATGTATAACGTTTATTTGAGCAAAATAGCATGAATCCACGTTTTAAAGAGTACTTAGCAATCAGTTGTTAGACAGTCTGTCGTACGGTTTGATGAAGGGACTGGGGAACCAGCCCTCCACTCTACAATACCCTAGGACAAGGTTGCTGGTATGATCGGAAGCCTCGTTACGCGATTGGGCAGAAGAGCGGAATAAATCAAATTTATTTAAACTCGGCCTTAAATCAGTTGATTTATTACCCTTATACAGGAATAATGGCGAGTGGGAAATCAACGGTGGCACAGTTGCTTTCCGAACGGTTCGAGAAATCGGTTCATTAGCGGGGAGAAGCCGCCCTTTTTATGTTTTGTACAAACTCCTCAGTTGTCACACTAAGGGAGTCTGCCCGTATTAAAAAAGGATATGGGGTTTGGACCGTTGAAGGATTGGATAGTCTCTTGCGAAATGAAACACCTCGAGTCGGAATGTGGTTGGACTCATCTGAATTGACCCCAGAAGAAACTGTTAATGAAATTATAACGAGATTGCAAGATGAGGCACTCCTAAGTTAAGAGATTGAACTACCCTGAAAATCACACATAGCAGAGAACTAAAAATGGCAATACGAAACAAAGCGCAGCTATGACGTTTTTTTCAAAAGGCTGCGTCTCATATTTTAATATGAGCGATGTATTATGAGGCGTCGGGAGCAGCGATTGTTACTGTAAAGCCAAGACTCTCTAGCTTACGAACGGATTGTTTGACGATGACATCTTGCTGTCGTTTTTCAAAATAATCAGCACCTAAATCTCGGTAATCTTCGTTGCGAGTTGAGGAAACAACCGAAGATTCAGCAATGCACCTTTGCAAGTTAAGATTTTAAAGACTTGTCTAAGTTCAGGAAACACAATGTCGACCCAACGGTGAATTTGATTCACTGCACTTACAAGCCGCTTCACAATGGTCTCACGGTTATCCATAAGGACTCGCAGCACTTCGTATTCTGCGGAATGGAAGCGACTGAGGAATAGTAGCCGTTTTTCACCATGTCTGCAATGACAAGGGCATCCTTTTTGTCACTTTTAGATCGTGTATTGTCACGGTTTTCTTTATTCTTTTTGACTAGGTGCGGATTTACGAGAACGGCTTCAATCTCGGTGTCTTTAAGCCAATGCGCAAGGTTAAGCCAGTAATGACCTGTTGGCTCCATGCCCACGATTATTTTGGTTAGCTTGAACGAAACAAGCAAGTCTTTGATCCAGCGATCAAGAGATCGGAAGCCAACTTCATCATTACTAAATTCCAATGGATTACCTAAAGCAATTCCGCGAAAATTAACAGCTCTAGCAACGTGGTTTTCTTGAGCGATATCTACACCGACAACAAGGTGATTAACGGTAATGTTTTCAATGAGTTGATTTTGCTTATCTTGTGCTTTAAACTTCATAGTAGAGTGACCTCCTGATGTGGGATTTTAAGGGCTATAGACCCGTTACGTACTTCCATCGTACAGAGGCGCTCTTTTTTATTCAAACTCCAAATTTTACGTTCCACAGGAATCTAACGGATAACGATAGCAATAAAAGACTAGGACGAGGCTGCCGGCATGGGTCGCGATCCTATTTGTGCTAACGGACAGGAAGGTAGCTCGCACTTTTTTTTCATTGTTGACCGATTTGATGTACAATGAAAGAAAAACAGCATTTTAGGGAGGAACTCCGTACATGAACAAGAAGCAGATGGAACGAATTCGCACTGGTCAAGGGTTCATTGCAGCGCTGGACCAAAGCGGAGGGAGTACGCCGAAGGCACTGCAGCAGTACGGCATCGAGCCGAGCCGCTATTCTGGCGACGAGGAGATGTTTGCGCTGGTGCATGAAATGAGGACGCGCATCATCAAGAGTCCTGCGTTTGACGCGGAATACATCCTGGGGGCCATTCTGTTCGAGAACACCATGGACCGGAAGATCGATGGGCTGTTTACGGCCGACTACTTGTGGGAGAAGAAAGGTATCGTGCCTTTTTTGAAGGTTGACAAGGGGCTGGCAGAGTCAGACGGCGGCGTTCAGGTACTAAAGCCGATTCCCGATCTGGACGGCTTGCTCCGGCGGGCGGTCGAGCGCAACGTCTTCGGAACGAAGATGCGTTCGGTCATTCATGAGGCGAATCTGCAAGGGATTCGCAAGGTAGTGGAGCAGCAGTTTGAGCTCGGCAAGCAAATTTGGTCCGCAGGACTTATCCCCATCATCGAGCCCGAAGTCGATATTAACAGCTTCGACAAGCGGGAATCGGAACGGATCTTGAAGGACGAAATCTTCAAGCAGCTGTCCGCTCTTGCGCCCGATGTGACCGTTATGCTGAAGCTCTCGATCCCAACCGAGGACGATTTCTACCGTGATCTGATGGACGTGCCGCACGTCGCTCGGGTCGTCGCACTGTCCGGCGGGTACGAGCGGGAAGAAGCAAACGAGCGGCTGGCCCGCAGTCACGGCTTGATTGCCAGCTTCTCTCGCGCCTTGGCGGAAGGCTTATCTGATCAACAGTCGGATGAGCAGTTCAACGAGATGCTGACCCGTTCCATTCGGTCCATATACGAGGCGTCGATCTCCTAACGGAGGCGATAGCGGAGCCCGTGCTTGCAAGCGCGGGCTTTTTTTTGCTCCTAAGCGCATTCTTCCGCGACAGCTCCATTCGCAATTTTTGCCGTTATGACCGTTACGGTGAACCCTATCATATTGGAAAAGGTCGATCGTTCTAACGGAGAACATTAGTTGAAAACAATACAAGGAGCACATGAAATCGGAAAAAGTAAGTGTGGTTCAACAGTCGATTCTGATCGGAAGTGGTTGAACGTGTTGCGGAAATAGCTGCAAAACGTGGTATACCGATGCCTCAATTCGCACTTGCATTGTTGGTAGAGCCATTTTTGCCGTATCCAGTGTTTGGTATGACGTTCTAATTGTTTGGAAAGGCACTGTCCGACATCTTCAGCAATTACAACAACTTAGCCACATTCGTCTTCAAGGATGTTCTGCGCAATAAGATCAGCGGGATGCCGATCCAGTTCTCCACGGCTAAGAAATAGTGACGGTTGGGGTAAAAAAGTGTCCGAGCCAGGGTTTTGCACCTTGGTTCGGACACATTGCTGTGTGAAGGACCGCATTTCTGGCCCCACACGCTGCGAACACTTCATGAATGCCGATAAAAATCGGCATCCAGAGCCAAGCTCACCCCTGCGCGGCCCCGCGAGCAAGCTCCTTATGGACGATCGGCGCGACCCTCGTGCCGAGTAGTTCGATGGTGCGCAGCAATTCGTGGTGCGGCATCGTGCTAACGTCAACGTGCAGAAGGAAACGCGTTAGGCCCAGGTTCTTGCGCAGCAGCACGATCTTCTCCGCAACATATTCGGGATCGCCGACGTAGAGTGCTCCGCGAAGGCTGCGGGCGGCGTCGAACGATTCGCGGGTGTATGGCGGCCAGCCGCGCTCGCGCCCAATGGTGTTCATCTGGGCTGCCGTCGACGGGTAGAACAAATCGGCGGCCTTCTCGGTCGTATCCGAGATGAAACCGTGTGAATGCGTCGCGATCTGCAGCTTGCTTACATCGTGTCCGGCCTTCGCGGCTGCTTCCTTATAGAGGTTAACTAGAGGAGCGAACCTCTCCGGCATGCCGCCGATGATCGCAAAGACTACCGGCAATCCTAGCATGCCGGCACGAATCGCGGACTCCGGATTTCCGCCGGTTCCAATCCATACGGGCAACGGCTCCTGTACGGATCGCGGATAGACGCCCAGGTTGTCGATGGCGGGGCGGTGGCCACCGCGCCAGCTTACTTTCTCCGATTCGCGGATCCCGAGGAGAAGCTCCAGCTTCTCCTCGAAAAGTCCGTCGTAGTGGTTCAAGTCGTATCCGAACAACGGGAAAGATTCGATAAACGAGCCGCGGCCCGCCATAATTTCCGCCCGTCCATTGGACAGGCCGTCCAAGGTGGAGAAAGCTTGGTACACGCGAACGGGATCGTCCGAAGACAACACGGTCACGGCGCTCGAGAGCCGGATTCGTTTGGTCGTGGACGCGGCAGCGGCCAGAATAACAGCTGGCGCCGAGCTCGCGTAATCCGCGCGATGATGTTCGCCGATCGCATAGACGTCCAGACCGACTTGCTCGGCCAGATTAATCTCCTCTACAGCTTGTCGGAGACGTTCGGCGTGCGTGACGCCGCCGGCTCTCGGAGCAGCCTCGAGGAATGTGCTTAGTCCTATTTCGATTGAATTCGTAAGATCGGACATAATGATTCACTCCCTTCTAGATACGCTTATTATACTTTATATTTTAATGTAACTCAACAAAAGTAAGTTAATATAACTAGTTGTGAAAGATCCAGGTACCCGCGCCTCGGTTATCAGATGGCGTAACGTACATAATATCGGCACCGAGCCACCCTATTAACAAAGATTAAGCAGGCTGCCGATGATAAGTTCGGTGGCCTGCTGTGCTAACGGGTCAGTATAACGAAGAAAACAATTCTATTATGGGGGATTGAATATGGAAATTGTTAATTTTTCTGAACATAGCATTTTTCATAAAAAAGCACAAATATTATTCCAAGAACAAAAAGCATTGATAGAAGTAGTGATACCAAAAGCAGATGTTCAGCATGTGGGGAGTACAGCCATTCCAAATAGTCTGACTAAAGGTGACTTAGACATTCAAGTTCGGGTAAAGCCAGAGGAGTTTCTGTCTGCTGTTCATGCACTTTCGAAATTGTATTCTCTTAACGACGGTAGTATAAGAACGGATTCTTTTAGGGCATTAAAGGATGATACAACTGATCCCCCATTGGGAGTTCAATTGACTGTCATTAACTATGAGTTTGATTTTTTTTGGAAATTCCGAGATGTGTTATTAATAAACGATAATTACAGGGTAAAATACGATGAATTAAAAAATGACTTTGATGGGAAAGAAATGGATGATTATCGTGAAGGTAAAAATGCATTTTTCGAATGGTTAATGCAAACACCCGAATTCAAATCATTACGCTAACTGGGAATGATAGTTAAAATAGCAACATAACGGGGTGATTTCCAACTTTGAAAATAAATCCTTACGAAGTAAAGACAAAAGAGAATTTGATTGAGTTTTTAATTTCATTAAGAAGCGATTTCAAGATAAACGAAAAGGATTGGGAAAACCCTACGTTGGATATGTTTCTTGAGGGAATGGAGGCTTGGCTTACAGATACGGAGAGTTGGACAGACGCTTCGATTTGGGGTACTTTTGCGATTATTCTCTCCGCAGGTAAATCCTATGAGTAACACCAGGACCGCGGCTTTCTAAAGGATTAAACTAACGGAAACGATAGTTCAATCACGACATGACGGCAGCCGGCACACGATCGGCTGCCTTTGTCTGTTGAAGTAACGGGCAGATTTGCGCAACTTCCGTATCAAAGACTTCGTCTATATTAAGAGCTAAAAACTTACAGTATATGGATTTATTCTAAATGGAGGGTGTATTGATCATCAATGAAAATCTTTTATAAACATTTTAAAGTAATGAAAGTTGCTCTCATAATGGTTTTTCTGGTTTATTTGCTAGTGCTTTGTAAAGTTGTACTATTCAAATTCTCATCTCCCCTGACCGTTACCAACTCGCGCAAACAATTGGACTAGTTCAAGCACTAAACTCATTAAAAAAGAAAGAATTATAATTCTAACGTAATTTAACTTCCTCCCGACAAACATAGGCAATAAGAAACCGAACGGTAAAAAGAGCACGAGATTACCTAGTACGTTCCTGATGACAATATTTTTATTTGATTCATAAAAAACATAGCTTAATATTGTTTTAAAAGGAAAAAAGTTACTATTCAATTTAACGTGCCTTTTAAAATCATCATCCAAATTTAAATTGAGAATAGAATCAATAAACAGGGAGATGATTGCCTCGGCAACTGCTCCCTGTTTTCATTCAAGTAACGGGCAGGATAGCATGGAAAAAGACGCTACTCGAGCGTCTATTATCTTTTTCGTTCTTTTGCTTTTAGTTTTTGTTTTAACCAAAAATCTGGTGGTTCGTAAGCAATGATTGAATAATCAAGTTCATGACCTAAAGCAGTTGCTAATTGAATAAGCAACGATTTCCTTAAATCAGTAGGATGTATATCACCTGTTTTAACGGTCAAGACTTGAACACCATTTCTATTGGGAGTGCCAGCGACAACCACTTGGTTTCCTTTTGTATAAACATCGGTGACTGTCGTTTGAAAAACAACAATATATAAATCAAGAGCAGTGTCATTCTGAAACATAGGAAAATTAATACCTACGTTTTGTTTGAAGTTTAACTCACCTGAAATTCCAATGTCGTAAGTGGTAAATAACCGATGGAGTGCGTATTGTATTCGCATTGGGATGTAACTCCATCTGCCCCCCCAATATGTACTGTGCCAATGTTCTTCATAAACAGGTCTTTTATAGTTAGGGTCATTCATTATTATGTTGAATGGAATTTTTGTTCCTTTATCTATTACTTCAGAAATAGGAATCGTGTCGGTGGGATAGTATTTTTTGGCTTCTGCTTCTTCTTGTGGTTCAACAATTGTAATTGGTTTAGGTGGCTCAAGCTGTTCTAAACGTCTTTCTAACTCTTCAACTTGCTGATCGGAGTTACCTATTTGGGGACTTGGTAATTCTTGCGCATAACAGGTTGTATAGGAAACGGAGAAAGCAAATAACATGAAGAGAGTTATACTTATTTTTGACATATCCAACACCTCATGGATATGTTGCTTCTTTACAAGCAAATTTATGTAAAAAATTCCCTTGAACTTACGGGAAACGATAGTGAAAGAGCTTGCCTCTTGGCAGCTCCTTTTTTTGTTCATTCAAGTAACGGGCAGGATTGCTTAGTATTTAGTTTCCGATTTATGGTAAAATAACGAGGTATAAATTTTCTCGAATAACACTTAAGGTGATAACAAATGCTCGATGTAATACGGGAAACAGTAGATGAATGTATTTTAAAAATAGACGGAGTTGTTATTGATAGTTTTGTTAAGTATGGAGATAAAAAGATTGAATATGCACTGTCATTTAAAGAATTTATGGCATCAGTATCAATCTTACCTGTTTTTACATATGACTTTTACGCGATTGAAATTGATTCGGAACGAACATTTATGTTTAATACAAAACAGTTCCAAAATCATGATGATGTCGTTTCAGAACTAAAAAAAGACCTTCTTGCTTTATCAAGCTTAGGGAAAAAATGAAATCACAATTTCTAAGGAAAACAAGAACTCAATAAATACCATGAACCGTTTCCAGTTGATTTGCTAACATAATGAATGAACATAGATATTAGGAAGTGTAACTATGAAAATCAACTATTTAATTACATTTGACTCTGAAGAATCAGATGCAACTTTAGATGAACTTGAATATGGTGGAAGTGTTTCAGGTTACTTTGAGTTGGTGTGTAATGAAGAATGTAGTTATGGGTGTATACCATATTTACCAATCCCCGCTGATTTACAAGGTTTGGATTTGCTATCAACATGGTTCGAGCAAATATCGGAAGCAGCAATGATAATTTCCAAAACTTCTGACTTTGTAATAATCAATGATATTGATTCTTTTAATTCGTGGATAGAAATTCAAAAATGTGGTGAACAAGTATTTATTAGTCATATAATATCAGAAAAGAAAGCAGGGCAAGGTGCTTTATTGCTTAAACCATTAAGTGACTATATTAACGGTCCCTGGGTGAAACAACCTGTCGAAGTAAAAGTTTTTTTAAATGAGATCATTGGTAAAACACGAGCATTTATGGATGAACTACTTGCACATAATAAAAATTTCCTAAACGTCAGTTGGGTTGAAAAAATAATGCATAATATAAATAACATAGAGATTTAGACGAGATTCAACGGGCAGTTTAGTTGAGTAACACCTTAGCAGAACTAACAACTTATGGTAATGTAAAACTAAGTTAGCAAAAGCTGAGGAAGGTGTTTCAGTTATGGATAACATTAAGTTACTTCAAGTGGCAGTAAAGCAATATGGATATAATCCTGAAGATTTGGTTGTCGAAAAAGAGCTTCAATTGAATACTTGGCATGGGGATTTACATTTTAAAATTCATTTAAAAGAAAAGTCGTTCTCAGCAAGATTTACTAGCCATGAGCGATATGAAATTAGCGTATTTGTTAAATTAACGGATGAAGTTCTTACAGAACAAATTAAATATTGCAATTATCTGCGTGAATCTGGAATTCCTTTTATGAAACATCGGTCAACTGTTTATAATGAACCATTTACTTTGGTTAATGATGGGGAAAAGGAATGGAGATTCGTATTGTTTGAGTGGATTGAAGGTGAACATATTACTCATTGTACTGAGTCCGTATCAGAAAAATTTAGTAAACTGGCACGAAAGATTCACGACATATCAGTAAAATTTGAAAGTGAGGTCTTTACAAAAGAATCCCATGTTTATGGTTCAGAACAATTTCTTGAAATGATTCGTAGAGAATTAGGCTCAATCAAGTTTACGGCAAGAACAGACGAATTGTTACAAAACTACATATCTCTTGTAGAATATAATATAGAAAAAGCCAAATCTGAATCATTGGAGTTCATAGTTCAAAGTGACTTAAACAATCTAAATATACTGTGGGATAGTAACGGTGAAATCATTGGAATCGTTGATTTTGAGTCAATCACTTACACGGATAGAGTAGAGGGCTTAGCATGGCTAATAAAATGGTATTCACGACCTCATGGAATAGGCTCCCATGAAATGTCTCCTGCTCTTGGAAAGGCTGTCTTACGCGGTTATGAGGCAAAAGAAATTCTTAATCAAAGTGATTTTAGCAGACTCCCTTCATTGCTATGGTTATCAGGTTGTTTAAATTGGAATTATACTGCTCAAACAATAAATTTAATAAAGAATAATGAAGATATACTCCTAAAAGAACATCTAACTAAGTATTTAAAACGTGGGGAAAAACTTGTATCTCTTATTTAATGAAATATACTCAAAATGCTAAACCATATGTTATTGAACTAACGGGAACAGTAGGTTCAAGTAATCGATGAGACGAAGAGGGGAAACCGAAATGAAGACGATCAAGTGCATGATGGACCATCTGTACTGGGCGGACGGACGCATCTTGGACACGCTCGAGGAGAGTGAGACGAAAAACAAGGACCTTCTGAAGCTGGTTCGGCACGTCGCGGTCGCGGAACGAGTCTGGCTGTCCCGATTGCAGGGCAAGGGCAGCGCGCAATATTCGTTGTGGGAGGAAGCGGAAGACCTGACGGCGATCCGGACGATGTTCGAAGAAAACGCCGAGCAATATCGCGTCTATATCGAAGGGCTCGAGGAATCCGAGTTGGACGAGATGATCGACTATGCGAACCAGAGCGGGGTTCCGTTCCGAACGTCCGTCCGGGTCATCCTGTTGCAGGTCCTCTTACATGGGCAATATCACCGGGGACAGATCAACCGGGCACTTCGGATCGAATCGGCAGAGCCAGTCCAAGTCGATTACATCACGTTCGCGAGGCTCTAACAGGGCCTAATAATCACCATTACTCGGAATGGGATTGTCATTGAACTAACGAAAACGAGAGTACAATACCAACATATGAAGGCAGCGGACCCATTCGGATCTGCTGCCTTTTCTGAACGGGCAGTGTAGGTAGCCGTTTGATGGACAGTTTTCTTAAGTTTTGTGAAAGAGTAGGTATTATAGAAGTTATCGGTTTATTTACAAATTCTGGAACTGAATAGAGATGGCTTTAATGTTCCGTGAACGGATAACTATAGTTTGTTAGTAAGTGCTGCCGCGAGGTAGCCCTTTCTCAACTAAAGGGCAGTTATACGCAAATTTTCATTGCTAGGTGACGCGCTCCTTATCTGTCATGATATACTGACCATATATTGATTTGGAGGTTGTTTCATGGTAGTAGAAGAGCTATTCGAAGGCAGCGGCAGATCGCGTAATAAATACTTTCGCATTCACGGGCCAAAGGGATCCATTAAAGTTGCTATTACATATGCATATAAGTATGGTGAGATTGAATATCAAGTCGATAGGTACGATGCAGGGAATGGATGGATAGCAAACGTGCGCGGCTTGCAAGAAGTGATGCGCGACGCTATCGGTTGGACGTTTACCCATCGGGGGAAATGGGCGGAAGAGCTCTATAATAAAGAGGGAAATCCTCCCCCAAAAGTGACCATTGAAGAAGACGAACACGGGAAAACGGTAACGTTCGATGGTCCCACCGATCGGGTAACGTTTTCTAAACGGACTACTCGAGCAGAGCAACAGCAACTCCGAGATCTCCTGTTTAGGGGAAAGGAGAGCGTCGCCTGCGCGATCTGCGCTCGATCCTTTCCCCCTGAGATGATGATCACCGCTCACATCAAAAAGCGAAGCCTTGCAAGCGAATCGGAGCGGCTTGACGATAACATCGTAGTGCCCATGTGCAAAGCTGGCTGTGACGCACTTTTTGAACTCGGTTGGATTGGGGTGGAGGATGGGAATGTGATAAGTCTACGTACACAACCATCCACAAGCTCAGTTGAAGAGTTGATTACAGGCGTTAAAGGTCGCGCTTGCGCTTATTATCGTGGCAGTGCCATTGTGTACTTTCAGTGGCATGCAGCACACCACAAGTCATAGCACTTGGATTTGGTGGAGAAGGCTGAAAGAATCGCAAAGAATGCGCATCGTTACATCCTAGGTGCGTGCGGCCAGCATCTCCACAGTCGTGGTGCGTACTCCTCTGCTACTACGATTGCGCTAACGAGGAACTATATCGTAATAACTCAGGGAGCAGATCGCCTCGCGGCAGATGCTCCCTGGATTCGTTGAATAACATGCAGTTATCTTCAGTGAATTGGTGTGGTAACATATGGATAAAGTATCTGAAAGGGGGTTGCCTAATGAGGTCGGGGGATTCCAAGTTAGAATTTAATTTCAAGAAGGCTCTAATAATTTACCCGTTGATTTTTCTATTTTTTTTAGTAATTGTTCATTTTATGATTGGAATTAACAAACCCATATTAATCCTCTTCGTGGTGTTCTTTATTATTAGCATGCTTTACATGAAGGGGTATTACTGGAAACTACATGGTGGACTGCTAACGAAATATATTTTTTTCTGCAAGAGCAGTGAAATCAATGTTGATAAAATAAAACAAATTACATCGGTCAAGATAGAAAAAATCGGAACGGTTACTTTCCGTTTAGGGAAAGGACCGGCTGAAGATGAATATATTTTTTTATTACGGGATGGAAATGAAATTAAATCATATGCGCATTGTTTAAACAGAGATGGTAAATCAATAGGAAGATATCTAAAAGAAAAATACAAGATAAGGCTAGTAGAGAAAACGAAATATAAATTAAATAATATATAATATTAAAGAATAATTGTTAACGTAACTCGGTCATCCATTAAGCTATCGACGAACGTTAGTTCAGAATCATCCAGGAGCAGTTTGCCGCCGCGGCAGCTGCTCCATTGCTCGTTGAAGTAACGGGCAGCATAGCTTAACAAGGATTACAAATGATTTTCCATCGAATACTAAATACTTGAATAATAGTTATTGAAGGGGTTGAGTATTTGAAAATTATTGCATCAAAAAATTCGATGATTAATCGGAAAAATTCGCCCGTTTGTAGTATATTGTTTACATTGGCAGTTTAAGATTACAACGGTTTTGGTATCATAAATTGGAATAATAACGCCGAGTAACACAGTAATATCCCCATCGGTAGGGCCTTTCAACCATGAAACCAGTACGGCTGCACGATTTATTCGGATGAAATAAAAGTGATATCAATATATTTGTTCACATAAACGATCCAAGCTTTTGGTGATATTTCCTTGGAAATCGCTTCTCATACGCGAATATCCTTTTCTTATAAAGTTTTCTTTATCTGCCGAATGTCAGTCTAGCTTGATATTTAATTTATCTGCGCAGGCGCATGGTAGAAGAGGTTAAGTATCATATCCTTATAGCTGCCCGACTCTAATGAGCTGAAAATGTGGGCGAGATTAAAAAAGAATGGTAGAAGAACTGATTTACTGATTTACATATATTCAGACATAAGGATAGGGGAAACGACCATATGATAACGTTATTGATTTTAGCTATATCTGGAAGTGTATTATGTTCTGCAATTTCTGTAATTTACACCGCTTTTGGGGCAATAAGGAAAGATGGAACATTTAAGTCTGGCATGCTTTTTTCCTTTGTATCCATCTCCATGTTTGGGGTCATCTCATTTATTGCGCTGAATAAAGAAAATTTTGAACCTAAGAGCACTGAATCAAGTGTAGTTGTTACCACGCCTAAAGAAAATTCTAATGATATAAAGGTGGGTAGCAGGAGTGAAGTGCAATATACAATAGGAAAAAGACCATCAGAATTCCTAAAGAGATTTAATGAATTGACAGAAAATCGTTATAAACATTTGATAATAAAAAACTTTGATGTGGTCAGTGATACTAACCAAGATTTTGCTAAATACATATACAATGACTCACTTGGCATATTTAGTATTGTAAATAAATCGGATGGATCCATGAGAGATGTGACACTTATATTTAAAGATAATGGTGTCGATTCTCGAATGAATTTTATAAGAGCAGCTGGAATGATGATTGAAATAGTAGAGCCTGGGTTATCAATAGACGAGTTTAACCCGATAATTGGTAAAACAGGTATTAGTGAAATGTTCGCTAATTCTCCTGACTTCAATAAATTAAACAGCCAGTTCAAACGAAATGGTTTCACATACACTACCTCTTATTCACCAGAAATGGGCGTTATGTTCAATATCTCTTCAGCGAAAGATGAATCACAAACATATCAATTCACGAATAAAGTTAATCTATCAGCGGCACCCGATGTGATCAGTATACCACCAACCCAGGCAGTTAAGCCGGTACCAACACCAACATCAACACCGTTTCAAACATCAAAACCAACATCTAACCCGAAACTAACATCTACATCTAAGCCAAGCATAAATGATAATCCAGGGGACAATGATGTGTGGACTAATGAGTTTGCTGTTTGGCAAGGTGACAAATTGTTAGGGACGTATAAAACGAAAGATGAAGCTGTCACTTTTGCAAGACAATACAAGAATGTCCGAGTCTTAACAGATACAATGGGAGTTTGGGATAACGTTTCTTGTAAATTAGTTTATGATGAAAAGTTTGAGACATTTAGTGGTACTGTTACAAAGAGCTTCCAGTCAATTTCTGAAGCAGAAAGCTATGCATCCCAAAAAGGTATTAAGGAATACCAATTAATTTACTAGCGCGTTAGGAAATAAACTGTCCAATGACCCTTCATAATCTAGAGTAAAGGGCTTAGAAATTTCAACCCTCCTCATCAAAACGTACGTGAGGTTTTCCCTCATACAGCTTTCCGATGTTCGTCTTTTATGTGCATGCGATTTAAGCGCCCTAAGCTAACGAGACGATAGCTGAATATAAGTGCTACAGAAGTTCAAAGAATCGATACTACATAAACTCGGGGGTTAAGCGAATGGACAAGGAAGCACTAGAACTTTATAAAACATTCATTGATGATTTAGTCTACGCCCAGGTGTGCTCCCTCGCTGGATAATGGGAGATGGTTGGCCTAAAACGGTTGAGAATGAAAAGGTCAACAAAGTCTTAGGCGAGCTAACTACTGAGCAAAAAGAGGCATTTGCAATAATTGCTCAATCTGCTCGCGATGGTGGAATCCATGATGTCCTTGTTTATTTAACCGATCAGATTAACCTTGAAGACTTTGAAATTACAAAGAATGGAGTAAAGATGGCAACATAACCATTTGGCTCCGAAATGTATTTTGATTGGGTTTGCAGAAGAAAAGGAGATGAATGGCCGGATTCAAGTAAGTGAAATAGTATAAAGCCAAGCCATAGAACTAACGAAAGAACAAGAGTTAAGTAATTGTTACACGATTGAAATCTTATTTTCATCTGGTATTAATCAATAAAGGTTATAATAAAAACCGACCCCCTTTTAAAATATAAACTTAGACTCGCAGCCCGTTGCTGTGGGTCTCTTTTTGTTATTAACCTAGCGGGATAATTCAATAACTTCAACGAATGTGAAGAGGCGGAGGAGGTGACCAACGTTGAAAATCGGAAACATTAACATTTGCTTTTTTCTGTTACTGATTTAGATAAATCAATTAAGTTCTACAAGGATGTATTTGATGCAAGGTTATTAGTTAAAGGTAGAAATTTGGCTTATTTTGATTTGAATGGATTATGGCTAGCACTAAATGTGGAGTGTGACATTCCACGTAATGAAATCCAGTATTCTTATACACATATAGCTTTTACCGTGCAAAGCGAAGATTTTGATGCCGTGGTAAAAAAACTTGAAGATTTAGGCGTAAATATTCTCCCTGGTCGTAAACGTGATGAGAGGGATAACAGGTCAATTTATTTTACTGACCCTGATGGGCATAAATTTGAATTCCATGCTGGTACGTTACAGGATAGGCTTTCATATTACAAAGGCGATAAATCATACATGTCTTTTTATGAAAAATAAATCCAAACATTATTCAACTAACGAAGGAACGCTAGTTCAATATAAACACATTAAAACCTCCCATTAGAAGAAACCCTAGATTTAATAGGACTAATGGGAGGTTTTATTATGAATATAAGTCAATTGTGGAAATTGTATGAGGCCGATATTTTGTGCTAAAACGTGCCCACGGTGAACCTTCACAAATGAGGAAAATTCTTTTGGATTACCACCTTTTACAATGTATAATACATAGAAAGTAGATTATATTTCTATTATTTGGGGGCACATATGAGTGTAGAAGTGTTTTTCACCAGGCCAGGGAGTAATTCTGAGACCCTGGAAAGAATAAAACTGGATGTAAAATATGCAAAAAAGAGATTATTTATCTCTCAATATTTTCTTACTGAGGCGGAGATCAACGGGTTAGTAGAAAGTTGCAATGTTAATAAACGCATTATCTTGAACGACGACGGTTACAAATTTCATCACGACCCTACTGTTGTAATATTAGGGTCGAAGTACTTTCAAAGTTATATGCACCATAAGTTTCTTATCATCGATGATATTTTGTGGACTGGAACCCTCAATCTGTCTGAAAATGCAAGTAGATCAAATTGGGAAAATATGATGAGAATACGCGATGAGTCGATTATAGAGTCATTTGCAAGTGAGTTTAAAAAAATGTTTATTTTAGGAAAAGCGCTTGCTAAATCTGCTATTAACCCTAAAACATGTAGATGCGGCGAAGAGTACACTGACCCGTTTCAACACTATAATATTAGCTTTGAAAAGGAAATATATGCCCATAAAGTAGAGACACCTAATTCAAAGTTTCCTTACTTCTATATCAATGATGAAGAAAAGCATATTTCATCCGTGAGCTGTAAAATTAAAGGTTATATTCCTCCAATACTTTATTGTGAAGGTTGCGGAAAACGTGTTGATAAAGAGAAAGAATTATCATGTACTTATAACCGCGTTCCTTGTGACTTTGAATCTAGGGATTTTCTTAAAGAAGATGATAATATTCTGGAGACACATTTTCCTGAATTCTCTTCCTTGTATAAACGATTCTGTCATTCATGTATGTTTGATTACTTTGATAATGAAGGAATGCTTGATTCATTTTTTGTACATAAATATTTTGAAGAAATAACAATCAGTCAATCATCGGACTATATCGGACGATGGACTAGATTTTCTGCAGTAACTATAACTAGCAGTATAACTTTTCCTGGGGATTTTATTTTCAATATCACGTCAGGATCAAACTCGATAGGGGTATATGTTAATCTGAAATCTGGTCTTGAATATACCAATTTTAATGAAAAATTCAAGCCAGGTAGTGTAGTAAATCTTAAAGCTATTCCTTATGTTTATGAAAAAAAATCGGGGGATAAAGTTCCGCAACTTCAGCTAATATGGCCTTGTGATATAGAATTTGCATAATAAGTAAGAATCTAATCAGCAGCTTTACGTAGCTGAGATTTAAAGTAGATTATTATCTCATGGAAAAATATCCATCTATCTCTGAGACATAGTAGTAATCAGCAGAATGACAATATGACATTACAGGACTGTCGTTAAAAGAGATTATCAAGCAAATTAGTTAAAGGGACAATCGATAAGTTTGCCGTTATTGGAGTTAAGGAGTGCGTTTCTAATATGACTGAAAACAAAATGGAAAACACTAAGAAAATAGAAAAAAAAATAAGGAAAAAATTTATTGAGGAGCAAATAGACAAAAATTCTATTATGGGCTGGGTCAATCAATTTGATGTGAGCAAAGATATGTTTGATGAATGTACAAAGTCTTACGTAAAAGGCTTGTATATCGCTTCCGTTCTATTAGCTCACGCATTTATCGAACAGAGTATAAGTGCATGCTTAGTAGAAGAAATTCTAGAATATGAGAAAGAAAAAAAGAAAAAGGACACTAATTATAGTGCTACATTTGCTGAGAAGATAAATATAGCTAAGAAAAAAGATTTTTTAACTAAAGATGAAGCAAAAGAGATAATTAACATCTATAGAAAAGTAAGAAATCCTTATGCTCATCATTCATCAACAGCTACAGAAGATTTATCGAATGAACAAGTGCGAAAAGAAAAGGCAGAAATTTCAATAAGAATTCTGTGTAAACTCGCTGACAAATGGCATGTTCTTGTTCGTGTTGGAAAACTGAAAACTCCAAACTGACAAAGTCCTTTTTAATTTTAAATTACGTTGAATTATACTAAGGGAATGGGGGAGGCACCTGTCGGGTGACAAAAACATTATCTCATTAAAGGCCGCGAAAATCGCGGTTTTTTGTTTTGTGGGATAAAGTTCTTGTCAAAGTCAAATGACAAGAACTTTATCCCATTCCTACGGATGGTATTAATATGGGAGGTCGGTAAAGCTTAATTTGAAATCTGGACTTACCGATACGACTGGGAACGATGGTTAAACAGTGAAAGGCTGCCGTGTGGCACATCATGTAGTATTTACATCGTTTGCTATCATTTGTAAAAACCGCATCCTAATTTTATCGACATTTGGATAAACCTGTAATATTATGAATGTGATTGGATTGATAAATAACTCGTGAACGGAGCTTTAATATGTATCTAAAAGAATTGAAAATATGGAATTTTAGAAAATATGGTAATTCAGGAGATGCAGGTAACCTCCCAGGTCTTATCGTAGAATTTCATAAGAACTTTAATTTAATCATTGGGGAGAATGATGCTGGAAAAACGGCAATCATAGATGCAATAAAAATAACTTTAGGAACATCAAGTGAAGATAATTATAGGATTAGTGAAGATGATTTTTATGTTTCATCAGGAGGAAGTACATCACAGGAAATTGTAATAGAATGTATCTTTACAGCATTAAGCGAACAAGAAGCTGGTTTATTCTTGGAATGGCTTTCATTTGACAAAAATAAAAAATATGAACTGCAAGTTAGGTTTATCGCTAAAAAGTTAAGTGATGTATTTTCAGGTGAAAGAATAGAAAGAGTATATCAGGCAGGTCCTCCGAATAGCGCTACTCGTCTGGAGGGTGTAGCTCGTGAGTTAATAAGAGCAACTTATCTTAAGCCTCTTCGTGACGCAGAAAATGAGTTGAAGCCTGGAGTTCGTTCTAGACTTGCCCAAGTACTCAAAAACCATCAGGCTTTTCAGAAACAGGATCCGAACGTCCAGCATGAACTAGAAGTTATCTTCAATGATGCGAATAAGAAAGTAGAAAATTTTTTTGATAAACCATATGAGGAAGGAAAGACAATTAAGTTTGAACTAGAAAATTATCTTCAAAACTTTTTTCATCAACCTATTAATAACGAAAAGATATACGATCCAGATTTTAAAATCGTTCAGGTCAAATTGAATGAGATTCTAAGGAAATTAAGCTTGCTATTAAGCGATCTACCTGCGGGACTCGGAAGTTTAAATCTGCTGTTTATTGCAACAGAGTTACTATTACTAAATTCTGATATAAGTCATGGTGCAAATATTACTTTAATAGAAGAGATTGAAGCGCATTTACACCCTCAAGCACAATTGCGTTTGATTAAATTCCTTCAATCTGAAGATCAAGAAAAGCGATTAAAAGGCCAGTTTATTCTAACTACCCATAGTACGACCTTAGCAGCTTCAACTAAGCTTGAGAATATTATAGTACTAAACAGTAGCGTAGCATATCCTATGGGTGAGCAACATACTCAATTACATAAAGATGATTATCTTTTTCTTGAACGCTTTTTGGATTCTACAAAGGCTAACTTGTTCTTCGCAAAAGGTGTCATTTTCGTTGAAGGGGATGCAGAAAATTTACTTCTTCCAACAGTAGCTGAAATATTAGATAGACCGTTGCATCGTTTTGGGGTCAGCATCGTTAATATAGGAAACACTGCATTTCAACGTTATTCAAAAATATTTTGTAGGTCAGAAGAATGGTTAACTAAATATCCTGAATTAAAAATCCCAGTTTCCATTATTACTGATGTAGATGTGAGGCCATTAAGCTATTATGAAAATAAAGGCCTAAGTGGAAAGATATATTCTCTCGAATCGCAAGATCAAATAGCATCAATAGCCAAGATTTTGGAAATCGAAGATGATGATTTAGCAGTATTTACAGGACATGTGTTCCTTACCAAAAAAGAAGTTCGAGAAAGTTTTTCGCTATTAAATACTGAATTAAAAGCTGAGAGTTATGAAGTAATATGTAGTATTTTAGAAAATGAGTTATCAGTACCTCTATTAAACTCAATGAGGGAAAAAAAGCGTGAGAATATAATTGCTAAATTAGAAGAAGATAGATCTAAAATTCAGGTTTTTGTTGCTCCTCATTGGACACTAGAGTACCAAATAGCTTTAAGCTCAATTTGGAGCCATTTGTTAGTAGCAACACATAATCTGCGGTATAAAAAACCAACCAGTATTGAAAACACCAAAAAGTATGAGCAATTATATAAGAAGTTGCAGAGTTTACCTGATTAAGAAAGAGCATTTGAACTCTACAAGCCATTGTTAGATAAAAATATCTCTAAAGCTTCAGTTGCGCAGTCCCTAGCATTAATTCTAAAACAGAAACAGGAAGAAGTTAAAGAAATCTTGATTTCGGATCCCTATTTAACTTACTTAAGAGATGCTATATACCATGTGACAGGGGGATCAGAGATTTGAGTGGATATACTGTTGATGAAATAAAAAATATCGGGAGGTTACTTTTACCACCAAATAGTAATTTTAGTGAGGAACAGATAAGCGCAATAATGTCGCATCATTCTTTTGACGTAGTAGCCTGCCCTGGAAGTGGCAAGACAGCTGCATTAATAACGAAAATAGCGCTACTTTTAAAGCAATTGGATAATGACAAGCAAGCTAAGGGCATATGTGTTATTACGCATACAAATGTTGGGGTTAGTGAGATTCTAGATAAGTTAAAATTAGTAGGTATTAACAATATTACTCACCCACATTTTATTGGCACTATCCATGATTTTTTCAATTCATTTTTTTCCATAAGAGCGTACGACTACTTAATGAATAATAATAAAAATTTAGTATTCCTTGAGGATGATGAATTCTTTCAATATTGTAGTAAAGTTTTCAATCGTAATAAGCCAGCATGGTGGACAAGCCCATTGGCAAGAACCGCGATAACAAATTCCCAACTTTATATTAATGATGATATGTCATTCCGATTAGTTGGATTAGAAGATAGGTCTGAGCAATATAAAGGTATACTTCTAAACACATTCAAAGATGTTTTGAAGCAGGGCATTCTATGTCATCGTGATTCATTAATCCTTTGTGATTGGTACACAAGATACTTCAAATCAGAGATTACTAAAGCCATCAGAAATCGATTTTCATTTGTTTTTATGGATGAAACTCAGGATACAAGTCAAACGCAATATTTAATTTTAGAACGTATTTTTAATGAAGAAAATACTGTTGATGATCAAATTGTTGTTCAAAAATTTGGTGACCCTTACCAAGCATTGTATAATTTGTGGAATGGTGAAGAGGATTCTTGGGTCCCAGATGAAGAGAAAAGTTTGCAAATATCCACTAGCAATTGCAAAAATATTAAGAACAACATGCATTAAAAGTTACAGTTTACTTGAGGGGAATCCAAGTATTTCATCATTCGCTCCAACTCTACCAACAAATCAAAGGCATTTAATTACAGATATGGTGTGTGGAGTCATTACTTTTCAGAAAACAAAAATGAAGTGATTAGACAGCTACTCGCGGTTTTGTGTCATTAGACAAAAGAGGTGTCGGTTGTCAAGAACTTTGTCCGAATGAAGTCCGCGTAAACCGCGGGCTTTTTTAGTTATCGGATCAAGTTCTTGTCTTTTCGCGATGACAAGAACTTGAGCCGATTCCCGATTCGTGACAAGAACATTGTCCGATTGCCGATAAGCAGTAGACTGGCCTGTAACCGACGAAATCCTGCGAATGAGTGAGTATATGAGAGAAAAACCCTTAAAACCGAGGGACGGGCAGGATAATGGAAATAATTCGAAGAAATTAACTAGGATAAAAATCGGCTGCTTTTTCTCGATACGAATGAAAGGGGTGATTGTAATTGAAGGTACGGAGTGGAGTAAAAGGAATCGTTGTAAGTAAAAATAAACTGCTGACAATAAAAAAGTATGATCAAGTATTTGGTGCTGATTTTACGTTACCAGGCGGAGGTCAAGAGCATGGTGAAAACTTGATTGAATCACTTAAACGGGAATTTCTTGAGGAAGTTGGCTGCCGAATAGAAGTGAAACAGTTTGCTTTTGTAAGAGAATATATAGGCAGAAATCATCATGGAAACAGCTTGGTAGATCCGAATACTCATGTTGTAGACCATATTTTTTTGTGTGACATATTGGATGAACAAAATGTAGGTCACGGTACAGCTCCAGATGAGGACCATCTTGGTATTGAGTGGATTCCAATATCAAGTCTTGAGGAATATAGATTTTTTCCTAAAGCTTTAATCCCGTACATCAGGGAAATTGCAGAAGGTAATATTATCGAAAGCATTTATACAGGGGATATAAATTGAATTCAGTATTGAAGTAACGGATAACGAGAGTTCAACATAGTAAAATAAAAGCAGTCGATCACTTTAGATCGGCTAACGAGCAGTATCGGTATTAAATCAGGTACTAGATAAAGATAGCACTATTTAATTAAGCTATAACATCCTATAATTTGATTGAAAGTAAATTTGTGTTGGATACTTTAAAGGGAGTTATAAACAAATGGTTAAGCTTGTCTTTCCTGTAGTGATTTCTTTATTGTTGTCACTGTTCTATAGTGTCAAGTTAAATAAGAATCATAAACTTGCCACAATAATCTCAATCGCAACAGTTATTAATATTTTTTGTTTGCTTTTAGGTACAGTTTGGTGGTGGGTAACTGAAACAGATGGATTGGGTCAAGTTATGCAAATCATTATTTACGCTATATGTTTAGGTGTTATATTATTAATTAACGTTACTGCTGTCATAGTTGTAAAAAAGCGTAGAATGTAAGACATAAGGCTGCCATCGATGGGCAGCCTTATTCGTTCAGCGAACGGGCAATGAGAGCTAAATAAACGATAACAGGCAGGCCACCGTGGGAGCAGCCTGTTTATATTGAGCTAAATGGCCGAAACGATAAGGAATTGAAATTACCTAACTCCAGATCTATTAATCCAAAATAATCTAGAATTAATGTTACTTCCACGAAATGAATCTTATAACAGGAGGATGCTGAAGTGATTTATATTTCCATAGTGATTCTAATACTCTTATTTTATATAAGTTTAATTTTACCTACACAATGGTTAAAAATTGAGCAGATTAAACATCCTCTGAATTTAAATTTGAAAATCCTACAGATTAGTGATTTGCATGTAGAACGATTAAGAATAAGTCCATCGAAAATTACAACTATTATTCATCGCGAGAATCCAAATTATATTATTATTACAGGTGATTTTACTAAACGTAGTAAAAGTCTCTCCAAACTAGAAAAGTATCTAAGAGCATTGACTATTTGTAACGTGCCAATTTATTGTGTTCTCGGAAACCATGATTATCAGCAAAAAAATGTTAAGGATTTAATCAATCTACTTAGAAAATATGGTTTGCATTTATTAAGGAATGAATCGGTACATTTAGATCAATTTGAGTTAATTGGAATTGATGATTTTGATTCAGGTATGAGCAACATTGAAGCATCGTTCCACGCTGTTGATCATAATAGAACTAAAGTCGTTATTACCCACGATCCTAACGTAGTCTTACATTTAAATAAACACTATGACTTTTTAATGGCTGGGCATCTTCATGGTAAACAATTTAATATCCCATTTTTTTTTAGTATCAAAAATGCAGGAGACTTACCTAGGAGGGGAATATATAAAGGACTCCATAATAATCAATATGGTACTTACTATATATCGAAGGGAATTGGACAGACGGGGATTAATGCAAGATTTCTAGTCAGAAGTGAGATAACAATGCACCATCTTTAGCTAGATAGAATTAAGCCTAGACGAGTAATTCGCATAGGCTTTTTTGTGTTGTTTGAATTGGGAAGTTTAACGTAAAGCGATAAACTTCGATTCATTTCTAACAGGGTTATGCAGGAATATAAAGATTAGATTAATTGTATTCAACTAACGTGGAACGATAGCTCAATCTACACAAAGTAAGTCTGCAGGTTTTTAGAGGAAAGGACAAGATTTGAATGAGCAGGAAAAGCGTGGTTGCCGGGATACTTTTATCCTTGTCTGTACCGATGATCGTGTTTTTCGCAATTGTAGCTATTACTAATCTCGGTAACGTGCAGGGGCATCCAGAAGATTTTCAATATCACGATTCTTACTTCGTCGTGATACATATTGATCCATACGTGTATCCCGTATTGGCTGTGATTACTTTCACGGTTTATGCAGCAATTTTCTGGGTCGTGCGATACGTTAAGCGAAAGAACCTGTAAGCTTTCGAAGAATGAATCAATGATTCGTTACACTAACTGGGAACGTTTGTTCAATGATAGCAATGTAAGGTTTGCCAGTTTGAACGAAAGGTGATCGTAGTCTTTTTTACTAGGCTTACATTATTGATTTAGCGTTTAAATCCATTTAACTGCTGCTCAGCAATTTGTACAAGACGCTTTGTAATTGTTCCTCCGATAGAGCCTGCATCCCTTGTAAGGAGATTTCCATTGTAGCCATTTGACTGAAGAGGGATGCCCAATTCTTGAGCTACTTCATACTTTAGTTGGTTAATTGCCGCTTTAGCCTGTGGTACGAGTAAAGTGCTGTTATTTGCCATGGGATAAAATCACTCCTTTTCTCAATGTGCTTTATTTTGTGGAGATTAAGGGAGGATTATGTAAGAATAATCTCATTTGAAAAGCTTTAGTTCCCAGTAAGAAATTATTGTTTAATTTCGCCGACCAACTAAGTGATTGGCACAATGTGTCTGCTTATATTACTTCTTAATTGAGTACAATATATATGTTTCAAATTACTCAAAGGGGTGTGCTAAAGTTAACAGGCTTAATTTTTTAGCTTATTTCATCAAGATAGAAAGGAGGTAATCTCAATGTCCGATAAAACTAAAACTAAGATAACCAAATCTCAGCGAACCCTAGATAAGGAACTGCAATCTCGAACTCGAAAATCGCCTGACCAGTCTGCACAAAATAATACACACGATCAACCAGGTGATGCTTAAAAATTTCAGCGAACCCTTCAATTAACAGTAGCTGAATCTGTTGGTGTTGATTACACAATTGCATGAGGCGAAAACGAACCAATGAGGCTCTATGTGGAATAATGGTGGAAAATAGCATCGTAATATAGTAGGGAGATCAACTTTCGAATTTGGAGGATAAATACAATGACATCCAGTAGAGGACATCAAGGAGCTCATGGCACAGGACAATTGTTAAGCAACTGAACAATCAAGCCCAAGCCGCGGAGCAAATTCAAGGAAGTAATAAGGTCGATCAAGAAATTATTGCAGCCGCAAACGAACATAGTTCAGAACTGGATGAAATCATTGATACGGATGTCAGTTCCTAAGTTGAGCTTCGGCATGGAACAATCTAAAGTAATACGAGTTAGAGACCTGCGGCATGCTTCATGCTGCGGGTTTTTTTTCTTGTTCGGCGGCACAAACATAATCGTTGTTTATAGTAAGTGAAAAGGTGCGTACATCACGTTCGCGAGGCTCTAACAGAGAACCTTGGTAATAATAAATGATCCACGGGATAATTCGTGGATCATTTTCCTTTACATATCCAAAGTTCAACAAAGTGGCTGGTCCTCGTGGCTTCTTTAAACGGATTTCATTCGGCTGCTTTTCTCCTTTAGAAACATCCAGGCAATGACTGGATTCACATCTCTCATCCTCTTCTTCGTATTTGCCGTCAATCCCTGACTTAGCATCGCAATCGAGTCTAATTCTTATTTTCAATGTACATTCGGAACACCCACTTTCGTCGTTTATTAATCTACATTGCCCAGATGTTGACCTAAATGAAGTTCGAAATCGCTTCGTTGATTAAGGCCCCGCTCAAGTACTTTCGGCAATATTTCTTGCGTATATTTGGACATTACCCCAGAGATGAAAGCTGTGCGGGATTCTAGTAATTCGGAAGCTTCCGGAAGTCCGCTGCGGCTAAGAAGCGTTTTAGCCTCTATTAATGTTTCTTTCTTGAATGAGGATATTCTTTGCGCCAAATTTTCCACGAATTCGGTTAATTGGGCGTCAGGAATCGATCTGTTAATCCACCCGTAGCGCTCAGCCATTGCGGCGTCGTAATCGTCTGCGCTAAGAACGATTTCAAGGGCGCGGGACCGGCCCACCAATCGGGGCAGCATCTCATTGCCGCCACCTCCAGGCACGAAGCCTACGCCCACTTCAAACTGTCCGAAAACAGCCTTTTCTAGGCTTGCGAACCGCATATCGCAAGCAAGCGCAAACTCGCTCCCCACACCCCGGGCTCGTCCCCGTATTTCAGCAATGCTTACGACTGATGCCTTGGCAAGGCGCGTTATGAAATCCAACCACGCCGGAAGCTCAGTCTCTTTCGGCGTTATTAGCTTTTCTCCAGCTCGCGTCAAATCGTAGTGCGAGATAAAATATTCAGGATCAGCACTGTCGAATACAACAATTTTCAATTCCGGGTCCACCTCGATTTGATCCATAAGCGTCGAAAACTCAAATATCGTATCCGGATCCAAAAGGTTAATCGGAGGGTTTTGAAATGTCACTCGCCAGTAAGATGACGTTTTGCGTGTTATCGAAAGTTGTTTGTACATACGAATTGGTAATAGCTCCTTTGCTTTTATGAGTAAATTCGTGCGGCCGCCTCGCTTACAATTCGGTCAACGATTTGTTTGGCTGTATCGTTTGCCGTCAGCAACGAGTCCCTTGCCCAGCTCACAACGATAAATACTACGCTCGCTGCTTCCTTGGCTGCACCGTTTCGGATATCGCGAGTAAAATTGCTCGCATAAATCGGTTTGTAATGTCGATTTTTTTTTGATATCACCCTTTTTGTAGCTTTCCACAATAAGTGTGCGTGTACTCATTTTTATAGATATTAGTGACAAACGAGTAACAAGAAAGGGAGTACGAGTCGTTGTCCAAGCCAAGCGGGAACGAAGTGAAATCACCAATTCAGCCGTCCAAGAGTTCGGATCGATACGGTACAAAGCAATAAGAATCAGCCAAAATTGTTCAGGAGCAGATTGGACAAATTCATAACAAATACTAGAGAAAACAAAATGTACGGTCAATGGAATGATAATGGACGTCTACTAGATAATTAAGATGCTCTGGGGCAATTTTCAAAACTTTAAGCCAGCCAGTTTTTTGTTCATTCAAGTAAACATTCCTGTTAGTCCTAAGAATTGGACTTTGAAAGAAAAGGAGCGCCTCGGTATGATGGGTTTGTCAAAGGGTTTAACCCAACACCATCAAGGAGGCGCTCTTATTATGAAGTTTAAGCAATCTGACGGTCAAAATCAACGGATCGAACGAATTTCCACGACTCACCTCATTGTGGGAATCGATATAGCGAAAGAAACACATGTCGCACAAGCAACAAATTTTCGAGGAATCATACTTACTAAGAGGCATCTTTCTTTCTCAAATACAATTGAAGGTTATATGAAATTAGAGCGATGGATCCATGAGATTGGGCAGAAGCAAGGAGAGAATCGGAACAAATTCTTGTCATTTATCGGAACAACTTTTTGTCATCCGACAACAGAGGAAGTGATAAGTTAGCAATAAAGATAAAACGTCTGATGGACATGTGTATAAAATACGGGTTTTGTGAATATGTCGTTGTTGACAAGAACATACACCCGATAAAGTTCTTTGTTAAGGCAACCGGTTTAGCAAAGATACGTTTTTCATAAATATACTTTCTTGTTTGTTAACTAAGGGTCCATCCAGTTCTGAGACTCGTTTTACTTCAATCCATTCAACGCATTTCCATATTGGAATGCTCAACAACATAATAAAGACGGTTATTTGTTTCTTCCACATTATGATTCATAAATAATTGAATAACATGATCTCTAAATCTTTCTTGGATAACCTTCATCTTGCCTGGATTTACATCATAAACTCGCAGTTCGTACTTATCTATTAAAAGGTAGGTTACATTAAAAAAAATATCCGCCTTTATTTTTTAAGTTAAAGCGGATATTAATTCTTCGGCAATCATGTTAAACCTACTTAAATCCCGAAAACTTCTCGCTAGTAATTGCGCACCTTGAAGCGAAGCAAGAAATTGATGTGCTTGCACATCCGCGGCACCTTTAAAGTTTAGATGCCCTACTCGACGCCCCTGTTCCAAGACTCTTTCCAACCATTCTAAATTAGCGGTGAAAAGCTGAACTAACCCTTCTCGTGTCTTTCCTGATAAAGTAGCCAGGTCAGTTGAAAGCATGACGCCCAGACAAGTACAAAAATCTTGAACAGGTCCACCGTAAAGCAAAGTGAATTTTCGTAGCTTTTCCAAATTGTTCTGTGTCTCGGTATCGATTTGAGCAATTGCAGAAATAAAATGTCTGTGATAGCGTGCAATCAGCGCTTCTCCTAAATCCTCCTTGTTTGGGAAATGGTAATGAATACTGGCAGTGCGTATCCCTACTTTTTCTGCAATGTGTGCATAGCTGAATCCGTTAAACCCGGCATCCTGCACAATTGATTGGGCAGTATCCAAAATAATCTCTGCTGTATTCTTATTATTGTTCATGTTGGTATTCTACCTTTTAGTAGATAGCATGTCAACCCCTCTTCCCGAGCAAGGAAGGTTGGTTACTGCTGCAGACACCCCATCGATTCCAACTCGGCGGCCTATTCCGAACGGGCAGATATTGTTCAGTAGAAATATTTTCAATTAGTCTAGTATTGCTGTCATATGTGCTTTCGTAACCGACCAGTGGGAGGTAGCCCAGTATTTGGCTTTATCCTTGATGTAAATCATTTGCGGGGATTCGTGTTTGACATTCAAATCCTCAGCAATCTTGTTTGACACCGGACGGGATTCGATAACTTTGACAAGCGTGTAATCTACCTCTTGATTCGGGGTACTCTTCAAATATTCTTCATATTCATGAAGCGCATTGGCGCTAACCGGGCATGTCGAACTATATTTTAAAATAACTTGTCCGCGTATTGACGACTTCGCAAGCATTTCATTCCACTCTTCAAGCGTTGTGATTTCTTTCCAGCTCATTTGAGTAAGTCTCCTTTGTTTCAATATTTATTTTTTCGATGATTACCGGGACAATGCGCCGCAGTCGTAAGAATCAGCTCTCAGAACTAGTGCAAATCTGCGGGGAGTCATGTATTACAAAAGAAAAGGCACAACTTTTGACCGCTGAATCATGAAGAATTTCATGCCTTATGCCAAAAGTAATGCCTCGTGATTTATAAGAGATGGCGAACCGAAAATACCGCAGCTTGCGTTCTGTCGCGCAGCCCATCTTGGCTATGAGATTTGAAACGTGAAAATCACCTTACAAAACAATGGCATATGGTGATTATTGTGATGTACCTTTAGAATAATAACGATTAAATTTGACTGAATAAATTAACACATAGATAACCATTAGCGCAGCAAACAAATTTAGAAGAATCAACGAGAAGTTCAAACTAAAAAATTGAGTCAGCACTCCGACACCAACAGGGGGAACAATGAATCCGGAGTATGCGCATAAATAAAATGCCGAAATGACTCGCGGACGTTCTTCCGGCTTCGGTAACTGGCTGGCAAACCTTAAAGAAACTTGAAACGTCCATCCGGCGCCAATTGCTTGAATGAATATACCGGCCCAGAGCAAAAATAAACTCGCTGTCTGACCAGAAAAAACAATGACCCACGATCCAATGGCAAGAAACAGGATTCCTATACGCATCCGTGTAACGGGATTACGCGGCCAAGGGAAGAATTGCATCAAGGCCCCCCCGCCTAGAAGCACCAATATTAACAACCCGGAAATAGAGAGATTGTTGGTGTGAATAACGTTCTTGACGAAAGAAGGAATAAGAGAAAATACAATTCCGCCTAACGTGAAAAGGGTAAAGATCGGAAGTCCGATAAAAGACCAAAAATGGGAACGAATATTGTCAGGAACACCGAGCGAAATCTTAGTTTTAGCCGGTTTCTGCGCTTGGGAATCTTCGTGCTTCGGTAACATTTCCAGAACTACCAAGGAACTCAATAACATGACGAGCAGAAACCAATACGGCAAATGAAGCGGCTGAAAATGCATATATTGCACGATTAAACCTGAAATAGCTGGACCCAAGCCAAAACCGATGTTTACTATTACTCCTGATAACTTAATTGCCGTACCCACTTTATCGTGAGAGGTTTGTTTTAATAAAAAAGCGCTGGCAGTACCTGTAAAAGCGCCATAGGCGATGCCTTCCAAAATCCTTGCCGCATAGAGCATCCAAACGTTGAAACTCCCTATAAAGAGCAACGTCGATGCGATGGAAATCCATATACTGAAGCGAAGCACCCTTTTCAATCCCCAGGCGCTTCCTCTGGCTCCCACGACAAGCAAGGTTGGCAGCAGGATAGCGGCATAAACGGCAAACAAAATGGTGATTTCCAAACTGCTCAGCCGATAATGCTCCCCATATAAAGGGAATAATGAGGAAATAAACGTAGCTCCGCAGGACATCATAAGAACAACCCAAAGCATTCTTTTCATTTTAGTAATTTCCTTCTCTCATTTAATTTTATTTACTAGTAGATAAGTATTAGTTGTAGATAAACCGCCTTTTAACTTTTAATAAGACGGTTTATCTGATTCAGAACTTGAGATAATACATCCTTTCCCAATGTTCGTTTATATTGCAGAGCACCTTTTATACATGACAGAATGGTATAAGCTAGTGCTTCAACATCTTCTGATTTTTGAACGATATCTTCATTATACCCTTCTGTAAGAATACTTATTAAAACCTTTAATTCAAACTGACTTACCTCCTGTACTTTTTGTCTAATAATATCTGGTAAGGATACAAAATCAGATTGTAGAGATGATATAGGACATATCCCTTCCCCGCATATTTCAATTTGTCTAGCAATGTAATGCATAAGCTTCTCTTCTACTGTCATCGTAGAATTATTAATAAATATTAAGATTTTCTCTAAATTTTGTTGTATCCGCTCGGTAACGGCAACTCCTAAATCCTCCTTTTTTTCAAAATGATAATGAATGCTTGCTTTGGTTACGCCCAATTGTTTGGACAAATCATCATAACTTATGGCAACATAACCTTTTTCTCGAATAAGTTTAAGTGCTAGGTCTAATATTTGTGTTTTTCGATTTTCCATAAGTGAAATATAACCTACTAGTAGATAAGTGTCAAGCCGTGTCATTGAAACGTGACAATAAACTACTCCCTTAATGTTGAAAAGCCCTTGATATATCTATGAAATCAATGATCATATTTTCCAACTCAATGTCGGACAACTTCCGTTGTTCTGCTTTCATGATGTCTACCCCTTCCCCATTGGTATCTCCGCTTTCTGTACCTTGCCCAATTATATTTCTTCTATTCTATCCATTATTTAGCTGTTTTACTTTGGTCTCTATTTTGACAATGGCTGGACTCGCAGTTTTTGCAATTGATGAGATACTGTTCGTCCCTAAAGGGGTTATCGATGCAGTTTGGACATCAGCTGCTGCCGAGTTAGCTGCAGCTGCAGCGACGCCTGATTGAACGGGTTGGGCATCATACCCAAACAGATTCATCTTATCCGAAGTGAACATCAACCCACCGACAACGACCGCGCCAGCCATAAAAGTTGCAAATACAGATCTCAATTTGCTGCTCCCTATCTTCTTTTCAACCTTTTTATCCATTTAAGTTAATCATATTTTTCATATCTTCATTCATGCGATTACCGCCTTTCATATGCCCATTTATTTGAATAGTGTTGATAGATAGAAGTATAGAGCGCTAACCTGAAGTGTTACTTAAGTTTGGCTGATAGGCACATGAAAGTTAACTGAAAGTATGCTGAAGGTGTCGATAGGCGCAAAAAACCTCTTGTTTAACAAAAATAGTTAAACAAGAAATTTTTGTGGTGATACCTTATTTTTGACGATAAATTGGAGCGCCAAACGGGGATGAGCCTGCGCCTCCATCTACGCTAATTTCAGCACCCTGGACAAATGAAGAGTCATCCGAGGCCAGGAACAAGGCGACATTTGCTATCTCCTCCGGTTCACCCAAACGGTTCAGCGGAACCGCGCGCGTGAGTACGGATTCAAATTGCGCTAACCCTTCAGGTTGACCCCAAATTGGCGTCCGCGTCGCTCCCGGCACGATGGTGTTCACGCGAATGCCACGCGGCGACAATTCGGAAACCAGCACTCTCGCCATACTGGTGACAGCCCCTTTGCTGGCCGCATAGGCCGACCATCCCGGGCTTCCTGCCTTTGCAAGCACCGAGCCGTTTAAGATCACCGAAGCACCAGCCTTCAGATGAGGCAAAGCGGCTTGAACAGTGAAAAAAGTCCCAGTAACGTTAATCTTAAGTATCTCCTCAAAGACGGAAAACTCTGTGCCACCTAATGGCGTATTACCACTGATACCTGCATTAGCGAATACCACATCTAGACGGCCAAATTTTTCAACCGCTGCGGCCACAGCTTTATCCGCGCTTGTTGGATCGGCGGCATCAGCCTGCACGACAAGAGCGTTGGTGGTGCCAAGCTCCTCCACTGCCGCGTTTAACGCGACTTGATTACGGCCGGTAATAACGACCTTTGCGCCTTCTGCCACAAATAGTTTTGCGGTTGCCAAGCCAATACCGCTGCTACCCCCAGTAATTAATGCAACTTTCCCATACAGTTTTCCCATAATCTATTGCTCCTTTGTGATTTATAGTTTTCGTCTATTCCGTTTCTTTTTCTTGAGAACGATCATTCTCAAATAAATAAAAAAAATTAGTTGATCTTTAAAATTGACATTGTTGTTTCCACTATTTGCATTAATTTCTATCTGTCATCTGTCGTCTTCGCCAAAACCCGCAGCCCAGTAAATGCATTATTAAAATAACACGATAACCATTCCGCATTGAGCGTTTTGTCAAGTTCGCCCGATTGTTGACCTGCCTCAATAAGCTCACGAATCAATTGTTCAAAATCGGTCAAGCTTTGGTTGACCCAAGCTCTGGACTCAGAATCATGTGGGGCTAACTCAACCGCGGTATTTACCATCAGGCAGCCTTTAGGGAGCTCATCATCATCCCTTCTGATTGCCGTTTCTAACACCAGTCTAATAGTTTCCTTTGCAGAAATGGATCCATTAATAATGCGTTTAACTGATTTATCTATCATTTCACTATATCGCTTTAACGCCTTGATATACAAGGAATGCTTATCGCCAAAGGAGTCATACATGCTTCTCTTGTGAACCCCCATTTGTGAGACTAGGTCCATCATGGAAGTCTTCTCATAGCCCTGTTCCCAGAATAACTGCATGGCTTTGAGCAACACCGCATCCTCATCAAATTCCTTGGTTCTGGCCATTCCTGTTGACTCCTCCTTTCAATAATATCTTAACATATTGAGAACGATCGGTAAAGAATTATTTATACACCAAAGGGATGTTCTTTTGCATTGTATTATCTCTCTTTAAGCGTATAAGTGGATAACGATAAGTCAATACTTGGAACAACCTCTGTGAGGTTAGGAGAGGGAGTGTGAAGATGCAGACAACAGAAAAAATCACGGGAAATCAGCTAGGCTTATTACTATTTACTTTTATCGGTTCCACCATCGTCTTAACCATTCCCGGATGGATGGTGATGATTGCAAAACAGAATGGTTGGATATCCGTGATTCCTTCTACTTCAACAGGTTTATTAACTCTGTGGGCGCTGATTACACTCGCCAATCGTTATCCGGGTTTGACGATTATACAATACAGTTCAAAAATCATTGGGAAATGGTTAGGCAAATGTTTGGGGGTTTTTTATATTTATGCTTGGTTTAATGCTATTTCGGTTATGACCATACAGCATACCTTTTTTATTAAAGCGCTTCTATTACCAAAAAGTCCGTCCATAGTAGAAAGTCTATCGTTATTGATCCTATGCGGTATAGCCGTTTTTGCTGGAATTGAGGTCATTGGAAGATGTAATGAGTTTCTTACACCATTGCTCTTGGGTTCTTTGATTCCGATCTTGATTCTGGCGTTTGGGGAAGCAGATCCCGTCCGGCTAAAGCCATTTTTAGGAGAGGGAATACTGCCGGTATTGCAAGGAGCTGTCATTCCAGGAGGAGCATTCATGAATCAAGTGTTTATATTGGGCTGGCTCCTTCCTTATTTGAATCAGCCGAAAAAGGCTCGCAAGGTCGCGCTGATTGCGTTTTTCAGCCTTTCCATTTTAGTATTTATCATCGTATTACTTACGATTATGGTCCTCGGTACATTAACAGGTAAACTGACCTATTCATTTTTAAGTCTCATGCAATATATAGGTATTGAAGGTTCATTTGAACGTCTGGAGGCTATCGCTGTTGCGGTGTGGGTGTTGGGGAATTTTGTGAAGGTATCGGTATCGTTGTTTATATTATGTCTTTGTGTAAGTCAGCTTTTCGGGATCCGAAATTATCGTGATATCGTAGCTCCGCTAACACTTTTGTCCATCATTGGATCAGCTTGCGTTTTCAAAAGTGGCGCGGAGCTTCAAGCTTTTCTTGCTTTCATTTACCCGAGCGTGGGTTTTATCACACAAACCCTCATACCGTTGTCACTTCTCATGATAGACACTATAAAAAGAAAAGTGCACCATTCAGTGCATTAAAAGCATTTTTCCGATGGGTTCAAAAATAATTTTGAACGGGACAACCATGCTCGGTATGTCAACCCGGGCAATTAATAAGGAACCGGTAATGGATGATACTCCCATTAAAACGCCGAATACCGCTGCTTCTTTGTTTTTTTGCATACTCAGCAAGGATCGGATTCTAACAAAAGACCATACAACCAATAAACATACATATCCCACGATTTGGACGATCATTTTATGATCTCCTTTTCCTTCAAATGTAAAGGAGGACCTGCCATCCCGCTTCCTATTATATTAAGCTTAACTGCAACGGAAACGTCTACCTCCGGAAACTTATGATCCCATTGTTCTTTCAACGCTTTCCATTGTTTCGGCTTATCACGGTAAATTTCTTGGCCGAAACCCACACTATCTACTTTGTACCGTTTCTGGAATTTGGATAATGTATCCAGGACTTGTTTCTCGACCGATTTCTCCAATGCTTTCTGTACAAGTCTAAGATTCTCCGGCAAACTGATATCCAAAGGGGTATTATTTTCCCAGATTGTTCCTTCCCCTTGCAGCTGAATCTTGAATTTGATCTTATCACCACTTATCTCCGTGGTAATTTTTCGGTTTGTTTTTCCCAGAATCACCCCAACTGTTCCATCACCTTCCGGTAATTTAGCGTTGATTCTGCCATCTTTCATTCTATCTGTAACCCAAAGAAATCCATTTGTTTCATTCTCGTTTAGAAAACAGACTAATTTGAAATCCTTAAAAATGGCTGATCCGGCTAGCTTAAATATGTTGTTTTCTTTCATTCCTTCTGATAAATCCTCAGGCATTATGACTCCCAAAACGGGACTGATCCCTTCACTTGATGACGCTAAAAAAAAGTCTCGCAATGTAACCGATAACCCGCTTCCTAATGCTTCCATTTCCTTGATTGCTTCGCTGGGAGCTTGTTCAAAGGGGTATTTAACTTGCAAGAGTCTCCGCGCTTCTCCCCCCTTTACAACCATCATATAGGTTTTTAATCGTTGTTTCGAATCGTGGGTGTAAACATCGAGAATATCTTGAATCCCGTGTTTAGATAACGATTCACCTATAAAAATAACGACGCGATGTGCGGTAAACAACCTGCGTGAACTTTTTTTCTGAAGCCTATAGAACGCTTCATTAATATTCTTTCCAACAGCCGATATAACAAAAAACTTCTCTTTCTGGCTTCCTCCACTCCCTGGTCCCCCCTGAGCGGAGGAAGGGATCGCAATCTGATGTGATAATATATATTCCCCATCATCCGTTATGTCAAATGCCGTACCCGCAATGAACGCAAGATCATTAATCTCCGTACGATCCCAACAACCGCTTGTGGTCAATATTGTGAATAGTAAGCCGATGTATAGGAATGGTTTCATTTTGAAGTTCCTTTCCCTTTCCTCGCAGATTCTGGACTTGGTTTTTGACCTGCCGGTTCACGGACCAAATTGTTAGATCCTGTTGCCTGTGGACGACGAGTTTTAGCCCATATAGGTGCCCGGATGATTACATCTTTCAAATCCGTTATGGTCATAGGGGCTACCGGAGTGAAATAAGGGACACCGAACGAACGAAGGGAGGTGACATGTATCAAGATGCCCAGAAAACCCAGTACAATGCCATAAAGTCCAAGCGTACCTGCCAAGAATAGTATCGGAAAGCGAAGAACTCGGATTCCATTTGCGAAACTGTATCGCGGTATCGTAAACGCTGCAATGCCCGTGATCGAAACGATAATGACGACCGGAGCGGATATAATTCCCGCCTGCACAGCCGCTTGGCCGATGACCAATGCCCCAACAATGCTTATCGCTTGCCCGATTTGTTTGGGTAATCGAATCCCTGCTTCCCGCAATGCCTCAAATATAATTTCCATTATTAAAGCTTCGAACACAGCCGGGAAAGGAACAGGCTCCCTAGAGGAGGCAATACTCAGCACGAGATTAGTCGGAACCATTTCCTGGTGGAAGGTCGTAATTGCAACATATAGGGGAGGAGCAAATATGGCGATACTGATGAAAAGGAATCGAATCCACCGCACAAAAGTTGCAATGGGCCAACGAATATAGTAATCCTCGCTTGCCTGGAGTCCATTCCAGAATGTCATGGGAACAATTAATACAAATGGGGTGGTATCGACAAGAATGGCTATTTTCCCTTCCAATAGCTCTGCAGCTACAACATCTGGTCGCTCTGTACTGTGCACTAGTGGAAAAGGAGAGAAAGGTGAATCCTCAATAAATTCCTCGATATAGCCTGAATCGAGGATCCCGTCGATTTGAATCCGAGTTAACCTTTTTCGAACTTCCTCAACAACAGACTCGGAAACAATACCAACTATATAAGAAATGACTACTTGGGTTTGAGTAAGCTCCCCGAGCGTAATGGATTCCATTTTTAGTCGAGATGTTTTAATTCTATTTCGTATTAGACCAATATTCGTTGAAATGTTCTCGATAAATCCATCCCTAGGACCACGAATAACCGGTTCGGAAGAAGGTTCTTCAAGACTTCGTTGCGACGTGCCATTAACCTTAGCAATCAACGCATTGCTGTCCCCTATCGCAAGAACGGCAGCATGACCATTTAACATATGACTCACAATTTCAGTTACTTTGGAAGTAACAAACGTCGTTCCGATGGAAATCATTTGGTCATCCAGAACTTTTACTTCGTTATTTATCAAATCATCTTGTTTGCTTGATTTAGATATCAATGGTTTCAATATATGCTCGTCAATCAACTTTTCTTCAACCAGACTAGTAAGATATATCACAAGCCATTGAATTTGCCCAGCTATCTGAATCTTGCGGAATATGATGTCAGAGCTGTTTTGGAATATTTTTTTTAAAATCATTTCATTTTGTTCTAAATTCGAGGTTAACCTGGGGTTTTCTTCATCAATTTGATGATCCTCCGGTATATTTGGATACTCAGGTTTAATGCGAATCCATTTCCTAAACCATTTCACTAAATAGACCCCCAAAGAAAACACTGATTTAACTATTTTTCCATTTTACGTCAAAAATATTCTAAACAGGCAAAACATTGGATCGCACTGATGATCGCCTCCGACGGCATGTCCTTTAATAAGTATCCATGAACGCCTTTCTCCAGAACTTTCATAATGAGTTCCACGTCATCGTTCCATACCCGGCTCTAAACCGATGATGGTCGCAAGACGCTCTCTCATGAGCCGCTGATCGTCTACAATCAGGATTTTCAATTTCTTTGCCCCATTTCCGTTATAGGATAAGGAAACTTAACTTCAACAGCAAAGCCTGTCTTCTGATCCATCCTAAAATGCACTTCTCCGTTCCACTCCTTCACCCTTTCTTGCAAATTCATCAAACCAAACCCCGGCTTCAGTTCGGCAGGCAGCTCTCCATCATTACGTATGCTTAGAGAAAATTCGGTTTCGGCATAGGCCAACAAAATGACAACATTGGTCGCATGGCCATGCTTCTGAGCATTGGTAAGGGATTCCTGTACAATTCGATAAGCCGTTAATTGAAGATCGCCCGGGAGGGAAATGGGTGTACCTTCAACTTCAAAAAGAGTATGAACCTTTGCAAATTTGGTAAACTCTTCTGCTAAGCTGGTAAGGCTATCATTTAAAGTAGTAGATGTAATAGACTCGTCTCGTATAGCCCTTACGGAAAGACGTACCTCTTGCAAGGCAGACCTAATTAAATCCTCACATTCCAAGTAGGCTTGCTCACTGCGTAAAGAATCCAGCCTGCTTAGCTTGCGAGCCACTTGCATTTGAACCAACAATGCCGTCAGTTTATGACCAACCGTATCATGAATATCCCGTGCAATTCTCACTCTTTCCCTCGCGGCTGCCCACTCCTCCGTCTGGAGTGCATACTCCTGCAGCCGCTCATGAGATTGCATCAATTGTGCATACAGTTGCATTGTATCCGAACGTGCCTTTTGATGGAAATTAATCAAAGAGCTCACAATACATGCGAACACAATGAACGAAGAGGAAATAAAATAGCTTGTTTCATCAAACCGTTGATACAAATACCATCAATGCTGCCCATCGTAACCATATAGAGTAATAGTAAAAATAACCCAGAGATGATGAGCACTCGGGTATTCTTTACAAACATGAAAATGGCAAAAGCTGTAATTCCAATAAATAGATGATTGGGGAATTTGTCGCCAATATAAACATAGCCATAAGAAGCGGATACCAAGAAATCGATGATCAGGAGGTGCAATAGCCAATGCTTTTTCATGGTGGAGTAAAATAGATAAACGAAAAGAAAAACCATCAAGGAAAATACAACAAAACTTAGTCTCCAAAAGATCGCAATCGAGTTTTCAAAATAAAACATCCCGGTCAGGACTAAATCAAAAACGAGCTTCAGCCCGAATAGCCATCTTAACGAAATAGGATTCTTCCATACGATATCCGTTACTTTCAGCATCATCTATAACTCCCTTATCATGCAACTCCATGTTTGTTCTGACTAAAGTTGAACAAATGCCTCTCCTATATCCGAATCGGAACGATGCCAGAAAAAGTTCGGCGACCGATTCCCCTATTGAATATAGTGAGAATCGATCGCCGCTTAAATAGTTTATGAAACCCCGGATGGTAATAACATTATTCCATTACTAACCGACGGAATTTCATTATCCTTCAGCCGAACGATCCCACCATGCGTTGACCTCCTCAAGCCGTTTCGTATAAGCTTCGCGAATCGTATATGCAGCTTGAGTACCAACCGGAAGACGAAGTGGAGGATTGTCGCTTTTGATAACAGAAATGATCAATTCTACCGCTTTTGCCGGGTCTCCGATCACGATGTTCGAGACTCCTTTCTCGTATGCTTCATACAGCGGAGCATATTCTTGCTTCTTCTCGGTATGTTGCAGCGATTCGCCTAAAAACTCTGTTGCGTACACGGAAGGCTCCACGATCGTCGTCTTGATCCCGAAGCTTGCAAACTCTTTCGCGAACGCTTCGGAGAAACCTTCAACTGCAAACTTGGATGCAGCGTACAGGCTATACGGAGGCATGGACCAGGTTCCGAAGAAAGATGAAACATTAACGTAATGTCCCGATCCTTGACGCTTAAATACGGGGAGTGTCGCTCGGATGACGTCTAGAACACCGAACACGTTGACGTCGAACTGCTTCTGGATTTGTTCATCCGTATACTCCTCCAGCATACCGAACAGTCCGTATCCGGCATTATTCACGACAATATCGATTTTCCCGAAAACGTCAACGGCTTCTTGAACGGCGGATTGAATTTGCGCCTTGTTTGTCACGTCCAAAGCAGCGAGGTGAACACGATCCGGTGCCAGTTCTTTAAAATCCTGAATTGTCTCTAGTTTGCGCGCCGTAGCGACCACTTTGTCTCCTGCTTGAAGCAGCTGCTTCACAAATTGTCTTCCGAATCCTGTCGAAGTCCCTGTAATAAACCATACTTTACTCATCGTTTTGATTTCTCCCCTTTAGTTTTTTCGAAAAGAAAATTCTGCTTATTAGTTGATAAGATTTATTCGGAAGGCCTCCGTTTCTTGCAATCCTCTACAGCCTTCATTAATAGCCGGAGCGGCAATTCGAATTGCCGCTCCGGCTTTATAAGATCTGGAGAGGCTTAAATGTAATTGCATTATGATTTCCTGTATTTATCAAGAAATACGGAAGCTGTAATGGCAATCCAATCAATTTTACTTACTAGTTGATAATTTTTACCCGAAAATATTTAGCTTATAATTAATCTAACTATTTGATCAGTGATCTGAGGTAAGATGTCTTTTTTTAACACACGATTGTACTGCAAGCCACCTTTAAAACTTGACAGGACGGTATAAGCTAAAGATTCAATGTCGACGGAACTTTTAACTAGTCCTTCTTTCTGCGCTTCTCCTAGAAGTTCCATCCAACTCATCAATTCAAACTGGCTTAGTTCTTGGACCTTTACTTGAACGACTTCCGGAAGGGATTCATAGTCCGTTTGAAGCGAAGAGATTGGACATATGCCATTACCCCCAGCTCTAATTGTTTGGCGATGAATCTTTTAATTTTCTCTTCGACGGGTATTGAATCTTTATTCAAGGACAATCTTAAACTTTTCAAAGACTGATGAATCCTATCCGTTAAAGCAACCGCTAAATCCTCCTTTTTTTCGAAGTGGTAATGAATGCTTGCCTTTGTCACGCCTAAGTGCTTAGATATATCGTCATAACTATTTGCAACATATCCTTTTTCGCAAATCAGATCCAGCGACAGGTCAAGAATTTGTGTTTTTCTGTTTTCCATACTCATATTCTAACTTACTAGTAGATAAGTAGTCAAGCGCCCTTAACTTCTCTGCATTTCCCTCCGACAATACCCATAGTAACATCGAATTATCCGACAGGGAGATCGAGGGAGGTGATCGCTTCATTTAAAATTTCCATAATTCTTTTGTTCGACTCGATTGCCACCGTGCCGCCGCGCAGCATAGCTGCCCCGTTTTGAAACAAAGGCCCACAGCATTGGTCGGGCTTTCATACTTGATGTCGATTTAAGTCAAGACAATGTATGACTTCTTTTCATGCAGAAAACTCGAGCCCAGAAAACTATAAGCAAACGTTCCTGGAATGATTCCCAGAAGTGTACCGAATAAAAATGACGAAAAATTCACTTTGGCCACGCCTGCTCCGTAACTGATAAGATCAAACGGGAATATGGGAATCAACCGCAGAAGCAAAATGTAGATAAAGCCCTTCTGCTGCAGTTGCTTTTCAAGCTTGCCCCATTTCTCCTTCGACCTCGTGGAAACCAATTTATTACCCAAAAATCGCGCTAACCAAAAAGACAACACCGCGCCTATCGTTGCACCGATGATCGTATACACGGTTCCCCACACCGGACCGAAAGCCAATCCGCCCGTCAATGAAAGAACGGACGCGGGAAACAATATCAAAGGACGCACCGCATAAATGAAGATGAACAGTACTGGCGCAGCCCCTCCGAATGTTAATATCCAAGTCCTTATGCCTTCAGGACTGAGATGCAAAACTTTATGATTGAACCATAATAAACCTCCGACTACTACGATGAACAATAATGATTTGATTAGCCATGATCGTTGTTTCATTCCAATCTCCTCATGTGGCTTTTCTACTTTTGTTTATTTATCAAAAACAGCAGTCAAATATAGAATTTGGACTGCTGTTTTTGTTTTACTTATTATTTTAGTTGCAGTATTTGCAGCATTGCGGCTACAACGCCATTATGATTGGATAAATGCGCCGCAGTCGTGAGCATCAGCTCTCCAAAATTTTCAGCTTTTTTGAAGTTCTCTGGTACAGGCTCTTCCAGTCTGTCTTTGAACGTATTGTAAAGATGTTCGCGTTGTTCTTTCAAGAGAGCGATCATCTCGTCCCATGCAGGCAACTGCGCCAGCTGCTCTTCTTTCCATTCCGTAGCTTTCGTTCCATAAAAGAAAATATCATGGTACTTTTGCGGAAGGCTCGTTGGTTGTGCACCAAGGTCAAACACGTGGAACTCAGTAACCCGAAGTACATGCCCTAAATGCCAATAAAGGCTGGTGTTAAAACCTTCAGGGACGACCATGCGTTTGTCCTCTGGACATTTAGCAAGCAGGTTTAGAAAGTTATCGTGTTCAACATTATATAGGTGGTAAACGAAATCTTTTCTCATTTTTACAATCTCCTTATATTTAGGTTTTTTATATTAACCATGTAACTGCAAATGATACCGCAGTTACTGTTGATTAAACAACTCGGCATAATCGCCATATCCTTTTTGTTCAAGTTCATTTTTCGGTATAAATTGTAAGGCCGCAGAGTTAATACAGTAACGCAATCCCGTTGGTTTGGGTCCGTCTTTGAACACATCGCCTAGAAAGGAATCCGCATTACGGCTTCTGACCTGCGTAGTCAATGATAGAAAACCAGAGCTTTCTTTTAATATAATATTATTTGGCTCCAAAGGTTTTGTAAAACTAGGCCAGCCCGTGCCTGCATCAAATTTGTCCTTTGAGCTAAACAAAGGCTCACCCGAAACAATATCCACGTAAATACCTTCTTCTTTGTTATCCCAATATTCGTTATTAAATGGCGGCTCATCAATACCATTCTGAGTTACGTTGTATTGGCGCTTAGTCAGCATTTTCAGCTTTTCCTCCTTATTAAAATCTTTATTAATAACTGTTTTTGCAGTAATTTTCACTTCCCGATCCTTGCCCCAAGTTTTATTCAAAAATGCATCGCGACCAGAGCCAAGCTCACTTATCTTGTAGCTGATTGGATTTTTTTTGTAATAATCCTGATGTTCCACTTCGGCTTTGTAAAACGTTGATGCAGATGAAATCTTAGTTACAATTGGTTTATCAAACCTGTTTGATGCTACTAATGCATCTCTGGATGCTTCAACCAACTCTTTCTGTTCATTGCTATTGTAAAATACAGCGGATTGATATTCATTGCCACGATCAACGAATTGACCGTCTGCATTGGTAGGATCAACGTTTCGCCAGAAAACTTGAAGGAGGTTGTCATACGTAATCTGTTTCGGGTTATAACGAACTTCCACCGATTCGAGATGTCCTGTAGTTTCAGAACCCACTTCTGCATAGGTTGGATTTTCCTTATGTCCACCTGTATAACCACTTTCAACACGCAAGACACCGTCAAGCTTTTCGAAAGCCTCTTCCATATGCCAGAAACAACCACCAGCAAAAATAGCGGTTTCGTAAGGCGTGCTCGAATTTTCATTAACCGTAGTTAAAACCTCTTGAGCCTTCACTATCTCTTTTTTGTGAAACGAACTGTAAAAGGAATAAACAATAAAGACTAATAGGGCAATGGTTAACACAACTAATTTACTTTTTTTAAAATTCAATATCTTCTTCACCTCCGTGGTATCTATTAGGGATCGTGCCTCCCCTATCTTCTTAGTTGTTCAAAAAACAATTAATTACAAAAAAAGTTTATCCTCCTTTATTTTTTCTTACACTTGGATTTTAACAAGAAAAGAACGGAAGCAAATCTGTGAAAGGTCATGTATTTACAAAGAAAAAGGCAGAACATTTGGTCGCTAAAGCATGATAAATCTCACGCTCTATGCCAAAAGTCATGCCCATTGAATTATATTGAATGTCTGTACCTTCCGTAATAAAAAGTAAGCTGCAATATCTTTACTATTTAATCCTTGACCCTATAAAGCTAGTACCTCTTTCTCTCGTTCGGTCAATCACAGGGGCAACATTCCGTTATTTCCAATGTCATGGGCGTCTCGGGACGCGACGTGCCGAAGTGTTGAAATCTGTTCGATAAAACCGTCCCTTGGGCCGCGTATAACTGGCTCGTATGACGCTTCCTCAATACTTCTTTTGGATGAACCGGGAATTGAAACCGTCATTACGTTACTGCTGCCTGTCAATAGAATGGCGGCATGACCTTCTAAGACGTTTCGTATGGTATACGATACTTTTGTAGAGCTATTCGTGGTTCCTATGGAGATCATCTCACTTTTAAGATCTCCTGCTTCCTTCGGAAACGTATCCCTTGTTACGCTCGTTAGCTTGGTTTAATGACATGCTCTTCAAGTATTTTAATATCAATCAAGTTATCAATGTAAACAATGAGCCATTGACTCATGAAAGATCCTCCTGGTTGACACAATCACTGCTATTATTCCAATAGAGTAACATAAATGACAAGAACATTATCCCATTCCCGATAAGCCGCCTCGAAAAATCCAAAAAAAGCCGCCCTGTAGTTTCACATGGCGGCTAGGGTTATTGGTGGACCACAGTGAGAGCGCAACGACGATCAGCCAGATCGACTTCCACACCAATTCCCACAGAAGCAAAGGCAGCATCTGCAGTGGATACCGAAGCCCCAGGACGGATAGAGCCGAAAAGGCAGCCAACATGCACTGGACTACTCCCTCCATCAGTTCCCACGGCTTTTCGTGGTGGATGACTCCAGGCCATACCTCGATACCGAGTCCCATGATGATATGAAGGTAAAGCGCCCTCAGCAAATAAAGACATGGCTCGTCATGATGAGTGTCTGAGATTCCAGGTCAACATATGAAATCATTCCTTACACGATCGATTCTCGTACCACCGGACGGCGAAATCCACGATTTCGTCCGCCTCCTCGAAATCATGCCGGCCCTCCTCCCGGAAGAATCTCCCCGATCTTCATCCGGTTCTCCGCCGTAATCTTACTATCAATAGATTAAAGTTCTCCCCCTAATCTTTAAATCTTGACGTCTTCCTGTACTGGATCGGCTTTTCCGGCACCCTTTTCTCAAATTCCCTCAGGAAATGATGATAATGCACATAACCGATATCCTCCGCGATGGAACGGACCGTATCGTCGGAATACCGGAGTCTCCTCTTGGCTTCTTCAATCCGCATGTCGTGGATACATTCGATGATGCCGATACCGTTTCTTCATAAAAGCCTGACCCAAATAGACCGGGTTCATAAAAAACTGCTCTCCGATCTCTTTAATGTTAATCGACTTTCGGTAATTCTCCTGGATGTAGCATTCGATCCCGCGAAGCGGATGACCGTAGCTAGCTTCCTTATGCTTCCGCAACCGGGTCATAAATTCGGTTAAGTAAGCATGCAGGATGTGCTCCAGCCCCGCAAGTGAATTCGGCTCCATCCGGAGAAACCCGCGAAGCTGCTGTCCTATATCCGTGGCAGCCCCCAGTTCCCGGAGCACCTCCATACTCTTCAGCACGAGGTTGATGCTTATCATGCGCACTACTTCCGGTGCGGTCATGGTTTCCCGTAGAAATTGGAACAGTCCTTGCAGAATTCGAAAAGTTTCCTGCTCCTGCAGCCTTTCGGCGGCGGCCAGCAATTGCTCAACTGTAGCCATGGCTTGCAAGTCGTAGCTGACCTCCATCTCGCTCACGATCTCATAATTGACCAGACCGGCATCAGTGTGGAAGAAGTGGTAAACCGAAACCTCCACCGCACCCGAATAGGAATGGGCCAAATCACGGAGAAATGAAACAGTTGGACCCACCGACACGCTGCAATTCGTCCCCCGCTTCCGAAGTTCGCTGCAGACTTTCTCCGCCATCTCTCGTGCCAATTCAGTTCCCTGGACCACCAAGCCGAATTGGCTCCCGTACAGATCGATGAACATACTTTGTGGGGATAGATCCAAAGCTTTGCAGAAATCCAAGTCGTCCCCCTTCAAACCTTCAATAAGAACGAATCTCCAACTTCCTGCCTGCCGGTCCAGTTGTTCGATCAGTTTCGATCCAATAACGTCCGGCTCTTGGACCTCCCCTCGCAGAAGCTGGGCAAGCATGACTGGTAAGTGTCGGCGGGATACCAGTTCCTTCTGATATTTCGAACGGACGCACTCAATCGTAAGTTCGTCTGGGAATACTGTAAATCGGCAGCGGGCTAAAACAAGTCCGAATTTCCTCTTCATACTTTTCATGAATTTCACCTGGCTTCAGCAATGACCATTTTTTCCGGATTAATCACCATTTTAGTAAATTAGGATAGCTAAGCAGTTTTAATGTTTTCCAATAGCAGCGGCAACACTCGTTTTCCCAACTCAATTGGCAACCCCCTATTTTTATTACGATTTCGTACTATTTATGCAAAAAAATTTATAATGATTAATCGTCAATCGCTATTTTACGCAATTTAGCATCTTGAGTTCCGTTCTCTTTCTTTTCATTCCCTTGCAAGGCTTTCCCGACTTTCACGACCAACGAGAGGAACTGTTGAAGCTCATCATTACTGAGTGCAGACTGAACGCGTAGGAACATATTTTCCATGATCGCTCTTGCCTGCAAGGCTAATTCCTTTCCTTCCGCGGTTAGTTGAACAAGAATGATCCGTTGATCCTTATCAGAATGAGCGCGATTTATAAGTCCTTTGCGAACGAGTCGTTTAACCAGACTTGTAACTGTACTCAGAGGTGCCCCTAACTCTGTAGCAAGCACGGAAGTTGACATTTCACCACGGAAGTGCAGAACCAACAATGCTGAAAGATCGGAACGGTTCACTTCCTGTTCAAATTTAGCCGTTTCAGATAATAAACTCAAAGGTCTGAGGCCGTTTTGCAAAAATAACTCTAACATTCGATCTAACACTTGCTGTACCTCCATGCCTAAGAAAGAAGATTAATTTAACAGTTTGATCTTACTACGATTTCGTAACATTTTGCAAGTACAAATAGGTTACGATCAAAATGTTTTTTTAGAAGTATAAAAAATAAGCCTTCACACTGTTTTCAGTGTAACATTCAAGTTTCTACCATTTTATCACATTATGTCTAACCAGAAAGCTGCTATTTCCCAACATCACCTTCACTTTTGAAATACACTCCGCAGCCTCCCGTTTCACCTTAATCGTACCAATTAATGGAGTGAGCTTTAATAAGATTTCATAACATTTATTATGTTAACAAATTTTCAAGTTCCACTTTATTTACGAAATTAACGATTTTAATTACTAAGAAAGCCATAATTTCAAACAAAAAAAATAACCTGTTAGTCAGGTTATCTTTTAAAGTTCAAACATAAATCAAGTACCACAAAAGGTTCGGTAAGGCTGTGTTGATTGTGTAGGCAGTGTGTAATCAGCCTGTTCGGGGGAGTGCGCATAGGGTCTTGAAAGAACATCAAGAAGCCGCTCCATCACGCTATAGTCTCCTTGTTCCACCGCGGCTTCTAATGCGTCTTCTACCCGGTGGTTACGGGGGATTATCGCAGGATTGCTGCTGCGCATCAACTGATTTGAGGAGTCTTTTGTTTCCTGCTGCCTGCCTAGTCTCGCCTGCCACTGCTCATGCCACTGATCAAATTCCGTGGTACCGAACAGGGCTGTCTCGTCTGGCTTATCAAAAGTTAATGCCCAGAAAGTATTGGTATAGTCCGCACTATACTTCTGCATCATAGTGAGCAGGTCTTTAATAAGAGATTCATCCTGCTGTTCTTCATGAAAGATTCCCAGTTTTGCCCTCATGCCTGCGAACCAATTACGGTGATACACCTCGGAAAAACTTGCAATCGCATCCTCAGCTAGTTTGAGAGCCTGTGCCTCGTCGTCATGAAGCAACGGTAGTAGGGTTTCAGCAAATCTGGCGAGATTCCATGCAGCAATATATGGCTGGTTACCATAGGCATAGCGGCCCTGCTTATCAATGGAACTGAATACCGTTGCCGGATCATAGGCATCCATGAAGGCACAAGGACCGTAATCAATGGTTTCTCCACTAATCGCCATGTTGTCGGTGTTCATCACCCCATGAATAAAGCCAACGAGCTGCCATTTGGAGATGAGTACGGCCTGACGCTTGATCACTTCTTGAAGTAGTAAAAGGATGCGGTTCTCATCAGCAGCTTCAATTTCTGGAAAATGTCTTTGCAAGGTGTAATCAGCCAGAGCTTTGAGATCCTGGGCAGTGCCAAATTTAGAAGCATACTGAAAGGTTGCGACGCGCAGATGACTGGCAGCTACGCGGGTAAGAATGGCACCGGGCTGCTCGGTTTCACGGATTATCGACTCACCGGTTGTTACCACCGCTAGGCTGCGTGTGGTAGGAATACCAAGCGCATGCATGGCTTCACTGATGATGTATTCACGCAGCATCGGTCCAAGTGCCGCTCGACCATCGCCCCCGCGGGAGTATGGCGTCCTACCTGAGCCCTTCAGCTGAATATCAACCCGCATACCTTCAGGAGTGATCTGTTCGCCAAGCAGATGAGCCCGGCCGTCCCCTAACCGGTTAAAATGCCCGAATTGATGCCCTGCATAGGCTTGGGCGAGAGGCAAAGCCCCTTCGGGAATCAGGTTGCCGGCCAACGCCGCTGCACCATCATTGCTTTGCAGCGATTGGACGGATAACCCCAAGGATGTTGCCAACTGATCATTAAGAATAATTATCTTCGGTAAGCGAACAGGAGTTGGATTAAGTCTGGTAAAAAGTGATTCCGGCAGACGAGCATAACTGTTGTCGAAGTTCCATCCTGTTTCTATCATTGTTTTTTTCTCTGTCATCGTAGCTCCTTTTTCATTTGTCTTTTTGTATCTTATATTATCACAGTTCTACGCCATCAACTGCAACGCTTTGTTAGCTCCTACTATTATGTCCAATAGTGATGACTACACTTCCCTTTTTGTGTCCTTTATCTACATAACGGTGAGCCTCAGCAGTCTGCTCCAACGGATAGCGTTGATCGATGACCGATTTTATCTTCCCCGACTCATATAGCTCTTTAAGGAAGATTAGATTTTCTTTATTCTGAATTAAGCCTGCAGTCACAAATATGGCTTTTTTGCCGCCGATCATTGAAGTCCATAACATTTGCAGCACAATGGACAACGTAGGGACAGTAGAAAGATAGACTCCACTTTGCGTTAGCGATCCTTTACATTGAGCAAATGAACGCTTGCCTACCGCGTCGAAAATAACGTCATAGGACTGACTTGCTTGTGTAAAATCCTCTTTGGTATAGTCAATGACCTTATCAGCTCCCAGTGACTTAACCAAACTAATATTCGTGGAACTGCATACCCCGGTAACTTCTGCCCCATAGAACTTGGCAAGCTGTATCGCATGAATACCTACCGATCCGGAAGCGCCATTGATCAGGACTTTTTGTCCGCTTTGAATCTTTGCCTTATCTCTAAGGAAAGTCAACGCAGTTGTTGCCCCATCGACGACGGCGACGGCTTCTTCATAGGACATAGAGGACGATTTGATTGCTAGTGGGGCGTCTTCAGGCAGACATTTGTACTCGGCATGAGTACCAGAGATCTTTGCACTTAAACCAAAAACCTGGTCACCTTCTTTATATAATTGCACATCCTTTCCTACTGCCTCGATTTCCCCTGCTAGCTCAAACCCCAGTATTGGGTTTCTCGGTTTGCGAAGACCGTAGATAAGTCTGACAATATACGGGTCGCCCTTTCGAAAGGCGCAATCAGCAGGCCCTACTGTTGCCGCGCATACTCTGATTCGTACTTCATTGTCCTTGGGGGTAGGCTTTTCTACCTCCATAAGTTGAAGAACATCCGGTGATCCGTACTTGGTGCATACAATTGCTTTCATTCGGGATTCCCTCCTACTCTGTATTTCCATGCAGCGAAGTTGTTGTGTAATAAATGTAAAGTATTATATACATAATGTAATTTATTATATACGTCATGTCAAGATTAATATACATTAAATGACGAAGAAATTAGGGAATACACGATGCCTTTTTTGTTTTTCCACTGGTCATTTTTCCAGACAAACTCTCATAAGGTGTTAATTGAACCATTGAACCATTCTACATGAGGCAGGTGAACATAATGTCCGATCAGAACGATCATGGATCGAAGTATTTTGAGAAAATGTTGAATATCATTGATGTCGGTGTTCATCTGATTGATAACAAGGGAATAACCATTTTTTATAATGATAAGATGGCTGAAACCGATGGTTTTAAGCGAGAACAAGTTGTAGGAAAGAACTTCTTCGACCTATTTCCTTCCTTAACGAATGAAACAAGCACCTTCATTAAAGTTCTGCAAACTGGTATAGAAATACGAGAAAAAATACAAACATACGTGAGCGTAACGGGGAAACGGATCACTACCATTAACAGCACGTATCCTCTTTTGGAAAATGGTGAAATCATCGGTGCCTTAGAAGTGGCAAAGGATATAACAAGCATTGTTCATCTCCACGACCAAATCCTTGATCTCAGGCATCAAATCTACGAATCACCATCAAAAGATAAGAAAAACGCAAGCTCCGCTCGATACCATTTCAGTGATTTAATTGGCAAAAGCGAAACCTTCTTACATACCGTCTCTTTCGCCAAAAAGGCATCTCGTACTAGCTCGCCTGTTTTGATATCCGGACCTACCGGTACTGGTAAAGAATTGTTCGCCCAGAGCATACACAATGCCGGAGCCCGCCGAAACCGTCTATTTATTGCTCAAAATTGCGCGGCAGTCCCCAACGAGCTGATGGAAGGTATTATGTTCGGAACTGCGAGAGGAGCGTTTACTGGCGCTATTGACCGAGCTGGTTTATTTGAGCAAGCTAGCGGCGGAACTCTTTTTCTGGATGAGTTAAATAGCTTGGATTTATTTTTGCAGGCCAAATTATTGCGGGTACTTCAAGACGGGATCGTTCGCCGAGTCGGGGGAACCCAGGAACAGCAAGTCGATGTCCGCATCATTACAGCCATGAATATAGACCCGAAGGAAGCATTAGACAAAGCATTGCTGCGCAGCGATCTTTTCTACCGGCTAAACGTCGTGAATCTGTACCTTCCACCACTTGTGCAAAGAAAAGAAGATATTCCTATCCTCACTTACCACTTTATTGATAAATTTAATCACGTATTCGGCATGAAAATAACAGGCATTTCCCCAGCTGCAATGAATTGCTTAATGAACTACCATTGGCCCGGCAATATACGGGAATTAAGCCATGCCATCGAATCCACCTACAATATGATGGAACTGGAATGTGAAATCATTGAAGAAAGTCACCTTCCCGCTTATTTCATGGGGAATCATATAAAAACCGCATCTCCCACCCGGCTATCCGCTCCGTGGAGTGACGAAATGACAACAATCTCAGCAGGTAGATTAACAGATAAAGTGAGGCAAATGGAAAAGGAAACCATCACGGATGCATTAGAAAATCATCAATATAACATCACTCTCACCGCACAAGCTCTAGGAATCAAGCGCCAAGCTTTACAGTATAAACTGAGCCGCTACGGCATCGTGAAAAAGCCCTAAACATCATTAGTTCAGACTCCGACAGGAGTCCTTTTTGCTTTTCAGTTTGTGGTGAAAAGTTGGCATGCTTTTTGCATCCTCCTATTATAAGAAGGCATCATTACTGGAGGTGCAATAATGGAACGACGTGACTGGAAGCAAGTTGATCTATGGAAAAATGTAACGGATGAGCAATGGAATGATTGGCTTTGGCAGCTGACACATACCATTCGTACCTTGGAAGATCTGAAGAAAGTAGTGAATTTAACCCCCGAGGAAGAAGAGGGTGTTCGCATTTCAACGCAAACCATTCCATTAAATATTACCCCTTATTACGCTTCATTGATGAATCCAGATGACCCGCGATGCCCGATTCGCATGCAATCTGTTCCCATTTCCGCCGAATTATTGAAAACTAAGTATGATCTCGAGGATCCCCTATACGAGGACGAAGACTCCCCTACCCCTGGTTTAACACATCGTTACCCTGACAGGGTTCTATTTCTGGTAACGAATCAATGTTCGATGTACTGCAGATACTGCACACGCCGCCGCTTCTCCGGCCAGGTGGGCATGGGGGTTCCCAAAAAACAATTGGATGATGCGATTGCTTATATTCGAAATACGCCCGAGGTGCGTGACGTTCTGCTTTCTGGCGGGGATGGACTATTGATTAACGACAATATTTTGGAGTATATTTTGAAAAATTTACGAGCGATTCCCCATGTTGAGATCATTCGTATCGGTACGAGGGCCCCGGTTGTTTTCCCGCAACGGATTACGGAGCATTTGTGCAGCATTATCAAAAAATATCACCCGGTTTGGCTGAATACCCATTTTAATCATCCTTTGGAAATGACGGACGAAGCGAAAAAGTCCTGCGAAATGCTAGCTAATGCCGGAGTCCCTTTAGGCAATCAGTCGGTGATTCTGGCCGGTATTAACGACAGTACCTATATTATGAAAAAACTCATGCATGATCTTGTGAAAATACGTGTTCGTCCTTACTATATTTATCAATGCGATTTATCCGAAGGGATCGGTCATTTCCGGGCACCTGTTTCCAAAGGTTTGGAAATTATCGAATCGCTTCGCGGCCACACCTCAGGGTATGCGGTACCAACTTTCGTCGTCGACGCTCCAGGAGGCGGCGGGAAAATTGCGCTTCAGCCTAACTATTTAATCTCGCAAAGCCAGGATAAGGTCATTCTGCGTAATTACGAAGGTGTCATAGTCGGTTACCCCGAGCCGAAAAACTATGAACCAGGCCGTGCAGACGAATATTTCAACGAAATCTACGGCATCGAGAAACAGCCGGAAAGCACCGGAATTATTTCGCTCATGAAAGATGAAAAATTTAACCTAGTGCCAGAAAATTTGCGCCGGATTGGCAGAAGGAAAATTTATCAAGATACACCGGAGCACGCATCGTTGAAGGAACGTCGGCCAAAGAGGGATGAAATGAAAGACAAATTGATGAAAGCGCAGCAGAAAGAGATTAAAAAGGATAAAGAGAGAAACGAAAATAAAGAGGATAAAGAGAGTATTCCAAATACGGAGAACTGAGTGTTTGAAAAAACCAGAGGCTTTACGTCAGGTTCTTCGTATAGATCAACCTTCATACACGTTGGCGGCATTGGGAGCGGGTTCCTGCCAACCATTGGAAAGCTCTTGAAAGGGAACGACGATTCGTTATTATGCTTGAAAGCACCTGTTTGGCTAGAGAAGCGGAACGTCGATCCCTTATATCCGCTTTAATTGCCATATTAGAAACAAAAACGGCAAAATAACGTATTAAATGTCACAAAAAAAGACCTCGCCCACGTCAATCATCAATCGTGTGGGTGAGATCTTTTTCCCATGTGTAGACTACTTTTTAAATCATGTCAATTTCAGCTCCGTCAAAACCACACCAATGAATCAGGGTCAATGCGATAATCTCCGCTGCCTCAAACACATGATCCAGCACAATGTGCTCGTTAGGATAATGGGCCACTTGTGTGATGCCTGGGCCGAAAACGATACAAGGTGTTTCGCCGAGCTGCGTCAGCAAACCGCCGTCTGTTCCCCATGGCGATGCTTCAATCGTAGGTTCTTCTTGCTTAACCTCCCGATATTGCTCCATCAGAACCCGCATCAAATCATGCCCTGGATCCACGCTGCCTGGGACCCACCGGGCTCCAAACCATTCAACTGAAACCGGATGTTCTTCAAACCAAGGATCTTTTCCCTTAAGCCCCTCCATCCAACGGGTCATTTCCTCTTTAGCTTCATCAAGCTTTTCCTCAGGTGCTACGCCCATTCTTCCCTCTAACTTTACAGTGTCCGCAACGGAAGAAGGCCAATTGCCTCCTTGAATGACACCTATATTAATAGGGATAGGAATAGGATTTTGAGCGTACAAAGGATCCGAGATCCGAGCATTTCTTTGCTCCTCAAGCTCCCGGATATGCTGCATCACAATCATGCTTTTCTCAATGGCACTAACCCCTTCGTACCTGGTTCCGCCATGAGCTGAACGGCCTTTGACCTCAATACGGAACCACATAGAGCCCTGCTGCTTCGGAAATATGCGTAAATTGGTAGGCTCCGGAATAAGGGCCGCATCTGCTCGATATCCCTTCACAATCGCAGCCAATGTCCCTACCCCTCCGCTTTCCTCTTCAATGACGCTTTGAACAATGACGTCACCATTCAACCTAATGCTAAGACTCTGAATAGCCTCCACAGCAAGAAGGAGAGAGAGATTTCCGCCTTTCATATCCGTTGCTCCGCGTCCATACAGCTTCCCGTCCATCACATTGCCGCTAAATGGATCATCTTGCCATTGATCTCGATTTCCTTCCGGAACGACATCTATATGACCGTTGAGTAGGATAGAACGTCCCCCTCCGGAACCTTTCATTACTCCGACTACATTGGGACTGCCTGTAAACCGTTTTCTAGGAGAACAAAAATAAGGATGTGTCTCAAGGGTCTCTCCATCCGGCTCCCATACATCCACGTCCAGTCTCAACTCACGAAATTTATCAGCAATTAAGGCCTGGACCTCCTTCTCATTGCCTTGTGTGCTGGGGATTCTGACCATCTTCTGCAGAAAACAGGTTCCTTCTTCACGATGAAGCCTAATCCACTCATGAATTTGCTTTTGCAGTTCAGCGTTCAGATTGGGCAAAGGAATTCCCTCCTTCAGATATGCATAAGAAATTGAGTTTGTAACACACGTTTATGGAATGTACGAGATGTTCTCCGGAATGATTAATTCAGCTTCCGTGTGATTTACAACGTCCTCTACCGTATAAGGAAGCATGATTTCTTTTAAAAGCAATCCTTGATCCGTGACCTTCATCACGGCCATTTCCGTAATAATCAATTTGACGCATGTCTGCGCTGTTAGCGGCAAGTCACATTGTTTTTTAACCTTGGATTCCCCCTGCCGATTGACATGGTTCATAAGAACGATGACTTTTTTGGCTTTTTGCGCAAGCTCCATCGCCCCTCCGATCCCTGCCACCCGCTTCCCCGGCCACGATCCAATTGGCCAAATCCCCACGCTCACTGACCTCTAGCGCACCAAGAATCGAGATATCGATACATCCCCTGCGAATCATGGCAAAAGCAATGCTGCTATCGCAGTAGGAAGCACCATTAGTAATCGTGACGGGGTATCCGCCTGCGTTACAGAGAAAAGCATCTTCTTCCCCAGGAAGCGGGGCGCCCCCTGCAGCCAAAATTCCATTTTCCGCATGAAAAACAACATGAATGCCTTCAGGGACGTAATCTGCAACCTGGGTCGGGATGCCGATTCCTAGATTGACAGCCATGCCGTCCTTTAATTCTTGAGCAGCCCGCTTTGCTATTCGGACGCGGGTTTCTTTTCCCATACCCATTCCCAAGTCACCCCTCTGCTCAATATCACCATATCTACGAAAATCCCCGGCGTTACAATGTTTTCGGGGTCAAGTTCGCCTAGCGGTACAATCTCATCAACTTCAGCAATCGTAAATTTCCCGGCCATGGCAACCAATGGATTTAGGTTTCTTCCGCTTTTATCATAGACAAGATTCCCGTAAGTATCGGCTTTTTTCGCATGAACAATGGCAACGTCTGCCGTCAGTGCCGGCTCCACCAGATAATTTTTCTCGTCGATAGAAACAGTCGCCTTTCCCTGCTCCATGATCGTTCCGACACCGACATCCACCAATATCCCGCCAAGACCTACGCCGCCTGCCCGAATTTTTTCCGCCAACGTTCCTTGCGGGTAAAACACTACCTCCATCGTCCCTTCCTCCATCCTTAGGCCGGCGTTAGGATTGGAGCCGATATGGGAGGCAATCACCTTCTTTACTCTGCCTGCTGTGATTAAGCGACCTATGCCGATCTGCGGAAACCCGGTATCATTCCCAATGATCGTTAAATCTTTAATCCCCTTTTGCAAAATACCTTCGATCATCGTTGGAGGCGTTCCTATGCCGCCAAACCCGCCATACATCAACGTACAGCCATCGTTTATCGCTAGAAGTGCCTCTTCCAAGGTCCTTACTTTTCCGTCTATGACATGTGCGTTCTCACGTGGGATCATCATTTCTCCTCCAATACGAGTCGGGTAACTCAACCATAACTTCCCGAATGGATGCATCCAAAATCAGCACGAGCTGGTCGATTTCTTCTTCTGTAATCACAAAAGGTGGAGCCACTATAATGACATCCCCTACCCCGTCCATCGCGCCTGCCGCAGGGTACACGAGAAGGCCTTTTTGAAAGGCTTTTTCGACGATTCGAGAGGTGACACCTAGCCCTGATGGAAACGACTTCTTGTCGGTCCGATCGGAAACAAATTCCATGGCCAGAAGAAGTCCTTGGCCCCTTACATCGCCGATGATCTCGATCCCGTCAGCCATTTGGCGCATCTGGCCCAGCAAATAACTGCCATTGATCTCTGCTGCCCTGACTAACTGATGCTTTTCGATATAGGCGAGAACCGCCAGTGAAACTGCCGCTGATTGCGGATTTGCGCTGTAAGTGTGGCCGGACATGATGCTTTTGGATCCCTGCAAAATGGGTTCCATCACGTGATCTTTAACCAACGTTGCTGCCATTGGTGTATATCCGGCGCTCATGCCTTTTCCTAGAGCCATCAGATCCGGTTCGACGCCATAATGCTCCATGCCGAACATAGCTCCTGTACGGGCAATTCCCGTCATGACCTCATCGGCGATAAAAAGAATCTCATTCCGTTCGCAGATCTCCTTGATCTTCTTGTAATATCCTTCAGGTGGAACAATAGCACCACCTGCAGCACCAATGATCGGCTCTGCTATGAATGCGGCGATATGTTCGGCGCCGATCCGCTTTATGGCGGTTTCCAAATCGTCCGCACACGCTAACTTGCAATCCGGATAGGCCTTGTTCAAGGGACAGTGGTAGCAATAAGGGGGGACGACAACTGGAAAGTCCTCTAATAACGGAATAAATCGTCTTCTTCTAAGTACATGGCCTGACATCGAAAGAGCGCCCATCGTTATACCGTGATAGCTCATCCTTCTTGAAATAACTTTATTTTTTCCTTGGCGACCCTTCTCCTGCCAGTGCTGGATGGCAATCTTCATCGCCGTCTCCGTTGCTTCGGATCCGCTGTTCACAAAGAAAGCCCAGTAATCATTGCCTGGCGCCAAATCACTTAGCTTCTTCGCCAGCTTTTCGGCTGGTTCACTTGTAAACTGAGAACGGTAGACAAAAGAGACCTTGCCCGCTTGCTCCAGCATCGCATCGATGATTTCTTGAACCCCGTGCCCGATTCCGGCTGTCACAGCCCCCGACGATGCGTCTATATAGGCTTTGCCTTGATCATCGTACAAAAAGACGCCTTTTCCATATTGAATGGTGGGATAATGGTGATCCAAAACCGGCTTGATTAAATGCTCCCGCTTCATAAGGCTCCCCCCATTGTAACCATCGCTACGGTTTTATTTGAGAAACATATTCTTAACCCGCGGAGCCTTCAACAGATCTTCATAACGAAATGAGGTTCCAAGCGCGGACACATCATGCCAATATAATGTCTCTTCAATTTGCTGCGCGGTGCTCTCCAAAACGTAAGTACGGCAGTTGGAACATTCGATAGCGGGGACTTCCAAAATCTGAACCGCCACTCTCCCATCCGGCATGACCCAGTAGCAATCTTTCACGCTTTCACGGATATCCTCCGTTTCACACCACATGCACTTCATATGCTTCCTCCTCAATGTACCCCACAAAGTGAAGTAATGCTTCGAAGCTTAGTCCTATTACTTTGCGGGGGCCCCAGAATTTATTTGTTTAGAACATTCTTATCGCTACCTGATTACTATGCAAAATACATACCAACTTTTCGAAGTAGGCATCTAACTTCTGCAGGGTAGGTTATCGCGGGAAAAGCCGCCAATTATTTGGCAGTAGCTATATTTTTGGCAGCAAAAAATTAGAATTCATACGGTATTGCGTGCTTGCAGCACAAACCATGATCTCGTTTTGCAGTTGGCACCATTTTTGCAAATAACTGAATAGAACCATTTTAGGGAGAAAGGGGAATGCAGGATGCCTAATAATCAGCCAACGTATACGAATCAAGTTGAGAAAGGCGACGATTATACGGTAAGCTTTTGCCTCGATTTTTTTAACAAAAGGCTGCGGGTGGATGACTATCTGGGAAATGTGGATGCCGTCTGCAAGAGGATAGGTGAAATTGCCAAAGCCAATGCTTTGACCAAAGTGTTTATTAAATCGAGAGAGGATGATTGGCAAACCTTTCTATCCAAAGGCTGCATGCTGGAGGGAATTTATAAAGGATATTTCAACGGTGGCGATGCTTACTGTATGGCTCTTTATAATGATCTTGAGCGGCGGACTAGCGACTATTGGATGGAGGAAGATCAAATTCTAAAGCAAGTGCTAGCTCTTCCCCTCAAGCCGGATCGGCCCTTGGTTCCTGAATACTATACACTGCGTATAGCTCGGATGGAGGATGCTGAGCGGCTTTCTGTTTTATACGATCAAATATTTCAAACGTACCCGACACCGATGAATGATCCTTTTTACGTCGAAAAAACCATGCGCGAGGGAACGATTTATTATCTCGTAGAATCGCCGGATCAACTGATTAGCGCCGCCTCCGCTGAGATCAATACGGTCTACGCCAATGCGGAAATGACGGATTGCGCCACACTCCCTGCTTATCGAAATCAAGGACTCATGAGACTTCTTATGCATGCCTTGGAAGATGAATTAATCGCACGAAACATCACTTGTGCTTACTCCTTATCCAGAGCCCTTTCTTTCGGTATGAATGCCGTTTTCTTCCAGATGGGATACCGTTATTACGGCAGACTAACGAAAAATTGCGATATCTACGATAAATTTGAGGACATGAATTTGTGGGCCAAAATGCTGAAGTGATTTTGACCCCTTTAGAAACTATATGCGTTTTCTTCTCAGGGAAGAAGAAATGCCTAACTCCTCCCGATATTTGGTTACCGTACGGCGAGAAATTTGAATGCCTTCCTTCATCATTAACTCTGTCAGCTTCTGGTCGGAGTAAGGCTTGGCGTGGTTTTCCCCATGGATCCATTCCTTTATTCTCGCTTTTACGTGCTCCGAGGACGCTGAATCTCCAAGGTTCATTTGCAAACCGGAGGGGAAAAAGTATTTCAACTCGAAGATGCCCCATGGGGTTTGGGCATATTTTCCAGACGTTGCACGGCTGACCGTCGATTCATGTACGCCCAATTTATCGGCAATTCGCTTCAAAGTCATCGGTTTGAGATTGGAAGTTCCCTTCCAGAAAAAATCGGTCTGTTCCTCCACAATAGCTTGCGATACGCGATATATGGTCTTTCGTCTTTGCTCCAAACACTTCAGGAAGAACATCGCTGAATTTAATTTACCAAAGAGGAACTTTGTTGCTTCGTTATTGTCGCTGCTATCCTTCACCATTCGTTCGTAATAACCATTAACGGAGAGGCGGGGCGACGCTGTTTGATGAATCAACACAACGAGCTGTTCACCTGCCTTCTCGATGATGACCTCGGGAATGATATAATGAATAGCTTCTGTGTGAAAAGCTGCACCGGGTCTAGGATTCAGCCCTTTGATCACATCGATCGCAGCCTGAAGTTCTTGTGCTGTCACTTGCAGCATCGTCGACAATTTATGAATGCGATAATCCGCAACATCCTTTAGATGATTACGAATTAGTAAGGATACTAACGGAAAGTACTTCGACAAGGACTGGACCTGAAGAAGCAGACATTCTCTCAAATTTCTTGCTCCCACGCCGATGGGCTCAAAGCCCTGCAAGATCCTTAGGGCAAGCTCCGCTTGAGCAAGATCGACCTTACATACGTCGGATATTTCATTTAAGGAAGGTACAAGATATCCATTATCATCCAGATTTCCGATCATAAACGCGATCATTTTACGAATGGATGGCTGGATCTTTTTTACAAAGCCCAACTGCTCCTTTAAATGCCTTTCCAAGGATACCTCGTTTGATGCTGCGTGATGAATGGGGTCATAGATGTGTTCACGCCTGACTGATGCAGTATGGAATTTATGCGAGGCGTTATAAGCATCCCATTCGTTTCCGCTGAATTCCAATACCGGGTTATCATTCATCTCCTGCTGGACAACCTCCAGCAATTCCGGTGTCGAGAGTTGCAGTATCGTTATGGCTTTTCGCAATTGCGGAGTCATTCGCATTTTTACGGCTTGTTGTTGGAACATTCCGTATCCTGGGCGCATGTACATCACCCCTTTATGTTTTTGCTTTGCTTATATATGTATTCAAGTACGAACCCTTTTTGTCCATTTCGACTAGAAAAGAAAGAAGACGCCGTTTGAAATATTGACGTCTTCTCCTATTACACTACGATATAGTCCACAATGCGATCAAGTAGTTTGCGCTCGCATTGAGTATGGATGCCGCATGTCGGAGCGGTTGAGCCGTAGACAGACTCGGTTACTACCGTATCCGATACAGCAACGTAAGCATTTGCCTCGTTATAATTGCTGCCGACCTCCCAGTGGCCCCACATGATATATTTCTTTGTTTTCTCATTGTACATTACATTAGGCCGCTCGATCTTAGCGTTTGTGAGGTTGGCCGGATCGGACGCAATCGTGAGCGCCTGATTGCGGAACTCCCATTGGATCAAATCCTTAGATGCATATACGGATACCGCCTTAAACAAAGCCGAATTGTGGCTCTTGTCTTCACCGAACCAATAGTACGTGTCGCCCGATTTGATGACGCCGCCGCCATGGGCTTGCATCACATTGCCGTCCGTGTCTAACCAAGGGATGCCGTTGGCAATATTCCCCTACTCCGTCGGGTCAGGGATTGGATCATCCGAATCCGTTGGCGTGACCGTGGTCGTCTCGCTTGCAGCTTCAGACAGATTCGATTCATCAAAGGACATTTCCTCTGCTGCCTTATAGGACACTTTGTCGACGTGCCGGCCACATTTTTGCTGAGTTCGACTCTGGCTTCACTTGTCTTGTTTACTCTGAACATATAGTAATTGCTTGCATCTGTGTATCGGACTACAATACCGAGATAAGCGCCTCCATCCGTCAGCTTCACCCTAAACAGTCGGTGCACTTGCGGATGCAGATGGTAAAGCGATGACTGGATACACCATCGAAAGGATCTGAATAGCCGTCAAGATCTTCGTTCGAAGGTTATAAAACTTCATCATACTATGTACCCCCTTAACTATTCACTCATTTAGAATAAAAAAAGCTCGTAAGATCATCATCTTACGAGCTGTTTGAACACTGCGCTAGCTCCAGTAACGCCTTGACACGCAGTGCTCTTTGGCTAACTTATAGCTGCTTAAATCCACAATTTCAATTGATTTGATCGATTCAGGGGAATGGATCATCTGATTGTCTCCAGCGTAAATCCCCACATGGTGAATAGCTCCCTTGCCTTCTTCATAAGCGAAAAAGAGCAAATCCCCCGGTTCCAGTTGTTCCTTTGCAATGAGCGTTCCCTGCTTAGCTTGGTCAGAGGCGTCTCTTGGAATCGAAATCCCAAAATATCTGTGCATGCTATATGCAAAACCGGAGCAATCGTAGCCAAATGAGGACATTCCGCCCCATAAATAAGGCAGATCAAGAAATCTTCTCCCCTGCTCCACGATTCCACGTCCGATGTGGCCTTCACTAGGCTCGGGGATCAGAGAGCCATCGATCAGGCGAACCTCGTTCACTTTTAAACAACCAGCACCCTCTGGCGTCTTCACCTTTACCCATTCTTCGGTTTCATCAAGGACAGGAAGAGAGGTCAGATAGCTCAACTCGATCGAGCGTTCGGACGGATTCCGATACAGCCACGCTTGAGCTGTTATCACTTCCGCTCTCTTCGAGCCCGCATAGGCTTCCGACTCTCTAACTAGCTGGCATCTTGGCACCCAGCCGGGGTAGCCTAAAGCTTCCTTGCGTGTTCCCTGCTGCGGAATGAGCACTTTGATCCAATCTTCCAGTTCTTCCATGACAAGAACGTAGGTACCATAAAGAATTTGAGTCTGAATCCGGTTCCCTTCCCACAAGTCCAGCTTATCGTCCAAAGTCATGCTGCTCAGCCATACTCTGATTTCGGCTGGATGCTTCAATGCAGGCTCATCCATTAGCCGAGGAGATTCCGGCTTCGTCCAAACCGTTGCGACGGAAACACCGACTGTCATCCGTTTCTGCATACTCATGACCACCCCACAACACTTTCGCTGGGGACCACATCCCGAATGCCAAGGCCTGCTTCTTTTGGGAAGGTCATCATTCTGCCGTCATATTTCACACCGCCAACCACAATATCGTTAAGCATCATTAAAGGAGCATCGAAATCAAAACGGGTAATGTTCTTCTTGCTAGCTGCCAGATGAGCTGCTGCTGTTACAGCCACACGAGATTCGATCATGCTTCCCACCATGCACTCGACACCGAATTCTTCTGCGATATGGTTAATAATTTGCGCTTTGTAAATACCGCCGGATTTCATCAGTTTGATATTAATCAGATCGGCTGCGCGGTGTTTCAGCACTTCGAAGGCTTGTGCCGGAGAAAATACACTCTCATCTGCCATAATGGGGGTTTCCACACTATCTGTAACCATTTTCAGCCCTTCAATGTCGTTAGCTTTCACTGGCTGTTCTACCAATTCAATATCAAGCCCCAAATCCTCCATGCGGCGGATAGTCCGGATGGCGTCCTTTACCTGCCACCCCTGATTCGCATCTATGCGTATTTTCACACTGCTGCCGACACAACTGCGGATTTCCTTAATTCTTTCGATATCCTCTTGGATAACATCTTTGCCAACCTTTATCTTCAGTACATTGAAGCCTTCCTGCACATAACGGATAGCGTCTTCTCCCATTTCCTTAGGTGAATTGACGCTTACCGTGTAATCTGTCTCTATCTGATCCTTATATCCACCTAGGAACTGGTACAATGGCAAACCGCAATACTGCGCGACCAGATCGTATATAGCCATATCTACTGCCGCTTTGGCACTGCTGCTGCCTATCATCGAATGATGAATCTCCTGCAGAATGCGCTCGTACGCCAGTACGTTTTTGCCAATAAGTAAGGGGGTGAACGTATTTACAATAGACGAATGGATACTATCCAAGCTGTCGCCGGTGATTACGATCGTTGCCGGTGCCTCTCCCCATCCGATCCTGCCATCGTTAGCTTGAATCCGAACGATGATAGACTCCGTTTTATACACCGTACGCAGTGCTGTTTTAAATGGCTTAATGAGCGGAGTCGATTGCCGCATTACTTCAACACTTTGAATGTTCATGTTTGCCTCCTGAAAGTTTTGTGCAGCTATGCAAGCGAAGCGGGCTTATGCCACAAAACGACTTCGGAAGCATAAGCTTATGCCTCTACACCGAGTTCCATACATGCCAGCAGCTTATCGTACGTACTCATTCTTGCTCCTATGCCCATCGGAACCGCAATGTTGGGAGAGCAGTGGCCGATCTTAAATCCAGCGAGTGTCGGCTTCCCTGCAGAAACGATGTGATCGTTAAATATTTGCTCTAAAGTAAGCGACACTTTCCGTTTGTTCGGCACGCAATTGTTAAAATCGCAGATCAGAATGCCGGCTGCTTCAGCGAATTTACCTGCTAGTCTTAACTGGTTTAACATCCGATCCAACCTATAGGGCTCTTCGTCAATATCTTCAATAAAAAGGAGTTTCCCCCTCGTGTGCAGCTCATAAGGAGTTGCAAGCGTACTAACAATCAAGGAAATGTTCCCTCCCACGAGGGCCCCGCACGCTTCTCCTTCAACTAAGGTTTGCAGAGGGGAAATCTCCTCCGTATAGCGAAGAACGGAAGGGCGAAGAAGCGTCTCATAATTTTGAATCGTGAGCGGGTGCACATCCTCTTTTCCCAGATCGATCAACATCGGACCATGAAAAGTAACCAAACCCGCTAAACGACCTATCGCCGCATGTAGAAAGGTAATATCGCTATAACCCCAGAAAATCTTCGGATTAGCGCGAATGAGTTCATAGTCCAGCAAATCTGCCATTCTCCCGGTACCGTAACCGCCACGCGCACAAATGATCGCTTTGATCGTCGGATCGGCGAACATTTCGTTCAATTCCGCTGCCCGCTGCTCATCCGTTCCTGCCAGATAGCCATGCTGCATAGAGAGGGTATTTCCCAGCCGCACATGGAGCCCCAGCTCCTCCAGATAGGACGAAGCCGCTTTCACTTGATCCTTGTCAGACCAACTAGCCGGCGCCGTTATGGCTACCGTATCGCCAGGGCTTAACCGCCTAGGCTTTATAAGCTCAACCATCAAGGCACTCCTTACCCGCATGAAAAAAAGGGAGAAGCACCTCTTACAGGTGCATCCCTTGATCATCCGATTTTATTTTAAATCCGCCCACTTAAAGTCGAGGAAGCCGAAAGCGTGTCTAACGACGCCTTCCAATTTGTCGCTTTGCAGGTAAGTGGAATTATAGAAGTAAAGCGGCAGAACCGGAGCTTCGTCCATTAAAATCTTCTCCGCATCATGCATCATTTTGTATCGTTTAGCCTCATCCGATTCTACATATGCGTCTTTGATCAATTTATCATAAGAAGCGTTAACCCACCCTGTTCGGCTGAACGGATTCGTCGATTGGAAGCCGTCCAGGAAGTTGATCGGATCGGCAAAGTCCGGGAGGAACGAAGAACGTGACAATTGCAGCTGCAGAGCCTTTTGTTCGGTAGTCAGAACTTTTCCTTCTTTGTTTGCCAGTTTCACATCGATACCTAAGTTATCTTTGAGCATAGCTTGAAGCGTTTGAGCAATTCGTTGACTCACATCGTTCGTATTATAAGTCAAAGTAACTTCTGGCAGCTTCGTGTATCCGGCTTCCTGCATCCCTTTGTCCAATAGCTTTTTCGCTTCGGCCGCATCAAACTTGATTAGGCTGCCGCCAACCTTGCGGAAGTCTCCACCCGCAGGATCCTTGAGTCCAGGAGATACATAACCGTCTGCCGGTTTCTGCTTTTGCTTTAATACCAAATCTACAAGCTTCTGTCTGTCTACAGCCCCAACAAAAGCTTTACGAATGTTGACGTTATTGAAAGGTGCCATTTTCACATTAAAGCGGTAGAACGCAGTTCCTGCAGCATCTTCAACCTTCACTTTGTTTTCTGCAAACAATTTATCGCTCATGTCAGCCGGAATGGATCCGGTTGTATGAAGCTCGCCAGTAGTGAAGAGCTGGTAAGCGGTGTTGGTATCATTGATCATTTTGAAAGTAACACCCGTCAGTTTTACGTTTGCGGCATCCCAGTACTGGTCGTTTTTCACCATTTTCAGCTCACTATCGTGCTTCCATTCGGTAATTTTGAACGGCCCGTTACTTACAATCGTAGCCGCTTCGCCGGCCCATTTGGCGTTGCTTTCTACTGTTGCCTTATGTACCGGGAAGAACGCCGGACTGGATACCATGCCAATCAACCAAGAAGCAGGCTGTGTCAAAGTAACTTCAAGTGTCTTGTCGTCCAGAGCCTTAATTTTCACATCGCCCGCAGTACCCTTACCGGAGTTGAAAGCTTCTGCACCTTCAATAGGATATGCGAGGAAAGCTGCGTCAGAAGCAGTTTTCGGATCCAACAGACGCTTCCATGCATACTCAAAGTCGGCAGCTTTTACCGGATCTCCATTGGACCACTTAATGCTGTCACGAAGCGTGAACGTGTACTTTTTCCCATCAGGAGTGACTTTCCACTCTTTCGCCATAGCTGGCTCAGGAGACTGGTTCTTGCCAAGACGCGTCAATCCCTCAAACGCATTATTGACAACGTCGTAAGAAACTTGGTCAAATCCTTTCGGAGGATCGAGGGATGTTGGTTCTTTTAAATTGTTGTAAAGGAGGATTTTGGACTTCGTTTCTTTGGCTGCTTCCGTCTGCTTGGCTCCAGACTCTTGCGTTCCGGACCCTGGATCTTTGCTGCATCCGGCTAGTAACGTACTGAATACCAATACGGAGCTGATTAGCATTGCTGAAACTTTTTTCATGAGCACTTCTCCCCTTCGTTCATGGTCTTATTTATCCTAGAGCCGACATCATGTTACTCTTCATCGGCGGCTGGAATACAAATTGAGAGCGCGGATCCTGAAGCCAACAGGCAACCGAATGGCTGCTCGATACAGCAGTCTGCTCCGGCTGATAGGCACCGCATACTTCCATGGCATAACTGCAGCGCGCTGCAAAACCACAGCCTTGTGGCGGAGCAAACAAATCCGGCGGTGTTCCAGCAATTGGAGTGAGCGGAAGTGACTTATCCGTGTCTAGACGCGGCATGGAAGCCAGCAGCCCTTTGGTGTAGGGATGCTGCGGATTGTGGAACAGCTCATCCACTGTCCCTGCTTCAACGACCTTACCGGCATACATCACATTGACCCGATCGGCCATATTCGCAACAACACCAAGGTCATGCGTGATGATGATAATGGAAACACCGGTTTTCTTCTGGAGCATTTTGAACAGCTCAATGATTTGGGCCTGAATGGTGACATCCAGTGCCGTAGTCGGCTCGTCCGCAATAAGAACGGAAGGTTTGCATACCGCTGCGATAGCGATCATAATCCGTTGTCTCATGCCACCGCTGAACTCATGCAAATATTGCTTCAAACGCATCTCGGGGTTGGAAATACCTACCAGACCGAGCATTTCAGTTGCTTGCTTACGGGCTTCTGCACGCGATATTTTCTGATGGCGGATGATTCCTTCCATAATCTGCTCACCTATGGAGATGGTGGGGTTTAAGGCTGTCATCGCATCTTGGAAAATCATTGAAATTTCAGAGCCTCTCAGCTCTCGCAGCTGCTTCTCACTGAGTAATGTCAGTTCCCTGCCCTTATAGCGGATACTGCCTTGGCTGATCTTCGAGCTATGCTCGGGAAGAAGGCGCGTCATGCTGCGGGCAGTTACACTTTTACCACAGCCGGACTCGCCTACGATAGCCAAAGTCTCTCCCTTACTTAGCGTAAAACTGACTCCGCGGACCGCCTTCACTTCTCCACCATGTGTGGTGAACGAGACATGAAGATTGTCCACTTCCAATAGAACGTCGGACATGTTCGTTGCATTCACGTTGGCTACCTCCTCCTCTTCGGATTAAAAGCGTCCTGCAATCCATCGCCCACCAGATTAAAAGCAAGCATGGTCATCGATATGAAAAACGCCGGATAGAACAGCCGCCACCACTGACCTGACAAAATGGTCGACAGACCGTCGTTGGCCATGACGCCCCAGCTTGCCAAGGGAGGCTGAATACCTAAGCCAAGAAAGCTTAAGAACGCTTCTGCGAAGATGGCTGATGGCACCGAGAACGTCACTTGCACGATAATGACTCCTAGCGCGTTGGGTAATAAATGTTTGCGGATAATATAACCCGCACCTCCGCCTAACGTCCTTGCCGCCAGCACGTACTCCGATGATTTCAAACTAAGCACTTGTCCGCGCACGATGCGTGCCATTCCGATCCAGCCTGTGGCACTTAAAGCCACGATGATAGTTAATAGGCCTGGACCCATGACTACCATCAACAGGATGACGACAAGCAAATAAGGGATCCCGTATAAAAGATCAACGAACCGCATCATAAGATTGTCGATCCTTCCGCCTAAGTAACCAGCGATGCCGCCATAAATAATGCCGATGACGAAATCGATCAAAGCAGCCATGAGGCCGATAAATAGCGAGATGCGTGCTCCGTAAAGGATACGGGCATAGACGTCGCGTCCAAGTTCATCCGTACCGAACCAGTGGGCTGCAGATGGATTTTGATTGGCATCGAGCAGCACCTGTTTCGAGTAGCTATGGTCGGTAAGGAACGGTCCAAGGATGGCCAGTAGCGACATCAATAGAACGATGATTAACCCCACCATGGCCAGTTTGTTTGCACGAAGCCTAATCCATGCTTCCTGCCAGAACGACAGCCGTATTCGGACAATCGCTTCAGCCGTACCGTTACTCTTGCTCATTGGGACAAATAAGGAATCTGGAACGTTCATCCTACCCCTCCTTCCTGTGCAGTTTGATGCGGGGGTCAATGATGCCGTAGGCGATATCCACCAGAAACATCATAAAGACTAAAAGAGCGCTATAGAAGACAGTCGTGCCCATAATAAGCGAGTAATCCCGATTATTAATGCCATCAACGAAATATTTGCCCATTCCCGGAATGGCGAATATCTTTTCGATAACGAAGCTCCCTGTGAGAACGTTGGCTACCAAAGCGCCAAGCAGTGTGATGACCGGAAGTACCGCATTACGGAGCGCGTGCTTAATGACAATCGTTGCGGGCGACAGTCCTTTGGCCCTTGCCGTTTCAATGTAGTCTGCCGTCAACACTTCCAGCATGCTGGCCCTTGTCAATCTTGCAATGATCGCAAGAGGCCCAGTCGATAACGCAAGTGCAGGCAGGATGACATGTTTCCAGGTTCCCCATGTAGCTACGGGAAGGAGCTTCCATTCGACTGCTACATATTTGATCAGCAAGGTCGCCACAATGAAGTTGGGTACCGCAATGCCAATAACGGCGAAGATCATGGCGAGGTAGTCTATGATTCGGTTCTGCCTCAATGCTGCGACTGTGCCGAGTGCGATACCGGTTACGATAGAAATAAGGATGGACACGATACCGAGCTTAAACGATACTGGAAATCCCCGGCTGATCATGGAATTGACGGTATCGGGGAAGTGGCCGATGGAAGGTCCAAGGTCCAATGAAAGCAGCGATTTTAAATAAAGCAGGTACTGAGTCGTAATGGGTTGGTCCAAATGGTAAAATTCCATCATGTTCTGAACCGCCGTCGGATTCGAATTCTTGCCCTCCTTTTCGAATGGCGACCCCGGAACAGCATGCATCAGTGCAAAAGTAACCGTAATAATTAGCCACAGTGTGACAATCATGGAGATAAATCTGCGAAGAATATATTGTGTCACGCTATCACCCACTCCCGCTTTTTAACAAAATGCCGTTCTCATCGCCAATTCCGTCATAACCAACATGGCTTGGTAGGCCTCTAGAATATTTTTAGCCTGAAAAGTAACAATAGGGCTATTATCATCAATGGTCGTACCCGGCATCAAGTGTGCCCATTCTGCTTGACCATAGTTGGCAAATTCAATCTTCAACACCGGATTATCCGGCGTTACGAGCGGCTTGACCTTACTGCGATTAGCTAATGCTTCCCTCGTTTTCTCCCGGAGCAGCTGTCCGCTTTTTTCCGGGGTTAGGCACAAAGCCGAAGTCCGGGAAATCCGCCTTTTCACAATCGCTGTCGTGATTCCCGGAATAAGCTCCTCCGCTTCAATCGCAGTCTCATCGTCCCCAGCTACCAATAGAACAGGTACGCCGTAATGACCGGCAACATAAGCATTAAAACCCAGCTCGCCAATTACTCTATCATTTATGTACATATTACGAACGCCGAAGATCATCGTATGGCTTAGTACCCCTTTGGTGGCCGCTCTAGTGTGATAGCCTAGAAAAGCCGCTCCTGCGAAAGAGGCGTCTAATCCTTGTACCATGGAAAACGGCTTCACATCACCTGAGATCAACTGTGTTTCGGGATGGAGCTTCTCGATCAACAGATTGTTCATTTTGGAGTGACTATCATTGACGATGACTTCCTTGCAGCCTGAATCAAAAGCAGTTCCTATAACATAATTGGCTTCATCCGTCATGATGTGCTGCCCGCGAGTATAGTTGTACTGTCTAGAATCGATAAACGTGTTATCGACAAGTCCAGTGATGCCTTCCATATCAATGGAAATATACAGTTTCATAGGTTATCCTCCCATAGTGTAGAGTTGCAAAAACCCAGCAAACAGCCAAGGGAACATTCATCCCAAGAGACTATTTGCTGGGTTTTATTTACGGGTATGTTTCCATACGGATAAATAAAGCAGCTTACACTGTACCGGAAGATTGGAAACCCAGTTCTTCTCGGCCGTTAAGTGCTAATTTATATTTTTTGTGTGCGTCTTTATACGCTACGCTCAGAGCCTTCTGAGATGATCCATGATATCTGCGCCGGATTTCCTCCGTCACCACATCAAGGAGCAGCATATTGTGACCGATAAAGATCGAGCGTACAAAATCCGATGTAAGCGGAATTGTGGATGAACATCCTGCATCGATAATTTTATGGCTAGTGGTATCCACGACAAGTCCGATAAAAAATGCGTTGTACTGCTGAGTAATAGGATTGTTCACGGAAGCTTGAGCGTCGCCGATAACATAAATTGTGTCTTTGTCGTAAAGCAAACGACCACTCTCCTAATTAGCATTCTGTTCGGTTTCCGAGCGGGATGTGGGAAGGGGGGTGCTTCCTACGACCGCCAGAAGCTAGAACACTAATGGTGTAATATATTCTAACATCGAATTAACATGTTGTAAATAATGAATCACTTACTCAAGGAAAGTGGCATGCAATAACCGTGTAAGCTCTTCTTCTGCTTCAAAATAAACGCCATGATCTTTTCTTTGGATAAGACCGTTCATCAGTAAAATAAAGCCCCATTTTTCCTGTTTATGAAAATACATATCGCTAAGCAGTCCATAAGCATCACCGGAATGTCCAATAAGTCTGTGTCCCGGGATCAGATCGTCTGTAATCTGAAACTGGAGCCCGCAATTACGGAAGAAGCCATCTCGTCTATGTCCCGACCAATGAGGGAAGTGCATAAGGTCCACTGTCTCTGGCTTCAGAATTTGAACGCCGTTCAATTCACCCGCATTTATATGCGCTTCCAAAAACCGCGTTAATTCATCTACATTTGTGCGCAGTCCGCCTTGAGGGCTGAAAAGTGCTCCGTTGGTGCCCGGTATATATCCGCTGTAATCGATTGCGTCCGGTTTTCTTCCACGAAAATCGTCCGTTCCTACAATAAATCGATCATTGACCTCGGAATATTCATACAGCACAGCAACGGAATCCATATCCTTGAGATCGCCAATATGAAAACTCGTCTCGTTCATTTGAAGCGGTTCGAACAGATGCCACTTGCAATATTCGTCAAAACGTTCATTCGAAAGCCGTTCCACGACAGTTGCTAGAATGACGGCACCCAGATTTGAGTATTCAAAGCAATCCGAATCCCCGGCCTTCCCTTCTCCCCAGAGGTTGTCCGTGTAATAAGTCCCGCCTGGCAATAAGATATCCGCAAGACGTTTTTGGGGCGGGTTCTCATTTCGCGAATCAACGACAAAGCGAACATATTCATCTTGCAGCCCCGAAGTATGGGTCATGATATGTTTGAGCGTTATCGGTTTATCTGGATACTTTGGATTACGCACCAGAAACCCGAGTAGTTCTCCTACATCCTGATCGATACCGCATAAGCCCTTCTCCACAAGCTGCATAATCGCTGTCGCGACCACTGTCTTCGAAATTGAAGCAATCCGGAAAATGGTTTGAGTCGAAACGGGTATGCGTCTTTCCACATTCGCCCATCCATACCCTCCACACCAAATCAAACGCCCTTCGTAAATCATCGAGGCTGCTAAACCAACGATCCGATGCTTGTCCATAATCTGTTGGATCCGTTCATCCAAAGATTTCAAGGCGATCCTCCTTTGTCCTTTTTTGGCAAAAGAATTTATCGATATATTTACATTATAATAAAGTCTATTCCTGCTGTGTAGCATTTTTTTTGTTAGAAAAACGTGGGCTTAGGACAATACGCAAAAACAGTCAAACCTCGACTGCTGCCGATGGTTTGACTGTTATCTTAGGATTATAGGTTTAACTGCTTCGTCACTGAATGGTTAAGAGGTCTTGATAATTCGGTGGAAAGTCCTTTTTATTGGGTCCCTTCAAATGTTCAAATTTCACGAGTTTAACATCTACTCCGGATTTCACTTCAAATGTAAAGAGATCGTCGCCAACAGCAATATGAGGTCCCACAGTAGGAGTTGCTTCAAGTGTAATCTGAAATTCAAACCCTCGAAACCCGTTTAATCGATCTACCTGTTTAACATCAATAAAATAAGGATACAAATCTGGTGCACCTTTTAAATCCGTGGAATACACCTCAGAGAGCTTGTCCTTCATATATGGTAATAAAAACAGCACAAGCATATCTTGTATTTTCAATTCCTTGGAATCTTTTTCAGGCTTTGTATGTGCTGAAGCAGCACAAGAAATTTGCCATGTAACTAATGATGCAATGATTAGAACATAAACAATGACCCATTTGTTTCTCATTGAAAAGCCCCCCTTTGTTAAACTACATTGATAAGTTTTCCAAAAGGAGTGATGTTCATCACTTTAATCTGCGCGCTACCACCAAAAATAAAACAGGTCGCCGCGGCGCCTGCTTCATAAACTTTATCTATTAATGATCGTTCCTTGTTAGTTTCAAATTAGAATTAAACCCATCCGAACGGCCTAATGACTCGGACTTCAACATGCTTTAAGCCCTGTTCGACTGCCCAATCCAATGCTTCCTCGAAATTAGCTGAAGACGTATTTTTCGAAGTATAGTTACATTTTTTAAGCATTATACTCCTTGTCTAAATAGAAAAAAGTCAACCGATTCACTTAGACCGGCTGACTTTTTCAGATAGTATTGAGTTCTGTTTCTCAAAGTGTCATAGCATGTCCATGCCGTGCCAAAAACGCTTCCTTTTCTTTATAATCCGGCATAATGCTTCCTACACGTCTCCAAAATGATCGATCATGATTCATATGAAGGAGATGACATAGCTCATGAATGATGACATAATCAATAACTTCAACTGGAGCCATGGCTAACCGATAATTAAAGGTTATTTTTTTGTCCGAGCTGCAGCTTCCCCACTTGGTTTTGGACTCATCTACCTCAATCGTTTTGGGTTTTACTTTTAGTTGTGTTTGATAAATTTTGATTCGTTCCCCTACAATCTTCTTGCAGCTTGAGAAATAGAACTTCTTAAGATTCATTTTCAATTCTTCTTCATTTAGCTCATCCGTCTCGATTAACTCATGGAGAAAAACATATTTTCCAAGATGAAGGAACTTTCCTTTATCTTGATACTCTCTTGTCTTCGGGGTTTCTCGAGCTTCCGCAATGAGTTGTAATTTTTCCGAGATCCCTTTCCCATGATGTTTCACAGCACTCATCACCATCTCCTTACTTGTATCATTAGGAGCTTTAACAGTTATGAAACCCATAGAATCAATATGAATTGAGATCTTTTTTCTAATTCCATATTGAACATTAAATTCTATCGTATTATTTTCAAATTCAATTTTCATAAACATCGTTCCTAAAAGGTTATTTATAAATCGTATAAAAGTATCAAAACATTTTTCCATTTATTTTGCAATGTGGGAAACCTTTATGTTAGTTAAAATTAATAGAAAACGCTTGATCCCTGAGTATGTAAGGACCAAGCGTTTCTCATCTGGTGATTGTCTAGTTTTTCATTTGCCCACAGTCGTCGGATTGGTTCTGAACCTACTTGCGCAGTGTTTGAAGCGCTCCACTCCATGCGATCACTTGATCCAGCATAAGTTTAATATTGTGAAGATGTAATTCAGCTGGCTTAAATGTGCTATAATTCTCAAAATCGGTAAATATCGATAAAGTTGGATGTGCTTTCACATCAGCAATTAGTAACTCTCCTAAGATTCCTCTCAGATGCTCAGCCGCTCGTGCCCCGCCAGTTGACCCATAACTAATGATACCTGCAGCTTTGTTATTCCATTCCTCACGTGCTAAATCGAGTGCGTTTTTTAAAGCACCAGTAATACTGTGATTGTATTCTGGCGTAATAAACACAAAACCATCAAGACTATTCAATTTTTCAGTCCAATTTTTGATTTGTTCTTCGCTGCCCGGATCACCAAAAAAGGGCAATTTGTAGTCTGCAATATCCACTAACTCGTAGCTTGCATCTCCGCGTTTATCTGCAATTTCTTTGACCCAATTTCCCACTTGTGGACTCACCCGTCCAGGTCTAGTACTTCCTAAAATAATTCCAATCTTCAGCATATAAAGAGCCTCCTTATGAATTCCTATTTTGAGCTTATGATTCAATTCTGCAAGTATTCTCATGTGTTATTTGACTGCATCCGGAAATTAGTTGGCTTGTAATTGGCGCCACATTGTCATCATATCGATCCAACCTCGATGTTCGGCAATCTTACCATCTACGACTCGATATTGACGGTACAGTGTAACATCAATTGAATTGCCTGTAGGTAAGTTTCCAAAAAACAATCCCTTATGCGTACCTCTCACAACCATTCTTACGATTACCTTCTCCCCTTGAGCTACGATCTCTTCCACTGTGTAGAGTTTATCAGGAAATGCCTCTAATATTCTTCCAGCAAATTGTTTCAGACCTTCTTTTGATTGATAAGAGAGCTCTTGATAATCGGTTGACAAAAATTGTTCTGTACACTCCAAATCACTTTGATTCCAAAAAGCCTCGATAAACGCTGTTACCGTTTCAATATTTTTCTGTTCAATTGTTATCACAATAAAACATCTCCTTTGTTGATATATGTTTGCCTTTTACTACCTCATTCTCGTTCAGAACCTGAAGTTAATTGGCTTTAATTTGGGGCAAAAGTGTCGCTGTATCGAACCAACCACGATGTTCGATAATCTCGCCATCTACTACACGAAATTCACGAAACTGAGTGACCTTAACTGAATTGCCCGTAGGTGAATTTCCTGCAAACGCACCTTTATGCGTACCTGTCATAAAGATTCTCGCTATTACCTTCTCCCCTTGGGCAATGACCTCTTCCACTGAGTAGTGTTTATCAGGAAATGCCTCCCCTATTTGATTAGAAAAGAATTGATCTGTACAATCCAAATCATTTTGATTCGAAAAAGCCTCAATAAACGATGTTACCGTTTCAATATTCTTCTGTTCAATCGTTTTCATAATAAAACATCTCCTTTTTTGTACATACATGAAATGCTTTGAGACAACAATGTTTTCGAGCGATTATGTTACAATAACTAGTCGAGTTAGACGGATCTGTTTATCGCCGGCTGACAAACAAACTTGTTTATGCTAATATGTGACTATACTGTCACCTTTATAATACGTTACCATTTGGTAACATGTCAAGAACAAAAAAAGCATGCTCGTAAGCATACTTTTAGAAGGAGGCGTTCCAAGTAGATAACGATATATTTAAGGCACTTGCTGATCCTAGCCGTCGCACACTCTTAGATCTGCTTCACGCAACAGATGGGCGAACGTTGAACGATCTTTGTACCCCTTTGCAAATGTCAAGATTCGGTGTAATGAAGCATCTTAATATTCTGGAGGAAGCCAACCTCATTACCACCAGAAAAGTTGGCAGGGAAAAGCTGCATTATCTAAATTCAGTGCCCATACGACAAATATACGACCGATGGGTGAGCAAATACGCCGAACCATGGGCTATCGAATTAACATCACTTAAAAACGAATTGGAGCGTGAAACGAATATGGAGAATAAACCCCGACATGTAAACCGAATTGCCATTAAAGCGACACCCGAACAAGTGTGGCAAGCCATTACAGATCCGGCCAAGACATCAAAGTTTTGGTACAATTGCGCCATCCGATCCAACTGGGAAATTGGCTCCTCTTTCGAACTATGGAACCGAGAGGAGAAAAAACTAGCAAATGGAATCATTCTCGAAATGTCTCCTCCACATAAGCTGGTTATGAGTTGGCAGTTCCCCGCGTTTCCAGACACGGCCTCTGAAAGCCCGTCACGTATTACGTGGGAAATCGATTCTCATACCGAGTTAGACGGTATTACCCTTGTAACAGTCGTGCATGATGAATTTGAACAAGCAATAAACACCGCAAAGATTCTTGAAATGGGTCTACCTATTGTACTTTCGGGTATGAAGACATTACTTGAAACCGGCTCAACACTTACTAACGATTAATAAAAGCAAATAGAAAACTACGCTTCTTCATAAGCGTCCAAATCCCTACTCGAATAAATGGCTTGATCTTGGAAACTCTAATTCAATGAAAGGAGGTTCAAACATGGTTGAGTACACAAATATTCAAGACAACTCCGAAGAAATAATGAATTGTATTGTTAACTGCGACACCAACACCGAGCAAGATCAGAAAAAAGTAGATAAAAACCTTTTGAACAGCATCCCAAACGAAGAAGAATATATCGATGAACCTTAATTCACTAACCGCCAAAGATGGCGGTTTTATTTTATCGCGCCTCTCTTTTCTCCCATCCATACGAAAGTAGCTGCCGCGCCAGCAGGAAGCACGTATGAGAACGACTTGCTTCCCCGCTGCACCTTGAACGATCTGCTCTCAGCAGCTGAATTAAAAGCGACGAGCACCTCGGAACCGTTCTGATTTCGGAAGGCGACATCCTCGATATTTCCGCTGCCGAGCGCGTTCGAATCGATCCTATAAGCTCCCGCCCGCACAAACTTACCCGCATGCCCGAAAGCATAATACTCCGGATTATAGGAAATCGCCCCGATCTTCTGATCGATCTTCACGAAGCCGCGACATTTGGGACAACCCCCGTTCTTGGGCCCGTACGTTTCATCAAGGGCCAAATTCCACTTCAGACTGTCCGCGAAATCAGGGGCCCATAATCGATCGAAAATTTCCTAAGCTCAGGATCAGTCCGCCCTTCTGGCACATCGTCATATGTGTAGCTCTTTAGAGAAAAATCCGCGGCTTCCATCGGGAGCCACAAATAGCTAATGCCGATGCCTTGCTTATGATCGAACAATTTATTCATCAGATCGCTTCTTTGCTCAGGATTTAGCTTGTTCGCAATCAACCAGTCGGATGAATCCGTCATAGCCGCACCGAAGCCGTCGATCTATTGATACTTTTTCTCCCTATCGATGACAATGGTAGAATCATTCGGTATGTTATCCTTTACCCAAGCCAAATCCGCCTCTTGATGAATTGACCATAAAAAAGCATCCGGCCTCCAAGGATGGCCGGATGCTTTTGCATATAATACGTAAATGCTCTTTATTTTGCGGACCAAATTTCGATCAAAGCTTTGGCATCAGCCGTGAGGATGGACTTCACTGTTTCGGAGACGTTATCTGTCATCGACATATTATTCAGATGCTTCAGGAAATCCTGCATATGTTTAAGCGCTTTGTCTTTGTCGCCTTTGCCCAATTGATACAGCGCCTGGTCCAGGCTGTTGCGCAATTGGTTAATCAGGGGCCCTTTCAATTCACCTGCTTTGGCATAGCGGTCAATCAAGTTGGACAGTCCTTCGGGGGTGGCTGCAATGGTAAAGCTAACAGTTTCATCCGTCTTATTGCCGGCCAGATCGGTGATAACGATCTTCAGCGTATGGAGGCCAAGATTGCCGGTCAAATCTACGGAAGCGCCGTTTTCCAAACGCTTTCCGTCCAGGGCGAGTTCCTGGCTCTCTAAGCCGGACAATGCATCGTTCGCATTCAAGAGCAGCGCAATCGAACGGTCGTCGGAGAAAACAGCATTTTCCGCAAGCGGTTCCCCGTTTGCCGTCAGAACAAAGACCGGCTTCGTTTTGTCGATCTGGACGCTTAGCTCCTTTGTTTGCTCGATGTTACCCGCAGCGTCAACCGAGCGGAACTGCAGCCGATACACGCCTTCGTTCTTGAAAGCGATTGACCCAGCATAGGTTTGCCATTCCGTGTTATCCCCTACCTCGTATTCCGTTTTCACTACAGCGGAGAGATAGTCAAGCGCCGTCAGTGCGACTGACCCATCCTTGTTCAGCCAGCCATTCCGCAGCGACGGCTCGATCCGCACTTCCGTTTTAGGAGGTGTAACATCTTGCGGATCTACCACCAAGGTCGGTGCCGATATCATTAACTTACGGGAATTCGGGTCTGTTCCTTTTGATCTAACGGCGACTTTGGACACATCGGTTATGCTGCTTGGTAAAGTATAGCTTGTTGCGGTTACCGGTAAGTCAGCAAGTACAATTACTCCATTATAAATTGCGTAACCTTCGCTTAAATCATTAGTATCCCATTTCAGATTTTTAGCTAACTCATTTGCTTCAATTGTAAGATTCTGTGGAGGAGTTGGTGCATTGAACACTTGAACCTGTGTAAGACGTGGAGGTCCTGTTAGATCCGTGCCGGAATTACCGCCTGATGCGTTCTCTACCATTACCTTGATATATCTGGAATGATAGGTCTTACCAAGGTTAATTGGATAGGAACCATCTTCAGAATCAGTGCCTCCATTATTGTTGCCAGTTGCATACGTATAACCTTGAGCAGTCTGTCTATCCACTTGTTTAAACGTCATTGCGTCAAATTCAACAGCCGATGTATGGTTTCCAAAATCATCAGATACATAAACAGTTGCACCTTTTAACCTGTTGGATTTTGCAAATAGTCTTAATTGGCTAAAATCCATAGCCTGGCCAAGGTCAATGACGAAACTGCCTTTTCTCTCTCCGTCAGTACCCAGCCATGAATAATTTCCGATTTGATTCAGACTGGTGACGTTGGTAACATTCCATTTTGTCGGATCTTCCAGTACACCATTGGTCAGTTTGTTTGCATTACCGTATTCGTTAGCCATAGCAGATTGCATCTGGATTGGGTTGGCACCTGCTGCCCTGCTTAGGTTATACGCTTTTTTATTAAGGGCAATGTTTACTGATGATAAACCTGATGCCACCTTTCTTATAGTTATGTCAGCAAGTTGAAGCGAAGCGTCATAGGCAGAGTTGGTTCCGTTAGCAGAGCTGCGGTAAATGCCCCATTTGGGACGCAAATATTGATCAAATGCAGCTGGATATTCCGTCTCGAAGCCGCCGACTCTTTCCGGTCTTCTCCATATATCTTTCATACCGTCACTTGCGCCTTTGTTTGTGAACACTTGATAAACATCCGGGCTGTCATAAGTGTATACCTTACCGGTTACCCTATCCGTTATCTTAATTGTGAACCAGCCGCTATCCGAAATAAGCGCGTTAAGTTCAACCTTAATCCAGTGGCCGTCGATTTCTTTTAACGGAATTCTCATCATGGTCTTATCGCCGTCATATCGGTTATGATTCACGACCAGATCCCTGCTGTTCGTTCCCGAAATCGACATAGCCATGATATAAGCACCGTTTTCACCGCCGTTGTTTCCACCCGGTAAAGTATCAGGCGCTTGGCGATTCACAGCCTTCAACTGGAAAATATGTCTGAAGTTTGATTGATTCCACTGATTGCCGTCCGGAATATTCCAGAGCCATTCATAGGAAACCAAGTCGCCTTCATAGGCTACAAAATCGCCGTTTGAATCTTCACTGGGGCGAATTTCAACCCGCTGCCTGTCCGTGATAGCTGCACCGTCAACCACATAGCCTAAATTCCGATCAAAAACACCTTTGTGGCCATACTCACCGTCGCGAATCTTATCAAGGAATTCATTATTCAAGCCTCTGCCGTTCGCAATGACCTTGAATACATTTTTTTGCAAGGTACTGTCCCAAATGCTTTTAATATGGTCGTCGGCCGCAGTCGCCTTAGTCTGATCACCGTAAAATTCGTGGTAAGCGTCTCTTATTCTTTTGGTAACGCCTTCTACCGGCTCGTCCGTCCCCATTGCGCCGCCTAAAATGTTATAAGGAGATACGCCTTCAATTGCGTTCATCTTGATCGTCTTGTCATTCGCACCATAACCGCGGGCAATTACGTCCAATGCAAATATGGATGGGTTTCCGCTGTTAAAATGAAAGTTGAATTCATTCGTACCAAGTGGCAGTTTGGCAAGGTATGGAAGAGAGAATGTAACTGTGCTGCCAGTTAACGAGTAATCGATATTCGGACGAAGCGCAGTATCGCCTTTGGTAATGCTCGTAAGCGTCTGTCCACTCGCAAGGCTTATATTTGTAGATATAGGTGCAACCTGATCCCATGTGCTGTAGGTATCCTTAGCAGGTACCAATGCGGTTGTGTTAGATACCGAATCTTTGCCGTAGATAGCCAAGCCGGATATCCCCATCGTTGAACTGGTATCATTCGCGCGCTTATCGCTGGGTCCAACAAGTAGCGTGTTGATCATCACATACCGTGCTGTAAACGGATACAAGAATGTCTTGGTATCATAGCCCCATTGTTGTCCGTTGTAAGTGACATAAGACCATAAACCTTCCGTTTCCGTCCCGCCGGCTAGCGTCCAGCCGTTTGCCTTCCAATTATAATTGTTTGCTGTGTCGGAGGCGGTGGGAGCACTTGCCCAAGAATTAGAGTCATTTGTGTAATAAACCTCAAATCTTGTCGCATTGCTTTGGATATTTGCAATTGTGTTGGGTAATTCAAGGTAAAGTTTATCAATCGTTTTTGGAACGCCCAAGTCAAGGGTCAATGCCAGTGAGGATGGCGAATAGTTACTCTTATAGACATTTGAGCTTGAATTACGCCAGTAGCCGCTGCCTCCCGATCGCAAAGCGTCTACTCCTGGATGATCAGCAGCTTCTGAACTTACCTTTAGATTCACACCTGCTTGTGGTGTAAAACGAGAGGGATCCAACAGATTGACTGAACCCGTTTCTGCAGGAAAATAAACAGCTTCCATTACCGAAGAGTTGAGTGTATTGGTATCTGGCGTATTTGCATGAACCGTTGATGCTGGATGAGCGGACAGATTAATAAACGAAAAAGCAAGTGCAAATGAAAGAACTAAGCTTACTATCTTTTTTTGAACCTGTTGCTTAAACATTTGAAAGCCTCCTTATTTTCGTAATATTAAACGTTTACGGTTTCCGCGCCTATTTGTTCGGAGGTGTCCGATTAAGCGCGTTTTCCGCGCTTAATCGGCATGAAGGCGAGGGACGGTCATCTGGGAAGTAAATGTGAACATGTCACTCGATCCCGAATAAAAAAAACGATTCTGCTAATGACAGATAAAATCAGACTAAACTTCTTAACAAAACGAACCCCTTCTTTCCTCATTTTTGCGAGACTGGTAAACGCTTTCAATTACCATCATAATGAATCGATGAAATTTCTGTATTAGTTAATTTATGATACACATGGAATTTTTTACGATTTTACCATGCCGCTGATCTCGTAAACAGCAAGCAAAGCAAAACGCTCAACCTCCCCGATAGTAAATTATCGGCTTAAATTGAACGTTCAACGCATCCTTATCTTATTCTCAATATTGTAATTTCACATTGAGAGGTATCAGAAAACCCACTCGGCAGCTTGTTCCATGGTTCGTCTTGTTGTTTCACGCGGTTCATGCACACGATAGCCAAATGCGATCATTACGCTTATGCCTTATTTCTTCACCCTATGTTCTTTGGTATTTGGATATATAGGTTTATGTATAAACACTGTACATGTCATACGACGACTTTAGTTCATCCTAAGATCTTAGGAAACTTTGGTTATAACGGTTGTTTCGTTTGAAATGTAATGAAGTTGTCTGTTAAGATTTTCCTTGGGTATAAAACGGAAGGGGGTTATTGGAACTAAATTTCAGAATGCAATAAAAAATAAAGTCAACATAACGGAGGAAATAACAATGCTAAAAATCGGAATCATTATTGGCAGCACGCGTCCAGGACGCAGAGGTGAAGCAGTCGCTCGATGGGTTCTCGAGATCGCACAAAAACGCAGTGATGCTGAATACGAAATCGTGGATATTGCTGATTTCAATTTACCGCTATATGATGAACCAAAGCCGCCTATGTTGGCTCAATATACAAAGCCGCATACGGTGGCTTGGTCGAAAGCAATCCATTCGTATGATGGCTATGTTTTCATAACACCCGAGTATAATCATGCGGTCTCCGGCGCCCTCAAAAACGCCATTGACTTTCTTTTCAATGAATGGAAAGATAAGGCGGCAGGTATCGTTAGTTATGGCGGTGGCACTGGCGGGGCTCGTGCGGCAGAAAACCTGAGACTCATCTTAGGTGAGCTGCATGTGGCTGACGTACGTGCTCAGGTCACCCTTTCGCTCTTTACGGATTTTGAAAACTACAGCGTTGTGAAGCCCGCACCTCATCAGGAAGCAGCCGCCAACACACTGTTCGATCAAGTCGTCGCCTGGAGCGGCGCATTAAAAACGTTGCGCTAACACTCCAACCAATCGAATAAGAAAAATAAGCTGGATAGGGTTCGCCTAATCCAGCTTTTTTGATTGTTAAATCACTATTTTGAGTTGCGATTACGCTTATACTCTTCGATCTCAGCCCAAATTAAATAAGATAATAGGGTATTCACCAACCGAATAAAGCATATTTTGAATTAATTGTGGATTCCACCAAAAAAACAACTCCTCTTCAATAAACCTCATCCATATATTACCATATTCTGCCTTATATTACTTCTAAGTAACTATATGACTTCAAAGTGCGTACTTTTCATTCAACACGCCAAAGTGCACAATGATCATGAAACCACCACGGAGTAGGAGAGGATATTTTATGGAAACAAAAGAAGCCACACCACACAAAACCGCTCTTGTTGTCGGAGCTAACGGCGTTATTGGAAGAAATCTTATCGCATATCTGGAGCAGCTTCACGACTGGGATATCATTGGTGTGTCACGGCGGGGTGGGGAGTCGAACAACCGAGTCCGCTATATAGCCGTCGACTTACTTAATGAAAATGATATCCGTGACAAACTTGGAAGTCTAACAGAAGTCACACATATCTTCTATGCTGCTTATCAAGACCGTCCTACCTGGGCCGAATTGGTCCCCCCAAACTTAGCCATGCTCGTCAACATCGTCAATGCGATCGAGCCAATCTCTCCATACCTCCAGCATATCAGTCTCATGCAGGGCTACAAAGTATATGGTGCGCACCTCGGTCCCTTCAAGACACCAGCTCGTGAAACAGATGCCTATCACATGCCGCCTGAGTTTAATGTCGACCAACAACAATTCCTTGAAAATCGACAGAAAGGCAGCAACTGGACCTGGTCGGCGCTTCGGCCTTCCGTCGTATGTGGATATGCATTGGGCAATCCAATGAACCTAGCAATGGTTATCGCAATCTATGCTTCCATGTCAAAGGAACTTGGGTTGCCGCTCCGTTTTCCCGGTAAGCCGGGAGCCTACAACAGCCTTCTGGAAATGACCGACGCGGGATTGTTGGCCAAAGCCACCGTCTGGGCAGCGACAGATGAACGTTGCGCGAATCAGGCGTTCAACATCACGAACGGAGATCTCTTCCGGTGGAACGAGCTTTGGCCAAAGATTGCCGCATATTTCGGACTAGAGACAGCACCTCCGCTGCAGATGTCACTGGATGTAGTCATGGCCGACAAGGAGTCGTTATGGAACACTATGGTGAAGAAGCATGGGTTGGTGGATAACAGCTATAGTGACGTTTCTTCCTGGCGGTTCGGTGACTTTGTTTTTTCTTGGGATTACGACTTTTTTGCTGACGGTACGAAAGCGCGTCGTTTCGGCTTTCACGAGTTCATTGATACAGAAGCAATGTTCCTGAGCATCTTCGAGGATTTGCGTTAACGCAAAGTTATTCCATGACCTAACACAAGAAACTGGCCTCTGAATTCCAGAGACCGGTTTCTGTCTTATTACTGATTATATTCCATTCAAGCGTGGTGAACTTTCCACGATCTTGACCTTATCACCGTACACACGCTCAACATGCCTATCTCCCCATCTGCACATGATATGAAGAAGTTCCTTCAAGCTCCAGCCATACTCGGTCAGCTCATACTCGACTTTTGGCGGCACCTGGTTATATGAAATCCGGGTAACAACCCCATCCTCCTCAAGTTCTCGCAGCTGCTGGGTTAGCACTTTTTGTGTAACCGTTGGCATCAAGCTCATCAGCTCACCGTTGCGTTTCGTACCGAACGTGAGATGGAACAAAATGACTGGCTTCCACTTGCCTCCGATCACCTCGAGCGTTACTTCTACTGCCGTATTATATGTTTTCCCCGGTTCCAGCATAGGATTTGCATCGCCTCCCTACCCTTTACGATACCGTCTCAAGCTCGCAGGTGCAAGCTCTAAGTATTTTAACATTCGTTCTAATGTATTCGTTGTCCCTCTCTTCTCTTACTAAATTTGAGAAACCATAAATAAATGAGTTAATATAGATAATGAAGGAGGCGAAACATGATGGCCGATATGGCAACTAACATAGAAATAGGAATAAGTACTTTCTTGGAGACGACACCAGACCCAGTGACAGGAGAGGTCATCAGCCATGCCGAGCGATTACGCAATGCGGTTGAAGAAATCGTACTAGCCGATCAGGTCGGGCTTGATGTCTATGGCATTGGAGAGCACCATCGTACCGATTACGCAGGCACCTCGCCTGCTGTTGTTCTGGCTGCAGCAGCTGCCATGACTAAGCGGATAAGGCTCACGAGCGCCGTAACCGTGCTGTCCTCAGACGACCCGGTTCGCGTGTATCAAGCTTTCTCTACCCTTGACGGCATATCAAACGGCCGGGCCGAAATTATGGCGGGCCGGGGTTCGTTCATTGAATCCTTTCCGCTTTTCGGATATAGTCTGGATCATTATGACGAATTGTTCGACGAAAAGCTGGAACTGCTGCTTGCGATCAGATCTTCCGAAAAGGTATCCTGGCGCGGCGGTCATCGTCCCGCCATCCATAACCTCGGTGTCTATCCCCGGTCCGTTCAGAACCCATTGCCTGTGTGGATCGCAAGCGGCGGGAATGCACAATCCGCTGTTCGGGCAGGAATGCTGGGTCTACCGATCGTATTCGCTATTATCGGCGGAATGCCCGAGAGTTTTGCTCCCTTAGTTGCACTCTACAAAGAGGTTGCCATGAAGGCTGGGCACGATCCTATCAAGCTGTCCATTGCGACGCACTCGCACGGATTTGTCGGAGAAACTACGGAACAAACTGCCGATTTATTCTTCCCTTCAACGCAGGCCCAAATGAACGTCATCGGACGTGAGCGGGGTTGGGGGCAGAATTACAACCGCGGTACTTTTGATGCCGCACGTAGTATTCGTGGCGCTCTTTATGTCGGCGATCCTGAATACGTTGCAGAAAAGATCATTCTACTGCGTAAAAATTTGGGAATAACTCGTTTCTTCCTACATGTAAATGTCGGAACAATGCCGCACCGTGAGGTCATGCGGTCAATCGAACTGCTCGGCACTAGGGTTGCGCCAATTGTACGACAGGAGCTTGCCCGAAGCTAGTCAAAGAAATAAATGAGCTGTGCTAAGCCCCTCCATCGCCTATTCCGACAGAGAATATGAGCCTATGTTTGTAACGTTGGACATAAAATAAATACAGCTCCTACTTTGTATGATCATTGTCGATTTGTCCGAAGATGTTCTGGTGTTGACGGAAGGTTTCTTAAAATTTTCTAGACCTATGGAGGTTTTGGTTATGATCGTATCCGAAGAAATTTATCAGTCCTACGGCATGGAAAAAGATTCCTTTATTGCGTTTATGAAAGAAAGAAGTCAGAATACCGCTATCCGTACGCTAGGCATTGAAATTGTAGAGCTAACTCCCGATCGCGTTGTGATGACGATGCCAGTTGGACCGGCCACACACCAACCAGCAGGGATTTTACATGGAGGGGCTTCTGTCCTATTGGCTGAGACCGCAGCTTCTATCGCTTCTGAAATTAATATCAATAAAGAAAAACATGCAGCTGTAGGACTTGAAATTAACGCCAATCACCTCAAAAGTAAGAAAGATGGTATCGTAACAGCTGTTGCAACTCCTTTGCACAAAGGCAGGAAAACAATGGTTTGGGAAATTAAAATTTCCGATGAGAATAACCAACTCATATGTATTTCTCGCTGTACGGTCGCGATCCTTGACAAAAAATGATTTGCTTAATAATAATGAAGAGGCTGTCTCACTTTGATATGCTCCCCTTTAAGTAGACAGGTTAAATAAACAAACCGCTACTTGAAGGGGAGTTTTCTTTGTCCAAAAAGAATCAATATAACGCTATAGAGAAATTAGCGGTTATTAAAGAATGGGAAGAAGGCACTGGTAATCGGGCGGAAGTTGCCCAGAGGTACAACATCAGTATCAATACCTTAGTGAAATGGCGACATCGGTATGAATTGTACGGGATGGAAGGATTAGAAATCCGAAGTGGTAAAAGTAGCTATTCCGTGGAACTTAAGCTTCGAGCTGTTCACGATTATTTCTCAGGTCAATATTCTCAATACGAAATCATCGATAAGTACAAAATTGCTAGTCGTACCCAACTCAAACGTTGGATTGACAAGTATAATGGTCATAGCAGCTTTAAACCAGATAACAAGGGAGCAAGAGCTATGACAAAAGGTCGATCTACAACATGGCAGGAACGAATCGATATTGTACTCTACTGTCTTACACATCAGCATGACTACCGGAAAGCCGCGGAGCAGTATCAGGTCTCCTACCATCAAGTGTTCCAGTGGGTAAAAAAGTACGAAGATGGTGGACAGGATTCATTAAAAGACGGTCGGGGACGGAAAAAGGCAACGACGGAAACGTTAAACGAAGCGGATCACCAGAAGCTCGCAATGAAGAAGCTGGAGTATGAAAATGAACGACTTAGAGCGGAGAATGCATTCTTAAAAAAGTTACAGGAATTGCAAAGGAGGCGACGTTAAGCGGGCACCGACAGGAACATGTTTACCTGGCTATCCAGTCCATCCAGCAGGAAGATACGTTTAGTCTACAGCTGCTGTGTGAGATTGCCGAGGTCCCACGGTCAAGCTATTACAAATGGCTCAACCACAAACCTAGTTTGCGTGAACAAGAAAATGAGGGGCTTATAGAGGCTTTGCTTTTCCTGCATGAGAAAGTTGGTGGCATTTACGGATACCGGCGACTAACCCTTCATTTGCGTCGACAAACCAAGCAGCGGATTAACCACAAACGTGTGTATCGCCTTATGAAGCTGGCAAGAATCCAATCGGTTATTCGCAGAAAGAGAAAGAAACATACACATTCCACGCCTCAACATATTGCCCAGAATCTGTTAAAACGTGAGTTCCACGCAGAGTCCCCAAACGAAAAGTGGTTGACAGATGTAACGGAGTTGAAATACGGCAATGGCCAGAAGGCCTATCTCAGCGCCATTCTAGATCTCCATGATAACACTGTAGTCTCCTATGTTTTGGGACACTCCAACAACAATAGTCTTGTATTCCAAACCGTCAAATTGGCCTTACGAGCGACACCAGGAAGCAAACCGATGCTTCATAGTGATCGGGGCTTTCAGTACACCTCTTTAAAATTTAAGAGGTTATTTGGCGAGAAACTCACCCAGAGCATGTCCCGGGTTGGCAGGTGCATTGATAATGGTCCCATGGAAGCATTCTGGGGAATTCTTAAATGTGAGAGGTATTATTTGCGTTCATACACTACCTTTGAGGATCTGAAGAAAGACATTGATACCTACATCTATTTTTACAATAATGAACGATTACAGGCGAAATTAAACGGCCTTAGTCCAATGGAATTTAGGACCAAGACCGCTTAGAATTTTTAATTTTTTGTACTGTCTACTTGACGGGGTGCAGTTCACTTTGGGGACAGCCTCTTGTTTTGTCATAAAGCCTATCTCACAGTCATCTTCGGCGACTTTTTGCACAGCCACTTTTGCTGCAATGATGTATTTCATCGTTAGATTCAAGTTGAGGTAGCATTACGATTGCTGCATCGATGTTTTACATCGTTACGAGGGAGATTGGGAGTATGACGGCTCATCAAAGATTCGACGGCATTAAGAATTTTACCATTGCTCATTAAATGAAAATAACCAGTTATCCGGTCACGCCAACTACGCCCGTATTTCAAAAATTCTTCAGCGGTTAAATGTTCAAAAAGTTCCGCTAGTCGATATTTAAACGGGCGTTCAACCAATTTATCCTCAATTAGTCCGTCACGAAACAATTCATCGGCAATCATTGAAACCTTATACGTCATCGCTTCTTGCGCTGGCGCTAATTCATCATTTGATAGTAAACGATCAAGTACGATGTAACCTTCCTCATTATAAAATTCAATTTGTTGTTTAGTTAAATATCCGCTTTTATTTTCTACCGCCATCTCTATCACCTTCCATTATTAAGTCTCAACGGATAAAGAACCTTCAACCCACTGTAGGTTTGAAGGTTCTTTGCAAACTCATAATAGCAAACGCAATTACTTATTTTTTATACACTTTGTCGTAGGCATCCTGATAGATTTTGATAAATTGATCCATGCCGGAATCTTTAAGGCCTTTCACGTAAGCGTCCCAATCTTTGTCGATGCTTTTGGCCCCCATGATGAATTGCAGCATGGACTGTTTGACGTAATCCGTAATAATCGGCTTCAACTGTTTCACTTGATTGGCCTGGTCGTTCGTCAAGAAAATATCCGTAGGGAACTCTTCTTTCGGTTGATGCCCCTCGTACAATTCCTTGGTGGCCTTGTACAAGCGGGTTTCCAAGCCATCCATCGTATAGATTTCCTGGCTGGCTGCATACGAAGTTTCGCGATATTCGGCTGAACGAAGGTTCGGTCCCATTTGATTCCAATGATCGTTCTGCACCTGACCTACCCCGTAAGACGTTTCCTTAACCTTGAACTTGGCTGCAGTTCCGCGCGTGTTTTTATCGTTCGCTTCCGCCTTCACCCAGTTACGGCCTTCTTCCCCAGAGTTGGACGTTGTCGTCCCCTCTTCTGAGTACAGATAATCGGCTAGACGAATGGCCGCTTCCGGATTTTTATTTTTATTCGTTATTGCAAAAACCGAGTTTCCGATGCCGATGTAGTGTGCTGTGAATGAGGCTCCGTCCGGTCCTGTAAGCGGCGCGATCGGATCATAGTCTTTGTGGCGTGTTGCTGCCGGCGATGCATCCGTAAATTCACCAAACCAGCCTGCAGGAATAGCGCCGGCGATCGCCGTATCCGGGCTATTCCCTTTTTGGGTAAGCGCATCGGATTTTTGTGTAAATGCTTCTTTATCAATTAAGCCTTCCGCATACAGTTTATTCAAAAATTGCAAACCTTTTTTGAAGCCTGGTTGGTCGACCGATGTTGCCAGCTTGCCGCCGCTCATCATGAAATAGTTGTTATCCGCATTGTAATAGACGAACGCGTTCATCACGAACGTCTCAACATCCGTATGCCAACCTGTCGGTGAACCCGTGAACGCAATTTCGTCTGCCTTGCCATTGCCATTTGGATCCTTCTCCTTAAACGCTTTGAGCATGTTATAGAAATCGTCAGTTGTCTTCGGCGCGCTAAGACCGAGCTTTTGCAACCATTTCGTGTTCACCCACATTTTGGCTGAAAACTGGCAGTGATAGCATTCATTTACGGAAGGGATCGCATAAATATTTCCATCTGGCGCAGTGATCGCCTTCTCCAAATACGAAATATCTTTAAACGCTTTCTTAATGTTCGGTGCGTATTGATCGATTAACTTGTTTAATGGAATCAAGACGCCTTGTTGCCCGTACAGCAGCTGCTCCTCTTTCGTTAGATTCCCTTGCATGAAAATATCGGGATAGTCGCCGCTGGCGAGCAGCAGCTGCTTCTTCTCATTCAATGCCGCTGTTTCTCCCGGCACAAGCTGCCAGTTCAAATGAATATTCGTCTTTTCTTCCAAATACTTGGTAAACCAATTCGTATTCAAATCTGCAATATTAGCCGATTGCGGCGCGAAAGCACTCATCGTAATTTTATTTTTGGCGATAGGAAAGCCTATTGCATTAACGTTCGCTCCCCCGTTTACGCTTCCACCCCCATCAGGGCTAGTGCTATCCTTCGGCTCATCACTATTGGACGTACAGCCGATTACAAGCGAAGTGATGAATAAAATCAGGACCACCGATAACCATGTTTTTCTGGTTCCTTTACTTACCATATTCAAAACCCTCCCTGTTTTTTAAAGATAATCAATCCTTGGGGGCAAACCTGATCTGTTCGTGCCTCGCATCCCTCCTTTCAATATCTAACTAGATTCAACCTTTCAGAGAACCAATCAATAACCCCTTTACAAAATGTCTTTGTACAAAAGGATACAGAATAAGAACGGGTGCGCTTGCGACGACGATCAGCGAATATTTAAGCAGCTCCTTCAAGCCTTGTCTTTCCGCAAGTTCTCTGACATCTTTAATCATCGTAGGATCGATCGAATTCAGAATTAGAATGTTCCGTAGAATGAGCTGAAGCGGATACAGATTAGCCGATTTCAAGAAAATTAATGCTTCAAAATACGAATTCCAATAGCCGATAGCGTACATGAGCACTAGTACGGCAATGATGGGTTTGGAAAGTGGAATCACGATACGAAATAAAAACTTGAAGTCGCTGCATCCATCCAAATGTGCGGCCTCCGTTAGTTCAGAAGGAATCGATGTCTGGAAAAACGTTCTCGCCAGAATGACTTGCCATACCGAAATTGCGCCTGGAATAATCATCGCCCCTCTCGTATCGAGCAAGCCCATCCCTTTCACGGTCAAATAATAAGGAATTAATCCCCCACTGAACAGCATCGTAAAAACAAATAGTGCAGTAATGACGTTGCGTCCATAAAAGTTTTTTCGTGAAAGCGGATATGCGGCCGTTATCGTTAGCGTTACGCTAAGCAGTGTCCCGAAGAAGAGATAGAACAAAGAGTTGCCGTACCCCGTCAAGATTTGCGGATTTTGAAACACAGCTTGGTAGCCACGAAGGGTTGGTTCAACCGGGAACAGCCAAACCTTGCCTGAAATAACAGCTGATGACGAGCTGAATGATGAACTAATAATGTAGATGAGCGGATAAGCTACAATAATCAAACATAGGATCAAAAACAAATAGACAAAGAACAAATACAATCTGTCCACACTATTTTCAAGAATGCGGGTAGGTGACTTTCGCACTTCTAGCATCAGTGTCTGTTCGGGATTAGCCATAATTTCTACCTCCTACCACAAACTCGTCTCAGAATTTTTTCTTGCCACATAGTTGACCACAATGAGCAGCAGCAAATTAACGATGGAATTAAACAGTCCGACTGCTGCGGAGAAACTAAAATTCGCTCCTACCAAGCCCATTTTGTAAACATAGGTGGAAATAACCTCAGACGCCCCAACATTAATCGCATTTTGCATCAGGTACACCTTCTCGAATCCAACGTTCATGATTTGCCCTGCATTCAGAATGAGCAGGATGACGGCTGTCGGCATTAAGCTTGGCAAATCGATATGAATCATCCGCTGAAAACGGGACGCGCCATCCACCTTGGCCGCTTCATACAAATGCGGATCCACCCCTGCTAGAGCGGCAATGTAAATGACCGAGGCATATCCCGTAAACTGCCAAACGTCGGAAAGTACATACACGGTTTTGAAATATTCCGGCTTTGACATCAAATTTTCCGCTGGAAACCCGAACTTATCCGCCAAGAGATGGATGAAGCCAAGCTGCGGGGAAAGGAAAAGCATAATAATCGAAACCATGATGACCGTTGAAATAAAGTACGGCGCGAATGTGACCAGCTGTACGGCGCGCTTGAAAACCCCGTTTTTCAGTTCGTTCAGTGCAAGAGCGAGTATAATCGGCGCCGGAAACCCGATAAGAAGCGAGTAAAGGCTAAGCAGCGATGTGTTCTTGATAACCCTCCAAAAAATGGGCAAATGGAAAAAGTCTACAAAGTGCTTAAAACCAATCCAATCGCTTCCCCATATCCCTTTGGTAACCATATAATTTTTAAAAGCAATCTGCACGCCAGCCATAGGTACGTATTTAAAAATAATCAAATATACGAGTGACGGCAAGATAATCAGATAGAGTTGCCAGTTTTTCTTTACCATTCTAAGTGCTATACTCATGATACTCCCCCTCACTGCATTTACGTAAAAGTTAATATTAAGCGCTTACAGGATCTATGATAAAGGAGCTAGAATTAAATTTATAGGGATCATTCTTAAGCAGTAGTGTCCGTTCATAAGGTGGTGTGAGTCATAACAAAGCCAACGATTAACTTTCAAAACTTGTCGATTGTGAAAAAAATGGCGATAGGCTATATCGTTATCATCTTCATTCCGATTATTTCGTTCGGCCTGTTTCTGTATAACCAGAACTACAACAGTTTTCTCGAAGAGTACGCCCAAGGAAGGCAGAAAATTGTTAATCAGGTGCTTAACAACTTAAATGTAAGTACAGTGCAGATCGAATCCGCTTATCAATTATTTCAAAATAATTCGAATACCATTGCTTATTTAAGTGGGAACTACCGGACCGATTTCGATCAGGTATCTAACTTTTTAACCTATATCAGACCCCTATTCTCTTATATTTTGTCATCCAATCGACTGATCGACGGAATGACCATCTATATGGAGCAGCAGAATGGTATGATATTTCGGCCTGAAATGGCCAAGATGGACGAATCCAAGTTGGACGAGAGCATCAAGAAACTCCCGCTAGGGGTTGGAAAATGGATTACGATAAAAAACGGGTCGAATCCAGACATCAACCTACATTTTGTCCATAAAATCGGAAACCGGAATTTTGAACAGGATATCGGTCTTCTCGATATCAAAGTTACTTCGAAATTAATTAAACCTTTGTTAGAATCGCTAAATTTGAACAATAGAAGCAATTTATATGTGCTTGATCAGGATCACCAAGTCATTTCTCTTGTGGAAAAAGTCCCCTTATCTCAGGATTCAGAACAGGCTTTATTTGCCGATGTCTTCCAATCGAACGCAAAATACTCGTATCAGCAGGTTAATGGAAATAAAATGCTAATTGAATCGTTTTATGCCGAAAGCCTTAAGCTGCAGTTTGTCATGATTGAGCAAGTTGACGACGTCTTTATTGGCATCAAAAAAAACAAGTACGTACTCGTATTAACCGTGTCCATCCTTTTATTACTACTTTCCGGCATTTACTATCTGATCGCCAGTTCAATTACGAAGCGCATTTTGAAGCTTTCCAAACATATGCGTCAGGTTGACGAAAACCATTTCCCGCTCTATCACGGAGAAATTAATAAGGATGAGGTCGGGCACCTGACCTCCGCTTATAATGCGATGATCAGGCGTATGGATGAGCTGGTAAATACGGTACACCGTTCGGAAATGCTGCGGAAGGAATCAGCCTATCTCATGATGCAGGCGCAAATCAAGCCCCATTTCCTGTACAATACCCTCGAATCGATTCGCATGATTGCGGAAGCGAACGATGATCCAGAAGCAGCTGAGATGTCCTATACACTTGGCAAACTATTTCGCTACAGCCTTTCGGGAACGAAAAGCGATACTTCGCTGAGAGAAGAAGTTGAAAATGTACAAGACTATATCAAAATCCAGCAAATTCGGCTGGCTGATCGGCTTCAAGTATCTTTCGATATAGACGCTGTTATCGATAACTTTATTTGTCCCCACTATATGCTGCAGCCAATTATTGAAAACTGCATTGTTCACGGGATCGCGAATGTAAGAAAACAAGGCTCGCTTTCGATCCGCATTTGGGAAGATTCCGCGTTTATGTTCATTGCCGTTGAGGATTCTGGTGCAGGTATTGAGGAAGAAAGACTTGTGCTCATCCAAGGCGTCTTAAACGGTAAAATGGATGTCCATCTCTTACAGACGGATGGCGGGGGTCTCGGTATTTTCAATGTAAACGAAAGAGTGAAAATGTTTTTTGGTGAACGTTCGGGTATTCAAATGGAGAGTAAGCTTAACGAGGGGACGACATGTATACTCAAGTTAGCAAAGGGGGCAACACAATGAAGCTGATGGTTGTCGATGATGAGCCTATCATTTTAAATGGGATTATCCGCATGATCCAGAAAGCGAATACATCGTTTACCGAGATCGTCGGCGCTGCCGACGGCGTTGATGCGGTGCAAAAGCTAGCCTATTTTCAGCCCGACCTGATCCTTACAGATATTCATATGCCGGAAATGGACGGTCTCGCTCTTATTAAAGAAATACAAGCTCTGAACCTTTGCAATCGCTTCATTATTTTAACCGGTTATGGCGATTTCGCATATGCTAGACAAGCTCTGCGCTATCAAGTCATCGATTATTTGTTGAAGCCGATTAATAAAGAAGAACTACTCACTGTACTCACAAGAGTTGAGCGAACAATTATGGAGGAACAGCATCAAACCATTGAGCATGACCTACTGCTTCTCAAAGAACATATCCTTTACAATACGCCAATTGAGGACATGCCGCTCAAGCCTGAGCAGCTGCACACCCTACTTCCCTATCCATATACGACGATTATTGTATTCCAGGCATACGAGAGTGTTCCCCTTTTGACGGCCGAACGTCTGGAAGGTGTTTGTGCCCTTCTGTCGCACGTTTGCAAGAAAACGTACACCGTTCATTCCCGTTTCTTAAGGCAAACGGTCCTCATTGCGAACGGTGTGCATGTACCGACAGACGAAGAGTTTCAGCGTGCATGTGGCGAGTTGTTCGATACGAAAAGAATACTGGGCAGCGGATATTGCATTGGGCTCAGTGTGAGGAAGAACGATAATGATAATTTGCGTGATCTGTATATAGAAGCAATGGCTGCAATGTTATTTAATCGGTACTTTTCAAATACCAGTTTGACGATATATAGACCAGAGTCAGAGAACATACATAGTGACTATGATAATCTTGTTCAATATATTGAACATTCGCTAGCCCAACAGATTTCGATCGAGCAGATTGAGAAGGACATCCAGTCCATACTGCCTCCTTTCTCAGGCCATGCAGATTGCAATAAGAAACTGCGTGAGCAGTTTCTTATCTGTGTTGGTGTCTATTTGCAAAGTGTTGGCCTGACGCCTGAATCCATTTGGGGTGAACACGCGGCAAACAAACTATTTTCGCCCAGCAGCACCCCGCTTGAGAATATCAGTGTATCGGAGATCATCGCACAATTAATTCGCTATGCACGCAGCACCGATCGCCATCAGCCGCACACACAGGCAATCGATAAAATCGTTGCTTTCGTGGAACAAAATTACAAGCTGGATCTATCGCTCGATGCCGTTGCGGATCATGTGCAAATGCATCCCAATTACATCAGCATGTTGTTTCGCAAAGAGATGGGACTAACCTTTCTTCACTACTTGCATACGTTCCGACTGACCAAAGCCAAGCAAATCATGCAAGAGAATCCGGAATGGCCGATCAACACCATTGCGGAGCTTGTAGGTTATGAAAATCCGCGGCATTTTTTCAAAGTGTTTAAAAAATTCGAAAACATCACGCCCGGGCAATACCGCCTTGGAAATTCTTCCGTATGAAATTCCTAAGCCTCTTCCATTTCGATATCCAGATTCAGAATCCATCTGCTTATAACGCCGCTTCAATAGTAGGCGTTTTCCGCTGTACAGCTTTACGGAACAAATATACGGACAAACTGAGCTCGAACATGATGACGACGGAACTCGTAATCCCAGCGATCAGACCATTAAGCCCAGGATTGTAGTCCACAAGAAGGAAAAGTATCGTCACTGACAAAATCACATTGCCGAATTTGCTGTAAGCGATTGTCTTATTTACGCCATGATACATAGCAAGCCCGTTCAAATAGTCGATCCAGGGATAGACCGCCGATCTAATGATGAGCACAATCGGGTGGGAAGGCAGCTTGTCAGGCAACCGTCTGGCAAGCGAATGACCTTCGAAACAAGCAACCGCGCTCTCGATGGCCATCCCTGCCAAGAACAGCAACGCTCCGTACCTGCTGTCGTTAGTTAGATTCCAGGAGACCATAGCCCATGACATAAGACCCATGACGAATAAGCGTATCAGAATGCCGATCGTCATCCATTTGGTCAACAGATGTTGGATTATAATGCCCTGGTACAAGCTGCGGGCAGCTGAAAACACGTTGACGAACATCAAGATTTGATAAGCGTTGACTGTAGCATCCAACAAGCTGTCTTGAGCCCCGAAAACATAGTGGAACAACAGCCGGCCAAGCGGCGTCCATGCAATCAGAGCGTTAAATAAGGCAATGATGCCAACAATCGTAACGATCATACGCACCATTTCCCTAAATGAGTGTTGATCCTTCACATATTTGGCGCTGGTTTGCCGGAGTGGAGCGATAGCCTGTTCCAGGATAAATGACAAACTGAGTGCAAGCGCATAACCGCTTATGGTGAGATCAGGGTGTGGCGAGCGTGCAAGCACTCCGCTGATAATGACGTGAGTAAGTGAAGCAAGCAAAGCTGAAGCACCCATGGGCAGGTAAAATAAAATCAATCGAAGCAAACGAGTTCCTCCTGATAGTCGGGTAGATGATTCCTTAAGAGATTTTCATTCGGTAAAGTAAGCTGTTTAATGTGGGATTGTGACGTTTATAAATAAATATATTTATTTTTTTGTGGAATTAAACACATTTTCCCCCATGAACCAACATGTGTCAAGGTTTATAACGGGAAGTTCCCCATTGTTCTAACAAAAACAAAATTTTTAATTCCAACTTTTAGCTGCTTATGCTTACATAAAAAATGCACCCCTTAGAACTCATCGGAATCGATTTTCCAATGTTTATCCTAAGGGGTGCATTTCAAATTTTGAGTGAAACGTTTTTTTTCTTACCTTTTACCAAGCATATGCCTGCGGAGCTGCTCCTCCTGGACCCGGGAAGATTTCATCTAGTTTCTGTAGCGTTGATTCATCCAGTACAATATCAACAACACGCAGTGTATTTTGAAATTGTTCAAGTGTACGCGGTCCAATAATCGGTGCTGTCATAGCTGGGTGAACCAGCGTCCATGCCAACGCCACATTCGCTTCACTTTCACCAAGCTCCTTGCTTAAAGTCGAGAAAGCCTCCAACTGTGTACGAAACTTCTCTACCCTCTCAGGGTTACTCGCTCGTTTAGAGCCCTCAATCGGCTTCAAAGCATTGCCGCCTAGCAGTCCGCCATCTAGCGGGCTCCATGCTATTACACCAATTCCAAGTTCCTCAGCCGCTGGCAGCACTTCAAGTTCAGGCAGTCTGCAGAGCAAGCTGTATTTGTGCTGTTCGGATACAAGACCAATAAGATGACGAGCTTTGGCTTCATATTGCGCTTTCACCAAATCACGACCCGCAAAGTTACTAGATCCTACATAGCCAATTTTCCCTTGGTACACTGGAACTTGAAAAGCTTCCCACAGCTCATCCCAAGATACATTGCGATCCACATGGTGCATTTGATAGAGCTCAATATGATCCGTTTGTAGGCGGCGTAATGACGCGTCCAAGTGTCGGCGAAGCTTGTAAGCGGAAAGCCCGCCTTCCCGGTTAGGTCCGTCGTTCACATCATACATGTCCCCATAGAACTTCGTAGCTAGTATCGTCTTCTCTCTTCGTCCACCGCCTTGTGCGAACCAACGACCTATAATTTCCTCGGTACGCCCCGCATTCTCTCCCCAACCATAAATATTTGCCGTATCAAAAAAATTGATTCCAGCATCCAATGCAGCATCCATGATTCGAAAAGCTTCTTTTTCCTCTGTATCTACACCGAAGTTCATGGTTCCAAGGCACAATTTACTAACTTTTAATCCCGAACGACCTAAGTAACTATATTTCATCTTTATCGCCTCCATTAGTTTATAGAGCAAAGCACGTTTCCATCGTGAAGTGACTCATCCACTTATTCATTTCAACAACCTAATCATACCTGAATCTGGGATGCTTCAGAAGTACGCACTTTTCCTTAACATAGTTGGCTTAGGGTAATCTACTCACCTAAATGTTAGTACTATTTTTGATAAAAAGATAGCCTGAAAAAATAAAAAAAGCCGCGACTAGCGCGACTTTCGAGCTTATACCTTTTTAACAAATTCGGATTTTAATTTCATAGCTCCGAAATCATCAATTTTGCAATCAATATCATGATCTCCATCAACCAAACGTATATTTTTAACTTTTGTACCTATTTTTATGACGGATGAACTTCCTTTTACTTTAAGGTCCTTGATTACCGTAACAGTATCACCGTCATTTAAAACATTTCCATTGGCATCTTTAACAATTTTGTTATCGGCACGATCTTCCGTTTCCAATTCTAACGTCCACTCATGCGCGCATTCTGGGCAAATCAATAGATTCCCATCTTCGTACGTGTACGCTGATTGACATTTTGGACAATTTGGTAAATCTAGCATTAATCTCATTTCCCCCATTCGTTATATGCTTATATACTGCCATAGTCTTCCCATTTTAACAACCCTTCCTCCTTCCTTCGTAACGTACAAATGTACAAACACACTTGCAGCTTTTGCATTTACTGTATTAATAAAGGAAGGAGAAGTGATAGGATGATTGCAAAGCGAGTTACATTCTCAACTGGTATTTTACGGAGACCAAATAAAACGAAGTTTGCCCTTGTCGATGTCGTTAACTTCAATAAAGGGTGCTCCCGCAGGGTAACGGTACAAGTATTTGACTGGTCTAATGGATCACCAATTCCCTCGAAGGTAAGTCCTTGCAACACCAAAAAATGTACGGTAACGGTTGCATCTAATAAATCGGTTTTCTTGTTTGCAGACGTGTCAAAGGTAAGGTTTAAATATGAGGTTCGTATTACACAGCACAATGATCACAAGTTAGTAACGAATGTAACTGGTGTTACGAATGCACCCTTTACTCCGCAAGTAGGAGACACGGTGCTTCAACGAAGTTTAATAAGAATAAAATAGTTTCAGCATTTCAGCTGAAAAACATAAACGAGCAGACTGCGGCTGATGCTCTTTTTATGTTTTGTGTTGTTTTACTTTTGACTATCGTACAATGTAAGATAAAGGAAACAACGAAAGAAATGAGATGATTTCGGATGGAGAAAACAATAAAAGTGTTAGCAATTTCAGGAAGTCTTCGCCAAAAGTCTTCTAATACGGCACTTATGCACGCTATCATAGGACTAGCCCGTGAAAATATGAGCTTTACTGTATATAACGGTTTAGGTGATCTACCGCATTTCAACCCCGATCTTGACGTTGATGATGGACCTGCATCGGTCCTTCAGCTGCGCACACGACTAAACGAAGCCGATGCTGTTCTTATCTGCACACCAGAGTATGGGAATGGAGTACCTGGGGTTTTGAAAAATGCACTAGACTGGTTAGTATCTTCAGGTCAGTTTATGAATAAACCGACAGCGGTAGTCACCGCGTCTCCCACTCCAATGGGCGGTGACAAGGCGCACGATTCCATTCTGCTTACGCTGAACATGATCAATGCCAAAATTGTTGAGAGAGGAACCATGATGATCCCCCACATTAACTTAAAACTTAATAAAGAGGGCGTCATTACTGATGCTAAAACCGAGAATGGTTTAAGTTCCCTGCTTGAAAGTCTTGTAGAGGCTTGTTCATAATTAAAATTCGCCCTCTTATTGCTGATATTTTTTCCTCATAAAATCAAAAGAGCTCCGATTTCTCGAAGCTCTCTTTGGTCACTTGAACCATCCCTTTTCTTTAAAACGCATAATAGCCTCAATACGATTGCTTACATTGAGTTTATCAAGGATTACAGAAATATAGTTGCGGACGGTACCCGTTGTTATATACATTTGATCGGCGATTTCCTTCGTATTTTTACCGTCGGCGATAAGGATCAGCACTTCCTTCTCCCGCTCGGTCAAAGGATTTTCTTCCCCATATGCGTCATCTACTAACTCTGAGGCATAGATGCGGCGGCCAGCCATGATACTGCGAATCGAAGTAGCGAGTTCCTCACTCGGGCTATCTTTCAACAAATAACCGTTGGCACCTGCTTTCACAGCCCTTTCAAAATATCCAGAACGGGCAAATGTAGTCAGTATCATCACCTTGCAGCCAAATCCCTTTAGTTCCTCAGCCGCGTCTAATCCGCTCTTAACTGGCATCTCAATATCCATGATACAAATATCTGGCTTATGAAGATGAACCAGCCTCACAGCGTCCTCTCCATTGCTTGCTGTACCAACGACCTGCATATCTTCTTCCAAATCGAGCAAGGAAGCAAGTGCGCCAAGCAGCATTCGTTGGTCCTCAGCAATTACAATTCGAATCATATCCCCGCCTCCCTTTCCGGTGGTTTGAAGGCATTCGGCACTTTGATAACGATCGTCGTTCCAATGTTTGAAACAATTTCCATGCATCCGTTCACAAACTCAAGCCGCTCTTTCATGCCGCGCAGTCCATTTCCAAGTAAGACAACGGATTCTTTGGCCATGCCGACCCCATTGTCCCCCACTTTGATAACCAAATCGGTTTGTGATGGCTCAATGGAGATCGAACAGGTTGAAGCGCTGCTATGTTTAATTATATTGGTAATGGCTTCCTTTAAGCACATACTCACCACATTCTCGTTCATCAGGGAGGTGTTCGTTAACTGAGGGTCCCCTTCCAAAATGAGGTCGATTTCTGCAGCCTTCAAAATCTGCTTAACGCGAAACATCTCATCCTCGAGTCTAGTACCTCGCATTTGCGTGACCATTTCCCGAACTTCCTTTAATGCACTTCTAGCCGTCTGCCGAACATCATTGATTTCAATTTGTGCTTGCGTCGGGTTTTTGCTAATTAATTTCCCCGCCAAATCACTCTTTAAGCCAATTAATGAGAGCTTCTGACCAAGTGTATCGTGTAAGTCGCGAGCTATTCTTTGGCGTTCTTCCAACTTTACCAGCTCGGAAATTCGTTTATTTGCGTCCTCTAGCTGTCCCTGCAGTTTATCACTCCTGTTTCGGTTGTATGTAGTGACTGGAAGGAGAATAACGCCAATCACGTTAATAAGGACAAACGGCAGCTGTGTAATATATACAGGATTTTGGGATACAAATCCATAGTTGATCGTTACAATTGTGCTTACTAGATGAATGGTGTACAACGTAATAAATCCGGCTCGATTTTGAATATTGCCAATAAAAAATGCTAAAAACAGTGAGAAATAAACATAGCTAAACAATAAGGTCATCGTGATTGAAATCAGAATTTGTACACTCGACCAGAAGTACATGAGCCAGCCTTTAGAGACAAAAGAAAGCACGTAGCAAATAAAGAATACAATAATCATGCTGGTGCCTAATACAATTTGGTAAGTGGCAGAAGAACGAAATATGAAATAAAAAGGGAGGATATAAAAGACAACCCATACATATGGACTAAGACCTGTTTTTTTGTGAAAAATCTGATGCCACTTTTGCATGGTCTCTTTACCCTCTTTTTCTTCGTCATTGATTTCATTCTATTTTAACATAAACATGAATTGACAGGATTATTTTCCTTAAATGACCGATTTACGGACTTTTAAGTTGTTCCCCAAAGAATCTTGCTTATCTTGGTTAGGGAGCACCTGTTTTTTATTTTTATAACCGACAAACGTTTTGTTCTGCTCGTCCCAAAGACGGAAACGTAATGATTGCAGACTTGTGCTAATTGTAATCGTCGTTGCTTTTTGCAGCGGAGGAGTTGCATTATGCGCCTTCTCCAAGTTATAATTTGGCACTTTCGGACTCAAATGATGCACATGATGAAACCCAATATTACCGGTTATCCATTGCAAAAGCTTGGGCAGCTTGTAATAGGAGCTTCCATCTACCGCGGCTTTCACATAACTCCACTCATCTTCGTTCTCAAAGTAGGAATCCTCAAACTGATGCTGTACATAGAACAGCCAGATCCCCAACAAGCCGGCTACAAAAACAAGCGGAGCTTGGATCATAACAAACGACTGCCATCCAATTGCCCAACACATAAATGCATATAACATGATGATGGAAACATTAGTCAAGTAAGTACTGATTCTTTCCTTACGCTTCGCACCTTTTGTATTAACACGGTTAGTAAATAGGAATAAAAAGATGGGGCCAAGACCAAACATAATAAATGGATTCCGATATAATCGATAAGCAACTTTACGCAATAATGGAGAAGCCGCATATTCATCGACAGTAAGAACCCACATATCACCTGTGCCGCGTTTCTCGAGGTTACTGCTCGTTGCATGATGAATGGAATGACTGTTCTTCCACTGTTGATACGGAAAGAGCGTAAGGATACCCGTTATCGTACCGATGATTTCGTTAGCTCGGCGGCTTTTGAAGAACGATTGATGACAACAATCATGGAAAATGATAAAAGTCCTTATAACGAACCCGGAAGCAATGAACGTAATCGGTAACGTTATCCAATAAGAGACAGATAGGCTTAGATACGCAGCATACCACAGCAGCAATAAAGGTCCTAAGGTGTTGAGTAGCTGTTTAACACTCGCCTTCGTATTTGATTTTTCATAAGGGGCAACCTGTTTTTTTAAATTGGATAGCGTAGATTGGGTCATTGTATAGTTCCTCCTCGGGTATGGTAAGCGAGTCATGTTGTCGAACGTAAGTCGCAATATCCTATCTTCATTATAGATATCGCTTTCATTTCGTTGTAGTCATAAACGTCAAGTAGCGGGTATGACAAATGTCATGTCCTATAGTAAAAAAGTGCCGCTACTTCGTAAATAACGAAATAGCAGCACCTGATCACAACATTCTTACTTTAGACGCAGACCCACCGATAGCTTCTCTACGGCCTTCTCAATGCCGGCGCTCCTTGTTACAACACATTAGTCATGGTCCTGATCTTCTAATTTGCTCATCAAAAGTCTGACTTTCGAATCGGTATCCGAACCGGGAGAAGGTGTATACACACTGCATCTTAAATCGGTACGGCCTTGCACTTGAAGTGTTGTCAAATCGAACAGCATCTTTCCTACTTTGGCATGCCTGAATTCAATGAATACTTCTGGCGCTGAACTCACATCACCTTGGTTCCAAAAAGCCCTAAAATCCTGGCTCTGCTCACTGATCTGCTCGATAAACTCACTGTACCAGTTATCTCCCACATATTGCCCATAATAAGATCGAAACATCGCCAAGAATCCCTTTACGAAATCATGCCAGTTTACAGCCAGAGCCTTCAATTCTTTACGTGTAAAAAGCAGCCATATCATATTTCTTTGCTCTACAGGGATAATCGCAAAATCTAGGAATATAGCTGCGGCAGCTTGATTCCATCCAACAATATTACATCGGCGATCTGAAATAATCGTGGGGCAATCGTGAAGTTCTGTCAGGATTCTACTTAACGCTGGGCTGATTGTTGGTATCTTGTCTTCAAATGTGGTCGGTGCCGGCTGCTCGAGAGCCAGCATGAAGAGATACTGGCGTTCATCCTCATTAAGCTGCAAAGCTAATGCGATACGGTCCAGTACTTGCACGGACATTTTAATATCTCTTCCCTGCTCTAGCCAGGTATACCAGGTCGTGCTGACACCAGCAATTGACGCCACTTCTTCTCTGCGTAAGCCAGGTGTTCGTCTACGACTCCCGCCAAGCACCCCAGCTTCACTGGGTTGGATTCTAGCACGATGAGTAGTTAAAAACTCTGACAGCGCCTGTAACCGTTCCTTTGTATCCATGCCAAATCCTCCTACGCATTTATCATAGAAGCTATTATACCAGTATAAACCGTAACTTGTAATAGGATAAGGAGTGTGACAATCTAATGGTAAGTAATCGATTAGGAGGAATAACAAATGAAGCGTGTAGTTGTGACAGGGATGGGTGTCATTACACCCATTGGGAATCAGGTGGATACGTTCTGGGGGAATCTTACGGATGGAAAATCAGGTATTACCAAAATAGATCATATGGATGTAACCGATTATAAAACCAACTTTGCTGGTGTGGTTCGGAATTTCGATGCAGAAGCAGCTGTTGGTCGGCGAGATGTACGCCGGATGGATCGATACTGCCTATTTGCCGTTGCCGCGGCCAAACAGGCTCTTGATGATGCAGCATTAGTCATTGATTCCACGAATGAGGAACGTATCGGCGTCTATATTGGCTCTGGTATTGGCGGTATTCAGACGATTCTGGACAATTATCGTACGTTACTGACCCGCGGACCAAGCCGCGTGAGTCCGACCGTTGTCCCCATGATGATCGCCAATATGGCGGCGGCACAGGTCAGTATCTTGTTCGGTGCCAAGGGCCCATCGCTAGCTCCAGTGACCGCATGTGCCACGGGCAATAACGCCATTGGCGAAGCTTTTAAGCTCATCCAGCGCGGAGGCGCCGACGCCGTCATTGCCGGTGGCGCCGAAGCGACGGTCACCGACCTCGCGCTGGCGGGCTTCGGCAATGCGACAGCGCTCTCGACGCGCTGTGACGCGCCGGAGCAGGCAAGCCGCCCGTTCGACGCGGAGCGGGACGGCTTCGTCGCCGCCGAAGGCGCCGGCGTGCTCGTGCTGGAGTCGCTCGAGCATGCCGAGCGTCGGGGGGCGCGGATCCATGCCGAGCTTGTCGGCTATGGATCAACCTCGGACGCCTACCATATTGTGGCGACCGATCCTGAAGGCTCGGGGGCTTACCGAGCCATGCGCGAAGCGATCGCCGACGCCGGGATCGCCGCGGCGGAGATCGACACGATCAATGCACACGCGACGAGCACGATCGCTGGCGATCTCTCAGAGACGCTCGCCATCAAGCGGCTGCTTGGTCGCGGTGCGTATGACGTACCAATCAGCGCAAACAAGTCCATGCTCGGCCATATGCTCGGCGCAGCTGGCGGTGTAGAAGCCGTCGCGCTGATCAAAACCTTGCAGGACGGCCTCATCCCTCCGACAATTAATCTAGAAAATCCAGATCCTCAGTGCGATCTCGATTATGTTCCAATCGTTGCAAGACGAGCTGAACTTCGTTATGGCTTGTCCAGTTCATTCGGATTTGGTGGGCATAACGCCGTCCTCATTTTCAAAAAACATGAATAAATAATCTCTTCCATCTACTCTCATACAAAATAAACCTAATCCGTTCAGCATAGCTAAATGGATTAGGTTTATTCCATGACTGATTCAGGCGTCTAATTCCAGAACCATCTCTCATAAATATAGTAGCTGCAAAATGAAATGAAAGCGAGGGCTATACTGAGCCACCCTGTAATAAGGGCACCTTTTTTTTCTTTGATCATATTAGCCTTCACATAGATTCTAACATCGAAACATAAAATGAGGATCCCAGAAATTAGTAACAACAAAACCGTGTAATAATTAAAGGTAATCATTGTCGAACCCCTTCTCACCCGAGCCGCGGTCATAAAACTCCTAGCATGGAACCAAGCTTTAACGGATTATTTGGTTTTCGTACCAATTCGTCGAATATTTATACGTAGACTTACGTCAACGGACATTTCACGATACATTTCTTCCCACTTCTGCTTAGTTTTAATTTCTCTATTCCAATAGGAAGGATGGAAAGCACGCACGTCTTCCCCGAAACCGAAGATGTCGCAACCGTCCTTTTGGGTCTGATGAATTAATTTTTCGAAACCTATTTTCCCGTCCTTTTCTATGGTTTGCTCTAATTTTTTAATCGTTTCCTTCGTTAAAGTCAAATTTTCATCCGATTTCTCCCGTAAATCTCCTTCTATTTGACTCACAACTGTGGCATGAATTTTACCGTTTTTGATCTCCGTAGTAATTTTCGCTTTACGATGGGTAGATTGAAATATGGCAGAGGTTTCTGATCCAGGTATCTGTGAGATAACGCTGTATCCTCCAGGATTGATTTGCTTCATTGCCATAAAGTGACCGATTTGCAGTGGCGTAGTGATTCCCTCCATTTTATCACCTTTAAAATAAGCCAATCCGGCGATTTCAATGTTAGATTCTTTCTTCAAATCCAGATAAGGGAGAGACCCTTCCTGTCCTTTAGCAGAACTAGCACTATAGAATACGCCTAGGAAATTATTGGGAAGCTTCCCCATTTCCTTGGCACGATCTAGAGTAGCCACTAGATATAAGGTGGGAACACGCTCTAATTGAGGCGTGGCTCTCATGATATCAGAAGCTTTCCCTTTGGACACAACCATCCAGACTGTTCTTCTTACCTGGGGCTGACGACGGAAGAAATCTTTCTCATTTTCGATCCCCTTCCTTGCCATCGCTTCTGACACTACGATTACACGCAAATGACCAAAAAACAAACGATCCGCCAATTGCTGCTGCAGATTCATCAAGGAATCGTAGATGGTACTCCCAACGCTAGTCAGCACCCAGACTGGTTTCTGCCCCGCTGGACCGCCTCCAGTACCTCCCGTCCCCAAGGGAATGCGTCCCGGAACGGCAATTTGTACAGTGATACGTATTAATCCTTTATTCAACTTAGGATTTTTAAGGATTTGTGTTGCATTGCTGCTTTCATTCGCTTCTTGCGGTTTGGCCTCATCGATGGCAATGGCTAAAACAACGGCTCGATCTTCGATTTCTAAACGATCCCAGCATCCCGTAAGCATTGGTAAAAGTAGTAGAAAAACAAGACCCCGGTTAATCCGTTTTCGCCACACGTTGATCACCCCGACTCCCCTTCTTTTTCTTGCGAATGAGGGCTACGACCAGTAGAACCAATGGATAGAAGACCGTGATGACCAGTCCCCAACGACCAACAATTTGAATAATGCCATACATCTGAAGCAAGTTTTGGGGAAACATGGCAATGACATAGATGAAAGGAATGAGAAAAAATGAAAACAACTTGTGATCGCGCAAATGTAACAGTTGGCTTAAAAAGTGAATGGCCAAGTAATAGGTCGACAACAATGTGGTAAATACAGCTGTGACCCAAACGGCAAGAAAGGCGCCATCCAACCTCTCCAAGATGTTGGCGGGCAGTGATGTGGTTTTGGCTAATTCCAAGGTAGGCCAAACTAAATTTTTAATTTCCTCTGCTCCGAATACGCCAACCGTAGCAACTACGATGAGTAAGTAGAGCCCCCCCGAAATTAACATGCCGACTAAGCTTGCCAACATCGCTCTTTCCGGCCTACGCATCGCAGGAATGACGATGGTCATGACGAAAGATCCTTGAAACAAGGCAGCCATGGTAAGGATTCCTTTTGACATGCCACTCGGTTCATTCCCCCATATTGGCAATAAATTGACCACTTGCGCATTTTTTAGTGATAGAACGACGATCAATACAAGTGGGAACACAATTAGCGGGAAATAAAAATGATGGAAATAGGTGAAGGTTGTCATATCAGCACGCGAAGAAACCGCAGCTAACAACAGCATCACAATAACAGTCACTTCCAGCGGCGTTTTCGTTAAAACGGAAGTCACTACGACTTCACCGAATTCGCGCGAAGCCAGCGCTGTAAGTACGGAAAAGAAAACGATAATCAAGACGCTGAAAACCCGAGCCGTCCATTTACCGATCAAAACTTCACTGTATTCAATAATTGTTTGAGTGGGAAAGCGCATGCCGAGTACAGTAACTAGCCAAAGCCCCAGAGAGCCGATTAAGATACCTATAAAGGTTACGAGTGGCGCCCCCGAATCGGCAGCTCTGACAGCAAAAAGCGAGAGTGCTAATACACCTACCCCGATAATCGTACTAATCAGAATGATCGCCGCTTGAATCATCGTTACTTGGCGAGGATACTCCATCTTTTATGTCCCTCCTTATATTCCCTACTTTCAATGGATCTAAGGTATTGCTTGGTGGATGCTTCATTTCCTTCGTTTTCATTCCCAGACGGGTATCATTCGGCGTATGCAAGAGTGCCGGTCTCTTTGGCATGGACCAGAGTGGCAGCCGAGCCAATGTATCCTTCATCCCTTGGAAATTTCCAGGGACAATCGGACTTAAGTAAGGCACCCCGAACGATTTTAAGGAGAGCATATGGTTGGCGATCAGGATAAGCCCGATCATCACGCCGTACAAGCCAAACATACCAGCCAAAATCACAAGCGGAAAGCGCAGCATCCTTAACGCCAAAGCCGCGTTATAAGCCGGTGTGGCAAAGGAACCAATCGTTGTTAAAGCGATGATTACGACCGTAATTGGACTGATGAATCCAGCAGCAACCGCGGCCTGTCCGACGACTAGTACTCCGACAATTGATAGCGCTCCCCCAACCTGCTGCGGCAGCCGTAGAGTCGCTTCCCTAAGCACCTCCATGGAAACCTCCATGACTAGAACTTCAATTAGAGATGGAAAAGGCACTCCGGCTCTCCCACCCGCAACGGCCACGGCAAACTCTGTTGGTATGAGCTCCGGATTAAAAGAAATCAAGGCAACATATAACGAGGGGAAAATCAAGGAGAAAATAAGAGCTACCAGTCGCGCTAGCCGAATAAAGCTGACCAGTAGAAATCGTTCCGAGTAATCTTCGACGGTTTGGTAAAACTGACTGAACACGGTCGGCAATATGAGGGCAAAGGGGGAACCGTCGACCAGCAGGATAACTCTGCCCTCCAGTAGATTGGCGACAGCCTTATCCGGGCGTTCCGTATTTTGAATCTGCGGGAACGGGGATAGGTGGTTATCTTCAATAAACTGTTCCAAGTATCCAACATCAAGAATCCCATCAATGTCTATCAACGCTAATCGTCTAAACACCTCTTCAACAAGTTGGGGATTGACAATCCCATCCAAGTAACAGATCGCTACTTTAGATTTGGTTACACGCCCTATCCGAATCGTTTTTACCCGTAGATCCGGTGTCGGGAGGCGGTAGCGAAGCAGCGAAAGGTTCGTACCTAACATTTCGATGAATCCTTCTCGTGCTCCGCGGATGACCTGCTCCGTTTCAGGTTGAGTAATCGAGCGCTTATCCACATTTCGTGTACTGAATAGCAGCGCTTCCTCCAACCCGTCCACTACAAGAACTGTTTCTCCTTGTACAATGGCTTGGATAACCTCAGATAAATGCTTTTCTGTTCTTCCTTCACAGGCATACAGCGTATCTCCAAATAATACATCCTTTAAGGGCCGGCTTACCTTCGCTTTCCCTTGCTTGCTAGTCGACGATATCATCAGCGGTTTTAAAATATGCTCATTCAAATACTGCTTTTCAATTAAGTCTGAGAAATACAAAAGCACCGCCGGGTACTGATCAAATATACGAAACCGATGCATAACAAAATCGTCATTTTCACCAAGTATCTTATCAACGAATGAAATCGTTTCTTCGAGAAGTGGAGTGATTTTCCCTTCTTTATTTTCTTCCAAAACCTGATGGGCAGGCGGCTCCTTTGGCGGAATCATGCGAGGTTGCTGGCTTTGTGATACTTTTCTAGACCTTCGTTTATACCATTGCCACATAGCCACGCTAACACCGCCTCCTGAAAACAGTCCCAAGATGTTCTATTCTTCCTGATTCCCTTTCATTTCCTTCTCCGTATTTTTATCCATTTCCCCAATAATATACATGAGAATAGGTAATCTGTCCTGATGAGCCTTTCCTACCGTAACCCCAAAGAGGAAGTTTCCACAGATACATCGAATAACTGTATAGTAAATTATTTCAGAACTGGCGAGGGGGAGCCCTATGCTCTATATCAAAGAAGTTTTGCTGCAATTACTGTTCGCCTTAACTCCCTTTGTTCTATATAACATCTACTATCGTGATAAAACCGCTAACTATTCAAAACGGTTTATCAATATTACGTGTATGATTTGTCTATTTATGTCCATGACCTTTTATTCTAGCGTGCAGAACGGAATTATTTTTGACATTCGTTACGTGATCATGTTTTTCGGACTGGTGTACGGCGGCATGACTACTGGACTTATATTGCTTGTTGAGTTTGTAATGTACCGAATACTAATTGGCGGACAAGGACTATTTTCAGCGATGATTATTCTAGTGATTACATTCAACTTGTCTGTCCTGTTATCCATCTTATATCGTCGACGCTCCGAGTACCGAAACCTAATAACTTTCCTAGCTGGGTTAAGCTTTTCCGTTATACCTATTTGTGTAATGTTAGTAACTGAACATAAATATGTAGTCGAGAACTTGACGTTTAATATCCTAGCTATGCCCATTCAAAATTCCTTGGGTATTTGGTTGTTGATTTCCCTTTTCAATAAGGCTGTTTCGGATAAGCAGCTCTTCCAGAAATATCTTCAAAACGAAAAAGTTGAAACCATCGCTCATGTTGCCGCCTCCCTTGCCCATGAAGTGCGCAATCCACTTACAGCCGTAATGGGATTCTTGAAATTAATTCGTAATGATTCTATCTCTAAAGAGAAGACCAACTATTATATTGATATTTGTGTTGAAGAGATGAAGCGGACGGAAGTTATTCTTTCCGAATATCTATCCATAGCTAAACCTAGTACTCCTAATTATGAACAAATGGATCTTGTGCCGCAGTTGAACTCCATTATAGATATCATGACACCATACGCTAACATGAATAACGTCGCATTAGAAGTACACAATCAGGGGCAAGAACTTTATATATCTGCGAATCCAAACGAAATCAAACAACTACTCATTAATTTCATTAAAAATGCCGTTGAGGCTTGCTCTTATATCTCAAGAGGAAAAGTCGTCATTCGTATGGCCCCCGAATCCCAACTCTATGCAAAGATAACCATACATGATAACGGGGTCGGCATGAGCAGCGAGCAGCTTGAGCGGCTTGGTACCATTTATTTTTCAACTAAAAGCAATGGTACAGGAGTAGGACTAACATTTTCTTATCAATTAATCCGTTCGATGAACGGTTCAGTCCATGTTCAAAGCACATTAGGTAAAGGAACAGAATTCGTTATCTCGTTACCTTTAACCAACTGATTAATCTCTTTAGATTTAAAGTTCGAGATAAATATGAAAAAAGACACCCCGGGGTGTCTTTTTTTCATTCTAAAATATGGCTTCCTCTACGCGATCAATTTACTCAACTTAAGAGTTAGTCGCAACCCCATTAGTCAAAAGAACGACGAGATGGCCAAGACCCCTGCAGTTTGCGAATGAACATGATCTGTCCCGTGTGATATGCGTCATGCATGATGAGGCTATTCACCCATCGGCCAACGGATTGAGATCGATTGGGGAAAATGTGTTCGAATTCTTCCTCTTCCCAGCTTGCGATCCGATCACGAATTCCCTGATGAACGGATTGCAGACGATCCAAGGTTTCTTGCCAATCCCCATTTGTTGTTGCCCCCACTGCAAATGTATCATCATTAGTCAGTTCCTCAGGATAATCGGATTCTTCCCCCGTCATTCTTTTCAATAATCGTTCTTTATAAAAAATCAGATGATGGATATTTTCCCAGATCGTGTTGACATGTTCACCCTCAGGCCGCCAATTGGCTTGCTCTGCGGACAGTTCTTTTAACGCATCAGTAAGTGGCGGATACCAGTCTTCCTTCTCATAGCAGCTATCCCATCCGTGAAGCAACAGCTCGACTTTATTCATTTCATATCCTCCTTAGATTACGCATATGTAACTATCTAAACAAGATTAACGAGTTACACGAGTAATTTACCATGGAATATTATGGAGGTCAAGTAACTAGTAAAATCGATGTTAAGGTGTTACAATGTTTTAAAAAAAGAACGGGGTTTACCTTCTATGCTTTGGGACGATTTCCTGAATAGCTTACATCATGATTGGCGAGGAGACGGAGCAATCGATGATCGTCTAGAAAAACCGGAATGGTTGGATCAATGGATTATGAAGCACCAACTTTCCGTTAATCATCATCCCTCTCCTAACGAATTAAATGCCCTGAAACAATTAAGAACGCTTCTCCATCGGATAGTGACGGATTTCGTAGCCAATTCCTCACCTAGTGAGGATGATATAGAAGCCCTCAACAAAGTCATGGCTGATGGGGCCGTTATTCGTCAACTTACAAAAAACAGTGAACGTTATCAATTAAATTTGTATGCAATCGGTCAGCAGTGGTCCCATATTCAGGCTGAGATTGTATCATCTATGGCACAATTGATCGCTGAGGGAGAACCATCTCGGATACGCATTTGCGATAATCCGAACTGCTTATGGGTTTATTATGATGATACTCGCAACCGCTCCAAAAGATACTGTGATGACAAGCTGTGCGGTAATTTAATGAAAGTACGCCGATTCCGCGCACGACAAAAAGCAGCTGCCGACTTGCCCAAGCATGAGCACTAACGACAACTGTTTTTTTGTGAGGAAGTTAAATGATTGTTGTAGGTACAGGAAACAATGAAGATAGTTATGTGTCTTGAGGATTTAACTGGGAAATGGAGTAATAGGCACGCTCAGTTTGAAGCATCAGCCCATTTTCATTTTGAATCCCTTGAATGATACCGATAAAAGGTATTTCATAAACATCTTCGGGAAGCTTTTGCATTTGACCCTCCACCGTTTCAATGCTTCCATTACCACGTAGTACAATCGTCTGTGGCAGTATATAGCTGTCAAAGGTTTCAGAGCTTCCCATTAAACCAACGTTATCTAGTGTAAATTCAATCTGATCCATATCTTGCTGTTCCTTCTTTTGAATCGTCAAGCTATTGCCTATTTGGCCTTCCAACCAGTTGCAAACTTCTTGTACTGTTATTTCCTCCATAGTGTTCTCCCCTACTTTTATGATTTAGAAGCCTTAACCGGCAAGCGGTCAAGGCTTCTTGTTATTTTTGACCAGAATCAAAAGGCTCGTCCGTTATTTTGACCTTCCCCTCTGCAAGCTGGTGTATACCGTCGCTCGTCCCCGCTGCATACACATCCGAAAGCTGTTCATGCGTAACTATGTTGCCTTCTAATTTTTTGTCACGAGAATCCTTATCATTTTCCACTGCACTCACCTCCATTTGCCTGCTATATCCAATATAGTTTGTACTTACAGACTGTTCTTATTCTCTAATATTTGCATATCTTATTTAAGTATTTCTGCTCAGTAATTTAGCGACGAATTTGGGATTAAATACTTCGGATAGCTCGTCCATTACATTTAAATAGACAAGCCCATTGCCTTCAAGTTTTGGAGAATTCCCTAAGGGTACGGTTCGCTTTATTAATTGAGCATACAGCTCACGCTCTGTGAGATTTCGCTCGAAGCTTGCATTCACAAGTACTTTGATTAACGCCATTGCTCCGGCGACATGTGGAGTTGCCATAGAAGTTCCGCTTAATGTAGCATAGGCTCCGTTTAAATAGGTTGATAAAATTTTCTCTCCAGGGCCCACTAAATCGACTTCATTGTTTGAATTTGAAAAATTGGAAGAGCGTCTCTCCAAGTCAATTGCACCTACGCTAATGACTTCGTTATAACAACCTGGATAGTCAAATTCGTCTGTTGAATCAACCCCATCGCCTTCATTACCTGCCGCACAAATCACAAGAATGTTGGAGGCTACGGCTTTTTGAATCGCTTCGTGTAACGCAGGAAGATTTTCTGGGCCGCCAAGAGACATGGAGATAATATCCGCTTTTTGTTCGATCGCATAGTTAATGCCATTAATTATCCATTCGTATTGACCAGAACCATTTTTATCAAGAACCTTAATAATAAGCAAATTAGCCTCAGGAGCTACACCTACAACGCCATTATTGTTTTTTGTCGCAGCGATAGTTCCCGCAACATGCGTTCCATGACCATTGTAATCCTTGTATACATCCGTCTTGCCTCCATCATCCTTCGTAAAATTAATTCCGCCGATTATTCGTTCTTTTAAGTCAGGATGGGTGATATCACAGCCGGTATCCAGTATGGCAACCGTAATCCCCTTCCCTTTGGTTTGATCCCAGATTTTTGGGGCCTGAATCATTTCCACCCCGGTTGGAATTTCATTGACCTGTTCAATCTTCTCAAGAACTTGAAACGGAATCACACGCATTTGTCGCTCCATTTTAATTTCCTCCTAATTATTATTAAAATAATAAAGCTTTGATTCATTCAAATTTGATGTTGATCGACGGGTTATCTCTATGCTATTATTTGGGAGAACATTTTAACATATCGTTGTAATTTGCTAAAAAAAACAAGAGTGCTACCAACACTCCTGTTTTTTAGATACATTGGCTTTTGGGACCTCCTGGGGCTAATGGTTCATACACACCTACCTGATCGTTTAGCGGCGAAGGGGTAGGTTTTTTAGTGTATTCTAACAATAATTAACGCTATAAAAGTTAACAATGCCAAGAGGAAACTCCCAAATTGTAGAATCAACTTTATCATTTCATCTGGTTTCACCTTTACCCTCCTCCTTCCTGACGAAAGGGAGATCCGGGTGGCCTAGTATCTAACAAAAGTATCTGTAAAGAGTCATTTTGGACAGAAAAAGCCTACCCTCATTTGACAGCTGGCTGGCATAGTTTCCCTTAGCCCCTCTAGCTTTGCGTCACCGCCTTTAAACGGTTTTGCCATTATCGTGGGTAGACTTCTATATACTGTAAATCTATTATATGCCTAATTATTATATAAGAATATAGGGAGTTAGACACATTATGTATTGTAAGTGCATACAACAAATTTGTCGAACTTAATCAAGAAATACACCGGAACATAGAAAATCGTCATTCAACTAGTTCGAAAGCAATGTATTCTACATCTCCGCCATTAAATTCTCAGTAACATGCTGTCTTGTGAACTCATAGAAAGAAAAGGCTTCCTCCCACGTCTGGAATCCCGCCTGTGCAATTATATCGCTACCTCCGCCTTTCCCATTGTATTTTCCTACATATTCTTTGAAGAAAGCACCGCACGAAAGTGGAGAACTACTGTTGTTTGCAAGAATAACTTTGTTCTCCGCAGCAGTAGCGAGCAATACGGGAGTATCACTTTCTGAAGCTAGCTTCACCGCCAGACTTTGCAAATCTTTAAGCGTCTTGTCTTCAAACACACTTGCTATCAAGTTGCCTTCGCGGCTTGATAACAGCTCCTGCGCTACATAAGCATTGTTTTTCTCTTTGAGAGAAACCAGTTCAGCCTGAAGCTGCTTCTGTTCATTTTCCCACTTCTCAATCCGGTCGATAATCTCGTCTTTACCGGTGTTGAATTTGGATGACAAGACACCCAAAATCCGCTGGCTTTCATTAAACTCCTTCAGGGCACGGTATCCGCACAAGAAGTAAATCCGAGTGTTTCCCTTTTGCTTTTCTGCTTTCAGAAGCTTGATCATGCCAATTTCGCCCGTTGATGCGACATGTGTCCCACCGCAAGCGTTGTATTCTACACCTTTTATCTCGACAATTCGAATATGATCCGTCACTTTGGGCTGTTTAACTAGCTGTAGATGAGCTACTTCTTCTTCGGTAATAAAATAACTAACAATGCTGTTGTTCAGGTAAATTTGCCGGTTGACTTCGTTCTCAATTGAAGCAAGCTGGTTCAATGTCAGTTCAGGCTGCTCCACGTCGATGGTGGCATAATCGTTACCCAAATGAAAGCTTACCGTCATGGCCTGATAAAGGTCGCGGCATACCGCAGAGAGCAGATGCTGCCCACTATGCTGCTGCATATGGTCAAATCTTCTATTCCAATCGATCTGGCAAGTCACCTTACTCACATCGGGAAGTCGTGCTAGTTTGTGCAGCACTTCATCTTCTTCATTGATCACATCAAGCACAGGAATTCCGTTAATATGCCCATAATCGCAGGGCTGTCCGCCCCCATGTGGATAAAAAGCTGTCTCCTCCAGGATGACATAATACCCATCTTCTCTTTCGAGCGTTTGGTGTATGTCTGTTTGCCATTCGGTAATATAAGCGGAATTGTAATATAGTTTTATGGACATGACGATTTCCTTTCTTCTTGCTGGCTGTTACAAAAGAGAAATTAATCATTTAGTTACTAGCACTTAACCAACGTGCGCTGTTGAGTATTAGACGCCTGTAAGCTTCCGGTTTAAATGATGGAGCATGATGACCGGGTTGTAAATAGATCACTTTCCCAAGACCATAAGCTTGCTCCCAGGCTGCTGGATACCTGTTTCCATCAAATTCATACTCTAGAAAAACGGTTTTCTTGGTGAAAGGATCAAAATCGAACATATACGGCTCTTCCTCCATGCTGAAGTCCTCGACACCGTCGAGCAATGGATGATTCTCCACGGATCCGTAATAATCCAGAGACTGGTACGGCGGGTGGCCTGTAAACTTTGCACCGATCATCTGGATCAGCTCGTAGCTACGTTGAACCGAAATGCCATTATGGATCACAAGCAACCCGCCTCCACCCGCCACAAATTGAATTAGACCAGAAGTTTGTTCCGGTGACAGATCTCGGTTCCAGCAATCCGTATAGGATATGCAAAGTTGGAATTGTTTTCGATCCAATTCCGTGAAATAGTTGTAGTCCTCCGTACTCGTAATCAGAAATTCTTCGCCAAGAATCCCCCTAAGCTGATGCTTGGCGGGTTCCAATGGATGCCATGGAACATCTGTGTCGTCACCAACCAAAAGTACATTCGTTTTATCACTCATGCGCTCTTCTCCCCCACCTTTTGTTTTACCAAGGCAATTCTTTTCCGGTGTCTGCTTCAAGATAAACCGGCTTTTCGCGAAGCGTATCTTTATATTCCTCTAATCGAGTCAAAATATTGTCGGCCGCTTGTTCCGCAGTATAAGTACCCGCATCATTCCAAATACCGCTCATATACGTTTTGATCGCGTTTTTACTAAATCTCTCCCCAATACACCTCAGTTTCATAATCGAAAAACACATTTCCATCTTGCTCATGCCGTTCAAATATATGCTGCAGTTCCGTCATCATCGGCGCAAAGTTGGGGTGCTCAGGTACGGGAATGTAGGAAGATGACATCAACCTCCCCATCAAACCTTCAAAATCGAAAACTTGAGTAATAGCGAATCGTTCTAGCTGCATACTATCGTTCTTGAAGAAAGACGCCAGCGTTTCCTGCGAAATATTTTTATGAGTAACTTTTTCATAATCACTTCCAAATGTACGAAGCAGTAAGTCGTACTCTTCTCTAAATGCATTGCCATGTTCCAGACGTGAGTTCCAAATCAATAGCACCTTCCCGCCAGGCTTCAGAATCCGTTGGAATTCGGCTTGTGTGGCCGTGCGATCAAACCAGTGAAACGCTTGGGCACAAACGATAAAGTCAACAGACTCATTCGATAGACCAGTCGCTTCTGCGGACCCCGGTATGGTATGAAAATTGGCATCTCCGCTCAACATTTGCTCAGCGGCTTCCCGCATCGCTTGATTCGGTTCAACAGCGATTACTTGGCTCCCTCTTTGTAAGAGCAGCTTTGAAAAAATACCTGTCCCTGCGCCGATGTCCGCAATTACTGCATTTGCGGACAGACCAACGACGTCGTACAAATAATCAATAGCCTCTTTCGGATAACTCGGGCGGAATTTCACATAGGTATCAACGCGATTTGAAAAACGTTCTTTATGATTATTCATCTCATACCTCTCCCATCAGATAAAATATCCTTCTACAAACAAAGCGACCAACTGTTGTTGAGTTAAGAAACTGCGACTTTTGTTTCACTTGGTGAAACAACGTTTCATTAAATACATCTATATCATATTCAATTATTTGGCAAAAGTCCATAACAAATACATAGCACTAAAACACAAAAAACGACCGCTAATTTCGCGGCCATTCACCATTTCTTACAACTTCAACCCTTCTCGAATTCGGTAGGATAGCTAGCTCCAAATGGCGCATCTGGTCTTGCAAATTGTCCCATTAAATAACGGCGTGTCGGAGTTGTGCGGTCTACGAACTCTTGATTATTCTCGAAACGATCTGAGCATCGAACCCACGGCGGACTATAAATATAGTGCATCGTATACCGGTCGTAATCACCATCATGAGCGAAAGTCCGATGCCAGACGGCATTATGAAAAAATAATACCGATCCCGCCGGTGCACAAATGACATGACCGATCGGAACATCATCCTTGGCAGTTCTAATCGCACCCGGAAGCTGCACTTGGCTTCTATGGCTTCATGGGATCATCTCCATATTCCCCATATACAGCGGGATGATCAATCAATCGCTCCAAAGCGGATTCCGTTTCATAGCCTTTTCCCACCTGTGCCAAACCTTTTGCGTCGGCTGACTCGTGTAAACGGATGGATGCTTCCAGACATTCCTTCACCTCATCTTCGGAGAGCACGTTAGGAATAATCAGATAGCCCCATGATTCAAACATAAACCGATCGAGCTCCGTAAACTCTCCTGGATTAGAAATAGGATTCATAGTAAAGCTCCTCCTTTTTTAAACAAATGATTATTTCTTAACCAATAGTTCTCCAGTGGATTCTCCTAACACTAGGGCCGATTTTACGATCACTTTAGTCGGCTCTTTCACACTCTCCTGGTTATTCAACAGTTTAAGCAGAAGTTCAGCCGATTTAGCGCCAATTTCCTGCTCATGTTGGTCTATATGAGTGAATGTAGGGTTTCCGTCTAGCTCGGATGAGGGATTATCGTACGTTATAATAGAGAGGTCGCGCGGTATATTCATTCCCAGTTTTTTAACCAAACTCGTTAAAATCAAGCCTAACTTCAAATTCAAAGTAATGAACGCGGTTGCTGTGCGATATTTGAGATAATGATATAACGGGTGCTTTTCAATGGGGATCGTATCTGTCACTTGAAAATCCGTCACAATTAAAGCCGGGTTAATCATCGAGCCTTTTTGTTTCAGTGCTTCCATATAGCCGCGAATCCGCTCGTCGACGGTCACTGTATGGATCGAAATATCGGAGCAAATAGCAATGTCCCTATGGCCTTGCTCCCATAGATGGTTGACCGCCAATTGAGCGCTCATCCAATTATCCGAACAGACACAGTGGGTATCAAAGCCTGGCAAGTAGCGATCAATGAGCACGAAAGGAAATTTCCGCAGTTTCAGTACCAAGATTTCTTCGTTGTACGTTTCCGCATCAATCGGAAAAATAATAAGTCCGATGGCCCCATTCTTAATCAGCTCCTGAATGGCTTCCTTCTCCCGCTCCTTGCTATTGTGAGTTAGCACAATCGACACATAATAATTTTTGTTCTCGAGCACGGAATTAATTCCCTTCAATAGTCGAATCGCAAAGAAATCTTCCAATAAGGGTAGAACGAAGCCGATCATTTTGCGGGAGGAAGCACGCTCATCCTGCTCTTTCACATCAATTGCGTCAAGCTGATTGTAATCCAGGCTCTCATCTTCTACCTTCGTACGGGATTCTGGACTAACGAAGCTTCCTCTCCCTGGAATCCGGTAAATCCATCCGTCTTTCGCCAGCTGCGTAAGCGCATTGGAAACCGTCATTCGACTGACACCGAATTGCTCCATCAGCTGCTTTTCCGTTGGAAGTTTGTCATTTTCCTCCATAGCGCATAACTGGATCAACTGTTTAAAATGCTCTTGAATCTGCAAGTATAGCGGTTGTCGTTCATCCGTCCTGGCTGATACCCGCATTCTGCTCATATATCTCCCCCTCAGAAGGGCTCAGTGTGACACATCGCCATGCTTCTTCCATATCCCGAATTAAGTCGTCCGGATCCTCGGAACCTATATAGAGTCGAACAAGCGAACCTGTTTGTTGATCATTGTTATTTAAGGCATTTACATTGATTAAACTTTCGAAACCACCCCAGCTGGCTCCAATTCTGAAATAGTGCAGATGGTCCGCCCAAGCCCTTAATTTGACAACCGGCTCATCGGATTCGAACGAAAATAAACTGCTGTACCCGTACATTTGCGTACGAGCCAGCTCATGCTGAGGGTGGTTTGTCAACCCCGGATGGTTAACCTTCCGGACATAATGCTGCCTGCCTAAATATTCGACGACCCTCAGCCCGCTCGACTCATGCCGCTGCATGCGCATTGGCAGTGTACGCAGCCCACGCGTAACTAATCCCGCCGTCTGTGGCGTCATAATGCCGCCGAACAACATATATTCCGTCGACATGAGCGTGTCCATTAATCGGTGGGAGCCGATCACAACACCTCCCACGCAATCGCTATGCCCGGAAATGTACTTCGTGATCGAATGGATGACGAGGCTAACCCCCATCATGAGCGGATTTTGATGACAAGGCGTCGCCCACGAATTGTCGAGAATTGTTTCTGCTCCTATACTTTGAGCCAGCGCTGTACAACCTCTGATATCTTGCAGCTGGAACATCATGCTAGTCGGGCTCTCCAAATACAGTAGTTTGGTATTCGGCCGAACCGTACATTTCCAATTTTCCAATGAACTGCCATCGACAAAGGTCGTTTCGACCCCAAACTTTTGCAAGTAGACGCCTAGAAATTCTCGTGTCGGTCCGTACGCCTGATGAGTGCAAATGACGTGGTCACCCTGCTTGACTATAGACATAATCGCTGCCGAAATCGCTGCCATTCCGGATGAAAAGCACTTGGCTCTTTCCCCTTGCTCCAGCTGGGCGAGCTTGTCCTCCAGGTACCTCACCGTAGGATTATTGCCTCTGGAATACACGAAGTTTTCTTGCTCATCGAGTCTTGCCATGTTGAATTGCTCGTACGTATCGAACGAAAATAAACTTGTCTGATAAATGGGAACATTGATGGCGCCATGATGACGATCATCGTGCGCATCATGTGCCACTATGGAGTACATCTTCTCCTTTGCACTCACTACCCTTTCACCGCCCCTTGGGTTAATCCTTCTACAATAAATCGCTGCGCTAGGGCAAACAACAGTATCGTCGGGAGTACAGACAGCACAGTTCCGGCGGACATAGAGCCCCAATCAACATTAAATTTGAGGATAAAAGAATTCATCGCTACCGGCAGTGTTTTTAACGATTCATTATCGATAAACATGACGGCCAAGAAAAGCTCGTTCCAGTTCTGGACAAAAGCAAATATGAACATCGAGGAAATACCCGGCATCATGATCGGGATAATGACTCGAATGAGGGCAGACAACTGGGAACAGCCGTCGATCATCGCCGCTTCCTCCAGATTGGAAGGAATTCTTTGAAAAAAGCCTCGCAGCATAATCGTGGAAAACGGGATCAAGATGACCGTATACATGAGGATCAATGAAATTCGCTGATTAAGTAGATGCAAGTTTGACATCATCATGTAAAGCGGAGCCAGAGCGATGAATCCTGGAAGCATCTGTGTGACGAAGAATGCGAGCATGATTTGTTTGTGGCCGCGAAACCGAAATCGCGCGAGTACATAAGCGCTGCATATAGCAATCACGATTACGATCAGCGCAGAAGAAATCGAGACGAGAAGGCTGTTGGCAATATATACGTTAAATTTAGACACTTTGAAAATGTTGACGTAATTTTGAAGTGTGAATTGTTCGGGCCAGTAATGAACGGGATAACTGAATATTTCCTTTTGCGGCTTTAACGAGGTGATGACGATCCAGTATAACGGAAACACCATAACGACTAAGTATACGGAAAGAAAGGCAACTTTGATGACCCGATACCCATAATTTCGTTTCATTTAGAAGTCACCTACTTTCTCCGACTTGGTAACCATCAAATAAAACAAAGTGTACAAAAACAACATGACGATCATTATGACCCCGACTGCCGATGCAGCCCCATAATCTCCGTCATAAATAATTTTATTGAGCATCAAGGAGGATAAAATGTGGGTCGCCCCTCCCGGGCCGCCATTCGTCATGCCGTAAATGAGCGTAGGATCATTGAAGATCCAAATAACCCGCAGCAGCGTAGTAGCGATGATGGTTGGCATGATGTACGGAATCGTCACATAAAGCAGCTTTCGATAACCGTTTGCTCCGTCAATGCTCGCTGCTTCGTACAACTCCGAAGGTATAGATTGCAGAGCAGCCAGCAGCATGATGGTAAAAAAGGCTATCCCGTACCATACGTTGGCGACGATAACGGAGGACATCGCCCATTTGGGATCCGACAAGAACCCAATCCGATCTTCAATAATACCTAGTCGCAATAAGAGATCGTTAATGACGCCGATTTGAGAGTTAAACAGCCACTTCCAAATAAGGCCGATCAGAAATCCCGATAATGCCCATGGATAAAAAATAAAGGCTTGGTACACGCCTCGTCCCCAGAATTTCTTGTTCAGAAACAATGCCAGGATGAACCCAAAGAGAAATTGCAAAATTAAGGAGAAAAACACCCAGTAGGCGCTGTTTTTCAATGCTGCAAGAAATTGATGGTCTCGAAATGCATCAACGAAGTTTTGCATACCGACAAAATGCACCTGCTTCAGATTGAACAGCTTGTAATTTTGAAAAGCCATCACCACTCCCTTGAAGAAGGGATAATATGTAAAAATCAACACTAGAAGCAGTGCGGGCAGCAAGCTGGAGAGAATGAATTTTTGCCGAGAACTCACATGAACACCCCCCGGTAAGAAAAAGCGGCAAACGATGACCGCCCGCCGCTTTCAACTATTTCCTTTATTTTTTCATTCCCGCTTTCTGATCTAACCAAAATTTATCCCATTCCTTCAGAGTATCGTCAGTCGATTTCTTGTCGAGCAAATACGATTGCTGCCCTTTCATGCTCAGTTCTCCCCAGCTCCCGTTCCCTGGATATTTGAAAGGAGGTGTAAAGTTGACGAAAACATCTGCTTTTGCAGTCATATCTAGCAGCGTCTTATAAGGGCCTGTTTGAAAGAATGTATCAGCTGTCGCAGATGTATGAATCGGTATGGTGCCAATTTGCTTTGAGAATTCCGTATTTTCTTTCGGGCTCGAGAGATAAGATATCAATTTCCAAGCTTCGTTTTTACTTTTGGAATTCGCTGTTACGCCCCATCCTGCAGCCCCCGTACTGACCAGTGATTTGCCGTTAGGTCCGAGTGGCATCGCTGCCGTTTCTAGTGTTTTGGGGTCCATTTTGTCCTGAAGCACCTTAATAACGTCTGGGTCCTGGAGCAAAATGCCGGTCACCCCAGATGTAAAGGCTTGAACCTGATCCTGGAATCCCCAGTTGATCGAGTCCGGCGGCGATGCTTCTTTATAAAGCTTCTTGTAAAGCTCCAATGCCTGCTTAGCTTCAGGTGTGCTGTACACCGACTTGCCATCCTTCGTAAACGGCGCATCATCGATATTCATCGATTTATCGTTATAATCGTAAATCATATGGTCAAAGTTGCCGTTAGCTCCCGGACCTCCGCGGAATGAGAAACCGTACCGATTTTGTTTCGGATCGGTCAGCTTCTTGGCAGAATCGACCAGCTCTTCCCACGTCTTCGGTGCAGTAAGCCCCTTGGCGTCGAACCAATCTTTCCGATAAAACATTTGTCTTTGATAAAGAGCGTTCGCGATAAAATAGAGTTTTCCGTTATTCGAGCCTACAACTTTGGATGTACCAGAGAGAGTTTTACTATCCGCCCAACTCGATGCGTAGGTATCCAATGGTTCCAAATAACCATTATTCACATACTCGGCAATGTTCAGATCCCGTACCTCGAGAATGTCGAGTTCTTGCTTGGCGGCAAGCATAGTTCTAATTTTGTTGTCCGCTTGATCGAATGGCGGGGATATGAGTTCCACTTTGATGTTCGGATTGTCCTTTTGAAACCGAGCTATGGCATCTTGAAGCAGTTTGGTACGTTCCGGACTCGTTAAACTTTCAATCATATGAAGCGTTACTTGTTTGGCTGGAGGCTCCGTGCTCTTCGAGCTTTCACTGGGCGCTGCCGTATTCCCGCTTGGAGTTGCCGTATTCTCGGAGCTGCCACTCCCGCTACACCCTGCTAAGGAACCCAATAACATTACGCCGGCAAACAAAGTTGTCCATCCTTTGACCACAGCTGCCCCCATATCTGACGCCCTCCTCAATTTAGTCATATTCAACTATATTGTCTTAATTAAATAGATATGTCTTATTGCTGCCGCTTTAATTAACAAAAGCAAAAAAACGCTAATGACATTCCTATGTCATCAGCGTTTTATTTTCCTTTATCTTATACCCCTTCAATAACAGCATGGTTTTGTTTATGTTCAACGACAAGAGCAGCTCGCATGAGCTCTCTCATGACATCGGATTGCAGCTGTGGATTTAAATAGAGAGTTTTGATGTACAGCTGGCCTTTTTCACTCGACGTATATTTGGGAGGTATGCGATTTAAAACTAGCGCAAGAATATCCTCTTTGCAATGCTGACATCCGCATTTGATCTCGTAGCTCTTTTGAAACTCTTCATACAAATTGCTAACGATCGCTTCTACTGCATTAACTAATCCCATACTTGTTCAGACTCCTCTATACCGGCATTTATCTCACTAAACTATCGACTCTATTATTCATTCATCAGCCTTTGATTAAAGTCTTATGTTCCTATTCAATCATGAATATGTTTAGTAAGTGTTAGGCTGCCATAAATGGAACCCTTGCCGTATCTCGAAATAGAAAAAACGAGAGAAGCTTATAAGGAGCTCCCTCGTTTTGTTGATATTATACGGTTTCCGTGCTGTTTAAGAATGCTTTCAAACGCTCTAACTGAAGAAGATGATGGCGATAATGCATCTCAATTAGTGCAAACCATTCTTTCGCGTTAAGCGCGCCTAATCTTGGATGCAGCGAGGTACATCTCGGAGAAATGTCCTCAAGCAAAGGCTCGATTTCTTTCATTCTTTGGAGCACCGTATGCATGCCGTCTATGATCTGCTGTTTACTACCGGGCTGCTCGGGCGTATATTGAGGAGAAGCCGGAACCCTAATGCGTTCAGGTGGAAAACCACCTAACGTAAAGACTGCTGCTCCCGCATCTGTTTTTCCCCCTATAGTATCGACTGCATCTGCGCTCTGATTTTGGCATTTCTCGATATTACCAATCTGCATGTAGAGAGCTGTTTTGATGAGATGGAGGTACAACTGTCCAAGCGACCATTCATTCTCATTTGACTGAAGCTTCAGTTGCTCCATGCTCAGTGGATGTAATTCATCTAGGTAATAGTGCGTGAGTTCCTCAATTCGTTCCACAATTTCAGCTGTTTTTATCATATTATTAGCTCCTCTCGAATCTTATAACTTTAGTATACAAGACACTACTGACAACTGTATGTCAGTAGTGTTTATGCGTTTTAAGACTTTCGTATGAAATAAAGTCCTTGCGGAATAACGAGCCAGAAGCCTGATATAGGCATTATTATTGCCCCTACGACAGACAAAATGAGAATATGCCAGCCTACAAAGCGAGGAATCGCAAGGCCCTTCTCTTTGGTCATCCAACGTATCATTCGTCCAATAATCCACAACAAAACACCAAAAAATAAAAACCAGATAGCTGCCGACCTGTCGAAGGAAGAATCAACGGAATTCCATATCCCAGCTTTCACCATCTCGCTGATCGGTTTCCAAAATAAAATCAAACCGACAGCATTATGAATGTAAGAAGTCCACTCCATCATCCATCCGCTGTGCTTCTGTATGGCCATGCTGCACCTCCTTAGAGTTTCGTTCTAACCAAACTATTTATCGTAAACATAGCTTTAATCTTCAACAGGAATCTGTTTCAAATGATTACTATCGTTCACTTGTTTCATGGAATCATCTTCTTCCAACCGAACTATAGCTGCATCAAGCAGAGATTTGACACCTAATAAGGCTTCTTTTTCCGCTAATCGAAAATGAGCTCTTGCTGCCTCTGGAACGAATCTTGCCACAGCGATGTTTTTAATTCCCTCGAAGAGGAGCACAATATTTTCTAAATCCTGCATATTTGTGCGGATGCTCATGAACCATTTCCTCCTACCTATTTACGATTCTTTGTTAAGACCGAAATGTATGGTCAGTATACCCTCTGCAAGACGTGCTGCCTCCACCTGTCTCCCTATCAAGATCCGAGGCAGTGCAACGATCCGTCTATAGCTGCCGACCTGCAGTGTCAATTCATCGCCTTTTTGATTTAATTGGAGTTGTTTCTTTTCGGTAAAAGGTAGCGAGATGCGGAGTTCATATCCTGCTTCTGTTTTCTTCACTTCCTCTATGATTCCTCTATGCAGAATCGCTCCGCATTCCCGTTCGTGGAAAGCTGCTGCTGCAACGCGCTCTAGCATCTCCTTACCAACAACCTCAAGAGGCATTAGAGGTACTTTCAAGATTGGCAATGGACTAAAGCATTGGACAATTTCTTCTTCGTACTTGTTCTGAATTTGTTTCCACTGCGCGAAATACCCTTCGGATGCTTCTTCGGAAAGCACTTTATTAACGATGACCGCGTCGGTGTGAAACCCGTATAAGTTGAGGTTAGTAAAGGCTCTCCGCGCTTCGGAAATAACCATTTTTTCCGGATTAACGACAAGGCGAATACTAGTAATTTCGGGATCGGCGATTACCTGCTGCAGCTTTTCCAATTGATCGACAACTTGGCTGAAGCTGTCCATAACATCGTCGCTGGGCAGTTCCAAGCCCTTGGTCACTTTCATAATCGGACGGGCAAGCTTGAGAATTTTACGCTCGTAAGGAAATATATTTCGCACCCACCATCGAAGCAGTTGGGGATAGCTAAGCAAACGAAGTGTTTCCCCAGTCGGTGCGCAATCCACAATGATTGCATCATACAGTCCACTTTCGGCATGCTCTTTAATTCTTAAGAGACTAAATAATTCTTCAAACCCTGGAAACACCATAAGCTCTTCAGATCCGATATCATCCAGGTTGGCCCACTGCATAAAGTTCGAGAACCAATTGCGAACACTCCCCCAATACCGCTGTGTTTCCCTTAAGCAATCGATTTCTTGCGCCCACAATCGCTCATGAATTAATATTGGTTCGTGCTGCAGCGGAATACCGAGCGAATCCGATAAGCTGTGTGCAGCATCCGTACTTATAACGATTGTTCGCTTTCCTTCGGCTGCCATTCGGTAAGCCGTTGCTGCGGCGATACTGGTTTTTCCCACTCCGCCTTTACCTGTGTAAATAATAATGCGCAAACTTAGCACCTCCAATAGTACGATTTCGTAGTAATTGCATAAAAAATTAATCAATTTCAATCATTCTCACCATAAACTACGATATCGTAATTAATTCCTACTGTTAAATTACTACTTAATCGTAGTAATGTCAACTGTTCATGCTGGAATTGTTTTTGATCACTTGGTAAATATTATTAATATACAGTCTGACTTCCGTTGTGGCACACATTGAACTGATACATTGAACAGATCAAAATAAGCAGGTGCCATGGCGTCCTGCTCTTTAGTTTCTTTTCGAATATAGGTTTTTTTAATATAGGGGCAAATAAGCGTGCTGCTTGCTCAATTATACGCTATGGATACGAGCGCTGTATCAATTATTCCATTTGCAAAGGTACTGCATTAAGTAGATCACGCTCGAATTTCTCCGTAATTCGCCGATCCTACTCCAGCCATTTCATCATCAATGATCATCACAGTTTTTGGAATAAACATATTCCTTACTCTATTATTCAATCACAGCTATAGCATCAATCTGAACCATAAAACCCATATTTGCTGGCCCTATTGTTCGAGCTGGATATGGTTTTGAGAAGTAGTCTTTGTAAATCAAATTAAATTCATCGAAGCCTGCTCCTTCTCCAAGGAATACAGTTACTTTTACAACATCTTTCAACGCAGCACCCGATTCTTCCAAAACTGCTTTAAGGTTTTCTAATGCCCTTCTCGCTTGTTCTTCTAATGTATTTCCTACTAACCTACCCGTTTCAGGATCAAAAGGTCCTTGTCCAGCAACGTATACCGTATTACCTGCTTTAATTGCCTGCGAGTATGGCATTCCATCAGGGTTTTGTGCTTTCGCTGTAAAAATAACTTCTTTCATGGTTATACCTCCAGTTTATTATTTCGGCCCGTTGATTAATTCGATAAATCCCAAAATATTCCTGCATTTCTTCTGATTTGTGCTCATAAGTATCGGAGAATTTTTATATTTGCCTAACATAATAAGCCGACACGAGCGCCACAAAATAGCAGCTCATGCCGGCTTATCATGTTTAAACCTATTTGGACCAAATCAAGGTAAATATTGATTCTCATAATACTTGACTAATTCAATAACCATGGCCCCCATCCGTTCGCTTTCAGGTACTATGACGAGGTCTAATCCTTCTTCTCTCAAAGCCTCTTCCGTTACTTTCCCTACCGCTACTGCATTTACTCGTGTGTTGAACGATTCTCGGACTGTATCCGCGATCCCTTGACGTTTGGCATATTCAAACAAATATCGCACTTGCACCGCGGTAGTAAAACAAACAGCGTCTATTGATTTCGTTGAAAGCTCATGACACAATGTCTCCAAAGTGGATGATTCCGGTTCTACATGCCGATAAGGCAGCAGTTGAATAACATTCGCCCCCCGATTCTCTAAGAATTGGATCAAATCGGGCTGAGGTTCACCATGTAACTGGACAACTACTGTTTTACCCGCGAAATCACAAAGGTCCATACTTCGAATTAAACCTTGCGTCGTACCATCCTCATCGACAATTTCAGGTTTTATATCTAATTTTTTAAGCAAAGCATACGTCTTATATCCGCGTGCCGCTACCTTCGCTTCTTTCATTTTTTGAATCAGAGTTGAATGAATTCCTAAGCGTTCTGCTGCCACCAGCAGCGTATCTGTTCCAGTGCCTGTTGTTAGAACAAACCAATCAATCCTATTATTCACGCAAAATAATAACTCTTGTTCTATTGCCGACTCATCAGAATATAAAAGGCCTTGCAAAGGACGAATGACAGGGATACCGCCCTGCTTCTCAATTAATAGGCTCATTTCCTCTGTTTTTCTAGAGCCTGCGATTACGATTTTCTTGTTGATAAGCTTTTTCATTTGCTATGAATCCCCCTTTTTTAAAATGACCACGCTTCGCATTGTGCAGCGAAGGCGTGGTCATTTTTACCCGATCGAATAACGAATATACGCTAGTAAGGCTAACAAACCTGCAACAATTGAAATCACATAAAAAGATGTAAGCCGAACCCATTTTACCTCTGTTTTTTGAAAATAAGTTTGATCGCCTTCACGATTCTTACGAGAAAAACCAACCATAAAGGTAACAACTAAACCAAATAATAGTATGATTGAAAATATCCCAAAATAGATATACATATTCATAAAATAACCACCTTTTTCTTTGTAAAATTGGTCTTCGGTGAAAATTATATAGGAATTTAATCCGAAATTCATCAACCACTTTCGTGCTATTTATACCATCCAATTTCTCAAATAGCGGCTAGGCTTCTCCTCAACTAGTATAAATGCAATTTTATTCAGTAGTACGAAGCCAAAAGATAACAAAAAGCCGCGGTCTATAAAAGACTGCGGCTTAATTGCCTTGTTTATGCTCGTTTTATGAGTTCAATCCGTTCACAAGATCTTCAATCGCCTCGCTCAGTGGTGTAACCGGGCGACCAAGAAGTGTCGGAAGATCGTTGCTCTCTATTTCTAGAACGCCATCTCTAATCGCGCTTTGGATGGCAACAAGAATGGGAATAACTTGCTCAGGAACCCCTGCACCGGCCATGATCTTAGCGTAAGTCTCATCGTCAACTTGCTGAATTGGAACCTCACGATCAAGGACCTTAGAAAGAACCCCCGCGAGGTCTTCATGCGTGATCAATGCGCCCGAGAGCTCATAAACCGTATTCTCATGTCCGTTACCTGCAAGCACATTTGCTGCCGCTTGTGCATAATCGCCGCGAGAAGCCCACCCAACTTTGCCAGCTCCTGCTGAGGTCACGAGCGGTGCACCCGCCAATACGCCTTGTAACGTTCCAATCTCGTTCTCAATGTACCAGTTATTACGTAGAAATGAGTATGGAATTCCCGTTTTACGAATCGCTTCCTCTGTCGCACGATGCACAGGCACAAGAAAGAGAGAGCTTTCCTCTGCGTTTGTGGCACTAGTGTACGCGATGAAACCAACCCCAGCGCGCTCAGCCGCAGATACAGCAGCTAAATGTTGACGAATTCGAGTTTCATTATCCCCTTGCGTCGAAACGATAAGTAGGCGGTCAACACCAGCGAAAGCTTTATCAAGAGATGCTGGATCATCAAAATCACCATGGCGTACTTCAACTCCCCGAGAATGTAAATCGGTTGCTTTTTCCGTATCTCTTACGCTAACAGCCAATCTCTCAGCCGGTACGGATGCAAGTAAAGCTTCCACCACTTTTGATCCCAATTGTCCTGTTGCACCGGTTACTAGAATTTTCATTTGTAATACCTCCATCAGATTATTTAATAATAAGTTAGAATCACTATAGTTATAACTAATTTGGTTACAACTAAGCTATAAAAATTAGCTCATTAAGAGCTATTTTTATTTGAAATTAGTTATCAGCTGTTTCAAGGAAACGTTAGACAATCTTTGTTCCATCGCAGATTGAGCATCACGCATTTCTGCACGGAGAACAGATTCAATATTTCTTCCTACCGTACATTTGGGGTTAGGATGGTTGTGGAAATTGAACAATTCCCCATTCTCGATCACTTCCACTGCCCGGTATACATCAAGTAATGTAATCTGGTCCGTATCCTTACATAGCGAAGCTCCGCCAACTCCAGCACGTACTTCAACGAGTCCTGCCTTCTTCAGCATCCCAATAATTTTGCGAATGATGACAGGATTCGTATTCACGCTGCCAGCAATGAAATCACCTGTACATTCTGTTGGAATGGTCGCAATTAACGACAGGATATGAACAGCTATCGAAAATCGACTGCTAATTTGTTTCATTCATCATCACCTACTCGTTGTAACCAGTATAGTTCTAACTAACTTCTAAGTCAAGTTTGTCATGTCAGTTAAAATCATTTTTTTCACCCTTCTTGAATTGTGGCTCATGATTATGTTTGTTAAGAAGAAAAAGAACTCCTTTCGGAGTTCTTCTCGACGGTGAATTGATTGATGGTACTTATGCCTTGAACCTTACTTGGCTTGGTCTATACCTCATCCATTATTGCAGTACAAGTACTACATTAAGTGTTTGCGGCACATCTCCTCGCTTCTATATGGATTCAAAAACAACTTCCCTGGTATTTATCTCGTTGAATGTACAACGGAACCACACCTCTCTTGTTTCACCGTCATAAGTATTATGACTGATCTAATTCAAATTATACACATTCATTTACATAAAGAGTTGCTCCATCCTATGTTGCATCAGTAAGGTCCAATCTCCAATCGTTGCATCGCATGAAGCTTCCCGGAGGGTATTCGAAGCTGCACTCGGCGATGAACTCGAAGTCGAGTTTCCGGCAAATGGCATTCGATGCGGGGTTATCGACCGACGGGAATGCGTGAAGGTACCTGATCTTCTGTTCTGCTCTGGCGCTAGCAGCGGCCGCCGCGGTTGCTGCGCTTGCAATGCCTCTGCGTTGGAACGTCGGCAGTACGCCCCAACCGATCTCGTACACGATCTCTTCCTGCCAGACACGTTCCCAGTACCCGATGTTGCCGACCGCTTCTAGTTCTGGAAGCAGAACGATGCTGAACATACGGCCATTCCCCTTGCCGCCAATCTCGACGTAGCGTTTGTGGCGCGCCAGGATCTGCTCCTCCGTCTCCGGACCACCCAAGTGTTCCAGCATCTCTGGTGCATTCATGCGATACAGCAGTGCAAGATCAGCCTCTGCCCATGGCTCGATCCTTACCTGCAAATCATTCGTTCGATTTAGCATCTTCACACTCCTACTAGGGAAATCATGTCAAAATAAGTTCTTTTACATTGTACTTCTGAATCATTACCATCATCAAGTTTAAAGCCTAATATTCACGATATCAGCAGCAGCTCGATCTACTGATTTTATAGTTGATGTGTTTAATTTATTTGCCCAGATGCAGTAACCCATCCCCACATAAGTTAATCCCCAAAAGAACGCGAACCATTTATTATCTGCGACTGGAATGACTATGGAGAGAATCATAAGCAAGAACAGACCTGGAACCCAGCGGGGAACGTCTCATCTTCCCACAAACTGCGGGTGGAAATCACGGATAATGGCGCATCCCTCCCATCTCGGTCGGGGATTTCGGGCAGTAAAGGCGGCATTGGCCTTGTCTCCATTCGGGAAAGGGCCGCTGAATTGGGTGGTCACTGCACAATGGAAAGACTTGAAAACGGGGGCACACGAGTTTTGGCTTTGCTGCCACTGTAAGAGTTTGTGCTAAGAGATTAGAACTTGAAGTAGATTGATACTAAACATGAAGATCATAATCGCAGATGACCATCCGATATTTCGCAGCGGAGTCAGAAATTTGCTTAGAACGACAGAAGATTTGGAAGTTGTTGGAGAAGCTTCCTCTGGAGATGAGGCTTTGAAGCTAGCGGAACAATGCCAGCCTGATTTGATTTTGATGGATATTCGCATGCCAGGGCTGAACGGGATCGAGGCCACGCGGTTGATTAAAGAGAAATTCCCGCATATCGAAGTATTAATCCTTACCATGTTCCGCGACGATCAGTCGGTCTTTACCGCCATGCGCGTCGGGGCCAAGGGCTACGTGCTGAAGGACGCGGACGAAGTTGAGCTGATGCAGTCCATCCGCATGGTGGGTAGTGGCGGAGCTGTATTCAGCTCGGATATCGCGGCACGGATGATGCATTACTTTTCGGCGCCCAAGCTGGTGGACACTGTGGATCACCCTGCTTTGGCTGAGCTGTCCAAGCGGGAGAAAGAGATATTGGAGCGTATCGCCGAGGGGGATACTAACGCTCAAATCGCCACACGCTTGCACATCAGTTCCAAGACTGTAGCCAACAACGTGTCTACGATACTGAATAAGCTTCAAGTTGTAGATCGGAACGAGGCTAAGCGGCTTTTGAAGGAATCACGGGAGGGTTGAGATTCAAAACAACTATTCAATCACACCTGAGCGAACCATGATTGCTTTGATATCCACTTGGACCTTGGCTTTGGGATACATCTCCCTCCACTTCTCATCCGTCAGATTGGAGTGTCGTACTTTAGAAATATAAGTTTCACCAAAACCGATCGGATCCGATTGAACCGCTTGGGTTTTGGTAATCAGATGTTGCGCACGCCGAACTAATTCCTTGGCAATCTCGCTTTCGAGGGCATGAACGACCTTTGGTTCTCCTAAATTCATCTCGTTTGAAATCTCTTGAATTCTGGCATGCATAGATATATGGACAGAAAATGACGGAATAGTGGGGTCTACTAGCTTAATTTTACTGGAACTTGTGATATTTTCTATCACGATATTAATTTTATCCGTCTGAATACCTGACTTAATTTGTTTAAAAGGTTCAGCGTCCAAGGTTAACTCCAACGCACCAGCTCTGTAACGATCTCGAATAAGTTTAAGCAGAAAAGCCTCGTCCACCTTAAGCCCTCCTACCATCTTATCATTCTGAAACATTGCCGTATTATGCATTGAAATTTCGTCGCCAGAACGCTCAACAATAGGGAGAACCGGGTCTTTTCCTACTGCATATACATCATGAATAAATTCATGAAGCGTGCATGAAAGAATTTGTTCTCCTTGAATATTTTGACGAATCATTTTATAGAGGTAAGTTCCGATATTGCTTATTTCCGGAAATCGATGCGTGATAATATTTTCACTGCTCCCTTTACTTACAGTTACATACATTGTATCTGAAATGGAAGGGTCTCTTGAGAGCGTATCGGTAAGGGTTAAGATCCCACTCCGGGCCAACTTCTCATTATACATGGCAATTCGGAGCTGTCCACCAACGACACGCTTGGATACTTCACGGTTCTGAGCATTTCGAACCCCTTTGCTTGTGTTACCGGTTGTAACGACTACCTGAACCTTTTCTTTCGCTTCCGGATCTATTTGATGGAGCAGCGCTGTTCCCTTGATGCGGTCATTCTCTTGAGGATCATAACCAACAATGACGATGAGTCCTAATTCTTCTAAAATCCTCTTTTGCACACAGCCAGTAGGAAAAAGTAGTACGATAACCGACAGAACTAGCAGGGATTTCCTCATTGTATCCCCTCTCTTTTCTTGTGAAAATGTTGTTTGAGTAAGACAGCTGCGTAAAGTACCCAGGGATAAGCAAATACAAATCTCAGGGCCACTTTCGAAAAGATGTCATTTAAAGTATTAATCTGTAATCGTGTTTTAAAAAAGATCGATACAACAACCAGTATAAGAGCAAAGGTATAAAGGGCATATTTTTGCTTCCATCCAAATATTCGTTTAATTCCTTTGGACGCTGCCCACATGTACATCATTAAGTTGGGAAGGACGATCAACATCCATATACTTATAGCCACATATTCAAAGCGTTCCAGAAATGGAAACACAACAATCTTAAAAAGGCTGAACGTAGCCCAAACGGTCTTCGATAATTGTCCAGGACTAAAGTAAACAAGCGTGACCACCATAACAGCTACATAGATGACAGTGGTGGTAATAAGTCCTAAATGGGCGGCCAAAGGGGCACGGTGTTTATTACGAATAAAAGGATACAAAAACATCAGAATTTCGAAACCGACGATGGTCAAAGACATTTTAACCATGCCTTGAACTAATTCAGAAATGCTTGCTTCCATTATCGGAGTAAGATGTGTCCATTCTGCATACCGAATAGGAAAGTACAAAAATACTATCAACCATGTTGTCAATATTGCGGACATAAAGGAGATCCCCACTACAACCCGAATACCGCCAAGAACGCCATAATTAGTTAACATAGCCAAAAAAGTGCTCAGCAGCCATGTGGGTAGGTCCGGGAATATCCAGGTCTGGACCATTTCTACATAATTGCGGGATATCACCAAGACAGCAGTTAGCATATACAACATAACAATTGTGTTGATTATCCCCCCGAAATATCGACCATAAAGGTCTCTGTGAACTTCATAGAGGTCCATATTCGGATTCAGCTTAAGAGTTCGCAGCATGACCCAAACCGTTAGATGAGACCATACCCCAGCCATGCAGACGGATATCCACGCATCATGCCCCGCCGATTGGAAAATAATACGCTGAAATCCAGACAAACCAGTTCCTATCTGATTGGAAAGAATAACAAAGAATAAGAGAAAGGAACTAAACATCAATCTCTTTGGAGGACTACCAGTCTTCACCTTTACTCCTCCTTGTCCATTATTCATCAATATCGCTGTGGCTAGTCACAATCTCTTGTTCCTCAAACCTGTTGGTGTCATCGCCACGGATATACATGGAGCGTTCACGCAAAAAATTGAAAGGTAATCTCAAAATGCTGTCTTTCAAATCCCCTTTCCGAAACGGATAGAGGGGGTACAAATAAGGCTGTCCCAGACTAGTTAAACGAAGAAGGTGAATCACCAAAAAGCAGATACCAATCATGATCCCAATTCCTCCATAAAAGCCTGCAAGTATAATGATTGGATACCGGATGATACGAATCGTAATACCCATTAGATAAATCGGTGTTATAAACGATGCCAACGTTCCTAGTGCTACGATGATAATGAGAATATTACTAGTAAATCCTGCCTGTACGGCGGCCTGTCCGATAACGATACCACCTACGATTCCGATTGTTTGGCCAATCTTGGTCGGAAGTCTTGCACCAGCTTCACGGAGCAGTTCAATCGTTATTTCCAAAAACAAGGCTTCCATTAAGGGGGGAAATGGTACTCGTGTTCGGGATTCAGCCAGCGGCACGACCATGGCAGAAGGAATGATTTCATAATGGTATGTTAATGCTGCTACATATATGGGTGTGAATAGTAAGGATAAAACCATGGCTCCAACCCGTAAAAGCCGGAAGAAAGTAGCCATATTCCACCGAACTTGATGGTCTTCAGGGGAAGAGAAGAAATCCATCATCGTCGATGGGCATACAATGGCGAACGGACTTCCAGAAACAAACAGCACAATTTTCCCCTCTGATAGGGAGAACGAAGTACGGTCTACACGTTCGGTCATAACAAACTGTGGGAAGATCGTAAATTTATTATCCTCTATGAACTGAACTAGTTGTGCACTGGATACCACACCATCTATCTCAAGATTATTGATCCTGTCGCGCACTCGTTTAACGAGTTCATTATCTGTAAGATTTTTGATATAAAACATCGCCACTTGTGTCTTGATTTCTACGCCAACTTCCAGGTTCTCCTGACATAAGTTTGGACTCGGGAGATACATTTGGAGCAAGGCAACATTGGACCTTAATATTTCGTTGAATGCGATCTGTGGACCAAATACTTGGCTTTCAATGTCAGCTTTTGAAAAGCTCCGATTAGGAGGCTTGTACACATTCAGCAGAAAATTGAAGCTGCTATCATCGGCGTGAAGATACACCCAGCCTAGCAATAATTTTTCCACAACAGCCTGAATATCTTTAACCTCAACAATCCCTGCAACAGGGAATCGGTCTGTTACATTTACTGAAAGGACATCACTTAAACTTAATAATGGCTGGATAATATCCCTTTGGAGCAAATCCTGATCCACTAATGTTTCTAAATAATAGAGAGCAGCCGTTTGTTGTCCTAGCATGACATACTTGGCAATTAAATTCGGATTTTCATTAAGAGATTCCTGTAGCAGCTGTTCCAGCTCGATAATATCGGCAGGTATGTACTTTTTCATGTTCTGCACGATAAAAATCCCTCGTTTCACAATGCCATATCGCATAGTATGTCAAAAGATCAGGAAAACAATCCCATATAGCTTTGAAAAACGTAAAAAACCATCGCTTTGGTTGCGATGGTTCTTAAGGGCGTGAGGCCCGTTAGTTTAGCCAATAAATTGAGTAAGTACCTGGTTAAATCGATCCCGTTCCTCCCAAAAAGGGCCATGGCCACTGTATTGAAATGGAACGAGCTGCGAATTTCTTATTACTTTATTTACTTCCAGCGCTTGTGCAAATGGAATCACTTTGTCATGGATGCCATGAATTATTAATGTTGGTACGAATATTTGATGAAGATCTTGGGATACGTTCTCATCTCTTAATAACTTTATTACTGCAGCAGTTGACCAGCCAGCAGCTTCTAATCCCATCTGAAAAAACCAATCCGAGAATGGCCCGGTTATATATTGAAAGAAAAACGTGTCCGTGATACCTTGCAGCATTTTGGGGCGATCATTAGCATTCTCGATGAGGAATTTATTCGCCGTTTCTGGTGTAAAACCTCTAGGAGCTGCAGCGTCTATTAGGACTAGTTTAGATACACCATAGCCATTATATCGCGCCATATATCGTATTGCGATCGCTCCCCCTGTCGAGTGACCCGCTAATGTGCAATTCTCTAATCTAAGCGCTCCAACTACAGCACGAATATCATCCGCCAATCTGTCATAATGATAGCCACTAAACGGTTTGTCTGAATTACCGAAGCCTCTCCAGTCAATACCAATGCAGCGATATCCCATTGCCGGCAGAACATTAAACTGATATTCAAACTGCTTATGGCTTAAAGGCCAACCATGAATAAACAGGATGGTCTTATTACCCTCCGGGTTTACATCTTCAATAAATATTTTTACTCCTGCTTCTACATTAACATAATATCCCATTTGGACATGCTCCTCTAATAAATTACTCATGTGCAACAAGATATTCACATGCGCAAAAATAGGTGCATGCCTATCGGCATTCTTAATGTTTGGCAGCAATTTTGTAAACAACATTAAATTTTGAACATATCACTGACCGATTGAATTTCGTCTTCACTTAAATGAACGTTTAAGGTTTGAATATTACTCTTGATTTGATCGGGGCGCTTAGCTCCAGGAATAATGATATCTACCCTGGGTCTTGTTAATAACCAAGCTAGAGCTACTTGTGCTGTTTCGACTCCTTTATTCAAAGCGAATTCCTTTAACTGTTCAACACGTTTGAGATTGGTAAGATACGCTTCCCTTTGGAACAGAGGATTATTCATTCGAGACAAATCATCAAATGTTTCATTCTTCGTATATTTACCCGTAAGTAAACCTGAATATTTGTACCTGCAGGATATCCAAATGATCATCCGTATTAAATGCTTTCAATTGATCAATAGTGACGTTGGATACACCAATTGCTTTAACTTTGCCTTCCTGCTTCAATTCAGCCATGGTACGGGCTACTTCTGCAAGCGGGGTTTTGTTATCCGGGAAGTGAAGGAAGAAAATATCCAAGTAATCGGTTTGCAGCCGTGCTAGGCTGTCTTCAATAGATTGTCGAAGGGCAGGCCGGCTGTTATCCACTTCCATGACGCCATCTATATACTTGATATCAGCAGATGCTTTCGTGGAGATAACAAGACGATCACGTCCACCTCTTTCTTTGATAATTTCGCCAATCAATTGTTCAGACCTTCCGAACCCATATAAATAAGCGGTATCGATAAAGTTAATATTTTCATCTAGAGCAGTGTGTATAAGCTGTTTTCCGGTTTCCTCGGTTACATTTGGATACATCATTTGATTGCCTACAGCACCTGCACCTAATCCAATCTTGAAGGCACTTAACCCTGTTCTACCAATTGGTGTTCTGTTATTATTCATCGTAATGGCTCCTTTTTATTTCAAAGTTATTCTAACAGAGCCATCGTATTACTTGGAGTCAACTCCAAGTCAAGTGCTTTTTTTATTGTTCAAATGAGTCTGGTGGACCGAATTTCCCGCTTTTTAATTTCTGATCGATAAAATCCTTAATTATCTGTAATTCGGCCATTTGATTTTCGATACTTTTCTTATGATTTTGAAGCTTTCCATATATTTCAGGAAATTCTGTAAGATCAGCATCATAAGAGAGCTGCAAATACGGCTTCATATCGTCAAGCGACATCCCGGTTTTTTTCAGACATTGAATGAGCTTCATGGTCTTAATATCCTCTGTATGGTATACGCGGTGACCACTTATCTTTCGTTCCGCTCGTGGTAGAAGACCGATTTTCTCGTAGTAACGAATCGTATCTTCAGTTAATCCGGTTTGCTCTGCCGTTTGTTTGATCGTATACTCAATGACTTTGGTCATAATTTCATCACATGCTTTCTGATCCGTTTAGAAGTAATAACGAATTCAATTCACAGTCAACACAATATGATTTCCTGATGGGTCAACTGCTGTATATTCGTTTACAGGATAGCCCAACCGTTCTAGATTCCTTGTCGCAGCATCTCTAGTTATATCATCGGCAAATACTATCGTGAAATATTTCAGACCAACGCTGTTACGAGATGGTGCTTGTACGCCTTTACCGTTCCAGATGTTTAATCCAATATGATGATGGTATCCTCCACTCGAAATAAAGAGCGCTTGATTGCTTATTTGATAAACAACCTTAAACCCAAGTCCATGGATATAAAATTCCGCCGCTTTTGCGAGGTCTGAAACATGTAGATGAATATGCCCCATAATGGTTTCAGACGGCAAACCCGTGAACTTCTCTCCATTCGTTTCAGACAAAAGACTGCGTAAATCAACCTGTTCGGTTGACATGCTAACTTGTTCCCCAATCCATTCCCAACTGTCTGAAGGACGGTCTACATAAATTTCCATCCCATTCCCGTCCGGGTCCGCTAAGTACAGCGCCTCACTCACAAGATGATCGGATATTCCTTGTAACGGGTATCTAATATCGATAAAGTGCTGAATGACTTTTGCCAGCTCTTTCCGGTCCGGTAGAAGTATCGCATAATGATAAAGTCCTGAACGACGTGTTTCTTTCGGTAAGACATCTGCTGGCTGCTCTAGGGTTACTAGAACATCCTTTCCGTTTAACGTCAGTGAAACTGAGGTTTCTGTACGATCCAAAAGTTGAAAACCTAATACCCCTTGGTAGAATGATAAAGACCTTTCAAGCTTTTCAACGATTAAATGTACATGACTAACAAATGTAATTGGTTGTTGATGAAACTTCATATGAGTACCTCCCATTATATATTGGACATTCAACTATGGTTGATGCGTAAATGTTCATCTTGATCACTTTGCCTTACCCTTAGATTCTATAACTTGGAGTTAACACCAAGTCAAGTTATTTTTGACTGAGTAAGCAATAGATGTTGCCACAAAGTTATTATGAAAAAAGCAGGTCGCCGCGGCGCCTGCTCGAGTTATCTTATTCATTTCAATCCTACTTACTTGAAATCTTTATTATCAAGCATAATTAATTGGGAGCTTGACGATTTTGCGGTCTGTTTCGTATGTTGAACGAGATTAAAAATGTCTTTATAGGCTTGTTTTGCCCCTATAACCAATAAGGGCACACCTATGAAATCAATTTTCAACCATCGTGAAAGCATACCACCGCAGGTCATCGCAAAAGGCACAGTCGGAGACGTATTAGATAAAATGATTTTTTCGTTGAGAACCTCTTCTTCAATCAGCATATCAATGAAATTAAAAACGCCTGGAATTAGGATTTTAGACCTTCCTCTGCCCATTGTGTATACTTTATTGCCATCCTCGTCCTTGCCATGAAAGTATAATTTCCCTCTGTCTTTATAAACTAGCTTATTGAAATTGTGTGTATTCAATATTTCATTTTTTGTAGGCTCGTGAGAAGCGTCCAACTTATTGAGATGATAAGCTGCAGCTAAAACTGTTGTATGAGTTCCCCCGAAATCGTTGTAAATATAGATCATAGTTCAAACCCACCACCCAGAGAACAATATTGTATAAAGCTTCTTTACTCATTATCTCCTATAATGAATAAAACAACCCTATTCTCGAGCATATTACAGTTTGTTGTATCCTATTAAATAACAGCAAGGGAGCATTCTTAACGATGACAACAAACAGTGGACATCAAGGAGCGCATGGGATCGGCCAAGAAATAGAGCAGTTAAACAATCAGGCGCAAGCGGCAGAACTCATGCAAGGAAAAAATAAGGTAGATCAAGAAATCATTGCAGCGGCTAACGAGCACAGTTCAGAACTAGAGGAAATCATTGAACGTGAGACCACGTAATTTGTAACGGATTAGAGAAATATACAGAGAAGCCACGCACTGATGCGTGGTTTTTTGTTGTCACTACGTCATCTTGGAATATTCATTGAGTAGGATCAGCTGTATAATCGGGGTCCGCATTTTTTGTTTCTTTGCCAAAAAACAATAAAACCAGTGCTCCGATGACAATCGCTACAAAGAATACCATAAAAATGGAGTTGATTGCTTTATTACTCGCCACCAGCAAACCCACAAGGTACGGACCAATAATACCGCCGATACGTCCGAAAGATGCGGCAAGCCCAACACCCGTTGAGCGTACTTCAGTCGGGTACAACTCAGGTGTATAGGCATACATGGCTCCCCATGCACCAAGATTAAAAAAAGATAAGCTAACACCGGCTGCTATCAACATCCCTTCTGTTTCAGCATTACTGAACCATAGTGCGCTTGCTGCCGTCAGCAGCAAATAGGTGACGAGCACAAACTTACGGCCAAATTTCTCAATAAAATAAGCAGCTGTAAAATAACCTGGAAGCTGTGCCAACGTCATAATCAATACATATTGAAAGCTTTTCACGAGACCAAAACCCTTAAGAACCATCACGGTTGGAAGCCATAGAAACATGCCGTAATAGGAAAACACCACCGTGAACCACAAAATCCAAAGAGTTAAGGTGGATCTTCGATATTTAGATGACCATACGGAAGCTACACGTTTGCGGAATGACAATTTCCGGCTACGCAGCTCGGTAAATCGAGGTGAATCTTGAATCGATCGTCTGAGGTATAAAGCATATAAGGCCGGCAGCGCACCGATAACAAAGGCCGCACGCCAGCCATAAGTAGGAATGACGAAGTAAGCGATGAGCGCCGCGACGATCCACCCGCACGCCCAGAAGCTTTCTAGCAGCACGACAGCACGTCCCCTTTCACTAAGGGGAAATGACTCAGAAACAAGAGTTGACGCGACAGGAAGTTCCCCTCCAAGCCCTACTCCAGTAACGAAACGCAAGACACATAGCATAACAAAGCTAGTGGCAAGAGCAGAGAGTCCGCTGGCAGCGGAAAACATAATAAGCGTTCCAAGTAATACCATCCGGCGTCCGTAACGATCAGCTAGGGAGCCTGCTAATAAAGCCCCTACGGCCATTCCGATGGAATTAATGGCTGCCAATAGACCAATCTGCTGAGCACCTAATTTCCATTCGACTGCTAACGCAGCAACAATAAACGAGATAATCCCTACATCCATAGCGTCGAACAACCAGCTAATACCTGTGCTGAAAAGCAACTTTCGTTTTGCCGGTTCACGTAACAAATTTGTTTTATTCACATTCAAAACGCATTCTCCTAATCATCACATTAGCTTGCCTTATCCTATTTTGTGTTACTTCACAGAAAAACACTCCCTCTGCAACTAATAATCAAACTTCAAGTTGATCGCTCTACCCATCGGATTAAATATGATCGATCTAAACATAATATGGGTATCAACTATAGGAGGAAGTCATGAAACACACAAAAAAATTACTTATAGTATTCAGCTGTATACTTGTTTTGTCTGGGTGCGGTAAAAGGGATGTTACCCCTCAAAAAATTGGAGTCTCCACGCAGCAAGGCGGTATGGATAGTCGGCTGTTGGATCCTAAAATTACAAATCAAGACTTGCTGCTTCAAAGGGGTGATGCCAACATCGAACTAGAAAAACGTGGCTATCGCGCTCAAGATGCCGCTTCTTCCACTAATAGCTCTATCAAAATCCTCGGAGGAACTCAAGGACTCGTTCAAGTATGGCCCAATCCCTCCATCCAGCCCAAAGAAGGTAATTATGCAGAAAATGTGATCTCACAAGCCGCTATGTACTATGGAACTCCATACGAATTCAGTTCGGATCGATCGGACCCATCCACATTTGACTGCTCCGACTTCACACATTGGGTTTATCTTTCTTCTCTAGGGATGGATATCCCAAATGATTCTCGAAGTCAAGCGTCCTATGTTCAATCTTTTTCCAATCGGACTTACACATCTATCGATCAAGCCCAGCGTGGAGATTTACTTTTCTTCGTCAGTTTTAAAGGGACAGATCCGAATAATTACACTGGAATTGATAAATCAATCGAAAACATTACACATGTTGGTCTCTATTTGGGTAATGGCAAAATCATACATACAGCCTCAGCGGCCACAGGTGGCGTACGTATTGATGAAGTTGCCAATAATCATCTAACCTATCGCTTTGTCTTAGGTGGTTCGGTACTAGATACTAAATAATCCTTATTTTAGCGTTTAGTTATGTTTTTCCTGCGCATATCTCAAACAATCTTGGGAATGTTCTCGCAAGTAAAAGAGACGTGTTCTTTTCTAAAGAACACGCCTCTATCTATTGATTATTTATTTTGTATTAAACCGATCCCATTCCCTACTGGATCCACTAAATAGGCAAGATAAAAATCATCAAATTCCATTTTACCACGAACAACTTGTGCTCCCGATTCAACAGATTTAGTAAGTGCTTCATCTATGTTGTCAACTTCGATTTGAATTCTTATTCCGTGTGGAAAATCACTGGGTCCCTTAGAAATACCGCCATTAATGCCAGATTTATCATCATTTCCTGTAGTCACTGGGTGATATCCCCAGTTAGGCTCTGCAATCTTCCAGCCAAAAACAGACGAATAAAAACTTGCAGCACGTTCCGGATCTTGACTATTCATTTCAAATAACACAACACGACCCAAATGATTCAACCTCCGTAATTGGAATTTATACCCACTTCCATAATACCGAATATTTGTTCCCATGTAAATAAATTTATTTCTGAAAAATAACCAAAAAAAACCGATCCTTGATGACCAAGGAACGGCTTCTTTTTGGTATTAATTATAAGTAATCTTTAAACCTAATTCCAGGGCACGGGCAAGCGCCCCTTCAGAAAATTTAGGTTTCTTATACTTCTCTTCAAACTCTTCTTTAGATAGCGGTGCCCAGATGAAATCTTTATTCTGATAGATCCACGTTTTGGTTCCCCAATCGACATGAACCGTCCGGCTCGCAACCTTTTTTACGATGCCAATCTCGATAATAACACCCGTTTTACCGAATATTTTGGCGCAGTATTTGTTAAGCATTTCGCTCACAACAACACCCCATTTCTATACGCCTGATCTTAGTGAATGAATGATACTTGAAGCTATTTCAACAGACTGTTCGTCTGCATGAAATTCATCACGAAAGGAATCAGCCAATACCTTATTAATCGCCTTACCGAGAGATGGAGCATCCAGATCATCTATATGTTTAGTGATATAAATGGTTATCGTTCGCGTTTCACCATCATACTCATCATCCGGACAATCCATCGCTAGAAGCTTTACGGGGTCCCATCTATCGATGTGGTGTTTCACGACCTCCATAATTGGCGTAGGGTCATAAGATAGGGATTCTAAATATTTATTCTCTTTCATGATTTCCTTTTTAATACTCCAAAGCATAACATTCATTTTCGTCTGATCAGATACTGCTCTAAATTTCAATAGAAAAGCCTCCTTTACAGGACGCTTTCTCGATCTTCTGTCACAATCTTTTCAGACCGCTCAATAATCGCCCCATTGAAGTTTATCATTTTCCCTGTACCATGAGCAATACATTCCATCGGGTGCTCTGCGAGATGAACAGGAACGCCTATGTCTTGCTGAAGCCGCTTATCCAACCCTTCCAGCAATGCGCCTCCCCCACATAACAGAATGCCCTGCTCCATCACATCACCAGCAAGTTCTGGCGGGCATTTCTCCATCGCGAGTCGAATGCATTCCAGAATCGATTTCACAAAATCATCCATAATCTCGTAAATTTCCTGCGATGAAATCGAAATCGTTCTGGGCAAGCCCTGCATGAGGTCACGCCCTCTTATATCCATCTTCACTTCTTTCAAAGGCATCACAACGGCAGCAACGTTCTTCTTGATCTCCTCCGCAGTCCGTTCTCCAATGGCCATATTATAAGTTTTCTTCACATATTCGATAATATCCTGATCAATTGACATGCCTCCACGGCGAACCGACTCACTTACGACAATTCCACCAAGTGAGATGATGGCTACTTGACTTGTCCCTCCGCCGATATCAAGTACCATACTTCCAATTGGTTCTGCAACAGGAAGCCCGGCGCCCATAGCTGCAGCTAATGGCTCCTCGATGGTGATCGATCTTCTTGCTCCTTTATGTACAATCATTTCTTCAACGGCACGCTTCTGCACATTCGTTATTCCACAAGGCACGGAGATCAGCACTTGGAAGCTGCGAAACCATTGATAACCTCTTTTTATTTTGCCTATAAAATACTTCAGCATCGCTAAGGTCATATCAAAATTGGCTATAACCCCATCCTTTAAGGGATAGATTACTTCCACATTAGCAGGAGTTCTTCCAATCATATTATAGGCTTCTTGGCCAAAAGCTTTAATTTCCCCCGTATCCGTTTGAATGGCGACGACAGATGGCTCTGACAATACAATCCCTTTTTTTTGTTGATAAATAAGTGTGTTACAGGTGCCCAGGTCGACTCCAAACAGTTCTTCCAATCTCTTTAACATGACTCGCTCCTTCTCGCTGTTCAATAGACTATGCCCATAGTAGCGTGTATATTATTTGATTTTGACTTAACTGCATCTTCATACTTGTTCGCATAAAGCAGCCATTCTAGGGGGGTAAGCCAAAAAATGCCACCCACCATATAGGTGAGCGGCACTCTCAAGTAAGCTTAATTTAGTTGGCAGCTGCTGGTTCTGCTACTGCTTTATAAGCGGAGGAAACGTAAGTTACGGCTTTCGCCTCCGTTATCACATCAGCATACATCGTGTCTGGTTTTGGATCTTGCAGGGTATACGAAATCACCGCTTGACCGTTTTGGTCAAATCGAACATTTTGAATGGTAATACTGTAACCTGAATTCGGTTTTTGACCTCTTGATAAGGTAACCTTGTTCACATCGTCAGTTACTTTCTCCACAGTTACGGATACCTCTTCAATAGGTGCCGGTTTTTGGATATGTGTTTCTAAGACGCGAATCGCATTAAAGATCCATCCAGCAGCTTCACCGCGAGTAAGCTCGGCTTTGGGATTAAACTTGCCATTATTGTCTAGAACGGCAATTTTGTAAAGCAGCAAACGTTGTAGAGCCCCTTGATACTCGGGTGTAATTTGATCCTCATCTTTGATCGGGATAAACATTTTCACCAGTGGGAAATTGCCCTTCTTTTCCAAAGCTCGTACGAGCATTTCCCCAAATTGTTCACGAGTTATCGTAGCGTTCGGGTTTACATCCTTCGGAATGTTCATACCGTTGTAGTGCGCTATGATAAAGGCCTCCGCATACCAAGCATCATTCGGAATGTTGGTAAAAGTGTCAGAAGCTAATGGCTGTTTAATAAAACGCAATGTATCCATATTTAAATTCATGCCTTTAACAATCATTTGAACGGTTTGAGCATAACTAATTTTTCCTTTTGGGACGAAATGATCCTTATCAATACCGCTCACGATTCCGCGTTCTTGTAGAGCAGAGATTGCTGCTGCTTGTCCTTCCTCTACATCCGTAAAAGCGAAGGCACTGCTAAAAGTCAAACTGCTAACTAAAGCTGTCGTCAAAGTTAAAGCTGCTATCTTTTTCATAGTTAATTCTCTCCTTTTAGTTGATTATCTTATTACACTCTATTAACGTATCGTACGTGATAAATGTTTCAGTGATTTCAAAAAAAAATAAAACCGAAGGATTTCCCCCGGCTTAATCATCTTTTAAATGAAGTTCAAACTTCTTTTCAGATCATGAATTATTCTCCTTATTTCTTTGAACGACGTACGTCAAACAATCACTCTTAAGCAGAATTTCGCGCCCATTTCTCTCTATATTAAATTGCAATGCTTTTAAAGTAGTAAATATTATTGTCCAGTCTGGATACGCCGATGATAATAATTGTTTGGCATACTGTTTTTACTGGCTTTGATAGCCATGATCCCTCTTCAAATAATTTGTAGTTATCATAACAAGCTTCATGATATTTCCGCTCTTCATCTCTAATGATTTTGATCCTATTGTCCATTTTTGTTTTCCTCATTTTCTTCTGGAAAAACTGCAACTATTATTCAAAAAGAAATACATTCACACGGATATCATCTTTACCACACCGGGCGTGACGATTCCAGAGATCTATTCGCAGATAATACAAATGGATTAATACAGTTTCTTACTCATTACATACCAGCTATCTGCTCGATCAGGATAAAATTCATGTTCAATTACTTCGTATTTGAGCCGTTTATACATATCTATGTTTTCTGGAATCGACAACCTTACCGCAACTTTTGATTCTTTAATTCCCATTGACAATGCTTTGTTTTCTATAAAATTTAATAAAGATTTACATATTCCTCTTCCGCGATATTCCCGTATAACTGAAACTCTCCCAATATAAATATAATGTTCAATAAATCTATATCTAGCTGAGCCTACAGCCATAATTCCATTCCATGCTAATACGGCTCCTCCACCTTCTTTAAAGGTATTTATTACATTTTGAGTCGTTTCTGAAAGTGCTCCTGAAGGTGGATTCAGTTTCCCACTATATTCCATAAATGATTCTTGCATTGTACGAAATACAATGTCTACTTCTTCTATTTTGGCTTCTCTAATTTCTATTGACATGGTATACACAATCCTCACTCTATGTCTAATTGTTATCCGCTTTTCTATATTTACTTTCAAAAAGTGAAACAAACTCTTCAATTTTAATCATATTCTGCTCAAGTGTTCTTAATTTCTGTTCATCGATATTTAGCAATCCACTCGCGTTTCCAGTAAATAAAGAAAAAAATTCTAAAAGACCAATTGAGGTCTCAAAACCTAATAACTTACTAAACCTCCCCATTTCATAAGATAATTCAGTTGGCTTGATCTGCATGCCCATTTGCAATAATAATCTATCGTTTTCATATGGCCAATCCCTTTTTGATGAACCCAACATACCATTCATTTCTTGCAGGGCAAGGGATCTTAAGTCTTCATCATATTGCTCAAATTCAACCGCACCTTTCAGGTCTAAATAAAACTCTATTTCGTTACAACATATAGAAAAGCATCGCACAGTTGAGGTCCACTCTTTATATTCGGTTGATTTCAGTACGAGTTCTCTTGCCACGGCAGGTGTTGTTCCTTGTTTCAATAGCGTTCTTGTTAGTCGTTCAATGCTCTGACAAACTTCCCAATCTACTTCAAATTTTTCATCATTCATTTTTTTATCCCTTACTTAACGAATTTTTAGTTCAATCATTCTCAATCCTCACGTTTCTCATTTAACCATTTGTTCAAAATTTCTTTGCCAGTTGCAATCTCAATCGTCTTTATAAAAAACCATGTAAACCCAGAATAGAAACCTATAAGTGGGTAGCGAAACGATGCCGGTTTATTCCCCTCAAAATAGAAATGTCCTATCCACGATAAAAGGTAATGTAACATGGCTAGTATCAGCGTTGCTTTTAGACTATAAAACAAAAATAGCCAAGCCATAAAAGCCGACATAAAAGCAAAATAGTGCAGTATACGATTGGTCTTATTCTGATGCTCTTTCAAATAATAATCTAAATCGCGTTGAACTCGATGTATGAACTTCTTTAGTCTCATCTCAATTTTTCCTCATTTTTTAGTGTCCATATCTTTATTTTTATCATTCACTTTGTTCAAATAAGCCTCAAGCTCATCTTCAATTTCTACATTAATCTTTTCAAGTTCCTTTTGTTCGGATTCACTACGCACTTCAAGTTCAAGTTCCTCTTCAATTTCCTCATTCGACATATGAAAATCGTTACGATCCACGATGCCTAATCGTTCTTTAATTCTCTGTATATCATCATACATTTTTTTGTTTCTTTGATGTGCACTTAGAACAAGCCCAAAAATAACAGCCAGTAAAACGATTCCCCCAAATGGCCCTAAATAAATAGAAATCAGTATTGCAAAAATAATGGCTGTAATTATCCCAATAATCGTCATTCGTTTATTCCTTTCAGTGGTTGATCAATTTTTCATCAAAAACTTCCTTTGTTTTAATTCAATAAATCCCAAAATATCCCTGCACAAACTCCCCCCTTTCTCAAATATACTTATAGTCGAATCAAAATGGACAGCCCCCTGTGAAGTGACTGTCCAATGGTATCCTTATTTTCAACCATGATACGAATAAAACCCCTGACCAGATTTGCGCCCCAAACGCCCTGCTTTCACATACTTCCGCAGAAGTGGACATGGGCGATATTTCGAATCCTTAAAGCCTTCATAAAGAATTTCCATGATGGATAGACATGTATCCAACCCGATGAAATCCGCCAACTCTAGCGGTCCCATGGGGTGCTTCATGCCTAGCTTCATCACGGTGTCGACCGATTCAACAGATGCAACACCTTCATAAACGGTAAAAACAGCTTCGTTAATCATCGGCATTAAGATACGATTCGACACAAACCCTGGAAAGTCTTTCACTTCTACAGGGGTCTTCCCCATTCTTTCACTCAATTTATATACAGCTTCGAACACTTCCTGCGAGGTTTCCAAACCTCGGATGACTTCAACTAAAGGCATAACCGGTACTGGGTTCATGAAATGCATGCCAATCACCTGGGCCGGACGCCCCGTCACCGCGGCAATTTCGGTAATGGGAAGCGATGACGTATTCGATGCCAGTATTACTCTAGGCGGGCAAATGGCATCCAGCCTTTGGAATAGTGAAGTTTTCAACACCATATTCTCGGAAATGGCTTCTATTACAAGATCAACCTGTTCCGCGTGTTCTAATTGCTCCGCAGGTTGTATTCGACTTAGAATTTCAGCCTTTCTTGCTTCTGTAAGGCCCCCGTTCTCAACACCTCTAGATAGTTGTTTGTTTATCGAAGCTAATCCTTTGTCAATAAAAGCCATGGAAATATCATGCAATAACACCTTCAAGCCTGAAGCAGCAGCAACTTGAACGATGCCGCTCCCCATTTGTCCCGCACCAGCAACCATGATACTCTGTATATTCATCTATTCACCCCCGCCACAAACTTATGGATCTACATGCAAAAGAATGGCGTCCCCTTGAGCTGCACCGCTGCATATCGCGGCAATCCCATAGCCTCCGCCAATTCTCCGCAGTTCATGGATCAAAGTGAGTATGATTCGCGCCCCGCTGGCACCAATGGGATGACCAAGTGCAATTGCTCCCCCATTTACGTTGACTCGCTCCGGATTCCAGCCAAGCAATCTTCCGCTGGTTAACATAACGGCCGCAAAGGCCTCATTTACTTCGATCCTGTCAATTTGCTCCAAAGACATAGCCGTTTGACGCAACAGCTTCAGAATCGCCGTAGCTGGTGTGGTCGCGATATATGGCGCTCTTTCACCTACAGCAGCGTGACCAATAATCCTTGCCAGAGGCTTTATCCCCTGAGAAACAGCCTTTTCTTTGGACATGACCACCATGGCAGCTGCGCCGTCATTAACGCCGGGGGCGTTCCCAGCTGTTATAGTGCCATCCTCTGTGAACAAAGAAGGTAATGCAGTAAGTTTTTCAAGACTTGTATCTGCTCTAGGGACTTCGTCTTGACTAATTTCAATTGTTCCATCCTTTTTCTCGATGGTTACTGGGACGATTTCCTCCGCAAAATATCCCCTATTCATCGCTTCTACGGCTCGAATATGACTGCGGAGTGCCCAATCATCCTGTGATTCGCGGCTAATTCCGAACTCTGCGGCTACAGTGCTGCCATGAACAATCATATGCACGTTGTGAAATGAACACCATAGACCGTCATGAATCATGAGATCCACGAGGCTTTGATCTCCCATTCTTGCTCCCCACCGGGCGCTTGGCAGGGCAAATGGTGCATTGCTCATGCTTTCCATCCCGCCGGCTACGATACTATCTGCATCCCCTGAACGTATGATTTGATCTGCCATTGTTACACTTCTCAGGCCGGAAGCGCATACTTTGTTAATGGTCTCCGTCGTCACTCTCCAGTCCAGACCGGCCCATCGGGCAGCCTGACGAGAGGGAATTTGTCCTGTTCCTCCCTGCAGTACCATCCCCATAAGCACTTCGTCAATGGTTGCCGGATCAATCGAAGATCGGATGATCGCCTCTTTAATCGCTGTTCCACCAAGAACAACAGCCGGGACTTCTTTCAAAGCGCCGCCAAATTTACCGAATGGAGTTCGGGCACCGCCCACAATCACACTTTCTCTCATAGAATAGTCCTCCATGATTCTCAATAAATGATCGTTTCTTGATCATATTGTTCCAAATAATGCTTAACCCGCTGCATGAAACGACTGCAAATCATCCCGTCCACAATCCGTTGATCATAGGAAACACAAAGTTTGGCTATCGATCGGATCGCAATCATCTCCTGAATGACTACAGGCTTACGTACGATGGACTCAAAAGTCAGTATGGCCGCCTGCGGATTATGAATGATTGGACAGGAAAGCAAGGATCCTACCGAGCCGGTGTTACTAAATGTAAATGAACCCTCTAATAAATCGGCAGGCAGTAATAATCCACTTCTCGCCCTCATGACCAACTCATACAGCTCAATCGCGATTCCTGCTATGGATTTACGATCCGCATGATAGATCACAGGTGTTACGATGGTATCGTCGGCAAGAGCAACAACTATCGAAAGGTTGATATCCTTTTGGAAAAGAATGCTGCCCGAGTGCCAGGTTGAATTCAACATGGGGAACTCCTTCAAGGCATTCACGATCGGTTTCAATACGAAAGGGCTAAGCGAAAGCGGAACGCCCTCTCTACGCATAAAGTCGTCTTTCAACTCTTGCCGCAAGGCGACGAGGTTACTGACATCCACTTCGATCATCATCCAAGCATGGGGATTTTCAGAGATCCTCTGCATACCCAGCCTCCTTCAGATTTCCGCTAATTGGCGCATGGCTTCTTTGACGATGTCGACATTCGGCAGGTAAAACTTCTCTAAGGTTGGCGCCATGCCAACAGGGGGAATATCGGGAGGGCAGCATCTCATGATAGGTGCATCCAATTCGTATAATAGGTGTTCCGCTATTAGAGCCGATATTTCAGCTCCGATGCCACCTGTTTTATTATCCTCGTGGACGATCAATATTTTACCTGTTTTGGCTGCTGCCTCATAAATAGCAGGCTTATCGAGCGGATGAAGTGTCCGCAAATCCAATACTTCGGTACTAATTCCTTCTTGCTCCAGCTCGAAAGCCGCTTTAATTGCATAATGTACCGACAAACCGTAGGCAATCACTGTGATATCCATACCTTCGCGCCTTATGGCTGCTTTGCCAATAGGAACCGTGTAATCTTCTTCAGGTACTTCATCTGATATCGAAAGATAGCATTTCTTATGTTCGAAAAAAAGGACAGGATCCTCGTCCCGTACTGCCGCTTTCAGCAAACCTTTGGCATCATATGCTGTAGACGGCGCAACAATCTTGAGTCCTGGAGTGCCAAAAAACACTGATTCCGGACACTGTGAGTGATACAATCCGCCTCCGCCTGTCGCGCCGTAAGGTGCGCGAATGACGATTGGACAATGCCAGTCATTATTCGAGCGATAACGGATTTTCGCTGCCTCACTAATGATTTGATTAGCCGCCGGGAAAATAAAATCGGCAAACTGGATTTCCGCAATCGGCCTCATCCCGACCATAGCCGCTCCAATCGCAACACCCACAATGGCTGATTCCGAGAGAGGCGTGTCAAGGACTCTTAATTCACCGAACCGATCGCGCATGCCTTTCGTCGCATTCAAAACGCCGCCCTTCCCAATATCCTCTCCGAGCACAAAAACATGCTCATCGCGTTCCATTTCCTCCACCATCGCACGGCGAATGGCCTCCAAATACGTTAAGATTGGCATTTAAGCATCACCCCCATCTTCCGCATAAACATGCCGTAATACATCCTCGGGAGCCGGATATGGGGCTTTTTCAGCATATTTCGTTGCTTCATTCACTTCTTTTGTAACACTCTCATTCAGCACTTGTTCGATCTCTTCGGACATAACCCCACATTCGATCAAATAACGACGAAACCGCTGCAAGCCGTCCTGCTCCTTATGGTACTCTACCTCTTCTTTCGTCCGGTACAGCATATCGTCATCTGCTGTGGAATGCGGCGGGATCCGATAAAGCATCGCTTCAATCAACGTCGGCCCATACCCGCGAACGGCACGCTCCCTCGCTTCTTTGACCGCGCGATACACCTCAAGTGTGTCATTGCCGTCAACACGCTGACCTGGAAAGCCATAGCCTGCGGCACGATCAACAACGCGTCCGGCCACTTGTCTATGCGCAGGAATGGAAATGGCATACTGGTTATTTTCGCATAGGAAGATAACGGGCAGCTTGAATACACCGGCAAAATTGAACGCTTCGTGCACATCCCCTTGGTTGCTCGCCCCTTCGCCGAAGCTGACGAAAGCTACATGATCTTCCTTCCTCATCATGGCCGTCAGTGCGATGCCGACAGCGTGTAGGGCCTGTGTGGCAACCGGGCTTGATCCCGAAACGATATGATGCTTCTTATAACCAAAATGCCCTGGCATTTGCCTGCCACCGTTGATGTCCTCAGCTTTAAATAAGGCTGCCAGCATGAGTTCACGCACGGTCATACCCACCGTTAGGACAAAGGCATAATCCCTGTAATAAGGCAGAAAATAGTCATGCTGCTTATTTAATGCGAACGCCGCTGCTGCCTGGGTCGCTTCTTGACCTACACTAGAGATATGAAAGGCCGTTTTGCCTGACCGTTGAAGAAGTGTTGCTCGCTCGTCAAACTTCCTCGCTTTGAGCATGAAGGTATACATCTGCAGCACCTGTTCATCGGTTAAACCGAGCTGTTGATGTTTCGTATTTTGCTGAGAAGACATAGAAATTCCTCCTCTCTCCTGCTGCTACATATTTCTGCGATATTGCCCGCCTACCTGATAGAGCGCGTGAGTAATTTGCCCCAAACTGGCTACCTTGACCGTTTCCATCAATTCGGCGAAAATGTTGCCGCCATCAAGCGCTATTTGCTGCAGCTTTGCCAAAGCCTCGGTTGATTCTGCTTGGTGCCTCGAGAGAAACTCTCTGAGATTCGTAATTTGCTGCTCTTTTTCTTTCGACGTTGCGCGAGCTAGCGGGATATTCATGTCCTCATCTTTGGAAGGATTGGGATGAAGGAACGTATTTACCCCAATAATGGGCAGCTCGCCATGATGTTTTTTCATTTCATACAGCATCGATTCATTCTGGATTTTACCCCTTTGATACTGAGACTCCATAGCTCCGAGTACACCGCCCCTTTCACTAATTCGTTCTAATTCCTGCAGCACAGCCTCCTCAACCAAATCGGTCAACTCCTCGATGATAAACGAGCCCTGCAGCATGTTTTCGTTTTTAACAAAACCAAGTTCTTTTGTGATGATTAATTGAATAGCCATTGCTCGACGTACGGATTCCTCCGTTGGTGTTGTAATCGCCTCGTCATAAGAATTCGTATGAAGCGAGTTACAGTTATCAAGAAGGGCCATCAGTGCTTGCAGCGTGGTTCGGATATCATTAAAATCAATTTCCTGCGCATGCAGAGATCGCCCCGACGTTTGGATATGATATTTCAGTTTTTGGCTGCGTTCATTAGCGTTGTATTTGTTCTTCATAACCGTAGCCCAAATTCGGCGCGCCACTCGTCCAATCACCGTATATTCCGGATCAAGCCCATTGCTGAAAAAGAAGGACAGATTCGGTGCGAAGTCATCAATCGGCATGCATCTAGCCAGATAATACTCAACATAAGTAAATCCGTTAGCTAATGTAAAAGCGAGCTGTGAGATCGGATTCGCCCCAGCCTCGGCAATATGATAACCCGAAATAGAAACCGAGTAATAATTACGGACTTCATGATCGATAAAATATTGCTGAATATCGCCCATCATCCGCAGTGCGAACTCCGTTGAAAAAATACACGTATTCTGTCCCTGATCCTCCTTCAGAATGTCAGCCTGTACCGTCCCCCTCACCGATCTCAGCGTCTGCCCGCGGATCTGGTTAGCCTCCACGTCCGTTGGTAGTCTAACCTGCTCCCGGGAGAAGCGTTCGATCTGGAAATCGATGGCCGTGTTCATGTACATCGCAAGAAGTATCGGTGCAGGACCGTTGATCGTCATTGAAACCGAAGTTAAAGGATCGCAAAGATCGAACCCGGCATACAGCTTTTTCATATCGTCTAATGAACAGACACTAACCCCGCTCTCACCGATCTTGCCGTAAATGTCCTGCCGTTCATCAGGATCCTCCCCATACAAAGTGACGGAGTCGAAAGCCGTGCTGAGACGCTTGGCTTGATCATTCTGCGATAAATAATGAAATCGTAGATTGGTGCGTTCCGGCGTCCCTTCGCCTGCAAACTGGCGTTTGGGGTCCTCTGCTGTTCGTTTGAAAGGAAAAACACCTGCTGTAAAGGGGAATTCCCCCGGAACATTCTCACGGTACATCCAGCGAATGAGATCTCCTGCATCGCGGTATTTGGGCAGGCTCACCTTCGGGATGTCCAGACCTGACAAGCTTGACGTTGTTAGCTCTGTCACGTATTCTTTATCCCGTACTCGGGTAGTGAATGTTTTGCCTGTGTATTTTCTTTGCAGTTCCGGCCACTGAGCCAGCAGATGGCGTGTTTCTTTTTGCATACGCGTCTCGAGATTCATCTTTAGTGTTTGCAGCAAATTAATACTTTCGTCCGCTCCTAGCTCCTGCTGCAGGGCTGTAATCGCCCCTTCAATTTGATAGCAATTAGTAGCCAGCTCGGCTTCCCCTTCTGCGTAGGCATGATACGCCCGTACAGTATTCGCGATTTCTCCTAAATACCGTGTGCAATCAGTTGGTATGATGACATGCGTCTTAGCAGCAATATGACCAGTTGAAAATCCCTGAACAGGCCACTGCAAAGCACATTTTCGATTCAAGGTTTCGATGAGAGCGTTGAATAACGTATCCACGCCAGCATCGTTAAATTGACTAGCCATTGTTCCATAGACAGGCATGGTTTCAAAATTCAACTCAAATAATCCATGATTTCTCTGAACTTGCTTCTTCACATCCCGAAGTGCATCCGCAGAGCCTCTTCGGTCAAATTTATTAATCGCAATCAGGTCCGCGTAATCAAGCATATCAATCTTCTCTAATTGCGAAGGCGCGCCGAATTCGCTTGTCATCACATAGAGCGACACATCGGCTACTTCTGTGATCTGATGATCACCTTGACCAATTCCGCTGGTTTCCACCAAAACGAGATCAAAGCCGGCCGCCTTCAAGATGACAATGGCAGGAGCGATTGCCAGAGATAGCTCGTTGCCTGAGCCCCGTGTTGCCATACTTCGCATATACACGCGATCGTTGTGAACAGCATTCATGCGGATGCGATCCCCAAGCAAAGCGCCACCGCTTCGCTGCTTGGTTGGATCGACCGATAGGATGGCGATCGTTTTATCCGGGTACTGACGCAGGAAACGCTGGACTAATTCATCGGTTAGGGAGCTTTTCCCCGCTCCGCCCGTACCTGTGATGCCAACAACTGGACATGTGGCCCCATTTGACTGTTTACTTAATATCTCTATCTCCGATTTCGATTCCCTGCTTTCACAAGCTAGTTCGGCAGCTGTAATGAAGCGGGCTATCGACCTATGATCTTTGATTTGCCCTAGTCCGCTTACTTCATAACCTTGGACATAGCCAGAAACCGTACTAAAATCACACTCCTTCATCATGAAGTTAATCATCCCTTGCAAGCCAAGCTCCCTTCCATCGTCAGGGGAAAATAGGCGAGTAACGCCATAGTCATGCAGCATTTTGATTTCTGAAGGAAGGATCACACCCCCTCCGCCGCCGAAGACTTTGATCTCGAGTGCCCCTTTTTCCCGCAATAAATCAATCATATAAGTAAAGTACTCGACGTGCCCGCCTTGATACGATGAAACGGCAATTCCCTGAACATCCTCCTGAATAGCTGCTTGCACAATTTCCCTAACGGATCGGTTATGCCCTAGATGAATGACCTCCGCTCCACTGGCTTGAAGAATTCGCCGCATAATCGTAATGGACACATCATGGCCGTCAAATAAAGCCGAAGCCGATACGAATCTCACCTTATGCATCGCACGATAGTTGGTTTCCGAACCCACAGATGCCACGACTGCACCTCTCTTCCTCAATCAGCAAGAAGGCTTTGAGAAATGACCACTCGCTGGATTTCGTTCGTCCCTCCATAGATTTGCGTGATCTTGGCATCGCGCATATAACGTTCAACGGGGAACGCTTTTGTATAGCCATATCCTCCGAAGATTTGAACAGCTTCTACAGTCACCTCCATGGCCGTGTCTCCAGCAAAAAGCTTGGCATAAGCAGATTCTTTGCCGTATGATATCCCCTGACTTTCTCGCCAAGCGGCTTGATACGTCAGCAATCTGGCTGCCTCGATTTTTGTTGCCATATTCGCAAGCTTAAAGCCAATCGCCTGCTGCTGCGCAATCGGCTTACCAAACTGTTTGCGTTCTTTGGCATAGGCCAACGAGACATCCAGTGCTCCTTGCGCAATCCCTACCGCCTGAGCCGCGATTCCGATTCTAGCGCCATCAATCGTGCGCATTGCGATTTTATATCCTTCTCCTTCATTTCCAAGTAGGTTTTCCATGGGTATGCGGCAGTCGTCAAAGAGAATCTCCGTCGTCGGCGATGAGCGAATGCCCAATTTTCTTTCCTTTTTGCCAAATGTAAATCCGGGTGTGTCTTTCTCTACGATAAATGCGCTCCAGCCTTTGTGCTTTTGCAAAGGATCCGTCAAAGCGAACACGATATAAATTTCCGCAGCACCTGCATTGGTAATGAATTTTTTGGAGCCGTTTAATACATAGTGATCCCCATCTCGTATGGCTGTCGTTCCCATGGATCCAGCATCGGAGCCTGAGCCGATCTCTGTCAGACCGTATGCCCCAAGCTTCTTCCCTTCTGCCATCGGACGTAGAAACCTTATCTTCTGCTCTTCCGTCCCAAAGGTATAAATAGGCCAGCCTGCAAGCGAAATATGTGCCGATAGAGTAATACCTGTAGAAGCGCACACACGAGATAGTTCCTCTACAACAAGACAATAGGTCAGATAATCGGAGCCAAGCCCACCGTAGTTCTCAGCCCAAGGAATCCCCGTCAGACCAAGCTCTCCCATTTTGTTAAATAAGGCTCGATCAAACCGTTCATCCTCATCTCGAAGGGCAGCACTCGGTTCCACCTCATTTTCGGCGAAATCACGGACCATACTGCGAACCATTTCCAATTCCTCCGACAAGCTAAAGTCCATGCCAGTACGACCTCCTCTAGATGACTTAAGTGTACGCAAAGACCCCACCGATATCAGGAGATCAGTGAGGATGATTCAAAGGCCGCTAATCATTTTCATTCAAAATCGTTTTAGCAATTTTCCCATCTAATGCTTCATAATCGTAATACCGAATCGTATCATACAGCTCACTCCGGGTTTGCATATGGCTGATAGAGCCCTTTTGGGTTCCTGTCTGACTAATTTCCTCAAATACTCTTTCATAGGCTTTGGCAGCTACGCGAAGAGAAGTGACAGGATAAATAACCATATGAAATCCCCAGCTTTCAAATTGCTCCGCCGTATAATAAGGAGTTCGCCCGAATTCCGTCATATTGGCTAAAAGTGGGGCCTTCACTTCTTGGCTAAAGTGTTGAAAGTCTTCTTGACTCTCCAACGCTTCTGGAAAAATCGCATCCGCTCCGGCTGCGAGATATTGCTTTGCTCTATGAATCGCTTCACCTATTCCCTCGACGCTCTTGGCGTCCGTACGCGCAACGATAAATAATGTCGGACTCACGGCTTTGATCGTTCGAATTTTTTGAATCATTTCCTCAACCGAAATGAGCTTCTTTCCATTCAAATGTCCGCATTTTTTCGGCATTTCCTGATCCTCTATTTGAACGGCTGCGACTTTCGCCTCCACCATTTCCTTAGCTGTTCGTGCTACATTTAAAATACCGCCGAATCCGGTGTCTATATCGACAAGTAGAGGAAGACCGGATGCACGAACTAACTCTCGGGCACGTTCCGCCACCTCATTAGAGTAAATGAGGCCTAAATCAGGCAGTCCCCTGCTAGCTGTGTAAGCAGCTCCTGATAAATATATGGCTTTAAAATGAGCCTGTTTGGCTATTCTTGCTGCCATTCCGTCGTGGGTTCCGGGGATTTTGACAATTGGACCAGCACCAACAAGCTGACGAAATTCAGCGGCCAATCGTTGTTGATCCGGTTCTTCTTCAATCAGCCATGACATAAAGACCTCCTGCATCTCGCCGATTTTATTAACCAGTGGTCATATAATAAAATGCGCCATAAACTCATGAACAGGTGTTTGAATCAACCGCTCATAATCAAGTGAGAGCTTCCGTATTTCTGTCGTCTTCCTACGAGGAAACCGAGTAAGTAAATTTGCTTCATATTTCTCAATAACCTTAGGTAAACCTTCCTCACGCCGCCTTCGATGCCCGATCGGATACTCGCAAACCACTTTCTCCGTATTCGTACCGTCTTTGAAATCAACTTGGACCGCGTTGGCGATCGAACGTTTGTCAGGATCCAGGTAATCCTTGCTGTACTGCTCATTCTCGACAACGACCATTTTCTCCCTAAGCGCATCAATCCTAGGATCCTTAGCGACCATTTCTTCGTAATGCTCAGCTGTCAATGTACCAAACAGCAGCCCAATCGCTACCATGTATTGCAGACAATGATCCCGATCAGCAGGATTGTGCAAGGGTCCCTTCTTATCAATAATCCGAATCGCAGATTGATGGGTAGTCAATGTGATGTGTGCAATCTCATCCAGTCGCTTGTTTACCTTGGGGTACAACTGCAAAGCACATTCTACGGCCGTTTGAGCATGAAATTCAGCTGGAAATGATATTTTAAATAAAATATTCTCCATCACATAGGAGCCTAATGAACGACCTAATGTGAGTTCTTTTCCTTGAAATAAAACATCTTGGAAGCCCCAGTTTTTCGCAGTAAGTGCCGACGAATAGCCCATTTCTCCACCTACAGCCATCAAAGCTAACCGTACCCCACGACTTGTGGCATCACCGGCAGCCCATGATTTACGTGATCCTGTATTGGGAGCATGTCGATACGTTCTTAAGCTAGCTCCGTCAATCCATGCGTTAGAAAGGGCGCTGCACAGCTCTTCTCTGTTCGCCCCCAACATTGCCGCAGCAACGGCTGTCGAAGCTATTTTCACAAAATGAACATGATCCAGCCCCACACGATTTAAGCTGTTCTCAAGAGCAAGCACTCCTTGAATCTCATGCGCTTTAATCGTCATGGTGAGGACATCTTTCATAATGAGCGGCTTTTTCCCCTCAGCAGCTCGATTGCGGCTAAGATAATCGGCGACGGCAAGAATACTGCCTAAATTATCCGATGGATGCCCCCATTCAGCTGCCAGCCATGTATCGTTATAATCCAGCCAACGTATCATACAGCCGATATTAAAAGCCGCATGGACAGGGTCTAGCTCGTATCTCGTCCCCGGCACACGGGCGCCCCCCGATAAGTTCGCACCTGGTACAATCGGACCCAAATGCTTCGTACAATCCGGGAATCGTAAAGCGAGTAATCCGGTGCCAAGTGAATCCAATAAGACATGCTGTGCGATGCGATACGCTTCCTCACTTTCAATCCCTTTTGCCAATGTATAATCGGCAATTTCCTCTATTAAGGGATCAAAGGTCATCTCCTTATTTTCCAGATATCCAGAACTACTCATTCGTATTCGTCCTTTCTGCTTAAGCGACTCGGCTGCTGAGGAGGGTGTAGATCTCGAGGCCCCTTATAATGAACTCGTGGTCGAAAGAGTCGATTATTATCATGTTGTTCGATCACATGCGCGCTAATGCCGATCGTACGGGCAGCAAGAAATACCGGTGTAAACAAATCAATTGGAATCCCTAGCAAATAGTAAACAGGAGCTGCATAATAATCCAAATTCGGATGCAAATTCTTTTCTCGCTTCATGACTTCTTCCCCAAGGACACACATGTTGTAGAGCTCTGGTTGATTTTTGTCTACTGCGAGTTCAGCAAGCGCCTCTTTCATAAGCAGCGCACGGGGATCCGCTTTTTTCATATAAACCCGATGTCCAAAGCCCATAATTCGTTCTTTCTTTGCTAATTTATTCAGCATGAGTGCTTCAAGCTTTGCTTCCGATCCCGCTTCCAAAAGCATAGCCATGACCGCTTCATTCGCACCGCCGTGCAGAGTCCCTTTGAGTGAAGCAACCGCACCTGTTAATGCACCATAAAGATCGGATTGTGTGGATGCAATAACACGAGCAGCAAACGTAGAATTCGGCATTTCATGCTCACTATAGACGATCAGTGATTGATCAAAGATAGCTTCTTCCATCTTGGTTGGGACGCGTCCTGTGATCATATATAAGAAATTAGCTGTATAGGATAGCACTTTGCGCGGGTCTATGAATGGCTGCTTCGTTTGCGCGCGATACCCATTGGCTACAATTTCCGGCACTTTCGCGAGCAATCGAATGGCTTTACGGGTATTGGCTTCTCTAGAACGATCCTCAAGATCTACATCGTAACTAGCTATAGCTGAGATGCCTGTTCGCAGAACATCCATGAAGTCGGCTTCCTCGGGGAGTAGTTGTAGAATTGCATTCACATTTGGAGGTAATCCATATTCCGATCTCAACTTCTCTTCGATCGAATGCCGTTCATCTGGATTAGGCAGCACTCCGTTTAGAAGCAGCCCTACAATATCCAGATAGGTTACATGTTGGGCAAGCTCAATAAGGTCATATCCGCGAACAACAATTTCCTCCTTCTCCACATCCAGATACGAGATGTTCGTCTCGCTAGCAATGACATTTTCAAGTCCAGGCAAATAGTCTTCACTCATCTCATCGCTCTCCCTTCCTCCGTTCGTTCTTTCATTCAGTCAGTCGGCAAGAAGCATTCGGGATATCACAATACGCTGAATCTCGTTCGTCCCTTCGTATATCTGGGTTACCTTCGCATCGCGCAAAAACCGCTCTACAGGGAAATCCTTGGTATAGCCGTCGTCTCCAAATATTTGCACAGCCTCAATGCAGACCTGAACAGCGGTATCACTGGCGAAAAGCTTGGCAATAGCAGCTTGCTTCCCATATGTTAACCCCTTGCTTTCCCGCCAGGCGGCCTGATAGGCAAGCAGTCTAGCTGCTTCAATGTGAGTTGCCATATCAGCGATTTTATAAGCAATCGTTTGCTGCCCACCAATCGGCTTTGCCAATTGATTTCGTTCTTTTGCATAAGCAATTGAAGCATCTAGAGCACCTTGCGCAATTCCAAGTGCTTGAGCAGCAATTCCGATACGTCCGCCATCCAGACTTTTCATGGCAATTCGGAAGCCTTCACCCTCCGGCCCTAGCAAGTTTTCCGCTGGAACACGGCAATTCTCAAACCTCAATTCCATTGTCGGTGATGAACGGATGCCTAGCTTCTTTTCTTTGCTGCCAAAAATGAATCCAGCAGCTCCCTTTTCTACGATAAAGGCACTGCACCCTTTTTGCCTTTGCTGCATATCTGTCATCGCAAAAACGATGTAAACCTCCGCCTCCCCTCCATTTGTAACAAATAGTTTGGAGCCGTTAAGGACATAACTGTCCCCGTCCTTTATCGCTGTTGTCCTCATTGCCCCAGCATCGGAGCCGGAACCACTTTCCGTTAAGCTATAAGCTCCTAGCTTCTTGCCTTCTGCTAAAGGCCGCAAAAACTTTTGTTTCTGTTCTTCTGTGCCATACCTGTAAATCGCCCAACTGACTAAAGAGGTATGAACGGAAAGCATAACTCCTGTGGAACCACATACCCTAGAAAGCTCTTCGATGACCATGGCATAGGTCAGAAAATCGGACGCAAGCCCACCGTACGCTGCAGGCCACGGAATGCCCGTCAAACCAAGCTTCCCCATTTTATCGAACAAATTACGATCAAATCTCTCTTCTTCATCCCGCTGTGCAGCCGTCGGCTCTACCTCGTTAATCGCAAAATCACGCACCATGAAACGAATCATGTTCTGTTTATCCGTATAGGACACATGCATTCGACTGCCTCCTTCGACATGATGGACATTTCTTCATGTTCTGCCGAGGAAAAATTCGGTCGATGGATTGAAAATAGGACAAGCTGTAAACGCTTTCAGATCTATGCTTTATATATACACCCTTTTACAAAGGCTTATACCTTCGGGGCTGCACTAAAAAATTAAAAGAGCCAGACCTTTGTACAGGGTTGGCTCTTCCAAGTTCATTGTCTTTCCAGTATTTATACCAGTTCATTGACCAGTTGTTGATTTTTTTTGCCAAAAGATACGAAATAAAGTAATGTACTTGCTACGACAACTAAGCATAATATCAGAATGAGATTGCCGTACAAGTAGGCGTGTGAGTCTGAAATTAGAGGATGAAGCGGAAAAGCAAGCAGTTCTTTCTCCATCACTTTAGCAACGAGTGCCGTCACGACCGCTCCGGAAATCGTTGATGTCATATTGAAAAAGCCCATCCCGACGCCAATTTGTTGAACAGGCAATATTTGCGTAATCGTTTCCGTTAATGCCGTCTGCATGAAAGAAAACCCGATGTACATCATGATGAGGGCTGCTCCAATGTACCATACCCAAAGTCCGATTGATGAAGATTGCAGTAAAAGACTAGCTGCTATTAATATCAATCCTAGATATACAACATAATGGCTCCCTCGCTTGACCGTCATATTGCCGGCCACTTTCCCAAATACGACCGCGCTAATGGCTCCAGGAAACATTATAAGTCCAATATGTTCTGTGTCCAGGCCGTATATGTTACTTAACATTAGCGGAATGACGAACATGACCGACATTACGGTGCCAAAAATTAGAAAGCCGATGATGAGACCATTTCGGTAAAGAGAATTTGTGAAAAGTGCAGGTTCGACGAACGGCTCCTTCGCTCTGCGAATATGAACGATAAATAAAATAAGAGCTATCAGCACGATTCCCAAGTAGATCCAATTTCCTTCTGTCGTAAACAAAATCAGCGTTGATATGATAATACCCAAAAGTACCGCTCCTGCAACATCCAATTTACCTGCTTTGCGCGGTTCTACAGGCAGAAACTTTTGAAAAAAAGGAATGGCTATAACGACTGGTACCGAAACAAGAAACAAAAAGGCCCAGTGAAACGATCCTGCAATATAACCGCCAAGTACCGGACCGATCCCAATCGCGAATGAAACGGTCGATGTAATAATACCAAACATTCTCCCCCGTTCTTTCACTGTGAAAAACCGGGCTACCATGACGAAAATCAAGGCTGGGATAGCTGACCCACCTGCCCCTTGTATGGCCCGAGATAAAATGACAGCGGGATACCACGATTGGCATACAAAACCCAATATGGACCCAAAAGCGTAAAGAGAGATCCCTATTGTAATCAATTTTTTGATGCTGTACATATCGGAAAGCTTCCCGAATATAACCATTCCCATACCAAAGACGATAAAAAAGATCGTAACTACCCAGCTTACACCGGAAGCATCCAGACCGAACTGCTTGGCAATGCTTGGAGTAGATACATTGAATACGGATTCATTCAATACGGCAAAAAATATAACATAATAAATCCAAAGGACACTTTTCTTTATTTCTGAGTTGTCCGCTACAGTGTTGGTTTGACTCTCCACGATATTCATTTCGACAAACTTCCTTCCTCTTTACGAATTTAAATTTCATATCATTGAACTTACTACTCATTTACTCCTCGATTCACCCCATTTCTTACCAGCCACCTCAACTTTACCAAACTCACGTTCTCATGTACAGTAGTTTACACAACAAAAATTGTTGACAACATACAACTTGAAAGCTTCGCCAAACAAAAAAACTGCCAACTCTCCGTCGCCAGAGACTAAGCAGTCTTTATAATGGTTTAGTTTACATCCACACTCACTGTAGCATGCGCAACCTCGCTATAAATGGTAATCTTATGAGTACTATCCAACAATTGTTTAGCAATCAGTCTCACTTCAAAGCGAGCATTCCCATTTTCATCAAATAAATCAGTTGTTCCTAGCGAGGTACCTGCCTTTACAATCTCAAGGTTTGGATTTTCAGGCGACACAACAGGCGTCAAGTTCTTTGAAGTGACCTCATTTTGATCAAACTGTTTTTTGATGATCGGGTTCCCATACTGGTCAAACAAATTCAATGAAATGGATACTTCGAGCTGCGCTAAGTTTGCTATTATTCACATAAACGGTTACTGATAAATAATCATTCGTTTGGGAAGTATTCGCTTCTTTGACGTTAGCAATTATAACGAGGTTGCCCCATTCATCTTTTTTAAAATCTGCTGGAGCTGAGCCAGCTACAATGGCCGTGAAACCCGACGTTCCAAGGGATGCCGTTTCTCCGTATTGATTCATCTAATCGTTGCAGCCACCATCGCTAACGCCATTCGTAATTCCAGCTGTTTTCAAAGCTTCAATATATGGTAATGCAAAGCCATTGGCTTGATCATATGTACTTACATCTATAAATGAGGAAACTCTTAAACTAGCATTAATCGGAAGATCCAAGATCTTTGCCGCAACTTTAGCGAACTGTGCACGGTTCATTTGACTCTTTAATCCGAAAGTCGTTTCGGTCATTCCCTCAAAAATACCCGCGCTAATCATCGCATCGAATTTGGCTTTGGTAGCGGCGTCTAGTTGGCTCAAGTCCGTGAAGTCAAATGACGTTTTGCCGAATGCGACAGATGAGAACATGGATAAAGCCATAGCGGATGTAAGTACGAAAGATAGTTGTTTTTTCATAACGTTTCATCCTCCTAAGTCTGGGTTTTGTGTTGATAGGAATTTATACCCAGCTGCTTTGAGATCGAAACGAAATGTTTTGAAATATTTACATTTACCTTCTTGCTTGATGTTTGGATAGATTCCAGGAAGGCCATGAATAGTCTCCGGAATCTGCTTTAATGCGATCTATGGTTGCTTGTATCGACACCAACTCAGGGTGCTTGGATTGCAGTTCCTTAAGTGGCGGGACCACGTCGGTTGAGAGTCTCCCCAGATATTCAAGGTCGATGATTCCCGTTCTTTCGTACCGCTCCATGTTGTTGATTACGATTCGTTGTTCAATGTTCATATAATTCATCACCAGATAGGCCAGGATTGCCGTCGTGATAACAGCTTTTGACAAGGACATCCGCTCCATCCAGATTCGGAAAAAAGCAATGATAAACAAAACACCTAAGAAAATCATGAAACCATGAACGAGTAATCTCGTTTGCGTGAAGCCATACGCCTCTTCATACAACGAAAGCCTTCCATAAGCGGAAATGAGCATCACGATCGTGCATCCAACGAGCATCGTCAGCAGCCCTTTTCGAATGTTTTCCCCCATTTGACCGCTGCGGCGGATCCAATGCAGGCCTGGAAACAGCAGCGAAATATTGATGATAGCGACCGCAACAAGCTCAGCAAACCCTCTTCGCGCGTACTCCGCATAGATCACACCATTTGGTAAAAACCCATTCGCTGCTCCGAATAAATAGGAGAACTGAATGATAGCGAACAGCACATAGACAACGTTGACACACACCAGTAAAGTACCGGCTGTTATTGGATCAATGAGAATTTTTTTGTTTACAGCGGCAGATTCCTTACTTAACTCTTGAGGCGTTTGACTGGCTTCGAGGACTTTTGGAAAAAGAATTCCCCATAAATAGCAGAACGTGTATAGGGTTATTGCAATCCCAAAACCGGTACGTACTATCCCCTCAGCAACCGATATTCCGTTGAACCAATGAGGGATTTGGGTCACCCAAGATTGAAAAACACGATCCGCAGAAGCTAACAACCCAATTACGATGAACAATATGGGGGCTGCCAGCAAAAGGCCTGCACCAACTTTCCCCATCTTTCCCCATGCAGACTCCTTTTCGGTCTTTCTGCTCGGCAGCCAAGCTTTGATCATTCCAAAAGGTACTGACAAGTAAGCTATCGGCCTGCCAATGCAATGTCTCAGCAGATCCTGCAGGAATGTAGCATGATACCATGCATGCTTACTATTGCGTGATAAGACAATCGTCTGCATCGCAATGCATAGGGGTAAGGCAAGCAAATTAAGTGTATGGAACAGATTGTTGGCAAACAATGTATACGTCATAGCAATTAATACAACTGGAGCCAGAAGGAACCAACCCGCTTTATTTTGTCCTTCCCACGGCTCAAAGCCGCCTAATCTTCCTTTTATGGCGTAAAAGTAAAGGCTGTAAAAGCCAGCCACACTAATCAGAACAGAGATGCCGGCGGCATGGTCAATAAACATGTATTGAACCATGAAACCCAATAAACATGCGTACACAAGCATTAAACCGTATTTTCTTTGCCATGGAGCAGGATCTCTCATTGGACTTGTTCTCCTTTGTTTTACAGATGGTCAGGCAGCCTAAGCGTTTGTTATTTCCTGCCCTTTATTGTAACCTGTAAAACAAGAACAAAAAGTGTAAGTTTAAATTTCATAATTTCATATTTTATTCCGGAGGCTAAAGGGTGAAAATACGCAAACATTATTTAACAATTCGACGCTCATTTCCCCATGTCCATGAAGAGAATCCGCTCGAAATAACACTAGAAGAGTTAGCGTTGCATTTGGACTGTACGCACCGCAATATGGTTCTGCTTCTCAAGCGAATGCAGCAGGAGCAGTGGCTCACTTGGCTGCCCAAGAAAGGCCGCGGTAATCGCTCGACCCTTATTTTCCATGCGCGCAAAGAAGATATGCTTCTGGAGGAAGCTAAGGAATTGGTCGCGAAACAGGATCTGCATTCTGCTCTTGAACTGCTGCAAGCAGCCGAGCATGCTTCTTCCCTGCGAGAACAATTCCAAGTTTGGTTGTCAGGGCAATTCGGCTTTCGTTCTGAAGTGCAAGGTCAGCGGAGAACGGATATTTTGCGCTTCCCACTTACGCAAACGATTCACGCCTTAGACCCTGCAGCCATCCATTATGCGGGGGAATCCCATCTGGTGAATCAGCTCTTCGATGGACTCGTTCGGATGGATGCCAAAGGAGATCAGATCCTACCGCATCTTGCACACGCGTGGGATGTGGATGCTTCGCGCACCTTATGGACCTTTTATCTCCGCAAAGGTGTGCAGTTTCATCATGGCCATGAGATGCTGGCAAGCGATGTGAAATATTCACTTGAACGGCTTGGGCGCTTAGCGCCGCGTGGACTGTATAGCTGGGCTTATGCAGGCATCATTGACATTACAACTCCAAACGAAACAACAGTTTGCATTCAACTGTCTGAACGCAATGAATTATTTCTCGGATTTTTAACTACCAATCGCGCTTCTATCGTACCAGCTGATGTGTGTGAAGCTGCCGGCGGACTGATGGATAAGTCGCCTATTGGCACAGGACCTTTCCGGTTAACTGGGCATGAGCAAGGGATATGGATCTTGGAGGCATTCCCTGCTTATTTTCAGGGACGCGGGTTCTTGGATCGGGTCGAAGTATGGACATTGCCGGAGAATGAACAGACGGAATTATCAGCTCAAAGACAGCCTTTCCAAGTCATGCACAATGTGCGAATTTCAGACATGGAAGCGCAGCGTTGGCAGCAAGTAAGGCAATCCGGCATGACGACGAAATTCATGACCGTGAATGAATTGAAAGACGGACCGTTAAAGAATCGCTTCATTCGCGAGGCACTTAACTTAGCCTTGGATCAACCCTATTTACTGGAACAGCTCTCGGGAGATGTGATTGAAGCGGCAAGCAGCTTCTTCTTGCAGCGACAACAAGATACGGATCGTCCAAATCCTGCCATTGACGCGGGACAGCTAATTGAAGTCGAACAGCTGCTAGCAGCTTCCGGCTACCAAGGTGACGTACTGAAGCTGGCGACCATCCCGCAATATGAACAGGACGCGCTTCTTTTGCAGAAAATGTACGCCATGTCCGGAATCTCACTGGAAATCCTGCTTATTCCTGCTGAAGAATTCAAGGGCGAGCTGCGCATGACAGCAGATCTGCTGCTATTTGCCGTCATGCTAGACGAGCATCGTGAGCTGCGGCTCTATGATATGTACAAGAGCATGCGGCAGCATGCGGCGCCTGATGTGCAGACCATGCTCGATGACAGCTTGCGGCAGCTGCGTTCCGAGTCCGACCCGAAACGCAGAATGGCGCTGCTTGAGCAGTTGGAATCCCAGCTCAAGCAGCGCCACAGCCTGCTATTTCTATATCGAAAACATCTCAAAACCGCTTACCATCCGTCGATTCGCGGCATCTCCCTCGACTCACTTGGATGGGTGCGATTTCGCGACATTTGGTTCACCTAGAACCACCCATCGAAGGTAATTTATTCGCTCTTCAGTGTTACACCAGAAGGCAATATGCGAACAATGTGCTCGCGAAGCACCACGTTATCGTGCAGTTCGTCATTGAAGATGGCAATAATTCCACTGTCTTCACGGGTTCTAATCAAGCGCCCTATTCCCTGTCTAAGCCTTAACAGCATATATGGAATATCCACCTCTTCGTACGGCGAGGTTGATGCTTGACGCTTCGCATTGAATACGGGATCTTGTGGAGGAAACGGCAGTGACCAGACAATCACATTGGACAACGAAGGACCCGGTATATCGAGTCCTTCCCATAGAGTGACTGCAGACAACACGCTGTGTTCGTCTCCCTGGAAAGAGGCAATCAAATGGCTGATTTCTTGATCCCCTTCAAACAAGAATGTCAGTTCCGAACAATCCGAACGACCTTTGATTTCTCGCTTAAACCGCTGCAGCTCCTCGTGAGTTGGGAACAGAATAAGCGCTCTTCCTTCTGTTCTTTTTAACAACTGAACCGCGGATTCCATCTTTTCTTGAAACGTACCGCCAGACTCCCATTTGGGTGCGATAACTTCCATCCGCTCTGCATAATCAAAAGGAGAATCTACAGAGAAAGATAGATACTTATCAAGCCCCAAACTGTTAGCCACGTAATTAAATTTCCCCTCAACAGACAGCGTAGCCGATGAGAAAACGATTGGCATTCTGGAAGAAAACACGTGCTCTTTCAGCACTTCTTTCACGGTTCTTGGCATAATCACTAGGCTAAGACCTGTAATGCTTTCGGTTGCCCAGCAAATGAAGGTTTGATCATTGCGGAACAAAGCCAGCGCTTTCTGCATCATTTCCAAGTGTTCTTCCACGATCTTAAGCTGGTAGTCGTTTAATGTGAACATTTCACCTTCAAAGACAAGCTCCTCTTCAATCTCCGATAAAATATCACTTAGACGATGGATCTCTCGCAGCAGTCGGTCATTGATGATAATCTGCTTACGATCCGATCCAACAATCGGTTGACAGCAGCTTTCAAGCACTTCGAACATGAGCTCGCTTTGCTCAATGGCCTGATCAATACAGACGGCTAACGTCTCGCGCACTTCCCCTTTTAACAAACGAACCACTAATTCCTCGAACACCATATGCTTCAGCTTGTACGTTAAAGCTTTCTGAGCAGCCGATTCCATCAGATGTCCTTCATCGAAAACAACCGTACAATGATCCGGCAGCAAAGGAAGCTGACCTTCACGTTTTCTTCCGTCGTACGTCCACACATGTTCCATGTAGAAATCATGCGAGCAGATAATCAGATCCGCCGAACGTCTATACGCTTCACGAGATAACGTTTGGCCGCAGCGATGACGCTTATCGCAGACGAAACAATCCTGATAGGCATCCCAACTCACCTTGTGCCACTGTTCATCATTCAGGTGTGGGTAGTTTTTACGATCCCCATAAGCATGGAATGTTTGCAGCGCTTCACGAGTATGAACAAAGTCAGGAAGACCTTCATGCAGCTCTCTATATATGCCGGTATCCTCATGTCCGAATCGCGCCTCATCAAGCTTGACGAGACATACGTATTGGTCAGGCGATTTGGCAAGCCGCGCATCAATAACGAGATCCAAGTGACGCGATATTTTATCAATATCTCCACCTGGCTTGACCAATTGTTCAATCAAAGATTCATCCGCACAAGCGATGATAGCCGGTTTCTTCATGAATCGCGAGTAACATATCGCATACAATAAATAGACTAGCGTTTTCCCCGTACCTACCCCTGCTTCCGCAAAAATAGTCGATTTCTCAGCAAAAGCTCGTTCTAACTGGAACGCCATGTAAATCTGTTCGTCACGCACCTCAAAGCCTGCTTCAGGCAAAACTTCATAAAATATATCCGCAATCCAGTCAGAAACCTGCTGCATGAATGGCTGTGCGTGATCATATGCAAAAGGATAACGTCCCACGTAATGTGCCCCCAACAAATAGAATTGAATCAAACTTATATTATCCCACGAATGCTGCTTAAAAGCAAAGATCCGCTTGAAAAAGAAACATAAGAAAAAAGCCCATTCCCCAGCACGCACCTGCTAGAATGAGCTCTACCTATTTCTACATGCTAAATCGTTCGCGATATCCACATTTGCGGCATAATTCCTCGACAACTTCACGTCTGGAAAAGCCCTCGAACAATCGGTTCGCCCGTTCACCCTCAACGATTTCGGAGAAAGGCGTTTGGTTGATATTACCCAGATTAATAACCCCTTCTCCATCCAGACAACAAGGAATCACAGTGCCATCAACAAGAATGCCTGCTTGATTCCGCAGCGCGTGACAGAAGCCCGGCCCTTCAATTTCTTCCGCCTTCAAATCCGGCCACTGGAACTCATGATCCTGATTCAGATAGACGCGATCGGCCAGCTTAACACCAGTACCGCGAACGAATTTCTCATCGATTTTGTAATCAAGATCGAACTCTTTCTCGAGCAATTCCAGCACTTCACGGTTTCGCTGCCGTTCTTGATTCGTCTGATTGTCCGTATCTAGATTCCATAAACGGAATGAGATAATCGCATTGGACTTGGCAACGATTTCCTTAGCAAATCGCAGGATACTCGTGACGTATCCTTCTTTATCCTCAGATCCTTCGTGGCCATCAAAGCTGTGCAAGGAGAAATTCATTTGCCGCAGCGCCGGTTTATCCAGCAGCTTGTGTCTATTTTTGTTAATCAGCGTGCCGTTGGTTGTGATATTGACCTTGAAGCCTTTCTCGTGGCTCAAATCCAGCAGTTCGTCAATCTTTGGATGCAGCAAAGGTTCCCCTTTGACATGCAAATAAATGTGATCCGTATGCGGCTTAATTTGATCTAATATATTGGTAAATGTATCGATTTTGATAAAATTAGCTTGGCGCTTCGTCTGTGGGCAGAAGGTGCAGGCCAAGTTACAAACACTTGTAATTTCGATATAAAATTTCTTGAACTTCTTCATTCTATAGCTCCGTTTCTAGCTGCGCTCCTATGATATTTGCTATTATACCAAGCAAGCCCTGTGAAGGAAAGGAAATCGAACAATTAGAAAAACCATCTGACCATCCATCCAATAAAATGAGCAGACGGGATAAGGAAAACTTGCGCAAGCAGTGTCCCGAGAAATCGAGATGTCATGAGCAGCGCATAGATCTTTCCAAGCTGTCTACGTTGCGATTCGTCATGCAGTGCTTTGTCCGTGATAAGACCTAACTGCGGATCTATGAATATGGTAAGCAAAATAGTAGCAATACCGTTAATAAGTCCGGATGCTTGCGACGCTGTCGTTGCAAATTCAGGTAATAAATGCGCGGCATATAAGGAAGAAAGCACACCAACCGAATAGAAAGCAGTCACCATAATATTAATCAAAAGGAATCGTTTTGGAATCCCCAAATAACGGAACTGGCTCAACAGCTTGACATTCGGCTTCTTCAAATATTTTTTCGTGTTCTTCAACTGAGTCACCGTTACACTCGTTATGAGTTTCGGAATCGATCCTGCAATTTCCAACCGGGAAATGACTCGAACGCTGAGATTGATAAAAGACGGGAATAAAGCAATCGCAATCAGTGTCCCAATCGACGAGGCGAATAAACTGATTCGCAGGTATCGTTCCAAATCGAACGTCGGTTCGATCTTCGCAAAATCAACGAAGTGCGCAGTCATTGGCGCCTGAATTAAATTCGCTGTGCGCGATACAAGGACGACAATGCCGACTAAAGAGAGTGCCACGGCCAGCTTATTCACTTGCACCCCAGCGTACCGAATCGAGTATGACAACGTTTCCGCTGTGTGGATAATCATCGTCAGAATGAAGACCAATATGAGCGTGTTCGTCATCGTATGGACTTTTCCTTAGAAAGGGCTAGTAATCCGCTGATTACCTCTTCCCAATGTGCTTTCATCTCTTCTCTTTGCTCCGCGCTGTCCAGCTTCTCTTGATGGAAGCTAATTGTTGTTTTCCCTGGACTAGCGGCAGGCAGCAAGCGAATTTGTAGTGTAGACGCCTTCGGGAAGCCAATTGGCTGCCAAGTCATTCGAAGCTGCTCCTGCGGCTTCACCACACGAAATTCCCCCGTCGTTCCTTCTTGCGTCACGAACTTGTGACCTTTCACGATCTCAACTGTCGCTAAATCACCTAACCAAAGCTTTCTCCCTTGTGTTGAAGTCAGCAGCTCCCAAGCATCCTCTTGGAAAAAGGGAAGTGTACGTCTAACACCAATTTGAAAGCCTGCCGAAGCGGTCAGACCAACTGGTTTATTGGTATTCATCTCTTCTTTCCTCCTATCGGGGTAAAATTCACTGCTTTTATACCGGAAGTCGTTTTCTCATCCAACGAATCTGCCCCCGATGATTAATCTCATCCTCAAATACGTGGTACCACATGAAATAATGGTTAGCGGGCTGGTTCCGCCAGAATGGGTATTCCTCATACAACCAATCATCTGTCTTCTTCTTGAAAACCTCATATGTTTTGCTGCGCACCTCGCTCAAGATGCTTAGATAATAGTCGAGGTTATTTCCCTTAATTTGGGCTCTTTCTTGATCACCAAGCTCGAGGGCTGCTCCCCAGATTTTCATTTCTTCCTCGTTCAAATCACGGTGCTCGAATGTCTCTAACTGATAAGCAACCTCGACGGCCGCGAAGTGCAGCAGCAAAGAGCCGATGGAGTTACTTGCCGCGTCCATTGTGTAGTCTAATTGCTCGGTTGTGAGTCCTTCCACACTTCTCAGCGTCGTACTTCTCGCGTAATTCATCATTGACATCAGCCTGCTAATTTGAGGCGCATAGCCTGGGATGTCTGTGATTAAAAGAAGATTGGGTGAATCGTGCATATGTACATTCGCTCCTTGTTTAATCGTTAAAAGATTATCTTATTTAGATTCGTTCTTTTGGTAGATTTTCCCTGCATAAGCTTTAAACGCCTCTCTCAATCTCAGCTTAAATCTTCCCACTAGCCCAAACATGATAAAGAAACTACCACTATCACTACACCAACAACAACAACAACAACAACCTCTACCAGTTCCAAGTGCTAGGTGCCAAGTGCCAAGTCCAGCCCCCAGTCCCCAGTCCCCAGTCCCCAGTCCCCAGTCCCCAGTCCCGTTGGAGTATCGAACAATATTTGCTGTAAAACATGCAGTTAATTTCACTTCAGCTGCTCATCTCTCATGTATTACCTGCATTTCCTACATCAAATTCACCCATAACGCTCAGTTTGAGCCTCTTAAGGCGAAATTAGCTGTATATTTTGCAGGTAATCCCCTCCGAAGGGCGTTCAACACCTAATTTTGATGCACAAAATGCATGTATTGTGAATTCGTGCTTCCCTCATGGTTGGTCAATAATCTTTACATTTCCATCGTTGTATCCAATGACTAATGAACTTACCATACGAGTAAATAAGCCATTATCAACAACACCTGGAATCAAGTTGATTTGTTTATTTAGCTCTATTGGCTCTACTATTTTTTCAAAGTTACAATCTACGATTATGTTTCCGTTATCCGTGACATACTCTTTATCGTTACTCATTCGTATCCTTGTGTTACACCCTAGTTCCTTTAATTTATTTATTGTTAAATTCGCAGCAAATGGGACAATTTCGACCGGTAATGGAAATTTGCCTAAATGTTCTACTTGTTTTGATTCATCTACAATTACAAAAAATCTCTTACTATTAATGGCTAGTATCTTCTCTCTGACTAATGCGCCTCCTCCACCCTTGATTAAGTTTAAATGAGAATCAACTTCATCCGCACCATCAATCGTTAGGTCTATCACATCTATTTCAGAAAAAGCTACTATTGGAATTCCTAATTTATTTGCCAATTCATCCGAGTCTCTAGAACTCGCTACGGCCCGGATACGAAGTCCTTCCTGTATTCTTTGAGCAATTTTTTGGATTGCCCAATAGGCTGTTGATCCAGTACCTAATCCAACTACCATGCCATCTTCAATAAATTCTACAGCTTTCTCAGCAGCTAGTTGTTTGGGGTTCATCATTTTCTATTTTCACTCCTAAATTTAAGTTATTCCTTACCTTATTTTGCCCTTATCCTATCTTAATTACAATCTTTGTCCATTGGAAAAGGAATTCATATATTTTCGTTAACCCCCCACAAATTTCCTTTATATAAATAAAAAAGAAGCCCAATCTCTCAGGCTTCTCTACTTATTATGATTGCCGCTCATCGCCATACCACAGTTCCCTGAACGTCGCACTTTGCCGCAGCAGTTCCTCCGAGTTTCCTTCGGCCTCAATACGGCCGTCCTTCATTACAATGATGTGGTCAGCCCGCGAGAGCGCCGTTTTGCGGTGAGATACGACCAGGCAGGTCGCGTCGCTTCGACGCTGGAACATCCGCTCCCACAGCTTCTGTTCCGTCTCGACATCGAGCGCGCTCGACAGGTCGTCGAAGACGTAAAGCTCGGCGTCGCGCACGAGCATGCGCGCTGCAGCCGTTCGCTGCGCTTGCCCGCCGGAGAGCTTCACCCCGCGCGGGCCGATGACGGTGTCCAGCCCGCCAGGCAGCTGCGCGACGTCGAACTCCATCACCGCCGCGTGTAAGGCCATTTGCAAGCTATCGCCTTGCTCCGCTTGCCCGAGCAAAATATTGTTGCGCAGCGTATCGCTGTATAGCCGCGGAACCTGCGCGGTATAAGCGCTCCGCGGCGGTGTAAAGAACGTGCCCGGATCTTCGACGGGCACGCCATTCCACGCAATCGTTCCCTCTCCCTTGGGCAGCAGCCCTAGGAGAGAGCGAACAAGCGTGGTCTTGCCCGAACCAATCGTTCCCGTAATAACGGTGAACGATCCTCTTTTCAAGCTGAAGTGAATGTCCGAGATCCCTCTGCCTGTATCAGAGTAGGCGTAGCTAAGTCCATTCACATCAAGCCGCTGCAGCGAGGTCTCAATCTCTTTTTCACGATTGTATCTTTCCTCTACCTTTGCACCAACCGCGATTTCATGCTCGAATCCTATCTCTTGTTTTCCCCCACCCAGACTCTCATTCTCTCTTCCTTTCTGAGCCAAAGGGATAGCGGACACATTAACCTCCGCCACTTTACTTTCCGCCTTCAAATGAAGTGAATTAACCATTGTAAGAACCTTAGCCGATGCCCCCTGCAAAAGGAACGTCAATCTCTCCAGCGACACACTCATCTGCTTAAAATACGTAATAAATTTACCCACATTCGTAATAAACTGCGTAACAAAAGTTAAATAGTACACGAACAAAGCCAAGTCACCGACGGTAAACGTCCCAGCTCTCATTTTTGTTCCAGCTAGTAATAGAATCAGCCCCGTTCCCAAATTAACTGAGTTTGAGAACACTGAATCCAGCAGTTCACCCATGAGCCGATCCTTCAGCATCGCTTTCCTACGGTCATCACCGAAACTGCTGAACCGAGCGATCACTCGTTTCTCCGCACCGGCGACTTGAATCGCCTGCACACTGCCGAACATTTCGCTGATCTCTCCCGTTACCTTGGAGGTAGCTTCGCGGCTAGCTGCGCGATATTTCTGTAAGCGAACCGTAGCCAACTGCGCAGCCGTAATGACCAGAACGATCGGCATAAACACAAGCAGAGTCATTTGAGCATCAATCCGAATCAGGATATAGCCCGATACGAGGGCAAAACAAGTCATCCCGAAAACATCGACCGACCAGCTTGCTGCCTCTTCCGATTGATCAACATCATCTCGGAAGTGACTAATCGCTTCCCCAGGCGAAACGGGAATGGCCTGTGCCCCCGGCTGTTTTAATACATGCTCAAGCAAGTTTCGTCTAAGCAGCATCCCCATACGAAAGCGAAAATTAACATCCGTAATAAAACCAATTACAATCAGCATAATGCGCCCTAAGGCTGCAGCCATTAACAATGCGATCAGTCCCCATACACCATAACCGAGCGCTGACGTACCTGTCAGAGAATCGAAAAACTCTTTCGTTATAAGTCCAGGCGCAATCGGCGCCAAATAGATAACTGTCCAAGCTATGGCGTTAACCAGATACCGTATTGGACGGTACATAATAAGCCGCCACAAATATTGATACGTATTCATGCCAACACCTCCTCTAAGCCTGTGGCAAGTAACTGGCTGAAGCGAGAGTTCGGATCTGCAGCCAGATGCTCTCTTTTACCCGATTCCAACACACGCCCATTATCCAAAATAAGAATGTGATCCGCTCGTTGAACGGTTGTTAGACGATGAGCAATCATGATACAGGACCGCTGTGTCAACAATTTAGAAACCGCTTTTTCCATACGCTGCTCTGTCAGCGGGTCGAGTCGTGAAGAAGCTTCGTCCATGATCACAAGTCCGGGGTTCGTTAAGAAAACCCTTGCGAAGGCTAGCAGCTGTGCTTCTCCTGCTGACAGGCTTCCTCCTCCGGAGGCTAAACCTGTATTTAGCCCATCAGGCATGGCTTCATACCACGCTCCGAGTCCAAGTTCCTTGAGTACTTCAATAATTTGTTCGTCCGTAATCGAATCGTCGTAGAAGGTTAGGTTATCTCGAATGGTCCCTTGCATAATTTCAATATTTTGCGTCACAAGGGCTACACGTTTACGTAGATCAACTAACTTACAGCTCCGGATATCCGTACCGCCAAGCGCGATACTTCCACTTTGAGGATCGTAAAAGCGGAGCAGCAACCTTGCCATTGTTGACTTACCACTCCCCGTGCGGCCGAGAAGTCCTAGGACTTCTCCTGGTTTTAGAGTCAGATTTAAACCCTCAATCGTAGGCTGATCCCCATCATAACTAAACGTGACGTCGCGGAATTCAACGCTTAGCGGTCCTTCCGGTAACGAAGCCCCAGTCCCATCCTTAATCTCAGACTGGATAGCGAACAGCTCGCGAATACGTGAGATACTAGCGTCTGCCTTTTGCAAATCTTCCATTTGCGTACGAATCTTTTCAATCGGCTTGGCTAGTAATTCCGTATAGAAGAAAATCAGATACACCGTACCTAGAGAGATTTGCTGGGTGTGCCACAGATAAGCACTAATACCAAACGCCATGGCATTGCCAAGCGCAAAAACGAAAATAGACATGTTCCACATCGCACAGAAACCGAGAAAGGCTTTTACCCGAAGCGGCAGCATTTTTCTAAGCATCGTATAGAAGCGATTCATAACGAACCCAACTGCACCATTGGCGCGAATATCTTCTGTTCCTTCCAAATGCTCACCAATAAAACCATAAAACTCTGCGTTCGCCTGCCGCCAACCCGCCCAAACTGGAACAGCGAATTTACGAATCCACTGAATCATAAAGACCGCAAAAACGACGAAAAAGGCCATCCCCGCGCCAATCAACCAATTTTCCCGAAGTAATAAAATAATGATACCAGCCATCAAGAGCAGATTACCCAATAAATGAATGATCATGCTCGAGAAGAAATTGGCCAATGCATTCACATCCCCATCTACACGTTCGATGAGCGAGCCTGATGTATGTGATTTATGAAAGGACATATCCAGTGATAAACAATGAGCGGCAAGATCCACTCGCAGCTTATTCGTAGTTTTCCACCCTACATTTTCACTAAAATAGGTAGCTATGACGGAAACCAGCTGCTGCACAAGCGCAAAGCCAATAAACATAATCGCGGCTGTGATCAGTGGCTGCATCGCCCCTTGTGTTTGAGCGGTATCGATAAAATAGCGAATAATTTGCGGGTTGATGAGCTGAAGACCAATAGATGCGAATAAGAGCATCGTCAATACAATGAGCGTACCCTTTTGCGGGAACAAATATCGGCTAAGCAGCTCCGCATATTGTCCCATCGTGTTATGCTTTTTTTGTTTATGCTTCATCATAGAAGCGTCCTCCGCCAATAATTAATGACATTAATATTTTACACTACTAATCAAACCATTTCTTGTTTCTGAATAGCAAATACATGCCGAAACCAATGCCGAACATGATAAATAGAACAACAAAATAACCCCAACGCCAAGTAAGTTCCGGCATATTTTGAAAATTCATTCCGTATATCCCAGCAATAAATGTCAGAGGCATGAAAATCGTCGTAATCACCGTTAAAGTCTTCATAATCGTATTCATACGATAGGAATTTATGGAAACATAACTATCTCGTATATCCGCAGTTAAATCTCGATTGGAGTCAATAATTTCTGAGAGCTTAAGCAGATGGTCGTAGATGTCTGTAAAATAGACGACATGTTCTTTAAGACCTTCAATTTTTTCGGTATTAATAACACGATAGAGCAGATCCCTCATAGGAACAATTGTCTTTCTAATCTTTAACAGCTTAGCTCTTATTTCAAATATTTCATTCATTAAAATGTGAACTGGAACACTTTTACCTCTTACTTCGATTTCATCTAATTGATCTTCGATTTGATATAGACTAGGGAAATATTCATCTACCAGCTTATCTATAATTAAATAAGCCGTGTATACAATACCTTTCTCACGAAACTTTTGTTGTTCTGCCATCCGATGCCATGCCTCATCAATTTCCTTAGACGGTGAATAATGAAAGGTAACAATGAAGTTAGTGCCCCAGAACATGTCCACCTCTTCCGCAGCTAACGTTTCAGGATGCAAGGCATGTAGGACAAAAAAATGAGTATCATTGTAATGATCTAGTTTAGGTCGCTGCAGATGATGATAACAATCTTCTATAGCCAGTGGATGAAATTGAAAGTGCTTTTGTAAGAGCAAGGCTTCCTCTTTGGAAGGCGCATTGAAATCTACCCAATACCGATCTATATTTGAATGTTTAAGATCTTCTAATGAGGATAGATGGATAATCTCCTGTTCTTCGTTAACAGCCAATATTCTAATCACTTGTGTCTCCCCCTTAATTCCCTATTCTTTAACCTACAACAACGATTAAAGCTTGTCCATACACAACGGCAAAAAAGCCGCAATCGCTCGCGGCCCTCATTCCCCTTTTTTTAAAAAAACTAATTAAAAATAACGTGATGTTATCATCTTTTTCTTCGTATAAAACTCTACACCATCTTTGCCATTGGCATGCAAATCTCCATAGAAAGAGTCTTTCCAGCCTGAGAATGGAAAAAAAGCCATCGGAGCCGGCACGCCAACGTTCACGCCAAGCATTCCCGCTTCCACTCCTTCACGAAATTTCCGCACTGCTTTAGCATTTTCCGTGTAAATGACCGCCGAGTTGCCGAATCGCGATTGATTCACTAGGAGCAGCGCTTCGTCCAAATCCTCAGCACGGAATAGGGATAAGACTGGGCCAAATATTTCCTCTTTAGCGATGGTCATGTTCGGTTTCACATGATCAAATACCGTAGCCCCAAGGAAAAATCCTTCCGTCGAACGAGCCTCCGCATCTCTTCCATCTAATAGAAGTTCCGCTCCCTCCTCTATCCCTTTGTCAATAAAAGCTTCAATCCTGGTGCGCTGTTCACTTCGAATGAGCGGTGTGAGTGTTACTTCTTCCTTCATCCCATTGCCAAGAACCATATTACGCGCCTCATGATGAAGCCTATTCACGAAATTATCCCCGTCCCCAACAACTACAATAGCCGAGCAAGCCATGCATCTCTCCCCCGCGCTTCCAAAGGACGACATGATAATATTCTCAATCGTTTTTTCAACATGGGCATCGGGCATGACGATATGATAATTTTTGGCTCCTGCTAGCGCTTGCACACGTTTACCTGCAGAAGAAGCCTTCTCATAGACATATTTCGCAACCGGCTGCGAGCCTACGAATGAGATAGCTTTTACGGCGGGCGTCGTTGTCAGCGTATTTACCACATCATGTGAACCATGGACGATATTCAGCACCCCATCAGGGAGCCCAGCTTCTTGAAAAAGTGCGGCTAATTTCATTGCCGTCAGCGGCGTTCGCTCAGAAGGCTTTAACACGAACGTGTTTCCACAAGCAATGGCTAAGGGAAACATCCAACATGGCACCATCATCGGAAAATTAAAGGGTGTTATCCCTCCAACTACACCGAGCGGCACACGAAATAACTCTGAATCCATATCGGCGGATATGTTAGCCAATGTCGAACCCATCATATGGGAAGGCGTTCCTGCTGCAAATTCTACACATTCGATACCACGTAGTACCTCACCTAACGCTTCTTTATAGCTTTTACCATTCTCAGACGTAATGAGCTCTGCAAGCTCTTGCTCGTGTTCCTGCAATAACTGCCAGTAATGAAATAAGACTCTTGCTCGTTTGGGCACGGGAGTTCTGCTCCATGATTCGAAAGCCGTTTGTGCCGCTAGGACAGCAGCTTCTACGTCTTCAGAAGAAGAAAGCGGCACTCGAGCGATGATTTCTCCTGTTGCCGGATTAATCACATCACTCATAGCATCGCTTTCTGAATCGATCCAAACTCCATTTACGAAATTCTGTAAGAGTTTCATATTCGTTCATCTCCTGGTAGGAAGAATTTTTCCCAAAAGTCTTTGGACACATTGTATAATAGGTGAAATTACTATTCCGCTCTGTTACGTCAACTTTCCTTACATGAAGGTGGTGAACTCGCTTGGTACAGACACTCTTACAATTAACAGTGAAAGATATTTTGCAGAGACCGCTATTCCGCAAAGCAGAAGCCATCGCAAGTGAGGAAGCTTTGAAGCGAAAGGTACGTTGGGTACATATCATGGAAGTGACCCAAGTCGGCCATCTTCTCAATGGGAATGAGCTTATTCTAAGCACAGGCATTGGTTGGCATGATAACGAGGAGCTTAGTCTCTCCTTTTTACAGCAGTTGATCGACAGCGGTGCTTCAGGATTATGTATTGAGCTCGGTACATATACGAAACAGCCGCTTGAACGGATGAAGGAGCTTGCCATCCAAGAGAACTTTCCACTTATCTTTTTCCACGAGGAAGTTCGATATATTGACATTACGCAGGATTTACATGCCTATTTCATCCATCAGCATCATAAAATGGTGTCAGACCTGGAATCCCTCTCCACCCAGTTAAATCAGTTACTCCTCTCGGGGAAAGGACTGCAATCTCTCTTAAAGCTGCTGCATCAAACGACACACTCACAAGTCGCCTTCTTTCCCTTCGGTGCTGAGGCGCAGTTCGTCCCTACCATGCCGAAAGCGAAGGCCGATGTCTTTTATGAGAAATGGATTTATGGTGAGATCTTTCAACTGCCTAAGGCTAAAAGCAAACTGGCCCATCGCCCTATTTTAGCCTTAGAACATTTGTTCGCAGACTTACTTTTATACGCCGATCAAGAACTTAGTGAATTTCAGATCCTTGCCTTAGACAGGTTCGCAACGGCCATTGCACAAGAAATGATGCGAACGAAATATATGGAAGAGAAAACGCGGTACAAACAGAATCTCTGGGTCACAGATTGGCTAAACGGCAAACATACAGGGCAAGAAATTCGCGATTATATGCTCTCCATCAAACCCTCCATGAAGCTGGGCCAAACCATCGTCTGTCTATTTGACATCGTCTCATCAGCCGAATCGTCCAAGGACTATGAAGATCTGCTCTTACAGAAGCAGATGATCGCCCGCGCCCTCTTCGAAGGTGAAGGTTTCTATCTCATACCGACCGTCGTACATGGTCAAATCGTGTTCATCCTACTTGACCAATTGCCCGCTATGCCTTGCAAAGAACGAATCTCCAGAGCCATACAAAGACTTCAAAAATCAGAAGCTAATCAAGAAACAATCTTGTTCTCCCCTATGTTCGGCATCGGGAAAACATTAAGTGATCCGTCTCGCGTTAAGGAAAGCTATGTGACCGCCCAAGAAACGATTGAGATTCAGAAAGATACCCGTTTGTTTGCAAGTCCTTTTTATCATGATCAGCATGTTAACAAAGTGATTCTAAAAATGAAACAAACAGGTTTACTGGAGTCATTTATCGATGAATACATCGGGAAATTAATTCATTATGATCGAGAGAAAAATGGACAGCTCTTGAAGACATTGAAAGTTTATTTAGCGCTATGCGGATCCAAACAGGATACTGCCAAGGAGTTATTTATCGTCCGACAAACCCTGTACCACCGTCTGGACAAAATAGCAGCGCTGCTTGGCGACGATTACATGCATCCACACAAGAGGATTGCCATCGAACTCGCCCTACACGGCTACGAATACATAAATGGCGCTATCGTTTAAGCCTGCGATTGTCCTTGAGCAAGGAGTAAAGAGACATAATACTTTCTAGCATTCGCCGTCGTTAGATGCAGATTCGCCGTTTCACCGCCGGGATGTTCGAGATCGAGCCACGCTCCCTCCAGATCTTCCTTCACCCCGACGATTTTGAACTTCTGAGCCACGAAGTCATCCAATTTCTGCTTTTCTAGCTTAAATTGTGCAAACTCAGACATGTGTGGCTCCCCCTTTGATAGCTTCTTCTTTCTTCGATTTTACAACGCCTGAAGCTGCATGGTACGCGTCTCGTTTCACGAATTGCCCGGCACCTGCTGTGCCAACGAATTGTTTATTCCGGATGACGTATTCGCCTCGAGACAGTACAGTAACAGGCTCCCCAGAGATCACGAAGCCTTCAAATGGATTGTAATCCACATTCATATGGTGGGTTTCAGCTGAGATCGTCCGTGTAACGCTCGGATCAAAGATGACAATATCCGCATCGCATCCTACAGCGATGGTCCCCTTTTTCGGAAATAAGCCAAAAAGCTTCGCAATTCGCGTAGACACGATATCTACGAACTGATTCAGCGTGATGCGGCCCTTCACTACACCTTCTGAATATAGGATGGAGAATCGATCTTCAATGCAGGGTCCTCCATTCGGGATTTTGCTAAAATCACCTAGCCCCAAGTCTTTTTGCCCGTTAAAGTTAAATGAGCAGTGATCAGACCCGAGGGTCTGGAGCTGTCCATTTTTCAAAGCGGTCCACAGAGCCTCTTGGTGATACCGCGGTCGCAGCGGAGGCGACCATACGTATTTCGCCCCTTCGAAATTCGGCTTTTCCAAATAGGTCTGATCCAGCATCAAATACTGCGGGCATGTTTCCCCCCATATATCAACGCCTTGATTCCGTGCTTCGGCAATCTGCTGAACGGCTTCTTCGCACGTCACATGAACTACATAGAGCTGAGAACCAGCCAATGCAGTAAGCTTAGCCGCACGCCCAGTCGCTTCTCCTTCAATTAATGATGGACGCGTTAGTGCATGGTAAATCGGATCCGTATTCCCCGCTTCCAACGCTTCTTTAATCAAATATTCGATCACATCGCCATTCTCTGCGTGTACCATGACTAGAGCTCCGTGTCGCTTTGCCTCGAGCAATGTCCGATACAGCGTGCCGTCGTCGGCTTGGAACACATTTTTATAAGCCATAAACACTTTGAGTGAGGTGATCCCCTCTTCGTGAATCATTTTCGGCAGCTCTGCCAGCACCTCATCGTTGATTTCCGCAATCATTAAATGAAATCCATAGTCGATGACGGATTTGCCTGCGGCTTTTTGATGCCAAGTTTGAACAGACTGACTCAGCGGTCTTCCTTTGTTCGTTAAACAAAAATCAATGATCGTTGTCGTTCCACCGAAAGCAGCCGCTTTAGTACCTGTTTCGAAATCATCGGCTGTAACCGTGCCGCCAAAAGGCATGTCAAGATGAGTATGCGGATCAATACCGCCTGGGAACACATAATGACCTGCGGCATCCACAATTTCTGCCCCTTCCTTGGAGAGGTTCAGACCTATTTGCGTAATGATCCCGTTCTCGATAAGGACGTCTGCCTGATATTGGTCAACAGCCGTCACGACTGTTCCGTTCTTAATGAGCTTGGACATGGGTTACACAGCCTCCTTCTTGGTGGTGTCTTTGCCTTCCGACAGCTTGGCGACAGCCTCCTGCCTTTCGTTCCACGTCATTGGCGCATCTGTACCTGATACCTCAATCATAGAAATGGCGCCTTCAACGGGACAAACAATCGCACATAAGTTACATCCCACACAATCTTCTTCGCGTACTTGCAAATAGGACTGCCCCTGGTCACCGGTCAACATATCAATGCATTGATGAGACGTATCCTCGCAAGCAATATGGCATTTGTTGCAGTTGATACAGGTATCCGTGTCAATTCGTGCCACGACCGCATAGTTCAAATCCAAGTTCCCCCAATCGGAGTAGCGCGGAACGGATTTCCCAATCAATTCGGTGACGCTGGCGAGACCTTTTTCATCCAAATAGTTATTCAAACCATCGATCATATCCTCCACAATGCGGAAACCATGGTGCATCGCCGCCGTACACACTTGAACACCTGTCGCGCCCATCAGCATGAACTCAACGGCATCTCGCCAATTGGAAATACCGCCAATACCAGAAATAGGTACGCCAACCTCTGGGTTTCGCGCACAATCAGCAACCATATGGAGGGCAATTGGTTTAACTGCCGGTCCGCAATATCCGCCATGAGAGCCCTTGCCCCCGACATGAGGAATCGTGTTCCACGAATCGATATCCACGCCAGCTAATGAGTTGATCGTATTGATCAACGAAATCGCATCCGCTCCGCCTCGAACCGCCGCCTTAGCGGTGCTCGTAATATCGGTGATGTTCGGCGTCAGCTTCACGATGACCGGCGTCGTCGCTGCTTCCTTCACCCACATCGTCTGCGCCTCCACGAGATCCGGCTGCTGCCCCGAAGCAGCACCCATGCCGCGTTCAGCCATGCCGTGCGGGCAGCCGAAGTTCAGCTCCAAGCCGTCTACTCCGACAGCTTCGACTTTTTTCACGATCTCATGCCACTTCTCCCGGTTCGGCTCTACCATCAGGGAAACGACAATCGCATGATTCGGAAAACGCTTCTTCGTCTCATAAATCTCTTTGAGATTGACCTCGAGCGGCCGGTCTGTGATAAGTTCAATATTATTGAAGCCTGCAACGCGTTGTCCGTTAAAATGAATGGCCGCAAAGCGCGAAGAGGTATTAATAATAGGATCGCCAAGTGTTTTCCAAACCGCTCCACCCCAACCCGCTTCGAAAGCACGCTGAACTTGATAGCCCGTGTTGGTCGGTGGCGCCGATGCTAACCAGAACGGATTAGGTGACGCTATACCTGCTAGATTTATGCGTAAATCAGCCATGTTGAATCCCTCCCGATCCATTTAGATAGTCATTAAGCCGATGCATGTTCCCTTTTCACCAGTTGATTATAAATAGCGTAGGCCGTTTGTTTGCCCTGCTGAGCCGCCGACACAACCATCGCTTCTCCCTGTCCTTCTCCGAAAATGACGTCGCCCGCTGCATACACCTTGGGATTGGACGTTTGACCTGTTGACGGATCAACCGTAACGGTTCCTCGCATATGTGCAAGTTCGAATTGATCAATGAGCGAAACATGCTTCGTCTGACCAATCGCCTTAATAACAGCATCCACCTCAATGATGAATTCTGAGCCTTCAATGGGAACCGGACGTTTGCGCCCCGCTTCCACATCCACAAGCTCCATCCGCAAGCATTCTAATGCCACAACATTTCCATTCATATCCCCGATGATCCGTTTTGGAGCAGTGAGCCACTGAAATGCAACGCCATCCTGCTTAGCGAAATCATATTCGAAATCATACGCCGTCATCTCTTCCTGCGTACGCCGATACACAATTTGTACCTTTTCAGCTCCTAGCCTCACTGAGCACGTGGCCGCATCAATGGCTGTATTCCCCGCTCCAATGACCGCTATCCGTTTCCCAATGAGGGTTGTATCCAACTCCTGTTCCATCTTCGTAGATTCAACAAAATCAATGGCATCGTACACGCCCGTCAAGGCTTCGCCTTCAATACCCAGCATCGGAACCTTCGACATGCCCACAGCCAGAACTACGGCATCATAATCGCTGACCAGCCCGGTCGCACTAACATCTATGCCAACTCGCGTGCTCATGCGGAATTCCACACCTAACTGTCTAACCTGCTCGACTTCCCATAGCGAAATCTCTTGGGGCAGCCGAAACGATACGATCCCGTAGGTATCTAACCCTCCGGCCTGCTCCTTCGCCTCAAACACAGTGACCTTGAAGCCGAAGCGGGCAAGCTCCCGAGCTGCCGATAAACCAGCAGGCCCGCCACCAATCACAGCAACCGACTTCCCATTACTTGCCCCGGCCTTGAATAAAATTTGTTCATTCTTGATAGCCCAGTCTGTGGCATAGCGTTGTAAGTTACCAATCAGGATAGGCTTGGACGAATGATTGAGTACACAAGCCCCTTCACAAAGCTCCTCTGTGGGACACACCCTTGAACAAGAGGCCCCTACCGGATTCGCTTCCATGATCGTACGTGCGGAGCCTTTGAGATTGCCGGAAGCAATCTTTTTGATAAAAGAAGGAATATCAATACCTGTTGGACAGGCACGAATGCAAGGAGCATCATAACAAAATAAACAGCGGTTCGATTCCTCGATCGCCTCTTTCGGCTTCATGCCAGATTTGACCTCGGCGAAATTGCGTTTCAAATCCGTTAAGGAAATAAATGTTGAACTCATCTTCACTCCCCCTCCCACGCTTATAAGCTAACAATTTGATCATAGGTTTCAGGCCTGCGATCCCGATAAAATTGCCAAACATTGCGGACTTCACGGATTAACTCTTTGTCCATTTCACCGATGACCACTTCATCTTGATCCCGACTTCCGATGGAAACGATCGAACCACGCGGATCCACTAAGTAAGATTGACCATAGAATTCTCCCATGTTCCACGGAGCTTCGAGACCAACACGATTAATAGCACCGACATAATACCCATTGGCCACGGCGTGAGCTGGCTGTTCGAGCTTCCAAAGATACTCGGATGTCCCCGCTACTGTAGCGGAAGGATTGAACACGATCTCCGCTCCGCCGAGTCCGAGAGCCCTTGCTCCTTCTGGGAAGTGGCGATCGTAACAAATGTAAACCCCAACTTTAGCAAACGCTGTATCGAACACGGGGTAGCCCAGATTACCAGGTTTAAAATAATACTTCTCCCAGAACCCGCAAGAACCGCCGCCTGCCGCCACGTGTGGAATGTGATGCTTGCGGTATTTGCCCAAATAGGCACCATCAGCATCAATCACAGCAGCGGTATTGTAGTAGGATGCGATGCCTTCTCTCTCATAAATAGGGAGAATGATGACAACACCAAGCTCCTTCGCCAATTCCTGAAAAAGAATTGTCGTTGGCCCCTTCGGTATTTCCTCTGCGGCATCATACCACCTTGTTGTTTGCTCTGAGCAGAAGTAAGGGCCGTAGAAAATCTCTTGCAATGAAATGATTTGCGCGCCCTGCAGCGCCGCTTTACGAACCAACGCGATATGTTTTTGTATCGCTGCTTCTTTGTGCTTGGCCACAGCCTCATCCCCATGCACATCATGCGATGCTTGAATGAGGCCAATTTTCACTTTGCTCATGGCTGGAAGCCCCCCTTTTCCGTGGCTATTCGTCGTGCAGTGCGGTATAAAAGCTCCGTGCCCTGCGTAATGTCCTCTGGACTAGCATATTCTTTGGGATTGTGACTGATGCCTTCGAGGCATCGAACGAAAATCATCCCATAGTCACACACATAGGACATAGTGAGCGAATCATGAAAAGGTCCGCTCATCAGCTCTGGCGGGGTCAACCCCATCAGAGCTGCTTCCTGATGCAGGCTTTGCTTGATCCAATTCGCGCAGTAGCGTGGTTCACTGTTCGTATCTTCGCGAATCGTATACGTAAGACCATGCTCGCGCGACACGTTCTCGATCACGCTGAGCAGCTCCGCTTCAAGCGCATTGCGACGCCGTAAATCAATGTCCCGCAAGTCAATGGTGAAGGATACCTTCTCTGGGATGATATTGCGGGAATCAGGAAACACCGTAAGGGAGCCCACCGTACCGACGGTCGGAGCACCAGGCTCCTGCCGCACTAACTCATTGAGCGCCACGATAATTTTGGCACAGCCTAGAAGCGCGTCCTGACGCATAGACATCGGCACCGAACCGGCGTGCCCGGCGAAGCCGATCATCTCCACGGTGAGCCACAACGGACCAGAGATTCCGCTGACGATACCGATCGGAGCATCGAGTGACTCCAGAACTGGACCTTGCTCGATATGCAGCTCCAGAAAAGCGCCAATCCGACCTTCTTGGAACACATAGCTCTCGAAGTCAGCAGGGTCACACCCGAACTGAACCAAAGCTTCTCTGCGTGTAACGCCATTTTTGTCCGTACGCTCCAACTCATTTGCTTCAAGCTTTCCGGTCATTCCACGAACGCCGAAAAGCCCTTTGTTGAAGCGACAGCCCTCTTCATCACAGAATGCCACAACTTCAATATTACATTCTGGCGTTATCCCTTCCTCCACCAGCGTTTGGACCACTTCGATCGCACCAAGTACACCTATCGCACCATCAAATCTACCGCCATAAGGCTGCGAATCCACATGAGAGCCTAGCATGAGAACAGGCGCATTCGGATTGCTCCCCTTAAGTACCCCAATTAAGTTGGCGAATGGATCGATGGAAGCTTCCATTCCAGCTTCTTGCATCCAGCTTTTCACCAGCTCTACGCCTTCTCGATCTTCTTTGGACAAGGCAAGCCTGCATACGCCCGTTTCGCCAATTTTCCCGATTTGGGCGAGCTCCTGAATTCGCTGTTGCAGTCGTGAAGCGTTAATTTGTATCTGAGGTGCTCTAGGCAAGTCATATCATCCTCTCTCCTGATTGGCATCAAACACAGCAAGCAAGGTCTCGATGATAAAAGCCACATCCTCATCTGTTGAAGATAACGGCGGACTTAGCGTGAGAATGTTAGCAAATCCAGGCACTGTATCCCCGTTCCTCCCAATGAGCAGACCCTTTTGCTTGCAGCCTACTATGATCTTAGTCACACGATCAGCAGTTGCCGGAACCCTCGACACTTGATCTTCTACGAGCTCGATACCCATCGCTGATCCGAAAATGCGTATCTCTCCAACATGCGGGTGGTCAAGCAAAGGTTCCAATTGAGTTCTAAATGTGTTTCCGATATGAGCAGAGCGCGTAACCAGATTTTCTTTTTCCAAAATCTCCATATTTTTCAACGCAACAACGCAAGAGACTGGATTACCCCCGAAAGTATTGATATGTCTTAAATGGCTGGTCGCTTCTTTATCTTTGAATGATTCATACAATTCAGCCGAAACAGCGGTTGCAGAAAGCGGCGAGTACGCACTGGTCAAGCCTTTGGCCATTGTCACGATATCCGGTCTCACTCCATAATTCAGATGACCGAATTTCTCACCGGATCGACCGAATCCGCAAATCACTTCATCTACAATGAGCAGCACATTATACTTATCACAAATGCTTCGCACCATGGGCAGGTACTCGTCCGGAGGAACAATCATTCCGCCTCCCGTAATTACCGGCTCCACGATTACACCGGCAACAGAATCTGCCCCCTCCCAAACAATGGCATCCTCGATGGCTTTGGCGCATTGAAAACTGCATGACCCCTTCGTCTGGCCAAATGGACAGCGATAACAATAAGGCGGCGGCACATGCTGAAAGCCCACACCAAGCGGTTCATATTTCAACTTACGCTGCGCTTGCCCTGTTGCACCCAATGCCCCCATTGAATTGCCATGATAAGCGCGATGCCGCGAGATGAACTTATGTTTGGATGGCTTCCCATTCTGATGATGGTATTGGCGAGCAATTTTGAAGGCCACTTCATTGGCATCCGACCCCGAATTTGAGTAAAAGATCCGATACTCGCCATCCAGCCACTCATTCAATTTCGCCGCTAATTCAATTGCTGGTACATGGGATTGAACGAGCGTAGCATAAGCGATTTTCATCATTTGCTCAGCGGCCGCTTCCGCAATTTCTTTTCTACCGTGACCCACATTAACGCACCATAATCCGGACATGCCATCCAAATAACGATTCCCATCCACATCCGTAACCCAGCTGCCCTCACCAGAAGCAAGTATTATCGGATTTTCGTTATGTGCAGACATGTGATGCCACACATATTTGCGATCCTTCTCAAGCAGGTCCTCCTTCGTCACCAGATCACTAACCTCGTTAGTGCTCATAAGCCCAGCTCCCCTCTCTTGATGATGTAAAGAAGGATCGCAGACTACAGTCATCCACGATCCGCCTTCCTTTCCAAAACTCACTTGCCCTGTAAAATCGTTTTATCAATAGCCGCAGTCAAATCGGCCGGTTTCTTAATCAAGCCATATTTCAGCGCAATGTCCGCTGTCCGTGTCACTGATTCATCTACGAATGAACCGACTTGTTCACTTTTAAATCCTTCCGGCTTCACAAGCTTCGCCATCTCCTTCAGCATCGTCGTTTGGTGCTGTTTGGTTGTACTGCCTGCCGTTACACTTTTCATCACGATATCAACGACTTCATCCTGATGCTCAATCGCATAATTCCAGCCTTTCATGGTAGCTCTCACGGCTTTAACTGCGAGATCGTGGTTTTTGTCGACCCAGTCCTTCTTCGCAATGAGCGTATCCTCCAGCATCGCAACACCGGCATCATCAAAGTTAAACACATTCAAGTCTGTCTCTTTCACACCGCTCTCAAGCACAACATAGTACTCGTTATAAATCGTCGCTGTCGCCACATCCAGCTGATCCCCAAAGAATTGATCCATCGTAAAGCCTTGTTTCACTAATTGAATGTCTTTCTTCGGGTCAAGTCCGTTCTTCTCCATAAAAGCAAGCACTTGGAACTGCTGGCTGCCCATCCATGTCCCGACCTTTTTGTCCTTCATTTTGGCTGGTGCATCGATACCGGTCGATTTTTTGGATAATAAACGGTACGAACTCTTCTGAGTCACTTGCGCCAAAGAGACGAGAGGTAAACCATTGTCACGGTTGACTAACAAAGAGTCAAAGCTCGATACGCCAATATCGACAGCGCCATTTACAACTTGCTGCTCGATGATGACATCCGGTCCGCCAGGCACAATTTCTACATCTATGCCTTCATCCTTGTAAAAGCCTTTCTCTTTAGCGGCATAGATTCCGGCGAACTGCGCTTGCGGCACCCACTTCAACTGAATTTTGACCTTCTTGAGCGGCTCTGCCGAAGGAGACTTGGTTGCACCTGCTGCGGTAGAAGCACCTGGTGTTGTGGTTGCTGATTTGTCGGAAGCACAAGCTGTGACGAGAACTAAAACCATGAACATACTTAACATCAAAGCCAATTTGCCAGTAAGGATTCTCTTTTTCAATCGAATCAATCCTCTCCTATTTATTTCTATGTATGTAAAGATGGTGTCATCCCTTGATGCTAATGTTAAATATTCGTTTTCATTTAGCGATTGGAATTTGACCACGGTATAAAGCTTTTTTCTACAAGTTGAATGATCGTATATAAAACAATTCCCAGGATAGCTGCGATGACAATACAAGCCCAAGCTAAGGGCATATTGGCCAGTCGGATTTGGTCCGAGAGCAAGTAGCCTAGCCCACGCGATGCAATGAAAAATTCCCCCACTATCGCACCGATGATGCTCGTGGACATGTTGATTTTAAGGGCCGAAAATATCGACGGTAAGGCCTTAGGTAATCTTAATTTGAGAAAAAGCTGTCTGGTGCTAGCCGCGTATGAAGTCATTAACTCCAGGTAGGACGGCTCAATGGAACGCAGCCCTTTGTAGGTGCTAACCGCCATGGTAGCCATCGTCATAACCGAGACGATACCCATTCGTGAGGCGACGCCGTCTCCCAACCAATTATTCATGATTGGTGCAAGTGCCACGATCGGCACCGCATTGAGCGAGGCCATGATCGAAATCGCACCCGCACCCGCTTGTGGCCGAAAGGAAGCCGCGACCGCAGCAAGCCACCCCAGCAGCGAACCGATGAGGAAGCCGCCGATGATTTCCACACCCGTGTACAGCGTATAAATGAGCAGGATATCGCCATTCTCGCGCATGGCTGTGATGATATCCGAAGGAATAGGCAGCTGATAGCGTTCTAAACTGAATAATGTGTGTATCCCTCTGAATTGCCAAAGCAGCAAGAATACGAGACCGAATACATACGGGAATAGCTTCATTGGCTGCGTGAACATAGCCGTGTAGCCTGCTCGTACTTTTCCAGTGGAAGCTCGGGTTGGTTCCTCTAAGCTCGTTAGTGTCGTCACTGCAGTTTGTTGGTCTTTGCTTAAAATGACCTCCTTCATGCGCCTCCCCTCCTGCTTTCGCGGAAATCAGGCTGCCAAGGTGTCAACCATCTTTCTAGAAGAACTAGCATTAGAAAGGTTGTAAAGCCGATGGCAATCGAGACCAGCACCGTGCACCAGAACATGTACACTTGTGCAGCTCCGTAGTACAGCGAGCTGACCATAAGCACGCCGATTCCATCAGGAGCCCCCATTAGCTCAACGATGATGGAAGCTGTGATCGCCAGCGGAGCTGAAATCTTGAGCCCAGCGAACAGCCCCGGCAGCGCAGATGGCAGCTTGAGCTTCAGGTAGCTATGCCAGGTTGAAGCAGCTAAGGAGCGCATAAGCTCCAGCTGTTCAGGCTGCACACTGCGCAGCCCGCGAAGCGAGTTGATAGTGACAGGAAAGAATGTCACATAACCTGCCATAACAATCCGCGAAAGACTCGGATCATGGAGAATTCCGTACAGGATCGGTGCAAGACCGATGATGGGCACCATTTGAGAAGCGACCATGTAAGGAGTTAGCGTGTGTTCAACCGTTTTGGAGAGGCTCATCGAAATGGCTAAGGCGGCGCCGAAAATGGTACCAATCAGGAAACCAGTCATCGCATTGCCGAACGTTGTGAAGCCTTGCTTGATGAGAGTGGGAAGATTGTCTTGTAAGGAGGTTATCACCTTATGCAAATAAGGCAGTTTGGAATCGGGTTGTGAGACTTGAATTACGTTATGGAGCAGCCAAGCGAACACTTCCCAGAGGAGGAGCAATGCCGCTATCCAACAAGCAATAACAGCAGCTTGATGCCATTGTCTATCCAATTTGATCATCAAGGGCATCACTCTCCTCGTAGAAGCAATTTCGAATGGAAGCGGTCAACGCATGGAAACATTCCGATTCTCTGGTTTGCAAAGTGCGATCCTCTCCCAAATCGACGTGGTGTACGGAATGTACGCGACCGGGATTTGCCGATAAAACAATGATTCGATTGGATAAAAAAACGGCTTCCGGAATGCTATGAGTGACGAAAACAATCGTCTTATTCGTCTTTCTTTTAATTTCAAGCAGTTCGAATTGCAGCTTTTCCTTTGTGAATTCATCAAGCGCCGAGAATGGTTCATCCATAAAGAGAATGGGCGGATCCAGCGATAAAGCACGTGCAATAGCAACTCTTTGCTGCATGCCGCCACTTAGCTGCCAAGGATAATAATCTTTGAATTTCGTCAAACCTACGGTTTCAAGGAGTTGATCGACCATACTTCGATACTCCGTGCGATTACGCCCCATTACCTCTAAGGGAAGCTCCACATTTTCGCGTACGGTTCGCCATTCGAAAAGCGTGGGATTTTGAAACACAATGCCGAACTTCCTGCGCAAACGCACTTCCCGCGGATGTTCCTTTTGAATAATAATTTGCCCGCTCGAGGGTTGCAGCAGGTCAGCCATCAGCCGCAGAAGCGTTGATTTGCCACAGCCCGAAGGCCCAAGCAAGGATACGAATTCATTCTGGGCTACATCGAACGAGATGTCTTGGAGTACAGTCACTTGCTTTCCTTTTTTCCCAAACACCATGCAGACGCCATCCACCGATATTTCCACTTTCTGCCCGGAAAGATCTGAATTCATTGTGTCCCTCCTCATACTTTAATGCCGCGTTATGTATATGTCATGTATGATTACTGTATATGTTATATTATATAACTTATATAACGATTTACATTATACAAAGTGTTCCTAAATTTAGCTTTGCATTTGACATAGTGTAAAACAGGTAGTAAAACACTCCACAGCATTGATATATTTTGGATCCCCCTACTCGAACTCTTTTATCATGCATGGGGAAGAAAGCTGTTCATTATGATGCTCTCTAATCAATTGATTACATAATATTTGTTATGTAAACAAATATTATGTAAATAGCCCCGCCTCATATTTATCCATAATTTGTTCATATTCTCTATTTCTTCATTTTGATAGAATATTTATGTACTACATAAACATTAGGAGGAAATTCATGAGAAAGTTTATTCTTTCAACCGTAATGGCGACAAGCCTCTTATTCGGCGGAATCACTTATGCGGCACCTTCAAATCAGTACATTGCTACGGATGCTGACACGTTCTGGACTATTTCACAGAAGTTTAATGTACAATTATCCGATCTTATCGCAAGTAATCCAAACGTTAATCCGCAAAATATCTACGCAGGTGTTGTTATTAACCTTCCAGTTAAAACTCCTCTTAAACAGAGCTGGGAAGTAAAAGCAGATGCCATCATTGCTACAGGGATGCAGCAACTCGGAACGCCATATGTATTTGGCGGCAGCACACCATATGTTGCTTTTGATTGCTCCGGCTTTGTACAATATGCGTTTAATCAACACGGGTTTAACCTTCTTCATTCATCAGCATTGCAGAGTCAATTAGGAACGCCAGTAGATAAAAGCAATCTTCGTAAAGGAGACCTTGTATTTCTACAAGGAACTTATACAAGCGGAGTCTCCCATGTAGGTATCTATCTTGGAGATAACAAAATTCTTCAAGCAGGTACGATGGGAACGAGGGAAGTTAAAATTAGCACACTCTTCGGCACCCCCTATTATGATGCACATTATTGGGGTGCACGTCGTTTAATTAACTAGTATGAGAAAAAGCCGGTTTATACCGGCTTTTTTTTCATTCTAGAAAAGGGGTTACGTGTAAAAAGTGCATTAGGCTTTTACCGTGGGTTCAAGTACAGTAAGCCTGTTATTGTATGTATCAAGGTTTACGTTCGCTCCAATGGGGATTGCTGCTTTATAATAGCCATGAGCTGTACTTACATTGGTCATGAGAGGTTTTCCTAGAGGAGCAATCACCCCAGTTATTAAGTCATTATAAGTCGTAGAATAAGATATAGAGCAGTTCGTGCATTGTCCCATTACCACACCGACGCAATCTTGGAATTTCCTTGCCATGATTAGATGAGTCAAATGTCGGTAAATCACATTCGTTGCTTCGTGTGTCTCTTCTATGACCAATATTTTACCGGCCGTATCAATTTCGTATGGAGTTCCAAGTGCATCAACAAAGGAAGTGAGATTCCCCCCTACGATTGGACCTCTAACATTTCCCTCAACCAGGCTGGTCATCTGCATACCGGGTGGATTCTGAATCACTCTTGGACTACTGAGGGTTGATGTAGCAGAATAAAATTGGTTGAAGTTATAAGCTGGTGTGCTCGTGCTAAAGTCAATTAACAATAGACTTTGAAAAGTAATTAAGTTGGAAAATTGGTACAAGATATTTAATAAAATCGTGATATCACTGTATCCAGTTACGATCTTAGGATTGTTTTTTATAATCGTATAATTTAGGTATGGTAAAATATCTTTGACCCCTGTCCCTCCTCTTGTAGGTAAAATCATCTTCACACTGCGATTTTCAAACATATTCATAAGATCTTCAGCACGCTGCTGTGCTGTTGCGGCAACAATGCCACCATAAGCATACGCATATTTCCCCACTACTACTTTGAATCCCATATTTTCAATTGTTTGAATTCTTTCATCAATAATATTTGCATCAAGCGGACTTCCTAAAGTAACAATTCCGATGGTATCACCCCTTTGTAAAATGGGGGGTTTTATAGCCATATATATGCCTCCTACCAAAGAGAAGTAATTCCATATTTGGATCCTACTTTGTAATCTCTCTGTTGCCTTATATGCGCTACCCGAACTAATTATTACATCTCCCGTTCTAGATCCCCATTCCTACTGGAATAAACGCAGAAACCCGGTTCATTGCATCCTGCTTTTGCTTATCTCCAACATGGGTGTAAATCTGTGTGGTCTGGATGCTCGCATGGCCAAGTAATTCCTGCAAAGTTCGGATATCCGTCCCTGCCAGAACTTGCATCGTGGCGAACGTATGCCGAAGCTTGTGACTTGAGATCGACTTCCCCTGTAGCTCAGCATACTGCTTCTTTAGCACCTCGAAATACTTCTCAGCAATCGTTTGAATCATACGAACACTAATTCGCCGTCCAAATTGAGAAACAAAAAAAGGCTGCTCCACCGAGCTCCTTGTATCCATTCGTTCCATTAATGCTTTATTCAGAACTTTAACCAGTTCGGCAGGAAGAGGGATGACTCGCCATTTCCGTCCTTTGCCAAACACCTGCAGCGTACTCGTTGAACGATTGAAATCAGCGATGTTTAGTCGATGCAGCTCACTTACACGCAAACCTGCATAACTCATCAATAGAAACATGGCCACATTCCGGATCTGATACTTCCCCTCAATCGATTGTAAAAACACAGCAAGCAGCTGCTCGCTGAGAAACGTGGGAATTTGGTTTTTCTCGACCTTCGATTTTTTTACGTTTAGGGAAGGGTTGCTCTGCACAATTTGAAGTTCGATCAACGCCGCGAAAAATGTCCGAATCGAAGATAAATAGCGATTACGCGCGGCATCCCCTGCCCCACCCTGTCGCATTTTCGTCAAGAAGCGCATGATATCAATTGCCTCAATCGTTGGCAACGACTTCTCTATACCGGAAAGGAATAACCGAACATCCCCTAAATAAGCTTGTTGTGTTCGTTTCGTAAAGCCTTGATCTTTCATCCATGAGTCAAAAAGCTCTAAATACTCATCATCATACTCGTACACTTGCCCCAATCCTATTCACTCCGTCCGTTACAATCTAAGTTGCGTTAAATATAGATTTAGTGCAATATTTTTGACAGCAAAAAAACGGTCAATTAGCGCTTATCCCGTGTGAAGAACACCAAAATAAGCTTATTAACCGTTTTTCCGGTCTTAATCCCGTGGGTATTCGACTTTCATAATGTCCATGAAAGGAACTTTATCAATTTCACCATTCGTTTCCATATGTACTCTACCGGTCCGCGAATCCATTGTCGCTATGATGCCGCGAACACGGTCTTCACGCCCCCAAACTGTCAGAACAATCTCGGAGTTTTCCTGCTTCGCTTCGGACAGTTGGTTACCAATCTCTTCCAATACAAATTCATCCCGCGTTGGTCTTTTTGCTACTTTTGCTTTCGCCATCTCACGTTCCCCCTGGATTATAAATCACCTTGCCGGCGATAATATTTCTTTAACACGTCCAACTTGACCATCTGCAAGTCTTACTTTAATCCCATGCGGATGGGTAGACGAGTTCGTTAATAAATCTTTGACAATTCCACGTGTTAACTTCCCGCTGCGTTGGTCTTGCTTCAAAACAATATTCACTTCAATACCTGGAATCACATCTTTACGATTTTGGCCATTCATGCTGTGTAAATCGCCTGCTTTCTTTCAATTGTGTGCTTTATTATAACATAGTTTTCCCCCATTCCCCACCAAGTTGCGTACATTTGCACAACCCTTTACAACGGCTTACTAAATCAATACGATTAATCTACAAAATAAATTTCGAAGTCACGAATATAGAAGGAGATCCACTTATGAGCCGATTATGGCCGTTACCTGACAAGCCCTGGATCATGCGCCAAATCTGGAATGATTTACTCTTTGCTCATTGGCCCATTCCCATCGAAACATTAAGACCACTCCTACCAGCCCATATCCCCATTGATACCTTTGACGGAACAGCATGGATCGGTGTTGTCCCCTTTCACATGTCGTGCGTTGTACCTAGAGGTATACCTCCATTGCCTTACTTTTCAGCTTTTCCAGAAATCAATGTTAGGACCTACGTAACCATACACGGTAAACCCGGCGTTTACTTTTTCAGTCTAGATGCCCACAACCGTTTCGCTGTTGAAGCAGCACGATTCGCTTTCCATCTTCCGTACTTTTATGCGCATATTCAAGTTCAACATCGGCCTAAGAACACCATATTCTACCAATGTTTACGAAAAGATAGTCGTGCACAACAAGGTGAATTTACTGGTGAATACCGCCCATCATCTGATATACGATTAGCAAATCCTAGGACTCTAGAATATTGGTTAACAGAACGATATTGTCTGTATTGCACAGATCGACACGGTAATGTATATCGAGGAGATATCGATCATGACCCCTGGCCCTTACAAGCGGCTGAAGCTTCAATCAACGTCAATACCCTCCCTAATTCTTTTGGGATCCAGCTGCCAGATACACCACCGCTTTTACATTTTGCTAAAAAATTAAAGGTTAAAATCTGGGCGCTTGAAAAGCTTTGCCTTACATAAAACATGATATTACTACTCAAATGATGGAGAAAATATAATTAACCACATTAATATTTAATGGAGTTAATTCATATAAAAACCACAATTAAACGTTGCGTTTCTATCATTTCGTGCTTTTTCCTATTGAAAAAAGCTTATTTCAGTTAAAATAATGACAGAGATGGTAATCGTTTCAGAGAGGTTGTGATTCAAGGATGTTGATTAGTGGAATTTCTGTTTTCCTATTGTTTTGTATCGGTGGCTTACATGTGTTCTGGGCATTTGGCGGTAAATGGGGAAGCAAAGTTGCAATTCCTTCTACAAGCGGATCAAGAGAACAGACATTTATACCTGGCTCAATAGCCACTTTAATCGTGGCCATTCTCTTGTTTAGCGGTGCACTGCTACTGGCTATTCACGGGCACTTACTTCCAACCCTCCCTTCATCTCCATGGGTTCAATGGGGCTGTTGGGTTTGTGTCTTCGTATTTGGACTCCGTGCAATTGGAGATTTCAAGTATGTGGGTATATTTAAAAGGGTCAAACAGACTCGTTTCGCTACATATGATACATTTTTGTTCACACCGCTTTGCTTATGGCTTTGCTTCACATTTTATTACACGCTTATTTACAGCTAATTTGCCCTCACAAGCACAAGACTTTTTTTCGAAAAATATGGAGCTAACACGGAGGGAATACACGATATGCCAAGATTCATGGACTATATGATCAGTCCTTATCCGCTTCGGATCATTACATTACCAATTGATTCCAGTAAATTGAAGCTGCAATCCTTGATTATCCGTGCTGTTGGGCATCTTCCAGGCCGTATCTCATTTCGAGCTAATGCTTCATTTGAGAAATGGGCATTTGTCTATATAGCTGGTGGAAAAGGCTCCTATCAAGTCGATGATGGCGCCGTTCAACACGTTGATAGCGGCAGTCTGTTCTTCCTTCGACCTGGAGCTGTTTATAATTATGGACCTGACTCAGACGGTTATTGGGACGAGTATTACTTCACATTCGAGGGAAGCCGTATTGCGGAATGGCTGAGCAGTTGGCTTACACAAGTGGATTTGGCGAAGCTGGTTGGGCACGAAGATGCTGCACAGCACAATCGAATCGAGCGTATTTTTATCCTTATGGAAAGCGGTATACCCGATAATATAGATCGTGCTGCCTTGCTGCTTGAATCCTTGCTTTTTGAATTTATTCTGGAAAATCAAGTACCAGCAGAGACGACAAAAACGCAGCAATTGATCGATCTCATGGTCGACCTCGGTGATTCGTTATTTCAGCCTTTTGACGCGACGGTTATCGCAAAACGCCACCATATCTCGCTTTCTACGCTGCGGAGAATCGTGAGCGAATATACTGGCTACCCACTTGGTGCTTACATTCACCGTTTGAAAATGGCAGCAGCGAAAAATATTCTATTAAATACGCATGATACAGTAAAGGAAATCGCAGATTCGCTTGGTTATAAAGACGTTTTTTACTTCTCACGGTTATTTAAGAAATACGTCGGTGTCTCTCCTCTTATTTATCGGAACAATATGCAGCTCTAAATTTGTTTACATAATTATGATTATGTAAACATGATTTTTACATAAAATAATCGTGTTGTCCTAGTACGACTTGTTATATGACAGCATATGATAAAGTAGAAAGAAAATCTTCCTACGGGGAGGTGAATCTAAATGACACTTACACTTACGGGTTGGATGCTCTATTCGATGTGGGTAGTTCTTGGTTTTATGGGGCTTAGCTTTTTACTAGGCTTATATAAAGCACTCAAAGCTGGAAGCTTCTCCAGCACTCTGATTCTGACTTATCTGCAAGATATGCTGTACTATGTTTTCCCTTTATTTTTAATTTCGAACATGTTGTCCCTTGATCCAACAGGCTTCGTATTATTAATTGCTTATTACCTCGGCGCACTTGGACTTGTTCTCAAGTATCTGGCACATTTCAAAAAATAAAATGTATCCGCATTCAAAGAATGCTATTATATGAGCTCATAAGAACGCTAGAGCAAAAAGGCTGCCGATTTGTAACGGTGGCCTTTTCATTTGGGTGCACCTATTCATAAAAAAACCTGAGGCTCCTCCTCAGGTCCTTTCAAATGCGGACACTTTCGCTTTTCCACCCTATTCCCCTCATCTTAAACCTTAGCAATCAGACTTGCGCGGCGCAACGGGCTGCAAGCGTCTTTTCGGCGCTTAGCGGGCGTCTTTGCGCGGCGCAGCGAGACATATAAATTCTTATTTGTATAAAAAAAGCAGTTTGCACCATGGCAAACTGCATGCGATAAGCTTTTTAAAATCGAGGTAAATTAGATAAATTGTTACTTGGATCGCCATCCGGATAAGATCTTAGCGTTTTTTGACCTTCACGATTCCTACCGGTATTCACATCTTCAATCAGTCCTGCTTCTGTCATGGCAATGGCATTCGCAATATCAACCACCCTGCCATCTTGGAATTGAACCGCACTGATGCCGCCATCTCCATAATGGACGGATTGAATGATAGCTTTATTGGGGTCTATCGTGTGTGGACCAGCACCATACTGCGTTCCATCCCGCATAAAAGTGCCATATTGGGTTGGTTGGCCATTTGCACCATAGCCGGTATATCCCCCTTGAAAGCCTACATTTCTCGCATCCGCATTGTTGATTCCTGTGTTTCGCTGACCATATTCGGCATTCATGTTGCCTGAAGAACCTGGAACTGGCATTCCACCTTGGGAAGTCTGAGTTCCATTGTTACGAGCTTGGGGAATAAATGACTGCTGCCCGCTTTGACCAGCTTGCTGGTACATCTGTGTTGGAATCGGTTGACCATTCCATGCAAAATTTCCATTATGGGTTGGTTCGACCGCATTGCTATAATTTTGAGAGGGTTCAAACTGTGTATTCGTCATACCATACGGTTGATTCTGCATCATCGGTTGTTGTCCACGTCGGCGTCGCGCCATAGATATCAGCTCCTTTGTTAATTCTATTTAGTGGCTTCCACCTATAGCATGCGTCACCTATATGCAGTTTATCCCTTTTAACCCAATTAACGCCGAAGCCCCATCATATTGCCAGAGGCGTATCGACGGAGTCCTATGTAAAACAAATAGATGCCCCCCAAGCAAAGCAGACCTGTCACAGCTATGGCACCTGACATAAAAGGAATATCCACCTGACGTAACAACCCAATGGGTAAGTAACTGATGAACCCTGCCGGCAACACAGTAAACAGTACGACTTTGCCTAGCCCCCGAAATATGCTCGTTGGATACGTAGTGAATGTTAGGAGCCCATTATATAGCTGAAAACTCAGCCCATCGGAACTCCCAAGCCAGAATGCAGGGCAGTTCACAATAACCGTGAAAAATAAGAAAATCAGCGTCGATAACAGCATGGCTAGACCAAATTTTATGAAGCCTATCATCGATTTATCTCCAAATGCGACGTAAATTAAAAGTGCGAATAAGACGTCCCCAATTGCACTTACCGACATGCGGCTGATGAGAACATGAAGAAGTATCGGCTTTGGTTGAGTTAAATAAATATCAAGCTGCCCGTTTGCGATCAGATTCGAAATTCGCATAGCGTTACCGAAAAACGTAGCCATAACGCCAAAGCCGCCAGCCGCTACAGCCCAAAGCATCATCACATCCTGTAGTTCCCATCCATTCAATACAGAAAATCGGCTAAAATAAAGTCCCCAGAACACAATCCAAACCACATTATTGATAATCATCATACCGGCCGTGAGAAAGAAGCTCATCCGAAACTCCATGGCGCCAGCAAGATTAAGTTTCCAGCATTGCCAGACGAAACGAAGTAAACGCCCGTATTTACCTGGCTGATCAAATTCACTAATAGGTGTCAATTTGCGGCTATCCACCATTAACATTGAGCTTTTTCACTCCTTTTCTATAGACCAATGAGACAATTATGCCAATTATAATAACCCATATCAGCTGAGTGCCGATCATACTTGGCATTTGAACTGCATCAAAGGTCACTGTTGTCTTGGCCGGGATGTAGACAATGGCTTGAAACGGCAGCCAACGACCTACCCGCTGCAGCATGTCGGGAAATAACTCCAGAGGCATCAGCATGCCACCAATCGTGAATAAAAATTTGTTGTATACGAATTCCAGCCCGCGTGTCTCCTCCACCCAGAAAGAGCTTAGCGCTAAAACCATATTCAGCATGAAATTTACTGTGAAACCGCACAATGCCACAATTGGCAACCATAGTAACCCATAACCAAAATCAGGTGGACCCATAATTAGCAATCCTAACAAACCGCCTAGCGCCGCGTTGACGAGAAAACGAATCGCAGCTTCACTCATATATTCGACATAGTGAAAGGCGACAAAACTAACAGGACGGACGAATTTGAACACGATATCCCCGCTTTTCACTTCTTCTTCTACGCGTGAGCAGAGACTTGGACAGGCGAGGATCATCGATTCCGTTATAACGAGATACCACATGATCTGCTTAAAGCTGAAGCCTGCTATGGTTTCCGTACCCTCGCTATGAAACGTTGTCTGCCATAGTTGAAGAAAAATATAAAGAATCAACAGCAGAAACAACGAGCGGATAAGAAAATCGGCCACATAAGCAAGTTGATTACGAAGTGTGATTTTGCCGATAAAGGCATATTTAACCGATTTTCTCCAGCTGTTCATATCCTTTCTCCTCCTTACCGAAATTCCCGTACATACGTGTGATGATGTCCTCCATCGGTGGATCTTCAACCGTAACGTCGATGATCCGGTGCTCAGCCATGATCTGGGACAGCGCTGCTTCTATCGTTGTTTGACTCATATCGACGGAAAGCGAAATTCTTACACCACTTCGTTCGAGTACCTTCACCCCGACAATTTCTATGGAATCCGGCTCCTCTCCCAAAACAAGGCGGACTGTTTTCTGTGTCAAAAACTGCTGCTTCATAACCTCAACACGGTCATCGAAGACAATCCGCCCATGATTGATAACAATCGCCCGGTCACATAGCCGCTCAATATCACCAGCATCATGTGAAGTAAGAAAAACAGTTGTTCCTTCTTCACGTTTTAACTCAAGAATAAGCTCTCGTATTCGCTGTTTAACGACAACATCTAGCCCAATCGTAGGTTCATCAAGGAAAAGCACCTGTGGGCGGTGCATCAAGGATGCAGCGATCTCACAGCGCATCCGTTCGCCAAGCGAGAGCTTCCTCACTGCTGTATGCAAATAGGATCCAAGTTCAAATCTCTCTATGAGTTCATCACGCCGGTGTACATACTCGCTGCGCCGAAGCTCGTAAATACGGCTCATTAACTCAAAGGTATCGATGGGAGGCAGATGATACCATAGCTGAGACTTTTGCCCGAAGACAGAGCCTATTCGATAGCTCAGCTTCGTTCGTTCCTTCCATGGACAGCAGCCTAGAACTTCAGCCTGACCTGTTGTAGGATGAAGGATGCCTGTAAGCATCTTAATTGTTGTGGATTTCCCCGCACCATTCGGTCCGAGAAAGGCAAGTGTTTCCCCTTGATCCACGGAGAACGTTATGCCCTCTACGGCTGACTTGTCTACATACTCCGGCTTTAACAGTGATCTGACACTCGCCATAAAGCCTTCTTCTTTTTTCTTGAGTCGAAAGGATTTCCCCAATTGCTCCACACGGATCGATGCCATCTCTGTTCCCTCCACTTTTTATTTCGGTAAAGCAAAAAAAGACCTCAGTCCGTTTCGCCTAAGCAGGCGGAACTTTCCGAAGGTCTTTTATCCCTTACGGTGTAACACGTCATATATCCGTGTCGGCTTCGCTCGGTTCGCCACCTTTGTAGGTTCGGATCCCTAGAAGCCCTTCCGTTTATTTTCCACATATTAACACATGATGTCATGTACAGACAACACTTTTTTTGCGACCCATTCAAGCAAAAAAAGCCTGTTGCAGATGCACAGACTTTTTACGCTAACTCTCTTGCGTTGCGCTATTGGGATTGATGAGATTCCGAAGATTGTTGAGAATGTTGAGGTTGTTGAGATAGTTGAGATTGTTGAGATTGCTGCGATTCTTGTGTCGTTTGTAATTCTTGTTTTAAATCTTCCGTCTTTTGCTGAGCCTGCTGGATTTGTCCCTGAAGATCTTGCAGCTGTTGTTCTGCTTCGGACAGTGCAGCTTCAGTCGCCTGTGAATAAATCTGCTGAGCAACTTGCAGAGTTTGTTCAGCAGCTTGCTCAGCTTTTTGGGCAGCTTCTTTTATTTGCTCAAAGCCTTGTTGATTTTGTTGCGGCGTTTGTTGTTGCATAGAGATACCCCCAGCTGAATTTTTCATACCTGATTAATTTTAGTAAATGTTCCTTTTTTTATTCCTAATGAATATACTCGCCTCTTATTGTCAAAATATCAGACAGTACGGGAGTCGGAATGATGAATTCAACAACGCCCATATAACCGGGAGAGACCCCGTATTTTTGGAAAGAGAGAATTGTGTCGTTTTGATGGTCATAAGCTTCGAATCGACCTTCTTCTACCAATTTCCCTTACCCACTGCTATACTAACAGCAAGAAGAAGCAAGTGAGGTGACATTTACCTATGAACATCATTAAAGTCAAAGATCGCCTTGAATTAGAAAAAAGAATCCCTTCTATGCCATGGTATATTGAGAAATTTATTAATTATAAGCTGCCAGACCTTTCTCCATCCTCATTACTTGAGTATGTCCGTGATTACGAAATCTTTCTATCCTGGCTGTTGGCCGAAGGATTAAGTTCTGCTCCCTCTATGAACCAAGTTCCTCTGGAGGATTTGGAGAAATTACATATGGATAGCGTTGACAACTTTCGCATGTTCCTAGCTACTCGTAAAGCTCAGGCTAATGTGAAAACCACGATTAACCGTAAGCTTTCCGCTTTGCGTTCCTTATTCCATTATTTAAGCCAGATTGCCGAGGACGATAATTTCTACCCGCTTCTAAAGCGGAATGTGATGGCCAAAGTGGAGATCAAACGCTCGCATAGGCCCAAGGACAGTGCCGCTAAGCTCGAGGGCAAGCTGCTTCAAGAAGAGGAGATTGTTGAATTTATTGCGTATGTGCAATCTGGCTATGAGCACGATGTAGCTACCAATAAGCAAGCCCTTTACTCCTACGAGTTGAACAAAATAAGAGATACTTGCATCATTACACTCATACTAAATTCGGGGCTTCGTGTATCGGAAGTATTCAATCTGAACGTCGATGATATTGACCTTAAGAAGAAGCTTACCTACGTATATCGCAAAGGTAAGAATGATGACACGTTCAAAACTCCCGTATACTTCCGTAATGAAGCTATTCAAGCTCTAACGGACTATATCACCATCCGCTCAACTCGCTATAAGCCGCTCAAAAAGGAAAAAGCCCTCTTCCTTGCCATCGCAAATGGCAAAAAAGAAGGCGAACGTATGACGAAACGGGCTATCCAGGAACTCGTTATTAAGTACGCTAAGCGCTTTGGAAAGCCCTACCTGTCTGTTCATAAGCTGCGGCACTCGTTCGCTACAGACTATTACTTACAGAATGACCTGTACAAAACCCAAGAGCAGCTCGGCCATGCCTCCCCAGAAACAACACAAATCTATGCGCACCTCACGGATAAAACAATGTCCGAAGCGATTGATAAACGATTGGAATCCTGAAGATTACTTCAGGATTTTTTCAATTTTAGCCAATTCTTCTGGCGTGAATTCTAGGTTTTTAAGTGCAGCTACGTTCTCCTCAATTTGGGACACACGACTTGCACCAATCAAAGCGGACGTTACTCGCTCGCCGCGGAGAACCCAAGCTAACGACATTTGCGCCAAGCTTTGGCCACGACTGCTTGCTACCTCATTCAGTTGATTAATTTGAGCAAGTTTCTCTTCCGTAATATCTTTTGTGTTTAGGAATTGACTCTTCCCACCCGCGCGAGAATCACTTGGCACCCCACTCACGTATTTGTTCGTCAGCAAGCCTTGTGCAAGCGGACAAAACGCGATGCTGCCTACGCCAAACTCATCCAGCACATCCTGCAAGCCATTCTCAATCCAACGATTCAGCATACTGTAGGAAGGTTGATGAATCAGCAGCGGTGTTCCCAGACCTTTCAGAATGGTTACTGCTTCTTTCGTTTGCTCTGCCGTATAATTGGAAAGTCCTATGTACAATACTTTACCTTGACGAACAATTAAATCCAGGGCAGCCATTGTCTCTTCGAATGGCGTATTCGGATCCGGTCTGTGGGAATAGAAAATATCTACGTATTCCAATCCCATTCTTTTCAAACTTTGATCCAAACTGGACACTAGACTTTTCTTGGAGCCCCACTCCCCATAAGGACCTTCCCACATGTGGTAACCAGCTTTGGTTGAGATGATCAACTCATCGCGATACGCGGCCAAGTCGCTTTTCAACACCTTACCGAACAATTCCTCAGCAGACCCTGGTGGAGGTCCGTAGTTATTAGCCAAATCAAAATGAGTAATCCCTAGGTCAAAAGAGCGAAGCAGCATAGCCTTCCCATTCTCATGAATATCCAATCCACCGAAATTGTGCCACAATCCTAATGAAATAGCCGGGAGCTTAAGGCCTGATTTACCTGCACGATTATATTTCATTTCTGCATAACGCGTTGAGCTTGCTTGATAGACCATTTTTGTCCTCCTAAATGTTATCGCAGATAACTTACTTCGTAAGCTTCTTCTTGAGTTATCGTAGAAAACTTATTTCGTAAGCATCCACCTAAGTTTCACCAGTGAACTGGCTTCTTAAGTACTAGTATAGGTTAACCAAGGCAACAAAAAAAGAACTGAAAAAAACGTGTCTTACTTACCTCAAGGTTAGTCATGTATTTATTTTACCTACAATCAGAAATAAAACTGCCGAATCTCTTCGACAGCTTTTTCAAATTTATTTACATTTGCCACAACCGCAATGACATTTACGTTTTGATTTGTGAGCCATTTTTCCTTTTGATTTTACTGTGGACTTTGCACTTCCGCGTAATCCAGCACACCGCAGACAATCCGCAATACATTGATTGCGCCCAACTACAAATAATCGATTACACACATTACGACAAAACCGACCACAGTTAGGCACAGCAAGAACATTGCCCAGATAAACACCTTTAGGCATACCTAAACACCACCTTTTCAATTGGTGCTATATAGTATTCCAACTAAAGATCTATCGATTGTACGATTACCCCCATCTTGATGCTATTTGAGCAAAGTAAGCACAAGCTCCGACCCATTCATTTGCAGCCACTTCGTTTTATCAAACGTGTTATGAATAATATCAACGAGCACGCCTTGAGCATCCACACCATCTAAATATCTTCCTAGGAAATGGATAAATACATCCAACCGACGAAGCTCAATCAGAAGAGGCAGCAGCGCAATTTCTTCCTCTCCCAAATGAATCGATTGGCCATACCCCTTATAAAAGGCAGTGCAATTGCGTCGTAGTTCTTCTGCCGGTAGAGTGGGATCGATAAGATCTGATAAGCAGACAGCTAGCTCCATGACTCGAACATCAAGAGTTACGAACTCAAAATCAAGTACAGCCGTAATTTGACTATCGGCATTAACCAGCATATTAGACCCATTGATATCACCATGAACGAGTTGATGAGGAAGCTTCCGAAGATCAGGAATAGCCTTGTAGAAAGCAGCAAATCGTTCAAATATATAGGAAAGCTCATCGCGCTGCTGCCAGAACGGTTCTGGTGGATGAAGACAGAACTCTTGAATCGCATCTGGTGTGCAGCGAGGATGGATATGTTCAATTTCATAATAAGGTGGGTAGACAGGTTCAAGTTCCATGGAAATCGCAGCCAGAGCAGACGAGAGCTGTCCGACAGCTTCTCCGAATTGCAGCAGTTGATGCGTATTCCCCCAAATAGGATTACAGCCTTCTGTGTACGTAAATAAGGCAGCCAATTTGCCTTCCTTAGCGTCTAATCGAATAACAGTCCCCCCTGCTGTGAGCTCCACTGGCACAGGTACACGAAAGGGAAGTTTATCTTTTTCTTTATCTAATGCCAAAAGAACACTATGCTCGAAAATTATTTTGTCCATGTCACGATGAGTTTCGTACAATCGAAGAACATAGGATGTACCTTCCACGTCTACGAACCGAGTTGTATTATTCATACCTCCCGCACCAACACGAATGGACCATGTTTGAGTTGGAAACCAGTATCTTGGCAGTGAGGTTAATTGCTCCTCTTGATCTTTGACACGCATAATTGCATTCCTCAACTCCTCTTCCTAAACCTGATTGTCACCTTCTACCGCAAATTCAAAATCCTCTACGTCATAAGCTTCGACTGGAATTCCTGCTTGAACCATGCGTTCAATGAAATCTAACTGGTCTGTTAACAGAGCAGCCTGTTCTTTGATTGCCGTTAGAATTAATTCGGTTTCAATCGGGTCGAAATTGTCCCCATACTCCTCATTGTCAATCGCAAAAACAACCATCAAAGTAACATGCTCATTAATTGGCAAAGGTGGGCTTTTCCGCCAAGGAACAGTTAACGCTTTTTCAATTTTTTTCTTATTAAACGCTTCCTCGAAGAAAGCAATCAGCTCACCAATCATCTGCTTCACGAAGCCGTCGTCTTCTTCCTCTAACATGATCGGCTCACTGCCGGTTTGAAGCTCGTATAACTCCTGAATGCTGGTATAAGGTATCACATAAGTAACAGGCTGTTCTGGCAACATTAACTGACCATGCACCGCAAGCATAACAGCTTCGATAATAAATGTTTTGCTCATCTTGTTCTCCCCTTTCTCTCTAACCTTGTAAAAGCATTATTTCGCTAAGAAGCTGAGGAATCCTCTTTTCACAACCTTCTCAGCCAAACAAAACCGTCAGTTCCTATGATCGAGGTGACCACATCGAACTAACGGTTTCGATTACTCTTATAGGATGCCATCGATGACCTCATGATTCTCATAAATTGGCTGATACGGCTTCTTCGAAAAACGATTGGCATAGGCCGAAGCTACATAACAATCCGGTTTAATAACAGGAACCATTCCGACGGATTCCACTCTCCGCACCATCTCTTGAACGAATTTAGCCGTCCGATTCTTATTTACATCGTCACCAGCATCAATATGAATAAACATATCGAAGGAAGCACCTTGATACAGATGTGGAAGAATGATGTTTTCCATATCCTGTCGTTTAGACTCATCAAAATACATGGCAATCTCTTCACTCAAGGCAGTTTCCATCGAAAGCTTTTCTTTAATCGAATGTAGGGCCCGATGAACGATGACTTGACGATAACACGCCCACGCTCCTTTTCCTAACCGCTGGATGACTACACCGGTAATGAATTTCGTATGACCTGTGTGTACCTGACAATCCGTACCAATAATAAATTTATAGGTTGCTACGGGGTCGTGACGCATGAAATGGAGAATACGCTCGTGTACGGTATCTAGGTTTAGTCCTCTTTCCGTTGTGTTCCGAAATTCCAGTGGATGGGTCGTCGTCAAAGGTTTCAAAGATAAGGTTCTTCCTTTCTTCTTAGAATGAGGAAGAAGCGGATGCTGAAGCTGCATCCGCCCCTATCTATAGTATATGGCAAAGTTCCTCTGATCGAACCATCACTTAACGTAAAACACTGCCTCCGAACAAAAATCGATTTTCCCATTGCTTCCCAACGATCGTATCCGTACGAACACCGCCGGATTCGATCGAATACGTATGCAGCATATTCCCATTGCCTAAATAAAGACCAACATGCGTGATCGGTTCTGTAAGAACATTCACGTTATCATAATCTGTTGCTTTGCTCCCTTTGTAGTTGCTGAAGAACATCAGATCTCCACGTTTCAAATTTGTCCACTCCTTACTAACAGGACCTAACGATTTAACATAGTTGCCTTGTGCTTGTGAATCGCTAGGTACGGAGAATCGTAGAGCATCCCAGAACATCGTTTGAATGAAATCCGAGCAATCGAAGGTCGTGGTATCATTGCGTTCCGAGCCAAATTCATAAGGAGTGCCTAAGTAAATTTGGCCAGCTGCGATAACGGCTTCAATTTCTTCGGCGAGAGGTAGATTGGGTTTGATAACAGAGAAATCAGTGCTTATGTATTTACTATTTGTGCTTACATACCCGCTAGTTCCATTCGCGTCTTGAATTTGATACCAACTGTCATTGACTTTTGCTGTAACGAGGACGTCTTCCCCTTTACTTAACATCCGAATAACCTTGGAGCCGAGCTCGGAAGCTGGAAGTGTGCGAAAGTTTACGCCATAGATGATTTCCGCATTGCTAGTTATTTTTATGTATTTGCTATTCGTCGAGACATAGCCGCTTACACCCTGCGCATCCTTAATTTTATACCAATTCGTAGTTACATAGTCCGTGACTGTAACAATTTCGTTTGTTTTCAATAAACGTATAACATTGCTTGATGTACTAGCTTGATCTCTGAAACTTACCCCCGAAACAATTTGAGCCTTTGTCGTTATCCCCTCATCTGCGTGAATAGCTTTAGGGACTACAAAAGTAAGCGCTAAAACAAGCATTCCGATAACCATCGTCCATTTTTTCATCGTCTCTACCTCCATATGTTAATATCACTCTAGATGTATCTGCGTAAAACCGAACTGACGAAATGGATAATTTGAACCTGACACCTCCTCTTCATCGTAAAAAGGATGACCCGTTTGCCTCTACTGGGTCATCCTCTTCTTGTAGAAGGGTCCCATCGCATTCGGCAGCTGGCTAGCACTGTGCCTTAGGCACGAGAGCCCCTGTAGCTTTGCGTCCCAAGCTTTCGCTCGGTTTGCGATTTCGATGTGATGTTAATTTTTTCTTTCACATCCTTATTATAGTTGAGCGGGTCTTTCACGAATATAGGTGAAAGGTAGCGTTTGTTGTCGAAATCATAGTGGCTGCGTACCTATTGACGCTGCGGTTTATTTTTCCAGTTTACGGACTTCCGGTTTTCGTGTAGGAAGCCAAAACACTTGCAAATTAGGGTCATTTTTCAACTTCACATTGCAGAGCTTCATTTCCCCTTCCTCAAGCTCAGTCACATGCCAAGCATCCGGCTCCATTCCCCCCATGTTGTGCAGAAATGCAGGAAATTGCTGCTCAGCCTCTTCTAAATCCAGCCAAAATTTTACGCCATAATAGGCTAAACCGTAGTGATTGACTTGTGTACATGTGAAAATCTGTTGCGATATTTTGTGCTGCAGCACATAGGGCATCTTTCATTCCTCCGATAAAAAGGCACGTTCACCAAAGAGGTGAATGTGCCTTCATTTTTATGATGACGACTTATAAATAAGCATTCTCATGCTTGGCTTTTAACATATTCCAACGACGCTCAACTTCCGTCTCGAACGATTTCAGGGAACCCTCATATTCTGGCTTCGTCATATGCTTCGTTTTCCCCATCGTCTTGAGCCAATCCGATAGAGGAATCTTCTTGCTCTTATCCTCCGGATTATACGTGATGGACGTAATCCCGTGCTCCACTTCATAGAGCGGGAAGAAGCAGGAATCTACAGCAGCTCCGACGATATTGGAGCCTTCCTGGTCATCCGACAGCCAGTTGAGCGGACATGCAATGAGAATTTTCCCATACACCAATCCCTCATTTTGGGCGTACCATTGTGCTTTCGCCGCTTTCTTCACAAGATCCTGCGGGTACGCTTCCGACCCCGTAAATACATACGGAATATGGGTAGCGGCCATAATTTGGGCTGTATCCTTGTGATGGAATACTTTACCGCCCTGATGTTTCCCAACGTTTGAAGTCGATGTACGATGACCCATTGGCGTCGAATAAGACAATTGAGCGCCCGTATTCATGTATCCCTCGTTATCGTACTCGAGAATAATCATTTTATGATTGCGCAAAGCCGCTCCGATTGCTGGCCCCATGCCGATATCCATTCCGCCATCACCAGTGATCATGACGAAGGTGAAATCGTCTTTCAAACCCAAATGGTCGAGCTCGCCACGGCGCTTACGCTCCCAGAACATCTCCACAACCCCTGAGAGGGTCGCTGCGCCGTTCTGGAACAGATTATGAATATACGTCGCCTTGTGAGCCGAATACGGATAACCCGTCGTTACAACCATCGCACAGCCTGTATGGAAGATCGAGACAATATCGCCTTCAATCCCTTTGAAAAACAGCTCCAAGCCGGAGAAAATGCCGCAGCCTGGACATGCGCCATGACCCGGAGCAATACGCTTCGGTTTCTTCGTCAATGCACGTAAAGGCGGGATACGTACATTCAGCTTGCCCGAGTTCTCATCCGGCGTTACCGTGATGAGTCCCGTCTTCAAATCCTCATACTTCATCGGCGTCAACACCCGCTTCGGCGCTTTCGAAGGATCGCCTGGCGTGTGGCCGTAGTAATCGAAGGGAACTTCCACCTTGCCGCTTTGTACAGCGTCAATGGCAAATTGGAACAAATTATGCCCGTCTTCGGCATAAAAGTCCTTGCCACCTAAGCCGTAGATTCGGCTTATGACAAGCGTATCTCTGTTCCCATGTGTGAACAGCGCCGCTTTAATTTCGTTGACCATATTGCCGCCATGGCCGCCATAGGAATCCGCGCGATCGCCAACGGTGATCGCCTTTACATTCTGCAAAGCTTCAGCGATCTGCTTTGCTGGGAATGGACGGATGATATTCGGCGCGATCGATCCGGCCTTAATGCCCTTCTCGCGGAGCTGGTCGACGACGTCCTTAATGATTTCGGAAGCCGAATTCATCAAGAACACGGCGACTTCCGCGTCCTCCATCCGATATAGCTCAAGAATCGGATAATCACGGCCTGTCAACTCAGCATATTCCTGCCGAATACGATCATAAACGCCTTCAGCGTTATACATGGCCATGGATTGCTGGTAGCAGTTATTAATATAATCCGGCTCATTCATATAAGGACCTACGGTAATCGGATTATTACGATCCAGCGTATCCGGGAAGCCCTGTGGCTTCTCTCCGACGAAAGCATGCACATCCTCACGATGCGCGAACGTTTGTACTCTACGCTTTTGGTGGGACGTGAAATATCCGTCCGAAGCAACCAAAACCGGCAATCGAACTTCCGGATCTTCAGCCAGCTTTAAAGCTATGATATTCATGTCATAGACCGCTTGCGGGTCCCGGCACATCACAATCGGCCATCCCGTATTTAAAGCATAGTACAAGTCAGAGTGATCCCCATGAATATTCAGCGGTCCGGATACGGAGCGGCATACCAAGTTCATCACCATGGGAAAGCGTGTCCCGGATTGTACCGGCATTTGCTCCAACATATACAAATAACCGTTGGCGCTTGTCGCGTTAAATACGCGGCCGCCAGCAGTTGAAGCGCCATAACATATGCCTGCCGAACCATGTTCACCGTCTGCTGGAATGAGCACGATATCATGTTGTCCGTTGGACTTCATAAGATCTAGAAATTGAGCAACCTCCGTAGATGGAGATATCGGAAAGTATCCCATAACATGATAATTAATTTGATGAGCTGCATATGCCGCCATTTCGTTACCTGATTCATATACAATGCGCTGTTCGACCTTGGCTTGCCCTAATTCTTTTTTGATATCAATGGACATGCGAGTAGTTCCACCCTTCTCCCATAAATACTCTCTAAGAGTTTACAGCTAGATTGAATCGATGCGGCATGCGATTTAAGTCCGCATAACCATCTTCTTCCCGCTCATTAGTGAGCGCTTCGGTCGGACAAGCCTGTACACATTTAAGGCAACCCTTACAATATTGATAGTCGATCCCTTGTAAGAACATTTGAGGCCGCCCCTTCTTGTCGGGGAGTTCATCCCAAACGAAACAGAAATCCGGACACACATTATCGCAGGAGGCACAGTGAATACATTTATCTTCATGGAAATGCGGCATCATCCCCGCACGTGAAATGCTTAAATCTTTCAGAATGCTGTTCCCAGGATTCGTAATGACACCACCAATGGACTGCGTTTCATAGCCAAGCACTGGCGTATCGAAACGAACGAAATCGGGCATCGTCTCCCCTTCTGGAAGCGCATACGTTTGGAACTTAACTTCATTGTAACCGCGGTCAAACGTTCGTAGGGCTGGTGCAACAGCAAGCGGATATTTCTTTTCTAACGATTTACGAATAACGCCTCTCATGACATCTGGATCAAGGAAATCACACAACCGGAATAGCGCGCCAAGCATCGCCATATTAACGCGATTCTTCTCCTCTAGCGAGATTCCAATTGCATCAATAACGGCAATGGTACCTCCCCGGAGCTTCATCTTTTCCTTCAACTCATCCGGCGTTTTTGTCGAATTTACAAGTACGGTACTATCTTCATAGATGCCACTGATAACGTTTACAGTTTTGGAAAGCGATTCGTGAAAAACACCCACAACATGCGGTCGTTCGACCGGTGAAGTATCCCGAATTCTCGTATCCATATCACAAAACCTTATATGTGCTTTCACTGCCGATCCTTTCTTCTCTGAACCATAGGAAGAAAAGCTAACCCCGTTCAAACCCACCCCAACGACTCCCGCTTCCGCCAGCATCTTACCCGCTAGATTCGCGCCGAGTCCACCGATGGATTCCAGTCTAATCTCAAAAAAACCGAGATCGTTCAATTTAGGTAAAGTTACCATGCCAGGTCTCCTTTCAAAAATGAACTGCATAAAGAATGAATAGTATGAATAGTAAATCTACTCTCATTGTAACAAGAAATCTCTGGTAATCAACCTTTTTTTGAAGGAGCCATTCATAGTAAATAATCAATGATGAGGCCGCACCCTCCCAAATAGTAACTTCTCGACCCTGTATTCTCTTCTTGAGCAGAATTGTCTTTCTCAGCATCCTCACAATCTTCACATACGTCCACATAATCATCATCAATCGGATTAAAGACAACACCGCAAACCTGTGAGCACGCCCGCATCCTCATCTCTCCTTGTTTGACAACCAACTTAGATTGTAAACGCTTGCATCATCGTGTTCCTTTATTATACCGCGGTTTATAGGAATTACACCATAAGTCTTTATCAAATCTTTAGCATTTGAAATGCCCCATTTCTCTTGATAAGGTCAGTTTTTGTGAGATAATGTAGAAATAATAAAGATACTGTCGGACAGCGGAAAGGATGGCATTCATTTGTTCCATTCAATCATTTCCAATGAACTACATGGTCTCTTCTACATCATGAGTGCTATATTAATCCATCTAGTTCTTACCCCCATTTTCATATACAAAGAATATCAGCGTAGATCTCTATTCGCACTTATTTTAATCGTACTCATCTTTTTGTACTGGAAATTTGAAGACATTGATCCCTTAATTTATTCCCTCCATTTGTTTCCGATCAGCTTGATTGCTGTGATTTTATTTGTCGGATTTATACCAGCTTTTATCACCTGGACCTTATTTAACATAGGCTGTATGGTCGTCCTGAATTACTACTGGCAACCCGCTCTAATAAGCAGTGCTGTTTTATTATTAGGTGGATTTCTCATCAGAAATACTACAACTCAACCTACACTCAAGATGAAATTAACTTATGCAACGGGTATGCTGCTCGTGTACGAAGTATTGTATGCGCTTATAGCGCTGAACATACGATCTCATATAACCTTGTATGCTGCATACACCGTGTTTTTTTCCTTTTTCTCTCTTTGGATGATTACATACTTACAATTTTTTGTGAAAAAGCATGAGATGCACAAACAGAGACTTGTCGCATTGGAAAAGGATCGAATGCTCGGCCAGTTTGCAGCCACCATTTCTCATGAAATACGTAATCCTCTCACATCAACAAGAGGCTTTCTTCAGTTGCTGGATCAGAATGAGTTATCCTTCAACGATCACAAACGTTATGTAGACCTTGCTTTGTCGGGCGTGGATCAGGCGACCGCCATCCTGGGTGATTACTTAAACTATGCCAAGCCATCTTCTAACTTACAGGAACAATTAGAACTCAAAGAAGAGATAGAAGCCATGCTGCGTTTCATCACACCATTTGCTGCAGATCACCAGGTTGCTATCCATATTAGTCATGAAAATGAAGAACCCCTTTACATACTGGGAGAATCCAAAAAGCTGCGCCAATGTTTGATGAATCTTGTTAAAAATGCGATTGAGTCCATGCCTAACGGCGGTAAAATTTCATTAAGCACCTGTAAGCTGCCTAATGCTGTACAAATTTCTATTTCTGACACTGGCGTTGGAATGAGTAAGCAGCAATTAAACTCACTCGGTATGCCATTCTACACAACCAAAGAACAAGGAACTGGACTTGGTCTCGTCGTGGTCATGAGTATTATCAAAATGATGAACGGAAAAATCTCCTTCTCCAGTAATTTAAACCAAGGCACGCAATGCTCCATTTTATTTCAGCAAAAGTGAACACCCAGCGCCCTCCATTAACAACCTTGATGATCTGTGCTATTCTGTTAAGACAAGCGATCATCATGATTGGTAAGGAGGGCTTTATTATGAATTCAGATTTCATTCCGATTAAATCACTTGAGGGCGACTTGAAAATGTCGCATAAGAAGAGGGATTTCGGTCTTACTGTCTCATCCAAAGAGTTGATCCTTCACAAACCTCACATTAATTATTATTTCAAGTTGGAACATATAATTAGCATTATTCCATACGATCATTCTGCTCTCAAAGCCGTCACCTTCGTAAACTTGCGATCAGCTAATCGAGAATTCACCCATGTAGCTCCGGTTTCTGATTACTTCCGCATTTATGTCCAAGCAGCTACCGTCCATAACCGCAGCGGGCTGTTCGAAATAGGACCAACCGATATCATCATTCCCATCCATCCGAGTATGCTCAAAGCCATATCTGAATATATGCAGCGCATCGGTATAACCATATTTTAGAGCTCCTCCACAACAAAAAAGCAAGGATGAGAAAATAATCTTTTCTCACCCTTGCTTTTTTTATTTCATAAGAGATCATCTTACAGCTTTTCTTTCTCGACAATAAAGGCTAGTAAGCGTTCACAGCTCTCTTCTACCATCTCGTACACCTCTTGAAAATTACCCGTGTAATAAGGGTCTGGAACATCTTTATTTACGCGATCAGGTGCAAAATCCAGCAATTTATGAATGGCAGCTCGTTTCTCACCTTCTACTACAGCAGGAGCAAACGATGCCAAATTCGTTACATTACTCTCATCCATCGCAATGATATATGTATATTGTACAAAGTCATCGGACCTAACTTGCCTTGCTTTTAGACCCTCATGATTAATCTGATACTGATCCAATATATCCCTAGTTCCTTGATGTGGGGGATGTCCAATGTGCCAATCACCGGTTCCGGCTGAATCAATAGCAATTACATTATCGAGACCCGCTTTTTTGACCTGATGACGAAAAACAGCTTCAGCCATGGGAGAACGGCATATATTTCCTAAGCAAACGAATAAGACCTGGATCATATTTCACCAAAGATGAGCTTTTTTTCACGCATAGTGAGCGACCTAGCCGGAATATCCAGCACAATTTTACCTTCAGAAAGTCCCCAAATGCGAGTAGCATATCTCTCCGCGAGCTCAACTTGGTGCAGAGTAGCAATGACGCTCATATTTCGATCTTTGCAAAGGGATTTCAAATCCTGCAAGATATATTCCGTTGATTTCGGATCAAGACCAGATACAGGTTCATCTGCGACAAGGACCTTTGGTCCAAGTATTAGAGCTTTAGCAATAGCAACACGCTGCTGCTCACCTCCGCTTAGCTGACCAACCTTCTTCTCACCCTTATCAAGCAACCCCACTTTTTCTAAATAATCCATGCTGTCCACATGCTCATCTCTTGAAGTCATGCCAGTCAAAATACGCAGAGGCGTTTGATAGACACGACCCATCATGACATTCTTGACAGCGCTTTTATTTCGATTCAAAGCAGGCTTTTCTTCAAGAAATGCGAAATCTCTACCTAATTTGAAGCGTTCGAATGGACCTGGCTTTGATATATCAATGGAGTTATAGATCAACTGACCGCTTGTCCATTTCTCTTGATGACTGATACAACGCAATAATGTGGTTTTCCCACTACCACTACCGCCAATAACAGCAATGAATTCGCCTTCATCAACTTGAAAGCTCACTTGTGAAAGTACCTGAATGTCCGGAGGATATACTTTACTTAAATTACGAACTGTAAGCATGACAATGTCTCCTTCGAGTAAGTCTTCTTCCGTCTTTCCGATAGAAAGACTCATTTCATAAGTTGCTCTTTTGGGAAAAAATCGCCACTCATTTCAAGCGGTAAGCCTGAGTTGAGGGCGATTTTCTAATTCCCAAAGGATGTTATCTTAATCGCAAGATGTCGGAGCTTCCGCCGTACCTGCTTCAACATTAATTTTATCTGATATCGTATCACGAATGACCGACATAACAAGCTGTAATAAATAGTTGATATCCTCTTGTGTTTGCTTGAATTCATTCACAATTGGAATCTCATCTAATTGATCCTGCAGCACTTCAATCTCATTCTCAATTTTTTCGATCATTTTAGCATTTTGGAAAGTCTCAAAAGCAACGACTTCCTTCTGTTTCTTTTTGATCGCACCAATTAGCACTTGGATGTCAGGATTCGTAGCGATTTGCTTCTCAGCCTTTTGATAAAACTGTACCTCATTCGAAGTCGTTAACAATTCAGCCAATTCCTTAGCTTTGGTTAAAATATCTTCGCGTACGATCATTTCCGTATTTGTAAACTCCTCTACTTTAAAAGCATGAGGCTCATTATCGTTATGATTATGATCACATTGGGACACTTCTAAACACGCTCCTATCTATTTCAACTTCAAATTAAATGGACATCTTCATGGGTTTGTGTACAATCTCACCCTTCAAAATCCATGTTTGTGCATGTGTCACTTCTACTTCAACCATTTGACCAATTAAAGACTTGTCGCCAGTAAAATGGATCAATTTATTCGTCCGCGTGCGACCAGCTAGTACTTCAGCGTTATTCTTACTTTCGCCTTCAACAAGTACTTCAACGGTCTGCCCTAACAATCTCTCGTTACTCGCTTTACTGTGTTTATTGACTAACTCATTTAAGCGATAAAGACGTTGTTTCTTTACTTCCATCGGTACATTGTCTTCCATATCGGCAGCAGGTGTACCTTCTCGCGGTGAATAAATAAATGTAAACGCGAAATCGAAGCCTACTTCCTCATAAAGTGACATCGTCTCATCGAATTGCACATCCGTTTCACCTGGAAAACCAACAATAATATCTGTTGTCAGAACGACATCGGGCATCGTTTCTTTAATTTTACTGGCTAGCTGTAAATAATGATCTCTGGAATATTTTCTACTCATTCTTTTCAGAACCTCGGTATTGCCCGATTGAACTGGAAGATGTATATGCTCTACAAGATTACCGCGTTTACCTAACACTTCAATCAAGCGATCATCAAAATCTCTTGGATGCGAAGTAGTAAAGCGAATACGCGGTACATCAATTTTACGAATATCGTCCATCAAGTCAGCGAAAGAAAACGTAATATCCTCAAAATCTTTACCATAGGCATTGACATTCTGTCCAAGCAGCGTAATTTCCTGAAACCCTTGACGAGCTAAGTCTCTAACCTCAGCAAGCACGTCTTGTGGTCGGCGACTTCTCTCTTTACCCCGCGTATAAGGAACTATACAGTATGTACAGAACTTATCGCAGCCGAACATGATGTTCACCCAAGCACGGATTCCTTCACGTTTTTTTGGTAAATTCTCAACGATATCGCCTTCTTTGGACCATACCTCAACGACCATTTCCTTGTTATAGAAAGCATCCTTCAATAAGGTCGGAAGTCGATGAATATTGTGCGTTCCGAATATCAAATCTACAAAAGCATGCTTTTGCATAATTCGATTCACGACCGCTTCTTCCTGCGACATACAACCACAAACACCCAGAACAAGGCCTGGTTTCTGTGCTTTAAGTGCCTTTAAATGGCCAAGTTCACCGAACACCTTGTCTTCTGCATTCTCCCGAATCGCACAAGTGTTGAGCAGAATAACATCTGCTTGGTTCTTGTCCTCTGTCGTTTGATAGCCCATTTGCTCTAGTAAACCCTTCATTACTTCTGTATCATGCTCATTCATCTGACATCCGTAAGTGCGAATCAAATAATATTTATCTTTGCCGAACTCCTGCATGTCCTCAGGAATGGTGAAGTCATAGTGTACGGCGATCTCTTCTTTTCCGCGCTTCTTTGCATCTGTCAGTGAAGGAGGCTGAAAATATTGGGAATAATCCTTGTCGGATTTCACTTGGTTAGCCACTTTCTTTCCTCCTGAGAGTTTTCGTAGAAAACTTACTTCGTAAGCGTTAACTGAGTTTTGCTGTAGTAAACTGACGCAACTTTTATTATAGCATCACATGCCTACATAGTACAAAGAAATTAGCATATGTATGAATATTTGCTTCCTAGAACTAATCTATCAGTTCAGCTAAATCGCCAGTTTTCACACCAGCAGCATTCCCCTCATCCGTGTCAATGTGCATGTCTAATGCATAATGATCAGATACACGCGCAATGACATTCTCGAAAATCAATGGTCGTTCTCCATTCACTTTGACACGCAGAAGCTGTTTATCTTGAATGCCCCATTTCTCAGCATCCGAAGTATGAAAGTGAATATGTCTAGCCGCGACAATTACGCCTTGCGCCAAATCCACCTCTCCCTTTGGACCAATAACTCGGAGGCCAGGAGTGTGCTCAATCTGTCCGGATTCACGTACCGGTGGATTTATCCCTAAAGAAAAAGCATCCGTTCGAGATACTTCGATTTGTGTATTTGGACGAGCAGGACCAAGAATACGTACTTTCTCGATCTTACCTTTGGGTCCAACAATCGTTACCGTTTCTTGAGCCGCAAATTGTCCTGGTTGTGAGAGATCCTTAAACGTCGTCAATTCATATCCCTGACCAAATAAAATATCGATATGAGCTGGAGATAGATGTATATGTCTAGCTGAAACCCCTACTGGGACTGTTTTCATAGTATCCATCCTTTTACTTTTGTGATAGTAGACAGTATTGCCGCTCAGCAAAAAAGGCATACGGAAAATCTCCATATGCCCTCAAGGTGTAACTATTATTTGAATTCAGTAAGCATTTTGCTGAAATCAGCTTCTGAAAGCTTAAGGTCTTGTTTCGAAAGTCCTTCTTTAGCAAAGCTTGGAATGGAATCTTCATAGCTCTTTTTCTCTTTGTTTTGATAGATAATACCTGTCAACATGGAGTTTGTTTCCATGATTTTGGTCATTGCCATCACACGGTTCGTATAATCATAATCAGGAATTTCATCCAGATCTACGATATTCTCTTTGAACCAGTCATACGTGTTTACTTTATTGAAAGTTACGCATGGGCTAAACACGTTAATCAAAGAGAAACCTTTGTGATTCAAACCAGCTTCGATAACAGCCGTTAACTGTTTCAAGTTACTGGAGAACGATTGTGCTACGAAGGAAGCACCGGCAGCCATCGCAACTTCTAATGGTGAGATCGCAGACTCAATTGTACCTGATGGAACGCTTTTCGTTTTGAAACCTTCCGCACTACGTGGGGATGCTTGACCTTTCGTCAAACCGTAGATTTGGTTATCCATAACGATGTATGTTACATCAATGTTACGACGAATCGCATGTACAGTATGTCCCATACCGATTGCGAAGCCGTCGCCGTCACCGCCTGAAGCGATAACAGTCAAATCGCGGTTAGCCATTTTCACACCTTGTGCGATTGGCAAAGATCTACCGTGAATACCGTGGAAACCATAAGCATTGATGTAACCAGAGATACGACCGGAACAGCCGATACCAGATACGATTGCTAAGCCTTCAGGCTCTAAACCAACATTAGCTGCCGCACGCTGAATTGCCGCTTGTACGGAGAAGTCTCCGCAACCTGGACACCAGTTAGGCTTTACATTGTTACGAAAGTCTTTTAATGTTGCCATGCTAAAGTCAACTCCTTACATTTTTGTTCAATTTCTGCTGGCAAGAACGGGTTACCGTTGTATTTAAGAACGTTTTTAATTTTATCTGCATGACCAACATGCAGTTTAATTTGATCTGCTAATTGTCCAGTTGCGTTGTTTTCAACAACGATAACTGTTTTCGCTTTTTCAACAAGAGGTCTAAGCTGCTCTGCAGGAAACGGATGAATCAAACGCACTGTAGCGTGATTTGTCTTGATTCCTTCCAGTTCAACGCGGCTTCTTGCTTCATCGATCGTTCCACCAGTGGAACCCATTCCGATAATCAGAAGATCTGGATTCTCATGAGGTGCGTCGAATTTAATGGCATCTGTTACTTGAATGTGTTTCAGCTTCTCAAGACGCTTATCCATCATACGTTGACGGTTTTCAGTGCTTTCCGAAGGACGACCTGTTTGGTCATGCTCAACACCTGTAACATGGTGAATACCATGCTTCACGCCAGGAATCACACGTGGTGAAACACCGTTCTCAGTGAACTCATAACGTTTGAACAATTGATTCGCTTCTTGTTCAGGAGCTTCTGATACAAGCGCTCCGCGGTCAATTACAATGCGGTTGTAATCTAGCATCTCAGCTGATTGTTTACCCAGAGAGAGTTGCAGATCCGTCATCAAAATCACCGGAACTTGATATTTCTCAGCAAGGTTGAAAGCTTCAATTGTATCATAGAAGCATTCTTCAATCGTGCTTGGGGAAAGAACGATTTTTGGGATTTCACCGTGTGTACCGTATACCATGGCATTCAAATCGGATTGTTCTTGTTTTGTCGGAAGACCCGTACTTGGACCACCACGTTGTGTATCTACGATAACAACAGGCGTTTCTGTCATACCGGCTAAGCCAATTGCTTCCATCATCAAAGACAGACCAGGACCTGCAGAAGCTGTAAGTGCACGAGCACCTGCGTAGTTAGCGCCGATAGCCATTGTACATGCTGCAATTTCATCTTCGGTTTGGATAACAGTTCCACCCAATTTAGGAAGTGCTTTTTGCAAGTATTCCATAACTTCAGATGCTGGTGTGATTGGGTAAGCTGGCATAAAGCGGCAACCTGCTGCTACAGCTCCAAGAGCGATTGCATCGTTACCGATCATGAACAATTTTTGATTGCCGTCAGCTGGTTCCAATTGGAAGTCAGCAATAGGTCCACCGGCTAATTCTAGTACGGATTCTGCACCTTTACGAACAGCTTCAATATTTTTTTCTACAACAGCTGCGCCTTTACGGCCAAATTCTTCTTCAACAGCTTTATTAAACACGTCAAGCGGCAAACCGAGCAATGCCCAAGAAGCGCCTGATGCGGCCATGTTCTTAAATAAGGAAGTTCCTAGTTCTTCTGCAATCGCAGTAATTGGAACTGGAAACAAACGCGCTTTAATTCCTTCAGGTAAAACGGGGTTAAACTTAGCATCTGCAACGATAACACCGTTATCACGAAGTTCGTGTGCATTAAAATCGATACTTTCTTGGTCAAAAGCGACCAGAATGTCCAAATCGTCTGAAATTGCGCGAATCGGTTTAGTGCTGATGCGGATCTTGTTATTTGTATGCCCCCCCTTAATCCGTGAAGAGAAATGACGGTACCCATACAAATAGTAACCGAGACGGTTCAATGCAGTAGAGAAAATGCGGTCTGTACTTTCGACCCCTTCACCCTGCTGACCTCCGATTTTCCAAGATAACTGACTAATCACCGTACGTCCACTCCTTTTGATTGTAGCTGCATGAAGACCTAAAAAGCTAAATTAGTAGAAATTTATGATGATGCTATAAAAATTTTCTTTCACTTGTCATCCAAATTCTATGCCTTTACAGAGCAAATTGCAAGGGGTTAAACGATTCTAAAACATAGAGTTTTTAGATCGAATCCATATCAATATTAGAATGATTCCCAACTTTCAATTTGGAAGATTGGTGAGCATGAAATTCCGCCAATTTCCATACAGGAATGCCTCCACTTGTGTTTCCTTATAGTTTTTACATAAGGCTTCTATTATATTTCCATATTGACCGACATGTCTCAAACCTTTCATCCATTGCTCAATCCCATCAAAATCCGATCCAAAGCCAATATGCCCTTCCCCACCCAATGAACAAACATGATCAATATGCTTCAGCAGTGCCGTAATGGGAACAGCTAAATTAGTGCTATCTACAAAGTAAGGAACAAACGTAATTCCGATCAATCCTTGACACTGAATGATAGCTTTGATTTGATCATCTGATAAATTTCTTGGATGAGGACAAACTTTTTGAGCGTTCGAATGAGATGCTATGAATGGTTTAGCATATACCTCAACCAATTCCCAGAACGCCGCTACGGATAAATGTGATACATCTGCTATTATACCCATAGTTTCTAATTCTTTTAACATCAGCTTGCCTTTTCTTGTAAAACCACTTTTACGCGGCTCCATAACACCATCTGCAGCCCAATTTGCATAGTTCCAAGTCAAACCAATACTTCTAACACCTAGGTGGTGAAGAATCCTTAGATGCGTCATGTTACCAGCTAAAGCATCTAAACCTTCAAGAGTGAGAATAGCTCCAATCTGTTCCCCTGCTTCAACAGCTCGCCAGTCTTCTACATTCTGAATAAATTTCATTCCTGGGTGACGAATAATTTTTCGATGAAATAAATCAACCATTTGCAAAATATGATCAAAAGTAGGCTGCTGAATGGAGTCCGATAAGTAGATGGCAAAACACTGAACTTTTACTCCCGCTTGCTTAAGCCTTGGATAACTAACATCCAACTCCTGTTCTTCTTTATCAAAATCCAGCTTGGGGTTCATATACAATTTCGTAAGCGCATCGCAGTGACCATCCATTATTCTCATCCTAGCAGCCTCCTATACCTCATTTTCCAGACAACACAAAAACCCCTAAGCAGAGGTTTGATAGGAATTGTGAAAAACCTGTCTACTAGGTAAACAGGCTAGGTATTTGGTATGGTACAGTTTATTACCTTGGCTCTACAATAAGTTTAATGGCCGTCCGATCTTCCCCGTCAATCACGATGTCTGTGAAGGCTGGTACACAAATTAAGTCAACTCCACTGGGCGCGACAAATCCTCTTGCGATAGCTACTGCTTTGATGGCTTGGTTTAAGGCGCCTGCACCTATTGCTTGGAGCTCAGCAGCCCCACGCTCGCGCAAAACACCTGCCAATGCACCTGCTACGGAGTTTGGATTGGACTTTGCTGAAACTTTTAATACATCCATGAATAGTAACCTCCTCGGGAATGATGGATAGATTCCATTACCCATCATATTCTCAAGGTTTAACAAACATGCTATCGTATCCAATTAAAATGTTCACAATATTGGGAATTATCTACTAATCCATGAAAACTTGATCTTCATCATAGCGGATAAGGTTAATTCCTTTCGCCAAACCTGTCTGATCGTTCAATTCAATCACGACAGCGTGGAAATGCCATTTGCCTTCATCCGTTACAAATCGAACTGGAAGCTGGGTTTTGAACTTTTGCAGTACAGCATTACGTTCAACGCCAAGAATACCATCACGTGGCCCTACCATCCCTACATCGGTTACATAAGCTGTTCCTTGCGGCAATACACGGTTATCATTCGTTTGTACATGTGTATGTGTGCCGACAACTGCTGACACTTTTCCATCCAAATGCCAACCCATCGCAATTTTCTCAGAGGTTGCTTCCGCATGGAAATCAACAAATACAAACTTATGTTTTTTCTTATCCGCTTCAAGAATTTCGTCCACTTTACGAAATGGGCAATCAATCGGCGGTAAGAATGTGCGTCCCTGCAAATTAATGATCAGCAATTCCTGATCTTTGACCTTAATGACCGTATGTCCTCTACCTGGTGTTCCAGGAGGAAAGTTAGCAGGTCGAACCATCTTCTCGTCACGATCAATGAAATCAAAAATCTCTTTCTGGTCCCACGTATGATTGCCCATCGTCAGAGCTTGAATGCCCATCTCATAGATTTCCTTAGCAATAGCCGCTGTAATACCTTTCCCTGCTGCAGCATTCTCACCATTAGCAATGAACACTGCGTGAGGATGAGCTTGTTTTAATCTAGGCATAATATTCTTTAACGCTTTTCTTCCGACAGATCCTACAATATCTCCAATAAATACAATTTTCATAACAAATAATAGCTCCTTTATAAACACTAGATGCAAAGGCCAGCAATTGATGAATTCAATGACCAGCCTGAAAATAAGGAAAAGTGGCTATATTAGCCACTTTTCGCATTGGTATCTTATTTAGCGTATTCAACAGCCCTTGTTTCACGAATGACCGTAACCTTAATATGTCCTGGATAATCGAGTTCACTCTCGATTTTCTTCGTAATATCGCGGGCTAGACGGAACGCTTCGGTATCATCCACTTTCTCCGGCTGAACCATTACGCGTACTTCGCGACCTGCTTGAATGGCGTATGATTTCTCAACACCTTCGAAGGATTCCGAAATTTCTTCAAGCTTCTCCAGACGTTTAATATACGTTTCGAGCGTCTCTCTGCGTGCTCCAGGTCTTGCTGCGGATAAAGCATCTGCAGCTCCTACTAACATCGCAATAACAGAGGTTGCTTCCACGTCACCGTGATGCGAAGCAATACTATTAATAACGACTGGATGCTCCTTGTACTTCTTACCAATCTCAACACCGATTTCCACATGAGATCCTTCAACCTCGTGGTCTAGCGCCTTACCGATGTCATGAAGCAGCCCGGCACGTTTCGCCAAAGTTACGTCTACCCCGAGCTCCCCGGCCATCAGACCAGCCAGATAAGCTACTTCCATGGAATGTTTCAACACGTTTTGACCGTAACTTGTTCTGAATTTCAAGCGACCCAAAATTTTGATCAAGTCAGGATGCAATCCGTGTACACCAACCTCAAACGTGGCTTGCTCCCCATATTCGCGGATACGTTCGTCCACTTCTTTACGGGATTTCTCCACCATCTCTTCAATGCGTGCTGGATGAATACGTCCATCAGCAACAAGCTTTTCTAAAGATGTACGAGCAATTTCGCGTCGGATTGGATCAAATCCTGATAAAATAACTGCTTCTGGCGTATCATCAATAATAAGGTCGATACCCGTCAATGTTTCCAGTGCGCGAATATTACGTCCTTCACGTCCGATGATTCGGCCTTTCATTTCTTCATTTGGCAGTGATACAACTGAAACGGTTGTTTCAGCAACGTGATCTGCAGCACAACGTTGAATGGCGAGCGTGATGATTTCACGGGCTTTCTTATCGCCTTCTTCTTTGGCTTGCTGTTCGATTTCTTTAATAAGCTGTGCGGTTTCGTGACGAACTTCCTGTTCTACATTTGTAAGAATGATACTCTTAGCTTCATCCATTGTAAGACCAGAAATTCGCTCTAACTCCGAAACTTGACTTTTATAAAGCTGATCAATTTGTGATTGTGTATCCTCGATCCGCTTCTCTTTGTTGGCAACTTGCTCTTCTTTACGCTCGAGAGATTCTAATTTTTTATCCAGCGATTCCTCTTTTTGCAACAATCGTCTTTCTTGTCGTTGAATTTCATTTCGACGTTCACGAATGTCTTTTTCAGCTTCGGACCTTAGTTTATGCACTTCGTCCTTTGCTTCCAGAACCGTTTCTTTTTTCAGTGCTTCTGCTTCCTTCTTGGCAGATTCTCTAATCTGTTCAGCGGCTGTTTCAGCACTGGAAATTTTCGCTTCTGCAAGAGATTTACGGATAAAATAACCAATCCCTAAGCATGCAGCTCCAACAATGAGAATGATCGCGATCCAGATGAATGACATCATCTTGTTCACCTCCTCGTTGGTTTCTCCAAGGTGTTAGCCTGGGATTCCCTTCGGTTTTTTAATCCGATTTTTAATTGTTTGACTAGTCATACATACCCTACTTATTAAGAGTATGGCTTTTAAATGAATGCGCACCGTGCGTTAGAGGCACTATAGTGCTAATAATCCATAATCAACAGTGTAAAAATTGGCGGTTTCTACATCTGTCCCCTCAAAATCAATGAATTGAGTATGATTTTGAATACATTATGAAAATATACACTGTTATTTTATCTTTTGTCGAAGAAGCTTGTCAAGCGAATGTCCCTGAGATGACGGAATAAGTATTTCCAGTACCTGCACAATACTTAATGACATTAACTAACTGAAGTAATAGTTAATGACATTAACAATCAAATGGGTCATCTGAGATTTCAAATTCCTCTTCACTCGATTCACTGCTTAATACCCCCAAAACCTTGTTAACAATAGAGCCTGTATAACCTCTCCGCATTAGAAAAGCTCCCGTCTTTCTTTTACGATCCATCGTCTTGCCTGAGGTTTGCTTCCATTTCGTTTGGCCCAACTTCATTGCCCCCGTATACTCATCTTCGGGATTGATAGTCTCCATAGCATTTTTGACCAATTCTTTATCAATGCCTCTTTGTTGGAGCTCCTGTCGAATGAGATTACGACCTTTCCGCTGTGAAATAATGCGATTATCTGTCCACATTTTCGCAAATTCCTCATCATTGATATAATTTTGCTGGACTAGCTTCTCACATGCCCATGCAATAATAGGCACTTCGAATCCTTTCTCTTTCAGCTTACGTTTTACTTCACTTAATGAATGAGGTCGTCTGCCTATCATGCTTATTGCCTTTATATAAGCCATATTCTGTTCCTCATCAAGCGTTATACTTTCGATTTCTTGTAGATGTATGGTTTCCCCTTTATTTAACCGATGCTTGATTAGAATGTCTTCATGAACAGAGAATGCATACTCTTCATTTAGAAATATATTGTATCTATGCTTACCGCGCTTCTGTTTCTCAACCTTGGTAATAATCAATACTTGTTGCTCTTCACTATTCAAAACTAAACCACTCCTTCAATGAACAAAAGCACCTTAACACAAGGTTTAAGGTGCTTTCATGTATGATCATTTAAACTTATTCGAAATCCGGTTCTAATTCATCATCTTCCTCGTCAACATTAAGAGGAACTGCTTTGATTAAATTACTGTTCTCTCGAATCCGTAATTCAATCGTTTCCGAAATACTTTTGTTATCTTTCAAAAATTGCTTCGAATTCTCACGGCCTTGACCAAGACGCTCACCTTCATACGAATACCAAGCTCCGCTTTTATTAACGATATCCATCTCTGTTCCGATATCAATAATACTGCCTTCGCGTGAAATTCCTTCACCGTACATAATATCAACTTCCGCTTGCTTGAACGGCGGTGCTACTTTATTCTTAACGACTTTAATTCTTGTGCGGTTACCAACCATATCATTACCCTGTTTGATTGTTTCCACACGGCGAACATCTAGTCGAACGGATGAGTAGAACTTCAGTGCACGGCCACCAGGAGTTGTCTCTGGGTTACCAAACATAACGCCGACTTTTTCACGTAATTGGTTAATGAAAATCGCGATAACTTTGGACTTGTTGATCGCACCAGACAGCTTACGAAGTGCTTGGGACATCAAGCGAGCCTGCAGACCCACGTGAGAATCACCCATATCGCCTTCAATCTCTGCTTTAGGCACTAATGCCGCTACAGAGTCAATAACAATAATATCTACAGCACCACTTCGAACTAGTGCTTCAGCGATCTCAAGTGCTTGTTCACCGGTATCTGGCTGAGAGAGTAGAAGCTCATCTATATTAATACCAAGCTTGCTTGCATAAGAAGGATCCAATGCGTGCTCCGCATCGATAAAAGCTGCTTGTCCACCATTCTTCTGTACTTCTGCGATAGCATGTAGAGCTACCGTTGTTTTACCGGAAGACTCGGGTCCGTATACTTCTATAATTCTTCCGCGTGGAAACCCACCAATACCAAGAGCGATATCAAGTGCAAGAGATCCGGATGAAATCGTTTCAACTTGCATATGTGTAGATTCTCCAAGTTTCATAATGGAGCCTTTTCCGAACTGTTTCTCAATTTGACGTAAAGCATTATCAAGTGCTGCGCGACGATCTGACAAAACACTCACTTCCTTCTTCTATCATTATAGGTATATGATAACTTGTTTTCAGGTGTTTGCCAAGCATTTTTTCGAACATACATTCGACTTTTTAGCGAACAAACAAAAAACCGCAACAAAGTTATCGCTTTGCTACGGTTCTTCCGTTAACACTTAGTCTCATTATATGCCAACTCTAGCTATCTTTCAACTGTTTCCATAAATGATAGAGTGCGCTTTTGGCTGCTCTATGCTTGATGGACTCCCGATTACCAGATAGCAGCAGAGTAATAACCCTTGTTGCTACGTCTTTTTGAGCAAAACCTATATAAACAAGTCCAACTGGCTTGCCTTCAGACGGACTTGGACCGGCTACACCCGTGACTGATAGACCAAAGTCACTTCCGGTCACAGTAATCAATTGCTCCGCTAAAAGGGCCGCTGTCTCGCTGCTAACAGCACCAGGTGCACCCTCCCCTTCCAAAACTTCTATTGGAACACCGAGGAGCTTATGCTTTAAGGCATTAGAATAACAAATAACTCCTCCAAGAAATGATTGGGAACTCCCTGGCACCGCAGTAATCAAATCACTGAGCAAGCCGCCCGTGCAGCTTTCAGCTACAGCAAGTGTCTGATTCTTCTCGCCAAGCAATTGCAGCACAATCGTTTCGATGGTAACATCTTGGTCGGCATAGAGATGCTCTCCTAATCGCGTTCTAATCTCTAGTTCGGTCGCTTGAAGATTCCGTTCACCTTCTGAAGCTGTCTGTGCACGTGTTGTTAAGCGAATCGTCACTTCGCTTTCTTTGGCATATGGAGCGATCGTCGGGTCCGTTTGAGCTTGGATTAGATCAATTAATTGATGTTCCAAGTTAGATTCACCGATGCCGGCAAATTTAAGCATTTTGGAATAAAGCGGAATCTCACCCGTCATCCTTGCGCGCAGCCAAGGAGCCGCATACTTGGTGAACATCGGCTTCATTTCTTTGGGCGGACCTGGCAGAAGAATGAAATGTGTCCCTTCGTATGTAAATGCAACACCAACAGCAAGCCCTGTTTCGTTATGTAAAGGATCACTTCCCTCAATCATCATCGCTTGTCGTCTGTTACTTTCCACCATATGAATTCCGCGCGACTGGAACATATCCGTAATTGTTTTCATAGAGGGCTCATGCATAATCAATTCACGGCCTACAAACGCAGCAAGCACATCTTTCGTCAAATCATCCTGCGTAGGTCCAAGACCTCCTGTACAAATAACGACATCAGCCCTTGAAGCGGCTAATTTGAAGCTTTCTAACAATCTCTGTTCATTATCGCCAACGACCGTTTGGAAATACATGTCAACGCCAAGAGCAGCACATTCTCTGGAGAGAAATTGAGCATTTGTATTTACAATTTGGCCGAGTAAAAGTTCCGTTCCAACAGCGATAATTTCTGCTTTCATTCCGAATTACCTCCTTAAAATGAGAAAACCTCTATCGAGGTCATTCAAAAATGAGCGACCTCCTATAGGGATCTTTGGTCTCCAACCAAAGATCCCTGATGCGGAGAGACTTTGGTCTACGACCAAAGAGCCCTGATGCGGAGAGACTTTGGTCTACGACCAAAGACCCCTATCCGCCAATTCTTATGTGGTAGAAAAAACACAATAGGTTGTCCTATTGTGCCTTTTCTGAAAAATCTATGACATGCTTATTCTTTACAAAGTACTCTACACCAGAATACACGGTAATAATTGCTGCTGCCCAACTAGCTATAACATCAAAAGGGAAGTGCATAAACGTAAAAGGAAAATTATTAATAAGTAGTGCAATGATGGCTGTAATCTGAGCTGCCGTCTTCGCTTTTCCCCATTTGCTAGCCGCCATCACGGTGCCTTCCAATAGAGCAATTTGGCGAAGTCCTGTAACAGCCCATTCCCTACTGATAATGACGATGACAATCCAAGCATCTACTTTATCCATTTCCACTAATGACACGAGCACAGCCGTAACAAGCAGCTTATCCGCTAAAGGATCAAGCAGCTTGCCCAAATTAGTTACAAGATTACGTTTTCTGGCAATGTAACCATCTAAACTGTCTGTACTCGCTGCAATAATGAAAATTAAAGCAGCAATAATTTGATTATACGTTATGCTAAATTCCTCTATCCGTATATGAGGGAATTTCACCTTAATCAACAGAAAAAACATGATGATAGGTACTAATAAAATCCTCGCCACGGTGATGCGGTTGGCCAGGTTCATGCAATTACCTCCCCGGATAAGTCAAACTCATAAGAGTGGGTAATACGAACTTTAGCTAGTTCACCAATGTTAAGCTTCGCATTCGATACGAATACTTCTCCATCAATCTCAGGAGCATCAAATTGGGAACGTCCAATATATACATCACTTCTGCCATCGTATCTTTCGATAAGTACGTCAATTTCCTGCCCGATGCGGCGTCCGCCACGCAGATTCGAGATTTCACGTTGAATTTCCATAATCGCGTTCGCGCGGTACTCTTTTACATCATCAGGAACTTGGTCCGACAAACGTGCTGCTGGCGTATCATCTTCCTTGGAATAGGCAAAAACACCGAGACGGTCAAACTGGATGTCGCGAACAAATTGTTTCAAGTTTTCAAAATCTTGTTCGGTTTCGCCTGGGAAACCTACAATGAGTGATGTGCGTAGGGCTACATCCGGAATCGCTTCACGAATTTTACGAACCAGTTCACGCGTATCCTTCTGGCGGCCAGGTCTACGCATCCGTTTGAGGATAGAATCTTCGCTGTGCTGAAGTGGCATATCGATATACTTACATACCTTCGGATTAGATGCCATGACAGCAATCAATTCATCGCTAAAGAATCCAGGATAAGCATAGTGAAGTCGCACCCACTCGATACCTTCCACTTCACTAACTTTATTTAGTAAAGTAGGTAGCATGAAACCATCGTATAGATCCGTTCCATAATTCGTGGAATCCTGCGCGATTAAACTAATCTCTTTAACGCCTTGTGCAGCAAGATTAGCTACTTCAGCAACAATGGACTCCATACTTCTGCTTTTGAAATTGCCTCGCATAATTGGAATACTACAGAATGTACATGCATTATCGCAGCCTTCTGCAATTTTCACATAGGCTGTATATCGAGGAGTAGTCATAAGCCTTGGCAGGTCCGCATCATAATTAAACACCGGATTCCCAACAAGAACCGGTTTCTTTCCGCGAAGTGCTTCATCTACGATATGGTTGATTTTATCGAAATCTCCGGTACCCACGATGCCATCAATCTCAGGCATTTCTTCCATCAACTGCTTTTTGTAGCGTTGAGTCAAACACCCTGATACGATAAGCGCTTTGAGATTCGCTGTTTGCTTTAGTTCTGCCATATCCAAAATTGTATTAACGGATTCTTCTTTTGCTGCATCAATGAACCCGCAAGTGTTCACGATAATGACAGTGGCATCTTCCTTGTTCTCAACAAGCTGAAAACCACGGCCATGAATTAATCCTGACATAATCTCGGAATCGACCAAATTCTTTTCGCAACCGAGAGTAACTACTTTAACCTTTTCTGTCATGAAAGAAACAACCTCCAATAGTCCTAAAAAACACTCCCTACCAGTATAATACAAGCCCTATAGGGTGTCAAAATGTAAAAACCCCCTACATGTAGGGGGTGACTTTCCAAAGAACATCGTATGTATGCTTATTTCAAGTTTACAAATTGTAAATCAAGAGGAATTTCCGCCTTACGCAGCAACGCAATAACGGCTTGTAAGTCATCACGACTCTTCCCGGTTACCCGGATTTGATCCCCTTGGATTTGCGTCTTAACTTTAAGCTTAGAGTCACGAATTAGAATGTTAATTTTTTTCGAGTTCTCCTGATCGACACCTTGTTTCATGCTAATTTTCTGCCTTACGGTAGAACCAGCCGCTGGTTCTACTTTACTGTACTCGAGATTCTTAATCGAGATACCGCGCTTCGTCATTTTGGCATGCATAATATCAAGGACATTCTGAAGCTTAAACTCATCATCGGAAGTGACAACAAGCTGGTCCTTATCCAATTTAATGCTGCTTTTACTACCTTTAAAGTCAAAGCGGGTAAGGATCTCTTTTTCCGCCTGCTGTATGGCGTTGTTTAGTTCCTGCATATCCACCTTGGATACGATATCAAATGAACATTCTGAACTCATCTTAGACAAAACATCCTTTCCATCAAATTACAATAGCATTATAGCAAGAAGCCGTAAAAAAAGAAACATCCCAAGCCCTCTCGGCCTAGGATATCTCTTGGTATTATTCATTACCCGGGAAAGCGCAGGAAACGTCAAAATGCTAGTTTTTCTGCAAATTGAGCTGTACTCTCTTGGGGTTTGGTGTATCCCCGACAGGAACGATCGTACCATTCACATTAAGCTCCAAAGCACTAGCTGCACCTACATTTAAATACGCAGAACCAGTTAAATCAAAAGAGTCCGTGTCACCGGCTTTGTAAAGTTTCTGTCTAAGCATTTCTTTACCGCCTGCCTCTGTAAGAGAGTCCACACGAATCCAACACGAGCCTGTTATTTTCATCTGAATATTCAGATTGGAAGTACCGGTTATCGTATAATTATCTACACCTTTCTCGCTACTGCTAAACTTAACTTGAACAGATGGCGTTGGTGTCGGTACCGGCGTTGGAGTAGGAGTTGAAAGAGGCGCCACTTTACCGTCACCGGACGCATTCATTGTCGTACTTGGAGCAGTGCCAGTCGCTGGATTCGTAGAATCCGTGATTCTCGGAGATTGCGTTTGAGAAGGATTTTCATCCGCTGGCGTTCCCTTATAATTCTTATATGTATAGTAGTATACGATACCGAATATAAGGAGAATGAAACAGACAAACATCGTACCTGAAGCCCAGCGGCTCAATTTCTCGGTATTACGCACACTAGTTCTATTATTACGAATCGTTTCTACAACTGGTTTCTCTACAGCTGGGGAGGGATTCGTCGTTTGGTACATGCCCAGAACTTCAGCAGGATCAAGTCCCACCGCTTCTGCGTAGCTCTTAATAAAGGCACGTACATAGAAGCTGCCAGGCAAAACCTTGTAGTTTCCTTCTTCAATCGCTTCCAAGTAGCGTTTACGAATTTTCGTAACTTCTTGAAGATCATCAAGCGAGATCTTTTTTTCCTGTCGTGTTTTGCGTAAAATGTGTCCTAGATCAGACATATGGTCACCTCCCCGCGGGATCTTCTTTATTTAATGACGATACAGACATCAAAAAGGTTCGGACGTATACGTAAATGAATCATAATTGATTTCTTCATCTGGGCTATTTCGCAACTCAATAATATAATCGAAGTGATTATAAGTGTATTCCGACTCCCGAATAAATATATCCGGATGCTCGATAACCTTGGTAGAAGGCATACCCATAATGTCCTGTAAAAGGCTGTAATGCTTCTCATTTGAACGTATAGTGGAAACGATACCATCAATAATATATACATTATTTGGAGTCATTTCATCTTCCGACAGTTGACTGCGTACGGTTTGTCTGAGTAACGTAGAGGAAACGAAAGTCCAACGTTTGTTTGCGCATACACTTCCTGCAATAATCGACTCCGTTTTACCAACTCGCGGCATTCCCCGAAGGCCTACAACTTGGTTCCCTTCTCGCTTGAAAATCTCACCAAGGAAGTCAACTAATAGCCCCAATTCATCACGAGTAAAACGGAATGTTTTGCGATCATCCGAATCACGCTCAATATACCGACCATGACGGACAGCCAAAATATCAACAAGCTTTGGGGGTCTAAGAGCAGTAATAGTAATATTATCTACTTTTCTTAACATTTTACCCATTAAGTCAATTTTTTCTTCATCATTGGTTTGTAGAAGCATACCGCGTGTACGATCTTCTACCCCATTAATAGTCACAATATTAATATCCAGCATCCCCATCAAGGAAGCAATATCCCCTAATAAGCCGGGACGATTTTTGTGAATTTTGTACTCCATATACCATTCTTTAACGTCCAATCTTTCCACCTCATCGCAATATCTGTAACGAACAAGTCGATACCTATTGAAGTAATTTCTACAATTTCCGTCAATGTCCTTCTTTTATCGCGCAAAAATCCACAAATTTATTTCATTTTTAGTTCTTTAAGCTCTTGTTCGTTGTAAATCGTACCACCCTTTTTCCATGAACTGGTTTTCATCATAGCGAGACGATTTTCCAAAATTTGGGCCCAGTTAAGTTCAGCCGATATAGCTCCTGAGATATCCACAACCGATACTCCAATAGACTTAGCTTTCTGTACTTGTGCCTCATCAACTGGTGTATAGAAAATAATCGTGTTGGAGTGATGCTGTCTTGTTTGGAATGATAGCTGCTGAAACCACTGTTCATTATTATCGAGCAAAACAATATGATCCGCTTCCTCCGAAGGTGCCCAAGCAGAAGGAATGGGACGATCACTTCGAGTCACCCACTCCACGACAACGTTTTGTGCTAACAGGTCTTGGATCCATTTATTTTTCAAGGTCTCAATCTGAAGTGAATCAATTTGTAAGAACGAAGCTTGCTCATTTACCTGACTAGTGATTCCTTTGGCATCAAGCTGACTTTGTAATAAGGTCCATTTACCCATCGAAAGTCCTTGCCCAATCACCCCATTAGCAGAAGGAAACAGTTCATTACCAATGACATATATGTAATCATATTTACTTGCTTTCAACTTTGCTATTACGCTTTCATCCAGTTGATTCAAATCCTTGATCCAATCAAAGGTTATAAAATTCGTATCTCTCCACTGCTGAAGCGCATTTCCTACCGACTGCTTAGAAGACGCAGATATACTAGCTCCTGTCAGCATTAGCACAGATAATTTATTATCCAACAATTCCTGCTTAATGACTGGAATTCCACGATTTCCACACCCTGCTAAGATAAAAGATAAGAGCAATAAAGTAAGCATAAAACGTTTGATTGCCATGAAGTTACAATTCCTTTCTTCCTTATAAAGCGTGCAAAAGCCTCCGAAAGAGGAGGCTTTCACATAGTACCCTATTGAATTGTAAAACGGTTATTAACCTTTGTCTACTAATTTTACCATGAGGCGGGCAATTGTAAGCTTTTCTTGCTCATCCCCTGCATCCCACAGCTCTTTGAGCACTCGCTCTTGTTCATTTTCGGGATCCACTTTATTTGACAGAAATTCACCGATTTGAAAAGCGAGCTTAGAAATGGTTTCCTCACTCATCCCCGCATGTCCAGCCTGACTCACACGTTCAGCCAAAAACTCTTTCCACTTATCAAATACTTTAAGTACAGTAGCCATTGTAAGAAGCCTCCTTTGAGTTATGAGAAATGGTCATTACATACGTAATATTCGCTTCCCTGCTTAAAATTATGCGCGAGGCTTCCTACACTGTACTCAGGTTAACCAACCACCATTTGGACTTATGATTTGACCCGTAATATAACCGGATTCAGGCAGTGCTAGAAAGTATACAAGTGAAGCAACTTCAACAGGCAAAGCAAAACGGCCTGCCGGAATTTCGTTGGCGATCGCTTCCCGCTCCTCAGGCTGAAATCCTGCCATCATTTCGGTATGTACCGCACCGGGCGCTACGGCATTCACAGTCACACCAGAAGGAGCCGAGCTCCTTCGCTAACGCCTTCGTAAAGGCGTTCAACCCACCTTTGGCTGTTGAGTATACAACCTCACAGGAGGCACCTGAGATGCCCCATATGGAGGATACATTAATAATGCGGCCGTACTTTTGTTTGACCATTGCCGTCATGAAAGTTTGTGTACAAAGAAAGGCTCCTTTAAGATTTACATTCATCACCAGGTCCCAATCTTCTTCGCTTACATCAGAAAGCATACCAAAGTGAGAAATCCCCGCATTGTTCACGATAATATCAGGGACCATGTCTCTTTGTTCCAGCTTCTCCTGCATCTTGTTGATTTGCTCACGAGATTTTACATCCGCGGATACGGTTAACACCTTGGCGCCATGCTTCATGCAGGATCTGGCCACTTCATTAGCAGCTTCATGCGACTCACGGTAATGAATAACAACATTCATGCCTACCGCGGCAAAACGCTCAGCAATGGCTGCACCAATTCCCCGGCTAGCTCCTGTTATAAGAACTGTTTGTTCACTGAATGGCTTAGGGAACGTCACGACGGCTTACGACTTTGCACAATCGAAATAGCAAGTCTGCTCCAATCAAAATGCTCGCGGAACCGACGGTTCACGTCTTCAAGTGTAATCTGCTCGTAAACAGGCAGTATATCGAATAAATCAATATCTTTGAAACGGTATTTAGTGAATTCATTCGCTATGGATTCCGGTGAGTTCATCATCCGAAGGAAATTACCAATTTTTTTCTTACGACTCCGTTCAAAAGTGACTTCATCGAGTCCAGAATCCTTACGTTTCTCAACCTCTTCGCGAATGCGCACTACAAGTTGGTCCGGATCTTTGGTATCTCCGCCAAGAATGGAGAAAGCATAACCCTCACTGCAATTATATTCATGACCAAAATTATCGGAAATCAATTGCTCATCATATAGTGCCTGATAAATATCAGAGCTTGAACTGAACAAAACATCTAACATTAATTTCGTCGTCAATTCTCTAACTAACAAGTCTTTCCCACTTACAGAAGGCGCAGGCTCCTTGAATCCGATTAAACATTTTGGCAATGAAACAGGTAGTAATGTTACTCTGCGCGCTTCCTTCACTTCTAGGGGCTCTTCTGGGAAAAATCGTTGGATATCACCTTGAGGTGGAAAAGTTTTGGCAGCTTGGTTCCCTTTAACTAACGACATTACCTCTTCTGGGTCTACGCCTCCAACCACAAACAGACTCATATTGCTAGGATGATAAAATGTGTTGTAGCACTCATACAAGGTTTCTTTTGTGATTTCGGCAATAGACTCTACTGTACCAGCAATATCAATATGGATGGGATGCTTAGCATATAAGGATTCAATTAATCCATAATAGCTTCTCCAATCCGCATTATCTTCGTACATTTTGATCTCTTGACCAATAATGCCTTTTTCCTTTTCTACATTTTCATCTGTAAAATAAGGATTTTGCACAAAATTAATTAATGTCGTTAAATTTGTTAAATAGTGATCCGTGGATGAAAATAAGTACGCTGTCCGATCAAAGCTTGTAAAAGCGTTAGCCGAAGCGCCGTTTGAAGCGAAAGTAGCGAAAATATCACCTTCTGGCTCCTCAAACATTTTGTGCTCAAGAAAATGAGCAATGCCATCCGGAACTTGGACTGCCTCTTTCCCTTCAACTTGAAAAAAGTTGTCAACAGATCCGAATTGCGTCGTGAACGTCGCATAGGTTTTCTGGAAACCGTCTTTGGGTAGAACAAACACATGTAGCCCATTATCAAGCTTCTCGTGATAAATGGTTTCACCCAGGTGTGGATAAGGAATAACCTGCATCTTCTACTCTCCCTTCTGGTCCCGCAAAAAGTATATCGTATCCAGTTGAACACGCTTAGCAGCTTCTGCAATAGCCGTAATATCTACCTGCTCCACAGATTCAATCAAGCCTGAAACCGTACGTTCTTTTCCAGATAAAATAGCATTAAAGTCAAATGAAATTAATTCAAATGCGGAATCCTGAATTTCGCGCAGTTGATTGGCAATCATGGCTCGGGTTTGATTCCATTCAATATCACTAATCTCCCCTTGCTCCATGGCAGTCAGCTGCTTTCGAATGATATCAACCGCTTTCTCATAATTCGCCATTTCAATCCCCGATTGAATCGTCAGAATACCTTTGTGACCATCAAACCGAGAAGAGGCATAATAGGCCAGACTCGCTTTCTCACGAACATTCGTAAACAATTTGGAATGTGGGTACCCTCCGAGAACGCCGTTATACATAAGAGCTACTGGGTACTGCTCATCTCGATACGAAATATTTGTACGCAGTCCCATGTTCAATTTCCCTTGATTAACATCTAGACGTTCAACGATTGTCTTCACATCACCTGAAGCTCCCCGCGGGGCAGATGTTACATATCCGACATCCTCCTTACGTTCAATGGAGAATGCCTGCTTTACAATACCCTCTACTTCAGAAAGCGTCGTATTTCCAACGACATAAATATCGATAGGTGCCGATTGAAGCCAGTGTTTATATTGTTCGTATAGTCGCTCGGCATTGATAGGGTCCAAATCATCTATTTTACCTAAAGGGTGAAGCCGGTAAGGATCATCACTGCACATTTCTTCGATACAGCGTTCAGCCGCATAACGAATTTTATCGTTAATGACTGATTCTATGCGCTTCTGGAGAGTCTGCTTCTCAGCATCGACATATTTATTACGAAAATGTCCTTCTTCAAGCGCTGGTTTTGTCAAAGTTTCTCCAACGAATTCAAGTCCCTGTTTTAATAAAGATTGTGCCGATTTCACGAATCGGTCATTGATGATATCCATGCGTAACTGAACAATCTGATAATCGCCCCGTTTGTAAATATCAAAACCGAATCCTGCACCATATAAATCATCTAAATATTCTCGAAATTGCTTCGTTTCTGGGCGCAATTCCGTACCTCTACGCAGTACAAATGGTGTTAATGCGGTACTCGTGACCGTTTCCTCCTCTAGAGGACGGCCTATGTACACTGAAATGGCAAACGTTTTAAACCGATCTGTCGGCAGCACATGTAAACGTATATGATTCCATGTAGTGCGCTCAAATTGGATATGCTTCAAAGGTCGGTCTCCCTTCTTTGTCCGTGATATAAATCCATTATATTCCTATACGAAGAGGAGAAGCAACCAAAGCTGGTTCCTTCTCCTTGTCCATGTCTAAATTATTTACAGAAAATATGCTTCCCAATATTTTTGACTTGCGGCCTACTCCAAATCCATTTGGATGTCGCCGTTACCGGGTTGAAATAATAGATACAACCGCCCGTAGGATCCCATCCATTCAGCGCATCTTTTACGGCCTTTTTCGTCGATTCGTTTGGTGTTAGCCAAATTTGGCCATCTGCTACGGCTGTGAAAGCACCAGGCTGAAAGATAACACCAGAAACCGTATTAGGAAAACTTGCTGACTTCACACGATTCAAAATAACTGCTGCTACGGCTACTTGACCAATATAAGGTTCTCCCCGAGCCTCACCGTGCACAGCATTCGCCATCAGATTAATATCCTGCTCAGATAAGCCCAGGTTATTAGAAGGCAGCAAATTGGCCGGCTTTTGATTTGAAGTAGCCGTTTCTTTGCCTGCACCGCTCTGTCTTCCTGCAGATGGTGCAGTAGGCTTCCAATTCTTCGTAGCTTCCCACAGTTTAAGCTTGGTCTTGGGACCTACAACGCCATCTACTTTCATCCCAAACTCACCTTGGAATCGCTTCACTGCCGTTAAAGTCTTATACCCATAATCTCCGTCTATACTGCCGTTATAGAAGCCAATGAACTTCAATCTGCCTTGCAGCTCGTTAACGTCTGCTCCTGTGGCTCCATAACGCACTTCATTTTTACTAAACGTTTCTTCTGCAGGTGGATTGAACTTTCCCTTCAACTGAAAAGCGACAACTAGTACGAAAACAATACAAAATGTAAGTACAATTAATCGTTTATTCATTCCCCTTCTCAACCTCACTTTTCAAATTACAGCCTTTTCTTGCTTATTATGAGAAAGGGGCTCTCTGTTTATGCAAAAAAAAACACTCTCCTAAGGAGAGTGCTTGTCCAATCGTCTATTTTAACTAGGAACTGATCCGATTATGATGGTATTGTTCAATCGACATCAGCACCTCTCGAGGCTTACTGCCTTCGTACGGACCGACGACCCCTTTGGCTTCCATAGAGTCAACCAGCCTTGCCGCACGTGTATAACCGACTCTCATACGTCGTTGCAGCAGGGAAACAGAGGCTTGCTTGGCTTCCAATACAATTTGAACAGCCTGGTCGTACAGCTCGTCTTCAAATTCATTTTGCTGTTCCGGCATTTCTTCCACATGCGGGACCATTTCTTCTTGGTAATTCGCCTGCTCCTGCGTGCGTACAAAGCCAACCACATGTTCAACCTCTTGGTCAGATAAAAAGGCACCCTGAATACGAACAGGCTTGGACGCGCCTACTGGCAAATAAAGCATATCGCCTCGACCTAACAGCTTCTCGGCTCCGACCATGTCCAAAATGGTCCTTGAGTCCACTTGAGACGAAACACCAAACGCAATACGAGATGGAATATTGGCTTTAATCACGCCCGTAATAACATCAACGGATGGTCGTTGTGTAGCAATAATTAAATGAATACCTGCTGCGCGGGCCATTTGAGCAAGGCGTGTGATAGAATCTTCCACATCATTAGCAGCAACCATCATTAAATCGGCTAACTCGTCCACAATAACTACGTAATATGGCAGAGGGACTGCTGTACCGCTTTCTGTCAACATGGCATTGTAGCCCTCAATATTTCGCGTTCCGCTTTTCGAGAATAGTTCATAACGCTTTTCCATCTCAACGACGACCTTCTTTAGTGCTAACGAAGCTCGTCGAGGATCAGTTACAACTGGTGCCAGTAGATGTGGGATCCCATTGTAGACATTCAATTCAACCATCTTCGGATCGATCATAAGAAACTTCACTTCATTAGGCTTTGCTTTATACAAAATGCTCGTAATAATCCCATTAATACACACGGATTTTCCTGAACCGGTGGCTCCAGCTACAAGTAGGTGAGGCATTCTCGCCAAATTTCCGACGATTGGTTGTCCAGAAATATCACGCCCAAGTACAACGGATAGCCGCGAGCTGGATTCTTGAAAAGCGGATGTTTCCATGACTTCACGCATGGTCACGATTGAAACCTCCAGATTCGGCACCTCTATGCCGATCGCAGCTTTACCAGGAATCGGCGCTTCCATCCGAATATCCTTGGCGGCAAGCGCCAACGCGATATCATCGGTCAAGGAGACGATTCGGCTGACCTTCACACCCACGTCGGGCTGTATCTCATAGCGTGTCACGGCAGGGCCTCTGACGACCTCCAGCACCTTGGCGCGAACCCCAAAGCTCTCCAAGGTGGCTTCGAGCTTCCTTGCATTCGCTTTATAGTCGGCCATCTCACTGCCTTTGCCAACAGCAGGCTTAGCTAATAATTCAAGGGAAGGCATCTCATATGGCCGTGTTTGCACAATCGGCACATTCTCTTCAAATTCTAGCGTAACTGGTTCCTCATCCGTGTCAACAGCCCCTGCTCCCTGAACTTTAGAGACCGGCGCTGTAGAGGAAGCTGCAGGATGTTTGACAGCCTGCTGAGCTTCTTGAAAAACTTGCTCCTGAAAATCACGAATAATAGGTGTGATTGGTTGATCTGTGGATGGTGAATCTGATTCAGCAGCTTGCTTCGCGCTTGACTTATAAAGAACTTGCTCGGTTTCATCTGCTGCACCTAAATCATTTAAATCATCTGCATTTGAATTATTCTCGACTTCCGCCTTTTTCCGATTTTCCTTATTAGGACGAAGCAGCTCCATAAAAAGAGGTGTCTTCTTCGCCCGTTTAACAGGCTGAAAAACCTCCTCATCGAATTCATCATCAACAGGAACATATGAGGATTTCTTCGCCTTAGGTGCACTAGCACCTGCAGAGACTGTTTGGGGCTGACGTGTTTCGCGATCCTGCAGCCACTCTTTCATTCTATCCTTAAAATTTTGGCCTACATTACTGAAACGACCCTTCACGATATTACCAATGTCTACGTAAGAAATGCCTGTTGCCAGAATAAAACCCATGACAAACAGGGCATATTGGATTAATCTTGCGCCCAAATAATCGAACAGAAAGTAAAGGACACTATATAGCATAGCGCCAATCATTCCGCCGCCAATACCATGTTCGAGTGCCGCTTTGCCTGCTTCTGTTGGATGCAGCCCATCTAACATAGCATTCCATGTTGATCCGATGACTTTACCAGACGTGAAACCGCCATCAGGATATAATTGAGCAAACAAATCAATATGATTTTTTATTAGTAGTCCAAGAATGAAAAGCAGTATGCCTGCTTTCTTGGGCGTAACCATCTGTGGCCATGCTCTCTTAATCATCGCATATAAGGCCACATATATGAAAATCAGCGGTATAAGTGAATACCACGTTCCCACAAAAAATCGAAAAAGGTAAATCAACGAATTCCCGACATGCCCTTGATGAGCAAGCGCAATGACGGAGAAGATTAGAATGAGAATACCATATAACTCGAATAACAAGCTTGTTTTTAGAGCCTTACCTTTTTTCTTGCGTTTCGCCACGCTTGCCACCCCCAAGTCCACATTATACCATATTTGACTTGGGGGATGATACAGGAAGAGCACACTAGAAAGTTAAAGTTGCCTCAACTACAGGACTATATGAAATAATAGTTCCAGGGGCATATTGATTGTTTAAATAATCCTGCGGATTACAGCTAAACAGCCTGACAATACGTGCCTGAAAGCCACTAATCGGTTCAATTTGCATTTTGACTCCACCCTGATCGATCTCGATAAATTTGGGTTCATAAGTCTCCATTCCTTCAAAAATCACATCCATGGGAATAACGGAGTAATGTATCATTGTACGATGCCTCCGTTCGCTGCTGCTTTCTTGATCTCTATACGCTGATTAAGCTCTCGGATTGCATCTCCGATACCACCCACTTGATCTATCAGGCCATATTTAACAGCGTCTATACCAATGACTGTTGTCCCAATATCCCTTGTTAACTCACCGGTCTTAAACATTAACTCTTTAAACTTTTCTTCCGTTACATTAGAGTGCTTCGTAACAAACCGCACAACACGTTCCTGCATTTTATCCAAATATTCAAATGTTTGTGGGACTCCAATAATTAAACCATTTAAACGAATGGGGTGAATCGTCATCGTTGCCGTTTCGGCAATAATCGAGTAGTCCGCTGAAACTGCTATGGGTACACCTATACTGTGCCCGCCACCTAATACCAAAGCAATGGAAGGCTTCGATAGTGTTGCGACCATCTCTGCAATGGCTAGCCCTGCTTCTACATCTCCCCCTACCGTATTTAAAATAATCATAACGCCTTCAATCTTAGGATTCTGCTCTGCGGCGACTAATTGAGGAATTAGGTGCTCATATTTGGTCGTTTTATTCTGGGGAGGGAGAACGATATGTCCTTCCACTTGCCCAATAATGGTGAGACAGAAAATATTAGATTCGCCAGAAAGCGTATTAGTTTGACCTAACTGTTGAATGTTTTCGAGGACTGCGTTTTTCTTACCTTCTTCCGTTTCCGGTTCTTGTTGTTTCGGTCCTGTGGGTGCTGCCACTGAAAATCCCCCTTCGAGTTTTATTTTTGCGAAAACAGCTTTGTAAGCTTAAACAGCATTGTGCTAGCAAACTTTGCATGTACTGTTCATAATCTCCCATAGTATGAATAAATTTGCGTACTTTCATGCATTAGCCCCCACTAACTACAAGAAAAAAAGCTCCCTCCAGTGATGGAGAGAGCTTTACTATTGCATAGGTTCAAGTGACTTGTTCGAGCCTAGACTTCCATGATTATAGGAAGGATCATCGGTCTTCTTCTGGTTTGTTCATATAAAAAGCGTCCGAGAACATCTTTCACGTTTGTTTTTAAAGATGCCCACTCATTTACATTTTCATTCATTAATTTCGTTAATGTATTCGTTACGATACGATTAGCTTCTTCCAAGAGACCCTCAGATTCACGTACATATACGAATCCGCGAGAAATAATATCTGGTCCAGATAAAATTTTGCCATCTTGTTTGCTGAGTGTAACTACGACCACAAGGATACCGTCCTGAGACAGTAATTTACGGTCACGCAACACGATGTTGCCTACATCTCCAACACCCAGTCCATCAATAAGAATGTTGCCGCTTTGAACTTTAGATCCTTTGCGAGCAACACCATTTTGAATTTCTACCGTGTCACCGATATCGCACATAAATATATCTTCTTTAGGAATGCCGACAGACTCGGCTAGGATGGCATGTTGACGCAGCATGCGATATTCGCCATGAATCGGAATAAAGTACTTAGGCTTCATAAGATTGAGCATTAACTTCAATTCTTCTTGGCTACCGTGACCTGATACGTGTACGCCAGTAACAGAACCTGGACCGTAAATCACATTAGCACCAATACGGAATAACTCATCTACGGTACGGCCTACATAACGCTCATTCCCCGGAATTGGAGTTGCCGCAATAATGACAGTATCACCTGGTAAAATATCGATTTTACGATGGGTTGAACGTGCCATTCTTGTAAGAGCCGACATTGGCTCTCCCTGGCTTCCTGTGGAAAGAATGACAACGCGATCAGCGGCAAGTTTGTTAACTTCCTCTGGCTCAATTAACATGCCATCCGGAATGTGCAAGTACCCTAACTCGCTAGCGATCGAAACCACGTTAACCATACTGCGACCGATTACTGTTACTTTGCGATTTGTTGCTGCGGCTGCATCAAACACCTGTTGAACACGGTGAATGTTGGATGCAAATGTCGCAATAACAACTCTTTGCTTAGCTTTACGGAACACTTCTTCAATCTCAACCCCAACACTGCGCTCAGAACCTGTGTAACCAGGACGTTCTGCATTTGTGCTGTCGGAAAGCAAGGCAAGTACGCCTTTCTTCCCAATCTCTGCCATACGATGCAAATCCGCATATTGATCATTTACAGGAGTTTGATCGAACTTAAAGTCTCCTGTATGAACAACAACACCTTCTGGTGTATCTAAAGCGACACCCACAGAATCAGGAATACTATGATTGGTTTTGAAGAATGTTGCTGTAAGAACGCCTAAGGATAGAACGGATTCCGAATTAATGAGGATCCGGTTCGTAGTACCAAGTAAATTTGCTTCCTTCAGCTTTGCTTCGATAAGTCCCATTGTAAGCTTAGTAGCATAAAGTGGAACGTTAAGATGCTTAAGCACATAAGGTAAGCCGCCAATATGATCTTCGTGGCCGTGTGTGATGATAATGCCGCGTACTTTATCCCGATTCTCCGTTAGGTATCCAATATCTGGAATGACGATGTCGATTCCAAGCATGTCCTCCTCTGGAAATTTCAAACCACTATCAATGACGATGATATCGTTCGCATACTGAACGCAATACATATTTTTTCCGATTTCGCCCACGCCGCCAAGAGCGAAGATCAAAAGTTTATCAATATTTTTTTTGGACAAGAATATACCTCCTTCTAAGATTGGACGACGAATTTTAAATGAAAAAACCGAACTAGTCACTTGCAACCATTATACATGAAAAAAAACAACAAATACAAGTTAATACCTATTACTTTAGATTCCCCAAAAAAAGAAAACCGATGCCGGAAGCACCGATTCATTAGGCGTTATCATACAAAAAGTGATTGGATGAATTGTCCTTCTTGCTCGGATACACGAACTAACGGAAGTCTTACGCCTCCAGTTTGAATGCCTTTCAATGCTAGAGCATGCTTAATTGGAGCAGGACTCGGTACACGGAAAATGCCAGTAAAAACAGGATGAAGCTTACGATGAAGTTCTGCCGCTTGCTGAGTGTTACCTTCTAAATAATACTTTATCATAGATTGCATTTCTTTTCCAATCACATGACTAGCAACACTAATAATTCCCTGACATCCAACCGCTAGAGCAGGCAGCGCACTGCTGTCATCCCCACTGTACACATGGAAATTAGGGGCTGCATCATTAAGTATACGTGTCAATTGATCCGTGTTAGCGCAATCTTTGGTAGCCACGATATTCGAAATTTGGGATAGACGAATAGTTGTCTCCGCATCCAAATTCACACCTGTGCGTCCCGGTACATTATAAAGCATAATCGATACCTGAACAGACTCAGCTACTGCTTTAAAATGCTGGTACAACCCTTCTTGGGAAGGGCGGTTATAATAAGGAGCTACGATCAGTAACGCATCGACTCCAAGTTTTTCAACTTTTTGGGAAAAATGAATGGTGTGTGCAGTGTCATTACTTCCTGTACCTGCAATGATCTTGCAGCGCCCCCCAGCATAACGAACAGATAGTTCGATAAGCTTCAGCTTCTCATCATCTGTTAATGTTGGTGCCTCACCAGTCGTGCCACAAATAACAAGGCTATCGGACTGCTGCTCTTCGATCAAATAGTTAATTAATGGTTCCACTTGCTCCCAGTTCACTTGTAAGTTCTCATCAAACGGAGTGACCATAGCTGTAATTACTCTTCCAAAATCCAAAAGTTATACCTCCTCAATCTCACATTTTCACTTATACAAATTGAACTTATGATGTAGTGCCCTAACAGATTTAATCATATCAACACCATGGACAAGCACCCAAATCGTTGTATTTGAATCGGCTGATTGAAGGATACGTATGTCCTCTACCGTTAATGCCTCAACAATATGCGCCATAATTCCTGGCACTCCGTTCATACCGCCGCCGATCACAGAAACTTTCGCACATCCACTCACAGCCTTAGGATCATAACCTTGACCTCTGAGCAGTTTGAGAGCGCGTTCTGCTTCATGATCGAACACCGTATAAACGACACCCGATGGATTGACATTTATAAAATCAACACTAATCTGATGCAGTGCCATCGTTTTAAATACACGAAGCTGAAGATCGAATTGACCTTCAACCGCAGCAACATGAATTTGAGTAATGTTCGTAAAATGGGCAATTCCCGTAACGAATCGATCCTTCACTTGACTAATATCCGTAGGGATACTGTCTGAAGCTGTAACCAACGTTCCTTCTTCTTTGGAAAACGTAGATCGCACACGAATCGGAATATTAGCCTGCATGGCAACTTCTACCGCGCGTGGATGTATAACCTTAGCACCATTATGTGCCATATTGCAGATTTCAGCGAAACTTACGCGAACTAGCGGTTTAGCATCCTCAACGATCCGTGGATCCGCTGTCAATATCCCGTTCACATCTGTGAAAATATCTACAATTTCAGCTTTAAGAGCAGCACCAAGAGCAGTAGCCGATGTATCACTACCCCCGCGACCTAATGTTGTCAGTTCGTCTTGACTTGTTTTACCTTGAAATCCGGTAACAATGACTACCCTATCTTGCTCCAACAATTCAAGGATCCGGTTGGGCTGCATAGCTATTATCTGGGCATTACCGTGAACATCATTCGTAAGAATACCAGCTTGCCCACCTGTCAAAACCGTAGAGTTAATACCTGTTGCTTGTAATAAGCTACACAAATGTACCGCAGAAATTAACTCTCCGCAGCCCATTAGCATATCGAGTTCCCGCGCTGGCAGCCCCTCCCCGTTTTTTCGAACGAGGTCTAAGAGCGTGTCAGTCGCATAGGGTTCTCCTTTTCTTCCCATCGCGGATACAACAACAACTAATTTATAATGATTGATAAGTGCGTCTTGAATGTGTCCAATAACGTGTTCTCTGGCATTAGCGGTGGAAAGCGAAGTGCCTCCAAATTTTTGTACAAGGATTCGCATGAGTTTCCCCCATATTCACTGCATGATGATTAACGCAGTTCTACTTGCTGATTATTGTTCTATAGCAATATATTCAGCAATTTGTACGGCATTCCATGCAGCGCCTTTTAGCAGGTTGTCAGAAACAATCCACATATTTAGCGCTTTCGGATTGCTCAAATCACGGCGTACACGACCAACGAAAGTTTCCAACTTACCCGCTGCATCTGTAGCTAGTGGATATTGCTGCTCAGCCGGATTGTCAACAAGAACAATACCAGGGGCATTAGCAAGTAACGTCTTCACTTCTTCTACGTCGAAATCTTCTTTTAATTCAACATAGACAGACTCAGAGTGTCCATAAACAACCGGAATACGAACACATGTAGCTGTAACTTCAATGGACTCATCGCCCATAATTTTTTTCGTTTCAAGAATCATTTTCATTTCTTCATTCGTAAAACCGTTATCGAGGAATTTATCAATTTGCGGAATCGCATTGAAGGCAATCTGATGTTTCACTGGCAAAGAACCAACCGGCAAAATATCCGGCTTCGCATCATTCCCTTCAAGCACTTCTTTCGATTGCCTCAACATTTCGTTAATCGCTTTAGCACCAGCTCCAGAAACAGCTTGGTACGTTGATACAATGATACGGGAAATCCCGTAGCGATTATATAAAGGCTTAAGTGCAGCTACCATTTGGATCGTGGAACAATTCGGATTTGCAATAATGCCTTTGTGCTCGTTAATTTTCTCTACGTTTACTTCAGGTACTACTAGTGGTGTTTCAGGATCCATGCGGTATGCACTCGTATTGTCGATACAGATCGTACCCGCCTTAACCGCGTGAGGAGCTAATGCCTTCGTAACATCGCCTCCAGCACTAAATAAAGCAATATCAACGCCTTGAAAACTTTCTGGCGTCGCTTCTTGAACAGTTACTTCTTGACCTTTGAAAGAAAGCTTTACGCCCGCTGAACGAGCGGAAGAAAGTAATTTCAATTCCTTGATGGGGAAATTCCGTTCATCCAATAGACGGATAATTTGTTCTCCTACTGCGCCTGTAGCGCCTACGACTGCAACGTTAAAAAGTTTCTGGTTCGACATGAGCTGGACTCTCCCCTTCAAGATGTTATATATGAATTAGTATTGAAATCTCTCAATAATCATGGGCTGCAATTGCTTACCTTCAAGAGCAGCTTCACAGGCTTCCATAATCAAGTCCATCCGAGCTACCAACGAATTTGGTTTCGCTCCAGGTGCATCTTGACCATAGGGTACAAAATAAATGTTTTTGGTAATGAGAAGCTTAGCGATATTCATCGCGTTCAAACCCAGCCCATCATTGGTCGAAATGGCTAAAACTAGCGGCCGCAAATTTCTCATTTGCGCTTTTGCAGCCATAAGTACTGGACTCTCTGTCATCGCGTTTGCTAGCTTACTAGTCGTGTTCCCTGTGCATGGCGCAATAACCATCACATCAAGCAGCTTGGATGGACCTAGAGGCTCAGCGGCCACAATTGTAGATATAATTTCGTTACCTGTTATATCCTTTATCTGTTGCTGCCAATCAGCTGCATTGCCGAAACGTGTGTCGGTAGTCATGACTGTATTCGATACAATCGGAATGACACGAGCACCTGCATCTACAAATCTCTTAATCTGAGGCATGACTTCTTCCAACGTACAGTGAGAACCAGTTAAAGCATATCCGACTGTTTTCCCTTGCCAATTCATTCCACATCGCTCCTGTCTTTGAAGTCTTCCACGATCAGCTGACTGAGTGTGTTTGCCATGATGCGGCCAGCTGTTTTGGGGGCGACGATGCCAGGTAAACCGGGCGCTAGCATCGCTTTGATGCCTCTTTTCTCGGCAAATCGGAAGTCCGTTCCGCCAGGTTTAGAAGCCAAATCGATGATAAGCGCGCGATGTGGGATATTAGTAATAACTTGCGCTGTGACTATCATAGTCGGAATTGTGTTAAAAAGCAAGTCAATATTCCCCACTTCCGGGTACAAGTCCTTTGTATAAAAAGGCTGAAAACCCATCTCCCACGCCCTTGCAAAATGCTCCGGTTTCCTCACGCCAACCTTCACGGTTGCCCCTAATCCCTGCAAAGTTTTGGCCATTGTAAAACCTGTACGACCAAAACCTAAAACCATACTAACTGAACCGTGGATGGTAATATCGGTATTCTGGATCGCCATCATCAGCGCTCCCTCGGCTGTCGGAATGGAGTTATAAATCGCAATATCATCACGCTCGAATAACTCCACTACCTCAATCCCATTTGCCGCACAAAGCTTTTTTAGAAAGCTTTTGGCCATTCCTGTATACACTTTGGCATGCTTTGGCAGTGAAGACATAAGATCGTCAGTCAGTCTCATCTCTTCACTCGAGAATATAGATTCCACTTGTCCCGAATCATCCGTACCTACAGCAGGTAAAATAAGTACATCAACGGTTTGAAACAGCACGGGATCGAGTCTAGCATTTGAAACACCGCTAAATTGTCTCCCTAAATTGTCAAAGCCGATTAATGTCACCGTAGCATCAAGTTCAGTAAATTTCTGAATTACTTCAAGCTGCCGGGCGTCTCCACCCATAATAGCAACCGAAATCCCAGTGAGCATTCTCGCTTACACCCCTTTCTCGGTCCGTTTCGATAAGTTATAGTATGCGTTCGCCTAAGGATGGGTGACTTTCCGTACTCAGTTCCTTGGAAAACAAAAAGAACCCCTTCAATTGAAAGGGGTTCAGGCATTTTATGCTTACGTGTGCAGTAGATTTATTACCGTCCTGTATGACCGAAACCGCCTGATCCTCGCTCCGTCTCCGTTAATTCCGAAACCTCATTGAGCTGGATCTGTGGTACAAGCTGGAATACCATCTGTGCAATTCGCTCATTCCGCCGAATGGTGAACGGCTCCGTCCCATGATTAATCAGCAGCACTTTCACTTCCCCGCGGTAGTCGGCATCAATCGTACCCGGTGAATTCAGTGTTGTGATGCCATGCTTGTAGGCGAGCCCGCTCCGTGGTCGGATCTGAGCTTCAAGCTCAGGTGGCATACTAAGTGCAAAGCCTGTAGAGATAAGTTGACGCTCACCCGGACCTAGAACTACCGGCTCGCTCACAGCAGCATGAAGATCGAAGCCGCTGGCAGCGGCGGACATTTTCTGAGGCAGAAGAATATCTTCCTGTCCGGATACCCGTTTAATTTGAACATCAAAGTTATAGAGAGACAAGCTGATCCCTCCTGAAGCCGTTAATTACATCATCCGAATTTCCCACCATTGACAGAGAAAAAGGTGCCCCGAATAGCGTTTTCGTCAATAGACGAATGTTCTCCATCTGAACGCTTTCAATTCGCTCGATCATTTCGTCGAGACTGTAATGTTTACCAGTCATCAGCTCATTTTTTCCAAATCGGTTCATACGGCTGCTGGTACTCTCCAAACTAAGAATCAAGCTGCCTTTCAGCTGCTCCTTTCCTTTCTTTAGCTCAGAATCTGTCATTCCATTCACCGCAATATCATGCAGCAGCTCCATAGTCACTTTGAGCACTTCTTCCGTCTGCTTCGGTGCTGTGCCTGTATAAATCGTGAACATACCGCTGTCGATATGCGAGGAGTGATACGAATAAACGGAATAAGCAAGCCCGCGTTTCTCCCGAATTTCCTGGAACAATCTAGAACTCATTCCACCGCCAATGGCATTATTCAGCAGTACCATCGGATATAGATTCTCTTCTTGGAGCGATAGACCTGGAAGCGATAGACAGATGTGGTTTTGCTCCGTTTTTTTCGCATGGAAAATCAGTTCTCCAAGGAAATCTGGTGCATCATAACTTGTTTCCACGCCCGTTTGAGCGAATTCACCGAAATGCTTCTCAATAAGCTCGCGCACACTATCATCAATATTGCCAGCAATACTAAGAACTGTATTTTCCGTATTATAGTATTGCTTCATATAGTTACGTAGATCTTCGGATTTCATTTTCGATAAATTGTCCTGAGTTCCGAGGATCGTATACCCTAGCGGATGTGAGCCATAAGAAGCTTTGGCCAATAAATCATGAACCAAATCGTCCGGTGTATCTTCATACATAGAGATTTCTTCATAAATGACGTTCTTCTCTTTTTCTAACTCACTCTCATCAAATGCAGAATGGAAAAACATGTCCGAAAGCATATCCATGGCAAGAGGCAAATGATCATCGAGAACCTTCGCGTAATAGCATGTATACTCTTTGGAGGTGAATGCATTCACATTTCCTCCGATTCCATCAAATATCTCCGCGATATCTTTGGCTGAATGGCGCTCTGTCCCCTTGAACAACATGTGTTCAATAAAATGCGAAATGCCGTTATTATCTTGAGACTCATTACGCGAGCCCGTCTTCACCCAAATCCCGAACGTTACCGATCGAAACGTAGGAATTTGTTCCATGACGACTCTCAAGCCATTATGTAAGCGATATTTGATCACCAAGGTTCCTCCTCGAATTGTAGCACCTAAAGTCCTTTTCCCCAATTATACTTACTCAGTCTAACAAAAATGTGCCAACGACTCAACTTTCCAGCTGATTCATCGATTAATTCGCGATTTGACCCGCTTCAACAACACGTCTAGAGGATAAAAGCTCAGATACGGTACCAATCGTCAATCCTTTATTTTTAATGATACGAATCATACCTTGCAGTGCTTCCTTGGATGAGGTCGTTGGATGCATCAAGATAAGTGATCCAGGCTCGACACTTGTCGATAACCGCTGAAGGATTCGCTCAGCCCCTGGATTTTTCCAATCTAACGTATCGAAAGTCCAAAGGACCGTTTGCAGGTTGAACTCCGATGCTACTTGAATCGTTTCTTGGTTAAAATAACCCGACGGAGGCGCAAACAGTATGTTCTTCACACCAATCTGCTGTTTCAACAAATCCTCTGTTTTAGAAATTTCCTCAACAGCTTTACTGCGAGTTATACTTCTCATATCCTTGTGCGAATAAGCGTGATTAGACAATTCATGCCCTTCGCTTTGGATCTTTTTGGCCATTTCTACGTTCTTCTTCAACCACGAGCCATCCAGAAAGAAAGTCGCATGTACATTTTCCTTGCGGAGAGTGTCTAGCATACTAGATAAATACTCATTTCCCCAAGCAACATTGATCATGAAAGAAACCATTGGCTTCTTGGGATTCCCTTTATAAATTGGATTCGGACCGAGATCGTTCAATTGAATACTAGGCTGCACTTCTTTCATTACATAATTAATTTTATTCGGCGTTAAGTGATGCTCTGCTAGCTTGAGCGTCTCCTCAATATCGACTTCCAATCCATTGTAACCGGGTATAGCTTTCCAAACGGGATCGATTTTGGCATTAATAGGGGCAATCTTTCGTTTTTCAGCTTCTTTCATGATCGTTTCTAGTAAAATGCTATGCTTTGACTTCTTTAGTTCGGTTGAATTTAAAGTCGCAGAGGCAAAGACAGGGAGTGCTTCTTCATCCCTCCAATTGGAATCTGCTAGATACGTGTTTTGATTATTTTTCACTGCATGAATGTAAGTTCCTACGCTAGGGATTGCATCCAATATAAGCAGAACCATAGCAAAAAAACTTCCAAGAAGAAGCCATTTTTTGTGGAGCATACACAGATCTCCCCCTTCCATATTTCCTGATTTTATGCAGGAAAGGACAAGAGTAGAACGAGGCATGTCCTGGTATGACGGAAAAGCAAAAAAGAGACAGATTGATCTGACTCTTTATCCAAAACTATTTAAAGGGGACTTCACAAGTCACGCGGCTTAGGTTTGAGCTGGGACTTGCGAAGTTAATGTCGCTTTGCGAGAAAGATTAACTCTTCCTTGTTGGTCAATCTCGGTTACTTTGACGGTGATTTGATCGCCAATGTTCACTACGTCTTCCACTTTCGCTACACGCTCTGTGGAGATTTGTGAAATATGAACCAAACCTTCTTTACCAGGCAAAATTTCTACGAATGCTCCGAATTTCTCAACGCGTTTTACGGTTCCCAGGTAAGTTTCACCCACGATAACCTCGCGTACGATGCCTTCGATAATGGAACGTGCTTTTTCGTTCATCTCTTGATTGGATGAAGCGATGAATACACGGCCATCTTGTTCGATATCAATTTTAACGCCGGTTTCTTCAATAATTTTATTGATGATTTTACCACCTGCACCAATGACATCACGGATTTTGTCCGGGTTGATGTTCATCGTAAGAATCTTAGGCGCGTATTTGGAAAGGGTCTTCTTAGGCTCAGAAATACGAGATACCATTTTACCCAAAATGTGCAGACGGCCTTCTTTGGCTTGCTGCAAAGATTGCTGTAGGATGCTGCGATCAATCCCATCGATTTTGATATCCATTTGCAGGGCTGTAATACCTTCAGCAGTTCCCGCAACTTTAAAGTCCATATCGCCAAGGTGATCTTCCATACCCTGAATATCGGATAGAATGGAGAAATGATCTCCGTCTTTGATCAGACCCATTGCAATACCAGCAACCGGAGCTTTAATCGGAACACCAGCATCCATTAGAGCAAGTGTACTTGCACAAATACTCGCTTGGGATGTTGAACCGTTCGATTCCAATACTTCAGATACGAGACGAATTGTGTAAGGGAATTCAACTTCATTAGGGATGATTGGCTCAAGGGCTCTCTCACCTAATGCACCATGTCCGATTTCACGACGACCTGGTGGACGAAGCGGTCTTGCTTCCCCAACGGAAAACGGAGGGAAATTGTAATGATGCATGAAACGTTTCGTTTCTGTAAGATCCAAGCCATCCAATATTTGAACATCGCCTAAAGCACCTAATGTACAGATACTCAGAGCTTGTGTTTGTCCACGTGTGAACAAGCCTGAACCGTGAGTACGCGGTAACAGATCAATATCACAATCAATTGGACGAATTTCTTCTGGTTTACGTCCATCCGGTCTCACTTTATCATGCGTGATCAAACGACGTACTTCTTCTTTAACGATATCATAAAGCGTTTCCTTCACATCACCTAGTAAGCCAGGAGTCTCTGCATACAAGGCTGTAAAATGTTCCACGGCTTCGGCATTCACAACATCGATTGCTTCTTGTCTAGCATGCTTCTCAGGAATTTTAATCGCATCAACTAATCTAGCTTGAGCAAATTCACGAACTGCACGATTTACCTCGGCATCAACCGTATGAAGTTTGACCTCCATTTTCGGTTTACCCGCTTGTTCAACCAATTCTTCAATCAACGCAACAATCTTACGGATTTCATCGTGTCCAAACATGATAGCCTCGAGTACAACTTCCTCTGAAACTTCATTCGCACCAGCTTCTACCATCATGATCGCATCTTTGGTGCCGGCAACTGTCAAGTGAAGATCACTTTTCTCTGCTGTCTCACCCGTCGGGTTAATAACGAATTGCCCATCTACTCGTCCCACAATCACACCACCAACAGGCCCATTGAAAGGAACGTCAGAGATTGCTAGTGCAGCAGAAGTACCAATCATTGCTGCCATTTCTGGCGGACACTCTTGGTCTACGCTCATTACGATAGAAACGATTTGCACGTCATTACGGAAGCCTTCAGGGAAAAGTGGGCGAATCGGACGATCCGTTAAACGGCTCGCTAGGATTGCTTTCTCACTTGGACGTCCTTCACGTTTAATAAAACCACCAGGAATTTTACCTACGGAATACAATCTTTCTTCATAATTAACCGTTAACGGAAAGAAATCCAGATCTTTCGGTCCGCTTGAAGCCGTTACTGTACTTAGCACAACCGTATCACCATAACGAACTGTTACAGCTGCATTGGCTTGTTTGGCCAGTCTACCCGTTTCAAGAATGAACGGTTTGCCGCCAAGTTCCATTTGTACCCTTTTCTCCATAACATCCTCCTAAGGAATTGTTCTATTCAATTCATATGTGTTTGATAAACATGCACAGAAAGTAAGGTTCAGAAACCTTTAATATTATGCTCCGTATGTACTCAAAAAATTGCCTAGCGCTGGAGTCATCCACTATTTCTGCGTAATGTCTAGTATTTCCTTCTTTTTCCGTTTTAAAAATACAAGAAAAAGCAACCTCGTTGCTTTTCTTCGCCAAAGCTTTATCAAGCCCAGCAAAGGAGCAACAGGTTGCTTCTCATTGTCGGTTTTATCGACGCAAACCAAGCTTTTCAATCAAAGCACTGTAACGGCTCACATCTTTGTTCTTCACGTATGCTAGCAGCTTACGGCGTTGACCAACCATTTTGAGCAAACCACGGCGGGAATGATGATCTTTCTTGTGAGTCCGCAGATGATTTGTCAGGTTGACAATGTTTTCTGTAAGGATTGCTACTTGTACCTCAGGTGAACCCGTATCGGTATCATGTACCTTGTGAGTTTGAATCAGTTGTGTTTTACGCTCTTGAGTTAATGCCATGATTGTTCATCTCCTAAATTCTATTGTATCCCCGCTAGCCTAGAAATCGCCGATGATAGCGTATGTCCAAGCTAAGGTTCATGCCAGAAGGTATAGATCCTTTTGGCAACGTTATTCAGTATATCATAATCGCACAGTAGAAGTAAATGCTTGTTTCAACTGAAACGTTATAATTTGTTCTTGGCTGTTTCGACGTCAAGTTTAATTTGAGTAACCAAATCGTCCAGGGATGAGAATTTCCGCTCTGGTCGAAGGAAAGCTATGAGCTCAACATTCATATGCTCGCCGTAAATTTGTTCGGAGAAATCAAATAAATGAGCTTCGAATGAGGGCTTCAATTCTCCAGTTGTGAAGGTAGGTTTTACACCAATATTCATAACCCCTTTATAGGTTTCCCCTTTAACAGAAGCTTTAATCGCATAAACACCATTGGTAGGGATGACATAAGACTCATCCAGTTGAATATTAGCGGTAGGAAAACCAAGTGTTCTCCCCCGCTTTTCTCCATCCACAACGATGCCGCTTATACTATAGGGACGCCCAAGAAGTCTGGTAACTGTGTCTATGTCCCCTTGCTGTAATGATTCACGAATGAGTGTACTGCTAACTTTTTCGCCATCCATATGAAAGGGTCTCACCACTTCTACAGAAAATTTCCCATGACTCAACTCACAGAGCGAATCCGGGGTACCTTTACCTTGAAAACCAAACGTAAAATCAAAACCGCATATGACACTTTCAACACCAAGTCGATCTAATACTTGATCCACGAAATGTTCCGGGGATAACCGCATTAAAGAGGCATCAAAGGTAACAATGTAGGTATGATTCACACCCAGTGATTCAAACATCTTCATTTTCTTACTCATCGGAGTTATTAGATCCGTATATCTATCTTGACCCATTACTGCTCTAGGATGTGGGTGAAAGGTCATGATGGCTGCCCTCAGCCCAAGATTCTTAGCCGTGCGTAGGGCTCGTCCAATGACTTCCTGATGTCCCAAATGTACACCATCGAAATCACCAATTGCCACCACTTGCTCTCCTACAATTAGGTCCAAATCATCCATATTAATGGGATATGATATTGGTATTATGCGCATAAGTTCATTTCACCTACCCATGTCAACCTGTCCCGTGACGTTATAATTAGAGGAAAACTTTGGCTGGGATCAGGACTTGGCTAGCGCTGTTCCATTCATACAAACCAAGAAAACGTTCATCAGGCGAATAAGCCCTGAAAATGGTTTGTGAAGCTTCTGCATGAGCCGTCCGATTCGCAGTCATAGTAATTTTCTTCCCCTGTAGTGCATGTACAGCTTCCCCGGCAGATAGTTCAATGAATGGGATATGTGAAATCGCCTGATCCATAGGAATCATATGCGCCTGCAGTAATCCTTGAACCTTCATTTGTTCAATCTGTTCAAATGTTAAGCACTGTTCTTGGCGAATACTGCCCGTCGATGTACGTATTAGACTTTTCATCACCGCCGGATATCCGAGAGCTTTGCCTATATCCACACATAAGGTTCTTATATAGGTCCCTTTGGAGCAAGAAGCACGAAATTGAATCTCTGGATGCTTTTGTTGTAGGTCCATATGAAGAATGTCTAGCTTATGAATCGTCACTTTACGTGACTTCCGCTCTACTTCCTTGCCTTCTCGAGCTAATTCATAGAGTCGTTTCCCATCAATCTTCACCGCAGAGAACATTGGTGGAACCTGTTCAATTTCTCCGACAAAAGAATGAAGAACCTCACGGACCTTCATTTCATCTAAAGTCACCTGTGAAACTTCTTCCAACACCGTACCCGTCATATCCTCCGTATCGGTAGAAAGACCAATTCGAAGAACAGCTTCATATTCCTTAGGCAGATCCTGAATGTACTCCACCATTCGAGTTGCCCTACCTATACATAATGGCAAAACCCCAGTTACTTGCGGGTCAAGCGTTCCCGTGTGGCCGATGCGTTTGATCCCAAGGATACCTCTAACTTTGGCTACTACATCATGAGAAGTGAAGCCCGCTGGTTTCCATACAGGCAAAATGCCTTCTAACGTCATATGAGTTCGTTCCCTACTTCCTGAACCATTTTGGCTACTGCTTCCTCAAGCGTACCTTGGATTGTACAGCCTGATGCACGAACATGGCCGCCACCGCCAAGTGATTGCGCAATCGCAGCAACGTCAACAAGTCCTGATGATCGGAGACTTACTTTAATGACACCGACTGCTTTCTCTTTAAATAGCATGCCCACTTCTACGCCTTCCACATTACGCGGATAATTGACAAGCCCATCCAGATCGTCGCTTGAGGCACCAGTTAACTCCAAATCTGCCAGAGAAACAGCAAGCCATGCTAATTTACGATCATTCGCAAATGAAAGTGTAGATAAAGCTTTCTGAAGAAGTACGATTTGCGAATAAGTGACTCTTTCCAGCACTTGCTCAGCTATGACAGAGCCCTGAACACCAAGTGATAGCAGCGTTGCACCAATCTGCATAACCTCAGGCGAGGTATTCGAATACCGAAAACCACCTGTGTCAGTCAGCAAGCCCGTGTAAATGCAATCACCAAACTCCAAATTCGGTACAAGTTTCATATGTATAGCTAAATCATACAAAATTTGAACGGTTGCAGCGGCATCATGTTTAATCAAATGGCACGAACCAAATCTATCGTTCGTTGGATGATGATCAACATTGAGCAGCTGTGCCTGGTCATCAAAAAGAGTGCTGATCCTACCCATTCTGGAGAAATCAGCACAATCTACACTTATGATGGTTTGGTAAAGTCTTTCTGGAACTTCCTTGCCATAATCAAGGACTTGATCATTTCCCCATAAATAGGAAAATTTAGAGGGCATAGCGCCCTCATTGATCATTGTAAAGGATTTTCCCAGTTGTTTAAGAATCCAACCGGTGGCATACGTAGAACTGGCGGCATCCCCATCCGGTTGGATGTGAGATACCACCAGGAAATCATCATGCTGCTCGATAAACGTAGCTGCTGCTGCCAGCTGCTGGCTGTACTCGGTGGCATGGTTCATTCCACTTCTCATACGCTTGAATTTCCTTCCTGATTAAGCTTGTGCAACAAGTTATCGATATGACTTCCATAATCAATAGAAGCATCGAACTTAAATTGCAGTTCTGGAATTTTACGTAAACGAATTCGTTTGCCTAATTCCGAACGAATATATCCAGAACCCACAGAAAGTGCCTTAAGTGTTGCAGCTTTCTCTTCTTCTGTGCCCATTACGCTAAGAAAAACGCGAGCTAAGGATAAATCGTTCGTTACTTCTACACCAGTTACGGTTAAGAAACCAATGCGTGGATCTTTCAATTCGGACTGAACGATCTGGCTTAATTCTTTCTTGATTTGTTCGCCAACTCGACCTACACGAACTCTAGCCATTTGTCATCACCTCTCAACGGACTCCATGATGAAGGCTTCAATAATGTCGCCCTCTTTAATATCATGATAACGCTCAAGAGATATACCACACTCGTAACCTTGTGCCACTTCTTTTTGGTCATCCTTGAATCGTTTCAGGGAGTCTATTTTACCTTCGTGCACGACAATACCACTGCGGATCAAGCGAGTTTGTGCATTACGAGCAATTTTGCCTGAGATAATCATACATCCAGCAATTGTACCTGAACCCGTAATTTTGAACACATTACGTACTTCTGCTTGACCAAGTACAACTTCTTTAAAGATAGGATCCAGCATGCCCTTCATAGCTTGCTCGATTTCTTCAATTACGTTGTAGATAATGTTATGCAGACGGATATCAACTTTCTCTTGATCTGCTGTTGCTTTCGCAGCAGGTTCAGGACGAACATTGAAACCGATAATAATCGCATTTGATGCAGAAGCCAGAATAATATCAGATTCTGTAACAGCACCAACACCGTTGTGAAGAATTTTAACGCGAACGCCTTCCACTTCGATCTTCTCAAGTGAGCTTTTCAGGGCTTCAACAGAACCTTGAACGTCACCTTTGATGATTACGTTAAGCTCTTTGATTTCGCCGTCTTTAATGTGTTTAAAGAGGTCATCCAGCGTGACGCGGGAATTCGCCGTCATTTCGGATTGTCGAAGTGCTATGGAACGACGATCTGCAATGTCTCTTGCCTTACGCTCATCTTCATAAGCAAGGAATGGATCCCCAGCTTGTGGAACTTCTGTAAGACCCGTGATTTCAACTGGTGTTGAAGGACCCGCTTCTTTCAGACGTTTACCTTTATCATTCACCATCGCTCTTACGCGGCCGAAGCACACGCCAGCTACGAAGCTATCTCCGACTTTTAATGTACCATGTTGAATCAGGATTCTGGCAACTGGACCACGACCTTTATCCAACTCGGCTTCGATTACGGTCGCTCTAGCACGTTTGTTCGGATTAGCTTTATACTCTTGAACTTCCGCAACAAGCAGAATCATCTCAAGCAGATTTTCAAGTCCAATCCGTTGTTTTGCGGAAATTTCGCAGAAAATTGTATCTCCGCCCCACTCTTCCGGAACCAACTCATAAGCAGTAAGTGCTTGTTTGATTTGATCTGGATTTGCGCCTTCTTTATCAATCTTGTTAACTGCAACAATGATCGGAACGCCTGCTGCCTTAGCATGGTTAATTGCTTCAACGGTTTGCGGCATTACGCCGTCATCAGCAGCAACAACGATAATTGTAATATCGGTTACTTGTGCACCGCGGGCACGCATCGTTGTAAAAGCTTCGTGACCAGGCGTATCCAAGAAAGTGATTTTCTTTTGGTTAACTTCAACTTGATAAGCACCGATGTGCTGCGTAATACCGCCTGCTTCGCCTTCGGTTACACTTGTTTTACGAATAGCATCAAGTAAAGTCGTTTTACCATGATCGACGTGCCCCATAATCGTAACAACTGGCGGACGCTCAATCAGATCTGCCTCATCGTCAATTTCTTCGAAAGTCTCGAAATTATCTTCTTCGACTTTAATCTTAATTTCAACTTCAACGCCAAACTCGGATGCAATCAATTGAATGGCTTCCAAATCAAGCTCTTGGTTGATTGTTGCCATTGTACCCAAGAACAAAAGCTTTTTAATAACTTCAGAAGCATCTTTGTGAAGTAATTTCGCTGTTTCACCAACGGTCATACTGCCACGAACGATGATTTTCTTAGGCGTGTTGTCAATTTTTTCTTTCTTAACGGTTTCTTGTTGGTATCTGCCTCTATTGTTACCGCGTTGATTTCCTCTGTTTTGTCCACCAGGTCCGCGATTGCCGCCGGAACGGTTATCATCAAAACGCTTAGGAGTTGGTTTGGATTTCTTAGTTGTAATTACACCAGCTTTAGCTGCTGCATCATCCAATTCAGCTGCTGTTGCTCCTACGTGGAACTGCGGCTTTGCTTCTTGAATGACAGGTCTTCCGCTTTGATTATTGTTACGGTTATCAAACGGTTTGGACTGACGGTTTGGGCCAGCACTACGGTTCGGGCCTGCATTTTGCGGACGGCTGCTATTTGCGCTTTGTCCACCACCAGCTCCCGGTCCACCAGTCCCCTGACTTGGACGAGACCCTGCATAGTTACTATTGCTGCGTGGAGCTCCGCCTTGGCCTTGACCTTGGCCTTGGCTGTAGCCTTGACCGCCACTAGGACGTTGGCTATTGTAGCCGCCAGTTGAACCACTTGGACGCTGGCCACCTGGATTGGAACCTTGATAACCCGTACGTTGTCCACCTTGGCTGGAACCTTGACCACTAGGGCGTTGTCCACCTGGATTGGAGCCTTGATAACCCGTACGTTGTCCACCTTGGCTGGAACCTTGGCCGCTAGGACGCTGTCCGCCTGGATTGGAACCTTGATAACCTGTACGTTGTCCACCTTGGCCTTGACTGTTTGGGCGTTGCCCGCCTTGCGATGATCCTTGACCACTTGGGCGTTGATCACGCCCAGGCTGAGCTGGACGACTAGCCGTATTAGGCGTAGATTGTCCTTGGGGTGCTGTTACAGCACCATTTGTAGTCGTGCTGTTCGTTGGTTCTGAAGCAACTGGCTTCGAAGCCTGTGTTGCTGCACCTTTATTCTCTTGTGCTGGAGCCTGCGTTGCAGGATTCTGATTCGTCGTAGATGAACTCACATTTCCTCCGTCCGTAGCTGCTCGTTTGGCAGCCGCATTGGCTTTAATATCACGAAAAAACTTTTCTACACTGCTTACTGCGTCATTTTCCATTACACTCATATGATTGTTAACGGGAATATTCAGACGTTTGAGGATGGTTATAATTTCTTTGCTGCTCATATTGAGTTGCTTTGCGTATTCGTAAACGCGAGTCTTATCTTTATTGTCTTGTTTATTGGTCAATATGTTTCACCTCCGCAGGATTATCTTGACTCTTCTGCAGCATCTGCGCGAAGCCTCCGTCCAATACACCTATGGTGACACGCATTTCTTTCCCAATGCTGCGGCCCAATTCATACTTCGTACCTATTTCCATGAGTTTAATTCCATAGAATTGGCATTTATCTTGAAATTTCTTACGTGTATTAGCAGATGCATCCTCCGCCATAATGACAAGTTTGGCTTCTCCCGAGCGAATCGCTTTAAACACACCTTCATCACCGGTAACTAGCTTCCCTGCCCGCATCGCCAAGCCCAATTGGGATAGAAATTTAGGATTCATCTTCAGACTCCTCCTCTTTAGAAGAGAGGAACTCATCTTCAACACGAATGAAATCTTGCTCCAATTGGTCATAAATATCGGCACCAACGGCATGCTTCAGCGCTCTATCCAGGGCTTTACTTTTCTTCGCCAATTTAAAACAAGAAACTTTACCGCACAGGTAGGCACCGCGCCCAGACTTTTTCCCTTTGAGATCAATGAGAATTTCATCTTCAGGCGTTTTGACGATGCGGATCAAGTCCCTCTTCGGCATCATTTCCTGGCAGGCCACGCATTTTCTCAGAGGGATTTTTCTCTGCTTCATTCCGATCACCCCTTGCTACGAACAAAAACTTAATCGACACTCACAGAATCTTGATGCATTTCTTCTGAATAAGTTTTCACTCTGCCATATTCTTGTTCGGCTTGTGTTTCACTTTTGATGTCTATTTTCCAACCTGTCAATTTGGCAGCAAGACGAGCATTTTGCCCTTTGATTCCAATAGCCAAAGAAAGCTGATAGTCAGGTACAATGACACGCGCCATTTTTTCATTTTCATGAATTTGCACTTCAAGCACTTTGGAAGGGCTAAGCGCATTGGCTACGTATTCTTCCACGCTTTCCATCCAACGAACGATGTCTATTTTCTCGCCGCGCAGTTCGCTTACAATCGTTTGAACACGTAACCCTTTAGGCCCTACGCAGGATCCTACTGGATCAACTTCAGCGTTGCGAGAGTGAACAGCAATTTTGGATCGGAAGCCGGCTTCACGCGCAACCGAACGAATCTCGACCACACCATCAAAGATTTCAGGAACTTCCAGTTCAAAAAGACGCTTCAACAGCCCTGGATGTGTTCTTGATAAAATGATTTGCGGTCCTTTCGTCGTATTTTCCACTTTCGTGATATAAGCTTTAATCCGATCGCCCTGTTTGAACTTATCCGTAGGCATCAATTCAGTCAAAGGCAGCACAGCCTCAACTTTACCCAAGTCCACATATATGTTACGTTGATCTTGGCGTTGAAGGATTCCTGTAACGATATCTTCTTCCTTGTCGATAAAAGCATTATAAATTAAGCCACGCTCGGCTTCACGAATACGCTGAGTCACCACTTGTTTGGCAGTTTGAGCAGCAATACGTCCGAAATCACGAGGAGTCACTTCAATTTCAACGATATCTTCCAATTGGTAATTCGGATTAATTTCACGAGAAGCGTGAAGTGAAATTTCCAATCTTGGATCTAATACTTCCTCAGTTACGGTTTTACGGGCATATACCTTGATGAGGCCAGTATGGCGATTGATATCAACTCGCACGTTCTGTGCGGTGTTGAAATTACGTTTATAACTTGAAATCATCGCTGCTTCAATTGCATCGATAAGTAACTCCTTTGAGATACCCTTCTCACGTTCAATTTCCGACAGCGCTTCGATAAAATCCGTGTTCATTTGAACTGAGTCCCCCCTTTCAATAAGTAACGGTCACTAAAAAACGATAGCTAGACGAGCGCTTGCTACTTTAGCGAACGGGATAATTATTTTCTTTTTGCCAATTTCAATAACGAGTTCTTCCTCGTCAAAGGAAAGCAGCAAACCTTCAAATTCCTTGGAACCGTCTATAGGTTCATAGGTGGTAACAAATACATGACTATTCACAGCCTTATAATAATCTTGTGTCTTCTTAAGCGGACGTTCCGCGCCAGGTGAAGAAACTTCCAAGAAATAGGCATCAGCAATGGGATCTTTTTCATCCAATTGAACACTTAAGTATTCACTGATGCGGCCGCAATCATCTATATCAATTCCGCCTTCCTTGTCTGCATAGACACGAAGGAACCAATTGCTGCCCTCTTTGACATATTCAATATCCACGAGTTCAAATCCATTTTGTTCAATGAAATCCTTCAGCATGTCCTCAATGACGGATTTGATTTGCGCTTGTGTAGCCACAGATAAATGTACCTCCTAAATTGACTTTCCCTTATCGTATTCCGAAAAGTCCCTATATCAAAATGTAAAGAGTGGGTTTCCCCACTCTTTAATCACAAGATGATATCCTCATTATTGCCAATAAAAATTATACCATAACCATTCTTTGCATTACAATAGCAAACTTGTTAATCATTTTCACTTGACAGCCTAAAGTTTTCTTAAGAAAACTTGCTTCGGAAGCATTAACTTTTGAGTTTTTCTAAAGAAAAACTGACTTCGGTAGCTTAAAATAAGGACAATTGATTCGATTCCGGCAGTCCACGGAAACATCCCATCGAGCTGAGCATCTCAATGACCGTCTTTGAGGCTTTGGACCGATTCTGGAAATCTTCGATGGAGAGGAAGTCGCCTTCCTCTTTGGCAGCGGCAATATTTTTGGCTGCGTTATCTCCGATACCTGACATTGCCGCAAATGGCGGGATAAGTGACGTACCATCGATAATAAAACGTGTCGCATCCGAACGATAGATATCAATCGGTTTGAAACTGAAGCCACGGGACGTCATTTCGAGTGACATCTCCAAAATGGAAACCATCGCTTTTTCTTTCGGCAGCGCCTGGAAGCCTTTTTCTTCAATCTCAATCAACTTTTTAAGAATGGCATCATATCCCTGACACAGAAGCTCTAGATCAAAGTCAGCCGCACGAACACTAAAATAAGTGGCATAGTAGGCTATCGGATGATAAACCTTAAAGTAAGCTGTACGAACAGCTGAGATAACGTAAGCAGCAGCATGCGCTTTTGGAAACATATATTCAATCCGTTCACAAGATTCAATATACCAGGCTGGCACATTACAGCGTTTCATCTCATCTTTCCATTCATCTGTAAGCCCCTTACCTTTACGAACACTCTCGGTAATTTTGAAAGCAAGACCTGCATCCATTCCCGCCTTATAAATCAAGAAAAGCATGATATCATCCCGACAGCCAATAACGGTCTTAATGTTACATATCCCTTTTTTGATTAGCTCCTGTGCGTTCCCCAACCAAACACCTGTTCCATGTGACAAACCGGATATTTGCAGTAAGTCGGCAAAGGAGCTTGGCTGCGTTTCCTGAAGCATCTGACGAACGAACTTGGTTCCCATTTCCGGTACACCATAAGTGGCTACTGGAGAGCGGATTTGATCCGGTCTGACCCCAATCGCTTCCGTCGAGTTGAATATACTCATCGCTTTTGCATCATTCATTGGAATTGTTGTCGGATCAATACCTGTTAAATCTTGCAGCATCCGCATCATCGTCGGGTCGTCGTGTCCGAGAATATCAAGTTTCAGCAAATTGGCGTCAAAGGCGTGATAATCAAAATGGGTCGTTTTCCATTCGGAATTCTTATCATCAGCTGGGTATTGTACGGGTGTGATATCATCAACTTCCATATAATCCGGAACAACGACAATACCGCCGGGATGCTGACCTGTACTTCTCTTCACACCTGTACAGCCCGCAGCTAATCGGCTAATCTCAGCACCGCGCCATTTCTGTCCTTGCTCTTCTTCATACTTCTTGACGAATCCGAATGCCGTCTTCTCGGCGACAGTACCGATGGTCCCCGCGCGGAATACATTCTTCTCACCAAAAATTTCTTTCGTAAAATTATGCGCAATCGGTTGATAAACGCCAGAGAAGTTTAAATCGATATCGGGAACCTTGTCCCCTTTAAAGCCAAGAAACGTCTCAAACGGAATGTCGTGACCGTCACCTTTTAAATTACCCCCGCAATTAGGGCAAACTTTGTTCGGAAGATCGAATCCACTCGGAACGCTCCCGTCAAGGAACCACTCACTATGCTGACAAGATAAACATATATAATGAGGAGGCAGCGGATTAACCTCGGAAATGCCTAACATCATCGCAACGACGGAAGAACCAACGGAACCCCTTGAACCTACGAGATAACCGTCCGCATTCGACTTTTTCACAAGACGTTCGGAAATCAAATAGTTAGCAGAGAAACCGAACTTAATAATCGGAACAAGCTCTTTCTCAAGCCGGGCTATAATGACTTCCGGAAGCTCATCCCCATACATTTTCTTCGCTGTATTGTAACAGGTGGCACGAATTTCTTCGTCGGCACCTTCAATGATGGGTGTAAACAGCTTGTCAGGGAAAAGTTCAATGACTTCAAAGCGATCCGCTAGATCATTCGTACTGCGAATAACAACCTCGATCGCCTTTTCTTCACCAAGAAACTTGAATTCTTCCAGCATTTCTTTGGTCGTACGGAAATGTGCATCCGGTTTTTTCATAGCTTTAAGTGGGCTAAACCCGGTAATTCCATTAATGGCAATATCTCTGCATACTTTCTCACGAGGATTCAGATAATGCGCATTCCCTGTAGCAATAACCGGTTTGCCGGTCTTATAACCAATTTCACAAACACGTCGTACAGCATTTTCTAAATCTTCGACACTTCCCACGAGACCCTTTTCTACCAGATGCATGTTATAGCTCACAGGTTGAATCTCGAGAATGTCATAGAACTCGGCCACTTGCTCGGCTTCTTCGATTGATTTATTCAGAACGGCTTCAAAAAATTCCCCTTTTTCACAGCCGGAGGTGATAAGGAGACCTTCTCTATGCTCTACTAGAACACTTTTGGGAATTGTTGCAGAGCGCTGTAAATAGGTTGTATGGGATAAGGATATAAGTTTGAATAAGTTCTTCTTCCCAACGGCATTAAGTGCATAAACACAACAATGGAAAGGACGTTGATTTGACAAATCTTTTCCTACATAATCATTCAATTTAGCAAGATTCGTTATTTGTCGATCATTAGCCTCGTTAATTAAATGATATAAAACAAAGCCTAAGGCAATAGAGTCATCAATCGCGCGGTGATGGTTGTCCAAGCCTACTTTAAATTTATCCGACAAGGTATTCAATCGATGGTTCTTCATTGAAGGGAATAAAAATCTTGCAAGCTCTAGGGTATCAAGTACGGAGTTCGTAACCTCTGGCAATCCCATACGTTTCAAATTCGCTTGAAGGAAACCCATATCAAATCGTGCATTATGGGCTACGAGAACACAATCACCAACAAACTCAATAAACTTAGGTAGCTCATCCTCGATATCAGGCGCATCTTTTACCATATCATCGTTAATGTTTGTTAATTGTTGAATGTTATAAGGAATTTTCTCGTGGGGATTAATGAACGTTGCAAACCGCTCAATTTCTTTACCGTCCTGCATTTTAACACCTGCAAGCTCAATAATTCGGTTATTGGTAACAGAAAGTCCCGTTGTCTCTACGTCGAATATCACATATGTTGCTTGCTTTAGATCCATATCTCTACCATTCATCACAATAGGAACAGAGTCATTCACAACATTTGCTTCCACACCATAAATCACTTTAATCCCGTGCTTTTTGGCGGCTTTTCCTGCATCAGGAAAACATTGAATGTTACTATGATCGGTAACCGCGATGGCTTTATGTCCCCATTTAGCTGCCATTTTCACATATTGATCAATTGGTGTCAGAGCATCCATGGTACTCATGGTTGTGTGAAGATGAAACTCAACACGCTTCTCAGATGCATCGTCCATCCGATCTCTGGGAGCCATAACTTCATTCAGGTCATTCGGAATCATGACAAGTTCAGGAATTTGCATGAAACGATCGTACTCGACCTTCCCTCTCGCTCTAATCCATGTTCCATTTGCAAGAAGGCTCATAATTTTCACATCATCTTTGGTTTTCGCAAATACTTTCATCGCCAAAGAATCTGTAAAATCGGTCAGGTTAAATGTAAATAACGTGTTTCCATTTCTCAATTCCTTTACGTCTAGTCCAAATACGGTACCCTGAACCGTTACTTTCTTCTCTTCTTCTTGAATGTTCTTAAGTGGCGTCGGCACCTCTTTGATATCGTAGCCCATGACAAGCTTGAGATCCGTATCTGGTAATGAGGATTCTTCTTCTTCCATGTCAATGGACATCATAATCTCTTGAGTGATGGTCTTCTCGCCTTGCTCGCGCTGCTTCGCAAATTTCTCGTACTCAGCTTCGATCTCGCTAGAATCACTTATCGCATACTTTACGTTTAATTCTGTTTGAAAAAAGTTATGAAAAAAGTTCCGTATAAACATATCTACATTTTTCTTTTTAGCAAGTTCAAGTCCAATCTGATCTAGCATTATGAGTGTTAGCGTATGACCTTGTACCTCGAACCTTGCTTTCGACATCCAACCATTAATCGATGCTACTTCTCGCTGCAGCCATTCCATAAATAGGCTCCAGTATTCTTCCACTAAAGCAGCGGGTTCTACTTGCTCATATTTCCAAATAAAACGAATCTTCGCAATTTGAGCGAACTTCTCTTGAATCATTTTGCAAAAAGAGCGGTAAATATTCTGAGGCACTATTTCATTTTTCACCAAATAAAAGGTCCAGTCGCGATTTTTACGACTAATTTCTACTTGCTCGATGTAGCCTTCCGCAAAAAATGACCGCACGATATCGGCTGGAATCTCGGCTTGCTGCATCAAAAGCTCAAAGCGATTCCGTTTATCAGCCAAATTACTCATGAACAGCCTCCCCATAAAAATACGAAGGGCAATGGAATTGTTGCTTCCATTTGCCCTTGATTGTAATTAATAACTTCGGCCAAAAACGACCGTATGTTTAGCAGCATCGCCGCAAACCAGACATGTTGATTTCGTTTCTGAAGGTGTGAAAGGAATGTTACGGCTTGTTGCCCCCGTCTCTTCCTTCACTTGCGCTTCGCAAGCGATAGACCCGCACCAGCCGGCCAAAGCAAAACCGCGTTTCGTCTCCAGGAATGTTTTGAATTCATCAATGGAATCCACTGCAATATAATGCTCGTCACGGAACTGCTTCGCTTTATCATACATCTGCTGATGAATCTCAGCAAGTAAATTTTGAACTTCCTGAACGAAGTCAGTTTGCTGAACGGTTTTCTTCTCCCCGCTTACTCGAGAAACGAGAACAACTTGCCCATTTTCCATGTCACGAGGTCCTAATTCAACTCGGATCGGTACACCGCGCATTTCGTATTCATTAAATTTCCAACCTGGGCTTTGGTCTGCACGGTCATCCACTTTAACTCGAACTCCAGCTTTCTTAAGCTCAGCATACAATTCATCTACTCGTCCAATAACTTGTTCACGTGTTTTTGGCGGACCAATTGGAATCATGATGACTTGTGTAGGGGCAACTTTAGGAGGCAAAACCAACCCACGATCATCACCATGAACCATGATAAGTGCACCGATGAGTCGAGTACTAACTCCCCATGAAGTCGTATGGGCAAATTGATGCTGATTTTCACGGTCCAAGAACTTGATATCGAAAGCGACTGCAAAATTCGTACCCAGATAGTGAGAGGTGCCAGCTTGCACCGCTTTCCCATCTTTCATCATTGCCTCGATAGAGAACGTATCGACAGCACCCGCGAATTTCTCAGAAGGAGTCTTCTGCCCAACAATAACAGGGATTGCTAAGAAATCTTCCGCAAATTGGCGGTATACATCCAGCATCTGCATCGTCTCACGGCGAGCATCCTGCTCATCTTCATGAGCCGTATGTCCTTCCTGCCACAGGAACTCTGTAGTTCGAAGGAAAGGCAATGTTCGCTTCTCCCAACGAACTACGTTAGCCCATTGATTAATCAATAGGGGAAGATCGCGATAGGAGTTGATCCATTCCGAATACATGTGACCGATCATCGTTTCCGAAGTTGGACGAATAGCTAGACGTTCTTCGAGCTTCTCTCCACCTGCTTCAGTGACCCAAGGCAGCTCTGGATTAAAGCCTTCCACGTGTTCTTTTTCCTTCTGGAAAAAACTCTCTGGAATAAATAAAGGAAAATAGGCGTTCCGATGACCCGTTTCTTTAAATTTACTATCGAGTTCACGTTGAATGTTTTCCCATATTTCATAGCCATCCGGTTTAAACACGATACAACCGCGCACTGGTGAATAGCTCATTAAATCAGCTTTCTTGATCACATCTATGTACCAACGGGAGAAATCCTCTCCCTGTGGTGTAATCTCTTTAACAAACTGTTTATCGTTTGACATAAACCCTCCTACAATATTAGGACTATCCCTTAATTAATCTTAAAATATCATTGTAAGTAACTGCCACCATGAGCAGCATTAGCAGTGCAAAACCAACAAAATGAACCATACTTTCTCGATTCGGATCAATTGGCTTCCCGCGTAGTGCCTCTAGACCCATAAATAGAAGTCGGCTTCCATCTAAAGCAGGAATAGGCAGGAGATTAAATATACCTAGATATAAACTTAATGTAGCTGCCCAAGAGATTAAGTAAGTTATTCCCATTTTGGCAAACTCAGCAGATACTTGAGCAGTCCGGACAGGTCCGCCAAGATCATCAAGTTTAAACTGCAGCATAACAAGCTTCTGTAAACCAGTCACAATGCCAATCGTTGTTCCAACGACTTGTTCGTAGGTGCCAGTTAATACTTCGCTAAAGGTTGCGCTTCTACGATCCCCTGAAATGACAACGCCGAGCTTACCAGCCCCTGCTTCCATTTCAGGTGTAACCTGAAGTGTAATTGGATTACCTGCACGATCCACAACCCAAGTCATCGACTTTCCTGCAGATGATTGAATCGAGGTGACAAGCTTCTCCCGGTCATCACCAATCGGCTGATTATCAATCGACATGATAATATCCCCTTTATGAAGACCCGACTTCTCGCCTGCCTTACCTGCAAGCACAGAATCTAGCTTAACGTTCGTAAATACGCCCGACATAATAACAACGATAAAGAACAATACAATCGCGAGTATGAAGTTCATCACAGGACCCATCACAATAGCAATTGCTCTCTGGCCAACCGTTTTCGAACCAAACTGACGATCATATGGAGCAATCTGTGTTTCTGTCCCTTTGGTCACCATCATAGCTTGTGGATCAATGGGATAAGTAACGCTTTCTCCGTCAACATCAAGTGATACTTGAAGCGCTCTATCTAAATCAATTTGTTCCACGACACCAATGATAACATTCGAGCGTCGATCTAATTGATCAAGATAAAGAGATAACACTTGATTTTGTTTATTTAGCTTAACGGCAACCGTTTGTCCAGGGTTCACTTGGACAATTTCCGGGTCTTCCCCTGCCATGCGAACGAATCCACCAATTGGCAAAATGCGCAAGGTATAGCGAGTTTCCCCTTTTTTATATGAGAAAATTTTGGGTCCAAAGCCGATTGCAAATTCTCGAACTAAGATGCCTGCACGTTTCGCAAAGTAAAAATGACCCCATTCATGAATCGTAACGAGAACGAAAAACAACAAAATAACCTTCAATCCAACTTCTATGGCTGACAAGTCGTATTTCCTCCTTCGGGTTTTCTTCAGAAAACTTACCTATGTTTGCAAAAACCATAACGTTTTCGTTTGAAAACCTGCCTTCTAAGCATCCACTTATGGACAGCATGTTCTTAGATTAACATTATTGAACTGCTGAATACAAGCTATGCCCTTTTAGCACAGTATACGAGCTGGGAGTTTGAATTAGACTTTACTTTATAGAGCGCCTAGGTGATAGATTGAAAAAAAGAGCAGAGCCAACCTCGCTGACCTAAGCTCTCATGAAATTAAAATACAATAGATGATGCAAAGGCTCTTGCCCAAATATCTTGTTCATGTATGACATCTAGATGAGGGTTTGAATGTGATTCATGTTTCTGCAAAACAACTTCAATAATCTGTTCAATTTGCAAGAACGTAATCTCACCTTTGAGGAAGCGTGCAACAGCGATTTCGTTCGCTGCATTATAAACAGTAGGTGAAGTACCTCCTTGTTTGCCACTCTCAAAGGCCATTCGTATACACGGATACCGATTGTAATCCATCTCACGGAAATGAAGTTTTCCGATGGCAGCCAAATCTAGCCGATTGGTTGGCGTCGGATATCTGTCTGGATAGGTTAATGCGTATTGGATAGGAACTCGCATATCCGGATTACCTAGCTGAGCAATAACACTATTGTCAACAAATTCTACAAAGGAATGAATGACACTTTCAGGATGTATGAGGACATCTATTTGGTCATAGGAAAGATCAAATAACCAATGAGCCTCAATGACCTCAAGACCTTTATTGACCATCGTCGCTGAATCTATCGTAATCTTAGCTCCCATCGACCAATTCGGATGTTGGAGAGCTTGTTCGACCGTTACTCCCTCTAATTGTTCACGTGATCGATCTCGAAAGGAACCACCAGAAGCAGTAAGCGTTATTTTCGCAATTTGCGAGCGATTCTCGCCATTCAAGCATTGAAAGATAGCCGAATGTTCACTATCAATAGGCAGCAAAGACACACCTTTTCGACGAATAGCATCCTTTACAATATGGCCTGCACTCACTAACGTCTCCTTATTTGCAAGACCAATGTGTTTGCCAGCTTCTATCGCTGCCATTGTAGGCTTAAGTCCCTGACTCCCTACCAACGCTGTTACTACCAAGTCTGCATCTGTTGATGCAGCAACTTCCATTAATCCCTCTTCACCATATAACACCTTGGTCGATGACGAAACATTCTTGGAAACTTCGTCGGCCAGCTCCTTGGTCGCGACCGATACAACTTTTGGGTGAAACTTTTTAACCTGTTCAATCAATAATTGACTATTATAACCGCCAGATAATGCTTCAATCTGAAATTTATCTGGGGCATGCTGGGCAATATCTAAGGTTTGTGTACCAATAGACCCTGTTGAGCCCAGAATGGCAATCCGTTTCATCATATTCCACCTCGCCTATGACTGTTAGTGAGTAAGAATTCCAAGCCAATAAATAAATGGAAATACGATAAGCCAACTATCCATCCGATCGAGTACACCACCGTGCCCGGGAAGTAAAGTTCCCGTATCTTTAATACCCTTTACTCGCTTATAAGCCGACTGTATTAAGTCTCCTACTTGTCCAACAACAGCTATTACGAAACCAAGCACCAATGCCTTGCCAAGCCCAAGTAAATCCGGTGCATACCAGGCGAATCCTAATGCTGCAATCATCGAAATAACGACGCCACCTACAGCTCCCTCAATTGACTTCTTAGGACTGATTTGAGGCCATAGAAGATGTTTCCCCAGCTTCGAACCGACAAAATAAGCTCCTGAATCCGAAGCCCAAATACATACAAACACAACTATTGACCAAAATAAGCCATGCTCCATTAAGCGTGCAGCAATCATATAATTAAATCCAAAACCTATGTAAATGACACCAAGTAAAATAACAGAAACCTGATCTATTGTGATCGTATTTTTTGAAGCGACTGTAATGAAAAGCAAGACAAACATGGTCAGCCAAATAATGGCTGTCGAAGAAACGGGAAATGATCCACCAAACGTTTCCCACGGCACTGTTAAGTATAACAAGGAAATTAAACCAATAGCCGCTGTAAATTTATACTTCGTGTAGCCATTCATTTGCAAATATTCACGGTAGCCGATAATTGACAGTAATACGATTAACCCAGCATACCAATAACCACCCAGTACTAATAACGTAATGAAAACGAGCCCGGCAATGACTCCCGTGACGATCCTTTGCTTCAAGTTGAATCCCCCTAGATGAACACGCGCCGGAAACATACGAAGTGATTAGATACCTCCGTATCTTCTCCCGCGGCGCTGATATTCTGCAATTGCTTGCATAAATAATGATTCCGTGAATTCCGGCCAGTACGCCTCCGTAAACCAAAGCTCCGAATACGCTAATTGCCAAAGAAGAAAATTACTGAGTCTGAGCTCACCGCTTGTTCGAATTAACAAGTCTGGATCTGGTAAATCCGAAGTTAACATATAGGAAGAAAAACTTGCCTCATCCAAATCTTCTACTTGTAGTTTGCCATTCTGAACATCACGAATCATATCCTGAACACCAGCAATCATTTCTTTACGCCCACCATAATTTAAGGCAAAGTTCAGAATGAGTCCTGTATTATCTTTCGTCCGTTCGATAGCTCCCTCAATCGCTTTGAGTGTGTAATCAGGTAAGCCTTCTTTCCAACCCGTCATTCGGATACGAACATTGTTTTCGATCAGCTCTTCAATTTCTAAAGGAAAAAATTCTTGAGGAAGTTTCATTAGAAATTCAACTTCTTCCTTCGGTCTTTTCCAATTTTCCGTTGAAAAAGCGTACATCGTAAGGACCTTAACACCGATCTCATTTGCAGCCATCGTAATTTTCTTCACATTTTTCATGCCCGAATGATGCCCTGCTACGCGAGGCAAGCCTCTTTGCTTAGCCCAACGACCGTTCCCGTCCATAATAATAGCGACATGTGCTGGCACTTTATCCAATTCGATAGCCGGTATAGCCGAAGAAACAGATTTAACATTGATTCCTAACCATTTCTTAATTAGCTTGAGCACAGTTGTTCCTCCCAACTAGGGAAAGATGAAAAACCCCCAGCGAATACCCGGGGGCATATCTATCTTATACTTCCATGATTTCTTTTTCTTTAGCAGCCAAAACTTTCTCAACTTCAGCCACGAATTTATCAGTGAACTTTTGGATATCCTCTTGATGTTTGCGGGACTCGTCTTCGGATATCCCCGCTTTTTCTAACTTTTTGATCTCATCGTTGGCATCACGACGGATGTTACGAATAGCAATTTTTGCTTCCTCGCCAAATTTCTTCGTCATTTTCACAAGATCGCTACGACGCTCTTCTGTTAAAGCCGGTATAACAATTCGAATAACCAAGCCGTCGTTAGATGGCGTTAATCCTAAATCAGACTTCATAATTGCTTTCTCAATCGATGTCATCGAACTTTTGTCCCATGGTTGAATAAGTAATGTACGTGAATCAGGTGTTGTTAAATTTGCCAGTTGATTCACAGGCGTCATCGCTCCGTAATATTCCACTTGGATGCGATCTAATAAAGATGGCGTAGCACGACCTGCACGAAGAGAAGTTAAATCTCTTCTCAAGGCGCCAATTGCTTTATCCATCCGATCTTCTGCATTCTTTTTTACTGATTGTGGCATGGTTTAGACACTCCCTTTAACTGTAGTCCCAATTTTCTCGCCAAGGACCACTCGTTTGATATTCCCTTTTTCTGTGATATTAAACACCACTAACGGGATGTTGTTATCCATACAAAGGGAAGATGCGGTGGAGTCCATGACACCAAGATTGTTACTGATAACTTCCATATAGGTTAACGTCTCGAATTTCTTCGCTGTTGGATCTTTGAATGGATCTGCCGAATATACGCCATCCACTTTATTTTTGGCCATGAGAATAACTTCTGCTTCAATTTCAGCTGCTCTTAAAGCCGCTGTTGTATCTGTTGAGAAATATGGATTCCCAGTACCTGCCGCGAAAATAACAACTCTCCCCTTTTCAAGGTGACGCATTGCTCTTCTACGGATGTATGGTTCAGCCACTTGCTGCATAGTAATGGAAGATTGAACTCTTGTAGGCACATCAAGATTCTCTAGTGCATCCTGCAGAGCCAATGAATTCATGACGGTTGCAAGCATACCCATATAATCTGCTGTCGCACGATCCATACCCTTCTCACTACCTGCAATACCACGCCAAATGTTTCCACCGCCCACAACGATAGCAACTTCTACATTTAATTCCACAACATCCTTCACCTGTTGGGCAATGGAAGTAATAACTTCCGAATCAATGCCATAACCCTGCTGTCCTGCCAAAGCTTCGCCGCTCAATTTTAGCACTATTCTTTTATAAAAAGGTTGACCCAACTTGTATAACCTCCGTTTCAATGCTTAAACAGATCTCTTATTGGCTAAAAAAGAAGGAACACCAAGTGTTCCATCTTTTTTAAATGCCTATTATAGTTTAACTTGGGACATAACTTCTTCCGCAAAGTTCTCTTGTTTTTTCTCAAGACCTTCACCAAGGCCGAAACGTACGAAACGACGAATGGAAATGTTCTCGCCGATTGCTGAGATTTTTTCATTCAACAATTGGTCGATTGTTTTGTCTGGGTCTTTAACGAATTGTTGCTCCATCAAGCAGAACTCTTCGTAGTATTTACCGATCCGGCCTTCAACCATTTTGTCAATGATTTTCTCTGGTTTACCTTCATTCAAAGCTTGGTTACGAAGAATTTCTTTTTCTTTCTCCAAAGCTTCTGTTGGTACTTCTTCGCGACGTACATAAGTCGGGTTAGCCGCAGCGATATGCATAGCGATGTCTCTGCAGAAAGTACGGAATTGCTCCGTTTTACCAACGAAGTCAGTTTCACAGTTGATCTCAACAAGTACGCCTACTTTACCTCCAGCGTGAATGTAAGATTCTACTGCGCCTTCTGTAGCAATACGTCCTGCTTTGTTAGCTGCAGCAGAAAGACCTTTCTCGCGAAGCAATTCGCCTGCTTTGGTGATATCACCGTTTGCTTCTTCAAGCGCTTTCTTACAATCCAACATTCCTGCGCCTGTTTTTTCACGTAACTCTTTCACTTGTGCTGCTGTAACTGCCATTGAAAGAAACCTCCCGATAGTTGTTATTGGTATGTAATACCTATTGATTCTTTAAAAAAAGAGTGGTGACAGGCTGTTACACCTTCCAACCACCCTTTTCACATTCCTATAGATTAAGCTGTTGTTTGCTCGCCTTGGTGTGCTTCGATAACTGCATCAGCAATTTTTGCTGTTAATAATTTAACGGCACGGATCGCATCATCGTTACCTGGAATCACGTAATCAATTTCGTCCGGATCGCAGTTTGTATCAACGATACCAACGATTGGGATACCCAATTTGCGAGCTTCCGCAACAGCAATACGCTCTTTGCGTGGGTCGATAATGAAAAGTGCGCTAGGCAGACCCTTCATGTTCTTGATTCCGCCCAAGAATTTCTCAAGACGATCTTTCTCTTTACGGAGAATGATAACTTCTTTCTTAGGAAGAACTTCGAAAGTACCGTCCTCTTCCCATCTTTCAAGAGTTTTCAAACGGTCAATACGCTTTTGAATCGTTTGGAAGTTTGTTAGAGTACCACCCAACCAACGTTGGTTGATGAAGTACATTCCGCAACGTTCTGCTTCTTCAGCAACGGAATCTTGTGCTTGTTTTTTCGTTCCTACGAAAAGAATCGTACCATTATCTTCAGAAACGGATTTAACAAAGTTGTAAGCTTCTTCAACTTTTTTAACCGTTTTTTGTAGATCGATAATGTAAATACCGTTTCTTTCTGTAAAGATGTATTTGTCCATTTTCGGGTTCCAACGACGTGTTTGGTGACCGAAATGTACGCCAGCTTCTAAAAGCTGTTTCATGGAGATAACTGCCATCCCCAATCCCTCCTCTAAAATGGTTTATTTGGTATCCGCCGCCTGTCGCATCTTTGCATAAAACTTACCAAAGTAAGCACCATTATGCAAATTGACGGGCGTGAGTTTTTAACACCGTGAATAAATATACCACAACTGAAATACCTATGCAACTTTTTGTCATGATCCTCATTTTGCCCTACAAATGGCATGTATATGTACAGAAACAACAAAAACAGACCTCATAATAAAGATCCATTTGTCGGACTATCTATTGAACTGTAATTAAATTGGTCACGACTTTGGGAATATCCGTAACACCTTCAAAAACATGGTAACCGATTTGGATTTTAGTGTTACCACCTTGCTTTTCAAGCTCCGTAACAAAAGCTTTACGATCGGTAATAATGCCAGATTTCACGAGAAGTTCACTGACAGCAGTTGCATCAAGATTTGGCTGTACATAAATAACTATTTTCGGTGTAACTTCAGGTGTATTTGCTTTGGGCTGATCCTGAGGTTTAGCTGCCGCCAATTTGTCTGTTTCCTCTTTGACCTTTTTCAATACGGCTGCATCGAACTCATTTTGCGTAAATACTTTTGTATTCTTATCGAATACTTGGTAGTACTTCGCAGCTTCGACCTTTAACTTCTGAGGATCCATTTCATCCAATGCAAGGCCCGTTTGACCAGGTGCACTAGCTCGCACAGACATTATTTGCAGAAGTAAGGCTCCTACGATAATTCCAGTCCCTATTCCAAAAACGTACGACCTATTTTTAAACACGGGCCCTTTCCTCCTGTCTGGATAATTGAAGGATTAGACTGACCTCGCCTTTATTCATGCCTAGCTTCTTAGCAATGGCTTCGACGCCTTTTCCTTGATCATACAGTGAAAATAGCTCACTGTATCTGCTTTTCATGCCCAATCCAGTGTAGATGGGTTCTTCTACTTCCGATTCTTTAGCAGACGCAACAAGTTCAGAAGAAGCGACTTGAACAGAATGGGCTGGATTAGCACTAGGTATTCCCGAGATAATAGCATGCTGATCATCAGAAAACACGTCAGTTGCCGCATTTGTTCTTTGATTTATTTGATGATTGACATGCACTTTCGTTAATTCCTTCGACAGTTCATGTTTTTGCTTTTCCAATGATTCCAGTCTGCCTGCAAGCTTAGCAAGCTCTATCTCGTAATCTTGTTTCGTTTTGGAGAACAGATTGAGCAGCGTTTGATTTTGTTCATCCATCTCAGCAGCGAAATGCTCGATGGTTTCCTCGATCTCTTGGACTACGTTCGTCTTAATGGACGCTGCCGCTTGTTCCTTAGGTAGGAAACGTGCGTAGACAATCAAGACAAGACCTAGAAGTACGACATACATCCACGGCTGCATAGCCATTGGGTTCACCTTTTTCTATATGTGAGATAATTAGTTATAAGGATAAATCAATATGATGCCCTTTATACGGATGATCTAGCTGATGACTGCCTTCAGGGGAAGCGGAAACTGTCTTACCTTTGTTCTTGGCTTTACCCTTATTAGACTGCTGACGCTGGTCGCCATGATCCTTGATATCTGTACGAACGCTCTCTTCAAGCTTGGCGCTACGATGGCGATCCTTCTCCGTTGTTTGTGCAGCTTGATTCTCCAAGATCGTTTCGTCCTGCCGCGGTTTTTGCATAAGCTGATTTTGACGGATGCCAGCTTCATCGTTTTTGTGTACAGCGAACTGTAAATCGATGGCTTTAAAACTCATCGCTTACCCTCTCCTTCACTCACACATACGCACTCATGGAAATATCGCCTTCACTTAAACGGAACGTCATACGGCTTGTTGGATCTTTGATATATTTCGTATACCGGCCAATGACAATCTTAGTTCCCCCATAAATAGTAGACAATACTTCTACTTTCGCTTTGTCGGAGTCTTCTAACGATTTCTCGATCTCAAGAATACGTTCTTTGATGGTATTTTGCTCTTCTAAAGCTTGCTTTTTCGTATGTGTCAACTTGATTCGCATGGCCACTTTATCCGGACCTAATTGACCTGCTGCTGCTAATTGATTTAATAACGTAAGCGCTTTATCCGTTTTATCCATATTTTCCATGAAAACTTTTAGTTGGTTGCGTAAATCAATCATTTCATTACGAAGCTCTGGAAGAACGCCAACTTCAACAGCTGTAGCCGTTGACATCGAATTCCCTATCGTCCTCGCAGTAACACGCTCCCCGGCTTGTATGGTACCTCCAACTATGAGTCCTTTGGAACCATTACAATTTACGGCCTTGCCTGCTCTAATCGTTGAATGCATAATACTCTGAGAAACCGTTAATTCTCCTGCTACTTCAACAATAGCATCCTGAATGAAGGAACTTTTTACATTCTTACCAGCTTTGATATGTGCCTTATTCTGCCCAACAATGCCTGCACTAATGTCAATAGAACCTTCGGCTTCAAGTTCTGCGGCCTCCACGCCTCCAGTGACACGAATATCCCCAGCAGCACGGATTTTAAAACCAGGAAGAACATTACCTCGAATAACCACAGTACCGATAAAATCAATATTCCCAATATTATAATCAACATTTCCATTCACTTCATAGATAGGAAACACATTAATTTTGTCACGATCTGTTCTTACCACCATGCCATCAATTGTAGAATAAAGCCCCATTTGTTCAGCGTCTGTTACCACATTCTTGCCTAATTTAAATCTAGCTTCTTTCCCTGCTTTAGTAAAAAGGGTCTCACCTGTAACTGCTCTTCCCGGTGTGCCTTCCGTTGCCAGAAACCGCTGTCCGATAAGCTGTCCTTTTCTAACATTATGAAGAGATACTACTTCTTTATAATTCACCCTGCCGTCATCCAGCTCTAATGGTTTTTTTTCATCCTCATCAAAATCAAAAATAAATTTAATATATCCGCTCTGGCCTTCTATTGCCTTCGTTCCCGTTGCAATTGTAACTTTTTGATGATAAAAAGGTTTCGGATTTGCAGCTATTTGAGCAAGTAAAGATCGATTTAAACCGTGAACGATGTGATTCGTTTGAACTAACTCTTCCAATTGTCCTGCTGTTACTTGAAAATCGTCATCAGCATTGTTAATTAACAAATAAGCTGTTAATTTGTCATCCGAGATGGAAATACTAATGTAAAAACCCAAAGGCATGTTCCTCTCAAGCATAGACAAACCACCTTTCATTACCTTCTGATTGTATGTTATGTATCTTGAAATAATTGCGTCTTAAATCGACCTAGTACGCCTTTAAGCCGAAGTATTGCTTTCGAATGTAATTGTGAAATACGAGAAGGAGACAAGCACATAACCTCAGCAATTTCACTTAAGGAGAGCTCTTCGAAATAGAATAATGAGACAACCGTTCTCTCTTTATCCGTTAATCTTTCAATAGCCTTTGCCAAAGACTCCTTCAAATAAAACTCATTAACCTGAAACTCTGGGTTCTTGGCCTTTTCATCTACAAGTAATGAAAGACGCGTTTCCGAATCTTCCTCTCGGATGGGATCATCAATCGAACAAACGGTTGTAATCGAAATATCCTGAAGCATCTGCTGAAAATCTTGCTCACTAATTTGTAAATAGTTGCTGATCTCAGCATCCGTAACTGAGCGTAGATACTGCTGTTCTAGCTTCTGGTAAGCATCTTCGACCTTCTTGGCCTTTTCTCTTACAGAGCGTGGTACCCAATCCCCTTGCCGAAGTCCATCAATAATAGAACCACGAATTCTCCAAGAAGCATAGGTTTCGAATTGCAGTCCGCGTGAATAGTCAAATTTCTCCACGGCATCGATAAGGCCCATCACACCAAAGCTCGATAGATCTTCTCTCGAAACACTTTTGGGAAGTCCTATTGCCATACGTCCGGAAACATAATCGACTAAGGGCAAGTAACTCTCGATAAGCGACTGCTTAGCGGGAACCCAGCCCTGTTCCTTCCATTGCTTCCATAACTCGATGTTGACTAGTTGTGATTGCTTTTGTTCGATCATGATTTACGTTTCACCATCCTTAGTCTTCAGACATTCGCCTTAAGGCACCCGCCAGTTGTTCAGGGTCCAAATTATTCTTGGTGACTAGCTTAGGTGGATTCAGTGGTGAAAATTGCATTTCATTAGATAGTAAAGAGTTATTACTGCCCAGGTTAGCCTTCATCATCTCCCGTGTTTCCTCATCCTCATCTGGTGTAGTCAAATCCAATGATTGACCAACGGACGATTCTATCGTGGGATTCACATAAGATGCACCGCCTGCAGCATGTTCAGCTCCTATCATTACACCCAACACCCATCTAAAACCAAATGTCAGAACGAATAAAATAAGAAAGCTGTATGCACTTTTAAGACAAGTAGAAAGAAATAAATTATTGCCGATCGATAAGGCAAATGTAAATAAGGCAGCCAATGATGCTACGATGACATTAATTCGAATGGTTCCAATCATCATCAAATTTCCTTTACTCCTAATTGGACACTTCGAATAACCAGGATGCCGGTTTCACTATGGAATTCTATCGTTCGACCGTAATTAGCCCCGGTATCCTCAGCATGAATTGGAATTTTGTATTTATTCAACATTTCTTTACAAGATTCTACATTTCTTGGACCAATTCTCATCGTATCATTATTTCCAGCAAATGCAAACATTTGAGCACCGCCGGCAAGCTTTGCTTCTAGCCTATTCACAGTAGCTCCGAGCTTTTCCATTCTGGAGATTAACTCAGGAATAGCCGTATCCGCGTATTTAGCAATATTCAGCGAGCCTTCACGAGCTATCTCGGAAGAAGGCAGCATCACATGAGCCATACCTGCCACTTTTACGCGGCTATCATATAAAGTGACACCCACACACGAACCCAGCCCTGTTGTCTTCAATACACCTGTCTGGTGAGCAACATTCAGGTCAGCCATTCCTACTTTAATTAAATTATCTAACGTCATGGAGACTCTACCCCTAATGCCGAAAATATTTTGCCAAACGATTCCGGATCAGGAATTAAGAAGAAATGTCCTTGTACTTCATTTTCCCCTTCCATAAATTTGGTATCAATGAGAAGTGCTTGATCTCCCATTTGACCAAATTGCAATAATCCATAGCTTAAAATGGCACCGGCCATGTCAATTGCTAACGCAGGGACAGTAGGCTGCATATTCAAATTCGTAAAATCAGCAAGAGAGGATAAATAAGAACCGGCTAGAATATTCCCGATCTCATTCAAAGCAGATAATTCCAGTTCTGAATACTCTTCATGATCTTCGATATGTAACCCAATCAAATCCCTTAGCATATTTTTGGCGGCATCTAAATCAAGGATAAAAAACATATTTCCAGGCGCGTCTCCATCCACACGCAAGAAGATAGCAAGAACAACAGTCTCTGCTCCGCCAACACTTTCGCAGATTTCTTCGAAAGGAAGCATTCTTACCTTTGGAACGAGCATATCAATCGGCTTATCCAGCAAAGTAGATAGGGCGGTAGCAGCATGCCCCGCACCTATGTTACCTACTTCTTTGAGAACGTCCATTTGAAAATCCTCTAAACGACTAAATACATCCACAAGCTATTCCTCTAATCTTTCTAACTGTTGAATTTCATTGCGATCCAAGACTTGCTCTAAATTCAACAAAACAAGCAATCTTTGTTCACCAACGCGTGCGATACCATCCAGATACTTGGCTTTGATTCCGCCTACAATTTCTGGAGGATTATCAATATTATCCGTGTCCAAATCAATAACGTCATTCGCAGAGTCTACAATGAGACCCACTTCAAAGTCACCTGCAGATACGATGATAATACGAGTAGCATCTGAATTAATTTGCTCTTCAAGTCCGAATCTTGAGCGAAGGTCAATAATAGGAATAACAACACCGCGAAGATTAATAACGCCTTTAATGAATGCTGGCGCTTTAGGTACGCGCGTCATTGGCTGCATTCTTTCGATCGTTCTAACTTTCTCAACTTCCACGCCGTACTCTTCCGTTCCAAGTGCGAAGACGATTACCTTTTTCTCTTCTCCCATTGTGAAACCCTCCTTAAAAGTATGTAATTATTTAATCAATGCATTCGGATCAATGATCAATGCGACTTGTCCATCCCCTAGAATCGTTGCACCGGATATTGCGAATAGTCCGGATAAATATTTACCTAAGGTTTTGAGAACGATTTCTTGCTGACCAATAAATTCGTCTACCATCAAGGCAACTTGTTTGTCACCTTTGCGTACAACAACAATTTCGGTCTCTTCCTCAAGATCCTCATTGAAATCAGGCACATTAAATAATGTACTGAGCGATACAAGAGGAATAACATTATTACGATACTCCACCATTTTGTTACCATGAATGTTACGAATCTGATTCTTCTGAATAGCAGAAGTTTCAACAATGGACGATAACGGTATCGCATATTTTTCACTGCCCAGACGCACAAGCATGGCAGAAATAATGGATAACGTCAGTGGTAATTGGACTGAGAACTTACTTCCAAAACCTGGTTTGGAATCAACTTGAACATGTCCACCCAACATCTGAATCTTCGTCTTCACAACGTCAAGACCAACGCCACGTCCAGAAATATCAGAAATTTTCTCGGCCGTACTAAATCCAGATGCGAACAATAAGTTGTATACTTCCAAATCACTTAACTTCGCTGCTTGTTCTGCTGTTACAAGACCATTCTTGAGTGCAGTCTTCAATACCTTTTCTCTATAAATCCCTCTGCCATCTTCTTCAATTTCTATAAACACATGATTCCCACTATGGAAAGCACGCAGCTGAATGGTACCTTGCTCACTTTTGCCAGCAGCCAATCGATCACTGATAGACTCAATACCATGATCGACAGCATTACGCAGTAAATGTACAAGTGGGTCACCAATTTCATCAATAACGGTCCGATCTAATTCTGTTTCTGCACCTGTAATGACCAAATCTACTTTCTTATCTAGCGATTTAGCCAAGTCCCTTATCATCCGTGGGAAGCGATTGAATACAGAATCCACAGGAACCATGCGGAGCTTCAATACTATATTTTGCAAATCACTGCTTACTCTAGACATATGTTCAACTGTTTCAGTCAGATCATTACGTTTAACCTCACTAGCAAGTTGTTCTAAACGTACTCGGTCAATTAATAATTCGCTGAACAGATTCATCAGTGCATCTAAGCGTTCAATATCAACACGTATTGTACGACTTGCAACAGGAGCCCCACCCGCCGCTGGTTTAACTGCAGCTGTAACTGCCTCAGCATTATGTATATTTTCGACTGATACAGCAGGTGCGATTGCTTCTGCAACCGCTGCAGCAATTTCTTGTCTTGCCGCCTCAACTTCAGTTCTTGGACGGGATAATTCGGCAAGCGATTCTGAATCAACTGTGATAATGACGGCTGATTGGATTTCGGAAACATTCAAAATCTCTTTCTCTAACGTTGCTTGATCAACCTTAGAAATAAAATAAAGAGAGAAGGAACGATCAAATTTCTCTTGTTCGATTTCTTGTACGGATGGCGTCGCTTTTACGATTTCGCCCATTCCCTCGAGTGCATCGAACACCATATATGCCCTTGCTGCCTTAAGTACGCAATTCTCATTAACACTTACTTCGATATAGAATACAAGGAATCCCGAGTCAATCGACTGTTGAAGAATAGAGAGTTGAAACTCATCAACTTCGATTCCTTTAGCTGGTTCCTTCGCAGCTGTCACTGCTGGAGCTTGTGCGGTTTTATAGTCACCTGTCACAATGGAACGAAGAGCAACGACGATAGGTGAAACATCCGCTTTCCCTGTACCACCTTGAATAATATCTTCGACCATAGATTCCAATGAATCAAGACTTTTGAAAATGCAGTCAAAAATGAATGGGTTCATATCAATTTTACTGTTACGTACTAAGTCCAACACATTTTCCATCTCGTGTGTTAGGGCGGCGATATCCTCGAAGCCCATTGTTGCAGACATCCCTTTCAACGTATGAGCAGAGCGGAAAATGTTATGAACAATACTAATATCCTGAGGATTGCTTTCTAAATTAAGTAAGTTCTCATTCAAAGATTGCAAATGCTCTTTCGATTCATCGATAAACATGGATAAATATTGACTAAGTTCCAAAACCATACACCTCCAATAGAATCATTATGTACTGCATGCAAAAATTCATTTAATTAAGTACGCATTGTGCTAATCGAATTGCAATATCCTGCTGTGGCAAAACATACATAGCAGCTTGGATCTCTACAGCAGCTCTAGGCATCCCGTATACGATACAAGTTTCTTCGCACTCGGCAATGGTTGTTGATACGCCGGATTGCTTTAATGAGAGCATGCCTTTGGCTCCATCGCTACCCATGCCGGTCATCAGAACGATGTGCCGCTTCAACTCACTCATACCAAGCAATGACTCAAACATGACATCCACCGAGGGGCGGTGGCCAGAACGAGGTTCTTCTTTGGTTAATCGAATTTTGTACGTTTTGTCCGTATCTTTGTAGATGACCATATGCCATCCTCCCGGTGCTACATAAGCTGTTGCCGTTTGGAGCACATCCCCTTCCGCAGCCTCGACTACCTGTATCTGAGAAATGTCATTCAGGCGTTGGGCTAATGATTTGGTGAAATTAGGTGGCATATGTTGAACAATTAAGATCGGTGCAGGAAAACCTGCTGGAATATGAGAGATCACCTGATGTAAGGCACGAGGTCCTCCTGTTGAAGTACCTATGGCTACAAGATGATCGAAATGCGTTGAACCGGGCTTTGCAGCAAGTTTAATATCGGGTGCTTTCATCAAACTGGCATTACTTTTGGATATTAACGGTTGAGTAACCCGCGGAGACACAGGCTCTTGCTGTACCGGCCTTAACTTCGTTCGAACTGCCATATGCAGCTTCTCATGAAGAAGTTGTTTAACTTTATACAGGTCAAGGGATATGGAGCCTGAAGGCTTTCGAATAAAGTCGACAGCTCCCCACTCGAGTGCTTTAATCGTTTCAGAAGCACCCTCCTGGGTTAAGGAACTTAACATAATGACGGGAGTTGGTTGTTCTGCCATGATTCGTTGTAAAGCATCCAAACCATTCATTATTGGCATTTCCACATCCATCGTAACGGCATCGGGGCATAAAAGCTTCACTTGTTCAATAGCTTCTTGACCATTTTTTGCTGTTCCTATTACTTTGTACTGAGGATTATCTGAAATCAAATCGCTTATAATTTTTCGCATAAAGACGGAGTCGTCTACGACAAGAATGTTATATGGTGCCAAGCTGCTTCCCTCCCCCTTATGAGCATATTCGACACGATTTGCGAAAATCCTATTTCAAAAGTTTCATCATTTTATTTAAAAAGCCCTTGACACCGGATGTTGGTGTGTCGATTACTTGATAACCATTCATATAATTAGCGACTAATAATTGAAGACTTCGTGAGGCAGCCGAATTCGGAAAAGCAACAGTAAAAGGTATCTGTTTTTTAACCGCCTTAGATACAGCCGCATCATCGTCAACGAATCCTAATGTAGGGATTTGGATATCCAGAAATTGTTTAGCTACTAAAGAAATTTTATCAGCCGTGTGCTTGCCTTCCTTTGCATCGGTTACTCGGTTGATAACTAGTTTAAACGAAACGTCATGTCCCATTGAGTTAACCATTTTTATAATGGCATAAGCATCAGTTATAGAAGTAGGCTCAGGCGTTGTGACAACAAACGCTTCTTCGGCGGCAAGAATAAATTTCAACGTTTCTTTGGACAATCCGGCTCCTGTGTCAAAAATGATAAAATCAACATACCCGTTGAGCTGCATGACTTGCTCGGCAAAGTAGTTCAGTTCTTCATCGGTTAAGCGAAGTAAATCGTTAAAGCCAGATCCACCTGCTATAAAATCTAAATCATTGTAACCTTTCTGGATAATTTCCCAGATCGTTTTTTCCTTTTTCAACAAGTGATACAAATTGTATTTGGAGGAAATCCCCATCAGCACATCAATGTTGGCAAGCCCAATATCTGCATCAAAGACTAGAACCTTATAACCTTGGGACTGAAGCGTTAAAGCAAAGTTAAGCGTGAAATTTGATTTACCAACGCCTCCCTTTCCACTAGTCACGGTAATAATCCTGGTTGCTTTTGTGCCTTTGTCATTCTGCATCTGTACCAGGTTCCGCAACCCTTCTGCTTGATCCTTCATGCTCTAGGTTCCTCCAATAACAAATCGATGATTTGCCACTCATTCATTTCCGTAATATCATCGGGTACATTTTGACCGTTCGTAACATACGAAAGCTGTAATGAGAACTCGTGAACAATATTTACAATAGCACCGTAGGAGTCTGTTTCATCCATCTTGGTGAATAATACTTTGTCTAGCTTAAATTTATTAAAATTGTTCGTGATCGCTCTCATGTCCCGATACTTTGTTGTTAAGCTCAGAACCAGAATGGTCTCACTATTTCCTTGTGTCTTAAGCAAAGAGTTAAGCTCCGAAACATACATTTCATTTCGGAAATTGCGTCCAGCTGTATCCATGAAAATAACGTCACATTCTTCTAGATTATGAAACGCTTTCGCTAAATCCTGTGGTGAGAAAACAACTTCAAGGGGGACATTCAAGATTGTTCCATATGTTTTTAACTGCTCTATTGCCGCAATTCGATATGTGTCTGAAGTAATAAAACCAACCTTACGTTGATACTTCAACACTTGTTCCGCTGCTAACTTTGCTATGGTTGTCGTCTTTCCAACTCCTGTTGGACCTACGAAATGTACCACGCGTGTTTGCGGTGAAATTTGTTTACTGCGATTGGACTGAAGCACCTGCCCCAGCTTGGATCGCACAACTTGAAGAGCTGACTCATCCGTTAAAGGCTCATCTGCAAGGTGAAAATCTGCCACTACTTCATCCACAATTTGACGAATTAACGTAGGATCTACTTCTTGGTCAAATAATCGTTGTTCAATCTTCTGTAAAGGTTCAGGGAGATTTGACTCCTCGGTTGCATGAGTAAGCTTTCTCATCATTTCCTTCATTTGTTTGAGCTCCTCCATGAGGTGCTCATCTTTGAGAATGGCTCTATTAGGTGCATTTATCGAAACCGGTGAGTAAGACTGCTGTGAAGCATTACGCTGTTGTATCTCAACGCCTGCACTAACGGTAACTGGTTCTTTTTTGGCTGAAACAGGAGCGATTACATCTGGGACATCAGGAAAATCAGATAGATGCGATTGAGCTCTTGCAGGTTGATCTTGACTCATGACCTTCTGCTGTTGAGGCTGTGGTTGAGGTGCAAAACGCTGAGCAGCCCCTCCTGAATTCGTGCTTGCTCCATCAATTGCAGCGATAACTTCAATCTTTTTCTTACCGAATAGACCAAGAAAACCACCCGTGCGAATTTCCTTTGTATTGAGGATTACCGCATCCTTGCCTAAATCCGTTCGAATTTTTTGCAAAGCGTCCGGCATGGAATCGACAACGTATCTTTTTACTCTCATAAATTGACTACCCCCATACTCTGAATTTCAACGCTAGGCTCTAATTCGCTGTAGGATAATACAGGTATATCTTGCAAAGTTCTCTCAAGCAATTGTCTTAAATACATCCGAATCGTTGGTGAAGTTAAAATAACAGGCTGTTGTCCGGATTGAATCAATTTAGAAACTTGCTCACTGACGCGATGATAAATAATTTGTGAAGAGGATGGGTCAAGTGCTAAGTAGCTCCCTTGATCTGATTGCTGAACAGAATCGGCAATTTTCTTTTCCACAGAAGGACCAACCGTGATGACTTTTAAGGAATCTCCTAAAGAAGTAAACTGTTGAGTGATTTGTCTCGATAATGATTGTCTAACATATTCAGTCAGTATTTCAGGATCCTTTGTATAAGAACCATAATCAGCAAGAGTTTCCAAAATCGTTACCAAATCACGTACAGAAATTTTCTCACGAAGTAACTTTGCCAATACCTTCTGAACGTCCCCTACCGACAACACGGAAGGAATAAGATCGTCAACAAGTGCTGGATAAGACTCGCGAACATTCTCGATTAGAGCTTTTGTTTCTTGACGACCTAGAAGTTCATGTGTATGTTTCTTAATAATTTCGGTTAAATGTGTAGCCACTACGGAAGGAGGATCAACGACTGTGTAGCCAGATAGCTCCGCTCTTTCTTTGGTCACTTCATCTATCCATATAGCAGGCAATCCGAAGGCAGGCTCAGTCGTTTCTATACCTGCTATTGAATCATCATCAATACCAGGACTCATGGCTAGGTAGTGATTAAGAAGTAGTTCGCCACGTGCAACCGTATTGCCTTTTATTTTGATGATATACTCATTCGGCCGTAGTTGAATATTATCGCGGATACGAATAACGGGTACGACAACCCCAAGCTCAAGCGCACATTGTCGGCGAATCAAGATAATACGATCTAGTAAATCCCCGCCTTGTTGAGTATCTGCAAGAGGTATTAAACCATAACCAAATTCAAACTCAATGGGATCGACTTGTAACAAGGAAATGACACTTTCAGGACTCCGCACTTCCTCAATTTGCTGCTCTTCCACCAATTGTTCTTCTTTGATCGCTTCGCGCTCCAAATTCTTTTGCATTTTAAAAGCTGCGAAAATTAACAATCCGGCAATCGGAAACGTAGTGTACCAATGAATTGGTGTGAATAAGCCAAGCACCATAAGAGTACCAGCAACAATATAAAGAAGCTTTGGTTGTGCAGTTAACTGTTTGGTGATATCGTGACCTAAATTTCCTTCTGATGATGCCCGTGTTACGATAATACCTGCTGCAGTTGAAATCAACAGGGCAGGAATTTGGCTGACGAGTCCATCACCAATGGTTAGGATTGAGAATGTTTCAAGTGCCTGAGAAAAAGACATCCCTTTCATCGTCATCCCAATAATAAAGCCACCAATCAAATTAATGACAAGGATGATGATGCCGGCAATGGCATCCCCTTTAACAAACTTACTTGCACCATCCATTGCTCCGTAGAAATCCGCTTCTCGTTCAATCTTTTGTCTACGTTCACGAGCCTGGACTTCGTTGATTAAACCTGCATTCAAATCTGCGTCAATACTCATTTGTTTTCCCGGCATCGCATCGAGTGTAAATCTCGCTGCAACCTCGGCAACGCGCTCAGAACCTTTGGTAATTACGATGAATTGTACCAAGACAAGGATGAGAAACACGACGAATCCCACGACGATATTGCCTTGAGCAACGAAAGAACCAAAAGTTCTGACCACGTCGCCTGCTTCTGCATGCGACAAAATGTTCCGCGTAGTCGAGACGTTTAACGCCAACCGAAACAAAGTCGTAATCAGGAGTAAAGAAGGGAAGATTGAGAACTGAAGAGCTTCTTTTGTATTCATAGCAACCAAAATAATCATTAAAGCAATCGATATATTAATAATTAATAAAAAATCCAACAAAGGGATTGGAACCGGTACAATCATCATTAATACAATACCGATAATGCCTATAAGAACCAATAAATCCTTGATCTTCATCTGATTGTACCTCCCTCCTCATTCGTTCGTTTTGCCCTTCACTTTATATACATAAGCCAATACTTCCGCGACAGCCTGGAACAGCTCAGCGGGAATGGAGTCACCAATTTCCACCTGTGCAAAGATCGCTCGAGCAAGCGGTTTATTTTCCATCGTCATAATACCATTTTTCTTCGCAACTTCTTTAATCTTTAAAGCAACATAATCCGCACCCTTAGCAATAACTGTCGGGGCTTGCATATTGTTAGAATCATATTTCAAAGCAACCGCAAAGTGGGTTGGATTGGTAATAATAACATCTGCTTTGGGGACTTCTTGCATCATACGCTGCATGGCCATCTGGCGCTGCTTCGCGCGGATCTTTCCTTTGATAAGTGGATCCCCTTCACTCTTTTTATACTCATCCTTGATATCCTGCTTGGACATTTTGAGACTTTTCTCGTACTCATACTTTTGATATATGTAATCAAAAATGGCAAGGACAATTAATATCGCTCCAATTTTGATCCCTAGTTTTAGCGTGACCGAGGCAATAAATGAAAATGTACTCTCCAGTGGAGCATGGCCAAGGCCCAGCAGTTTAGCTTTTTCCCCCATTAATGTCGTGTACACGACATAACCGATAATTAACATCTTCATTGTTGACTTGAGAAAATCCATGACGGTTCGTAGCGAAAAAATCCGCTTGAAACCCTCGATCGGATTGATCTTGTTAAACTTCATCATCAGGGGGTCACCAATGAACATAAAGCCAATTTGTGCATAATTTCCAATAAAAGCTACTAAAACAACAAGTATAAATATGGGAGCTAAAATGATTAACCCTTGTTTGACTAAATCTACGAATAATACCTGAACGTTAGCGGCTGTAATGTCCATCGTCAGTTGATTCTCATAGACGTTCCGAAAGATGTTAACTATCTTCTCTTTCATATAGCCACCGAACATGAGGAACGATAGAAATGAAAAGAGTAATATAAATGCCGCAGGTAAGTCCATGCTCTTCGCAACTTGACCCTTTTTACGAGCATCTTGCCTTTTCTTTGCAGTCGCAGGTTCCGTCTTATCCCCAGCAAACCATTGTAAATCGAGCTTCAATCGAAATGTTTGGGACACGGCGTACCTCCTACTTAGGTGATGGTTGCTGTGTGCCGCTAATCAGTTGAAGCAACTTCTCCATGTAATCAAAAATTGTTGCAAATAAATGTTGGAATTGTGATATTAATTCTGGGAAAAGAATGACTAGCAGAAAAAAGCCAAGAATCATCTTCAAAGGTGCACCGATAACGAAAATATTAAATTGCGGAGCAACCCTTGTTAGGAGTCCTAACCCTAAATCTGTCAAAAAAAGGGCTGCTATAATAGGAGCAGCGAGTTGAAACGAGAGATAAAACATTTTGGAAAGCGATTGAAACAAGAAATTCGAAATTTGTCCATCATAGATGCGTGAGAACAGTTGATTGTCCAGCGGTATCCAGCGGTAGCTGTCAATAATCGCTCTGATCAAATAATGGTGCCCATCAAAAGAAAGAAAAAGCAGCACGGCTATCATATATTTAAGGTTACCTAACATTGGGGTTGAAGCCCCCGTTAGAGGATCAATTACACTCGCCATACTGAAGCCGATTTGCATATCCATAAAAGAGCCGGCTGTCTGGACAACTGTAAAAAAGATATAGGCGAGAAAACCAAGTAAAACGCCAACAAGCATTTCACGAATGATCAATAGAATGTATTCACCATCCATGGGAATGGGTTTATCCAGCCCCATAGTCGCAAAAATGATTAACGAGATGAATACAGAAAGACCAATTTTGAACATCATCGGAACATTTCTTGAAGAGAGGATAGGAACAACGACAAAGAACGATGTAATTCGACAAAAAATAAGCAGAAAGATAGGGATAACTTGGAAAAAGTATGTCATATCGCTCACAACCTATCCAACGAATTTGTAAAGGTTGTTGAGTAAATTAAAGGTAAAGTCAACCAGTGTATTCATGATCCACGGTCCAAATATTAAAATAGACAGCAGAACCGCAACAATTTTGGGAACAAACGCTAAGGTTTGTTCTTGAATCTGCGTCGTTGCTTGAAAAATACTTATGATCAGACCAACGACAAGCCCAATAATAAGCATGGGCGCACTTGCTTTAAGCACGGTATAAACAGCCTCACCAGCAATCCGTATAACAAATTCCGAGCCCATTTAGAAACCTCCGATATCTTGATCCTTAACCATAGCTTAGGAGTAATGATCTCACCACAAGATACCAACCATCTACAAGTATGAAAAGTAGAATTTTAAAAGGGAGTGAAATCATAACAGGCGGTAACATCATCATTCCCATTGCCATTAAGGTACTGGATACAACCATATCTATGACCAGAAACGGGATGAAAATCATGAACCCCATCTGGAAAGCTGATTTCAGTTCACTTATTGCGTATGCAGGAACTAATGAAGTAATCGGTATATCTTCTACGCCTGTAGGCGCCTTAGCTTTGGTATAGTCTAAGAACAACTTTAGATCCTTCTGACGTGTATGTTTGAACATGAACTTCTTCATTGGTAAGGATGCTTTCTCAAAAGCCTGGGTCTGATTAATTTCACCCTTCAGATAAGGCTGCAGAGCTGTCTGATTAACCTCTCCCAACGTTGGAGACATAATAAAAAAGGTTAAAAACAGAGCTAGTCCGATTAAAACCTGATTAGGCGGCATCTGCTGGGTACCAAGTGATGTTCGAACGAATCCAAGCACGATGACAATTCTTGTGAAACTAGTCATTAAAATAAGAAAAGATGGTGCAAGACTCAATACGGTTAATAAAAGCAATAAGGTAACTGTATTAGAAGATCCACCGGCAGTGCCACTAGTCCCAATATTCACATTTAACCCAGGTATCGGATTGTTTGGATCTGTTTCAGCAGCAGAAGCTGTCAGTGATAAGAGGAACGCTGAAATCATGACAATCAGAAGCGTAAGAACTAATTTATTTCTTTTCATTCATCATTCAACCGATCTGTTTGTTTTTGATCAGAAAGCCACTCGTGAGCATCTTTATTACGGTTTGATACTCGCTGCAGCCTATCGTGAAATACTTGTTGAAAAGATGAAGTAATTTCTACTTCTTCTTCGATCTCTTTCTTTCTAACAGGAAGTTTGCTTATCCACTTACTTATTGCACCAAAGCCCACGCGATCATCCTGAGAAGAAGTAAGCAATTCCGAAATATACGCAACTTCATCGGCGTCATTGATTTTATCCAACAACTGAATGTTCTCACCGACGCCAACCACGAAGAGCGAATGACCAATTTCAACAATCTGAATAGATTTATTTTGTCCGAGGGGAACTCCACCTAAAGAACGAATTGAGTTCCCGAACATAGTACCTTTATTTTTCTTAGCTATGTACTTCATAAGTACAAAGAATAAAAGAATAATTAATACGAGAAAGAAAATGACCTTTACAATCATGCCAAACGAATTAAATGAGTCGGTAGTCGGAAATTCCGATGCTGGAAGACCTTGTCCAGGCTCTGTTTCAGCAAAGCTCATGGATTTGGTATATAACATCGCGACTACACTTAATATTGCTGAAATCAGTCGTTTCGATTGGAGTCTTCTCATAGTCACAACCCTTTCGGTTTATGTAAGACTCAACCGAACGTAGACGGCTTAACCTAGAGTCTTTTTAATCGCTTCGATAACACGGTCTGCTTGAAATGGTTTCACGATAAAGTCTTTTGCCCCTGCTTGAATGGCATCAATAACCATGGCTTGCTGCCCCATCGCGGAACACATAATAACCTTAGCAGTAGGTTCAATTTTTTTTATTTCCTTCAATGCTTGAATACCGTCCATCTCAGGCATCGTAATATCCATAGTAATTAAATCTGGTTTCAATTCCTTGTATTTCTCGATGGCTTGAGCACCATCATTCGCTTCTCCACAAACCTCATAACCATTTTTAGATAAAATATCACGAATCATCATTCTCATAAATGCAGCATCATCAACAATTAGAATACGGTTAGCCATGAGTAAAATCCCCCTAAATATAAATTATTGTAACTTTTGAATTCGTTCCCACTGGTTCACAATGTCTGTAACACGAACCCCAAAGTTTTCATCGATGACTACAACTTCGCCTTTGGCAATTAACTTATTATTTACTAAGATATCTACAGGCTCACCTGCTAGCTTATCCAATTCAATGATCGATCCCTGGGAAAGTTCTAAGATGTCTTTAATCACCTTGTGCGTTCTGCCTAATTCTACAGTCACCTTAAGAGGTATATCCAGTAGTAAATTAAGGTTTGTATCATCAGCCTGCCCCAACGAACCCGATTGTAAATTCCCAAATTGTACGGGTTGAACATTTACATTCCGATTCGGCATCCCACCATAAGCTGCCGGAGGCTGCTGATACATGGGTTGCTGTGGCGGATACATGGGCTGTTGTGGTGGATACATCGGCTGTCCCATTGGTGGCTGTTGATACATCGGTTGTTCATACACTGGCTGCTGTTGTTGGTACATTGGTTGCTCGTATATAGGGCTAGGAGCTACTGGAGGCGGTGTAAGAACTTCCTGTGTAGGTGCTGGTGACGGTGCAGCAGGAGCCGGTGCTTGAGCCGCAGGTGCAGCCTCCATTGAAGAGTCAGAATCACCACCCATGAGAATCGATACCATTTCTTTGGCGAATGGAACAGGTAATAATTGCATGATGTTAGAATCAATAAGATCGCCAATGGCTAGTCGGAACGATATCTTTATAAATACGTCCTCGTCGGGCAGTTTTCCTTCTCCTTTCGACAAATTTAATATGTCGATTCCTGGAGGAGAGATATTGACAAATCGATTAAAGATGGTAGACATGGACGTAGCTGAGGATCCCATCATCTGATTCATCGCTTCTTGTACAGCGCTGATGTGAATTTCACTAAGATTTTCATCACCGCCAGTACCATCACCGCCCATCATTAAATCAGCAATGACCTGAGCATCACGTGTTTTAATGACAAGTAGATTAATACCATCAAAACCATCAACATAATTCACATGAACGGCTACATGAGGTTTCGGAAACTGCTGTTCTAATTCTTCTTTACCAATAATAGAAACCTTAGGTGTCGTTATGTCTACTTTCTTTCCAAGCAATGTCGAAAGCGCTGTGGCTGCACTACCGAAAGTGATATTACCAATTTCACCAAGTGCATCCTGTTCTAGGGGAGATAAATAGTCTTCAACTTTAGGAGGCCCGTTAAAAGAAGAGGCTGAACTATCGTCCGAAGACTGTCTCAACAAAGCATCGATCTCTTCCTGGGACAAATAATCTCTGTTATTCGTCATAATCTTCTTCTCCTTCGTTTACGATTTCTGTAATCTGTACAGCCATCTTCCCTTTTAAGGTTCCGGGGCTTCCGAGATATTTCAGCTTCTCGCCCACTTTGACTTGAAGCGAATCTTCGACGGATTTATGCAGCGGGATTACATCGCCTGGTACTAAGCCAAGGAAATCACGTATGGTAATTTCGGACGATCCCAATTCTGCAATGAGAGGCAGCTTGGTTTTTTCCAAGCGTGATTGAAGTGCTTCCATTTCTTCAGGTGCTCTCGTCTTCTTCTGGGAGACAAACCAGTGATGCACAGAAAGTCGAGGCATAATGGGTTCGATGACCACGTGAGGGATACACAAGTTGATCATCCCTGTTGTATCACCGATTTTGGTGCTAAGTGATATTAACGCAATGGTTTCATTAGGTGAAACAATCTGCATAAACTGCGGATTTGTTTCAAGGGCCTCTAAACGAGGTTGAATATCAATGACAGTCTTCCATGCCTCTTGTAAACTATCGAATGCTCTGCTAAAAATACGTTCCATCACAATCGTTTCAATCTCAGTTAAAGCATTAATTTTGGTTGGGGTCGTACCCGCACCGCCCAACAAACGATCCAACATAGCAAATGCGACATTGGGATGAACCTCAAGCACCATTCGACCCTCTAAAGGCTCCGCTTCAAAGATGTTCAAAATGGTCATTTTCGGGATCGAACGAATAAATTCGTCGTAGGGCAGTTGTTCAACCTGGACAACACTGATCTGTACGAACGTACGGAGCTGAGCAGAAAAATACGTTGTTAAAAATCGTGCAAAGTTTTCGTGAATCCGGGTTAAGCTACGAATATGATCCTTTGAGAAACGCACTGCTCTCTTAAAGTCATAGGCCCTTACCTTCTTCTGCGTTTCCTCTTTTTTAAGTTCATCCGCATCCATTTCGCCTGAGGACAAAGCAGCTAGCAAGGCATCGATCTCATTTTGCGACAGAACATCAACCATTCGAGTCACCTCCTTTAAGCAAAATCAAAAGCGAGTTATTGAAGTACTTTATCGGTTATCCATATTTGCTTAATTTTACCCTCATGTAGCAAGGGGTTAAGCTTGTTCATTAACGTAGAAGTTAAACTATCTGAACCTTTACTACCTTCAATTTGTTCCTTTGTCAAATCCCCTAACGCTTGTACAATTGTGCCTTTAACAGCAGATTCAAGTAAACTATCAAATTCTGTTTTAGTCTTCGAGTTCTCTAACTCAAAAGCGAAGCTGATTTTAATGAAATTTTGACTACCAGATAAGTTGGTCAAAATATCTTTAATAATCGCTGTGTTTGCCTTTACTGCCTCAGCCGATGGCGCTTTCGTTGGCTTCACGCTTGCAACGGCTTCCTGAGCCTGTACCGCAGGGTCTTTGGATTGATTATTTTTCTCCATAAAGTTCCACAAAACAAAGGCGGCCGTCAAAATCAGAGTAATTGCAATTAGAATGGAGACAATGAGTATGAAAATTTTGTTCTTAAACACTTACGAACCCTCCGCATCCCTGGACTTTATTGTCGCTCGAACTGAGCCAATCTCCTGCATGTAGGTCCGCACTAAGCTTACCACAACCTCTGCCTTTTCGAGTACTGTGATTTTCTTGCCTGTTGTCAACGTGATCATTGTGTCTGGAGTCTCTTCAATAAGTTCGATCAGTATGGCATTCAGGATAATCGCTTTACCGTTTAAACGAGTGAGAGAAATCATGCTTCTCCTCCTGTATCAGGATAAGGGGAGACCAGCTCCCCTCTTTCACATCAACTTAAGATTAGTGTTTAAGATTAACAACTTCTTGAAGTACTTCATCCGAAGTCGTGATAATCCGAGAATTTGCTTGGAAACCACGTTGAGCGATAATCATCTCTGTGAATTCACCTGTTAAGTCAACGTTTGACATTTCCAGTTGACCGGAAATCAGTGTTCCAGCTCCTGCCGTTGCATTGCCAGGTGTTGTGATTGCGCCACCGCTGCCAGCTGACATTGGAGCATTAGCAGTTGTCCGGTATAAGTTACCGCCTATCTTTTCGAGACCCCCGGGATTATCTACAGTAATGATCCCCAATTGTTGACCAACAACCTGTGCTCCTGTGTTATCGATTCCATTAATGAAACCATCTTGGCCAATAGAGAATGAAACAATTTCAGGAGCTATATTAATGGGAGCCCCACTCGCATCCAATACATGTAGTCCATCTGCATTTACAAGATCTCTCTTTGCATCCAAAGTGAAGTTACCAGCTCTTGTCAAGAAGGGTCCTGTCGGTGTAGTTGTGTCCAATGCAAAGAATCCATCGCCATTAACACGTAAATCAGTAACCACATTCGTCGTCATGGCACTACCTGCTGTATGCACAGTATCTATTGCTGCTGCACTTACACCCAAACCTACTTGTTGAGGATTTACACCACCTCGTTCGTCTCCAGGGGCACTTACCCCCGCTACGGTTTGACTAAGAATATCTTTAAACATAACACGGCTGCCTTTGAATCCGATGGTATTTACGTTCGCGATATTATTCCCGATAACATCCAATTTCGTTTGAAAACCACGCATACCTGAAACGCCTGAGTACAAAGATCTTAACATCTATAATAGGCCTCCTAATCGGATATAAATATAATGAGCTGCTTCAATCGCTCCACAGCTCCAGGCTTCCTTCACGGTCGAGCCTGATGGTTAAGTAATAATAATGGCACTATCTATTTGCGTGAAAACATGTTCATTCATGGCGTTTCCATCAAGCGCCGTCACAACAGTCCGGTTAGGAACATTAACGATTAAAGCATTTCCACCTAAAATCATAAGTGCATCCTTAGCACCTTTAGCAGCTACCTTATCGATAGCTGTACTTAGCTTATCCAATTGCTCAGGCTTAAGTTGAATGCCTCTCTCTTTGAGTCTAACCTCTGCATGATGACTGAAACGAACAAGTTGCTCCTGAAGGAGTTTCTGAAAAGTAGGATTACCGGATTGGGTTACCGGCTGCTGTACAGGTGTTCGTCTCGTAGACGCTGGAGAAACCGCATTAGGATAAAGCTGCCCTAAGGATATTCTCTCTGTCATTTGGTTTCTCCAACATTCTCAATTTTCTTGAGCTTGTCTAGAGAAATTTCCACTCCCTTCACATTCGCGTATTGATTTCCGTCTTTAAATGAGATGGAATCAACAACACCAGACTTTTCAACTGATGCTCCAGAAGAGTCAATCTCCGTCCATGTGATTGATTTACCGATTAATCCTGAAACAAAACCAAGAGATTGACGCATTAGCTTCATTTCACCAGCCATATTGGTCAGTTGCTCTACGGATGTGAATTGAGCCATTTGTGCAATAAACTCTTTATCTTGTAAAGGCTGCGTTGGATCTTGATTTTGAAGTTGAGTAATCAAGATTTTTAGGAAATCATCTTTACCTAAAGTATTATTGTCTTTATCTTTGCTTTTTGCATTTTTGCTAGCATTGATTAAATCCGCAACATTACCTGAAATCGGGCTTGTAGCCACACTTTCACCTCCAACTGCTTCACATAGATTGCCTTTAGGCAATAACATCGAAGGAGTTACCATTAACTGTCGTTCGTATTTGAGCTATATTTTCTATTTCTTGATTAAAATCAATTGAATCTTCATCATAGTTACTTGAACCATTTTTGCTTTGACGCTGAGATTGACCAAATGTTTGCTGTTGACGTTGATCTTGGAACATACTGGATTGCATGTTTTGATTTTGAGTGACCTCAAGCTTCTCAACTTGCAAACCTTGTGTTTGAAGAGCTTGTCTTAACTGCGGAAGCTGACTTTCCAACATCTGCTTACCTGCTAAGGAATCAGCTGCAAATTGAGCTACCAGTTGTCCATCCTGCATCGATATTCTTACATCAATATGACCGAGATTTTTAGGGAATAAAGATAATTTAGCTTCAGAAAAACCGCCAGCCATCGTTATCTTCATGTTCTTCAACACATGCTCTGTCATTTCTTCTGTAAAATTAGCCGCATTGATTGTTGTTGCTGGCACTTTATCAACTGGAATAGCAGCCTGTTGCGCTTTCTGCAGATCACCGATCGTAACAATGGAATTCGTTGCTGGAGCATCTTCAGTCGGCAAATCAACTAGGGCTACAAATGATTCTTCGGACGCTGTAGTAGATTCGACAACTGGTGCGTGAAGTACATTTTTAATTGCTAAGAGCTCAAGCTTGGACTTTGTTGGTTGCACGAGTGTAAATGAATCAACATCAATCTTCTGCTCAACACCAGGTTTATTTGCCTTTTTAACATGATTAGCTCTGTTAACAGATGCGGTATCACTCTTACTTTCATCTACCAAACCTTCAGTAGCCTTGGGTGCATTCGTAGCTGCATCAGTTATTGATGTTGGTCCCTTCAAAGTCGCCATTAATTCTGGAAGCAAAGGCCCTATGGTGCTAATTAAGTCCTGGTTCAAAAACTTCAAAATAGGATTATCGGGCTGCTGTTTAGATAAAGTTGTCAGTGTAAGCAAAGTATTCTGAGCCTGTAAGTTTAATGTATCTGCTGGCTGAAGATTCAATCCATTCGGTAGTGTGAAAGCCGCGTTAGATTGTGCATCGCCAAGTGTACTTAACAACTGCTCAGCATCTTCGAACCACTTCTTTACATTGGGATCTTGTAATAATTGTTCAGCAAGCGCAGGATTACTGTTCATTGCCTCCAAAAGCATTTCTGATAGAGGTTGATCTCCCGTTCCTTGCTCAATCTCCTGTACTGCGGCACCTTGAAGCGGCAATACTAAACTTTGCAGCATTTGAAGCAGCATGTTCAGAGAAAGAGCTGGATCGGAAACATTTAGATCATCAGAAGCACTCTCTTGTCCAATTTGACCATCTAATACTTGATTAAAAGTAGTGTCTTTGGTAGCCGTTTCAGTCGTACTTGCTTTACCTGTTGCTGTTGAAGCAGCATTGTTTCCCGTAGGTACTGTTGACATTTGTACGTCCATTTTTTTCACCTCCCTTCGTGAAATCAATGACATTACTGAACAAGTTTAGCTGTAATTGAAGCTGCGATTTCTTTATTTGCGTCTGACAAAGAAGACATTACTTTAGAACGAGAAGCGTTATCCATCCCACTGAGAATAGCTAACACTTTGTCAGGATTAGATTTATTCATTTCCAGTAGTACATTCGAAGCACTTTTCGGCGTCATGTTGGCAAAAGTTTGCCCTAAATCTGTTTTACTTACGGATGTTGCGGTCTTGGTCGAGTCTTTCGCTCCATTCGTTGACAATCTCTCTTGTAAGGCAGCGATTTGTTTATCACGAGCTGGAACAACATCCTTAACCCCAATAGAAGCCTCAGCTGCTTTAGTCGGATCCATTTTTTCAAGAATTGCTCCACGACTATCTGCTTTCATCATTGAAAATACAAGTACCATTTCTTTAGGTGTCAAGGCTTCAATAATAGGGGCAGCTTTACTTGGATTCATTTTTGCATACATATTCGCAAGTTGCGTAATTTGATTATTGTATTCTTCTTCGGTTTGCGTCTTATTCTTCAGCTTCTCTTCCAGTTCGGTTAACTTCGCCTGAGCATCCTTCAGTGAAAGATCCTTCTGCTCGGTTGTCGAGTCAGCTTTTTGCAAAGCCGATTGAAGTTCAGCAATTCTTGCATTTAGCTTCGTAATCTCTTCATCTTTAATCTTAATGCTTTGCTCAGAAGTCGGTACCTTACCATCACTGGTCACTACTGCTTTTTCTTTGGGAGCAGGGATGATTGTCCCAATGACCGGTGTATTGTGCAGCGCCTTCTGTATACTGCTCTTGATATCATAATCAAAAATTGACAACAGTACGAAGAGCAAAACTGCCGTAAACACAAAGGGGATGACAAACCATATCAGAAATCGTTCCAGTGCACTATAAGATGCACCCTCTATGCTTGTATCGGCCATCTCCTCTTCCCTCCTTTACCTTCCTCAATACGTTAGTCGTCTGAAACGGTTGGTGGCCATTTCATCTAGAGCTTCTTGCTCTTTTTTGGCGACAAAAGATTGAAATTGGTTGTAAGCCTTTTCCCTTGCCTTCGACCAAACCTTCTCATCAATCATTCTTTCCGAAAGATGTTCCTGCTTTTTGAGTACAACATGCTGTGCTTGCTGCACATCCAAATGCTTGCGGGCGATCTGTTGATCAACATGATTCATGTAATTTTGCATCAACAGCATCTTAGAGATGGATACCGAACTGCTAGATTCATTTGCCATTTCATTATGAAGGCTATCTTTTTGCTCAAACAATCCATGCAAGCTCGTTTCTTCGTTCCTTAGTTGCCCCATTGCCTCAGACAGAATCCACTCTGCCTGTGTTCGTTCATTGTTTTTCAAATCGACAATTTGCTGGAAAGAATAACGAAAATTCATTCAGGACCCTCATCCCTTATAAAATTCATGAATCAAACGTTCTTGAGCTTCTTCAAATGTTAACTTCTCATTGGTTTTTTGCTTCGTAAAATCCCATATTGCCTCGATATTCTCCAAAGCGATATCAATATTTGGGTTAGAACCTTTTTGGTATGCCCCTATATTGATAAGATCTTCCGAATCTTTATATATAGAAAGAAGTCGCTTCAATTGATCTGCTGCTTCCATGTGTTCAGTAGGAACAATTTCTTTCATAACTCGGCTTACGCTGGATAAAACATCGATGGCTGGGTAGTGACCCTTATTAGCAATGCTGCGATTTAGGACAATATGTCCGTCCAAAATACCTCGCACTGCATCAGCGATAGGCTCATTCATGTCATCTCCATCTACAAGCACGGTATAAAAAGCGGTAATGGAGCCCTTTGGTCCCGTACCTGAACGCTCTAGAAGCCGCGGAAGCATTGCAAAAACCGAAGGCGTGTAACCACGTGTGGCTGGAGGTTCTCCAACAGCAAGTCCGACTTCACGCTGCGCCATAGCAAAACGAGTAACTGAATCCATCATCATCATGACATTTAAGCCGCGATCTCGGAAATACTCGGCAATGCTAGTTGCAATCATTGCACCTTTGATTCGGATCAAAGCGGGTTGATCCGACGTTGCAACAATCACAACGGATCTAGCAAGTCCTTCAGGACCTAAATCTCTTTCGATAAAGTCTAGAACCTCTCTACCACGCTCACCAATAAGTGCAATTACGTTGACATCAGCGGATGTATTACGGGCAATCATTCCCATCAACGTACTTTTACCTACACCAGAACCTGCGAAAATACCGACACGCTGACCCTTACCAATTGTTAATAAGCCATCAATACAGCGTACACCAACCGAAATTGGATTCAGAACGCGTGGACGTGTTAACGGGTTACCGGGTACATTATTCGTTGAATATTGTGCCATTCTAGAGGGTAGGAATGAACCATCTAAGGGTTGTCCCAAACCATCCAATACCTTACCAAGCAGCTCATGGCCAACTTGGACTGTAAGCGGCTTTCCGGTCCCTACGACATCGCATCCAGGGCCTATTGCATCCAAATCACCGAGCGGCATCAGGATTACTTTATTGCTGCGAAATCCAACGACCTCAGCCTTTAACGGCTTGTTAGACTTATGCGGATATATGTAGCAAAGATCACCTATGCTCACATCAGGACCTTCTGACTCAACTGTCAGCCCTATTACCTGCGTCACTTTACCGTTAACTCGAATGGGATCAATCGTATGTAGATGCTCCTTGTATTTATCAGCATTTGGCAGCTTGCTGCTCATGACTCGGATACCTCACTTTGAGTTGCCAATTGTCTTAGCGCAGACTTGATCTCTTTTAACTGAGTATCAATTCTGGCATCAATGCTTCCAAATGAGGAACGTATCACACAGCCACGGTCTTGTACCGTTGAGTCCGGGATAATTTGTAATTCCGCTTGAGAATCAATGGAAGTTAGTAATTCTTCGCGTGCATCTTGGATGTACGCAAACTGTGAAGGTGCTACACAAAGCGCGATAATCCCTTTTTCTCGTCTACGTGAAAGTACCATCTGAATTAAATCAATAACCCATTCTGGATTTAAAGTTAACTGACGCCCAATTACTTTCTCAGCGATGGAAGTGCTAAGCTCAATTAAGAAAGGTTCTGATTCTTGAATGATTTGCTGCTTAAGCTTGTAGGCTTGTTCCAAAATGGCTCGAGCCTCTGATAACATCTCACCGTATTCTTGTCGGAGGTTATCTTCGACTTGAACAATCCCTTGTTCGTACCCCTCTTCAAATCCTGATTGTCTGGATAGCGCGATGTGCTCCTCATCTTCAGCACGGCGGCTCTCCCACCAACTCGTGATTTCTGCATGTGTTTGTTCTCGGAGCGCAGCACACTCCTGCATAGCCTGATCGATTTGTTCATGGGCAAAAGTCTCAGCGTCTTGAAGGATCTGCTCCTTCATACTTGTGGCTTCTGTCAGTTCCTGCTGCTGTTCCGGAGTCAATTGATTCGCTTCATCCGTTAACATACCTGCGCGTAATAATTCAAGTGGTGGAATCGTTTCTACTAATTTCTTATCATCTAACGGAAAATAAGCAAATGATTTAATGACATTAGACAATAATATCATCTCCTCCACCACGTGCGATGATGATTTCACCAGATTCTTCTAAGCGGCGAATCGTTGCAACAATCCGGGTCTGAGCTTCTTCAACATCACGTAAACGTACGGGTCCCATAAATTCCATCTCTTCCTTAAAGGTATCCGCCATACGTTTGGACATATTCTTGAACAAGGCATCGCGAACTTCTTCGCTTGCAACTTTAAGAGCAAGCTGTAAATCAGCATTCTCAATGTCGCGAATAATTCGCTGAATGGAACGATTGTCGATATTGACAATATCTTCGAAGACAAACATCCGCTTCTTAATTTCTTCTGCAAGTTCCGGATCCTGTATTTCGAGGGAATCGAGAATGGTACGCTCTGTACCCCGATCGACACCATTCAGAATTTGAACGATAGAAGCAATACCACCTGCATTTGTGTAATCCTGAGTTACAGTTGACGATAGCTTTTGTTCAAGAACGCGCTCTACTTGACTAATGACTTCAGGAGAGGTGCTATCCATAAGCGCAATACGCTTAGCAACATCAGCTTGCTTTTCCTGTGGTAGTGAAGACAAGATGATCGAAGCTTGATCTGCTTGCAAATAAGACAATACCAAAGCGATTGTCTGGGAATTCTCATTTTGAATGAAGTTTAGAATTTGAGCAGGATCTGCTTTTCTTGCAAAATCGAAAGGTCTCACTTGCAAAGTTGCTGTCAAACGATTGATGATATCAAGCGCTTTTTGTGACCCCAAAGCCTTTTCTAAAATATCCTTGGCGTAAGCAATACCACCTTGAGAAATAAACTCTTGGGCTAAGCAGATCTGATGAAATTCAGATAAAATGGCTTCTTTTTCATAAGAATCTACTTTTCTAACATTCGCAATCTCAAGTGTTAACTGCTCAATTTCTTCTTCACGCAAGTGTTTAAATATTTGAGCAGACACCTCAGGGCCTAAACTGATCAAAAGAATGGCTGCCTTTTGTCGTCCGGTTAACCCTTGCAGAGCAGCTTTGGCCATACAAGTGCACCTCTATTCGTCTACTAACCAAGTACGAAGCAAATTAACAAAGTCTTCAGGTCGCTTTTTGGCAAGTGTCTCTAGTTGCTTGCGTACTTGATTGTCATTAGTAACATTTTCGATATCAATCGTTGGAAGCTCTGCTTTACCTGCTGCCATATTCATTTCTTGTTCCAATTGTTGTTGCACAGCTTTTCTTCGTTTTCTAATTGCGAAACCTGCAATTAATCCAATTGCTAGCGCCGCTAAAGCTAAACCTGCATACGTCAAGTACGTTGTGGTTTTCGAAGCGAGTGTGTCCGTTGGTCTAGCGAAAGAATGTGCGAATACTGTAACTTTTTTCTGTAAATCCTCGTCTGTATATGTAACCTTATTATCCGCTAAAGCTGTTCTTACGATGTTAACTAGTGCACTTTGGACCGCAGCCTTGGTCTCAGCCGTCAATGAGTTGGGATCATCTTTAACCGGAGGCTCAATCCCTACATTAATACTTAAATCTTTCACAACATAAGGCGTTGAGATAATATCGTTCGTAATACGGTTGACTTCATAATTGACAGTCTTATTATTTTTCTCTGAGTTAGACTTGCCTGAACTGGCCGCCCCTGGATAGCCTGGAACATCTGTAGTTCCTGTACCTGGTACTCCACCTGTATCAGCACCATTGTTCTGATACGACTCGCTTGCTTCCTGTAGAGAAATTTCCAACCCTTTTTGATCTACTTGATTCGGAGCGCTGACAAGCTGCTCTTTGCTTTTCTTTTGATCAAAATTCATTGTTGAGAATACACTTACATTCACTTTGTCACGGCCAAACATTGTACCCAGCATCGTATTGATATTCTTCTGTAAATCATTTCGGAACTGGTTATTAATATCCGCTTGACTAGTGACTAAACTCGTGGATGAAGTCCCGCCGACCTTCGAAGATACAAGACTCTGTCCATACTGGTCTGAGATTGTAATGTTCTCTAGAGGGAGATTCTTAACACTGTGTGATACTAAATTATAAATCGTATCAACCTTTGCTTGATCTAATGTATAGCCCTGTTTCGTTTGCACGACAACAGAAGCCGTTGCTTTCTCTTGCTGTTGCTGTAAGAAAGGTCCTTCTTCTGGAAGTGAGATGAGAACTTTTGAACTAGCGATTGCTTGATTAGCGTTAATCAATTGTTGAAGCTCGCCTTGTATCGCGTTCAAGTATTTCACTTTGAATTCGTTGTCTGTAATGCCAAATGAGCTGCTGTCGCTAAATGCACCAAAGCCTAATGAGCCGTTCTTATTTAAACCTTGGGACTCAACACCAAGCTTTACATTTGCTACTTCGCTTGTTGGTACTTCGATACTTTTTCCATCAGCGCTAAGATGATACGGAATCTTTGCGGTATCCAGATAGGACTTGATGGCTGAAGCATCACTTGGCTGCAATTCAGTAAATGCGAGTGAATACTCCGTTTTTGATAAATTAATACTTATAATTGCAGCAGTAAGAATCAGTAGGACAACCGTTGCTATAAAAGTGATTTTCGTAGTTCTACTATAACGATTCCAATATTGCTTCACCTTTTCCCAGTACTGGAGCAGGTTCTCGTTCACTCTGTCACCTCATCGAACCAAAATTTAGCAGCATCTAAGTCAATCACAGCTGCATTCTCATCATTTCTTGGTAAGCTTCAAGGACTTTGTTTCTGACTTGTACAGTCAACTCAAGTCCTAGCGATGCTTTCTCAGAGGCTATTGTCAGTTGATGAACATCGGAAAGCTCACCTTTGATGAAACTCTGATTCAAATTGTCCACTTGCTGTTGTTGCGTGTTTAAGTTTGTTATGGCGTTATTCAGGAACGAACCAAATCTTTTACCAAGGTCAGCAGCCCCTTCACCGGAGTTATCCTTTGGTTGAATGGAACTCATGATGTTTAGTGGACTGTAACTTATTTTGTCAATCATGATGCAACCTCCTGTAGTGGTTATCTACCAATTTCCAAAGCTTTGGTTATCATTGATTTACTTGCATTAAGGGCTGTTACATTCGCTTCATAAGATCTGGTAGCAGAGATCATATCAACCATTTCTTTAAGTACGTCGACATTGGGCATATAAACGAATCCGTTCCCATCCGCATCTGGGTGAGTTGGGTTATACACTTGCTTCAAAGGCGACTTATCTTCAAAAATTTTGTTCACCCTTACACCTTCACCAGTACCATCAGCCATTGCAGAATTAAGCGACTGCGCAAAGCTGGGCTGTGACTTCGTTTCAAAAGCAACTAACTTTCTTGTATAGGGAACCCATTTCCCATCTACGAACTTAGCACGTGTTGTATCAGCATTCGCTATATTAGAAGAGACAACATCCATTCTTAATCGCTGAGCAGTAAGTGCCGATGAACTGATGTCAAATCCATTGGTTAACCTCATTGGTTATTACTTCCCTCCTAAGACTGTGCGCATTTTTTTGAACTCGCTGTTCATTTGCTGAACCATTGCGTTGTATTTAAGTTGGTTTTTAGCCATTAACGACATTTCATAATCCATATCGACATTGTTCATATTATTGTTAATCGCTGTCGAATCATCTGTTTTTATTTCTGAATTTGGCAGATTTGTGGATTTCCCTATTAAGAAATGCCTGGGGTCTGTCCGATAACCTTCTATAGAGGGTGTTGATGAATTCATCTGACCTTGTAAAAGTTCTTCGAACACGACATCCGAACGCTTAAAGAAGGGTGTATCCGCATTGGCTACGTTGTTTGCTACAACCTTTTGCCTTAAAGTCGATGCATCAAGCGATCGCTCCATCAAGTTCCAACTTGGTTTGTCTAACAAAGACATATTCCTATACCCCCCGTCTATAGAATATTTGACATATACTTCAACATTGCATTTATCGATTCCTTCTTATTTCGACATTATTTTCATAAAATAATTCGAAATGGTCTCCTTATTGTAGAAATATGTAAAACATTCGGTAACCTTTCTTATCATCTAAGATATTACGATAACTTACAATAAGAAAAAAGCCCTATCTTTTACAAGACAGGGCTTTTCTATGTGTTTATCTACAGTTTCGTTTTTAATTGCTCGATACTTTGTATTAATTGCTCATTTAAAATACGGATATAAGTGCCCTTCATACCAAGCGAACGAGTTTCAATAACTCCGGCACTTTCCAGTTTGCGAAGTGCATTAACAATAACAGAACGAGTAATTCCTACCCGATCAGCAATTTTGCTCGCTACCAAAAGACCTTCCTTACCGTCTAATTCTTCAAAGATATGTTCCACCGCTTCCATTTCACTAAAAGATAAGGAACCGATCGCAACTTGAACGACTGCTTTGCTTCTAGCTTCTTCCTCTATTTCTTCGGCACGTTCTCTTAATATTTCCATCGCAATAACCGTAGATCCATATTCAGCCAAAACTAAGTCATCGTCAATGAAAGTTCCCTCACTACGACTTAAAATGAGCGTTCCCAAACGAGAGCCTCCACCAATAATTGGTACTAAAGTCGTATGCGTGTATGGAAACATATCTTTCATTTGCTCCGTGTAATAGAAATATGGACTGTCCGGTTCTGCTGTTGATGATGTTTCCTCAATCTTCAAGAGCAGATTGTTGGACTCCATCGGAAATCTGCGTTCAATTAATATGGTCTGATTCATTTCGGGTGAAACAGGATCATTCGTTACCGCATATCCTAAAATTTTGCCTTTGCGGCTAACGACGTAGATATTCGCAATAACAATATCACGCAGCACTTCGGCCATATCCATAAAGCTAACTGCGTTGCCAGCTTCTTTTTGCAGCAAGCGATTTAGCCTTCTTGTTTTATTTAATAAACTCATGTAACTGCCTCCTACTTACTTCACCATGCGATAGTTCTTTTTTTATAAGATATACTGACTTAAGTCTCGGTTTTGAACAATATCACTGAGTTTCTCACGCACATATTCCGGATTAATAACAATGGACTCCAAAGTAATCTCAGGCGCTTCAAATGATAAATCCTCAAGCAATTTTTCTAAAATGGTGTGTAACCGCCGAGCACCTATATTCTCTGTATTCTGATTAACTTCAACCGCGATACGAGCAATTTCATAAATAGCTTCGTCCGCAAACTCAACCGTTATACCTTCCGTTTGCAACAATGCTGTATATTGTTTAGTTAATGCATTTTTGGGTTCTTTTAAAATAGAAACAAAGTCTTCCAAGGTTAAATTACTTAACTCAACTCGAATCGGGAACCTTCCCTGAAGCTCTGGTATTAAATCAGAAGGCTTAGCAATATGGAAAGCACCTGCACCAATAAATAAGACATAGTCCGTCTTCACGGGCCCATATTTGGTTACAACCGTCGATCCCTCTACAATCGGCAAAATGTCCCTTTGAACACCTTCCCGAGAGATGTCTGGTCCAGTGCCGCCGCGGCTATTACTAGCGATCTTATCGATTTCATCAATAAAAATAATACCGGATTGTTCGGCGCGGTTAACAGATTCCTGGATCACTTCATCCATGTCAATCAATCTTTGTGCTTCTTCTTGAGCTAACACTTTCCTAGCTTCCTTTACAAGCAGCTTGCGTTTCTTCATTTTTTTCGGGAGAAGATTGCCGAACATCTCCTGCATATTCATACCAGCTTGTTCATTGCCTTGACCAGCTAGCATATCCATCATCGATGGTGAAGAGTCTTCCACCTCGATTTCTACAACTTCATTCTCTAATTTACCATTAGTCAATTGCTCAGCGATTTGAGCCCTTTTGGCAGCAAGTGAAGGATCTGGAGCGCTTTCTTCTTGATCCGGTTGGTTTTGCCCTCCAAACAGCATTTCTAGAGGGTTACGCTGTGTTTTGGAACGCGTAGGGCTCGGCGCCAGCAAGGTAACAAGACGCTCGTTAGCGAGCTTCTCAGCACGGTCTTTCACCTTTTCCATCCGCTCAGCTTTAACCATACGTACGGAAGTTTCGATCAGATCACGCACCATTGACTCTACATCGCGACCAACATAGCCGACTTCTGTGAATTTGGTGGCCTCTATCTTAATAAATGGTGCGCCTACCAATTTAGCTAGTCTGCGCGCAATTTCAGTCTTTCCAACGCCGGTAGGCCCGATCATGAGTATATTCTTCGGGACAATTTCATCCCGCATAGCCTCATCCACGAGGTTTCTCCGATAACGGTTTCGCAGAGCAATAGCAACCGATTTCTTCGCTTTTTTCTGACCTACTATGTATCGATCCAATTCTTGGACAATTTGTTTAGGTGTAAGGGAGCTGTTTGCCACTTTGGTACCCCTCCTAAAAGTTTTGCTTTAGCAAAACTAACATCGTAAGTGTAAACTGAGTTTTCCGTAGAAAAACTTGCATCGTAAGCATTAACTATTCAATCTCTTCCACAATAATATTATGATTCGTAAACACACATATTTCGGCTGCAGTTGTTAAAGCAGCGTGGGCTATTTCCTTAGCACTTAGCGATGACGCATGGCGATGCAACGCTCTTCCTGCAGCTAATGCAAAGCTGCCACCAGACCCAATAGCTAAAATACCGTCATCAGGCTCTATAACTTCACCATTTCCCGAGAGCAGCAGTAAACCAGTTGAATCCATAACGATCATCATTGCTTCAAGCCGTCGCAGAACGCGATCCTGACGCCAATCCTTCGTAAGCTCTACCGCAGCACGCTGCAAATTACCGTGGTGTTCTTCAAGCTTGCCTTCGAATTTCTCGAAAAGTGTAATCGCATCGGCAACAGAACCAGCAAAACCAGCGATGACCTTCCCTCTATGTAAACGCCGAACTTTTTTGGCCGTGCTTTTCATAATCATGCTGTTGCCAAATGTCACTTGCCCATCACCGGCAATAGCTCCCTTACCTTGATGACGAATGGCAAAGATTGTTGTCGCATGAAACGTAGCTTGATTAGGATCCATCTCTTCTCACCTCTCAAATGGAATCATACACCATGAAAGTCACTCTATACGTTGGTTTCGGTCTCATAAATGAGATAAACCTCTAGCGAGGTCAATTCGAGAAATGACCGCATCTAGAGGTAAATGTATGAGGAAACGAATGAAAAATGCTACAAAACATAATTATAGTAACATAGCGAAGAGTCCAATTACAACCTACTCCGCATATGTTTTCGTAAAATTCTGAATACTCTCTAAAGCTCGATTAGCCAGCTTCTCGTATTTTTCTTTTTTATTGCGAATTCGTTCGGGTAACTGTGGAAGTAAACCGAAATTAGCATTCATCGGCTGAAAATGTTTGAAGTCAGCTGTCGTGATGTAATTCGCCATACTACCTAGAGTCGTTTCCTCCGGTACAACCAAACAAGGCTGCCCTTTAGCTAAACGCCCCGCATTCATACCTGCTATCAGACCGGAAGCCGCAGATTCCACATATCCTTCTACACCCGTCATTTGACCTGCAAAAAACAGATTTTCACGACGTTTAAATTGATAAGTAGGTTCAAGAAGCTTTGGAGAGTTTATAAACGTGTTGCGATGCATAACACCATAGCGTACGAACTCTGCTTGCTCTAACCCTGGAATCAAGGACAATACCCGTTTTTGCTCTCCCCATTTCAAATGGGTTTGGAAACCAACTAAGTTATACAAAGTCCCCGCTGCATTGTCTTGACGGAGTTGAACGACAGCATGCGGCATCTTACCTGTATGTGGATTTATTAAACCGACTGGTTTCATCGGACCAAACAGTACCGTTTGTCTACCGCGTTTCGCCATAACTTCTAAGGGCATGCAGCCTTCGAAATAAATTTCTTTCTCGAATTCCTTCAATTCAGCAACTTCAGCAGTTATTAATGCTTCATAGAAAACATTGAACTCTTCTTCTGTCATAGGACAGTTAAGGTAAGCTGCTTCTCCTTTGTCATAACGAGATGCCAGGTACACCTTATTCATATCAATGGAGTCCTTCTCCACTATCGGAGCTGCTGCATCATAGAAGTACAAGTACTCCTCACCCATAAGCTCTTTGAGGCCCGCAGAAAGAGCAGGTGATGTTAATGGACCTGAGGCAACTACCGTTATGCCTTCAGGCAAGGTTTGAACTTCCTCATTGCGAACCTCTATCAGCGGATGGTTGCGAAGCGTTGTTGTAACAGCTTGAGAGAACCCATCACGGTCAACAGCTAATGCGCCCCCTGCCGGTACAGCATGCTCATCTGCACAAGATAGAATGAGCGAATCCATACGTCTCATTTCTTCCTTCAGTACTCCGACAGCGTTGGTAAGGCCATTTGAACGTAGTGAGTTACTACAGACTAGTTCAGCAAATTGATCAGTTATATGTGCTGGGGTTTTTCGGACATTACGCATTTCGTATAAAGTAACAGGCACGCCCTGACGGGCAATTTGCCAGGCGGCTTCACTTCCAGCCAATCCTGCGCCGATGACTGTTACTCTTGGATATTCTGGCAAAATCGGACACCTCTAATCTTTCATATCATCTGAATTATCGTCACTAACTTCCTCTTTATGATCACAACCGGTACATTGAATATTCACGCCATTCTTGCTTCTTTTCTCGATCATCATCGAGCTGCAAACAGGACATGGCTTATTGACCGGTTTATCCCATGAGACAAAGTCACAGGCTGGGTACTGATCGCAACCATAGAAAACTCGGCCCTTTTTGCTTCTGCGTTCGACAATTTTCCCGGTATGACAAGTTGGACATGTAACACCAATATCTTTGATGATCGGTTTCGTATTGCGGCAATCTGGGAATCCAGAACATGCTAGAAACTTACCGAAGCGCCCCATTTTATAAACAAGATGTTTCCCGCATTTCTCGCAAATCTCATCCGAAATCTCGTCTTGGATTTCGATTTCCTTCATTTCCTCTTCAGCGAATATAAGCCGCTTTTCAAAGGACGTATAGAATGTATCCAGAACTCGAACCCAGTCCTCTTTTCCCTCTTCGACGAAGTCTAGCTCTTCTTCCATATGAGCCGTGAACTCAATATCGAGAATTTCAGGAAAAAACTCCTGCATTAATTGAATAACTAATTCACCAAGCTCTGTAGGTACGAATTTCTTCTCTTCGATTGCAACATACCCACGCTTCTGAATCGTCTCCAGTGTCGGTGCATACGTACTCGGACGCCCAATGCCCATTTCTTCTAACGCCCTAACTAAACGCGCTTCCGTATACCTTGGAGGCGGTTGAGTAAAGTGCTGCTTCGGATCCACGCTTTGCTTTTGCAAAGAATCCCCCTTGGTCAGAGGCGGAAGCAATTTGTCTTCTTCTGTCGTCCCGTCATCATTGCTCTCGACATATACTTTCATAAATCCAGCAAATTTCATCTTGGAACCATTCGCTCTAAATACGGTTTCACCAGCTGTTAAATCAATGGTCATCGTATCCAAGACGGCTGAAGCCATTTGACTTGCTACGAAACGATCCCAGACTAGCTTGTACAGACGATATTGATCTTTACTGAGAAATGCCTTCATTTGATCAGGTTCTCGAAGCACAGATGTAGGTCGAATACCTTCATGCGCGTCTTGCGCGTTAGCATTTTTCTTCGTGTACTGGCGTGGTGTCTCTGGGTAGAAGGCAGGACCATATTTACTAAAGATAAAATCTTTTGCTTCCTCTTGGGCAACCGGCGAAATGCGGGTTGAATCGGTACGCATGTAGGTAATCAAACCAACCGTACCTTCTTTTCCTAAGTCTATTCCTTCATATAACTGCTGAGCCACAGACATGGTCTTCGACGCACGGAAATTAAGTTTCCTCGCCGCTTCCTGCTGCATAGAGCTTGTAATGAAAGGAGGAGAAGGATTACGCCCACGTTCTTTCTCTTTCACTTCTTTCACTGTAAAAGCATCACTGCCCATCGCAGCTAAAATCAGATCGACATCCTCTTGCGAGTGCAGTTCCTTTTTCTCACCGTTAATGCTGTGATACTTTGCTTCGAACACGGTTTTACCAGCATCCAAAACAACGGTAATCGACCAATACTCTTCAGGCTCGAAGGCCTTAATCTCATTCTCTCTGTCTTGAATTAATTTAACCGCAACCGACTGTACACGGCCTGCAGATAATCCTTTTTTTACTTTCTTCCAAAGTAAAGGACTGATTTTATAACCAACGAGTCGGTCCAATATGCGACGAGCTTGCTGTGCGTTAACGAGATCTTGATTAATTCGACGCGGCGTTTTGAATGCATCTTTTACCGCATCCTTCGTTATTTCGTTAAATACAACACGACAGAGCTCTTCGGGACCTACATCCAAATAATGAGCTAAGTGCCAGGCAATAGCTTCACCTTCACGATCCGGATCCGCCGCCAGATATATTTTCTTCACTTTTTTACTTGCATCTTTTAATTCTTTCAGTATAGAACCTTTACCGCGGATTGTTATGTATTTAGGCTCAAAGTTACGATCCACTTCTACGCCAATTTGGCTTTTCGGAAGGTCGCGAATATGACCCATCGAGGCTTTTACTATAAATTTACTTCCCAAATATTTGCCGATGGTTTTGGCTTTTGCTGGTGACTCAACTATGACTAAAGAATCCGCCATGGATCGTCCTTCCTCCCCTCTTGGTTTCAAGGTAAAGTCTATTGGCGAGAAGAAAAGCTTCGTATTAGCCTATGCTAGTATGTAAGTAGAACCCGGAAGCTGTTTAATCGCCTTTTTCATTAGTAAAGATAACAGAACTGCATGCAAATGTCCAAACGTAAATTGACCGTCCTCTAACAGAGCATCAATCGAGACTGGTTCATTCGACAACTTTCGAACGATTTCGCCTTCCTCATCCGTTAGCGAAAATGTCGGCAAAGGCTTCTTCATGGCACCCCGATCTTCCGCATTTAACATATGTTTATAATCTTCTACAATCTCATCAACACGGGTAACCAGTTTAGCGCCATCCTTTAGAAGCTTGTGGACACCACTACTTTGGTTAGAGTCAATAGGACCAGGAATGGCGAATACATCTCTTGATTCATCCACGGCAAATTCAACAGTAATCAGTGATCCACTATCTTCTGCTGCTTCCACAACCGTAACTCCTAATGACAATCCTGCTATAATTCGATTCCTCTGCGGGAACATACCCGGCCTCATACCTGTGCCTATGGGATATTCAGAAATGATGACACCCTCTTGTTCTATATTTCGATATAATAATGCATTCTCACGCGGATAAATTTGATTAATCGCACATCCAAGAACAGCGACCGTTTTGGATTTACCTTGCAATGCACCAATATGGGCCTTGCTGTCAATCCCCCTTGCCAGTCCACTTACGACACCGAATCCTGCTCTCGAGAGGGCAGCTGCCCACTCCTCAGCAATCTTCTTACCATAAAGCGTAGGGGTACGTGTTCCTACCATACCGAGGAGACGCCCATTCAATAATGACACATTTCCTTTGACATATAACACCCATGGAGGTTGTGCAATTTCTTTAAGAATCGAAGGATAGTCCTCATCCAAAAGCGTTAGAATTTGAATGGATTGTTTCTTATATAACTGAAGCTTTTCCTCAACAAAAGTCGGTGTAAACCTCGTGGCGATTTGTTCTGCAATAGAAGTTCGGATACCTTTGGAGGCAATTGCTGCAGCTGAAAGCTCAAACAGTACGTGAGGATCAGGGAAACGGCTCAGGAGCTGAAGAATCGTTTTCCAACCAACGCCCTCTAGCTCGTGAAGGCCAAACAATATAAAACGATTATCCATAAGTATATACACTCCCTTCTTGAATAACAAATAGTTAAAAAGACAAGAAAAACAAAAAACCTCCCAAATCCCTGAATCAGGGAGATGGAAGGTTGCTTACCTTCGTTAGAAGAAAACTATTTTTTTGTGATGACTTTATCCAACATGCCTTTTTCTTCAAGCACACTTACAAGTGTGGAACCCATCTCGGATGGTGTTGCAGCAACGCGGATACCGCATCTTTCCATTGTTGCAACTTTCTCAGCTGCTGTTCCTTTACCACCGGAAATAATCGCGCCAGCGTGGCCCATACGTTTTCCTGGAGGAGCTGTTTTGCCGCCGATAAAGCCTACAACCGGCTTCGTCATGTTTGCAGCAACCCACTCAGCCGCTTCTTCTTCTGCCGTACCGCCGATTTCACCAATCATGATGACAGCATACGTATCTGGATCATCGTTAAAGCGCTTGAGGATATCGATGAACTCGGAGCCTTTAACAGGGTCTCCACCGATACCTACAGCAGAGGATTGTCCAATACCGCGAGTTGTCAATTGATGAACTGCTTCATACGTTAGTGTCCCGGAACGGGAAACTACACCTACGTGACCTGGCGTATGAATGTAACCCGGCATAATACCGATTTTGCACTCGCCTGGTGTAATAACGCCTGGACAGTTAGGTCCGATTAGAACGGTTTTCTTGCCTTCCAGGTAACGTTTCACGTTAACCATGTCAAGAACAGGAATACCTTCTGTGATACAGATAACGAGATCAAGTTCAGCTTCGATAGCTTCAATGATCGACTCTGCAGCGAAAGCTGGTGGTACATAGATAACGGATGCCGTAGCACCAGTTGCATTTTTAGCTTCGATAACAGTGTTGAAAACTGGAAGTTGAACTAGCTCACCGTTTTCCAATGTGATATCTACTTTTGTTCCGCCTTTACCTGGGGTTACGCCACCAACCATTTGTGTGCCGTATTCTAGGCCGCCTTTGGTATGAAACAAACCCGTAGCGCCGGTAATCCCTTGAGTAATGACTTTTGTATGTTTATTAACCAAAATACTCATGATCTTTTGTTCACATCCCCTATATTATTTGAAACCGCTCGGGTTTAAATTTTCCACATAAGAAAGATAAGTTTTCGGTCCCGAAAACCACTTTATTATTTGGCGATAAAACCTACATCTAAACGCGGTCGCTCATCTTTGAATTACCTCGATAGAGGTTTTCTCATTTAACTAATGCAACGATTTTTTGTGCGCCATCTGCCATGGAGTCAGCAGCGACAATGTTCAAGCCGGATTCGTTAAGAATCTTTTTACCAAGTTCAACGTTTGTTCCTTCAAGACGAACAACAAGCGGACGGGAAAGTCCAAGCTCTCTGGCAGCAGCTACAACACCATCAGCAATTACATCACAACGCATGATGCCACCGAAGATGTTAACGAAGATCCCTTTAACTTGCTCATCGGACAAGATGATTTTGAAAGCTTCTGTTACTTTCTCTTTCGTAGCACCGCCCCCTACGTCTAGGAAGTTGGCCGGGTCTCCGCCATAGTGCTTGATAATGTCCATAGTGGCCATAGCAAGTCCTGCGCCGTTGACCATACAACCGATGTTACCATCAAGAGAAATGTAGCTCAGGTCAAATTTAGAAGCTTGAATTTCTTTCGCATCTTCTTCTTCAAGGTCACGAAGCTCAACAATATCCTTGTGACGGAAAAGAGCGTTTGAATCAAAGTTCAATTTGGCATCAAGAGCCATAACGTCGCCAGAACCAGTAACAACCAAAGGGTTGATTTCGGCAATGGATGCGTCTTTCTCTACGAATGCTTTATAAAGAGCTAGCATGAATTTAACCGCTTTGTTAACAAGCTCGTTAGGAATGTTGATGGAGTAAGCAAGTCTGCGTGCTTGGAAAGCTTGAAGACCGATCGCAGGATCCACAACTTCTTTGAAGATTTTCTCAGGAGAATGCTCAGCAACCTCTTCAATCTCCGTACCGCCTTCTTCAGATGCCATCAAAACGACGCTACCTGTTGCACGGTCAACAACAACACCAACATAATATTCTTTCTTAATGTCACAGCCTTCTTCGATCAATAGGCGTTTAACTTCTTTGCCTTCAGGACCTGTTTGGTGAGTAACAAGAACTTTACCAAGAATTTCGCTAGCATATGTACGAACTTCATCGAGGCTTTTGGCTACCTTAACGCCGCCTGCTTTCCCGCGACCTCCGGCATGAATTTGCGCCTTTACAACAACGACGGATGTTCCGAGTTCTTTTGCTGCTTCAACAGCTTCGTCAACGGTAAAAGCAACTTTTCCGTTAGGAACGTTGACTCCGTACTGTCTCAGGACTTCTTTGCCTTGATACTCATGGATATTCATTTCCTAAAATCCTCCTATCAGTATGGAATTTCTAAACGTGCTATACAGGGAAAAAGTGTAATTTCCTATTTGTGTAGTGCACGAAATAAATCTTGCTGCCGGAATTAGTATCACACTTCTTCACAAGCCCTAACCATTGTATCACTAATTTTCGACAGTTTCCTTATTTTTTTCGTTAATGCGTTCGAAGTTTCCTTTCACGCTGAAAAACTTTAGCTATCACTTTCAACATAAAAAAAGACGCATTTTCAATTGCTGAAAAATACGTCTAGCTTCGGCTTTTTTAATAGAGCGGCGTTGTTGGTGTGTTCATCCGTGGTTCACGCTCCGCTTGTTTAATGAAGCGAAGCTCATTACCCGTGAAACTGCACACCAAGCATTGAATTGTAGGTTCTGGTTCTGGTATTGCGTCAGGATCCTTGAATTCTGTAATATTTCCTGATAGAGCGTCCTTCAAAAACGACTGAGAATAGCTAGTAATTACACTGAACTTGATACGATTGGAACGACAATTGGGACAAAAATATGGTTTCTCCTGCATATCATCACCTCTAGTTCCAGTATGTGCAAGCCGTACATTTTTAAAACGTACTGTGATCATTTACGGATTGCGTAATTTTACCATTATCGTATACAATTAGGACAAAGTATAAATCGGATCAATAAGGAAGCACCTTTTATCCCACTTTATGACAGCTCGAAACAGCTGCATAACTATGGAGAGGAAGGTGTTTTTTCATGTATGGCAAAGTCATGAGCGCTTGCTTGCAGGGAATAGAAGGTCAAACAATCGAAGTAGAAGTTGATATCTCAAGTGGCTTACCCCAAATTAACTTGGTTGGTCTCCCCGACTCGGCCATTCGGGAATCTGTCGAAAGAGTGCGCTCCTCCATTAAAAACTGCGGATACACATTCCCCATGGATCGGATTACGGTCAATCTCGCGCCAGCAGATTTACGCAAAGAAGGCTCATCTTTTGATTTAGCCATTGCGGTAGGAATTCTGATTACAACCGGTCAAGTGCCAATGGACAGCTTTCTGCACACTTTGTTTCTAGGTGAACTTGCATTGGATGGTACTCTTCGCCCTGTACCTGGCGTTCTTTCTATGGCGCATGCCGCTAAAAAGCTAGGGATTAAACGCGTCTGCCTTCCCTTTGCGAATGCTCCTGAAGCTGCTTTAATAGAAGGTATTGAGGTGTGCGCGATAACTAACCTTTCTGATTTTAAGTCCTGGAACAAGCAATCCCATCACGATTTTATATTTAATGGCACTAAATATAAAGATAGTGAAATTCCGACAATTTCTGCCGAAGAACGCAACTTTATCGAAGATTATGCCGATGTCAACGGACAGCATCAAGTGAAGCGTGCCATGATGATCGCCGCGGCCGGGATGCATAATATTCTATTAATCGGTCCTCCCGGAACGGGGAAAACGATGCTAGTTAAGCGCATGCCATCTATTCTGCCACCTATGTCTGACAAAGAAGCATTAGAAGTCACGAAAATATACAGTGCCTCAGGAAAGCTTATTGATCGCTCATCTCTCATGCGTACAAGATCTTTTAGAGCCCCTCATCATACGATTTCACCCGCCGGACTTGTCGGAGGAGGAACAATACCCAAACCGGGAGAAGTTAGCTTATCTCATCGCGGCATTCTTTTTCTAGATGAACTGCCGGAATTCACGAGAACTGCCCTCGAAGTACTTAGACAGCCACTTGAGGATCGTCATGTTACAATTGCAAGAGCAAGAGCGGTTTACACATTCCCCTCACACTTTATATTGGCCGCAGCCATGAATCCATGTCCGTGCGGGTATTATGGAGCCGAAACAGAAGCTAACGCTTGCATCTGCAGCCCTGCTAAAATTGTTCATTATCGTTCTAAGATATCAGGTCCCCTGCTTGATCGCATCGATCTACATGTGGAAGTACCCAAACCAAGTTACACCCAACTCAAGGAACGAAACAATCACTTGTCCTCAAAAGAAATGTTAATGCAAGTTATGCGCGCACATCAAAGACAACAACAACGTTATGCAGGATCTGGCATTCAATATAATAATGAATTAAGCGGTAAGCGGATGAGACAAATTTGTCATCTAACCGTAGAAGGTGATCAACTGCTCAGTGCCTCTTTTGAAGCTTTGGGACTTAGTGCAAGAGCCCATGATCGCATTCTAAGGCTAGCCTTAACCATCGCCGATCTTGAGGAATGTGACAATATCCAGCCGCAGCATCTGGCAGAGGCGATTCAATATCGTAATTTGGATAAAAAGCAACAAATTGAAGAGATTGAAATCTGATGTTATGTTAACTCCTCAATTTCCTAAAAAAAGAGCCCTTTGACGCGTTGTCTTATCGACAGACGACTCTCAAAAGGCTCCTTGTATGTGTTCAATATGAGGCGCTGCTCCATCCACGGATAGTTCTACAGTGATCACATCAAATTGAATGGACTGCTCGTATTTTTGAAATCGATGTAAGTAAAATTGTGCTGTCTCTTTGACTTTCAACTGCTTACGATAGTCGACGGATTCTTTGGCTGAACCAAAACGACCTGAAGGGCGTCTTGTTCTGACCTCAACAAAAATTAACTTGTTGGCTTTCTCTGCAATAATATCAAGCTCGCCAGTACGGCAGCGCCAATTACGTGCCACAATTCGGTATTCACGCTCACTAAGAAATGCTTCAGCCAACTCTTCGCCAAGCTTCCCCAACTGCTTCCGGTCATCTTTACGAAGTTCCGTCATCCATTATTCCTCGACGATCTCATTCGGTTATCTGAACGATAGATAAAACTTAATACCTCAGCGACCAATTGATACAGTTCCGGGGGGATTTCTTGATCCAAATCCAGCTTAGACAACACTTCAACCAAAGAAGAATCCTCTTGAATGGGGATCCCATTCTCCTTGGCTTTCTGAAGAATGGCTTCTGCCATGTACCCTTTCCCTTTAGCAATAAGGGTTGGGGCTTTTTGCGCTTCAGGTGAGTAGCGAAGCGCTACAGCCTTCTTAAGAGGGGTCGGTTGCGACTCCTCGTGTGCATTCCTTTGCTTAGTCATGCTCGGAAATCCACCCCTTTGTAGGCTTTTGGCTGATAGAGCGCTCGAAGATCTACTCTACCATCCGATGGCCCTTGCTTGGAAGCTTCATTCTCCGCAGCAGGCGGCAGCGGATATGGCGAGCATTTTAATGAGATAAACTGATACCCCGCTTTATTCATGGCAGCTGTTATTTCTTCTTTGGACTCCTCCATTAGAGGAGCTAACGCAGGATGATCATTATGGATGTTTAAAGATACGATTTTATTGACTACATGCACATCGAGCAAAGTATTGCCCATCACTTTCATTTGCAGGTCGAACAGTAAACGACAATTGCTCGCGTCAACTTCCCCGCGCTTTCCTTTGCGGGATTGGATGTGAATGGCGGCAGATTGCTGGCCAGTACCATCCATGAAGGGGACAAACAATGTCATATGTGCAAACATAGAGCTCTTGTCACCTGTCAACATGAGTTGTTGCCCTGTAATTTGCCCAAGGGCTTGCTGCGCCGCCTCTTTGAGCGGCGCTGGCGTGTCATCAGAGGCTGTAAGCTGCAGCAGCAGACTCTTCAGTGTGTCAGCAGCAGGTTTGACGGGGTCATCCTGCTGGGATGCTGTGGCGATCAGATTAGGCAGCTGATCGTCAGTGTTGTTGCGCCCACGTTGGATAGCGTCTGCTCGCTCATCTAGCTTCACCGCTAGATTAGACTCGTGCTCCACGCCTACGGCTTTGAGCATGCGGCTGATCCAGTTTGTCTCTGGAGCAGCCTCGACCTCTTGAGGCGCGCTATTATGCGCCTCTGGCGGAGCCGCCTTCTGCTTCGCAGGCGGCTCTTGGTTCACAGGCGAACCCGCCACGGGCGGTTCGCCTTCACCTGCAGGCTCAGCGCTGCGCGCCTGAGCCTCTGGCTGGGCCGCCCCCGCTGCGCGGGCGGCCTGCAACCCCGCCGCCGGCAGCGCCGAGGCGGCGGTAACGGTCTCCGCGCGTGGCGCAGCCGCCGCGGGAAGCTCCGCGCCCGCAGCTGCTGCTGCAGCGGGCGGAGCCGTAACGGCAGCGGTCGCAGGCGCGCTGCCGGGCACTATTGCAGGCGGCGACCCTGCGGGAGCCGCCTTAGCCCCACCGCCAGCCTGCGGAGCAGCTGGCGTAACGGCAACGTCCGCGGCCGGCGCCTCCGGCGGCCGCGCAGGCCACGTTGCTGCGGCGGAAGCGCGCAGCTCCTTGAGCAGCGATACCACCTGCTTCGCTGTATCAGCCGCCGGATGTGCCGGATCTTGCTCAAGCATGGCTATCGCCTGCTGCTCTAGCTGCTCCAGCACCTTACCCACAGGTGGCCCCGTGGTAACCTGTCTCAAAGCCCCCACAGTCGTCTCTGTAAGCGGAAATCCCTTTTTATAGGCAAGTACAGCCGCTTGTGTCCATTCTTCCTTATTGACATCCTCAGGCATGCTGCGCATCACAGCCTCAAAATCCTTCACATTCTCCTTAGATACCGGAACGCCTTCTTGCTGCATCTGCTGAACCATTTGACGATTCCCAGCTGTATCTTTAAGCGTGAAAGCCTTTAACAGCTCACTAAGCGAATCATCCGCAATTTGTACATCTGACGCCGTTAGTGGCTTGAGCAGGATTTGACCGCCACTAGATTCAGGCTGTACTTGCAGCATCGTAACATCCCCTTGCTTAAGGGGAGTTTCCAACTTAGCCCGCACCTGCACGCCGCCAATATTAATCAACGCTTCTTGGTCACTGAGCAACTGAAGCACAACACCTTTTACAATTTGTCCTACTTTTAATTCAAGCACCTTACTTTCAGATGCTGTTAAATCGCCAACTAAACTGCGAATTAAACCACTAATATTCATGGCGCTCACCTCAAATCTTCCTAAAACACTTATGTATATTATCGGCGGCTTCGTGCCTTTTCGTTACAATAATAAGTTAAATGAGATCCAATTCCAGCTGTTCAGACTCGAGCACTATCTCTTTCTCATCCAACTGTGCCATCACTTTACGTATAAATAATTTCCGATGCAGCGGTGTAGGTCCATAGCGCAAGAGCATTTCTCTATGGTGCTTTGTTGCATATCCTTTATGTATAGCAAGTCCATATTCGGGAAACTGCTCATCCCAATCCACACACATACGATCTCGGGTAACCTTGGCAATAATCGATGCGGCTGCAATAGATTGACTAAGTGCATCTCCATGAATGATCGCGGATTGTTCTATGTCCACATCAATGTTCTCCGCATCCACAAGAAGAAAATCAGGTGCTATGTTTAACTGCTCCACTGCCTGCTTCATAGCAAGCCTTGCCGCCTGTTTTATATTGATCGCTTCAATTCTATCTACATCCACAATGCCTACACCTATAGCTAAAGCCTCAGCCATGATCTGATCATAGAGGATATCTCGCTTCTTTTCAGAAAGCTTCTTGGAGTCGTCCACACCCTCCAGCACATATCCCATCGGAAGTATAACAGCAGCTGCGACTACATCCCCAAATAAACAGCCTCTGCCTACCTCATCAATACCCGCTATTAGAGTAAAACCTTGCTCCCACAGTTGTTTTTCATACGCTAGCAATGGCTTTCCGCCCCTTTCCATCTCCTCATTATAAAGGATTGGCGCTTGGTCAAGCCACACCCATTTTTTTCAATGTTCTTAATTAAAAAAGAAAAAGCCACCCGAACCCGCTTGATCAGCTGAGTCCAAAAGTGACCGTTACTTTTCTATAATTTTACTGCCCTGACTATCTTTTATCTAAGGGCCTCTCCAAAGAAATACGCCCCATCTTACCCGCCCTAAGCTCACGAATAATGATTAAAGAGGCTTTGTCCAAATCCACTTTGCCCCCGCTCACAATCGCTCCACGCTTACGACCGATAGCTTCCATGACTTTGACCATTTCCTGTATGTCGTCCAAATCCTCAGGAAGGTCTTGTACCCCAAATCGTTCTTGAATACCGGCCCCATAATTCTGAACCATGTATTTGACGACAAAGAGTGCAATCTCATCTAAATGAAGCAGCTCTTCTTTAATAGCGCCCGTTGCTGCCAATCTCATTCCAACCATTTGGTCTTCGAATTTTGGCCACAAAATACCCGGCGTATCGAGCAAGTCCATTTCGGTTCCAACTTTAATCCATTGCTGCCCCTTCGTAACACCAGGCTTATCTCCGGTTGCCGCAATCTTCTTTCCTGCTAACTGATTAATCAACGTCGATTTCCCAACGTTTGGGATACCCACAATGAGCGCCCTTACGGCACGGGGATTAATCCCTTTGCTAAGTTGCCGTTCAATTTTATGTGCCCAAAGCTGTTTAACTCGCGGCAAAATTTCTTTGACGTGCGTTCCGGTTGCTGCATCAATTGGCAATGCTGGTAGGCCCTGATCAGCAAAATACTTAACCCAATCTGCCGTCACTTGCGGATCTGCCAAGTCATTCTTATTAAGCAGAACCAAACGAGGTTTACCTTTTAAAATCTCATCTACCATCGGGTTCCGACTGGAGAGCGGTATGCGGGCATCCAAGAGCTCGATCACAACATCAATCAGCTTTAGCTTTTCTTCAATCTGTCTTCGGGCCTTGGTCATGTGACCGGGAAACCATTGAATGGTCATTCTTCTTCACCTCAAAAATGTATGAAACTGATTTTGCTCACTGGCCAAAAAATGACTTCCGCACGGCCTACAATTTTGTTGTAAGGTATGAAGCCAATCGCTCGGCTGTCTTTGGAGTTACCACGGTTATCTCCCATTGCGAATATTTCACCATCAGGTACTTTTTTCTCTTGAAAATCTGATAACGTATTATAGGCATGTCCTTCTTTTTTCGCCTGCTCAATCGCTTCCTTGATGTAAGGCTGATCAATTTCTTGACCGTTAATGAAAACTTTGTCACCCGTAACCTTTACGGTCTCACCTGGAAGAGCAATTACGCGTTTAATGTAATCTTTACCTTCCGGTGCATGGAAAACGATGACTTCTCCACGTTTGGGTGAGCGAATATCATAAACAATTTTATTGACAATGAGTCGTTCACCTGTGAAAAAGTTCGGACGCATGGAATCTCCATCAACAATAAAAGGAGAGAACAGGAACCAACGAATGATAATCACGAGCACTCCCGCAATCACTAATGCTTTGATCCATTCCCATGTTTCGCTTTTCGCTGTTTTAACGGGAGTCGTTTCCGTTGTTGTATCCGGCTCTATGTAAGGCTTCTCTTGATTATTTTGTTCCATCACTGATTGCCTCTTTTCCAGTTTTGGTCTATATCTATTATGTACCATGAAAATGAAAAGGAGACTTGCCTGAACAAGCCCCCCGTTTTCTTATCGAATTTCTTTAATTCTTGCTGCTTTACCACGAAGACCACGCAGATAATAAAGTTTCGCACGACGAACTTTACCACGGCGAGCCACTTCAATCTTGTCAATCTTCGGAGAATGGAATGGGAAAGTTCTTTCCACACCCACACCGTAAGAAATTTTACGAACTGTAAACGTTTCGCTGATTCCACCGCCATGGCGTTTAATAACAACACCTTCGAACAGCTGAATACGCTCACGTGTACCCTCGATAACTTTTACGTGTACTTTAAGTGTGTCTCCTGGACGGAAATTAGGAATATCCGTACGGAGTTGCTCTTTCGTAATCTCTTGAATAAGATTCATAGTTGACTCCCTCCTTCCACACAGGTGTTCATTCCGCTTATTGGCATAGTCGTTCTTAGTTGTTATGCGTAGAGGACCACCAGACTCGAACTGTTGAAAAATTCACAACAGAATATATATTATCATAGACAGGAAAGAAATTCAATAGAGAAGTTTTTGGGGGCTTACTCCTCTTGCTTCCGCCCGTTCCATTCAACCACCCAAGCTTTTTCCTCTTTGGATAGTTCTCTTCCTTCAAGCAAATCAGGGCGACGTTCTAGCGTTCGGAACAGAGACTCCTTGCGGCGCCAACGCTTCACATTTTCATGATGCCCTGATAACAGCATCTCAGGTACGTCCCAGTTCCTAAATTTCGCAGGCCTCGTATAGTGAGGATACTCTAGCAAGCCTGTGGAAAACGAATCTGTCACCGCTGACATCTCATTGCCGAGCACACCAGGCAGCAATCTCACTACGCTGTCTATAACGACCATAGCGGGTAACTCGCCGCCTGTTAATACATAATCACCGATGGACAGCTCATCCGTCACAAGATACTGCCTAATACGCTCATCATAGCCTTCATAATGACCACAAATAAACACGAGATGCTGTTCATTAGACAGCTCCTCCGCTTTCTTCTGTGTGAACGTCTCCCCTTGTGGGCACATGAGAATCACTCGCGGCTTCACTGGGTCTTGTCCATCTTCTTGATGTATGGGCAGATTCTCAACAGCAGCAAATATCGGCTCTGGCTTAAGAACCATCCCTCCACCGCCGCCGTATGGATAATCATCTACTGTGTTATGCTTATTATTGGAATAATCTCGAAAATTAACCGTGTTGAGAGCAACAATTCCCTTGTCATGTGCTTTCCCTAAAATGCTGGACGAAAACACACCCTCGAACATTTCCGGGAACAGGGTCAATACATCGATTCTCATTCCATTAATCCTTCCATCAGATGAATACGAATCGTTTTGTTGGCAATGTCCACATCGAGTATCACATCATCAATGACTGGAAGCAGCAACTGTTTGCCTTTCGGCAAAGAAACAACCCATACGTCATTAGCTCCCGGTGTCAACACCTCAGAAACAAGCCCTAACTCCTGGCCTTCTTCCGTAACGACCTTACAACCAATGATCTCGTGATAATAGTATTCGCCCTCTTCAAGAGGTTGTTGCTCCTTAGCTTCAATCTTAAGAAGCGAACCTTTGAATTTCTCAACATCATTAATATTAGAGAACTGGTCAAACTGCAAGATAAACATATTTTTATGTAAGCGGGAGGTTTGCACCGTCACCGGCGTTTGCTTATTTTGAGAATCTACAATAATCAACGCGTTTCCTTTATCAAAACGCTCAGGAAAATCAGTTTCCGGAACCACTTTTAGCTCTCCACGAATACCATGGCTATTCACAATTCGACCAACTGTCACAAGTTTTTCGCTCATATGCGCTTGCCCAACCTCCACATTAATTTACCTTCAAAACCATACAAGAAAAAGGTTAGGAACTAAATCCTAACCTAGTTTCTTATGAAACGATTTCAACGGCTACCCGTTTCGTTTCTTTCACTGCTGCCGACGTGACAACTGTGCGGAGCGACTTCGCAATCTTGCCTTGCTTGCCAATCACTTTACCGACATCGTCGGGATGGACAGAAAGCCTGTACTCGATCTTGTCATCTTTCTCCACCACAGCGACACGTACTTCTTCCGGATGATCGACAAGAGCCTTAGCAATAACGGTGATAAGATCCTTCATGAACCCACCCTCCGAAAGATAACAGATTACTTCTGTAATTTCAGCTCGTGAAACTTAGTCATCAGACCTGCTTTTGAGAACAGGCTGCGAACTGTATCGGACGGTTGAGCGCCAGTTTGAAGCCATTTCAGCGCTTTCTCCTCATCAAGAGTTACAGCTGCTGGTTCAGCAATTGGGTTATAAGTACCGATTTCTTCGATAAAACGACCATCACGCGGGGAACGGGAATCCGAAACCACCACACGGTAAAAAGGAGCTTTATGAGCGCCTACACGTTTAAGACGAATACGTACTGCCATGAAAAATCACCTCCTACTTAGAATAAAATGCTTATTTAAAAGGGGAATTTAAATCCCTTGCCTAACTTCTTCATTCCTTTGGCACCTTTAGGTCCCATCATGCCGGAAAACTGCTTCATCATTTTGCGCATATCGTCAAACTGCTTGATGAAACGGTTGACCTCTTGCACCGAGTTGCCACTGCCTTGAGCAATCCGTTTGCGACGGTTCGCATTGAGAAGTTCAGGCTTGCGTTTCTCTTCAGTTGTCATCGACTTCACAATAGCTTCAACACGTGCCATTTGTTTGTCGTCAACTTTCATATCTTTCATGCCCTTGATCTTATTAGCTCCTGGCAGCATCTCAAGAATTTGATCCAGAGGTCCCATCTTCTTCACTTGCTCCATTTGATCAAGGAAATCCTCGAATGTGAATTCGGCGTTGCGCATTTTGCGCTCCATCTCTTTCGCCTTGTCCATGTCGATTCCGGCTTGCGCCTTCTCAATCAAGGTAAGCATATCACCCATACCAAGAATTCTTGAGGCCATACGATCAGGGAAGAATGGTTCTAGAGCATCCATTTTCTCACCGCTAGCCACGAACTTAATTGGGCAACCTGTAACAGCTTTAACCGATAACGCCGCGCCACCGCGGGTATCGCCATCCAGCTTAGTCAGTACAACACCCGTAAGCTCAAGCTGTTGATGAAAGCTTTCTGCAACATTGACTGCATCCTGCCCGGTCATCGCATCGACAACGAGCAATATTTCATCCGGTTCAACAGCAGTTCGAACATTTTTCAGCTCGTCCATCAGGTTTTCATCAATGTGCAAACGACCTGCGGTATCAATAATGACATAATCATTACCGTTATCTTTGGCATGCTGAAGACCTGCTTTTGCAATATCGACAGGATTTACTTGATCCCCAAGTGAAAATACCGGAACATTGAGCTGTTCTCCAAGAACCTGCAACTGTTTGATTGCAGCCGGACGATAAATGTCACAGGCTACAAGAAGCGGTCTATGGTTTTGTTTAAGGAGCATTTTCGCTAGCTTACCAGAGGTTGTTGTCTTACCTGCCCCTTGCAAGCCTGCCATCATAATGATAGTTGGCGGTCGATTCGAACGAGCTAACTTACTTTGTGTTCCGCCCATAAGTGCGGTTAGCTCTTTGTTAACGATATCGATGACGATCATGCCTGGTGTGAAGGATTTCAATACTTCTTGTCCGATGGACTGTTCCTTCACCTTAGCAATAAAGTCTTTGACTACTTTAAAGTTAACGTCCGCTTCAAGCAGCGCCAATCGTACTTCGCGAAGCGCTTCGCCTACATCTTCTTCCGTCAGCTTACCTTTGCTTCTCAGCTTACCGAAAACGTTCTGCAACCGGTTTGCCAATCCTTCAAATGCCATGCGCTTCACCTCCTGCTTCTGGACTTTCTATATTTTAATCGATCCCTACTATTGTATCAAAAAGTTCCGCCATTTTCCTCTTTAGCTCCGGTTCGCAAACATCAAGCACCTGAACCAGTTCCGCACGCAGCTTCATGCGTTGTTCGTGCTTATGTACGAGATGCAATTTGCTCTCATAATCCTGAAGAGTTGATTCCGCACGTTTAATATGTTCATAAACCGCCTGGCGGCTAATTTCAAAATTCTCAGCGATTTCTCCTAGCGAGTAATCATCATGAAAATAAAGTTGGAGAAAAGTTCTCTGTTTATCGGTCAACAGCGGTTCATAGAAATCAAATAGCAAGTTAACGCGATTCGTTTTCTCAAGCATTTGATCGATAGACATGATCCACCTCCGTAAAGGTTGCACGCTTGACAGCAGCACAACAGAACCTATCATACTGAATTCCAAGATGATTGTCAAGCATTTGACCTTGTCAGTTAAAGAACAAAAAAAAACCCTCTAACCGACTAACGGCTGAGGAGAATTTTTCACGCATCAGAGAAGCAAATGATTAAGCATTCTCTTCTTTTTGCTCACCGATCCATTTGCCAAAGAGGGCATGTACGAATTGCTCGGAATCAAAAGGTTGAAGATCATCCATTTTCTCCCCGAGGCCAACGAATTTCACAGGAAGTGATAACTCTTGACGGATAGCTACAACGATACCGCCTTTGGCCGTACCATCGAGCTTGGAAAGTACCAACCCTGTCAGACCTGTTTTGTCACCAAAAAGCTTTGCTTGGCTGAGTGCATTTTGTCCCGTAGTAGCATCTAAAACGAGAATTACCTCATGGGGAGCATCAGGAACTTCACGCTGGATAACGCGATAGATCTTATTCAGTTCCTCCATCAAATTCACTTTGTTTTGCAAACGACCCGCGGTATCGCATAACAAGATGTCTACATTACGCGTTTTAGCTGCCTGCACTGCATCAAACATGACCGCGGCAGGGTCGGCACCTGATTGCTGTTTAATCACATCAACACCAACACGCTCGCCCCAAGTTTCCAACTGCTCAATTGCACCGGCACGAAATGTATCGCCTGCAGCCATTAACACTTTTTTCCCTTGTGATTTGAACATGTGTGCCATTTTACCGATTGTCGTTGTCTTCCCTACGCCATTCACACCAACAAACAAAATGACAGATAATCCATTTGGATTTAAGTTTAGTCCTGCATCAGCGTCTCCCTTTAATAGCTCAATTAACTTTTCGGAAAGGATCGGTTGAAGCTCCGCGGGATCTTCAATTTTACGTTTCTTCACCTCGACGCGAAGCTGATCGATTAGCTTAAGCACTGTATTTACACCCACATCAGCGCCAATTAGAATTTCTTCAAGTTCCTCATAAAAGTCTTCATCTATCTTCTTGCGGCGGCTAAATAAATCATCCACACGATCGACGAAGGCATCTCTTGTTTTGGTTAGTCCTTCTTTGAACTTATTCGTGACCACTTCGGCCTTACTGGAAATACTTTCCTTTAATCGTTTAAAAAAGCTCATGGTTCCTCCTAATAAAATAGCATTCAACCTAATTATGATGCGGACATGGCGGCTTCTTCATCCTCTAAACGAACGGATACGAGCTTGGAAACACCGCCCTCTTGCATTGTTACCCCGTACAGCACATCCGCTTCCTCCATCGTCCCCTTGCGGTGCGTAACGACGATAAATTGCGTCATTTCAGAGAACTCACGCAAGTATTCGGCAAAACGAGATACGTTTGCTTCGTCCAAAGCAGCCTCTACCTCATCTAGTACACAGAATGGAACCGGCTTTACACGGATAATTGAGAATAACAGCGCAATCGCTGTGAGAGCGCGCTCTCCACCGGAAAGAAGCTGAAGATTTTGCAGTTTTTTACCAGGTGGTTGTGCAACGATCTCGATACCTGTATCCAGCATATTCTCCGGCTCAGATAGAATCAAATCCGCACGGCCACCACCAAACAATTTAGCAAATACGACGCCAAAGTGCGAGCGAATCGCATCAAAAGTGGTCTTAAATCGTTTGGACATTTCTAGATCCATTTCACGGATGACCTGATAAAGCGTCGTTTTGGCTTCGATCAAATCATTTTTCTGAGAGTCTAAGAATTCATAGCGCTCAGAGACCCTCGCATATTCTTCAATAGCGCCAAGGTTCACATCACCAAGCGAAGCGATTTCGCGTTTAAGTTCGCGCACTCTACTCTGCGTACCTTGGATATCTTCCGGTACTGGATAGCGCTCTTTAGCTAACTCATAGCTAAGCTCATATTCTTCCCCTAGCTTCTTCAGCAGGTTTTCTAGCTCAACATCCAGTCGAGTTACCCGGACCTCAGTTTGATGCAGACTCTCTTCAACCTGTTTCAGCTGAATACGTTGCGTCCGGGTTTCGTTCTCTTCTTGCTCGAGCTTATGTAACCAATCAGTTCGTTCAGCACGCTTGAAATCAATGTTTTCTGAGCATTGCTGCTTCTTGATTTTGAGATCATTAAGTAATTCAACTTGAAGTACAGTCTCTTGATCAAGCGCTGCCATATCTTGCTCCAACTGCTCAAGCAGACCGCGGTTCATTTCCATTTCCCGCTCAGCTTCGCCTAGATCCTGCTGCAGTCGCCGTTGTTGATCTTGTAGCGATTGTTTCTCTTGCGAAATAGAAGCAACCTTGACCTTTAAATCCGTCAACTGGCTTTGCAGCTCTTCCTTCTCCGACTCACTCGCTTTACGGGAGTGTTCGGCATCTCGAATCGCTTGCTGTAAGGAAGCTTCTTCTTCCTGCAGTTCAGCCAGCGCTGCTTCGGACTCGACTTTCTTCCGTCCAAGATCAGCCTGCTCTTCAAGCAGCGAACCTCGATCTTGACTATCCAGTGTTAGCTGTTCTTCAACTGTGCGGCTTTCGGACTCAAGCGGATTCAATTCTGCCCGAATTTGCTGCTCGGTGATACGTTTTTGCTCACCTTGCTGACGGAGCTGTTCGATCGTCATCATATCATCCGTAATCTCGCGCTTCATCACGCTGGATTGGCTGCGTAAACCGCTGAGCTGCTCCTCAGAAGTTTTGATCTCCTGATCCAGCTCCTCAATTTGACGTTGACGTCCAAGCAGATTCGTTGATTTCTTCTGCAAGCTTCCGCCTGTCATCGAACCACCAGGGTTCACAACGTCACCTTCCAGCGTGACTACCCGATAGCGATACTGTGCTTTAGCAGCAATATGATTCGCATCTTCTAAACTCTGCGCCACAACAACATTCCCAAGCAGGCTTGAAAAAATGTTCTGGTAGGTGGACTCAAATGAAACAAGGTCAACCGCAAGGCCGACAAAGCCTTTGGAAGATTTCAAAGAACTAAGCTCACTGTCGGAAATCGAGCGTCCGCGAATAACATTCATAGGCAGGAACGTAGCTCGTCCCATTTGACGGCGCTTCAAGAAGGCAATGGCTTCACGCCCATCCGCTTCGGTCTCGACAACGATATTTTGCAACGCGCCGCCGAGCGCCGTCTCAATCGCAACCTCAACGTCTGCCGGCACCTTAACAAGCTCGGCTACGGCCCCGCGAATACCGCGCAAATCCTTGCGGCTCTTCGCTTTAAGAACTTCTTTAACTCCCTGCATGAAGCCATCGTAATCGTTGGCCATCTCTTTCATCGTGTCGCGGCGGGATGTCAACGCATCCAACTTCTGCTCCCATTTGCGGACCATGCTTTGTGCTTCATCAAGCAACCCTTGCTTGCTTTTCAAGCTTTGGGTTAACTGCACATACCTTTGTCGTTCATTCTCAATTTCACTAACCGTTTGTTCCAATTTAGCCGTCAACTCTTGCTTACGGATCAAAATCTTCTCGCGCTGTTCCGACCATTTCTGACGTTCTTCATCTAGCCTTTCCAAACGACGACCGATACTTTCCGTTTGCTGCTCAGCGTAACGAATCTCGTTCCTCGCCTGAGCCATCCGGTTCAGCGTTTCTAGTAATTCGCCCTTCAACTGATCTTCAGGCGAGGAGCTAATACCGCCATTAACCCCAAGTAACCGCTGTTCTTCCGCGGTCAGCTTTGCTTGAAACTCAAAAAGCTGGGCGCCAATTTGAATGATTTTCTCCCGCTGCTGGCTCAGCTCTGCATCTTTATCTATTTTACGCTGTTCTTGAATTGCGATAGTAGTGCTTAGCTGCTGGTGATTAGCCACGTAATTCTTATTACGTTCTTTAAGCACCTCGCCATGCCCTTCGCACTTCTCGAAATCTTCGCTCAGCTGGAGTAAACTTTCTTGAAGCTTTTCCAGCTCCTCCTCTAACCTTCGAGTTTCCCATCTATGCTTCTCCAAGTGCGCATCATGCTGATTCACAATCGTCGAAAGCTCTGTTTGTTCTTTGACTAGCTTCTCTAGTAACTGCTTCGAATCATTCCATGAAATGTAAATCTGATCAATTTGATGTACATACATAGCAATCTCACTGCTTTTGAGCGTCTCCCGAAGCTCTTTATAACGAATCGCCTTCTCAGACTGCTCGCGAAGCGGTTCAATTTGATCCTCAAGCTCAGAAACCAAGTCGTGAATCCGCAGCAAATTTTGCTCCGTGTCACTTAATTTCTTCTCCGCTTCACGTTTACGCGATTTATATTTAACAATCCCCGAAGCCTCTTCAAAGATCCCTCGACGATCTTCGGATTTCGTACTTAAAATTTCTTCAATGCGGCCTTGTCCAATAATAGAATAAGCTTCTTTCCCTATCCCTGTGTCCATGAACAATTCCGTAATATCTTTCAGGCGGCAGGGCTGCTTATTAATTAAATACTCACTTTCCCCACTGCGATGCACCCTGCGAGTAACCGTCACTTCATTGAAGTCAAGTGGAAGCGATTGCGACGTATTATCAAGCGTAAGCGAGACTTCCCCATAATTGACAGCTCGGCGCGCATCACTGCCTGCAAAAATAACATCTTCCATTTTACCGCCACGCAAGGACTTCGCACTTTGCTCACCTAACACCCAGCGGATACCGTCCGAAATATTGCTTTTTCCACTGCCGTTAGGACCTACAACCGCGGTAATACCGCGTACAAATTCCAGCTCCGTACGGTCTGCGAAAGACTTAAACCCGGATAATTCAATCCGTTTCAAAAACATGGTCTCACCTCAGAAATTATTGTAACATATCCCTTATAAAAATAAGAGAAAAAAACAAAAAGGCGGCCGCAGCCGCCCCTTTAAGCCATATGCATTACCGCTGAACGGTTACATTCAATTTCGACAAGGCTCCAGCAGCTGCCTGCTGTTCCGCTTCTTTCTTAGAACGTCCTGCTCCGGTTCCCAGAAGGTCGGCATCCATGTGCACTTCAGCTACAAACTCACGTTCATGAGCTGGCCCACGTTCATTCACAATGCGGTATTCCAATAAACCCATGTTGTGATGTTGGGTATGCTCCTGCAAGAGAGTCTTGTAATCAATAATTAGCAGTTTACCTTCACTGGAGATTTTTGCGAAAACGTGCTTTTTGAGAAAACCTTTTACGATATCCAAGCCTTGATCAAGGTATAAAGCTCCAACAAAGGACTCGAAAACGTCGGCAAGGAGCGCTGGGCGTGACCGCCCTCCAGTTAACTCTTCCCCTTTACCGAGTAATACAAAAGCACCGAAATCCAAATCTTCAGCGAACGTAACGAGTGACGGCTCACAAACGATAGACGCCCTGAGCTTCGTCAGTTCACCTTCTGAACGCCCTGGATAAGAATCATATAAAAATTCCGAAACTGTTAGTTCAAGGACAGCATCCCCTAGAAACTCCAGACGCTCGTTATCTTTATGCCCAGCAATGCGGTGTTCATTGACATAAGAAGAATGGGTAAAAGCTTGCTGAAGCAGCTCTTTTTTCCGAAATGCAATCCCAATTCGCTGCTGCAACTCTTTAATATCACGGTTCATAGCCTTTATTCACCACCCAGAGAGAATGATATTCCGTTATCTTTCTTCGTAGGAAGGCAAATTATGCTTCAAACCTTTTCAAGATAATCGTTGCATTATGTCCACCAAAGCCAAACGAGTTCGACATCGCAATGTCTACCTTCGCTTCACGAGCTGTGTTTGGTACATAATCCAAATCACACTCAGGGTCTTGGTTGACCAAATTGATTGTAGGTGCAATCAAGCTATTCGCAATGGTTAAACCACAGATAACAGCTTCTACACCGCCTGCAGCGCCAAGTAAATGGCCCGTCATTGATTTCGTCGAGCTAACAGCTACTTTGTAGGCGTGTTCGCCTAAAGCTTTCTTAATAGCCGTAGTCTCCGATCTATCTCCTACTGACGTAGAAGTTCCATGAGCATTGATGTAAGTAATCGACTCTGGGCTAATGCCCGCGTCTTTAATCGCTTTGACCATACAACGCGCTGCCCCGTCCGGATCTGGATCTGTCATATGATAGGCATCACCGCTCATCCCATAACCAATCACTTCGGCATAGATGCGTGCCCCACGCTTCTGCGCATGTTCAAGCGATTCCAAAATCATCACACCTGCTCCTTCGCCCATGACAAAACCATCGCGGTCTGTATCAAACGGGCGGCTAGCCAAGTGAGGCTCTTCATTACGAGTTGACATGGCACGCAAAGCACAGAAGCCAGCTACACCAATTGGTGTAATCGTTGCTTCAGCACCGCCGCAAATCATTACGTCAGCATCACCACGTTGAATCATTTTGAACGAATCACCAATGGAATGTGTACCTGTCGCACAGGCAGTAACAGCCGTGGAATTCGGTCCTTTTGCCCCTGTAATCATTGAAACTTGACCTGACGCCATATTCGCAATCATCATCGGAATAAAGAAGGGAGATACGCGTTTCGGACCCTTCTCCAAAAGAATTCTATGCTGTTCTTCCCACGTATTCAAACCGCCAATTCCTGATCCAACCGATACGCCCACGCGTTCAGGATCCGTATCTTCCTTCACATTCAAGTTCGCGTCTTTTAGCGCATTAATAGCACCAGCTACAGCGAATTGAACGAAACGATCCATCCGACGTGAATCCTTACGATCTACATAATTCTCAATATTAAAATCTTTAACCTCAGCAGCAATACGAGTCGGATACTCGCTTACATCAAAATTCTCGATCAAACTGATTCCGGATTGACCGGAAGTCAGATTGCCCCAAAACGTTTCTAAATCTTGACCAAGGGCAGTAACTACGCCCATACCTGTAATTACAACTCTGTTCATTTGTACCACCTTCTATGTAGTAAAGCTTCATTTTTTATTGTTTGAAAATGGAGAGAAAGTCCCGTCTTGATTAGAAACGGGACTCGGTAGACTATTACGTATGAGATTTTATGTAATTCGTAACTTCTCCTACAGTCGTAATCTTCTCAGCATCTTCATCGGAAATTTCTAAATCGAACTCATCTTCTAATTCCATTACTAATTCAACTACATCGAGAGAATCAGCACCTAGATCTTCTTTGAAAGATGCTTCGAGGGTGACTTCAGCTTCATCAACCCCTAGACGATCGACAACAATTCGTTTAACACGATCCAATACGTCGGACATCCGGTTCACCTCCTCTTTGGTATTATACGAGAATCTCTGACAGATTGCCAGTAGTCAATTTTGAGATTCTCTTTCTGGTAAAACTTACATGTACATGCCGCCATCCACATGGAGTGTTTGGCCTGTCATGTAGGACGCATCGTCTGATGCAAGGAAGCGAACAACCTTTGCAATTTCCTCAGGTTGACCAAGGCGCTCCAGTGGAATTTGCTTCAGCATTTGCTCTCGCATCTCGGATGACAACTTGTCCGTCATATCGGTTTCAATGAAACCTGGCGCTACAGCATTCACCGTAATGCCTCGAGAAGATAATTCTCTCGCAGTCGCTTTGGTTAAGCCAATAACGCCTGCTTTTGCTGCTACATAGTTGGCCTGACCCGGGTTACCGAGCACACCCACTACAGAAGATATATTAATAATTCGACCGAAACGCTGTTTCATCATCGGGCGAGTAACGGCTTTTACACAGTTGAACACACCCTTGAGATTCGTAGCGATGACTTGATCGAACTCTTCTTCCTTCATCCGCATGATTAAATTGTCTCTTGTTATTCCAGCATTATTCACAAGAATATCAATTTTACCAAAACTTTCTAGCGTTTGCTTCACTAAATCATCAGCTTCTTGAAAACTGCTTACGTCAGCACGCAGCTTAATAGCTTTACGTCCCATCGCTTCAATCTGCGCAACAACTTCTCCAGCAGCGGCTTCACTTCCTGCATAGTTCACAACAACATCAGCGCCATGTTCAGCCAAATGCAAAGCAATCGCTCGGCCAATACCTCGAGATGCCCCCGTTACCAGTGCCACCTTACCCGTTAACATGATTGTGTACCTCCTGCATGTACTTCTCCAACGCTTCTAGGCTACCGATCGACACGGTTTTCACCGTTTTGTCTACCTTTTTGATCAGACCTGCGAGAACCGTTCCCGAGCCAAGCTCAATAAACGTATCGACGCCTTGGCCGATTAGATAGACAATGGTGTCCTCCCACAATACTGGAGAGTACACTTGCTCTACAAGCAGCCCGCGAACATGGCCAGGCTGCGTGACAGGACGAGCCGTTACGTTAGCCACAACGGGCACGGCTGCATCACTCATCTCGATCGATGCGAGCACCTCTGCAAGGCGCTGCGAAGCTGGCTTCATGAGTGAAGAGTGAAAAGGTCCGCTCACCTCGAGCGGTATTGCACGCTTCGCTCCGGCTTCTTTGCAGCGTTCGACAACCGCTGCAACGCCCTCTTTACTGCCCGAGACGACGATCTGTCCCGGGCAGTTCACATTGGCGAGCTCCACGACGGAGCCGCCGCTTGAGATAGCCGTGCATAGCTCCGCAAGCGCTTCGCGCTCGGCTCCCAGCACGGCTGCCATCGCACCCAGGCCGCCTGGGACGGCCTGTTCCATGAACTCGCCGCGGGCACGAACCGTGCGGACCGCGTCTTCGAACGCGAGTACGCCCGCTGCGACCAGCGCGCTGTATTCACCTAGACTATGTCCGGCGACATAGTCTGGCTTAATGCCAGCTGCCTTGAACGCTTCCAGACAAGCAATGCTTGTTGTCAGCAGCGCAGGCTGCGTGTGATACGTGATCTTCAATTGGTCCTCTGGACCTTGGAAGATCAGATCAGATAACGAAAAGCCTAGTGCTTCGTTAGCGCGCTCAAAATATGCTCTAGCAGCAGGATGATTCGTGTATAAATCTAGACCCATACCCACCGACTGCGAGCCTTGACCAGGAAATACAAATGCTATTTTACCCATACGAGAAAAGGATCCCCTTCCGCGATAATTTTCAGTAATTAATTATATATGTTTACTTAAAATTCCATTTGTTTGTCGGGTGACTATTTTTCAAACATCCTTATTGACACTATCCCCTTGGCTCAGTTCTTCAGTTCTTCAGTTCTTCAGTTCTTCACACAGCGCCCACTCAATTTGTTTACTGAGTCTCGGGGATAGTGCTAATAGCATCACTCGGAAAACTTTTATTCAGCTGCCAGTCTTTAGACGATCGTCATTTTTTTAAGCGTAATCCTCGGGTTCAGTGGAAAGAAGAAAAAATTGTCTTTTTTAGCCACCTGAGCCTTAGGGATAGTGCAGATAGTAAAGGACTACCAAACCAAAGCAGCTGCGCCCCAAGTAAGGCCGCCACCGAAGCCGACTAGCACGAGGCGGTCGCCTTCATTCAATCTGCCCTGCTCAACTGCTTCAGCGAGTGCTACTGGGATAGAGGCCGCGGACATGTTGCCGTACTTGTCTAGGTTGATCATGCATTTGTCGTCAGTTAGTTCTAGACGATTTAAAGAAGCTTGAATGATTCTCATATTCGCTTGGTGCGGTACGAGCAGATCGATGTCTGTTTTTTCCCAGCCTGCTTTGCGCAGCGCTTCATCAGCGGCATTGCCCATAATCCGGACGGCGAATTTGAAGACTTCAGCTCCGGCCATGTAGATGTAGTGCAAACGTTGGTCAATGGAGGCTTGTGAGGAAGGATTGCGCGACCCGCCACCTTCAATTTTCAGGAGCGGACCTCCTGTACCGTCAGCACCCAACTCGAACGATTTGAAACCTCTATGTTCAGGCACTTCCCCAATAACAACGGCTCCAGCGCCATCGCCAAAAAGAATGCATGTGTTACGGTCAGTATAGTCAGTAATTTTGGATAAGCAATCGGCGCCAATGATAAGTGCATGTTTATATGTACCTGTGGCAATGAAGTTAGAGGCATTAGCTAGTCCATATACAAAGCCCGAACAAGCTGCCGACAAGTCAAAAGCTGCTGCTTTTTGGGCTCCCAGCTTCTCTTGGAGAATACATGCTGTTGAAGGGAATGCCATGTCAGGTGTAATCGTCGCTACTATAATTAAATCAAGTTGGTCTGCCGTAATCCCTGCATTAGTCAGGGCAATCAGAGCGGCTTCATAGCAAAGATCAGACGTAGCTTGTCCTTCGGCAGCTATTCTTCTCTCACGTATACCCGTTCTGGTCACGATCCATTCATCATTCGTTTCGACCATGGTTTCCAATTCTTGATTTGTTAAAATTCGTTCTGGTACATATTTACCCGTTCCGAGTACCCCAACTGGTATTAAGTTCATGTTGTTATATCTCTCTTCCCGTGGCTAATTTCGGCAGATATCGTGCCAACCAAATCATTTTGTAAGGCAATTCTCGCTTGACGAACTGCATTCTTAATAGCATTCGCATCGGAGGAGCCATGGCTTTTTAGGACTAATCCATCAATACCCAAAAACGGGGCCGCCCCATGTTCGTTATAATCCAACTTTTTGCGGAATTGTGTAAGTCCTGGTTTCAAGACAGCCGCTGCAAGTTTAGTGAAGAAGGTTTTAGTGAACTCTTGTTTAAGTGCTGAGAAAATGGTAGACGCAGCGCCTTCCAATGATTTCAGCATGATATTCCCCGCGAATCCATCGCACACGATGACATCGCATTTGGCACGAAGTACTTGAGAGGATTCGACATTCCCTACAAAATGAATTGGAGCTTGTTCCATTAAAGGATATGCCGTTTTCGTTAATTCATTCCCTTTGGTAGCTTCTGTACCCACATTCAGCAGGCCTACACGAGGCTTGGCAATACCATGTACTTTGGAGCGGTAAATACTGCCCATAATGGCGTATTGAATCAGCTGTTCGGCTGTTGCATCCATATTGGCACCTAGATCTAGTGCAAGCACACCATTTCCATCCATGGTAGGAATCATAGGCGCTAGTGCAGGACGTTCAATCCCTGGAATTCTTCCTACGACTAGCAATCCAGTCGTCATCAAAGCACCTGTATTTCCTGCGGAAATCATGGCTTCCGCTTTCTTCTCACGTACCAGCCTTCCTGCTACCACCATGGAAGCGTCTTTTTTGCGGCGAACGGCCTTAACGGGCTCATCCTCTGCTTCAATGACTTCTTCCGTGTGATGAATAGTTAAGTTCGCAGGCCTTTCTGTGAGATGCGCTTCAATCGCGGCGCTGTTGCCGACCAGAATGATATGAACATCCTTCCATTCTTTGGCCGCTGCGAGTGCACCTTCCACTACGATTTTAGGGGCATTATCGCCACCCATTGCATCAATCGCGATTCGCATGCAGCTTGTCCTCCCTATCTAGATGTTGCTCTTTCTTCGAATGAAAGATCACAAAGTTGCCTCGAAAAACCGTTTCATCGCCAACATATGAAAACACCTCGACTCTTGCTTTCCCTTTGGAAACGGAACGCACATAGGCTTTGGCGATACATTTCTCTCCGAGCTTTACAGAACGAATAAAACGGATGTCTGCAGAAGCTGTTAAAGCTATGGGATCGTCGATGACGGCAACCGCCAGGGAGTTCGCTTGCGAGAAAATATGATGTCCTCTTGCAATTTTGGTTCTTGAGAAAACATGATCTTCTTTAATTTCAAAAATCGAGATACCGCTTTGATCCAGCTGTAAATCAATCACTTCTCCAATAATTTCATCAATGGGCAGTGAGCGTACATGATCGTACGTTTTGACCGCCATATGCTTCATTCGTTCCCGAAGCTCAGGAATGCCGAGTTCCAACCGATCCAATCGGACGGTTTGGATACTGACCTGAAACGTTCGCATCAGTTCTTCGTCTGTCATAAAAGGATTAGCTTCAATGGCTTGAAGTAATTGCTGCTGCCTTTGTCGTTTAGGAAGGCGTTCGATGGCGAGCACCACCTTATCTCGTGAGATCTCATCTTATTACCAGATACTAAACTGTAGTATATTAAATTTATAGCCAAAAAGAAAGCAAAAAAAATAGCACCTCACACTAGGATGAAGTACTATGTCCAATCTTATGCTTTTACGATCTCTCTACCTTTGTAAGTTCCGCAAGACTTGCACACACGGTGTGCTAGCTTCAGTTCTCCACATTGTTCACATTTCACCATGCCTGGAACTTCCAATTTAAAGTGAGTACGGCGCTTGTCGCGACGAGTTTTGGACGTTCTTCTTTGAGGTACTGCCATATTCAAAACACCTCCTTATACGAATTTCAACGATGCCTTATTCTTTGTTAAAAAAGTCCGCGAGACCTGCAAGCCTAGGATCAATCTTCTCCTGCTTACAGCCGCAATCAACGTGATTGCGGTTTTCTCCGCACACGGGACAGAGACCTTTGCACGCTTCGTCACAAAGTGGTATGTACGGTAAACCGACCACTACATTTTCTACAACGTAAGGCTCCAAATCGACTTTATCTCCAACCACCAAATGAATATCCTCATCTAGATCCGGATCTTCTTCTTCTGGTTTTTGCATGAAGACTTCCTCAAAAGGAAGTTCGATTGTTTGGTTAGTGTGCGATAAGCATCGTGAACAGCTTAACTCCAAGTCTAGCGTTAACGTACCGTTAACTTTTGCTACTCCATCTTCATACACGGCTTGAAGATCGACGTGTACGGGACCATGACCAAGGATATCTTGACGTCCTTCAAAAGGATCGGTCAATGTCAATTCTTCGGTCATATGAACCTGCCCTTTAAGAGATAGCTCTCTAAAACGAATTTGCATGTTTTTTTCACCCCAAACAAACAAAGATTATTATATCCAGTTTGTATGCCTTTTGTCAATTTAAATTATATTATTTTTACTAAATCTAGCTTATTTCGGAGGCAATGCTGCTAGAAATTTGAGCGCATCTTCCATAGTGCCGATTTCGACAATTTTCATTTTGGTCTTAATTTGATTGGCTCTCTCGACAGCTGCTGTGTAATTCTCGACTTTGGTACCATCTTTATAAGTCACATCTTTGGGTGCGAAGAAATAATCAGCCTTTTCCCGATCCGCGGCAATGATCTTATGCTGAATACCGCCAATTGGACCTACAGTGCCATTGCTTTCAATCGTTCCTGTCCCTGCAATACGATAACCCTTGGTAATATCATCTGCCACGAGTTGATTGTAAATCTCTAAGGAGAACATTAATCCCGCCGAGGGACCGCCAATCTCACCAGCCTTGATGGATACTTGTTGATCCTCTTGATCCGCTTTTACGGCCTGCATATCCGCCGGTACAACGCCTATGCCTGCCCGCGGCTCGCCCTGCTCCCCTTCCTGCTTAGGAAGCGCACCAAGCGTCAGCGTAGCTTGCTGTTCGACTTTTTTCCTCGAATACGTGATAGCAATTGTATCCCCTGCTTTTTTACCTTTAAGCGAGTCCAGTAAATCTTGAGCGACTTTCACTTCTTTATCTCCAGCTTTTAAAAGGACATCCCCCGGTTTGAGAACCTTTTCTCCCGATAGGCCAGGCAGCGTCTGGAGTACCATAACCCCTTCATGATTGATATGAAAGGGAATTTTCGCTTGCGTGTAGGCCGCTTGAATAGCACTCGCTTGGGATGTCAACATAACATACTCTTGGCGCTGTGAATACTCCTGTTCCGACTCACCTTTACGCAAAACACTCGTTTTGGGCTGAATCTCTTCATAAGGATGTACGAGACCGATTAAATAATTGACCATGTTGGCATCGGCAACTCGTACCGTGGTTAGCATCAGCGTCCCCTTTTCGGCATCAGAGCCTTTGGGGATCGTCACCATCGGTTTAATTTCTTCTGCTGTCCCTGGCATGAATATAAAAAAAGGAAGTCTTACAAAAAACAATAAATAAACAATGACAACTCCGATAATCGCAGATATTAAATAGCGCCTAGTCGCTGATCTTTTCGGATATCGATACGAATCATTCGACCATGTACGAATCGTACTCTCTTCTTCGTTCTCCATGCAGGTTCCCCTTCCTGATGCCTTATACAAGTGATGTCTCTTGCTCTGCCTGCCAAGCGAAAGCTTGGTCTAAACCCGCATCCTCTAGCGTACAATTGAAGCATGTTTAAAGGACGAGGTGATATTATGCAGCCTAAGAATGTAAGATCCAACTCCAAACTCACAACGCTGGTACTGGGGTCTTTGGCTGCCCTTGTAGTCGTTTCTATCATTTTATTCCCGGACAAGGCATTTCAGTCTTCGCTCGAGGGACTTACAATTTGGTGGAAGCTTGTATTTCCGGCACTGATGCCTTTTCTCATTATGACCGAACTGTTAATCGGTTTTGGCGTAATTCAAGGAATAGGCATTCTTTTAGAGCCGCTGATGAGGATTGTATTCCGTCTTCCCGGTGTAAGTGGGTGGGCGCTAGCATCTGGTCTTATAATAGGATTTCCTACCGGAGCCAAAATTACAGCTACCCTGAGGGAAAAAAACCTCATCTCCCAAAAAGAAACAGAACGATTAACGGCACTGTCCCATTTGTGCAGCCCCTTATTCCTGATAATGGTCGTAGGTGTAGGCTTTCTGCACAGCGCTAAGCTGGGCTTCATACTTGCAGTAGTCCATTATGCCTCGGCTATTTTAACAGGATTTTTGATGAGAAATTCCAAAAAAGCACAGCAGCCTTTTGATAATTCCCATGAACTTCAAGTAGCCACTTTGCGGCCTAATAATCAAGTATCCACTTCGGTATGGAAACTATCCTTATCAACGATGCGCCAAGCTTATTTACACGATGGACGTCCCTTCGGTAAACTGCTAGGGGATGCGGTAACCTTTTCCGTGCAAACCTTAATGCTAATTGGCGGATATATGATGATTTTTTCCGTACTAATTAATGTAATTAACATAACTCATCTTACGGATGTATTTCGACCCGTCACACGCTATTTACTTGGTTTTATGAATGTCCATACCGATACCACACCTCAGTGGCTCAAGGGGATTCTAGAAATTCATCTGGGTGCCTATGCTTTTAGCCAAGCACAAGGCCTTTCCTTACTTCCGCAAATGGCGCTACTAAGCGCTTTTCTTGGCTGGGGCGGCTTGTCTGCCCACGCGCAAGTAGCTGGCTTTCATCAAAAAACAGATGCTCGTTATCTGTTCTTCTTCCAGTCCCGAGCTCTGCACGCCGTACTCGCTTTGGTATTAACCGTTCTGCTTTGGAAGCCGCTACAGCTGCTTTTGCTGGATTCTGAGCCTAGTTTTCTTTGGTTAGACAAAGCCAAAAGCGAATATCCTACGGTTGCCTTTCCACTGAACGGCGAATCGGCATGGGGCCTTTGGGGACCTATGCTGATGCAGTTCCTTCTATTATTCACTTTGATGTTGATTATTTCAACGATCCTAAGAACTTTCAAAAAAAAAGCTATTGATTCGTAATTCCATTAAATTCGAGGGAATTTCTTTTTCAGCGCTTCTTCCACCTCAGCCGGAACTAGATCTTCCACCGGTCCATGAAACTTAGCAATCTCCTTCACAATACTTGAGCTCAAGTACGAGAACTGTGGCTTCGAAGTCATAAAGAAAGTTTCTACATCTGGATTCAGCTTGTGATTCGTAGAAGCCATCTGCAATTCATACTCAAAGTCAGAGACCGCCCGAAGTCCACGAACAATTAGACGCACATTACGAGCTTTCATATAATTGACCATCAAATCTCTAAAACCATCCACCTCTACATTCGGCAGATCCTTGGTCACCTTCCTAATGAGCTCCATCCGCTCTTCCAATGTGAACAGAGGATTCTTGGATGTGTTATTCAGTACAGCTACAATCAACTTATCAAACACCTTTGCCGCTCTATGTATAATGTCAAGATGGCCGTGTGTAACAGGATCAAAACTGCCTGGATAAACGGCCACTGTAATCCCGTGTTCTTGCCTCATCATGCTGTTCATCTCCTTAAAAGCTTGCTCATATTTATTCTGCTGATCCTTTGTAAATCGTGACAGCAGTATCTCCGTAATCGGATCTTCGCTGCTGCTTAAATCCACCGATGGTATCTTCGAGGACATCCTTAGCATCGTGTTCCACAACTATCGTAGCATTCAAAGGAACGATCGACTGCTCTTCCATCGTGCTTATCAGCTCCGCGATAAATTTCATTTTGTACGGAGGATCGAGGAAAACGAGCTCAAATTGCTGTTCCCGCTTCGCTAACGCTTTCAACGCCCGAGTAGCATCCGTTCGGTAGATCTCAGCTTGGTCCTTGAGACCTGCGGTTACTAAATTATGCCCAATCGTGTCGATGCTTTTCTTCTCGATATCAATGAAGACAGCCTTATCCATCCCGCGGCTGAGCGCTTCAATCCCGAGCCCGCCAGTACCGGCGAATAGATCAAGTACTTGTCCTCCATCAAAGTAAGGACCGATCATACTGAAGATCGCTTCCTTCACTTTATCCGTTGTTGGCCGCGTGCTGGTACCGGGTACAGCTTTTAACGACCTTCCCTTGGCGGTGCCTGAAATCACTCTCATCTTACGTATTTCCCTTCTAGCTGGCTCATTCTTTTGCTATCGTACCACAAGCTCTAATCGGACACAAAAATTTTATCCCTGCGATGTATAAATTTTCCGTAAAACGGTCATCCTTGAACTATCGACATCAGAGAATGTCGTAGACAACCGCGGAGAAGACTTACGTTTCCCCATAAGTTCTTCGTCCGGTTTCTCCTCTCCCATGAGGCGGCTGCGCAAGCAGTCGCCGTTATTATTTATATAGTATAGTTAACGGGACCCTTATTATATAAGGGGTTATTTGAGTTTAACAGGCACTTAACAGCATATACAGTATGGATTTAGGGCATTGGGTGACCACTTGGTGACCAAATTCTATATCTTTTTATAACCTATAAGAGTTGAAAATAAAAAAACATCAAGATATTACTCTCGATGCTAAAATTATATTTATATTTTTTTATCTCTTTGAATGTACTAACGATTTTTGTTAAGTCATCTTTGGAAACATCCATTTGTTTAGTAGATGTCCAGAAAAGAACCCGATAGAATCTATCATTCGTTTCAATAAAAGAAATATGATAACCAGCCTTTATACTTTTATTAATGACACTATGTATTTCTACCTGTTTTGCTGGGTTTCCGTTTACAGTTTTATCAATTTCTGATGATATCGTGAAATCAGCAATAACCCACATAAAGTAACTTTGCATGTCCCGAAACGATTGCTACTATACCCATGATTAGTCCAATTGTAGCCATAATAGACAAAGGAATGCTCACAATATAAATTGTTGTTTTAATAATGCTTTTCTTATTTACTTCAAGTATTTCGTAGTTTTTCATATTTGGCTTCCCCTTTAAGTTTTTCATTGTTTTTATCTAATAATTTCAGATTCTCATAAATACCTTGACCCCAAGCCCCCACTTTAAATCCTCCATTTATTTTTAGTTAGTAACATATAGTGGAAATTTATATGATTAAAAATTAACAAAGAACCTATCCCTCAAGGAATAGGCTATTCTGTAAATCCTCCGATATTTTCTTCTGAGCCTCGTCACATACACCTCACATTTCCTTTTCTCACTCCAAGTCATGAGGCGGTCGCGCAAGCGTCAAAGAAAAAGAATAATCGACAGGTTATTCGGAATCCTTCGTATCATTAGAGTTCTCCTCCAACAACTGTTCCTGAGCAACTTGTGCTAGGGAATCAATAACAGCCTGGGGTTTTACCTCAGTTGGCTCTGGACGACTACGGCCATACAGCCGCACATAGATCTGCTCAATCTCTTCGCCGGTTAGATCGCCTTGTTTTAGCAACTCTTCAGCAATGGAGTGGACGAAGTCGGCGTGTTCCCTTACTAAATTCTTTACTTGGAGCATCTGATCCTTCAGAAGCTCGTTAATCTTTGGCCGAAGTGCCTTGAGTGCATCTGCCCGAGAGCCCGTCGCAAGCCAACTGAACAGCTCATCGCCCATACCGACCATACCGAGGTAGGCGCCGGCCATCTCCGTAGCCTGCTGAAGATCGGAGGTGACACCGTTTAATTTCTTCCCTAAGAACACCTCTTCCACCGCCCGGGCTGCCAGACAGACTTGGATCTCCGCTAAGATCTCACTATCGCTTCGGTTATACCGTTCATGCGTCGGCTTGGTGGCAGCAAGACCGAGCGCACCGCCCCGGCGGATGATCGTCACTTTCCAGACCCGGTCGTGGGGCTTTAGTAAGTACTGGGCCACCGCATGGCCAGCCTCATGGTAGGCGACATTCCGCTTCTCGTCGTCTCTCATGGAGCGGAGCGGCTGTTTGAGTCCCCACTCATAGGTCTCCATGGCAGCCCGGAAGTCCTCGTAACTAGCTTCCTGGGCTCCCCGTTGGTGGGCGATAACAAGCGATTCATTGACGATGTGTTTGATCTGCGCAGGGCTGTAGCCGACCGTATCGAGCGCCGCTGCTTCCGGAGTTAGCGTAGAATCCCGTTTCACTTTCCGGAGATAATATTGGAAGACGTCCACCCGACCATCATAGTCGGGGGTATCGACCCAGAGCTGCCTGTCGAAGCGGCCGGGCCGGAGCAGCGCTGGGTCGAGTACGTCGGGCAGGTTGGTCGCTGCGACCGTCAGCACCGGCGGACGCTCTGCCTTCTTTCGCCGCAGCCCGAGCGAGCGAAGCAGCTTGGCAAACCTGGAGTTGTCGATGTTCGGCGGGTCCATCTGCAAGAGCAGCTCGTTGAGCAGGCCAGAGCCGCCGCCCATGCCGAACATCCCTCCTCCTCCTGCTCCTGCCTGTCGACTCATCCCGATGGCATCAATCTCATCGATGAAGATGATGCAGGCGCCGTACACCGTCGCCAGCTTCCGGGTCTTCTTGTAGAGGCGCATCACCTTCAGGTTGCCGACGCCGAAGAACATGTTTTGGAAGCTTGGGGCCGAGGCGTAAGCAAAAGGCACCTGTGCTTCGTTAGCGATCACCTGAGCCAGGTAGGACTTTCCAGTGCCGGGAGGCCCGCAGAGCAGCAAGCCTCTGATCGCCTCGCCACCCATTTCCTTGAACTCTTTTACGCCTTTGAGCAGGGTGACAATCCGCTTGGCATTCTCAACGATTTCAGGGTTACCCCGGTAGTCATCCCAAGTGGCCCCGGTCTCACCAGGCAGAATCCAGTATGTGCGTCCCCGGGCCAGGAACCAGAAAAGGGCTACGAACTGCACGATCATGAACATGATGGCAAAGAGCAGCTGCATCACAATACCAACAATAGTCAATGCGATATTCCAAGATGTCGGGCCTCCTACCCATAACAACACGCCGGTTAAGACGAGTGCTGCGAGCCATAGGATGAATGTTCGCCACTTGATCCACTGATATCTCTTCATGGACTCACTTCCTTTAAGACGGTTTGTATTATTCTATGAAAACCATAGGCCTCCCATGAAGGAAGGCCACAGTCTTGTTTATTGAAATTTTCTTTTAATGTCCAATATATACTTGAGAATGACAGCGATACCTCCAACGAAATAAAAAATCACAAGAGTCCAGCCCGTAGGATCAGTTGGTATCAAGGATAAAACAATCTCTAATGGCAGGACATAATATAGGACATCTTTCAAATAGCCTAACACAAAAGTTGGATCAAAAGAGCCTTTCCAAAATGATTGGAAAAAGGCGATTAGAAAATCAATGATCATTAATCCAAATATGGCCCACATGGTGTAGATCATCCAGTCTGCAAGCGTAAATGTCATTTATCATCACCACCTTCCTACATACTATGCTAGGAATTCTGACATGATACAGTTTTTTATCAATCTGCCCATTCGCTGTAGGTACAGCTCAAGTGCCGCATTAAAGTTATTATTAAAACAAAAAAACTGGGGACTAGCCCTTAGAAAAGCACTTTCTCTCCTCTCCCATGAGGCGATCACGCAAAGCGGTCGCCGTTATAATTTTATGAAACAGTTTAACGAAAACCCTTGGTATGAGAACGGGACTAGAAAGCAGTTGACACTATAGAGAAGAGGCTTAAATAAAAAACCAAACGACTTTTAGGTAAAAGTCGTTTGGTTTTTATTTAGGCACATTCAAAATACGTTTTATAATTCATAATTATCTTCGTTGTAGACAGAAAGCACTCCCCTACTGATGTTCTATATTCTGTTCTTCAAGAAATTTGCAGTAATAATCAACGCTTCGACATAGACATATTTTGTATCTTTAGAACTAGGACGATGTTATAGTATTGGAAGACATTACTATATAAGGATGAATTTTTTTAATGAAAAAATACTTATGACCTATTATTTCTACACCTTTACATTTAGCTATTTCTTTCATAACATCGTTTCAATTCAATAACTACTCAAATAAAAAGTGAGGTATACATTCCCTATGGAAAACCATAATCAACTTTCACTAAATGAAATCCAATACATAGGATTCTGGAAACGAGTCCTGATGTACATCTTGGACCTGATAATCATTGGCATACCTTCCATTTTGTTGTACAGATTCTCACTAAATACATCAATAAAAATTGGTTCAGTCTTCCCTTTCATCATTTATTGGCTGCTGTTTTGTGCTTTTTATGTGTTCATGGCCGTCAAGTTTGGTGGTACCCCAGGAAAATTACTTAGTAAAGCTAGAATTGTAGACAAAGAGGGAAACTTTCTTCATATTGGTAGTGCAGCAATTAGATATCTGCTCTTTTTTCTTTATTCGATCATTGTGGTGCTTAAACTAAAAGAAGGGATTGATTTAAAAGTCAATTCTCATGATATTAGTCACTTCTTAAGTACACATAAAGGAAAATTTTCATTAATCGGGAATTTTATTGGAGTTATTACTTTCTTCGAATGTCTTTCCGTTCTATTCAATTACAAAAAACGAACACTCCACGACTTTGCTGCCGGAAGCTACGTTGTTTCACTAGATACTTATAAACGAATGAAAGATACTCATGAGCCTCAAATTGATTTATCGCGTGAAGATAACACAAACACAAGTTCATCAGTATTTAAAAGCCTTGGAAAAGCTGTGATGTGGACTATTATCGGCCTTGTTATCTTTTTAGTGTTTGTGGGAGTCATTCATTTCATATCAACTCAAAACGATTAAATGAAAAAAAGCCGCTAAGTGCGGCTTTTTTTCATTTAGAACCAGTAAATTCTATACTAAGATCTATCCATACATAGTCTCCTTCATTATTTTATTCCTATTCACATGCCACACCGTCATTTACCACTTTTGCCGAGACATGGAAGCACCTACCTATTTTTTATTAGTAGTAAATTTAATTTCAATACCCCGTTGGGGTAAATGATTTTAAAACCTTGTATTCCCTCCTACATACTTCATGTGATATGATAGAAACAAGAACATACATTCTCTTTATTTCGCATTCATCTTACAGTCAGAAAAGAAGGTATCCTATGCAAGATCACACAATTTTTGAGCGTTTGCGTAACAAATATGCGGATGAAGACAGGGCCAAGCTGGTCATGCTGCAATTAAGAACGTTAATGGAGCAGAAGAAAAAGAAGAAATGGTATCAAAAATGGAAGACGCCGACAAAAACGCAGCCATCGAGTTGGAACGAATAACAGGCATGCATTTAATTGTAGAAAATCAGGAACATAAATAGAAGCTTTCCTTTCGTAGTAGAACTACTGAGGAGAGCTTCTTCGCCTTTAGTTGCTTCTTTTGCGTGAATAATACAATACACCGAGATAATGCGCTCCTGTAAATAGGGTGAGAATTCCAAAGAACAGCAGGAACCCTCCTTCACGATCACGGAAGAAAAATTGCAGAACAAAAAGCGCAAGTGATATTTCGCTCCAGAGAAGCGTTCTTCTTTTGAGCTGGGTCAGATCCGCAGTAGATCTACTTATTTTGCGAAGATTCATAAATGTAAGACCAGCGAGCACGATTACGCCAATGACGATCACGAGAATGTAACTTGAATTACCTGACATGTGACTCCCCCTATTTCCGATGGTTCAACTTTATCTTTTATTAATAGTAAGACAATATATCTAAGATACATGGAATATGGCTAGATGTCTATTTCGAATTGTCCTTTTAAAAAGGATTTTAGCTTCTTCCGTGGAACATATTTGAATGTGTTGTCTAAATCTCACAGCGAGGAGCTTACACCATGTCTACCCTGTCATTTAAAGAATTAGAAGAGTCTGATATTTCCCTTCTGATGGATATTTACAATCATTTTGTCATGCATACGACTGTTTCTTTTCACACGGAGCCTGTAGAGATATCAGAATTTACGGAGAGTGTTATTCATCCAAACCCGCGTTACCAAACTTATGTGATAACATGGGATGGGAACCTTCAAGGATATGTACAAGTCATGCCGCACAAGAAAAAGCAAGCCTATGATACCACCGGGGAAGTGACGATCTACTTGCATCCGGAATGCACGGGCAAAGGATTGGGCTCGGCAGCCATACAGTACATTGAAGCGGTCGCTAAAGAGCGCGGCTTTCATGCTCTAATCTCCACCATTTGCGCGGATAATAAACCTAGTATTCATATGTTTACGAAAAATGGCTATACACAATGCGCCCATTTCCGTGAGGTTGGCTTTAAATGGGGCCAATTTCTCGATATCGTTACCTATCAAAAAATCATATAAGAGGTTTATGGCGTTAGTAAGCGCCAGTTCAAACCCCCGTCTGTCGTTTGCCACAAATCTCTAGCATCCAAAAGCCAGCCACTAGTTGCTGTAGGAAAACTTAGGTGTAAACTCGCAGCTAGCGGCTGGAATGTGCTAGGAAATTCGTGTTGTCTCCACGTTTTGCCTCCATCAAATGTCCGAAGGAATTGCCATGTTTTCTCACTACTTTGTGGATTCGCATACAAGAGAATGAACCCATTTTGTTGATCTGTAAAAGAAATGGCCTGTGGGGCAAGGAAACTCGGCAGCCTGCCTGTTTCTTGCCATGTCTCCCCGTCTGTCATGTGATATAGTATCGACACTTCTTTATCCTTCTTACTGGGCCCAATAAACCAACCCTCGATGGCTGAACGGAACGTAAACAAGCCCTCCTTTTCTGTCGGCATTGAGATACGGCTTGATGCAGACCAAGTCAAGCCCCCATCTTGTGTGCGAAGGAGTATCATGTCCTTACCACTCTGGAACGCAATCAACCCTTGATGTCGGTCAAAAAAGCGAAAAAACAGCTCTTCTCCTCTAGTCTCTAATCCAGGTAAGTCCTGTGCGATAACCTCCCACGTTTGACCACCGTCTAAGGTTAATCTAAGTTCTGATTTTTCGTCAGAAGATTCACTGGTAAGCAGCCAACCCGTTTGATAATCAAAAAAAGAAATCGCGCTCGCCATGATTGTTTGAGGCAATCTACTCAGAGCCCGCCAGGTCATCCCACCGTCGCTGGATTTCAAGAATTGAAGATCAAGGGTGCCCGAAGAGACACCATAACCATGAAGCTCATCCACGAATGAGATTGCTTTGGTTGGTGTTAAGTGTATAGGTTGAACTACTTGATCTTGAATACCAATTTTCTCACCTGCAACGATCGAAAAGCCATTGTCACGTTTTTGATTTGGAGAAGTCATTAGTTTGGGAGACGGAGTTGAGGTCTCTTCATGAAAACAGCCTGCGCACAGCAGAAAAACCAGCAGTACAACTAATTTTTTGTTGTTTATCAAGGCTGTCATGAATTCATTCCTCTCCTTTCTTGCCGCTAATACTGCTTTGGGTATATGTAATGACGGTCCATGATCCAAAATAGTTCATGTCCATTGCTGCAGCCACAGCGTACGGGATATTTCTTGCCGGCCGTAGGGGCTGTTGATTCCGTTATTTTCACTGGATAGGATGTCCCTTATTAACAAAAGCTAGAGCATATTCATATTGCTCGGAGGGGATTGCAATGACCAAATGGCTTTGGTCCATCGCCATCGTAGGCTTGTTAGCAACAGGCTGCGGTGTGTCAAAAAACAAGCCTTATTACGATCAACGCTCTACACAAAATTCTCATGTAGAAGAACAAGATTTAACAACAGATTCTAGTTCCAGCAACGACGAAATTGATACAGAGCCCCTTGCGAGTCCGAGGAGCATGAATAGTCCACCCCCTGCTGGGATACCCACGACTTCCATTCAACCTGAAGCAACATCTACAGTTATAACGACCAGACCATCGCCCAAAGCTAGCCCCAAGAAAGCAGCGGTACAACCAGAAGCTTCAAAGAAGCCTTCTGTTCCTGTTCAAAAAAATCAAGGTCAAGCTAGAATTTCTCAGAAAAAGCTTACACTCTCTCAACTGGTTGTGAAATATCCGGATACCTTTAAGCTGCGCGGCTCTGCTCAGGAAAAGAAAGTGGCGCTAACCTTCGATGATGGGCCTGACACCCGATTTACTCCAAAAGTGCTTGATGCCCTTAAAGCGAGCCAAGTTAAAGCGACCTTTTTCGTACTTGGTGCTCAAGCTAACGCTCATCCTGATATCATTAGGCGGATTGTCAAAGAAGGCCATGTCATTGGGAATCATTCTTACAGTCATGCGAACCTGCCGAAGCTAACGGTGGACAAATTCCAAAGTCAGATTATCAGCACGGAGAGCGTACTGCAAGGCTTAATCGGCTACGCACCTAAGCTAATCCGCCCGCCGTACGGCGCGATTAACGAGGAGCAGGTCAGATGGATCGCTGACCACCATTATTTGATCGTGAATTGGAATGTCGATTCCCTCGACTGGAAATCGCTGAACTCCGATCAAGTGCTGAATAATATCATGCAGCAAACGAAGCCTGGTTCTATCATCCTTCAGCACTCCGGAGGTGCTGATAGCCAGGATTTGTCGGGGACGGTACAAGCCATCGGACCGTTAATCAGTAAACTCAAAGCAGCCGGTTACACATTTGTAACCGTACCTGAGCTGCTCCATGTCGCAAAAAGCAAATAAGCCGGAAAGCGCATCCTGAGGTGCGCACCCGGCTTATTCTTTTTGTCAGCTTATTCTTGCAGCTCCGAGAGCCTCGACTTGATGTCTCGGATGATCTGAAGCTGCAAGGGGGCGTTCTCTGGGCTCCACGCCCCCTCGCTCATCAGCTGCGCCAGCGTTAACTCCAGCTGGCGCCTTTCGTTGGCTCGCGCCAGCAGCTCCGGCGAGCTCTCACTCGCCAAGCTCGCCTCCGCATACTCATCGTAAGTGCCAGAGAAAGCGATTGGGCTGCGCTCCGCGCTCAGCCACAATAGCTTCGTCGCCAGCTTACGAAGGAAGAAGCGGTCATGCGAGACGATGACCATGGCGCCGGGATAGCGGAGCAGCGCCTGTTCAATCCTCTCCCGCGAATCAATATCCAAATAATTCGTCGGCTCATCCAGCACCAGCAAGTTCGCGCCGCTGAAGTAAAGCTTGAGGAAAGCGAGCCTGCAGCGCTCGCCCATGCTTAAATCACCGATGCGCTTGCGCACCTCTTCGCCTGAGAAGAGAAAGCAGCCCAGAATCGTACGGGCTTGGGTCTGCGTCATGGCAGGCAGCGCCAGCAGGCTGTCTAGCAGTGTCATGCCGTCATCGAGAGCCCTTAGCTCCTGCGAAAAGTAGCCGATCGACGTCTGCGGGTGCTGCCGCACCTTGCCGGCAGCGGGCTGCAGTTCACCGACGAGGAGCTTGAGCAGCGTCGTTTTGCCTGAGCCATTGGGGCCGAGCACGGCCAAACGGTCGCCGCGGTCTACGCTGAGGCTCAGCTCAGCGAACAACTCGCGTTCGCCGTAGCGGAACGCGGCCCGCTCCAAGCGCACAAGCGAGCGTGAAGCGAAGTCGCTCGCACTCAGCTTCACCTTCAGGTGCGCCGCTTCCCTCGGCTTCTCTACGCGGTCGCCCTCTAGGCGCTCCAGCTCCTTCATCTTCGCGTTCATCCGCGAGACATGTGCGCCGGCTCGACCCTGAAAGTATCCGCGTTGTATCGGCACCTCAGCTATCCGGGCATTTTTCTCGCCCTGATGGAACCACTGCCGATACGTGCGAATGCTCTCCTCCAGCTGCTCTCGTAGAAGCTGCTGCTTGCGATAGAGTTGCTCCTGCGTACGCAGCTCGAGCTCTTTTTGGCGTGTATACTCTGTATACCCGCCTCGGTATTTTCGACTGCCTGTCGGCGTCAGCTCGACCAGGCAGGTCGCCACACGATCCATGAAATGGCGATCGTGGGAGACGAACACGACGGTGCCCGGATAGGCTCGAAGCCACACTTCGAGCCATTCGAGCGACGCCGCGTCGAGGTGGTTGGTGGGCTCGTCGAGCAGCAGCAGCTGCGGCTCACGCACCATCAGACCCGCCAACTGGGCGCGCGTCTTCTGCCCGCCGCTTAGCTGGCCGAGCGGCTGATTCCACAACTCGCGGCCGAGTCCGAGCTGCAGCAGCTTGCGCTCCACTTGGATTTCCCAGTGGTAGCCATCCAGCCCCATGTATCGCTCTGCTGCCTCCTGATAGTCGGCTAGCAGGCTCTCCATGCAAGGAGCATCCGCGTCCTGCATCCGCGCCTCCAGCTCCTTCAGGCGACGCTTCGCAGCGCAGTGCTCTGGGCAGCCTCCCTCGACATAGGCGTGTGTATTCACCGCCTCATCAGCCTCTGTCTGCTGCCCCATCCATCCCCACTGATCGAGCGGCAGCCTGCGTTCCACGCTGCCTTCATCCAGCTCCAGCGTGCCTGCCAACAGGCGAAGCAGCGTCGTCTTTCCTATGCCATTGCGGCCATAGATCGCGATCCGCTCCCCAGCATTCACTTCCAACTCCACTTGTTCAAAAAGTGGTTTCCCCGCAAATTCCTTCATCACATTCATTGCTTTTATTAGTAAAGTCATAGACTCATTTCCTCCTTTAAATTCAAATACAAAAAACCGCAAGCAATCGCCTACGGTCAGGAAGAACAAGTCATGATTTTGGTATGCAAAAAACAGCAACCCCTGAAGGAGTCAGCCCCTTTAGACATACGTATCCCACTCGCTCTACCTGCACAATCGTAGAGTCTGCCTATCAACGAACAATTTCGTTTTAGCAGAAAAAGTTAGGCTACATACTTCATCGTCAAAGGGTACCTCCGAGTTCTTCAAGATAGCTATATTGTAACATAGCCCCTTGAGCACTCAAGGGAGAAAATTATTATAACCATCTTGCAGCCTGCTCTTTTTTATACTACAATTCAATTCGTAATAATTACTTTTTAATCCCATGATGAAGGAGTCCTTGTTTTGAGCAAAGTTCCCGTTATCGTACTGAGTGGATTTCTAGGCAGCGGCAAAACAACACTGCTCATCCGCATGCTTCAAGAAGCTGCCTCCTTTAACCTCAACCCTGCTGTTCTTATGAATGAGCTTGGGAAACAAGATGTAGACGGTCATCTCCTCCAAGAAGCCTCACCCGATGTCAACATGGCCAAACTGCTCGATGGCTGCATCTGTTGCAGTAAAAAAAGTGATATTAGTGATTCCATTAAACAACTGTTAGCGCGCAAGCCTGACGTCATTCTCATTGAATTAACCGGTGTTGCCAACCCAGAGGAAATCGTCGATGCATTGACCGAACCTAAACTACTTCCTCATGTGAAACTACTTAAAGTCATCACCATACTTGATGCCGAATACGTACTTGAATATAACAGTATTTTCGCTTCGGACCGAGAGCTTGTCCATACACTTCGTAGACAGATGGAAGTTGCGGATCTTCTTATTCTGAACAAAATCGACTTAATCTCTGATAAACAACAGAGGTCCATCGAAAAAACAATTCGCAAATTCAATGAGCGTTCTTTAATACTGCCAACCGCACATAGTCAATTTGATTTAGAGCTTATTTTTGGCACTCTCAGTCCACAAGAATCGCAATCCAACGTCTCTACAAGTTTCAACAAAAAGTTTCAAGTTAAAGCTATTAAAACTGCACAGCCGCCAAGCGAGACATCCAAACATACCCCATCGTTCTCACGTATTCAGACAATTACAATCCCTATGGATGATGACCTCGCTTTGTCACAACGCTTTGTGGAACGTTATTTAGCAAAATGGGGCTCCACACTGCTTCGCGCGAAAGGTTATTTGATTATTGGCGCTAAGCACGAATCCTTTGTTATGCAATTCGCAGGCAGACGCACGAACTGGCAGCAGACCACTTTCCAAGGAACGCCTTATCTCGTCCTCATAGGTATGGATCTGGATGCGAAAACTCTCGAAGATGACTGGCAAAAGCGATTAACAGAATTTCAACTATAAAAGCAATGCATACCAAAAAAGCAGTTCCGCTGAGTTCACCTCAAGCAGACTGCTTTTACTTTTCCCGACTTTTTTAGTGCAGCTCAGAAGAGGGAGAGATGCCCGACTTACAATCTGAGCAATATCCAAATATCTCAAAACGATGGCTTTGAATTTCAAAACTCTCCGGCAAATCCTTTACAAGCTTCATCGGACAGAACTCGAAGGTGACCGTCTTTTCACAATTGATACAGATCATATGGTGATGATGATGGGATAAACAACTCGCCTTGAATTTCAAACCATCCGCCAAGTGAAACTGCTCCAGAACACCCATCTCACTCAACAATCGAAGATTTCGGTAGACAGTATCAAAACTCACACCAGGATATTTAACTTTCATGTATTCATAAACGTCTTTTGGCGACAAATAACTTCCGGATTCAGCGAATAACGTTGCCAAGCTCCTGCGCTGCTCTGTAATTCTCCATCCTTGCTGAGCCATAGCCCTTAGCATCTCGTCAATCGTATGCGTATGAGTGCCCACTTGCATTACCCCTCTGTCATAAATTGTTCTATTAACATAGTGCAGCAAATGGACCTCTTGCGTCAAGTAGACGAACATCTCGTCCTTAACAAAGTTGTCCTATTCCCCTTTCATTCATCATAGGTTACAATAGTAATAATTATGATTAAGGAGTCTTCGTCAATGCCCACTACTGTGTTTCGAGCGAGCATGCATATTATCGCCGCCATCTGTTTCCTTTTAATTGTGCTTATCCTTTTAAACAACGACACGCCTACACTGTCCCTGCTAACAACAGAACGCATTCAAGCTTTCAAAACCATGTTCATCAGCATCCTATTAGAAGCTATTCCCTTCATTTTACTAGGTGTATTGCTTTCTTCCTTGCTCCAAACGTTCGTATCCGAGCAAACCATACGCCGTTTCATTCCCAAGAACCCTATTCTTGGCATCCTGTTCGCCTGCGTTTTAGGCATCCTATTCCCAATGTGCGAATGCGGCATGATTCCTGTCGTTCGAAGACTAATACTCAAAGGAATGCCCGTCTATATCGCAGTCGTTTTCATCGTAACCGGACCCATCATTAACCCTATTGTCTTCGCGGCTACTTTCATGGCTTTCCGAAATCACCCCGCAATCGCATATTCCCGAATGGGGCTGGCTTTTGCTGTTGCTATAATAATCGGACTGATCCTCTACCGTTTTATCAAAAGCAATCCGCTGCGTATAAGCCGCGCCAACTTTTCCAGTCAAGAAGCGTTGGAGGGTCATCAGCATCAGGGTAGTGGCATATCCAGTAAGTTAAATACATTTTTCGTTCATGCTTCTGATGAGTTTTTCGAAATGGGTAAATATCTCGTCTTTGGCTCCCTGCTCACCGCACTGATTCAAGTTTTTATGCAGCGCGAAAGCCTGCTTGCCATTGGTCAGGGCCCTATCAGTTCCCATTTGTTTATGATAGGCTTCGCCTATATTCTTTCACTATGTTCCACATCAGACGCTTTTGTCGCTTCCTCTTTTCAAACGTCATTTACGTCTGGTTCACTGCTTACTTTCTTGGTTCTCGGCCCTATGCTTGATTTCAAAAGCACACTTATGATGCTTTCCGTTTTCAAATCCAAATTCGTACTCATGCTTTCGGCATTAATTGTTATCACCGTGCTGGCTTGTTCACTGCTTTTGGAACGCTTTTCTAACTTTTAAGGTCATACAATCTAGGAGGAATTGACATGAGTGAAGTCCGGTTAATAAGCTTTCATTATTTCTTTCGCACATTAATTTTGCTTGGTTTTTCCAGCTATATCGTGATACTCACCAAGACAGATGCCCTTCAATACTACATAGCTCCGCGTATGATGATTTATGTCAAAATCGCCTCCGTTATCCTTTACATCATCGCCTGCTTTCAAGGCTATATGGCACTTCGTGCTTACTGGGGCAAACCAGTTGCCTGCGAATGTGAACAACCGGTTTCTCGCTCAACCTTGCGCAATACAGTTGCTTACGGACTGCTCATTCTGCCGTTGTTAATCGGCTTTCTGCTGCCTAATACCGCCTTAAGTAGTGCTATGGTAGCTGCCAAAGGGATGAATCTCTCTGCTGCAAAATCTAGTATAGCCAAACAAAATGCAGACCTAATCAACGATAATGGCTCCTCAACAGGTGTGAAAGTGTCCAACCAGGCAACTGCTGCCGCTCCAAGTCCAACAACAGTTCCATCTGCGAACTCTAGCACAACTTTGAGCCCTGCTCCTGCTTCTAGTACCGAGACTCCAGCAATCGCTAAATCCGATGCCGAACTCCAAAAGATGTTCCACGCCGATAACGAGTGGGATGAAGATTTTTCCAAAATCGGCATGATCCTCTACAAAAAAGACACCATCGTCGTAAAACCAGAAATATACATGGAAATCCTTTCGTCCATAGACCTTTTCAAAAACAACTTCATAGGCAAAAAAATCGAGCTCACCGGCTTCGTCTACCGCGAAGAGAACATGTCCAAAAGCCAATTCGTCGTCGGACGCTTTGCTGTAAGCTGCTGTTCCGCTGATGCTACCCCTTACGGAGTCATGATTGACTTCCCGACCGCTCAAAGCTACCCCAAAGACATGTGGGTAAAAGTCACAGGCACCATCCAAAACGGCACCTACAACGGAAACGAAATCTTCACCATAAAAGCAACCCAAATCGAAAAAACCGCAGCCCCCGACTCACCGTATATATACCCAAACTTCGAACCGCTCAAAGAGCTTAACTAGTCAGCACAACAAACGTTAACCAAACCCAAAAACCGTCAGGACCACTCTTCATGATCCTTGACGGTTTTTCTTCATCATGCGGTTGTCCTATTAAGATTCAAAGTTCATGCTCCAGTTCATGCTCCAGTTCCTGCTCCAGTTCCAGCCCCACTCCTCACGATTTTTTCCACAAAAAGGAAACAACTTCAACTTTACATCAACTTTAAACTCATATATAGACACTATCCCCACCACTCATTATGTTTATATATCCACCGAATTCTTTGTCTTAAAAAAATCGCTGCTCAGATCCGATCGAATTTATGACTCTCATACTTTGAAATATTATTTTAATCCCCGCACACCTTGTATTCTTTAAAAACAAATCTTTCCACGAACCATAATCCTCATATCGATCAAATACCCAAACCCTAAGATTAAACGCCCTTTTCTGAGACTTTCATTTAAATCTCCAGACTATGAATTAGACTTGATATAAGAACAAATATTCGATATAATGAAATAAGAACAAATGTTCCGCATTTAATTGGATTGAGGTGTCTTAATGGGAACAAACTATCATTTACCAAGCACCCTGGAGCAATTTCAGCAGCAATTTCCTACTGAAGAGGCCTGTAGAGATTACTTTTTCTCGACGAAATGGCCCTCTGGTTTTTCTTGTCCGTCCTCAATGTGGGCATTCGCATGCCTATATAACCAATACACGCCGGCTCCCTCTTTATCAATGTCTTCAATGCCATCACCAAACATCCCTTACAGCTGGTACTATAATGGCAGGCAGTCGCACTTCTTTACATAAATGGCTTACAGCTATTTTTCTGATATCACGGACGGAACAGGGCACGAATGCTGTTGCGCTCTCCAAGATTATTAGTGTCACCTACAAAACAGCTTGGCTCATCCTCCACAAAATTCGTCACGCCATAAGTACAGCCGACCAAGGCACTCTACTCTCGGGTATCGTCCAAGTAAATTCAGCTGTCTACGGGAAACCGTATAATCCTTACTTCCGCAACCATCCACAGGAACACTATCTTCTAGCAGGCTCCTCCCTCAACATTCAGGGTGAACCTTCCTACATCAAACTCAAACTTGTCCCTAAAATACATGTAAAAGAAAAGCTTTTTCAACGAGCCGCAACATTGGATTTCACCCAACAACATATCGAATCACAAACAAGCAGCATCGAATTTATTACTGGACGGTTTAGTTCAAAGAAATTCCGCGCCCTCCTTGCATTCGCTGCACAAGCCGGTAAATCTATTAACAACACTTTCCATGGCATTGGTCAAAAGTATCTACAACATTACCTAGATGAGTTTTGCTATAGGAAAAATCTCACTTTACACGAAGCACCCGTCTTTCAGCATTTGACCCACTTATGTACAGCTCCTCATGCCAAGTTAAGCTATTTCAACCCCCAAAACACACCCATGTGCGCCTAATAAGAGTATAACAATGTATCCTTAAGCATCCTATCTTGTAAGGTAATTGGTTTTGTACGAACCCCCAAGCTATTTGAGGTAATGTTCACTAGGCTTTTTTGGTGATATACAAAATCAGAATACGGATGGAAGTTTTTAGTTATTACTGTAACCTGAGTCAAAGGGATAGTGGGGATAGCGCGCATACATAGTAGTTGAGAGGTACTGGGATAGTACTCATATTGTTCACTTAAAGGATTGACTCAAATAATTTTAACTAACGGTTCTAATCACTGTCTTGCCTTGTCTTATTTTATTTTATCTTATCTTATCTTATCTTATCTTATCTTATCTTATCTTATCTTATCTTCTTTTCTTTTCTCTTCTCTTCTCTTACTCTCTTATCTACTCTTATTTACTCTCCTTACTTTCCATAAGTCCCCTTACTATCATTTCCTTCAACACCTGAGCCAAGGGGATAGTGATCATAGTCCCTAGGTACGACCCACATAACAAGTAACCCTAATCACTCCGCTCCCCTGATATGAGCCATAGGGATATTGGCTACAGCACCCCCTAGGACCTATCCAACCAACATGTTACTAAATCATAAAAAAGAATCCTCAGCTTGGTCGCTGGGACTCTTTTGGCATTGAATTGCTTATTTCGCAGCTATTTCGGAAAGGGATTCCAGTTTGAGCAATTCTGTTCGGACTGCGTCTTTAGAGAAGTTCTCTCCTATAAACACAGCAACGTCCGGCACATCGCCTTTGGGAGTGATTTTGACGAAATCCATTTCTCTGTAGGCGTACTGGAATAAGAACCGGCTTGAGGTATCGGAAAAACTGAGAATTCCTTTAGCACGGTAAACCTCTTGCGGTAGCTTACTGACAAATTCTTCGAATGCGTTGCTATCTACTGCCCGCTCAAAAAAGTGCGTATACGCCATCACATGATTATGAGAATGATGATGGTGACTGTCGTGCGTATGATCATGGCCATGATCATGATGCAAATTATCGCGAGATTCATGAAGCTCATGATCCTCAGACGAATAGGTGGCGTGATGGACGTCATGATCACGGTCGGCGTCATTATGGGCGTCATACTGGTCTTCAATATGGTCTTCATAATGATGGTTGGCATTGTGCTGCACGTTATTATTAGTGTCATTATGTTTTGCGTTAAGATGCTGTTTCTGCCCTTGCTCTTCTTCCAGCATTTCGATGAGTCTCATGTCGATTTGGCTGAACACGGTGTAGTGTACAGATGCATATGGATTCCATTCGCGTACAAGAGCATCTACTTCCTGAAGCGCCGCTTCCTGTAACAGGTCTGCCTTGTTCAGTAAAAGTAAGTTCGCGCAACGGATTTGTTCCTGCATAAGCCGGTAGGTCTTGCCTCGACTTGTCCGACTTAGCTCCAGCAATTGCGGTGCATCCACTACGGTGATGACGGCTTTGAGCTCCACCGGGAGTATAAGCGAAGCATCAGTTACTTCATCAATGATTTCCATTGGATTAGCGATACCCGTCGATTCTATGAAAATCAGGTCAGGCTGCTCCTCAGTTACAAGTTCTTTGAGTGCCGTCGCAAGATCACCCCGGCTCGAACAACAAATGCAGCCGCCCAGCAGCTCGGACATCGGTACTTCATTGGCAATTAACTGCCCATCTAGGTTAACCTCACCAATCTCGTTCATGATAACCGCGGGTTTACGCCCCGCTTCGGTAAAATGATCAATTGCCTTCGTTAATAAGGTGGTTTTGCCGCTTCCGAGGAACCCGGATAATACATACACGGTAACTCTTTTGTGTGCTGCCATACTCATCTCTACCTCCGCCAAGCAGTATGATAGCAAAAGCTTCTAACCTGCTCATAATTGATTCCTCTTCTATTATTCGTAATTATTACCTTTAAGTCAAGAGGAGACCATATTTCCGTAGAATTTGAGCATGTTGATTCCTTTATTACGTTTCTGCTATTTCTATCTCAGAGGACTTTGCTTAACTTCGAATTTAGTAAAAAGGATCGGCCATTTCCCAACGAGCTGGACAAGAAAGGGAAATAGCTTGACCCACAACAGGCTGTTTACCCGATCGGCTGGCTTGAGTGGAAGCTCGAGTCGATCGTAGAGGATTGCCGCAGCTTCTTCGACAAGTGCTAGCGCCAGGTCTGTGGGAGCAGCTGCGTCGACTGCTTCCAAACGCGGAAGATAGTGCTGACTGATGGATTCCGATAAGTGATGCTCAGACAAGTTGTCTGAACCCATCACTTCCCCCATCCCTAAGCTGACGAGACGTGCAACGTCTGCATCGAAAGCATGGGGAATGCAGTAAATTTCCAACGCTAAGGCTGCTATATATATCTCCCTCAATAAATCGTCTTCTTTAGACTCGGATAATATGGGCTCTTTTAGGTAGGCCGCAACGACCGGTTTGACTGTATCCCAGCTATTTTCTATGCTTTTCATTGTAAACTGCATCATTGCTGCAGCTAGTTCTATGGGTGTAATTTGTTTTTTTTCTGCCTCTTGCATGCTGCTTAACCCTCTTCTCTCTCGTTACTTTTAAAATGAATGGTGAGTTCAATAATTTCTGAGCGGCTGCCTAGACGAATGGGCGGTCCCCACGTACCAAAACCTGAGGAAACGATAGCATGAAGGTTACCTTTGCGCAAGTAGCCCCAATCCAGCTCAAAGAGCCTTCTTGTTATAAGGTGATTAGGCGCCATTTGGCCTCTATGTGTATGACCTGATAGCATCACATCTGCACCAGCATCGGCTGCTTTGTCTAGGTGGTAGGGTTGATGGTCCATCACGATTATAGGTTGTCTGGGATCTTTGCCCTCCAGCAATGTAGCCAGCGCCTTACGTCCATCGTGCGTTCGCTCGGCCGCTTTGTCTTTTCTCCCAACGATGAACAGCCGTTCTTTGATATGAACGGTTTCGTCCATGAGCACACGAATGCCGATCTGATTCATTTGGTCCACGAAGGCAGGAATATGTCCGCCAATGTATTCATGATTACCGAGCACAGCGTAAATCCCTAGTGGAGCCTGAAGTTCTCGCATTGTTTTACCCATATTGTAACGGATAAATGGCTTAATATCATCGTCAATGACATCCCCCGGCAAAAGAATCAAGTCCGGTTTTAAGCCATTGACTTGCTCTACAAGCTTACGCAGATGGCGGTTTCCGACAATTGAGCCCAGATGGATGTCGGAGGCTACTGCGATGCGAAGCTGCTCCCAGTCTCCCGCTTTTTTGGGAACCGTAATGTCATATCTGCGTATAACAGGGCTCCGTGCATTATAAGAACCACGAATCATAGCGATGAGTATAATCCCTACATTTATCCAACCAAGAATAGGAACGTATGTATTTGAAGGAACAGATGCCAGATGGAACACGCCTATCGCCAAATCAGTCAACGGCAGCAGCAGAATACCAAATTGCATGATGGCAAACCAGTATGAGCCGATAATTTTCAATAGTCGGGACACGCCGGCAGGCAGCACCCGCGAGCATACCCATGCTAACAAATACGATAAGGCGACAATCCAGAAGACAATCCAATATAGCCCAGGATGAAACCAAGAACCTAGTTGGTCCGATAGAAAGACTAGGCAGTGCCAACCAATGTAGCCATTCATACCAAAGACAATAATGAATATAAGTGTGATGCTTATTGCCATACGTGCTTTCATGTTGTAACTCTCCCATTCTGTTCTCCAAGCCAGCTCTTCTATATGAGCAGGCTTAACGGCTCTATACACAGCTCATCGTCGTTACGTACATTGCCCACTCGACTCGATACGGGGTAAGCAAACATTTGATCCGCCGGATACGGTTGCAATAATGGCCGTAGCGTGTCGGTGTTTGTAATGCTGCGATCCAACCAAACCGCCTCCATCTCCCTCGGCAAAATGACCGGCATACGCTCATGAATATCCGCCATCAGTTCGTTCGCTTCCGTTGTAACGACGGTGCAGGTAGAAATGCGCGTGCCATCCGGAGATGTCCACGTGTCGTACAGCCCTGCCATACTAAAGATGCCTTTGCTGCGCAGCATAATACGCATCGGCTGCTTATGCTTACCTGTCCCTTTCCAGTCATAGAAGGAGTCCGCCGGAATCAGGCAGCGCTTACGCTCAAACGGCTTGCGGAAGGCAGGTTTGTCCGCGAGCGTCTCAGCTCGTGCATTGAGCATCTGGTAGCCTAGCTTCTCGTCCTTCGCCCACTCTGGAACGAGCCCCCAGCGCAGCTCGCCGAGCTTATTCTTCTCCCCGTCATGGACGATCGCCATGATTTGCTGTCCCGGTGCTACATTATATTTTGGGCTGTATCTTCCAGGATATTTATAATAAATATCATAATGAAGCATAAGCTCCTCTAACGTCACGGTGATCGTATAGCGTCCGCACATCTGTGCCCATCTTCTCCTTCGCATGGTTCTCCCACTCTATTAGTTCCGCAACACTCTTCCTCCATTATGAGAAAAAGAATTACTCACGTCAATTCGCGTAAGCCCGAGGGAGATTTCTCCATCGGGCTTACTGTCTTGGTCTTGCTATTATTTCGAGCTTCTCTCGTTCTACGCTTTCTGTTCATCAACTTTCGGAGCGTTATACACACTTGCTACCAGATGATCAATGTACCGTGCTGTTCGCACGCTAATTTCAGCACGCATGTAATCTTTAGCTATGATAAGCGCATCTTCATGCCCACGACATACATAACGGTAGTGAATGGCGCGGTCATTCTTTTCCTCTTCAAATAATTGAATGCTTCGCTGCATCATCTTGGTTTTAACTTCGCTTAAGTCGGCTTGTATATGCGCAGCAAGCGCATGAGCGACTCGGGCATAAAGCATTCGGAGCGTTTCGGAGGATCTCTCGATTTCACTGGCTTTTTTCTTGATCATCCCGTGCATGAGCGGCAGCAAGACATAATCTCGCATAACCCCAATGTCTTCCGCTGTGGGACGGTTGGCCGGAGCAGGTCTATCACTGCGCTGGTTCTGAAAAGCCTCTCGATGCTGAGGCAGCATCATCCTGCTGGATTCCCATAGGCCGTTTTTTTCCAATTTTTTGCTCATTTATAATGCCCTCCGATTTTGAGCGCCCTGTTCTGCGCTTGGCCGGCTGTTGTGAGCGAGGAAGCACGAACAATCGCCGCGTTGCCGAATCGGTCCTTGATGCTGTCCGTCACTTTTTCAAGCGCTCGCGCCTTGATCTGATCCTCGAAGAGGGTAAGCTGGTAGGTATCATCATCTACTAACTGGCTCAGCATGACACCAGCTCGACGTACCGGCATGGTGTCCCAGAACTTGTAGAAAAGCTTTTTCACAGCTTGAAACACCGTACTTGTATGATTCGTAGGATCAGGCATCTTCATTTGACGCGAAAAGCCCGTCGGGGCGTCGAAAGGACTGCACATACAGCTTACGGTAACAATTGAAGCCATATAGCCTTTGCGCCTACAGTCGCGGCACACCTCTTCCGTAAGCTCGAGCAGGATGGTATCTACTTCAGAGGAGTCCGCGTAGTCCCTCGGCAAAGTCATCATATGGCCTACGGACTTCGGAGGCGTATCAAACGTACCCGGCGTGACCGGACTATCATCCAGCCCGTTCGCTGTTCGCCACATGACTTCGGCGTGAATGTCCGACTGCTTGCCGAAGCGTGCGCGGAATTTATTCTTGAGCTGCGGCAGCGGCGTTCTCGCCACATCGCCAATCAAATACATACCTAGCTTGGCAAAATGGGCGGTCATTCGAGAACCGACACCAAACATTTTACTTACAGGCTGCTCCCACAAGTATTTCTCCACGTCTGATGGGTGCAGCGTGAAAATGCCACTTTCATTCTTTTTAGCCCAAATATCGGTCGCGATCTTCGCAAGTATTTTATTAGAACTAATCCCTATGCGAACCTTTACCCCCGTTTGACTGAACACCTTTAGCTGAATGGTTTTCGCAATCGTGATCGGATCTCCGAACATAGATAAACTCGCTGTAACATCAAGAAACTGCTCGTCAATACTGAAAATTTCAACAAGATCGGTAAACTCTTCGTAAATCTTGGTAATCTGCAGCGAAACATCAATATAATGCTGCATGTGCGGACGCATCACGATCAGCTCAGGACACTTCTTAAGCGCTTCACCCAAACGTTCAGCTGTGGATACGCCGTATTGCTTGGCAACGGGGCAGGCGGCTAGAATGATACCCGATCTCCTTTATCAAGACTATTTTTTAAAAAAAGTCGTATATTGCTGCTTTTTATCGTTATTTATATGTATTTAAAGATATATATATAAATCAATCTTCAATAGTCTGTATATTATGTAATAACCACTTCTACGACTTGTTTCACATTCTGTATTTTTTCATCTTTCATTTTGGCTTCTTCAAGTATAAAAGCCGTAGCATTAGCCACGGCGCAATTATTCTTCATATTTTAATCTTGTTTTGATCTTTTTCAATTTTTTACCCGGTTATCTTGACTCATTTAACCAATTTAAATAGTTCATTAATTTACACATACAATAAAACAAGTCCTTATTATGAAAGTTCTCTTTGTAAGTTTTTAAGACGACCTCTAAAAATTAATGGCATTTGCTGCAATAGAGTGTCGATTACTTGTTTTGTATAAATATTTGTATTTAGTTTTTTCACTTTTGTTAATACAGTTTCCAATAAATCCAGGAACTTGTGACATGCTTCATTCACATCATCTGACGTTGCAAGAGTAGCAAGTATTTCTATTGAAACTTGCCATTCTTCCTCATGCAAATGAAGAAGACTAATTAAATCATCTCGATATACCTCCGTGAAGTTGTTTTTTTCCACAGGAGGTAACGCTTTAATAAGATTTGAGAGAATAGCTGCTCTCTGATACAGTGAATCTCCGCGCTGATCAGGAGTAATTCGGAACTTATTAAGTATTTCTGCAACAACTTGTAGCATTCCTGTATGTAACGGTTGCTGAGAAAGTAATGAAAGATATCCAAGGGATTCTTTTGTCAATTCATTATCACTAAGAATATTTTGTAGTGCCATGTTAGCAAAAGAAACGGGTTCAAACTCGAACTCAGACAAATCCTGTTCTGCATCCCATTTTTTCACTAGATGTAAAAGTCTCATCACGTTGTTTTGATTAAACCCACTTATTAACGAATCTTTACAATTGTAAAAGGTGAAGAATACTTCATGAGCCCCTGGTATAGTTAACTTAAAGTTAATGCAATGTAACAACAACTTTTGTAAACTCGGTAAAAGCATATTCTCCAAGTCTTTTGGCAAAATATTTGTTGTTAATATTTCTACTGCCCCCCCTACAACTAATCTCCAAATAGACACCGCCTGGGGATGAGCACATTCAATAGGTTTTGTAAAGACATCTCGCAGTATAGGTTGATTCAATTTTTTCTCTGCGTACTCTTCCATAGCATTACTAAATGCAGGAATTGTAACTGGTAAATTGGATTCTTCGAATACTTGTAACATTTGGCCAGCGTATAAGTAAGACCAGATGATCCTTGTAATTTCAGAGTAAAAAGTATAGTTCTCGGAAGTAACCATGATACTATCTGCGTATTTCAATAAACTTAAGTAAAGGTTGTATTTTTCTTGGTGTGCACGTTTCTGATCACTCTCCTCGTACTCTAGTAAATCTGTAAAAATGACATGCAATAAATTGATTTGTTCCAGATCATTGCTTCCATTTGAGCATTGCAATAGATAACGAAGAATTTGTTGTTTTTGAATAGGATTAAAAGTTTTCAATGCATTTTCAATACACCATAACCGCACCTGTTCTTCTTCAAATTCCCCTTGCCTAATTAACTTTTTCATCAAACCTACAAATCCACATTCTCCACTAATCGGTATAGAACTGATCAACGATAAAACTTCTTTTAAATCGTATTTTGCGAGTAAAGAGATACAGATATTTAACCATTGTTCCTCGTCCGTATGATCTTTTGGGGGGTGTAACCAAGTTAAAAAAATATCAACTTGGCTTGGAAATAGATCTTCTTCAGTTGGTAATTTATTGCGTGAAGCTTCTAAATTGAATTTGACTCGTTCAAAAAAATAAATTGGCGATTGCATCAAACGCTCTTCTAATTCAGAATTAAATGTCGAAGATGATTGGTAACGACTCAATTCATCATTAGTGATTCTAAGGTATTTTTTTGCTAAGTCTAGCCAATGTAATCTTTGTGATTCATCACCGTGCTCAAGTTGTGCAAAAGGAACTAAAATGTTAACCCGCGTAAAGTTTCTATCTGATTCCTTTTTCCATCTAACCTCGAGTGATTGATTAATAATTCCTTGCTGAGAATGCCATAAGATTTCAAACTCATATCCTTGATAAATTTCTCTGTATGTATTTTCATTACCTCTATCAATCGCATGCTGAATCCATTGTTTCCAAACATCATGTTCAATTTCTAGTTCCAAGCTTTGTATTCGTATAGTCTTTTTGTACTTAATACCTATTTTTTCAATCCAATGAGTGTCCAACTTGTCTAAAACATCTCCAAAGACATCCTCAGGAAAATTAAAAAGCAAGGATTGTAATCTCATCAGATATACGTATTCATAAATTTCTAACTGGTCGTTATTTAAATTTTGTGTTTCATCTACCGGTACATCTTGGAAGATACTAACGATTCTGTCCAAAAACAACTTATAACTGTTAGGGATAGACTCCCAGCCCTGCCTTAGAACAGGAAATAACCAATTTAGATAACGTTGTTGATAAAGAGCCGCATTGTTTCCAGAAAACGTAAGTGCATGATAGACCAACATACTTTGAAAGAAAGCTGCTTGCTGAACAAGAAACTCTTCATTCTCGTTCTCTGGTAGACCTGTGACATCATATGGGAGAGTATGGGCATGAGTAAATAACCAATTTGAAGCGGAAATTGACCATAGCTCATCACTCTGATCATTTTGCCAAATCTCACGTAATGCGTTATTGATCATTTTATTTAATTGTGCAAGATACAATCGTATTTCTGAAGATGGTTTATTATGTAGGCTTTCTTTCCCAAGCAATGATTTTTTTGAAAGTGCCGCCGATAATGCGTAGCGTAAAGATTTAAGTTGTTTTGTTTCTAGAATATTTCCATGTGTATCGACTCTTGATTGTCTTAGCAACTGTACTACATATGCTGCGGGCGGCACATGAAATTGTACTTGACTTTGATATAGTTTATTAAGTTTACCAATGTACATAGGTGTAGTAAGAAACTTTTTTTCATAGAGATGCTCAATAATATCAATTATTGACACTATTTGTGATTGTTGACCTGTAAATACGTAGCTATTTAGGTGTCGATCATCGATCCAAACTGCGGCCGCGGCATCATAGGTTTGATTTAACAAATCCACTATTTGTAACATAATAGGAGTTGCTTCATCGTTTTCGATCGGTGCTTTTGGAAGGAATTCAATTACTTCCTCATCAGCTAGATCCCGTAATATTCGAAGAAGCCCTTCTAACCAGCGAATCGACTCTTCACGTCTCTCTTCTAACTCTTGCTGCATCTGCAAACTCTTTTTGACATCTGTTGGAATAAGGATCGTGAAATGGCTAGTTACAATTTCGAGCCAATCGTGTTTTGCTAAGACATCTAAGCAAACTTCATCCACCAACAATGGATTGCTAGCCTCAATTAACTTGTTAACCACTTCTTGCCGACCTGTAAGACCTTCAAATTGAGTACCATTTAAAGCTTCTTCTGAAAGATCACCTATACTGATAAGTGACAATAATACTTCGTGTATCTTTACTTGTAATTTTTGAAGCTCATCTGGCACTTGCTTGTCTTCATGCAGTAAATCCGTTGCAAACTGATTTGTTACAATATAGGCATTATGTTCTAATGCAGCTTCCCATTCGCGTGCATCCTGAATTACGACATCATCTGTTTTCTCAACAATTTCAGGAAGTACTATCTCTTGTACTTGTATACGCTCAAGCTTTCGTCTCAACTTCTGACGAGCGTAGTTAACAGATGGTTGATGACTTCTCATCTTTCCAAGATCAGAATGAATACAATTAATCAAATTTGGTGAAATAAGGATCCGCGAAAACCTTTCTATTAATATTGGAAATAAGTCAAGCATATGTGCTGTCAAACATGCAGAGTACTCTAGAGTAATACAGTCTCCCTGATAATTTTTTAATGTTTCGTGTCCTCGCCCACCGAATAGTAGGGGGAATGTGTATTTAATTGGTTGATCAAGATCTTTATTCGTTTGCCAAAGATTATAAAACCAAGCACCATAAGCTGAGTTCTCAGATACGAGCAAAAGTTGAATTGGGATTTTTCCGGCAGCATATAATTCATGATTTGCCCTATACCTCTCATGGTGTGCATCGCTCATTTTAAGAAGATCTGGCACACTCACTAGCTTAAGTTGTGTACTCTCTGGAAAAAGCACTTGAAATTTACTCAGCAGTTCACCGGCTTCGTTGTCATGAGATGTTGCAAAACCAATGGAGATAGCATGAAGGTAAGTTTCTTCATTTTTATATTTCTCCATTGCCTCGATTGCATAACGATATGCTTCATCAGGGAAAGTGGGCACCAGCATTTTTGTAAGATAAAAATAAACCTCTTTAGAATCAATTCCATCATATATTCCCTCTTTTAAAATCGTTATAACCTTTACAATGTCACCCAAACTCTGGTATAAAAACGAACGGGTCATTAACAACTCTTCATCAGGTGCATGTGTCCAAAGGTTATCTGCTTCTTCTATAGCAGCCTCGAGCTGTCCTAGATTTTGCAACGCCTGTATTTTCATACTTTTCGAATGGTAACTCAACTCATAGTCTGGGAAGATTTGCAGATAATTTTCTAGCGTTTCTAAGCAACCCGTAAAATCTTGAATCCTAGATTGTGCTTCGGCCAGTAACTCAACTGCTCTTACATCGGGGTATGTTTCTATCCACTTTTTCGTAGTATCAATGAGTTCTCCCCACTCATTATTCTGATAGAGAAGTCTGGCCAAATTGTAATAATCTATTCTTTTACCACGAAGTTCTACTACCTTTTTAGCCGTATGAATCGTCTCAATTTTATTGTTATGTAGCATACATAACCGCATAATTGTCTTATCACTATCACTTATACCATCATTGTTAAATAAAAATGATTCAAGAGTTTCTTGTTCTCCGACTGAAGACAGGTATTGCGCCATCAGATACGACCATTCACTTGACATATCGTTTTGAATAAATTCAATCTTGTAATCCTCAATAAGTTCCAAAGCGCTTTCAAATTTTTTCGTATTTAAGTAATACAATATCAATGATTTAATTAAAAGAACATTCGCTTCATTTCTCTGAATAGCATTGATTATCGGCTGTACATGTTCTGTTTCATTTAAAACTAGATCATTATAAATAGAATAGGAAAATGCAAATAGATTACCGGGGTCTTCCTTTAGAATGCTAAGAGCTTCTTTATCAGCCCAGGCTTTATGTTTTGGAAGTAGCGCGTAGGTCAAGAAAATAGCCAATCTGCATGAATGTTCGAGCTCAGTTGCTCCTAGCAAGTTCGCTCGATTTTTTGCTATCTTAAAAAAATCAATTGCGCTTTCCAGGTGTTTCAGTTGTTCAGCAGTCGGAATAATATCATCTACCCAAAGAGGAGGAAAAATTTGGAAACGATTAGACTGAAGGTCACTTGGAATCCCCTGCCAATATTTAATATAACCAGCTATCAAATAGTGGACTGGCATGTACTCGTCCTGGTTCATAGCTTTTTCTATTTCCCGAGTAGCTCTCTCGTACGATCCTGCCTGTAAGAAACAACGGGCTAAAGCCTGATGAATTAAAGGAGTCAGTTTCACTTTTGATTCCAATAATAGTTTCTCAACCTCAGCTCCTTTATCGTTTTTCAAAAAAATGTTAAATGCTGAAATTAGAACAGCTTCCCCATCCAATGGTTGTAATACTTTAATAGCTTGCTCGTAATCATCCTCCAAGCTTAATTTATTTGCTTGAAATATCCTATCGTCAATTAATGGGTCAAGAAACTTCGCTTTCCGATGATATTCTTCGATCTCCTTAGAATAAGTTGAATCCTCCATTCCCCATAGAGCCGCTTTTAAATAAAATTGTGCTGCGACATTGACTGGCATTCTTTCGGTTTTTATTAAAATCTTTCTCAATTCTTCCATGGCGCCTTTCCGGTCACCTATCCTTCGTTGACGGACAAACCTTTCTAACTGTTCCTCATAGACTTTTCCTATGTCCTCTTGGATATCAAGAGCAGAACTCTGATATGAGAGTGAAAGTGTATTGACTTGATTGTCAAAAACTGCTGGTTTAGTTGGGTATTCTATTTCGCGATGAAACCATTCTGCAGCATGGTTTATAGGTTCATGAAGTAATGGGGATTCAACTATTTCGAGTAGTTGATTTATTTTTTCTATTGACTCGGATATTAGTGTGCGGTAAGCAACTTCTATATGTTTAACCTCTATGAAAATTCCAACCAATGACAAATGACCTTGATCAGATTCTATGAACAATCCGGAACCGGAAAAAGCATGTAGATAATTCTTATCACCTTTTTCCATTGTCAACAATGGGTCAATTCTAAATTCTATCCTACCAGTAGTATTTGTTATTATTCCAAATAGTTTTTCCTTCGGGTTATCTAAGTACTTGCTCAACTCATCAGGATATCCACACATTGTAACTTTATGATTATATTTTGCTACAGCAATCTCGGGCGACTTAAACAAAGGTAGTTGCTCTATCTCGATTACTGCTAAATCCACATTCTCGTCGGGATGTAAATAATATTTCATAACGGTGAGTTCTTCAATTTTGCCATATGATTCATTTCTTGTTATCTTAATATCATCTTTAATAATGTTTTGAGGGTTACTCTTGGTTCCTATTAAACAATGCTTTGCAGTAATCACATATGTAATGCCGTCTGAGATGGCGCCAACGATTACACCTGAGCCATTTAACGCTTTACATGTAACTTTAACGCAAATACTATCATATATTTTATCTAAACCCATTTTTTAAACCTCCACATTATTTAAAATATATTTGCATTCGAATTCATATTGCAGATATTCTTCCTTAGAGAACATCTCCCCATAGATATTGTAATTGAATAGTAGTTCAACATTCTTTTTACTTCTAATTATTCGTCCTAGACACTCTTTGCTAGGCATACCTCTCTTACTTCCATCTGTACTTACAATATAACGTGAGCAATCTATTAGATTTAATAATTTGATACTTGTATTTTTCTTACTCGCATGATGTGATAATTTTATTACGTCTACCTTTAATTGATTTTTTTCACTATAACCCAACCTTTTCAAAGCATAAATAACATCCGATGGGAAAGCATCACCTAACATCATTATTTTCTTACCATTATAATCAAGGATAAAAGAAATGCTGCTTCGATTTAGTACAGAATTGTCCTCTTCAAAATTAAAAAGCGATATCTTATCAAGACTAATTTCATAATCATGCATCGCTCCTGCCATTTGGCGCTCTTCATCAAATTCCACTTTAAGCCCTTCTAATCCATCTGAATTTGGAGTCAGTACAGTGATAAATGCACCATTTATAGATAAGTTCATATATTGTTTGCTTCGCTGAACTAATGAATCACTTAATAGGCCTAATCTATCTAACGATCTCTCTAGAGTGTTGGCTTTGTTAACCCCCATCTCACGTGATTCATTGTCATATAAGTTAACCTCATTTGGGACCAGATCTTCAATATATCTAGAAAGTAACTTGTTTGAATTAAACCAGACTTTTTTAATCAATGATTTATCTATGTCATTATCACTGAAAAGTTTGACTATTCCTTGTAGATGATCATCATGAATATGAGTGACAACTAAAAGATCGATTGATTGCCCAGATTCAATAATAGATCTGATTTCGTTCTTTAGTTCACTGTTGTATGTTCTAGTAATTCCACCATCAACTAAAACATTTGATATTTGATCACCTTCACCAAATCGGATTAAAAAACAGTCCCCATAATTAGCCTTTAATGATTTAATTGTAAACAAAGAAAATCCCCCTCTTAAATATTTTGTGTATGCTATTAGGATTCTAATCCTATCTATAAGTTATTAAATGAAGGTATGCTCAAGCGATACTGAGTACCTCTAATATAATGTGGCGCAACCCAGTTATCATTCTAACACTACTATATCTTCAAGCAACATTCGCTGTCATTACGAATAATGAGTATCTCAACAATTTAGCCCGATGGACACATTATTCCATCGGGCTACTTCATGATCTATAATTATTACACATCTGGTTTTGCCGTGTTATACATGTTTGTTACAAGGCCATCAGCATAACGCCCAATTCTCACACTTATTTCAGCACGCATGTAATCTCTAGTGATTGTAAAACTGTCTTCATACCCCCCGTAGTTATATCTGTAGCGGATCATCCGATCATCTTTTTCCTCTTCAAAAATACGGATATTTCTTTCCATCAAGCCTCTTTTTACTTTGGATAAATCGGTATGAATGTTTTTAGCAAGCACCTGGGCAACTTTAGAATAGAGCACTCTTAACGTTTCAGAAGAGCCCTCTACCTCTCGAGCCTTTTTTATAATAATTGAATGTATGATAGGTAATAAAGCATAATCTCTCATCATATTGATTTCTTCTGTTGTTGGGCGACTATGTTGACCCGCTTTATCGCTAAGTCTGTTCTGAAATGCCTCCTTATGTTGTGGAAGCATCATTCGACTAGATTCCCACAGCCCGTTCTTTTCCAGCTTTTTGCTCATTTATAATGTCCTCCGATTTTCATCGACCTATCCGCTGCTTGCCCTGCAGTAGTAAGCGATGATGCCCTTACAATAGCAGCACTGCCGTAACGATCCTTAATTTTGTCAGTGACCTTATCTAAGGCTCTTGACTTCACCTGATCCTCAAAGAGCGTCAATTGATATCCTTCATCATCTACAAGGTTACTAAGCGTCACTCCTACGCGGCGTACCGGCATTTTATCCCAGTAACGATAAAATAGTATCTTGACGGCTTCGTAAACTGCATTCGTATTATTAGTTGGATCAGACATCTTCATTTGCCGTGAGAAGCCCGTAGGTGTTTCGTAAGGACTGCACATGCAGCTAACTGAAACAACCCAACCCATATACCCCTTACGACGACAATCTCGGCAAACCTCCTCTGTGAGTTCGAGGAGAATCGTGTCTACCTCAGTATTTTCAATGTAATCTTTCGGCAAAGTCATCATGTGGCCGACAGATTTAGGAGCTGTATTAAAAGTGCCAGGTGTGACGGGAGAGTCATCTAAGCCATTCGCGGTTCTCCACATGACTTCAGCATGAATATCTGATTGCTTCCCAAAGCGAGCACGAAATTTATCTTTAAGACGCGGTAGCGGTGTTCTGGCAATATCGCCGATTGTGGTCATTCCAAGACGAGCAAAATGTGCTGTCATACGCGAACCAACACCGAACATCTTATTTACTGGTTGTGGCCATAGCAATGATTCGACTTCAGTTTTTGATAAGGTAAAGATGCCACTTTCATTTTTCTTTGCCCAAATATCAGTTGCAATTTTAGCAAGCATTTTATTAGAACTTATACCTACTCTTACCCATACTCCTGTTTGACTGAGAACCTTTTGCTGAATTGATTTAGCAATCGTTATAGGATCTCCGAAGATGGGCAAACTCGCAGTAACATCCAAAAACTGCTCGTCAATACTAAAAACTTCAACAAGATCTGTAAACTCCTCATAAATCTTCGTTATCATCAGTGAGACATCAATATAATGCTGCATGCGCGGACGCATAACAACGAGATCTGGGCATTTATTTAAAGCCTCTCCTAGACGCTCTGCTGTAGTTACTCCATAGCTTTTTGCAATCGGGCAAGCGGCCAGAATTATTCCTGATCTACGTTCAACAGACCCGGCCACAGCAACGGGTTTATTTTTACATCCCGGGTAATCTGCTTTTTCGACACTGGCATAAAAACTCTGACAATCGGCGAGAAATATAACCTTTTCACCTTTTCTATTCATCCTAACCGCCTCCGCATTTTCATCAGCATGGTCATTAGCTCTGCTTTAACCAAACTCCTCAACATTGTGAAATGGTGGATATAACCGCGAACTTTATATTCAACATTAATGCCCAGTGAATTCATTTCTGTGTTCAAAACTTTAATATCCTGTGTTCTCATTTTTCTTTTAATGCTTTGTAACTCGGGGTAAATCGAATGTTCAACTTCTTTAAGATAAAAAAGGACATGATTGTACACAATTTTATCCCTATAAATTTTCAGTTCATCCATATCTCTTGCTAACATATCCAGCAAAATGGGCAGCAATGTGTACTCCTTGATGATTTGAACATCCTCTTCAGTTTCGATTCTTGGATTAATACTCATAATCACACCACCATAATGCGAACATTTATTCGTATTTTATATTATATACCGAACATGTATTCGTTATGCAAGTGAATTTTTGGGATTTATAATTTAAAGATTGCTTTGGTTTTTCATCCTTTAAAATTAGAACGGTTATTTATACAAAAGAAAGCTGCCATCACACTTAGACGGCAGCTTTCGATCATGGTTATCTCACTACGATTTGATTCTATTTATGCGTCCACTTAATTAGGTAAACCCCTTTGTTAGCAAGGGATGGTTTCAAAAACTACAACACCACAAGGCTGCCGCGGGATGATCGGCAACCTCATTGTGTCTATATCCATTAAATAAAAATGCCGCAATTACGACTGCTAATGCAAGTATGATGTTCCTATCGTCCGACAAAAGAGAGTGCAATCATCCCTCCGGTTGTTAGACTTCTCGATATATAATTAATCCCACACGAACAGGGCTTTCGTTTAATCCGAAAATCAAAGATCTTCGATAAAGCATATAATTCAATTTGTGTTTCGACCTTATTTCATGTCTTTGGGACAATTAAACAGAGCTCCGCATTAGTAGTAATAGTACAAGACCTATTCAAAGCATAGGAATGAATGAGATTAATGATGATAGCCGCTAGCATTCTTCGAGTTCAAATTACCCATGCTACAAAGGAACATCGTACAACAGCGATCGAAAAAATGCTGATATTGATGCAAATCATAAACGGATTTACAAAGATACCTGCTTTGCAATCACACAGACAATTTATACGCATCATAGCTACTTTTCCGTTAGCTACACATGGATCCTAAAAATAACGTCGATATAATTCTCTCCGTCGTTCACCCCGCAACTGAGCATAAATTTGAGTGGTTGATGCTTTCTCATGCCCAAGCATCCCTTGTATAAACTCCAATGGTGCACCGTTATCTAACAGTTGACAAGCATAGGTATGCCGAAAACGATGTGGGTATACATTTGCAGCTACTTCACCTCGCGCTGCCAACAGTTTTAATGAGTGACGGATCGTTGGGATACTCAAACGGCGGATAGGATGGCTTTCGGTGACAAACAACGCTTTACTGGAATCCTCACGACTCTCAAGGTATCGTTTTAACCACACCTTGCACTCTGTCGTAAAATATACTTCCCTCTGTTTGGAACCCTTACCATTTACAATGGCCGAGCAGTTTTCCCAGTTGATGTCTTCAATATTTAATTTCTGTACTTCGCCGACACGGCAACCCGTACAATACAGAAATTCTAGAAGAGCATGCTCACGTGGTGAATGACAGGAAATCTTGAGATGGATAACATCTTCTTCAATCAGAAATTTGGGAATTCGTTTGTCCATCTTTGGTTCTCTCAACTTAAGGGATGGATTTTTAGGAATATGGCCTTCTTCAAAAGCAAAACGAAAAAGAGAACGTACAAATCGGATCCGATGTCCTAAACTGCTTGGTTTTAATCGCTCTGTTTGTTTGGCCAAATAGTCTTTTAGCTGATTTAAAGATACCTCCTCGAGTTCGAGATTACCCATTTCGCGGATCAACATCTTTAACTGAAGTGAGTAAGCTTTTAATGTGTGAGGACTGAACCCCAATATTCGTTTATCGGTTTCATACAGTATCCATAGCTCGTCTAATTTCATAGCAAAACCCTCCCAATTCATCTAATAATTCTAGTTTTACTAGAATCGGGAGGATTTAATCTGTCTAAATCATCTTTTTCAAAATAATTAAGATAACACGCAGTTTGAATCTAAGTGCCCATGAGCTTAATAACAAAATCTTAGCAACATATTCGAAACTGACTGTTAAAAATATTTCATAACTTCTCGAGATTTACTGTAAATAATTTCATATTTATGAAATAATGTAATGATAAATTATTTTATTTCATAAAGGGAGATAACAATGCCAAAACAACGTCAACTAATAGAACCTTCAGACTTTGAACGAATGCGTGTATTTCAACAGCCAATCTCAATCTTTTTACAAGGTGAACTTATAGGTGAGAATGTAATAATTCAATCTCATGATGAAGAACTTGTATTAAGCACCATTGGAGAACGGTACGTTAAGGCAAATTGTCAATTTCTTAGTAAAAGATAATTCCAATACTATACTCATAATCATAGAATATAGTTATCACTAAGAAGAATAAACCTAATAATAAAAGGTCAGTCTGCTGATGCAAACTGACCTTTTGTTATTCAACTATCGTTCTCCGATAGCGTAATCAAATGAGGCGTAGAGTTAATGCTGATAGTTGTCGTTTGTTACGTTATTTTCTCGATTACCCCACCATTAAAGTAAATAGCTTCGTTATCAGTAATTCTTTCAACTTCATGTTGGTACAATTTTTCAAATTCTTGTATTCTAGTTTCATGAGTTTTTTCGTGCGGAAATTTATTATTCGTTCCATAATGTGGGAAAATAACAAGTTGGATTAATTCAAGTGCAGTAAGTTCATTCAAACCAAGATGATTAAACTGTGGAGTAAAGTGGTCCACTATACGTATATCGGGTCCTAAAACCACGGTTCCTGCACTTATCCCCACAAGTACTGTACCTTTGTTACTCAACTCTTTAATTATCTTGTCTGCTCCACTCGACTTTAGATGATGTAATAGGTAATAAGGATTCCCACCACTCAAACATATGACGTCATAGTCATACAGTTTTTCTGCATTCTCAAACTCAATGTCTATAAAATCACTTTTTTGAAATCCCATGGATTCAAAAGCCTGTTTCGCTTTAATGGATACCGGAGCAAGTGATTTAAGTCGGCCATGAGCCGTTGGAATAATAGCAGCAGTCGATTTATTTGGACTTTGATCGATTAGACGGAGTAATGCTTCTGTAATCTTTGAAGTAGTAAATCCATCAGAGGTTAACAACATTTTTCTCTTACTTTCCTTATCCATAATTACCCTCTTCTCAACGTTTTTCCTAATACTGACATTGCTTACTGATTCACCATGCCGATACACCAATAGTTATAAAATAATTCCATGCAAAATTTCATTATCCTGCCCGTTACTTCAACAGACAACGGCAGCCGATCGTGCGCCGGCTGCCGTCATGTCGTGAATGAACTATCGTTCCTCGTTAGCTTAATAACTTGAAGTGAAATTCCACATTCGTTAGATTATTGCATTCTTAAACAAAGAAGAAAGGTTATTTGTTAATTGAACTTTAGTAAAATCATCGTGATATAGACGAAATACTCCTGGATTATCGTTTGAGCTTAATTTGATAAATATAGGGTCTCCGCTCCCGTGGGAGCAACTAGCTACAAAAACGTATCCATCTTTTAATGCTGATATTCCAGGTTCACATTCGGTGCTCTCAACAATTATATCGTTCACACTACCCCACATCATATAAGAAATCCCGTCGTAATCTTCATCTGGTTCATCTTCCTGAACACCAAACTCCGCATCAATTAAAGGAACGGTTGTGTAAAGTTCGATGTACCATTTTGGCAATTTCATCTTTAATTTTCTTTCTAACACTACTATGTCACTTTCGTTTGCTGTTTTACCAATAAAATCAGGATATTTTAACTTAATTCTATCCACTAACATCTTGGCTTCGAAAATAATTTCATTTTCATTATTTGTCATTATTCAATCCCCCCACAGTAAACATTTAAACCTTGTTGTTATTTTAGTCTGCTTATCCATAAGAAATCATCCCTTTTATTGTCATTGTATCCAATTCAGGGACTGAAGAAAACTGCCCGTTAGCGTGGAAACGGCAGCCGATCGATCATTGGCAGGCTGCCACGGTCTCTCTATCAGCTATCGATCCCAGTTAACTTAATAATCGGCCACATTCTCCGAATAGTTTCCATAAATTTTACAAATAATACCATAAAACTAATTTAGAGAGGATGATTAATTTTTGAGAAAATCATTATTGATGCTGGTTTTAGCCTTTCTATTCCTTAATTTAGCCCCTAATACTGCAGAAGGCAATCAGAGTAATCCACTCACTCCTGAAGAGAAGTCTTTCCTGTGGTATAAAGATTTTGTAAGCTCGTGTCTAGGACCGAACATTATGGAATCGATTAAAATGGAGTATAACATCTCTCAGGGGGGCTACGGCTATGAAAATAGATATGAGAAAAATAAAATAAGTTACGGGCTGCAAGAGGGATATGATGGATTTGTTATTGTTGTTTATGTATGACCTAACGATGTTGATCACCTTGATCGATTAACTTTTTATGTAAAACCCCAACTAATCCAATATGGAAAAGGTATCAAATTATTGAAGTATGAAAGAGCAGTCGATTCGTAATAAATTAAATAAGTTCAATCGAGAGAGTAATATCTTTTATTGCTCGCTTTAACGAAACCAGGTAGCAACTGCCGTGTGGCGAATTGCTACCTGGTTATTGCGCTAACGGTAACAATAGGTAAGCATTTGATGTCATCTCCAGCTTTTCCCCTGCTCCACACCGGACGTGCCAGTTTCCCGGCATCCGGCGTTCCCTCTAACTGAATTTACTAAATCATAAGTTCCTCGTTACTCAAGGATATTGACGTTTTGTCATCCTAGTAGCTTGCACTGTGGCATCCATTGATGTTCCCACGTTCCTACCTGATCGGTGCAATTCACGCTTGGAAAACAATTTTTCTTTTCAGTTAGACTTGGGGCTGTTCCTCCACTCCCATTACAGGAGATTCACCAGTCGCGCCCCTGCCCTCACAAGGATTAATGTATTTCGGCATGTGCCTTATAACAACCGTTTTGGGTAACAGCCCTTGTTGCAACGTCCCTTGCTTTCCAAGTCCCTTACATCCTAGCTATTCTTTCTGGACTTAGGTGCTTCCTCTAAGCCTGTGAGACCAATGCCGCCATTGTTTGGCATAGCGTATTTCATAGGAAAAATTCTTACTCTACGCCGCTCACCCCATCATTTGATGGTGCATATGTTTCCATATGCTCTAACTTTAGACCTGTACATTCGGAAGTTCGTCAGTTCAGTCTGTTTGAACATTCTCACCATATCCAGTTTTTCAGCCGCGCGGCATATCCGTTAGCATACCTTTTCTATTCGAATGGCTCTAGCCTTCGTTCTGCCGAATCTACCTGTACTTCACACCACATGACCTGTTAGTCATGACGCGCGCAGGAGTATTGGCGGAATGGTTTCGGGATACATGGTTCCGTCATTCCCATCCTCGGTTGTAAAGTTAAGATTACTCATTGCAATCTCCTGCTTTTCACGAAGTTAGTCGCTTATAGCAGAACTTGTCATACTTTTCCGTTAGCTCAATCAACTTTCTCTTTTTGAGCCCTTTGGGTTTCTCTAAATGAACCGAACATGCCTGTAAAAAGCCCGATTAACCCAATAGTAAATCCATATCCAGAAGAACCTTCAAAAGCTAACAAAACAATTACTCCGAACAATGTTATATGAACACCTAAAAGTTGAACTTGAAGAGCACTTGGATTGATAAAGTCCATTAATACCACCTGCATAAAAGATTACAATAACTATTAGAATTAGAACGATTAATCACACTAAGCTAAAACTAACCATCTTGACCCTCTCCTCTAAAAAATTTAAACAAATGTTTTCAACCACACCATTCCCTAAGAATCTTCTTAAGTATATTCGTTTAAAGTGATTTTTTTCCTACATATGTGTTTTTGAATTAGCCTAAACCTCTACCAAGCAAGCTTAACGTAATATACAAGCGATCACTCCTCGTAGTGATAATCTCTGAATTCCTGTGGCGTGGTGCCTACCATTTTCTTGAATAGGAAGGTAAAATATGCCGCAGTCTGAAAGCCGACACGTTCCGCCACCTCGTAAACCTTGATATTCGGATCCCCGAGCAGTTCCTTCGCTTTGGCCATCCGTGCCTCTTGCACGAATTCCGAGAGGGTCTGGCCCGTTTCCTTCTTGAACAGAACACTTAGATAACTGGCGTTCAGATGGAACTGTTCGGCTAATTGCTTCACCGTCACGTTATCCTGCAGATGTTCTTCCAGATAGCGCGAAATCTTATGGACGAGGTTATGCTGCTGCCTGGTTTGCTCCTTCTGCTTTAACACGCTATATTGGTTCAGATACTCCAGAACTACTCCCCTGATCTCTGTCGCGTTGGTGCAAATGATCAGTTTCTGCCATATCAGGATGTTCGATTCCCCATCGGAATCCTTGGTCCGCTTGATCTTACGCGCCAATTCGCTGATGAGTCCCATGCCGAATGCCTGCACATACGAGAAGGACACCGGCTCCTGTGTTAACAGCATGTCGAAGGCATGGTCGAAATATACAACGGCATTGCCGCTGTCTCCCTTCTCCAGCATCTTGACGATCTCGGGGATGTATTCTTCGCGTAGCCGAAAGTCGCGGTATTCGGTCATTTCCCCCCTGTCGAAATAGAGGAGTTGGCCTGGACCGGCCAGTCTGCCGTTGGCCATCATGTATTTGACTTCCTTGTACAATAGCGGAATCTCTTCCCAGCCGAGGCATTCCCTGCTGATTCCAACGGTCACCGTTGTGTTATACTGCTCCCTTAGCACGTCTTGTATAAAGGCTAGCTGCTTTTCCAGCTTGGCGCGGTCTAGCGGGGAGGCATTCAGATAGATGACCGCCGCTTCGTCCACCCCTGTCTTGCCAAAGTATGTCCCTGTGAATCCGGATAAACCCACCTTGACGATTTTCATCAGCCCTTCGCTGAATACAACCCATTCCCTAGCATCGTGCGCGTTGGAAGGAGTAAGCCTGTCGTATCCGAATAAAAAGAGACTGGTCTGCCAATTCCTTTCCGGCAGCTCAAGTAGACGTCGCCAGGATTCCAGCAACTCCACACTGAGAATCCGCCCCTCGATCAGGTCGTTGACGAACCGTTCCTGCAGAACGTCGAGACTGCCGGTCACCTTTTCTTTCAGGGCGGTAGTCTCCCGTTCAATCCGAATCCTTTTCTCAATTGAATCGCGGAACGCGGCTAGCTTCTCCTCTAGCTCCTGCGTCTTGATGGGCTTCAGCACATAGGCCTTGGCCCCGAGATGAATGGCCTCCTGGACAAATTCAAATTCGTCATACCCGCTGATCATCACGGTTTGCATGGACTGCAGATGCGGATAATCCGATTTGCACTTGGCCAACAACTCAATCCCCGTCATCCCGGGCATCGACACATCCGTAATGAGAACATCCACCCGGGTATCGGCCATAATCGCAAGCGCCTCCTCCCCCGACTCGGCGGTCACAGGCTGATGGTATCCCAATTTTTCCCAATCGATATGGCGAACAAGCCCTTGGATATGCATCGGCTCGTCATCGACGATTAATGCCTGGATCATCACTCATCACCTCGTTTAAGTTCGGGACGTATTTCGCAAACTGGAATTCGAATGGATACGGACGTCCACTCGCCCTCAATGCTGTCAATGGAAAAATGCCCCTCCAGCCCGAAGTACAAGTTCAGCCTTTCGCGGATGTTGTTCATGCCGAACCCGTTGCTTGTACCGGTATGGGTGCCGGCTCGGATGGCCTCCAGCTTCTCGGCGGGAATCCCCTTCCCGTTATCAAAGATAAAGAATTGAACCGTGTCTTCCACCTGTTGGATCGAGATTTGAATAAAGGCATCTTTTCTCTTCGTTATGTTTCCGTGCAAATAGCTGTTCTCCACAATCGGCTGCAGGAGCAGCTTGATGGTGTACAAATCGAGCACCTCGGTTTTCACCTGCCACTCCACGTGTACCAGATCCGGGTAACGTAACTTCTGGATTTCGACATATGCCTTTAAATGCTCGAGTTCGTCACGAATCTTGGTCACATTGACCCGGTTGTTCAACGCAATCCGATAAAAGGTTGTCAAGGCGTCGATGGTCCGGACCTGCAGCTCATCCTGCATGTCCATGGCACGCCAACGGATCAAACTGAGCGAATTATAAATGAAATGGGGATTGATTTGCGCCTGAAGCGCTTTGAACGACTGCTCCCGCTCCTGGATTATGGCTTGCGTATGCTCTTTAACAAGCCGGCCCAAACGGTTGGACATGGAGTTAAACAAGATCTCGATCTCCCCCAATTCGTCGTTGTCCCGGTTCTTCACCGTAACCTCAAAATCCCCGTTGGAGACATCGTTCATCCGGACTCCTAATTTGCGAATCCGCCATATCACGTTTTTGAGCACCGTCGTGATCAGAAAGATCGACAAGAGTAGGAAAAAGGCGATTCCCCATCCTACCGTATAAAGTATCCGAGTGGATTGCTCCTCCAACCGGTTCAGGTGCACCAAGGCTGCAACAGTCCATTCGGAGTTGATTTTCTGCGTAATCAGGAGTTTCCCGTTGCTGGGGGAACCCATGGCACCAGGTTTATCCCAATACTCCTTGAGCGGTGTACTGGCAAGCCGGTCCCCGATCTCACCGGGGTCCGTGGATGCGATGATATTGCCGTTCTCGTCCACGATAAATAGTTCCCCCGCCCCTTCAAAGGGGTGCTCGAAAGATTCCGAGAATACTACGTTGTAGTTCAGCAGCAGGTAAACAACCCCATAAATGTTCCCGTAAGTATTTATGATCTTGTGGGAAACAACCAGTCGGGTCTTGTCATCCAGGGCGTTGGACCAATTGAGATTCCCTGGAGAATGGAGGTTGTTTTCATACCAGACCTTCTCGGTTATTCCGGAGAGCATCCGATTTTCCGGTTTCCACAAGAGTCCGCCGTCCTGAACCAGAGTCCCATTACTATGGTAAATGCGGAAATCCTCAATGCCAGGCAAATATTTGCTCGTGAACAGAAAAGAGCGGTCCACATATTGGACCGTCATCAGCTGCTCCTCCATATCCGCGTAGTCCCGAGAAAGGCGGGAGATCAACTCACCGTCAGTCGCTGTACGGATGGCGAGCAAATCGTAGCTTTGCTTCCGGAATTCGATGCTTTGTGCGCTTTGACGGACCGCTTCCTTGATGGTCAGCATATAATTCGCCCTTACAATGTGCAGAGCCAGGTAACCGGCACCGACGGCCAAGAGAACCGTGGGAATGAACACAATCAGACTGTAGAATAGGACGATTTTGCTTCTTAAGCTCATGTAACGGGTCAAACGTATGACCGATTTCTCAATAAGATGTTTGATCTTCATAGCTTTCCCCTTCCATGAACTACAAAGGGAGCCGCCCCCCTTGGAAGAGGGCTGCTCCTTCAACTCTTAAAATTCTCCGTTGACTTTAATTTCCTCCTGATAGGATTCGTTCCATTCCTTCTTCAGCTCGCTCCAGTGCCCACGCTTCTCCAGCGCATTCCGGAAGGCTTCCCAAGCGGACTCAAACTGGGCATCATCCTTGGCCAACAGGAATTTGGACCGGTATTCCTTGCGGATGTTCTCCATCTCCGGCCAATACTTCTCCCATACGCCACCCTGCTTTGTCTGTACCAGATCGTAGGAGTGGGCAACCCGTACACCACCCATTTTGCCAACCGCTTCCGTGAACTTGGAGGTTTTGGTCCCTCCGACCTTGTCCACATCGGCGGTATTCCACCACGGATACCACTTGTTATTGAAAGACGAAGTCATATATAGCTCCGGTGTAACTTTGGACTTCTGGGCCGGATCGCCCGAATTCCGGCTCTTCTTGTATTCTTCGTTGGTAAATCTCCATTTACCCAACGGCTTGTCGGCCCAATCCCAATACAATCCTGCGGGACCTTCATTGACGACCTGCTGCATCTCCGGCTTCGGTTGGAGCGTGTAGTCAAAGAACTTCAGAATTGCTTCCAAATTCTTCGAATTCTTACTTATATAGACTTCAAAACCCGGATTCGGATTTACGACTTGGTTCACACCGACCTTCTTCACGCCGTTCACCTTGGGGAACGGAATCACTTCATAGTACCAACCGGGTTCCGTAGGACCGTCCAACGTTTCCCAAAGGGAGCTGGGAATATTCCAAAAGCTCCCTGTGTTGAGCGCAACCCGCCCGGATTTGTTTTTCTCTTGGTATTGCTCTTTTTTGTTGGTCACGACTTCTGGATCAATCAGCTTGTCCTGGTACATCTTGTTCATCCACTTATATGCGGCTTTGTAGTTCGGATCATCGTAGGCGAATGCGAACTCATTTCCTTTCTTCTCCACACCTTTACCGGAAGTGGATACCCCGAATGCGGTCAGAATCGCATTTTCGTCGCTCCAACCTAAATTATCGTTGATGTCCAGTAAGAAGGAAAGGGGAAGAATCGATTTGCCCGATGCATCCTTTTGCTCCGCGGCTTTCTTCAGGAAGGCTTCGACGCCTTCTAGGGTGGCCAAGTCCTTGGTTGTCATGCCCGCCTTCTCCAAGATGTCGGAACGGACGGTCCAGGTCATGGAGGCCCAACCCGGCCAGGGATCGCTCGGATTCTGATCGAACCAGGTGGGAATGGACCAGATATGGCCATCCTTATCCTTCATGCGTTCCAGGTATTGCTTCGGAATGGAAGCCAACCCGGGATACTTATCAGGCATATTGAAATACTGTTCCACTGGGATGATTTGTTTGGAACGGTTCATAGCGCTCTTGACCGTATCGTTCCTGCTGAAGATGGCCGCATCATCGAAGCCGCCCGTATTGATCTTCAGATTCAAAGCAGTGATTGCATCGCCTTGGGTTGCTTCCAGTTTAACATCGATTCCGGGTTCTTTCTCCCGCCAATACTTCTGGACCAAGCTGTCGTTATTGATGGTTGCCGACCAGCCCAACCATAAACTGAATGACTTGGAACCGCCGGCGGCCAGACTTCCGGTTGCCGAATGACTCCCTGTGGTGGCCGGACTAGCAGTGTTTGACGCCCTATCCCCGTCCGAGCACCCTGTGACTACGGCCAGTACGGCCGCTGCCGTCAACGCCGCCCAACGCATTCTTGATCTTGTGAAACCCATTGCAAAACTCCCCCTATTCATTCCTTAATTTCGGAATATTGGATGATGCCTTTTACCCTTAATCAGCCTTTCAAAGAGCCCACAAGAACCCCTTTGACGAAGTACTTCTGAAGAAACGGATACACACACAAAATCGGTATAGCGCTGACCATCACGACAGTCATCTTAATCGACATGAGTGTGATATTCTTCAACTGTGAGCTCCTTGCCAATGCTTCCTGATTGTTGTTCGAGCCCAACACGGAGGACAGATCCTGCGCCGCCAGCAGCTGCTGCAGGAAGGTTTGGACCGGGATTAGCCTCTGGTCGGTGACGAAGAAGGCGCCGGCGAACCAGTCATTCCAATGCCCAACTGCCGTAAACAACCCGAGCGCCGCCAGCATCGGCTTGGACAGGGGGATGATGATCTGAAACAGGATCCGTACAGGACCTGCCCCGTCCAGCTCCGCCGATTCCACAAGCGCTTCTGGTATGCCTTGGATGAATTTCAGCATGACGAACATATTCCAAACTGAGAACAAGCCCGGGAGGATATAGACCCAAAACGTATTCAGGAGGCCCAGGTTGTTCAATTGGATGTAGAATGGGACCAAGCCGCCTTGAAACAGCATAGTGATTAGAATATAGCTTAAGATCACGCCTCTCAGCGGAAGACTCCGGTAGGACAGGCCGAAGGCTACCAGGAGGGTGATGAACAACCCGGCAACCGTCCCCACAACCGTTCTTGCAACCGTAATGAGATACGACTGCCGGATCACTTCGTTGCCCAGCACAATCTCATAGTTAATGAGCGTGAAGCTTCTCGGCCACAGATACACACCGCCCTTGGCGGCATCCGCTCCTTCATTGAGTGAAATCGCCAGCATATACAGGAACGGGTACAATACGGTTACGCACAGCATAGTCAGCAAAGCCACGATTAGCAGCTGTACCGATCTTTCAACTCCAGTCTGTTTCATCATGTAAACTCACCACAATCCCTCGCCGTTAATTTGTCTCGATATCTTGTTTGTCGACACGACCAGCAAGAGACTGATCAGCGACGAGAGCAAGCCTATGGCGGTCGCCATTCCGAAGTAGCCTTGCTGCAACCCGCTTCGGAGAATGTAGGTATCAAGCACATCCGAAACCTGCTGGTTGGCCGAATTCATAAGCGGGTAAATTTGGTCCATCCCGACGGTGATCAAGCTCGGAATACTCAGGATCAGTACGATGGAAATCGTCGGCAGTATACCCGGGAAGGTAATATGCCGGATCTGGGCCAGCTTCCCGGCCCCCTCCACCTTGGCCGCCTCATACTGCTGCGGGTCGATGGTCGTGATGGCCGCCAGATAGAGAATTGTGTTCCACCCCGTTTCCTTCCACAGCCCGCTCGCTACCACAATGGGGCGGAACCATTCAGTGGACCCTAAGAAGAATATGGGCTCACCGCCTACTTTACCGACGAACTGGTTCACCAGTCCGCTGTCCAGCGCCAAAAAAGATTGCAGGATGTAAGCGACTACAATCCAGGAAAAAAAGTGGGGCAGGTAGCTGACCGACTGCACGAAGCGCTTAAATACCGAGTGGGTTACCTCGTTAATCATCAGCGCCAGAAGGATGGGGGCCGGAAAACCAAAGATGAACTTAAGCACCGAAATATATAACGTATTCCGGACGACGATCAAAAATTGCGGGTCCTGGATAAAAGAAAAGTTGTCCAACCCGACCCACGGGCTGTTCCAGATCGAGGTGCCGATCTGAAAGTCTCGGAACGCAACCTGTATCCCCGCCATAGGAATGTAGCTGAAGAGAAACAACAGTACGACGCCCGGTAAAATCATGAGATATTGCCAACGGTGTTTGTAGATCTTTGCGTACATGATGACTACCCCCTTGATATCTCTATCATAAAGGGTTATGGAGAACACGACTATATAACGGTGGTTGGATATCTATCACTCTAATTAGTTTGTTTGATTAACAACCACAATCCGAATCAAAAATTAGAAAAGGTCTATAGGATCGAGAACCTTTCTGACTGTCGACAAACCATCGACAGTCTTTCTTTTCGCTGCAAGGATTCAACCATTCATTCTCGTTTATTAGAACTTTGCACCACAACCGTGGCAAGAACATCTTTAAAATCATATTTCTTTTTTGTAACCAATTGATTGATTCACACCTCTTAAAACCCGGAATTGCTCCGGTGTATGTCCCTCTGCAAGACGAAACCTTCGAATAAAATAAGAGCATTGTGAAAAGCCCAAACGCTCAGCAATATGCTTAACGCTCCAATTGGTAGATGACAATAACTCCTTCGCCTTTAACAACCGGCTTTCCAATAAAAATTCGCTCGGCGTTTTCCCCATGATCTGATGAAATTGTCGACTAAAATAGTATGAACTGTATCCTGAAAATGCCGCCATATGTTCCAGTGTTAATTGATTCGTGCATTCTGCTTTGATCCAATCAGCTGTCTTCAGCATCGTTTGCCTCAATCCGATGGCCGGGGTACCATTTAAATCTTCCCCATTTTGCAGCAACTCCATGAGAATTTCATAAAGCAAGGCAGAGATCTGCGTCTCCTTTTCTTGAATGAACGATTCACCGTTAACTAACAATTGATCTAGTAAACCCGGCAATCGCGTGACCCCTACCCAAGCAAAGACCCATACCTTTCCGCCCATCTTCCAATCAAAAAGTCCGGGTAAGCCCTCGCCAAAGAAATGTACCCACCGAATATCCCATGGCTCTCCCTCATCCGAATAGTACTCTTGAGGCATTCCTTCTCCATATAGAAAACCTGTTCCTGCGTGAAGCCTAACTTTCTGGTTTCCTTGCACTACATATCCTGTACCGCTCATGACCACATGCAAATTGTAATAAGGCACCTGCTCGGCCGTTCTTTTCTCTCGGTGATTCGTCTCCTCCTTGTAATGCCCGAACGACTCCGGATAACACATATACCGGCTGAACCGGGGCTGCGGCAAATAGTGGTTTACTCTCATATCAACAACTCCTGAATATCGCAATATAATACTATTCATCGCAAAATTATGTGATTTACCACCACGTTGATTATGAATAAAATATGAATTAAGCACTATTATATCAACAAAATAGTCCTATATGTAGTCTGAAAGGATGTGCCATATATGTGGTTTGGCGTAGATTATTATCCAGAACACTGGCCTGAGGATCGTTGGCCTCTGGATGCAAAAATGATGCGTGAGGCGGGAATGAACACCGTCCGGCTGGCTGAGTTCGCTTGGGCGCTGATGGAGCCTGAAGATGGCTTTTACGATTTCACTTGGCTTGATCGCGCTATTGAGGTACTAACGAAGGAAGGCATACAAATTATTCTCGGGACACCTACGGCTGCCGCACCTAAATGGCTGATGGATAAATATCCGGACATGTATCCGGTAGATGTCTATGGGCTTACGAAAGGCTTTGGAACAAGAAGACATTATTGCCCTAATAACAAAATTTACAGACAATATTCAGTGCTTATCGCAAGACGGATGGCCGAGCATTACAAGGATCACGCACATGTGGTTGCCTGGCAAATAGATAATGAATTTGGCGGAGCATGCTATTGCAAGAGCTGTCTGCAGGCCTTCCGAGTATGGCTGGCGCACAAATATGGTACGATTGATAAGCTGAATACAGAGTGGGGCACGGTATTCTGGAGCCACACTTACAGACATTGGGACGAAATCATCCTTCCTACCTATTCGTCCAGCGATGGCTTCAGCCAAAATGCCGGCGCCCGTCAGTTATTGTCTACACCTTATAATCATAATCCTGGCCTGCTGCTTGATTACCAACGTTTCTTCTCGGATGCAACGGTAGCATACCAGCGTCTGCAGATTGAAGAGATTCGAGCTTGCACCGACCTGCCAATTACACATAACCTGATGGGTCACTTCAGCGAGTTAGACTATTTTGACCTTGCCCGCGATCTAGATGTTGTCTGCTGGGATAACTATCCGAACAATATGTGGGGCAAATCCTCCTATAGTCAAGTATCGATGGCCCATGATTTAATGCGGGGTCTCAAGAACAAGAACTTCTGGATGATGGAACAGCAAAGTGGTCCCTGCGGCTGGCATATGCTGGGCGATACGCCTGAACCCGGACAGCTTCGATTGTGGACTTACCAAGCGGTAGCGCACGGAGCTGAGGCCATGATTTACTTCCGTTGGCGTTCCTGCACGGTGGGCATCGAGCAGTATTGGCACGGCATTTTGGACCATGACGGTATCGGCCGCAGAAGGTACAGAGAAATCAAAGCCATCGGCGCCGAAATCTCAGCCCTCAGCGATCTTATCGTCGGTTCTGAAAATATAAGCTCCGTGGCTCTGATTAAATCCTTTGATAATTGTTGGAGCCATCGCGGACAGCCGCATAATGCAAATTTTAATTACAATGCTTTGCTTGACGCTTATTATACGGCGGTCGTCAAACAGCACGTAAATCTCGATGTTACTGGAGTTGAGAGCGACTTTTCCAAATACAAGCTCGTGATGATGCCTGCGTTCAATCTCGTAACAGAAGAAATCGCAGCGAAATGCGAAGCTTATGTCGAAAATGGCGGCGCTCTTATTCTTACCTTCCGCTCAGGCACCCGCACATGGAACAATCAGATGACCACATTGACGGTTCCCGGTTTATTCAAGCAGCTGGCTGGCGTTGAGTTAGAAGAGTTCGACTCCGTTAACTTCGGCAGAACGGTTCGTATTCAGGGAGCCTTCGGGCAAGGGACTGCCTCTATATGGTGCGACGTTTTGAAAACCGTTGGTGCCAAAACGATTGCCTCTTATGGTAACCATTATTATGCGGGTGAAGCCGCAGTAACTGTCAACACATACGGAAAAGGACGAGTTTACTATGTTGGCTGTGACCTGGATCAATTAGCATTAGGCTCCTTAATGGAACTAATCGTGAAAGAAGAAGGAGTTCCAACAGCATTGACTACTCCCATCGATGGTATCGAAGCTATCGAAAAAGTGAAGAACGGTCAAGCTTACCTTATGCTGCTTAATCACAACAATGAGCATGTGGAATGTCCGCTTAAAGGCTGCTACCAAGATGCAATGAGCGGTGTCAAATTACAAGAACGAATCAAAATAGCCCCCTACGGCGTTCAACTCTTGTTAAAGTGTTAATCGGTTATTCGCCTGAAAAGGGGCATCAACCAAGCAGGTTCTCCTGCCGATTGATGCCCTTTTGACATGGATACTATTCTTTTACAGAACCAAGAGTAATCCCTTGAACAAAGAATCTTTGGATAAACGGATACAAAATAAGAATGGGCACCATCGAAATGACAATTTTCGCGGAGTTGAAGGTTCGGTTCGAGACCGCCATCGCTTCTGCCAACTGTTCCGGGCTCATTCCCGGCATTGAACTTCCCGTTAACTGGGATTTCAATTATGTAACATTTACTTAACGGTGATCTTGAACTAACGTTCTTCGTTAGTTCAATGATCAAAAGCTTCATATTTCTAGAGCGCTTCTTTTTTGTATTATATTTTAGGCTTTTGCTTTTATTAATACTTCTTTATTTGATAATATAGATTGCTCAATGCCTAGTTTGCCGATAAGTTCTTTTATACCATAAATCCACATACTATCTTCTTCTAGGTCTGCTTGATCTAATACTATGTCAATAAATGGTATTAGTTCATCGGTATCAAATTGCTTTAAGACTTCTATCGATTCATTTGCTCCTGGCCAATTTAGATCTTTTAGCAAAAATAGTAGCCATTGAATAGCTATAATAGCCCTATCTTTACCCAAGCTACTTATGATTTTCATTGAATTGCCCCACGTGTCCTTATCAGTGTCTTGGATAAGGCGTGAAATATATTTATCTTCAATTTTATTAGAAAAATAATTCACTGCTTCTTCCTGAGTGTTTTCTGGCATACTCCATTTGAGATGTCCTAAATAATACTGGAATTCATGTTCCTCCATCCTGCACCTCCGCGAAAAATTCAAAGAACAGCTATCGGACCATGCCGTTATCCTCGTCATGATGATTGTTGCTATCGTTCTCCTATAGCTTAGCAAATTGAGTCTATATAACTCTTCAAAATTAACTACACTGAAAAATAGTTTTTAACGGCTTAGATTCACATCTTTTACAAACAAAAAAGTATATTTTCCCCATATCCCCAAAAGAAAGCCCCAGAGGCGATTGAACCATAACACGTTCTTCGTAAGGAATACCCCAAAAGTTAACAATCTCATTAGGGCACCATCGCTCATATGTACCACCATCAAACTCTGCTTCCGAAATGGTGAGAAGATGCTCCATTTCATTATTACAATTACACTTCGGTGTTTCATCGGATTGAATCCAATTTACATATCCACCGACTTTAGTTCCATCTGCCACACTTAATTGATATTCGTAAATTGCCTCTTCCTCTTCATTCTCTTCACCTTTTCCCGATTGCCATTCCATTAGAGATCTGCCTAGAGGTTCGTTAATAGAGAGTAACTTCTCCAGCGAGGGATACTCAATTACAGTCTCAGGATTTAGTGAAATAACATTATTACAACTATTCAATCCTTCAGAATTACTCCATATTGCTTTAAAATGCGGGTTATCTATTTCTCCGTGATTTTTTGGGCACGTGAAAATACATAGTAAATCGTATTTAATTGGGAAATCAACTTCAGGGTAATCCGACTTTGAAATTTGAAGGAGTGGAATATACTGCACCTGGTGTTCCTCACAGACTGCCTTGCTTATAACTGGTACATTATTTTTGATTACATTTTTTCTAACAGGTGTAGTCGTATTGTTTTTTTTCGATATTGAGCTAATTCCGGGAACATATTTTCTATATCGTATTTTGGTTGTCGTGTTGTTCTCAATTTATCGCCCCTTCAGTTTTAAAATTATTATGTCAATATAACCATTCAATTTTTAACACTTATTTCCTTCTAGAATTAGAACCATTACAATAAATGGTTCGATTGAATTAAACTGCTGTCCATTACTTTAAAAACCAAAGAGGACCTGCCGCGAAGCAAGCCCATCAACTCTCGTTACCCGTTAGCGTAATGACCGCACTTTTGTCTTAGGTACTCTTCTACGTACTGGATCAATACAAAGATTTATCCATCATAAAAAATTTGTTTAATACAAGACAAAACGTGGTTGCAATTACATTTAGGTGCATCCCTTATATTACCAGAATGTTTAATGTGACAAAACTTAAAATAGAACGTCTAATAGAGTGACAAATAGACAAAATTTGCATAAAGGATTCTGAGGGGAATTAGTGATGTTTAAGAGGAAATCCATTTTATTGCTGGCAGGTTTAATATTGGTCGCTATTTCAGCATTCCTTTATTTAAATACAGATGAAAGAAAAAATAGTCGGCTGTGGGACAAAATTCGAAGTGGAATAGATGAAAAACAGGTTGAAGAAGTAAGCATCAACCATCTCCATTCCCAAAAAATCGTTCTTAACAAAACGGAACAAATGGAGTTGCTTCGGTTGGTAAAACAAGCTGAATTTCAGAGCAGTAATCGAATTGGTCACGGTTCTACACCCGATGGGAACATTTCAATCAATTTTAAAGATAAACAGATTTCTTTCAGTTACCTGATTGGAGGCAAAGGGGTCAGTTCAAGATTTGAGACTAGCCCTAAAGACATGGACCCTGATGCACAATTCCATGTTGAAGGTGAAAGTTTAGCTAAGTTCCTAGAAACGAAATTAACCCAAAATATGCCATAATTTCGAATTAGGGACAGGTTCTTGTTAGCGTAAAAAAGGCATTCGATCCACAAGTGATCGACTGGCTTCTCTTCGATGTTAAACTATCGTTATTCGTTAGTTCAACAAGTTAAATCTGTTTACAAGGTCTAATTGGAGCAAAACAAACTAGTAAGATCGGTAAGCATTAACTCTTAGTGGCTTACTTATTCTTTTGGAATTCCTACTGGCGTAAAGTAGGGAGGAACAACTAACCATCCCTTTTCAATCATCATGGATTTAAGTGTAGTACCGTATTTTAGAACTGTTGTCATGAACCCTAAGAACAAAGCCCCAACATCCCCTCTAACTGTCTGTGCCATTGACGTTCCAATGAAGGCAATGTATCCTGCTGTCTTTACAGCAATAAAGTTGGCAATTTCCTTATCAGTAAAGCGAACCCCTAATGGCACGGAATCCTGATCTGATTTAGGCTTTTCCGATGAAATATCTGGTAAAGGGATTCCTTCATTTATCAAGAACTCTTTTAGAGTTGAAATAGCGCTTTCCGTTTCATCTTTTGCGCTTGTAATTGCGTCAATTAGCTTAGCATCTGTGGTCGTGTTCAAAAACACCCCATAAAACGCAATTGCCTCACCAAGGGCGGTGTAGAATGTCCATAAAGACATAACCTCTCCAACATGCAATGGTTGTTTCGGTTCATCATCTAATTCGGGTTTGAAATAACTTGCTATTGTTTCAATAATATTAGTCATGCTTATAGCCTCCAGATTATTCGAGTGGGAAAAAAGTCAGATGCAATCTCTGACTTCTAGAGTCCACTTTGGCGATAATTCATGTGGGACCAACATTTTAAAAATCGCCTTATCCTTAATTTTGGTTAGTGTATGAAAATCTATCTTTGGATAATTTGATTTTGCAATCGCCGAAGGGATTGAAAACCCAAAGAAAAGAACTAAAATCAGTATCAGTTTTGTTTTCATTATATTCACCCATACTTAGTTTTCCTTTAAAGCCAATTACTATGCAATCCTGTCCGTTAGCTAAGAAGGCCGCCGATCGTTTGATGTCGGCAGCCTTCTCTTGATGTTTTTGAGCTAAAGTTCTTCGCTAGCTAAAGGTCTGGCAATAAGTCAATATGTGCTTCAACCCGAATCTGTGTGTCTACTTAAAAGGGATATTACCAGGGCAAGGGTTTTCTGGTTTTTCTGAAATTACCACTCATGGCGTCGATCATTTCCCGTTTCTAGCGTTTGATTAGACAAACGAGTTAGTTCTTTAGCCGTCCTACGATCTTTTGTTAATTATGGGTCAGAGGCCATGTACAGTTTTCCATGGCAGCAGCAAGACCAAGAGCCAAGGCACCGCATAACCCAGCATTATCCCCTAAGCTAGGCGGTACGATGTAAGCGTCGATATTCGTAAGAATCGTCTCCGAGCTCACATACCCGTTCAGGTTACGCTGCACCTCCTCTCTAATCATGCTAAACAATTGCTGTTGGTGCATAACCCCACCTCCGAGAATAACTTTTTTGGGAGAGAGCATGAGAATAACTCCCGTAATTGCTTGACCGATATAGAATGCTTCCATTTGCCAAGAAGGATGATCGATGGGTAGATCGATGGCCTTCCTATTCCATCTTGCCTCAATAGCAGGACCAGCGGCCATGCCTTCCAGACAATCTCCATGATAAGGGCAAAGACCCTCGAATGCATCATCCTTGTGCCGTCGAATTAAAAGATGTCCTCCCTCTGGGTGAACTAGCCCATGAACGATTTTACCTTCGGAGTAAACGCCTACACCGATACCTGTCCCGATGGTGTAATATACGCAGCTATCTAATCCTTGGGCTGCCCCCCACATCACTTCCCCGTAAGCAGCAGCATTCACGTCCGTATCCCATCCGAACGGAACATCGAACGCTTTTTTAAGTGTCGGAAGGAACCGATACCCCGACCATCCCGGTTTAGGTGTTGTGGTCACATGCCCAAACTGTTCGCTCTTAAGATCTAGGTTAATAGGGCCGAAGGTTCCAATTCCGATAGCCTCCACGCCTTTATTCTGAAAATAGGCAATTACTTTCTCCATGGTTGGTTCTGGTTGCTCTGTTGGGAATTGGATACGATCTTCGATGATTCCGTATTCATTCCCGATTCCACAAACGATCTTGGTTCCGCCTGCTTCAATAGCGCCTATACGCATGATAATTCTCTCCTTCAATCCTTGTAAGTTAGTTAAAAAAACTCCCGATCGTCGATTGAACAGACCGGGAGTGGAATGAAGACGACGTGCTAATTCCTATTCATAGCTGGCGATCGGTTTGTCGTATACATGGACTCCAGTGTATAAAGCGACATGGATATTAATTTAGCTTCACCAGCAATAGCGTACAATTCCAACCCTGTGCTTGAAGGGTCAGGGAAAATCTGATCCGTAAGAACGAGTTTTCCATGATTCGCAAATACTTCTACAGAAGATTGATCAACGAAAATGTGAAGCTTTATTTTCTCATTATTTAGCATTAGGGATGCACTGTGCTTACATGCGAATTGGTTATGAAAACTTGAATCACCTGAGTTGGAGCGGTCAATGAATATTGCATTGTTTACAGCATCGTACCCGATAACGGTTTCTTCGCGATCAGATGTCCTAATCTTAATCCCAAACTCCGCTGCGCTGCCGCGCTCAATCTCGAGCTCGATTTCATACCTATCTGCTTGCAGATCTGCCAACAGATTGTGCGCAGGCTGAATTGTAACATCCTTTATGTCATGCAGCTCATTTCGTAGTGTTCTCATTGCATCAATTGGTGTTTGAATCAAGCACAAGCCTTCTGGTTCTTCCCTAAGGGTTAACACGCGCGGGATTGTCATTGCACTGCGCCATCCATCCGTCGGTGTTATATTGGCATATTTCCAATTGCTCATCCAACCGATAAACAACTTTGCCTTGCCCAGACCAGTCGAATCGGACCATGTTACACCTGCATAATTATCTCTCCCATGATCAAGCCATAGGATAGTCTCCGGAGAATGATTGCTTATAAAGGTAGTTCCATCAAAATCCCCAATAAAGTATTGGGTTCTTGAGCCCTCCGGCATGTCGGCATGGTCTCCGATACTGACGATCAACACCCATTTGGTCCAATTAGATTCACCCTCGATGGGCAGTTCAATTAGGTCGGGGCACTCCCAGACGCCGTCATGTGAGCCTTCCTTAGCCCCGAATTCACTGGCAAAGGACCATTCCTTCAGATTCTCTGAGGTATAAAAGCGGATCCGATCGCCTGCTGCAATCGACATCACCCATCGACTGCTGTTTCCGTGCCAAAATACCTTAGGATCCCGGAAATCCACGATGTGCTCATCAGACAACACGGGATTCCCCTCGTACATCGTCCAGGTTCTACCTTTATCCGTACTATATGCCAAGCTTTGTCTTTGTCTCGGACGATCCGAGTCCGGATACGTGCCTGAGTGTGTAAATATGGCCACCAGACCAGGTATTCCGGAGAAAAAGCCGGTGGTATCGTTCCAATCTACTACTGCGCTTCCCGAGAAAATATAGCCGTGCTGATCGGGAAACAAAGCTATCGGCAAATGCTCCCAATTTACCAGGTCCGTACTCACCGCATGACCCCAGTGCATCGGTCCCCAGGTCGTCCCATCCGGATGAAATTGATAAAACAAATGATATTCTCCCTCGAAGAAAACAAGGCCATTCGGATCATTCATCCATTGCGCAGCCGGTGTAAAATGAAATTGCGGTCGGTATCTCTCTTTATAATCTGTCGTAGACATTCTCTCACACTCCCTAAAATTTTCCGATGAAACGTTTCCAAATAAGTGCGTTCAATCCTATAAGATTGAATCGTTTCCGCACGTCCAATGATTACTTGTTGAACTTATCCATGCCATCTTGCCAAATTTTCATCAGCTTAGGTAGTCCCATCCCGTCCAGTTGCTTCACATAATCGTTCCACTCTTGCTCGATGCCGCCCTCCATCAACCACTTGGCTTTTTTCTGAGCAACCACTTGTTTGATCTCCGTATTGATTCGATTCATCGTGCTACTTTCCTCAGGACCGAAGAAGATCCAAGGATATGACTCTTTCACCTGATAAGGTTTATAATAAGTCTTTAGATCGTTTAACCGTTGTTTGGCCCGCGGCTCCATGTCTACAACAGTTCCAAAATGCTCCTTCAACACGACAAACGGACCACCCGGTGCCACCTTCTGACGCAATTCACCCATAGCTACGCCTTCCGGAAGTTTCTTATTGACAAGCATCCCTTTGGCATCTGTTTCGTACACGTCCCCGATCGGTCCCCAATTCACCTGCGCTGACATTTTCGGCTCATACATTTGGTCTACCCATCTCATTGTAATCTCTTGGTTTTTGTTTGCTTTGGTCATAACGAACGCATCTCGGCCATATTCCGAATAGTTGGATCGACCCACCAAGATATCCCCGTTTACGCCTTTGAGCGGCGGCAGAACCACGTAGTCTTTGGCTCTATCCGTACCGACAACCTCTTCAATTTCCCACCAGATAAAGGAACCAACCGTTACATCTTTCGTTTTCCCCTTGGCAAAAAGCTTCGTAGGGTCGAGAGTCGTAACTTCAGGATCGATCAATCCGTCCTTATACCATTTATGCAAATAGGTTAAAGCCGCTTTATATTCTGGCTGTACAGCGGAATATATCACCTTACCGTCCTTCACAATCCTGTGGTCATTTTCAAAAGGTGTATCCGGCAGCCCGAACCATGCGAACAGGTCGCCTTCATTCCCGCACCAGCCCTGCCACCACCACGTCAGTGGGATTTCATCCTTCTTCCCGTTTCCGTTCGGGTCTTTATCGCGGAAAGCAATCAGTGTATTCTTGTATTCCTCGACCGTCGTTGGCATTGGAAGCCCAAGCTTATCCAGCCACGTTTTGTTAATCACCATGATGTTAGGCATATTGATAAGATCCATTTCCTCTGCGCGAGGAAGCGAATAAATATGTCCGTCCGGAGCTGTGACCATTTTCTTAAGTTCTGGCCTTTGTTCGAACAAAGCTTTCAAATTGGGTGCATATTTATCGATCAGGGTCTCAAGAGGAAGCAACGTCCCCTCAGCCCCATATTTAACGAGATCGTTGTCAGAAAACCCCGAAGCATAGAAGGCGTCTGGTAAATCTCCGCTTGCCAGCATCAAATTTTTCTTTTCCTGATAGCCATCGCCGGGAATATTGTTCCATTCAATGTGAACGTTCGTTGCCTTCTCCATGTTTTTAAAAATCGTCATATCATTATAATCCGGCGCAATGGGAGACTTAGGTGATGCGAGGCGAAGTGTTACTTTCTCGTTAACAATCGGCAATCCCGTCTCATTGAGTTGCGCCTTACTTGTTGTACTTTCTCCTGCTCCATTACCGCTGTTACTTTCACACGCTGCTAGGACCGAAGCTAACATCGTAGTTGCACATAGTACAGATAGCGTTTTTTTCATGGATATTCCCCCCAATTAAATAGTGTGTTTATTAACTTTTGAAGAATGAAGTACGATCAGCATCTTACCCCTTTGCTACATTCCGGTAATCCCCCCTTTAATAAAATCTAGTTTGTACAGGGATGTCTAACCTTTGACGCTGCCAATCATGACACCCTGCACAAAATATCTTTGTAGAAATGGATAAACGATAAGTAAAGGAAAAGAGGCCACGATGATGACACCATATTTGATCAACTCTGCGATACGCTGCTGTGCGGCAAGCCCTTCGATACCACCGCCAAGCATTTGCGCGGATATTTGGCTTTGAATCAATATGTTTCGTAAGATGAGTTGCAGCGGGTAAGCCGCTTCTCGATTTAAATAAATGAGGGCATCAAAATAGGAATTCCAATGACTCACCCCATAATACAGGCCAATAACGGCAATAATAGGTTTGGATAAAGGCAAGGCAAAATTAAAGAAAAATCTAAAGTCCGAGCACCCGTCCATCTTGGCCGCCTCGAGCAGTTCATCGGGCAATGTCGTTTGAAAGAACGTCCGAGTTACAATCAAGTTAAATAAAGCAACGGCTTTAGGCAGGATCAGAGCCCACATCGAATTCAACATCCCTAAGTCTTTTACAAGCAAATACGTAGGAATTAAACCGCCTGAGAAAAACATCGTAAAAATAAAAAACAGCATGACTACGTTACGTCCGTATAAGTCTTTCCGCGATAACGCATAAGCCCCCATAACCGTAAGCAAAACATTAACAAGCGTACCTACCAAGGTATATTTTACGGTATTCAAATAACCTATCCAGATTCGGCTATCCTGAAAGATCCGGTTGTAGCCTTCAAAGGTAATATCTTTGGGAAATAACCACATTTCGCCCGAATTAACCGCATCTGGATTACTGAAAGACGCAATAACGACGAAATAAAGTGGATAAAGCACGGTAAGCCCAACGACGGTTAAGAAGATCAAATTCAAAATATCAAATAGTCGATCATCTTTTTTACGAATAGTTGAAGTAGTCATCGTTTCCTCCTACGCCCATAATCCTGAGCCGGATAATCGTTTGGCAAAGCTGTTCACAAGCACTAAAAGGATCAAATTGACCACAGAGTTAAAAAGTCCCACCGCAGCAGAGAAGCTATAGTCGGCTTGTTGAAGCCCTACTTTATATACATAAGTCGAAATAATTTCTGCCGAGGGTTGGTTCAAAGGAGTTTGCATCAAAAAGGCTTTCTCGAATCCAACATTCATGATGCTGCCGCAAGCCAAAATTAATAAAATCACGGCGGTCGGCAGGATGGCCGGGATATCCACGTTCCATATGCGCTGACGCTTACTCGCACCATCCATGATCGCCGCTTCATGAGTTTCCGGATTGACACCGCTTAACGCCGCCAAATAAATAATGCACGCGAAGCCCGTTTCTTGCCAAACCCCGGACAAGATGTAGAGGGGCTTAAACCATGCTGGATCGGACATGAAATTGATGCGTTCTCCGCCCATGGAAGTGGACAGACTGTTGACAGCACCTTTCTGTGATAAGAAGACAAACAGCATCCCGACCAGAACGACCACGGATATGAAATGAGGGGCATAGAGAACGGTCTGGATGAATTTCTTGTACCTTTTAAACACGAGTTGATTTAACAGAAGCGCTAAAATTATCGGGAGCGGAAAGCCTACAATTAGCGAAACGAGGCTTAATCCCAGCGTATTTCGGATTATCGTCCAAAAATGGTAGGATTCAAAAAAACGTTGGAAGTGCTCCAGCCCAACCCAAGGGCTTCCTAAAATCCCTTTTGTTGCAGAAAAATCTTTGAATGCGATCAGCACGCCATACATGGGAACATAATGAAATAGGACATAATAGGCCACAACGGGCAGCAGCAGTAAGTAAAGCTGATAGTTCAAGGCCATTTTTCTCATGGGTATCTTACTCCTTTTTGTCAATATTGAAACGTTTCCAATTTATTCAATAAAAAATGCGTTAAAAATTGTGAAACGTTTCCAATTTGAGTTAAAAAAATAACTTCTTGTGACTAGGTTGTTTCCCCTTCTCTATAAGTTACCGGAAGCTTGTAGATTTGCCTATCGAAAATTCTTCCCTCAACCTTCTGAAGAAGCAGCTTCACCGCTGTTCGCGCCATTTCTTCCACAGGTTGCCGAATTGTCGAGAGAATAGGGTGAAAATAGGGATGATCCTGAATCCCATCGTAACCAATGACCTTGACATCATCAGGAACGCGAATTTCGTAGCCTTTTGCAAATTCAATGTATTTGGCAGCAAGCATATCTGTAATGGCGAAGATCCCATCAACATCTTTGTGTTTTCTAAAAAAGCCTTCAAAAAAGGATTTATCGTCTGCTATCGGCTCGGGTTCCTCATAAACCGTGTATTCGATGCCTTGCCTTTTCGCTTCATCAATAAACCCTTCTCTTCTCAGCATGGTCTCGCTGTAAACAGCGGATACGCCTCCTAAAAAGGCAGGTTTCTTAGAACCGGCTTTGATGAGTTCTCGCAATGCAATCTGTCCACCGCTGAAATTATCGGAAGTCACGCACGTTATCATCTTTGTGAAATGCCGATCGATGCTAATCATTGGAATATCTGTGCTGACACTGTTTTCTATATTGTTGTAAGTGATCCCGATTATGCCCGCCACCTTATTTTGCCTGAGCATATCCAGATAATAATACTCCTTCTCGGGTTTGCCTCCACTATTGCACAGCATCAGCTTAAATCCTTCCCGATCCAGCTCATCTTCAATATATGACGCCAATTCAGAGAAAAAAGGATGAAAAATACTCGGAAGTAACAGCGCAACCATTTTAGATTTTTGCATTTTGAAATTTCTAGCCACTTCATTCGGTATATAGTTCAATTCAAGAATCGCTTGTTTCACTTTTCGCTTTGTTTCGGGTTTAACGGAGCCTATATTGTTAATCACTCTCGAAACCGTGCCAACTCCGACTCCCGCCAACACCGCGACATCCTTTATGCTAGGCAAGTTGCGTTCCCCCTGATTTATTGTTAGCGCTATCATATCACCATTTTGGAAACGTTTCAACTAGAAAATTCATGCCTGACGAAATTGGAACATAACTAAATTACTTTAAAGATATTAAACATTACTAAAAGGTCAAAAAGGCCCCCGGATCATACCGGAAGCAAACTACAATGACGTCATAGCGATTTCGTCTACTCTGCTTTCATTGACGTAATGCTTTATAAACAACTCTTTATCATTTTAGTTCAAGTGCGCCAGCAACTGTTCCATTTCGAAGCTTATTTCGTCATAGATACGATTCGCTGCATCCGTCAGGTCATTAATGTCTTTATCCTCAAACTGATACTGTTCTAAAACTCTGTAATATTTCCGTTGATAATCGATGGATTTATATTATGATATTGCCACCACCCAGTTTTTAAAGGAATTTTTTTCCTCATAATATTTGTCAATGTTGTTCCAAATGGAGAACAGTATATCATCCATACATTCATCACAGGCATCAGGTTGTTGAACATGCTTTCGGATGATGCTTTTTATGAGACCGCCATATATGTCAATCAGTAGACAAAGTGCTTTTTCGTTTCGCTTTCGTAATTCAAAGACCAAATCCATTTCTGCTATCTTCATCCCAGACCTCCTATTCAAACCGGTAACACTTACTATTTCGTTTAATCAATCCATTTTCTATCAATGTTTCATGAAATACAACAAAAAAGTTTCCTTCAAGAAGGAAACTTTTTTGAGTTTTTAACTATCCTGCCCGTTACTTCAACAAATGATAAAGGAGTTTCCGCGTAGCAAGCTCCTCAACAATCGTGTCTGTTAGTTCAATTATTTCCCCCACTTAACCTTATTTAATTCCTCTTTCTGCTTAAAAGAATCTTCAAGATTTATTTGAAAAATGTTTGCTATGCAGGCGGTGTAATAAAGAACATCGCTTAGCTCCTCTTCGATTGTTCCTTTAATTTCACCATCGCCTTGTCTTTTGTTTTTTCTCATAACTTCAGCTAATTCTCCGACTTCCTCGATAAGTTTATAAAAATAAGCCATTGCCGCATCAGGATTATAATCTTTATTTTTAAGATACTCCTGTAATTCATTCAATGTAATGTTTGTCCCCAACGTGTTCAATTAAATCACTCCAAAGTAATTTTAATTTATTATACATTTTCTTATCCAGCTTAACGCCCATCAGCGTAACGAGGCTGCCAATTGATTGATTCCACGGCAGCCACGTGTCTTCGCTATTCAGCTCTCGTTTCCGTTAGTTGATCTTTGAGAGATGCTCAACATATTCATCCTTGGTTAGCCCAAACAAAATGGAATCAAAATATCGTCCATTAGTATAGAATACCTGGCGACGAACCCCCTCTTGAACGCATCCGACCTTTCTCATCATTGCAGTGGATGCTTCGTTTCCTTCAAGTACGTAATCATTGAACTTATTTAGTCTACGTTCAAAGAAAGCGTACTTTAAAAGTATGTTTACTGCCCTTGTGCCGTAACCCTTGCCGCGGTGGTCTCTGTCAATTTGAATACCGATGCTAAACGTTCCGTTTTTTTCGTCGATGCTGTTTAGGTTGATCCCGCCGACATTTTCACCGTTCAAGTTTTCGATAGTAAACATAAGACGATTCGATGAGAAGTCAGAAAATGATTCTGCAAATGATTTTGCCTCTGTAACTGTAGGAGGCAATTCAACCGCACACTCTAAAAGGCGCCGTGCAGGAGTATCAAAACGGTTGATATAGTGATTCTCCCAATCTTCTGGTTGTATTGCACGCAATCTTATTGCTTCATCCTGCCAGAAATAATTGCTGTAATCTATATCTCGCATATGTGCCTCCAATAATTTTATGTGTTCAGACAATTTTAACCCTCAAATCAAACACGTAGGTAGTATTTTTTCGTTATAAGTATTCTGCCCTCTTGAATCTCCTTTTTTTGCTCAAAAAGAGCCTATTTCTAGGCTCCGTTCATGCAAGAATTACATTTAATTACTGACTTCAAAACTACATAATGGTATAATTTTCCTATTAATTATAGGGAGATGATGATATTATGCCAGATGACATCCAGCTCTATATTCCAGTCAAAAAAGAATCTGTTGAAAAATCCTTTAATACACTCGACGACTTAACAGAAGACGACACCAATGAAGAACTTGTTCCCTTTACTCAAGAAATCGTTGAAAAAATCGCAGCCAAGTTTACCAACTTTGAATTAAACAATCTTCAAGTATCTGTGAGTGCAAAAATAGGATCAGGCAACGCATTAAAATGGGTTGTGAGTCTAGAAGGCACTGGTGGACTTGTTCTTAACTTTAAGAAATTGTAGAGTTACCTACCTTCGGGTAGTTTTTTTGTATTACTTACCAGTGTGAATCCAATAGGGCCTATCCATCCTTTCGAGAATACATTGCGTCATCCCCATCAATAGGTCAAAGGACTCCACAATGGATCTACAAGAGTAGTAAATCTTACTCTTGAACTAATTACAAGAAAATCGATAATGAGGGTTTGCTAAGATTGGCAAAATCTTAAAGGTTTAGTCCATTTTCATCCAAAAGTTTTCCAAAGAGCAAGCCCTTCACCTTTCAGGCATGGAAGCAAAACCGGTTTGCATTCCCCTTTTGTGAAGCAAAAGTGGTTGCAAACAAAATAAAGCCCTGAGTACCAAGGGCTTTATTGTAACCTATTTATGTTCACCGTACAGTACGGTGAAGTGTTTTATATATTGTTACACACAAGCCATGTGCTCTCTTAAAATAGTTTGAAGTTCTAGTTATTTTCTTCAAACGTCTGTGGATCAGCTGACTATTAACTTATTTATTATCAAATAGCAATATTGGTATCTATTTCTATTTTAGCTTCTTCAACAACTATGATGGCTGTTTGCTTTGATGAACAGCAGTATCCTAATGGAATTTTCTTACCTCCGAAGAACATAAAACCAGTTTTGAAAACTTCCCCATTACAGTCCGACAATTTATGAGTTTCTTCACAGGATATACAATAGTACAAAAGGAATCACCCTAATCTATTGTTTATATTACTATTATTATATCAGAATAATCAGACTATTACATTAATTTAATGTTAAGTTTTCTTACATTGGTTAGTTATTCGATTCCAAAATAATGATACAAAAAATATAAGGTAACATCTTTTGTTATAATTGCGTTTAGTTTGGTTCGTGAACGTACACCTATGCTTCAAGTTCCTCGATCCGCTTCCTTGGCGCAAAGGTATCCTCAATTTTACATATTCATTGATAAATTGCATAAATTCTTCACCCCGAATTTACTTTTCTTGTTATTATTACCACTCAAAGAAAATGTGAAATAAGTGCAGTTTAACAAGGTACCTCATCTTATTACTTTGTGTTTGTTCTCTTCTATATACGACATTGGAACTTCCATTAAGTCACCTTCATCTTCCTCATTGCCTGTAGATAAGACCTCAAAAACAATTGATTTATCTTTGATTTCAACTACTTTTACTCTAATGCTTTCGAATGTTAATGATTCTCCTACTTTGAAATCCATCTTTTTTTACTTTCTCCTTCTGATACATGAACTACTTCAAGTTTTGTCCTATTTTCGAGAATATAAAACCACTTTATTGAACTATGCTGCCCGTTAGCTCAATCGTTGCCCCTTTCCAGCTTACGTTTTAAATTCATCTAATTTAACCTGTTGTTGATAAAGGTTTTCAGTTGCGCATAACAATACAAGTTCTTGTCATCATTCGGCAAACGATATATGTTCTTGTCATTGGCTTTTGACAAGAACATATATCGTTAAAACAAAAAAAGCCGCAACTACGCGACTTTTAAGCTTATATGTTCTTGTCACCCGACCTGCGTTAAAGGACAAGAACATATATCGTTAACCAATCGGTCGCCTCTTTTACGCTTTTTCTAAGAAAATTAAAAACGTTGCCATCAATCATCCTGGCAACGTTTATTTCTAAAACCTTAGTCTTGATACATAATGATCAACGTAATTCATTAGCGCGATCTCGCGCGCCTCAGCGGTCAACTGCATGCCCTTGTTAGGCGGCGTTTATGACTGGGACTTGATCACCGGACACTCTTGACCGCAAGATACTCCGAATGGAGTCCATTTAAACTTAAAAGCACGGCTTCTGAGCCACACCTCAACTACGACAACACAATGCGCGCGACTTCCGTCGGGTTCTCGACCGACGAGAAATGACCGGTGTTCTGAAGCGTAACCATGCGTGAACTCTTCAGCAGGTCCTTAGTGCGATTTCGTTCGGGGACTCGTGACCAGTCCCTGTCGCCGTAGACGAGCGTTACAGCCGCTTTCACCCCCGGATAGCACTCACGCGCCTTGCTCCAAGAGCGCCATGAGGCCAGCACCTTTCGTTCAGCGTAGTGAAAGTTGGGATTTCGGCCCGCTCTATAGAAGGTGGCGATTAGATCGGCGGGCATCTTACGTGGGTCCGCATAGCCGCCAGCCATGATTTTGCCGATGATCCATGAGTTCGCGAGAGAGGCACCGATCGCTCCGACTACAGGGAATTGCAGGCTGCCAATAATCAGGTTCGCAAACCAGTTGCCGCGCCGCATGCCATCGCCGTATCGCGTCTCGTAATCGTAGGTATTGAACGCGTATACGGCCTTGATACGGTCAGGGATAACAGATGCCACCGTTAGGGCTAACACAGCACCAATGGATTCGCCAACCAAGGTTACCTCACGCAGGTCCAGGGCCATCAGGAAGTCGATGACGCCCTTGCGAAGGTATGGCTCATCATACTGGGCTGCTGTGTCGACCGAAGAAAAGCCATGGCCTGGAAGATCCACGGCGTAGACGGTGTACTTCTTCGCAAGAAGCGGCACTAGCGCTCGGAAATACTCAAGCTGGGTGCGGATTGTGTGAAGGAGAACCAGAGGGGGGCCATCGCCCGACTCTTGATACCGGAGGCTGATCCTGTCGGAAATCCTGAGATACCTGGGATCGGCCGAGGGTGTCTCCCGGTTTTGACTTGATTCACTCATTGCAGTTTCCTCCTCGATTGTGCTTGGTAAGTGCCGTGTTTGTCAGCCAATGCGCTCTGGCCTCGAGGTTGCCCTTTGCGACCCTCCAGGAGCGCACCTTTGCGCTGTTGGAGCGTGAGCGGCTGATCGACACCGCCACCTACATGGCGACCGGCGTTGGCTGTGACGAGACAGCTTTCTTCTGGTAGCACATTGATCCGTTGGCCCGGCGCTTCAAAAGGCGCCTGCGCCCGTTACTCCGCGGAGTGAGCCTGACTGCCAGTCAGGGGCAGAGCGCGCTCATGCAGGCCGTCACCTTTCTCCAAGACCTCTTCGCCCGTGATAGGTCACTCAGCCAGGTGAATGCCCAAACGATAGTGCAGATCACCCAACATGGCACCACGCGGCGCTGGACGCTCCAGACCTCCAAAGCGCGCGATCCCATCAACCACGCGCTGTTTGAGCACCTGCTCTAAGTCGCGCTCAATGATGTGCTGGCCCTGGTCCATACGCGGTGTGGCTTCATGGACGCCTTTGCCCGAGCAAGATCAGGAACGCGTTTCCTTCGACTCGAAAAATTGACGGTGTTCACCTAGAATGCGCTCGCATCAACAGGCTGTAATTCAATCGTATTCATTCATTTTGTCCTCCTGACCCAGACATCATATCGTTGAACTGGGTCACAAAAGCTCCTTCGTTCGGGCCCGGGTTATTTCGAAGCATTTTCGCTTCTTCCACCAGAACCTCGTCTGCATCCGTACCAAGTACCTTCATCGTTGCTTCAATGAATTGCGTAAGCGGCATCGCGTGCGGATTGTTGAGATCCATCAGATCCGTTTGAACCCCCGGCGGCGCCATTTCCAGTACTTTTACCGAAGTGTCTTTAAGCATGTACCGTTGAGAAAGCGTGTAGGAATGGAGCGCTGCTTTCGTCGCCGAATATACAGCGGTCATCGCTAGCGGCACGAATCCAAGTATCGAAGTCGTGTTGATGATAACCGCTTCTTCCTTGGACTTCAAATGCTCTATTAACGCAGACGTCATTCGGATTGGCCCAAGCAAGTTTGTCGTGACAGTCGTAACCAAAACATCTTCGTCGATCACGCCCGCCGCGTCATCGAGCTGCATAATGCCGGCGTTGTTAAACAAGACATTTAAATCCGGGTATTCTTCGATTAACTGCTTGGCGACCGCCTTTATGCTGTCAGGATCCTGTACATCCAGCTCCACTGCGGACATTCCGGGATTCGCTTTAATCGTTTCCTCCAGACGCTCTTTACGCCGCCCGGAGATGATCACTTTGTTTCCAAGTTTGTGTAAAGCTTCTGCTAGACCACGTCCAATTCCCGTACCGCCGCCTGTAATAAAAATCGTGTTTCCTGTAAGCTTCATTTGTAAACCCTCCAAAAATTAATTTAGTTTACCTCATTGTTTGCGATAACGCCGCCAAAATATTTCCCATAATCGAATTGATGCGCCCAAGAGCAGGGTACCTGAATAGTCACTGAATATTTGCGATTTGATCAGACTCCCAGATCGCGTAGGGCCTAGCTTGCTTGCTCACGGCGATCAGATACATCGCGTAGGCAACTTGGCCTGCTCCAATCGGCTTCTTTATGTTTGGCCGCTGAAAGTTCGCATCATGTTAGATATTGACATGTTCCTCCTGGTTTTAAATCGGTCAAATTTCAAGAACGATCATTCTACAAAACGCGCAAATAATTAATATACAATAAAGCAATCATTTTTCTAAAAGCTTTATCGATATATCGGTAATACGGTGAAGTTTTTCTTTGGTAATCGAGGTTCTTGCCATTGCCCTTAAGCCAACCAGTACATTATGCAGATATTCCGCCATTTCCCCGGCATCATAATCAGTGGTGAATTCACCGTTCTGCTGCCCCCAAACAATTATTTCCTTGAGTAGCTGCTCTGTTTCTGTGAAACATACAGTGGACTTTGTATCAACATCGGCATCGCGCGCTGCCAATTCCACCGCCGAATTCACAATTAAACAGCCGGCCCCTTCTTCGCTAATCATGAAGTCAGAAATAAACTTAAGAGCTTCCGCTGCAGACTTGGAGCGTTTAACTCCTCCTGTAATCGAGGCGTTGACTTTGTCAACATAACGATTATAAGCTCTCAGAAACAGCGTATGTTTGTCGCCAAAAGTGTCATACAAGCTTCTGCGATGGATTCCCATATTCTCGACCAAATCGGTCATGGATGTCTTCTCGTATCCCTGTTCCCAAAAGAGCCTCATCGCTTTTTCCAATACCGCGCTCTCTTCAAACTCTTTGCTTCTGGCCATCCCATTTCCCCCCGACAACAATATAACATATTGAGAACGATCGGTAAAGAAAAGATTTTTGCATCACATAGGGATTACTGAATTGCCATTTTCGGATGACCCCCCATTGTTTGAAGCCATTTATGTATAGGGGCTCTCCAACAACTAACAGTTCCTTCAAAGCTTTTTGGTTTCCGGTATTGACGACAAAGAGTGTTTCGTTTGTAAATCCATTACCGGTTGGATCAACATGATAAACCTCAATGCCTGCAATCGCAGGCATTCGACCGGTACGCATTTAATGGTTTTCCCTGAACGCGGCAAAAGATGCATGTTCTTGTCCTCAATCGGGAAACGATGTAAGTTCTTGTCCCGACCCAAGGACAAGAACTTACATCGATAAAATGAAAAAAGCAGCGCTGTGCGTGGATTCGAATGATTGTATGTTCTTGTCCCCCGACATTTGTCGACCCCTTCCATTAAAAGCAATAGCTTAGCGATGGCGATGCCTGCCGCTCCCGAACCGTTGATAGCACCTCCTGCTAAAAGACCAACAGGATCCCAGTCATTAATTACTTGGGTTAGAAACTCTATATCTATGTTCACCTTTTTATCACCTTCTGATATTGGTTATATGCTCTAATTATCCCTTCCGTTTGCTCAACAAAAAAGGAACAGCTGCCAGCCGCGACAATCTGCTCCCTTATTTTGAACTAACGTTCTCCTCGTTAGTGGAATGCCATTTCATATAGAAAATTTCATCAGCTGAGAATACCCTAATCTCCACTAAATAGTGAGACGGCTGTGATAAGTGCCAAAAAAATAATAGGTTTGAGATCTGCATTTTCTTTTGTCTGCTCTCTGATCAACGAACTTCTCCTTTCAAAATAAAAAGCGGCATTGCCCTTAAGACAACGCCGATGTAATCTAGCTGCAGCATGAAGATGTCGATGCCACCGGTTTGGTAATTGGTGAACAACAAGAACTAACTTCATCAGATTTTACTACCATAGCTTCACTTTTTTCAGGTTCACAGCAAGAGCTCCTTTGGATACTACATACCCCAGTTTCAGGCAGTTCAAGTTCCACCCTCTCAGCTGCTTCACGATCGCCAACTAAAGCTGCAACAACGGATCTCACTTGTTCATACCCTGTCGCCATCAAGAAAGTCGGTGCTCTACCGTAGCTCTTCGATCCAACAATATAAAAGTCTTTCTCTGGTTGTCTAAGCTCATTCTCTCCATGTGGTCTAACCGTACCGCAGCTGTGAACATTCGGATCGATTAGAGGCGCTAACTCCAAGACACTTTCCAAGCCTGGATCTGCAGTCACCCTAACTTCTCTTAAGAAGGAAAAATCAGGACGGGAACCTGTATTCGAGACGATCTCATCAATGGCATCAATTTGGGTCAATTCGCTATTTAAAGAACCAACTACCTGAATTTTTTCCCCATCCTTCTTTAATTCTTGAATATGAAATGGCGTCATCACTTTTACTTTACCTGATTTAACTAACTTCTGAATACGTGTTCCGAGTTCTCCTCTCGCAGCAAGCTGATCTTGCTCCCGCCCCCCGTAAACATCCTCTAGCCTAGATTTTCTTAGTACCCAGACAATTTCAGTCTCCTGTACCTGCCCCTTAAGCTCCCCGAGATCCAAAAGTGTATTGATCGCGGAATGACCACTACCAGCAACAAGAACTTTCTTTCCACTATAGCGATTTTTATGCTTACCAAGAATATCGGGGATACCGTAAAATACTTGTTTACATAAATTTTGTTCCTCAGTTGTCCAGACCCCTTCAGAAAGAATTGGGTTCGGACTGGTCCAGGTACCCGAAGCATCGATGACTGCTTTGGCCTCAACCAAGAAGTGTTCACCATTTTTCTCAACATGCAAGACAAATGGAAGGTCGTCGCGGCCATGTGTTTTTACCTTGTTCAAGCCTTTGCGGCTCACAGCGGTCACTTTCGTATTCAAGCTTATGAAAGGTTTGATTTCAGGTAACTCGGCAAAAGGCTTAAAATAGTTCTCAACCATTTCTAATCCAGTAGGGATTTCCGAATGATTCGGAGCTATCCAACCATGTGAAGTAAGTAGCTGCCGCGCAGCTTTATCAATATTGTATTCCCATTGAGAAAAGAGACGTACATGAGCCCAGTTAAGGACACTGGCCCCCACCGCATCCCCTGCATCAAACAATACAAAGGATTCACCTCTTGTAACTAAATGTGCCGCTGCTGCAAGGCCAACAGGCCCAGCTCCTATGATCGCTACAGGTAATTTCGCATTAGATTGAACTGTATTTCCACTCATTGATGATACCTCCATATACTAGTTTTCTTTATCATCCATTTAAGACGTTAGCTATTTTGGAAAGACGCAAACTTATTTACTTTTAAGAACAAGCACATGCGCAGCAATCGCTTTGATTTTTGTTAATCCGGAATAGCCTTACGAAATTTTTGAGACTAAAGCTAAATTGTTTTTGCCCCTGACCTTGAGCCACTTTCGCTATGATTACTTGTTTGCCTTGCTGTTCTACGTACATCAGTTGGGGATTGATATCATGAAATAACATGTAAAACCACTCCTTAATCAAAATATATTGATATATACATCAAAAAAAATTGATGTAATGTTCAAAAAAATTTAAGAGCGACTCGGTCTAAAAATGCAGCATAGCTCTTCTGAAAGCAATCCGTTCACTGCAGAAGTATTGATCTCGTAATAGCTCCAAGTGCCAATCATTTCTTTTGTTATTAGATTGGCGTCTAAAAGGATCTTCAAGTGATAAGATAACTTGGATTGAGCCATTTCCACGATATCGCATAGGTCGCAAACGCAAGTTTTTCCCCGCTGTGTTAACTCATACATGATTTGCAGTCTCTTGCGATCCGCCAAGGCTTTAAACTTTACCTCATACGTTTCAAAAAATGAGTCGTTTGGTGCAGTATTTATCTTTACTTCATGTATTGGGATTATGGTTTTCATTGTTTTCACCCGATTGCTTAATCAATTTTTTTTGATGATTCAATAACAATATATACCAATGAAAATCAGATTGCAATAGTTTAATCATTTTGAAGCACCTTTTATTTAACAAAACTCTTTTGGGTTCTATCATTCGTTCATTCCTCATAGAATAGTTAATAGATTCAAAAATTATCCGGAGGAACAAACAATGAATTGGTATAGCGTTTATCATAAACTAAAGCGATATCTTTGTGACATAGCAATAAATTCCCGTATATTTTTATTTTTATCTGTATTTTCATTCACTCTTTTTATTTTCCTTAGCATTTCTATTATACTACAGAGTAAAGTTTCTAGAGCACCAATTGCTAGTATGCATTCATTAACCTCAAATGCTTCTCCCTCTATCTTATATAATTTATTTTCGATGGAAGTACCTAACTTAAATAGGGATGAAAAAAAGGAAGTTCTTTCTCCCAAACGTATATACAAATCCTTAGTACAAAGAGCTCCAATAAGTAATCAGGACGTTTCTGAAAAACCAAATAATGCCCCAGATGTTCAAAGTGACAATTCAAAATTATTAGTTGGTGAAAACACATCTGATATTGATTACCCGTCGGATATTAACGATGTACCAGTCGATGCACTTAAAACGAAACCCTCTACCCCACTAGAAACAGAAAAAAGTAACGATCAACTAAAGGAACAAACTGAACCACCAAGTAAAGAAGCAATGACTTCAAAAAGTAAAGCTGTGCTCATCTATCACACCCATAACCGAGAGTCTTGGTTGCCTGAACTAAAAGGGGTTAAAAACCCTGATTTTGCACTCGACCAGAATAAAAACATAACGCTTGTGGGGGAAAGAATTAAGCAAAAACTTGAAAAGCGTGGTGTAGCAACATTACATTCTGATAAGGATTATCCTTCTTCAGTTAAAGATTTTAAGTACCCGAGTTCGTATAAATACTCTAAAAAAACCGTACAAGAAGCATTTAGTTCTCATCCGAACATCAATTATTTATTCGATATACACAGAGATTCACAGAAGCGTTCAAAAACAACAAAAAGGATTAACGGGAAAGATTACGCGCAAATTTATTTTGTCATTGGTGAAAAGAATCCTAACTGGGAAAAAAACTTGGAATTTACGAAGAAGATCCATGATCAGTTAAATGCAAAATACCCAGGGATTTCGAAAGGGATTTATCAGAAAAACTCTAATGGCAATGGTGAGTACAACCAATCTATGAACCCAAATAGCACATTAATAGAAATAGGTGGAGTGGAAAATACATTAGCTGAATCATACCGAACTGCCGACCTATTAGCGGAAGTAGTATCTAATATTTATTTTGACGCTGTAGAAGGAAATGCAATTGTTGCAAAAAAATAAGCATGTTTATGAATAGAAAAGGATAACCCACTTATCAGGGCTGTTCTTTTCTATTTTGTTTAATCTTTACCCAATATCGATAAATCACATATACAAAGATAAGGAAAATTGAATACATAGTAACTACAATGACTACATTCTTAATGCTAGAAAACAACTGGTCACCAACAAAAGCAAACACAAGCATAACTGGGATTTTCCCAACTATGGTCGCAATAATGAAAGCAATACTTGGTATATGGCTTATCCCTGAGTAAATATTAACCGCTGGTGCAGGAATAATTGGGATAAGCCGGGCAAAAAACACGGCTAAAAATGGGTTCGCTTCAAATGCCTTTGTGAAAAATTCTACTTTACGGTTTCGGGAAATATATCTTCTCGCAGCATCAGAAAACGCATAGCGCACGATCATAAACATGATATACGCCCCGATCGTTGATGCGATTACATTCATGAGCCCGCCAGTTACGATACCAAATTTTGCTCCGATGATTCCTGCGATCACACCATATGGAATAACCGGAAATAGTGCTAATATTGTTGCTAATACAATCAATGGAACAATATCTGTTGTGTCTTTCTCCTGGATCCAGGTCAAAATGTATTCCTTATTTACAAAGGCTAGTACAATGCAGCTAATGTACATAAAAACGAGTAACAACTTTTTCACGTAAAACTCCTTCTCTAATCAATTATATTTCTCGCCGTGTGATCATTTAATTTTACGAAAACTTGTACATATTGCACATATACCCTCCATATGTATCCTATATAAGGAGGAGAAACTATGAACAGTCCCCTAATATTTATAATTGAATATTCCATGCTTTCCTTTTGGATTATAGCTTTTGTTATTCGATTTAGATCCAGAATAACCTGCATGGTAGGTATGATGAGCGCCATGTGTCTTGGGATGACGATAGGTCTTGGAGCAGGGACACTAATTGCTGCATTATTTCCTGGACATTTTTTTCAAGCGTGTATGATCAGTATGTTACTTGCCGGTATGATTGGCGCTATAGCTGGGATTCCGATCAGCACCATGGCTGTACTTGATGGCTTGCTATCAGGCATTATGGGCGGAATGATGGGTGCCATGCTAATTGCAATGTTACCAGCTGCGTATATTACACCCACGCTTAAAATTACAGGAGTATTCACTGCAAGCATTATTTTTATTTTGTTCCTCATGCTTATAGGTGAAGTTAAGAACGTGGGTTCAACAAGACGATCGCGGTTTTTCTTCTTACCGCAAACCATGTTTTCTGTTAATATCTTTTTGTTTATCTCCCTTTTCTTTTCCCAACCTCTCCCCGCCCATATGGATAACATGAGCCCAGAAAACCACTATCATGAAAAATCAAATAGCAGTTATACAAATGAACTTGTCATCACTGCTACCGATTTTGCATTTTCACCTCAAAACATAACGATAAGTGCTCATGAATATGTAAAAGTTACTTTAGTTAATAGCGGGAAAGCAGAGCATGATTTTGAAATTGAAAGTGCGAACATCCATATCCATGCTATGCCGGGATCAGAAGATAGCGATGTCATTCGCATTGATAAACCAGGTATCTATAAAGCTGTCTGCACGCTTCCGGGTCATAAAGAATCTGGAATGGTCATCACGCTCACAGTAACTCCCTAAAACTTACAATAATGAAGGAGCAAAGAGATGAGACGTAGAAATAACAGATTGACTTTGTACCTTGGTACAGGGTTTATCATAATAAAAAAGGAGGGTAACGATGAGTAGGTTAACGGTAAGCCGAGTAGCAAAAGCATCTAACGTTAATATTGAAACAGTTAGATATTACGAAAGACGGGGGCTTATATCTAAGCCTCCTAGAACCGAATCTGGATACAGAATGTTTTCTCACGAAGCAATTGATGACATTCAATTTATTAAACGCGCACAAGATTTAGGATTTACCCTTGAGGAAATTAAAAATCTTCTATTCGTATACAAGAAGGAAGACTACTTTCCAGTTGAGGAAATGTACCAATTTGCCGCGGTAAAAATTCAAGAAATCGAAGAAAAAATAAATCATTTAAATAACTTTAAATCTTTATTAGAGTCAGCAATTATACGGCAAGATTCGGAACCTAAATTTCCAAAGAATGAATGCCCAATTATTAGAAAACTATCTGAAGGAGGAAATTAAATTGGCAAAAGTCGAAATATTTACAGCTGGTTGTTATTTATGTGACGGTGTTGTACAGCAAGTCAATGATTTAGTATGTTCAAACTGTGAGGTTATTGTTTATGATTTAAATAAAAAAAGTGGTACTACTGAATCTGAGGATAAAGCCAAAGCTTACGGCATTCAAACTGTTCCGGCTATTGCGATTAATGGAAAATTAATAGCTCTTGAATTACTGAATAGGACAGCGCATACAAAATCTATATTCAATGCCTTGGGGAACCTTAGCTCAAACTCGTAAGCCCTCTTCTCTCTTCCCCCACTCCTCACCGTATGACCAGCCCAGGGGCATCAATAAGACACCAGACACGCTCCCATCAAGCCACATCCCGGCTCGTTGCACAGGCTGCCACACATCACAAACAAGCTAACCCCGCTGGGGAGCCCTCAGTCTCGCATTGATTATGCTCCTATGCTCTAGTCACCCCAGTAAAGTCAGGACAGGTTTCGCTCGCTCGAGGAAAAGTAGAACTTGCTGAATCTACGGCTACGAGTTCGTACGCTTCTTATACTGCTTTCGCCATCCGTACGGGGTCATGCCCCGCGGCTTGTACATCGATAGCGTCGTGGCCACTAGCAACGCTAGCATGGCGGCACTTGCGATGATCACGAGTTGGATTTGCGCCTGGTAATCGCTACTTGACAATGTTGTCTTTGCTGCAACTTCTGCTAAATATCTAATCGGCTGTAAATGCACCAGCAAGCCGATGGTGGAAAGGATAGTTATCAGGAGTTTAATCAGGATCCAGTAGTACCGGAACAAGCCCCACTCGGTACCCAATGACGAGATAAGCCCGGTTAGCAGCGAAGCGAGGCACAACGGAACGATGACGAACCGAGCACTTAACTCCATCGCGAGATAAGTAGCGCGCACCATCTGAGCATCCTTGCTGGTCAGACCCGCGATGGCGAGAGCTAGGAAGACAGCGACTGCTCCAAGCCATCCGACCGAGGAAGTGACATGTAAGGTAAGCGCGAACTTGCGGATATGGGGTGTCATGGTCATGGCTATTCCACTCCTTGTTCTATGCCGCTGGAGTGTAGTGTGTGTCCGCCATGACCACCAAAGTTATTGCCTGTGAGGTGCAGGATGACAAACAGCAGGACCAGGACAAGGGCGATGATACCAAAAACTTTCACCCAACGTGGTGTGCTGGGGGGTGATCCGTGGCCGTGCTCCACACTAGTGTCTTCATTGGATTCTGGTAATTTACTCATTGAGATATCCTCCTCTTTATTTCATGATCACTTGGTTCAGAACCCAGTATATCAATGTTTCATGAACAGGAGGTGAACGGAGAAAATCACTCTTTTTCAGGTTTTTTAGATAAGTTCGGAGCTATAGGGAGCGTAAAAGTGAAGATTGACCCCTTCCCCACTTCACTCTTTACGTGAATGGAGCTTTGATGAAGATCTAATATGTGCTTAACAATGGACAATCCGATCCCTGTACCTGTTTTTTTAATTCGGGCTCTATCTGCTTTATAAAATCGTTCCCAAATATATTCAATGTCCTCTTGCCTGATTCCCGGTCCGTAATCTCGAATAGAAATTACCGCTTGTTCATTTTTTTCCAATATCACTTCGACAGAACTCTCGGCTGTGGAAAATTGTACGGCATTTTGAATCAAATTGGCAATCACTTGATCAATTCGATCCGGATCAGCAAATACGTGGACGTCTTCTGCTTCTTCAGATATCAATTCCACATTGATTTGTTTTTTCACAAATTCAGGTTCCATGCGAGCCACGACTTGACGAACCAATTCCGACAAATTAAAGATGACAGGACGTATTTCGAGTTGCCCTGCTTCTATTCGAGCCATATCTAGAAGATCATTAACTAGCTTAATCATTCGCTCAGTTTGTTCTTTCATGATCGTATAATAATGGCGTTTTCGTTCGCCCGGGATCGTGTCATCCAGAAATGCCCTGACAAATCCATGAATTGAAGTTAGAGGGGATCGCAAATCATGGGAAACATTGGAAACAAAGTCCTTTCTCATCTGATCCAAGCCGGCCAACTCCTGAGCCATATAATTGAACGTCTCTCCCAATTCACCCAGCTCATCGCGCGTGTTGATTTTGACTCTTTGATCAAATTTCCCTCTAGCAATATGGAGGGCAGCCCGATTCATTTCCCGAAGTGGGGCGGTAATCCTTTTAGAAAGGTAGTAAGCAAATACGGCTGTAATTGCAATAGAAATAATAGAGGACAATACTAACAAGTAAACCACCATATGTAATTGGTTACGATCTAAATTTTGATGCATGTTAGTCAGATTGTTCTGAAACAACAAAAAAGAAGCAATAGCAAGAACGAAATGCGATACAAATAAAATGACGATATACGTGATAAACAGCTTCAAAAAAATACTTTTTTTTCGAATCACTAGATGTCCACCTCAAATTTATAACCTATTCCTCTTATCGTTTTCACCTTCCAATAAGGATTAGAATCCCCCAATTTTTCTCGAATCCTTTTAATATGCACATCGACTGTTCTTGGATCCCCCTCATAATCCAAACCCCATATCTGATTCAACAACTGCTGACGTGTGAACACTTGATTTGAATGTACGGCGAGAAAATACAGCAACTCCATTTCCTTGGGCGGTAACACGATCTCATGTTTATCACTGATCACTTTGTATTGCCCAAGATCAATCTTCAATAAGGGAAGTTCAATGATCTCATTTGCATCTAGCATTGGGTTGGCTCGCCGCAATAACGCTTTTATCCTTGCCATCAGTTCATTAGGATCAAATGGTTTCACCAAGTAATCATCTGTGCCAAGGTCGAAACCTTTAAGTTTGTCGAAACTTTCGCCTTTCCCGGTCAACATGATAATAGGAGTTTTATCAAATCTCCTTATTTCCCTACAAACTTCCCAACCGTCCATTTCAGGCATCATAATGTCCAGAATGACTAGATCAGGATGATTATCATAAAACATCTCTAATCCTTTCATTCCATCGTTTGCGATGCTAGCTATATACCCGCTTTTTTCAAGATATAGAATAATCAATTCGCAAATGTAAGGATCATCTTCAATAATAAGAACTTTAACTTGCTTGTACATTATCGGTCCCCCTGATTTATTTACATCTATACTAGCATCTTTTTATGAACAGAAAGTGGACATAAGTAAAAGACGCCCTAATCTCTTAAACATCAGGTGAGCGTCTTGTCATTTTATCAATGCTTTCTTTTGCCCCAATGTATAATAGCCCAGTTTTCACAGAAAACTGGGCTATTAATCATTTTCAATTATTATACAGTATGAAATACTATCAACTTAAAAAGATAACTTCTTCAAAAAGACCTGTTTCGCCAATTCTAATTTTTTACACCTTCAGTTGCTCCTGCTTTATCGGCGGCTGTTGGGTATGTAGCGTTTCTATCTGAGTAACCATACATCAAAACTCCAATATTATTTGAACTATATAAATCATTTAACCCAATTGAATGACCTAACTCATGTGCCATAGTAACTTTTCTACCCTCAACAGTTTTGGCATCTAATTTAGGGATATTTAAAAATATATTCCAAGAACTTAAGTGCCCATTCGTTGATGAGTAGTTACCAAAAAATGCAACCGTAGAGGTATCTGGATCAGCATATGCGGAAAATACCCCTTTGTTAGTGGTATTTGTATTAAAAAATGATACCGGTCCTACAGAATTCCATCGTGCTGCACCATCTTTTATATAGCTCGCATATGTTGAGTTAACGCTAACATCAATCTTATAGCCTATACTCGTGGTACCCGCATGATTATTAATATCGAGAATCCATTGACTTGACTCACTTCCTGTAGAACCAGATGTATGAGCATAAGTTTGAAATGGAATCAAACATAACATAAAGCATCCGATAGTAATTTTGATTTTCTTATTCAATTTCATTTACCTTCACATCTCTTTCTATTTATTTGTTTTGTAGCTTTTAATTTTCTCAATAAATTTCTCTCTATCCATAACCTGAAATTCGCGATCTTTCTTGTCGTTTAGATAAGAGTTCTTTGTTATATCCTCTAGTTGTTTATCTTTCAATGAATACTTTGTTACCTCGTTTTCCAATACCTTATAAATGTTCGTTTCTTCTCCTAAAATCCAATAAGCATTTTCCACTGTTTTTGCTTGCATTAAGAATAGAATTACTTCTTCGTTCTTTTTAAAAAGTTCATTCCCATTAAAATTAACTTGTTCACTTCCTTGCTGCATTATTTTCACTGTTTTTGGCGATTTATTACTTTTATCAGTAATGATCTCTTCAACATTTGCTTCAAAAGTAGTCTTAGGAATAGGTCCATCTATTAGACCAACTTTATCCTTGATCTTTACACGAACAATTAAGTCTGATTTAAGGACCGCTTGATCAAAAGGATAGACTTCTAATTCAGCTTTTACTTCCTGATTAGATAAGGGAGTGGGCTTTATCTTACTTGGTATTGATTGCTGACTAAAAAGTAAATACCCACCAACTGATAGTATAGCTAGACTTCCCAAAATTACAGTTTTAATTTTCACATTGATCTCTCCTTATTTTTGCCTTGTTTTGTTGTTTCCACGCTAAATAGTAAATCTCTTAGAGATCGAACAGAGATACTCCTTCTAATTAACAAATAATTAAAATCATGGTAAATAAGAAGAATTCTTATGTAGATCTATGACACATCATGTATTGATAAAGTTGCACTTATAGAAAAATAATTTGAAGTGTCTCCAACATCTAAAATGAACAACCTATCCCCATTAACCTTGATTTCAGTTAGACATAACTAAAAGACGCCCTAACCTCCTAAACATCAGGTGAGCGTCTTTTCATTTGATCATTTCTGAACTACAAAAATGTACAGAAAATCGGTTGGTGATAGGCGTTTCGCAATCGTAAGACCCGCTTTATTAAGCTCCTCTTCCATCTCACTTGAGGAAACCCGAATATTCATTGGAGGTCCAATCGGGCTCTCTTTGGGTTCCCAATCAAAACACAATAGATAAGCCTCATCCTTCATGACTCGTTTAATCTCTGCTATACCTAAAGATAAGGGCTTTATAGCATGTAAAACAAGAGAGGCTATTACGCAATCCACTGAATGATCTGTAAGTGGAATGTTGGTTATTGATGCTTCAAGTAATTCAATATTTGATATGTTTTGTTCTTCCATTTTGGTTTTTAAATCAGCTAGCAATTCAGGTTCAATATCAAGAGCGAATACGGTTTCCAGCGTCATCTGAGCGGCTGGAATAGCAAAGTACCCCGTTCCAGCGCCTAAATCTAAAATAACGTGATTATTCTTAATCGGTAGCAGCGATAACAACTTTTCTGGGGGCAGCAATTTTCTTCTGTCAGGTGAATCTAATAACTCTTTTTTTGCTGGATCAAACCGAAGATCGTCCATTAGTCATCCCTCCAAAAATGTATGAATAGCCCAGTTGGGGAAACTGGGCTTCAATCACATTACGGTACTTTTACTACAAACGGTACGGTAAATACTTTACCGTTCTGCTGGAATTGTCCCCAAATCTTATATACGCCGCTATGCGGAAACGTCGTCATAAATTTGGCATCCGGTCCTGACGCCTTCTCATCTGTCGGATGTACGTGCAGATAATTTTCTGCATCTTGGGTTAAGATCACGACGTGTCCAACTGCTCCTAGGTAAGGCTGTAGATCTGTTACAGGCTGCTTCGATTGAGCATCTTTAATATTGAAGTTCAAGTTTAGCTCCATGCCCGACATAAGGTGATCAATCGAAAGCGTGACTTCCTTACCGTCAACCACTTTAGTTAATGTAGCATCAGGTTCAATTGATTTTTGAGCAGGCAGTGCTCCTTGAACCGTAATCCATTGGCTCTTACTCATGGCTCCCATACCCGTTGGAGTGATATCGGCGATCACCTTGAAATCACCTGCAGTCGGGAATTGTGTGGTAACGGTAAACTCACCGTTTCCTTTGTAATCGGGGTGAATGTGATTAAAGAAAGATAAATCTTTGCTGACAATGATAAAGTGCATCTGTTTTTCATGTACGGTATCAAATTTATCAATCGCTTTGCCGTCTTTATCCTGAATTTTAATCGTAATCGTTGAATCTTGGTTCGGCATTGTCTTATCACTAGAAAGCTTAAACTGCGCTTGGACATTTCCTGCTTGTGTGGAAGCTGCCTCTTTGGCCATGCCGCTATGGTCCATTCCCCCGGTACCGCCTTGCGCGACATTATTCGTTGATCCTGCCGTTCCGCTATGCGAAGAATGGTCCATCGAACTGCCTGATTTACCGCATGCCGTTAAGAGCGCAGCCGTAAGTAAAATTGAAATCGCTACTTTTTTCATGATTTCCTCCTAATATAGGGATCTTTGAGCGTAGGTCAAAGTCTCTCTGCTTGGGGATCTTTGACCGGAGATCAAAGTCTCTCCTCTTTTTATCACCTTATTATAAAAGGTACTTGTGTAGATCTTGTGAGGATCGGCACTAAATCTTAGGGAATTGTATCTCTACAGATGTTCCTTCACCAACCCGACTTTGCATTCGAATGGTTCCTCCATGCGCTTCCACTAATTTTTTTACAATAGTTAAACCAATCCCACTTCCTCCTGATTTACGGTCGCGGGATTTTTCTACGCGGTAAAAACGCTCAAATACCAAACGTAGATCCTCTTCATTCATACCAATCCCAGTATCCGATACAATAATAACCACCGCGTGTTCTTCTTCCTTCACTTCAACAGATACTTTTCCCCCTTGGGGCGTAAACTTTAGCGCATTCGTTAAAAGGTTCAACACAATTTGACCCAAACGCTGCCTATCCAAGGTAGCTTCAACGTTTGTTAAACCTTCAAAAAAAAGGTTAACTCCCTTTTGATCAAAAGAAGCCCGGTTCGCTTCGATATTACGACGAACAATTGCTGAAACATTTTCTTTATGCAGCTTCAGCTTGAAATGCGGGGACTCCATTTCTGTTAGTTGCTCTAAATCACCAACAAGGAACCGCAAACGTTCAATCTCCTCATAACAAGACTCTAGGCGCTGGTGAGTTGGTACCCAAATGCCATCAATCATCGCTTCCATATGGCTTTTAAGTGTTGCAATCGGCGTTCTTAATTCATGAGCCACATCAGCAGTCATCGTTTTACGTAACTGCTCCTGGTGCATGAGCTGTTCGGCAAGGTGATTAAGAGAGCCCCCTAGATCAGCGATCTCGTCATTGCCTTTGACTGTCGTTCTTGCTCCAAGCTCTCCATTTGCCATTCTCTCTGCAACATTTTTCATGTGTATCAGCGGGGCGGTTATTCGCTTAGCGACAAAAAGACTTAACAGAACCGCGAGCATAATACCAATAATGGCAGACACAAGAACAGACTGTACTAAAGCCTGCTCAAAATGGGTGTCAAACGTTGGGGAATTCATATTAGTATCCATAGCTTGATCTTGATACAACGAGAAGTGGTAATGTGTTGCCAAAACAAACGCTATGGTTGAAATAAGCAAAACAATGGTGGCTATCCCAATAAATGCGATGGCGATTCGTGCGTATAATCCTTTCATGATGATTCGCCTCCAGTAAACCTATAACCTACTGAAAAGACGGTAACGATGTATTGAGGCTTTTTGGGATCAGCTTCTATCTTTTGACGGAGGTTTTTGACATGCTGATCTATCGAGCGAGTATCGCCTTCAAAATCAAAACCGAGCACTTTTTCAATTAATTCCTCCCGTGTAAAGGTTCGGTTTGGATGATGTGCCAAAATCAGTAGCAATTTATATTCATTTGGAGTCAGACTTATCAGATTCCCTATTTTATAAACTTCATGTTTCATCGGCCGAATGACAAGGTCGTCATTTTGAAACGAGATGATTTCAGCAAGAAGCGTATCATCTTGCGTGCGACGCAAAATAGCTTTTACTCTTGCTGTTAATTCACGTGGGCTAAATGGCTTCACGACATAATCATCGGCACCAAGTGTTAATCCTTGGACGCGGTCATCTTCAGAAACTTTCGCTGTTAGCATGATGACGGGAACAGGTGAAAACTGCCTTATCGCTCTGCATACATCTTCCCCAGACATGTCCGGAAGCATCAGATCCAAAATAAGAAGATCAACATTTCCGCCGCGAACGAGATCAAGTGCTTTGTTCCCTATACCGGATTGAATAGTAGCATATCCTTCATTTTGCAAATAGGATGCAACAACTTCACGGATCTTTTCTTCATCATCAACGATTAAAATTGTCTTCATAAATCAAACAGACCCCCGTTACACTCACTCTGCAATTGCCTCACGCAATGCCTCGATTGTTACCCGATTGATAAATTTCGAAAACTTTTCCTTCATTTTTCCATGTTGTTGAAAATGATGGATAAGCTTTTGAACCATCGGAATCAACCTGTCTGCTTTAACATCGGATATTAGCAAGACCGCAAAAGATGGTTTTAACGATTTGGGCTCACCACCGACATAAATATCAAACGTATCTCTCATTTTGACCACACCAATATCTTTCAAAAGCGGCTCGCTCGTTCCGAGCGCACAACCCGCATAGCCGATTTTTAAAGGTGTTGGCGTTTCGATCCCTGAAATCGCTTTGTTTAACGCTTCAGCCATTTCAAGCCCTGCATCTTCTGCTCCGCGGCAAAAGTTACACGTAATGAGGCTCTTGGTCACGAAGCCCGTAGGATATATTTCTAATCCGATGCCAGACAACTTTTCCTTCACTTCATCCATTTTCTCTTCTTGCATTTCAACATACAGTTGTTTAAATGTCGTTAATTCTATTTTAGCATCCTCACCGACGATCGATCCAAGAACAGCCAATTGTTCTGGCTTAAATAAGGTGCCCCCAGTTTGAAACCCTGGGGTAACTGCAAACTTCATCATCTGCATGTCTTCCCCTCCCATATATGCCGATTATAACTTCACTCGTTGCAAGCGTAAGGCGTTTAACACAACGGATACCGAGCTTAGTGCCATAGCAGCACCAGCTACCCAGGGTGCCAAAAGTCCAAGTGCCGCAATCGGAATCCCGAGTGTATTGTAACCGAGTGCCCAAAACAGGTTCTGTTTAATGTTGGTCATCGTTTTACGGCTCATATAAATGGCATCTGAAATGCTTGTAAGTTCTCCGCGCATCAGTGTCACGTCCGCTGCTTCCATCGCAATGTCCGTGCCGGTGCCAATAGCTATGCCGACGTCTGCAGTCGCAAGAGCAGGAGCATCGTTGATGCCATCGCCCACCATCGCCACTATCTTTCCTTGTGCTTGAAGTTTTTTCACTTCTTCGGCTTTGCCTTCCGGAAGAACTTCCGCGAGAACATGATCGATGCCAACTTGCTGCGCTATGGCATGTGCTGTTCGTTTGTTGTCACCTGTCATCATGATGACCTCGATGCCCATTTGTTTTAAACGAGAGACCGCTTCTTTCGATGTGTCTTTGATCGTATCCGCTACGGCTACCATACCTGCGTACTTGTTATCCACCGCTACGAGCATAGCGGTTTTACCTTCGGATTCGAGCTTTTCCATAGCCGTATCTGCTTTTCCAAAGTCGATTGTTTCACGCTGCATGAGCTTACGGGTTCCAACCAGCACTTCCTTGCCTTCTACGATGGCTCGAATTCCGTAGCCGGGAATGGCTTCAAACTGCTCAGTAGCGGTCAGTAGGATACCTTTAGCAATAATCCCAGCAACAATTGCCTCAGCAAGTGGATGCTCTGATTGTTTTTCGGCAGAGCCGATTAGTCTAAGAATTGTATCTTCGTCATCCATATTTTCAATTTGAACGTCTGTAAGTTCCGGTTTTCCTTTCGTTACCGTACCCGTTTTATCAAGCACGATGGTTTGCACTTTTTGCATGGATTCTAAATGTTCCCCACCCTTAAACAGGATGCCATATTCCGCCGCGCGACCAGATCCAGCCATAATGGAGGTTGGTGTTGCAAGTCCTAAAGCACAAGGGCAAGCAATGACAAGGACAGCAATAGCCTTTTCAAGCGCAGTTGCAAACTCACCAGGAGCAACCCAAATATACCAAACCAGAAATGTTACAACAGCAATTCCTACAACAATCGGGACAAAGATACCCGAGATCACATCAGCAATACGCTGAATAGGCGCTTTAGAGCCTTGGGCTTCTTCTACAACTTTGATAATTTGAGCGAGAGCTGTCTCCTTCCCAACACGAGTTGCTTTAATTTTTAGGCTGCCGTTTTTATTAACAGTAGCGCCAATAACGGCGTCACCAGTTTTTTTCTCAACAGGGATACTTTCCCCAGTTAGCATGGATTCATCAACAGCGGACAAACCTTCTACAACTTCACCGTCGACTGGGATTTTCTCACCTGGTTTTACAAGAACAATGTCCCCAATGACAACTTCTTCAACTGGTATATCCATTTCTTCACCATTTCGAATGACTAACGCTGTTTTCGCTTGAAGCCCCATCAATTTCTTGATGGCTTCAGAAGTTCGTCCTTTCGCCAACACCTCAAACAGTTTCCCTAAAATAATCAAAGTAATAAGAATCGCACTTGTTTCGTAATACATATCCGGTGCATGGTGATGAGCATCAACTGAAATTGCCCACTGAAGCGTTAGATATAAACTATAGAAGTACGCGGCTGATGTTCCGAGAGAAACAAGCACATCCATATTGGCGCTTTTATTACGAAGGGCTTTGTATGCCCCTACGTAAAACTGCCAACCGATAATAAACTGTACCGGTGTGGCAAGTATAAGCTGCACCCAAGGATTCATCAAAAACTCTGGCAAGTAAATCCACGATGTAAATGTAAAGTGGCTCACCATTGCCCATAGAAGTGGTAACGAAAGGATTGCCGATACCGCTAACTGAATTTTCTTGTGGTGTATCTCTTTTTGCTTATAATCACTTTTTGATGATTCTTCCTCTTTACGCATGGCTTTGTATCCCAGTTGATCAACTTTATTAACCATATCGCTTACAGAAACTTCGGCAGCGCTAAACTCAACATGAGCAGTTTCTAAAGCAAGGTTAACAGTTGCTTTGCTAACACCAGGCATTTTATTTAAGCCTTTTTCAATACGTGTGGCGCACGCTGCGCATGTCATACCTACGATATTAAAATCTACTGCATCCTTCACGGTGCTGTAACCCAGATCCAGTATTTTTTCTTCCATGGCAGATACGCTGATTTGACTCGGATTATACGTCACTGAAGCCTTCTCAAGTGCAAAATTCACGTTGGCATCTGCAACACCTTCTAATTTCTTCAAGCCTTTTTCGATACGGTTTGCGCATGCTGCACAAGTCATGCCCGTAATTTGCAAACTCGCTTGTTGTTGCTCTAATGGTTTCGCCATTTCTTACCCTCCAGCCCCTCCATACCCCTACGGGGTATATTTTATTGAAAAAAAATAGGTGTTACATTGGAGCCGCATGAAGCGGCTCATTTATCTTTATTTCGCAACGTCATAGCCTTGATCTTCGATTGCTAATTTAATAGCGTCCAATGAAACTTTAGACTCATCGAAATCTACAGTAACGGATCCACCACTCAAATCAACTTTGCCGGAAGCACCAAGTTTCTTAACTGCGCCTTCAACGGAATTCACGCAATGACCGCAGGACATACCTTCAACTTTAAGTGTAACTGTTTGCATATCTAATCTCTCCTTATTATTTCATTAATTTATTCATGGTAACCATGAGTTCTTTAATAACCTCATTATCGCCTTCTTGAATGCGTTCGATTACACAGCTGTTTAGATGATGCTCTAGAAGCAGTTTCCCAACACCGTTTAAAGCTGATTGAACCGCGGCGATTTGATTTAACACATCGTCACAATACGTATCCTTCTCAATAAGACCTTTCACACCGCGAATTTGTCCTTCGATGCGATTGAGCCTTGAAATCAAATTATTTTTTGTTTTATCAGAATGATGACTTTTTCGATCACTGCCAGAATGACAACTGTCCTCATTTAATTCTTGTTTATCATGTTGTTCCATATCATTTCCTCCTCACATTTTGAATATACCATACCCCCATATCCTATATCAAGACCATTTTTTAATTTTTTCCATAAAAATTGATTAGCCCACCTTTAGAAATTATTCCCACGCTGATATTGAAACAACCAAGCAGGCTTTACCAACCAAACTTCACAAGTGTATACATTATAAAACCCAATGAAATCGCGGCAGAGAGAATAGTCATAATAATCACCCAAGTTACCTTATACTTGTGTTTAATTAAACGATACATCGATACAAACATCGTTATAATGGTTGCAATGATCATGATACGTCTAATCCATAATGCTGCTGACATTGTCGCCATCATATTCGTCGAGCCGCCTAAGAGAAGTAAAATCCCAATATGAAGCCAGTGATGGGATGAAGCCAGAAAAGAAAAAATAAACGATAATAAACTTGTAGCTGTTTGACTTTTTTTATATTTCATCCTGTTTCCCCTTGTTTTTTAATAGAGCTCCTGTAAATTTTTCGAATCCCTGCTGAACCAGTTGTTGATCAGCTTCAGTCATGTGTTGCAAAACATTTTGATAAAATCGAATGGACTGCTGACGAACCTGCTCAATTGTCCGTTCACCTTTTTCAGTAAGAGAAATTAACATTTCTCTTCGGTTTTGTTCGTTGATTTCCCGGCTTACGAAGCCTCCTTTTACTAGCCCATCAACAAGCCGGCTTACTGAACTTCGTTCTAGATGCAGCCTATCTGCTAATTCACCAAGTATTAGAGTGGAGTTCTCCACTTCTTGTAGAGCAAATACCTGTGATACTGAAAGTTGAAAACCACATGGGGTTACTGTTTGCTCTAATAAACCAAAATGCCTGATAAATTTTTGTACATTCAATCGAAGTTCCAAAATATTGTTTAATTCCAAAATAAACAGCTCCTTTATGTGTATTATACATATATTGTATTATACACATAAAATCAAATAATGGAAATATAGTGTAAAAAAATAAAGATGATCACCAAAAGGCTTAAACGATTGTATCGGGACATTCACCCATTGAATACGTTATTAAGATTATTTATTAATTCTTAGAGGAGTGCTTTAGATGCCAATTCAAACAATGATGCCTGAGATGTTAAAGATGCTTCACGATTGTGCTGCTATGTGTGAACATACCGTTCATGTATTACTTCATAGACAGGACGCTCACTTACGAAGACATCAAATCAAACTTTTAACTGAATGTGCTTCAATCTGTCATTTGTGTTCAAAGTCTATATCTAGACAAAGCCCGGTTATGAAAGCAATGTGTGATTTTTGTGCTTATGTTTGCGAGGTGTGTGGCCATGAATGTTTGAGACACAATGATCACGAATCTCAAATGTGTGGCCAAATGTGCTTGGCTTGTGCGAGAGAATGCCGCTCCTTTGCAATGGCAGCATAATAAAATCCCTTTCAAAGGAAAATCCCCCACCAAAAGCCCAAAAGGTGGGGGATTTCTTTAGTCTTAAAACATCACTCCAGGGATACGTATCTCAAATGGGAAAGTAATTTCTTCTCCCTGAGTCGTGACTGCATGAACTTCCATTTGAACAACTCCAGCCGCGTGCAAAAAATCTCCCGTTAGACGGTATTCACCGTTACCCAACGAAAACGCAGTATCTTCGACAATCCAATCAGGAGGCATCGTAAATTTAACACGTACTTGTTTAAAATCTAATTGATTGTCAAACCGGATAGAGATCTCATTTGTCCCCATTTTCAAGGGTGTAATTCCAATAGTAGCTTTCACTTCTTTTATTATTGCGCTTTTGGGAAATACCCCTTGTTCTGCCTCTTTTGGTGAAAGATCAATCAATACAGCAGCAACAACTAGGATGATACCAGCGACATAAACTTCAATCTTCAATTGCTTTAACAGGCGTAAGCCCATTATAGAAAATTTCTTTAAATATCTCATTTGTAAAAAGCCAATGAATAATATTTCAATAAATAAAACCATTTTTATAACAATGAGTTTACCCCAATTGCTAGCGAGGAAAGATTCAATGCTATATGAGGTTACATAATTGTTCGACATCAATAATCCCGTTATTCCGATAATAAGGATACTTCCTAATGCCCATTTTGAGTACGTTTTTCCTACGACTTTAAGCCAATCCAATGAGTTTTCTTTTGGTATCATCAATAATAAGCCGATTAAACCACCTAACCAAACAGATACAGCTAACAAGTGGAATCCATCCAATAAAATACTCCATGTTCCACCGTAGCTCGGGGTGGAAGAATGCCCAGTAAAAGTCCATAGCAAAACAGTAATTAAAAGTAATGTTAATCGAATGATTCTTTTGAAAATCCAAAATCCCATTGTCAGAAGGATGATCTGAATGATCGGGATCCATATAAACGAGAATGTGAAAAATTCATTCCACTGTACTTGCATATAATTGATTCTGTTCATAATGAACTCAACGATGAAGCCGAGAGCAGTTATACTATAAAATAAATTTGAAGCCATTCTCCAACGCGGAACATTTCCTCTTCCTCTAGCCACGAATAATTCAAACAAACTTCCACCTGCCAGTGACAGCAGCCCTACAAAAGCAAGCCAATGAGCAAACTGTAGAAAACCAACATGACTAAATATAGAGTCTTTTGAGATACCATTAGAACCTTTTAACGGCGTATACTCCTGAACTGCGAAATAATAAACACTATTTTTCTCAAACTGACCTACAGTCGCATACCAATGAACAGAGTAGGTTCCCTTGTGAAGCTGACTATTCATTTTTACGGTAAAGTGATTGGGGTTTGCAGGGTCTTGAACAGGCTCTCCTATAGGAACCACTTTATCTTGGTCATCAAAAACACCAAAAACCGTTACATTGGTCGCATCTGTAAACCAAAGTTCGATTTGTTCAGGAGATTCGGATAAGATGGTGCCATCTCCTGGACTTGACCTTTCCAATTTAAAATTTCGAAGCATCTCTGCTTGTGAGCGAACCGGCTTCTTAACTTCAAACTGATAATTCTCCTTAACTTGATGTCCGTCATAACTAATGGCTTCAATCTTTACTGAAAATTTACCTGGAGATAGTTGATTCGGAAACGCCGCTATAACGTGACGCTTATCATTTGGATCAAGTTGAGGTTTTTCAAGCGTAACATTAGTATTCTGTTCGCCAATTACAACAATCGAACCTTGAAATAGTTCAACAGGATCCTCAAACCAAAGTTCAATTTGGGCAGGTGTATTCTCTAAAACAGCTCCTGCTTGCGGTAACATTTTTTCAATGGGCGAATGAGCTAAAGCAATGTGGTTCTGAAATAGAAGAGCAAAAAATGCAAGTAGTGGAATAACTTTGTTACGCATAACAACCTCACTGTGAACTATGAAATGTGGAAATCCTAAAGCCGATATAGCGGCTCTTTTTTATTTTGGTAAAATTGGTTTTATTAAAGTTTCTATTGTCTTTTCATCCATTTGCCCAAGATTTATATGAGAAATCTGTCCATCAGGTTGAATAAATACTGAGTGTGGCAGTGCATTTGCTTGATAAATATCGGCCACCTTCAATCCTGGATCTAATACAATCGGAAAATCGACTCCTAGTTCCTTAACAAAAGCAGAAACCGTTTTTTGGGGTTCGCTAGCATTCATACCGATGATCACAAGTCCTTGGTCCTTGTATTTTAGATATTCTTTTTCTAATGCCGGCATTTCGTCACGACAAGGCTTGCAGAAAGTTCCCCAAAAATTAAGGACGACCCCTTTACCTCTATAATCACTAAGTGATAAATCACGTCCGTCTAATGTCTTCAATTGAAAATTAGCAGCATATGTTTTTTCTTGGATAGGTGATGATGATTTATATATTTGAGAAATAATAGTTACGCTAGCCAAAATTACAATCACGACAACCATTACCCATTGGAGGATTCGCTGATTCAAGTGAGTTCCTCCTTTTCTCCAGTTTTTATTTACTTCGAGATTCCGTTACCCTTGTCGGAAATTCTGGTCCATTTCGTTCCTGCATCTTTACTTATAAATACATCTTTTTTGTAAGTTGCCAACACTAATTCATTATGATCTGTTGGATTTTGAGCAATATAAGAGATAGCATCATCTTTATCCAATGTAGGAAGTTTGATTTCTTTCTTATCTTTACTACTCACATTGATTTGTAACATTGTTGGAGAATTTGCCGCTGCTACAAATAACTCACCGTTATTGCTAAATGTTAGGGATGTAACTACTAACCCGGATATCAATTTTTCAATATGGTTTCCGGAATCTTTAGAAAGAAAAAGTCCTTCTTTGCTTCCAAGTGCAACAACCTTGTCGTCAGATGGATGAGTTGCTATTGCTAATGGTTCTCCAGAAAAACCGTTTAATTCAGACTTATTCCACGTCTTAGCCTCGTCCTTTGAAACATACAACCCAGTAGATTTCATTTTTGTATTTGGTTGTTCATTGAATACATAAATCGTGTGTGTTTTATAACCAACTGTCATTGCGTGAAAGTCGCTTACACCTTCAAAATCAAGTATAGTCAATGATTTCCCCCCATCAGTGCTTTTTACGACTCCAAGTGGGTTTTTCAGTTTAGAACCTTGTCCTGGATGACCACTACTATAAAAACCACTATCAACTGCGACAAAGCCCATATAATCGTTTTTCGGAGCATCGACATTGCTCCATTTCCCCACCGAGTATGCAACCAAACCTGTATGTGCAGGAATCAAAATTTGTTTTCCGTCACTTGTATAACCCAATCCGTGAATATGTTCCATAGTCACTTTGGAAGTAGAGTTAGAGCAAGCAGACAGCATGAAAGAAGCTGCTACTATTGAAACAAGCATTCCTTTATATTTCATTTTCTTCCCCCTTTTCTTGACTTGATAATAAGATAAACGATTGCCATTACGATCAGTGGAATGCCAATCCACATACAAACGTTGAAAAAATTATTTAAGTAACGAAGAATGGAACCTGAGCCCATCATCCACGAAGCTGACATCGTTAAACAACCAATTCCCATTAACACTAAAGCTAAAGCAATAAACCAATCAGCCAACTTCACTTTCAACACCTCCGCCAGGAGAAGTTGGAACAATAAATTCAATTTCAAATCGTGTCCCCTTATTAAGTTCACTCGAAACTTGTATGTTACCACCTTGAAGTTCAATAAGCTTTTTTACTATAGCTAACCCTAACCCCGAACCACCGTATTCTCGTGACCTTGATTTTTCAACTCGATAAAACCGATTGAAGATTTGGGATAACTCTTCTTCCGGAATGCCGAAGCCCGTGTCTTCAATGAGGATAGAGACTTTGTTATTTTCCTTGTTAATAGCTGCGTGAATATGACCTTCATTGGTATAACGAATTGCGTTTTCCAATAAGTTCGTAAAGACTTGCTCCATTCGTAAGCCATCACCATAAATGAGAGGTAATTGCTTGTCAAAATGATAGTCCAGTTGTAATCCTTTTTCGTTTACTTTCAACCTGCATTTATGAATGGCATTCTCCATAACCTCTGTAAGGTCAATCCATTCCATTTCTAATGAAACCTTACCTTCTTCCATCTTGGAAAGTTCGAACAAATCCTCAATCAATAGCGTCAACCTATTGGATTCCGAAGCAATTAAGTCCAAATAGTGTTCTTTTTCTGCTTCATTTTGATAAAGTTTGTTCTTCAGAACTTTCGCATAGCCATCTACATAGGTGATGGGTGTACGTAATTCGTGTGATATGTTAGAAAAAAATTCATTTCTCGTATCTCGATAATTTTTTAAATCCAAAGCAAGTTCATTAATCGCTTGTGCTAACGAACCGATTTCGTCATTGGATTTCAAACGAACTCGAGTGCCCAAATCTCCTTTTGCGATTCTCCGTGTTGCTTGCTCCATTTGAATAAGAGGAGTCGACAACTTCTTGGAGAGAACAAAAGTAAAACCGAGCGCCAATAAGAACGCTCCAAATCCCGATAGAAGCAATAAACGCTGTACATTTTGAATAGACTGATGCATTCCCTCAATGGATGAGAGAACAAATACACCACCGACTACTGTATTTTCAAGCATAACAGGACTTCCATAAACCATATAACGATTACTGGTGGTTGGTTCTTCATAATCCATTGATAATGATTTACCTTCAAAGAGAGGAGCAATATCTTTGTCAGGGAGAGATGCATCCTCTGTAATTGTGATCAATCCAGAGTTGGCAATAATCTTTCCCGTATTATTGATAATAAAAAACTTTACATCGGAAAACTCCGCAATGGTCTTAATGGTTTGGGCGGTTGAAGCACCATCAGATAAAGCCTGTGCGTAGCGAGTAGATAGTGCCTTAATATTGTCTTGAATATTCTTTTGGTAAAAGCTAGTTAAAATCTGATTGATAACGAATCCCATTGGCAGCAGTACAACAAGAAAAAGAATAATGATCGTACTACCTAATTTAACAACCACTCGATTCCATTTCATTTGGCTTCATTTCCTTGGAATTTATAGCCCACACCCCAAACGGTTTGAATAGGATTATGAGTAAAACCTGCGTTACGAAGCTTCTCTCGTACATTTTTAACGTGCGTATCCACGGTACGAATATCACCCAAATAATCTCGGCTCCAGATCTGATCTAACAATAATTCTCTTGTTAGAACTTTTCTTGGATGACTTGCTATATAAAATAATAAATCGTATTCTTTAGGGGCCAAGTCTACCATCTGCTCACCGATAGTGACCTCACGACGTTCGGGATTAATACTCATTTCAAAATAACGGATGACAGCCGTTGATTCTATGAATGGACCCGACAAATTAGCTCTCCTTAGGAGAGCATTCACACGTGCAGCAAGCTCTTCATGTTCAAACGGTTTTACCAAGTAATCGTCTGCGCCTAATTTCAATCCTTGGACTTTATCTTTTGTTTCGGAACGAGCTGTCAACATAAGTATCGGAATTTGACTGTTTTCACGAATTTGCCGACATACTTCCCATCCATCTATACCAGGCATCATGATGTCTAAGATGATAAGATCATAAGCATGCAGTTTAAGAAGCTCGAGCGCTTGATAACCGTCCTCAGCCTCTGTAACCTCGAATCCCTCTTTGGAAAGATAAATGCGAAGGAGGTTGCGCATATTTTTTTCATCATCGACCACCAAAACGTGTGCCATAAATCCTCCAAGTATCAAGCCGTTTTTACCTGCAATTTAGACCTTGCGTAAAAGTAACCCATCAGAAGTACAGATAAACCAATAATGGTCATACTTGTCCATTGTGCCGCTGTCCAATGAAATAAAAATCTTGGCGTATCGCCGCGAAGATACTCCAGCATAAATCTTCCCAGAGCGTACAATATATTATAGGTTAAAAAAGTAAATCCTCTAAACCACGTTCGATTTTTGAAAATGAGCAGCAATCCGAATATAACAAAATCCCATTGCCCTTCCCATACCTCCGCTGGAAACAGAGGCACAGAACCATAAGTTTCATAAGCAATCGTTCCCGGTGGATATACAAGCCCGAAATTGGAGCCTGTAGGTGAACCGAACGCATCTCCATTAAGCAAGCAAGCGATTCTTCCAACCCCTTGTCCAAAGGCGATAGCAGGAGCCAAGATATCAGCAATTTCCCAAAAATCTAGCTTCTTGAGTTTTGTATAGATAGCTCCGCCTATAAAACCTCCCACTAAACCACCTTGGATAGATAGTCCGCCTTCCCATATCGCAATGACTTTCCCCAAGTGTTGCGAATAATATGCCCAATCGAAGAAAAAAACTTGCCAAAAACGAGCCCCAATAATGGCACCGATTACGGCATAAAAAACAATATTTCCAAGATGTTCTCGATACTTGGTTCCTTTCGCCAGATAATAAGCGACCCCAAGTCCTAAAATAATAGCAATCGCCACAAGGAGACCATATGACCTTATGGGATATCCAGCAATTGTAAATAATATAACCCTCATATTCCACCATCCTCATCCCATTCATTATATCCAAGAAATTTGTTGAAATTGTGATGGATGTTATGAATTATTGGTGTCCATTACACCTGGAACTTGAATTCGGTATGGAAAAACAACCCTATCGCCATTCGACTTTATCGCTTGAACATCCATATTTATCGTTCCAGCTCCGTGAAAGAAACTTCCAGTAAGTTTAAACACGCCATCTTTTAAATGAAATGCTGAATTTTCCGTTGACCACCCATTAGTCGAATAAAATTTCACACGGACCTTTTTTATGTCTGGCGTATTTACAAATCCAATGTTTATGTCGTTTGCGCCCGCTTGTAAAGGGGTAATCATCAATTTAGCCTCAATCCCTTGTTGAACTTGCTTTTTGGGGAATATACTTTGCTCTGCTTCTTTGGGCGATAAATCGACCAATAATCCAGCTAAAAGTAATAATAAAGTCGCGATCACAAGTTCAATTCTTATCAACTTTCGGAAACCGGTAACCAATATTTCAACCCATCGAAGCAACAATTTACGTTGCCAGTAACCAAGACCAATTATCACAACGTAGAGAACGATTTTGGCAAGCAATACCTCTCCCCAGTAGCTTTGGAGCATACTCCTGAACGTAAAGGACGGAACAAATTTAAATGTCATCCAAACACCGGTAAATCCAATCACAACGATGCTCCACAAAGCCCACTTGGAGAAGACTTTTGTTGTTTCCTTTAACCAAGAAGCTGTGTTTTCTTTCGGAGCCATAAAGAATAGTACGAACAATCCCCCAACCCATATGGATGCTGCCAATAAGTGAAGAAAGTCAAGAACAACGCCCAACATCCCTCCGTACGGTGGAGCCACGGAATGTCCGGTTAAAGCAAAGCACAATAAAGCCAGGATCAGTAAGATCTGTTTGCCCCTATGCCATCTTACAAAATAACTAATTGTCAGAAGAATCAATTGAATTATCGGAATCCATATAAAATTGAATGTGATAAAGTCCCGGATGACAACTTCGGAATACTGGAATTTGTTTAAAATCAGCTCGAGCAATATCGCGGCGCTACTTAACATATAAACGTATGGTGAAATCTTTTTCCATTTGAGACATGTTTCTTTATGCGCGCTTATTATGGCTCGAAACCAACTACTCCCATTAAGTAAGAACATACCTAAATAACTTAGCCAATGAGCGAACTGCAGGAAATCAATGTGTTTCCAAATGCTATCATTCGAAGAGGATGCCGAACCCGTTATGGATGTCACATTTTTTACAGCAAAATAGTTAATCTTATAATCTTCCTTATCAACTGTCTTGGCATAAGAAACTAAAGAGTAGCTGCCTTCCTTTAACGTCCCGCTTAATTCAATAATATAGTGCTTGGGGTCGTTAGGGTCGGCGTATGGCTTTTTCGTATCCAAAGATTGTTGTTTATCATCCAACAACCCAAAAACAGACAGCTCAGTTGGCGTTGAAAACCATAAGTCAATCTGTTTGGGAGATTCTTGCAGAATTGTTCCATCTTCAGGGAACGTTCGATCCAATGTTAAAGATGGCATATCTTTATTTGCTTTTGGAGGTTCTTTTAACTCAAAAGAATATGATTCTTTCAGTCCGTGTCCATCAATGGAAATGACATCGACATCAACATTATAAATTCCAGGTGATAAGTTCTTTTTTACATCAATAAGTATGTGTCGATCGTCACTTGGGTCAAGCTGAGGTCTTCCAACTTGAACCTCTTCTTTTGCAACATTACGAACGATAATGGAGCTTCTGTGTATTTCAACTGACTCCTCAAAGAATAACTCTACTTTCTCCGGAGAGACTTGAAGAACAGCATCCTTTTCCGGAACTCGCTTCTCAATTGGCGAATGAGCCGAAACAATTTGAATGGGAAATATCATAACGATGAGGATAATAACTACATAGGCCCATTTTTTTAACATTAAAGTCCCTACCCCTAACTCAGAAGTAAAAATGAAACCACCCGAAAGGGTATCATTAAACAACATTCCTTTGATTCTTAATCGATTCCATCTCTTTGATAAGAGCTAGATTTTGTTTTTGTAATGCATCTACTTTTTCAGACAAATCGTTTTGATTCTGGTCCTTGTGACAACTCTTGTTTTTTCTAAACAAACCGCCCATACAGAATACCATCATTAAGGGACAAGCGAGTAGAGCCAAGATATTAATAACTTGTTGCATAATAAAGCCCTCCTTAAATTTTAAGATATTATTTAACGGTGATAGTCCCACCATACATGTACATTCCACACGTGTATCGGTACGTTCCGGGTTTCAAGTCATTCAGGTCTATGAAGTTTTCTCCCTTCTTAAGATCCACATCTATTCCCAATTCATGAGAAACAATGTGTTTTGTACAACTAATACCTGATTGTGTTTTAAAATCAATTTTCGTCGGAACACCGGCTTTTACTTCAATATTTTCAGGACCATAACCATTAGATTTTACATCGACAGTAGCAATTTGATAGCCTTCGTTTTCTTGAGAGGTGGTCTGTGCTTCAGGCTGCAAGCCTAGTGATTGACTGGCTGATGATACCTTTCCTTGATATTGAAAAAGGAGTACCACACCTACTATTACAATTCCTACAAAAAGCGTTAACGCACTTCCGAAAAACGGTTTGTTAACACCTTCATTAGTTGCCTTCGCTTTACCCGTTTCTTCATCAATTAACTGAATGAGAACGCTCATTACGAAAATAAAAATGACATCGATAAATAATACAATCGAATCTGAAACAACGAGCATTACCCCAAGCATAGCACCCATCATACCGCCCATTATTCCTGCCATCATTCCATCCAATGCTGCCATTAAACTGATGGGCTTTCCTGTTAAGTACCCTGCTCCCATCCCGAACAAAACTGCGATTATAGTAGAGAGTGTTAAATCGTGCTGGAGAACAACGCCTAATACAACCCCGAGTGCGAGGCTAGACATCATACCAACAGTCATAGCAATCATCATACCAGCCATACACGTTAGTTTTTCTCTTCGCTTGTAGGTGTAAAAAACATTGTAACCTGTGAAAAGCAAAGTCAAAACCACACTTAAAATCGCTACCATCATAACCCTCCTAAAGAACTTGATTCGTTGGTCTTTATCTTACACAATAAATTTGTTGGATTTGTGAAGTTTCGATAATAGTAAAAAGCTTATGTGGTTCCCAAATAATTGGCTATTTTGTTCAAATAAAAGAAGCACAACTAATGAGCCAACTTCTTGGCTTCAAATAGTAGTGCTCTCTACGTCCGAAAAGAAGCAACAATCTTAACTCTTTGAATCGAGTTACCTTTATCATTTAAAATGCCAAAGATCTGGATCCAACTATCTCGTTTCACCCTTTAACTTTCACTAATCTCATACTATTCATAATTACAATTAAAGCTGCGCCTGTATCACTAATCACAGCAATCCATAGAGTAAGTAAATCAGGGAAAATCAAAATCAAAGCAAGAGCTTTGACGATGAGCGAAAACCAAATGTTTTGTTTGATTATTCGTATTGCCTTACGGCTCAATTTAACAGTATGGGGTAGTTTTTCAAGATTGTCAGCCATTAACACGATGTCTGCTGTTTCCATTGCCGTGTCAGTTCCGGCCCCCCCCATTGCAATACCTATATTGGCTGTTGCAAGCGCAGGAGCATCATTGATACCATCTCCAACCATCGCTACAATGTTTCCTTCTTCTTGAAGTTGTTTAATGGCTTTCACTTTATCTTCGGGTAACAGCTCTGCAAAAAATCGGTTTACCCCGGTAGCAGAAGCAACCTTTTTAGCGGTACCTTCATTGTCTCCTGTTAACATTACAACTTGGTTGACGCCAACTGCTTGAAGTCCTTTAAGAGCTTTTACGGAAGTAGCACGAATAGCATCCGCAACGGCAATAACACCGTATATCTTCTCTTTTGATCCTATAATAACGATTGTATTTCCTTCTTGTTGAAGGGATAAGATTCGTGACTCTAGTTCTCCTAGAGAAGCGCTTAGTTCCTGAAACAATTTAAGGTTTCCTGCAAAGTATTCATTATCTCCTATAATCGCGCCAATACCTTTACCTACGATGTTTCTGAACTTATCACCTAGAAGGGTTGAGACGCCTTTATCTTTGGCGTATTGGGCTACTGCTTTTGCAATGGGATGTGTAGAATATTCTTCTAATGTTCGAGCAATACTCAGCAACTCAACTTCACTCGATCCCGTTAATACAACTTGAGATACCTTTGGTTTTCCCTCCGTTAAAGTACCCGTTTTATCAAAAGCAATCGCTGAAATCCTTCCCGCTATTTCTAAGAAGGCTCCACCCTTGATAAGTACCCCGTTCTTGGCTGCATTTCCTATTGCTGAAACAATTGCCACTGGAGTTGAAATAACCAATGCACAAGGACACGCTACGACCAATAACTCTAATCCTTTATAAAACCACTCTCCCCAGGTTCCAAAACCCATAAGTGGGGGAAGAACCATCACAACGAGTGCAAGAATAAATACAATTGGCGTATAGATACGAGCAAATTTATCTACAAAAGCTTCCGTAGGAGCCTTTTGTTCTTGCGCTTCTTCTACCAGGTGAATGATTTTGGATATGGTTGTATCTTCAACCAGCTTGGTTACTTTAATCTCCAAGGAACCGTGTTCGTTAATTGTACCTGCGTATACACCATCACCAACTTGCTTATCAACCGGAATGGATTCTCCTGTAATTGGTGCTTGATTTACACTTGATTCTCCTCCAATTACTAGACCGTCTAACGGGATTTTATCCCCTGGTTTAACAACTATGACATCCCCAACTGAAATGTCCTCTACGGGCTTTCTGATAAGCTCCTGACCGTTTTTCACGAATGCTTCAGGAGGCGCTAGGTCAATTAAGCTTCGAATCGAATTTCGAGTCTTTTCAATGGACTTCGTTTGAAGAACATTCCCTAGTGCAAACAACCAGACTACCGTAGCACCTTCTAACCACTCACCAATTGCAGCGGCACCAAGCACTGCTGCAGTCATTAATACATTCATATCCAATGAACGGCTTCTCACAGCATAATAGGCGCTTCTAGCCGGTTTATAGCCACCTATTATTATCGATACAGCGTAAAGCAGTGTAGTAAAGGTTGGTGATACATTCGCGAAGGAGCCAAGAAATCCAAAAAGAAGTAGGGCTCCAGAAAAAATTATCAGGTTTGTACCTGAATTGTCTTTTTTGACCTGATCACTTTTCCTTTTGCTTGAAACTAGCGTAGCTTTATAACCGGATTTGGATATTTCTTTGATGATTTCTTCGACTGAACTGTCGTGTTCAGCTGTCATTTTCCCAGTTGAGAAATTGACACTTACACTTTTGACTGAAGGGAGGGTTTTCATATGTTTTTCTATCGTGAAAGCGCAGGAACTGCAATCCATTCCTTCTATGTGATAGATTCGCCCATTCCCCATCTTCTGAACAGCCTCAATGGTGTGCCCCAGTTTTTTTATTGTATCCGGTAGTTGATCAAGGACTTTTTCATCCTCATAAACGACTTGCATTTTGCCTGTGTTATAGTTGACTTGAACTCCGTTGATCCCTTTGATACCCTTGACTGCTTTTTCCAAGGTTAAAGCGCAGGAAGGGCAATCCATACCGCCGATTAGAAAATCTGATTTTTGACCATATTGGTCTTCTGTGTTTTGTACTTGTGGAATTTCTGTTATTTTGCAACAATCATCCTCACAACCGGCATTTGTATTTGAAGTGGCACTTACATCCAGTAAGGATAGGCTTTTTTTGAATTTCGGTTCTTTGTCCGACATCTCAATCCCCCGTTTTAGTAAAGTCCCGTATCACACTTGGTAACACCATCGTGTACTAGGGATAGTACAGTATCGAACATATGTAACATATCCTTAATCTTCTCATTACTTAAACTGTAATACACATATTTCCCATCTTGCCTTCCAACAATAATCCCGCAGCCCTTCAAACAAGCGAGGTGCTGTGAAATGTTCGATTGATTCCCTTGAATTTCGTCAACGATTTGAGATACAGGCTTTTCTTTATCTTTAATACATTCCAGTATTTGAAGCCGCGTCTTATCACTAAAGCCACGAATGAATTTGGCTTTAACATCTAATTGCTCTATTGGATCTTGATTCATTGAGACTCCCCCCCAAACAAATTAATAATCACTAATATGAACATCATATTAGCTCACTCTAATATATGTGTCAAATTAAACCCCATCATTAAACCATATTTATTCGTTTGCGGTCCGCGTCGACAATCCTTTACTCTGAGATGATCTTAACGAAATTGCAGCTTATTAGGGCATACAATATATCAATTTTGATGGTGATTTCGTATTTTTTAAATTTATTGAAATGAACCAATAGAAGGAATACAATGAAATATGTCTATGGATTTATAGGTAGTGATTATAGCTAGAGTAAGCTATCCTCCATACATTCCAAAGCAAATAATAACTTGGAAAGTTGGAGACTACACAACATGTTTAAACAGAAATTTATAAGATACTTTTGCATAACATTCGTATTCTTAGTATTTTGTTATGCACTATTAAATGATCGGTATAAAAACTATAACGGATACCATTTTAGCAACCGGGTTGCAGTTCTTGAGTATCATCATATCGACCCTACGGAATCTGAATATACAATTACGCCCGATACTTTTCAAAAACATTTAGAAGCGCTGAAGGCTAATCATTATCATGTGATTTCAATGAAGGAGTTCGTCGATTTTCTAAATGGTAAAAGCTCTGTCCCCCCTGATTCAGTCGTACTTACTTTTGATGACGGGTATGAATCTTTCTACAAATATGCATATCCCGCGTTGAAACAGCAAAACATGACTGCTACCAATTTCATTATTGTAAATTATCTAGGAACCAATCCTGGAACTCCTTTTTTGAACTGGAATGAAATTCAAACAATGAAGAGGGATGGTTTTGGTTTTTACTCCCATACCCTTAAATCTCATGATTTTTCCGTTGATCAAAACGGAAATCCTGTTTCTCCTTTAACTAATCCAATCTATTTAAAGGATCAGAACAGAATGGAAACCGAGGAAGAATACAAACAACGTGTCAAAGCCGATCTTGAGGAAGCTGAAGAAATCATTCAAAATAAATTGGGGATTCAGGATAAGTTATTTTGTTTTCCTCATGGAAGGTATAATAAAACCCTTATAGACATCGGGGACCAGTTAGGATATAAATATTACTTTACTGGGTTGGATGGGTTGAATACACCTGGGACTAAGTTAATAAAACGGATAAATGTTGGATCAGCAAATATCACAGCAAAAAGTCTGCTTCGCATACTCAATGGAGAAACTAGCGTAACCGGAAATTTAAGGATCTTTTTGAAAAACATTATCGTAAAGCAACGGATGGCAGAATAAAACATAATAATAAAGGCCCTGGCTTCTAGCCCGGGCCTTTATTATTGCTCTATACATGCATCAGAATCATAATACCCAACACTAAGCTGTAGCTTGCTGTTAAGCATCCCACAATGCGATATACCGATAGGCGCAAACGAGCTTTTAAAAAGCCTATTACCGCAAGTAATGCTATCATGGATGTAGACAATATTAATCCTATGACGAAAGAGAATACAACCGATCCACCTAAGAATATAGTACTCATCCCAGCTGCAGTGCTAATTAATAAAATCTGCGTTGGGGTTTCTGCCCCAAATCCATGTATGATCCCTACTAAAAATGCACCCGCACGTCCGACAGTTTTCTTGGATGAAGATACTTGCACGATATTTTTCTTTAATAGCTTTGAAGCAATAACATATTTGATTTGGCGAAGTCCTTCTAATGCCACACTCCATTTACTCCGTAATTCGAACCCATTCCATTGGCGAACTAATGTGATAAACATCCATATGCCCAGAAGAATTAATGTACTTGCTACTAAGAGTTCCATTGTGGAATCTATCCATTCAGGAATATTTTTACCTAATCCAATTGCTATAAAGCCAAGAACAAGGATGACTAAACCATGTCCCAAAGAATACATTGTTGCAAGCAGCATCCCGTGCTTTGCTCTAGTCTCCACACCTACAAGGTCTGTGATTGCTGCAATATGATCCCAATCAACTCCGTGACGAAACCCTAAAATTAACGATGAAAATATGATTAGTAACATCTCATGCCCCAACGGAAATTCCTCCTCTTAAATTACGTTAAACCAAACAAACCTTGACCATTTTGGCCAAGGACGCAGAAAATTACGATATAAAGACAGAAAAATCCTGTAAAAATATCATTCTACACCAGCCCCTTTCCTCGAAGGACATCTACTGTACGATATTAGGTAGGTCTCCTGGCTCTCAGATCAATGCTTCTTTCTTCCTTCCCCATGAAATGAGTGGATTCTTAGAAAGTTGCTCCCTGATTACAGTGGCGGGACCGCTGAGGAGTTTCACCTCATTCCCTGTTACCCTCTTTGTCTCCAAAAAGGCACCTAGTATCTACGACATTATGTAATTGTTAATCAACAATAAAATAACATAGTAACGTTTGTAGATCAATAAAGATTCTTCTCTCCCTTGCCTGTTATTGATGCTTGGAGATACAATATTACCATTCAAGCTCGCAATGAGCACCTGATATGATATGCATTAAAGTTTTCCGCACTGGATAACAAAGACTCGGATCTGTGGTTCGAATCTTTGTTTTTCCATGGTTATCTCACAAGCAAGTTAAAACACACTATAATTCCACTCCATGAACAGATACTCTTTTCGAAGAGGTTCTGGCTATGGGTGAGCGTTTAAGACAAAGCGGGCTTCTTCTAATCGATGAAATGAATACGACTTGCTGTTATGCGGTTCAAGATAAAGTATGAGTTTATGACCCAGATGGAAACGCATGGGAAATATTCTACACAAAAGAAGATTCTGAATTTGAATCTGCAGGAGATTTGCAGGATATGTCTTTATGTTGCGCTCCACCTTCCGCGCCATCCTCACCTGTAACTATTGAATTCACATCTTTTAAGAAAAAAATAAGGAGTTCATTATGCAAAAAAACTATCAAGCTTTAGTTGAAGATAAAATTTATTTTGGCGGAGCTTCTGACGTCAAGGATATGGTTAAAAATGAAGGCGTTGAAGTAATTGTGGATTTGCGTGGAGAAGCTACGGAGTGTGCCTATCCTGCAGGTAACGTAGAATGGCTCCAAGTCCCTCTTGGAGATAATGCAGAAGGACCACAGGACCAACTATTCGAACAAGCTATTAATCACGTTGTAGAGGCTTATAGAGGCGGTAAGAAGGTTGGGTTCCATTGTGGTGGTGGAAAAGGTCGCACTGGCGCTGTGGCCATTGGCACGTTGTTAGCCTTAGGTAAAAGCCAAACCATCGAAGAAGCTGAGAGATTGGCGCAAAGCATTCGCCCTGTTGTTAGTATTAAACAGCCTCAACGTGAGGCATTGGAGAAATTATTTAACAAATGATCTAAATTGATTTGGCCCTCTGGCAAATATTTTTGCTACAGGGCCTATATTATTTTAAAGGATATAAAAATTTCTCGAAAAAGTGCATCCATTTGCAAAATCGTACGTCTCTGTATTAAACATTTCTGGAGGGAAGAATATGAACACCGAGGAAGTATGGAGATCATTTTATAGTCCTTTGCGGAATTTCATTATTAAACGGGTAAAACGTGAGCATGATGCTGATGACATTCTACAGAATGTTTTTATGAAAATACACGCTAGCTTAGATACATTAAAAGATGATCAGAAACTGCAATCTTGGATATATCAAATTACTCGAAATAGCATCATTGATTATTACAGAAAAGAGCAATTCCAACTGAAGGTTGAATTGCCAACAGATTTACCTTTAGAGGAAACTGAGGATCTAAACGAGGCTATTAAGGAAATAGCCTCTTGTATCAGACCAATGGTGGGGCAACTCTCCGATAATTATAAGCATGCTCTTGAACTAACCGAATTAGGCGACTACACTCAAAAACAATTAAGCGAGCAACTAGGTATTTCTTTTTCTGGAGCAAAATCTAGAGTGCAGCGCGGTAGGGAGAAGCTAAAAGAGCTCTTGCTTAATTGTTGTAATTTTGAATTTGACCGGTTAGGTAATATCATTGATTACAATTCTCGAAATAATAACAAAACAAAATGCAGTACATCTGATTGTTGTTAATTTGATAAAAAACGAATTGCGTCCTTACGAATTATCGTGCGTCTACAGATATGTAACACACTTTAATCAATAGGGAGGAAAAGAATATGAGCAAAAAAATTAATATGAACGAACAAGGCAATTTTAAAAGCGAAAGCTATTGTGGTGGACCTGCACCAAATGAGATAAACGCGTGTTGTTCAGAAGATGCAAATGCGAAGGCCGCTGGACAGGATGGTTGTGTTTGTGATTCGAATTCAACTGCTACAAAGTCTGCTTCCAGTTCCTGTTGTTAGTAATTATATTTAGAAAACAAATGGCCGTTAATCATTCGCCGCCATTTGTTTTCTTTCATTAAATTCAGTTACCACCAACTTTGACTAAATCATTCTCATATTAGAAAGAATAGCAACCCACTGAACATTTCCGTGGGTTGTTGCTATTTGTAAATAAGTTTGTAAATCTCGTAAAACTTTCGTAAATCATCCAAACTTCTAGTTTGTAGTTCGGACGTGAAAACTTCTAGAAACTCACTTTTTGCCATTTTACTTGAATTACCAATTTCATTAAATTGAAAGAATTCAGATTGAGACATTTTCAAAGCTTTTATAATTTTCTCTACGGTTTCAAGCGATACATTTCTTTCTCCTCGCTCTAATCCTCCTATATATGAGCTCTGAAGTTCTGCTAGTTCCCCAAGCTCTTCCTGTGTTAATTTTTTTATTTTCCTGATAGTTCTTACTCTTTCACCAACTAATTTTGCAAGGTTTGCCACTTTAACCACCACCTGTTTACTACATTAGGTAAGTCAAAGTTTTTTAAACAGATTATTTAACTATAAATTCCATTGAAAAAAGAACTTATAAGTACTATATTGATCATAAAAACTTCTTGGAGATGACAAAATGCACCCCATGCCTACTCAATATGTTATTGAAAATGTCATACAGTATAAAATGCGCGGAAAAGTAGCCTACCAAAGTCAATTACCTGCCGCAACTGCTCTCAATATTACATTTGTAAAACCCTATGATGATCCTTTAGGTAAGGGTTATCAACGGCCTGTTGACCCCAAACGTTGCCATGATTTTGCAGTTTACCTTTCAAAGGGGGCAGATGCACTATTCACGCCTGTATTGCTAAATGCCTGTGGAAACTGGGAGTTCTCCTGTTACGACAAACTGAGACCGAATTATGGAAGGTTGCTTTGTAAAGGAAAAGCGTCATTGATGGATGGTCAGCATCGACTTGGTGGTATTAAAAAGTACGTACAAGAAACAAACTCTGATATAACAATCCCTTTTCTGGCATTTCATTGCTTAGATGATGATGAAGAGATAAGACTTTTTGATACAATTAATACTAAAGCAAAAGGTATTGGTCTATCCCTGAGCAAATATCTTAGAAGAGATTCTGATGATTTGAGTTGGGTTGCAACTGAGCTGTTAATGAGAAAGGAAAGCCCTTTTTATCATATCGGTAGTATTATCGGTAAACGCGTAAAGGGAAGACACATCACATTACAAAATCTATATAGAACACTTCATTTTCTATTCAAAGATAGTGAATTAGTGCTTATTCCCAAAGAAGAAAAGCTGAACATCGCTTTGATATATTATAACGCAATAAAAGAAACTCTATCTGCAGAGTGGCTTGATTATTCTGGTCATCGCCTGACTCACATCGTTTGCCTGGATGCTCTTTCGTTAGCAGCAGGTAAAACAATAAAAAAATATTTAGGTAACAACAAAAAGTCTATAGATTATCCCTCTTTGCTAAAATCCATAAAAAAATTAAAGCAAATTGATTGGTCATCAAATGGCCCTTTGCGATTTATAAAAGGACTTTCCGGTTCGCGAACATTATCAGAGGAATTAACTGAATTAATGGTGGGTTAATAGAGATAAATAAATAAATAAATAAATAAATAAATAAATGAATGAATAAATAAATGCATACTAGAGGCTTTATTATTACAAGTGTTACGGAGGCAGATCGTGTATATGTCAATTAAAAAGTTGACTCACCCCGATGATAAAAATGGGCACCCGAGGGTGCCGGTATTAATGGGAGTTATCGCGCATTAAAAATCAACGGACGTCAACTTTCGATAGAGCTCCAGGTTGCCTTTCATTAGGGCATCGCGTTCTTGATGAAGGCGATGGATCTCACTGCGAAGGCGTTCAACAGCAGCTTCCATTTCTGCAATTCCGTTATGTATTTGCTCATTCTTCGTTTCTAAGGTGTTCATGGGGTGGTACCTCCTTTCCAAGTACTCTCAGGGTTGACGGAAGCGATAGGAATCGCCATCAAAGAGTAGGATGTGCGAGTGATGGGTCAGTGATCTAGTAATGCCGTGGTCAGTGCAGGGTCGCCAAAGACATCCATCCAGCGGGAAAGCTCCAAGTTAGATGTGATGATGAGACTGCCTTGCTCATAGCGCCCAGAGATGAACTGAAAGAGCAACTGCCACCTTCACCACGCGGCACATGACCAAGCTCATCCAGAATGACCAGTTCATATTTGTTCCAACTTTTTAGAAATCGAGGCAATCGGTATTCCATCTCCACCAGTTCTTGAATGAGTTGCATGACGGATTCGCTTCAAACTTAAGGAAGCATTCTTGAGCCGCCCCTTTGAGTTGTAGTGACGACCTCTCTGAGCCTTTCAAATATTCGGGTAGAGGTATGCCGTTGTTTGACAGGGGTTTTCTGTCCTCTTCAAAGATTTGCTCAAAAATTTGTACGGTCTACTTGACGGGGTGCAGTTCACGCGGCAGCTGCTCCTTATTTGCATTAATTATTGAATGTCAGAATTAGATTAATAAATGAGCTCGTCTTCATGTTTTACTGAACTAGGTTTAGAATTTTGCAACATTCTTGCCTAAGACTCGCTCAGTCCCCGTAAATTCACGTTTTGATTTCTCCAGACCAAAGATACCAGCATTGTTCTGTAACCCCTGTAGGATCCCTGTGTATCTGTCTAATTTTATTTGAAGTAACTCAATAGATCTAGTTCGATTCGCCTTTTTATAAATCACAATGTCGTTTTCCATCTTGTTGATTTGATCTTCATAATAGGCAATAAACGTGTGATCGACATGGAAACTTTTACAACTTTTCTCAATACAAGGGGGGTCTAATGTCTGTTTTAAATACTCACAGTGTGCTTTGGGACTTTTAATGCAAAACCCGTGGTCTAATCGAATGGAATCAAAATTATGCCGAATCCACTCTAATTCTATTCCATTTTCAATGGCTTGTTCATCAAGATTTGCGTGTACGACATTACCATCTTGGGAAAGCCTTATTGATGGAAAAGCACCATTCCCTCTTGCTTGTTCCCATTCTCTACGTTTCGTTTCGCTCAATAATTTTGCATAAACAGCTGTCATCTCCGGACTGGTATGTGCCATTAATTGCTGTACAATGGTGATATCCATACCGTTATTTATCAACGTGATGCCGTACCGATGTCTAAAAGCATGGTTTTTAAACCAATATAGTTGACCATTGGCATCTAAAATATTGCATTTTTGTGCAAGTATATTTAAGTTTTGTGAAATTGTCTTGGCAGCCACTGGCTTGCCTTTCCGTGAGCCTTTAAAGACCGGGAAAATTAACGATAGTGGATTTTCTGCTTGTGTTAAGTTGTTCTCGACAAGTTTTTTTTGTGCCGCAATGATATGAGCTATTTCTTCTGAAATTGGAACTTTATGATCCTTGTACCTAACTTTTTGCTGGTCACCAACTAACCACCAACCATTGTTGGTTTCTAATAAACAATCAAGCTTTAATGATAGTACATCAGAAGATCTGAATCCAGATGCTTCCATGACGAGAATAATCGGCACATACTGTTTAGGAAATTGATCGATATGATTAATTACCTGCTCCCATATATCGTCAGGAATGTGGTTAATGTCATCTTTAACACTATAATCTATGCTTGGTCTATCTTCTGAAAAAATTAGCTTGTGTACTGGAATACTTGGCGCTTCTACCCAATCATATTTCTGTATTGTCTCGATAAAAGTATTTAATGTGGTAATACAATTTGCTATGTGACGCTTTGATGAAGGACCTTGGAAAGCATGGTTCTTAGTTGTTCCTCCCATCGGCGTCTCCCGTAGATATTGAAGATATTTTTCAATATCATTACGGGATAGCTCTCTTAGATCTCTCCATTCAGGGTAAGAAATGTTAATAAATTCTAAGAATTTAACCAGTAGCATTAGGTTACGGAGCATAGTGCTGTGTGCAGTTGATTGTTGATTTAAGCGTAGCTTTATATACCTCTTCATAAAATCCTTGAACTGTAAGGGTACTCTGGTAAAATTTATTTTTTCCTCAGCCTTTGATAAATTGAAGGAGATACCCGATTTTCTCACATCCCATATATCTTTTTCAAACTCATCTCTTTCGTCATAAAAGTCCATGAAGAAATCATAAAATTTACTAATGAAAGTCATAATTCCGCTAGGTTCCGTATAAACCCCATCGCGATTCTCATTTTGCTTTATTCTCGTCCAGCTCTTTTTTGTGCGTGATATCTGTATATTCAGGCTTTCAAGATGATTTTTCCACATCTTTTCCAAAATTACTTTCGGAATGTCAATAATTGATTTTATATGAGGCAAATGATTATTTATAAATTCTGCAAACCGGTGAATACTCCGGCCGTAATTTTGGAACACCGAGTATAAAGATAGATGTCCAAGTAACAACTTTTGCGCTACATAATATTTCATCTCAGTCCTAATAAACTCATTCTGATACTTCTCCCAATACAAATTCCTTCCATTTGGTTTCCATTCTTCAGTAAGAAGGAGCGGACATTCCTTAACATACCAATGATTCCTGTCCCAAAATCCCGTTAGAGTCTTTTCCATCTCCCAGTAATGATGTTCTTGAGGGGTAATTACAACGCTATGTGTCAAGTGAGGTTCCGTCCTTTCAAAAAACAGACTTTCTTTTTCTGGATTTTACGTAGTAGATCATCCGAAGGATGCTATATTTGGTTGTATAAGTCTCCGAAGCGAAATTTTAATTGTTCTTTAAGTTCAGAGTTTTCCTTTTCCAGTTTTTGAACCCTTTGTTTTAGTGTAGCTATTACAACATCTTTAGAACTATCACTCATATGTCGTTTTACTTGCTTGGCAGAGGGAAGACCTTCTTGTTGTTTTCTTAACATCTCAATCCTTCCACGCAAATCAGAGTTTTTGTATAAAAAGCCTTTTGAAGCTCCAGAGTGCTCCGAAACCGCATTAAAATTAATTTTAACTTGTTTTCTGATCATCTTTTTTAGTGCCTCATCTACTTTACGTATTGCAGTCTCTGTTTTCTCTTTTGAATACTTATTTATACCTTCGATGTTAGGGCTATTGTTTGCCATCTTCATACCTCATTTCTCGCTCAATCCCTGTGAATTCACGTCTTGATTTTTCCAAACCAAATATACCGGTAGTATTGCGTAACCCCTGAAGGATCCCTGAATATCGGTCTAATTTAACTTGAGTTAACTCAACCGATCTAGTTCGATTTGTCTTTTTGTAAATCTCAATATCATTTTCCATTTTGCTAATTTGCTCTTCATAATAGGTAATAAAAGTGTGATCGACATGGAAACTCTTGCAATTGTTTTTTATACAAGGCGGTTCTATTGTCTGCTTTAAAAAGTCGCAGTGTGCTTTGGGACTTTTAATACAAAACCCGTGGTCCAATCGCATGGAATCAAAATTATGCCGAATCCATTCTAATTCTATCCCATTTTCAATTGCTTGCTCATCAAGAGTTGCTGGTACGATATTACCATCTTGAGAAAGTTTTATTGATGGAAAAGCACCATTAGCCCTGGCTTCCTCCCAAGCTCTACGTTTTGTTTCACTCAATAATTTCGCATAAACAGCGGTCATTTCTGGGCTGGTATGCACCATTAATTTCTGTAGAATAGTTATATCCATACCATTATTTATCAACGTTACTCCATATCGGTGTCTAAATGCATGGTTTTTAAACCAATAGAAATGATTATTACCATCCAAAATATTACATTTTTGAGCAAGTACATTTAAATTTTTTGAAATTGTTTGTGCAGCCACTGGATATCCTTTTCTTGGTCCTTTAAAGACAGGAAAAAGTAAAGAAAGCGGGTTTTCTTTTTCAGTAAAGCTGTTCTCGACTAACTCTTTTTGTGCAGTGACGATATGAGCTATTTCTTCCGAAATCGGAACCTTATGATCCTTGTACCTTACTTTTTGCTGGTCACCAACTAACCACCAACCATTATCTGTCTCCAATAAACAATCAAGTTTCAAAGATAATACATCACAAGATCTGAATCCAGAGGCTTCCATAACCAGAATAATTGGTACATACTTTTCTGGAAATTGATCGATATGATTAATAACTTGATCCCAAATATGATCAGGAATGTGGTTGATCTCATCATTCACATTTTTATCTAGCTTAGGCCTATCTTCTGAAAAAATTAGCTTGTGGGCAGGAACAGTTGGCGCTTCAAGCCAATCATATCTCTGAATATTATCAATAAAAACATTCAAAGAATTCATACATTTTATTATATGATTATTTGAAGAAGGGCCTTGAAGAGTCTTGTTCCTTGTTGCCCCTCCCATCGGTGTTTCTCTTAGATATTGAAGATATATTTCAATATCATTACGGGATAGTTTTCTCAGATCCCGCCATTCAGGGTGCGATATGTTAATAAATTCTAAAAATCGCTCCATTTTCGCTAAATTTTCGAGTGTAGTACTATATGTATTTGATTTTTGACTAAACAGGCGAAGTTTTACATACCTTTTCATTAAATCTCTGAACTGAAAAGGAATTCTTGTAAATTTTATTTTATCCTCGACCTTTGATACAGTGAGAGTGAATCCCAACTTTCTACCATCCCATATATCTTTTTCAAACTCATCTCTCTCGTCATAAAAATCTAAATAGAAATCATAGAATTTGCTTATAAAAGCCATAGGTCCACTAGGTCGAGTGTAATATCCATCGCGATTTTCGTTTTGTTTTACTCTATCCCAACTCTTTTTTGTGCTGGTTGTCTGCAAATTCAGGCTCTGGAGATAAGTACGCCACATCGTTTCCAGCTTGAATTCTGGAATATCTATAATTGATTTAATATGTGGGAAGTATGTATTAATAAAATCTCCAAACTTGTGTATTGCATAACCGGCAAATTCAAAAACCGTATGTACTGACAACTGTCCAAGCAATAGTTTCTGTGTTAAATAATACTTCATTTCCGTCCTTATGAACCCGTTCTCATACCTCTCCCAATATAAAGTCCTCCCATAACGTTTCCATTCCTTGGTAAGAGTAGGACATTCCCTCACATCCCAGTGATTCGTTGCCCAATATCCAGTTAGAATTTTTTCCATCTCAAGGTAATGATGCTCTTGAGGGCCAATAAAAATTCGGTTACTCTTTGTCAAAATGCTTCGTCCTCTCAACATGCAAACTTTCTCTTTTCTTAGTTGCTGCTTTGTCGTACTCAGCTCTGACATCCTCATCCGAAGGATGAAGGTACATATCCATGGTTGTTTGAACATGACGATGACCTAATAATTCTTGAATCGCTTTAATACTTACACCATTTCTATGTAGTTCCGTTGCATAACTATGACGAAATAGGTGAGGAGTGAAATCTATCCCTGTTTTTTTCTTCATGCGTTTTACCCAAGAGCTTGCTGTTGAATAGTCCAACGGTTGTCCCTTGTTATCTCCACGAAGCTTAAAGAAAACATAGTTTGTATCAATATCATCAGCGTGGTATTCAATTAGAAAATCTTGAAATAAGTTGATGGTGTTTTCAGTAACATACACCCTTCGCCCCTCACCCGCAGGTGTTTTCGATTCTCTAACAACAATGGAGTTTGTACCGATATCAAAATTTTCTATATATAGAGATAGTGCTTCTGAAATGCGTAAGCCACCTTCGTATAAAACGGATAGAAGTAGAAGGTCTCTAATATTTGAGCATGCATTCTTAATACATTCGATTTGAGCGCTAGTCAAAGTTTTAACCATTCTTCGAGGAACCTTTATCTTCAATATATTAATGTCAATAGGATTACTTTTATTTATGTGATGCAGGAAAGATTTAAAGGAACGACGATGTCCTGATACTTTTCGAGTAACCTTTTCTACAATTTCGTTTGAAAAGATTTCAGATCGTTCTAAATAGTCGTAGAAGGAGACTACACAAGTAATTATTACATTTATGGTATTTTCAACTCGTTTTGCTGGAATTTCTTGCATAGGGACTACATTAATTGATTCGTACGGGGTCCTTAACCACTGCATAAAGTCACTCAATAAATCTAAACTCACATCCTGATAATCTTTATCATTTTGCATTAGAAACTCAAAGAAGAGCTTTAAGTGATAACAATAAGATTTAATGGTATTTGTTGATTTCTCACTGCGATCCAAATATTTCAGATATTTGATTACGGGAATAACTGGAGATCCATCTGTGTACAATAACATGTACCTAGTCTTGTTCTCTCCGTAATCAGTGGGTACTAGTACTTCTTGAACCTTCACCATATTTTAATAACAACCTCCCGCGCCTTCGCTTGAGCTACACCCGTCACATTAAAACTATGAATCATTATAAACTATAAATACTATAAATATCTAATATATATAGTATTTATATAACGAAATAAAAAAGGAGTAATCACTAACGTTGTTTACGTTAATGACTACTTCATATTATAGTCTATATAATCTTAGAGCAGGGTCTCCTGCAACAGCAACCGGTTTATTCTCCAAGCCCGGATGACCCGCTTTCTCCACACTGGCATAGAAGCTCTGACAATCGGCAAGGAAGATCGTTCGTTCCCCGCCGTGGCGATCTTTGCTCACCGCAATCCCCCCCGCATATTCATGAGCGTGGTCATAAGCTCAGCCTTGACCAAGCTGCGAAGCATCGTGAAATGATGAATATAGCCTCGGACTTTGTATTCTACGTTAATGCCTAAGGCATTCATTTCGGTATGGATAACTTTAATATCTCGTTTCTTCATCTGGCTCTTAATACTTTGTAATTCCGGATAAATAGCCATTTCAACCTCTCTGAGATAAAAAAGAATATGATTGTACACGATTTTATCCTTATAAACCTTGAGCTCCTCCATATCCCTTGCCAGCATATCGAGCAAAATGGGCAGCAGCGTGTATTCCTTAACAATTTGAACATCCTCTTCTGTCTCAATTCTTGAACTTGAGCTAACTTTCATATTTCCACCACCATATGCGAACATATATTCGTGTTACTTATTATATACCGAACACGTATTCGTTATGCAAGTGAATTTTTCTGGAAGCAAAAAAAGCCACTTAACAGGGTATCTTTAACCCTGCAAGTGGCGCATTTGTTTAGTCTATCGAAACATGGACCAGAGTTTGATCAAGTGAAAGGCGTTAGATGGATCAATCTTTTGTGCAAGGATAAACTGCAAAATTTGGGTCGTTTGGCTTCCGCTTAGCTTCTCACCGAGAATGCCGGCGGCAAGTCCTATTAAGCGCGTAACTTTGGTATGATTTTGTAAATCAGCCTTCGTAACACCCTGCAGCAGCATTTTAATGCGTTCTTTGATCTCTGGATTTTTCATCTTGAACTTTACGCGCTCTACGAGCGCAGGATCGATGCCATAATGGTGATAGCTCATGTTCGCACCTCCGATAACCTGTCATGCTCCTATCTTATGAGTAAACGCATGCAAACTTGACTAGGACTCCTGTATAAAACAAGAAACAGCTGCCGCTGCCGGCAACTGTCTCCTTTTTTTGCTATTGCTACATATAAATCGCGATCATGATGACACATAGACTATTTAGCATAACAAGCAGCGGCATGCCAATGACGAATGAGGTATGTTTCGTCTTATGGCGCCAAACCCGCATACCGAGCCACCCGCCAATCCCGCCACCGAGAGCAGCCAATATAAAAAGACGTTTTTCAGGCACTCTACGCCCGCCTTTTTTGGCTTGTCCCTTGTCATGTCCCATTTCTATGAACGTAACGATATTCATCAGCAGTAAATAACAGAGGAAATAAGTCAAATTCCATACACCTTCGTTTCCAAAAGAATAGTAAGCTGTCTACTATCATCTTAAAATCGAATGCGGGCACGGTCAAATGTTAATTTATTTCCGTCTTTAGAGTAACTCCAACTCCACAACCGTAGCTCTATGATCCGGCAGCGGATAGCTGGAGTGCTCAGGTCTAGCGAAACTAATGAACGCATCATCCGGATACTGGGCGGCATTCCAAGGACGGCTTAGGAAGAGCTCGGAACCGTCAGATAGCAGCCTTGCTTTCTTCACCTTACCAGCCAACCCGTTCAAGTTAATGGGGCCTACGCTTTCCTCAAACAAGTGGGCATACAGCAGATTCCCCTTTTGCGTATACCTGCCCCACTCCGGTTTCGGTAAGTAGGCTTGCCCGCAGCCGTAAATACTGTCCCCATTTTTCTGAACCCAATCGCCGATCTCTGCCAAAATGTCCAGCGACTCCTTCGGAATCTCGCCGAGCGCATTCGGACCCACATTCAAGAGCAGATTCCCATTTTTACTGACGCACTCTATCAACTTCCGGATAAGGGTAGTTGAGGATTTATATTGGAAATCTTGAGATGCGTACCCCCAGTTATTATTCAGCGTGATACAAGCTTCCCACGGAAGCGAATTGCCCTCGTCATCCGTCACGCCTTGCGGCGGAATGATCTGTTCCGGTGAAGCAAAGTCACCCGAATAGCTGAGCGGATTTTTAGTGAAAATAGTTCCGCCTTCTTCACCGCTTGCGTCCAATCTGTTGTCTACGATGATATGTGGCTGCAGAGATCGAATCATCGCCATCAGCTCAGTTGCTTTCCATGTCTCCCCCTTCATGTGATCATAGGAGAAGTCGAACCACATCACATCCAGTTTGCCATAGTTCGTCAGCAGCTCCCTTACTTGTCCATGCATATACTGAAGGTACCGATCGAACGTCTCCGGATTTCTTGTGTAGCTCTCATTATCCCGCATCGGATGAATGCGATCCCCATAAGCCGGATAATCCTCATGATGCCAATCGATTAGCGAATAATAGAGCCCCACCTTTAAGCCTTCCGCCCGAAACGCTTCAATAAATTCGCGAACCAAATCTCGCCCGGCGCGTGTATTCGTTGACTTATACTCAGTGAGAGCGCTATCAAATAAACAAAAACCGTCATGATGCTTCGCTGTCAATACGGCATATTTCATACCCGCTTGCTTCGCCGCACGCGCCCACGCCTTAGGATCATAACGGACAGGATCGAATTCATCATAATACGTTTGATAGTCCTCTACCGAAATACGCTCGACACTGCGCACCCATTCTCCTCTAGCTGGAATAGCGTACAGTCCCCAATGAATAAACATACCGAATCGATCCTGCAGAAACCACTGCGTACGCTCTGTTCGTTCTTGAATAATCGGATGATTGCTTGTCATCAGCTACACACCTTTCGCATTTAAACTTCACAGCTTTAGTCTATCAAGCCTGTGCTATAATAGACAGGTACGAAACTAACCTCAATCAGGATATAATTAACATTCTCAGGTGAACATGATGATGAATACGCAGCAAATTACATTCCTATCGGACCTTCTGCAGAACCTACAGATCCACATTTTAGAGGCTCATCTTACGCAGTGTACCACCTCGTGGAAGGAGCTTAATTTTACACCAGAGCATAATAAGCTGTATTGGATTCTGGAAGGCGAAGGCTGGGTTAAGGTTGACCATCAAGAGCTTAATCCTATGCCCGGTCAGCTATGTCTGCTTCCTGCCCACGCGCTCCATTCTTACTCCACGATCAGCGATCGTCCTTATTTAAAATATTGGTGCCACTTCACGGCACATATCGGTTCTTTTGATCTATTTCAATGGCTGGATATTCCTTTGTTCATCCAAATTCGCAATGTCGAACAGATGACGGCATGGTTTCAGGAGCTTGCCACCTTGCATCATGAACCGTCACTAACTTCGCGTTTACGGGAAAAAGCGATCCTGCTGCTAATCATATCCAGCTACTTGGAAGCGGTTCCTGTACAGGTACTGCAAAAGCGTACCGATGAAATGGACCGACTCGGCCAATTACGGCAATTCATTGAGCAGAATCTTCATAAGAGCATCACTGTGGAACAAATGGCCAAGTCCGTTCACCTGCACCCCAATTACTTGATCAAATATTTTAAAAAGCACTTTGGCATGCCCCCGGCCAAGTACATGCAGCGCAAGCGCATCGACAAGGCCAAATTTCTGCTCACGACTACGTCGCTCAGTATGAAAGAAATTGCCGAGCAGACTGGTTATGAGGATACGAACCATTTCGCGAAAAGCTTCCGCAAAGATACCGGCTTTCCACCTACGGAATATCGGATGAATGTGCGGGGGAAAGGATAAAATAGTAAAAAAACGCTAGGATCAGCGACTGACAGTTGTCATCAGTCCATCCTAGCGTTTTGTTTATTTTAGTTATAAGGCTGATTAGTCCAACACTTCGCTGTCAAAAATCTGCGCGCGCTGCAAGTAGGCTCTGAGCGGTATGAACGAAGCCCCCGTCCAGAAGGACGAGTCACCGACAAGCTCAGCCGCATCATCGCGTGCCTGCTCCATGACTTCAAAGTCCGCCATCATGTCGGCGATCCGGAACTCCGGCAGACCGCTTTGCTTCGTGCCGAAGAAGTCCCCCGGCCCGCGCAGCTCTAGATCGCGCCGGGCAATCTCGAAGCCGTCGGTCGTTTCGGTCATCGCCTTCATGCGCTCCTTGCCGACCTCGGTCTTCGGGTCGGCGATGAGCACACAGAAGGACTGGTGCTCGCCGCGGCCCACCCGCCCGCGCAGCTGATGCAGCTGCGACAGGCCGAAGCGGTCGGCGTCGTAGATCACCATCAGCGTGGCGTTCGGCACGTCCACGCCGACTTCGATCACCGTGGTCGACACGAGCGCCTCCACGGTGCCTTCCTTGAATGCGCGCATGATCGCTTCCTTCTCCTGCGCACTCATTCGCCCGTGCAGCAGGCCGATTCGCATGTGCGGAAAATGCTGCTGCAGCTGAATGTGGACGTCGATGGCATTCTGCACGTCCAGCTTGTCCGACTCTTCGATGAGCGGACAAATGATATAGGCCTGCCGCCCTGCGGCGACCTCGCGCTGGATGAAGCCGAGCACACGCTCCAGCATCGCGTGCTGAACCGCGTACGTCTTGATCGGCTTACGCCCCTTCGGCAGCTCACGCAGCGTCGAAACGTCCATGTCGCCGAAGGCCGTAATCGCCAGTGTACGCGGAATTGGCGTCGCGGTCATCGTCAGCACGTCGGGGTTCATGCCCTTGCGCCGCAGGATGCTGCGCTGGTTCACCCCGAAGCGGTGCTGCTCGTCCGTCACGACAAGCCCCAGCTGGCGGAAGTAGACGTCCTCTTGAATGAGGGCATGCGTGCCGACCAGCACGTCGATCATGCCCATCTGCAAGGAAGCCAGCAGATCCCGCCGCTGCCGATCGGTTGAGCTGCCTGTCAGCAGCGCAACCTGCAGCCCGTAGGGCTCGAACAAGCTGTCCAGCGAGCGCTTGTGCTGCTCAGCCAGAATCTCCGTCGGCACCATCAGCGCGCCTTGGTAGCCGGCCTTCACCGTCGCGTAGAGGCCTATGGCCGCGACGATCGTCTTCCCCGCACCGACATCGCCTTGCAGCAGTCGGTTCATGGCGTACGGCTCCTGCATATCGTGCAGGAGCTCGCCTACGACCTTCTTCTGCGACTCCGTCAGCTGGAAGGGGAGCGCGCGCACGAAGGCGCGGACAGCAGGCAAGTCCACCTGCTGCTTCAACCCATCCGCGCGGCTGCGCGTCACGGCGCGGTAAGCCTGGAGCTTGAGCTGGAATAGGAACAGCTCCTCATACACCATGCGCCTGCGCGCCTGCTTGCCTTCCTCCACACCGCTCGGCGTGTGGATGACAGCCAGCGCCTTGCTGCGCGGCATAAACCCATACCTGCCGGTAATGGCTGCCGGCAGCACTTCACTGATCATCGCGCTGTACTGCGTCAGCGCCTGCTGAATAACCTTACGCATCCACTTCTGCGTAACAGAGCCTACAACCGAATACACCGGCTGTATAGTGCCGGTATTGGAATCGCCTTGTCCGGGAAATTCCGAATCGGATACGCTCATTTGCCTGCGCTTGCCGTCCCATTTGCCAGTGAGTATAATCTCCTGCTGCGGCCGCAAGCGGTCCTTCAAGAAGTGGCGGTTAAACCACACCGCCGTCAGCAGGAACTCATCGACCATCACCTTGCAGGATAGTCGGGACTTGCCGCTGTAGCGCTGCAGCACCGGCTCTCCGATGATGTAACCCTTCACAGTGACGCGGTCGCCGTCCTTCACACTAGCTAAATCACGTACCGTGTAATCCTCATACCGGAATGGCACATATTCCAGTAAATCCATAACCGTAAAAATGCCCATGGAGTTCAGCTCAAGTGCCTTCTGAGCGCCCACTCCATGGACTTCGCGTACTTCGAATTGATTCAAATCCATATCTTACACCGTACTAACGAACGCTGCGATGGTACCTGGTCCAGCGTGTGCGCCAATAACAGGTCCCAGTGTAATGTAGTCCACATGCTCCACAACAAATTGCTGCATGATGGCCGCACGCAGCTGCTCCGCACCTTCCAAATTGTTTGCATGAGCAATGTGTAAACTGCGGATTGTCTTACCCGATACATCCGCCGCCAACAGCTCTAGGATTCGCGCAACCGCTTTTTTGTGACCGCGAACCTTATCAATCGCAGCTACTTCGCCCGCTCGATCCAGAGAAAGAATGGGCTTTATGTTTAGCAAAGATCCGAAAAGCGCGGATGCTTTGCCGATTCTTCCACCTTTTTGTAGAAATTCTAGCGTATCTACGAGGAAGTATATGTAAAAGTTCTCTCTCATCGTTCGTACAAGCTCTAAAATCTCTTCGACACTTTGCCCCGCCTTAGCTGCTCGGGCAGCAGCTACAGCAAGAGCGCCAATCCCATAGGAAGCCGAGCAGGAATCGAACACACGAACCTTGCCCGGCGAGTCCTCCAGCATCGTGGTAGCCAACAGCGCTGACTGGTATGTTCCGCTCAACACAGATGCCAAATGAATGGAGATAACCTCCGTATTGGGCTCTTCAAGCAGTCTCTGATACAAGTCCAAAAACTCCGCAGGAGACGGCTGTGACGTACGGGGAAAGTGAGGTGACGAGGTCAGCTTCGGATAAAATTCCTCAGACTGCAGCGTCACCGTATCTAAATATTCTTCATCTCCAAAATGAATCTTGAGAGGCACCATCTCGATATTAAGTTCTTGTCTGAGTGCCAAAGGTATGTCGGCCGTGCTGTCCGTTACGATACGAATGTTTGTCAACAGGGCTCACTCCATTCAACGAATTTACTCCACTGCTAATGGTATTCTTTTACTCGACGGAAAACAGGTACGCATACAAAGGCTGTCCGCCAGGATGAAGCTCAATTTCTATTTCGGGATACGCCGCTTGAATGAACGCCTCTAGCTCCTTCGTCTCTGCATCGACGGCATCTTCTCCGGTGAGGATAGTGACAATTTCGCTGCTTTCTTCAATCATTTCCTCCAGCAGCTTCTTACAAGCATCCAGGAGACTCGGCTCTGAAGATACAATGCGCCCATCTTGGATGCCAATAAAATGGCCCTGTTTGATGTCAATACCGTCCATGTTCGTATCGCGCACAGCGTAAGTAACTTGGCCCGATTTTACACGTCGAAGTGATTCACTCATGGCTTCCGTATTTGTTTTGGCATCCGCCTTCTCTTGGAACGCCAGAATGGCAGCAAGACCTTGCGGAATCGATTTAGATGGGATCACAATTAGCGTTTTATTGTCTACCAGTTCAATAGCTTGCTGCGCAGCCAAAATAATGTTGGAATTGTTGGGCAGCACATAAATGGTGTCTGCATCAATGCTGTTAACCGCATTCACAATATCCTCGGTGCTTGGGTTCATCGTCTGTCCACCGGACAGAACGACATCGACGCCTACACTAGACAAAATATCGGTAATGCCATCACCTAGAGCAACCGCAACGAAACCATATGCCTTGCTTGGCGGTACAGCTATGGCCGTAGTAGAAACAGAAGCTTCGTACCCTTCGGTCATATCTTCCAATATATATGAATGCTGATCGCGCATATTTTCAATTTTGATACGGCTCAGAGCACCGTAATTCATGGCTTGGTTCATTACTTCCCCCGGGTATTCGGCGTGAATATGAACCTTCACCAACTCGTCATCGGCTACAACCAGCAGCGAATCCCCCAACTTGCTCAGTTGATCACGGAACGTGCCTTCATCGAAAACTAGTCCTTTGATCTTGCCTGGAGCAATCGTCAGCATAAATTCCGTACAATATCCGAATTCGATGTCTTCCGTAGCCAAATATGCCTGTGCGGGAAGATGTGCGTGCACTTCCTTCGCTAGGTTCATGCCGGGAACGAGTGAAACCGCACCAAGTGTTGTATCCATCGTAGCATAGTCATCGTTCACTTGAACCAGACCGCCGCTTAACGCCGCTACAAAGCCTTCATAAACACATACAAGCCCTTGTCCGCCTGCATCTACCACACCGACCTGTTTGAGCACAGCAAGCTGCTCAGGCGTTCTAGCGAGGGCTTCCTTCGCTTTGCCCAGAACCTCCTGCATGAGATCAAGCAGGTCACTTCCACGCCGATACTGTGTAGCATGCTTAGCTGCTTCTTTCGATACCGTCAAAATCGTTCCTTCCACCGGCTTCACAACAGCTTTGTAAGCTGTCTCTACACCTTGCTGCAGAGCGCCCGCGAATTGCTGTACATTTACATGCTCAAGATCATGCACATGTTTCGCGAATCCGCGAAACAGCTGTGACAGAATAACCCCTGAGTTGCCTCTTGCGCCCATCAGTAACCCTTTCGACAATGCATCAGCTGCTTTCCCAATATGGGAGGATGGCTTCTTTTTAAGTTCCTCACAACCCGCAGTGAGTGTCAAATTCATGTTGGTGCCGGTATCTCCGTCGGGTACAGGAAAAACGTTCAATCCATTAACCTTATCTACATTTCTGCGAAGGTTATCCGCACCCGCCAAGACCATGGCTGTGAAGTCATTTCCATTTATTGAAATAAAGCGCTTACTCAAAGTGATTCCCCTTCCTGGTTATCGGGCTTTTACTTGGCTACACGAACGCCTTGAACAAAGATATTCACATCGTCTACATGAAGCCCTACAACGTCATTCAAAATATATTTGACTTTCGTTTGGACATTACCTGCGACTACGGATATTTTCGTTCCATAGCTGACAATAATATAAAGATCAATTTCGAGTCGCCCGTTTTCATGGCGGACTTCGACGCCGCGGCTTAAATTGTCCCGGCCTAGCAATTCAGCTATTCCGTCTTTCAGTTGCTTTCTCGTCGCCATGCCAACAAGTCCATAACAATCTAACGCAGCGGATCCCGCCAGTGTTGAAATCACTTCATTGGTAATATACACTTTTCCGTACTCGGTTGTGAGTTCAATTGGCATTATCTAACAACTCCTTCAAGTTTCGCTTTAGCAAGACTAACTTTGTAAGCATTCCCTTTCCTACTTGCTTTAGCAAATTCGACTTAATAAGTCAATTACTATGTACTTGGAATGTGGGCTAATCTTCATTGTACTATAACATACTGAATAAATAAACGGCAAAAGTGCAGGTAATTCGTTGACTAGGCTCCTTTTGCTATGCTATTATATTTAAGTGTGTTTTTGCTGGTTATATTATGAATCGCAACAAACCAAACAATGTCTAAAATTATGGAAAGCTGTCATGTCAAGCTTAGGCTTGCCACCCAGGCTGCTTTGTATACTGCCCAAGGAGGTGTCAAACATGTCCCGCAAATGTTTCATTACAGGTAAAAGTCCTTCTTCAGGAAATCACGTGTCCCACGCTAACAATAAAAACAAGCGTACTTGGGGAGTTAACGTTCAAAAGGTTCGCATCCTCGTTGATGGCAAACCAAAACGGGTTTACGTAAGTACTCGTGCGTTGAAATCCGGAAAAGTGGCTCGCGTTTAATTTGTAGCTGCGCATACTTACACTTTCTTATGTGAAAGACAAAAAGCACCTTATCGGTGCTTTTTTTGCATTTCTGGGGGAATGGGGTAAGTATTGTGTTGGCCTAGTTTTTACTAAACGTATTAAGTACGGCTTTCACGAATCCACCCAAAAATCTTGGTAGTTTGATTGTGTAGAACTTCATTCTCTACCCCTCCTTAGAGTTTTCGTCAGAAAACTGACTTCATGAGCATTCGCTTAGAGTTTTCGTGAGATAAACCTCTACCGAGGTCTTACGAAGATGAGCGACCGCGCTTAGAGGAAGGCAGAAAACTGACTCCATGAGCACAGACTTCAAGTTTTCAGAAGAAACTTACGTCGTAAGCATATGCTTTCACAAGTTGCATGACTGCTCCTTAGCATCGTTACAACAGTATATGCCCGGACCGTAAAAAAGTGCCTTCTATTTTTACTTTCTCCCACAATTCGCTCGCTTCCAGAAAACAAAAAAAGCTACAAGAGCGCTTCACTCTTGTAACTATATGTATGCGGCTATGGTGCAGTTATGCCCAGCTGCGTGTAAAGCGCATAAATTAAACTGAAAATAAAATAGAAGAGAACAGAAATAACGATGAACCAAATGCGAAACCCAATTTGCTCAAACCGACGAAAGAATCGCATCCCTACATACAGGGCGCCAAGCGAGAATATATACTTCGAGACATCATGTATATTTGAAAAACACGCCAATAGGATTGCGCAAAGCAAACTATACATCAATAACCAGAGAAATCTCATTGTCCTTCGTTCCCCCTCTACCCGCGAATTCGCCTGATAGCCTCGGCACGATCGGACTGCCCAAACACAGCATTGCCAGCAACCAACACATCGGCTCCAGCTTCCACCACCTGGCGAGCCGTCACCTGGTTAATACCGCCGTCCACTTCAATATGAAGCCCCTTCAATCCCTTAGCATTCGCTTGCTCACGAAGCGTGCGAATTTTGCTCAGCATGCCAGGAATGAAAGCCTGTCCACCGAATCCAGGATTGACCGTCATAATAAGCACAAGATCCAGCTGTTCATCGAGTACATGCTCGATCAGCGAAATCGGGGTTGCAGGATTCAGCACAACCCCCGCTTTAATCCCGCTTTGCTTAATAAGATGAAGTGTCCGATGCAGATGCGTACATGCCTCCACATGGACGGATATCAAATCGGCACCCGCTTTGACAAAATCAGGTATATAGCGATCTGGCTGCTCAATCATCAAATGAACATCAAGCGGCAGCTTGGTCATTGGGCGTATCGCTTCAACTACAAGTGGACCAATTGTGATATTTGGCACGAAATGGCCGTCCATGACATCCACATGGATCCAGTCGGCTCCGCCAAGCTCCGCTTCCTTAATCTCTTCCCCAAGTTTAGCGAAATTGGCTGATAAAATAGAAGGTGCTACGTATACCATCCGTCCTAATACCTCCTCTTCCGATCCTTGATTTCAGTTAAAAACAACAAGTAATGATCAAACCGAGAAGCTGCAATAACTCCCTCGGCTACCGCATCACGAACCTTGCAATCCGGCTCATGCAGGTGCAAACAGCCTCTGAACCTGCAGCCCTCCGCTATCGCGGCAAACTCCTTAAAGCAGCTGCTGAGACCCTCTGCTTCGACTTCCATAAAGTCTAACTGGCTGAATCCCGGCGTATCGGCTACAAGGCCACCATTCGTGAGTGGCAGCAGCTCAACATGACGTGTGGTATGCTTTCCTCTGCCTAATCGCTGAGAAATGGCATTCGTCTCCAGATTAAGACCACTAATCATTGCGTTAAGCAGAGAAGACTTACCCACACCGGATTGTCCAGCAAAAACACTGACGGCTCCGTCCAAATGATGCAGAATCGCTTCCACGCCTTCTTGCAGCTTAGAACTCGTCTTCACTACCGTATAACCGATTCCCTCATAGAGCTTCGTAATCCGCTCCAGCTCGGCAACCGTCATTTCTTTGGGAACGGACGACTCATCATCTTTCGTCAATAAATCACTTTTCGTGAAACATAACAAAACATCAATGCCCGTATTTTCGATATGGACCAGAAATTTATCTAACAACTGCAAATTGAGAACAGGCTCTGTCACCGAAAAAACGAGCACAACCACGTTTACATTGGCGATTGGAGGTCGTATGAGCTCCGAAGTGCGGGGAAGGATTTCAGTAACGGTCCCTTCCCCATTCTCCGTTTCCGCGTACATAACGCGATCTCCTACAAGGGGGGTTATGTTTCTGTTTTTGAAAACGCCTCTTCCGCGGCAAGTAACCGTCTTGGCTTCACGGAGATCGGCCTCCTCAGGCAATACGTAATAATAGCCGCTCAGCGCTTTTACGATATATCCTTGCGGCATTAAGGTGTGCCTCCAGCAGGTGGTTTAGAGACAGTGCCGCCTGTTTGCCCATTTCCAGTGCCGCCAACCGGAATAGCCGGTCCATTGCTTTGCTGTTTAGGCGATGGCGATGGTGACGTGGAAGGACTAGGTGATACTGTCTTTCCATTTTTTTGATCCAAGTAGTCTTGATATGTGCGAGTAATGGAGTTGACCAAGTTATCTCCTTCTTTAATCAAGATGACAGCTTTCTTATCTGGAGAAACAATGACTTTGACATCCATATTCTGAGGCTTCGATACTTTTTCTGTTTTGTATTCAAAGTTCTCATACTGGGCATCACTTACGACAATTTTGAACTCAGAATCTTTGCCTTCCGTCGTCGGCTTAACAGCAATACTTACCGCAAGCTGTCCGGCATCCTCCGGCAATCCGTCGCTAATGATCAAAGAAATCTCAGAGCCAACGGATACATCCTGGTTTTTTTCAAAAGGAAACTGTTTGACAACCTTCCCTTTCGCGACTTTGTAGCTTTTCTCACGGGTAATGCCATTCACAGGGAGCTTAAGATTCAGCTTTGTGAGTTGGGCCTTAGCTTCTGCTTCCGTCATTCCGACGAGATCCGGCATTTTGAACGTTTCCTTGGCTTTGCTTACGGTAAAAGCAATTACCGCTTTGTCAAGCTCAAACTCTTCGCCAGCCAAAGGGGATTGCTTCAAAATCATATCTGGAGCACCATCAGTCGTCTCTTGTGTAATCGTAATCTGATCATCCTTGATGCCGAGGGCTTGCAGCTTCAGCTTAACATCCTTAAATGGTTGCCCTGCATAATTATCCATCTTGATTTTGGGCATACCCTTACTAACATACAGCGTCACTTTGGTGCCCAAATTCATTCTCATCCCCGTAGGATCTTGACGAATGACAATGTCTTTAGCAAGCTTGCTGTCCAAATCATATTCAACCGTGGAGCTGAGTTTAACCGCCGTCAATTCAGCTTGAGCTTGAATCAACGGTTTGCCTGCCACATTGGGAACCTCGACGGTTTCAATGGCAAACATCCCTTTCACGTACCCGACCATATACCACATAGCGCCGAGCACCATTAACAAAACGACAATCCAAATGAGCGGCTTAATCCACCCTTTCCCTTTAGAAGGAGCAGGCTCTTCCCGCCAGGCAGGTTTCTCGGGCTCATCATCATCTTCGAACTGTCCGAGTTGGTCTGCGCGAATCGCAGGCATCACAAGGGTACGCTCTTCGTCCATCCCATCCGCATCCCAGAAAGCTACCTTCGCTTCATTCCGGCGATCCGGATTCAAACAGGTATCGAGATCTGCCATCATTAGCTTCGCAGACTGGTAGCGTTCTTCAGGCTTTTTGCGCATGGCTCTCAAAATAATGTTTTCCACGCTTTGCGGAATGAGAGGGTTCACCTTACGCGGTTCTTCCACATCTTCCTGCAAATGCTTCAAAGCCACTGAAATCGGGCTCTCACCGAGAAAAGGCAGCCGAGCTGTCAGCATTTGATACATCACGATACCTAGGGAATACAAATCGGATTTCTCCCCTGTATTCGTCCCTTTGGCATGTTCCGGTGAGAAATAGTGCACAGAACCGACAACCGATCCGGTTTGCGTTATGGTGGAAGACGTGGCAGCCCGTGCGATACCGAAATCCGTCACTTTGACACGGCCGTTTTTACCGATCAAAATATTGTGAGGTTTGATATCCCGATGAATGATTTCATTGTGGTGGGCGTGATCGAGGGCATCTGCAATTTGACTCGCGTAGTGAACCGCATCTTCGACCTGCAGCGGTGCTCTCTCTTTGATAACATCATTCAAAGTCGTGCCTTCTATGTATTCCATCACAATATAATGCACGTCTTCTTCTTGTCCGACGTCATAAATACTGACGATATTAGGATGAGAAAGTGAAGCGGCTGCTTGAGCTTCTCTACGGAAACGACGAATGAATTCTTCATCGTGCACATACTGCTGGCGCAGTACTTTCACAGCCACTTTACGATTTAATAATAGATCATGCCCTTTGTAGACTAAAGCCATGCCGCCTCCGCCAATGCGATCTAAGATTTCATAGCGGCCTCCAAGCTTTCTACCGATCAATTCCCATCACCCCTTTTTTCGTCCGAATCATGATCGTGCGCAAGTAAAACGACCGTCACATTATCGTCTCCACCTTCATCAAGCGCGCTTTGAATCAACTGTTCCGCTGCATCTTCCATACGTTCATGTGATTTGACAATTCGTAAAATGTCGCCGGAATCCACCAATCCGCTTAAACCATCCGTACAGATCAGAACGATATCACCCGGACGCCACGCGTACTCATAGAGATCCACCTCTACGCCCGGCTCTGTGCCGAGTGCGCGAGTAATCCAGTTACGTCTAGGGTGATGATCGGCTTCTTCGATGGTAATCTGCCCGTTCTTGACAAGCTCATACACCAAAGAATGATCTTCCGTTAGTTGTGTGATCGATTCATCGGTGATCTTGTAAGCGCGACTGTCACCGATATGTCCAATAATAAGAAGCTCTTGCGAAGCAATAATGGCAACAACCGTCGTGCCCATACCATGATAACTTTCTTGCCCTGAGGCGAATTCATAAATTTTCTCATTCGCCTTTTCAATGGCTTCCTTCAGCACTTGCTTACAAGCTTCCACAGACATTCCCCAATGGATCGATTGCAGCTGATCTGCAATCATTTCGATGGCCATTTGGCTGGCGATATCACCAGCTTGATGTCCCCCCATGCCATCAGCCACAATAGCCAAAGATAGGCCATTGAGATCATGATGGATGGCGGCTTGGTCCTCATTCACTAAACGGACTTTGCCAATATCGGTACGGCTTACCATCTTCATCCGGATTTCACCTCATTACTTGTTCTCCATATGCTTCGCGCGCAATTGTCCACAGGCAGCAGCAATGTCACTACCTTGTTCACGACGTATGGTGGCATTAATTTTGCCCTTCTCAAGAATACGCTGGAAGGTGAAAATATCATCCCTAGGCGTACGTTTGAAATCCCGTTCGGCCACGAAATTCACAGGAATCAGATTCACGTGGCTAAGCGGCATATCCTTCAGCACTTGCGCTAGTTCCTCTGCATGTTCAGGCTGGTCATTCACTTCCCCCATAAGGGCATATTCAAACGTAATTCGTCTGCCGGTTTTGGCAATGTAATACTTACAAGCTTCGATTAAGTCAACGAAAGGAAATCTCCGATTGACCGGCATTAGCTTAGAACGAAGCTTATCGTTCGGAGCATGAATCGAAATCGCCAAATTCACTTGTAAATTCTCATCAGCGAACTTATAAATGTTCGGCACAATCCCACTCGTCGATACTGTGATATGACGTTGTCCAATGTTCAGACCTTTCGGGTGAATCATGACACGAAGGAAATTCATTGTCGCTTCATAATTTTCAAAAGGCTCGCCAATACCCATAATGACGATGGAAGAGATTCGCTCCTCTGACTCATCCAGCAATTTCTGGGCTTTAACAACTTGGGCCACAATCTCACCTGGTCTCAAATCCCGCTTCAAACCGCCCAACGTAGATGCACAAAACGTACACCCTACCCGGCATCCTACCTGCGTTGTTACGCAAATACTGTTGCCGTAGTTGTGCTTCATGACAACTGTTTCAATGGCATTCTTGTCTTCCAATTCAAATAAAAACTTGACCGTACCGTCCTGCGACTGATACTTGGCAATCTCTGTCAACGTAACGAACTCAAACTGATCCTTCAGTTTGTCCCGCAGCGTCTTCGGCAAGTTCGACATCTCATCGAAGCTGAATACCCGCTTTATATACAGCCAGTCAAAAATTTGTCCAGCACGAAACGAGGACTCGCCGTTCTCTTTCACCCAGCTCTGCCACTCATCCCAATTTAAATCATACACAAATGGTTTCACATTCTCACTGACTTTACTAGTCACATTTATCACAACCTGTTGTTATTTCGTCTATTTTTTTGCTAATCGTATGTTATTTTATCACAAAGCGAGAACGAACACACGTCCCCGTGGTTAGCAGCAGCGGTCGATAGGCATTTGCGTGGCCGAGTAACCGTCAACACCAACCCAGACTACCCGAGCATTACCTGCAAAAAGTGCAGTTGATTAGATGAAATCAGCTTAATTTCCCGGTTCCCTCGAAATTAACTGTAGTAAATACAGTTAAAGCAAGAAGAACCGTTGCTTAGCCTACGGCTGACAAGCTATACACGTTTGCGCAGCCGTGCGATGAAGAAACCGTCGGAATGAAACTGCTGCGGCAGGATTTGCACCATACCGGCTGCGGCAGCCGCAGGGTCAATGCTTGCGAAAACATCCGCCGGCAGCGGTGCTAGCTCAAACTCGCTATGCTCGGTGAGGAAGCGCTCAACCATGCCCGCGTTCTCTGCATGCTCAATCGTGCACGTGCTGTAGACCAGCACGCCGCCCGGCTTGAGCAGCCTATGCACTTTGCTCAGAATAGCATGCTGCAATTCGCTAATCGCGTCAATCTCCGCCTCCTGCTTCGCCCACTTAAGGTCAGGCTTGCGGCGAATGACCCCAAGGCCCGAGCAGGGCGCATCGAGCAGGATGCGGTCAAATGACTCCGCCGCAAAATGTTCGTCCAGCTTCGCAGCATCCATCACCAGCGTCTGGATCGACGTCAGTCCCAGACGCTCCGCTTGATCTGCGATCAGCTTCTGCTTGTGCTCATGCAGATCACAAGCCCAGATCTTGCCCACATCGTCCATCATCTCGGCGATATGCGCGGTCTTGCCGCCAGGGGCGGCGCAGCAGTCCAGCACCGTCATGCCTGGACGCGGATCCAGAGCCTCGGCGACGAGCATCGAGCTCTCGTCTTGAATCGAGAAGTCCCCATGCTGGAAGCCGGGGACTAATGCCATGTTCCCGGCCCCCTGCACGAGGATGCCGGCCGGGGACAGCTCTGACGATTCCGCGCTGAGGCCGCTGCCTTGGAGCTGCTCCAGCAGCTCCAAGCGACTGCGGCGCCTCGCGTTCGCGCGAATGCTGACGTGCGGCGGCTCATTGTTCGCCGCACAGATCTGTTCCGTCAGCTCGGCACCCAGCTGACGGATCCACCGGCGCACGAGCCATTCCGGATGGGAATGGCTCAGCGCGATGCGCTTCACGTCGCCGAGCGCAGCCGGCAGCGTGAGCTCGGCTTTGCTGCGGATCACCGCGCGGAGCACGCCGTTGACCATGCCCGAGATGCCTTGATGGCCTCGGCGCTTCGCGATATTGACCGCTTCGCTCACGACCGCATGGTCAGGGATGCGGTCCAAATAATGCAGCTGATAGAAGCTCAGCCGCAGCAAGCATCTCACCCAGGGCTCGAGCTTCGCGAGCCCCTTGCTGACGAAACGCTCCAAGAAGAAATCGATCGTATTTTTCCGTCCGATGGTCCCATAAACAAGCTCCGTCGCCAGTCCCGCATCCGCCCGTTCAAGAGCATGCTTTTGCAATACCTGGTTCAGCAGCAAATTGCTGTACGATTGATTTTCTTCAACTCGAATCAACACATCCAGCGCCGCATCACGGGCAGAATGCTTAACAGCGCTGCTCTTCGCAGCGCCTGAGGATGATTTTGGAGCAAAGGGCTTGCCGGCCCCCTGCGATTTCATAAGTCCGTATTGCGGACGATTTGGTTTTTGCGTTGACAAATCGAATACCTCATTTTTTAGTTGCTTTAGTTACTGTGTCCGAATACCGTACCAGCTGGGATTTGCACACCTCGTACGAACTCTGACACGGGCATCGCCTTTTTGCCTGAAGGTTGGATCTCAGTCAGCCACAGCGTACCTTCACCCGTCATCACTTCAATGCCCTGCTCACTACTGCCAAGTACAGTTCCAGGAACAGGTGCATCTCCGCTGATTCCAGAGAAGCTTCGGCTTCTTGGCTCCGAAGAACTTTTCGGATTCGCGCTCGCCCACACTTTCATAACTTCCCCGTTCCAGAGCGTGTAAGCGCCGGGGAAAGGGTTTAAGCCGCGTACTTGATTCCAAAGCTGGGCGGCAGAACGCGACCAATCGATCAATTCGTCCTCCCTGCGGATATTCGGAGAATAAATGGCATCTGCCTCATTTTGAGCGACAGCCTGGATACGTCCTGCCAGTAAATCAGGCAGTGTACGCTTAAGCAGATCAGCACCGGCTATGCTTAGCTTTTCAAATAATGAGCCCGTCGTATCCGTATCTTCAATCGGAAGCTCCACCTTTGAAATCATATCGCCGGTATCAAGACCTACGGCCATGTACATAATCGTAACGCCAGTTACGGCTTCCCCCCGAAGCACAGCGTGATGAATCGGCGCTCCGCCTCGATATTTGGGCAGTAGCGAAGCATGGATGTTAATACACCCGTACTGCGGCAGGTCCAAAACCGCTTTGGGCAAGATCTGTCCGTAAGCGGCTGTCACAATCAAATCCGGTTTTAATTGTCTCAAAAGCTCAACCGAATCCGCTTGACGCAATTTCTCCGGCTGAAGGACCGGAATCCCATGCTTTTCTGCTTCCACCTTAACCGGTGGCGGCGTCAGGACGCGCTTGCGTCCTTTCGGCCGATCCGGCTGTGTGACAACCGTCGTCACGTTATAGCCTTCCTCCAAGAGAAGACGCAAAGAGGGTACTGCGAAATCAGGCGTGCCCATGAAAATAATGTTCACTCGGAATCTTCCTCTTCTTCAGCCGTATACGTTTTGGTTGCAAGATCCGTAAACAGAACACCGTTCAAGTGATCAATTTCATGGAAAATGCAGCGAGCCAGCAAATCCGTACCCGTCACTTCAATCGGATTCCCATGACGATCTTGGCCTTTGGCCGTAACATGGAGCGGCCGAAGTACATCGCCGCGAAGTCCGGGAATACTTAAGCAGCCTTCCGGCCCCATTTGTTCACCACTTGAAGTGACAACCTCAGGATTGACCATTTCAATCAATCCACCGTGTTCTTCTCCGCAATCCATGACGATAACGCGTTTAAGAATACCGATTTGCGGGGCAGCAAGGCCTACGCCCTCAGCTTCATACATCGTGTCTGCCATATCATTAAGAAGTTTATGCAGATTGGAATTAAATTTCGTAACCGTGATGGCTTTCTCACGCAGCACTGGATCTGGATCTTTAACAATAATACGAATAGCCATAATGTGCACCTACCTTTGAAGTCTTCTCTATTTGGGGTTCATTACATCAAATATTGCGGGTCAACATCCACGCTAATCAGCAGCTTTTCTTTCGCTGAGCGCTCTTCAAACCAAGCTACTGCTTTAGCAACGATCTCTGCAGCCTGATCTTCCCCCCGATATTTTACCACGCATTGGAATCGATATCTATCTTTGATTCGCGAAATCGGCGATGCAACAGGTCCTAACACATCCATTTGAAAAGATTGATCCGTGGACAACGTGTTCGTAAACAAATCAACCTGTTGGGCCCGATACGGAAGAGCAATCTCTTTCAGTCTCGTTACAAAAGCCTCCGCAGAACGTACCAAGAGCGGGACTTGCTCATGCGAAAAAGTGACCAGAATCAAACGTTGATAAGGCGGATAGCCTAAATTTGCACGTATATCAAGCTCATGGTTCGCAAAAGCGATATAATCGTGCCTGCTTGCATATTGCACACTGTAATGTTCAGGTGTGTATGTCTGGACGAACACTTCTCCTTGCTTTTCATGACGACCCGCCCGGCCTGCAACCTGTGTTAATAACTGAAAAGTCCGCTCCGCTGAACGGAAATCCGGCAGATTAAGTACCGTATCCGCTGCAATAACCCCCACTAAGGTCACGTCAGGAAAATCCAGCCCTTTGGCTACCATCTGCGTGCCAAGCAGCACATCCGCCTGCTTCTCGCGAAACATCGTCAGCCATTTTTCATGTGAACCTTTCTCCGTCGTGGTATCTACATCCATGCGGATGACCCGAATCCCGGGGAAAATCTTACTAAGCTCCTCTTCAACACGCTGTGTTCCTGTTCCAAAATGACGAATATGCTCCGACTGACAGCTAGGACACTGCGTAACCTCACGCTCCGCATAGCCGCAATAATGACAACGCAGCATGCGCGAGCTTTGATGATAGGTTAGTGAAATATCACAATGCGGACATTGCGAGACGAAACCGCATGTACGGCACATAACGAACGTCGCATACCCACGCCGATTCAGCAGTAAAACAATCTGTTCTTTCTTTTGTAACCGATCTTCGATCGCTTTATACAAGGAACGGCTGAACATAGAACGATTTCCGTTTTTCAGCTCCTCACGCATATCAACAATAGCTACTGGGGGCATCGGTCGGCTGGCCACGCGTTCCCGCATCGTCAACAACCGAAAGGGAGGTTTATCCCTGTCGCGGCGTCGCCTTGTTTTCTCGATACTTTCAAGAGAAGGAGTTGCGGAACCGAGTACAACGACGGCGTTTTGCTGCTTCGCTCTTTGAACCGCCACATCACGGGTGTGATATTTGGGGCTCTCCTCTTGCTTATAGGAAGATTCGTGCTCTTCATCAATGATAATAAGGCCAATTCTCGTAAAAGGAGCAAAAATCGCCGAACGAGCGCCGATTACAACCTTCACTTGCTTACGCATAATTTTGCGCCATTCGTCGTACCGTTCACCATTCGATAACCGGCTGTGTAGGACGGCGACCAAATCGCCAAACCGCCCTTTAAATCTTTCTACCATCTGCGGCGTCAGTGAAATTTCAGGAACGAGCACAATCGCTTCTTTATCCATATCCAAGCACTGCTGAATGGATTGTAAATAGACTTCGGTTTTACCGCTGCCCGTAACCCCATGCAGCAGAAATACCTCATTCCGTTCCTCCGCTACAGCATCCCTAATTTCCGCAAAGACACTGCTCTGTTCTTCCGTTAAAGGAAGCGGCTTCGTCCGCGTGAAAGCACGACCCGCATAGGGGTCGCGCATCACTTCGACCTCACGCAGCTCAATCCACCCGCGATCCGCCAAGCTTTTGACCGTGCTTGCGCCGACCTCCACCGTTTCCATCAGCTCCGTAAGCCGAATCGCGTGTGGATGCTCCATCAAATATCGCAGCACATCCTGCTGTTTGTTAGCTCTGGCAGGAAGCTCGGCCAAAGCCTCTTCCAATCCACTGCCTCCAACTGGAGGGAAAACGGTCAATGCCTTCTTGGTGTTCATTCGGTCTTTGACCACTTGTACTTCCGTTAGGATACCTGCGCTCAGCAGTTGTTTAATGAGGGCGCCGTCAGTTGCAAAACGCTCCATCAAAGCATCCATCGAGACTGAACCTTTGGACTTAACGAAACTAACAATCTCTTGGAGATCCGACATGTCCAGCAGCGATTGCTCGCCAGACTCCTCCCCGACCCCAATCGCACGTTCATATTTCGCTTTAAGCGCAGCGGGCAGCATCGCCTGAAGTGCCGTAACTTCATGGCACAAGTACATGCGGCTGACCCACCTCCCCAGACTCACAAGTTCCTCCGTGAGCGGAGGAACCAAGTCCAGGACGTTCTGAATCGGCTTAATGCGAGTCACATCCACCTGCGTTTCCTCAAGCAGTTCGACGACAAAGCCTTGCAGCACCCGAGGGCCGAAAGGTACGCCAACGCGACTGCCCACTTCAACCCATTTGCTCAGTGATGCGGGTACTTCATAGTCGAATGCCCGGTTCGTTTGTTTCGCTGGGACATCGACAATGACTTTGGCGTACATCAGGATTCCCCCGCTGCGGTATGCATACGATCCGCCGCAAGCTCGAGCAGTCTACGTGCCACATCTTTCTTACTTTGTATAGGAAGGGCCTCTACAAGCCCATTACGATCATAGAACCGGACCACGTTCGTATCTCCGCTAAAGCCCGCACCCTCCTGTGATACATCATTACCAACGATGAGATCACAGTTTTTACGGTTCAGCTTGTCCATCGCATGCTCGTCTAAACGTTCCGTCTCCGCAGCAAACCCGATGATGAACTGATGCTTTTTGAGCATACCGATTTCCTGTAAAATATCCGGATTTTTAACCAGCTCTAGCGTTAGCGATTCCGACTTCTTTTTGATCTTTTGCTCTGAAATAACCGTTGGGCGGTAATCGGCAACCGCAGCGGCCTTAACAATGAGGTTACTCTCATCCAAATGAGCTAGCACGGCCTCTCTCATATCCAAAGCAGACTGAACATTGATAAGCTGAACGCCATCAGGCGCGGATAAAGCGGATGGTCCTGATATCAACGTCACCTTGGCTCCCATACGCACCGCTTCTTCAGCGATAGCGTAGCCCATTTTGCCGGAGGAGTCATTCGTAATGTACCGTACCGGATCAATACGTTCAACGGTGCCACCGGCAGTCACAAGGACACGTTGTCCTTCTAAGCGCCTTGGCTCCCCCTTAAAATACTGCTCAACCGCAGCAAGAATCTCCTCAGGTTCAGCAAGCCGTCCTTTTCCAACGTAACCGCAAGCTAATTGCCCTTCTCCCGGTTCAATAAACCGCACTCCACGGCTTAGCAAGGTCTGCATATTATGCTGTACAGCTGGATTCGCATACATATGCACGTTCATTGCAGGCGCTACCCATATCGGTGCCATGGTTGCAAGCAGCGTCGTACTGAGCATATCATCGCCAAGACCAAGCGCTAGCTTGCCAATCATATTCGCCGTTGCAGGCGCAACAAGCACGAGGTCAGCACTATCCGCCAAGTTGATATGCGATACAACCGAAGGGTCTTTCTCATCAAAGGTATCCACAAAAACATGATGACGTGACAGCGTTTGAAACGTTAACGGCGCTACGAATTCAACAGCTGATTTGGTCATAATAACACGCACAATTGCACCAGCTTGTGTCAATTTACTCGTTAAAGCAGCAGCCTTATAAGCGGCAATGCCTCCGCATACGCCGAGCACAATCGTTTTACCATGCAGTACACTCATAGGTATCCCCTTTCTACGCACAATTTGAGAAAAAAATAACAACCACTAGGGTTGTTGGGTAAACCAATTTATTTCTTCTGATATTTCTCAGTCTCTGTCGTCTCAATTTTTTCATAACCGATGTAGTTACCATATAGCTCTTCTAACGCAACACCAACATGTTTGTGGGCCTTTTGGCCTTTCAAATTTGATTTAGCGCCATCACGCAAGGATCTTGCTCTTTTGGAAGCAGCTACAACCAGTGAATACTTGCTATCCACGATATCAAGCAGTTTATCAATTGAAGGGTATAGCATTCAATTCACCTCATCCATCCATTGTACGATTTTTGGATACATCCGATCTTTTTTGCAATGTTCTGCTAAGAGAATCGCTTGTATTTTGGAACAAGCCGTTTCTACATGGTCATTCACAATCGCATAGTCATAGTGCTCCATCAAGCGAATTTCGTCTATAGCCACCGACATGCGGCTGCGAATGACTTCATCCGTCTCCGTACCACGCGTTACAATGCGATTCTCAAGCTCATCTAGAGAAGGCGGCAGCAAGAAAATGAAAACACCTTCGGAAAACTTTTGTTTAACTTGCAGAGCACCCTGCACTTCGATTTCCAAGATGACATCTTGACCGGAGCGCAGCGTTTCCTCAACAAAACGTCTCGGAGTGCCGTAGAAGTTACCTACATATTCAGCCCATTCCAACACTTCATCCGTTTCGATCATCTGTTGAAATTGCTCCCGTGTTTTGAAGAAATAGTTCACACCATCCACTTCCCCTTGTCTAGGAGAACGGGTTGTGGCCGATACCGAGTAGACGATATCCGGTGAGCACTTGCGCAGCGCGGCGCAAACGGTTCCCTTGCCGACACCGGAAGGACCGGATAGAACAATCAGAATGCCTCTCTCACGCTCAAGGGTATTCGTATTACTCGTCATGATCATCGTCCTTGTTGGAAAGTCTATGCGCTACCGTCTCTGGTTGTACTGCCGACAAAATCACATGGTCGCTGTCAGTGATAATAACGGCACGGGTTCTTCTACCATATGTAGCGTCAATTAGCATGTGACGATCACGCGCTTCTTGAATGATCCTCTTGATCGGAGCCGATTCCGGACTTACGATCGAGATAATGCGGTTCGCCGATACGATGTTGCCGAACCCGATATTAATTAATTTGATAGCCATTACGACTTCCTCCTCGCGAAGCTCCATGCCGCTTCACTCGATATTCTGTATTTGTTCGCGCATCTTCTCAAGCTCTGCTTTCATCGTAATCACTCTAGCCGTAGGCTCCGAGTGATTGGACTTGGATCCGATCGTGTTCACTTCTCGATTCATTTCTTGGATCAAGAAATCCAACTTTCGTCCAACAGGCTCTTTCTCTGTAAGCAATTGATCACATTGCTCAAAATGACTTTTCAGTCGAGTTAATTCCTCATCCACATTCGAACGATCTGCGAATATCGCAATTTCTGTCGCTAAGCGCTGCTCATCCACAGGCGTCTGATCCTGTAGAAGAGACTGAATTCTGTTCGTCATCTTAGCCGCATAGTCTTGAACCACCTGAGGTGCCAAAGCTTCCAATTCCACATGGATTCGCTTCAGTTCCGCCAAGCGCTCACGAATATCTTGCTCCAGAAACGCTCCTTCCCGCAGCCGCATGTCGGATAATCTGGCAACGGCCTCCTGCAAGCAGGCGCATAATTCCTGTTCAATCTCTTCATCAGGTTCCTTACGCGACTCCTTCATCTGAATGAGATCCGGAAGTTTCAATAAATCATTGAGCTCGACCTGCTCGGCATACCCATAACGCTCCTTCAACTGCTCCGCAGCCTGTAAATAGGCATCTGCCAAAGCAAAGTTAACCGTTACGCTCTTCGGGGAAGCCGTTTCACGTTCCGCCGTGACGAAGACGTCTACCCGTCCTCTCTTCACCGCTTGCAGCACCGTTTTCTTCAAAGCGTCTTCAAAAGCCGCCCATTCCTTCGGCAGTCGAATCGACACTTCACTATACCTATGATTGACCGATTTCACATCGATAAACACGTTGTATCCCGCAAAAGAACGATTCGCTTGTCCGAATCCGGTCATACTGCAAATCATCCTTATCACATCCATTAACCTATTTTAATTCATTTTGAAAGTGGGTACAAGTGGAAATCATGCCGATTCGACTTTTCCCATACATACTTGGTCAGGTCTACGCACATCTCATAGGCCAGAAAAGGGGTCATCAGATAGATGCCATTAAAGAAAGGCATTGCTGCATCCAGCAGCTCTTTGGCAATCTCAACGCCCATTGCCCGCCCTTCTGAACCTTTGAGTCCATTCATGCGTTCTCTCACTTCATCGGACAACCGAATACCTGGAACTTCATTGTGCAGATATTCAGCGTTCCCTCCGCTAGCCAGCGGAGCAATACCTATGAAAATCGGTATATTTAAATGCTTCGTCGCTTCATAAATTTGTTCAATCAGCTTGGCGTCGTAAACGGGCTGCGTCATGATGTAATCGGCGCCTGCCTCAATTTTGCGTTCCAAGCGCTGAACCGCTTTGTCCAGATGCTTCACATTCGGATTAAAAGCAGCCCCTACAACGAAGTTGGCCTTCTGCTTTAGCGGCTTACCCGAGAAGGCAATGCCTTCATTAAGCTGCTTAATCATCCGAATAATCTCGAATGAGGTCAGATCGTAAACGGAGCTAGACCCAGGGAGATCGCCGAATTTGGCGGGATCGCCGGTCACGGCCAGCACGTGGTCGATGCCCAGCGCGTGAAGACCCATCAGATGGGACTGTGTCCCAATCATGTTGCGGTCACGGCACGCGATGTGGATCAGCGGACGCGCGCTTAAGCGTTCCTGCACGAGGTAACCGAGGGCCAGATTGCTCATGCGCGTCACGGCCAGTGAATTGTCGGCCATCGTAATGGCGTCGACATGCGCATCCTGCAGGGCCTTCGACCCCTGCATAAATTTCTCGATGTCGAGATCCCGAGGGGGATCCAGCTCGACAATGACGGTTTTGCGCTGCTTCACGATTTCGAGCAGCGAAGGTTTGCCTGCCGGCGGCGCAGGCTTCGCCGGAGCGGGCTCGCTCACGCGCACAGGTCGCGCCGAGGCCATCGTACCAGGCGCTGCCGGGACGTAGCCTTGCAGCGCATTGGCGACGGCGGCGATATGCTCCGGCGTGGTGCCGCAGCAGCCGCCGATGATGCGCGCGCCGAGGTCGGCGAAGCGCAGCGCGCTCTCAGCGAAGTACTGAGGCGTCGCCGCATAGGTGTAGTGCCCGTCGACGTAGTCAGGCAGCCCCGCGTTCGGGAACGCGGAGAACGGGATGCCAGCGATCGGAGTTAACTTCTCCATCGAACGGAGAATCCCGTTCGGGCCGACGCGGCAGTTGAAGCCGATGACGTCAGCCCCGTCGTTGCGTAACCGTTGGAACGCTTCTTGCAGCGGAACGCCGTCCTGTGTGCTGCCGGTGCCTTCGTTAGCGAACTGACAAATGACAGGCAGCTCACTCATGCTGCGAATGATGCGCAGCGCAAGCTGCAGCTCTTCCAAGTCGTAGAAAGTCTCAAGCAAAAGCCCGTCCACAGGCGAATCCAGTAAGATGCCAATCTGCTCGCGGAGTGATTCCTCAACATCCGTCGTACGAACGTTTTTGCGCTTGCCCGCACGAATAGATCCAATAGCCCCAACGACATATGCTTCGTCGCCAACCGCTTTTCTGGCTAGCTCAACACCTGCGCGGTTAATGGCTTCAACATCGCCTTCTAGTCCGTACTTGGATAATTTTTCGCGATTAGCCGAGAATGTATTCGTTTCAATAAGACGCGCACCTGCCTCAAAATAACGGCGGTGCACGTCAGCAACCGTTTCCGGTCTAAGCAAATTCAATTCTTCATAAGAAATGCCGACAGGAAATCCCATCTGATATAAATAAGTCCCCATAGCGCCGTCACCGACCAAAATGTCCCGCTGCAGCGCCGTACGAAGATCCAATTTCATGATAAATTCCCCACCTACTAAAAAATGTAATTAACTTAAACCGTGCCCGTAAACACTTCTTCCGCAGGTCCAGTCATATAAACATGGTTATCCGCTTCATTCCATTCAATAAACAACTCTCCGCCTTTGAGCGAAACCGTCGCTTCGCGATCCGTTAAACCGTTTAACACAGAGGATACAAGCGTTGCACAAGCGCCAGTTCCGCAAGCAAGTGTAGGACCTGCTCCCCGTTCCCAAACGCGCATATCCGTGTAAGCACGATTTTTCACCGTTACGAATTCAACATTGATTTTACGCGGGAACATCGGATGAACTTCAAGCTTCGGCCCCCATGTGGCAAGATCGAAATTCACAGCATCCTCCACATAAATGACACAGTGCGGATTCCCCATCGAAACAGCTGTAAAACGAAATTCTTTCCCGTCAACTTCAATCGGGTAATTGATAACTTTAGCTTCATCGACCGTAGTTGGGACTTGAAGGCCTTTCAGGATCGGTTGACCCATATCTACGCGAACAGTCCGAACTTTGCCATCTTGTACATTTAATTGGACCTTTTGTACGCCTGCGCCAAGTGTTTCAACGGTAATCTCCGTTTTATCAATTAGCTTATGATCGTATACATATTTAGAAACGCAGCGGATGGCATTGCCGCATTGCTCGGCTTCAGATCCGTCGGAGTTTATAATGCGCATTTTGAAATCAGCATTGTCAGAAGGAAGAATATAGACAATACCGTCGGCTCCAATACTAAAAAAACGATTGCACAGCTGGATCGCACGCTGATCTGCATCAGCAGGAAGTTCATTCTCACCAGCTACTACGATAAAATCGTTGCCTAGACCATGCATTTTTGTGAAATTCATTGTTAATAGCACTCCCAGTATGCGGTTTAGCCATTATCATAGCGTAAAAGCTTCAAGATGCATAGTCTTTTTGACACAAAAGGTCAATAGAATGGGGTTTAAAGCACTTATTAGGAATATCTTTTCCTCTTGATTAAAGCAATCCCTAGAAGCAATAAGGGGAAGAAAAGTCCAAAAGTTAGGGCAAACAACGGCCAAATCTTGATGTCAAATGATATTAGATAGCTTATATTGGGTGAAATGATGATGGAAGCAGAATAGAGGATCATTCCCATAGGTAGTGCCATTGATCGATAATCGGAAAGTTTCAAAGTCTGTGAAAGACTAGAGATTAATATATAAAAACAAAGAATCAACTTTAGAAAAATGCTTATAAACCAAATAGCGGCTATGATAACCTCAACTCTCTGAATGATTTCGGTTATTTTAATTTTTTTGGCCAATTCAAAGCTTGAATACAAATTGCTGGCCGTGTTCTCCGCTCCCAAAACTAAAAGGCAGAGAAATGTAATGACGAACAAAATGAGTCCTCCATTGAACGTTCCCTTCAAAAATGCTCTTCCTGCTGCCTTTGGCTCCTTCACAAGCGGAAAGATCATCAAAAATAGAATAAGTTCCATGAAGGGGAAAGCAATATAGGGGTAAGAGGCGTTTAGAACGGGCTTTATTCCTTTTGCCAAAATCGGTTGCAGATGTTTGAATTCAAAATTGGGGACGAGCAAAATGACGAACAGAACAAAAAGAATAAGAATCCATGGATAAAAAAGGTCCACGGTACGGGCTATGTTGGAAGGGCCATAACGCACACCTATAACTACAATGCATAGATATACGATATGTATCGCTTGAATCGGAGTTTCCGGTAATAAGGCAGAGGTTAGAAAATCACCGAGATTTCGCAAGACGAGAGTAGTTAAAATGAAACAGTAAAAAACCATCAACAAAGACACGCATGAACCAAGCCAAGAACCTAAAATGTCTCGACTTAATTCCACCAAGCTCCTGCCGGGATACAGATGGCCAAGCGCATTGTATATCCACACAAGTAAAAGACCAGCTATAATGCCGACAATAGCGGAAATCCAAGCATCTTGTTTAGCTTCAGAAGCAAGTATCGTCGGAATCAATATGATGGAGGTACCAATAATAAAGATGGACACCATTTTTTTAAATTGATTGGCTTGAATCATCTCGTTTTCCAACATTGGGTTCACAGTCTCGCTTTCATATTAGCCTATCCGCCTTTGCTGATGGGTCCATAAATTTTCTTAATCCATTCTAAAGGTGTTTGGACTTCTACTCCCAAACTCACTGTTATACCTAATGTAAGCCCGGCAAAAAGCAAGATAAAAAATGTCCATAGCTCCCTGCGCTTTTTACTTTTCATAAGTGATGGCACTTCGATAACTATCATCATGATACTAATCGCCAAAAACGCAGCTACACGCCACAATGGATGCTACTCCCCCATTCTTTCGTAAAAAGATTTTGATGTTTTAAACATTTGCTTGATTTTCACTTCGATTTGAACATCTACTTGCAACGAGGACATCCTTTCATCCCAATTATCTTTTGCCTTCTCCCAATATTCAGGGAAATTACGTTCGACTTCTTCGCCAAATCCGAAAATATCAGACTTATACTGGGTTTGTACCGTTTTTATCGCAGCTAGAATGGAAGCCTTTATTTTGTTTTGCGTTAATTGTTCCATTTGTAAGATGGAAGACGGCTTCGTTAAGTCCATGGGACATTGAGCGTCGGTCACTGCACCTTCCGCTTTTATTTTCAGGCTAATAATAGGCTTCCCATTTTTCATGACAACCTGCGTTTTGTTCTTGGTACGCATTAACTCCACCGTCATGTGGTTCTCTTCATTAGGACAAGTCAGCAGAACTGCAGTGCTTTTCACCTCCCCTTGGGTATAATTAAATCCCATGCTTTCCTCCTCGTTTAACCAACCCAAAAGCTTATCTTTTTTGAAAACAGCGATCCCGAAGTATTTGATTCGGGCAGGCGAGAAAATTTTTTCTACATTCCCTTTATCATTGCCGACCTGGGGGTCACCATTTAGCGTAATTCCTGTCAACACGGCTTCCTTTCCTTTACTGATGATATTAGAAGTAAAATCGTCAATTTTAACCGCTGCAGTCGCCCCCCATGCTTTCGATGAGACTTCTAGGGAAGCATTCATTTTCGTGGCCGGCGTTTTTTCCAAAGGGGTGAACACTTTAAGAATGTCTTGCGCCTCAGCTCCCCGAGCAATGATGACATAAAAGTCTTTGCGATATTCATGATCTCTTGAGATGTGATCCAGTACCCGACCCACGCCCTCCCTTGCGAATTTTTCTCCGAAAATAAGGATCTGCATTTGTCCTACATAGATTTTTCTTGTGCTTCTCGTCGTCATTCTTCTTGCCACCTCCTGAAATCCGTCTCCCTTTTCTTGAAACAAAGTGACCGGAGCAACGGAAGAAGAACCTCCCTCTTTACCCGAAATGGCTCCCGCGTTCAGAATCTGATTGGAAATCATAATTTGCTTGCCATTCTTATCCACACCAATAGCAACGGTAACTGCGAGATCATTCAACTCGCGACGATTCCAACACCCGGTTATAAGCACCATGCAAACGAGAGTAACAAACGTTACATAAAGACTTCTTTTCGTATTAAACTCTCCCTTCAGGGTCTGGGTCCGTTGTAGACGAATGACTCTGACGAATCTGGTTTTGCTTACTCGCAGTCACAGGACGTGCATTCATTTTCCACCAAGGAACACGTATCCCCCCATCTTTTAAATCATCTGTTAAAACAGGAGCGTATGGAGACATGTAGGGAACTCCAAAAGAATTTAATTGACAGAGATGTTGGGCGATCGCGATGATCCCTGCAATGATACCAAACAAACCGAAGGAAGCCGCTAGGATCATAATCCCAAATCGTAAAATTCGAATGGGAATAGCCATGTTGTAGGCCGGAATTGTAAAACTGGCAATCGCGGTGATGGAGACAACGATCACCATGGCGGCCGATACGATTCCGGCTTGTACGGCTGCTTGACCAATGACCAGCGCTCCAACAATGGAGATCGACTGTCCAACTGCTCTAGGTAACCGGACTCCTGCCTCGCGCAAAAGTTCGAAGGTTAATTCCATCATTAAAGCTTCAACAAATGCGGGGAATGGTATTCCTTCCCGCTGAGCCGAAAGACTAATCAATAATCGCGGAGGCAGCATGTCATGATGAAACGTTGTAATCGCAATGTACAAGGGGGGTCCCAGCAGGGCAATCAGCAAAGCTGAATACCGCAGAAGACGCAATAGGGTAGAAATATCGGAACGCTGATAATAGTCTTCCGCAGACTGAAAAAATTGCGGAAATATAGCTGGAACCAAGAGAACAAACGGCGTCCCGTCCACAAGAATCGCAACACGCCCCTCCAAAAGTCCAGCCGCAATCACATCAGGTCTTTCAGTGTTATAGATCGTGGGAAAAAGTGTAAATGTCTTATCCTGAATCAATTCCTCGATATAGCCGCTTTCCAAGATGCCATCTATTTGAATACGTCCAATTCTGTCACGAACCTCTTTCACCACGTGGTCTTTTACTATGCCATTGATGTATACAATAGAAACGCTGGTTTTCGTGATTCGACCGACAATAAATCCCTCTATCCAGAGGTTAGGATTTTTAATCTTTCGCCGAATTAATGCAATATTTGTTGTTATATTTTCAGTGAATCCATCCTTGGGACCTCGTATCACCGTTTGGGAGCTCGGCTCCTGAATGGGGCGATCTTCCCAGCCTTTTGAAGTAATGATTAAACCCTGATCATAGCCTTGGCATAAGAGAACGGTGTCTCCACACAAAATACCTGACAGCAGCATATCTAGGTTTAATCCATCATGAATTCCGCCAACGGGCAGCAGCAGCTGTTTAAATTCATCTAAATGATTTCCTTCTGGCGATTGTAGACCCGAGAAATGCTGGTTCTGATCTAATGCCATCAGGGGTTCTATTATAAATTGATTAATTAATTTGACATCGGCTAGCCCACTAGCATAGATAATGGCCACTTCGACAGCGTTGGAACCCTCGGAACGCCATTCTCTAACCACGATATCCGCGCTGTTTCCAAAAGTCTGTTTGATCCTTTGAATGTTTTCCTTAAGATCCTTTTTTAAACTCAGTGAATCATCGTCGCCTGGTTTTTGCTTATGATGGGTTAGCACACTTAATTTGAACTTATTGGATAAAAATTTAATAATTCCCATGATGTGGTACGCTCCTTCCATGCTTGTACATAATTTCACCAATAGGTAATTATTTCATACACTTACATTGCCCCGTCTCATCCCCACCCAGCAAACTTGCTACTTTGCCTTATTAACGAAAAAAACCGCCCAAAGGCGGCTTTTAATGTATACATCTAATCATCTAAAACTTGGCTTGGAAGAATTATACGAAACAGAACGTGAATTCTTGTTGCGTTTTGGCGACAGCACACTGCCCAGCCCCATTAAGAAGGTCGGAATGCCAGCGGCGATCAGAACCAGAATCCAATCCTTCCAACCAAGTGGAACCGTTTTGAAGATAGGTTGAAGAGCTTCCACATACATAACGGCCAGCATCAATATAAGCGAGGAAAGCACAGCGAGAACAAGGTAACGATTTTGAAAAGGATTACGGTGGAAAATAGAGCGTGAACTGCGGCAATCAAATACGTGAATGAGTTGAGCCATTACCAAAGTGGCAAATGCGACGCTTTGCGCTTTCAGCAGGGTCTCGGCATCAGATGGGTTGACTCGTAATACGAGCCAGAAAGCACCCAAGGTGCAAACGCCGATAAGAATACCTCTGGAAATAATTTTCCAACCTAATCGTCTTGCGAAAATATTTTCTTTCGCCGAGCGTGGCTTGTGCTGCATCAAATCCTTTTCCGCTTGATCAACACCTAGCGCCATAGCAGGAAGGCCGTCGGTGACAAGATTCACCCATAGAATTTGAATAGGTACAAGCGGCAAAGGCAGACCGGCCATCATCGCAATGAACATCGTCATAATTTCGCCCACATTAGAGGCAAGCAGATACCGAATGAATTTACGAATATTTTCATAAATACCGCGTCCTTCTTCAATCGCTGCAACGATCGTGGAGAAGTTATCATCACTGAGAATTAAAGACGAAGCTTCCTTGGATACATCCGTCCCTGTAATCCCCATCGCAATGCCGATATCCGCAGCTTTGATCGCTGGCGCATCGTTCACGCCATCCCCTGTCATGGCCACTACATGCCCTTTGCGCTGCAAAGCTTTGACGATACGCAGTTTATGCTCAGGGGATACCCTCGCATACACATAGGTATCATTCACTTTAGCATCCAGTTCATCGTCAGAGAGACCCGCAATCTGCTGACCACTCATACTGACTCCATTCGCAGGAAGCATGCCAAGCTGCTTAGCTATCGCCTCAGCTGTTGTCTGATGGTCCCCTGTAATCATGACCGTTTTGATGCCTGCTTTACGGCACTTCGAGATCGACTCACGAACTTCTTTACGCGGCGGATCAATCATGCCGGTTAATCCGACAAAGATCAGACTGTTTTCCACATCATCGTATTCCTCGTATCGGTCACTGCTCTTAAGTTCTTTGTACGCAATCCCCAACACCCGCAGAGCGGATTTGGCCATTCCTTCATTTGCAGAAATCACTTTCTGTTTAAGTGTAGATGTGAACGGAATTACCTTTCCATCCCAAAGAATGTAGCTGCAGTGTTGAATTAGAACATCAGGAGCTCCCTTCGTGCAAGCCATGCGACCATGCTCTGAAGTCACAAGTACAGACATTCTTTTGCGATCAGAGTCAAAAGGAAATTCGGCGATACGCTTATACTTCTCGCTTAGCGATTCCTGGGTAATGCCACTTTTCGCACTCAGGACAACTAATGCGCCCTCAGTTGGATCCCCTTTGATGTTCCAAACAGAGACGACGCCATCTTTGCCATCCTTGCCCTTCTTCCGTTTCAACTCCTGCTTTTCCTCATACAAAGTTGCATTATTACAAAGCACGGACACGTGAAGCAGTTTACTGAGTGATGGATTCTTAAGCGCATCGGTGTTTTGTCCACTTAATTGGATATCCCCAACCGGCGTATAACCGTCACCCGTCACTTCCAACACGTCGCCGCCCACCCATAAATGGGTAACCGTCATTTTATTCTGAGTCAGCGTTCCTGTTTTATCAGAGCAGATGACCGAGGCACAACCTAAAGTCTCTACAGAAGGCAATTTCCTTACAATGGCTTTACGCTTAATCATTCGCTGTACGCCGAGTGCAAGCGCAATGGTTACTATAGCCGGAAGTCCTTCAGGAATAGCGGCGACGGCTAAGCTGACACCGGCCAGGAACATCGCATAAGGTGGTTGTCCATGCATAATACCTGCGATAACAACAAGGACTGTCAAAGCAATCGCGACAATGATCAGAATCTTCCCAAGCTGTTCCAAGCGATGCTGAAGCGGCGTTTCCATTGATTCTGTATTTTGAATCAGATCAGCGATTTTTCCCATCTCCGTGCTCATCCCGACACGAACAACAATGGCTTTGGCTGTTCCACGCGCGACCATCGTACCCATGAAACCCAGATTACGCTGATCCCCAAGAGGTACTTCATCGTTAGATATAGCCGATGTTATTTTACCGACGGCTACCGACTCCCCTGTTAAGGCTGACTCCTCGATATATAAGCCATTTGTTTCCAGAAACCGCACATCTGCCGGCACCCGGTCGCCACTTTCGAGCAAAATAATATCGCCTGGAACCAAATCGCGAGCCGGTATTTGATGAATAGCCCCTTCTCTCCAAACGTTTGCGTTAGGGGCTGACAGTTCTTTAAGTGCACGTAATGAACGTTCCGCCCGAAATTCCTGTGTAAAGCCAAGAATGCCATTCATCACAATAATGACGATAATGGTAATGGCATCTAAATATTCACCCAACAAGCCGGAAATCAAGGTCGCCCCCAATAAGACCAGCACCATGAAATCTTTGAATTGATTCAAAAGCAGTGTAATCGGAGAAACACGCTTCCCTTCGGAAAGCTCGTTTCGACCAACTTCTGCCTGTCGCTTCCAAGCTTCCTCCCAGGGCAATCCTTGCTGCATGTTCACCTGCTGTGACTGCAGGACTTCCTCCGACGTCAACTGGTACCAATTATTCTGACTCATCCGCCTTTCTCCCTCCCACTTCCACATAATCTCGCCATTAACTCATAAGTAAATGTATTCAGACAAGCAGGAAAATATCCCTGAAATCATCTTTCTTGCCGACTAACGCTTAAGTTTTTGTGAAAAGTATGGCATCATAGAGGTTAGCAAAGTTTTCAACCTAGAATGGAGTTGTATGTATCATGGCTTTAGACGGACTAGTCCTTCATGCAATTGTTCACGAACTGCAAATGTGTGTAGGAGGCCGAATCAATAAAATTCACCAGCCCACTGAAAATGACATTATTATGCACATCCGAGCACAAGGGCAAAATGTGAAACTACTTCTTTCAGCAAATCCTACCTATCCAAGGGTCCAAATCACCGAGCAGTCCTCGTTAAATCCAATGGATGCTCCTATGTTCTGTATGCTGCTTCGCAAACACTGTGAGAGCGGCGTTATTGAAGCCGTGGAACAAATAGGCATGGAGCGTGTCATCCGTTTGCAAATTCGTCATCGCGATGAATTGGGAGATATGAGCACCAAACATATCATTGTGGAAATCATGGGGCGACACAGCAATATTATTCTGCTGGACCCGGCAACGGAAACAATTCTAGACGGCATCCATCACGTTACTCCTGCCATCAGTTCTTATCGGATTGTCATGCCGGGAAGCAAGTATGTCACGCCGCCTGAGCAGGACAAACAAAATCCACTAGAGGCCGATGCCTCCACGTTCCAGCATGCTCTTAGTCAAGATTCAGGTCAAGAAGAGTCCAAGGAGAAACCTGAACACAAATTAGTCGCTGCATTCAGTGGGCTAAGTCCTTTGATTGCCAAAGAAATCGTATTCCGCAGCCGTCAAGACGGGAACAACGAACAAGGAGATGACCTAGCGGCCTTGTGGACAGCTTTCGATGGTGTCATGACGGCTGTACGTCAGCATCGGTACAAACCCGTTATTGTAGAGCAAGAAGGTACCGGTAAATTGTTCTTTGCCATGACACCCTTAAGACACATTACCGGCATTTCCACGTCATATGCGACACCAAGTGATTGTTTGGAGCACTTTTATGGCGACAAAGCGGAAAGAGATACGGTCAAACAACGTGTGGCTGATTTGCTCCGTTTTTTGCATAACGAAGCGAATAAAAATGTTAAAAAGTTGGAAAAACTTCAAGAAACCGTTGATGAATCTAAAGATGCCGACAAATATCGGATTCTCGGCGAGCTGTTGACGGCCTCCCTTCACCTGATAAAAAGAGGGGATCGCGAGGTCGAGATTATCAACTACTATGATGAGGACCAGGCTTTGATAAAAATAAAGCTGGATCCGCTATTGAACCCTTCTGAAAATGCACAGCGGTATTTTAAAAAGTACACAAAAATGAAAAACAGCACGGCGATTGTCGAGGAACAAATTGCACAAACCCATCAAGAGATTACGTACTTAAACTCCTTGCTGCAGCAGCTTAGTGTCGCTTCTTTGACCGATATCGAAGAGATCCGCGATGAGCTTATGGAGCAAGGTTATGTACGTGACCGTAACAAAAAACAACGTAAAAAGAAAAAGAAAGATAAGCCGGCTTTGGCCTGCTACCTTTCCAGTGAAGGTGTTCCTATCTATGTTGGTAAAAATAATACGCAGAACGAATATTTAACGAATCGACTTGCCTCTTCGATGGATACTTGGCTGCATACGAAGGATATTCCTGGCTCCCATGTCGTGATTCGCAGCGATAGTTTTTCAGAAACTACCCTGCTGGAGGCAGCCCAATTGGCCGCTTATTTCAGTCAAGCCAAGCATTCCAGCCAAGTCCCAGTTGACTATACAGCCATTAAACATGTTCACAAGCCAAATGGGGCAAAGCCCGGATTTGTCATCTATGTGAATCAGAAGACGCTATTCGTGACGCCGGATGAGAACATGATTAAGCAGATGAACGTTACGATAAAATAAAATTGGGAGAATAAAGAACCTAGCGAGTTAACCCGCTAGGTTCTTTGTGTGTCATATTTTTATGAAATAACCATGTCCAACACGGCTGTTTTTCTGCCGATCGACACATAAGCGTTTCTCTATTTCAATTCCAACTGACGAATCAGAGATAATAGATAAGCTTTTACTTGGTCCTGTAAATCTGGACGCTGCAAGGCAAGTTCGATGGTCGCTTCTATGTATCCCATCTTATCGCCAACGTCGTAGCGCTTAGCTTGCATCAGATAGGCAGCCATTTGCTGCTGCCTGTTGAGTACACGCAAAGCGTCAGTCAATTGAATTTCGCCGCCGCGGCCAGGCTCTTGTCTCTCCAGAATGCCGAAAATTTCCGGCATAATGATATATCGCCCAATAACGGCTAAATTCGAAGGCGCCTGATCACGGTCAGGCTTCTCAACCAGATCTTCTATCAACTGGTACTTGGCTAAGCTGCTTGCGGGAGAGACAATACCATACTTACTTACATCTTCCCATGGCACTTCTTGCACAGCAATGACGGACGTTTCGGATTGTTCATAAATGTCCATCATTTGCTTAAGTCCTGGCGGCGAGGATTGGAGAATATCATCGCCAAGCAGAACAGCGAATGGCTCATCCCCAATGAATTTGCGGGCGCATAGAATCGCATGACCAAGTCCGAGAGGCTGCTTTTGCCGAATATAGTGAACATCGGCCAGATTCGAAACGGATTGCACGATTTCGAGAAGCTGAGTACTGCCTTTTTCCTCCAGCATCATCTCAAGTTCAACCGATTTGTCAAAATGATCTTCAATTGCACGCTTATTGCGTCCAGTGACAATAATAATATCTTCAATGCCAGATTCGATCGCTTCTTCCACGATATATTGAATGGCAGGTTTATCAACAATAGGCAGCATCTCTTTGGGCTGCGCCTTTGTAGCTGGCAGGAAACGAGTTCCCAGACCTGCTGCAGGGATAATAGCTTTGCGAATTTTCTTCATGTACGCTGCTCCTTCTCTGGTTTTAGGCGTTGTAAAACATCGATTCCTATTCGCCTTGAACCGATAGGTGCGTGGAATACTACACCGCCTCGTTCACCATGGAAATCGGAACCAGCCGTTATGAGAAGTCCGGAGCGCTGTGCAAGGCTGAGATATTTCGCTTCTTCTTCCGGCGTATGGTCTGAGTGATAGACTTCAATACCATTCAGGCCTTGATGGATAATTGCCTCTACAAGGGTATCATCATGGTAAATACCTGGATGGGCGAGGACGGCCTTTCCTCCCGCTTCTTGGATCCACCCAATCGCCGTAGCTGGCTCGATCCTTGGTGGATTGGCATAAGCTGCAGCACCAGTGCCTAAATACCGGTCAAAAGCCTCGCTAATCGAGCTCACATAGCCTTTATTCAGCAGCACCGCAGCGATGTGAGGCCTTCCAACTGTGTCGCCCTTACTCTTAATATTCTCTACTTCCCGCAGTACTTCCGCCATTGTAATGTCTAGTCCGAGCTGCTGTAAGCGCTCAATAATCATATTATTGCGGGTATCTCTCGTTTCTCGCAAAGACGCCAGTCTCTGAAGAAATTGCTCATTATTAATGTCAATATAATAACCCAGCACATGGATATCCTGCCCACCCGCAACCGTGGAGATTTCAACTCCTGGCACAACCTCAATACCGAGCTCACGCCCCGCTAAGAGCGCCTCTGCGACACCTGAGACCGTATCATGGTCCGTGATCGCGATAGCGCCTAGTCCAGCATCAAAAGCCATTTGAACGTTAGCCGCAGGGCGCTCAGTCCCATCTGATGCTGTCGTATGTGTATGTAAATCCGCTTCGATTCTTGCAGACATTTTCTATTCCCTTCCTTCATCGGAAATGACAACTATGAACTTATCATTAGTGAACTGTAGATTTATGTAAAATATTAAAGGAAGCGGCTCAAATCCTCTTGTCGCAAAAAGGTCATGAAGCTTACTGCCGATATAGGCAGCAGCGTAGAGTTCAAGTAAATGGCATAGAAGCTGCGTTCGAAAGCAATGTTCTCGATCTGCTTCACTTTAAAAAGGCCTAGCGTCACTTCATGCTTAACGGATGACTGGGAAAGAATGGATATACCCAAACCCGCTTCAACAGCAGATTTGATAGCACCTGTGCTGCCAAGCTCCATGACAATCTTCATGGAAGAACAATCCATGTTGCAGCGCGCGAACTCCTCTTCCATCACTCTTCTCGTCCCGGATCCTTGCTCACGAAGAACAAACGGATATTTCAGCAGCTCCTCCAGAGTTACAACCTCCATATCGGCTAACGGATGGTCCGCAGGCACGATGAGCTTAAGCTCATCACTAAGAATTGCTTCGGTATGGACATCCGGATGATGAATGGGCGCTTCGACAAGTCCGAAATTGAGCTGATGACCCAGGACCTCGTCCAAAATCTGGGTCGTATTCATCACTTTCATCGATACGGAGATGTTAGGATAGTCTTTGCTGAAGGGCCCAAGAAGGCGAGGTAAAATGTATTCCCCCATCGTCAAGCTGGCGCCCAACTGCAGCCGTCCTTCAATCATCTTCGTAAATTTGGACATGGCAACATCGGTCTCACGGATAAGCTCAATGCTGTTTTTAGCAAAAGGCAGCAGTGCTCGTCCCGCTTCGGACAGCTCGATCTTCTTGGTGCTGCGGTGAAATAGCTTGACGCCGAAATAATCTTCCAGTGATTGTACCTGCATGGTCACAGCAGGCTGTGTCATATGCAGGGCTCCCGCCGCATGAGAGAAGCTGCCTTTCTCCGCCACGGTAAAGAAGATATGTAGTTGATGAAAATTAAGTGCCATGTAAACCCGCCTCTCTTTGTTTCCATTATATGAAATCGCAAGCACACAGTCCATTAAGACGCAAAAAAGAGCATGCCTTCATCGACACACTCCAGTTAAGCAACCTATTCGGCTATCGACGCTTACGACTGTTCTTGATCAGTGTCATGCGACGTGAGTGTCTAAGCCAAGAGTAATAAGACTTCAAATCACGAAGCTCCATCGTTTCCGACATTTTCCCAAGGAAAGTAACAATAATCATTTTGTGAAGCGGATTGCCCACAAGATCAGTTTCATGTTCCAGATGGGAAAACTCGGCAACAACAACAAGGTCGTCATCAATGAGATAAACGTCTTCTTCATTGCGATAATAAGGGACGATGCTATCATTTTTAAGCTTTTCCCACAGAAAAGCACAAATTTCCTCGAGTGAATTGTTTTCGCTAGAAATACGATCACTCCATCTCAGCTTAGCATGATTCGTGATCACGACATCCGCCACTTTCTTGTCACCCAGCTGTACGAAGAATGGTTCATAAGTACTCCATCTCCCCATCACCTTGTCTTTCATGATCACAACCCCTTTCCTACTAAAATGAGACCGTGTACCTATTCCCTATGTGCCTGTAAGTTATATTTTACTTGATTATAACTTTTTTTCCTATGAAAGAATATATAAAATTATTAATAAATATTTGTGAAATCATGAAAAAATGCTTATTTTCTAAAAATTCAAAAAATAAAAAAAGCTTCTTACGAAGCTTTCGTTTTGCACTGCAGCCTCAAAGGGTGTAAAATCTAGTTTTGTCCGGCACATCACTACTGTATTCGGTTTTAATTTCGTTTCGGTAAGACTTCTCTACCTTTTTGACGTACGGGAGCTTCAACAGGTTCCGTGTTGTCTCATCTACTTTGCTGGCATGTATATAAAGAACGGCATAATTCATTTTCTTGGATATGTAATGAAGGGAACCGAACCGTTCCAAGTTTCTGGCGGCTTTGATATCGTTTACCCAAATGATTAATCCGCTACGCTCGATCATCATGATTGCAACCTCTTTTCAATAATCCTAGTATGGAGTGATACCACTACATGAAGCCTTCTGACACCATGGTCCGCATATTCCGTGGAAGCATAACAGAAAGTATTCACCGCGTCCACCTCGCGGTCGTTAACGCTGGGGGGACGCTGCTGCATCAAGCAGGCGACCCGCAGCTGCTCACCTTCGCCCGTTCGACAGCGAAGCTCTTACAAGCATTGCCGGTGATTGAATCCGGCGCAGCTGATCATTTCGGCCTCACTGATGCCGAAATCGCCTTATGCTGCGCTTCCCACAACGGGGAAGCTGAGCACGTGAGCACGGCCCAGGGTATCCTGGGCAAGCTCGGTTACCATCATGAGCACCTGCAGTGCGGTGCACATGATCCTTACCACGCACCGACTGCAAAGGCGATGCGCGAGCGAGGAGAGTCCCCGACAACCTTGCACAACAATTGCTCGGGCAAACATTCGGGCATGCTAGCGCTAAGTGCACACCTGGGTGCATCGCCGGATACCTACATGAGCATCCAGCATCCTGTACAGCAGCTTATGCTAGATGCGGTATGTGCCATGACCGGCGTGCCGAAGCCGCAGATGCATCTCGGGATTGACGGTTGTGGGGTGCCCGTATTCGGTATGACGATTGACCAACTGGCACTTGCCTTCGCCAGATTAGGCCGCCCTGACGAATTGCCGCAAGCACGTGCAAACGCTTGCCAAAGAATTGTCGCCGCGGTGCGAAAATATCCTCAATTCCTCGCGGGAAGCGACCGCTTCGATACGCGATTAATCGAGGTTACGGGTGGCCGTATCATCGGCAAGATGGGAGCAGAAGGCATCTTCGCCATCACAATTCCTGAGCAGGGACTAGGCTTTGTCTTAAAGATCGAAGACGGTACCGTTCGGGCCTTGTATCCCGCTGTCGTCGAAGCTTTGAAGCAGTTAAGCTTGCTCTCGGAATCCGAAGTAGGCGAACTTGCATCCTATCATACCCCTACTATTCATAACTGGCAGGGAACCGAGGTCGGAATCATCCGCCCCGATTTCCAGTTTTAGTTTTTACCCGCAATTCCCGCTGCAGCTTCCACCGGAACTGCAGCCTTTGCCAGTTGGAAGTGGATTATTACTTGGGACTTTAATCGTATCGGAGACCGCATGCGCGATCGTCGTTGAAACCGTAAACAGCAAATCGTCCAAACGGTCTTCCGCTTCTTTGAACCTACGCACCGCTTCAACAGCATGCAGCTTCTCCTGAATCTCATTCACCGCGGCTAATGCTTCGTGATAGCTTGGGTGGTAATGCCCGAAGCGTTCACATTCCTCGAAAGCATCTTTCTTTCTGGCGAAAACCGCTTTAAGATCCCGAACTTCCGCGCTGTTCTCCACAGCGATCTTCCAATATAAATAATCTGCCACTTCAGCAGAGGAATTAATCATATCACCCATGTCATAAGCCTGCATAAGAACGGCCGACATATCTATTGTTTCTGCTTCCATTGTCTGTAACATAACTACGATCAACATCCTTCCTCTCAAAGAATAGATAACATCTCTACTATACCACAGTTCCCCAAGAGTTTCTTCCTTTTCTCTTTGCAGCGAAATCCTCGTTCATTTGATCATTAGCTCATTCCATCCAATGTATAAACACCTTCATCATTGATACCAGGCAAAATAAGCTTCATTTCCTCCCAATCCTCGCTCGCCAAAGAAATCTCCTGATATTCCTCCAGTCCTTCCAATATCCAGCCCGACCGTTCTTCGCGAAGAATTCGGGGGATAATGAAGCGATTTCGCCCTTCTTTACGAAGCTGCAGAACGCTTTTCCATTCAATAGCTTTGCGGATCATCTCTTTGCGTGTAGAGCCATGATACTCACGGATTTCCTTAATCCAGCTTACAGGAATATCCTGCATATCCGGATACAATTCATACCGCTCCGGCAAATGGGTATCCATTTCATAGAGCTGAATGGTATCCCGTGAATAACAAAGGCCACCTGTCTGATTTTCGGACGAAATCAAGGGATTGGAAATCACTGAGTTCTCATCTTTTCGGCTGCTTCTTGGATTGAAACCCATATTCTCCAGACACTTCGTAAGCATTGTAAGATGTTGACGCAAAATAATAAAGTCTGAGCCGCCAACGCGGTCCCCGAGAAGTGGAAGGCATTTCTCGTTTCTAAGCAGTGCCTCTGCAATATCCTCGGAACGGCATCGAAGCAGTGTTACTTCTTCGATATACAGCTTACCGGCCTGCTCCCCCCATTGCTGTAAAGTAAGCGTTATATGTGCAGGTACTTCGTAGAGTGCGTTCTCGTGCAGCATCCGAATCATCTCTTCGCTGCTCAGACCCTTCTCACAAGCACGATAGAAGCTTTCTTTGGTTATGCGATAGGTACGAACAAGATCTGTCATTTTGAGGTCAGCGAAAGCCGCGATATCCCATTCTGTGCGAAGCGATACGTCAGGGGGGAGTAACATTTCGAAATCCGGCTGCACATAAAGCGAGGGATGCACCTCAACATGCGTTTCTGACGATCTGAGGCCATCATCCTTATAATGTGAGGCCTCTTGTATCGGTGTGATTAACCATCGAAACCATAGATGATCATCCTGATCGGTACCCAACTTTATGAAACGAAAAACAGACAAAGGAGCCATCCATGTAGTCATGATAGACTTGCGAAGCGATGATTCACCCATCACCTGTCCCCCGAAGGAACAGCAAGAACGGATTTCTTTCACAATAGTGTCCACTTCATACCACTGTCCGAACTCTCCCCTCTCCATCAATGATATGCCATGTTCAAGCCAGACAGGTGCAGGAATCAACAGTTGACGCCAAATCTGATATAGCTGCCCCTGCTGCTTATCGTAGGAGTCCTGAAGCCATCTTAGACAGGCCTGCTGGTTGAAAAGGTAACGGTCACCTTGACTATGAATAGAAAGGAAACCCATGCGAATAGCCATTTCAATCATTAGCGCGGCAGGTTCGTTATAAACGTCTCTAAATGCGTAAGTAAGCCCAGCAGAGCGTAAAATATCATTAGGCAAGGCTAGATGTTCCGTTAGCTTTTGCAGCTGCTTTTTATGTAAAATCCCTTTGTTCGTGAGAGGTAGCGATGGCTGTTGGTTGCAAGCCACCAGAAAATGAAACAGCTGCTGTGCCAAGCCTCTAGGATTAATCGGCGCTGCTGCATCTGATGTGTTTAATTGACCAGAGCTCCCGGCTTCCCACAGCTCAAGAGCCAAATCCTCTTTACCTGTTTGAAGCTGATCTGACGGAAATAACAACAGGTGCCACGCTGCAAAAGTATCCTCAGGCAGGATAAAAAGTTGCTCCCCCCATGCTTTGCGAAAAGCCGCAATAACGCCTGCTCTTCTAAGTCCTACAAGGCCTAGAGCGACTTGCGCACCCGCCATACGAAGAGCTGCTTGCTTTTCCAACGCGTCTTTTGTAAACGGTTCACAGCCGAAAGTGGATAATATGAGACGCAGAGTATGCTTTTCATCCAATGACAAATGCCGGTTCAACTCAGCAAGGTACTTCCGATCCGTCATTAAATCAGGAAATGCCACACCTTGTTCTAGGAAAGAACTGCACCATTTTTGTTCAATAATGAGCTCCCTCAGTTCTCGGGGCATTTTCCTATCGATATGTTCAAATCTCATCCTATGCTCCTTCTCGTCGTCATTTTGCCGCTTGATTCCAACTCGTTATGCTATATTGATAGCCCTGCTCAACTAGAAATAACTGCCTTTTCATAGCAAAATCCTGCTCCTTCGTATCCTCGCTAATCAGAGAATAGAAGACAGCTGCGTTCGTACCGCTGCTCTTAGGTCGAAGGATGCGCCCAAGCCGCTGCGCCTCTTCTTGCCGCGAACCATAACTGCCCGACACCTGAATGGCTACGACGGCATCGGGCAGGTCCACTGCAAAATTGGCAACCTTGGATACAATAAGGAGGGGCAGCTGACCCTTCTTGAATTGGTCGTATAGTTCCTCTCGGAGTTCATGCGCCACTCCACCGCTGATCATAGGCGCGCCGGTATGGGCAGCGATAAGCTCCAACTGACTAATATATTGGCCGATGATTAACGTCTGTTCATTAGCATGAAGCAGCAATAAGTGGTCAATAACGTCTAGCTTAGCGGCATTTTCTCCAGCAATCCTGAACTGCTGCCTAGCACCTGAGGCTCCATAACGATCCCGATCCAAAGCCGATAGAGGCACTCGTACTTCCTTGCAGGCGACCTTGGCTATCCAGCCCATTGACTCTAGCTCTTTCCAAGCCATATCATATTTCTTCGGTCCTACAAGTGAGAAAACGTCTTCTTCTCGACCGTCTTCCCTAATTAATGTAGCCGTTAACCCGAGTCTGCGAGTCGCTTGTATCTCTGCTGTGGCCCGAAAAACGGGGGCTGGCAAAAGATGAACCTCATCATAAATAATCAACCCCCAGTCTCTCTGACTAAACAGCCGCATGTGAGAGAATTCGTCTTCTTTCTTCCCTCGATGCGTCAAAATCTGATAAGTCGCAATCGTGATGGGCCTTACTTCCTTCGTTGTGCCGTTATATTCCCCTACCTGATCTTCCGCTAAGCCCGTTTTGCTCAAAATCTCACGCTTCCACTGCTTCACCGAAGTAACATTGGTTGTCAGAATCAATGTAGCACAGTTGCACTTGGCCATCGCAGCAATGCCGACCACTGTCTTCCCCGCTCCACAGGGGAGCACCAACACACCGCTGCCGCCTTCTCCTACACGGTTAAAAGCATCTACAGCATGCTTTTGGTAATCACGCAGCTGGAACGGCGCTTCCATCGTATCTTCATTCCGAAGCTGAATCGGAAGATACTCACCGCTGCGATAAGCGGCCAAATCTTCAACAGGATACCCCAGCTTGATAAGTTCTTGCTTCAAGACACCTCGTGAAATCGGAGAAATAGCAATAGCGCGCTCTCCGCGGGTATCCTCTAAATACCTCTTCAACGAATCGTACGCGCTAATTTCTTTTAACACGACCGTATCATCGCTAACTAAATAGAGCTCATTTCCGACATTCTCTATACGCAGTATGCCGTAGCGCTTCACATATTTACGTATACTGCTCAGTACCGCGGGAGGAACACCAAATTTCGCATATCGCTGTAAAAAAACCGACATTTCTTCTATTGGCATCCCTGCCGCTGAAGCATTCCATAGCGATAATGGCGTAATCCGATACGTATGGAGATGCTCCGGGCTTTTGATCAGATCCGCGAAACGGGATATGGTCCCCCTTATAGCTTCAAATTCCGGGTGATTCGTTTCCACTAATATCGATAAATCGCTCTGTACAATCAGCGGACGGGTAGGATCCATGGCAATCATGTGCTGCCTCCTTTTTTCCTAGTATGAAAGGAAAGCACTTGATTTAAACATCCCCACCATGCTAACGTCTAAAACATACTTAAGGAAATGCTTACGATGCAAGTTTTCCTAAAGGAAAACTCAGCTTATGCTTACGAAGAAAGTTTTCTTACGAAAACTCTAAGGAGGTCATTCATGCGCAAATGGAAAATCTCTCTTGCTGTACTGCTAAGTCTAGCTATCTTGATGACTGCTTGTGGGAGTAAACCCGCAGCTGTAGCTGGCAGAGAGCGTGTAAAAGTGGAACGTATCGTGGACGGTGACACGCTTGAGGTCACAATAAAGGGGAAGAAAGAGAAAGTTCGATTAATTGGTGTGGACACACCTGAGACGAAGAAACCTAATACACCGGTAATGTTTTATGGGAAAGAAGCAAGTGCTTATACGAAGAAGCGATTGGAGAAGGAAACCGTCGAGCTTGAATTTGATGTAGATAAAAAGGATCAATATGATCGTTTGCTCGTTTACGTATGGATCGGAGAAGAACTGTTTAACCGTACCCTGGTTCAAGAGGGGTATGCGCGGATCGCTACATATCCTCCGAACGTCAAGTACGTGGATGCCTTTAAGAAAGATCAAGAAACAGCCCGTAATAAAAAGAAAGGCTTATGGAAGGATTACGATAAAGCATTCGATACCAAAAAATAACCGATAACTACCAAGGCAAGTGCCGAAAGCATCCCAGCAATCGGGAGGAAGTGAAAGCCCCTTCTCTCCTTCTTTTCGTACCAATGGGCCCTTCTTGAGCGCTTTTCTATTTCTCTTATATGCTGCTCAAATCTTTTCTCTATTTCGTATTGATTCCACATGGTAACTCCCCCTATCCTTTGGTTGAGAACGATTTTACCATGGCAGGAACTCCCAGAGTTATCTATAATTAATGATAGTAACCATCGGAAAAAGTGATGATTGGAGGGCGACTAGGATGGATCTTACCTTGTATAAAACGCTGCTTGAAGTCGCCAAATGGCAAAACTATACGAAGGCCGGTGAAAGTCTCGGATATGCTCAGTCTAGTGTGACATCCCAAATTCAAAAGTTAGAAATGGAATATGGTATCGAAATATTTGAACGTGTCGGTAAAAAGATGAGACCGACGCCAGCCGGCGACATTTTACTCCGATATGCCTCCAAGCTTGTCAAACTAGTAGAGGAATCGAAGATAACTGTTGCGGGTCAAACGACGGGGAGCTTTATCATTGGCACACATGAGACAACCATGTGCTCATATATGCTGCCACCGTATTTAGGAGCTTTCAAGAGGCGCTATCCGCAAATTACGATCACCATCAACGAAGTTGTCGAGAATGATATTTATCGGGCACTTAAAGCAGGCGAATGCGATATGGGGTTCATTGTTGAACGTGAAATACATGACCCTGATTTGATATTTGAAAATATTCAAGAAGAGGAATTCGTCATTATTGCCTCGCCGGATCATCCGTTAGCAGCCCAATTATCCATTGTTCCACAAGATTTAAACGGCTGCGAGATTCTGATGTCGACAGTAGGAAGCCGGTGCCGCAATCTTTTCGAAAAGATGCTGCGCAAACACCAAATCCAATATACACTGGCCTATGAAATTAATAACTATGAAACGGTCAAAAAATGCGCGATGCATGGACTGGGTCTTTCCTTGCTTCCCAAAACGACCGTTACCGCTGAAACGCAAAACGGGCAGCTAGCAATTTTACCGCTAGACTACCCGAATTTTAAGCTAAACGTACAGCTGTGTTATCATGCCAAAAGGCAATTATCGATGCCCATGAAGGCTTTTATCCAGTTATTGTGTAGGCCTACTCCACACGGATTGCATTCGCCTGAGCAATCAAGCACAGCTCTGCTGCTTTGAACGTATGCGCCTGTGTCATGGCATGCTCTGTACGATTCAGACAGTCCAAGATCAACTGGCCGAAGAAAGGAAAGCCTACTTGTCCATGAAGGCTGTAGTGCTTTTCTCCTTGCTGGTTGACCAGGTATAACTGATCTCCCTGCGGATCGCGAGCGATGTCAATATATTTACGCAGCTCAATATATCCTTCTGTTCCTAGAATAACCGTCCGTCCATCTCCCCAAGTACCCAAACCACTCGGTGTAAGCCAATCCACACGGAAATAGTTTGTCGCTCCGTTGTCCCCGATCAGTGTAGCGTCACCGAAATCCTCCAGCTCCGGATAATCCTTCGCATGGTAATTCGCCACTTTGCTGCTTACAACGGTAGCATCCTTACACCCTGCATAATGCAGAAATTGTTCGATTTGATGACTGCCGATATCACAGAGAATGCCGCCATAATTTTCCTTCTTGAAAAACCAGTCAGGGCGATTCGATGCACCCAATCGGTGCGGCCCTAAACCAATGACCTGTACGACACGGCCAATTGCACCCTCTTCAATGAGCTGTCCCGCAAAAACGGCGCTCTCCACATGGAGACGCTCACTGTAATATACAGCAAATTTGCGACCCGTAGCTTCAACAGTTGCCTTGGCGGCAGCCAGTTGATCTAATGTTGTGAAAGGAGCTTTATCTGTAAAAAAATCTTTACCATTCTCCATCGCTCGGACACCTAACGCTCCGCGTTCAGAAGGTACAGCAGCTGAAGCGATTAGCTTGACTTCGGCATCGTCAAATATTTCTTGCTCAGACGCAGCAACTTTCACATGAGGATACTTCTCTACGAAAGCCTTTACCTTGGCAGCGTCCTGGTCATAAACCCATTTGAGCTCTGCTCCTGCTTCCTGCAAACCATTACACATACCATAGATATGACCGTGATCCAAGGCAATCGCCGCGAAAACGAACTCCCCTTTTTGAACGACAATGTTCGGCTTCCCTTTTGGTGCGTAGTTCATTCCATCGCTTTTCTGCATGTCCCAATTCCTCCACTATCCTACCCATGTACGCATTAGCGCGGGGTGTTCATTTATTTAGACCACAAGTGTTTTAAAGCCAGCCTCTTTATTGACGGTGGAATTTTTTATTTTCTCTTGCAAATGCTGCTCGAACAGTTCTTCGTCAATCGGCAGATCTACCCAATTGTCCGTCCACGTCGACAACAGCATGGCGTTGGATAGCATCAGACCTTTGATTCCTTCTTCCCCTGGAGCAACCAATGGCGTGCCATGTAGAATGGCATCCACCCAGTTTTGCGTGATGCCTTTGTGGCCTGTTTCTTGCCCTTCAATTGGAATCTCGCACTTCCAGCACTCTGGTTGGCCAAATCCACCCTTGTAGGTTTCATTAAATTCTCTCTCGGATACACGCAAACGCCAGAAAGTTAGCTTGCCATCTTCGATCACAATTTTACCGCGGTCACCGGACAACTCGAATCGATTCGTACCCGGTGCTTCGCCAGTTGTTGTAACGAATAAGCCCGTAGCGCCATTCTCATACTCTACGAATGCGGTTACATCGTCCTCTACTTCGATATTGCGATGCTTTCCGAAATAACAAAATGCACGAACTCGTTTAGGCATCATATCGATCGTCCATTGCCACAAGTCAAGCTGATGCGGATCCTGGTTAATGAGTACACCGCCGCCTTCGCCTGCCCATGTTGCACGCCAGCCGCCTGAATCGTAATAGCTTTGGGATCTGTACCAATTCGTAATAATCCAGTTCGTTCTGCGAATTTCACCAAGCTCTCCGGAAGAAACCAAATCCTTCAACTTTTTATATAATGGATTTGTACGTTGATTGTACATCATACTGAATACTTTACCTGAAGCTTGCGCAGCTTCGTTCATTTGACGAACTTGTTTGGTATAAACACCTGCTGGTTTCTCACACAACACATGGAGTCCGGCTTTAAATGCACGGGCAGCTACATCTGGGTGATCATAGTGAGGAGTCGCAATCAATACACCGTCAATTGTCCCCGAAGTAAGGAATGTATCGAGATTGTCGAATAGTTGGACGCCTTCACCTAGGTTTTCTTTCGCCCATTCTAAGCGGTCCGCTCTGAACTCACAAACAGCGGTTAGCTGAGCACCCTTCACTTCATTGTTCACCAAATATTTGGCATGTCCGGTTCCCATATTGCCCAGACCAATAATACCAATCCTTACTTTCTCCATATAGTTATCACCTTTTTCTTGTTAGATTCACAATTATTGAACACGTTATCAATGTAGCATATTTAGAAGACCGCATCTTGTCGCAGATTGACCACCTTATTGCGAACTTTGACAGTTACTGAATATGTACAAATGGAAAAAAGACCAGTTCCCCGGTCCATTCCCTCTCTTTTTTACGAAAATGCTGGCAGTTGGATAAGCACTGTGGTGCCAACGCCAAGCTTACTTTGATATTCGATATGTCCTTGATGTTCATCGATAATCGCGAAGCTAACCATTACGCCGAGCCCGGTACCCTTCTCTTTCGTCGTATAAAAGGGTTCCCCTATGCGCGGCAGCCGCTCCTCCGATATACCTAATCCCTGATCTGCGAAATAAAGAGCTACACCGCCCGCAACCTTTTTCGCAGATACATTCAGGCAGCCTCCTGTTGGCATCGCCTCAATGGCATTTTTAATCATATTCACGAAAACCTGCTTCAATTGATTTCTCTCACATTTAACCAGAGGAAGATCAGGTTCACAATCTAGTTCGATGATCACATTGCTCATAATTGCTTCTGTATTCAGTAGTTCGATGACTTCGCTTAGAATAGCCTTCGTATCATGAGGTTGAAACTCTACTACTTGTGGCTTAGCAAGAATCAGAAGCTCTCCCAAAATCAGTTCAATCCGGTTAAATTCTTCCTGCATGATCTGAAAATACCGCAGCTTGCTTTCTTCGTTTGCATGACACATCAGCTTAGCAAATCCTTTGAGTGCCGTAAGCGGATTACGGATCTCATGCGCGATACCTGCTGCCAATTGTCCAGCGACATTCAACTTTTCCGTTTTGCGAAGAAGCTCTTCAGTCTGTTTCTGTATGGTGATATCCTGCACCGTTCCAAATAGACGCAGCGGTCTCCCCCATTCGTCATAGGTCGTTTTGGCCATGGTATGAATCATGCGAACTTCAGTCTCATTCACAATAATTCGATACACCAAATCTAGTAGACCGCCATGCAGAGCTTCACGAATTGCCTCTCTCACTTTAACTGTATCATCCGGATGAACCGTATTAAAAAAGGCTTCTATTGTATTCCCAAAACTTTCACGGCTCATACGAAAAAGCACAAACAACTCATCTGACCAATACAAATCATTCCTGATCACATCCCAATCATAGTGACCCAATCCCGCGATTTCTTGCGCAATTTCCAAATTGTCTTTACTTCTTTTAAGCTCAGCTTCAATTTGTTTATATGTTGTAATATCGTGAATGAGTCCCCGTACAGCCGTACGACCGTTATCGCGGATGACTCGCTCGATTTGAGATTTAAGATAGCGTACCTCACCATCATTTCTAACAATCCTGTACTCGACTTCTGATCGTCCAACCTGAATAGCTGTCTCAAAAGCAAGTGCTACTTTCTCGCGATCATCCGATACAATTTGCTTAACAGCTTCGCTTAATTCCAAGGAATCTACAGGATCAAGACCATGGATACGGTACATCTCCTCGGACCACATGCAATACTCATCGTTCAGATATCGTTCAAAGCTGCCAAATTGCCCCAACCTTTGTGCTTGAATAAAACGCTCCTCGACCAGCTTACGTTCTGTAATATCACGCCAAATGCCCAATATCTGACTTCTCTTACCATCTTCGTCTAACATCCATTTGAAATTTTTCTCAAACCACACGTACCAACCTTTTTTATGTAAGAAACGACAGGTGATCATCCCTTGGTCTACAACAACCGAATGGTTTTCATCCGTAAGAATGTTCCTCAGAATCTCTATGTCTTCTGAATGACAATACGTCAAGATACGAGTACCGACCATTTCATCAACCTCATAACCGAGCAGCGGATGAATAGCAGGGGATAGATATCGAAATTTACCATCTACGGAAGTCAACGTGATTAAATCTTGAAAATTCTCTGTATATTTTAGATAATACTCACTTTCTAGCAATGAACTAATTTCAGCAAAATCCGGTTTACGGAGTGCAATATGCAAGCTCCCCTCAAATGGATATGCACTTATCCTTACCCACTGATTGGATGATTTTATGTATTCTTCAAAATGAACTTCTTCCTTATTTTTACGGGCTTTATGGAATTGATCGTAACAAGCGTACCGTATCGCAGCAGGAAATTCTGCCCAAGCGACTTTACCCAATAATTCATTGGGCGTACGATTTAAAATTTTTGCTGCATATTCGTTGATATATGTATAATGCCAACCTGCGTCTAGAATAATCACACCAATAAATGCGCTGTCTTCGACCCTATTCATTCTAAGATGTTAACCTCCCCTACCCTTTTCGCTATCATTATCTCTCATCACTTATCGGTAGTAAAGATAACAATTTTTCCTGACAAAAAAAGCAACCCTTCTCCATAGCATGGAAAACAGGTTGCTTATTATTATCCGTGGACCATGATTATCTACTTCCGACTAGTGTTTTATCTGAAGAAATTTTGCTAAGCGCTTCCCCTGCTTCATCCTCAAAGCTGCCGCGAACCGCTAGGTCTCCGATGGCTACGATTCCAACAAGCTCACCATTCTCTACTACAGGTAAACGTCGAATTTGATCTTTAGCCATCAATTTGGCGGCTTCTTCAACAGATGTATCGGGACTTATTGTCTCGATATCCTTCGTAATTACTTTATCGACAGCAGTAGAACCAGAATGCTTTTCTGCGTATCCGCGAACAACAAGGTCACGGTCCGTTACAACACCAATGAGCTTCTTACCCTCTACAACGGCAACGAATCCGATATCGTGCTGCTTCATTTTCAAAGCGATCTCGTAGACATTATCCTGCAGAGTAACGGTCACGCAATCTTTACTCATGATGTCCCTCACTGTTTTACCTGCCATGTCCCATAATCCCTCCTCGGAGTTAACTTACTTCTATAGCATTCTCCAAAGGAAGCACGGCATTCATGCCATATAATCCAAAGCCATTCCTAACAACAAATTTGCCGCATTTAGCATGGATTTCTCGTCAATATCGAACTTCGGATGATGATGCGGATGTACGATGCCAGCCTCCATATTACCTGCACCTACGAACATAAAACAGCCTGGTCGGTGGTTCAAATAATAGGAAAAGTCTTCTCCGGCCATAATAAGTGGAGACTCGTGCACGGCTTCTGCCCCAAACAATTCGGTACCAACTTTGAAGAAGCGCTCTGCTTCTTTCACGTCATTAACAACCGTAGGGTAACCTAATTTATAGTTTATCTTATAGGAAGCCTGATTCATCTCACAAGTGGTATGTACGATCCGTTCGAGGCGCTGCTTCACATCTTGTCTAAGTTCCGCATTGAACGTGCGTACAGTGCCATTCAGCACACTTGTTTCGGCTATGACATTGAAGCTAGAGCCTCCGTGGAAGGATCCAACGCTGACCACACATGGTTCTATCGGATCTATTTGTCGACTCACGATCGATTGAAGATTAACAACTAATTGAGAAGCTACATAAATGCTGTCAATGGTTTGATGAGGCAAACCCCCATGTCCACCTTTTCCTTGAATATGAATGGTGAATTCGTCGGGTGCCGCCATTAAGGGGCCCGCTTTGGAATAAAAATGGCCTACCGGAAATGGTGTCCATAGATGAACGCCGAATATGGCATCAACACCTTCAAGAGCGCCGTCTTGGATCATGGAATCAGCGCCACCAGGCGTAATTTCTTCAGCATGCTGGAACAGGAAAACCAGATTTCCTTTCAGTTGAGAGCGATGCTGACTCGCCACCTTGGCAATACCAAGCAGTGTGGCGGTGTGTGCGTCGTGTCCACAAGCGTGCATAACGCCATTTGTTAGCGAAGAGTACGTACAGTTCTTCTCATCTTGAATAGGCAATGCGTCCATGTCTGCTCGAAGCGCAACCGTGGGACCTTCGCTGCTGCCGCGGAGCAGTCCGACAATGCCATTGCCTCCTACATTTTTGCGAACTTCTATATCCCAACTTTCTAGATGATTAGCCACAAATTCAGCAGTATGATATTCATGGAAAGAGAGTTCTGGATTTTGATGTAAGTAGCGCCTCCAGGCAACCATTTCTTCATAATTCGCTTGTAAGCTTGCTTGAAAATCGTTCATAAGGAAAATCCTCCGCCCATCCTTGTTTCTTAACTTTTCACGCTTGCCGTGTCATTGAACCTATTCTACCAAATAAATGATCATGTTTCATCTGTAAAGTGCCATCAAATATTAGAAAATTGACGTTGTTATCGACTTGCAGAACCATTGGAAACATACTATCATGAATAAAGAATGCATACGTACAATATGGAGGCGTTAAAAGTGATTATTGAAGCAACTGGCCTAAAAGGCTTAAAAAGCGATTTGGCTCACCTGGATGAAGTAACGACTAAACTTGGTTTCGTGCGTTGGCAGTGGGAATACACGCGTGCTACTTATGATTTTAAAATGGAAGATAAAGCAAGTAAATCCGTGTATTTCTTACGTGTAAATGCTCGTGTAGAATCCGGCAAACTAGAATCTCCTTATGCAATCTTATTCCTAGAAGAAGCTTACATAGGTAAAGAAACATTCCCGCATGGCTTAGATTACAATTCTCCTATCCCGGAGTCTGTTCTCAAAATCTCCAATCAAAAATTAGCACAGCTGCAGCAATTATTAGCGGACTAGGCGAGGAAACAGCATGAATCCCCCTCGAAGAGGAACGCCGGATTTTCTGCTGCTATTTTTAACCTTTGTACTTGTTTGTTTCGGTCTTGCTATGGTCTTCAGTGCAAGCTCAATGACGAGTGCTTTTTATGACAAATATAATAATGATCCATGGTTCTTTACAAAAAAGCAGCTCATGGCGGTAGGATTAGGGACAGTCGGCATGCTTTTCTGTATGAACCTCCATTACACCAAGCTGAAAAAATTGGTTATTCCTGCTTTCTTTGTTATCGTTGTGCTCCTTGTTCTTGTTATTTTCACTTCAAAATCAAATGGTGCCGCTAGCTGGTTTAATGTAGGTAAATTTGGCATTCAGCCAACGGAATTTGCCAAACTAATCGTTATTCTTTATTTAGCTTCTCTCATTAGTAATAAAGAAGAGAAGTTCCGTAATTTCAAGAAGGGGCTGCTCCCTGCCTTGGTGATCGTCGGATTTGTCAGCATACTTATCATGCTCCAGCCAGATTTGGGCTCCTGTATGATCCTGCTAGTTTGTTCTGCCATTGTCATCATTGTGGGCGGCTCCAACTTAAAGCATATCTTCTTTTTGGGGACAGGCCTTGCTGCAATCGGCACCATGGTTGTTACTCTTTACTTACTAAAAAATAACACAGCAGAAACGTCGAGCAGTTACCGTGTGAACCGTCTAACCTCGTTTCTTGATCCATGGGCCGATACTTCGGATACTGGGTATCAGGTCGTCCAATCCTTATTCGCATTCGGACACGGCGGACTGACTGGCGCAGGATTCGGTCAAGGCATTCAGAAGCTGCATTATTTACCTGAAGCTCATAACGACTTCATTTTTGCAATCATTGGGGAAGAGTTTGGTTTTATTGGGAGTTCCCTATTTATCCTTATCTTCCTGCTCTTTATATGGCGTGGTATCCTCGTCGCTGTTCGCAGTCCCGATTTGTTCGGCATGGTAGCCGGAGTTGGCATTATGAGTATTTTTGCCTTCCAAGCTGTCATCAATATCGGTGGCGTTACAGGATCCATTCCACTTACCGGTGTAACCTTGCCATTTATATCAGCAGGCGGCTCCTCCATGATGGTCTCTCTCATCAGTATGGGGATCCTGCTCAGTATATCTCGGGAACAAACACACAAAGAAGATGCAAAACCCAAAAAAAGACCCAATCGATTTCAGTAAAATCGATTGGGTCTTTTTGCTATTTTACACGATGTGGATCGTCTGCTGTCTCATCTTCCTTGAACGCGACGCCTTCCACCTTGACGTTGACCTCCACCACGGTTAGTCCAGTCATATTTTCAACAGCTTCTCTCACGTTTTCTTGGAGATCCCTGCATACATCCTGAATACGGGAACCGTAATTAACGATAACACGTAGATCGATGGCTGCCTCTACTTGCCCAACCTCAACAGAAACGCCACGCTGCACGTTCTTACCACTGAGTCGCTTAGCTAAGCCTTCCGAGATACCCCCTGACATGCCTGCTATGCCTGCTGTCTCCAGAGCTGCAAGTCCTGCAATTGTCGATACTACATCATCAGAAATACGAATTAAACCGGTTTGATTGTCTTCGGACATACAGATCAACTCCTCATAAGATCTTTGGGTGGAGCTCAAAGTCTCTCCACTCTGGTATAAATCTATTGTAATAAGTTCACTAGATGAAAGCAAGAACAGCGACAATAGACAAATCGAATTTACATTGGGTTCCAAAGTAGGTATATTAAAAGAAGTCAAAAAGTACCAATAAAAGAATGAGTCGGAGGGTTTACTTTGAAAGGAAAATTGTTTTACATCGGGTTAATCATTTCTTTCGTTACAACGGGTATCGCTCATTACATGCATCTGAATTCAACACTTCAATTCGTTATTGCTTGTATAGCGATCATTTTTGTAGCTGGATTTCTTGGTAAAGCAACAGAAAGTGTTGCCCACTATGCAGGTGAGCGCGTAGGTGGATTCCTCAATGCAACATTCGGTAACGCAGCTGAGTTAATAATTGCATTCTTCTTAGTTAGAGACGGATTGTTCGATGTCGTTAAAGCCAGTCTCACCGGAGCCATAATCGGTAATCTGCTGCTTGTTCTGGGACTGAGTATATTTGCAGGTGGGTTAAAGTTCAAAGAACAGTCATTTAACGTAAAACTTGCATCACACAATTCTTCCTTAATGATTCTTGGAGTTGTTGCGTTATTCATTCCAGCCATCTTCGCAGGTGGATTAACAACCAAAGAAACGTCAACAATGAGCATGATTGTCGCCATATTACTGATAGTCGCCTACTTGCTTTGGCTTCTATTCTCCATGGTTACACACAAAAATATACTTTCTGATGAAGCCATTGAACATGGTGAGGCTGCGTGGTCCAAAGGAACTTCCATTCTTTTTCTAATCCTAGCCACAGTCATGGTAGCTTTCACTAGTGAGTGGTTAGTTGGAACACTAGAAGAAGTTACCCATAGATTTGGATTGTCAGAGCTGTTTGTAGGGGCATTCCTCATTGCCATTATCGGAAATGCCGCGGAGCATAGCGCAGCCGTGATGATGGCCATGAAGAATAAAATGGGCGCAGCCGTAGAAATAGCAATCGGCAGTTCGTTGCAGATCGCCTTATTCGTTGCTCCTGTGCTTGTACTTGTCAGTTTCTTCGTAAGTGGAACACCCATGAACATTATCTTCACCACCTATGAACTTGCTGCCATCGGAGTCGCCGTCTTTATTACGAAGTCGATAACCCAAGATGGCTCCACCAACTGGTATGAGGGTCTCCTGTTACTCGTTGTCTACATCATTCTAGGCGTCGTATTCTTCCTCGTCTGAATACATAACAAAGACAAAAAAAGTAACCCATTGTGAAGGGTTACTTTTTGTTATTCAACGCTTCATATAGCTGCGCAAGGTTACGTTCAAGCTTGCTGAGAATTAGTTTACCAGGCATTTCGGAAATAAGTCCCGCTCGAATGGCAAAATCAATTTCTCTAGAAAGTCCGTACATTTGCGTATCTAAAACTTCTTCGTACAGTGGACATTGACGCGTTGTCAAATTCTCCATTTGCACTTCGATTAGTTTTTCGATTTTATCTGCATCTTCTTGGAGAAGATTAAGCGCTTTTTGATTCATGTCCAGCAATAGATCAGATGAAGACATTCCCAACTTCCCCCTATACGCATAGTCATCCGTCCTTATATGATCTATATTAAGCGAAATTGGATCAATATACAAGAGAAGGTACCCTCAGAGATTCTGAGAGTACCTTCTTTAAGCATGAACTTTATTCTTGAACAACGTTTACGCCTAAATTGTGTTTAGCGAAGACTTCAGCCATAGCGATTTTCGCTTCTTCTGCATCTGGCCCATGAACATGAAGATCATAATTGCTGGAGCTAAGCAATGTAGTAAACAAACCTAAGATACTTTTTACATCGATATACTTATTATCATATTGGAGAACGATTGACGATCTGAATTTATTAGCTGTTTGTGAAATTTCAACAATTGCGGCATTATTAGCACTTGGCATATTTCATTCCTCCATTTATTCGCATCTGAATTGGTCGCCTTGCTCCCTATATGATAACTTGGAAAGGTTACTTAACGCAACTAAAAATTTCCTTCATTCTCCAAGTGAAGCGCTTTACTTCGTCTTTGTTGCGATGGCTTTCTTCACGCCGTTCCCCACTAGAATCAAAACAACGAAAATACCCAGCAAAAAAAGTAGTCTTCCCTTATATTTCTGGAAATGAAATAAATCATGCGCAATCATCGATTCCAGAAATACGATCGGCAATTTCCCCAGCAAGGTACCCCATAGAAAATGAGTAAACCGCATTCGCGTTAGCCCCGCACCAAAATTAATCGCCGAGGAAGGCAAAATAGGAATCAATCTGCCTAAAAGGACATATAGGAATCCACGTTTCTCCATCCGCTTACTAAACTGCGTCACTAACGGAAATCGCTCCAGCTTTTTCTCTACCCATGCATGTCCATAATAGCGAGCAAAATAAAAAGAGGCAACCGCTCCCAAACAAGACATTATGTAATTAACAAGAAACCCTATTTTAATACCGAAAATAGCAACATTCGTACCTGCTACAACAACAAATGGAATAAACGGAAAGAACGTTTGAAAAAAAATTAAAGCCATTCCGATAATTTTACCGGGCCAACCAATATCCCTTAAATGTTCAGATAGCTGTCGCATATTACTGTGAGTAAGTTTAATGCCTGTAGGGTTATAAAATAAAAAGGCAATCAAAGCAACGAGCAAAATACCAATAAAAAAAACTAGCAAAATGTGCTTTCTGTTCAACACCGACAAATTTCGACCATCCTTCCCTTAGACCAAACCATTGTAACATGTTACAGAAGGTTCAGGAAGAGAAAAGTGAGGAGTTATCTGGTTATACAACGTTAAAGTACCCTAACCTATTTCTATCCTTCATATAGTTTACCCTATCTAAGCAAATTTATTAGACTAGATAATTTTTTTCGACATTATTTGCAAATTGAGCAACCACGTACTTGATGTAAAGTGTTAGAGTGAAGCAAAAGCACCTGTCCTTAGACAAGTGCTTTTTACTAACCGATTCGAATCTGGTTACGACCGTTATTTTTAGCCTGATAGAGAGCCATATCTGCTCGATAGAACAGTGATTCTACACTAATCTTATCTTCTTCCCAATTCCAATCCGAAACACCGCAGGAAACGGTTACTTGCGGATTTGTCTCCTCAAGAACACGAACACGAATACGTTCTGCGATTCGAATCGTTTGAGACTTGGCAACTTGGGGTAAATAGACCGCAAGCTCTTCCCCGCCCCACCTTGCTGCAATATCACTTTCCCTAATACTAGTCTTAATAATTTGACTTACCTGGATCAAGATTTTATCGCCCACCTGATGACCGTAGGTATCATTAACCCGTTTGAAATTGTCTATATCGACTACAATGAGTGAGCCGCAGAAGTCCTTCTTTTGCATCGAATTAGCCTGTTCGTCCAAATAATGACGTACATAAAGCCCTGTCAAATTGTCTGTAATAACCATTCGTTTAACTTCAGCATGCAGTGAAGCATTCGTCATGGCGAGACCAATATGCCCCGAAAGAACCTGCAGTAATTTGTAGTTATCATAGGAGAAGAAATTAGGCTTGCTATGCACGACTAGAATAACGCCTTCAACTTGTCCATTCACGAGAATAGGCGAACCAATAAGCGATCTAGAGTTAGTTAACTGCATCAGCTTGGACTTGACCTTGTCATTGCTCCAATAGTCCGAAATAATAATCGGTTCTTTGGAGGTATAGACGACGCCAGAAAAGCCTTGATCTATGGTAAAAGTCTCATGAAACATCGCAGGCAAATTAGTCGCTTGCACGATTAAATTCTCACTATTTTTGTCTGCTTGCAGGATACAACTATAATCCGCGCCAAAAATACTTAAAATCTCGCTCGATGCTGAGTTAAAGATTTCATTTAAACGCAAGCTCTGATTTAACTGCTTGGTGATTTCATTAATAAGTCGAAGCTCGTTAATCATTAAATTGGACTGTTCATACAGTTTAGCGTTTTCAAAAGCAGATCCGGCTGTATCGGCAAGCAGTGATATGAATTGCAAATCCGAAGCGTGAATCAAATCGCTCTTAGACGTCATATATAACACACCATATACACCCTGTTTGCCAGATAATGGAGCAGCTATATGACCCGTACTTGGGCCACTATTCTCGGATGAAGGTTCAAATATGACATGCCCTTCCATAAAAGCACGTATTCGAATGTCATCCTCCGTACTATGGAAATTCAAAGGCTTCACGGATAGATTCGTAGAGTCATTATCTTGTGAAAGCAATAAGTCTACTTGTATATTGGGATAAACGCTATGCATGCACTCAATAACTTCGGTCAATACCGAATCGACATCAATTTTGGCGTGTAGCTTCTTAGAAGCCTCAAATAAAATATCATGTTTCTTAAACTCAAGTTCCCTGTTTAGATGCTGCATAAACAAATGGTCGTACTTACGACGATCCTCCACGCTCTGCACACTGCCTTGGAACGAAAGGGAAAGTATATAAAACAATTGTGTAAGTTCGTCTACTTCTTCAAGTGTATGGGTAAATAGTCCCAAGTATACAATTGGATTTCCCTGTGGATCTAGGACTGGAATCGAAGCAGCCAAAACGGACTTCAGTTCTTTTGCGCTCATTTCTTCGCTAGTCATTATATGCATTTTTGGATTTTCAGCACATCGTGCCAACGGATTGTCATTGCGTTCTGCATAGCTCCATGGTGCTCCTACTTGCAGCAATGCATCAGTAAGAAGTGTATCATGGGAGCAAGCCTTAACCACTTTCAGATCCGTATCCACGCATAGCAGTGCGGTTTGAGGCGGTAGCATCGCTTGCCCGAATTGGTGAATCCATTCATCAAAAGCATCTTGTACTGCATGATGACAATTGGATTCCCAATAGGAAAAGTTGCTAGAAAGAACAAGTCCTTGCCGAAGAAACTCTTCGAAGTGTTCTGCACGACTATGTTGTTTCATACTACGAAGTGATTCACTCATAGGCTCTCCTTCACCAACAAACTGTAGTCCTATTGATCCAGGCTAAATCTTACCTCATTTATCATACTATTTTTCTATGCTTATTGCACGATATTTTAGAATCACTTTAAAGGATTGAGACTTGACACATGCCCTTGTTTTTAATAAAATTAGAAGTCGAGTAACAACATGATTTCGGTGAATGCCATTTGTGATCACCCTCACTGCTTTTGCTCCTGCCAAGACAGCGGCTGAACTACTCTTGTCAGGGAATCACATTATGATTCGTAAGCAAAACCAGGCACTTGTCTTCACCCTGACATCTAGATGCTATCTACTAAACTAATTGTTGAAAAGAAGGAGTTTTTCCTAAATGTCACGTTATACAGGACCTAAATTTAAATTAAGCCGTCGTGTTGGTATTTCTTTGAGTGGTAACGGTAAAGACTTGAAACGCCCATTCCCTCCAGGTCAACATGGCCCAGGACAACGCAAAAAAATGAGCGGCTATGGCGTTCAATTAAATGAAAAACAAAAGCTTCGTCACATGTACGGTTTGAACGAGAAACAATTCCGCAACTTGTTCGATAAAGCTTCTAAACTAAAAGGTATTTCCGGTGAGAACTTCATGATCTTACTCGAAAGCCGTTTGGACAACTTGGTTTACCGTCTAGGTCTTTCCAACTCCCGCGCAGGCGCGCGTCAACTAGTTGCTCACGGTCACGTAACTGTGAACGGCAAAAAAGTAGATATCGCTTCTTACATCGTATCTACAGGTGACGTTATTGCTCTTCGTGAAAGAAGCAAAGGTCTTTCCGCAGTGAAAGAAGCTCTTGCTAACCGTAATTACCTGCCAACTTACCTTGAGTTTAACGACGCAAGCGTAGAAGGCAAGTACATTCGTTTGCCAGAACGTTCTGAGCTTCCACAAGAAATTGACGAGAAACAAATCGTCGAGTTCTACAGCCGTTAATAAAAGCAAGCCCCTCAGGGATTTCCCTAAGGGGCTTTTTTTTTCGTTAAGCAAACTGTACAAGGTAGTAATTCTTTTTACCGCGGCGAATAATGATATAAGACTCTCCGAGCCTACCCAAATCTCTAGTAACGGCATCGAATTGCGTTACTTTAACGCCATTGACCGTGACAGCTCCACTCTCAATATCTTGACGTGCTTGACGTTTGGATGGTGCCGCTCCAACGGAAATCAGTAAATCAACCAACGCAATATCATCTTGATCTATGGTTGCAGATGGTACATCCTTGAACGCTTCTTCAATCTCCGTACGAGAAAGCTCTTGAATATTACCACTGAATAAAGCTGTTGTAATGTTAAGAGCACTTTCTAACGCTTCTCCACCGTGTACAAGCTTCGTAACTTCGCGGGCAAGTAATTTCTGAGCTTCCCTCTTCTCAGGCTGAGCCTGTACTTCTTCTTCGAGACGTTCAATTTCCTCATGAGAAACGAAAGTAAAATATTTCAGGAAACGGATGACATCATTGTCGGCTGTACCCAACCAAAATTGGTAGAACTGGTAAGGAGACGTTTTGCTTGCATCCAACCAAATAGCTCCGCCTTCTGTCTTTCCGAACTTTTGACCATCACTCTTTGTCACTAGCGGCAAGGTTACCCCGTAAGCACGTTTATCTGTGGATTTACCGATAAGCTCAAGACCAGCCGTAATATTACCCCATTGGTCACTTCCGCCAATTTGCACAGAGCAATTTTTCATTTCATTGAGCTTGAGGAAATCGTAAGATTGCAGAATCATATAGCTGAACTCTGTGAAAGAGATCCCTTTGGAGATCCGTGAATCAACAGAATCCTTTGCCAACATGTAATTAACGGTAAAATTTTTGCCTACATCACGAAGGAATTCAATGACGTTCAGCGATCCAAGCCAATCGTAATTGTTGACAAGCTCTGCACTATTTTCTATTTCAGTGGAGAAGTCGAGAAAGCGAGATAACTGATTTTTAATGCTTTGTGACCAAGCCTCGACAACTTCAGGCCCATTGAGTGTTCGCTCATTGGCTTTTCCACTTGGATCACCAATCAGACCTGTTCCCCCACCAACGAGTGCCAAAGGAACGTGGCCAGCGAGCTGAAAGCGTCTAAGCGTTAGAATAGGCAGCAAGCTGCCGATATGCAAGCTGTCCGCAGTCGGGTCAAAGCCGCAATAAAGCGTAACACGCTCCTCGCTAAGCTTTTTGTCCAAGCCCTCTCGATCCGTAATTTGATGAAGCAGCCCCCGAAACTCCAAATCCTTCAAAATATCCATGTTCATCCATCTCCTTTTTTTCCTTAAAATACAAAAAAGCCTTCTTATCCACAAAGGGACGAGAAGACTTGACTCGCGGTACCACCCTAATTAAAACAGTAGTTACGTACATCTATAACAGGTGTTAGGTGTTATGTGCACGGCTAGCTATTTTCACTCAAGAACCTTTAACGGGGTTTAATCGGCAAATACTACTTGTGCAGCTGATATTGCTGCAGGTTCCCATTCACTGCTCAAGACCGTAATTCACTAACCTGCAGGTACCGGTTCGCACCCTCCACCGGCTCTCTGAAAGCATCCACAAGCTACCTACTGCTGATCTTTCTACGCATTTGATAAAAATTTATCATATGTTTCTGGGTGTTGTCAAACCAAGTCGGCATCGTATCTTCGCTTCATCATTACCGCACAAGGTGCAATTATGGTATACTATTAGGGTTCACGTAAGGAGGATATTGGAACTTATGCGCAATTTTTTCGCTAAATGGAATCGCCCTTGGGTGAGAACGACATTCAAAGTAACTTGGATTACCTTAAAATGGACCATCATTAGTGCTTTTTTGGCGGGAATTGTCGGTGGATCCGCCGCATTCGGGTATGTGAGTGCCCTAGTCAAAAAAGATCCTGTACGCACCGAAGAATCCATACGTCAGCAGATGCAGGAAAATGCAGTCACAGGCTTTGCTTATTTCAATGATGACACCGTGATTGGGCAATTGCGAACTGAAGAAGACCGGCGTCTCGCTCAGCTAGATGACATTCCGCAGCTTCTGTTAGACGCTGTCCTTGCCATTGAAGACAAAGACTTCTACAACCATCGCGGGATCGATATCCGCGGACTTTATCGCGCAGTAACACAGAAGCTGCTGAATGAAGAAGTTCAAACCGGCGGCAGTACGATTACGCAACAGCTTGCCAGACGGGTATTTCTTACGCTAGACCGCGATGATGGCCGTAAAGCAAGAGAGCTGCTGCTCGCTCTGCGGATGGAACGCCTAATGTCCAAGGATGAAATTTTGCTCGCTTATTTGAACAAAATCCCTTATGGCAATGGCGCGACAGGTTATAATCTATATGGGATTAAAGCGGCTGCCAAAGGCCTCTTCAACATCGACGATCTGGATAAGTTAAACGTTGCTCAAGCCGCTTACTTAGCCGGTCTGCCACAATCCCCATCGCAGTACTCTGCATTCACGAGTAAGCCTGACTTTGATGAAGAAGGTTTCAAAAAGGCGGTTACGCGTGAACAATTAGTACTCAAACGGATGCTGGAAGAAAAGAAAATTACGAATGAACAGTACCAAGATGCCCTTAAATTTGATCTCAAAGCTTCCATGCCCCCTGCGGCTCAAAAGGCTTATACGACTTATCCTTACCTAATGATTGAAACGGAAAAAGAAGCAGCTGAAATTTTATTGAAGATCCAGAAGCCTGAGCTTGATCCTAAGAAAAATCAGGCCGCTTATAATGAAGCATTAAAAGGCATACATACTCAACTCTTACGTGGTGGATATCAAATCTATACAACCATAGATAAGACGATTTATGATTCCATGCATGAGATATCGAATAACGATAAAAACTTCGCCCCTACGGATGATAAAAAAGGCATGGAACAAGTTGGGGCCATCATGATCGATTCTAAATCCGGCGCTATAAAAGGGATGATTGAGGGCCGCAATTTCTTCGAAGAGCAGCTCAATCACGCCACACAAGCATTCAGACAGCCTGGATCAACCATGAAGCCCATTGCCGCCTATATACCAGCCTTAGAGAAAGGGGCTATTCAACCGGCTAGTATCGTGGATGATATCCCTATTATTCTAAAAGACGGTGTCAAAGGCTTTCATCTTCCAGAAAACTGGGATCACAAGTTTCACGGATTAATGACAGCAAGAAAAGCTTTAAACCAGTCATATAACATTCCTGCCATTGATATATTTTTGAATAAAGTGGGTATTAATGATTCCTGGGATTTTGCAAAAAAACTCGGTATCACGTCCATCCAAAAAGAAGATTATTATGCGCAGACCGGCGTAATCGGCGGTTTAAGCAAAGGAACTTCGGTGAAGGAACTCACCGGCGCCTATGCTTCTATTCCGAATAAAGGCGTATTTAATGAAACGTTTATGATTCGCGAAATCAAAGATTCGAATGGCAAAACGATTTATACGCATGATCTGAAGCCTACCCCTGTCTACTCTCCACAAAGTGCATATCTAATAACGGATATGATGAAAACGGTGATTAGCCAAGGTACAGCGACAGATTTGATGAAAAATTATAAATCATACGGCAAAATTGAGATTTCAGGCAAAACTGGCTCTACGCAGGATGATGCGGATGCTTGGTTCATGGGGTTTACCCCAGATATCACGGTTGGCGTATGGATCGGCTATGATCAACCGATTAATAAGCTGTCATCTTCAACGAAAACATCGCAAACGCATCAAACTTATCACGCCAAAGATATATGGGCACTCATCATGAACCGAACGATCGAACAAAAACCTGATCTATTCCCTACCAAAACATTCGCCAAACCGGATGGGATTGTCTCGGCAACCGTATCCAGTTTATCCGGCAAGTTGCCAAGTGAATTAACGTCTAAGTCCGAATTTCTAGTTACTGATCTTTTTAACAAGAAATATGTACCTACTGAAGTCGACAATGTGATGGTAAGGATGAAAATCAGTTCATTTAACGGACTGAATTACATGGCGCAAGACAATACACCGGCGGATTTCGTGCAAGAGAAAACGGTCATTAAGAGGCAAAAATCGATCAGTCAATTGCTCAAAGAAATCGAAGTAGCGATGAGTAAACTTCCTGAAAAAAGCCGTAAACCGATCGATAATTATAAGCCTACAGATTATGACGATGACGCACCATCCGAAGTTGACCCTCGGGTTGATGACGGTAAAGAGCCAGCAGCACCAACGAACGTTGTAACAACCAAGTCCGGTGACACGGCAACTATTTCCTTCCAGGCAAGTCCGAATCCTGATATCGTCGGCTATCGCATATATCGTTCCGATAACCGCGGCAAGTTCCAGCTCATGGGCGGCAAAGTTGTCTTGGCAGGCGCTGAGACGAAATTTATTGATCAAATCCCCGGATCTAGCCTAATCGGTTATTATGTGACAGCAGTCGATGTAGCGGGGAAAGAATCAGCACCAAGCCGTTCCTCCTATACAGATGGAAGCTCGCTAGATTCATTGTTCGTACCTTCTGTTGATGGCAATCAAATTCCAGGAGCTACTAACCCTCCATCAGGCTCTAATGGTGGAATCGGTGAACCCATCGGAACTGACAACGGTAACAACGGAAGCACAAAGGACCTCCCTTCTGCACCAACTGGTATTAAAGCCAAAGCTGATGGCGCTGGTGTGATATTAACCTGGAAAGCCAATGCGTCTAAGGATAAAGTGAAGAAGTATAATGTTTATTTTAGTGATAAAGAAAAAGGAACGTTTAAGAAGCTTGGTTCTGTTGAGGATGCGACTGAATTTCATTACTACGCAGCAGCTTACAACGGTTATTACAAAGTAACTGCTGTCAACGATGCGGGCGAGTCAAAGCCCTCCGCTTCTATCGCCTATAACAACTAAATCATGATGTATAAAGACCCGGATATCCGGGTCTTTTTTATTTCCAAGCACTTATGTATGTAATAAAAAGCCTCCCTCACACCATGAAATCTGGTGCAAGGAAGGCTTGTTTGCTTACTAGTCTTCGATCGTCGATAAGTCGCCTGTTGGCAAATTGAGCTCCCAAGCTTTAAGAACACGGCGCATAATTTTACCACTGCGTGTCTTAGGCAGCTTGTCTTTAAACTCAATTTCACGAGGAGCTGCGTGGGCAGAAAGCCCTTCTTTAACAAATTTTGAAATTTCCGCTTTTAGCTCATCAGATGGTGTGTAGCCTTCACGCAGGGCGATAAACGCTTTGATAATCTCTCCACGCATTGGGTCAGGCTTACCAATAACCCCAGCTTCTGCAACCGCAGGATGCTCAACGAGCTTACTTTCCACCTCGAAAGGACCTACGCGCTCTCCTGCAGTGTTAATCACATCATCCACACGGCCTTGGAACCAGAAGTAACCCTCTTCATCCTGATAAGCCGAATCACCGGAAACGTACCAACCTGTCAAACGAAAATATTCTTCGTATTTAGATGGATTATTCCAAATTTTGCGCATCATGGAAGGCCACGGTGTTTTGATAGCTAGGTTCCCCATCCGATTAGGAGGCAAGATGTTCCCTGCATCATCAATAATAGCCGCTTCAACACCTGGGATTGGACGCCCCATTGAACCAGGCTTAATCGTCATGGATGGATAGTTACAGATGAGTTGTCCACCTGTTTCTGTCATCCACCAAGTGTCATGTATACGTTGGTTATAAACTTTTAGTCCCCAACGTACAACTTCGGGATTTAACGGCTCGCCTACGCTAAGTACGTGACGAAGCGATGACAGATCAAATTTAGTAACCACATCATCACCGGCACCCATCAACATACGGAAAGCAGTTGGCGCACTGTACCAAACGGTTACTTTATATTTCTGAAGCGTATTGTACCAATCTTGGGGACTGAAGCGTCCGCCGCGAATGACATTAGTTGCACCATTTAACCATGGAGCAAAAATCCCATAGGAGGTTCCCGTTACCCAACCTGGATCCGCTGTACACCAGTAAATATCATCCTCTTGAAGATCTAATACAATCTTACCCGTATAATAATGTTGAAGCATGGCGTTTTGAACGTGATAGACACCCTTCGGTTTACCCGTTGAGCCAGACGTATAATGGATAATTAATCCATCCTCACGATCCAGCCACTCGATGTCAAGTTCTGTTGAAGCGCTTTCCATCTCTTTGTAGAAATCAACTTGTCCCTCAGCTATCTCCACATTTTCTCCAACGAGAATGACGTGCTTCAAATGTGGAAGTTCATTATAAGGAACACGCGATAGTAAACTTGGTGTCGTAATAATCGCTACGGCTTCACTATCTTCCAAACGGTCTCTGACTGCTGTTTCCATGAAAGCCTCAAATAATGGCCCAACAACAGCACCTACTTTGAGGGTTCCAAGTAATGAATAGTAAAGTTCCGGTGTGCGTGGCATAAAAATAAAGACGCGCTCGCCTTTACCAACGCCAAGACCTCGAAGCACATTACCAAACTGATTAGATTTCGCTTTCATTTGTCCATAAGTGATTGCTTCTTCTCGCTGACTATCGCTGTAATAAAGCGCGATTTTATCCTTTTTGGATGAGTCAGCATGACGGTCAATCGCTTCATATGCCATGTTAACTTTACCTGTTTCATACCAGGAAAAGCTCTTCTCGATGTCTTTCCAGTCAAATGCCGCATGCGTTTCTTCATAGTTGTTCATGTTAGGATTAGTGGATACAGCTTCAATGAGTTCAACTTTCATTTGATCCATGTACGTAAACCCTCCTCACGTGGTAAACCGCTTTCACTTTACTGATTAATTCAAGCAAAATGTGATCGATTTTTGACATATTCTATTATATCATAATAGGAAATATTCGCCTACGTTAAAAATCCGTCTTTTAATTCCAACCAAAGTTTGGTATAAGAATACTATGACCTAACGGAAAAGGAAACGTTCATCATGCTTTTTTTTAAAAGGAGAGCTAAGGTTATGCAGCATATCAAAATATACCACTCACACAGCTTGCGCGCAGCTCCCGATCAACCCGAAATTATCATAGAGGGTCCTGTTTCAGCAGAAACCTTGCAGGAACTTGTTATGCATACCAAATTAGATGCGTTCCGCAGACCTAAGGAGCAGTTAGAGGCACTAGTCGAAATCGCACAATTACCTGAAGGACGTATCATCCTAGCAAGAGACGGCTCCACCATAGTCGGCTATGTCACCTTCCACTATCCAGACGAGATTGAGCGTTGGTCACAGGGGCATATGCAGGATTTAATTGAACTGGGCGCCATAGAAGTTGCAGACGACTACCGATCCATTGGATTAGGTAAAAAGATGATTCGACTCGCTTTCGAAGATGAGCAGATGGAGAATATCATCTGTTTCACCACAGAGTATTATTGGCATTGGGACTTGGAAACAAGCAAATTAACAGTCTGGGAATATCGTCAAATGATGGAGAAGCTAATGAAAAGCATCGACATGATCTGGTTTGCTACTGACGATCCAGAAATTTGCTCACATCCAGCCAACTGTCTTATGGTGAGAATCGGCAAAAAAGTGCCAATCTCTTCCGTTGAGCAGTTTGATCGCATTCGTTTTCAGCAGCGTTTCATGTATTAATTTCTAAGTAATCGTGGGATTTCTAGGGCTTCAAGCGAAATTGCTAGTCCATTCGGGGGAATTAGGATATGAACAAGAAGGCAAATCCTGTCTTTATCTATGATGATCAAGAAATTCAATATAAATTTAATGAAAACCACCCGTTCAATCAAGATCGCCTTACGATGACGGTTGATCTGCTGCGAAAAGCCGGCGCGCTCCCTGACAGCGCGCTAAGGACTCCTCGCTCCGCGACAGATAGCGAACTGCTGCGGGTTCATTCACCCGCTTACATCGAAGCCGTGAAAGCGCTTAGCTGTTCCGTGCCGGATGCCGCCTGGGTCCGAGAAGCAACGCGATTCGGACTTGACACCGACGACACGCCCTACTTCGCCGGGATGCATGATACCACGGCGAAGGTCGTGGGCGGCTCCATCACCGCAGTCGATCTGGTGATGTCCGGAAAGGCTCCGCACGCCCTTCATCTTGGCGGCGGATTGCACCACGCCCTGCAAAGCAAGGGCGCAGGTTTCTGCGTCTACAACGACGCGTCAGCGGCGATTGCGCATGCCAAAGAGAAGTACGGCGCAAAGGTGCTGTACATCGATACAGATGTGCATCATGGAGATGGCGTGCAGTGGGGCTTCTACGCCGATCCTCGGGTATGCACACTTTCTATCCACGAGACGGGGAAATATTTATTCCCCGGCACGGGCGCCGTGAACGAACGCGGCGAAGGCGACGCGTTCGGCACGAACATTAACATGCCGGTGGAGCCCTACACCGAGGATGAGTCGTGGCTGGAGTGCTTCGGCGAGGTACTTACCGAGACGATAGCACGCTTCCAGCCAGACGTCATTATCTCGCAGCATGGGTGCGATGCCCATGCTTTTGACCCGCTCGCGCATGTACATTGCTCCATGCGCGTGTACAAGGCTATGCCCGAGCTGATCCACTCCCTTGCGCATAAGTGGTGCGAAGGGCGGTGGATAGCGCTCGGGGGCGGCGGGTACGACATCTGGCGTGTCGTACCACGGGCTTGGAGCCTGCTCTGGCTCGTCATGAGCGAGCAGGCGATCTTAGAGCAGCTGGAGGCGCAGCCCCAGCTGCAGCTGCCACAGGCGTGGCTCGACGCCTGGCAGAGCAAGAGCCCGGTCCAGCTGGTGGATACGTGGCTGGACCCTGTAGAGGCTTGGGCGCCGATTCCAAGGCGCCAAGCGATTGCCGAGAAGAACCGGCAAACGAAGGAACTCGCCATGATGTATTTGAAGTAGAAATAAAAGCTCAGAACCGCCGCCATTTCGGCGAAGTTCTGAGCTTTTTTTATAACTATCTTAAAGATGTTTCACCATATCCTCAACCATTTTGTACGAATTCTCAGATGCCTGAACCGTAAACTCAGCAAAGTTAACATGAGCTGATCCATCTGCTTTATCGGACATCGATCGCAGCACGACATAAGGAGTGGCATTCATCGAGCAAACTTGAGCAACCGAAGCTCCTTCCATTTCGACACAAACGCCACCAAGCTCTTCATACAGGCTGGCAACAACTTCTCTGCTTGCAATAAACTGATCCCCTGAGAGCACTCTCCCCTTTTTAACCTTGCCTGCAAACAGCTTTTCACCCGAAGCCACAGCCAACTCAACAAGCTTGCTATCCGCTTCGAAGATGGAATTCGCCTCATAAGGGATGACGCCACGTGGAAACCCAAGTGCTGTAACATCCATGTCATGCTGCATGCATTCACTCGATATCACGAGATCCCCGATATTCAGCTCTGGATCTAATGCTCCCGCTACTCCCGTAAAAATAACAGCTTCGACGCCAAAGTTATCAATTAAAATTTGGGTTGTCACAGCCGCATTCACTTTCCCTACACCTGTCCGGCACACGACAACTTGCTTGTCAAAATACATACCTTCACGAAACGTAATGCCGGCTTTGATCGTTTCACGTACATCGGTCATATGCGAAATTAGCAATTCTATTTCTTCGTTCATCGCTCCGATAAGAGCAATTTTATTCCATGTCATTTCATTATCCTCTTTCCCTTATCAACATGAGAAAACCTCTACCAAGATCACCCCAAAAGGAATGACCTCGCTTAGAGGTTTGATTTGATTAAGATTGTGTAACGGAGTTGCGGTAAATAACTTCGTGCGGCAGGATGACCTGCATATGATCCGTTGATTCTTTATTCATCAACTTCGTTAGAAGACGCATCGACACGGCGCCGATATCATACATCGGTTGGGCTACTGTCGTTAAAGTCGGTCTAACCATGGAAGCCATGCGGATATTGTCCACACTAATTACGGCGATATCTTGCGGTACTCTGAGTCCATTGTCTTGAATCGTATGAATGGCGCCAATCGCCATCTCGTCTGTTGCGGAGAAGATCGCTGTTGGTCTTGGTGAAAGCTCCAAGAAATAGTTCACAGCGTCTACACTTGACTCATAACGATAGTTTCCAATGCGAACATATTCATCGCGCAGTGGAATACCTGCTTCATCCAATGCTTTTTTGTAACCTTGATATCGCGCAAATCCATTCGCTGGATCATGCAGCGTTCCGGATATCATCGCAATGTCACGATGACCGGCTTCAATAAGCACATTTACAGCATCGAAAGCTGCTTTCTCATGATCGATATCCACGGATGCCATAGCTTGGTTCTCATCCTTCGTGCCGCATAAAACGACAGGTACGGAAGACGTACGGAATGCCTGTGTATGTTCCTCTGTTACTACGCCACCCATGAAGAGCAATCCATCAACCTGCTTCTCAAGCAAGGTGTTAATAACACGAATTTCTTTTTCTTTCTTCTTGTCCGCGTTACACAAAATGATATTGTAATGGTACATATTTGCAATATCTTCAATCCCGCGTGCAACTTCAGCAAAAATGGAATTGGAAATATCGGGAATGACAACACCGACTGTTGTTGTCTTCTTACTTGCTAATCCCCTTGCTACCGCATTAGGGCGATAACCGAGACGCTCAATGGCTTCAAAAACCTTCTTACGTGTTTGTGGCTTAACGTTAGGATTGTTGTTTACAACCCTAGAAACGGTTGCCATCGAAACTCCTGCTTCTCTTGCTACATCATAAATGGTTACGGTCACGGTTACTCTCTCCATTTTCAAAAGTATTCTGCGATCCTAGTATATTATCGTTATGATACGACAAATTAATCCATCTTGCAATGTATATTGAAAATGCTTTGAAAATAATTTCAATGTTTTTTCAAAAGATGTACACATTATGCATAAAAGCCAACCCCCACTGGGATTGGCCACGTACTGCTTATGTCGATATTGCACTCTGTGTGATTTGTGATAACCGCTTGCGAATTTCTTCGGTCCATGGTTCATCACCCAGCGATTGTGCTAGCAATAAGATGTCCAAAAGTTCATTGATTCGTTCTTCAACGATCTTTTCCATGGAATCATTCATATGCTCTTTTTCTGTCACCTTCAGCAGCAGAAAAGCAACTTCCGAAAGCTCATGAAAAAAGAGTTGCTGCTTCTCAGGCTTACTCCCCAGCCTACCGATTAAACCGGTAAGTTCGGGTTTAACATGAGGAACAACTTCACTGCGACCACACGCTTCACATGAGTAAATAGGTACATTCTCAATGTCGACTTTGTTTTGATAAATAACCGTACGCAGACGAAGGTTCATCGTGCGTCCGCACTTACAATACTTTTGCATTCTAACACTCCTTCACTGGCGGGCGGCATGTACATGAATTGCTTGTACTATGATATTCTACGATTTTAATCGATTTCCTGCCGAATGAAGAGTAGTAGTTTTTGCCACCTATGGTAGTTGAATGTTACTTTTCCTGTTGTTTATTAAATTGAATAAGCTCATCCACAAATCGCTTGGAAAATGCGGGAAGATCTGGTGGGCGACGCCCAGAAATAATGTTGCGATCGACAACCACTTCTTCGTCCAACCAAGTTGCTCCCGCATTTTCGAGATCATCTCGAATGCCTGGCGTAGACGTCATCGTGTACCCCTTTACGATTTTCGCCGAAATCAGCACCCAACCTGCATGACAGATTTGAGCAATAGGTTTAACTGCCGCGTGAAACTCCTGTGTAAGACGAATCACGTCCGGATAACGACGCAGCTTATCAGGCGCCCATCCTCCCGGAACATAAAGGCCGATGTAATCGGAAGACTTTACTTCATCGAAGGCATAATCTGTCGTAATAGGTACACCATATTTACCGTGATACACGGTTTTTGCCTTAGGACCAACAATATCCACAACGACCCCGGATTCACGCAAACGTAAAACGGGATACCACATTTCTAAGTCTTCAAATTCTTCATCAACAAAAGCTAATACTTTCGTTCCTGTCAATTCCATGCTAATTTCCTCCTACTATGGATTCTGTTTGTTCGGTTTGAGCAAGCAATTCTATGATTTCATCACTTGTTTTGCAAACTAGAATTTCATTGACTAACTGTTTGCACTTTTTAGCGTCACTGCTTAATAAACGGTGTTTTACTTGTAACAGTGTCTGCACGGAAATACTTAGTTCTTCTATTCCCAATCCCAGCCATATCGGAAGCGCTCGGATGTCACCCGCCATTTCACCACAAACGCCTACGGGAATTCCTACACTTTTGGCCGAATCGATCACATGTTTGAGAAGCCTAATAACTGCCGGATGATAAGGATTATATAAATGCGCAATGTTTTCATTCATCCTGTCCACGGCTAATACATATTGAACAAGATCGTTCGTTCCAATGCTCATAAAATTCACTTCACTTGCAAGGACATCCGCGATGAGAGCTGCAGCGGGCACTTCAATCGTTAATCCAACTTCGATATTTGCATTATATAGCAACCCTTGTGCATGCAATTCCGCCTTGGCCTTCTCGAGAAGAGCTTTAGCCTGACGCACCTCATCCAAGGAAGTTACCATAGGATACATAATTTTCACGTTGCCGTAATGGCTGGCCCTTAGAATCGCTCTAAGCTGTGTCATAAATAGATCTTTACGATCCAGCGAGATACGAATCGCCCGATACCCCAGAAATGGATTATCTTCTTTTGCAAGCGGCAAATAATCGAGCTTTTTATCTCCGCCAATATCAAGCGTTCGGATTACAATGGGGCGACCTTTAAGCTGTCTCGCTGCTTGACGATAAACTTCATACTGCTCCTCTTCGCTGGGCAGCGAATCGCGGTCCATGTAAAGATATTCCGTCCGGAACAAACCTACCCCAGAAGCGCCATTGCGTAAAACCTGATCGATCTCCAGCACGGAATTGATATTGGCATGTAAATTCACATAACTCTTATCCAACGTTACTGGAGCAACGTCAGCTATCTCTTGCAAGCTTTCTTTGAACTCAAGCCAATTCTTTTTGCGTGCTTGATACCGCTCAATCGTTACTTTATCAGGATTGATGTATAAGGTACCCTCTTGTCCATCGATGATCAGGAAATCGCCATTTTGAATGGGCCGTAGAAGCTTCCCTTCCAAACCCAGCACATACGGTACGGACATTGCTCTTGCCATAATGGATACGTGCGAATGTGTGCCACCGAGAATCGTTAACAGACCAAGCACATTAGCTGGATCCAAATGAGCCAATTGAGATGGTGTTAGCTCCTTGGCGACCAATATGTAAGGATGGTCGATCGGTGGTACCGTTGAGCTTGTATCGCCAAGCAAGTGTTTCAGAAGCCGGTTTCCGACATCTTTAATATCAAGCGCTCGTTCCTTCATATATTCGTCGTCAATGAGATTGAACATATCGACAAATTTATCGATAACTTCTTTTACGGCGACTTCCGCCGCCTTGTACTGCAGCTCAATAATCCCTTGAATCTCGTTCATAAAAATGGGATCTTCCAAAATCGCCAAATGTGCATCAAAAATATAGGCTTGATCTTGTCCTACAACATCCTTAATCTCTTGCTTAATGATCTCTAGCTCATCTTTGGAAGATCGAATACCATCATACAAACGTTCAAACTCATAGGACAAATCAGTGACATCAATCATTTTCTCAGGAAAATCCCACTCCCAAGTAGGTATGACAAAAGCCTGACCCATCGCGATCCCTGAAGACGCTCCTATTCCTCTGATCATCCCTTCGTCCCCCCCGTTTGTTTAGTAGGCTTTAGGACAACAGACATCACAGAACCTTGGCCTTTTTTGACAGCTTTAAATGGAGCAAAGCTCCAGGATTTAACAAGATCGGGATTCGTAATAATCATCGGTGTCGCCATCGATGAAGCGAATTTTTTAACTTTATTATAGTTAAACTTAACAAGTAGTTGCCCCGGTTCCACGTGATCGCCTTCTTTTACTACCGCATTAAAACATTTACCTGGCAAGCTAGACGTATCGATGCCAATGTGCAGCAGGACCTCCAAACCTTCCTCGGTCAAGATGCCCAGGGCATGCATAGTCGGATAAATGTGCATAATGGTCCCGGCAACAGGAGAAACCAGTTCTCCTTTCTCGGGAATAAAAGCAACGCCGTTTCCTACCAAACGCGAAGCAAAGATACGATCAGGCACTTCTTCAATCGGGATCATGCGTCCTTGCATTGGCGAAGTAAATAAAACCACATGAATATCCTTGCGCAATACTTTCATAATCTCTTCACGAATTAGCTCTGAGAATGTTCCGAACACGACCTGAACATTGCCTCCTCCAAGACGGATGACGCCTGCTGCTCCTAAGTGTCGTAATGCCGTGATGTCCATCAAACGATCATTGACAAGTGTAAGACGCAATCTGGTAATGCAGGCTTCAATCTTCTTAATATTGTCTTTCCCACCGAGTGCTTGCAAAATAAGTGGAGATCGATATGGGATATCGCCTGCCCACTCTTCGAGAGAAGATCCTTCTTCTCTACCAGGTGTAGGAATCTGGAACCGCCGTATAGCCCAGCGGAACAAGAAATAGTAGAGAAGCCCATAAACGATACCGATCGGTATGAGCAATAAACCGTTATGCGATAGGTGCAAATTAATGACATAGTCGATGGCCCCGGCTGAATAAGAAAAACCATGATGAATATTTAATTCATAAGCCAACCACATGGCCGCTCCAGACAAAATCGCATGAATAACAAATAAATACGGAGCTACGAAGAGAAAGGCAAATTCAATAGGCTCAGTGACGCCGGTTAAAAAAGAAGCTAGCGCTGCCGTCAAGAATGTCGCCTTAATCTTCGGCTTCAAATCTTCCCGCGCTTCCCCAATAATCGCAAAAGCGATTGCTGGAAGGGCAAACATCATAATGGGATATAATCCGGCCATATACATACCCGCTGTCGGATCCCCGGCAAAATACCTAGGTAAGTCCCCATAAGCCATATGCCCCGTTGGGGTCTGATAAGCACCTACTTGAAACCAGAAAAAGTTATTCAAAATATGATGCAAACCCGACGGTACGAGAAGACGATGCGCGATACCATAAACAAAGGCACCTACACCGCCTAATCCAAGCAGCCAGTTGGAGAGCTTGCCCATCCCCATTTCTAAATAGGGGCCAATAGTGATCATAATATAAGACACTACAAGCGTGCACAGCCCCATAATAAGCGGAACTATGCGGGGGCCACCGAAAAATTGTATGTATTCCGGGAGCTTAATCTCTTTACAGCGATGATAAATAATAGCTGCCAGTAATCCAATTAATATCCCACCTGGTACACCCAATTGAAATTGAGTCCCCAGCTCATGTTCAATAAGTCTTGTGAACATAAAATAGCCCAGCATGGCTGATAAACCAGCAATCCCAGCACTTTCTGTAAGGCCTAGCGCCACACCAACAGCGAATATGATTGGTATATAATCGAAGACCGTATTCCCAGCCAACAGCAGCATATCCCCTAAGCTAGATGCGTGAATGACATCCCAAGGTAGATCCCCTAGACGAAGCAACACAGCAGCAATAGGAAGCGCAATGGTAGGCAGCATTAATGAGCGGCCAAGCTGTTGTAAGTTCCCCATCCAGTTCAAACGTATGCTACCTCCTAAGAGTTTTGCTTTAGCAAAACTGACATCGTAAGCATAAGCTCAGCGTATTCGAAGAAAACTGCCTCGTAAGCATAAGCCCACTCTTATCAAATCGTAAAGCTTGTTAGCCTGTTTGTCAAAACAAAATAAGCAGGTCGGTATTCGACCTGCTCGTAAACTCATTCAAAACGGTTCCCCGATTAAAACGAGGAATTGGATCCGAATTGTTGCCCCATGCCTGGATTATTAAATCCGGGATTAAAGGATTGAAGCGATTGTTGTGGATTGTTTTGTTGCATGCTTTGTTGCGATCCATAGCTACTCTGGAAGGATTGTTGAGAAGGTGTCGAGGATTCACCACGCAAATACGCATCATGCCCTGGTTGATTCCCACGATAGTTCGCCGTATGGAAAGCGTTTGGTGAAACGTAAGCTTGTCCATATGGTTGTTGATTCGACTGTGCAGAACTAACGAACTGACTAGAAACAAATGGTTGTTGAGCAGATGCATAACCAAATTGTTGGGATTGATTAGAAGCATATTGGTTGTTCACTGGGATATAAGAAGAATATCCGCTTTGGAAGCCTGATTGTTGTTGTTGAGCTGGCATCGAAGAATCGCTACGTTTGTAAGCATCATGGCCTGGTTGATTTCCACGATAATTCGCAGTGTGAAAAGACTCTTGAGAAGTTGCTTGAGCTACTTGAGAATTCCCTTGGTTGAATCCTTGGTTGAATCCTTGGTTAGCTTGCCCAGCGTTAGATTGATTATAGAAAGATTGTACAGCCCCAATAGGTTGGTACTGTTTTTGGAAACCCTGGTATTGCGCATTATTCCCCTGAAAACCTTGTGAAGATTGATAACCTTGGGAAGCATTCCCAAAGCTGTTGTTATTGTTGTACATTTGTAAATCCTCCTCGGACTCTCATATTTTTGGGCACCTTTTTTGGGGCCTTTTTTATTCTCTCCGCTTGTTGATTTTTTATTTATGGAAGCCATTGGGATGTTCTTTAGAAAATGACAACATACAGAAAACCGCTTCCCCCTTACCTATTTTGGTAAGAGAAAAGCGGTTTTTAGTTTTGTCCAAAGTGCAATGATTTTAGTTATTTCGAGGATTTAGAATCGCATCTTCCACTTTAATACAGCGGTCCATAATGACTTCTAACCCGGCTTCTCTAGCAATACGTCCGGCTTCTTCATTCACAATATCGAGCTGGAGCCAGAAAACCTTCGCTTTAATTTTAACGGCTTCTTCAGCGACAGGAACCACTTGGTCAGCACGGCGAAACACATTGACGATATCCACGGGTTCAGGAATATCAGATAAAGAGGCGTAGCACTTCTCGCCAAGTATTTCGGTGGCGTTCGGATTGACAGGAATGATCCGGTATCCCCTGCTTTGCATAGCCGCGGAAACCATATACGATGTTCGATCTGGTTTATCAGATAAACCCACTACGGCAATATTACCCGCACTCGCTAGGATCTCCTTAATGTGCTCTCTTGACGGATTTTCAAAAGTCATGCGTTTCCCTCCTATTTTTTCAAGTATGTGAGACCTTGTTTCCCCATTGCGGTCCAACTGTCGATAAACTGATTTTTGTTTACCTGCACTTGCTTTTTTCCGCTTAATGGATCATTCAAGTATACATTATTCTCATCATATCCTACCAATAATACAGCATGTTCAGCATATGTCGTCTGGATAGGTCCCTTAGGTGTGTCCCAAGTTACCCATTTGTAAGGTAAATTGAAATCAATCGTTGTCCAAATAATAACAGGAATATCATTCGCAATCTGCTGCTCGTACATCTCGAAGGACTCGCCTGTAATGTCAATGGCTTGAGGTATATACGATTTCAGCAGTGGAAATAGTCCGGAATGATAGATGCCAAAACCTCTCTGTTTCCGAGTGACATCGCCTACGAAACCTGTATTAGGATTTCCCCAATAAGCAATTGAACCGTCCGCATTTAATGTGGCTGGTGTATCATCCTTAGGCATTTCTGCAGCAAGTTCCATTTTTGTTTTTGTAATACCATGATACTGCAGCAGCATCGTTAAACTTGTTATTTCACAGCCTGCTGGCAGTTCTGGTAGTTGTGCAAAGACAGGCGCATCAATCATTGCTGATTTTTTTATCTGGATAGCTGGCGGCGGAGATGCAACCTCATTTACTTTCACGGATGCTGAAGGCTTGGCGGCAAGTATTGCAGGACTTGACGCAAATAACGCTGGTTCTTTACCAGTCGCTTTGGCATACAGCAATACAGCAATTACACTGCTTGCAAACACAAGTCCAGCAACGAGGAAGAAACCGAACGTCACCTTTAAACCCTGCCAAATAATCGTCATGCTGACTCACCCATTCGTTGTTTTGGGAATCTATGTCTCACTCACAAGTTCAACCTGAGCACCAATGGAACGTAAATGGTCAAAATACTGCGGGTAGGATTTGGCCACATGATGGGCATCATGAATAATCAAACCCTTCTCAGAACGAAGACCTACAACAGTTAAAGCCATAATGACTCTGTGATCGAAATGGGCATTAATTTCGACCCCGCCTGTGACACCTTGTGGTTTACCATGCACAATAATTTCACTTTGGCGTTCTTCAACATCAGCACCGGCTTTACGCAGCTCGTTCAAATAATCGGTGATACGGTCGCACTCTTTATAACGTAAATTTTCGACATTGTAGAACCGAGAAGTACCTTCTGCAAATACAGCTGCTGCAACCATAGCAAGCACGGCATCTGTGAAGTGATCACCATCAAACTCGCCAGCAACCAGCTTCTGGTTGCCTTTCACATGCACAACACCATTGTCATGAGTTAAATTGACACCCATTGCTCGCAGGACATCCACACAAGCCTTCTCACCCTGCTTGCTATTCTCTTCAAGACGAAGAACGCGTACATCTGAATTCGTCACTGCCGCAGCTGCTAGAATCGCAGCAGAGCCCGGATAATCGCCTTGAATGACATATTCTTTGGCTTGATAGGATTGTCTACCTGGAATGCGGTAGTGCATTAGGTCTTCGCTGGCGTGCACAATAATACCAGCTTGTTCTAACACTTCAAGTGTTTGACCTACAATGATTTTGGATTTCAAATCATGCAGCACTTCAATTTCGCTATCCTCTTCTAGCAAAGGTGTCATAAATAAGAGAGAGCTTAGGAACTGGGAACTGACATTACCGGAAACAGTGAGCTTACCACCGCGCGGTTGCCCCCCTTTAATAGTTATCGGCAGACGTCCGTTAGAATGTTGTACTTCCACACCCATTTGTTGCAAAGTAACAATGAGATCATCATGCGGGCGCTTGCCCAGAGATTCAGGATACGTGTTTACGAATGTCACATCTGGACAAAAAGCGGCTGTAGACATCAAAAAGCGAAGTACAGCACCGGCATTCCCTACATTAAGCTCAGAAACATGCTTGGGATTCTTACCAAAACCCGTAATAACGATTTTCTCATCATCTTCTTCAATAATAGCGCCCAAATCACGGACACAACGTCTCATGGCATCACTATCTTCACTATGAGCCGGATAATAGATGGTGCTCGTCCCGTCCGCAAGCGCACCAATTAGCAAATAGCGGGTAGTGTAGTTTTTGGATGAGAGAGCGTTTATTTCCCCTTGTAGATGGTCGGTTGGTTTCACGATGGCTTTCATGTCGTTGATTTCTCCTTCGTATGTGCTTATATGTAATATCCGAGGAAAGTCATAAGAATTCCACCGGTATAACTGAGTAGTGTATATAGGATCCAAGCTTGCCATAGTCCAGCTCGGAGCTGCTTAATGCTTTCGAGATTCAATGTGGAAAATGTGGTGAAAGCACCCATAAAACCCGTACCTATCAACAATTTCCAATCGTCAAATGAATGATATCTCATCAACAGGCCAAGCAAAAAACAACCCAAAAGATTTATAGTCAGTGTACCATACGGAATAGAACTTGGGAACCTGTTTGCCATGTATGTCCCTAGCTGAAATCGGCAAATTGCGCCAAAGAAACCTCCAAAACCTACCAGACAAATGGGCCATAACCAAATCATCATGAACGACGAACTCCCCCTCGAACAGACTCACCTATACGGACACCCATCCATGTAGCACCGAGTCCTCCCCATAAACTTCCCAAAACATAAATTGCGGCAAGGATCATATGCCCATGGTTTAGCATGTTTATGGTTTCATAGCTAAAGGTAGAGAACGTTGTAAAAGATCCAATAAAACCTGTTGTTATTGGTAGTCGAAGTCTAGTCGGTATGGGAAGCTTTTCGGCGAACGTTATAAACCCAAGTATCAGACAACCGATTAAATTACAAAAAAAAGTTCCCCAAGGAAAAACGGAAGCCAAAGTTGGATTCCATAAGGCGGAGAGCCCAAATCGGGCAATGGCGCCTAATATCCCGGCTAAACCAATGTAGAGCATGATTACACAACTCCTGTTTATTAACCGTAGGTTTGACATCTTGACTTTTTGTTTCTATCATTACTTGTAATGGGGCTTTTTCCCTACATAACAAGCATGGAGGTCCGAAATGGATACGATTTTACCATCCGAAATCAAAGAAAGACTGGACCGCGGCGAAAATTTAGCGATTGTCGATGTTCGCGAAGACGAAGAAGTAGCTGCCGGTATCATCCAAGGAGCTATACATATTCCGCTAGCTCAATTGCCAGACCGCATCAATGAAATCCCCCAAGTCGAAGAGCTTATTCTCGTTTGCCGCAGCGGAAACCGCAGTGGGCGCGCAATTAGCTTCTTGGAGGCACAAGGCTATAAAGGTCTTAAAAACATGACAGGCGGCATGCTGGAGTGGGAGGACTAAGCTTCTTAGCTTGTCCCCTCCTCCTAAATTTCAAGCTTGCTGGATGATAAGTGCGGTAATCTCGTCCGTTGTTAATTGCGTAGTATCAATAACCGAATGCGCGAAATCATAAGCAGACTTACGTTGTTCAAGCAGTAGGTGAACGCGCTCCTCTAAATTCCCCTGCAGCAAAGGACGACTGGTATCGCTGCTCACTCTTTGAATGATGATCTCTGGTGATGCTTTCAACGCTACCACAAAGCCATTCTGCAGCATACAATCTCGATTACACTCGGCCAGCACTGCGCCGCCGCCAGTAGCCACAACTTGTCCTTTACGAGCTAATATATGTTCCAGCGCCTTACTTTCCAAAGCGCGAAAATGCGATTCACCATGAATACGAAACAAGTCAGAAATGCTTGTCTGATACTCTTCTTCCAGAGCCGCATCCGAATCTTGAAAGATCCAACCCAGATGCTCTGCCAGCTTCTTTCCAACAGTTGATTTCCCTGTCCCCATAAATCCTACAAGTACAATATTGCTTGCTGTCACGTTAATCCCCTTTTCCCATATGCTGTTCATACAAACTTTCCCAACATCATAACATAGCCAAATCGACATGAATACAATCCACCAAAAAATCATATAGTAGTGTGAATAAATTCCAGCACAAACAGTTAAGATTTTAAGAGAGACCATATGCCGACAAGGAGAGATGGAGCTTTGAACCCAACTGTTGCCTATCAAAACCGCACAAAAGGCAAACTGGAGCAAATTTTACACCCAAGCTATACGCTTTGCAAAGAGGATGTTGTGTGGATACTGGAGTTTATTAAGAAAAAAGTGGCTGAAGAAGACCCGCTTATGCAAGGTCTTACTCAACCACGATTATTAAGAAATTTTCGCTATTTTGCCGAAGTCTCCCTGATGCTCATCCACAGACGGAACGGCTTTGATCAAGAAGCCGATCGTTTGAAAATGTGGCTGCGTGAAGCGGCATACGGTTTGCAGGAAGAGGCTTAAAAAGCCTTATCCTCTTAGTTTTCCATCCAATTGTAGTGGAAGGAACCTTCTTTGTCCACACGTTGGAACGTGTGTGCACCAAAATAATCGCGCTGCGCTTGCAGCAAGTTAGCTGGCAATCTTTCCGTACGGTAGCTATCGTAGTAGGCAAGTGCCGATGCGAAAGAAGGAACAGCAATACCGCGAGTAACCGCTTCTGCAATGACTTGTCTCCATGATTGTTGATAGTTGTCTACAACACCGTTGAAGTAAGAATCAAGCAGCAGGTTTTTGAGTCCAGGATCACGGTCATAGGCTTCCATAATATTTTGCAGGAATCTAGCACGAATGATACAGCCGCCACGGAAGATCTTCGCGATATTGCCATATTTCAGATCCCAGTTATATTCCTCGGAAGCAGCTCTCATTTGAGCAAAGCCTTGGGCATAAGAACAAATTTTACTTGCGTAAAGCGCTTGGCGAACAGCCTCGATAAACGCTTTGCGATCGCCTGTAAAGGCTGGAGCATCAGGTCCTTTGAGCACTTTGCTTGCCGCTACGCGTTCTTCCTTCATCGCGGAGATGAAACGGGAGAATACGGATTCTGTAATAATGGAAAGCGGTACGCCTAGATCCAGAGCACTTTGACTGGTCCATTTTCCTGTTCCTTTTTGACCAGCGGAATCCAGAATAACATCAACCATAGGCTTGCCGGTTTCAGCATCATATTTGGTGAAAATATCACGTGTAATTTCGATCAAGTAGCTGTCGAGCTCGCCATTATTCCATTCTGTGAAGATCTCGTGAAGCTCTTCTACGCTTACATTCAGAACATCTTTCAACAATTGGTAGGCTTCGCAGATAAGCTGCATATCGCCATACTCAATGCCGTTATGCACCATTTTCACGTAATGACCAGCGCCATCAGGTCCGATATAAGTACAGCAAGCATCGTCGCCCACTTTGGCAGAAATCGCAGTAAGAATAGGCTCAACGAGTTTATATGCGTCTTCTTGTCCGCCTGGCATAATAGATGGGCCTTTAAGCGCGCCTTCTTCACCGCCGGAAACACCCGTGCCAACGAAGCGGATACCTTGCTCAGCAAGCTCTTTATTACGGCGCTGCGTATCTGGGAAGAACGCATTGCCTCCATCGATCAGGATATCGCCTTTATCCAAATAAGGAACTAGTTGGTTAATGGTATCGTCAGTAGGACCGCCTGCTTTAACCATAATCAAAATTTTGCGTGGAACTTCGAGCGATTGCACGAATTCTTCAATGCTGTATGTACCTACTAATTGTTTGCCTGGGGCTTCTTGCAGAAGCTCTTTTGTTTTTTCAGCAGAACGGTTAAAAACGGATACAGTGAATCCTCTGCTCTCAATGTTTAAAGCCAAGTTTTTACCCATAACCGCTAGACCGACTACACCAATTTGTTGTTTAGACATCTCTCTCATACACCCTTCCGATAAATAAATATTTAAATCGTCATCGCGCCAAAACCGCCATCCACTCTTAAAACAGAACCTGTTACAAAGCTAGAAGCTTGTTCAGAAGCAAGGAACACAGCAGCACCCTGAAGCTCAGACGCTTCACCGAATCGATTCATTGGCGTATGACGCATGATGGACTCGACACGTTCCGGCGATAGAATCTTACGATTCTGCTCCGCCGGGAAGAATCCAGGAATAATCGCGTTAACACGCACTCGGCTAGGAGCGAATTCACGGGCTAGATTCTGCGTAATGTTATTGACAGCTGCTTTGGAAGCGGAGTAAGTGAATACACGGGAAAGCGGCGGATCTGACGAAACGGATGAAATATTAATAATACTTCCTCCCTCTCCTCGATCAACCATGTATTTCCCAAACACTTGGCAGGCTAACACGACACTTTTCAAATTAACCTCCATAATAGAATCCCATTCTTCCATGGAAATGTCAAAGAAAGGTGTGGCACTATTTTTGCCGGGGCAGTTCATTAGAATATCCGCACCGCCGGACCAAGCGATAACTTCTTTGAGAACAAGCTCCAAATCTTCCCGTCTCGTAGCATCAGCTTGAAAGGTATGTGCTTCCCCGCCAATGGATTCAATGCTCTGGCGAACCTGATCACTTTTCTCTTGATTACGACCGACGATGGCTACTTTCGCTCCATGTCCAGCCAGAGCAAGAGCCATTGACCCTCCAAGTGTGCTGTTGCCGCCAATAATAACTGCTGTTTTCCCTGTAAGATTGAATAAATTCATTGTCTTCATCCCCTCCGGCATTTTGCTTGTCAATCCTTCTTAACAAGCCTAAGCTAATTTATCATTGAGGGCTCCGTAGGTGCTGTTGTTGAAAGGCGGTAATCGCATCGAATTGATCTTTTAACTGATGATATACGCTTGTATAAATAGATGTCAATTGTTGATAGATGCGATAATCGTTTTCATTCACCTCGTGAGCCTTTCCTACCTGAATCCATTGATGAGCGTGAGATAAATCTTCGATTTCCCCCATCGCGAGCAGACCTAGCAAAGCTGCGCCGATCCCTGAGCTTTCAATCGAATCCGGCACAGTAACGGATGTGCCGAGCATATTCGTCATCATCTGGCGCCAAAAATCAGATCGGGCAAATCCACCAGACGCGCGAATCACAGTGGCAGGTCCCATAATCCGTTCCAAGGAAGCGCTAACTGCTTGGATCGAGAACATGACACCCTCGAGCGCTGCACGAATCATATGCTTCTTCTGATGGCTAAGTGAAAGCCCGAAGTAAACACCGCGTGCATTCGCGTTCCAATAAGGCGCACGTTCGCCGGAAAGCAGCGGCAGGAACAGCAGGCCATCAGAGCCCGCAGCAACTTGTGACGCCAGCTCCGTCAAATAATCATAGGGATCGATTCCCAGGCGGCGGGCTTCTTCTGCTTCCGCCGTAGCGATCTGGTCTCTCACCCAACGGAAAACGATGCCACCGTTGTTGATTGGTCCGCCCACGACCCAGAAGTTTTCTGTTAGCGCATAGCAGAACAGCTTGCCTTCGGGGTCGGTTTGCGGCTTGGTGACGACACTGCGCACGGCACCGCTGGTGCCGATGGTGACGGCGACGACACCGGGCTCGAAAGCGCCTACGCCGAGATTCGCGAGGACGCCGTCGGATGCGCCGATAACGAACGGCGTGTTCTCGGACAAGCCCATTGCGGAGGCTAACTCGGCGCTGAGCCCTTCTACGCGGTGCGTTGTCGGCACCAGCTCAGACAGCTGCTCCGGCGTCACACCGGCCTGACCAAGCGCTTCTTCATCCCAATCGAGCTTCTCCAGATTGAATAGCCCTGTTGCACTGGCTAGTGAATGGTCAATGAGATAACGACCAAACAGCTTCGCGAAGACGTACTCCTTGATGCCAATGAACTTGTAAGTTTCCTTGACGAGCCCTGGCTCGTTATCACGGAACCACATCAATTTGAGAAGTGGTGACATCGGGTGAATCGGCGTTCCTGTACGCGAGTAAATCTGCTGACCTAGGCCGCTGCGCTTAAGCTCTTCCGCATATTGCGCACTGCGATTATCCGCCCAGGTAATGCATGGGGTCAGTGGCTTCGTCTTCTCGTCAACAGCAATGAGGCTGTGCATGGCTGAGCTGAAGGAGACGCAGAGCACTTGGTCAGCTGTGATACTAATCTTGCGAACAACAGCGCCAATTCCTTGGACAACAGCATTGAAGATTTGATCCGGATCTTGTTCGGCCCGATCAGCGGCTGGTGTGAAAAGGGGATATTCAATAGAGTGCGAGGCTAGAACTCGACCATCCCGATCGATCACGAGCGTCTTCGTGCTCGTTGTCCCAATATCCGCCGCGACAATGTAAGGCTTATCTCTGACTGTATCAACTGTCATTTGCTAATATTCCCCTCTGCATCAAATGAAAGTTCATATGGTTCTGATAGAATTTCAATATCCGGATGCTGACGAGCTGCATCTAACAAATTCACGGAAATTTCAATTTCGCCCAGATGAAGTGTATCTTGAATCCAAACTAGCTTGCAGGTCGTATAATCTAGAATGTTACAGGTTTTAACCGCTGCTTTGATCGCGTAGAAATCGTTCTCCAGCGTTGTTGCGATCTTGGTAGGCGCACATACGGTTGACGTTAGTCCGTTCGCGTAAGTGAACTCCAAATTCGTTTTATCCACTAGTCTTTGAGTAGTGAAATCAGCTGTTCCTACACCGTTGGCGTTACCCTTCGTTTCTGGCGTTAAGTCCAGAACAACCATTTTGGCAACCTCTGGGCCGCCATGCGCGTATGGTGTTGGGTAGCGGCCGGTAACATTGGGATCCATGCCATCGCCGCTAATATTTTTGCCAATATAATCAATGACAAGAACATCGATTTCGTCGAATAAAATCTTCGGCAGACGCGATTTTGCTTCAATTAGCAGTTGTTCCTCCCGCACTTCAATTTCAGCTGCAGGCAGCACTTCCACTTGGCATGTCTCATCATAGGCATTTTCTACTAGCGCGACGCCAAACACGATGGGCAGCTTCTCGATCATCAAATTGGCCATGGCCGGCACATTCTCAGCCATATACTTGAAGCCAAGCTGGTGGCAGGCTTCAGCGCCTTTCTGCTTCCCTAACCCGATGGCGATCATCTTCATGATCCCGCTCTCAATACGTCCACGAAACGCCGTATGCGGCTTCACGCGGTTAATAACGACAATAGCATCTGCCTCAGAAGCAATGCGATCAACATAAACCGGCAAGCCGTTAGGCAGTTGGTCGATCTTCACGACTTCCATGGAAGAACGGATATGGGCACCCATCGAGGCTTCCGTAATGCCAAAATGCTGCAATACCTCCGTTTGTCCTTCGGCAGTAGCACCACCATGACTTCCCATACAAGGTACGATAAACGGGAACGCACCTCTATCTTTTATGGCGTCAATGGTCGTTTTGGTGAAGCCAGCGATATTAGCGATCCCCCTGCTTCCCACAGCAACAGCAACCTGCTGACCGGGATGAATGCTTTCCATAACTCCGCTGCTGGCAAGTTTATTCACTAATTCCAATTCTGGATTTTCCAAAATGGTACGATCAAACTTCTGCCGAATCTTAATCATTTTGGGAATCGGAATATCAATTAATAACTCTCTCAGAATGCTCATCGACTAATCCCTCTTTCCTTATGGCGTCAATAACCGTACGGATTCCCGCACGATCAACTCTGTTTTTAAAAGCAACTGCTCCGTTTCGTGCTGCTTATTTTCTATATTTCCAAGAAGTCGCAAAGCGCCTTCTCTACTAATTTGCTCAATCGGTCTGCGAACGGTTGTCAGTGCTGGGGTTACGTAGGCTGCGAATACTGTGTCGTCAAAACCTACCACTGAGATATCGTTAGGCACGTTCATCCCGGCTTCCGACACCGCTTTCATTGCCCCAAGCGCCATTTCATCATTACAGCAAAATACGGCCGTCGGTCTTTCATCCAGCGTCAAAAATTGCTGCATGGCCTTATGTCCGCTCTCCAGATCGTACAGTCCCGGCATGCGATATACGGGTGGAACAGTAATCTGGTAATGCTTCATCGCTCGTTCGAAGCCGTCTTTCCGATTCTGAGCGGATTTAAATCCTTTGCGACCCTCAACGAGAGCAATTCGCTTATGTCCCTGCTCAATCAAATAAGAGGCTGCCAGAAATGCGCCTTGCTCCTCATCGGAGAGAACATTCAGCACACCTGAAGTTTCAACAGGGCGATTCAGCACAACTTGCGGGATACCTTTACTGGCAATGTGGTCAATGATGGCTTGATCGTCATCACTCTGACTGACAACAACAATACCGTCGAAGCTTTTCCTCGTAATCGAGTGAAAACTGGTGTAATCATCAATCCCTTTAACGATCAATTGGTAACGATCCTGTATGACACTATTGACACCACGGATAGCTTCATAGAAGAAGCCGGCGGAAGTTCCTTTACTTAGTGTGGTAAAGAACAGCCCCAAGTTATACGAACGATCCAATACCAAACTCTTCGCACTGTAATTAGGCGTGTAATCCATCTGTTCAGCGATGATTCGGATGCGCTCCTTTGTCTCCTCTTGAATGAGCGGACTGTTGTTCAGTGCTCTGGAAACCGTTGTATGAGACACACCTGCAAGCTTGGCAATATCCTTAATGGTAACGCTCATACCTTCACCTCTATCAGAAGCATATCACATCTATGCACACGTTAACAATAGTCTATTTCATAACAAAAAAACTCCCTTCTCAAGGAGCTTCCTCTTCTTGTATTATTTGAAAAAAGCCGGTAAATACGCTCTATTCTTCTCCAGCATTTCTTCCATAAGCGTCTTGGCTACTGCCACTGACGGAACCAAAGGATGGTGAACCAACGCTTGTAGAACGAGATCTCTACTGCCTGTAACAGCAGCTTCAATGGTGAGGCGTTCATATGTTTTGACTGCATGAATAAGGCCTTTGACATGTTCAGGAACTTTGGTCAAGCCCATTGGAATAGGACCACCCGCTGTAATGACACAATTCACTTCAATACAAGCATCCTTCGGCAAAGTCGATGATGTTATCGTTCATAACGTTCAGCGTTTGAATATCCCGCTTATCATTGTAAATGGAATCCATGAGATTGACAGCTGCCTCGGAATAGTAAGCGCCCCCGCGTTTCTCCAGCTGTTTAGGCTTCTCCTGCAGGTCAGGATCTTGATAAAGCTCGAACAATTCATCCTCAACGCGTTTCACAACTTCCGCCCGAGTACCATTTTCTTTGAGCGACGCCAACTGTTCTTCAAGCATGATATCCGTCATGTAAAAATATTTCAAATAGTAGGAAGGCAGGGATTGCAGCGAACGCAAGAAATCCGCATCCCATTCGCTTGCCGGTACGTTTTTGCCGCTATATTCTTCTTTGCGATCCAGCAATTCAGCTAATTTATCCTCGCCTCTGATTTCAGCACGCGTTACCCAGTGGAGATGGTTTAACCCAACGAACTCGGTGTAGATCTGTTCAGGAGCAGCATCATACTTGTTCATTAACCATTTGTGCAAGCCGATAGGCGCATTGCAAAGGCCTATGCTTTTTACTTTGGAGTACTTATGAATCGCCTCAGTCACCATACCTGCCGGATTCGTGAAGTTCAGCAGCCACGCGTTAGGGCTCAGTTCTTCGATATCCTTACAAATATCAAGCAGTACAGGAATCGTACGAAGCGCTTTCATCATCCCGCCCGGACCGGTCGTTTCCTGACCAATAACACCGTATTTATTAGGAATATGCTCATCCCATTTACGGGCTTCCAAAAGACCTACACGCATTTGCGTACTTACGAAATCCGCATTTTCGATCGCTTTTCTGCGATCCAAGGTTAAGTGCACCTCGATCGGCAAACCGGACTTCTCGATCATTCTTTTTGCCAAATTACCGACGATCTCCAGCTTGTGCTTACCTGCTTCCACATCCACAAACCAAAGCTCTCTTACAGGCAGCTGGGCATATCTTAAGATAAAACCTTCTACGATTTCCGGCGTATAAGATGAACCTCCGCCAATGATGGCAATTTTCAATGCATCTCTCATTGCACTCACATCCTAGTCTTATCTAATAATTGTATGGTTTGATAATCGGACACGGTCCGGAGTTTCTCGTACACATCTATGGTAACGGGGTTACCTGCGGCTTCCATCGCCATCCAAACTGCGCCAACCACAGGTTCAACGTTCAATTTCACAATTGTCGCATTGGAGGCGACTTCGCTCACTGCCTTTTCAATATAAGAATGAATAAATGGCCCGTCACCTCTTGCAATGACACTGCCCGCAAGCACAACTTGAAAAGTCTCTTGCTCCATGTTTAAACGTTTAATTACAGCTGTGGCTGACTTCCCAAGCTCTTCCCCTTGCACCCTGAGAATGCGGCAGGCGACTTCATCTCCCTGCGCCGCGGCTTGGAACAACAGTTTGGTCGTATGGAGCGGTACGGATTTGTTGTTATCCAGAAAATCATCAAACATATCCTGCACCGAATTATAGCCAAGAAACTTGATCAGCAGCTCAGTCAGCATCGTGGGTTGCTCCCTGCCATCCCATGACCGAATGACAGAACGGAAAGCCTCTACGGCAAGAGTGCCTCCCCCGCCAAAATCACCAAACTGGTAGGTGAAGCCTCCACATTGAAAAAAATCACCCTGCCTGTTCTTGCCGGCACTGTTCGTTCCACTTCCGCAGATTAAAACAACGCCAAAAGGCTGTGACGTACCCGCACGCAATGCAATCATGGTATCACAATCAAAACCATAATTCGCGAATCCCAGTCCGCCAATTAGCGGGCGAAGGATCGTATAATCAATCGGTCGATCTGCGCCAGCAAGGCCGAAAAAAGCATATTCAATGTCACTGAGTGTAAGTCCCGCCTGCTGTAGAGCCATGGCTACGGAATTTGTAATATTTCCGAGTGCTTGTTCTACACCAAGTTGATGATTGCCATTGCCGCTGTGCCCTTTACCGATTATATGTCCATGTTCATCTGTTACGAGTGTGTAGGTTTTACTCCCGCCTGCGTCTACACCCAAATAATATTTCATGCTTTCAACTCCTGAATATATCCATCATCTCTAGTTTCGTTTACTTATGGTGGATTCTCGAATAATTAATTCCGGTTCCAATTGCACCGTTATATTGCGTTTGGCTGTACCATCAATCCACTTAAGCAAAATATCAACGCCTTGCTGCCCCATTTTGTCCGCCGGTTGACGAACGGTAGTTAACCTGGGGCGGAATTCCTCCGAGAAAATCTGATCATCAAAACCAACAATTGACATATCACGCGGTATTTTGTAGCCCTCATTTTTGAGCGCGTCCATCACACCAAAAGCCGTCAGATCATCTGCGGCAAATACCGCACTCGGAAGTTTTCCCGACTGAATCCAGCCACTTGCCGCTTGATAACCGGAGGTGATGCTAAAATCACCTTTTTCAATCCAAGAAGGATCCAAACCTGCCTCCTGCATCGCACTGACGAAACCGCGCCGCCGCTCGCTGCTGCTTAAGTAAGGTGCAAGCCCGGAAATATGGGCAATCTCCGTGTGGCCTAGGTCAATTAAATGTTTCGTGGCTTCGTAACCACCTTTATAATTATCAATGATTACAGAGGATATCGATGGATGAATATGCTGATTATCCAGCATGACGAAAGGAATTTTCTTCTTTTTCAATTCCATGACATAATCATCCTCATGAACCGGCGAGAGCATAATAACACCATCCACACGGTCCTCTTGGAACATAGAATTATCGAAAGATGCGAACACATCTCTTGATATCGAAAGCGCTAAGAAGTAACCTTTTTCAGCAAGCCGATCGTTAATCTCTTTGACTACTGCATCCAAGAAAGAATCATTTAATGTGGTAATGCCGAGTCCAATGATACCCGTCTTGCCACGAGCCAAGCTTCGTGCAGCTGCATTCGGATGGTAATCTAACTCTTTCATCGCTTGCAGCACTTTTTGGCGGTTTTTTTCACGTACAGTACCAGCTTGATTAATGACCCGCGAAACGGTGACGACTGACAAACCGCTTCTCTTGGCGACGTCAAAGATGCTTACTTTCATATTAAAACAACTCCTGTAGCTCTATAATTGCAGTAATCAAGTCGATTTACAGCATGTTTCCAAAGTATAACAATTAGCGTTTCAAATATACAGGAGGAATGCAAATGCAGTATCGCCATTTTCGACGCTTGCCAGCTCGTTTATGAACAGCTCATTAATCTGCGAGTAGTCCGACTCCTTCCACTGTTTTCTTTGTTGTGAATTCTCATCACTTAAAGTTTAACCGCTTTAACTTTTAGCGTTTACTTCCTCTTTTATTTTAGAAAATAAACACATATTAGGGTAGTATCAAAAAAAGATTCACCGTAAAAGTTAAAGTGCTTTAACTTTCATAAATTGATTATATACGATGACTTTCGGGTTAACAAGCGTAATTTCACAAAAAATTTAAAGAGAGGCCCTATCTATTAACTAGATACAGACTCTCTCTTTATTTGATTCCAATATTCATTTTCACATCTCCAATAAGAGCATTTCTTGTCTCATTTCGATCAGCTTGGTTTTACTCTCCATGACCGCTTTGACATCACCTGAAGCCATAGCATCATGCAGAGTAGCCAGTTCGTAATCCAGCTCCATACGTAAAATAGGAATCCGATCGTCGGTACGTTTGGATCGCAGCGCTTGCATGACTTCCTCTACGGTCACGGCAGGCTCCTTCTGATACAGCACTTTATGTTCGATACCGCTAATCTCTACCATTCGAATAATTTCACCGAACATAATATTCTCAATGAGAATTTGCCGATCCTTGAATCTTTTTACTACAGCATGACCACGTGTATCACCAATCAGCTTCTCCATCATTTCGGCGAGCTTCTCATCTTTGAAGGAATAATTGCCTACAATTTTATACTTTTCACCGATTCGTTCGAACTTCAGCTTAATGAGCTTGCGTCCTGTGCGAATGGAAATGATGAACTGCAGCTCGCTTTCGTTCCAATACAGAGAATAACCTTCCTGAATGAGTGCTTTAATGAAGTTCCGGATTAGCCGGCGATCAAATCGTAACTCTAGGTTGCAATACTCCACTTCATGACTCTTACTCACGGCAATCCCCTCCATAATTGGCGCATATTATTTTATTTAAATATTCAGACAACTTATCTGCTTACTCTTATCTTATTATGAATTCTATGTTTTAGCAACTTGGATTATTGACATTTTTTTAAGGAAAAACGTACAAAAAAAGCTGATGCCTGTATCCTAACGGCTTCAGCCCTAAACGGGAAGACTACGGCCTCTGCCTATGCAGTACCTACGTGTTTAATGCCATCCCCAGAAAAATCCATCGCGCTCCCAAGCTGCTTTACCGCCATGAAGTTTTTTAAATATTTTCTTCACATCTTTGGAAATCGCTTGATTCCCATTCTCGTTCACATAGATGAAGGATTCCCCAAAATGTTGAATTATATAGTCCACCGCTTCTTTTTGATGTAAAATACCCGCGGATTTCAACTGCTCCATCATCCATTCCGCAACTTCATTCGCCGTAACGGCCATTTACATTCTCTCCCTTTACTCGTATGTTTCTGGGGCCTGTGTACAGGCAAGTGACGTTATTGTACCATTGTAACACAATCTTCTCGAAATCATCGTTCGAATAGGTACAGGAGCACAATCATTAGTGTAAAACCTAATAGCCCATTCATTCCATAGGGGAACACCATATGCTATCTCGTAAGACAAACGAACAGATTTTTAAACGAAAGGGTGATTTAAATGGGTTATGACGCAGGTGTCGGTGGTTATAGATCTTCCGCAGCCGTTTTGGTTCTCTTCATTTTGTTGGTAATTATTTCTAGCGCTTTCTTTATCTAATACACTTAAAAACAAAAGGGCTATTCACAGAAGCAGGTAGCCCTTTGATTTTTAGTTAACTAACCTCAGCATCTCCCGGTCTAAGAATGACCGAACCGACACCCAAAAGAATCAGTCCAAACAAGGTGAGTACGCTCATGTGCATCCACATCTGGGACAGAGTCTGACCAGAAGCCATTCGCTGAATGGCCTCAATCACCCACTTTTGCGGAACGAAATTCGCAATCTTCTGCATCCAGTCCGGCATCAGGCTGATCGGCCAGAAACATCCGCCCAGCATACACGTTGGGGTAACGACGAGAGAATTAATCATGCCCATATTCGACGCATTCTTAACCATACTAGCTACCGCGCTGGCAATTCCCATGCATGCTAGTAAAAAAAACTCCAACAAAATAAACTGCGATACAAACGGAAGTCCATACTCATAATTCGTTACATAACGCGTAAACAACAGGATGACAAGCACCTGAAGCGTTCCAACCAAGAAACTGCCTATGAAATTCCCAAGTATAATTTCGAAAGAATGAATGGGCGCTGAATACGTTCTTGCCATTGTGCGTTGTCTTCGATCATCCATAATCACGGAAACGGTATTATTGATTAACCCCATCATGAACATCAGCATGAAACCTATTACCCTATTCATATTCGGGTTCACATACAAATTAAGATCAGTGACTTGCGCCTTCACCTGATGCTTCTCCATCTGAGAAATAGTCTTCTCCACTGCTTCACGAAGCGCTGCTTCTTGGAGCCCTTGCTGGCTATGCAGTTCAATCGTTCCTTGATATCTAGATAGAATACTATCCAGATTGATTTTGAGCGTGATCGAAGCCTCATTGATGTTTAGTTGGTACATATCTATTTGCGCAGATGCACCTTTCATCAACGTCTCGCTGAATCCTTCAGGAATTAGAAAGGCGCTGCTCACTTTTTGCTTCGTGACAACTTCTTTAAGCGCAGTTTCAGAAGCTTCTTCTTTGAGCCGATAATCTGGCAGCATCGAAAGTTCTTGCAAGAGATGGGAACCCATCGCTCCCCGATCCAAATTGATATAAGCAATATCAACCCCGTGCTCGCTCTGTTGACCAAGTACACCAATGATTAGTGAAACCGCTGCTGCTGGAATGACTAAATACATCAGAAAGCCTTTTTTCTGAAAAAGTGTACGACGCAGCATATTGAGCGCTATAAATAAGCTATTCATGATATCCCGCCTTCCGATACACAATCAGGGAAAGAAGCAACAATCCCCCGCTAATACACGCCAAAATCGATATATGATGCCCTATGATTGCAGCGTCACTTCCGAGCATTATACGAAACATACTCTGCATGGCCCAGTGATTGAGCGTAATCTCTCCCATCCGCTGCAGAAGACCTTCTGGAAGAGGTGTGAAGCCTCCACTTAGGAAAGTCATGACAAGAATGAGCATTTGGAACGTCGTGCTGATTGCTTTAGACGATTTCGCTGCCAGCATAATCAATATCGCTAGACTCATCGAAGCGACGATAATCAATAAGCAAACCAGGAAGAGATGGAAGAAGTCATTTCCCCAATCGACACCATAAAACAGAATGGTAGCACTAATAACGAGCCCTGCCTGGACGATCGAACTGAAGATATTTCCTAAGATTTTACCCAATAAAATTTGATATTCATGAATGGGCATCGCATTTAATCGGGATAACGTGTGCTTTTCTTTCTCTCCTTGCAAACCCAATGCCGCCCCCATGCCCGAGTATAACAAAAACATGACTAGCATAGACGCTGTGTAATATTGCATTGCCGTATAGTTGGAATTAGAAGAAGTAAGCTTACCAAGCCGTACATGCGAAGAAGCCTCCGCTGTCGGGTTGAATGATCCGTCACTACCTTGTTTCTGCAGTAGTTCCGCAGCCCCAGGGCCTGCTGAAATCATCGCGGATTGCATGTAATTAACTTGATCCAAAAAGGAGCGAAGCGTCATCTTAGCGGTCAAATTCTGCCCATAATCCTGGCCTAGTAACATCTCCCACTCTGCTTCTTTTCCTTCAAGCACGCGGCTGCTAAAATCACTTGGAATGATGAGTGCAAACTCCGAATCCCCTGACTTGAGCCGTTTTACCACTTCCTCACGTGATTGAATGTTCATAGGCTGTATAATCTTCATTAACTCCGGTGTGCTGAGAAAGCTTGTAAACCCTGCGCTTAAGACGCCTGAATCTGACTGTACCACATCTACCTTAACGGGCTTCAGTGTCCGATCTTCCATTTTGAACGCACCTGAGAGCGCCGACCCCAAAATGAAAATAAGTAAAAGCGGCATCAAAAACTGAATAATGAGTACATAACGCATACGCATAAAACGCAATATTTCATACTTCGCAATGATCCAAATCGGCATGTTGACCTCCTCCTAATCCCGTAAGGTTCTTCCGGTCAACGACAGGAATAATGCCTCAAGATCAGGCTCTACCTGCGTGAGCGATTGGATTTTCACTTCGTGTTTGGAAAGGATGAACAGGATGTCCTGCAAATAGGCTTGGAAGGAACCTACCAGCAGCTCAAGTGTCTGCTCATGAATGGTGACTTGCTTAATCCGCGGATGATCCCTTAGCTCCATTACGGCTTCTTCCCTCAGGTTAGCTGCTTGAATGATAATTTTATTGTCCTGCTCAACTTTACCGCGCAATTCTTCTTGGGTTCCACAAGCAATGAGATGCCCATGATCCATGATGCCGACCCGCGTGGATATGGCGGACACTTCTTCCATGTAGTGTGAGGTATAAATGATCGTTGAGCCCATACGGTTCAGCGTCCTAACCGATTCCAGAATGTGGTTTCGGGACTGAGGATCGATGCCCACGGTAGGTTCATCCATAATAATCAGCTTTGGACGATGCATAATTGCACACGCAATATTCAATCTCCGCTTCATTCCGCCGGAAAATGAACTTGGTTTATCACGAGCACGATCCAATAATCCTACAAATTCCAGCGCTTCCTCTACTCTTTCTTTCAGGAGCTTACCTCTTAACCCATATAATTTTGCGAAAAAAGTGACATTTTCTCGTGCTGTTAGGTTTTCGAAGATTGCGAGATCTTGTGGAACAAGACCAATTCTCCGTTTCACTTCAATTGTATCTTTCGCAACTGAGAGCCCGTCAACAAACATTTCGCCTTGATCGATTTTGAGCAGGCCGCTCAGCATCTTGATCGTAGTGCTTTTCCCAGCCCCATTGGGGCCTAACAATCCGAAAATCTCACCTTCATGAATCGATAAATTCAAATGATCGACAGAAATTTGATTGCTATACTTTTTGACAACATTTTTTAAATGAACAAAGCTCACAAGATCCTCTCCCTTTTCCCCTGTTTCCAACTGGTCTTATTACAATCATTGTATCTCCAAGGGATCCCATTAACAGGTAGAATAAGTCATTATTCAAAGGTGACAAAAGTCATTATCTGTCTATTAGACGTGTTAACCCACTTGGTTATTATGGTATACTTTGCTAATACTTGCCCTGCAAAGGAAGGAAATCGATTGACACAATTACGCTCGTTAACCCGTTATTTACTCATTCTCATTCCAGCGATTGCCTCGATGTATCTCGAAAGCTATTCATCCAATGGCATGTATGTTTTCCTCATTCTCTTATTCATTTGGATCGCAGAACTGCGCAGAACGATATTCTCGAAATCAGCATGGATGCTTTTACTCGAAATTGGATTTAGCGGATGGATGAGCTATCACTATGACGGCATTTTGTTCATCACCTTTTACTCCACGCTCTTATCTTATGTAACCACCGTAAATAGTCATATCCGTTACTATTACGTGAGTATTCAGTTGATTCTGTTGAACATATCCTTACATAGTCAGCCAAACAGCTATTACCTCATTGCCAATCTGATCTTCTTCTCTCTGACGCTGCTCCTGCTGCAGATGCTTCAGACTGAGCAAAACAAACAGGAAGTTGAGCTGCTCTATGACAGGCTTCGGAGGCAGCATTACGAACTGGACGAAGCTCGCATTCAGTTAATGGATTACGCCCGGAAAGTCGAAAACATCGCACAAACGGACGAACGCAATCGGATTTCCCGAGATATTCATGATGAATTGGGACATAAGCTGATCCGACTGAAAATGATGATGGAAGCATCCTTGCAGATCCTTCCTACTCAACAGAAGAAAGGCGTAGACATGTTAATGTCGGTCCGTGACCAGTTAACAGAAAGCATGGAACTGCTGCGTTCAACCGTACGTAGACTGAAACCAGATGAAGAAACGGTGCAAACCTACTCACTGGGGAGGCTCATTGAAGGACTGACAGCAGATAAAGGGATATCCATTGAGGTTGAGATGCAGGGGATGCCCTACATGCTGTATCCGAGTCTAGAGTTCATTCTATACCGTAATGCCCAAGAAGCCATCACGAATGCCATTCGTCACGGGTCCGCAACCCAAGTTCTTATTCAGTTAACGTATGAATCCAAACAGATTACAATGTGTATTTCGAATAACGGTAAACTGCCTACAGAGCGCAGTGTGAACGGACTAGGAATGTCTGGGATGGAAGAACGAAGTAAGCTCATTGGCGGTCAACTTATTGTATCGCTCGAGGATCGATTTACAGTGACGACTGTCTTGCCCACTTTTCGCCAATTTGAATCTACCTAAGAAAGGGTTGAACGCAGCATGATTCATGTACTCATTACAGACGATGATCCATTCATCCGCGAAAGCTTACAATTAATCATTGGACTTGATGAAAATATTAAGGTCGTTGGCACGTGTACGCATGGAGACGAAGCTCTTGCTTTTATCCAGAACGGCGTCCAGGTTGACGTTGTCCTGATGGATATTCGGATGCCAATCTGTGACGGTGTACAAGGCACTTTGAAGATTAAGCAAGCTTATCCGGATATTGCTGTGCTTATTCTGACCACATTCGACGATGATGAATTTATCGTTCAAGCCTTGCGAAACGGAGCCAGCGGTTATCTGCTCAAAAATATTTCGCCAGATCGGATTATTCAAGGAATCAAAACGGTAGAACAAGGCAATCTACTGATTCATGCAGATATTGCCAAGAAATTGACAACCTTCATCAACCCTGGTTCTCCTTCGAACGTACCTGCACCCAAACCACTTAGTGGATATGGCTTAACAGCAAGTGAACAAGCTGTCGTAGCGAAAATCGCTGAAGGTCTATCCAATAAAGAAATCGCCCAGGAGCTATTCCTGAGCGAAGGTACTGTTAAGAATTATATTACGGAAATTCTCAGCAAGCTGAACCTCCGAGATCGCACGCAAATTGCTATTTTCTATTTAAAAAGGCAATCAGGTTCCGATAGTTAATTATTTAACTCTCGTCACTTGGATGTCCTCTTTGGAGGAGCTTCCAACCACATAATCAGGCTTATTATTATTGCCATTTATTTGCGTCAGTTTGAGGGTTGTGCGATAGAAATGCCCATTTTCCGTAAGTAAGTAGCTGTATGTATTCTCTTCAGGCATCGCATCAATGATAATCGGATTCGTCATGTAAGGTACTTTATTGATCTCATAGTATCGGAAACCTTCCACATACGCTCTGATTGTCTTGAGCTTAACCGGATCCTGCTCTCCTGTAATGACGATGGGTTCATTAATGAGATAGGAAATTTGCGGCGTTTCTTTCCAGCTCTTTTTCAATTCTTCTTCGCTGACATAGATATCCTCTGAATACTTCTCCTTCGCTTTCCGCAATCCGCTGGTAGAAACACCCATTCGGTCCAAATCTTTCAATCGGTAATACGTCTGATCCGTCATATTAACGAGAACCGGATAAGTCGCCCCTAAGTAGTCCAAATATTGTGGATACGGGTACTGCAGCACAATTTCTGTATAATTCGTTTCGTTGCCTTCCGCAGGCTGCTGAGGATTAACACGGGAATTCAGATAGATTGTTTTCGTACTATCCTTCCAATTCACAACCGCTCCCAGGTAAGTTCCTAGCTCCTTCACAGGCAAATAACTGGAATTATTATAAATTAAAGGCGGATTCGTCAGCTTCACTTCTTGCCCGTTCACCACGACTTTAAAATCATTTCTTAAGTAAGCATCAACGCGCTGCAGCACATCCTGTGCGTAAACACCTGCTGTGAAACAAGTTCCCATTAAAGTGCCAAGTACCGCAATTTTGGACCATTTTGACATCCTCATAAGTATAAATTCTCCTGTCTTCCTAATGGATAGTTACCACATATTTCGGCATAGTTCCACTTTTTTCCTGCTTTTCTGCCATAAAATCGGTCCAATGGCCTACTTCCTTTCTACGAAACTCGTAATCATTGCGGGAATACGCGAATTGCTTTAGAATAATTGAAAACGTAATTGAAAAGAGGAATTAAACAGATGAGTTTCACTGGATTTGCACAGCATGATTTCGATACCTTTGCTATAGAGGGTCTTGATGGACGTATGGAAGCCATTCGAGAGCGCATTCAGCCTAAATTCAAAGCATTAGGTGATTCTTTGGCCCAGGATTTGTCCGTCCTTTCCGGTACAGAAATGTTCCTACATATCGCTAAACACTTAAGACGCAAAGTGAATCCCCCAGTTGATACATGGTTGGCAATTTGTCCAAACAAACGAGGGTATAAACAGGTACCTCATTTCCAGGTTGGTCTATTTGATGATCGTGTATTTATTTGGTTAGCACTTATCTATGAGCTTCCGAATAAAAGTAACATTGCGACTACCTACATGAAAGAAATCGACCGTTTGCAGAAGGAGATTCCATCCGATTTCGTTCTTTCCTTCGACCATATGAAAAAAGACGTTACCTCTCTTGCCGATTTAGACCGCAGCGGCTGGAACGACGCACTCATTCGTTTCCGCGATGTTAAAAAAGCGGAGCTGTTAATCGGCCGCAACCTCAGTTTCAAGGATCCAGTGCTAGTGAAACCAGCTGAACTTGAATTGCTTATTAAACAAACCTTTGAGAAGCTTATCCCCCTTTACCAGATGGCTGTGAACGCAAAGTAAATCGGATTTATGGAAATTTTTATGTGGGACTAAGGTTCCTTTAAAGTAAAATTAACCCCTCCTGCACAGACTAAGCGCTGTAGTCCTAATCCAACAGGAAAGGAGGGATCCAACAAGTATGAACCCTACGTATATGAAAAAGCTAATGGCGAGCTCAATTGCTCTCACAATCGCTCTTGGCTGCAGTGCTCTTCCCTCCCTAACGGCTGCGGCTCAATCTCCTTCCGAAGATCAGGAGCAAACGATTCGTTTGCATCAGACCGACGAGAAGGAACAAGGCGGTCATCGCCGAAAATGGCCGATTGTCGATGAGTCTGCTACTGTCATCGGCATTGACAAAGAAGCGCTCGTTAAAGCACTGAAGAGCGGCAAAAGCATCGTTGAAGCAGCCGCTGACAAAGGCATCAATGAAGCCGACTTGACGGCCAAACTGCAGCAGCTTCGAACAGGTAAAATTGAAGCGGCTGTCAAAGACGGCAAGCTGACAGCAGATCAAGGCGAACACATGAAGATGAAGCTCAGTGAGCATTTGAAGTTCATCCTCAACGAGAAAAACTTGTTAGATGGTCATGATGGCCGAGGGAAGTGGCATAAGTTTGGACTGAAGCCGGATACAGAGAAGCTCGCTAAGACTCTCGGTCTGAGCACGGACGAACTTCACGCCCAGCTCCGCTCCGGCAAATCGCTGGCTGAGATTGCCCAGTCTAAGGGCATTTCGAAGGACAAGCTTGTGGCGTCCATAAAGGACCAATTAACCCCATCTATTGAGAAATGGGTTGACCGAAAAAAAGACGCGAAAGTCAAAGACTGATAGATGTAAGTGATAGCAAAAAGGCATTCCTCTGGGATGCCTTTTTGCTGTTTTAATTTATAAATCCATTTCAAAATAAATATTAAAAATGAGTGATTACTCACTTCTCAATTTTAATAAGATCGCGTATGATAAGTACATCAATACAAATGAGTGATTACTCACTCTGAAAGAGGTGCAAATCTATGACAACGGACATATCTATTCAAGTGCATAGTGTCAGCAAGCAATTTGACGAAAAGGTTGTTCTGAATGGCATTACTCTGGCTGTACCTAAAGCCCATATTTTCGGATTGCTCGGCCCTTCCGGATCAGGGAAAACAACGCTTGTACGTATGATTGCTGGCATTGATGTACCCACTTCTGGTACCGTTCATGTGCTTGGGCAGCAGATGCCCCAGTTAACGATGCTATCGCAAATCGGTTACATGGCGCAATCGGATGCCCTTTATGCAGAACTAACCGCTCAGGAGAATTTGGAGTTTTTCGCTTCTTTGTATGGGTTAACGGGTACAAAGCGCAATCAGCGCATCCATGACGTCATGGAGCTTGTTGATCTAGGCTCTCATTTGAAGAAGCAGATTTCCAACTATTCTGGAGGAATGAAGCGCCGCTTATCGCTCGCTATCTCTTTGCTGCATGAGCCAGGCATTCTAATTCTTGATGAGCCTACAGTGGGAATTGATCCCTTCTTGCGGAAATCAATTTGGCAAGAGTTGACGCATCTCAGTAAGCAGGGTACAACGATTCTCGTGACTACTCACGTGATGGATGAAGCTGACAAATGTCATCAGCTTGGGATGATCCGTGACGGCAGACTCACGGCTGTAGGAACACCGGATGAGTTGAAACAGGCAACTTCCTCCGCAACGATTGAAGAGGCATTCTTATATTATGGAGGTGTCAAGCAATGAGAATTCGTGCGATTGTGATCCGTATTTTACGCCAGTTCTTTCACGACAAACGAACTTTAATGATGATGCTTGTAGCTCCAATGTTAATTCTTTTTATGATGTCATTAGTGTTTAACGGCAACACCTATGTCCCTAAACTAGGCGCTGTCAATATCCCCGCTCCGCTCATTCAAAAACTGCAGGATCAAAATGCTGAAGTAATTGTCTACACGGCAGATGATGCCCAAACTGAGCTAGAAGCTGTACATTTAGATGCCGTCATTGCGATGAATGGGACAGCGCCGCAAGTGACTCTGGAAGGAAGTGACCCCAGTAAAAATAGAGCTGTGCTGTTCTTGCTGCAAAAAGCATTGCAAAGCGTCGTTCCAGCGAACCCCAACGTTAACTCAATCTCCAATTTACAAGCGCCAATCATCACCTACTTGCATGGCTCTGCCGATATGGCGGCTTTTGACAATTTCGGTCCTGTTCTCATCGGGTTTTTCGTCTTTTTCTTCGTCTTCCTGCTATCTGGCGTTTCCTTCTTGAGGGAACGAACCGGCGGAACCTTAGAACGACTGCTGGCTACACCGCTTCGTCGTTGGGAAATCGTTGTCGGCTATATTCTAGGCTTCGGTATATTTACAACACTCCAAGCAACGCTCATTGCATGGTTCGCCACTAGTGTGCTGGGTCTAATGATGGTCGGCTCTTTCTGGTATGTTTTGCTGATTACGGTCCTGCTGGCACTGGCTGCCCTATCACTAGGAACGCTGATTTCAGCTTTCGCAAACAATGAATTCCAGATGATTCAGTTCATTCCGCTTATTATCGTACCCCAAGTGTTCTTCTCAGGCTTATTCAGTCTCGATACGATGTCTGTATACCTTCGCTGGATCGGTGTCATTATGCCGCTTAAATACGGAGCTGATGCCCTACGGAATATTATGATCCGCGGTGCTGGTTGGGATCGCATTTGGTTGGACGTTCTCGTGTTAGCAGCATTCACGACTTGCTTCATGATCTTAAACATAGTGGCACTCAAGAAGCACCGTAAGATATAATGTTAGGATGTCCTATGTTACAATGCCAGTTTTGCTAAATGAAGAGGTGAATACATTGTCCCAAATCGAGCCATGGTTAACTGAACTTCTGCGTCTAAATGACGAAGAAGAGAAGATGACCGATAAACAGATAAAGATTGTTCAAGCGGCCGTTGAGATTTTCTCTGAGAAAGGGTTTGCAGGCTCCTCGACCAGTGAAATTGCCCAAAAAGCTGGCGTAGCGGAAGGTACCATTTTCCGTCACTATAAAACGAAAAAAGAACTGCTGCTCTCGATCGTTGCCCCCATCATGACGAAGCTCATTGCACCGTTTGCAGTGAAAGACTTTACCAATGTGTTGGAAGCTGATTATCCCGATGTTGAACAATTCTTACGCGCTATCACGGTGAACCGATTAGAATTCGCCCGCAAAAATTTTCCTGTTATTAAAATTTTCATGCATGAAATCCCTTTCCATACAGAGCTGCGTGAACAATTTAAAGAAACAGTTGCCGTATTAGTGCTGGAAAAAGCTTATAAAGCCATTCGTCAATTTCAGGCTGAGGGTCAATTAATCGAACTTCCCGAAGCAACTAGTATGCGGTTGATTGCCTCTACGATTATTGGCTTCCTGATTGCTCGATTTTTGTTAATGCCGGATTCGGAATGGGATGAACCCCAAGAAATCGAGCACACGATTAACTTCATCATGCACGGCTTATCGCCTCGCAAGCCATAGCTAGGCGTTACACAGAAAAAAGCTGCACACCAGTCTTCCCCTATTCGGGAAAATAGTGTACAGCTTTTTTTGCATTTGTCAGGCGGTTTGCTGCTGCGCGCGCGTCTGACGATCTACAAGTACGAAGCGCTGCAGCAGCAGGATCGCTGCTAAGCAGAGTACGCCGCCGATAATGAACGGCAGCGAATGCGCGATAGCGAATACCGCTCCTCCAAGGAGCGGGCCCGCAATGCGGCCTAGACTGTCCATAGAGGAGCTGAGGCCCGTCGCAACGCCCTGACCGACTTTCGTGCGCTGTGTAATCAGCGACGTCACACACGGGCGTATGAGGGCGTTACCTGCGCCGAAGACCGAGAGATAAATTGCAGCGGTCACCACGCTGCTAGAGTACAGCAGCAGGAAGAACCCTGCTGCCGATAGCAATAACCCAATGCCGATCACACGCTGCTCGGCTCCCTGTTTGACCAAGCGGCGTACAACGCCGCCTTGGATTAAGGCGCCAACAATACCGCTGGCTAAGAACATCATGCCGATATCGAATGGCGTTGCGCCAATCTTGTCCATTTGGTAATACTGCAGTGTCGCTTCCAACCCTGCCAATGTGAAAGATACGAAGAATGATAACACATAGAGATACTTCGATGCCCCAGCGAAAGCTGTCCATCTAGATGGAGCTTTCTCCTTCACGGAGGTGCGTTTGTCAACTGACAGCGATTCTTTAAGTATAGCAAATGCAAAAACAAAGGAGGCTAGTGCGAGTCCAGATGCTACAAAGAATGGAAGGTAGGTCCCCCATCGACTTAAAATCCCGCCGATAGCTGGACCGAAGATAAAGCCTAACCCAATCGACATCCCCACCATACCCATGCCTTTTGTCCGATTCTCAGCAGTTGTAATATCAGCTACATAAGCCACTGCGCAAGCCGTTGCTGCTCCTGAGAATAATCCGCCGAGAATGCGGGATACGTACATGATCCACAGATTACCGTCAGCGAATCCAAATATCAAAAAGCTAACACTAAACCCAAGAAGACCAATTAAAATAATCGGTCTGCGTCCTATGCGATCCGATAGTCCTCCCCAAATGGGGGACATGAGAAAAGAGGCTGCGGAATAAACCGACAATAGCAGCGCGTTATGATATTCAGCGCCTGCACCTTTAACAACTTCCGGCAGTACAGGAATGATGATCCCGAAACCTACGAATATAGTCATCAATAACAGCATGATGATTCCGATCTGTTTATTCATGATGCTTATAATCCTCCAAACGAAACATTTTTCCCTTATCGTACCATACCTTTTTTGGGGATGGAAATGAACATTTGGAGAACAAGCAGCAGTATTAGAACAAGGCCACTCATCAAGAATGGTGCATGATAGCCATACACATCCCAAATCTTACCGGAAACGATCGGCCCAATGATCATCCCCAGTCCTTCAATCGTTAGGAAGAAGCCCCACACTGCGCCTCGTTTCTCCGGTGGAATGGCTGAAGCAATAAGCGCATTCCAAGAAGGAATAATGAAGGCATAGCCCGCCCCAAGCACTGCAACCAAAGCATAAAGCATCATCATTGACTTCGCGAAGGTAAACAGCAGGAGTGCAGAAGCGCTTAGCATAAATCCTGCTACCAAAAATGGGCGAATGCCTAGACGATCAACCAATTTCCCCATCGGAACTAAGAAAATGACAGTTACAGCTCCGCCCGCAATTAGAAACATGCTGTACTGAAAAGATGTAAGCATCAATACCTCTTTGGCATAGAGTGTGAGAATGGGTGTCAGTATACCAAGAGCGAAAGTTTGCAGGAACATCGCGGGGAATAACAGCGGGCTAACAGACATAGAGCGCCGTACTTCACTTAAATATGTTGTTATCCGATTCCAGAGTGGCGCAGCAGCATGGTTAGAAACCAACGCTTTCTCTACCCTGCCCTCTCCATCCGTTCTTACCACGCCATTCTTTCTTGGAAGCATGAGCGCAACAATAACGACAACCGTCATACACCCGATCAATAATCGAAATGCGGTACTGTAGTTATTTTCGCCAACGAAAAAGTTAATAGCTACCGGTCCCAGTCCAACGCCTGAGAGCCAAGCCATATAGACAACGCTCATGATCGTGGCTTTACCATCATCGCCGGCCACTTCCGTCGTTCCTGTGATCACACAGGGCCATAATGGCGCCGTACCAAAGCCAAGAAGCGCACATCCAACGATCATCCATATATACTGGGAAGTCGTTGCAATTAGAATGACCGAAACAAATGTCAGGAGCACACCGGTAAGCATGGTTGTTCGGTAACCCAACTTGTCAATAATCCAGCCAACGGGTGTACGAAGCACATTATCACCAATATATTGAGCAGCTAGCGTCCAGCCGATAATAAATGCGGAAGCACCTAATGTCGTTTTCATATAAACGGGTAAAATCGTTAAAAGTAAGGCTCCCTTCACAAATTCGACGACAAACATAATAATTAACAATTCGATCACAAATGGGGAAAACAAGCGATTATTCCGCCATTTTTGTATCCAAACCATATGATTTCTCCTTATTTTGGCGTATTTTAACAAGTTGCTGTTAGTTTTACCTGAACTAGCACAAACTATTTTGAGAAAACCTTTATCGAGGTAATTCAAAGATGAGCGACCGCGTTTATAATGTAGGTTTTATCGCCAATAAGAAAGTAGGTTTTCGGAACCGAAAACCTACTTTTTCTTATGTGGACAAAAAATTAGCTTGCATGAAATCTCTATTTTGATATACTCATTTTGTTTGTTGCATTGTTCGACAAGCAATCCACTATAGAAGGGAAGCGATAATCAGGTGGATCATACCCGTACCCCCCTGTTCACTGCACTGCTCACACATGCTGAGAAAAATCCAATTCAATTCCATATTCCAGGCCATAAAAAAGGAGTCGGCATGGACCCGGAGTTTCGTTCCTTTATTGGGGACAACGCGCTGTCTATCGACCTCATCAATATAGCACCGCTGGATGACCTTCATCAACCAATGGGCGTGATTGAAGAAGCCCAGAAGCTTGCTGCAGACGCCTATGGAGCGGATCACACGTTCTTCTCCGTCCAAGGGACAAGCGGCGCCATTATGACCATGATTATGACCGTTTGTTCGGAAGGCGATAAAATTATCGTTCCGCGGAATGTACATAAATCCGTCTTGGCCGCGATTATTTTCGTAGGCGCTAAGCCCGTGTTCATCCAACCTGCCCGCGATAAAAACTTAGGTATTGATCACGGAATTCCGACACGTTCTGTTCGCCGCGCACTGGAAAAGCATCCAGATGCCAAAGCTGTTCTAGTCATCAATCCAACCTACTATGGTGTATGTACCGATCTTAAAGAGATTGTTGACCTTGTTCATAGCTATAACATGCCTGTCCTTGTGGATGAAGCACATGGCGTGCTCATTCATTTCCATGACAAATTGCCAATGTCTGCGATGGAAGCCGGAGCCGATATGGCCGCGACCAGCGTGCATAAGCTAGGTGGTTCCATGACACAAAGTTCAGTACTCAACGTGAAAGGGAATCGTGTTAATCCAAAGCGAATCCAGACCATTATTTCGATGCTTACAACAACTTCAACTTCCTATATATTGTTAGCCTCATTAGATACTGCACGCAGACATTTGGCGTTAAATGGCTATGCAATGGCCGAGCGCACGATAGAACTTGCACAGTACACAAGAAAACAGATCAACGAAATCAGCAACCTCTACTGCTTCGGGGAAGAGATTCTGGGTGAAGAAGCGACTTACAACTATGATCCGACGAAAATATGCGTTCACGTACGCAAGCTTGGCATCACTGGCTTTGAAGTTGAGAACTGGCTGCGCGATCATTACAATATTGAAGTCGAAATGAGCGACATGTACAACATCCTGTGTCTTATAACGCCGGGTGATACCCAAGAAAATGTAGATACCTTACTGGAAGCCTTACGCGAGCTCTCTCATATGAATGATGATGTTGTTGAGGTGAAGGAAGTCGTCATCAAAGTTCCTGCGATTCCACAATTAACCTTAACACCACGGGACGCCTTCTATGGCGAAACCGAAATACTCCCATTCAAAGACGCTGCTGACCGCATTATTGCTGAATTTATTTATGTGTATCCGCCCGGAATTCCCATTTTGCTTCCAGGTGAAGTGATAACCCAAGAGCTTATTGATTACATTGTGGAGCATGTGGAAGTTGGGTTGCCTGTAAAAGGACCTGAGGACCGCAGTGTTCAAAATGTGAAGGTTATCGTAGAAACACAAGCGATTTTCTAGTATCCTCCTAGAGGTGTGTATATATTGTAAAACCGTTTACATGATGCTATGATGTTGGTGATGTTTAGCGAATGAGGTGAACAAGGAATGGCTCAAAGCGCTTATATTAAATTCGTAACAGGATCCATAGTTGCCGCACTCACCTTAGATGAACTAAAGGAAAGGCTGCTGCATTACCGTGATCAGCTCAGTCAGACAGCCAAGCAGCTTGGCTGGGAGTATGATGAGGCCGGATTCCCTTATACCATTGAGACGAAGCCGGAAGGCGAAGGCAAATGGTTCTACCTGAAAGGTATCAATCCTTTATACAAATATATTGTGATTGGTGTTGGGAATGAGCAGATCCAAGAGAAAGAGCAGCATTATGTGCAAGTCGTGTTGCCCGACGACGCCACGCATGGCGACAAAAGCAAGGGCAATGAATTCTGCAAATACCTTAGTAAACTGCTGAAAGCTGAACTTCATCTATTTAACGGCAGAATCATGTATTTCAATCCTAGAAAATGAATGTATGCAAACAGAAACCCCCTAACAGATTATTCTGCTAGGGGGTTCTTATGTATAGCTCTTATTCTTCGCCTTCTTGAGCTACGATCTCATTGTAAATAGTCACTACACGTTCCCACTCTTCTTCATCTTCAATGTTGACAAGGAAGGCATCGTCGTCCTCTTCTTCAACACGGAAAATAACACCGTCAGCTTCAGGATCGTTGCGATCGAGCAAAACAGCATAAGCCTGCTCTTGAGATTGGAAGGTGTAAACCATCACCATCTCATGCTCTTCACCGTTCTCGTCCGTTACGATAAAAACATCTTCCCCTTGCTCGTGATCGTGGTCACAGTCCGGGCCGTGTACATGATCATGCTTATCATCGCTCACAGGCAGAACCTCATTTCGTCGAATAATTAGTTACCTAATTATCCTAACATTTTCATAATAAGAGGTCAAACCACTTTCGAGTTTGCTTTTCCTACTCGGATTGAATCTGCTTCTCTGATACGACTGAGTAGTCGTTAGAACCATCTTGCTTCATAGCAAATTTAACGACGTACGTACCCGCCTCATTAAAAGAAACGCCATACAAAGGTACTTTCAGCCAAAACGATTCTTTGGATTCTGAGATTGATTTCACAACCGGTGTAATCACGCTCTTCCCACTTGGTGATACAACAGAAACCCGTACAGAATTAATGCTTGTCTTCAAATTATCAACTTGAGCAAAAACGATAAAATCTGCTTCTTTGCCGCGCTCTACAACACCAAAAGGAACGATGGCGGAGTCTTTACGCACCTCAGTCGTAAAGAACATGTGTACATTTGGTTTGTATAAGTAGGCAGTCTTGTTCGAGTTATCCCATTTCACCAATGCTTGAAGCGCATCACTTACTGCGCGCAGCGGCAGAACGGTTTTACCATCAACAATAAGAGGCGGAACATCTGTATCCCCGAATTCCACTGTCTCTTCATTAACGATTAATCGGGCAATATTATTACCTTTAAAATCCCCCCATATCGATGAAGCCACCACTGCAGCCGTACTTAGAACAAAAAACATCAGCATCAACGCTAATATCCGTTGAACTTTCATTCGCGTAACCTCCAGCTCTTGTTAGTAATCTTTGTGTCTGCATCTTTATACTCCAATGATTAAGAAGAGTTGCGATGATTTTATAATTTTGATAAAAAAGCTAGAACACGTTGTGTATAGGCTTCCGGTTGCATGTGATAGGAGCCGACATGCCCCGCTTTTTGTGTGACCCAAAGTTCAAATGTATCCGGATGACGGCTCCACATTCCTTCACTGTTGGACCAAGGAATAGCCTCATCATCTCGACTATGAATAAAAAGAATCGGCCTAGGATAAATGTGATCTACCGCGGCAAGTGCATCAACCCGATGAGGGTTGATACCAATTAATCTAGGTAAAATAAGTAGAATTAGAGGTGTAAAAGGAAACCGAGGGAGCCTAGACCATACAGGCAGATTGTCCTTCAAATAAGGACTAAGCTGACTAAAAGCGCTATCTGTTATGACCCCTAATACAGCTCTTTCTTCGGCTGCTGCTAAGATGGAAGTACTTCCTCCCATTGAAAAGCCAATCAAGCAGATTTGACTTGGTTCGCGCTCCTGAACCCAGTCGATAGCACCGAGTACATCTTGTTTTTCCAAAAAGCCAACCGTCGTTATTTTCCCCTCCGATCTCCCCGAGTTCCGAAAATCAAACATAAGCACATGATATCCTGCTTCGGCAATGGATTTAGCCAAGGCCAACGCCGGAAGCCCTTTTTCCAGACGTGTTCCTGCATAACCATGAGACATAATAACGGTCATTGGAATAGCATCAGTTGGCGTATAAGGAGACTTCATGAACCATCCATCTAATCGAACATCTCTTGATCGGCTTAGGAAACTAATATTCTCCATGTGCAACCCAATAGTCGTCGGGCGATACATCAACCGGCTTACGTTGCGGATGTGTGAGCTGCCAACCTACATAGACCGATATACCTATTAGAGCTAGACAGACAAGTACGATCAAAATACTACTAATCATCCAAATCATAAAGTAATCAACACCTTTTAATTAATGGTTGAAATTCCGCAACCTCCCATGCTACATTAGAAAAGATGGTTTTTGTCGAACAATGGAGGCTGCTGAATGAGTTTGCAAATTCAAATGTTGGGAACCGGCAGTGCGTTTGCCAAAACATTTTACAATACAAGCGCATTAATCCGTTCTAATGAACTGAACATCCTAATCGACTGCGGGGCAACAACGCCTAGATCGCTACATGACATCGGTGTACATCCTGACCAAATTGATGGTATCATCATTTCGCACATTCATGCCGATCATGTGGGCGGATTAGAAGAAATTGCCTTTCGATTGTTATACCAATATAAGAGTAAGAAAACCAAACTTTTCCTAACAGAATCGCTAGCAGGAGTCCTTTGGGAAAACACGCTAAAAGGCGGCATGTATAATCCCACAGACGGCTTCAGCAGACTAGAGGATTATTTCGAAGTCATCCATATCGAAGAAAATGTACCTGCTAACATCCTACCTGGGCTAACCATTGAATTTATTTCCACACTTCACATACCTCATAAGCTTAACTACTCACTTTTTATCAATGGCCGAACGTTCTATAGTGCTGATACCCAATTTAATAAGGAACTTCTCATTCAAGAAATTGTTAACAAAAGAAACTGTCATACCATTTTACACGATTGCCAACTAAGCGGGAACGGTTTTATTCATGCTACATTGGAAGAACTGCTTACCTTGCCTGACTATGTACAGGAGCGAATCTATCTGATGCATTATGACGATGCTATGATGAATTTTGTTGGAAAAACAGGGAGGATGACTTTCATCCATCAGCATGAAGTGATTGAAATTCCTGAATAATTTTTTTGCGATCAAAACCTAGGGATGAATTGTCCTTAAGGTTTTTTTTGAGAAGAAGCGAGATTTCAATTTTGTTTACTATTGTTAGAAGGGATTTAGTTCATAGACAGAGAACATGTCACAAGGTGTAAGAAACCTCTATGGAGGCCATTCAAAGATGAGCGACCGCGTTTAGTTACATTCAGGAGATGATATGGTGGTTATCAATTGGATTTTTTATGTCTATGCTCTTGTTTTTTGTCTATACACAACTATTTTGCATACTGCACTTAACATACCCTTACTTGTTGTAGGATTGCTCCTTTACATCATCAGTCTTAGGTTTCAAATGCAGCATGCGGCATTCCCTTGGCTTCGCCTACTTTTCATTGGATTTTTACATTACATCGGACATTCGAATCTATGTCTTCCCTTGTACATACTAACACTTTCCTTCGATATTTATAAAGAAGAAAGCCGCAAAAAATCTTGGTTGTTAGCTGCGTCCTATTCACTCATTTATATTTGCAATGTTTATCTCATTATTGGTTTTTCCAGTAAGAACATACTATGGATTCATGCTCTTAATAGTATACTTGATTTTACAGCGGTAGCCTTATTCACACGAGCAGCTTATTCTACCATTAGACAAGCAGATTCATTAAGAAATGAACGATATTTATATGCGCAAAAGGATTCGCTAACAGGATTATATAATTACGAAGAGTCACATCGCAGATTGGAACAATACATACAGCAAAAGCAAAGTCTAGTCCTTATCCTTATTGATTGTACGGATCTGAAGGCAATGAATACGACTCGCGGGTTTCAAGCGGGTAATTTCATTTTGAAGCAAATGGCAGACCTCCTGCAAATCTTGTTTATTGACTCCCTCTTTATAGCAAGATACGGTGGTGATGAGTTCGCTGTCGTCATGCCGCTTCATCCAGATCATGATTTAACCACTTCTTTCAAGCTAAAGCTTGATTCTGAACTCCCTAAATTGACTGGCATTCAAATCACGTATGGGATTGCAAGTTATCCGTTAGAGGGTTTGACGAAGGATGATCTCATTTTATTAGCCGAGCATAACTTATTCATGAAGAAACGCGAATCATGGTTAAAGCGCGAAGAGCATATGCTCAGATCGGAAAAACTGAGAGTCGTCGGTGAACTTGCTTCCGGGATGGCTCATGAAATTCGAAATCCATTGACAACGATAAAGGGATTTTTGCAAATTTCCAAGGCAAATGGTTACAATATTGAAAATTGGTATGCTATGATCATGGATGAAATTGATCGGATGAGTGAATTAACAGCTGAATTCCTCCAATTCTCAAAGCCCCATCGCATTGATTTCCAGGTCGATTCACTCCATGAGTGTGTACTCAAGGTTATTGCCTTGATGGAATCAGAAGCTACTCGTTTCGGCCACGAAATTCATTATCAAGAATGGATGGATCCGACCTTCGTATGGATGGACCAAGATAAAATGATACAGTTATTGCTAAACATTATTAAAAATGCCTGCGAAGCCATGGAAGAAAATGGCATAATCGACATGAAATTAAGCCGCGATCCGAAGAACGCGACGTTAATTATTTCAGATAACGGCCCAGGTATTCCAAGTGAACAGTTGGAGAAAATCTTCCATCCCTTCTTCACGACAAAAGCAACCGGTACCGGACTTGGATTATCTATTTGCTATAAAATCGTTCAAGATCACCAAGGGACCTTGGAAGTTGAGAGCGAACTAGGAAAAGGCACTCGGTTTATCATAACCTTCCCATTAGTTGATGAAAATTCACAGAATGAAAAAACCGCTATTCTTTAAAGCGGTTTTTTCATTCTGACATGTAAGATGCCAGCATCGTAAAAAGGTTCAACCGAGATGACTTTATAGCCAAGTTGGCTATAAAAGCCCTCTGCTTGACATTGTGCGTCGAGGATCGCATTTGTACAATGCTTTTCGCGAGCTTGCTGTTCCATGGCAAGAATCATTTGTTTACCTAGGGATTGACCTCTGTATTCTTTCAAAACCGCTACCCGCTGCAGTTTAGCCGTCTGAGGTTGATATTCATACCAACGAGCTGCTGCAACAGGTTGATCTCCATCTAACATAAGAAAATGATGGCACGCTTCAGGTGATTCATCCTTTTCATCGATTTCCTCGTGCTCAGGTACTTGCTGTTCTTCAACGAACACTTTGTACCGTACTCCAAAACAGGCTTGTAATTGATCTTTCGTTGTGACTCGAATGATTTCCATGTGAACTTCTTCCTTTCTAAGAACATTTCTTGATCTTATCCCATTCAAGAAAAGTTGTCCACATGTACCGTTCATACTATTTCTTGTTTTCCAGCATATAACTAAAAGCACCTATGGCAATACCTAGAAGCGCTCCCCCTACGACTTCTCTAGGTAAATGACCTAATCGTTCCTTTAAAGCTTTTCGTCTTCGTGCATGGTACAAACCTGGATGCTGTTTAGCCAATCTCTCGACTTGCTCATCGAGGTCATTCACTTCAACCGCAATCTCGCCAGCAGCTCGCCGGATCCCCATCGCATCATACATGACGACCGCTCCGAAAACGGAACTCACGGCAAAATCGATCGCAGAAAGACCTCTTCTCATCGCTATATAGGTTGCAAGCGCAGATACCCCCGAGGAGTGTGAGCTTGGCATCCCTCCTGTTTGGGTCAGCTGCGACCAATCCCACTTTCCAGTTTTCAAATAGAAAAGTGGCAATTTCATTACTTGAGCAGTACCAATTCCAATCACTGCTGTTGTCAATGCTCGATTCATTACTTTCACCTCACTTCTAGCATCCATCACAGGTTTAGATTCTATTCGAAAAGTTTGATACAATAGAAATGTTGACCCTGCATGACAAGCAAATAAAGTTTTCCAACGAAAAACTCAGCCTATGCTTACGAAGAAAGTTTTCCTACGGAAAACTCTAAGGAGTGTTAATTAATGAATATTGCTTTTTTCCTTTTACCTAAATCCGAAGTTATAACAACGACAATGCAAGCAACGCTTCGTCAAACATTAGAACGTATGGAATATCACCGTTATACGGCTGTGCCTATTCTTTCCGATGATGGTCATTATGTAGGTACGGTTACCGAGGGAGATTTATTGTGGTTTCTTAAAAATTCAGACGGAATTGGCTTCGAAAATGCTCACCGCCATGTGCTGGCCGAGGTTCCTCTGCGTGTACAAAATAAACCGGTTCATATTCATGCCGAAATGGTCGATCTTATCGATTTGGCCAAAGTGCAAAACTTCGTTCCGATTGTAGATGATTCCGATAAATTCATCGGGATCGTTCGTAGAAGCGAGATTATCGAATACTGCGCGAAGCAGCTCGTGTTTAAATCCCCCTCCGCTGCAGGAGAGAGGTAGTCCAAGCGCTATGAAGTAAGTAAATGACTTGTGTAATCAAATAAGCGCTGCTCAGCATCAGAAATGGAAGCATACCATACACATAGCGATCCACCGGAATAAACACCATATGGACAACTAAGAACAAGAGAAATGCCATTGTCAAATATTGAATCGAAGGCTTGCGAAAGCTGAAAATGATCATCGCTATGCTACCTGCAGCAATTAAGAAAGTATGCAACTGTGTTAATGCATTCGCATACCACGCCGGTACGGAAAAAGGATAAGGTCCCACCCACATCGTTTTAAAAAATACAAGCAATTTTCCTATTGTCATCCATTTCATCCATAACAACGGTTCCTCAACCAAACCTTCTTTTATTCGTCTCACACCTTCAGCGAACTGATTATCTGTATCGATATGGTCCCAATCGATTGTTCCTTGGAAGTACGGGTCCGTTCCTCCAAGGAACGGATTGCCCGCTTCCCCTTTGGCGATAAAAATAAAAGAATGAAAAGTCATCCAATTCCGAATCCACCAAGGCATCATGATACAGGCAAAAGACGCAGCTGCAAGCAATCCATAGGCTGCGTCTATTTTCTTCGTTCTCACCCAAAGAAACATATAGGGAACAACAGCTAGGGGAAGTACATTCGGACGAATGAGGACGCAAACCCCAAGTAGAGCCCCCATCCAGAGATGATCCCGCCATTTGTTATCTTGTATGATGCGCACCTGCATGTAAAGTAGACCCGTAAAAACAGTCAAAAACGGAACCTCCGTCAAGATGAGTGAAGTTGACCAGACGTAGGAAGGATATACCGCGGCAAAAGTACCGGCGATTAGCCCTGTTATGGGGTTAAACAACCTTTTTCCAATCAGAAATAGGAATAGAATCGCTCCTAGTGAAATAAAGCAGTTCATGATACGAACGACCATTAATGCCGGCTCCAGTTGTTCATGGCCTGTAAGGCTAAATACAGCCCCTAAGAGCAGCGGAAATCCGGGTGTCACGAGTGAGTTAGACACAGTATCGCGATAGGCAAATATGCCTTTTTCGAGCAATTGAATTGCTGTCTTCGTGTACTCTAATTGATCCCACTCTAGTGGTGGGTATTCAGCTTCAAGCACATAGTGTAAGCGTATATACAAAGCTGCAGCCATGAGCACCAGCAAGCCAAGCCAAACTCCGCGTTTCATAAGACCCTACTCTCCTTAATGGACGAACCTATCTAGCTAACAGGAAGGCGCCTCCAACTAAGAAGAGCAGCCCTAACCATTGCGATGATGTAAACGTTTCCTTTAATACCAACCAACCGAACAACGCGCCTAGTACATACGCAATCGATTGGAGCGGGTAAACACGACTTAGATCAAATCGGCTAAGAGCATAGAACCATATCAACGTAGAAATGCCATAAAGTAAGCATCCCACGAGTATATAAGGCTGCATCAGTACGGTTCCTAAATTATCTATCCCTGTTAATGGCGTTCGATTGAGCGCTATTTTCCATACAATTTGACCACACACCAGTAAGCATACATTTAGGAGTACTATGAGAATCGGAGCCGTCATCAGGATCATTCAGACCCCTTTCCTCGTAATTGTTCCTGCAGCAGCGCAACTTCCTGAATCAATCGGGTTAATTTGCGATGAAGCTTAGAAATAACTAGTGTCAAATGCATGATAAATACAAGTGAGAATAACAATCCCACCAGAAAAAGCAACGAAGGCGCGTAGTAGATATGCATTCTGTGCGATACCAGATCCAATAAGCTTGGAAATACACTAAACAATGCCATGATAAATCCTAGTACTAGCCAGAGAATGGCGTACTGCTCCTGTAGTTTTTGCCTACGAATAAGCTCTACGGAAATGAAAATAAACACCAAACAAAAAGAGATTGCCCAAACATACACATCCACGAATCATCAACTCACATTACGAATTCTTGTCATACATACTGCTAGAGATACTTTAACCATATAGTAAAGCGATTTCACAGGGGTAATGGACGATTGCCCCGCTTTCCTCGCATGCATTAAAACAGATACTTCTTTCACTCTGAATTGCTGCCTTTCCAGTAAAACTACAGCCTCTACCTCCGGATAATCCTCTGGGTAATAGCTGGCAAAAAGCTCTATTATGGGACGGTTCACCGCTCTAAAGCCCGATGTAGGGTCAGTGAAGGTCTTACCAATCATCCAACTAATCATCCAGGTAAAAAAGAGAATGCCTAATCTTCGGTTCCAAGCTGAACGATAAGCGGTCATCTCCAGAAATCGAGAACCGATGCAGCAATCAACATGCCCAGTCAAAATTGGCTCCATAATTTGAGTCAGCGCTTTTGGATCATGTTGACCATCTGCGTCGATCTGAATAGCGATATCATAGCCATTCCTTGCTGCGTACATGTATCCCGTTTGCATAGCGCCTCCGATGCCTAAATTAACAGGTAAATCGATTACAGCCACACGCTGTAACGCACGGGCAACCGCTGAGGTACGATCCGTTGAACCATCATTGACGATGACAATATCCATTTCAGGCTGCTCCCGTTTTATGGAAACCACCACGCTTGCTAGCGTTTTTTCTTCGTTATAAGCCGGAATGATGGCAAGTGTCTTCATTAGGTCATTCCTTCCCTCGCTAAGATCATCCATTCTTAACCATTTCTATTCCCAAGCATACCCGCTTCTCCATCTGGTTAAACCAAATGGCAAGAACGCTAATGGATAGGGCCCGACTTAAAGAGACAAACTAAGAGGAAAACTTTGCTTGGAAAGGAAGGATATTCTTATCTCACAAGCCAGAACAAACAGTGGCTTTCGTTTCGGAATATTTATTCGATTTTTACCACAAAAAAAAAGAATGGGGTTTGGATCCTATCCTCCCCATCATCGAAGTATCTATTATACGATCAACACTTCCTTCATTTTCGATTAAGAAAAAGCCAAACTCCATTTGGACTCTGACGAAACACGACTATATAATGTGATGAAAGTAGAGTTAGAGCTTCATGTGAATATTCAAGTTAAACTTGATGGCGTGGGGGTCATTAAGTAATTGGGAAGTTTCTATCCTTGGGTCGATAGCGTATGTACGTTCAACTTCATTTTGCTGATTTTGTTTATCTTGAAGTTCTTGCCATTGATTTGGCTGAATTCCAAGCTGACTCATGACGTGATTAATATCGATTTCTCTCACGATTCCAACACCCCATCCACGGTTTTTCTCTTTCTTTTTGTCTACACTTTACTTTATCGGTCATTCTGCCATCTGTAAATATGGACATATTGTCGAATCGCCTAAAAAATCAATAAACCTTTTATTAAGTTCAATTAATGAATTAAGTTGAAATTCGACAAAAAAGACAAAAGAGCTGTTTCGCGGCTCTTTTGTCTTTTCATGGACATTTTCAACTATTGTACTTGCCCATTCGACGACGCTCTAGATGAAACAAATTCGCTCGCCCAATCTACCATACCATTCATTAATGTCAGTATAAGATTAACCGCATCTTTCTCTGTTAATGTACCATTGGACTGACTGCTTACATATTGGGACGTTTTTTGTTCTAATTTTTCAACGAGATCCTTAATTTTCAATAAATCATTGGCTAAGTCCGTTACTTGTTGACCGTTCGCGTCACCTTGACCAGCCTTTTTATTTTGATTTTGATCTTGACCCTGTGCCTGTTGATTAGAGTCAGAGGTTTGCTGGTCACTGCTGCTATTATTAAATTGTTGCTGCCCTTGGCTTCCTTGTGTGCTTTGTGAGCTGTTAATCAACATCTTCTTTACTTGCTCTAGCTCGATGAGCACCATATCATTTTGTTTGGTTAGTTCATCCATTTGCAGCTTGAGATCCTGTGTTTTAATCATGTTGTCAGACAGCTCCTTCCATTATTTCACAGCACCGCATGCAATTCGTTTCCCCGAATTACCGGATGGATCCGTCTTCAGATCATCTTCTTTCTCATGGATGACCAGACTAGTCCCCCCTTGCTTCAACAATGAATTAGGCTTGTCTTGAAGCAGCACTGCAGACTTTGTAATGGCATTGAACTTCCCATTTCCCTGTGCATCCACAACCAAATTAGGGAGATCCCCTACATGGAAACCTTTAGGATTGTGAAAACCATGTTCCTTCTTAAATGGATTGAAGTGGGCTCCTGCCGATTCAAAGCTAGGGGCTTCACAGATTGCTTTTTCGTGAAAGTGTAAGCCATGATTTCCTGGTGTCAGCCCGCTAACTTGGAGATCAATTTGAACGCCATCCTGAACAGATGTTAAATGGGCAGTCCCTATGGGTTGGCCGCTCGAACCGATTAATGAAACTTGCAGCTCTGATGGTGGTGATGCGGCTTCTGTCGCTACAGTGCTCTTCACACTTTGACAAGCGGTAAGTACAAGCAACCCCAGACTGGCAGTCATGATGATCTTAATTGATTTCATACAATATTATCCTCCCGAAAACTTGGCTTTTACATAATCTACCCTTAGGATGCACAACTGCATTACACTGTAACCGCATTAAAAGAACAAATTTTTCATAATTAGCGTTATATAGCAAAAAGCCCGCAATCTCTCGATTGCAGACTTAATTCGTTTCATTATCTCCTTATAGAATCGTCATGAGTTTCGCAATGATCTGTAGATTCTCTAGCTTCCTTTTGTAGAAATGGAACTCAACCTTCGTATGCTCGACGGCGTCTTCCATCCTCAAAACTTGCTGCTGTAAATCTTTGGTGTATGGCCACATCTCCGCTTGCCGGTGAAGCTCGTTTTTCCCCGTAACCATTCCGTCCCCAATTACTTCACATTCTTTGGCTAGAAGCTGATGCTTTGCCCAGGCTAATTCCGATACCGCATCCACATAGATGGCTTCTGCTTGTTTAAGTAATTCCGGTACAAGCTGTAACTCCAAAATAACATCCGACCGATTCATTCGGATTCCTCCTAAGAGTTTTCGTAAGAAAACTAACTTCGTAAGCATAAGCTCAGCTTAACAAATCATGAACTTTTGCTGCTTCGCCTCATGTATATTCATATAAAAAATAAAACATGCTTAATCGTGCTATCTGGTGAAAACAAAGCATTTTCTCACAGGAAACGACTTATATTGCTATAGGAATTCAACAAGGAATGACAAACTGATTAAGGTTATATTAAATCTATCAAATCCCCCATTCTCCTACTTGTTTAGCCTGCTAGAAGGAGCTAAGATGATACTATACGTATCAGAGGAGGTGACCAAAAATGAGCCAAGAGGAAGAAGTTGTATCCCAAAATGAAGAAGAAATCGCCCCAGAGTCCACCGAAGAAGTGGTGAACGAAGAGGCGTCTGAAGAAGTTGCAGAAGCTACCCAAGAAGCTGCTGCTGCGGAAGAAAGCACGGAATCCGAAGAGGAATAATCATTTTTATTATATATTCCCCCCAGCCTTCTGGTTGGGGGTTTATTGGTGTTTGGAAGACAGTAAAAAAGTTGTTAATTTTTTTTATTTGCATGTATAAATAAACTGAACATTCAAATAATACTGGTGTACCAAAAAAAAGGAGATGATTATGAATGGCTAGAAACAACACTTTAGTCGTACAACAAGCAAAGGCAGCATTGGATCAACTGAAGTATGAAGTCGCTCAGGAAATTGGTGTCCCTCTCTCCCCTACTGGTTACAACGGTAATTTGGCAACACGTGATGCTGGTGCAATTGGTGGCAACATCACGAAGCGATTAGTGCAAATAGCTGAGCAACAACTTTCCAGCTTCAAACGCTAATCCTTTGATGTAGGAGCAAGCAAAAAAGACTGATTCACTCGATCCTCCTTAGAGTGAAAATCAGTCTTTTCTTTTTTCCCTTCGAAATAATCATGTATTCCTTCAATTTCCTCACCAGTTTCCACGGAAGTATTCTATTCTGAAAATAGTTCTAGTATGATTATGTTGTCCGTTATCCGATAAAGGAGTGTTTACCATGACTGAACAATATGAAATATTCCGTGATCCCTATCGCATGCTAATTCTTTTGGCCACATTAGTTAGTGAGCAAAAAGGCGAAAAAGCTCTCCAATTTGACAATGTACCTTATTTCGAGAATGATACATTTCTCATCCAGAACGAAAAGTTTGTATACAAAAAAATCCCCACCGAAATCACTTGGTTTCAATTCTTAGGAAGAGACATTGCCTGCAATAAAGACTATACCCGCGAAGAATATAACAAAATGTTCGTTGATTGCCTTGCTTCTCTATACAACATCACCTAATACATACACGGAGGCTGTAAAGTGCAGCCTCTTTCTAATGCAAAGAGAACAAAAAAACGCCATCTATCGGAATCATCCGACTAGAATAGCGTTCACGTTGAACCATTATTTCTTTTTCACTTCTTCTACAAACACGTCGCTTGCGTCACGATTACTCCCAAGCTCGAGGATCGTATATTTCTTCTCGCCAATCATGATGACATCTTCGACTTCTGGAAGTGGATCCCCTAAATATACGGTGCCTAAATATACATTACTGCTCTTCAAACGTAAATTCCATCGATGCTGTTGTTTCGTCATTTCCTTGTTCCTCCCAAGATCTACTGTCATCAAGTTACCATAAATCAAGCCAAGATGAAAGCCCCACTATCAAACAAGCTCCTAAGTATGGTACAGTAGTATTAAGATTGTCCGGAAAGGTTGAACACTACTATGACAGCACAAGGTGTCTCAAAGGAAGAACTTTCTATCCTGCTCCCAAAAAATAACGAGACATTTCACGGTTCACTGGCGAACATATCCTACATTCCCAGGTCCAAAAAGAAACGAGCGACGTATCCGTTTTTCCAAAAGCTGTTCCGTTATTGGCGTAAATAAGAATGATAACCATGTGTTGACAATCACATAAATCCTTGGTATATTACTAATTGTCTTCCAAAAACGACTTGTTAGCTCAGCTGGGAGAGCACTATCTTGACAGGGTAGGGGTCAGTGGTTCGAGCCCACTACAGGTCATCAATTTTTCAAACGAAAAAAAGCCCAAGTTGGGCTTTTTTTCTATTTTATTATTTTTCGCCCTAGGACACAAAGGGTAATTATTTACCAAGGTAATTCTATCATTTGCATGATCAATAGGATGCATGGGAGATTTAATCGTATATGTCGTTGACAACCAAATCTTCGGATTCCGTTATACGAAACTAAAGATTGTCGATAGAAAAAGGTACATCGAAACGCCTTCACGACTGCTCCTCACTCACCACAACTGAATCTCGAATCTGTTCAAAAGAAACTGGCGTATAATCCCAGTGCTCCACACTCACATTAAAGTAATGGCGTCCCTCATATTTCTGGCTGTGAATGTGGCCGTGTACATTGACGTAGGGCATTTGTTTGTTCATATACATTGGCTCATGGGATAGGAAAAAGAAATTCTTAAAAATGATCGGATACTCACTAACTTCGTCAAAACCGACTTCAAGCCACCAGGTTCTCGACCTTCCCCGATCGTGATTGCCTAAGATGAGGATTTTGTAACCATTTAACTCCGAAACAATGGCTTTGGTTCGCTCTTTATTCAAAAAGGAAAAATCCCCTAGATGAAAGACTTTGTCCTCTTTTTTGACGACAGCGTTCCATTTGGCAATCATGGTCGCGTTCATTTCGTCTGTATCAGCGAAAGGCCTAGCTTCGAAATCAATAATGGATGAATGACCAAAGTGATGGTCCGAAATAAAATAAGTATTAGCCATCGTATCCCACTCCTCTTCTACTTCTTAAACTTCCACTGTCCTTCCACCATAAAGACCATATCACGGTACTTACAGGCAAAGCCCAAAGAAACGGGGCATAGCCGACATAAGCTAGCACCGGTACGTCTACTATTGTTCCACAGACGATGGCAAGCATGTTCCACGGAATCATTGCAGCTAGAATGAGGCTTGAATCAGCCACAACTCTGGCAAGTTGACTGCGAGGAAATCGCTTTTCCCAAAAAGGCAGTAAGTTCCGCCCTGTCATCATAATTGGCAATGTTTGCGTACAAGAAACAAGCCCAAGCCCTAGGCCAAACAATGATGTACGTACAGTCGCAGAAAGGAGTGAAGCGGATGTTTCCCCTAGCAGCTTTTGCATATAAGTCTCTAGGATACGATACTTTTCTAAAATGCCACTGTAAGCACCTGCGAGTGCGATAAGAGCAATCAGTTCGATCATGTTAGAAAGCCCTTTGGTTTGCAGCGAATTAAATAAGCTAGATTGGTAGCCGAACCACATATCGTGCAACCACTCATTCCAAGTCATTTGTTGCAAGCTCATGCCAATTAGGATGGCACAAGCAATCGATAAGAGGAAGCCATTTCTTGTTTTGAACCTTAAAAGGATTGAAATCAATAAAATAAGTACTGGCAGCAGGAGCCACAAGCTGTATCTAAATCCCGAAGCAAACTGCTGATTGTGTAAGGTGATGTCACTATGATGCCATTCTCCACTAAAATCGCAAACTAAGAAAAACCCAAGCGCGACACCTATCGCACCTATAGTTGTGGGTAGTAATGCTTTAAAAAGGACCTGCATGGAAACGCCTGTTGAAGAAGCCACAAGTCTGTTTGCACTGGAAAATGGTGAAGTCCGATCACCAACGAAAGCACCCGACACGAGTGCACCAGCAACCATCGGAAGCGGGATTTGCAGCAGCAGCCCCAGACCAATTAATGGGATACCCACTGAACTTAGCGTTCCCGTAGATGTGCCCAGAACCATAGAGATGCAAACGGAAAGTACAAATGAAAATGTTAGAAAAAAACTAGGATCAATGATACTCATGCCCAAATCAATCATAAATGGGATCGTACCGCTCATTGTCCATGTAGGGATAACCACGCCAACTAGGGCAAGAATCCAAATGACCTCTTTGGTGTGTTTGACACCTTCCCACATGCTTTTTAGGATGCCCCGAAAGGTTGTTCCCGTTCGCCAAATGAGGGCCCCCAAGATCAAAAGCCCCAATGAAAATCCAATCACTAAAGGAATATGTAGAAAATATGCGGCAGAAAGCCCTATAATCGTTATCGTGAGTACTGCACTAAGTTGTCTAATTGTTAACATCGTTTAGGCTAACATCCCTTGAATGGTTCGTTTGGTTTCACGAATTGCTTCCTGCAGCGGCTTCGTCTCCCCTTGATACGGGTGAACAGACCCAAAGGTATGGTTGCCCTCAGGAATTCTAACCCATGCAATGGCGGCATTTTGCTCAACAAGCCTCTTTGAACCTCGGATTCCTCTCTCTCCATCTTCCGTTCCCTGGATAAGGGCGATTGGGAATTTAGCACCGCTAATCCTACCTACAATATCGAAGCGCTCACGATTATGCTCCATATCTTCTAAAATTTCGAGGTCCAGCGGCATGTTTTGCTTCGTGCGCCCGTTCATCGTGTACGTTCGCCCTGCTGCCCGCATCTCCGCTTTATTTTCCTCTGTAAACAAATCGACATTCGCAATCCCGTTCCAGCTAATCACACCGGCAATGTGTTCAGGATGATCAAGCGCATAGATCAAGCACACTGCCGCACCCCTGCTATGGCCTAAAAGAAGAATGGGTTTCGGAGTGGCTGAGCCTTCACGGTTACGAATATCATTCACAACAGCATGCAAATCTTCTAAATCTTTGGAATAAGTTTCTCGAGCAAACTTCTCAAGCTCCGTGAACTCAAGTAAGTCCGGGCCCACGCCGTTGTGAGAAAAATTAATCGAAATCACATCAACCTCTTCGGCTAACGCCTGTGCCACATGCGGGAACATCCCCCAATCCTTGAAACCTTTATACCCGTGACAAATAATTAATGTCCCTCTAGCCGGCTGTGATACCGCTTCGTAAAAGTCCCCTCTCACAACACGATCTGTTTCTTTACATAGTTCAAACGGTTTACCCGCGCTTGGTTTCATTCGTATTACCATCCTTTCTAAATCGTGTTCTAAACGCTGCATACTTCTGTTATTTTATCACAAATCTAAATAGGACAGCTTTAGCAGGACTACTGTTCATAAATTTAAGACATTTAGTAAAAACTTGATTATGTGCTTATTAAACTGAATGAGGAGGAAGCTAACCTATGCATCCACTCCGAGCAAACAGCTTGCTCCGAAAGCTGTTTTACACGCTGTTGTTTTACAAGCCTATTAACAGCGGCAACAAGTATCAACACACAGGCTCACGGCGGTATGCCACAGATTGAAGAAACCGCGAGTTCTGGGAAGTTCCAGCTGGTTGTTAAAGTTTCACCTCATGCCGCTTATCAAACTGATGCTATATTTGTAGATAAAAAATTACAACGAGAGCTAGATGATGGAGGGATAGGTACACCATTCGTCGCCCCCCTCCCCCCGGATACCACGCTTTCCTTTGACAAAAAAGGTGTGCAACAACGCTATGGTGTCACCCCGAATGGTGAAGTGATAGATCTCTCAGCGGGACTTACGTTGAATATATCAAGCACCGCTCAAGAAACGCTGCGCTCGCAAGTTCAAGTAGTTAGAGCCAGGCACTATGGCGAAATACTTCCCTGGGAGGAGGCGAGTGAAGTCCTCCCCAAATACAGTAAATTCACCATCGTAGACGTGGAGAGCGGTCTCAGCTTTGAGGGGCAGCGCCGCGCGGGCTCCCATCATGCGGATGTACAGCCGCTGACCAAATCCGACTCCGCGACGCTCAAAACCATCTACGGCGGCGCCTGGAGCTGGGACCGCAAAGCGGTCCTCGTGAAGCTGAACGGCCGCACGCTGGCCGGGTCCATGCACGGCATGCCGCATGGGGGTGATGGTATACCGGGAAATGACTTCAACGGTCATTTCTGTATTCACTTCCTCGGGAGCGTGACGCACGGCTCCCGCTCCGTTGACCCGGCGCACCAGGTCATGGTGCACCGAGCGGCAGGCTTGCTGACGGACTACATCAGCAAGCTCTCGCCCTGGGCGCTGATCGACGTGTGGATCAGCGCGGCGAACCAAGGTGACCTGCAGCTGCTGCAGGTCACTACAGGGCAAGAGCAGGCGCTGCATGTGCGAAGCATGCGACGCCTGTCTAAGCTCCCGGAGCGGGACGTGTCCCAGCTCCTGCAGCTCGACACCGCGGTTGACATTTCGGCTACGCCGGTACGTCCTTCCGCGGTTGCGAACAGGCGAGTGCTCTTTCGCCTCGAAAGAGCTTCGCTCGATGAGCGCTGGTATATCCGCAGCGCTGTCATTCAATAATAAAGCCCGGCATCTCAGAGCTAGTCGAGAGATGCCGGGCTTATAATCTTTATTTCACGGTAATTTTACCCTTCATGAAATTCTTATGAGGTTCACAGAAGTACGTATACTCACCTGCCTTAGCAAACGTAACACTTTCCGATTCACCCATCGCCAAAAGCGCTGTTTGGAAACTGCCATCATCAGCGACAGCATTGTGATTCACTTTATCCTTATTCGTAAAGATAACAGTGGAGCCTGCTTCAACGGTGATATCCCCTTCTTTGAATGCAAAGCCCTCAATATTCACATAATACGTTTTAGCCACCTCTTGTCCGGATCCGGAAGTCCCTCCGCTAACGAGATTTACTGTCCGCGTTGTTTCATCATACAAGACCCTAATCCCGAAAACTTCAGCCAAAAAACGGGAGTGAACGAAGGTTGAACTGTTAATTAACTGAGCAGGACCGACCATGGAAACTTTGGCGCCGTCCACATTGGCTTCAGAGGATCCGATCATGAGCTTAACGGTTTTTGTGTCCTTCTTAACGGTTACTGTTTGTGTAGCGGCATCATAGCCTACTTCTGATCCAATGCCTTCTGCAAAGGCACGATACGGTACAAACAAGGAGTTATCAATGAGGTAGGACTCATCGAGCTGCAAGGGTTTACCATTCAAAGTGAGCTTCATATCCGACTTTACCTGCTGTTGTACCGCTGCTTTCATACTCATTTCAGCCGCCATGCTATCATGCCCAGGCTCATGTTCATTAGCCGAAACCGATAAGATGCTTGTAGTGAGCAAACCGAAACCGAGAACAACCGCGAATAAACTTTTTTTCATATAAAAAATCCTCCTTTGAATTTGTACATCTACTCTATAGAGTAAACGTATCAATGGAGGATTCGGTTTACTTTCGGGCGATTATTGTTCTGGTTGACCCGAAACTCTGCGCAGCTCATTGGCAAGTCGATGAAATTCTTCCCTAGCAGCAGTGGATGACGTCGCCTCATATCCGGCCGAAAGGAAGGGTATAATCACATTGGCATCTTTAGGAGACAGAGGATACGACACGGGTGGCTCAGGTGGTGCTATCGTATTCCACCAACCTTCATTTCCATACGATTCATCGTAATCCACACCAATCCCATGCTCAACCACATCGTTCAAGTATTGATAAATATTTATGAAACTGGACTTTTTACCACCACTCCAAGCATACGTCTGCCAAAAATGAGAGCAAGCTCCAGCGTTCCAGACGGCTTCCATCACGGAATAAGAACCATATACACCAGTCGTATACTCGGGTGTCGCCTCACTTGCTGCCCGGATATAGGCAATAACGGTTGGCATTTGAGCACTTGAGGCATCAAAGTCGACAGCAAAGTAAATACAGCTGCCAGGTGGTTGGCCCAGATTATGAGCAACCTGCACAGCTGTTGCCCCATCAGCCAATCCAGCGCTTCTTCCTCCGAGAGCTCGGTTAGCGGTTGTTTCGAAAACAGATACGATTTGCAGTCCTGCCTCGCTGATCGTGTCCGCTTCGCTTTTGGTTAACGCCTTGTAACCACTCGGAACGAGATATCTGGCTACAAACAAGTAGCCATCTTTGACGAAAGCAGCGGCAGTTTGCGCCGTTAAAGGCGTTGAACAATCAAAACCTTTGGTCACTTTCTATCACCTAATTTCTACTAGTTTCATACAGAATATGCGTAACGAGGGTTGAACGCTACAAGGACAAGTTGAAAGCCTAACCAGGTAAATACAAAAAAGGCTCTTTCCCCTTAAGAAAGAACCCGTACTTCATCTATGATGTCATTCATCTTCTTTTGTTCCAAACCTTTTTGCATTCCTAGCACGCGCACGTTCGATTTCAACCTCACGATTACGGGGCTCAGCGTTGGTTACCAGCGAGTCCAACAGATTCCGAGCAATTATACTAACCTCCTTGACAGCTTGATTAAACGCCGCCTCATTCGCTTTTGAAGGCTCAGTAAAGCCTGAGATCTTTCTCACAAATTGCAGCGAGGCCGCCTGAATTTCATCATTGGTAGCCAAAGGATCAAAATTGAATAATGTTTTAATATTTCGGCACATAACTTTCTCCTTTTGAATCGTTATAAAATTAATTTTACAATAACATCCGAAAATAAGCACACTATCCAATCATCGCTGCAGATAACCATCGCTCCTGACTCATTTTACTCGATTTTATAAAATAACGAATAAAGGCCGACGAATATCGTCAGCCTCTATCCTTTTTCATCTATGCATGCTTGGTATTATTGATAACCGCGGGACGATGAACCATATGAATTGGCATAATTCGTTTGTTGTTGAGGTTGCATCATATTTTGAGACTGAAAGCTGCTTTGAGCTGTTTGTTCAAGCTGTCTGCACAGCTGGGAAACTTGTTGTAATTGTTGAATAGCCATTTGGTGGCCTTGCAGCGCAGATTGAATGATTTGGACGGCTTTTTGTTCCCGTTGTGCTAGCTCTTCAAGTCTCATTGCATTTTGCTGCTCTTGTTGAAGCATCTGTTGATACATCTGCGAGGATTGTTGCGTTTGGTTTATAAGTTGTGCAATGATACCTTGCGTTTGTTGAAATTGGTTATTGATATTTTGGTCTTGATACATTGTAAATCCTCCTCATATTTTGGGTCTTAAGCTTCTACTAAATCGGGTCTTTTGATTTGTAGAGGCGGGGGGACAAGCCAGCCCTTTTCTTTGCTTAGTCGAAGAGCTTTTAATCCGATGGCAGCTTTGGTGACATGGTACTTTACAAAAAGAGCACCTACATCTTCACGAATAGACTTGCCCATTACCTGACTGCAAGTGATCAGACCTGCCGCCAAATCTGCCGATACCATAGCTGCGATCTCGGGATCAGTGAATCTTGCTCCGATAGGTATCTCCTCTAATTTCGCTTTTGGGCGGTCAGGATGTACCGGATGAGGAACGATACCATTACTATTAAGAATTTCGTCGCACTCTCTGACTTCTAACTCGGCTTGGTTGATGACATCTCCGATGATCTCTTTTAAGTCTTTATCTCCAGCATGATAGCTCAAGGCTCTATAACCCGAAATACATCCCTTTGCTGCCATGGAGAACTGCCAAACATCATAAACCTCCCCGTAATGCAAGGGCTCGTCTTTGGGTTTCCCACTTAAAATCCCCATCCAAACCTCTCCTTTCTTATCTTACCTTTAGCAACCTTGTATAAGATTTCTCATCGGAGTGACTTTTATTCCCACAAAAACAAAAAACCTGATTTCTCAGGTTTTCATCGATTACTGTATAGGTTGTTTCGTGCCTATTAAGGACTGGTTAAACCACTCACTCTTTTGAACAATTCCTTATTGCATTGATATAACTCTCTAAAGATTGCGTACTGCTCTTCATAGACGGATCTGTTCTTCAAAATAGGCGCAATCGGTCTCTCCGCTTGCTTCACCACGATCTCACACGCTTCCTCTATAGATGCATATACACCTGCCCCTACTCCTGCCATCATGGCCGCACCAATGCTGGCCTGCTCTTTCATAACGGATGGATATAACTCACAAGTTAGCACATCTGCAAGTATTTGCAGCCATAAAGCACTTTTTGCTCCACCACCAGCCATTACGATTCGGTCAACTCTCACACCCAATGCTACCAATACCTCCAACCCATCGCGCAGCGCAAAAGCCACTCCCTCCATCACAGCCCGAACCAGATGTGCTTCATTGTGCTTCAGCGTTAAACCGAACATGGCGCCTCTAGCAAAAGGGTCCATATGCGGGGTTCGCTCGCCTGTTAAGTAGGGCAGGAAAATAAGACCTTCTGAGCCTGGGGGAACATGAGCAGCGCTTTCATCGAGTGACCTGACGTCCTTATTTTTGAGAATGTTCTCTGTTAGCCATCTATGTGATAGGCCAGCATTCAGCATCGCCGCCATCAAATACCATTTGCCTGGTGCTGCGTGGGTAAAGGTATGTGTTCGCAGCAAGGAATCATAGGTAGGCGTATCTACAGGGACAAACCATTGTCCTCCTGTGCCCAACGTACACGAAGCTTGCCCCTGATGTAAAATCCCATTACCAATAGCCTGCATGGGCTGGTCTGCGCCGCCAAAGACGACAACAGTACCTGCTGGAATGGCACAATCGTTTGCTGCCTCAGTTGTCAGCGTTCCTGCAACCTCCCAAGGCTCACGTACGGTTGGCAGCAGTTCCGGATCAATTCCAAGCTGCCCCAACAGTTCACTTGACCAACACTTATTGGCTACATCATAAGCTAATGTGCCTGATGCATCCGTTGACTCGGTTCCTACTTCGCCGGTTAGCCTGTACCTGATATAATCCTTCGGCAGCATGACTTTCCAAATCTTCTCATATGTATCCGGTTCATTCTGCTTTAACCACAACAGCGATAAAAGCAGAAAGCCAGTCGCAGCCCGGTTCTGTACTAGCTTGCCAAGCTGCTCGATAGAATACATCGCCTCAAGCTGTTCTTTCTGTTCAATTGAGCGCTGATCACACCAAATAATCGCAGGCCTAAGCACCTGTCCATCCGTCCCGATTGCAACAAGCCCATGCATCTGTCCAGATAAGCCAATAGCGTAACGGTCGCTGTTACCTGCGCCTGCTTGCCTGACAGATTCAGACAAGGTTTGTCGTACTGCTTCCCACCATAGCTGAGGCTCTTGCTCCGCATAGCCGACCAAGGGCGAATGAATGTCATAGCTTTGTTGAGATAAGCCTACCATCCGTCCCGCAGGGTCCATGGCAGCTGTCTTCACACTAGAAGTCCCTAGATCTATTCCGAGCAGTGTTATCATTCTATATCCCACCCATTTCTTAAGCGTTCATCCTGTTTTTGCTGTCCAATATGCTCATATTCTATGTGTCCCATTATCGTGCATGAACAATTCTTCGACACTCGAGGTCACTGTCCCTTTAGGAGAATTGGATAAGCATGCAATACTTCGGACAAAATGTAAAAAAGCCTCTCCAATTCATCGTGAAGAGATGAAATCGAGAGGCTTATTTGATGTTATAAAATAATAAAAACCCTTATACGAAGGGTTTCCGTGCTATGGGCCCAGAGGGACTCGAACCCCCGACCAATCGGTTATGAGCCGACCGCTCTAACCAACTGATTTAATTAGCCTATATTTTCGTAGTTTAATGTGTTCTAAAAACACTGTAATATCGCCGTTCCTTCTATTATAAGAGTAATGTGTTCTTACAAGTTCGTGCACATTTTTGTGCACAAGATATAATTATTGAATAATCCCCTCACCTTTACGTATAATAAGAACAAACATTCGTATATGGTGGTGAGGCATATGTATGGTCAAACTCAAATTGAAACATCAAAATATGTCGCTCAATACATTAAAGACAGGTATGGCAAAGACATCTCTCCGGAAGAACTTTATCATAAACTTCCTTGGCATGAAATTGTATGGCAAAAGTTTTTCGCCTATGCATTTTATAAAGTGAAGGATTATTATTTTAGTTGGGACGAAGTACCTGAACCAGTGGAAGGAATGTATGCGAAAATTATTTCAAAGGAGATTCTCGAAAATTATCAATATCGTGGCGGCAAGTGGTGGGATATCGGATCAGCTACGGCAAGCTGTTGGAAGTAAACAAAAATCATTAACTTTAAAGTAAAAGCCCGAGGAGGAGTTTCACGGGCTTCCTTCAAGTTCCATTAGTCATGAGTATGCTCTAAGGTGTACCATTAATATGGGTGATGAAGATAATGTTTATTCCTCCAATGCTTCTCCAATATGCCAAAAACAATAAAGCATTTGATGATCCTTCCACATTTGCAGAGCTTAAATGGGATGGTATCCGGTTGATCGTTTCCAATTTAGATGAGCTAAACCTTTATACAAAGAACATTAATGCAACATCCAAATATCCAGAGTTGCACAATCCGCCGATTCAAAAGGGAACAATCCTTGATGGTGAGATCGTGGTGTTAGATGAACAGGGGAAGGCTGACTTCGAAGCATGTAATGCTCGTTTCAAGTCCAGCAAGGTTAAGCATAAGGTTGTCTACTTCGCTTTTGATATCTTGTACCACCGCGGCGTAGATGTGACTGGCTTGCCTTTGGAAGTTCGCAAGGGACTACTTGAAGAGGCTGTCCAAGAGAATGAGTATTACCGAATAGTCCGGCCGATCAATGGCAGCTCTACGGATTTCTTTAACATCGTCTGTGAACACGGATTAGAAGGCGTAGTCATTAAGAAGAAAAACTCCAAGTATGAGAAAGACACGCGCTCTTGGGCATGGCAAAAGGTTATCAACTACCAAAAAGCTGAGGTCTATATAACGGGATACAGCAAGAAGGAGCATTCATGGCTTCTTGGGTATTCAGATGACGGCCGCATTCGACCGATCGGAGCATTAGAGCTAGGAATTACCCAGTCTGCTCGCCAGTCGATGTGTCCTGTATTTCAGGCGTACAAGAGCGGTGAGAGCAAGGATCACGTTTATGTTCAGCCTGTAGTGCGCTGCATGGTAAAGTATCGGGATTGGTATAAGTCGGGAGCGATGAGGTTGCCAGTGTTTGAGGAATTTATTGTTTAGGGGATGACCTCATGGAATATAGAATAGTAATCTTCCAGATTCAAAATTATATGTCTTCCTAGTACAATTTATTTTTCACTTCAACTTTTCTGCCAAATATATAAACAATCCTGCCCGTTAGGTGAGAAAAGGCAGCCAATCATCTGACCAGCTGCCTTTATGCTTTATTGATTGAACTATTGTTTTCCGTTAGCGTAATGCCGAGGCACAAGTTGGGACCGTTTCATAATAACTTTTTATATTTTTGGAGTGTAAAGTACGATGGTATTCCTACCATTAAAACTATAATAACCCACGCAAGCCACCACATACCTATAAACATCGGTAAGCTAACGAGAATGAATACAGGTAAGCCAAGTAAAAGTGGTCCAGGAAGAAATGGGTTTGTAGAATTCCTAAACATAAAAAATACAAATACAATAAAAAGAATTATCGTAACCACGACACCCAATGCTTGAGCGTTTGTAATTAAAAGCAAAACAAGAACCGAAGCGATGACGCAAGCTGCAACCAGTCCATATCGTGAATTCTCGAGATTGGTTTCTATCTCGATTCTTCTTTTCTGTTCTTCGTTAGCGATCTTTTCAGCTTCCTTATTTATTCTCAGTAATTCTTCTTGCTTCTTCTTTTCCTCATAGTCGAGTTGACTTTTTCTAAACTCTTCTTGAATTCTCGAAGTACGTTCGACGACCTGATCGTGTTTGTCAGTCCTATATTGCCGTTGCGCACTTTGTTGCAGCCTTTCCCTTCTATCTTGGGTAGCCCACTCTGTATAAGCCTTACTCCAATCATCACTGCCATTACTCATGCTGCCGCCCCCATGTTCATGATATCAACCAACCTCTTGAATTCGATAAGAATAAAGATGCTTTCTTCCTTGCAGGGTTGATTTCCCCCACATGGCTTTTGACTATATAAATAAGTCCTTTACGATGGTTGTTGTAAAGATTGGGGATTGAGGGTCAACTAATTATTATTTTCTTTTCTGCCACGCCAATTCTTAGGATGATTTGGTTGGCTGGGGTTAGGCTGATTTTTATCTAATATCCAAGTCTTTCCTATCTGAATAGCAAGAACCTTACCATCCCGACAGAGATTTTTGACATGCCCCTGTTTAATCCCCCAAAGCTCTGCAGCTTCTTCGGTGCCCATGATATGTTCGAGAGGATTCATAGTCTAATTCCGCCTTTTGCTTAGTAAATAGAGGGTGTACGCACATATACCAAGTGTGACGACAATCAAAGCTAATATTAGTATTGTCATCTCTGGCTGCCTCCTTCCATGTGAGTCATATACATGTTATACTTTGGTTATAATGTTAGGAGGAAGAGGAGGATTGAACTGACATCCTCTTCCTTGAAGGTTCTACCTTTTCCTTCGTCTGTTTCTTGGTTGCCTTGACCGTCGCGAGCGGTTGGGGCTTTTTCTTTTTTCTCGATAGTTCATTTTTGCTATTTTCAAGTTAATAAGCGATGTCATTAACTGAACTAGCATGATTCCTATCGAGATAAGAAGTGTTGTAACCAAGTCCATCACCTCCTAACAACTTAATTATAACATATGCGTTATCGCATGTCAAAGAAATATTTGGATTATCATGGTATAAAGTATTAAAATAATAGAAAATGGTTTCATATATTAATAAAGAGTAAATAGAAGAAAAGCGAAGATCACCATTTGGTGTTTTTGGAGTAATCCTATGAATGTTCCTCGGTCGGTTAATCAGCAGCACTCAAGGCGAAATATAAAAGAATTTGGGAAACGAGGGCTTTGATATATGTATAAAATATCTAGTTTTATAACATATGTTCTCTGTCCTCTAGGGTTTGTTAAATATCGTGGTAAATTTTTCCTCAATTTGCTAGAATGTTATTATAATATTACCTATAAGGTTGTGACGATATGAGTATGTGGAGTAAAGTGAAAGAGGATTTCAAGAAAGCAACTGAAAATGGTAAGTTGATAGGTTCTGGCAAGGCTGTGAACCTCAGTTATCTGGGGGGTCATCCTAAAATTAAAGCCGGCGGTGAAGTGATAGTCGCTAAAGGATCTAATCAAAATACCTTACTAATTGGTTCTCAAGAAATTGAAGTATTAAAATTAGAATGGGATGAAAAAGGGCAGCGTAGTGCAGGTAAAGCAGCAGCCGGAGCAATAATTGGCGGGGTATTAACAGGCGGCATCGGATTATTGGCCGGAGCTGCGCTTGGTGGACGGAAAAAAGATAACTCTCTGGCTGTCGTGAGCTTTAAAGAAGGCGTGTTAGAGGGTAATATATACTTCCGTTGTGATCAAAAAGAATATCAAAAACTATCTAATTTACTTTACTAGATAAAGAGCCCTCACGAAGCCACAAGCTTAAAAGTGAGGGCTCCTCGCGCTACTCCACCGGCTGTCCAGAAGCTTTACGTAACTCATTGGCAATCCAATGTATATAATCGGCTTGATCCACCGCGCCAGATTCGCTTGCTTTCTTCCAATCTGGTGAAAGCCATGTATTGATAATTGTATCCACCACTCCGCTATCAAGTGCCGGTTGTTGTTTGATTGCCATCCCTAATTTCCACCCTCCTGCATCGCCGTTTGATTCGTCTCGGTCGATCCCTATCCCGTTTACAATGATGTCATTCTCATATTGGTACACATTTGGATCATGTAACTTGGCACCACGGCTCCAAGCATATGTTTGCCATACCTTTTTAATTACGCCACGCGCTTGCATTTCTTTGCAAATCTCGTATTCACCATAAATGCCAAGTTCGTATCCAGTGATTTGCTCATCAAACGCTCTCATATACGCTTCAATTGTACTGTAGTGGGATGAGTTTACGTCTGTATCAACGGCAGCATAGATGACAGTGCCTTCAGGTTGTCCGACTTCTCTGGCGTACTGAAGCGCCATGGCGCCATCTTCTCGTCCTTGTGAAGCCCCAGCTAGAGCATTACTAGCGCCGCGTTCGAACACAGAGACAAGCCACAATCCAGCTGTCAAGCATGTAACTGCTTCTGTGGCTGTGAGTCGTTTGCCAGAACCTTTGGGAGCGAGATAGCGACAGACGAATGTAAACCCCTGACTGACAAAAAGGGCTGCTGTTTTGGGTGTCAGCGGCGTTGCACAATCAAATCCTTTACTCATCTTTATCACTACCTTTCTGACGCTGTGCTCTTTCCATTTTCGCTCTAATTTCGCTACTGACGAATGACGTTACACTCTTTGGTATCCACTTTTCCCATCCGGCTCGATAGGCATTAGCTGTCATGCTCTCCCATGTGTGATAGGCAAGCATGATCGTGATTGCGAAGAAGGCGTATCCTGGTTGATTGATGCCAAGAACAGTTAACGTGACTTTATCAAGTAACCACCCAATAAAGGGGATCCAAAGCATAAGTAAGGTGCGCAATGCTCCGGAAATCCCGTACTCTGAGGAATACGTTTTATCTTTTTTGGCTGCGGCCATTCCTGTGATCCAATCAGCTACGATGATAGAGAAGAACAGCAGAAATGCCCAAAACTTTCCGCTGCTAAAAGCTTGACCAATTAAGGGGCCAACGACAGCTCCGGCAAAAGCCGCACCAACATTTGTTGGTTTAGCTAGTGTTTCCAATGTGAAAAAAGATTGCAAGAAACGATTCATGAAAACCTCTTTCTGCCATTTCAGGCATAATAATAGCCCCGTTCTTTGAACGGGGCCTTTTATTTTTACGCTGCCGGTTCTTCTATTGGTAATGGTTTTCCGTCTGTGCCAAGATCCATAGCTAAGAGTTCTGCTTCAACTGCAAGTTTCAAATTGTTGGGAACCTGTGAAAAAGTTTTATACCCTTTGATAATGAGTGTTACATATACAGTGACCATGATATCACCTCCTTTCAGCAATAAAAAAAGAAGCCGTATTATGGCTTCTTTAAACATTGTTTTCATCCAATAGAGCTTGTACTTCGGCTCTAATCGTTAAAGGCACTTCTTCGATTGTTTTTTTCCCAGCTATAATTAATTTGAAATAAATAGTTGCCATTGTTTAGTTTCCTCCAATTAACATTTCATAAATTTCAGTAATAGCTAGCATAGTATCGATGTTTTGATCAGAAAGTTCTGCAACTTGCTCTTCAATGTTTAACGGTCGGTTAAATATTTCATAATAAATTTCTTTCGTACTAATACGTATAAATTGTTTAGCTTCTTTCCCACTATCCAAATTCGGGTATGGGGGAACACTGGACACTTCAATTGTTTCTGGTAAAATGTATTCGGGTATAAACGCTTTATTAACCCATATAGAGTCCACTTCCCCAATATCGCCATTAATCTTTTTACACCATACATATTGCATATTATTCATCCTTTCTAAAAACTTTCTAAAGTTGTCTACCCCACGCATACCAATACACTCCACCTGTAGGTATTTGGGCACTACCCCATTGTAAATATGTAACCTTTCTCAATAGGTACGAAGCTTCTATTCCATCATTCGCTTTAGCATTCTGCATTCCATTAGACCACCAACCGCGTTTATTATTGCTGTCATCTAGTGAATAACCACCCCATCCTGTTCCTGTATCGTATCCACCAAAAAACAGCGCTTCATTAACCAAGAAAGGAACATCAAAATCACAAATATACCAATTACCGACCGTTCTTGTATAAGTAAAACCTGCACGACTCATAAACCCACTAGCATAATATCCGCTTTTACTATTTGTACCAGCTATGCCATAAAGAGTTACGCCAGCGGTAATACTAGCCCCAATTAAATCAGGTTCGGCGGCTTGTAATTGAGCAACAGATACTTTAAGTTCTCCGTCCCCCGAACCACCTTTATAATATCCCTTCGGAGGATAAACAGCTAGTGCACCATCACCCCATTGTGCAGTTCCCTGAGCATTAATAACACCCACCATATTCGGCATAGTGCCAGCAGTACCAGCAATAGTTGTACCAGTCAAAACATTCGCGGCAGGAACAACAACAGCAGGAACATTTCCGCTACCATTATGATAACCTGCAGGAATCGCTTGGCTCGATGCGCTCGGCGTAATTGTTACAGCGCCCCTGTCCGTCATCGTCCCTGCTACACCTGCAATAGTTGTTCCTGCTTTGACATTTGCTGCTGGAACTGTTACTTGTGAGACTGTTCCGCTGCCGTTGTGGTATCCTGCAGGAATCGTAACTGGACCAGTACCAGACGGAGTAAGAGTTGTGGCTCCTCGATCGGTCATTGTCCCTGCTACCCCTGCAATAGTTGTCCCTGCTTTGACGTTTGCCGCAGGAACAGTTACTTGTAATACTGTTCCGCTGCCGTTGTGGTATCCTGCAGGAATCGTAACTGGACCAGTACCAGACGGAGTAAGAGTTGTGGCTCCTTGGTTCGGCATCGCTCCTGAAATCCCTGAACTATTTCCGTTTGTGAATGTTTTTCCCGTCAACACATCGGCGGCGACTGCATCCCCAGTACCTGTGCTAATTTGTCCGATCTTCGTACTAAGTTGAGTAAATGTATCGCTTCCCGAGGCTACTACACCCTTGCCAGTAATAGCGGAAGCGACCGCTGTTTTACCGTTACTGACATTTGTAAAAAGCTCTGACATGGCACCTTCAACATTTGTCGAAGCAAAATTATTACTAGTATCGACTAAAGTAACATCTGAGCCGGTGAGATTACTTATTTTGTTTCGAATCTCTAGGAATGCTTTGTAAGTACGATTAAAGAGCCAGTTAAAATAACCGGCTGGAGGCTTGTCATCTGGCTGCCAACCATCCGTTTTCTTTGATGTTGGCGGCTCCGTGCCTTCTGCCAGCCAATCAGGAAGCTGTTCATCGAAGTTCATGTTATTTATCACCCTTTCTAAATAGGTAAATCAGGATCATCACCAGGAGTATATACAGCACCAAAGTAACCGCCTGTAGTCCCCACATCGTTGCTGAAACCTTCAGTGGAACTTGTTTCTGTGGTAGAACCTGAAGCAAATTGAAAAGTTCCTGTCATCTCAATGGCGCCCACTCTTACCCCTGCAGCAACCGTTTGTTGAATAATGCGAGCGAATTGAATAGGTGACATACCTGCCTCATTGACCGATTGTAAGGGAAGTTTGATAAGTGAGATTGTAGCAGGTTCAGGATCAACAGGATCGGTGTAGAGTTCTTTTATTTCTATTTCGCTCGGTTCACAGTCGAGTGCGGTAGACAGAACACCGATAATAGTATTAATGTCACCTGTGCTCAGGTTTCGGGCGATCTTGGATTTAATGAGGATACGGTAAACCTCATCGGTAGCAGCTCCACGAGATTGGTTAACAATCGTTCCGATTTTATCGAGTGTCGTTCCTTCAGCAATATCAATATCCCGCCAATCCCGAATCCGTTCAAATGTTTCTTCTACATCCCTCAATTGGTCGGCCATGATGGATAGAAGCTTCCCTATGTTGCTGCTTGGATCTTTCGTAAACTTGTCCGATAGATGCTTAATAATTTTATCAACGGTAATCACGGACCAACCACCACCGAAATAAGTGTATGAGTAGATGGGGCAACTTCATTGGGTGCAATGTCCAAATTTTCCTCAGACCATGTTATACCGTCCGTACTAATCTGAACCTGTACATCGCTGACTCCCTCGACAGAATAGGCGGCTGAGATTAACCTTGATTGCACAACGTTGTCTCCCATATTTAGCCCGATGTAAAGTGTTCCGTCTGCATCTAAGCCGCCAATGTATTTGAGAGCAGCCGACTTCAGCAAGGCATCACCATCTGCAGGATAACGGGCATCCTTTGTAATGGTGAATTTCACATGTGTGTTGATCTCGTCAGCGTATGAAAATTTCATGATGTGGCTGAATCCAGCATCATCGTTGACAGCAATTGACTCACTCCCATGAGGCTCAATCCCTGCTGCTTTTGTGTCCAAAATCGTTTGACCGATATCTATGGGCGAACCCCCAAGAACATAACACTCAAATGATTTACTTGGCCTACCTGCAGAGTCTGTAACGTTAGAGTAGTTTTCAATGACGGTTGCCGCCCTAACGCCAGAGACTTTCAACAACTCTGCTCGAATTGAACCTATTGTCGCCTTTCCGCGACCTTCGCTTGATATAGCAAATCTTCCACGGAACTCAGCATCCGTTTCATCTTCTCTGCCGCCTGTAGTTGCTTCGGCATTCGTGGCTGCTGTTATGTTGGTATTGGGATTCACAATTTCATTGATCTGCCCTGCCGATACATTCCCCGTTTTTCCCGTTTGAATGGCCCGTATGGCACCTGTGCCGGTGCCGCCCGATAATGTAATGGATTCCGTTGTCACGAAAATAACCTCATCATTCGTTTGGACGCGAAATCCTGAAGTTTGAATAAACCCATCTGTGCCAGTTAATGTAATGGTCCCCGTTGCCTGAATGGGCTGTAGAGATTTAATCCCCGCATAGGGTCCCAGCTTTTTTAAACTTGTTCCATTTGCCGTGTTGGGATATGCGCTATTATATACATCCTCCGCAAGCTGCCAGACAAAAGAAAGGAACCAAGCGAAGATCCGTAGGATGATCCCCATGACAGCGCGCTCGGATGTGTTGATTTGTTGGCCGTAAACTTCCTTGGCCTTTACTTCCATTTCGGAGAATAGATCGACGAAACGCTTTCGCTTAAATCCGTTTCTATCCAGTGCCACCTTGGACCACCTCTCCTTCCTCACTTGTTGCTCTGAATGATATCTGACTCTCGCGTGATTTGGTGTTCAGGTTGACCGTAATTGAATCAATGGTTTGTATTCGGTTTTCTTGCCGGAGTCCTTTTCGGATCTCTTCCTTAACGGCTTCTTCGCTAATTTGTTTGCCGTTCAGTTTCGAGAAATCAATACCGAGTGATGGATTCAAAAACCATTCCCCTTGATTCGTACCAAGAATGATTTCGCAGCATTGTGCCAATTCATCGGTACCATCTACCAAAACCAAATCATTATGCTCAATCAACAAATCTCCATTAATTAACTGAGGAGACTGCATGAAAACACCCCCACAATGACAGCATCGTTATGATCATGTGATCTCTTGCTATTGGTCACGGCTATTTGTCCGTTTAATGCGTTCTTCAGTTCATTGTCTGTACAAACCACCAGAACAGTGTCACCGGCATGTAAAGCAGGTGTGTACACACGTTCCACGCCATCAACAAGGAATCGTTGACCGAGTACAGGAACGTTTAGTATGGGTGCTGGATCACTGTCTGTTTTACGAATAAGGGGTTGAATAGTAGCCATACCCGAACCTGCATCATAGGAGATGATGCGACAAGGGAAGGAGACAGATAGTGTAGCAGCCATTTTTTCTATGGCACCAAAAATCAGCGCGCCGATTGCTCCGGCAGGATCATTCTTCATGGTAGTATCGCCTCCACTTCTGTCGTGAAATTTCCAGTATTGCTAAATTTATGAGAACCCGAACGTACATGTACACGCCCTTTAAAAATTGAACTTTTCAAGTCAATGACGGAGGCGGTTGTTACTCTGTACTGTAGCTGGGAATGAATCGTGAATCCTTTAAAGTTCTCCTCTTCAAAAGTCTCAGGAGAACCGATGAGTCCCGTGTCAGAAGATAAGGAAAAGACATCGTCGGCGCCTATTCGTAGATTCCTGATGTAGAGTTTTCCCTTGTTCACATAGGCCGAAGTTCCACAATCTGCAGCCACATCACTAATGACCTTTGTGACTTCCCCTTTTGCCGTGTATCCTTCTTCATACCGATAATCTTGGTTTAATTCAAATTGTCCAATCGGGAGCCCAAGTTGACGAGCCATGTCTTTCAGAATGTAACTAGCGAGTGTGCTATTTTTATAAGCAATATCGACTTCCCGTTTGGTGATATCATCCGAATCAAGTACATAAATCGATGTGACGCGGTCAACACCTTCCCGTTTCGTTATGACTTTGGATACAAATCCGTGAAGGATCAGACCGATATCTCCACGGTAACCGGCATTCACCATTGCTGTTTGGCCGCGCTTCAATTGAGCAATGGTATCATTAGAAAGGTTCCAGATTTTAATCTCACTTTCGTTCGGTAACGGGTCATTATCAAAAGGAACGGTTCCTTCCAGTGTGAAATCAGCATTTGAAAACTTCTTGTTACCAATGAGCACTTCAACTACTCGACCAAAGTTAGGCATCGTCTTCACCGTCCACATATAAGAACACATTCACGTTCAGTGTGTCCCATGTGACTACGCTGCTGTTTCCTGATACATCTAGCGGCATGATACTAACAGAAGGAAACCGAGCATCCAAGCTATCATTAAACAAAGGCGTGGCGTAAACGATTTTTTCGCCGAGGGCTAGAATGTCTGAGCCTTTTGATAAATCCACGGTGAAAAAGTCATACTCGGCGTTGTAGTGAACTTCCATCGTGAATATCTCGCCAGACAGAGAAATATCAAAACGGTAAGGGATTAAATTTTTCTCTATTTCCACATATTTCATTGGTCACCCCACGGGCTGCCGGATTTAAATGTTACTTTCTCGACTTCCTTGTCACTGCTTTTGCTTGTCTTCTTCGTTTGCTTGGTCCCTGAACTGATAATAGGTGCAGTCTGAGCACGAACAGGAGCAGGAAGACTTTCCACATAAGAGCTCTCTGCAGTTCGCATTTCTTTTAGCGTCATGGAGAAAGCGAAGCCATTTGCTGTTTTATGATCATGTTTGGGTGAAAAGCTTTCAATAAGTCCTGTAAAGTAATTTCTACCGTCATAATTAACAATCGTACCTGTGTTCATAGATTTAAGTAATGACTGCCGGATCTCATCGGCATTATCCCCAAGGATAAATCCTGAAATAGACATCGAAACGGCTTTACGTTGTACATGATCGGTATTATCAATACCTTTTTCAACGGGCTCGTCAGTAATATCTATAGCATATTGAGGATCTTCACTTTCAACGGTGATATAATACCCATTAATTTGTGCCAACGGCATCAACTCCCATTCTGCGAGCTGCGCTTTCGATAACATCTTGGACAATGGATTTGATTTGATCCGTTATATCTCGTCCCAGCAGTGAGCCGCCTGAGGATGTTCCGTTACCGTTCACATCAATCGTAAACGCAAGCTCAATCCTCTGCTGTCCGCTTGCGGATAGTCCCGCGCTTGATTGTCCAGAAGCACGAGCAGGAGCCAATGACGATATGCTTTGATGCGGATCGGTCACTCCATCTGCAAGTCCCGAGGATGCCTTAGAAACCATGGATTCTGTGCCCGTAATGCCATCGGCTAATCCTTTGCCGGTGAAAAAACCAACCTCCATCATGACGCGAGAAGGGGAATGGATGCCGAGAAAGTCTTTAATACCACCTGTTATCGTACTCCCGATATCTTTCACCTTATCGAGTAGAAAGCCTTTCATATCAAAAAAACCGTTAATGAGTCCTAAAATAATGTTCTTACCCACATCGTATAAATTAATTCCACTAAAAAATGAAATGATCTCATTCCATTTTGTAGAGAAAAACTCACCGATGGATGTAAAAACACCAACGGTATACGATTTGATTTGATCCCAATAAGCGATAATTAGCATGACAAACGGTGCTAGTGGCCCCGCAAGGAGTGCCAAAGCGTAGGGCCAATAGGTAGAGAAGAAATCACCAATAGATTGGAAAATACGCACTACCCATCCTTTAAAGAGGTTCCACTTTTCTACAAGCCAATTGCTGATTTCTCCCCAATGTTTAAAGGCATAGACAATGCCTACAATGACAGCGGCCACGCCTAAACCTATGGCTATAAAAGGTAACCACGGGGCTACGGCGGCCCAGCCGGCAACAGCAGCAAGCCACATTCCGCTACTCCATGCTATAAATGCAGGAATGAGTGAATAACCAATGACTGCAGCGAATCCAGCAAGAGCAGGAGCGATATACTCAAATTTATCCGTAAGAAAAGAAACACTTGTTGCAACAACGGTTATGGCGCCGCCAAGTGTGTTGCCTAGTACCGCGCCCACGGCTTCTATTTGTGGTTGATGCGTAGTCATCCATTGACCAAATCTAGTGAAATAGGGTAACAGTTTTTCACCAAATGGAATAAGGAGGAAGGTTTCGATTTGCCTTCCAAACGCTTGGAAGGCTTGCCCTGGTGAACTAAAACTAATTTGATCGACTTCATCAAGACTTTTCTTGGTCATGTCAAATTGACTTTTCGTCGATCCTAAAGAAGAAATAACGGTTGCTTCAAGATCTTCAAACTGTGATCCCATTAAAGAAACGCCAATTGTGTTCTTTGCAACAGGGTCCTCTATATCTGCTATCATTTGCATGATTTGAGTAAAGGACTTTTTCGCCTCGGGTCCACCTGCAGCAAACGTACTCATCATTTTTTCTGCATCCAAACCTAACATTTTATAGGCGTCCGATGATGCTTTAGATCCATCTTTAGAGCGAATGTTAAACTCTTTTACGGCATCCCCAATCTTATCTAGGTTAAAGGCGCCGCCTTCGAGTCCTGCAGAAAACGTGTCAAACATTTCATTTGCTGAGAATCCGAGAGATTTAAACTGTGGTGAATACTCGTTAGCTGTATCTAGGAGTTCCCCCGACTTATCGAGTCCCTGTTGAGCGCCTTGTGAAAATAGTGAGAAAGATTCATCGGAAGAGATCCCGAAATTCTTCATCATCGTATCTGCTACTTTCACGGAATCTGTTATTTCATAACCAAAAGCGCTGCGTAACAGGATCGCGTCTTTGGTCGTCTGTTTCAATTCCTCGCCTGTTTGTTTGGTGAACTGTTGGACGGTTGAAATGGTGCTGCCTAAGTCTTGCCAGTTTTCGCCATAGTTTTGAGAGTAGAGGTCTTTTGCAAGATCCCTTGTCTCTTGCATTTGTTCCTTACTGGCACCTGTAGACATTTGAACTTTTGACATGGCTGTTTCGTACTCGGAAGCAGCGTGGACAGCAGCACCCCCAAAACCCGCCATTGCTGCAGCTCCTGCGATTCCAAATTCAATAACACCTTCGGAGAGGGAATCGACTTGCCTATCTGTGTCGCGTAGTGCGCGGTCAGATATCTTGAACCCCACCGCAAACATAAGATTACTTATAACACCCATTACATGGCACCCACCTTCCTAACAAAAAAAGAAGCGCCCCAAAGGAACGCTACTTCTTAGTTTTTGCTTTTTGCTGTTCAATATGAATATCTAAGGCCGCATTTGCTTCTAGAATATCGTCTTGATCCATGTGATTAAGATCCGAATAGCTGATATTCATATCAGATAGGAGAAGCCGCCACATTGGCCAGTTTTCTAAGGCGCGTTCCTTAGCTTCTTTCTGACTGATTGGCATCGTCTTCCTCGTCATCAATTCCATGCATGAAGTTAATTGCTGCCCCGATGACCTCGTTAAATTCACCGATATCATCGAAGTCTTCTATTTTCATTTTCGGATCTACGATAACATGTTCAAGCATTTCGTCAGCTGTTCTTTCGTCGAGCGGAATACCGTATTTATTTTTCACTCTGTCTTTAATTTTTGTAACAGCGCGAATGCCAGGGAATTGAAAGAGATACGTTTTACCTTGTTTTTTAGATGTGTATTTTTTTTGTTTTAAATTACTCATAGTTTAATCGTCTCCTATTCCATTTTAAGGTCCATACATTTAATTTCATATTCTCGATCTTCCACGGCATTACCATACTTTCGTGCTGCCGGTTTACTGACATAGGCTTCTGTAGCCGATGAGGTTTCGCGGGTAGTTCCGGCATTAATGACCGTAACAGGAACTAACTTTCCACTGTTAGCGAGTCCATCCATGTAAGGAATCTGAGGGCTTGTATGCTGCAGGGTGACTTTGATCGTTCCTAATTGGTTATTTATTTTAGCCCTTGCTGTATCTCCTTGCGCGCCAACCTTCACTTCATAATTGTCTTCATCCTTCTCGACTTCAACGATATCTTCTGAGAAGCCGGTTAGATAAGTTCCGTCCACAATGACGGATACACTTTTTGGATCATACGTTTTTGTGCTCAATGTCTATCCCTCCTATGATTTAATAGTGCCGCGAATGGTTGTCTGATGAATGGCGCCAGCTAACTCAAAGCTAAATGTTCCATCGTTGTATGTTCGTGCAGCACGATCAGCAGCTTCAACGTCTGATCTGCTTTTAAATTCGGTTCCATAGATCCCGAGTCCGTCACTATCAGCAGCAATGATGCCCTGATTAAATGCTCTTTGCAGAACCGTTTTCACGACACTTTCAAGCTGTGCAATACCGTTGTCGTCATAACTAATTTTTGGAGAACTATTCAATAGCTTTTGGATGGCATATTCAATAGATGCGGTGACGTAGTCCCTTGCATGAATAATATCAATATACTCACCGCTAACAACCTTGCCTTCGCTTGTTACGTCATCGCCAGCCTTCGTGATGTAGGTATTTGCTGCAAGCCCATGGATTTCCAAGAGTTCAGTCGGTGTTAATGAAACTGGCTGAATGCTCGTTAAGGTCTTGAATTTCCATGTCAAACTTCCAACATCGGCAGAACCTGCTTTGCCAATCCAAGCCGCCTCAGGATAATTGTCCACAGTTGTGTGATAGAAAAGAGTTGTTCGTGTCCAATTCTTCGCCTTGAAAGTGGCCAAGTCCGTTTTGCTGCTGGAACTGGCGAAGTACTGCCGAGTATTGTTCGTCTCAATGGCATCGCCAATTTCGGTAATATCAGCAGCTAATGAACTTGTTGAAATAAGGAAGTACCAATCTTTCGTGAATAAGAATTGCAAGGCTTCTGCGACCGTTTCAGGTGTTGCACCTGTTTTTCGAGAGTAGATGGCAATCTCTGCCGGTGCATCGCTACCTTGTGAGAAAATCGCCAGAGCTGCTTTATACTCTTCGGTTGTGATGGCGTAATCGGCTTTTACACCCTCTAGATCTGCATACGTTTTAAAGGCTTTTCCTGCCGCACTAGATCCAAGAATTAAAGGCTTTCCGAATCCTAGTTTAGGCGTAGGCTTTTGAATATCAATAATAACGATAACGTCATTGTTTGTTGTCAATACAATCAACTCCTTTGGATATCAGCCGATTCAATCGGCAATTCACTTGTAACGATGGTGTTCACCGTTCGAAAATCTACATCAAACCCATTCCTTCGTTCCCATTCATTGCCTACCCGAACATCACGGTTTTGAATGGCGCCAACCCGAGCAACAACCACATTGACGTCATCTTTCAATTTCTGATGACCTGCAGTCAAAAACCAATCTCTCAGCTTCATAGCATTTTCTATGCTTTCATCCTTGTAATCGGCGTATGACTGAAAAGAAACGGTAAATTCAACTGTCTCTTCATGTGTTTTATTCAAACCGTCAAAACTAACAGCCGCAAGTCCGCTTGTTGGATCTGGAATGTCCGTAAAATCATAAGTGATATACGGATAAGGTGCGGCAGGTCCTGAACCGTTCATCTCAACCAGTGGCATATTTAATTCTGCTGAGGAAGATTGAACAATGGCTGATCGGATGTTACGGAATGGGATCATGCGTACTCACTCTTTTCAACATAAATTTATAGGTATCACAATAGCCGGATCTATCATCGCCATCATTTACGATGTATTGATGTCCGTTATAGCTAATGACTTCACCATTCACATGTGCATATGTGGTATATAGGGCGCGGTCATCTTCCGTATACCGTCCTCCATCGAGTTGTAACAATCGAGCGCCTATGGGCTGGATGCTTCCCTGAAGAGGAATGATTACAGGAGCACCCTTGCGGTACACTCCATCCCCATCGTACTCCCCGTTATTGCTTTGTACCAAGGAGTATGAAACTGAATATTTTCTTACAAGGGATCCAAAACGAAACATGGTCTATCCTCTCCCTTTGGTTACCACAACATAGGAAATGGAGTCACGGAGCTTCTTTTCCATAATAAGAATCTTCTTTGATCCTTTACGTTTGGCATAAATGGGGCTGAGTGCCGGTGACCTGATCTTGTCAAAATTTTTGAGTGTACGTTCCTTACCCAATTCCCCAATCTCAGCGAGTAAGGTGCGCGCTGTGGTTTGATCATTGGCAATGTCATTGACACCTGCCCGAACAAGCTTAGATATGGCCGCTGCTGATTTCTTCTTTCCAGAACCGATGAATGATCGAGCCGGGATCTGCATTTTTTGTGATCCATGTTCCAGTACCCCAGCTACCATGGCAATGTCCTCATCACCCCATGAGCCAATATGGACCTCAAGTTTTTTTAGATCTCGGAGTTTAGCGAGAACAGCGGGTAAAAATGTACTCTGAATAACCGTAACGTTAGCGCGTCGGCTTCTGGACCTTGTTGGAGGCATTTATACTCGCCTACTTACAAAAGGAGCTATCAGCGCCTTTACAGCCGGAGGAAGATTGTCTCCATCGTTTTGATATGTCACCGCTAAATCTCCCACTCGCTCTGACGTGACTCCTGGCGCCCGCATGAGTGTTTGTATGAGTAAGATACATGCCATTTCTATCGACTTCGGCAGATTTACAGGCTGTTCAGTGGTTGCTATATCCGGCGTGATATATCCGGCTGTATAGCTCGCTTCAATGATGTACTCACCTTTAGGCCAGCAGCTTTGGCGGTATAAAATGCCGCTATCTGAAAGAAGCTCATAATCCGTCATACTCTCCCCAAAGACACTAAACGATTCCATCGAAAGAACGGGGTATTGCCGGAGAACAAGCTTCGTAAGCGGCTGCTGAGTGACCTGGTATGGCTCCTGCAGGGTACTCAGCTTTTCAGTATGCGATTGCTTTTTGAATATTCGCTTACAGTGTGTTTCGATGATGCTGGATGCCATTTCGATAAAAAGTGAGATGGCATCATCTTGACTCGTGTCTTCGATGGGGATGGAAAGGAGTGATTTAGCTCGCGCTAGGGTCGTTAGCATCGCTACCGCCTTCTTTCACAACATTTCCTTGATCGTCTCCATCTAATTGCTCGGGTGCTTGCTGCAGTTCTTCAAGATATGCCTCTAACGCTTCTTGAGCCTTCTTTTTGCCTTGAATAACTTCGCCGTTTGGAAGCCGGTACGCGCCTTTGGAAACGAGTTCTAGTCCTTCGATTGTCTCAGCATGATGGTTGTTAGCGTCTAGATCAGCGACTTTAACAGGAACATCCTCATACAATTTGGCATATCCAACCTCGATCCAAGCTTCAGCTACTTCGTCGGAAACTTTTACAAGGTCATCGGGTTGATAACTATCTGTGGTTGAAGCCATAGAGATAAGCATAACTACGAGTTTCAAATGAAACACCTCCAAGAGAAATAAGGAGGGCATGATGCCCTCCAATGAAAATTAAGTTGCACTGTTGGCATAATAAGATACTGGATTAACACCCGCGTTAATAAAGCGGCCATCTTGACGGAAGAAAAGGACAAAACCGACTTGGAAAGCGTCCATATATTTTTCGCCAAAGCGAACCATGATCGGGTTACGTACACGGCGTACCATATAGTTTTTGAAATCGCCAAATACAATGGATTTTGCATTAGCTGCCATTTGAGCCATATCGTTATTGATGGAATAACCGTAACCGTTGATGACATCTGGCTCTTTATAGGCGATGCCAGGGAGCCAAAGAGGACGACCTTGGGAGTCTTTCAGCTTCTTCAGTGCTTTCAGTGTAGTATCATGGAACATGAATTTAGATTTTTGACGGTAGGCAATATCCACGGAATGCTCTAAATCCACCAAATCATCAAACACAACGGATGTTGTTTGCCCAACGATTCCCGTTTTTCCAAGCGCGGCTTGTCCGACGATGCCCTCAGGTTGGCCGGTCCCTGTGCCTGTTGTGAAATGACCGTTAGCAGCTCTAGCTATCCGTTCGGCTAGTTTGTCTCGAAGCCATGTTTCAAGATCAAATGCGCTGTCTTGTAGTAAACCGACAGGGACTAACACGACATCAGAGGTATAGATAAAGGAACCAACGGATTTTTGACCAAATGAAGGATCTTGATTGTTATTGGCTGCAACGTTCTCACCAATGATTCGTCCGATATTTCCTGTATCGTTGCCGGTAGGAATCAGAAGTGTATTTCCTGAATCCGTGTCGATGGTGTTGGCATCTTCGTAAAATGTACTGTAGTATTTCATTGCCGTAACTAAGCTATTGTAGAAATCAATAGGAATGGTATTTCCACCGGCTGTTGCCGTTCCTGCCGCAAGTGCGCGCTCTTCCTGTTCAAGCGGTCGATAGCCTGATTGAAGGGCTTGTCGTTCTTCTTGCGTTAGTTCATGCATGCCCACTTGTAAGAAACGTTGAAAGGCTTTGCGATATTCTGGCTTGAGTTTATTCTCTTCGGAATCAGCGGCTGATCTGTTTTCATGACCTTCGAGGGAACGCTGCATATCTTCAAGTTTTTCAAATCGCTCAATTTTTCCGCGAAGCTCAACTTCTTCCGCAATGATGCGGTCTGCTTGCGTGTTTTCTTCTGGCGTCAGTCCACGTTTTTCATTCGTTCCGCGGTCAAGCAATTCTTGCAGTTTTGTAACTAGGTTAGCTCTTTCTCTTCGCAATTCAATAACTGTATGAACATGTGCCATGTGTGGTTAAACCTCCGTGGATTGTAGGATTTTTAGGTAATCAAAAAAGCGCTGATCAGGCTTCGTTTCCTTAACGGATTCGGCCAAATTGCGCTCTTCATCTAACGTTTTTAATTTGTCTTTGCTTCGCTGCGAGAGTACAGCTTCTGTATCAGGGTAAGCCGGTGTTGTCACGACAGATACATCATAGAGTGTGCCGATCCGTTTGATCGTTCGCTCATACGCGCCTCGATCTTTGTTATAGGACCACTCTTCCGCGTCCTCACCTTCAGCAAGTGAAAAAGCAAAGCTGCATTGATTAATGACGCCGCTGCGCATATTCTCCATTAAATCGCGGCTATATGACGTGTCCGTGGGTGTGCATCGCCATTTCAGACCGATACCATCGGTTTCAAGCGTTACGGAACCTTTGCCGGAGGCGACAGTGTTTCGACCTAGCACCAGATTGCTGTCATGGTTAAAGAGGGCGACAACGTTGTCCATATCGGCATCATCAAGTGCTCGGCTATCAATCTTTTCATAAACAGGTGTCATCCATCCTAAATTATCGCTTTCACGATTAAATTTAAGTGCATACGCCTCGATGTACTCGGTACCATCACTCGCCGTTCGGATCTCCATTGGAGCCGTTAGTGTTCGGCGTTCCGTTTTTAACATTTCCTTCATCACCTCCCTTCAGCAGTACGGATACGGGCTGCATAGCCGTGTTCACCATATAGGTGTCACCGCCTTGTTCAGCGGGTATCGGATTTTGATTTTCCTTTTTCAAGATATCATTCGGACTCATCCACCCGTTTTGCCTAGCAATTTGGTACGATTCGTAACGGGCTTTTGTATCACTACGGAGCAGCGCTTCTGCCAAGTGCTCGGCATAATATTTTTTTCTTTCCTTGCCGACAAGCAGCCGCATGGTGATAGCTTGTTCCCATCGAATCATCCAAGGCTGTAAGCTGTCGGTTAGAAATTCCATGCTTTGATGTTCAATGTTGCTGAAAGTTGCTTTGTCCAAATCAGCAATCTTGTGCGGCGGCACACGGAAGATACGAGCAATTTCACCCAATTGAAATTTTCTCGTTTCCAAGAACTGTGCATCTTCAGGCGGGAGTGAGATTTGATGGTACTTCATCCCCTCCTCTAGGATGGCAACGCGGTGAGCATTATCAAGACCACCATGCGCTGCATGCCACGAAGCTTTGAGTCGAGCCGAACTGTCATCGGTTAAGGAACCAGGATGTTCCAAAACGCCGCTTGGCCTTGCTCCATTTGTAAAAAACTTATTCCCATAACTTTCTGTTGCTTTGGCTAAACCAAGTGCTTCCGCATGTAAACGAATTAACGATTTTCCACCGAGCGGCCCCTTGAGTACGAACACTCGATAGGCTGGAAGCTTATACCCCACGCCTTTGATAAACGTGACATACTCAAGTGTCCGATTCAGTTCATCGTAATACTCGGTTGTGTTCTCAGCGCGTAGGGGCCACAGTGCTTTAACTTGACCGTAAGCATCCCACTCGATCTCCGCAAATCCCATCCCTCTTGTAATGGCATCAACGGTTATCCACTCCCTGAACTCCATGGACGACATGAGCTCATTTGGGGCATCATGAAGAAGGGAATAGATGGGATGTTCTTCCGCTCGTCCTCTCCCATCCTTTACCCTTTTATAGAGAACAAGCGGCAAGGATGAAACGGGTTCGGAAATGGCGCGTATCGCTGCGGAAACGGCTGTTAATTGGACAGCAGTTCGTTCGGTGACGCCTGTCCCAGTGGTTTGCGTAATATCGGCCCATGTTGATCCGTTGCCGTTATAGTTCACGGCTTGCCGCTTTTCCCAAAACTTCCAACGCAATGTGTTAACCTCCTTTATAAAAAGAAAATCCCTCTGGCCTCGTATACAGATTTTTGTTTCTTGCTACCTAAGGCCAGCTTATGGGCGTCGATCACGGCGTCAACGGGGTCAATACGTTTGGTTTGTGCATGTTTTTCAATCTTTATTTCACCGAAACTATTGGAATCGGTTTTCGCATTGACCATGGACCACGTTAAAAGACGATTATGTTTGTTGTAAATCACATTACCGGCTTCAACTTCAAGTTTAAAATCGACGGTAGCATCATTTAAGCTTCTCGCGCTTTGGATAATCTCCACGCAATCCACCCCAAACACCTCATCGAGATCATGCAAAAAGGCATCTGCGTTATGTGGATCATAACCAATGCCTTTGAGCTTAAGATCATATTTTTTGATCAGGTCCTTATAGTACGCAAGAATGTATTTATAGTCTGTCTTTACGCCGCCAAGTGTTTCGGTAACCGTGAGAAGCCCATCCCGAATCCACATATCATAAGGTGCATTATCGCTTTTAATGTGCTCGGCCACGCGCGCCTTTGGAATAAAGCTGTGGGAATGGATGTAGTACTTTCGGTCAGCACCAACATCGAATGGAAATTCAAGCGCGCCGGAGGTAAGGTCACCACCACTGGATAAATCAAGTCCCATAAAGCAGTCCTTGCCACGCATGTCTTCTAACGTCATATCACTTTCACAGTTTTTCCAGTGTTCCATATTCATGTACTGGTTATCTGCAAACTGAACCCATGTGTTTAACGACTTCGTAAGGAAGTTTCGAAGTTCTTCACCCTGCATCTGTTTGGCCTTAATCGCCTCAGAACGCAAACTAAGCAGAGTTTCAGGGGTCCATAATGGATTGGCTTTAATCCAATTACTCTCATCCCACACATCATCGTCTTTATCGAGCTCACAAATAAATACAAACTGTGTTTCATCGGCATGTGTACCGACAAGGATCTGTTTGCAGTATTCATATAAGGCATAGCAAGGGCTATTCAAATCAAAGCCAGCCGTTGTGATGACCGAGATTAAGCATTGTTTCAGTTTTTTTGTACCATCGGCAAGCAGCTTGTACATTTGATTATCTTTGTGAAGATGATACTCATCGACACTGGCAAAGTAAGGCCGGAACCCATCAATGGATTTTGTATCACGTCCGAGCGCTTTGATTTCGCCCCTGGTGATGTTGCAAATGATTTTACTCGCATAATCCTTGACGGTGAACATCCCGTCTTCACGTTCGCTTCCTGATAACTCAGGATCTGCATTGATAAACTTCATGCACTCTTTTAAAACGATGCGCGCCTGAAGCTCTTTGGTTGCCGTACAGTACACTTGGGGGTACTGGTAACCGTCGAAATTGCTGTAGTACAAGGTTGGAACGGCGTTTCCAAGTGACTTCCCGTTCTGCCTAGCTACCTGTACATAGGATGTACGAAATCGTCGGTACCCTTCTATGGTTCGCCAGCCATGCCAAGAACCAAAGATAAAGTCTTGAAAGGGCATCAAATCTAAGGGCCGTGGATCATCACCCTCCGCAAGGGTGAGAGATTCAGCAAAATCAATGATATCCTGTGCGTGATCGGGGTCCCATACATAAGGGAAATCATCGGTGCCTTGCCGTTCTAAATCGTTGAAGTGACGCGCGCAAGCTTGCTTTTGTGTTTCACCTGCAGGTATCCGGCCTTCCAGTACATCAACGGCATACCGTGTTGTTCGGTCGAGATCAGCAAGCGTATTAATGGGGTACGTGTTTTGTTTAGCCACCACGACCACCGCCGAACCTTCCAAACTTACTTTGCTTCTCCTCTTCTTTCTTCGTTGGCTTCAACACGTTTTTAACTTTTGCTAGTGGATTGAGGAATAAACGATCCTGCATTTTCAGCAGCATATCAGCTTTCTTATTAATGGCAGATTCAATCCGAAGGAGTCCGTCTATGGAAACCATGCTGGCAATCATCTTCATCATCTCTTTGCTAAATACGTTAACGTCATACATATACTCTTCAAGGGGATCACAGTTTTCAGCCATGCTATCAATGCGCTGATACGAACGAAGAAGCCGCTCATATTCGGCATAGGTTTGACAGTACATACCAAGGATACCAATGTCCGAAGAACTGAGAAGTTCAATTCCCTGTTCTGCAGCTTCCTTATATTCTTTCATGTGCTGCTTCCAATAAGAAAAAGCCACCGTATCGTTTTTCACGAAAGAGGGCGGCTTTAGTTTATCGAGCTCTTTTTTTCCAAGTTTAATTTCGGAATCTTTGCGCTGCTGAATTTCAGTTTTCGTTAAATGCTTCCGGCCATTGGCGACAACAAGATCAATGGGCTGTCCTCGGCGGGTCATGGGCTCACCTCCTCTGAAACTTTATATGGGGAGTTTTTGCGCGAATAAAGGGACGCGCGGTCTATAATCGGGAAAGTAGTAGAGATATAGTCCCCCCTCCCCCTTTTCTTTTCTTACCCTTCAATCAACAGATAGGTTCGTCCATTGACTTGCGAAAATGTTGTCTTCGTTTTGCTTAGAATTTCTTTCAATAGATGCACCACCTAAACCAAACGGGAAGATATAATAAAAAGCATCCGACGGAAACCGCCAGATGCTCTTTACTTAAGTTTAATAACAACCTTAATAAATACAAGTTTCGTTAATTAAATTGAAGAAAATCGACTTCCACGTATTGACCCACAGCTGATGGATTAGTATCGCTCCGTTTTACGATTTTGATCGTATGAGAACCATAGGTTAATCCCGACTTCGTGTAGCATAACGTCTGTTGCGCTCTTGTTGTCTGGTACAAATCCACTGTAGCATCAAAAACGTCATCTATATAAACATCAGCTTTACCGTGATCAGAATCCATTACTCCGTACCATGAAATACTTGTACCGTTAAACGTGTACTGAACATTACTGTCAGTATTTAACGTCCAATGATCTGTTTCGTTGTAGTAGCCAGTAGGTTGACCAATAGTGTTCCAGCTACCTTCGTATGTTAGTGCGGTATCGTCAACTGTTGTAATAAGATTTTGTATCACAGTAACATTAGCTGAAGTCGATTGACCATTCCATGTTGCTGTTATTGTTGAAGTACCTGGATTTGCTCCATACACAGTGCCAGTTGAACTGACAAGGGCAACATTCGAATCCGTAGAAGTAAAAACAGATTGGCTCGTAACATCTTGGGTACTTCCATCAGAATAATGTGCAGTAACAACAGTACTGTGAGTATCACCGACATTGATTGTATACGAATTGGAATCAAGTGAAAGACCTATCAGAGTTTTCACATCTACTTTTCCACCAATAGCAATTAGTTTAAAAGTAGCACCATTCAAGGAAGGCAAATAAAGAGTCCCATCAGAAGCAATGGATGCCGGATGACTTAGTGTTGTTGAAGCCTGAGCTACTTGATATTTCCAAATTTGCTGGCCAGTTGGAGAAATTGCATACATTGAACCCTTACCTGATATTCCAATAAAAATATTTCCGTCTTTATCTAAAATAGGACCGCTCCAATATGTCGCCCAATCAAGATCAAATTTCCAATTTTGTGTACCATCAGCTTTATATGAAGTTAGAGTTCCAGAAGTTGATGATGGGTTAGCTCTAACGAAAATATCCCCATCTTTATTGACGACAGGTTGTGAGGCTGTTGTATTAGTAATGTTAATATTCCATTTTTCATTTCCATTTTTGTTAATAGCATTTAATTTACCATTTGATGTTGTTATGTAGAGAGTACCGTCTGGTCCAATAGCAGGAGCTGTTTTATTTTGGGATATCGCATAATCTTTCTTCCATTTTAATGTGCCGTCAGATGCAAATGCTCCAAGCTGAGTTTTACCAGCTAAATAGATTGTTCCGTCTGAATCTATTACTGGATAACTTGCAGGAAATAAATCAATTCCAGTAGACTTTCTCCATGTAATAACTCCTTGACTAGGATCAATTGCAACTAAGGTTTGGCCTCGATCCGTGGCATAGATAGTTCCGTCAGCGGAAATGGCAGTTGCATCAATCTGGAAACCTGGGGAAATAGACCATTTAATCTGTCCACTTGGAGTTATCGCATAGAAAGTAGCATAAACTCCACCGTATATGGTACCATCAGCTCCAATTGAAGGAGTTCCGAAATTTACTCCAACTCCAGTAGAATTAATAATTATTTTCCATTTAAATGTTCCATCTGGATTTATCGCAACTATGTTAACATCAGTAAATACGTAAACCGTGCCATCAGATCCAATTACATGGGGGTAAGCTGTGTATCCATCGATAGGTAATGACCATTTCACATATACATCTGAAGTAACTCCAGCAAAACGTGAGTTTCGATCCCAGTTATAAACCGTTGGTTGCATTGCTGTTTGATCATACTGACCTTGTTGGTACTGACTTCCCTGCTGAAATGGGCTTGTAGCAGCAAAAGAAGCTGGAGAGAACCCAACTGCAATAACTTGAATAAATGCAAAGCAAATTAAAATAACTTTTGAGATGTGAATCAATTGTTTCTTTCGATGTAACAATCTTATTACCACCTTTTGTATTTTTTTTGTTGTCGAATATACCTTTCGACATTATATTCCAATTTCCTGCAAATTATTGTTAAAACCACCAAGCATTAAACTTTTGAACAAAAAACCTACTTTTGTGTAGTTGATGAACTGAAAACGATTGTTCTTTTCATCTTCCAAAACCTCCGTCTTCTTTCGCAGTTTTAATATCGTGATGCCTCTTGCAAAGCCCTTGCCAATTGTCGCGATCCCAGAACAAAGCCCTATCTCCCTTGTGTGGCTTGATATGATCAACCACTGTAGCGGCTCCTATAGCTCCCTCTTTTTCACAATGAACACAGAGAGAATGCTTCATAAGGAAGAATACTCTCGCCTTACGCCATGAGCTGTCATACCCTCGCTGTGCTGCCGTCCCTCGCTGCCTATCATTGATGGAAGCCTGTTCCTTATGATCACTGCAAAAGCCTACGTCGGTTAGGTTGGTGCAGCTTGGTTTACGACAAAACTTCTTAAGTGCCATGCTCATACGCTCCTATCCTCTTACCGTGGAACAATTTTGAATAATATTCATAGACAAATCAACAAAAACAACCCTTTTAAAATAAGGAGTTATCCGACTTGTTTATATATTATTCACATTAAAAACAATGACTTTATGCAAGATTTTGCATAAATGACCCAGTTCCTCATATCTTAATAGAGAGCATAACTCGAATAAGGGCCAATGCCCCTTGTCTCGCAAGGTCTCGCGCCTTTTTCTGAAAATCAGTTATACACTCGCTAAATGTGTGGAACTCATAACCCAAATCCTCGCATGGCTCCGTTCATGGCGTCTTGGTCCATACCAATATATCTCATGGTGATGGCCTTGTCAGAGTGGTTAAGGAGTGTCTGGACAAGCGTGATGTCCTTTGTCTTCTTGTACATGTGGTATCCGAATGTCTTCCGCAGTGTATGTGTGCCAATGTCCTTCAGTTTGAACTTCTTCGCAGCAGTTTTCATCACCTTATAGGCCATATCTCGTTTAATTGGTCTGCTACCACCCTGTCTTGAAGGAAACAGGTAATCATCATCCGGCATTCCCGATGTATAGCGCTTAATTTCACGCTTTAAGGTTGGGTTAATTTCAATGATCTTTCGTTTACCGGTCTTCATTTCATTCATAAATAAATGCTCGCCGATCACATCCTTGACTTTCAGCTTTAAAATGTCCTGAATACGCAGGCCGGTATTAATTCCGAAGACAAACATCATGTAATTGCGATGACTCTTCTTTAATAGAAACTCCTTGATAGCATCGATCGTTTCTTGATCACGTATTGGCTGAACGAAGTTCATTTAGAAGCACCACGCTTTACTTAGGAGATCTTGGAACAAAACTATTTCAAGCCTTCCCATCTGTTTATTCTTCCTAAAAAGTGATCTTAGTTTACTAAACAACTTCCATCCCTCCTATCCATTACAAATTAAAAAAGAGGCTGTATGAGCAGCCCCTTAGATTTGTCTGATTTTTTTGGAAAAGCAGACTACTATATTTTTCTCCTGTTCATGGTAGCCGTATGAACAAAAGGAACTGAATGTCTTGAAAAAGACATACACTTCGTTTTGCTCATAAAGAGCTGGGGCATCAAACCCCACCTCACACCACACCCCTGACGCTTAACGTCTAAGATCAACGATCTGATCCACAGCATGATCGAGTCCTACATATGATAAAGGTACAGTAGGTATCACCTGAGCAGTATTGCTCTTTGTGATTCCACTGTACCTGAATTAAAGTATCAAATTATTACTAAATTTCACTCAAATTACCGTCAAAATCAGAATCATTTCACATTGCATCTACTTATTCTATACATATCCAGCCCTTATTCAAGTGCAAAAATATTATTTCTCTTGTTTCTCTAAAGCAAATGCTTCACTTTTTTAATTATAAGTACAAATTAGCCATTTCAAATAGTTTATGGAATGCGATATCTTCTGTTTGAAGTTCTAATCCTTCTTTAAGAAGGTCCCAGGTAAATGTTACAAATAGATACTGAATTTTGTTTGCAGTTGTTATATGACCTGAAATAAAGGTCTCAATCAGTTTAATTATGGCTTCTGGACTAGTAGTATTTAGTAAAGGGATAGAAACTTTTTTTACATCCAAAGGTAACATGTATAAAAGCATTATAAAAAAGTCAATCTCACGATGTTCGCCAGCTCGTGTTAATTTATCGAAACTTTCTGAATTCCATTTTAAATATGGTATATTAATAACTTTTTCATTTATTAGATTGACAAGTCCTACTTGGGTATTAGATTTAACTTGAATATTTTCGCTACTATATTCTTCTTTAACTTTTCCCATCTTCGATTGATAATCAAACATTTCATTAAAAATTTCTTTTTCAAATTCAAACAGTATTAGAATATATAGCGTATATATGACCTGTAAAGGCTCGTGTCTCGAAAAATTTTGAGGAATCAGCTTATATTCCAATCCATTACTTTTATGTTTGTTTACTCGGTTAAGTTCACACAAAAATAAATATTTATTAAAAATTTTTTTGATTTTTCTAGGGTTATTGAAATTAATATGTCCAAGAAATTCTTTTATTAAATTGCCAGTCTTTTCTGACATTTTATCAAAGTCATTCACTTTAATTAGGAAGTCTTCTATTAATTTATCTAACTCATATGTTGTAGGCATATGAAAAGTTACATCAAATATTTTTTCTAGATATTCTTCAGCAGTAATGTGATTGTTGTATTTAATATTTATCGCTTTACTTACAGCCTTTTTATCTATCCCACTAAAATATACTATTTTGTTTGTATCTGTAAAAAAATGTTTTATAGATGATAAAAGATTTAAAACATTGCTAGGCTCACATCTATCTAGATCATCAATAAAAATCAATAATTTCTTATTAGTTATCTCATAATATTTCTCAATTATTCTGTTAAATTTATTATTAAAACTCTGCACTTCGCTATAAAATGATTTTTTTTCATACATTTCTTTCGTTTGAGAGAAAGCCTTACTAGTCGATATTTTAGCTCCTGGCAATGATATGTCAGTATTAAGAATTATATTTTTGCCTAGTGAGAATAGCTTTCTTGCAGCAGATTTGGTTTCATCTATAAAAGTATGTAATATATCTTTTTCCTTTTCTATCTGATCCATAATAGCTTCTAATAGAGAAAGTGAGAGATTCGAGTCATATTCATATTTCCATGCCTCGAAAAAAATAACAGAGTAGTTTTCGATTTCACTTTGTAAATATCTCATAACTGAAGTTTTACCACTACCCCAAGTTCCATACAATGCTATCATGTTATTTTCTTTGAAATAGTCCATTCTAACATCAAGGATGCTCTTTATAGTTCTTGACTTAAAATATGTTCCAAACATATCAGAACTGCTGTTTAAATCGAATGGTCGATTACTATAAATTGTTTCCACCAATAAATACCTCTTCTCATCTGTTTTGCAATCTTTCCATATTCTACAAGATTTATTCTATTCCTCCTTTCGGTTTTCCTGCAAATTATGATTCTTGTTCCTTCATATTTTATTCCGCTTTATTTTTCATTTATTTCGCACGATAATATTAATAATCCAGCCTTTTGCATACTTCATCTATAATCGTCTCTTTAACAGCTTTTATAGCTTTCGAATTCATCCCATAACTTAAATGTTTGAGCTATGGATTCAATACCTTTCTCAATGTACCGGTCGATAGTGCTTTCACTCATAATACTTTTAAACCGTAAAATGGTGGTTTTACGGTTATTTCCTTTAAGGAATCTAAAATCAATAATACGTCTTGTATCATTATCGATAATTAAATCAGCTGCTTTCTCAATGTTGGATTTTACCTTAATAGCTTCTTTCAGTATTTCACTTCCCTCGCTTAGGTTATTGGTTTCGAATCCCTCAACATCTGCTTTTAACTTCATATATCTGGAAAGCAAATATCTTGTTCGCACAATGTCAGCAGCGTTCGCTTCTGGAAATAATGAAAATTGATCTACATCAGATTCAGCTACCATCATATTCTCACACCCCGCTGTATATGTTATAATCGGTGTAAGAAATCAAATAATCCTCTGCGAGCCCTGCCAAGGTATACACGCAGAGGATTTTTATTATTAGCAAACTCTTTCTAGTATCTTCTCTTTAAAATCGTTATATATAAGGATGAGCTCTTCATCACCACAACTAAGTATTTGCTCCTCACTTGTAGCTCCGTAAAAACGGACTAATGCTTCTATTACTTTATTGGCTTGTTCCTGTGTCAGTTTCTCGTCTTCAATGATGTTAGTAACAATATATAACGATACTGCTGAATTAAATTTATCTTCTGAGTTTAACTTCAACTTAACTTCCCCTTTCCTTTCTTGTAACCCACCCAAAAGCGCTACTCTGGCTATTCTCAATGGGCCTCTGTCGATTTAGTGGCCTTTTTGCTTAATGTATTTCAGTATTCATTGTGATACTTCATGCTGAATGAATCTGAATCCCTTCGTGCTCGAGGACTTTCCACAACTCGCATAAGGTCATGTCTTCAACTTTTTTTTCTTGCCTAATACTAACAACTGGCTCTTGGATAAACCCGTAATCTGGAAGGGCACTGTACTCTACATACACACTACCAACAACGGTTTGCTTATTTACGTCTGCTAGCCGCATAAACGCTCCAGGCAAAACAACAATGGATTGCTTACTGTAATGAACTATAAAATTTTCATTCCTATCTTTTTCAAATGAAATTAATACTTGCATATCCATTCCCTCCTATTGGTGAATTTATGGTATGGTCTTCATCAATCCATGCAAAAGTAACCTTTTCCGATCCTCTCCACATCATCCTCCGTTGCAGGTGCAATAATGAAGGGGCGTCCTTGGAGGTATATTACTTCCTCGTCGCCTTCCTTGATGCTTAGAATAAACTCTTCATATAGTTTTATAGCTGTCATACTTCCTCCTGGATGTAATCATCAATTGTTGCTTGATTTTCTTCGTAGTATTCTTCCATGCGATAACCCTCGTAACCTTAAGCTGGCATCCTTCTCCCAAATACACCATTGGGGCGATTCTTGATCAGTCCTCTTCGAGCTCGGTCCATAATGAGCAATGCAATTTCATCCGCATCTCGGTCAAATGATTTGGCAATGTCCTCTATGCTCAGACCTTCATTCCACATGGAATCGAAAGCTAACACATCCCGTTCATCCCAAATCATATTGACATCCTCACAGGCTATGTATATCTTTAAACGCTCCAGCATGTCATTCACCTCAATCAGTCTTATTGATGACTTTCATCGTACCTGTTGCTCGGTGAATCAGGACTATTTCGTTAGAAGTATCACGTTCAACTAACCAGTTTTTAGTGTTCCATCCCATTTGTTCAATTAGCTTTTTCTGTTTCAAATTTGGACTCGTTCCTTGTTTCATTATCCTTTCGCCTCCGCATATGCTATTTCTAGAAGCTGACTGATAACTGCAGCAAAGGGTTTTAAATATTCAGCTGACATATCGTCAAAAAACTGCTTGTCCGGCCAATCACCATCATCCTCTAAGAGCGGAACTAGTTTGATGACATTTGGATTCCACTGAATCACTGTACCTATGCTTCGCATCGTCCATAGCCGTTTTTGCAAGAGGATTGATCTTTCTTTGTGTTCAGGATCAAGGATGATAAGGAGTAACCTACGCCATACACGATGGTCTGGAAGATATGGACGCGGATCAGTAAACATATCATTCATACTACGACTGGCTTATTCAATTTGTCGTCTAGACTTTTAGCCTTTTCACGAGCCTTAGCTAGCTCTTCATCAGATAACCGAGAAGCAGGTGTGCTGTCTGGCAATATTCCTTGAATACGCGGCTTACTGCTCTTACCTGACCGATATGACGATGGACCTTTGCCCATTTGAATAACTTTCGGGGGTACTTCATGTTTAGCTAGTTGAGCCTTCCACATATCATCAATAGCTTTTTCGTAATATTTAAACGTACTTGGAATCCTAAATCCTACTCCTTCTTTGTCATCTTCACGGCTTCGCTTTTCTTCGAAAATCGTTTTCATTGCCGATACAATGAATTCTACGGTAGGTATGTTTGCAATAAGTCCATTCATACTCTTGTAATCACTCTGTCTTAACTGTGTTGGAATCTTTCCGTGAAGATCACAAAAGGCATCTTGCAAAATAATTAACGAGTTTGAAACTTCGACCTGAGCAGTAATAATATTTTCTTTAAAAGCTTGTTTTAAAAGATTTATTTCTTGAGTGGTGGATTCACCACTACTAGAAATGGTAGATTCACCACTACCCCGCATGGTATTTTCACCATTAATGGTTGATTCACCAGTGGTAGCTTCACCACTGGTAGCTTCACCATCTATGGTAGATTTACCACTGGTGATTTCACACAACCATTCATCGTAGTTCTTGTTAAATCCGAGTACTCTTACGGTGCTTTCCGGTACTGATTCAAGTATGATTTTCCTGTCCAAAAGCTTTTTTAATTCCCTTTGCACCTGTCGGCGGTCACCATCCACAGCTTTAGACAAAAACCCCATTGAAAAAGCATGGGACTTCCGCTTAAAGCCATATGTAAACCTTAGAACAGCAAGAACGATCCGATGCTGGGTTGCGTTTAGCTTTGTTTGGTACAGTTGTTCAAGAACTACGTTGGCAATGGCCGTATAACCATTTTCAAGCTGCACGTCAGCCATAATCTGTCCCTCCAAGCTTGTGCATCAATGCCTTCTGAGCATCAGCTGCGATATTTTATAGAATTCACAACACGCAAACACGTTAGAACCACGTCCCATCCAAACAATAATGCCACCAGTCACCGTTCTTGAAATAAACCTTTAGACAACGCTCCTTCATGTCCCACTTGATTTCTTTTAATTGATCGAGCTTATGCTGCTTCTCGGTTCCCATAGCATTTGAATGCATGGTATATGCACGTTTAAATAAGTTCTGTTGAAGTTCCGTTAAGTTTCTATAGCCTTTTGCTTTTATAACTGGATTCTTAGGCATTGCTTGTCACAGCCTCATGATGACTCCCCCCTTGTCTTCCACTGACATGAGCGGTATAATTGATGCACAAATTGTTTTTAAATAGTTTTTCTTGAAATAGTCATCGTTCGCCGCGGTGGCTATTTCTGCGTTTACAGGAACCCCATTTTCTCTTAAAATCCGCTGAGTCATTTCAGATATACTTTCCTGAGCTCGATAGTCAGCTGCCATGCTAATAACTTCCCTTGCTTTCATAATTTTGGTTACATAAACAACACCTGATTTAAATCCTTCATTTTCAAGCATCTTTGCGAACATCGCATAACACTCCTTTTTAATTGAGATAACCCTTCATTTTTAACTCTTGGCGGTGTTCTCGCCATAATCCCATCCAACTAAATCCATACTCCTTACAAAGGATTGCGACGTTATGTGTAAGTGCTGTGATTGCTTCGATCTGTTCCATAATGGATACTTTGATAAGCTTAAGGTCGTCCGTGTTTAACTGATCTCTCCGTTTTGTTATAGGGGTCGCAGCGAGTGCTGCAACTGCTTCGCTGATTTCTTCTATTGTCTTTAAATGAACGCTTGTTTTATGTAAGTCGGCTCCATTTAGCCAAGGTGAAGATGTACCACCGTTATAATCAATGGAGGCTTCCATGCAGAGTTCAGGCGAGTCGTAGTGTTCTACAAGCTTTTTCATCGTTTCATCATTAGGTCTGCGTGTTCCGATTTCATATTTGCTGACTGTCGCAGAGCTTACATGTGCAACCTTAGCCGGTCCTTTTTGAGTTTCTCCCCTGCTTAATCTGACTGATTCAAGTACTTGTCCAAATGACACGGTAAAATCATCTCCTTTGTCCAATTTGTGGGATTAAATTTGCCAAATTTTTAGTATATGATATTCTCATAACAACTTGATGGTTCGGTTGGCTACTAGAACCTCTACAAATGATTCCCCTACCTCCCCATTGCCCACCACCGTACGAGTGGGCTTCCTCCTCACTCATTAATCAGCGGCTCTTAAGCCATTCATAAAATTCCATTTTCAGTACAAGAACAACCTCACCCTTTTTCCTCTGTTTGTTCAAAATAGGAAAGTTAGGATCATTGGTCCATTCCGTTACCTTCGACTTACTCACATCACACAACTGCATGATATGGGAGATCCGCAGCACCTCCGGATACTCATTGTTCAAGCGGAGCTCCGAAAGCTGTAATTCCAATTTTTCATTCCTCTCTGCCAAGTCAGCTGCTAATCTTAATGCTGCAGAAAGACTCTTCGGTGATTGAAAATCTATTTTCAATGCAATATTCATTGTCAACCTCCCTCATAATTTTCCTAGTGCCTTGCTGCTATTGTTTATATTGCTTCGAGTATATTTCGTTGATATTCGATTGTAGTGGTAACCGCGGCGACTTCCTTAAGATCTGACTCTTCACTAAAATGCTGAATCATTCTTATTACTTTTTGATCTTGCCCGACATTTTTTCTTTGAATGACATGGCTGCCTCTTTGTAGTTTTCAAAGGCTCGCTTCAAGATTTAGATCACCTCACTTTCTCTAAACTCTCCCTTATTGTGTATATCACTACACAGTTCAGTTAAAAAAAATAGATCTTCGAATTTTTTATGTGGAAATGCTTGTAAAGTACCAATAATGAGACTTTCTCCTGGCGAACAATACTTTGGATGATTATCATCTAATTTAGTTCTCCAGAGCCTGCTTCTAGAAATCCCCATTTTTTCAGCGAGCTTAGTATCATTTAAATTCTCTTCTTTTTGTAGTTCTTCAAGTACTTCAACTCGTAGCTTAATCTTCAATTAACTCACCTCAACCTTCTGTTTCGTTCTCTACACAAATAATATACCCCAAATGTGTAGTTAACGCAACAAAAACTTTTCGCCAACTACACAATAATTTTGTTACATGTACGAAACACTTTTGTTAAAATGGTCTTATTACTAATGAGGTGTTGATGATTCATATGAATATTGTCGAGTTCGGATTATACTTTGCTGAACTAAGAGAAAGAAGTGGATTTAAGAGCCAACGTCAGCTTGCTATTAATAGTGGGGTTAGTAATGGGACAATAGCCAGAATTGAATCAGGTACACAAAAAGTAACTCCCGAAACATTAAAATTGCTTGCACCACATTTGAAGGAAGTTGACTACGAGCAATTAATGATTAAAGCAGGTTACATAAAAGAGTCAGAACAAACTGTTTCCTATGAAGATTTTGGTGGTCGAGCTTACTACGGTGGTGGTTCCGACTGGACTGAGGAAGAGAAAGCCGCGGCTGACGCTTTCATTGAAACGCTGAGGAAGAGAAAAGCTGACCTGGAAAATAAGTGATGGATAAAATCGACAAACTCACCGGTAGGTCATTGGTACTAATTCCGATCTACGTTGGAATTGTTATCATCGTGTTTAAACCTGCGACAAGAGAAGTCAAAAAGAAGGAATATAACTTCTAGCACAGTATATGGTGAAACTCAACCGATCATTGATGAAATGATTGAGCTCTCGAAAGAAACAAAATACAAGAAATCTGAAAATAAAGAAAAAAACATTGATTAGTCAAAATTGAAGATATAAGCAAATACCCCAACCGATGGGGATTGTACTGGAGTATCCCATGCTTAAAAGAAACCAAACTCTCTCCACCCCTGCCGAATTCGAAGAAGCAATCAAGACAGGTGTTAAAGTAATGGTTATGCAAAAAGGCAAGCTGCTTGATTACGGCGGCCCGATCGAGCGTTTTTCAGAAGACGCGGTATACATAGACGGCGGTTACTTCTTAACGATGAATTGCGAATTTAGAGTGAGATAACAAGGAGATTTTATATGAAGGATTTATTTCCGGGGTACTACAAACCTACAGAACAAGAGTTTCAAACATTGTGGTCGGAAGCACTGTTTGTTTTTGATGCGAATGTACTCTTAAATTTTTATAGATATTCTCAACAATTAAGAGAAGTACTTTTATCTATTTTCAAAAAAATTGATAATAGGATATGGATTTCTCACCAAGCTGCACTTGAATATCATTTCAATAGAACTGCTGAAATAAATAAACAAGAAAATGCATATGAGAATATTATCGCAATTCTCGATAAAAAATTAAATGACAATGGTGAGTTGAATCAATATAAAAAACATCAGCTAATTGATATTCTTGAAATCAATAAGTCCCTAAGTGATTTATTTAATCAATTAAAATTACAGTTAATGAATCAACGGGAATCTCATGGGACAATCGTAGATTTTGATCATACCTCCGAAATACTTTCAGACTTATTAAATGGGAAAATTGGCGAACCATTTGATAATGCGGAATTGCAAGAACTTTACAAAAAAGGTGAAGATCGTTATACAAAGAAGCTTCCCCCTGGATTTGATGATGCAAGCAAAAAAGAGAAAAAGTATTTTGAGGACTTAATCATTGAAGAAAAATTTGGTGACTTTATAATTTGGAGTCAAACTATAAACAAAGCAAAAGAAACTAATAAGCCGGTAATATTTATTACTGATGATGCCAAGAGTGATTGGTGGTACAGGCCATATGGTAAAACCATTGGCCCTCATCCTCATTTGATACAAGAAATGAAAAAAGAAGCTAATGTGTCATTTTACATGTACCAAACCGACCAATTTATTCAGTTCGCAAAAAAATATTTAGAAACTGAAGATTCTATTGAAACAATAAGCAATGTTGTTCAAGAAATTAAAGAAGTCCGAAAATCTAACGAATCAGCTTTGCAATCTGAATTCTTTTCAGAAAAAATACTTAGTGAATTTATTTATGATGAAAAAGATTTGGTTCATATGATTAGTGTTGTGAAAAATAATGGAAATTCAGTAACAGCACCTACTACAGACTCAGAAATTAATATTGCAAAAATAGCACTTAGAATGCAGTTCATAGATAGAAAGTTTAATATTAAATCAAAATCAAATTTATATACCCCTACTAGAACTTTTCTAAAAACCGCCTTTAATTCTGACTTAGATATCTTAAATGCAATTGAAACACCTGATTTATCTAGAATTTTCGGGTCATTTCTTACATCCGTAAATGATCATGAATATGTCCAAACTCTACTAGATGCCGAATTGATTGATAGTAGTTTCACTTTAACTGCTAAAGGTATTTCTTTCTTAAAAGACTCATTGCTCTACAAGGTATAGTTGAACAAGCCCACATTTCGGGCTTTTCTTTTAACCAAAAAATAGAACATACATTCCTATAAATCCAACAACTAGGAGGCACTATATGTACCTAACTTACTACAAGCCTACAGATATAGAGATATGGATCAATCAACAATACCAATCATCTGGTATTCATTATGCTTCTGAATTGGATCTTGATCGCATTGCGGATCTGTTCGGAATCGAATTACATATATATGATGGTAAGTCATTCGCTGATTGGAAAGACGATTCACACCGCTTTATCCTATTGAACATTAGCCTACAGCCTGCACAACGCCGTGCTGAGTTCTTCCACGAGCTATGTCACCCACTTAGGCATGTTGGGAATCAAGACGGCATGGGGAAGTTGTTTAAGGAGTTGCAAGAAATACAAGCAACTCAGTTCCAATATTACGCAGCTATGCCCTTCTACATGTTGGAGGAATTCAAAGATATCTCTCCTTCTCTCTTAGTTAAAACAATGGCTGAGGAGTTTATGTTACCGGACCGATTCGTTGAGCGACGGCTTGATCAAGTCAAGAGACGCCTTCAAATGGGTCGCCAAGACGCCGAGTTGAATGAACGCATGAAGACACCTGTGAAAGTCGATATGGCGCACGTCCGCCGTGTCATGGAGGAATTTGGTCGTAAGCAAAGAGAGAGACAGGGTGCATACTGATGAATGTTTCTGTATATTACGAAGATCATGAAATTCACGGATTGTTATTACCATTAAGGATTAATTTCTATTTTGGCCGCGGCGTCATCCAGTGGGACAAAGAAAAGGTTATTTTACCTGCCCAATTCCCCTTTAAAAAAATGACGGCTGATGATGTTTTCCCTGATGTTACAAGCGTCACTGTCATGGCTGGGGATTTATTCCCCCATCCCACCAATGTAAATAAATTTGGGGTATATCTTCCGTTCATTGTTGAGCGAATGGAACAATATAAATTTAGCACTGGAGCTAGTTATGAATACGAAGACATTGAGCAGTTAATCATCCAAGTTACAGATATAGAAACTGTTGTACGAACGAAATTGACTTCACTCTACGATGAGGAGGAATTTTGATATGAAGGGTTACTTTATTCAAAGAGGAAAGACATGGACCTACCGTATTGATTTACCGATTGATCAAAAGACCGGCAAACGCAAACAGAAATCTAAAGGAGGATTTCCAACAAAGAAAAAAGCTCAAGAAGATTGTGCAATTGAGTTAGCGAAGATCGCAAATGGCGATTATATTACCGATGAGCAAGATATAACGCTGGATGAGTATTTGAAGGTCTGGCTAACGACTTATGCCAAACCGAATTATAAACCTACATCACTCGATACAGCCACCTTTATGATCGAGGCACGGATAATACCAGCACTTGGACAATTAAAGCTCTCCAAGATCACACCAATTATAATTGAACAGTTCTATGAAAAGCTACATGCTGCAGAGTATTCAAGTGAGTACATTTCCAATATCCACAGTCTGATCCGACGGACACTTCGGCAGGCTTACAAATGGGATATGATGAAATATAATGTTATGGAAAAAGTGAACACTCCAAAAAAGAGAAGAAAGACAATGGAATTCTGGAACCTGGAAGAATGGAATCATTTCTTGAAGGTTGCGCACGGACATGTGCACTTCATCTTCTATTCACTCGCCTTACGTGCAGGCATGCGTAAAGCGGAAGTCTCTGGGCTTAGATGGTCTGATATTGATTTCGAGAAGAAAACTCTAACGATTCTTCAAACAGTTGTTAAAACAAGAAATGCCCTTATTTTTCAGGACACAGCAAAAACAGATAACTCTCAGCGAGTCATAGAAATGGATAAGTACTTGATCGAGGAGCTTAAAGAGCGTCGGAAGCAAGTAATTGCTAAAAAGTTGGAGTATGGGCCATCCTATAAGGACCATGATCTCGTGTTCTGCTACGAGGACGGCGGAGCTGTGAAACCTAAGAGGCTTACGGAGAGCATGGATGTGTTAACGAGGAAAGCTGGATTAAAGAAGATCCGCGTACACGACCTGAGACATACGCACGCCTCTTTCCTTCTCTGGCTTGGTATAAACCCTAAGGTAGCTGCTGAACGCATGGGAATGAGCATTCAGATGTTCAATGAGCGGTACTCTCATTTACTGCCTACCATGCAGCGGGAAGCGGTCGATCATATTGAGTTAGCACTCGAAAATTACAAGAAAGCTGAACAAAAATAAAGCAATGTGCACAAAATGTGCACAAGCCCCTCATTTCCATCATAATCATGATGAGAACGAGAGGCTTGTTATGTGTCTAAAAATAATAAAAACCCTTATACACCAAGGGTTTCCGTACTATGGGCCCAGAGGGACTCGAACCCCCGACCAATCGGTTATGAGCCGACCGCTCTAACCAACTGAGCTATAGGCCCAAAATAAAATTTGGTTGCGGGGGCAGGATTTGAACCTGCGGCCTTCGGGTTATGAGCCCGACGAGCTACCGGGCTGCTCCACCCCGCGTCATTAGCTGCCGCTCAACAGCGACAAAAATAAATATACACTAAATGCGAGGTCTAAGTCAAGCGTTAATTTCTAGGTTATTTCGTACGAATTACGTGTTATAACGAACGCCAAATCGCCCTTTTTTGGACTTAAATACTTCCACTTCTTGTGGACATTCATAGCCGTAAATCCACCAGTCCTCTTCCATTCTTTTCGCCAGGCAGCCCGCTTGAAACTTGGAATCGTATAATTTAGCCCAATATATCCAGTTCATTGCATTCACTCCGTTATGTTCATATCGTTAATACTATCTTATCCAAAATAAGGCCTCCTTATGAGCACTCCTCCACAAAGCAAAGAGTTACCTCTCGATATATAGCAAAAAAACTACTAGGAGGTGCTCTAGAGTACGAGTCCAAGTAGCTATTTCGTTGAGTTAACTATTGTTTGAATGTAGTCAACAACCGTTTCACGGATTCACCATATTCGTTCGTGAATGTCTCAAATACTTTGACCTGAATCGGGAAGTCCAGTTGGTTGGATTTCGCATTTAGGTTAATTGTGTTTGTTCCATTGTATAAACGTCCTTCGCCTGACAAGGCTTCAACTGATTTTCCAACCGGATTTCCAACATTATCGAATAATTCGAATGAGAGCTTACTGTTAAACTTATCTACCGTTACTTGCTTATCCGGCTTAATTTCCAGATCAAGCTTCAGCTTATAATCATAAGTCATATTACCTTGGAATATAGCTGAAATTGTCCAATCTTTAATCGTAATGCCATACGGATACACGTTTAGAGTTTTGCTCGTTGGATCATTCTTCTGAACAGGTACTTTCGCCGTCGCAAGCAGTGATTTATAGGTCGTATCTCCACTAACTTGTTGGCTGTAAAGGTTCATTTTCAGGCCTTCGCCATTTTCCGATGCTGGAAGTGCATACGAATAACTAACCACATACGAGGCATTAGGAACAACACTTAGTGCTGTAGCTTCCTGTCTTCTTCCTCCATACGCATAACCATCTTTACTAACAAGCTCCGTTTGGATCGCCGGAATTGGGATCGGACGGTCACTGTTGTTCGTCAGTTTAAACTTCGCCACAGCTGTGTTAAAGCCATCGTCTTCATTACTTGTTACATGTAATTCAACCAGCGAAACATCGACATTAAAAGGAACGAATTTATTCGTAGAATCCAGTTTAACTGGTGTACCTAAGGTATATTCTGGGGCAGGGATGACTCCCTGCGTCGCAGCACCTGTAGGGAGAAGAATATTGATACGTCCTACCCGATATGTGTCTTCGTGGAACTTACCCTCACCCGACGCAGTGGCAAAACTCTCCGGTGTTACGACATTCAAGCTAGTAAATTCCGTATCCAGATCAGTTGGAATGACAATATGGATATATTTCTTCTCACCTGGATCTAGCATGACGGAAGCTTCGGCGCGACTGCCGGAATAAACGTTATTTTCTGTTTTCCCATCAATCCCAAAGTTAGGTACGGTTTGACGTTCTTTGGTCGGATTTACGACTTGAATTTGAACAACCGTGGAAACGCCTTTAGCTGTAATTTCCTTATGAATGTCCACAGGTATGAACCCAAGGGATGAGCGCAAAGAAGGTAAGGTAAACGCTTCTCCCCATTTAAGGATAGCGGTTGGTTTTGTTATGGTGCTGTCACTGCCATTCCATACGATGCCAGAGTCAACTGCCACGTTAAGCAGTGTTGTTTCTTCTTTTGGATAAACCTCAAGATCTACATCTACAAAGCTGAGATCGGTAAGAGCAACATCGTCACTCCGTTCAACCGTCGTCAAGAAGCTGAGCTCCTGCTGGCTCTTGGGTTGTATGGATTTAGGGTTTTTGGCACTTGGCTGCAGCGTATATTCGACGCCATCTGCCATGCGAACCCGTAGTTCAAAGTCAGGTACACGCGAGATTTTACCACTCGTATTTCTAATTCGAATGACGGCACCCAATTTCGTTGAATCCGACTCGTGCTCATTGAGAATGCTTTTAATTTCGACCTCAATTTTATCCGTCAGTGTATAGCTTATATTGGTATTTGCTGCAGCTACTGCTGCCAAGTTCAGACCATCCGCAGCCCATGCAGGAAAAGATGCTGTAGTTAAAAGTGCAGCTGATAGAACAATGGTAGCTAGTGATTTCTTCATCGTCTTATTCACTTATTTCTCCTCCTCAAGTTTTTGTTAGTTACCCACTTTTATTTTATCTTGATCTTTTAGTTGATGTTGACCAGATATGACAAGAATTTCGTCTTCTTTAACTCCGGAAATAATTTCCTGATTGGTCTCATTCAAACGACCAAGTTCAACTTTACGCTTCTGTACCGTTTCACCATTTACAATATAGACAAAGTTATTCCCGCCCTCGCGAACGATGCTAAGACTTGGAACGACAGGTACATTTTGTTCATCATCTTTAGTAAGTTCCACTTGTGCCTTGGAGCCTGGTTTCAGATTGCCATCCGGATTCGGAACCTCCAATTCCAGATCATAAGCTTTGGATTGCCCGTTAATTACATCCGATAAGTAAATCACTTTGGCTCCAGCTTTCGTCGTTACCCCAGGTATGTAGAAAGTCAATTCGCTCTTGCCTCTAACAAGGTTAGCCGATGCTTCGGTAAGCTGGGCTTTGATTTTGACCGGATTCGTCTGTTGAACTTCCCCTACGCGGCCGCCAGGCGCTAACGTTTGGCCGACAGTCACGTTGAGATCTGTTAACACGCCGGAAGCTGGCGCTTTTACCTCAAGATTGCTAAGAGTCCTCTCAATATTCCTCGCACTTACTTGCGCCGATTCTAAACTAGTCTCTACTTGTGCGAGCGAATTCGTCTCTTGCAGTGTTTTCAGTGATCTACGTGCGCTTGCTAAATCTTTCTTTCTATTAATAAGCGCCGTTTCCGCCTGCTCTAATTGAGATTTCGTTGCTGTGCCTAGATCATATTCATTGCGAACCGTGTTGTAGGCTTTCTCTAGATCAGTAACGGCGGTCTCCAACTTAGAAACACCATCCTTGGCATCTTCTATGCCGTTCGATGTCTTCTGTTTAGCCTCCGTAAGCCCTGCCTGCGCCCCTTTAATATTAACGGAATTCAAATCCTTCTGTATAAGAACATCCGTTGGATCCAAACGGAAAAGCACATCGCCCTTCTCTACAATATCTCCGCGTTTCTTCACGATTTCAATGACTTCGCCACCAGACTTCGCGACAATATCTAATTGTACGGATGATACCACGTCACCGACTTGTTCAACAGGCTCACCAATCTTTTGCTTGGCTATCTTGGCCGTTTTGACTACCTTGACCCCTTGCTCGGCTGCAGCAGTTGTTGCTGCTGGGCTTGCTGCTGGTGATGCGGAACATCCTACGGCTATCGCCGCGCTAAGCGCGACGACACCGAATAATTTGGTACTCTGTTTAATCATAAACAACTGACGTTTCATATTCGTTTTCTCCTTTTCCCTTGTTTAGCTTATTGGAGGGCAGATGCTGCTTGCTCCGATTGGATTGAATTCGACTTTCCTTTTCTCTTGAAGAGGCGGCCTTCTCTTTTCTTAAATAAGATCTCATATATGATAGGCACAATTACGAGTGTTAGTAGAGTTGAAGTCGTAAGACCACCAATAACTACGACAGCCAAACCTTTGGAAATGATCGTTCCTTTGGATAATCCAAGTCCTAAAGGCATCAGTGCAAGGATAGTAGCACCTGCCGTCATGATAATAGGTCTTAACCTCGTAATACCCGCTTCAATAAGTGCGTCACGAATCGAATAATCTTGCTCTCTCAGCTGCTGTACGCGGTCTACGAGTACAATCGCGTTTGTTACAACGATACCGATCAGCATTAGGAAGCCGATGAGCGATGTTACATTGATCGATTCGCCCGTTATTAGGAGTCCTAAAAGGCCCCCAATCGCAGCAAGCGGCAGTGAAAACAGAATCGCAAGCGGTGCTCTAGCGTTTCCAAAGGCAATAACCATGACCATGTAAACAATGAAGATGGAAGCGATGATGGCCATAAACATTTGCATGAAGCTTCTGTTAATATCATCGGATACGCCCTTCACTTCACGAGTAACACCTGAAGGAAGTTCTAACTTAGCTAACTCTTCCGTAATTTTCTTGCTGACGCCGCCTTTATCCGTGGCATCAATTTTCGCTCTTACACTGACGATTTGTTCTTGGTCTTCACGACTAATGCTATTTGGTGCTTCAATCTGTTTGACTCGAGCGACTTCATTTAACTGAATCGTTTGACCGGTAGGAGTCTTAATTAAGAAAGTACCCAGTTTATCCACAGAGTTTTTGTAAGCGGGATTTAACATAACTTTGGTGGCATAGGTGACGTTATTAAATTTAAGATCGCCAAGCTTCTCTTCCGCAATCCATGCGTTGACCGATTGTAAAATTTGAGCACTGGAGAGTCCATACAAGCGTGCTTTATTTTGATCTACCGTAATCTCTACTTCGGTTTTGGAATCACTCAAGCTGTCTTTAATGTCGTTCAGCTCAGGGAACTCCTTCATTTTATCTTTAACCAGCTGCGATGCTTGCTTAAGATAAAGCTGGTCATCCCCTTTAAGGGAATAGGAGAAATCGGATCCAGTTGAGGTAGGAGGCCCACCTGTAAACAATTGTATATTCGCATCGGATCCTGGAGGCATCAGTTTCAACATATCTTCCTTATACTTTTTGACACCTTCTGTCGCATCGGTTTCTGCTGTTAGCTCGAAAAACATCATCGCTCTATAAGCAAATCGGTCACTGCTCTGGTTGTAACCTACAAGGGATTCAATGTACTTGAATGCTGGTTTGCCGGCTTTGTCCAAATGTAATTTCAAGTCTTTTTCAAGCTCTTTGGCCTTCTCATTCATCATTTCGATGGATGTTTCTCGCGGCATTTTAATCTCAATAACCCCTTGTTTAACGGCTTCACTATTGGGCATGAAAGCCACCGCTAAATTAGGTACTGTAATGATGATCGAGAGAATAAGGGCAGCACCAGCCATCAATAATGTTTTGATGCGGTTATTCAAGGACCATATGATCGCTTTTTTGTAATTCTCACCCATAGGTCCAACATGATTATCATCGTGATTGGTAAGCTTCTTGCTTCGAAGTACCATCAGCTTCGCCAGCATCGGGATTACCGTTAATGCAACGATCAATGATGACATTAAGGCAACGACTAGTGTAATGGCAAAAGGACGGAATACTTCACCAACAACCCCGCTAACAAATCCGATGGGACCAAATACACCCACTGTTGTAATTGTAGAGGAAGTAATCGCACTAGAAACCTGTTTCGTTGCTAATTTGATAACAGATTCGTTACGTTCTTGTGCTCTTTGCAATTGACTATAGATATTCTCAATAACGACGATACTATCGTCCACGACCCGCCCGACTGCAATGGCCATTCCTCCTAACGTCATGATGTTAAGGGAAATCCCTAGAGGTCCCATGACTAGTAACGTAACAAGAATCGAAAGAGGAATCGAAACGAGTACGATGATCGTCATACGTATATTACGCAGGAAGAGCAAGATCATTAATGAGGCAAGCACTGCGCCTAATCCGCCTTCTTGCACCATACCATGGATGGAATCTTTAATATCGTTGGCTGAATTGTAAATTTTGTGGAATTTCACGCCAGGCAGCGTTTGTCCCCAGTCTGTCATAAGCTTATCTGCACTATCTGCAAACTCTACAGCATTCGCTGCTTTCGTTTTGTAAAGCAGTACACCGATGGCTGGTTGATCATCTAATCTTGCAATGAACTTGGACTCGCTGATAGCTTCAACTTTGGCAATTTGTTTGAGAAGAAGCGTATCGCCTGTTTTCGTTGTGATTTTCAAATTGTCTAAATTGTAAATCGTATCCATTTCACCTTTGACTCGAACCATCTGCGTGTTTCCATTGAAATCTACCGTACCCGCAGGACTAGATACCAATGAGGCTTTGATCAAACCCGAAACATCTGCCGGCGTTAGGCCATAATTATTCATCGCAGGAGCATCCAACTTAATGGTAAGTACAGCATCCTGATTGCCTACAGAGTCAACATGGTCAATCCCTTTGAGCCCATTAAAGCCGGGAAGAATCGTATCCTTGTAGGCTTTATCCAGCTCGGTTTGGTTCATTCCTGCCTCACCGTAAACCGCTAAATAATAGACCGGTTCGGAAGAAAAGCCTGCTGTTAACACTTTAGGCTTCTCAGAGCCTTGAGGCAGCTTAACATTGGAGATCAGGCTCTCCACATCTTTCTTAACATCTTCAGGCTTTTTATCTTGGTCTAACTCCAAAATAATCTGTGAATAATTGTCCTGTGATCCGGAGCTTAGGGTTTTGAGTCCATCCAACCCTGCGACAGCCTTCTCTAACGGCTTTGTAATTTCATCCAGCACATCCTTCGGAGGTGCTACGTATGTAGTGCTAATAATGACGACCGGAAATGTAATATCTGGCATACTTTCTACCTTTAGTGTGGTTGTAGAATACGTTCCTCCTACGACCAACAGCAGTATGACGATGAAAATCGCTGCCACATTTTTCATTGAAAACTCGGTTAACTTGGACATTCTCACTTCTCCCCTATCACCAGCTTTAATACCTACATCCTTCGTGCTCACTCACTCAATCATCATACTTGGAATTTCTTAACAAAATATAAACTAGAATTGAAAATTTTATGTTTTTTCTCGGTCAGGATTTATTATAGCTCTTCATTTTGATAAAAACAGGTGAGGGAAGTCATATTCCAGTCATATATTGGGTCATATGAGCAGCAAAACGGCTATGACTTCATGTGACTTAAATGAAAAAAAGCGAAGGCTGAATGCCCTCGCTCCAAATAATGAATTAGTCCGTTGTGATAAACCAATCAGCTTTCTGTGTGGCCAGCAGCTTTCTCTGACCTTGAAACTCGTCATAAATACTGAGTGTATACTTCTGTAAGAATTTGGTGTTATAAATGAGGCCCGGATCAGGATTTGTAATCTTGAAATTCTCCCGCTTGCCAAGACGCATCTTCGTATCTTCATCTGCGGTTGAGTCTCCGTTAATAACGTCAAAGTCTTTGAAATCAAACTTTTTCTCAAATCGTTTAATCCCGCCGCCATCTTCAAAAACCAGCAGCAAGTTATGACCTTCGGTATTAATTTCCGTCAGTTTTTCTTTGGTTAATTCGTAGTTGAATTTTAAAGTAAAGACGTTATTATCAATCGATGTCCCAATTTTATCAATCGTAATAGTATAGGGGAATAATTCGACATTTTTAAGCGTTGTGGCTACATTCGTCTTCTCATCAGGCAGCCAGTAGGAAACTGGATTCACATAGGAATCAGCAACGGCTTTCTCACCTTCCGACAGCTTCCCTTCAGTCACTGCTTCTCCAAGAAGTAAGTTCATATTCGCTGTCGTGTAGCCTTTTGGCACAGAAGCCCATACATTTAATAACGCTTTTCCTGTTGGACTAATCTTGTTCTTTACTTCAGCAATAGTTGCCGGGAAAACCGTTCCATCCGATGATCGGAAATTGGCGACGAACTTGGATACATTCGTGAAACGCTTCTCCAAATTGGTTGCTTCCACCATAGCAGAGTACATGATATTCGTTTTATCCTCATATGTGGATACACTTCGAACTACATACTTCGCTTTACGCCCAATATCATTGGATGTATAGGACTGCCCCATACCAATGAAAGGGATGGCCTGCAGCTCTGCCTGTGTGGAAAACTCCAGCACATCCGTTGCTGTAGCAGTGCCCGTACCAGTACCCGCCGGCGGCGTTTCTCCCTCATTCTCTTGAAGAACTAATTTAATTTGAGAAAATTCATACGTATACGGGACCTTGCCTGCTATTTGCAAATTGACGCTCGCTCCTGCTCCCAATCCAATTACTTTAGCTGTCTGAATGAGCTTGGCATCAATTTTCACTGCGCCATCAAGCAGGAAATACCCTGATAATTTCGGGATCGGAAGTGACTCCTCACCTTTATTACTTAGTGTCAAATCGGCCGTTAATAAGTCTTGATCTTCCCAAGGCAGTCGGTGCAGTCCATTAAGTTGAGTTGTATAAATACCGGATTTACTTGTGAAGGAATACTCCTTACCTACAGAGCCTCCTTCTTGCTGCGTAACGGCAGGCAGCCCAAAATTCGCAACGGAAACATTCAATTTCAAGTCAGGAATTGTTTCTGCTACCGCCAACTGCCAATCGTCCGTTGAAACAGCTACCGGAATGGAACCGGATAGCTGAATTTCTTTGCTTTCTTTCGGATTGATCTTCAAATCTTTCAACCCTTTGGCTTCCAGCGGATAAAGCAGACCCTCTTTCGTGCGAATTGAGAAGAGGTAAGCAGGAATCGTAACGGTATGATTGCCAGCATTCTCTAAAGTCACATATACGGTGGGAACGTGATATTTTTCATTCTTATTGCTGACAAACTTTTTAATTGCAGCTTTCACGTTGGTTCCATTTACAGAAATTGCTGCAGCACCATCTGAAGGCGTTACATCTGTATAGGTATCCGGTACTGCGATTTCTCCCAGCACACGCTCGAAATTGGACTGGCTAAAATCCCATTTGATAAATTGGACAACGAGATCATGCAGGTTCGTGCTGGTGTTAACAGTCGCATAGAACGTTAAATCTGTCGTTGAACCGGGAGCAACCCGGTTCTTATCCTTATCTGCGGGCAGCAAGCGTGCTGAAAATTGATTGCCAGATTTGCTTTTCAACCGAACCCAATAATCAATAAATTGCAGCTCACTGCTCCCCTCGTTGTGAATAGTAATGGTAAATGTCGCGAGCTTTCCGCTTTGATCAGGCAAAACATGGATCTGTTTTAATTCAAAGTAACTACTGCCTGTGATGGAAACCTTACCAATGGTTGCAGTAATAGCGGATAGACTGCTATCCGCCCAAGCGGGCGTTACAGCTCCGAGCGCCAATGCAGCAGACAAGGCAATCGTTGCCAAGCGATTATTGCGTTTCTTGATATACATGGTAATGAGCGTCCTCCTTCATAATATCATCCTATTAGAAATTCCAGCCTGCCTTAGCCAGCAGGTACAGCCTGTTGTATCATCGGGTTCATAGGCGTATTCGGATTTTCCTTCATTTGTTTGAGCATCGCATCCCCCTGGGTTTGCCATTGCTTGAGCGCTTCGCGAGCTGTTGTTTTCCCTTGAAGGACACTCATAAACTGCGTTCGACCGATTTCCTGTACCTGATAAATGTTAGGATTATTGCGATAAATTTTCATGTTATTATCCATTGGAGCTGGTGTCACATTGTAGAAAGCTTCCATATGAAATTCCAACCCATCTTTGGGCTTCAAATATTTGGAGCGGGCAACCAAGTTATAGGAACTGTGAGATTTCAATTTTGCCCAATCTTCGCCATTAATGAACTTTATGAATTTCCAAGCATCATCAGGGTTTTGCGCTTTGGCATTTATACCCATAATACCATTCATATAGATGGATCCGCCAACACCTTTTGCTTCCGGGTGGGAAGGAATCGTTACGACATCCCATTCAATTGGTGTGTAACCTTTAAAATTGGCTGCATTTTTGTTCGCATTCGTAAGCTGTTGAATTTGACCATAATTGATTATCGCCATGGCCAACCGGCCTGACATGAAATCATCATACGCAAAAGGATTATTTTGATCATACTGACGATTCATTTGCTTCTGCGGATCCATCATCTCTGGGAACACATTCTCTTTTTGCATCTGAGCCATTTTTGCCCAAACCTTTTCCCATTGGTCCGTATCCACTGTCATTTTCTCACCGGCATCATCGAACATTTTCAATTGCAGGGGAGCTGTATACATTTGCATACCATAGAACAAATCTCCGCCTTGAGATTGCGTATTAAACGAGAAACCATTGATGCGGCTCTCCCCTTCGCCTTTAACAAGGCGTTTGGAAAGATCGAACGTCTCATCCCATGTCATCCCATCCTTAGGAAAATCGACACCCGCATCTTGGAACATTTTCTTATTATAAATGAGTGCCGAGGAGCTGAATGTTGGAGCAAGTGCGTAAAGCTTCCCGCCGCCTGCATTTTTCATGCCATCGATAACCGCTGGAACGATTCCTGCGGTGTCGAATTTATCTTTCGTTATTCGTTGATCCAGCTGTGTGAGCATGTTGCTTTCAATCATATCCGGCAGCTGTTCATATCCAAGCATAACCACATCCGGCGGATTATCACCCTGCATCACTTCCTTCAGCTTTTCCATAGGATCGGGCATTTTCTCTCCAGGCTGAATGTTGCCATAACGGTACTTTTCATCCATCGTTGGAATCAATTCAATCTTGATATTGGGATTGGCGAATTCAAATATTTCGGTGAATTGCTGTCTGAAATACTCGTCTTCACCTCCGTACATCATAGAAGTCGCGATCTTAAGCACGCGCTCTTGTTTATCATCGGTTTTTTCCCCTTTGGTACAAGCAACAGCTAGTGGGGCTACCATAGCCAGTGTTAGGGTTGTAGCAAGCATTTTACGCGAGATCATTTTCATTTTGATTTTCCTCCAACGGTTTGTGAATTTGATTCAATTCGTTCGATATCTTCACTCGTAGATAAATCTTTCGGTGCTTTAATCATAATTTTCTCGCCGTCAAACTCCATCGTAGCTTTACCGTCAATCTGCAGAGCGTTCAAATAAGCCTTCGGAACCTGCAATCGTCCCGCGCGGTCTAGTACCACATACTCCTCATGGTCTTCACCCGTGAGCCCTGCCGACGTTCCATCAAGTGCCGAAATCGAAGGATTGCGGGCAATAAACTCCGAACTTGTCATGCCATCTCGAATGGCAACGACTCGCCCTACTTTGCCTGCCATGGACATATCGTGGGTAACAATGACAATCGTCACACCTAATTCCTTATTCAGCCGTTGGAAAATAGAAAGGATCATATCCGCCGTCTTCGTATCCACCGACCCCGTCGGTTCATCCGCAAGCAGTAAACGCGGACGGTTTGCAAGCGAAATCGCAATCGCCACGCGCTGCTGTTCACCACCGGATAGTTCTTGCAGCTTGTTGTTCAAGCGGTGGCTGAGGCCCACCCATTCAAGCAGTTGTTTCGCGTAGGCAGGGTCATAGTTCCCGCTGAGCATCATTGGCATTTCTACGTTCTCGAGCGCAGTCAGGTAAGAGACGAGATTTCGCGCATTATTTTGCCAGATAAAGCCAACTGTATGTCGTTTGTAATCAACGAGCTGCTTATCGGTAATCTTCAGTAAATCCCAATCGCCGACTTTCACTTGACCTGCAGAAGGGCGATCAAGCCCTCCTAATATGTTCAGCAATGTGGACTTGCCGCTTCCGCTATTCCCAATAATGGCCATAAGCTCGCCGGCATCGATCTGAATGTTTAGCCCTTGCAAAGCGACAACTTCAATCTCGTCTGTTTTATAAATTTTGACTAAGCCCTCGCAAGTAATCACGCTATTTCTCCTCTCCCAGCTTCACAGCTTGATGAACGCGCAGCCTTCTAATGTGTAAGAACAGCAGCAGCGCCCCTGTTATCATCATGAAAGCAACTACGAAATATAGCTGATAGGTGTCTTTGGAATCGAAAACAACTCGGAACGGCGGCACCTGCGTCTTCACATTCTGGGAAGTTTGAAGGAAAGGCAGGAAGAAATAACTCGTTAATTTACCAATTCCGATGCCAAGCGCGATGGACAATCCAGCCGTAAATCCTTGCTCGAGGAGCAGCATACCGGTCAATTGTCTGCGGGAAAGCCCCATGGCGCGAAGCACCCCAAACTGTACAACTCTGCTAGATAAATTAAAGAACCAATACAGCATATAACCGATTAAGGACACGATCACAGAGACAAGAAAGCCCAGGCTAAGAATACCAAAGACGCCGCCTCTTGCTGGAAGCTTCTTCTGAATAATGAGCTCGTTACGAACATCCTTCACGGAAGCTAGCTCAATCCCTTTGGCCTGCAAGGCTGTAACAATCGGTGCAACTTTAGCGTCCGGTTTCATTTTGAGCCATACTTCATAAGGAGTAATAGGTGCCTGATCGTATATATAATCCAAATTTGCAATGAAAAATGGTGTCTGATCCGGATATTGACTCGGCCAATACGGCAGGATACCAACAATCACGAATTCCACGGGCTGCTGCCCAATGGTAATCGAAAGCAGGTCTCCCGCTTTAAGCGCATATTTGCTTGCATAATTCGCAGGTATGATGACAGCTTGCTCATAGCTTCCTAGTAAATTCAGGTATTGATTCGGATGTGCTGGGAATAAATCGGGCCGGAACCACGCTACTTTAGCAAAATCGGCATTATCGATCCCCATGATCATTCCCTGGCCGGTTGATTTACCAGAAACAACGACGTTTCCTTTCATCTGCAAAACTCTGGCTGCAGCCTGAACGCCCTCTAGATCACGGAACATTTGGAAAGGCGGTTCGACGTAACGAATCATGGAGGGTGTCTCCTCTCCAGGTTTCGGGCCACCTTGACCTTGGCCTCCACCCGCACCGGAGCCACCGCTGCCGCTGCCACCGTTATTACCTCCGGCACCAGATGTCCCGCCTCCCGGAGCTCCGCCGCCGCTTTTCCCTGCGTTCGGATCTTTCGGCAGGTCGTCCGAGAAACCTTCCCATACGGTTTGCAGCACAACATCGGTACCGTATTGATACAAGATCCGCTCCGTCGAGTTCAGATCAATCGTTCGTGCAGCCGAAGAATTGTACACACCGAGGCCGAGCGTAAGAATGAGCAGCAGCATGAGCGGGTAGTAGGCTTTGGCTGAGCGGGAAAGCTGAACAAGCGTCAAAAATAGCGGCACGGGCAGGAATTTCCGTCCAAGCCAGCCGAACAATCGCAGCAGCCATGGAAAGATGCGAAGAAAGAAAAGTCCTAGCGCGAAGATCGAAAGTGCTGGAACGAAAAACAACAGCGGATGCACCTGTAGTTGATCGGTCGTTAGCCCTGTTTGTACGGATAATACTTGGCGTTGATCAAACAAGTAGAAGCCGTAGCCAACAAGTCCTAACAATACAATATCGATGAACCACCGCTGCCATAGTGGCGAACGGTCTGACCTTGCGAGCTGCTGCTTATAATTGACGATCGAAGATCTTGCGAAAAGGACAGCTGGAATCACACTGGCAAGAATTGCAATCAGAACAGCGAGTCCGCCGTAGAGCATCGCCTCATTTGTAAAGCTAACAGGAATCGATTTACGATCAACGAACGTTAGAAATCCACTGGAAGAGCCGATACTTTTCGCCATGAACCAGCCCATGAAGGGTCCAATCAACAGCGCAATCGCCCCAAGCAATAAACCTTCCAGAAAGTATATGCCTACAATTTGCTTCGTACTGCCTCCACGGCTTCGCAAGATGGCAATCACACCACGCTGTCGATCAAGCGATTGTCTGGCATTCATCACAATGTAATAGAAAACCATCGCAATCATCGGGGCCGCTAATGTGAATAATAAAATCTGCATCTGTAAGCTTTGGGCTTTAAATTCAGAAAGAATTGGCTTAAACGAAACATCTACCTTTGTATTCTTGAGTTTTTGGAACAAATTGATATCCAGACGCTCCAAACGGTTCTCAAGTGGCGATAATTGACTGGTTTGGATGTTCCGCAGATCGAATGCATAATACCAATTGGCGAGTTGAAGCGGAATCTTCTTCTCCGTCAACAAGGTCTTCATGAAAACATCATCATGAATAATAAGTGCGTTTACTAACCCTTCTAAGCCTTGAAACCAATAAGGACTCGTTTCATTTTTAGGTTTGAAGGAACCAACGATCTTCACTTTTAACAATTGACTGCCGCCGCTACCTGCAACCGAATAACTGAATACGTCCCCGACATGCAGATCGTTTCGAAACAAAGCTTCTTCTAAGACCACAGCTTCCAATATGCCATTCTGCACTTGCCCAGAAGCCATCTGGCCGATTGACCATTCAACCTGATCGGTTAGTCCGCTTAACGTCGTTAGTGTCATTTGTCGACGTTTACTTGGGTCTGCTTTTGTCCCATCTGTGGGAGTTAGCTGCGCTCCTTTGATGGTATAGCTTCTTGCATAGGTCTGTAATGGGAAACCAACATCTTTCGGAATTTCATCTTGTATATACACATTGACGTCTTTGAGTTCTTCCAACCCTGCACGTTCTGTCCCAACAGCTTGATAGCGCATGAGCAGTGAGCCTGCTGGAAGTCCCTCGCTCTTTTCTTCTAACGATTTGGCGACAACTCGCTTCAGCGACCCATCGGCATACATCGGAATGCTCGTGGTGAAAGCAACAGCCATCACTAGTCCAAGCAAGGTGCTGAGCGTTAGCCAGCGGGTATTCCACATTTTCCGAAATAAAAACCGCAGCATCGGCATGGACATTAGCGACCCACTACTTTCTGTCCAGCTGTGAGACCTTTTACAATCTCCACATCCGTTGACGTCTGCTGACCGATTTCCACGTCCACTTCCTTCTTATTTCCTTGATTATCAATGACTTGGACATAATTCCGACCCGAGTACGAGCGAAGTGCAGCCTGAGGGATCGTCGTGGCGTTTTCTTTTCTTTGTGTAATAATCGTGACACTGAGCGGTGTTCCTCGATTCAGCCCTTTCGGAAACTCACTAAGCTGAACGACCAAATAATTATCGATCGTATCCTGCTCACCTTGTTGTCCTTGACCAGGAAACCCGCCGTTATTATTGTTGTTCCCAGCTTGCGGGTTCGGAAGCTGCTTCACTTTCCCTTTGTGCTGGCCGGCCGAATTAATATCCACCTGCACGTCCATGCCAATGGCTACTTTCTTCGCATCATCTGCACTAATACTAGCGGCCACAGTTAGCTCATTCAAATCGGCGAGAGTCGCAACGGATTCTCCGGTCTTCACAGTATCGCCTTTCTTGGCTGTTACTGTGACGATGGTTCCGCTGAACGGAGCGAGCAACTGCGCTTTGCCAACTTGTGTTTCAAGCTTGGTCAGTTCTTCACGCTTCAACTCAAAATCAATCTTTGCCTGCTCGATTTGCTCAGGCGACATTTCATCCGCTTTACGTAGTGTTTCGATCATCGTAAGCTCATCCTTACGTGTTTGAAGCTTCTTTCGCTTCAAATCGCTCGCCATATCCGATACGTCAAGCTCCGCGATCTGCTGCCCTTTTTCGACGGAATCCCCATTCTTCACAAGAATGGCACTGATCCGTTTGGCGGACATATCTTCGGAGAAAAACAATTTCTCTTCTTGCAAAGCCATTAAGCGCCCACTCCCTCTCACTTTCGTTTCAAGGGTTTCCGTTTTCACCGTATATTCAGGCTTTTTGGAAAGTTTAGGTGGATTAATCGTCGGAAGCGATTCTTCTTCCTGCTCCTGAGGCAAAAGCGAACACCCAGAAGCAAATAGTAATGTCGAACATACAAGCAGTGCAGCTAAAGGCTTCATCGTCCAATTACGTGACGAATCTTCCGTCCACCATTTCGTAAACATGATCGGCAACCTCCAAAATTGTAGGGTCATGTGTTGTCATACATATCGTGACTTGCTCTGCTTTCATGATGCTGCGGAAAACGGACATAATCTGCGCACCCATCTGAGAATCTAGCTCAGCAGTAGGCTCATCCGCCAAAATAAGGGAAGGCCGATGCGCAATCGCCTTTGCAATCGCGACACGCTGCTGCTCACCACCGGAAAGCTCATAAGGACGATGGTGCATCCGCTTGCCAAGCCCAACGAGTTCCAGGCAATGCTTCACTCGCTCTTTCCACTGGGAACGCGGAATCCCCGCCATTCGCAGCGCTAGCTCCACATTTTCCCAAGCAGACAACAAGGGCATTAACGCATAGGATTGAAAGATAAAACCAATTTCCTTGCGACGTATCAACGTCCGTTCATCGTCACTGCTGAGATGAAAGGCATGCTTTTGAAACAAAATCTCCCCCTCATTCGGCTGATCGAGCCCCCCAATTAAATTAAGCAGCGTTGTTTTCCCAGAGCCGGATCGGCCTTTGAGCATGACAAGCTGCAGCGGTTTGAGCTCCATCTCAATTCCTTTCAGTACCTCTAACTTCTGGCCTCCAACTTGAAAGGAGCGGTGCACACCACTAACCGTTAATAACGGTGAATGTAGTAGGCTGAGACGAGAGGAATGTTCATCAGACTGCGGCTCCTCATCGATAGCCAAAGCGTCAATTGCGCTTCTTTTACGAAACCAGCTTGCCATTTGGTATGTCTTCCTTTCATTTCCAAACTGTATGTATGATAAAATAGACGGCACATCTTTCCAAAAGGTTTCATGAAACTGAAAATTTGCTGAAAGCTTTTAAGCGATAATCCCGTTTGTATGAATCTATTAAAATATACTATGAAATGGAAAATACATCCATACAACGAATTGCCTATTTTTATACATACCAATCACCCCATCTACATTATTTCCGGAAATCTCAAAAACCCCACTTCTTCATTCTCAGTTTCCTCCTTCCATTCATACATATAGAATAGGGGAAACTGTTAAAAGAAGAAGTAGGGTAAACATAAATTTTTCATTAAATGATCGGCACAATAGTTAACCGAGTCCTTCGGATGCCATTTCTTGCGGGAAACGGACTTCAAAAAGCGTACGAATTAAACTGCTTTGGGCTGTAATTGTACCTTGATGCTGCTCTACAATATTCTTCGCAATGGACAAACCAAGGCCAGTGCTCCCCTCGCGATGAGTTCGCGCTTTATCGCCGGTAAAAAACATATCGAAGATATGCGGCAGCTCTTCCGGGGGAATACAATCCCCATAATTGACCACTTGAATTGCCACATCTTCTGCTTCAATATGGCAATTAATATCAATAAACTGGCCATCTTTTCCATATCGAATGGCATTCGTCAGCAGATTTTCAAATACACGTGCCAACAGCTCACCGTCACCCCAAACAGTCAAGTATGGAGTCACATTCAATCGAGTTGTTACGTTATTTTTCTCAAAAACAGGGTATAATTCCTCGTTTAATTGAATGAGAAGCTCGCTTATTTCGATTGGTTTTTTTTCAATGGTAAGCTTTCCATAGTTCATTCGAGTGATTTCGAATAGTTCGTCAATGAGCTTTTCTAAACGTTGAGACTTGGTAAAAGCAATGCTCGTATAGTGCTTGATTTGTTCTGCAGTCAATTGACCGTTCTGAAGAATGAAATCCAAATAACCTAAAACGGAAGTCAGCGGCGTACGCAAATCATGAGCCAAATTCAAGACCAATTGTTCCTTACTGTTTTCTGCAAAGTCCCCTCTCTCCAATGCTTGCTGCAATTTTTCGCTTGCCAGATTGATGTCTCTCGCAATATCCCCGAACTCATCATTGGATGGAATACGTATACGACTGTTAAAGTCGCCATTCGCAAGCTGATTAATTCCGCTGGATATTTCATGAAAATAAGCCGCATATCTTTTGGTGAGGAGAAAGAAAAACAAAATCGAGAGAGGAATGAAAATAAGCAAAAAGAAGTTAATATCCCCAATATCTCTAATAAAATAACGTACTTTAGTTAATGGATTTTCCATCTTTGTCGAATAATAAAAGAGTTGGAGAGCTTTATAGAGCATATAGGTAATAGCAGCGGAAAAAAACATGCTTAAACCAAAGTACTGAATCATTTTAAATCGAAAGCTTCGGATCATTTCAGCCATTGAATGTATATCCCACCCCCCAAACTGTTTTAATCAGTTTATTTTTATGATCGTCTTCTCCAAGCTTTTTACGTAAGGTACGAATATGTACCATGACCGTATTGCTGCCTTCATAATAAGCATCGCCCCAGACCTGTTGAAAGATATTTTCCGCGCTATAAACTTTCTTAGGACTACTGGCTAACAGATACAAAATATCAAACTCTTTTGGAGTTAGTTCAATAGGCTTGCCATAAACGAATACGGTTCGTTCTTCGGGATAGATGACCAGTCCGCCTGCCTCCAAAGTAAGCTTGCCCGCTTGCTTTGGTTGATTAAACTGTGTGGAACGCCTCAGCTGAGCATTCACGCGAGCAACCAATTCCATCGGGTTGAACGGTTTGGTTACATAATCATCCGCTCCGCTTACCAGTCCTGTAATCTTATCAAGGTCCGTCGTTTTGGCGCTTAAAAAAATGATAGGCAAATGATACTGAGCTCGAATTCGCCTTGTTGCTTCATAGCCATTCAGTATAGGCATCATAATATCTAAAATCGCCAAATCAATGGAATAGGTTTGAATAGCTGAAATAGCTTCCTGCCCATTAGCTACTTTCACGCAGCGGTAACCCTCTTTTTCTAAATACAACTCAATCAGATCAGCGATTTCCGCCTCATCATCCGCTATCAGAATTGTGATCGACTTCATTCGTTCCACCCCTGTATGACCTTAATATTGTTTTTATTGTATCAGATGGAGCTACCTCTTGCTTGGTTAGCACTTGATGTAGAAACTGTAGAAACTAACATAGCGAATAATTTAAAAATAATGAAACCGATCAAGCCCCCGCTTGAATTTAGTATGAGATCATCTACATCATAACGTCCAATAGAGAAAAAAGCCTGCGCTAATTCCAAGATTAGACTTAAACCTAATGAAAAAATGAACGCGTCTATCCATGATACTTTTTTGTTTCTTAACATTAAACCAAGAAGAATTCCGTACGGCATGAATATCGCAAAATTCCCAACCAGGTTAATTAGACCATGACTCGAGATATCATGAATGGTTCTGGATATTTCTTTAAAGGGAATCAGATTACCTTTTTGAATCTGCCTGCTCATATGATCCGTGTTCCCCAGACTTATCTTAAGCTGATGCCAGAGAAATGTCATGTCGATTGAGCTGAACTTAAATAGAATAATTTTGAATAAAGTGTACACATAGAGGGTAAACAGCACTTGAATTGTAATATCTTTCAACATTATTTTATGTTTCATACGCCATTCCCACCTTCTTGAGACTCATAAGCCCTGATCATGGATACATGGTCACAATGATACCGTCCATATTGTTGCCTGATATCTGATAGCGACCATTTGCTGGCACAAGGATAGTTGTGTTTTTGGAGACAGGATAATAAGAGATTTGATAGGTTTGGTGATCTACAATAGTCGTAATGGTCTTCTTTTCTTTCAAGAAATCCAAGTATTCTTCCAGGACAAAATTCTTTTCCTGCATAATTGAGCTATGCGGCAAACCAACATAGCGAAAATGCCAGGGTTCAGATTGAATACCTGTGATGGCAGTTTTGTCAGCCGGATAACGCAAGATAAACCCGTATCTCCATGCGTTTTTTTTCAGCCACTTCCCTTCAGGTGCTTGACTCATCTCCGCTTGCGTAGATCCAATATCAAGCGATAAACCTAAATTATGTTCGCTATAGCCTGCTGGTAACGCATAATCAGCACCCATTTGTTTATAGAGCTGGTTTTGTTCTTTATTGTCCCGATAACCGCTGCTGATTAAAAATCGATTAACCCCATCATTTGCTGCGGCCCCAATCATTTTTGAGAATTTTTGCACCAAGCTCGGCGACAACCGAATCGTATTATCCATCACAATGAATCCATTCACCAATTCCTTATGCTTAAACAGATTCACCGCTTCGGACTCTTCACCACCGGTAGGTACAGGATGGTCCTTATTGACCAATAACAAATTACCTTTATAAATCTGATCTTTTGTTACTTTAATCTCGTTCATTTGAGGAGTCACCTCTTGAGCTTGATTGTTTTCTTCCGGTGGTTTCTCGTTAACGACTTTCAGTTTGTGTTGAGCAGCGCCATAGCCGAGCAGTATAAGTATAACAAGCCAAAAAAACCACTTCTTCATCCTTAGTTCCTCCTAACCATTCATTCAATCCTAGGATAAAGAAAACTAATGAAAAAGAAATGGGGTTAAAAATAAAATTTTTCTTAAGCTTGTACATCACCACCCAAATAGAAAAAGACCGCTCATCGCCACCTTCAGCAATAAACGGTCTCTATTTATGTATTAAACATATTTCACAAACTCACCAATCGGTTTACGATAACCGCGCGGCCGCTGGCTGGACGTGTCTTCTTTCCCAATCGTAATTAACATAACTGGAACAAAACGCTCCTCTAATTGAAGAGCCTCAATGAGCTTGTCTGCCTCAAAACCGATCATCGGACAAGTATCCCAACCTTGCTCTTTCGCCGTGAGCATAAATAACATGGCTGAAAGACTTGCATTCCGAATCGCTTCATCTCGCTTGAACGGCTCTCCCCGTTCTTCATAGAAATGTGTCACTTGCTCTACTTCGGAATCTAATTCTTGTTTACTAAAGAATCCCAAATGGAAAAGTCCTTCATTTATTCTAGCAGAATCCTTATATGCTTCCAAATCGCCAAGGACCACAATAACTGCGGACGAGCTCTGAATTTTGTACTGCTTATAAGACGCATCATACACCTTCTGTTTCATCAAAGGGTCTGTGACAACAACATAATTAGCATGCTGTAAGTTATAAGCGGATGGGGCAAACTTAACAAGGGAAAAAATTTGCTCTAATTCTTTTTGTGAAATATCGATCCCTTGCGTGAATTTGCTTGCAGATCGTCTAGATTTTACAACCGATTCAAAATCATTCAACGTAAAGTCCCCCTAGTAAATATGTTATGTATTAGTACATGCTCAATACTTTATTCTATTAGAGTAAGGACTTGATAGCAATATGATATGGCTAATTTTTATTACATTTTTCGACATTTCTCTACGATTTCCCTGATTTTTATTCCATTGCTGTATTGCGCAGTACCATATGAATATGGTCCTCCCAAACACCATGAATTTGTAAATATTTGAGCGCCAAGCCCTCCTCATAAAAGCCCAACTTTTCTACGACCTTCAGGGACGCCACGTTTCTAGGCATGATATTGGCTTCAATGCGGTGAAGGTTCATTTCGTCAAAAGCGTAGGCAATGATCGCTTTCAGTCCCTCTGTCATGAGACCCCGATTAAGAAGCTTCCCGTCCATTCGGTAGCCCAAATGGCAAGATTGAAATGCACCTCTGACGATATTACTAAGAGCGATTGACCCTACAATTCGTTCTTCAAATAGCATCCATACCTTAAACATCTGACCTTCCTCGATCTTGATTCCTTCTTGTTCCAACTGCTCAGCTTGATAATCCTTCATGAAATACGTATCAGTACGTTCTAATTCCCACGGTTCGAGAAACGTTCGATTACGAATCACATAATCCAGAACCAGATCTACGGAAGAACGATCCAATATAACTAAAGACATTCGTTCAGTCTTAACCAATAGTTTCATTAACTTTACCCCTTTTAAATAGCAGGATTTACCTATACAATAATACCCACTTCTATTTACTTCGTGCAACTCTCTTATAAAATGTGTGTCTGCATCACTTATTTGCAGGAATTTACTTGCATTTGGGGAACTTAAAAGAAGCAACAATCTAAATGGCTTACAAAGAAGGAGAAATCAAACATGATTGAAACGATCAAAACCTATTTGAATGAGCAAAGGGATCAACACATAGAGGAATTAATGCAGTTTTTGCGGATTCCAAGTATTAGTGCTGTCGCCGAGCATCAACCAGACATGATTCGCTGTGCAGAATGGACCGCTCAGTCTTTGAAACAAGCCGGTCTTGAGAACATTGAAATTATGGCTACTGGGGGACATCCCGTTGTCTATGCAGATTGGTTGCATGCTCCGGGTAAGCCAACTGTACTTGTATACGGACACTATGATGTTCAACCGGCCGAGCCATTAGAGCTGTGGAACACCCCTCCATTTGAGCCTGTGATTCAAGATGGCAAACTATTTGGCCGCGGAAGCACGGATGATAAAGGTCAACTGCTGCTTTACGCCAAAGTGATTGAGGCTTTTTTAAGAACGCACGGCAGTCTACCTGTTAATGTGAAGTTTTGTATTGAGGGTGAGGAAGAGATTGCGAGTAAGCACCTGCCGGCATTCGTGGAAAAATATAAAGATAAATTACAAGCCGATACCATTGTTCTTTCCGATACTCAAATGCAAGGGCCAGGAAAACCTGCACTTATGTATGGTCTTCGCGGGCTAGCTGGGTTCGAAATTACGATTGATGGCGCAAATAGTGACCTTCATTCTGGTCTGTTTGGCGGAGCGGTTCAGAACCCGATTCACGCTTTATCGAAGCTGCTGAGTTCCTTCCATGATGAGAATGGTCGTGTAGCGGTGGAAGGCTTTTATGATCGAGTCATTGAGCTCTCGGACAAAGAGCGTGAAGCCTTTAAACAAGTAGAACCTGACGCGAATAAGGTTCGATCGGACTTACATGTTGAAACGTTATATGGGGAAAATGGGTTCTCGTTCTATGAACAAACGACTTCCAGACCGACCTTGGAAATCACATCCGTAAGCGGCGGCTTTCAGGGTGAAGGTATTAAACCAATCATTCCTAACCGTGCCAGCGCTAAAATAGCTTGCCGTCTCGTTGCCGCACAAGTTCCCGAGGAAATCATGGATGCAGTTGAAAATCATATCCGTGCCCTCTCCATGCCTGGCGTAAAAGTGACCCTCGACCGCCAGCTGCGCGGAAACCCATTTATCACGCCAATTGACGAGCCAGTAATGGTAGCAGCTGCGGAAGCTTATGAGGATACCTATGGCGTATGGCCTGTATATACAAGAAGCGGAGGCTCTATCCCTATTGTTGAAGTGTTAGGACGTGTGTTAGACGCACCCGTAGTACTGCTTGGTTTTGGATTGCCAGGTGAAAATCTGCATGCGCCGAATGAGCATTTCCATTTGGTCAATTGGGACAAAGGAACAGAGACCATCAGCCGTTTTTGGCTGAAACTTGCCGCAATGAATGAATAACCACTGAAAGGAATGAGCCAAAACATGAGTACGAATCCCCTAACGATCCGCAATGCGAGCTTGGAAGACTTAGCAGACATTGTACGAATTTATAATTCTACCATTGAAGGACGCATGGTTACAGCAGATACAGAGCCCGTGACCACAGCCAGTCGCGAAGGCTGGTTCTATGAGCACTCTGCTGATTTCCGCCCTTTATGGGTATTGGAAAACGGCAGCGGCATCTGTGGATGGCTCAGCTTTCAGTCCTTTTATGGCCGACCTGCCTATAACGCTACAGCGGAAGTCAGCATTTATGTCGATGAAGCTTTTCGCGGCCAAGGCATTGGTCGTTATCTGATGGAGCATGCGATAGACGCTAGTCCAAGGCTAGGACTGAAGACGTTGCTCGGCTTCATATTCGGTCATAACGATCCAAGCCTCCACCTTTTCCGTAAATTCGGATTCGCTAACTGGGCACATCTGCCTGGCGTTGCTGAACTTGACGGAATCGAACGCGACCTCATCATTCTTGGTAAACGTGTAGGATAATATGTAAACAAAAAGCGCTTTCCCCTTATGCCCGCGATTTCAAATCGCCTTCTAAGAGGACAAGCGCTTTTTTTACAATTAAATGCCTTGCCTTACCTCAAAGCCTTTCTCAGTTTCATCGATCAACAGGGCTTCAACCTCAATCTCTATCAACAACAGAGGATCTATTAAAGCCTTCACTTCAACCATCGTTGCCACGGGCTGCACGTCACGGAAATACTCCCCATGTGCCCGGCCGAATTCCTGCCATAACGAAATATCCGTTACATACATTCGCGTTCGAATCACATCTGACATTTGACCCCCGATTTCTTGCAGCGCCTGCTCGATCGTCTGGAGGACGAATCGCGCTTGCTCATACGGATTACCTATGCCAACGACCTCGCCATCCTTCATTGCTGTTGTGCCTGCAACCTCGATCCGGTCCCCCACCCGAATCGCACGGCAATAGCCTACAACAGGTTCCCAAGGTGAGCCTGTAAATACCCTAGTCCGATTCATCAATCTCTCCCTCTCATTTTTGCAAATAATAGGCTAACTTCTCTTGTAAGCCTTTTGTCACGGAAAGCAGCGGTAATCGAAGTGCTCCGGATTCAATGACACCTTGCTGCTCAAGCAGCCATTTGAGAGGCGCTGGATTGGGCTCTTCGAAAAGCAATCGAATGAGTGGTTGCAGCTCATCGAATAGTTGTTTGCTCATCTCGTGTTGACCAGCTGCAAAATGCTGATAAAACGATACAAAACGCTCAGTCATTACGTTCGCTGACGCGCTCATAACCCCTTTAGCACCGGAGCTAAGCGCCTCAAATAGCAGTGAATCTTCCCCACACAAGACGGGCTTCGAGCCTAGACGAGTAAGCTCAGACACCAATCGGGTGTTCGGCGTACTGTCTTTCATACCTATAACACCATCGAGTTCAAGTATCGTACGCACGGTATCAAGTTCCAACGTCACGCCCGTGCGATGCGGTATTTCATATAAAATGACAGGCACACCAACGCTGGCTGCCCGGCGAAAATGTTCAATAATCCCTTGTTGACTCGGCCTATTATAGTAAGGCACAACGACTAGAACGGCATCAGATCCTAATTTCCCGGCAGCCTCCGTCTTTTTCACCGTGGACAACGTATCATTCGTTCCTGTACCTACAATGAGCGGAACATCTACTTGCGCAGCCTCGCGAGCTGCTTGTGCCGTAGCGAACAAGATCGACATCTCTTCATTTGTAATCGTCGGCGATTCCCCTGTCGTTCCATTGACGACTAGTCCGTCTACCTCATCTTGAAATAAATTGTAAGCTAGATTATAAAAAGAGGCAGCATCCACCTCATATTCCTCATCAAATGGTGTAATTATGGGTACATAGATCCCCTGTAAGTCTTTCTCTCTTAACATCCCAATCATCTCCCAGTCCTATTTCATTTGTACATTCACTTTAGCATGGATCATTGGATCACAGTTAGCTATAATAAATGATAAGACTCATCAAAATTTTTGATATTAAAGCGAGGGGTTCCCATGGATTTAACCTATTTCCGAACCTTTCGGGAGGTTGCACGGAGAAAGAGCTTTACACGAGCTGCTGAAGAATTGGGCTATGCGCAATCGAGTATTACGATGCAAATTCAGAAGTTGGAACGAGAGTATGGCGTACCCCTTTTCGAAAGATACGGACGTCAGCTTCGATTAACAGCACCCGGAGAAAGTTTGCTAAAGCTAGTCTTGCAGATGCTTGACCTCTACGATCAATCCAAAGAAATGATACTTAACAAGCGAAGTCAGCGGAACACTGACGATCGGTACGATTAACTCACTTGCTGCTTACTATTTACCACCCTATTTACATGTGCTGAAACAACAATTTCCTGGACTGAATATCCAGCTCTTTCCTGACAGTGAAGCTTCCCTCATTACTAAAGTAAGAGATGGGGACTATGACATTGGACTCCTACTAGATCGTTATCCAGCAGATACCACACTTACTTGTACAAAGGTCAGAGAAGAACCTTTAGTTTTGGTGGCACCGCTTGAGCATCCTTTAACGAAACAAACACAAATACAACTAACCGATTTTCAGCAAGCCGAATTTATCGTAACTGAAGAGGGCTGCATCTATCGAGGTATGTTTGAAAAGTTACTAAAAGATCATGCTGTCCCGCTTCAAATTGGATTTGAGCTCGGTAATTTAGAAACAATTAAACACTGTGTCATGAATGGGCTTGGTATCGCCCTGCTGCCCCAAATTGCTGTACAGAACGAACTGGAACTAGGGAAACTAGCTCATCTTCCTTTTTCACATTCGGACTTAAAATTAGACCTTCAACTGCTGCTTCACCCCAAAAAATGGATGTCTCAGCCCTTACAAACATTCATTCAACTACTGACTCAAGGATAACCTCAGCAAATAAAAAAAGAAGCTCTCCTTTTCGTAAAGGTAGAGCTTCTTCCGTTATGAACTTATATGCGGATGTTGGCTTGCTTCAAAGCGTCTCCGCCGCAAATCGCAGTCAGAACTGACCTACATACCAAACGCAGCAGGATTCGATCTCCAAGAACGAAGGAGCTCCATGTCCTCTTGTTTGATTTTCCCCTTCTCTAGAGCCACTTCAAGCAGTGTAGAGTAGTTGGAAAGTGTATATAGTGGCATATCAGCAGCTTGGAATGCTTCTGTAGCTTTATCTAACTGATAGGAGAAAATCGCCAGCACGCCCAGTGCTACAGCACCAGCTTCTTTGACAGCAATAGCTGCTTTCAAAGAACTGCCACCCGTAGAGATAAGATCCTCAATCACGATCACCTTTTGTCCCGGTTTCACAGTGCCTTCAATCAAGTTCTCTTTGCCATGTCCTTTGGCTTTATCACGAATGTAGATCATCGGGAGACCTAGCTTCTGAGCAACCCAAGCGGCATGAGGAATGCCCGCTGTTGCCGTACCAGCTACAACCTCAGCATCCGGGAATTTCTCTTGGATCAAAGCTGCGAAGCCGTCAGCGATCGATTCGCGAATAGCTGGGTGTGACATCGTCAGACGATTGTCACAATAGATTGGCGATTTGAGGCCAGAAGTCCATGTAAAAGGCTGTTGCGGTCGAAGTGCTACCGCTTCGATATCTAATAATGACGCTGCAATATGCTGCGCGATTGTTTCGAGTTGACTCATGTTACTTCCACCGTTCCTTCCGTTGTTAGACAAAGCATGCTACACGATTGAATCGATAATCGCTTCAATTGCTGCTCTTGGATCCGCTGCTCCTGTGATCGGTCGACCGATCACGACGTAATCCGTTCCCTGCGCGAATGCCTCAGCCGGCGTCATAATGCGCGACTGGTCGCCCACGTCGGCTCCCGCAGGGCGAATGCCTGGTGTCACGGTGACGAAACCGTCACCGCACACCGCCTTAATCGCGGTCACCTCAAGCGGTGACGCGACGACCCCCTGCAGCCCCGCAGCATGCGCCAAGCGGGCATAGCGAATGACGGCCTGCTCAACCGTACCGGTCAGGCCGATCTCGTCATTCAGCACCTGTACACTGGTGCTGGTTAATTGCGTCACGCCGATGACAATCGGACGCGAAGCACCTACAGCTAGCCCCTTGTCGACACCCTCCAAGGCGGCTTCCATCATTTGCTTGCCTCCGGCAGCATGGACATTGAACACGTCAACCCCAAGGCGCGTCACGCTTTCCGCGCCGCCTTTGACCGTGTTCGGAATGTCATGCATCTTCACATCGAGGAACACCTTGTAGCCGCGATCCTTCAGACTCGCGACGAAGCCGGGACCCGCAGCATAGAACAGCTGCATGCCCACCTTCACGTAGCAAGGGATGCCTTCGAGCTGCTTAAGCAGCCCTTCAGCACCTTCTGCGTTCGCATAATCCAAAGCGACCATAATGCGTCCAGTAACATCTGTGCGAGTTAGCGTACTCAAGTTCGTCACTCTCCTTTAGACATGAATTGGCATTGCACGTGAGGAGAAGTTGATCGCTTCAAGCATATTAACAAGCGCTCTTACTGTATCAAGTGATGTCATACAAACCACACCGTTCTCAACCGCTTCACGACGAATGCGGAAGCCGTCACGCTCTGGCTCTTTACCTTTCGTCAGTGTGTTCACAACGAACTGTGCATCACCGCTGCGGATGAGATCCAGAATGTTAGGCGAACCTTCGCTCAGCTTGTTCACAGTCGTCACTGGAAGACCAGCTTGTTCAATCGCCGCTGCTGTTCCGCCTGTTGCAATGATTTTATATCCTAGGCGATAGAAGCCCTTTAAGATTTCAATCGCTTCCTCTTTATCTTTGTCAGCTACCGTTACTACGACAGATCCTGCTGCAGGAATTTTCATCCCCGCTCCAATTAAGCCTTTGTAGAGTGCTTTGGCAAAATTGATATCGCGCCCCATAACCTCGCCCGTCGATTTCATCTCAGGTCCGAGCGTCGTATCTACACGGCGCAGCTTAGCGAAGGAGAATACTGGCACTTTAACCGATACGTACTTGTCTTCCGGCCATAAACCGCCTTGGTAGCCCATATCAGCCAGCTTTTGTCCCATAATGACGCGTGTAGCCACGTTGGCCATCGGGATGTTCGTTACTTTGCTCAAGAAAGGCACGGTTCTGGAAGAGCGCGGGTTTACCTCGATCACATACACTTGATCGTTATGAATAACGAATTGGATGTTAACCAGACCAACTACGTTCAGCTCAAGGCCGATTTTCGTCGTAATGTCGATAATTTGTTGTTTAATCTCATCCGAAACGGATTGCGGTGGATAAACCGCGATGGAGTCACCGGAGTGAACCCCTGCGCGTTCAACGTGTTCCATAATCCCTGGGATTAGAACCGTTTCTCTATCGCAGATGGCATCAACCTCTACCTCTTTACCAAGCATGTAGCGATCGATCAGAACAGGATGCTCAGGGTTGATTTTCACGGCATATTCCATGTAGCTTAGCAATTCTTCATCGGAGTAGACGATTTCCATTGCGCGTCCACCTAGGACGTAGGATGGGCGAACAATAACCGGATATCCGAATTTCGCAGCTGTACCCACAGCTTGGTCAACCGATGTAACGGTGCCGCCTGGTGGTTGAGCAATCGAGAGCTTGCTAAGTAAGGCTTCAAATTTCTTGCGATCTTCCGCTGTATCGATACTTTCCAGATCGGAACCGAGAATGCGTACACCAGCTTTGTGTAAAGGTGCAGCCAAGTTAATCGCTGTTTGACCACCGAATTGAACGATAACCCCGATTGGGTTCTCGCGTTCGATTACATTCATCACATCTTCAAAGAACAAAGGCTCGAAGTACAAGCGATCAGATGTATTGAAATCCGTTGACACCGTTTCTGGGTTATTGTTGATAATAACCGCTTCGTAACCTGCTGCTTGGATCGCCCAAACCGCATGAACCGTGGAGTAATCGAACTCAATCCCTTGACCGATACGAATCGGGCCGGAACCCAGAACAACCACTTTTTCTTTCGTTGTTTCCGTAACTTCATCTTCTTGCTCATAAGTCGAATAGTAGTATGGCGTTGAAGCTTCGAATTCCGCTGCGCAAGTATCTACCATTTTGTAAACTGGCTTGATATTTTGTTGTAGACGATGAGTTCGGATGTCAGCTTCTTTGGTAAATGTCGAGCAGCCCGCAAGTGCGCGAATTTCGGCAATGGCACGATCTGTGAAGCCTTTGCGTTTCGTTTCGAAAAGCAGCTCGTTTGTAAGCTCGCTAGCTGCAATCTCTTTTTCGTATTTAATCAGACCATCCAGTTTGTTCAAGAACCACCAGTCAATATTCGTCAATTTTTGCAATTGTTCCACGGTATAACCTCTACGATAAGCTTCTGCTAGTAAGAACAAGCGCTCATCATCGGGCTTTTGCAGGCGGAACTCGAGTGTTTCTTGATCTATGAGATCTGTCTCTTTCAAGAACAAACGGTGTACGCCGATCTCTAAGGAACGAACCGCTTTATGAATGGACTCTTCGAATGTACGGCCAATCGCCATAACTTCGCCAGTCGCTTTCATTTGCGTACCCAGCTTACGGTTTGCTGCCGTGAATTTATCGAACGGCCAACGTGGAATTTTGGAAACGATGTAATCCAGAGCTGGCTCGAAGCATGCATAGGTTTGGCCTGTAACTGGATTGACTAGCTCATCGAGCGTGTAGCCAATCGCAATTTTAGCAGCCATCTTCGCAATCGGATAACCCGTTGCTTTGGATGCAAGCGCTGATGAACGGCTTACACGCGGGTTCACTTCGATTACGTAATATTGGAAGCTGTGCGGATCAAGCGCGTACTGAACGTTACAGCCACCCTCGATGTTCAAGGCGCGAATGATTTTAAGCGAAGCCGAACGCAGCATTTGATACTCACGGTCCGACAATGTTTGGCTTGGTGCTACAACGATACTATCTCCGGTATGAACACCTACTGGATCAAAGTTCTCCATGTTACATACCACGATGCAATTATCGTTCGCGTCACGCATAACTTCGTACTCGACTTCTTTCATGCCTGCAATACTGCGCTCTACCAGACATTGGCCGATTGGGCTGTAGCGAATTCCGGAAGCCACAATTTCGGTCAACTCTTCCATCGTGTTACAGATACCGCCGCCCGTTCCACCTAATGTGTAGGCAGGACGAATGATGATTGGAAACCCGATCTCGTTAGCAAAATCTACCGCTTGAGCGACCGTCGTTACGATTACGCTATCTGGTACAGGCTGCTCTAATTCTCTCATCAAGTCTCTGAAAAGGTCGCGGTCCTCTGCTTTCTCAATCGCCGTAAGCTGTGTTCCCAGAAGCTTCACGTTCTCGCTTTCCAGAACACCCGCACGAGCTAGCTCAACAGCCATGTTCAGACCTGTTTGACCACCGAGTGTTGGAAGCAAACCATCCGGACGTTCTTGACGAATGATTTGCGTAACAAACTCAAGCGTGATCGGTTCGATATATACTTTATCCGCCATGTTCGTATCCGTCATGATCGTAGCAGGGTTGCTGTTGATCAGGATAACTTCCATGCCTTCTTCTTTTAGCGCTTGGCAAGCTTGCGTACCTGCATAGTCAAATTCCGCTGCCTGACCGATGACGATAGGACCGGAACCGATAACGAGAATCTTTTTGAGTGTATTATTTTTTGGCATATTGCAGTTCCTCCTTCACAGATGTCGATGCCGTGGAAGCTTTCCACTGTGCAAGCATTTGCGCTTGGCGCGGCTGCTGTGGGTTATCGATTTTGTGCTGACGAATCAGCGAGATGAAATCATCGAACAAGTAGCTGGAGTCAAATGGCCCTGGTGCTGCCTCTGGGTGATACTGAACCGAGAAGGCAGGGTATTTCTTATGTTTCAAGCCTTCAATGGTGCGGTCATTATTATTGATGTGCGTCACTTCAAGGTCAGTTCCTTGGACGGATTCTTCCTTAACCGTGTAGCCATGGTTTTGCGATGTAATGTAGCAGCGTCCAGAAATTAAATCTTTTACCGGATGGTTGCCGCCGCGGTGACCGAACTTCAGTTTATCTGTATCTGCACCGCAAGCCAGTGCGAACAGCTGATGACCCAAGCAAATACCGAAGAGCGGGATATCGCCGAGCAAGCCTTTAATCATTTCGACAGCGTGAGGTACGTCTTTCGGATCCCCAGGGCCGTTAGACAGCAGCACGCCGTCTGGCGCAAGGCGACGAATTTGTTCAGCTGTAGCTTCTTGAGGTACAACAACAACGTCACAGTCACGTTTGCTAAGATCACGGATAATTCCGCTTTTTGCACCATAATCAACAAGTACGATACGTTCCTTATGTCCAGGTGCGCCGTATACACTTTTCGTGGATACACGAGCGACTTGATCTGTCATTAGAGGCGTTCCTCTTAAGATTTCAGTCAGCTCAGCAATGGATTTATTGGATGTTGTCAAAAGGCTTTTCATAACGCCGTGATGACGGATTTTACGAGTTAACATGCGCGTATCGATGCCGCTGATCCCAACGATGCCGTATTCTTTCAGCAGGCTACCCAGCGTATATTGCGCTCTCCAGTTACTAGGAATCTCTTCATGCTCACGAACGACGAAGCCATGAATGAAAGGACGTACGGATTCAAAATCATCCCGAATCACACCGTAGTTCCCCACCAATGGATACGTCATCGTCACGATTTGACCGCAGTAGGAAGGATCAGAAAGCACCTCCTGATAACCTGTAATTCCTGTATTGAATACTACCTCGCCGACGGATTCACCTTCACTACCGAACGATTTTCCTGTAAAAAGAGTGCCGTCTTCCAGCAACAATCTTGCCTGCATGTTCTTTCAACTCCTTCGCTATTGTCAAACGATTCTCACGAACCGCAGATGTCATGCCTACAACTTCTTTGTGTAATGCATAAGATTTGCATAAAAAGCAATCATTCTGTATAAATATACACGATTTTTCGGCCTGCGTATAGATCTTAATGCGGATTTATGCTTGATTTCAATGCCATTTAAGAACGGTTTATGACCAAACCACTTTACCGGAAGCGATTGTAACAACCGGCCAGCCTTGCAGCTTCCAGCCGATGAATGGCGTGTTTTTGCTGCGTGAAACGATCTCTTCTTTGAGAACTTCGCGCTCTGTTTCCAAATCCACGATGGTGATATCAGCAGCACTGCCTACTTCAAGTGTTCCGTATGGAAGACCGAATACGTCGGCAGGTTTTTTCGTCATACGATCCACGAGGAAACCTAATGACCATTTGCCTGTCAGTACAAATTTCGTGTACAGCAGGGAGAACGCTGTTTCGAAGCCGAGTATGCCGAAAGGAGCCAGCATCATACCCTTCTCTTTCTCTTCTTCCGTGTGCGGCGCGTGATCCGTTACGATAATGTCTATCGTGCCGTCTTCCAAACCTTCAATGACAGCCTGCACATCGCGCGGCGTGCGCAGCGGCGGGTTCATCTTCCAGTTGGCATCGAGCCCTGGAATATCTTCATCTGAGAGCACGAGGTGATGTGGACATACCTCGGCAGTCACTTTAATGCCGAACTGCTTCGCATGGCGGATCAGACGAACGGACTGCTCGGTGCTTACGTGGCACACGTGATAGTGAACACCCGTCGCTTCGGCTAGCAGCACGTCGCGGCCCACATGAATCGCCTCGGACTCGTTCGGGATTCCCTTCAGTCCGTGCTTCTTCGCGAACGCGCCTTCGCTTACCGGCGCGCCAACTACAAGCGTGTCATCCTCGCAATGTGCGATGATTGGCATACCGATCGATGCAGCCAAAGCCATCGCATCTTTCATCATTTGCGCGCTTTGCACGCCGACACCATCGTCTGTGTAGCCGATGACGCCCGCTTCTTTCAGCGCAGCGAAATCAGTCAACTCGCGGCCGAGCTCGTTCTTCGTAATCGTACCGTATGGAAGAACACGGACGACACCTTCCGTTGCAGCTTTATCCAATATGTAGTTCACTGTATCAACGGTATCGATCACAGGTCTTGTATTCGGCATGCAAGCTATAGTTGTGAAGCCGCCTCTTGCTGCGGAACGTGTTCCGGTCGCGATATTTTCTTTATGTTCAAATCCAGGCTCTCTCAGGTGGACATGCATATCGATGAATCCTGGAGTCACTAGCTTACCTGCTGCATCAATGACTTCATGGCCTTCAGTTTGTGGAGCCGAACCTTCTACTACATCAATAACCTTTGCAATTTTATCATTCTCTACCAAAATGTGTTTCTTCGCTTGTACATTATTTACATCGACGGTAAGTCCGTTTAATATCCAAATGCCCATTGTGTTGAAGTCCCCCTGTTTTATGATAAAGCTCGTTCGATGACCGCCATACGAATCGGAACACCGTGAGCAATTTGTGTGAAAATTTTGGATTTCTCGTGTTCAACCAACTCATCATCAAGCTCTACATTTCGATTCACCGGAGCCGGATGCATGATGATTGCGTGAGGAGCCATGCGGCTTGCACGCTCTGCCGTTAGCCCGTATTGCTCGCGATATTCCTCTGCCGAGCGAATAATTCCTTTGTCGTGCCGTTCAAGCTGTACACGCAGCATCATGACCACATCAGCTTTCAGTGCTTCCTCGAAGGACACATATGGAGCAAATTCAGCCAACTCCGGAGCTTGCATGCTTTCGGGCGCGCAGAACTGCACCTTTGCTCCTAAGGCAATGAGTCCCCATAGGTTGGAGCGAGCGACACGACTGTGCAGGATGTCTCCGATGATGGAGACCGTCAAACCTTTGATGGCGCCGAACTGTTTGCGCATCGTGTAGAAATCGAGCAGCGCCTGCGTTGGATGCTCGTTATTGCCGTCCCCCGCGTTAATGAGCGGGATTTTGATTTTCTCAGCCAGCTCTTGCAGGACACCGTTCGGCTTCAAACGGATGATACCGGCATCGATGCCCATGGACTCGAGTGTACGGACTGTATCGTAGATGGACTCCCCTTTTTGTACACTGGATTCCGCAGCGGAGAAATTGAGCACGTCGGCTCCGAGCCGCTTTTGCGCCAGTTCAAAGGAGAACCGAGTTCTTGTACTATTTTCAAAAAACAAGTTGGAAACGAATTTGCCTTGAAATTGATTCGTCACCTTCGAAGGATATTGTTCCCAGTAGGCAGCACGATCAAGAATGCTCGTTATCTCCCCTGCGCTTACGCCTTTCAATCCTAGAAAATGCTTGGTTTGTATACTCACGATACTCACTCCTGTTTCCCCCTCTGTTGAAGTATAATGACGCCATCTTTATCATCGATTTCCGTAAGCAGCACTTCAATACTTTCACTTTTGGAGGTAGGTACGTTCTTTCCTACATAATCAGGGCGAATGGGCAATTCACGATGCCCCCTGTCAACTAGTACGGCTAGCTGGATCATCTGCGGTCTGCCCAGATCGATCAATGCATCCATAGCTGCTCTCACTGTTCTTCCGGTGTAAAGCACATCATCGAACAGGATGATTTTGCGGTCTTGAATTTGGATCTTACCGCCTTCCTGAACATTTTCCACTGATTTCACCTTCACGCGATCATCACGATAAGAAGTGATATCAATCTCACCGACAGGAATCGGCACACCTTCAATCTCAAGAATTCGCTCTGCTACTCGCTTGGCCAAGTAAATACCACGGGTCCGAATCCCAATCAAGGTACAATCCTCTACCCCTTTATTCTTTTCCAGTATCTCATGTGCAATCCGTGTTAGTGCTCTGCGAATTCCCATTTCATCAATAATCGTGTGTTCGGCCGTTTCATTCATCTTTATCGCCTCCTAAGAGTTTTGCTTTAGCAAAACTGACATCGTAAGCATTGGCTGAGTTTTCCGTAGGAAAACTTGCATCGTAAGCATTAGCTGAGTTTTGCTTTAGCAAAACCAAAAAACTCCTTGCCATTTGTTGGCAAGGAGTTACGAGAGCATAAAGATACAGAGCGGGGCATAAGGATGCGCACATCCCCAAGCTTAGTCATACACTGAATCCGCGACTCAGTATATCCCGTCTTTTCTCATCGACTACCTTGCCAGCCTCTCTGGACTGTTTTTAAAGGTACATATTTAATTAAAAGAATTATCCCACTTTCGACACGATAAGTCAATATCTATTTCATGAACTTGCTTTGAGCTAGCGCTCAGCCATGTGTTATAATTTACATATAAAAACACGAGCTTTGTCCGTTTTCTCGCGAAAACTCAGCAACGCTTATAATGCCAGTTTTGTTAAGGCAAAACGCTAAGGAGGAACCCATGTTCAAACTGTTTCGGCTTCTGAAACCGTACAAAATTTCTGTGGTTGCGATTATTACTTTGATGCTATTGCAATCACTGGCGCAGTTGTACCTGCCAACACTGCTCGCTGACATTGTCGATGTCGGGGTTATGAAAGGAGATATTCCTTATATTCTCCGGTTTGGCGCTTACATGCTTTTAGTAGCCATGGGCGCGATGGTTTGTGTCATCATCGCAAGCTACTTGTTGGCACGAACGGCGACAGGATTCGGCAAGGATTTACGACGAACGCTTTTTACCCATGTTGAAAGCTTCTCCTTGCACGAATTTGATAAACTCGGTACTTCCTCCCTCATTACCAGAACCACGAATGACATCGCACAAGTTCAGCAAGTGATTGTCATGATGCGGATGTTCATCGGCGCACCTACGATGCTAGTCGGCGGAGTCATCATGGCCACTTATAAGGACGCTCATCTCGCCATTGTATTAATTTCTATCATCCCGATTCTTGCACTTGCTATTGTAGGGATCATGCGTAAAGGACTTCCCTTATTCAAAACATTGCAGATCAAAATCGATGGCATCAATCTCGTGCTGCGTGAAAATTTAACCGGTATCCGCGTCATTCGCGCCTTTAACCGTTCCGAACATGAAAAGCGTAAATTCGAAAAAGCGAACCTGGATTACACGCAAACAGCCGTAAAAGTAAATGTAATCATGTCCACGATGATGCCCATCATGATGCTTGTATTTAATCTTGGGGTTGTCGTCATTCTTTGGTACGGCGGAGTTCGCATTGATGCCAATCAAATGCAGATTGGTGACTTAATGGCCTTTATCCAATATGCCATGCAAATTATGTTTTCAATGTTCATGATGACGATGATTTTCATGATGATTCCACGTGCATCTGCTTCTTCTGTCCGTATTAATGAAGTTTTAGAACTACAATCTAACATAAATAGCACCGAAATGGCGAAATCTCTAAATTCCAATCAAGCTGCTGTTGAGTTTAAGCATGTATCCTTTAGTTATCCGGGGGCTGAACAACCAGCAATTCGTGATCTATCCTTCCGCGCTGAGCCTGGTGAGGTAACAGCGATTATTGGAGGAACCGGATCGGGCAAGACGACCCTCATTCATTTACTGTTGCGCTTCTATGATGTTGAGTCCGGCACTATCATCTTAGATGGTCATCCCCTGCCTACTTTGAAGTTAGAAAGCCTAAGACAGCAAATCGGTTATGTCCCACAAAAGGCGGCGCTTTTCTCAGGAACAGTTGCGGATAACATTCGTTTTGGACGTGAGATGGCAACGGAAGATGAAATCCAGCATGCTGCGACCACTGCGCAAGCTGCAGATTTCATCGCCGAGATGAAAGAAGGCTATCAAGCTGTTCTCGCCCAAGGTGGCACGAACCTGTCCGGTGGCCAGAAGCAGCGGCTTGCCATTGCCCGTGCACTTGTTCGTAAACCGAACATTTATGTATTTGATGATAGCTTCTCTGCACTTGATTTCAAAACAGATGCTAAGCTTCGGGCAGCCCTCAAAACCGAAACCGAGCAAGCAACGATGATTATTGTCGCCCAACGCGTCAGTACAATTATGGACGCTAACCGAATTATCGTACTGGAAGAAGGACAAATTGCAGGGATAGGCACCCATTCAGAACTGATGAAAACATGTGTTGTGTATCAAGAAATTGTTGCTTCTCAGCTGTCAGAGGAGGAAATTGCATGAGTGACAAACCAAAAGAGAAAGCTCCTTCTCAAGCGGGGGTAAACCCCGGTCACTTTGGCCGAGGCGGCATGGGCGGCATGGGAATGCCAGTCCAGAAGGCTAAGGATTTCAAGGGAACAATACGACGGTTGTCGAGTTATATGAGTCCTTTCCGTATATCTATCCTGCTTGTTTTTATCTCGGCTGTGCTCAGCACACTCTTCAGTATTATTAGTCCCAAACTCATGGGTAACGCAACAACCATATTGTATGAAGGCTCTATCGCGAAGCTCAAAGGTGTTGCCGGCGCCAAAATTGACTTTGATGCCATTTTCCAAATCGTTTTTATTCTTTCAGCTCTCTACATACTCAGCGCCATACTCACCTTCATCCAACAGTGGATTATGGTCGGTGTCACACAGAAAATCGTATTTAATCTTCGTAGAGATATTAGCGAGAAGCTCACCCGAGTACCTCTCTCCTTATTCGACTCACGCAGTCATGGGGACACGATGAGCCGAGCTACTAACGACGTAGATACGATCAGTTCTACCATGCAGCAAAGCTTGACACAGTTGATTACTTCAATCGTGACCTTAGTCGGGATCATTATTATGATGCTAACCATTAGTCCTTTGTTGACCTTGGCCACCATCGTAACCTTGCCGCTCAGCATTTTGGGAACGAAAATGATTGCATCACGGTCTCAGAAGTTTTTTAAAGGACAACAAAAAACACTCGGTGAACTGAATGGTCACGTGGAAGAAATGTACACAGGCCATACCATTGTCAAAGCTTTCGGCCGTGAGCATAAATCGGTTGAGCAATTCAATGAAATTAATGAACGTTTGTATCATTTAGGCTGGCGTGCACAGTTTATCTCGGGGATGATTTTCCCCCTTATGTCCTTTATCGGGAATATCGGCTACGTATTGGTCAGTGTGATTGGTGGCATCATGGTAACAAATGGGGCTATTAAAATCGGAGATATTCTTGCGTTTATTCAATACTCAGGGCAATTTGGGATGCCGATTGCACAGGTAGCTAATATAGCTAACGTGATTCAATCAACAATCGCCGCCGCGGAACGTATCTTCGAGTTGTTAGATGAGCCTGAGGAAGTACAGGAAATCACCCATGTAAAAACGACCCAGAATGTCCAAGGTCATGTTCAATTTAAACAGGTTACCTTTACTTACAAAGAGGATACTACCCCGTTAATTCAAGATATGAATATCCAAGTAGAGCCAGGACAAACGGTTGCCATTGTTGGCCCCACAGGTGCGGGTAAAACAACGATTGTCAATCTACTGATGCGTTTCTACGAATTAAAGGGTGGTACGATTTCCATTGATGCGGTAGACACACGTGAAATGTCACGCAGTCATCTGCGCGGACTGTTCGGTATGGTACTGCAAGACACATGGCTGTTCAACGGAACGATTCGCGAGAATATCGCTTACGGACGTCATGGTGCCACTGAAGACGAGATCGTTAGTGCTGCTCGCGCGGCCTATGCTGATCATTTCATTCGAACCTTGCCGGAAGGTTACGATACCAAGCTGAATGAAGAAGCATCCAACCTTTCACATGGGCAAAAGCAGCTTCTCACCATTGCTCGCGCCATACTTGCGGATCCAACCATTTTGATTCTTGATGAAGCGACGAGCAGCGTAGATACACGCACGGAAGTGTCCATCCAAAAGGCGATGAGTAACCTGATGGAAGGGCGCACAAGCTTCGTCATTGCACATCGACTTTCCACCATACGAGATGCCGATCTCATTCTTGTTATGAATCATGGTACTGTTATTGAACAAGGAACACATGAACAGCTATTGGAACAGCACGGCTTTTATGCAGATCTGTACAATAGTCAGTTCGCTCAAAAAGCTATATGAATACACATTGGCCGAAATGCCCCCTTTCTGATAATATAGGAGAGTCAATCTAAATTTTAAGGAGATGTCACCATGACCGAGATGAATACGTTAGAAATTATTCAGTTTATTAAAGAAAGCAAGAAAAAGACCCCTGTTAAAGTATACGTAAAAGGAAACCTTGAAGGTATTAACTTTGGCGAAGGCAGCCAAACCTTCTTATCCGGTGAAAGCGGAGTTGTTTTTGGCGAATGGAGCGAAATCCAGCCCATTCTTGAAGCAAACAAAGCGCAAATCGCTGATTTCGTAGTTGAAGCGGATCGTCGCAATTCTGCGATTCCAATGCTTGATCTGAAGCCAATCAATGCGCGCATTGAACCAGGTGCGATCATTCGTGATAAAGTACATATCGGAGATAACGCCGTCATCATGATGGGTGCTCTCATTAATATTGGCGCTTCTGTTGGCGATGGTACAATGATCGACATGAATGCTGTTCTTGGCGGTAGAGCACAAGTCGGCAAAATGTGTCACATCGGTGCTGGTGCAGTAGTAGCAGGCGTTATCGAGCCCCCTTCCGCACAGCCTTGTGTGATTGAGGATGATGTGCTTGTTGGAGCGAATGCCGTTATCTTGGAAGGTGTTCGCATCGGAAAAGGATCTGTTGTTGCTGCCGGCGCTATCGTTACACAAGACGTAGAAGAATATACGGTTGTAGCAGGAGCACCTGCACGAGTGATTAAGAAAGTGGACGATAAAACGAAGTCCAAAACAGAAATTTTACAAGATCTGCGCACCCTGTAAGGTGTTCTGGAGGAATTCACCATGCTTAGCCCATTCATAGAGCTGCGCCGTCAGCTTCACCAAATTCCGGAGCCGGGCTTTCAAGAGTTCAAAACGCAACAGCTTCTCCTTGACCATCTATCAAAGCTTCCTCAGGATAGACTGACGATTCGCACTTGGCGCACTGGCATTCTGGTTTACATCAAAGGTACGAATCCTACCAAACGCTTCGGATATCGTGCAGATATGGACGGGCTGCCCATTACGGAAGAGACCTCTCTTCCGTTTCCATCCCAGCATCCAGGTTACATGCATGCGTGCGGACATGATTTTCACATGTCAATTGGGATGGGCGTTGTTACCCATTTCGCTCAGCAGCCTATGCAGGATGACCTAATTGTGTTATTTCAGCCGGCAGAAGAAGGCCCAGGCGGCGCTTTACCCATGCTTGCTGCTGAAGAATTGAAGGATTGGAAGCCCGACCAGATGGTTGCTCTCCATATAGCACCTGAGTATCCAGTAGGCACGATTGCCACGAGGCCGGAGATCTTGTTTGCCAATACGTCTGAGCTGTTCATTGACCTGCTAGGCAAAGGTGGACATGCCGCTTACCCGCACCAAGCAAACGATATGATCATAGCGGCGACACAAATGGTCGGTCAACTGCAAACCATTGTTTCCCGTAATGTGAATCCGCTTGATTCGGCCGTCATTACCATTGGTAAAATGGAAGCCGGTACAAAGCAAAACATCATTGCGGAAAAAGCCCGCTTGGAAGGCACGATTCGCACCCTTTCCGCTGATTCTATGAACAAGATCAAGAAACGCATCGAAGCTGTAGCTGCAGGGATCGAAAGTTCCTTCGAGTGTCAAATCTCCATTGATTATGGCTCGAATTACCGCCAAGTGTTCAATGATCCTGCTTTGACCGTGGAATTCATGGACTGGCTGCGCGGTAACGATAATATACAGCTTGTGGAGTGTACAGAAGCGATGACAGGCGAAGACTTTGGCTACTTTTTGGAGCAAATACCTGGCTTCATGTTCTGGTTAGGGGTAGACACCCCTCATGGGTTGCATAACGCCAAGCTTGATCCTAACGAGAGCGCTATTGATGTAGCCATAGATACCATTACAGCGTATTTACGATTTAAATCTAATTAATAACAAAGAAAAACCTCCAACCCACTTTCATTGTGGATTTGGAGGTTTTTTCGTATTGTCATTAATGTAATGTCGACTAATAAAATGCTTTACAATTAGCTAGCTCACGCTAGTTTATTGACAAAGCGCTCAAGACGATCAAGTGACTGTTCCAATACTTCTTGTGAATAAGCATAAGAAATTCGGATATAACCTTCTCCGTAAGAAGTGAAAGCATCTCCAGGAACAACAGCAACATGTTCCTCATGAAGCAACCTCATGGTAAATTCCTGAGAGGATAATCCAAACTTCGCTATGGAAGGGAACAAATAAAAAGCCCCATTCGGCTTCTCCAACTCGAAGCCCATAGCAAGTAAACGGTCATAGACATAATCCCTACGAACTTCATAGGCATTGCGCATAGGCAGAGCATCATCTATACCTACTGTCAGAGCCTCTAATGCCGCATACTGGCTTACAGAGCTTGCGCAAGTTACATTATACTGATGCACCTTGACCATATGCTCCGTAATGTAAGCCGGCGCTAATGTAAATCCAACTCGCCAGCCTGTCATAGCATGGGATTTGGAGAGGCCATTAATGACAATCGTTTTCTCACGCAGCTTGCCCATCGTTGCAATAGACTGATGACGAACACCGTAAACAAGCTCACTATAAATTTCATCGGATAAAATAAACAATTCCCGATCTTCTAATAATTGAGCCAAATCGGCCAATTCCTGCTCCGTGAGTACTTGGCCTGTAGGATTAGACGGGTAACATAAGATAACGCAGCGTGTGTTGGCTGAAAGATAAGGCTCAAGTAACTCTGCCGTTAATTTCAAGCCATTCGGTCTAGTATCGACGTAGACAGGGATTCCCCCTGCTAATCTGATTAAAGGCTCGTACCCAGGGTATATAGGTGCGGGAATAATAACTTCAGCACCAGGTGTAAGAATGGTACGTAACGTAATGTCTACTGCTTGACTCGCTCCAGCTGTCACGATAATTTCATCAGCCGCGCGGTATTGTTGGCCATACTTAGTTTGAACAAAACTGGATACTGCTTCTCGCAGTTCCAATAGTCCGGGATTTTGCGTATAAACCGTTTTATTTTGATCCAAAGCCCTCTGCCCAGCCTCAATAATATGCCGCGGCGTCGGGAAATCAGGCTGTCCAATCGTTAACGTCAAAGCGCCTGGAATGGTGCTCACAAGATTAGAAATTTTACGTATGCCTGAAATTTGAATGTCTTTCACTTGCGGATTAATCAGATGCTCCATGTGATTCACTCCTCTCCCATTGGGAAGAACCCTAGGATGTTCGAATTGTTTGTAGAAGCTGTTCCATATCTGCTGGAATCGGTGCTTCAAATTGCAACCATTCCCCTGTACGCGGATGCTTAAAGCCAAGAATGGCAGCGTGCAGCGCCTGGCCATCCATGAGCATCCCTTTGCTCTTGCCATACATCGGATCACCTACAAGAGGGTGACCTATGAATTTCATATGCACACGAATTTGATGGGTTCTTCCTGTTTCCAGCTTTAATTCCACCAAGGTGAAATCGCCAAAGCGTTCAATAACTACGAAATGAGTTACCGCTTGCTTACTGTTTTTCTCCGTTACCGTATACATCTTGCGGTCATTTGAATCGCGACCTATCGGAGCGTCAATGGTACCTTGATCATGCTGTAGATTCCCATGTACCAAGGCGATATATTTGCGATTGACTGTATGAGCCTTTAACTGCTCAGCTAAGCTAGCGTGTGCTTTGTCATTCTTTGCTGACATGATAAGCCCGGATGTGTCCTTATCAATTCGATGTACGATTCCAGGACGCAGTTCTCCGTTGATACCAGATAGATCCTTGCAATGGTACATTAATGCGTTAACCAATGTACCAGAGTAATGGCCAGGTGCTGGATGAACGACAAGTCCCCGCTGTTTATTGATCACGATGACATCAGCGTCTTCGTATACCACATTAAGAGGAATGTTTTCCGCGGCAAGCTCAACACCCTGTGGTTCAGGAATGCGCAAAGAAATAACATCTTGTTCAGACAGCTTATAGTTTGGTTTTATTGCTTTCCCATTCACTTTAACATGCCCGTCTTTGACCCATTGCTGAACGAGTGTTCTCGACACATCTTCTTCCAATGCTTCCGTAATGAATTTATCAATACGTTCACTGGCATACTGTACTTCAACTGTCCATTCGACGACATCATTAGTCGCGGCCTCAGATGAGGTCTGATTTGTGTTCATTCGTTGCTCCTTTTTTCTCTTTTCTCCAAGTAAGTAACGATTCTAAGAAAATCAGGATTACCCCGATCACGATGGCCGAATCAGCTAGATTGAAAATCGGATAAATATAATAAATGGCTTTGCCGAACAAGCTAAAATCAAAGGTAAACTGCAGGAAATCCACAACTTCACCGAATAAAGCTCGATCAATGAAATTACCGATTGCTCCTCCTAGCAGAAGACTAAGCGCAAAAGATAGCAAAACTTTTCTTTCACTAATCGTCCGACGCATGTACCAGAGAATACCAATCACAACAATGAGCGTAATCACAATGAAAAACCATCTTTGGTTTTGCAAAATACCAAATGCCGCTCCCCTATTGCGATGCGACGTCAGGATGAAGAAATCACCCAGCACTGGACGTTCCTCGCCAAGTGGAATCCGTTTTACAATAAACCATTTGGATACTTGATCCAAAATAAATACGATGAGCGCATAAAAATAATATTTCATTATCTTTTCCTCCTGAGAGTTTTGCTTTAGCAAAACTTACTTCGTAAGCTTAAACAAGTTCCTTATTTCCTTAGTTTCAAGGAATTACCTCACTAAAAAAAGCTGTCACTCGGCATTATAACGGTATGCATCAGCTGTTAGAAAGGAGCTGTACGACGACCTATGAGCCATTTATCCGAGGAGCAATTAAGAGAATTATATCTGCAATTATTGGAGGAAAAGCTTTATCTCGAGAAACATTTTGCCACGAATGATAATTACGGCCTGTCCAATTCTTTCAAAGATAGTACCGGTGAGCTCTCCATGTACGATAATCATCCAGGAGACATCGCCACAGAAATTTACGAACGAGAAAAAGATATTTCACTCAACGAACATGCTGAATTTCATTTAAATCAAGTCAATGAAGCCTTAGCTCGCATGGAGAGTGGAGAATATGGCATATGTGTGTTCAGCAAACAACCGATTCCCTTTGAGCGCCTTCAAGCTATCCCTACCACAATTTACAGCTTAGAACACGTTCCAGATCCTGATCGATCATTCAGAAGACCTGTTGAAGAACAAGTGCTCTACCCACCTTTTGGCCGAACCAGCTTTGACGAACGTGACGATGAGACCGAATTCGATGGTGAGGATGCCTGGCAAATCGTTGAAAGTTGGGGCACCTCCAATTCACCTGCATTTGCTGAAGATCCCAACGTTGAAAGCTATGATGAAATGTATGTGGAAGCTGATGAACACGTTGGTTATGTTGAGTCTTTCGAGAGCTTTGTTGCGACAGACCTATATGGTGAACATGTTACCATTGTTAGAGGCAAGGCCTACCGTGATTATATGCATAACGGTGAGGGCGATCCTCTACTCGAACCAGAAAACCTTTCCGGCTCAGAGGATGAGCAGCTCTAGAAAAAATAGGACAAACGAGCTTCGCATATAGCGAAAGCTCGTTTGCTTCCTTTACTCGTGGTAATGAGCCGAAACAACGTCATTACATCTGGCACAAAGTGTCGGATGTTCTTTACTTTGCCCCACCTCAGGAGTCACTATCCAGCAGCGCTCGCACTTCTCGCCTTCAGCTACAGTGATAGCAATAGCAGCATCCTTCGATTGATACACCCCAACAGGAGCATCCGTACCAGGTTTATGCACGGTCACAGCAGACACGATGAACAGCTGATCCAACTGCTCCAATTGCATAAGTAAGCCGTAAGTGGCTTCATTCGGATATAAGTGTACAGCAGCACCTAACGAGTTACCGATTACTTTCTCTTTACGTGCTTCTTCGAGAGCTTTCAGCACTTCATCTCTAACATCCAGGAAGCTATTCCATTTATTTTCCAATTCTTCCTTGTATAAACTTGAATCAACTTCCGGCAGCTCTGCTAATTGCACACTGCTGAGTTCAACTCCAGGAATGTACTTCCATACTTCATCTGCTGTATGTGGAAGAATAGGTGAGATCAACTTCGTAATCGCAGTTAAGGTAGCATATAATACGGTTTGCGAAGCTTTCCGAGAAGAATCATGAGGCGCGTTTGCATATAAACGATCCTTGATAATATCTAAGTAGAAAGAGCTCATTTCAACCGCGCAGAAATGATGAATCGTTTGGTAAACGACATGGAATTCATACGCTTCATAAGCCTTCACTACCTTCTCAATCATGCGATTCAAGCGGATCAAGGCATAACGATCGAGCTCAGATAAACTTTCCGTTGCAACACGATCTGTTTCTGGGTTGAAATGACTCATGTTACCCAGCAAGAAGCGCATCGTGTTGCGAATTTTACGGTATACTTCCGTTGTTTGGTTCAAGATATTATCCGAGATCCGGTGATCCGATTGATAGTCGACTGAGGATACCCACAGACGCAAGATATCGGCGCCTAGCTTACCACACACAACATTCGGATCAATCGTGTTACCGATCGACTTGGACATTTTCCGTCCTTCTCCATCCAGCGTAAAGCCATGGCTGAGAACGCCTTTATATGGCGATTTCTCTCTTGTGGCAACACCTGTAATGAGGGAGGAGTTAAACCATCCACGGTACTGGTCAGACCCCTCTAAATACAGATCCGCAGGCCACTGCAGCTCAGGACGGGATTCTAAAACAGCCACATGGCTAGAACCAGAATCAAACCATACGTCCATGATATCCGTTTCCTTACGGAACTCACCATGACCACATTTGGAGCAGCTAGTTCTCTGAGGAAGGAGATCTTTTTCATCCTTGATAAACCAAGCATTTGAGCCTTCTTGCTCAAATAACTGTGCCACATGTTCAATGGTTTGCTCATTGACTAGCGGTTCGTTACAGCTGCGGCAGTAGAAGATTGGAATAGGAACCCCCCATGCACGCTGCCTCGAAATACACCAGTCTCCGCGATCTGCAATCATGTTATGCAGGCGGATTTCGCCCCACTCTGGCGTCCACTTGACTTGTTTGATTTCATCCAGCATCTCTTGTCTGAATTTATCGATAGACGCGAACCACTGCTCTGTTGCTCTATAAATAACAGGCTTCTTCGTGCGCCAATCATGGGCATATTGATGCTGAATTTCGCCAGCTTTAAGTAATAGACCTGATTCTTGCAGCTTCTCGATAATCAGCTTGCCGCCTTTTTCGTAGAACATGCCTTCAAACCCTGGTGCTTCAGCTGTGAAATGCCCTTGATCATCTACAGGACATAGCACTCCGATGTTATAACGTTGTCCAATTGCGAAGTCGTCTTCCCCATGTCCAGGAGCCGTGTGTACACAGCCTGTACCCGCTTCTAGTGTCACATGTTCGCCAACCATCACAAGCGATTCACGGTCATAGAACGGATGCTGGCACGTAACGAACTCGAGCTCGCTGCCTTTTACCGTCGATAACACTTCGTAATCGGTCCAGCCAATTTCCTTAGCTGCAGCTGCAAGTAAACCTTGTGCGAGTACATATTTCTTCCCACCGGCTTGAACAACAGCATAGTCGAACTCAGGATGAAGTGAAATGCCCAGGTTGGCTGGCAGTGTCCATGCCGTTGTCGTCCAGATCACAATAGCGGCATCCTGCGGCAGCTTGCCTTTGCCGTCTTTAACAGGGAACGCCACATAAATGGAAGTGGAGGTTTTTTCTTTGTACTCAATTTCAGCTTCTGCAAGTGCACTTTCGGAAGATGGGGACCAATAAACAGGCTTCAAACCTTTGTATACAAAGCCTTTTTGTACCATCTTGCCGAAAACCCGAATTTGCTGAGCTTCATAATTCGGCTGCAGTGTGATATATGGATTCTTCCAGTCACCGCGAATACCCAGACGTTGGAATTGGCTCTTCTGTTTCTCAACAGACTGAAGGGCGTACTCTTTGCAATATTCACGGAACTCAGGGACGGTCATTTTTTTACGATCGACTTTCCCACTGTTCGTAATCACCTGCTCAATTGGCAATCCGTGTGTATCCCAGCCTGGAACATATGGCGCATCGAAGCCTTGTAATGTTTTGAATCGCACGATGATATCTTTCAATACCTTGTTTAACGCATGTCCGATATGAATATCACCGTTCGCGTACGGAGGTCCATCATGCAGAATGAATTTTGTTCTGCCTTTGCGACTCTCCTGCACTTTGGCATAAATGTCTTCAGCTTCCCAGTGTTCTTGAATTTTCGGTTCCGCCTGCGGCAAATTGCCTCTCATCGGAAACTCCGTTTGTAGTAAATTTAATGTTTTGCCATAATCCATGCCAACCACTCCATTCCTGCCTTAAACTTTATGTTGTTAGAAAAACAAAAAAAGCCTCTCATCCCCAAAAGGGACGAGAAACTTTAACTCGCGGTACCACCCTCGTTAAAAAGCAAATGAACATACACCTTACGGCGTATCGAACTTAAGCTTAATCACTCGATCATGTGTAACGGCATGACCCGTTTCTCTCTACTCGCTTCAAGAGACGCTCCTGGGGGATATTCGGTACGCTGCAGAGATTAGGCTCACACCAATACCCTAATTCGCTGACACTGCTAAATTCGACCTACTCGTTCCAGTCATAGCTTTACTGAGATACATTTAACAGGAGTATAACCAATTCGTTAGGCATAGTCAATAAGACAGCAACCTAATCATCGATTCCTACTCTTCTTTATTTTCAAACTGCATACTTTGCCAGCCTTCCGTGTTGAGCAGCTCTAATTGTGCTTCAAGCAGCGTACGGAAGCGTGTGCGATAAATGGAGGCTTGTTTCTTCAACTCTTCAATCTCCAAAGCAACCTTGCGTGAACGCGTCAAGGATTCGTTAATAATCCGATCTGCATTCTTCTCAGCTTCCTTCAAGATCAGCTGTGCTTCTTTCTTAGCATTGCTTCTCACTTCATCCGCAGCTTCTTGAGCAACGATAATCGTTTTACTAAGTGATTCCTCAATATTCGTGAAATGATCCAAACGTTCCTGCAGAGTCACCGTTTGATTGTGTAAGTCTTTATTCTCACGAATCAATGCCTCGTAATCCTTAATGACTTGATCCAGGAATTCATTCACTTGATCTTCATCATAACCGCGGAACGAGCGGGAAAACTCCTTATTATGTATATCTAGCGGTGTTAATGGCATCAGTGCCCCTCCTTAGCGTTTTGCGCAGCAAAACTGACTTCGTAAGCATAAGCTGAGCTTTCTTCTAAGAAAGCTAGTTTGAACCCACATCTATACTGAATCAGTTCGACAGAAAATAAGCAATTCCTGCAAAGTTCGTGGATAAATGTTCCACTTTCATGCAAATTTGCCGATCTTCACACGAATTCGCCCTTTTTTCGTTACGCCTTCCACTTCAAGCACCTTGAATCTACCAAATCCTTGCAAAGACACCATATCTCCCTCTTTAAGGGGCTTACTAGGATCTTCCTCCAGCTTCCAATTGACGCGGCAGCGGCCAGCTTGAATGGGAACCAATATTTTAGCACGGCTAAGCCTGAATACATCGCTCACAATCCCGTCCATACGCATTGATGCAACAGACAGGTTCAGCTCGTCCAATTGTATTTGAGCGAGTTCCAGCTTATCTAAAGACAGCAGTTCTGTTTGTACATGAACCCTATGTACCTGGGACAAATTCAAATGCAGGTAATCCGCAGCATCCTGGGTAACCAAACAATGGCAGCCGCCCTCTATAACATGAATATCGCCAACCTTGTCTCGCTTCATGCCGAGTCCAAGAATGGCGCCCATGTAATCTCCATGTTCTAATGTTAGAAATTTGCCGTCTCCGGAAGAAACGGACAAGACCGCCATCGCCATATCTTCCCCATCCAAAGATCGGTAATCTGGGGCAATCAGAGCTCTTTTTCGTTCGGCGGCCGAATATCCGCCATCTAGACGGCAGTGGACATCTGGGTGTCGATTAACGAGTGATGTCAGTATAAAAGCTTGTCTGGGATCTAGAAAATCCGTTAGCTTCACAGCATGCTGCTCAGCTGCCCGTTCCACCCAATCCCAGGCTTTATCGACAAAATGGTGTTCATCCGAATGAAAATGACCATAGAGTTCTTTTGGCAATGTTAGAACAACCCCACAATGAAATCGAGAACAGCCATAATCCCCATAACCACAAATCGCAGTGCGATTAAGGCCACAATTGGTGAGAGATCAATCATTCCGATGCTAGGAATAATTTTCCGGAAAGGGCTTAAATACGGTTCAACCAATTTCCCAAGGAGTCCTCCAACGAAGCTATCACGTGCATTAGGAAACCATGACAGGATCAAATAGCCGATAATCATGAAATAATAAATTTCCATCAAAATACTAAGATAATAGTGAACGTAATTCACGTATGCATCCACCTCTGTGTTAGGATATGTGCCTATTCTTCACCCATCATCTCGGAGATGTGACCATGAATATCAACTGAATCTGGTGTACAGAGGAAGATATTTGGTCCTAGTTTGGATATAGACCCATTCAAAGCATATACCGTCCCGCTTAAGAAATCTACGATACGTATGGCTTGATCACCACGAACTCGCTGCAAATTGACAATCACAGCTCTTCTGGAGCGAAGATGATCTGCAATATCCTGCGTCTCTTCATAGGTTCGAGGTTCACTTAGCACAACACGTGCATTTTTCTGTGAATGAATGCTGACGACATTCGCCTTATTTTTATTACGTAATTCATAAGGATTGGTTTCAGGTTCTTCTGTTGCTTCCACAATGCGCTCCCGCTCCACAACCTCTTCCTCTTCTTGCAGCCCAAGAAAATTCATAAATCGGTTATAAACACCCACTATAGTTCCCTCCTTATCATGTTCTTAAATCAGGTTATCTAAAGTTCTTTCCCCACCAAAATAGTGCCCAAACGAACCCAAGTTGCACCTTCTTCAATTGCTACTTCAAAGTCTCCAGACATGCCCATGGATAACTCCGTAATTTCGTATGGGAAAATTCTCCGCTCATTCAGACGGTCTCGCAATTCTCGCAATCCACGGAAGACAGGTCTTGTTGCATCGGCCTCCATCTCATAGGGAGCCATGGTCATCAAACCTGTGATATGTATATGTTTTAGCCCACTAACTTCTGTAGCAAAATCGAAGAAATGCTCAGGTGCAATACCATACTTTGATTCTTCGCCGGAAACGTTCACTTGCAATAAACAGTTCACTTCAATTCCCAAAGCTGCAGCCTGCTTGTCCAGTTCTTTGGCCAGAGATATCCGATCCAACGAGTGAATGTAGGCGAATTTGCCAATGACGTCCTTTACTTTATTCGTTTGCAAATGCCCAATGAAATGCCATGTTCCCCGTTCGTGGAGCGCTTCCCACTTCGGCTTTACATCCTGCCAGCGATTTTCCCCGATGTGCAGAAGTCCTGCATCCAAAACGCTTTTGGTCGTCTCTAAGGAAACATATTTCGTTACAGCAATCATCTTAACTTCGTTCTCACTCCGTCCAGACCGCTTACAAGCTGCGGCGACACGGGCTTCAACCTCATCTTTACGGGCTAGTATACTCACTTATGAAGACACCTCAATTCAACGCTTCGCTTGCATCCATCTCCTCAAAGAAGACCTATCCAAGCAATCATTCTTCCTGTAGAACCGCCTTCTTTTCGATGTGAAAAAAAGAGATCAGTGCTACAACTCGTACATAACTGTGATACTTCGATATGGGACGACAAAATTCCTGCTTGCAGTAACAATTTTCGGTTCAATTCTTGCAAATTCAGCATATACTTGCCATTTCCTTTGTCGACCATAACAACTTGACGCTCTTCTGATGATGCTTTGACATCCGCAAGTACATGGTTTACACGATTAGCTACAGTCTCATCAACCTCATAGCAGCAGGCTCTTATGGATGGACCAATTGCCGCGCGAATGTCTGTGGCTTGACTACCAAAAGTATGTGTCATTAAGGATATAGTAGCCATGGAAATGTTTAACACCGTGCCTTTCCAACCTGCATGAGCAAGCCCGGCAACACGCTTAACAGGATCGTAGAAAAATAACGGTACACAATCTGCAAATTGCGCACAAAGAACGATTCCTTTCTCATTTGTAATGAATCCGTCCCTCGCTTGAATGGCCGTTTCCCTGGAAGCTCTGCCCATTCCCTTTTCCTGTAGGCTTACTACAGTGACTTCGTTACCATGTACCTGTTCTGCATACGTGAATGCTTCAAACGGCAGTCCTACGGCCTCAGCGATCAACTCACGATTCCTCGCCACATGTTCAGGCGCATCGTTCACATGCAGTCCGCAATTGAGCGTTGAATAGGATCCCTGACTCACTCCTCCATGGCGGGACGTAAAACCAACAGTCAATTCATTGTATTGCTCCATCCAGCTTGCTATCGTAAATAGGACTGGCCCATCTTCTTTCGCTTGTTTCACAAATGGTTCCACGGTTGCTCTCTCCCCACATTTGGATCTTTACTCCTTTTACTTTAGCACAAAATAAAAAGACACACGATGTTTGCTTTGGCCTGCCCATGAAGCAGCGGCCTTCGCTCGTGTGCCTTCCGTCAATTTCGGAATTGCTGATTGAACTCATAAACACCTTCGTTATCATCCGTTTGACGATAAGGCCGGACGTCTTCCAATTTCACAAGAACGACATCTGCACCGATTTTCACAATATGTTTCCAAGGTATGATGACATCTGTCCCTGAACCAAACAACCCGAAAAATCGGCTTTGATTGGGTACAACAATCGATTCGATACGACCCTGACGCAGATCAAGCTCCAAATCACTGATTTGCCCGAGCTTTTTACCATCGACAATATTGATTACATCCTTCGTCTGGAAATCAGATATTTTCATGAGGCTATTCACCACGAATCTCATTAGGATTTTTAACTGATTTTGTACTAGTATATGTGCGGTGTGGGCAAAATGTCCTGAAAACCAAAAAAAGACCTTCACGGCTTGTCACAGCCGATCCAGTCTTTATGTTAATTACGATTTCACATGTTTCTGCATCTGACAGATCGCAGATTTCTCAAGTCTGGAAACCTGAGCTTGGGAAATGCCAATCTCATCGGCAACCTCCATCTGCGTTTTCCCTTCAAAAAAGCGCATGGAGAGAATCATCTTCTCCCTAGCATTTAGTTTACGCATTGCTTCACGAAGAGCAATTCCTTCAATCCACGACATGTCCTTATTGCGCTCATCACTGATCTGGTCCATGACATAGATGGGATCTCCGCCATCATGGTAAATCGGTTCGAATAAGGATACGGGGTCTTGGATGGCATCAAGCGCGAATACCACGTCCTCCTTAGGCACATTAAGGGCCTCGGAGATTTCATAGATCGTAGGTTCGCGTGAATTCTGATTCGTTAAGCTGTCTCTGACTTGCAAAGCTTTGTAAGCAATATCTCTTAAGGAACGAGAAACGCGAATCGGGTTATTATCTCGTAAGTAGCGGCGAATCTCACCTATAATCATCGGTACAGCATAGGTCGAGAACTTAACATTTTGACTTAAATCAAAGTTATCAATGGCTTTCATCAAACCAATACAGCCAACTTGGAAGAGATCGTCCACATACTCTCCGCGATTGTTGAACCGCTGGATCACACTTAGAACTAACCTTAGGTTCCCATTGACCAATTTCTCTCTTGCAGCTCGCTCCTGTTTCGTCTGCAAATCAGAGAACAGTTCGCGCATTTCAGCATTGGTCAGAACAGGCAGTTTGGCGGTATCAACACCACATATCTCAACTTTATTTCGGGTCACCGTGATTACCTCCCAAGGAGAAACATTACTGTTAATTATCCCCGTGAGCGGTTGATTTATTCCTGTCCTATCCCTTATGGAGCTACTTGACAAAAGGGTTTCGACTTGCTCCCTCCCGTGACTGCTGAACAATTTCAACATGAGCCGTCAAAAAATATTTTTCAGACCATCTTATTAAATTCTTTACGAAGCCTTTTAATAATACGCTTTTCCAATCTGGAGATATACGATTGTGAAATGCCCAATAAATCAGCGACGTCCTTTTGCGTTTTTTCCTCCCCGTCTTGCAGGCCAAAACGGAGCTCCATAATGATGCGTTCTCGTTCTGTTAACTTATCAAGTGCTTTATGCAGCAGCTTTCGATCTACCTGTTCTTCAATATTTCTGTAAATTGTATCATTTTCGGTCCCTAAAACATCAGATAACAGAAGCTCATTTCCGTCCCAATCAATGTTTAGTGGTTCATCGAAAGAAACTTCCGTACGTATTTTACTGTTTCGTCTTAAGTACATAAGAATTTCATTTTCAATACAGCGGGAAGCATATGTAGCTAGCTTGATCTTTTTCTCCGGGTCAAAAGTGTTCACTGCTTTAATTAGGCCGATAGCACCGATAGAAACCAAATCCTCGATATTGATGCCAGTGTTTTCGAATTTTCTAGCTATATAGACAACCAATCTCAGGTTGCGCTCAATCAGCATAGCTCGCACAGCAGCATCCCCGGACGGTAACTTTTCCAATAAGTACTCTTCTTCTTCTCTCGTAAGTGGGGGCGGTAAAGCTTCACTACCACCAATGTAATAGATTTCTTCGCCTTTAAGACCTAATAGCATTAAAATACGATAATACGCTAGTTGAAAGAGCATTTTCCACTTCAAGAACATGTTAGTTTCCTCCTAAGAGTTTTGCGTATGCAAAACTGACTTCGTAAGCATTCGCTGAGTTTTGCGTTAGCAAAACTTTCATCGTAAGCATAGGCTGAGTTTTCCGCAGGAAAACTGGCATCGTAAGCATATGTAGAGTTTTGCTTCTCGCAAAACAAATTTCCTAAACCGAAGAAGTGGTTTACGTTACTTATTACTCACTTTCCAATTTGAAAGCGCTATCCTGCTGAAATCAAAGCTGGATGGATAATCGCTTGATAAGTGCCGTCACTGCAAAGCTTTCCTCCGTCGAGTCCGATAAGCACCTTAGACGCCTCAATTTGCAAATGATTATGGGTGATCACCACCTTATCCGGTTTAATGGCCAGCATGAATTGGGTATTCCGATTAACACCACGGTATGGCACGAGACGCAAGCGATCCTGCCATATAAATTCCTCCACACCCAAACCACTTATGATCTGATCAACATCTGCCGATCTAATCCTTTGGAGCCATTCTACAGGCAATACATCCCCCCACTCAGACACTTCCATTACCATTACAGGGGTTCGTGTTAACGGGTCATACAATTGATTTCCCGTATCTATTAAACCTTTGCAAGAGGCTGTATAATCACCCACATGAATCGTTACTTCCGCCAAATAAGATGTTAACACCTCACGCTGCTTCGAACTCTGAAACACCGTTCTGAACCACCATAGCAAAGGCAGCAGCAGCATGAGCACAAACAGGATGCCTCCAACCTTCATCTGAAACATGGCCACACCTGTTTGCGTAAACACAATCCCCTCCATCACATCGGATGAGGATGCCAGTACATAATGAATGCCGAACATACCACCGGCTACAGCAAAATTCACTAAAAGGAACGTTCCGATGTTTCTCAATAAATTTTGTAAGGAGCCAAAACCAAAAGCAGTCATAATCATACCGATACAGAACATACATTTCACAGAAAATGTAAAAAGAAACAACGGCACTGGCAAGAACATAATGACCACATAGGAAGCTCCCAAAACCGACGAACCTACGATTCTCCACCACTTGAACGATATTTTCCGCGTTTTAGCCGTTACGATAAGCATGGCCGCATCCATCAGAAAGTTCAGCAGGAAAATGAGATCCGCATAGACGACCACAATTTCCTCACCTCCAAGACGGATGCTTTTATAGTAATTTTTCTGACGAAACTTTAAGGTTCTAAATCAGTATATGGGAATCTAAATTCAAAGTCTGTCTAAACTTGCTAGTAGGATGATACTTTTTTTGTCAGTTGACGCGGCCTATCCCAAGCTAGAAAAGCCCTAAGAACAACAAAAAACCGAAGCCTCTACATCATGTAGGGCTTCGGTCTCTTTACAACTATTATGTAACTATTTGTCGGTATTCCGTCCGCGATTACGCAGAAACGTCGGAATATCTAATTGGTCGTTGGATGGTTGTGAACCAAAAGGTTTCAAGTTGTTTAACCGATTGTCTGGAGCAGGAGTTTCTGGTTGACCCGTGCCAGGACGTTTGATCGGTTGATGAACAGGTGCTGCCTTATGCTCAAAACCAGTTGCAATAACAGTAACAAGAATTTCATCCTTGAGTTTGTCATCAATGACAGCTCCGAAAATCATATTCACTTCGATATCAGATGCAGATGCAACGATATCAGCTGCTTCATTGACTTCGTACAAGCTGAGATTCACGCCACCCGTAATGTTCATCAGAACCCCGCGAGCTCCTTCAATGGAAGTTTCCAACAAAGGACTGGAGATCGCTTTTTTGGCTGCTTCAGCTGCACGATTCTCACCTGTTGCCACACCGATACCCATGAGTGCTGAGCCGCGTTCAGTCATAATCGTTTTGACATCTGCAAAATCCAGATTGATAAGTCCAGGCACAGCAATTAAGTCTGAGATCCCTTGTACACCTTGACGAAGTACGTTATCCGCTTCGCGGAAAGCTTCGAGCATAGGTGTCTTCTTATCAACAATCTCTAAAAGACGGTCATTCGGGATAATAATAAGCGTGTCTACCTTCTCTTTCAATGCTGCAATACCTTGCTCAGCTTGCAAAGAGCGTTTGCGTCCTTCGAACGTGAAAGGACGAGTAACTACACCTACTGTTAAAGCGCCTACTTCTTTGGCGATCTCAGCAATAACAGGTGCAGCTCCAGTACCCGTACCGCCACCCATGCCTGCTGTAACGAATACCATGTCTGCGCCGCGAAGTGTATTCAGAATTGTCTCCCTTGACTCTTCTGCCGCTTTCTTACCTACTTCAGGGTTCGCACCTGCACCAAGACCGCGTGTCAGTTTATCCCCGATTTGTAATTTATGCACAGACTTAGCTAAGTGTAAAGCTTGAGCATCTGTATTCACGGTGATAAACTCAACGCCTTTAACACCGTTCTCGATCATTCGGTTTACTGCATTGCTTCCGCCGCCACCAACACCGATGACTTTTATTTGAGCCAATTGGTCTAAATCCATATCAAATTCAAACATGTGAGTCATATCCCCCTAACTTTGCGTTCACTATATAAATTCACTGAAAAAATTTTTTACCCGTTCAAGAAAACCTGGTTTATTACTATCGGAGGATTTTTTTGCTGTTGACTTCGTTACTACTTTCTTTGAGAAACCTGAATTCCGATTTTTCATGTATTTGGATACGAATTGAATGATACCAACGCCACTAGTGTAGGAAGGATCACGTACTCCAATGAAATCCGGAACAGCGATGCGTACAGATGTTGCGAGTTCAGCTTGTGCGACCGCAAGTATGCCCGGCATACAAACGGTTCCGCCTGTAAGCACATAACCACCAGCTAAATCACCATAACCCAAACGATGAACTTCCGCACGGATCATTTGGAAAATTTCTTCAACGCGGGGTTCAATGATATTCGCGAGGTCTACTTGCGAAAACTCTTTTTCCACATTGCTTCCCATTCTCGTAACCTTAAATACTTGATCAGGCGCTGAATCATCTACAGAAGCACAACCGTATTTCAGCTTTATTTTCTCTGCGATTTCGAGCTGAGTCCGGAGTCCAATTGCGATATCATTACTGATGTACTCGCCACCGATTTGAATCGTCGACGTAGCCACAAGATTACCTTGTTCAAATACTGCAATTGTTGCTGCCCCTGCTCCTACATCAACCCAGAACCGTTCCAACAGCTTTCTCATCCTTGGATAAAGCTAACTGCCCAGATGCGAGAGACATCAAGATGAGGCCTGCAACCTTCAGTTCGGATTTTTCCACAACACGGATTAAATTATGTATCCCTGTCTTCGCTCCAGTGATAATTGTCGCTTCCACTTCTAAGCGAACACCAATCATGCCACGAGGATCATTAATGCCTTCTTGCCCATCTACTAAATATTGCTTAGGTACAACTCCAATAATTTCACGTTCGGGAGGTAATGCGATGACTCTGGCCGCCTGAATAACACGATCGATATCCTCTTCTCCGATTTCTCGGTCTTCATTAGAAACAGCGACAACACCATGACTAGATTGAAGAGCAATATGATTACCTGAAATTCCTACGTAAACCTCGGAAATTTGTACGCCGACCATTCGTTCAGCATGATCGACAGCGCTGCGAATTGAATTCACAGTTTGATCAATATCAACAATTGCGCCTTTACGAATACCCTCTGACTCGGCAGATCCCACACCTATTATATTAATGGTTCCGTTTACGACTTCCCCAATAATAGCTCGAACCTTGGATGTACCGATGTCTAAACTAACAATGATGTCATTGTTGCTCAAGCCCCTGGCACCTCCTGTAACTTGGGTAATAAAGTGAATTCATCACAAATACTTCTATACGTATTCCACACAACCGCCATATTCCCTCTTTTTTCTACATTTTTTTTGCCAGTAAAAAAAGTCGTTTACATATCTAGTCTTAATGATGAGAAAATGATATAGATCCTGTCTAGTAACTACTTAAAACAATCTAACGAACTGATAGATACCTAATTAACCATAAATCTAATTTTAACATTATTTTAAGTGATTGAGTAGCCCATTAAACGTTTTTTTGTCAGGAAGGACGCACTGTTTCCTTTGGCGGCGTTTTGGGCGTCGCTTTTGGAGTCGGCTTCGGGCTTGTCTTACCCCCATCTTTGTTCGAATCGGGTGTAGGACTTGGTGAATTGCCCCCCGCCTTCTGACCGGATGCGTTGTTAGCTTCATTTTTGGACTCTTCATTCGGTTCGAAAGGAGCGTGATACTCTACTTCTAGCATTTTGATAACACCACTCGTAATATGATCTTCTTGTAAGCTTGCTATATAGGCAGGCAGATTGTCAATTTTCTCTGGTAAATAGGCAATCGTTGTATACACTTCGAATTGAGATCTTGTATACAGTTTGATCTTGTCAGGGTATGGTTCCGACGGGTCCGGTTTAATTTCGGATATGTCAGAAAGCGCACTCTCCGGGATTTCACCAAGCACTTTACAAAGTGCGGCCTTGTTCGGATCTCCGTCTGTCCACCCTGTCAAAATAGGCATGTCCAAAGGAATGCTTCCTGCAGAAAGCTGCACGACAGCGCCATCAGCTAGCACAGCCTGCTTCTTACCATCTGCTCCAATTTGGAACGCCACTTTAGGGAATTCTTCCACAATAATACGGATAATGCCTGGAAAATGCTTCTTCACGACTGCCGTTTTGATCATGGGCATCTTGGCAATGCGCTGCTGGGTAGCCTGTGAGCTAACGGCAAAGAAACGATCACCAACCGCAATTTGACTAGCTTGTCCAATTACTTCGGATGCCATAAGTTCATTTCCTTCAACTTCAATGGCACTAATTCGGCTAAGGGATGATTGAAAAAACAAAATAATAAGAACTGTGATGAAAAAAACGAATAAGAAAATGAGCAGCTTCCGATTTGTACGCGCACGCGGCTTAGGGACAGGCAGAGTGGGTACTTTGCGGTCTTCAGACAAAATGGGCACCACCTATTATTTGTGTATGACAAACAAATGAAAACCGTGTATCCCCACCTGCAAGCAGGAAGGGATCCGCGGAAGTCATTCAAACATTCTACTCGCTTGGAACGGGTGATTGGCGATGCACGGAGGCTCCCAGCATGGAAAGCATATGTTCAATTCTATCATAGCCTCTATCAATATGATGAATTTGCTCAACGATCGTTGTGCCATGCGCAGCCAGACCGGCAATGACAAGCGCTGCACCGGCTCGCAAATCAGTCGCTTCAACCGTAGCTCCATATAACCTCGGAACCCCTCGGATAAAGGCTGAGCTCATATCTACACGGATATCCGCTCCCATACGGGAAAGTTCATCAACGTGCTTAAATCTACCTTCGAATATCGTTTCTTTCATTACGCTTAGTCCATCTGCTAGAGATAACAGCACCATAACTTGGGATTGAAGATCCGTTGGAAAGGACGGATGCGGTGAAGTAACAATACGTTCGACCGCCTTCGGTCTTGTTGGACAGCTTACATGTATTATATCACCGTCCGTGATGATTTGAACACCTGCGCGCTTAAGGACATGAATGACCGAGGTTAGATGAGCAGGGTTCACCTTTTCCAACGTAATGTTCCCTTTAGTCGCAGCTGCTGCAACAAGGAATGTTCCTGCTACAATGCGATCGGGTATGATGCGATATGCACAAGGAGATAATGACTCCACTCCGCGAATCGTTATGGTGTCCGTACCTGCGCCAATAACATCGGCGCCCATCGCGTTCAGGAAGTTTTGCAAATCCTGAATCTCAGGTTCACGGGCAGCGTTGTAAATCGTTGTGATGCCTTCTGCTTTGACAGCAGCCATCATAATATTTTCCGTAGCTCCAACACTTGGGAAGTCTAGCACAATCTCGCTGCCGTACAGAGAATCTGCCGTGCAAACAATTTTATTGGCGCATTCTTCAATGTTGGCCCCGAGAGCCTGCAAACCTTTAAGGTGCAAATCGATTTTACGTTCACCGATCGCGCAGCCACCCGGTTGATATACCGTAACACTGCCGAATCTAGCGAGTAGCGGACCCATTAGAAAGATGGAGGAACGCATCTGCCCCATTAATTCTTCTGGGATATGAGAGGAATGAGCTGTGGATGTTGTGATAGATACCGTATCCCCTTGCTGCTCAGCACGACAGCCCAGCGCGCGAAGAATGCGCAGCATGGTGTCGATATCGAGCAAATTAGGAACATTATGCAGAGTATGAGTGCCGCTAGCCAGGATGCAGGCTGCTAAAATTGGTAATGCGGCGTTTTTCGCGCCGTGTATCTGGATGGCTCCCGTAAGAGGTCTTCCACCTTCGATAACGAGCTTCTCCAAAGTTCCACCTCCGATTTACCTCTCACCCAACATCAGAACTTCCGGTACTAGCGATATGCCGTACTGTTTCTGTACGATTAGCTGTACCTCGCCTATGAGAGTAAGAACGTCCTCGGCTGTAGCATCTCCGGTATTAACAATGAAATTGGCGTGAAGCGTAGAGATTTCCGCTCCACCGACACGTTTGCCTTTCAGGCCGGCATCTTCGATAAGCTTAGCTGCGAATCCCCCTTCGGGGTTGCGGAATACACTTCCTGCGCAAGCTAATTGGCCGGGTTGAGTACGCCGACGCCGATCGCGGTAAGCCGCCATAGCACCGGCAATTTCTTTGCGCTCTCCAACCTGTAATTCAAAGACAGCTTCCGTTACAATGCCGGGCAATGTTTGCAGAATGGAATGTCGATAGGCATACCGCAAATCCTCCGCCTGCATAGTGACCAATTCCCCTGTGTCCAGGATGACTTCAGCCTGCTTGAGTATGCGTGACACATCGGACCCATGAGCCCCTGCATTCATGTAGACGGCGCCTCCCACAGAACCGGGAATGCCAGAAGCAAACTCCAGTCCGGTTAAACCCTCTTTGGCCGCTAGTACGGACAATTTAATGAACGAATAGGAACCACCTGCGTAGACCATCGCACCATCAAAGCGAAGCGTTTCTAACGCATTGCCAAGTTTAATAACGACCCCTCTAATGCCTTTATCACTTACAAGCAGATTGGATCCTCTTCCGATGACCGTCCATGGAACACCGCGTTCATATAGAAATAGGATGGCAGCAGCTACCTGCTCTTTCGTTTGGGGGATAACGAGGCAATCAGCCGGACCGCCGATTTTCCATGTCGTGTAAGGGGCTAGTCGTTCATTCGTTCGAATCTCGCCAATATTTGCTGCCTGTAAGTCGGATATTAACTGTTGCATGGGAAAACCTCCTTCACAGAACGTAGGGCGAAATTATCTTGAAAAGCAGCTTCAAGCTTCATAATTTCATAATACGGACCGAGTCGAAGATGGCCGGTCTTCGTTGTTTGGCGCCATATTAAGCCTTAGGTGTCTGTCACGGTTATAGTGTAGTTTATGTAAGATCGGATAGAGTGTGACAATCGCCAATTCGGTTTAGCAAAATCAAGTCGATAAGCTATAGGTTTCAATCAGTTTTACGATCGATGCAACTGCATCGCTTTCTTTGCGTGATTGCATCGCTGCCTTGTGGGCCTCTCGATTTGCATGAAGAGCCTCCACACGCTCTGCGAGCGTATCGGCTGTTAAAGCATCTTCTTGTAGAACGTCCGCGTAGCCAGCTTTCTGAAATGACTCCGCATTTAGAATCTGGTCTCCTCGACTTGCCTGCAGCGATAAAGGAATAAGCAGCATCGGCTTTTCCATGACTAAAAATTCATAAATAGATGTGGCACCAGCCCGGGAAATAACAAGCTCTGTCATGGCCAAAATATCTGGGAGCTCCTCATTTAAATATTCAAATTGTTTATACCCCCGGGTATTGGCAAGCTCTGACGCAATATTGCCTTTCCCGCATAGGTGTACGATCTGAAACTGAGCTAGTAATCGCCTTAGGTTGCCTCTGACGGCTTGGTTTATCACTTGCGAGCCTAGGCTGCCGCCCATCACCAAAATGACTGGTTTCTGCGTATGAAAATCACAAAGCTGGTAAGCGCGAGACGCTTTACCACTGAGAATGTGTTCACGAATCGGTAAACCTGTCAGCTCTGCCTTGTCTCTTTGAACATGCTGTAAGGACTCCGGAAAGGTAACGCAAACCTTGGTTGCAAAAGGAATTGAAATTTTGTTCGCAAGGCCTGGCGTTATATCCGACTCATGAATAATCACCGGAATCTTGTTCATTCGACTGCCAAGAACGACCGGGACGGAAACGAACCCGCCCTTCGAAAAGACGATGGCGGGCTTCAAACGACGGAGCAATCTATAAGACTCATAGACGCCTTTCATCACTTTGAAAGGGTCTTTGAAATTTTTCAGATCAAAATATCGACGTAATTTTCCAGACGAAATCGAATAAAAAGGTACCCCTTCGCGTTCAATGATGTCTTTCTCGATGCCCGTAGCTGAACCTATGTATTTAATTTCCCAACCTAACTGCGCAAGCTTGTGCATCAGCGCTATGTTAGGTGTAACATGTCCTGCGGAGCCTCCTCCGGTAAAGACAATCGTTTTCATTCCCCTGTCACCTCGAATAGCGGGATATATTGAGCAGGATGCCGACCGATGTCAGCATAAGCGTCAATGAAGACCCTCCTGCACTTATGAATGGTAAAGTAATGCCGGTTACCGGGAACATCCCAATAACAACACCTATATTAATAATGACTTGAACGGCAATCATACCGATAATGCCTACAGCGATCAAACTGGCAAACGTATCCGGTGCTGTAATAGCTGCCCGCATTCCGCGCCATACAAGAATCGTAAAGAGCAGCAGTACAAGCGTACCGCCGATAAATCCAAGTTCCTCAGCAATAATGGAGAAAATGAAGTCAGTTTGCGGCTCTGGCAAATAGCTGTACTTCTGGCGGCTCATACCTAGACCAAGCCCTACAAGACCTCCAGGTCCAATAGCATAGAGCGATTGAATCGACTGATAACCTGCACCTAAGGGGTCCTGCCATGGATCCAAGAATGCTGTAATTCGCTTCAAACGGTATGGGGCGGCAATGACGAGCCCGATAAAACCCGCAACTCCTATCATACCCAGATACGAGAGATGAAGCAATCTCGCCCCTGATGTGTAGATAATGAGCAGCGAGGCTCCGACGAGAACGGCACCTGTTCCAAGGTCAGGCTGCAGCATAATGAGACCGAACGCTAAGCCCATGATACCAAGCGGTGGCAATAAGCCTTTTCTGAATAATGTTATTTTCGCTTGGTTTTCGGATAACATGTTGGATAGATAGAGAATCATCCCAATTTTCATAAATTCGGACGGCTGAATACCAAAGGCACCTATACCTAACCAGCTTCTAGCCCCACCACGAACAACCCCGATGCCGGGAATCAGAACGATAATCAACATGGCAAAGCAAATAAAAAGCGCTACTCGGGCAAACCTTTTCCAAACTAAATAATCAACATTCATCGTAAAAAACATGGCGATAACACCCAAAACAGCAAATATAAATTGACGTTTCAAGTAGTACAGGGAGTCGCCAAATTCGCGAAACGCAAGAACACTGCTCGCGCTGTAAACCATAATAACGCCAATTGTCAAAAGCAACAAGGTTGGAACAATAATCCAAATGTCAGGAGCGGACCGTGCTTTACCCATAACAGACACCTCTTCGTGTGTTGTGGGCGTCATCCATGATACATACCAACAAGCAGCGACAGTATCGCCAACCAGACAGCATATGTGGATAAGCCCTATTTAAAGGTTATGCACGGACTCCTTAAACATGCGTCCCCTGTCCTCATAGGAGGGGAACATATCCCAGCTTGCACAAGCAGGTGAAAGTAAAACAATATCTCCAGGTTCACTCATTTGCCAGGCTAGCTGAACGGCTTGCGACACCGCGTCCGCTGCATCCTTAGCAGTATCGACGGTTTGAATGCGGCTAATCCCTGCCAACTCGGCAATATGCGTAATTTTCTCTTTCGTTTGACCTAAGGTAACGATACCTTTAATCCGCTCCCGGAAAGTAGGCAGAAGTTCCATATAATCCGACCCTCGATCCAAACCTCCTGCAATCAGAACAACACGTTGGTTGAACGCCTCAATCGACTTTATGGAAGCCGCTGCATTCGTTGCTTTGGAATTGTTATAGAAGGTCACTTCCTTCAGCTCTCTAACGAGCTCCAGACGGTGTTCTACGCCTTGGAAGCTCCTTAGCACATCTGATATGGCATCTAGCTGAACACCCGCAGTAATGGCTGCTGCCGCCGCTGCTAGCGCGTTCTCGACGTTAAAGCTGCCCGGGATCCTCATTTCACTTGCCGGCATAATTGGCTGCACTTGGCCTAGCCCGTTTGCGTAAACAATAACCTCAGTCTCTACATCGAAGTAGACGCCAAGAGCGAGCTTCTCTTTCATAGAAAAAGGGAACAGTTTAGCCTTCAGACTAGGAATTATAGACTGACACACCTCATCATCCCAATTCAGGATGGCCGTATCTTCTTCGGTTTGATTCGCAAATAATTTAGCTTTCGAAGCGATATAGTCATCCATTGAACCATGATAATCCAGATGAGTTTCGTACACATTTAACAAAAGTGCAATCGTTGGTCGGAACGAAGTCGTTCCTTTCAGTTGAAAGCTGCTGAGCTCAACAACCATCCAATTATCAGCTGTAACTTCAGGCACAGCCTCGGTTAACGCTCGCCCAATATTACCCGCTACAACGGGAGATAAACCAGCTGCGTCCAGCATTAAACCAATTAATGTTGTCGTTGTGGTCTTGCCATTCGAACCTGTTATGCCAATTATTGGTGCTTCACAGAATTGATAAGCAACCTCAACCTCAGTCACGACTTCGATTCCCAGCTCTTCTGCTTTGCGAATCGGCTCTACCGTATACGGAATTCCCGGGTTTTTCACAACGAGAGAAACGCCCGCATGCACCAAGGACTCCGGGTGAAAGCCGCATACAACAGAAATACCCAGAGCCTCTAATTCGTCGGCTTCAGGGCATGCGCTTCGCTCTTTTTTGTCGTTGACCGTGACCAAGGCTCCTTTTTGATGAAAAAGCTTAGCCGCAGCGACACCGCTGCGAGCCAAGCCCAAAATAATCACTTCAAGTCCACGATAATCCCGCGGATGCTTCATGCTCTACAACACCTCATTCATATATAATCCGAGTACAGCAAGTACGAGACCTACGACCCAGAATGTGATAACAACACGCCATTCCGACCAACCAACCAATTCGAAGTGGTGGTGGATCGGACTCATTTTGAAAACACGCTTACCTCTTGTCTTGAAAGAAACAACTTGAATCACAACAGAAAGAATTTCAACCAAGAACACTCCGCCAACAATGGCAAGCAGCAGCTCCGCTTTCGTTAAAATGGCAACAGCCACAAGGCCGCCACCAATCCCGAGCGATCCTGTGTCACCCATAAATACTTTGGCTGGATGCGCATTAAAAACGAGAAAACCGAGTACGGCACCAACCATGGCTGCCGAAAAAATAGCCGCTTCCGGCTGTGTATTATTCATAGCAATAACGGTATAAGCACCAAATGCAATGGCACTTGTCCCTGCAAGCAGTCCATCAAGACCATCTGTAAAATTCACCGCATTCGATGCACCCAACATCAGAATTGCCATTAACGGGAAGTACAACCAGCCTGGGTTGAAGTGGAACGCCACAAATGGAATATATAAGTCCGTGCTATGTCCTTGCATGACAAGCAGGTAACAAACGATGGCGGAGATCAAGAGCTGACCGAACAGCTTTTGTTTCGCTGTTAGACCGAGTGAGCGCTTGAAAATAATTTTGATATAATCGTCGAGAAAGCCAACTAATCCATAGCCTAAAGAGGCTATTAACAGGATTAGAAGATCCGTATTTTTATCGGCAAAACGAAGCGTAGCAAGGGCCAGCGCGAGTAAAATGATGATTCCGCCCATGGTCGGTGTCCCTTGTTTTTTCAGATGCCCTTGCGGGCCATCCTCACGTATTTGCTGCCCGAATTTCATACGCCGCAAAATGGGTATAAAAAGCGGTCCCATAATAAGCGCAAGCACAAAAGCTACGCCCATCGTTAATAAAATTGCGTTTTCCACGTTGGTTCCCCCTGCTCGTTTTCGTCTTTCGAAAACGATCTACTGTTTCATCCTATAATTAATAACAAAACGCCATCTAGGCGAGTAAGGCATTAACCACATGCTCGAGACGCATGCCTCGCGATCCTTTTACGAGCACAAGGTCATCGGATCGGACCTCAGCCCCGAGCTCTGCCGCGAGCCGCTCTTTGTCATCGAAGGCGCGCACGCACGCCTTCGGGAACCGATCAGCCGCTTCATCCGCGATGAAGCGGCCAAGACGGCCGAACGTGAAGACGTAGTCTACACGTTCTGGAGACAGCATCGCACCAATGCCGCGATGGAACTGCTCTTCGTGCTCGCCAAGCTCCAGCATGTCGCCGAGCACGAGGAACTTGCGACCGAAGCCGCGCAGCTGCTCGGTCAAATCGATCGCAGCCCGCATGGATGCCGGGCTGGCGTTATACGCATCGTTAAGCACAGTCAGCCCTGAGGCTGCTGTCAGCTTCTCGATGCGCATGCTTGTCATCTGCAGTGAGCGAAGCCCCGCTGCAATTCCCTCAGGCGAGACGCCGAAGGCTTCGCCGATGGCAATGGCTGCTAACGCATTAATCACATTATGCGTGCCGAGCAAGGGAATGAACATTTCCGGGTAACCCGGTGAATTGATCTGGAAGTACGCCCCGTCCGCATCCATCCGGATGTCGGTCGGGAACAGATCATTGCCCGTGCCGCTGCCAAAGCGGATACGGCGCAGCCCTTCTGGCAGGCCTCGCTCCGCGAGGGCCTGTTCAATCAGTGGCTCGTCGCCGTTGTAGATGAATAGCCCACCGCTCGGCATTCCGCTAACGATCTCGGCCTTAGCCCGAGCAATTTCATCCCGCGAGCCAAGCTGAAGCATGTGCGATTCGCCAATCATCGTAATGATCGACGCTTCCGGCTCGGCCAGATTGGATAGCAGCTCGATTTCGCCACGTCCACTCATCCCCATCTCGACAACGGCGAATTCCGTAGTCTCTTCAAGCTCAAGCAGCGTGAGCGGTAAACCAATATGATTATTCAGGTTTCCCTTTGTTTTATGCACTTGAAACGTACTGCCCAATACGGCCGCAACTAAATCTTTGGTCGTCGTTTTGCCATTACTCCCCGTGATACCAATAATGCGAACCGGCAGCTGCTTGCGGTAAGACTTAGCTAACTGCTGCAGGGCTATTAGCGTATCCTTGACGCGAATGATCGGCATGCCTTCTGGGGGGTGAGGATGGTCATCTTGCCATAATGCAGCCGCAGCACCCTTGCTGTAAGCCTCTGAGGCATAAGCGTGACCATCGAAATGATCCCCGATCAGCGGCACAAACAAACTTCCCGGTCGTATTGTACGCGTGTCGGTAGATATGCCTATTATTGGAATGTGCCTTTCAGCTGACGTCGAGGTCACCAGCACACTTTCAACGCCTAGCATGTCTGTCATTTGTTCCAACGTGCGCTCTATCATCGTCCTCTCCCCCTTATCGCAGCCTTAGCCACCAATCGATCATCGAAATCATGCTTGACCCCCATGACATCCTGATACGTTTCGTGGCCTTTTCCCGCTATCAATATTACATCCTTAGGGCCTGCCCCTTCAATAGCCTTTTGTATCGCTTTTTTGCGATCCACGATTAATTCATACTGTTCCTTTGGGTAATTAACCTCTTTTAGACCAGGAACGATATCATCCAGAATGGCATCTGGATTTTCCATACGCGGATTATCTGAAGTCACATATAAATAATCACTATACTTAGCCGTAACCTTACCCATAAGAGGACGTTTCGTTCGATCACGGTCACCACCGCAGCCAAACACAGTGATTACCTTACCTTCTGCAAAGTCACGTACAGTAGACAAGGCATTCTCTAGTCCATCTGGGGTATGAGCATAGTCAACCAAGACTAAGTAATCCTGTCCCTCATTCACAACCTCCATACGGCCATCTACTACCGAAATATCTTCTAAACTATTCCGGACCGCTTCAAGTGGAATCCCTTCCGCCAGTGCCGCAGCAATGGACCCGAGCGCATTGTACACGTTGAATTTACCAACCAGCTTCATTCTGAAAAAAGCCTCTCCCACAAAGGAAATAAGTTGAAACTCCGTGCCTTGGGCTGTCATTCGAATATTTGTCGCCCTTACATCACATTCGTTCTCTATACCATATGTAATAATTTGTGCGGCTGTCAGCTTACTGAACGTATGGGAAGCATCGTCATCCGCATTTAGAATAGCATACTGGCGCTCCTTGAGATCAGCTGAGAAACCATTCCCCAATCTTGAGAAGAGCAGGCCCTTTGCCGCTGCGTAAGCATCCATTGTTTTGTGATAATCTAAATGATCTTGTGTTAAATTCGTGAAAATACCCGAACGGAAATGAATACCCTTCACGCGACCTAATTCCAAGGCATGGCTGGACACTTCCATAATACAATAATCCGTCTTTTGTTCACACATCTGGCGGAAGCTGCGCTGTAAATCGACGGCTTCTTGGGTTGTGCGCTCCATTTCCGTATAGGTATCCCCGATTTTCATTTGAATCGTTCCCATAAGTCCCGTCGTAAAACCTTGATCCCGCAATATTTTCTCGATCAAATAGGTCGATGTCGTTTTGCCATTCGTACCCGTAATACCAATTAATTTCAGTTCTTTGCTGGGATAGCCAAAAAAATGGGCTGATAAAGCCGCCATCGCATATCTCGCATCTTTCACAACAAGCTGAGGAATTGGCAAGTCAAGCAATCTTTCCGTTACAAGCGCAGAAGCCCCAAGCGCAATCGCTTTTGGGGCATAATCGTGACCATCTGCTGTCAGTCCAGGGATACATAGAAACAAATCCCCTGTTTGTATTTTACGAGAGTCTGCTTCAATCCCAGTAATCTCTGTTTCAGCATCTCCATGTATGTGGGTAATGAGCAGTGCGGAAGCAAGCTCCTGAAGTTTCATGAGCAACCCTCTCCTTAATGTTATTGCTACCTATTATTGACAATTTTATGCCTATGGAAAAGCTAAACATGTCTTACTTGCAAAATCTTTTTTCCAGCCAACTAAACCACATTACTGCGGTGGCGCATTATTCGAGAGAAAAATGCGTATTGTAGAGCCTTGGTCTACTCGTGAACCCGGCTTCGGCGCTTGACTGATCACATATTTGCCACTGCCAGACTTAGCCAACCTAAAATTCATGTTCAGATCTTCTAATATATCATCAACTGAGGCTCCAACCAAGTCCGGCACCTCAACAACCGGAGTTTCACCATAGCGATAATCTTTATCAAGCTGGTTTTTATCAGGTTCGACTTTCATATATCGCAAAGCATCAGCCATCATATTCTTCACAAGTGGTGCTGCAATCAGACCTCCAAATTGAATTCCTTGAGGATCATCCACAGCCGCATAGATGACAATCTTTGGATTATCGGCCGGCGCGAAGCCAATGAAGGAGACAATATGCTCATCCGGCGAATAACGTCCGTTAATAACCTTCTGTGCTGTTCCCGTCTTCCCACCTACGCGATAGCCGTCGATAAACGCATTGCGTCCTGTGCCTTTGGCAACTACGCTTTCAAGCGCTTCGCGTACTTGCTTCGATGTCTCCTCCGATACGACATTGCGTACAAGCTCGGGCTTTACAACATCAACAATCTCACCTGTATCCGGATTCGTGAATGACTTCGCCACATACGGCTTAAAAAGTTTACCTCCGTTAATTGCCGCAGAGACAGCCGTAATTTGCTGAATCGGAGTGACCGATACACCTTGGCCGAATGCCGTCGTTGCAAGCTCAACCGGCCCCACCTGAGACGGCTTAAACATAATACCATTTTCTTCGCCGCCGAGGTCAATTCCCGTCTTCTTCCCAAAGCCAAACTTTGAAATGTAATCAAACAACTTTTCCTTGCCTAAACGCTGTCCCATAACGACAAATCCGGGGTTACAGGAGTTTTGGACGACTTGCAGCATCGTTTCACTGCCATGACCGCCGCGTTTCCAACAGCGGAGTCTAGCCCCTCCGACCTCAATAAATCCGGGATCGTAAAATTGTTCATTTTTTAAATCAACCTTTTTTTCTTCTAACGCTGCAGCTAGTGTAATAATTTTGAAGGTAGAACCCGGCTCATATGTTTTCCAAATCGGTAAGTTTCGGTTATAAGTTTCAGCCGGATAATCCTTATAATTGCCTGGTTCATACGTAGGCCTGCTCCCCATGGCAAGAATTTCTCCGTTATTGGGATCCATCATGATGGCGATGACATTCTGAGCCTGGTACTGTACCATGGCCTGATCCAATTCTCTCTCCAACACAGACTGCAGATGACTATCAATCGTCAACTTCATATTGAGGCCGTCTTTAGGCTTCGTATAGGTATCGGTTGTCCCTTCCAGCGTTCTTCCTGCTGCATCAGTCATATAGGATATGCTTCCTGCTATTCCAGTCAATTGGCTGTTATATTTTGCTTCAATGCCTGTCAGCCCTTTATCTAATCCAGCAAAACCAAGAATATGGGCAGCTAACGAGCCGAATGGGTAGTATCTTTTGTTGTCTTCTGCTACCACAATACCAGGAAGATGAAGATTTCGTACTTCTTGCGCTTTTTCAACCGTTATTTTGCGTCCAGAAGGCTTGATATCGTTTTGAGATGTTTTCTTTGTAATTTGTTTATAAATGTCATCTTCGTTCCCTTGCAGCACTTCGGCAAGTTTGGCTGCAGTGCTTCGGGCGTCTTGAATTTGAACAGGTATAGCCACTATCGTAGGTGTACTCATACTGTAGGTCATCGTTATCCCATTGCGATCTTGAATCTCGCCTCGCTTAGGTGCAAATTCTATTTTTCTCCGCCAACTATCCTCTGCTTTATTCGCCAAGTCTTGTCCAATCCATAGCTGGACATAAGCTAGACGGAGAATAAGTGCTGTAAAGATGACAGTGCCCATAATGAGCGCAGTAAACAATCTGCGACGAACGGTAACGTTAGAAACACGCATGAACGTTCAGTCTCCCTTCCCAATAAGTCAACATCATTCCTAACATGACTATTCGGGACAAACAGGGGTTAGAACAAGCTCTCCGTTAAGGTGTCTTTTTGGCCGTAGATCGCTGCGCTTCTGTTTTCGTATTCGACGCCGGCGTTGGCGATGGTGTAAGTGTTGATGAACTTGCAGTTGATGATTTATCGCTTAATGGTTTGAGCTGCAACGTCACACTTCTCCCCTCGCCTTCCCCCGTAGTAGCCTGATCCGAAACATATCCTTCACCGGCGGTTTGACAGTCTACTTTAAAGAAGGAACAGGTTTCAACTGCATCTCGAAGTGATCTACCGACCAAGTTAGGCAGCGGCATTTCGTCAACAGTTTGCATCGCAACATATATTCGTTGTGTAGATAAGATTTCTGTACCTGCTTTCGGAAATTGATCCACAACCTTGGCTCCTTTACCGAAAACCTCAAGTGACAAACCGCTCTCCTTTGCTGTAGCCTTGGCGCTTTCTGCTGTCACATCTACAAAATTAGGCACAGTTAGCTTATTCGCTTGCTTCGTTACCATTTTCGTTTGCTTATTCGATGCAACGCCCATATATTGCAGCGATTCACCAACAATTTCTTTGAAAGCAGGAGCCAATACCTGCCCTCCTAAGTGATAGTTGCCGCCTAGATCAGGTTGATCAGCGATCAGTGTAACTAAGATACGAGGATTTTCAGCAGGAGCGTACCCAATAAAGGAAATAACCCACGAATCCGTGGAATAGGTCTTTTCACCGGGAAGGACTAAGTTAGCTGTCCCTGTCTTTCCTGCGACACGGTAGTCCTCCATAAATGCAAGCTTACCTGTACCAATATCTTGGTCAGATACAACTTGTTCTAAATATCCGCTCACCAGACTAGCTGTCTTTTCACTCACGACCTGCCTAACGACTTGTGGCGCAAAAGACTGAATGCTTTTCCCTGTTTTCGGATCGACAATATCCTTAACAATGTGAGGCCACATCAATTTACCACCGTTGGCCATTGCAGCATAAGCAGCTGTTTGTTGGATGGCTGTAACAACGACCTTTCCTTGTCCATACGTTGCTGTTGCAAACTCAGATGGATATTTCATATCGATTAAACCGGAGACTTCATTTGGCATATCAATATTCGTTTTTTGATCGAACCCAAATTTGTTAATGTAATCTTTGAGCTTTGGAGAAGTTAATTTCTCGTAACCCAATTTAACGAAGGCCACGTTACTAGAGCGCTTAAGGCCATCTAAGAAAGATATTTTCCCCCACCCAACGCGGTTATGGTCATGAAGCTCTCTATCTTCAACCTTAATACTTCCGGACTGGTACATTTCATTCGGATTAAATAGACCCTCTTCTACTGTAGCAGCTAACGTCACTAGTTTAAAAGTAGAGCCAGGCTCGTAACGAGAGGCTACCGCATTATTTTTGAAATCACTTTGATCTTTAATCGTCCAATAGGTATTGGGGTTAAAGGTAGGCGTATTTGCCATTCCCAGAATTTCCATCGTTTGCGGATCAACAGCAATCGCCGTTAGGCTCTTCGGGTGCCATTTGTCATTTACTTTTGCAAGCGCGCTCTCCAAATAAAACTGAATATTTTTATCAATTGTGAGTCGCACATTGTTCCCGTCTTGCGCTGGCTTGAAATTGATCTTGGAATCAGGAAGTTCAACACCCATCCCGTCCTTCTCATAGCTTAACATCCCAGGAACACCCTTAAGGGTTTGATCTAGTTTAAGCTCTAATCCTAGTGCAGCTTCGCCTTCTTTATTCGTATACCCTAGAATATGAGAGGCAAGAGATTCTCCTGGATAATAGCGTTTCTTGTCTTCTAAAATACTAATTCCTACGTTAGCTTTTGCTTTTAACTTGAGTTTTGCTTGAAGAACTGAAATTAACGCACGAACTTGATCTGCCTTCTCTTTCTCAATCTTCCAACCTTCATTTCTAATCTCTGTATAGACCGCAAAATCCGTACCGTCCGGCTTCATTTTCGTTGCGCGCTCACGGATTTTATTGACAAGCGTAGGCTTCGTTACATCCGATTCTTTCAAAATTTCCGCTAATCCTTGCGTAACATCCTCAGCAATATGGAAGCTATCAATCATTTTGGGATTAAGTGCAATGGTATATGATGTTGCTTCCACGGCAAGCACTTTATTGTTTCGGTCCAGGATCGAGCCCCTTACCGGATTTATCACCTTATCCGTTTCCCATTTCTTCTCGGCTTTCTCTAGTAACCATGAAGCTTCTACCACTTGAATCCAATAGACTTTAGAAATAAGGACAACAAAAAGAAGGGTGAAGAACCCTCCAATTAGCAAAGATCGCAACTTAATTTTTTTTGTCATATCGAATACCTGCCCATTACGGTTTAGAAGCTACTTTATTATTTTTGCTACTGCTTGTATTTGATTTTGTTTTCTCTGGAGTGACTAAACTTACTTTCTTTTCATCTCCTAAATTAAACCCAAGCCGTACAGCCTCACCCTTCATACGTTCAGGACTTTGCAGTTTCTCTACTTCTTGCTTCAAAGCACTGTTCTGAGCTTGCATCTCACGAATTTCACTTTGCATTTTTAAAATATTGGCATTCATCTGATAAATGGCCGCGTAACGCCAGATAATAACTCCCGCCACAATGACACAAAGAATTACAGTGAATAAATAGAGCATTTTCTCTTGTGTCGGTAACGTTTTATTGCGATAAACAACCTTTGTTGTTTCTCTTATCTTCACTTTAGGTGCTGGGGCCGAACGTTTTGGATTGAGAGCCAAATTGCCTTGAATGTAAGATGGCATATTTTATTTCCTCCCTTGTGTCAAAGCTTTTCAGCGATTCGCAGTTTCGCGGATCTTGCCCTTTGATTGACTTCAAGCTCATGTTCGCTTGGTGAAATAGGTTTTCTTGTTACTAATTTTACAACTCCGGTCTTCTTGCAAACGCAATATGGAAGATCCGAAGGACAGGTACATTTTTCAATGTTTTTCACAAAAAATTGTTTACATATGCGATCTTCCAGTGAGTGGAAAGTAATTACAGCAACTCTGCCTTGTGGGGCAAGGCAACGGAGTGATTGCTCCAGTGCTTCTTCAAAAGCTCCTAACTCATCGTTCACCGCGATACGCAGCGCTTGGAAACTTCGCTTCGCTGGGTGACCGCCGGTCCTTCTCGCTGCAGCGGGAATACCTTCCTTAATCAGCTCCACCAGCTCACCTGTGGTTTCAATGGGTTGTTTGGCCCGAGCTTCCACAATGACGCCCGCAATTCGCCTGGAAAACTTTTCTTCCCCATATTCAAACAAAATTCTCGCAATTTGGTCAGCAGGCCACTCATTGACGATCGTTTTGGCGGTTAATTCCGTAGAACGATCCATCCTCATGTCGAGCTCTGCATCATGGTTGTAGCTGAAACCACGATCCGCATCATCCAGTTGTGGAGATGACACGCCAAGATCGAAAAGAATCCCATCCACCTGCGGCTTGCCCTCACGAAGTGCTCTCGGCTCATTCTGGAGCACCTGCTCCAGCTCTCTGAAATTGCTTTTTACGATTTTTTACGCGATCCAGGTAAGGCGCTAGCACAGTTTGAGCATTAGCTAATGCGACATCATCCTGGTCTAAAGCAATCAGCAAGCCATTTGGACCTAACTTGGATGCAATCAGGGAACTATGCCCTGCTCCTCCCATCGTACAATCCACGTAAACGCCATCCGGCTTTATATGTAAACCTTCAACAGATTCTTCTTTTAGTACCGTCACATGATGAAACACTTGGTGTCCTCCTAAGAGCTTTGCTTTAGCAAAGCTTTCTACGCAAGCATAATCTGAGCTTGCTTTAGCAATGCTTTCTACGTAAGCCTCTATAAATCAAAATTAAAATCGACGAGTTTCTCAGCTATTTCATTGAATGACTGTTCCGATTCATTGGCATAGCTTTCCCAAATTTGCTTGCTCCAAATCTCAACTCGGTTGGAAACACCGATAACCACACAATCCTTTTCAAGTTTGGCATGATCTACAAGGTTACCTGGAATGTTCGCTCTACCTTGTTTATCGAGGTCACACTCCGTTGCACCGGAGAAGAAGAACCGGGTGAAGGCACGCGCATCTGATTTCATTAGCGGCAGTGCTTTGAGCTTCTGCTCGAGTATCGCCCACTCCGATTGCGGATAAACGAATAAGCACTGATCCAGACCGCGGGTGATGACAAATGAGTCGCCGAGGGCTTCGCGAAACTTGGCCGGGATGATCATTCGGCCTTTCTCGTCAATGCTATGTTGATATTCACCCATGAACATAGCATGTCGCCCCCTTTTCCTCCACTTTGTACCACTTTCCACCACATTTGAATCAATATTCGCTAAAAATAAAAGAAATCCTGCTTTGAGAGCAGGATTTTCAAAATTATTTTCAATTTTAGGTCTATTCTGCGTCTTTTGTTCCTTGTTTCTCATCTTCAAGTGCGTTTAAAGAAGCATTTTGATCTTTGAGTTGTAATCGCATCTCTTGCAGTTGTTTATTTCTTTTGCGTCTGAATACCCAGATCGGTACGCCAATCAATAGGCCAATGACGAGAATCGGAAATGCAGCTGCAAGGAAAACGAGAATACCTTGCATTACAGCAACTAGTACATTTAGGCTAGAATTCCATGCTTTTTGAATGCGTTCCTCTAGTGTTAACTTATGAGGATCAGATAACAGCGGCTTATTACCTGTTTGCTGGTACATACGAAGCTCAATCGTCGAGAAAGAGACATTTTGATCCAAGTACCTTATCCGCCCCTTTATCTGTTCAATCGCTTCTTGTACCTTGGATAGCTCGTTTGAAAAAGCAAGCAGCTCATCCGTTTTTGATGCTTTCTCCATAAAGCCCAATAATCTCGTTTCAACCATTTGTTTTGCTTTGAGGCGTGAACTAAGATCCACATACTCCTCTGTCACGTCCTGTCCCTGTACATTCCTTTGGAGCGATGGACTCATCTTCTCTAAGCCATCTAGCAAGGAGACAAATCCATTTGCTGCGACTTTAATTGTATATGTCCCGCCCCGTTCCCCCGTATTCGCATTTTCCGAGAATTGCAGAATGTAAGCCCCACTAAGCGCTACCAGGTCACGGAGGGCTGTCTGAGCTTTGCTGTAGTCCTCTACAGGCATAACCAAGTTAGCACGGTAGATTAACTTACGATTAAATCCTGCTGCTTCATCACTTCCCGTTGCTGGCATGACCGTGATCGGTGCATTTTTCACTTCCGTAGGCGCTATTTCTGCCGCTCCCTCTTTCCCTTTGGATGACGAATCTGCGCTGCTTGCTTTCCCTCCAGCTGCGGCAGCAGGAGCCGCGGACTTAGCGTCAGCCGACTGTGCAGATTCTGCCTTCAAAGCGTCACTAGTCGCAGCCATTTTCATTTCTTTTGATGATGGCGCTGACGACTCATCCTTTGCAGAGCTGCAGCCTGATAGTAAACTAATTACTAACATGCACGTGGCAAGCAGGAAAGAAATTTTCCGACCAAACGTATTCCTCTTAGTTTTGTAATTCTCAATACTGCTTTGCATGAACCTACCGTTCATTTTGCTTTTTAAGACCCCCATCTTGCCATCTCCTCGCTACCAAATATAGGTTATACACCCTATAAACGGGGGTTATGATTGAAAGGTTGCAAGTCGCCAAGTCACTTCAACAAATAATTACCGATAAAAATAAACCTTAATTGAAAGACCAAGAAGATTCCGGCGAGGAAATTTTCAATTTGATGTTTGAGTTTTCAACTATAAATACTAAAAAGAAGCAGCACAAGCTACTCGTTAAAACTTAGCTAAAACTCCGAAATCGACTTCTCAACAACTAAATTACTTACCTTGCAGCGCTTCTCACTCATTTAAGCTCCATTTTCGAGCTTATCTCAGCAGCCACCTAGCGAAAGCTCGGTTTCCGAGCTTATTCGCCCATTCCGTAGCCATTTGCTAATCCCTTGTTCCGTAATCATTACGAAAAAGAAAAAGCCTTCCAGCCCACTCCAAAAGTGGTCTGAAAGGCACTCAAAAGTTCTTGAAGGCTCTTAAAGGCTCTTAAAAGCACTTCAAGGCACTGAAAGCTCTCCTAAGCTATCCAATGCTTATAATAGCTCTTAAAAGCTCTCTCGAAGGCTCCCCAAATCTTAATGCTCCGCCCAGCTATCCAGGTACATCTTCTGCTCTTCTGTCAATGAGTCAATGCTAGTTCCAAGAGATTCCAACTTGAATCGAGCAACTTGTTCATCCAGCACGTAAGGTACATTAACAACAGTTTTGCCTAATTTCTTGTACTCATCATTTACATATTTAAGTGACATAGCTTGAAGCGCAAACGTCATATCCATAATTTCTGCTGGATGACCATCGCCTGCTGCTAGGTTAACCAAACGTCCCTCAGCAAGTATATATACTTTACGACCGTCCGTCAGTTGGTACTCTTCAATATTGCGTCTAACTGTACGCTTGGAAGAAGACATTGCTTCAAGTTCCGGTTTGTTTACTTCAACGTCAAAGTGGCCTGCATTTGACAGAATCGCGCCATCTTTCATGACTTTGTAGTGTTCTCCACGAATCACATCACGGTTACCCGTAACTGTTACGAAGAAATCTCCCAATTTCGCTGCTTCCAGCATTGGCATAACAGCAAAGCCATCCATATAGGCCTCGACACCTTTAATTGCATCAATTTCTGTTACAATTACATTCGCGCCCAAACCTTTAGCACGCATTGCCACTCCTTTACCACACCAGCCATAACCGACAACAACAACTGTTTTACCAGCTACAACCAAGTTAGTTGTACGGTTGATGCCATCCCAAACGGATTGACCCGTTCCATAACGATTATCGAACAAGTATTTACAGAAGGCATCGTTAACAGCGACCATCGGGAATTCAAGCTTGCCTTCTTTCTCCATCGCTTTTAGACGAAGAATACCTGTTGTTGTTTCTTCAGCTCCGCCGCGAACTTGTACAGCCAAATCTTTACGTTCGGAATGAAGAATAGAAACCAAATCGCCACCATCATCAATGATGAGGTCAGGCTTCGTTTCGAGCGCTTTAATCAGCAGCTCTTTGTATTCTTCCGGACTCGGATTGTATTTCGCAAAAACGGTAATACCGTCCTCAACAAGCGCTGCACAAACGTCATCTTGTGTAGATAGCGGATTGCTGCCCGTAATCGTTACTTCAGCTCCACCGGCTTTTACTACTTTGGCTAAATAGGCCGTTTTCGCTTCCAAATGCAAGGAAATAGCTACTTTCAATCCTTTAAAAGGCTGTTCCTTCTCAAATTGCTCGCGAATACGGTTCAAAACAGGCATATGCGCCTGGACCCAATCAATTTTCAAATGACCTTCAGGTGCCAGCGTTATATCAGCAACAATACTCTTTTCTACAGTTGTCATGTTAGTTTCCTCCTATAAATAATAAATACGATGCAAACCGTCCACAGGAATCGGTGTCTCAAGTAAATCTCGGAGCCATTCATTCCCATACCGATTCATATAAGCACACCCATTATACACTCTTTCTTGTGGCTTGGCGAACGGTAATATCGTTAGTCTTATGCGTTCTAATTGTCGCAACGCTGCATCGAATTGCGCGTTATATGCTTCTCCTGCTTTATTACGCAAATATTCGATTTGCTCCAGGATTTTCGCCAAATTCGTTTCTCCCAGCTTTTTAACCCCGGGATTAATCGCGGCAAGAGATTCCACAAGTGGTGCGTAGTTCACACTGAAATCCGATTTTACGGCTTCGAAGCGCTCATTCAATTGCAATGTATCTTGAGCATCCAGCCACTCTTGCTTCTTGTGCTCAAAGCGCTCAAGTACGTCCTCAAATGTAAAGCCATATTTGTTCATTTGCTTCTGAACCGTACCCTCGATCAGAGTAAACTCCATTCGCGGTGCTATGATCGGCATTTTCATTCCAAATTGTTCAAAAGCATGCTTCGTTAGCGACCAGTAAGCAATCTCCCCTGGTCCTAGCACAGTAGCGAGAACAGGGAATAGAAATTCTTGCATTAGAGGCCGCGACATCACGTTGTTGCTCAAATTCTCAGGCGTTGTTAAAGCTAAATCTTGGAGCTGCTGCCTAGTATAACTATAGTGCTTCTTCTTATCTGTAAATATTTCACCTTCACGATGCAAGAGCAGCCGCTGTCCATCTGCAAATACAAACAAATTAGCTCCGTCTTTGCTTACTTCAGCTTGACTCTCATATCCTGCTTGCCGGGCTGCATCCTGACTCTTCTGTAGCGATCCCGAGAATGCTTCATTCTGTAGGATTAGCTTCTCAAACATGGACGCTTCCAAAGCTCGTAGGGAAGGTTCATCGGAATCTATAAGGACAAGCCCGTATTCCCCAAACAGGATGGCCATCCAACGAGCAAAAGCATCGGATAACGTCGCCCCATCTTCTGTTGTTCCCTCCAGCTTAGCGATTAACGAAGCTTTAAACTCTGTATCCATCAAAGATTGATCTAACGCCGTCAAGGCCTCTTTCCATGCATCAGGTTCAATAGGCAGCTTACTGACGGATGTGCGACGCCCTGTCGGATGATCCACCTTGATTTTCTCAATTTGCTGGGCATTCGATAGCGTATACGTATGGTTAACTTCATCAAAATCATGATCCTCACCAGCGATCCAAAAAATCGGCACAACTGGGCGTTGTAATTTCCCACTCCATTCACGTGCCAATTGAACAATGCTAATGGCTTTGTACAAAACAAGCAGTGAACCGCCGAACAACCCGGCTTGCTGGCCACCAACAATGGCAAGTGTATTCTTATCAGCCAACGCTGATATTTGGTCAAATGCAGCCTGTGCATTCCCTATTCTCTCATTGTATTCGCGCAAAACTTGCACCATGCGCCCTCGATCAACTTGAGGTGAAGTCTTTGTTTCGTCTAACCATAGCACTCGGGACTGCCAGTCTTCCAAGTTTCCGAAGTGGTAAGGAAATAAAGCTTTAGCTTTATCCGTTTGAGCTATGTAATCTTCCGCTAACTTCTGATTTTTCTTCCAATGAAAAGTTTCCATTTGCATACGCGACTAGTGTCTCCTCTTCATACCAAATAAACCGACTATCCTTTGATTGTACACGTAAGGTCAGCAATCGTCAAAACTGTATTTTTAATAATTACAATTGAACATTAAAAAGCCGCCCCCTGCGGGACGGCTCGACAATCTTAATACAAATGACAAGCTACGAAGTGATTTGGTTCCACTTCTTTGGATGGCGGCATCGATACCGCACACTGCGGCATTGCTTGCGGACAGCGCGTACGGAACGGACATCCACTAGGCGGATTAAGCGGGCTTGGTACATCACCTTGTAAGATGATGCGCTCACGCGTACGCTCAATTTCCGGATCTGGGATCGGAATTGCAGAAAGCAGTGATTGTGTGTAAGGATGAAGCGGCTTCGCGTAAAGAGCATCTGACGTTGTCACCTCAACGAGGTTACCAAGGTACATAACACCGATACGATCGGAAATATGCTTAACCATCGCCAAATCATGCGCAATAAATAGGTAAGTCAAGCCCATTTCCTTCTGTAATCTCTTGAACAGGTTAACAACCTGAGCCTGTACGGAAACGTCCAGTGCTGAGATCGGCTCATCCGCAATAATGAATTTCGGCTCAATCGCAAGCGCACGGGCAATCCCGATACGTTGACGCTGACCACCGGAAAACTCATGCGGGAAACGGTTAGCATGCTCATCGTTCAAACCAACGGCACGAAGCAATTCCATCACGCGTTCTTTACGTTTAGCGCCTTTGTACAAACCATGAATATCAATACCTTCAGCAATGATATTTCCAACCGTCATACGAGGGTTCAAAGAAGCGTAAGGATCTTGGAATACCATTTGCATATTCCGATTAAAGTCTTTCAGCTTCTTCCCCTTCAACTTATGAACATCTTCACCGTCGAAAATAACTTCGCCTTCCGTTGCATCATAAAGCTTAATAATCGTTCTACCCGCTGTCGATTTCCCACATCCGGATTCCCCTACGAGACCAAATGTTTCACCGCGGTTAATTTCTATGGAGAAATTGTCAACAGCTTTCAAAATTTTACCGTTGCCAAGATTAAAATGCTTCTTCATATTACGAATTTGCAAGATAGGTTGATTAGATTTAGACATGTTGATGACCTCCCACTCCTACAGGACGTTCAACCTTCGGTGCATCTGGGTGCAACAGCCAGCAAGCGGCACTGTGTGTCTCAGAAAGCGACGTATGCTCTGGATCTTCTTCCAAACAATGATTCATAGCATATGGACATCTGGCTGCAAAAGCACACCCTTTTGGAGGTGCGAACAGATCTGGTGGCGTACCTGGAATAGGTACAAGCTCTTCATTACTATTCGTATCCAAACGCGGCACCGAACGAAGCAAGCCCCATGTATATGGATGCTGCGGCTCGTAGAAAATTTCATCTACTGTACCTTGCTCAATAATTTTCCCAGCGTACATAACGACAACACGTTGAGCCATATCAGCTACGACACCAAGGTCATGCGTAATTAAGATAATAGATGAGTCCGTTTTAACAGAAATCGTCTTCATCAAATCAATAATTTGCGCTTGAATCGTTACGTCAAGAGCCGTTGTTGGCTCATCTGCGATAAGCAGTTTTGGCGAGCAAGCAAGTGCGATAGCAATCATAACACGCTGACGCATACCACCGGAGAGCTCATGCGGATATTGATGAATACGGCCCTCTGGAGAGTTAATGCCTACAAGCTTAAGAATTTCAATAGCCTTCTCTGTTGCAGCCTTTTTGTTTAAACCTTCATGTTTGATCAAACCTTCTGTGATTTGATCGCCGACTTTCATCGTCGGATTCAAAGAAGTCATTGGATCCTGGAAAATCATACCCATTTCGGATCCACGAATTTTCTCCATTTGTCTGTTGGAAAGCTTGGTAATATCCAATTTCCCGTCAAACATGATAGAACCGCTTTTTATATAGCTAGGCGGAGTAGGAATTAAACGCATGAGCGTTTGTGCCGTTACGGACTTACCGCAGCCGGATTCACCTACAATCGCCAACACTTCACCTTTTTTCAAAGAAAAAGATACGCCGCGAACAGCTTGAACTTCCCCCGCATATGTCCGGAAAGAAACTCTCAAATCTTTTACTTCTAGTAAATTGTTATTGGTGCTCATCATTATTCACCCCTTCTTACTTGCGCATTTTTGGATCAAGCGCATCACGAAGCCCGTCGCCGAGTAAATTGAAGCTTAATAGAATCAAGCTGAAAATAATCGTCGGGAAAATAAGGCGATGCGGATATAACCGGATATAATTGGCGCCGTCAGATAGCAAGTTACCCAGCGATGCGAGCGGCGGTTTAACACCAAGACCAATAAAGCTAAGGAACGCTTCCGTAAAGATAGCAGCTGGAACAACAAAGGTAATTTGCACAATGATGATACCTAACGCATTAGGAATCAAACTGCGCATAATAATTCTCATTGGAGATGCACCAAGTGTACGAGATGCAAGTACAAACTCTTGCTCTTTCAACGTTAACATTTGACCGCGTACCAAACGTGCCATTGGAACCCAACCCGTTATGGCCATGGCCAAAATAATAGATGGAATACCTGAACCAATAACCATAATGAGTAGAATGGCGATTAACAAGAAAGGAATCGCATATACGATTTCAATCGTACGCTGCATCACTTCATCGACTTTCCCGCCATAGTAAGCAGAAATACCGCCATAAATAACACCAATAACCAAATCAATTATAGCTGCGATAATCCCAATGAATAATGAGATACGTGTCCCCCACCATACACGGGTCCATACATCGCGGCCGAAGTCGTCTGTACCGAACCAGTGGTCACCACTTGGAGCCACATTTTTCGCTTTTAAGTTTTGCGTCTGATAATCGTAGCTTGAAACAAAAGGTACAATAATCGCAAATACGATCAAAGCAACCAATATAATTAAGCCAGCCATAGCCAGTCTATTTTTCTTAAGTCGTCTCCAAGCGTCCTGCCAATAATTGAGCGAAGGTCTAACAATTTTTTCGCCAGTTAAAGATTTATTTGAAACGGGAGCAAACTTGTAGTTATTCTCTGTTGATTGATTCGGAGTTTGCATTGTTTATTTCCCGCCTTTCCCAAGACGAATTCTAGGGTCTACAAAGCCATACACTACGTCTGTAATAAATATTACTAAGATAAGAATACTTGAGTAGAAAATGGTTAATCCAGAAATCATTGTGTAGTCATTGGAATAAACCGATGTTACAAAGTGTTTACCCAAACCTGGCACAGAGAAAATTTGTTCAACAACTAGCGTTCCTGTGATGACGTTTACAAATATTGGACCTATTATTGTGATAACTGGTAAAATAGCATTTCTTATCGTGTGCTTAACAACAACTGTAAAATTGGTTAAACCTTTGGATTTGGCTGTCTTAATGTAATCTTGATTCAGAACGTCCAACATGGAAGTTCGCATCAAACGTGCCAAGATTGCAATAGTTCCGAATGAGAGCGCAAGTGATGGTAAAATACGATAACTTGGACCTTTCCATAATCCTGCAGGAAGAATGCCCCATTTAACACCGATATAATAAGAAAGCAATGGACCAAGAACAAATGATGGGATAGATACACCCAGAATCGCAATAAACATTGCCGTATAATCGCCTGCTTTATTATGCTTCAAAGAGGCAATGATCCCTAAAGTAAGACCTGCAATAATAGCAATAGCGATGGAAATCAACCCAAGTTCTAGTGAAGAAGGAAATGCTTGTTTGATAATATCAGTAACTTTGTGAGCAGGGAATTGATAGGAAGCTCCTAGATCGCCATGGATGATATTGTTCATGAAAGTCAGGTACTGTTCCCATAATGGCTTATCTAAACCGTATTGCTTCATCAGCATCTCTTTCGTCGCTTTAGGAATCCGTTCAGAACCTTCTCCAAGTGGATTACCTGGTAAGTTTTTCATCAATACGAATGTAAATGATGCAATTAGCCATAACGTAATAAGCGCATATAAGAAACGGCGAAGAATGAACTTAACCATATTGCTCCTCCTTTATTAAAATGAACTGCTTAGAAATTTAGAAGAGGCCGCTCCCACGAGGTGCGAACGGCCCCTTCTTGTAAATATGAAGTATAGATTACTTAATAGTAACCCATTTCAGTTCCCATTCTTGACCAAATGAAGGAAGAATCAAACCGTTAACTGCAGGCTTTTTCAAGTAAGCACGAGTACGGAAGTAAAGTGGTGCTACACCTTGATCATCCATGAGGATTTTCTCAGCTTCAATCATTGCTTTCGCACGTTTGGAAGGATCAACTTCTGCTTGAGCTTGCTTAATTAGCGTATCATATTGCGGGTTGCTGTAGTCGCCTTCATCAAACTCTCCGCCAGTTACCCACATATCCAAGAATGTCATTGGATCGTTGTAATCCGCGCCCCATAGGGAAAGAGCGATTTCGAAGTCATGTTTGGAGGACAACTCGATACGCAATGCATGCGGAACTGGGTTCGCTTCTGCTTCGTATCCAAGATTTTGTTTCCATTGTGCAAGGATGAACTCAAGTGATTTTTTCGCAGTTTCTGTATCATCCGCGTTCACTTTCATTTTTGGAAGAGCTGTTAAACCAGCTTCTTTCAAACCTTCAGCAAGCAATTGTTTTGCTTTAGCTGCATCGAACTTAGGTTGAGTTTCGCCAGCAGATTTACGGAAGTCGCCGCCTGCACCGTCAGAAGTACCGCCAGGCACTAAACCTGTGGATGATACGGAACCGTTAGCAAGAACTGTATCTACGTAAGCTTGACGATCGATTGCCATACCTAAAGCTTGACGGATTTTCTTGTTAGCTAAGGCAGGAACTTTTTTCGTTTGGTACATCAGGTAGGAGTTAGTCAACTCAGGTTTTGGCAAGTTGTCTGGTTTACCTGCATATAGTTTAAGTTGATCGCGATTGATTTCAGCCAAATCAGCTGCATCTGTTTCATATAGGTTGAGTCCTGTATTTGTATCTTTTACGATATTGACAGTTGCTTTCGTAAGCTTAACGTTAGCAGCATCCCAATATTTATCGTTTTTAACAAGTTCAAGTGTTTGGCCATGATCCCATTTGCTTAAAATAAATGGACCTGCACCAATGACTTTATCAGCTTCTGCTCCATATTTATCACCAGCTTTTGTAACGAAATCTTCTCTTTGTGGCAAGAAAGTTCCGAACGCAAGCATTTGTGTAAAGAAGGTAACTGGTTTCTCAAGTTTAATTTCAAGTTGTTTGTCGCTAATTGCTTTTACGCCAAGTGCATCTTGAGCTTTTTTAACATCTTCAGGTGTTTTTGCTTTCGTTACAGCTTCTCCACCTTTTATCCAAGCTACTACGAAGCTATATTGTCCTTTTGTTGCTGGATCTAAAGTACGTTTGAAAGAATAAACGAAGTCTTGTGCTTTTACTGGTTGACCATCTGACCAGTTCGCATTGTCGCGAATGTCGATTGTGTAAGTTAGACCATCAGCTGAAATTTTAGGGAAATCTTTTGCAAGTCCAGGAGTCGCTTTGCCGTCTTTGTCAGTACGAAAAAGACCTTCGTTAAATGCGCTAATGAATGTGAAAGCAGCATTTGCTGTTGCTTTGGAGCTATCCATAACAGGTGGCTCTGCAGTAAAGTTGATTTTAATTTCTTGCGGTTTGTTAGATGCCGCAGGAGCTGCTGTACCTTTAGTATCCCCAGTTGGAGATGCAGATGGTTCCTCTTTTTTGGCACAACCAATTGCCACACTACCCATAAGCGTTAATGCTACTGCTGTAGAAACCCATTTCGTCGCTTTCATAAAACTCCTCCTTTAAAATATGTATCTAAACATCTATGGTTAGGTGTTTTGATAGTTTTACTAACACAAACCTCACACCTTAAACCCTAAAACAAATGAAACAGCTTTACGCATGTCAGTATATCTGACTCGAACCTCTGGTAAAAAAATTTACTAGACTCTACGCAAGGAATTATAACATATAACTATGCTTTGTCCAGAACAAATTTTCCTTTTCATTCATTCCGATAAAATTTTAATTCACCTTTGTTAAAATAATATGAAGAAAAAGGTCCTTTACGGTTTCTAATTATACAACCATCGGTCAATAAAATCTAGACGGATTTCATTGTTATTTTCTACAATTCTTAAATAAATATTACAAACACACGCTAACAATTGATTTATTCACATTATTTCCACAAAATTGATCTATACTAGGTCAAAAATATATAATTTTTCCCGATATGCAGGAAAAATAGCAGGATATAAAGTGCTGATAGACCCAGAAAACTAAGCCTCCATACTACCCTGCTAACCTTTAATAATTCGGTTTTTCCTTTCATATGCGTCTGATAACCACCAATGATCCCAAAAGCGATGAGCAGCACGAGCGCAATGAGCCAGAAACCAAAATTCGTATGAAATAATTGATTCCACATCAAAGAAACAGAGCCAAACAGAAATAACGTCGTCATATCCATGGTAAGTCTTGTTGTCATCTTCTTATCTCTAAGAAAAACAAAAACTAGAAACCACAAAAAGATAAACGTAATAAACGGTGCCACTGCTAAGACCGCATATATCGTAGATATCCAACTGGCTAGCACATTCATCATTAAGAATCACCTACTTATTCTAAGGCTTTCACTAAGTGGTACACGGTTTGGTGAGTCGGAATCTCAAGATTTAAGTCTTTTGCCATTTTTACTAGGCTTCCATTAATATAATCAATCTCGGTACGTCGAGACTGTTCAATATCCTGAAGCATAGATGAATGATTTAAGCTTGTGGCTTCACAGACGCTAAGTATCGTGTCCCATAGCTCATCAGGTAGTAAAATCCCCTTGGTAGCCGCCACCCTACGAGTTTCTTGATAAAGGTCATTCATGAGTGAGCGCGCCCAGGGTGAAAGCAGCAGATCTCCGTTCTTTACACGTAAAATTGCTGTAAGCGGATTAATTACTGCATTTATCGTCAGCTTGCTCCAAATCCTTACATCCATGTTCTTCGACATCACTGTATGAAATCCTGCCTTCTCAAGCATCTCAACTAACAAAATATGTGTTGAATTTACAGAATGATCCGAATCTTCCGTTGTTCCTATATAACTGACACCCTGTCCTGTGTGAGTAACCCTCGTTAAGCCCTCGCGCTTAGCCCCTTCCGTCGTAACAGCGAGCAGCAAGCGATCCCGCCCGAGATCTTCACCTAACCTCACTTCGTGTCCTATTCCGTTCTGGAAACTTATTAAGTAGGTGTCTTTAGACATTTGAGACTTCAAATTGTTTATTAGTTCTTGTGAAATAGCAGGCTGTTTGACCATGAGAAATATGTAATCAAAATGATATAAAGACGATTTAGCTGTTTCTGCTCCTTCTATATAGTAGCGAAAATCTATAGTCCCACTACGAGTAGTCCTAATTGCCTCTGCAGTTCCATCCAACTCGATTCCCTTCTGAGCTAGCATATCTGCTTGTTCTATGGTTCTTGCAATGATTGTCATATGTTCACAAAAAGCAGACAACTTGGCAGCGAATAACAGCCCTAAGGAGCCTGCACCAATAATCATAATGCGCATCACATGTCCCCCTTTACATACAATTCCCATTATACAACAAAAAAGCCCCAGTCCAAGGGCTCTCCTTGTTCTGAAGCTTCTATATGTAAGGGCGGATTGGCAACTTAATCTACTCTTTCTAGGTTACCATTCGCATCCATCTTGAACCGCGGCTTCTCTTCTTCCTCTTCTTCAACAAGGAAGGCCATTTTCCTAGCACGATCCATAATTTGAATCAATGCTTTATAATCATCATTCACAATACGGTAATCAGTCTCAACTTCATTAACTTGCTTATTCAGCTTGTTGTTTTCTCTGCCAAGTCTATCTAGTTCGTCCTCTTTGTCTTGCAGCTCTTTTTCCAAATTTTTAATATGACGATTCATATCTTGGTACGTATTTCTCCATTGTCTCAGAAAACGGATCACAGCATCAATCGATAATGTTTCTTCCGTGAATGTCTCTACTTTGCCCGTAGACAACTCAGGTCCATCCAGCAGTCCAATGGCAGAAGAACCGGAAATCGAGACGGCCGCATGCTTTTTGAGCTGCGTTCTTTTCTGGCGCTGCGCTTTGGCAATCTGAATTGCCGCTTCATATTTTTTCCTTACAAAACTATTCCATCGGAATCCACATGCTGCTGCTGTACGCCCAATGCGCTCTCCAACCTCTTCGAATGCAGATAATTGTGTACTTCCCTCTCGTATGTGACGCAGTGTCACTTCCGCTAAGATTAAGTCGTCTTCATCGCTCCAAGCATCTTGCCTAATTGCTGACATATGGTCAAACCTCCTAACATAATATAGGGATCTTTGGCGTAGGCAAAGTCTCTCCTTTTTGGGATCTTTGGTCCGTAGATCAAAGTCTCTCCTTTTTGGGATCTTTGGGTCCTTGATCAAAGACTCACCTATTGGGGATGCATCATAATAAAGAATCAATTCGTAGAGAGCAGGGATAAATTGATTCGTGCCATTATTATTATTTCTATGCCCGTACTAGAGTTCATAGAATCTATTTGATACTAAATGGTATTGCCAAATTTTTTGTCACTCATACATGGGATCCCGATAAAAAGACATACTACTACTATCTGATGAAATGTTTTCAATTTCGTCACCGTTTGACGGTTTACACCGCTCATTTCAAACGGTATAATGTGTTGTAGTTAAAGTGCAACGTGGTATGAGAGGGGGATGTTACGAGAATGGATCGCATGTTTCGGGTTCTAGGTTTTTGGACACTTGTTATCGCACTAATGAGCTTAGCTGGCGATATGATACCTATGTCTCTGATTTTCTTTTTTCAAACTGCCGTATTCGTCATTCTAGGCTATATGCGCTTGTCAGAACGAACTTACATATTGTTGTTCTGGGGATATATGATTATTTCCTTCAGCGGATTTACGTATTGGTCATTTTTCAAAATGTCTGTCTAATACCCACAACAATAACAACAAGCAAAAAGGTGAACCGACTGTTACTCAGCGGCTCACCTTTTTTTCATAGAGAATGCTTACTTGCGATGAATACTTTGAATAGCTCACTCATTTGATCACTTAGCAGTAATTGCCTAATTGAGCGGTTCCGCTTAGACACTTCACTGAAAGGGTTCGGATCATAATGATTTTGAAGCCTTTGCAGGATCCCTTGCTCCACCAGAAACTCCCTTTGCGTCTGAAGTTTGCAGTGAGTAAAGCCACTTCGCCTTGCAGCTAATTCACAAGAAGTAAAGTTAACGTGTGATGTCATATCCTGCTCACCCTGGTGGATGAATGGGTCATCCTGAGCTTGGTGTTTGCGATAGCACATTAATGTTCCATTATAACGGTGATGAGCGAATAGTTCTTCTGCTGTATCGCCATAATCAATGATCATGCAGCTCCCGCTTCGGATCCGTTCAGCTACACGCGAGACCCAACTCTCAGCTTCAAGGTTTATCTCCCCTATTTGACCATCCAACCATTGAACTTTGGAACGTTCTAGGAAGTCTAATATACGTCGGGAGCTTATAGGACGCCAAATTTCTTGAAAAATTTGTTCCTCCTCTTGCCATTTTACAAAGGACTCTTGGAAAAGCGAATCTTTATAGCGAATTCGGTGGATTGGGAAAGCATCCAATAGCTCATTGGCAAAAACATATACCTGATCTTGCGGCGTTTGAGCCAACCATTCTGTTTCACTTGCGAATTGAATAACTTTGATGTGTTCTTCAAGCAGTGTTCGCTGCTGCTGAAGATGATAACCACTAGATTCAATAATTGTATAGGTTAAACGAGCATAAATGGCGGGTTCAGTTCGCTTTATTTCGCCCATGATGTGAAGAGCCATTCGCCCGTTCCCCCCTCCCCATTCAACAATATGAACGGGTTCTGTATGAGGGCTTTCATTATGCTGCTGCGTACAAATAAATGATGCCACCATTTCCCCCATTATTGAACCAATAGAGGAACTTGTATAGAAATCTCCTTGTTTACCAATTTTCGGCCTCTCATTTCGATAATAGCCATACGGTTCGCTATATAGACAAATTTCCATATAGTCTCTGAATGTGATGGCTTGAAATTCTGCTGACTGAATGGCCTTTTTTAAGGCGGTTACAACACTTGGGTATCCGAGCTGATGATTCAATGAAGAACCCTCCAATTCTTTACTTAAAGACAAAACATAAGGAAACCATTATAATGAAGAAGGATTTATGGAAGGAGAGATAGAAAAGCATGTCAAAGAAGTGGATTACCTTAACTACGGTAACGGCGATCAGCCTAATATCGCTGACAGCTTGTACAGACAACACGAAGGTCAAAGAAGCACTCGAACAATCACTAAATAAACAAAAAGAAATGAAATCTTACACCTTCGATGGGAGCACAACATTAGCCATAAGCGATGGATTGATGAAATCCTCCAACCCTTTAACTAACGGGCTGTTATCTTTGGTCAGAGAAAGCACAATCGATTGGAAGGGCATTAGCAATGTGGAGCCTCTCCAGTTCCAGACAGATTTGAAAATAACGCCTAAGGGCTCTACATCGCCTTTTGAGATTCCAATTCTCATTAAAGATAGCAAATTGTATTTTAATATGCCAGCACTAAATAAAACAGCTGACGAGTACTATGCAATCGATTTACAAAAAATGAGCCAGAACAGTACCAGTCCCTTAACCGTAGACAGTTTGAAAAATACTTCTCAATTGTCAACCACACTAGGTAATCTTATTTTCAGCGGGATTGACCCAAAATGGTATAAAGAAGCCAAGGAACCGGTTAAGCTGAAAGACGGATCTTCTGCCAAATCCATCAGCGTTGAACTTACTAGTAAAAATGAAAAAGAATTGAATACGCTGCTGCAAACAAAGCTTCCAGAGTTTATTGGGTACTTACAAAACAATGGATTCCTTACCGCCGATAAAGCCGAACAGCTCAAAAAAAATCAAGCAAACCTCTTGCAGCTCAAAGCTCCGGGTAAAATGGTTGTCGCCATTGATGACACTGGCTTTATTCGTGACCAGACGATTGATGTTGGCTTCACCATAACAATGGACGGCAAAGCGCAGGATAACCATATCCTTCTTCACCAAACCTACGACGCTATCAATCAAGCTTCTCCTTTAACGAAAGAAATACCGAAAAACGTTAAAAGCTTCGATGAAATCCTTAAATTAATTACGCCGGCAAAAAAATAGGTAAAAGGCAAAATACTTATCTCTTCCCCAGAGGTAAGTATTTTTTTGTGCTTCATTTAATAGAAATATGATAATCTGTTCTTAGGGGGAGAATTCGTTCAATGACATATAAATTCGTAGCTATGATGTTGTCCATTCTATTGCTCACTCAAGTAACACTACCACTTCATACAATATCAGCCGAAGAAAAGACCCCTACACAAGACGAAGCCAAGGATCTCGTCCAAAAAGGGCTTACCATTTTCGAAATTGACAAAGAAGTGGGCCGATTAAATGAACAAGATGCAAGCATCGTTACCCAAATCAAACAAAATGAACAAGATATCATCAAGCAGAACAGCAATGTTGAAAACACCCGTAAACATGCCGGAAAAGTGTTGAGAGCTTATTATACAGGAGATCGAGATTCGATCTGGATGCTGCTGTTTACCGTTAGTTCCTTTACGGATGCATTGCGAATGTTCGAGTATCTGCAAATGATTATTAGTAATGATCATCGCGCTTTATCAGCTTTCACCGAATCGTTTAAGAAATTGAAAAGCCTGCGAACCGAACTTGATTCTTCTCGTGTCGAGCTCCAGAAAACGAAGGAGAAATTCCTCACACAGCGTGAGAGACTCGTAAAGCTTCAAGAAGAGCTGGACAAACAACTAGCCGTCAGTGCACAAGCACAAGTCATAGAAGCCCAAATAAAAAGCTTAAATGACCAATGGAAACAAGAAGGCATCCCTTTATTCCGCGAGTACTTGAATAGTTTATCATCGGCTTTCAGAGAGCTGCCACAGTATGTAACGACAGAAAATAAATTCATGGACTTATCTTCCATCAAAAATCCGGTCATAACGATTAGTGATACGGATTTCAATGCTTATCTTCATTCAAAAAATGAACTTTTACAGAATTTGAATTTTGAATTTGCCGATGGGTCGATCATTGCAAAAGGTAAAAAAGATCAGGTACAAATCGTGTTGGAAGGAATGTTTTTGTTGAAGGAACATCCCGATATGAATGAAGTCCGCTTTGTTGTGGATAAACTTGAATTCAATGGCTTCCAACTGCCTGATACCACAATTGAAGACTTTATGAAAGAATTCCAACTTGGCTTCATCCCGAAAAAAATTGTCAATTATCTCGATGTCGTTAGTGTAGAGACGAAGAATGGCATCGCAGTTGTAAAACTCAAATTATCCCTGTAAAGTAGCAGAGGATAATGAAGTAAAGTGAGGACTACGAATGGAACCGAAAATTGGTCTGATGATGGATTTGCCCGAAGGAAAAATACCTGGATTTTACGCACAAATTGTTAAAGCTCTTGCAGGCAAGGTTGATTTATTTGATCGCGATAAAGAAATGCTTATTGTCAGCAATGAAGAACAACAGCTTGCCGCGCTCGGTGTTATGGCTCATTTCAATATTGAGACGAACCTGATGCAGCTTCGGCTGCTGCCGGATGACGCTGAACTGACTGATCTATTCAGCGATTATGGCTTTACAAGCCGTGCAGAACACAATTATTTATACGATAAGCTTGTCGTACAATTCCGATTTACCGCAGATAGCCCACAAGCTGAAATCGACCAAGCTGCCCTTCAGATCGAAGAGCACCTCCTTGCTCAGTACCAGGTTCAGGATCACACTGTGTACGTCGTAGATCGGCAGCTCGAAGAGCTCATGCAGGGTATTGCCAAAGCTTATCGATGCCGCATCGAGATGCTGCCTTAGAACAGGCAAAGAAGCCCACATCCCCATAATCAGGGGTGTGGGCTTTTTGAATTTTCAGAGCAGATCGGCTGCTAATTGCGCTAGATGCGAGCGTTCACCACGCTCAAGAGTGATATGCCCACTAATACCTTCCTGCTTGAATCGTTCAACCACATAAGTTAATCCATTACTCGAGGCATCGAGATATGGATGGTCGATTTGGTCTGGATCACCTAGAAGAACTATTTTACTGCCCTCCCCCACGCGGGAAACAATCGTTTTCACTTCGTGCTTGGATAAGTTCTGCGCCTCATCAATAATGATGAATTGGCCAGGAATCGAGCGTCCTCGAATGTACGTCAGAGCTTCCACTTGAATACTACCGAGACCCGCTAGTATTTTTTCAATGTCGCCCGGTTTTTTGGTATCGAATAAATATTCCAAATTATCATAGATCGGCTGCATCCAGGGACGCAGCTTTTCATCTTTTTCACCAGGCAGATAACCAATATCCTTGCCCATTGGAACAACAGGTCGAGCAATTAGCAATTTTTTATATTTACGATCATCCTCAATCTTCATTAGGCCCGCAGCTAACGTAAGCAGCGTTTTACCTGTACCCGCTTTCCCAGTCAGGGTGACGAGCGGGATGTCGTCATTGAGCAGGAGCTCAAGAGCCATTCGTTGCTGCGCGTTACGCGCGGCAATCCCCCAAATGGGATCGTTACTCATGTAGAGCGGCTCCAGCTTTTTGGCATCGGGCGTCACTTTCAATAAAGCTGATTTGGAAGAACCCAGCTCATCCCGCAAAATGACAAATTCGTGAGGATGCAGCATATAGCCCAAATTAAGCGATGTCACAGTCAAGAAACGATATGAATAAAACTCATCAATGATAGAAGGATGTACGTACAACGTTATATATCCCGTGTACATATCCGTTTGTGCAACTATGCGATCTGTTAAATAATCCTGTGCAGGTATACCGAGGACATCCGCTTTAATACGAACTAATGTATCTTTACTCACGATAACGACAGGTCTCGGAAATTCATTATCCTGCTCTTCTAGATGATAGTTGAGCGCGACAGCGAGAATTCGGTTATCATTCGTTAATTCCGCAAATGTATCCTGCAGCTTCGCGAAGCTGCGGTGGTTGAGTTCCACTTTAATGCTGCCGCCACGTTCGAGTGTGATGCCATCGGACAAATTTCCTTTGGTTCTTAGTCCATCCAGCAATCTCGATACATGTCTCGCATTACGGCCTATTTCGTCCGCATTTCGTTTCTTAGAATCGATTTCCTCCAACACCACGGCGGGTATGACTACTTCATTATCTTCGAACGCGAATAAAGCATTAGGGTCCTGAAGCAGAACATTGGTATCCAACACGTAAATTTTTTTCATTGGTGTGTCCCCTCCCAGATTTGGCGTTAGATCATTGGTTATATGAAATACATACAACCTAGCTGTGCCGGACAAACTAAACGCGAGATTCAGGAAAGAAAGGAACGATTCAAGTGAGACTATTGTGCGTAGTTATAGTTATACTGACCCTCGCGGTTGGCTGTAGTCAAGCGCCGAAAAGTGGTGCCCCCTCTCAAAATCCGAATCAAAATCAAGTAAAAGTTCAACAAATCGCCCCACAAAAGCTCGAGATAAAAGATTCTAAAGCAGTTGTAGAACGTTTGGAAAACTTAGCCACCAGTATCCCTCAGGTTGAAAGCGCGCACTGCGTCGTCTTCGGTGATACCGCCGTTGTCGGCATCAACATTAAGAAAGATTTGGATCGAGCCAAAGTCGGCACCGTCAAGTACTCGGTAGCTGAAGCGCTCAAGAAAGATCCATACGGAGTTAATGCCATTGTTACCGCAGATTTGGACTTAGACCAACGCTTGCGCAACATTCGGGATAACATTCGAGCAGGAAGACCCATTACTGGTTTCGCAGAACAAATGGCAGACATCATGGGCCGTGTAATGCCTCAGCTGCCGCGCGATATTCGCAATATGCCAAACAATGCAGGACCTAACGGTACGAATCAGTCGGAAATTCCGAACCCTTAATCCACCGAAGATAACAAAAAGCCTGACTGCATACGCAGATCTAGGCTTTTTTTATCACATCAAAAACTCGGCCGGCTGGATTCACAGTTACTCGGCTTACACAAGTTTTCTCATATTCAGGCTCGGTCATCATTTGGGCGCGATCAATCCATTGCTTCGGTAAAGCTGTATTGTGTTCAGCCATATCGTTTGCGCCTCCTACTAGATGGTTGAAAACGCTCCTTACACTTACAGTATAGCATAGCCGGTGGCAAGCGTTCCACCTTTATGTATCTATTTTCAGATCATGCGAACACTCCTTTTTCAGCCAGATATACCTTAGTGTACGTCGGTTTAAAAAAGTTATGTCGTCAACCATGAACGTCTATTGATTATTGTAAATTGGATTCGAATTAATATCATCAAGCAGCTTTTCCGCCGATTCACGATCAAAACTTTGTTTACTCTTGATACTTTCTTGTTCATAGGCGATGTGAATTTTCATCGGATCCGATTCGTCCACAATTTCCATATGAGTGACCCCATGATCTTCACGCAATATAAGAGCAAAAAAATCAAGCGTTTCTTTCGCCGCTTCGTCATCCGGTCTTGCTTGACTTACTATATGCATTTGCAGCCAATTAAAAAAGGCGTCTTGCAGTTTCATTTTAACGCCCGTCCTCTCTAAGTAAAATAACATCGCAGCCTAATTCCAGCCAACGAAGCCATTGATTTTTCCAAATGATTTGCTGGACATCTAAAGCGCTGTCATCCAACGATGAGACGAAGTCCCAAGCTTCCTCTCGCTTCAGGAGACGATCTAGGAAGGCTTCTGCACAATGCGATAAATGATAAGGGTCACCATCAAACACAATGGTCTCAGAATGCGATAAATCAAGTTCTACGAGCTCTGAACCACATATCTCTTCATCGTCACTTAACAGCAGACTAGCCTTAAACATAGATAGCAATCTGGGGTGTCTCCCATTCGCCAATTCACGGAAAGCTTCCAGCTTTGTGAGCGGAGAGCAGTCCAAGCGATCAGCCCCCAACACCAAAGGAGAATAGCCCACAATCGGAGTTAACCAGTATCGAGTCATTCGCTCCTCCTTAGAGTTTTGCTTTAGCAAAACTAACATCGTAAGCATAATCCTTATTAAGTTGGTTTATTGCCGCTTCTTTTCTCGATGAAATAACGAATACGAACCAGAAACATTAACGATATGGCAACAGCCAGGCAGAGTACGATAGGTAGTCCTACAATTTGAAAAACAAGCAGCATAACCGATCCAATGGCCAGCAGCACATAGATGATAGCTGTCTTGAGAACCGGCAATTTACGCGTTTTGAAAACTTTGTTATACACATAAGACATAAATATAAATATTAACAGATAAGTGATGTACAGGTGATTTCCAAACCACTCGTTCAAGGCAGTCAAAACATACACTCCATTTCATTCAAAAAGTAAAGTCAATTATCATTATCCCTCAAAATTACAAATAAATAAAGGGAAATGCGGCATTGCAGCCCACATTTCCCATATTTAGAACACTTTGTGAATTACACGTTAGCTTCAGCTGTTTTGCGGTGTTTCTCAGCACGCTCGCGCTCGCTTTTGTTCAAAATCTTTTTGCGAATACGAACGGATTTCGGTGTGATTTCACAATATTCATCATCGTTCAAATACTCAAGCGCTTGCTCCAAAGAGTACATACGAGGAGTTTTCATTTTTACAGTTTCTTCTTTGTTTGCGGAACGGATGTTGTTTACCGCTTTTTCCTTACAAATGTTAACGATGATATCATTGTCGCGCGTATGCTCACCAACGACCATGCCTTCGTAAACTTCCGTTTGTGGATGAACGAACAAGATACCGCGATCTTCAACGGAAAGGATTCCGTATAAGGTAGATACGCCAGATTCGCTGGAAACAAGTACGCCTTCATGACGTCCGCCAACACCAGCTCCTTGGTATGGACCATAGCTGTCAAAAGCATGGTTCATAATACCGTAACCGCGAGTTAACGTTAAGAAGTTCGTTCTGTAACCGATCAAACCACGTGCAGGGATTAAGAACTCAAGACGAACGTTGCCGCTGCCGTTGTTGATCATGTTGACCATCTCGGCTTTACGGGAACCTAAGCTCTCCATAACGGAACCCATGCTATCTTCTGGAACGTCGATGATTAAACGCTCAATCGGCTCCATTTTTTGACCGTCGATTTGACGAATGATAACCTCTGGTTTGGAAACTTGCAATTCAAAGCCTTCACGGCGCATGTTTTCAATCAAAATACCTAAGTGAAGCTCACCGCGGCCAGATACAACGAAAGCATCCGGGCTATCCGTATCTTCAACGCGCAAGCTTACGTCTGTTTCAAGTTCTTTGTAAAGACGCTCGCGAATTTTACGGGAAGTTACCCATTTCCCTTCGCGCCCTGCGAATGGTGAGTTATTTACGATAAAAGTCATTTGCAGCGTTGGCTCATCAATTTTCAAGACTGGCAATGCTTCCGGATTCGCAGGATCTGCTACCGTTTCACCAATATTGATATCTTTGATCCCTGCAATGGCAATAATGTCCCCTGCAGCCGCTTCTTCGATCTCAATACGCTTCAAGCCTGTGAAACCAAAAAGTTTCTCGATTCTAGCTTGCTTCTGACCGCCTTCACGCGTCATAACAGCAACGGTCTGGCCTTGACGAATTTTACCACGGTTCACACGGCCTACGCCGATACGACCCAGGTACTCATTGTAATCCATCAATGTAACAAGGAACTGAAGCGGTTGATCAACATCTTCTGTTGGAGCTGGAATGTGACTAACAATCGTCTCATAAATAGCTTCCATGTTGTCATCTTGTTTCTCAGGATCAAGACTTGATGTACCTTGTAATGCAGAAGCATATACAACGTGGAAATCAAGCTGCTCATCTGTAGCACCTAGTTCAATGAAAAGATCAAGAACTTCGTCCACAACTTCTTGAGGACGCGCGTTCGGACGGTCAATTTTGTTAACAACAACAACCGGAGAAAGGTTGCTTTCTAATGCTTTACGCAGAACGAATTTCGTTTGCGGCATGGTGCCTTCAAAAGCATCAACAACCAGCAAAACGCCGTCTACCATTTTCATGATACGCTCTACTTCACCACCGAAATCGGCATGTCCAGGTGTATCCACAATGTTAATCAGGTAGTCTTTATAATTAATTGCTGTATTTTTTGCAAGAATGGTAATACCACGTTCTCTCTCGAGATCGTTGGAGTCCATCGCTCTCTCTTGAATAGCCTCGTTCTCTCGGAATGTTCCGGATTGTTGAAGTAATTTATCTACGAGTGTCGTTTTACCGTGGTCAACGTGTGCGATAATTGCAATATTGCGAATTTTGTCTCTTGCGTGCATGAATGTCAAACCCTCTCTACCCTATAATTTTCGTCTCTGTTCATAAAACAAGCGTCGGACGAAAGCGCCGACGCTTGACATTTACACTTATTATACGCAGTTTCTCGACATTATGCAAGGTAAATGCGGCTCTACATAAAACTTTTACAAGTAAATGCCTGAAATTACCACACATTTCGCTTACGGAAAATCATGACAAGTCCAGCTACCACAAGGATCAAAGCGATTACATAGATCCCTAAATGAATAAGTAGAGTTAACCCGAAAAATACAGCTGAAATAATTCCCAGCACCATAGCACCAATCAAAACACCGCGATCACTTCCACGATCGAACAAGTGCATCTCATACAATCCAATAGCTACACCAAGAATGAATCCCGGCCACAAATAGCTCATTGACCCCCAACCAAATATATTGCAGTAAAAGAACATTAATGCATAAGTCGATAAAATGCCTCCAGGTACAAGAACGCCTGCGGGCAGTGATCGATTAAAAAAGAATACGTGGAACAGCAGCCCAGGAATGAGTAGAACTAGCGGCCAGAAGAACGAAAGAAGAACATGGAAAAAACCTAATTTTCCAAGAAGCAATAGGGCGGCCAGGCCGATTAACAGGATACCAATGGAGTAGCTATTTCTAGCCATTCAAATCCCCTCCTAATTCACTTGTCACTAAGGGATCGACTTCGACACCCTTCAACAAATAGTTTATCGTACCTGGCGAGAAATTGCTAGGTGTTTGGCGCTATTCGCGGCCTCGCCGTTTGGCTTCGAGCAAACGGCTCATGCTGTCCGGAGGCGCACTATAAAACGATGCGAATTGCTTAAACGCTCACCTTTCCAAGAACGAAGGAGCTAGCTTTATCTTGCGTTCAAATTCCTTAGCATGGGCATACTACTATGCGTACAATTTTCCCCTGTCAAACAGGTTTGCGTATGGACAACATGGGAGGTAAAATGGAAACGTTATTTGTAGATAAAAAGAAGAGAAAACCGCTTTGGACCAAAGCTTTTCTGATTACATCACTATCCAACTTATTGCTTTTCTTTAGTTTTCAAATGCTCATACCAACGATACCTACACATGTGTCGCAATTAGGCGGAAATGATGTTCAAGTCGGTCTCGTCATTGGCATTTTCACTATTTCTTCCCTGCTTACCCGCCCTTTTGCTGGGCGAGCGCTTGATTTGTTTGGAAGAAAACATGTGCTTCTGGTTGGACTCGCACTCTGTGCGCTAACCATTGCTGGCTACTCCTATATGGCTGCAGTCACGCTAATTCTTGCTGCGCGCTTTGTTCATGGGATCGGTTGGGGGATGTCCACAACTTCCTTAGGCACTGTTATAGCCGATATCATTCCATCTGAGCGGCGTGGAGAAGGTATGGGTTATTACGGGTTGTCCAACACGTTCGCTATGGCACTTGCACCACTTACAGGCCTGTGGTTGATGCAAACCTATGGCTTCCCCCGCGTACTTTTAATATCAACATTATTAGCATTACTTTCCTTATTTAGTTCTCTTTTTATCACCTATTCCAAACCGATGCCTATAGAAAAGTCGGCTCAAAGGCCGAAGCTTATGGATCGTTTATGGGAACGGACCGCGATGCTTCCCTCCGGTTTATTGCTATGCACAGCAATTTGTTATGGCGGAATTGTGACCTTTATTACGCTGTTCGGCCACGAAGCCGGCATTTCGAATGTCGGTTGGTTCTTCCTATGCAATGCCTCCATGGTGCTAATTGTTAGACCTATAACGGGTATGCTGTTTGATCGAAAAGGACCCGAATGGGTGCTCCTGCCCGGCGCTCTCTTTACCCTAGCAGGACTCCTGCTGCTTTCTTATGCTCACTCAGAAGCTAGCTTGGCCGGAGCAGCGATATGCTATGGCATAGGTTTCGGATCCTTGCAGCCGGCACTGCAGGCTTGGACCATTGCACGCGCTGCTCCGAATCGCCGCGGTGCAGCCAACGGAACCTTCTTCTCGGCCAATGATCTCGGCATTGGGTTAGGCGCGATGGTTTTGGGAGCTCTCGCTAACATAAGCGGGAGTTATGCGTTGATGTACCGTTACTCGACCTTGCTTATTCTGGTTTTCATCCTTATTTATGGATGGTGCTTTTGGCAAGCTCGGCGAGGCATTCAGATGGCACAGCACTAACTTGCATACCTTACTTAATCGAACAATTGGTGAAAAGTTTCAATTCTTAATAAAAAAACAAACCGCTAGCTGATTGCTTCAGCTTGGCGGTTTTCCAAATCATCTATTCATTTTTTGCTTTGAATTGCAGCAATCGCACCCATTTGACGGTTAAGCCGATCGTAATAACAAGAGAAGCCGCTACAATAGGGATCCATACATGCAGCATTTCATAATCATGCAGCAGCCAATCAATCATTTTCTCATCTTTAACAAACATTTCCCCTGCTGTATATCCGAGAATGCCTGCACCCATAAATACGAGAATTGGAAATTTCTGTAGCAGATCCATCACTAGCGAACTCCCCCAAATAATGATGGGAATACTGAGCCCTATCCCTAGTATGATTACGGTATTGTTCCCATTCCCTTTAGCTGCAATCGCAAGCACATTATCCAAACTCATAACAAAATCCGCTACTACAATCGTCCATATCGCTTTACCAAGCGTAGAGGCTTCTTTCACATTTGCATGACTGTCATCATCTGTAAGCAGCTTTATTGCAATCCAGAACAGCAGAAGGGATCCCCCAGCTTGAATATAGGGGATATCGAGCAGACTTACAGCAACTAAAGTCAGGATCAACCGCAAGGCAATAGCCCCGAAAGCTCCCCACCATATGGCAAGCTTACGCTGTTCAAGCGGCAAATTTTTGCTCGCCAATGCAATGACAACGGCATTATCACCGCTAAGCACAATATTGATCAACATAATTTGTAAAAACAAAATGAGCGCATCAATCATGCTTTATAACCTCCCAAGATGCATGGCAAGCAGGTGACGATGTCTGCGATCTTAGCGGCGAATAGTAGTTAGAATAAGTGGGAGTCCGACACCTTCTTCATTTGTCCATGAACAATTTCAATGGTTTCTGTTTGTAAGACAGCTTTCTCAATTAATTCGGGTAAGAAGTCCATACTGTTCTCGATTTTCTCAACCATACGCAGGTTAGGATTGGTACTTGGGGATGGAGGAAGAAATAAGGAACAGCAATCCTCATAAGGCAAAATCGAGATAGGGAAAGTACCAATAGATTCGGCTATTCGAATAATCTCTTGCTTGTCCATCATCATGAGCGGCTGTAAAAGCGGCAGTGTTACAACGCGCCCTATGACGTTTAGGCTTGGCAGCGTTTGACTAGCCACCTGACCTAAACTTTCACCGGTCACTAACGCACTTAGACCTTCTCGATCTGCCATTTGTTCGGCAATGCGATACATCGCTCTTCGTATAAGCGTTACTAATAAATTATCTTGATACTCACGGTGGATAGATGTCTGTACATCCGTGAATGGAACCAAATGAAGCTTCAAGGAATCCGTATAAGCAGACAGCTGGTGTGCCAGTTCAATTACTTTATCCTTCGCACGCTCGCTGGTGTAAGGATAACTATGAAAGTGAATGGCCTCGATGGAAAGTCCCTTTCGCATCGCTAACCAACCGGCAACCGGACTATCAATTCCCCCAGATAGCATCAACAGCGCTTTTCCACTCGTTCCTGACGGGAATCCTCCTGCCCCCTCAATAACCTCTACATACATGAGTACTTGCTCTTCGCGTATCTCCACCCGCAGCTCAACCTCAGGATTATGAACATCCACCTGAAGACCCGGTGATGCTTGGAGCACATAGCCTCCAACCAAATAATTCATTCGCTGTGAATCAAGTGGAAATGATTTGTTCACTCTGCGAACGGTCACTTTAAAGGTTGCTGGTTGTTTAGGCAATGCCTGCATCATACGCAGCGCCATCTCTTGAATGGCTTCAACCTCCATAGGAGCATGATAGGCAGGACTAAACGACGCAAGTCCAAAAACGCGCTGCAAAGCTGCTGAAGCTTCTTCATAAGCTGCTCCCCCTAGCTCCACATATACGCGTCCAAACTCGGGAATATACCTTAAATCAGGAAATGAGCCTAAAACTTTACGAATTTGAGTCATGACGCTTCTCTCAAAACGCTTACGATTTTTTCCTTTGAGCATCATCTCGCCAAAACGCAAAATTAAACAATCCGGTTTCATCTTCGCTTCTCCCTTCTGACTGATGGTTTGCCGAGCATGGGTGCAAGTTCCTTCACGACCTCCCGCAATGCGGCAATGAATAACGCTATCTCTTTATCTTGATGTTCGTCAGAGAAGCTAACTCTTAATCCGCTAACTGCTCGCTCTCGACTACAGCCTAATGCAAGCATCACCGTGCTTGGATCTGATTCCTCTGAAGCACAGGCTGATTTCGTAGAAATGTATATTTGCCGCTGCTCGAGTGCATGAACGACAACCTCAGCCTTCATTCCCACGAAGGCAAAATGAACAATATGGGGTGCCATTTCCTCTTCCTGCTCGGATCCTGTAAGGGTAAGCTCAGGGATCGATGAGATACCCTCTACAATCATGCGTCTTAAACGATACTTATGCTCTGTTTTGACTGTAAGGTTGTCTACGGAAAGTCGAAGCGCTTTGGCCATTCCTACTATGAGCGGCACATTCTCCGTACCGGAGCGAATGCCATATTCTTGACCGCCCCCTACAAGCAGCGGCTTGAGCTGCACACCCTCTCTGCGGTACAGAAACCCAACTCCCTTAGGACCTCTGAATTTATGGGCAGATGCACTGCATAAGTCAACGCCCCACTCTTTAGGGTGAAAGGGAAGCTTTGCAATGCCTTGAACGGCATCAACATGAAATAACACCTTTGGATATTGAGCTAACCATCTGGCGATTTCTTGGATAGGCTGAATCGTACCTACTTCATTATTAACATACATCACACTAACAAGGATGGTATCTTCTGCTATCGCTGCTTGAAGAGTCTCTAGCTCAACACACCCCTTGCTATTCACAGGTAAATAAGTAACTCGAAAACCCTCACGCTCCAGTTCGAGAAAAACTTCCTTCACCGAGGAGTGTTCGATTTGCGTAGTAATGAGATGCTTTCCGCGGTTTTGATAGCTGTAAACGGCACCTTTAATTGCCAAATTATTACTTTCCGTCCCGCCGGACGTGCATATAATTTCAGCAGGCAGCACACCTAATGCTCCTGCAATCACCTCTTTGGAGCTGTATAGAAGCTTCTCCGCTTGTATACCTAATCGATGAATCGAAGATGGATTTCCATAATGTTCCTTCATTACTTCGGCTATCGTATCAATGACTTCTTCATAAATTGGCGTTGTCGCCGCGTAGTCCAAATAAAGCATTTATTGCTGATTCCCCTTTTTCACGCTCTTCCTGCCGCGCACAATCAATTTAAATTCCTTTCATCATTAAAGCCTAAAACAGGGCATAACTCAAGCATTCCCTTGGTAACACAAAAAGCCGACCTCCGCATAAACATGCGAAAATCAGCTAGTTAGCTAATGATTATAACGAAAAATTCTGCCTGTGACCCATCACTTTAGATATGTAGCCTTGCGTTTCCCTTGGCAGTAAATGGAGTTTGTTAGCCAGATCCTGATCGGTCTTAATGCCTAATCGGTCAACACGTCCAGGCCCGGCGTTGTAAGCTGCAAGAGCAACCCCTTCATTTCCGTTGTACTTCTTAATTAAGTTGCTAAGGAAATGAGTACCCGCATCCACATTTTGCTTAGGATCAAATGGGTTCGTTACACCGAAGCCGCTGCCTGTCCCATCCATAAGCTGCATTAAACCTTTGGCACCTGCCGGTGATACAGCCTGGTGATTGAATTCTGATTCTTGCTGAATAACCGCCTTGACTAGCGAGGTATCCACACCGTATTTATGACTTGCCTCTTGGATTAAACCGTCAAACTGTGAGACTGAGGATGCTTTACTCACCGATTGTAGCGGTGTATACGCTCTATTTAAAGCCCCCAAAGAACTTGGCATACTGTTTGTCGTGTTATCTAGCATGGAAGATACAGTATCTTGGCTTGTAACGCCAGTTCCACCAGATTGTCCCATAAGCGTGTCAAGCAGCGCACTAAAATCGCTTGAATCATCCGTACTTGATGCCGCGGTTTCACCGGATAGCAAACTCATTTTACCCATCAACTGAAGCTGGAGCAATTCTTTCATTACTCTAGGATCAATGCTGTTCGTGCTGTTCATCCGTCAGACCTCGTTTCTATCCATTCATCGTTGTCTTTATTGTACACGTTTTGTGCCCTGACGACCATCCCCAATTTATATAGAGTCACAAAAAAAGAGGCCGTCAATTGACAGTCTCTCTTCCATCTTAAGAAATGTTTTGCTGCAGTAGCTCATTCTCATCCGACAATTTTCGTACCATGACACGAGAAATTCGTAGATGATCGGTCTCTTCAACAATAAATAAAAACTCATCGTTGTAACTTACTTGCTGGTTCTTGCTTGGCGGTATCTCAGTTTTCGAGTAAATCCATCCTCCGATTGTATCATAATCATCCGACTCAATTTCAAGTCCGAAATACTCATTCACTTCATCAATTAGCAGCAATCCATCAATAGAAAAGGTGTTTTCATCCTTGATTTCGATCGTAGGACGTTCTTCATCGAATTCATCTTGAATTTCTCCAACAATTTCTTCCATAATGTCTTCCAGTGTCACAAGACCTGATGTTCCACCGTACTCATCAATGAGCAGTGCCATCTGGCTTTTTCTTTTCTGCATCATTTTCAACAAATCACTGATAAGAATCGAATCCGGAACCGTCGTTATCGGTCGGATAATTTTCTTGATCCCTTTCAGGTTCGCATCCGGTTTGAGTAAATCCTTAATGTGGACGAAGCCAATAATATTGTCTTTGTCCGGATCACATACCGGGTAGCGCGTGCGCATTTCTTTAATGGCACTCGCAAGATTCTCAGAATAGGAAAGTCCGGCATACAAACATTCCATTTCTGTTCTTGGGATCATAATTTCCCTGGCAGTCGTCTCTGCAAATCCAAATATATTATCAACAAGCGTGAGCTCTGTATTATCTATTAGTCCGTTTTTGTGACTTTCTTTCATAAGGACACGAATTTCATCCTCCGTATGCGCCGATTCATGTTCAGTCGCAGGCTCGATTCCTGCACGTCGTAACATCCAGTTCGAAATACCGTTCAACAACCATATAAACGGATACATCACTTTATAGAAAAAAACCATAGGCCCTGCAGATAGCAGAGTTATTTGCTCAGCTTTACGAATCGCATACGTCTTAGGGAACTGTTCGCCTAATGTAATATGCAATGTGGTCATTAAGGAAAAAGCAATAATGAAGGTAATCGTGTGGAACACCGAATCTGGCAAATTCAGAGGAGCGAATAACGGTTCCAGAATTTTGGCGAACGTCGGTTCCCCGACATAACCAAGTCCCAACGAAGTAAGTGTAATCCCAAGCTGACAAGCACCTAAGTAGGCGTCGAGATTATTCATGATTCCTTGTGCAAATTTCGCATTGCGGCGGCCTTCTCCAACAAGCGAATCAATGCGACTACCTCTTACCTTGACCATCGCGAATTCAGCTGCGACAAAAAAACCATTTAATATGACCAGTCCAAACATTAACAGAAAACTGATTAACGTTCCGGGCAAAGGATCTTCCAATACCTTACCTATCCCCTATCAAGCACGATTACCGCACCAAGGAGAATAGGTACACCTCCCTTAATTTCGATTTGAATTTGAATTATCACTTTTCATTATATAATAATACTGTAATCATTCAAAGGTGCGAATATGACTCTTGTAGCCAAATAGTACGAGCAAATGGGAGTATACGCATTAAAACGATGCCTTAATGAGTCTCTACCCGCTATTTATCCCTTTGAAACGCGAATTTACGCGATTTTTTATTGAAAAAACAAAAACAAGCCGATCGCTCGGCTTGCTTCTAATCGGTCATGCATAATAGGGTACTAACAAAAAATAGGCGGCGACGGCAATAAAACCTAGCGCGATTGACCAAGACCCCAGTCTTTTATTCCCCATAAGAAACGCAATAACACCAAGCACAATACCCGAAATACCTAACAACACAGGCCATACAAAAAGAGAAGCCAAGGCAACGAACAGAGCGACATAGCCTACTGCTTTGTTACGCGTGACAGCCTCTACCAATTCCGCAACTTCTTCATCTGACACATCGGAGTCAGTTTCAAGCCTCTCTGGCTTATTGGCTTTATACTGTTCGGCATAGTTGATTCTTCGGGTAGGTGCTATAATTTCGGCTGCGTATTCTTCCTTATGGTTCAATCCGCTTTCAACGCGGAGCTGATCCTTTTGGAACCGCTCCTTGGTGGCATGATCCAGAGGGACATCGTCTTTATTCATGCTGCCTCCATGTTACGCACCTTAATGTTTATTCTTAGCTTTGAAAGTGTGACAGCAAGTATTAGCTACTTTGTTTGCTGCATCTTGATGATCCGTATCAAATGATTCCCCTGCAAACTCTTCATTATAATTGGCGGCAGCATGCTGATCGACTTCAATCATAATCGTTCCTGCACTACAGTTGTTGCCTTGCGCCCAGTATTCGCAATTGGCAACTGCACATTTTACATCCGGCATAATCATCACCCCTTTAACAATTTGCCCGCTGTCAGGGTGAACTATGCTTATTTTAAGCTGTCAGATAGCACCAAGAACATCGCTTGAGACCAAAGCAATGGTAGCGCTGGCTCTCCCCATTTGGCAATCCATTCCGGGTGAGATGAGGGGTCTCTAAGACTTTCAGCCACTTGTTCCGGCAATCGCCCCAGCTTATCTGCTTTACTCATTATCCAATCTAAGCATCGCTGAGCCTCTTCACGATTACCAAGCTCCGCTTGGTACCATCCATACCATGCGGTTAGCAGAAGCCATTCTCCGCCCCCATAGTAGCGATCATCGACATATCTTTGGATGCCTCCATGCTTTAGGTCAGCTTCAATCGCTTGTACCGTCTTCAACATAATAGGATCTTTAACCTCACAGGTGCCGAACGGGACAGCAAGCCACAACAGACTTGCATCCACACCATTTAAAGCCGGCTGCCAGACTTCTCCCAAGCAATGGATGGATTTAACAAAACGCCCTTCATAAACTGCGTGATCCATTATAAACTTTTTAATCAACGCCGCTTTCTCAAGTAATGGAGCACGATTCTCAAGTTCACCAAGTGCCTTTAAACCGCCATATACGCAAGCTAATGTTGCCGGATGAACATAATCAGGAAACTCTTCCCAGCAATCAAAATTCGGAAAATGCCAGAACGTCATCAAATAATCAACTGTTATCTCGATACTCTCCCGCAATTCATTCAAGAGCCCGGAATGACCTGTGATACGAATATGTTCCGTAAGGCCCCAAAGCCACGCTCCATAACCATCCAGTTGAAAATGTCCCCACTCTGATAAATCATCACGACCATCTAAATGATAACGTGTCCCAAAAAATTCGGAGCGGTCTATCCATTCTTTGGCTTCCTGTTTACGAATTAACGCATCCACACGCGGACGCTTGTCCTTCAAAACACGATGTACCCAGCGATAGAAAAGCTCAGCACTTTCGGTTTCCATAGAGCGATCCATCGCGTTCGCGATAAAAGTCCCATCTCTGAGCCAACTGTAAGAGTAAGGCGGGAATAATGGTGAAGCTACATAACCCCCGCTAGGGTGCTGATTCAGCTTAATAATCGAGATACTGCTGTTGATTAATTGTTTACGCTCCATGCACCAAGTCTCCTTTTAAAAGAAAAAGGATGCGCTTTTAGTCGCATCCCTTCTTGTATTTGCCAATTCGATTAAAATTATACTTTTTCGCCTTGCATACGACGTTGAGTGATGTAGTCTGTTTCATAGTAAGACAGATCTTCACGAAGTTCCTCGAATACTTTGGACAACTCAATCGTCAAATCACGCACTTCACGTGAAGGCTTTTTGCGGAAACGAATAGCATCTTGTCCTGTATAAGCGTAGCGACCATCCTCGGAATAGCATTCATTTTTAGGGTAGAAAAATGTATTGACGCATGTATGATAAACCTCATACAGTACTTTTTCCGAAAAATCCACATTAAAAGTAGGACGTCTCAAGCTAACGCCCAATTTCTCATAGGCCACTTCACAAAATACTAATAGATGGCGAGTATCCTGCAAATAACCGCGGTAAAACTCATCCATAGCAGGATCATTCTCCACATTTAACTGTGCGAGCGAATTTTGATTCAGAAACAGTTCCATTTTGGCAGTTGTTTCTTTTAACTTCGTACGCGTTGAATCACAAATATTTTTCACATTAAAAACAGCCATTTATGAAGACCTCCTATAATTGCGCTATTCCTATCCTACCATAAATTAACCCGAAGTGGTATATGCAAAACTCCAGTTTCCATGTATAAAACAATCCTCCGCGCCTCACCCTAGTCAAAGGTAAATCGTTTCGTCACTTGAAAACAAGTTAGTTAAAAAGGAGGGCCTGAGCATGTGGCGTTATCTATCTTCTATTACTCTTATTCTTGGTTTAGGTGTCATCCTATTTCCTGAGCAACCGAACCCCCAGACGAAACCAGGACCGGAAGTGTACAGTACAAAATATGAAACAACATCCAAGCTCGCGCTGTTGGAGCAGGACGTGAAATTGACCGATGATCTATGTAGAAGCCAATGTTCCATTGATTATTCGCGAATGCTTAGCAAGATTGAAAGTGGAGAGCCTGTGTTAAAAGTGCTTGGCGAAATGAAAACTGAGCATGAAAAAATGGATGTGCTTATTTGGTCGAAGCAAAGTCAACCGTTGGAAAAAGGGATTACAGTAGGTGAAATGCCAAGTTCTTATAAAGAACAAGCCACCTCCTATTTGAAAGAAGCTAAAACAGCCGTCGATGAAGGAAAACATTATCAATCACCTAAATTTGGCGCGGCGCAGCAAACTTATTTCGTTCAGGGCACTCCTTCAACCAATAGGGACAGCTCGGTAGTAGGTGTTATTCATCAGGATGTTCTTCATCAAGTAACAGATCACCAGATGAAAAACTTACGCCTGGAACCTTACCCTAATGAAAATCGTTGGAAAGTTGAGTCAGTGGATACGGACACTTTACAAGATAAAGTCGTTGATCATCCTGAGGATAACCAAGGAACAAGCCACTATCATCAAAATGAAGTCGTCGTCCGCTTCAAGCAGGATCCCACGGAGGCTCAGCTTACACAAATCAAAAACGAAATAAAAGCCATTTCCGCTCAAAAGCTTGGATATACGTATGTATTTCGCACGCAGGGCATGGAAGCCAAAGCATTAATGGCTTATTTCAAAAAATGGGATGTAGCCTATGTGGAGCCTCATTTCCTCTACTTAACAAATGATTATTATGACGATCAAGAAGAAGATGAAAATAAAGATGATTCCAGTCAAACAGATACGGGAGCCTCGACCCCGTCAGATATATCGGCTAATTTTATGCCGAATGATAATTTATTCAGTAAATATCAATGGAACTTGCCCCTTATCGAGACTGTTCAGGGTTGGCAATTAACACGTGGTACGAAAGATGTAATTGTCGCAGTTGTGGACACAGGTGTTGACTTGAAGCACCCTGATCTGCGCAATCAACTTTTACCTGGCTATAATGTCATTAGTGATAATGACAACCCGCAAGATGATGTTGGACATGGTACACATGTCACTGGTGTTATTTCTGCATTAGTTAACAACAATCTGGGTGTTGCAGGTATGACATGGTATAATAAAGTATTACCAGTCAAAGTTTTGGACCAAACAGGAGCAGGCAGTACCTATTCTGTCGCTCAAGGTATCATTTGGGCTGCCGACCATGGCGCTAAAGTCATGAATCTCAGCCTTGGCAATTATGCGGATTCAAGCTTTCTCCACGACGCCATCCGATATGCCTACAATAAAGATGTGGCACTCATCGCGGCGAGCGGCAACGACAATACAGAAAGACCTGGCTATCCAGCCGCTTATCCGGAAGTGTTAGCTGTAGCCGCGAGTGATTCCCAAAATAACAAGGCACCCTTTTCGAATTATGGCGACTATATTGCCGTGACGGCCCCTGGTGTCAGTATCGCAAGTACGTATCCTAATAATCAATATGCGGCGTTATCGGGTACATCAATGGCTAGCCCTCATGTCACTGCTTTGGCAGCCTTGGTTCGTTCTACGAATCCTAGTTTGAAAAACACGGAGGTTTACGAAATCATTAGACAAACCGCTCAAGACCTTGGTACAAAAGGTAGAGACAAATATTTCGGCTTCGGATTAATAGATGTCGTGAAAGCTGTAAAAATGGCCGAACAAAGCTCGAATCAGGTTTCTTACTTTTCGCAAAGTTTATCTCGTCAAATACATCTCATTACGAAAAAGTATGCCTACTAAAGTAAAAGGTTGGTCAGCCTCTGTGCTGATCAACCTTTTTTTGGTATCATGCTCACCTAATGTTCCGCAAGCCCTTTGAATATATCAAAGCTTCCGTTTCTTTGATCTGCTCCTCACCTTTTGGAGTGGAACGTACAAGAACAATTCTACGATCTGCGGAGATCAGATAGCCTCTCCAGATAACCGGCTTGTTCAAGAGCACCCACGAGATGGGTCGCTCCGGCCCGGAGTCATTTCGAGGGCACGGCTGAGCCCTGAAATCTTGATGCCAGAAGTATAAGCGCTCGTGTAGTAAGAGACGGTAGTAAGCAGGGTAAATTCACTTTGACGCAGCCCTTTGAACGATTTACTTTTACTGCTTGATCTTGCTAATTGACCAAATGTACGTGCTAATTCTTGTACGATAAATACAGCATTTTGCGGGGAATCAATAATCGGTACTCTTCACTAAAGTTAAATAAGGGTCTCAAGGGACTCTTATTTAGCCACTTTTTGTGGAAATAGAAACTTTTGGAGATTCTTATTTTTCTTCCAGAAAAATTAAATACCCGCAAGGCCTAAGCCTTGCGGGTAACCGACAGTATGGAAAGTTTGCCGTAAGCCGGGTTCTGTACTTCCAGTGGTCATAGCGGGCGTCTGTCCCCTGCCACCATTGAAGTGACAATCATCTATCTAGGCCATACATTGCTGTACAGCTCAAGCGACCAACCCGAACGCGTCTCAGGCTAAGACTGCCACCTCGAAAGCGGCTTGCGTTCCTCTAGGTCTTGCTCCAAGTGGGGTTTACCAGGATCTATGTCACCATAGAACCTCGTGGTCTCTTACACCACGGTTCCACCCTTGCCTGTGAATCCCTTGCGGGAAACCATCGGCGGTCCATTTCTGTGGCCCTATCCTTCAACTCGCGTTGACTGGACGTTATCCAGCACCCTGCCTTATGGAGCCCGGACTTTCCTCTCGCTGTGGCTTACCCACAGCCAGCGATTGTCTGTCAAACTTTCCGGTGCATTTGCTAGTATACTAAGAATGCCTTTGAAATACAACTGCTGATCGTTTCCTCAAATACCATTTGCAAGTCATGAAGTTATCAAGGCTGCAAATAATCGACTGTGCGAGAACCCTCCACCCTACTCTACAGAAACTGGAATGGTTCTGTATCCACCTCGGAAGCCAGCACCTGCGTGTCCGTCTTGACCAACTGCGCGGCGAGATAATCGGCCACGCCGCGCTTCATGATCTTCTCGACGTTATGTCCAACGTCGATCAAAGTCAAACCCGCCGCAAGCGCATCGTGCGCGGTGTGATAGTCGATGTCGCCGGTGACCAGCACATCGGCGCCTGCAAACAAGGCGTGCCGCATATAGCGGCCGCCAGAGCCCCCCAGAACGGCCACCTTACGGATGGGCCGTTCCAAATCTCCGACGACGCGCACCGTCGGCACGTCGAACACCTGCTTCGCGAGCTCCGTTAGCTCGCGAAGCGTCGTGGCCGCGGGCAGCTTGCCCACGCGGCCCAAACCGAACACTCTACCCTTGAGGTCCATCGGGTAGAGGTCATAGGCCACCTCCTCGTAGGGGTGGGCCTTCATTAGAGCCTGAACCGCCTTGCGCTGGACGCTGGCGGTTACGATGGTCTCTACGCGTACTTCCTGTACGCGTTCAAGCTTGCCTACTTCCCCGATAAACGGGTGCGTCCCTTCCTGCGGCAGGAATGTCCCCGTTCCGGGGATGTTGAAGCTGCAGTGGCTGTACTGCCCGATTCCACCCGCTCCCGCGGTGAAAAGGGCATCCAGCACAGCCTGGTGATGCGTCTCAGGGACGAAAACAACCAGCTTTTGCAGCTTCTCCGTGTGCACATCCTCTAAATGAGTAAGCTCCGTCAAACCGAGCTTATCCGCCATCATATCGTTCACGCCGCCCTCAGCTACATCCAAATTCGTATGAGCGATATAGACAGCGATGTCGTGCTTAATTAATTTTTCATATAAACGACCAGCAGGCGTATCCGTTTGCAGATGAGCGAGCGGTCTGAAAATAATCGCATGATGAGCAATAATGAGATTAGCACCTTGCTGAATCGCTTCTTCAACCACTTCATCGGTGACATCCAAGGCTACGAGGACTTTATGGATTTCCTTCTGCAGAGACCCTAGCTGTAAACCTATTTTATCATCAGGCATCGCATAATGCTTCGGCGCCAGCTGTTCAAACAGCTGGATTACGGTTTGACCTTTTGCAAACAAGCGAGTACCTCCTTTATTTCCTTCATTTCTTGACCGACCTGCTCCGCCTTCACTACTGACGCTTCAGCTGAAGAAAGCTGGAGTTGCCCTTTAATCATGGCTAGCTTTTTCAGTTCGCTTTCCCACTTGGTGAACCATACTTCTGGAGCCTCGCTAATGAAGTAAGGCCCCATTTGGAGCAAGCGTTCCTTCGATACCCTTACCCCACCTGGCAGCTGACGTTCAGCGTAAAGAACCTCTAAAGTATGTTTTTCCTCATCCGGCACAGCTATGGCTGTCAAAATCTCATAAATCTTGCCGTCTTCCTCTAGAATCGTTTCGGATTCTAGCTTCCAGCCCTGCTGCAGCAACCAACGTCGCACATGATCTTCACCGACATTGGGCTGCAAAATAAGATGAGTGACGCCTTGCAGCTTATGCTTTCCAGCTTCCAATATACTTGCCATCAAACTTCCGCCCATTCCGGCAATCGTAATGACATTCACTTCTCCAGCATCAATAACGGCGAGTCCATCACCGGATCTTACACTGATTTTCTTAGACAATCCACTTTCAAGAACCTGCCGAGTTGCCGCTTCAAAAGGCCCTGGATTCACCTCGCCAGCCACAGCAAACAAAATAATACCCTGTTGTGCCAAATACGTTGGCAATAGGGCATGATCGGAACCAATGTCCGCTACCTTTGATCCTAATGGAACTCGATCTGCAATCATTTGCAGTCTTTTCGATAATTTCACCATATGTTACATTACCCACTCTACCCATTTTTTACGCAGCAAAAATAATGCCACACCTGCAGAAACTAACTTTCCTGTAAACGATAATTGAATGAGACGAGAGCTCATATCGACATCTGTCAGAAACGTCATCACTTCAGGAGCAAACCAAACGATACTTCCAACTAACAACAGCACACTAGCTGCTTGCTTATTCGTATGATGCGCAAGCCAAGCCATCCATATAAGTACAATACTAACCGGAATCCAACTAATTTCAAGTGAGAACCACCCAGGGCTCTCCAGCTTGTGCAGTAATAGCCACCCATATGTACCCACTAGCCCCAGCCATCCACATATCTGGAAAATGGCCATTCGGCCTACCAACCCATTAAACAACCAGATACTACTACAAAAGGCTAAATAACCAACATAGGCATTATCAGAACTCACAGCGTATAAATCTAATAAATACAGACCGACAAAAAGCAAAGCAATCGAAGAAACACCACAGAGCAAATAAGAAATAACAGGTGCTTTCTGATAATACCGATATGCAAATCCATAACAAATGATGACAAAAAGCGTGGAAATTCCAATTTGCATTGGCAATCCAAAAGAGTTAAAATTAAGAGCAGATAAGGCCAGAGCGGCAATCACCGCCATGATGGCCAACCATATTTTCCAATTACTGTTTGCTACCGAGGATGCGGATACCCCCATTAATGAAGTATGTTTAGGCGTTGATTCATCCACATACAAATTCATTAGGAAATCACAATAATGCTCAGGAAGCAATTTGCTTCTGCGCCAATGATGGATTTCCTTTACAATCAATTTACGTTTCTCTGCATCCATTTATTCGCTCACCTTCCTAGCTACTTTATCGGTGAATTCGTCCTTTGGCTTTAGTAGTAGTTTCAAAATAAAAAAGACCCCGCCGAATATGGCAGGGCCCTCTCACAGCGTCTTTATTCCAAGAAATCCTTTAATCGTTTGCTGCGGCTAGGGTGTCTCAACTTCCGCAAAGCTTTGGCTTCAATCTGACGAATCCGTTCACGTGTAACACCGAATACTTTACCTACTTCTTCAAGCGTACGTGTACGTCCATCATCTAAACCAAAACGTAAGCGGAGTACATTCTCTTCTCTTTCCGTCAACGTATCTAGAACGTCCTCAAGCTGTTCCTTCAGAAGCTCATACGCGGCAGCATCAGCTGGAGCTAACGCTTCTTGATCCTCAATGAAATCTCCCAAGTGGGAATCGTCTTCCTCACCAATCGGTGTTTCTAACGACACAGGCTCTTGTGCAATCTTCATGATTTCACGTACTTTATCTGTGCTCAAATCCATCTCTTTAGCAATCTCTTCCGGCGTAGGTTCGCGCCCTAATTCTTGCAGCAATTGACGGGAAACGCGGATCAGTTTATTAATCGTTTCGACCATATGTACCGGAATACGTATCGTTCTCGCTTGGTCAGCAATGGCACGGGTAATCGCCTGACGAATCCACCAAGTCGCATACGTACTAAACTTATATCCTTTGGTATGGTCAAACTTTTCCACAGCTTTAATAAGCCCCATATTACCTTCTTGAATCAAATCTAGGAACAGCATGCCGCGACCTACATACCTTTTGGCGATACTAACAACGAGTCTAAGGTTAGCTTCTGCTAAACGTCTCTTCGCTTCTTCGTCCCCATTTTCAATCCGTTTGGCTAACCCTACTTCATCTTCCGCGGAAAGAAGCGGTACTCGACCAATTTCTTTCAAATACATCCGAACTGGATCATTAATCTTAATCCCTGGCGGTAAGGCCAGATCATCATCGAAGTTAAATTCATCGCGCTCATTTTCTTCTGGATTCATAGAATCCTCATCGGATTCGTTCCCTACGTCGATCCCTTGCTCCGAAAGCTGTTCGAAAAACTCATCGATTTGTTCAGGATCCTGATCAAAGGGAGCTAATTTCTCCATAATATCCTTGTAAGTTAGTGAGGACCGCTTTTTCCCTTGCTCAATAAGCTGGTCTTTCACCTGGTCCAGGGTCAATTCTGTCTCTAGTTCTGTACGCTGATCATTCGCCATGGTACGGACTCCCTCCTCCCTAGTCATTGCAGTAATTCTAAGTTGACTTCAATCGTTTTTCTAGGGCAATAATTTCAATAGCAATTTGTGCAGCTCTAAGATGGTCGCCCGCGCGTTCAGCACGAACTCGTTCTTCTTTCTTACGTTCAACTTCTTCTTGCATTGGAACTTTGCGAATTTGGCGAATATAGTCGTCAATCACTTGTTCGTTAATTCCATGACCAGCACCCATCATTACAATGGAACTAGCCAAGCTCTCCAGCTGTTCGTCTTGCAGCATGGCAATGTATCGGCTTGCATCCGGCTCAGCATTCTGAGCGTAGTAAGCATATAAATAAGCAGCTAAGACTGCGTGAGCTTCAACATTGAATTGATCACCTAATTGTGCTTCCACTTGTGCGCAGACGTCACGGTCATGCATCATTACCGCCAAAATTAACCGTTCTGCATTATGATAAGCGGGCAAAAGAGAAGGTGTTTTTTTGAGTGTTCGTTCCACTGTTCTCCCATTATTCATAACATTATTCCACAGAATTGGTTTATTATCCCCCTCTGGTCGGTTTTTTTCCGATTGCAGCAAGATTTCGTGAAGGTCTAACTTCATCGCTTCATACGAAGATTCCGGGAATTCAGAAGCCAACTGTTTCAAATAATGTTCACGTTCCATTGGAGATTGAAGATGACTGATTAATTTCACAGCGGATTGCAGATAACGAAGTCTGTCACCGTCCTCATGCAACTTAAAATTTTTGCGGATGTACAATAGCTTATATTTCATCGATGGTACGGCTGGTTCAATAATCTCCCGTACGAATCGGTCAAAACCATAGTTTCTTACATAATCATCTGGATCCTTGCCATCTGGCAGCATAGCTACCGTGACTCGGCTGCCTGTCTCTTCTAGTATAGGAATGCTTTTGAATGCAGCTGATTGTCCCGCGTTATCTCCGTCGTAACATACGACGATTTGATCGGCGTTACGGTTCAGCAGAGCGGCATGTTCCTTCGTTAATGCTGTCCCCATCGTGGCGACACCATTACTTATTCCCGCTTCCCATGCTTTGATGACATCCACATAACCTTCAAAGAGAACTGCTTGTTGAAGCTTACGCATATTGGGTCTAGCCAGATGTAGGTTGTACATCGTCCGACTTTTATTAAAGAGAATGGATTCCGGACTATTTAAATATTTGGGCTGCACATCGCCCATTGATCTGCCTCCGAATGCGATAACTTTGCCAGTAGAGTCGCAAATAGGGAACATGATGCGTTCCCGGAATTTATCTACATAACCGTTACCTTCATGTTTGGCAGAGATTAAACCGCCCTTCTCCATCAGGGCTAAGTCGAACTCTCGTTTATCTAGCTGTTGAACGAGTGTGTCCCACATGGCCGGTGCATAACCAATTTGGAAGGTATCGATCAGCTTATCCGATATTCCTCTTGAGGCCAAATAACCTTTAGCCACTTTGCCTTGCTCCGTGTTGCCAAGAATATAATGATACAATTTCGCAGTAAAATCATAAGCTTTTAACAAGGTTGATTTCTCTTGCTGCTGCTCATTTTGCTCTTCAGTTGCTTCTTCCCAAGTGATTGGGATATCCGCTTCTTCAGCCAGCTTGTTAACGGCCTCGGAGAAGCTAAGTCCTTCGATTTCCATTACAAATCGAATCAAATTCCCACCCACATTACAACCAAAACAACGATAAATTTGTTTTTCGGGTGTGACAGTGAAAGAAGGACTTTTCTCAGAGTGGAACGGGCATAGCCCCTTCATATAATGCCCTTGCTTGCTCAAATGTACGTGCCTACCAATGACATCAACAATGTCATGGCGCTTAAGTACAGCCTCAATGACCTCTTCAGGTATGCGTCCGTACCTCATTTTTGTTCCACCTACAATTCAGGTCGCTTTTCCGACTAATTACTATTCGCTACTTGTTTTCGATTTCCTGCAAATATTTTAAAAGTTTTGTCAAACCATGTAGAAAATTTTGACGATCTGCCTCTGTAAAAGGTTTTGGCCCCTTCGAATGCTTTCCGCTTCTACGCATTTTCGCCGATGAGTGGCGACGGTCCAATAGGAAATCAATCGAACTATCGGTATATTCCTGCCCTCGATTCGTTAAGCAAATAGATCCCTTAGCCAATCCTAAGGCGGCGAGTCCAAAATCTTGTGTCACCAAAATATCACCTTGCTGAATCTGATTGGCAATATATAAATCGACAGATTGATCGGAACGGTCCACTTGAACGACCTTCACGCCAGGGTTCTCCTTCATCCGATGATCGAAAGAAGCAACTAGCACAACTTGTACACCAAACTGCCTACCTGCTTGCTCAATTTCGGATTTTACAGGACAAGCATCGGCATCAACGATAATATTTCTCGCTCGCATACAGTTCAGCCCCTGCTTTCTAAACGAAATCTCACCGTACTATTATATACGATGGACTTACAAAAAATCCTGCAAGGGAAAACATAAAACCTTACTGGACTCGTTCGATATGGTCCATGATTAAACTTGCTGTCTCCTCAACGGCACGGTTGGAAACATCAAAGATGACGCAACCGATTTTGCTCATAATTTTGTCAGCAAAAGCCAGTTCTATTTTAATACGTTCTACATTGGCGTAGGTTGCATTTTCTGCAAGCCCTAATGTCCGAAGCCGTTCTTGGCGTATGACATTCAATTTATCCGGGTCGATCCGCAATCCAATGATCTTATCCTTTGGAACCGTATAAATGGCAGCAGGCGGCTGCATTTCAGGTACCAATGGAACATTAGCGACTTTAAATCTTTTATGCGCCAAGTACATAGATAAGGGTGTTTTGGACGTACGAGAGACGCCCAATAAGATGATGTCCGCTTTTTGTATGCCGCTAAAATCACGACCGTCATCATATTTAACCGCGAATTCAACTGCTTCAACTTTTTTGAAATAATCCTCATCGAGCGGATGAATCATTCCCGGTTGTCTGCGAGGCTCTTGGTGTAATGCTAGCCCTAAGGTAGCAACAATCGGCCCAAGCAAGTCAATATGCGGGATATCGTACTCCTTCGCCTTGGCAATGAGATCGTCACGCAATTCAGGAATAACCAAAGTAAAAACGACAATACCGCCATGTATTCTAATCGCATTGATGACTTTATCTATTCCTTCAAAATCATGGATAAAAGGAGCTCTCATAATTTCAACGGGTACAGGATGAAACTGCATCGCAGCGGCACGCACGACAGATTCTCCCGTTTCACCAACTGAATCTGAAACAACATATACACGAGTAGGTAGTGGGTGGTCCATTTCCCTAAGCCCCTTTCAGCAGGGACGAGGCCCTACATTAGTCATTTGTATGTAAAGTAGACGCAAACAGAACGAAAGCATGAGAAAAACCTCACCGATATGCGGACAGCACAAGGGCGAGGTGATTTCCACCACATCATATCAAAGCCGAAATCACATGTCAAATTAGACATGATCACTATATATTGTATTTTTCCATTTGTTCAATAAAGCCTCTGGATTTCCACTGAACACCAATATGAATATCCATATAAGCGCGCATACAGGTCTTCAACTGCACTTTCGTTTCTTCCTTTACCTGAACGGCACCAAGTCTGCGCATATCCATGCGAGGAAATATTTTCAGAAGCTTAAGCGCTCCTTCACCGATCGGAATAGCCGCAGTATCTTTGTATCGACAGCGAGCACATAATGTCCCACCCATTGCAGGGCTAAAGGTCGTAATCCCCGAAGTTTCTCCACAGGAGACACAAGCATTAGTCACAGGGAGATAACCGGCTAGATCAAACATCTTCATTTCATAGAGGTGAACGACGATCTGCATGTCCTTGCCCTCTTCAATAGCCATTAGTCCAGCTTTCAACTGCTCAAATATATAAGTGCTGCCCTCTTCGTCACCAAGCATCCGGTCTGTCATCTCCACCAAATAGGAAGCATGTGCAGACATATGTAAATCTTCTCGCAAAGCATGATGGGCTTCGATAATCTCAGCACTATTCAGGGACCCCATCTGACCCCTTTGTTGTGAAAAAAACAAAATCGCCGTACGTAAAAAGCTGCGTAACGGCGGCATGTCGACTTTTCACTTTCTTAGCGCCCCGAGCCATGACACCAACCTTACCCAGCTCGGGGGTGAATAAACTAATGATCTTATTTCCCTCTCCATAGTCCATACTACGGAGTACAATCCCCTGTACGCTGCGCAGCAAATGACTTCCCCCATGAATGCCGCTCTGAACTTACTCGCTAATGAATATGAATTTACATATTCAGACCTTCGAGCGGCTCTTCGTTACTTTGATCCTCTTCCTGTACATCAGTGTCCATACCCGGTTCTCCGGAAACTTGTTTGTACAGCAGATAGGCATCTACATCACCGGTCTTTGAAAAATACGTCCACGAAAAATCTTTCATGTTCAGCATCCTCCCCATTGAACGTGATGTTCTTAGGATGCGCAGAGGAAGCTTCTCTATGCGAAATAAAAACTGGAACTGTTAGGGAAAAACCTGTTAGTCGTGACGGAAGCCAAGATCACGTAGAACTCTGTCTTGATTTCTCCAGTCTTTTTTCACTTTAACCCACAGTTCCAAGAAAGTTTTGGAACCAAGCAGCGTCTCGATATCACGGCGAGCCTGCCTTCCAATTTCTTTGAGTAAACTTCCTTGTTTACCAATGACGATACCTTTTTGCGAATCTCGCTCAACAAATATAACTGCAGAAATATGGACTACACCATTGGGCTCGACACGCATGTCTTCAATCTGGACGGCAATGGAATGTGGAATTTCTTCCCGTGTTAAATGTAAGATTTTCTCACGTACGAGTTCAGCACATACGAATTGTTCCGGGTGATCTGTAATTTGGTCGGCTGGGTAGTACTGCGGACCTTCCGGCAAATAGCGAACAATTTGTTCCAACAGTGTTGTTACATTGTTACCCTTGAGCGCAGAAACCGGCACGATTTCAGCAAAGTTATACAAATCTTTGTAATTTGTAATAATCGCCAGCAGCGCTTCAGGCTGAACAAGGTCAATTTTGTTTAACACCAGAATGACGGGTGTTTCAACATGCTTTAGCTGCTCGATAATATAGCGGTCACCGCCGCCAATCCCTTCGGCAACATCAACCAAAAACAGCACCGCATCTACTTCCCCAAGCGTCCCATGCGCCACTTTACTCATGTAATCGCCTAATTTGGAAGTCGGTTTATGAATACCTGGCGTATCCAGGAAAACAATTTGGCCGTTGTTGGATGTATAAACCCCATGAATTTTGTTTCTTGTTGTCTGAGGCTTATCTGACATGATAGCAATTTTTTGCCCGATGATTTGGTTCATCAGCGTTGATTTCCCAACGTTTGGACGTCCGATGATAGCGACAAAGCCTGATTTAAATTCTTTTTTAGCCACTTCTAGTTATCCTCCATTTACATGCAAATCTTTCGTTGTGAAAGCGCCCGGTAATAGGGCAGATACGGTTGTTTCTGCAAAATCCCCTTTAAGATTCCCAAGGTAAACTGGCATTTTCGGTTCACATAATTCCACCAATACCTGGCGGCAAACGCCGCATGGCGAAATTGGACCTTCTGTGTCTCCCATAACCGCTATAGCTTGAAAGGAACCTGCCTTATGACCATCCGCGATTGCACGAAATAACGCAGTTCGCTCAGCGCAGTTGGTCGGTCCGTACGCGGCATTTTCTACATTACAGCCATAATGTACATGACCGTTCGCATCCAGAAGCGCCGCACCCACTTGAAAATTCGAATAAGGCGTATAGGCTCTTTTCATCGCTTCTTTCGCGTGTTGAATGAGTTCTTGTTGATTCATAGCCATCAACCTACTTTCATTTTATATTAACGTTATAGCATGTTAAGGCAGGAAAAAGCGAGGATTGTGACCATGATACCAATGAGTGCTCCAAGAATTAGTGCTGGAAATGGTCTCTTTCTTTTGTCGTACAGCATAATAAAAATAAGTGCAGAGAGCGTGTATGCAAGCAGTGCAACTATCGTTTGCGAGACGAAAATCGTAATGACAGTCGCAATTGCGAAGGAAATAGCCGTCAACAAGCTAGGGCGCACCAATTTCCCTTTATCTGAGAAACGTGTTTCAATCACGATAACTGTCAAAACAACAAGGGCAATAAGGATCCATATCGTTCCCGCGGATACCGGAGTATCATGCATTCTTGAATTTCGCAGCAAGTGATCGATAGGCTCATAGAATACAATCATGCCTACAATCACTGCGAAACCTGCGGACACCAATACGGACGCCGCGGCGACGTCCTTCGCAATTTTGGCTAACGGATGGCGCTCTGGCATAGCCAGATCCACTGTTTTCTCCACAGCCGTATTGATGAGCTCAGTAACAATCATTAGAGTTACCGCCAGCAGAATAAACAGAATGTCCGTTTTGGGTAAATGGATAAGTAGCGCTGCCAATAAAACAAGAAAAGCAACGCAAAAATGGAATTTCATATTACGCTGCGTATCTAAAGCATATTTGATTCCTTCATAGGCATACCGGAAGCTCCTGCGCCATTTACTGAAGCCGTCCGACATTAGCGTGTCAAACCTGCCTTCTGCAAAATGTCCTCCTGCTTAGCAAACATTCTCTTCTCTTCCTCTTCACTTTGGTGATCATAGCCGATCAAGTGCAGGAATCCATGAACGAATAGAAATCCGAGCTCACGCTCAACGGAATGTCCATAATCTTCGGCCTGAGCGATGGCACGGGGAACCGAAATGATAATATCGCCTAAAGGCTCAATGAACCCTTCAGACACCGTCTCACCGTCTTGAAGATCATCTAGGTCGTCTTCACCCTCATCCTCGTAGTTGATACGAATTTCATCCTCTCCGAACTCGCTCATTGCAAACGAGAGAACATCGGTCGGTTTATCTAAGTCACGGTACTGTTTATTAAGATCTTGAATCGCTTCATCGTCTACGAATGTAAGGGCAACTTCCCCCTCCGTAACGCCTTCAAGCTCGCCTGCTAAGCGCAGCAGCTCTTCAAGCTTTTCAATAAATGCAGTCGTGATTTCTTTCACTTCTTGCTCACTGCTCCACTCTAACGTTAAATCCATACTTGCCATTATGTGCCCTCCTTTAATTTGTCGTAGATATCATCAAGCCCCTGACTTCTTTGGAGCAAGCTCACTTGGATATTCGATCCTTGAGTGAAAGATCCCTAACAAGGTTTCGTTTAATGTTTTGGCAATCTTATCGAGTTCTTTGAGCGTGAGATCACACTCATTAAATTGTCCGTCGTCCAAACGGGACTTAATAATTTTGTGCACCATTGAATCGATTTGTTCAAGCGTCGGATTACGCAGTGATCGAACAGCTGCTTCCACACTATCCGCAATCCCTACAATTGCTGCTTCTTTGGATTGCGCTTTGGGACCTGGGTAACGAAAATCCTCTTCGCGGATTTCTTTCTCACTGCCGTCTTCTTCGGCTTGTTTCACCGCTTTAAGATAGAAAAAGTGCAGCAGAGTCGTCCCATGATGCTGTTCAGCAATGTCTCTTATCGGCTTAGGCATTTTGAAATCCTTAAGCATTTCAACGCCATCACGAGGATGCGCTATGATGATGGACTTACTTAAATTCGGATCAATTCGATCATGCGGATTCTCAATATTCGTTTGATTTTCAATAAAGTAGCTTGGGCGCTTTGTTTTGCCAATATCATGATAATAAGAACCAACTCGGCACAGCAGCCCGTCGGCTCCGATGGATTCAGCCGCGGCCTCCGACAAATTCCCCACCATGACACTGTGATGATAGGTCCCCGGTGTCTCCGTAAGCAGCTTGCGCAGTAAAGGATGATTCGGATTTGAGAGCTCCACCAATTTCAGCGGAGATAGAATACCGAATGCGACCTCGAAAAAGGGCAGCAGCCCAATAACGAACACAACCGTTAATAATCCGCCTGCAGCCGCGAAAGAAAGCGACAGAAGGGCTTCTCTCTTCTGGAAATGATCTTCCATCAACAGCATCGATGTAATCGTTAACATGGAGAAGAAGGCAATCATGAGACCAGCTTTCAGAATGGTAGCCCGTTGGCTTGCCCTTTGAATCGTAAACACGGCACTAAAACAAATAGCTAAGCTAACTAATCCGAAACGGTAGTCAAAAAGCAACACATGCTCCGTGTTAAAGATAATACTAGCCATTAAGGAGAATAAGACCGATGCAATGAACGCTAGCGGAGCATCCAGTAAAATGGCAATCAGGATGCTTCCTAACGCAGTCGGAGCCAGATAACCAATATAAGGATAATCTAAATTTTGCACGAGAGAGATCAGTTTCATTCCCATAACATTGATAAGAAATATAAGAATGAGCATCACGAGCTGAGAATTATTGTATTTGATCGGTAATGTGCTTTGTCGGACAAACATATAAATAGCGAATGACAAGAGAGCCGAAAGAATACTGAGCCCTAATTGTGGCAAATAATTCGCTTTGTCCTTCAAAAGCTCTAGTTTATCCAGCCTAGCGTATATCTCTTCCGTTATGACATCCCCAACCTTAACGAGAACATCGTTCTTATTGATGTATACCGGTTTCACGCTCTCTCTAGCTTGTCCTTTTGCATCCTCGGTGCCCTTTTGATCAAAAAATTTATTCGGCGTTATGAGGGCTCTTGCGATTTCGGTAACCATTTCACGGGATGTATTTTTCGTCAGGTTCGATGTATTTACAAGCTCAGCAACTTTAGCTCGGGCCGTCTGCGCATCCAAGATTTGATCATTCATCAATTTGTAAATGATGTCTTTCGTCACAGGACGCATGGCCGCTAAATCATCCTTGGTCAGCCTTGGAAGCTTAAAATAAGTTTCCTCCGGCAGCGGGTAATTCTGTTCGGCAAGCCCCTGCTGGATCTGTTCAAGCAATAACTCGTTATATTGACCGCTGATACGAAGTGATTTAATAGACTGATTCTGCATATCGCTGATTAGCTGTGGAATTGCTCGACGATAAATGCTGACTTTGTCATCGAATTTCACTTCTTCATCCGCATTGATTTGCAATAATTTATCATAAATAACATCAATAATCGTATCATTTTTGAGATTTACAATTCGATAAACGGGTTGGACGTGCTTAGCAGCGTCTTCTTTCGCTTGTTCAGTAGCAATTGCGTTTTCAATTTGTCTAGGAGCATAAATGGTTTTTTCACTCGTAGTTCCTAAAACAATATCATAAACTTGAGGCACAAGCTTAACGTAAAGGGACATATAAAAAATTAACGCCAGCAAGAGAAACAACAGTACCCGTATACCTGTACTGTATTTCCATCCGTTCAGCTGGTAATGAAATTTGCCTTTCATTTGCACTTCATTTTTCTTCACGGAAGGTCATTCCTCTCTAACTAACAACCCTGCTCAGTTACTTATCATTTTCAGCATTGTAAGCAACAATGATTTTCTGAACAAGTGAATGTCGAACCACATCCTGCTCATCAAAATAAATAAAGCCAAGTTCCTCGATATCACGGAGAATGCGGTTTGCTTCTACGAGACCGGACGATTTGCCGCGCGGTAAATCAATTTGCGTAACGTCCCCGGTAATCACCATTTTGGAACCGAAACCAAGTCTTGTCAGAAACATTTTCATTTGTTCAGGCGTTGTATTTTGCGCCTCATCCAGAATGATGAAAGAATCATCCAACGTTCTACCACGCATATAAGCCAGTGGCGCAATCTCAATAAGTCCTCGTTCTAATGACTTGGCTACCTGCTCAGGTCCAAGGACATCATTAAGAGCATCATACAATGGGCGTAAATAGGGGTCAACTTTTTCCTGCAAGTCCCCCGGCAGAAAGCCCAGACTTTCCCCAGCCTCAACAGCAGGGCGCGTTAATACAATCCTTTTGACGGCCCCTTCTTTAAGCCTCGTCACGGCTAGCACAACAGCTAAATAGGTTTTACCTGTTCCTGCGGGTCCAATTCCGAAGACGATATCTTTCTTCTTAATCGTCTCGACATACTTCCGTTGTCCGATCGTTTTGACACGTATAGGCTTACCCTTATGTGTTGTTGTAATTTCACCTTTGAACAAATCAAGTAATTGGTCGGTTTTCATCTGCTTCGCAAGTTCAACCGCATACAAAACATCCCGCTCTGTCAACGTATAATTATTACGGATGAGCTGTAGGAGAACCTCAAAAAGCTGCTGAAGTGAGTTCACTTCCGCAGCAGCCCCTTGTATCGTTATTTCGGCTTCACGCGTATAGATTTGTGCAGGAATCTCCCTTTCGATGACATGCAGAAATTTATCCTGCGGTCCGAACAAGGCTAGACCCTCAACCGGATTTTTCAATGTTATTTTCACAGATTGCGCGTATTCTACCAACAGGCCTCATTCTCCTCGTATCACAATTGGTTGTTCTTCGGCGATATTTTCTTCGACTTCAAAATGCACGTCTATATAAATTTTACCATTCTCTGTTTTTTCATGCAAAATTTTTTCGTCGACAATTCTAGCATCTGCTCCTTCGGTTCCAAGTAATTTAGCTTTAGCCTGCTCTAAGCCCGCCTTTTTAGCATTCGCTGGATCAATAGGTTCCTCTACAATTTGAACCTCCATCACCTTTTCATGAAGCCAACCGAGGGGAAGTGAAAAAGACCGCCAAGCCAGCGTTTTTCGCTCTGGAATCGTTTCGAAATGTTCGAATTTCTGCTTACCATAACCGCTTACTTGCAGTGCTCTTGTCCCAAAAACTAAATAGTTGCGAGCCATAGCTTCACCTGAATATACTCTATATGTTTTCGTAAGCGGAGTTTCTATTCGGGAGGTATACCAAACGATGCCCTTTACTTTACCACTTGCAACCACGACTTGGCTATTTTGTTCATCGCCAATGGTTCCCGAGATAAGCACGTCCCCTTTTCGCACATACGTATTCGGCTTCACCATGGGTTTGCCTTTATCTGATAAAATCTCGGTAACGAGCGCGTTTTTGGCAGCAACCAAATTCCTAGGATTCATAAGCGGTCCCTTATCAGGAATGGTCGCTTCGACAACCTTGATTGTGATATGTGTACCGCGAATTTCGACCCCAACCCAAGCGGCTTGCGGCAGCATTCCTTGAATTTCGCGCGATAAATCCTCCGCTTTCTTCAACTTAAACTTCCATTGAAACGTATGTATGCCCTGTTTGGAAGCAGCTTGCAAAATTTCCGACTCAGAGATACGATCATTCCCTTCCACACTAACTTGCCATACGAGCGAAGTCAATAAATAAAGACCTATGATGAAAGCAGCCATTCCTGCAAAAAAAACCTTTCTACGGCCCAGTCTGTCCATAAAAAAAGGCAGCCCGTGCCTTTCCGTAACATGCACTCGGCAGCCTGTCCGTTTCAGGAGCGGTCGAAGTCTGAAAAAATCTTTGATCAGGATAAAAAGCTCAATCTTCCCCTTATCTCCAGCTTGAATATCCCATATGGAGAAGCCCTTCTCCATCATGGGATTAATTAATCTTTCACAACCTTCACCTCGTATTTGAATGCGTACATAACCTCGCAAACGAGCAATGAAAAGGGATTGTTTCATGACTCAGCCTCCTGTTCTCAGTCCATACTTTCTATACTTCATCTATGGTTCATATTTCACATTATCGATCAAGCCTTCAATAAACACTTCTTCTGAAAGAATAGCTCGAATAACTAACTGCTTTCCGAACACTTCTAGCGTTCCTTTCGTTAATTCGAGCTTCAAGTTTTCACTTGAAAAATGAAGTACACCCCGATGATTCTCTACATAAAGCTGTACGTTGCCGATCATCGTAATTCGCGGCAAGTCCTGTACCACATCCTGAGGAAGATCAAGGATTTTGGCCGTGAACTGGTTCCATTTGCGGGTCAAGCGACGCATAGCTGGGAGTACCCCCTCTAACTAGATGATCATAAATACAGAAAAAGCGCAGAGACTTTCTACCAAATTATGCGGAGAGCGCCAGTTTTATGTTTTAAAAACCTGCAAAGCAAAGAACGCCCTCTCGATCAATCGAGAGGGCGTTCTTACCTACTATTATCTGCGATATGGTTTCTTCGACCTAGGCGGGCCGAGAATTTCAGCCCACATAATTCCTTGCAGGAGCTGATCTTGGCTCGGTTGATCAGGAAAAGGACTCGGTGTAGAGATTACATCTGCGTAAACAGACGAGTTTTCATTAATAACCTGCGTAGGCGAGCCGAATGGAGATTCTTTCTGAGTGGGCATAGCCGAGACCGCCTTAGCTTTGTTAGAGCGACCATACTCGTCTTTCACGTGTCCCAATTGCAAAGTCGATCCAAACCCCTTTTGGTCTGATTTCTTCGCTTCTACTGGTCGTGTAGCGCCATTAGGAGCATCGCCAAAGGAAGGCATTCCCGGCCTCGCCTTAGTTCCCTGATTCGCTCGCCGGCCCTTACTTCGAATTTGATAAAAAAAGGCGAATGCTATAATAACCAGATACCAGTTCTTCAACAAAATTCCAATGAGCTGTTCCATCTGATCACCTCTTCAAGACTACTATTCTTTCTCACTCTTACCATCATTTATTTTGCCAAGTGAAGAACGCATTTGTGTATCTGCATCGATATTTTTAAGATTCATATAGTCCATGACACCTAGTTTACCATTTCGAAGTGCTTCAGCCATTGCAAGTGGCACCTGTGACTCCGATTCGACAACCTTCGCGCGCATTTCTACAACTCTGGCTTTCATTTCTTGCTCCGCAGCAACGGCCATCGCACGTCTTTCCTCAGCTTTAGCCTGAGCGATTCGCTTATCGGCTTCTGCCTGCTCAGTTTGTAAATGGGCGCCAATGTTTTTACCTACATCCACATCCGCGATATCAATCGATAATATTTCAAAAGCCGTTCCGGCATCTAACCCTTTACCCAGAACCGTTCGAGAGATCAAATCCGGATTCTCCAGCACATCTTTATGAGAGTCACTGGAACCAACTGTAGTGACAATCCCCTCACCTACACGAGCGATAATCGTTTCCTCGCCCGCTCCCCCAACAAGCCGGTCAATGTTGGCTCGAACAGTAACCCTGGCTATAACCTTTACTTCAATTCCGTTCTTCGCTACTGCAGATACATTAGGTGTTTCAATGACACGTGGATTTACACTCATTTGTACAGCTAACAAGACATCCCGACCTGCAAGATCGATAGCTGCTGCACGCTCAAACTCCAAGTGAATCTTCGCGCGGTGAGCTGCAATTAAAGCATTGACAACCCGATCAACGTTACCGCCTGCAAGAAAGTGGCTTTCCAGCTGATTGACACTTAGATCAATACCCGCTTTAGTAGCCTTAATCATCGGATTGACGATCCTACTCGGGGTCACGCGGCGAAGCCTCATAGCAATTAAAGTAATAATGCTAATTCTTACTCCAGAAGCAAGTGCTGAAATCCAAAGCATGACAGGCACAATACTCAGTAATACCGAAAGTGCAATAATAACAATGGCCGCTACCAAAACCAAATATAATCCTGGTTCTATATTCATTTTTTTCCTCCTAATATAGGGATCTTTGAGTGTAACTCAAAGTCTCTCCGCTTTGGGATCTTTGAGTGTAACTCAAAATCTCTCCGCTCTGGGATCTTTGAGTGTAACTCAAAGTCTCTCCGCTTTGGGATCTTAGCTCAAAGTCACTGCGCGTTAGTGGTATCATTCTCTCGTACTACAACACGAACTCCTTCTACTTCCACAACAACTACATTCCTTCCTGTGGCAATAAAGCTGCCATTCGTCACCACATCCACGCGCTCCCCCTGAATGATTGCAGTCCCTGCCGGGCGCAGCGGAGTAATGGCTTCTCCCGTCATTCCAATCAAATAGGATCGATCAGGGCTGGATGTAAATCCTTTGTTCGTCGTTAGTTGCTCCTTTAGAATAAAACGGTTCCAAATACCACGGTGCCTAAAGGTTTTGATCGCGAAGGAGATCGCAACGATTGCTAACAACAAGGCGATACCCAGCATTATCGCTGCTTGTGTGGGATCTGAAGATGCCATCAGAACCCCGCCAAAGAGGCATATGGCGCCCAACACACTTAGAATCCCAAAACTTGGAACGACCAATTCTAGGATAAGAAGAATTAACCCGATTCCGAAGACAGCCAAGTCACCGAAACCAGCAAAACCAGCTAAATAAAACCCAAGAAAATAGAGTGCAAAACCAGATACCCCCGCCAAGGCGAGTAATCCACCACTGAAAAAAAGCAGCTCCAACGCAATTCCAATGATCCCAACCACTAATAATACCGTCGCTGTTACGGGATGAGTCAGAAAGGCAGATAAGTTTTCTACAAACATCATCTTTCACTCCTTTCCCTGAATCTTCCTTATCACTAATATGTACGTTCCAACACACAAACTGTTTCGTTTTTGCCCAAGAGAATGAGAAAACCTCTATCGAGGCCATTCAGGGATGCGCGACCGCGTTTAGCGAGGTGAGACTTTGGTCTACGACCAAAGATCCTTATATTAGGTTTTATCGCCAATAAGAAAGCGGTTTTCGGGATCCGAAAACTTAAACTTTCTTATGTGAAAACAAAAGACCGAGAGGACTTGGCCCACTCGGTCTTGTCAAACATATTTAGTATTAACCTAATAATTGTTGAACTAACTGATTGATAAGTTTACCATCAGCGCGTCCTTTGACCTGAGGCATCAATGCTGTCATCACTTTGCCCATATCCGCTTTGGAAGAAGCACCAATTTGCTGGATGGTCTGCTGTACAATGGCTTTCACTTCTTCCTCAGAAAGCTGTTGCGGCATGTACTCAGCTAGAATAACAAGTTCTGCCTTCAGGCTCTCGGCCAAATCATCTCTGCCGGCCTTCGTAAATTCATGGAGGGAATCCTTACGCTGTTTGATTTCACGAGTTAGAACGTCAAGCACTTCATTGTCATCTAAGGCTCTTTTCAGATCAATCTCTGAATTCTTGATGGTAGATCTTACCATTCGAATTACGGAGAGTTTGAACTTGTCCTGACTCTTCATCGCTTGCTTCATATCTTCGTTCAATCGATCGCTTAAGCTCATGTTGCCTCCTAGAACTTTCTCTTACGAGCAGCCTCAGATTTAAGCTTACGCTTAACGCTAGGCTTGTCATAATGTTTACGTTTTTTAACTTCTGCAAGAATGCCATCCTTAGCGATGGAACGCTTAAAGCGACGAAGTGCAGCATCTATAGTTTCGTTCTTACGAACTCGAGTTTCTGACAACAGTTTTCCCTCCCTCCGAACAGACCATCTAAGACAAAACGGTTCATCAAATCTCATTATAGGTCATAGTAATTAGGGTGTCAATCGCAAACCTTACGTTTCGTAAAAGGAAGCTTAATTGTGTACTCCTAAAGGCGATAATCGAGCCCCAGCCATAAGATGATAATGAAGATGGTGAACAATTTGCCCCGCGTTAGCTCCAATATTCGTTATAACCCGATAACCTGATTCTTCTACTTCTAGTTCTCTAGCAATTTGTGCAGCCACACGCTGAATTTTCCCGATCATGTTCCAATCCTCTTCTCCCGCATCCGCTAGTGAAGCAATATGCTTCTTAGGAATGATAAGGACATGAATGGGAGAAGCTGGCTGAATATCATGGAAAGCAACAATCTGTTCGTCCTCATACACTTTCTTAGAGGGGAGTTCCCCCGCAATTATTTTACAGAAAATACAATCACTCATTGTTCGGCTTGTCCCCCACTTTCGTGAAATTACTATTTTTAATTTTATCGGAAAAGACCTAAAAAATCCAATCCAATCTACAATTTTAATTGGAATAATTGCAAAAAAAAGAAACACCTCATGGACTATAAGATGTTTCTAGATTGAATGGGTTTCATTTTATTAATAATATGGAAGTAAGGATAAAGCTAGTAATCCAGCTAGAGGTAGGATTTGTCTTACAAAGCGCCGTCTTGGATAGCCATATCCCGGATATGGGTACGGATAGCCGTAGTATGGGTACGGATGAGCGTAAGGTAAGAAAGCTCTCATTTGATCATGATCCATACCACCAATCGGAACGGCTAGGTATACATTGTCATCATCCACATCTTCCACAATACCGTCATAAACCGCACCACTAGTCATAGTTACACTCACATAACGATACATATGCTTCTTACAAATGGCATGAACTTCTTGATGATTCATAGGCTTATGCCTCCTTTTTACCAACAGCATATTCAGCTATAGGCAAAAGGCTACTCCGTGAACATATTTGGGCTTATCTCACCACGAAAAAATTTAACGGTTATGCTGGTTCTTATGAGCCTGATGAATCTTTTTCCACTTTGCTTTCTCGGCTGCTTGAAGCCCTTTATCTTCTTTGCGCGCCAAATAAGCGAGCTCCTTTTGTAATTTTAAGTAGTTATTAAATCGTTCAACCGCCAAAGTCCCTTCATCTAACGCTTGTCTAACAGCGCATTTCGGTTCATTTTGATGCTTACAATCCTGAAAAAAGCACATTCCTGCAAACTCTTCGATATCTTGAAATGACGTGCTTAACCCCTCCGAAACATCCCACAGTTGGAGTTCACGCATACCTGGCGTATCAATCAATATGCCTCCTCCAGGCAGCGAGATGAGCTCGCGGTGAGTCGTGGTATGCTTCCCTTTGTCATCCCCAGAACGAATATCCCCTGTGTCCAAAATATCCTGCCCATAGATGCGGTTCACCAAAGTAGATTTGCCAACACCGGACGAGCCAAGAAGCGCGACTGTTTGGCCTGGAGAAATATAAGCAGCAAGCTCATCTAGTCCGCGATTTTCTGCTGAGCTAATTATATGGATGGGCACACCCACCGCAACAGCCGCGACCTCTGCAGCCAGTGCTTCCGGATCTTCGCATAAATCTGCTTTACTTAAAACAATAACCGGATTTGCTCCGCTCTCCCAAGCTAATACCATATAACGTTCAATACGGCGTACATTAAAATCTAGATTAAGTGCTGTGAACAGAAACACTGTATCTACATTCGTGGCAACAATTTGTTCTTCGGTGACTTGACCAGCTACTTTACGGGAAAACTTACTTTTGCGTGGTAATACAGCATGGATTGTTGCTCGCTGTTCTTCTCCTCTTATGGAAAGGACGACCCAGTCGCCTACAGCAGGATAGTCTTCACGACCCAGAGCAAGATGCCGCATTTTACCAGACACCTCGGCTAGGGCTTCCCCAACTTCCGTTTGAACGCGATACATATGTTTATGTTCCAAGGACACCCGTCCAACCTGATATCCCTCATTTAGGTAAGGTTCGAATGCTTTTTCAAAAAAGGAATTCCATCCTAAATCTTCATTTTTCAAGTGTTTATTTCATCCTCTCATGTGGTTCTATTCTGAAGTATAGACCGCTGGTATCGACATCACACGGGAAACAATAATTAAGATTGTTTTTTCCTTCTTCAAATTTCATACGCATGGTCAATTAAAATGTAGACTGAAAGTCTATTTTTGCATATAATAAGAGTAAATCGATGGTTGGAATGGAGTGAGCGGATGAGCCAATTCATGAGAGCCTCCACCCGCAAAAAGCGTGATGTGATGATGGAAGTCGCCTTAACCATGTTTATGGAAAAAGGCTATGAGAATGTATCCGTAGACGATATCATCGCGGCGACAGGATCATCAAAGGGAACGTTTTATCATTATTTTAAAAGCAAAGATGCCATCATTTCAGCGCTTTACAGTAAACAAATTCAATTGATTCAAGAATGGGTGAAGCAGCCTCCCTCCAAGGTCCAATCCCTTGAAGGACATATTAATCGCTTATTCTTAGACTTAGCGTCCAACATTCATTCCTCACCACGGCTAGTCCGAAGCTTACAAGCTTTATCCTTACAAAATGAAACCGTAAAAACGGAAGAACAGCAGCAATTAAACGTATTATCTGAAAGTTTATTACATTGGCTGCCTGAACCCAGAAAAATTGAACTGCTCGTTTGCATCTATACGGGAACGGTCCGTACTTGGTGCAATCAAGATGACGCCGACTTACTCTCCATGATGAAAAACAACTTAGCCTGGCTTTGGGTAGGTTTGCGCTCCAGCGAACCCTACGCATCTCTGCAGGTAGAACCAGTCCCCAAGGAGGAAAACAAAATGAAAGTAGCTATTATTGGCGGAGGCTTGGCAGGATTAACAGCAGCCGCTTATTTATCTGAGAATCCGCATGCCGAAGGTATCCTTTTCGAGCGCAGCCCGCAGCTTGGAGGACGGGCTTTTACTTACGAAAAAGCAGGATTTACACTCAACTATGGCGCACATGCCATCTATGGGATTGATCGACATACGTTAACAAACATGGAACGTGAATTGGGACTATCTTTCTCTTCTAAGCAAGTAGATAAACGCAAAGTTTTTTATGCGAAACATAATCAACTTACGCCAGCACCACTCGACGCGATAAACCTCTTAAGAACTGATCTACTCAGCACGATGCAAAAAGTAAGATTCGTTGGTGAAATCACAGCCATTATCGCGAATATTCACAACTTAAAAAACTACGCAACTCTTGCTGATTATTTGGCAGAGTCCAATGCGGACGAGGATGTTAAAGAGTTATGGGAGCATCTGGTTTGCTCCAACTTTTTCATTACGCCTGAGGATGCTCGCAACGTATCAGGAGCAGTAATCAGCGAATACTATCACAACTTGTTCCTTTCCTCGAAGCCCGTTAATTATGTATTGGGAAGCTGGGCCGTTATCACGAATCAGCTTAAACAAAAGTTGACTACGTCCGGCAAATGGGAAATTGCCCTTCAAGAAGGCGTAGAGAACCTCCGGTATGCGGATCGCAAATTTGTATTGCAAACCAAAAACCGTGAAGTCGCTTTTGACAAAGTAATTTTCGCTATGCCAGTTCAACAAGTCGTCAAGCTCCTGAAGGGTACAGCATGGGAGCCATTCCTAGCTCCATATGAGTCTAATACCGCAACCGAAGTTATGGTGTACGACGTTGGGTTAAGCCGTGTTGTTGCGAGACCATTCAGTTACATCAGCGACATGGATAACAAGCTATTCATCAGCGATGTTTCAGCGACAGATCATACACTTGTACCAGAAGGCGGGCAGCTGCTGCAGGGTATCGCATACTTAAGCGACCGCTTTGAAAACGAGGAGCAGCGTAAAGCGTATCTAGAAGAAAAGAACCTCCAAATGGAAGCCCTATTTGATAAACATTATCCAGGCTGGCGCGATGTCACAGCCGTAAAACGGGTTTCAAAGAAAGCGATGGTATCCAGCGTGAAAAACATCGCTTCCAATAATCTACTGCCGATACGCGTTGAAAACGTGCCTTTCTACTTCTGCGGAGACGGCTGTACGGGTAAGGGCGAGCTTGCAGAACGCGCATTCTCTAGTGCCCGCACCGCGGCGCTATCCATTGTGCAAGAAGTTCAGCAAGCACTTCAAAATGTTTAATCCCCCAACATGGATGGATTATCCTAACAAACAAACAACCAGCCCTCCCATTCGCGGGAGAGCTGGTTGTTTGTTTATTGCTTGGTCACACGCACATCATCAAAGTGAAGCGTAGTCCCCCCAGGTGAATCCACGTAAAATCCAACATCAATCTGACCATTGGTCACCATAATATCACTTACACTGATGTATTTCCAAACACCGCTGTTACTGATGTTGGCATAAATGGCAGATCCGCCATAATTTTGAATTTCGGCTCTGGCTATCGTCGGCGTCGTGTTCTTCATGCGGACCCAAGCTTCGAATTTGTACTTAACATTATTAACAGGAACACTGACTGTTTGATGAATACTTTGTTGATAAGCGCCTGCTGCAAAGAAGTATGCCCGCTTATCACCCGTCCATGGGGATTCCGGCGGATTGGTTGTTGAGCCGCTATCAACGCCATAAGCAACGGCTTGCGTGCTTGGATGCCACTCAACCCAGTTATGGCTCTGACTCGTGTCACGCTCGAAACCAGGATTGTCTAGCAGATTCTGCTCAGAAACCGGCGTTCCCGCTGCCGAAGTTGAAAGAAGCAGGCGATCTAAGTTGATGTTCCCACTATCAGCAGCGTCGTATTTAAACGCAATCGTGTTTACCCCTGCGTTTAAAGTCACCGTTTGCACGTTATCCTGCCAGACGTTCCAATTGGTACCAGGACTCGTGAAACTGGTTTGTCCAAGCTTGGATCCATTGATGTAAGTACTCAACGTTTTCGTTGCTGCACTGCCATTAGCATATCGCAGCGCTATCTGATAGCTCCCAGCGCTAGGGATATTCACGTTGTATTTCACCTGTGCGCCTGCCGCACTCAAACCGTCAACAAAAGCTGTACCACTATAGTACCAATGGTTCGTGTTCAATGCGCTGCCACCAGAAAGCTCAGCACTCTCTGCTTCATACTTACCGACGATTGGTGCAAAGGGTACTGTGATGTTGTCGATGTTAACATTGCCCGTATCGCCCGCATCGGAGTAATACTTATAGGTCACTACATTCACACCGGCCGTCAGAGGCAGTGTCTCGGATTGCGTAGACCAAGTGTCCCAATTCGCGAGATTAGCGAGTGAGGTAGACTTCACTCTTTTTCCATTAACAAAAATACTGATAGACTTTGCTGAGCCTGAAGCATTCGCATAACGTAAGGAGACATTATAGTCACCGCCTGTTTTCACCTTTGGATAGAAAGTGACACCTGCGCCTGCGTTACCTAAACCATCTACAAATCCAGTTCCCGTATATCCCGTATGATTGGTGTTAATGGAAGCCTTTGTCGCAACCGTATTGCCAGAAAGCGATGCATCCTCAGCTTCGAATTGCGCAGAAGCTGCACTCACTGCAGCAACACCTGTAACAGCAATAGATTTAGAAGAAGCAGTACCTGCCGTGACTTTTACATAGGTGACATCCCCATAGATGTCCTTCCCAGTTGCCCAACCTTCCCCAGCGGCAGCTTTTAATGCCTGTAAGCTTGCATAAGACGTCATAGCCACGCTGTTATTCGTTACGGTAGTCCCAGCTGAACCGTGCAGCTTAACGATATAGGATTGGAGAGCTGGCGTGTAACTGCCACTCTTTGCCCCTAATGTAAAACTTAGCGAGCCCGCACCAATATCCTGCGCAGTCATATTTTGCTTAAAATAAGTACCGCCTTCGTAGTTATAACTGGAGCCATCATCATCGTAATACGTAAAACTCGACTGCGTCGTATCCGGAAACACATCCACATCAACAGAAGTGACAGAAGTCTGCCCAACGTAATCCTGCACTTTCTGTGTTGGAATAATGGCACCTTTTTTGATAAAAAGAGGAATGTCTGTCAACGTGTCCGGATTAACCGAGTAACGGATGGTTTGACCGCCAGTTATTGCATTACCTCGCGCATAGTCAATCCATGAACCAGACGGCAAATAAATATCTTTACTCGTCTGCTGTTTATCTACCACAGGTGCAGCTAGCAGCCAGTCACCGAACATCCAAGCATCCGTATAATTTTTAACGGCAGCGTCCGATGGATATACCTGCATTAAAGGTCGAACGAGCCCATTCCCATTCTCGTAAGCACTTCTCTCATAGGCATACATATAAGGGATCAAGGAGTACCGCAACTGAATAGCTTCTTTGGAAGCCTCTTCCGCCGTCGATCCGAAGTACCAGGGCTGGCGCTGCTGATGGTTGTTCCCATGTACACGGAAAACAGGTGTTAAAGCGCTGAACTGCATCCACCGTGCGTATAAATCGGGATTCGGATTGTTCGTCGTGCCATCCTGTTGATTGAATCCGCCGGTATCCATGCCCCATTTCACTTGGCCATTGTTCATTGAGGATAACATAACTGCCCTTTGCTCCTGCATCCCAGCAGCCCAGTTGATCCGTTCGCCTTTATTGTATTGAATGCCAATATCACCAGACCAAAGCGTAGTCGCATACCGTTGGGCACCTGGGTAGAAAGTTCTAGATGTTTGCCAAACACGCTGGGCTCCACTCGTGTAAGCCCGTTGACCCTCGTACATGGTCTGAGACATATGGCCTGTTGTGAAGTTGCCAAACCAATACGAAGCTCCACCGGAAGATACTTTATCCGTTTCGTCATTCCACCAACCAACGATCCCTTTATTGAGCGCATCTATGGAATGATTCCAGAACCAGGCACGTTCGCTGGCATTATAAGGGTCGATACTGCGTACAGTTACGGGGATGAAATAATCCTGATACTCGTTATGACCCGGATAATAATAACCACCGTTTGTCGCGTCCGCCCCCTGGCTCGTCACATTCGAAGAAGCATCCTTCGTAACGATTCGAGGCTTCGTAATTCCGATCATTTTGATGCCTTTAGCATCCATTGTTGTCTTTAGTGAAGTAGAAGAAGCAGAAGGGAAATTTGTCGTGTTCCACGCGAATTCGCCGTAGTTGGTTTCCCCGTATTTTTTCCAGTCATAGTCGAAGGCGTAAGCATCTATAGGGATATTCTTAGCACGATACGTATCCACATTATTCGTAAATTCCGTTTGATTCGTATCCCACTCAAAGTTCATGAACCCAAGCGACCACTTAGGAAGCATTGGCGGTTTGCCCGTGATTTCCCCAACGCTGGTCATGATTTCCTTCGGGGTGCCGAGCATAATATAATACTCCACGTTTTGCTTAGCATAACGACGTCCCTCAGGAGGGGTGCCACCATAATAAAACTCCATCTGACCGGTTGTGCCATTTGTATATGGGTATCCGCCATCGCTATCGACTAATAATCCATAACCCGCTGTACTCCAAATAAGCGGACCACCGGAATCTCCCTGTTCACCTGCATGGGCGGCATGACTGGACGAATTCCGCAGCAGGTCGCCTCCGCTATCAAAGGCGTTAAAACTCCGGATGCCATACATATTGTCACCGGAGCCATGAACGAAGCGCACACCATCTGAGAATACCCCTCCGCCGGATGGTTCCCAGAATAGTGTAGTGCCGTCAGCCTTTTTGACCGTCATTCGAACTGGGTTCTTGGTAATCTCAATCTTCATATTGGAGGTCGTGATGGTCATTGGATTGGCAGCTGTGTTAATCATAGCCCCTACAGCTGACCAAGTTTTGTCTGGATCCAGCATCGGCGTTTTCGCGCTTGCCGCTATGCCATTCGGTCGATAATCTACCTTCAAAATACCGTTTTGCACCGCCTGTACAACCAAGAGGTCATCATTCGGCTCCGCACCATTATCCACAGTTAGCGTCAAGGTATCTCCGGTTACGCTCGAAGTGATGAGATTGCCAAGGCTGCTGACATAAGCCTGAGCAGGAGAAACAGGAAGCAAGGTAAGGGTTGAACCAAACAACGTAAATGCTGTGAATAAAGCAAGGATACGTGGAACTTCTTTGTTTGGCGAACTCATTATGGATACTCCCTTTCGATTAGAAAATAAGGGAGGGACATCCCCTCCCTGCTTTTTATTGCTCTACGATCGCGATGTTATCAAGATTAATACCGAGTGAACTGGTACCATCATAGCTGACTTTCACCGTGTTGAGACCTGCACTGAGCGAGACGTTGACCGTAGCCGTACCCCACGTATCCCAGTTCGTTGTTTGCGGTAAGGCAAGGTCCGTCACTTTGGTGTTATTCACATAAATGGCTCTTGAGCCATTGCCTGCACCAGATGAATATCGAACCTTCATTGTATAGGTACCTGCGGCTTTAACAGAAACATCGAAGGTGACATTATCTTCCAGAGTCTCAAAGCCGTCTACAAACCCCGTACCTGTATAACCCGTATGATTCGTGTTCGTGGATACTCCACTTTGCGTACCAAATTCAGCTTCATATTCCACCTTGTTGACGCCATTTAGTACTACAGATTGAGTAGATGCACTTGAGCCAAGCTTGACGTAGGTGAATTTCTGTACCATGTCGTAGTACCAGCCTGTCGATGCTCCGGTTAAAGCAGTTAATGTGCTGTACTCTGTCATCGCAGAACCACCCACCGTTACAGAGGAAGGTTTTGTTGTAAACACTTGCAATGTCTTCGTCGAATTAATCGCTGGAACAGTGACTGTTTCTTTATTCAACCCATATTGCTCTGTAGACGTTATAGTTTTCACCGAACCGCCGATATCATCATTCCAGTCATATGTTGTTGTGCCAAGCGGATAAATGCGGAATGCGAGGTTGGTGTAGCTCGTCAAGCTGTTGCCAATAGTCCCACCCACCTGATATTGCGCGTTCAAATTCAACGGAAGAATGCTGCCGGACTTCACAAAAACTGGTAGATCATCTATGCCGGCATTGTAGCTGATTGTTCGACCGCCAGGACGCTGAGCACCGAACCAGAAATCGATCCAATCCCCCTGCGGGAGATAAATACTCTTGTTTGTTTCTCCCTGATTCATGACAGGAGCAACGAGCAAATTACCCCCGAACATATACTGCTGCGTCAAACCGTACGTGTTCGTGTCCGTCGGATATTCTAACGCCATAGCGCGCATCATCGGAACACCGGTATCACTTGCTTTCTTTGCTTCGCTATAAATATAAGGAAGCAAATTCATGCGTGTATTCGTATATTTAGCAAATTGGCTAATGATCGTATTGTCGCCAGTACGAGCTTGCGCGTTCCATGGCGAACGTTCCTCGTTAATACCGGAGCTGCCGTTAGACTCGGAGTGAAACTGCATGACCGGTGCAAAAGCGGCCATTTCGGCAGCTCGTTTGTACAACTCAGCCGTTGGATAAGTGCCAGTAAAGCCTGCCATATCCCAGCTCCAATAAGGAACGCCAGACATACTTGCCGTGAGCCCTGCACTCACAGCCTGCTGGAAAGCACCGAACGTTGACTCTTGATCGCCAGACCAGAATATTTGATTCGCCTGTGCGCCTTGCGTGCCAGATCGGCTGAAGGAGACCGCATCGGCTTTCTTCGAGCGTGCGTACTCGTTATATGCCTTCACATACTCATTTGGGTATTGATTGCGCATTTCATCACCTTTTTTACCGTTTGCGAAGGTATTCGAGCGACCCCACACCATTTCACCGCCATCTGTTTTGAAGCCGTCTATACCTACACCATCAAACAGATAAGCACGTTTAGACATCCACCAGTTTTTCGCGGCCGTATTTGTAAAATCAAGCAGCAAACTGTTCTCGAACCATTGACCTGTAGGTATCCGGTACTGGCCTCCACTGCCGTTGCCCACGGCATAATTCTGAGCAGTCATATAGGCTTCGTCATTATCTTTCTGGGTATAAGGCGTAGAAGTCCATTTCTGAATAGGGACCTGCCAGAGCACCAGCTTCATCCCATTGCTATGTAAATTGTCCGCCATAGCTTTCGGATTCGTCCATTTCCCTGTTGTCGGGAAAGTGAAATCGGTATAGGCATGCGCAGCGCTGCCCGTTTTAGGGGTATAGGTAGCATCATTGAAAATGTAGAACGTATTCTCATCACTCCACTGTTCGAGCACAACTGCCGTTGCCGGAATATTGTTGGTATTCGCGTTATTAATGGCTGTAGTTACCTTGGATTGACGATCCCACTCGTTAGCTGACATCCATAACCCGAAAGCCCATTTCGGAAGCGCTGTTGGCTTACCGGTAATGTTAGCGTAGTTACCCACAACATTTTTCAAATCATTTCCGTAAATGAAATAATAATCCAGTGTCGAGGCAGCACTACCCCCTGTATCAGCCGTAAAGCTGAACATATCGGTGCGTTCGGTTGCCAATCGGAATTTGGAATAATACGTTGAATTTACGAAAATACCATATCCGCTGCTGTTAAGCATAAAAGGAATTGCCATGTAGGTTCGATCATTTTGATTCTTATACTGATTAAACACGTAGGTGTCCACATCATTTCCGCGTTTACGGAAGTTGTTGTAATGTTCGCCAAAGCCAAAAAACTCCTCTGAAGCAGGCGAATAAAAATGATCTTCTACCTTGTTGATGATAGTACTGCCATTAGTTAACCAAGCTATGTTACGATTCGTAGTGCTGTCATATTGACGGGCAATCAACGTCGTTCCATCAGGCTTATACACACTAAGTTTAAAAGGATTCTTATCCACCTTCACCTTCAGCTTGGAGGTTGTAAGCCAAGTGGTCGAGGCGGTATCCGATACCGTGTAATTACTAAGTCCACTACTTAACGATCCTGTTCCCGTTGGAGAAACCTGTACGCGGAGCACATCATCTGCTGCAAAGGACAGGTTGATCTTCGGCGTCAAAGAACCTGTATTCGGAACCGCATTCAGCACAACACGGTTCGTATTATTCGTGATGGAGCTGATGCTACTAACAGATTCCCATCCAGTTACCGTAAAAGTAAAAGGTCCGCTAGTCTTCTCATTCGCGCCATCCTTGTTCCCACGAACGGTATAACTGATCACATCCCCTTTAGCAAATGTGCCAAGGTTCGCTTCCCAGTAAGTGTTGTTGCCGCTGTTGTATTTGTAAGCTGCTCCGACAGCAGCTTGATTGACACCATTTTTCGTCCAGGTCACCCAAGCCGTTTGTCCAGATTCAATCGGCCACGTTGTTATTTTGATATACACAGTGTCGCCTGCAACAGGATCTCTTGGACTGCGCTCCGTCGCCTGAATCTCGTACAGATCATCGATACCGTTTGGCGCATGATGGACACCATCAATGGCATAAATCGGGGGGACGAAGAGACAGAAACAGACCAAAAAAGAGAGAGAAAATCGGAATGGCACTGATAATTTCCGTACATACATAAACACTTCCCCTTTCGTACCGAAATTTGTTTTCTAACACGAATGACTAAGAGGCTCAAACCGTTAATCCTCACTATGTACTCGCTGCTCCAAGCATCCCCCCTTTCAATCGTTGGGAGGTCGCGAATCCTAACCAATCGCGACCGCCGTTTGATTACATCAGATATTCCCTTTCTACAATCGTCTGCGCGAGCTGCAGCCATTTGTTTGAATCCGATTGCCAGTAATGATGATCGCCTTCGCAAACGTGCACATCGCAGATTTTCGCCGTATAACGGCTCCACTCCGACAAATGGTCAACAAGCGCATGTTCATCCTTCTTGCCTGTAAAAACACTGAATCTAGCACGAAGTGGTTCTCGATTGACCTGAGTACGATATTCCTCCACAGGCTGACAGCCAATCTCGGATGCCTCCCCCTGCATGCCATTCGGTACACCGCGAGGTCGAAGAAGGTGCGGGGCGCTGCAGCCAGATAGAAATAAGTGACGTGGCTCTGCAATGCCTTCTGCTTTCAACCGATGACTGGCCTCAAAGGCAAGCAAGCTGCCCCAGCAGTGGCCGATAAACACGTATTCTTCACCAGGCATCACCTGCTGCTTGACGTATTGGGAGGTCTCGTGCAGAGCCTGCTCCCACAGATCAGAGGAAACCTCGCGCATTGATAATTGGGCTTGACTCAGTTCAACAGGTTGGAACCTAACACGAGCGGGCAATCCTCTGCTCCAAGTAAGGTACGACTTTGAGTGATCTCCACAGTGAGGGAACCCGAACAAAATCACTGCGCTATCACCAGACTTCCTGCCAATTCCGGGACAGTAATGAGCAGATTCTTTTGGCTAATCAAATAATGACCTGGAAGCAGTTGTTCCACATGATTGACTGGTGACAGTACCGATTCAGAATTTGAAATGACGGATACGCCATCTGGTTGATGTAAAATAAAGGTTATGGGTTGATTATGGCTAATACTGCCTGACCATTGCAAACGGATCTGACCACTGACTCTTTTTGCTGAAATGGTCACACGATTGCCTAAGTCATCCTCAAACTCTGTCTGCAGCTCATTTACAACATAAACTCGGAAACATAAATGCTCATAGCCGTTTACTCTATTGCCCACATGATCGCCAAGTGAATAATTCTCAGCCAGATTGAGCGCAATGACACTATCCTGTTTCTGATAAACAGGAACAGCCTCTAAAGGTGCAGCAACTTTCATCAGGCACGGACCTTGGACCTCTTCTTGATCGAACAATGATAACCATGACCCTTCCGGAAAATAAATCTCCTTAGCACCATGACCCTCCGCCGTAACAGGGGCGACCAGCAAGCTTTCTCCAAACATGTACTCACTAATCATTTCAGTGCAATGCGGATCAGCAGGGAATTGAAGGGACATTGCACGCATCATAGGCAGCCCTGTTCGACTGGTACGGATCGCTTGATCATAGATGTAAGGCAAGAGGTTCATTCGAATGTCTGCGTACCTTTTGTATAAATCGATGACTAGCGGCTGATTTGTACGTTCAGCAATGTTCCACGGCGTTCTGTCTTGATTGAACTCGCCTTTCGTTTCGGCATGATACTGCATGACCGGGCAAAATGCGGCCATTTGGGTGGATCTTATAAACAACTCCGCCGTCGGAATGTCGCCATGAAAGCCACCCAGATCCCAACCCCAGAACGGGATGCCCGACATACTGCTGGATAACCCGGCAATCATCGAGGAACGGAAAGCCTGGAAGGTCGAACGCTCGTCGCCCGCCCAATGCATCGGGTACCGCTGTGCTCCCGTATAGCCCGCCCGGCTAAAGGTAATACCTCCATCTTTGGCAAACTGCTGGATGAACTCGTAATAGCTGCCCACATACAAATTTGGATACAAATTGCGCATTTCGCGGCCTGTAGAGCCGTCATAGAACTGCAGATCGTGACCGAAGACGAACTCGCCGCCATCTGTTTTAAAACCATCCACACCGATTTCATCAGCGAGGTATTGGCGCTTATTAAACCACCATTTCGCCGCTTCTGGGTTCGTAAAGTCAAGAATATGACAATCCTTAAACCAGTTATAAGGCAATGTGTACGGCTCCCCTTCCGCCGTTTTCACACAGTAACCTTGCTCCAGCAGCGTAATTTCATCCTGATCGCGCTGACCGTGAGAAACGCCATACATATGTTTATGAATGGGTATTTGCCATAACAGCACCTTCAAACCCTGCTCATGCAGCTCTTCGACCATTCCCTTCGGATTCGGCCAACGACCCCACTCTGGGAACTGGAACTCATCATAGCGAAACGGTTGGTTACCATCTTTGACATTGTATTGCGCATCATTAAAAATATAGAACGTCGCCTCGTCACTCCATTGCTCAATAACTAGCACGGTAGAAGGGATCTGATACTTCGCCGTTAGCTCGGCCTGTTTCAAAACCTCTGCCTGGGAATCCCAGTTATTACTGGACATCCATGGTCCAAATGACCACTTCGGCGGCAATACAGGTTTGCCTGACAGATGGGTGAACTGTCCGACCATCGTGAGCGGCTCTTCTGCAAATATATACGCAACCAGCTGTTGATTTGCCTGCGACACATCCACTTCCACTTCAACAAGATCAGATAAACGTGTATGAAAGCGGAAGGTCGAATAAAGCGCTGTATCCACGAAAATCGCATATCCGCCGGAGGATATGGCAAAAGGAACCGGCATGTAAGTCTTCAGGCCTTGATCCCGGTACTGATTGTACACATATTGATCGACTTCATGACCCGAATATTCATAATGGGAGAAGCGTTCCCCCATGCCGAACCAGCGATGCTCCGGCCTAGTTTTCAAGTTCAAGCGAAGCTTATGCAGGCATCCCGAGCCATCGGTTAAAGCCTCGATAAGCGGCTTCCCTTCGGCGGCGAAGCCTTCCATCAGCACGCCCTCCGTGCTGCGCAGCGCGAGCGCAAACTTGCCCCCGCGCACCTCGGCTTCCAGCCGTGCGCGCCCAACAGCTAGCGCCGCCCGCTGCGCAGGCGCGCCCTGCGTACGTTCGCCCTGTGCGGCGAACGTCAGCATGATCGCGCCGCTCGCATCGGCGCGGAAAGACAGCTGAGCGGTGCGGGTACCCTCCGCACCGTAAGCCAATTCGACGACGAAGCCATCCGTCGTCTCGTACAGCGCATGGACGCGCTCCAGCGCCGTCCATGCCCGCACTTTAAAGCGGTAAGTCGCTGAACTCAGCGACTTGCTTCCGCTCTGAAGCACAAATACATAGCAGACCTCGTCACCTGCGAGGTAAGGGCCCAGCTGCGCTTCCCAGACCTTTTCCCCGCCGTCCGTCACTTTCATGACGGCGGTCACGGCTTCGGCCGCCGGAATGCCATTGACGGCGGCCTGCACGGTCACGACCTGACTCGCCTGAAAAGGCTGCGTCAAGAGGCGTACAAGCACCGAATCCCCCGTTTCGGGATGACGGGGAAACCGCTCGTAAGGCAGGATGACGTAAGGGTCATCGTAACCCGTCGGTTGATGCACCAGACAGACGCTGTCCAAACTGTCACTACGGACATCACCTGAAACAAGTGCAGTCTGAGCAAGCTCCAACAGTAAGCCCCCCCATGTACTGACGGGTGGTTCCCCTGCATGTTCACGCCAATAAGTAAGCAGTAAAGGCTCTTTGGCTGTAGAAATGTCTACCTCATACAGCTTCGAATCTTCTTTCTGAAGCGACTCTACATGAGAGAGCAGTTCTTTCACCCGAACCGTGTCCCCTTTTTTAGCGTAGTACCACGCCAACAGGCAGGTAAGGTCGGATCGCTCACAACCTCCATACAAAGTATCGCCAGCTTTGAATCTTACACCTTTACTAACAAGTGTTTCTTCCAGTTTATACAACGCTTCGATCAGAATACGGTCTTCAATACCCAGCATACCGAATGGAATCGCCGCTGTGATGATATCCCCATGAATCGCTGTATCACCCAATTCGCTAACAACTCGGCCTTCTTTAATGAAGCTGGCAAAGACAAGTTCACGGATCGCCTTCAGCAAACGCACACCCCGCTCGCCAACTCCGTTCTGAATATTGGCTTGAACTGCAGCGAAGTACATTGCCAAATGGCTCAAATAAATGCCTTCGTTCCCGCGCTGCAGCCAATGAGGCTGCGGTTTCTGCCAATTGGTATCTAGAAGCAAGGTGGCTTCCTCGACAATCCCTTCTATCTCCAACCTAAAATCCTGATCTTCCGTTACCTTCAGATATTCACCGAAAGCCCATATCCGAAGCGCCACATCCGTCAGCGCCAACTGTCCCTTAAATTGATCGCTGCTCATCAAACGCAGCACAGATAATACACGCTCCGCCTCACCTCGCTGGATAAGCGCGTAACTCAAAAAAGCAATATCTCTAAAAGTAGCAAGCTGCCCAGAGATCGTAATCTGACCTGTATGTTCATCTAGCGAGTAATTAACATTCTGATTTGAATCTAGTGTTTGCACCATAAATCCTCCTACTCCATCCTATGTGTATGAATGAGAAAGGGGCCGTTGCCGCAACAATGCCCCTTCCCTGCCGACTCTATGTCCGCACTACGCTATTTAGTTACTAATTTTTCAATCTTAGCTTGCGCTTCATTGAGTGCTTTTTCCGCTGTATAATCGGATTTCAATTTCGCTTTATCCAGCTCATCGCCGATCGCTTTAGTCAAATCGTTCCATTTGTCCGGAATTGGACCTACTGGCGTCAGTACAAGCGAATTCAATGCATCAAGTACGATTTTCTTTGAAGCTGGCGGCGTTTGTTTGAAATAAGCCTCCATGACTTTTTCATCAGAAACAGCTGGTACACTCCAGCCTTTCTCAATCCGTTTGCTGACAACAGAAGGATCGGAAGACATGAATTTGATAAACTTCCAGGCTGCTTCGGCATTTTTCGTTTTTTCAGAAACAACAAGACCATCCGCAAAGAAATGATGTGCTTTCTTCGTATTACCAGGCTCTAGTGCAATATCCCATTTGAACGGAGCATCCGCAAAGCGGCCAAAGTTCCAAATCCCGCCACGCAGCATAGCAAGCTTACCCGCTTTAAATGCGTTTAAGTCAGCATCCGGTTGGTTAAAGGTATCGTCATTGAGCGCTGGAGACACTTTATACTTTTTCGCTTTATCCAGCATCCAGTTCAAGGCTTCAATATTTTCTTTACTGTTTACAGTAGGCTTGCCATCTGCACTCCAGATACCTCCGCCATTCTGAGCAATTGTTTTGTAAAACTCATAAAATTGAATTGGCGAGTAGGTTCCCCATACGCCGCTTTTGGCGTCGGTGAGCTTTTGAGCCGCTTCCAGCTCTTGCTTCCACGTCCAATCCGCCTTCGGATACTCAACTTGCTTTTTGTCGAACAAGTCCTTATTATAGAAAAGAACTACGTCTGAAAATGACTCTACGACTCCATATTGCTTACCGCTATACTTGAAAGAGTCATAGGCAAGGCCTTTGTAGATTTCCGGCTTGAACGTCGTGTCCTTCGCAATGATCGGCGTCAAGTCTTTTAGTGTATTTTTGGCTGCATAAGAGACAAAGTTTTCGTAACCAACCTCAAATACATCAGGCGCATCCCCCGATGCGAGCTGTGTATTGAGCTTCGTGTAGTAGTTGTTGTAATCGACGATATCCACTTTGACCTTCACGTCAGGATTGGCCGACTCGAACGCCTTCACCATATCGCCGAGCGTCTGCTCTTGAGAACCGCTGGCGGTATACTGCATGAACTTGAGTGTAACCGGTTCTTTCTTTGTCTCCGGTGTTGCCGCTGCCGTTGCGGCTGCAGTCGGCTCTTGTTTTGGCGTCGACGCAGCTTCTTTTTTCGTATCCGCTCCACACCCCGTTGCTGCAAGAGAAACAACCACACCTAACGCTACGACCCAACCTGTTTTTTTAGTAACCATCTTTAAACCCTCTCTTCTTATGAATTTTCTTCTGTTAACTCATCAATGTCATTTTCATCACTTACTTCTCAAACGACTTCCATCACCCCTCTCATTATCCTTTAACGCCACTCATGGTCATTCCCTTAATAAAGTATTTCGATGCGAACAAAAACACAATGAAAATCGGTATAAAGCTGATCACATTCCCCGCCATCAAAATGTTCCACTCCGTCGCCCATCTGCCCTGCAGCTTGCTTAGTCCTATCGGAAGTGTCATCAACTCCTTATCGCTCGTAATAATAAGCGGCCATAAAAAATTGTTCCACGAAGCCATGAAAGCAAAAATAGCTAGCGTTGCAAGAGCAGGTTTACTAAGCGGAAGAATGATACTCACAAACACCCTCAAATAAGAAGCTCCGTCCATTCTGGCCGCCTCAATCAACGGATCAGGAATTGTCATGATGTGTTGTCGAAGCAGGAAAGTCCCGTAAGCACTGAAGATTCCTGGCAAAATGAGACCGAGATATGTATTCGTCAGGTGCAGTTTTTGAAATACGATAAAGAGTGGAGTCATCGTCACCTGCATGGGAATCATCATCGTGATCAAATAGAGAACGAATAGTGTTTCCCTACCGCGGAACGGAATTTTAGCAAAAACAAATGCAGCCATCGCACACACAACAATCTGTGCTGCTGTCGTTACTAAGGAAACGCCTACACTGTTGCCCAAAAAGCGATAGATCGGAAAGTATTTCGTAATCTCGACGTAGTTACTGAATTTAAATGTATCGGGTATTAGGTTCGGCGGCATTCTGACGACTTCCAAGTTATCCTTGAATGAACCCGACAGCATCCAGACGAAAGGAAACATGAGAACGACAGCCGCCACAATCAAAATGAGATGTGAAAGCAGGTTCCGATACGGCATATAATTATCTGTCATAGGTAACCCACCTTTTCTGAAGCTGCTGCTGAACGATGGTGACGGCGAAAATAATTACGAATAAGATCCATGACTGCGCAGAGGCAAAGCCCATTTTATAGCTTTGAAAAGCATTCCCATAAATTTGCTGCACAAGCGTGCTCGTTTGCCCAGCCGGACCGCCACCTGTCATAACTAGCACCTGATCAAAGAGCTGGAAGCCATTGATGAGGGATATGACAAGTACGAAAAAAATACTCGGCGTGAGAAGAGGTAGCGTTACACGAAAAAACTGTTGCAATCCACCTGCTCCATCAATCGTCGCAGCTTCGTAATAATCCTCCGAAATATCCTGCAGTCCCGCAAGAAGTATGACGGTCACATAACCGATATCCTTCCATACGCTCACCGCGATAATTGAGGGCATTGCCCATACGAAGTCCTGCAGCCATACAGGCCCTTGAATTCCGATTAGCGACAGCAGGTAGTTAATGAGTCCGCTCTGTCCATTCAGCAGCCAGCGCCATACGATGGAAACAGCTACCCACGAGGTGATGACGGGCACAAAGATGAAAATTCGATAAAGCTTAATACCTCTTAGCTTCCTATTCAATAAAACAGCGAACAATAGACCAAAAGCAAGAACAGATGGCAAGTAACCAAGGATGTACTGAAGAATGTTCATCAGCGATGTAAGCGTTTTCTCATCCTGCAAAGCTTCGGTGTAATTATCCACCCCAACGAACTTCGCCGGGGTTAACAAATCCCAATTCGTAAAGGAGATGACAGCGGATGAAAGCATCGGGATGAGTTGGAACAGAAACAAACCCGCTAAACTTGGCAATAAAAATCCGATAATGACAACTGCTTTAGAAAATCTCTTTTGTCCGACCATGACGTTCTCCTTTTCCGGTTCCTACGTGTTAATTATTCCTTGGCTCTAACAGTTGCTCTCTCTACGATCGTTAGCGGCAGCATGATTTCATTCGCTTCTTGCTCTACGCCGCCTTGAATCATGTTGATGAGGTGCTCGGCCGCAATAGCGCCTTTTTCAGTTATATTTTGCCGGATTGTTGTTAGTGGCGGGATAAACATTTTCGACATCGTGATATCATCAAAGCCAATGACTGAGATATCTTCCGGGACTTTTTTGCCCATGTCCACCAAGCTCCGAATCGCTCCGAATGCGACCATATCGCCCGTAGCAAATACAGCGGTGATTTCGGGAAACTTGTTTGCGATCAGCTGTCCTGCAGCCACACCATGTTCATAACTCATGGATTCTTCAAACACATAGTCCGGATTATAAAAGAAATTCGCTTCACGTATCGCACGTTTGTAGCCAAGGAAACGTTTCTCAACAACACCATCTTTACGAATCGCTCCGGTCACGAGTCCAATGTTGGAGTGGCCCTTATCAATCAGATATTTCGTCGCCAAATATCCGCCGTATTCGTCATCAATGCCGATTCGCTTGAAATAACTGTCGTTAATGTAACTGTCGATCAGGACAATCGGAATATTAATCTTCTTAAAGCCGTCATAAAACTGTTCGGGATAAATACCCATCATAATAGCACCATCCAGATTACGCTGAATGGATAAATCCAGATAACTTTCTCCTTGGTTAACGCCAGATAACAAGAGGTGGTACCCATACTCGCGAAGCTTGCCTTCAATTCCACTTATCATTTCACTGTAGAAAGGGTTTTCAAGTATAAGCTGTTTGTGGGATTCCGTCTGTGGAATCACGATGCCAATCAACTTGGATTGGTTTTTGACTAAACTTCTCGCCGAGAAGTCCGGTATGTAGTTTAAGGTTTCAATAATTTTCTTAATGCGCTCGATCGTCTCACTGGAGACTTTATCCGTTCTGCCGTTTAATGCATAGGACACTGCGGCTGCTGAAACGCCTGCGACTTTGGCCACATCTTTTATTGTTGGTTTCTTCATTCCTCAACCCTCTTTAGTTACACGTTTAACTAGATTATAAGACACAGTTGTCGATATTACAATATGATAGCGCTATCTTTTTGCCATTAAATTGATTTATCAGTTATGCGTTTAACTAAATTATTTTTAATGTCTATTTTGAAGCTTGGCTCTGTCGAGGCACTAAAAAAGGCCCCAATCCTACATTAATTGTAGAATTGGAGCCCTCTGCTACATGATAGAAAATTTATAAATAGATGTCTCCCTGTAAATCTGACCCGGAAGCAATTCCGTGCTGGGGAAATTTGGATGATTCGGAGAGTCAGGATAATGCTGAGTCTCCAGACAGAGCCCACCGTACTTTTTATATACGCTCCCTCCTTTTCCGATATCACTTCCATTTAAGTTATTCCCTGAATAAAACTGAACGGCGGGCTGCGTTGTGTAAACCTCCATCATGCGGCCTGATTTCGGTTCATACACCCTCGCTGCCAACCCCATTGAAGTTCCGGTCTGATTCAAAACATAATTGAAATCATAACCATTTCTTGCATATTTCATCTGCGGGTCTTGGCTATGAATCCGGGCACCGATTGCCATTGGATTACGGAAGTCGAGCGGTGTACCTGCGACACTCCTCACTTCCCCTATCGGGATGAGACCTTCCTTGATCGGAGTAAACCGATCAGCGTTAATCATAACGATATGCCCTAGAATATCCCCATTTCCTGCACCCGCGAGGTTGTAGTAGTTATGCTGAGAAAGATTCAGCACAGTCTTTTTATCCGTCGTGGCCGTAAAATCCATCCTCAGTTCATTATCATTCGTTAGAGTATATACAAGTTTTACCGCAAGATTTCCCGGGAACCCTTCTTCTCCATCATTACTCACATAATATAATGCGAGTCCGACTGAGTCCTCGTGGTACACTTCTTCCGCTGCCCAGACCCTCTTGTCAAATCCCCTTTTCCCGCCGTGCAGCGTATTGTGATCTTCATTTATGGATAACTGGTAAGTCACACCGTCAAGAGTGAACCGGCCGTTTGCGATGCGATTCGCGTACCGGCCGAGCACAGTCCCGAAGTAGGGCTTATTGCCGGTACGTATAAAATCTTCCAGCGCCCCATAGCCAAGAAGGACATCTTCCAGATTTCCGTTTCGATCCGGTACCTTGAGGGTCAGCATAATAGCTCCGTAATTCATAATTGCGGCTTGCATGCCGTTCTTATTCGTTAACGTGTAAAGGGATATCGACTCGCCTTCTGCCGTTTTACCGAAAAATTGACTGGAGATGCTGCCAGAAGCCGCTTTCGCTTGATCGGGCAAGGGAAACTCCCCTATGTTTATTTCCTCAATCGGCTGCATATGTCCATATACAGGTTCAGCTCCATGGGGCGACGCAGCCCACCGTGCTGCGTTTGCTATAACTCTCAACACATCTTTGTTATGGTAAGTAGGATACTCTTCGTGTCCCGGCCTGAAATAAAAAATTTTCCCGAGTCCGCGTTGATACACACATCCGCTTCGGAAAACTTCTCCGCCCTGAAACCAGCTGATGAAGATAAGCTCTTCCGGCGCTGGGATATCAAAAAATTCTCCGTACATTTCTTCCGTTTGCAGTTCGAAATATTCGCCGATTCCTTCCGTTATCGGATGAGAAGGGGCAACAACCCACAGTCTTTCCCGCTCAGCATCTGTTCTCCACTTCAAATTGCAAGTAGTCCCCATCAATTTCTGAAATATTTTCGATCGATGAGCGGAATGAAGGACGATGAGCCCCATACCTTGCAGCACTCTTGCCTGAATTCTCTCGACAATCTCATCGGCAACTTGCTCATGTGCCACGTGCCCCCACCAAATCAAAACGTCCGTATACTTAAGCACTTCATTTGATAGTCCATGCTCCGGCTGATCTAAGGTTGCTGTTCGTATTTGGAACCCGTACGGACCAATGCCTGCAGCAATCGTTTGATGAATGCCTTTTGGATAAATACGGGCTACTTGCGGGTCCGCTCGCTCATGAATAAATTCATTCCAGATGGTTACCTGTATTGGTTTCATCTCAAACATCGGTCCGCTTCCAATCCTTACTTTCATCGATAAAATCCCTCCATCTTTATAAGTGCATAGATATGAGAATTTCCATGTATAGGGAGAACGTCATTAACATAGGTATGGGAAGCATATATTTGAAATTAAAAGGATGTGGTTACTCTTGAGGATATATATAGCCGATCATGAAGAAACACTTCTTTCAATTGCACATAAATATCAGGTTGAATGGGTACAATTAATGTCCCTGAATCCGCACATTGACAGGTCTGATGTAATCATCACAGGCCAGCGCGTCAACCTTCCATCCCGAACCAGGCAAGTAACTGAAAATAGGGTCGTTGCCCCTTTTTGCCCACCTGTAACTCAGGAGCAATTTCTTTCTACCTGGATTCCGCTCACTTCCGCGGAGCAGATGGCCGAAACCGAGTACGACGTTCTCATTGTCGGTTCAGGCGCAGGGGGAGGAGCTGCCCTTTGGAGATTGTGCGAACAATGGGGGGAAAATGGGAAAAAGATCGGGATCGTGGAAAGAGGAGACCTCTTCTTGCCCACCCATGTCGCCAATATAGCGACCATTGACGGAGACAGCTTCAGGCTGTATGCTCCGCCTCAAATAACCGATTTGATCGGGAACAGACTCCCGCAATATTCCGGCATGAAACTAATTTACGCTTTGGGTGGAAGAACTATTTTGTGGGGAGCCGTCTCTCCTCGTATGCCCGCTCACGTCATAGCAGAATGGCCAGTTTCCATGCATGAGATGGAATATTATTACAATATTGCTGAAGAAATCATGAATGTTACAAATACCTATACGAAAGATTCGTCGATTACACAGATTCTTCTGAAACGGCTCCGTGAAAACGGATATTACAATGCGGACGATATTCCGGTTGCCACCGACCTTGATGAAACGCGTTACGGAAAGCTTCATTCCAATGTATTTTTCAGTTCCATTGTTTTATTTGCCAGAGCCTTGAATCGTCGTCCCTTTGACCTGGCCGTTAATACCTATGCTGCAGAAGTGATTACCGATGGTAGCAAAGCGGTCGGCGTTCGGGTGATGACCGCAGATAAGAAATCACATTTCATTAAGGCGAAAACGGTTGTATTATCGGCAAGCTCGTTACAAACTCCGCGTATTTTGCTGAATTCAAGGATTCCAGGAAAAGCAATCGGCCGGTATCTTATAAACCATTCCTACTTGATTGCCACTGCAAGTATAACCACCAAGAATTTCCCTGAACCATTAGGGGCATTGGGGATAATCGTTCCAGAACTTGAAGACCAACCTTATCAGCTGCAGCTGCAAGGACCGGAAAAATATTTCAACTACCAGTACGATAAAAAGCCGATCAAAGACGAGTGGAAAATCAGCTTTTACGGCGCTTCCGGCAGGGTAGAATCACGCTATGAAAACAGGGTCTTTATTGACCAGAATAGGTTGGATGAATTCGGGATGCCGGAATTACAAGTCAGTTTCTCGCACAGCGAAAAGGATGAAGCCATTCTTCGTATGATGTATGACGCTATTCTGCGTGCTTCCTCCGCTATGAGCTTAAGTCTGGCCACACTGGGCGGGGTACCTGCCATTTGCTTGATGCCGCCCGGGGCGGATAACCATGAAGCCGGAACATGCCGCATGGGTGATAATCCGAACACCTCAGCTACGAACCGGTACGGACAAATTCACGGTGTACCAGGTCTATATATAGCCGATAACAGTGTTCTCCCCTCTATTGGCGCCGCCAATCCAACCTTGTCAACCGTTGCTCTGGCGATTCGAACGGCGGATCACATCATCAAACAGCTTCAATAGTCGTGATAAGAGGAAGCGATGCAGGAATGAGTGGGGTCCATGTCCTACCGGGAGTGACAGCGTTAACGCAGATTCCTCTTTTGAGAAGAGATAACGCTAACGACCGAGTAAAGATACCCCCTGCTATCGTCAAACATCTTCGACCTATCTGCTCAACTCTCGCTTTCGTTTCCGCAGCATCGCCATGTTCATTGAGATAGACCACAACGATATCAGCACCCTCCTTGGCAAATAAATAGGAAATTGCACGCCCGATGCCGCTTTCCCCGCCTGTAATAATGGCCACTTTACTTTACCGTAGTTCAATACATGATCATTCCTCCATCGGAATTTGTTACTTTCAGGGTATTCCCCAAAATACAAATGGGTGATTGCCCAAAAGATATTAACTCCCATTGCCTTTCCTAGGAATTACTTTTCAATATTATGGCAAAAATAATACAATCACCAAGGAAGGAAGGCACCTATGAACTTTTTTAGACGACTTGTCCAAAGTCGTAATCGCGGCAAAATCATGGAGCAAAACAACTTCTATAGTCCTTTGACAGAATCACGCACTCCGAATCAAGAAGAGCTTCCCGAGTCGGGTGTTATAACGATTGCAGAGATATCTTCACTTTTGTCGGACAACCTGCAAAGGATGAAGGAAGTATTCGATCGGTGCAATGACGTTACCTTCCTCCAGTGGCAATATGGTCCCGAAATGAAGCATACCGCATTCTCCATTTTTTCGGAATCACTCATTCAAAAAAAAGAGCATAACTTTTTTAAAGAATCGCTTCAAGATCTAGTCACACATGAGGTTGGACCGGGAACGATGGTTACTCCAGAGGATGTCGACTTTTTTTTCAACCGCCATGTCGCCTCTGCGCAAAGTGCCACATTGATCGAAGATTTCAATGTCGCGATAAACGAAGTTCTGCACGGCAATCTTGTCATCTTCTTCGACCAATGGAACAAAGCGCTCAGTTACAAGGCGATAGGCCTTGAAACACGGCAAGTTACTGAATCGGTGAGCGAACCTGTCGTTCAAGGACCACGTGAAAGCACAGTTGAGAATATAACTAAAAACATAGGAATGTTACGAGTACGGTTAAAGACATCTAATTTTAAAATTGAAATGTTACCACCGTCAGGACAAACACAAACGAAGGTTGCTTACGGTTATTTGGAAGGAACCGTCAATCCCGAAATGTTAGCCGAATTTCAAAAAAGAGTGGCCAAGCTTCAGAACAAAGAGATATTGGAAACCTCCTACATCGAAGAAGTCATTGAGGATTCCGTGTACTCTCCTTTTCCTCAATATCGTTATACGGAAAGAACGGATGTTGCCGTTGCCTCTTTACTAGCAGGGAAAATTGTCGTGATCGTTGAAGGGACCGGATCCATCCTGATCTGCCCTGGTTTGTTAGTCGAACTGCTTCAATCGAGCGAAGATTACTATCAAAGAACCGTTATTGCAAGCCTTATCCGTCTCTTAAGATTTTTTGCATTGTTGATTGCCGTTTGCCTGCCCAGCATATATATTGCTTTTTCCACTTATCATCCGGAATTAATTCCGACCGTATTACTGCTTGCCGTCATCAACTCCCGCGAAGGGATTCCCTTCCCTGCTGTCATTGAGGCATTCATTATGGAATTCTTTTTCGAACTGCTTCGGGAGGCCGGAATTCGTCTTCCGCGTCCGGTCGGTTCTGCGGTGAGCATCGTCGGAGCGCTTGTTATCGGTGAAGCGGCCATCAATGCCGGTATCGCTTCGCCGATCATGGTAATCATTGTTGCATTAACCGGCATCGCCTCCTTTGCCATACCCCAATACAACTTTGCCATTGCACTGCGTATTATAAGATTTCCAATCATGCTGTTCGCAGCTATTATGGGCATATTCGGCATCATGATCGCTTTCATGCTCATTTGGCTGCATTTAGCGAATTTACGTTCTCTAGGTCAGCCCTATTTAAGCCCTATTGGCCCTTTTAGGCCTCGACAATTGAAGGATGTTTTAATACGTGCGCCACTCGGAACATTAATGCGCTCACAGCAAACTCAGGAGTGAACAGATCATGATCAGACGGATATGGATGAGCTTAAGCTTATCGGCACTTTTCGTATTGACAGGATGCTGGGATCGGGCCGAGCTTCCAGAAAAAGGTTTTGTCATGGGAATTGCCTTAGATCAAGCCAGTGGCGGAAAAATTTCACTGACTACACAAGTATTCAGGCCAACCCAAGGGGTCGGTTCAATAGGCGGCAAATCGCCCGATGTGTCATTCGCGAATGTTACGACTATCGATCGTACGCTCCCCAGAGCCATTCGCGATATTCCCATTAATCTCGGACGTAAAACCCAGTGGAGCCATACCCGCCTGATTATTATTAGTGAAAAACTGGCTCGTGAACAAGAGATATTCAGTCTACTCGAATTTTTTTACCGAGATCACGAACCCCGTTTAACCGTTTCCATCATGATTGCGGAAGGAAGAGCAGACAAATATTTGAACATGAAACCTTTCATCGAAAATACGATAAGCCAACAATTATTTCAAAGCGAAAAAGCGTCTGCTTCTAATAGCGGAAAAACAATAGAGACTAATTTGCTGAAAATGGGCATGCAAATGAAAAGCGAGGTTGGCAACGCAATGGTGCCTTTTCTGTATTTATCCAAAGACTCAGAGACGGTAACAAATGTAGCCGGAATCGCCTTGCTTAAAGCTGGGAAATTAGTGGGTAAAATGGAACCCGAGAAGGTTGAAAGCTTACAAATGCTGTTGAACACTTATCAAAGCGGAATGCTTGATATTCCTTGTCAGAATCCATCCAAGCCGAATCAGAAGGTTGAAGCTGTAGAAATCGTGGACTTAAAAAGCAAATGGCAGCCTACCTCACTCGAAGAGCATTCTCTGAAAGTTCATGTAAAACTCAACATGGAAGTAGCTGTCATGGAGTTGAGCTGCTCCAAGCTGGAAACGATAGCTGATGAAAAGAAGTTCGCAAAAAATGTGGAAGAGACGGTTAAACAGCAAATTACGGGAACAATCAATTGGTTAAAAAAAACAAAATTCGATGCCATTGGATTGGGCAACAAAGTGTATCAGAAAAATCCGTCATTGTGGAAGCAGTGGAAAAAGGACTGGGATGATCAATTTGCAAGCAGTGAATTCGATCTCGATGTTGATGTTAAGGTTATTAACAGCGGAACCACAATCGGTAAGCCTATTTTCAAAAAATAGAAGGGACCGAAAAAATGTCGGGTAAGATGTTATTACTGCTGATGATTTATACGGCCATATTACTCGCAGACTTACCGAGACTAAAAAAGCTGGATCGCCGCGAGATCTTTGCTTACTCGGCCATGCTGCTGCTCTCGGTTTACTTAGGCATCAATTATATATTTGACCTGAAATGGCCGTTTCTTGAGGAAGCCGCTGCTGCACTCATTGGTGAACCTGCCCGTCGCATTATTGAGTTTTTAAAGGTTCCCTCTTAAACAATCGAGAATCTGCTGTCGTGGGGGTGCAAGAGATGAAAGTAAAGGAGCAAATCAGCTCATCGCAAATGTCCGTTTTATTTTTTTCTTTCATGACGGGATCTGCCATCGTAAACATCCCCGGACCGTTAATCGGCTACGCCAAAAATGGAGCATGGATATCCCTTTTGCTTTCTATATCTGCAGGCATATTCCTACTATCCTGCATCTTGTATTTGTACCGGAAATTTCCCGACCTGACTTTTATCGATTACAGCAGGACTTTGCTTGGTAATTGGGTTACGATTCTTCTCGCTATTCCCTTTATTTCGTTTCAATTCCACATGACATCCGGAATTGTCCTAGATATCGGTTTATTTATGACCAGTTCAATGATGCGGCAAACTCCGTTGTCTATATTTGTATTATCGGTATTTGTGGTTATTGCTCTTACGGTTCGTTCAGGAATAGAAACTATGGCTCGAATGATCCTGGCTCCTATGATTGCCGTTCTCGTCTTTATCATTCTCATTCTTGTATTATCTTTCAACAATTATGAGATCGACCATCTGTTTCCCATCATGCCTGACGGCATCAAACCCGTCATTCTTGGCGCTTATTTCTCATATGGTTTTCCCTATGTCGAGCTTACGCTAATGGCTATGCTTCTTCCTTACGTACGCAAGAACGAACAAAAACAGCTAAAGAAGGGCATGTATCTCGCCCTACTTGTAAACGGTTTATGTTTAATCGCCGTGACGATCGCCACGATAATGGTGTTTGGTCCAATGGCAGGAGATCGAAAGTATTCGATGTTTGAGGTCGCTCGAATCATCGACCTGCTTGAAGTCATTCAAAGGATTGAATCTATCATTGGGATCTCCTTAATTTTAACTTCATTTTTAAAGGCTACCATTACGCTATATATACTGAATTTAACATTTACAAAATTGTTCAAGCTCCATGACGATCGCATATTGGTATTTCCTCTAGCGCTGACCTGCTACCTTTTTTCTCTGCTTCAAATTGATAAAGGATCAGCCACTTGGATTTATGCCGTATCGGTCATTCATCCGTTATGGGCCACTTTTTCTTACTTGCTGCCATTGCTCTTGGTTACAGTGGTTGCAGTTATAAGAAAAAAAAAAGTTGAATAAGAGAAACCTATCGTTTATTGAAAAAGCTGCTCCAGCGTTCTGACAATCCGTCAGACGAAGGAACAGCTTTTTGTAGATGATGTTCTATTTGGTTGTAATCGTAACTGTTCTGCTTGTACCGTCCCAAGCGACTTTGCCGCCAAAGGTTTCCCCTACGAATCGAGCAGGCGCAAGTGTATAACCGTTCACCAGCTGAGCTGGCTCATCTAACTGCACAGCTTGGCCGTTCACATACACTGTTTTCTGATCAAGAGTTAAGCGTAACGTTGTACTTCCTTTTTTGGCTGTAACAGTTTTTGTCGCTGCTTCATAATCCACCGTTGCACCCATCGCTTCGAAAATCGCACGCAGCGGCGTAAATGTTGATCCTTTTACAATGACGGGTGCTTGTTCAAATTTCTGCTCTTTCCCATCAATTTCTACAGATACTTGTGAGGATAAACCGAACGTACGTAAAGCTGTTTGCTTACCGGCTTTATTATAAACCCTGATCTGAATGACAGAACCCTCCGGAACATCACCGGCTCGCAGCTCTAGACCGTAAGGCAGATCTGTTTGAGAGGCAATCACTTGTCCGTTTAAGATGTACTCTACTTTGCCAATGTAAACGTCAGGTATTTTGACAAAAGGAATTAACTTGGTTTGTTTCGTAAAAGCTTCATGATTCGCATCTACGGGTACATAACCCATACCATCAGTAGGTTTAGCTGCATCTGTTACTTTGGAAAGTAAATAAGGATTAGCAATTAACTTGCTGTAGTAATTTTGGATCTCAGACGAAGTGGAAAGTGAATAGTCATTTTTCGCATTGTCCATCTTTTGATCGACATTAAAGTAAGTGATAGCCTTCAATCTTGGATATTTATAAGGCATAATCTCATATAAACGCTGCAGATTAAGTTTCGCCCACTCCGTGAAATCTTCACCTGCCGAATGCGCGTAATGCGGGACACCCGTTTCGCTTAGCATTAACGGTTTACGGTCCGAATAGGTGTTGTAAAGCCTCGTTAACCTCTCTACACTGCTCGTAGAAATCATGGAAGGCAGAGACGGATTCCCATTTTCATAAGGCTCAATATATAGACTAACCCCAACCCAATCTACATAAGCATCTCCCGGATAATAAGGGTCAATATCATTCGCAGGTACGTCACCAGGACTCCAAACCATCGCGACATTCGGTGCTTCAGCAGCGAATACATCGTGCAGCATACGGAATTTCGCAATATATTGGGCAGGGTTTCCGTGCCATTTGACCCAAGCGCCATTCATTTCCCCTGCAAAACGCAAGAAAATCGGGATACCTGCCGCCTTGGCATCTTGTGCCCATTTGCGCAAATACGTGCCGTCTGTAACCGGATCTAAGCCATCGTCAGGTTCCCAAGCAATTTGTAAAGCGCCACCTGCATCTTTAGCTCTCTTCGCATATATAGAAGGGAATCCTTGACCCCAGTGTGCATAGGCCAAATAAATCGCGTGCTTTTTACCATAAACAGTTTCCATCTTCGTGAAAATATTACCTACCTTGGGATCCAGTTCGGAGTACACCCCCAGATAAGTGCCGTATGTAGGTTCAAACTTGGCCAATTGACTGTTCTTAGGCAAGGCTAATTGCTGTACAGTCGTCTCATTACGATCCTGTCTATACAATTCAACCGTTGTTCGAATTTGATCGGCTCGCTGCAGCTTAACAGCTCCCCAATCCTTCCCGGCTTTCACCCAATATTCGTTTTCCGATTCGTAAAAGCTAATCGCTTGATCGTAATCACCGTTTGTATCGTAGTAGGCGGCCAAGTTTCCATAGAATAAAGCTGCATTCTCCCATTCTCCAGTGCTCGCATAGTGATTAGCTAGGAATTGCCAATGCGGCACAGCCTCATCTTTATTCCCACTTGCACGAATTGACTCTGCTTTCTGCCAGTGATCCCACACGATGTCTGCACGAGCAGGTGCGGGTGCACTTGCTAGGCTAGCTGCGATAATTCCTACAGCCAACGTCATAATTCCAATTCTTTTTTTCGTGATTTTCAAGTTAAGATGACTCCCTTCGACCCTGTTGTAAGTTTGTATGTCCATAACTAATACGTTTCGGATGGAATAAAGTAGCATTTTGTCGAAAAATAAATAAAAAACAAAAAAACCAATGCGTCTTAATTCATTGGTTTTTGGATGAAATGACAGTATTTACTTAGAGGACTTAACTAGTACAGCGCGAGTGCGTTTACGCTGTTCATCTGTTAATCGCTGAACGTAAGCATGGTTGCCTCGTGGTGCTATCCCTTTAATCGCGCCGGCTTTGAAAGTTCCACCAGGGGCCGGAATGGCAATGCGTAACCCATACGTGGACATAACGATACCAATTGGATTACTAATCGAACGTCGGCCATCCGCTGTACCCGCGAAATTAAGCGCCGCTGCAAAGCGATCCGTTGCGCGGAGCCATACAGAACCGGAATCACCAGGGAGCGAAACAGCGCCCGTATTCCCACGAATAACCGATTGATTTCGGAACAATAATGTCCCTAAAGTTCCTCCATAGGAAACACGCACATCCACATTATTGGACTCTACTGTTCCTCTGACAAACCCGGTTGTACGACCCGATTTAAACACTTGTAGACCGACAGGATAGCTTAACAAGTGACCAGGAACTGTAACCAGCTGCCCTGTTGCACTGACTAAGTATCTCGGATTCAATAAGCTATTTGAAAACGGCAGTGCAATCGCTGAATCTTGGAAATTGACTTCACCTGGGCGCAATCTGACGAATTGAAAGGCTCTCCCTATGGTATTACCCGCAAGCGCTGCATCTGCCGGGCCTGGTTGTACGGTTGCAGAGAAGGCAGTGGAGTTGTTTTTAATGAGAACATGGTTGTTGCTCAGAATGTAAAGCTGGTTATTTCTGATTACAATCACACCTGCCGTTCCTGTGGAAAACGGATCTGGTTTACCAATGCTTACACCGCCTGGCACAGGACGAATTCTACCGCGAAACAATGTTGGCCGGATGGCTTTCGGTTTTGAAGATGAGACATTCGTTTTAAACATCCCAGAAGGCACAAAACGAACGGGAACAGCCGTGCCTGCTTTGGCAACCACTCCTTTGAGGCTGCTCAGACTGGAGGGGACGACTTTTTGATGCGTGTAGACAACAACGCCTGCTCCAAGTGCTGGTTTACTCGGATCAGCATAGCCAACACCAACAGCCATAACCTCCGCTCTTTTTAGTAAAACGGGTGAAATTCTGTTTTTATGTTTTAGAGCCTCATTAAATGTAGCCATTCACATTCTCCTCTTCCCTAAAGATGTTGCAGTGTATGCCAACTTGTACGAATCGGCTTGATGACTTCACCTAAAGATGATTTGGGGGATGTAAAAAAGGCTAACGACGGTTGGAGCGTCGTTAGCCTTGGATAGGGATATTAATTTGAGAATAAATTGTTAAAGTCTCAGTGGCTTATTGTTCAATTGTCACTTCATGCTTTATAAGCTCTGAAGACAATAGAACATAAAAATCTCTCTTAATAAATTCGGGGTACACCTCAATTTGATTTAATTCATCAAATGAAAACCACCTAAAAATCAATCTGCCACCATCTTCAATCCCATTAAATTCAGATTCCTTATTCATTATTTCGTTATTCTCTGGTAGTGAGATCAGATAATAAAATCCAAGTTCATGAAAGTTTTTACCAACTTCTGTAAAAACTAATTCGTGAACATAACTCAGACGTTCCACATGTGCTAAGACACCCAGTTCCTCTTGTATTTCCCTCACGATTCCATCATTAGTTGATTCATTAAATTCCACACGTCCTCCAGGCAAAACCCAGTAATCATGTTCTGGGGTTGTATGTAGGAGGATCTTGTTGTTATGGATAGCAATCCCTGCAACTCTAAAATTAAACTTATTATTTTGTCTTTCGAAAGTTAACAAATGTTCACCTTCCTCCGTAAATTCTGAGCAGTATGCAAGTAGAAACTACAGTTCCTCAACTACAATGCGGCTCCCGCGCCCAGATGGCTCTGCTGGGAGGACGATTAATTTACGAGCTAGACGAGCACGGAGCTCTGGAACGTGGGAAATGACGCCAACCGCTAGACTGTCCATATGAAGCTTCTCAAGCGCACCGATGACCATGTCCAGCAGCTCTTGGTCGAGCGTACCGAAGCCCTCATCGAGGAAGAAGAATTCCAGCGGATATTCCCCCTTCAGCTGAATCTGTGCCGAAAGCGCGAGCGCTAACGCCAGCGAGGTAAGGAATGTTTCACCGCCCGACAGCGTGCTTACCGGCCGCTTCACCCCTCCGTTGGCATCATCACGGATGACGAAGCCTCCGCCAGAGTCGACCTCAATCGCATAGCGTCGACGCGTCAATTCACTAAGCCGCTCCGAAGCAGCGCGGCTAACTTGCATGAGCTGCTCTTCGGCGAGGTATTCGACGAAGGCATTGGCCTTAAGCACGGCTTGCAACTTGCCAAGCCGCTCCAGCTGCGTCGCTTGTTCGGCACGACGCGCCTCAAGCTCGCACCACCGCGCATGCCGCGTAGCCAACTCGTTCGCGCCCTGCGCCGCCTTGGCCCGCGTCTCGAGCGCGGCCTCAGCGGCCGCTTTCGCGGCGCTCAGCTGCGCCTGCGACTGCGCCCACTCGTCCGCGCTCAGCACGCGGCCCTGCAGCTTCGCTGCCAGCTGCGCCAGCTGGGCGCGCAGCGCCTGCTCGCGCTCGCGGTGCTCCGCCGCGAGCTGCGCCCACTGGCGGCGCTGCTCGGGCGCCAGCGCCGCGGCTTCTGCGGCTTCGCGCGACGCGAAGCCGTTATCCGCGAGCGCGCCGTGCAGCGCGCGCTCGGTCTGCGCCAGCTGCCGCGCGGCGGCGGCAGCGGCTTCGGCGGCGGCGCTGAAGCGCTGCGCCGCCAGGAGCTGCTCGCGCTGCGCAGCAGCGTGCGCGAGCTTGGTCTGCTGCGCGAGCTGCCGCAGCTGCTCTAGCGCGGAGGTCGCCTCCGCGATGAGCTGCGGCACAGCCGCGCCGGGCGCGCGCAAAGCGAGCTGCCGCGACTTGTCGGCGGCGAGCTGCGCCAGGCCCTGCAGCCGCTCATGCAGCTGCAGCGCGGTACGGTCCTGCTCCAGTGCAGCGCGCTGGAGCTCGTCGATCTTCCCGTTTAGCTCGTCCAGAAACGGGATGCTCTTCTCAATTCGGACGCGGAGTTCCTCGGCTAATCGCTCATTGGCAAGGAGCAGTTCAAGCTGCTGATCCACAGCTATCCAAGAAAGCTCCGCATAACGCTCCTGCCAACCTTTTAACTGCTCAGCTAATGTTGTTGTTATTGAAGTTAACCTGATATCCGCTTCCGATAACAAGCTCGCAGCCGCCTGCAGCTGAGCACCTGCTTGCACGAATTGTTGTGCAAGAAGTGCATGTTCTTTCTGCAGACTTTGGAAAGAATGTTCAAGTTCTTCAGACTGGGAAATACAGGAAGATAGGCTTGTCTCCATAACTTTCCATTCCTTACGTAAAGCCTCAAAACTAACATCTTCATGATGCGCCCCAAAAATGGCATAAGCTCCTACTTCTATCCCAGCAGCAGCCTCACCCCATGCCATAGGGGACTGTTCACTGGTTACTTCACCATGTCCCTGTCCGATTAAAGTTGGAACAGTCAAATCAACCGCTTGCTGATAGACGGTTCCCAATCTGCGCAGCAACTGCTGCCCCGTGAATTGACGCTCTTTTGCAAGCTGAAGCAGCTCTTCTACTTGTCCAAGCAGTTCTTCATTTGCCTCCAGATCATAGGCAGTTTCAGCTGGTACTTCGCTATGCTGCTTTAACGGATGCTCTGTCGCACCACATACAGGACAGTGATCCCCATCTACAAGCTCACTGGCAAGAACTGCCGCCAAAATATGACGCTCTTGCATTTTCCAGCTCAGCTTCTGTCTCTCTTTGTAAGCTTGTAAAGCAGGAACGAACTTAGTAAATGCTGCACTTTGCAAGTTAACCTCTATACCCGTTTCCTGCAACTCCTTCAGCCATCCTGACAATTTAACTTGATAGGCTTGCTGCTTGGCTGCCAATTGCAATTGACTTTGTTCCACTACCGAGTAAGCGCCAGCTTTTTCTTCTCTGGCCTTCTTCGCTTCAAGCTCTTGGGCTTGGAGTAGTTCAATTACCTTCTTTTCTTGAGATGCAGATTGTAATAGCTGTCGGGATACAGAGTTGGTTTCAACCAACTTCAGTTGATCTTTAAGCTCGGTTTGTTTAAGGATTGCTCTTTGTTTTGTTTCTATGTTTTTACTCACTTCAGCCTGTAAATTCGTTAAAGTCGCCTTGACTTTAGCTTCTTGATTCTGAGTGGACTGGATTTGAACTTGCACTTGTTCAAGCTCCTGTTGAATGACAAGTGCTTGCTGCAGTTGATCCAACCGCAATAAAAGCGGCCCTTCCTGTAAAGCCAGCTCTTGCTGCGCATGTTCAAATTTGTGAACAGCTTGCTGATAAGTTGTTTCCGCTGTTAGTTGGGAAGCTGCTGCAATCTCAAGCTGCGTTTCCCCTGTCAACACATCTTTGGATGCCAAAGCATGCTGCTCCAGATAGGGTCTCACCTTTTCGGCCTGCTCTGCTTTTTGAAGAAGCAGCTCTTTCTCGAGGATTAACGCCTCTTGTTCCTGCTGCTTTTGCTTTTCTTGTTCCAGCGCTTCTTTCTCATTCTGCCACTGAAACACCTGCTTATGCTCGTCATAAGACTTCTCCTGCTGTTCCAAATGAAGACGACTTCGAACCGCTTCTTGTTCTGCTTCCAGAAGTCTGGCATTGGCCTCTTCTAGCGCTCTCTCTGAAGCATCACCAAGCCCCTGCTGCTCTGCAGCAAGCTGCTTAACTGTGCTGTCCGTTTCTTTCACTTTGGAACTAACCTTCGCGCTCAATTGGTCCCCATACTGTTCAAGGTGAAATAGCCTCTGCAGCATTTGCCTACGATCCTTGCCGGTCAACGTCAGAAATTCTGCGAATTTCCCTTGCGGGAGCACAACAGCTCTCGTAAAGTCCTGCATAGACAGACCCAGAATATGCTGTACCTGCTGATTCACCTCACCCGCTTTATCCGCAAGAACGATGGTCTCGGTCCCTTTGATATGTAAAAGCCGAGTAATGGTCCCGTTAATGGACATCTCCGCTCCCCGCTTGAATTGCCGCTCGACACGATAACGTTCAGTGCCAGCCGCATTCGTCAGCTCAAACGTAAAAGAAACGAACAGCGTCTGCTCCGCATGATTCATAATCGCTTGGGTGCCTCCGCTTGCTCTTTCCACTTTGCCATATAACGATAACGTGATCGCATCCAGAATCGAAGATTTCCCACTGCCCGTTGGCCCAAATATGCCAAACACGCCCGCATCCACTAATTGGCTAAAATCGATCGTCTGCATTTCCCGATAACTCTGAAGTCCGGACATTTGCAACTGAATTGGACGCATGCCAAATCCTCCTTTCATAAAAACGCTAGAATCGCTTGTTATATGTTCCATCTGTTTTTTCTTCGTTAACATATTAATCTACTTAGGTTTTCGCAGTTATCCACAAGTACTTCTTGGGCATAAAACACTTCTTTTCCTGTAACTAAGCCGCAGCAACTAATTCAACTGAAAGCAATTCATCAAATTTGTCTTAAATCATTCACTCCGGTAAAAAAACTGCAAAAACTACATCAAATTCTTCTAAACTGAAGCTATTTGAGTAAATTTGACGATATTAACTACACTTTTTGCATTAAAACTCACATTTATAGTCATTTCGCGTGAAATAGATGCACTAAATGCAGTTCCTTTTTCCACGTCGTGGGAGAAAGAACTAGTGAGTGAGTAAGCTAGAGAGAGTTCGACTCCCCAAACCTACTCCCCCGCAGCACCCGCCAAATCCTTCTCCTGCAGCAGCTCCAAAAACAACCGAACCAATTCAGGTTCCGGCTGCGCACCACCTGTTTGACGCGAGTAGAAGCGCGTGAAATGCTCCTCCATCGACAGATCAGATCTGGATACCACGGCTCGGACTGCCTCCATCTCTGGGTAAATTGGCCGAATATGTATGAAGCCTTCGTATGCTTTACGCAGCGATTGAATCTGTTCGATTGACATGGCTTCTGTCATCGTGACTTCTAAATCAATCCAGGCTGAAGCATCGCGTTGTTCATCAAGCCATTGATGTACTTGCCCAATCCCTTCTTTGGCTTTCCAACTAACAAGCGGACGGCCCGAAGTCAGAAAAATCTCTTTAGGCTCGGCCACTTGTCCCGGAGCTAGATCGAGCACTGTGACCGACTTCGCTTGTCCGGCTTCCGAGAAGCTGTAGGCGATTGGAGAACCACAGTAACGGATGGGGGACGCTGCTTTCACATTTTGCGGTCTATGCAAATGGCCAAGCGCAACATATTGCGCTCCTGCCGTCAGAGCATTTGTATCCACCGTGTAGGCGCCTCCTACTTGGATTGGGCGCTCCGATTCCGTTTCATGACCGCCGAGTACGTACAAATGGCTCATGATCAAATTCACCGTACCGGCTTCAAAAGAAGCCGCTTGCTTACGAATAAGTGCACCCACACGTTCGGAATATTTACTGCGAAGTACTTCCTCCTCGGCAACATCCGAGAGAAGCTCCTTGAGTCGTGATTCAGACGGATACGGGAGCGCTATCAATCGTGCCAACTCACCTGTTCTAGCAATACCAATCGACTGAATGTCAGGGACCGGTAAGCCAATAATCGTGATCCCTTGTTTAGCCGCAAGCGGCCCTGATGCTGCAAGCCGATCCGGATGGTCATGGTTGCCGGAGATAATAGCCACTTGGCGCTTACCGCCGTCAGCCAACCTGGAAATGCCTTCATAGAAAAGCTGTTCAGCAGCAGCTGGAGGATTTACGCTATCATAGATGTCTCCTGCGATCAGAACCAAATCGATGGCTTGATCTTGAACAATCTGCACAAGCTCATCCATGAAAGCCGTCTGTTCCTCTAGCCGGCTGCGACCTTCGAGTGTTCGACCGAAGTGCCAATCGGCAGTGTGTAAAATTCGCATAACTCATCTCCTTCCTAGGCATTCTTTATACTCCGTTGCTATCTATCCCCTTTTACATCTCCAACAACTTCGCCCCATCAAAGAAATACAAGAACTTCCCATTTACAGGACGCTTCCAAATATGTTCCACGGCCCGGGTATACAGTGATATTTGCTTCTCATAACGAACCATTAGTTCCGCATCAGTGCTTCCCTTTACCGCATCCGTTTTATAATCAACCAACACGAGTCCTAGGTCGTCTTCGAATAAACAATCGATAACCCCTTGAATTAACACCGTCTCCCCTATCGTGGAGCGGTCGGTTCCAATGTAGACCTCATCCGCAGGCAGTCCGTAGCTAAATGGCACCTCACGCTGCACGTTCGCAGCTTGTACCATCCGTTTGCCAACTTCTGTTTCGAAAAACTTCAATACAACCGGAATATCTACAACATCACACTGCTCCTGCGTGAGCGTTTGTTTGTTCAGCATCTCCTCAAGAGTTGCCTGTATACTTGATTCCGTTGGCGATTCCTGCAAAGAAAGATTTTGCATAACAGCATGGACAACAGTTCCCTTTTCAGCTGCAGTTAGCTTTTTCTCTTCCATGAATCGAGGCCTGCGCCATACCGCAGTCTTTGGCTTCACCTCAGATTCATCCAAAACAGCAGTCTCAGCCCCAGATGGAAATTCCATTTCTCCTGCTATGCGATTACGCTCAGACAAACGCTTCATTTCCGACACAGTGGTCTTAGCAAAATGCTTAGGCGCATCCGGGTATTCGTATGTCCATGAAAGCCGATCCTCCAACCAATCCTTCCATCTGCCCACTGTAGGTACAGAAAGACTATGATGTACGGCTGATATTCGTTCTGCGTCTGGTAACACACTCTCAGCTTCTAATGTTTCTTCCAATTGCAAACTCTCAGGCTGGATAACCGTCAACTTCCACTGAGAAGGATCTTGAAGCAGACGAACGCCAGATGATGCCTCACTAATGCCGAGGCGCTCTCTCCAAAGAGCCGCATCTGGATGACGAAGCAGGGCAGGTCCGACCCAATCGAGATAGCTCCTCGCTTTCGCCAGTTCAAAGTCTGGCAAATACCAATCTGTCCTAGACAGATGACGCCCCCACCCACGCAGCAGCTTATCAAGTGATTTCACTGTGCCAAGTAAATACAGCTTTTCTCTCGCCCTTGTGAGAGCAACATACAAGACGCGCATTTCCTCTGCAAGCAGCTCTAGCTTCATTCTTCTTTTGATAGCTAAGGAAGGCAGTGTCGGATAGCTTATACGCAAATTCGTATCCACAAAACGCGGTCCAAAGCCAAGCTCTTTATGCAGTAAAAAAGCATCATTCAAATCACGTTGATTGAACATTTTGGCCATTCCTGCCACAAATACAACAGGGAACTCAAGCCCCTTACTTTTATGAATGGACATGATGCGAACTACATCTTCTTGTTCACCGAGCGCACGCGCTGTGCCTAAATCTCCGCCACTCTCTTTCATTCGTTCAATAAAACGCAGGAAGCGGAATAATCCACGTAGGGATGTACTTTCGTATTGTCGTGCACGATCGTATAACGCTCTTAAATTAGCTTGTCTTTGCAAGCCTCCTGGCAATCCGCCGGCGAAATCGTAATAGCCCGTTTGTCTATAGATGCTCCAAATTAAATCGGCAAGGGAGCCTTGTCTAGCATCATTCCGCCAATTTTCCAGAAGCCCAAGAAAATGGTTCAGCTTTTGTAAAAGAGCTTCATTATCATCTGACTCTGCACTTTTAACTACCTGTAAGATAGACTCGTAAAATGGCACTGATTTATCCGCGACCCTGATTTGCGCTAAATCCTCAGCGGTTAGCTGCACGACCGGTGAACGCAGTACGGCCGCCAATGGCACATCCTGATACGGATTGTCGATGACTTTCAACAAGGAAAGCATCACTTCTACTTCCGTTGCAGAAAAATATCCCGTGCTCAGTTCTGCATAGGCCGGTATGCCCTGTTTTTTGAGTTCATCAATGATGACAGGAGACCACGCCTGCGTTGCACGCAGCAAAATCACGATATCACGATAGGTCGCAGGACGATCGCCACCGGTTCTTTTATCAAAAACCTGAAAAGCTTCCTGTCCCCCAGCCCCCAGCAATCCTCGAATTTGGCGAGCAATCGTGCGTGCTTCCAGCTGCGCAGTTTCCAGTTCTTGCGCTTCTATTACGGGATCAGAGGCTCCTTCGGCCCCCTCTCCAAAAGCTTCTGACTCTTGATCATCGGTATCCTCAGTGAACAATTCACTTTTGTCTGACACTTCCGTCCCACGATCAACAATCAGCATTTCTACTGAGCAGTCAGAAGCTGATGGCGGATAACCCGCTCCGTATACAAGCTCTGCGCGCTCATCATAGGCGATTTCACCAACAGTTTCATTCATCATTTGTTTAAAAAGAAAATTAACTGCATCGACAACCTGTATACGACTGCGGAAATTACGCGCCAAATCGATTCTTCCACCTTCGGAAGACGTCTCTGGCGATTCATCCTTATTGGAACGGTACGCCTTATACTTCTCCAGGAAGAGACCTGGCTCAGCAAGACGGAACCGATATATACTCTGTTTCACGTCGCCTACCATAAACCGATTGCCAGGCTTCGTATTCGAGATTAGTTCAACAATAGCTTCCTGTACGCGGTTCGTATCCTGATATTCATCCAAAAGTACTTCCACGAATTGTCTGCGATAAGTCTGAGCAGCCTCGGATGGAATCAGATCCCCGGGGATTGAGCCCTCTGCGCTAAGAATTTGTAAACAATAGTGCTCTAAATCGGCAAAATCGATCAAACCCTTAGCTTGCTTGGCCTCTTGATACCGCTGTCCGAAATCAACAACCAGATCCACTAACGTGTGAAGCAAAGGAGCCATTTCGGCAATTTCCTGATGGAATTGTTCAGGTGTACGTCCGAACAGCTCTTCTTTCATTTTGTTAATTTGCTCTTTGGCTTTATTGCGCAGTTCTTTGACTTCCTCTTGCAGCTCTTTATCATAGTCATCGCCTTTGCACGCTTTGAGCTTGCCAAACTCGACCGTCTGGAAACCAAGATACAAGACGGACCACGGATAGGTGGTCGTTTCACGCAAATTATCTACGAGCAGCAAATCTTCTCGCAGATTGTCCAAATACGGGGCCGGACCGCCAGGCGATTCAGCGATTTGCTGCGCTTGCCGCAGCAGATCAGCGGCTCCTTCCAGCTCTAAAGACAGGTCGCGGATCAGACTCTGCTCCCAGATCGAATAGTCCACTGGCGCAGTCGCAGCGGCAACGTAAGGCAGCGCCTCCTGCATAACGGAGGCCGCCTCATCCGGCACGTCCTGCGGTACCTGCGGCGCCGGCGGTCCAAACATCGAAGCCGTCGCCCTGAGCCAGTACTCCGGCCACGGATGACTGCGCGACACATCATACAGCTTCTGAATAAGCTGCATGATCGCGTCGTCGTTGCGCTCGCCGCTGAACGAATCGACCAGCCGCCAGAAGGCGCTGTTCTCTCCGCTCACGGCGTAGTACTGCTCAAGCATTTCGCCTAACAGATCTTGGCGAAGCAGGTCAGCTTCCGTCTCGTTCGCTATACGGAAGCCCGGATCTAACCGAATAAGGCTGAAGTAACGTTGAACGACTTCCAGACAGAAGGAATGCAGCGTAGTAATCGATGCACGTCCCATCAGTGCGAGCTGCTTGCGCAAATGCTGCGAATGCGGCTGCTTCATCAACTCTTTTTCCAGTGCTTCACGAATGCGATGCTTCATCTCGGATGCCGCTGCCTTGGTAAACGTCGCAACCAGCAAGCGGTCAACATCAATCGGCTCCCACTCATTGGATATCCGGCGTATAATCCGCTCGACGAGCACGGCGGTTTTGCCTGAACCAGCAGCAGCGGCAACAAGCATATTTTGACCCTTGAGTGTAATCGCATCCCATTGATCATCCGTCCATGTACTGCCGGGAGGCTTAGGCTGTTGTTGTTTATTCACGTATGTTACGCTCCTTTCTGCCTTTAGGATTGGCTCACGTTTTGCTCCAGATCGGACCAGAGCTGATCTTTGCCCCGTTGTTTGAGCTGGTGAACCTCATTGCCTTCAAATAAGGGATCAAATTGACAAATCGATTTATACGAGCAATGCAGACAGGCTGTTTTTTTACCCAAACGGTACGGAGCAATATCCACATGTCCATCTGTGATACCCGTACCGATCTGTTTGACCTGTTTCCGCACATATTTACGAAGTGTATCCCACTGTTCATCCGTTGCTACCGAAGAGGTTGAATAGAAGCTTCCATCCTTTTTCAAGGCAACTGGGATAAGCTGTGAGTGACCGGCACTTTTCACCAGCTCATCGTCCATCATACCGGCTACTTCCGCATCAGCGGTGATTAGGCCTTTCATTTTATAACGTTTGCGCAGCTCCTTCTCCACTTCAGAGGGATCGAGGGCATTTTTTTGCTGGAGCATCGGATTGTGCACATGGAAATAAAGCACGCCTGCCGGCCTCGCTGCAATGCCCAGCCACTGCTCCGCGTGAGTAATAATGACGTCCAAATACGTCAGCATCTGCAGGGAAAGACCGTAATACACCTCAGATAACTGTAAGGAGGTTTGACTTGATTTATAGTCAATAACGCGCAAAAGAACGCCTTGCTCGCCATCCGCTCGATCCACACGGTCAATCCGACCGATAATTTCCATCGTGCAGCCATTATCCAACTCGAAGGTCAGTGACGGCAATTCTTTGCCAGGTCCAAAATCAATCTCCAGCCCCAGTGGCTGGAATTGTCCATGCTTGGCATGCTCACCGAGCACAACTGCTGCTCTGCCTACAACCTGCTTCAATTTTCTTGCTATGTAAGCATAACGGCTTGAACTTAACAGAATTTCTCCCTGGAGCCTTGGCGCTAGCTCATCCACGACTTGAGCGGAACGCTCCATGCATTGCTCAGCTGTAAGCGAACCCCAGTCGAGCTGATCCTGCTGGAGCTTTTGCACAAACTGATTTAGCGCTGCGTGGAACAATTGCCCAATGTCCGGAGCATCTAGTCGATAAACCCGTCTTTCCTGCAGTCTTAAACCATGGGACACGAAATGCGAGAAAGGACAAGCCACATACTTCTCCATTCTCGATACACTCGCACGTAAATTTTGCCCATATAGAAGCTTGCTGGTCTTCGAGCTGAGGCCATTCTCTTTATTCGTATATTGCAGTGCCTGAACTAACGATTGCAGCTTCATCTGCCACTCCGGCTGCTCGGCATACCAATTGTACGTTTCCCACCAAAGGTCAGCCATTCGTCCGCCTAACATCCAATGCTTCATGCGGACAGCCAAATAGGAGATAGCTTGAATAGGGTGTGAAATATATGCCGCCTGTTCGCCTTCGGGCGTTTCAGCTGCTGGTTCAGCAAGTAAAAGCGGGGCTTCTGTCCCCGGAAAAAGTTGACGCATCTGCTTGATTAGCTCCGAAGGCAGAAGTGATTTCCCTTCCTCATCGGCAAGCGGGTAGCTCATCCAAAGCCTTTTACCTGGCACAGTTAGCGACGTATACACAATAAACTGCTCGTCCAGGAGCTTGCGGCGACTGCCATCAGCCATTGGCAAGCCTGACTCTGTCAGTACACTTCTTTCCGCTTCCGTAAGGACGCCTTTTTCATCCATTTGAGCAGGGATAACCCCGTCGTTGACGCCCAGAATGTAAGCATATCGAATCCCGCTGGAACGTGTCCGATCCATACTTCCAATCAATAACTGATCCATCGAAGGCGGCACTAAGCCTAGCTTCATGCTCTCCATACCGGTCTCAATAAGTCCGTTAAAAAGCTCCAGACTCAGGTCGTCTTCCCCCATTGTCTCCACCAATTGATCCAGCATATCCATAACACTATCCCACATTTGGCTATGCTCTCGCGCTTTTTCTGGCTTCCCATCTTGGATCGCTTGCCCACTCCAGGACTCTAATTTCTCAGGAGCCTGTACAGTGACCAGAAGCTCATATAACGCTTCAACCTGATCTTTAACAGAGCTTGCTTGCTGTAAACGTTTCGAAAAAGCAAGAAGCGGTCTTACAACCCATGCTTTGCTCGTATTTAAGGATTGCAGCTCAGCCGTTTGCTCCTGTACACCTTCGTCCGCTTGTTCCAAATTAGCTCGGAATTTATAGGTCCATGGCTTACCGTCCGTCCATCTGTACCCTTGAATGCCGAAGGCAAGTACATAATTCTCTAATTTATCCAGCTCCGTCCGCTGAGAAGCTGCTTCCTTTGGCAGCAGCAGATCCGTTTTGACACACCGAAAAACGGCATCGTAATGCCAATTATGCTGCACAACTTCCAAGGCTGAGCGAATGAATTCAACGAGTGGATGATGAAGGACTGACCGCTTTTGGTCAAAAAAGTGAGGAATGTCATAATCGGTCAAAACCGCTTTTAACAAATCCTGATAGCCATCCATGTTCCGTACCATGACCGCTATTTCCCGCCATCGAACTCCTTGTTCACGAACCAGCAGCAGCATATCCCGCACGGCCCCCTCAACCTCAGCACGGCGATGGACAGCCTCCCTAATAACAAGCTGGTCGCTTAATTTCTCGGTTGGCGCAGGCTTATATTGCCCAGCACCGCCACCAATACGTCGATCGAAATTTCGCTCTAAATAGCCCAGAGCCGGACTATCTTCATAGCGCGGCGAAGTTTCAGGAGCCAAGAGATGAACTTCAGCTGCCGGTAAACCAAGCTTCCATATGAGTTCTTGCATCCGTACCATCGTCATCGCTGTAGGGTGAAACAAATCCAGCTCATCGGGCGTATCTCCGGCCTGCAGCTCACGATCAAGACAGAGTGTAACCGTCACCTGTTTGCACGCAGCGAAAAGCGCGCCAAGCACCGCAAACTCTTGCGGTGTGAAGCCGTGAAAACCATCAATCCATACCGATGCCGACCGCAAATACGCGGAGTTTGGAATTTGCTCTGCCAGCAGCGTTAAATAATCCTCGCCGTCCAAATACTGACGGGAAAGCTCAGATTCAAATTGCCGATAGACCAGCCCTATATCATGCATTTTATCACGCAGCAAACCACTCTCTCCGAGCGTAATGATACGTCTATTCTCGTGTTCTTCCAGCTGCTTAGCGGTTACACAATACCGTTTCATTTCCGTGAAAAGTTGATTCAGCCGGTCGACGAACCCCATTTGCTCCGCCGAATGACCGAATAGGTGAAGCTCATCTTTATATTTATGTAAAATGCTGGTTAACAGCAATTTCTTACCTGTATCATCAATGGGCAGCCTCGCTGTGCCGCCTTCTTCTTGCATGACACGCCATGCCAAACGGTGAAAACTTAACACCTGAGCGCGGATCATTCCACGAATGCTAGGATCAGAGACAAGCGCATGCTCCGCCTGAAACGTTGCTTGCTCAGGAACGAGTAAAATAAGCGGATGACCTTCCGGCTCTGCCGCCAAATGCTGCTTCATCTCTGTGAGGCAGCGTTCGCTTTTGCCACTTCCGGCTCTGCCGATTACGAATCGAATGGACATATACAGGGCCTCCTTAAAGCTTTCCTTGGAAAGCTTGCTTCGTAAGCATATACTTTGTTCTCATATCTCTCCTATTCTATCATACTTTTGGTAGAAAAGAGGTGTGGGAGATGATGGGCTTTCGCTAGAACAAATAAGCTGTTCCCTCGCCATTAGGACCGAGAGATCAGCTTATACGTAAACATATGGTATTTTTCTAATCTATATTTTTGACAGCTATTTTGTACTTTTCATACCACTGTTCCCATTCGCCTTTTGGAAAGTCCATGAAGTGTCCATCCAATAAAGCGTACATCATATCGAGGCAAATGTGCCATCCCGATAAATCCTTGGGTGTATGATCGGTTATTGCGCTAATAAACTCATTTAATACGAGTAAACAACCTTCCGGCTTTGGGTATAATTCGAACTGAACACGATCATTACCCCATTCGAATTCGAGGACGGAGTATGGCTTGAAATCTGTAATTTTCATATCGATAAATATCCCTGATTTGTCCTTCATATCGAATTTGATATTTCCCCCGATGCGAAGATCCTCAACTTGGAGATTAGACATCCATCTGGCAAGCTTATCATTCTCCGTTAAAGCAGCCCAGACTTTTTCAACGGAATGTTTGAGTGGACGATCGAAGCGAGCGATATAGCCACCCTCAACTTTCTGTATGGAAGCTAACATATTATTTATTCCTCCTCATCTAAAAACTGTTTTTATGTCTGTTGGAGGGCAGTTGGCATCTCACCGATATAGACCGATTGCGGCCGAAAAATGCGATTACAACTTGCTTGTTCTAGCAAATGAGCCGTCCAGCCGACCATACGGCTAGCTGTAAAGCTGGGAGTAAATAAAGATTTAGGCAAGGCGATAGCCCGCATAACGGCTGCCGCATAAAACTCCACATTCACATACAATTTCCGGCCAGGTTTATAGACAACCAACAATTCGACTGCCAGCTTTTCAACGTGAATGGCAAGTTCAAACCATGGATCCTCTGAGGCTAATTCCGTCATAATTTGCCTTAGCGCTTCCGCTCGAGGATCGCTCGTTTTATAAATTCGATGTCCAAAACCCATCAGTCGATGACCCGATTCCAGCTGTTCAATCAACCATGCTTCCGCACGATCCTTGGTTCCTATTTCATCCAGCATATGAAGGACTTCAGATGGTGCTCCGCCATGAAGCGGCCCTTTCATCGCGCCAATCGATGCGCAAAGAGCTGAAGCAATATCAGATTGTGTAGACAGCACTACACGCCCTGCAAACGTAGAAGCATTCATCCCATGTTCCATTGCTAATACGAAATAAGCCGTTAACACCTTCACATGTACAGACTGTGGTACTGTACCAGTCAGCATGTACAAATAATTGGCTACATGATCCAGCTCTGGATTAGGTTCAATGGGCTGAAGTCCTAATGACTGCCGATACTTAAAAGCTATAATGGTTGGTAGCAAAGCTGTATAGGCCAAGACTGATTCATATTGGGGAGGCCAAGCAGCTTTCTTTACTGACTCTGTTCCTAGAAATGAGATCGCTGTACGCAGTACACTCATCATATCGCATTCCAATGGCAGCAAATTTAAAGCCGCTTTCAATGTTTCGGGCAATCGCCGGTGAGCCGACCATTGGTTTCTGAAATTGACAAGTATTTCCTCTGTAGGCAGCTCACCATGCCAGAGTAAATAAGCCACTTCTTCGAAGCTCTTATCCAAGGCTAACTTCTTTGCCTCATGCCTGCGATATACAAGATACCCGTTCTCCCCATCCACCAAAGACAATTCTGTTTCGGCCGCAATAATGCCTTCTAAACCTGTTACGGATGCCATACTGTCATCTTCCTTTCGATGAGAAGTGAAATCGTTCTTCCCTCATCTTAGTCGGTAATGACAGTTTCATCCAATTGGAGTTTCTTTTCATCCCGATAAATAAAACTCAATAAAATATATGTATCGATCATAAAAATTTATCAACGTGATTTCATTTATAATATTGCTACTCTTCTTCGTAAATCATTTTAACGCTCATCTCACCATCAAAAGCCATAATACCTCTTAATAGGGCCCCCGAATATGATCTTTCACCTTATTTTGATAAAAGCTTTGGATACGTTCTAGCTCCTCTGGCGTGAACGAAGGAACCTGAACCGTACCGAGGTTATCCTCTACCTGACGTTCGTTTTTAAATCCCGGAATTACACAGGTAATGTTCGAATTGTCCAGAATCCAGCGCATTGATGCTCGGGCCATATTTCCACGGCTTTCCGCAATCCATGCCAGGTCTCTCGCCAGCTCAACACCCTTATTGAATGGCAGTCCTGCGAACGTTTCACCTACATTGAACTGTGCACCGTCTGCATTGAAGCTCCGATGGTCATCCGCGGCAAATGTACTCGTTTCTGTAAATTTCCCAGTCAGTAGTCCGCTTGCTAACGGTAATCTTACGAGAATCCCTACGCCTGCTGCTTTCGCCTGGGGAAATAATTCTTCGGCAGGTTTTTGGCGGAATAAGTTGTAAATGACTTGAAGCGCCTTCACGCCAGGAATACCAATAGAGAACAAGCCTTCCTCAACCGTCTCTACGCTCACCCCATAATGGCGGATTTTGCCTTCTGTTTTTAGCTTGTCCAGCACCTCGAACACATGACCAACCTTCAAGATGGAAAGTGGCGGGCAGTGTATTTGATACAGATCGATTCTTTCACGTTTCAATCTTTTCAAGCTGCTCTCACAATATTGACGCACGGACTCCTCAGAATACGTACTAAGATCGTGAATATCGCCGGCGCGGCAAAACTTCGTTGCAACATGAATTTTATCTTCTTTTCCTTTGGTGGCCTTAGCTAAAAGCTCTTCCGCATGGCCCGAGCCATAAACATCAGCCGTATCAAAAAAGTTGACCCCCGCATCCATAGCCTGATTTAAACCTTTCAGCGCCTCATCATCATTTGAGTGCCCCCATCCGCCACCAATTGCCCATGTACCGAAGCTAACTTCACTAACTTGAAGCTCTGTGTCTCCCAATTGACGATATCTCATACGTCTCTCCTCCTTCGTGTTATAACTCACAATTTGTTTGATGATTATTCAACATTTCTAATTTATTTCCTTTGGCTGATAACTGACAAATGCCAGCTGCTTGCTATCGGGCGACCAAGAATTAACGTTAATTGTACCCTGGCCCCCAAACAGCTTAACTAGTGTGCGAAATTCTCCACCTGCACTAGACATCAATCGAATTTCTACATGCTTATTCGCTGGATGGTCTCCCGGAGCGACATCATCCTTGCCGTAGGATAGAAAGGCTACGGAATCTCCATTGGGAGAGATATGCGGGAACCAGCTGTTGCTTTCATCAAATGTCATTTGTGTCTGTTCACTGCCATCGGCTTTCATTCGCCATACCTGCATAAGGCCAGTACGGACTGAGTTGAACCAAATGTGCATGCCATCCGGTGAGTATTCGGGGCCGTCGTCAAGACCAGGAGAATCAGTCAGCTGCGTTTCAACACCGCCGGTTACAGGAATGGTGTAAATATCATACTGGCCGTTCCTCTCGGCACAATAAGCTAATGTGCTGCCGTCTGGCGACCAGCCATGCAGATAGCTGGGTGCTATGGGTGTGATGAGGACCGGATTGCCGCCCTTTAAGGGCAAAACATAAATGCGCGAATGACCATCCTCCTGAGTATGGTGACTTACCGCGATTTGAGTATTATCAGGCGACAGTACATGGTCATTGTTACATTGCGTGGCATATCCCGTATCGATAATCGTACTTTCTAGCGTGCTAATGTCGAAGGAATAGAGGTGACCTAAGCTGTTATAAATGAGCCGCTTACCATCAATTGTCCAATTTGGCGCTTCAATCAGTTCATCAAACTGGGCCAAAGCCTTTCGTTCACCAGTCTGAATATCCACCGTTTCAAGGGTACTAATCACATTTCGACCTAAGATTTTGTTAGGCTGCTTTAAAGTATTCATTTTGTAGTTTCACCCTTTCCATTTCTTGTTTGAAGTGGGAATGCAGTCTGAGGTGATCTTAAATTACATTGGGTATGTATGTATTCAAGTGTTTCTTTTGTTTTACCTTCTTTCCATCCTTTACAAATTCGATCTCATAAACTTTGTAAAACTGTTCAAATCAAAAATCCGACTGCTTTGCCTGCTCTCGGCAGCTGAGAGGTTCTTTTCAGACGTCTCGTGCCACTTTCGCCTGCATTCGGGCCTCCGAGACAGCCTTTTCTGCCTTCTCAGGCTGCAAATCCACTAACTTAACTGCTCTCGGCAGCTGAGAGGTTTTTTTCAGACGTCTCGCGCCACTTTCACTTCATTCGAGCCTCCGAGACAGCCTTTTCTGCTTTTCACAGGCTGTAAACACACTAACTTATCTGCTCTTAGCTGCTGAGAGGTTCTTTTTAGACGTCTCGCACCACTTTTGCCTGCATTCGGGCCTTCGAGACAGCCTTTTCTGCCTTCTCAGGCTGCAAACACACTAACTTATCTGCTCTTAGCTGCTGAGAGGTTCTTTTCAGACGTCTCGTGCCACTTTCACCTGCATTCAGGCCTCCGAGACAGCCTTTTCTGCCTTCTCAGGAAGCAACATGCTACTTTACTTAGATCATCTAAAAGTGTCTTTTGACCTCTCACTGCGACACCATTCCCACACTATTGCGATGAATTTCATTGCCTCGGCGGACCAAATAAAAAAGCAAGGCTCATTAGCCTCGCTTTTCAAAGTCCGATCTGTCCGTTTTTACTACTTACTCCGTACCTCAAACATAGCAAACTTCAAATAATGTCCCTCATCTACACCGAGGATGCGAGGATGATCCATACCTGCTTCACGGAACTCTATTAAACGCAAAATTTTACCTGCATCAGTCGCCGCCGCGTGAATGGTCTCTAGGAACAACTCGGGATGCATGTGATAGGAACAACTCGCTGTTACCAAGTAGCCACCTTCATTCACAAGCTTCATGCCGTGCAAGTTAATATCCTTATAGCCGCGGCAGGCACCTTCGACGGCGCTCTTCGTTTTTGCGAAAGCAGGAGGATCAAGAATGACCACATCCCAAGTTCGTCCACCTTCTGCAACGGGCTTCGACGTATCCACTTTAGCTTTACCGCTGCCAGCACTGGCACGAACCTTACGCTCATCCAAGCCTTTAACTTGTGTACGCAAGTATTCGAAAGCATCTGCGACCACAAACTCTACTCGTTCTTCAAAACCGTTTAGAGCAACGTTCGTACGCGCACTTTCAATCGCATGCTCCGAAATATCGAGGCAGGTTACTTTTTTCGCACCGAATTTACAGGCATTTAGCGTGAAGCTTCCTGTATGGGAGAAACATTCAAGCACCGACGCGCCGTCCCAATATGGAAAGGAAACGACTTTGCCATTCGCATTCACAGGGAGTGTCTGGCTCACGCCATCTTCCTTAACTTCTTTCAGTTCAATTCCGCTGCGATGCCCCCATCCTGTCATTAAAGGAGCGATAGCTGCACGGTTCTCCCTTTGGTCAAAGAAATAACCGGTTTTCTGACCTTCTTCAATATCAACGCGAATGCGCAGGCCATTTTCTAAGATGTCAACGTGCTTGGGACACTCGCCATATAGTAAGCCCTTAGTCTGTTTCAAGCCTTCCAGCTCACGAATCGAAACATCACTGCGTTCAAATATGCCTGTTGGCTTCACAACCTGAACCAATGCGGCAACAATTTGCTCTCTGCAGCGATCCATCCCCATGGTAAGGAGCTGCACAACCAGCGTACTCTCAAATTTATCTACAATGAGCCCTGGCAAAAAGTCGGCTTCACCATAAACCAAGCGATAGGATTGCGCATCTTTTACAAAGCGCTTGCGATGCTGTAAACAACGCGTAAACCGCTCAACAAAAAATTCCGTTGTCATCGCTTCAAGCGGTTTGTAGGATACGATTCGGACCGTAATTTGGGAAGCCTCGTTATAATAACCCGTTGCTAGGTATTGGCCGAGATGTGTTTGAACTGGAACTAGTTGTCCTGGCTCGATCTCACCATCTACACGCTCGATTTCACTTTTGTATACCCATGGGTGTCCTTGCTCCAAACGAGCTTTACGTTTCTTATGTAAAAATACTGCTGTCATTATACTTTTAGCCGTCCTTTGTGTGAAACCGTTCACTCTCATCAGCTTGCTTGTCATGCTTGTCTGTACGGTCACATATATTGGTTGAAAAATGATTAGCAAGCTCGCAAAGGAGATCTGCTGCAATGATAACTGCCATCGTACTGCCTGTATTGACAGGCTTAGCTCTATTTCTGTTCGGGATGAAGTTGATGGAAACCGCACTTCAGCGGTGGGCAGGCCCTCGCCTCCAGCTGTGGCTGGAGCGGTTTACCCGCACGCCGGTACGCGGCCTCGCCACCGGCACCGTACTCACGGCGGCGCTCCAAAGCAGCACCGCCATTACTGTAATCGCCATCGGCCTCGTAGGCGCTGGCGTACTGACCTTCCCGAGAACGCTCGGCGTCATTCTCGGAACGAACATCGGCACGTGTCTCACCACCGAGCTGATCGGACTCAGCCTCGGTGGCATCGGCGTGCCGATGCTGCTCGCGAGCGCCGGCATCTGGCTCGCGAGCTGGTTTGCTGGGCCGCTCCCGCAGGGCAGGGCCCCCACTGCTACCGCCGCGCAACCGCTAGCGGCGACAATCGGCTCGTCCGCCACCATCGGCGGGCGAAGCTGGCTGCGCAGCGTCCGCTACGGGTCGCTTGCGGTCAGCGGCTTCTCTCTCGTGCTGCTCGGCATCGAGATCATGCAAACCATCGGGCCAGCTTTGCAGTCCCGAGGTCTGTTCGCCTGGTTCGTGCTCCAGGCGCAGCACAGTCTGCTGTGGGGCGTCATCGCCGGTGCCGCGGTCACCGCGCTTGTACACAGCAGTGCAGCTGTCATTGCGATGGCGATGGGCCTCGCAGCTGTTCAAGGCATTCCCGTCGAGCTTGGCGTAGCGATAACCATCGGTGCCAATGTCGGCACCTGTGTAACCGCACTAATCGCCGGGATGAGCAGTTCCCGCGCCGGGCGATACGTCGCCTGGTCGCATATCCTCCTCAATGTCGGAGGCGCAGTGCTATTCTATCCCTTCATCCATCAGCTCGTAAGCCTTTCAGCTCTTCTTGCCAACGATGCTTCCGAACAAATTGCCCGTTCCCAAACGATATTCAATATCGTATGTTCCTTGCTCGCTTTGCCGTTATGCTATCTTAATATGTGGAAGCGTCTTGAGTTCCGCTCACAATAGCAACACCAGAGCTTGTCCCTAATCTTGTTGCCCCTGCTTCAATCATAGCAATCGCAGTTTGTAAGTCTCTAACGCCACCCGATGCTTTCACACCAATCGTATCGGATACGTTTTGGCGCATTAAACGAACGTCTTCCACCGTAGCCCCACCAGGACCAAAGCCAGTAGATGTTTTAACGAAATGAGCGCCTGCTTCTTCAGAAAGTCGACAAGCTGCTGCTTTTTGCTCATCATTTAGGAAACCCGTTTCCATAATTACTTTAACAATCGCTTTGCCTTTTACAGCGTCCACAACTTGTTTAATGTCAGAACGAACAGCGTCATACTGCCCTTCAAGCAATAAGCCAATCGGCAGGACAGTGTCAATTTCAGCAGCCCCATTCTCTACAGCCTTAGCCGCTTCAAAAGCTTTCACTTCGCTCAAGCTTGCGCCAAGCGGGAAGCCAACAACAGCAGCAACCTTTACACCTGTTCCTTCTAGTGCTTTACTTGCTGTTCCAACAAACTGGGAGTTTACACAAACACTAAAAAACTGGTGCTTCGCAGCTTCCTCACACAGTTTGTGGATCGCAGCTGTGCTCGCATCTTGTTTTAGTAACGTATGATCGATGTATTTTGCAATTTCCTTTGCGCTCAAAGTACTCATTTGATGCACCTCATCTTTTGATTTTTGAAACCATTCCCTATTTAAACCCTTTAATGAGAAAACCTCTAGCGTAGCCATTCAAGATGAGCGACTACGTTTAGAGGTAGATTTTATAGCCTAAAGAGAAACGCATTACAAATTCACGACATTAGCCGCTTCTAAAACACGAACCAGCTGTCCCTTGCTTTCATTAACACCGGCTTCCGTTACCTTCACTCGGCAAACTTGACCGATCATATCTTCGGAGCCTTGGAACACAAGCTGCACATAATTATCGGAGTAACCCATGTACAATCCGCTGTCAGGAGCGCCTTTGTAAGCTCGTTCCGGAATGACTTCAAGCACATCACCCACAAATTTCTGCGCGTAAGCAAGCTGCATTTTCTCGGAAAGATCGATCAGCTCGTGTACGCGGGCATTTTTGATTTCCTCATCCACTTGATCTTCCATCCGCGCAGCAGGAGTACCTGTCCGTTTGGAGTAAGGGAAAACGTGCATTTCGGAGAATTTCATTTGCTCCATAAACTTGTAACCGTCGCGGAACATTTCCTCAGTTTCACCTGGGAAGCCAACAATAACGTCGGTCGTAATCGCGACATCCGGCATGATTTCATGAAGACGTTCGATCTTGCGAGCGAATTCCGCTGTTGTATACTTTCTGCGCATCCGTGCGAGAACTTGATCATCGCCAGCTTGCAGCGGGATATGCAGATGACGGCACATTTTGTCCGAGGACTTCAGAACTTCGATGACTTCATCTGTAATTTGACTAGCTTCAATCGAGGAAATACGAATCCGTTTCAATCCTTCTACCTTATCCAAATCCCAAAGCAGCTTCGCTAAGCTGTAGTCCTCAATATCTTCGCCATATCCACCAGTGTGAATACCCGTCAGTACGATTTCTTGATAACCAGCAGCCACAAGCTGCTCAGCTTGCGCTATAACGCTTTGCGGTTCACGACTGCGCATCAATCCGCGTGACCATGGAATAATGCAGAAGGTGCAGAAGTTATTGCAGCCTTCTTGGATTTTAAGAAAAGCTCTTGTCCGATCGGCAAAATCAGGCACATCCAGTTCCTCGAACTGACGTGTTTTCATAATGTTGCGTACGGCATTGATCGGCTGACGATCTTGCTCAAATTGTTTCACGAGCGGAATAATTTTCTCCCGATCCTGTGTCCCGATCACCATATCCACGCCTGGAATCGCCATAATTTCCGCTGGTGACGTCTGCGCGTAACATCCAGTTACGGCAACAATGGCTTCAGGATTACGACGAATCGCACGACGAATCATTTGGCGGCTCTTCTTATCCCCTGTATTCGTAACGGTACATGTATTAATGACATACACATCTGCCGTATTCTCGAAATCAACCTGCTCGTAACCCTCATTTTTGAATAGCTGCCAAATGGCCTCTGTATCATAGAAATTTACTTTACAACCTAATGTATGAAACGCTACCGTTGCCATAACGCTTATCCTCCCATCTCTCCGGTTTCATAGAAAAGACACGTAAGACCTACCATTGCGGCAGTCTCCGTGCGTAAAATGCGTGCCCCCAGCGACACGGAAGCGAAGCCAGCCTCTTCAGCCTGCTTAATTTCCTGTTCCGTAAAACCACCTTCAGGGCCAACCGCAATCAGCACTTGTTTCCCTAGCCCCAATTTACCGGCCGCTTGCGCTTCCTGAATAGCAGGCTTTAATTGCTGACCATCTTCCTTCTCATAGCAAATCCAAGCGACATCCGCTTCCTTCGCACGCTGCAGCAGCTGCTTCCAAGAATAAACGGAATCTACGTGCGGCACACGATTTCGGTGAGCTTGCTCCGCCGCTTCTTTGGCAATCTTCTGCCAACGTTCGGTGCGTTTTGCTTCTTTCTTTGCATCGTACTGCACAATCGTTCGTTCTGATAAAAAAGGAAGAAACCGGGCTGCCCCGATCTCAGTCCCTTTTTGAATAATAAGTTCCATCTTATCGCCTTTGGGCAAGCTCTGTGCAATCCACACCTGAACAGCCGCTTCAGCATCCATAGGCAGCTCTTCCACGATTTCTGCGGTCGCTTGCCCATTATCCAGCTCCGCAATACGAGCGAGCACTTCACGGTCTACGCCATTACTGCAAATAATCTTGTCTCCAATGTCTGCCCGCATGACTCGAATCAGATGATGTGCGTCGTCTCCCTCTATGGTGACTGTATGTGTAGCTTCGTGAAACTGCTCAGGCGGGAGAAAATAACGCTGCATAGTCTAAGCCTCTCTATCTTCGTTCATTTCGATATTGAAGTGAAACTTCCACTCACCATCATACCTTTTTTGGTCGTGGAAATCTACAATGGGTTGAATTTGGAACCGTTACATACCCAAGATCCAAACAATCGGCTTTGATAAAATGCGGACGATGTCTCCACCCAAACTTAAGTAGGGATCTAAAGTCACTTCACGTAATGGTCTTACAAATACAACTAACAGGAAAATGACCGATGCCCATTGTTCAAACTTCTGCAGCGACTCCGTGTATCTCAGGTCCACCAGATCTTGAATAATACGGTAACCATCTAATGGTGGAATCGGAATTAAATTGAACAGAAACAAGGTTAAATTAATGCTTAACATCTTACTCAGAAATTCTTGCATAGCTTCGGCACTACCCACACTCATGCCTTCTAACCAACCATATTTCTGAAATAACGCTATAACAAACAATGTAATAAATGCCAAAATCAAGTTGCTGAGCGGGCCTGCTGCCGTTACGATAATCCCCATCAAGCGGGGACTCTTGAAATTGCCGCGGTTCACTGGTACAGGCTTCGCCCAACCAAAACCAGCAATCAAAAGCATAATCGTACCGAACAAGTCTAGATGGACCATCGGATTTAAGGAAACTCTGCCGAACTGATAAGCCGTAGAATCTCCTAATTTATAGGCGCTATACGCATGAGCAAATTCATGAATGGTAAACGAAAGAACGAGCACTAGAATAACAAACGGCAATGTACTCCAGTCATAAAACAATAATCCTCCCATGTATGGACACCTACAGCTTTCTAGCTACAATCACTACCCAATTCGAATCATAGTTTTTCTCTACGATCGTAAATTTGGCTGCAATTAGTGCTTTTTCGACATCAGCTTCTTTGTTTGTAATAATCCCTGAGGTGATATAGTAACCACCTTGCTGCAAGACTTCATACACATCATCTACGAAAAGAACAATGACTTCAGCCAAAATATTCGCAACAACCAGCTGTACAGGAATTGTGACACCCAGCTGCGCAGCATCTTCGGTCTCGCTTTCTTTCAGTACTCCGAGTAAATCACTAAGTTTGACAGTAATCTTATCTTCGAGCTGATTCTGTTTTGTATTATCAAGCGCACTCGTCACAGCTACCGGATCCAAGTCAACAGCAAGTACATGCTTCGCACCTAGCTTCGCAGCTGCAATCGAAAGAATACCGGAACCAGTTCCCACATCAATGACGTCGTCTCCTGGCTGGAGCACCTTCTCCAGTGTTTTTAAACAAAGAGATGTTGTCGCATGTGTACCTGTACCGAAAGCCATCCCGGGATCAAGCTCCAAGATCAATTCATCAGGCGAAGCCGTATACTCTTCCCATGTTGGTTTAATCGTCAAACGGTCAGACACGCGAATAGGTTTAAAATACTGCTTCCAAGCATGCGCCCAATCCTCATCGTCAACTTCTATTAACTCAAATGTAGGATTTCCAGTATCGATATCGAATTCTTTAAGCTGCTCAACAGATTCCTTCAGGTTAGCCATGATAGGTTCCATATCTGTGCCATGGTAGAAGTAACCTTTAATGACGGCTCTTCCCTCTGGGATATCGTTAAAAGGTGTTTCGTACAATTGACCAAACGAGGTATCTCTCTCTTTGTTTAAGGTCCCTGATTCTTCAATGGAAACGCCCCCGGCGCCCAGTTCATGAACAAAGTTCGTAATCATTTCTATTGCTTCTTCTGTCGTATGTACAGTTAATTCCTGCCAAAGCATCGGTATTGCTCCTCCTGTCGGTTATCACTTACAAATAAACCAAGCCCTAATCGGCTATTTGGGCTATTTTCACACTGATTATTGTACTACACTTCTCTTCTTGGGTAAAATGGCGTACAACTTGTAAGCGCTCTAATATTATTCCTCTTCCTAACAACTTCCTAATACCTTCATGATAGATTGAAAAGTAGACTGAACTTATCCCCAAGTCCGACATTATTAATCCTTAGAACGGAGTCTTCCCATGTTCAAAACACTCTTATTCTTGCTTGTTTTCCTATCCGTTGAGTTGGTAGCCCCATTCACAACAACACCCTTGCTTGCGGATAACTATAGCCAAGTTACCGCACATCGCGGCAGTTCCGCAGTCACGCCCGAGAATACGCTCCGCTCCTTTCGTCAAGCCATCATCGATCGGGCAGGTATTGCTGAACTGGATGTCCAAGAGTCAGCTGACGGAGTCGTCATGGTTATGCACGATGACAATGCCCTCCGTACGACGGGAATTAATAAATACATGTGGGAAGTAACCTCATCGGAGTTAAAAGAGGCAAGCGCAGGCAACTGGTTTAGTTCGGATTTTCTAGATGAGCACGTGCCAACGCTGGATGAAGTCATAGGTTTAGCCAAAGGTCATATAAAGCTGAATATCGAAATGAAAAATAACGGCCATAGTAAGCTGCTCGCTGAAAAAACAGTCGATATTATCCAAGCACACAGCTTTGAAAAGGAATGCACGGTGACATCATTTGATGCAAAGCTGCTTTATAACGTGAAAAAGCTCAATCCTCAGATTAAGACCGGTCTTATTGTGGGGCAGAACACGGAAAACATTGACGCCATCATGGGGAGTTCTGATTACGATGTTATTTCTGCAGCCTATCCCCTCGTAACTGAATCATTCATGAAGCTTGCCGAGACACATCAGAAGGAAGTCTATGTATGGACGGTCAATCAACCGTCTATCATGAAGCAGATGCTTGCACTCGGTGTATCCAGTATTATTACGGACCGTCCAGAGCAACTTGTTCAAGTCATGAGCGGGCAATAAACACTTTATATATGAAAAGCATCTAATCATACAGGCAATAGCCTTTTGATTAGATGCTTTTTTTGAACTTACATAGTTCCGCCTGCGCTTTGAATGACACGTACCGCCTGCTCATAGACAGCATCGTCGATGACGACAGCCAGTATAATGTCAATTCCCGTTACACCGCCACCTCCACCGTCGCTTAAACCGCTTGCCGCTGGATCTGCCGCAATCAAGATTCCTTCATCTGGTGTAGATACATCTGCCGCCTGGGTTAACGAACCCAAGCTTCCGAAGTCCCCCGCATAGGGATTCATCACGGATTGCAATCCACTGCCTGCATATCTGCCGAATCGATCTACCTGAACGTCAATAGCACGCAGTGCTTTCAGCTTGGAAGCTGCTCCCTCTGCTTGCTCCGGTGAATGAAAATAGGCGAGAATACTTTTCTCCGCCATTACTGTTCTTCCTGTCTGTAATCCGCTGCTTGCGCTCTCTCAGCCGCCTCGAAATCATCGGCATCAGCTACTTCTGCTGCGAACTCAACATCCTCGTTTTTTGCCACAGGCAACTTGCTTTGCTCATCCTGGTTTTGTTTCTGATTCATTTGTAAACCTCCTTTAAACACCGTTGAATTTTCATCCATTTTTTATTGTGCCAAAGCATGATTTTTTTATGCCACAAAAAGAAGATGACCGCCTCTCTCGCAGACGGTCATCTTTTATACAACATTCAGATATCTTATTCATTTTTGCTGCCTTTTATAAATCAATTTGGAAAGGGTCACGCTGATTTCATACAACAAGAATAGGGGAATGATGACTAGAATGTCCGAGATGATATCGGGTGGCGTTATGGTTACAGCGGTAACCGCCAACACAAAATAAGCTAGTTTGCGCATTTTAGCCATTCTTTTCGGTGAAAGCACACCAATTTGCGTCAGGAACATCACGACTACCGGCATTTCAAATAAAACACCGAACGGCACCGTCATATTCACCATGAACGTAAAGTATTTCTCAGCCGTATACATCGTTTCGAAGTTTCCGGCCATCCCTTCCAAAAAGGAATATACCATCGGATAGATGATAAAGTAACCGAAGCAAACCCCGATTATAAACAGCAAAGCTAAAGCTGGTATAAAAGCAAGGGTCGCCTTATATTCATGAGCACGAAGCGCAGGCTTTACAAAGAGCCAAGCTTGCCATGCTAAAATGGGCATCGTAATAGCTATAGCCAAAACACCGCTAAGCATGAAATATACCCAAATGACATCGGACGGAGCGAGTATCGTAAGCTTACCTTCTACATCACGTACTAGCCAACGATATACGTCTTGAACATAAACAAAAGCGACGCAAAACGAAATAAAAAAGGCGACAAGCGTAATAATAATTCTTTTGCGCATTTCCTCTAGATGTAAGACAACGGATCCTTGCTTAATGGAAGTGTTCACCGCGCTTAACATTGTTTAATTTTTATCAGCTGCAGCTACATGCGGCTTCAAATCTTCTACTTTCTTCTGTTCTTCTTTTTCTTCCTTATCTCCGTTTAACAGTTCGCGAGTTCCGTTCTTAAATTCACTTAACGTACGACCGAAAGCACGTCCTAGCTCAGGCAATTTGGAAGGTCCAAAAACAATAAGAGCAATGACCAGAATAACAATAAGTCCGCCTACACCGATATTTCCGAATGGCATATGAATGATCTCCTTTTAAGTAGATAGCTACTGATTAGATGAAGATCCCCACCATGCAGTGGGGATTTTACAATTTCGTTTTTGGACTGCTTACCTACTACATGCACTAACCAAGTTTGAATCCGCTGATTGCAACTACGCCACAGCGAGGTATTGTATCACCTGAACGGTGTGGCCACATGCTTGTAGGCTTAGCCAAATCAGTAGTCAATTCACCTGGATGCTGGATGGAAAGGAACAACGTTTGTTCATTCGGCGTAAAGAATGGGCCTGTCATTTCACTTTCTGCAGGTCCTGAGGCAAACTGCAAGGCAACACCCTTGCTTGGACCTTTGGTTGGGATAACGAATAATCCATTGTTCATAAATGATGAGAACACGCCTTTATTATGGCTGCTTGAGGAAATGTCTGTAACAACCCATAAATTTGCATTTGAATCGAATGCTAGATTGTCAGGTGAGCTGAAGCCGGATTGGCGGCCTCCAGCTGCAAATATCTCAAAATCAAAATCTGTTGCTCCAAGATCATTATCCTTCTCAAAAATTCGTGTGATATGACCATGAATATTACCGTGGGCATCATTGTTCGTATGGCAGATAAATACGGTGTTATCGAATGGTGAGATCTCGATATCTTCCGGCCGATCCGTAGGCATGCCACCAAGAATAAGAGCAGCCTCATGACAGTATGTAACAACATCACCTTGGTTTTGGAATTTCTTTTGCAAATCTTCCCTTTTGCCGCTTATACCAGCCGGATTTTTGAACTTCTCATTGGCCAAAGCTTTAGTAACAGCTTCGATCGTCACTGGAATCCATTTGCCGGATTTCAAGTTAGCCACATATAAGGTACCTTCAGATAACAAAGCGGAATTACCGCGACCCAATGCTGCTTCATATTTGTATTTGGAAATAAACTTGTACACACAAGCGTCTTTCTTGTCATCTCCCATATAAACAACAACACGTCCGTCTTTAGCAATTCCCATAGCGGTGTTTTCATGGTTGAATCTACCTAATGCCGTATGTTTCTTCAAGAACGTACCGTCGAATGGATCCACTTCGATAACCCAGCCATAGTGCGTTTGAGGCAATCCAGCTGATTCAGCAGTTTCAGTGAAGTTTTCTTCACAAGACAAAACCGTATTCCATAAAGTAACTCCGCCGGAGCAGTTGGCAAAGGTCCCTTGTACTGTGTTTGCGTTATTTAATGCCGCAATACCTTTGGCAGGACCAGTAAGTTCAAATTTAGTGAAACCGTTAATTCGACGCGCATATTTAGAAGTCTTGTCCATTTTCCATGTGCCGGTCTCATCTTGGAATACTTCAATGACGGACATTCCTTGATAATAAAGATCTTTTTCAATTTGTTCTTTCGTAAGCTTACCGTCTTTTACCGGGCCTACTGAGAAAATGAGGGAGTATTCATGATTTGTTGCCAACAACCCGCGTGTATTCGATCCGTTGATCGGGAAAAAGGCATTATAATCTGCGCATTGACCAAACTTATCTCCTGCACTGTTAATCACATCGTCGAATGCTGCAACTACATCGTATTTGTAGCCCTTCGGCAATATCAGTTTATCTTCTTTAGATGCCGCAATCGGTTCGAAATAACCGCTTACTTTGTTGGTCCCGAAACCAAACAAGTGGTCTGCAGTTGGCGACATAGCGGATGCTTTGCCTTCGAGAGTACCTAGTCCTGCAGATGCTGCTGCTAATGCGGCAGCTCCGGTACCGAGGTAAGATAAGAACGTACGGCGGTCAATATTTTTTTCCATTGATATGTACAACTCCCTTAGAAATTTATTAGACTTCTAAGACAAGCTTACGTTGTGAACATCAACACAGTGTTTTGCTCATTTAAATATTTTGTAAATGAAGGAATAAATAAAAAAAACACCCCACATGAAACTTTCAACAGATTAATCTCTGTGAAAGCTCTGTGGGGTGTTTCATACTTCTCGATGGCTATTAATCGCCTAAGAAGGCTCTTTTCATACGTTCAAATATCGATTGATTTTGCTCAGAAGTATTTTCCCCGCTTTGTTTACCGAACTGACGGAGTAAATCCTTTTGATCTTCGGTCAGATTCGTTGGCGTCATTACAATGACTTTCACGTGCTGATCACCTTGACCGAAGCCGCGAAGGTGAGGAACCCCTTTACCTTTTAAGCGGAAATACGTATCGGTTTGGGTACCAGCAGGAATTTTGAGCTTAACCTTTTCAGTGAGCGTTGGAATCTCGATCTCATCACCTAACGCTGCCTGCATGAAGGTTAATGGAACTTCACAATAGACGTCATTGCCTTCACGTTCGAAGAATTCGTGTGTTTTCACACGAATAACGACGTAAAGATCGCCCGCAGGACCTCCACGAGTTCCGCCTTCACCTTCGCCGGATACACGCAGTTGTGCGCCATCATCAACACCAGCAGGAATCTTGATGTGGATGGTACGCTGTTTTTTCACCTTACCAGCGCCATGACACGTTCCGCATTTTTCTTTGATGATCTTCCCTTGGCCATTACACGTCGTACAGACACGACGGTTAACAATACGGCCAAACGCCGTATTCTGTACCACTTCCTGCTGACCGCTGCCGTGACAACCGCCGCAAGTTTCTGGCTTCGTACCTGGCTTAGCACCGGATCCGTTACACGTATCACAATTTTCAGTTCGAGGAATATGGATATCGGTTTCTTTCCCGAAAATCGCTTCTTTGAACTCAACCGTCATTGTGTATTGCAAATCATTTCCACGCTGCGGAGCATTCGGGTTACGACGGTTTCCACCGCCGCCACCGCCAAAGAACATATCAAAAATATCCCCAAAGCCGCCGCTGAAGTCTTGGCCACCCATGCCCTGATTAGGATCAACATGACCGAAGCGGTCATACTGAGCTTTTTTCTGATCATCGCTGAGTACATCATAAGCGTCTTTCGCTTCTTTGAATTTATCTTCCGCATCTGCGGCTTTGTTCACGTCAGGGTGATACTGACGTGCCATTTTACGGTAAGCCTTCTTGATATCATCTTGCGATGCATCTTTGCCTAGCCCAAGCACCTCATAATAATCACGTTTACTCATTGTTCCACTCCCATGTTCAAGACTACAAACGGAAAGTCAAAGCCACGGAGAAACTCCTGTTGGCTTTGACTCATACGTTTTCATTCAAATAAGTGTTTAAAAAATGGCTTTCAAAGTCAACTTTTTAAACTTCATCTCAATAGGATATGATTATTTTTTGGGTTCGTCAACAACTTCGTAGTCAGCGTCGACAACATTTTCTCTGCCTTTAGGGGCTTCGCCAGCACCAGCATCGCCTTCAGCACCTTGTGCCCCAGCAGCTTGCTCATACAGCTTCACGGAAAGTTGTTGAATGACTTCTGTCAACTCTTCTGTTGCTTTTTTGATCGCTTCGAGTTCATTACCAGCTAGTGCAGCTGTTACTTTCTCTTTTGCAGCGTTCGCTTTGTCGATCTCGCCTTGGTCTACTTTATCGCCAAGATCTTTGATCGTTTTGTCAACGGAATATACGAGTTGATCCGCTTCGTTGCGAGCTTCTACAAGCTCTTTACGGATACGGTCTTCCTCAGCATGAGCTTCCGCATCTTTCACCATTTGTTCAACTTCTGCATCGCTTAAGCCGCTGGAAGAAGTGATCGTGATTTTTTGGCTTTTGCCAGTTCCTTTGTCGAGTGCAGACACGTTAACGATACCGTTCGCATCGATATCGAAGCTAACTTCGATTTGTGGAACGCCACGCGGAGCTGGAGGAATATCACCAAGCATGAAACGGCCTAGTGTTTTGTTCCCGCTAGCCATCGAACGCTCACCTTGAAGCACGTGAATCTCAACGCTAGTTTGGTTATCTGCATAAGTGGAGTACACTTGTGATTTCGTTGTAGGGATCGTTGTGTTGCGGTCGATCATTTTCGTGAACACACCGCCAGCTGTTTCGATACCAAGAGAAAGTGGTGTTACGTCAAGAAGAACGACGTCTTTCACTTCACCTGTCAATACACCAGCTTGAACAGCTGCACCAAGGGCAACAACTTCATCTGGATTAACGCCTTTGTGAGGCTCTTTTCCAGTTAATTTTTTGATCGCTTCAACAACCGCTGGGATACGTGTGGATCCACCAACAAGAACTACTTTATCGATTTGGCTAGTGGACAAACCGGAATCCTGCAGTGCTTGACGAGTTGGTCCAAGTGTTCTTTCAACAAGACTAGCGGAAATCTCTTCGAACTTCGCACGAGTTAGGTTCAACTCCAAATGCTGAGGAACGCCGTCAGCTACTGTAATGAACGGCAGGGAAACGGTTGTTGTCAGAACGCCGGAAAGCTCTTTTTTCGCTTTTTCAGCTGCATCTTTCAAACGTTGTACCGCTGCTTTATCTTTGGAAAGGTCGATGCCTTGCTCTTTTTTGAATTCAGCTACGAGGTAATCGATGATGACTTGGTCGAAGTCGTCGCCGCCAAGCTTGTTGTCTCCACTTGTTGCTTTAACTTCAAAGAAACCATCGCCTAATTCAAGGATGGATACGTCAAATGTACCGCCACCAAGGTCATAAACGAGAATCGTTTGATCTTCTGTTTTTTCCAAACCGTAAGCTAGTGCTGCTGCAGTTGGTTCATTGACGATACGAAGAACTTCAAGACCAGCAATTTTACCAGCATCTTTTGTAGCTTGACGTTGGCTGTCATTGAAATAAGCAGGAACCGTAATAACGGCTTGAGTTACGGTTTGACCAAGGTAAGCTTCAGCATCAGCTTTCAGCTTTTGCAGAATAATAGCTGAGATTTCTTGTGGTGTGTAATCTTTGCCATCGATGTGTTCTTTGTGGTTAGTACCGATGTGACGCTTGATGGAGCTAATTGTTTTGTCTGGGTTTGTGATTGCTTGACGCTTTGCTGTTTCACCAACTACACGCTCGCCATCTTTCTTGAAACCAACAACGGAAGGGGTTGTACGGTTACCCTCCGGGTTAGGAATTACGACGGCTTCGCCGCCTTCCATTACGGCAACGCAAGAATTTGTTGTACCTAAGTCAATACCAATTACTTTACTCATGTAAAGCTGCCTCCTTTTGCTCCTATGGAACATTTCGTTTATTTGAATGTTGAGAAAAAATAAGATCTCTTACACGCTAACTTTGACCATGGCAGGTCGGATGACTTTATCTTTGAGGATATAGCCTTTTTGCAGTTCTTCTACCACGATACCTTCTTCGTGCTCTTCGGATTCAACCTGCATAACCGCTTGGTGGAATTCCGGATTGAACGGTTGACCTACGGAATCGATCGGTTTAAGCCCTTCTGCTGTTAGCAGTTGATCAATGCCGCGGTACGTCATATCCAAACCTTTCACCAAAGCGTCGAAATCCTTCGTCTCTTTGCTTGAAGACAGCGCGCGATCGAAGTTATCTACAATCGGTAAAAGCTGTTCAATCAATTTAAGCGAAGCGTATTTCGCGAAATCTTCCTTCTCCGCTCTAGCGCGGCGGCGGAAGTTGTCGAAGTCCGCTTGAACGCGTAATAAACGCTGATAGTTTTCTTCTGCTTGCATACGCGCCGTATCCAACTCGCTAACTTCTTTGGTTTCCTCAGAAACCTCCGCTTGCGAATCTTGGCTCACCGCTTCTTGTTGTTCAGCGGCTTGCTCGCCTTCGGCTGCGTATGTAGTGTTCACGTCTTGCTCGGCTGTTTTGTTTTCTCCAGTACTCAATTGTCCTTCACCTCCTAAACATAATACATCATACTCTCTCTGACGTCAGTTTGCCCATCTTTAGGCCTCTTCAAAAGGCTGTTTCATCTTAATAACCGTATGAATGCGCAGCACAGCGGCAGCAACTTCTCCAGCCGCTTGCAGAGCGTGAATTTTCACATCAGCTGGATCCACAATACCTGCTTCTAAGAAGTCAGTTACTTGTCCGGTATCGCAATCGATACCGAGACTGTCGGTTTCCAGCGCAATCTGCGCGGCTTTCAGCTCTTCAACCTTCTCGAGCGGATTGTAGCCCGCATTGACGACAATCTGGGCCACTGGCTTGCGAAGTGCCCCTGCGACAGCGGCAACACCGAAGCCTTCCATGCCCTTCATCGTCTCACGGACGCGCTCGAGATCATGGGCGACCGCCATCTCCGCGGCGCCGCCTCCGGGCAAGTACCCGCCGCGCACAGCGGCTTGAACCGCTGACGCAGCGTCCTTCGCGATGCGCGAGCGCTCGTGCGCCGCTTCGCGTGTCGCGGCGCCGACGATCACGGTCACGTGCTGCTCACCGTGACCGCGCGCTACGCGCACGCGCTCCAGCCGCTCGTCGTACGCGGCATAGCCCGCGTGCCCGAGGGCGGCGCCGAGCTCCGGCGCGCTCTTGCGCAGCGCTGTGCGCCGCACCGGCCTAGCGCCGGTGTGCTCGCTCAGCAGCTGCATGTCCCTGCGGGACAGCCGCTGCAGCACGATAATGCCATGGTCGGAGCAGAACTGCTCCGCCTCTGGGTCAACCCCGCGGTCTGATGCAATCAGACCGACGCCAAGTTCCAGCAGCGAGCTTAGGCTGCTGCGGAACTGCTCCCGCAGCTGCATGTAGCGCTGGAAGCCTGCCTCGGTGACCAGCGCTTCTTCGCTGACCGTCTCAGGCTCCAGAGCATCATGCAGCACGAGGATTCGAGCATCGCGCAGCTCGTGCTCGAGATGCAGGTTCATCGGCTTCTGGTTCAGCAGAATGCCGGTCCATACCTCGCTGCTCGCCTCTTCGTGGGCGAGCACGCTGTCTGCGAAGCGGTAGCCGTCTTCGCGGAGCTTCGCCTCACCGACCGCTTCGGCTGCCTGAACGATGAGCTTTGCGATGTCCGCTTGCTCCCTACCGGCTGTGATAGCAATGCGCTTCAGCGCGCTATCACCTAAACCGACAATCGCGCGGCTTCGGCTTTGTAAGCTTTTTACCGCCAGCTCGATGCCTTGCAGCATTCCGCTGACGACTTTCGCGACCGGTACACCGCGCGTCACCTGAGCGACGCCTTCTTGCACCAAAGCTCCGGCAAGAACCGTTGCCGTCGTTGTACCGTCGCCGATTTGGCGCTGCTGGCTGCGTGCGACCTGAATCATCAACCTGGCCGCGGGATGGGTGACGTCCATTTTTTCCAAAATTGTTACACCATCATTGGTAATAATGACTTCACCCTGCCCACCAACTAACATGGTATCGAGACCTTTGGGTCCAAGTGTCCCCTCGACTGCAGAACAAATCGCTCTTACAGCGGCAGCATTGTTGACCAGCGTAGAGTAACGTTCCTCTCCCTCGCTATGAACTGTTTTCATTCCGCTCATTTGCCATACCAACGCCCAAGGACGACTTCAAGATGCTTCGACAAATGCTCCATTAAGCTAATGACCCTGCCGTATTCCATTCGGGTAGGACCCAAAATCCCTATCGTTCCAAGAGGCTTATCACCGATTGAATAGGAAGCCGTTATTAAGCTGCAATTATTGATAGCTTCAATACTATTTTCAGCACCAATTTTAATCTCAATGCCTTCATTTGACGATGTAAACAATTTGATAAGGGTTGGTGCTTCTTCCAATAAATCAAAAATGCTCTTGACTTTGTCAACATCTTTGAACTCGGGTTGAGTCAGCATATTCGTCATACCGCTTAGGAAGACGCGATCCTTCTCATTACTTTGAAGTACACTTTCCACAACCGCAAGAAGCTCTTGATACCCGTTCACATATTTGCTTAACTCGCTCGAAATTTCATTATAAAGCCTGGATTTAAACTCTATCAACGGTACATTTTTAAGCTTTGCATTCAGAATATTAACGACCTTCTCGATCTCAGACATCCGTATGCCTTCAGGAATGGAAACTGTTTTATTCTCCACATGACCCGTGTTCATAACAATAATGGCAACGGCTGTCGTCTCTGTAAGTGGGATAATCTGTAGGTGTTTCAGCGTTGTACTGAATACCTCAGGGCCAAGCACGATCGATGTATAATTCGTAAGACTGGAGAGCATTCCCGCAACATGCTGGATCACACCTTCCATCTCTTGAATGCGTTCGGCAAAAGCACCCTTCATGGAGTCCAAATCGTTATTATGCAAAGTACCGTGTTGAAGAATATGATCGACATAATAGCGATAACCTTTGTGCGAGGGTATACGACCTGCGGACGTATGGGGCTGCTCCAAATAACCCATTTCTTCGAGATCAGACATCTCGTTACGGATCGTCGCCGGACTGAATCCGACATTGCCCCGCTTCGAAATACTTCGCGAACCAATTGGCTCTGCTGAACGAACATAATCATCAATGATAGCACTTAAAATCATGCGCTGACGCTCCGTCAACATAAGGTACCCCTCCTCTTCACAAATCACTATTTGCCACTTTCGTTAGCACTCGTATTTAGTGAGTGCTAAATCCTAATACAAAAATAACAGACCCTAAGGTCTGTTGTCAAGTCAATCCAAACGTTTAAGTACGGCGATTTCGTCGCAGCAATACTGTTTTTTGCAATGCATACAATCTTTCCAAACCTTCTCTGGGAAAATCTCTTTGGGCACGAGGGTAAAGCCGTTTTTTTGAAAAAAAGCTACTTCATACGTGAGCGCCATCACTTTAATAATTCCTTGGCTCCTTGCCTCTTCAACTAAGAAGTTCACAAGTTTTCCGCCGATTCCTTGCCCCTTGTAGCCTTGGGTCATCCCAAGTGAGCGAATCTCAACAAGATCAGGCCCAAGTTGTGTAAGGGAGCCGCAGCCAATTAGCAAGCCATCCGATTCAGCGACAACGAAAGTGTCGATCTGCTCCTCCAGCATCTCTTTGCTCCGTGGCAGCATAATCCCCTGCTTGGCATAGCCTTGTATAATATCATGCAGCTTCTCAATATCACTTATCGAAGCTTTTCTAACGGACACTGTAGTTGATAGATTCACTGTCATCCCACCAATCGCAACAAAATGCATAAAACCCACGCTAGCGCCACTACGGCTTTGCCGCTGATTCGCTTGTGGATTCATGTATAAATATACAATAAACCGTATATTTGCACAAGAGTTTTTTGCATCAAAACAGGTCTCTCTATGTTACCCGCCTAGGCAAGGAACGAAGCAAAGACTTCGTTGCCAAGCAGGATGCCATGTTTGGACAATCGATACCCATCCGGCGTTTGTTCAAGCAGCTGTTTTCGCAGCCAGCCATTCAAGGTTTCCCCGAATTGTGATTCGATGGTGATTCCGAATTGATCGATGAAATCCGCGTTCCGTACACCTTCCAGCAATCGCAAACCAACCATCATGAAGTCTTCCATAGCTTCCTGCCGAGTTACCTCAAATTGTTCCATGATCGGCAAGCCTACCTTTGCAGCATCGATATAAGGTTGAATTCCCTTCACGTTCACATGACGCTGGCCATTCATATACCCATGAGCCCCTGCACCAAGTCCATAGTAGGAACGATTCCGCCAGTACATTGAGTTGTGTCTGCTCTCTCGACCCGGTTTAGCGAAGTTGCTGATTTCATATTGCTTATAACCCGCTGTCTCTAACCTCCTCATGATGAGTTCGTACATATCGACTTCCTCATCTTCACTTGGAAGAGGCAGTTGATTCTTATTGAACAATGTGTGAAACAACGTGTTCTCTTCTACTTTCAGGCTATAGATGGAGTAATGCTGCAGATCCAGAGATAAGGCCTCATCTAAGGTAGCTTGCATGATATCCACGGTTTGTTTGGGAAGTCCGAACATCAAGTCAATGGAGAGGTTATCGAAACCTAGCTTTTTGGCATTCGCGATGCTTCTATGAACGTCATCTGTATTATGAATACGCCCAATCGCGGCAAGCAAATCATTATTGAAAGATTGCACACCGAAACTGATTCGATTGACGCCGCCTTCTTTCATAACAGCCAGCTTATCTTCATCCGTCGTACCTGGGTTTGCTTCCATCGAAAACTCGACTTCCGTGCTGTCTGCTGGGAAATACGTACGAACCATGCGCAGAAACCGCTCCATTTGATCAGGAAGCAGTACAGTTGGTGTTCCCCCGCCTACGAAAATCGTTTCCACCTTAACCGGTGGGTTATTCCTAACCGTAAGTTCCATCTCGCGCTCAAGTGCATCCAGATACTCCATAACGGGTTGGCCTTTGAGTACATAAGAGTTGAAATCGCAATAATGGCATTTGTTTGTGCAAAAAGGGATATGAATATACACAGCTGTTGGGGCCGTATAGGTTACTAACATAGGGGTATTTCCTTTCTATTAAGAAAAAGCCAAGGGGCAGAGTTACTCTGCCACCCCAGCTTCTCATTCATTTCAATCTATTCTTCGATTTCATTTCAATCTATTCGTCGATTTTAAGAACAGCCATGAACGCTTCTTGCGGCACTTCTACACTGCCGACTTGCTTCATGCGTTTCTTACCTTCTTTTTGCTTATCAAGGAGCTTACGTTTCCTTGAAATGTCACCGCCGTAACATTTGGCGAGTACGTTTTTACGCATCGCTTTAACCGTCTCACGCGCTACGATCTTTTGTCCAATCGCCGCTTGAATCGGCACTTCAAACATTTGCCGCGGAATCAGTTCCTTCAGCTTATCGCAAATGATTTTACCACGATGATACGCGGTATCACGGTGAACGATGAAGGAGAGAGCATCCACTTGCTCAGCATTCAAAAGAATGTCCATTTTCACAAGATTCGATTTCTTGTAGCCAGATATTTCATAGTCAAATGAAGCATAGCCTTTTGTTCTTGACTTCAACATATCGAAGAAATCATATACGATCTCGGATAATGGAATTTCGTACGTTAGTGTCACACGATTAGTATCCAGGTACTCCATGTTCATATATTCACCGCGTTTGCCTTGGCAAAGCTCCATAATCGTTCCCACGTAATCATTCGGAACAATAACCGATGCTTTGACATAAGGCTCTTCAACGAAGTCAATTCGCTGTGGATCTGGATAGTTCGATGGATTATCGATTTCCATTACATCGCCATTCGTTAATGTGATGCGATATATAACGCTTGGCGCCGTCGTAATTAACGGAATATTGAACTCACGCTCAATCCGCTCCTGAATAATTTCCATGTGCAGCAGACCTAAGAATCCGCAGCGGAAGCCAAAACCTAAAGCTGTAGATGTTTCCGGTTCAAAACGTAGAGAAGCATCATTCAGCTCCAGCTTCTGCAAAGCTTCGCGCAGATCGTTGTAATCCGTTGTTTCGATCGGATACAGTCCGCAGAACACCATCGGGTTGATCCGGCGGTAGCCTGGCAGTGCTTCAGGCGCCGGGCGATCTGCTTCCGTGACCGTGTCCCCGACTCGTGTATCTCCTACATTTTTGATACCGGCTACAACGAATCCAACATCTCCGACTTCAAGGGAAGGAACGGATGCCATTCTCGGTTTGAAAGCCCCGACTTCAATAACTTCAAACACCTTGTTCGTGGCCATCATTTTGATTTTGGAGCCCGCTTTAATCGAACCATCAACGACACGCACATAAACGATAACACCTTTGTAGCTATCGTAATGGGAATCGAAGATCAATGCTTTCAGCGGATTGTCCGGATTTCCTTGCGGAGCCGGCACTTTCTCACAAATTTGCTCGATGATCTCTTTAATCCCAATACCGGCTTTCGCGGAAGCATGAACAGCCTCGCTGGCATCTAGTCCGATAACGTCCTCGATTTCCTGCTTCACTTTGTCAGGATCAGCACTAGGTAGATCGATTTTATTGATAACAGGTAAAATTTCTAAATTATTTTCCAATGCCAGGTACACGTTAGCCAGCGTTTGCGCTTCGATACCTTGTGCAGCGTCTACAACCAGCAGCGCACCTTCACAAGCGGCAAGGCTTCGGGAAACCTCATATGTAAAATCTACATGTCCCGGTGTATCAATTAAATTAAGAATATAATCGACGCCGTTGTCAGCACGATAAGCCAATCTAACCGCCTGAAGTTTAATCGTAATTCCGCGTTCCCGCTCCAAATCCATCTGGTCCAGCACTTGCTCCTGCATCTCACGCGATGATAGCGCGCCCGTATATTCCAGTATGCGGTCGGCAAGTGTTGACTTGCCATGATCGATATGAGCAATAATTGAAAAGTTGCGAATTCTTTGTTGTCTTTCTCGAATGTCCGTCATGCTAAAGACTAACCCCCACTACATGCAAATAATTTTCATTATAGCAGTTGTGGGAAGTTGCAGCAATGTACCCCTAACCTTTCCCTAAGATAGCATCAAACAAGGACACGAATAACTTAATCCCATGATGCGATGCAATCTGCAAAAAGTCCCCTAATTTATTCCCGACATGATTCAATGAATTATCGTGATCAGCAACCGGTTCCGACTTCTTTTCAGCCTCTGGTTTCGCGGCAGTCTTAGCTTTCGCTGCTGCGTCTCCTTTGGCCGCCCCAGTTGGTGACGCTTTGACAGTGGTCACTTTCCCTGGTGGCGTCTTCACAGCGGACTCTTGTGCAGTTTTAGAGGATGGCTGAGGTCCTTGAATGCGTTCCATACCGCTCGACGCCAAGCTGACTCCGAATAAAATACAGAACAACAGCAAGAGTCCAAACAAGCCTACTTTGATATAAAAATGCCTCAGCCTCATTTTGAGTTCCTCCTTAGAGTTTTCGTAAGAAAACTGGCATCGTAAGCATTAACTAAGTTTTGCTTTAGCAAAACTGGCTTCGAAAGCATATGCTTAGAGTTTTCGTTCGCAAACTATTCTACGATTGCTTAGGGGTAACAACCGGTGCATCCACTTTCTTCGCGTTCAAAATCACCTCTGAAATAGCTTCTGCCAACCAATCTGTTGTTCGATAGCACTCTTCGAGTGAATTGTACGGACCGCCGACTTCAATCAATATATTATTAGGCGAAAAGTTCTGATTATATAATCCGTTGCCTTCACTGGCTTCTTTTGCATGAATTCCTTTGGATATGCCGGGATGCTTGGCTTCTAACGCTTGATGAATCTTGCTCGCGAACTCCTCATTCTTTTTCCAATTCGGATTTTTACCGCCGATGATGAAATACACCTGGGCATAATCTTTGCCGTCGAAGGTTGCGGTCGTTTTATTGCGTGCAGCAGAATCCCTATGAATATCGAAATAATATTGCAAATCCGGATGTGAAACAGCAGCTTCCTGCAACGTTTTCAAGGAATATTTGTAGGAGTACGGATATTCGAAGTTTTTGACTGTACTTGGATAGACCGTCTTGGAATGTACGGCACCGATACCGTCCTTCTCCAAATTTTGCGCTAATCTTTGACCTACGGAAATGATATTCACCTTATCGCTATAAGCCTTGTCAGGATCCGTAACACCTCTTAACTCCGGCAAAAAAGACTCATTGCTATGTGTTTGATAAATGAAAGCTATATTATCACCCGCAGTTCTTGGCGGTTGTCCAGTTGCGTTTGTAATCGGGGCTGCACCACCCACAGGTGAGGGTTCTGGTGATGGAGAAAGCTGAGGATTCTTCGCCTCTGCCTCTAGATACTGGGAGTTTGGACTGTAATCAATAGGATCACTGGGATTCGTTTCTGTCCCTTTTACCAAGACCGTCGTTTTATTCGCATCCATACCAGGAACTTCACTAGCCACGAGACTCTTGGGATCGCTTGGATTAATGTCCGTCATGAACTGAAAAGCGAAATGAAACACATTATGCTGAGAAAATGTAAATTTCTTCTGATCTTTATGTAGATGAGGCACTTCCATGCCCAGCATATCGATAAAAAATTGATTCGTGACGGAAGCAGCTAAGCTCTTCATTGATGAAACTGGCGAGGTCGTCATGACTCTATTTTGTAAGAAGCCGCCTACGCCAATAAGAACAAATAAAGCTAAAGTGCCGAAACTGAGTATAAAAAATGTTTTTCCGACGGAACTTGCGCTCTGAAACGTTTTCCGAACATGGCTGAGATTCAAAGTAGCTGATGTCCATTTCATAGTTTGATTCCTCCTAATCTATCTTACTTCAATCTATGAAACGAGCTCCTTCGATAGAACCCAAAACGCTAGAATTTTTCTGATAGAGGGAAAATGAAGCGCAAATAAACCTGAGACGCTTCTCAGGTTCTTCTGTCAATCCATACACGGGTACTGCAGATAAAGCTTGTTTCCTTCAAAATCACCTCTCGACTCTTGAAAGGGAAGTTCCCTTTGGATAGTTCTCTCGCGCCTACACCCTTGTTTATTTACAATTCCCCCACGTCTGAGGTCCGAAAAAGCTGGTTATTAACATAACTTCTTATAAGTGAGCAGAAATCTCGAGTAAAGCTAAATTGACATCCTACACTTATACGCAAAAAAAGAACCCCTCACGGGGTTCTTACGTTTATCTTATTACAGCTACGCAAGGGATTCGAAATCAAATGACCCTTTGGCCACAATCGTTACCCCGCTTGTTTTATTTAGAACAGTGGGACCGTTATATAATTTGAGCAGCGTCTTATCACTCGGTTTATGTTTATTGTCTGTGGTTGGTCGGTTACGAACTTTCTTCATGTGCTTCAGCATAAATAATCCTTCCTTTCACAATGGATTTGAGTGAAGACACGAGCTTCGCATTTCTTTCCGATAACTCCATCATGACTTGATGATGATTGCGCGCGGGAATATCCGTCCTTGTTTTGAAATGTATGGATGAAACAATCGTCGGATGCAGCTTAATGCAGTAAATGTATTCAAACTCGCCATCTTCTTTATCCTTGGCTTGCCCCAGGTAGATGTTCGTATCCTTGCCCCGGTAACATTCGGCTAGATAGCTAGTAGGGTCATTGACGTTGAAGCTGTGGTTGTTGCTAACCTGACCGGCACGGCCAAACTGCTGCAAGGTAACACCATCTTCGAGAAGTTCAAAGAGCGTTGCCGCTGTCACTTCTTGAAGCTCAATTATACCACAATTGGTATCAAATGTCTTATGGAATTTATCCAATACGCGGTCATAATCCACACTGGACACACTAAGCGAATCCAAGGCGTCGAACAAAAAACTGCGTATTGCATCGTTCTTCTTCATATCGGATAGCTTGAACCGATTCTTATGAACGCCGATACTATGCTTAATCGGGTAAAGGTGAGGACCTGCTAGCTCCGCAACTCCCGAAACGGCCTGCTGATCATCGATTCGCAGAGGGTTGTAACCCTCCAGATACTCAGGCAGTTCACAATTCTTAGACATCACAATGAACGTGCGGCTATGCCCCAATTCTCCGATACAAAGCCCTATCAATACGAGTATATTCCCGTAAACCAAGGGATCATGACAATCCGCATGCGTGATAATAAGTAGGGCAAAGTCCGTCTCTTCGATATGCTTTTTTAGCATTTTCAATTTATGATTGGACGCCGTAAGCACACCCTGATTAATAACCGTAACCTCGGATGAAGACGATAACTGCGCTTGATAGAATTCGGCCCACAGCGAACTTGCAGGAGAGCAGCCTATAAATATCTTTGGTTTCATTTCTCTCTCAGCCCTAACTCTTTGAGCATTTGCTTCACGACGAAAGTTGCCGGGCCTAGGCCAGCCATTAGCCCAGAGGAATGATTCGCATCATAAGTAAGTGGGGTTAGGCCGATTAAATCGGAGGCTATATGTAATTTTTCTTTTTCCGGAATAAGAAAATACGTCCGTTCTAGACCTATTTGTCCAATAAATAGACCCAATTCTAAAATAACATTGTCACGTACTGTGCTAACCAATGAATCTCTCAAAAGTGTCAAATCATTAGGTTGGAAGACAAAGATAGCAAAATCACTAGACTTCGCCTGCTTAATAAGTGGAGCCAAGGTTGTATGTGAAGGAGGGAAAAGCAATTGACTCCAAACCGTTACATCAAATGAAAAATGGAGATTAGATTGCAAAGCCTCTGCTACTTCAACACTTTCAGCAGATGACCCTATGAATAGCTTCGCTTTATGTGCGCTGCTCAACAGAACCACGTCCTCATTTAAGTTGATCGTCCCTTATTTCGACGCCCCCCTCCTTATTCCTTCCAAATTACGTAAAAAAGGACAAAAAGAAAGAACTGCATCCACAAACTAGCGGACTCAGTTCTTACAATCATTTAGTGCGTATAGGCCGCTACATTATCAACACCCACGGCATCGTGTAAGGCAGCATTTAAGCCGCTAGCAATAATATTGGCGATGTCTTCAATAAACTGGTCGATCTCCTTCGGCGTGACAAGCAGATCGTGTCCTACGGGGTTTAGAACCTCTTTAACCAGCAGCAGCCGCTCATCTTCGTGGATATTATCAAGAAGCCCCAGAATCTGCCCTGTGTTGCTCGTTTGCTGGCTAAAATGCTTGTGCATCAAGTCAAAGGCATTATTCACGATGGTCGATGCATAAACAACAGTCGGGACTCCAATGGCAACCACAGGAATGCCAAGGTTTTCTTTGGTCAACCCTTTGCGTTTATTTCCGATGCCTGAACCGGGATGAATACCCGTATCCGCGATTTGAATGGTCGTATTGACCCGATCTAGGGACCTGGAAGCCAGCGCATCAATAGCAATAATGAAATCAGGTTTAGACATATCGACAATCCCCTGAACGATGTCACTGCTCTCAATCCCTGTTGTTCCGAGCACCCCTGGCGCTACCGCGCTAACTGCCCGATACCCTGGACTAACGTCTTCCGGAACTAGTTCAAAGTAATGACGTGTTACCATTACATTATCCACAACTAGAGGGCCTAGCGCATCGGGTGTCACATTAGAGTTGCCTAGACCAATAATAAGCGCTTTGGCATTCTTAGGGATGCCGATTTCACGCAAAAACTGTTCAAACTCTTGGGCCAATTTCGTGGCGACACGGTCCTGTAATTGGCTGTCTTTCTCCCGAAGAGCTGGCACTTCTATCGTTATATAATGTCCGAGAAGCTTACCAAGCGCTTTGGAGCCCTCTTCGTTCAGAACGTTGATCTTGGTAACTCGTATCCCGTTTTCACGCGTCGACTCCTGTTCAATGCCAGGTATCGGTTGCCCCTGATTGGCTGCATGAGCCATATCCCTTGCATCTAGCGCAAGATCCGTATGTGTTGTAAAAGAGCCTAAGTCCATTGAAGTTCCCCTTTCTCAGGTGCATTGCATCCCTTATTGTGCTACGATTTACAACCGCTTATACAAAAACAAAGACCACTGAAAACCTATTGACAGGTCTTGCATTTTCAATAGTTGCATGGTAGAATACTTAAAGTTGTCAGCAAACAAACAAATGTAACGTTGAACCGTGTTTTGTAAGTAGGAGGTGAATTTCATGCCAAACATTAAATCCGCTATTAAACGAGTAAAAGTTAGCGAAAAGCGCCGTCTTCGTAACGCTTCCCAAAAGTCCGCTTTGCGTACTGCTGTGAAAGCTTTCGAAACAGCTGTAAGCCCAGAAGCTCTAATTAACGCTTCTAAGAAATTAGACAAAGCTGCTTCTAAAGGTTTAATCCATAAAAATGCCGCTAACCGCAAGAAGTCCCGTCTGGCTAAAAAGCTGAACGCTCTTACGGCTCAAGCGTAATAAAACGGACATAAAGCAAAAGTCCAGTTCTCTACACAGAGAGCTGGACTTTTTACTTTTCGTAAGGCCGTCCTCCTAGGCAGCAAGCCTAAGAAGGAACAACTCCAAACCTAACACTTTATCGATTTTTCCCGTTTTCATTTGGAAATCGAGATCCGCAAGCTGCGACATGATCCTGCTCAGCTTCTCAATATTATATTTGCGCGCTTGCCCTTCAGCCACCTTCACGGCAAAGGGATGCAAACCGATCTGTGAAGCCATTTGCTGCTGGGAATAGCCTTGTTTACTTAGCTCCTTCACCTGCAGCATGATGCGGAACTGCCTCGCGATGAGCGCCGCGATTTTGATCGGCTCCTCACGCTGCTTCAGCAGCTCCTCGAGAATAACAAAGGCACGTTCCAGCCTTATATTTACAATGTCCTCTATAAGAATGAAGACGTTCTGTTCTGTACTGCGGGCAACCAATTGATCGATTACATCAACCGATGCTTCTGCACCTACTCCTACATATAAAGAAATCTTCTCAATTTCTGCAGATAAGGATTGCAAATTCCCTCCGGTGTATAGGATCAGTTGATCGGCAGCTTCCCCCGTGAACGTAAAACCCAGCTGCCCAGCTTGTTTGGCCACCCATTGCTGCAATTCTTCTGGGCTGAGTGATAGGAAGGGAACCGCTGCTTCAAGGTCCTTGAGCGATTTCACAATCTTCTTACGCTCATCCAATTTATCTGCATCGACCGTAAACACCACGACGGTATGTTCCGCTGGAGATTTCAAATAATCCGTCAAACGATCCAAGTGATGTTCAATCTTCGAACTCTCCTTCGCCCCTGTGAAAAACAGTGCATTCTTCGCGATGACCAGCTTCTTCGGAACCATAAAGGGAAGGGTCTCCGCATCCTCCAGCACCGCAGAGAGACTAATCTCACTTAAATCAAATTTACTCACTGCAAACTCTTTGTGCTCGGGCTCAATGAGCAAATCCGTTAGTACTTGAATAAATTCCCTCATCTTATATTTCTCAGGACCGTAGCACAAATAAACCGGTGCAGGGCGCCCTGCTTGTATATCTTTTAATGCTCTCTTTGCGTCCATAGCTCGTGTTCACTCCTTGCTACCATTTTACCAACAACAAAGGGATTACGTCAAAGCCCGAAGACCTTGAGGTAATCCCCTTGTTTGTCTATTTAAACACCGGTGAAAGGCTCTAGAAACCTTATACCGTGTGGACAAACCACCAAAGCATTGCCGCTTCCTTATCCTACAGCATACGCTAGAACCGTTACTTTGGTGCATTCGTATCACAAATTTACTTAGCTGATTCCTCTTTCACATTTAAATCAATGAGGAAAGTTTGAAGCGAGCCTTCGCTTTGAACTTGATAAAATAACTTGTCGTCCTTAGACCATTCCACTAACGTGATAAGATCACCAGACTTCCAAACTTGCTTGGACGCAAAAACAACTTCCTTGGTAGAGCTGTTTCGGATCACGACATGCTGTTCTTCAACAACAGCCTCAAGAACGCCCGTTGTTGATTTCAACGGATTCGCACTAGGTGCTGTCAAAGAATATATGCCTCCGACATCACTCGTTCCTCCACCCTTCTTAGCAGCTGGCGTAGGTGTTGGTTCCGTAGTTTTCAATAACTTCTGCTCTTCCGGCAGCTTATTTGAAGTTTCACTGCCTGCTGGCGGATTCGTCGATACAGGGTCCGATTCCTTCTTCTCATTAGTCCCAGCGGAAGCTTGGACTCTCAGCCGTTCAGGTTCTGAAGTAGAAGGTGCCTGGCGAAAACCATCCGTACCTTTCGTGGTCCCAGATGTACTCAGCGTTTGTGGGTCCTCCAGCTTCGCATCTGTTGTAGCTTGCGGCCCCACTAGCCCATTTCCCGTTGCTGCTTCCGGCTGATCTTTCTCTTGCCCAAATGACTCAGCGGCCGGGGCATTAGGTGCCACCTGCTTCGCGTCTGCACTGTCTGCCGCCTTATTCTTGACAGCATCTTGTGCGGCGTTTGAATTGGAGCCAGCCGTGCTTTGCATTTGTCCGGCACTTTGCTTATCAGATGCAGCCTTTGGCTGCAGCAAACCGTCTGCTTGATCCAGCATAGGATGCTTAAGGTTAAATGCGAAGAAACCAAGGATGAGACCTGCGGCAACGACACCACCTGCAAATTTCCAGGAGAACTGTGATCCTAAACGGCGTGTCCAAGGGAGTTTGGGAGGCTGCACAGAAGCTGTCTGGTTAGCATTGGTGCCGAATGCAGCCACCTTGTCGGTAATGGACGCCGCGGCATGTCTGTCTATATCAGCTAGCTGCGGCATGATAGCATCGACCAAACTGTATGGAGGAATGACCTTTGGTAACTGGGTCAGTTCATCGGACAATCTTTGTAAACGTTCAAACATCTGTGCACAGTCCAAGCAATGCATCAGGTGAGCATGAAGCTCATCTTCCTCTTTTGCATCTAAATCCCCATCCAGCTGTCTTTGCATAAATTCCATCACCTCTTGACAATTCATCCCCGAACACCTCCTTTCTGATATTCTTGGAGCAGCGACTGTAATTGCTGTCTAGCTCGAAATAAGTAAGACTTCACCGTGTTTAACGGTAGGTTGAGAGATTCTGCAATTTCATGATACGAAAAGTCCTGCAAATAACGGAGAACAACAACAGATCGATGGTGTTCGGGAAGCTTTTCGATTGCTTCTCTAATATCTTTGGCTAAATAGCCAATTAACATTTCCTGTTCAACATTATGCTCTGCTGTAAAGGTCATATCATGCTCATCAATCGAAACCGTTGGTTTCGCTTTGCGAAATTTATCGATGCAGATGTTCGTTACAATCCGCTGTACCCACGTCTTGAAGAGCGCTTTTTCTTCATAGGAATTAATTTTTGTATAAATCCGAAGGAGTGCCTCCTGTGAAGCATCGAGGGCATCCTGTTCATTATTCAAAATATAATAAGCGGTTCGATATACGTGAGACTCAATTTCTCGCAATAGGGTAATGAGAGCATCACGATCACCGGCTTGTGCAGATCTTACCAGTTCGGGTGCTACCACTGGGATCCCTCCCTCTTGCAATCTTACAGACGCAGCAGCGTCTCATAAGGTTGCAACTCTTTTAGAATAAAAAAACGATGGCAGTCTTGCAACTACCAGAATAACAAACTTCCAGAAATAAATACACTTGTTATTAGACGTATACAAGACCGATTAGTTTCATCTTCGCCTCACAAACCGCTCTCCCCTCTTTCTCATCAATCAAATTACCTCTATTGTAAGCTTTTTTAAAAGAAGAGATAGTACTATGTTTGGATAGTACCGCCTAAGAAATTGCCATAACCGTTTAATTCTAACCGAAGTGGTAAATATTACAGATGAGCTATTCGAAAGTGGAGGGCTGCATCATGTTCAAACAATTATTTGGCAAAAGGAACCGATCCCCTCAGGTTCATAACCAGCCAAACACTTCAAGTCCAGATTCCATTAAACCATTATCATCGTCATTGCAAGAAAATCTGGCTACCATTCAGACGATCCTGCACCATCCAAGCGATCTACTCATTAGACAGTTTACAATCGGAACAGACCAATATCCGTGTGCATTAGTCAGCATTGATGGTCTGGTCGACATAGCGATGATTAATGAGCAATTACTAAGCCCGATGCTCCACTCCTTTGATCATCCTGTTACCTCAACTTCGGAATTAATAAACGTATTGAAGCAGCAAATTCTAACGGCTTATGAGTTGGAAACAGTTGAACTTCTGGACGACGCTTTAATGGCCATTCTATCTGGCAATACGCTTCTTCTATTCAACAATCTCGCACAGTGCATCATCATTTCCAGCTGCGGTTGGAAAACCCGCTCGATTGAAGAACCACAAACAGAATCAATCATTCGGGGACCAAGAGCAGGTTTTACAGAAGACATACGCACGAACACCGCATTGCTTAGAAGAAGAATTAAAGAAACCAACCTTGTTTTTGACACCTATCAAATCGGGCAAAGAAGTAGACGTGAGGTGATCGTCACTTATATCGCTGACATTGTGCATCCCGACCTTGTGAAAGAAGTTACTCGCAGAATCAAGAGCATTGATATCGATGATATCGAAGGATCGGGTTACTTGGAGCAATGGATAGCAGACAGCTTCCTTAGTCCATTTCCACTTATTATGAATACCGAACGACCTGATCGAGTATCTGGCGCACTTCTCCAAGGTCGAGTTGCCATTCTAGTAGATGGAGATCCATTCGCCCTCATATTGCCGATTACATTCGCTTCAAGTTTGCAATCACCTGAAGATTACTATCAGCATTGGCTCATCTCGACGTTGACGCGGGCACTTAGATTAATTTCAGCTTTCATTGCTACCTTTTTGCCAGCTCTTTATATTGCTTTGCTCGAATTCCATCATGGGATGATCCCTTCAAAATTGGCATTCTCCATCGCTGGAGCCAGGGAAGGCGTGCCATTCCCTGCAGTCGTCGAAGCCTTCGCCATGGAATTCACGCTCGAACTTCTCAGGGAAGCAGGACTCCGATTGCCCAAACCAATCGGCCAAACCATTGGGATCGTAGGCGGTTTAGTTATTGGAGAATCTGCTGTTGCTGCCGGCATGGTAAGTCCCGTTATGGTTATTGTTGTAGCCGTCACAGCCATCTCTTCCTTCTCGCTGCCATCTTATTCGTTTGCCATTTCACTGCGCGTCATGCGATTCAGCATTATGTTGGCCGCTGCCTTTTTAGGCTTATACGGGATCATCTTAGCCTACATCATGATCAATATCCACCTGGTAAATCTGAAGAGCTTTGGCGTTCCATACTCCACCCCTTTTGCGCCAATTTTATTACGAGACTGGAAAGATCTCATTCTAAGATCACCCCTGCTATTCGTGACAAAGCGGCCAAAAATGATGCAAACCAAAAATGATCAGCGAATAAGAGGAAGGAGAAACAGAGGATGAAATCTTTTGAATATGGAGATAGTGAGATCGGTTCCATGGATATAGTCATTACGATTTCATCCATGATTATTGGCGTAGGTATACTCTTTCTGCCGAGGGCACTAGCGAAAACGGTACAATCATCTGATGGGTGGGTATCCATGCTGCTGGCAGGTCTTCTTGCGATCGGCTCAGCCTGGATGCTAGCCAAAATTGCGATTCATTTTAGCAAACAAGGTTATTTCGCTTATGCCTCAGCAGCCGTTACGAAGCCTATTGCCCTCATTGCAATCATTTCTCTTGCCCTTTACTTTATCCTATATAGTGCCTATGAAGTTAGGGCTATTGCTAATATTTCCAAACAATATCTATTTGAGCGGACTCCTGTTGAAGCGATATCCTTAACCTTTTTACTAGTCGTCGTTTATGCCGTTTCTGGCAGTCGAGTCGGTATTATTCGTCTTAATATTTTATTTTTACCCATTGTTATCGTCATCTCACTAGTCGTACTGACTTTTAGCATGAGCATATTTAACTTGGACGACTTAAAACCGTTTATGATCTCAGATTGGAAAAGTTTGGCAAAGGGAATACAAACCAGCGCATTCTCGCTCCTTGGTTTTGAAGTCATCTTAATTTACATCACCTTAATGAATCACCCAAAGAAAGCCCCCAAAGCAGTTGCCATCGGTGTGGCTATTCCTGTTGTACTATATACCGCAATCTACCTTGCTTGCGTTGGTGTATTTTCACATTTCGCCCTTCAACAAATAACGTATCCCGCCATTGAGCTTGCCAAGGAAATGCAAATTCCAGGCGCATTCTTTGAGCGGTTTGAATCTATGTTTTTTACAATTTGGATTATGGCTGTCTTCACTACGACCATTATGGCCTATGACTGTTCCATCTATCTGCTTATGTCTATCTTTAATAAAACAAAGAAAAAGACATGGGTATTCATACTAAGTCCGTTCATTTATATACTTTGCATGTTCCCACGAAACTTAGCTGATTTCGATGAAATTAGCGGTATCATTAGTTATATCGGATTAATTGTCGCCATTATTTTTCCTATCCTCATACATGTTGCTGCTAAACTTCGAGGAGTGAATAGTGATGCTTCTTAAAAAAAGGAGCTGCTGGCCCAGTCTAATCTGCATCCTCTCCCTTTTAACAGGCTGCTGGGATCGTATAGAAATTGACCAACGCGGGTTTGTCGTCGGTGTTGCTATCGATTACAGCAATACTCCGAAACACAAATTCAAGGGAACCTATCAGATTGTCGTACCCAGTGGGCTGAAACAAAGCAGTCAAGGACAAAGTGGATCTGGCAGTTCCGGTAAAGCCTACTTTAATTTATCAACAACCGAAAACTCTATGCCTGCCATTAGCTCGAAATTGGCAGTCAGGACGAGTCGTTCCCCTTATTTCGAGCATCTAAAAATCATTATCATTTCCAGCGAAGTAGCCAAAGACGATAAAATTTTCGCCGACTTGTTGGACTTTTTCTTACGAAATAGTGAAATGCGAAGAGGCGTTCAAATATTAATTACCGATGGAAAAGCCGCGGATATTTTAGATATTCCTACTTTTAATGAACCAACACCTATCGATTATATTACTTCTATTGCCAGAAACGATCGAAAATCAAACTATATGTTACCCGAATCACGCATAGGTGATGTTCATGAATTTTTAGTCAAACATGAGAGCTTCGCTATTCAAACCGTAAAATTGGAAGAAAAAGGGGTTTCGATGACCGGATCCGCTATATTCGATGGTCATACCAAGGAAATGGTCGGATTCTTGACAGGTGATGAAACACAAGGATTGAACTTCGTCACTGAGCAAGTTAAAGGCGGTATCATCGAAGCTAAGATTAAGGATCACACCCTTGCCTTCCGAGCGGAAAGAACAAAAAGTAAAATTACAATGCAGCAGCTCAGTCCAACAAAGTTCAAGTTCAACATTAAAATCGCAACTGAAGGGGTTCTTGATAAATCGATTTCCGATTATGATACCTCTAATTCAGAAACAATTAAAAATTTGGAGAAAAGCCTGGAAGATATGGTCAAAGCAAATACCCTTAAAGCCATTAAAAAGCTCCAACAAACTTATAAGAAGGATGCATTGGGACTAGGGGCTTATCTATATCAAAATCATTATAAAATATGGAAACCCATTGCAAATGATTGGGATCAGGGATTAAATATATTCACACAATCAGAGATTAACGTGCAGGCAGAGGTCATTATAAGGCGTATCGGAAATATCATCAAAACGACAAAGGAGTAATGCAAGTATGTGGTTTTCTCTCATTGGAAGGTTGCCTTCAGGGATGATACTGATTTGTACCATTCTCTCATTCGTCATTCCCTTCGGTGTTCATTGGATATACAAAGAGCTGCATATGTATGGTGATCCACCATGGAAACAGGAACCTATATCGGAAGAACACAAAGATCCACAATCGAACAACTCTGGATAGAGATCATTCAAATCTTGATTCATCCATTATTTTTATACGGGAGTAAATCCCCTCTTTACGGACTTCTAGTTGCACTTCCCCCATTTGATCTGTACGTAACACTTGCACCTCATTTTCTTCCAAACGCCTTAACACATCAGGTGCTGGGTGACCATAACTATTCATACCTCCTACAGATATGACAGCCCATGAAGGCTTCCAATAGTCGAGCCACCCTGGTGTCGTGGATGTTTTGCTGCCATGATGAGCAAGTTTCAGTACATCGACCTTATGATTTTTGTTTTGTTCTAGGTCAATTAACGAAGGATGTTCTTTTAAATAATCGACCACAACAGCTTCAGATTCTTTCTCCATATCGCCCGTAAATAACCAACGCGTCCCCTGCATCTCGAGCAAAAAAACAACGGACTGCGCATTCTGTTCTTTGACAATTTCAATGAGCCGATTATCTCTTTCCAAAGGGTACAGAACCTGCAATCTGGTAAGCGGATCAATCTGGATCCAATTGCTTACATTCGCAGGCAGAAGCGGCACTTTTCGCGTTAACAGGGTGTCAAATAATTTCTCTATGCTTGCCCCTGGCTTGAGCGTTCCATTAAAAAGAAACTGCTTGACGGGCATTTGCGCAATAACAGCCTGCAGACCGCCACTATGGTCCGCATCTTCATGGGTGAGAACTACGAGATCAAGTTGATGAACACCACGTTTCTTGAGCAGCGGAACGAGCAGCTTTTGGCCAACTTCATAAGGATCCTTGCGAATTTTCCAAGCTTCACCAGGTTTCCTGAATGTAAGAGTCCCTCCACCATCAACCAGAATATGTCGACCATAAGGCGTCCGAATCAGAATAGCATCACCTTGACCAACGTCGATAAATTGAACGAGACCGGATCTATTGAAGCGCTCAGGCGAATACCCCATCCAAAGCAATAGCAGGAAACCTCCTGTCGCACATACTAACCATTTCGATAAGTTCACTTTCTTTTTGCCTTTAACACTTACCAAAACAATCGGAGGCTCTCTTCCAGCTTCTTGAGATAAGCGCCAACATAATCCATAAATCAAAATGAGAAAAGCATAATAAAAGGCAATCCATGGTAAGCTTGGCGACGGCCACAGCATCTTAAATTGGTTAAAATGCTGAAGCTTGTCAGTCATCCAGAAAATTACTTCGTTTAACCAAGAAATAAGCAAACCGATGCTTTTTCCTGCAGGAACATAGACCATTCCCAGAACTAGAGCAAGCAGGCCAGCGGGGAATACAATCATACTTATAACAGGAACCAAGATGGCATTAGCTAGCCAAGACAATAAAGAAAACTGATTAAAATAATAGATGGATACCGGAAAGGATACCATTTGGGAAACAAGCGTGATGGAAGCCGTATTTCGTATAATAGGGGAAGAAATCCACGGAACGAATAAATCATTGACTCTTTGTACGCCAACAATGAGACCAAGGGTAACCAGAAAAGAAAGCTGAAAGCTGACATCCAGCAGGAAGTATGGATCCCATAAAAGCATGATCCATGCGACAATCGCCATAATATGCAAAACATCCTTAAAAAGCCCTCGCCGCGCAGCATAGAGGGCAATTATAGACATGAGTCCGGCCCGAACAATGGAGGGCGAAGCACCTGTCAGTAGGATATAGAACGGCAATAACCATATACAGATTAGCAAATAGGTCTCCTTCGCCAGCTTTAATCGGCGCATGATCCAAATACAAACGCCAAGAAATACAGCAATATTCAAGCCGGATATAGCCAAAATATGGGTCAATCCCAGCTCCGAAAATTGCTGGAAGCGCTCGGGATCGAGATCGTCCGTTTGACCGATCAACATGCTCTTCATGAACCCCGCCTGCGGTGCGGAGAAGATAAGGTCCATGCGCCTGCTAAGGGCACCTCGCAGCTCGTCGTTCCAGCGCAGCAGCTGGACGACGCTTAAGCGCGCAGCCGCAGGCTCGACCTGCGCCTGATCCACCCCTTTGGCAGAAAGCAGCCAATGGGTGTGGTGAAGGCGCAGGTATCGGCGGTAGTCGAAGCCGCCGAAGTTACGGGCCGGGGACGGGCTGCGCAGCGTCCCGTGCAGCGTCACGGCGTCGCCTCGGCGCCAGCCCGACGCCACCGCCTGCTGCGCCTGCTGGAGCAGGCGCAGCGAGACCTGCACGCTTTCCCCGCCGAGCGGGAAAGCTTCCGCGCTTGGGAAGCGGATGGATTCCGCTTCCATCGTGAAGCTGGCCCTGTCGCCGTCGACGGTGACAGGGCTGGAGAATCGACCGAGCAGCGTGACCTCGCTGCCGTCCAGGCTCATCTGCTGCTGCGCTAGCGGCAGCAGCGCAGAGACGTTTCGCTGGTCGGTCCATTGGAAGTAGCCGTAGGCTACTCCGACCAGCAGCAAGGCGCACAGCGGCTGTCTGCCAGGCAGCCGCAGCGCGTAGATGACGATAAGCGCAGCTAACAGCAGCGCGCTCGTCATCAAAGATAACCACCGCAGCTCGGTATAGAGCGCCAGCGCGTAGCCAGTTATCCACAGACAACACCCTATAACAACTGGTCGTTTCATAAGCATTTGCATATACATTTGCTTCCCCCTCCTCTTGAATGTTATAAAATCGAATTGTATTCATTTACACATGTATTTGAAGAAACGATATGTACATTGAACTTCATCATTCATCTTTCATCTTTCATCTTTCATCATCATCATTCATCTGCATCATTGGATTTTTTACAATGCTTTTCACTCTCAGACTTCAAAAAACAGCTCCTGTTGGAGTAATTCCAATAGAAGTCTCCTGAAAAGACAATCTTCAAGGATAATCATAAATTTCATTGGATTATTCCAGTCAAAGCACAATAACCCAAGTCAGAATAGCCATTACACTGTATTTACTCCAATGAAAATGTAGGTACTGCGCAGTTACCGCGCCTTTGATATCCATACTTTTTATCAGCTGCATAACGAACAAAAAAACCTCTCCCCAGAGCAGCCCTAAAGACTGCTTCTAGAAAGAGGTTCTTCCCCTTGCTTCAGTAAACATATTTAATTCACAACGTCAGATACAGTACCTGGTGGAGGTTCATATCCTTCCATTTTACGGAAAACGATACCTCTGTTCTCCATCAAATGGCTTACTTTCTCATGATCCTTGGGGTATCCGCGATGGAAAACGATCTCCATAACACCGCTGTTGGCCAGCATATTCGCACATGTCCAGCAAGGCTGATCTGTAACATAGACAGTCGATCCTTCGCGATCTTCCCGATCCGTAAATAGCAGTAGATTTTGCTCTGCATGGATCGTACGAATGCATCGCTGTTTACGAATAACTTCCTCGGTATCATCCACCACTTTCAGCTCGATTTCTTCTACAAGCATGCAGCCTGCCTCTGTGCAATCGGGTACACCCATGGGGGCACCATTGTAAGCAGTTCCTAGCAGCTTCTTACCCTGAACCAACACTGCCCCCACATGCCGACGGTTACATCTTGATCGTGTTGATGCCATGTAAGCAATATCGAGGAAATAAGTATCCCAATCTTTACGGTTGTTCATAACGGATTGCTGACTCCTCCTTCCGAAGATCACTGATATAACTATTGAATCCCTTTTTTCATTTCTAGTATTCTCTCATATTTTCTAGCAAAATAAAAGAAAAGCAAGGACTACGACGTAGTTACATAAAGAAATACCTTTAACTTCTCAAGCATTTTCTCCCCGATTCCCTTCACCTCTATCAGTTCTTCAATCCGGCTAAATCGCCCCTTCTTTAATCGATAGTCCAAAATAGCCCTTGCCTTGCTCTCTCCAATACCCGGTATTTCATCTAACTGCTTGAGCGTAGCTGTGTTAAGATCCAATTGACCAGTAGACCGTGCTGCTGGCAAACTAGCCTCCGGTTTTTCATTAGATACAACAGAAGGCGTAGGCATTGCCATAGGTGCAGGTATTGCTGATTTCGGTTCTGTGTCTATGGTTGCATTTGGTTCTGTGTCTGTGGTTGTCTTCGGCTCAGTGTCTCTCGTTGCCTTCGGTTCTTCGTCTATCGTAGTTTTCGAATCTAATTTCCCTGTAAGTTTCGCTTCATGTAGCGACTCCTCCCCAGTTTGAGAAATCATAGCCTGCATCTGAGTGTTCAAAGGCATAAAATCTGTCTGAATCATAGATCTGCCTCCACGAAGGAATGGCCAAGCGACAAAAGCAAATAAACAGATCGCTGCCATCATGAGCAGTATCCTTCCTCTTTTGGAACCAAAAAAATCCACGAATTCCCTCCTCAGAGTTTTGCTTTAGCAAAACTGACTTCGAAAGCATAAACTTTAGAGTTTTACTTTTAGCAAAACTTGAATCTTAAGTCTTTTCGAACATAATTGCTGACATATGAACATATACATGAAAAAGCATCTGAATGGCATTTAAAACTGACCCCGTTCAATAAACGATGAAAGAAAGTGACTGATTTTTTCGGGAGGGATTACTGGATGAAAGCAGGATTCATCGGTACTGGGAGTATGGGAAGTATTCTGATTGAAGCGTTCATTCATTCTGGAGCTTTCAATCCGGAGCAAATTATTGCGGGAAATCGAACAATTCGTAAAGTTGAGCTGCTTGCGGAGACATATCCTGGACTTCATGTTGCCGGGTCGAATAGAGAAGTCGTACTGGGGAGCGATCTCATCTTTCTATGTGTGAAGCCATCTGAATTCAAGACGGTTATTGATGAAATCAAAGAGGACGTGCTTCCCTCTCAACTCATCGTGTCCATCACAAGCCCTGTCCTGCTCAAACATTTGGAAGGTCTTCTGCCGGCGAAAATCAGTAAAATTATCCCAAGTATCACGAACTACGTGTTAAGTGGTGCTACACTATGTATTCATGGGAATCGAATGCAGCCTGAGGACAAAGAGTGGCTTGAGAACCTATTTGCGCATATATCTTCACCTATTCGTGTTTCTGAAAATTATACGCGGATCTCATCCGATATATCCAGCTGCGGTCCCGCTTTTCTAGCCAAATTCCTGCAATCTTTTATTGATGCAGCTGTCGAGGCAACTGGTATTTCAATTGAGGAAGCTACCTTACTTGCCAGTGAAATGACGCTAGGCACAGGTAAGCTGCTTACGACCGGAGGATTCAACCCTACTACTCTGCAAAAACGCGTATCTGTTCCCGGTGGAATCACAGCGGAAGGATTACGTATTTTGGACGACGAGCTTGCGGGGATATTCTCACGAGTCATTTGTGCTACACATACCAAATATGAAGAAGACATTGAGAAGGCAGAGCTGCTGTTTACTTTGAAGCAGTAGCCTTCCCAAATTGTCAACTTCTCTTGCTATCCTACGACAATATTTACTAATTTACCTTTTACAACAATCAATTTGCGAACGGCCTTTCCGGCGGTCGCTTCTTTGACTTTATCGAGGTCAAATGCGATTTTTTCCATCTCAGCTTCATCTGTATCCTTGGAAATCAGCACACGATCAACAATTTTTCCATTGACCTGTACAACAATCTCAATTTCATTGTCGACTGTCCACGCTTCATCGTAGGTTGGCCACGGCTGATAGGTAATTGATTCTGTGCCGCCGAGCTTCTCCCAAAGTTCTTCGGCCAAATGCGGCGCAATTGGAGATAACATTTGAACGAAATTTTTCATCGCTTCAAGCGGTAAACGTTCTGTTTTATAGGCTTCATTCACGAAAATCATCATTTGACTGATCGCTGTATTAAACCTAAGGGCTTCGAAATCCTCGGTTATTTTTTTGATCGTCCGGTGCCAAGTACGTTTGAACGCATCGCTGCCCAATGTTTCGGCGGCGCTGATTTTAGCATTTATTTGACCATTCTCGTCAACAAACAGCCTCCACACACGATTCAAGTAACGATAGATACCATCCACACCCGTTGTATTCCATGGTTTTGTAGCTTCAAGTGGTCCCATGAACATTTCGTAAATACGCAGTGTGTCGGCCCCTTGATCGCTGACGATATCATCCGGATTCACAACGTTACCGCGAGATTTACTCATTTTCTCCATGTTCTCACCAAGAATCATCCCTTGGTTTACAAGCTTATGGAAAGGCTCTTTGGTATGAACAAAGCCAAGATCATAAAGCACCTTATGCCAGAAACGCGCATACAGCAAGTGAAGAACAGCATGTTCCGCTCCGCCGATGTAAAGATCTACAGGCAACCATTGCTGCTGAAGCTCCTGCGAACAAAACTCTTTATCATTACGCGGATCGATAAAACGTAGATAGTACCAGCAGCTGCCGGCCCATTGCGGCATGGTATTCGTTTCACGGCGAGCTTTCATGCCGGTTTCCGGATCAATCGTATTTACCCATTCGGATACGTTCGCAAGCGGTGATTCTCCTGTACCTGATGGTTTAATTTCATCGACTTGCGGAAGCAAGAGTGGCAGTTGATCCACGGGAACAGGCTTCATTGTGCCATCTTCAAGATGAAGAATTGGAATCGGCTCTCCCCAATATCTTTGACGGCTGAAGAGCCAATCTCTCAAGCGGTAGGTTACTTTGCCGCGGCCTTTGCCGTTTTGCGTAAGCCAAGCGATCATATGGCTGATCCCTTGTTCGATGTTCATGCCATTAATCGGACCGGAATTGACATGTTCGCCATCCCCTGCGTAAGCTTCCTTCTCAACGTCTCCACCTTGTACGACTTCGATAATCGGCAAATTAAACTGTTTAGCAAACTCCCAGTCACGTTGATCGTGTCCTGGAACAGCCATGATTGCTCCCGTACCGTAACCGCCAAGCACATAGTCAGCAATCCAAATTGGCACTTTGGCGCCATTTACCGGATTGACAGCATACGCTCCTGTGAAAACACCTGTCTTGTCTTTTGCAAGATCCGTACGTTCGAGATCGCTTTTGCGAGAAGCTTTTTCTTGGTATTCCTTAATGGCAGCAGCTTGATCGCCTGTTGTAATTTGCTCAACAAGCTCATGCTCAGGTGCCAGAACGCAGTACGTAGCGCCAAACAATGTATCTGGACGTGTAGTGAAAACCGTCAGACTCTTCTCATCGTATCCATCAATGGCAAATTGGACTTCTGCCCCTGTTGATTTACCAATCCAGTTGCGCTGCATATCTTTGATGCTTTCGGACCAATCCAGCTCCTCAAGATCTTCAAGTAGACGTTCAGCGTACTCGGTAATTTTCAGAATCCATTGACGCATCGGCTTACGAATAACGGGATGGTTACCGCGCTCGCTTAGACCGTCAATTACTTCTTCATTAGCAAGAACAGTTCCCAGCGCTGGACACCAGTTTACGGGCACTTCATCCACATAAGCGAGTCCTTTATTGTACAACTGGATGAAAATCCATTGTGTCCATTTGTAATACTCAGGATCTGTTGTACTAATTTCACGATCCCAATCGTACGAGAAGCCTAGTGATTTAATTTGACGACGGAATGTATCAATGTTCTTCTTGGTGAATTCTCGCGGATCATTTCCCGTATCCAGTGCGTATTGTTCAGCAGGAAGTCCGAAAGCGTCCCATCCCATTGGATGAAGTACATTAAAACCTCTCATCCGTTTGAAACGTGAAACGATATCAGTTGCTGTGTAGCCTTCCGGATGCCCTACATGCAGACCAGCTCCTGATGGGTAAGGGAACATATCCAACGCATAAAACTTCGGCTTATCCGAATTCTCAAGCACCTTAAACGTTTTCTTCGCATCCCAATAAGCCTGCCATTTCGGCTCAATTGCTTGTGGATTATAGCCTTGCTGCTCTTTTGTTTCTTTGGTTTCTTTAGTTTCCTGTGTCATGTGCAAAATCCTCCCTGTGTACAGCCATCCTCTTCATCATTCAAAAGCGCTGTAAGCGCCAAAAAACCCCTCATCGCTAGCGGATATCGCTAGGGACGAGAGGTTAGATTCCCGTGGTACCACCCTAGTTAACACAAGCATTCTTTGCCTGTGTTCACTCTGCCCCTTAACGCGGGTGAGACGATCCAGCTAGCACCATATATAGGGATCTTTGAGCGTAGCTCAAAGTCTCTCCGCTATAGGGATCTTTGAGCGTAGCTCAAGTCTCTCCGCTTTCCATGGTGATTCACCTTCTAGCTCCAAGGCGAGTTCACAAGACTGACATCTACCGGCTTCCACCCTACATCCGGCTCTCTGAAAGATGCTGTACAAGTTACTATTCCTCTTCTTAGCTTTAATAATCTAATTAGCTTTGATTATATGTAAAATAATGCCGCACTGTCAAGCTGCAATGGACTTCATTGTCGTTATTTCTTTGCAATAAAGAAAGCTCGCTCCGTCATAGAGGTAGGTTGCTCCCAAGTAAAGTCAGCAGCCATTTGCACCTCAGTGAAACCGACTGCAAGCAGCATTTCCTTAAGCCAATGCAAAGAATAAGCCCTTTGCAGATGAGTTTCATCGATACGTCGGAAAGAATCCTTTCCGCTGTCTTTGACAAATATGGTCAACTCGTGCTCAATCTGCACTCTTTCTTCATCTAACTCGCTTGTCCATATGTAGGCAACATCGTCTTCATTCAGGAAAAAGGGCTGAGAGTCTGCATAAGCGAACAACTGCTCAGGTGTATGCACATCAAAAAGGAAAAGACCGCCTGGCTTAAGACCCTTAAAGGTTTGACGGAAAGCATCAACGATATCTTCTTCCTCTAGCAAATAGTTGAGACTATCACAGATCGAAAGCGCCACATCCACTTGTTCACCGAGGTCCCATTCACGCAGATCCTGTTGTACCCAATGAATGGTGCCACCGCGCAGTTGACTTTTGTGCTCCCCCGTTTTTTGCTCGGCGACTGCCAACATGTCTTCAGATAAATCAATACCTGTCAGCTGGTACCCTTCCAAGGCTAAAGGAATCGTCAAATTTCCAGTACCACAGCCCAGATCAACAATCGTAGATGGTTTCATACCAAATCGTTCGAAGCTTTCTTTCACAAAACGAAGCCAATCTTCATATGGCATGCTGTTCATCAAGCGATCATAGGTGTACGCGAATTTTTCGTAACTCATGTTAACCTTGCGTCTCCTCTTGCTTCAGATAGGTCCAATCATCCTCTTGGTAGATGAGCCCGTCCTTCATAAGCTTGCCTAATGCGCGTTTGAAAGCCGCTTTACTTAGGCCAAACCGATCCTTGATGACATCTGCCGACGTTTTATCCGAAAATGGCATCGCATTTCCAGGCCGTTCTTGGAGGACACTCAAAATGCGCTCCGAATCTTCATCCATTCCTTTTTCTTTCCGGAGTCGCATCGATAGATTGACCCGCCCATCCTCTTCACGAACGAATGCGACCCGTACTTCTACCAACTCACCTACACGCAGCAAGCGTGTCCGTTCCGGAGCAGCAATAAGTCCAATAACACCATAGCCAAGGACTCCTGCTTCGCAAATAACAAAGGTACCAATTTGAAGCGGTCTGTACACACGTGCTTTGACCCACTGATTATTCCAACTCGAGGGTGCACGAACGCAAAGAGGAGCCAGGTCCTCTTCCAGAGCCAGCTTAGCGATTAAACGTTCTTGCCGATCGTGAGCTAATGTGGCAAATACCTTATCTCCTACTTGTGGACGCAGCTCTTCGAGCTCCGGCACATGTCTGTAGGGAAGCAACAGGTTGCGACCCAGTCCCATTTCAAGAAAATATCCAAATCTAGGGTGAATATCTACTACTTCCAGAAGTCCTACTTCGCCCATGAGAAGAAGAGGTCGTTTCATTGTAGCCATCAATCGATCCTGCGTATCGTGAAACAAGAAGGCTTCAACATGATCTCCGGGTTGTATCTTACCTACGATTTCTGCATAAGGCAGAAGAACATCCTGCTGGCCGTCAGTAAGGAAATAACCGTTAGGAGGAACCTCCCTCGCTACCTCTAGGGTAACAAGGGATCCTGCTTCCATTCTCATACGCGCTCCACAACTTTGGCATCGGACCAAAGTCTTTCGATATTATAATATTCACGATCATCGCGGTGGAAGACATGAAGAACAACGTCCCCTAGATCAAGCAGCACCCATCTTGCTGTATCAATACCTTCGTAGCCTCTGATATTAACGCCATACTCATGTGCTTTCTTTCTAGCTTCGCTGGCAATCGCTTGCACTTGCGTTTCCGAATTCCCGTGACAAATAACGAAATAGTCGGCAATTGGGGATACGCCTTTCAAGTTCAGGGTTACAACATCTGCCGCTTTTTTATCTTCAGCAGCCTCAACAACAAAAGCCAAAACTTCTTCTGGGTTTTTACTCATTCAATCATCCTCCAAGGTTCATGTGTTTATTTGTGTAATCAAATCGTTCCGTGTCAAAATAGTAAGCGGATAAATCCGTTTGCCTTTGGCAAGTAAAAAGCTAATCGTGGAATCAAAACCGGCAACCAGCGCCTTCTCTAGGCTTCGCTCAGCCAGTTCGCGAATGAGATCAACACCCGGAAAATCGCGTCCAGGCTCCATATAATCCGCTAAGCATACGATTTTGTCCATTAATGTCATCTGAACACGACCGGAGGTGTGATACCGAATTGCATCTAGTATCTCCTCATCATGGATGCCAAATTGCTCCTTAGCGATAAAAGCTCCAGCATGGGAGTGCCATAGCTCCTTCTCATAATCCAGCAAGTCCTGGGGCAATCCATTCTCGCGAATAATCTTAGCTTGCTCCTGAACGGGCCAATACTTGCAATAATCGTGCAAAATGGCCGCAAGGTCGGCTTTGGCCGGGTCTCCACCAAAGCGTTTCGCCAAAATAACGCTAGTTTCCATGACACCGAGTGTATGCAGCCAGCGTCGCTCAGGCATTTGTTCCTTTACCGCCGCCATCAGTTCCTCACGATTCATACAAACGGTTCACCTCCATATAACCATTCACCGTATCTGGCACAAGGTAACGGACTGAACCGTTCCTTTGTCTTTCATTACGAATAGCTGTTGACGAAATTTCAACAAGCGGCATGGGTACAATCGTAACTCGATTACGAATGTTAATAGGCATTTGCGACATATCAAGTTCATAACCAGGTCTAGCTAATCCAATAAAGCGAATATGCCGCACAATGTCATCAATGCGATGCCATTGCGGCAAATATTGAACCATATCGGCACCTATAATATAAGCAAATTCCGTACCTGGATATTCCTTGCTGAGCAGCTCAATCGTATCGATACTATAGGATACGCCGCCTTTACTAATTTCGATATCCATTGGACGAAAAAAAGGATTGCCTACCGCAGCAAGGCAAACCATCTCCCAACGCTGCTCCGTCGTCGCTTTCGGCGCATTTGGCTTATGCGGCGGCACATTAGCCGGCATCAACCATACTTCGGTTAGTCCTGCTTCCACCCTCGCTCTCTCCGCCGCGATCAGATGACCGGTGTGAATTGGATCGAAGGTGCCTCCCATTATTCCGACAAGCATGCTTCCACCTCTTTAGCGCGGCAGTTCAATCTTTTTCTTGTCACGCGATTCTTTGTAAAGCACGACGATTTTACCGATAACCTGAACGAGCTCAGCGCCAGACTTCTCGGACAATTCAGTGCCGACCTCGTCGCGGTCTTCTCCACTGTTGTTGAGTACCGTAATTTTAATCAATTCACGAACTTCCAAAGCTTCTTGAATGTGACGGATTAAATGATCGTTCACGCCGCCTTTACCTACTTGGAAGATCGGATCTAAATGGTGCGCCATTGAGCGCAAATAACGTTTCTGTTTGCCTGTTAACATAGATGTCCCTCTATTCATTCTTATTCAGCTAACGACTGTTCTACCACCTGTCTCATCGCCGCAACGGGCGCAGGGGTGCCAGTCCAATATTCAAAGGCAAAAGCACCTTGATAAATAAACATACCGAGTCCGCCATGTATGCGGGCTCCTCTTGCTTCCGCTTCACGAAGAAATCTTGTAATTCGCGGATTATAAATGAGATCGCTGACCAGATGATGCGAACGCAGGAGTTCAAGCGGTAACGGAAGTTCTTCAACATGAGGATGCATGCCGGCCGAAGTTGTATTCAGAACAAATTGGACTTCATCTACAACATGTCCTAGCTCGTCCATGCCAAGTCCAATCGCTTCGGTGTAAGCACTGATCGTTTCGGCAAGCTCCAAGGCGCGTTCTTTGGTACGATTCGCGATGTAGATTCGGCCTGCTCCTTCTTTGGCAAGCGCATAGGCAACGCCTCTGGCAGCTCCACCAGCACCAAGGAGAAGAACACTTTTCCCTTTCAGATCAATACCCGTCTCTTCCTTGAGCGATCGCACATAGCCAATACCGTCTGTATTGTAACCGATGAGCTTACCAGATTCATTCACGATGGTATTCACCGCCCCAACGATCCTAGCCCCTTCATCGATTTCATCCAAGTACTGCATAACTTCCACTTTATGCGGAATCGTTACGTTGATACCTCGGTATCCTAATGCCCGTATCCCGCGAACAGCATACCCAAGTTCTTCAGGACGAACGTGGAAAGCAGCGTAAACTGCATTAATACCCGCTTCCTGAAAAGCCCGATTCAACATAATCGGGGAACGGGAATGCCGTATCGGATCTCCGAAAACCCCATATAGAATGGTATGACTGTCAATCGTCGTCATCAGTTTCTCCATGTTCTCCTCTTGTCCCCCTAAATCAACGACTCACGCGTGATCACCTTAATCCCCTTCGGCGCATGAATGGCAAGCTGAGCACCAGCTAAACTGTTCACTTTAATCCAGCCTAAACCAGAGATCAGCACATCCATTTGTTTCCCCCTCGGAATATGCAGCGGATGCTTCACAAGCTTAGGCAGCTCGTCTAAGTCCGCTAGGTTAGGTGGCGCAAGCATGACACCTTTGTGTTCTTCATACAAATCATCAGCCTTTTCTAGCTTTGTACGATGAATTTGAATGGCATTGGACGTGTAGCAAGTGAACGACTGATGTTCACCGCTAATAAAATCAAATCGAGCTAAGGCGCCAAAGAATAACGTCTGCGCTTCATTTAATTGAAACACCATCGGCTTAAGTGGTTTGTCAGGCATGATTCTAGTTAAATCACGCTTTTTCACGACTTCAGTTAATCGATGAGTGTGCACGATTCCTGGTGTATCAACAATAAACCGACCATCATCCAGTGGGATTTTGACCAGATCCAGTGTTGTACCCGGGTACTGCGACGTCGTAAGCTCCGACTCCAGATCACTATAATCACTGATTAAGCGGTTAATGAGCGTCGATTTACCGACATTTGTTGCACCGACCACATAGACATCCATGTTGCCGCGATATTCCTGCACAGCTGTAATAACACGATCGAAACCAATGTTTTTCTTCGCACTGCAAAGGATGATATCAACAACCTTGAGGTTCTCCTCTTTGGCTCTGCGCTGTACCCAGTTAATGATCTTGTTTGCGTTCGTCACTTTTGGCAGCAAATCAATCTTGTTTACGACCAACAGAACAGGATTCGTACCCACAAAGCGTGCAAGACCGCTAATCATACTGCCTTCAAAGTCAAAAATATCTACGATTTTCACAACCAGAGCTTTCGTTTGACCGACATGTCCTAGTAATTTAAGAAAGTCGTCCTGCTGCAGTGTGATACTCGAAGATTCATTATAATGCTTGATGCGATAGCAGCGTTGACAAATAACCGGTTCCTTCTGCATCGCTTCAGCCGGGATAAAGCCCAGCTTACCCTTTTCTTCCGTTTGCAGCAATACGCCGCATCCCGCACAATGATTAATCGTTTCTGTACTCATGAATCCTCCTATTTCTTCATCCTTGCTAAAGCCCATTTCTCAATACGGCGATTGATTTTCGTGAAAAAACCCTCATCCTTAATTGAAATGGGTTGAACAAGGATCGTATATAGCCCCATCCGATTGCCGCCAAGCACGTCTGTTAACATTTGATCACCAATGACAGCTGTTTGTCTCGCATTCGTACCAAGCAGCTTCATGGCTCTGTGGAATGAAACGTTCGTTGGTTTCTTAGCTCGGTGAATGAATGGAATGCCAAGCGGCTCCGCAAAGGCTGAAACCCGTCCATGATTATTATTGGACACGATGACGACCTTGAAGCCCATTTTTTGCAAACGGTTCAACCACTCTATTAACTCCGGAGTCGCATGCGGATCTCGTGCGCCTACGAGTGTATTATCGAGATCTGTTATAATACCACGGACACCAAATCCCCATAGGTGATTGGCATCAATATCATAGATCGTATGTACAGACTGTCTGGGAACTAGCTTTTTCAGCAAACAAATTACCTCCAACTGCTTCCTCGCAAAGCGGAGAGACTTTGAACTACGTTCAAAGATCCCTTATATACGTGAAACTATACCATAGTGATCCACTTGTTGCAAAAAGAAAAGAACATATTTTCCCACTAGGAACGGGCCGGAAGCGGTAACCAGTTCAATACATTTTGAATTTTACGGTCCCAATAGCCCCATTCATGTTCCCCTGGCTCTTCTTCATAGGTCAGATCCATACCCAATTTGCGGCAATAATCTCGGAATCGAATATTATCTTCATAAAGGAAGTCTTCCGTACCGCAGCATTGATAAAGCTTAGGGGATTGTCTAGTCGCGCCTGACAACTGCTCAACCAAATAAAACAAATCATTCCCGCTGCCTTTAATCTTGGATACATCTCCATAAATCAGTTTGAAATCGTCAGGAAAGTTCAATGCTCGGTCCGATATATCCAATGCCCCCGATAAGCTTGCCGCTGCTGCAAACCGATCTGGATGTGAAAGTGCCAGTTTCATCGCGCCATAGCCACCCATTGACAGGCCTGCCACATAATTCAATTCTCTTTCCTCAGCTAGTGGGAAAAATGATCGCGCTAAAGCTGGCAATTCTTCACTAATGAATGTCCAGTATTTCGGCCCAAACGCCATATCGGTGTAAAAGCTGCGATTGACGGCAGGCATTACAACTGCTATCCCCAATTGCGAAGCATACCGTTCTATCGAGGTTCTTCTCATCCAAATGGTATGATCATCAGATAAGCCGTGCAGCAGATATAGTGTAGGATGCTTAACCCCATAAACCGCAGATGCCAACCCGATTTGATTTTGAGCCGCTTGCGGCAAAATAACGTTCATGGATGCTGAAACACCAAGGGAATCTGAATAAAAATGACAGTCGATAAAAGCCATAAATAATAATCTCCTCTCATAGGAAAACCACCCCCTCGAAAGGTGAGTGGCTTCTTGGTCCTATTTCATTTGTTCTTTTAATCGAATAATAGATTGACTAACGGTCTGATAGTCGACTTCCGTGGAATTCTCCTGACTGTACTTCGCACGCTCAAACAGCTCGAGCACCGTTTCCAGTTCTTTTTTCATCCACTTGCTTTGGTTCGACCACCTTGTCGTCGCTTCTCGCATTGTTTCGTACTCATGTCTCGTGTAGCCCTTGCGACGGCTTAGCCGCAGCAGTTTTTCGAATTCAACGATAATTTTCTGATTAAAATTAACAACTTGTCTTTTCTTCCTGCGGGTTCGCCATGCTCTCCAGTTGTCGCTTTTCAAAATAAAGAATAGAACTACTGCAACTACCGCGGCAGCTGCTACACCACTTAATGTCAACCACAACCATGTAAGGCTCGGAGCCTCTTTTGTTTCGTCTGGCAAAGTAACTGGGTCACTATCTGTTGATAGATCAACAGGTGGCGGTGTTTGCTCTGGGAACACATTCGGCAGTTTGAAGCCTGAGGTCGGTTCAAAGGGGATCCAGCCAAAGCCTTCAAAGTACACTTCAACCCACGAATGAGCGTCTGAATTTCTAACTGTATAGGTACCTGCTCCATCTGTATCGATTTCAGAACCCAGTTGACTCAAAATACCTAAATCCCTAATTTCCTCAGGAATCGGTGAAGTACCCGATGAATAACCTTTCACCCAACGAGTTGGAAGCCCAATAGAACGGGCTAGTACAGCCATAGACGATGAGTAATAATCACAATACCCTTGCTTCACTTCAAATAAGAAGCGGTCTACGAAATCTTTGCTCTTGCCCTTACTTTCATCCGGGGTATTCGTATACGGATAATGATCTGATAAATACTTCTCGATCGACTTCGCTTTGTCATAAGGATTCGTCGCTGCCTTGGTAATTTCAACAGCTAGCTGCTTCACTCGTTCAGAAAGGTCGGCAGGCACTTGTAGATACTCCGCCCATTCCAGTTGATTGGCATAGTCTGATTTGACTTCTCGCAATAACGCTTCTTCCAGTATAGGTTCCTGGGTAACAATTGTATAATCTTTAGGATAATTATTTCTTCCTACATAGCGCAGCTCAGACTGACGCGGAGACCATATCAGGCGTTGAAACGGGTTCTCACCTTTATTCACTTCCACAATCTTCTGGATGGCGAATCCCCCGAACAAAACGGGAAATACTTCCTCTCTATCCATGACAACCGTTTGTGTCACTTCTTTGGTTTTCAAAAGTGACAGATCAAATCGCGGATCTAGCGGCAGCGGATTACCATTCACACGATTGACTGGCAATTTCCGTTCTACAGGGCTAAGATCCCAGCCTTTTCCATTATATAGCGATCTCGTTTCGCCTCGGAAATAGGTTCTCTTGCTCGTTTCAACGGTCATAACCGGCGTGTAATCATAACGAAAACCGCCGCCAAGTCGGCTATCATCTCGACTATAGCCGGAAGAAGCATCGGCGTTCGCAGATGATGTGATGCTGACTCCTTTTCCAAGTAGAGGGACAGCTTCACCACGGCTAACTTTCCAAGCTGTGTAAGGATCCGTTAAGATCGGATTCACAGTTGGCGCTAGTAGACCCACTAGAAAAGTGACACCGACAATCAATAGAACTGGAATAATAAGGGTGGACGGGTAATCCGTAATCGTCTCCCAAATGACCGGAGCCCGTCTCTTCAGTTGACTAAAATGCTGCACCATCAACAGTGAGAATCCGCAAAATATGACCATAGCTACTTGCGGCCACAAAAAGATCATACTGAAGGAATCACGAATTGCAAAAAATAAAATACTGACAAAAATAAGGACAAATACACGCAGTCTCGATTGGATAGACCACATCGCAAACAAATAAGTCATCCATGCAATTAAACTAAACCAAATGTATGGTTCCAGCTGCCCTGCATTCAGAGCAATCCATTTCACCGCATCTTTCCATGTTGTCACATTAACGGCCACAAAATGATAGCTCAAACCAATTCCATGCAGCCATATAATCAAACCGAATTGTATCAAGGAACGCCAACCGCGATGTAAGTGGGGTATGAGGTAAGTTACCGCTACAATTGAGAGGGTTCCCGTCACAAAAGCGACCGTTTCAGGCAACCAAAGCCCATCTTCTTTCATGATCCAGATGACAAATTGATAAAGGAAAATACCAGTAAGAATTGCGGTTACTCGCTGTGACCAATCTGTCAGTAAAATCCTTTTCCATAATACGTTAGGCATAACGTTTCGCCCCTCCCAACAGGTTAGGCAAGTCCGTCAACTGACTAACCTCATAACCCATATAGCCTTGTGAGCGAATCGCCTTTATCCAATCCTCCTGATTGCCTTCCATGTCCACCCCTTGCGGTTTGAATGCATGGTTGGACTTCGCACGAACCCAGATATGGCATGGATTCATCTGAAGATGTTCCAGGTGATGAATCACCTGAATCATCTCTGAACCCTTTTGCGGAGAAATAAGTACAAAGAAGCAGCCTGCTGGCCATTCCCTCGAGCGTTCCTTGATGATTTGGTGAAGTGAGTGATAACCATCTGCCTCTACACCGACCAAATGCTGTATGATTTGTTTGTGATGATTCTGACTTTGCTTCGGTTCAAAATACGTGGATTCCTTTCCAATCGAAAGTAATCCCAGTGCTAAGTCACGACTCGCTCCATAGCGAAATAAAGAAGCTGCGACAGATACCGCTAGTTCAAATTCGGCAGCATCCCGATAGGCGCGGGCATTCCGATCCAATAGAATAATCGTCTTGGGAAGGGATTCTCGCTCGAATTCTTTGGATTTCCATGTACCTGTCTTCGCAGTGGCATTCCAATGTATACGTGATAAGCGGTCTCCATAAATATATTCACGGACACCATTAATTTGCGTCGTTTCACGATGTGCTCGTGTCGTTGTGGAATGATGCTGCATACCTTTAAGCATTTGGTGAAATTGCGCCCATTCCCGAATAGCAACCGTTTGTGGATAAACAGTGATCGACTGTTGAAGCTCTAAACGGCCCTTATGCTGAAAGAAACCAAAAATATCCTCGGTTAAGCACTCCGTTTCACCAAACCAATAATACCCTCTTCTTAATGGTGGTGTACTGTAAAGTAATTCGCCTCTACGTTTCCAATCCGGCACAATGGAGCCTTCGAATATGGTCTCTTCCCCATTCTGTCGAATAAGCTGATCTTTAATCATCATATAAGGAATAGGCCAGTACCCTGGAATTTGCACGCCAATACCAATCTGCAACGATTGCCCAGCTTCTATCTGAGTTTCTTGCCCTACATTCGCAAGTTTGCGTGTACCTTGCGCACGTTTAATTCCACTCCAGTTGCCAGAGAGTAAATAGGCGGACAATAACGTGATAATGATAAAAAGCATAGAGGCCAGCTTCCCACCTTGAAACAACAGGAACATTAAACTAGCTGTGAAACAAGAAATAAGAAGCCATAGAGCTGCCGGAAACCGGGGAAGTTCCCCGAATCGTTTGAATACCGGTCGATTCATAGGCTCACTTCTCCAATCGAACCGGCACGCGTACTTGCTCGAAAATCGCGCCGAGAACTGAGGAAACCGTGGCTCCGTCCATACGGGCTTCGGAATGAAGAATCATTCGATGACCAAGAACATAAGGAGCAAGGTATTTAATATCATCAGGAATCACATAGTCTCTTCCATGGAGGAACGCAAAAGATTTGGAAGCTAAAACCAATGAAAGCGTTGCCCTTGGGCTGGCTCCCAGGAATACGGCCTGATGTTCACGTGTTTTTCTTGTAATGGTCACTAAATAATCGGCTACTGCTTCATCCAAGTGTACATGACGAACTTGTTCCTGGATGGCTAACACTTGAGACGTATCCATGATCGCCTGCAGCGCCTCCATCGGATGCGCTTTGCTTTGGGACGTAATCATTTGCTTCTCGGCAGCTTCACTTGGATAACCTAGACTTAGCTTCATCATGAATCTGTCAAGCTGTGCTTCAGGCAAAATATATGTGCCTTCGAAGTCAATCGGGTTCTGGGTCGCCAGCATCATAAATGGGGAAGGAAGTTCGTGTATATCACCATCGACGGTGATATGTTGTTCTTCCATTGCTTCCAGTAAAGCTGACTGTGTCTTGGTTGTTGCCCGATTAATTTCATCGACAAGTAAAATGTTCGTCATAATCGGTCCTGAACGGAACAGGAACTTCTCTTCTTTGGGATGATATATAGAAACACCTGTTATATCGGAAGGTAATAAATCCGGATTACATTGAATGCGGCGAAATTGACCATCTATGGATCGAGCAAGTGCTTTAATCAGCACTGTCTTGCCAGTACCCGGCACATCTTCAAGCAAAACATGCCCACCGGCCAGCATCGCAGTTAGCAACAATTCAATCTCAGAGCTCTTGCCGAGAATGCATGATTCCAAATTCGCTTTCAACCTAGCTAGAACTTCTACATGATGATGGGTGGCAGTTTCCATTTGTGATCCTCCTTAGAGTTTTGCTCAGCAAAACTTTCTTCGAAAGCGCTACTGAGTTTTCGTAAGAAAACTTACGTCGTAAGCAGATGCTTAGTCTTCAGAAAGTTTACGACAAAAGCATTCGCTGCGTTTTTCTTTGCAAATTGCGTTTGTGCTGCCATTTATGGTGAAAATACTTCCATAAGTCCGTATTCCTCAAAAATGATAGGAAAATGAGCGTAAATCTAGTTTACAGTAAAGTTTTTCTTCCGTATACTTGTAAATCCTCTAAATTTATTTGTTAAATTTAACCATCCATAGCGGTTTACGATGAGAAGCAAAAAGAAAGAGATCCACAGCAACGTGCTGTGGATCTCAATTTAATATATTACCTATTGCTGCGTATCATATTGCAAAAGTCATAGTAATAATCACCAACAAAATAAAGAGAACCAATACTGCTGCTGAACTACTACCGCCATATCCTGCTCCTGCTGCTGAATATCCCATAAATTAGTCACTCCTTTCATGTGATCGCTGTCTAGGTACTACCAAAAGAAGAAAACGGAGACCTATGGAAGAATGCTTACGGATTTGGCATTTGAACGAAGATAGATTTTGTCACGCGTGCTCTTAGCCAAAATTCCCTCTAAAATTTGCCCTTGTCGTGTCATAACGTAAACATGTTTGCCCATAAGGGATTTTAGCCGATTATTGTCGATTGACATTCCTATAACCACCAATTGTTGAATTCTCTTAAAAAGCTTGAGGTGTGTTGTTATGAATTACCATACAAATGCGCTGGTAATAATAACCAAAAGAATGAAAAGAACCAAGACAACAGCCGTACTAGTACCCAGACCACCGCTATAACAACCTCCTGCAGCATAACCCATTCCACTTCGCTCCCTTCTGCTATCAGATGGTCTATTGTATTTCAACGGCATTTGAAATGTATGGACAAATGTCAGATAGTAAAGGCCTGTTTTAAGATTAGGATCAATAATCGCTGTTTTTTGAATAAACGCATGCAAAATGCTGATAAATTAGATTTTTTCTGTAAGTTCCATCAAGGTTTTTATGAAGCTGAACCATAATTATAAAAGGGGCTATCCTTTTGGGACAGCCCCTTGCCAAGCATTGATCTTATCCTTTGGGTTTGACAAATACGGCAGCTATGAAGGAGAAAATGATCGCCGCGGATACCCCCGCGCTGGTCACTTTAAAAATACCGGTGATGATCCCTATATAGCCGTCCTTATGAAGTTCTTCTAACGCCCCGTGCACAAGAGCATTGCCGAAGCTGGTAATCGGAACAGTTGCACCCGCACCAGCAAATTCAATGAACGGATCATACAAATTACAGCCGTCTGCTATAGCGCCAAGCACGACAAGTGTGCTCATGGTATGAGCGGGTGTCAGCTTGCCCACATCCATCAAAAGTTGGCCAAATACACAGATGGCTCCGCCTATCAGAAAAGCCCAAAAAAAGTTCATGCGTACAACCCTCCAGACTCAATTGAAACAGCATGTGCAATGCAAGGAATGCTTTCCCCTTGTTGAAAAGTAAGCGGTGAAAGCAAAGCTCCAGTCGCTACGACTAGGATTCGCTTCAATTCGCCACTCTTAATGCGCTTTAGGAGATGACCATAAGTGACGGTTGCAGAGCAGCCACAACCGCTCCCTCCCGCTTGGACAGTCTGCTTCTCGCGATCATAAATGATCAACCCACAGTCGTTATATGTCGTTTGATCAATTGGAAACTTGTGCTTCTCGAATAGTTCGCGCGCAATATTCACACCCACTGTTGCCAAATCACCGGTGACGATTAGATCGTAATAACTAGGCTCAATATTCAGTTCTCGGAAATGAGTTTGAATGGTATCTACCGCGGCCGGCGCCATCGCAGCGCCCATATTAAACGGATCCGTAATGCCCATATCGACGATCCGTCCGATTGTGGCCGAGGTGACGACGGGTCCGTCACCGGTCTTGCCAAGCACAGCGACCCCAGCGCCGGTAACTGTGTATTGAGCTGTCGGCGGCTTCTGCGATCCGTATTCCGTCGGATAACGGAACTGCTTCTCCGCCGTACAGTTATGGCTGCAGGTGCCTGCCATCACGTAGTTGGCAGCCCCCGAGTCCACCAGCTGCGCGGCTATCGCCAGCCCCTCCATCGATGTGGAGCAAGCGCCGAATATGCCGAGATACGGCATATTTAATGTGCGCACAGCAAAGGTATTGGAGATGATCTGATTCATCAGATCGCCTCCAATATAAAACTGTATGTTGCCGCCTTCGAGCCCTGCCTTAGCAAGTGCTCGTTGCGCAGCTTCCTCTAGCAGTGCCTTTTCGGCTTTTTCCCACGTTTTTTGACCTACGGTCAAATCACCGTGGACAATATCGAAATCCCCACTAATTGGCCCCTGGCCTTCATCAGGTCCTACAACCGTCCCCGTTGATAAGATCACGGGGCGATTCTCAAAGACCCAGCTCTGATGTCCCTTCAGCATAAGGTCAACCCCCACCCGTAATGATAAGATGTACGATACCTACAATAAAGGCTGCGACGGTTCCGAAGACAATGACGGAGCCAGCTAACTTGAACATATTACCGCCTACCCCAAGCACAAGTCCTTCCGCCCGGTGCTCAATAGCTGCTGAGCATAACGAGTTTGCGAAACCTGTTACTGGAACGGAGCTTCCCGCTCCGGCCCATTGGGCTATTTTATCGTACACACCGAAGCTCGTCAGTATGACGGATATGATAATTAACACGGCAACCGTTGGATTCCCTGCCGTTTTTTCGGTAAAACCAAACCAATTAACGAACATCTCCATGATACATTCACCAATTAAACAGATTGTCCCTCCAACGAGAAAGGCTCGCAGGCAATTAATTAGAACGGGTCTTTTGGGCTCTTGCTTCTTCGCTAGTTTCTGATACTCCTGCTGCGTCATTGTCAAGTTCTTCTTCTTGTTGTTGGCCATGTTGTCCCTCCAGCTTCCTCTAACGCCCTAAGTTCTTAGAATCATATGCAGATCCTGAATGACCTTCGTTAACTGCACCGAACATGCCTCGTACATCTTCTTTGCTTGCGGATGACTAGTCGTCAATGAAAAAAGTTCAAGATCTGCCTCACACTTCTTCAAAGTGGCTAATAATGCAGGCCTTTCAATCGGTTGAGGCACTTTTAATTTATCATCATAGAGATCGACAGTTAATTCGCCATGCGTGTCTACTTGTGCGAGGAACACATTCTCCTTCGTTACTCCTAGCTTATCCAGTTCCGTATGTAGCCATCCTCTTCCTCTTCCTGTTGCGGCCAAGGGTTCATCTTGTATGACGCCATCCATGATGACGGACTGCGTCGGTTTCTCAATATTCAGCTTCATGCCCAAATGATTAGGTGTCAGAGGCTGGAGTTCACTTTTGAGCAGAACACTTAAATCACCACTAGCCTCAAGCATAGCGAATTCAACATCTGCCATGCGAAAAACACTTTTGGTTCGCAGCTGCGCCAGCAGCTCGTCGCCCGTGTAACGCTCTTTTTTCAAATTGTCCTCAAGAATTTTGCCATCTTTTATCACAACCGTTCCTTCACCTTCAAACCAAAGTCGTAACGTCTTACTTTTGAGCGTTAGAATCTCCAGTGTTAAAGGGATGAGAACCCAGACGAGAATAGCGATGACCCCATGCCAGAATCTGAATTCCACATCTGTGGAAATAGTCCCAGCCAAGTCCCCAATCGTAATTCCGAGAACATATTCAAAAAAAGTCAGTTGAGATATTTGTTTTTTACCAAGAATTCGCGTCAGTACAAACAAAAAGACTAATGCGAAAAACGATCTGATTACGATACTCACCCAATCTGCCACAAGCTTTCCCTCCCCTTTCCTAAAGCTCGAAACAACCTCATTATGTGCTATTTAGGCAGCAAGTATGATCAATTTGAGTTGGATTTAAATGTTAACTACGCGAGCGAAAAAATAGGCTTGCAAGTTTGAATTTACACGAGTAAAATACATTTTATAACAAATGGATAAAGAGTAACTTACTCCTTATCCATTTTATTTTTAACATTTTTTACACGAGTAAAACACAAGGAGAACAATGAGAATGACGACAGTGATCCTGGATATCCCCGAGCTCTCACGACAATTTGAAAAGGACGGTTATTTATTGCTTCGCAATGTACTTTCGGAAGAAAGGATAGCAGAATTGAATAGTGCCGTTGACGGCATCCTTTCCGATGAGCAGGAGTCATTATCCTACAATATTTACAATAGCGTAGAACGAGACCCCACAATTTTGTCTTTAATGGACAATCCGACACTGCTTCCACTTATCGTTAATTTGATGGGTTATAACATCCAACTTCATATCTCACATCTGACCGTTCGCAAACCAAATCCCAATGATCTCAAGACTGAGACCAACAGCTTCATTCACTGGCATCAGGATGGACCAGCGCCCAAATTCCCAAGTATTAACGGACTAACATCCACCTACTACATTAAAGTTTGTTATATTTTGAGTGATATGTCTGAGCCAGACCGCGGGAATACGAAAATCATTCCGGGCAGCCATAAGTGGCCAGATTATCAACCCGTTCAAACCGATGTGAATGTGCCTTTACTAGAAGAAATGCAGATTTGCGGTAAGCATGGGGACGTATTCCTATTTGCACAAAATCTTTGGCATGCCGGTTCCCCGAATCGCTCCGACTTCACACGTCGACAATTATTTATCGGCTATAGTCCGATTTGGATGAGGCCTATTGATTACCATGCTGCTTCCCCAGCTCTACTCGAAGGGGCAGATCCGATTCGCCGCCAACTGCTAGGTGCAATTAGTGAAAACTATTTCAAATTCTACGTACCGGATGAGTCAATGGTCCCGCTTAAAGAATTGTGGTTAGGCGATGCTGCATCGAAAAGCGAGTACATTTAGATTTGTCCAAATTTATGATACCCTTGAGGAAAAAAGAAAGGGAGCTCCCTATGATTACCAGGAAAGAAGTTGCAGACCGGGCAGGTGTTTCAGTAGCTGTCGTATCCTATGTACTTAATAATCGAAGCATCGTCAAAGAGGAAACCAGGCAAAAAGTACTTGCCGTGATCAATGAACTAGGTTATCGTCCCAATCAAACAGCCCGCAGCCTCAAAACTAGGAAAACAGGGCAAATTGCTGTCCTCGTCCATTTCGTGGGAAACCCCTTCGAGGGTGGATTGCTATCGTATATTGAGAAAAAAGCTAAACTCAGCAATTATTCTGTGTTCTTTCATTCATTTGAACCTGCTCGTGAAGAGGAATTAAAAAATACACTGATGGGGCGTGTGGACGGCATTCTTCTGCTGGGCCAAACGCTAAGTGAGGAAAGTCAGGCATTTTACTGCTTGATGGAGCTTCCCGTTGTATCTCTCATGCATCCAGGTGTTTCCATGCCGAGCATCCCGGTCGTTGATGTGGATTGGGTGACTGAAATGCGGCGGTTAATTGTTCATCTGCGTGAACAGGGGCATGAGCAGATTGCCTTTATGACCGCTGGCGATCTGCAGGATCCGATTGCTTATCGGCTCAATGCTTTCCGCGAAGCCATGCATCACGAAGGATTGAAACTGCCGGAGCCATATATTCTCGAAGGAGCTGGCCGCTTCGAAATGGCTTTCAACACGTTAACAACAACACTAACGCAGGGTTTTGATTTTACAGCCATCGTAGCAGCAAATGATTTGATGGCTGTTGGTTGCCTCGCGGCTTGCCGCGAATCCGGCATTCTTGTCCCACAACAATTGGCAATCGCCGGGTGCGAAGATATTCTAATGTCTTCGCAGGTCTCGCCAGCTTTGACAGCTATCTCTTATCCACGGATGGAGGTTGGTTTGGCAGCGACAGAATTGCTGCTATCACTCATCGACGGAAATAATAGGAAGACACCTCGACTAGAAGGCAAGCTTTCAGTCAGAACTTCTACAGTTGAGTCTTTATGAACAAATTCAATTGGATTTAATTGTTATAAATGCAGGTGAAAAGTTAGGGCATATTAAAGATCGCAATCAATTGAAAAACGATCAATTTGCTTGCTATCCTACACAAATCTTAAAGAAGAGGTGCACAACATGACAGTAGCTTCTCAAGTAAAAACAACATTGGCTTCACTTAAAAGTGCGCAAGCAAGCTTAGAAACATTTGCTCTAGGCACGCAAAATCAAGAAGCTAAACAGTTATATGAAGCGGCCGCCTTATCTGCACAAGACATCGTAAATCAAGTCGCCTCCCGTGTGCAGCAATTGGAAAATGAAGAACCTCAGTACAAAGGCTTCTAGTTAACAAACCAAAACCAGCCGTTTGCGATCGCACGCAGACGGCTGATTTTGCATTAAAACAAAACGATGAATACCAGAGTAAGTAAAACGAACAGAATTAATATAAGCAGTATCAGCTTATCTTTTGGCATTTAAGCCGCCCCTCGTTTCGGATGAGATTCCTATTTATTCCAATGGTTGACCGGATGATTTCCTTAGCTCATTGGCCAAACGATGAAATTCTTCTCTTGCCTCAGCATCCTCGGTTGCCAAATAAGCCGCAGACAAGAACGCAATGATTTTATTTGCATCTTCCACACTTAACATAGATTCAGCACCTCCCTGAAGTCGGTTTATTTACCGGTCCAATAATCGAACGTCATCACGTTATTTTTGAAAAAGGAATAGGGCATGTAACAATAGCCTTGATCTCCCCATGCTTTCCCCCATGAATTCCGCACGATGACTATTCCCTTTCCCTTCTGCTTACCATCCTTATATCCGACGGCCACTAGGGCATGCCCGCCTAACATTTGCTCTTTTTTCCGATTCGGGTACGGGATCCTTCCTGTTTTTGCAGCCAATGGACTTTCGAAGGATTGATACAGCCAGATTCCAAAGACAACAGGCTGGCCATCAGCTAAGGCTGCTTTAATCCCTGCCAAATCATGAATCCGATGATACCCCTCGATACGGTAGGCTCCTGCTGCAGCTTCAGCCTCAGAATCAGGCTTCACTTTAAATTTGGCTATCCGATAAGGCCATTCGGATTCCGGACATACCCCTATTTTATGCAGCACCTTCATGCCATCACGTACGGTAGCTCCCGAGTCCCAATTGATCGTACCCTCTAATTTACGCTCATGCCAATAATGAAAAAGGCGAGATAGCCGTATCGTTGAATCTCGTTCTTGACGAAGCCAATACTCACGCAGCCCGCTTACAATGGCATTCGATGTGCAAGAGCCTAAATTCCCCTGATTTACGATAGGAGACAGCTCCTTGCGCAAATCTACTTTGCGGGGCAATTGCGATTCCCGGATATAATTGACGCTTCGGTAAAAATAATCCCGAAAATCTCTCTGGTCCCGTTTAACCGTGTATTTACGCATCCGTTGCCTCCCCACGGTGTATTAGCCAGAATTGTACTCCAGTATATTCACCCATAGGCTGCAGCGTGCAAAAAAGCACGCATCTCTATGGAATGCGTGCAGGTTGTTGCAGATTATTTTTCATTGCTTTTTGATAAATTTTTAAGTAATTTGTTGTCATTTGGAACGTTGTAAATCTACGAATGACATAACGACGAAGCTCGGCAGGATGCGGATAATTCCCTTCTTTTACCTTTGCAACCATCTCAGAAACGGAACGGCAGATTAATTGCGGAAATCCCGCCATAACTTCGGGTACCGCGCCATGTTTCAAGGCGATTACTGGTGTACCACAGGCCATTGCCTCAATCATGACGAGTCCAAAGGGCTCTTCCCACAGCGTTGGAAACAGCAAACAGCTTGCATATTTGAGCAGCGTCTGTTTATTTTTGCCACCTATGGGTCCAACAAAATGGATATGGGGACTCCTTCTGATACGAGGAGCAACTTCGTTACGAAAAAATGCTTTATCTTTAATTGGTCCAGCAATAATAAGTTTTTTATTCGTTCTCTCCGCAATCTCAATGGCGAGCATGACACCTTTCTCTCTCAGAATACGTCCCATAAATAACATAAAACTGCGCTTTTTATCACTGAATTCATATTCACTAGGATTAAGTCCGTTATATACATAGTATCCGCGATTATTGCCCATCACCTTTCTAGCTCGTTTGGAAACATATACAGGATGTTTCACTAGCTGTTTTACAGGGAGATGCAAGGTACATACCGTAGGGAAATTATGTTTGCTCCGCCCAAGTGCAGAACTGAACGTATGATCATGAATAACATCAACATCCCGCGGCATCTTACTCAAGACATAACTTGCTATTCCTCCATCACGAAGACCCTCTGGGAACGGAATAAGCTTAGCACTAGTTCTACTGCCTCTTGGTGCAAATACCGTGACTCGATGTCCTCTTTGCACAAGGTTTTCGGTCAATTCATGGACAACTTTCTCTGTACCGCCTTGATTCGTGGGTGGCAGCTTCTGTGCATTTGGAAAGTTAGAAATCACCTGCACAATGTGAAGACTTTTCATTCCCCTATCACTCCGTTTCTCTTAACATTTTCTCTATGTGCTCGCGAAGCCATGGCCTCAGACTGGCTCTCTTATTCGCTTCAGAAAGAATCGATGTAATAAAACCTCTATGGTTTCCAATATCATGCCATTGCCCCTTTACCTCACAGGCATAAATGGCTTCGATTTCGTTCAACGTAATCAGTGCGTCCGTCAATTGAATTTCTTTACCTACACCGGCTTTTTGAGTGGCCAAAACATCGAAAATCTGAGGTGTCAAAATGTAACGACCCAGTATGGCCAAATTAGACGGCGACATTGGAAGAGCTGGTTTCTCAATAAGGTCTACTACACTATGAATACCTTCATGCAGGACTTTGGCCTCTACAATTCCATAATCCGAAACGAATTGATCCTCAACTTCCTGAACACCAATAATTGACCTATGATATCGATTATAGTAATGGATTAATTGCGCCAATGCAGGCGTTTCGGCATCAAAAAACGTATCGCCCAATAACACTGCAAAGGGTTCATTTTGAACAAAAGCGCGGGCACACCAAATAGCATGTCCTAGTCCGAACGGCTCGGTTTGGCGAATATAATGAAGGTTGGCTAGCTGGGTTGGCTCCTGCACACGCCCTAGAAGATCAAACTTCTCACGCGTTCTAAGATAACTCTCCAGTTCGAAAGCGGTATCGAAATGATCTTCGATCGCTTTCTTCCCTTTCCCAGTTACTATGATAATGTCTTCAATGCCTGAAGCTACCGCTTCTTCTACGATAAATTGAATGGTTGGTTTATCTATGATAGGCAGCATTTCCTTGGGGAGAGCTTTGGTCGCCGGTAGGAATCGCGTACCCAAACCTGCTGCAGGTATGACCGCTTTTCTAATCTTCAAACATATCACCATCTCTCAATTAAAATTACTAAGCTTTATGTATAAAATATGCAAACCAGTTTCGAATGCCACGGACATGTATCTTTTTCACTCAAAATATACTGGTTAAAACAGGTCATAGGCACTGGGTGAACTTTCAGTTATGATGAAGGTGTGAACATGATCAACTGACAGAAAGGAGCAAACTCCATGACGATGACATCATTCACTAAAGTGTTACTTGGGAGTACCAGTCTCTTATTCATGCTGACCTTAGGGACTCAGACGACGGAAGCAAGGGAAAGTCAATTTACTAGAAATGGAACAGGGCCCCTATATTGGAGCACTTATGAATATCAATACACACGTAATGCCCCTATGAACGAGGCAGAATGGAAGAAAAACATCGATTGGATTGCAAGCGATTACAAAGCATCGGGCTATGACATGATAGCTTCCGACGGTTGGATTGAAGGTGCTCAGCTCACAAATGAGAACGGTTACATTTTATCCCACAATGATAATTGGCAGCATGACTGGGCGTATTGGTCAACCTACATTCAAAATAGAGGCATGAAGCTCGGCGTTTACTATAACCCCTTATGGGTAACACGGAGCGCCGCGGCAGATCCAACGAAAACAGTCGCCGGAACGAATTACAAAATTAGTGAAATTGCCAGCTCCGCAGATAAATTTAATGATGATTTGTACTGGGTAGATGTTACGAAACCCGGCGCCAAGGCGTACATTCAAGGGTATGTGAATTACTTCAAACAGCTAGGTGTTCCCTACCTGCGAATTGATTTTCTCTCTTGGTATGAAACCGGAACAGATAAAGGCAAGACGATTGGAGTTAATCATGGCTCCGAGAACTATCAGACGGCTCTAAAGTGGATGCAGGAAGCAGCCGGCGATGATATGGAACTAAGTCTCGTAATGCCTCATTTAAACAATCATGCAGCTGGCGAACTGCCGTATGGTGATATGGTCCGAATCAATGAGGATCTCGCCCATGGCGGTTGGGAAAACTTAAGCGGTCAACGTCAAAATTGGGTGAACAGCTGGTCGCAGTGGGCCAATCCGTTCCAAGGATTCACTGGATTTTCCGATATCGCTGGCCGTGGTTCCAATATGATCCTGGATGGGGATTTCATCCGCATGAATACCTTCAAAACGGATGAAGAGCGCAAAAGCATCATTCAATTATTCACAATGGCTGGATCGCCAATTGCGATAACGGATCAGTATTCCACGATTGGCAATTTCGGCAGCTTTTACAAAAACAAGAACATGCTTGCGCTCCATAATCAAGGGTTCGTAGGCAAACCTTACTATAATAATGGGCATTCATTTAGCAGCGATCCGGGGGCAAGGAATTCAGAAAAATGGCTTGGACAATTACCAGATGGCAGCTGGGTTGTCGGTTTATTTAATCGATCAGATGAGACAGCCACTCGTTCGGTCAATTATCTGAAAGATTTGGGACTGACTGAATCAGCGAATACAACCGAGCTCTGGACAGGAACTAGCCTGGGCAAACTTACTGCCTACAGCCCGAGTCTAGTGAAACATGCTTCTAAAGTTGTGAAAATTGAACCGGAAGGCACGAAAGCGAATTATGCTGCTGAAGTTGCCACTTGGCTGGGCGGTACGCATTTTAACAATAATTATGCGGGTTATCAAGGATTTGGTTTTGTGGATGGTTTGGGATTGACGGGGGCGAAAATTGTCTATGCAGTCCAAGCAGCTGAGGAAGGTGACTATGCGCTCTCTTATCGTTATGCAAATGCGTCAGGGATGAACAGCACTCTTCATGTAAGCGCAACCGATGATAAGGGAGCTGTTGTTCAACCTTCGCGGGCAGTCACGTTTGGTTCGACTTCAGCTTGGCAGACATGGATGAACCAGAATGATCGCATTCATTTGAAAGAGGGTTTGAACCTGATCACTTTAGAACGCACAGCCTCAGATACGGGTGAGATTCACTTGGATGGTCTTGTGCTCGACAAGAATCAGTTAGCCGACATTGACTCTTCGCTCTTGGAAAATGGGGATTTTGAAAGCGGTGACATTCGAGGCTGGTCGGAATGGCATCCATCAGGTCAGACAGCAAAGTACGGCGTTGATTCTTACGATGCATATAAAGGTAACTACAAGCTCTATTTCTGGGACACCAAAGCCTATAAGCAAAGCATTCATCAAAAATTAACTGGACTTTCAAATGGATCATATACCGTCAGCGCATGGGTCAAAGAGACGTTATATGGAAACAAACCAACGACAGTCCGGATGGAGCTTCGTGAGCATGGTGCTAAGACAGTATACAAGAACATTAGTCCGATCAAAGGGTATCAACGGATTCAAGCAACCGTTAATGTAACGAATGGCAGCTTGGACATCGGCTTCTATGTGGATTCACCGGGTTTAACTTCTTTGCAAATCGATCAAGTTTCCATTGAGAAGATAGACTGATTCAAAATTGACCTGGCTTTTTGGCCAGGTCTCCATCTCTTCCATATGAAATCGAACCTAAAAACATCGTCTCAGGCCTTATTTAGGATTAGGATGGTCCATCCTCCCCCATTTGCCCCAAAACAAATCCCCAGCCTATTGTGATATTTATCACGTTGGGCTGGGGTTATTTGTAATACTCATCACCTTAGAATGGGTTAATTCATGATACTCATCACCCTGACTGGGGGTATTGTGATACTCGCCACTGGATTCCTACATCCTACTTCGTTGGTTTTCTTTAGACAGCCACTTACTAACGCAGATAACGCATAAGCGGCTGGATATTTTGCTTTCTTATACAGTCTACGACCAGCTTGGCGATGGCAATACCGCCTCTTTCCTGGAAATGTGTATTATCCTCTGCGCCTTGGGGGAAGTTAGGGAACTCCCCCGGCCACGCCCACATGAACAATGATTTCGTTTCCTCCGGACCTAGTGCTTCAAACAATTGCCTGCTCTCTTCTGCCAAATCAATCAGGGGGACGTTTTCTTCCTCTGCGAGCTGCTTCATCGCGGTGATATAATCACCATGTGTATCTATGATTTTACCGGCAGTGTCAAAAAATCTTCGCTGCACAGGCGTTACTAGAATCGGGGCAGCTCCCCGCAATCTGGCCTCTTGTATGTAGATGTTCAAATGCTCATTATACGTTGTAAAAGGGGATGTTGCCCGCTCCGTATCCAGCTTCTGATCGTTATGCCCAAACTGAATGAACAGGTAGTCATTCGCATTCATGTGATCAAGGATGGGTGCCAGGCGTCCTTCCTCCAAAAAGCTTTTGGAACTGCGGCCTGATACCGCAAAGTTGGCTACAGCAGCGTCCGCTTTAATAAAAAGCGGCAGCATTTGTCCCCAACCTGTGTACGGATAACCATCCTGCGGTTGATCGGTAACGGTGGAATCACCAACGATGTATAAGGTTGCCGCTTGCGGTGATGAGGTGATTTCCAAAGCGTTAATTCGCGGGGTAACGCCAGAGAAAGCAAGCTTTAGCTGTCCATCAGCCACATGAACGGTAAAGCTGCTAGTAACAAACTCACCTGCTGCCGTCAGTACATCAGCCAATATAAGTCTTCCAGGCCCTGCCTTTAATCCCGTACAAGTTGACGTGATCAGGTCGCCCATAAGTGTCTGAACCGTATAGCTGCCATTCGGCACATCCACAACGAAGATAGCACCAACCGGAATACAAAAATCTTGGCGGAGCGCCGCGGGACGCCCTCGGTCTCGTTCAAACACCGTTGAACCATCCAGAAAGCCGTAGCCCATTTTCTCATTGTAATACGAATGACCACTAACTCTCGTATACCCTTCTTTTGTACAGCTTGAATTCTGTTCTGGACCGAAATTGAACCTGTAGTGTACGTTCATAGACGTTTACCTCCTACCAGTCTTTGCGATTAAGCAAGGATGCTAAGAAAGTAAGCCCTAACCCTTGTCCCCAGCCCTGAATCCGTTTGTAAGGAACCCCTTTGTAGCCGTCAATATCCCTCATTACCGCTGTCCCGGCTGAAACGTGAGTGATTGTCCCATCTTCCGTGATGCGCGAAAGTATGCCTTGAATTGATTTATTCGTATATTTGTTGTAAAGAGGACCTGAACTGATAAGCGCCGCCGCGATACCAGCAGAGCCGCTTGTTTCCAAATAAGCATCCTTGTCCGTCAATACGGTATGCCAAAGTCCACTCTCTTCTTGCAAGCGGACAAGTGCGCTCAATTGATCACGCAGCGAGCCCTCGAGAATCATAAATGAAGGGTGCGTCACATGCACAAGTCTCAGCGCACGAGCCATCGTGATCGCTGCCCAAGCATTGCCACGGGCCCAGAATATGCTCGACATATGATTTTGCGCTAGATGATCCCAGCCGTGGTAGTAGAGATTAGTTGTCATATCTTGCAAGTAATTCTCGTGACCGTGATATTGTTTCAACCCATCTTCGAAATAATCGTCACGCTTTAGCACGGAACCGATCCGCAGGAGGAAGTAACCTGCCATGAACATGGTATCCACCCATGCCTGCTGCGGAAAGTTATAGGTTTCCGAGTTCACCGTGTGCTGGAATATGCCTTCTCCGAAACGCTCAGCCTCATGCTGAAGGAATTCAGCCATTTGGGAAGCAATATCGATATACCGATCTTCGCCAGTTTCTTTGTACAATGTCAGCAAGGAGTGTCCAATGGAGATCCCATTAACGGACAGCTTAGGCAAGCCATCCTCCAGCTTCTCATCGATCCAATCTTTCAGCAGCTGCAGATATTCCTCCTTGCCCGTCGCTTCATAGGCTTCGGTTACGCCATAGAAGGCTACACCACCCGGCCAATCCCAATTAAAGTCCATTCGGAACGTTCTATGAACTACACGGTCAATCACCTTGCGAATTTCATCTGGATCGAATTGTAAGGCTGGCATCTCTTCATTTCCTCCCTGTAGTTGGCTATTTTCTATGTTTGTAACCATCTCTTCTTATCCTTTCAAACCGCTCGTCGAAATCCCGTCAACAATGTACTTCTGGAATATGATGAAAACTACGAAAATCGGGACAAGTGATAACGTCGACATGGCAAACATGCCGCCCCAGTTATTCAAAGACTCGCTATCCAAGAAAAGCTTCAATGCTAAGGAAACTGGATATTGACTCGGATTGTTCAAATAAAGCAGAGGCGTGTAGAAATCATCCCATCTCCAATAGAAGGAGAAAATCGCTGACGTCACGAGTGCCGGAACAATTAAGGGTACGATGATTTTGTAAAAGATGCTGTATTTGCTGCATCCGTCCATTTTTGCGGCTTCATCCAATTCCGGAGGAATCGTACGAATAAACTGCATGATCAAGAAGATGAAGAACGGAATCCCAAAGAACTGCGGGACAATAATCGGTTTAAAGCTGGATAACCAGCCTATTTTGGCAAATAAAATATATTGCGAAATAATCGTTACGTCTTGAGGAAGCAGTAAAGTAAGCATAACCGCTGAAAACCAGAATTTGCTTCCGGCAAAACGAATCCGGGCAAATCCATATCCTACTAAAGCGGAGGAAACCACCGCACCTAACGTCGAAAGAATAACAATAATGAACGAATTTTTCATGAATGTAGCAAACGTATTGCCTGCAAACCCTTTCCAGCCCGACACATAATTGTTCCACTCGAGCCGACTTGGGATCAGACTGGTAGCCGTTGTATAGATTTCATCATTCGGCTTCAGTGAGCTGGCGACCAGCCACAGGATCGGATAAATCGCCGTTACCGCGATGATACAAACGATGAGATGATACAGCAGCGTTTTCACATTTTTGACTCGTAAAACCATGTTCTACCCCTCCTAGCTTTCGTAATGAACCCAATATTTCGATGTTTTGAAAATCACTAAGGTAATGAGTCCGATAAGGATCAGCATGAACCAAGCCATGGCCGAAGCGTAACCCATTTCGAAGAAGACGAATGCTCGATGAAATAAATAAAGCGAATACAGCAAGGTATTGTTCAGCGGCCCGCCTTCCCCATTGGAAATAATGTAGGCCGGGGTAAAGGTTAAGAAGCCTGAAATCGTTTGCAGGATTAAATTAAAGAGAATAATCGGACTTAACAAAGGCAGTGTGATGTGGAAAAATTTGCGAATCGGTCCAGCGCCATCTACACTTGCGGCCTCGTAATAGGTCCCCGGAATATTCTTAAGACCGGCAAGAAAAATCAGCATGGAGGAACCAAACTGCCAAACCGAAAGCAGTACTAACGTTCCAAGCGCCGTTGCCGGGAAGCCAATCCAAGATGTACTGGTGTGGATGCCGATGTTTCCTAGAAAAGCATTGATAAGTCCCTTATCTCCGAATATTTGTCGCCACATAATAGAAACCGCTACGCTGCCGCCAATCAATGACGGTAAGTAATACGTGGCTCGGTATAAGCCAATTCCTTTTACCGCACGATTCAAAAGCATGGCGACGAGCAATGCAATAATGAGTCGCAATGGAACGGACGTGAGTACGTAAGTCAGTGTTACTCGGATGGAGTCCATGATTTTGTCGTCATCTGTGAACATTTTCTCGTAATTGGAAAGTCCCACCCATCGTGGAGCCGAGAGTAAATCGTACTCGGTAAATGAAAAATACAGCGATGAAAACATCGGAAACAGCGTGAAGATCAGAAAACCCAGGATGAAAGGTGATATAAACACATAACCGACTATGTGATCATTTTCACGTAGTTTCATAGTTCCACTCCCTTACATTCGTCAAATTCTGTTTATTTGGGGAGGGCAGCTTGCATGAAGCTGCCCTCTCACCCCTACTTTAACCCCTATATAAAGCTGCTTACAAAGTTCTTACTTCTTGTTTTTGGCAAGAATTGCGTTGGCATCGTTCATGAATTTGGCTGCGGCCTCTTCCACCGAGAGCTTCCTGTACAAGATCTGCTCCTGCATATCCCGAAGCAGCTTGCTTACTTCTGCAGCCCCTGGCGGATCCGGTGGATCCATAACACTGCTGTTCAACTGTGCCCAAGCGACGTAATCATAGACTTTCTGATCGGCCTCTGTTAGTAGGGGTTTCAAACCTTCCCTAACGGCAGCCGAAATCGGAATCCCGCGGTCTCCATTTATGAGCTTATTCGCTTCCAAATCATTAATAAACCAAGAAATAAATTTAGCTGCTTCTGTTTTCTGCTTCGAACTTTTCGAAATGGAGAACAGCATGGTTGGCTTCAAATAAAGACCTTGCTTCCCATTTGGACCCGGAAGCCCTATCATGCTCAATGATTTCTTGGCAGCCTCCTGCAGAGTCACGAATTGATTCGACCAGGCCATCGTCATGAACCCATCGCCGAGTACAACCGGATTCTCCTCCGGAGTCAATTTGGTCAAAGACTCTTTATCCCAGTTTCGCATGTAACCGGCATCGTACCATTTGAGATACATCGTGAAGTAATTTATAAAATATTGGGGATCGCTATAACCAAGACTCGTACCATCCGAGCTAAAATAGTGCTGATTTTGCGTACGCAAGTAGTAAGGAAAGAACTGATCGAATCGCATATGATCGAGCACTTTGCCTATTCCCTTCATACGCTTAGCGATTTGCTCCAGATCAAACCACGTCCAGTTCACAGGAATCGAAGTGATACCTGCCTGCTTCAGCAGCGCTGCATCGAAGGTTGCTCCCATCGCATTCACCCCAAGAGGAATACCGTAAAGCTTGCCGCCAATTCGTCCAGACGCTATCGTTTCCGCTGAAGCTGAACGAACATCTAGCGTTCCGTTATTTGTAAGCTCATCTAGATCTTCCAGCTGATTCTTCGAACTATATTGATTTAAGTACGAGATATCCATCTGGATAATATCCGGAAGTTGGTTGGCCGCGGCTTGCGGCGCCAGCTTTTTCCAATAATCATCGAAGCCGGCATATTCCGTATCGATCTTCACGCCTGGATTCTGCTGTTGGTATAACTCTATCAGCTTCAAAGTGTAGTCATGTCTGGCTTGACCGCCCCACCAAGCGATTCGAAGCTTAACGTCATGCTTGCTTTCACTTTTCGCAGTTTCTATCGTTCTTGATGTCCCCGTTCCCCCATTCGCTGATTGCTGACTCGAGCTGCATCCGATTAACAACAACATGACTAGGAGCAGGACTAGTATTGGTATGCGTTTCATAGTTAGCTTCCCCCTATGAGTCACCTGCGCTCCACACTTCTTATTATCAGCTTGGAAGAGCGAAAGTTGAATCTAATTTACCGCGATAAATGTTCAAAAAACAGTGAAAACAAGATTTATAGCGCAAGATTTATAGCGTCAACTTCTTATACTCGGAAGGAGCGCAGCCTGCAATCTTTTTAAACACTTGAGAGAAGTATTGCGGATTGTCGCCAAAACCCAGCTGTTCCGCTAGTTCGAACATTTTAACATCATCATTATGTCTAATAATCTCCATTGCTTTCTTAATCCTTACGGTGACCACAAAGTTAGAGAAACGTTCTCCTGTCTCTTTCTTGAACAATTTCCCCAAATAATCCGGGTTCATATACATCATCTGGTGGGCTACCCAATTGAGAGAAAGTTCAGCGTTGGCTAACTCCGAATTAACGATATCTATAACCTTCTGGACGACTTGCGAATGTTTATTTTTATTTTGTTCAAAGTTAATAAGCGTGATTTCGGATGCGATTTGTTTCAGCAATTGGATGCTCGCTTGCAGGGTTTCCAGTTGAGATATTTGACCAATCAGCCCCATGTAATGATTCATTTTCTCTTCTGCAACTAGTCGCGTCATGGAAATAAATATTTGAATGACATACGACTTGGTCGTCTGAATATCGAGTCGGGAATTGGCCAGTTGATCGTGAAACGCGTCAATACTCACTTCTGCTTCCTCCCAATTGCCTGCCCGGATCGGGAACAGAATCCGATCTTCGTCATAGACGAAATCGGCTTTGCTTAGTAGGGTGGAATCCAGGATATCACGCATTGTAATCAGTCCGCCTTCACCAAGATAAAAGCGATGGCCCAAACAATCGAGCGCTTGCAGATAAAGACGTCTCGCCTCTACGATATCTCCTGATTCGCTTAATGCGACTGTCGTATCAATTTTGTAATAGAGCATAAAAATGCGCCGTATCTCTTTGATTTGCTCTTGTAATCGCTCCATGTCTTGCTGATCCTCAATCATAATCAGAATTTGTTCAGCAATGGTGGAGCTTAGCAGAGGTTCATCGAGAATATCCTCAGCAATATTTTTCACGGCAAAAAGATGCTCATATTCGAACTTGTCTTCCAGACGAAAAAGCAATAAACGCACTTTCTTCCCGCTAACCTGCAGTCCAAATAAATCCTGATAATAATCCCAATCCCGGCTTCCATACGACTTATTCGTCACGAACTCCTTCAGAAACTGTTCCTTCACATGGGGCAGTACCTTCCGCAAATTCGCCTTCATCGACTGAATAAAGCCTTCCTTGCTCTCTTCCTGCTTATATTCCGCAGCAATTTCGCTTAAGGCCTTCAGAATGCTGTTCTCGTTGCATGGCTTTAATAAATAATGCTTCACCCCATACTGCATGGCGATTTGGGCATATTCGAATTCATCGAATCCAGAAAGCATAATGAAGCGGATGTGCGGATGGGTTTCTTTTACTCGGGCCACAAGCCCGAGTCCATCCATACCAGGCATGCGAATATCACTTATAATAATGTCGGGTGTATGTTCACACACGAAGGCGTAGGCTTCAACACCATTTCGCGCTGTTCCAACTAACTGTGTATCCACCGATTGCCAATCCACAATGGAAGAAATACCCTCCAGAATCATTCGTTCATCATCGACTAACAGCACTTTATACATAAGCAGTTACCCTCTTTTCGTAATAGGAATACGGACTGTAATACGAGCACCGCTGCCCACGCGATTATCCACTTGGACTCCGAATTCATCGCCAAAAGAAAGCTTGATTCGTTCATCAATATTTTTCAGACCGATACCTGTACCTCTGGATTTACGTTCTCCTGTCAGGATCTGTTCTAAATAGGCTTCATCAATACCAGGTCCATTATCTTCCATAATGAGTAAAATAGATTCGCCTTCTTCTCGACCGATAATTTGGATGACACATGGCTCTAGCATGACTTCTACCGCATATTTAATCGCATTTTCCAAAAGCGGCTGCAGCGTCAGCTTTGGTATACTGTTGCTTCTAATTGGTTCTGGAACATCGAGTCGAAAATCGAGCCGTTCTTCAAATCTGACCCTTTGAATCGTAATATAATGCTGCACAAGCTGCAGCTCTTCTTCCACGGTGATGATATCCTGCTTCAGACTAATCGACGAACGGAGCAAATAACCGAGTGATTCAACCATTTGGGACACTTGTTTCTGTCCATTCATCTTGGAGATCCAATTGATTGATTCTAACGTATTGTAAAGAAAATGCGGATTAATCTGCGCCTGCAAGGAACGAAACTCGGTTTCTTTGATGATCAACTGTTTCGTGTAGTTCTCTTTGATCAGCTCTTGAATACGCACTAGCATCATGCGATACGTACGCTGTAGCAAGCCTACCTCATCCATCTGCTGTGATAATGGTGCGAGCGTTGGCAGTTCGGACTTCTCTAGATCACTAATTTGCAGGCCGCGCATGTTGGTAATTAAGCCTTCTATTGGTCTTGTTACGCTTCTTGCAACCGTCATCCCAAACCCTACAAGTAGGAAAAAGCTAAGCAGGAATGCGGCAATCATCCAGTTTTTCATCAAAATAATATGATAAAAGATGGTTTGGAAGGGCAGGGTGTTGTAATACGTCCAGCCCAAATAATCAGAGTGAATATGGGAAACGAAATATTTCTCTCCGTCTTGTTCCATAATGCGAAAGCCTTTGGATGCCGACTCCGCTGGATTGCCCTCACTAAGCAAGGATTTCATACTAGCTGCGCGCGGGTATACTAAATTCCTGTCTGATACAATGACGAGCTCGCCGTCCCTCGTTACGGCTTCTCTTGCGTATTGGTTAACAATCTTGTCTAAATTCACATGCAGCACCAAGGTGCCCAGCTTGTTTAGCTCCAATTGGTCGAAGGAACGAATTTGTCTGGCCGCAATTAAGCTGTAATCCTGCGCGTCCGGGTTCACCCATCCCAGGGTTCCATTGCCTCGGTCAGCCGTTGTTTGGATAAGGTCTCTCCGCTCTGATGAGAGCGTTATCAAATTACCGCTGGAATAGCTGCTTCCCTTAACATCGGTTATATCTGCTGCAATGATATACGTCTCAGTATTAATGTATTGCACGAGTCGATCCACAAGTTTAGCACGTGATTGGATCCGATTGTAATCGGACTCATCCGCGTTCATCACGATTAAATTTTGCTGAATTTGTTCATCCGACATGATACTAAAGGTCAATCGTTCCACTTTGTTTAACTCATTCTCAATCAAGGTGGATGATAGATTCAGAACTTGAGATGATTTCTCATAAATTTGCTGATCATAAATCGAATAGGCAATCTGGAGCCCCACCAATGAGATGCAAGAACTGACAGCCATAGATATTGTAATTAGCAAAAATAGCTTCGCTTTAATACGCAGATTGCGTATTTCGTTAAACCACTTGCTTATGCCTGATTTCATGCAACGTCACCACTTTTCTTCGCTGAATAAGGTTCATGTTGGAGAGAGTCTTCGTGATGAAGGTTCCAATTCCCTTTAAGGGTAACAAAAAAGGATGCTGGTATTTATAGCCAGACATCCTCTTTAGTTTATGAAATTAGTCACTCGGCAACAAATTCTAGCGTTTACTTCTCTTCAATATCCGAACTCCGTAAGGCTGGAGCAGCAAGCTAGACGATACGGAATCCGAGGCGAGCATGTCCGTATATGCTTGTTCATCCAGTGTAATGGTGTGGGTTTTACTGCTAAAATTCATGAGGAAGATGAACTCATTCACACCGTCTGTACGAATTTGAGCTGTAACCTCTGCAGGCAGCTCTGTTTGTAGAGCAGCATCGATGCCCGCTTCTTTAAGGATCTGCTTATAGAAGCTGCTCTGGAAAGTTTGATCCGTACGAGCTGCGATATAGTAAGCTTTTCCTTTACCAACCGCATTGACTGTGAGCGCAGGTCGACCTGCATAGAAGTCATCACCATATACGGCAAGAGTCTCTGCACCTTCTGTATGAATCAGCTCGCACAGCTCACGAACCTCATATTCACCTGTAATTTGAAGCGCGTTGCCCTTCAAGAAGAGGACACGATTCACTTCATGATCGTGGAGTCCGTCGATCTCCTCAGACCAGATGCCCAGCGTTTTGCGAAGCGGTCCCGGAAAGCCGCCTTGGAAGCAAAGGTCATTCTCATCCACAATGCCAGACCAATACGTAGTGACGAAAGTTCCCCCATTCGCGACAAACTGTTCGATTCGCTCTCCGACGCCCGGGCGTACCAAATATAACATTGGCGCAACAACAAGCTTATATTTACTGAAATCACAGTCCATATCGATGACATCAACGGGAACACCTTGTTCCCAAAAGGCACGATAATGGCTTAATACTGTTTGTTCGTATTTAATTCCCATATTACGAGGACCTTGCGAATCCTTAACGGCCCAGCGATTTTCCCAGTCGAAAATAAGTGCCGTTTGTGCGGGCACTCGTGTCCCGATGAGATCTGTCAGTTTCTCCAAAGCGCCGCCAAGCTCAGCTACATCTTGAAAGACACGCGTATGCTCATGACCAACGTGATCAATCACCGCGCCATGCAGCTTCTCGCTGGCTCCTCGGCTTTTGCGCCACTGGAAATACTGGACGGAGTCGGATCCATGTGCCACTGCTTGCAAGGAAGACAGTAGATGCATGCCCGGCTTCTTCAGCTTTGAAACGGGCTGCCAATTCGTTAAGCTCGGTGTACTCTCCATTAGCAGGAAAGGCTTACCGCCACCAAGCGAGCGAAACATATCATGGTTGAGCGAGAACCATGCGGCTAGATTGCTCTGATCTGCCGCATCATGCCAAGTTGGATAGGCATCCCATGAGATGACATCCAGTACATCGGCGAACTTCCAGTAATTAAGACCTTCGTAAGCGTCCATGAGATTCGTCGTAACGGGCAGTTCGGTATTTTCCGCCTTCAGCGGAGCGATTTCATGACGGCAGAAATCAACGGTTTGATCCGTTACGAACCGTTTCCAATCCAAATTCATCGCATGGACCAGATTTTCGCCATGCGGTGCAGGAGATTCAATCTGAGACCAATTCGTATACGTATGGCTCCAAAATGAAGTCCACCACGCCATGTTGAGAGCATCCAGCGTTACGTATTTGCGCTTCAGCCATCCGCGGAAAGCTTCCTGACAATAGTTGCAGTGGCATTCCCCTCCATATTCATTGGAGATATGCCAGCCCACTACGGCAGGATGCTGCGCATAGCGCTCTGCCAACTGCTTATTCATGATCGCGACTTTCTCCCGATAGACTGGGGACGTATAGCAATGATTATGACGCGCACCGAATAAATTGCGCACCCGGCCAGGGCTTACCCGCAGCACTTCCGGGTATTGCTCCGCCATCCATGCTGGTCTGGCGCCACTCGGGGTAGCCAACCACGCATAAATGCCGTTGGCCGCAAATGTGGCCAACACACGGTCGAGCCAATCGAAGGTGAACACACCTTCCTCCGGCTCAAGCGCTGACCAAGCAAAAATGCCGACAGCCATCACATTACATTTGGCCAGTTTCATCATGCGAATGTCTTCTTCCAGCACATGTGGATCGTGCTGCCACTGATCAGGATTATAATCGGCACCGTGCATGAAAACGGGTAATTTCGGGCTTATTGGCGGATATTTCTGTGACAAGATGATCACCTCTAGGATAAATGTATGGACTCATATTAGTTCATTGCATTCAAGTTTATCAGGTTCACCACCACAAAAATACCCGACAAATTATCGATTACCCGTCATTTCTTTCGATTTACGCACGAACCATTTGTTCGACCAATCGCTGAAGATCAGCAATATCGACATGTCCATCGTTATTTATGTCGGCCATAGCCGCCACTTCCCAATTCGCTGTTCCAACAGCCGCTTGTAAGTAATAAACAACCAAGGCCAAATCAGCCACATTTACAGCTTGGTCACCATTGAGATCCGCAGACTTCAAGGTTACCGAAGCGGTCGCAATAGCAGGGATATCCGAACCTTGAACGACTCCCATCACCTGGAATTGGCCTGTTTGAGCATAGGTATTCTCTGTGACCGTTTCCCATGTTACTGGCGTAGTCTTGTAGGAATAATCGTCACGATAAACGGCTTTCACGACAGTCGGAAGCTGAGGCGCTACATGGATAATCGTACTAATCTGAATCGGGTTAATGTCTAGCGGCACTGAGGTACTCTCCGTGTCACCAATCCGTGTAAATGTAACATCGTCTAAAGAGCCCCAATTCCCGTCATTTCCTTGGATTTCAATTCCAATTGTACAAGTCCCATTGGTTACCTCAATATTGATATGTGTTAGTTGCGATTGCTTCCACTGCGCATAACCAGTATGAGTAATATCTGCACTCAACTGCTCTCCGCCATAATCCTTTGCAAATAACCGGGAGACATTCTCGCCTCCCCCTCCCTGTGTCCATGCGGATAGCCTGTATCTTCCGTCTGGCAAACCTTCAATCGTTTGTGAAATTGTGAAATGGAAAGCCGAAGCTGACCAATAAGCGGCTGAATGTGTACCTCCCTCTGTATGGTTATCCTTAGCTTGAATAGAAATGGCTGAGGTTGTTCCCGTGATGACCCAAGGAGATGTGTTCGCCTCCTCAAAAGCACCATTTGCAGCTAAATTAACGGGTACGATAGCAATAGCCTTCGCTGGGTTTACTCCAGATAAACTCGCCAGCCATATGGAGGCCGCCAGAATGCTAGTTTTCAAGTAATATCCAATCCTCATCGGGATGAACCTCCTTTAAATGAGAGATGCAGCAAGCGATAAATGATCAGGGCTGCTTCTGCTCTTATCGTGTTAGCTTGTGGCGCAATCCCTTCATCATTACCACTTACGATGCCGCTTTTGACCAAAGTTGAAACGGATGCAGCAGCGTAATCCGAGATACGGGAGCTGTCCTTGAACACATTCAAGGAACTCATATCCGTTGTTACATCCAATCTTTTCGAGATATGAAGCGCCCTTGCAGTCAATACCATGAGATCCTCTCGGGTGATGGATGCTTTGGGATCAAAGCGGTTATTGCCGCTTCCTTCGGAAATGCCCAGAGCTTTGGCAATGCCTAACGCTTCGTAATAATAATCTGAAGATTGTACATCGGTAAAGTTAGATTCCACCTTAGCGCTCAGACCAAGAGCTTTGATCAGCATAACCACATAGTCCGCGCGCGACACTTGCTGTTCTGGACTAAATGTGTCTTGTGAAGTTCCTGTGGTTACCCCTTTGGAGGCGAGAGCTTCGATGGCTTCCTTCGCCCATTCGTATTTCGCGATATCCTTGAAGGACTTGGTAACGAATGATATGGCGTAGGTACTGAAATGTGTCGTTGTGAAAACGATTGCTTGCGTCACAGCATCGTATTTCGCATTGGGAACAGCTATGGCGTCACCGCTTCCATCCAAGTACCACATCACGAGATGATCCGGATGTTGGAGTTCTTCCTTGGTTGGTGTATACGGTATCGATACGGTAACCGGTGCCGCTGGATTGTTCCACGAAACGATCTCACTGCCTGATTTCAGGTATAGATCAATGAGCGGTCTATCCCCAATCTTTGCTAACAATGATTCAGGAAGTGTCGTAGGATCTACGTATCCGATATGTAAGCTAACTCCTTCCGCAGTGCTAAGAGTGGTAGAGTTCAGCATGTTACTCGAGATTGAAACGGTGCCTTTTGGCGTTACAATATCCAATTGCTTAACTACTTTCGACGATTGCAATGCGGTCTTAGGCAGCTGCTGTGCATACGAATTTGCTCCTTCAATTTTGGAAATTTCCAACGATACTTTTTTCTTGCCCTCGTTGTCTGCCTTCGCCTGATCCAGCATTTTTTTCCATATCTCCGCGGATAAAGCAGCCAGCGCTGTTTTACTTTGATCTAATACAGGCAGTTGTACAAGGCTGGATGAACCATCTGCCTCCGTCTTAATTGTTTCCAAAGGAGATGCTGGACCTGAACTTAAGTTAGTACTAGGACTGCTAGGAGTGTCATCACCGCTATCTACATCAGTAATGGCAACGGCAGCCGAGCCTAAGATAGCCGGCTTGATGCTAGCACCTGCAGGAGCACTACCCCACTCGACATCGTGAACGGTAATCGTACCTACAGTTGCAACAGTGTTTGTCTTTGCTTTGAAAGTAAGCGCTAGTGAGTTTATATTTAACGCTTTTCCCCCTGGGTGTGCTAGAACAAATCTTACAGTCCCAGGAACAGCATGATCTGTATGCAAAAGAAGCGTACTTTCCGCGCCGCTTTGCGCAGTCATGTATTCAAATTTGTCCGCGTCATAATGAAGGGTAATGTCTTCTGCGTAGATGGTTTCTACCAAGCCGCCATTTCCAACGTTCACTGTGAAGGAATCTCCCTTCGTCACACGACTAGGAGCTGTTAACGTCTCTGCCGTACGGTCTGTATAAAATTCAAAGTCATCAATATTTCCCCAATTGCCGGCGTTGCCGTCTGCTTTGACCCCAATGGTTGCTTGACCATTGGTAACTTGAATGTCCATAAGAATGGGGTGCTTCCACTCCAACCATTTGGTGTTATGAATATCGGCGGTCACTTCTTCTCCACCAAAGTTGTTTGCAAATAACTTCAGGCTATTTTCGCCACCGCCTCCGTGCGACCAGACTTTCAATGTGTAGTTGCCATTTGCTAAGCCTGTAATCGTTTGCGATGCCGTAAATGGCATGGCTTGAGGTAACGAATAATGCAGCGCATGGCTGCTGGCGTGAGCATTTGCTTGATCTGTCACGACTTTTACCGCGGTTTCATCGCCTGTAATTGTCCAGTTGCTGCTATCTCCGCTTTCAAAGCCTGGATTTTTGACCAGGTTGGTAGCTCCCTGTACGATCACCTTTAGAGTGGCTTTCAGTGGAACCCCTGCGATCGAGCCTTGCAGAGAAATGGTTCCAGGATGATTCAGTGCATCAGTATCGAGCGCCTCCCAAGTTACCGGTAATTCTCTAACCGAATCATCTGTAAATTCAACCTTCACTTTACTTGGCAGCAGCAGTGTTCCTCCGACAGTGACATTGACCTGGGAAGGGTGGATCAGCGCAGCTTCTGCTGTGAAGATTTCTCCATTTCCAGCGGAAACACGATTGAACACATCGAGAGATGGGAGAGCATTGCCGTTAAAATCAAACATCGCCTGATTTTCCCATCCGTTACCTTCACCTGGTTTGGAGCTCCACTCCGCTCCTTTGACTGGAATCCAGTCCGGCTCCCAGTAGAAAATACCCAGCCCTTTCTTCTCCGGAACTTGAGCCACAGCGTTCATGACGTCCCGAACTTCTTGAGCTTGTCCTTGAATGGTTGCTTTATAACCGCCAAGCTGTTCTTGACTGGGACCAAAATTGTTTGAAAAGTTGTCCCCATCATTCAATGTATACGCGTAAGCGTTTTCAGCAACGAGCACCTCTTTGTTGTACCTCTGCGAAATGTCCGTCATGTTCTGCTGAAGCTGCTCCAGCGGACCGTGCCAATAAGGGTAATATGAGAAACCAATCACATCGTAGTCCACTTTAAAAGTTTCCAGTTGATCAAAGTTGCGACGAAAAAGTTCGTTGTTCCCCCCGTCGGCGAGATGAATCATTATTTTCGTTCTTTTCGCAGGATTATTCTGGTTAGGATCGTTATCACGGACAGCTTGAACGCCTTTTTTCACGAGATTAGCCCAGCCTTCAAATCCACCGCTGCCTGTCGTTTTCCCATCCGGCCATACCATACCTGTATTCGTTTCATTTCCAATTTGCACCATCTCCGGCATTGCACCGACAGCCGTTAAGCCTTGTATCACATCTGCCGTATAGTCATAAAGAGCTTCTTGAAGCTCTGCGGTGTTAAGTCCCGCCCACGCCGACGGTTTATTTTGCTTCTCTGGATCCGCCCAGAAATCACTGTAATGAAAATCCAGCAGCACCTTGAGGCCGAGATCATGCGCCCTTTTGGCGATTTCTATGGTTTTGGCCTTATCGTTATTGCCCCCACCAAGCGGCTTGCCGTCACCATCGAAGGGGTGATTCCAAATACGCAGTCGTATCCAGTTAACTCCGTGATCTTTCAGAATTTGCAGGGCTTCCTTTTCTACGCCTTGATCATAAAATTTACCTCCGCTAATCTCAATTTGCTTCAGCATCGACACATCGGCACCTTTAATAAAATCAGGGGATATGCCCTGAATCGGGTTAATGCGAATTTGTGCAGAAGCATTTGAATTCGGCTCCGAGGCATAAGTTGTCGGAACCATCGCTGATGTCAGTATCAAACTAAGCAGAATGGCCAAGCTCTTTTTCATTTTCTCAATTCCTTTCCAAAGGCAAAATGTGAGCGCTTTCTATTTGTCACCTAAATGGTACCAACATCTGTTTTTCAAAATAACCCGCTAAAATATCGATTACCTGTTCATTCTATCGACCTATATAAAGGCTTAGGCGAACCTACTGGGTGATCCCCCTATTTGATCCAAGTAATGTTGTATTTTGTACAACAAAAAGCTAGTTAAGCCTCGTTATCCTCTCGATTGTTGCAGTAAATACAACAATTTCCCCCTAAAATAGCTCCATAGAAGGAAATTAGGCTAAATTGTTGTACACCATACAACATTGACAGCTTTATGAGAAGAAACCAACGAAATTGTTGTACTGCGTACAACAATCACTCCTCTAAACCAAATAAAAGACTGTCAGACTGGACTGTTATTCCCCACTGCTCACTCAAGCCAGTAACCAATAACCAGAAGCAAAATCACTCAGCATAAAAATTCACTACAACGATCCAATCAAAAAAACTTGGCTTCCAAGTGTAATAGGGTTAAGCTTCGCCTCCCCTTCCGAGACGCCTCTTTATTCCTTCTCAGGACGCAACTCGCCCTCTCTCAGCGGCTGAGAGGTCCTTTTCAAACGTCTCGCGCCACTTTAGGTCCATTCGAGCCTCCGAGACGCCCCTTTATGCCTTCTCAGGACGCAAAACCCGCTAACTTGCCTTCTCTCAACAGCCGAGAGGTCCTTTTCAGACGTATCGCGCCACTTTTGCTCCATCCGGACCTCCGAGACGCCCTTTTCTGCCTTCTCAGGACGCAAAACCCGCTAACTCGCCTTCTCTCAACAGCTGAGAGGTCCTTTTCAAACGTCTCGCGCCACTTTCGCTTCATTCGGACCTCCGAGACGCCCTTTTCTGCCTTCTCAGGATGCATTTTCGACCTCTCACTTCGCTTTAGCACCATTCCCACACTTTAGTGATTAATTTTATCGTCTCAGCAGACATTACGGAGGTTCCGGACGGATCCTCCGATTTTAAGCGTGTTTTCTCACTATCAAATCACTTCCACGCGCTCCCCGCACTTTAGAGAAGAATACATCCGTTTCCGCGGCGGCCCAATAAATATGGGTTAAATTTCGCCTACCCTCACACTCTAACGAAAAAAAATCCGCTTCCTGATAACAGGAAGCGGATCCCTCTTCAACTTTCGCAATCAATGATTAGCTTGGTTCAGCATGCATTTTGTCCGATTTAATCTTCGTAAATCACAACGGACTTCGTTTCTTCTTCCCATTTAACCGTAGCTTTTAGAGCTTCGCTAATGAAACGAACCGGTACAACCGTGTTTCCTTCAACGATGGCCGCAGGAACTTCCAATGTAACTTCTTTACCGTCTACAGTAGCTTTCGTGCTATCGATAAAGAGTTTAACTGTAATTCCGCCACGAGTAACGGTTACCGAACGTTCTTCGGCGTTCCAGGTTACTTCGGCTTTTAAAGATTCGGATATCGCACGGAATGGTACCAATGTGCTGCCGTCTTTGATGAAAGGATTAACTTCCAAAGTAGGCTCCTCACCATTCACATACAAAAACACGCCTTTTTTACCTAGCTTTTCAAAAAGTTTTCCAAGTTTCTTATAGGAATTCAAGTTCTTTATGTTTGCTTTCACGGCTTCCTTTTGAACATAAACCGCATCGGTTACACTACCCTGCTCGTCCAAAACATCAGCAACAGCAGAAAGTGCAGCATCACGATCTTTAATCGCATCAAGTTCAACCTTTAATTCGTCGCTAATGTGAGCACCGTAGTTAGTCAAAAGTAGATCAGCAATAACAGCTCCGGCTGGCTTGTCCTTTACATTCTCGAGCGCTTTAAGAAGACCTTTATACCCGTTTTTGCCTTCATTGCCATAAGTGTCGGTAGTTACAGTTGAATCTGCACCTCCATTAACCTTTATATTCAGTTCAACTGCTGGTTTGGACGAATCCACTTTATCAGCATTGTTGCCATTTTCGGATTTTGCAAAGGCAGATCCTGTCATAAGGCTAGTTACAACAACGCATGTTGCTGTAATCATCCAAGTCTTTTTCATTTTCATAATAACGACTCCTCAATTGTGATTTATTAACTCCCTAACATATTCGACATCTTTCCTATTTTTGGAGGGGTCGCTTTGAGAGAATTGAAAAAAACCGCCTCCTTTCAACAGGAAGCGGACTTCTTTTCAACTTATTTTTTCGCAATCAACGGATTAGCTTGGTTCTGCATTTCAGCAACAACCTTTTCAATACCAGCTTGCTTCAGCTTATCATTAAACACTTTCACACCATGCTTATCATCGTTAGGATCAACCAAACCGTAGAAGAGCGGTTTACCGTAAGTCTCCATTACGTTGCTAACAGCGGCGACCTCATTTTTCACTTTGGTATCATCAAACGTAAATGTCTCTAAAGGATGGTTGACAGTCACTGTCTTTTTCCAGTTTTCTGTGAATTTTTGTGTTTCAGCAGCTACTGTGGAATCCAAACGTTCATGCAAGGAGTTCCAGCCCCATGGATCCGTACCGGACGGAGGGAAATCAGCAGAAGCAGGAAGCGGTTTGAACTGATCGTTGCCTACAGGCTCGTAGTGCTTGCCTTTAATCCCGTAGTTCGTCAGGTCATGAATTTCTGGATCATAACGGAGTAAATCAATCGCCATTAAACCACGTTCGTAGTTTTTGGAACCTGCATGGATGGACATCCCGTTATTGATAAACGGATTGGATAGACGTTTTTTGTCAGGACTCAGATCATACAGCTCCACCTTCCAATCTGGATGTGTGGTTTGCATTTCGGATTTGGCACGCAATAATGTTCCTAAATTCCATTCTACGGAAGCTAGTTTACCATCTTTGAATGCTTGTGTTTTGTCGACTTTATTGGCAATGGCATCTCGGGACCAAGCACCTGTTTTTTGTGTATCATTCATTTTCTTAGCAAAATCAGCGAACTCCGGTGTATCTACAAAGTTGAATAGTTTTCCGGAACCATCTGTTACTTTATAAGCAACTGGCAGTTGAGGAACGACAAAGTTCCACTCATTCGGTTGAACCAACTCAATCGCATTAAACTCACTCACACCGATACTTGGTTTGAAATCCTTCTCTTTCTCAGCAACCGTTTTCAAATATGTCACGTAGTCATCATACGTTTTCAGCTCAGGTAAATTGTACTTTTGACGCAAGTCTCCTCGAATACCGACCATATGGTAACTGTACTCAAAATTGTTTTGTGGAACCATATAAATTTTACCGTTGATTTTGGCTTGCTCCCAAGCTACTTTTGGCTCTTCCGCCCATGTTTTCGGGGCAAACTTCTTAATCATATCTTCTGTCAATTCCATAAAGCCGTTTTTCGTAGCTTGCTGCGCATAGTAGGACCATGTAGCCGAGAACACGAGATCGAAATCCTCGTTAGCTGCGAACATAAGCGGATATTTCTGTTGATACTCGCCCCAATCTAGAAAGCTAACATCAAGCGTTGCATTAATCTTTTGCTTCATCAATTTATTTACTTCACCATAAACCTCATCAAAAGCTTTTGGCTTGGAGCCAAGCAAAACCATTTTCAGCTTTACTTCCTTACTTGTATCAATACCATTACTTGAAGTTGCGGAAGCGCTTGCTTGAGGTGCCGCTGAAGTACTCGGTGTCGGTGTTGCCTCTTTCGTGCCGCAAGCCGTCAGTACAGTACCCATCACGAAAAGTGATGCTAGACTGAGTTTAGCTAATTTCTTGGTGTATGCCATTTTTTTCTCCCCTTATAAAAGATAGATAATTTATGATAACCGGGAATTTGAATTCCCGGGGTTATCCTTTTACAGCTCCAACGGTTAAGCCTTGAACGAAATAACGCTGAACGAACGGATATAAGAAGATGATCGGACCTGTAACAAGAATGGCGAGCGCCATTTTCAAGCTTTCACCAGGCAATTCCGTAACCTGCATACCTGTAATGGCCATAACCTTGCGAATGCCTTCGAGATTGCCCAGCATTTTATAAAGTAAATATTGCAGGGTATACAGTTTCTCATTCTGTACAAACAGCAAAGAGTTAAACCAATCGTTCCAATAATTCAGTGCGGTGAACAGTCCAATCGTGGCCAGTCCCGGTTTGGCTAGCGGTAGAATTAAACGGATAAAAATCGTGAAATCCCCTGCTCCGTCTATCTTCGCAGATTCCGTAATAGCGTCCGGTATGCTCCGTAAGAACGTCCGTAAGATGATAATATAGAACACGTTTAAGAGCGGAGGCAATAACAGCGACCAGAAGGTATTCTTCATGTGTAAATAGTTAACCATTAAGATGTACCAAGGTACAAGTCCGCCATTAAAAAGGGTTGTGAAGTAGAAAAAGAAGGAAAATCCGCCGCGCCACTCAAAATCCTGACGTTGAAGGACATACGCAGCCATCGCTGATATGAATAGTCCCACAATCGTCCCCGTTACGGTTAGAGCAATCGTCAACAGATAAGAGCTAACAAATTGCTGTGGATGTTTGAGCGCAAAGGCATAGGCATCCCAAGAAAATTCCTTGGGCCATAATCGAAAGCCATCACTCGTAATCGAGGATTCGCTCGTTAAGGAGCCGCTAATAATAAGAATAAAAGGAATTAAACAAGCCAAACTGATCAAACTGATAAACACATAGCCAATGACATCCAGCATTCGCTGATCGATTTGACTCTTTTTAACACTCGTCGTACTCATAGGTTCACCCCGCAAATTGCATTATGTTTAAAATAAGGCATTCTCTTTATCCGATTTACGTACAAGGAAATTCGTTACCATAATGGTCGCAAAACAGAGGATGGATTGATAGAATCCAATTGCGGAAGACATCCCGATTTCATTGTTAACCAATAAGGAACGGTACACATACGTGTCAATAACATCCGTCGTTTGATACAGCAGACCATTGTTGCCCACGAGCTGGTAGAATAGTCCAAAATCACCGCGGAAAATGCCGCCAATCGCAAGTAGAACAAGGATAGTTATCGTAGGACGCAAGGACGGAAGTGTAATATAGCGAATCCTTTGAAACACATTAGCGCCGTCAATTTCAGCAGCTTCATACGTTTCTCGATCAATACTCAGAATGGATGCCATGTAAAACACAGCGCCATAACCAACTGCTTTCCACGCTGAGAAAAAGATCAGAATATACTTCCAATATTCCGGAGTCGTATAAATATCTAGCTCAGGAATATGTAAGGAGCGAAGCAGTGTATTCACGGTTCCATGTTCGTAATTGAAAAGATTGTATGCTACAGCTCCAACCACGACCCAGGATAAGAAATACGGTAGAAACATAAGGGTTTGCGCTGTTTTGCGAAACAGTTTCGAGCCGATTTCGGCCATCAGGATCGCCACCACAATTTGCAGCACATTGTTAATAAGGATAAAAGCCGCATTGTAAAGCATCGTGTTCCGAGTGACTCTAAACGCATCGCCCGTCATGAAGAAGAATTTGAAGTTATCAAATCCCACCCATGGTGAGTTCATAATGCCCAAATCATAGCGGTACTGCTTGAACGCAAGCACGATACCGGCCATCGGCACATAGCTGAAAAGCAAGAAGTAAAGGACTGCCGGAGCAATCATGAACAGCAGTGTTTTCTTAGACTTGAGTCGATACAGGAGTCCTGTTCTCATCTCTATTCGTTCCCCCATCCGGTTCTAGTTGTCTCTCCTGTTACTAAATTAACAGGTTCCATGCAGCGTAGTAACCCGACAAAATATCGATTCCCTGTAACTTTTGCAGATAGCACCTAAGTTAGTGGCTTTGCTGTCTAATATGCGCTAATCTTAAGCTACACTAGGATAAACGGATCCGCCGTCCTCCAGGACGAGCGCGTTTGTCAAGGTTGATGCAAAGCCAAAGTATAAAACTTATACTTCCTTATCAACTCTAGAGAAGCTTACGCTTACATCATAAGTTTCTCCGAAAATTCTTGGGGGCGATTTTAACTATGAAACTTCTTTTCGCAGAGGATGAAAAATTCACGAGAGAAGGAATTCGTAAATCGATTGCATGGGGAGAACTCGGGATTACTGAGCTTGTCGAAGCGGTCGATGGTCTAGAAGCGGTTGCTATCGCTGAGCAATTTCAGCCCGATATTGTGCTGACGGATATTCGCATGCCGCGCATGGATGGCATTGAGCTTGCTACACACCTACGCCGGAAGTATCCACTTTGCAAAATTGTTTTTATGAGTGGTTACGCAGATAAAGACTACTTAAAAGCAGCGATATCGTTGAAAGCGGTCAGCTATGTAGAGAAACCGATTGATATCGAGGAGCTAGAAGAAGCGTTGCGAAGCGCAATAGCCATTTGTCTGGAAGAGCAGCGGCATTTGGCGAACGACGCGGTAGCCAGAGATAATAAGAGCTACATCAAGCAAGAAGCAGCGCTCCAGCTCATACGCGGGGGATTTGACGAGGAATTGCTGGTTAAGCGACTGTTGGCCGTTGGATTCGAGGCATCGCTTCAAGCCCCGGCAGTTACAATATTGGCCAAACTAGTTACACCACAACCAACGAAAGAAAACATTAATTCCATTATTGAATCAGCATTGACCGCCTTCGAAAACCCGTACTTATATGCACTGAAAGATGACAATCACGTTATCCTTCATTTATTTTCGAGCGGCATAGTGCCTATAGAAAGCAGTGGATTGCATCACGTTTGTTACGAGCTCTCTTCTGCTTTAAAAAAGGAATTTCATTCCTTCTCCATTGCCGCGGGGAAAATAGTTCCTTCGGTTAAAAGGCTGCAGGAGTCGTATACAAGTGCTGTCCTTCGTCTTCAGGAGTCATTCTTTCATAAACCATGCTCCGTCATATTGCATGACAGTTATGGCAGCGAAGTGAATTCTGAGCATTATCAAGTGCCGGCTGAGTTATTCAACAGGTTCCAAGAAGCACTTGTAGAGGAAAACTTTGAGGATATTTCCCGTTTGTTGAACACGGTTACCACGGATATTCATCAGCATCCTGGAACACTAATTGTCAGCGTCAAAGAGCTCTATTATCGTTTTGCTTTGGAAATGGACAAATTTGCTCGCAGCCGAAATGTCATCCTGTTCGATGTCTCGGAAGAAAATAATGTGCCGTGGAAGCTTATCCTGGAATGTCACTTCCTAGATGATATTCATCGGGTGATCACCCAGAAGCTGGATGAGCTGAAGCAATCCTTCAGGGAACGTGGGAATGGAAGCATGTCATCTGCCAGCTCGCGGATTATTCGTTACATTCATCTGCATTTTGCTGAGGATAACTTGTCTGTCCAAGATGTGAGTGATCATATGCAAATGACAGCCTCGCATCTCATCTCGATTTTCAAAGAAGCGACTGGCAAAACCATTAAGCAGTATGTCACAGAATATCGAATGGAAAAGGCAAAGGATTTGCTACGAAACAATCGATTGAAAGTGCTCGACGTCGCTTCACAGGTGGGGTTTAAAGATGGGGAGCATTTCGCGAAAATATTCCGCAAATCAACAGGGATGACACCTTCCGAGTACCGGGAGCGATGCCAACTATGATGTTCACTTTGATTCAAACGATACGAAAATGGCTGTACAACGCGAAATTACGGCATAAAATCATGGTTACTTATTTACTGCTGATTATGATTCCACTTGGCTTCTATCAATTCATTGCTTCGGATAAAATGTCAGCCATCATCATTAATCATGTGACGTATTCGGCCAAGCAGGGCTTCGACCAAACCTATTCGTTCCTCAGCTACCGCGTACAGCGAATAGCGGAAACGACGAATATCCTGGTTTCGAACACAACCATCTCTAGTATCTTAATGGACACGAGTATCACGCAGAATATTAATCGCGAGCTGCAAGATTATAGTAATTTGAAGCAGCTCCTCCGATCCATGCAGGACAGCCTTGATATTTCACGGGTCATCCTCTATGTGCCGAAGGCATTTATTTTCTCCAACGAGTCGGAGAATTTCCTCCCCCTCGACCAGACTGTTGACAGCCCTTGCTTTGCTCGTTTAAATGAACTGCATGCCAAATATTTATGGTGCTCGCCACCGGAATTAGGTTCTCATGCTACCCATGATAACTCCTCCCTCTATGTGGTTAGGAGCATTCTGGATCCAAATAATTATTCGGTGCCCATCGGCCAGCTGCGTGTGGATGTACAGGCGGAGACACTGCGCTCCATGCTTAAAAAAGCCAACGTGGTGAAGAAAAGCGCCACCTTCTTAGTTGACCAGAACCATCAGATCGTGCTTGCTTCTGAACCTATGACCCTTACCGACTTTACCCTGCCAGATATCTCCAGCGACTCGGTTACGATGAATTGGCAAAGCAACAATAACTACTATTTATACCGGCAGCTCCCATCGAATTGGGGCATGGTGACAGTCATTCCGTTAGATGAAGTCGTTCAGCAAAGCAATGAGCTGCGCAATGACTTACTAGTTATTTTACTTATTGTAAGTGGACTCGCGTACCTGCTAGCCTATTTATTCTCCTTCTCGGTTACTCGGCGCATCTCACAATTAACGAGCCGTTTGCGTGATGTACAGAATGGCAATCTAATCGCATTGGCTCAAACGCAAGGAAAAGATGAAATAGGAGAGCTGATTCAAACCTACAACTACATGATTGAACAAATTAGTTCTATGAATAAGGAGCATTACCGGCTAGGACAAGAAGTGAAAAACGCGGAGCTTAAAGCACTTCAGTCGCAAATCAATCCTCACTTCCTGTATAATACCCTCGATCTTATTAATTGGATGGCTGACAGCGGTCTTAACACGGACATCAAAAAGGTCGTCAAGGCGCTAGCTCGTTTCTATAAAGTCAGCTTAAGCAGCGGGAAAGATATTATTTCGCTCCGCGAGGAATTAAAGCATGTTTCTTTTTACATGCAGATTCAGAATATCCGATTTGAAAATAAGATTGATTTTCAGATTCATGTGCCAGAGGAGCTTCTAGATAACACGATTCCGAAAATTACTTTGCAGCCAATTGTAGAAAATGCAATCCTACATGGTATTCTTGGACGTACTCACCGCGAGGGTACGATTACAATTAGCGGTGCGAGAGTGAATGACAACATTCACCTGATCATCAAGGACGACGGAGTCGGCATGCGCGCTACACAGGTCGAAGACATCATGACGGGCACGAGCCGCAGCAAAATAAGCGGCAGCGGATACGGCGTCAAAAATGTCATCGAACGCATTCGCCACTATTTCGGCGAGCCTGCGAATTTGACGTATCGCAGCGTGCCTGGCGAGGGCACTGAAGTGGAAATTACGATTCCGGTTACAACGGGATCCGAGATGTAGTCATAGAAAGAGCCTTAGGATGCAGCTACTTCCTAAGGCTCTACTTCTATCTATTTCAAATAAAACACTTCGCGCATCGGTTGAATTGGCACCGCTTCGCGGAAGTCGAAGGAACCGACGACCATCTTCGAAGTAATCGCATTCCATCGATTACAAGCTTCGCTTTCTGCTAAATAAGCGAAAGCAGCTTCTAAATCATCGCACAAGAAGCAATAAAAAAATTGCGCACCATTTTGAAAGATCGAGTAATCCCTAATCCCGGCTTTCGTGTGCTCTTCCATAATTTCCGGCCATGGTGCCAGATGCATACTCACGTATTCCTCTAAATCTTCTTCACGAATGGTCCATGTCCATGCGAATTTCCCACTATTCGACATACGGTCACCCTTTCCCATTAACATTCAATCAATTGTACTTTAACTCGACAACTTCGTCTCGTCAATAAACATCATCGCCCAAGCTTATAAACAGAAAAAGACGACAGCCAATTAGGGCCGCCGACTCTTGATGCATGGTGCTTATTATTCGATTTTACGGGATGCTCCAATGAACCAAACGAGAAAAGCGTAGCACAATAGCGCAATAAAGCCATAGCCGCCGAATACGTCATATTTTGAAGCAAAGTAACCGAAGCCAAGACCAGCGAGAGTGTGCACGAGATTCTCCCCTAACGATTGGAACGAATCGATCGTTGCCCGCATAGAGGAATGGGTCCGGTGATGTAAGTAGCCGGAGGCGATTGGCTCCATCACCCCAGAAAACAAGCAAATGATGAACATCGCTGAGAGGCCGATGAAATCCTTGCTAATGGCAACATAGGTGAAGCCGACGGCGAATACAACCATAATAATGAAAATCAGCGCTCTATAGCTGAACCAACCTAACAGCAAGTGTGCCATTAGATTGCCAGGAAGCTGCAGCAGCATGATCGCGGCAGATAATACGCCGAAGTATGCAACCGGAATACCCAGTCTGCTCACGTATAACTGCCAGAATTCTTCGATGTAACCCATGGCAGCACCTGTCACCATGGCTGAAAGCATCACAAGAGAGACGCTGGGGTTCGTTCGAAAAAAACGTAGAGACACAGCGACATAGGTCTTGAAAGGAATTACTTCATTGACAGAATTATCTTCTGAAGCAGCAGACGGCTCGATCAAAAGGATTGAGAGCGTCAGGGCGATTAGCGCGCTCCCGAACGATATCCAGTAGTTCAGCTCAAGGCCGTATTTACTTGCGAGTAAGCTTCCGCACAAGGCGGCGAGAATTGCGGATACGAAGTCGCAGGCATTCAATCTGCCCAGTTGTTTTTCGTATGAAGAGGCCTTCCCTTGCAGCATTAAAGAATCGTATAGCAGGGCATTTTCTGAGCCGCTGCTGGCCGATCGACTCACACCCGCCAAGAAAACGACCAAGGCAAAGTGCCAGAATTCGGTCGCAAACAGTAGCATCAGAAACTCGCTGCACCCAAGCAGGGCACTGAGCACAAGCATCTTTTTTCGGCCCCACTTGTCGGCCATAATGCCAGTGGGAATTTCCAGAAAGACGATTGTCAGGGCGTAAATAATTTCCGTATACACGACCATCTGAATGGTCATGCCCCGCTCCTCCCAGAAAAGCCTCTCGATGACGTAGGCTGGGATAAGGCTGGAAAAGAAGCGGAGCGCATATAGTTTTCGAAGGTTGGCTGTGTAGTCCATGAAGGAGCTCCTCTCCTAGATTTGATTGGCTAATTAGGCTCAATCAAATCAGGGGGCGCTCGCGGAGGACTAGCGGTTACGTTTTAGCAGGGAGGTCGTGCGAAAGCTATCATGGTGAGGTATCTCCTTTCATTCAGGTCGTAGTTATCCCCATCATAAGTTGCGAAACAGGGCGCGTCAATGATTCTCGGATCATTGCCTCTTTTTCATTTCTTTTCGCCACAATATCAAAGCAAGCATGCCCATTGAAATAACCGCCCCAGCTAATCCAAGTCCCATGTCTTTTTGAGTATCAAAAACATCACCTTGCAAACCAACATATTCCTCCCCATGTTGCCCAGCTACAAAAGCAGCCCCCATCTCAATGATTTCGAAACAGGCGCTGCAACTGAAAACGACTGCCGCGGGAATGACGAATGACCAAAAACCACGAAGTGCGGCGGCACGGGTTAGCAATTCACGGAATGGATATGACCAGAATAAACCGAATGCGAAATGAATGACCCTATCGTAATAGCTTCTCTGGGTATAAAACGAAGCTTTCAGCCACATGTCGAACGGTGTACCCTGATAGGTATAATGAGCCCCATAGGTATGTAAGCAAAGAAAAATAAACATGAATAAATAGGAAACATTAGAGAATCGGAAAACTTTATAAGTAAAGGTGAGAACAAGTACAACGATAACGGGAAGTATGCTCTCCATAAGCCATTGTATCCGGTCAGTGGGTGAGATGGCCATGAATCCCCAATACACAGCAAACACGAAGATCATCAAGTGCAATAGCCAATTGCGGGAAAACGGTCTTTCGGGGTTTGTCAGCATATTCGTCCGTTTCTTAGAGATAGGATGCTAGTCATGTAGAAGTCAACCTTTCTTCCGCCTTGTTTGTTTTTATCTGGATTACATATAACAAAATCCCGTTAGCCATTTCGGCCAATGGGAGATTTATGAATGACTTTAGTCTTCTGGTGTACGATCCAAGTACAAACGAGTCACTGAAGTAGCATCGCCCTTTTCAATATCTTCTTCCGTTGCTTTTTTCTCAAGAGGATCATGCGTGTTCATACCCGGTGCAATTGTCGGCTCGTTATGGTTGGATTGGGACTTGTCTTTCAAATTAATCACCTCCATCACCCTTAGTTTGGATAAATATGCCGATTCTATACTTGGGCAGAGAAAGATAACATCCAAAGTGGCTTTTGGGCATCCCAAGCAGGATAGTTGGGGTTGGGGGTGGCTCTCGACAAGCATAGATGTAAAAAGTACATCAAAATTTGTTAAAAGTGACTCTTAGGGCGAGTAATCATGCATTTTCTCCTAACGCATGAAAAAGGCAAAATTGTTGTACAACATGCAAGCCGCGGCAGCTCCTAGTTGATGTACATTACCGTCAATATTCGTTTTATGTAAGTTGAGAATAAATAAAAGGGAAAGCCCATCTGATGGATAACATCAGAGTTTTTTCCCTTTGTTTTATTGCATTTGAAGGCCAAGCTACAATCTTACACTAGCCACGACTGGATAGTGGTCCGACGGATAGCGACCGTTGTACATGTTTCTATCGATATTGATTGAATTCACTTGAATTTCGGGCGTCACGAAAATGTAATCTATCGGCTCTCCCGTGTCGCCGCCGTTAAAGTCATGCCAGGTGCAGCCTACATCATTGTCATCACCATAAGCGTCACAAAGCCCCGCTTGTGTCAGAATTTCGATCACTTCGCTGCTTGGGCCGCAGTTAAAATCACCTGTCAAAATTGCCGAAATCCCGTCTCGGCGGTTCATGGAACGGATTCGTTCTACAATAAGCTGGATGCCGTTCGTTCTAGCTTCCTCACTCATATGATCCAAGTGAGTATTGAACACGTACCACTCCTGTCCGTCTTGCTGCTTCAGCCGTACCCAGGTGCATATTCGCGGACAGCCAGTGTTCCAGCTCAAGTAACCGAGCCGTTCAGGATATTCCGATAGACCGAAGTTCCCGCTCTCGACTGGCTTCAACAAACCACGATGATAGAAGACAGCGCAATGCTCGTCTTCATTCCCTCCCTGACGGCCATCACCAAGCCAGGCATAATCCGATAGCTGCGCCTCCAGATCCTGCAGCATGGCATGCGTTCCCTCCTGCGTGCAAACAATCGCTGCCCCTGCTTTTTTTATAGCCTCAGCCGCTTCAATGATCCGGTTCGGCCATGCATTGTCGCCATCCTGCTTGACATTAACCCGCAGGTTAAACGTCATCACGGTTATATCCATGTTATCCTCCAATAGTTACAAATAACCTGCCAACTTTTTAAGAATTTGCGCTTGTTCGGTCGTCATTTTCTTGCCGCTTTGAGCGTTCACTTCGTTAAGGAAAGCGTGAAGCATTCCTTCCTTTGCCTTTAGATTTCCTCGCTTCTCCGCTTCCTGTGCATTCAGAAGCTTGCTGCAAAGCCCATTGGCAATCTCCTGATCGTCCGCTATAAATTGACGAATGAGTTCGCACACCCCGTCATAGGTCACGGAAACTTGGAACGTAAATGTGGCGGTACTGGTGTTTCCTGCCAAGTCTGTGGCCGATACCGTAATATCGTGGCTTCCAGGTTCAAACGTATAGGCAGGTTGCCCAACGAGTGGAGATGAACACGAATTCGTAACCAGTCCGGATAAAGCTTACCCCTTCTGCAGAAATCGGGAATTGAATTGTTGATCCCTTTACTGTCGTTTGATTAATCGACTGCGCCCCCGTAGCGGAATAGGAGATGGAGTAGGCATGGTTTGCTTCAATCGTTACGGCCGCATCCTTATTGATCCAACCGCTCTCGTTCGGAGACGGATTGATGCTTGCGACTGAGATCGGCGGGACTGAATCTTTGACACTAATGAAAAAATCATCATAATACGCTGATGAAATATTATATCGGCTCGTAACAGCGATTAGACTAGCGTAGGCTGCATTGGCCGGCGCCTTTCCTTTGAGTGTCACCTTCTGCCATTGGGCCAATCTGGATTCGTCCAGATGGATTTCCAGCGTGGAGATCGTCGCGTTGTTCTTGTCAAAGAAACGGAACATGAATCCCGGTTGACCTGACTCAATGTACAGATTAACGCCCGCTTGGTATTCTTCACCAGGCTTGACCGGAATCTTGTCACTTTGTACGGCAACGGAAGCTGTCCGGAGTTTATCCGTGATCTTCAGGCTTTTGGATCCGGAGAAGCTGCGATCACCGTTGATTTCAAACCGGTAATCCGTTCCTGTTGTGAACAAAGAAGTCCAACCGGGAATAACACCATTATTCACAGTATCTTCCAATCCAGCGTTGCGGATAGAAACTGGAATGCCCGGTGGCTCCTCCACGATTTCCCCATCTACCTTCATTCGGTATAAAATCGTATTGGTCGCCTGATCGGTAAAGTATAAGTTGCCATCCATTCCCAGATCAAATCTTGAAGTGTCCGCCAAAGTGCGAAACTCCAGCGTTTGCGGATCAATAACAGTCAGTTTGTTATTGAAAAGGACGTAGAGCAGTATCCAGAAATCTTGATTGGTGAAAAATTGGATAAAATGCTTCAGCCCGACCCACTCACTGCCCAGCACGCCAGAGAAGACACTGTAATCCTTAAAGGCAATAATCAACCCATGTAAGGGGCCGTATCGGAATAAAACGTAGAAGATTATACATGGAATAAAAAGTATTAGCAGCTGGCGATCCCGCCTCATATGCTTGAATGCGGCCGATAATCGGGATTCTGTCTTTGGGTTATTTGGCTGCATCATACCGTTTTTGTGCGTCGTTGTAGACTTTGATATACGCATCCAGTCCTTTTTTCGCAATCGTCTTTTTCCATTCTTCCCACTGGCTATCCCCGTATTTTTTATCAAGGATATACTTGGCGTTAAATTCTTCGGCTGCTTTTTGCAGCGATGTTTGAAGCTGAGCTAAGGTCGATATTTCTTCATCTGTGAAGTTCAAAATAGGATCGACAGGCTCAAACTTTTTGCCTTTCAGAATTTTATCCTGTGCTTCGCGTTCTTTCTCAGAAAATTTGTAATACACACTGCGGCGATCCGGTCGCAAGTAAGCCCCCTCCAGCCACATTGCATAGCGGTCTTCCAGCACGCCGATGTCAACCAGAGGCAGATCCTTCAGTTGTGGATAGACAGGGACCCCATCTTTGCCCCACTCAAAATTCACGCCCTCGACCCCAATCGTCATCAATTCGCCGCCGGACGGGCTCGTCAAGTAGTCAAGAAGTTTAAGAGCTGCTTCTTTGTTTTTACTGTTGGAGACTGTCACGCTAAAATCAGATACTTTAGGCAGTGTTCTTACGTTGCCGGTCGGACCGATCGGATTGGCATAACGCAGATTATAATCGGGATTTTTATCCTTAATTTGGTTATAGAATAAATCCAAACGTCCGATCCAATCCCAAGTAACAAAAGACTTGCCGGTGGTCATCTTCGTTGTCCACGAATCCTGCGTATCTGTCAAAAACTCAGGATCCAATAAGCCTTCGTTGTACACCTTCTTCATGAAATCCAGCATTTCCTTATGCTCAGGCTGAACGCTCGCATACTTCCAAGTTTTATCTTTCTCGTCATAATAGGAAGGATAAGTATCCGTTGCCTATGCCCCAGCCGAACGACCAGTCTCTAAAAATATTGGCAAGACCTTTCGAGGCATACGGATAGGAGTCCGGGTAAGCTTCTTTCAGTTTTTTGAGCGCTTGATAAAACTCTTCCGTATTCATCCATTCTTTTATCCCTAATTTGTCAAAAACATCTTTTCTAAACATAAAACCGTGATTGACATCCCGATTCAGGTTAAATATAGGCCACGTGTACAGCTTTCCGTTTTCATCGCCATAAGATTTTATGACCCAATTGTTTTCTTCCACGTATAACTTTTTGAAATTTGGAAGTTGATCCGTGTAATCATTGATGGCAACTACACCTTTTTGTTTACCGATTTTCTTTAATTCCGCCGGCTTGAGTCCGCTGAAAATGTCCGGCAGCTTGCCTGAGGCAACAACAACCTTAAGCTTATCTTGATAAGTTTGAGGCGAATACGTCTGGAACTCGACTTTAATGCCTGTATGTTTTAATATTTCCTGCACAACCAGCCGATCTTCTTTAATATTGGATGAATTGCTCGGCAGCATCCAAGTCAGCGTCGTTGGTTTGTCCACCAGTGGAAGCTTTAATCCTCCGGTATCGCCGTTAGGATTGGCCGCAGCCGTTGGCGAGCTTACAGGTGATCTCGTCGCATTGCCGACTGTACCTATATCCTTGTTTACGTCGGCCTTTCCACTGCAAGCAGCCAGAATCATAATGATTGTTGATAATACGGTAATGATACGGATCGGCTTTCTTGTCATTTGTGTTCCTCCCTTTTATTTGCAGTTACGCTTTGGGTATTTACTTGTAAGCGTGTCAGCTTCCCTTTTTATATTAAAAGCGCTTCCAACTTTCGTAAATAAAACGATTTCCACCCGCTTATATTTTTCTTTGACTTTCCTTTAAAAACAAAAAAAACCTTGTCATATCAAGGTTTTTCTGCGTGTGGAAAATGATAAAGAGGTAGAAATTAGTGAAAAATGAGGAGCGCAATACCTTTAATATCAGCCGATCGTGATCTTCCCCTCCGGGTAACGGTAAGGCTCTTTTTTCGGCAATGGCGACAAGGAATAGGCAAGCGAGACGGGGCCAAGACGTCCGACGAACATCAGAATGATGATGAAAACTTTACCGAATCCCGAGAGCTGCGACGTTAATCCAACCGACATTCCCGCAGTAGCATACGCCGATGTAACCTCGAACAAAATCCCTAAGAAATGGAAGTTCTCGGTGATCGAGAGGATCATTGTCGAAAGTACGATTAAGATAAAGGAGAGTAACGCAAATGTAATAGCTTTATAAATCCGATCCTTCGAGATTCTTCGGTGGAACAGAACAATTTCATCCCTGCCTCGAACCATTGCGTAAACCGCTCCAACAAGAATTACGAAGGTAGTCACCTTAATACCCCCACCGGAAGAACCTGGCGCGGCTCCGATAAACATCATGATAATAATAAAAAACTGCGTAGCTTGCCTCATCGAGGCAATATCGACCGTGTTCACACCCGCTGAACGTGATGACACGGATTGCAGCATCGCGCTGAGCGTTTTGCCTATGGCGGACAACGGCTGCAGTGTGAGGGAATTCGAGTACTCAAACACAAAGATGACCAGTGTGCCTAACAATATCAAAGCCGCGGAGGCGCTGAGGACAACCTGGCTGTGCAGCGTTAGTTTTTTATTCTTAGGGTATGTAAGCAAGTCAGAGATAACGATAAATCCGATTCCGCCTAAAATGATAAGCACCATCGAAACGATATTCAGGTACGGGTCCTCTACATAATGCATGAGACTTCCCATTCTATTAGGTAAACCGCCAAACAGATCGAATCCTGCGTTGTTGAATATCGATATGCTATGAAAAATACCGAAGTACAACGCTTGGCCAATTGGCATTTCAAATGACCAGCGAAGTGCGAATAACAATGCGCCTGCCAGTTCAATATACAGCGCATAGATCAGCACCTTACGAAAAAGACGGACTATGCCTTCCGTTGATTCATGGTTCATCGCCTCCTTGAGAATAAGGCGTTCCTGAAAGGAAATACGACGGCGGAGAACGAGTGCGATTAATGTAGACATGGTCATAAAGCCGAGCCCGCCAATTTGGACTAGCAGAATGATGACAATCTCCCCAAAGGCCGATAAATGTGCTCCTGTATTGATCACGGACAGCCCGGTAACACAAGTAGCGGAAGTCGCCATAAATAAGGCATCAATGAATGTTAATCTGCCTGCGCCAAAATAGGAGATAGGCAGCCACAGTAGTACGGCACCAATTAGGATGATCACTAGGAATCCGATCGCCATAACTTGAGGAGGACTCCAGCGGAATTTTTTCTTGAAATGAGTTAACATATAGGGACTCCATAAACTTATGATTGTCCGATTATTGTATAATCTGTCAATAACAAAGTAAAGACAGCATTAAACAAGATGGTATGCCCTAAATTGTCTTATAGAATTTTTGATAATTATTTCTTCTTTTCATTCGAATTATGGTAAGATATCGTACGATAACTTTAAGAAGGGAGTTCCAACCGTGTCTCGTATTATTCAAGTAGATGAACGCCCCTCCATAGGCGAAAGTATTCCCCTTAGTTTACAACATTTATTTGCTATGTTTGGCTCCACCGTGCTGGTCCCTATTTTGTTTCATGTCGATCCAGCTACTATTCTTTTGATGAACGGGATAGGCACCTTGCTTTATATTTTCATCACAAAAGGAAAGATCCCGGCTTTCTTGGGGTCAAGCTTCGCCTTCCTCTCTCCTGTTTTCGTCGTCATCGCTTCCAAAGGATATAGTTCGGCGTTAGGCGGATTTCTGGTTGTTGGATTGATTTTTACAATCATAGCGTTGTTGATTCGGGTCGTGGGGACACGCTGGATTGACGTTGTATTTCCACCTGCTGCGATGGGAGCGATAGTTTCCGTTATCGGTTTAGAGTTGGTGCCTACAGCTGCCACTATGGCAGGTATTATTCCACCGGCTAATTTAAAAGAAGCCTGGGTTCCCGATCCTATCGTTATCTCGGTTTCTATTTTTACATTTTTGGTAGGCGTAGTAGGTTCCATTGTCTTTCGTGGACTTTTGAAGGTCATTCCCATTTTGGTAGCCATCTTTGTCGGTTACCTACTTGCAGCACTGCTTGGTTTGGTGCATATTGGTGAAACGTTTGGGGCTGCTCAGTGGTTCAGACTCCCTACATTTTACAGCCCAACATTCGATCTGGCGAGTATCTTAATCATTGCTCCTGCTGCTTTAGTCGTCATTGCGGAGCATATTGGCCACTTGATTGTTACCGGGAATATGGTAGGAAAAGATTTATCAAAAGACCCTGGACTAAGTAGATCCTTACTCGGAAATGGCATCTCTACGATGCTGTCCTCCTTAGTAGGTTCAACACCAAATACAACTTACGGTGAAAACATCGGTGTCATGGCGATTAGCCGCGTATATTCTGTGTGGGTTATCGGAGGAGCAGCGATCCTGGCGATTGTGCTCTCCTTTGTCGGAAAAATCTCAGCATTGATTCAAACCATTCCAACTCCTGTCATGGGCGGCGTTTCCTTGCTGCTGTTCGGTATCATCGCCGCTTCGGGGATCCGCATGCTGGTGGAAACCAAAGTCGATTATTCCAAACCGGTCAATCTAATTCTAACAACCGTTGTTCTTGTCATTGGCCTTAGCGGAGCAACGCTGAAATTGGGACATTTTGAACTGAAAGGTATGGCACTGGCCACCATAGTTGCCATTCTACTCAGCTTGTTCTTCAAGCTGCTGGAGGTTTTCAAGCTTTCTAACGACTAAAGCTCAAATGGTATAAAGAATGGCTATCCCTTAAGTCTTAACAGACCCGGGGGATAGCCATTTTTTTAAATATTAGACATCGTTATATCTGCTTCAAGCTCTTAAAAACATGGATGGCATCAAAAAAAGGCACGTTATATCTACCATCCTCCTGAACTGTCCAACAGGTTGCTAGAACTGAATGTGCAAAACCCCACGATAACATTCTTTTTTTGTCTAAGTTCAACTCTTTTACAAATATATCAATACGCTTCTCAATGACATGTGTTGAATCTCCATTAGGCAATTTATTTAATAAATACTGAATGACGTCGTATTCTCTGTCTCCAATCAACCCTTTAGGATCAATCGCTAACCAAGGTTCTCTAGCAGCCATTAAAATATTGTAATGATGTAAATCGCCATGAAGTAAAAATGGTTTATCCGGCATAGCGTTCATTGATCTATAAGTGTCAACTGCTTCATGTAGAATATCTTTTGTTATAGGACCGTGACCTTCTATATTTCTCTTATAAATATTGATTAATTTCTCTTCCATATGCATAGTTGTTGGAATGCTAGATGAATTAGAAGGTGCAGGAATCCATAATTTCTTCATTACTTGTGAGGCTATATGTGCAGCTTCGTCCTCACTTTCTAATGACGCTAGTGTTTGCCCTGGAATTAATCGTTCAAGAATAAGAATCCCTTTTGCGATATCAACATCAATGATTTTAACTATGCCATTCCCATTAAAAAGTGTTAGAGCATCGACTTCAGATACAAATTCATCACCTGGAATGACGAGTTTTATCACAACTTCAGTTCCGTCTTTCCGAATGGCAGGAGCCACAAAATTAAAAGATAAATCAAACGGGGACATCATTTTCATTTGCCAACGCTTTTCACAATCATAAATAAGCCTGTCAAAATTTCTCAACCACTCTTCGGCTTTACCCTTATGGACGTCTCTTAATGTTTGAACGAATTGTTTTGGTAAGCTGCTCATTGTCTTTACCCCCACAATAGTCAAATCCTGATCAATTTAAAGTCTATTCGATCTCATTATAAGATATATCGTTCAGATTATGTACTTATCTACATATGAGAATGGTTTCATCTAATATAGGATTTGTTTTTACCTGAATTTTTTATTAAAATATATAAATTCGCTAACCATTTTGCAAAGAAGGAACCCATATGCCTTTTCTCAGATTTAAAGGTTTTCAAAAGGATTTCATTTCTTCGATTTCAAGTACCGTCATCCAACAATTTTCAAAGTTAACGGGCGTTTTGCAAGAGAAAATAAAAATTGAACTTCTTCTTGTGGAACAATTAAATAATTCTCCCCTATCCTTAGAAATATATATGTTCCCTAGAGATCAGGAATTGCATGATAGCATTGTTAAAGAACTCTATACGATTTTATGTGAACATGGCTTTCGCGATGTTCATATCTTTTTTATCCTGCTTTCTCCTCATTTGTACTATAAAGAAGGACAACCATTAATCACCAATCATTCAGAACCTTTCTTAATAACATGACTATTTGGAGTAACAAAAGAACAAGAAAAGGCACGCTTTTAGCGTGCCTTTTCTCTATTTAGCACATCCACAGTCATCTTCGGCGACTTTTTGGACAGCCACTTCATGTTGCAGAATTTCGCTAAAATTCTCTTTTATTCTAAATGATTCTATGCGTACAGATAGGATTTAACGTCCCTCCCGACATATGCTTTCCAAATAATCAGATTGTATGGATAGCTCCAATCTATTTCGTAGCCGCCAAACATCTCGTGAAGCCGATTATTGTTAAAAATGATCGAGCCCTTCTGGTCAAAAGCGACTCCGTCCACCCAAAGCATCCGATCGTCAGACACAAAGTTATGAAAGCTGCGACCACTAGCATCGTAGAAGCCGATCCCTTTTCCCTCTAGCATCGTGTAGAATATATTGCCTTTATTGTCTGCGTGCATACCGTCGGTGGTCGTGCCTTTGCTGCCGATCACTTTCACAGCATCTTTAATTTGCTCAAGAGGCGTCTGATCGTTTTTCAGAAGTGAGGTATCGATAGCGTACAAATTGCGGCCGGTTACCTGGCAATAGTACAACGTGCTGCGGTCTGCGGACAAGGCAATGCCGTCGGCGCCGATGCGCAGTGGCTTATCTTTAAACACAGGTTTGTAATCGATTTGAAAATGAAAATCGGGAAATTCCTGTGTGCTGTAATGCCGGTCCAATACTCGCCGAAACGTTCTCGTTCGCATGTTGTAAACGATGATTCCGCCATCCAGCGGGTGGTCCGGCCAACCACATCCCGAATCCGTTATGTAAACGAATCCGTTCTTGTTATCGATTACGACGTCATTGAGGAAGGAAGTTCGAAGTGGCGCAATTTCGTTCGGAATGACGATCGAGTCGAGCAGCTTATTCGTATTCAAGTCCCAGATGACCAGCTTCTGTGAGCCTTCCGGAGAAGGTGCATAAGCGATTTTACCCTGATCCAGCAGCCACATCCGGTTATATTCGTCTATCTCATAGCCGAGGACGGATTGTAATGCTTGAACGTTACCGGCCTTATTCCAATCCCAGCTTGGGAAGGCTTCCAGTAACGGTTTTCCATCCCTTACGACAATGCGGTTCATCGTAGCGGGTATACCGTGCGCCCACCGCGGGACTGAAACATAATAGTTGCCTTGATGATCGACCTTGACGCCCGCGGGCATCGCCTTTTTCCAGAATTGGTTCGTCTCGAACTCCTGTTTCATCCCGGGATTGGGGAAATTCCAGTCCAACCGGTTCCAGTGGCATATCATTTTATACATCGGGTTAAAGCCTCCTGCGACCTTATAATCAGGTTAAACACCTTCCTTATAGGTATGCGCACAGGAAAAAAGAGCGTGGGCTCTTAGCTTTTTACATTCCAAATTAGAAACATTTATTCATCGTTAAACTCCATATGCGTTTTATCCTGTCTATAATAATCTAATCTGTCCTGTAAAGTACCTGTATGAAATTCGAACTTATGACCGTCTGGGTCTGTGAAATAAATAGACTTCTTATCTTTCTCGTCTCTTGGACGACCTGGAAGGATGTTAACATGCAATTTCTTTAGTTTCTCATACAGACCATCAAAGTCGGCTTCTTCAATTGAAAAAGCAATGTGTGTGTACGATAGATTTATTTCATTACGTGGAATATCTTGTTCTACATTTAGGGCAATCCACATGCCATTCAGATCAAAATAGGCAGTACTTCTTCCTTTAACTAACGGCTTTGCATCAAAAACATGTTGATAAAACGAAATCGATTTCTCTAAATTAGAAACAGAAAATAATAAATGATTCAAATCTTTAATAGACACCCGATCACCTCAGAATTTATTTATTTTTACTGACCCCAGCTAACTCTTTAATCATCTCCGCCAAATGCTCAATCCCCCATTCAAGCTCATGAAGCTTGGCGTAGGCATAGGAAATACGCAAGTAACTTCCCGCATTTCTATCATAAATCGAACCCGGGTTCAGCAAAATCCCTGCTTTCAAAGCACGCTCAAACAGCATTTGCATGGGCACATCCACATGGAGACGAACCCAAATGTAGAAACCGCCTGCCGGCACTGACCAGGAAGCAATCTCTGTAAAATTGGTCTTCAACAACTGAACAGTGAGATCCCGTCTTCTCTTAAGTTGATCTCTAGCATAGACAAGATGCTCTTGATATAAGCCTCTGCCAAGCCATTCGGCTGCTGCCCATTGGGATACCGAGCTCGAGCCGTAATCGTTCTGCATTTTAATATCAGCCAATCGTTCAATAACCGGCTCTGGGGCAACTACCCAACCAATTCTTAGTCCTGGACTTAAGGTCTTCGACAAACTCCCCAAATAGAGGACTAGTGCATTAGGGTCCCTGGACTTTAATGGTAGAGGTGGTGGCGTTTCAAACCAAAGCTCCCTGTAGGCATCGTCCTCAATGATTGGAAGTCCCTCATCCGCGCAGATTCTCATCAGCTCTTGACGTCTTGGCTCTGACATCAGCGTACTGGTAGGATTATGGAAAGTAGGAATGGTATAAAGCAGTGAAGCGTTATAGCCTTCTTTGTAACGGCTAATCTGATTCGTCTGAATGCCTTCTTCATCCATAGGTAGACCAACTAGCTTAATTGCACTAGATTGGAACACATGGACCGAATACAGATAAGATGGCTTTTCCAAAAGGATGGAAGAACCTCGCTGCAGCAAACCGATGGATATGAGCTGTAATGCTTGGAGCGAGCCAGATACAATAAGAATGTTGGAGGGTGAAGTTTGAACGCCAATTCCATGCATGTACGCGGCTACCTGTTCCCGCAAATACTGATTTCCCTTAGGTTCTTCATATCCCAATGAGAAAGGATTCAATGAACTATTTTCAAAAATCTTTTTCATTTCTTCAGAAGGAAGCAGTTCAGGGGAAAGCTCTCCAGTCCCCAAACGGATAATGCCATCTTGAAATTCCGCACGATTAATGTGCTGTATGGCAGGCTGGTTTGGATAATAAGTGCCGGCTTGCACATAAGAGCTCCAGTCAGGGGGAGGCGAAGCCGCTAAAAGGTTCCAAGAGTTATTGATGACTCTAGTCCCCCCTTTGGTGTTGCCCTCCAATAAGCCCTCGGCAATTAAATCGCTCAGCGCGGTCACAACCGTACTTCGATTCACGTTAAAGCGTTCAGCCAGCGCACGCTGTGAAGGAATTTTGGTCCCAACCGCCCATTCGCCTAGCGATATTTTATTTTTAATAAAATCTTTAATCTGAATATATAAAGGGGTTTCCGACGATAAGTCCGGTTTCCAGTCCATGCTATGATCCTCTCCTAACAAGTTCAAATATAACATTTGGTTGGGTGATACGCCATCCATTTGGAGGGAGACATCCAATAGATTTGTTCTATACTAGTGAAGAATAGTCTTATAGATGGGAGAGATCGTTTTGCTGGAAACTGTTTTACATGGGCTTATTTTGGGTTTTGGGCTCATTCTGCCTGTAGGGGTACAAAATGTTTTCGTATTCAACCAAGGTGCCCGCGGGCCATCTTACCTTAAATCACTGCCTGTCATCCTCACGGCGTCGGTTTGTGACACGATCCTTATTTTATTGGCAGTCTTAGGCGTTTCTTTCGTCGTATTATCCTTCACTTGGCTTCAAGCAGCGCTCTATGGATTTGGATTCTTTTTCCTGTTATATATGGGATGGGTACTCTGGAGGAGTAAACCTGGCTCGATGACCTCACAACGGGAAAATGAGCCAAAAAAACAAATCCTGTTTGCAGCATCCGTCTCGTTAATGAATCCCCACGCTATACTTGATACGATTGGAGTTATCGGTACAAATTCCTTACAATATGTTGGCGGAGAAAAATGGGTGTTCACTGTCTGCGTTATTCTAGTTTCCTGGTTCTGGTTCTTCGGTTTAGCGTTCGCAGGACGCCTAGTGGGCAAGCGTGATCCTGGGGGGCAATTCATTGACAAATTAAACAAGGTTTCTGCTTGTATGATATGGGCTGTTGCTGTCTATATGGGCATGCAATTCTTATAAAAGGAATGGAGGAACCGTTGAACACTAGATGAATGAATCCACATACTCGGGAGAAAGATGTTGTAAAAAGCACAACAATTACTACCTAAATCCCGCCTCTTACCCTTCGTCGCTCTATAATGTATAATAATTGGGCCCGAGACAGGCGATTTTGCAACAAATGGCCTCAAAATGTTGTACGAACTGCAACTTCAAGTTGCAAAATAGCATTTAGGCGTGTGAATTGTTGTAGTCAAATAATGAGCAGGTTGTCCCTCCGACAACTGTTCATTATTTGTTTCAACCCAACCAAATATCTAAAAAAACTACAAAAAAAACTAAAAACAATGGCATACCTGTGGGTAGATAGGAGCGCTATACTTAAGTCACATTAATGAAAGCACTTACAAATTAGAGAGAGGAGGTCCGCTTTACGATGAGAATACTTCGAAAAATTGCTCTCGGTTTTGATACATGTATCGAGTCTGCCGCCCTCATCGGCTTGCTTAGTATGATCATCATCGTCACCGCACAGGTCATGACCCGCAAGCTGTTTGACTTCGTATTCTTCTGGTCGGAGGAAGTGACCATGCTGCTTCTTGTCTGGTTTTCCTTCATGGGCATTGCGATTGGCTTTCGTGAGAAGCTGCATTTGGGCATCGATTCCTTCACCCACAAGCTTCCAGCCTCCGTCAATAAAGTTCTTGATAAAGTCATCGAGCTAGTTATTCTCGCCTTTGGTGCCTATCTCGTGTACTTTGGTTGGGACTTCACCGTCATCATGAATGAATCAGAATTACCGGCGACGGGCCTGCCTAACAGCACACTGTATGTCATCATGCCAATAACCGGCGTCATGACCTGTGCCTATGCGCTCTTGCAGTTGTTTGGTATCGAGACGAAGCGGCATCAAAATATGAAAGAAGGAGGCCCCGAATAATGGATCCGACCATAGCTATTCTCATACTTTGTATCACTTTTGTTGGTCTGATCGTCCTCCGCTTTCCGATCTCATTGGCTTTAGCTGGTTCATCATTGCTCACCTTACTTTACTTGAAAGTCCCGCTGGCAACCGTGGGCCAAACGATGATTCAGGGGATGAACTCTTACTCCCTCCTAACCATTCCGTTCTTTATACTTGCCGGGCAAATTATGAGTGAAGGCCAGATGGCTTTGCGCCTCATCAATCTCGCTCAAGTTCTCGTTGGAGGCATACGCGGAGGCTTAGCCATGGTCAACTGCGTCGCCTGTATGTTCTTCGGAAACATCTCCGGATCAGCCATTGCTGACGTCTCCTCCATCGGCTCTGTCATGATTCCGATGATGAAGAAAAAGGGCTATGATACCGATTACGCAGTTGGCGTTACGGTCTCTGCCGCTATTCAAGGCGTTGTTGTGCCGCCAAGCCACAACCTCGTGCTTTATTCCCTAGCGGCTGGAGGTGGAATCTCCATCGCGTCGCTTTTCCTAGCGGGCATAGTCCCGGGATTGATCCTATGTGTCTCCCTTATGATCACGAGTTATATCATCGCCATCAAGCGGGGTTATACGAAGAGTGAAGCTGTTCCAGTGCGAGAAATCCCAAAGATTGTACGCGATGGCCTGCTTTCCCTTTTGACTGCCGTCATCATTCTAGGCGGTATATTCACAGGATGGTTTACGGCTACAGAAAGCGGCGCATTAGCTTGTCTCTACGCTTTTATTCTTACCTTTTTAGTGTACCGAGATATTCCCATAAGCCGGATGTGGATCATTCTCCAACGTACATTCCGAACCGTAGCGATGGTGCTCTTCCTGATAGCTGCCTCCGCTACCTTCAGCTGGGTACTAGCCTTTCTCAAAGTTCCCGGCATGTTAACGGATTGGATGCTGGGCATCACAGACAGCCCCATTGTTATTTTGCTGATCATCAATGTCTTGCTGCTCTTACTGGGCGCACCGATGGATATGGCTCCACTCATCTTAATCATGACGCCTATTTTACTTCCGGTCGTGACGACCCTTGGCATGGATCCTGTTCACTTCGGCATCATTATGATGTTAAACTTAGGCATTGGATTGCTGACACCACCTGTCGGAACCGTTCTCTTCGTAGGCTCTGCTATTGGAAATATTTCGATTTCTGAAGGCACCAAAGCCATGATGCCGTTCTTTTATGTCATGTGCGTTGTACTCATGATACTTACCTATATACCTGGTCTTGTCATGTGGCTTCCTAACTTAATGAAATAAGGAAATAACTCAACAAATTCGATAAAAAGGGTGAATATTCGATATGAAAATGAAAAGAAAATACATCACGGCTCTAAGTACAGTAATTGGTACTAGTCTCTTGCTTGCGGCTTGCGGTGGCGGAAGTACACCGACGAATAGCGGTTCAACAACGACTCCTGGAGCCGCGAGCCCTGCAGCAGCGACGAAGAAAGCCGATGGACCTAAATTAAATTTCCGTCTGGCTGAGACACACCCTGCTGACTACCCTACGACACTTGGCGATAAGAAATTCGCCGAACTCGTCAATCAAGCATCGGATGGCCGCATCAAAATCGATGTATTCCCTGCCTCTCAGCTCGGTGAGGAGAAGGCCGTGATCGAGCAAGTTCAACTTGGCGCGATTGAATTCACTCGTGTCAGTACGGGAGCACTTGGCGGGTTCAACAAGCAATATGAAGTGTTCAGCTTGCCCTACATTTTCGATAATGATAATCATCAGTGGAAATTTCTGGAAAGTGAACAAGGAACGAAGCTGCTCGATAGCTTAGAGTCTTCACGTATGAAGGGACTGGCGTATTACAGCTCAGGAGCTCGTCATTTCTATTCCAAGAAGCCGATTAAAAGCATCGCCGATCTGAAAGGACTCAAGATACGCGTTATTCAAAACAAGGTCAATATTGATCTCATGAACGCACTTGGCGCGAATGCAACACCAATGCCTTATGGAGACGTCTTCAATGCTTTGCAAACAGGTATCATCGATGCCGCTGAGAACAACTATCCGAGCTATTTCTCTTCCAATCATTTTCAACAAGCCAAAAATCTCATTCTTGATCAGCACCAACGGGTGCCTGAAGTGCTTTTGATTTCTAAAGTAGCTTGGGATAAGCTGTCTGCTGACGATAAAGCACTTATTAAAAAAGCTGCTATTGAATCCGTCAAAACGCAAAAAGTAGAATGGGATAAATTCGAGAAGGATTCCGAAGCCAAAGTGAAAGCGGCGGGAGTTACGATTACGGACGTATCTGACCTGGGGCCATGGCAAGATGCTGTAAAGCCTGTTATCGAGAAGTATCGCAACGACTACAAAGAAACGTTAGACGCGATCGAAAAAGCTAGAAAATAGGCAATTCAGAACAAAGTAAAAAAAGGACATTCTAAGGGTTGCACTCTCCCCTCAGGTGTCCTTTTTCATTTGACTTCATTTCGCTTCTATTTGGCTTCATCCAACCTTCCGCCACATTTCCTATATTCCAACGGGGAGCAGCCTGTCAACTTTTTAAACGTACTGCTAAAGTAAGAAATATCCCCGTAACCAAGCCTTTCCGCGATTTCAGAAACACGTAAAGACGTTTTTATAAGCAGCTTCTTCGCTTCTTCCATGCGCATTTCAATGACATAATCGACGAACTTGCCTCCCGTTTGCTGCTTAAAGAGTTGGCTCAAGTAGCTGGGGTTCAAATGGACCAATGCTGCGGCATCGGTTAAGCTGATATCTCTGGATAAGTTCAAGCCGATAAACTGCTGTACTTGTTCAATAGCTGACAATTCGTCCGTTCCGATTAGCGGGGAATCCGCCAACCGCCTCGCTGTCTTCGTTATCCTGTCTTGCATCCATCGGCCCAAACAATCTGCCATCGCCTCCATTTCCACAGGTTTCAGCAGATAGTCCTTCACCCCGTAGCGAATCGCTTGCTGAGCTAGCTGAAAATCGTCATACCCGCTCACTAGGATTAAATTGGCTGATACCTGTGTCATCTGCTCCGCCAAAGCAATGCCGTCCATAATCGGCATCTTCACATCCGAGATAACCAAATCAGCTCTATGCTTCTGTAGTGCATCGATAGCTTCTAAACCGTTCGCGCATTCCTGCACGATTTCGAAAGGAAGCTTTGTTTGTTCCACGGCTTTACGCAGCACGACACGAACCCATCTTTCATCGTCTACGAGAATGACTTTGTACATGACCTACTATTACCTCCCTTCCTCTCCATGAGGCTTCAACGGCAGCTTGATTCTCACCAGAGTTCCTGCATTTGCTTCACTGTCTAGCTCTAGACCGTAGGCGTCACCAAACAGATAAGAGATACGCCGATGTACATTGACGATGCCGATCTGTGACACCGCCGTAATCATGTCTTTCTGCAGCAAATCGAGCTGTAAGGCACGGAGTTTCGCAGCCGGAATACCAACACCGCTATCCTTAATTTCAACTACAAATTGATGATCATTTAATTGAGCAGCTGAAATGACAATATGAACAGGCTGTGCACTCGTTTCAATGCCATGAATGACACAATTTTCAACCAAGGGCTGTAAAGCGAACTTCGCGATGATTTGTCCTTCTGCCCATTCAGGGATCTGGAATTCATAGGTAAGTTTATCGTCAAACCGATATTTCTGAATCCGTAAATACATGTCGCATATCTGAATTTCCTGCTGCAAGGAGATCGTTGCCCCAGCATGATTTAAATTGTAACGCAGTAGTCGAGCAAGGGAGGCAACTAGCACAGAGATGTCGGTCATATCCTTTTCCAGTGCCATCCCTCGCACCGTTTCTAAAGCGTTCATGAGAAAGTGCGGATTAACCTGCGATTGCAGCACTTTCAGCTCTGTCTCTTTTTGGCGCAGCTGAAGATCCTTCTCTCGGAGCTGAGAGTAGTAAATTTCATCGAGCAGTACCTGGAGCTTTTCGACCATTTTATTAAAATCGTTCGTTAGCTGCCCAATCTCATCCTTAGATTCGATATCCACACGAGCCAGAAAGTCGCCCTCTTTCACTCTTTTCATGAAAAATTGCAGCGCCCTTACAGGTCGAACGATACTCGTAGCAAAACCAATCCCAATCAAATAGGCAATCAGTAATGTGGCAAGAACCGTCCACCAAATCGTTCGCCGAATATACTCGGTTCCACGTGTCAATTCTTCTTCAGGGATCGTCGTCACCAACCGCCAATTTAAATAGGATGACAGGCTGAAGGTGTAGAAAGGCTTATCTCCTGTTTGTGCTTGGTAAGATCCACTTTCCTGCTGTAAAATCCATTCTAATTGATCCCAATCCGCCAAATGTCCAATTTTCGTGTATTCAGGTGAATAAATATAACGCCCGTATGAGTCGAGAATAGATAAATACCCCGTTCGGCCAATTGTAACCCGTTCAGCAATCTCTTGAATCCGTTTGAAGTTGACTTCCATAATTAACGTTGCAACGGGCTCTAATGTATTGGGACTCACTAAGCGCTTCACGATGGAGAGAACAGGCACATATTCCAGCTCGTAGCGCTGAGAAGGCGGTCTGATGATCAACATAATGTCACTGTTGGAGGGTACACTGGCAAACCATGGCTCCTGAATCAATTGCAGCGCCGGGGTCACGTTTTTATTCATGCTTGTATCCAAGACAGTCTGATTTTCCATAACAAGCATGATCCGAGAGATGTCTGATCGGGAGTAGGCGGTGTCGTTCAAAAGCTGCATCATGGGCTCGCGAATGCCTGAATTCTTCACTTCCTGTTCACTTGTCATCCTTAGAAACTGCTGCATCGAAGGATGATTCTGCATGCGAATCGAGTCGATCTCGAAATCTCGAATATAGTATTCAATATGCAGCTTGACTTGCTCAATGATTTGCTTGTTACTCAAATTGGCTTCCTCGCGCAGCACTTCAGATGATTTCTGATAAGAAATCAGCCCAACCACAAGCAGCGGAATGACAACTAGCATTGCCGAATAGACGAGCAGTTTCACTGTCAGTGGACGATCACGCAAAAACAAGTTTCTGTAGAACCAGATCCAAGCTCTACGACCTCTTCTACTCATGTTCAGCCTCCTTTCCGCCAAATTTGCAAGCGCATTCAATGTTGATTAGGAAAGAAAAACCAGTTGCAAGTGCAACTGGTTACCGTTTTACAAGATCTTCGCGAATCGGTGTGAAGACATCTAACAACGCGGATTCTTCTAATGCCGTAACACCATGCTTAGCGTTACTTGGTATGTATACCGTCTGGCCTTGGCTGATAACGGTCACCACACCATCTATAGTAAACTCAATTTTCCCTTTTAAGCAATAGGACATTTGTTCATGAACATGACTGTGTTGGTAACCAATGGCTCCTGGCTCGAAATGAACCTCCATCATCATCAAACCAACCTCAGCTTTCAGAATGCAGCGCTGAACGCCTGGCTCGGCTGCTTCCCATACGCCAATATTAGACATCTGACTTTCCCCTTTCATTATTAAACGATTACCGAAAAAAATAAAAGGACCGCAAGCGGTCCCTCACTTACTTTTTTAATTATAACTGAAAAGCACCTAAATGAACATACTTGAATCCAAACGAACATTAAGAGTTAACAGCTGCGCGATCTTTCCCTTTGTCCGCTTCACCTGCATTTTTATTCGCAGCTTCACGATCCTGCTGCATTTCTTCCACTGTTTTCACCTTCAAGCGCGCTGCTCCTTCATAGCTGCGCGTAGGAACGAGGTTCCCAGCTGCAAGACGTTGTTTCGCTTCGGCAATAGCCGTGCCGTATTGTGGCAGCCATGACTCTTGTGCGACCAACATTTCATCGACCATCTGCCATATTTCATTGGGATTGCAGACGGCTCCTACGAGCGGATCCATCATAAACGCTTGACGAAGCAGCTTTTCATCGCCATGCACGGCCGCTTCGACAGCAAGCCGCTGCACAGAAATACTTACATTGCATACCGCTGCTGGCCCAAGCGGCAGGTCTCCAACATGCGGCATCGAGATACCGTTGCGATCTGCATAGCCAGGCGCTTCGATAATTGCATCATCAGGCAAATTCGAGATGACACCGTTATTAACCAAGTTGAAATGTCCACGATATACGCGTCCTGTCTCAAGACCCTCAATAATATAAGAGCCATGCTCTTCACTGCGTTTCTCTGCTTCGTAAACGAATGCCTTATCCTTCATCCAGTTCGGAAACTCCGTTTCGAACCAGTTGCGACCCTCCGTGCAAACACGCAGATAGCCGCCTGTTTCTCCATTAATCCAGCTGCCCATGTCGATCCAATCTTGGATTTCGCTAGCGCGCTTTCGATACCAAGGCACATACTCGCTCAGATGTCCATTGGATTCTGTACTATAGTAGCCAAAGCGGCGCAGCATGTCGATACGCACTTTCTCCGTACGCGTGAACTCCGGATGGTTCTCGAAGGCTTCCAGCAGACCGCCCGTCAAATCCTGACCGTTGTGACGGATCTGTACATACCAAGTTTGGTGATTGATACCTGCGCAAATAATGTCTACTTCCTTTTTCTCCAAGCCGTATACTTCCGCAATTTGTTGATGCCCATGCTGAACACCGTGACACAGACCAATCGTCCTCACACCACCGTACTTGTTGCAAGCCCAAGTCAGCATGGCCATCGGATTCGCGTAATTTAACAACAGCACATCAGGCGCCGCCACTTCTCGAATATCTTGGCAAATGCGAAGCATTTCCGAAATGCCGCGCTGACCATACATAATGCCGCCTGCACATAGCGTGTCGCCCACACATTGGTCAACGCCGTATTTCAGCGGAATATCCACATCGGTGGCAAAAGCCTCCAGACCTCCCACACGAATCGTACATAAGACATACTTCGCATCTTTCAAAGCTGCTCTACGATCTGTTGTAGCTTGAATCTCTATTTTCAATCCATTTTCTCGAATATCCCTTTGGCAGAGCTCGGTAACCATATCTAAATTATGTTGATTGATGTCTGTAAAAGCGACTTGAATATCGTGAAATTCAGATACTGCTAACAAATCTCGAAGTAACCCACGTGTAAATCCAATACTCCCTGCTCCAATAAAAGCTACCTTAAATGACATATCTATCGTCCTCTCTATCGTTTAATCTACAATTCACATTGTATCAAGATCGAAAGAGAAAACGTTATCAAATTCCTAACTTCATCGGAGGTGATTTGTCAAAAATCCTAACTTTTTTCTGGATATTCCCACTTGTGAGTATCCATTGATTTCCGATATTCCGTAGGGGTTAAATCGGTATAGTCTTTGAAAAGCATATGAAAATACTGTCGGCTCCCAACCCCGATATAATCGCATATTTCTGAAATCGGCACATCTGTTTCCAGCAGCAGCATTTTGGCTTTTTCCATTCGAATCACGGTTAAATAAGCCATAAGGGTTTGCCCTGTTAACGATTTGAAAATCCGCTGTAAATACCCGGGGTGTAAATTTACAGCTCCAGCAATATCCTTCACTTGAATGTCGCGGTCATAGTTCTGATGCAAATAATCAACGCTCTGTTTCACATACCACTCACTTTGCGCCATGCCGCCGCTTGCTGCTTCTTGCCTAAGTCGTGCTATTCGAATGAGTAGTTGAGCGATGAGCAATTGAACCATCGTATCACTTTTGGCGGCTGCTTTATCCAGTTCAAGCACCAAGCTTTTCATAATATGATAAACCTCATCGGGGTCGCGCAGTACCAAATAAGGAGATTTGACCTCCAGTAAAGAAGCCAATAGCTTGTCTTCTGCAGCCAGTTGATGAATAGATGGAAATACACCCTTTTGCTGGGTAAAGCGGAACTCTACATTTAGCATTCTACAAGGGGCAGCCTCGTCAACGATCAATCGATGGGAGACATTTGCGTCCATAATAATGAACTCTCCCTTTTTGAGACTAACACTCTCGATATGTGTAGGCAATATTTGGATTTCAACGTCGCAGGAACCTTGTATGGTATACATAATTTCTACCGCATCATGGCGATGAAAGGACATATCAAAGCCTTGCCATTGTTTAAAATAATACGCCATCACTTGAGGATGGCAGTGATGCTCGGTCACAAAGGCTGGGAATAGACTACCGCCATTCTGCATTGGAATCTCCTTTCCCTGAGAGGAAGTCCTTATTTCTGAAGGGGTTTTACCTGATTAAAACTAAGATGTTCCAACGGATTCGCCATGTGCTTCATCTCCAGAAAAGCTGTGTCATCATTAAGGCAATTGTAACCGCCTGTAGGAAAAAAGAAAATCCCTTCGTATGGAAGGGATTTTGCACCTTAATTATCGTTTAAATAAAACTGGTAAATACTCATTTGCAGAAGCTTGACCGTGAAAAGGATGCGGTCCTAACAGACGGGAATTGTCATGACGCTGTACACCTGCGCGGTAGCTCGTACCGCCCGGCATCAGATGTGCAACGACCGACATACGCGGCTCATTCGTCTTATTAGCTCCAGACCCATGGAAAGTAAGAGCGTGATGGAAGCTTGCCTGACCTGCCTTCAGAATGCAGAGCTTCCAGTCAACATTTTGCCACCGTGTTTAAAACATTACAGGCATGACCCCGATCCAATGGAGAATGAATCAAACTGGCTTGAATGATTATGCCTATCCTATCCACAATCTCACTTAGCCAAGCAAAAATCCGTAGAAAACTATCCTAAGTAAGGTAAACTTCGTCGCCTTACGTCTAAATGAAAAAGGACCTTGGCATCTACACATGTAGACTGCAAGGTTCTTTTCAGCACTCTCCCATTCTCGGGTGAAGCTTTTCCAGTTCCTAATCCCGATCATCGGGATCGCTGGTCGAGAACACCTTTTTTACATTATCCATGATTTCCTCAACAGCCTCACTCAGCATATCTGTCGGTGTTGTGGCCTCCTCATCAGGTTGAGTGGGAATTGTGTCGTTACATACGTGATCGAAATAATGACTTTTATCCATGCGCTAACCTCCTAGGTGTAACATAATCTCGTTTGCTTGTTGTTTACTTAATCCGTATCCTTTATTCACCCTAACAGAAACTTTTGAAACATAGGTCCAAAAACCCTTGCCTAAACCCCGTTATTGGAGTAAATTAAACCTATATGAACGCATATCAACATAAATAAACCAATTTTAAGGAGAGATTAACCGATGGATATCCGCTACGCATCACACCCGAATGAAGTTAAGCAATTTGATACTGAACGCCTGCAAGCTGAGTTTCAAATTAATTCTTTGTTCTCACCTAATGAAATTAAATTAGTGTACTCCCACGTTGACCGTTTCATCATTGGTGGCGTGCTTCCTATTACAGGCACACTTCAATTGCAAGCTGACAAGAAAGAAATGGCAGCAGATTATTTCTTAGAGCGCCGCGAGATCGGTATTATTAATGTTGGCGGCAGAGGCACGATCACAGTTGATGGAACGGTTTACAACATGGATTCCAAAGATTGTATTTATATTGGTCTTGGCGCGAAGGACATTTCATTCGCAAGCGAAAATGCTGCCGAGCCAGCGAAATTCTACTTTAATTCAACACCTGCTCACCAAACATATCCAACGGTAAAAGTCGCCATCAGCGAAGCTACTCCTACTCACTTAGGCAGTATCAATACATCTAATGAGCGTACGATTTACAAATACATCCACACAGGCGGCGTAAAAAGCTGTCAACTCGTTATGGGTATGACACTTCTGAAGCCAGGCAACATGTGGAACACAATGCCTTCCCATACTCACAATCGTCGTTCCGAAGTTTACTTCTACTTTGACATGCCGGAAGATGCGGTTGTGTTCCACATGATGGGTGAACCGCAGCAAACACGTCACGTAGTTATGCGCAATGAGCAAGCTGTCATCTCCCCAAGCTGGTCCATTCATAGCGGTGTTGGCACGAACAACTACACCTTCATTTGGGGCATGGCTGGCGAAAATCAAATTTTTGATGATATGGACGCCGTGGCCATGAAAGATTTAAAATAGTCGGTAACCTCTATTTAGAAACGGATGACACCCGATGAACCCTTTACGCAGATATGAAACCATTATGGAAATACTTCTGGCGCAGAAAGAAGTAACCGTTAACGAGCTTAGCGAACGGCTGGACGTTACTGGTAAAACGATTCGCGAAGATTTGGCCAAACTCGAAGAAAAAGGGCTGCTTGTTCGCATTCATGGCGGAGCGATGCTCGCTCAAAGTGATCAGCTTGGCATACTTTCAACGAAAGAGCCGATCATTAAGCATGCTGATCAGAAATCCGAAATCGCGACGATTGCTTTGCGTTACATTCAACCAAGAGATATTATTGCCCTCGATGGCGGCAGTACGACACTTGAAATTGCTAGGCGGCTGGAGAATCAGCCGCTTACTGTTGTAACGAACGATTTATTTATTATCTCCGAGCTCTTGCATAAGGAAGAAATTCGGCTGGTTGTTCCAGGCGGCTACCGTCTGCGCAACATGCTCGCAGGTCCCGAAGCCGTGGAGTATGTGAGCAAGCTCAACATTCAGAAATCATTTATCTCTGCCACTGGCGTTCATTTGCAGCATGGCTTTACCATCTACACGAGTGATCATGCCGATTATAAACGTGCATTGATTAGATCCAGCGCAACGGTTTACGGCGTTGCCGATCATTATAAATTCGGCCAATGTGCCTTAAGAACGTTCGCTTCCTTGTCTGAGGTGGCAATGATCCTAACAGACAGTTCCCTACCCGCTGATATTGCCAAGCAGTACCGTGATGCTGGTATCCAGATCGTAACTCAATAGTGAAAAGGAGTATCCTTCATGACACTTTTTAATTTAAATGGCAAAACGGCCTTCGTAACCGGCGCTTCCGGCGGTCTTGGTCAAGCAATGGCCATTGGCCTTGCAGAAGCAGGCGCAAACGTCATTGCTGTATCCTCTTCCGAAAGCGTTCAAACGGTAGAAGCCATCCGAGCATTAGGCGGCAAAGCTGAGCTGATCGCAGCTGATCTTAGCAACGAAGACATCCTCGAGGATGTTGTAAACAAAGCCATCGGCATCTACGGCGGCATCGATATTCTCGTGAATAATGCCGGAATCATCCGACGTACGCCGGCAGTCGACCATGCACGTCAAGATTGGCACGATGTTATTGATCTGAACTTGAACTCTGCGTTCTTCTTGTGCCAGCTGATTGGCCGTCATATGATTGAGCGCGGCAGCGGCAAAATTGTGAACATCGCTTCCATGCTGACCTACCAAGGCGGTATCAATGTTCCTGGCTACACAGCAAGTAAACATGCAATCGCAGGTGTTACCAAAGCATTAGCGAATGAGTGGGCTGGAAAAGGCATCCAGATCAATGCCATCGCTCCTGGTTACATGACGACTAATAATACGGCTCCTATTCTCAAAGATGAGAAACGCACACAATCCATTACAGATCGAATTCCGGCAGGCCGTTGGGGCTCACCAGAGGATTTGAAAGGTCCAGTTGTGTTCTTGTCATCGCATGCATCGGATTATATGAACGGACACGTACTGTGCGTGGACGGCGGATGGATGGCTAGATAGATGGGAATCGGTACATTAGCCCATGCCGCCGGCCATCTTCCATTGAAGCAATTAACAGAGAAGCTAAGCGGACGAGGCATTGACTTCGTTCAACTGGCACTTAGCAAAGCGATCAGTGATATTGACACCAGCCTCGGTAGGCTCAGCCCTGCTCTGGCCAATCACATTGGCGAGCAATTCCACCGTGCGGGTATCCGGATTGGCGTGCTTGGCTGTTATATCAACCCGATTCATCCTGATCCGCAGCAGCGGCGTCATGAAATCAACCGGTTCAAAGAGCATTTGCGTTTCGCCAGAGACTTTGGTACCTCTATCGTTGCGACGGAGACAGCTGACCTAACGACTTACCTTTCGCAGGATTCCGAGCGTTATGAGGCCATTGGTTGGGCAACCCTCAAGCAAACTGTTGAAGAATTAGCAGAGGAAGCTGAACGTTGGGGTGTCTTCATCGGACTCGAACCTGTATTCACTCACACATTATCTAGCTGCGATAAAATGGTTCGGATTTTGGATGAAGTTCCATCCAGTAATCTGGGAGTTGTATTTGACCCAGTCAACCTGCTCCCGCCAACAGCTATAGATTCACAAGATGTTTTCCTTGATCAGGCATTTGCTGCTTTTGGTGACCGGATTGTCCTCGCCCATCTTAAGGATGTTGTCATTCAGAACGACAAGCTGAAAGAGGTACGATCTGGTAAGGGTATTTTTCAAACGAAATCGTTCTTGGAGAAGCTGTACCTGGCAAAACCAGGCATCGATATCTCCTTAGAACAGCTTGCTGATGATACGCTTGATGAAACTTTTCAATATGTAAGAAGCCTTATGAGTTAAAAATAAGCCCCGTCCTCTCTTTCATCGGAGGAACTGGGGCTTTACTATTTGAAATGATGCCTATTTCTTTATATCAGGCTCTGTCATGACTTCGTACGCGTTACCCAAATAACACTGCAGCGCCTTTAACGCCGCAACCCCTACCGCTATGTCATCCTCACCATTCCCTCCGCTTACACCAACCCCGCCAATGACACTCCCGTTCACCACAATCGGAAGTCCCCCGACGAAAATGGCAAATTTACCAGGCATCATGGCATGAATCCCAAATGCCTCACCATGGATGGTCGCTGGGCCGCCGGGCTGATTGAACAAATGTGTAGAACGCCTGTGATTGCTAGCTGTAAACGCCTTAGCTATGGCGATTTCCGGGCTCGTATTGCGAGCGCCATTCATTCTTTCTAATGCAATTAGATATCCGCCGTCGTCTACGATACATATCGTTTCGGCTGCTTTCGCTTCTATTGCCGCTTGTATGCCTGCTGCGATCATGACTCTCGCTTCTTCTAATTCAAGCTTAAATACTAATTTCATAAGTCATTCCCTCCCTGCTTGGTAGGCCATAATGACGTGCGCAACGAACACCTCTTCAATTCATATGGGGACGTGAGGGGTTTAAGTCATGGTCGCCGCTTGAAAAAAGTTATTGAATTTCGGAGTTGGAAATTGTAAGATTATAGAAATTAAACCGATGTGTGACTGGCGTAAACATGGATAACCATGAGGGAGCACATCGCAAGCAGCCGTACGCCTGGGCAAAGTATTTGATCCTTGATCAAGTGCTTTTTTGTGCTTTTATGACAATTGAAAGGTCAGGTGGCTGTTTATGAAAATGGCATTCGTACTATTTGATGGGATGACCGCGTTAGACTTCGCCGGCTTCTATGAAGCTATCACATGGATGGGTATTTTGGGAGCTAAAGAAAACGTCACTTGGGATTTCTGCTCCAATAAGGAGGAAATTACGGACGACCGAGGCTTAACCCTTAAGGTGACGCATGTCTATCCCGATCTATCGGGTTATGATCTCCTGTTTGTTCCTGGCGGATTTTCAACGAGAAGCCTTAGATTCGACTCTGCCTTCATCACTTGGCTCCAAACCTCAGGTAATGTGACTTACAAGGTTTCTGTGTGTACAGGTGCGTTATTACTAGGTGCAGCCGGATTCCTACATGAAAAAAAAGCAACCACCAATCCTTCCGCCTATGAGTTATTGACGCCTTACTGTTCCGAAGTCATTAAAGAACGAATCGTCAGAGACGGGAATCTCTTTACCGGCGGCGGCGTTTCGGCCTCCATTGACTTAGGATTATTCGTCATTGAATCGCTCACTGATTCAGATTTCGTACAGCTAGTTCAACAAAAGATGGATTACCCTTACTACCAAGCGGGACAGTTGTCTAATGTGAATTTGGAGTAATAACCTACTCTATAAGGATAAACGGCTTACACTTGCCTTGGACGAGAGCGAAAGTGAGTGTAAATGTGAGAGTGTGTGTGTGTGTGTGTGTGTGTGTGTGTGTGTGTGTGTGTGTGTGTGTGTGTGTGTGCGAGTGCGTTTATTAAGGTTGATATAAAGCATGGTGCGCCCAGACGTAAATTTTCAAACATTTGCTTGCTTACTCGCTCATCGATGTAAAGTTGTTGCACTTTGTACAACATTTGGAAAGTTTATTCACGTTTTTCTCGCGATTGTTGCACAAAATACAACAATTCCAGCCGAAAGAAGCATTTTAGCAGGAAATTAGGCTAAACTGTTGCACAAAATACAACATCTTCACCTTTGTCCTGAAGAAATGATGGAAATTGTTGTACGCTGTACAACATTCCCTCCCATATTCCCCACATCAATTGTATAGCACAAAACAATAAACCAGAAGCACAAAAAACACTATCGCTTCCCGGCCGATTATGCATGATCATGTATCCTAATCACTCGAGCCGAGTCCGTATCTCCTTCTTAACAGTGGGTAAGCTCTTCTCCCTCTACCCAAACAAATAAAAAATAAGCCTATCCAGCCCTCTCAAAGAGGCTGGATAGGCTTATTTTATTCTTTAGGCTGTTCACGGTTAACACGAACGGGTCTCTCGACCCAATTCTCACGATTCATACGTTGAACCTGATTAATCGGGTTCTTAAGATCGATAATCTCAGCGGGTTTACCCTCCGCTTGCATGGTGGTCGCTAGCTTTTCCTTATAACCCGTTCCGGCTGCTGGTCCGCCACCCCCGTTGCGCTTACCCTTGTTCCAAACTCTACCTTTACTCATTTCACCACTCCATTTTTGTTTTAAGTGTAAAGGCATAAGTAGAAAAACGCAAATTTTTACTTCCAATCATCATCAACTTTATGTCTAAAAGGTGGTTACCCGTTCCAAAACCAGTCACTTCACGGGTCCCATACTTCCTATGATCACCTTAACGGAAACGTGAATGTCAGCCTTCGACAGTGCTTCTCCCCAATGATCCTCCACTTTCATATATTGGTTATATTCATAAGCCCGTGCGTAGAGACCAAGCCCGATCGGATCAATCTGATGTTCCTGTAGGTTCTTGATGAGTTTCTCAAATTGCTTTTGCACTTGGTCAGAAATCATTTTCTCTAACTCTTTTCCATTCTTTCGCACATCAAAAGGAAATAAACGTTCCGAGACACCAGCCGGCATTTTAATGTTGATATCGAACCGAAACTTATTCTGATTGTATGAGGTCTTGACCTTCGTTTTCACTCCCTGAACCGTTATACTTAAATGGTCTGTGTAGAATGGACCGCTCTTCTTTTCTCCGGGAATTGGAAGTGTCAGACTAACAGCCTTCTTGGCGTTTTTATTCAAAATTTGAAGTAATACGGTTTCCTCCGCGGACAATGAAAGTGTATATTTCCCCTTATGATCCAGCAGCGATACGCCAGTCAGCTTGATCCGTTTGGTCTTGTCCAACTGAATTTCGGAGATATAGGGCGTCACCCCCTTCTCATTTATTTGCCAATGCAGCTTCTGAAGCGTCGTTTTTGCCGTTTCCGATCTAGCGCTCTTCGTATCGACCATTCCCCTCAACAATAAAGGTAATGACGGCTGGTCTTTGGGATTTAGGTAAATCATGTCTGAGACAGATCCATCAACTGCGATGACTCTTGGCATTAATGGATTTTTCGTATCACGAAAGAAGACATCCAGTATCGGGAACCAATCTTCATGCTCCAGGATGCGTTTCCCTATAAGAACGACCTGAACCTTTCTGCCAGTAATAACACCTGGTGAACGTTCGTCTATTTCCTCTCTCGCTTTCCGAATCGTATCCGCCTTCACTTTGACCTCTGTCATGTGCTTCTTGACATTTCTGCTGAACACAGGATTTTTCATATAGATTAGCAAGTTGTTTTCATTATCGAGATCCAGGCCGATGGCAAGGTTGTTCGTGGCATCTTCCAAATCCAATCTGTCACTGCACCCTGAAGCGATAGTAATCATCATAATGATGAGCAAAACGAATCGCACCCGCTTGTTCATAAGTGCTTCCTCCACCCCAAACGATCATGTATCCATACATATAGGAGTAAACAAACAGGAACTATGTACTCAACAACAAAACCAATCTGACCAAGAAGCGTATTCATCTTTTCGCTCTGAAAAAAAGTAGGCATGAAGAAATACGAACCCACAGCGATGAATAGCCAAAGCAGCCGCAAATGATTACGGTGGTCCTGTTTTCCGATTAGCCAAGTTGTGCAAAATACACTCATGTACATCGTAGGTATCCATGACAATGAAAAGATAAGCAAATAAAACGCGATAAATAACAATTCGATCCGTGCTATAAACTTAAACTCAATCGTTTTCAATAAATTGATTGTCGGTTCGTTGTACGTCATAATTTCATCTGAACTGAAATAGACAAAACAGATCACGGTAATGAACAAATACATAAGCATCGTCAGTGTATATGAGATAACAATTCCGGTTGAGGCCTTTTGCTTGTTTCTGAGAAATGGATACAAAATAAACGTGGTTGAAAAACCAATATGATAATAGAAAGTACCGGGTACCGCCGCGAATACAGGCTCCCATCCTTCCTTAAGCACAGGAAACAGCCGGAGCCAATTAGCGTCCTTAAGCGGAAGCAAATAAACGAAGGGGATCCATACAGATAAAAGCATAATCAATACTACGTATCTGCCCACTATGCGGAGTCCACTCCGCACAACAACATAAGTGGGAATGAGCAGCAGAAACATAATGAGATATGCCGGAGTTTGCTGCAGGAGATATTGTTTTGTAATCATTACAGTATAAATAAGACCGGTATATCCGTAGTAAATGAGATAAAGGGCAAATAGGACAGCTCCCGCTTTGCCTGCCCATTTGCCCAAATACACCGTCAATAAATCTAACAAGGTGCCGTCTGGGTACCTCTTCATTACCTGTATGACGATCAAACTCGCTATTAAGGAGATAACCCAAACGATGAGGAGAGCGATCCACCCAGCCGTTCCCGCCTGTTCGGCTAGTACGCGCGGCAGCGACAAGAAACCGATGCTCACTACCATACCAAAGTTGAGAAAGATATACTGCATGAGGGTAATTTCATTAAATGTATATTTTTTCACGTGTTATCCCCCTTTGGCTTTACTTCACTGTTCCCATAGCTCCTATGATTGTTTTCACGGAAACTTGAATGTCCGCTTTGGCCAGCGATTCACCCCAATGATCTTCTACTTTCTTGAATTGGCTGTATTCATGCGCCTGAGCGTAGAACCCAAGCCCAATTGGATCAATTTTATCCGCCTGTATTTTCTTTATGAGGCTGTCGAACTGCTGTTGTACTTGATCTGTAATCTTATTTTCCAACTCTCTTCCACGACTTCGTACGTCGTAAGGGAACAATCGCTCTGTAAGTCCAACTCGCATGGTTATGTGTATATCGAACTGAAATTTGTCATGAAGAAAAGAAGTCTTGATTTTCGCCTTGATTTTATCGGCGTTTAAACTTAATTTGTCCGTATGGAACGGTCCGATCTTCATTTCACCAGGAATAGGAATGGTCAGGCTGATGGACTTCTTCGTATTGTTTTGCAATATTCGTAGTAGAATACTTTCCTGCATGTTCAGTGAATCAGCAAATTTTCCTTTATGATCCAGCAGTGTCGTGCCCGTCAACGCAACCTGTTCATCTATCACTCGAGCTTCAGAGATAACGGGAGTTACGCCCTTCTCACGTATTTGCTGATGCAGCCCTTGTAAAGTCGTCTTGACCGTTTCCGATCTAATGTTCTTCGTTTCGACCATATCCCGCAGTAATAAAGGCAGCATCGGCTGGTCTTTCGGATTTAAGTAGATAATGTCAGAGAGAGGTCCATCGAAAGCAATGATCCTTGGAGTTAACGGATTTTTCGGATCGCGAAACCAGACATCCGTTAGTCGGAACCAGTTTTCTTGCTGCAGGATTCGCTTAGAGACCAGTATGACTTGAATAGTTCTGCCTTGGAAAACGCCCGGTGTATAACTGTCCTGTTTTTCTCTTGATTGACGATTTGTCAGTGGTTTTACCCGAAGTTCACGCGTTTTCTTCTCGATATTTTTGATAAAATTAGGAGATGTACTATACACAATGAACTCGTTTTTTTTATCGAGATCAAAGCCTATTAATAAGGGAAATGTAGCATCTTCCATATCTAACCTATCACTGCAGCCCGGAATAATGACGAGAAACATGGCGATGAGCATACCGTGAAGCAGCCATTTTTTCATAAGCGCTTCCTCCACTGAAAACGATCATGCATCCATAAATAAAGAAGTAAGCAACACGGAAAAACGTATTCAATTCCAAAACCAACCTGACTAAGAAAATCATTCATGCGATCGCTCTGATTAAAAGTTGGCATGAAGAAAAATGCACCCACAGCAATGAATAACCATAATACCCGCAAATGATTGCGGTGATCCTGCTTTCCTAACAGCCAGCATGTGCAAAAAACACCCATGTACATAGCGGGTATCCAAGCTAATGAAAAAATAAGCAAAAAAAACGCAATAAACAGCATTTCCATCCGTTCTAAAAATTTAAACTCGATGGATTCTAACATATTAATCACGGGTTGGTTGTACTTCTGAATTTCATCCGGGCTGTAATAGACAAAACAGATAATCGTAATGAACAAATACCCAAGCATGGTTAGGGTATCGGAGATCACAATATCCCTAGAAGCCTTTAGTTTATTCTTCAAAAACGGATACAAAATAAACGTAGTTGCAAATCCAATATAAGAAAAGAACGTTGTAGGTACCGTTGAGAATACGGGCTTCCATCCTTCCTTTAATACGGGAAGCATATTGAGCCAGTGTACGTCCTTGAGCAGAAGTAAATATACCAATGGAATCCACGAGGAGATCATAAAAACAAGTTCCGCATATCTGCCTAAGATGCGAAGTCCATTACGTGCAATCACATATGTGGGTATGAGCAATAAAAACATGACAATAGATGCCGAAGTTAGCGGCAAGAGCCATGACTTCGTGATCAAAACCGCTTGAACGAGCCCCGTGTATGCGTAATAAAAGAGATAAAGGGAAAATAAGATGGCAGCCACTCTGCCTGTCCAATTACCCAAATATCTTGTTAGCAGGTCAAACAATGTTCCTTCGGGATGCTTTTTCATTACCTGAATAACAATCAAGCTTGCTGCTACCGTAACAGCCCATCCGATGATGAGTGCGATCCAGCCATCCGTGCCTGCCTTTTCGGCTAACTTTCGCGGCATTGACAAAAAGAACACACTCACCTGAATGCCGCTATTAAGAAAAATATATTGCATAGAGGTGATCTCATTGAATGCATATTTCTTCATTTCCCATCACCTTTTGGACGATTTGATCCTTGCCTCTGCGATTGAGTCGCTCTTGTGCCTAGAGGTCGCTTGTCCATTTTCCAAAGAGGCAAACGTACAAACGTATCTTTCCAGTCAGCCAACCGGACCGGCGCAAAAGGGGTGCCGTATGGTGTTCCAAGTGATTCGAGCGCAATCAGATGCCCGATCATCGTCATCAAACCAATAATGATGCCAACAATGCCGAACATAGAGGCAGCAATCATCATACCGAAGCGGATAAGCCGGACGGCTGCGACCATATCATAGTTGGGCAGGATGAACGAGCAAATGGCTGTAAAAGCAACGACAATCACCATGATATTACTGATGAGTCCCGCCTGTACGATCGCCTGCCCGATGACAATCCCCCCAACAATACCAATGGTTTGCCCAACTGGAGCAGGCAGGCGCACACCTGCTTCCCGCATCATTTCTAATGTGACCTCCATGAGGATCGCTTCTACAAATGGCGGAAATGGTACTCTTCCCCTGAACTCACCAATCGTCAGAAGTAATTTAACGGGGATGATCTCGAAATTATAGGAGATGACAGCAATATAGAATGCCGGCAAAAATACGGCGACAAAAAATGCCAAAATCCTCAGCAGCCGTATAAAAGTAGCAATCGACCAGCGTGTGCTGTAGTCGTCGATGTTCTGAAAAAATGACATAAAGGCCGCTGGCGCAATCAATACGCTTGGCGAACGATCAACGACAACAGCGAATCTTCCTTGCAATATTTGTGATGCGGCAGCATCCGGTCTTTCCGTCGTAATAAATTGCGGGAATGGGGAAAATGGATTGTCCTCGATCAGCTCTGCCAACTCACCGGTGTTGATGATAACATCAACATCTAGCTGCTCAATTCGGTCTTGCAGTTCTTTCAGCACCTCAGGATGCGCGACATCTGCCAAATATAGGATAGAAACTAAACTGTTCGCTCTTCGTCCAACCGTCAGCTCGATAATTTTCAATTCACGGTTTTGAATGTAGCGTCGGATTAAAGCAATATTCTGACTGCCCGTTTCAACAAAGCCTTGATGTGCTCCTTTTAAAGAAGCCTCCATCTGTGGATCTTCAATCGCCCGCTGCGGCCAACCTTGTGTTCCTAAGGCGGAGACTTCTGCTCGTCCGTTAACAAAAAGTATACTAAATCCTTGAAAGATGGCAGTCTCGACAAGCGGCCACGTGTACAAGGTTTGAACTCGGCCTACATTTACCGATATATCGTCAACTGCATCACCGCTTCCCGCTTCAAATTGCAACGGGCGAAGCACATTATTATTAATCGCATTCATATCTACAAGTCCACATAAATAGACTAGCGCTGCTTGCTGCCCAGACTGTTTGATGATAAAATGCCGCACTACCAGATCGGGAGTTTGATTGAACTGGCTATGTAAATAAGTCATGTTTTGTACTAATGACGTGCTTATGGTATCGTTTGGCTGCTGATTAATTTGCTCTGGAACCGAACGATACTTCTTCCTTCCGAACCAGTTTGAAAATAGCATCGATCTTCACCACGCTCATCCATATTCTTTCTTTTATTATCCAAGATTTTGGAAATTTTATTCATGACTACGACCATGCGAGCTGGATCTCGAGAAGTAACAGGTCGTTACCATTGCAAAATATATAGCAATAAAAAAAAGCAGCCACCGCTAATCGGTGTGCTGCTTCTGATTTACAAGATTGAGCCTATTCCATACTTCCACACTATACGCTAACTTTTACCCTTGCAGCTCAAACGCCTTGGCTAACAAACGATAAGAATGAATGCGCGCATCCACATTATGAATCGGAGAAACGACCATAATCTCGTCAGCTTTATAAGCTTCGTTCAGCTTGAGAATCTCCGCTTTTACTTGCTGAGGAGTACCCACAATACGCTTGTGTTGGCGACCTCGTATTAGGGCCAAATCAGCTTCTGTATACGGATAATTCATAGCCGTTTCAACGGAAGGGAATGAGGGCAACAGCGTGCCGCGGCCAAGGGAGAGGAAGAACAAATCCGTACTTGTCGCCAGTCGATGCGCCTCTTCTTCCGTATCGGCACAGACAACTAAAACCGCTGCAAGCGAATGTGGCTTATCGTTCAAAATAGACGGTTTGAATTCCTCGCGATAAATCTGCAGCGCTTGTTCACAATCGGCATTGCCAAAAAACTGTGCAAAACCAAATGCTGCTCCTTGTTTAGCAGCAATGCTGGCACTGTCATAGGAAGAACCGAGCAGCCAAATTTCCGGTGCTGTCGGAATAATTGGAGACGCGTGCAGCGCAGCAAAGCGATGGTTCGCAGGCAGCGAATCATATAAATACCCAGTCAAGTCAGCAACTTGCTGCGGGTATTGATCTACGCTCGTGTATTTCCCCTCTTGCAGCGCTCGCGTTGAGATTGGCATGCCGCCTGGCGCACGTCCAAGACCAACGTCAATCCTTCCCGGATGCAGCGCCTCCAACAAACGGAAATTTTCTGCTACTTTGTATGCACTGTAATGCGGCATCATGATACCGCCTGACCCTAAGCGGATCCGATTCGTTTTTGCAGCTAAATGAGCGATAAGTACTTCTGGGCTTGAGTGAGCAAGCGCCTCAGAAGCATGATGTTCCGACACCCAGTAACGCGTATAGCCAAGTTTATCTGCATCTTGCGCCAGCTCGGTCGTTTCAACCAGCGTTTGCGCGGCGTTGCGACCTTCTCCTATTTGTGATTGGTCCAAAATCCCCAATTTTAACATGCACGATCACCTCCTTTTAACTGTAACATATTTAAGCACAGAATAGCAAAAAACAGTCAGAATGACTCCCGACTGTCTTTAAGCATCTACTTATTGGGCAAGTTGAACTTGCTGAAATAAAGTCTTTTTCAGAAAAACCAGCGTATCCGTTTCTCCTAGCGGCCTTTCGTGAAAGGCTTGATAGCCTTTACGTTCATACATCGGAAGTAGCCAAGGATGATTCTTCGACGTTGCAAGGACAACACCGGATGACAACAAGGTGTCTCTAACGATGACCTCTTCCACATAAGTCAGAACCCGATTGCCGACACCTTGATTTTTGAATTCAGGTAAGACAGCAAACCAATACAAAAAAGGCAGCTCGGTCAGTTCCGGCAAATTTTTCAATAAAATGGTGGCTGCAATAGAGCCGTCAATTTCCAAGACATAGCTTGTAAGTTCTAAAAGGTTCTCCCGAATCAAGTCGATATCCCCATTCGCGGCTCTAAATGTAATACCTAATTCACGAATCGACTCATAGGCGCCATCAATGACTTTGAATTGTTCTTCTGCATCTTCGATCGTCGCCAACCGATAAATCTCACTCATATAGGTCACCTTCCTAGTTGATATGGGCTTCAAGGTTTGTTCTGGCAGAGAATCTGGATAAGGCAAAAGGAGAGATATCTTGCTCGGTTATGCCTTCCCTTGAAAGATCTGATAATATCTCACCAACTACGCTTGCGAACTTAAAGCCATGGCCTGAGAAACCGCCAGCCACTAGGACATGAGCATGTTCCGGATGGCGATCTATAATAAAATGTTCATCAGGAGTTAGTTCGTATTTACAAACGGCTCCCCAAAGGCGAATCGGATCTTCATAAAACCCCGCACAATCAACATGCAGATGCGTCACATTTCGCACAAATCCGATATCTAATTCTTTATTCAGCAGCTTCTCCAGAATCGTTTCGGTGGGAGCTGTCGTTAATTTAATTTGCAGGTTACGGTACTTCTTTTTGATGATGGGGAGAATGTCAGGAATGACATAATTGGAGACAGAAACCGTGCACCCTATTCTTAGTTCATTAGGAGTTGTGTTTAAATTCTGATGCTGTTGTTTTCCCTTCTTATAAGTTTGAAGGATTTGCTGAGCATAAGGTAGGAACTGCTTCCCTTTCTCTGTCAGCGTAAAATTCCTCCCTTCTCGATCAAACTGCAATGTATTCAGTTTTCGTTCTAACGATTGAATTCGGGCCGTCACGGATGGCTGAGATAAGAACAATGCATCCGCTGCCTTGTTGAAACTATTGAAATGTATGACATAGACGAAAGCTTCAATATTTTCAATATTCATGACAATAAACTTCCTCTCTAACTTGCAAGCGACTAGGAACTATGCGAAAAGGCCTTTTGTATACTGTGATCCGCGCTTTGTAAGTACACAGACACTTTTTCAAATGCTTCCTGAGCATCAACGCCATCTAATTGCAGCACAATAACTGACTGATTGCCCAGTGATAGACTGAGGGAAACAATGCCCAGTAAACCCTTTGTATTCAGCATTTTTCCGCTTACACCCACATAAATATTGCACGAATACCGATTAGCTATGGTCACAAAATCCAACACAAGATCAATCGTCCAAGGTTTGTTCCTCGCAAAAGTCCATTCAATTTTCATACCTATTCCTCCTAGATAGTGTTATAAAATAACTTGCATCGTAAGCTATAGATAGCATTTGGTGATTATGAATGAAAAAAGGAGACGCATTCATCCCTTAGGGACGAAGCATCTCCAGCTGTCTGGTCGATCCATATAATTCCGATAAAATTACTTGTATTAAATTATAGTGAATCGAACTAGATTCTGTCAACGTTTAAAATTGAAATACCTAACATACATGTAAATGGTATTTCCGGCTAAGCGGAAACCTGTGTAGAGAACATTTCACGCCGTATGGGCAACAGAAAAGAAGCAATTAACCATATTTACATGAAATTAGTCAGGAATAGACAATTTCTATCAATTTACACCTCTACCAAAATTACTCGTTTGATGATAGTTTAAGATATACATCAAAGCGAGGGAGAGATCAGAATGAGAACCATTTATGAGAATTACCGAGGCTTTAAAATTAGCAAACAAGAAAGCACCTATAATGCGATTTCTTCAGATCATATTATTTTTAGCCGTTGGCAGCTAAGCCAAGTTCTAGATACGGTCGATAATTATGTGGAAATTACGGATAACAACTCGAGTGAGGACGCGGAGTCCGGAATGCCGCAAAATTAATCGTATATATGTTGAATTAAGAAATGTTCGTTAACCTAATTTCTCCGATTTACCAGGCTACTTTCCGTTAAAATAGTGGAGTGTTGTTCCCTGAAGTAGGTGAAGGTCAATGCTTCCTTCATCTATGGACCTAGTTGTTGTAATTTGTACAACATTACACTAACGAATTCGCGTTTTCCTTGTTAATGTTGCAGAAAATACAACACTTCCTCCCAAAAACGGCTATATAGCATAATATCAGTCAGAATTGTTGTACTACCTACAACTTCGACGACTTGCTGATAAGAAATCAACGAAATTGTTGTACGCGGTACAACATAGCATGTTTATCAGGAGTGAAGAGACGAAGATCAAGTATCAAACTTGATGCTTGATTTAAAAAGTCCGCCAATGGCAGGCTTTTTAAGCTTTAACAGCTTCAACAACTTTAACAGCAATAACAGCTTTATAAAATCACATGGTTCATCTTCATCAGCTCTGCGACCTTCTGGAACATGGAAGCGTTATGACCAATGGACATCGCGCAGTGATGCGTCGGCGCCTCGGCGAACCAGCGCGTCATGTACGCGTCTGGATGATCGCGGAACTTCACCGGCGTCTGGGTGTTGCCGATCTTCATGATCGGCCCGCTCGTGGACTCGCCTTCGCTGGAGATCAGCTTCAGCCGTCCGTCGCCAGTCTGCGTCACGTTCAGCGTCGTGATCGCCCCCGTCTTCACCTTCGCCTCGACGGATACGCCTGTGCCCTGCTTCCCGTGATAAAGCCCCATGCCGCGCAGAATCGGCTTTCCTTCGGAAATCGCGATATGGAACGGTCCGTCATGGCCCAGCAAAATCGTCTCGTCGATATAATCCACGACGACGATTTCCGAGAAGCTGCCGCCGACGCCAAGGATGTCGCTGATTTTCATCGCGACGGCCGTCTTGAGGTCCCCTTCGCCTGAGCACGGAATACCACGTGCGGTTAGCAGCGAATGGCCAACGATGAAGCCGCCCTGCAGCTTCTCATAGTCGCCACCCGGCGCACCGTGGTAGTAGTAGGACAAGGCGTCCAGATCGTACGCCCTGACAAGCTTCTCTTGCGCTGCCGCCACTTTGCATGACCATTCCAGCTGCTCATCCGTAGGCTTCTTCGCGATCGGGTCAGACGGCGAGTCGCCACTGATCTGGAACATCTCGTGAACCTCAGCCAGCTTCGCTTTCACCTCCTGCGGTGTCACTTCCCGCAGCATGCGATCCAAATCACACATTTCGAGGACTTCCACGTGCAGCCCTGTCTGCGCCGAAATCATCGTAAAGTCGCTGTACATATCGAGCATGCCGCTGTACGTATTACCAAGAAAGCCGAACCGGCTATGCTGAAGCGTCCGAGGCACGCCGGCTGCCTTTACCCATTCCTCGATCTCCCTCCATGCTCGAACAGCTTCTGGGCGCTTATGTGTCACTTCATTCGTTAACGAAATCGCCGGTGTACAATCGAGTCCCAGCACCCCATTTACAACACGGAACGGGATTCCCGCTCTGTTAAACACATTGGCAAACTCAGGCACAGGACAAGCCCCGCAATGCGCCAACCACTCCCCTGTCGTTGATTGATCATAATCAAGCCGCAAGGTTGGCTGCAAGTTCAGAAACACAGCCGGCGCTTTGCAAATTTGGTGAACGGGAAGTACTGTCGAGCTAGTCGAATATGTCGCTGCGTGACAGAATACGAGATCCACATGGCGCTCATTCAACCATTCTCCGGCCTTCCGCCCTTCCTCTTCCGTATCTACCAACCCATAATAATAGACGTCAGCCCATTCCGAGATTCGCTTCTCAATAAATCGGCCGTAATCCTCAAGTCGTTCTTTCAAGCCAGGGAACTGTTCCCAATAGGCACGGAGCCCCACCGAGTAAAGTCCGATACGCGGTTTTTTGCTTGCTTTTATAGCTGGGTATATAGTCATCCCTACCACTCCATTCGTTTATAAGATAAAAATAATACCTTTATAAACTCATTGTAATGGCTTACAATGCAGATAACATCCAATAATCTTGTTTAATAATAATAGAATCTTGTGCAGGTGATGCGACATGACAACTCATAAAGAAAATTTTACAACAGCTTGGTCAGAAGACTCGATACGATTCATATCCAGCCCCTCTGTATTCGCCAAATCCACCCTCTATTATGTGCAAGAAATTGGCCATTTCCGTACGTTACCCGGTTATTTTACAGAACGCGAACAGCTGGACTCCTACCTTATCGTCTATACGATTAAAGGCAAAGGCCGTTTGAAATATCAAGGAAAGAGCTTTATCCTTCAGCCTCAACAGGTATTCTTCATTCATTGTGAAGATTATCATTTCTATGAAACAGATCCACTCGAGCCTTGGGAATTACTATGGGTGCATATCCATGGTAGCTCGACATCTGGTTACTATAAGCAGTTTGCTGCTAATAATGAGCCTTTCCTACAACTGAGCCCTGAATCCTCCATCCCCGCTGTACTGCGACAAATTTTACATTTCCAGCAGCAAAGAAGTGCCCGTACCGAACTCATTTCGTCCAAACTTCTTGTAGATCTCCTGACCGAGCTCATGCTGGCAGCGCAAAATCTGGCAGTGTCCGAAACAGACAAACCCAGCTATATCGAAGACATTTGCCAAACGTTGGAACATAGGTTCAATGAATCGATTTCTCTGGATCAGCTTGCCCATGAGCATGCCGTTAGCAAGTACCATTTGGCCAAACAGTTCAAACGTTATACAGGCTATGCGCCCCATGAATTTCTCATATCAATACGTATGACACACGCCAAAGAACGGTTAAAATATTCCAATATACCCATATCCGAAATAGCCACCAGTGTCGGTATTGACAATGTCAGTCATTTCATCAATTTGTTCAAAGACCGCGCTGGATATACGCCTCTAGCTTATCGTAAGAAATGGCAGCGCCCCAGATGATGGGGCTATTTCAATTCATTCTCGTCAAGTACAGCAGGGAGCTCGATCCAAGCTCGTACACCTTGATCTTCTCTAAGACTGTAATGTAAACCGTAGTTTTCGCCGAAATGCAGCTGAATCCGCTTCTGAACATTAATAATTCCGAAGCCTCGATTATTTTCCTTCCCCTGCAGGATACCATTCATCACCTCGATATCCACCTGGCGATAACCGTTATCTTCTACACTGATGATGACATTATCATCCGCGCTTTTTACCGAAATCCATAATTCCCCATCCTGGCTCATGTTCTTAATCCCGTGCAGAATCGCATTCTCAATAATCGGCTGAAGAACGACCTTCGGCATGACAAATCGCTTCGCTCCCTCTTCAATATCCCAATGGACTTGAAAGGCATATTCATAGCGGAATAGCTGCAAGCGAACATAAGCCTCCGCGTGATTGATTTCCTCCATAACCGGAATTAAAAGCTTCCCTTTGCTAAGCCCAATTCGCATAATTAGCGATAAATCCTTGATCATTTCAGCAGACTCTGCTGCCCCTTCCATTAGCGTATGCCAATATACAGATTCCAAGGTATTGTAGAGCAAGTGCGGATTAATTTGTGTATGAAGAATAGATAATTCAATCTCCTTATGCCTCAGTTCGAGTTCATATTGGTCATAAATCGTTTGATTCAAGCGATCAGTCATGCGTATAAAATGATTATTGAGTAAAACAATCTCATTTTTGCTATCCGAGTGTAAGGAAATAGCTAAGGGTCTACCTGGATGATAAGAATTCGTGATGCGGGCTAATCGAGAGATCGGTTTCAAGATCGACTGGATAAAGTATATACTCGCCAAAATCAAGATAAAGAAATAAATAACCATGATCCAATCAACCAATCGCTGCACACTAATATGATCGATAATAATCGACTGAACAGGAACTCGCATGAGCAATTTCGTTTTCGAATATTCACTTGTATGAATAACGCACATGAACTCAAGATCAGCCTCTTTCAGCTTATAAACACCTTCTACTTGATTAGCCGGAACATGTACCGAGGATCCGATCTCAAAATTGGTTGTATTCGTCGCGAGCACCGTATTGTCTTGGTTTAACAACATCAATTCCGCATCCGCATACTTGTCAAAAGGTGAAAAATCCAACTGAAGAGGTGTCTCAATGCCAGATACAACCAAATAACCAATCACACTTTCCCCGTTATAAATGCTATTTAATTGGCGCATATAGGCAACGGTTTGTAAATTATTAGGGTTGTATCCGAATTTATCAATAACACGAATAACCCCTTTCCCCTTGGCCTGACTTACTTCCTTATACCAAGAGAGCGCATTCAAGTCTGTTGAATAAAAAATACCATTGTTCAGAAGATCCGGATTGGGGACGAACGAATACTGCTTATCTGTATCCGAAAAAAACAGCGAATATCGCACCGCACTCGTCGAATAGTTGTTCAAATATTTATCAAGGGCTTTAAAGATTTCAAATCGTTCATACTCCGATGAGGACGGGATGCTTGCAAGCTGTTGGATTTCCTGAGATATCATGATTTTCTCTGTCTTTTCCTCGAAATCACTGCTCTCTCTGTCTAGTGTCAAATGACTTCCTCTCACTAACTGGAGCAGCGCGTTCCCTACTTGCTCTTCTGTAATGGACTCCAGCTTCTTGGCTACAAACAAATCCAATACCAATATCGGGATGACGACGAATAAGATGAGCAATACGATCAACTTTTTCATCAAATTCATATTACGCAGCATTTTTCGCATGCCGACATTCCTTCCTTTCAAGCCGTATCCTCGGAGATTATTACTCCTAGCCGTCTCATTGCACACTTAGCTTCGCTATAACGGCCGCAATCTCCTTTAAGCAAAAGAAAACGCCTTCAGAATAAGCATTCTGAGGGGCGTTCTTTGACCTAACCTTTGACACTGGAAACGGTTAACCCACGTATGATAAATTTTTGGAAAATGAGAAAAAAAACAACCGGCGGCAGCATCGCCATTGTCAAGATAGCAAACCGTACACTCCACGGAATAACCGATGTTGAGTACACCACATACCGATAAATCCCTGTGGCAAGCGGGTACATCTCCTTTTCTGTCATCACAATACTAGGCCAGTAGAACTCGTTCCATGTTGTCGAAAAGGACAGAATCAGCAGAGTCCCAATAATGGGAGTTGAAAGTGGAACAGCAATTTTAATGAATGAATTGAATTCACTCGCCCCATCGATTCTCGCTGCCTCCAGAATTTCTTTGTGAATGCCATCGAAGAAGTTTTTGAGCAGAAGCATGAAATAAGCATTCGCTGCAGCCGGCAGCCAGAAGGCCCAGTACGTATTGATCATGCCCAAGCTTTTCAGGTTCATAAAGTTAGGAACGATATAGGTGGCTGGCGGTATCAACAGAGTCGCTAAGAAAAAGAGCGTCACCCATCTCTTGAACGGTACCCTCAAATGTGACAACGCGTAGGCAGCTAAACCAATTAGGAGCAGCGAGCATACGACATTTCCCATGTAGATGAATATCGTATTCTTCAAGAAAGTCAGTAATGGCAAATCGAACCCGTTCCATGCATCATTGTAATTGGTCCAAATCCAGCTTTTCGGAAAAAAGGTTGGTGGAAAGGCAAAGAATTCCTCACGTGTTTTAAGTGAACCAAAAAAGGTATTGAAAAACGGGTATAACGTCGTAATGCCAATGATGATCATCAGCAGCACCATGAGGGTGTAACCGGCTTTCACAGCGCCTTTTTTCATATCAAATGGCGAAATAATGCCGCGTTCATCTCGTTTCATGCCTTCTCACCTCTACGCTGCAACAGATTGTATAGCACGGACAGTAGGATTAAAACGAAAAACATTAAGCTGCCCATTGCACTCGCTTTCCCAAAATCAAGATCACGGAACGCCGTATGATTCATCCACAGCAGGTACGTAAGCGTCGCATTATTCGGGCCACCGTCGGTCATCGATAATTGCGCTTGAAAGCCCTGTGAAGTTGTGATCAACTGCAAGAGAAGCAGAAGCAGCATCAATGTCTTGATACTTGGCAAGGTAATATGGCGGATACGCTGCCAGACACTGGCGCCATCGATCTCAGCCGCTTCGTATATGTCCCTCGGAATACCCACGACTGCAGCGATATAGATGAGAGTGGCTGCGCCAAAGCTTTGCCACGTTTCTAGCAGAACAATCGAACCCATGGCCATCTTCGGACTGAAGAACTCCACTTTTGGGATACCGAACGTTTGTAACAGGCTGTTAATTGGGCCCACGGCATCAAAAAACCACTGCCACATCCCATAGAGCACGATGGCTGGAACAGCGCTTGGCAAATAGCCAATTATACGGGCCCCCCCCTGAAACCATTTTAATTCAGAGACGACAATTGCGATAAGCGGCGGTACCCAGAAACCGAGTAAGACGCCTAAGCCCATATAGTACAGCGTATTTTTAATCGAGGTGAGCAGCAGTCCATCTTGAAAAATACTTACATAGTTAGCCAAGCTAATGAAATGATTGCCATCGACAAAATCAATATTGTAAAAGCTGTAGAAAATCCCTTTAAAAATCGGCACCCATAAAAATACAATAAATAACACGATTTCTGGAAGGACAAACAGCGTCCCCCATAAATACCAGTTGATTTTCTTCTTCACCGTACTACTCGCTACGACAGGTCGTACACTCAATTCTGCTTCCATGTTGAACACTCCTTAAAGTTTTCGTTAGAAAACTTACTTCGAAAGCATAAACTTATAAAATCGGACCTAAACCGCTAAACGGCTTAGATCCGATGTTCCGGTGCTATTCGACTTTCACTTTGTCAAATACTTCCGTTTGCACTTTATTCGATGCATCAGCCAACGTCTTTTTCAAATCAACATCTTTGGTTGTGAATACTTTTTGGATCACATTGGCCATCTCGGTATAATATTTCTGTGCTTCATACTGCGCTTCAGGCTTGCCGTCCCATAGGCTTAATAATTGTGGATCGTATTTAAATACGTTGTCATATTTGGCCAGTAAATCGGTATACTTTTTACCGAAATCTGAGGATTCCTTCCAGTAGTTAATCGGTTGTGGAATGTAGACACGGTTTTTCCCTTTACGGTCTTCGATTTCTTTTTTCGTGGAATTTAAGAAATCGTCTGTGAAGTACTCATCCGTAATCCATTTGAAAGCAACTTGCTGTTGATCCTTATCACTCTTCGGATTGATAACACGATAGTTACCGCCAAGAACGCCCGTATGCTTGCCGCCTTTCGTGATCGAAGGCATTGGATATACGACCATATCCTCTTTGCTGATACCGCCTTCATTGATCGCTGCATCAGCCGCGTTGCCGCTTCCGCACATCACCATCGCACCGCGTCCTTGGGAGAAAGCGCTCAATGCGTCGCCATACCCTAAGGCCCAGTTCTGAGGAATTAAGTTCTCGTCTTTTAGCTTTTTATAAAATTCAAGCGCCTTCACACCAGCATCAGAATTGAACACGCTTACCACTTTCCCGTTATCGAGCTTCTGCACATCGCCGCCAGCTGCATAAAGGAAATTCGTCCAGTTCCAGCCTGCTTCCGGTCCTTTACCCATTGGAATAAAGCCCGCGATGCCTTTGGCCGGATCATTAATCTTTCTCGCTGCCGTTAACAGATCGTCCCACGTCCAATCCATTGGAGGCAGCTCGACACCTTTATCTTTGAAAAGCTTCTTGTTCAGCGTAATGGTCATCACGTAACCGTCGATGGGCACTCCATACGTTTTACCATTCACCACAAACGGTTTGGAAAGAAGATCATTCATGTCCTTAGCATGTTCCCAGGCATTGATCGAATCGGTAATATCAGCGACCCATTTCTTGTCGACGAGCACTTTACCTTCTGTTGCATACGTCGTATATTCGGTTGGCGCGCTATTCGAAGCCATTTTGATCCCAATTTCCAACGGGTTGTACTGCCAGTCGTCTTTCTTGAAATCAACATTCGGGGTTTTCGCCTTAAAGCGGCTGATCCGCTGGTCAAGCTGGTCATTCTTTTCCTTCTGGTCAGGCTTGAAGCCTTGGGCTGTAATTGTCACTTTTTTGGCTGCAGGCGTTGCTGTTGCTGCTGCTGTTTCCTTTGCTGAGGCGGGACTGCTTGTTGTGCTAGTCGTGGTACTGTTCGTACCACATCCTGCGAGTAAAACGGTCAGTGCAATCGCACTGATGGCTGAAGCCTTTTTAGCTTTCATGTTTGGTTCCCCTTTCGAATCGTTTCATCAAATGTTAGTTTCTACACTTTCGATTATAAAGGGAACCGCCAGGAGCGACGATGTGTCCTGTTACGCTAATCATGTCGCATGTTACGGACCCGTATATTTTAACTCCGAAATATTCAACCCGAAATGTTTTTTAAAAATTTTACTAAAATGCTCTGGTGATTCGTAACCGATTTCCTCCGAAATTTCGTACCTGCGTTTGTCCGTGGTCAGAATCAATTGCTTCCCTTTTTCCATACGAAGCTTGGTCACATAGTCCCAAATGTTAACTCCCATCACTTTTTTAAACAAATAACTCAAATAATTAGGGCTTAAATGCACAGCATCGGCGATATCTTGAAGCTTCAGGCCTTTATCACAGAAGTGTCCTTCAATATAGGTTTTTGTCTCATAAACAATTCGGTTATTAGCCTCGTCAACCTGCGTGTTTGTTAAATTCTGCTCGTTCGTCGTTTTGCCGATATCCTCAATGTAGAACATGTGATGCCCTTTGTGTGTTTCGCTCCAAGCCAAGCTCTCCAGTGCTTCTTGATAGATAACAGGCAGCTGTGTGATACCCTCCCGAATGCGGCTGATCCCAATCTGACATTTGACATTGACGTATTTCTGCAAATTCGCGTGAATCATCTGGGCGACCATCAACAATTGATTAATGCTCTGAGAACCCCTAATCTCCTCTTCAGGAATTTTCAGCAGCAAGGAGAAAGTAGAATTATGCGTATTAAAAACAAGATGACACCACTGATTCGCGGTCTCCTCAATAATATTCAAAGCGGCGTACTTCAGAAGACTACGGTCCTTCAGCGTCGATATTTCCTGATCATGAATGCCGCCTCGATCTAGGGATAATTTGATCACTAACATGCTGTAATGCGTACCCCTCATTCGGGTTCCAAGCTTCTCCATAATGGCAGGTACCTCGGACTCATGGACCGTTCCGGTGACAAGCTCATTCAAGTAATAATTCATCTCGAGCGACGTATGCTCTGACAGGGTTCGGCTGCTCTCCCAATTCGAGAAATGCCGCTGCTTCTCTTCCTTCTCTCCCAGCAACTTAGCTGCTACCGAAATGAGATGAGGCGGCGTTATCGGCTTGACCAAATATTCCTTGGCTCCGAAACGAATCGCCTTCTGTGCGTACTCAAACTCGCCATGGGCGGATAAAATGACGATTGGAATCGTAGGATCTTCCATGAATATATTTTCAATTAATTCAATACCGTTCATCTTTTCCATCTGTATATCCGTAAAAACAAGATCGATTTTCTCCAAATGTATAAAATCCAACGCTTCAAAACCGTTATATGCGATAAACACCTCAGCGATGTCCAGATTCGACTGTTTCAATATGGTAGCCACGCCTTTACAAATCATCGGCTCATCATCTACAACCAAAATATTAACCATGCGGCCACCTCACTGTCCTTATGCATCAATACCATTTTATTGTACAACAAATGGCATTAACATGTGTTTTATTACGGTTATTGTGTCTTATGTTCCGAATTGTGAGGATAAACAATTTAAACAGCCTGAAACTGGATGTTATGAACTAAATCTTGCTAGGCACCAGAGGGTGTAGCTCCAAGGTTACAGACATTGTTGTATTTCGTACAATATTTGGTAAGCTAATCCGAGTTTTTCTTCATGATTGTTGCAGAAAATACAACATTTTCGCCCAAAAGTAGCTTTAGAAGGAAATAAGGCTGAATTGTTGTACAACATACAACAAAAACAACTTATTGAGAAGAAACTAACGAAATTGTTGTACCCTGTACAACTTTCGTTAATCAAACAAAAAAACCGCCCCCATCGATTGCGATGAGAACGGCCATACCTGATAATCCATTATTTCATTTGCTGTAATAAATTCACGCGGTAAGCTTCACTTTCTAAGCCTTGAATTTCTTTGTACTCTTCCTCAGTCAGCCTTCTCGGTTGACCTACGGACTTCGCAATGAGGTAAATCTTCGCGCTTTCTTCCATAACTTCCGTGCGGTAGTAGGCTTCACGCAAATTTTTACCCGTTGTGACGAGTCCATGATTGTTTAGCAAAATCGAGCTATAACGGTCAGCCTTCTCAGCCACTAGGTTGGCTAATTTATCCGTTGTTGGAACGACATAGGGAACGAAAGCTACGTCGCCGACAAGCGCGGCTTGGTCCGGAAACAGCATCGGAAGCTCATTATCTACGAGTGTTAATGCGATGCAATAAGCCGGATGCGTATGCACAATCGCCTTCATGATGGGATTCACGCGATAACAAAATAAATGCATAAGCACTTCGGAGGAAGGACGGTAGGTCGAGTCGAGAATGTTCCCCGTCGGGATATCGACCGGCACCCATTGCACAGGCTCAATATCTTCTAGTGCGAAACCGCTTGGAGAAAGGTACATCGTATCTTCAAATCTTGCACTAATATTCCCACCAGGACCTACAACAAGGCCTTTGGCTACACTTTTACGGGCATATTTCGTCAATTCTTCTCTTGTTTGCTGCTCGGACATCTAACCTTCAACTCCTTACTGATTTCTTAGCAATCACTTGCAAATAGGTTTGGTAAGCATCCTGCCATTTAGCTTCATCCTGGGATTCATACCGATCAGGCGGGAAGGAGTCCATGACGACTTGGCGGATCTGATCCAACGATTGGACCTCGCCGTGCGCTTTGACCTGCATCATAATATTGCCGATCGCCGTCGCTTCCACAGGACCAGCAATGACCGGTCTCCCTGTGGCGTTCGCCGTCAATTGGCAGAGCAGCCGATTTTGAATTCCTCCGCCTACCATATGAATGGTTGAAAGCTTTCTTGCAAGAAGCTGTTCAATTTCATCTAACGTTTGCTTGAATTTCATAGCCAGACTATCCACTACGCAGCGGATAAGCTCAGCTTTGGTTTGTGGTACGGTTTGGCCTGTTTCCACACAATAAAGGCGAATTCGTTCCGGCATATTTCCTGGAGCAAGAAACACAGGATCCTGCGGATCCACGTAACTTTGGAGCCCTGGCTCCAACTTCGCCATCTCTTGCATGTGAGCAAAGCTTATGGAATCTCCTTCGAGCTCCCATTGCCTTTTGCATGCTTGAAGGAGCCATAGTCCCATGATATTCTTCAGCATGCGAATCTTCTTTTCAGCGCCGCCCTCGTTTGTGAATCCCCAGCGAAGACTGTCTTCCGTCATGATGGGTTGATCGATTTCAACGCCCATTAAGGACCAGGTTCCACAAGAGATGAACGCATAGTCACCTTCGAGTGAAGGAATCGAAACGACCGCAGAAGCCGTATCATGTGAAGCTGCAGCCACAATTGGCATCGCGCCAACCTGCAGTTCCTCGGCTATTTCTTTGCGCAGAGTTCCTTCTTTCGTTCCGGGCATCACGATGTCTGTAAAGAGTCCAGACGGGATTCCAACTTTCTGCAAAAGTAAACGATCCCAGTCTCTCGCCACCGGATCCAGAAGCCCTGTTGTACTGGCGATCGTGTACTCCGTGGAACGAATCCCAGACAAATAGAAACGGAATAAGTCTGGCATGAGCAAGAGACGAACATCATCAGGCAGTGATAAACCTTGTTCTCTGCTCTCGGCATAAAGCTGAAAAATCGTATTAAAAGATAGCGGCTGAATACCTGAATGGCTGTATAATTCACGCTCCGTCGTTTGCTGCAGCAATTCGCTCATCGCTACTGCATTCCGCGCTTCCCTATAATGATAAGGATTGCCAAGCAGCTTGCCTTTGCCGTCAACAAAACCGTAGTCCACACCCCATGTATCAACTGCAATGGAAGCTGGACTACTAGGAGCATGCTGCTTATAAGCATGGATTCCTGCTTTTAACTCATGAAAAAGTCGCAAAAAGTCCCAGTACAAACTGCCGCCAAGCTCAACAGGATCATTTGAGAAGCGATGAATGTCCTCTACGGAAAGTGTTGAACCACTCCAACGCCCCAAAATGGTTCTGCCGCTGCTAGCTCCGAAATCTACGGCTAGCATATTCAAATGGTTAGTCCCCACCAGAGTCACCTCAATTCGTGCAATTGCTACTATTTATATAAGGGCCCGAAGCTGCTGCAAGCTCTGAAATCAGCGCCTCTGGATCCGATGTTCCGAAATTACTCCAAACCCGTGGACGGAAAATGTGCTCCTTCGCTACGTTGTGCATAGACACAGGAATTCTTAGAATAGCAGCAAGTGTGATTAAGTCAGCACCGATATGACCATAGCTGATCGATCCATGATTGGAGCCCCAGTTATCCATAACCGAATAAACATCGGTAAATGATCCTTCACCTGTTAAAATAGGAGCAAACCAAGTCGTCGGCCACGTTGAATCTGTGCGATCATCCAGCTGTTGATGCACATTCTCAGGCAGATCAACAGAGTAGCCTTCTGCTAACTGAAGCACGGGACCTAAGCCTCTTACTAAGTTGATGCGAGACATCGTTACCGGCATACCGCCTTTTGTAAGGAAATCGGTGGAATAGCCGCCTCCGCGGAAATATTCAACGGATGCAGGACGCCAAGAAGTTGCCTCTAGACACTTAGTCACTTCTTCATCCGTGATTTCCCAGTAAGGCTTCAAAACAGGTTTGCCATTGCGGCTTTGTTCCCCTGTGCCATCTAGTGCTGCTGGTCCAGAGTTAATCAAGTGAAGAATTCCGTCTTTGGCTGCACCGCTTAAAGTGTGTCCTGTTACGCGTTTCACCGCATCTGGGCTCCAGTACGTTCTTACATCGGCGAAAATTTGCGCTGTATTCGTCAACAGATTACCGAATAACATGGCAACACCATTCAGACTATCGTTCTCTGTGGCAACCAAATAAGGTGCGCGTTTGCCATTCCAGTCAAAGGAAGTGTTCAGGATGGCTTCCATGAAATCACCGTTCGGGAAGTGATCTGTCCAATGACGCTGTCCTTGGAAACCAGAGAGAATCGCATTGTGGCCAAGCGCTTCTTCCCCGAACTCGATGTCAGCCAGACGCGGGTTGCCTACCATTAAGTCCCTGACAATCAAGGACATTTTCACAACGGTTTCCCAATCTTGATCTTTCTTTTCACGGCTCGTTTGAATCTCAGAAGGATTCTTATCTGGGCCTTCTGTACAGTTCTCTTTTACCCAGTTCAGTGCCAATTGGTATTCTTCAGGATCGAAAATCTCTTCGTCAATACGACGCACTAATTCGGACATATCGACATATTCGTTACGCATGCCCAGGTAATTCTGGAACAGCTCCTCATTTACGATTGATCCAGCAATCCCCATAGATACAGAGCCGATAGAGAGGTATGATTTCCCTTTCATGTAAGCGGCAGCAAGCCCTGCCTTAGCAAAACGAATTAGCTTCTCATGAACGTCTTGCGGTATGTCTGTTGTACCTGCATCTTGTACATCTTTGCCGTAAATACCAAAGGCCGGAATGCCTTTCTGTGCATGACCCGATAAAACAGCGGCCAAGTAAACCGCGCCCGGACGCTCTGTACCATTAAAGCCCCAAATGGCTTTCGGTGTGGACGGGTCCATATCCATCGTTTCCGTTCCGTAGCACCAACAAGGGGTAACGGTAATGGATACACCTACTCCAGATTTCGTGAATTTATCCGCTGCTGCAGCAGCCTCGGCTACGCCTCCGATGCAGGTGTCAGCAATCACACACTCTACAGGCTCGCCGTTTGGATATTTCAGAGTTTCACTTAGTAAAGCTGCAACAGCCTTAGCCATGTTCATCGTTTGATCTTCAAGTGATTCACGAACACCTTTTCTTCTGCCATCAATCGTTGGTCGTATCCCAATCTTCGGGAATTCCTGGTTCCACCTGTAATCACTGTTTGCCATTTTAAATTCATCCTCCTCATGTGTATGGGGTGATACGAATTGTGCATTCAAACGGAATCAATTCATGAGTTATCGATAATTCAAATCACTCACTAATGACACCTTTTTTCAAAATAATATTGGCATATAAAGCTTTCTCACTCGTTGCCACGATCGCGTAGGCTTTCTTCGCTCGCTCATAAAACGGGAATCGATCTACATACTCAATTCGTGGCGGCGTGTGCTTACGAATGATTCCTTCGTATGTAGTCCATATCGGTGTTTCAACCGCATCTCCTGGAACTACCGCCATAAGAGCAATAGGATGTTCACTGTAAGAATCCAGTGGAAATAACGATAAAACCGCTTCCAATAATTCCGTTACACCATGGCCATCGCTGCGCAGCAAACGATTCGTATGACTGGCGGCAGGGAAATTGCCATCTGCTAGAATAATTTCATCCCCATGCCCCATTTCCATCAGCACCTTCAAAAGCTCCGGCGACAAGATGGAAGGAATACCTTTAAGCATATTCAAAACCTCCTCAAAAAATGAGTGTTACCGATAACTCAAAATTATCAATTTTAAGCCTTGCTGTCAATCCTTAATTTCTATACAATAGACGAATAGGATGAGATGAAAAGGTGACTCAACGTGATTACAATTTATGATATCGCTGAAAAAGCCGGTGTTTCGGCAATGACCGTTTCACGGGTTATCAATAATACAGGTCGTATCAGCGAAGCAACGCGCAAACGGGTAAAGAAAGTAATGGAAGATCTCCACTATATTCCGAACTCGATGGCACGCAGTCTGGTACTTCAGAAGACCAAAATTCTTTCCCTGCTCATTACGGATATTACGAATCCGTTCTATACTACGCTTGCACGCGGCGCAGAGGATGCAGCTAAACGGGCTGGATATCGACTGCTTTTTGCGAATAGCGATGAGGATTATGCGAAAGAGAAAGACTACGTTGATATGATTCTATCAACCCGTGTGGATGGCGTTCTATTCGCCCCAACGGGAGATCATTCTGTCGAGAATCTTGGTCAACTGCAAAAGCATAATATTCCCTTCGTTGTTTTAGACCGTGAAATTCCGGGAATTGAGGCGGATGTGGTACTCGGGGACAGCAAGGAAGGCGCGAGAAAGCTTGTTGAGCATTTAATTGGTCTTGGGCATCGCCGAATCGCTTTGATTAACGGTTCACAGGATGTCTCTACAGCCCGTTTGCGTTATACCGGGTATTGCGAGGCGCATTTGCTTAGCGGATTACCCATAGATGACTCGCTCGTCGCACATCTAAACTATCGTGATTTCCATGATGAATCCGCGTTAGATGAACTACTCAATCTTGCAGATCCACCGACAGCTATCTTCGCGGCTAACAACATGCTCGCCGTCGGCGTCATTCAATCATTGAGACAGCGCGGCTTGCAGGTGCCAGATGATCTATCGGTCGTCTGTTTTGACGATTTCGGCCCAGCAGGTGCGATTAACCCATTTCTAACCCTGGCTTCACAGCCTGCCTATCAATTCGGCTTATTAGGCATGCAGCTGTTAATCGAACGCATTGAAGGTGAAGCCGTTCATGAGAATCGGAAGATCATTCTGCCTTCGGAGATGATTATCCGAGCTTCCACACAGGCGTTGAAATGATGGCTGAGATGGCGGTTAACAGGAGAGCCTAAGTAGTTTCTACAACATTCGTTAGACAGATAAGCCCGCCCCCATTAAGCCCATTCTATTAAAAAGATGAGAAAGCACCCTATGAACCTTTAGGAGATTATAATGAACCCAACCGTAGAACTAGCCTTACAAACAACGCTAAAAAACTGGAATGCCATGTCGGCATCACGTGGTGATGAGCAGGAAGTTGTCGCCGATCAATTCCAATCATCTTTTTATTTATTTATCGATGCAGTCCGCGAATGGGTTTATCAGTTAGAACCGCGACCTCAAACCATCGATGAGTTATTAGACTTGGATATGATGCAGGAAATCCTAGATGTACTTCCAGCTCCGCTTCATTTAAACTTCGAGACGGAAGTTGAGCTTATCATGGATAATGTGGTTAGAATCGACGATGATAAATATGATTAAGATTTCCCACAATTACGAATCATCACTGCTCTAACAAGTCTAATCTCAAGTTGGCACATTACGCCCAAGTAGCAAAAAAAAGCCCAATGTCGAATTGGGCTTTTTCATCATTTATAAGCTTCACGTCGTGCTATCCGCACTTAAACCGTTTTATCCACAAAGGTAATCTGGTTCTGCTCAGCAAATTTTTTCAATCTAGCAGCCATGGCAGCTACGTCGAATCGATTCAGAGATTTGTTGTACACCCAACGAGGTGACTTCCCATTTAGGTCAATGACCACCTGACCAGGGGAGTATACGATTTCTTTAATTTTATCGGCATTAAGTACAAGCTCTCTGGCAAACCCTCTCTTCGAGATGCTCGTCTTACTAACCTTTAAATACGGACGGCGAATAAAATAAACGAACAGTCCAACCGCCATGTAACTGAGTGTCGTATACCAGTACATCTTGTCCCCGTCTGTTTTGGTCAAAGTAACCAATAATAAGATGGAAATTAGAACAAAAAATAAAGCTAACATAATGCTTCTACCCTTGAATACTTCCGATCGATCCGGATCTGAAGAAATCGGAGCAATCCCCTGTTTGGAGCGATTCTTATTTACTGTTTTTGTATTTTTACTTACCATTCTTTCCCACTTACGTGACATTCATTTCACTCCTTGGTTTATTCGTACTTACACAAGTACATCCTTCTTCATTTCAATAATCGATTCAAAACACCTTCATACCATCTCCATGGCAAAAGACTTTTCGCCCAGAGCCCCGCCCTCACACCGCGTCCCATTGGATAACGGAGCTTTGACCGCGGGTTGTCTACAATTCGTGCAATTTGGTCTGCTACTTCCTGCGGATCGGGTGCTGTCGCTGATACCTTCCTCGAGTAGTCAAGCATTTTGCTAAGCCGTTTCCAATAAGGAGACGCTTCCGTGGTATGGATCGCCTCGAAGCCTTTACGCCAAATCTCTGTCTTATAGGCACCTGGTTCTACAAGCACGACACGCACACCCAGGGGCATCATCTCTAAACGAAGCGATTCGCTGAAGCCCTCTAGGGCAAACTTCGAAGTGCTATATGGGGCATAGCCAGGAAAGGCGGATAACCCGCTCACACTGCTTACATTAACAATACAACCAGATTGCTGTGCGCGCATGTGCGGCAGGATGGCCCTCGTTGTTGCAATGACTCCGAATACATTCGTTTCCAGCTGAGATCTCCACGCTTCCAACGGTACATCTTCCACATACCCCCCGACAGCAAAGCCGGCATTGTTAATGAGAACATCGATTCTGCCATACTTGTCCATAATATCAGAAACGACTTGCTCAATCGAGTCATGAATCGTTACGTCAAGAGCCATGGTTTCGATGGCATTTGTTACACCAGCTTTTTCGGCATGCGCGAGCAAGGCTTCGCTTTTACCAAGGTCGCGCATAGTTGTGATAACGTGATACCCCTCTTGGGCCAGAGCTATTGAAGTCAATAAGCCAAATCCGCTAGAAGCGCCAGTCACCAATGCTGTCGGCTTTGTGAAACTCATTCAGGCTGCCCCCTATATCCAACTCACATTCCTTCATAATCCCATACAAAAGGCATAATGTCGATATGTAAAAGAGGACAATTGATTCGAGCAGGAGCTAACTTCCTAGTGAATGCCCATTTATGGCTGATTTTATCCAATCACATGAAAAAAAATGAGGCTTTGCCTCAGGTCGATCTTATCGATTAGTCTTCGTGCGCGGAGGTGGAATGAACTGTTGGTTTCCTTCCAACTATCCAAAATCACATAGGGCATAACGTCTATGCACCATCTTATTTAATTACGGCAATTCCAAAATGGCAAATTAACGCATCCACGTTCCCCTCAACGCTCAAATAGTCCGCTTTATCGATAAATAACGCATCGTAGTTCCTCTTCCTTCTTTCGAAACCGTCAGACGTTGCCTAGATAAGAGACTCTCGCCCCTCCCACCACTACTTTTGTACAAAAGCGCAAAAAAACCTGTATCCGGATGCTCTCCTCCAAGAGAACAATCACAGATACAGGCTGTCTGAGCTTCATTTATACTTTTGCCTTCTCGAGCAGCTTATCGGCTGGCTCTACATGTTCGGGAACCTCTTTACCCTCGGAGACGAGTTCCCGCGCAGAGTTTTTGAACTCGTGCAGCGTGCGTCCCACCGCGCGACCAAGCTCTGGAAGCTTGGATGGACCAAACAAAACTAAGACAACAACTAAGATTAACATGAGACCAGGAAAGCCAATATTTTGCAGCATAGGATCATCAACTCCGTTTCATTAGTTTTGATTATGATGTTTCGGATATACCGCTACTGCTTCGATCTCTATAAGCCAATCAGAGCTAACGAGTCCTGCCACACCGACCGTGGAGCGAGCTGGTTTAACCGGATTCGCTTCATTGCCAAAAAATTGCGCGTAGGCATCAAACCAGCCTTGATAGTCGAATTTGCCCTCTTTGGCCGCATCTGCTGTAAGATATACACGGAGATAAGTGACGTCAGCAAGGGTTAATCCCTTTTCCTTCAATTGCTTCTCGATTTCCTTCAAAATGCCGATGCCTTGCGTTTTGGTATCGCCATAGCGCTCATAAACCGTCTTACCCTCTTTATTAAGAACAGGCGGTACCGTTCCGCTTGTGAATAAGTAGGAAGAGCCTGCAGGTACGGACACTCCGGCAGAGATCGAGGACGCCGGATTGCCATAAAACTCCACTTCATTAATTGGCTCTGATGGGTATTTACTAGATTTTTCCGTTCCTGCTGCATAAGCGCTGACACATATGAGGCATGAACCTAATGTGACGGCTGCAATGGTTTTCACTTTCTTCGTTATCATCATCGTTCATCGCTCCTCATCATCTACTCTTTCATTACACGCTCATGAATTTCTGTAACCACTTTCCTCGCAGATTCAATCGCCCCTGCCTGCCAAGCGGTAATATAGCTGATATGCTCCCCTGCCAAATAAATGCGACCATCCGGTTTACACAATGTAGGGTAATATGTTTTGCGGTCGTCCGCCGTATACGAAGCCCATCCGCCTTGATTATATTTAATCTTCTTCCAATCTACGGAGAAAGAGGCTTCGAACTCTTTATAATATTGCGGATGAATCTTCGCCCCTTGGCTTAACGCGTAGTCCTCCCTTTGGGCAGGTGTCATTTTACCAATCTTATCAGCGTTACCCCCGAAGGCATAATAGCCTAAGAGGAGTCCCTTTTTGGCAAAATAATCAGTCGGTGGGTAATAAATACTGGAAATGTCCATATTCGTCAGCGAGCTTCCGCCAAAAATAAACTCATCTTCCTCCCAGAATCGACGTTTAAACTGAAGGCCAATTTTACCAGCGGATGCGTAGTTAATTTTAGAAATAGCTGTCGACATGTCGGCAGAGAAGTCTGCCTTAATATCCTTGAGGACAGAGAGTGGAATCGTACAAATACAAAAGTCTCCGGTAGCTTCCTTGCTTGCTCCGCTATTCAAGTCCTTATACAGGATACGAACACCATCGGATGATTGCTTAATTTCCTGTACCTCTGCATGGAATTCGATTCGGTCCCCCACTCGCTTCTCAAATGCTTTAGCAATTTGGTCCATCCCGCCTACCGGATGAAACATCATCATTTGTTGATCATAGCTGTATTCACTGCTAAAAAATTGCCCAAAACCGGAATTTATGATTGCTTTTAAACTGAATGGATCTCTGCGTACGCCCGCGTCGAATTTACCGCCTGGTTCCTCGTTATACCCTGCTCTCTCCGAACCTTTATAGAACAGATCTGCGTTTAAATCCCCTTCGGTCTTCAGATAAGTGACAAGATTAGCTTTTTCTTCTGTTGTTAAAGGGAGATCCAATGCCTTCTGATTTACCGCTTTTGCTAGCATTTCGGCGACATAGCCCCTAACATCAGCTTTCGCTTGGCGCTTTGGAATTTTCACACCTGATAACTCGCCTACATTTTCGTTATAATAGTAGCCGCTCTCGTTCACATTGTTGAAGGGTTCAATCGCGACGCCAAATTTGCGTGCATATTCCAACGTCACATGAAACTGGGGAATCCGCATCGGCCCCGCGTTGAAATACATCCCATTATCAAAGCGCGCAACCTGCTTGCTGCCTCCTAATTCCGTAACAGCTGTACCTCTGCGAACCGTCCAAGCTCTACCGCCGGAACGAGCTCTCGCTTCTAAAATTGTGCACTGATATCCTGCCATTCCCAGCTCATAGGCAGCCGTCATACCGGCTATCCCTGCGCCTAGAATGATCACTTTTTTCCCGTTACGGTTCGTTGAAGTGAGATCTCTACCTGAAGGAGGCGTGTAATCTGCCGCTTTCATCGTTTCTGGGGATAAGAGTCCCAGAGTCCCCATAACACTAAAAAGTGCGGCTGACCCTCCTATTTTGCCGACTGTAGTCAAAAATTGTCTACGTGTAATTTGATCTTCTTTGATCGGTGTCTTCTCCATGCTCCCATCTCCTCGTTCAAGTTTGGATAAACCGCACCTTAAACGTACCAGTAGGATATGTATTCGTCACTATTATGTGTAAGATTACATTACATAAATATTACTTATACCGGGATAAAAATAGATTATTTGATCAGGAATACGCATAATGATAGAGTTAACTTGTAATTAATGTCATGTAAACGTTAATTTATATAACATTAATAGGAGGTTGGATGATGTCGATGACGAAGAAGAAAGTGATTCAAATTGGTGTGGTAAGCGAATTAACCGGGTTATCGGAAAGGCAGATCCGTTATTACGAAGATCGCAAGCTTATTTTCCCAGAAAGAAGTAAAGGAGGCGTTCGTAAATATTCATTTGAGGATATTCAGACCATCATGGAGATCCACACGAAGCTGATGGACGGCTTCCACACCGTTGAACTTAAGCGTATGCTAGCTGGATCTTAAGACAATGACAACCATACATAGCTTTGGAGGTGCCTTCCATGCCAATAAAAGAAATGATGTCTCTCGTTGAACATCTGTCTGAACTGCGAACACGTATTATTCGCGTTCTAATCGTAATTGTCCTTACGATGATTGCTGGCTTTCTCGCTGCCCCAAAACTCCTGCTCTACTTGAAGCAAACACCCCCGGCCTCCAACATGACATGGCATGTATTTTCCCCCATGGATAGTATTCGCCTCTATATGATGATTGCGTTCGTGATATCCCTTACGGTTTCTTTGCCTTTTATCCTTTATCAGATCTGGGGATTCGTTAAACAAGGTCTGACGAAGGAGGAGCAGTCAGCCTCACTACGTTATATCCCTTATACGGTCCTGTGTTTCATCATCGGTTTAACTTTCGCTTACTTCGTTGTTTTCCCCATGTGTATGGCGTTCACTACCCAAATTTCCGATAACCTCGGATTAACGCCGACGTACGGCGTTGCCCAATATTTTAGTTTTATGCTGAACATTGTGCTGCCTTTGTCGATTGCCTTTGAACTTCCCATCGTCGTCATGTTTCTAACTAGACTAAAACTGCTGAATCCAAAGCTCCTGAACAAAATTCGCAGATATGCCTACATCGTGCTAGTCATCGTAGCTAGCCTTATTTCACCTCCAGATCTCATCTCACATCTGATGGTGGCCATCCCCTTATTCGCCTTATATGAAATCAGCGTCGTGCTATCACGTTTCGTCTTTAACGGACAAATGAAAGAGCTAAGCAAACTGAATGTTGAGTACGGAGCCTCTTAAAATAGGGCTTCCCTATCATTGCCTATGGTCCGCTTTTGGGATATATTTACGACATAAATCGCTTCCCAAAAAAGGAGAACTATGCGGATTGAACAACTTCTCTACATCATTGAAATCAATCAAACCGGTTCGATTTCCCTAGCTGCCGAAAAGCTTCATGTCTCTCAACCGAATATCAGCCAGGCCATTGTGAGTCTGGAAGAAGAGCTTGGGATTAAGCTTTTTAAGCGTTCGCGTTTCGGAGCCGTTCCTACGGAAGATGGGAAATTAATTATAAGTAAAGCGGAAGAAATTATTAACAAAGTAGAGGAACTTCGGGAGACGGCAGATTTTCAGTCCAATCAGCTCTCAGGGTTCCTTTCCATCGCTTCTGTGCCTAGCCTATGCTTAAGTGTATTACCCTCAACCTTGGCGATTTTCAAAGCAAAGCATGCTGGCGTAGAGCTTGAAATGTTGGAACTTGATTATCCACAAATTAAACAAGAAGTCCAAAGCGGTAAAGTAGATATTGGTCTAATCGCCGTATCTCGGAATTATGAAGAGCCGAACAAACAATTGATCACAGAGACGTTAATGGACAGCAGAGTGATGGCATGTGTGGGGAGAAACTCCCCACTGTCTCATCGCAAAAGCATCTCCTTAGAAGAACTTGTCCATCAGCCGATCCTCCTGAATTCTGAGTATCTGATTAGTAAATTAAAAAAGTATGGAGAGCCGAATATTTTATTTAAGTTAGGGAATTCAGAGGCTGCAAAACGAGTAATTGCGGAAGGCATTGCCATTGGATTTTATACGGAAATCGGTCTGAAATACGACCCCTATGTCCAAACAGGCAGCATTGTTGCGCTAGAAATCACCGGAGAGGATATGGATATTTCCTTCTGCTCCTTACGTCTAAAGAATCGTCATCAGTCCCTGCCCTGCAAAGAGTTTACAAAAGAACTGAAAATGATTATTGCAACAATTTGATATCGTGACTACTGCTCGAAACCGCGTTAGTAGCATGTTTATTTATTCGGCGTTTGCCGACAATCATTACATAAACGATGCTAGCTGCGACAAGCACTATGTTACCTATAATTAATAGAGCTGACAATCGGCTGAGAAGTAAATAACCTTGAAAGGCCAGTAAACCAACGGCTATGATGACAATGGTGTAAAGCAGGCTTGGCTTCATAGTGAAAGGTGCTTTGCGATAAAGCTCAGGGTACTTGCGTGGAAGCTGTACGGCAGAAAGTACGGGGAAAATACTCGAAAGAAGTAAGATGCCAACCCCTAACTGGGAAATCGTGGTCAACGATACTCCAGTTACAATGGGTATGACCCCAAGCAGATAGTAAAACGTGAGAAGCCAATGCGGTGTACCATACCTTCGATTAACGGCGCCGAACGATGCTGGGAGCCAACCATCGCGACATGCCGCCAGCATCCCCCTCGTCACCCAGGAAAACGTCACATTGAGTGTAGAAGCCAGAGCAAACATGGCCCCTCCTATGATAAAAAATAGGAACAATGGATTAGGCAATATCGTCCTTGCCACATCCGAAAGCGACTCGCCTGCAACTTCGGAAATCGGCAGAACTCCGGTTGCCACGATGCCAATGCCTATATAAAGCAAGGCAACTATACCACTGCTGATGAAAATTGTAAGCGGAATATCCCTTTGCGGCCGCTTCATTTCGCCTCCGAGCTCAACTACGGCATAAGCGCCTCCTGATGCAAAGGAAGTGATTCCAACCGCCGTAAGAAAACTCCCCGTTCCCTGAGGAAAAATCTCTGATGGATGAAACATCGAAAAGTCAACCTTCGAAATTCCCCATACGATGAAAACAAGAAGAGACAGCAGCTTAATCGCTACGAGCACCTTACCTAATGATGACATGAACTTGATGCCAAATAAATTAATCAAATAGAAGAAAGTCAGCACAATGAAAGCAACAAGCATAATCGGCGTACCAGGCATGATTCCCTGTAAATATTGAGCGAATGAAATGGCATACACAGCAATGGTCAAATGACCGAATGTAAACAGGATTAAATAGACAAACCCTGTATTCGGAGAGAGTAAACGACTCGTGTATGTATACATACCTCCAGTTGTAGGAAGAACTGAACCTAATACAGCAAGAGGAATCGTCATGATAAGCATAAAAATTGAGGAAAGCACGAAAGCAAGCGGTACGCCAGCCCCAGTTAAGGCAATAGCGATGCCAGTGATTGACATGATACCTGCTCCAATAATTTGTCCGAGGGCGATACCAATAGAATCTCGTAAGCCTAACACCTTCTTCAATTCCCCTTCTTCATTCACCATAATCAGCAGCGCCTCCCTCTCAACTCCACTCATACATATATACAATCATCTTCTGCATAAACCAAGTATTACCTTCTTCCTAATGAAAATAGAGCTAATTATTATTTATTAAAAACAGTCATAATCGATCTTTATCCCGCATAGAGTATATAGTTGCTTATTACTGAAAGCTATATGAAAGTTTACTGAAATCCAATTTTCACACTTGAAGGGATGCTGATTTCGTATTATTACATTAGAACAAGTTCATTTTATCGAAACTCGCTGTATTAATCCGCAAGATGCCATTATCGTTCGTTTACTCACAGAGGGTATTGCCTCTCACGAAATTGTTTATTTGAAAAAGAACTCATTAGATGCCAAAAATCAATTACTTACAGTCACTGACTCTTTGGGAGCAAAGAGGCAGGTACAAATTTCGCGAACATGTGCTGAACTGTATCAAAGTGCTCTTGGGCAAACGAAATACATAGTCAACTACGGAGACCTTCCCAATAAACAACTGATAACCGATCTTCGAGATAGCGAGTATCTCATCAAGGTGGGCATGCGAGATTTTATTGCAAATCGCAGTATGATCACAGAGATGGATTCCGTTATTTTGCGAACGATATATATGAGACTTCGGCGATTAGCTGACTTTTTCTCAACTCCTGAACTCACGTATTTAACGACAGGAAAACTTGAACTTAAGCTATTAGCACACGCGTAATAGTTAGATGCGGAGGCCTTTAAGGCCTCTTTTTTACGACATTTTCGGAAACTAAAGTTGAATTGAATAGAGGCTGTCCCTCCGGTAATCATCCTACCGTTGGTGACAGCCTCTTTTTATGTATTATTCCAGCAGCTCGTCAAATATCCCCCTGAACTGATCCGCTACAGAAGAAGAACCTTCCTCCAGCTCTTCCCTGTTGAAAAAGTAGCGATGACGGGACTCATCCGTATCCAACATATCCGATAGAAATCCGCTGAAACCACGCGTTTTGCGATCGAATTCTAGGATGATCTCAACACCGTCTTCATTCGGATAGAAAATGAGTTCAAGTTCATCCACCGTGCTGCGGTACTCGCCATTATGATAGGGAACAAATTCAAACTTTTGAATAAACGGTAAATGATAATCTCGTTGTAAATAATACTCATTCTCCGCTTGATGCAAATGAAATCCCAGTTCTTCCAGCGCTTCAAAAACAACCGCAGTATGCGGGTGTGCCCGAACTTCAATATCATCACGATCCGAGGGATCAACTGCATTATCAATGTCTAAGCATGTACGCACCCAGATCGGGCTGACACCGATTGAGATTGGCGTTTCATGCGGCAGAACGAATTGAAAAGGAATTTCAATCGTCTCATCCGGAGCAATCACGAGGTTTTCACCAAGTAACATATTTGCAACTACGACGGTTTCTTTCTGCATACGAGTTTCAGTTCGCCCATCGCGATTAGCATCTGTCTCCACAGGCTTCTTATATTCCGTCATGATTTGAAAGTAGATCTTGTCCACCTTCTGCTCCACTTTTCCGCCTTTAGCAATAACAACGCCCTCAACCAACTCTCCAGGAATAAAATCCTCCGTCTGAAACTGTGTGTCGATATCGATGTTCCCAATCCCTACGCGTGCTAAGATTTTCTTGAAAAATGCCATTTCTAGTTCCTCCAATTACATAATTGTTAATTGTCTTCCTCAAAATGCTCAGTATCTTCATACGCGGTAGGTCGATCGTCGTTTCAGAAAATTGCAGAATCTGCGCGTTTGGTTTTTTCATGCTTCTTGTCCTTCACGACTTTTCCTCATTGATAGTAAAAACCCGAGCATCCCCGAAAGGGCAATCCCAAAAACAAAGCTGTTTACATTGAAAAAAATGGTGTTCGTATACTGATTGAACCATCCCCACCTATAAATAATTGAATTCGGGTTGTCGGGACCTCCATTCAGTGTATCAAGATGCCATTTTACTTCGTTGATCTCGCCTACAACACAAAAGTTAGAAGAAAGCTTATAAAAAAGATGATCAAACCTTTTTTTATCTTTGATGATAATCGCGGGATTACCATCATGAAATTGCCGCCATCTGGCTTTGGTTTAAATGTCATTAGATCTATCAAATAAAAACCTGAAGCACTAATGATCAAAAAAGTAAGTAACCAAAAATAAAAAGAACTATGTCTCATCTTTTCTCTTGTAGATATCTCAGAATCTCTTGATTATCTTTAATAATAATCCTTTTTGCTGCATGTTCGGTGGTCAATTTCATAATTTGAGAAAACGCTTCCTATCAGTCCATTGGATGGCCGCACCGTTGTCAATAATTTGCCAGTGCTGACTCGTCCAGCCGCCGTCTGACCATTGCTCGATGACGACCCCATTTGCCATTGACCCGTTCTCAACTCCAACCAATTTAGAACTTTTCCAACTATTTCAAGTCAGCTTTCCACAAAAATAAGGTGAACCCCTAATCTCACGATTAGGAATCCACCTTATGAAAACAATCTTTACACTAAAGATCGAATCAAAATATCTCTGACTGTTTCCCGCGTCATCATTTTGTATTGCCCTACTTTGTCCTTCATGAATGATTTATGGACTAATTCCTCTATCCTAGAATCATCGATTCCATAATCCCCTAATCGATTCGGCGCACCAAGGGAATTCCAGAAACTTCGCAGTGCGTCAATCCCTTCGAGTGCAATTTCATGATCTGTTTTATCCGATGGATCGATGCCGAAAACAGCAATCGCCAATTTCTTCATCCGTGAAGGATCTTCCTCCGCACAATGCTTCATCCAGTTCGGGAATACAATCCCAAGCCCTCCGCCATGCGGAATGTCATAAACGGCGGATAGGCCATGTTCGATCTGATGCGATGCCCAATCTCCACCATCTGTGCCGCTGGACAGCAGCCCGTTAAAGGCAGTCGTCCCCGCATACATGACCGTTGCTCTATGCTCATAGCTGTTAAGATCGGCAAGCAGCTTCGGTGCAGCTTCAATGACTGTCAATAGGACTGACTCCATGAAACGATCAATCATAGGTGTGTTTTCCGTCCGATGGAAGTACTGCTCCAGCACATGCGACATCATATCCACGATGCCATACACCGTCTGATCCATAGGTACAGAATACGTGTATGCAGGGTCTAAAATTGAGAATGCCGGATACGCAAAAGGACTGCTCCAACCACGCTTTTCGTTTTTCTCCCAATGCGTGATGACGGAAATATTATTCATTTCAGAACCTGTAGCCGCAATAGTTAATACCGTACCAAAAGGAAGCGCTTTGTAAGGCACAGCTTTCCGAGTAATGATGTCCCAAACATCTCCGTCATAATAAACTCCCACGGAAATTGCTTTGACACAATCAATCACACTGCCTCCGCCAACAGCCAAAATGAGCTCGATTTGCTTATCGCGGCAAATATTTATGCCTTTCCGTACAGTGGTGAGCCGTGGATTAGGCTCTACACCAGACATTTCAAACACTTCTGCTTGCATATGTATAAGCTGTTCCATAACAGCATCGTATACGCCATTTTTCTTAATGCTTCCACCGCCATACACGAGCAATACTCGCTTGCCAATCGTACCAAGTTCCTGTTGCAGCTGCTCGATTTGACCATGGCCTAACCATAATCTTGTTGGATTAAACTGTAGAAATGATTGCATGTCTGTTTCTCCTTCGGTGACTGATATCTACAGCAGTATATCACATGTAAGTTTCAATATCGAAAACGTTCCTATTTACATAGAATAGCTTGAGGTGACAATCCATGCCCAATTACCGAATTATTGTTGATCTTTCTGACTTTCAATTATATCTGCTGGATGTAAATCGCGTTGTACGTGGGTTCCCAGTTGGTATTGGTAAAATGTTAACGAACACACCGACGGGTGAATTTTTCATTATCAATAAGCAACCACATCCCGGCGGCCCTTTCGGTGTCTTCTGGATGGGTTTAAGCAAACCTCATTATGGCATACACGGCACGAATAATCCTTCTTCAATAGGCAAGCGAACATCTCACGGCTGTATCCGCATGTACAACGAAGATGTGCTTGAGTTGGCCGAACTGGTACCCATTCACACCAGAGTTACCATTCGACCTTAGCCCTTAGCCCAAAAAACCGTACATCGCACACAGAATCATGTGAGGTATACGGTTCTTGCGGCTTAAATCCGATGTACAGGTAACGAGAACGAGATGCTGCAGCCTTTTCCAAGGCGGCTTTCCGCCCAAATCTGCCCGCCATGATACTGCACGATCTCCTTAGCAATCGCGAGTCCCAGGCCACTCCCGCCAGACGTGCTGCGTGATTTGGAGACTTTGTAGAACCTTTCAAAAATGTGCGGAAGATCCTCTTCGCTAATCCCTACGCCTGTATCGGTAACCCGAATCACTAACTCGCTCGGTTCATCCTTGATTGCCACGTGAACATCAATGAATCCGCCTCTAGTGGAAAATTTAATTGCATTGTACAAAATATTCGCATACACCTGTTCAATACGATCTGTATCTACCGTTAAAAGCAGTTCTTCGCCTTCCGAATGTGCCATGTTTAACGTATAGGAAATTCCAGCATTCGCCGCATCCAGCTCATACTTCGCAAAAAGCTGGCGAACCATCGTTCCGCATGAGGTTGGGGCTAGTTGAAAATGGAACTGCTTCGTCTCAAGTCGACTTAACTGATAGAGATCCGTAATGAGCCGCTGAATGCCGACAATCCGCATGTGAACGACCGTAAGGTATTTTCTCTGTTCCTCAGGCTCTTGAATAACCCCATCCAGAATAGCCTCTACATAACCCTGAATGGACGTGAGTGGCGTGCCCAAATCATGGGAAATATTAGACAGCAGGTCTCGACGCGACGTCTCCATCAAGATCAATTCGTTCGTCCGTTCTTTGACTTTGGACTCCAAATCATTATAGAGTCTCGCATTCTCAATCGAAATTGCCGCCTGAGCAGACAACAGCTTGATAATATCAAGACGGTCTGATGTAAAGGCATTGCGAATCAAATTATTTTCAAGATAAAAGACGCCGACTAGATTGCCCTGATGCAGGATAGGCTCGCAGAAAATCGATTTACTCTCCGTTGCCCGGATATACGGATCATGTGTAAAGAATCCCTTATTCTCGGCATCATCGAGAACTACACCTTCCTTGGTCCGTGCAACGAATTGAATCACCGCCGTTGGGAGATCTTCTCTTGTTTCTAATAGTACTGAGCTTACGGTACAAGAATCCTTGCCGTCGATGGCAAGCATCTCAGCTTCCACGAATAAGCTGTCGCGTTCTTTCAAGACAAGGATGCTTCTCTCCGCGCCAGACGAATAAGTTACAATTTCCATTAACCGTTTGATCAATTGCTCCAAGTTAACTTCACTCGACAACGACCTAGACGTGTTCATAATCGTCATAAAATCAAGCGCCTGCAGGGAATAGTCACTTATTTTGGTTGTGTTCCAATCCATCGACTCTTTAAGTGATGTTAAATAGCCCGGATAACGCAGCATTAACTCCTCGGCCTTAGCCTTCGCACCCCAGCTTAGATAACCGTAATACGCATCGACGAAATAGGTTTTGGCAATCTTTTCACGTCCAGCTTCTTTATACATCCTCCCTGCTAGCTCACAGGCAATCGCCTCATGCTGGATGAACCCCTGCTCCCTTGCTTGCCGGATTGACGTTTCATATTCTTGCTCTGCTTTCTGAAAATGGCCTGTTACACGGTTCCACTCCGCATGCATTAATAGGCTAATATGCGAAAAGTTTTCCGGACAATGGGTAGCCCATTTATCCATCTTGCGCAGCATCTTTCTCATCTGTTTGGCCAGCATCTTCTGCTCTAACATTGCAGCCTCTTTATATTTAGCAGCTATAGATAAGGCATAGTAGAAATAGTTCTCAGGAATATGAAACAGCCCGAAAGAAACAGACTGCATAGGTTCTGCATTTTTACCAACCTTTAAAGCTTCCTCATATTGACCAAACAAATAATACAGCATCATTTTTTTGACTGTATACTCATGAATGATGACTTGGTTCGGGTGGACCTCCAGCTTACGGACAAATTGTTCTTCCTCTTCTTCATCCTTGCCGAGAATCAGAGGATTCTCAGACTTTCCTTCCAAATTATGAATGACCTTACGGAGCATTTCTAACATGAGAAGGGTGTCATGATGATTGGTCTGTTCCAATATCCGATAGTTTTTAGCTAAATCTTCTTGCACTTCCGAAAGTACAACACCTTGAAAATCCTTCACTAAAATCTGATAAGTAAGGGCATAACCTGCGAAAACCAAGTCCCCATCTTCGATCCCGCTTCGGAACGACTCCTTCAAGTGCTCCAAACACACATGCAAAGGCTTAACCCAAGGAGTGACGAACAAACCAAATGAGAAATGGCTTTTACTGCGAAATTGATGGGATTGAAATCTGGCATTCATGCGGTCGCCAAGCTGCCCATACTGGTAGCCTAGCTGATAATCCCCGAAGCCCGAGCCCAGAATCAAGCCATAGGATCCATATACATAGGCCATCATGGGGGTATTGCCATACTTCAAGGCATGCTTCGTCATGATGAACATGAACAAAACGAATAAATTCGTATTCACGAAATAGGCGGAGATGGCAATACTCATCATTAAATTCATTAATTTGGTTCTGTATTCATCTTCCATAATCGGTAAATCGTACAGCTGCAGCGTATTCTTCCGTCCAATCATTGCTTTCAGCTTCATATATTCGAAAAAAATGTTCACGCCCGTAGGCTCTTTAGACACACGGATACCTTGTTCAGCTAGGGCTTTCAACCCGACTTCCAAACTTTTATGCTGCTTTCCGACGTTCGTGTACAGAATCACTTGTAAGTTATACACTTCCAACTTGAGTTCGTTCGTACGGGCATCTATAAGCAGTTCTTCATACGAAATCTCGGCTTCATCCGCTTGACCATTCAGATAAAGCACTTCTGACTTCTCCAGTCGAATGGAAAAGCTAAGGTCATTTAACTCCACGCCCTCGACCAACTTCAGCAAAGCTAGTGCTTTATTGTAATATTGCAGTGCTGAACGATAAGCATTCGAGGATTTAGCCTTGCGACCTGCAGCAAAATTAAATTCTAGAAGCTGGATAAGCTCCTTACTCTCCGTTAGTAAATTAGAGCCGATATTCATATGGTTGACGATATCGAACAACCGGGGCTCTGCCTGATCTTCAGTTAAATGCTCCAGCAGCTGATGTGCGATGTTCAAGTGCATTTCTGGCAGCATGGATTCCTCAATGGAACCATAGACGGCTTCTTGAATGGAATCATGCACAAACATAAACCGTATGTCCCGTGCAGTTGAGTTCCCTTGGATCTCCATAAAAAACTTATAATCCATACCAACTGGTATCATCAATCCGTTTTGGATAGCAATTTCCAACTCATGCAGAACATCAGTAAAGGACATCTTAGCAATAATACCAAGCGCTTCCAGGTCAAAGGAGGCCCCCAAACAAGCAGCTAACCGCAGTAAGTATTGCGTTCTTGGCGGCATGCGCTGCAGCTTCTCAGCTAGGAGGAACATAAGATTATCAGTAATTCTAAGCTTCTGAATTTCACCAATATCCCAAATCCAACGATTAACTTCATAATTAAAGGTGAGTAAATTTTGCTCGTGTAAGGCTGTTAAAAATTGTTTGACGAAAAAAGGATTTCCGCCGGTTTTTTGCAGAACGAGCTGAGCCAGCTCAACTACCTGCTGCTGCTCGGTTTTCAACGACTCCGCAATCAACTGCTCGACATCCGTAATTTCCAGTGGCTGCAAAATAATCCGTTCCGTAACAAGGCGCTCTGGGAGCTTGTCCAGCAATTGAACACGAGTAGACGATAACCAATTGATGTCATTCTCGCTTCGATAAGAACCTATGAAAAGGAAATACTTCATTTGTGAATCGTTCAATAGCAGGTCAAGAAATTGTAAGGAGGCGGCGTCTGCCCACTGCAAATCATCTAGAAACAACACGATGGGCCGGTCTTTCACACAGAAGATTAGCAGAAATTGCTGCAATAAGAAATGTAATCGATTCTGTGTTTCTTGCGGAGGAAGCTGCTTCGCAATGGGCTGCTCACCGATTAGGAGCTCAAGGTCTGGAACGAGATCCGTCAATACTTTCCCACTCGTTCCCAGCACTTTCAGCAAACGTCCGCGATACTCTTCCATTTGATGATCTTTCTCCGTCAGAAGCTGACGGACTAACTGACGCAGCGCCTTAGATAACGCATGATACGAGACATGCTGTTTGTTGGGCTCGAATCTGCCCGATAAGTACCAGCCATTATCCTTCATGATCGTCTTCATCGTCTCGGCGATGAGAAACGATTTGCCATAACCAGATTCCCCGGTTACCCAAACGGCCTCCAGCGAGCCATGCACCGCACGTCCATAAACATGCAGCAGATTTTCGATTTCCTGCGCTCGTCCGTACAACCCTTGAGGTATCTGAAACATGTCCGTCATGTCATAGAGCCCTACTGCAAAATCCGTCATTTCTTCCCCGGAATTGCTTAGCATCAAGATGTGCTCGAGATCCTGAATAATGCCGTAGGCGCTCTGATATCGATCTTCCGCATTTTTAGCAAGAAGCTTCATAACAATATCGGATAGCGGCTTCGGTATACCCATCCGTAAGCTTTCGGGAGGAGTCGGCGTCACGGCAAAATGGCAATGAATCAGCTCCACCGGATCTTCCGTTTGAAACGGAAGACGTCCCGTGAGCATTTCATAGAACGTGACCCCTAAGGAATAGTAGTCCGTTCGATAATCGATAATACGATTCATGCGACCTGTCTGCTCAGGCGACATATAGCTTAGTGTTCCTTCTAGCATCAAAGGGTCTAGCATTTCTTGACGTTCTCTCGTAAACGAGGAAATGCTGAAATCAGCTAGCTTCATGATCTGCTTTTCAGGATTAATAATAATGTTGCTAGGTTTAATATCTTTATGTATGACGTACCGCTGATGAATATCCCCAACAATCTTGATCAATTGAATAGCAGCTACAAGAAAGGCTTGTATGGACTGACGAAACATAGGGAAATAAGCCGATAAGGTCTCACCGTCAAAGTCTTCCAAGATGAGAGCTAAGCTGTTTTGATGCTTGGGCAGCGCCAATGGTTTAACAATGCCGGGAAAATCCAGCATTTTGCCTATCTCATACTCACGTTTCAATCTTGCGATATCTGCTGAAACTGGAAAGTCAGAACGTAGGGTTTTGATAATTACTTTTTCCATAGTTGGCTTATGAATAGCACGATAGAGCACAGTCCGTTCGCCTTGATAGATTTGTCTGATCAACTCATATTCCGGCAAAATTAGCATATAATCCTCCTAGTAAAACTAGCTGCTAGGCATTCCTAAAAAAGCTTTCCATCCCAAGGAAGCCCCTTCTCGAACCGTCGCTTGTCATGATGATGATAAGGTTTCAATAAATCAATATGCCAAAGCTCAAATGTGTACATTTCCCATATTTCACAAGGCTTCTCCATCGAACCATCTTGTTTCAGTATGGCATTAACTGCACGTCGCGCTGCTTCATTAGCGCCTTCCATCGTCGCAAGGTTCGTATTCGTACGTACGTAATCAGCAGCCAGGAATAGATTCGGAATTGCGGTATAAGCTTCTGGACGGTCATCCCAAGTACCCACGCGATTAATGAGCAGCGGCTCCATATTCGTACACGCCTGATCAGGATTCTCAAATTGAATATCCGTATCCAAGAACCAAGAGTGCAGAACATCGTCTTCTAGGATAACGGCGCCATCCACGTTCAAACTTAACTTCATCTGTGCCCATACTTCGGCTTTAATCTCTTCAGCCGTACAAAGTGTAGCCGATTTACCAAATAATACCCCTGGTGTATCCCAATCCGAAATATCGACGGATAAAACACCCTTCACTGTGCCATCACCATATTCGCTAAGGTCAACGTCTGGCCAAAATTGCTTCTGGGATACCGAAGTCAGCGACCAAGGTGCATCTAAGTATATAACATGTCCATGTGTGATAGGCAGTTCTTCCTTCAAATAATACTGAATGCCATTCATCCATGCAACGGAATCAACAAGCTTCTGCACACCTACTAGTGTAGGGTCGGCTTGCACCATAGCGTCCGTAATGAATTTACCCATCACTTCAACCGGGAATGCAGCTATGTAATAGTCGGCTTCTATATCGAAGGTTTTACCGTTCTCTGTCACCTTCGCACTCCGAATAACGCCATCCACGCATTCGATACTTTCAACTTTTGCCGCTAAATGGTAATCAACGCCCTGGTCTCGTAAAAATGTTAGCCACGGGTTCACCCATTTGTCATTCGTGGGACCGTTCAAAAGACGGACGAAGCTCGTGCCTGGTGTTGTGATATCTAGTGTCATTTGAACAGCTACAGGGCCGACAGTTTGTGTGTTTGCAATTTTGGATTGACAAGCAACGAGGGTTTTAGTGAATCCAGCGAATATTTTTTGAAATGCAGGGGATTGTTGATCCGCCTCAATGAAATTCCACCAATCGATGAGGTTATATTCCTCGCGAATGCGTTCATCACAGCTCGTCATGACTTGCCATAGCTTACGTCCGTATTGCTCCAGATCATCCATACTTAGACCTAAGCCATTATCGAATAAATCTCTGATGACAACCATAAAATTGTCTAAACTAAATTCAATTTTGGCTAGCAGCGGCAATAGCGGTGCTGTATAGGTGGCAATATCTAACCGGGTCACTTCTGTTAAGTTATCATATACGGTTCCATTCTCATAGGGAATTCGTTTCAATGTATCTATGACATGTCTGTAAAAGCGAGGGAATAACCGGAAACCATGCTCACCTGGAAGGTCCTTCCTCCCGCCAGTTCCGCTGCCTATGAAAGGCATACTTCTCGCTTTCCCGCCTGGAATACTTTTAAATTCGTAGACTGACACCTCGTAGCCTCTTACAACCAATTCATGCGCGGCACTCATTCCGGCAACACCGCCGCCCAAAATAACGACTTTTTTCAACACAGTCCCCCCTCATATTGGATCAAATTGTAAAAAAATCTGTAAAACTATCATATCATCTAGGACATTTGAATCATAGACTTTAGTTCCCCGAAGATAGAAAAAAGCCTAGATCAGCTGAATCTTGTCAGCTAGATATGGCTTCATAGAAAATTCAGTTCTTTTATATTTATTTGAGCCGAATTTGAGCTAGGGATTGAAGGAGCTCCTCCGAGATATGATTTAACTTTTTCGATGAAACTTCGACTTCTTTCGTAGAAGTGACTTGCTTTTGCAGATGGCGCGCAGCAACTTCTATATCTTTCAACTCAATTTTCTCAAGCTTGTTCCAAAACGGAGGAAAAAGGTGTACAGTGAAATTAATGAAATAACTGCTATCTGCCTCAGGATCCAAACTCAACTTTGAGATTTCCTCGACTTCTTCGATAAGCTTTACAATAAGCTGTTCCAACTGCTCATGTTGAAGCTCATAATACGCTTGACTCAAATCTTTTCCACTCGATGAAATTGATTTCCACTGTTCCTTGAGTTCTGTAAAAACTTGATCATCAATCAATTTTGGCGTTGAGCGAGCACTCTCGCCCTTTATAGACGCTAAAGTCCGAACTATCTGATCTTGAATTTGCTTGATGTCCGCTCATCACTATTCCCCCTCGATTTTTCATAACATAATACCTAAATTCCTATATCCCGCCGAATCATATATAATAAAGGCAACTCCTAATGATGCCATCAAGAGAGAGGATGGATATTCCATGCATAAAAAGATTGGTACACGCTATGTACCAGATACACAGATCGTCGCTTTACCCCATGGCACTCTGCATTATGGTGATGATTTATTTCTAACTCGAAAGGTTCTCCTTTATCAAATAGAGCTTCTACCTGGGCAGATCGGCGAAGATTACATTCGAACCCTTCATCATAAAGCAGCTTTCATACATGACGGGTTTCAACATATCCTGGATACATCTGTAGAGGAAGATTCGGTTATGATCATTCTGCAAGCCAAGCCAGGCTCACTATTCTCGAACCATGTTAACAAGAAAGAAATGTCTTTCCATACTATCATTGCAATGATTGCTGATCTAGGGGTTTCCTTGCTTGACGCGATGGAGGAACGTATTACAGGATTTACAGTAGGCGCTGAAAATCTATGGTTTGATGATCACGGCAAGCTTTCCGTTATTAACTATTGGGATAAAGGCGATCCTCAGGCACAAGGGGCCATCGGGCTTTGTCGGTTGATGATTCAGCTCTTTACCGGCGCGGAGACGATTACGGGTGCCTTTGAAGTGATGCATACACATCTGGAGCGAACGCCTATCCCATCTGCGACATATGAGCAGAAATTGGCTTTAATTAAGTTGATTAAGCTCGTCTGCCAAGGTCACGCATCACTTTCTTCGTTGATTTTTGGATTGCGGAGTTTACCATCTTCCGGTCAAAAGCAAGACGTGGGGTCTATCCACAAACAAATTCAATATCAAAACCCAAGTAAAATTCAAAACAGAGTGGTGGATGAGGTTGAGGATGAGATTGATGAGGTAGCACCCGCAGCTGATAAGCGATCACAATCACTTAGCGCTTTAAGTAAGGCAGGGATAGGAGCAATTGCTATTTTGGTCGTCGTCTTGGTCACGGTCTGGGCTCTTTGGCCATCTTCCAAATCGGAGTCGGTAGTTGTGGTACCTATACCCACCGCCACACCTCTTGCGCCGACAAATACGCCTGCTTCATCTACAACGAAGCCTCTCGGAGATTCGAACAAACAAGCCGAGGAAGTCGCAATACCGAACCTGGTAGGTCTATCGCAAGCTGATGCGGAGGCGCAAGCTTTGGCTGCCGGTCTGCATTACAATTTTTTGATTGAAGCAAATGATCAGCCTAAGGGAACCGTCATTAAACAAGACCCCCAGTCTGGTGCCAAAGGCTTGCAGGGCGACAATGTTACGTTTTGGGTAAGTAAAGGAAGTCAGTAATCACAATTAAGAGCCTTGAACCACCGGTGCATTAGTGGTTCAAGGCTCTTTTCCATATCTCAACTTCAATCATGGCGCAGTCATCATAAGTATTGCATTCTGGCCCACCTTTTTAACCTTTTACAGCGCCATCCATAAGTCCTGCAAAGACATATCGCTGAAAGAACAAATAAATGAGCACGGTTGGCAGCATGATAATTAAGATCGCAGCGGAAAGTTCATTCCAATACGAAGCCCGCTCTCCAACAAAGGACATCAGCGCCGTAGACAGGGTATGCAGCTTCTTAGCCGGCATATATAGAAATGGAATATACATATCATTCATGATCTCAACGGTTTTGATAATGGCCAATGTTGCAGTAGCCGGAATCATGAGAGGGAAAATGATGGAGCGGAAAATGCGGAAATAAGAAGCTCCGTCCATCATTGCGCTCTCATCTAACTGAACCGAGATTTTCTCCATAAACTGCAAGTAGATGAAGATTTGCAGCAAGTCCGTCCCCGCATAAATAATCGTTGGAGCATACAAGGTGTTATACAAGCCTAGAACTTTAATGATCTGAAATCTTGCGACTTCCGTTGTATAAAAGGGAACAACCATCGCTACGGTAAATAGCGCGAAAATGACCTTTTTCAAACGAAAATCAAACCGATTCAAGATGTAAGCCGTCATCGTACCCAAAATTGTATTCAGTACGACACTTACAATAATTAGAATGAATGTATTCTTAAATCCGGTTAAAATATCCCCTTTAACAAATGCAGTCTTTAAATTCCCCAAAAAAAAGCTTTGTGGAATGGCAAGCGGAGATGACGCTGCCAGTTCTGCAGCAGGTTTTAGAGCTGCGAAGAGTACAATAAACAAAGGGATTAACACAATTACTGTGATGCAAGCAAAAAGAATATAATATAGCGGCCTCATTTTCCAACTGATTGTCATGTCTCACCGCCCCCTGTCGCTTGGAAAAGCTTCTTCTGGATGTAGCTAAAGCCGATAATCATCAGCATGAGCAGAATGGCCATCGTTGAGGCCAACCCATAGTTATTAAATTTGAAGGCTGTATCAACCGTATAGAGGGTAAACGTACTGCTTGCATTGCCCGGACCGCCTTGCGTCATAAGGAACGGGATATCAAATACCTGTAACGCCCCCCGCACATTCAAAAAGAGAACAATTTCGATAACCCGACTCATCCCTGGTATGGTAATATGCCAAAGCTGCCTTAACGGACTTGCTCCGTCCATCCTAGCTGCTTCGTATAGATCTTCAGGTATGGATTGTAGTCCCGCTAAGAATAAAATGACGTGAAGTCCGCAGTACCGCCACAAAGATACAAAAATCAATGAATAGTTAACAACACTAGGATCACTCAGCCAGCGCTGTATCCACGACTCTAAACCCAACGTTTGGAAAAACAGATTAATCGGACCATTAATCGGATTATATAAATAGCTGAACACATACGCCACCGCCACCCCATTTATCACATACGGGAGGAAAACGATGGAGCGGAAGAACGCATTCGCCCGAATTTTTGCGTTCAAAAAAACAGCTACGATAATTTCGAAAGGAATAATCAAGGCGTGTAAAAGGAAGTACTGCCAATTATGATAAAGAGATTTCCATATTTCCGGCATATGAAACGCTTGGACATAATTATCAAAGCCCACATAATGAAATTGCCTGCTAATTCCGTTCCAATCTGTCAAACTGAGCTGGACAAGCTTCACAGTCGGATACATGAGCAGCAGCAGCAAAAGGAATACAGGAAGCGCTAGAAATGCGATGATGATCAATTTTTTTTGCATTGAGTAACTCATGTCGTTTTCTCCTCCAAGGAACTTGAGAGGAAACGCCGCAGCTTATGGCTTTCAGCGTTTCCTACTGTCATTCCATCCATAATCCTTTTTATTTCTTAGCTTCGCGGGCTTTTCCCCATTTATCTTCCAATTGCTTGGAAATGTCGCTAAGCTTTTTGCCTGACATCATATCCTGACCGATGTTTTTCCAATCCAATTGTGTCGCATTGATCAGATCCGTGTACTTTTGGTTGCCTGGCACATATAAGAAAGGAGTGATTTTGTTGTTCTTGTAGAAATCATTCAAGAATGGCACATTTGCCGTAACACCATCAATAACTGCTCCAAGTTTCACTTTATCTACATATTCCTGGTGAACTGCTGGGCTATAGAACCATTCCATGAACTTTTTCACTGCGTCTGTATGCTTGCTGTTCTTGTTGATTGCATAGAAGTGATCCGTAAATGTCATCACGGTCAGTGGATCTGTTTCACTGTCGCGAACCGGCATTGGGAACGCAGCCAAGTCATCTGTATTTCCTACTTTCGAAAGGTAGGTATCCAGATACCATAAACCTGCCGCTACGACGACTGCTTTTTTGCTTTCGAACAATCCAGTAGCCTGATCCCAGCTTACGCCAAGCGGATCGGGTCCCATAACCTTAGCATTATAGAGCGTTTCGATTTTGCTATAAGCTTTGTAGAACGGAGTGCCCTCTGAGAATGGATGTTCCTGCGTGGCTAGATTGCTCAAATAGCTTTCGTCACCGGATGTGAGGTGGTGCATGAATTCATTGAATGGATAATCAGGCCAGCTGTCTTTCCCTCCCATTGCATAAGGAATGTACTTTTTGTTCTCTTTAATTTTGTTCAAAACGTCCAAAAATTGTGACCATGTCGTTGGAACTGTCAATCCTAGCTCCTTGAAAATACTCGGATGGTAGTACACCATCTCAGGGAATTGTACAGTCGGCATAGCCAACACTTTGCCATCTACAGCGTACTTTTTCGCATATTTGTTCTTCGCAGTTGTGCTCAGATCATCTAGTGGAAGCAGCTCCGATTTAAAGTCGTTAATAAAGTTTGGCTTTAATTCGAAGAAATCGGGCATTTCGTTAGCAGAAAGACGAACTTTCATGGCTTTCAAGTAATCTCCATCACTTTTGAATGCTTCGACTTCTACGTTTACATTCGGCTCAACTTTGGAATACTCTTTCACTTTGGCCGTAAGGAAATCGATGAATGAAGCGTTAACGTCCCACATCGCCATCTTTATGGTCACTTTGTCGCTCTTAGCTTCTTGCTTTGGCTTGTCGCTTTCCTTTGGCGCTGACGTGTTGGCACTGTCGTTAGCTGCTCCGCAGCCGCTCAAAATGACCGACATGGTCAGCATGGTCGCTAATATTGGACTTACCCAACGCTTTGTCATACTTGTTACCCCTCCATAAATGTACTTTTCTTGTTTGCGCTTACATCTCTTATTGTAAAAGGGGGCAACCATTAAGAAAATGACGATTCTTGTGCTTACTTACGCATTTCTTGTGCTTTAACCATCTACAATCTACAATCTTCGCGATATTGCTGCGGGGTACGCCCTGTTACCTTTTTGAACATGCGGCTGAAATGTCCTTGATTGGGATAACCTACTTTCTCAGCAATTTCAAACAGCTTCATGCCTCCCCACATCATATGGATCGCTTTCTGAATTCTTATGTTCGTGACATAAGCAATAAAATTCTCACCTATTTCCTTGGTGAATTGCTTACTTAAATGACTCTCGCTTACGCCTACCCACCTACTTACGCTGGATAGAGAGATAGGCTGGTTATAATGTAAGTCAATATAGGTCTTGGCTTTGTCTACTAGACGCGGCGTTAATTGAACAGCAAGACGTCGCGGATCCAGCTGGAAAGCTAGGCTGTTAACCAAGCCGTTAAGCCATTCATGCACATCTGCCATTCTGTGCATACGAGGGAGCCGCTCATAAGGAGTTCCCTCCTGCCCCAGGACGTCCTGCCAATCCAAATTTCTCGCGTGAAGGAGCGCACCCAGCTCCCATAGAAAAGCTTGATACATTTTCTGAATATCCATAACCGACTTGGTCTTCAGCGTGTTCCAGTAACGAAAACCTTTGCTCAACTCTTCCTGCCACGGCTCCCCCGCTTCCAGTCTTCGCAACAATTCTTTGCGATCCCATTGTTCTACTGAGGATACCTCTAATTGATAGGTGCTCGTCGCATGTTCAGGATAAAAGACTCTACCTTCTTTTGCAAAATACCGCATACTCGCTAATTGATAAGCTTGCCGATATGCGTCATACCAACCTTCCCAGCTATGCGTGAGATCGGAAACTCCGATCGATACCGAGAGGTTTACATACTGCTTGAGGTGGCTCACAATACGATCCATTCCTTCTGACACCTGATGTCTAACACTTAGCTGCCCTTGACTCGTATAACGCTGAATGAACAGAAGAAGTGCAACCTCCCCTTCTCTCATAGAGAGTACAGCCATGTCTGCAAAACTTCCTTCCATTGCTTGCCGTATCATGTGCAGCGTATATCTGGCCGTTTGATCATCCGGTAATTCAATAGCTTGGCTCTCATTGGTATCGTCAACTAGGATGCAAGCCAATACTTGCTCGCCCATATCCGACCCTGTCCATTCCTGCTTTTCACTCATCGCATCGATGAGAGAAGAAGCATCCATCCCTTTTAATAAGGATATGAGCCCGGTTTCTCGAAGCTTTTGCCGCTGCGCAAGTTGTTCCCGCTGAACCATTTCAACCTGCTGCATTCTCTCTACTAGTTGAGCTACCGCTCCCCGAATGACAGCATTCATAGGCTCAGAATCCATGTGTGTCTTAACGATATAATCAACCGCACCGAGTAAAAACGCCTTACGCACATAGTCATATTCCGAGTATGCGCTAAGGACAATGATCAGCGGTTTCTGTTGAAGGGCCAGTTTCTGAAGCTCCTCTAGACAGGTGATGCCATCCATCGTTGGCATGTGAATATCCATGACAATCAGGTCAACACCATCCCCCTGTTGAACCAGTCGCAGTGCTTCTTCACCATCCGCTGCTTCTGCAATCACTTTGCAATTGTGCTCTTCCCACGCAATTAGTTCGCGTAAAGCAATCCGTACTAAAGGCTCATCGTCCACGATGATAACTCGGAACAAGGCTACCCCTCCTTTTCTATGATGGCCACTTGAGATACCGGTTTACTAACAAGCAGCGGCAATAACAGCTCGATATAAGTACCTTCTCCCGGTTGGCTCTTTACCCGAAGTCCAAACTCCCTGCCGTATTGAAGATCGATCCGCTGCTGAACGTTCTGGAGACCAATCCCGTTAAAGGTCTCTTGCCTTTGCTTTTTACGAGTTAGATCGCTATCTTCCTCAAAGCCTTTTCCATTATCTTTAATTATGATTTGAATGTGGCGTTCTCCGACTTTATGCCCCTGAATTTGAATGACTCCTTTTCGGTCCAATCCATGAAAGCCATGAACAATAGAGTTCTCTACCAGTGGCTGCAGTAATAGCCGAAGCATGTAAAGACCCTTAATCTCTTCATCCAAGTCCGTTTGGATCTCAAACCTGTCACCGTAACGGATCCGCATGATCGTAAAATAATCATTCAGCAGCAGCAATTCTTCTCCAACTGTCGTGTAAATGCCGCCTCGATTAAAGGCTGAGGATACCAAATGCATAAGAGCCTCTGTCATCTTCTGAATTTGGGGGGCTTTGACCATCAACGCCATAATCTTGATCGCATTCAGCGTATTGACCAGAAAATGAGGACCAATCTGTGATTGTAAGGCCGTCATTTCGGCATTCAATCGTTCGGCTTCTTTCTTTTCCCTCTCCTGAATCAGCTCTTGTATGCGCAGGGTCATCTCGTTAAAGCTATTGCCGAGAACGTAGATCTCTGTAGGTCCTGATGCCTCTATCTGAACTTGGAAATTCCCCATCTTGACTCTGTTCATTTGTTTAACTAGCGTTAGAATCGGCTTAGCCATACTTCTTACCCATATCCATGAGGCAATTAGAAACACGAGCAGCCCTAGCGTTGAAACAAGCATTGTCCGATTGTATACGTGCCTTACTTGAGAAAGCATTTGATCATAGGGCATTACGTGGATATATTTCCAACCTGTCTGTACCGACGTCATAAAGATGACAAAGGACTGTTTACCTTTCTCATTGGCAACATAGTTTCCTGTCGGTTGATTCATAGCTTGCTGTAGGAGTGTGTTTCTGGATAGGTTATTTTGTATCATTTCATCATCGCTGCCCGTAACAACCGCACCGTTCTGAGCAACGACAAGAAAGTACCCAGGTTCGGATACTTGGGTACGAAGTAATTGTTGAAGGACGCTTCCACGGAAAACAAAATAAACACTTTCCACCATATTAAATGAAGTCGGAAACTTAGGCGCAATCGATGCGGTAATTTCCATATGACCGCTTGTTCCCGGCAATCTGTTGTCCTCAGCTCCGAAAATTTGCACTTTATTGACATTCGCCAGTGTTTGTTGATACCAATTCGCATGACGGAGCTCCGCTTCTTGCAGACCTAATCCTTGTTTATAGGCATACGTTCCCTCATCGCGATAAAAAAACAAAGCAGATACGATGTCCGATGTCGAGTGGAAATAGTTGCTGAGTTGATGATCCAGGTCATTACTGGCCTCATGACTAGCTTGTTGATCTCGTACAGCTTGCGTATGGATGCTAGTTGCTGTTGCGAATACTTTCTCATCATTAGCAATCGTCGCGACCGTATTAATAATTCGACTTGTTTCCTTATCGACGTTATAGGAGACTTGCTCTAGTGTTTGCATAGCACGTGTAGTTACATTGTCGAACAACACCGTATTGAATGACCTCACGGAGAACCATGTCACAATGAAAATTGGCAATAAAATAATAAGTACAAAAGAGACATATAAGACAGTTGCCATATGCCAACGCTTAGACAATGATGCACGATTCATCATATAGTTCGGGTAACCGGGTCCCTCCAATTGCCTTAGGCAGTTTAACAGCTTCGGCCTTCGAAGTTGTATTGATTCATAATACTATAATAATAGGTTCCGTTCTGTCCAGTAATAACTGAACTATCCTTTCACAGCAGACCCTACGGTCAACGCTTTCTCCACTTGCTCACTAAAGAGTACATACACAAGCACGGTCGGCAAGCTCGCGATCGTCATCGCCGCGCCCATAGCCCCCCAATTGGTTGTAAATTGACCTTGGAAGAAGAGCAGTCCGAGCGGCAAAGTTTTCAAGGATTCCTTGGTAATCAAAATTAACGCCATTGTAAATTCATTCCATGCCGACAAGAAGACGAAGATCACCATCGTTGCAATCGCAGGTTTAATAATCGGCAATATGATCGTATAGAAAGTACGGTAAATGCTGGCACCATCCATACAAGCTGATTCTTCCAGCTCAACCGGAATACTGCGAAAAAAACCATAGAATACCATGCTGGAGAAAGATATATTGAAGGCAATATAAGGCACGATCAGCGCCCAATACGTGTTGGCCAGATGGAACTCACGTACGAGAATCGCCAGTGGAATCATGATAACTTGCACGGGGATGAACATCCCAATTACGACATAAATACGAGCGGCTTCCTTCCAGCGCCATTGCATTCTGGCAACGGCATAGGAGAACGTAACCGAAAGTGCAATTGTGCCCACAACGGTCGCCGCTGCTACCAGCAAGCTGTTGCTGAAGTAGACCGGAACATTGAACCTTGACCAAGCATCCACATAGTTCTCGAATCGTAGATGCGTCGGGAAACCGAATGGATTCGTTACGAAGATTTCATTGTTATTTTTAAGCGAATAAAAGACCATCCACAGTAGTGGATACACCGATAACCCCGCATATACCCACAAGAAGATGCCCAGGAGCGGATTCTTTTTACGCAATTTGAATATTCCGTTCATCTGTCATCCCCCTTAAAATGTAATCCGTTCTCTTGCGATCAGTTTGTTAATAGCCAAAGTCACAATTAAGCATTCGATGACCAGGAAAGCAGCCGCGGCGCTTCCATAGCCAAATTCACCAACGCGGAAAGCAGAGCGGTACATTAGATAGGTCAATGTGTACGTAGAATTCCCTGGGCCCCCGCCGGTCATAATAAACATGTTGGCGAACGCATTCAAACCACCTGTAATCGCCAGCACGAGGCAAAACTTATACGTCTCAGCCAGCATGGGGATTGTAATCGCCATATGGGCTTTGAATTTGGAAGCTCCATCAATACGTGCAGCCTCTAGGTACTGCTCTGGAACAGACTTCACAGCCGCCAACAGCAAGGCAAACTGGTAACCCATGTACTGCCAAGCATTCACGAACGCAATGGCGAAAATCGCTGTTTTGTTGTTCGTCAGCCAATCCTGACGATACGTGATGCCGAGCGCTTCAAAGACTTTATTAATCAAGCCATACTCACTGTTATACATCGCTAACCACAGCTGACATACTACTGTAATGGAAAGAACCACAGGAATGAAGTAGCTAATTCTTAGAAACTTGCTTCCTCTGAACCCTTCTGCGACGGCAAAAGCAAGTACGGAGCCGATCCCGATTTGCACGACAGCCAAAATACAGGCAAAAACGAAACCGTTGTAAAGCGATGTGTAGAAAATACTATCTTGAAACAATCGAATGTAGTTATCCAGAAAAATAAAAGTGCCTTCGCTTAATCCATCCCATTCGAATGTGCTGCGATAGAAGGTTTGCAAAATCGGATAAAACACAATAACTGTATACAAAAGGAGTGCCGGCAGTGTGAAAAGCATAATAGCCGCCTTATTTCCCATGAATTTGCGCATGTCATCACTTCCCTTTTTTAGTAGAAAACTCACACCGGCTCAGAGCGATCCAGTGTGAGTCTCCTTTTCCATAGAAACTTCGGTTATTTCGCTGTTACTGCCGCTTTATTCAAATCTTTCACGAATTGATCCGCTGTATAATTACCTGTCATCAGGTTTTGCGTGGCATCTTCAAGCGCTGCTTTGAACTTAGGATTCGACAATCCCCATGAGAAAGCTGTTGTGCTCGTCATTTTCGGAATATCTTTGGATAACTGCTCCATCATAGGAGGGAACTGTTTCACAATCGGCTTATCTACTTTGGTAGCTACGATTGGATTGCTGCGGTTTGTGAACTTGTACTCCGCATACTTCAAGGAAATAAAGGATGCCACTTTTGCTGCAAGCTCTTTATCCTTGGTGTTTGCAGATACCGCATATCCACCAGGACCGCCGCTGCCGCTGAATGCTGTTTTACCTTTTTCATAGGCTGCTGCATCTGCAGCTGGAAGGTACATGTAGCCCGCTTTGTCACCAAGCGCTTTCGTAGCCGCTTCGATTTCCCACTGACCGTTAATGAACATCGCTGCTTTACCTTCATGGTAAAGCGCCGCTGCTTGATCGTAGTTCAAGTTCGTAGCGCCTTTTGGCAGCATGCCTGCTTTAACCAGCTCGATGATTTTCTCTGCAGCTGTTTTGTAAGCAGCATCATCTGCTTTAGCAAGACCTTTATCAAGCTTCGTCACACCAGCTGGTTCAGCGCGTGAAACGAACATGTCATAAAGGGCTACGCAAGGCCATTTTTCTTTAGCGAAGATGGAAAGTGGCGTAATGCCTTTCCCATTGAAAGTTTTAACCGCCGTCATCATTTCATCATAGGTAGTTGGCACTTTCACACCATTTTGTTGGAACAAATCTTTGTTGTAATAAAGAAGAGCTACCTCGTTACCAGCGTAAGGGAAAGCGTAAGTATGACCATCATCTGTAAGCAGCGTATTCATTGCGCTTGGCTGCATTTTGTCTTTGTAGCCAAATTTAGTTACGTACTCATCCAAAACTAGAATATTATTGGATTTCTTAAACGTATCGATAATGTCTAATCCTGCTCCGAAAATGTCTGGCAGATTGCCTGTAGCTGCATAAGTCTTAAGCTTCTGGCCATCATCCTGCGCTTGAATATCGAGCTCTAGCTCAACATTCGGCATTTCCTTTTTCAATTCCGCAACCGCATAGTCATAAGGTGTTTTCGTATCTTCATCTGCGTACTGGGCATAAATTCTAAGTTTGACCGGCTTTGCATCCGTCTTCACGGCTGCTGCTGTTGCTGCCGCCGTTGGCGCGCTAGTTGCACCAGCATCTTTTGTTGTGTTTGTGGTTCCGCAAGCTGCAAGGCTAATAGCCGCGAGCAAGCTTACGAGAGTGACTCCCATTTTTTTCATTTGTTGGACCTCCCAGGCATCATGTGCTTTCTCTTCTTTACAACCTGAGTATAAAAGGAAAAACCCCTTATGATAATGGAATAATCGAGGGGTTCTTGTAAAATCCGCACATTTAGGTAATTTCGTTATAAGCGGTTATTCTCATACACACTAGGCGAATAACCAAAAAATTTCTTGAAACTTTTACTAAAGTAACTAGGATCGTTAAAGCCGATTTGTTCGGCAATATCCGAAAGGCGTATGTTCCCTTTACCGAGTAAATCCTTCGCTTTATGCATACGAACATGCGTAACATAGTCTGTCACCGTCATGCCGATTTCTTTCTTGAAAACAGCCCGGAGATAGCTAGGATTGATAAACACCTGCTGGGCAATTTGATCCAATTGCAGCTCGGGATCCCCGTAATGAAGCTCGATATATTCTTTGGCGGATTGGGCAATTTTCGACGACCGGGTCTTCCGGTGCTTACCTGTATAAAGGATCGCTTTATTGAACAATTCCTTGATCCACATGGATGTAGCATCAATGGATTCCAAACGTTTGATTTCACTATAGGGAAAAAAGGCTTCCCCGAAGCAGTCCTCAATCGGATGCCCCGTTTCTGTTACATAAGACAGACAAATAGAAATAAGTCCCATGCTTATGACATAGGTGTAATCTAAGGATAACCGCTGCTCTCGAATCGATTGGAAAATCTCCTCCAATTTAGCATCTACCTTTTCCCCATTTTGCATACGCAATTGAACGAGCAGCTCTTCATTCACTTCTGTGGGATAGAAGGCTTGAGTCCCTGATTCCAAAGCTCCTGATCCGTAAGCGATAACACGATCATTCCCCAGCACAAACTTATTTTGCAAGGCTTCAAGCGCCTCCAAATAGGAAGTACGGATCCCCTGATAGCCGGTTTGACTTCGACCAACACCGACCGTGATCGTAAATTTCAAATATTTCTTGATCAGGAAACATAATTTCTCATAACCGCCTAACGCAGGTGTTTCCAGCTCACCATCCCCTTGGTGCTCTACCAAGCAAATAATGCGCCCCTCAGGCCCATTGAAAATCAAGTGATTTTCCGTTTCCTCCAGCGCCTCGTTCAGAATGTTCGTCACCGCATATTTCCAAAGTAAACGTTCACTCACTTTGTTCCATTTGAGATCCATGTTATCAATCTCAATGCACGCCACCACAAAGCACAGGGAATCGAAGGACTCCCCAAATTGCTGAAGTCTTGTACTGGTGTCCTCATTGGCATGGTTGAAATCACCACTTAGCAAATGATTAAGAAAGCTCTCCTTCATCAAAAGCTGATTTTCTTTCAATGTCGACTTCTCTTCTTGTGCCTTCTGATGCTCTTTCTGAAGCTTAAGCAGCGTCAGCACCAATTCATCCTTCGAAAACGGCTTCAGAATGTAATCTTCAACGCCAAGCTTAAGCGCCTTTCGAGCATAATCAAATTCGTTATGGCCCGTAATCAGCACCACGCTTGTAGCTGGATATCGCTGCTTCAATTGCTCCGTCAGCGCGAGTCCATCCATAAACGGCATGGTAATATCCACAAGGGCAATATCAGGACGATGCACGTCTATTTGTTCCAACGCTTCGACCCCATTTTTGGCTTCTGCGCATATTTCAAATCCATAAGCTTCCCAATTTAATGCCGTACGCAAGTATTCTCGGAAAATGGATTCATCATCAACAATTAATATTTTCTGCATATCTTAACCTTCCTCACTTTGAAAAGGGAGCCATAGTGTTACTTCTGTGCCCTGTCCCAGTTGACTTTCAATTTGTAACCCATACTCATCGCCAAAATAAAGCTGTATACGGTCATTCACGTTCCTTAACCCATAGCCAACAGCTTGCTCCGGAGATTCCGGCTTCTTCACAAGAGCCTCAAGCCGCTGCGGCAGCATGCCAACACCGTCATCGCTGACGATAATCTTGATTTTACCCTCCACAATTTCACCTGTTACTTTCAAAAGACCTAGGCTCCCTTTCGTTTTAAGACCATGGTAGATCGCATTTTCAACGAGAGGTTGAATGGTTAATTTCGGAATAAGACCGCCGAGCACCTCACTCCGGATATCAAATTCAAAGGTAAACACATCGGAATAACGGATTCGCTGAATGGATAAATAATCCTTCACATTGCGGACTTCTTCTTCAATCGTTATCGTCTCTCTTCCTTTACTCAGAGCTGCGCGATAGAAATCGGCCAACGCTTTGGTTGTTCGCTGTACATCCCGTGTTCGTCCCATTTCTGACAAGGTGTAAATAACATCTAAGGTGTTATACAGAAAATGCGGTTTAATTTGCGCCTGAATAAGCGCTAGCTCGTATTCACGCTTCTTCTTTTGCTCGAAATTAATATTCGTCAGCAGCTCTTGAACTCGCCTTATCATGGCATTGAAGCCAGAGGCCAATAAACCAATCTCATCCTCTGAATTCACCTGGAATTCAATGTCCAGATTGCCTTCTTTGACCTTCTTCATATGTTTGGTTAGCCCCATAATTGGTTTGGCAATGAACTGCGAAAGCATACCCGCTCCAAGCAAAGCAAAAAATAAACAGATCAAACCAATAAGCACAATAAGGATAGTGATTTTACGCGTATCCGCGGTTAAAGATTCTAGGGGAGCCATCGAGATAAGCTTCCACCCAAAGCTTGGAACATCGGAGCTTACTACAAGCGTTTTCTCATGTTGAAAAGAGGTTAAATCCGACGTATCCTTACTGGAAGTAATCCAGTTTTTCATCGTTGGATCGGCAACTTCCTGAAGTAAATCCTCAGGATGCTGCGATGAAATAACCACACCTCCCTCATTCACAATAAAATAGCTGCCATCCTGGATGGAGCCGATTTTCTGATAAATCGCAGATAAGGAGCTTTCTTTGATATTCAGTACGAGCATACCGAGCTGTTGTCCCGTATAAATATTTACAATCCGCTTACCCAGCGTCATGACAATTTCTTGCGAATCAGGGGTCAAGTAATTACGCTGCTGCATGGGAAACCAAATATTTTTATTGCCTATGGAGGCGTCAACCTGTTTAAGCATTTCACTGCTCGCGATCAACTCCCGGTTGCGTTCCATAAGGAGATTAGATCCAAAAACCCGACCATTCGCATCTATAAACGCAGCCGATTGGACATCGGGAAATACAAGCAGGGCAAAGCTCAACTGATTCGTAATCTGCGTGTACATCTGTAAGCTCGTTTCCGCTGCCCCCTGGGATTGCGGGTCTTCCACGATCAATTTGTTGAGATTGATCGTCAGCATATTGGCGCAGCTTTCTACATTCGTTAACATGCCCGTGATGCGCGTAATAATCAGGGACGAGTTATCCGAAACATTTTTAATCGTCTTTTTGACAATTGCATTCGTGTACACCTGATTCGAGACAAAACCTAGTACAAATAAAGGCACGAAGATAAGCGGAAAATAAATCATGATAATTTTATAGCGAATTCGTTGATTACGAAACCAAGGCATGGTTATATATTTTTGTAAAAACTGCATCGTTTGCCCCCTACTTATCAAAAACTGAAAAAACCCTATACAATCTACCGTCAGGCAATACCTGTCGGTTATATTGTATAGGATTCGTCTAATCTTTGAAACTAGCCAAATCTAATTTAATGGGTGTCTTATGTACTCTGCCTAACAATGAGCTTAGGCTCCAGAACCGTCAGCTTCTTCACCTTTTCCTTCTGAATCAGTTTCGATAAAATGGCTATCGCATGGCTGCCAAGCTGTTCACTATGCTGCGAAACGGTTGTGAGCTCGGGATTCATAGCGTAGGACAATTGCGAGTCATCAAATCCTGCAATCGCGATATCTTCAGGAATCCGCAGCCCGCGTGAAATAACCGCTTTCATAGCACCAATGGCCACATAATCGTTAATACAAAGAAAGGCCGTTGGACAATTTGGCATGGTAAGGAACTGATCCATCAGTTTGCGGCCACATTCCATAGAGAAGTCTCCCAAGCGTACGATTTGTTTGCGAAAAGAGAGATCATTCGCTCCTAGCGTGCTTTTGTAGGCTTGCAGCTTTTCCATCGTTGTTGTCGTGTCAGCGCTTCCCCCCAAGAAGCCGATGCTTCGATGCCCGCGATCAATAAGGTGCTGCATAATGAGCTGGGTACCCACATATTCGTCCGTTTTCACCCGATGACAAGGATGACCCGGAAGGCTGCCATTAATCAAGACAATTGGAATTCTCTTCTGGATATCCATGACTTCCTGGACGAGCAACTCGGGGCAATGACGCGAATTTATACGTCCACCCATGAAAATGAGTCCTTCCACCTGCCTTTCGCAAAGCAGATTTAAATATTCTGATTCTCTGCTAAAGTTGCTGAATGTATTACATAGAAAGAGTGTAAATCCCAGCTTCATCGCAGCTCTCTCTGCCCCTCCGAACACCTCAGGGAAAAACATGTTGCTGCTATCTGGGAATAACACGCCAATCATACCCGTTTTCTTATTCACCAGACTGCGTGCCAACGCATTAGGCTGAAACTTATGCTTTTCGATAATCGCCATTATCTTCTGCCTTGTTGACGTTCGAACGGGTGCGGTATCATTGAGAACACGGGAAACCGTCGCGACGGAGACGTTCGCTTCTCGGGCAATATCATAGACGGTTATAGATTCCAAGAATACACTCCCCGTTTCGTAAAATGTAAAAGATCGAAGGCCTGTTCAGAAACAGACCTTCGATATCTTAATCCTTATTTGCTGCTCTCTACAGTTACTTTGAAGGCATCCAATTGTTTTTGGACTTCAGCCATCAGTTTATCAAAACCTGCTGTTTTCAGCTTCGCACGGAAATCATCAACCGCTTTGACAGGGTCACCCGCTTTGCCATAAAGAATCGCAGGTCCCATTTGTCCCACAACTTGGGTAACCGCTGTCAGCTCATTGGACACAGGTCCCTTATCGAAAACGAATCGGCCATACGGAAATGGCTTCTTGATTTTGTCATAGGACGCATAAAGTGCGCCTTTTCCTGACCAATCATTACCGTCTGGAATTTCATTCTTATCGATGCGTCCACCCCAGAAATTGGAGTAGAAATCGTCTCTTTGCACATCATAGCCATCTGGACGGAAACGTTTGCCATCCTTGACGACGTACTGTACGCCTTCCAAGCCGTAATTCATCAATCGATACACTTCCGGGTCTTGACGAATCAGCTCGTAGACCATCAGAGCGCGTTCCGGATGCTTGCTTTTCGCACCAATGGAAGTTCCGCCGTGTGTAATCGACATGGATACGAGATTGTTGCGTGTAGCCGAGAATGGGAAGAACTGGAGATCCGAGCCCGGCTGCAATTTATCCATTTTGATACGTTCACCAAGGAAGGTTTGTGTGTGATGCTGATCAACGCTTGACTTACCAGCCTCAAGCTCAGAACGGTTATCGCCCTTATAGTTCAGCACATCCTCGCGCCAGAAGCCTTTGTCGCCCCAATCTTTCATGAGTTTGGCAAAATTCACGAAGGTATCATCGAGAACAGGGCTGTAGGCTTTATACTTCTCATCATATGATTTACCGTAGACTAGACCGAAGAGGCCTGTACTGATCGGAAGTTCAATCGCATCTGTGTAGGAATTGATGTAGCCGCCAATATTACCTGCAGCCGTACCATTCGCATCCCAAGGAACAACGCCTGGTTTCTTATCCTTGACACCTTGGAAATAGGTCTCCATCGACTTCCAATCTGTAATTGGCGCTGTGATCCCAAACTCTTTGGCCCAATCGCCACGATATAAGAAACCGTGATTAACCCACTGCGTGTAATGATCTTCAGGAATGAGCATGATCTGATTCTTGTACTTCGTCTCAGCCCAGTTCTCTGGCGGTACTTCCTTCCAAGTTAACGGCGCATACACAGGAAGCAGCTTATCCAGCGGCTGAAAAGCACCTTTTTGTGCATTCTGCCACGTATCCAACCAATCTGTTGCAACCGTGATCAAGTCAACGGGTTCTCCAGAGGCTAGCAATAGATTATATTTGGTTTGCCAATCGGCCCATTCAACCCATTTAATTTCGAGTTTCGCATTTGCTTTTTGCTTCAAAATGGCGTTGACCTTTTCCATCACCTTTTCAAATTGACCATTCTTCGGTTTATCCCCCAACATCACGTACGAAATCGTTTGGAACTCGGAGGTGTCAATTTTCCCAGATGGTGCTGCTGTCCCCGTTGCCGCAGCAGTCGCTGCCGCTTTATCCGTGGAGCTAGTTCCTGTACTGCTAGGTGTGGTGCACGCCGTCAAGCTTACAGCAAGCGTCGCTACCAGAGCTACACTAAGTGCTTTCTTTTTTCTCTTGAACATACGGATTTGCCTCCCCATAATCATTTTGGTATATGGTTTACGTCAGCCTTTTACAGCACCAACGGTAATACCTTTGATGAAATATTTCTGCACCATCGGATAAAATAGAATGACCGGTCCCGTTGCAACTACAGCGGTAGCCATCTTCATGGACTCCAGCGGCATATCCCTAGGCTGTACATTGGAGGAGACCGATGAGTTTTTAATAAAGTCGGCACTTGTTACAACGTTATAAAGGAACAATTGAAGCGGCCTATACTTTAAATCGGGTGATAGGAACAGCATTGCATTGTACCATTCATTCCAGTAGCCAAGTGCGATGAATAAACCGATGGTTGCTAGTGCCGGCGTCGTCATTGGCAGGATAAGCTGAGTGAAAATCTTGAAATCACCCGCCCCATCCATTTTGGCCGATTCCGTAATCGCATGCGGGATGGACCTTACGAAGCTTTTCATCATAATAATGAGAAAAGGGCTCATCAGTCCGGGCAGCAGGACAGCCAAATAGTTATCCTTCAGATGCAGCCATTGCGTCATGATTAAGTAAAAGGGGACAACCCCGCCTTGAAACAAGGTTGTAAAGTAAATGAAGAAGGAAATCCGATTGCGATAAGGAAAATCAGGACGCTGTAAGGAATAACCCGTCATGGCTACGATAAACAGCCCAATGGTTGTTCCAATCATCGTAATGCCAAGCGTAACCCCATAGGAGCCAATAATGACTCCCGGATTCTCGAATACAATTTTATAAGCAAAAGTACTAAACTCTCTGGGCCATAAATTGTAGCCGTGTAAAGTGATCGATTTCTCTGCTGTGAACGAAGTTCCAAGGACAAGAAGAAAAGGCGCTAAACAGAAGATTGCAAATAGACCAATAAAGAAGTAGCCGAATAGCCGAATGGCAACCGAGGAGAAATCAGTTCCCCTTTGACGTGCGATGACTTGTTCCACGTATGTCCCTCCTAACCGATCTTAAGTGACGAACACTTGCATGTTGAAATTAGAACAGCGTGTTTTCAGGCGAAACTTTCTTAACCAGCCAATTGGCTGTGATGACAATAAAGAAGCCAAACACCGACTGATAAAGACTGACAGCGCTTCCTAGAGAAAAGTTAAAGTTGTTCATCAAAGAGCGGAACACGAACGTTTCAATAATATCTGTCGCATCAAAAAGGGCTGTATTGTTGGCTCCGACCAAGTTATAGAACAATCCAAAGTTCCCTCGGAGAATGCCGCCGAGTGAGAACAGCAGCAAAATAATGAAAGTTGGCTTCAGCCAAGGAAGCACGATGTAGCGAATTCGCTGCAGGGCATTCGCGCCATCAATTTCAGCGGCTTCTACAATCTCCGAGTCCAATCCCATTATCGCAGCGAAATAGACGATGGAGCCGTACCCTGTCGACTGCCAAAGAAACGTAATAACGATGATAAAAGGCCAGATCGTTGGATTCGAGTACGTTTTAAGCGGCTCCCAACCGATCGATTTGAGAATCCCATTGAGCAGTCCAAAGTCGTAACTGAGAATGTTATAGGCAATAAGGCCAACAAGCACGAAAGAGATGAAAAATGGCAAGAACATCAGTGATTGTGAAAGCTTCTTAAACCACTTTTTACGAAGCTCGTTCAGCAAAATAGCAATACCAATCTGCAAGGTATTTCCAAATATAATAAAAGCTAAGTTGTAAGCAATCGTATTAAATGTTAATTTCCAAAGTGCCCCAGAGGTCACTAGAAATTTGAAGTTGTCAAACCCAACGAACTGACTGCCGAAGATCCCCGCTGAATAGTTATAATTAATGAATGCGAGATAAAGCCCTGGCATTGGAAGGTAAGACATGACTAAGAAAAATAAAATCGCAGGAACACACATGAGGATTAACGTTCGATACGACCAAAATCTGCGCAGTGGGGTTACACGCTTTTTGACAGCAATAGGCGCCCCTTCTAATGAGCTTGCTGAGATAGCAGTTTTCATGCGCGCGCTCCTTCCAAATTAATTTTCGAATACAGGTACAAAGCGCAGAGGCTCCAGCAAGGCATCTTCAGAGGCCGATACCGCCTCCAGTAAGATGGCTATTTCATTGCCCGATTCGCCACCCTGAAACCACGGTCCCGGTAAATAAAAGGATTCATCGCTGCCGCCACGGAATGTCGGTCTGTTGGCACCGCCTTGCGTCCACAGGCGGCCAACTAGGTGTCCGTTGAAGAACACGGTCAGCTTCATATTGCTGCCTTTGACATAGACCCTCCAGCCTAATCCTTGGTTATCATCACGAAGGTCACCATACAGCCATGACAGGGTACCCGGTTTCAAGGAGATTTCTCCTTCTATCGAGAGAGCCTCAACGTTTGATTCTTTGGCATGCTGCAGTAAGCCATTCTCCTGACAAGAGGATAATGTCCACTGTTTAGCGGCGGTTCCTTCATATAGACGTATATTTCCGCTAAGGGAACCATACGTTTTATCCAGAAATAGCGTTAACGTTGCCGTATCTCCCGCCTTTACATAAGGCGTAAGATCAAGATAAGGATTGAGCGGATTCACTTGACCGAGTGCGTGCCCGTTCACGTAAGCATAGGCGTGAGAGAAATTACCAGGCGTATACAGAATCCACGTATCCGCTTCTTTCGTCAGCTCTACTTGTTTGCGGTAGCATTGATGGGCGGGCTGCTCTGCGGAGAGCCATCCTCCAACACTCACAATCGGCCATTGTCGATCGTCATAATCTGATGCTGCGTAATCGTCCTTGTCTTCTCCGCATTGCATAAGTTTGAATCGCCAGTTTTGGTTTATTTCCCTAACCGACGTTACCCCAACAATGCCCGTTAGCCCTTTCAGGGCATTTAAGTGCAGACCCGGCAAATTCGTATCATGGAAATTGGTATGTCCCCAAATCTCGACACGAGCAACCAGATTTGGCTCTACACGTGCGCCGGAAGGAATCGGAAGGAAGTGACTTCCTCCACCCGGTGTTGCTGTACCAAGGTACGTTTCACCGGTATAGATGGAAACGACATCACTTGCCTGCTGAACGATAATACCTAGACAGGTGCTCTCCAGCGGTAGTGATAATTGCGAGGTGTACCAGGCGAAACCTCGGTAAACACCATGCTTCTCCAGATAATCGGCGGTATCTCCGATCGATAAGCATTCATCCCCAAGTGTATCCAAGGGATTCACTAAGCTTTGTGACCAGCTGAGTTCAACTTCGCGGCTTTCCGAGATTCGTTCTACCCATTCGCCAACATGCAGCCCGCCTTCATCATCCATATTTTCTAGCAGCAAAGCACGTGAACGACTCATCCCGATCAATTCGATAACGTGACCGTTTAACAAGTGAATCCGAGCTGTTCTCTCTTGCTCGCTCGATTGAAAAGATACCGTTACCTGATCTTCTGCTTCGGCATCGTGTAACCTCATCGTGCCAGCCTCCGTCTGCACCTCCGTGTTAAAGCAGAGACGAATTTCGCCTTCACCATCCGTATGAAACACGAACATTGTGTGCTGTTCAAGCTGCTTCACCAGCAGCAGTTCTGCAGTTGCATAGGCAAGTGTCCCTTCAGCGATGCCCCAAGTCTGCAAGGGCACTTGCACGGGAAGAATGGGGCAGCGGTTTGCTTTGGCGACAAGTGTCGTATAACGGGGTATGACCTCTTCTGCCCCGTGAAAGTAAGCGCCTTCATCTTGCTCGTTTACTTGGCATAGGAAGAGCAGCTCGCCACCTTGCTTTAACGTTAACCGATAAGGGGATGAGGCACTTCTCGTGAGCTCAGGCTTCGCCTCCGCCAAGGAAGCGCCATATGTTTGAATCACACGATGCAGCATTCTTCCTTCATAAGCTTCCTCTCGAATGTGTCCTTCAGGAGTTATCATCCCATGGAAATCATAATCTGAGGTAAGAAAAGAAAGAGGATTTCCCCAATTGTTAGCCGCATTAGTAAAGCCAAAATTCGTTCCTGAAGCCTGCAAGTAGGGACCGAGCAGCTTCGCACCTGCCGATAACAATCTGCGAAGCAGGAAGTGTGAGCGATTCGTCTCCGTGACGAGTAAGGGCAGCCCCCGACGAGCCAATTCCTCTCTGTAGAAGAGCACCTTTTCTTCGAAAGCAGGGTCTTGGTCATTTGGATAGAAGTTACATGTTGGTACCACGCCTTCAGCAAAACCAGAAGCCTCATACAAGCCGCCTTGTCCAGCGCAAGCAATGAGCGGGACAGTTATTCCATGCTGCAAAGCTAAATCTCTTAGCGCCGAGATATACCCTTTGGGATCAGAGCAAGGATAGAAATCAAGCTCGTTGTCTAATTGGACAGCAATGATGGTGCCACCCTGACCCGCTTCATATTTCTTCAAGATGGGAAGAATCTGTTCATACCACCTGGCCACATGCCGCAAGAAGGCAGGATCGTTATCCCTTATGCGAAGATTTTCTTTCACGAAAAGATAAGCAGGGAGTGCTCCCCCATCCCATTCCGAGCAAATATACGGACCTGGCCGTGCAATCACCCATAGACCTGCATCTGCGACATCCTGTAAAAACTGAGCCACATCCTTCTCTCCGGCAAAATCCCAAGTTCCCTCCTCGGTCTCATGATGATTCCAAGGAAAGTACACATCAATAGCGTTATATCCAAAGGCTTTAACTTTATTTAGTCTCTCTTTCCATAAACCGCGTGGTAATCGAAAATAAAATAAGGAGGCACAAAGTATAATTTCTGATTTTCCATCTAACCGCAGTGCTTCCGACGATAATTGAATCACAGCTTCTTCACTTTTTGATAAATACAATGACTGACCTCCTTGATCTACCCTCATTCATTTATGAAACCCGTTTCATCCGCTAGGAATGTCTAGCAGCGTTCTTCATGAAGTTAGTATAAGTTGTTTTAAAAGCGCTTACATTGAAAGAAACATCAAGTTATATAACAAAACTACGAAGATGCAGCCTCACGCAAAACAAAAAAAAGCTACGAATTTTATCCAAATTCGCAGCCCCTTGCATTCGATATAACACTGATTTCTTATATAATTCACAGAATTTACGATCATTCATCTTGAACAATTAGCCATTGCGCCTAAACTCCTTGACTGTTTTCCCTTCCAGCTCTTTAAATACTTTGCAAAAGTAGGAAGTTTCTTGAAATCCTGTTTTCTCAGCGACTTCATATACTTTCCATGCAGGGTCTTGAAGCAGCTGTTTCGCTTTCTGAATCCGGCATCGATTCATAAATTCGACAATCCGCATCCCCGTCTCGCTTTTAAATAGATTAGATAGGTAATTCGCGCTCAAATGGAGAACATCTGCCAGCCTTGCCACCGTGATGTCTTCGGCATAGTGCTCTTCCATATAGGAGATTGCTCCTTGGATTTCCTTCCGCATCATCGTATGCTCTGCCTTATTCCCAGCGATTTGCTTATTCAAATTTAGAAATAACGGCTTCACTTGCTGCAGAGGCTGAAGGGCTTCTATCGCCTGACTAACCTGTTTATAATCATGTTCAAACTGTTCAGAGAACCTGTTCCTCTCCTTAGCCAATGTTTTCAGCTGCATCATTAACTCTGCCAGCAGATTGCGTAGCTCTGATATAGGCGGCTTCCTTTGAATGAGGCTTTGAACCAAAAGCTCAGTTTGCATTTCAACATCCGTCAATAGACCACTTTTCATCGCTGCAACCAGAGGCTGAATCGTGATTCCGGCCAGCGTGCCAACCTTGTCATTAATCTGAAGGGACGTATAAGCATAGAGTTGACCCGTTCCTTCATAAATATATTGATCTAAGGCTGTTTCAGCTTGCTTATATAGCACTGCCCAATCCTTCAATCCGTAGCCGATCGAGCTAATTCCCATTGTTACAGTGTCTACCTTTTTCATCCGAGTGTACAGCTGCGACGCTTGCCGGAGTGTCTCCTCCATACATTTGTGTTCACTCTTCTCATGCGGAAAATAGATAATAACCGCAATTCTCCGCTCCGAAATCGGGATAACCATGTTTGAGTACGCTGTCTGTTCTTCCTTGGAACCATCCGTAAGGACTTTAAAGCTAGCATCGATCACAACGACTGCCGTGGGACCTCCATGAATGGGAAAATGAACGGCGCTCGCTTGATCTTCGATGTCCTCCGCTCGTTTCAACTCGCCTAAGAGAAGTTTACGCCCCAATAGGCAGCGCACCTCTTCAAAGCTGGCATCACGAATACTAGCTTGTTTTTTTCGCCTATGATCCTCCATAATCTTGCCACTCATTTGTTGTAATAGCTGTTGTAACGCATTAGGTTCGAGGTCATGCTTTAACAAATAATCCTCTGCCCCAAGCTTGAGGGCTTCCTTCACGAATCGGAAATCATCGAAAGAACTGAGTGCCACAATTTTGATGGATTCATCCTTTTGTTTTACCTGTTGGATAAGATCAATGCCGTTCATTTCGGGCATCGAAATGTCCGTCACAATGAGATCAACCTGCTGATGCTGCAGAAGATCAAGTGCATGCACGCCATTGAGAGCTTCGCATACAATTTGGAAACCATAATCTTCCCACCGAATGATCGTTTTAATTGCATACCGATATATCGCATTATCTTCAACGATCATGGCGTTCAACATGCTCATTCCTCCTTTGACGATGCGTTCTATGCGGAATTCGAACAATAGCTTTCGTACCTAATCCGGGTGCACTTTCGTAGCTAAGGCCATATTTCTCCCCATAATACAGCTGAATGCGTTCATTCACATTGTGAATCCCAATACTCGTCACTCCGGGAACCGATTCTTTACGTGTTGCTGTGTTCAATAGATTAAGCGCTTGTTTAGCTTCCATCCCTATTCCGTTATCTTCGACAATGAGTAGGAGCTGCTTCTCTTCTATGCGTGCATAAAGTACAATACGTCCACTCCCCTTGGACATTTCGATGCCGTGAAGAATCGCATTCTCGACAAGCGGCTGAAGAATGAAATAAGGCACCTCGCTTTCCATCAACCATTCATCCACTTCATAGTCCATGTGAAAGGCATCGCCATAACCAATTTTTTGAATATAAATATAGTTTTTTAATTGGTTAATCTCTTGCTCCAAGCTGTGAAATTCGCCAACACGTCGTACCGAGGATTTCAATAATTCAATAACTGAGGTGACCATTCGCTCAATCTCGGCTTGATGGTTCATGCGAGCGTACCATTTCACAGTGCCTAACGTGTTATAAAGGAAATGAGGATTAATCTGACTCATGAGGACGGTAAATTCAGCCTGTTGTTTGGCAATTTGCTCTTTATACACCGTGTTTATTAAATCATTAATCCGAGACAGCATAAAATTGAACCGTATCGATAAGCTCCCGATCTCATCTCGCCCAAGCGGAATAATTCGAACATCGAAATTGCCATCTTCGACTCGGCGCATCGTTTGCTCCAAGATTTTGATATTTCGTGTCGTAGAGTTCGAAAGTAATACAGCAATTCCGGTAGATATCAGAACGGCAAACAGCGAAACGAGAGCAATCACAAAAACTAACACGCGTGTATTGGACAGAAGCTCAGACATCGGAATAAAACAAAGCACCCGCCAGCCCAGCGTTGAGGTTCGTTCTTGGACGAATAAATGACTCCCTCCCCCAGCATTATCGACAATGGCCATAGAGGAATCATTCTCCATAAGCGTATAACTTAAGCTCCTTGAGATGAGATTATCCATGCCAGGAGTTCCGCCACCAGCTAGCAGTTCGTTCAAAGGATTGAGAATCGCAACATTATTTTGCTTAATGATTGAGCTATTGCTCCCCAGGGATAAGAAATAATCCGAATCGATACTGATTACAATCGTGCCAAGACTACGATCTATTTGACTCAGATCAACGAAATCTCTGATAAGGAACACTTCTTTTTGCTTTCTCAGAGAAGGCGACCAGCTGATGCTTAGTTCATGATTTTTCAAATAATCAGAAGATTTGCTTGTCATCACGGTTACTTCTTCATGATTTAGTGTATGATCCAAGCCTTTTTTATTTTCCCACCAGTACACCTGTCCCTTATGTGTTTGAATCATGATGGCATTCATATAGGGATTTCCATTTCCGTACTGAGCCAGCAGGAACTCCATACGGCTGCGGAAAGCTGGATAATTGTCACCAGTAACTTGTTCACCTTGTTCAGCAGCAATTTGCCGAATATTACTGTCACTAAGGACGTAAACGGAGGAAGTGAATGCTTCCTTCGCTCTAATTTCAATATTGTCGGAAACTTGATGAATGACCTGCATCGAGAGGTCTCTTGTATTTGATTCAATGAATTTCGTAGAGGCATAGATGGCAGCTCCACCAATCGCCGATGAAATGAACAAAATAAGAATCATATTAGATAGAAATATTTTCGTACGGATGCGAAAGTCCTTGACCCGATTTAAGTTCCACGGGGTGGCTGTCATACGCAGATCTCCTTGCTGTCATTTGGATGGTTTGCGAATCCGATCGAATGCTTGATCCAGCTCTTGAATACAGTTATCCACATTGTGGTTACGATCAATAACGAATTTCGTGAGTGCATTTACAAACACTTTTTGCAGATCCTGATTCACAAAATCTGTCGGCAGACTCGACCAGTCATACGTTTTGCCTGTTTGGATATAAGTTTCATCCAGCTCTACATAAGTGGGATCAAAGTCATTTGGCAAGCCTTTAATCACAGACAAAGCCTTCTTTTTCGTCTGAAAAATGGTCCCCATTTCCTTCGAGGCAAACAGTTCTAGCATTTGAAGCGCCGCTTCCTTATGAGGTGATTGGGGATTGACCACAATCCCTCCTGTTGATTTTAGTCCAAACTTGGCATCTTGGGGATTATTTGAATAAGGGAAAGCGAATAGTCCTAGATTACTCGCAGGATTCTTGGATTTAACACCGTCAACCGTCCACGTGCCATTAATAATCATGCCGGCTTTCCCCTCAGCTAGGAGCCCTTGGGCTTGGTTCCAATCGGTTTCGAACGGCTTGATGTTCACATAACGCAAGCGTTCTCCATATCGTTTCAAGATGTCTTTGAAGTGAATTTGATCCTCAGCGAACGAAGTTCGACCTGCTTCTATATCAGCAAACCAGTTGCGTCCAGCGGCATACTGATTAGCCAGAAGGTCCGCTGCAATGTCCCAAGTCAGAGTCCAACTATCCTTGTAGCCTGCTGCAATAGGAATAATTCCTGCCTGCTGCAGCGCCTCACAGGCAACCAAGAATTGCGGCCATGTTGTTGGCGGACTTTGGATGCCTGCGTGGGCGAAAGCTTCTTTATTGTAAATGACACCCGCTCCATTTACATCTATCGGAAGCGCCCATATTTTCCCATCGGCTGTCTTCACACCATTCAGGAACCTCTCGTCGATTTGCGATAAAAAGGGTTGACCCGTTAAGTCCATCGCATATCCTTTATGAATAAGATCCTGAGCAGCCTCCATATTATCCAGCATATAGATATCAGGCATGTTATTCGAAATCACGCGAGTGCGAAGCAAGCTCATATAATTGCCTCCATCCACGCCCGTTAACGTAAACGCATAAGAAGGATGTTGTTTAGTAAATAACTGTGTCCCCGCCTCCAGCCATTTCCGTGCACCCTCCTCATCGAAGTGATGTATCCACGAAAGCGTCTGCTCCTGGACCTGCTGTTTAGGAACGACCGTTACTGTCTTGGGTTGACAAGCAGTAAGCATCAGAGATACAGTCATGCCTAGGACTAACAAACGAATCTTCATTCATCCCCCTCATTCCTTGATAGCGTTTACAATAGTATAACGGACCTGGCCAATTAAAAAAACAGCCTATTTCCTCTTCAGAGAAAATTGACTGTTGTAGTTGTATATACAAGCGAATCATCGCTAATCGAATTCTAGTTATTCCTATCTTTCATTCGTTGAATTCCAACCGTCATTGGCTTCGATGATATCCATCATTTTCTTCATCGAAAGCTGGATTTGTTCAGCGGAGGGCAAGGTTAAGTTGCCATACGTTTGCTTCACAACATCCGTTAACACAGAATCAAACATGCAATCAAATTGCTCGTTTTTCAATATGAATTCCCTCCTTATTTACTTAATTTTGGAAGATTACCTATACTTATCATATATAGAAACGACTCCGATAACAGCGCAATATTTTCTTTCGCAAATCCACATTTTTTTCCATAAGTACGCAATTTTTTTTGCGTATAACGAAAAAAGGCGCAAAAATCAGATAAATAAAATCTAATTTGCAATCTTTTTGTGAAATTTGGTAAAATTAAGGAAAGAGATGAACAGCGGCGTGAATTCACCATTCGGATCCCCTTACCAAATCAGGAAGGAAGTATCAGATGATTAAGAAATCGAAGATTCTGATCGTAGATGATCATCCCTTAATGGCGGAAGCGACATCGAATACACTGAAGCAAATCGAGGGCATACAGATTGTAGGGATAGCTGGTACTGGCAAACGATGCTTGGAACTCGTAGATTTGCATGTACCGAATATTGTTTTTTTGGATTATAATCTTCCGGATCAATACGGCGATGAGATTGCCAAAATCATTAAGGGGAAATATCCCGCCATCCACCTTGTTATTTTTTCGGGCATAGAATTATCCCATCTTTACAATTATTTGATCGGACTTGAGGTTAGTGCTGTTATATCTAAGGAATCTAGCGGTACGCTTATTAAAAGCTTAGTTACTCTTTTGTTAGAGAATTTCACAATAATACCCGTTCCTGTTTTTCACAAAATGAGAGTGGACAGCGGTAATTTGCATCAGACTGATTCATTGGACGACGATGAAGTACATATGATGACCATGATTGTCCAAGGCCTAACCAATGAGCAAATGGCCGAGGAAGTGCATATGAGTAAGCGTACCGTAGATAATTATATACGCAAGATTTATGAGAAATTAGGCGTGAAATCAAGGGCGCAAGCCGTAGATAAGTTTAATCAATTCAAGCATATTTATGAAGTTAACCGGCGACCATGAATGGTTGATGCGATTATGATGAAAAAAAGACTGGCCTCTTCGTGAAGAGACCAGTCTTTTTCATGGCAATTCTCTTATGATTGGGATTCTTCTCGGTGATGTTGATGATGTTCCACAATATTCGCCGCTTCCATTAATTCTCGCATGACATCGGACTGCAGCTGTGGATTGATATATAGACCTTTCACAAATAACTGCCCCTTTTCACTAGAGGTATATCGCGGAGGGATTTTATTTAAAACCAAAGCAAGCACGTCTTCTTTGCAAGTATTGCAATCGCATTTCATTTCATAGTTTTTTTGAAACTCTTCAAACAAATTCATCACTATCGTTTCCATTGCATTGAAGACTGCCATTATGGGTACCCCTTCTTCATTCAACTATATCTCTATTATAACTCATTTCCTCCTAAATCAAAAAGTTATCAAAAAGAAGAGGCCACACGGATGCGTGCAGCCTCTTATATCCTCTTTCTTAACAAGTAATGGCGTATGTGCCTGATCCAAGTTTTAACCGCAGCTCTCCATCACTTTCCACTGCTGATAAGACTCCTGATGCGGACTGGGCTGCTTGACCATTAACGGATGCCAATGCTAATGTCGCCCCTCTCAATGTTGCATGGCCTGTCGTATTCGAAGGTAGTTGGAACTCATAAACGACTCTGCCATCGGCCTCTTTCTTCCATTCACTGCGTATCTTACCGTAGCTGGAATAGAGCGATGCTTTCGCGTATTCAAGGCCGGAATCGGGTCGCGGACGGAAATGAATCCGTTTGTATCCGGGCTGCTGATCATCGGAATCGAGACCCGCCACTACGCGGTACAGCCAATCCCCAATGGACCCATACGCATAATGGTTATAGGAGTTCATATCATCACTCCAAAATGATCCATCCGGCTTGATGCCATCCCAGTGCTCCCAGATGGTGGTTGCTCCCTTGTGAATGGCGTACAGCCATGATGGATAATCTTCTTGTTGAACTAACTTAACGGCCAGATCATGGTAGCCATTTTCGGATAATACATGACACAGATACGGCGTACCTACGAAACCGGTCGTCAGGTGATTCTTCTGCTCCACGACATATTCCGCTAACGTCTTTGCTAATCGATCACGCGTACTTCCTTTCACGAGTCCGAACATCAGTGGGAGTATGTGTGCTGTCTGTGTATGCGCGGCCAAACGTCCGCTTGGTGTAAGAAATTCTTGTGTGAAAGCTTCAACAATACGCTCATAAAGCTCACTGTACGTAGCCACATCCTCGATGCGTCCCAGCACTTCCGCAGCTTTCACGAAGAGCGAAGTCGAATAGGCATAGTAGCATGTCGCGATTAAATCCCTAGGGGTCGCTCCTACATAGCTGCCTTCTTTGGCATCAAGCCCCAGCCAATCACCAAAGTGAAATCCTGTATTCCACAGATACTCATTCTCTCCTTGGCTTCGCATGTACGTAATCCACGCTTTCATGCTGTCATACTGCTGCTCCAGAACACGCTTATCGCCATAAACTTGGTATATCGTCCATGGGCATATGACTGCTGCATCCCCCCATGCAGAGGAAGAGTGGTCATTCGAATCAAGTACGTCCGGGATTACGAATGGAACACCACCATTCTCATGCTGATCTGCTTTTAAGTCACGCAGCCATTTTGTGAAAAATAAAGCCACATCATAATTAAATGCTGCCGTGCGAATAAATACTTGCGCATCTCCGGTCCAACCCAGCCGCTCATCCCGCTGCGGGCAATCCGTCGGTACATCCAGGAAGTTGCCTCTTTGTCCCCATACAATATTTTGCTGAAGTTTATTCAGTAAGGGATGGGAACACTCAAAAGTGCCGCTAGCTGCCATGTCCGTATGAATAACATGTCCCGTGAATCGCTCTGCATCGAATGCTACATCCTTGGGCCAGCCTACCACTTTGACATATCGAAAGCCTTGAAACGAGAAATGGGGTTCATATTGTTCTTCCCCGCCACCTTTGCATATATAAGTAACCGTCTGCTTCGCATGACGCAAGTTCCCAATATAGAAGTTCCCTTCTTGATCCAACACCTCTGCATGCAGCAGCTGAAGACGAGTTCCAACGGGCAGCTCCAATCGCATGCGCACTTTTCCGACCATATTTTGCCCAAAATCAAGAACGGTTTCACCAGAAGGAGTTTCAATAACCGTTATCGGCTTCAAATGTTGGGTAATGCGTGATGGCTCATTCTCTTGCATGACTAGGATGTCTTTGGAATGATCAAGAACCGTTACCGGGGACCAATTATCGTCCTGATACGTCGACATGCTCCACCCACTAAGCTCCAAGTTAGCATCATAGGTTTCTCCATGGTACAGCTCAGACATCCGAATCGGTCCTAATGAAGCGCGCCAAGAATCATCACTAACGATAATTTCTGAGGTTCCATCTATGTATTCAATATATAATTGAAGGAAAAGAGCTCTAACGTCACCAAAAATATTTCGTTGATTCTTCCAAGCCAAATTACCTTTGTACCAACCGTTTGCCAGCACGGCGCCAATGGTATGGTTTTCACCTTGCTGCAGCAGGCTAGTTACCTCATACGTCTGAACCTGCAGTCGGTGGCGGTAGCTGGTCCAGCCGGGTGTAAACTCCCAATCCCCCACACGAGTTCCGTTGACTTCAAGCTCATAAATGCCTAGACTCGTTGCATAAATAGTCGCTTTACGAATTCCCTTACGTGCTGAGAATGTCTTCCTCAAATAGAATGCTTCATCTGCGTTCGGATCAATGGAAGCTGCATCAGGTGTAATCCACTTTGCAGTCCAATCAGCTGAGCTTAGCTGCCCCATTTCCCAGAAAGCGATTTCACTCCAAGGCGATTGCAAACCAGACTGATCCCACACTTTGACACGATAAAAGTAACGGTTTCGCGGCAGCAGCTGTTGACCCTCAAAAACAACAAGCACAGATTGTTCCGATTGTATGTGACCGGAATCCCAAACCAAACGACTCGGTTCGAAAGAATTTTCATCCCTACTAACCTGGATGTGATAAGCTGATTGGATCGTATGATTGAAGTCCGAATCTAGTTGCCAAGTAAAGCGAGGCTGGGTCGTATCCAATCCAATCGGGTTGACGCGGTATTCGCATGTTAAGTTAGAAATATTGAGTGTCGTCATTCAAAACTCCTCCTACTTTTATCAAAATGTCTTTGTGTCCAATTCATAAAGTAAGCATCAATAAGTCCTATTGTAGAGTATCATATGACGCAATATGAAGGTGGATTCAGACAATCTTATAGGTAGAATACGACATGGAACATTTATTTTTTCGGCTTCCCCTCAATTTAGGAATCGCATGCGAATAGTATACAGTTATCGTCAATTCATGTAAGGGCAGGAGCTTAAGATGTTACAAAAAACACATAGTATTGCCGGATTCATTTCCGCGGAAATCGTTCTCACGTATCAAGATATTAGTTTCTTCACATGGGATGCAGCTGGGGCTCTTTTACTTGGATGTTTGGCAGGCACGTTAGCGGATGTCGATAAGCCAGGTTCTACCATGGCGAAGGTTCTTTTTCCTTTATCTGCTCTGCTGAGTCTGCTGAAGGTAAAGCATAGAACTGTCACCCATTCCATGCTTTTTCTACTACTCTTAGTCGTAATTGCAATGCCCTTATCTCCTTTATATTTCTGGGTATTCATCCTCTCTTACGCGTCGCACTCGTTTATCGATTTATTCAATGATAGAGGGGTTCAGCTCTTCTGGCCTATTCCATTTAAGATTCGTCTACTCCCAAAATGGATAGCCATTGACACGGGTTCAGTGAGCGAGACCGTTTTCCGTTGGTTACTTCTGGCTTTGAGTCTAATCATCCCTTTTTGGACTTATGTACTACCGCAAATCTTGCGTCATAGCGCTTTGTTTTAATGTGTTGCAACAATATAATCCCCATTGGCATTGAGCAGAAATTGCGCATGATAAGCTCCTTGAGCGTCGGGCTCAGCTAAACTCTGAACGATCTCGCCAACTGCAGGAACACCTAAGAAGTCGTTCAAATCCTTCTTCATCGTCGATTGGAAAAGGATCTCGACTTCTTTTCCCCGATTTCTCGGAGAAATAACAGGATGGCTCAAAGGAATTGGATTATTCTCATCCAATAATTCAGAGTGGTGCAGCAGATGACTCGGAACTTCCAAATTGTCAGGAACGGAGACCAATAAAATCGTTTCTGTATCATTGGTTTTTACTTGCATAACCATTCCTGCCACATAAGCTGGACCTGGTTGAATTTCTTCCATCGACATCATACTTTTCTCAGGAGAAATGAATGCAAACAGCACAAACAGAGGAAATAAATGAATGAGACTCTTCTTGAACTCTTCCTTGTAGCGGCACTTTGACATATTCATTGTATGCTCCCTCTTTCGATTAAATTAAAATATCACGATTCATTACATTCGTTAGTTATCCTTACCCCGTTTATAAGTTTTTGAAAACTAAATGTAACGATTTTATGGAAAAAGAAAATAGATTGTCCAAAAGTCATTTTGGGATGTTATTCCTCTCTCCCCTTCCTGCAAAATACTATGCTATGGTGGTAACCAGAATTTACTGAGGGAACGTCAATGCGCTATTTGGACGAAAAACACCCAAAATCAGTTCCTCTCATTCGATTTCAAGCGCCGATTTCCCAAAATAACGAATCGACGTTCTGCTTACTAGTGGCTGGGTGGTTTTTATCGGCAGAAAAAACAAAAAAATGAGAAGGCAATTAACCTTGCCACCTCATTTTTTTGTTTTTCTGTGCCCCTAAAAGACAGCCCCTTTGTTTGTTACCCCTGAGAGGTAATCTCAAAAATAGTATCAACGACAAGAGGCAGATTATCTCGTAATGAATTTGCTCCTAGAACCGATCGAGCATGAGCCCCCTTCTCGCCGAATACCTCCTGCATAAGATCAGAGAGCTGCCTCGAAACTAATTGGACAATCCGCACGAGTCGCTTTTGAAAAGAATGCCATTGCTCAGGTCGATGATATATTTACACAGAACGGGTATACGGTTGTCCCATTTCCGCTAAGTGAAAATGATCCGTCTATTGCTGAGATCATTCCCACAAATATAGACGCGGTATACGTTACTCCTTCCCACCGGCCCTCAGGAAACCCTTTATCCTATGCGATTAGGCAGGAACTGATTCACTGGGCATATCACAATCAAAGCCATATTATTGAAGATGATTATGATGGGGAATTCCGTCATGCTGGCAAAACTATTCCTTCCCTTCAAGGCCTTGATCAGCATGGTGTGGTCATTTATATCGGAACATTCTCCAAAGCTTTCACGCCTGCATTACGAATGAATTATATGGTGCTGCCTCATCAACTATTGCCTAATCTTCAATCTATGGAACGCACGCTCTCAAGCCCATCACGTATAGATCAACTCGCCATGGCTCTGTTCATGGAACGTGGACATTGGTACCGTCATATCAGGCGTATGCGCAATACGTATCGGAAAAAAAATGAGAAAATGCTCAAGCTAATACACGCTCATCTAGGCTCTCTTGTTCAAATAGAAGGCGAGGGAGCTGGACTGCACATTGAATTGACGGTCAATCGTTCATGTTCAGCAGAAAAGTTAAAAGACCTTGCCCTTGCTAAAGGGGTTCGTGTTTACAGCTCTCAACAAGATGAGATACCCAATAACAAAAAGCCCAAGATTTACTTGGGCTTTGGTAGTATAACCATAACGAATATGGAGATCGGGATTCAATTACTAAAAGCAGCTTGGATACGATGATTATTGCATCGGAACCGATATTTGGAAACAGATGCAGCCGTCTGCTACAGACACTTCGATGGTCCCTTTGTAATACTCGATTCGTTCTTTCACAACTGATAGACCAAGCCCCTGGTGCTCACCGTCACCTTTAGTGCTGTAGCCAATCGTGAACATTTTGTTATAATCATCAAGTTGGAACTCGGGATGAACCGGGTTGGTGACGGATATGGTTAAATGGTTTGACTCCGACCATCCGTTAACCATGACTTCACGTTCGTCTGGTGGGAATTTATTGACCTCATCAAATGCATTATCAATCAAGTTCCCAATAATTTTCACGATATCAACGGATTTCACACCTAATGACAAGCCTTCTAAGCCGGTAAAATGGTAATCGAAATCGATTTTGGTTCTCATGGCAAGCGCAATCTTTGCTTGGATAAGAGCCGCGATAGCTGGATGCCCGATTCGAATGATATCGTTCACTTCGTTGATTTCTTCAATTAATTCCTTCATGTATTTCATTTGGTCTTCTTTTTTCCCTTTAGACAGCAGAGCATACATGGTTTGTACATGGTTTAGAAAGTCATGCCGTTGACTGCGTATCGTAGCAAACATGAGATCCACGTTTTGAATGTACATTTCTTGTGTGGACTGGACAGCTGTTTCTCGGCTTTTCGAAATAAATCGGAAAACCAAATATATTAATACACAGCTAAAAATCGTAAATAGAACAATGAGAACTGTAAGCTGAACGAGCTGCTTGTTTAAAGTGCGTTGAATCGTTTGATAATCCGAGACGATGGTAATCACATAAGGAACTTCCCTTTGAACTTCGGTCATTTTTTTCTTAACAGGTACATACATGAACGTTTTCAGAATGGGCTTCCCATTCCAACTCTCCACAACGCTAACTGGTTTATTTTCCAGTATGGACTCCTTGTAATTATCCAAATCTTTCGAACTCGTTATGTTATATGTACCAAATAAAACCGGGCGGTCATAGACGGAAATGAATGGAACCCCACTACTGTCTTTATACTCAATCGGCTTTGTACCAAAAGTTACTCCGTTTAGTCCCGATATTTCCAAAATATCTGGATTCGAAGCGAGCGTTTTCTTCACGATCGTATCCGCGCCTACGATTTGCTTGAATTTCTGAATTTTATCCGCATTGACGAACACACATATTAAATAATTAGTGCTTCCATCATAAAAGTACCCAAACTTACTAACATTGCTTGAACCTGAAGCTGGAACATCATAGATACCCGACCAGAAATTAGGCAGCTTTTGCCCCTCAGCAATCGTAACTTGATGGTTATCCAGAAGCTGGTTAAAAGCCGTAAACCAATAACCGAATGATTTGGTACTTGTAATCTGAAGCTCTTTGGGCTCGGATGACTTACTTATCATAATATCATCACCATTTCGCTTCATCAGCGAGAAACCATCGACACCTGCTTGCCTGGCAAGCTGAACTAATTGTTCATTCGTAACTTTATCAATATCCGGATCTAGCTGACTCTTGGCGAAAAGCGCGACAGAACGAAGATTCTCACCGATTAAATCTTCTACAAAAAATGAACCTTCCTCTGATTGCTCAATGGATGTGCGGATTTGACTCGCAGTCGATTCCATGCGTTCAGATAACGCTTGCGTTAAGAGCGATTTCGTGAACCAATAATAAGAGGTGTTATTCGTTACAAGCAATAAAATAACAATAGCAAAGGTGACATAAATGACTTTGGTGTTGATTCTCATGAAGTTTCACACTTTCTTTTTAATGTAAACTCAATATTACAGCTTAGACGTGAAATAAAGTTCGTTTTTTTTCGACACAAACCGAGGGAATATCCCTCTTTCAGTAGTATAGTTGGATACGAAAGCGTTGTCTATCTATTAATATACACACACTAAAACGTTTGGTAATATAGGGAAGAAATTTATAGAATTAAGATCATGCAGTCCATTCTCCTTTCGGAAATAGGCTGCATTTTTTTCTTGATTAGAATGCTTGTTTTTCCTGAGAACGAATGTTTGGTATAATGAATTCAACAAATAACAATTCCGGAACATATCTATTTTTCAAAAGGAAGGATCAAGGTAATGAGCTTTCAGTTGACAGATGGGGTCATTAAGTTGTTGTGTGGCCGGTTTTCTTATGAAAAAGGAGAAGCCTACTACCATGAAGGACAAGTGACTTTCCTAAATGAAAATCCTAAAATGCCATTCTATGAAGCAACAGTCGAAGGATATAACGGCACCTGCCTAGTGACCGTTGAAAATAATATAAACGGGGATGTTATTGCCCATTGTACCTGTCCTGCGTATGATCCGGACGATAAATACTGCGAACATATCGCTGCCGTACTGCTGAATATTCATGCAATTCAGCAAGTATCTCGAGTTGGCGGTACAACAACCCGACCTTCTGGAAATTCAGAGGGAGATCGTAGATTGACGAGCAATATCCTGGATTTGTTCGGGAACAAACCGCTGCGTCCAAGCCGTTCACAACCTCTTTTCGATACAAGAGAAGTTCTAGAACTGGAGTTTACCTGCAAACCATTCCAATACGGCTATCGGAAGCTCATGTTCGGGATTGAGATGAAGGTCGGCCCTAAACGACTGTATATCGTCCAAAGGTTAAGAGAATTTCTTGATCATATTGAGCGGAGAGAAGCCTATGTATTCTCAAAGCATTTTACCTACGACCCTAAGCTCCATAGTTTTCAAAAAGAAGATGATGCAGTCATTCGGCAGCTTATCGAAATCTATCACAATGAGCAGATGTACCATGAGACTTCAACTATATACTCCGTTCATGTCAATCATTTGAGTGGCGATCGGATGCTTCTGGTTCCTCCTTTCTCATGGAGAACCTTTCTTCCTGCGCTTAACCAGGCTAAGTCCGTTAAACTTGAGCAGAATGACCGTACATTCGATGGAATCCGTGTATCCGATGAACCCATCCCGCTCCTCTTTGAGTTCGACCAAACAGAGGCCGAAGGCTTCCAATTGGATGTCCAAGGTCTGGATAAGATTACAGTTATGGAATCGTATGGGGTTGTCCTTTCCGAAGGAAAGCTGATGCACATGCAAGCTGAACCGTGCAAGCGTCTTTCGGAGCTAAAGCAAATGCTCGAATACTCCAGCAAGCACCAAATTCAAATTCCGTCCGAGCAAATGGAACCTTTTATGGAAAAAGTGATTCCTGGCCTGATGAAGTTAGGCAGTGTCCATATCGCTGGGGCCATTTCCGACCGCATTATGCGAACGCCGTTAAAGGCTAAGTTGTATTTGGACCGAGTGAAAGATCGACTGCTTGCCGGTCTGGAGTTTCAATACGGCGATATTGTCATTAACCCGCTAGAAGGCAATGAGCAGAGGCGCGGAACCGACCGCATTCTAATGCGAGACGGAGATCAGGAGCGACGAATTCTGGAACTTATGGAGCAAAGTCCCTTCGCTAAGACGGAGGAGGGATATTTCATGGATAGTGAAGACGAGGAATACGAATTTCTGTACCACGTCGTTCCGCAGTTGGAGAAGCTGGTGACTGTTTATGCCACCTCTGCCGTGAAAACAAGACTTCTAACCGGACATGGCCCGCCGAAGGTCAAGGTTGATGTGGATGAACGAACGGATTGGCTGGAATTCAAATTCGATATGGAAGGTATTCCTGAATCGGAAATCCGCAATCTGTTGAAATCCCTTGGGGAGAAACGCAAATACCACCGGCTGCCGGATGGGGCGTTACTACCGCTCGAAAGCGTGGAGTTTCAGGAAATTGTTCGCATCATGAACGAAATGGGCATTACCAAGGAGGACGTGAAAGCAGCAGAGATCCGCCTCCCCTTAGTCCGCGGGCTCTATTTGATGGATTCCGAGAGGCAAGGAAATACCGTTAAGCTGGGCAGAACATTCCGCCAGTTGCTGGAAAACATGCGGAATCCGGATAATCTGGATTTCACGGTGCCGGCCAGTCTGGAACCTGTACTTCGGGATTACCAGAAGTATGGCTTCCAATGGTTGAAGACGCTGGCCCAGTACAATTTCGGCGGCATCTTGGCAGACGATATGGGCCTTGGAAAAACCATACAAAGCATCGCTTTTATTGTCTCTGTACTGCCCGAGATTAGAAAGCAGGCGCTGCCGGCGATAATCGTTGCTCCCGCTTCTCTCGTCTACAATTGGCTCAATGAGCTGAAGAAATTCGCGCCAGAGATTCGGGCCGTCATCGCAGATGGGAGCAGAGAAGAGCGCAGCAAGATTCTGAAACATGCGTCACAAGTGGATGTCCTCATAACCTCATACCCGCTTTTGCGTAGGGATATCGACCTGTATATGAAGCCATCGTTCCATACGCTTATTTTGGATGAGGCCCAGGTGTTCAAGAACCACACCACACAGACGGCCCAGGCGGTGAAGGAGATTCAAGCCCAATACCGTTTTGCCCTTACTGGAACTCCAGTCGAGAACAGGCTTGAAGAACTATGGTCCATCTTTGACGCGGTGTTCCCTCAATTGTTCCGCGGGAGAAAAGCTTTCAATGACTTATCCCGTGAAAGTGTGGCCAAGCGGGTCCGGCCGTTTCTGCTGCGCAGGCTGAAGACCGACGTTCTGAAGGAACTGCCGGCGAAGATCGAGTCGTTACAAGCTTCCGAGCTGCTGCCGGAGCAGAAGAAGCTGTATGTCGCCTATTTGGCCGAACTACAACAAGAAACACTGAAGCATCTGAACAAAGACAGCTTTAATAAACATCGGATCAAAATTCTGGCCGGCTTGACCCGACTTCGCCAGTTGTGCTGCCACCCATCTCTGTTCGTCGAAGATTATGCCGGAAGCTCGGCCAAGTTCGAGCAGCTCATGCAGATTATCGAAGAATGCAGAAGTGCCGGCAAGCGGGTGCTGATATTCTCGCAATTTACAGCGATGCTGGGAATGATTGGACGAGACCTAGGTTATCAAGGAGTGCCGTATTTCTACTTAGACGGTAAAACCCCAACTGCAGAGCGTGTAGGGCTGTGCAACAAATTTAATGAAGGCGAGCGAGACCTGTTCCTCATCTCATTAAAAGCCGGCGGTACTGGACTAAACCTTACCGGTGCCGACACCGTTATCCTCTACGACTTATGGTGGAACCCTGCTGTGGAACAGCAAGCAGCCGACCGTGCACATCGTATCGGACAGAAGAAGGTCGTGCAGGTGATCCGTCTTGTTGCGCAAGGCACCGTTGAAGATAAAATGTACGAGCTCCAACAGAAAAAGAAGAACCTGATTGATGAAGTGATCCAGCCGGGCCAGGAGGCATTGTCCGTCTTGACGGAGCAAGAGATTCGGGAGATTTTGATGATAGGATGATTGAATGGCAAAAAGAAGGGCTATCCTCCAGATCATTGTAAGGCGAAGCCAGTCATAGCTATAAAGTTGCTTACATCAAGCCCAGCTTATGAAAAAAAGATCAAGTTAGACAGTTCTCCTTGTCTTACTTACTTTACTTGCCTCAGTTACTTTAGTAGTATATCTAGTATCGAATGAATGAGGAGCTGCAAAAAATATGTCCAATGATGAAATTATTCTAACTCCAGAAGGATTACGTAGTTTAGAATTAGAGCTTGAAGATCTCAAAACCGTCAAACGCAAAGAACTAGCCAGCCGTATTAAAACAGCAATTAGCTATGGTGATCTCAAGGAAAACAGTGAGTACCATTCCGCCAAAAATGACCAATCTTTCATGGAAACCAGAATATTGACGATTGAAAGAATGCTGAAGAAAGCTAAAGTTGTTAAGAATATCGGCACATCCAAAGTTCAAGTTGGCTCTACCGTTATTCTCAATGATGTGGAATTTGCTGAGAAAATTGAGTATAAAATCGTCGGTACTCAGGAAGCCGATGTGAATGAAAATAAAATTTCCTATGAAAGTCCACTTGGCGTTTCCCTCATGGGCAAATCAGTTGGTGATGTGATTAGTGTGAATGCACCAATGGGTGTCATTAGCTATGAGCTGCTTGAAATCAGAGCGTAACCTAACGCAATCCTTCTACTAAACATAATAAAAGGCATTGTCATGCAGCGGCGGCTGCACGGCAATGCCTTTTTGACTTGTTCTCAAACCTTACTATCCAATAGCTTGAATGATTTCCAAGGCCTTTTCCATCTTCTGAATATAGGCTGTCTCATTGCTGGAACACATGAATTTGATGTTGGATTGTCCCTCGCCAAGTAATTGGTTCCGGTCCCTGAGCAGCTGTATCAACCGATTCACAGTACCCGCGCTTCCATCAACAATTTGGATGTGACTTGGCAGCATCTTTCTTAGAACGCCCCTATAAAAAGGGTAATGCGTGCATCCTAAAACGACTGTCCCATACATCCTAAGGTCAAAGGGCTCCAGCTTGGCATGAAAATAATCAGTGATTTGTTGACCCTCCACATTTAATTGTTCACAGAATTCAACCAATTCCGGCAGCGGCACCGAATCCACCATACCCATATCATCCATACGAGAAACTAGCTCTCTATATTTCGATTGCTTGAGCGTTAAAGGCGTAGCGAAAACGAGCACTCTTTTACCTGATGAACGATTCATTTCGAGGGCTGGCTTTACCGCGGGTTCCATGCCGATAATCGGCATCTCATAGGTTTTTCTTAATTCTGCAATGGCTATACTAGTTGCTGTGTTGCAAGCAATGACGAGGGCTTTGACCTCTTCTTTGATAATCATGTCTACGGATTTTTTGACAAAAGCAAGAACCTCCTCCTTCGATTTCGTCCCGTATGGAACATGAAGGGTATCCGCAAAATACAGAAAATCTTCATGAGGCAGTTGCTTCATGGCTTCGTGTAAGACAGTAATACCGCCTATCCCTGAATCAAAAAAAGCTATTCTCATTATCTTCACCCTGTATGTATTGTTTCTTTTCTATAGCAATCCTGCCGTAATAAGTCCGTTTCGAATGCCATCTTCATCTACATGTGTCGTTACATGATCGGCATATGGTAGTAAGTCTTTGTGAGAGTTCCCCATCGCGATACCGAATCCGACATACGAAAGCATCTCCATATCATTTAAGCCGTCCCCAAAAGCTACAGCATCTTCCGGCTTCAATCCAACAAGCTCCAAAAGCGCGGCGATCCCTTGGGCTTTCGAACCACCTGCAGGTAATACGTCTATCGCATGCTGATGCCAGCGAATCAACTTAAATTCCGATTGCAGTTCCTCGTACAAATGCTCATCCGTGTCTTCAATATGCAAGAAGATTTGATAAATATCGTTGGTTTTCCAGAAATCCGGGTCATACGCCGGCAAATCAACCTTCAATGAGGAAATAGATCCTACAACAAAAGGATGGTCGTTATCAGTATCCGTGAAGTAGTTGTGTTCCCCTTCGAATACGAGGGAATGCTTATGCTTTGCCGCCAATTTAACCAGCGCTTCTATGCTGCTCTTGGCGATAATCCGTCTGTAGAGCGGTTCACCTCGATAAACGGCATAGCCGCCGTTCAAGCATACATAGGAATCGATCCCAAGCTGCTCAGCCAAGGGCTTGATGAAGTAGGGAGCTCGTCCTGTTGCGATAACCGGTTCGATCCCCTGCCGCTTTAATTGTTGAATTGCAATTATCGTACTTGCAGGAACTTGTTTTTCTTCGTTAACTAATGTGCCGTCAATATCAAAAAATACAATTTTATACACGGTATGGATCTCCTTTTCATTAGGGGGCAGCACGGCTGCTCCTCTTCTCTCTATCTCTCAATTAAACACCAAAAGCAAAGAAAAAACAAAGAAAAAGAGAATCCCTCAGGCTTCTCTCCGCCATACCTATACAATTTCATCAATAATCCCAAATGATAAGGCCTCATCTGGACTCAGATACCAATTACGTTGATGCTCCTGAACACGATGCAGCTCGTCTGTATGCAGCTTCGTTTTCGATAAGATGTACTCATCATAAATGTTTTGCAGCCTCTGCGTTTCATCCACACGATTTTTCAAGTGTTCCAAATGACCGTCGATATGTGTAGATACAGAATGATACATGAATGTACTAAGTCGGCCGGCGTACCTCTTATGACCACTAACAGCGATTAGTAAACTCATGCTAGCAGCAAGTCCATACACGTATGTATGTACCGGCGTCTTACTGTTATCAATTACATTGATCAATCCTAGACCATCATAGACACTCCCACCATTACTGTTAATAATTAAGTCGATAGGCAGTCGCTTGAAGTCTTTTTCTTTCTTATCTTTGTCATCATCATATTGATTAATTCTCATGATTTGCTCGACTATGGTTTTCACAGAGCTTTTATTAATGCCATCGAATAGATATAAGGTCCTGTCATTCATAGCATGCCTCCTGTCCGTATGGCCTACTTATACGTTAGTCTATTCTCGTTTTATAGACTTTGTAACTCTTTTCCCTTTCTTTTCTGGATTTTTGGGCAAAACAAAAAGGCCAACCAGTTTCTGGTTGACCTCTCTATACCCTTTGCCAAGCTTGTATAAACGTTTGAAATATTAACGAGTTTTAAATCTAGCAAGCGATTCTTGCAGTTCTTGCGCCATATTGCTTAAATCTTCTGCTGAGGCAGATATTTCCTCCATGGTCGCATGCTGCTTCTTCGACCCTTCAGAAATGCCTTGTCCGTGGTCATAAGAGGCTTTGGTCATGTGCACAATTTCGCTCATAGACGCCGTTACTTCCTGAGTTCCAGCCGACATTTCCTGAGATGCGGCCGAGACTTCCTGGATTTGGTCGGAAATTTCTTGGAATGTCGAGGTAACACGGTTAAAGACCTGACCTGCCGCATCAATAAGCTCAGAACCTTTCTCTACGTCCAGTACACCTTTATTCATTGCTTGTACGGCTCTTGACGTCGAAGACTGCACTTCCCGAATCAAACTCGAAATATCGGCTGCAGAGGATGATGACTGTTCCGCCAGCTTCTTGACTTCGTTCGCTACCACCGCAAACCCGCGTCCTTGTTCGCCAGCGCGTGCGGCCTCAATAGAAGCATTGAGGGATAGCAGTTGGGTTTGGTTTGTAATTTCAGTAATGACCGACACAATTTCACCGATTTTTTGTGAGTACGATTCAAGTGCTCTTATATCATCTGCCGATTTCCCGACGGAATCATTAATGAACTTCATCTGTTCGACAGCCTGATTGATCGCAACGCGTCCTTGCTGAACTTCCTGCAGCGAAGCATGCGATGCTTCTGTCACGACCGATGAAGACTCTGCAATCCGTTGTACCCCAATAGTCATTTCCCCCATCGCGGTAGATGTCTGCTCCGCACCTTGCAGTTGGCCTTTACTCGCATTGAACACTTCTTGAATCGATTGGGCGATTGTAGTTGAAATGTCGACCGATTCCGCAGCGCAAGCCGTAAGCTCTTCCGATGAAGCGCCTAGCTGTTCCGCGGTGTATCTAGCCTTTCCGACAATGTCTGAGAAAGAATCGAGCATATGATTCATGTTATCGGCAAGTTGTCCGAGCTCGTCACTTCGCTTGATAGCAAGACGTGGAGTTAGGTCGCCCTCAGCCATCTTCTTCACTGCTTCCGTAATCGCAATAACTGGTTTTGTTGTTTTCGTCGAGACAATCAGTGCGAAAGCCGCTACTACGATAGTCGTAATCACAGTCAGCCATATCGATACTTGATTTGCTGTTTTTACCGAGCTATATACTTCCGCATTGACTAAATTCGTAACCAAGCGCCAGCCTGTTGATGGGATTGTATCAAAGCTAATTTCTGTAGCTACCCCATCCTCGCCAGTAAATTGAAACGTTCCTTTCGCTTCTTTCAAAACAGTCTCTTTAAACTTAGCTGCTTCCGACGGCGTAAATACATCCTCCATTTTTTTGCCTACTTTAGCTGCATCAGGATGGGTTAAGAGCATTCCGGAAGGAGACATTAAGTAACCGTAGCCTGTCTCTCCTATTTTTATCGTCTTTGTGTAGACGGTAAGATTATCCGTTGTTAATGGACAGAATAATCCACCAATATAGTTTTGCTTATCATCAAGCAGCGGGACAAATACAATGATGACATTTTTACCCGAAGCTTTGCTGACGAGCAAATCACTGCTGACAGGCAGCTTCGTCTGCTTGGCTTGCTTAACGTAATCGCGTTCACCTATAGGAATCTTTTGACCAGCTGAAGTAAGCGCAGTATCGTCTTTATTTGCATAAACATACTGTTCAACTTCTTTGTTGGCTTGTTCAAATTTCTTAAGCGTCTTCATAATTTCCTGTTCATTGCCACTCTTGAATTCGTCGAACTTTTGCATTTCTTTCAAAATCGCTATGTGCCGCTGAATGGAATAGTCAATTGCTGATACATTCGCTTTAACGATACTCTCTTCCTTGGAGTGAACCTCACCTGTCACTACATTCTTCAAATAGTAAGAAGAAAAAATAATACTAAACAGCATCGGTACTAACGCAATAACAAGAAACATGGCCGTCATTCTTGCTTTAAACGACTTAAATGAAAACTTTCTTACCCATCCTTTTACATTTGCTGTTCTCTGTGGCTTCATTCCTTATGACTCCTCCATTTGATCATTAATCTTTCAAGGGAATTCGATGTGCTTTGACAAATTCCTCTATATTTCGACATTAACGAAATGAGAGCACCTCTTGCCTTAAGGTATTAAAATAGATGGGTAGAAGCAACATTCAGGTACTACTAGAATGAAAAAAACATGCCAATCCGCGAGGTTTTCACGGTTTGAACATGCTCTTTTTTTACCCGACTATTCGGCATCTATTTCAACTAACTGCACTATAAAGATTGAGCCTTTGCCCAACTCCGTATCAACTACCACTTTCCCATGATGTGCTTCAATGATCTCCTTGACAATTGATAACCCTAGACCCGTTCCTCCGATTTTCCTGCGATCCGAATTATCGACACGATAAAATCTCGTAAACAGTTTATCCAAGGAATCCGCCGGAATGCCAAGACCATAATCTTGTATCTTGATTAACACTTTTCCGTTATCGGTTTCAACATAAATATCAATTTTCGTCGCACCCGGCGAATACTTAATCGCATTGGAGATCAAATTATGGAACACTTGCTTTAAACGGTCTTCGTCCCCTTGGACAAATATTCGCTCGGTTGCTGCATGCAGCTCAGCTTCATGATTGTCTTTCCCCTGCCACTGCTCAACGATTTCGCGGAGTAATAGAACCGCATCCAGAGATTGGAAGTGAAACTCTTGCCGGCCCGAATCCAGGCGCTGCAAATCAAGAAAATCGTTAATCAAATTCGATAACCGTAAAGATTCCTTATGAATCGTCTCGATATATTTGGCGCGCTTCTCTTCCGTCACTGCACGTGTTGCCAGGATTTCAATAAAACCCACAATCGAGGATAGTGGCGTCCGAATTTCATGAGAAATAATGCTAACGAACTCATTTTTCAGCTCATCAATTCGCTCTTCTTCAGTACGATCTCTGAATCCGACTAGATGTCCCCTGAGTGACCCTTCCATTTCACCTGAAATAGGATTGACATAGCATTCATAGTGCCTTGTTTCGCCTTTCAACGTCAATCTAGATACACGCTTACGAAAAGGCGGGATGGTTTGTCCGAAATAAGCGTCGATGAACTCATCAAAAGCAGCTTCTGAGGTTTTCATTCCTAGACAATAACTAGATATCCGTTCTCCGCTTTCGAGTTGACGTTCAAAGAAATGTTCCACTCGGCGATTCGTAAAGATAACCCGTCCTTCTGTATCACACATGATAATGGCTTCATGGCTGGATTCAAGCATCCGTTCAATAATATCGCTTTGTTCTGAAATCTTTCTCTCAGCCAGCTGGCTTTCACCAAGCAGCACCTTATATTTATCTTTACTATCCTTCACCTGCTGGAAGAGCTCTGTCATACTCAGATACATTTTGGTAAACTCATAAATCATTCCCGCAAGCACAATATTTGCACATACAAAGCTGTTCCACCTAGCCACATACCATCCCACACTGAAGCGCCCGCCGCCACAAAGAATAATCGCCACATCAAGCATTGAAGCCAGTATGGCTACACATAGCCAGGTCGAAGTAACCGTACTCGCTTTGGATCTTTTGTAATAGACAATTAATGTAAGTAAAGTAATGAAGACAATGGGCAGCCCAAGACCATATAGAAACAAGGGTGTTAGCTTACCTTGAGACAACACAATTGGCAGTTCATTTTTGAAATGCGTCGTGATATAAGTCAATCCTGTGATTAGTATAACGACACCAAGCAAGGTGTACAGACCTAATCTCTTAGCCTTACCAGCACTATAATTAACATTCGCATATTTCGATTCAATCATCATATAGAGGGCAATCGCTAGGGGAAATCCTGCGTGCAAGAACACGTATAGCCAAGCCGAAGTTTGCGTTCCTGCATGGAACAAGCCATTTTCAGCGAAAACACGAGGGAACGTGAGGATATAGACCAAACTCATACCACCGGAAAACAGATACAATGCAAACAGGACCAGTACCACCGGTGAGCGATTGATTTTGAATTGACTATAAATCACGTAAGCCGTAATTAATTCAAAACAAATAACCGTGGAAAAAATGGCCGGCTGATAGGCCTGCAGCTCAACCAACTGTATCCTTACAAACGGCACAGAAAGCAGTGAAATCAAAGCCACTATAGCCCCAATAATAAAAGCAAACCGCCGCTGTGAAGGATTTGAATGCATCGTTATTAAATTATATATCTTTGCTGATGAAGCTTGCTCTTGACTCATAACAACCTCCGTGAATTGATCTTCCTTTTTCACAAGATTCGACAAAGCTTAACTCCCTTCCTTCTTACAAAAAGCCTCACTTCTTCCAGTTGCAAGAAGTGAGGCTGCCTATGTAAACTCATGCTTCTTCTTTCATTTGAACCTGATAGTGCTCAAGGGAAATATACCGCTGATCCGTAATTATGACACCTTCAGCTTGCAGCAAAAAACTTTGCATATGGGATCCTTCATCATCCATGATGGCAATCTCTCCCTTTGCGTTAATGACTCTGTGCCAAGGAAGGCGATGCTTCTTGCTCATTGCATGCAAAATTCGTACGACTTGTCGAGCCGCCCTTGGGCTTCCAGCGAGCCTTGCAATCTGACCATAGGTCATGACTTTGCCCTCGGGGATACTCCGAATGATGTGAATAACTCGCTCCGTGAAAGGTGTCATTCTACACTAGCAAACTTGATACATACCGGTTTAGACACATTTAGTACACTTCCGGTTGGAACGAGCTTCCCGGATTGAGAGTCCCGTGAGAACGATACAATGTTATCCGAATCTTTGTTAGCTACGAGTAGAAATTGTCCATCCGGCGATATCGCAAAATTACGTGGATGCTTCCCTAACGTAGGCGCGTACTCCACCACTGTAAGCTTACCGGTTACTGGATCGATGGCGTACACGACAATGCTCTCGTGACCACGGTTAGATCCATATAAGAACTTTCCATCTGGAGAAACATGAATATCCGCGCAGGCATTTTCCCCTTCATAAGACTCCGGGAGTGTGGAAATCGTCTGGATTTCAGTCAGCTCTCCTCGTTCTTCCTCATAGCTGAATGCCGTAACTGTGGAGCCAAGTTCATTAATAACATAGCCAAAGGCATAGGACGGGTGGAAAGCAAAATGCCGCGGACCTGAACCAGGGGCTACCTGCACTTCATTATGAGGAATAAGCCGTTTGGCAGGGATATCGAGCTTGTAAAGCAGGATTTTATCCAAACCTAAATCACATACTCCGGCAAAACGATTCGTTCGATCTATGAAAACAGAATGAGCACGTGGTCTATCCTGCACCGATAGGACGCTTGCCCCCTGGTGCTGCTGGATATCAGCCGTTGTACCTAAACGGCCATCCGCTAACACAGGAGACAAACCTACCATACCCCCGTGATAACTGGCCACCATCACCACTTGGTTCGTATGATCCAATGTAATGTGGCACGTAGTTGAAGGTAGTGTGATCTCATTGTTCAGAAACGTTAATTCTCCTGTAGCTGAATTAATTTCATAAGAAGTTGCCGCTCCGCAGCGCTGCTGATTCACGTCAACACTCTCCGTTAACGCATATAATTTCCAATTGCTCGCATCCACAGTCAAGAAAGTCGGATTTTGCAAACCATTTACTTGATGAGTGACTTCCAAGCTTCCATTCTCTTCATCGTATTGGCAGGTGTATACCCCAGGATTATTCGAATCCGCATATGAACCTATAAAAGCTAACGTTTTTTTCTTCTTTTCCAAAAATGCCACTCCCATTCTTCTGTTATTGATATCAGCATTATCTCAAATCCTCTTCTAAGGAGCAACAAAACTTAAACTTACGTATGATATATCGGTTGAGGCGTGCTGCCGATCCCATAGAAAAACAAATGCACCATTTCCTCGATCAGCGTGTCTATATTCCCATGTATTTCGGCATAATCCAGCATAGTGTCAGCCTGGCTCGTCAACATTTGCATATACATCATGGGTGGATGTAGAAAGCGCCCCGGTGATTTCCCCATTTTTCTTGCCGTCTTCAATAAGTTGGATCACAAGCGGAACACCCTTGGTCATATATTCCTCTTTGAGAAAGTGCGCCATTTCCGGATCGTCGTGCCAGATTTGCTTCATGACCTGAAGACTGAACGTTCTGCGACCGATCTTAAAGGCACATCGTACTACCCTGTGTTTGCGCACCTCAGCTGTCGATCCTATAAAAAAAAGAAGGCCAGACTCATCGTCCGCCCTCTTCTTCTATTCATTATATTTTACGTGAAGTCAGCTTCGCTTGTGTGAGAAGCATGAGGTAGTCGTAACCGCCTGCTTTGGAATCCGTTCCTGACATATTGAAACCGCCGAAAGGATGTACACCCACCAATGCGCCTGTGCATTTGCGATTAATGTACAAGTTGCCGCAGTGAACAGTGTCTAATGCCTCAGAAATCCGCTCCTCATTCGTGGAGAAGTATGAGCCCGTTAAACCAAATTCCGTATCGTTGTACATCGCGATGGCTTCTTTCCAATCTTTCGCTTTAGCAATGGCCAAGACAGGTCCGAAAATCTCTTCCTGCATAACGCGCGCTTTGCCGCTTACATCACCGAACACAGTTGGCTGAATGTAGTAGCCATTCCCTTCAGCCTTATCGCCACCTGCAAGAAGCGTTCCTTCTGTTTTCCCAATTTCAATGTAATCTAAAATTTTATCATAGGAACCTTTATCAATGACAGGACCCGCTGCGAAATTGTGTTCAGGCAAGCCGCTTTGCAGCTGGTTCGTTAGAGTAACTACTTTATCTACAACTATGTCGTAAACTGATTCAACAATGATAGCACGTGAACCAGCCGAGCATTTCTGCCCTTGAAAACCGAAGGCTGAAGCCACTATCGCAGCTGCAGCCGCGTCAAGATCCGCTGTTTCGTCCACGACAATACCGTCTTTGCCGCCCATTTCCGCAATCACACGCTTGATCCAAATTTGACCAGGCGCCACGTCCGCGGCCAGCTTATTGATGCGCAAACCAATCTCCTTGGAGCCGGTAAAGCTAATGAAACGAGTCTTCGGATGTGTCGTTAAATAGTCTCCAACTTCCGCACCGCTTCCTGGAATGAAATTAATTACTCCAGCAGGAAGTCCAACTTCCTCCATAAGAGCCACGAATTTGTGAGCAATAACAGGCGTGGTTGAAGCTGGCTTCAGCAAAACGGTATTCCCAGAAACAACCGCCGCAATGGTCATACCTACACAAATCGCTAGTGGAAAATTCCATGGCGGGATAATAACGCCGACGCCTAAGGGGATATAACTAATTTGGTTGTTTTCACCGGGAATTTTAACTAATGGCTGCGTCTCGTTGATTTGGCTCAAACGAATCATTTCGCGCGCGTAGAACTCGATGAAGTCAATCGCTTCTGCGGTATCTACATCCGCTTCTACGTAGTTTTTACCTGACTCCAGAATCATCAACGCTGAGAATTCATGCTTACGATCACGCATTAGCGCAGCAGCTTTAAATAAATACTCCGCGCGCTCTCTTGCAGGAACCTTTTTCCAAGTTTCGAATGTTTCGAGGGCAACGTTCATCGCTTTTTCAGCAAGCTTCTGATCCGCTTTACTAACGTATCCAATGATTTCATCTACATTCCCTGGGTTAATCGATGTGATTTTAGCCTCTGTTACTACTTTCTCATTACCGATATATAGCGGGTATTCGCGCCCCAGCTCATTTTTCACTTTGGCAATAGCAGCTTGCATCGCCTTCACATTTTCCTCTAGACCAAAATTAGTAAATGGCTCATTAGCATACGCACTAACCTTCGTAAATGTATTCATCTTATTGCTCCTCTCCGAATGGAAAACTTGGGTGTTATTTAAACATATTTTTCAGAACAAACCAGACATTCGCTGGGCGCTCTGCTAACCTTCTCATGAAATATCCGAACCAATCTACACCGTAAGGGACATAGACACGAACCCGATATCCTTCTTTTACTAATTGCTTTTGCAAATCTTCACAAATCCCGTAAAGCATTTGGAATTCAAATTGTTCTATGGAGATACGATTTGAGCTTACAAATTCTTTCGTAAAATGAATAATCGCCTCATCATGACTTGCAATAGCTGTATAATGACCGTTCAGAAGATGTTTTTGAATGATTTTTTTGTAATTTTCATCTACCGCGCTTTTTTCTGGAAAAGCAACTTGCGGAGATTCCTTATAAGCACCTTTCACCAGGCGCAAATTGGCTCCGAATGCATGTAAATCATCGATATCCTGCATGGTCCGGAACAAATAAGCTTGAATGACGATTCCTACGTTGTCATATTCTTGTCGAAGCTCTCGATAAATATCGAGTGAGATTTGACAATGCGCATAATCCTCCATATCAATTCGCACGAAATTTCCATGCTGACGAGCGCGATCAAGAATTCGTTTCATGTTATTTACACAAAGCTCTCTGCTGATATCTAGCCCAAGTGAAGTCATTTTAAGCGAAAGATTGGATTTGACGCCTGAACTAGCAATCGCATCTAGCGTTTGAATACACATGGCTGCTGATTCCAACGCTTCTTCTTCACTAAAGACGAACTCACCCAAATGATCCAGAGTCGCTACACGGCCATCTTGATTAAGCCCGCGCACAGCTTCGATGGATTGCTGGGTGGTCTCTCCTGCTACAAAACGCGCTGCACCAAAGCGTAAACCATACTTTTTGGCTAATCGATTAGCAGTTCGGCTTTTGCCTAATGATTGAAACATATTTTTCATGATGTGTTCCATCTGTTGTTCCTCCAAAGGAATTATACAATAGTGTAAAATTAATAATCTTATTATACACTTTAATTTAAAATTTGAACACTATTTGTTTATTTTCATATTTTTCTTATTGTTGAACAGTTTTTATTTCTATACCTTTATCATACTCACCAACTCGGCTTCCTGTGTTGAATGTCCCTCGCTTTCATGGTAAATTTAAACCAAATAAATGGTACAAATGAGGTCAATTATGTTCATTAATGAACACTTTCCATTGAACAGCTCTATTATCACACTCCATGTTGAAACAACGCTTGAAGAGCTTTCTTCCTATTTAAACAATGGAACGGCTGTTATCTCCCATTGTTATGATGAAATTTGTTTATTTACACCGGAAGATTTAGGCCTTATGACGGCCTTTTCCGCTAAAAACATCCAGGAATTAGTAGAGAGCAGCAAGCACTTTGTATCCGCGATTATCACTGTGGACGAAAACATCCCTTTGCCGCTTGTGCCTCAACGAACAAATCGACCGTTACTTTTTAAAGATAAGGATGGGACCATCGGGGGATATTCCGTTTTATCCACGTATCTCAATTTCGCCCTTTCCGAGCTGCAAAAGTGGTCTGCCTATTTCAATACACTCGCGGATACCGTCACCGATGCTGTCACGGTCGTTGATCGAGCCGGCGCTGTGATTTGCTGGAATTCCGTCGCTGAGGAGCTCTATCATCTTCCGGCAGCAGATATTTTGGGCAAACGCATTGGCGAGCATTTTGATATCGAAACACTGATGGTCCTGAAAATTTTGGACGAAGGCCGGATGATTCGTAATACCTACCACCGTCCTCGGCTTGACACCCACGTCCTTATTAATGCGTCACCGATCAGAGATGCTCATGGGCATATTATTGGAGGCATTGCGACCGAGCAGGATATCACTCAATTGGTACGATTGAACGAACAATTAACAACAGTTGATTCCTTCGGATTACCACAAAAAGATCAAGCTGAAGACCTCTTTACCTTAATCAAAGGAAAAGGACCTGCTATCGGTAAAGTCATCCAGTGGGCCAAGAAGGTGGCAGCAACAGAAACACCCGTCCTCCTGATTGGAGAATCGGGTGTTGGCAAAGAGCAGCTTGCTCATATTATCCATCAGTCGAGTTCAAGATCCGAGCAGCCTTACTTGACAATCAATTGCGGCATCGTTCCTGCAGGTTTATTAGAAGCCGAATTATTTGGCTATCAAGGGGGGGCCTTCTCTGGAAGTGATAGTGGACAAGCTGGTAAGTTGGAGCTAGCCAAAGACGGCACCTTGTTTATTAATGAAATCGAGAAGCTTCCATTAGAGCTTCAAGCTAAGCTTTATCATTACATTACACAGCAAACGATCGTTCGCTCTGGAGGAAGTCAACCTATTAGCGTGCGTACCCGAATCATTATCGCAACTACACAAGATTTAGCCAGTAAGCTAGTCAATCAAGAATTCCGCTCGGATCTTTACTATGCACTTAATGTGATTTCCATTCGGATTCCGCCTTTACGGGATAGAACCGAAGACATTCCTGCGATGGTCCAAATGTATCTCAAGCAATTTTCACTGCAATACCAGAAGCCCGTTCCAACACTTTCGCCAGAGGTCATCTTGGCTTTGACCAATTATTCATGGCCAGGGAACATCCAAGAATTGAAAAATGTCATCGAGCGATGCATCATTCTTAATGATGAAGACCTGATCACCTTGGAGCATTTGCCAATCACTTTACAGGAGCAGCAACCTAGTCTGACTTCTTCAGAAGCAGATTCTACAGCGATTTCATTAAAAGCGAAGGTGTCTGATGTGGAAGAAATCCATCTGATTGAAGAAGCTCTGTCCAAAACAGCAGGCAATAAAAGCGCAGCAGCTAAACTACTTGGCATCTCCCGCGGTACACTTTACAACAAGATGAAGGAATATCAGCTGGAGTGACATGATTTGAAGAACGTCCCTTCCGAGTATTTAGAGGACACCGAAAAAGGATCATGAATTCTACCCAAGTAGAATTCATGATCCTTTTATATGTGTAAGGAGTAATCGGATGGTCCTCATTACTGTATTATTTGTGTTAAACGGTAGAATCGCGTTGCAATTTCCGATACACTTAAATGACTTAGATGTTCATCAAGCGTTATTGAGGAGGAAATGGGTTTGGACACCGCTGCAAAACCACAGCAAAGTAAACGAAAAGCATTGCTTGAAGTATTTCTTGTATCAACAAAATTAGGATTGACATCCTTCGGTGGACCCATTGCCCATCTGGGCTATTTTCACAATGAGTATATCCAGAAACGTAAATGGATGGATGAGAAAAGTTACGCCGATCTCGTTGCTCTATGCCAGTTTCTCCCTGGCCCCGCCAGCAGTCAAGTAGGTGTTGGTATCGGTACAATCCGTGCCGGATTGTTGGGAGGCACAGCTGCTTGGCTAGGATTTACATTACCTTCTATTATCCTCTTACTACTCTTTTCCCTGCTAATGAGAGCCATGGATGTTAGCAGCACCGGCTGGATTCACGGTCTCAAAATCGTCGCTGTTGCCATCGTCGCACAAGCTGTTCTCAGTATGGGAAAAAAATTGGCATCAGATAAAAGCACGGCCTCCATAGCTATTGCGGCAGCTTCGGTAACGTTGCTATGGCAAACGGTATATAGCCAAGTTGTTATTATTGTACTCGCCGGACTCATCGGCCTATTTGCCTTCAAAACCGTTCCCAACCAAGATAACAGCGCCATTCAAGTACGTGTTCATCGCTCTATTGCGATCTTTTGCTTGCTCCTGTATGCGCTGTTGCTCCTGCTTCTTCCAATTTTCAGCGGTCTATGGCACTCGCAGCTTTTATCCCTTTTCGATTCGTTTTATCGGGTGGGTTCATTGGTCTTCGGCGGCGGCCATGTCATTCTTCCCCTTTTGGAACGCGAAGTTGTCCCGCAAGGTTGGGTAAGTAAAGAAGTCTTCCTAGCTGGATATGGGGCTACGCAGGCAGTTCCGGGTCCGCTTTTTACATTTGGCACGTATTTGGGCGCTATGTTTGACGGATTCAGAGGGGCAATCGTTGGAACCTTGGCTATTTTCCTGCCTGCTTATCTTCTGATTATTGGTGCTTTGCCTTTTTGGAATTCATTACGAACAAACGTCAAAATTCAAAGTGCTTTCGTAGGCATTAATGCGGCCGTTGTCGGTATCCTACTCGCGGCACTTTATAACCCGCTTTGGACAACAGCCATTATTCGTCCTTATGATTTTGCATTTGTTATCGTGTTATTTGGCCTGCTAGTGTTCTGGAAATTACCGCCTTGGTGCATTGTCCTCTTAGGGGCTGTTGCGGGTGAAGCTTTGTATTATTTATAAAAAAGGAAGAAGTTCGGCCTTGAGCCTCTGAAAATATCTGCTGAGACGATGATTTTCATCGTTAAAGTGTGAGGAGTGCGTGATTGTGACTCCGTAACGATGTAGATCATGCTTAAAGTCCATAACTTCCCCCTATGAACAGTACCTCCACTACTTCATATATACCAGTGTCTCACCCGGCTGGAAAATATGAAATTTCTGTCCTGGATGCTTCTGATACAAACGGTCAACGAAGGGAGCGATCCCTTCACTATTGTTTGCATACATATCGAAGTGTACAGGCACAACGATGTCGAACTTCAGGTGAGCCGTTAGGTCTGCCGCCTCCAAAGCGTTCATGTTGCCGACGACACCTAGGCGATTGCGGAAAATATCCCTTCCGTTAATCGGCAGAAAACCTATATCGATGATGAAGCCAGACAACGCCTCGACTAATTCCTCCGTCAGAAGAGTATCCCCTGCATGATAAATGCATAAGCCTTCCCACTGTAATATGTAGCCTAAGTAGTGATCCCATCCTTCAACATCTCGCACTCGCTCTTCGTGCCAAGCGGGAATAGGGTGAATAATCAGATCTGCGCCGTATTGAAATGCCTCCTGCGTCCCAAGCGCATGCAGCCGCTCTGCTGAAATGCCGATCGCCTCCAACGCAGGCAAACACGGTTTAGGAGCACCAAATTGACATTTGGGAGATGCCAAGGCGATAGATAGCAGTGTGTCTGGATCCATGTGGTCCATGTGCTCATGTGTACAAAGCACGAGATCCAAATTCGTTAGTGTCTCTGGTTTCACAGGAGGCTCATACCGCCGTTGCCAAAAACCCTCCGGAAACCCAGGAAGATGATCAACAGAATCAGTCAAATAAGGGTCGATTGCTATAGCGGTATCGTTTTTACGCAGAATAACACCGACCTGACCGATATACTGAATCTTTAAATGACTATTCTCATTTGACATAGAACCTACCCTTTCCGTTCCTCCTGCTGTACTCCGAATGAATGCGTCTTGGTGCCTTTTACATCTGACTTTACCGCAAAAACCCCTCCAGCATGTGGCTGATCCCCCATTTGATCCTCCTGAAGACCCTTGCGGGCGGTCGTAACATACAAGGTATCAAGTTCGTCTCCACCAAAAACACAGGAGGTCACTTTAGCTGCTGGTATGGAAATACTGTCTATCTTTTGACCTGTATGGGGATTCCAACGGGATACCTGCCAGCCATCCCAATGGGCGATCCACAACATCCCTTCTTCATCGATCGTCATCCCGTCAGGGAACCCTTGTTCATTCTGAAAATCGATCAGCGTTCTCGGGTTTTTAATTTCCCCTTTATCCGCCTCATACTCAAATGCGAGCACTAGCTTTTTCATAGAATCGATATAGTACATTTCTTTCCCATCTAGACTCCATGCGATCCCGTTGGAAACGCCCACTCCCTCGTAAACCTTGCGATAACTGTGATCCGTTTCTAGCACATAGAGTGCGCCTGTTGCCTCTTTTTCAATAATTTCCATGGTTCCCGCCCAAAATCGCCCGTTAGCATCACATTTCCCATCGTTAAACCGATTTCCCTGTAAATGAGATTCTGGATCAACAATAGGCGTGAGCTTACGCTCCTGCATCTGGTACGTTTGGAATCCAGATTGTGTCGCTAACACAACCTCATTTTCACCGGCACAGACAACTGCACCAACATATTCCCCAATGGAAAAATCCTCGTTAAGCCCTGTTTCAGGATCAAACCTCCCAAATTTCTTTCCTATAATATCAACCCAATACAGCAAACGCTGTTCCGCATTCCAGCTCGGACCTTCAGCCAATGTGGCTTTGGCATCTAGTACCAGTCGCACGATTTGTGATCCCATTATGCATCAACTCCTCTCTCTAATTGTAAACCGTCCTCACAGAGATTGGAAGATGTAGGAATTTGCTACCGAGTTCACATCTTCTTTATTAGTCAGAAAATGTATTGACCATATGCTAGTAGAATTAACACTCGGCCCCGCTCATTTCATTGGTGAAGAAACGTTTATACTCTTTTGGCGTTAGTTTAGAAACGGACATACCAACATAATGAAACTGCAGCGCGTGACGTTTCTTCGAAGAAAGATTATAAGGTGTCCCATGTTTAAGTAAACCGTGGAACATTAGGATTCCGCCTGGCAAAAAGGGCACTGCTACATCCTTCTCAACAGCAACCTGCGAATCGCAAATTTGCCAATCTCGAATTGCGTAATGCGGCGTTGCGCCATCCATGTGTGAACCAGGAATAACATGCATGCAGCCATTATCCAGCGCAGCTTCATCCAAAGCAATCCATACGCCTACCACTGCTTTCTCATAAGCAAGGTTTCCATAAGCCATGTCTTGATGCCATGGTTTTTCACCCCCTCCGTGTGGAGGCTTTAGTAAGGCCATATCCTGGATAAGCTGTGGCTCCTCACCAAGTATATCTCGCAACGCGGCAAGTATAGCAGGATGGTAGGCAATCTGTTTAAGCCCTTGGACCGATTCGTTCATGTTCGGCTGACAGGCGCTTATGGACATGACGAAGAAGCCTTGATGCTGCTTCGTTTGTTATTACTTATGTTTGAACGCCAAACCCCAGGTAACCAAGCACAAGGTGATCCTGCTCGCCGGTCTATGAATCGGGTGATGATGGACATCGCGGCCCATATCATTCAAGATCCGGGGCGCCAACATAGCATCCATGACTTAGCCAAACAAGCGCACCTTTCGCCACGCTACTTTTCACTTAAATTCAAAGAAATCATGGGGCAAACGATTGAGTCCTATATCATTCAAAAAAGAATCGAACGTGCTGCTTATCTTCTTAGACTTGGAATGAATGTTGGGGAAGTTTCGGAAGCCCTAGGCTATCGGAGCATTTATTTCTTTAGTCGGCAGTTCAAAAAAGTAACGGGTACGAACCCCTCAGAGGTACGTCTCTGAAAGAATCGCTTTCATCTACTTTGGATTCTTTACCGTCACATGTTAGAATGTAGTTTTACAACAGCATTGTGCTAATTTATCTGGGAAGGTTAAGGTCATCATGAATTCTTCAAATTTATTGCGTTCGTTTAACTTTTTGTATTTTGCACTTCTGGCAATGTTTGTTTCATTTCTTCCCGTCTATTTAGATGCGCAAGGGCTTTCAGCAACGAAGATTGGTCTCATTATAGGAACGGGAGGCTTCATTGCAATCTTCTCGCAGCCTTTATGGGGGATGATCAGTGATCGAACGAAGACAATTAAGAAGGTTATGTTACTCCTCTTAGGATGTTCAACCATTGTGGGGTACTTGTTATACGCCTCATCCAGCTTTATTGTGCTGCTTCTTTTTACGATGCTTATGTACTTTTTCTTAATGCCTCTCGATCCCCTGACAGAAAGTCTAAATTTCCAAACAGCGGAGGCTAACGGAGTAAGCTACGGTTCCATCCGAACCTTCGGAGCTGTCGGTTATGCGGTCATGTCTTTGGCCGTTGGTTATACCACACAATATTTCGGAATCAATAGTTTGGCGTTCTTGTTCGCTGGAATAGGCATCATAAGCATTCTAATTTGCTTGCCATTGCCTGATGCGCCTGTAACTGGGAAACCGATCTCTCTAAAAAGTCTACGCATTTTCTTAAGCAATAAAGAAACCATTTGGTTTATGTTACTTATCTTTATTGTTGCGGTGCCACAGCGGATCAACGATACTTTTCTTGGCGTCTATATCCGAAAATTAGGCGGCACCCCCGACATGGTCGGTTTGGCCTGGTTTCTTGCAGCAGGAAGCGAAATTCTTGTATTCGCTCTAAGCTTTTGGTGGCTTCGCAAAGGAAAAGAATTAGCGATCATTTCTTTCGCTGCTGTGTTTTACTTCATTCGCTTTTTTCTATCTGCCTGGGTGACTGATCCTCATATTCTCGTGTATCTTCAGCTGCTGCAAACCTTCACATTCCCGATATTTTATTCAGCTGCTATCCAATATTTATACCGTATTGTTCCTGAGGAATGGCGTGCAACGGGACAGACTGTGCTTGCGATCCTTTTTTTTGGCGTTTCGGGTATCGTCGCTTCCTATTTGGGTGGTTGGTTCTACGAAAGCTTTGGCGGGAAACAATTATATCTATGGATTTCAGGGATGTCCTTTGCAGGACTACTGTTTAGTTTTGTTCTAAATGCGGTCTATGGAAAACGGAAGCTGGTATCCTAGGCATTTTCTGATAGAATGGAAGCACAGAGACAGAACGGGGGCCACATCATGGACTACATTATTTTGGACATTGAATTCAACGGTCGCAAGTTTGCGAGCGATTTACCTATGGAAGTTATTGAAATTGGAGCAGTCCGTTTAGATTCCTCCCTGAAGGCTATTGATGAGTTTTCATCTCTAGTCAAACCTGTTTATTTTTCCAAATTAAATGGGTTTATCAAGAAAAAAAACGGGCATTCCCCAAGAAGATATCGATCAAGCCGACGGCTTTCGTAAAGTCATTACGGATTTCATGGACTGGCTAAATAAAAGTGAAGCTTTCCTGCTAGTCACCTGGGGTGGCGAGGATTTGAAACGCATCGTGTTTGATACGCGGATGCATAAGTTGGATGATGCTTACTGGATGGCTGCCAGCTATTTTGATCTATTGAAAGGGTTTATCCGTTATAAAAATGTGACGAATGATGTCAGTGTCGAGGCTGCTTTGCTCGATCTTAACATTGCTGCTGAAGGCTCCGCTCACAGAGCATTGGACGACGCGCGTATGACAGCCGAGGTATTTCGAGCTATTTTTACGGAGTTAGATTTCAAACGCAAACAGCAGTACGTTGACGTGTACGCTAACGCCAAGGAACGAAGACTGGTTAAGACCGCTATTCGAGCCATGACGGCTCAAAAGGTAACTCCTACATGGGAGCTGCTGGTTGAACATTATTTCGCTGACAAAGTGACACTTACCGATCCCAGAAAAGTCACAGAACTACAGACTCTTTTTGCCGCGGAAGTCACGAAAGAAAAACAAGTCTCAAACAAGGCACCTATTCAATAAGCGGGAAAATATAACTAAAAAACCAACCCATTAGACAACATGCACAACATGTTTTCTTGGATTGGCTTTTTCTTTTATTCGACCCATTAAAACTGATCAACACCTAAGCGGTTATGATAGTAGGATGGAAATACATCGCGCTCGCCGCGTTTCGTACCATTTTGTTGAATAGCGAATAATTTCGCTGACAATTCATTGAACCATTGCTCATCTCTCGTTGTTAGCGCCACATCAATTAAGCTCTTTACTTGATCTTCTATATCAAACTCGCTTACCGGTAATTTCTTTACGTCTTGACTGCTTACTTCCATTATTCTTCCGATGGCAGTTTCACGATCAGATGCAATAACGTGCACCCGTACAATACCTTGCAGCACATTTATAGACTCAATATAACCATGCAGCAATTCATCTTCATTTGTAGTTGCCACAACCCAATCACTGATTACAAAGTTCATGATTATCACCGCCATTAGATTTATTTTTTGTAAGGACTTTATACTGTAATTATAAATATTACAGTATGGTTTGTCAAGACCTACAAATTCCTCTCTCGAAGGCCAATGGCAGTGGTTTCCTAAAACGAATATGGACGTATCCATTTATAATGCCAACGAATAAATCCCTTATAAAAGAAGCATATTAGCCTATACAATTGAAAGGGTGAGAAAAATAGATAACTTAACTAATAACAAAGACACAAAATTTGAATCTACGGTTACTGCTGAAGGTAAATCGGATGATTCTAATGAAGACGGGCTAGATAATACGCTTATCAGAAGCTCCGAACACACTAGTCCTGAAACATGTCGAGCAGGCTTTGACGATTAATAATAGAGAAATTAAATAAGCGCATGTTGGTTACGGGAGAATCCCCTAAGTCAACATACGCTTTTTAACTTTTTATAAGCGGCTAATCATCATTTTTCTTGTTATCTTTCTCTACATCTTCGATTGTATATTTCATGCCCCCACTACGAGCATGATCCAAGACGACATTGACCTCCTTGGATTGTCCGCTTTTCGGATCGTATGAAGTGACTGTTTCTTTTTGCTCATCCATGGTTTCTTTCACCTCCGAATATAGACTGCTCATTTCCTTGGATAATCATGCGTATCCCTCAACCACCAGCAAGTAGGTTTACAAGCTATCGTTAAAGCAGCGATTCTGCGCCGTCAATGAAAAGCTCCGTGCCGGTAATATGGCTCGAAGCTTCGGAGGCTAGGAAAGCTACCAGATTAGCAACCTGCTCCGGTTGTCCTGGTGCGTGTTCCAACGGCTGGCTGCCTTGCGGATATTTGACTGGGATTTTGATTTTCTCGAGCTCAGGCGTCGGCTGCGTATTTTCTCCAATGTTGGTCTTGATTGACCCTGGACAGATGGCGTTGACGCGTATTTTATAACGAGCCAATTCCAATGCGGCCATCTTGGCGAATGCCACTTGTCCCGCCTTAGAAGTGCTATAGGCTGTCATCCCAAATCCCGAGAAGGAGCGGCTGCCGTTAATGGAGCTAGTGATAACTATGCTGCCGCCGTTCTCTTTCATATGCGGAATCGCATGTTTGACACAAAGGAATGTACCCTTCAGATTAACGAACAGCGTACGATCCCAGTCCTCAGGCTTCATATCTTCGATCGGCGCCAAAACCCCGTTAATGCCTGCATTAGCAAAGACGACGTCTAGTCGTCCCCAGGTTTTTACGGTTTGCTCGAACGCCTGAGCAACACGGTCCGGATCTGAGACGTCGAAATCAACTGTGATCGCTTGACCGCCTGCAGCTACAATATCCTGTTTCGTCTGCTCTAGCCGGTCGTCCTTCAAATCCACAAGGCATACCTTCATCCCTTGTTGTGCAAGCATCTCGGCGGCAGACTGACCAATTCCTGATCCCGCTCCCGTGATCAACGCGACCTTATCCTTCAAATCCGGCAGTCCCATGCGCGGTTTTTGTATCGTTTGCACGCTAATGAGCTATCACCCCTAACCCAAATAAGTAGTGGATTGAATAATAATCCATGCTTGGTTTTCCCGATAGGGGTCGAAAATATGTGGTTAGTTGGACAATAAATCTGAAATGAACCTTAGCCAATTTGAACAAACTCCAGCTAGTCTGAAAGTGTTCACCTCCGTGAAAGGGACTAAAACAATGTTGTACATTGTACAACAATCAGAGAGCATATCCGCGATATTTCAGCAATTGTTGTACAACATACAACTTATTCTCCCAAAAGGAGCCCAATTGGTGGAAATAAGGCAAAATTGTTGTACAACATACAACATCTTTAGCATAGTGAGAAGAAACAGCCGGTTATTGTTGCACGATGTACAACATTCACTCATATAACCGAAAAGATAGACACTAAGTAACAATTCACTAATCCACAATCTCAATTAGCAAAATCTATAGCTAACCATGCTAAATAAGGGGTAAGCTTCGCTTATCCCCAAACCCGAAAAGAATCCCCACCTTGGAAAGATGGGGACTCATTCTGACTGTATTTTGCTTTTTACAGTTTTAAAAGTATTACTACGGAAGCTGCTTTACCGTCAAAACAAATGCTTTTGTTTCGGCATATCCGCCGCTCGTAATAACAGCCGTCATGATAACCGCGGTTTCTCCGCTGGCAGCAGTCGGTCGAGTGACGATACCGCTATTAGAGATAACTGCCGTATTGCTCGAAACCCAAATGACATTGGAACCATTCGGCCCACTTACAGGCAGGCCAATATTGTTCTTTACACTGGAGGCAGAATCGGAAGTTCCAAAAGTGATGGCCACCGCTGCCTTATCTGCTGTTACACGCTGCGCGTCCGTCAATTGCTGTTTTACCGTTACTGTAAAGACCTTAGTGTCGGAATAACCTCCGGCTGAGATAATTGCACTAAGAACTACCGTTATATCCCCTTGTCCGGCAGCTGGACGATTTATCGTTTTGCCGTCGTTCGAAATAATGGATGGATTGCCCGAAACCCAGATGACGGATGATCCGTTAACGCCTACAGCCGGAAGTGTAAATGCTTGAGTAATACTGGATACCGTATCCGTCCCTCCATAAACGATGGCCAAGGCCGCTTTATCTGCAGCAACTCGCTGCACGTCCGTCAATTGCTGTTTTACCGTCAAAGTAAAGGTTTTGACATCCGATGAGCTGCCCTTCGTTAAGATCGCCGTTAGTACAACCGATGCGTCGCCACTGCCAGCGAAAGGTCGCTGCACGGTTTTACCATCATTCGAAATGACGGATGCATTGCTAGACACCCAAGTGATCGTGGAACCGTTTGTCCCGCTAAGCGGCAATGTCAACGGTTGTGTTACACTGCTTGTTGTATCTGTTCCACCGAATGTGATAGTAAGCAGCGCTTTATCTGCAGCTACTTTCTGAGCATCGGTCAACACCGATTTAACTGTCAACGAGAAAGATTTGGTATCCGAAACAGCGCCATAGGTTATTGTAGCTGTGAAAGTAACTACGGCATCCCCTTGCGCTGCTGTTGGACGGTTTACCGTTTTGCCGTCATTCGAAATTATCGCAGCATTGCTGGATACCCAAGTAATCGTGGAACCGTTTGTTCCGCTAAGCGGCAAGGCTAACGGTTGAGTAACAGCGCTAGCCGTATCCGTCCCACCGAATGTAATCGCCAACGCCGCTTTATCTGCAGCAACTCTTTGGGTTTCCGAGTTCTGCTGCTTAACTGTTAGGGTAAACGTTTTGGTTTTTGATACGTCACCGTAACTGACAGTGGCTGTAAGCGTTGCCTCAACATCCCCTTGCCCTGCGGAAGGTCGAATTACGGTTTGTCCGTCATTGGAAATAACCGAAGGCGTACTCGATTCCCAACTGATAGTGGAACCATGAGTTCCTGCAAGCGGCAGCGCCATAGCCTGAGTGACTTGATTTTTCGAGTCAGTACCACCGAATGTAATCTCCAATTCTTTCAAGTCCGCGGCAACTCGCTGCTCTATCGTCCACTTATTCTGATCTTGCTTTCCTTGTTTCCGCTCCATTGCTCTGCGTATAGCTTCACGGGCTGTTTCATTCTTGTTCCCTCGTTCAAGAGCATTTTCTAAGCCAGTTTTCTTCTCCGCATGTTTGTTCGGGTGCTCATCATTAGCGAATGCGGCTCCCGTTACCATCAGGCTTAGGATCGCTGTGCAAAATAAGACTTTTGACTTCATTCAGTTGCTCCTCCTCACATTCTTTCTTCCCCATAAATATACTTTCGTGCAATTTACAATTTTTAGGGGGTGCTGCCTATTTTAGAAAAAAGAATAGTTAAGGTATATAGATGGCCCTGCCCAGCTGTTATAGCAGCTTGTTTGTCACGCAAATATGTTATCCCTTGATTAAGAACGAACATTTCCACAAATCCAGAGGTGGATTATTGACATGGCGGAACCATTCAGCCAGGTAAATTGAACAAATATTCTTGCTTAATGATTCTAATATTTTCTTCGTGGCATTCTTCTGTAAAAGAAGATTTATAAGCATGCTCATCGCCAAGCGCCGCGATAGCACTCTCATCTTTTGCAATGACCGCCTTAACAAGCCGTTCCAAATGATCAGAAGACATATCCAAACGCCTTTTCATCTCCACAGTATCGGTGGTAACTTGTCCATGTCCAGGAACTAGCAGTTCAATTCTGTGTTGATTTAAAATCTGACTTGCCGTTTTCAACGTTTCCTTATATGCTTTGGCACTATGATAAATAAACGGTAATTCGAAATCTGATAAATAATCGCCCGTAATCCAAATACCCAACGGCTCAATGATAGTAAATAATCCGTCCGGCGTGTGTCCTGGGGATTTATAAAAAGTCAATAAAGTATCACCTATCCTTAATTCCTCGGCATCTTCCGAGATGATAATATCAAGGATTGGAAATTCGACGGGATAATTTCGATTAATATAATGTTTACTATCGAATTCATGAATCAATGAAATCTTATATTCTTTCTTCGGATGACAGCTTAGTGCGTAACTCCCAATTGTTTTTGCGCCCGGAAATGCTTTGTACCCAATAATGTGATCAAAATCGCCATGCGTAAATAACAGGTATAGCTCGCGATCACCTTTTACCGAATCAACATAGTTCCGAATGTCATCAACTTCATTTGGAAGCCAGTTCGGATCAACAATTAATACCAGATCCTTCGTTAGCACAACGGTTGATGTCGTTTGATACAATGCGCTTTGAAAAACGGTTATATGTTCATTTTGATATATAATCATGAGATTTTGGCTCCTTATATAAAACCTTTTCTTGCTAATTAACCTAACAATGATCTCTCCTATACTACCACGAGTATTTCGCCTATTTTTATTGATTTAATAAATCCTCTTCTAATATCCATATTATAACATTTTACATGATGCAGTTTATATTTTTCTTCCACAAAATGGTATAATGATTTATACCAAAAGCTTTACACATGTTCATCCTAATCATTGAGGAGGAAATGTTAATGAGAAAGATCCTTGTTATTCTATTAGCTTTAACACTTGGGATAACCGCTGGGTGTACGCCGGATAAGGAAGTTAATGAACTATCACCAGGTCAGACTTCAACTACACAATTGGATATTCCCTATAAAATGGAAACCGTCGCCGATGGACTTAATGTCCCTTGGGAGATGGATATTGCGAAGGATGGCCGGATTTTTTTCACTGAAAGACCTGGTACTCTGCGTGTTATTGAGAAAGGTCTTCTGAACCCTGAGCCGCTTATCTCTTTCGAAGCCCCCTTCATCAGCGAAGGTGAGGGAGGATTGTTAGGACTTGCGCTTGATCCCTCTTTTATGGAAAACCATTATATCTATGTTTATCACACCTATCGGGAGAAGGATCAAATCAACAATCGTGTGTTGAGGCTTATCGAAAAAAATAACAAAGCACAGCTGGATAAAGTGTTAATTTCCAGATTACCAGGAGCGGAAAACCATAACGGCGGAAGGATTAAAATTGGTGCAGATAAGCTGCTATATATCACCTCCGGCGATCGGTATGATCCCCCTTTAGCACAGGACCCAAATAGTACAGGAGGCAAAATATTACGAATTGCCCTAGACGGGTCTATTCCTGCCTCTAATCCTTTTAAGAATTCACCCATCTACAGCATGGGACACCGTAACCCTCAAGGGCTCGCTTGGCATCCAGATACAGGGCAATTGTACAGCTCCGAACATGGTCAATCCGCACATGATGAGATTAACCTTATTGAACCTGGGGGCAATTATGGTTGGCCATTAATTGAAGGTGAAACATCCTCAAGTCCAGAAAAAGCTAATCTAAAAACACCAATCCTCCAAAGCGGAAAAGAAACGTGGGCACCATCAGGCGCAGCGTTCGTAAGCAAAGGACCTTGGAAAGGCAGCCTTCTGGTGGCAGGATTACGGGGAGAACGGCTTTTAAAAGTAAACCTAAAAGGTCCAAAGTACGATACAGTCGCCAACGTGGAGCATTTATTTCAAGGGAAATTCGGCAGGCTTCGCAATGTTTATGAAGGACCTGACGGATCTCTATATCTCATGACGAACAACCGTGACGGTCGCGGCAAGCCAAATAAAGGCGATGATAAGATTATTCGTTTGAAGCCGAACTTTTGACTCTATGAGAATAACTGAATTAACTTTTCTCGCTTTGACGGTTCTTGATAGCCCCAATCGTCGCTTTCATGCCTTCCTCGAATGAGGTGGCCGGAACAGGTCCGACTAATCGTTCATATTTCTTGCCGCTGAGAACCAGTGGATCCTTCGTTAAATACAACATCTCAACCACCTCTTTGATAACTGGACTAAATAACGCAATAAGAGACAAGCTTGCTTTGCCAAGAGGAAATATAGCTTTGTTCGTCCCGCTTGCTTCTTGGGCCAATTTGACTAAAGCCCGCCCCGAAATCAGGCCCGAACCAGGAATATTCCAATTCTGCCCGTACGCCTCTTTTCGACTTGCTAGTTCCACAATCATTTTAGCTGCATCCGGTAAGTACACGAATTCACAGGAAACCTTCATATTTCCAATGAAAATGGTCGGCTTGCCAGCCGCGATATCTTGTAAGGTTGAACACAGATATGAAGAATCAGTTGCGGAAGGACCATAATAATCAGGCAATCTGACGATGAGGCCCTGAACCTGATTCCAGCGGCGGCTGAAAAACATTTTTTCAAATTCAAGCTTCGTTTTTCCTTTCACCGTGTGAGGATTTTTGGGATACTCTTCGTCGATGGGCTCCAATGTCGTTCTTCTTCCATAAGGATAAATGCCGTCCACAGCCACAACCTTGACTCCAAGCCTGTTAGCAGCCATCATAACCGACTCCCCCATCGGCAGCAGTTTGGACTTCATTTCGTTATAAGGGATGGAAGCACTGTGGAAAATAACATCGGCTCCCTTGGAAGCTTCGTAGACATCGTCCGAATTAAACACGTCTCCAGTTATTAATGTTAAGTTAACAGGTCCGTTTAAATCCTTCTTTAATCGTTCGAGCTTTGAAAGCGTACGTCCGAAGGCAACCGTTTCTATCCCCCTCTTAACCAATTCGGCGACAATCGCCACTCCTGTTTCTCCTGTTGCACCTAACACAATAGCCTTTCACAAGGGGCGTGTATATATGGGTACAGATCAAATTTTCCCGCGACAATTCATGATTATCGTCATCCTATACGCCATTGGAACGGCAATCTTGGTTATTCCGGCATCAGTAGCAGCAGAAGTAAAGCAGGATGCATGGATGCCACAAATGGTAAGCATTGCAATGGGGGTTGTTCTCATTTGGCTATATATATTTATTTCTAAGAAGTTCCCACAGTGTTCTATTTTTGAAATTAATGAGAAAGTTTTTGGCAAGTGGTTGGGAAAGTTCATCACGCTCGGTCTTGCACTATTACACTCATTTTTTGCTCACAAGTTCTTTTTTATGTGGGCCATTTTATGATCACTCAAATCATGCCGACTACGCCAATTCAAGCTATTCACATCTTATTCATGCTAGTTGTCGTAATGGGAGCAAAGCTAGGGATGGTTGTCATGTTAAGAACTGCAGAGATCTTCTTCCCATGGATTATGCTATTATTTATCTTATTCATGGTCATTAGTATTCCTAATATGGAAATTAACAATATTTTACCGGTTGGGGAAATAACAACCCTTCCAGTCGTTCGATCTGCAATAAGAATCACTAGTTATACTTATATCTCTTTGTTTATTACGATTGGTCCCATCATTCATCAAGTTACTAGTATGCAAAAGGCTAAGAAAGCTTATTTAATCGGCGTAATCGTAAGTGGCATGATGATGCTTCTACTTATCGTAACAATGTTCTGGTATTAGGGGCAGATAATATATCTAAGCAAGTTTATCCTAGTTACGCCCTGGCGCAAAGAATTAATATTGCGAATTTTTTACAACGAATTGAAGTGATTGCGGCATTTTTGTGGCTTGTTTCGATTTATTTCAAACTATCTATGTTTTTTTACACAACGATAAAAGGCATTGCGCATGTTTTCCATTTTCGTGATTACAAAATACTTTGTTTTCCATTAGGACTGATTATTACGGTCTTATCTCTTGTTGTCTATCCAAATACAGCCTATGAAGATAAATGGGATAACTTAACGTTTATTCCCCTTGCTCTCCTTATAGGTATTGTTTATCCTCTCTTGATTGTATGGATAAGTTGGATGCGAAAATCGTCCATCCGTGGGTAAATGGCATGACTAAATGCGCTTATCGCGCTGCAGCCATAACTTGTCTATCCAAAAAGCAATTGTAATCCCTATGACATATCTAAATAAATCAACCGTTACATATCCTCTTCCAAGTATGAGCGATCCAATGACCGTATTTCTTATATCGATTATCCATTCTGCTTTATATAACTGACTGATTTCAATAGCAAAGCTAAATATGACGCTGATCCTTACCGACCATGTTAAACTTCTCAGTATAAAAATAAATCGAAAACCAAAATAGACCATACTTGCCCAAAGCACGTCCCCAGCATGTTTAGCAATAAATAATGGGATTACACCGGAGAACGTTCTTGAGCTTAAGCCTAAAACGACGGTAGTTATGATGGCTGCAAAATACTTTATTCGAGTATTCAAATAGTAACCTACTTCCTATTAAATAGACTCACTAACTGGTGTATCCTTCTCATTTGTTAAGGATTAAATTTACATTATCAGCTACACTATTTATACTAAAAGATGATTTTGATTATTGAAAGTGGAAAAAAGGAGTTATTCTATGAGTTCTCCCATTTTAAACGATGACCAATGGTTGACGCTGCTGGAGTACGTAGCCGAAACTTATAATGACGTTACCCTTAGTCGAGGGTTTACTTACTTTAAACAACAGCGGGTAGCTTCCCTGATCATTTCAGAGACTCGAGTCGTTCAGGCAAGGGTATCAGAGGAAGAATCAGGCGACTACCGAGTCACTCTGAACTTAGACAAGCCCCGCTCCAGTCAATGTAGTTGTCCAGTACCAGCCTCTTGCAAGCATATGGCCGCAGTTTGGATGGAGCTCGGGGATCGTCTGGGTTACCCCGCTTCCCAAATTATGAATGCCAAACTGCATCTAAAGCGGGCTACTTCCATGACCTCCTTGGAGTCTACGCTCATACAATTGCCCAAAATGGATGTATCCGGCTGGCAGAAGTTTCTGAATCAATACACGTCGCTCATTAAGGCGACATATGATTTAGGAAATTATGTTGACATGCTGCGGCAACAGTTGCAAAACATGAAGAAGATCTCTATTCCTTTTTCTGATACCGATCAGATTTTTTTTGACATGCATCAGGAATTATTTATCCTAAGAAAAACAAAAGAGCAGAACGCACAAGGTGGCGTAAATTATTACACCTCTTCCACCCTTTACCGGGTTTACGATGAGATTCATACTTGGCTGAAGCACAAATCGCCCCTTGTCAACTTCTCGCTCTCCGGAGAACGCCTTGAACAAACGTTAAGTTATATCAGACTGCAGATGGCTGCAGAATTGGGTCATAATTATCATGATTATGGCGTCTACACCGTGCTTTGGAAATATTGGGTTACCCCAGATCCCGAGGCAAGCCAATATGTAACTAAGGAAATAGAAGCTCTTGAGACGATGACAATGGACAGTCCCTCACCTTCTCTCTCAGCCGCAAAGGCTTTCTTATATTTGCAGCAATCTAGGAGCAAAGAAGCCTGGAAGGCTTTAGAAGCGAATGATATTTTCAAAGAAGCCCCTGCCAAACTATTTATTCCTTTCCTAGACTATCTATATGACACCCAGAACTGGGAAGAGTTAGTGAGTTGGTTGAGAAGATCAGCATCTTTTTTCAATAGGAAAAGGACCAAAGAACTTGATGTTTATGCCGATTTTTGGACAAAAGCCATCGTGCATCTCCCCCAAGCAGAAGAATACATGTGGAGCGTTCTAGAAGAGCTATTGCCTTATTCTTTTCGGATTATTGAGGAAATGCTGTACGAACAAAGAAAATGGAAGCCTTGGTTGGAAATGCAGATCCTTCAGGGGCATGACCCTCTTTACCATCGCGTCAATGTTCTGCAGCCGATTGAGAAGGATACACCAAAACTCCTTCTACCTTATTACCATCAAGCGGTAGATCACTATGTCAGTTTGAAAAATCGGCATGATTACAAATTAGCGGTAAGACTCCTCAAGAGGCTCGATAAAGTGTACAAGAAAATGAAACAAACCGAGCGATGGGAACATTTCTTTTCCGGTTTCGTGGAACGGCACAGCAGGCTGAGGGCGCTGCAAGAGGAACTTAGGAAAGGAAAGCTACTCGGATGAGCACAAAATTGCATGATATGACATTGAACGTGACCTTAACGGACAGTGGAGATGCCTTACTCTGGGGGCTGCAGGACGGACGTGATGTGCCCGGAGATAAATTTCGAAAACTGCTGTTCACGTGGCACGAGCCCTCTTACTATGGGACCCTTCTGGACCAACAGCTATTGGGAGAGTTGACACTAACAGTCCTGCCTGTGGAGATGGTCCTCCCTTTCTTCGCAGAACCCTATTTCATGGATGTTCTCCGGTGGGATGGGGGAAACGAAACCACGAAGGGACTGCTAGAAGTGGCGCCGGTTCTATACCGAGAAGCTAAAGCAGGTCACTATGTACCCAGTTACAGCGCATTCCGGAATGGGAATCTGGCTTGGACTTGGGATGTCGAGACGGAGTCACTGAAAGAACTTGATTGGCATTCAATACAAAGCTTAGATGGCTTAGGTGACGGAATGTCTGGCTTGCGTGCTGCCTTCTCCGCCGTGGTTTCGGCTGAGCACTATCCTAATGAAGCTGCCCTATCCGATCTTCGGCGGGATTATCCAGCCCTTTTCCGAGCACAGAAATCTGCCCCAATCTCGGCTGATGCGTTCACGGACGAAGAATGGCTTGCCTCTTTGGGCTGGAGACCGGACACCGCTCCCTTCCGCCCTGCCCTGCAACTGCTGGAACCGGACGAGAACGATGACACTTGGCGTCTCCGCTTGGTCCTGCAAGATAAAAGTGAAGGATCTGTGTTGACGCCAATTCGTCTTTATGCAGACGGACGTGCTTCAGGCACGTGGGCAAGTGATTGGAGCCCGTATATCCTAGAGCGTTCTCTTGGCTGGGCTACTAGACTAACAGAAGCATTGCCTGGGCGCATTAGCGGCGGCGAGCTATTTGCAGAGCCTTTAAGCGACGAAGCGGCTTGGTCTTTTCTAACAACGGACAGCCGCCTTTTGTTGGATGATGGCTGGAATGTCATGCTCCCCGGTTGGTGGGAGGCCGCCTCGAAACGCAAGCCTCGGCTGCGCGCAAAGGTTTCCTCAGAAGCTGGCGGCAGAGGCGAGTCGCTGTTCGGGCTGAACTCGCTGGTAAACTTCGATTGGCGAATTGCCATTGGCAATTCTGACCTGAGCGAAGCAGAATTCGCTGGTCTTCTTAGCCGTAATGAACGTCTTATCCGCTTCCGTGGACAATGGGTGTACTTGGACCCTGCTTTATTGGAGCAAATCAAGAGACTCATGGAAAGCGTGAACCCGGAAGAAGGTCTGTCCCTGCAGGATATCTTTCAGCTTCACCTGTTAAGTGAATCAGAAAAGGAAAGAACCCAAAAGGAAAGTCTTACGGCGGAGGAAGAAGCGGATAATGAAGAACGGCTGAAGCTGGAAGTCGAGCTGAATGCGCATCTCTTGGCGCTGCTGCGTCAGCTTGGACAGCCTTCGGAATTAAAGGAAATTGCTGTGCCGGAGGGGTTGCGTGCTGAGCTTCGCGGATATCAACGCGAGGGCTTCACGTGGCTGAGCTTCCTTAGGAAATTCGGGCTTGGCGCCTGTTTGGCCGATGACATGGGACTCGGCAAGACCGTTCAATTCATCACGTATTTACTCCATCATAGAGAGGAGTCCGAGCACCCTGCCCTACTTATCTGCCCTACTTCTGTGCTTGGCAACTGGCAGAAGGAGCTTGTCCGCTTTGCTCCAGATTTAACGGTTTTTCTTCATTACGGGAAGGGACGACTAAGCGGCGAGGCACTTTCTACGGTTTTGAAAGAAACTGATATTGTGCTTACCTCTTATACGACGGCTTTAATGGATCAAGAGACTCTGCAGGAAACCATGTGGAGTTCCCTTTGCTTGGATGAAGCCCAGAATATCAAGAATGCCCACAATAAACAATCCGCAGCAATCCGTACGCTCAAAGCTCGGCACCGCATTGCACTGACAGGAACACCTATTGAGAATCGATTGTCCGAGTTGTGGTCGATCTACGACTTTCTTAATCCGGGTTATCTCGGGAATCAACGCGGGTTTCAACATCGTTTTGCGAATCCGATAGAGAAGCACCACGACGAGGAGCGAACAGCACAGCTGCAGAAACTCGTCAAACCTTTCATGCTGCGCCGTAAAAAGAAAGATCCTGCGATCCAGCTCGATTTGCCCGATAAGCTTGAAACGAAAGTCTATATCAATCTGACCGCCGAGCAAGGAGCACTCTATGAGCAATCCGTCAAGGATCTCATGGAACGCATGCAAAAGCTGGAAGGCATGGAACGCAAAGGAGCGATTCTAGCAGCCTTAACGCAGTTAAAGCAGCTATGCGACCACCCTAATCTGCTAACGAAGGAAGCTGATCTATCGGAGGAAACTCTGCTTTCCGAGGAAAACCGCGAAGCCTTCGTGATGCGATCCGCGAAGCTTGAGCGGTTGGTTGCCATGGTCGGTGAACTCAGGGACGAAGGCGACTCCTGCCTAATTTTCACTCAGTATATAAGCATGGGGCGGATATTGGCAGACGTGCTGCGGGCTGAGCGGAATGAACCGGTATTGTATCTGAACGGAAGCACACCCAAGTTGGAGCGCGATAAGATGATCGATACGTTCCAAGCCGCAGATGGATCGGGGCCAGGCATCTTTGTACTGTCGCTGAAGGCTGGCGGAGTCGGACTCAACTTGACCGCAGCGAACCATGTGTTCCACTTCGACCGTTGGTGGAACCCTGCCGTAGAGAACCAGGCCACGGACCGCGCCTACCGGATGGGACAGACGCGCAATGTTCAAGTACACAAGTTCATCTCCCTCGGCACATTGGAGGAACGAATCGATGAGATGCTCGAGAGCAAGATGAGTCTGAGTGAGAACGTGATTTCCACCTCTGAAGGCTGGATTACGGAACTCTCAAACGAAGATTTGAGAGATTTGTTTGCACTTCGTAAGGAGTGGTGAAATCTGCTAATAAAGAATGATAGCCTCCTCAAATATGAGGAGGTTTTTTTATTTCATATTATTTCTGCGCTTGGCTGGGCTGGGAGATAATTCTTCCTGTTTCCCTTTTAGTTTCTCTACAATCACCATTGGAGATAATATATATTTATTTACATGATATCTGTTAAATAATGCGCCAATTGGGAGGTAGTATTGTCAGTTCTGAGGGAAGGCATACTAACTTTGGTTGGCAAACGGTATGAAGATGAGGGTGGATCTGTCATTATGATTCTGGAAAGAAAAATTATTATCCTTGTTTGGATATTGGGGCTTGCAATGGTCATTTTATTCGTTCAACGATCGAATGCACGCCGATTTATTCTCGCCTATTTTACCTCCCAGGCTATCGTTTGGTTTTCCGTAATCCTGCTTATCAAGCTGAGGATCATTTCTTTCCCAGTTCGTGAGTTCCCGAGAGCAACAGATATCGGATTTACGATGACGTATGTACTGTATCCAATATTATGTGGTATCTACATTATCCTTGAGCCGCGGCGCTCGAGGGCGATAAATACCCTCTATTTGCTGCTATGGTGCGCAGCTCTTGCCTTGTTAAATGATATGTTAGCTAAGTACACTCAACTGTTAGATTATAAGTTCCTCGACTGGTTCATGGGCAGCATGTTCTTTATTTTCTTACTGGTATTAACGAATATGATTGTTCGCTGGTTTTATCGAAATGGAGAACCAGAAGCAACTGAAGCTGAATTAGAGGAGGTAAATCATGAGCATGGATAGATGGGTGCTAACTGCCGTGTGGGCTCTATCGTTTGGGCTCATCTTCACCATCCCCCGTCGCAAAGTCCGGCTAGCAGTCGTCTCCTTCCTATTCAAGCAGATGCTCACTTGTCCGATTGGCCTGATGGTTGTAGAGTACAACTTACTGGCTTATCCTGTGGTAGAGCTGCCCGATGTGAGCCGAACCAGCATGACTTATGAGTACTTAGCTTATCCAATTATCTGCATGGTGTTTAACTGCTATTATCCAACTGGCCGGAGCCGTTGGCTGCAGTTTAGTTATTACATTACTTTCTGCATTCCACTCACGATTACGGAAGTCATCCTGGAACACTATACGAATCTCGTACGTTATGTTCACTGGAGCTGGTTCTGTACATGGCTCTCTCTAATGATTACATTCTTATTAAGCCGAATGTTTTGTGTGTGGTTCTTCACTAGGAGGAAGGCGTCTTCATCTAACTTGTAAATCTCGTTAATACTTCATGCCCTTTGGAAGTAATGAGAACAAATAAAAGGGGCTGTCCACAAAAGTAGATAAATCTACTTGAGGACAGCCCCTTAATATTTTAGGCTAGATACTTCTTGAGCGGTTCCCAATAGTTTGTATGCCAGCCTGGAGCCAGGTGAGCTTCTTGTCCTTCAGGAAAGCCTGTATGGCTAAAGATTAGGCGGGTTTCCGCGCCTTGCCCTTCCAATTCGAACTTCACCAGGGAATATACGCCTTCTTCCCAATTCGCGACACGCCACGCTTGAACGATTCGCTTGTTTGGCTCCAGCTCAATATTTTTCCCTACGATCATCCCTCCGAAGCAGGAGAAAGAACCACCAGCCTCCGGAGTTATTTCTGTAGGAGCTCCTCCTGAGACTTTGCTGAACTGTGCAGCATCAGTCAGCGCTTCATAGATGCGGTTCGGGCTTGCTGCGAAAACAACCTCCTGATGAATAGCTGAAGAATCGCCTAATTGCTTGTCTTTTCCCATCAACCATTGTGTAAGCTGCTCCACAGTCATGCTTTTTAACATATCAGCATGATCGTGAATCGCATGATGCCACATCTTCGCTTCTACTTCGTACCGGTTTTCCTCTTCTACTTTGAACCCACAATCGCAAGATAATGTCGTCATTGTCTTCCATCTCCCCATAAGCTTTTTTATTGAAACGTTATTTAATGCATGGCCTTAACCGACCAAGGATCTACACCAGGATCTCCACCCTCAGCCAACGTTTGGAGTCTAGTTGTATAGTGCATCCAGCCCTCTGTGTGGGCGGCGACTTCTTCGACCGGCAAATCGTAGTGAGTTAATAGGAGAACGGTACCTTTGTCTTTAGCTGTGAATTTAAATTCGAGCGTGCTTGAACCAGGTGGAACCACCTTGGACTTCTCCCAGCCCCACGTCATAACGATTTTCTCGTTAGGAATAATCTCTTTATACTCGCCCATCGCAATATCCGATCCATTAACATCGATTCGATATTTCCCTCCGATGCTTGGCTCCAACAGGATATGTCTGCCCATCCAACGAACCATCTTCTCCGGGTCGGTAAAAAAGGAGAATAAGATCTCCGGACGGCAATCGATGAACATCTCTTTCCTAATCGTGTCGCTTGTTTGATTCGTTTGATTCATGGTTACGCTGTCTCCTCTCTTCTTCTTCTGCGGCTTCCTTCAATAGCAGTAGACTATCATCCCAGAAACGGTCAATGTACGCTTTCAGATCAGCAAACCCTTCCCTCCTCATACGATAATACCGCTTGGTTCCCTCTCTCCGAACCACAAGTAGTCCGGATTCCTCAAGAACCTTAAGATGTTGTGATACTGCTGGCGCCGAAATGTCAAAATGGGACGCGATGGAGCTTGATGTAAGCTCTCCATCACGTACGAGATATAATATATCTCTGCGTCTTGGCTCTACTATGGCTTGGATCACTTTTTCGATCATAACGTTAATTTAGCATATACTTAATTAAGTGTCAACTTAACTAATGAAACTATTTAAGTTGACACTTACATAAGTGATTGCTAAAATACGAGTGTCAACAACGACTATTTTACGAATTACGATAAGAATAACTGAACGCCCCATTGGCTTGGGAACTCAGGTAAGACGAATTGCAAAATTCCTGGGTAAGGAAATTCATTATGTACTTAAAGTAGTTGAATATGTACCCGAGCATTCACGGATATCTTCTGTCTCCCCAAGTAAAAAGAAGCATTCAAGGAGATTTGAAGCGGCTTAAGGCTACAACGGAAAAATAACTATCAAATCGAAAGGGTGTTTTCTTTATGTCCATGCCTCGTCCAGATGAGGAGATGAAACAATTTTTCGCTGCCGTTATGCCCAGCGATCCTCATATTCATATTCGTCCAATGTTCGGTAATCTGGCCGGTTTTATTAATGGCAACATGTTCGTTGGACTTTACGGACAGCAAATCTTTATCCGCCTGCCGGAAGATGTGCGTTCTCGTCTTGTCGAGCAAGAAGGAGCATCGTTATTTTCCCCCATGCCAGGGAAACCTATGAAGGAATATGTCACCCTATCGGAGCTGTGGCGGGAAACGCCTGATATCATTACCGCGTGGATCGAGCAGTCTTTACAATGGGTTGCAGCAATGCCAGAGAAGATACCTGTGAAGAAAAAAACGAGCTCGAAAAAGAGTAAAGACGTATAGCAGTAGCCGTACTATCCTGACATACCAAAGACCATCCAGTACGTACATTGGATGGTTTTTTTATTGAAGAAAATAGAGCTGCATATGCCAACGTTGATCACTCTTTATGACCATTTGATTCAGCGCTTATATGGAAAGCAAAGCGTTACGTTCGATCGCACCTGGCATTTTTTCCATCCAATCATTCTTTATCATGAGTTCTGCACCATCGTCTGCATAAGTTCCGATTTCACCTGTAAGCCGAAGATAAACAGTTGTCAAATCCCTCCTCATGCTTGCTGCAAGAGAAGCTCCATAGTTCCCCATTCCTACCGCTGAAAGAAAGACCGTATGATAAAGCATTAGCTTATCGGAAAATGGGGACTCCTTAGAATCCGAAATTTCTGTTTCCCAAGTCACGGGTGCCGGCAGCTGGTCATCGCGTAATAAAGCGCTGAATACTTCGACATGCTTCGAGGAGATATCTCTGCCGCGTACGATATATTCAATGACTTCTTTGTTTTGCGCAACTTGAGAAAAACCTAACATCAATGCTTCACCTATGCTGTTTTTCATAATATTCAAATAAAGGTTCGTAATTTCTACTGCATTTAAGGGTCTACGATCGCCCAGCAGTCCATTTAACCAACTTTCTTTGTGTACATACTCAACTGAATCCGGATACGGAATGAAAGGACTCCTAGTGAGAATTCCTTTAGATTGCAGAATAGCCGTAGATTTCTCCGACAGCTCAGCCGCAGTCTTCAGATTATGTTGAAAGAATGCACGGATATCCTGTCTTGAACTGCTTGCTAAAGCCATTCCGTAAGTAACTGTACCAGCAATGCCCATATGTCTTAGATAAAGTAGCATAAAACCATCTGAAAATAGTCTTGGCGCATTTAGGTTGACATCCTTCTCTGTAAAGGCATGAGGGATAGGGAACTCTTCGTCTTTAAATAACTTGTTGCTAAATTCCATATGTTCCTTTGTCAACCCAAAAGCAAATTCAATGATTGGTTTTACTTCAACATCCTCAACAGTATGCAAGAAATGTTTAAGCACACAATTTACCATACTATCACTTAAATAACCTCCCCACAGAGGCGCGATATCACCAGAAGTTAGTTGAATATGATGCGGATTCTTTTCGAGTTTCCTTTCATCTTGACTCATTGTATTGCCCCCTACTATGATGTTTTACGCTATTAGTTATAATTCCTTAAATACCAACTTCTATGTATAAAAAAAGCCTACCGATTATTCGGTAAGCTTCCTGGACGATAGTTCTTATTTAGTGTAGTCCTTCTAACACGACTTCTTGTTTCACAGCCTCATTAGGCTGTGTCTTGTCACGGCGAAGGAACAAGCCTAAGAATATCCCACAGATCGCAATAATGAGCATCACGTGGAAAGTCTGGCCAAACGCTTCGGGCGCTACAGCAAGCATAGCCTTTTGCTTATCAGCAGGACTGTTTATTAGAATATTCTTTGCAACAATCGATGAGTTCACGCGCGAGGAGAGAATTGTCACCAAGGTAGCTACTGCGAAAGAATTGATAACTTGCTGCATCGCACTAGTTAAAGAAGTAACTCGACTCACCAAATCATGCGGAGCTTTCTTAATCAGATGCGAATTAAGCGGCATCATCATAAGTCCCATACCCGAGCCAGCCATAATAAGCGGTAAAATTAAGTCATGTCCCTCTGTCGTTAGATCGACATGCGAATATTGAAAGATCGCACCTGAAACAAGACTGAGCCCAACAACAACTAACCAGCGAACTCCGATTTTATCAAATAAGTAACCGCCAATCGGCATCATGATGGCCGAAGCTAACGCTTGCGGGAATAACGTCATCCCCGTGTCGAACGCACCGTACCCGCGGGCTTGCTGAAGAAATTGCGGAAGCAGGAAAATGGCCCCGAACAAGCAGAATTGCAGTACCCACTGTACGAAAATACTGAAGGAAAAATCAACGGAGCGGAACACTCTCAGTTCAAGCAATGGGAGTTTGGATTTAAGTTCAACAATGATAAAGGCGATCAATGCGACCGTTCCAATGATGATGCCCCATAGCGTTTTATCGGAAGTCCAGCTTTCAGCACCTTGTGTGATCCCATACGATAATGATGCAAAGGCGATGGGTCCTAGAATCATACCCGGTAAATCAAAACCAGCTACCTTTTTACGAGCGACAGCCGGCAGTTTCCATAGTCCAAAGATAAAGCTGAAAATACCAACGGGAAGATTAATTAAGAAAATCCAATGCCAAGAATGGTACTCAACAAGCCATCCGGATAAGATAGGCCCGATCGCAGGCGCAAGCAAAATGGGCACACCCAGCATCCCCATCACTTGACCAATTTTGTTCGGAGGACTTAGCCGGAATACATAAGCCATAGCAACAGGCATAACGAATCCGCCGCCTAAACCTTGAAGGATACGAAAAAAAATCAACCACTCCGCGCTGTTCGGTGTTGCACATAAGACCGATGCAACGGTGAAAAGAACAACGGAGGTGAGGAATACGTTCTTCGCCCCAAATCGATCTGATAGCCATCCCGCAAGTGGAATGACTGCCGCTGTCGCCAGCATATAACCCGTTACGGTCCACTGAATGGTCGGTAAATCCGTTTTAAAATCCACAACCAGCTTCGACAATGCCACATTCATCGCAGTCGTGTCGAGGATAACCATAAATATACCCGATATGATGGCGATGAGCGGTACCAGAATGCTCGTAATCTTAAACTCCGGCTCCGCTTCGCCAGATGTTATGGGTTGACTCATGTTGTGTTCCTCCTTCACAATATGTATTCCATCGTGCTACAATAGTAACGGACAATTGTCCGCAACATCATATTACGGACAATTGTCCGGAATGTCAATTATTTCTTTTATTAAGGTTCGTTCTTATGGGAGGAGCAGGCATGAAACATCCAGATACCAATGAGAATACATCATTATATAGCCAAGATATGAATGCAATTCCACCTTGCGGCCGACGTGAAGAACGTGATTCGGAGTATCGCCGGCGTATTCTTACGTCTGCCAGAAGCCTGTTCGAAACCAATCAAATTGAATCCGTTACCATGCATCAGATTGCCAAAGAGTCAGGTGTTGGACAAGGTACTCTTTATCGCCGTTACGCCCATATTGGCGAGGTTTGCAGCGATCTGCTTCGTTCAACAACAACCCAATTTCTTGCTTCTCTGGAAGAGGGTCTTGCTGATCCCGCTCCCGAGGTTACAGCTATGAACCAATTGGCGGACACGATCGTGCGAATTGTTGATTTTGTGGACGATAAAGCCTCATTACTTTCCGTTATCAACACTATGTATACGGACAAACGAAGCTTCTATTTACACAAAAAGCCCATTTATATCCGACTTCACAGCATTGTCGCTCCTTTGATCACTCGTGCTGTAGAACAAGGGGAGATTGAACAGATCGATGTCAATTTGACGGTTAACACATTGCTTGCCTCCCTAACGCCAGAACAGTACTTGTATCATAGAGAAATTCTTGGCTATAACAAACAGCAATTTGTTGAGGGCATTTGCCGACTCTTCGTGAAAGGAATATGAGCCTATGAGAATAGAAATGAATCCTAGCCAGCTCACCTTCTGGAAGAAATATATGGCTAAAGCGAAGCTTGATTTATCCTTGGCTGCGTACACCAAGGTACTGAAATCCTGGAACGATGAGAACGCTTCCTGTCCGTTTAATCGCTTGTATTTTATTATCGAGGGAGAAGGCTTTGTAAAAATTGGGGATCAGACCTATTATCCGAAACCAGGTGAACTTTATCTGCTTCCAGCGGGGAGTGATCAAGCTTATGGAACCATAAGTGATCACACTTTCGGAAAATACTGGTGTCATTTCACGGCAAAAATCGGGGATTTGGATCTGTTTCAGATTTTGCAAACATCCGCTTTCATTACGATCAAAGATCCAGAAATTTTACAAAAAAAATTCGAACAACTAATAGAATATAATAAAAGTGAAAAGTTAACTTCCGCTTTTAGAGTCAATGCGATTATAAGTGAATTCATTGCCGAATTCATTGAACAAAGTGAAACCGTCAAGCTAAATCTAGCTTCTACCCCTACTTTCGAGAAAATGAATAGTGTGCTCCACTATATGGAAAAGCATATTGCTGACAACGTATCCATTGATACATTATCCCAAATTGCACACTATCACCCGAATTACTTTATTAATGCTTTTAAACAGTTTACGGGTTATTCACCTATTCAATATATGAACCATTTGCGCTCGGAAAAGGCCAAGGATTTACTCATGATGTCGGAATTAAATGTCTCACAAATTGCCGATTCGCTGGGAATGGAATTATCGTATTTTTCCCGCATGTTTCGAGAACAAACGGGTTTCACACCAACTTCTTTCCGTGATTTGAAGCCGAAAATGATCGATTACAATTGAAACTATGATGAAATGAAACATGGAAACAACGCAAAGAGGGCAAAAGTTAATTTGCCCTTTTTCTCAACCTATTTTGTCGTTTACGGGTAGAAAGCATTAGTCTTTGTCGTTGTAGGGCACCAGCGGGAATTAAGCAGAAACTTAATGAGCGTATTCTTAGCCCGCTCCGAACCGATATAATGCAGAGATTCCGCAGCATGAGCTCGAACATATCTGTTCTCATCATCCAATGCGATTTCCAACTGCGGCACAGCTGCTTCCGCTTGAGAGCCTAATCGTGACAAGGACAAGCTTGCCATGAAGCGAACTTGCGCGTTCTCATCTTGTAAGCATTTACCTAAGCTTGACACGATGTCATTCAGCGGTGTGTTCATGAATCCAAGTGCATCTACTACGGCGCAGCGAACAAGATCAGCTGGATGTTCGAGCAGCTTTATGAAAGTAGGAACGGCTTCTGCCGCTAACCCTCTTAATTCACCAAGAGCAAATATCGCATGTGTAACGATTTCAATATTTTCATGATGCAAAGCTGCAATTAGCCCGTTAACTGCCTCGCTTCCTGAAACTGATAATCCATAAGCGGAAATTCGCGATACTTGGCTATTCTCGCTATTTAATCCTTCGAGTAAAGCGTCCACACCCTGCTGCCCTCTTCGTGCCAGATCATAGGCCGCATTGATCGCTAGTGGTTCAAAACCATCCAGCTTAGCGGCTAACTCCTTAATCTGATCCGGATCAGATTCAGCTGTTCCGGCCAGACTGCCAATTTTACCAGACAGCCAGTTCCAAGTTTCTTCCCACATCAAATCATGCTCGGCTATTGGCAAATGTAAGTTGGCTGGTTTCTTCCATGCTGCCTCTTGATTATTCCAACTAGGTGCTTGCGGCAGCTCTGTACGCATGAATTCAAACTTCAGCATGTAGCGCGGCTGTCCTAACACATTAGGCGTGGAACGATGCCAAATATCATAATGGATCAGCGCAAAGGTACCCGCCTCGCCGCTTGCTAACACTTCCCCTTCTTGTTCATTGGATTCAAAAGTCCGAGTCTGGTAATTTTGCGTGCCTGGCATAACACCTGTCGGTCCTAATTCTACAGGCGTATCCTGTGGAAAATACATAATCATTGCCCAATTGGGGTGGTGATTGCGCATTCTGTTATATCCCCAATAGCTGTCCTTATGCCAGCCTCCAGCCGTTGCTGAAGCATTGAAATGCCCATGTCTATGTGCGTGCATCATATAGTTCGGCCCTAATACACTAGTTAAAGCACCTGTCACAACAGGGTGGTCAAATACTTTTTGCAGCTCACGAATGCGGGGTAGTAAATTATTGCCGGGGTTCCCCTCTTCCGCATAGACCGTGTTTAATTGTGCTAAAAGATTGCTGTGAAACTCGCTCGAAAAGTCAGTTTTGAGTAATAAACATCCATTTGTAATAAATTCTCTCATTTGCTCATCTGTCAATAATAAAGGTGTGTTTTCCTGCATGGCTGTTAGCCTCCTTGGCTTTAATGAATGCGGTAACAATGACCTTATTATAAGAAAGATGTCTCTGACTAAAAATAGACGATCTTAATCAGAGCTAGCACAAAACTAAGATGGAACAAGAAACGACTCATTAAACAGGGTTTGGAATGTAATCTCCGCCACGGCAGCGTTTTAAATAGTTCAAAGCATGCACCTGACCCGTCATCTCGAGCTCATCACGGTAGACAGGATCATGCCAGCCTTCAATGTCGATTGTACCTTGGTAGCCTGCCTGACGCAGAATCGTAATAATATCGGACCAATTCGTGTCCCCAAAGCCAGGTGTACGGTGCCAAACGAACTCTTTGCTCCCATGAACCCCATGTTCCCGAACAATATCCCACGCAATTGTCGCATCTTTGCCGTGGACGTGGAACACTTTATCGACCCATTTACGTAACTGCGGAATCGGATCGATTAAACTAACCATCTGATGGCACGGCTCCCATTCCAGACCAATGTTATCCGCCGGTACGGCATTAAACATTAGATTCCAGGCAGTTGGGTTATGGGCAATGTTCCAATCCCCTGTCTTCCACGTTCCGCCCATATCACAATTCTCGAAAGCAAGTCGCACACCGTGATCAGCGGCTCTCCGAGAAAGCTCACAAAACACTTCCTTGAACTTCGGTATGGACTCATCAATTGGACGATCCGGAATACGGCCGGTGAAACCGTTTACGATATCGGTACCAAATAGATGTGCATGATCAATAAGCCGCTCCCAGCTCGCGAGTGTATCCTTATTATCTCCTGTTCCCGTGAGTGGATTTCCGAATACACCTATCGTAGATATGACGGCGTCGTGCTCTGCCACAAAGTCGGCTACCCGCTTTGCCGTTTCTTTGAGATCGATATTCCCTGTTGTTTGCCAAAAGGATAAACTGTAGGATTCAAATCCGTGCTTGGCAATTTGGGGGATGATGCGAACGGCATCTCCGCCACCAACTAAAGTACCCACTCTAAGCTTCTTATTCATGATTGAATATCACTCCTATATTGGTATAAGATAAATGAATATGATCATTATAACTAGGAATATCAGCAAATTCTCTATCCTATCTTGCTCCAAATAGGTCTTATCTTGATACTTAGGAAAGTGAGGCAGCTCATGACGTACCCCCAAGATTTAATGGAAAAGACACCACTCTGGGATAGCAGCTATCCCATCCGCTTTTACCGAAACCGACCGCAGACGGCCGCAAAAGATGATAACATTCTCTATCTTCACTGGCATGAACATTTCGAGATCATTGATATGCAGGTTGGCAAAGCGATCTTTCATATTGATAGCCGTCCTTATGAGGCCCACGCTGGCGACCTGCTGTTCGTGCCCGCCGGAGCTTTACATGTTGGTTATAATGCAGCAGATGAAGAAATGGAGTACGTCGCTGTCGTGTTTAATGCTTCCTTGCTGCGGGTGATGCATCCGGATCCCGTCCACGAGCGGTATATCCTCCCATTTCTGGACGGGCGAGTTCCAATGCCTGCCAAATTATTTGCCGAGGATGAATTTGCTGCCCCTTACCGTCGACTTATTCGTGACTCTACGGCTGAATTCGAAAATAAAAATGCTGCTTACGAGCTCGTCATCAAACATAACTTTCAACTGCTCTTCGCGCTGCTATCTCGGCAATTTTTACCGGAGAAGTTCATAGATAAACCAGCTCCTGCCCGTCATTCGGAATCTTTCAAGCCGTTAATCCAGCATATTGAATCCCATATTGCCGAGCCATTGTCGGTTGAGCAGGCTGCACGGATGGTAAATCTGAACCCGTACCATTTTTGCAAAACGTTCAAGAAACTAACCGGACGTACCTTCGTAGATTATGTGAACTGGCTGCGAATCAACGAAGCTGATCGTTTACTTCGTGAAACGGAATGGACAGTAACTGAAATCGCCGAGCGAATTGGCTGCGGAAACGCTAACTATTTTACGAAACTGTACAAGAAATATAAGAGTTTTCCGCCATCTGACGTTAGGCGAAGACGGGAGTCCACTATGAAGTCAGTCCCCCCATTATCTTAGTCTTGTGCTAACATGCGTGAGAAAAGTCTCTATTCAATTCCATTCATCTTCCTTAAACTAGAAATGAAACTAAGCTGGATTCTTACAAAAACACTTAGTGCGAGCTTACTCTGAGGAGGGATCTAATGTCACATGACTTCATTCACGGGACAGATAGTCTTGTCATGAGCGAAAAGGACGATGTTGCGACCGTGCTGCGTGATATTCCGAGCGGTGATTCTATTCATTTCTATAAGGGCGCAAGTATGCAAACGCTATCATTGCTTGACTCTATTCCATTCGGACATAAGGTAGCCATCGCATTCATCAAACAAGGTGCCGAGGTCGTTAAATATGGGGATGTCATTGGTAAAGCTACCCAAGATATTCGAGCTGGCGAGCATGTTCATGTCCACAATATTGAAGGTATGCGCGGTCGTGGAGATCTACCGAAAACACATGAATCTTAAACTTGCCAAGGGGGCTGCGATATGACTACTATTATGGGTTATCAGAGAGAGAATGGGGACATCGGTATCCGAAATCATTTAATCATCATTCCGACCGTCATCTGTGCCAATCATGTCTGCAATCGAATCGCACAAATGGTACCCGGCGCGGTCGTGATTCCACATCAGCATGGCTGCAGTCAAATTGGGGATGACAAAAATAGAACCTTCGATGTCTTAGCAGGTACAGGGCAAAATCCTAATGTAGGAGCTGCTATCATTATTAGTTTGGGCTGCGAGGTCATCGATCCCACTGCTCTAGCCGATGCGATTAAAGCGACAGGCAAACCCGTGGAGGTTTTTGATATTCAATCCATCGGCGGTTCGGTTAAAGCCATTCAGCATGGGGCTGAAATTGCCAAAAGATTACTGGCCGATCTGGCCGAGGAGCCGAAGGTTCCGATCCCTTTGAATAAGCTGAAAGTAGCGGTGAAATGCGGCGGCTCGGATGCCACATCCGGATTAGCGTCCAATCCAGCTTTAGGTGTTGCCGCAGATAAATTAATGCATGTTGGGGGCAGTATCGTCATCGGGGAGACGACGGAAATCATTGGCGCTGAGCACATTCTGGCCAGCCGCTGCAATTCGACGGAAACAAGCGACAAGCTTTACGAAGCTATCGAGCGATTTGAAAAAGAGATTGAGCGCATGGGCGCCGATATGCGCGGCGGCAATCCAAGTCCCGGCAACATTGCTGGTGGACTTTCTACGATTGAAGAGAAATCACTTGGCTGTATCAGCAAATGCGGCACGCAGCCTATTCAAGATGTGATTGGTTACGCTGAACATATTCCAGAACATGGCTTATACTTTATGGATTCACCGGGAAATGACATCGAGTGTGTGTCCGGTATGGCTGCAGGCGGCGTACACATTGTCTGCTTCACGACGGGTCGCGGAACGCCAACGGGTTCAGCTGTTGTCCCCGTGATCAAAATTACGGCAAACAAATTCACCTATTCAAACATGGAAGACAATATGGATGTGGATGTGAGCAGCATGCTCGCTGGAACCTTAAATTTGGAGCAAGCTGGCGAACAAATCTGGCAGGAAATTTGCGAAGTGGCTGAAGGAAAACTGACCAAGGCAGAGATACTGGGCCATCAGGAATTCAGCATTAACCGTATCGGTCCCAGCTTATAGATCCAGATATTATGCAGATGTCTGCCTGCCGGACACTAGGCACATTTCCCCCTCTACAAAACGGCAGGCATCACATAAGCATACACAGCAATAAAATGGCAGCTGCTTCCTGCAAGCACAAACAAATGCCAAATAGCATGATGATATCTTAACCTACGCCAAAGAAAGAACGGCACGCCAAAGCTGTAAAATGCGACTCCGAATAATAACCAAGCTAGAGCCATCGAGGGAAGAAGTTCACTTAGTGGCCCTATCAATGAAACCATGAAGCCACCCATCAATAAATACATAAGCAGGCCCCAAGGCATAAACCGCCTTATGATCAAATGAACATAGCGCACGCCTCCGAAAGCTAGTCCCCATATCAACAGCAGCAAAGTGTAACCTAGCGTTCCTTGCAAGGTAATCAGTAGGAATGGCGTATACGAACCCGCAATGGCAATAAAGATAGCCGAATGGTCCATGACTTCAAAGCGTTCGCCCCATTTCTTCGAGCGAGAGCAATGCAGCAGGGTCGAGGACAGATATAGCAGGCAAAAGGATATCCCATAAATCGCATTGCTAACGATATAGGCAAGATCTTCGAACAGAACAGAACGTTGTAAAAGTAAAAAAAGACCGAAGGCACTCAGCGCCGCGCCCAAGCCGTGGCTTAATGCGTTTAACCGTTCTTCCCTCAGTGCTATGCTATCTTCCATTCAGGTTCACTCCTTTCTGCTTAGCTCCTAGTTTTTCCTAACGTGAAGCCTAGTATGTAATCACTCTGCCCTGTTTATGAGAACAAAAAAATGGATCCCAGCATCAAGGCCGAGATCCATTTTTTATTTTTTCATCGCCTCTTTAAATAGACAGCAAGCTCATATCTATGGGTATATGCAAGCAGCAGAAAATTCCCTAACCATACCCAAATGATTACACTCGAATAATCCCTCATATACAAATAGACACCTACCAACAGAAAACCGACAACGACCTGCGAGCCGTCTGCCTCAGTCGATGTAGACTTTCCTCTGTTAATCACCTTGATTGCACTCTGTAAAATGGCCAAAACCACAGCAAAAACAAGCGAAACTTCAAAGCTGGATAATGCACTCCATACGCCGAAGGTTACAGCGATTGCTTTGCCCCCTTTCCTCTTAAGGAATGGAGAAAAGGCATGCCCGATAATCGGAGCCAATGCGATGGAAATGACGGAGTATCCTTGAACATTTTCATTCCGCAATACTAAAAGAAGGATAAGATATCCTTTTAAAAAGTCGAGAATAATACCTACCATACCAAGCTTATAACCAGCTGCCTTCCACAGATTTAGAGCCCCCGGATTCCCGTCACCAACCGTCTTTAAGTTTTTTTTGGCGATAAGGCCAAGCCAGTAAGAAAACATGAAAGATCCTGATAGAAAGGCACAAACCGTCCAAACAATGGTCATTGCCCCCTCCTGCTTCCTACCTTAACGTGCCGTCCTTTCCATGACACATGTCCAAGGAATACGACCTGATAAACGGAATACAGCATGACGAAGATGAAAAATAACGTTGAGAGGACATGCAAAACAGGCATAATGATTCCAAATCTACCAACATGTTTAATGAAATAAAACAACTGAAGCATGTATAAGAGATATCCGATGAAAAGTGGCAGTGCCCACGAAGTGTTGATTAATAGGAAGAAAGTTTCTGAAACAATCAGCCCGACAACCCAAATGGCAACAAGAAGGATCGTGCCCGGACTTAACGTTGATGTGCTTAGGACTGCTCCTTTACCGAAGCCTTGAACCTCGCTTTTGATCCCTTGTGGATACATACGAAAAGAAACCAGGCCTCGCCCGATAAAATTCGTCACTTGAATCCCGGCATTCCTATAGGTGGCCCCAAGGTTCAAATCATCCAACATCTCCGACTTGATGCTTTCATGTCCCTTGATTTCCTCATAATCTTCCCTAGTCGTTAAGATACAAGAGCCATACAGACCTTTTTTCGGATTTTTCTTTTCAAAAGGGGACGTAAAAGCGAATACACCAAGAACATTAAAGATCAGCGCCAGTCTTTCAACAAACTTCTCCGTATAATGGAAGGGAACGACAGAAACGACGCCTCCCGCTTTATTTCTCGCCTTAACCAATGCCTCCAGTGCACGTGGAGCTAAGCGAATATCCGCATCAAGAAAGGCAATTAGATCACCCGAAGCATGCAAATACCCGTTCCATACAGCCCAGTTTTTACCCGTCCATCCCTGCGGGAGACTTGTGTTGCTAATCACAGTAACCCCGTAGCTTTCAGCAATTTCCTTCGTATCGTCCTCCGAAAAATCATCAACAACGATAATTTCAAAGGGTTCCAGGGTTTGTACCTTGAGTGCATGGAGGAGATGAGGCAAATTGCATGCTTCATTCCTGGCAGGGATTATGATAGACAGCTTCACATTTCCCGGAACTTGTTCCTGATTGACGCTGATCACATTTTTTCTAAATAAAAAGAAACCACATAGACATCCGATGATAAATAATACATATATCGTCACCCTCGAACCTCCTCCTTCGATTCCCTCATAACGGATGGATAAAAGTGCTGCCTTTACAAAATGGAGAACAGGTTGTATTGATATATATGAACTTGGGGGTGATTTTAAGCCACAAGCGAACATTTCAGCAATTGTGTTATAATGTTCAATATCAAATTACTGGAGGCACAATGGCATATGAAAATATATGTTATCCTCTCCTTCGATGGCGAAGGAATGGAAAATGTTTATGTTGGCGCAGATGAGGAAAAAGCACTTTCTCTGAAGCCGGCTGACTTTGAAAACGGCGAGGCCCTTTTCGTAGAGATTTGGGAAGACGGGGAGAAAACCGACGATTACCGCTTAGAATAACTAGCGATACATACTTCAAACAAATAATAGAAAGGCGGAGATATCATGGTCCATGCGTTTACCATCCAGCCCCCTACGTATAACACTTTCGAAGACGAGAGCGAGCAGCTCGAACAATGTAAAGAATGGGGCTTGCTTTCAGAGAAAGCAGCGAAAACAAAGGCATTCTTCTACAAGGGGAATGGCTTGAATCTGCCATGCGGCATTCTTGGTTTTGTGGATAAAATGACCGCTGTCATTGAATTCGACAACAAGCAGCTGCACTGTATCCACCCCTCTTACCTGAAGGAAATGCAAGCTGCCAATTACAGCCAGAGGGGTGCAGGAACCGCTGACTCCACAGAGGCGGAAGTCTTAGAGCTTGAGACTTTGCAAGAAGATGCACCAGCTACCGTAGAAGCTAGTATGGAAGCTACAGATGAAGCTAGTGTTGAGGAGCTTGAAGTTAAAAGGGTCCCCAAAGAGCCGAAAAAAGAGAAAGTCAAAAAAGAAAAAGCTCCAAAGCTTCAACTTCCCGAAGAAAAAGTGAAAATGATCGCTACAGTAAAGGAATTTACAACTGTACCGAACAATTTTTCTGATACTGAAGATGAAGTCGTTATCTACGAAGCTGTTTCCATGAAAGAACCAGAAATGGAGATCGGCGAAGCCTGGTCCAGCCACAGTGCCACACTTAAGAAAATGGAACTGGAAATCGGGGACAAGCTATCTTTCGAATGTAAAATTGTAGCAAAGAAGCTCTCGAAACATCCGGTACCTTACAAAATCAATAATCCTGCTAAATTACAAAAGGTAACATCCTGACTTGATATCTTGAAAACATGTAAAGTTGTACTTTGTACAACTTTATTGAATCCATGTAGCGTTATCCTCGCCAATGTTGTAATTAATGCAACAATTCGCATACTTTCCTTTTGACTGCCTCTCGGCAGTCATTTTTGCGTCATCAGAAGATGTGCTTCCGTTCCGATTAATAAATAAGTAGCCAAAAGCACTCCAAACCCTGAATCTTTTGTGCTACACTGGCCCATATGTTCACGCAACCAAAGGATGGGCAATTCATAACCGTGAGCTGACAAAAGAGCAGATTGATTAGCTGGGATCACCATTCAATTCACTCTAATGCATCTTCCTTCTATCTTCCAATTCCTTCTTCAGTGCGTGTTCAACGGATTCTGCAAGGATATCGAACTTCTCTGCAACGGTGTACGTCAGGATCTTTCCACAATGGATGCAGCGCTGCATTTGAATATCTGTGACTTTCGAACAATTGGTGCATTTAATCATCGTATGTAGACCACCTTTGTAAAAATCATAACTCTATTATACATATATACTTCAAAAAGCCACCTATTTACCTAACCAAGTGAACACCACAGGTGACACCCAGACTAACCAGATAACGGTAAGCGATGCTCATACGATCGCTCTTTAAATGTAATTCAGCTTGGAGATCCAAGGGTAGTTCCTCCGGCTTTTGATTTTGAAGTATTTCAATACTGGAATCCACTCCGAAGCAAGAACTAAATCATTGAGCATAAGCTAGACCGGTGTTCATGTTAGTTGAATGGTGAATGTGTTTTGAAGTATTGATACACTACCTTTATTCCATCCTCAATTTCTTCTTTCTCATATGGAATTACCTCATATGATTCATAGACACTTCTCCAGAATTTTCCCAATATTCAGCGTAAGCATCTGTCTATCACCAAATATAACTGCCCTTAGTTTAATAGCAAAAAGAGACCCGGAATATAATTTACAATGGAGGAAAATACTAAACGAAAATTTGATTAGGGAGTTTTTATCATGGAAACGATTAAACCTATTAAAATAAGTTCAACTAAATCGAATACCAGTGAAAAACTAACATCAGCAGAAATGGGTAAACTTTGGGCAACATATCTGGGAAACAGCATGTCAAAATGTATATTAAGCTATTACCTTCAACACGTTGAGGATGAAGATATTAAAACTTTATTAGAGAATGCATTAAAATTAAGCGTAGAATTCATGAAAACAACGGAAGATATTTTCAAGAAAGAAAATTTCCCGATTCCTAAAGGTTTTTCAGATGAAGACGTTAACCTTGGTGCTCCTCGTTTATTTGAAGATGAATACTATGTTCATTACTTGAAATATGCAGCTAAAGCAGGAATGAGTATTTATAACGTAGCCGTACCGCTTGTTCATAGGAAAGATGTAAAAGAGTTTTTTATTTATTGCATGGATTCCACCATGGCTTTGATAGAACAAATCAACGATATATTAATGAATAAAGGATTAATCATTAAACCACCTATTATTCCAGTTCCAGATAAAGTAGAATTTGTTCATCAAGATTTTTTAAATGGTTTTTTTGGACATGTACGACCTTTACACGCATTAGAAATTGCCCATTTGTATGATAATATTGAAAACAATGTAACAAGCAAAGCATTAATCATGGCATTTAGCCAAGTAGTAAAATCGGAAAAAATTCGAAAATTGTTTATAGTAGGTAAGGAAATGACTCATAAACACATCGAACAATATATGGAAAAACTACATAATGAAAATTTACCTTCACCATCGTTTCTTGACCATTTGGTTACAACATCAACATTTTCTCCATTTTCGGATAAGTTAATGCTGTTTCATAAGATTGACATGTTTTCAATGAAAATTAGAGCGTTTGGAAATTCTGCGGCCGTAAACGGAAGACATGATATGGGAGTCCTCTATGCAAAGTCATTACTGAAAATCTCATCATTTGTTGAAGATGCAGCAAAAATTTTGATTGAGAACGGTTGGATGGAGCAACCACCCTATGCGGTTAATAGAGATAAGATAGCGTCTGAAAAATAATTATTCAATGTTCCTGAATATCTAAACATTTTGTGTTCTAAATATTCCATAAGAAAAGGGTAGACAAATGTGAATAGTTCGATCTCATTTTAATGAAATAATCTTGCTTAGTTTTGACGGTGAAATTGGAAAAGCCATTGATCACACTGAATACCAATGGCTTATGTTTTATCCTTGTATATATTTTTTTGCCATATGGGACGCGTATAAAGATGCAGGTGGAGATAAGGAACCATACTCTTTCTTACCGTTTCTTCTTTCAGCATGTTTTGTTTCCGTGGGACTAATGTATTCAGCGAAAATAAAATTATTTGGAATATGATGTGTCCTTAGATCAGCCGCTTAAGCCGGGCATCAATCATCTGACTGCCGTATGTAGTCATCCGAATCCCGGTCCATGATCGTAATGCTTAATGTTTGGGTGATGGTGGTTGAATTAGGCCGTTTTTCTAATAGTAACGCAAGGTATGAGCGGTGATGCCGGTAAGGTTAGAAATGGCTTGAATACTCAAATATTTTTCCATAGAGTAAGTTTACATCTTAGAGTGCGCTCTAAGTCAATAGAGCCACGATAAAAACGATGCAAAAATCACATTTGCATCCGGATTGGCTCGCCGCAGTAACGCTTTTATCCTTGCCATCATTTCGTTAGGATCAAATGGTTTCTCCAAGTAATCCTCTGTGCCAAGGTCGAAACCTTTAAGCTTGTCTTAGCTTTCGACTTAAAAGACGCCTAAACTCCTGGTGAGCGTCTTGTCATTTAATCATTAGCTTTCTTTGGCCACCTATGTATATAAATGCCCAGTTTTCCGAGAAAACTGGGCATTTATCATTACGGTACTTTTACAACAAACGGTACAGTAAATACTTTACCGTTCTGCTGGAATTGTCCCCAAATCTTATATACGCCGCTATGCGGGAACGTCGTCATAAATTTGGCATCCGGTCCTGACGCCTTTTCATCTGTCGGATGCACGTGCAGATAATTTTCTGCATCTTGGGTTAAGATTACGACGTGTCCAACTGCTCCTAGGTAAGGCTGTAGGTCTGTTACAGGCTGCTTCGACTGAGCGTCTTTAATATTGAAGTTCAAGTTTAGTTCCATGCCTGCCATAAGGTGATCAATCGAAAGCGTTACTTCCTTACCGTCCACCACTTTAGTTAATGTTGCATCAGGTTCTATTGATTTTTGAGCAGGCAGTTCTCCTTGAACCGTAATCCATTGGCTCTTACTCATGGCTCCCATACCCGTAGGAGTGATATCGGCGATCACCTTGAATTCACCTGCAGTCGGAAATTGTGTGGTAATGGTAAACTCACCGTTTCCTTTGTAATCGGGGTGAATGTGGTTAAAGTAAGATAAATCTTTGCTGACAATGATAAAGTGCATCTGTTTTTCATGTACAATATCAAATTTATCAATCGATTTGCCGTCTTTATCCTGAATTTTAATCGTAATCGTTGAATCTTGGTTCGGCATTGTCTTATCACTAGAAAGCTTAAACTGCGCTTGGACATTTCCTGCTTGTGTGGAAGCTGCCTCTTTTGCCATGCCGCTATGATCCATTCCCGCTGTACCGCCTTGCGTGGCATTATTCGTTGATCCTGACGTCCCGCTATGCGAAGAATGGTCCATCGAACTGCCTGATTTTCCACATGCCGTCAAGAGCGCGGCTGTAAGTAAAATTGAAATCGCTACTTTTTTCATGATTTCCTCCTATTGTTCTTAAGGGGCCCCCTCAAATAATGTCTAAACTCTTATCGAAGCAATTCGGGAAGAATGACCGCTTTGCATCTCTACAGATGTTCCTTCACCAACCTGACTTTCCATTCAGATGGTTCCTCCATGTGCTTCCACCTGTTTTTTTACAATCGTTAATCCAATCCCACATCTTCATTCATACCAATCCCAGTATCCGATACAATAATAACCACCGCGTGTTTCGCTCGTTCCGAGCGCACAACCCGCATAGCCGATTTTTAAGGGGTTGGCGTTTCGATCCCTGAGATCGCTTTGTTTAATGCTTCAGCCATTTCAAGCCCTGCATCTTCTGCTCCACGGCAAAAGTTACACGCATGAATGCCGATTATAACTTCACTCTCTGCAAGCGTAAGGCGTTTAACACAACGGATACCGAGCTTAGTGCCATAGCAGCACCGGCTACCCAGGGTGCCAAAAGTCCAAGTGCCGCAATCGGAATCCCGAGCGTATTGTAACCAAGTGCCCAAAACAGGTTCTGTTTAATGTTCGTCATTGTTTTACGGCTCATATAAATGGCGTCTGTAATGCTTGTAAGTTCTCCGCGCATCAGTGTCACGTCTGCTGCTTCCATCGCAATGTCAGTGCCGGTGCCGATAGCTATGCCGACGTCTGCAGTTGCAAGAGCAGGAGCATCGTTGATACCATCACCCACCATGGCCACTATCTTTCCTTGTCCTTGAAGTTTCTTCACTTCTTCGGCTTTGCCTTCCGGAAGAACTTCCGCGAGAACATGATCGATGCCAACTTGCTGCGCTATTGCATGTGCTGTTCGTTTGTTGTCACCTGTCATCATGATGACCTCGATGCCCATTTGTTTTAAGCGAGAAACTGCTTCTTTTGATGTGTCTTTGATCGTATCCGCTACGGCTACCATACCTGCGTACTTATTATCCACCGCTGCGAGCATAGCGGTTTTACCTTCCGATTCGAGCTTTTCCATAGCAGTATCTGCTTTACCGAAATCGATGGCTACACGCTGCAGAAGCTTACGGGTTCCTACTAACACTTCCTTGCCTTCTACGATGGCTCGAATTCCGTAGCCGGGAATGGCTTCAAACTGCTCTGTAGCGGTAAGTATGATACCTTTAGCAACAATCCCAGCAACAATCGCCTCAGCAAGCGGGTGCTCTGACTGTTTTTCGGCTGAGCCGATTAGTCTAAGAATTATATCTTCTTCATCCACGTTTTCAATTTGAACGTCTGTAAGTTCCGGTTTGCCTTTAGTTACCGTACCCGTTTTATCAAGCACGATGATTTGCACTTTTTGCATCGATTCTAAATGTTCCCCGCCCTTAAACAGGATGCCAAATTCCGCCGCGCGACCGGATCCGGCCATAATCGATGTCGGTGTTGCAAGACCTAAAGCACAAGGGCAAGCAATGACAAGGACAGCAATAGCTTTTTCCAACGCAGTTGCAAACTCACCAGGAGCAACCCAGATATACCAAATCAGAAATGTTACAACAGCAATTCCTACAACAATCGGGACAAAAATACCCGAAATCACATCAGCGATACGTTGAATAGGCGCTTTAGAGCCTTGGGCTTCTTCTACAACTCTAATAATTTGAGCAAGAGCTGTCTCTTTACCAACACGAGTTGCTTTAATTTTTAAGCTGCCGTTTTTATTAACTGTAGCGCCAATAACGGTGTCACCAGCTTTTTTCTCAACAGGGATACTTTCCCCAGTTAGCATGGATTCATCAACAGCGGACAAACCTTCTACAACTTCACCGTCGACTGGAATTTTCTCACCCGGTTTTACAAGAACAATATCCCCAATGATAACTTCTTCAACCGGTATAGCCATTTCTTCACCATTCCGAATGACTAACGCTGTTTTCGCTTGAAGCCCCATCAATTTCTTGATGGCTTCAGAAGTTCGTCCTTTCGCCAACACCTCAAACAGTTTACCTAAAATAATCAAAGTAATAAGAATTGCGCTTGTCTCGTAATACATATCTGGCGCATGGTGATGGGCATCAGCAGAAGCTGCCCACTGCAGCGTTAGGTATAAACTATAGAAGTACGCGGCTGATGTTCCGAGAGAAACAAGCACATCCATATTGGCGCTTTTATTACGAAGGGCTTTGTATGCCCCTACGTAAAACTGCCAGCCGATAATAAACTGTACTGGTGTGGCAAGCACAAGCTGCACCCAAGGGTTCATCAAGAACTCTGGTAAGTAAATCCACGATGTAAATGTAAAGTGGCTCACCATTGCCCATAGAAGTGGTAACGAAAGGATTGCCGATACCGCTAAATGTATTTTCTTGTGGCGTATCTCTTTTTGCTTATAATCGCCCTTCGATGCTTCTTCTTCTTTACGCATGGCTTTGTATCCCAGTTGATCAACTTTGTTAACCATATCGCTTACAGAAATTTCGGTAGCGCTAAACTCAACATGGGCAGTTTCTAATGCAAGGTTAACAGTTGCTTTACTGACCCCTGGCATTTTATTTAAGCCTTTCTCAATTCGTGTTGCGCATGCCGCACATGTCATACCCGTAATTTGCAGACTTGCCTGTTGCTGTTCTAATGGTTTCTCCATTTCATACCCTCCTACACCTATATACCCCTGTGGGGTATATTTTTTTCAAAAAAAAAGGTGTTACATTGGAGCCGCATGAAGCGGCTCAATTATCTTTATTTCGCAACGTCATAGCCTTGATCTTCAATTGCTTCTTTAATGACGTCCAAAGAAACTTGAGACTCATCGAAATCTACAGTTACGGATCCACCACTCAAATCAACTTTGCCGGAAGCACCAAGTTTCTTAACTGCGCCTTCAACGGAATTCACGCAATGACCGCAGGACATACCCTCAACTTTGAGTGTAACTGTTTGCATTCCTAATCTCTCCCTTATTATTTCATCAATTTATTCATGGTAACCATGAGTTCTTTAATAACCTCATTATCGCCTTCTTGAATGCGTTCGATCACACAGCTGTTTAGATGATGCTCGAGAAGCAGTTTCCCAACACCGTTTAAAGCTGACTGAACCGCGGCGATTTGATTTAACACATCGTCACAATACGTATCCTTCTCAATTAGACCTTTCACACCGCGAATTTGTCCTTCGATGCGATTGAGCCTAGAAATTAAATTATTTTTTGTTTTATCAGAATGATGACTTTTTCGATCACTGCCCGAATGACAACTGTCCTCATTTAATTCTTGTTTATCATGTTGTTCCATTGCCTTTCCCCCTCACATTCAAAATATACCATACCCCCATACCCTATATCAAGCCCTTTTTAAGATTTTTTTCCATAAAAATAATTGGGTCTGCCTATAGAGATTACCAGCCAAACTTCACAAGTGTATACATGATAAAACCTAATGAAATCGCGGCAGAGAGAATAGTCATAATAACCACCCAGGGTACCTTAGACTTGTGTTTAAATAAACGATACATCGATACAAGCATCGTTATAATGGTTACAATGATCATGATACGTCTAATCCATAATGCTGCTGACATTGTCGCCATCATATTCGTTGAGCCGCCCAAGAGAAGTAAAATCCCCATATGAAGCCAGTGATGGGATGAAGCCAGAAAAGAAAAAATAAGCGATAATATACTTGTAGCTGTTTGACTTTTTTTATATTTCATCCTGTGTCCCCTTGTTTTTTAATAGAGCTTCTGTAAATTTTTCAAATCCCTGATGAACCAGTTGTTGATCAGCTTTTGTCATGTGTTGCAAAACATTTTGATAAAATCGAATGGACTGCTGACGAACCTGCTCAATTGTCCGTTCACCTTTTTCCGTAAGAGAAATTAACATTTCTCTTCGGTTTTTTTCGTTGATTTCACGGCGTACAAAGCCTCCTTTTACAAGCCCATCAACAAGTCGGCTTACTGAACTTCGTTCTAGATGCAGCCTATCTGCTAATTCACCAAGTATTAGAGTGGAGCTCTCCACTTCTTGTAGAGCATATACCTGTGATACTGAAAGTTGAAATCCACATGGGGTTACGGTTTGTTCTAATAAACCAAAAAGCCTAATAAATTTTTGTACATTCAATCGAAGTTCCAAAATATCGTTTATTTCCAAAATAACCAACCCCTTATGTGTATAATACATATATTGTATTGTACACATAAAATCCGATAATGGAAATAAAGTGTAATGAAAATACAGATTATCCCCCATGTTGGTCAAGTGAATAGCATCTTGTGATATGTTTGACGGTAGTTCAGTTTCTCTTGTTCGATGAATCTTGTCTTAGCGAAGAGGATTGCAGTCATGACTTCTTTGGTTACCCACTACTATATTTTCATAACGTTAATAAAGTTGTAATACTTTGTTCAAACCGTATTCACATATTATGTGAAAAAAATCACATACGTGGAGTAAGATAGAAATATATAGCAAATCAAATTGAAAACAGAAGGTGATCCACTTGAACCAATCTCGCAAACATGAAAAACGATTGATGTACCTGATGTTCATTGTTGCTTTTGTCATGCTGCTCTCTTTTATCCGCAAGTTTTTTTGAACATATGAAAGTTACAAAGGAGATGAGTCCATATGCCTATCTACGATTCCGTATTTTATAGCCGCCTACTCACTGAGACCACACTGGCATTTCATATCATTTTCGCTACCATCGGCGTTGGCGTTCCGGTCATGATTATGTTAGCTGAATTAGCCAGCATTAAACGTAAAGATCCCTATTATGCGTTGCTGGCACGAAGATGGGCTCGGGGATTCGTGATCACCGTTGCTATTGGGGTGGTTACTGGTACTGCAATCGGGCTTCAACTCAGCCTATTGTGGCCGAAGTTCATGGAGATTGCTGGGCAAGCCATTGCGCTTCCGTTATTTCTGGAAACTTTCGCCTTTTTCATCGAGGCTATCTTCTTAGGCATTTATTTATACACATGGGAACGATTAAAACCTAAACATCATCTATTACTATTAGTTCCTGTTGTAATTGGCTCCTCTGCTTCAGCATTTTTTATTACGACTGTGAATGCATTTATGAATACGCCGCAAGGCTTCACTCTAAAAGATGGCTTGATTACGAATGTACAGCCGATTCTAGCTATGTTTAATCCATCCATGCCTACCAAAGTGGCACATGTACTTTCCTCAGCCTATATGACCAGCGCATTCATCTTGGCTGCTATAGCGGCCTACTCCCTTCTAAGGAAAAAAGGGGACACTTTATATGCTAAGAAAGCTTTAAAGCTAACCGTTACTGCTGGGCTCGTGTTCGCCATAACTACGGCAATGATCGGTGATTTATCAGCCAAATTTCTAGCTCATACTCAGCCTGAAAAACTTGCCGCAGCCGAGTGGCATTTTGAAACAACAAAGAATGCACCGCTCGTACTTGGTGGTATTTTGACTGAAAATAATGAGGTTAAATATGCGTTGAAAATTCCGTATGCACTAAGTATCTTGGCAGGTGGAACTCCAGGAACTGAGGTCAAAGGGCTGAATGATATTCCGAAGGATCTCCGACCTCCTTTATACGTACATTATTTCTTTGACGCCATGGTTGCTATAGGTATGTTTGTGATTGTCGTCGCCATTAGTCATATGTGGTACGCACGCAAAAAATCCCGTAAACCTTATCCGAGATGGCTTCTAGCGATTATCGTTGTGTGTGGTCCTCTTTCCATGCTAGGCATCCAATGTGGATGGTTTTACGCGGAGGTTGGTCGCCAACCATGGATTCTGCGTGGATATATGAAGGTAGCAGATGCCGCTACAACTTCACAAGACGTGGATACGATGTTACTACTGTTCTGTTTACTCTATATCGTTTTAGCACTGACCGCAGTAAAAGTATTATCCAAACTTTTCAGAAAAAACGATGTTGCAGATGAACTGATTGCACTTGGTATTTTCGGGGGGAGGACCAAAGAATGAGTCTAGAACTTGTTGGAATAACTGTTTTGTGGATCTTTTTATACGGATATTTAATTGTGGCATCCATTGACTTTGGTGCGGGTTTCTTCAGTTACTATTCGGTTATTACGATGAAACAGCATATCATTCATAAAATCATTGAAAGATATTTATCTCCTGTCTGGGAAGTTACTAATGTATTCTTAGTTTTCTTCTACATCGGTATGATTGGTTTCTTCCCTGAAACGGCACGTTATTATGGGACCGCGTTACTTGTACCTGGCAGTTTGGCTATCATATTGTTAGCTATAAGAGGAGCCTACTACGCTTTCAGCAACTATGGTTCCAAGGATAACAAATGGTACATGCTGCTCTATGGAGCAACTGGCTTGCTCATCCCTGCAACCCTTTCTACAGTGCTAACCATTTCTGAGGGTGGAATCATCGTTGAACAGAACGGCATGATCAATCTAGATTGGAGTAAGTTACTTGGGAGTCCTTATACTTGGTCGGTCATCTTGCTGTCGCTAGTCAGCGTTCTCTATATTTCGTCCATGTTCCTTTCCTACTATGCCTATAGGGCAAAAGACTATCCCGCTTTTGGAATTTTACGAGGCTATGCTCTTTTCTGGAGCGGACCTACTATTCTTGCAAGTCTGCTTGTCTTTTTCGCCATAAACCAGCAAAACCAAGAACATTTCCGCAACATGCTTAACCTGGGATGGATGTTCGGAGCATCATTTCTCTGCTTTTTAGTTGCCGTCTACTTCCTTTGGAAACAAATCAAGCTAGGTCTAGCGTTTATTTTGGTACTTTTGCAATTTGCTTTTGCTTTCTTTGGTTATGGTAAGGCCCATTTACCGTATCTTTTATTTCCATACATCTCCATTCACGAAAACTTTACGAATCAAGCCATGGGAACTGCGCTAGTCATCGCCTTTATTGCAGGGCTTGTTATTCTAATCCCATCTCTGTTTCTGCTTATGCGTCTATTTCTTTTTGATGCTGATTATGTACAAGGTAAATTTATAAAGAAGGGTGATTAAACCTATGGAAAACTTATTAATCCAATATGCTCCACCGATATTTGTTCTATTTTCACTTGTTTTTATGATTCTGTGGGTACCAAGAGCTAACGACGTGAAAGAATAATCAGTAAGGCAAAGAAGTCGACTATACGCTAGTCGACTTTTTACTTATGATTCATTTTCGATATCATCTTCCATGTCGTCTTTGAGCTTTTTAGGCATTTTTTCTGGTTTACTTCCAAACCACTTCGTGTAGAGAGCTTCATAAGTTCCATCCTTGGATACTGCTTGAATAGCCTTATTGATCCTTCCCATGTACATGTTCCGCTTTTTAGCAACGATTGCGTAGCTATCTTTGTTGAAAACTTCTCCTACTTTTTTAGCTTTTACATCTGCTGTGTTTTGCAAATAATCTTGAATACTGTGCTCTTCAAAAATGACTGCATCAACGGTTTTATTTTTCAAATCATCGTAAGCATCAGAGATATTCGCATAGCTCCTAATTTTGATCCCTTGAATTTCACTCGCAAAATGATAAGCTGTCGATCCGTTCCTTGTTGCCACCACTTTCTTGGCCAAGTCATCTTTGCCTTTGATTCCCTCGTTATCTGATGCGGTGAGTATCGCTTCTCCCGATTGAAAATAAGGATCTGAATAGTCTAATTTGTTCTTGCGGGCATTCGTGATGGTCATTCCGGCAATTGCGAGATCCACATCACCAGATTTTACACTTTTGTTCAACTCACCGTATTCCATGGCTACCCATTCATATTTTATTTTCGCCTTTTTAGCAATGGCTTGCCATAATTCCACTTCAAAGCCTTTCTTCTCATCCCCCTCTGTATATGTGAAGGGACGGGTGTTTTTCTCGATACCGACTTTGATCGACTCATCTTTCGAACATCCTGTGGAAGCCAGTGTTACCAAAAGAACGACCAACAGAGTGATCCCCTGCTTGCTTCGAACTCGTATATTCATTGCCTTTTATGCCCTCCTTATCAGGTAAACAACGGTATTATTTGTAAATTGTTAAACGGTTATGCAGATAGGGCAGCATATATTGTGCAAGTTGTCTTTCAGCTGTATGAAAAAGACCAATCCGCAAAATCGCGGATTGGTCTTTTATCTTCTTCTAACAATTATTTTAAAATTTAACCATGAGAGCTGTCACATACATAATAAGAATTCCTGCAGTGAGCCCTCCAAAATTCAGCCAAGAAACAGGAGAAAGATTTCTTTTCTCGGATTCTTTAAGAATCATTTTGGATATGACATAAATAACCTGCAGTATGGCACCAGCGCCAATGCCGAAGAATAGCGCGGCTAATGTATCGTTAAAAATAAATCCGCCTACCCAAGTTCCAATAATGGCGGGTCCACCGGCGATCAATGCTAAGGTGACAAAAGTCTTCCAATTCGGACGATCATTAAGCAGTGGGGCTGCGATTCCGACACCCTCCGTGATATTATGAAGAGTAAACCCGATGATTAAGAATGTTCCTAAAGCAGCTTCTCCGACCGCAAAAGCGGATCCAATGGCAAGCCCTTCGCCAAAATTATGAAGACCAATACCTGTGGCGATTTTGCCCGATACCCTTCTTCCTTCCAAAGCGCTGCTATTTAGCTTGCGTTCATTAGACTGATCCACCGCTATTAAGAAGAGACAACTGAGCAGTGCACCAAACCATACCAATCCGGTACCTTGAAATACACCTGGAGCCTCTGAAGCCATTTCAAATCCTTCTTCAAACGTATCGATCACAAGAAAGAACAATAATCCTATCGTTAATGCGAGAATAGCATGCATCCCTCTAACTGAAAATCTACGTAAAAATGGATACCACATGAGTCCTAACCCGATAGGAACAACCCCCACGTAGAATCCTATTAATGCATATTGCCAAAAAAGTTTACCATTTGGTTCAGGTGTTGCAGCTGCAGCTGCAACTTCACCGGTAAAAATTAATCCATTTGAGGTGATTAGTTTAACTTCATGTGGATCACCTTGCACCCATGGGTAAGGGATTTTGACTGTCCCTTGTTCAAATCTTTGTAGTGTGTCACTTGGTGAGAAATCCGCATTCCAAAAGGCTCCATCCACTACGACTTGGGCGATCGCGATTTCCTCCGGTCCTGAATTAAGCACCTTAAGTTGGATTCCTTCATCATTGAGCGTTATTTTCTCCACATTCAGAACTTCAATAGGAGCAGCAGGCTCATTTTCGATTCCTGTTCCCACTTTTGCTATGGTTGTGATAATTGCAATTAGCAAAATCAGGGGGAGAATTCCCCATAACATAGCTTTAAATTTGTTTGTTGAACCCTTATTTTCGGTTTGAACATTATTACTCATCGTACACTCACTCCTCCTTTCTTATTCAGCTATGAAGAAGCCCATCCAACCGAGCTCAGCAAATTCACTTTGATGGGCATGAAACATGTATCGTCCAGGTGCTGGGAATACAATTTCTAATATGCCTCGTTCTCCCTGACATTGCATAATAGTATCTGTAAAACTAGGACGCGCTTCAGGATCCGCACCGGTTGCATAATAGTTAAAAAAGTTCGCATGAAGGTGAAAAGAATTAATGGGATCAAATTCAGTCAGATTGCTGAGATAAATACGTACGAGTTCCCCAACTTTCACCTTAATTGGTTCTTGCTGATAGGCAAATGCGTACCCATTCACCGTGTAGACTTCATTTTCTCCATCTAGGTCAAGATCAAAGCCGTTCATAAGCATATTGAATTCTTTTGCAGCCGCTCTTGGCTTTTTCGGATCAATGATGAAGTTGCCATAAAGTCCTTTATGAATATGTCTGGCGAGAGGAGCAACATGACAATGGTAAACATGCATACCAGCAGGCTTTGCTTCAAACTCATATGTAAAAGTACCACCTGCATGAATGGCTTCCAGTCCGTCCATGTTGGTAGGATGCATACCATGAAAATGGATCGAATGCGGATGGCTCGTTGCATTGGTAAACTTCACTCGAAGCACATCCCCTTCTGTACAACGAATAGTGGGGCCTGGTATCGTGCCATTGAATGTCCAACCGGGAAACTTGATCCCTTTCGCGATCTCAACGTTAGTTTCATACGATGAAATTTCATATTCTCGTAACGTTCTTCCATTAGGAAGCATACTTACCTTTCCATAATCAAATGCTGTGAGTGCTTTCTGTGCTGCTTTAAAACCTTCAGTCACTTCTGTGCTCGGAACATAACCATGCTTCATACCATCATGCAATTGTTCTTTCATAGCAGAATGAACGCCATGCTTATCCGCGGCTAATGATGATTTGCCAAATAAGGATGATGGATTCAGTAAAGCACTGCCAATGACAGCAAAAGCCCCAGCGGTTCCCATTTTCAAAAGATTACGTCTTGATACCTTATCAACTGGTTTACGGAACATCGTTATGCCCTCCTATTTTATATTGCTTGTTTGCAATTTTTTTGTACAAGGGAAACTTTTTGAGCAAATTTTTTTTGTTTCCAATGGGACAAAGAGTTTACCAAGGGAAAAACCATTTGACTTCACTATAAGCCCATATACATTTTTTGTAAACCTATTTTTTCCTTTAAAAATACCGTTATTTCTATTCTTCACAAAAGAATGCTTTAGCACATAAAAAACTACTTCTGAAAGGTTTTACTCAGAAAAAGTTAGCGTATCTTAAGGTAACGTAAAATTAGCCGGCGTTTCTAGTCGATCAGCACAAAAATAAGCCACTCTTGGAAGAGTGACTTTAAACCGTGCATGTTAAGTAACACGATGATGATTACAATCAATTACCTGCGAGCGAGCTTGGTCAAGCGTCCATCCGAAATCCACTCGGCCACATACACATCTCCACGCGAATCGACACAGATGCCATGCGGAGAACTGAATTTGTTTGCGCGATAGTAAGCTTTATCTAGATTAGGCCATCCCTCCTGAGATTTAGCTTGACGATCCTCACCCAAATGCGTAACTAATCTATCATGTTTATCGAATACCGTTACACGGCTGTATAAGTCCGGAAAATACATTTCATCCTTGTAGAAATAGAAGCTGCAAGGCATATCCATGTCATGGTCAAAAGTGCGTTTGAATTGCCCATCGAGTGTAAACACTTGGATCCTATGATTGCCTCGATCCGCAACATATAGTTCCGGTTCTCCGCGTCGCAAATCAACGGAAATACCATGTGGACAAGCGAATTGCCCAATTTCGGAGCCTTTTCCTCCCCATGAGCGAATATAGTCACCAAGTGCATTATATTGATGCACCCAGCTTTGACCATAACCATCTGAAATATAAATATCGCCATTTGGCCCCACAGCCACATCCGTTGGCACAAATTTGCGTTCAGCATCATAAATCTCAGGCAGATCTGGCGTGCCGATCGTTAACAAATGTTCGCCGGTTAATGTTGTTTTAACCATAATCCCTTTGGCCGTGTCAGTCACATAAAGGAATTCGCCACCTGCTTCCTTGTGCAGATAAAAGCCGTGCGCACCTCCTTCGAATTCTTCGCCCCATGCATTCAAATATTTCCCATTGCGGTCAAATACCACAACGGAAGGCGTTCCGGTATGGAACAAATAAAAACGATCCGCTTCATCAACTTCAATTCCGTGTGTGTAACCTAGTGTGACATTCTCGGGCACTTTGGCCCAATTGGGAATAACTTCATAGTTATGTGATGTATTACCTGCTTGAAGGGCACTCAGAGATAGCGCTTCCAATTTATACACATCCTTTTTCTACTTATTTCCTTTCATAATAACACTTAATTATTGCTGTATACTAGTTCAATGTTGAAAGCCAGAGGAGAACAGTAAGATCTTGCTCAAAGTGAAAAATAACATAAGAATCTTTCAAAGGTGGATACAACCATGTCAATCTGGGCAACCTATTGAGTGCCTTTTCGATGGAAGAGAGATTCAAACTTAGGTTCAACGTTTACATAGTAGTATGCATTTGAAACAACAATCAATGATGTTAATCCATACATGAACACTTCAAAGGAGGAACTATCCATGCCAAACAAAATTCATCTTGAAGCCGCAGCGCAGAAATTCGCAGAAGATACTGCAAAACCCCCATTTCTCTTCGATCTAGGTCCTGTAAATGGGCGCGAGACTGTTGACAAGGTGCAATCTGAGCCTGTCCATAAAGAAGCTGTCGACATACAAGATCTTACTATCGCAGGTGGCCCGAGCGGTGAAGTATCCGTGAGAATTCTGCGACCAAAGAAATCACCGCCGACACTCCCTGTTATCCTGTATATCCACGGTGCTGGATGGGTTTTCGGAAATGCACATACGCATGATCGCTTGGTCCGCGAGCTTGCAGTTGGTGCTCAGGCAGCCGTCGTATTCCCCAACTATAGCCTTTCGCCTGAGGCCAAGTATCCAACAGCACTGGAGGAGATCTACGTTGTCCTTCAATGGATAGCCAACCATGCAAAAGAGTACGGCTTCGATGCGGAGCGTCTCACTATTGCAGGTGATAGCGTTGGCGGCAATATGGCCGCAGCCATTACGTTGGTCGCCAAGGAACGCAAGGGCCCGACCATCCACAAGCAGCTGCTGTTCTACCCTGTAACCGATGCATCCTTCGATACGGATTCTTATGAGCAGTTCGCAACGGGATACTTCCTACGTCGTGATGCGATGCAGTGGTTCTGGGATCAATACACGTCCGATCCCCGCGAACGAGCGGAGGTGACGGCATCTCCGCTGCGAGCTACGCTCGAGCAGCTCAGCTGTCTTCCGCCCGCGCTGATCATCACGGGCGAGGCCGACGTGCTGCGCGATGAAGGCGAAGCCTACGCGAACAAGCTTCGCGAAGCCCGCGTGCCCGTCACGTCCGTGCGCTTCCAAGGCATCATCCACGACTTCGTGATGCTGAATGCCTTGGCCGACACGGCTGCCGCGCGCGGTGCCATGATGCTCGCCAAAGCTTGGCTGCGAGAATCATAACAGTTGCCTGCGGTGCAAGCAGGCCAACACGAATAAATAGAGACACAATCCACTAATGGATGTGTCTCTGCTTTTTTTCATAGATGAGCATCGTTCTGCATAGCTCCTCGAAACCGCATTTCCCCACATATTTTGCGTAGAAGCAATGATTTACTACCCCTACATGGGTTGACGAAAAGCAATGTTGTATTCTATACAACAATAGGCTAGCTAATTCACGACATCCCTGCGATTGTTGTAAAAAATACAACATTTTCTCGCAAAAGCAGCTCCAAAGTATGAAATAAGGTGAAATTGTTGCACAAAATACAACATTGATAACTTTTTGAGAAGAAATCATCGACATTGTTGTACAGTGTACAACTTTTGCTCCTAATCGCTGCGAAAAACAGACGCAAAGGCTCCCTTATTGCCTCTCTCCTCTAAACAGAAACCTAAAAACCAGAAATACAAACACTATGAATCATTTAATGCCGGACCTGCTCCATCCATTCCGTAGCTACATCAACCGCTTGTTTAAAGCACTCTCGCCCGCGGCTAATCAGCGCTTGCTTCGCTTTATCATATTCTCCTTCCAGCATCCATGCTGCATTTTGATCCTTGATCACGCCAAAAGCATCCCATGCAGAGCGCAACGAGGAGAAGTATTTTCGATCACTCGCCTCTTTCAACTTACTTTCCAGCTCTTTCATACATGTTTGTAAAAGTACCTCTTGTGCCACTTTTTTCTGGTACCAATCGTTTATTTTTTCTGAATCCCTGGCTTCAATCAACGAAACCATGATCGCTCGCATGCCTGTCGCACATTCCATCCACATATCCAAATCTTTCTGCAAGGCATGAGAGTGCTGGATTGAAGGCAATTTAAATTGCGAAACTACCGAGCGTAAGGAAAGACTGCTCCTTGTTGCTTCTTGAATACTTTCATTCATCCCCAAGATATTCTGAAGCTGAACATCAGCAGCAGCCAAAACTTCTTCGCTCCCAGCAGCTACTTGTTGAATCATTGCTGACGTTTGATTAATCGAGTTTGCTATAGACAATGTATTGCTGGTAACACCTTCTAAGCGACCATCTACTCCCTGCATATCACCTAAAAGTTGACCAAGAAACGTCTCCATCATTTCATACTTACTAACCGCTCCTTGCAAAGTGTGCGCTCCTGTACCAACCGTGTCCTGCATCTGGTGAATCGAACCCCGCAATCCATCTGCACTAGAAGTAACCGTTTGGATAAGTTCCTGTATGTTAACCGTTTCCTGCTTCGTCTGAATGGCCATTTTCGAAATCTCTTGAGCAACGACCGCAAATCCCTTTCCCTGCTCTCCCGCACGTGCCGCTTCGATATTCGCATTCAAAGCTAACAATTGGGTTTGCTGAGAGATATGTTCGATTAAAGTGGTCATATCTGCGATTTTCTCAATAGCTTTATTCAATTCATCCATTTTTACATAGATTTGCGTACTATCCTTGGAGATTAGCTGCATTTGTTCCATCGCAACACTCATTTCCACTCTGCCGGAGCTCACTTCTCCCAAAAATTGAGTCGATGATTGGACGATCGCACTGTTGCTATCTTTAACTCCCTCAAGAAAGGTATGTATAGGATGGATTTGGTCTGATATGAACTGGGCATGTTCGGAGGCATCCTGCATACCTTCAGCCATTTCACGCATCGTAGCCGTTATTTCTTCTACCTGTACAGTAATCAGAGTTGACCTCGCGCTCGTATCCTCCATCTTATGATAGAGCTCACTCGACGATTTATCGACGATTCGGATGAGAGATTTCAAACTGCGAATTGTTTTTTTCAACGTACTGATTAATGATCTCTCACCAACAACAGGGGCACAGCTCATACTAAAATCACCTGTAGCCATTTTTAATAAATCTCCATGAACCTTTTCATACGATGATGAATGAAATAGTTTGAACAAAGTGATTCCTCCTTTTTACACATAAAAAAGCCCACCCCATTACAGAAACTGTAACGGATAGGCTTCGTTGCCGACTAGAACAGATAAGAAAACAATGTTAGATTCTCTACGTGATCACGTCTTTGTGATGGTTCGATTATATAAAAATTGTTGTTCTATGTCAATATATGTAACATTACCATTACATCCATTGAAATTCCTTATTAAAATACAGGCTCTAGAGTCACAGATATGACCTGCTGTCTGGCCGTATCCACACTCTTCAGATCAATCAGATACACTGTCTCGGAATTCCCAGAATGGTCCAAGTGTTCAGCTGTCTGGATCGTAGCATCCAACAACCGAGCTTCATACACAAGACGAAGCTTCTGACCTTCACTCGCGCTTAAAATGATTTCCCCCTCCTTACCAACTTCTGGCGGATAAAGAGAGATGAAACGCTCAGTAATCGATGTAGGAAATTCCGTGAATTCATAACTATCAGTTATCGTTAATTTGCCCTGCTGCTTATCCAAATCGAACAATCGCTCCAATTTGTGCAGATGCGGTACGTCATAAGCTTGCTGCAGATCCAACAGGAACCGATCTCTTCCATCTTGAATACCCACTTCCACTACCTGCGAACGATACTGCTCTCCCTCGCTTTGAAAACAGCCATTGATGATAGGAACGCTATGCCCAGATGAGCTGTTGCAAAGAATCGAATAGCGCTCGTCGCCAAAATATTGTCTTGTATATAAACCAGCACCAAGATCCTCCAACCACCTGACGCCGTCCACTACCCAGACGAAATGTCCGATATCATTATGATTATGCGGCTCCGCATTATGTCCGCCTTTAGCTGCAAAGCTGATGAGTTTACCGCCTACCTGACACCGGCTCACCATCCATTCGGCTTCTTGAAGGAACTCTGAATGAAGCGGCAGCCCTTCCCTTTTTTCCAGCAGCGCATAGTCCGTCCAAGCCAAATCACGTAGTGCCGTTGCGAAGCGGCCGCAGTGATCAATTGAATTCGAGCGATACGTCAGCGACGGGATGCGGAGTTGTTCAATCCTTTGACATAGACGGCTGAATAAGCCAGTCTGAATGCCGCTCGTACGCGAGCAATCGGAGAAATTCGCCACATGATTCTCCTGTAGAAAGCAGAATTGCGGGAACTCCGCAATGCGCTGGGCTTTCTTTTCATCCAGAAGCAGATCGACCTGTCCACCTGTACGCTGCTTCAGCAGCTCTGCAAAATATACGTAATAACCGAAACCATAGTACCAGTAACCGAGACCTTCGAGACACGCCCCCTCTTCGGTGAACCCTTCAAGGAAGCACTCCATCGCTTCAAAAACGCGATTTAAGACAGGCATCAGGATTCTCGAATCCTGAATCATATAAATAGCAGCCATTCCGATGCTTCCTGCGCATACAGCCGACCAGTTGTTCGTTGCTGTCTCCCACCCAAACACTTGCTTGAGCTGCATATACGGATTCAGAACTCTTTGCATAACCTCGTGGCGTGCGCGTTTAACAATGAGTGGATCTAGTCGATCCTTGAACAGATGACAAATCTCGCTCAATGCATGGCCCGTCTCGGAAGCGAACAAATCTACATGCCTTGGCGCCTCATCTTCTGCTTTGGGATCTTGAACATCCAGGTGCGCAGGCAAGCACCATGTATATTCATCGCATATGGCCCAGATGATGTCCTCGAGTGCAGGAATGAATGCAGCATCATCTTCCGTTAAAGCAGCGATTGCAAAAGCAGCAAGCCGGCGACGGCGATCAAAATACAGCTTCTCGAACTCTTTTCTTGAACCATTTACTTGAAATAATCGAAATGCGCTGAAGGGCAGCGCCTCTATGGGCTGTGTGAGAAATTGGTCAGCCAACTGCCGGATTTCTATCCGGTGGGCAGCCAGCAGCGGATTGTCCATACCTGAGCGAATATCCACGGATCGAGTTCTGACTTCTTCAAAAAGGGAAGCATGTTCCGCCTCCGCTGCTTGCAGCGCTTCCAACAATAATCGACTATTCAAGTGAACACCTCTTTTGGGTTAGTTATCTTTAAACCCACTATAATGAATAAGGTGTTAATCGTCTAGTTCATGAATTTACTTTTTCGAGTAAAATATTAACCTTTTTCGGGCCTCATTGGATGAAAAGATCGGCTCTCCATGTTTCGCAGCCAACTCCGTGGATCGTGTACTTGATGCGCTGCCATGCCATACTGGGATTGGCTTCTGGAAAGGTCTTGGTTCGGTAGTGACATTATGAAGTGCTGGACGGTACCGCCCTTCCCAAGTGACATTTTCCTCATGCCATAAGCGCTTCAGGAGTTCATATCGTTCAGCAAGAGATTCCCATTGTTTTTCCTCGGTTATTCCAAATAGCGGGTAGTGGCGAGAATCATTCCCTTTACCAATGATCATTCCAAACGCCCGCCAGAAAGATGATCAAGTGTGGCATAGTCTTCGGCCACACGAACAGGATCTAACACACTTAGTACCGTTACCGTGGTTAATAAACGTATACGTGAGGTTCGAGCAGCAATGGCTATATTAATGGATTTATTACTTGGATAAATTTTAACATCTCATGGATTCAGCGTCTAATAGGTTCTTTCTATCCAACCTTTCAATCATTCTATATGGAGTCGATCTATTACATTTAGAAAATTTGCAATTTCTAACAATTTCGTATATATTTTTATATTGCTGACTTAAAAAAATATTATATATTTCGGATGATTTTACAAAATTAGTCTTATCCGAATAATGAAATGAAGAGGTGCACGATAATGACATTGAAAAAAACAGCAGCAGGAATTATTTTACTAACCGTTATGGTGACAGGAGCAGCTTGCTCTTCCGATCAACCGAAATCATCGCCAAGCCCCGCAGCTACAACAAACACGACGGCTGCTCCGCAAGCAACTGCCGAAAGCCAAGATGCCGTTAATATGAAAGGCTATATAGCTGCTAGAATCGCTCAGGAAAAAGTGGACTTCCTCTTTGCGGAAGCCAAATCCAGCGATGGCGCGTTTATACTCAACCCTAAAGCTGCAGACGGCAAAGAAAAAGCCGTGAAATTTCTTTCCAGCTACTTCGATACAGCAATGGTAGATAAACTAACTGCGCATTACCTAACCGATCAAAAAGCGGATAATGCTATCGTAACCAACAAAAAATCTTTCTTCACTTCGAACATTCTTGCAACGAAAAAAGAAGATATTACGTTTGACGCGTCGAATTCGAAAGATCAAGTTAAGTTCACTACCAAAGACGGTGTAACGTATACGACGAAAAAAGTGAACGACAAATTCGTTGTCGCTGCGGTTCAATAAGTAATAACACATCTGATCCAGGCTCATGATTTGGTGAGTGTCAAAAAGTACCGTCAGGGAAGTTTCGATCCCTGACGGTACTTTTTTTGTTCCACGCTATACTGCAATAACTAACAGACTTCACACATTCGCACCTTATCTTCCAACTAGCTCGAATTGAACGCCGCTCGTTATCGTATCAACTTCTTTCAACTCATCCAAGCTAAGCTTTTCACCGATGACAGGCAGCGAATCCGTAATATGCTGCGGCTTGGAAACCCCCAAAATCGCTGATGTGATTCCTTGTTTACTCAAAACCCAATTCAGTGCAAGCTGAGCGAGTGTCCAGCCTCTGCGCTCCGCGACTGGCTTTAACTGCTCCACGATGTGGAAATTACGTTCCTGTTCTAACAGCGTCTTGATCCGCTGCTCACCGGCTTCTCCGCGAGTTCCAGAGTCTGAGAAGCCGGAATACCGCGCTTATAGCGAGAGCTCTGCGAGCCGAAGCTCGTCGATATAGTCCGAGAAGCCGGAAATCGACTTCTCGGTAGACCGTCTCGCGCGTCCGTGCTGATTAAGCTCGGAAAACGCGCTTACTTGGGACCCTCGAACAATAAGCGCGGAAACCGCCCTTACAGCACGATCTTCCGAATTTGCTTGGTGATCTCTTCGCCTCTTCTGAAGGCTAATTCCAGTGGCAAAGCCTCCTTTTTGCTAGGATTGGTATGACCTACATGTTCTTTCCATGCCGATCCTAAAAGCTGTTGACGCTGCAAAATCAATTGAAATAAGTGCGATTTATCAGGTTGTTCTACGAAATCTGGCATCTGTTCCAAAGTAATATGAAATAATCGACTTAAAAGCGTTTTAGCGATCACCCAATGACCATCTGAGTTGGGATGAATACCGTCACCGGAACGATAGCTGGGGTTCATTTCGCGTTCTTGTTCTCTATGCTGAAGAAGTGGGTCGTAGATATTCACGACTTCATCCGCCGTTGAATCCAGCGATAGCAGCCAATTCGCATAGTATCTAACGACATCATTGTAGCGTGCATATGGCTCCTTGTAGCTGTAGTCTTTCTTACCATCGGGCAAAAGAACATTATCGTTCATAGATTCGGGATCAAAGGGCGGAGGCGTCATGACGATGGCTTTTGCACCGCTTTGATGGATCATCTGAATGGCTGTAAGTATGCCATTTTGATAAGCTTGAAACCGTTCTATAGAAAATGGCGCATAGATGCCATCATTCATTCCGTATCCCACAACAACCCAATCCGGCTTGCTTTCTTCTAATGCCCTTGCTAATCGATCAAGGATACAGGGACGTGGAAATGGATGGTCGGCCTCCGTTAATCCAGAGGCAGTCTCACTGCTTATGCCAAGGTTTATGAATGTAAAAGGAATGTCAGGCGTATGCTGCTCAAAATAAGTATCCAAATAAGTAATAAACGTCCCTTCATCTGTAATACTGTCCCCAAGAAAAATAATTCTTTTACCGCTAGTCAACTGTGATTCCTTTCCTTCGTTTGGAGTCATCTCAACTCTCCTTTTATCATATATCATGTATGATAATTGCCGCAATCCCCGTGATAAAATTCGACTAGTTACTACCTGCTTTCGTAAAGTGAGCATTCGTCCTTAAGCGGGAATTAATAATATGTTTGGACATGGCATCGGATGCGCCTTCGGGATCTCGCTGCTTTAATTTCTGTAAAATAGCATTATGTTCCGACCATTCCTCATTCGTGGTATTTAAATCTAAATTTAATTGGATGTAGGTTAAATATCTTTGAATCTGTTCAATATAACCCCTGACTAAATTTTGCAAATTGGTATTCTCGCAATAGGCAAGAATAGTACCATGTAAAGACATATTCAATTCCTTAATTGTCCCCAAACCGTTAGTAGATCTCGGTGATTGCTGAGTTTGAAGGGAATTCATAGTTTCTTGCAGCCGCTCCAGTATATCATCTGGTATAAGAAGCGCAGCCTTTTTAACGGCAAGTGGTTCAAGCTGCAGTCTAATTTCAAATAATTCGTCCAACTCTTTGACACTCATCATATTCACAAACATTCCTTTAAAAGGAATGACATTCAGATACCCTTCCGATTGCAATCTGGAAAGGGCCTCACGAATCGGAATGTTGCTTACTTCTAAAGCGCGCGCTAATTGATCAATGTTAATTTTTTCACCGGATTTTAATTTATGAGTTAAAATGTCTTCTTTGACAATCCGATAAATTTCTTCGGTTAAATTAACACGACTAATTTTACTGCTCATGTGATACCCTCACCCTTTTTACACTCAATATATCATGTATGATTGAGGGTTATCAAATGATAAATATCGAGCCCTCCCATGATAACAAGAAGGGCTCGATATCTCAGATATCTATGGCATAACTCTTAGAATCTGTTCACCACGAGGGGTGGATATTTACTTCTGCTCACCATCATCGTGATCATCCTGGTCATCATCTTCATGATCATTCTGATTCTCGGATTTCTTACTTGTAGTAAATGTAACTTCAGCCCCATAGCTCGTTCCCGCTGAGTTGGTCGCGTAAGCTCTGGCATAATACGTCGTATTTGATTTCAATTTCTTTATTTTCTCACTAAACTCGCCTAATCCTGAGCCAATGGTAACTTTGGTTGATCCGGAACCGGTAATTGTAGGCGTTGGTGCTGTTGAATATACAATTCCTCGCGATGTGACAGCAGTACCTCCATCAGCCGTTACATTCCCGGCAATTGTTGCACTTGTATTCTTGACTTTAGAGACCCCAGTCGTTGTTACAGCAGCAGTTGACGGAACCTGCGCAACCGTAAAGCTTAATTTATCCAGCAGCATGTAGCTGCCTGATTTTTTCACGACTTTGATCGTGTGCACGCTGTTTGAAAGACCGGAAATACTGTACACCGTTTGCTGGACTAACCGCGTCGCATTAAACGTGTTCACCGTTTGTTTGAAAACATCATCCACGTAAACGTCGATTTCCCCCTGTGAAGCATCTTTTTCCGTAATAACAGCAATTCCGGTTCCTTTAAATGTGTATTTGAAATAATCGTTGTTCGTTTCTGTAAAATGCACGTCATTCTGATAATCCCCACTGAAGACGAACGTCAGATTCGTAGTTCCCACCGGCTGCGCTGCAAGGTATGCCTTCTTGATCGTTAACGTATTGCCTACTAATGTGTAATCGGTGCCTGGCACTAGGGTAGTTCGGCCATTGTCGATTCGATCAAGTACATACTCGCCCAGTGACAACGTTGTACTCACATCCGCCTGTGCAGTTATCTTTTTGTCAAAACTGCCTGTATCAGGACTCATCAGATCGCCTACAAGTATCGTTAATTTATCCAGCAGCATATAGGATCCCGATTTCTTCACAACTTTAAGCGTATGAGAACCACTTGGCAATCCTGTAATGCTGTACACCGTTTGCTGTGCTAATCGACTGGCATGATAAGTACTCACGGTTTCCTTGAATACATCATCTACATAAATATCGATATCGCCCTGCGAAGTATCCTTCTCGGTGATCAACGCAATGCCCGTTCCCTTGAAGACATATTCAAAATAATCATTGTTCGTCTCGGTGTAATGAACGTCGTTCTGATAATCCCCGAATACTCGATTATTGCTATATCCCCATGATCCAGAATAATGAATCGCAGCATTGTCATCATTGATGCTAGCCGTGGCGCCATGGGATGTGGGAACCGTCTGTTCTGTCATTTCCGACGCTGCCGACGGAGTCAACTGGATGGTCGTTATAGATGGTACTACTTGAACCGATTGTGCTGACACCTGTCCATATACACTTCCCGTAACAGTGCTGCCCGCAGCTGATGGAGTCACGCTCAATTTATCCAACAGCATATAAGCACCTGATTTCTTCACTGCCTTGATGGTATGCGGACCGTCCGGCAGTCCCGCGATACTGTATATGCTTTGTTGAACTAACCGGCTATCATTAAATGTACCCGCCGTTTGTTGGAACACGTTATCTACATAAATATCGATATCGCCCTGCGAAACATCTTTCTCGGTAATCAATTCAATGCCCGTTCCCGTAAAGGCATATTCAAAGTAATCGTTGTTGGCCTCGGAGTAATGAACATCATCATGATAATCTCCAAGTCCCCGATTGTTGCTATACCCCCAAGAGCCTGTGTAAACAATTCCCGGATCGTTATCGTTAACAGAAACCGGCGTAATCGTCACCGAGCTGTCGCTTACTTTAATTGGAAGGTTCTGGGCAGCTCCCCCACTGAAGGAGAAAGTCAGATCCGTCCAACCAAGGGGTTGAGCCGCAAGGTATTCCTTCTTGATCGTTACGACGTTACCTGATAACGTGTAGTCGGTACCCGCAACCAATGTAGTTGCTCCGTTAGCCATGCCGCTGAAGGTATAACTGCCAGGAGTCAGTGTTATCGTTACATCTGCCTGTGCCGTTAACTTTTTGTCAAAGCTTCCCGTAACAGGATTAATCAGATCAGCGACTAGAACGCGCAATTTATCAAGGAGCATGTAAGAACCTGATTTTTTCACAACCTTGATCGTATGAGGACCGCTTGATAGTCCAGATATTCCATATACGGGTTGTTGGGCTAAACGACTCGAATGGTACGTGCTAATCGTTTGTTTAAATACTCCATCCACATAAACATCTACATCACCTTGTGATGAATCCATTTCTGTAATGAATTCAATGCCCGTTCCGGTAAAGGTATACTCGAAGTATTCGTTATTCCTTTCGGTGAATTGCACATCATTCAAATAATCACCAAGCCCTCGATTCGTACTTCGCTGCCATGCGGTCGAATACGTAATCCCCGAGTCGTCGTTATTGATGGCAATTGATCCGCCTTGAGAAGTGTTGCTTACAACAATGGCGAGCGTCTGCGGATTTCCGGCGCTGAAGGAAATAAGCAGGTTCGTTGTCCCGAGCGGTTGTGTGGCTAGGTATTCCTTCTTGATAGTTAACGTATTGCCAGATACCGTAAAGTCAGTGCCTAATACAAGCGATGTTCCATCACTCGTTATAGCGCTCAACTGATTACCATCCAGTGTCATCGTAGTCGTAACATCCGCCTGCAGCGTTACCTTCTTGTCAAAATTTCTAGTTGACGGAAGAATCGTGCTGTTCTTAGGCGAAGTATCACTCACTGCAATGGCCAGAATCGGTCTAGCTCCGGCGCTGAAAGTGAAAGTAAGCTGCGTAGTTCCGACTGGTTGAGCAGCAAGGTAACCTTTCTTGATCGTGACCGAGTTGCCTGAAACCGTATAGTCGGTGCCTAGCACCAAGTCTACACCGTCATTTGATATACCACTTAGTGTATTTCCATTCAATGTCATCGTTGTTGTAACATCGGTCTGAGCGGATAAATTCTTATCAAAGTTCCCGGTTGACGGGCTAATCGTACTGTTCTGTGCTAATGAGTCGATCACGGTGATGGCAAGATTCTGAGTAGCACCCAGTCCCCTGTTGCTGTTTCGCTGCCAATCGCCCGTGTAGGAAATTCCCGTATCATCATCATTGATGGAGGAAACGCCTCCTTGCGATGTAACCTTCAACAAACGAGAAGCATGTGGAGCTAGTTCCCCCGAACTGAAGCTGGAGTTAAACACGCCTAGTTCGCTATGACTCCATAAATCACGTACAGAGGCTGCACCGCTTAAACCGATATCGCTCCAATTGACGTTCACCGTCGCGTTCGAGCTTCCCAGGTTAAACAGTCCTACGGTATAGGTTCCATCACCGTTGTTCGCATACCAGACCTGCTGCTCGGTTGCGAGGGATACGGGATGTGCCGGCTTACCGGCCTGATTGACGGCGATTGCCTCATCGTTCGTCAACAGCTTAATACCGAACTCGTCCAGATTGGTTAAGTCATTGCCTGTATATAATTGGGCCGACGAGATAGCCCAGAACGTCATGGCTGTCTGCCGCTCATCCGGTGTAATGCCATCCATGGCGCCGTTACCGATATTCAAGGAATCGAAATTATTCCATCCGCCCGGACCTGCGTGGCGCCACCATTCTCCAGCTCGCGGAAATAGCCTCGCGATATTAGCCCAATTGGTTAATCCCGCTTTTCCACAATAACATTCAATATCCCAGTCGACACGCCATCCATTCGCGTACTTCTTCCAAGTGTCAACGTAGTTAATATCCAGCGCCCATGAAAGCTCGAACCAAATATGGTGCGGGGCGAGTGCCTGGGACCAGGCTTTGACATCACCGCGAGCATCAATAGACGTATCATTATGTCCGGAGCCCGGAGTCACGCTATCGAATTTCACGAAATCAATACCCCATGAGGCAATCTCATCGGCAATGGAGTTGATGTAGCTCTGCGCACATGGTTTAGAAAAGTCAATTTTATAGCCTATATTCCAATAATCCGACGTAGTTAATGGTAGTACCACGATGTCCTGTGCATGACAGGAGGTACCATAGATTGGCAAGTTGGCGTCATACGCTTGCGGTGACATCCCCGGTATAAAATAGAGACCAAACTTTTGCCCATTGTTATGTACATGATTGATGACCTCACTAAGACCATTCGGATACAAAGTAGTGCTTGGTTGTGGGCGTCCATATTCATCCATGCTCCCATTCCAGGCTGCATCTACGTTGATATAATTGTAGCCATGGGGCTGCAGAATCGCATGCATAGCGTCAGATTGCGCCATAATCTGTGCGGCTGTAATCCAATTTCCGTTGTTATACACTTGCATGCTGTAGCTGCTCCAGCCCATGTATGGCTTTTGCGCTAATCCATTATCGGCTGCTTGTACGAGTTGTCCCTTCGGAATAAAGACAGCAAACAAAGTGATAAAGAAAATAAAAACCAGAAGCCATAATCTAGTTTTCTTAATCATATATCCCACATCATACATCCCCTTTAGCTTTAATTCGTGAAAAAAGCCAGGTGCTTTATTTCTAGAACAAACACCTGGCCATTTCTTCATCAATCGTTATTTTTTGATTGCTGCAGTATCGTACGCTTTTTGGAGAATTTCAAGGTATCTACCAACTTTCAAGTTTTCGAGACCTTTCACATAAGCATCCCAATCTTTGGTTAAGTCCTTATTTCCTGTAATAAATTGAAGTGCACTTTGCTCAATATAGTTCTTAATGTTGGTTTGTAGAATGCTCGCTTCGTCTGTGAGTGCCGGATCAATCCAAATTGCCCACATCGGGAATAGTTCCTTCGGTTCATGACCTTGATACAAGAGCGTCGCATCGTACAGCCTGCGTTCGTAGTTGGCTGAGTCGTAAATATCCGTCCCTTGCACGAAGCTATCTCTGTACTCCTTCGGCTGGTAGAAGTGTCCCATACCGCTCCATCCGGCATTATGAGGAGGCTGCCCATCTACAGCTGGAATCGATGCAATTAGTGGTGTAACTCCCTTGCCTAGAGCCACTTCGCCATCTTTCGGTTTTCTCCAATCGATGCCTTCCATACCTGATGCTGCATTCGTTTGTCCTTCTGTCGTATACATATAATCAACCATTTTGATCAACGCGATTTGCGATTCTTTACTTGCCTTATTCGTAAGAACGAATTTCGCACCCGGAGTTAAACCGCCTCCATCATGCGTTGCGAATGAACCATGCGGTCCTGTAAGCGGAGGTACGGGATTATAATCAGCTGAATTTTTGTTTCCTTTATCAATGTTAACGAAGATGGCTGGATGCATGCCCGCGCCTGCACCTAGAATTTGTCCGCCAGCGTTCTCGCCAATTTTCTTAAAGGCTTCGGCATTTTGTGTAAAAGCACCTGGATCGATCAAGCCCTCGTCGTACAAGGATTTAATATAGGTAAGTCCTTCTTTCCATTCCGGCTTATTGGCCGCAGTATCCACTTTACCGTTAACTAAGTTCAGATAATTACGGTCGTCATTATAAATGAAGCCGTTCATCAGGAACGGAATGACATGTACGCCGAAATCCTCAATCGATCCGCTAAGCGGAACTTCGTCTGCTTTGCCGTTGCCATTTGGATCGTTCTTCTTGAAAGCTTGAAGCACTTTCTTGAAATCTTCAGTCGTTTTCGGCATTTCGAGGTTTAATTTCTTCAACCAGCTTGTATTGATCCACATTTTGTTCGGGTAGGAACAATGGAAACATTGCGTATAGGAGCCAAGTCCGTATATTTTTCCATCTGGCGCTGTGATGAAGCTTTTGAGCGTTGAATCCTTCTCCATCGCCTTTTTAATATTGGGCGCATACTGGTCGATTAAATCATTCAATGGAAGTAGAACACCCTGCTTACCGAACTTGAGAAGATCGGCTTGTGAGAATTGGTCGATCCACGTTGTTAACATATACGCCTCTGGATAATCGCCACTTGCTAATGATATTTGCCGCTTTTCCTTGGCTCCATCAAAAAGGATGATTTCAAACTTAAATTTTGCGTTGAACTTGCTTTCCAAATGTTTCGTGAAAAGATTGGTATTCAAATCAATGTTATTATCCTGTTGGGCAAATACGCTAATTTCGACGGGTTTTGCCTCTGCTTGTGTTGCACTTGGCGATTTAGCCCCCGCGGTGGGTTTCGCCGATGCCGAAGTCTCCTCTTTACTCGAACATGCGGCAAGAACCATACTGAACATCAAGATGAATACCAATGTACTGACCGATCTTCTTTTCAATTGTATCCGCTCCCTTTTTTTGAATGGACTAGCTTTCTTATCGTTTAATCCTTAGTGCTCTGTTTTTTGTCAATCACCCCTTTCAATTCTTCAATAGGACATGTTATCCCTCTTTCCACTACCCTTTTACAGAACCTACCAACATCCCCTGAACAAAGAAGCGCTGCACAAACGGGTAGATGATGAGTACTGGAAGCGTTGCCACGATAATCAGACAATATTTCAAAAGCTCGGCCAACTGCTGTCTTTCTACCAGCTTCAAGGCATCTGTGGCATTGGAGCTATTGTTAAGAATGATAATGCTGCGCAAGATGAGCTGAAGTGGGAACAGATTGGCGGTTTTGAGATAAATAAGGGCATCGAAGTAAGCGTTCCATTGACCCACAGCGTACATTAAGAACAGAACAGCTATAATCGGTTTCGATAACGGAACCACGACGCTCCACATGAACCTGAGATCGCTGCATCCATCTATTGCACTCGCATCAATTAATTCATCCGGAATCGAGGATTGAAAGAACGTTCTCGCAATGATCACTTGCCATACCCATATCGCGTTTGGAATCAATAAGGCCCATCTGGTATCGATTAGCCCCATCTGCTTCACAACCAAGTAAGTAGGAATCAATCCGCCGCTAAATAACAACGTGAATGTAATTAGCATCATCAGCATATTTCTTCCGAATAAAGTTTTACGTGATAATGGATAAGCAATCATGATCGTAAGCGCTACACTAATGATCGTTCCGGCAGCCGTATAAAATAAGGAATTAGCATAGCCTGTCACAACCTTCGGATTTTCAATGAGCGTTGCATATCCCTTCAGGGAAAATTCTACCGGCCAGAGCCACACACGGCCTGAAGTTACCGCCGATGGACTGCTGAACGAGCTGCTAAAAATATAAATAAGCGGATATAAGACGACAACTAAAAGGAGGCTCAGTATCACGTAGATGCTAATCAAAAATAGTTTATCGCCAACCGATTCTCTAATCGTTGTTTTCATCGTATTCATCGTTTGGTTCCTCCATTATTTACCAGATACTCGTGTTCGATAATCGTTTTGCTACCATGTTTACACTAACAAGCAGAATTAAATTGATAACGGAATTAAACAATCCAACCGCTGTAGCAAAACTATAGTTCGCGTTCAATAAACCTATTTGATATACATAAGTGGCAATCACTTCGGAATTTATCTTGTTCAGCGGATTTTGCAGCAGATAGATCTTTTCGAAGCCAAGCGACATGACACTCCCTACATTCAAAATGAAAACAATCGTGATGGTTGGCATGATGCCGGGCAAGTCGATATGGCGGATTTTCTGAAACCGTGAAGCGCCATCTACCTTGGCTGCCTCATAAAGCGAAGGATCCACTCCTGCTAACGCAGCCAAAAAGATAACTGCCGAATAGCCTGCCGTCTGCCAAATATCCGACCACACATAAATCGAGCGAAACATGCCGGGTTCCCCGAGAAAATTGATAGATCCCAGTCCGAAATGATTCATCGCCACATTAACGAAGCCTAGCCGTGGTGCTAGAAAAAGCATGATAATCGATACCATAACGACGGTGGATATAAAATAAGGAGCAAACGAAACCAATTGAACAAACCGCTTAAATTTGCCGTTGCGTATTTCATTAAGCGCCAAGGCCAACAAAATTGGAATAGGAAACCCGACGACTAACAAGTATCCGCTGATGAGGAGTGTATTTTTAATTAACGTCCAGAAAATCGGATTATCAAAAAACAACTTAAAATGTTTGAATCCCACCCATGGGCTTCCCCATATCCCTTTAGTGACGTTGTAATCCTTAAAAGCAAGGACGGCATTCAACATAGGATAGTATTTAAAAATAAGGAAAAACAAGGCTGGCGGAATGACGATAAGATACAGTTGCCAGTGTTTTTTAAAACTCTTTGCCGCTGCTGTAAGGAGGCCACCACGCTCTTTTGGTGCCACTCTGCTGCGTTCAATTACAATTCCTTTTTCCAAAATGCTCCCCCCTAAACTTCTCATGCAGTTATGATAGCGCTTTCTATATGGCTGATTATAGGGGGCTATTGCGGCCCTCGTATAGGTACAATTGCGTCGTTTTGCGAACAAATAACCCGAATTCAGCGGACATTTTTCCTATTCGAACGGCCATTTTTCCCGCTACAGTCATATAAGACAGAAAAAATCCTAACCGCCTCAGCGATTAGGATTTTTATTCTTCTGGAGACTGTCTGAACGAGCTTGGCGATACGCCCATCACTCGCTTGAACGCCCTTCGGAAGGAATGTGAACTGTTATAGCCAACATGAGAAGCGATTTCATCCACATTATATTGGTTTCTTTTTAAAAGAATCGCTGCGTGGTCCATTCTAATTTTTTCCAAATGATCGGATAAATTCGTCCCCGTTACCTCTTTAAATAATTGGGAGATGTATTTTTCTGGACGCTCAACAATCTCAGCTATCCGGTATAGGTTTAGATCGGGATCTGAATACTTTTCAGCGATATATTCATTAATTTGCTTCACTGTTTTAATATGTGCATCGTTCTTTTTACTCGTGATGAGGCCGCACATGGCTGAGATAATCTCATTGATTTCACGCGAAATCAGCTCGATGGCTTCCGTGGCCTGGATGCTAATAATCCGATTTTTAATTTTCTCGAACATAGGGGATTCCATGAGAGCCTTCTGGTCGAGTAATTTAAGCAGCGTTCCTTTCACTTCTCCAATGAACTGATGCTTCATCTCCACAGATAGCTCTCGATTTTCCGTATTTTGCTCGATCATCGACTTGACGATCCGCTCGGCTTCATCCACATCGCCTGCCCTAATCGTACTAATTAATCGCAGCTCCACATCGATTGGATAATAATACGTATTACTCTCAACTCGGGTATCACTGTACCAAACGATTCCTTTTCTATTCATATATACGGCGTATTCCAAGGCCTGCCTGGCTTGTTCATAGGAACGGCTGATCTCCATGACAGAGGAAAAGGGATCGCTTAGCGCTGCAGTAATGGTAATTCGATAATCGGTAAAAGCCAGATGGGCGAGATTAGCCACGAGTTGTTCGATATCTTCCTTACCAACCTCTTCACCTTCATCCTTTTCACCTGACGTAAATAGGGTTACGATGCGATCTGAACCCAAATCAGTCATATGAACATGCAGGTGGCTTCCTGAATCAATTAAAATCTGTTTTAGGATGAGTCTGGCCGCATTCAGTTCGTTGAGAATTTCTACGCTTTCCATGCCGGAGTAACCATTGATTTGCAGAATACCCGTATATCCGGCATTCATATTTAGCCCAGTGTCAGCCTGCGCGGCAGCAGATATCAATTCATCCCTCGATTGAAACTCTCCCGCAATTAACCTTTTATAAAAGGCATCGCGAATTAATGGCAGCTGCCGATTAAGCTCAGACTCAAGGCGCTTGTTGTTGGTAATGATATTGGATATATTACCCTGCAAGAAATCATATTCATTGCGCTCTGACGTTGCTTCCTTGCCAAACTGCTCTTTCATTACACTAAGCAGCCTATTGATCGGGGCTGTATTTCGATAAGACAGCATAAAACCAACAAAAAGCCCGATCAGTAGAGCAACACCAGTCACCGACCAAGTGATGTACTTAATTTTATTCGCATTCTCCATTAAAACGTGCTTTGGAATGCCCGTGCTGTATACCCACCCTGTTGATTTGGATTGAATCCTTATCACGAGATCATCTGCATAGAATTGACTGACTTTCCCTTTATCGAAGCGGCTATCCGCGGATAATTGATCCATTTCCTGTTGACTGATCCCCTGTAAGCTAATGGTATGTCCTTCTGCGTCGCTAATATGCATCCAACCGCCGTTCGGATCTCTTAAACCAGACAATACACTGTTGATGGTTTGTTCATCAATAATGGTGACAACCGTGGCCGGTGAAGAATCACTAAAGCTGTCTAATGGGAGCGATTGCATAAAGGTGATAACTGAGGTTTGCGTTCCGTTATTCACAAATGGGCTCAGCGGCATGATTTCGCTTCTATGCGTTTTTTCTAGTACCGTTTTTTTCCATTCGTCTAAGGAAAGATTGCTGTAATGCGAAGTCTGATAATAATGCTCAGGGCGAAAAAAAGCATTGCCTGGTGTCACAACGACGTTAAAATTAGTCAAATAAATATAAAAATGCTTCAAAAAGTCATTCGTTTGGCTGTAGGCCTTAATATCTCTCGTTATTTTCCAGATCCCATACACATTTGCTTTATCATCTACCAATTTTTCGTTCAAAAGGACACTCAAGTCTTGGTTTAAAGCCAGTTGTCTCGTAAAACTTTCAACTTCGGCCATTCTGCGTTCCAGAATCTCTTGACTCTTTTGAAGCTGCGTCACATTATTCTCAATGGAAATCGATTGTGTGACCGTGATCGAAGTACGGTATGACATATAGCCCGCTATACTGGGGATGATCAAAATAACGATATAAGAGATCAGAAACCTTCGAAATAATCTGGAATACTTGGGCACTGGCAATTCTCCCTTCCATTTTGGAGGTTTCGGAATACGTTCTTTTACAAGTTAGCATGATTCTTCAACAAAAAAAACCCCTAGTCGGGTCTTTTCTGATATTTCATAAAAGGTTTATAACTTAGCTCTGATTAAACGAATATGCTCACCCTTGACGGTATTCACCGTGATGATGTTCCCTGTCAGCAGTTCTTCCCCTCTACTGTGTATGCATCTAACACCCTTTTCCCAAGGGCTATAGATCTGAAGCCGGGAGCCAGCCTCACTATATATATCTATCCATAGGACATCCTCCCGATTAGCTGCAGCGCTTACAAGAAAGCCCCCAACCGCACGCAGCGTGGAAAACTCCGTATATTGCTCTATGTCCCAGTTAGGGAAAAAGCGAAGGATGCCGTTATAGCTTTGCATCAAGCACTCATTGATAACAGCGGGCAATGCAAAATTTTCAAACCATATGCCCATCGATCCCATATAATCAAAAGCCGTTGTATCCGAATACCGTCCACCGGATTGCAGTAGTTTATCTGTGCATGTTCCGTTTGGAAGCAGGCAGTATTTGATTTGACGTTTAAAACGCTCCAGATCAAGCTGACCTAATCGGGCTCCGGCAAGATGATAGAAAACAAGATCGTTTCCTCCTTCATTTCGGTGATTCTTATAGGAATTAACGGCGATCTCGTATTGATCAGGCGAAGTATGCAAGCCGTGGTCTTCTCCTGGGAAAATCGTTGAAACCCCGTTAGGGACATTATACACGACTTCGGGATCTTCACCCGGAACGGAAACGAATACTTTACCCCTCTGTGACTCCGCCGTCGGATAGTCAGGGAAATTGTGCAAAACCTCGTGGACCTCAGCGAGTAGCTCAGCTTCTTCCTCGTTTCGCTCAAGCACGTCGCACGCCTTGGTGAAAGCGTTGAACAGAAACTTCGTTAATGTCAAATCGACGATACAATCGCTGTTTTTCTTGAAGCCGGGCGTTAACTCATACAATTCTGGCACGACGGTTGGGAAAATATGATACCGGTCATCGCCCCATTCCTCTCCGTGTGCTTCTGGACGTTTCATATAATCGACCATAAACAATACGGCTTCTTTCATAGGTGTGAAGGCACGCTCAGCTAGAAACGATTTGTCCATCGTATACAAATAATGCCACCAAAGGCTCTGCACAGTCCATGGTGTTTCACATATTTCCCAGCCCCAGTGCGGCACTGGGTATGGCATGATATTCATGTCCACTGGGTAAGCGGAATGCGGGTAATAAGCACCGCGAAGGCCGTAATATTCTTTCGCCCACTTTCGGCTGATAGGGAGAATATGATCAACCATGTTCACATAGGCCAAATGTTTATCTACATGGTTACTAGAAAACGCTACCCAAAATGGCTGCTGTGTATTGTAATTCATATGATAATCGCCATGCCAATCAGCACCAATCAAGCCATAGCTCCAATTAGCAAACAATCCTGGGCAAGTGGCTTCTGGTTTCACAGCGCAATGGAAAAAGTATAAATTCCGATACCAGACTTGCTCTAGAAATTCATCCTGCAATGTTACGCCCGAACGTAACCAATAGTCGTTCCAACTATCCAACGAACCAGACAACGCATGGTCAAAAGACTCATTTGTCGGTAGATCAATCGGCTTTATCTCATGACTAATGACAGAGTCAAGTCCTTCTTCTAACTGGATGCAAACTAGGAAACCTGATTCTTTACCCAGCAATACTTCCAGATCATGACCACACTCTTGTACCGTAATCGATGGTGAGATCCTCGCTGATAAGCGGAACGCACGGTCGCGAGGATGCCCATCTCGCATCTCTTCTTCTAGGCAGGAGAAGGGAAGCGTTTGGTGGAACGCTAACTGCATGTTGGAAGCATCGGTTGTAGCTCGGAATGCAGGAATCTCTTTGGGTGTGGAAGGATCTGGAATTAGCTTCAATCGATTGAAGAAAGTAGCAGCCTTCCCAGCTTGATCAGAATCCTTCATCGCCACCCATAGACGATCAGCTTGCTGGTCGACAAAAACCTGCAGCGTGGTCGAAGCCCCTTCATTCAGGAAATGGATTTCGCATATCCCACAATCAATATGCAGCGAATGTCCTAGTACTTCTGTAGTCCGTGGGTCGAAGCCTAGCAGTAGAGAGCCGCACGGCATCGGCCTAGGATATGGGAAGCTGTAGTTCTCGCTTGTCATCGTGACATAATCGCGGTACCATTCTTCATCGCTTAATGAAGCATACGTGTCTGGGATGTCCTTCAGTTTGGCGAACAAGCTTTCAAAGGTTCCTATTTGTTCTTGATTATTTTCGGCGATCCGAATATCCCATACGTTGTTATGTCCAAAATGGATAAGTACCGAATCGGGTCGAGTCGTTACGACTGCCCCCAACCCCCCGTTTCCCAGTAATGCCCCTTCAAAAAAGGTTGCTGCCGGACGATCGTAAATAATGGCGTGTTTGCGTGCTTGTTCTTGTGAATTCAATACTTCAACCTCCCGAATTGCAGCCCATGCAAAACTGTACCTTATCTATTTGATAGCGCTTACCACACGACTGATTATATAGATTCAGGGCATTATCGCATAGGTACAATTGGGTCGTTGACCATACAGATTTCCTTATTCCTTCTGAGTCACGTTCAACTGCTTGTCGATGCTATAGACGTTATCTGGCGTTAGAACGAGCGGAACGCTTTGTTCACGGTAACGCAGAAATGTTTGACACGCTGAGAACGCTTGAATAGTGGCCTCCATCAACTCACCGTTCTCCCAGACGATATCAACTTCTATATTTCCTTTGGCCCGCAGTCCTGAAACTTTACCTGTATGCCATTTCTTAGGCAGGGCGGGAAGTAAATTAATTTCTCCAGCATGACTTTGCAGCAGCATTTCGGCTATCGCCGCTGTCCCTCCAAAATTTCCGTCAACAACAAATATGTGTTTCTCCGCTCCGGCAATCCCCGGTTTGGAAAAAGTTAATAAGTTATCGAAGCTCAATTGACCGATTAAATGGGTTAAATGCTTATAGGCATGTTCGCCGTCCTCTAGTCTAGCGAAGCTCGCTGCAAAAGAGGCGACCGTGAACTCAACATCTTCCAACGCCTCGCGAGACATACGATTTTCTAAGGTGGTTCTTGCAGCGGCACTCAGTTCCGGAGTGCCTCTTAGGGTGATTTGGTTACCCGGATGTAAACTGATTAGATGAGATAGGTGACGATGATCCGGCTGTGCTTCTTTATAATCTTCCAGCCATTCCTGCAATTGTCCCCGGTTGCCAATACGAAGGGGTGGCAGCTTAGCGATGGCTTGCTTCAGCTTGGTTTGCACATCGAAATCCAATTGCAGCGTATCGGCAGCCTCCAAGCAAAAGACGAATAAATCACGAACCAACACTTGATCGAGTGTTGATCCCATCGACAATTGATAAACGTTGTCTTCGATATAGAAGCTATTTTCCGGTGAGTTAGAAGGGCCAGTTACAAGCCACCCATATTGTGGATGCAGCGTCATGTAATCGAGGAAAAAGGCGGCGGCTTCTTTCATCACAGGATATGCTTGCTGCGCTAAGAACTTACGATCTAAGCTAAATTCATAGTGCTCTCGCAGTTGGCTTGCAATCCATAAGCCGCCTGTAACGTTCAGTCCCCATGAAGTTTCCCAGCCTGGAGCCGTAAACCCCCATGCATTTGAGAATACGTGAGCCACCCAACCTTCGCATCCATAAAAGTCATGCGCTGTCGTTCGGCCAGCTTGCGATAACATCTCCAAATAATTCATTAAAGGGATATGACATTCTGCCAGATTGCTGACTTCCGTTGGAAAATAATTCATTTGTGTGTTGATGTCCAGGTGGTAGTCGCAGCTCCATTGCATACGATTGGCTTCGCCATCATTCCAAATGCCCTGTAAATTTAGAGGCAAAGGAGAATCGGCACGTGAACCGGAAATCATCAAATAGCGGCCATATTGATAAAATAAGGCAAATAATTGCGGATCATCATCTTGTCCGTTCTGGAAAAGACGAATTCTTTCATCCGTTGGTAGGTGGGACACGTCTGAATGACCTAAGTCCATGCTCACTCGTTTATATAAGTCGCGATAATCGGATATGTGGTCTTCTTTAACTCGTGCGTAGCCCTTGGCTATGGCATGTTCCAATTGCCGGCCCGATTCCTGCAGCCAGCCACCATCGCTTTTTCCATAATCGGTATTAGAGGCAAAGTAGATGCATGCTTCATCTGCGTTTCTTACGACGATTTGATCTCCCTCTACAACAATGGTTCCGCCCTGTGCACACCACTTTGACCATGCCTTGACAGAAAACTCCGCACTTACCGTCACTATGCATCGTTTCCGTCGCTTGCCCTTCAAAAGTAATTGTAGCGTCCTCAGCTAACCATTTCGTAAAATTTTCAGTCTGACCTTCCATTCCTAACGTGAATGAAATGCCCCCTTTGTGTTCACTCCAAAAACGCGAAGCCACAATATCGTCCGCGTGCGAAGCAAATATTTCCCGGGTAAAGTTATTCCCATTTACGCTGTAAGAAATATGAAAGATAGCGTTTTCAAGGTTTAGTACACGCTGAAGATCTTTACCTTGATGCTCCACATTCAGGATTAGATGACACATCTGCAAATTCGTACCGAAATTTTGCTTCTTAGGCTGCAGTGCCAGCTGAGCTAGCTCTTCCCCGCGCTTGTAATCCCCTGCGAAGAAATGCTGCCGCATCTGATCAAGATCAGCTTTGCCCCTTGAATGGCTTTCGATCCTCTCCGTTTTTCCAGACCAATAAGTGACTTCCGTCATACTCCAGGTTTCCTTCTCGATTCCACCATAGATGACGGAACCTAGTCTCCCGTTGCCTATTGGCAGCCCTTGCGACCAGTCCAGCGCAGCGGTGGTATACCATAGCTTCAATTCATTCATGCAGGATTAGCCCCCTCAATTTCATTACACATTATATATCGTGTATGATTTGAATCTTATCATTTGCGATTAATCGTGTAAAGACATGTTAGCTCCTCGTGAAAAAGCAGCCAAGTTTTGAAAAAAAGTGGACTGCTCTACCACCTTTCATTATTTTTTTATTCGATACGGATAACGCATGATTTAGTCAAATTGTGGCAATATTAACTTTGCCTAATAAAACAATAGATCGGAGATGTATGCCATGTCTAACCAACAATCCGAACAACAAAGTGCAGAAATTGAAGCCCATAATGCGGTAGCTGATGCACTAAGCGAACTGAATCAAGCACAATCGATTAGTAATCATCGCAGAAGAGCTGTTCAGCAAGCACACGAACAACTTGACCAAGCACATGCACAATTAGCAGAAGCACGGACAGAACAATCTGGTAGCGCTGATGAAGATAGCCTCACGTAAATAAGGAATATCCTCATCTACATTTTATATGAAAAAAAGGGGCTGTCCCTCAAGGTCAATAGACCTTGAGGGACAGCCCCCCTATCACTTTTTACGATCATAGTTCTGCAGCTTTTTGAGAAAGTTATCCGCGGAAACATAGGGCATGCCGACATTCAACCGATTTATTTCTCTGCTATCCCCCGAATTGATCCCTTCTTTTGTCGTGATAAAATAACGGAAACCCATCTCTTTCGCGTCATCCATAACGGTCTGATTATACTCCCCATAAGGGAAACATAGCATGGATAGCTTATTGTCTAGCTGCGTTTTTAACATGGCTTCGGCCATCCAAAGATCCTCACAAACTCTTTTTCTCCATTCCTCTTCCGTCTCCAACCGTTTTTCCTGTTCCAGAAAAAGGCGATTCGTTAGAGCAGGTACGGCATTCACACCGTCACCCCTCTTTTTCTGGTGAAGGTTAAACGTATGAGAATAGAAACTGAACCCATCGTGTTTCATCTCCTGAATTTGCTTCCAAGTCAGAAAGGGTAAAGACGGATAATCAGAATCCAGATAACTTACAACAACAAAGTTAGTTGCCGGGAACCCTTGTTTTTTCAGTAAAGGATATGCTTTCTCATAAAAGGATCGATAGCCATCATCGAATGTAATCACGACAGCATTCGGGGGAATTGACTTTCGATGCTCTAGAAAACAGCTATAATCTTCGATCGGGATCACATTATAATGATTTTCTTTTAATACCTGGAGGTGCTGATTAAATTTTGTCGGGGTAATCGTCACAAATGACTCGTTGTCATCCAGATGGTGGTAAGTAAGAAAAATAGCTTGATTGGTATAATGAATAACCTTCGTATCCACTTCCGATCTTATGATTGCGCTTTCATTTATGCTGGAGCAAACCTCATTGAGGTGATCATCCTGATTCCCCACATTCCCCCAAGGCGCTAAAGCTAGCATTAAGTAGAATATCCATGCATTCATTGACTGCGACTCCTCCCCCAGATTAATTAGAAAATCAAAGATAACCAGCCCGCACTTCGTCATTTAGTTAAATAATACATATCATTTTCAGAGCAAACTTATGCTTGCACAAAACAAAAATAACCACCTCCACAGGTGGCCATTCTTCCTTTAAGATTATTATTATAAAATACGTGCCGTAAACATGGATCTAGCTACTCTAGTGCCGTTCGTCCTGATTTCCATATCAATTTTGCAAAATCTGCGGCTCATCTCCACGATCGAGGGTACGATTTCGATGACGTCATCGATTTGCAGCGGGATCAGAAAATAGCTGGAAGAACTATCCAGAATAAGATCACCTTTCTTGTGCTCCTGAACCGTGCGATAAGCCGCACGAATCATAATCGTTGTCAGTATACCCTCGGAGACTAATCCTTCAAAATTCGTCATTTGCGGGGTAACCGTTCCTTGAAAATACAGCTTACCTTCCTCATCTCGTAGCTCGTCGATCCCCGAATAGATCTGCACTTCGAACGTTTCTGCGTTCTGAGGCTGCCTTTGCATATGCTGCATTGCTTTCATAACATCCTTACGGCTAATGACACCGATCATCTTGCGATCGGTATCGATGACGGGCAGCAGCTCAATACCTTCCCACACCATCGTATGTCCAGCTGATGCTACTGACGTTTTCAAGTTAATCATTAACGGATTAGGAGTCATCAAGGTGCCAATGAGCTGATTCGGCTTCGCGCCCATGATGTCCTTGGTCGTGATCATGCCAATCGGCACCTGATTGTCATCGATGACAGGATACCGTGTATGCGTTGTTTCCTCAACCAGCTTTTGCATGTCTTTGACCGTACTAATAGCGAGCAGCGAATAAATAGGACTGTCTTTGCGCACGATGTCATCAACAATCATAATCTTTTTCTTAATGAGGCGATCTTCCATGGCACGGTTAATCATCGTAGCAACCGTGAATGTATCGAATGAACTGCCGATAATAGGAAGCTGCAGTTCATCAGCAAGCTCCTTTACTTCAGGCGTGGTATCAAATCCACCGGTAATCAACACGCCAGCTCCCTGACTTAGTGCACACATGTGTGCTTGTACACGATTGCCGACAATGAGCAAATTGCCTGCCTCAATATACTTCAGCATGGCCTCCAGCTGCATCGCGCCAATCACGAATTTGTTCAGGGACTTATGTATACCCGAAGAACCACCCAGCACAACGCCTTCCACCACATTCACGATTTCCGCGAACGTTAATTTATCAATGACGGGTTCTTCTTTCTTCTCCATGCGAATCGTGCCGATCCGCCGTTTGGTGCTGACTAGACCGATATTTTCCGCTTCCTTGATGGCACGATAAGCCGTTCCCTCACTCACATCCAGATCTTGAGCGATTTGCCGAACGGACAGCTTGGTGCCTACAGCCAAAGATTCAATATATTTCGTAATTTGTTCATGCTTCGTATGAAGCTCCGAATGGCCCGTGCTCATGGTTCACACCTCGCTGAACTGTTCTATAACATTGAAATAATTATAGTATATCCAAATAAAAAAAGACAGAAGCCTCATAAAGGCCCTGTCTCAAATTACTTCAATTACAAATGTCGATACCCTTCTTCGGTTAAAAAAGCTTCAAACTCAGGTGAAACCGTCATTTGGGTAAAAAGAACATTTGCTTGGTCAAACTTCATTTGCTGAAAAGCATCTTCCCCAAGCTTTTCTTTGATCTTTGCCATCTCTTCAACTTGAATCTGTTGAAATAGCTCTGCCGTTACTTTACGCCCGTCATCCAAAATTCCTAGTGGATGGTGGATCCACTGCCAAAGCTGCGCACGTGATATTTCCGCAGTGGCCACGTCTTCCATCAAGTTGTTGATCGGTACAGCACCGAAACCACGCAGCCAAGCTTCCAAATACTGAATGCCGACACTGACGTTCGTCCGTATCCCATTCTCTGTTATCGGCCCCAGCGGCACCTCTAGCAATTGTTCAGCGGTAATTTGGGTACCAGAAAGCTGCTTGTCAATTTGATTGGCCGCCGGCATATACTCATCGAATATCGCTTTTGCCACAGGAACTAATCCGGGATGAGCCACCCATGTGCCATCGTGACCATTTCTCACCTCGCGCAGCTTATCTGCTCTTACTTTCGCCATCGCTTCTTCGTTCGCCTCCGGATCATTCCTCACCGGAATTTGTGCGGCCATGCCTCCGATGCAAGGCGCATTCCGCTTATGACAAGTCTGGATGGCGAGCAGCGAATATGCTTTCATAAACGGCGATTCCATCGTTACGAGAGCACGGTCGGGAACGATAACGTGAGGCTGCTTCTGCAGCTTTTTAATATAGCTGAAGATATAATCCCACCGCCCGCAGTTCAGGCCTGCGCTGTGCTCGCGAAGTTCATACAAAATTTCGTCCATTTCAAAGGCAGCGACGATCGTCTCGATAAGCACCGTAGCTTTAATCGTACCTTGCGGAATACCTAGCTCCTGCTGAGCAAATAGGAACACGTCATTCCAAAGACGTGCCTCGATATGGCTTTCAAGCTTAGGCAAGTAAAAATAAGGTCCGCTTCCTTGCTGAATCTGTGTCTTTGCATTATGGAAAAAGAAAAGGCCAAAATCAAATAACGAACCTGATACAGGACGCCCATCAACCAGCATATGTTTCTCTTCCAAATGCCAACCGCGAGGACGAACTTTGAGCACTGCCGTCTGAGCCTGAAGATTATAGCTTTTCCCTTCCGGACTAGTGAAAGCGATCGTTCGACGAACAGCATCGTATAAATTCACTTGACCGCCGATCGTATTGTTCCACGTTGGTGAGTTGGCGTCCTCGAAGTCTGCCATGTAGACGTAAGCACCAGAATTGAACGCATTAATGACCATCTTACGGTCGCCAGCTGGACCTGTTATCTCAACGCGTCTGTCTTGCAAATCCGCAGGGACCGGCGCTATGCTCCAATCGCTGCTGCGTATCCTTGCAGTTACTGGTAAAAAGCCCGGCAGCTCACCTGCATCAATACGACTTTGCCTCAAGTTGCGCTCCTGCAACAGCTCTAGCCGTTTAGCTCCAAATGTACGCTCAAGATGTGCTACGAATGCTAATGCTTCCGGCGTGAGAATCTTCTGCCCCTCCGTAGAAGTCGGTTCGATTTCAATTCCCCTTAGCATGGTTTGATCGATCAATATCCTCATCTCCTTAAACCTTCTGGCATGGCTATTAATGAGCAAATTGTTCCTCTTCCGTTGAACCGGAAAGCGCAGTTGTGGAAGAAGTACCGCTCGTAATGACTTGGGAAACTTCATCGAAATAACCCGTTCCTACTTCACGCTGATGGCGTGTCGCTTCATAACCGCGAGATTCACTAGCGAATTCCGTTTGTTGGAACTGAGAGTAAGCAGCCATACCACGATCTCTATAATCGTGAGCGAGTTCAAACATGCTGTGATTCAAAGCATGGAAGCCTGCCAATGTCACGAACTGGAACTTATAGCCAAGTTTACCTAGCTCTTGTTGAAATTTTGCAATCGTAGGTTCATCTAATTTCTTCTTCCAGTTAAATGAGGGAGAACAGTTATATGCAAGCAGTTTGCCAGGAAATTTCTCATGAATCGCTTCTGCAAAGCGCCTAGCTTCCTCTAAGTTTGGCTCCGAGGTTTCACACCAAACCATATCCGCATAAGGGGCATAAGCTAGACCGCGTGAGATCGCTTGATTCAAACCTGCATGGACATAAAAGAATCCCTCGGGTGATCGTTCGCCAGTTAGAAACGGTCGATCAATCTCGTCAATGTCGCTCGTCAGGAGACTTGCTGCATTCGCATCTGTACGAGCGATTAGCACCGTCTCCACGCCCATCACATCGGCTGCAAGCCTTGCTGCGATAAGATTTTTTACGGCTTGCTGCGTTGGCAACAGCACTTTACCGCCCAAATGGCCGCATTTCTTTTCGGAGGAGAGCTGATCCTCGAAATGGACAGCAGCGGCTCCTGCCTCAATCATGCCCTTCATCAGCTCGAACACGTTAAGTGGTCCTCCGAAGCCAGCTTCCGCGTCTGCCACAATAGGGAGATAGAAGTCTATGCTTCCCTTGCCTTCCGCATGCTGGATCTGATCAGCGCGCTGCAGTGCCTGGTTAATTCTTTTCACAACGCTAGGAACGCTGTTAGCTGGGTAAAGACTTTGATCGGGATACATATGACCGGATAAGTTCGCATCGGCGGCAACTTGCCAACCGCTCAAATAAATCGCTTTAAGTCCTGCTTTTGCTTGCTGCACAGCTTGATTTCCCGTTAGAGCGCCAAGTGCAGGTACAAAGTCTTCTTCGTTAACCCGCTCCCAGAATTTGCTGGCTCCCTGCTCAGCCAGTGTCTGTTCAATGATTACGGAGCCACGAAGGCGAAGCACATCCTCAACCGAATAAGGTCGAGACACCCCTTCGAATCGCTTGGAATTCAAGCTTGCTTGCAGTTGTTCACGTTGACTTTGTTTGCTCATGATCCTATGCACTCCTTTATTGGGTTTTGTTTTTTAAAAGGATACGTCTAGAAATCCGCTTCCGCCGCAAATCGGACAAGTGTTGGGCCAGAGCACACGATCCTGACCAAAATAGATGGACGACCCCTCTTTGTGAAAGTGCTCATCTGTGCTTCTCATTTCCTCTAAATCTCCATTACCTTGACATGTTGGACAATCCATTGTTGTTTCCTCCTCTAATGTATTAATACAGATTTATTTTTGTTATATAATATATAACACATAACCAAATAATGTTCAATATTGTTTTATAAAATTAATTGTTTTTATTAATATACTATAACAATAAAAAGCCTACCGAAAACTCGGTAGGCTTTCATATCATTTTATGAGTTGCGCAGTCCGCCAATTATCCCACTTCCACATCATTATCAAAGGCATAGTACAGTGTCAAAGACAATGGAGACAATGGATACAGAGCAGTTTCACCGCATTCATCGTGTTCTTTATGAACTTCTTGTTTTGCAACAGATCGCTGAAAACCATAGGCGCGAAGGTTTGTGAATTTCCTTCTTTCAAACTCCATCGATGAGGCCAAACTACTCATAACCATCTCTCCCTTCAACATATGAACCATTGTACCAATACAGATTGATATTATATTTTATATTGTATAACTAAATAAAACATTTATGCAATAACAATTTTAAAATATTTTTATTGTTATATAACAAATATGATGTCACAACTCTAAAAGCAATTAACGGTAAACAAAAAAATGATGAGGCAAGAGTTGGAGTAGGGGGAAATAAGGTTTGAATGAATAAATCCATCTTCTCGGTTGAAAGATGTTGTAGAAAGTACAAGAATTCTGGCTATCCCACCTTTATCATTTCGATGTTGCATAATGTACAACAATTTAGCCCCGGACAGGCCATTTAGCAACAAATGGGTTCGAAATGGTGTACAAACTACAACTTTTACTTACAAAATAGCCTTTAGGCGTGTGAATTGTTGTAGAAACTACAACATGGGTAATCACGGTAGCCCATCGAAGTTGCTGAACGACAATGCGATCGGTATCAATGGACATTAAAAAAGATGACCCCCGACGAATACCGGGAGCCATCTTTTAACAGCTTAATTTAGGGTCTTTCTATTAATTGTCCACGAATAGGGTCACAGTTCATAGACCTTGCCCAATCAATTTTTTTATTACTTCTTATAAACAACAGGAAAATCGTCTCCGGTCAAAAGTTCGCCCGGTTGAACATGAACATGCTTATTCATGGGATGATTGCCTACAGGCTCATAACGAATATGTCCCGGCATATAATGGACCGCAATTGCACGCCGTTTCATCTGCGATTGATTCGGCAGTGAGCCGTGCCATGTCATGCAGTGATGGTAGCCAACCTGACCCTTCTTGATCTCGAACGGAACCGGCTTAATCTCCACACCTTCAGGCAGCAGTTCAGGACGCTTATGCTGCGGCATATGGTCAGGACCGTGAAGCAAATGCCGCTGGTGATCTCCCCATTGATGACTACCGGGTACCATCCACATGCAGCCGTTCTCAACAATAGCATCGTCCAGCGCCACCCATGCGCTTATTAGCTCTGCAGGCTTGATGATCGGCCACAGCGGATGGTCCTGATGCCACTTCGTAGGCCCGCCTGTGACTGGCGGCTTGTATTGAATTTGGTCGTGCCATATGCGCAGTGTGTCCGTACCGGCGAGTTGTGCAACATCCTCGCATAAAATGTGATTAGCTGCATGCTGCAAGTAGATATCGCTGGCCATCCAGATGTTAACAACCTGAACAATCGTTTCACTGGCTTCCATGCTCATTCCATATTCACTGGACTGAAGCCAAGTTGCGATTCAGTACCGGTTTCTTAACGGTCTTCCCTTCCAGTACAAGATCCAGCTCACGACGCAGAATCTCAACTTCCTCGTCGTTCAGCACAACATCGCCCTTAACAAAACCGTCACGTTCAAACAACTGTACCTGCTCCGCTGTCAGCATGCCTAATCCCCCGTCCACTAATTGTTGAAGCCGATGTTTCGACTTACAAGATCAAGTGTATCAGCATACAGTTCGCTAGTCGTTGCCGTAAAGATTAGAACTAGTTGCACTTTTCAAAGGTTTTTAGCCAACGACAGCGAAGTAGCTTAGAATAACAAATCGACGAAGGAGCACGCCAAATGGAACCTTCTCACCCGCTCGGACCGACAGCCTTATTACTCCCTACAGTGAACTATGCAAATGTGGAGAAAGATGTTTCGGCAGGCTTCGTTTTCGGTCCCCGTACGATCCCTGATTGCCAACTTGTTTACGTTGTGTCCGGTCAAATGGATTTGTGGGTAGGCGCCAATAAGTACTCGCTACTTCCCGGCGAATGTGCTTATTATGGATCGTGTACACCGCATAAGCTATCCGTCCATCCCAGCATTTCAGCTACTTTCATCAGCCTGCACTTCGATTGGCACCGAGTGTCTCCAGAGCCTGTTCACCCTGGCGCTAAGCTGGAACGCTTTGCAGGCGGACCGCCATTTGACTCGCCGCTGCACTACACGGTTGAAGTCGAGGGTTATGGCAGCGTCACCATTCCTGATCATTTCAGGCTAGTCACGGGAGAACGGTTGCTGTATCAGATTGTTCAGGAATACAAAGAGTAGGAGCCCGGCTATTCGCTCGTATTAAGAAGTCTTCTGATGCAAGTATTAGCTCAAATTGTTCGCCAAGAATTAGAAATTTCAGCGCTTCATAGCTCCAAGCGAAGCATGATTGGACCAGCGCTGCAGATGATTAGGGAGCATCCTGAACATCCGTGGAGCTTATCAGAGCTAGCCCAGCAGTGCGGTTATCACCATGCCTATTTTGCCCAGTTATTTAAGGAAGTGATGGGCGTCTCACCGAAACCCTACATGATTCGTAAACGGATACAATTGGCGAAGAAGCTTCTGCTGGAGGAAGAAAAAGTAGAGGTTACTGCCAGCAAACTCGGCTACGCTTCAGTCCATTACTTCAGTCGGCACTTCAAATCAATTACCGGCATGTCTCCGTCTTCTTTTCGACTTTACGGTGGCGAGAAAGGCCCTGTGGCTTAATAGCCTCTCATCGCCTCTTTTGATCTAAATAGAACGATTGTTATACGTTACTTTCTCACTAATTCAAAATCATCAAATGCGGCCCAGTTATTGCCGTTGGCGTCATTCCATATGCCGATCTCAACTTGGCCGTTTGTCACCGGGATGTTGTCTATCGTATATTTCGTATAATTCGGTATTGGACTGGTTCCAATAACAGCATCAATTTCAGCGGCGCCGTAGTTTTTAGCGAATAGCTGCAGCGCATTTTGTCCTCCGCCTGAGCGTACCCATACGCTAGCCGAGTAAAGTCCGTTTGGCACTGTCTTCAGTTGAGCCGTTATTTGTTGATAATTAGCCGACGCCCAATGAGTCAGTTTATAGCTTCCACTCCATGGCAAATCCGTATCCACTTTTTGAGCAAGCGTTGCATTGTGCCATTCCGTCCATCCTGTCAGATCGCCTGTTTCAAACCCGGGGTTTGTCAAGAGATTTACAGGCTGTCCGACACTTCTCTTCGCCTTTTGGTCCAAATACAAGGATTGTGGCACCAAATCCAATCCTGTACCGATACCCTCTACCAGATCCTGCGGCGCGGAGCCATCCGAGGCTGGTACTGTATAGGTCACACCATTAGCTGCTCCCCGAGTTCCTATCACATATCCTTGACCAAATTGCTTTGATTTCACAATGGACGACTGACCAGTGGCATAAGCAGTACCGTTTGTATTCCAGATCACCGATTGCGTCGTTGTCCATCCATGCTCTATCGTTCCATACGGTCTATACACGGCTTCGATAAAGTCTCCGTTCATCGTCATGTTATCGAATAAGTTGGCCATACTTAAATGCATATGGAAATCGGAGGCAAGACGAGGAGTATTCGATGTGCTGTTGTGGATGACGTTTCCGCTTGTCCACATGCTTTTGAAATCGAAGTTATGTCTCCCGTTCGTGGCCGTAGCATTTTGCACCAAGTTATCCGAGCCCTGTATGGCGTACATATATCCATTTCCGCCTTCGCCTTTATACTGCGGTTTCTGAAAATGGGTATTCTGGATGGTGACCGTACGAGATTGATTGATCGTAATACCATAGGATAGTAAATGATAATCACCGCTATTGGAACTAGGTTTATAGCTGTTAACGTTATCTACCCAGCTATTTTTGGCATTTACGATCGTTATCCCCTTAGAGTCATGCACATCGTAAGCCCCTGTGCCAGCTACATTGAAGTCCAAATCTCCCCAACCTGTTCCCGTATGCTGCTTCATCCCGATTGACAAATCTTCGATTCCTGCCTCTGCAACCGCTTCGCCTATTTTATATACGCGTGCATTATCCCTTGTTTTCAACGTATACCGAATAGGAATATCGATGGTAAGCGTGTTAGCAGAAGCATCAATACCTGTGATCTTCCTGTAGAACGTCGGCCCCTTCAAGGATGCATCCCATTTGCCGGTCATACCGTGATCCGCAATGAAAGCATCCGTAGCATCGGAGTGCACGATAATAAATTCGTTGATACTATACCCGCTGACACTGTTAACGGGAATTGTCATCGCCTGCGGCTGCACATCACTTCGTATGGAAGTTGGTGTATTCGTTGGCGTAAACCAATCCGCCGACGTTAGCGGCGAAATACGGATGACTGCTTTATTTCGCATACTCGTTGAATCATTGTAAATGAACGTTGATGTTTTACCTGAGCCCCGGAGCACGACATTGTCTTTATTAATCCAGAGGGCACTTGTAGCGGTTCCTTGCGGCTTAACACGATAAGTTCCCGCAGGTAAATAAACGATACCGCCCCCAGCAGCACCTGCCGCATTAATCGCATTCTGAATGGCATTCGTAGAATCGTTGGTTCCGCTTGAATCTGCCCCGTATTGGGTTACGACGTTATAGGTGGCGCCTGGCGGAGTGGATGGGATACTTTTCTCACCTCTCCAATAGCCCGCATAAGAAAAGTCATGAAAAAACCGGCCTTGCGCATCTTTATACCCCGGGGTCCAATCAGAAGGATATAACGAGCTTCTCCAAGGCGTGCCTGCATTTGCCGATTCAATAGGCACAACAAATGATAGAATTAACGCAAACATCCATACTGCTGCCAACAACTTCCAAACGAGCTTCTTTTTCATCAAATGAGCCTCCATTGTTCGATTTTTTCAAGCTCTTATGTCCATTTCTGGCTGTCCGAACTGTTTGATCACCTCCTTAAACATCTTTACTTCGCGTTCTTCGCATACTGCGCGCTGAATTCTTCTATCACTTTATCGCCGCCAGCTTTGCGCCACTGCTCGATCGCCTGCTTCCATCCCGCTTCATCCAGCTTGCCGAGCACAAATTTAGTGCGGGAATCATCAATGATCTGTTTTAATTCGCTGCCTTTCGTCGTTTGCGTATTAGAATCAAGCGGATTAGCTGGGTTATTCACGGCAATCGCTTCGTTGTCTCTAATCATTTTTCCGTATTTTTCCATCAGCTTTGTTTCTTTACCTGTCGTTTTAGCCGTATATTTCGCTACTTGCAATTGAAGATAACTGGAGCCAACCTCTGTGTCCTGCAGCTTTTGGTCAATGAATACCGGCTTGCTTTCTTCTACTTTATAATGTCTTCCCTCAATGCCCCATCCGAGCAAATCGAGCATTTTCTGGTCAGACAGCTTATCATAAAAGCCAAGGATCTGTTTGAGTTCAGCCTCCGTCTTCACACTCGACTTGGGAAACATGAATACACTGTTATAGCCTTGACCGCCGTACGTCCTTTCCCCTTTAGGCCCTTTAATTCGGCTCACCACATCGATATCTGCTCCAGGGAACGTCTTGGTAAGCGTAGCTTGGTAGCCCGCTGCATCAATCATGTTGGAAATCACAGCGCCAGCTTTTCCTTGATTTATATCATCTTTTTTCTGTTGATTGTTCAGCACAGGGAAATCCTGTTTGATCAGTTTCTCGTCATACAGTTTTTTATAAAATTTCATCGCTTCATAATACTCCGGTGATAGGAAATCCGGGCTCAGCTTGCCGTCCTTTACTTCCCAGCCATTCGGAGCACCCAAGTAAGAAGCTACTGTATTTAAACCATCCATCACTTTTTCTTCCGTTAGTCCTACGGTATCCTGCTTGCCATTCTTATCTGGATCATTCAATGTAAAGGCTTTCAGAACGTTATAAAGCTCATCCATTGTTTTCGGTTCACTTAAACCGACGGTTTTCAACCAGTCACTTCGAAAAATAATCCCAGAGGTCGATAAGTCACGGGCACGGTACAATCCGTAAATTTTACCGTCAACCTTAATATTGTCGAATACCGACTTATTCATTTTGGATAAATTGGGATACGCGCTTAAATACGGGCCAACTTCCCAGAACATGCCCGAACGAATGGCACTCAAAATATTGGAGTCCTTATTATTTTGCACGAGCATGGCCTTCGGCAGTTCACCTGAACCGATCGTCACATTGACCTTGTCCTTGTAGGAGGAGTTCGGAACCCAAGAGATATCGAGCTTGGTGTTCGTATATTCTTCGATCTTCTTTTGCACATCACTGTCTGCCTTGGGAGGTTCCGCGTACATTAATGTCATGATGCTTAGTTTTAAAGGCTCCTTATTAGCCGTTGCGGTACTCGTTCCAGTTCCTCCTGCTGCTGGACTCGAATCGCTCCCGCAACCCGTGAGTAGTGCCGCTGCTCCTACGATGATACTTATGGCTGTAAATCCTGTTCTTGTCATTTCCAATTGGCGTTTCATTGATGTGATGCCTCCCCTAATTTAATTCCTTCTGAATTGAAAACCCCTTCAACCTTTTACAGAGCCGAGTATAACCCCTTTGGCAAAATGCTTCTGCAGAAAAGGGTACACGATCAATATAGGTACGGTTGAGATGACGATAACGGCCATCTTAATAATTTGCGATGGTGGGGCGATATAGTTCTGATCGAATTGCGTGGAATCACCAATTCCACCTTGAGATAAGATCACGATTTGTCTCAACCAAACTTGAATCGGCCACATTTTAGCATCGTTGATGTACAAGATTGCACTGAAAAATGTATTCCAATGTCCCACGGCGTAAAACAATGCAAACGTTGCCAGCACAGGTGCAGATAACGGGAGTACAATGCGGAAGAGCAGTCCCAGATCATTGCAGCCGTCGATCTTCGCCGCCTCTTCTAGCCCTTCCGGTAATTGCCGAAAGAAGCTCACAACGACGATCAGATTAAAAGCGCTAATGGCGTTCGGTATGAGCAGCGCCCAGTAGCTGTTTAGTAATCCGAGTGATTTCACGACAAGAAAGGTGGGTAATATGCCGCCATTAAACAGCATCGTGAACACAATAAGCATCATAAATAACTTTCTACCGTCAAAGTCCTGTCTCGATAATGGATACGCCAGCAGCGATGTGAACAACAAATTGATAAATGTCCCCGCCACTGTAATGCCTGCTGTAACCAACAAGCTTCTCATCATGATACTAGTGGAAAATATGTATTTGTATCCCTCAAGTGAAAATGAAGTAGGAAATAAAATAAAGCCGCGCCGGAGCACCTCCTCCGGTTCCGCAAAAGAGACAGACACAATATAGAAAAAGGGGATAATGGTTACCAAAGCAACTATAATCAAAAATGTATAATTGACACTGTCAAAGATACGACTGCCTATGCTTTTGTTGATCATCATGTACCGTTCCTTTCTTAATACAGACCGTTTTCGCCGAATTTTTTGGCCATCCGGTTCGCACCCATAACAAGCATCAGTCCGATCAACGATTTGAACAAACCAACTGCTGTACTATAACTGAATTGCCCCTGCTGAATTCCCACATTGTAGACATATGTATCGAATACTTCGCCTACATCACGGTTCATTGCGTTCAGCATAAGGAAGATTTGTTCAAATCCTGTATCAAGGAACGAGCCGAGTCTTAGAATGAACAGGATGACGATGACACTTCGTATGGCTGGAAGCGTAATGTGCCACACCTGCCGAAATCGACCCGCACCATCGATGGTAGCAGCTTCATACAACTGCTGATCGACCCCGGCCAATGCCGCCAGAAAGATAATCGTCCCCCAACCGGTTTCTTTCCAAACGACCTGTGAAACGATCATCGTACGGAACCATTCGCTTGAAATCAGAAATTCTACTTTAGGAAGTCCCAACGCTGCAAATGCATCGTTGACAATCCCTCCTTCCGTCGTAAAGAAAATGTAAGAAATCCCCACGACAACAACCCAAGATACAAAATGAGGGATATACACAATCGTTTGAATAGTACGCTTAAACACTTCTTTCCTGACTTCATTTAACAATAGAGCCATGATAATCGGCAGTGGAAAAAAGAAAACTAAATTGTAAAAAGCCAAGATGAGCGTGTTTTTGAACAGCATGACAAAAGAGCTATCAAAGAAAAAGCGTTCGAAATGCTGAAACCCGACCCACTTGCTATGCAGCATTCCCAGCGTAGGCTGGTAATTCTGAAAGGCGATTAGTAACCCCCACATAGGCAAGTATTTAAAAACAATAAAATAGAGCATGCCTGGAATTGCCATCAGATACAGCCACCTGTTTTTAATCAGTCTCGCTAATAACCTGTGGCGGGCATTGCTCCTGACTGCCGCTTTGATCGGCGCAGAAATCAGTTCCACCATCCATTGTCCTCCTTGATTCGGTTGATAGCTTCAGATTACCTAAGCCTAAAGTTGCGTTCAATAATCAACAGCGCTCCACTTCCTATTTATGGGGAGATACGTCTGTAAAACGTGCTTTATAATCAATAGCGCTCCTTATGATAATCATTGGAATCAGCCCTTCCCTTCAAACTGATTCCTTTAGCTTCTGCTCTCTATATTGACCAGGCGTCATTCCCTCAAGCTTGCGGAACTGACGGATAAAATTTTGTGCGTTCGTATACTGCAAACGTTCGGCAACTTCAGTGATCTTCATTTCGGTTTCACTCAGCCAGCTCTTGGCCATATCATGACGAAACCGTGCCAAATATTCGCTAAAATTCATGCCGGTTTCCTTACGAAACATCCGGCGAATGTAATGTGTGCTGTAATTCAACCTCATCGCGCACTGCTCTAACGTTAAATCGCTGTCATAATGGTCATGAATTAGATCCTTTACAGAACGAGAGATGCTTTTACCGGAAAATTCATGCACTTCGCGAGTTAGCTCCATCATGGGGGCAATCATTTGCGACTTGAACCAGTCTTCTATTTCTTCCGGTGTTTTCAAGTTGAATAATTGCTCATATTTATTGCGATGTTCCTGAGAAACCATGATTAATGCAGCACCTATGTCGTAAGTTACGCGCACCAGATCTGTCAAAAGCATGGCAAAGGACATCCGATAAAGCGCGGGGTCACTTGCCGCCTTAAGTACTTCTTGAATAAACTGACGAAGCTGATCTCCGGCCTCGTCCCTATCGAGAAAGGTGATGGCCTGTATAAGCTTCGACACCAGATGATGCGGATAGTATGGCTGAGATGTCATCTGCGGCTTCAGATCACCGATATGTAAAATGGCTTTTTCCCCAAGTCGAATCCGATATTGCAAAGCTTCTTTGGCTTCAAGAAACGCTTGCGGTGTGGCATACATGGTCTCATACGGACGGCTGATCCCTACACTGACTTTGAGTCCCAAAAATTCATCCACAGCTCGCTGTACGGACTCAGCTAGACCACTCAACTCACTTAGCAGTATCCCGTGACTCTCAGCATCGCTCCCGACCAGTGTAACCTGATAATTACCAATGGGCATTGCATGAATGCGCTGCGGTGTCGGGATCAATTCGGAGGCCATATTGTTCATCGCAAACAACAGCAAATCCTGCTCATTGGAACTATACCGCGTTTGCGCAAAGGTATCGATTTGCATGACCAGAACCGCATATCTACGCCAAGCAGGAAGTTGAAACTGACTCATTTTTCCCTCCAATTCACTACGGTTCAACTCCCCTTGGAAAAGCTTCAACATGAAGTAATCGACGAGTTGGCCAGACTGCATCTTCATTTTCCCTTCCAGCTGTTCTTTCGACTGATGCAGCGAAGCGAACTGTGTACCGATCCACTGTAATTCGTCTTTAACTACCGTTACTTCTCCAGATGGTCCGCTTTGCTTCATGGTGAACTCCATCAGGCTGCGCACAGGGAAATATATTCGCTTCGAGCCCCAGTAAGATAGCAGCCCAGTAAAAAGCAAAAGAAGCAAACATGCGGTCAAAGTCGCCCATCCGATACTGGCGGACTCCTTCTTCGCTTCCTCTATAGGAATGATGGATACATAAGTCCAGTTATTGTACCTAGAATGGTTGTACACAACACTATACGGCTTGCCAAGCGATGTGCTGTTAAAATAACCCTGCTGCTTGCCCTTGTTTTGCAGCTCCTGCGACCAGGGCTCGGATAGAACGCTTTGACCGATTCTCTTCTCATTGGTATGAATGATGATATTCATCTTGTCGTCAACTATCATCGTTTCCCGGGTCGAAAAGCCGCCTGTCAGCAGCTTGGCTAGCTCGATATTGGACACGCGAACAGACAAGTATCCCTTTGGATCAGCGGTCGTGGAAGGGATTGTCTTCACCAGTTTGATGCCAGTAAACGTATGATCCAACTCCGGGGACCAGCGTGAATTAAATGCGGAGTCCAAAGAGAAGGACTTAATAACCGTGTCCTTTCCGAAATAAAAGCCCCCGTCTTTGATATACCAATCATTCCTAAGACTATGCAGTTCCACATCCTTAACTCCCAGCTCATAGGTTTGCACGCCAAGAAGCCCTTTAACAAGCAAATCAATGTCCTGAAAATCTTCAATTTCCATCCGTTTGGAAATGGCACCAACGACAAGCGGAGTTTCCGCATAGCGCCTAGATACTTGATCGATGACCTTTAAAATCTGTTCGACCCGGCTTTGCGACTGCTGCAAAATGAAAACGTTCGCTTCATTGACTTTCGTTTGGACCGTAGAAGTGGATTGAAAGAAAGCGTAGATGCCCAAAAACATAAGCGGAATCGTACTAATCAGTGTAGTAAATGTGATCAATCTGATGAAATAGGAATACCGAGAGACCATAGTTTCCTCCAGAGGTTTGATTTCGTTCTACTTGTTCAGGAAAACGTAGGAAAAGGGCTAACACATTGTCAGTAGACGTTGCATTAGCCCTCTTATAAATACTCTTAACGCTTATAATATCTATCTAAAGCTGATTTCTGGATCTGAATGGCACGATCAATCTTGGAGGCTTTAATTTTACTCACATAGGTGTCAAAAGCGTCCAATGGTTCCACACCGAGTATGATTTTAAGCGACATCTCGTCGACAAGCGTCATAACATCGATCATGATGGAAGAAAGCTCAGCGCTTTCTAACTCTGTCTTAGGCATTTGCGGGAGTATATGACTGTCAACATCGGTATTTGCCCAAACTTGAATGGCCTCCCTCTGTTGGGGCAATGTGTAATATTGCTCCATATAACGAACGTCCTGGACGAAGGGACCAAAGTAACTAGCCCGATTATACATCGAAAGCGCTTGAGATGGCGCGAGTTTATTGGGATTTTTCAAAATTAAATCCGTATATCTCGGGTATCCGCCTTCCATGTTATAACTAATTCCCTCGATCCCGAAATTGAAAAGCATATGACCTTCTGCGCTATATCCGTAATCTAGCAGCTTCGCTGCTGCTTCAGCGTTCTTGCTTTTGCTTGAAATGGCAACCCCGCCTGTCCCCACATACGCATAGCTCCGCTGCCCGAACTTAGGCTTATTGCCTTTTATCAACACCGGATAAGGTGCAGGACCTAACAATGCAGCCTTTTCTTTGTCCTGAACGATGGGCTGCCATTTTCCAATACCTGCGCCAGCATTCCATATCGTTGCCCCGCTTCTTCCTGAAATCATATTGGCATCCAACGTTTTGGTATCAACTGTAGCGATATTTTTGTCAATCAACCCTTCTGCATACCATTTGCGAAAAGTAGCGAGAAACTGTTTATAGCCCTCTTCCATCGGCCCATACTTCACTTGGCCGTTATCCAAGTAGAACCCTTTTTTGATCCCATAGGCACCCACGAAAGCACCGCCTTCAATGCCGAATAACGGATTGGGAACACCTAAGAAGGTCAAAGGAGCAGCGATTCCCTTTTTCTCTTTAAACGCTTTTAAAACTGTATACCACTCATCTATTGTTGTAGGTGTCTGGAGACCAAGTTCTTGAAGCCAATCCTGACGGATGATAGGCCCCTGAAAGGTCCGAAGCAATTCGTCACCCCGTATGAATGGAAATACATAATAACTGCCATTATCCGTTTTGACCTGTTTGTCTATTTCTGGGTGTTCACGCAAGTATTTTTTCAGATTCGGAGCATGTTTATCTATGAGATCATTCAATTTCAAAATATAACCGTCATTGATCGCCTTCTCTGGTCCTCCAGGATGGTTATCCCATTCGTATTCCATCATATCGGGCAAATCGCCTGACGCTAATAAGACATTCATCGCTTCTTTCGCTTGATTAGATGGCGGTTGAATGAAAGTTATCCTTACCCCTGTCCGCTTCTGCCATTCTTGGAAGAACGGTATGTCCTGAATGTTCGGTTTTACACTCGCCGCATTGCCGTTAAGTTCAGACCAATAAGATAGCGTCTTCTTGGCCTGATCAGGTTGTTCTACCTTGGCAGTGTCTTTAATCGGCTCCTCTGCAGGCTTTGCTGGGTTATTTCCAGAAGTACAAGCCGATAACAACAGGGTAATTACCCACATGAACAATAGGATTGAGGTACTTATACGTCTTTGACTCATCTGGTAACCCTCCATAGCCTTAATCCCTAGCGTGAATCAGTTCATTTCCTTGAATTTCCCAGGTGTAATCCCCTCGTACTTTTTGAACACTCGAATGAACGTCGCGACCTCATTGTAACCCACATAATTGGCAATATCGGATATGGAGTCTTGCTTATAGCTGATCATGCGTTTGGCTTGCTGAATGCGAACCTTCGTGATGTAATCGAGCAGTCCCTCACCCGTTTGATCCTTAAACAATTTAGAGATATAACTACCTTTTAACTCAAAGCGTTCACCGATTGTATTCACATTTAAATTAGAATCCTGATAATGCTCGTCGATGTAACGAGTCACCTTGGAGATAAGCTCACGCAGCGTCTCTGCACGCTCTTTGGACAAGTTCGTCTCCATTTTCACAGCTGCAAATGCACAAACTTCTTTGAGCAAGGTTAGGAGTTCATGCTGCATTTCCAGTATCGTATCACAGGCGATGATCTTATCCATCCACAGTGGATTATCTTCTAAAATACGGCTTTCACCGTCTCCTAGTTCATTGATCGCCTTCACCATCGTACCGACAAGATTGAAAATGAGACATCTCGCCAAGGTCAGTAACACGAGGGGCTTATTGAAATTCCGCTCCATAATTTCGTTCATACACGCACTAGCCTGTTCAAAATCGCCAATTTTTATCAGATTGATAATCTGCTGCTCGACCTGAAGCGGATAATAATAGCCCAGCTGTTGCTGATCCGTGGAATCGATTCGAATCTCATCGTAGGTGATGATCTCTCTTTTTCCTCGAACCATCTTATATTCCATGGCATCCAATGCCTCACTATACGCCTCGGCGACTCCAAACAAGGAGCCATGGATTCCGCCGATGGATACCGTAAGATCCATGTTGAATCTAATTAAAAACCGCTGTGCTTCTGTGGCAATCCAATGAAGGTCTTGTTTCATTTCGACAGCTTCGATATCTGCAAAGTTCACAAGACAAACCATCATATCATCTACTTCAGCCACATAACCCGCATGCCCACGCTGCCCAACAAGCTCTTCCACGACATTGGTTATAATGAACTGTATGAGTTTCCTTCTTTCATTCATATCCATTCCCGGCAAATTGGTAGAAAGGCTGTCCTGATTCTCAACAGCAAATAAAATGACGGCAAAATCATTAGAGATTAAATCAATATGGAACGATTTGAAAGCTTCCTCATATGGAATCAGTGTATCCATCTTCCCTTTCAGGAGCCGATTCAACATATTGGAACGCAGCACATGGTGATGAGATTGCAATTGTAAAGCAATTTTATCTTTTTCATTTCTTGTTTGTGAAATTGCTCTTTGGATGAAATTGAGTTCATTTCCATCTGGCCGTTCCTGGGTGGAATTCTTATCAGAAAGCGACTGAACCAGCCGCTGAATAGGCGAATAATTGCGGCGCATAAAAAACCATGTCAATACGCCTGCTCCCATTAAACTTATTAAAATGCTAATATAGGTGAATTTACGGACATATTCCGCTTTCTCCCAATAAATACGACTAGGAATAACCAAAACATATTTCAAATCAGAC